>NZ_CP097384.1:0-4800000 GCF_024584705.1 Blastopirellula sp. J2-11
TTGGCCGTCAACGGAGTCTCGGTGAATACGGACGTTTTCGCCATCGGTTTACCCTGGGCGCCTAGTGCGCAGGATGGCTCGTCCACCGAGACGACGCCAGGTGGAGCGGTGCGCCGTTTCCTGGGTGGGCCCGAAAATCGTCTGGTCCGCACCGCTGTCGAGGCGCTGGATCACCCCCATCCCCCCTGGAATCCGGTTGTTTTTTACGGCCCAACGGCGACCGGCAAAAGCCATTTAGCGGCCGGTTTGCTGGCGCGATGGAAACAGTCGCATCCTGATTCTCAAGTCATAACTACAACGGGCGCAGACTTTTCCCGCATGGTGACCACAGCCGCACGTCGTGGAGAACCTGTCGATTTCATGTCGATGTGGCAATCAGTCGATGCGCTGCTAATTGACAACTTACATGAGCTAGCAAACTTCCCTTCAGCGCAAGAGCAGCTTGTGCTGCGGCTTGATGAATTGATCGCTAGTGATCGGTTGGTGTTGGCGACTTGCGTGGGCAATCCGCTCGAGAATTTCTCGTTGACGCGGCGTTTGGTCAGTCGGCTTTCGTCTGGTTTGCTGGTGCCGGTCGAACCCCCTAGCGCCGCAACGCGTCAAGCGTTGGCGCTCCATTTTGCGATGCAGCACCAAGTCGACATGACTGCGGCCGCCGCCAAACAATTAGCCGAGGCGTTCTCCACTAATTTGCCAGAGTTGCAGGGGATGCTGTTGGAACTGTTTGCTCGCGAGTTTGGCGCAGCGCCGCAGTTGGGGAAAATGCGGCGTATCGATTCGTTGGCGGCGCGACGATTTATCTCGGCGAAGGTGACCGGTCGAACGCCGACCTTACAAGCAATCTCATCGGCGGCGGCGCGCTATTACCAGGTCAAGATCACCGATCTTCGCGGTCCGTCGCGTAGACAATCGATCGTCGCGGCCCGCGATGCTGGAATATATCTCGCCCGCAAGTTGACCAAGTCGAGCTTCGCCACAATCGGCAAGCATTTTGGCGGGCGCGATCACACGACCATCATGCACTCGATTCAGAAGTTAGAAACTCGGCGAAAACGAGAAGCGGCGACCCAGTCGGCGTTGGACGAACTCGAACGGCTCATTCAACGGCAGGCGCAATGAATCACGAACCTCGAAGTTGCGATGGGGAAAACCTGGCGCGCAAGCGGCGCGCAATGTTGATGGATTCGGCAGCTAGCGACAGGCGAAAATTCGTCGCTAGCAACACGACGTTTAGAGACATGCTAGCGCCGCGAAAAAAACGCTTTCGCGCCTACTTATCCACCGCGTAGTAGAGCGATCCGACTCGGATATTTACGAGTCGAAAGTGCGATCGAGCGGCAAGTATCAACGATCGCAAGCGTCGCCTTACTACTACTGCTTACATTTAAAAAGATATTACAGAAGAGAACCGGCGAGCCAATGAAAATCACATTTGATCGGGAACAGTTCCAGCAAGCCTTTCAAACCGCAGCCGCCGTTGCGCCTTCGCGTAGTCCGAAGCCGATTTTGCAAAACATCAAACTCGACGCAACCGAAAGCGGCGCTATCATGATGGCCACCGATATGGAAGTCGGCGTTCGAATTGAGGTTTCTGGAGTCGAAGTCGAAGCTCCCGGCAGTATTGTCTTGCCGGTCCAGCGGTTTGGGTCGATCTTGCGGGAAGTGAGTGATGAGAAGCTGCGAATCACTCGCGAAGAAGGGGGGACCATCGTCCAGGGAGAGCGAAGCAAGTTCACCCTGTCGACCGAAAACCCCGAAGAGTTTCCGGCGGTCCATTCGTTCACCGAATCGAAGTACCACGAACTCTCGGCTCGCACGCTGAAAGAACTGATTCGTCGCACGTTGTTCGCCGCCGATAGTGAAAGCGGTCGGTATGCTTTGGGGGGCATCTTGCTGGAAATGGAAGCCGATCAAGTGACCGCGGTCGCAACCGACGGCCGCCGACTCTCGAAGATGAGCGGACCCGCCGTCGCGATTGAAGGTCATGGAAGCGCCAGCGAAGTCATGACGATTGTACCGGCTCGCGCGATGCAATTGATCGAGAAGGCGCTGACCAACTTGGAAGCGACCGTTCAAATCGCGGCTCGCTCCAACGACGTGTTGGTCAAGGTCGGCGCCGCAACGATTTACGCTCGCCTGGTCGAAGGGCGTTTCCCCAAATGGCGAGATGTGTTGCCGGAAAAACGAGACGCCAAAGCGATCGAGCTGACGGTTGGCCCGGCGTTCGCCGCGCTGCGACAAGCGGCGATTGTCGCGTCGGACGAAAGTCGCGGCATTGACTTTACCTTTGGAGGCGGTTCGGCCGTCTTGTCGAGCACGACTGCCGAAGTCGGACAATCGCACGTCGAGTTTCCGATCGCATACGACGGCGACCCAGTCGAAATCACGATGGATCATCGCTATGTCGCTGACTTTTACAAAGTGCTGGATGGCGAACGGCAGTTCACGTTGAACTTGCAGGACGCCGACAGCGCCGCTCTCTTCTCGACCGATGACAATTATGACTATGTGGTCATGCCGTTGGCTCGCGATCGCTAGGACGCAACCTGGTCGGCTTGCCGACTTGTGAAAGAGACACATGAAACCACGACGTGACGATCGATCTGGCCAGCGCGGACCGCAAGCCATGGGTGACCTGGTCGCCGGGCTGATGGCTCGCAGCGGGTACGCCCAGGTTCAATCGGCCGACGCTTTGCAAGAAGCGTGGGGCAAAGCGGCTGGAGAAGAGTTCGCTGCGCATAGTCGCGCCGGCAACATCAATCGCGGGAAGTTGGAGGTTTGGGTCGAGAACTCGGCGATCTCGCAAGCGATCAGCTTCCAAAAACGTGAAATCCTGAAACAACTTCAAACTGCGCTGCCGGATCGTCGAATCGAGGAGATTCGCATCAAGGTTGGCCGCATCCATTAATCAGCGCACGCGTCGCAGTTTGTGACGCATTCGGCGCTTCGGACATACTTCCTTCCGAACAAGGACGTTCTCTAGTAGAAACGATTAGACTTTCCATGACTGAAGAATCGACTCAACCGCTGCCTGACTCTGAACCCGAAAACAAAGAAGCCGCCAAGCAAACCGAAATGGCCAAAGCCAATTCGGAATATGGCGCCGGCGACCTCGAACACTTGTCCGATCTAGAGCACGTGCGCGAACGCCCGAGCATGTACATCGGCGATCGCGGAGCCCGCGGTTTCCATCACCTGGTCTACGAAGTTGTCGACAACTCGATTGACGAAGCGATGGCCGAGTTCGCCTCGGCGATCACCGTCACGATTCATAACGACAATTCGGTGACGGTCGAAGATGACGGCCGCGGCATCCCGGTCGAGATTCACCCGCAGCTGACCGAGCAAGTCGGCCGCGACGTTTCGACCCTGGAAGGGGTGATGACGGTCCTGAAGTTCGGCGGCAAGTTCTCCAAGGGCGCCTATCAAACTTCCGGCGGTCTGCACGGAGTCGGCGTGACGGTGGTGAACTTTCTGTCCGAGTGGTGTGAAGTCGAAGTCCATCGTGACGGCTCAATCTGGCAGCAAGAGTATCAGCGCGGCGTTCCGCAAGGACCGATCCGCAAAGGGGGCGCGACCAAGAAGCGAGGAACCAAAACCAGCTTCAAGCCCGACAGCCAGATTTTTAACGTCAGCAAATTCAACTACGACACGCTCTACAAACGTCTGCAAGAGCTCGCATTTTTGAACCGCGGCGTGAAGATCATCTTCAAAGATGAGCGTAACGACGAAGGGGGCGAGTTCCAATACGAGCGCGGCATCGTCGAATATGTCGAGCATCTCAATCGCGCTTCGACCGCGCTCCACTCTGAAGTGATTTCGCTCGAAGGGATCTCGGAAGGAGTCGGCTTCGACATCGCGCTGCAATACTCGGAAGAGTACACCGAAAACCTCCATTCGTTCGTGAACAACATCAACACGCATGAAGGGGGAACGCACGTCAGCGGTTTCAAAACCGCGATGACGCGCACGCTGAACAACTACGCTAAAAAGGAAAACCTGCTCAAGGATTTGACCTTGGCCGGCGACGACTTCCGCGAAGGTTTGACCTGCGTGATTTCACTCCGCGTTCCTAATCCGCAGTTTGAAGGGCAAACCAAAACCAAGCTCGGCAACAGCGAAGTCGAAGGGATCGTCAACTCTGCGGTCGGCGACTTCCTGGGCAAGTATCTGGAAGAGCATCCGAAAATCGGCAAGCTGATTATTCGCAAAGCGGTCTTGGCCAGTCAGGCGCGCGAAGCGGCTCGGAAAGCTCGCGAAATGATGCGCAGCCGCAAGAACGCGCTCGGCGGCGGCGGACTTCCCGGTAAGCTGCGCGACTGCATCAGCCGTGATATGGAGATCTGCGAACTTTACCTGGTCGAAGGGGATTCGGCCGGTGGTTCGGCCGAAGGGGGACGCTTGCGAGAGTTTCAGGCGATCTTGCCGCTGCGAGGTAAGATCATCAACGCTTACAAGTCGCGCGAAGATAAAGTGCTGGCCAACGAAGAAGTGCAAAGCATGATTCAGGCGATCGGCGCCGGAATCGGAGAAGAACAAGACATCCACAAACGCCGGTACAACAAGGTCATCATCATGACCGACGCCGACGTCGACGGATCGCACATTCGGACGTTGTTGTTGGCGTTCTTCTATCGCCAGATGTATTCGCTGGTCTCCGGCGGTCACGTCTACGTCGCGCAGCCGCCGTTGTTCCGCGTGACTCGCAAAAAGCAGATCACCTACATCCAGACCGAAGAAGAGATGAAGACGCGGTTGCTGGAAAATGGTCTGCGAGACGCGTCGTTTGTCGATGAGTCAGGCCGCGAAATCATCGGCGACGAGATGGAGCGTCTCTGTCGTTCGTTAGCCGCGCTCGAAGAAGCGATCATCGCACTGGAGCGCCGCGGCATCTCGCTGAAAATCCACGCGGTTCGCCAAGATCCGGTTACCTCGAAGCTGCCGGTGTTTCATCTGGTCTTCGGCATCACCGAAGAATGGTTTACAACCCGCAAAGAACTGGACGAATACCTGGTCGAGAAGGGCCTGGTCACCGAGAGCCAATCGGACGAACCTGCCGAAGTGCCGGCCGACGGAGAAGAAACTGCGGCGGCCGAAGGGGAACAGTCTGCGCCCGACGCGACTGACAAGGCGGAAGAAAACGGCCACCCGGCTGAGATTCCGCACATCACCGAACTGCACGAAGTTCGCACGATCAACATTCAGTTGGACGAACTAAACGGCATGGGCTTCGACATCCAATCGCTCATCCCGCAAGAGCGAACCGGCCTGCAAGAGTCGCGCTACAAACTGCGTCGCGGCGAATCGGAATCAGGGATCGAAGACCTCCGCGGCTTGGTCGCGGCAATTCGCGCGTTCGGCGAAAAAGGACAACAGATCACCCGGTTTAAAGGTCTGGGCGAAATGAACGCGGAGGAACTCCGCGAAACCACCCTTGATCCGGCCAATCGTACGTTGCTGAAAGTGACGATGGAAGACCTGAGCGCGGCCGACGACATGTTCCGCGTGCTAATGGGCGACAAGGTCGAACCGCGTCGCGAGTTCATAGAGAAGCACGCGCTGGATGTGCGGAACTTGGACGTGTAAGATCGCGTGAAACGTCACAAATAGATGAAATGAGGCGGAACTTGTTCCGCCTCATTTGTAGTGTCAGTTAAGCATGACGAAACGAGCAATTGAAATCTTGAATTAGGCGCGGCTTCAATATTACTTCAATACTCGAAAACAGTATTGATGGTGGACGAGTTCATATCCGGTCATCCCGGCTCAGAAATCAAACGAGCTCGACATGTTGATTTACGGAGAACTGTATTCTTGAGGATTGGCGAGAGTTTCTGTGGTTCGATCGAAGTTCAATCAGAGAATGGTCCATCGTTGCTGATAGCGTGCGGATTTGTAAGTTCATTCCCTGTCTATACTTATGAACTTAGAGTCTCGTGACTTCCCGCGCTCATTGGACAAAACTCGGCACGCGCTTTTCTTGCTTTGTAGGATAGACTTCTCATAATACGGATAAGCTTTCAGCCGATGTCGTGGCGGCTGCATCTGGCGATCGAAGCAACGGTTGGTGATTGGATTGTCTCCTATACGGACTTTTGTCGCCGAGAATCAAATTCGTCCCTGGGAACGTAAAGCAGAATATGGCTTCACAACTTGAGCTCAATACGCCGGTCGCGCCGCCGTTGCCGCTGCGAAGATTCTCGGTCGAGCAGTATCATCAGCTCGGCGAGATTGGTGTTCTGACTCCGGAGGATCGCGTTGAGCTACTCGAAGGATGGATTGTCGAGAAAATGAATCAGCGGCCCATCCACGGTTTCTTCGTTCGCCTACTCAACGAGTTCTTCTTACGTGAATTGCCGGAGGGCTGGCTCTGCCAGTGCCAACTTCCCGTTACTTCTGAGCGAAGTGAACCGGAACCGGATATTGCGATCGTTCAAGGCGTGCACGCTGACTTTCGCAATCGCCATCCCAGCGGCGCTGACTGTCGACTTGTGATTGAGGTGGCTGATACGTCGCTCGAAAGAGATCGAGCGAAGGCTGATATTTATCGAACGGCCGGTGTGCAAGAGTATTGGATTGTAAATATTTCGGATCAATGTCTAGAGCGTTACGCTTTCACCGATATGCAATCCGGCTTACCGCCCACGTTGATTCCCGGCGATTCGCACGTCTCACTGAACATCCGAGACAAGGAACTCAAGTTAGATTTGAATCGATTTTTCGGATAACGCAGAGCCGACTTTTGGGCTTGGGGGTTTACCCCAAAACGGTTAATCGTCCCACCCAATGTTGGGTTTCGCTCTGCTGCACCCAACCTACCAAAGCCACTTCTTTCCCAGCGTCTTCGCCTGGGCTTCGGTCAGCACTTTCACTCCATGTTTGCCCAACTGAATTAGCTTCATCAGCTCTTCTTCAGTAAAGGTCGCTTCTTCGCCTGCCCCTTGGACTTCGACAAACTTGCCGCTGCCGGTCATCACCACGTTCATGTCGACGGCGGCGTCGACATCTTCGATGTAGTCCAAGTCGAGCGCTCCGGCGCCGTTGACCAGGCCGACGCTTACGGCGGCGACGCTATCGACCAGCGGGAACTTTTTGGGGTCCGGCAAAACGATCGTTTGCAGCGCGTCGACTAGCGCGATGAATGCGCCGGTGATGCTGGCGGTGCGCGTGCCGCCGTCGGCGTCGAGCACATCGCAGTCGACGGTGATCATCTGCTCGCCCAGCGCTTCTAGGTCAGCGACAGCGCGCAGGCTGCGGCCGATCAGACGTTGGATCTCTGTGGTGCGGCCGTCCACTTTGCGCGACTTGCGGGTGGGCGTGCTGCCGGGGAGCATGTTGTACTCAGCGGTGATCCAACCTTTGCCGCTCCCTTTCAGCCATGGAGGAACGCTCGATTCGACGCTAGCGGTGCACAACACGGTGGTTGCGCCGGTTTGAATCAGCACGCTGCCGGCGGCGTTTTTCGTAAAGCGGCGTTTGATTTTCAGTTCGCGCAGCTGGTTCGCTTTTCGTCCGTCGTGGCGGGCCATAATTGCTTTCGTGGGGGATTATCGTAGGGCAGGCCGTGCCTGCCGGAAGCGTTGTCGAACGGGATGTTCCGTGTTGTCAAACTGCATGGTTCGCGTATCTCGCAGCGCGGCGGCAGGCACGGCCTACGATTGACTAACCGTTTTGATTGGCCAACCAAACCAACACCCCTTTTTGGGCGTGCATGCGGTTACCGGCTTGCTCGACGATTCGCGAAGTCGCGCAGTCCATCACTTCGTCGGTTACTTCTTGCCCTCGCTTGGCGGGCAAACAGTGGAGGAAGATCGCCTCTTTAGCGGCGGCGTCCATCAACTTTTTGTTGACTTGGAAGTCGGCGAAGTCGACTTCGCGTTTCGCTTGTTCCGCTTCCTGACCCATGCTGGCCCAGACATCGGTATACACAGCAACGGCGCCGTGGACCGCTGCAAACGGGTCGTTGGTTTGCTGGACGACCGCGTCAGGACAGGCTTGATCGACGCGAACCAGAAACGGTTGGTCGAGTTCGTAACCTTTCGGCGAAGCGATCGAGAACTCGGCGCCCATCTTGGCGCAGGCCAGCGCCAGACTGCGGCTGACGTTGTTGCCGTCGCCGATGTAGGCGATCTTCAACCCTTTCAGCTGGCCAAAGCTTTCTTGCACCGTCATCAAGTCGGCGAGCGCCTGGCAAGGATGAAACAGGTCGGTCAAGCCGTTGATGATCGAGCAGGTGCAATGCGTCGCAAGTTCCGTCACTTTGTCGTGCGACTTGGCGCGACAGACGATCACGTCGAGATACTGGCTAATGACGCGGCCGAAATCTTGCGGAGCTTCCCGTTTTCCCCAGCCGACATCTTCTCCCAAAAAGAGACTTGATCCGCCTAGCTGCGCCATGCCGGTTTCGAAGCTGACGCGAGTTCGCAGCGACTGCTTCTCGAACAAGAGGCCCATGACCTGGCCCTGCAACAGCGGTTCGCGGATTCCTTGGGCGAGCTTCGCTTTCAGGTCGGCGGCGATCGAGAAGATCGACTCCATTTCGGCGGTCGAAAGATCAAACAGGGAGACTAGGTTTCGCATAACAGTGCTCGCTTCGAATCGGAACAGCCAGAACTTGTCGGCCAATCACGGAAGAGGAGAAAAGCAAATTGCCGCGGTGTGAAAGAAGACCGCGGCGATCTGCCAATGGAGTTCGCTTAGGAGGCAGGCGCCATGTTCTTGATGACGTCGACCAGAATATCGCATCCCTGATGAACTTCTTCAGGGGTCAGGTTCATCGCCGGCAGTATTCTTACGACGTTGCCTTGGGTGCAGTTGATCAGCAGTCCTTTCTCAAGGCAGGCTTTCACCGCCGGAGCCCCTTCGATCGCGAGTTCGACGCCGATCATCATGCCGATCACGCGGACCTCTTGGATCAGATCGCACTCGGCCTGCAGCGCCGTCATTCGCTCGCGGAAGATCTCGCTGAGCACGGCGACATTTTCCAGCAAGTTATCACGTTCGATCATTTCGATCGCCGCGATGCCGGCGCGGGCGGCGATCGGGTTGCCGCCAAAGGTCGCGGCATGCATGCCGGGACGCAAGCTGGGAGCGATCTCTTTGGTTGTCAGCAACGCACCGCCGGCGACTCCGCCGCACAAGCTTTTCGCCAACGTCAAAATATCGGGAGTCACGTCAAAATGCTGATAGCCGAACCAATGTCCGGTTCGTCCGCAGCCGGTTTGCACTTCGTCGAAGATCAGCAGCAGTTCGTGTTCGTCGGCCAGTTTACGCAGACCGGCGAGGAAACCTTCCGGCGGAATGCGAACGCCCCCTTCGCCTTGGATCGGCTCGACCATGATCGCTGCGGTCTGATCATCGATCAGCTGCGCGACCGCTTCGAGGTCGCCAAACGGAGCGTAGGAGAAACCGGCCAACAGGGGACCGATCCCTTCGTGATACTTGGGCTGAGCGGTCGCCGAGGTCGCGCCAAACGTGCGCCCATGAAAACCGCCTTGGAAGGTGATGATCTTGTAGCGCTGCGGCGGCGTGTGCAGCCGCGCTAGTTTGATGGCCGCTTCGTTCGCTTCGGTTCCGCTGTTGCAGAAGAAGGCCTGGCCGCCGAAGCTTCGTTCCGACAGCAATTTGGCCCATTGTCCTTGGGCTTCGATCAGCCAACTGTTGGGGACATGAATCAGCGTCGCGATCTGCTCTTGGACGGCGGCGACGATCGTATCGGGACAATGCCCCAACAGATTGCAGCCCCAGCCGGGAAAGAAGTCGAGATACTCTTTGCCCTCGGCGTCCCAAACGCGCGAGCCTTCGCCGCGGACCAGACTGACCGGGTATCGCCCGTAGTTGGGTACGACGTATTGCTTGAATAGCTCGGCGGTATCCGCCGAGCTAAGTTGACCGACGTTGGATCGGTCTTGCGTGGTCGACATCAATCTGGCCTCCAGGCACGGATAAAAATGGAAAGCAGAGGGACAGACCGCAAACCATAAAGTTCGCGCGACGCAGCTTAATGGACGATTTCGGTCCCGACGCCCATGTTGGTGTAAATCTCAAGCAGCAGCGAATGACGCAAGCGGCCATCAATAATATGGATCTTCTTTACGCCGCGGTCGAGCGTCTGCAAACAGGCTTCAACCTTGGGGATCATGCCGGCGTCGATACGGCCATCGGCCATCATCGACCGGGCATTTTCGCCGTTGAGCGAGTGAACCAGGGTCGTGGGGTTGTCTTTGTCGGTGCGAACGCCGTTGACGTCGCTCAAAAAGACCAACTTCTCGGCTCCGAGCGCTTCGGCGACTGCGTTGGCGGCGGTATCGGCGTTGACGTTCAGTTTTTGGCCGGTCGCTTCGTCAATCGCCATCGAAGGGATGATCGGTACTTGTCCGGCGTAGCAGAGGTTTTCGATCGTGGTTCGATCGACGCGGGTAACCGTGCCGACATGCCCCAGATCGAGCGATTCCCCTTCGGGACCTGCCAACTGCATCTTTTCGCCGAATAGCACGTTGGTGGTTTTGAAGTTCAAGTTCATCGCGCGGCCGCCGATCTCTTCGATCTTGTTGGCGATATCTTCGTTGATTTCGCCGGCGAGAACTTCTTCGACAATCTTTAGCGTCGCGTCGTCGGTATAGCGGCGACCATGGATGAAGCGGGGTTCAATCATCGCGGCTGCCATCGCACGACTAATCGCCGCGCCTCCGCCGTGAACGACGACCGGCCACATGCCGACCGTTTCCATAAAGACGATGTCGATCAGCACATGCCGCAGGGCGTCGGGATTTTCCATGACGCTGCCGCCGAGTTTGATGACCGTGATTTTGTCACGAAACCGACGAATCCAGCCGAGCGCTTCGATCAGAACATCTGCTTTTTGGATCGCTTCTTCCAATGAGGTCTCCTACTGCGGCGCTGGCCGCGAACAAGAAATAGATCACCCCTCCCTGTCGATCTCTCACGCCCAGGGAGAAACCCGCCATTTTACGTGCGGCTGAATCCGCATGTCAATTGGCGCGAAAATACCGAATAGGGGGGCTTTCAATTCGTAGCCCGTATCGCCAGCGAAGGAAAAGCGGCTGCAAGCGTCTAGATATAACCAATCTCGCCGCCGTTTTGCAGATCCAAGCAACGCAAAATCTCTCAATACCTAGTCTCGCTAGGCCGCTATTACCGCCATATTTTGGCGAAAAAATCCGCTAAATTTCTCAAGTCGAGCGAAGCCTCCTCCTGTGTAACGTAAAACTTGCCTTGGCTTTACGCGATCTATCGACGCTCTATTAACCGGCTGTCGACCGAGCATCGACAACTTATCCCCGGCCGGATTTCGAGGTTCAATGATTCACAAATCCTGGCACTTTCGACCGAAATGCCGAGCGAGGGACGCCCGACAAGCTCCCTTCCAGGGGCTCATTTTCTGGCTATCGACATTGTCGACACGCGATCAACAGCCTACTGACAGCCTATCGACTATCGATAGACACATTTTCCCCAGCCCGATTTCGAAATTCCCTCATGGTGAGAACCGTAGGACGACTCAGAACGGCGCCGGCGCCACAAACCGCATCCGCTCTCCGCTGGCGGGATGCGTGATTTCTAGTTCGATTGCGTGCAGCATCAGGCGGTTGGCCGCCGCTTGAATTGTTTCCGGTGCATAAAGAGGATCACCCAGAATCGGATGGCCGATTGCTTGTAGATGGACGCGCAACTGATGACTACGGCCGGTTTGGGGAATCAGCGAGAGTCGCGTCGAATCTTCGTATCGCGCTTCCACTTGCCAGTGAGAGAGCGCTAGCTTCCCAAGTTGGACATCGACCATGTGCCGCGGGGGATGCTCAAAATCTTTGCGCAGCGGCAGTTCGATCTGGCCCGCCTCTTCACTCACGATGCCGGCGACAATCGCAATATAGCGTTTGTTGGTTTCCCGCTGCTCGAACTGCCGGCTTAGCTGGCGATGCGACTCGGCGTCGCGGGCCATCACGATCACGCCGCTGGTGTCGCGATCGAGCCGATGAACATTGCGAGCGCCAGGGAAATCTGCCGCGACTTGGACCGCCAGCGAATCGTATTTGTCGGCGCCGCGTCCCGGCACCGAGAGCAGACCGCTCGGCTTGTCGAGCACGATCAGATGCTCGTCTTGGTGCAGCACTTTCCAGTCACGATCGGCCATTGCGGTTCCATGTTCAGCGGCGGGAAAACGAACTACGATACAACTAGACCTACTTTTTTGTTCGTTGCAACGCCATGCCTGACGCCGATCCGACCGAACTTATCGACACGCTCCGCCAACTGGGCGCCAAGCTGCGCCTGCGGAAGAGCGGCCGTTTGCATACGGTCGACTTTTCGACGAGCGGCGCCGCGATTGCCGATGAGCATCTGGCCCTCTTGGACGCAGCGCAGAAGCTGGAAGAGCTCGATTTGAGTGAAACTTCGGTGACCGATGCCGGCGTCGAGCGACTGGTCGCCCACAAAGCGCTGAAGCTGTTGACCCTCTCGGGATCGCAGGTGAGCGGTGACGCGGTGAAGTTGCTGCGCAAGCGGATGATCGGTTGCCGAATCGTCTTTTTGGAGACGCGCTAACGTGAGCGAGTCGTCGAACGAGGTGCAGCTGGAATTTCGCTTGAGTCTGTATCGGCGGCTGTTGGCGGTGGTCGGTTTGTTGCTCATCGGCACGTCTTACAAATTGTGGTTGCCGCAAACTGATTTTCCCCAGGTGCCCGCGCTCTCGGCATTGATCCATGTGCCGGCGTCGATCGACTATGTGCTGGCGATCGGAATTGTCGGCTCATTGTCGGCATGGCTGCTGCTTCCCCATCGCTTTGCATACGGGGCCGGCTGGTCGGTCTCCGCTTGTATCACGGTAAGTTGCCTGCTCGATCAACATCGCTTTCAGCCGTGGGCGTATCAGCTGATCTTTACGGCGATCGTGTTGGCGACCTGCGAAGCGAAGCTGGCGATGCGACTGTTGCGGATCATCGTGATCAGCATCTATCTCTACTCGGCCGCATCCAAGTTGAACGCTCCGTTTACGACCGAGCTAGGGCAGACATTTTTGGAGGTGCTGCTTGGCTGGTTCGGCGCAAAAGCAGCGTTGACCGATACGGCTCGGCAAACGGCGACGTTGCTCTTTCCCCTTGGTGAATTGATCGCTGGCGTGCTGTTGGCGATTCCCAAGACTCGCAAGATTGGCGTAATCATCGCGGTGGTGATGCACATGGCGCTGCTGTTGGTGGTTGGTCCGCTGGGGTTGAATCATTGGCCCGGCGTGCTGCTCTGGAATTTTTGCTTTTTGATTCAGGCGCCGCTTCTCTTCTGGCCGCTGGCTACGAAGTCAGATACGGAAACACCGGTCCCAGCGCCGCCAGACAAGCGGCGGGCCATCGGGATTGTCACAACGTTGTTCGTGGTATTTTTTCCGCTGCTTGAGCCGTTGGGATACTGCGACGCTTGGCCCGGTTGGGCTTTGTATGCGTCGCACGTCTCGCGGGCTGATCTCTATATTGACGCCGCGGCGGCTGAGGCGCTGCCAGAGAGATTGCAGCCGTTCTTGCACGAATCCAAGTGGGGACCCTACCGGCTGGATGCGGCGCAGTGGTCGCTGCATGCGTTGAATGTGCCGATCTATCCGGACGATCGCTTTCAGACCGGGGTTGCGATAGCCGTGGCGCAAAAGTACGGGGTCGCCTGGTTTTGCGAACTGGGCGTGCAAGATCCGGCCGATCGTTACAGCGGCGAGCGGACCGAAACTCGCTATCGAGGTCCGCAGCAAATGGAAGCGGCGACCCAGCGGTATTGGTTGAACGCGCAGCCAAACGATCGCTCGGCGCGGTGAAACAACCAAAATCTGCGTGACAGTCGCCGCATGATGCTTTAGATTCGTCCTACGGCGCTTCTTCTATTGGTGGTCAGCTTAGCGCCGGGCGACTACTTCTATCCCAAAAGGATTGCGCGCATGGGAATGTCCTGCACCTATCGCCGACTTCCGGCCGTCGAATTGGCCGAATTAGAACAAGATTCGGAGAAGGGGGTCGCCTATCTCTGCAGCATGCCGGGGATCGATATGGGGGCGATGACCCAAATGATGAGCGATCCCGAAGCGATCGCGCTCCACGGTCCAGAGATCTTGGCCGCGTTCGCTCGCGCGCAAGAGGATCCGACCCGCGTCGATTTAGAAAAAGATTGGCACGCACTTCATTTTCTGCTGACGGGGGACGCGTCGCTGGAGCCGGACGCCGATCCGGAAGATCCGCTCTTTCGCGTGGTGATGGGAGGAATTCCCACGCTGCTCGACGCCTCGTATGGTCCGGCTCGCCGGTTCGATCGCGACGAGATTGCGTTGATTGTCGAAGCGCTCAAGCCGCTGTCAATCGAGGATCTGCGCGAACGATTTTCGGCCGAGGCCTTTAACGAAGCGGGAATCTACCCAGAGCCGCATCCTGGGGGCTGGACCTTCGAAGAAGTCGAAGGCTTATTGGACGTCTTTCCGAAGTTGCAACAGCTATTCTCCGATGCGTTGGCGTCAAACGAAGTGGTCATCACTTATATTAATTAGACTTGTAAATCCGTTTGTCGTTATATTCGCTACGGCGGCGAGCGAATTCCGTGAAGTAGTTCCGCTTGCGCAAAGATTAACGATGGCGTAGTCCGAAGATGACTGCAAGCGACTTTGTTTGTTTTCTGAATTTCAGTTCTCTGATTTTCAACGAGTTGCGACTGTTAGTGGGCCGGGTCTGTCGGCAATAATACGTGGATGTTCGCTCGGGGCTCGAGCGGTCATAGTTTGCGAAGAGTTACACCACTTGAAGGACGAAGATGAGACCCGCGGCATTAACCACCCGAATATCGTCGTCTCTTGTTATTCTGCTGGCCGTCGGCTGCGGACCCGGTTTTAAAATGCCGAAGGCCGAGCCTCCGCCAGTGACGGTGGCCGAGTCGATCCAACGCAAAGTCATCGATTTCGAAGAGTACACCGGTAGTGTCGAAGCCGAGCAAACGGTCGATGTCTACGCGAAGATCTCCGGCTATATGCAATCCGTCAAATTCAACGACGGCGCCATGGTCAAAGCGGGCGAACTGCTGTTTCTGATCGATACCAGCACTTACAAAGCGCAGTACGATCAGGCGGTGGCGAACACCAATCTGTACAAAGCGAAATATGAATTAGCGAAAACGACGCTTGCCCGTAACGACAAATTGGTCGGCAGCGGAGCTATCAGCCAAGAGCTGTATGACGAGAGCGTCGCTGCGGTGAACGAATCTGACGCCGCCGTCAAAGCGGCCGAAGCCCAAGCCGTGGCGCGGAAAGTCGATCTCGACTACTGTACGATCACGGCCGCTATCGACGGGCGCATCGACCGTACTTACGTCACGAAAGGGAATCTGGTGCAAGGAGGCGCAGGCTTGCCGACCTTGCTGACGACGATCGTTTCGGTCGATCCTACATACATCTATTTTGATGTCGATGAACTCGCGTTGTTACGGTTTACGGAAGAGCGGGTCGCCGACCAGGACATGCGCCATATCCCGTTGCGTGATCGAAAAATCCCGATCCAGATCACGTTGGCTGATGGAACGATTTATCCCGAACTGGGAGTCGTCGACTTCGGCTCCAATCAATTGGATGCTGGCACCGGCACGATCAGCATTCGAGCGGTAATCAGCAACAAAGACGAAGCGTTGGCCCCGGGGATGTTTGTTCGCGTGAAAGTCGCTTCGGGGCGCCCGTATGATGCGGTTCTCGTTCCCGATTCGTCGATCGGCGCCGATCAAAGCGATCGCTACGTCTACATCGTCGACGACAAGGGAAACGCCCAGCGACGTCAGGTCACGCTTGGCACGAAACAGGGAAAAGATCGCGTCATCACCAGCGGTCTGAAAGCAGGCGAAAAAGTGATTATCAATGGTCTGCTGCTGGTTCGCCCAGGCAAACCGGTCGTTGCGCAAGAAGGCAAGATGGACGAACCGCCGGCGATTGACCCGCGAATGTTGCAGCCGCTACAGGAACCGCCGGCCAACGCCGCCGAGCCGAAAGCGGAAGAAACGAAACAAGAGAACGTGGAGCCGGCGAAGTCGTAGCCAATTGCAGCTGCGAACAACTTCTGTACCGACCGATTAAACATCGACGAAGGATAGCATCTCGTGCTGGCTCGCTTCTTTATTGATCGACCGATTTTCGCTTGGGTGATCTCGATCGTCATCATCTTGGTGGGGACTATCTGCGTCTGGATTTTGCCGATTGCGCAATATCCAGAAATCGCCCCGCCCACGGTGCAAGTCACTTGTTCGTATCCCGGCGCCAGCGCTCAAGTGGTGGCCGACACGGTCGCCGCGCCGATTGAACAGCAAGTGGTCGGCGTCGAAGACGCAATCTACATGTCTTCGCAATCGGCCAGTGACGGCAGCTACACGCTGACGGTCACTTTTGCGCTCGGCGCCGATCTCGATATGGCCCAAGTGCTCGTGCAAAACCGCGTTTCCCAAGCGGTTGCGCTGTTGCCGGACGTGGTCAAAGCGACCGGCGTGACGACCAAAAAGAAATCCCCCAATATCTTGATGGCGGTCACATTGGTCGCCGAGGACAACCCGGAATCGGGGAAAGCCGACTACGATCAGCTCTTCATCAGCAACTATGCGACGATTCAAGTGCGAGATCAGTTGGCCGGACTCGACGGTGTCGGCGACGTCGCGATTTTGGGTCAGCAAGATTACAGCATGCGAATCTGGCTGAACCCCGATGCGCTGGCGACCCGCAGCATGACGGCCGGCGATGTCATCAACGCGGTGAAAGAACAAAACGTCCAGGTCGCCGCGGGTCAGATTGGCCAACCGCCGGTTCCCAAGGGACAAGAGCTCCAGCTGACAATGACGACGCTGGGACGTTTGCAAGATCCAGAGCAGTTCGCCGACATCGTGGTGAAGACCGGTTCCGATGGCCAGATCACTCGCGTTCGCGACGTGGCCAGAGTAGAACTGGGCGCCAAGAATCTAAACACGCAAAGCCGACTCGATGGCCGCGCCTCGGTGAGTTTGGGCGTGTTCCAATTGCCGGGCTCCAACGCGCTGGATGTGGGAGAACTGGTCAAATCACGCATGAAAGATCTGAAAGCCGACTTTCCGCCCGGGCTGACGTACGAAATCGCGTACGATACGACGCCGTTTATTGAAGAGTCGGTTGAGGAAGTTTTCAAAACGCTTCGCGATGCGATTATCTTGGTCGCGATCGTCGTGCTGCTGTTCCTGCAAGACTGGAAAGCGGTCATGCTGCCGATGATCGATGTCGCCGTGTCGCTGGTCGGCACGTTCGCGATCATGGCGATGATGGGCTTTACGCTGAACAACCTTACTTTGTTTGGCCTGGTGTTAGCGATCGGAATTGTCGTGGATGATGCGATTGTGGTGCTCGAAAATATCGAGCGCTGGATCGCCAAGGGGTACAAGGTGCGCGATGCGACCATCCATGCGATGGAAGAAATTACTGGTCCGATCATCGCGATCACGCTGGTGCTCAGCAGCGTATTTTTCCCCAGTGCGTTTCTCGGCGGCATTACCGGTCAATTCTTTCGTCAGTTTGCGCTGACGATCGCGGCGGCGATGTTGATCTCGGCGTTGAACGCAATGACGATGACGCCGGCGCGAGCCACATCGATTTTCCATGATCCCAAACCGGGCGAAGAACATATTGATCATCGTGAAGCGCTTCCCTGGTGGGGAATCGTCATCTTGGGCGGCTTGCTCACCATCTGGATCGGCAGCTTCTTCTTGGGCGGAAAACCAGAGGGGCCAACCGGAGAAATTGAGCCCATGCCGTATTGGTTGATGGCGGCGCTGTTTGTGCCGGGTGCGATCATCGGCTATTTTGCGACCCCAATCGTTAACTCAACCTTGAAGGCGATCTTTGGCGTCTTCAACCAAGGTTTTGATTGGGCGACCGTCGTCTACGGCAAAGGGATTGCGTCCTTGCTGCGAATCAGCGTTGTCGCGCTGGTCGTCTACGTTGGTTTGATCACGTTGACCGGCTACGGCTTTACGAAGATCCCCGGCGGTTTTATCCCGACGCAAGACAAAGGCTATTTGCTGTTTGACGTGCAATTGCCGGACGCCGCTTCGCTGGAACGTACGAACGCGGTCATCCAAGAAGTGGAAAAAATTGTCCTAGAGACCGAAGGGGTCGGACATATCCTGGCCGTTTCGGGTCAGTCCTTCATTCAAAACGCGATCAGCTCTAATTTTGCCGGCGGCTTCGTCGTGCTCAAACCGTTTGATGAACGTGGGACGGAAGCGACCGGTGCGATGCATGTCGCCGCCGAGTTGCGCAAGAAATTCAGTCAGATTCAAGAGGCCCGCGTCTCGGTCTTCAATGCTCCGGCGGTCGACGGCTTGGGGAACGCAGGCGGTTTCAAATTGATGGTCGAAGATCGCGGCGACAACGGCTTGGGGGTCCTGCAAGCTCAGGCCGATCATCTGGCCAGCACGGCTCTCGATACGCCGGGCATCGTCATGGCGTTCAATAGTTTCCGTGCAAATACTCCGCAGCTTTACATTGACATCGATCGTGTGAAGTGCAAAACGATGGGCGTGGAACTCGAGCAGGTCTTCAGCGCTCTGCAAGGCTACATGGGGGGCGTCTATGTGAACGACTTCAATCGTTTCGGACGCACCTGGCAGGTTAACGTCCAGGCCGAGTCCAGCTTTCGCGTCAACGCCGAATCGGTTCGCCAGTTGAAGGTCCGTGGTCGAAATGACCAAATGGTTCCCATCGGCACGATTGCGACCATTGAAGACAGCACCGGACCGGTGTTGATCAACCGCTATAACGGCTTCCCCGCGGCGGTGATCAACGGCGTTAATATTCCGATCATCAGTACCGGACAAGTTCTCAGCACGATGAACGGTCTGGCCGAACAAGAGCTGCCGACTACGATGAAAGCGGAGTGGACCGAAATCTCGTTCCTGCAAGAACAAGCGAGCCAGTTCAATTCGTTCAAAGACGTGCTGCAAAACCCAATCTCGGCTCTGCTGGGCGCCGTCGTGTTGGTCTATTTGATTTTGGCGGCCCAGTACGAAAGCTGGGAACTGCCGTTTACGATCATCTTGGTGGTGCCGATGTGCGTGTTGGCCGCGCTAGCCGGCTTGGTCGTCTCTACCATGAGCGGCACTCCGATGGACCTGAACATCTTTGTGCAAATCGGGTTTGTGGTGTTGGTGGGGCTCGCGTGTAAGAACGCGATTCTCGTGGTCGAATTCGCCAAAGATCGTATGGAACGCGATGGTTTGCCGCTGATGGAAGCGACGGTCGAGGCCTGTACGACCCGTTTGCGCCCGATCGTGATGACCAGCTTTGCGTTCGTCTTGGGGGTCGCGCCGCTGTTGTTTGGACATGGGGCCGGCGCCGAAATGCGTTACGCGCTCGGCGTCGCGGTCTTCAGCGGCATGCTCGGCGTCACCTTCTTCGGCTTGGTCTTCACGCCGGTCTTTTACTACGTGGTGATGTGGCTGGTCGGCAAAGAAAGCCAGCTGGCCGAAAAACAGGAAGCGAAGAAAGTGGAAGAGAAGTAGGACAGGCCGTGCCTGCCGATCTTTCTCAACGTCATGATCCGAGACCAAACCGCGTGGGGTGAAAATGTGAAAACTGCTTGACGAGGAAGACAGTCGTTACGTTTCGGAATGGAATCGCTGCTCTACAGATCGACCCCGACCTTCTTCGCTTGAATTCGAATCGCCGGCGCGAAGTAGCGATACGGTTGATAGCGGTCTCGCCGCCGTGCGTATTCAAAGCACGACATCACCATTTGCCGGGTCAGTAACTCGGTTTCGACAAGGAAAACAATTTCTTGGATAAACTCGAACTCGACCGGGCGTCGAATGCGCAAACCTTTTTCTAGCGTCTCTCTCAGCGACGGAGTGCCTGACTCGGCGCGTGCTTGCGCGACAAACAAGCTGACAAATGCGGTGATTCCGACCGAGATCAAACGCAGAAACTGACGACGAAGCATAGCTTAACTCTCCCGAAACGAAGATTAGGGGAGTAGGTAAGTATCAAATCGTGCAGGCCGGGTCAATGTGGAAATGATTTTCCCAAGCTAGCAACATAAATCGGCTTCTAGTAGCGACTAACGGAAAGAGAACGCCCCTAAACCAGTTTTAGAGCCAGATTTCGTTTGACTCTCCCTTCGATCCAGGTCTATACTGCGCGATACGCCGATCAGCATGGGGTTGTTGATCGCGCTAGTAGCGAGGAGGACCGCGCAACACCCCTTGCGCCGGATGGACCTTCGCGGCACTGACTGCCTACCTGCCGCCTCTGATTGAAGCCATCCTACCTCCGACGACATCCGTTGGGTTGTTAAGTCGGAAATTGCGATTTGGAGTTCTCGCCATGCTAGTTATCCCTGGGCGTAAAGCCAAGGACGTTTGCGATCGTCATTTGGGTCCGACGCGGCGCGATTTGTTGCGTGTCGGCGGTTCCGCATTTCTCGGCATGACCCTCGGGCAAGCTCTGCAAATGCAACAAGCGTCGGCTGCGAGCGAGTCAGCCGGTTCAGGCTGGGGCCGCGCCAAGTCGGTCATTATGGTCTACCTGCAAGGGGGACCCAGCCATATCGATCTATGGGATCCGAAAGAGAATGTGCCGGACAAGGTGAAAAGCGCCTTCGGCACGATCCATAGTAAAGTGCCCGGCATCGACCTGACCGAGAACTTGCCGAAGCTGGCCCAGGTGACCGACAAGCTGTCGCTGATCCGCTCGATGAGCTATTCGCCCAATGGTTTGTTCAACCATACCGCGGCGATCTATCAAATGCACACCGGCTATACGGCCGACAAAGTAAGTCCCAGCGGTCAGTTAGAGCCGCCGTCTCCCAAAGACTATCCCAACTTTGGCAGCAACATTATCAAGCTGTTGCCGCCCGACGTGCCGATGTTGCCGTTTGTGATGATGCCGCGTCCGCTGCAAGAGAGCAACGTCGTCAACAAGTCGGGAACCGCCGGCTTTTTGGGCCGCGCCTACGATCCATATTATCTCTTCCCGCCGGGAGACGATATGGACATGAACAAGATGGAGCGGATCAACATTACCGACTTGAAGCTGCGTCCAGAGATCTCGACCAATCGGCTGGGACGGCGCGCTCGGTTGCGTGATCTGATTAACGCTGGAATGCCGGCGCTCGATCAAGCAGTCGACAAGTACGACATGGACAAGTACTACGAAACGGCGATGAACCTGATCGCTTCGGGCCGAGCGCGCGACGCGTTCGATCTGAGCAAAGAGTCAGACAAGACGCGGGAGATGTACGGCCGTAATACGTTTGGACAAAGCCTGTTGTTGGCCCGACGTTTAATTGACGCCGGCACGCGCGTGGTCGAAGTGATCTGGCCGAAGGTCGCCAACTCGGATAATCACAGTTGGGATCATCATGTCGGCCTGACCGAACGAATGAAGAACCAGTCGGCGCCGATGCTCGACAGCGGGCTGTCTTCGCTAATCGCCGACATGGATGATCGCGGCATGCTGGAAGATACGCTGGTTGTTGCGGTGGGCGAATTCGGTCGCAGTCCGCAGCGTGGAGTCAGCACTTCGGGCAACGGCAACAGCGCCGATGGCCGCGATCATTGGCCTTACTGCTATACGGCTTGTCTGGCTGGCGCCGGAATCAAACGTGGTTCGGTCTACGGCGAATCGGATCAAACCGCTTCGTCGCCGCTGAGTGATCCGGTCCATCCGACTGAACTGTTAGCGACGATCTACCACGCAATGGGAATCGATCCCGCGACGATCGTCTACAACCACTTGAATCAACCGCGCGAACTCGTGAAAGCGGAAGCGGTTACGGGGTTGTTTGGCTAACCGTCGAACCGTAGGGGTTGTCGCTCGGCGGTACGTTAGGATCCTCGGGCGATTTCCTTGATCGAAACTCTTGAAAGAGGTATTTGGTCAAACTCATATGGGCGGGAATGCGCGGGAGGTGATTCTCCTGATCCCGTTCTTTCAGATCAAAGGGGTTGCCGACAAAATAGACCGGATCCAAGTACCAATCGTTCTCGCTCCATTCGAAATTGAGATGGAGGCTCTCTTTGTAGACTCGCGGCAAGAGTGGGGAATGTTCTGCTTGTTTTTCAAGCTTGCAAAGTGGCGAGACTTGATAGCATACGACCAGCACGGCATTGGCGATTGTGATTTGATCCGACGTTTCCGTTGTAATGTCCAAGCTTTCCAAATCTTGGTATTCGATTCTTTGATACGGATTCCTTCCGTACCGAGAGTCGTAATAGACATACGAGAATTCCCGTGTGCGCCATTTCGCACGGCGTTCCGAGTCGAATAGTCGTGTCAAATCTGGCAGTGGTCCCTGCCGCCTTTTTGGGGGAACCGGCTCTGCTGGCTCTTCCTCTGGCTCCGGCGGCTCGACAATCGGCGTCAAGTCTTGCGCCGCTTGTTGCATCTGACTGACTGCGTCGTCGAGAACGGATTCGCCTCGGAAGAGAATCGCCAGCGTGAACAGCACGACGATCGCCAGAATCGCGAATCCGATGAAGCGTCCCATAGCGCTGCGCTGCAAAAGAGATACGGAGCAAACGCTCTAGTCTCCTCCTTCCGCCAAGTGAATCGCGCAAGCGACGTTTGAAGATTCGTTTAAGATTCGTCGTCGGACACGGGTTCTTCCGCCGGTTTTGACTCCGCCGGCTGCTCTGCTTGTTCGGACAGGAACTGCGTGTCGTTGGCGACCCGGTAGGCGTCGCTTGCTTTGCTTGGCAAGTCGTCCTTCGCGACGAAAAGTTCTAGCTTATAGCGCCGACCGCTGCGGACCGTTTCGAGCACCAATTGGCGAGCCGTTTCGCTATGAAACTTGGCGGGACGCACGTATTGAACCCAGAAGTTGGACCCAATTTCCATCACTTTCGGCGGCGGGTCGGCAAACGTCAATTCGCCGATTTCGCCTGCGAGGGTCTTATACAAGACCTTGCCGGAAGTTTCGTCGATGACGTCCTCCAGCGGGCTGTCGCTAACATGGACCAAGATCCGCGGAATGCCGGAAGGCTCCGCTTCGTACGCGCCTAGCAGATACTCGCTGCGCCGCGGCAGCAGTTTCCAACCTTCGGGAAGATTGGTTTTTAACCGTCCACCATCAAGCGGAGGAACGGGGACGCCGACCGGAGCCAGATGAAAAGGGAGCTCCAGTTCCGTAGATTTTGGTTGTTGTGCGGCGGGCGCATTCGCCGAAGAGCCAGTCACCGGCGGTGTCGGCGGATCGGCCGAACAGCCCGCTAGTGCGATGGTCAGTAGCAATCGTGGTGAAATACGCGCGAACATGTCGACAGTCCTCCGGGAGAGCATCAGGAATGTCTGTCGCCCCAGAATCGAATGTGGTGGGCGCGACTTATTCGATCACTTCTTCGATTGTCTCTTTCACCTTCTGGACGAAGTGCGGGGGTTTGCCCGCTTTGCTTAGGTCTTGCGCCTTTTTCTCGGCTTCGTCCTTTTGGTCGAACTCGTACAAGGCGATGCGCTTCATCGACTGATTGAAGACGCCCCAGAAGAGTTTCATGCGGACTTCCGTGACCTTTTTCGCCCGCGATTTTCGCTTGGCCTTCTTCTTCGGAGCGACTTCGGCTCCCTCGGCGGCGCTTTCCGCTGCATCGGATTGTGCACGTAACTCTTTGCGGTTGACAACTTTGCGAGCCATAGGCCTGGTCTTTTTTGTCCGTTGTTGACTGCGATCGGCAGCGAGGGAGAATTGATTGGTAAGAAAAGCTCCCGCGGCGAATCTCCGCTGGGAGGTTCCCCCCAGTGCGTAATCGGACCATTATACAGCACGGCGTTACGCTTCGCCACCGTTCGATCGCTCCTGAAGGGACGCGCATGACGCCCCATTTGCTTCAAACGCTTGATTTATCCTCGCTCCAGACGCTCGTCATCGAGTGGGGCCTCCCGAAGTTTCGAGCGCAACAAATCCGTAGCTGGATTGTCGAGAATCGCGCCCAGTCGTTTGACGACATGGCGAATCTTCCGAAACCGCTCCGGAGCCAACTAGCCGAGAAGGCCCGGCTCTGGTCGACCGAGATCGCCCGGCATACGACGGCGGCTGACGGCACCGAGAAGCTGCTGTTGCAGTTGCACGATGGCGGACGGATTGAATGCGTGTTGCTACGTGACGGCGACCGCCGCACGATCTGCATCAGCACGCAGGTTGGCTGTGCGATGGGATGCGTCTTCTGTGCAAGCGGATTGGATGGGGTCGAACGCAACTTGACTGTCGGTGAAATCATCGAGCAGATGTTGCGTCTGCAACGACTGCTGCCGGTCGGCGAACGACTGAGCCATATCGTGGTGATGGGGATGGGAGAACCGCTAGCGAATATCGACCGGTTGTTGCCGGCGCTCGATTTCGCGTCGTCCGAAGATGGGCTCGGGATCAGTCATCGCCGGATTACGATCTCGACGGTCGGTTTGCCGCCGGCGATTCGCAAACTGGCCGATCGCGATAGTCGCTATCACTTGGCTGTGTCGTTGCACGCTCCGGACGATCAACTGCGCAACCAGATTGTGCCGACCAACAAGAACATCGGCGTCCAGGCGATCTTGGAAGCGGCCGATCACTATTTTGAGATCTCAGGGCGCCGTCTAACGTTTGAGTATGTGCTGTTGGCCGAGCTGAATGATCAGCCGCAGCACGCGCATCGCTTGGCCAAATTGCTCCGGGGTCGCCCAGCTTTGCTGAACATCATTCCGTACAATCCGGTGGCGGGCCTGCCGTATCGCACTCCCAGCAAAGAAGTGCAACACGCGTTCCGCGCTATTTTGGAAGGCGCTGGTTTGACGGTCAAATTTCGTCAGAAAAAAGGGGACAAGATCAACGCGGCGTGCGGTCAATTACGCCGAAATACCCCGGAAAATCTGGTGCAAATCAGCAGTTAACGCCGGCGGGGCGTGCGTATTTCTGCAGCCGTTGGGCGCCGGCTCTAGTAGAGCCAGTACCAGCCCCATTCGACCGTCAGGTTGATGCACAAGCCCAGGAAGAGAGACATCCCCAAGTAGTGACCAAAGTCACGCTTTTCTCGCAGCGCCAAATCAACCGTCGCCGCCATCACCGTTTGGGCCGCTGCGGCGGCGGCAAAGACGATCACGATGCGACTGGCCCAAAAGTAAGAGCCGGTCATCATGTCGGTCGGCGAAAAGATATCCATGCCGGCAATCGCCAATTGCGGAACGCTGAACGTAACCGTGACCAGCTTCCAGCGAACCTTGGGGATCATCGCCATGGTGATCATTCCCAAAGAGAAGATCATCACGCTCAGTACGGCGGCAGCGGGATCTAACAACGGCTTCAAAAACGCGGGACTCGCCCACGATAGCCAGATAAACTCGCGGCAGAAATAAAACGGTACGTACAACATCGCTAGCAACATCAAGAAGTTGCCCGGCGACCAGGTCGTACTCAGGTCCAACCGACGGCGACGCGTGTACCAGCGCCACGCGATCAACGAGCTGATCACGCAGATGGTGATATTTACGGATGCAAACGTGGCGTAGGCGACGTTCGCGTCGTCCATGGCGCCGGCGAAATCAAACCCGGCGTACTTCAAGAACGCCGTGGAAAAACTAAGTCCGACACAGATCAGGGACATAGCAACTATGAGATCGCTTACCGAAATCGTCAACGATCCCGGCGCGAAGAATCTTCGTTTCGATGGAGTCATCTATCAAGAATCAGGCTGAAAGGAGGTGTTGCCGCGTTCGCCCGCCTGGAACAGCGACAAGGAAGAAAAGGTGAAGCACAAGTTTTTCAAGTCGTGGAATCGTCGAACCAGAGTTCCCAGCGTCTTGCTGAGATCGTCGCCGCTTCCGCGTAGTTCACTTACTAATGATACCAATAACCCCGTGAAATCAAGCGCGTTTCGGTGGCGTTATCTATTTTGCGAAAGAACGCGTGAAAAGATATGGAAAATTCGCGCTTTTTAGTATTCTTTTCGCGCTAGTATCCCTTATTCGCATGTTAAGGGGTTTTAATCTACCAAATGTCTTGGCTTTGTATCGGAACCAACCTTCCTTTTTTTTGCCCCTTCCGGGGATATGACGAAGCTATTTGACGAGGGGGTAAAAAATTTGGCGCAAATCGCCGCTGTTCGGAACTGGTTTTGCCGTTTCAAGCTCGATTTTTGGCCCTCATCAAGTTGGGATGCAACTCGCCAAATGGGGCGCGTTAGGATGGGTGCACTCCGCAGATTTCCACCCCAATTGCCCTCGACTGGGAACGCCCCTTCATGAAACGACTTGCTCCGTTCGCATTGATTTTGGTCGGTCTGGCGTCGCTCGCGCTCGCCGCAGATTCTGACTACCAGCTCGGTCCCGATTCGACGCGCAAAGCGGAGGTCCCCCAGGGAATCGTGACCAAGCATCTCTTCGCCAGCAGTAAAGTCTTTCCCGAGACCTCGCGCGAGTACTACCTTTATGTTCCGGCCCAATACGACGGCCAGACGCCTGCCGCGGTGATGGTCTTTCAAGATGGCCATACTTACGTCAGCGAAACGGGTCAGTTTCGAGCGCCAGCGGTGATGGACAATCTGATCGCGGCCGGAGAAATGCCGGTCACCATCGGCATCTTCCTCAACCCGGGTCACAAGGGAGAGAGCAAGATCGACTCGCCGTGGCGCTCCAACAATCGCAGCTTTGAGTACGACACGCTTAGCGCCGACTACGCAACGTTTATCATTGACGAGATCCTGCCGGAGGTCGCCAAACAGTACAAGCTGACCGACGATCCCAACCTGCGGGCCATCGGCGGCATCTCGTCGGGCGGCATCTGCGCGTTCACCGTCGCATGGGAGCGCCCCAATCAGTTTCGCAAAGTGCTGAGCCATGTCGGCAGCTTCACCAACATCCGCGGCGGCAACGTCTATCCCGCTTTGATTCGCAAAACCGACCCCAAACCGATCCGCATCTTTCTGCAAGATGGCGAGAACGACCTCGACAACGCCCACGGCAACTGGTGGCTCTCCAATTTGCAGATGGAAAAGGCGCTCGCGTTCCGCAAGTATGACTACCAGTTTGTCGGCGGAACCGGTGGTCATAGCGGAGTCCATGGCGGCGCGATCTTGCCGGAATCGCTGCGCTGGTTGTGGCGCGGTTGGGATCAAGAGAAGGATTAGCGATGACGGAAGCCCGCCTGACAATCTTGAGTCTCTCGTTCCTCGCATTGTTGGCCGCCGGTTGCGAGTCTCCCGATGATCGCCTGAACGAACTTGCCAAACATAACAAGCAGGTGAGCGTTCGCAGCTTTGATCGTCAGGGCGTTAAATTAGTTGTCGTTGGTATCACGGGCCAGGACGCATTGCAGAAAACGCTGCCGCTGCTGGCCGATTTGAATGTGGTTCGGTTGGGTATCGGCAAGGCCGATTTGTCGCAGACCGAGCTGGAGCAAATTTCGCGATTGCCTCTCCAAGAATTGACTCTAGGGATGTGTACGATTGATGTCGCAGCGGCGGAATGCCTTGGTCGGATTGAATCGTTGGAGAGATTTAATTCTTCTCCCTCCCTATTCGCCGATGATGACTTAAGGTTTTTACACGTACTAAAACATCTCAAACGTCTGCGGTTAAACGGCCAACAGATTCATGGTTATGGACTGCGCTATCTAGAAGGCCTTACGGAGCTCGAAGAGATTAGTCTCACCAATTGTCCGATCACCGACGAAGGCCTTTCCAGTCTGCCTAAGCTGCCGCGACTAGAGGTCATTTGGGTCGGGCAAACGCTTGTTACGCCAGAGGGTTTGCGACATCTGACTTCCTTCACATCGTTAAAGAAGGTTTATTTTCCTGACGGGATTCTTTCGCCGGCCATTCAGGAATTGTATGAACAAAGTCTCGCGGCCAGAAACGAGGCGCGGCATAATGGTATTGAGGCGCCGCATGACGATGAAATGCCGTTCGATATCTCAGGCATCTCCGAGCGTGACCTGAAAGTTCGCGACGAGCAAATTATCCGCCTGCAAGACGAGGGACGTCTGGCGATCCCCGGACAAAAATGAGCTGATGCGATTTTCTCTCAAATGGCTGTTCGGCTTCATGTTTGCGGTCGCACTGATCGCAGCGTCGTTTCGACTTGTTACGGTGGAAGAGCGGCACAGCGACGATGCGTATGTCGAATACATGGGGCTCTCACCGCAAGAAGTCGAGCAACGTCTTGTTGGGCTTCTCAAGAAAAAAGGTTTTAAGGAAGTCGCCCGTTGGGATCCGACGTTGTCGGCGATTCCAACAGAACCGCCGTTGCGTGGCGGTAGAGAAAAAGAGGCGTTTGTTCCCATTGATCGCTACTTTGAAAAGAAAATTGGCCGCGGAAAAATCGGGTGCGCCCTGGGAGTCGACTTGAGATATTTCAATAAGGGCGCCTGCCTGTGCTACACCCGCTGCTATTTCTCGGGGAGAGTCCGCTATTGGCGCTGGTCGCCGCTGGATGATCGGCTGGAACCAACCAAGCAGGTTAGCGAGCTGAGCCATTTCATCATGGCCCATCATTTGACGGCGATGACGGAAACTTCGAGAGTTATCTTTCCAGAAAGTTACGCTCCGCAGGACCAATGAGATTCGCCGCGTCTCTTCTCCAACTCAACCCGCGCTGCATCACCTGCGTTGATCTGGTAGCCTAGTCGCTTACGGGCCCTCATTCTTATTGGGCCTGCTCTTGGGCGGCTTTGCGTCGCGCTAATCCTACGACCACCTTGGAGACTCCACCGATGGTTCTGCACGAGAAAGATACTCGCCGCGAAGAGTTGGATGATGACGTGTACGCGTCGACCGATCTTTCGGTCAGCATGCCCAAATACAAGTTTCCGCATGTCGAACAGAACCCGCGTCACGCTTATTCGGTCGTGCATGACGAGCTGATGCTCGACGGCAACTCGCGGCAGAATCTGGCGACCTTTTGCCAGACCTGGGTCGAGCCCGAAGTCCACAAGCTGATGGACGAATGTCTCGACAAGAACATGGTCGACAAGGACGAATATCCGCAGACCGCCGAGATCGAAGCGCGCTGCGTCCATATGTTGGCCGATCTCTGGAACTCGCCGTCCGAAGCGAACACGATCGGCTGTTCGACCACCGGTTCGAGCGAAGCGGCGATGTTGGGCGGGATGGCGATGAAGAATCGTTGGAAAGCGAAACGCGTCGCCGCCGGCAAAAAGTTTGACAAGCCGAACCTGATCACCGGCCCGGTCCAAGTTTGTTGGCACAAGTTCGCACGGTACTGGGATATCGAACTGCGCGAAGTGCCGATGGAGGAAGGTCGCTTGCTGCTGACGCCGGAAGAAGTGATCAAGCGCTGCGACGAAAACACGATCGGCGTCGTGCCGACCCTCGGCGTGACCTTCACTTGTCAGTATGAGCCGGTCTTTGAGATCGCCGCGGCGCTCGACCAGCTTGAAAAAGAGAAGGGGCTCGACATTCCGATTCATGTCGACGCGGCCAGCGGCGGTTTCCTTGCGCCCTTCTGTGCACCAGAGTTGGTTTGGGACTTTCGTCTGCCGCGGGTTAAATCGATCAATACGTCGGGGCATAAGTTTGGTCTGGCGCCGCTCGGCGTTGGTTGGGTCATCTGGCGCGAAGAGACCGACCTGCCGGACGATCTGATCTTTTGGGTCAACTATCTCGGCGGCAACATGCGCGACTTGGCGCTCAACTTTTCGCGTCCCGGTGGGCAGATCGTTTGTCAGTACTACAACTTTTTGCGGCTGGGTCGCGACGGTTATCGGAAGATCCATTCGGCCTGCTATGACACCGCGTCTTACTTGGCGGAAGAGATCGACAAGATCGGGCTGTTTGACGTTATCTACGACGGCGATCGTCGCAGCGGCATTCCGGCTCTCTGCTGGAAGTTGAAGCCGGGTCTCAAACCTGGTTTTTCGCTTTATGACCTGGCCGATCGACTTTGTACCCGCGGTTGGCAAGTGCCGGCTTACTCGCTGCCGGACGATCAAAGCGACCAAGTGATTCAACGCATCTTGGTCCGTCACGGCGTGAGCCGCGATCTCGGTTCGCTGTTGTTGGAAGATATCCACCGCGGGATCGAGTACTTTGAGAACCATCCGATTGATCAACCGTTGACCGAGGAAGAAGCGGGCGGGTTTCATCACTAGGTTTTTGTAGTCGCGTAAGGCCATTTCTTTTCGTAGCTCGCAGCGTAATGTTTTGAAGTTGCGTTTTTTTCGAATCAATTGAACACTAGTGTTCTGTCAAACCGCTATTTTCGGCTTCCACGAAATCAGCCGCACGGCGTTAGCCGCGGTTTCTGTCACCAATTGTCTTTCGCAAATGAGTTCCCATAAGAAACCGGTGCTAACGCACTACGGCTAATAAAATCATGGCGCCTGAAAATTGTCGCGTGACACAACACTAGCCCGCTGCGCGAGCGAATGGGGTTGGCGATACAAACACGGATTGAAGTGGCGAGCCGCATTCCCTCGCTCGCGCAGCGGGCTAGTCGTTGCGTGTTAACTCGGCAGGCACGGCCTGCCCTCCATTGCTTATTAAATCTTGATGCATGGATGTGACAGCGCCTTTCTATTTTCGCTGACAAGCGGAACCACTCCGGCTATGATGACGGTTCCTCTCCCACACTCGACATCCGACTGCTGCAGGCCAGGAGAAGTGCGCGATGATGCGGAGATCTTTGCTTATCGTCGGTATTTGCTGCGCCGCGATGACCGCCCAGGCTCAAGAGGCCCGGCCGACCTTGTCGCAGCTGACCGAAGCGACCGCCGCCAATATCGCCGCGTTCGATAACTTCTATTGCCAGTTTGACGTGCAAATTGGTTTGGTTCTGTACAACGACAGTTTCCAGGAAATCCAGTTTGACCATGTCAACGGCGTCGGGCACGGCGTCTGGGCCAAACAGGGCCCGGTCGAAGTGTATGACTTTCGCCAAGAGGGAGAGTCGAAGTGGGATAATACCGGCCGGTTCTCGTATGGCCCGTTGATCTATACCGAGGCGCTGATTCGCACGCCCGGCTTTCAACTGCATCTGAAAAAGAACGGTACGATCACGTCGGCGCCCAACGCTGATTTTCGTCCTCGCTTGGATCCGTTGTCGCTGTTTCATATGGTCGAAGGAGAGCATAACGTTCGCTTACCTGACTTGTTGGGCCGCTTTGTCAAAGAGGAAGCAGCCGACGCGGCCGCCGCTTCCCGCATTCCTAATCTCGCGGTTTACCATCTCAACGATCAAGCGCAGAAGTTGGAGCACCTCAAAGTGGTTACCGATGAGCGGAACATGGCTTTGGATTTCGCCGCCGGCGACTACGCTTTGCCCAAGATGATTGGATACTCTTACGCGAATTCGGAAGGATCTCCCTGGCGAGCCTGGCGGCAGCACCTCTTGGAGACAGAGTCGATTGAAGGGGTCGGAACCTTTCCTAAGAAGATGATTGTCCTCCATCCGCAAGCAGCTGGAGAACGACCGCTGCAAGCGGCGAATTGGCGAAACCGGGAAAAAAAGTGGGCGCATGTCGCCTACGGTTTGTTGTGGGAATTGAAGACGATCGAATGCCGTGAACCGACCGCCGACGAGTTGACTTATACGGCCGATCGCGATCTGCCGATCTTGCGGGCCGGTTTTGCGCGAGTCACCTACGTGAACGAAGACGAAACGATCACGCCGGAGTCGCTGCCAGAGATCTATAAGTTGCTAGTGAACAAACCTCCGAAGAAAGACGAGCAGGAAGAGAAAGCGGAAACGAAAGATTGAATGGAAGCAATTCTCTTCTCCAGAAACACGCGACAACCGCCGCTGGGTCGAATACGATAGTGGGCGTTCCCCTTGTCTACTTCCACTTCTGGAGAACGCCTTGGACGAGTCGACAGCGCATCGCCATTTCGCCACGTACTGCTTCAACAGCACGTGGGACTTGATCGACCAAACCGATCGATCGGAGACTGAATCTGCCCAGATGCTGCTGCGATCAGCCGCGTCGCTGTGGCATTGGAGCGAGAGGGACGATTGCACGCCGCAAAATCTGTCGGTCGGTTATTGGCAACTTTCTCGCGTATTGGCGTTGCTCGGCGAAGCGAGTCTAGCCGCTCGGATTGGACGAATCTGTTTGGATGTGAGCCCTGCCGACGATCCGTTTTTGGTCGGTTTCGCCTATGAAGCGCTGGCGCGAGCGGCGCTGGTCGCCGGCGATAAGATCGAAATGGATCGCTGTTTGACCGAAGCGACGTTGCGCGCCGGGCAAGTCAAAGATGCCGACAAGCGCGAATCGCTGGAGGCTGATCTGGCGACGATCGCACCGATGCCGTAACCCTCTATTTTTCTCCCTCCAACATCATCAACCAATAAAGTCCCTCGGGACTGGACGATTGCGAATCGCGCCGCCAGCCTAGCTTTTCATAAAACGCCAGCGCCGCTGCGTTGGCCATGTTGCATTTCAGCCGGGCAGGCCGGCCGATCTGCGCTAAACATGCTTCCAGTAGTTTTTCGCCGACGCCGCTGCGCTGTTGGTCGGGCGCTACAAACAAGTTGTGAATGAAGTTTTCAGGAGGCCACCACGAGACGAAGCCGACGATCTTTCGCCGCCGCTCGGCGACCCAGATCGGCTCGTCGGCGGTCGCCTGGTCAAAGTCGTCAAAGCGAATCTTGGCCGGCGGCATCCAATGAAAGGTCGCTTTCCGCGCCGCGTAGAAGATCTTCGCGCAGGCGGAATGATCGCGCCGGCTGGCGACTCGCGTGATCAAAGGGGAATTATCAGTGGTCATGTCGACTATTCTACGGATCCTCTTCCCAACAGAGCAGCCCCAGTTCAAGCAGGTTCGCCCCCTTAATCAAGGCCAGTCCATCGGACCGGAAAGGTTGGACAGGACAGGATCGCCGCGTTTACTCGTTCGAAAGGTTGGACAGGACAGGATCGCCGCGTTTACTCGTTCGAAAGGTTGGACAGGACAGGATCGCCGCGTTTTCTCGTTCGAAAGGTTGGACAGGACAGGATCGCCGCGTTTTCTCGTTCAAAAGGTTGGACAGGACAGGATCGCTGCGTTTTCTCGTTCGAAAGGTTGGACAGGACAGGACCGCCGCGTTTTCTCGTTCAAAAGGTTGGACAGGACAGGATCGTTTTATTAGTGGACTTTTAGATGGGAAGTCGAATCGGCGCTGAATGCCTGCTCCCAAATCTCCATTTCTGAGGTCTAGTTTGGGAGGGACGCCCAATCATGCTCGTTGGATTCGGAGCGAACGCAGCGCAGAGAATCTTCGAGCTCGTCCACCGATTCGGCCGCCGCGCAAACGTGATTCGATAGCTGGTCCTTTGCGTGTAATCGACCCGAAATGCGTGCGCTTTGTCAATCGACAATCTTGGTCGTGATTGGCTGCGGCGGCCGAGGATACCGGCGATCGATTTCTTCGGCCCGAAGCGGCCGTTCTAAAATAGCCTAGTGTTCTGTCACGCGACAATTTTCAGGCGCCATGATTTTATTAGCCGTAGTGCGTTAGCACCGGTTTCTGATGGGAACTCATTTGCGAAAGACAATTGGTAACAGAAACCGCGGCTAACGCCGTGCGGCTGATTTCGTGGAAGCCGAAAATAGCGGTTTGACAGAACACTAGGGTGAAGTCGCGCAGCGACGTAGCCCTAGGTAATTGTCTTCGGGCTTAAGAGAAGTTGGCCCTGACATTTCGGTGCAGCTCGCGGTTCGACTTACCCCATCATCGAATGGGGCGAAGAATACCCCAACCCATAAAAAACGCCGTAAGCGGCAATTGCTGCTCACGGCGTTGGGGGATGGTTCCATTTGTTGCGAGCGAAAACTTACCGGTCGGAGTAAACCCGGGTGCTTTCTTCTTTGGTGATCGGCTGCGGGATTTCGTCGCTGGAGATTTGGACTTTGATCCGTTGGTCGCCGGCGGCGATTCCCTTGACCTTGATGCGGAACGTTTCTTCCGCTTTCGGTTGCAGGCGAGCGAGCGGTTCAAAGAGGACATCGCTGCCGCTAACCGTTCCCTTGCTCGCTCCGCTCGCGTCGACTCCTTGCATGCCTGGCGGCAGCATTGCGGCGACGCGGACGTTGGTCGCGGTTTTCGATCCTTGGTTCACAACGCGAACATCGTAGGTCGTATCTTTCCCCAATTCGATCGGATCGGCCTGGTCGGCGACTTCAAAGAAGAGTGCGACGATTCCTTCGACCTGGACCAGCGTTTCGTTCTGAGCGGTGAGACCCATGCGAGCCGAGCCTTCGACGCGAATCTTTTGATCGCCGGCTTCGATCGGCAGCGCGGTCAGCTCGACCGTACCGCTTTGCGACGGCGGCAGTTCTTCCAGGTTCCAGAAGATCGCGTGTTGGTTGCTATCGTATTGGCCGGCGTTGTTCGCGTCGACAAACTTCATCCCCTTCGGCAAGTAGGTGATCAGGTCGATCCCTTGCGCCGGCGCGGTGCCGGGATTGCTGACCGAGACCTGGTACTTGGCTGGGCGATCGAGATAGCGTAATTTCGGGCCGACCATCGAAAGCTCCAGCTGCGGCGCGATCACTTCGATGTTCAGTTCGGTTTGCGTTTGCAGATTGCCGTCGCCGCGAATGCCGAGCACGTTTTGCGTGCGGCCTGCTTTGTCGGCTTTGAGGGTGAGTTCGAGACTGCGGGTTTCGCCCGGCTTGAGGGTGCCGATCTCGAATTCGAGTTCGCCGCCGGCCGGATGGGTAAAGTTGGCCGGCACGATTTCTTCAAGCACGACTCCGGTGGCTGGACCGGTGCCGGGGTTGCTGACGGTGATCGCCAACATCAAGTTGTCGCCGATCAACACGGTTGGAGCGGCCGTCTGTTCGATCGTCAGTTCTGGTTTGGTGACGCGGGAGCGAACGGTTGCGTGTGCGGCGAACGAAACGGTCGCAACGCTGCCGACATCCCCTTCGGTTTGCGGCATCAGTTCCATCGCGAGTCGCTTTTCTTCGCCGGGAGCGATCTGACCGATCTTCCAGAGAAGTTGGCCGTCGACGCCGCTTTCGGCGGTTGGCGTGGTGCTGACCAATGCCGTGCCGGCCGGAACCGAATCGCGAATCACGACATCATGTGCGGTCGTTTGTCCGACATTTTTGACCACCAGCGAAAAAGTCGCCGGCTTACCGACTTGGATTTCGACCGGAGCACGCTTCTCAAGCGAGATCGATGGTTGCTGCAGACCTTCGAGCTTTACATCGCCCGGTTTGCCGATGCCGCTGACGGCGGGACCGCTGCTACCGAGAAGATCGCGGCTGGGCTGATAGCTGGGAGTCGGGGTCGAACGGGGCGCTGGATAACTTTCTGGCGTCACCGGAACAGGACCGCCGATCGACGCCGGCGCGGGGTATCGTTCGGTTGCCGCCGGCGTTTCACTCGGCATGCCGCCGACTGGCGCCGGCGTCGAACTGACCGGAGCCGAACCGGCGCCGGAACTGCTGAATTGGAAACGGCTGCTGGGCGCCGGAGTGGTCGGTTCCGAATTGGCGCCAAGCGGCGGCGCCGAATCGCTGGGCATGGGCCGCGGTTGACTGGCCAAGGTCGCCGCCGGCGATTCGCTTTCGGCGGTCATGCTGGACGGTGCATCGGCAGCAGCAGGAGCTGCGCTGCTGGGGGCGCCGCTGAAACGTGTTCCATAGTTGGGGGTCGGCGCGGTTTCGGCAGCGACAGCAGCGCCGACTGCGGCAGCGCCAGCAGCAACGCCTGCAGCGGCGGCCGCAGGAGCCGAATCGCCGATTTGAAAGCGGGATCCGGTCGAAGGCGTTGGTTTTGCAGGTGTGGGTGCGTCGGCGGCCGGTGTCGCCGCGGTCGGCGTTGGCGCACCGCCGCTGAGGCTAAAGCGGCTGACCGGCGGTTGCGGCGTATCGCCGACGGTGACCGGCGCCGGTTGGGCGGGGGTGGTCGTCGACCGATTTTCGGAACCAGAATCGCCCAGAAATCGGCTAGGTGCTGCGGCCGGTGCGGCTGCGCTGGCGCCGTCGGAGAGCGAAAAACGATGCGAAGCAGGCGGAGGCGGATCGGTAGCGGCCGAACTACCGGGATCGTCATTCTCATTATTGGCGCGGACAATCGAGGGGACGTATCGCGCTGCGTCATCCGCTGCGGAAGTCGAAGCGTCGACTAGCGCCGCTACGTTTTCTTGGGCGGCGTCGACCACGGGTTGTCCGGCGGTATGAGCCGTAGAAAGGACCGATTGTACGATCGCGGCGACTCCTAAGGAGGCGACGCTGCCGATGGCGGTAAAGCGGAGATAGAGATTCTTCATGGCGTCCATGCCGGCTGGATGGTCTCGATTCGGGGCCCGCTCCAATTGCGGGAGCTGCTTACCTAACAAAATCGAGAATTCGAGCAAAGATCAATTCAAGAATTGGTCGCGAACTTCCGACAGCCGGTGGGGAGGGCGGAAAAGAAGAATGGAACGCGGTAAAGCCACGGATGAAAAACGGAATCTACGGCAGGAATAAAAGTGGAAAAACGCGGTGCTAGCGGCGGTTGAGGTCGAACAACGCATCCAACAGGCTCGCTTGCGTATTGGCGACCGCGACCAGCGATTGGTAGGCGATTAGCGAACTGTGGGCCAAAATGGCGCTGCGGGTGAGCTCGGAAGTTTCGCTCCCATAGTCTGCGTCCATGATCTCACTATAAATCGACGTGAGTTGGATTTCCTGATTGGCGAGCGACTCGTAAATGGAATCGTGGGAGTAGCGGTCGAAGGCGCGATACTCGGCCCGTGCATAGATCGTGCGCGATTGCACCGCATCGAGCGCCTTCAGAGCGGAAGCCAAATCGCCGCTTGCTAAGTCGTAACGCCCGCCAGAGCGCAGATCGGCCAGGACCCCCTCTTCGTCGCCGAGCGTTTCAGAGTCGATCTCTGGCAGATGCAGCTGATCCCAAGCGTAGTAGTCGGGCCGGAGATTCACGTTGATTGTCTTGCCGCTGAAGACGGGGCTGCCGTTGTAGGTGGTCTTCCCCACCAGATCGATCGCATCGATGGCGCCGTCGATTTCCAATTGCAGCGCGGCTCGTTCGGCGTCGGTGGTCGTGCTGCTAGCAGCGGTGATTAAATTTCCGCGGATCTCGCTGGTCAACCGAGAGACTTCGGCCAATCCGCCATCGGCGACGTCAACCAGCCCGCTGACGCGCAGCGTCGATCGTTGCAGCGCTTCCCGCGTGGCGATCTGCGATTTGATTACGTTGGCGGCGATTAGACCGGCCGGATCATCGCTGCCGCGGTTGATGCGTTTGCCGGTGGAGAGTCGCTGCAGCGCACCCAGCATCGAGTTGAGATTTCGATGGACCGCGTTGGCGACGGTCAGATTTGCGCTTGAGTAGCTGGAGACGGGGTTCATCGGCAAACGGCCTATCGTGCAAACGCCAAGAGCAGAGAAGGGGACGCTTCAGTAGGAAACGTAGCATTCTTGGCGGCAGGATTATTTCGCTGGTAGCGGTTGCGCCGACTGGCTTAAGAAGCGATGTCGCGGAGGAATTGCTCGACGTCGACAAATTGTCCGTCGTGCACCATCTCGACGCGCAGTTTGGCGGCGGGCCAACCCAGAGAACGCACTAGTTGCTGGAAAGGTGCGGATGTGTAGACGCCGGTTAGATCGACGCGCAACACATGGTCATCGCGGTCATAGACGACGCCATCTAATTGCCAGCTTTGATCTTCGGCGACCCAGACGAACGAACCATCTGGTTCAAAGAACATGCGCGGCCACTGCGACCAGGTTTCTTCAACCTGTTCGAAACTGACGGGAAACAGACCGGCCGCGGCGTCCGGATGAAGCGAGATCGGAAAGCTGTCGCTCAAATTTCGCTTTCGACTTGATCGTTAAGCCAACTGAGATAGTCAATCGAACCATGCACGATCGGCACGGCGACCAACTCTGGCACTTCGTACGAATGGATTTGTTCGATCACTTGGGCGACGGCTTTAAAGCGTTTCGCTTCCGTCTTGATAATGCAGAGAGTTTCGTCCGACTGGGCGATCTTACCGCGCCAATTGTAAACGCTGCGAACGCCGGGCAATATTTGGACGCAGGCGGCCAATTGTTGACCAACCAGCGCATCGGCGATGTGCTCTGCTTCTTCCATACTAGAAGCGGTCGTGTAGATGATAATGGCTTCCATACTTGGAAACTCGCCGGAGGGGAGTGAAATGGTGACGCCAATGTGTCTTTGGATAATCTACTCTTCCGATAGTCATTTCCCCAGTGTTTAGCGACTGCGGATTGCCGAAGCAAACCGGCCAATAATCCCGCAATACCGACGATTTAGTGGGTAAATCGTGAGGCGGCGGCGCCTGACTGAAAGAAGTGAGGGCGATCGAGATTCGTCGATTTCACGGAAATAACAGAGCCTAGCGGAGTAGACGCTTCGGCCGTATCCATGCGAACTTGCCGTCGTGTTGACGAAGCGGAACCAAGCATGCTGGACCAGGTTTCATAGGGACGACCCTGCCGCTCATCCCCCTGATAGAAGGCGAGCAGATTGATCGAATCACTGGCTACCAATTGCCCACCCGGCTGTGCAAGTGACGTCGTATCATAAACGCGCCGCCAAGATCCGCTGTTGAAATAGATTTGATTGAGCACAAAACCGTCGGCGTAACTCGCTTCGAGCGGCGTTGCGATCGCGCGATGCGTGTGACCATAGACCACGTACTTGGCGCGGCGGTTGCGAAATTCTGATTCGGTCAAAGCGTACTGCAACAGCGATGGTTGCAGCGATTCTTCTTGGCTGGCAGGTCCGCTGCGGTTGAGCAAAAACTGCGATGCAAGTTGATCGACGTCGATCGAGTCGCTCCACCGCTGCGAACGAAACCAAGATGCGTCGAGGATTTGCTCGATCTGTTGGTCCCACAGCGATCGCAATTCGTACTGCAGCGTTCGTTTCGCGCCGCAGGTGCGCTGAATCGCGTTCGAGAGCATCGTGGACATGACGCTCAGCGGACGGACGTCGGTCAGTTCTTCCAGCGCCAGAATCAATTCGAGCGGCAATTCGCCCCCAAATTTCTCGGCTGCGGCTTGGACGAAACGCATCGCGCCTTCGATGATGATCGCGTCGGCCAAACTGCTTTCGTCGCGGCGTCCGCGAAAGCTGAGCGAGTCGAAAACATCGCCGTGCCGAGCATAGACCCGGTGCTTGGCCAAGGTGCGCGCGAGTTGCGGACATTCGCTCGGATCGTGCGGAAACGGCGCTTCGGGCGAGTTCGCCAGGCCCAGTTTGCTGCAGATCGAGCGACGAATCGCGTTCATCGCATCGCCGCTGCGATACAACAACCAATCGGCGTCTCCGACCATGTAGTAAAGTCGGACCGGAACCGGCTGCAATTGGACGTCGAAGGCCGGCTTGCCGTCGTTGGTCGCCATCGGAATGCGAATGGCGCCGCGATTGGCTAACGACTCAAGCGTAGCGATCGCGTCTTGATTGTGCTGCAAGATGTCGGCGACGATCGTCGCCGTTTGTTCGGCGGTCGCGACATCGCTCGACCAGGGGCGCACCAATCCGGAGAGCCACTGGGCGCTGTTGACCAGGTCGAGTACGTCGCCGAGCAAAACAATGTCGATGCCGTCCAAGGGGCGATAACGATCGTCGGCGCGCCATGACGCGCGGACCGCCATATCTTGCATTCGTTCGACGAACATGCGAAACGCGTCCGCATCGAGCGTTCGCGCCGTGGTCCCATCGGTCAAATGTAGATCACTGACAATGACGAGCATTCTTACCCCCTTTCTGGTTTTTATGCGCTGCCCGCGCATGACCCGTCGTCTTTTTTCGGAAACCGGTCGTAGCGAACGTGAAGCATATTCCGAGAAATCGGCCGACAAACCGCGTGAGAGCGACTTAGAATAAGGAAACCGGCCGTTTTTGCTAGCAAAGCCTGCGATGTACGCTAAGTCACGTCTTCATTTTGCGTCCACCTTGGTGCTGATCCTCCTGTTTCTGGGAGCGATCTTGCTAGCGTGCGCCTGGACCGCGGCCGACGGTCCCAAGGTGACTCGGATCACGCAGAAACCGGTCGATCTTCCGCAGCAGGTCGCCGCTGATGGCTACGTCGGGTCACAGTCTTGTCTGGAATGTCACGCTGACCAGTGCCGCTCTTGGGGCGCATCGCATCATCGCCGGATGACGCAATTGGCCGCGCTAGACTCGGTGTTGGCGCCGTTTGACGGCCGCACCATGACGCTCTACGACCAGCCGTATCGCGTCCAGCAACGTGACGGTCAGTATTGGGTTGAGATGCCAAATCTGTACGGAGACGCAGCGGCCGCTCCCCGAATTGAACGTCCCATCGTAATGACGACCGGATCGCACAACGAACAGATCTATTGGTTTCCGAGTGACGATGGTTCACTGCGGATGTTTCCGTGGGCGTACCAGATTCGCGCGGAGAAATGGATGCCGGTCGACGCGATCTTTATCACGCCGCCGCGTGACGCGGTCGCGCGACGACCCACTTGGAATCATCGCTGCGTTCAGTGTCATACGACTCATCCTCGCTCGCATCAATTCAATCCGCAGCATGGGGCCGAAGTGGCCGAACTGGCGATCTCGTGCGAAGCGTGTCATGGTCCCGGAGAGGCGCATGTCGCTTCGGAACGCTCTGGCCAGGGCAGAGGCACGATCGTCAATCCGGCGAAGCTCACGCATCAGCGTTCGTCCGAAGTTTGCGGGCAGTGCCATAGCGTCCATTCGACGTTTGACGACGCCCAAGCGCAGCGGCTGGATGCGGAAGGTTGCAGTTATCGTCCTGGAGACGATTTGGCGAAGGCGAAAAAGCTGCTTGCGGAAGGCTCGGTCGATCAGTTTTGGTCGGACGGCATGGTCCGCGTATCAGGGCGAGAGTACACCGGACTGCGAGCTTCCGCCTGTTATCAGCAAGGAGAGATCTCGTGCGTCACTTGCCACGAGATGCATCAGCCTGTTGGTGATCTGCGACCGGCCAGCGAGTGGGCCAACGATCAACTGCGGCCAGAGGCGCTGACCAACCAAACTTGTACGAACTGTCATGCGACGATCGCCGCCGATATCCCGGCGCACACGCATCATGCGCTCGACTCGAGCGGCAGTCAGTGCGTCAATTGTCACATGCCGCATACGGCGTTCGGGCTACTCAAAGCGTCGCGCAGTCATTGGATCGACAGCCCGCGCGTCGAGCGAATGAGCCAATCGATCGACTGGAATTCGGCGCGCCCCAATGCTTGTAATCTGTGTCACTTGGATCAAACACTCGGCTGGTCAGCCGACCATTTGCATGACTGGTTTGGCCAGGAAAAGCCTGATTTGCCCGCGGAAGAACAAGAGATCGCTGCGGCGATCTTGTGGCTGGTGCGCGGCGACGCCGGGCAGCGAGCGCTATTGGCCTGGCATTGCGGTTGGTCTGCTGCCCAGGAGACGAGCGGTACGGCTTGGATGGCCCCTTATCTAGCGCAGCTGCTGGATGACCCTTACGCGGCGGTCCGCTTTGTCGCCGGACAAACGAAAGACCATCTGCCGGGTTACGCCGACTTTCCCTATGACTCGCTGGCCGACAAGGCAGTTTTGCAAGAGCGAGCCGCCGCGATGTTGCAACAGTGGAGCAAGACGCCGGCGTCGCCCCAGGAGCGTCGGGCCGAACTGCTGATCGACGCCGATGGCCGGCTGGATCAAGATCGAATCGAGCTGTTGCGCTTGTTGCGTGATGAACGACCGATCAATCTAGCGGAGTAGCGGCGATTACGCTTCGTCGATCCAGGGGAGCTTGCCCGACTCGAGGATGCGGTGAGCGGCTTCGACTCCTTCGTAGTATTCGCGGCGAGCCAGTTTGGAAGCGGCCGCTTCGTCCAGTACGATCACTACTTCGCGGTGCAGTTGCAACGCGCTGGCGGTGACCTGGGCGGTGACCGGACCTTCAATCGTCGCGGCGATGGCGTCCGCTTTGCTATCGCCAAAGGCGAGCAACAGGCAGCGGCGTGACTCGAGAATTGTGCCGACACCCATCGTGATCGCCAGTTTGGGGACCGCATTCTCGCTGCCAAAGAAGCGAGCGTTATCGCGAACCGTCTCTGGCGCCAGCGTCTTCAATCGCGTTCGACTGCCGAGTGACGAGCCAGGCTCGTTGAATGCGATGTGCCCATCGGTGCCGATCCCCAGCACTTGCAGCTCGATCCCGCCGGCGTCGACGATCAGTTGCTCATAACGATCGCCATACTTCTCGAAGTCGAGGGCGCGTCCATCCGGCACATGCGTGTTGCGAACGTCAATGTTGATCTGATCAAACAGGTTTTTTTGCATGAAGTAGCGATAGCTTTGCTCATGCGAAGGGGGCAATCCGACATACTCGTCCAGGTTGAACGTCTTGACCCGCGAGAAGTCGAGCCCTTCCTCTTGGTGCATGCGAATCAATTCGCCATACATTTTGAGGGGCGTTCCGCCGGTTGCTAGCCCCAGCGTGCAGACCGGTTTTTGGCGAACCAGACGTGCGACCATCAAGGCGGCGCGGCGGCTGGCTGCTGCGGGGGTCGATTCAATGATGACGCGCACGGCGGATACTCCAAACGTGTGGGGCGAACAAGTGCTTGCAGGCAAGGCAAGCGGCGGATCGCGCACGAGGCCGAATTTTGGCCCAAATGCGAACTTTGATAATAAGCGCTGGACCGGGTAAGCAAAAGAGTCTGCACAGACTCGACAAAATTCGGCGCAGAATTCATCTGGCGATCGATCCCCTTTGGTCGTTATACTCGCTCGCCCCAGTTGCGCACCGGCCAGAACAAGGAGGTTTCGACCATGCGATCCATCGCTGTACTCAATCAAAAGGGTGGAGTCGGTAAAACGACGACCGCCGTCAATCTTGCCGCTGGCCTGGCTCGCGCTGGAATGCGGGTCTGCGTCGTCGATCTCGATCCCCAAGCACACGCATCGTTGCACCTCGGAATCGGCGTCGATAATGGACACGATTCGATTTATGAAGTTTTGGTGGGTGATGCGTCTCTCGCCGATGTGCGCAAGCAAGTCGCGGAGAACCTATGGGTTGTTCCGGCCCATCTCGATCTGGCGGCCGCCGAAATGGAGTTGGCTGGCGAAGTAGGTCGTGAGGTGATCCTGTACGACAAGCTGGCCGCTGACGATCAAGAGTTTGACTATCTGATCATCGACTGCCCTCCCAGTCTGGGCGTGTTGACGCTCAACGCGTTGGCGGCGGTGACCGAAGTCTTTCTGCCGCTGCAGCCCCATTTTTTGGCGCTGCATGGTCTCAGCAAACTGCTGCGAACCGTCGACATCGTCGCGCGCCGCATCAACAATCATCTCCGCTTGACCGGCGTGATCCTCTGCTTGTTTGAATCGAGCACGCGTCTGGCGGGCGAAGTCGCCGGCGACGTCGATCAATTTTTCGGCAACGGCGCAGGAGCGAACACCGCTTGGGCCGACGCCCAAGTTTTCCGCACGCGTATTCGCCGCAACATTCGCCTGGCCGAAGCGCCCAGCTTTGGGCAATCGATCTTCGAATATGATGGTTCGTCGAACGGCGCCGAAGATTACACGAATCTGGCTCGCGAAGTTTTGGGGGTTCCGCTCGCCAACGCCGATCAGCCGAAACTGGCCGGAGCGGCGTAACGAGACTCTGCAGTCGTCATGACCGTCGATGAAGTTAGAATAGACCCTTTCTTCCTCGATAGAAGCGAGCGATCGACGACGTGCGTAGTTTTCTCCAATGGCTGTTCTTGATCGGCGTCGTCTTGCTGGCGCCGATCGCGCCGCTCTTGTTTTGGGAAGCCGAGGCCGAAGCGGTGATCGCCCACTGGAGCGAGCATCCGCCTGGTGCGCCGCTGACGGCGCTGATCGTGTTTGCGTTGTTAGCGACCGATATCTTTTTGCCGGTGCCGTCGAGCGTGGTCAGTACGCTAGCCGGATCGGAGTTGGGAACGGTCCTGGCCACGCTTGTCTGTTGGGCGGGGATGACGACCGGCGCCGTGATCGCGTTTGCCCTCGCGCGGCGATATGGCGACGCCATCGTACGGCGCTATACGCAAGAGTCGGACGTGATCGCGATGCAAAAAGTGGCCGATCGAATCGGGCCCTGGGGAATCGCGTTGACACGAGCGCTGCCGATCTTGGCCGAAGCGATAGTGCTGTTGCTGGGAGCGAGCCGACTGGAATGGCGTCGTTTTTTGCCGCCGATGTTGCTCGCTAACCTGGGGATCGCGCTGGCTTACGCCGCTTTCGGAGAACTCGCGGCGCAGCATGAGTGGATCTTAGTCGCCGCAGGCGTCAGCGCTGCGGCGCCGCTATTGCTTACCTGGTTCTTCCGGCGACAGCTGCAGCGCGTTACGAGCGAACCGTCTGACGACCAATCGAGTAGTACGTGAAGCCCAGCTTTTTCATCATGCTGCGATCGTACAAATTGCGGCCGTCGAAGATGACGGGCGCGTTGAGTCGTCGCTTTACATCGCTCATGTCAGGCTGACGGAACTCGGCCCACTCGGTATTGATCGCCAAAGCGTCGGCGCCATCGAGGGTCTCAAGCGGCAATTCGCAATAGGTCAGCTTGTCGCCGTAGATCGCGCGCACATTGTCGGTCGCTTCCGGATCATGGACGCGCAGTTTGGCGCCTGCGGCCAAGAGGTTGTCGATCAACACCAGGGCCGGCGCTTCGCGGATGTCGTCGGTCCGCGGTTTGAACGCGAGCCCCCAGATGGCGAAGGTCTTGCCGGCGAATTGGCCGTCATAGAATTCGGTCATCTTGTCGAGCAGCGTCCGCTTTTGCGCTTCGTTGATCACGTCGACCGCTTTCAACATCACGGGATCAATGTCGGCGCGCTCGAACATCGCTTCGAGGGCGCGGACATCTTTCGGAAAGCAACTGCCGCCGTAGCCGACGCCGGGAAAGAGAAACGCGAAGCCGATGCGGCTGTCGTGACCGATACCGCGGCGCACGTCGTTGATGTCGCCCCCCAGCTTCTCGGTCAGGTTGGCCATGGTGTTGATGAAACTAATCTTGGTCGCCAGCATCGCGTTGGCGACGTACTTGGTCAGCTCGGCGCTCTCGGGGGACATGACCAAAAAGGGCTTTTCGGTTCGCAAAAACGGAGCGTAGAGAAGACGCAGCTTTTCGCCTACTTGGGGATCGCGAACGCCGATCACCACACGATCGGGCTTCATGAAATCATCGATCGCGGCGCCTTCTTTCAGGAACTCCGGATTGCTGGCGACATGGCAATCGCGGCCGGTTTTCTCACGCAAGCGAGCAAAGGTCTCGGCGTTGGTCCCGACCGGCACGGTGCTTTTGATCACCACCGCTGCGTCTGGTTCCAAATGAGGCGCCAAGCCGTCGACTACTGCCCAGAGGGCCGAAAGATCGGCGGCGCCGTCATCTCCTTGCGGCGTCCCGACGCCCAGATAGACCAACTCGGCGTCTTTCACCGCGGCGGCCAGATCGGTCGTAAATTGAAGGCGTCCCGCTTCGGAATTACGGACGACAAGTTCTTCGAGGCCCGGCTCATAGATCGGGATTTTGCCAGCTTTGAGATCGGCGATTTTCGCCGCGTTGATATCCACACAGGTGACCCAATTGCCGCTGTCGGCAAAACAAGTTCCCGTCACCAGGCCGACATAGCCGGTCCCTACCATGGCGATTTTCATAACGTGCCAAACCGTACAAGCGTTTGTTGGAAGTTGCGAACGAATGTGACATGATACCGCAGAGAGAATCGCGCGGTAACCTTGGTTTAGTCTGGCTTCGCTACCGACCGAAAACGAAATCTGGAAACTCTACGTGCCACTAACGACTGGTGTACCGATGGAGTCGGGTTTTTGCTCTTCTCGGACGTAGACAACCAGATAGTGATCCCCGTGTTCACTCTCATATGGATGGCCTACTCGCTTGAAGCCGCTTTTGGCGAGGCAACATCGCATAGGATCGTTGTCTTCACGCGTCGTAGCAAAGACGCCTGCAGAATCCGTCACTTCAAGACAAGTCGCGACCAGCTGCTTAGACACGCCGCATTTCCGTCCTTCCGGCCGAACGTACACCCATCCCAATTCAAAAGGGAAAGCATCGTTACTCAGCGTGACCCCAGACTGCTCCGATACCTTCGCTCGATACGATTCCGCTGGTCTCTTCAGCGCTGCTATGCCGATAAGCTTGTCACCCGCGCGATGACAAACAAGTGCCAATGCATTTTCGATCCGTTCCGTGAGTCCAACGGTGGTGACTTCTCCGCCTTCACATATCAAGCTCTTAAATTCGGATCGTGTCTCCTTTGTCCACTCTGATGGTGGCTTTACCTCGGTACCCAATTGTTGCTCCTTGAATGGCTAACCCAGTGAATCGGCATCCCCCAGTTCGATAAAACCGGTAGCCGACGGGCAATCGATAGTAACAAGCTGGAATTGCTCATTGCGAACAGTTTTCACTACCCGTCCATCGGTGACTCGGAGATAGAGCACTACATCCCGCACCGGCGCGCCACAATCTGCGAGCTTACTTAGTACCGTTTCTAAGTTGCGCGAAAGTTGGCTCCTCGGCGGAGCGACTGGGTACCAAATGTCGCCTAGTTGAATGAGGCCTTGCTGGGCAATGTGAAATGCGGCCCAATTCGTTGGCTTGTGTTTCCGCCATGCGGCCAGATATTCATAAAATAATTGGTGTCGGCGGACCTGCGCAGAGCGAAGAATAATTGCATCACCTTCGATTTCCGAGGACCGACTCCACTTTGCTTCAATGGGATAAACGCCAATTGGCGTGCCGACAATGGCGTCGAACTCGCCAAACTGTGAACTATCGGCGGTTCCACCGGGAAGGACTGCGTTGCTACCCAGTCGTCCGAAGCTGGGACGAAGTAATAGAATCGTATCAGTCAGAGAACTCTGGTCGTCTAGTTGCTCCAGAAACTGATTCAATCGAGCAGTGAGCGCCCATAAGCTTAGAGCGTCCTCACCATAACCAGTAACCTTCATCGCTTATTCTCCAAATTGCTGACGGTTTATATATTCCCGAATGCACTTTGTTCAATCCACGATGGTGAGGCACAACTGTTGAGCAAATAAATTCTGGTGACTTCATTGCAATCAAATGGCGTAACGACCGAGATGATGAGTGGACCTTACGCCCATTCGGCCCAGACGTCCGCGACTGATCGCTGCAGCGAAAACTGGGGAACATAGCCGAGATCACGGATGGCGGAGTTGTCGGCGATCGCTTCGGAGCGCGTTTTAGGAACGCGCTCATGGATTTCGGGCCGGCTGCGCGACAACTGGCAAAGCATCTCCATCAGATCGCCGGTAAGCGTCGGCTGGCCGCTGCCGATGTTGTAGATTTTTCGATCTTTTCCTTTTTCGGCCAGCAAGCGGTAGCCGCGGACGATGTCGCGTACGTCGCTCAGGTCAAAGCTAACTTTCAGCGATTCGACCTCGATCACGTCGAAGGCGGACGACAGGCGCTTGCACCACTCCGGCACGATATAGTTGGGGGTCTGCCCTGGGCCGGTATGGTTGAACGCGCGAGCGATGACGACCGGCACGTCCGACTGCGTCAACGCAACTTGCTCGGCGGCGAGCTTGGAGCGACCGTAACCACGACTGGGAAGGGGAATCGATGACTCGCTGACAACCGGGTTTTGCTGATCGACGACTCCGTAAACGTGTGAGCTGCTGACCAGCACTACTTTAGGTTTGGTTGGCAGCGAAGCGGCCAGTTCCAGTAAGCGGCGGGTGCCGTCAACATTGGTCTGGACCGCTTCGTCGTTCGGAAAATCAGCGCCGCACAGATCAGGGCGACTAATCGCGGCGAGATGATAGATCACCTCCGGCTGAAATTGCCGCACGGCGTCTTCCGCTTCGCCGCTGATCGCTTGAGTGATATCCCAGTGAACGATCGTGGCGCTGCCCATGAGCGAAGAGGTTGATCCGCGGACGATTCCCATCACATCGTCGCCAGCGGCGAGCGAATGTTCGACCAGATGATATCCACCAAATCCGGCCGCACCTGTGATGAGAACTCTCACGGCAGTAATCCATCCTTCATGCGTTCGACGCGATGTAAATCAGCGTCGACCATCATGTTGACAAGTTGTTGGAAATTAACCTTCGGCTCCCAGCCCAGCTCCCGCTTCGCTTTGGAGGCGTCGCCGCACAACGTGTTGACTTCGGCCGGACGAAGAAATTCGGGGTCCAGCTCCACATAATCTTCCCAATCAAGTCCCGCGCGGTCAAACGCCAATTCGACAAATTGCCGAACCGTATGTTTTTGACCTGTCGCGATGACGTAATCACGCGGCGAATCTTGCTGCATCATCAGGTGCATCGCTTCGACAAAATCGCCGGCGAAGCCCCAATCGCGCTCGGCGTCGAGATTGCCCAGTCGCAATTTATCGAGCAGGCCGTGCTTGATCCGCGCAACAGCATGAGAGATTTTGCGGGTCACAAATGCAGTCCCACGCAGCGGCGACTCATGATTGAATAAGATGCCGCTGACGGCATACATATCGTAGCTCTCGCGGTAGTTGACTGTGATCCAGTGGGCGTAGACCTTGGCGACACCATAAGGGCTGCGCGGCCAGAAGGGGGTCGATTCATCTTGCGGTTCGGTCGGCACTTTGCCGAACATTTCGCTGCTGGACGCCTGATAAAATCGAATCTGCGTATCGACCACGCGAATCGCTTCCAACATCCGCGCGGCGCCCAGTGCGGTCACTTCGCCGGTTAGCAGCGGTTGCGAAAAGCTGGTCGGCACAAAACTTTGCGCCGCCAAATTGTAGACCTCGGCCGGCTCGGTCTTTTCGAGCAGCCGCACGAGCGACAGCTGATCAATCAGATCCCCTTCATGCAGCTGGATTCGATCCAACAGCGGCTCGATCCTCTCGAATCTTTCTCCGCTGCTGCGACGGACCATGCCGTGAACTTCGTACCCTTTGTCGAGCAACAGCTCGGCCAGATACGCGCCGTCCTGGCCGGTGATGCCTGTGATCAGCGCGCGTTTGGTTCGCGTCATTTATTCGTCACCAGTCTCCGGCGAATCTTCTTCTTCGGTCGTATTACTATCGACGTCGGTCGCTTCCGGCGGAGCCGGTTCGACGACAGACGTTCCCCCGTCCGTGGGCGGAGTAGACGGCGCTTCGTCCGATTCCAGCTCGTCATCAACACTGTCGTCTTTCGGCACGCGGACAACAGCGGCGAGCGAGTCGTCTTTGTCCAGCGACATGATCCGGACCCCTTGCGTGTTACGTCCGACGATGCTGATTTCGGCGGCCGAGACCCGTTGGATCTTGCCGCGAGCGGTCATCATCAAGACTTCGTCATCATCATCCACGCGGACGATCGAGACGACGCGGCCGTTGCGGGCCGTCGTTTTGATATCGCGTAAGCCTTTGCCGCCGCGACGCTGCGTGCGATACTTGGCTCCGGATGACAGTTCGTCATCGTCGCCCGACGTTTCGTCTTCGACAACGGGTTCTTCTTCCACAACGGAATCGTCGTCGCCTGCCGACTCATCGCTCGGGGGAGCGTTTTCGGCGCGGGCTTGATTCGGGCCAAAGTAGGTCCGTTTGCCGTGGCCATGTTCGCAGACGGTCAACAACTGGGCGTCAGGATCCGCGACGACCATGCCGACCAACTCGTCATCGGCGTCCAACTTGATTCCCTTTACGCCGCTGGAGTTGCGTCCCATTGGTCGGGCGTCGCTTTCGCAAAAACGAATCGCCATTCCCTTGGAGGTCGAAAGGACCAGCTCGTCACCAGGCTGCGTCACGACGACATCGACCAGCTCGTCATCTTCGCGCAGTTTGATCGCGATGATCCCTTTTTTCATCGGGCGGCTGTACGCTTCCAGCTTCGTCTTTTTGACCAGGCCTTTGCGGGTCGCCATCACCAGGTAGTGATCTTCGACATCGAAGTCGCGCACCGCACGGCAATCGGCGATCCGTTCGCCTTCTTCCAGTTGCAGCAAGTTGACGATGGCGCGGCCGCGGCTTTCGCGCGACAGTTGCGGCAGATCGTACACCTTTTGCCAGTAGACTTTCCCCTTGGTCGTGAAGAAGAGGAGGTAGGCGTGCGTGCTGGCGACAAACAGATGTTGAATCGGGTCGGCGTCTTCGCTCTTGGCGCCTTTGATTCCCTTGCCGCCGCGACGTTGGGCTTTGTAGGTGGTGGCCGGCGTTCGCTTGATATAACCGCTGTGACTGATCGAGACGACCATCGTCTCTTCTTCGATCAGGTCTTCCAAGTCGATGTTACCGAGCTCTTCGAGCGAGATTTCGGTCCGCCGTTTGTCAGCGAATTTCGCTTCGATCTCCAGCATCTGATCGCGGATGATCTCGCGGATGTTACGTTCATCCGACAAAATTCGGAGATACTCGCGAATCTCGGCCAACAGCTGAGCATGCTCGCCGGAGAGACGATCTTGCTCGAGATTGACCAACTGACCCAACGTCATTCGCAAGATCGCGTCGGCCTGGACGCCGGTCAGCGTATAAACGTCGGCGACTCCCCGTTCCTGCTGGAACAGCTCGAACCCTTCTTCGCCGAGTGCGCGAGCCAGCATCGAAGCCGGCGATTCGATCCCCATCAAGCGCGTCTTCGCTTCGGCTTGCGTGCCGGAAGAGCGGATGACGCGGATGATCTCGTCGATGTCGGCCAGCGCCAGCAGCAAACCTTCGACGGTATGCTTGCGTTGCCGCGCTCGGGAGAGCAGAAATTGAGTCCGACGGCGGATTACGATCACGCGATGGCGAATGAACTCGTCGATCAAGTCGCGAATCGTCAGCGTCCGCGGCTTGCCGTCGACTAGCGCCAACATGATGATCGAGAAGGTGTCTTGAATCGGCGTGAACTGAAACAGCTGATTCAGCACGATATCGGGATCGGCGTCACGCTTCAGCTCGATCACCAGACGGACCGGCTCTTTCAGATCGCTTTCGTTCCGGACTCCGCTGATGCCGACGATGCGCCCTTCGTTGGCGGCCGCCGCGATTCGCTCTTCAACGCGGTCGCGCGTTTGCTGATACGGAATGTCGTGAATGACGATCCGGTTGCGCCCTTTCACATTGTCGATCGTCGTGTGCGAACGGACCAGAATCGTACTGCGACCAGTCAGATAGCCGCGGCGAACGCCAGAGCGACCGCAGATGATGCCGCCGGTCGGAAAATCAGGACCAGGAATGATCTGCAGCAGTTCTTCGATCGGAACGGTCGGTTCTTCGATCACTTTGACGACCGCGCGACAGACTTCGCCCAGATTGTGGGGAGGAATCGACGTCGCCATCCCGACCGCGATTCCTTGCGAGCCGTTGACCAGCAAGTTGGGATACTTGCTCGGCAACACGGTCGGTTCGGTGTTCCGTTCGTCGTAGGTCGGGATGTAGTCGACCGTATCGAGCCGCAGATCCTCGAGCAGCATCTGGGCGTAAGGGGACATGCGGGCTTCGGTATATCGCATCGCAGCCGGAGGTAAGCCGGCGATCGAACCAAAGTTCCCCTGTTTATCCACCAACAGGTAGCGAGTGTTCCACTCCTGGGCCATCCGGACGAGCGTGGGATAAATCACGCTTTCACCGTGCGGGTGATAGTTACCGCTGGTATCGCCAGAGATCTTGGCGCATTTCACCCGGCCGGAACCCGGCGTCAGGTTTAAGTCATTCATAGCGACCAAGATACGGCGCTGCGAAGGCTTTAACCCGTCGCGTACATCGGGCAGCGCACGGCTGACGATGACGCTCATCGCGTAGGTCAGGTAACTTTCCTTCAACTCATCTTCGATCGACATCTCGATGAAGGTGGTGAGGTCGGTTGGTTTTCCTTCTTCCGGGTTCTCTGGCGTGGTTCCGTCAGTAGACAAGCGACGATCCTTTCCGTGGAAACTTCAGAGCGGCGCCAAAGCGAGAAGCGCTTTGGCAGGCGGCGCGAAGCACGGCAGCCGAATTAGGCCGCCAAGATGGAATTTCTATGCCCTGATTTTATCAGAATTTCAGACGGTCAACTAGCAGGGCACGCGGGTTTTGCTCTGTCGCAACCTACTATGATACAATGGTTTGCGACGCGACTTTTTCTCGCGGCAGACTGGCCTCGATTCCGTGGAATTTATGACCTCTTTTGAGCGCGCCAGCGGGGATCCAATCGATCGCCGGCCGCCCCCCGAATTAGCCTTCTGGGCTTGCTTGGCAATGATGACCGCGATGGGGGTAGTTGGCCTGATCATCGGGATCGCCTTCAGCTTTTGGCGCGAACCATCCGACGACACGGCATGGGGCGAGACCGTGCTGGCGATCCTGATCCTGTCGGCGCCGGTGCTGATGCCGGCGGCGATGCTCTATAGGAGCGTCTTCTGCCGTTCTCGCCTGGCGGCCGCGGCGATGACCGTGTGCCTGTGCATTGTTAGCATCGGGGCCTTTTTCGGCATGTTAGCGGCGACGTTCTACTCAGAGGCTGCGACGGCGACTTTGCTGGTCGTGTTTGGGATCGCGCTGCGCGTTGGACATCTTAACTCGTGCTGGTACAGCGTGTTAGAGCAAGATGACGTCGCACCGCAGTCGCAGTTTCGTCGTTTGGACTTGGGGCTCGCACTGCTGTCGGTGGTGCTCATGATGACGGTTGCGGCATGGACCTGGACGAGATAGACGAAACGCCCCAGCATCGGCCTCCGCGCGAGCTGGTCTTTTGGACGGTGCTATTTCAAATCACCTCGCTAGCGTACGTCGGCTTTCGCATCGGCGCTAGTCTCCGCCAATACCTGCTTTGGGGCGAAAGTATGGTTCCGATGATCTCGGTTCCCATTTCGCTGGTGGTCGTTGTCATCATGCTCTACCGCAGCGTTTTCTGGCGTGACTATCAGTCGATCACTTGGATTTTGCCGTTGGTATTTGGGATAATCTGGCTGAGTGCCGTTTTGAGTGACGTGCCTACGCTGAATTCAATCATGTTGACGATCGTCTTCATCCTGCTCGCTCGCTTGGTCTATCTGGAATATCGCTGGCAGCAATATCTGTTGAAGAACAGCGTGCCGCCGCGAAGTGGATTTACGGTGTGGGATATGATGATGGCCATTGTAGGAATTTCCATCGTCTTGGCCGCCGCTCGGTACATTTTGTCGGATCCCTGGTTCTAACCCCCCTGGCGGCGTCTCATTCTGAGAATCTTTGCTGCCGATCTGACAACAAATTCTTTGTCCCCGCTGTCCGCTTATTCGGATAACCGGCAATCTCTTGCTAGATCGCCAGTGATTTGGCTTTCTACCCGGTTTTCGACGACTGGCGCGGCAATTGCCTTTTGTTCGCCGGCGAACAACAACGCGTGGAAACGACTTTCAACGCACAACGCGGCAAGAAGCCTCAACCTTCCGATAGGAGACTGAGGCGATGTTATTAGTCAAACACCTGGTCGTCATTGTAGGACTGACCGCATTAGGATTCGCCGTACCGATCGCCCATCCGTTGCGTGAGACCTCGTGGAGCAAAGCGACCGCTCCTTATCAGGTAGCTCCGGCATCGGCGCTGGAAATCGCAACGGCCGAAGCAAGCTCGCTGATCGTCGGCGCGCGAGAGTTCGCAATGCAACTGCGCGGCGAAACGATCGACCACTGGGATGATCTCGCGACGAGTCGCTTTGAAATGATGAGCGATTCCGAGCATGGAGCGCTCGGCTTGGCGATCCGTTGGAGCCTGCTGATGTCGGTCGCCTATCTGGCGCTGCAATTAGCGACCCTCTTTTTCGGCGTCCTCGCGAGAGCGAATTATCTAGCGAACATCGCGATCATCGGCGGGATCGTTCTGTTTCTGACCGGCAGCATGCCGGCGGCCGGCTTGCTGGCGATCGCGATCGGCATGATCCTGAAGCTGGGCCAGATCTTAGATCACTTCACGACGGTGAAACCAGCGGCGGAGTTTTAGAACTCTGCGGCTGAAATCAAACGATGTCGCGCAGGCCGGACTTCTCATCCGGAACCGCCGGTACGACGTAGCCTTGATGTCCCGCTTCGTTTCGCGTGTTGCGTCCGATCAAGAACTTGCCAGGGGCGATGCCGACAACCCCCAGCGAACAGTCATAGTTCCAGCGACCGAGCATTTTGAAATCAGCGTCGGTTTTGATTAACTCGGCCGGATTGCCATAGCAGCCGAACCACCAGTGTTCGTCATGAAAATTGGCCGTTTGAATCCCCAGCAGCGAGTACTTGCTGTCGATCACGTGTCGCGTTACGAAGTTGAGATCGGCGTCGTACTCATAGACGTAATTTTCTTCGATCCCCGGCGGCAGCCCGCCGACCACGTAGAAATGGCCGTTGCGATGACTCATGCCGCCGGCGCCGTGAACCACTTCGGGAGTTGCGATGCGATCTAGCTCGCGCAGCGACTCGGCGTCATAGATGTAAACCCAAGAGTCGGCCGAGCCGGCTGGCTGGTTGAATTTTCCCAGGTTCACGGCGACATAGATCTTGCCGTCGGCAAAACAAAGATCGCCGTGGTGGCTGGCGACCGGAATCTGCTTCACGATTTGTCCAGCGGCGTCGGTTTTCACCAGTTGGTCGGTGAAGGGCCAAAAGAGGTGACCGCGGTCGTCGACGCAGATTCCTTGCAAGTGTGCAGGGTAGCTGCCGGCGCAAGTAACTTTCTTAAACAGGGGTTCGATACGACTTTCGGCCAGCAGCGACGTTCCGGAGTAACCGGCGCCGGCTAGCAATGCGGCGCTTTGCAAAAATCGACGGCGAGGAATCAACGAAGCGGTAAGAGAATCGGGTGACATGAGGAATCGAACCAGCGAGGGGAGGCAGGCGTGCAGCAGGAGCGAAGATGCAAGTAGAACGAGTCTTCGATACTATTGCAAATCGAAAGCCAGGTTATTCCCATTGGGGCCAACGGTCGCCGTTAGTCCCGAAGTTTTGGCTTTGCTATAGCGCACCGGCAGGAGGCTTTTGAGAGGAGGCGAAACGCCGTCAGGTAAGTCTACCGGCGCGTCTTCATATTTGACGATCGCCACTTTGTAAGAGCCTTCTTCAGCGCCGTCGCCAGTCACGTAGGTCGTCAAACGAAAGTTGCCGTTCGCGTCGGTGCGTCCGACGGCGCTATGTTCCTCGTTAACCCCCTGAAACATCAGCATCGCGCCCTCCAGCGGTTCGCTTTTCAGGGTGACGACCCCAGTGACGGGAACCGTGGGAGGAAAGGCAGAGGGTTTGCTAAAGCATCCGATCGCCGCTCCAGGTAATATCGCCAAGCAGATCCAGGCGAGCGGCGACCACTGGGCAGGACGCGGCGATTTTTCGACGTACATAGATCGATTCCTTCTTATCAAAAAGGGGAAACAAATGAAAATCGCTGCGTGCGAAGCTAGTTGCCGGTGATGACTTCGCCGCCAGAAATCGAGCCAAGCGACCCGAAAACGCCGTAGGGGCTGGGACCTGAAAAGCCATGACTACGCGTCTCGCTGGTGTCCCCAGTATCGATGGTGTCGGCCAGAAACCGCACCGATCCATCCAGCAGCACCGCGTTAACGCCGCCGGGATGTTCGCTGCTGGGAGAGAAGACGCCGTATTCGCCGTCGCGTGCGTTCGGAGCGTTCGGCGCTAAGACGGCGTTAAAGCCGGCAAAGTGGACATGCCCTCGCGTTCCCCACGAGCCGAAGCGGCAATTAGCCGAGAGACCTGCCGAAAAGTAACGTCCATCCGTCGTGGTCAACGCCAACGAAGGGTTATCGCGCAGTCCAGAAACGACGGCCATGCAGCGGCGATGATCGGTCGAGTTGGCGGTCGTGGTAAAATTCGTGTAGGGCTGACGAAGACGTTCGCTCATCGCCAGCGTGTTGCTCAGGCCATCGGTAACCTCAGCCAGACGAACCCAACGAAGATAACTGAACGGACCTCGTGAACGAGTTGCCAGCGGCGCTGACGACGTCGAACCGTCGTTCGTTTCAGTCATGTCATCCCCTTTGTTGAACGCATAGTTCACCAAACGCGCTTCGCGTGCGCCGGTCAGGTCTCCGCCGGGATCTGACGGACAGCGAAGCGAATTGGGGAAGCCGTCATATCCAGACCAGGTGCTGAGCGCATCGGGGAAGGGATCGATACCATTGTCCGGGTCGCCGGCGGCGATGCGATCGTAAAACGCGCTTTGTTCCAAGAAGGGAAACAGCGGGATGTAGCCGCTTACACGATTGATTGTTTTGCGAGCCGGTAAAGAGCGATGCGTGTCATGATAGTTGTGCAGCGCTAATCCTAGCTGCTTTAAGTTATTACTGCATTGCATTCGTCGAGCTGCTTCGCGCGCCGCTTGCACCGCAGGCAGCAATAGTGCGATTAGTACGCCGATGATGGCGATCACCACCAAAAGCTCAACCAGCGTGAATCCGCGGCGGGACTTGTCAATGTTCATGAATTCCTAACGAAAACTGCGTGGCCAAAGGCGAAAAAGCGTAGCAATTCGCCTGCGAATTACGTCAATTAGCCTGCAGTATATGCGCGTTCGATCGGATCGCAATCTTTCTGGAAAACAGATGCTGGAAATTCATCAGGTCTTCAAAAGAGATATGCGAACTCTTCACGAAATCAAGAGTTTTGGCATGTTTTTAGAGGGGAAAAAGGTTGATCGCACCGGCTTGGCGACCTGAGATAGGATGCTACTCGCCATCGACCTTCTCAACTCTCCCCAGTACGCAACGAAAACCAACCGCGTCATCCGTCGCTGCGGCGGCGAGCTTTTGTGCCGACGCAGACAGGCAATCTTCGGGCGGCGATTTCCAGCTTCCGCCGCGCACATAGGCGGTTATTGGCTTGCCGTTGGTCGTCTTGTCAGCCAACGTCCATTCGGCCAGATAGCCGTGCATGTCGTACAGACCCCAGGCATTCGGCTTCTTCGCGCCGACCGGCGGGTCATTACCGGCGGCGTTGCCGCTGAACCAAGCGTAGTCCCCCAGATCCGATTCGTCGTCGCCGAAGTGATATTGGGTGGTCGTGCCGGCGCGGCAGCAATACTCCCACTCGGTCTTGGTTGGCAGACGAACCACTTGATCGGCGTCGATCAGCTTTGCGTCGCGCAGCAGCGTCGTCACTTTTTCGCAGAACGCTTCCGCATCGGCCAGCGAGGTCATCTCGACCGAGTTGCGCGCTCCTTTCCAGCGAGACGGATTGGCGCCGATCACCGCCTCGTAAAGGTCTTGGGTCGTCTCATAACGGGCCATCGCAAAATCTTGAAACGGCAGCAAAGTTTTTTGCTTGTCATCTTCGCCCTGGATCGGTGAGATCATCACAAACTCGCTACGAAATTGCTGCAGCAGCTTCAAAGTTGCGTCATCAGCCGGAGCGGCGACGACGGCAAGTACTAAACAGATTGAAACATGCATGGCGATCTCGGCGGGAAAAAGCGCAAATCGGGCTAGGGGTCGTTGTACTCTACGCTCGGCTATTTGCAAGTTTCGCTCGAGAGGGCGACGCTTTTCCGGGCGATTGATTTGGATTTCGCGCAAATCGGTCTTGTAATTGCGCGGCCTGGCTAGCGGCCTTCTATCCTCTGCGGCGGAAAACCGCCAAAATGGGCGATTGCCCCGGTTCTTTGATAACCAATCCGTTCGAGGAGAGAGTCGGTGATTGTTGGAATTCCCCGCGAAGTCAAAAGAGATGAATATCGTGTCGCCATTTTGCCGGTTGGCGTGGAAGAACTGACCCGGGCCGGACATCGCGTCCTGGTGCAAGCCGGCGCCGGCGACGGTTCGGGAATTCCGGACGCAGACTATGTCGCCAGCGGCGGCGTGATGGTCGATGACGCCGCGACGATCTTCGGCGAAGCCGACATGATCATGAAAGTCAAAGAGCCGCAGCCGGAAGAGTTTCCGCTGATTCGCGCCGGTCAAACGATCTTCACCTACTTCCACTTCGCCGCCAGTCTAGAACTGACCGAAGCGATGCTCCACAGCGGCGCGATCTGCATCGCCTACGAAACGTTGCGGGATAGCGCCGGTCGACTGCCGCTGTTGACCCCGATGAGCGAAGTCGCCGGACGGATGAGCGTACAAGAAGGCGCCAAGTATCTGGAGCGTCCGCAAATGGGCCGCGGCATTTTGCTCGGCGGCGTCCCCGGCGTTAAACCGGCTCACATCACCATCTTGGGCGGCGGGATCGTCGGCGCGAATGCAGCCAAGATTGCGGCCGGCTTTCAGGCTGACGTCAACATTCTCGACATCAATATGGATCGACTTCGCTATCTGGATGATGTGATGGCCGCCAATGTCAATGTGCTCTACAGCGATCGCCATGTGATCCGCGAGCAATTGCGGTTGGCCGACCTGGTGATCGGCGCCGTGCTGATTCCCGGCGCCAAAGCGCCCAATCTGGTGACCCGCGAAGATCTAAAAATCATGAAGCCCGGCAGCGTGATCATCGACGTTGCAGTCGATCAGGGGGGATGTGTCGAAACGACGAAACCGACCACCCACAGCGATCCCACCTATATGATTGAAGACGTCGTCCACTACTGCGTGGCGAACATGCCGGGCGCAGTTGGCCGAACCAGCACCTTCGCACTGTGCAATGTCACGTTGCGGTGGGCGCTGGAGATCGCCAATTTGGGCGCCGAAAAAGCGGCTTCCCTTTCGGTTCCGCTGGCTACGGCGATGAACATCTGTCGGGGGGAAGTGACCCACGAGCCGGTTGCGAAAACGTTCGGCATGTCTTACAGTCCAAAGTTTGACTGTAACTAGCACAGACGCGTGAGAGAGCAAGCGATGAGCGAGAAATCTGCAGCCGTGAAAGTCGGCATTATCATGGGAAGCGACAGCGATTGGCCCAAAATCAAAGGCGCCGCCGCGGCGCTCGACGAATTTGGGGTTGGTTACGAAGTTCGCGTGATGAGCGCCCATCGAACTCCGCATGTCGTCGGCGAATATGCGATGACGGCGGTAGACCGCGGTTTGAAGGTCGTGATCGCCGCCGCTGGCGGAGCGGCTCACCTGGCCGGCGTGGTCGCCGCGCACACCACGTTGCCGGTGATCGGTTTGCCGGTGCCGACGGCCGAATTGGGCGGGCTCGACTCGCTGCTTTCAACCGTGCAGATGCCGGGCGACGTTCCGGTCGCCAGTATGGCGGTTGGAATGGGCGGACCGCGCAACGCCGGTTTGTTCGCCGTCCAGATTTTGTCACTCTCCGACGCCGACCTGGCGACCAAGTTCGCTGCGTTCAAAACGGGCCTGGCCGATAAGATCGCCGCCAAAGACGCCAAGTTGCAAGAGTCGTTGGCGAAGTAACCCACGAGAAGCAGATGCAGACCGAACTAACGGCCGACGTAGAACCGATTCGCTTCCACGGTCAGACCGACGGTACGCTTGATCTGATTGATCAAACGTTGTTGCCGGTCGAGTTGACCTTGATTACTTGCCGCGACGTCGAAACCGTTTGGGAAGCGATCAAGTTGCTGCGCGTCCGTGGAGCGCCGGCGATCGGCATCTCCGCCGCTTACGGCGTTGTGATCGGGATGCAAACGGTGGGTGACGAGGACGCCGCTGCGTTTTGGAAACGCTTGGACGAAGTCTCCGACTATCTGGCCGGCAGTCGGCCGACGGCGGTCAATTTGTTTTGGGCGCTCGATCGGATGAAGCGCGTCGCGCACGAGCTGCGCGACTCCGGCGCGTCGATCCCCGATATTCGCGTCGCCTTGCTCGAAGAAGCGAAAGCGATTCATGCCGAAGATCGCGAGATCTGCCGCGCGATCGGTCGGCATGGCGCCGCCGCACTCTCGGGAGCTGCTAACTTTCTCACGCATTGCAACGCCGGCGGTTTGGCGACCGCCGACTATGGGACGGCGCTGGCCGTCTTCTTTACGTTGCAAGATGACGGCAAAGATTTGCACGTCTTCGTCGACGAGACCCGACCGCTGTTGCAAGGCGCTCGCCTGACGGCGTGGGAATTGTCGCAGCGAAAAATCCGCGCGACGTTGATTTGCGATTCAATGGCCGCTCAGGTAATGCGAGAAGGTCGCGTGGAAGCGATCGTTACCGGCGCTGATCGAATCGCGGCCAACGGCGACTCGGCCAACAAGATCGGCACCTACTCGTTGGCGGTCTTGGCTAAGGCGCACGGGATTCCGTTTTACATCGCAGCGCCGATCAGCACTTTTGATATGGCGATCGAATCGGGAGACGAGATTCCGATCGAAGAACGAGCCGCCGAAGAAATCACGCACGGCTTCGGTCGCCAAACCGCGCCGGCCGGCATCGACGTTTATAATCCGGCGTTCGACGTCACTCCTGCCGAGTTGATCGCCGGAATCATCACCGAGCGGGGAGTGATCTCGCCGGTGACGCGAGAGATGGTCGCCCAGATGTTTGCGGCGAAATAGCTGGCGCTTCGCGCGAAACCGACATCTCCGCTGGATGCGAAGCCGCCAATCGCGGCGGCTGCGTAATCCCCTCTCGCGGCGCAAGCAAGATCATCCAAGTCGTGACAAACGCCGCAACTTGAACCCAGCGCCGCCAATCTAGGTCGGACTCGACCAATGCAAATACCGGGGAAGGGGAAGTGTAGAGGGTTTCCTCCCAGAGTAATTGCCCAGCGCCGTTTGGGAAGGATAATTCGCTGGCGGCAGGAAACAAGAACCAACACGACACTAGAGCGCTTTTCAGCAAGCTGAACAAAGAGTCTCCTGTCGTCTAGCTTCTCCCCAAAAATCAGCCGCACGGCGTTAGCCGCGGTTTCTGACAGGAACTCTTTGTCGACGGAAAATTGGAGACAAAAACCGCGGCTAACGCCGTGCGGCTGATGTCGATACGTGCCGCGCAGCACCGTCTTCACTTTCAATCGTTGGAAAATCAAAATGGGTCAGCTAGCAGGAAACCGCTCTAGCCCGCCAGCGCGAGCGAGGGAATACGGCTCGCCACTTCAATCCGTGTTAGGATCGCCAACTCTATTCCCTCGCTGGCGCTGGCGGGCTAGTGTTTGAGTCTCTGGGCAGTTCATCAGGCCCAGGCCTAAACTACCGCTCTCGGCTTTCCGCTTTTCTTTAGTGTCCAATCCCGTACAGCGGCGCGTACTTGGTTCGCAAGTACTTCAACAACGGGCGATGGTCGATTGATTCGCCACAGATGTTGTGCATCAATTGGGGCGCTGGGTAGCGACTGCCTGGGCGATGGACTTTGTCGCGTAGCCACTCGAGCAGCGGGATGAACTCGCCGCGGCCAAACATCTCGGCCAGGTCTCCCAGTTCAATCGCGGCCTGATCAAACAATTGGGCGGCGTACATGTTGCCCAGCGAATAAGTGGGGAAGTAGCCGATCAAGCCGGCGCTCCAGTGGACGTCTTGCAAGCAGCCATCGGCGTCGTCATCCGGCACGACGCCTAACATCTGTTGGTATTTTTCATTCCAAGCGCCCGGCAAGTCGGCCACCGGCAGATCGCCGGTAAGCAGCGCTTGCTCAAGTTCAAAGCGAATAATGATATGCAGGTTATAGGTCGCTTCGTCCGCTTCGACCCGAATCAGCGATGGCTGCACATCATTGACGGCATAGTGGAAATCGCTCATCGGCGTTTCCCCCAGCGCGGGGAACGTCTTCTTCAGTTCAGGAAAGTAGTGGCGCCAAAAGGGATAGCTGCGCCCGACCATGTTTTCCCATAACCGCGATTGCGACTCGTGCACGCCGAGCGAAACGTAGGAGCCCGACGGCAAGCCATATTGATCGGCCCGCAGTCCTTGGTCGTATAGTCCATGCCCTGCTTCATGCAGCGTACTATAGAATGCGGAGGAAAAGAAATTTTTGTCGTAGCGCGTGGTGATGCGGCAATCGTGCGGCCCCATTCCACAGCAAAAGGGATGATGCGTGACGTCTAGTCTTCCGGCGTCAAAGTCGAAGCCGATATCTTTGGCGACTCGTTTGCCAAATTCTTCTTGCGCGGCGATCGGATAGTCGCGCTGCAAGATTTCCATTTTGGGGTGGCGACCGGTCTGGGCGATCTCGGCGACCAGCGGCGCGAGGTCATCTTTCAGCGCCGAGAGGGCGGCGGCGACTTCGGATGTTTTCGCTTCTGGCTCAAAGTAATCGAGCAACGCATCATAGCGTGACCCGGTGTGGCCGATGGTGTCGGCCATTTCGCGCATCAGCCGCAAGATGTTGTCGAGATGAGGACGAAACAGCGGAAAGTTGTTTGAGCTGCGCGCCTGCACCCAATTTTGCTGGGCGAGCACTTTGGCTTTGCTTAGTTCGATGACCAGCGCTTGCGGCAGTTTTGAATCGCGCCGATATTCGCGGGTAAGTACGCGAATTGTCGCGCCTTGATCACTGTGCGGATCGGCGGCCAAGGGACTCTCGACTAACGAGTCGAGCAACTCTCCCACGCGCGGTGACGTCCGCCGCTCGTGGATCAAACCGGCCAACAGCGAAACTTGTTCGGCTCGATACGCGCCTGCTTTGGGCGGCATGATCGTGCGCTCGTCCCACTCCAGCAATTGCTGAATGCTATCGAGCTTGGCCGCTTCGCCGATCTCTTGGCAAAGTTCACTATATTGTTGTTGATAATCTGACATGGGCGATCTATCTAGCGGGAGAGGATGTGTATTGGAAAGAGTCGGCGTGGATATCCGCAACCGCTAACTCTTGAGCCGAGATGTCAAATGAACCAGCGTTTCGCCGAGTGCGTGGATCGCCGCGTGACGTTCCAGGTCTTTCAGCGATCCGTCGGCGGAGAAAGCGTCAGACGCGTTGGGAACTGCAACCTGATCGGGCAGCACGACGACGCCGATGTTGCTGAGGATCGAACGAACATGGACCAGTCCACGCAGTCCGCCGAGTGCGCCCGGCGATGCGCTCATGAGCGCGGCGATCTTGCCGCGATAGGCGGCCAGCCGGGGTTCGTGGGGGTCGGGGCGCGACACCCAGTCGATCGTGTTCTTTAGCAGCGGCGTGATCGAGCTGTTGTACTCAGGGCACGAAAGGAGCAGCGCATCGTTTTGCAGGAACAACTGCTTCAGCTTCTTTACGTTTTCGGGGCGGCCTTTGGCTTCCAGATCTTGATCAAAGATCGGCAATGGATAATCAGCGAGATCGATCAACGTGACTTCGGCGCCAGCTGCTTCGGCGCCGGCGGCGGCGATCGAGACCACTTGTTTGTTGAAGGATTCGCGTCGCGCACTGCCGGCGAACGCCAGGACTTTGACTTTGGACATGCAAGCGGCCTCGTCAGGTTGGTCGTCAAAATCGGCTCAATAGACATGGTTAGAATTGTAACCCCAACGATCGAAGGTGGCGATGCGTCCCACGGTTGCCCGCCAAAACAACGGCATTTGAAGAAGTTTTCATGTGCAGACAGTACGGCGAGTCTTTACAAATACCATCTCCTTGGCAAGCTGTAGCGAAGGCGCCGATGAACTGGGCCATTTGCAGGGGAGTCATTCCGAACGTCCCGATGCGGCAAGCCGTGACGCTTCTCCCGTGAAAGCTAAGCGAAAGTTGATGCGACGTCGATGTTGAGGGTTGTCAGTCTCAGACCATATCGAAGTTCAGCAAGTCGAATTGGCGCTGCCCCGCCATTTTGTGCGAACCAAGTTTCACCTACGTTTTGCCAATCGGGAGCCGTTCCATGCGTCGACTATTTTGTGCCGCCGGTCTATTTGCGGCAGCTTGGATGATAACCGGCGAACTTCGCGCCGCCGAGTTTCTGTTGATCGATGACGCGCCCCAAACGGCGGATGTCTCGCATGTCTCGTATCAGTTCGGCGAGCCGTCCGACTGCCGCCTATGCTCTGGCCTGGTCGGCTGCGACTGTGGGTCGGCGATGGGAGAAAGTTGCGGTGCCGATCTGTACGATTGCAGTCAGACTTGCGGCGTCTCCTCCGCTTGCGGATGTGATAACGGCTGCGGCGGTCACGGCGATTGGTTAGGCCGGTTTCTTGTGCCGGGAGACCGTTGCTTTACCGACTTCATCAGCCCGATGACCAATCCGGTCTTCTTTGAAGACCCGCGCACGCTCACCGAAGCCCGCTTTATCTATTTGCATCATCAGGTTCCCAATGGAGCGCTCGGCGGTAACGTCAACGTGATCGCACTGCAGTTGCGAGCCGCATTGACCGAGAACTTGTCGATCATCGCCACCAAAGATGGTTTCCTGACATCGACCAATCCGCTGATCGACGACGGTTGGGCCGATGTCTCGGCCGGTTTGAAATACAATCTTTATAAAGATCCGTCGCGCCAGCGCTTGTTGAGCGCCGGCTTTACGTTTGAAATGCCGGTTGGCAGCACGCGGTCGTTGCAAGGGAATGGGGACGGGATGTTTGACCTGTTCGTGACCGGCGGAACGCAATTTGGCTGTAACAATCATTGGGTTTCCGCTTCCGGATTCTTGCTGCCGACCGATAAATCGGCCGAGAGTTCGATCTGGTTCTGGTCGAACCACGTCGATCATCGGATCGCCGGCACCAACTTCTATCTGTTGGGCGAAACCAACTGGTATCACTACATGAGCTCGGGCAAAGCGTTCAACACGGCGCCGATCGAAGGGGGAGATCTCTTCAACTTCGGAACTGTAGGCGTCGCCGGCAACGACATCGTCACCGGAGCGTTGGGGGTGAAGTACAAACCGCACTCCAAGATGGAGCTCGGTTTTGCGTGGGAGACCCCGCTGACCGAACGCCGCGACGTGCTGCAGAACCGTCTGACGGTCGATTGCATCTTCCGCTACTAAAGCCGCGGATGAAGAGCGGTAAAACATGGTGGGAATCAAGCGGAAAACCGTCACACTAGCGTTCTGTCAAACCGCTATTTTCGGCTTCCCCAAAATCAGCCGCACGGCGTTAGCCGCGGTTTCTGTTACCAATTGTCTTTCGCAAATGAGTTCCCATCAGAAACCGGTGCTAACGCACTACGGCTAATAAAATCATGGCGCCTGAAAATTGTCGCGTGACGGAACACTAGCCCGCTGCGCGAGCGAGGGAATGCGGCTCGCCACTTCAATCCGGGTTAGGATCGCCAACTCTATTCCCTCGCTGGCGCAGCGGGCTAGTGTGACGATTTTCGGTGGATTCGGACCCTGTTTGATCGTGCTTCACCCGTGTTCAACACTTCCTGAATTGCCAAATAGCGCAACCTCAAATAGCGCAAGCGAGGGAAAATCGCTTGGCGATTCAAAAGTGGATCGAAGTAGCCTGCCGCATTTCGCTTGCTGGCGCGGCGGGCTACGAAGAGGAGCGGCTTAGAACCACCAGCCGCTGCGGATCATGACGGTGTCCGTCATGTCGAGGGTGTAGGGATTTTCTTTGTATTCCAACTGGCGACCGAAGACGTAGCCAAATTCGATAAACGATTTGCCGCCGCCATCGCGGCGACGTTCCATCCCAAAGATCAATCGATAGTCTGAGAGCGTCAGCAAGTCGCCGGCGCCGTTGCTGCGTTGGACGGCCCACGTCCCGCCGCCGAGTTCGCCGGTGACGTACCACCAATCTTCATAGCCAGGACCATAGTCCCACAGTTGACTGTAGCGCGGCCGCGGGAAGGTCAGCTCCAGTTTTCGTTTCTCACCGGTCCAGACGACGCCGGCAATCGGCAGGATGTTGAAGTCGTCGCGATTCAACCAAACGACGCCGCCGAGAAGCTGCCAGTTTTTGTTCCAATTGTAGGTCGCGATCGCCATCGCGCTGGGGCGAAACGCGTCGCTCTGCTGTAGTTTAAAGTCGCTGTAGTAGCCGGCGGTGCCCGAGAGAATCATCCCCCAGCGTTCATTGATCGGACGAATCCAACGGGTCGTCAGGTAGACGTCGTACAGCGTCGCCGGTGCGTCAATCGATTCTGGTCCGACGAGAAAGTGCATGCCGTAGCCCGGCGTGACGATCAGCGGCGAGTCGATGGTTGGCGCCGGAAAACCGAGCGTGATCGTCGCCAATACGTCGGTGATGCCGATGTTATCTCCGCTGCCGGCGATCCAGGTGCTATCGGTCGTCACCGCCTGCAAGATGCCTGGCTTGCTGGTCGCGAGAATCGGCCGCGTGCTGAAGATCTCGTCTTCGTCCAGTCGCAGTCCTTCTCCCATTTGAATGTCGTACGGCATTTCGTCCAATTCGGGAGGAATCGCCGCGGCTGTCTGCGCGATCGGCTTCGTTACGTCAGCCGGCGTATAGTAGGGGCTGCTTTGGGGAAAGACGTCGGTCGGCGGCAGCGGCTGCACCGCTTCATACGGAAGCTGACGATCCGAGACGCCAAGATTGGAGGAGGATTGGCTATTGGAGCTCCAAGGCACATACTGCGCGCAGACCGTTTCTGTCGCCAGACAGAGCGGGAACAGCGCTAGCCAGAATCGGAGCGAGATGAATTGCACAGAGTTATTTCTGACGGGGATCGCTTAGAAATTGAAACCAGTACGCAGCATCAGCGTGCTATCGACATCCAAGGTAGGAATGGCGCTGCGATAGACCAGTTGGCGCTCCCAAACGTAGCCAATCTCGGCAAACGCTTTCAAACGATTCGGGTGCGTCGCCTCGACGCCGAAGAAGACGCGATAGTCGTTGATGTCGACCTGATCGTCGACCGATCCCATGCCGGTATCGCGCTGGATAGTCCAACTGCCGCCGCCATATTCGCCGCCGACGTACCACCAGACTTCTTTGTCGCCCAGCGTCGTCCAGTACTTCGAGATGCGGGGATAAGGAAAGACCAGATCGTACTTCGATCGACTATCGGGTTGCCAGGTCACGCCGACAACCGGCAGCAATTTGATGTCCAAGCGATCAATGTAGACGACGCCTGCTTTGACGGTCGTGGTGGGAGTCAATCGCACCGCGGCGACGCCCAATCCTTGATATCGCATGCTATTGGTGTTGAACGTCTTGAAGTCGGTATAAACGCCTGCCCGAAAACCAAGCTCGGCGAATAAACGCGGAGTCAGTTCCGGATTCCAAGCAAAGTCGAGATACGCGCTATAGGCGTTGCCCGGCAAGTTTTGCACCAGGTTCTGGGGGCCATCCCACAAGTGCAGCACAAATGCAGGCGTCACCAACAGCGGCTGAGTGCTGCCGAGAAAATTGGGAAACTGAGCGGTCGCCGAAACGTCAAAGTCTTGCGTCTGCAGCGCGGTGTCCGCCTCGGTAAGTTTGGGCAACCACGTATAGCGGAATCCCACGTTTTCTAAAAATCGCTCGTAGGGAATCGAGGGAAACTCGGTCGTCGGTTGATAGATCGGCGGCTGAGCGCCATACGCCGGCGCCGTTTGATTCGGAAAGTAAGCAGGCGGTCCGCCTGCAAACCCAGCCGGCGGAGTGGTCGGCGGCGGGGGATAGCTCATCGGCGGCGGATACGACGGCGCCGCATAGGTAGCTGCCGGCGTTGGCGGATACGAACTAAATTGCGTACCGGTAGCGTAAGGATCAAACGGCTGGATGCCGCCAGACAAATTCGCCGGTGGTTGCACTCCGTAAGGAGAAGGCGCAACCGTATTGATCGGCGTTGGAGCCTGGATACGCTGTGCTAGCAACGCCGTCGGCGCGGCTAGCAGCAGTGCTCCGACGATGATCGTGTTTTTGAAAATTTCGCCCACGATTCTCTCAAGCAAACGGTCGCCTAGTGACGATGAACAATAGTTGGGAAAGTCGTGGGGTGTAATTACCAGCGACTCCTAACTCGGTCAAGGCGAACTTGCGCACCGTGGGCAATTTGCTGCTAGGACGATTTCCCTTCTTCCGCGGATTGCGGCGTCCAAAAGAACTGATAGTTCTCTGCCTGCATTTGCCGCGTCAGGCAGATGATCTCTTGCGTGTGTCCAAAAAAATGAGACACGCTGTGAACTGACGCCTGCCAACCGCTGACGTTGTCGCCTTGCACGCGGCGCGGTTGCAACATCTCGGCGGCGTCTACTTTTTCGACGGCGGCGATCGCTTCGTCCAGTGTGGCGCGCAGCTCGCTTATCAATTGCTGGGCCGGAATCGGATCGCGCTCGGCGAATTCGGCAGGGCGATCGCGCACGTCGGGCGCACCGCCGACGCCAGAGATCAAATGTTGTCGAACATTCCCCCCCAAGTGAATCAGGATCGTGCCGATCGAGTTCATGCCGGGACCGGGCCGCCGCCAGATTTGCGCGTCGGAAAGTTGGGAGACGCAATGTTCGATGCGGTCGAAACAACCGTTTAAACAGCGAACTAATTCGGCGGAAACAGCGGAAGTAACATCCAAGGCAGTCGGCATCGATTGGTCCTCACGCGATAATAAGGGGACAAAAACAGGGTTGTTTTTGGAGTAGACGCGGTGAGGAAAAACCGGTTCGCCGGGCCGAGAACGCCCTTCGATAAATATGCCTAAACTATTGGTAGGCAATCATTTAGAGAATTAAATTCGACGAACTAAGGGTGGATAGAGGGATTTGAACCCACGACCCCTGGAATCACAATCCAGTGCTCTAACCAACTGAGCTATACCCACCGTAGTCGTCAAAACGCCCCAGTTTAAAGCGAGTCCGCCTGGTCGTCAACGGCTGGGAAGGCGCCGCTTTCAATTTCGTCAGATCGGCCGAAACGCCTAACACGATTGCTCCGGTCATGTTAGGACGGCAATCGCTGAGGCAATTCTCTAGAGGGCTGACGGTCGTAATCGGTTCGCACTCTTCATTTCTTCTCTTCAGCCAGAGTTATCTGCGTCGTCAATTCTGATTGTATCTCGCATCGGATCGATCCGTAGATCGACGTGATCTCGTAACTGGGCGACGCCTCCGCAGAAAACGGGATGGCCCGCTTCGGGATACGAAAGAGCTGGAGATCGAAATCAGCGCGGCGCCGTTGCTGGTCCAGGGGAAATGATGGGTTGGGCCCTCGATGAAGTTTTACGACACACTGCGCAAAAAGTGCCGGCGGCAGAGGAAAATGTTCGCCATGTTGCGCAAAGTAGTCGTTGTTTTGCGGGCTAATATTAACTTTCGAATTCTTAGAATTGCAGCCGAGATTCTCGTTGAAGCTAGACGGCCGTTTTCGATAGGCTTAATTTTTCGTCCAATAGCACAGCTAGCAGGAGCGTCGTCTCATGCCGCGTTTGCTTGGTTTTATTTGTCATGAGGAGAGAACATGCTAATTCGCCTACGTAAGGCTTTTACGCTTGTTGAATTATTGGTGGTGATCGCGATTATCGGCGTTCTGATCGCGTTGTTGTTGCCGGCGGTTCAGCAGGCGCGTGAAGCTGCACGTCGAATGCAGTGTACGAACCAGATGAAACAGATGGGCATCGCGATGCACAACTATCACGATACCTTTAGCAATTTGCCGCCGAGCAATTCCGAAATCGACAATTTCGCGCCGTATCCACCGCAACGCGAGTGGGGTTGGGCGCCGCGGATCTTGCCGTTCATGGAACAATCGGCCATCTACGATCAAATCGATTTCACCAAAGCATCGTACGATCGCGTGGGGAGTTGGGGCGCTTGGAACGATAGCCTGATGGATGATCCCAGCGTGATCTGCAACTACAAGGTGGTGCGAATGGTGCACCAGCCGTTCCTCTGTCCGTCCAATTCGATCGGCGGAGAGCCCATGGTCGAGGACGAATTTGGCGAATATTATAAGCTGTCGCAATCGGATTACGCCGCGAATATCGGCGATCATAAAAACAAGACCGGCATCGGCTTGCCTGCGTCGGACGTTGGCTATAATTCGGGTGCTGGAAACGATGTGGTCATGCCTCGTGGAGTGATTGGCTGCCGTGATTGGGCGGCGCAGTTCAAAGACATCGGCGACGGCTTGTCCAATACCTATCTGCTGGGCGAATGCGTCGGCGCTTGGAGCAAGTGGCAGAACTTTGGCGCCACCTCGTTTGCCACGACCGCCTGGCCGGTCAATTATCGCAACCGCGACTTTCTCGACGGCACTCTCGACTCGGGCGATTGGGATTACAACATCACCTTTCGCAGCTTTCATCCCGGCGGCGCCAACTTTTTGATGTGCGACGGCTCGGTCCGTTTGATTACAGAAACGGCGGACGGCGTCGCTTATCGAGCCGGCGCTTCGCGGTTCGGCGGCGAAGCGGCGCCCCTGCCGTAACGTGACATAATTTGCTCATCCAAACCTATCGCAGGAGCGATTTCATGTCGCGAAGTATTCAAGTTTGTTTGCTGGTCTGTATTGCTATGGTGGGCTGTTCGCAAGGGCCAACCCTGGGCAAAGTGACTGGTCAGGTTAACTACGAAGGAAAACCGCTGCCTCACGGAACGATCTTGTTTGAGATTTCCGGCGGCGGTTTCGCCTATGGGGAAATCAAGGATGGGCAGATTATTAACGTCGCCACGAGTGATCGCGGCGTCGGCGTTCCCCTGGGAGAAGCTTCTGTGGTGATCCAATCGATCGAGACGGTCGAGTCGAAGAAAAATCGCCGCAGCGAAGCCGGCGGCGCCGGCGGGATGGATTACGGACGTGATTTGATTCCGGTTCGTTATTCCAACCCGGCGACCAGCGGGCTGTCGGCTACCATCGAACGCGGCGAGAACGTGTTGACGTTCGACCTGACCAAGTAGCGATTCAACAGTTAGAATCGGGCGAAACAGAAAGCCGTCCCTGTCAAAAGACAAGGACGGCTTTTTCATTCCAGGAATTTTCCTGGCGTGCGACTTGTTAGTTCGTCGGCGTCGCCATCTTCGTGTTACGCTCCTTGTTCTTCTGTTGCCGTTTGACGCTCGCCGCGACTTGGCGAGCCAGGGCTTTTACTTTCGCGGGGTCTTCCAGCGATTCGCACTGAGAGATGGTCGCCGCTTCCTGCATGTAGCCTCCTTCTTCGAGCCCAATCATCAGGTCAATCAAGACCTCTTTGTGCTCACCGGTCTTCGCCAATTCTTCGAGCGTCGGCAGCAGCTCGCTTTCGGCGACGCCGGGATGAAGTTCGTGGAAACTTGGTTCGCTCGGCCCGCAGCCGATCATCAGGCCGATCAGGCAAACGGTCATCCGTCGTGTCATGTTCATTCTCTGCTCCCCGCTAGAATACTGTCGTTGCTTGCACGCATCCAAACGACAGAGTGAATTTTGGAATGGATTGTTCTGGAACGAAATGTATTGAGAATTAGTACTCGCCAACGACGTTTCCTTCGGCAATGGAGCCGAGATTTTGGTAGGACACGGGGTTGATCGTGTCGCTAATGAAGTGGCTGGAACCATCCCCAAACAAAAACTGCGCTCCGCCGGGGTGAGCACTCGTCAGGTTGTGATGTCCCGGTACGCCGTTGAGTTTATAGGCGAGGGTCGTGCTTACGATCGCGTTATTGAGATAGTATTCGGTCTGAATCCTGCCGCCGATCCAGATCGTGCCATACTTCACGTCCAGCGGGTCGGGATGGGTGATCGTGCTCCGCTCGCCGATCAAAAACGTGTTGGTGAGACCATCGCGAATGTCACGAAACTTGATGCGAGAGTTGTCGTAAAACGCGCCGGTAGGGACCGGGTACAACGACCCGGGGGTGTTGTCGGTGCGGTATCCAATACCGCCGATTCCGGTGTAGTTCGACTTGGCGAAGCCGCCGTAGGTCAGATTGAAACTGCCGGTCGGATCGGATGGACAGATATAGCCGCTAATCACCGTTTTGGCGTACGGAGTGGGAACGGCGGCCGATGCAGTCGTCATTGCTGGGATCGAAAACCATTTTCCGTCAAACGCGCCGACGCTGTCCATCGCGTCATGCAGCGAGCTCTGCTCGATGAAAGGAAGCAGCAGCGCCCCCCAACCCAGCAAGTTGGCGTTGGTGATGTCGTCGTACGGATCGTCATCAATCCAGCCGGACGGCAATGAACCGAACGTGTCGTGGTAATTGTGCAGTCCCAGCCCGATTTGTTTCACGTTGTTACTGCACTGGCTGCGCCGCGCCGCTTCGCGGGCTTGTTGGACGGCGGGAAGCAACATTGCGATCAGCACGCCGATGATCGCAATCACCACCAAAAGTTCAACCAGCGTAAATGCGTTTCTAAGCTTCATCTTGATCTTCGCTCCTCCAAAGTTATGAGTCGATGTGGAATCAAGCTCGAAAAATGAGGGGGCCACGTGCATCTGAGGGTTTGATTTCGTCGGCGTGATGGGAATTACGTCAGTCGAAACGGTTGCGAGAAGAGTCGTTCTTGGTTGTCGACGCCGTCCGCTTCCACGCGAAGGTAAACATGTTGCTGGAGCGCCGCGGCTTCGATCGGCAACTTCCATGTGCATTTGGTTCCGGACTGTTCATGCACGACGCCGCGTGCAGTTACGATTCGCAACCGGCAAGGCTCGGAGACTTCGACGTGAATGGATCCTGCGTCGAGTTCAATCCGCCGAAACTCCAAGTCGCCGTTGAGCGCACAATAGTAGTCGCCGTTGCGATAGGCTCGCAAACACGCAGCGGGCAAGTCTTGCGGATCGGTATCGTTGTTCACAAGCAACACGTTGCGGCCCATGAAACCAGGATCGCTGTTGTGGGCGTGATCCGAGACCGCCAATCCCCAGCAGCGCCGACCGGTGGCGAGAATCGCGTCCCATTCGTCCAATGACCAGCCTTTGCCGTTGAGCATCTCGGCGGTGTGATTCCAGATTTCGATGCCCAACACGCGCGGATCAAAGTCCAACAAATCCAGCAGGTGCGAATGAGGCAGACGGCTCCATTTCGGGTGATTCAGCGTGACGCCGCCGCCGTCAGAAACTTCAAGCGCGTCCAGCATTCGCTCAAAGGCCTCTTTCCAGGGCATGTCGGTACCGATGGGGTAGCCGTGGGAGTGCAGCTTGTACTTGCCGCGTGCGTCAAACGTGCCGCTGCAGAAGTTCGAGCCGACCGCATTGAAATGTCCGCTGGAGTCGGTCATCGAATGATGCTCCGCATTCGGACAAAGAATGACATCGGCTGGGATCTGCGAAAAACAGGGGGAGCCGACCTTAAACGGCAGCGCCTGCTGCAGGTCGGCCGGAAGCGAGTCGTACCAGCCGGTGTTGGGATCGCGAATGATTTCGTTCCAGCGAAACGAACCGCGCTGATAGCCTTGTCCGGTTACCATTGCGAAGTCTTGACTGACTTCGTATTGCCGGCTCCGCTCATCGGGTCGACAAGGGACTGACGGATAGTAGTTAGAAATGGCCAGATGCTTGAGCTGACGACGGCAGAGCAAATCGAGCGACACTTGCGAGCGGCAGTGCGCGTGCGAGACCGAACCAATCTGACGGCTATGTTCCCAATCGATACGTGCGTACGGTTGGGCGACGGAATGGGGAGTCTTTTCGCCGCTCCAAGCGAGGTTGTTCTGGAAGAAGCCAATTCCTGAGATCGCAGCAGCCGAGAGAAATTGACGTCGCGATCGAGTTGCCGAATGCTTCATGAAACTGGCACCAAGCAGGGAAAGCATAGGAGAGAGAATCCATCGTAGTGTAACGAATCCTCGCGTAGATGTAGCAATCCAATTCTATAGGCATTCTTCTCGATACCTTTATGCGTATTTGTCGTAAAACCAATATAAAAAAGCTTATTTGCATGCGAGTTTTGACGAGCCGCGTGCAGAGAAGCAAACACGGGAGAAGTTTAGGACAAACCAAGATCACTCGTCGTGGCCGCCTCCTCTTTCTCGATGGAAAAGAGGAGGTTCCGGCAAGATCGGCGGCGGCATGCTTAAAACAGTTTTGGAATAAACATCCGCACGTTGCGGCGGTATTGCTTGTAGTCATCGCCATGGACCTCGATCAGGTCTCGTTCTTCGAATGGAATCGCCGCAAGGATGTAGGCGGTCGTGCCGATCGCGAATAACAAATGGCCGAGCGTCATCGTCGGCGCCATCCAAAAGACCATGAACCAGCCGACGTAGAGCGGATGTCGGATATAGCGATAAAGGAGCGGCGTCTGAAACGGCAGCGGATGATATTCTTCACCACGGAAGTAGAGCCAGGTCTGCCGCAGTCCAAACAAGTCAAAATGGCTAATCAAGCAAGTTGAGACAAACACAAGCGCCCAGCCAAAGCCGTACAGCGTGTAGAGCGTCGCTTGCGCTGGTAGGGAGGTCACGCGCCAAATCACCAGCGGCATCGGCTGCCAAACCAAAAAGAGGACGATCATCGCGAGGTTGGTCGATAGCACGTAGAGACTCCGCTCGGCCGCTTTCGGAATATATTGCGTTAACCAACGTTTGAATGCAGGCCGGGCCATGCCAGAGTGCTGTAGTCCAAACGCCGCGATCAACAGCAAGTTAACCACGATCGCTCCGACCGTTCCCAGTTGCGCCGGAGCGTCGATCGTGCGGGGAACCCATAGGTCGCCGATGAATCCAATCGAATAGAGGAAGACGCCCAAAAACATGGCGTAGGCGATGCAGCCAAACGCGATTACTATCACTCGTTTTCCCATGATCGATTCTCCTCTATTGGGCATTATTGGGGGCCTGCAATATACCGCGAAGCGTAAAAACGCCGTCGTTGTTTCAGGCATTGTCGGTGGATCGCCCATTTTTCTCGACAATCCGTGGTGATTCTCATGAGACTTGCGCGTTAGGATGCAACGTGCGACGACGCTTGCTGCAAGCGCGACTTGCGGCGAATTATTTCCAACTTCTGCAGAAAGAGAATGCTATGTCGCGCTACGAAGGGAAACCGTTCGTACGTTTGCTCGAGTGCTATATCTTGTCGGCGATTGACGAGCTGCCCGAGGTCTATGCGGAAAAGCTAAATGAAATGGGCCCGGCCTTGAAAGAGACGTATAACCTGGAGGGGGGCTGGCGCGACGTCGTAGCGCAGGTAATGCATTTTCCGGATACGGTCGACGACGAGCTGCGCAACATGTGGGCGCACAATCAGACGGTCGCGGCGCAAAACGGTCAGATTCTCGCGGCCGAAGCGTTCGCTCAAGCGGTCGTCGATCAGAACTTCAAAGAAGAAACGCAAGGCGAACCACCAGCCGCAGATGGTCTGGCGGCGGAAGACGAAGAAGAGTAAGCGACCGCGGGGTGCCCCGACCAGTCTGTGCAAGACTGGTTGGGTTGCGCAGCAACAAGATGCTCGCGCCATCCGCGTCCAACTTCTAGCACGTTTCCCACGAAAGCAGCCCTCGATATCGATGTCGGAAGGATTAACAAGCTTGGCGTCCGCATGGCGCGGGCATCTTGTTGCTAAAGCAACCCAACCAGTTCTGTACGAACTGATCGGGCCACCCGGCGATCGTTGATGCCAAGATCGTACAACCAGAATCGAAACCGTGGCGACCAGAAGCAGATGAGCGATTCACCAAAAAAGAAAGAGTTGAGTCTGACCGGCAAATCGATCCAAGCCTGCGGTTCGCTGCTGGGCGTGACCGCGGCGCTGGGTGCGATGGTGATGCTGGATTACAGCGGGTTGATTACCGGCGCGCTGTTTGGCGGCGGTGGAGGCCTGATCGGTTCGTTGCTTGCGATGCCGATTGCCGCGATGTTTCCGGAGGAGCCTTTGTAACGGCGCGCTAGACCACGTCGTGTTGCCATTGTTGATTCTGCGGGAGCTTCGCTCCAGGAGTAACGCCGTGCTGTTCGAAACAATGAAGACGCTGCTAACCGGGCAATATCAAGCGTCGCTTTGGATGCTCCACCGTTGTATCGAGCAATGTCCGGAAACGGCGTGGGACCAACCGGTTGCGAACCTCAAATTTTGCCAGGCCGCATTTCATGCACTTTTTTTCACGGACTACTATCTTTGCGCAAGTCCCGCAAATTTCAAATTGCAGCCATTTCATCAGCAGCATGCGGCCGAATTTTGCGATTATGAAGAGATGGAGGTACGTGAGCAAAAATTGACCTATGACCGCTCGTTCCTTCGTTCTTATGGCCAACATTGCCGCGCGAAAGCGATAGATGTTATCCAGCAAGAGTCGGCGGAGTCGCTGACTGCGGCTTGCGGGTTTGCGCCGAAAACGTTCTCTCGGGCAGAGCTTCACGTCTACAACATTCGACATATTCAGCATCATGCGGCTCAATTAAGCTTGCGTCTGCGGCTAGATTTCGACGATGATATCTCTTGGTTAGGAACAGGCTGGAAAGAGGCGTGATCGTGAAAGCTTCCCCATAACGGAGGTGCTGATGAACATTCGCTTCACGAGTAGTTATCTTTATCGCGCTATTGCTATCATCTCTATTCTGTTGACGGTTTGCTTGCTGTTTGATCGGGAAGAACTTTCTTCCAACCAATTGGCCCTTTTGCTAGAAGGGGACGAGAGTATCGATCTCTCGCACATCGAGGCGTTCGGTCAACACCGACATCTCGAGTGTCATGATCCTCAGGTAATTCAGTACCTGAAGCGATGTCTTGTCGATTCGACTCACGACGGATGCTCGTTTCCGGAGTCGGAAGAGGAGATTCGTTCTCACAGCGGTTACGTTTCGTACTACGTCACGTTTTGTCTGCACGACGGACAAGAGTGCACGATGTACTGCGACGTTTCTAACCGCGATCTTTGCCTGTTGGTCCCTGCTCACCGGCCGGTCGGTGAAGTCGGCGCTCCCAATCGACGCGCTCAGTTTCCTCAGCCGATGCCTGAGAAGCTGACCAAATTGTTGGCCGCGCTGACGGCGGAGGATGGTCTATGAAGTGATGCTGGAAATAATGTTCGGCCAGTAAAATAGCGCCGTATGTAGAGAACAGACCCTGCTTGCCAACTGCGCTTGGCAAGCAGGGTCGTTTTTGCGCGCTGCTCAAGTGGCTATCTCTTTTTCTTCGGCACGTCAAAGTCAATACTGGTCGAACTGGTTGGCAATTCCGCTTTGGTTTCAAACGTGGGGAATAACGGTTGGCCGTCGGAATTGTCGCCGTGGGCGATTCCGTCGTAGCCCTCGATCCGCACCAGGTGCGGGCCGCCGACGACGCCGAGCGCTTCACTCGTGTCGAAAGCGCCTTGGCGAATGATCGCAACGCTGCCGTGGCCGCTGTTGCCGGCCGTCGTATCAGGTTCAAAGTAGATGGTGCCGTTAGGAACGGGCTGGCCATCGTAGGTGACATGACCGTGGAGGTGGATCGTAGAGTTCGTGGGACCGCACCCGATCAACAGCGGAGCCGCCAGCCAGATCAGCGCGATGAAAACTTGCGAAGGGAGGATATTCATGAGCGGACGCGACTTTTGAAGTGGCATTAAAAAGAAGAGGCTCGCAGCGCTGTAAGAAGCCGACGCTAACGAGGGAAGCCTCCCGTGGGAAGCTGGTCGTCCAGCTTGCCGAGTTGACGATAGAGATTCAGGTCGATCGTCTCAGATAGAAAATGGACCGATCCATCTCCCAGTAAAAAATGACATCCGCCTGGGTGGTAGCTGCCAAACAGTTTGGACATCACGTTCAGTGTATCGTCCGTCAGTCCGACCTTAGGATTCGAGTTGATTTGATCTCGGGCGGCGGCCAAAACCCAGGGGCAACCGAAATTATCGGTCTTGGTCCCAGACGCCCAGCTGGTGTAGATGCCGTCATCGCGTCCGGTAGGAGTCAGGCTGTACTTCGTTTCGCCGACCATCAGCGTGTTCGATGTGCCGTCAACGATATCGCGAAACTTGCTCTTTGAATTGAAGTGCAAAATGCCGTTGCGATAGAAGACGCGATTGCCCGATTGGTTCGAGCAGCTTTCCTCAGAAGCCGTGCCGCCCCCTTGCACGCCAAAGTAGCTGGTCGTCGCCCAGTCGTCCCGCGTGCCGGGATCCGATGGGCACTGAAACGCAGGATTGTTCCGCTTGAACTGCGCATGATTGCCGGTGGAGCCGGGTCGGTTTTCGGTGGTCGTAAAAGCGGCGTTGACGTCAAACAATTCGTAGCGATTGATCTGCTCGAGATATGGCAATATCGCAACGCTCCACGGTTCGCGCGCATCGGCGTCGACGCCGGTCCCTGTACACCAACTGCTACTCGTATAGGTCAGGTTTTTTGCGTTGCGTACGCCTGCCGGAAAATTGCCTTTGGCGTCGTGATGATTGTGCAGCGCCAAACCGATCTGCTTCAGTCGGTTGGTGCAGTCCATCCGCCGAGCCGCTTCGCGCGCTTGCTGGATAGCTGGAAGTAAGAGGGCGATCAAGACGCCGATGATGGCGATTACCACCAGCAACTCGACGAGCGTAAATGCTCTGCGGTTTTGAAATGACATAGAAGGTCACCGAATAGAGATGAGTTAGAGATAACGCGTGGATTTTCGGGGAAATTTACCAGGAAATCAATAACAAAATCGCGATCTCTCCATATGCGAGAAGGATCGCTTTTCATATCACTCAGAACGTGGAAGATCACATGACGCTGAGCGATTGAAGACTGCATTGTTGATTCGCAGGGTAAATCGTGGAAAACCGTTACGTTTTCCAGATCTACCGCCGCTTTCCCCCTTGGATCGGGCAACGCTTCGACTTGCTTTGGCGATAGGTGCGGCGTAGACTTTGCGCGCAATTGGCTAACTAATGATCCTGCTACCAGTTAGAATCACCAGCGTGATCCAGAAAACCTCGACCCCGTCGTTGACGGCGGCCGCTTCGATCAAGGAAGAGTCTTTGTCGATCATCGGCGGACCGAACTACCAACAGCGCGAAGCGATCTTGCTCGCACCCTATGCGATGTTCAGCGCGGATACGCGCGGACGAAATGTCGTCGAAACGGATCAGCCTTACCGCAGTCCTTTTCAGCGCGACCGGGATCGCGTTGTTCATTCGAGCGCCTATCGTCGGCTGAGTGACAAAACCCAAGTTTTTTCAGGGGTTAGCGACTATCACCGGACTCGCCTGACCCACACGATCGAAGTTGCGTCGGTAGCGCGAACCATGGGGCGCGTCTTTCGCTTGAACGAAGACCTGGTCGAAGCGTTGGCCCATTTGCACGACATCGGCCATCCCCCGTATGGACATTCGGGAGAAGATGTTCTGGCCGAGTGCATGTCGGCGGTCGGCGGATTCTCGCACAATCAGTTTGGTCTGGTCTTGGTCGACCAGTTGGAGACCCGTTCTCCGGCCTATGACGGCTTGAACCTAACGCAAGAGGTGCTCGACAGTCAGCGGACGCGCATTGACAAGACCGGCGTCGCGCCGCAATCTCCGCTGTTTGAAGCCCAAATCGTGGAAGCGGCCGACAGCGTGACGTATGATGCGCATGACGTGGATGACGCGGTCAAAGTGGGACTCGTGCGGATCGAGCAAGTTCTCGAACTGCCGTTGGTCCGGCGCTGCCACCAACAGGCGAGTGAGCGCTATGGCCGCGTTGAAGGGAGCGTGCTGAGAAAGATGATCGTTCATGAACTAATCGATCTTCAGGTGCGTAACGTAATTGAGAACATCGGCGCAGCGCTGGCCGAGAACCCGCCGCAAAGTGCGGTCGAGGTGCAATCGCGGGCGCCCCTGGTCACGATGAGCGCCGACTTATTGGCGGAGAAACGCGAGCTCGAGAAATTTCTGTATCACGAAGTCTATCGACATCCAGCGATCGTTCAATTTCGAGAGCAGGTGCAGCATCAACTAACAACGATGTATCGTGGCTATTTGCAGCATCCGGAGTGGTTGCCTGCCAAGATTGCGAATCGTCTGGACCAATGGGGCCGTGAGCGAGCGGCTGGGTACTATTTGGCGACTATGACCGATACTTATTGTACAAATGAGTTTAAAAAGCGATTCGGCTCCTGACGCCCTTGGGGGGTGACTTATAGTCTAGTCATCCGCTAGAATGTCAGGTTGGAACGGAACAGAGACACCTCTTACACTTTGATGCCGCACGGTTCATGCACTCTGCTGCGCGGCGATAGGCGACGGGCACTATGGCTCTCCTCATTCTGCGTTGTATTTTTCTCCTAGTTGCGGCAGGCGTTGGCGTCTCGATCATTACGGTCAATGACTTCGCGAGTACTGCGCGCAATCAGCCGTTTTTCACCTTTACCGGCGTGATGCTGATCGCGATTTTCATCATCGGGATGGATGTCGCGTTCAAACGCAAACGGTACGACACGATCAGCGGCGTCTATTTTGGGCTGTTGGTCGGTCTGTTTTTGACCTACATCCTGGGCTTAGCGATTCAGCCGTTTTTCCCGGCGGATGAAATGGGCGCCACCGGCGGTCCGCAGCGTGCGGTGCAGTTGGTGGTCGGCATGGTGCTCTGCTATGCCTGCATTAGCTTGGTGCTGCAAACCAAAGACGACTTCCGCTTCATTGTGCCTTACGTCGAATTCTCGAAAGACGTCAAAGGTTTGAAGCCCTACATTCTGGATACCAGCGTGGTGATCGACGGGCGCATCGCTGACGTCGTCGAAACGCAACTCTTCGACAACCAACTGATCATGCCGCGCTTTGTGCTGGCCGAACTGCAAGCGATCGCCGACAGCGGCGACAAGCTGAAGCGCAGCCGCGGACGTCGCGGGCTCGACATCTTGAATCGTCTCCGCAATCACGAAGCGGTCGACCTGAAGATTCATGATCGCGAAACGCCAGAAATGGACGGGCAGCCGGTCGACATGAAACTGGTGCTGCTCGCCAAAGGCATGGAAGGCAAGATCGTCACCGGCGATTACAACCTGAACAAAGTAGCGCGGCTGCACAATGTGGAAGTGATCAATCTGAACGATGTCGCCAACGCGCTGAAGCCGGTCTTCTTGCCGGGCGAGCAATTGGTCGTACGCGTCGTCAAACGAGGCGAAGAAGAGACCCAAGGGGTTGGCTACTTGGACGATGGCACGATGATCGTCATCGAAGGTGGCCGCGACCATATCGGTCAAAGCGTACAGATCTTGGTGACCAGCGTCTTGCAAACGAGCGCCGGACGCATGATCTTTGGTCGTTACGAAACGGTTGTCGGCGGCGGCAACGCGCCGGAGACTCCCAATCGTCCGCGACCTGCCGAATCGAAAGCGTAATTCGCTTTCACTCGACCACTTACTACTCCAGACCCGCTGCTTCCGGCGGGTCTTTTTTCGTGTGCGACGGTTTGTCGTCGCGTTGTCGTTTGCTTGCTTGATCGGCGTAATAGGCGATCGCGGCGCCGAGACCGCCGATCCATAGGATGGATAAAATTTTCATGGTGGCGATATAGCTCACGCGATCGGGCTGTATCGGCAACACCGACTTGCTAATGCCAAAGTTTTGTACGCGCCGTAGCGGCATTGTCCCGCGATCAAGCACGTTTCCGTCTTTGTCTTTCTTGACATAGTGGACGCGATCCGCGTCTTGCGGATCGAGTGAAAAAGTGGTTAGCCCGTCATACTCGGGCACATAGCCGTTCAGCAAATAGCGCTGGACGTTGTCGGCCATCGCTGCAGAGAAGGTGGGGATCGTTCTCGCCGATTTCCGCTGCGAATCATCCCAGTAGTAGGCGCCAAGCGTTGCGATGAGAAATCCGATGTAGAGCGATCGGAGCGAGCCGCGACAGCCGATCGCCAGGCAAGCGGCGACTAGCAGCAGAGCTGGCCAAAGCAATTGGAGAAATTCGACGAGCATCGGCGTCGGATAACGCAGCGCCGTTAAACTGCCGCAGACCAGTGCGGTGAAGATGGCGAGCGTGCGTAGTGAGAATTGCGGCATGTCGTTTCCCTCTGCGGCAAAAATCAGGCCGCGCTTCGGCGCGTGACAATTTTGATTGTCGCCGATTGCGGCCGATGATGCGAGAAATTTATTCGCTCAATGCCCGGCGGCGGTCAGCACTTCTTCCAGGCGCTGACTTACTCCTAATTCGTCCGCCCAACGACGCAGATAGACGAGATTCAAAGTGGATTGGATTTCTGCAATGCGCAGCGCATCGCGAATTTGCCGCTCCGATTCCGAAATAGCGGCCCACTCAAGCTTACTGAGAAGAATGTCTTCCGCCGATGCGATCATCGATTGCACGCCTAATATTTCGGCGGGAACGCGGCGGGCGAACTCGGATCGACGGAAGGGACGATTCTTTCACACGATCAGATCTCCCTTTTGTCCCGTCGAGTTGTCAATGACGTTGAACATCCCTCGGCAGGCGAGCGCCTGATGGGCCGCGTCATCGCCATTTGAATTGGATGCGATTCAGGGGTCGTGTCGGCGGGAATCATCCACTTATCTTCGCAAGCATTCGCTAGCAGCGGGAACTGGTAATTTGCGGTGATTACGTGAACAAAGAAGCATAGAAAAATTTCCATCGATCTTGGTCGGATGGAACCGCGATAAGTGATTAGTCTGCGAAGTTTAGACCATCGTTATGTCGCCCCTTTACGATTGACTGCATCTTGAGACTCTCCCTCGGCAATTCTTCTTCGACCTATTGCTTCCTACGCGCGATCGCCTGCATCGTCGTGCTATCGCTAGCGGCGCCTGCTAGCGCCCAGCAACAGAACGATGAAATCCAGCCCGGCGTGATCTCTGGGACATCGACCTTCGCCAGTCCCTATTCGAACGGGCTATGGGGAGAGTATTTTCCTCGCGTCTCGGTCCAGCATCGAACCGAAGGCGCCGGCTACGATTATTCGTTTACTGACTTTCGCGCTTGGGTTCCGTTGTACGAATCGTATGACGCGAAGTCGCTTACCTTCTTTGACGGCGCCTTCCTGCTGGCGAATGACCAAAACGTCGGCATGAATGCGGTCGTGGGGCAACGGTTTTACTCTGACAACTATGGCCGCACCTTCGGCGGTTACGTCGGCTACGACAATCGTGACACCGGTAATCAAACGGTCGGGCAGGTCGTGACCGGCTTCGAGTCGCTCGGCCAGATCGACTTTCGCGTGAACGGATATTTCCCGACCTCGACCGATCCTACACAGAGCGGAGCATCTGGCTTCCTTGACCCCACTTACGTCGGATACAACATTCAACTGACGCAGCTAACGCAATACGAAGTTGCGATGAAAGGGTTTGACGCCGAGTTGGGCGGCGCGCTGCCGCATGTCGGCGACTATCTGCGCGCCTACCTGGGCACGTACAACTTTCAAGGCTCCGGTTCGCCGCAAGCTTGGGGCTGGAAGACGCGCTTCGAGAGTCACGTTACCGATCGAATGCGGTTTTATCTGACGGTCAGCGACGATCAGGTGTTCGATACCAACGTCGTCTTTGGCGCCGCTTTCTTCTTTCCGGGAAGTTCGGCACGCCGCGTTCCGCAATACGACAGCTATGTCAACAAGATGGACGAACCGATCATTCGCAACGAAGCGGTCGTCGTCAACAAGATCAGTCAGTCGCAGTTGGTCAATGCAACCAATACCGTTACCGGCGCCGATCAGCATGTGATTCACGTCGATCCTGACGCGGTCGCGATGGGCGATGGCACCGTCGAGAATCCGTACAACGCGCTGCAATTGGCTCAGGCCGGCTCGCAGCCTAACGATATTATCTTTGTGCACCCGCGAGCCGACAACACCGCGACCAACCTGACGCAGTCGTTCGTGTTGCAAGAGAATCAACGATTGTTGGGTTCCACCACGCAGCACATGTTTACGGCGACGCAGGGAACGTTTGATCTGCCTGGTTACGAAGCAGGCAATCGGCCGACGCTTGATTCAGCAGGCGTCGGCGTCACGCTGGCCAACAACAACGAAGTTTCGGGCTTTCGTTTTAGCAATACCGGCGGCGACTCAATCGCCGGCAGCGGCATCAACGGCTTCAATATCAATAACAACCAGTTCGAGCACTTTGGCGCTTTCGGCGAGGCGAGCGTTTACATCGACAACGCCAGCGGAATTGGCGTGATTCGTGACAATACCGTCTCCAATACCGCCAGCAGCGGCGACAGCGGCTTCTATGTCGAGCTGGGCGGTACGTCCGATTTGCTGATCACCGATAACACATTGACGCGCCAGTTCAGCGTTGGCGGCGACAATGCAATCGAAGTGGACGTCTTGTCCGGCGTCAACGCGACCGTGAACATCACCAACAACGAACTGAGCAACTTCGTTACCGCATCAGGCCACGGCATCGAACTCTATTCGGAAGGTAACTTGACCGGTAATATCTCTGGCAATACGGTCTATCAAGGTCTGACCGCCTCGGTGCTGGACTATGGCATCTTCGCGGAAATCGCCGATGGAACTTCCACGCTAACGATTAACAGCAACACCATCGGTACGATCGCCTCCGCGGAAGCTCTCGATAGCGGCATCCACGTCCTGGTCGGAACGACCGGCGATACGACCACTTACATCACCAACAATACGGTGAGCGACTTCCTCACCGCCGGCGTTTTCAATGAAGGCATCGCCTATGATATCACCGGCGCGGGAGGAACGCATGGCTTGGTATTGACCGGCAACACCGTAGCGCATTCGATTGCGAACGTCGCCAGCGACGGCTTGTTCGTCCGCGTCGACAGCGGCTCTACGCTGAACGCCAATGTGCAAAATAATACGCTCTCGGCCAGCTTTTTGGGTAATTCGGGCGAATTTAGAGCGATCAACGGCTCGACGCTCAACATGCGAATGCTGAACAATGTCGGCGGCAACGATATCGCAATCGCCAGCACGGCCGGAAGCAACGTCTTCTTCGAAGTCTTCGGCGGTCAAACGGTTCCCAATCCTCTGGTCACGAGCGATATCACCAGCCAAAATACGGTCGGCGGCGCAAGCATCGCCACCCCCGGCGGTACGGCGACCCGGGTCGCCCCCAACAGCTTGCCAATTCCGGAGTAAACTATCGTACGGCAGGCCGTGCCTGCCGCGCAGCTCAAGCAAAGCCGGTTTCACGATGTCGCTCGAGCGATTCGTCGGCAGGCAGGACCTGCCCTCCAACTTGCGGAGACCTATCGCCATGTTCACCACCAGCGAATTCTCCCGCGTCAGCGGGCTCTCGATCGAGATGTTACGACTACTCGGGACGCAGGAAGTGCTGGTTCCGGCCCAGCCGGATGATGACGAAGAGCTGGTCGCCTACGACCAGTCGCAGCTGCCGATCGCTCGGGCGATCTATCATCTGGGCAAGATCCAAGTGCCGCTCGAGCGGATGAAGTCGCTCTTTTCGCAAAACTCTGGCAAGATCGATATCGCGACCCTCTTAACTCAACAAGAGCAAGCTCCGCTGCCGGTCAAAAAGATCAAAAAGATTATCGCCCAAGAGGCCGCAATCGAAGCGCTCTGCTCGCAAAACGATGCAGACATCGAAGAGAGCAAAGTCGATCGGCTGCTGATCGCCGGCATCCGGATGCAGGGGAAGTATACGGACTGCGGTAAAGCGTACGGCAAAATTGGCTGGCAATACGGACGCCAATTGAGTGGTCCGGCCATGATGCTCCACTACGATAAAGAGTACAAAGAAACCGACGCCGATTTCGAGGCCTGCTTTCCGATTCGCAAGGGAGACTCCAAAAAGGGGATCGAGGTCCACGAGTTGCAGGGCGGGCGCCTTGTCTCGCTGCTGCACCGCGGCCCGTACGAGACGCTGGCCGGCTCGTACGCGCGATTGCTCCGCTACGTTCGGGCTCGCCATCCGGGCTATCTGTTGCCGACGCGAGAGACCTACGTCAAGGGGCCCGGCTGGCTCTTTCGGGGTGACCCCGAAAAGTATTTGACCGAGCTGCAGATACTGGTAGCGTAGAAAACTGGCCAGGGAAACCGCTTACGACGACAGACAGGGAAAAATCACCAAAAACTTCTACTTAACGCGTGCCTCGGTCGATGTTATCTTGAGATCATTCGGAAGCGGCATTCTTCTCACCCCCAAACCGTCGCAGTCGCCATGCCTATTGTTAAGTTCGTCAAAGAGAAGAAAGAGATCGAAGTCCCTGAGGGCTCCAATCTCCGCCAGGTGGCGCTCCAGGCAGGCGTCAACGTCCACCAAGGGGTGAACGGCATCGGCGCCGGGGTCAACAAGGTCCTCAATTGTCACGGCTTGGGGCAATGCGGCACTTGTCGCGTTTTGATCACCAAGGGGATTGAAAACGCCAGTCCCATGCGCATGATGGAGAAAGTAAAGTTTACGGTTCCCGTCGGGCCGTATCTGCCGATTCCCGATCCGATCGCTTGTCTCGCCTATATCGGCAACGAAGAGACGATGCGGCTTTCGTGTCAAACCAAAGTGCTGGGAGACATGGAAGTCGAGACGGGTCCCGAGTTGAATCTCTTCGGCGAAAATTTCTTCAGCTAATTTCGCCGAGTCTGAGCGTGAAACAAGTCATCGCTATCGTGAAGCCTTATCTGGCCGAAAAGGTCTTGGAAGAGTTGAGCCGCGCGCCGATCGAAGCGCTCAACGTTCGCGAAGTGAAAGGCTTCGGCCGGCAGAAAAGCTATCTCGACGAATACAGCGACAGCGAATACGGCCAAACCTTCTTGCCCAAAGTCGAGATCACCATCTGGCTAGACGATTACCGCTCGGAAGAAACGATCCGCCGCATCGTGCAAGTCGCGCGCAGCGGACGCATGGGAGACGGCAAGATCTTCGTCCTCCCCGCGATGAGCGCCGGTGAAGCGATCGACATCGCATCGACGCCGGTCACGACTGGGAAGAAGAAGAAGTAGGGCGCACCCAAGCGGCTCTATCGCGACGCCGTCCCTGCGGAAAAATATTCTAGCGTTTGGTCCTTCGCTTCCAAGGATTCTTGGCTCTCAAAAAGTGTCTCTTGACGAAGCGCACAGATCTGATTTCGCCCACAAAAATCGTAGGGTGGGTGGAGAAAACCGCGATCAAATTCCGCCGCCAACAATCGACACGATCGGTTTGCGCAACCCACTTAAGACCCCAGTGTCGCCTTTCGCTCCGCGAAAGTAGCGTCCTATAGCTCGCGCTGCTTTCGCGGAGCGAAAGGCGACTATGGACCAGCCGCGTTGGCTCTCAAAATTGTCTCTTGACGAAGCGCACGGAGTTGGGGTCGACTACAAAAACTGTCGGTTTCGCGGCGGTTTTTCGCTGCGCGGGTTTGCTGTTTGGACTTTTCGTGGGGGACAATTTGCATGACGCTCAACGAACTTCGTCGACTGATCGCACGTTTAAGCAATGACCAAAAAACGTGGCGCGTCGACTTCCAGACGCGCAATCTGACGCGGGGCGAAATCGCCGAAGCGCGTTGGTTGGCCGTGGTTTTGATGCGGTCCGATCTCTTCACAAATTGCAAGGTTCGGTCTGAATATTTTCAACATCAGTCGCATTACGACATTTGCGTTGCGATGCTGCAAATGCGGAACAAACGGATCCGCTGCGACGACCTGCCAGAGCTCCTCCGTCGGTTGGCGCAAGCAGGCTATCACGAAGAGAGCGCGATCGAAATGTTGTGCGACGTCTTGCTTTGCTGCGGCCAAATCAAAAATTTTGACGACTATGCCAAGACGCTGCAAAAACGTTTTGAAGCGCATCAAGCGGCGATCGAATTGTCGCCGGAGTGCGGACTCGTCCGGCTCGACATCGCCGGCGGCGCCAGTCCGTTTCAAACGCTGACCACCGATCAATTGATCGCGCAGCAAGATCCGCTCGAGTGGTTGTTGCCGGGGATGTTCGTGCGCTATGAACCGGCCGTGATCGTCGGGCCGAGCAAAAGCATGAAGTCCTCGATCGCCGTCGACTTGTGCGCGGCGCTGGCGCGCGGCGGCCAATTTTTGGGGCAATTTGCTGTCGAGCGTCCGTTTCGCGTCGGCTATGTCAGCAAGCATGACGAGCGGCAAGCGCTGGCCGATCTCGCGCGGCGGTGGAGCGACTCCAGCGGCGTCGACCCGGGCAATTTGCCGAATTTGATTTGGTCGTTGGCGGTCGCCGACGCTTCCGATCCGGCGCACCTCGATCATCTGCGGGCATGGATTCGCCGTCATCAACTCGAAGTGATTGTGATCGATCCGCTGCGTCTCACTTCGACCGACAAACAGACGCAAGCAGAGCAACTGCACGACCTGGTCCGCTGCTGCATCACGGCCGGAGCGACGCCGATTTTGTGTTGTCAGTCTCGCCAAGCGATCCCCCGCAACGCGACTCTGGCGACCGATGTTTCGGCGAGTCTCGATTTTGCGCGGCAATGGATGTTGATTCAGCGCTGCGAAAATTATTCGCCCGGCAGCGGTCAGCATCGGTTACGCATGTCGTTCGGCGGCTGCGCCGGCCAAGGAGGAGTCTGGGGCGTCGATATCGACGAAGGAAATTTGGAAGATCCGCAGGGAAGAAGTTGGCGGGTCACGCTGCGCGATGTTGAGTCGATCGAAGCGGAAGCGGCTGCCTGCGATGCGGCCGCGCAGGAGCAAAAATTGCAAGCGAAAATTCGGCTCGCGATCACGCGTTTAGATCGAGAGCAAGCGACCAAATCGAAAATTCGCGAACAAAGCGGAATCAGCGGAACCAAGTTTGCTCCGACATGGGACCAGATGATCGCCGCCGGAGAAATCGCCAAGACCAGCCACGATCCGGAAGAAAAACGCTGGGCCTATGCCCGGTACCACCTGGCCGATCCAGCAACGCCGAAAGAAAAAAAGAATCCAGTCCAGTCCAACGTTTTCGCCGTAGCCGTAGGGTCCGCTGTGCGGACCAGAAGCGCGGAAAAACTTGCAAGCAATCAACAGGGCCGCTGGTCCGCACAGCGGACCCTACTTGAACCCAGCGATCGCCGGTCTGATGCTTCGGAAAAAAATGGTTCTGTCCTGTCCAACGTTTTTGTCCGGTCCTAGTACTGGCGTCAGGGCGAAGCCTACTTCTCGCCCAGGGCCGCTTTGATGATTTCTTCGATGTCGAAATCGCCCAGGTCGATGGAGTCCATGACCGAATCGATCATCACTCCTTCGTCTTTGCGGTGGAGTTCGGCCAAAATCAGTTCGATTTCGGCGTCGCTATGGCCGCGGCCGCGAAGATATTCAGTCAGTTCCGGAAATCGATCCAGTTCGCTCATTGTGCGTGTCGCCGGCTTGCGGATGGGTGACGGTCTCCGACCCCACCGTTTGACGGTCGGTCGGCCCTCGTACAAGCATAGGACATGCACCGCCGGTCGAACAATCAGTCTCGCCTGATTCTACGCCGGACGCATCGGATTTACTCGATTTCGCCGCCTGCAGGTGATAAGTTAATAACGTGAGCCCTGCCATAACGTTACCTACCGTTTGTTGGAGACGCCCCAAGATGAACTATCGACCATACGGGTTGGCCTTACTGCTGATTTTTGCAGCGATGACCGATTTTGCCGTTGGCGACGACTGGCCCAATTGGCGCGGTCCCCGTGGGGATGGTGTGAGCCTGGAGACCGACGTGCCTCTCACTTGGAGTGACGCAGAGAATATCCGCTGGAAGGCGGAGCTTCCCGGCTGGGGCGGTTCGACGCCGGTCATTCAGGACGCTGGATTAATTATTACTTCACAAGACGATGAAGGTCGCCTTTTTTTACAGCTGTTTGATAAAAACTACGGTAGTCCGCTGCGAAAGTTAGAAGTCGGCTCCGGCGACGTTCCGCGCGAAGCGCCAAAGCGCCTGCAGCAAAAATTTCACCGGCTGCACAATCTGGCGTCGCCATCGCCAACAGTTCATCACAAATGGATCGCCGCCCACTTTGGGAATGGAATTTTGGCGGTCTACGACTTTGAGGGAAATGAAAAGTGGCGCCGCGATCTGCAAGAGGAATACGGCGCGTACACCATCTGGTGGGGGCACGCGAATAGCCCTGTGATTGTTGACGGGAAAGTGATTTCGGTTTGCATGCAAGATTCGCTGTCCGATCTCGACCAAGAGCCGGTCGAAAGTTATCTGGTCGCCCATGATCTGCAGACAGGCGAACTGATCTGGAAAACCAAGCGGATGACCGGCGCTCCGGCGGAACAGGCCGACGCCTATACGACCCCGCTGGTTCGCAAACGCAACGGCCGGACCGAGTTGATTGTGATGGGAGGAAATCAACTGGACGCCTACGACGCCAAGACGGGTCAGCAAATCTGGTTTCTGCCCGGGTTAGAAGGGGGGCGAACCGTGACCGGCCCGACCATCGACGACAAGCGGATCTACTGCACGCGCGGCATGCGCGGGCCGACGTTGGCGGTCGCGTTGGACGAAATCAAAACGGGGCGCGTCCCCGATACGGCGATCGTGTGGGAAGAAGCGCAGTCGACCCCCGATTCGCCGAGCCCGGTCGTTTTGAATGGATTGCTGTTTACGGTGACCGATGATGGAATCGCCGTTTGTCGCGATGCGGCGACCGGCGAACTCGTATGGAAAGAGCGATTGGGCGGAAAGTTTAAAGCGTCGCCCGTGGCTGTGGAGAATCGAGTCTACTTTCTGAACACCGATGGACTTTGCAGCGTGGTGGCGGCGGAACGCGAATTCCAGAAATTGGCGGAAAACAAGCTCGACGACGAGACGATCGCATCGCCAGCGATTTCGGACGGCTGCATTTATATCCGCGGCCGCAAATATTTGTATTGCATCGGCAAAGCGTCATAAGGGACATCCGCGTGAACGAAAGCACTTTGATGTTGTCCTCCCGCGAAGGGGACCTGGTGAAAGTAACGCTTCTGCCAGAGGAGTTGCGAACTCCGGAAGATTGTTACGACCTGCGAAACGAAATGATCACCGCGTCGACCGACTGTCGCGCGGTGTTGATCGATTTTGGGAACGTGACGTTTATGAGCAGCGTCGGCCTGTTGTCCTTTTTAGGACTCCGCCGCGCCGTGGCCGAACGAGACGTCCGGATTATCTTTTTCAATCTGTCCGACAACTTAGACGCGATGCTGACGTTGTGTCGGCTGATTTCGGATTCTCCTCACGCGAAAGCGCCGTTTGAGACGGCTAAAGACGAAGCGGCCGCAATCGCCCAAGCCTCTTAGCAGGCGATCTATCGATACGAAAGTTCCTGCGCCATGCTCTTGCTGCGTCTTTGTGGGAAGCGCATGTCTTCAATGCGCCTGCCGCAGCAGGGCGAGTTGTCCTTTCGCCCTCGGACTATTAAAATCATAAAGCAATGCGAAAACTCCGCTGCTCTCTTGTTGAGAGCGGCCCATCGCCCCAAGTGGGCGAATATTCAAAGGTTAGAAACAACATGACGGTTGCCTCTCAGCACGCCGACAAACTAGATATCGAAGCGATCCGGGCCGATTTTCCGATCCTGCACCAAACCGTGCACGGCAAGCCGCTGGTTTATTTAGACAACGCCGCCTCGTCGCAGAAGCCGCGTCAAGTGATTGACGCGATGCGCGAAGTGGACGAGCGGTTCTACGCCAACGTCCACCGCGGCGGTCACCAGCTGAGCAACGAGTCGACGTCGATGTACGAAGAGTCGCGCGCCGCAGCGCAGCGATTTTTGGGCGCCAAATCGAAAAATGAGGTGATCTTCACCTATGGGACCACCTCGGCGATCAACATGGTCGCTCATGCTTGGGGGAGCGCCAATCTGACTCCCGGCGATGAGATCCTGTTGACCGAGATGGAGCATCACTCCAATCTCGTCCCTTGGCAGCAAATCGCCCAACTGACCGGCGCCAAAATCAAAGCGTTGCCGATCACCAACGATGGCCTGTTGGCGATGGACGAGCTGCCGGGCTTGCTTAGCGAGCGCACCAAAATAGTCGCCGTTTCGGCTGCTTCCAACGTATTGGGAACGATCAATCCAGTCACCGAGATCGTGCGTCAAGCGCACGAAGTCGGCGCGGTCGTGTTGGTGGACGCCGCCCAAGCGGCTCCGCACAAACCGATCGATGTGGTCGCGTGGGACGCCGACTTCGTGGCGATCAGCGCTCACAAAATGGTGGGCCCATCAGGGCTCGGGATCTTGTACGGCAAGCAAGCGCTGCTGGAAGCGATGCCTCCCTTTTTGGGTGGCGGCAGCATGATCAACACGGTGACGATCGATAGTTTTACGCCGGCGATGCTGCCTGCCAAATTTGAAGCAGGCACGCCGCCGATCACCGCGGCGATCGCTTTCAAAGCGGCGATTGAATATCTGGAGAGCATCGGTCTCGACCATATCCTCGCGCATGAGCAAATGCTGGCCGATTACGCGCATCAGCTGCTGGCCGATGTGCCGGGATTGCGAATCTTGGGTCCGGCGCCGCAGCAAAAAGCGGGCATCGTCAGCTTTACGGTCGACGGCATCAGCCCCAACGACATCGGCATGATGATCGACACTGCCGGCGTCGCGATCCGAGCCGGACATCACTGCGCCATGCCGCTGCATGCTCGCTACGGTATTGCATCAAGCGCCCGCGCCAGCTTTTACCTTTATAACACGCGAGAAGAAGTCGAGATCTTTGTCGCCGCGGTACGCAAAGCGCTGGCGATCTTATCGTAGGAGTTCACTTCTTCGGCAGCGTCTTTACAAAGTCGAACGCGCGGTCGGTCCAATTTTTGACTGCGGCGAATTGAACCAGGCCGGCCTCGTCGATCACGATCCAGCCGCGCATAGGGCGTCCGGTGAAGTCGAACACGCGAACGTGCTCTGCTTCCAACGCCTCCTCGTAAGCGTCTGGTCCAATCCGCACGATCAACTCATCGCGCGAGACGCCGACGCACATGTTGCCGTTCAGCAAGAATGCGAGCCCGCCGAACATTTTCTTTTCGGTAACGCCTCGTTTGCGCTGCAGCAGCCCGCGAACGCGGGCAGCAAGTTGTTCGTCATACGGCATCGATCGATTTCCTGCGTATCGTCAGCGTTAGCGAAAGAGGGGCCGGCGACCGAGCGCTTTGCGGATGTCGCAAAGTTGCCCACGATGATTCCACCAGTGCGAGATCACGATCGAGATGCCGGCGCCGCGGCTCGAGAAGACCGCTTCCAGCCCCTCCGGCGGCGCTTTGCAGGGCAGATCCAGATCGTCATCGCTTTGCGTCTCAAGCCAGGCGAGCGTTCGATCGCGGGCCTGACGAAAACGGGTCGCGATCGTTTCCCAGGAGGGATAAATATCGGCGTCTTCTTCCGGCCGGCTCTCGGGACCGAGGATCGGCATCCAGTCGGCGAATTCGTTCGGCTCGCCCAACACAAACTGCCGCGCGATCAGACCCTCGCAAAAGGTGAGATGCCCATAGATCCACAGAGCATGATTTCCGCCAGGCGTCGCTGCGGCGAGCGGCGTTTCACGCAGATCTTCCAAAATCGGCGTCGTCCACGATTCGGTCATTTCAAAATTGTGGCGAAGCAAGTCGATGGCGCGCATGAATTTCGTTTTTTCGAAGGATCGGATGAGATAGATGCGAGAAGCGGACTTTGATGGTTTTTATCTTCCCATATTCGGCGCCGCAAAAAAAGTTGGCCCGCTGCTTGGATTTTGGGAAGAAGCGAGCGACAATCGCCCCAGCGGCGCTCGTTCCCTCTCCGCCGATATTCGCAATGCAAGGCCTTTATGAAACTTGTCCTCCGCAGCCTGATCGCATTGGCGGTATTGATTGCGATTCCGTTTTTCATCGCGCTGTTCATGCCGCGTCAGTTTACGATTACGCGTGAAGTCGTGATTCAGCGGCCCAAGGAGGAAGTGTTTGATTTCATCAAGCTGCTGAAGAATCAGGAACAATTCAGCGTGTGGGCCAAGCTGCCTGGCGAGCGCGAGGTGACCATCCGCGGCGAAGATGGGACGCGAGGCGCGGTGATCGCCTGGAAGAGTGACGATCCGAACATCGGCGTCGGCGAACAGGAAATCACCGGGATCAAGCCAGGGGAGCGGATCGACTACCTGATTCGCTTCACCAAACCGTTCACGTCGACCGATCCCGCCTATCTGCAGACGGACTTTGTGAACAAGAACGAGACGATGGTGACGTCCGTCTATATCGGCACGATGAACTACCCCAGCAATCTGTTTTGCATCTTCGTTCAAGAGATGATCGGCGATCAAATGCAGATCAGCTTGGATAACCTAAAGCAGGTGCTAGAAAACCAGCCGAGCGAACCGCCCGCGATCTAACTTCGCGTCGCTTGGTACGTAGACCAGGGCTTGTTCTGACCTACATAGCGCTAGTGCTCCGTCACACGAAAATTTAGGCAGGGCAGAACATTCGTCCAAGCTTAGATCGCCGCGGCGTCTTCCAGCGGTGGGAACCAGAGCGACGGCATTTTTAGCGCGGCTACGGCTGCGTCGGTCGCCATTTTGGTGGAAGCGAAGATGTCTCCGCGGTCGATCGCCTGGGGGACGTTCAGATCGCCGCACAACAGGCGAACCAGATCGTTTTGCGTCAGACGAATAAAGCTGCGCCCCAGCTTGCCGTCGCTGAGCGAACCGCTCCGCTCAGTGAAGTGGAGCGAGTGCTTTTCTCCCTCGACATGCAGCCCCAGGTCGCATGGTAGAGGGTAGCCGGCTTTGACGAGATTGGCGCGAAAACGTTCGGCATGTTCGGCCAGCGATTGTAGCGGATGTCGCCAGCGAACCATCACCGTCGAGTTCGAGACTGGACGCTGCGGCGGAGCCGCGCTGCGAACCGCTCGGTGCAATGGATCAGCCGCCGGCGCGTGATAATAGATGGCGCGTTGATCGCGTTCCATCGCGTCGCCGCAAATACGCCGCAGCAATTCGGTCGCAACATCTTCGCGACCGGGCGCCGTGACGATCTCAAGCACCTGACTGTTGCCGGTCATCGCGTAGCCGACGATCTTCGAGTCGTCGTCCAGGGCTAGTTTGTTGCCGCCGTCGATGGCGACATACAACTGTTGAAAGCCGCGGCGATCCAGCAGCCAACGCCATTGCTCTTGGGTGCGAACCGCGGCGCCTAGCAAGTCGTTAAAGCGGCGTTCGTACAGCGATGTGAGCCCGGCGAACTCTACCTGACGGTAAAGCCGGATCGACAGGCGCGAGGTCTCGCTTATATCATCGTCCCAATTTCGCGAGGGAAGAGGCTGCTGCAAGTTGGCCAAAATCTGCGCCGGATCGCCCTGGCTGCGGGTTTGCGATGAGAGCGCGGTCCAGCCGCGGCGCGCCAAGTAGTCTGGCGAATCGGTGCGGTAAACCGCGCACTCGGCGCCGCAGCGCTGGAGTTCGGCGTCGACTTCGGCCAGCAACTGGGCGGCGACGCCGCGCGAGCGAAATTCTGGCGCCGTCGCTAGTTCGTCCACATGCAACGTGGTGGCGATGCGATCGGCCAGGCGCGTCTTCCGGCGGATGACCCGCACGTGGCCAACGATCTGCCCGCCAACTTGATTTTCAGCACGGCAAACAATCCGTTGGCCTGGGTCATAACCGGGGCGTTCTTGTTCGATGTGAAATTCGTTTTCGCTCGGGCGAAGCAGCGCTCGCTGCATCATCTCGAAGATGGGAAACGAATCTCCTTGGGTCGCTCGGTCGACGACAAGATGGGGCGCTTTGGAGGAGCGACTACTAGACGATTGAATCGACTTACTGAGAGGCGAGGCTTGGACCGCGCACATGGGCTGGACTCCCTTCAAGCAACGGACAATTCCCTTTGTTCAGCTGAGCTTCCCCTTAACTTAAGGGGCGACGGCGCTCAGGTCCAGTAGCAAAGTCCGCAAACTTTTTTCGGGGAAGAGACAAAACGCGTACTCGCGCGACAAAGCGATCGCGTCATTGCGCGCTTCGCGCTTGCTTTGCGTCAATTGTTGCTGAAGTTGTTCGCGCTGCTCGGCGACGGCGTCTTGCAGCGCCAGATTGATGCGCTCTAAGGCGCGATGACGCTCGGCCATTTGACTTGGTGGATCGTTGGCCAACCAGCGATGCTTCTCTTGAACAAGCTTCTCGATATCGGCCGGCAAGGGGTCGCAAGAAAGATGACGGTCAGGATTGAACCGCAAATCGCGCATTAAGCGCGCGATCTGCGCCGACTTCGCTTCATCGGTTCGTTCGCGAGCGATCGGCAGATGAACGGTCGCCGTCGCGGCGACGATCGGCGGCGGCGTCACGCCAAATTGTCGAGCGATGATCAGATCGGTCACCTGATCGTATTTCGCACCTCCAATTCCATGGATAAACAGATCGGCCAACACCAAGCGGGCGTACATCGTCGTCAATAATGCGCGCGGCCGCAAAACAACTTCGGTCTGAAGTTCGAGCAGCGCCGAAATGGCCTCTTCTGTTTGGGCGGGAATCGTAATATCGAGCGCGCCTCGATCGGTCAGACGTATTCCGGACGCCGATTGAGAGACGAACAGTCCCCGGCGGCGCGGGTCGGCTTTCGACCAAATCCAGAGCGGCGTTTCGATCAAGTCGCCTGCCTGTGCCAGATGGGGAGCGGGGTGATTGGCGCTCCGAATTTTATGCAACCGGCGGTACTCGTCGATCGCGCCGTTGTAGACCGCGCGAAAGGAGGGCGCGTCACTCCACAAATGGAGGGCGAACCGCGCGAACGACTCGGTGCTGTAGACCTGGCTCAGCGGGACTTCCAGCGTTTGCAGTCCCCAATCGATCTCTAACTGATGGCGGGCCTGGGCGAAACTGCGGCCGATGTTGTCGGTCGACTCGGCCGCTTGCAGCACGCGCGGCCAAAACGATTCGATCAGCGGGCTGTCGACCAGCGGTCGAATCGCTTCCGCCGCTTGTTCGCCAAATTGCCGGAACGTCGCGGGGTTGAGAATCGTTCGTTCTTCCCACGCGATCGGCGGTGATGAGTCGTCAAACGAAACGCGGCGGTGGTTCCAAGTACCGTCGCCGTCTACCTGGGGAACGGCGATCGCCGGACTGGCGACGGTATCATTGTCAACGATCAGGTTGATCGGCGTTGCGCCGGCGGCTCGGCTGACCGAATCGAGCAGGAAGTTTTTGAACCAGACGCCGGGGTGAAACAGCCCCGGTTGATGGCCGGCCATCACGATCGGCGCAGCTTCGTCGGGCAAGTCGAAGGACGGTCGATAGGCGAACGTGTAGTTGCTCGCGAGCGCGACAAGCTGGCGACGGGCGATCTGCGAAAGCTGAGCCAGTGAGACGCCGCCGATCTCGATCGATGTTGCGTCAAGCGCAGCGGAACGCTGTTGGAGTAGCTGGACAGCTTCGGCGGCGGTTGGCTCGATCAAGGCCGAACCATGGCTTCGCGGAGCGCGAAGCGGGCGATACTCAAGTTCCGCTGGCGTCATACTTCGTGCCCGCTTGGTTAGAGCCGAGGGGCGTTAGCCGCCGAGCGAAATGGCCGCGCCATCCACTTCGACTTCGCCGCGGGCCATCGTTCGGTCCAGCACCAGGTGATAGTAGTTGAGCCGAGTCGTGCCGTCGTCGAGCGCGCCGCCAAACGAACGTTTTTCGTCCAGGTAAACAAGCGGGACCGGAAGTTCGATCACGTTGAGCCCGGCTCGGGCCGCTTCGACCCACAGTTCCAACGGCATTGCGTACCCAAACTCGGTCACCGGCAATTGGCTGACGGTGTCGACGCGGTACGCTTTAAAACCGCAAAAAGCGTCGGTCAATTGAAAGCCAAGTCGTTGATTGATCTCGCCGGTGATCAATTGATTGATCCAGCGGCGCTGGGCCGGCGGCTCGCTGTCGCCGGGGTACTGCTTCAGGTAGCGACTTCCCGAGACGATGTCGACATTTTGGCAAGCGGCGACAAAGCGGGGAATACGCTGCGGTTCGTGCTGGCCATCGCAGTCGATCGTCACAACGATGTCGTAGTCTTCAGCGGCGGCGTATTCAAACGCGGTCTTGAGCGCGGCGCCGTAACCCCGATTCTTGGCGTGGGTCACCACCTGGATGTCGTTGCGCTCGGCAAGCAGCTCTGCGGTGCCGTCTGAGGAGCCGTCGTCAACGACCAAAATGTCGCGGCTATAGCGCTTCACTTCGTCCAAAACCGAGTGGACGGTTCCACGTTCATTAAACACCGGCAGCGCGGTCAGAGCACGAGGCGACTTCATTGTTGGTTCCATCAAGCAGCAGGGACCGAGAATCAAACAACCCATGCTACGCTGTCGCCTAGCGGGAAGCAACGCTTCAGCCGGCGGCGGCTATCCGTAACATCTTACCTATCCGTGAGATACTGCACGGCGGCGATCACTGTACCCTTCGATGCCGCGGCTTTCCGGTGGTTGCAATTGCGGGGGCAAGAATGTGGAAAACCCCGAAGAAGTTGGGGTAATTTGTATCCAGGATTTTCGCAAAGATATTAGGGAGGCGTTGAATCAGGGAACTGGACTTCTGAGGGACTTATGAAGTCCTGGCCTGGACCACGAACGTGCAGGATGTGCACGACATTTCCACGAATAATGAAAAGTGCACGGTACGCTTTACCCAATCTCGTTCTAAACAGGATTTCGCGTATTGTTTCGGTGTAGAGAGTTGATTCCGCTGCGATACTGCAAGAAGCGGCACGATATTCAAGACAAATTAGCGTCTTTTCCAACGCTATCGCCCAGTTTTGGGCGCCAGCCCTTGAGCGTTGAGAGATATTAGTCGAACAGCGATTGAATGTCTTTTTCGCCACTGGGCTGAACAATGACTTGTAGCTTCATTCCGGAGTTTCCGGAATGCTATTTATCTGTCGAAACTCATCAAAGAATTCAGAAACAGGGCGCCCCAGCCCGGCGTCCATTTCGTTCAAGCCTTGCCGGATCGCCGCATGGATTTCATTCTGGCGTTGGGAGTCATACCAGCGCAATAGCAGTTCATCGAGGGATGTCGCGTCTGGCTGAGTATGAAGGTTCTGAAACGCGAAGGCGTAGAAACTTTCGAGCTGTTCAAGCGTGGTCATGATCGAAAACTCCGTATTAGACCTTCTCAATTCTAACACACCGACGCCAGGGTACGAAAAGGTCACTTCAGCCAAGTGATCGGGTCACTTTCCTGCTCGCTGGCCCAGCATTTTAATCCCGCATATTCGTCCGTCAGTTGGTCGGCTAAGGTCTCGACGGCGAACCGCTCGCTGGCGTAGTGCCCGACCAGGACGAGCGCGACGCCTTGGGCCTTCGCTTCGAGCGACGTGTGAAAGTTGGTCTCGCCCAATAAAAGGCAATCGCAACCGAGGGTGATCGCCGTACCCAGAAATTCGCCCGCTGCGCCGCAAGCGACCGCTGGTTGCGTCACTTTTTGATTGACGCCGCCGACTACTTGTACGTACTCGATCTGCAGAAATTTGCGCACGACGGCGGCGAATTGGGAGAGCGTCTGCGGAGCCGCCAGCTTGCCGTAGCGCCCGCTTCCCAAAGGCGCCAAAGGGGGATGATCGAACGGCTTGAGCGGCGCGATGTTGGTCAAGCCAAGACCTGCGGCAAGCTGCTGATTGATGCCGGCGGCGGCCGAATCGAATCCGGTGTGCGGGCTGTAGATCGCGACGCCGGCTGCGATCAGTTGCAGCAACATTCGCCCGACGGTATCGTCGGCCGTGATCCGTTTCAACGCGCGAAACGGCAGCGGATGATGAGCGACGATCATGTTCGCGCCGCCAGCGATCGCTTCTTCGACCACCTCCGGCGTGATCGTTAGACAGGTCATCAGCTTGCTGACCGGGGCCGTACGATCCCCTACTAACAAGCCGACATTGTCCCAGGATTCGGCCAGCGTCGTTGGAGCGAACTGATCGAGGTAGCGGCAAAGTTGGTCGACGGTCGTCGCGATAGATTGGTTCATGCGGCTATCAAGCGGACAGAGCGAAAGAATCGTTTCGACGTATCGTAACACGAAACGGATCGCGCTACTTCCCGAGCGGCGATACCCACAGAAACGCGTGGCCTGCTTCGTCAACTTTGATTTCTAAGTTGAGTTTGGCTTGAAACAAAATCGTATCGAGCAGCTTTTTATAGAACGTGCGACGGGCCGGGTATTTCACTTTGGCGGTCGCGATGTCGATTCGTTTAGCGGCTGCGCCGTTGTGATCCCACAGCAGCGGCAATTTGACGCGCGCGGCGATGGCGTCGGCCGCTTGTTGGACCGGGATGTCGGCGATCTCGACTTCGAGATATTGAAACATGCCGGGGGCGACCTGGCCTGGGTTTCCATCGGGAGTCCAACCAACGGGCCAAGGTTTTTTGGCGGCGGCCGAGTCGACCAGATGCAGCTCGACATCGCCGCCGGTTTCTCGACGTGGAACCATCGCCAAGCCGAGCGGGCGAAGCAGCGCGGCGACTGCCGTGCCGCAGCTCACATTTTCCAGCTCATCGAGGACCTTGCCTTGTTTCATGCGCGCGATAACGTCAGGAGTGGCGCGAAACTCGACATCCAGCCGCTGGTTGATCTTTTGCAGCGTATCAAACGGGGTCGTCTCTTTGGTCTTGGCTCCGACAGTTGGGGAGAGTTGTTCGTAGAGGGCGACGAATTCTTTGGAGGTGAGCCCGAACACGCTCTCTTGTCGTTCGAGTTCTTTCTTACCGCCTGCCCGAACTTTCTCAAGCCAACTGCGCATGCCGGCGATATCGTTCATTTTAAAGCGACCGCCTGGCGTGATCAAAACTTCGCCGGGGGTAAGCAGCGCCGTGATGTGGTAGTTGCCAGACCCTTTGTCGACGAGATCGGTCGCATCGCTGCCGTGACCCGAACGGAGCCGGACATCGTCGAAACCGACTGACTGCAGCGCCTTCACCCATTTGTGGGTCGAAGTGACGGCGACCCCTTTTTCGGTGGCGACTTCCAGCGTCACGCGGCCGGCGCTGGCCAGCGACGAAGCGCCGATCAATACAAAGAGCGTCAGTAAAATGCGAATCATCGGCATATCCAGCAGAAAGTGCGAAGCCATCTGCCGAATTGTAGCACGCTGGATCGCCGGTTCCGACGATTTTGTGCGGCTGTTAGTACTCGTTGAACGAATCTCGTTCGGTCCAAATCGCCACTGCGACCGCGACGATGCAGGCGATGATCGGCAGCAGCGTTCGCAACAGTACGCCGCTAAAACCTGGGCGTTCGGCCAGCGGTTTCCACAGACCGATCCAAAGAAGAGCGGGCGCCAAAGTCGGCAGCAGATAGCAGATCAGAGGTATCTCGCTGAACGATTGCACGCGAGCATCGAGCAAGTAGCCGCCTGAGAGCAGCGTGACCGGCAGCGCGGCGCCGAGCAGCGCCGGTTTTTCTTTGGAGAGCAACGAAACGAGGGTGACGCCCACCATGGCGGCGAAACCCATTCCCAGAATCTGCATCAGTTTGGCGTTGCCTGACAACAATATTACGACCATGCCGGCCGCCAGCGAGATTGTGACGATCGCCGGCAACCACGGGCCATTCATCCGGCGCGACAACCCGTCGAGCGGAACGGCGATCGCAAGCATCCAAAGGGGCCAGACGATCAAATGAACGGTCCGCGACGGCTCGAGATCGGCGTAGGTAGGCACGATGAACCAAGCGGCGATCCAAACCGCAGCGAAATAGAGCAAGACGCGTTCGACGAGCGTGATTCCGTTGGCCGCCGCGACAGGTCCGATCAGCGCCGTTAGAAACAGCGCATACGGAGTCCAGTGCCAGTGGGAGGTCGGGCTCCAGGGGCCAAGCTGCAGGAGCGCATAGCTAATTGTGAAGCCAGCGGCGATCGCGAGAGCGGCGGGCCAGCGCTCGCGAGCTTCTGCGGAGAGAAAACGTTGGGCGATCCAAAAGATCGCGGCTGCGACCAGCGCCGGAGCCGCGAATCCATAGAGAGCTTCGTTGGGAGTAATCGGCACGAGTTATTCGCTCTGAATTACTTCGCGGTGACTTCGATCGTCATCGCGACTTCTTTTTCGACCTTGCCGTCACCGTAGGTCATGCCGAATTCGGTGCGATCGATCTTGAAATCGGCCGTCAGCTTGCCGGCTTCGACGGTCGCCGGAAACGTGATCGACTTGGTTTCGCCCAACAGGGTCAGATCGCCGGTGATGGCGAACTTGCCTGGCTCGGTCGATTCAATTCCGGTCGTCTTGAAAGTGGCGACGGGGAACTCACGAACATTGAAAAAGTCAGGACTCTTCAAGTGACCAGTCAGCTTTTCAATTTCGGTGCTGAGCGATTCGGTTTTAATTTCAACGTTGATCTCGCGGGGCATTCCTTCCGCGAAGGTCGCCGTGCCGGACAGTTCGCCAAATTTGCCGGTCCGCGGATCGGGCTTGTCGCCGCTATGCGTGCCGACAAATTGAACCAGCGTGTTCTTGGCGTTCAACTTCACATCCCCATCGAGCGCGGCGCCAGCTGTTGCTTCGCTTGCAGCAGGCGTCTTTGCCGGGGCTTCGGCAGCAGGCGCTTCGGCCGGCATTTCCGCTTTCGGAGCATCTGCTTTGGGAGCTGCTTCCGTCGCAGGCGCTTCCGCCGGAGTTTCCACCTTTGGAGCCGCTTCGGCAGCAGGTTTTTCAGCGGGCATCTCGGCTTTCGGGGCTTCGATCTTAGGAGCTTCTTCCGCGGCCGGAACTTCCGCCGGCATTTCTGGCTTGGCGGTTTTCACCATCGGTGTTTCTTCGGCGACGGGGGTTTCGGTCGGCATTTCGACAACGAGTGTCTCGACGACTTCGGTTTCTTCGGCCGGCGTTTCGGCGACCGGGGCAGGAGCTTCGCAGCCGATCAGACCGGCGGCGGAGAGCATGAGAATCCAGTGCAAGCGTGGCATCGTTTTGTTTCCTATGGCAAAAAGTACGATATGGGGGGCGAGTCTGACGAACGCTCGTCGGCCGCGATTTAGGTAGAAGAGGGAACGGCCGACCCAACGCGACGACCGCGCAGTGCGCCTCGATGGGCCGACCGAGCGTTCATCTTAAGCCAGTTTTTCGACGGATGCCACGCAACTCTGGCGTAATTGGCTAACCCAAATAAGGTTTTAAGAGGGCGATCGTTTCATTTTTACCGATCGACAGCTTGCCGAAACCATGGACGGCGCCAGCCGAAATCGCAATTTGCTGATGCTCTTCGTAGTTGGTGATCAGCATCGTGGGGGTTTCTCGCAAGGATGCATCGGCTTTGATTTGCTTGATAACCTCAAGCCCGTCGGTGTAATCGCGATCGAGTTTACGATTGACCAGCACCAGATCAATTGCTTCGCGGTGAAGGATTTCGAGCGCGTCTTCGGGGCCATCGGCCTGCAACACTTTGGCGCCAAACTGCGTTTCTACAAACGATTTGATCGCATAGAAATCAGGACCGCAATTACCTACATCGAGAACTTTTTTGGGCATGGATCGACGCCGTAGTTGGCGATAGCAAAGGAACAAGGAAACAAAAAAAGCGAGAAGGTACGGGTCCTTCTCGCTCTCTTGGATGGCGCCAGGCGGTAATTGGTAACCGCTACGGCGATTTATTCTTCTTCTTCGGCGGCGATCGCGAAGAGGTGCGTCTTGTTGGCGATGTACAACACGCCGTTAGCGACAATCGGGGTCGAATAGACCGAGTTGCCCATGTTGATCTCGTCGATCGGTTCGGCATCTTCCGGGTCGGCCGACAGTTTGAAGACGCAGACGTCACCATCTTCGTCACCAATGTAGACGTGCCCGTCGACGATCAACGGCGATCCCCACGCGGCGGCCAACATGTCGTAGGTCCAGTGCCGCTTGCCGGTCTGAGCGTCCAGGCAATGGAGCAGTCCGCTGAAGTCCGAGATGTAGAGAATGTCGTCCTTGATCGCAACGGTGCCGATGCTGCGGTGCATCGTTTCTTCAAAACTGATGCGACCGTCGCCATCTTCGTCACCGCCGGCATAGTGCCAGATCACGGCGCTGTTCGGATTATCGACTGCGACTTCGCCATCTTCGGGAATGACCGCTTGAATGCGGCGATGCGGCAACGGCACCCGTGAGCTCCCTTCGACCTTCATCGCCAACTGCGGGCTGACGTCGCCTCGTTTGGTCGGATCGATGCACCAGAGGTGACCTTCCCCTTCGCCATGTTCCGGGTCTTGCCCTACGGCCACGTAAACCTTGCCGTCATAGACGACCGGGGTCGCGATGATGTTGTTGCGAGTTCCGCGTCCGCCGATCACCCACTTCGACTCTTTTGGGTTGCCGTCGAATTTCCAGAGCAGTTCCGGCTTGCCGTCCTTGCCTTTATCGGCCTTGAACGAATAGACCCAACCATTGCCGCCGGCGAACAGCACTTGCGGCACTCCGCCCAGTTCGGCGATCGTCGGGCTCGACCATTGACCGTGCAGGATGTTTTCGCCAGGCGAACGATCGGTCCAGAGAACTTCGCCGGTGTTCTTGTCCATTGCGATAAAGCTGGGAGCCTGGGGCGAGGGAAGCACGATGTGCGACTCGTCGACGCCGTTCGACGTGTTGACAAACAGGATGTCTCCGAGCGCAGCGATCGAACAAGAGCACATGTTGTGCTGCGAAACGCCAAGCTCGGTCATCATGTTGAAGACCCAGATGACGTCCGCTTCGGTCTTGTCGGTGAACTTCTCTTCCTTATAGGGGCCGTCGTTCTCGCCGTCATAAAAGCCTTCGACATCCAAGCAGCGAACTTCGCCGCGACTGGTCACAAACCAAAGGCGGTTGCCTTCGACATACGGAGCGCAGCAAATCCCTTGCAGCGGCCAGTCATGGACGCGGCCGGTCGAGAGCTTTTCGCTGGAATGTTGCCAGAGGAAGTCGCCGGTCTGTTCGTCGTAGCAAACCAACACGCCGAGATCGACGTCGGCAGGATAACGGGAAATCAAACCGCTGCTATTGTTGGTGCCAACGAACACTTTGCCCGAAGCGACGACCGGATTGCCGTACGACTGGCTGCCGAGTTTGGCGACCCATTTGATGTTTTCGGCTTTGGACGAATCCCACTCGCCGGTTTTACGATCAAACCGGCCGATGTCCCACTCCTGCGGAATGTTGGTTGCGACCGGTACGTTATTTCGCAGCGAGTTGCCGCCCCACATCGGCCAATCTTTGGTGGGCTCCATCTTTTCCGACGACTTAGGCTGCGCGATGACAGCGACCGGCTCGGCGTCCGCGTGACCTGCCGGCAACACGGTCGCGATGATCGCGCCGGCAAGCGCCGCGCAGAACATGGCGACAGTCGACAGGAATGGCTTGTTTTGCATAACAGCTCCGAAAACTTCAGGGTAGGAGATTGTTTTTGGGGGGAAAGAAAGTCAGGCGCCGCGTCTCTTACGACTTGTCGTTGGGCGTGACTGAAACGTTGTCGATGTAGATTTCGGCGTTGGTCGCGTTGCCAAAGAAACCAGGGCTGCCGTCGCGATTGGGGTAGGCGTCTTCCCCGACGATGGTCCACTCGGCCGGCTCGGCTTCGTCTTTCTTCCAGACTTTGCCGCGCACGATCGCGATGTCTCCTTCGTTTGCAACTTGCATCTTCAAGCGATACCAAACGTCCGCTTCCAGCGTGAACGGTTTCGACTTCGCCATCCGCTGCTGGGTAACCCAGGTACGAACTTGCGTCGTTTTGTCGTTGCCGTTCAGAACAAACTGATAGCCTTGTGCGATCAGACCGATGTCGGGAAGCAGGCCATCTTCCATCTTCTGCGCTTTGACGTCGGCTTGAATCGTGTAGTCGTGCAGTTCAGGACTCGACATCCACGATTGGCTCCGCGTTCCTTTCGGAATCGTCGAAACTTTGACCATCGCTTTACTGCCGTCGACATCACGAACGACGTGACGATAGCGAGCGCCAACCCAAGTGACCGGCGGTTGACCGACGCCAGTGGTGGAGTCGAACGCGATGTCATCGAAGTTAAAGCTCCAGGGAAGATCAGGAATCGTGCGTAGACGAGCCGTGCTGACCGTTTCACCCAACTTGGCGGTGATAGTGGTCGCGGTGTGGGCGTCGCTCGTTTCCGTGGTGTAAAGCCCCTTGGCGTCGATCTTGCCGGGGCCCGTCAGTTCAAACGTCACGCCGCTCAGATCAGCGTCTAGCTTTTCACCCAGCTTATTGAACGCGGCGACTTCGTACTGTTGCGACTGACCCGGCTTCAGCAAGACCTCAAACGGCGTCACTTGCAGTTGATCGATTTCGGGGTTCTCGCTGACCGGGGTTTCGGGAGCGACCGGAGGCAGGCCGGTAAACCCTTTTTCCAGCTTGGGATCTTCCAGGCAATAGATGCCGCCTGAGGTCGGCACGTAGATTAGCCCTTGGGCGCAGATCGGCGAGCCGTTTACTTCGACATCGTCGAAACGCCCCTTGTTGATCGTATCGAGCGAACCATCTTCCTGCGGCTCGAGAATCGCCCAGTAGCCGTTCGCTTCAAAGGCGTAGATCTTGCCATCGGCGTAGAGCGGATTGCCTCGCATAGCGCGACCGACCGCCACACGCTTGCCAACCGGTTCGCCGGTCTTGGCGTCAAACCCAAAGACTTTGCCGGCATCGTTGAAAGCGTAGACGTAATCGTTCACTTTCAGCAACGTGCTTTTGCCCATCATGATTTCGGGCTGTTGCCAAATCAGGCCTTTGCCGGTGATGTCGCCGGTTAATGCGCCGTTGATCGCCGCGACGTTCCCCATCATCGAGGAAATATCGCCGAGGTTCTCTTCACTATGGCCGACATAGACCGTATCGCCGTCGACAATTGGCGAAGCGTTGATCCCTCGCATCGACATGGCGTAGTTCCAGATCGGTTTGCCGGTGCGCGGTTGAAACGCCCAGAACTGACCATCGCCGGAACCGAAGACCATCGCCTTTTGTCCGTTGAGAGTTGCGATCACCGGGGCGCTGTAGGTGGTGTCGTCCGGCAGCAAACGCGTGCCGTTGAACCAGATCATTTCGCCGGTGTTCTTATCAAACGCCATGAAGCGGTGACACGGTTTGGCCATGTCGCCCCAACCGATCACCACGGCGCTGACGATCACCAGGTCTTCAAATACGATCGGAAAGTTCGTGCGACCGCCATAGGTCGATAGCAGACCATACTCTTCGTGCAGCTTATGGACCCAGTCGGTCTCGCCGGTTTCGGCGTCGATGCATTGGAAATGTCCGCATACGCCTAACGCGTAGACCTTGCCGTTGGTGGGGTCGCCGACAACGGCGGACCAGCCGACCCGTTCGACCGGTACGTCGGAAAGATAAACGTTGAAACGATTTTCCCAGAGAAATTCGCCGGTCTGTGCGTCGAGACAAACGACGCGCTCTCCTTCACGCTTGGTTCCCTGTTCGGCGGCGCACAACGTATAGAGCTTGCCGTTCATGACGATCGGCGTGCTGCGCGAGCCAAAATCCTTCGCGATCCATTTGACGTTACTTCCCTCGCCGCCGGCGGGATCAAAGTCATCCGGCAGCCCGGTCGCTCGCGAGTACCCGTTGTATTCTGGTCCGCGAACGTAGGTCCAGTCTTGCGGATCAACCATGCCGGCCGGTTTCGCTTCGGTGGCGACTTGGGTTTTGGTTTCTGCGACGGTTTGCTCGGCTTCTTCTTTGGCCGCTGGAGCAGCTTCCGTGATGGGCGTGGCGGCGCTTTCGGCCGGTTTCGACTCTGCGGCCGGCGCTTCCATTTTCTTGCTAGCAGCTGCGTCTCCGGCGTCTGGCTTTTCAGCGGCCGGTTCTGCTGGTGCTGTCACTGCCGGCTTCATTTCTTCGGCAGCCGGCGCCGTGGTCGCCGCTTCGTGCTCATGATCTTCATGCTCGTGATCATGATCCGCGTGGTCATGATCGGCATGGTCCGCCGACGTGTTGCTCGGAGAAGGCGCAGGGCCGGGAGGCGGGGTGCAGCCGAAAACTGCAAGAGCGGCAAACAATAGTAGGAGGGAGAGACTGGAAGTCTTCGTCATGAGTGAATACCTGCGTATTACTACTTTGTGGGCTGGGCAAGCGGTAGGGGTCGCTCTGTTTAGGATACGCCCTCAGTAGATGTCAGGCAACTGATGGCGAATGAGGGGCCTCAACGGCTAAACCGAGTATTGAAGCGACTTGCGCCTACTTGGCGGCGATCAACGGAGGGGGGAAACGGCGTTTGCGTGATCTTTCTTACACAGTGACCGCAGGGGGGAGATCTGGGGACGATCGAAAAAAATATCGAGATCCTGGCAATTACTCGTCAAACCACTCGTCGCTCGGGTCAAACTTCGGATAGACGATGTTCAGGATCTTCATCTTCCCGATTGCACGATGTCGCGTACCGGGGCGAATCATCACCAACATCCCTGGTTTCAGATCAATGCGGGCGTCATCCAACTGCATTTGGGCGTCGGCGTCACATTCCAGGATGTAATAGGTCTCGGTCAACTGTTTGTGGTAGTGGAGCTTCGCATCGCTGGAGATTTCGGTTAGGTGAATTGTGCCGGGATAGTCAACGACCTCCGCCAGTCCGCGTCGGGCAGTTCCGCAAGGACAGGGAACACCGGGAAGCGCTGCGAGATGAACTACCTCGTAACCTGAGAGCGAACTAGCGGACATGAACTACTCCAAATGACCGGCACGAGACGAACATGAGCAAATCAGGGAAGATTTCTATGGTTTATCTTAGCTAACCGGCGCCTCCGCTTCCAGTTCGTAAGATTTCCCCAATCGCGGGAGTCGGTCTGTGAATCTGCGGAAGATTTGCGGCTTGCGTGTGGTTTGCCGTTACTGCTGCAGTCGGATAATCGGCAAGGTTTGCCTGGACTGCGGGAGTGTTACATCTTGCGCTACAGGATAGGTAAACCAAGTTGCGGAATTTGCCTTCGATCGGTAAAGCGTCATCGATTGACAGGCCGATACCGTGATCTGGCGATCGGAATTCGTTCGCTGAAGAAGTCCCTCTCGCGGAGAAGTGAGGGCACGTTAGCTTTCGGCATGGAGAGTTCGAGTCACGGGAAGACTCGACCGAAGTTAACGGTCAATTTTTTGTGTGGACTGAAGAGCTTTGCAAGCTTCCTGAACAAGGTCCGACTGACGCTCCCACACTTATTTCATTGTTACGACGGTCCCGCCTGTCGCAATGAATGAAGTAAGCGAACATTCGCGGCGTGGGAGTCGCACACCGTGACTGTTCACGCGAGCGCCGGCCAAGTGACGGATTGCAAGCGGGCCCTACAGTACTAGCGCATTAGGAGACGTTGCTCGATGAAACTGAATCTTGTTGTGGGAACGATGCTGGTCGCACTGATGTGTAGCCAGTCGTATGCCGCCGGCCTGCTGAACCAGATGCTTGGCGGTGGCTGCGGCTGCTCGACCTCGTGTTGCCAAACGCCCAAATGTTGCACTCCGGCCCCGCGCTGCTGTGCTCCGAAACCAACCTGCTGTGCTCCGGCGCCGGCCACGTGCTGTGCCCCTGAGCCGACTTGCTGTGCTCCGGAACCGTCTTGCTGCGCTCCTTCGTCGTGCTGCACCAAAAAGTGCTGCACCCCGTTGCGTGACGCTCTGAGCAACCTGTTCTGCTGCAAGAAGAGCCACTGTGGTTCGAGCTGCGGTTCGAGCTGCGGTTGTGAAGCTGAACCGACCTGCTGTGCTCCGGAAGCCACTTGCTGTGCTCCGGAACCGTCTTGCGGTTGCGAAAGCAGCTGTGGCGGTTGCTCGACCTCTTGCTGCAAGAAGGGCGGTCTGTTGGACGGTCTGTTCTGCCACAAGAAAAAGAGCTGCTGCGGTGGTTGCGATTCGGGTTGCGGTTGCAGCACCGAACCGACCTGCTGTGCTCCCGAAGCGACTTGCTGTGCTCCGGAAGCTTGCGGTTGTGATTCGGGTTGCGGTTGCGACACCTCGTGCGGCGGTTGCGCCCCGAAGTGCTGCTCGTGCACCCCGATCCGCGACGCGATCAAGCGTCTGTTCTGCCTGCCGAAGTGCCATAGCAGCTGCGGTTCGAGCTGTGGTTGCGACACCGGTTGCGGTTGTGACACCAGCTGTGGTGGATGCAGCAGCTGCGGCGGTGGCATGAGTGCTCCGATGTCGCCGATTCCGGCTGACGATTCGGCTGCTCCGATGCCTCCGGCTCCGGTTCCGGCTGACAACATGACGTTTGTCCCGGCTCGTCGTCGTCTGGCCAGCAACGTTCGCTAAGCTTCGGCTTTAGTGATCGCTACGGAAAGATCGAAAAACCCGGTTGGAGAAATCCAGCCGGGTTTTTTCGTGCGCGCTGGCTGACCAGACCAACCGCGGCTCAGTTCTGAAATTGCCGCTGAACTTCGGCGTCTGACAAGACGATCATCCCCCAGATTGCGAACGGGATTCCAATGAGGAAGCAGCAGTTGGTGCAAGGAGTCAGCGCTAGAATGAATCCGATCCAAGCCTGCAACGAGCTGCGCAGGTTCATCGTTCCGTACAACATGAACAAGCCGATCACGCAGGTGAGAAAATAGAAACCGCAGGTAATCAGACTAACCACCGCTTCTTCCGGCGGTTGCACTCCGTTGGCCAAATTCACAAATGTGCCGATCAGCGCCAGACCCAAGAATGCAATGCTGAGTCCAAAGGAGATCATGCAGACAATCGCAGGTACGGCGATTTTTCCTTTCGCCTCTTCTTTGGCCATCGGCCTCGATGCGGCGGAAGAGACGGTGTAGGGAGAAGCGTACGGATTCGATTCGCCGGTTGGAGGGGGCGCGGCGCCTTCGGCAAACGGATTGGGCGGCGACTCACCGCCGTAAGGGTTGGACGAATCGGAGAACGAGCTGCCGCCTGAAGCTGGGCCTCCTGGAATCGGCTGAATTGCCGAGCAGTGAGGGCACTTTGTCCGTTTTCCTTCGTTCCCTTCCGGCACGCGGATTTGCTGCTTGCAAACCTGGCAAGTGAATTCAATCGGCATCGATGCATCTTCAGCAATGGGTGTGGGACGGTGCGGCATGAGAAAACCGCTGTTCGACCAATGTAAGCCGCCGCCGATCAAGATGCTAGCTGAATGAGCCGCGGAAAAGCGGCGCCGCGGATTAGCGAAATTGCGCTTTGCCCTCAGGCAGACAAAGCATCACGATTCCCCAAATGCCGACCGGAAACGAAATAAATACGACTAACATGGTCAGGCAACTAAACATCAAAGTGCAGGGGATCATCCCCAAAATCATGCCGACCCAACTGAACGCGTACGACTTGCGGAAAATCGCGTTCGCCAGACCAGCGATCGCGCCAATGCTCATGATGCAGACGACGCCGCCGCCGACGGCCATTCCCAAAAACACCATCTGCTGGTCGTCTTTCGCGCCCTGCGGCGGATTCAGCATGATGTAGATCATGCCGCAGACCATCAGCGCCGAAAAGCAAAAATTCACCGCTTGAACCACTAACAAGATGGCCGCCGGAATGGTCAGCAATACTTTGGCCGTTTCTTTGGTCATGCCGCCAGAGCGGTGAGGTTTCGCCGCATAGGGAGAGGGAGCCGAAGCGTCCGGACCAGGCGATTGAAACGGATTGTCGAGATCGTCGGCGAAGGGATTGGGGCCGTCAGATGGCGTGCTGCTTGCAAAGTCGTCGATGGGCGGCGCGTGACTCAAGTCCGTAGCGGCTGGTATGACTTGAAGCTGCCCGCAACCGGGGCACTTCACTTGCTTGCCGGCCGAGTTATCGGGAACACGCAGTTTTTTCGGGCAGGCGGTGCAGAGGAATTCAATCGGCATTGTGTTAATACGCCATAGACGAATATCAGAGGAGAGGGTTAGCCAAGTCTAAAACGCGATCGGTCCGACTTCTACAATATTCCGCCAGAAATCGTCTCGAGACAAAGTTAACCGCGAAAATGCGCCGCGATTCGTCGGTCGCACATCAGGACGATTCCCCAAATCGCGAAGGGAATCGCGACCGGAGAAAATAGGAACGTCCCGCAAGGCGACATCGACATAATCAAGGCGAACCAGGCGTAGTCAGGATCACGCAAGTTGTGGAGGTTATTGGCATTATCAAATCAACGATGAAAATGTACGGCGATCTTTTTGTCGTTCATCAGCATGTAAGCTTGAATGACGAACGGAACCGCGATGGGAAGAAAGATCAACGAACCGATCAACGCCGAGTAGATCCCGCGCCACGCCGTATCCAAGTCATCCAAATTTTTGAAGTTCAGCACCCCAAAAATAGCGCCTCCGGTAACGAAGGCGAAGGTGACGCTAGTGCTGGCGACGATCAAGCCCCATTCAGCGGCGGGAAAGCAATAACTAGCTGCGATTCCCAACAGGGCGCCGATCACTTCGAGTGCGGCGCTTGCGCCAAGTAGACTCAACAGTACATTCGCCGGCTTCGCGACTTGCGATTTCGCTTCCGCATACGAAATCTCAGGGCGCTTCGTTTTTGGAAAATAGGTTGGCGTAGTTTTTAGAGCCAGCGGCGCCGGGATCTCTTCTCGGAGTTTCAATTCATCCGCGGCGATCGTCGAAGGCTCTGGATCCGCCGCAGCCATGGGGACTTGCTCAACTCCCTGGCACTTTGGACAGCGGACTTTTTTGCCCGCCAACGTGTCGGCGACACGAAATTTGGCGGAGCAACTAGTGCAAGAGAATTCAATGGGCATTCGGCTGACCCGGACTACATCAAGAAAGAACCGTCGAATGCCTCGTTCGCCGTTCTCGGCCTGCAGAGGGGGGGAGCTTGGCCTTTAGTCTATTTTACGGGTAAGTGATCGTCTATCCGTTTTCCGCTAATTTCGCCGAACGTAAACCACTGTTAAGATAGAAGGTCAAACGCGGCGCAAGTGGCAACATAAATAGCAGGCAAGGATGGGCAGCTTCTCGGTAGACGACATTTTAGGGCCAGACGGCCGTATCGCTCGGCGTTTACCCCGCTACGAACATCGCCAGCAACAGTTGGATATGGCTTCGGCCGTCGCTGCTGCGATCGAGAATAAGCGGCACTTGATGGTGGAAGCAGGCACCGGAGTTGGGAAAAGCTTCGCCTATTTGGTCCCCGCAATCTTGGCGGTCGCCGAAGAGCGAGCCGATGACGACGAAGATCGTCCGCGACGGATCGTCGTCTCGACCCATACGATCAGTCTGCAAGAGCAGCTGATTCAAAAAGATTTGCCGCTGCTCAATAGCGTAATCCCGCTCGAGTTTACCGCGGTCTTGGCCAAGGGCCGCGGCAACTACTTGAGCAAGCGGAGACTCGGCGCGGCGCTCTCCCGCGCCAAGACGTTATTCGCCAAAGACGAAGAAGAAAGCCAGCTCGATCACATCAAAGGTTGGGCCAAAGAGTCAGGCGACGGTTCCCTCAGCGATCTCGACTTTCGCCCGCTCGGTTCGGTCTGGGACGAAGTTCATAGCGACAGCGGCAATTGCTTGGGGCGCAATTGTCCAACCTACGATAGTTGCTTTTATTATCGGGCGCGTCGTCGCGTGCAGAACGCGCAAATCATCGTCGTCAATCATGCGCTTTTCTTTAGCGACCTGGCGCTGCGCCGTAGCGGCGTCAATCTGCTGCCCAAGTACGACGCGGTGATCTTTGATGAGGCTCATACGATCGAAGCGGTCGCCGGTGATCACTTGGGGCTCTCGGTCACGTCGACGCAGATCGACTATACGCTGAACAAGCTGTTCAACGAGCGGACCAACAAAGGACTCCTCATCCATCACGGTCTGACCGAAGCGATGCAACAGGTGGTCCATTGCCAATATCGGGCGCAGCAGTTCTTTACCGAGATTGACGCCTGGCTCGCCGAGAACCCGCAGTCGAGCGGCCGCGTTCGCCAGGCGGAACTAGTGCCGAACGTCTTGACGCCGGCGCTGGCCAAGTTGGCCGCGCAGGTCAAAAACGCCGGCGAAGATATGAACGACGATAGTCAGCGGCAAGATTTGACCTCGATGAGCGATCGGATCTATCAGCTGGCCGACGGCATCGAAAGCTGGCGCACGCAAAAGATCGAAGACGCCGTTTATTGGGTCGAGAGTACGCAGCAGCGCGGACCGTATCGTCGCGTCAAACTGTCGGCGGCGCCGGTGGATGTGGGGCCTGTGCTGCGCAGCGAATTGTTTCAGTCGGTAGACAGCGTGATTTTGACCAGCGCCACGCTGGCGGTCGGCGGTTCGGCTTCGTTTGATTTTTTCAAATCGCGCGTTGGTTTGACCCGCTGCGAAACGCTGGCCCTTGGCAGTCCGTTTGACTATGCCGAGCAGGCCAAGTTGATCTTGGTGAGCGAGATGCCGGATCCGAGCGATCGACGGAACTATGATCGAGCGGTGGTCGATATGATCCGTCGTTACGTCGGGCGGACGCAAGGGCGCGCGTTCGTGTTGTTCACCAGCTACGAAATGATGCGCTCGGCGGCGTCGGCTTTGACACGCTGGTTCACCCAGCAGCAGATCGAGCTGTTCAGCCAGTCAGACGGCATGCCGCGTAACGTAATGTTGGATAAATTCAAACAGGCCAACAAAGCGGTCCTGTTCGGGACCGACAGCTTTTGGCAAGGAGTCGACGTGCCTGGCGATGCGTTGCAAAACGTGATCATCACCAAGTTACCGTTCAGCGTCCCCGATCAACCGCTGCTGCAAGCGCGACTAGAACGCATCAAAGAGCAAGGGGGCCAGCCGTTTAGCGAGTACCAATTGCCCGAAGCGGTGATCAAATTGCGACAAGGCTTCGGCCGTTTGATCCGCACGCAAGACGATACCGGCATCGTGGTGATTCTTGATCCCCGCGTCAAAACCAAGCACTACGGCAAAGTCTTTTTGAAATCGCTTCCCGATTGCCCGATCGTCAACGAGAGCTATCGCGACGGAAGTTTCGCGTAGGATCCGCCATGCGGACCAGCGGCCCTGCTAAAATTCTTGCCACATCAAAACGCTTCCACTGGTCCGCACAGGTGTTACCTATGTGTCAGGCCTAAATACACAGCGGACCCTACCGGCGTTTCAGGTTTGTGACAAACTTGCCGGGCTTCACATCTTCACGACCATAGGTGACTTCGTCGATGACGGCGCCTTTGGCGTCGAGCAGGCGCAGCTCATCGCCGCTGTTGCTAAGCCAGGCTTCTTGGGGATGGTGGATGGTGATGACGGAGCAGGGAGGGATTTCGCCGGAAAGCATAATTTCGCCGCCGTCGTCATCGGTCAGTTTCCAGCCGGCGAGTGATACGGCGCGCGTCGACGAATTGGCGATCACCACCGCTTCTTTGCCGTCGTCCTGAGCGAACGGATCAGGCAATACCGCCAAGATCTGCACGTCGGTCGGTTGTTGCGGGCTCGGTCTCGGCGTTTGCGGCGCCGTGGAAGCGGCTTGCGGCGCGCCTCCTTGATCATCATCTTTGCCGGTAAGGATCTGAAACGAGATTAGATAGTGATCCGAGAGCTTGTTGCGATAGTCGCGACGATCTTGACCGGAATGAATCACTTCGCGCGCGTTAGCGAACTCGGGCTGGTTTTGCGGAACCAGCGCTCGATCAAATGGCGCGTCTTTCGTATGGGTCGAGCGATCGGCTGCATTTAGATCCCGAAAACCGGCTTTGACAAATTTTTGGATGCCTTCTTCATCGGCTGACAACGCGTTGGTGTCGCCGAGGATGATGATGTCTTCATCGCCGAACATCTTTCTCACGGCGGGAAGCTCGGCGATCAACGCGCTGGCTTCAGCGGCGCGATGTTTCCGCATTTCGCCGGCCGAGTCGCCATAGTTCGATTTCATGTGAATTGGAATGACAACGAAGTCCGTTTTCCCTTCGCCGGCTGAAAACTTCGCCGCGTACGGTTGCCGATCCCAGGTGATATAGTTGTCGCCGAGCAAGTCGACCGGAGTGATTCGCATCGCGCCTCCCACGCGCTGAACGCGGGCTTCGTTCCAAGCGACGCCTGTCAGTTGGTCCTCGGCATAGATGTCCCGTTTCGGAAAGAGTTCGTACTTCCATTGGTTGCCGGCTTGTCGATTCAAGACGACGCAAACTTCGTCCAGCGTCTTATTTCCCAGCCGGTCATGCTCTGGATAATCGTCGCAAATCTCTTGCAGCGCTAGCACGTCAACGCCGGAAGCACGGATCTCAGCGGCCAAGTCGGCTGGTTTTTGCTGGGGGCTTTTGCGCATTTCCGGCTTGCCGAGCCATTCGATGTTCCAAGAGCCGACATGGATGATATCGGCGGAAGCCGGAGTGCAAGCAGTGATCCACAAAAGACTTAAGGCGACAAGCAGGGAAATCGTCCGCATTCTATTTCCTTGGGTGGTGCTGAAAAGCTGCAACTTAGTGTAATAGGGATCGCGTGAGCTACTAGTTTGTACGAAACTCAACCATCAAGGGCGGGTTAGATCCCCAGTATTACATTTTCTACGGTTTTCTCCGTTGCTATCTACGGGTTTAGCAGTAGAATAATGCGAGTCAATTGAAATGAGGGCAAGCTCAACATGCCGAGACCAAAACAGTCGACGCCGACCGCTGGAGAATTGGAGGTCCTGAAGGTGCTTTGGGATCGTGGTCCATCTACCGTGCGGGACGTCATGAATGAACTGAATCAAGTTCGCCCGCGAGCCTATACGTCGGTGATGAGTTTAATGAACGTCATGGCTGACAAAGGGTTGCTGCAGCGTAAGCCGGAAGGCCGCGCATTTATCTACGAGGCGAAGCGTCCTCGTGATAAAACGTTGGGAGGGATTCTGCACGACGTACTTGGACGAGCATTCGGCGGTTCGGCCAGCAATCTGGTCGCCCACTTGCTGGAAGAGTCGAAACCTTCCGGCGCCGAATTGGACGCGATTCGACGCACGCTTGAGCAATACGAAGAAACCGACCAGCTGCCAGGAGACGATTGATGATTTGGGAGCCTCTCTCCAATCCAATCCTTTTTCAGCTAACGATGGCGCTGGTCCATTTCGTTTGGCAAGGCGCTCTGATTTGGCTGATTTGGGTCGCGGTGATGCGCTATTCGACCCGACCAGAAACTCGCTACAACGCGGGTGTCGCTGCGTTAGGCGTAATGCTCGCTTGTCCGATCGTGACAGCTTGTTTGACGCCGCAGCAATCGCCGCAGTTGGCCGTAAGTCAAGTCAACGCTGAAATTGACAGCGCCAAAGTCATTGACGAAACAGGGCTGCTGACCCCCGCCGCTGCAGCAGACGATTCGATGGTGACCTCATCTGACTTATCGCTGGGCGTCGTATTAATTCAACGATTTCAGCCGGTGCTGTTGCTCACCTGGTTGCTGGGCGTGGTGTTGCTTGGCGGACGATTGTTGATCGCTTATGCGGCGACAGTTTGGCTGCGGAGCGAAGGGACGCGCCTCGAACGTTCGATTCAAAGGATCGCCGATCAAATAAGTCGCCGTCTTGGGTTTTTGACCACTCCGCCGATCGGCGTTAGTTCGCAAATCGGCGAAGCGTTGACGTTAGGAGTGCTGCAGCCGATGGTCTTGCTCCCGGTCGCTTGGCTGACCGAACTTTCTCCGGAAGTGCTCGAGGCGGTCATCGCACATGAGTTGGCGCACGTTCGTCGTGGAGATTTGTGGATCAACGCGGCGCAGCGTGTCGTGGAAACGTTGTTTTTTTATCATCCGGCCGTCTGGTTCATTTCGCGTCAGATTCGCGTCGAACGCGAGTTCTGCTGTGACGAACTGGCGATTCTGACCACCGGTCGCCGGGTGCAATACGCTCAATCCTTGGAACTTGTCGCACGACGGCAGATGAATCAATCGGCTGCTGCGTTTGCTACCCCATTTTTAGGAGATCGCACGATGACTCTGCTGAAGCGAGTTCGACATGCTTTGGGCATACCGCTCGGGCGCGAATCGGGTCGATTGTTGCCGGTTGGATTGGCTTTGGTAGTCGTGCCTGTCGGCTTGTGGGTCGCGTCGGCGATGCTGGCTTCTCCCCGCTTGTTGGCCGAAGGCGAGGCCGCCAACGGCCGCGATGCGGACTTCGAACGACCGCTGCGCCGCGAAGGCCTGTTCGGGCCACCACCGCGTCGAGATGGGAACTTTGGCCCTCCGCCGCGCCGCGATGGGGATGTTGGTCCGCCGCCACGTCGTGAAGGTGACTTCGGACCTCCGCCGCGCCGCGAAGGGGATGCTGGTCCGCCGCCGCGTCGTGAAGGTGACTTCGGCCCTCCGCGGGAGGAAATGATCCATCTATTGCGAGAAGAAATGCAGATGCTTCGCGCCCATATGGATCGCATTCAACGTCGTTTGGACGAGATGCAAGGTCCTCCTCGCCGAGATGGAAACCGCCCGCGTCCAGAAGGTCCGCGAGATGGACGTCGCCCGCGTCCAGAAGGTCCGCGTGACGGAGATCGCCCACGTCCAGAGGGTCCGCGTGATGGAGATCGCCCACGTCCGGAGGGTCCGCGTGACGGAGATCGCCCGCGTCCGGAAGGTCCGCGTGATGGAGATCGCCCACGTCCGGAAGGTCCGCGTGATGGAGATCGCCCGCGTCCGGAAGGTCCGCGTGATAGTGATGCTGCTCCGGCTCCGCGATTGGATGCGGAATAGTTTTCACGCCGAGATCTTGCTTGAAATCATCGAAGCCGAATGTGTATCGCATTCGGCTTTTTCATGCGCCAATCAAAGGTGGCGAATGCTCGTTAGCTAGCGGTTCAACAGGATAATTCCGACCAATACGAAACTTCTCGGCCGAAACTTTCGTCCAACAGATTGGTTAGATCTAACACAAGGCGGATTTCTACGGTCAACAACGCAGCACAGCGATCATCGCTTGTCGCCGCGATTCAGCCGCAGCCGCGTCTATCGTTTTTGAACCTGGTTGCGCGGTTCGAGACTCATCACTGGAGAAGAGTGAATTATGGATTGGTTCCTGCGTATTGCCCCTCTGTCGCGTCATGCTGTGACGGCTGGCGCATGTTTGTTTGGCGCTCTCGGGATGGCGACACTCGCCCTCGCTGAGGAGGCCCCCATTGCTCCGCTGACTGAGCAAGAACTCGCGGCCGAGTCGTATCAAGTCGACTTCAAACCGCCTGCCCGCGGCGACAAAGCGAAGGGGGACAACGTAAAGAAGGAAAAGGGGGACAAAGAAAAAGGGGACAAAAAAAAGGTCGATCATCGCGATCACGGTAAACCCGGCATGCATGGTCGGCATGGCGAACATCCAGGACACGGCAAACGCGGCATGCATCACGCCTGGGGCGGGCATCGTTCCAGCTTCGGCGGACATGGGCATGGATCGGCGTTCGGCGGTCACGCGATGCGCGGCATGGCGATGCAGCATGGATTCGGCCCGATGCATGGTGGTCGCGGACATGCAGGTTTTGGTCCTGGACATGGCAAATCAGCGCATGCCGGCTATTCGTCTGGGATGGCTGAACCGCGAACCGCGATGATGCGTCAGCAGATGCAGATCAAAGCGCTGGAACAAAAGGTCGAACGTTTGGCCAACGCAATTCGCGGCGGCAAGTCGGAACTGAAGAAACCGGAACATGCACCGGGGCATGACGGCGCCGCAAAGCCTGGCTTCGCTCATCCCGGCGTCGCGATTCATCGCTTGATGACCGAGAACGCGCAGCTAAAGCAGAAGGTGGCTCGCCTCGAAAACGCGCTGAAATCGGACAAACCGGAAGCGAAGAAAGACGAAGCCAAAAAAGGCGAATCGGCTCGTCACCCTGATGTCGCCGGTCCACGTGGACCGATGATGCGTGGCGGGTTCCCAGGTCGTAGCTTCGAGGGAATGCGTGGTCAAGCTGGCCCACGTGGTCCGATCGCACGCGGCCCCCGTGATGGAGAGCGAGAACGTCCGCAAGCGGGACCGCGAGACGGTGAGCGCCGTGAACGAGGAAAACGTGACGGCGATCGGAAAGATAACGATCGTCGAAGCGAGAACACTTCAGAGACGCGCGAAGGATTTGTTCTCGACACCAATGGCGACGGATTCAACGATTCGCCGGCCGAAGTTGTGGATGTAGTTGTCGAAGTCGCCGTTGTCGACGCTGAGTAGTTCGATTGACGGCTAGGCAGGGAAGCCGGGCTGACTCACGAAGTAAATCAGACGAAGCCGAACGCTATCACGTTCGGCTTCGTTCTTTTCTTGTCACGCTTCGTCGTCGTCTTCGTACTCTTCGTCATCCGCTTCCGAAGGCGTGAGCGACGTTTGCCACGGATCGATCTCGTCATGCAATTGCTCAATCCCGAGCATCTTTTGCGGTACGAACAGCGCTTCTTGCTCCTCGTCGTCGCCGCCAAAGTGCCGTCGCCGCTCGATCTTCATCACTTCCGCTTCCAACGCAACCAACCAGCCCGGGACGTCGAGACCGACGCCGCTAGGCTCTTCGACCAGAACATCCGCTTCTTTGCGGAGCAGCTCGAATGCGGTATGCATTGGTCCGCCTGCTTCTTCCATCGCTTGCTCGACCAGCGAGCAGACGCGATCAACCGCCAACGGCTGTAAGAATCGTTGGTGGATGCGATCGGCGATGGTCGGCATGCGCATCGAGTACTTTTGCTGCAATTCGCCGAGCTGAGCGACAAACTTATTCGCCTCGTCGCCGATCCGTTCGGCCAGCGCGCGACGCCATAGCTGAGCCGCTTCGGCATGGCCGCGTCGCACCAGGATTTCATGCGCCAGCACGACCGGCTTCAGGTTCCACTCGATCCGCTCGTACATCGTTTGCAGGCGGAGGAAATCGAGGAACATATACAGGAGTTCGCCCCGATCGCTTTGCGTGGTGGTGCTGTTGTAGTCGCGATATTCCGGATAGTTTTCGAGCACCGCTTCCAGCGTCATCGTGATGCATTCCACCGCGCGGCGCTGGTCACGTTCGTCCTGGATCGCCATCACAAACGCCGGCCAATCTTCCTCGATCATTTCGCTCCGAATGCGATCGATCCAGACGTGAACTCCTTGATGCAAGATCGAGCGAATGTTGCCCCGGTTGAAGAAGTATTGGGTAAACAAGTCGCCGCCGTAGCTTTCGATGAACGTCTTGATCTGCGTCCACCGCGGTTCGTCCTGAAACTTTTCGACTGCCGACAGCCGCAACGTGCGACTGTGGTGCAGCCAGACGATCAGCATGTGCTGCGTGATCTGTTCCAGGCACTCGACAAGTTCGGTCTCGACGGTGCGGGTCTTCTTTTTGCTTTTGGAGCCGGCTTTCCATTGTTTCGACGAATCGGAAAGTGCGCTGACCAGCGACGTATAGGCGGTTTCAAAGAGCGAATCGAACTCGGTGACGGCGCTCGGACCAACGGGATTGTCGCGCTCCATTGCGCGGGCGATTTCCAGCAGTTGCCGCGTTCGCTCGAACATGCCGAGCCGCGGCAGCCAGGCGAGCAGTTCGCGAATCGCTCCTTGGCGAACGCGGGCCGCGACGATTTGACCCGGCGCGCCCCCTTTGCCGATCGGGATGTAGAGGAGCGGTTTCGACGTCACAGCTTCGATAAACTCTTGCCAAGGATCGCCTGCTTCGCCGGCGCGATCGGCCAGCAGAGAGGTCAGCACGAGCACGCCTTGGCGATGTTCGTCGGCCAATTCCGGCGGAAGTTGCTGCTGAAACGTCAGCGCTGTTTGCGACGTCTCGTTGTTGGAACGGACCGCGGCCGCTTCGAGCAAGCGAGCCGACGAGGCGGCCGCCGCTGCGGTGATGATCGTCCGCTCCAGCACAAATTCTTTGATCGCTCGTTGGCGGTCAAAATCGATCATCGACTGATGATCGCCGGCAGGGCGGGGCAATTGATAACGATGCACCGAGGCTAGCAACTGCAACAAGCCGCCCAGGTTAGAGACAGCGCGCTCGCGCATCTCGATCAGACGATCGGCGGCTTCCGCATTGGCCGGCTGCATCGCCGCTTCCATCGCCGTCATGCGCCAAAGTCGCGCAATGCACTCGAGGAACAATAGTCGCAGATTGACGCGACGCGATTCGGCGTGCAGTTCTTCCTTGCTTTCTTCCGCCGAAGAATCAGAGCCTTGCACGTCCCCTTCGACGCCGTCGTCGGTACTATCGATGTAGGTGACTTCTTCGTAGGCCGCGCCGTACAGGTCGTCTTCGTCGCTGGGAGGTTCGGCGAACAGCGCCGCGAGATCGCCGCCGCCGCCGTTTTGTTTGCCGCCAGAGAGCCACGTCGGCGGATTCCAGTAATCGCCGGCGTTCGCTTCCATAAAGTCGAACATGCGGCAGGCGAGCATCCAGCGTTTCTCGGGCGACGTTTCGGTTCGCCGCATCCGTCGCATCCATTCGCGGGCCATCGGAAAGAACGACGCTTCTCCCAGTTGCAACGGAACGTGGTCAGCTCGTTCGAGCCAATGAATCAGCAGCGACAATGCAGCGACAAAGTCATTGCGTTCCAGCAACGCTTCGATCACCAGCGCGTACGCTTTCGGCGAGTCGAACATCGCAGCGTGCGGCGCCCAAAAGCCGACATCGCCGGTCGCCGCGCCCCCTTGATGCCAAAGCCGCAGCGCTGACGCAACATGCTGAGCGGCGTCAAACGCTTCTGCGGCGTTGATCGCTTCGACGCTCGAAACTTCGTGCGCGGCGAACTTGCCCCACCACTCCGAGAAGGAGGAGAATCGCTTCTCAATTTGGGTAGCGGCGTCGGCGTCATTGATCGCGGCCGCTTCGCTCCAGATGCGAGACATCAGATTCATGATGATCTCCGTCATCTGCAACAGATCGTCGACGCGATGATCGCGGACGCTGTTTTCCATCGACGGAAATAGACTGAACTGCGCCTCGAATCCTAAGATATTCCAAGGATCGACCAGAGCGCCGCAGGCGATCCCCCGATGCAGGCGATCGATGATCTTGTCGACATACTCGACGGCCGAGCCGAGCTCACGATGATCGACCGCCTGATTCGACAACGTCACAAAACAGACGATCCGACAACTCATGCGAGCCGACGCGGTCGGAACGACATCGACCTGGTGGCCTGCTTCTTCCGGATAGCCCATCCGTGCAAACAGCTGAGCCAGATGGACGTGCGCCAATTGGCGAGCGCGGCGCTGACTGAGGACGCCGTTCAAATGTTGCCGAGCGGCTCCAAACGGCTGCCGGCGAATGATCGCCTCTTGTTGCAGCCGCTTGCCATGCTCCCCTTCGATCTTATGGACCAATTCGGCGTAAAAGCGATCACGATAACTGGCGATCTGCGGCAACAGCGTCGCCAATGTGACGTCCGAAGTGTAAGTGTCTGGTCCTCGCCCCGAGATGCCGGCGCCCATCAAGATGACGCCGGCCAAGACGGCGGCCGCTTCGACTTCCAGTTCTTCGAGCGTCGCTTCTTGCCCCTCTTCGACGCGACGCATCAGCGCATCAAGCGTCACTTGCTGGACCACGAATCGGCGATAGCGGCCGGTCGTGTCGATATGATCGGGGTCCCACTGACCGAATTGATAGTTGGGGCGTTTGTTGACCGGGTGATCGAAATCGTAGGCGCGAGGATCGAACGCCAACTCTTCCAGCATGTCGGGTTCAAAGCAGGCGTCGTGCAGGATATCGGGGCTGGTCGCTTGGATCAGTTCCAGCGCTTTGGTCGTGACACGATAGTAACGACCAATCGAGACGCCTGCCCCGGCCAGAAAAATTGGCACTGGGCGACAATACTCATGGTCGTAGGGTCGCATCCGGCGTGACTGCAGTGCGGCGATCGGTCGATGACCGATATAGTCATTCAGCAGGCCGATCGCGCCGGCGCGAACTCGCTCCACTTCATCCCATGGCCCCCCTTGCTGGAGGGTCGCCTCAGCGGCACGAACGACAAAGTAGGGGAGGAAGATCGCTTCATCGACTTGGTGAAAGAGGAGATCGCGGTGAAATTCGAGATAGCCAGGAAGCACATGGTCAAACAGGCAGCTCAATACCCCGGCCGCTTGTTCGGTATCGGCGAACGCGGCCGAACTGCCGGACAGGCGGGTCAATTCTTCCCGTAGCGCATCCCCCAAACGAGCCCAAGTGGGGCGAGACCGCGGTTCTCCCGGCGCAACGGCGGCATAGAGTTCATTCAACGCCGAGGCGAACTTCGGGTCGTAGGCGCCGGCAGAAAAGTTCAGATAGCCCAGCGTTCTTTCGATTTGAGTCGAGAATTGGCTCAACGAGGGCATGTGGTTCCGTTCTGGCCTGGACCGGCGTGCAATTCAAACTGATGCATGGACAAGCTTTGCGGCGCACCCGACTTGGCGCCAGTTACGGCCCAAACGGCCGTAAACCCTTCATCCTAGGAAGACCCAGCCAGATGGTCTAGGCGACAGACGCACTCTGACGAGGGCAAAGAAGTCGTAAATGCTTGCTATTTCAATACTTGGCGACGTTGCATACTCTCCCCGCCCAAAGGAACGAGGCGAAAACTTGCCCTCATGTCTGTCTCTTAACTCTCCTAGATTTCTTACTTTATCCGCGCTCGGCTCGGTAACGTTGACTATGATAGAGATTGCTTTTCCAGACTCTTTGACCGACGTTTTCGACTCGTTCTGAGGATTTCGATGACGCTCCGTTTTTCTCGCTATTTTGCCGTAATCCTTTTTTCGCTGTCGATTTCGTCTGCAGTGCTGGCCCAATATGGGCGCAACATTCTGGACGACGCTAGTCTGCAGCGCTTAGGGCTCGAAAAGAAGTGGTCGACTCAGCTTCCGATCGGCGTCACCGGCGCCAAGCTCAGTTCGTTGTCGCATACGATCGATGCAGACGACATGCAGACCGTTTACGAGGTCAGCTATCTCGGCCGCTCGACGATGTTCTCTTCGCGCGATTTGAATCCCTTTGGCAAACCGCTCGGCGCCGAGGGGGCCAAAACGAAGGCCGAACAGTTCGTCGCGCGTTTGGATCAAACGAAAGAAGAGCCGAAGCTGACCGAGCATCAGGTTCCCAAGGTCTTGTTGCTTGCACAAAGCACCTCTGGAACGCTGAATGCGATTGATGGCCAAACCGGACGCAAGCTTTGGACGCAGTTGCCTGGCCAGCCATTTCATCCGTCGCAAAAAGCGTCAGCCGACGGCAAATATGTCGCGACCATCAATGGGCTAACCCTGTATGTCTTGCATCGTGAAAACGGCGAACTCGTTTGGAAACGTAACCTGAGCAGTGCGCCTTCCGCCGGCGCCGTGATCGGTGAAGGGCATATCTACGCACCGCTGATGAACGGCGTGATCGAGATCTACGACCTGACCGATAGCACCAAGCCGGTTGGTCGATTCCAGTCGTTTGGCCAAATTTTCGCGAATCCGACGATTACCGAAGCGACCGTCACATGGCCGACCAATCGGGGCTTTGTCTACGCTGGAAATTCGTTTGATGATAAGTTTCGCTATCGCATCGAAGCGACCGGTGAAGTGATTGCACCTACGACGCACTTGGCGCCGAGCCTGAACTTCTTCGCAACGACCAGCGGATATGCGTATGGCATTTATCAACGGGACGGCCGCATCGAATGGCGTCGCTCGTTTGGTGAACCGATCGTCGATTCGATCCCCGCCATCGGCAATACCGCCTATATCATTTTGCAGCGCGGCGGCATGCATGCGGTGGACGCCTACACCGGGGAAGAAAAGTGGTACGTCCCAGGCGTTCGTCAATTTCTGGCCGCGAGCGCCGAACATGTCTATGTCCTGGACGATCGACATCGGCTTTTGAAGTTGGAGCAAGTCTCCGGCGCGATCGAGGCGCAGTTGAGCGTTCGCGACTTCGACTACTTCTACTCTAACTATGAATCGGACCGGATTATTCTCGGCACCAAGTCAGGCGTCCTGTATGTCTTGCAAGAGCAAGGTAAGGATTTCCCGATGGTTCATATCCCGCTCAAGACCGGCGAAGAAGAACCGGCCACACCGGAAGAAACCGAAGACAAGAAGCCGGAGACGCCGATGGAAGAGACCAAGCCGGCCAGCAACGATCCGTTTGGCGGCGGCGACAACCCATTCGGCGGCAGCGACCCGTTTGGCGGCGGAGGCGGCAAAGACGACGCCGACAACTCGGGGGGAAGCGATCCCTTTGGCGGCGGTTCCAATCCGTTTGGCGGCGGGAGCAACCCGTTCGGCGGCGGAGATGGTGGCGCGATGGATAACCCCTTCGGAAACTAAATCACACTTAGGGGCGGCTCCCATGGCCATTGCGTCATGACGAGCTGCCCCGATCGGACAAAAACGCCGGAATTGCCAGCCGGCGTTCTTTTGTTTCTTGCCGCTTTCTCGCAGGCCGATTTTCGCAAATCCTCGCGCTGACTCAGCGAATAGCTCTTTAACAAAGAGACGCAGCGATGCGTTCGTTTTGCGCCAATTTGCAAAGGAGCCAAAGATGCGGAATCCGACGATCTATCTCGCCAGTCTCGTTATTCTGACCAGTGCTATCGGAACCACTTCGGCAAAGAATGGGATCGCGGCCGCCAGACCGATCAACGCTCGCAGGCTCACTCCGCTACGCTTCTCGGCAGCGCCGCCATCCTCAGCGACGTCGGCGCTGTTCGCTCCCAGTCGATCACCTAGGCGAGTCGGCAAGCCAGGTCCAATGCAGATGGCGATCAAAGCGAAGCGAGAACTGCTGAAGGTGGCGATTTCGTTCGAACGTTATCGAATCGCCCAGCGAAAGTTTCCCCTGAAGCTGCATGATCAGTTCGAAATCCTCTCCGCCAGATCATCGGATGCGACGTGGAGCACCGAAGGGGACTACTCGCAACTGGCTTGCTTAGCCGCCGACGTTTTGCGGTCATGACGATAGAAGACGATATCCAATTGAGAGATTGTCGGTTTCGGTTGCGCTTGCAGCGCCTGACCCCAACGACGCAGTTTGCGGAACAACGCAAAGCGTCTTTTGCTTTGACGATCTAGAACGTGCAGGCTGACAATTAAGCGGGCGACACGCGTCGACGCAGGTTGCATCTCGCGAAATTCGATGACTTGGCGCGACAAGTGGAGAGGTCCTAAGGCGAGATAGGCAATGGGGGAAACATACCATTTAAATCACAAATCGACCGCGCCCTATCCCCGAAACGGGCGATTTCGGTTATCCGCCAGAGAAATTCGTGGATGCAGCAAACGAGCGCAATGCATGGTTGGACAGTCGACTTCTTGGCGGCGAGAATCCGGTCCGCTAGCAACCTCGTCTTCTGCTTTTCCTTTCGAACTTGGTCGAAAGCGGTCGTTTTCGGCACGCCTGTTGCGATCTGTTACAGATCAACGACGTGCCGCTGCAAATTAGAAAACGATCTTTCGCGTATAGACCCCAAGGAGTTCGAACGATGAGACTTTCCCTATTATCCCTCGCTATGCTTCCGTTTGCTTTCGCGCCGCTGGGTTGCGGTCAACCCGCTGGGCAGGTGAGCGACCAGTCGGACGAATACTCAAGTTACATTGAGTCGACCGGCAACGAAGAAACTAAAACAAGCGCCGCCGAAAATGCGCCAAAATTGGAACAACACGAAGTTCACCGCGAATCGTTAGATGATGAGACGAAGACGGATGAGATGACGGTGAAGAACGAATCGCCAGAGAAGGCGACGGAACAGAGCGCTGCGGCCGCGGAAGAAAGAGGGGGGGAAACGTCGCCGGTTTCGACCGATGCGCCGGAGGCGAAGGCCGAAGAGTCGCAGCCTGCGAAATCGGCCAATGACAAAAAATCGCAGCCGGCTGAGTCAGCCAAAGAAGAAGCGCCCGCCAAGGAGGAAGCAGCGACGCCGCAACCTTCCGAGCATGTTGATCCGCCGCAATCGGAATTAGAAGTTTCGCTGCAGGAAGTCGAAGAGAAGCTGAACACGGCGAAAACGACCTTGCAGAAATACTCGAATCAGCAAGAGAAGAAAGACTTCCGCAACAGTTCGCAAAAGCAATTGGATGATAACCAGACGAATCGCAAGCCGCTGAAGGAAGAGATCTCACATCTGCAAGCTGAACTGCAGCAAAAGCAGCAACGTCTTGAAAAGATCAATTCGTTGACCGAAGAGATCCAGGCCAAGATCGATCAATTAGATCCGACCAGCGCTGAGCCGGACGAAAAATTGCGTCAGGAGATCGAAGAGTCGCTTTCGCAACTGCAACGTCTGCAGAGCGACAGCGATCGTCAGGTCGCGCAGCAAAAATAACGCTGGCGTAATCGCCTAATGGAAGTAGCGCACCTACTTCGCGTCGGCCGTCGATCCTCGCAACAGGGTCGGCGGTCGTTTTGTTTCTTGATTACTCGGACGTCGTCTCTGGGCTCACGGCGGCCGGTTCGGTCGTTTGCGGTTCAGCCAGCGGCGGTTCTTCCCCTGTGGGCGTCTCTTCTAAAGGGAAATTGAATTCAATCTCGTCCGCCGGTTGATTCCAAGGCATGACGTCCGACAACGATTTCTTGGGCAGCGACAAGCGAATTATCTGATCTCCGTTGGGATAGATGCTGATCGAATCGCCGGTAATCCATTCTCCGGCGATAATTTCACCATCTTGCGAATTTCCGCCGTCATCCGTGCGATCTTGAAAGATGCCGTAGAGGAGATAGCCGGGCGGTCGCTTCTGATATTGCAACAGACCGGCCGAGTAAGGATCCTTCAGCAGCGCGGGATCAACGCGCTTGGCTAAAGGAGTTAACGTGTCAGGATAGTCGCCGGTTTCCACTTTGTACTTTTCGAGCGCGACGGCGACTCGCATGAGTTGCAGTTGGCCGTTGGTCCGCTCTTCGGCCAACACCGCTTGGGTGATGGCTGGCATCAACAGTCCCGCCAAGACTTTGGCGACCAACTCGCCGCGGGCCGATTGATTGAAGATCGCGCCGGTGACGCTGCCGGCGGTTACTGCGCCTTGCGTTTCGGCCGTGATGTCGATTTCCAGTTGTTCCATCGCCGCTTTGCGATCGTCGAGATTGTCGATTTCGGCGGTCGCGGCAATTCGATCGTACCATTGGTTCAACTTACGCAGCATCGCATTGCGATCGTAAGGCGCGTAGGTCAGCGAGTTTAACGATCCATCGCCGGAACCAATCGCAGCGTCGGCGTTGATTTCATGCGTGCTGAGAGAAATCGCCGCGTCGAGCCCGGCGATACGTTCCATCATGTTGATCGAAGGAGCCATCTCATCATACGGCTTGGTCTGGGCGAGAAACTGCTCGATCTCGTCGAGCAGCGCCGCATCGCATTGGCCGCTGTCGAGCAGGGTCGTTAGCTTGGCGAACGCCACGCCGCGAATCGCGTTGCAAACCAGCATTTCGATCAAACAGCCGGGTTTCGAATGGCAACGGCTGAGTGTGAAGATCGTTTTGATATCTTCCCACGCGTCGGTCGGACGGTTTTCTCCGATGGCCAACATGGCGCGAGCCGAAAGAGAGCGGGCCGCGTCGCGCTGATGCTGGACAGTCGGTAAGAGCGCAGCGATGAGCATTTCATACTTGTTATCAAGAAAGTTGGCCGACGGCAGAAAGAATTTTGGCCGCGCGTTCATCTCGTGCAGTTTGTCAAAGTGAGGAGCTTGATCATCGAGCCAGGCAGCCAGCGGCGGCAATTGATCGCGCGTCCAAGCGACTTCCAACGCCTCGGAAAGGATCTGGTCTGCATCGCGAGGGTCAAGTGGTTCAGCCGGACTGTTGGCCTGTTTTGTCGCCGCTTGCTGATTCACCCAATCGGCCGTCGCTTGTCGCACATCGGCGTTGTACAAAGAGTCCATGCCATCGGCGGCTGGTATCGGCATTTGTAACGCGTCGCAAACCAGCGATTGGTATTCTGGATCCAGTTCGCAAGGCCAGGTCGCTTGCAGGTAAGGGATCGCCGCGTTTTCTGCGGGCGAGACGTTCGCCGATTGCATCTCGACCAACGCTTTCTGGTAGTTGACCAATCCGTTGGCGCCTAGTGGTTCGGTCAAATAGGTCGTCTGCTTCGAGACGAGAATTGGCCCGGATGGTCCGGCGATGGTCCAAATGAGCAAAAAGACCGACAGCAAAGCAACGCCGCCAAAAATGAGCAGATAGATAGTCGACTTTTTCATGATAGGCCGAGGGAAGAGAGGTGTCGCAACGGGAGGCCAGCGCGATTCTAACAGCGCCATACAAAACAGGCCAACAAATCGGCTTGATAGGGATTCGGCAATGGAGAGGAGCGCTTGCGCAAATTCAGGCGTGAACGAATTAAAAATCGATCATTCTTTGGCGCCCGCTTCCGTCTCAAGCTCGATTGCAGCTGCGTCCGCTTCAACTTTCCACGGCGGCGGGTCGAGAAATGTGTTCTGCGGTTGTGGAAAGCGGATCACCCAATCGCCCTGGGGGTAGAGAATTATCGGGTCGCCGCTGATCCAATCGCCGGCGACAGTCATCCCATCGAGAGAAGAGCCGCCGTCATCGATTCGATCCAAGAAAAGGCTGTAGAGCAGATATCCCGGTTCGCGTCGCTCGTAACGGAATTGGCCAGTGGAGTAAGGGTCGTTTAACAGCGCCGGATCAATCCGATCGGTCAGCGCGGCGAGCGATTCGGGATAGACGCTTGTTTCGACCTTCAATTTTTCCAGCGCGACAGCGACGCGAACCAATTGCAATTGAACATTGGCCCGGTCTTCCGCCGAGGCCGCTTGCACCGACGCCGGCAGCAGCAGCGCCACGCAAATCTTGCCTATCATCTCGCCGCGGGCGGATTGATTGAAGATCGCAACGGCGATATTGCCGCTATCTTTGATCCCGGCGATTTCGGTTTGCAGGTCGGCGTCAAACTGATCGAACGCCGCCTGACGTTCTTCGAGATCGTCAAGTTCCATCGCCGCGACAAGTTGATCGTACCAGCGGTTAATCGTCTGCAGCATCGCATTCCGGTCATATGGAATCTTGGCGAGGGAATCGAACACCTCGTTGGACTCACCCAAGACGAGTTCGCTTTCGAAATTGCCGGCGCTCAGATTGGTCGCCGCATCAAGCGTACTGAAACGCTCGGAAATATTGATAACTCCCGGCATATCGTGGAATGGTTTCAGTTGATTCAAGTACTGATCAATCTGGTCAAGCAATTGCGCGTCGCATTGGCCGCTATTGAGCAATGTGCACAATTCATCACATGCCAAGCCGTGAAAGGCGCTGCCGAGCAATACGTCGATGATGAACACGGGCCGTGGATGGCATCGACTGAGCGTAAAGGTGGTTTTTATATCTTCCCAAGCGTCAGCAGGACGATTTTCGCCGATATTTAGCATCGCTCTGGCGCCAAGTGATCGCGTCACCTCCCGTTGCGCCTCGATTGTCGGCATTGAATAGGTGAAAAATGAGTCGTATTGATCATCCAGCAATGCGGGGTCGGGCAGGAAGAATCGGGGACGATCGTTCATCTCATGCAACTTCTCGAAATGCAGCGCTTGGCGATCAATCCAAGCGGCCAGCGGCGGCAATTGGGCGCGGGACCAGGGAGTGGAGTACGACTCGTTAACGGCGGCGATCGCTTCGTTTCTGGTGAGCGGCGTGAAGTTGCCGGCGCCTAGTTGCATGTCCTGCTGTTGATTGAGCCACGCGACGATTGGTTCAAGCGTTGCAGCATCTCCAGAGTGGACCAGCCCAGGCTCGCTTGGCAGCGACATTTGCAATGCGTCGCAAACGAGGATTTGCTCTTCCGGCGTCAGATCGCAAGGCCACATCGCTTGCAAGAAAGGAATCGCGGCGTTTTCTTCGGGCGCGACATCGGCGCCTTGGATTTCGAGGAGCGCTTTTTCGTAGTCGATCAAACCATTGCGACGCAGCGGCTCGGTCAGGTAAGTCGTCTGTTTCGAAAGCTGGATGGGCCTCGATGGTCCGGCGATAATCCAAACAAGGCAAAAGACGAAGAGCAAGACAACGCCGCTGATCAGCAGAAAATAGGTGGTCGATTTTTTCATGGAACGCGAGCGTGCTGACGAAACGCGAATGGCAAAGCCAGCGCGATTCTAGCAGCACGATCGCCAGAAGGCGAACATTCAGCGCATGTTACGGATTTACTGCTCGCCCATCTTTTGAAAGCGGTCCTGCAGCGAGAGCACGTTCATCTCGCCGTTGCGGAGCGCTTCCATCGCTTTGGCGGCGGCTTCAGCGGCTTGAATCGTCGTGATGCAGGGGACGCCGTGTTGTACGGCGGCGGCGCGGATGCGACCTTCGTCGGTGCGGGCTCCTTTGCCGCTGGGCGTATTCATCACCAGCGAGACGGCGCCGTCGATCAACAGGTCAAGCAAGTTCGGATGACCTTCGGCCAGCTTTTTGATTTGCTCGACCTTCAAGCCTTCTTCACGCAGTCGTTTGGCGGTTCCTTCGGTGCAGACCAGTTGGAAGCCAAGCGAATCGAGTCGTTTGGCGATCTCGACGATATGGTCTTTGTGTCGCGGTGAAACGCTGAGGAAGATTTTTCCATCTTCCGGCTGCGGCAGCAGAATGCCGGCCGCGAGTTGGCTTTTGGCGAAGGCGATCGAAAAACGTTCGCTGATCCCCATCACTTCTCCGGTCGAACGCATCTCGGGGCCGAGGACGATGTCGACGCCGCTGAACTTACGGAACGGGAAGACCGACTCTTTGATCGAGACGTGCGCGGGAATCGGTTCTTTGGTGATTCCCAATTCCGGCAGGGTCATGCCGGTCATCACTTTGGCGGCGATTTTGGCGACTTGCATGCCGGTCGCTTTGGCGACAAACGGCACGGTGCGGCTGGCGCGAGGATTCACTTCCAGCACATAGACGTTCATCTTGCCATCTTCTTGCTTGACGGCGAACTGCACGTTCATCAAGCCGATCACTTTCAGCTTGCGGGCCATCGCGACGGTCGCTTCGCGAATTTCATTCACGACCGGGCCAGGCAAGCTGTAAGGAGGAATCGAGCATGCCGAGTCGCCCGAGTGGACGCCGGCTTCTTCGATATGTTCCATGACGCCGGCGACAACGACGTTCTCGCCGTCGCTGATGCAGTCGACATCGACTTCGGTCGCATCTTCTAAGAAGCGGTCGATCAGCACCGGCTGACCTTGCGCGACGAGGAACGCCTCGGCGACGTAACGCTCGAACTGCTTGTCGTCGTAGCAGATTTCCATCGCGCGACCGCCGAGCACAAAGCTCGGACGAACCAGCGAAGGATAGCCGACCTTGGCCGACTCGGTGCGCGCCTGGGTCATGGTCCGCGCGATCGCATTGGCCGGCTGCTTCAGACCCAGCTGATTGAGCAACTGTTGGAACTTCTCGCGATCTTCGGCCGCTTCGATCGTGTCGACGCTGGTGCCGATGATCGGCACGCCGGCAGTCGCCAAAGCTCGCGCCAGGTTCAACGGGGTTTGTCCGCCGAACTGCACGATCACTCCGTCGGGCTGCACTTTGTCACAGATGTTCAGCACGTCCTCGGTCGTCAGCGGCTCGAAGAAGAGGATGTCGCTGGTGTCGTAGTCGGTGCTGACCGTCTCTGGGTTGCTGTTGACCATGATCGATTCGATCCCCAGTTCGCGTAGCGCGAAACTAGCATGGCAGCAGCAATAGTCGAACTCGATTCCCTGGCCGATCCGGTTGGGACCGCCGCCGAGAATCATTACGCGTTTCTTGTCCGGATTCTTCGCCGGCGTTTCGTCTTCGTCCTCGTAGGTCGAATAGAAATAAGGCGTGTACGCTTCAAATTCGGCGGCGCAGGTATCGACCGATTTGAACGTGGTGATCACGCCCAGTTTCTTCCGCTGTTTGCGAACTTCCAACTCACTGCTTCCCAGCAGCGTGGATAGTTGGCGATCGGAATAACCGAACTGCTTCGCTTCTTTCATCTGCGCGGCGGTGATCGCGCTCAGCGAGCCGATCGCGGCAAGTTCTTCTTCTTTTTCGACCAACTGTTGCAGCTGATCGATGAACCAGGGATCGATGAAGGTCAGTTGGTGGATCTTCTCCAGCGTCATGCCCGACTTGATCGCATACCGCAGATACCAGGGACGGTCGGCGTTGGGAGTGCTGAGTTTGGCCCGAATCTCGTCATCCGACGGCTGCTCTTCGGTTCCCCACAGATCTTTGCCGTCGCTGCCGAAGCCGAAGCGTCCGACCTCGAGCCCGCGCAGCGCTTTTTGAAACGACTCTTTAAAGGTGCGGCCGATCGCCATCGTTTCGCCGACGCTCTTCATTTGCGTTGTCAGCGTCGCGTCGGCTTCGGGGAACTTCTCAAACGCGAACCGCGGAATCTTGGTGACAACATAATCGATCGTCGGCTCAAAGCAGGCGAGCGTCTCGCGGGTGATGTCGTTCGGCAGTTCGTGCAGCAGATAGCCGACCGCTAGTTTGGCCGCGATTTTGGCGATCGGGAAACCGGTCGCCTTCGACGCGAGCGCCGAACTGCGACTGACGCGGGGATTCATCTCGATGACGATCATCCGGTCCGAATGCGGATCGTTGGCGAACTGAATGTTCGAGCCGCCGGTCTCGACGCCGATCTCGCGAATCACCGCGAGCGAAGCGTCACGCATCCGCTGGTATTCTTTGTCGCTGAGCGTCTGAGCCGGAGCGACCGTGATCGAGTCGCCGGTATGCACGCCGACCGGGTCAAAGTTTTCGATCGTACAGATGATCACGACGTTGTCGGCGACGTCGCGCATCACCTCCATCTCGTATTCTTTCCAACCGATCACCGACTCTTCGATCAGCACTTCGTTAACCGGCGATTGATCGAGCCCGTTGCGGACCAGCGAGTCAAACTCTTCTCGGTTGTAGGCGATTGCTGAGCCTGATCCGCCCATCGTGAAACTGGGACGAACGACGGCCGGCAGGCCGATCTCGTCGAGCACCGCGCGCGCTTCTTGAATCGTATGGACCGTGCCGCCGCGACAGACTTCGAGCCCGATCTTTTCCATCGCCGCTTTGAACTGTTCACGTTCTTCCGCTTTGGCGATGACGGCGGCGTTGGCGCCGATCATCTCGACGCCGTACTTTTCTAGTACGCCAAATTTGTCTAGATCCATCGCCAGATTCAACGCGGTCTGTCCGCCGAGAGTCGGCAGCAGCGCATCAGGACGCTCTTTGGCGATGATTTTTTCGATGATCTCCCACGAGAGCGGCTCGATGTAGGTGCGATCGGCCATGTCGGGATCGGTCATGATGGTGGCCGGGTTGGAATTTACCAACACCACCTCATAGCCCTCCTCTCGCAGCGCCTTGCAGGCCTGAGTGCCGGAGTAATCGAATTCGCAGGCTTGGCCGATGATGATCGGGCCAGAACCAATGAGCAGGATTTTCTTGATGTCGTCGCGTCGCGGCACCGTGGTCCCAGTTCTGTTGAAAGAGACAAAGTGGGAAAGATCGTTCCACCCTCTAGGGGCGGAGGTCTCGGCGTAAAATCCCTCCAATTTAAACCCAGGAAAGAGCCGGTTACAAGCGGGAGGAGCAAGGGAAAGGGGCGAGAATTCCCGCGAACTGCAACCGAAGGAGCAAAATCGAGTTTCGGCTAAAAATGGGGTCAGGTCCCAATTTCGCCGCGAAATTGGGACCTGACCCCATTTTTAGCGTCCCAGCAAACGTGTAACGCTCGGCGGCGGCGATCATCCGAAGCAGTGCAGCCGAGGGCCGGGCAAAAGCCTAAAGCGTTCTGTTCAAGTCTAAAATCATCCAAGATTGATCCGATGCCAAAACGATGCAAATGGGCTGACAGCAATGATTTGCTAGGCGCCTATCACGATGAAGAGTGGGGAGTTCCCGAGTATGACAGCCGAGCGCTGTGGGAAAAATTGATGCTGGACGGGTTCCAGGCCGGCTTGTCCTGGTTGACCATTTTGCGCAAACGAGACGCTTTTCGCGAAGCGTTCGCCGGGTTTGATCCCGCGTTGGTTGCGCGGTTTGGCAAACGAGACATCAATCGCCTGCTGGGCAACGCCGAAATCGTCCGCTCTCGCGCCAAAATTGAATCGACGATTCAGGGGGCTCGTATTTATCTGGCGATGCAGGAGTCGGGCGAAGATTTCTCGACGTTCGTCTGGAAACTGGCCGGAGGAAAACCGATCCGTAACACCACCGGAATTGTGCCGACGAAGACGCCGCTCTCCGAATCGATCTCGAAAGAGTTCAAACAGCGCGGCTTTAAATTTGTCGGACCGGTGATCGTCTATGCCTGGATGCAGGCGACCGGGATCGTCAACGACCATGCGGCCGATTGTTTTCGGCGGAAGGCGATTAAGTAAGTAGCGGCGCGGCGAAGAGGAAACTCTTTGACTGCCTGGATACGCCGCGATATCGTGACGTCAAGGTTTGCAGACGCTTAGTGGATGTGGTGAGCAGGCAAACATCGTAAAAAGGCGAGAATATGGCGAAGTATGCGCTGATCGTGATCGATATTCAAAACGACTATTTTCCGGGTGGTCGCTGGACTTTGAGCGGGATGGATCAAGCTGCCGACAATGCGGCGCGACTTTTGAACGCTGCCCGGGAGTCGGGAGATCTGGTAGTGCATATCCGGCACGAGTTTCCGACCGCTGATGCGCCGTTCTTTGCTCCTAATTCCGTTGGCGCACAGATCCATCCCAAGGTGCAGAGCTTGGAAGGCGAGCCGGTTGTGTTGAAGCATGACATCAATGCCTACCGCGAAACCGAGCTGAAATCGATTTTGGACAACGCCTGCATTGAGAAGGTGGTGATTTGCGGTGCGATGAGCCATATGTGCGTGGATGCAGCGACGAGGGCTTCCTACGATTTTGGCTACCATTGCACGGTGGTGCATGACGCTTGCGCGTCACGTGATCTCAAATTCAACGGAGTTCATGTCCCCGCCGCTCAGGCCCATGCCGCATTCATGGCGGCACTGCAATTTGGCTATGCGACTTCGGTCTCTACCGAAGAGTTTTTGGCCAGTTAAGGCAAGAGCACTCGGCGGATTGGGGCAGTTAGACGCTGCATTCGCCGCACGCACCCATCGCGGTGGGGGCTTGTCGCCCCTTGCGGGAACCCGAAGGGCGGTTATGTAAGATTTTCAAGAAAATCCCTCCAGACCGTTTCAATCCCCCCACATTGTACTTATAACGGAGTACACGGTCACAGGATGAGGGCAAGCGCGGGCCACAGACCTCCCTGAAACCTCACACCTCGGCGTACGGACGGAACACCGGCGTCTCAGGCAACCTCCTCACATTCTGGGCAAGCAACATCGCCATGTGGCGACCTCAAGGCGGAAATCCTCTGCGTGTCCGACGTATTCATGTACGTCGAGGCGCATCAATCGAGTCGCTCGAAGTTCGAGCGATGCTCGCCGCCGACGCGTTCTTAGACCCCAACTTTGCGCCGGCTGACGATATCGACACGCCGCGGTCACCGGCGGCCAATTTCGGACCACGTCAGTTCGAGTTGGAAGGAGAGCAGGTCGATCCGGCTCCCGTTCTCTTGCACTTTAGCGTCGTTACGGACCCCACCGAGTTTTCCGATGCCGATCACGGCAGCGTTGAGCAATTGCCAGAGAGCATGCTCCGCACCCACGAGTGGGATCGTTATTTTGTCGAAGTTTGGGTGGAATCGGGCGAATCGGTCGACGATATGTCGGTCGACCTAAATTATCAAACCGAGATTGCGACTCCGCGTAATGTGACCTTTGGACCAGCGTTCGCCGGCGGCCAGTTTTCGGTCGACGACGAACTTGGTGAGCTGCGCAATCTTACGGCGCACGCCCAGCCGCCGACCGCAGGTGCTGGGCCCGCTGAGGGATTGGTATTGTTTGCTCGCATTGAATTTGGCGCGGACTTGAACCGAGACAACGTCGAGCTCGACTTCGAAACGGGAACAGTTGGTCCTCATTCGCTGGAACTTGATATGGTTCGCAGCACGGCGATGACGTCGGAGGGGAACGCGCTGGAGGTGCATTCCGCCGAAACGCCCGAGTTTGGGCTTGTTCCGGTGATCTACGATCTGAATGACGATCAATCGATCAATCTGATTGATTTGTCGATGATGATTCGCACGCTCGGCCATACGGCAAGCGAACCAAACGGTGAGGCGACCTGGTACGCCGACGTCAACAAAGATTACGTCGTGTCGCTCATCGACATGTCTTACATGATTCGGAACTTGGGCAAGAACTGGGGTTCGGAAGAGATCCAGTTTCCGGCGAACTATCCCGAGGCCTGGATCACGGAAACCACGGTTGGCGGCGAGGAAGGGCCTGGCGGCGGAACGGATCCCGGCGATGAGGGAGACCCCGGCGATGGTGGTCAGAATGACCCGCCGCTGCGTTTTGTTCCCATTGATGTTGGCGGCAACCGGTTGGCGCCAGATCCAGCGATGTTGTTGGCCCTGCAGGCGCTGTTGCAGGTCGAGTTCATTTTTCCGGTCGGGTTCGACTTTACCCTGCTACAAGGGAATGTCTCCTATTCCGATGGAGACAACGACGGCGACAAAGAGACGCTACTGCAGATTGAAGTCGACGATCAGTTGTTTGAGACGGAAATCGAAATCGAAATCATGACTGAATTGATCGACAGTGATGAGCTGTGGAGCGATTGGTCAGGCGCCGTCAGCAGTTATTTTGGGGAAGTTGTCGCCGGTTTGAAGGATCTCTTCCTGAACGACGAAGAGTAAGCTTGGCAGTCTCGCTGCGCTCTCGCCAGCTAATTCACCGCCTTCGACTCCAGTTTTCTCTTTGGCGCAGTTTTGGAAATTGCGGGTATCCCCATTCCTAAAATCTTCGCTTCGTGATTTTTGTTGTACAGGCTAGACTTCGGCAAACAAGAATCCTGTGCGCGATGACTTTGCCTGATGGAAATTACTGACGAATTTGAACGACTGCGCCGATCCGACGAGATTTTGCGCACGACCATTCTGCAAATCGGTGAGCAGTCGGGGCTCCCTTATTTGCAGTCGCTCGTTAACTCATTGGGAGCGGCGTTCGAAAGTAAGCTGGCCTTTGTCGGACAATTGTCGCCGCAGGATCGAACAAAAGTGCTGGTCTTGTCCCATTGGGAACGAGACGAACATCTTCTGCCCGAGGATCTGATCTACGATCTGACTGATACGCCTTGCGAACAGATTGCATGCAACTGCCTGGCGATTTATCGAGACGATGTCCAACAGCAGTTTCCCAAGGACGCAATGCTGCAAGATTTTGGCTATGTCAGCTACGCAGGTGCGCCGCTAACCAATTCGCGCGGCGAAGTTATCGGATTGCTGTCGTTGTTGAATGATAAGCCGTTTGACGACATCGAGATGATCACGTCGATGTTAAAGCTATTCGCCTCAGGCGCCGGCAAAGAACTGGAGCGAAAAACGGCGGAATCCGATTTGCAAGAGAACGAGCGTCGTTTGCAATTGATTGTTGATCTGACCAATGACGTGGTCTGGGATTGGGATATTGTAAACGACACAATCAGCTACTCCGATCACATTTTTGAGACGCTAGGATACACAGCCGAAGAATTGGGATCGCAGCGGAAGACGATTTACTCGTTAATGCATCCCGCCGATCTGGAGGAACACCAAGCTTGGCTTAACGATTATCTCGCGAGCGCCGAGGGAGGGGAATTCTCCTTAGAAGTGCGGCTTCAAGCCCGTGACGGCCGCTATCGATGGATTCAGACTTCCGGCATGCTAATACGCAACGAAAAAGGGGAACCGACCCGAATGCTCGGCGCGTTTACGGATGTCTCTGAAGCGAAAGAAGCCGAGGTGGAACGCGAGCGACTAATTTCGGAGTTGGAATACAAAAACTCAGAGCTGGAGCGGTTCACCTATACCGTTTCGCACGAACTGCGCAGTCCGCTCGTGACGCTCAGCGGTTTTGTCGGCGTGCTGGAAGAGGATATCGAACTCAACGATGCGGAAGCAGTCAAGCAAGATTGTCATGAGATCATGCTGGCGGTTCGCAAAATGGGAACGCTGCTCGACAACCTGTTGGAATTGTCGCGCGTCGGTCGCGTTTTGGATCCCCATGAAATTGTTCCGCTGCACGACTTGGTGCAAGAGTCGATGTCTCAGTTGCAAGCGCGTATCAAGAGCGCCGGCGTCAAGATCATTATCAACGACACGCTGCCGACGATCAGCGGTGATCGGGTCCGCTGGCAGCAAGTGTTTCAAAACCTGCTAGAGAATGCGGTCAAATATCGGAACTCGCAAAACCCTTCGATTGAAATCGGCGTGATCACCGGCAAAGACCGCCCGCCGACGATTTATATTAAAGACAATGGAATCGGCATCGATCCGAAGTTTCATCAGCGCGTTTTTGGATTGTTTGAAAAGCTCGACCCGCGCACCGAAGGGACCGGAGTCGGACTGGCGCTGGTGCAGCGGATTATTCAATTGCAGGGAGGACGTATCTGGCTGGATTCGCCGGGGCAAGGGCAGGGATGCACCTTCTACATCGAACTGCCCGCGGTCGAACCGCAACCGACGGAAGCAAGCTAGTCGTTCATCGCACAACTCACAGAGTCGTAGTTCTCGGAGATCGTCTAGCCCTGATGCCGCCGCAATGATTAATAGTGCGGCGGGCGTTCTTCGTCAGGGCTGCGCTTCTCTGTCATCTGTTCCCGAACATCGCGCAGTTCGTTGGAGAACTGCTGGCAGTGTTTGGTTACTTTGTCGAGTTGGTTCGCTTGCTGAACAACCACTTCGTTGAGGACGCGGAGCGTCTCTTCGAGATAGGTCACCAGCTCTTCCAAGCGTTCAATACGTTGTTCCATCTGCAGGACTCGTTGGTTTTCAGGTCAGAATCAACAATTGGTAATTAGAGGGGAGGCCCCAAAAATAGTGGTCCGAAGCGGCGAATTCAAAGGGGTGGGAAGTTAATGCTCCGCTTTCACCACCATTAAGGTCCAAAGAAAGCCTTCTTTTGGCGGGTTCGGCATCGTTGACGCTTCGCTTTCAAGACCGGTACAATGGCCGGTTTGCGGAAGGAGTGCGCCGTTGTGCGCTCCGTCCGGTCGATCGTTGCAAGCTTCCGCTGCGATCACCCCTACTTATTCTACTGTCACGCGAGAATTGAAGCCGAATGTCCGTTTCCACAACCAGCATCGAACAGCTAACGATCAACGCCATCCGTACTTTGTCGATGGACGCCGTTCAGGCGGCTAATAGCGGTCACCCCGGCACGCCGATGGCGCTTGCTCCGGTCGCCTACACGTTGTGGTCAAACCATTTAAACTACGACCCCAACTATCCCCGTTGGGCGGGACGCGATCGCTTCGTCTTATCGTGCGGTCACGCGTCGATGCTAATCTACTCGCTGCTGCATCTGGCCGGCGTGAAGAGCAAAAATGGCGGCGACGAATTGTCGGTCAAAATCGACGACATCAAGCGGTTTCGTCAATTGCATAGCCCATGCGCCGGTCACCCGGAAAGCTATGAAGTCACCGGGATCGAAACGACGACCGGTCCCCTTGGCCAAGGCGTAGCGAACAGCGTCGGCATGGCGATGGCCGCCGAGTACGAGCGTACCCGCTACAACCGTCCCGGCCATGACGTGTTCGGCTATGACGTTTACGCGATGTGTAGCGACGGCGACTTGATGGAAGGGGTCGCTTGCGAAGCGGCGTCGATCGCTGGTCACTTGAAGTTGTCGAACCTTTGCTGGATCTACGACGACAACCATATCACGATCGAGGGTGACACCGAACTCGCGTTTAGCGAAGATGTCGCGACTCGCTTTGAGGGACTCGGTTGGCACGTTGTCAAGGTTGCCGACGCGAATAACCTGGGCTTGTTGAACGCCGCTTACGATTCTTTCAAAGCGACCGAAGACAAACCGACCTTGATCATCGTGCGCAGCATCATCGCCTGGGGTGCGCCGACGATGGCCAACACGCATGGCGCTCACGGCGCTCCATTGGGGGAAGCGGAAATTGCTGCGACCAAAGAAGTCTACGGCTGGGGCTACGACAAGTTTGTTGTGCCAAGCGAGACGACCGATCACTTTGCCGAAACGATGGGCGCTCGCGGAGCGACGGCTCGCACCGATTGGGAAGCGAAATTCGCGGCTTATGAAAAAGCGTTCCCAGCCGAAGCGAATGAGTGGAAGCAGATCATGTCAGGCGATTTGCCGACCGAGTGGGACGCTGAACTGCCGGAGTTTGACGCCAATCCGAAGGGAGTCGCGTCGCGCGCTTCCGGCGGACAGGTGCTCAACGCGATCGCCAAGAGCGTACCAAGCTTGCTGGGCGGTTCGGCCGACTTGGAGCCTTCGACCAAAACCGGTTTGAAGTTCCCCGGCGCCGGCAGTTTTTTGGCCGACGACCACAGCGGCCGTAACATGCACTTCGGCATTCGCGAACATGCGATGGCCGCGATCGCCAACGGCTTGTGCTTGTCGGGGTATCGTCCCTTCATCTCCACGTTCTTTGTCTTTAGCGACTATTTACGTCCGTCAATGCGATTGTCGGCGATCATGGGATTGCCGGTGCTCTACATCTTCACGCACGATTCGATCGGCGTCGGCGAAGATGGACCGACCCACCAGCCGGTGGAGCACCTGACGGCGATTCGCGCGATTCCAAACATTGCGGTCTTCCGTCCGGGCGACGCCAACGAAGTGTCGCAGGCCTACAAAGCGGTGATGGAACTGACTGATCGTCCGTCGGTGATCGTCCTCACTCGTCAAAACCTGCCGACGTTGGATCGTGAAAAATATGCTTGCGCCAGCGGAACCACCCGCGGCGGATATGTGTTGGCCGATTGCGGCGGGACGCCGGAAGTGATTTTGCTGGCGACCGGCAGCGAACTGTCGCTGGCGGTGGAAGCGTTCGAAACGTTGAAGGCCGATGGGGTAAAAGCTCGCTTGGTCAGCATGCCGTGCGCCGAGTTGTTCGAGAAACAAGACGCCGCCTACCAAGAAAGCGTGCTTCCCAGCAGCGTGGTCGCTCGCGTGGCGGTCGAAGCAGGCGTTCGCCAGTCGTGGGATCGATATCTCGGTTTCCGCGGCCGCTTTGTCGGCATGAAAGGGTTTGGGGCCAGCGCTCCGGCAGAAGAGCTCTTCCCGTACTTTGGCATTACGGTCGAAAACGTCGTGAAAGAAGCGAAGGCTTCGATCGCCGGCTAGAGCCGCTAGGGCAATCGCTAAAATCGACAAAATCCTCGGCCTTGGCCGGGGATTTTTTTTGCGCACTTCGGCACGCAGTTACCGCCTGGCGCCAAAACGGCGGCTACAGTCGTAATAGCGATATTGTCAAACAATCGAACAACGTACCCCCCTCATTTTGTAATCGGGAGCTTTCGAGCTATGTCAAACGAAACCAATTTGCCGTCGGAGATCCGCCATGAACTGCACGACTTACGAAAAGAATGGTGCTGGTTCCTCTTTCTCGGCATCGGCCTGATCGTGCTTGGCCTCGTAGCCTTGGGTTCTTCATTCATTACTTCATTGGCGGTCATCGTCTTTTTCGGTTTGCTGATGGTGGTTGGCGGTGCTGCTCAAATCGCCAGCGCATTTTGGGCGGGTCGCTGGAGCGGCATGGTGCTGCATCTTCTAATGGGCATTTTTTACGCGGTTGTCGGGATGTTGATGATTGACGCTCCGATCGAAGCGCTGCAAGCGGTCACGCTGCTGATCGCCGCCTTCTTGCTGGTTGGCGGGCTCTTCCGCATCGTCGCGGCGTTGACGATTCGCTTCCCGGCTTGGGGCTGGCAGATGCTTTCCGGCGCGATCAGCGTGTTGTTGGGCTTGATGATCAACAAAGGCTGGCCTGATAACTCGCTCTTCATCATCGGCATGTTTCTTGGAATTGAATTGATTTTCGCCGGTTGGTACTGGGTGATGCTGTCGATCGGCATTCGCAGTTTGCCCGAGTCGCCAGCCGCGTAGTCTCTTGTTAATACATTTGCAGCGGCTGATCCGAAGGGCCGGCTGTAGCGATTTTAACGGCGTCGGCTAATTGCGACGCCGTTTTGCTGCGCATGCGGATCTCCGTTGTTGCCGGAAATCATCCGTCGAGAATCGACGCTCCTGCGAATGACGACCTAATCTATAGAAGCGTAGACGAATTTACGCAGAGAGACTCGAGGCGGTCGCTTCCTGGGCCGAAGCGCCGAGTCACCCGAATCCTGTCGTGGAATCATGGAAGACGTAAATCCCCAAGTGAGCAAATCTCCTCTCGATGACCTGGCGACTGCCATCGGCCGTCAGCGCGATCGTGCGCGGACCGTATTGACCGAGCGACGACAGTCGCTCGAGCAGATCGAACTTCGAATCCTGCAACAGTTGAAGACGGTCACTGACGGGTTGCAGAGCAAAGAACAAACGCTTGAAGGACAAGCGGGCGAACTCTCTGCGACCACCGAAAAGCTGCAATGCGATTCGGCCGATCTGACCGCTTCCGTCGCAGCGTTCCAACAGCAACAAACGCAATGGCAGGCCGAACGGCGACAGCGTGAGCAAGAGCAACAATCCCGACAGGACGAGCTGAACGAGCTTGCCGCTCAATTGGCCGAAAGGGAGCAAGCGCTCCAGCAACGTCAGCAACAATTCTCAGAGCAGTGCGGCGAATCAGGCGAACTGCAGAAATCACTGGCCGAAGCGAACAGTCGCGCCGACGATCTTCAGGCGAAGCTGCATCAGGCCGAACACGAAATCGCCCGCGTCCGTCTGGACGCCGAGAGTCGCGCTGAAAGCCTGCAAGCGAAGCTGCAGAAAACCGAACAAGAAGTCGCTCGCATCAATCAAGAGGCGGATGATCTGCGTGGAGATCGCGAAGCCCATGTCGCCCAGCGAGAGCGTCTGACTGCCGATTGCGAATCGTTGCGAACCGAGTTGGGCGTCGCCCGCAGTGAAGTCGTCCAAGCCGAGAAGAAGCAAAGCGAACTCGCAAGTCGACGCGATCAACTTCAATCCGAACAAGAGTCGCTGAATAACGAACTAGCGACCGCTCAGTCGCAGCGTGATGATTTCCGTCGACAATACGAAGACTTGCAAAGTCGCGTTGGACAATCGGAAGTCGACGCCCAGTCGTTACGCGATCAGCTTGAAGGGGCGCGCAAATCGCAGCACGAACGCGCCGCGGAAGTCGCTCAGATCGCCGCCGAGCGCGACTCCCTTCGGAGCGAACTAGAAACGCTGCGACAACAATCGACCGCCGAACTCCAGCAAGCAGGCGATCTTTCCGCCAAGCTGCTGGCGGCCCAAAAGTCGTTGGCCGAGATGCAGTCGCAATCCGATCAGCTATCGGAGCAAATCGCGGCTCTCCAGCAGCAGCAAGCCGTTTCGGCTGCTGCGCAGAAGCAGGCTGAAGATTCGCTACTCGTAAAAGAGCAAGAACTGCACACGTTGCGTGAACAATTAACGCACGCCCAATCAGATGCGTTAGGGCAGGAAGAGCTTGCCGCGAAACTGGAGAGTGTGGAGGCGGAACGAGACGAACTGCGCCAACAGTTGCAAAGTCGTGACAGCGAACGATCTGGTTTGAACGACGAGTCCGACAAATTGCGGATTGAAAACGAAGATCTTCGTCATCAGCTCGACGAAATCCAGGGCGAACTGAAAAGCCAGCTCGATGCGTCGCAAGTGGCGCTCTTCCAAGCACGCGGCGATTCTGAGCAGATTCGCGAACAAGTCGGCTCGCTCCGTCGACAATTGGAAGCGGAGCAAGAGAAGTCGGCGGCGCTTGAGAAAGAAAACGAGCGAATCGCGGCCGAAGCCGGATCAGGGGAGTCGAGCGACGAACAGACGGCGGAACTTCGCCGCGACAAAAATGACCTGCTCGAAAAAATCAGCGACCTGCAGAGACAACTGCAAGAAGGTGGGTCCGGCGAAGCCGAGGCCGATGCGGAAGAAATCGAGAAACTGAGGCGGCGTCTGCAAATGTCGCTCGATGATTTAAAAGAAGCCAAAGCGGCCAATGCCGAGCTGGAAGCGAAACTGAAGAAAGCGGGACCGCCTGGACCTCAAACCGCCGCCAATGACGACGGCATGGATTGGGAAGCGACCAAGCGTCGGATGTTGGCGCAGCTGGAAGCCGACTACGACGAGGATCTGGACGAAGATGAGCGGCGCGAAAAGATGAAGATCGAAGAAGCGATCACCAGCACCGATCGAGCGATCAAAGTCAAAGAAGAAGAGCTGGCGGAACTCCGTAAAAAGTTGGACGAGTCGCAACAAGGCAACGCCGCCGCCGCCAACGGTTTGGCGATGGGCGCCAACGCGATCGCCGAAATGCTCGATCAAGACGAGCTGGTGAAACAGGAACGTGAGAACCTGAAAAACTTGCAAGCGCAATGGAAAGACAAGCTGCGAAAAGCGGAAGTCGACATCTCCGTCGAGCGAGCGAAGATCGCTCGAGAACGGGCCGAGCTAGAAGACAAATTACAGCGTCTGGAAAATGAGCGGGAAAAACTCAGCAAGCTGAACCCGTCGACCGGCAACAAAGGGGACGACAAGCCGACGCGCGGCAACTGGCTCTCGCGGTTGGGACTGAAAGACGGCGACGGTTAGCGCGGCGCGATTGAATCGCACAAAGACCAGCGACATTGAAGGGCGGTTTTTTCGCTCCTCAAGCGACCAAGAAACAAAAAAACGCAGGCGGCGCCCCTGCCGCCCACGTCATTATAATCGCCCAGTCTGCCCCTGTGGCGATTATGTACGCAGGTCCGTGTATTTTAAGGTGAAGGCCAACGGCCGTCTCGCCGAGCGTCGCATCAGCGTGTGATTGACAAGCTCACGAAGTTGTCTTGGTAAATATGGCTTTGCTAAAAAGTCGCAACATCCAGCGTCTCGCCAGTCGTTGATCAGTTCGGCTTCGGATCCAGCGCTAACCGCGACGATGGAGCGGCGGAAACCGAGCGTTCTCAATTCCTGGGTGACTTCAATGCCGTTAAGCGTTGGAAGTTCGTAATCGACGAGGATGATGTCAAACACTTCGCCGCCAGCGACTTGCTCTAATGCATCCAGGCCATCATCGACAATTTTGACGACGTAGCCGTTTTTGCGCAAGATCGTCGCCGCGAGGAGTTGATCGAGCGGGTTATCTTCGATAAGTAAAACGCGTCTGTCCAAAGGTTCTTCGCGACTGAAGGGAGTTTGGAACTTCGGCAGCGATACACGATGTATCGTGCTTGTGTACCGCAAACCTAGAATGTTTTGCTTGGCGCAAGCCTGCAAAATCAGGGATTTGCGGAGAACCGTGAAGAGGGGGGGTGTTGCGGTGAAACCGCAACGGCCGCTATTCTCCCACTCACTGTGTGAGAGAGCCGTTTGTGGATTTGGAAATGGACGAGCGACTTTAACGATTGCCTTCGTACAAATCGTCTCCTTCTAGCGATTGGCGCTGAACGACGGGATGCTCTAAAAAAGGAGCCTTTGCGCCAGCGATTTGAAAGACGCCGTCGGTGTGGCTAGTTGCTTTGAAGTGCTCGCCGCAAATAATCAGCCCAACAATTCCAGCGAGAAACAGCAGCACGCAGACTCCAGCCAGGGCGCCGCTTTCTAACCCGATCGCCAAAATTGTGCAGCCCAGCAGCGCTAGCCAAATCAACGAAACGATAGCGATCTTCGTTTTGCGGCGGCCGTTACAGTTTGGGCAAAGCGCATAGTCGATCTGCAGCGGCTTGCGGATCAGCATCGATCCGATCACGACAAAGATGGGCCCCGCCAAAAGCAGTAAAAAGATCCAAGGAGGCGTCCAATAGATCTTCCGGTCGAAGCGACGGCCTTCGCATGCGTCTTCTCCGCAGTGGATGCAGACATGGGGGAGTTGGATCGGCGTGCGGGCTTCCAGCTTGTTTCCCCGCACGCGGTAGCCTGTTTCGGCGACCGAGACGTTCACGTCAGCCATCGGAGATGCGAATGGATTCATCTCTGGCACGATGATCGTTTCGTCGCTGGCCATCGTCGTTTCCTTGGACATGGTCTGAATTGTCTGCTTCTAAACTAAGGATAACGGGAGCTTCGCGCGATATTCAACTGTCTCTTCCCGCGAAAGTTGCGTCCGCCTAGCCGGCAACCCCTTGGATCGTCAGCAACCAGGTCGCAAGATTCTCGAAGCGAGCTCGGTCATAGTTTGACTCTTTGGTCGAATTCATCCCTTGGTTCAACTGCGAAAAACCGGGACCGATGACGGCGTTATCGCAGCGCGACTGAATGATCTCCGCCAGAGTGCGGAAATTGGTTTCGCGGCTCGGAACGACTGGAATGCCTGCTTTGCGATAGGCGAACGCGTTGCGATCAATCCGCATCCGAATCAATGGATCGCGGCAGAGGATTTCGAGATAAATGGTAATGGACGTTCGCGGGCGTGAAGAGAGGGACGCGGTGCTGGAGTTCGTTTCGGCGTAAAGTTGTGAGTCATGCGGATCGAGTTCCAGCGTGCCGGTCTTGCGGACGAACTCGGGCACGATATCGAGCAAAAAGAACTTCTCCCAGGGAATACGACCGGTCCAGCGCGGCACGTCGACCACAAATGCGTCATTTTCGAGGATCGCGCTTTTCAGCGGATAGCGCGGAGGCGCGGGGACTTCAACCAGTTTGTTTTCGCCGACCACACGAACGGCGATATCGGCGCGGCCCAGTGCTGCGGCCGCTTCGAGCGCCTCTTTTTCGGAAAGATTCCGGAGCAATACGCCGGGGCGTCGATGAAGCGTTTGAAGAAACTCAGCCGGGATCTCGCCGCTGAACGGAGCGAGAATCGCAGCGGCGTCTCTCACCGAAAACTGGGCGTCAGGATCACGCAGCAGGGCGAATTGCGGTTGGTCGTTCATTCTAGCCCCTCATCGATCGGAACCATTTGTTTGTATCACAAATTTCTGGCCTCGGCGCGACCAAAGCGAGAGTTTTGCCGCCGAGTTGCGTATATTGAAAGGGACCAATGGACCAGGATCGCCTGATGAGTCAGTTCGCTTACGACGCCGAATCAACGCTTGCCGTGCAAAAGCGCGCAGCCGCCCCATGGCGGACACCTGCGTTCGTCTTGTTCTATGGCGCGGCGATCGTCGCCCTGATCGCCATCCTGGCTTGCTGGCCCAATTCCCATGTCATCTTGCTGAGCTCGGGCCTCTTCTCATTCGTCTGGCGAGTCGCTGTTCCCGTAATCGCCGCTTTTGTCGCGATTGGTTGCTATTTGCTAGTAATGGCTCCCAGGCGATGCTGGGCGACTTTGTTGATATTAGCGGTCTCTCATGGGATGGTCGGTGGAATCGCCTATTGGATTCTCTGGCGGGATAACCCTGGCATGGCGAACAGTTTGTTTGGTCAGATTGCGATTGTTTTCTGGTTGGTGCTCGCCATTCTGTCAGTGGCGCTCGCCTACTGGAATCGTCGTCGCTGTTGGCGTTTTCAGCGCATCAGTAGCGACGAACCAGCGTCGCCGCCGCGAATGTCGCTGCCGATGTCTCCGGTCGATTACCTGTTCCTCGCGGCAATTCTGGTGGCGATGGGAATGTTTCAAAAATGGGCGAGCGGTCCCATGGCCGAGGCGCTGCCTGCGAGTATTGTGGTTATCACCATATTGGCCGGGATGGTCCGCATCGGACTTGCCCCGGCGAGACGCGGATTTTCTCCCACCGCGTTGATCATAACCGGGCTCATCTGCCTGGCGGCGGCTTGCCTGTGCGGCTGGTATTTCTACCCGCGGCAAATCACTCTTCTATTTGTAATGCTCGGTATCCCAATCACTTTGTGGAGCGGCGTTTTGCTGGCGCTGCGCGGCGACGGATACCGTTTGGTGCGAGACTATTCCGTCATTGCCGACAAAGACCCCATCGCCGAGCCGGATCCGCTAGCATGACGCGTGCTAGTCACCCTTTACAGCGGCTATTTGCTTTGCCACGATTGCTTAGTTCGTTTTCCAGACGCATTGTTTCCCGGGAGAGACCGACCATGTCTCAAAACTTCTCGAAACACCAACAGAACATTATCCGCAACTACTACGAGAACCGGGACTCGATCGCGATTCAGAAGTTGCAAGAGAACATCACCGAGCTGTATCTCGCCGAAGGGAAAAAGCGGGCGACCGTCTGGAAGCGGGTGATCGGCCATCTCGAAAAGCTGAAAGTCCCCCAAGCCCAGATTGATCACTTCGTCTCGAAAGATGACGCGACGTTGGTCGCGAAGTATCTAGAGACGCTGCTCGCCAAGCAGGAGTAGACGCCGCTGATGGTCAACCACTGGAGCTTTTACTCGGCCGGCGAGCTGACCTTTGGCGCCGCAGCTAGTCAACGCGTCGGCTTGTTGGCCGCGCGGCGCAGCTGGTCGCGCGTGCTGATCGTCACCGACGCGACGCTGGTGCGGTTAGGGCTGATCGACAAGGTTCGGCAGCCTTTGATCGACGCCGGCGTTACGGTCGAAATCTTTGACGGCAGCTGCGCCGAACCCGATCTTAGCGTCGCCGTCGCAGCTCATGCGGTGGCTCAAAAATTTGGCCCCCACGCGATCTGCGGTCTCGGCGGCGGCAGCAACATTGACCTGGCCAAGATCGTCGCCATCTTGCACGCCCACGGCGGCGCGGCGGCCGATTATTTTGGCTGGGATCAAGTGCCCGGCCCGGTGACGCCGATCATCGCGCTGCCAACCACGGCCGGGACCGGCAGTGAAGTTTCGCAATCGGCAGTGTTGACCGATATCGAAAACGCGATGAAGGTCAGCACGCTGAGCCAATATTTGCGGCCGACGTTGGCGATTGTCGATCCGCTCCTCTCGGCGACCTGCCCACCGCAAGTAACTGCCGACAGCGGCATTGATGCGTTGACGCACGCGGTCGAAGCCTACACGTCGACAACATTCGACATGTTGGAGCAAGACGGCGACGCGCCGGCGCCTTATAGCGGTTCGCATCCGCTAGTCGATGCGTTGGCCGAGAAAGCGATCGCGCTGGTAGGTCAACACCTGGTGCAAGCCGTACGGCACGGAGACGATATCGAGGCCCGCACCGGCATGGCCTTGGCGGCGACGTTGGCCGGGCTCGCATTTTCCAACGCGGGGGTCGCCGTGGTTCATGCGTTGGAGTATCCAATCGGCGGCGCTGTCCATTGCAGTCACGGCGGCGGAAACGGTCTGCTGTTGCCCTACGTGATGCAATTCAATTTGGAAACGCGAACCGAGAAATTTGCCCGCGTAGCGCAACTACTCGGCGGAGAACCAACCGCCGCCGCGGCGATCACCCAAGTCGAACAACTCAAACAGGCGATCGGCATACCGGCGCGTCTGCGCGAGTATGGCGTCACGCTGGAGATGCTCCCCGGCTTCGCCGCCAAGAGTATCACGATCACGCGCCTCATGCGTACCAATCCGCGTCGCCCGAGCGAGCAGGAACTGTTAGCGATCCTCAAATCGGCTCTTTAACCGATCGAAAAACTGATCGAGCCGCGGAAATTCTTCTGCCAGTTCTTCGATCAATTCCACCGCGTGTTCGACGACGCAATCGGCGACCGCTGATTCTTGCAGCACCCAATCAGGCACATAGTCGGGGCGCCATTGGGTGTGGGCGAACGAGATCGCCTGTTCGAAGTTCTCTTGTACCTCATTGTCGTCCGTTGACGATTCCCAGCAATCGATCAAAGAGCCAAGCGTGCCAAACGCAGCATCGAGGTTGGCCTCTTCGTTGTTGGGCGGCGGACTGACCGGTTCGCTGGGAGGGATTTCCTCGGCTTCCAGCAAGCTGCTGGATGCTGCGGGTGTGACGGACTCCGTTTGGGCGACGAGCGCTTCGGTTTCAAGCGGCGACACCGGGGGCTGATAGTACTTAGGGAACTGGATCTGGCCGCCGTTGTAAGCGTTTTTCCCGATGTTGCGAATCAAGTAGGTCAAATCGACTAACGAGACGGCGCCATTACGATCAAAATCGAACTTGTACGCTTTGGGATCCGTTGCGACCGGCGTACCAATTTTGCGAATCAAGTAGGTCAGGTCGATCAACGAGACGCTGCCGTCATCGTCGACGTCGTAGGGGACGACTTGCAGTTGCGTCGTTGGGGCTCCGACTTGTTGGCCGGGGACTTCGCCAAAAATATCGGTCTTGGTTTGCACATCGGTGAGCGAGAACTCCAGGTCGAACGACTCTGGGTAATTGCCTTCGATGTCATTCGCAATAGCCGATTCTGGACCTGGCCGAAAACGGAAGCTGCCAATCAGCAGTAGTTCCCCCACAAGGTCGTCGCCGAGGTCGAATTGATTGGCGTTGATTTCGAGCATATCGCTGGTATCGCTGACTTCGAGTAGACCGACACCGCTACTAGGCGTAAAGCTGTCGAGCTGAAACCGCGCGTTGTTGTAATGAAGGTTCATCGAGACATTCGTCAGTTGGTCTGTACGCGATTCATCGCGACGAACCCAGACGTTGACCGTGAAGGAATCCCATTCGCTGATCTGTATCAAATCAGCGGGCAATATCTGCACTTCGCCGGATTCATCCGTTGCTGCTGGAGAGTTGTTGATCGTGATGTATGCAGCCGAGATGGGAGTTACGTGGGGTGAAAAGAAACGGGTCGTTGTCGCACCATCAGCGTCCGAAGCCGAGAACCTTACCAGGACGGTTCCGACTGCGTCCAGCGGGACAACATAACTCCAGCTCCAAGTGCCGTCGCCATGATCGACAAGATCTCCGATCGACGCAGTCATCGAAATGACAGCAGCGGACGCATCGGAATAGGTTCCGGATGCGATCGCCGTATCGCCTTGAAGTACGAAATGAGAGCCGTCGATAATCTCAATCACTGGGCGCGGATTCTGCTCGAACAGATCAAAGGTGATCTGACTTTGTTCGAATCCGTCGTCGGCTGTAATGACAACGGTATGGTGTCGAGAAGGGCCTGATGTGGGCGCTGTATAACTCCAACTCCATGTGCCGTCGCCATTGTCGACGACATCGCCGAGGGAAGCGCTAAGCGTTACGGATTCCCCCTGGAGACTTCCAAATTCGCCGCTGTTGATGACTGACTCGTTCAGATTTACTTGCACTTGGATTTGATCGACCGACACGTAGGGAGATTGCGTATCGACAACTTGGGCTGCAGTTGCCGAAATCCCCCGACTATTGGTCACCAGCAAACCGATCCACCAGGAAGGGGGCAACTCCCACTCGGCGATTGACAAGGATGGATTTATCCCAACCGCGTCATCATAAATGCCGTCGCCATCCAAATCCCAGGCGAACTGCAGATCGGCAACCGGATCTTGAAAGTCATACGATCCGAAGGCGCTGAGAAGGATGTTTTGACGATTATCGCTACCGCGAGGATCGGCGATTTTTGCAACCGGACCCGATGTCAAGTTGAAGGCGTACGGTTCGACTCCTCGATAACCCTCCGACGCCGCAAAGATGAATTTGTCTTCAAAGTGAATGAATCGACGAATCAAGCCGGATTGGGCCAGATCGGTTATTTGAACGGTTCCTTCCGGCGTTCCGTCGGTCATCCACAATTCGGAGCCTGCGACTTCATCGTAGCCATGAAAGTAGAGCTTGCCGTCCAGCTCATAGGGTACGTTGTATCGCAGCGGTAAACCTCCTGACGACACTTGCGCCACAACGGTCGCAGCGCCGGTTGCACCGCTGATCTTCCAAAGCTCCGTCGGTCGATAAAACTGCTTCGTCGACGCATCGTAGAATTCGCGAAAGAAGTAGACATCTCCTTGAAAGCTAACCAACGGATAGATGCGTTCATCGGGCGTCGCCGCAAAGTCCGTCAAGCGAACGACTTGTCCTGACGCAGGGTTCAGCTTCCACAACTGCGTGCCGTGCTCCGGAGTCGTTGCTTGAAAATAAAACGTGCCGTCGATCGACCGGAGCCGATTGGGATGCGACGGTTCTTCACCGGGAACGATATCGAAAGCCAGTCCGGTTCCCTCCGCAGTTCCATCGCTCTTCCAAAGTTCATAGCCATGCGAGCTGCCTAATGTTGGAAAATAAAGGATTCCGTCAACATTGACAGGAAAATCAAGCGAGATTTCCGACTCGAGTTCGGTCAACGGCATGGTGCCGGCGGATGAACCATCCGATTTCCAAATTTGTTTCCCATGGACGCCATTCTCGGCGGTAAAAACAAGCACGCCGTTAACCGCGGCAAGTTGGAAGAGATTCGAACTGCCGTACGGATTGATATCGGCGACCATCACGGTTCCTACATCCGTTCCATTCGATTTCCATAATTCGAAGCCATGGAGGCCGTCATCGGCGGCAAAAAAAACTTCGCCGTTGACCACGGTTAAGTAGTTGATGGGAGAATCGAACTCCGCGATCGAACGGGTTCCCTCGGTCGTTCCATCAGATATCCAGAGAGTGGTGACGCCTTGTTCAAAAGTGACGAAGTATAAAATCCCATTGACGTTCAGAATTGATTCATAGTTCACGTTTGAACTGCTGAGTCGTCCCGTTGAGTGAATAAAGAGAGTTCCTTCCTCTGTCCCATCCGTCCGCCAGAGTCCGACTTCGTTGTTATTATTATTCGCGATGAAATAAACAGCGTCGCCTAGTCGAATGAAATCCTCTGGTTGGGAGTTCGGGAAGCTGCCGTGGTCCAGCAGATCTTTGATCAGATAGGCGTCTGATTTCGCGCTTACGGCCAAATCGAATGTCGTGAATCCACTGCTGCCGTCGCCGTACTGCACCGTGATCGTGATTGTTTGCACCGGCTGTTGAGGAACGTCATGCCACGCCCAAAACCAGGTTCCGTCTCCTTTGTCGATGACCGTTCCCTGGGACGCAGAGAGATACGCAAATTGTCCGTTGGGACTATAGAACGTTCCAGAATTAGATGCAGTCGATCCAGCGACGAACTGAAGTGACAAGTTGTTAACTTCGATCACTGGCGAAACGGGATCGACAATCAGCGAAAAGGAAAACTCGGAGCCGGAGTTCTGCTCGTCGTAAAGACGTACATGGACCCTATCAGAACCGGGTTCTATTTGTGAAGTGTCGAAACTCCAACTCCACGTTCCGTCATCGTGGATAACAATGTCGCCAATCGAAGCGGTCCCGAAAACGGTATCGGCCGCGACATCGCTATAGGTCCCACTAGTAACCGCGACCATTCCTTGCATCACGGTGACGTTGGGCTGGAGATTGGTGACGCTTGGAGCTTGGTTATGGACGACGAGCGCAAAGCTGATGCTCGATTGATGACCCCCGTCGACTGCATTAATCGTCACTGTCTGCGTATCATCCGGGCCGTCGAGCGTCGTATAGCTCCAACTCCACGTGCCGTCTTTGTTGTCTGTGACGACGCCGACAGACGCCGTTAGTTCGACGTCGCCGCCAAGAGCATGGCCAAAACGTCCGCCATTCTCGGCGGTGGAACCTTCGTTCACGATTATGCCGTCGCTATCGTCAACCGAGATGATCGGGATCGCTGAATCGAGTACCAGCGAGCGGGTCGCGATTTGACCATCCGTATCGATGACGCGCAGCGAGATATTCGCGACTCCTAGCGTCGCTAACTCGGTCAGCGAAATCGACGAGAGCAGTCCGCTTGCATTGTCGTAGCGACCGTCGCCGTCCAGGTCCCAATCGAATTGCAACTCACTCAATGAGTCCAGCAGATCATAGGTTCCCAACGCGCTGAGCAGGATGCTTTGCCCGTCTTCACTGAGCTGAATCGGTTGGAGCGTGATTACCGGCGGCGTATCGAGCTGGACGACGTATGGTTCGCGATCGAACTGCGCGGTCTCGATGCCCATGATTAGCGTTCCATCTGGGCCTTCGATTGGGAGCGGCGTTCCGCTTTCTAGCGCCAGAAAACTGTTAATGCGGGTTGTTCCCTCCGGCGTTCCATCCGTACGCCAAGTTTGAAATCCGAGCGTGGGATCATAGCCGCGAAAGTAGAGTGCCCCTTCGTTTGCTATCGCAAGGGCCTGAGTGACAGTCCCTGATTGAAAGGAGGCGAGGAGGGTCGTATCGCTGGTCGATTCGCTAACTTTCCAAAGCTTGTTGCTCCCTCCGATATCGTATGAATCAACGGAAACGTAGAGCTCGCCGTTGAGCTTCGCTATAGCAACCAAGTTGCCGCCACCGTCCCCGAAGGCGCCCGAGATCGCTCTTGTTCCGGACGGCGTACCGTCAGTGGTCCAAAGTTGGTTCGCGTCTTGATAGTAAATCTGTCCATCAATATTGCTCAGATTTCGACCCTGCACAGGCACGTCGTCGTCAACGGTGCTGCGATAGAGCAGGGACGTTTCTCCGGTGTCCCCATCGGCCACTCGAATGAAGCCATCGAAGCCGACGAAATAAACGACATCGCCGCTGGCGATCGGATTGTAGGCCCTCTGGGATCTGTCATCTGGGAAGAGATCGGTGAGTCTCTTAGTCCCTTCAGGGGTTCCGTCGGTTCGCCACAATTCGTTGCCATGAACACCATCGTTGGCGCTAAAAAAGAGATAATGATCGGTCGCCGTCAGATCATAGATTTCGGTTCCAGTTGATCCCGGATTGATGTCAGCAACCAGGTGGGTTCCTTCCGCAGTTCCGTTGGAGACCCATAACTCTTGACCGTGAACTCCGTCATCCACATTGAAATAGAACAAATCCCCTACGACGGCAATTTCAACAATGGAAATGGGGGGATTGCTTGTGGAAAAATCAAACACGGATACCGTTCCTTCCTCTGTCCCGTTCGATTTCCAGAGGTCGTAACTTGGATTGTCTCCAGCGATCCGAAAGTAGTAAAGTTCGCCCTTGAATTCGATCAGGTTTTCAAAGGAGGCCGTTGTCGACTCAATGATCGTCGTCCCGGCCCCAGTTCCGTCAGTTTTCCAAAGCGTAACGGGATACTGGCTCGGATAAGAGGTGAAATAAACCTCGTCGCCAACTCGCACAAATTGCGAGATGGTATTAATTCCATCGCCTGGCTCCGTATCGTGAAGCAATTGAAAGTCAGTGCTCTTCACCGTCAGCTCAAACGTCAGCGTCGTCATATCATCATCCGCGGTGATCGTAACCGTTTGCGAATCGCTCACCTGGACATCGCCCAACGTCCAGAACCAGGTTCCGTCGTCGTTCTGGTTGATCGTACCGACCGACGCCGACAGTGTGACCGCTCCGGTGAACGTTCCGCAATTGCTGGCAGTCGACTCGGTCGCGTAGACGAGCGTCGCGGCGTCTACCGTGATCGTGGGCGCCGCAGCTTCCCCTTCCAGCCGATCGGCTTGCAGCAGCGTGTCCGCCGCCAGCATTGCGCGCACTTCGAGCTGTTCCGCCGCGAGGGTCAACACAGTGCGTTTATGAGAGCGATGTACACGATGCGACGTAGACGTTGATTTCGGCATTATTTGAGAGGTCCGCTGTTGCTTTGGGCAAGTTGGAACTGGACGATTGGGTCCAAGCGTTGTCAGGAAAGGCAGGGCAGCCGGGCTTGGCGGAAATGCGTAAAGTCGCGATTAACATGGGTGGTGGAGGACCACCCCCATTGGGCCGGCTCCGATACTACCCGAACACTTTACCCAATTCAACTATCTTTGATCCTTTCCTGCCGGCTTTTAACCATTCCGAATTCACGGTACATTAACGACTTACGCTAGACCGACGTCGCCTGTATCTTGGCGGCGATCCCGGCCTTCGGGATTGCCCGACAGGTCATCGCGAGCCGCCTTGGGGCTCGGTCAGCCGCTTGAGTGCGGCCTGTTATCTCGAATCTTTCTCCGTCTCTGGCGCCGCGACTGTCTTGTCGTCGCCGAAGTGATTGGAACGCCCGCGGCCCTTTGCGGCCTGAGGAAATAGCATGAAAACGCTGATTAAGAACGCCACTGTGATGCTTCCCGATGGTCCGTCGAAAACGTCGGTCTTGTTGGATGGGGCGACCATCGTTGAGATCGATCCGGCCGAAACGGTCGAAGCGGATGAAACCGTCTACGCCTACGGCATGCATCTGCTGCCGGGCGTGATCGACGCCCATGTTCACATGCGCGATCCCGGCGGCACCGATAAAGAAGACCTGCGCACCGGCAGCATGGCGGCGGCCAAAGGGGGCGTGACGACCATTCTGGACATGCCCAACACCAGTCCGGGCACGGTTTCGCAAAAGCTGCTGGAAGAAAAGCTGACGCTGGCTTCGGTCAAGAGCATCGTCAATTACGGCTTTTTCATCGGCGCTACGCTCGACAACATCGGCGAGTTGAAAAAGGCGAAGCGGACTCCCGGCATCAAGATCTACATGGGAAGCACCACCGGCGATCTCTTCTTGAAAGATCCGGCGATGCTGGAAGCGATCTTCGCCGAGACGAAGTTGCCGATCGCCGTCCATGCCGAAGACGAAAACATCATCACGAAGAACTTTGAAGAGTTCGGGCTGACCCGCAATGTGGTCGATCACTCGCGGATTCGCACTCCAGAGGCCGAAGCGTCGGCGGTTCGCAAAGCGGTCGCGCTGGCGAAAGAGTACAAGCACCGGCTCCATCTTTGTCATATGTCGTCGGCGTTGGCTTTGGCCGAGTTTGAAGACCACGCCGACCTGGTGACCGCCGAAGTGACGCCGCATCACCTGCTGCTGAACGAATCAGACTATATGAATCTGGGAACGCTAGCCCAGATGAACCCGGCCCTCAAATCGGCGGCGGATAACGCGGCTCTGTTGCAAGCGCTGTTGGACGATCAAATTCAGATTGTCGCGACCGACCACGCGCCGCATCGTTACGAAGACAAGTGCCAGCGTTATCCGGATAGCCCGTCCGGCGTTCCCGGCGTCGAAACGTCGTTGCCGCTAATGTTGGATCTGGTTGCGAAAGAAAAATGCACGCTGGAAGATGTGGTTCACTGGATGTGCGAAGGCCCGGCGCTGGTCTGGGACATCATGGAAAAAGGCCGCATCGAAGTGGGCTATGACGCCGACCTGGTCTTGGTCGACATGAACAAGACGATGGCGATTCGTGGACCGCACATGCAGACCAAGTGCCGGTGGACCCCGTTTGAAGGTCGCGAAGTAACCGGCTGGCCGGTGCGTACCTGGGTTTGCGGGAAAGAAGTCTATCGCGAAGGGGAGTTCGACGTCTCGCGCCCCGGCATCGAAGTGATGTTCGAGCACTCGCGCGGCGGCTATTGGGCCGGCATCGACGGCTAAGCTTCAGCAATCACGCGATACTAAATCGCCGGCCACTAGGTCGGCGTTTTTTGTTTCTTGGCGCGCCGTCTCCAGAAAAAGGGGGGCAGAATTACTTCCCATCGCGCCTCCAGCTGGGGATTGAACGATTGGCTTCGGCCTTCGGAGCGATCATGCCGGGACGCGAGGGTCCGCGGTAGAGACGCGATTCGGCCCGCTCGGTCGCCGTTAAGCGGGGCAGGGGACGCGTCGAGCGATAGTAACGCTCTAGACCGAGCTTTGGTTGCGTGTATCCGCGCAGCGTTTGGGAAGGCAACGGGAAGCCGTTGGGGAACGTGGCGTCCGCACTGCGACGATAAGGCAAGATCGGCAGTTTGCCGGCCGAGTCGAGACCTTGATCGAGCAGGTATTGATCGATCGCAGGGCGCCGCGTCACGCCACTATAAAGTGAACCATATAAGTACCGTTCGCGTGAAGACAACCGTCGCAGCGCCGGAGTCGATGGAGCGGTATCACGAGGCAACTCTTGCGCGATCGCCGGTAAGGCGAACAGCAGCGAACCGATCAGTGCGATCCCATAATTCATCAATGCTCTCCCTATTCGAAGCATAGGGAAACTGGCGGCGAAGGCAAATCCAACGTTACTTCGATTGCTCGCGTACGTGGATTTCGACCTCTCCGATATTATCCGCCAGTTGACCCGGATTATCGTTCACTTTCATGTACAACGTCGCCGTCAGCGGTGGGGTCAACGTGCGGTGATTGCCGACGGTCTCGTACATCGTCAGCGGCGAAGCGGCGGGGCCGTTCCAGTCGTCAGGGCGGAGCCCGCACAGCAACTCTCCTAGCGGCCGACCGTTGAAATAGTGGAGCGTGATCCCGTTCGGTTCGCTGGGCCACTCCGGGTTTTGTTTCAGCAGGTATCGCCCTTGGGCGACGATCTCGTAAGTTTTGCCAACTTCCAGCAGAATACCGGTCGATTGCCAACCGCGATTGGACTGAATGAACGCCGTCGCAGTGTCTCCAGACAAGGGCTTGCCGGGCGCGTAGACAATTTGGTTGCGAGGAAAGTCATAGCCATAGTCGGCGTTGGCGACAAACATCTGCCAACCTTCGTCGATCAGCGGCCATTGGTCGCCGAGCGATTCTTTGAACCGGCGGTTCATGTCATAGCCGAGCCGGACATATTCCTGCAGCTTGCGGAACTGATCATGCGTGCGCGGATCGTTTTCTAAATAGTTCACCGCGCCCCAGCACCAGCCGTAAGGGTTGTTTTGCAAGTGAGCGTCGGCCGGATAGTTCATCACGTCGTCTAGCGTTTTCCCCTGGCTCGCTGCGAAGTCATCGCGGATGATTTTAATCCGTCCCCACATCGGCATCTCTTCTTTGGAAGCCGGAATAACGCCGACTGTCAGCTTGCCGTCGCGCCAATAGTGGGTGCCGAAATACTCTGCAATCCCTTCTGAGTACCAGGGTGGCCCTCCGCCGCCGAACATGCGTTCCATCAGCGCGTGCGTTCCCTCGTGCAGCAGCAGATGTCGTCGATATTGGGAGCTCGGTTGATCGCGTAGCCAGAACGCATCGCCGCGCGAATAGCCGTGCAAAAATTTGGGTAAATTGGCCGGGACGAGTTCGGCCGCAATAAACGGCGCTTCGCGCGACATCAAGCAAGCCTTCACGCGCCAATCGGCGTACTTTGCGGGATCGATTTGGAAGTAGTCGCACCAGAGAGGAAACACCGCGTCAAACACTTCTGGCAATTCGTCCACTTCCGGCGACGAGGGCAAGTCGGTCACCAGGGTTAGGTGCTTCCCTTGCAACTGTCGTAGACCATTGGCGGCCAGTTTTGCCGGATCAATGGTGAATTCGACATACGGATCGGTCGGCGCCGCGCGAAAGCGCTCGGCGGCGCCGTCGTTATTCATGAACTGGTTCAACACCGCGACCGAGCCGTCATCCTCTTTTTTCACAGGCTCCATCTTCGCCCGTTTCACCGGCTCCGTTGGCTTCGGCGTTTCGACAGGCTTTTCTGCGGTGGGCGACTGCGCCGGTGCGACTTGCGCCGTGGCAGCCGGTTGCTCGCTTGATCCGCAGCCGAGCACTAATAGCAGCATGCCAAACAGCAACCATCGCATCGCGTGATCCTTGGGCGATCGGAGTATCCAGGGCCTGGCGGATTGGGCCCGGCAGAAATTGTCATTCATTCTTGCTATTCTAGACCGAAACTCTTTTGCCCGCAGGAATAATGCCAGAGACGATGTCCGCTCTCTCCGATTCTGTCGTTCGTCGTCCCTGGTCGCATGCGGTCGCAGGGGGGATTTCGCTCATTGGCGCCCTCATCTGCGGACTCGATTGGCCCGATTTTCCGCAAAATCTGCAGCATTTGTCGGCGGCAGGGGTCTTTGCGTGGGGGGTGGCCGTTATTTTTCAGCTCGTTGTTTCGGCAGGACACTTGCGGGTCGCGATTCTCGACTGGCAAGCTCTCCAGGCGCCCCCGCAGTACGAGCGGCGGAACGCAAGTCTGTGGATCGTGGTGCAGGCCATCGTGCTCGTGATGATCGGCGTGTTGGTTTTATTGGGCCGCAATTCGATTCTGCTCATGGCCGACCAGAATGAGATTTTGTCCGCACTGTCGGCCAGCAGCGTGGTGTCGCTGTTGGTGTGGGGAATGCGTAGAAGATCGTTTGCGGCGGTGGAAGCGGAGAGAGTTACGAGATGAGCCGAGAAAAGCGGAAAGCGGAAAGCGGAGAGCGGGGGACGATCTTCACCCCCATCGCAGGAAGCGCGGTAAGCTTTGTCGGCTGGGCGGCGCTGGCGATATTGCTTGTCGGCTGTCGGTTTGGATCAGACAACGAAGCGGTGGTTTACGTCGCGCTGGACCGTGAATTCTCGGAGCCCCATTTTCTCGCCTTCGAAGCAGCGACAGGCGTTCACATCGCCGCTAAGTATGATACCGAAGCGAACAAGACGGTCGGCCTGACGGCGGCGCTGATGGCCGAGCAAGAGCGTCCTCGCTGTGATGTTTTTTGGAACAACGAAGTTCTAAATACTCTTCGGCTAGAGAAGGCGGGTTTGCTGCAAGCGTATGTGCCTGCGAACGCCGCTGATTTTCCGGCCGAGTTTCGTGCTCCCGACGGAACCTGGCACGGCTTCGCTAGTCGAGCTCGAGTACTACTCGTGAATACCGACCTATTGAACGAGGGAGAACGTCCTGATTCGATTCGTGACCTGGTCGATCCAAAGTGGCAGGGGAAGTGCGGTTTCGCCAAGCCGCTGTTCGGAACAACCGCGACGCACGCGGCGGTCCTCTTTTCGGTTTGGAACGACGCCGAAGCGAAGGCCTTTTTCACGCAGCTGAAAGAGAACGCGCGGATGTTTCCCGGCAATAAGCAAGTCGCCGTTGCCGTTGGCAATGGACAAATTGCGTTTGGTCTAACCGACACCGACGATGCGATGGGAGAACTGCGCAGTGGTTCGCCGGTGGCGATCGTCTATCCCGATCAAGGGGTAGGGGAGTTGGGAACGCTTTACATACCGAACACGTTGGCGATCTTACGAGATTGTCCGCATCCCGAAAAAGCTCAGCAGCTGGTCGACTATTTGCTGCAACCAGCGGTCGAAACGGCGTTGGCGGCGGGGCCGAGCGCCCAGATCCCGCTAAATACCAAAGTCAATGCGCCGGCGCAAGTCGAGACGCCGCAGACCAAGCGAGCGATGCAGGTTGATTTTCACGCGGCGGCCGATAAGTGGGAGGCGGCCGCTAATTTTCTGACCCCACTTTTCCTGAGCCAATAAGATCATTTTATGGAAACGCGACTGACATCGCTGTGGGATCAATCGCGGGCCAGTTTTTGGTTTGTGCCGAGCCTGTTTTTGGCGGTCGGGATCATGTTCGGCTTCACGTTGCCGATGCTGGATCTGACCGTTGACTTTTCTAAATACGAATCGATCTGGCTGCAGACGACCACTGCTGGGTCGCGTTCGGTCTTATCGACGATTGCCGGTTCGATGGTCACCGTCGCCGGCGTTGTCTTTTCGCTCAATATGGTGACGCTGTCGATCGCGTCGGGACAATATGGTTCGCGCGTCCTGCGCAGTCGCATGGAGGACAACACCGCCCAGGTCGCGATGGGGTCGTTGTTGGCGACCAGCGTCTATTGCTTTCTTGTCTTGCGCACGTTGCAGGATCGTGATGACTATGTGCCGGTTCTTTCGGTCAACGCGGCGATCATCATGGCGATCGCCTGTTTGATGATTTTGATTTACTTCGTGCACGAAGTCGCCAGCGAGATCCAGGCGCCGCGAATCGTCGAGGCGCTTGGCTATGACTTGAACGCCTCGATCGAACGACTCTATCCCGAGCGAATCGGCCAAGCTCGCCCAGCGGACGGAGAGCCGAGCGATGCCGAAATGGAGCAATTTCATCAAGACTGCGCCGCGGTCGATACGACGGCCGAAGGATACCTGCAGGGGATCGACGTATCAGCGCTGCTGCATGCCGCGAAGTCGAAAGACGTGATCATAGAATTGCGGAAACGCCCCGGTGATTTTATCACGACCGGCGACGCGATCGCTGACGTGGGGCCGCCGGACAAGGTTGACGATGACTTGTTGCGTGCGATTCGAGAGACGCTGATCGTAGGAACGAATCGAACGCCGAGGCAAGATGTAAACTGTGCCGTGCATGAATTAGTGCAGGTCGCCATCCGCGCTTTATCGCCGGGGATCAATGACTCCTTTACCGCGATGAACAGCATTGATCGACTGGGCGCCGCGCTTTGCCGCTTAGCGCTGAGTGAGATTCCTTCCGCCTACCGTTATGACAGCGACGACAAGTTGCGTGTGATCGCGCGGCCCTGCTCATTCGCCGAAGTGTTGGGCGCCGCCTTCAATCAGATTCGTCAAAGCGGCGCCGACAGCGAAGCGGCGACGTTGCGTCTGATGGAAGCGCTGTCGACGATCGCCGCTCGCGTTCGCCGTGAAGAGGATAAGGAAGCGATCGAAGATCAGTTGCAGATGATCGATCGAGCGTCGCGAGAGAACTTTGCCGACGAGACGGCTCAGGCGACGATCCTCAAGCTGATCGAACGGACGCGCGAGCGAATGATCGCTCGGCGACAAGATGCCCAGGACGATCGAGAATCCGAAGAAGAGCAAGCCGGCGATGTGCCCACCGGCGGCGCCAACGGTTAGTGCTGTCCGGCGCTAATTGATCGCCGCTTCGCCATCAAAGTTGTCGAGACCCGGCAAGCCGTCGAGGCTGGTCGTGTTCTTTTGACGGCGATACTCGACCATCCCATCGGGCCCTTTCGCAACGCTGTAGTCAATCAACTGCGTACGATCCTCTACAAATTCATACTTCGGCACCGCATAACCGCAGGTGTCGGCGATCCGCCGCACATGCACTCGGATGATCGAACGCGTGCCGGGCATGTGCGGGAAGAGTTCGCGTAGTGAAGCGAAGTCGGCGTGATCGGGCTCCAATACTTCAGCCTGACCATACAGCCGTAAGATATTGGGCGGCCCGTCAAAAGCGCAAAACATGACCGTGATGCGGCCGTTCTCTTTGGCGTGGGCGATCGTCTCAACGCCGCTGCCGGTCAGATCAAGATAGGCGACCGTTTTCTCATCCAAGATTCGAAACGAATCGAGCCCCTTCGGAGAAAGATTGATCAACCCGTCCGCCGCTAGCGGCGCCGTAGCGACAAAGAACAGCTTTTGGCGGGCGATAAATTGTGATACGCGATCATCGATCGTTTCGTAGATCTTACCCATCGACATTCCTGGTTGGCTTGGAGGCGAAGTGCGACGTATTCGCTTAGATGCAAATAAGGAGAACCAGGTTCGCGGCAAGGGACGAATCCATTTTTTTTAACCACGATTCATCGCGAACCGGCGTAATTTTAGAAAATCTTCTTGATTCGAGTTTCTTTCTGCAAGTCTGCTTACCATCAGTCCTACTGATCGGGCGGAATATGAGGGCGTTCGAGCCGGGGGTAATTGCCAGGCGGCATGAACTGCATGTCATGAATCATGGGAACCGGTTGCACGACGCGTGCACGCATGCCAGAGACAAGTCGCGCGTCAATCTCGATCAAAGGCCAGTAAAGCATGCAGAGCGATTTCCCTATCTGCTGTCGCTCTTTCGTCCAAGCCGGATCGGTGAAATAGTACCCGTCCATGCCAAACTCTTCTGCTTTTCGCATGCCGACGCGTGAGAGATAGAGGAAGGATCCCAAGTAGGCGACTACCAGGCCCAACACGAGAACGATCAGTCCATCACGCAGGTAAGATCGAATCGGCCGGGAGTTGGTCATCACGCAAACGCCTACAGCGAACCCCCGTGTTCTTCAGGACACGAACAAAGTTGCGTCAGGGTAAAACCTGGCCGGCGTCCCGTAATCCAATTCGCATCCAGTTCGATCAGCGGCCAATAGAAACTGCTGAGCACTAAGTGCCGCTCTCCGCCTGCAGTAGTGATTGGTTCGGCGAAGTAGTAGCCTTGTTGAGACCACACAAACGGCTCGTCATAGCCGTAGCACGAGAGATAGACGAACGAACCGACGTAAACGAACGCCAGCAGCATCAGGAAGATAACGGCGGCTCCGGCGGTCGAGAGCCTCGCTTGTAGTCTGTCGCTCATCGCCAAAATCCAAATAGGGGTGGAGTAGCGGAAAGACGGGACTGCTAGTCCTAGTCTATGGCATTGCTCCGAAGAAGGAAAAGCGTTTCGTCGACGATTTCTGAAAATAGTCTGCCGGAATTGGCGAATATCGATGCCGAGAATTGTATGGAACGATCGCAAACAAATTGGTGGCTACATCGAGAAACGATCGGTACGGCGGCAGGAAGCCGTCGTTTCCCACGTTCCCTAACCAAATCGCCGATTACCAACTATATTAAAGGGGACGTGCGACCCAAAGTTTCTCTTCAAGAATGCCTGGCGCGGCTGGGCCGATGCGATGGTCGTCACGTTTGCGATAAAGGATCGTGCGATGGGCATGTCGGTTTTTCCCGTATTCAATCCCCAATTGAACGGCGTCCAGTTTGAGGCCGAAGGGAAGCTGTTGTTCGACCAGTTTGAAACCTTGGACGCGATCGCCGAAACGATCGAAGTCGCCCGCTTTAGTTCGTTTGGCGACGATCGCCCGATTCCGGAAGACTTTGACGGCGACGAAGATGATCTGGAAGCGGCGCTGGGCCCTTGGGACGAATGGTATTCGCCGGTCGAAGGATTGAAGACGATGGTCGCGATCCTCGATGCAATTGCCGAAGAGCCGGACTTCGCCGATCAGTTGGATCAGTGCGAGCATGTGGTGGAAGAACTGACCGAGATGAAGGCTTGTCTGGAAGCGGCGGTCGAGCAGGGCGCGCAATTTCGCCTGGAACTTGCGCCGTAATCATCGGTTTTGTGCGGCTCTTGTGCCGTAATAGGGCCAGCGCAACAGGAAAAGATTTCTCGTGACATCTAAATTTCGCTCCCGTATACTGCGGAGAAGCGAAAACTGTCACGTGTTCTCAATCTTGCCTTGTGACCGCCATGCCAAAATCTCCCGCCTGCTGCTTCTTTCTGCTGCTGATCGCCTTGTTGGGCGGTTCGTTTTCTTGGGTCGTCGCGGAAGAACCTCCGGCCGATAGCGAGAAGAAACAACGCTCGCTGCAAGCGGCCGAGAATGAGGCGGTCCGCGAGCATATCCGTAACTTTGCCGGCCGTGGCGCGACCGGCGATTTCTCGATTCCGGCGCTCGAGCCTGCCGAGGCCGAACAGAAGTTCGTCACGCCAGATGATGTAACGGTCAAAGTGGTCCTCGCCGAGCCGGAAGTTCGCCAGCCGGTTTGCGTCAACTTTGACGAGCGCGGCCGTATGTGGGTCGTGCAGTACCTGCAATATCCCTTTCCGGCCGGTTTGAAGGTGGTCAAGTATGACGAACATCTACGCGCCGTCTTCGACAAGGTTCCCCCAGCGCCGCCAAATCATGATCGCGGCGCCGACAAGATTACGATTCATGAAGACACCGACGGCGACGGCATGTTCGATAAACAGAAGACGTTTGTGGACGGTTTGAATATCGTCACCAGCGCCTTGCCGGGCCGCGGCGGCGTTTGGGTGATGAACCCGCCGTATCTCCTCTTCTATCCGGATGCCGATCAAGACGACGTGCCGGATGGCGATCCCGAGGTTCACCTGGCTGGGTTCGGGATGGCCGACACTCACGCCGTCGCCAACAGTTTGACCTGGGGCCCTGACGGCTGGCTCTATGGCGCCCAAGGGAGCACTTGCTGGGCCAGCGTGACGTTGCCGCGGATTGCGCCGCAGCCGCCGGTCCATTTCAAGGGACAAGCAATTTGGCGCTATCATCCCGAGAAGAATCAGTTTGAAGTCTTCGCCGAAGGAGGCGGCAACACCTTCGCGGTTGAGTTTGACGCCCAAGGCCGCGTCTACTCGGGGCACAACGGCGGCAACACCCGGGGCTTTCATTACGTTCAAGGAGGCTACTACTCCAAGTCCTGGGGCAAGCATGGCGCGCTGACCAATCCGCACGCTTACGGTTTCTTCAGCCAGATGGGACACGCCGCCGCGGAACGATTCAGCCATACGCTGGTGAAGTACGAAAGCGATGCATTGCCGCCGCGCTACTCCGGTCGCCTGATCGCGCCGGTGCCGCTGCACAACTATGTCGCGGTTTCTAAAATGTCGCCTGACGGATCAACCTGGAAAACGGAAGATGAACTGAAAGCGATCGAGACCGACGACGTCTGGTTTCGCCCGGTCGATATCAAAGTGGGACCAGATGGCTGCGTCTATATCGCCGACTGGTGCGACACGCGGCTGACGCACGTTGATCCCCGCGATACTTGGAATCGAACTCGGGGTCGAATCTGGCGGCTGCAGCCCAACAAATATCCGCAGCAAAAGCTGTTCGACTTGCGAAAACTTTCGACGGCCGAGTTGATCGAAACCCTAAAGAGCCCCAACAAGCTGCTTCGCCAACTGACGCAGCGGATGATCTACGAACATGGGGACGCCAGCGCTGCGGCGCGTCTGATCGAAAAGCTGCCGCAGACGACAGGGCAATTGGCGCTCGAATATCTCTGGGCGATTCATGGCTTGAAACAGTACGACCAGCAGGCGGCGGCGATCGCGCTGCGACATGCGGATCCTTATGTCCGCGTCTGGGGCGTGCGGCTGTTGACGCCTGAGTTGGCCGAAACCTTCGCCGATGACCTGTATCGAATGGCTGAGCAAGAGACGAATGTTGAAGTTTGCAGCCAGCTGGCCTCGACGGCGAAACGAATTCCCGGCGTGATCGGCTATGAAACGGCGACGCGACTCGCGACGCGCGATGACTTGGCCGACGACCCGCACATTCCGCTGCTAACCTGGTGGGCGATCGAAGCGCACGCGAATGACTCCTCATTTGCCGCCGGGAAAATCGTCAAAAAGTTGCAAGTGACCAAGATCGGCGGCGACATCGTGCTTCCTCGTTTGGCGCAGCGTTTGGCCGCCGAACCGACCGAGCCGCATCTGCTGGAGCTTGCCGAATTGTTAAACGAGACCGATGTGCCGCAGCTGCGCGGCGAAATGCTGACTGCGATCGACACCGCGTTCGCCGGTCGCAAGATCGAAGGGATGCCGCCGCAACTGCGTGATGCAATCGTCGCGTCGGCCAGCGGCGATTCGCCGCAGCAGATGGCGCTGTTGGTGCGGGCCGGACAAAAAAAAGCGGAAGCGGCCGCTATCGCGCTGATCGAAGACGAAACAGCGAAGCTCGACCAACGCATCAAGTTAGCGCAGCTGTTGGGTCAGGTTGGCTCTACTGCAGCGCGTGACGCGCTGTTGCGATCATCGATGACCGCCGCTTCGGCCCAGGTTCGCATGGCGGCGATCGGTGGATTGCGACAGTTTGATTCGCCGGAAATCGCCGCAGCGCTCGTGGACCGATATGCGAAAGAGAAAGAGCCTGTGCGTGCGGCGATCATCGATCTGGCCGCCGGCCGAGCCGCATCAGCCCATCATTTGATCGACGCAATCGAGCAGGAAAAGATTCCCCGCTCGGCGGTCGCGGTCGATCTGGTTGAGAATCTGAAACTGCACGGCGATGAGTCGTTGAACGAGCGGATCGCTAAGCTCTGGGGAGCGACGCGCGCGACTCCGGATGAGTTGGCCCAACAGATGGAACAGACCGCGACCATCTTGCGAACAGGCGCGGGAGACGCTGCCCACGGGGCCGCGCTCTTCAAAAAGCAGTGTGCGACTTGTCACAAACTGCATGGCGACGGAGCGGCGATCGGCCCCGATCTGACCGGATACGAACGGAAGAACCTCGACTACATGCTGCTCTCGATCGTCGATCCGAGCGCCGCGATTCGGGAAGAATACACCAACTTTCGCGTGCTGCTGGTCGATGGCCGCGTCCTCTCCGGCTTTGTGCGTGAGCAGGACGACAACACGATCACTTTGCAAAACGCTGAGAACCCCAAGCTGGTGATCCCGCGTGACGAGATCGAAGCGGGCCCCTTAGCGGTCGACAAGTCGCTGATGCCGGACCGCTTGTTGGGAGAAATGACGGCGACGCAGATTCGCGATTTGTTCGCATATCTGCAGAGCGATGCGGCGCCGTAACCGGCGCTAGAGAAGAAAGTAACAAACAGCACGATTCAAGATCAGGCAAGCAGCGGAGGAACAAGACAGGCGAAGATGAGGACAGGCGGAGGCGGAATTTCAATTCAGAAGAGATCGAAGCAATTATTTCTATCTTTCGTAAAGGTTGATTCCGATGAATGCACAAATCTCCCCATGCCGCGACCGACATCGCGGCTTTACCCTGGTTGAACTGCTGGTAGTCATTGCGATTATCGGCGTGCTGATCGCTTTGCTGTTGCCGGCAGTGCAGCAAGCGCGTGAAGCGGCGCGGCGGATGAGTTGCAGTAACAACTTGAAACAGCTTGGCTTGGCGCTGCATAACTATCACGATACCCATCTAAAGTTTCCGATCGGCGCTCGGTACACCGTCAGCAAGGTCGGCACCAGTTGGCGGTGGTCGCTATTGCCGTTTCTAGAGCAACAAGCGTTGTACGATCTGGACAAGGCCTCTAATTACAACTTGGGCATCTATGACTCGGCGGCGTCGCCGTCGATGTCTTCTTTCAACAGCTATGCCCAACAGGTGTTTGGCGTCACGGTCAACGCCTACGTCTGTCCCTCCAGTTCGATCGATCCGCAGTATGGGTCGACCGCGGGCTTGATCTCGATCGGCGCGACAACGCAAGGGCCCCATTACGTCGGCATCATGGGCGCCTATCCCGATCCGGCCGGTCGCGATACGACGTTTTACAAAACGCAGTACGAAAGCTACCCCAGCGATAACGGCGTTTTAACGATCGACGAGAGCAAAGCGATGCGGGATGTCGTCGACGGAACATCGAATACGATCGTCGTGTCAGAGCAGTCAGGCAACGCCAAAGCGAACGTCACTGTTCGCCGTATGGCGAACTATGTCACCGGCTGGGGCGGTTCTTCGACAACCGGTTCGGTAGCGACTTGGCGCGCCGGCGCCGCGGCGCAGCACAAGTATGGAAATGGTTTGACGTCGGTTTTCCATTCTCCCAATCCCTCGAGCACCGGTCCCGAGGCGAACGCCGAATGGGACTACAATACGCCGCTGACGTCCTTTCATCCCGGCGGGATTCAGGTAGTGAAGGTTGACGGATCCGCCCGGTTTATTCCGGACGCGATTCACGTTACGACGCTGCAGCAATTAAGTACGCGTGATGACGGTCAAGTGCTGGAAGAATTCTAGTTCCGGTCGCCGCTTTCGCTTCTTTAACAGTGCACGAGTAACCAATCTACCTATTTCTCGAAGGACGAAATCCGATGTTTATCCGTCAACTTTGTTTATGGTCGCTGGGGATATCGGCGATTGGGCTGCTGTGGGGATGCGGGACGAGCGATGCTCGCCCCAGCGCCATTTTGCAGGGAACCGTGACGCTCAACGGAAAGCCGTTAGAGGAGGGAAGCGTTCGCTTTACCTCCACGAAAACAGGGGAAACGGCTTACGCCAACCTAGAAGCCGGAGGGCGATACTCGGTTGAGATGCCGGAAGTTGATTTGGGCGAAGATTACCTTATCGCCGTCGGTCAAACCATTGTCGACGAGACCGATGCGATGGCGCTGGCCGCAAATCCGCCGGCGCCGATGACGGTCAAAATTCCAGCCAAGTACGCCGAGCGGACAACCAGCGGGTTATCGCTGACGATCGACCAGCCCGGCGTGCACTCGTTTGATATCGAACTGAAAGGCTCCTAACGGAGCACTTGATTTGAAGCACGTCGAAGCTGTTTCTCATCTCTCCACGCAATGCGTCTCTTGTCATTCGTATCTCTACTTTTCTAAGAGGCTATTCTCATGAACGCGAATTTCGTTTTCCTTCGCGACCGACGTCGCGGCTTTACGCTTGTCGAACTCTTGGTTGTCATCGCGATTATCGGCGTGTTGATAGCGCTGCTGTTGCCGGCGGTGCAACAGGCGCGCGAAGCGGCGCGGCGGATGAGCTGCAGTAACAATTTAAAGCAGCTCGGCTTAGCGACGCATAACTATCACGATACGCATCGTTCGTTGCCGTTTGGCGCACGCTACTATATCACCAAAGCCGGGACCAGCTGGCGCTGGGCGCTGTTGCCGTTTATGGAGCAAACAGTCGTCTATGATCTCGATCGAGCTTCCGGCTACGACTTGAATACGTATGTCGGCGGAGGCTCGCAGACCGATATTACCGCCTATGGCAGCGATACGCGGCAGTTGTTCGGGCTGGTGATTGACGGCTATGTTTGTCCTTCGAGCGCCATCGACCCGCTGTACGCTTACAATACTCAGCTGGGATCGATCGGCGCCGTAACGCAGGGGCATCATTACGTGGGAATCATGGGCGCCTATCCCGATCCGGCGGGACGGACGACCACTTCTTACAAAACGCAGTACGATGCGTACGCTACTGACAACGGAACTTTGCTGATCGGCAAAACCAGCGGCCTGCAGGATGTAGTCGACGGAACATCAAACACGATTCTGGTGTCGGAGCAATCGGGCAACAGCAATGCGAACGCAAGCACGCGAAAAATGGCCAATTATCACACCGGGTGGGGCGGTTGTGCGCAAACCGGCAGCGTCGCCGATTGGCGAGCTGGAACGGCTGGTTTGCACAAATATGGGAATGGACTGACGGCTGTCTACCACAGCCCAAATCCAACATCGGTTGGCGCCGAAGCGAACGCCGAGTGGGATTTCAATACTCCGCTCACATCTTTTCATCCCGGCGGCGTGCAAGTGGTGCTGGTCGACGGTTCGGTGCGGTTCGTGCCAAACACCATCAGTCTTAGCACGATCCAGCAATTGAGCGTGCGAGATGATGGCCAAGTGCTCAACGAGTATTAATCTCTTTCTTCTGACCCGTTCGGCATACGGATATTCATCGCGTGTACTTATCAGGACTATAGCTATGCTTCGATTTTTTACCATCTGGATCGTTGTGATTTCCGCCGGTCTGCTTGGGGGCTGCGGTGGCGAGAAAGAACGGCCAAGCGCCGTCATCCAAGGGGTGGTGACTCTCGGCGGGCAACCGCTTGGGCAAGGTAGCGTTCATTTTACATCTCCCCAAACAGGCGAGTCCGCCTATGCGAATATAGGACCGGAAGGCAATTACTCTGTCGAATTTCCGTTCGTCGATCTTGGGCAGGCGTACCAAGTATCCATCGGAAAAACCGTCGTCGAAGAAACGGACGCGCACGCTCTGGCCGTTAATCCGCCGCCGCCGATGAGCGTTAAAATACCACCAAAATACAGCGAGCGGACCACCAGCGGGTTGAGCGTAACGATCGAGCATGAGGGAGAGACGCAGTACGATATTGCGCTCTAGGCGATTAGAACGTTTAGCTAACCTGAAACGCGACGCCATCTTTGGCGTTGCGTTTGACGTCGTACATCAATTGGTCGGCGCCATGCAGCAGCGCATCGGCGTCAATTTCTGGATTGTGATAGACTGCGACGCCGATGCTGAAGGTGACAGGCCAATTTTCGGCCGCCATCGCTTTGTTGAGATGCGTCCGCACGCGCTCGATGACGATTTCCGCTTTCTCTTTGCTCGCTTCAGGCAAGAGCAACGCGAACTCGTCTCCTCCGAGTCGCGCCACGGCGTCCATCTCGCGAACGCTGTGGCAGAGCGTCCTGGCGATCGCTTTCAGCAAGCGATCGCCGGTGCGATGTCCGAGCGTATCATTGACCTGCTTGAAATTGTCGCAGTCGATAAACGCCACCGTTAGCGGCGAACTGGTGCGACGACAGCGAGCCGCTTCGCGTTCCGCCGTGTCATTAAACGCGGCGGTGTTCAACAGACCGGTCAGCGCATCAATGCGGGCGAAGGCCCGTTCGCGCTCATAGGCGCAGCGAAGCCGCCAAATCACCGAAACGATCGCCAAAAAGAAGCAGGCATGCACCGCCGTCAACCAAGCTTCCTTGAGCGTGATTCCTGGTGAAGCGGAATGTAGGAAGAACGTGTCGTCGATAATCCAGGCCATCGCGCAAAACAACGACAAGACCATCGCCGTTTGCAGACTAGCGACCCAGCAGACGGCCACGACAAACGGTAGGCAAAGCCCGGAAATGGGAACTTCGTTTTCGAGAAACAGATCCAAGCCGCCGATGACGATGCAAAAGCAACTCGCGACAAGAATCGTCAGTTGGCGATGCGCCGTACAGGCATCGAGCCAGCGTTCCATTTGCAACGGTCGCAGCGACTGCAGCGGTCCGTCGTCGAGGTCAAGGGAAGACATAAGTCACAAAAGCCAAGTCACAGGGGAGTACGATCGACAAGGAATCCTAGGTCACTCGTGCGCAGTACGATTGGACCAAAGCCAGTGATTAAGAGTCGAGATCGTATTCTTTCAGCTTTTTGTGCAGAGTATTCCGATTAATCCCCAAGCGGGTCGCCGCTTTGGTTTGCACCCCGCTGCAGGATTGCATCACTTGGGCGATCAGTTCCTTCTCGACTCGGTTGACGACGCGGCTATGCAAATCTTCGGCGTTGGGGTCCGCTTCGCTCAAACCTTGCTGCACCACTTCTTGCGTCAACGTTTCGAGATCGAGCGCTTGCGCTGACATGCCGAGCGCCGGCCGTTTCGATCCGCTCCGCATTTCAGGCGGCAACAGGTCGACCGTCAGCTCATCCGATTCGGCCAACACGACCGCGCGTTCTACATAGTTTTGCAGTTCGCGGACGTTGCCGGGCCAGTCATGGTCTTGCATTGCGTCCATCGCATCACGTTGGATATGCACGACGTGTCGTTCGTTCGCTTCGCTATAGACGTTCAGGAAGTGGGCGACCAGTTCCGGGATGTCTTCGCGACGTTCGCGGAGCGGGGGAATGCGAATCGGCACCACATTGAGACGCCAATACAAGTCTTCGCGAAAACGTTCTGCTTCGACTTCGTCCATTAAGTCGCGATTTGACGCCGCGACAACTCGCGTGTCGACCCGAATCGTCTGCGTATCACCGACCCGTTCAAACTCTCGTTCTTGCAGCACGCGCAATAGTTTGACCTGCAGGTGGAGCGATGTAGAGTTGATTTCGTCAAGGAAGATCGAACCGCCGTGAGCCGCTTCAAATCGCCCCGTGCGGTTAGTGACCGCTCCGGTAAACGCTCCTCGCATGTGTCCGAATAATTCGCTTTCGAGCAGGCTTTCGCTCAAAGCGCCGCAATTGACTTTCACGAAGGGGCCCGCCGCACGCTGACTGAGTCGATGGACCGCCGAAGCGATCATTTCTTTACCAACGCCGGTCTCGCCCAGCAAAAGCACCGATGCGTTGCTTCCCGCGACACGACGAGTGAGGTTGTAGACCTCCATCATCGCTTGGCTGGAACCAATCAATCCGGGTATCGGGGACTCGTAGCCTAAAGTCGCCAGCGAGCGCGGTGCGTCTGACCAATCGCTGTACATAACCTACTTTTCGACCTCTTCCATTACGGGCTGCACGAGGCCGGGTTGGTCCAGGCGAACTCCCTTGGCGGAAGCTTCCATCGAATCGAGCAAGCTCGCTAAAACTTGTTGCGTCTCGCGATCATAGATTTCGCTGGCGTTGTAGCGGTCGTACTGTCGTAGAATCTGCTCACGCGTCAGCTGCAATCCCTTGCGCTTTACGGCGTCGGCAAACGCTTTCGCGCACAACTGACGTTCCATAATTGGACGAACCACTTCGCTCGCCGTTTCGACCAGCGCCAACTGAGCGGCTGGCGTCGCCAGGTTCGCCAGCAGCGCTGCGGCGGCTTCCATCGAAGCGGGATCGCGAATCAATTCTGCAATTTCCGCTTCGTACAAAATAAGGTCGTAGAACTTGTACGACGGATCCGCGGCCAACGCGGCGAGCGACTCCAGCGCCCGATCACCGCGGGCTTCTCGTTCGCTCGCGTCGACCAGCAGTCGCCCTTGGCGAGCGTACATTTGTTGAATCTGGCCGGTCAGACCTTCCACGTCATGCGCCCGAATCAGCGCGAGCGCGTAAGGATCGTCCGCAAGACGAACTTGCCAGCGACTGTAATCTTCGATCCATGGAATGACGCCGACCGGCGTGTTCGCCGTCCGTCGATCGTGATGCAGGATTTGCACCATCTCCAAGGCGCCGGGGCGATCGACCGCGTCGCTGACAAAGATCAATTCCACATCTGGAGTCGAGTAGGCGGCGTCAAAAAAATCGCGGCGACCACGACGCGAGAGGACGATATAGCCCAGTTCGGTCAAGCGTCCGGCCAGCTCCTGGGCGCGCGTCGAATCGGGGTCGGCGATTACGGCGATCCGTTCGCCGGACGTTTTGGCGAAAGACAACAGCGCTTCGATCAGGGCGCTGGAACCGGCGTAGGGCGAAGTGGGATTCAGGGCCAACACGGCGTCGGCGGCGGCGGCTTTCACCCGATAATTGCCATGCGACAATGCGGCCGCCAACGGGCTCGGTTGGCCGTTACGCGGAGCAAGCGCCGCCAGATCTCCTTGTTCTCCCAGCCAACGGCACGCGGCGATCGCGGCCATTGTCATACGCGGATGCGTCAGCGCGTAGTCAAGCGCCTCTTCAACACTGGCCGCTCCCAGTTTTTGAGCGGCGGCGTCGGCCGGGGTTCCCTTGATTTCGGCATGGGGACCATCCAGTGCGATCACGCTTTGCAGCGCCGTCAGCATTCGTAAGCGAGCGTTCTGCGCATTTTGCGGATCAATCGCCGCCAGGTCACGCGCTAGTCGAGCTGTCCAAACGGTCGAAGCGTCGGCCATGCTCAAGGTCTTTTTGGTCAGATGCGGCGCGGCGTCGCTCCAGGTCCAAACATCAAGCTCGGCATAGGGGCCGCCGGCAAAGACCGGTTCGCCTGCGAGATAGCGTTCGATTCGCTTGGTCAAAAACTTTTCAACATCGCCGGTCGACGCCGGCTCGCCGACAATGTCGACCACGGCTTGGGACGCGGCGCGGCGAACTTCGGGAGTTGCGTCAACAGCGACCGCCGGGCCGACGATCACGTCGAGCGAGCGGGTCGAACGGAGCGCGCCCAGCGCTGATAGAGCAGCAGCTTTAATTTGGGGATCGTTGCTATCGAGCGCGCCCCACAACGGCGCTTCGGCATCTTGTCCCAGTTGCAAAATGATTTTGAGAGCGGCGTTGCGCGTCGCTGGATTATCCTTTTTCGCGTAGGCCAACAACAGCGGTTCGATCGCGGCGGCGCCGGCGCCGCGCAGCGCGATGCTGGCGCGACGAACAGCTGCGTCATCGCTCGACGCAAGCGCATCGACTTGTTCTTGCAGGAAGGCCGGGTTGCGCGTCAGTTTTTCGACCGCGGCGAAGACCAACTTTGCGACGTCCGTTCCGGCAGGTTGCAGTTCGGGAAGCGTTTGCAAGCGAATCAGCGGCCCGCTGCCGAGCTTGGCTTGCAACTTGACCAAGTCGTTGTCGCTTGGCTTGTCGCTGAGCAATTTGTTCAGATACTCGAGCGCTAGATCGACGCGGCCCAGATCGACCATCAGGCCAGCGGTTTCCACCAGTTCTAGCGGAGTCGTCGGATTCGCTTCGCGAAGCGCCGCGACGGCCGGAGAGTCGACCGGAGCAGGAGCGGCAGCTTCACCGGGCGCTTGAGCAGCGACGGTGCCGGCGGCAGCCAGCAAGATCCAGCAAGTAGTAACAAGTGATCGCATTATGAGCACGCGGCGGGGCTAAAGGAATAACCGCTTTCCATCATCGGGAGTACCAACGTCGCGCATCCGTGCCGGGGGACTAGTCCAAGTTTAATTGCTCTTTCCAATAACTGACCTGTTTCTTCACTTCGCTGGGAGCGGTTGATCCATAACTTTGAAAAGCGGCGACCGCCTTATCGACGCCCAGCACCTCGTAAACGCTCTCGTCGAGTGACGAATTTAACGCCTGGTACGTTTCTAGCGGCAGATCGGCCAAGCGGCAGTTTTGTTCCATCGCCTGTTTGACCAACGCGCCGATCTGGTGATGAGCGGTTCGCTGCGGCGTACCCAGCTTGATCAGATGCTCCATCAGCGTCGTCGCGTCGAGGAAGCCTCGATCGAGACGCGAGCGGATCGAGTCGACCTTCAACTCGGCGCCAGCGACAATCGGCGCCGCGAGTTCCAAGCAGGCCGAGACCGTATCGAACGAATCGAATAGCGGCTCTTTGTCTTCTTGCAGGTCGCGGTTGTAGGCGAGCGGCAAACCCTTCACCAGCACCAACAGCGACTGCAGATTGCCAATCACGCGGGCCGTCTTACCGCGAACCAGTTCGCAGACGTCGGGATTGATCTTTTGCGGCATGATGGAAGAGCCGGTGCAAAATTGCTGCGGCAGCTTGATAAAGTTGAACTCGACCGTCGACCACAGGACCCATTCGTCCGCCCAGGTGCTGAGATGTTCGGCGATCAACGTCAAGCAAAACGCGAACTCCAGCAGATAGTCGCGATCACTCGAAACGTCCAGACTATTCCGAGCGACATCGGTAAAGCCAAGTTTCAAGGCCACATTGTGCCGATCGATCGGCAGGGTCGTTCCGGCCAACGCGGCGGTTCCCAGACTGCAGATATTGACCCGACGGCGGCAGTCGGCGAGCCGCGCACGATCACGAGCCAACTTCTCGACATAAGCCAACCAATAATGGGGTGCGAGCACCGGCTGGGCGCGCTGCAGATGCGTGTAAGCGGGCAGCACGGTTTCAGCGTCAGCGTCGCACCGGCCGACAAAGGCGACCTGCAAGTTTTTCAGGCGAGCGTCGATCGCGTCAATCGCTTCACGGACCCAAAGTCGCGTATCGGTCGCGATCTGGTCATTTCGACTCCGCCCGGTGTGCAATTTTCGACCAACATCACCCAGTCGGTCGACCAACTGCTTCTCGATATTCATATGGACGTCTTCGAGCGCCTGTTGGAACTCGAACTCGCCGGCGTCGATTTCGGCTTTAATCGCCAGCAAGGTCGTCTCGATTTGGCTCGCTTCATCCGGCGTTAGTACGCCGACATCCGCTAGCATCTGGGCATGCGCGATGGAGCCCGATATGTCCACTGCATAGAGACGGCGGTCGAAGCTGACGCTTTCGGTGAAACGCTCGACGCGCTGGTCCGATTCGGTTTGAAAGACCCCGCTCTGTGAAGGACTGACGCGTGCCAAATGTGCCTCGGAATTGCGCAGCAGGGAATAGCTAGAAAAATCGACAACATTCGAATATTAAACAGCTTAGGAGGAGGTGTCAACGAGTCGGGCGCCCTGGTTGCATATCTTTTGGGCAGATGCGACCCCCATCATCGGTATTCCGCGATTTGTCGGTTTAAGCGGCGCCATTTCTCCGCAGAGCGCCCCTTTCTTCGGGGCCATAATCGGCGATTGCTGCGTACTTCATCTCCATTCACGCCTAATTCGCAGGCAGACGCTGGTTCGCTTGCTTCTTCTAAGGGGGTGCGTCGCAAGAGCAAAAAATAGCCGGCTAAATCGTAAGGAAAGATAGGGGGAGTCACGACAAACCTCAGACGTTTCGTTGGCCTCAGAGCAATGCGCATGGCGGCATCAACATCATCTACCATCTTTTCAAAGCTGAGCTGACGGCGTTTCGCGTCTCTCATCTGCCGATTGCAAGCGAGAACCGGCGGCATCGGGGCTGCTAAAGTTGGGCCTATTTGATCTCGTTACCGTATCTCCCCCAAATGGCCTCGCCGAATATCTCCGCAAAGGGGTTCAGCAGTCTTTAGGGTGATTCTATTTTCCTAAAAAAGGTTTACAGGCTGTTTAGAGGCTGCTAGTTTCGTTCGCAGGAAAACCTTGTTTATTCAGTAAAAAAACATTTCAAGGTGCATTATGAGATCGAAACCCATTCGCGGCTTTACTCTGGTCGAACTTCTGGTCGTAATCGCGATTATCGGCGTCTTGATCGGGCTCTTGTTGCCAGCGGTTCAGCAAGCTCGGCAAGCGGCTCGACGGATGCAATCGACCAACAATCTAAAGCAGATTGGTCTGGCGATGCACAATTTTCACGACACGTTTGGCCAACTTCCCGACAACGGATCGTGGAACTACTCGGCTTGGAAATGGACCGGCGCCTGGGAGTTCGTGAAGCCGCAGCCGAATGTTTCACTGGGTTGCTCCTGGGCGTATAAGGTTTTGCCATTTTTAGAACAGTCGGCGCTCTATGAGAACTGGAGAGATGACGTCGCCATCACGGCCTATATGGATCCAGGTCGCGGTGGAAGCGGCATCGCTGAGCATACCTATGTGTCAGGTTCAACCAATGAATGGGCCGATAACACCGCAAAAATAGGGCCCGTTTCTGACTATGCGGCGAACGCGATGGTCATCGGCAGCGCCATGAACGCCGTCGATAACGGCAGCGGCGGACTTACGCAAAACCCTGGTTGGAACCAATCAGCCCCGTGGACCACCTATCGCAGAAAGCTGACCGATATCAAAGATGGAACGGCTAATACAATTCTCGTCGGTACGAAAGCGATGGCGACCGAAACCTATGATTCGCGCGGAGCCGGCACGTTCACGATGAGTAACGGCACGACGCGCGCGAAAAACGATTCTCCGATCACTGCGGCCGGGTGCAGCGACTATGGCAATATGCGTGGGCTTGATCCCACGCAGCTTTGGTGGGCAGGGCAGACGGCGTCCAGCGGTTCGACGCTCTACGTGCACTACTATCCGGGGCAAAAATATTTCGTCAATAGCGGCAACAACAGCTGGTTCCATTTCACCATGGAAGTGGTCGCGGATAAGCCGGGTCTCGATACGCCCAATCGATGGGGAAGTCCCTATCCGGCGACGCCGTTTTGCATGGCCGATGGCAGCGTCAGCAGCATTCGCAATGGTACAAACTATTTGTTGCTGTGCCCTTTGCTGACCCCCAACGGTGGAGAAGTGAATCCATCTCTCTAGTGCGATGACCTGCCAGACCGGCATTTGCTTTGGCCGATTGGTAGGAAGCGGACTCCCACCTCATTACGTCCACTCAGTGAGAATATGATGCGATACGCCTATTTGCTGTTGCTGGCGGTCCTGCTTACGTGCGGTTGTCAGCCTGCTTATGAATTTGAAGGTCCCACCGTCGATAACTTTGACGGTCAACTTGTCGCTGGCGATCAGCCGGTTTCGTTCGAGCCGGGTCAAAAGGTGACGTTGCAGTTGAGGTTCCACGGCAACGGCGAATCGTTTGGCGTGCCTATCCAACCCGATGGAAAGTTTGACATCGGTTGGATGCCGATCGGCAAATACTCCGGCTTGCTGGAGTATACGCCTGCCGACAAAGCGGGCAGAAAAGGGGGAGGGCAACCTAGCCGACACGCGCTTCCTCAGACCTTTGAGATTGTGGATGGACAGACCGAGTACGCCGTTGATCTCGGCAACAATTGGAAACCGTGACAATTCACGCTTCCATCAAAGAAACGAAAAGCCGGCGCGCTGGCTCTAATTGCCGCCGGCTTTTCTATTTTCTTTTTGCGGATCCTGCTTCTTCACGACCGCTTCAGCTTTCGTCGCTGCGAAGACGGCGCCAAACGCTTTGCTTGCCGCTTCCGTTCGATCCCCGCTAAGCGACATTCATTGGCTGCGGCCCGGATTGTGCGGCGTTGGCGACGGCAGGCGCGGCAGCGCACCGCGCGGCTGTAGATCGATCCTTTCATAACTTCGTACCACCATTTTTGCTGCATCGCCGTCCAGGTTTCCTCGGTTCCACAACCGATGCAACGAATGAGTTGGTCTTGGTATCCCATCAGCACGAACTGCGGCGGCGAGCCATAGAAGCCGGTGTGTGCAAGTTGCGAAGCGTCGCAAGGAACGAAATCCCCTTTTTTGCTCCAGCGCCACCCTTTTAACGCAGCACAATTCGAATCGCCGCGAAAGATCGCCGCATAGCGGGCCCGCTGCGCTTTGCGGGCTCGTTTCGCTTCCAATTGCGCTCGTTTTTGTTTGTTACTTTTCATTCCAAGTACGCTCGGTTTCCAATCGTCAGTAAAGCTCTCGTCGGCATCCAGGCTCCGCTTTCGGGACAATTCTAGGGGGGAGCATGTTCACGGTTCGAGCGTTGTTACCTAGGCTCGATCATCGCTGGCGTTGGATCGAGTTGAGGAAGTTTACGGTTGCCGGAAAACCCTTGTCACCGCGACTCCTTGGAAGGAACGGAAGGAAGCCGACCGCTATGGCATGTCTTCGCACGACGGGTCAATCGGCGGATTGCGTACAAAGTTGTGATCCAATCGACACGCTCGGATTTCTCGACATCTACCGGTTCGCCTGCTCGTTCTGGCGGTGTCCAAGGCAAGCGAAAAATGCTCAGTTTTCGCCTTCCGGTCGACCTGACTGCGGCCCCTCCGCAAAATTCGACCGCCTGAAAAAAAGGATGATATTGTTCAGGTAGAAAGCGAGGTGAGGACGATGGTGGCGCATGTTGATTTTACAATTGAAGACCAAATTCTGATCGCCAACGTGTCAGGCATTTGGCGGAAACCGGCCGATTCGCTCGCGACGCTTCAGCAAATCTTGGAAAAGGCGGAAGCCGAGAATCTAGATCAGGTGCTCTATCTCAGCGAAGTGACTGGGAGCGCTCCTTCGACGCTGGAAGCGCATTTCCTGGGTGAACGGGCCGCCGCGATTTTGGGATCGCTGGTTTTGGGATACGTTTCGTTGGCGAAGCGTGAAGCCAAGATGGAAGAGTCCATCAACTTCATCACGCAAGTGGCGCAAAACCGCGGTTTACTTAGCCGGCAGTTCGCCGATCAGGCCGCGGCCCGCTTATGGTTGTCTCGACAACGTGTTGGGTAATCGAGTGTTGGTGGATCGTATTTGCGGCTCTGCTCTCTTTCGCAGGTCCGACGGTTCCGAGGAAGAACTTGCTGGTTGTCTTAGGCAGGAAGATGGATATTCAATTTAATTTTGAGCTGGAAGATCAGCTGTTGGTGGTGATGACCACCGGCCCCTGGCGATCGCACCAAGACAGTATCGCGATGTGCAAAGCGATCGGTGAAGTGGCGCAGCGTCATCAAAGGGAACGGGTTTTATGGATGGACGATACCGCGGGGCGTCCCCTCTCGGTGTTGGAGTCGCATGTCTCCGGCGAAGCGGCGGCCGAAGCGTTTCGCGGAGTCGCGATCGCTTACGTTCCCTGCTACCCGATGCATCCGCAATTGCGACAGCGGCTTGATTTTGTGGAAGCAGTCGCCAAGAACCGGGGGTTGCGAGGCCAGGTTTGCTTGGAGGAAGAGGCCGCTCGTGAGTGGCTCGCCTCGCTCCCTAGCAACTACTTCGCGCTCTGCGATTGGTAGTCGATCGATTGCTGCGAAAGTTGGAGAATTGCACTGTGCCGGCGACAAAGAAATATCGCCGCTCCGGGTTTAGCTTTCGTCCTCAAGCCGCAGTTTGGCGAGAGCGATCTGTTCGGCCGTCGGCGTTTTTTCAGACGGGAGATGTCCCAGCAGGTCGAACTCTTCGGGGCCGATGATCGTCGTATGGGCGCCCAGCAGCACTCGGCGGTACTCGGGCGGCATCGTCATGATCTTTTCACGAACGGCCGAGGGAAGATCGGACAGCAGTTCGGCGACATCTTCTTCGTTGACCAGCAGCAACAGGCGATGGGCCGCTTCGGCGGCCGGAATCGAGCCGCATTCAAAGAGGTCAATGATCTTTACTTTGGGCTGCATGCAGGTCGCTTTGCGTTGGACGTCGGTTGGATCGATACCGGCCAATTGTAGTTGCCGAGCCGTTTGGACGCGATTCCCAGGAGGCGTCCCCAACGGGATCCGGCGAATACGCCGGCTGTTTGCAGCCTGACCTGCGGCGTCAGGGTAGCAATGGCCAGTGGCCAGATGGGTGAACTTTAGGCCTGCCAAACGGGCCGATGTCGTAGGTGAAAAAACATGGAAGGAAGCAACAAACGACGGCAATCAACCGCCGCTAGGGGAGTGTTGACCGGCGGGCAAGAGACGATTACGTCAAATTTGGGTAATGAACAGGCAAATGCAGGCGAATTCTATTGACGAGGGTCATTTCGCGCCGATAGGATCAGACTGCAAGAATGACTTGCCGGCTGACGAAAGTCCCGAAGACGCGAGCGACGATCAGGTTTCCGGTCCGAATTTTCGAACGGCGCACGACCGAATCTTCTTCTCCCCTTCTGACTGAGAGCCGGCTTAGCGGCTGCTCGCGAACCGCTCGCCTGTGGTTGCCCTGCTTTTTTCGTGTTTCTTCGATCCATCCGAGATCGATCTTTTCTAGTCAGATGTTTTGAGTAGGTCTGCGCCTGTGGGTAAGAAGTTGTATGTAGGGAATCTCCCCTACGGTTATGGTTCCAGTGAGCTGGAGAACCTGTTTGGTCAATATGGTCAGGTCGCTTCGGCGAGCGTGATCAATGATCGCGAAACTGGCCGTTCGCGCGGTTTCGGTTTTGTGGAAATGGCGTCCGATGGCGACGCACTCGCTGCGACGGAAGCCCTCAACGGTTTCGACGTCGACGGCCGTAAGCTCGTTGTGAACGAAGCTCGCGAACGCGAACGTTCCGGCGGCGGCGGTGGTGGCGGCTACGGTGGCGGCGGCGGTGGTCGCAGCGGCGGCGGCGGCTACGGTGGTGGCGGCGGCGGCGGACGCGGTGGTTACGGCGGCGGTGGCGGCGGCGGCGGTGGCCGTGGCGGCGACCGTGGCGGACGCGGCGGCGACCGTGGTGGAGACCGTGGCGGCGATCGCTGGTAAGCGACGCTTTCGCTTCGGCAATCGCATGCCGAACAGTCTTGCGGCATCGCAACAGAATCAACCTCGAACAGCGGCTGTCACCATGCAGCCGCTGTTTGTTTCTTGACCGTCAGTTTGCGCTGGTAAGTGATCGCGCGCCATGAATGAAGAGGTGCCGCAGCGGATTCGCGCGGCTCAAGGAGAGTCTGGTCGAGCTTCATTCCCAAGAGTTTCTAGCTTGTCGGCGTCTCAACTCGGTTGGTCTGCTTCGTTGACACGGTCGCAAAAATGTTCGCCGCAATCAGGGCCTCGTCCCCTATCTGATCTCGGGGTATTCTCAATTCAGACTCGCCCCCGGGCAATTCCTTCCCCCATGCACCACGGTAGATACGACGCTCATGAAGTACTTCTATTTTGACGAAGGCAAGCAGAAGGGGATCGACGGCGGTTCGCCGAAAGAAGCGACGCTGCCGGAAGTGCTGACCGCATGGGAGGCGATGTCCGGCGAGCCTCTTTCGTTTCTTGGGATCGTCAGTGAAGCCGGCGTCACCGTTCAGTTCTTATGGGAAGAAGATGAGTCGATGGTGATCGATATTCCGGTGCCCGACAAAAGCGGGTCATGGACAAAATCGTGCGATGCCGCCGAGTGCCAACAGGTGATCGCCGGCTTCTACGCCGGCGCCGATCCGACACAGATCGATGGGCTGACGTTTGAAGAGTGGTAGAAGAAAAGCGGAATTAATGGAGCCGCTGTGAGGCATAGAAAGCATTGGACAAGCGATGTCTACCGATCAAACAGACGCCGATGCGATGAATGATCCGCCGCCAGAAAATCGCGACGAGCAGCTTGTGATCATCTTGGGGCTACTGCTTTTTTTGCCAACCTGGATCGCTCCGGTTTCGTTGATTTATCGCCTTTGTATTTTTGCCGTCGTCGTCTGTTTTTATCGCGGCGGGCTCATGCTGCTGGGGCGATTGCGGTTGATCCCGGTTTTTGTCATGTGCGCTGTCGCCGTGACCATTATCTCCGCTGTGATCCGCTGGAAGCTGCTGATCTAGGTTGGATCGCGGCTGCTTTGTCGATTGACAATACGCACGACTTTCGGGTCGATTGCAGGGTGCGGAAAAACCGATGCCCTGACCGCGAAGTCGCGGCTGCGCCAGTGCGGACCCACAGCAGATTGGGAACGCTGGCCATCAAGATCCATTGCCGACTCCCAGGGGCAGGCCAACCAACCACTCTAGACCCAGCATGCAGATAAAAAAATCGCAGCGGTCCGGTCCGGTCCAACTGGCACGGCCTTAGATCAGCCCATGCCTGACGATATCCAATCCCCCCTATTTTAAACCACAGGTAGGATAGGCAATCTTGCAGAAAACGGAGAGCGGTCCAGTCCAACCTTTTGGTCCTAGGCAAAGTGGCAAAATGGATAGCCAAATTGCCTAATTTAACGCACGGGCAATATGAGTGACGTGCTAGAAAAAGATGTAACGGTCCGATCCGCTCAGATGGACTCGACTATCCGGCGACTCGGATAGAGCGACGCGAGTCCTTTGCGCAAATAGGCTTCCATTACATAGAGTGCGCCGGCGCCGATTACCGCGCCGGTCGTGCCCAGCAGAAAGACCGGCAGCAGCGCGTTGGGAAACAGCTTGTCGGCCGCCAGGTAGAACGGCACATGCACCAAGTAAAAGTGGTAGGAGAGTTCCGATAACTTGGCGATGATCGTTTCGGTCTGTTCCGGAAGCGAGAACGGAATCGCGGTCGACAAGATCGCGAATCCGGCGATCGTCACGCAGGCAAAGCCGGGATGGACGGCAAAGGTAAGGACGGCTGCTGTGATCGTGACTCCCAAGGTCAGCAGCGGCGAAGGGCGCTTGCCAAGTTGCCCCAGCGACAGCCCGGTCAAAAACGCCAACGTATTGGAAGCGAATCCTTGATCCCACCAAAGCCATGCGATCGACGCGACTACCAGCAGCGGCAACACGCGGCGATCCAGCTTGACGATCGCCGCTAGTAGATAACAGAACAACAACAGCGAAACAAACCAGAAATAGATGCCGACAATATCGCCGCGATGCGTCCAGCCGACGACGCCAGCCAATTCGGCGATCACCAGTGACAACGGCGCCGGTTTGTATTGCACGATATAGTTAGCCGACAGTACGCCGGTCACCGCGATCCAGTAAGGCAAGTAGATCCGCGAGAGTCGTTTTGACAACCAACGGACGGCGTGTCCTTGTTTACCTTGTGCCGCCAACAGCCCGCTGATCGCGAAAAAGATCGCGACGCCGATCTGCCCCGGGTCGAGACCAAGCAACACCTGCGGCGGCTCACGATCGCAGATCGTAATGATATGCTGCAGCGCCACTAAACCCATCGCACCTAGCCGCGCAGCATCAAGCCAAACCAATCGTTCGATCGGCTGGGCCGGCGGCTTATCGGCTTCGGCTCGTGGGGCGTTCATTCAACAAACTGCCTGACGCAGAGGAAGTAGATTGCAACGTACTTCAAAACATAGGTTCCAAAACGGCGCGTTTACGCCAGCTAGCCGAGTGGAATGTAGTGATTGTGAGGGCAGATCGGCCCCGCGACCTGCTCGCCTTGCTTCCTCTGCAGGGATCTTGGGTGGATCGCGATTGCAAATCGCTGGTCTGCAGCAAGCAAACATCGGCGTCGAGAAGTCCCGTTTCGTGGCAATTGCTTACTCGCTCCGCTCTGTTCGGGCTAGTAAACTAGAAGCTCTCACCTATCTCCGTTTCGTTCTGCGGAAGTCTTTTCATGCACCGTTTCACTTCGCTCCTATTGTTACTGGTTCTGGCCGCCGGCGCGACAGCCGCCGAACTGCCCAACATCGTCATCCTCTATGCGGATGATATGGGCTACGGCGACATGGGCGCCAACAATCCAAGCTCCAAGATTCCAACACCCAATCTCGATCGCTTGGCGAGCGAAGGGATGCGTTTTACTGACGCGCATAGCTCTTCCGGCATTTGCACTCCCAGTCGTTACGCGCTGCTGACAGGACGATTTCATTGGCGCAAATTTCACGGCATCGTCAATTCGTTCGACGCGCCGGTTCTCGAGCAGGAAATGACGATTCCTGAACTGCTGAAAGAAAAAGGATATCGAACCGCCTGCATCGGCAAGTGGCACCTTGGTTGGAACTGGGACGAGATTCGCAACCAAGACGTGAAGCCGGAAAAGGATCAACGCGGTCGCGACATCTATTCGCCTGCGGCGTTCGACTGGTCGAAGCCGATCAGCGGCGGGCCGTTGTCGCACGGGTTCGATTATTACTTTGGCGATGACGTGCCGAACTTCCCACCCTACGCTTGGTTTGAGAATGATCGGGTCATCACCGAGCCGACCGAGCCGCTCAGCATCACGCCGAAAACGGCCGAAGGATCGTGGGAAGCGCGGCCCGGTCCGATGGTGAAAGACTGGGACTTTTATCAGGTCGTGCCCCGTTTGACGGAGCGAACGGTCGAGTGGATCGGCCAACAGAAAGAGAAGCAGGGCCCCTTCTTTTTGTACGTGCCGTTCAATTCGCCCCATGCGCCGATCGTGCCGACCGAAGAATTTCGCGGCAAATCCAAAGCCGGCGGCTTTGGCGACTATGTAGTGCAGACCGACGACAACATCGGCCGTATTTTAAAAGCCCTCGACGAAAATGGTTTCGGCGAAAACACGCTGGTGATCTTCACCGCCGACAACGGCGCCGAGCGTTACGCCTATGATCGCGTTCGCAACTTCGATCATTGGAGTTCGGCTCCGCTGCGCGGCGTGAAGCGTGATTTGTACGAAGGGGGACATCATGTCCCGATGATTGTGAAGTGGCCTGCTCAGGTGCAGCCCGACACGACCAGCGATGCGCTGGTCAGCCAGGTCGATCTGCTGGCGAGCGTCGCGGAGATCGTCGGGTTTGAATTGCCGCAGGGCGCCGCTGACGACAGTTACAGTTTGCTGAAAGTCTGGAAAGAGAACGACGCGAGCCCGCGTCAGAGTATCGTTCATAACACGATGGCCGGCCGCTTTGCGATCCGCGACGGCGATTGGGTGCTGATCGCAGCAAAGACCGGCGCTCATAGCAAGGTCCCTGCTTGGTTCGACAAAGAACGAGGCTATACCGAGGATGGTTTGCCAGGCGAACTGTACAACCTGAAGCTGGACATCGCTCAAATGCATAATCTGTACGCCGACCAACCAGAAAAGGTGAAAGAGCTGACGGAGCGGATGAATCAGATTCAAGCAAAAGGACAAGTGCGCTAAGCGTCGTAGGGAAGGCCGTGCCTGCCGCGGAATCATTTTTCAGCATGCGGGCTTCCTCGGCAAAGGGGGTGACGCCCAAGGCGAGTTTCGGAACGAATCGAACCACGTTTTTTCGAGCGTCACAACCTGCTGACGAATCAAATTTGGCCGCACGAAATCATGGCCGTCGAGTTTCAGAAATCAACGTAGTGCTAGGTGACTCACTCGATGGGCGAATCTGTCAAAACAGTTTTGACGCTGCTGCTCGTCGGTTCGGTATTGATCGCGTCGATCGCGTGGTGGCATGACCAACCGAACGAAGTCGTGTGGTCGGCGCGCATCGGCTTTTCCTTGTTCGCGGCGGCGTTGTTCTCCGTATTGGTCCGACGCAGGCGCCCGCAAGATCTGGCGACCGATTACCTGGCGGTATTCGGGGCTCGGTATTTCAACCGAGATGGGTTTTGCTTTGATATCGACGCCAGCGCCGACGACGGGATCTGCTATCTCATCGTCGCTTACCAAAGTCAATACTCCAAGCGATCCGAGGGGCGAATCGCGATTCGTCCCACATCGAGCTCCTGGATGTCACGACCGCAATTTGCGTCGATCTGCGTCGACCTGGCGATCAATCCGGGTGAGTACGGCGTTCTTCGTCTGCCGGTTCCCGTTCCCAAAAAGATGCAGGGAAAAACAGTATCGTTCGAGATGGGAGCAGCGGTCTGTTATCCCGATGGAAAAGGAGAACGGCTGCGCTTTGCCGACGGGGTGCTCCTGCGCGACAATCAAGAGTTTGGCGATACGTTCACAACAGAGATTTTGGATTCCGCGGCGGCGGCAAGTCGGTTGGTATTGACGAGTCCGACTGTCATTCGCGTGTTGCTTCCTGCTGAAGTCGCAACCGAATTCAACGGCGATCAAACCATCGAACGCGAAACGGCTTGGACGTATATTTCGGAATAGGCGTGGTCTACGTGCGCTGTAGCGAGGCGTAGACGGGTCAACTACAGTGAAGGGCTTCCCGCCCATCTTCCTCTCGGAGTTCTTCCTATGCTCGCTTTGCGTTTGTTTGTCGCCGGCTTGATGCTGACCAACGCAGCAGTTTCGCTTGCCGCACAGCCGCACGTCTATCTCCTTTCTGGCCAGTCGAACATGCAAGGGATCGGCATGCTTGCTGATTTGCCCGAGAGCGTACCGCACGAGATGCCGCACGCGTTCTTTTGGAATGGTAAGACGTTCGAGCCGCTTGTGCTGGGACAAACGAAGATCTCGACAAGGGCCGGCGAATTTGGTCCGGAGGTTGGTTTCGCGTTACAGATGGCGAGCGCTGAGCACCCGGTCTATCTGATCAAGTATCACGCGAGCGGGATGCCGCTCTATCATGGTTGGAACGGCGGAACCTGGGCGGGGACCGAACCGGGGCCGAAACGCCGCAACTTCTATCCAGGTATTACGGCCGCCGATCCGAATGTCGGCAAGCTCTATCAACAGATGCTCGCGATGTATCGCAAGGGTTTGACCCAACTCGCCAAGCAAGGGGAAGAGCCGCAGGTGAAAGGTTTTCTTTGGATGCAAGGTGAAATGGACGCCAAAGGGGAGCAGTCGGCCATCACCTATGCCGCCAATCTAAAACGACTGCGCGATCGTTTGGCCGCTGATCTAAAGCTCGACGCCAACCTCCCGATGGTTTACGGACAAGTATTGCCGCACGAACCGGCGCATGCTCGTTTCACGCATCGGATCGAAACGCGACAGCAGATGGCCGACGCCGATGCGGACTCCGGCAAACCAGAAGCGATCGCCAACGCCAAGATGGTTTCGACCGACGGTTTTGAAATGTTGCCAGACACGGTTCATTACAGCGCCCAAGGACAGCTTCAACTAGGCGAAGCGATGGCCGCTGCAATGAAACCGTTGGTCAACGCAAAATAGGGCAAGGCTTGCCGCCGTGCTTCTCATTTGACTACGCGTGCACGCCGGTCAACGCGCGGCATTCGTGGGCGCAGCGACGACACGCTTCGGCACACTTCTGGCAATGGTCCATCTCATGCTTTCCGCATTCGGCCGCACAAGCGTCGCAGATCTTGGCGCAAACGTCGCAAACTTCTTCGATAAAGAGCGAGCCGCGACTCATAAACGCGGCCGCCATCCAGCACGCTTCGGCACAGTCGCGATCCGTTTGAATGCAGGCGGCCATCGGCGTGACGTCGCTCTCGCGCAAACAAGATTGGGCGCAGTGCTCGCACGCATGGGCGCAACGAATACAAGTTTCGATACAGTCACGGATTTTATCGGTCGACATTCTCTTCTCCTTGGGTACGCCAAGATTGCAAAGTGTTCAGGCGCACTTGCGCCGTTTGACTTCGATCTGCAAACAACGCGCCAGACTTCCCGGTCATCGCGAGATCATCGTAAGTTGCTGGCAATGGAAACGATAGTCGTAGGCGGCAGGTGGATCGTTTCTCTTGTGGGTGAACGAGGATGCGTTGGCGACGACCGCGCTGAACGCTGGGCGTTCGCCGGATGATCGAAAAAACAGAGAAGAGCGGTCGAATTCGTAGCGCTTTTCGACAAAGCAAAAAAGACGCATTTGCGAATTCGAATGCGAAAGAATGCGGCGAAAATTCGTGCCTGATGCGTGATTTTGTTGCACTGCAGCGATATAGTAATAGGAGAGATTCGCTCTAAGTTTTGCTTTTCGATACGCATGATGACTGATTCATTTCTTCCAACGGCTTCGTCGCCGACACTCGCCTATTTACTGACTTGGGTGACGCAGGGAACATGGTCGCCCGGTCGGCGACATGGTTGGACGCTAGGGGAAACGCAAGTTACGCTTGCCGTATCGCGAGGCCGAAACGGAGCGGCAAGATCGCGAGCTATTTCGTTATCGCTGCAACAGCGCGAACGGGTCGAACAAGCGATTCGCGACTGTTGCGAAACCGAGCAGTGGAATCTCATCGCCGCCAACTGCCGTTCGAATCATGCGCATGCGATTGTAAACGCCACGGCTGATCCTCATGAGATCTTGCGAGAACTGCAAACAACGTCGTCGCAGCAGTTGAACAAAACAGACTTGCCGCGCGAAACCTGGTGGGAAGCAGGGGGGAACGTGCGATCGCTGAAGAAGGAAGCAGGTTTGGAAGCGGCGACTTTTTATGTGGGCGTGATATTGCAGCGGATGTGATCGTGCGTGGTTTGCTTGGCAGCCGCGGCCTGCCCTACGATTTGTGCGCGGCCCAAGTCCAGTGGCGATCGCTCGTGACTTGAACGGTTTCGGGGGCGAAGCCGAGGGGAGTGATAAGCTCGCGAATCTCATCGATCGTCAATGCGGCTCGGAGCGAATCGCCGAAGAGTCGGCGCTCGGTTTCGTTGATTCCACCGTAAGTTTCCACCAGAAGCTTCAGTTCTTCTTCACTCTGAGGCCGCAGCAAGTCGCGGACGAAGATCATCCCCTGCGGTCGCGCCACACGGACGATCTCTTGCAACGTCGGCAGCGGATTTTCTAGGTGATGGACGATGCTGTTGGAGATCACCAAGTCAAACATCTCATTTTCATAACCAGTGTCAGCCGCATCGATATGCGCCAGCTGAATCCGGTCGAGCATGCCGTCCATGTCGACGTTCGCTTTCGCCAATGTCAGCATCGCGGTTGACATGTCGATCGCCATCACCCGCGCCATCGGCAATTTCTGGCAAATCGCGATCGGAATCAATGCGGTGCCGGTACCGACATCCAGCACGTCATGGTGCGAACCATCGGTCGTGGGCGGATCGAGTGGAAAGGTTGTGCAGAGATCTTCGACAAACTGAGCGTTAACCGCCGAATGATCCATCGCGTCATAGGCCGCCGCTTCTTGCGGATTATCCATCACCTCGTCTTCTAAGATGCGAATGATCATGTCGTCTCTTTCCAATCGTCTTTCGATTCTAGCTCGGGCGATTCTTCCGATCGGCAAAAGTGGAAGAGGACCAACACCACCGCTGCCGATAAATAGGCGGCCAGCATATAGACCGGCGTTTGGCCCGCTGAAGTCGCCGGAAATTGTTCGACCGCCCAAGGCAATACTACCGGGCTTCCCGGCAATGGGGAATGGATCACCCCGAAGAGGGCGAACAGTCCGGATGTTGCGAAGAACCCGGCCGCTGTTAGCAAACGGCGATCAATAATCATCGCCAGCGCTGACCCCCACATCAAACTGGTGAGGATGAACCCGCCGGAAAGCATCCGTAGCGTTTGCAGTTTTACCCCGAGCGGGCCAAAGAAGTTGCCCTGCGAGATCGACTGAATCGTCTCAGCCGAGGCTTTCACTTTATCGAGCCCGGCGGTGTCGGCCGGTAGTTGCTCGATCGCCGCCATCAACTGTGCCGACTGCCCCATGTATTGCCCCTGGGCGTCGTCCACAAAGACCAGCACCAGCGCCGCCAACGCGGGTACGCAGGCGAGCGATACTGCCGCGTAATGCTTCTTGGAAGTCGCGAGAAAGCTTTGTGCGGTGATCTCAAGCCCGATGAAGACCAGGATTGGGAAGACCGTCGACTTGGGAACAAGCCAGTAGAGATAGCCGAAGTAGCCAAGCGTGCCGGCTCCTCCCACAAAGATCGCCGTCGCCAGCACATAGGCCGATCGGCCTCCCATCGCTTTGTACGCCGGATGTCCGATGTAGGGCGTCGTTTGAATGACGCCGCCGCACAGTCCGGCGATCAACGTGGCGATCGCTTCGACCAGAATGATGCGGTCGGTATCGTACTCGTCGCCGACCGCCGCAGCGCTTTCGACGCAATCGATGCCGCCGATGACAGTTCCCAACGCGAATGGAATCACCACCGGCAGGTAATGGAGCGCATCGCCAAACTGCGCGATCCAGCCAAACCGAAAGACCGCCAGCCAATCAGTCGGCAGCAGGCCTTCGCGCGGATCAAACGGCATCTCTTCCTGCGCCGCGCCCAAGATCCCGAGCCCCGACATCACGTAATAGATCGTCCCCGCGATCAGCAGCGCCGCCAGGGCGCCGGGGATCTGCTTGGGCAAACCGATGCGAGCGACCAAGGTGGTCAAGATAATCGCCAGCGCCGTCATGCCGACGACCGGGTAATGCATCGCTTCGACGAACGGCAGAAAGCTGATCAGCACGAGCGCTACCGCCGCTAGCGAGCCGAGCAATCCGGCCCGCGGGAGGAACTTGCGGATCCAACCTGACCCGAAGGCGCACAATACCTTGAACAAGCCGCTGATGACGATCGAGCAAATCCCGATGTGCCACGTATAAACAGCGGCCTCTTCGACATTGAGTTGTAAAATGTGCTGAGCGTGGTTAAAGGCCGGTCCCAAGACAAAGAAGACCATGCCAAACGTGCTGGGCGTGTCGAGCCCTAAAGGCATAGCGGTTACGTCGTTACGTCCAGTTCTCTTGGCCAGCGCGAGGGCCATGAAGAAGAAGGCCAGGTCCCCGACAAACACGCCGATCGCGGTTCCCGGAGCCATGTGCGAGATCGCGAAGTTTGTAGGAAAGTTAAAAACCGTTGCTAGCAGTCCAATCGTTAAAAGCAGATCGGCGATGTTATCTAACATCAAGCCAAAGAACGCGTTAACGTCGCCAGCAGCCGCCCAACGGGGATGCTTATTTGTCATTTTTGGCTGCCATGGCACGGTGTTTGCGATTAGTTCGATCGTGAGTTTAGGAGGCTAGTCGCACGCTGTCAAATCGGCGGATTTTGCTCCTTAAGAGCGTTTGCTGCGATCATTCATGGTAGGATGACCGGCAATCTGATCCGACGACAAGCGAGCGACGATCCAAGAGGACTCCCGGCAGCCCGGGAGAAATCTGGGCCTTTTTGGAATGGATGTCGAACCGTCGCCCACTTGCCGCGTAAGTAATCATGACAGCCACACTTGAAATGACGCAGAGCGCTTCGGAGTTTACCTACCTCGAACCGATGTCCGACGAAGAATTGATTCTCGGATACCGGGAAACGGGGGATCGTGAGCTATTTGAAAGCCTCGTCAATCGCTACGAGCGGGAGTTGTTCAACTACCTGCGACGCTATCTGAATGACGCAGAAATGGCGGAAGACACGTTTCAGGCCACTTTTTTACAAGTGCACCTGAAGTGTGATTCTTTTGAGGAAGGACGAAGATTCCGTCCTTGGCTCTACACGATCGCTACGAACCAAGCGATCGACGCCCAACGTCGTTCAAAACGGCATCGCATGGTCAGTTTAGACCGAACCGGTCGCGAAGATTCCGATGATATCGGAGGCTTGGTCGACCTGTTGGTCAGCGGTGAACCGGCTCCTGCTACGCAGATTGACGATGCCGAGCGCGAGATGTACATGCAAGAGGCAGTCAAGCAATTGCCGGAAACGTTGCAGGAAGTCGTGATCCTGGTTTACTACCAAGGTCTGAAATACCGCGAAGCGGCCGACATCCTGGGCATTCCGGTTGGAACTGTCAAAAGCCGACTGCATTCCGCCGTTCTCAAGCTGACGGAAGCTTGGAACCGCACTTACGCCAACAACGACCATGATGCGTGACAATCTACTAGGTTATTTGCTAAACGCCCTCGAAGAGGACGAAGCGCGCGACGTCGAAGTGATGGCCGAGCGCTCCCCGGACACCCAACAAGAACTACAGCGACTTCAATCGCACGTTGACCTGCTGGAGAACAGCTGGGTCGATGTCGCTCCGCCCGCCGGTTTAGCTGCGCGGGCTTGTGCGTTTCTTGATACCCCGGTTGGTCGCAAATCTTCCTCTGCCGACAGCTCTGCGGCGGCGACAAGGGAAGCCAGCGCGAACGATCTAGACGATACGCCGATCGAGGATCGTCCCATCCCCCAAGGCAGCCGCGCGTTTGGCGCGCTGACTTCCGACTCGTCCCGGTTCACCATGGCCGATATGTTGGTCGCCGCCGGCGCTTGTCTGGCCGCCGCGGTCATCTTCTTCCCCGCTTTGGCCAGCAGTCGCATGTTGGCTTCGCGCTTGCAGTGCGAAAACAATCTGCATCAGGTCGGCATGGCGCTGCACGAGTTCGCCTATCAAAACAAGCAGCAATCGTATCCCGCGATCGATACCGATGGCCCCGCCGACTTTGCCGGATCATTCGGTCTGCCGCTGGTCGAACAAGGCTTTTTGAAATCGCCCGAGTATCTGAGCTGTGCGGCCAACCGCCCGAAGAACGACAAGTTCCGCTTGCCGACGCTCCAAGAAGTCGCCCAGGCCGCGCCCGACAAAATTCCAGGTCTCCACTCCAATTTTGAACTGGTTTACAACTACAACCTCGGTTCGCAGAAGAACGGCCGGGTCATCCCGCCGAAAATGCAGGGGCGCTCTGATTATCCGGTTGCTTCGGATATCGTGCGCGTTGGGGATAAGGGGGATCTTGCCCCCAACGGACACGGAGTAACCGGGGTCAATATTCTCTACGATGATGGACGCGTCGAATTCATTCGTCTGGATGAGATTCCAGATTTGGTCCGTCAGTACTATTTCAACGACCTTGGCAAAGTCGAAGCCGGCGTCAACGAGAACGATCCCGTCCTCGGCAGCGGTTTCACCAAGGCGATCGCCGGGCGCTAAGATCTAGCGAATTGGAAAAATTAACGGAATTGAGCGTTACATAAACGTAGATTCCAGATAGATTAGGGGAACTTCGTTCACGCGAGGTTGCTCATCTCCCCCGGAACTCCTAGATTTTTTCGATTGATACACCATGCGCCGCACCGGCGATTCGACGACGATTTATTCGCGTACTCTGTTGATCCAAGACTCTTTACGACTTGGTTTCTTCATCGGCGCTGGGCTCGGCATATTGGCCGGCGCAGCGTTCGGCGTCTATCTGCATGAAAATCTCCTGTCCCAGGCGATCGGCCTCGGCGTGGGTGGAAGTCTAGGTTCCCTGAGTGGCTGGAGAAACGGTCTGCGACGAGCCCGTTTGGCGGCGCAGCAAGTTTCGGTCGGGTAGAGAGGCTCCCGCGAGGTGCTCTTCTAGACGAATCGCTTGCGAGAAGCAGATCGCCAATTGGCTGGTTACTCCCTCGCCAACTCCAGCATCTTGCTAACCGTCCGCCAATTGCGGGCCGTTGTCGCCACACCCAAATGCCGATCCACCTTCTCCGCCAATTTCGAACGGCCAATTCCACTAGGCGCGTGTAGATAAAAAACGTCGCCGGCAAGCAAATACGATTCGTCCGCGGCTTTCAGCTTTTCGAGCGCCGCCAAGTCCGGCTTCTTTGCCGGCGCCGTAAGAAAGAAGAAATGGAGCGACTTGGGATCGTCTTGCGCGGTGGGAAAAGGATTCGCGGCGACGATCGCTTCCAGCTGATGCTGCGCAAGCAACAAGACGAGCGGAGCGAACCCTTTTGCGGCTTCGATCGCGGCGGTGATCTCGGCCGCCAGTTTGTCGCGGCTCCGTTGCTTGGATGCAAACGCCGCATTGCCGCTTTGGATGTAGGTTTTGACGTTGGTGCAACCAACTTCTTCGAGAATCGCGACCAACTCTTTCATCGGCAGCTTGTGCTTGCCGCCGACGTTGATCCCACGCAAGAAGGCCAGGTAGCTGGGCATGATGTCGCCTATGACTCGTCTGATTCTTCGGCAGTCGTCTCCTCCCAAGGATTCTCCCACCGCCCCCAACCTGCAAGATATTCTTGAAACACCGCCGTTTCGCTGGCTCGTTCTTCCAGCCAGGTTTTCGTTTGTTCAATCAGCGCTTGTTCGCGCTCCAGCGTCACCATCCCCAGCAACACCGCCGTCCGGAGAAACACAAAATAGGTGTCGAGCACGTCGCAGCGGCAGTAGTCGTTGATCTCGGCTAGGCGGCCTTCGTCGTAGAGATCCTGGACCATGTTTCCTTCGATTCCCATCTTGCCGGGCTTGCCGAGCAAGTTGGCCGCCAGATTCAAGCCGCCGGTGAACCGAGTCGCGCCGTAGTTGGTCAGCACGTCATGCAGATCAAAATGAGCGTCGACATTGTAGCGATTGCGGGGGAGCTCAAAGCTTTTGCCGTGCATCTGAAACCAGTCCGGCACGCTGATGCCAAAGCGGAACGCGGCTAACTCGAGCAGCGGCACGTCGAACGAGCGGCCGTTGAACGTCACGAAGGTCGGCTTGCGATACGCTTTCCAGCCGCGCCAAAAGTTCTCGGCGATCACCGGCGGGCGAAAATTCGGCGCGTCAAGCAGCACCTGATCGACCAGATTGAACTCGGCGTCAACCTTGGCGATTGCGACCGAGACCGGCATCTGAAACGTGTACGGAATGAAGTCCGAACCCTTTTCGGCCATCAGCTCGGCGCGAAAGCGAGCGATCGCGTCGGCCGGCGAAAGCCCTTCGCCGGGATACTTGATCTTCGAGACGAGCGCCCCATCGGCGACGCTCTCGATATCGAAAACAAAATAGCGAATCGGATTGCCGTTCATCGTGCGAGTCCTTCCTGCAAAGTATCCGACGTGCAGATTACCAGATTCGCAGGGAGGGGGCGAGCAAGGTTTGTGAAAGCGGAAAGGTCCGTTGTACGGACCTTGGGAAGCGGCACGGACCCGCTTGCGGAATTCTCCCTCTGGCTTTCCGGTTTCCGCTTTTCTTCCCTACCGCATCGGCATGACTTCGCGCGGCGTATAACAGCTTTCCAGCGTCTCCAGCTCTTCGTCGGTGAGAACAATCTCGAGCGCCGCCAACGCATCCTCTAGGTGATGCGGTTTGGACGCGCCGATGATGGGCGCGGTGACCACGGGGTTGCTCATCACCCAGGCCAGGGCGATCTGGGCCATCGAAACTTCGCGGCTGGCGGCGATCGCTTCGACCGTATCGATGATCGGTTGGTCGACGTCGGCCGTTTTACCGAACAGTTTGTTTCCATAGTCGTCATTGTTGGCTCGGGTGGTCGCTTGTTGATCGGTCCAAGGACGAGCCAACTTGCCGCGAGCCATCGGGCTCCAGGGGATCACGCCGATCCCTTCTTCCTCACACAGCGGCAACATCTCGCGTTCTTCTTCGCGATAGAGCAAGCTGTATTGCGGCTGCATCGTGGCGAAGCGAGTCCAACTGCCGGCGTCAGCCAAATAGAGCGACTTGGCGAATTGCCACGCGAACATCGACGATGCGCCGAGATAGCGAACCTTGCCCGACTTCACCACGTCGTGCAGCGCTTCGAGCGTTTCCTCGATCGGCGTGTCGTAGTCCCAGCGATGGATTTGGTAGAGATCGATGTAGTCGGTCCCTAGTCGCCGCAAACTGTCGTCGACCGCCGTGAAGATCGCTTTGCGAGACAGACCGCCGGCGTTGGGACGTTTTTTCCAAGAGAAGAAAACCTTGGTCGCAATCACGACTTCATCTCGAGGCGCGAAATCCTTGAGCGCTTGGCCGACGATCTCTTCACTGGTTCCAGCTGAATATGCGTTGGCCGTATCAAAAAAGTTGATCCCCGCGTCCCACGCCGTTTGCAAAAACGGGCGGCTTTGTTGCTCGTCCAGCGACCAAGGATGAGCTCCTTGATCGGGAACGCCGTAGGTCATGCAGCCGAGGCAAAGGGGCGAAACCTTCAGGCCGGTATTGCCAAGTTGGACGTAGTTCATTGCAGGACTCCAGGCGAGATTTCGATACGGATAGACGTACCGATTAGATGCAGCGAACCCGTCAGGGTTACAAACCGTTCCGAATCGCCGTGACCGCGCCGCGCGAGTGGTAAGGTGCGATCCGTCGTCGCCATTCTTCTTAGCTGGCTGCGCGAGCGACGAGGGAAAATCGCTCGGCGATTCTGATACGGTTTGAAGTAGCCAGCCGCATTCCCTCGCTGGCGCTGGCGGGCTAGTGTTCAATCAATTCGAAAAAGCGCAACCTCAAAACTTGGGCTTCGGGCTACGAAGCGAGTTGGGGCGTGGTGAATCGATGTGTTACAAGCTGCGCAGAAACGCGATAAGCGCAGCTCGCTCGTTGTCGCTTAGATCACGCGGTTGTTGATGTTTTTGCACGGCGATCACCTCTTCCAATGTTTCGCAGCGGCGATCATGGAAGTAGGGACCGCGATGGCCGACTCCGCGGAGAGAAGGGGGATTGAACGCCTCGTTCCCCTTCTTGTCATGCAGGCCGACGTCATAAACGTCAGGCGTCGTGTAAGTGGGCGGAGCATGGCACTCTACGCAGCTCAGTTCGGTGAAGAGCGCCTTGCCAGCGGCGACTTGGGCGTCGTCGCGCGTTTGTTGCAACGTGTCAATCGGCGGAGGGAGCGTCAGCGTTTCGAGAAACGAGGCCAGATGATTCGCTTCTTCTTCGCGGATATCTTCTCCCTGCATCGTTTGCGTGATCGACTTGTGAATTTGAACCTGCAGCGTGTCGCTCTTGCCGAGCCAACCGTAGGGCGCCGTATCACTTTGGCTGAGCAGCGAGAGAACGCGCTTGGGCGCTCCATACGAATCGTCGCTGAGATTGTCGTTGGCCAGACCGTTGGCGTGCCCGTCGGTATGGCAGCTATGACACGACATCCAACCTTCCATCGAGAGCCCGCGATAGAAGAGCGCTTCTCCTTTTTCCACCGACGTCCGTTCACGCAGGGGGCCGAGCGAGATCATCCCAACCCGCTCGCGCCGTTTGACGTCGACGATCGAGATCGTATCGTCCAGCGAGTCGGCGACATAAACCAGTTTTTGATCGGCCGAGAAGATGACATCGGTCGGACGCTGGCCCACCTTCACGCGCCAGATGCCGTAGGCGTGGTCTTTGCCGATCGCGATTTGATTGGTGGCGCCCATCGATACGGCGTAGTCGTCAGTCATCGCGATCGCGATGCTGGTCGGATCTCCGCTGCCGCGCCCCGGCTCACCGATCGAGTGCATCCGATTCCCTTCGTAGAGATCGGCGTCTTGCTTTACCAGCGCGTCGACCGCGAGCCAACGAATGTCGTTGGACATCACCATTCCCCAGTGAATGTCATTCTCGTTGGTAAAAGCCAGTTCGCTGAGCATCTGATGCGCCAGTGCAACGCTCTCCCCATCATCGGCGGCCTGCATGCGCTGAATGTTATGGGCCGGAAATTGATTGATCGCCTGCACTTCGAAATCATCGGTCGACAGCGCCGCCAGGTTGCCGGCAAATGCGTCGGCGACAATCAAGACATTTCGCCGTGGCAACAACAAAAGTTCACGCGGAGCGAACGGGAGCGTGAGTCGCTTCGTCTCGCGCCATTGCCCCGCTTGTTTCTCCAGCCGGGTCATTTGCTTTGGCCAGAGCGAACTGACATAGATCACGTCGCCATCGGCGGTCGCGGCGATGCGCTGCGGATAGGCGGGAACCGGGACTTGCTCAACGACCGAGATCTGGTCGTCGGCCAGTGCGATCTCAATGACTTCGTGGGCGACCGGATCGGTCAGCAGAAAGTGATCTCCGGGGAGGATGGTGAGGGACGAAACGCTTTGTCCGACCCGGAATTCACCGATGGTTTGGTGCGTTGTCAGGTCAATCAGCGAGACGCTGCCGCTCTTCTGATTAGCGGTTAGCAGGCGATTTCCAGCGTGCGACAAGGCCAGGCGTTGCGGCTGACGTAGGTCAGCTCGCTGAAGATCGAGCGATTTTGCGCCGATAACAGCGGAGACGACCAACAGAGAAATCGTGGCAAGGCCGGACATACGGCATATACTTCCGGAAGGAGCGAAGGCGGGAGCTTCCAGTTTCCCACAGGCTTCCGCCGGTCACAAGAGAAGTTGCCGCGTCAATCGAGCCGCTGGTCGCCGGTGAAGCGGTAAAATCGTGATATCACCCCTATTTTTACGAGAATTAGTGTTGAGCGACATCGCGGCAATCCGAGACGTACTCAGCCAATTTTGGCGGCTCCGCATCGCTGTGGCCGGCGATTTAACCCTCTGTCGTACGTTGCACGTGACCGAGGAAGGGCGGGTCACCAAAGCCGAAGATACGGTCGGGGGCATTGGCTTGGTGCTGGCGGCCCTGTGTGAACTAACGGTTCAAATTCGAGCCGCGGTGACCGTCGTAGGGGATGACGGGGTTTGGTACGAACTAAAGGGACGTTTTGCCGAGCTTACCTTTTCGACCGACTATCTGCAGAGCGATGGCCGCTGGACGACTCCGGTCGACTATCAAATCATCGAAGCTGGCGCAGCGCGGCGTTGGCGACTACGGCATGACGGAGTGCTCGACGAGGCGCTGTCGCTGCCGCTGCAAATGCAACTGCGGGTCGCTTGCCGACAACATGATGGGCTGGTGATCGTCGACCGGAGCCCGGTCAACGAGGCGAGCGTGATCGACAACGAGATCCGCCGTGTGGCGCGGCATATTGCCGAACAAGACGCGCGTAAACGTCTGATCGTCTGGAGCGACGCTCCGCTTGGGCAGTTCGCCGGTTGGTGGCGATATTTAGAGTTGGAAGATTGGTCCGCTTCGATCGTGGATAACGATCTAGGAGCCATCTCTGCGGCGGCGACCGAGCATCGTGAGACCTATTTTTTACGGACTGAAACGGGGTTGATCGTCGCGCCGCCTGGCCAAGCGGCGCAGCTTCTGCCGGCGAGAGCGAGAGCCGATCTCTCGCCTGATGCAATTTTGGCGACGATCGCTGCAGCGGGGATCGCCGGCGCCGATCCGCTGACTGCGGCTCAGATCGGCGTCGCGGCTGCGACGATCTCCGGGACTGTCACTTCGGGCGCAATTGCGGCGGTGATTGAGAAAAAATAGCGTTTTTGAGTTCCGGCAAGTATCATCAAGCGGCGCCTTGGTTTGTTCCTTCGCTCTGACCTCCCTGGAGACATCCCCTTGACCGTTCTCGTTACCGGCTCGACCGGACTCGTCGGCAATAATGTCGTCAGACGTCTTTTGGGCGATGGGCGGAAGGTGCGCGTGGTGGTGCGCTCTGAGCGTTCGACGTTGCCGATCGACGATCTTGACTTGGAGATCGTCAACGGAGACATCTGTGATCGCGACAGTCTGCGAGCCGCGGTGCGTGGGGTTGATCTGGTGATCCACTGCGCTGGCTACGTCCATATCGGTTGGACCGGCAAAGAGCGAGCCGAAGAGGTCAACGTGGGCGGAACGCAGAATATCTCTGTCGTTGCGCGTGAAGTCGGCGCCAAGATGGTTCATGTTTCCAGCGCCGATACCTTGGGCGCTGGATTACGCGATCAACTGGCCGACGAAGAAACGAGGCAAGTCTACAATCCGCCGATTCCATATGTGGTGACCAAGACCGCGGGAGAAGCGGAAGTTCGCCGCCAGGTTGAGCTCGGGCTCGATGCGGTGATCGTCAATCCTGGCTACATGTTAGGCCCTTGGGACTGGAAGCCGTCGAGCGGACGAATGCTGATCGAAGTGGCCAAGGGGAGACCGCCGCTAGCGCCGCGCGGCGGCACCACGGTTTGCGACGTACGGGATGTGGCCGAGGGGATCTTGCTGGCCAGTGAAAAAGGTCGCCGCGGCGCGAACTATATTCTGGGTGGCGAGAACATGACCTACTTGGAGCTTTGGAAAATGTTCGCCGAAGTCGCCGATATCCCCAAGCCAATTTGCCGGATGGGACCGTTGATGGTGTTCGGTGCAGGGCTGGTCGGAGATGTCTGGTGCAAGCTTACGGGAACCGAGGGGACGGTCAATTCGGCGGCGATGAAGATGTCGGTCGTCTATCACTATTACTCAAGCCGCCGAGCCGAAGAAGAATTGGGCTATCACTGCCGACCGGCGAGGACATCGATCATGGACGCTTGGGAGTGGTTCCAAGCACACGGCTACATGGAAAAACTTCCGCCTGAGGAAGAACGAATGAAAGCGTCGACCGCCGCCACCATGGCCAAGTCTAGCTCGCAGGCGATCCAATAACCTACTTGCTCGCCTTTTTTGACGGCGGCGGAGTTGCGCTGTTTGCGACCGGAAGGGTCGAGAAGCGATGGCGGACCGAGCCGAGCCGACCGTCGCCCAAAGCGTCGATCGTGATGCGATACTTGCCGGGAGTTGGCGGCAATTGGAAGCTGAGGGTCGCTTGGCCGCTGGAGTCGGTCTGAACAAGCGGCGCCCAATAAATCGTTTCCGGCGCCGTCTGGTTGCTCAGGTCGCCTGCAGCATCTTTCTGTTCGGATGCGCCGTAGGCGAAAGCGCGATAGTAAAAATCTTTCGCTGATTTCTCGGTTCGTTTGTCGGTTGCGTCGGTACTCGGTTGAGCGTCATCACCGGCGGCGCGGTCCCGTTGCGTTGCGCCTCGCGACAACATCATTCGTTGCATCGGTTGTTGATTGGGGGCCGCTTCTGCCGCAGGTTGCGAAGGGGCGAAGCCTGCGACTGGACCAGCTTGTCCCCCGCCCATTCCGGCGCCGGCGGCTTGCATCGGCAGAGCTTGCTGGGCCCTGCCTGCCTGTTTGATTTCTCGCTGTGACTCGGCCTGGCGAAGTCCGTATTCGGTCGCGCCGAGCGTTTGATTTCGCAAGAGGAGGTCGTTCTCCGTTTGCAGCGTGGACATGTTGTCGCGCCGCTGTTGCAATTGGCCTAGTTGCGACTTCGCTTTCTGGTCGGAGAGCGAATAACGTGATTGCGGGCGAGCGCCGACGACGCCCATTTTTCGACTATTTTCTTTGGATTCTGACGTTGGTGTTGGTGCTTCCGACACTGCGCTGATCGCGGCCATCGGCGTCGCAGGAGCAGGGCTCGCTTCCTTCTTGGCCGCCGCTTCGTCGTTGGCGGCTCGCATGGCGCGCGGCTTTTCACCGGCCCGATTTTCCGCCGTACCTTTCAACATCGGCACAGGGGCCGACTCGGCGGGGGTAGCCATCGGCGCGGCCATCGGCGTCGCTTTGCCGGCGACGCCAGGCGGTTTGGATTCGGCCAGCTTTCGCTGTTCTTCCATTTCGGCATCCGCTGTCATCGGCTGCATGTCTGAAAAAGGGGAGACAACTGCGTCGCCTGGCTCCGCGGCAAGCGACTGACGTCGCATCTGGACGCGATCGACGTCCATGACCGACGAATCCATTTCTGTCACCGATTCTTCCAGCACCGCATCGCTAAGCTGCGTCAGGCCGTCGTTTAGTTCCGCGCGTCCGGCGCTAGACATGGCTGCTTCCGGAGCAGCGGTCGGCGCCGCGACGCTCTTCTCACGCATTGCCAGCGGATTGCTGATCGCGGGGGAGCCGACGGTTGTTGGCGCTGACATCACTCCGATCAAGATCACCGCCAGGGAAGAGACGATGATCGCCGGCCCCCAGAACCAGGGTGATCCGGCCGAATGGAGCAGCACCAATCCGATCAAGCCAAGCATGGTGAAGATCGCCGCGCAAAGCAGCCACGGCGTCATAGAAAAGCCGGAACCGACTGCGGCCGAAGCCATGGGAGCGGATGCGGTCGACGACGACGCGACGACGGAAGACGAGATGCGATTCTTGAGGATCAAGATCGGCGGTTCCGGATCGAAAGAAGCGAAGTTGCCGAAGTCGTTGGGGAGCATCTCCCCCATTCTCTCCAACTCTTCCGCAGGCACCGCTTGGCGACCGTAAGCGAGCTCTTGCGAGAACGCATCGCCATCGCCATAGTCGTTGTCAGACTTGATAAATTGTCGCCAACCGTCGGTCGCCAAGATGAAATCGAGTTCCCGTTCGGCCTCCGCGTCTCCGCTCATCAACGCTTGCGGATCTTGCAATTCTTCGGGGCGTTGCAGCCGTTTGGTCAACAGTTGCGATGCGACCAACGTCGGCGAAGCTTGCGTCGTATGGGCGAAGGCGTTTTCGTTGACGACGGCGACTCCCAGGGCGGCGAGCGTCGGTTGACCCGTTTCGTCTTTGGTGACGACATGGATGTTTACCTGCTCATTGGCCGCATAGTCTTGCTGCAAATCAGGCGTTTCGATCGCCAGACGATGCGCCGGTCGACGGAAGACCATCCGTTCGGCCAGCGGCGTGATTTGTCCGAACTCACTCGCTGCGTAGAGGGTTACTTCGCCGGCGCCGGCGATCTCGCGCGGCACGTCCAAGCGAACACGCGTCGATTTGAGCGTTTGCGGAACGGCGAAGAATTGCTGCGTGACCAAGGCGCCGTTGTTGTAATAGGCCAAGCCATACCGTTGGTCGGCGTCGCGACTGACCACTTCAACTTCGAGCGGTTGATCGGCGTCGACCACCGAGTCAGACACTTTGATGGTCGCGAGGGCCGTCTCACTGATGGCCGGCAAATCGGCGTCAATCCGGCTATCGCCCAACGCGGCGGTCAGGCGATAGTTTTGCTGCGGCAGCGGAATGAAATCAAACCGGCCGCGACCACGATATTCGGTCTTCGCCGTGGCGACGACTTCGTCACGACTGTTGAGGACGGCGCCTTGCAGTTCGACCGGCTTGCCATTGGCGTCGGTCGCATGAAAGTAAACGCGATTGCTGAGGCCAGCGACCAGCGTTCCTCCTTCGGGACAGAAGAGGACATCGACCGATTGCGGTTCAAGCGGAATCGGCGAGGCGAAAGCCCAACTTTGATCGGCGTTGGAGAAGTAAAGATGTTGCGAAATGTGAGGGGCAACGCTGTCGGTCAACTGCAACTTGACCATCGCCAGACCATCGGCCGACGTTTCAATCTCTTGCGGCGCGGCGACAAAGCTCCCTTTCACAATCTGCCGCATCTGCAGCTTTTGATTGGCCAGCGGCTGACCCGATTGCGAATTCAATTGAAGCGACGCCGAGACTTCTTCACCAGGGCTGAACCATTCTTGGGCAAAATCAAGTTGTGCGTTCCAGACCGGCGGCGCGATCGGATCAACTTGGAACCGCGTTACATCGGCGACTCCATCCGCGTTTTTGGCGATCAGCGAATAGTTGCCGGCGATGATGTCGGAAGGAAGCGACCACATGCTGGCGGCGACCCCCTGACGCGTCTCTCCCTGGTCGACGAATCCAGTCACCGGTTGTTGATTGGGATCGAAAATCTCAAAGGCGACCGCTCCATCAACCGGTTGTTGCGTCTGGCTGGTCAGCGTATTGCTGCGCCAACGGAGGGTGTCGCCGGCGCGGACCAGCGAGCGATCGAGCGAAAGGGAAGTGACCGTCTTGGGGGGCGCATTGGCCAATTGCGGAGATTCGACTTCGGCCAATTCACGACCCTGCTGCGCGAATACTTGCAGCTTCAGGTCCGCGCGAGCTTGGTCGGCCGGCAGCGCGATTCGCGCCAAGCCGTTGACCGCTTGTTGCTTGCCGGCGGCGATTGTTTCGCCTTGCGGTGATTTGAAATTGTAAGAGATCTCGGTCTCTTCCTGAGGCGCCGCTTCGTTACGAACCGAGATCGCGAAGCGATTTGCGACTTCGCTGCTGAGGACGCGGGGGCCAGAGACTTCCAGCTCGATCGCCGGGGGCGAAACTTCCGAGCCAGCCACCGCAACGCGAACTTTGGACGGCGTTGAATGGAAAGCCGTTTGCGTCAACTCTGCTGTGTTCGAAAAGAAGACCGCCGCGCCGCTAGCGAGAACCAGAACCGACGCCGCCAGAGCGGTCAAGACTTGCAAGCCGCGGACAAACCCCTGCATCGCTCGTGAACGTTCCACCCGATCTTGGTCTTGCGCCTGCTTCTTCCAAGCGGCGAAGTCGGGCAGGGGAACTTCGGTCATGCGAACGGCCGACCCCAACAAATCGGTCTGCTCTTTCACCTCGGCGTAGGTCCGGGCCAACTCCGGATCGCGACCGATACGACCAGCCAACCGTGACGCTTCGTCAGCGGGGAGCAAGCCGTAAATCAGCTCGAGCAATTGTTGTCGGATTTCGTCGTGATCGGTCATCGAACTTTTAGGTGGTAAACGCAGGTGGGCGAGTTTCCTTGGGCGGTTTCCGGGGGGCGGAGCTATCGGTTAGTGAGGTGCGTCGGCCTTGCTAGGGGCCAGGATGGTGCGCAGTTTTTCGAGCGCCATCCGCATGCGTGTTTTCACCGTGCCGGAGGGGATCTCCAGCGCCACGGCGATTTCGTCGTAGGTCATGTCACCATTTTGACGAAGCAGGAACACTTCCCGTTCTTCGTCACGCAGTTGCATCACGGCAAGCCGCATCCGATCGATCTGTTCGGCATGCTCCGCTTTGCTCTCGACCGACGCATGCGGGCTGATGACCGTTTCTTCTTCGGCGACCAGGTGCTGGCGCTTGCGGCGCCAGGCGCTTTCACGATGATCGCGACCGGTGTTGATCGCAATGCGGAAAATCCAGGCTCGCACATTTTCAATTTCGGGTAATTTGTCTTGGTGCCGCCAGCATTTGATGAAGGAGTCTTGGAGTGCGTCGCGAGCGTCCTCCATATTACCTAGCAAATGGTACAAGGCGCCCAGCAACTCGCCGTGAAGGCGCGCAAACACGTCCTCCAACGATTCCTGCTGTTTTCGGCAGGTCCGAGTTTTGTTGCCTTGACCGAGCTTCGCCACGTTTCGCCCTTCACCCTGTTAGACGACTGCTGAGTACGGCAAGATTTCGCCGCGGAGACGATTTTCAACGATTTTGACCGAAATCGCCAGCCAGTGACCAATTCTGGTCGAGAATTACCCCTTGTTTAACCAGAAACGCCGGCATTCTTGCGGTTTACCCCCATCCCTGACGATAATTAAATCTATGTGGCCTACAGCCGAAAAGACGGAACAACTGATCCTGGACGCCAAAGGGGGCGACGCCGACGCGCGCGATAAGCTGCTCGAGCGGCATCGCGACTCGCTGCGCCGGATGGTCGAGATGCGGCTGGACCGAAAGATTCGCCGCCGAGTCGACGCCAGCGATGTGGTCCAAGACGTGTTGGTCGAAGCGAATCGTCGCTTGGCCGACTACATGGACAACCCAAAGATGCCGTTCCATTTGTGGCTGCGGCATCTTGCTCACGATCGCATCATTGACGCGCATCGTCGCCATCGCGCGTCGCAAAAGCGGAGCGTCGATTTAGAGCAAAACATCGCGGCGCCGCTGAACGTCGACCAATCGTCGATCAACATCATCGCCCAGATCTGCGATAGCGAACTGACCCCGGCCGCCGCGGCGACCATGCATGAGCTGCAAGCTCGTTTTGAACAGGCGATCGCCCAGTTAGAGGATGTAGACCGCGAAGTGGTGGTGATGCGCCATTTTGAGCAACTCTCGAATCAAGAAGTCGCCGCGGCGCTGGAGCTGTCAGCCGCCGCCGCCAGCATGCGTTACTTGCGCGCCTTGCGCCGCCTGCGCGTGTTGTTGGGCGAACCGACCGACGAGTAAACCACGTATGACCGAAGACGCCGACCAGCGTGACGAGCGCCTTGCCGCATTGATCGATCAGCTCACCTCCCAGGTGCAAGCCGGGCAATCGGTCGATCTGGATCACGTCGCCGCGTCGCATCCCGATCTAGCGAGCGACCTGCGTGAGCTGTGGGGCGCCGTGATGCTGGCCGACGCGGTGGCGACGCAAGTTCGCAGCGACCAGGCCATCACGCAAAGCATCACTGGCTCATCCAGCGGTAATTTGTCGCCGCTTAGTTTGCCGGCGGATTTCGGCGACTATCACCTGTTGGAAGAGATCGGTCGCGGCGGGATGGGAATCGTCTATCGCGCGCGGCAAAAAAGTCTCGATCGCATCGTCGCCGTGAAGATGGTCTTGCGCGATCGCCTGGCGTCGCTTGAAGATCAGGCCCGCTTTCGCAGTGAAGCGGAAGCGGCCGCGCGGATCGAGCATTCCTCGATCGTGCCGATTTACGAAGTGGGAGAGTTTGATCGCCGCTGCTACTTCACAATGAAGTACGTGCAGGGAGAGACGCTTTCAGACCGAATTGCCCGCGGTCCCATGGCGCCGCGTGATGCGGCTCTGCTGCTAAAGCAAGTCGCCGACGCGGTGCACTGCGCGCATCAGCAAGGAGTGCTGCATCGCGACTTGAAGCCGTCCAACATCTTACTGGATGAGACGGGGCGCCCGCTCGTGACCGACTTTGGCCTGGCGAAGCGAACGACCGACGGCATTGATCTGACCCGCACCGGCGCGATCCTCGGCACGCCCACCTACATGGCGCCGGAACAAGCGGCCGGCAATCGAGGTCGCATCGGTCCGGTCAGCGACGTCTATAGCTTGGGGACCATCCTCTACGCCATGTTGACCGGGCGGCCGCCGTTTCAAGGAGACTCGCCGGTCGAAGTCGTCTTGAAGGTGCTGGAACAAGACCCGCCGCTCCCACGCGAGATTTATCCCAAGGTCGATCGCGATCTAGAAATGATCGCGCTCCGCTGTTTGCAAAAGCCAATCGATCTGCGGTACGGCAGCGCCGATGCGCTGTCACGCGACTTGAACGCCTATCTGCATGACGAATCGATCTCGGCTCGCAGCGGACGGTTCGGGCAAATCGTCTCGCGACTTTTTCGCGAAACGCATCACGCCCAGGTGCTGGAGAACTGGGGACTGCTCTGGATTTGGCATAGCCTGGTCTTGCTGGCGATGTCGCTGGCCACCTTTGGCCTGCAACTAATCGGCGACGAAACTCGCTGGCATTACATCTTCATTTGGACCGTGATCGCCGGCGCTTGGGCGATCATCTTTTGGGGAATGCGCCGGCGTATGGGGCCGGTCACGTTTGTCGAAAGACAGATCGCCCACGTCTGGGGCGCTGGGATGATCGGCGTAGTGTCGCTCTTCCCCATCGAAGCGCTGATGGGGATGCAACCGGTCGAACTCTCGCCAATTCTGGCCGTGATTTTAGGAATGCTGTTTTTGATCAAAGGAGGGATCCTCACCGGCTGGTTTTATATCCAGGCCGGCGTGCTGTTTCTAACGGCGCTGCCGATGGCGATCTTTCCGCTCTATGCGCATCTAATCTACGGCGTGATCGCGTCGCTGTGCTTTTTTATTCCGGGGGTGCAGTATTATCTGCAGCGGTTGCGGAGTGGGTTAGGGAAGTGAATTTTTCTGCAGATTTGTCGAACTTACTGCCGCCGGCATACAATGAGCCAGAAGGTGAAACGGCCATGCAAATCGAAATCCCGCCAGCCGAGCGGCAAAAGCTAGAACAACTGGGACGCCGTCGAGGATTCTCGAGGGAATGAAATAATATCGCGTCGTGATTTCTACGGAAGCTCTTTCTGGTATTGATACATTTCTAGCTTTTATCGCCGTTGAGAGGCAGTCGCCGATCAATTCGGAAAGATGGCGGCGCAAGGCGTCAAAAGCGATCGAAAGCCTCGCGTATTTTCCTCATCGCTGCCCTATTGCGCCGGAAAATGCGTTTCGTGATTACGAAATCCGAGCGCAGATCGTCGATCCCTGCGTATTTCTTTTTGCATTGACGAAGAAAAAAGCCTGGTGCGCATCATTAGCTGTCGTCATGGCCGACAGCAGATAGACGTTGAGCATTTGTCTGAGACAGGTTCTTAACGGTCCTATCTATTCCATCTTCCCATCCGGCTGCTCCGCCGTGATCGCCATCACGATCGGCGCACTAGGATGCGGCCCCTTTACCAACTCCACTTCGGCAATTTCGGCCGTTCGCTTGGGCTCAATCTTGAGGTAACGCATCTGTTGTCCGCCAGAGAACGAGAAGGCGAACTTGGAGTCAGGCACATCGACCCGGCGGACGTAGTCGGCGAAGTGGCGCCCGTTTTTCAGGGGAACTTCTTCGACTTGGCCATCGGCGTAAAGCAGCCGGACAGTCATTACCGTCGTCTGGTTGTCGTCGAACGGTGCGCCCCAGCCGCTGATTCCGCTGAGCAGGTGGATTGCTTGAGCCGGTGCGTGCAGCGGCAATTTGACGGACTGCGGCATGGCGGCCGGTATCGGCCCTTTTGGGCTCTTTAGCATGACGACGTTCGGCTTGTCGCCGGTAGGATCGATCAGCACGAATGGAACGCCTTCGATCGTCTTGGGCGACCAGTCGGTTAGACGCAGCATCTCGCCGGGGCTATCGGCGCTGTAGAACATTCCTTGGTTGCTGGTGATGGTCGCGACACGATCGAGCGCCAGCGGGATAAACTTTCCTTTGTGGGTCAAAAACTCCAACAGGTCGGTTAGTTCTTCGCGGGTCATCTGTTTCTCAAATCCATCCGGCATCAGCGACTTGCGCGACGCGACCAACTCTTCGATATCTTCCCGCGCTAGCGAATGCTTCTTCGCTTCGGCGTCAATGATTTCGATCGCGGTGCGCGATTCGCCGGCGAGCATGCCGGTCAGCAACTTGCCGTCGATCGTCAGCACTTTGTAGGTGCGGAAGTTGCCTTCGACGCTCCGGCTTGGATCGATGATGTTGGTCAACAGTTCGGCTTTGGGGTGAACGGCCATGCCGGTTAGATCAGGGCCGACGTCGCCCCCTTCGCCGCTATGCTTGTGGCATTTGGCGCAATGCTTTTTGAATAGCTCCAGACCATTTTTCGGATGGCCTTTGGCTTCGGTAATCGCCAGCAGTTCGTGCAGCACGGCGTCGCGATCGGCATTGGGAAGTCCGCCCCCCATGGCCAACAATTTGCGGGCCTGCTCGCGAATCTTGGCGTCAGGATGATCTGCGAGCGCCTGACGTTGATCGAGCTTTAGATCGTTAAACGCCAGCGCGCCGGATTCCAACGCGCTGACCAGATCGCCGGTGGTGGAAGCTCGCGACAACAGTACGCGAATCGCCGCATCGCGCGTCGCCGGGGTCATCGTGCCGGCGCTTTCGGCCAGCGTTTCTCCGGTCGCTGCGGCGGTGCTGGCTGAGAGAGCGGAGAGGAGGCCTTCGTTCAATTTCGGAGTCGCATGGGGGCCGACGATATCCAAGATCACATCCACCGGCTGCATGCTGTCTGCGAGAAACTCGACAGCCTGACGAGCCGCCAAGATTCGTGCGTCTTCGCTGGCGTCTTCATCTTCTACGACTCCCAACAATTGGTCGGCGACTTTGTCGGCATAGGTTTGCAGATCGACTCCGTTCCAGTTGCTGGCTAAGCGAATCAACGCCGCTTTGGTGGCGATCGGCGCTTTTTCGACCACGGCGCCGGCGACAGAAGTAGTGGTCGGCATCGCGTCGATCTTGTAGTCCCTGGGCCAGCCGTTGTTGAGACCATCGATCACTGCGCTGACGATCGCCGGGTCGGCCGCTTCGAGGCTACTCAATAGCGAATCAAGTTGACCAGCGTCCAGCTTGCCGCGCGCAACATGCTCGGCGACGATGGTCGTCAGTCGCAGGACGCGATCGTCAGGCGATTGGGGCGCCGCGATCTGCGGCAGGAAAGCGTCGGCATGTTTTGCCGCCGCAGACGTTAATGCATCGGGCAACCAGCGGTCGTTCATCAACTTGGCGTCGGTCGTCAATTGGGCGATCGCGGCGCCTGCGGCTTGGTTGGCAGGCATCTCGGCAAGGGCCAACAGCGCCGCCAGGCGAACTTGCGCATCGCTGTCTTGCAGCGTTCTACTGGCGAGAATCGCCGCTGTCGAAGTCGCCGTCGGCGGCAACACGGCCAGCGCGTTGCGTCGTACGCCGGCCGAGCGATGTTGGAGCGCCTTCGCTGCGGCGCTATGAGCGGCCGTTTGTTGCGGATCAGACAATACGCCGAGTCCTTGCAATGTCCACAACGCATGAATTGCTCCTGCGTTCAGGCCGATCGCGTCCGTCGTTGGATCGAGCGTTATTTGTATCAACTGCGGCACGACATCACGCTCTCCGCGATCGATCAGCAATCGCTGGGCATGCAGGCGCCATTGCATGTTCGGGTGCTTGAGCCCTGACAGTAAAGCGGCGACATCGGCGTTCTTTAGAGTGATCGCAGGATTGGCGTTTGGGTTCGCATTGTCGTAGGCGACACGGTAAATGCGGCCATGTTTCTTGTCACGCAGATCCGATTCGTAGGCGGCGCCTTTGCCGGTTTTAAAGCCATGCGGCGTTGGATTGTGCTGTACGACATAGTTGTACCAGTCCAGGAACCAGACGTTGCCGTCCGGGCCGACCTGGGCGGCGATCGGCGCTGTCCATTCGTCATTGCTGGCGATCAGATTCATTGGGCTGGTCGAGTGGAAGTCAGAGCCATCCGGAGTCAGCACAAACGTGCCGATTAGCTTGCCGGTCGGGCCGCAAACGAAGGCGGTCTTGTTCCACCATTGCTGTGGATAAACGCGAGCCGTGTAAAGATCATGGCCGGCCCCAGCGGTGTAGCCCCCATGTTGATCGACCTGACGAACCTTGTCGGAAATCGGTTTAAACAGATAGGTGTCGGCGATCGTGCCTAACCGACTTGGTCCCCAGCCGCGAACTTGCTCGTAGTAGCGATTGGCGATCGGCATATAGACGCTGGGATTGCGATTCGCCGTTGAACCGAAGATGAGGCCTTCTTCGCTGATGCCGAGTCCCCAAGTGTTGTTGTCGGTCGAGCGGACGAACTCTAGATCGGTCACGTTCGGCGGATCTTGATTGTCCAGGCGAAAACGAAAAAAGCCCATCCGAAAATTCGGCTGCTTCTGCCCATTGATCATCGGGGCGGAGTCGTTGTACCCTTGCATCCCCCAGACCCAGTTGTCGAGCCCATAGTGGAAGTTGCTGACGCCGCCGTGCGTATCGCCCAAGGTCCAGTTGGTGATCAACGGTTTGCGAACGTCGGCTTTGCCGTCGCCGTCGGTATCTTTGAGGAACAGGGTCTCCGTCCCGTTTTGTACGATGGCGCCGCCGCGATAAGGCAAGATGGTTGTCGGAATACTGAGCTCTTCGGCGAAGATCGTAAACTTGTCGGCCTGGCCGTCGCCGTTGGTGTCTTCGCAAATGCGAATCCGATCGCGACCACGGTTGTTCGGTTGCAGTTCGTTCGGATAGTCGAGCGTTTCGCACAGCCAGAGTCGCCCTTGCTCGTCCCAATTCATCGCGATCGGTTTTCCGCCCAACTCGGGATCGGCCGCGTATACGTCCACCGAAAAATCGACCGGATGAATCATATGAGTCAGCGACTCTTGGGCCGGTAGCGGCGCCTGCATGACGGTGAGCGGCGCGGCTTGCACTCCCCATTTGTCGCTCGGCGTATAGTTGGGGATCTTTGCGCCAACATCGAGGTAATCAAACTTGGCGGCGTCGGCCGAAACTTTGGTCATCGCCGGCGGATCGAACCGCGACTTGTCAGCAAAGTCGGGCACGACGCTCGGATCATGCTTGGTCGCCCAACGAATTCCCCGTTCAACTAGATTTAAGAAGCCGGGGTTGCCCCACGTCCGCGCGTCATGTCCCCAAGCGGTATAGAAGATGCGGCCGGCGCCTTGCGTGCGAATCCAGGTCCAGGGTTCACGCGTTTGTCCCTTGGCTTGACCCCCTTGGATGCGATACTCCAGCACGATGCGATCGCGATCGTTGTGGCGATGGTGGATGTACGTTTCGTCCCAACTTTGAAAACCGTGAAAGCCTTGCATGAGGGGATGATCGGGCTCAGCGATAACGGTGCTGAAGATTTCGCCTCCATGCTTGGAGAACTGTCCGCCCACCAAGTCGACATAGGCCGGCGAGTTGAGAAAACAGTAAGTGGCGCAGTGCAGCGGAATCAAGCCGCCTCCTTGGGCGACATAATCCAACAGCGCCGCTTCTTGGTCCGCCGAGATCTTCTCGGTGTTGGCGTAGATCATCAAACCGTCATATTGCTTGAGCCGTTCTTTGTTGAGCGCCGTGATGTCCTCCGTGTACTCGATGTCGACGCCGCGTTTTTTCATGGCCGGAATCAGCTGGGCGGCGCGATCAGCAGGGTGGTGATGCCCTTGGTCGCCGAGAAAGAGAATCCGAATCGGCGCTTCGTCCGCCGCCTGGGAAAGCGAGTTGAAAAGAGAAGCGAACAGCACAGCTGCGGCAAGCAAACGAATCACGGCGAAACTCCGGCCATCGCGCTCGTCACAGCGGCGACGAGCGTTTGGGTAAGTGATATAGATTCTTCAATCCCTCTTGCGCGCTCTAGCGTTAGGCGAGCGTGAAATCAGGCAAGCGAACGATTTCGCCTCCCTGTTTGGTCGATTGGTGGGCGCACAATCCGACGCAGGTCCAGTTGGCGCTGATAACCGCGTTGGGCCAGGGATCACGATCTTCGGTCAATGCACAGGCGAACTCGTTGGCCAGATGCGGATGGGAACCGCCGTGTCCGGCGCCTTGGATGAACGACAAGTGTTCAACATCCTGAATCGCCCGCGTGAATTTTTGAATCTCGGCCGGCAACCGTTGGGCGAAGTCTGGCACGGTGATTCGTTGGGCGATTTCGTGTTCTGGCTTTTTCGCCGTATGCAGTACGTGTTCCTCCCCTTCGATCAGCGCCCACTCAAAACTTTTCTTCGTGCCGTAGACATCAAAGCTTTCGCGATATTGTCGCGCCGTGTCAAACAAAAAACGCCAGATATGAGCGGCGACCGGACTATCTTTTAGCTTGATGTGACACGTTTCCACCGCGTATTGATTGCCCGATTTCTCGGCCAGTTCGGGCGAGATAGCGCCAGAGCCGAAACAGCTGACGTATTCGGCGCGGCTGTTCATCAGGCCCAGTACGGGGCTGACGACATGGGTCGCGTAATGCATCGGGATCATGCGCTCCCAATATTCGGGCCAGCCTTGCATATCTTGCGGATGGGAAGCGGCCATGTATTGAATGTCTCCCAGTTCCCCCTGGTCGTACAGCTGTTTGATGTAGAGAAATTCGCGGCTGTAGACGACCGTTTCGGCCATCATGTACTTCAGGCCGGTTTCGGCGACCTTCTCGACGATTTGACGGCATTCTTCGATCGTGGTCGCCATCGGTACGGTGCACATCACATGCTTGCCGGCGTCAAGCGCCTTGAGCGACATCCAGCCATGATCCGGTATCGGCGAGTTGATATGAACAAAGTCGACCGCCGGGTCGGCCAGCACCTGATCATAGCTGGTGTAGCGCTGCTCGATCTCCAGCATGTCGGCCATTTTGTTCATTTCGGCTTCGTTCCGTCGACAGACCCCATACATCTTGATTTGCGGGTGAGCTTTGTAGATCTGGATGAACTCGGCGCCGAAACCGAGACCCACAATCACCACGTTGAACTGCTTCGTATTCATCAATAATCCTTCGAGCGAGAAGATGCATGGAGAGTGCAGCGTACTGACAAAATGGCGACGGCGTTCAGCACGTTCTTATAACCTGATCTGTCGCCGCGCTAAAAGCCATGAGAAAACGCGAACACGATCGGAGGTATTTCACATAAGGTGCAGTGTCACCACAATTTTCGTCTACAATGGAGCCAACCACGCCGCTCCTCCAAGGGATAAACGCTTTCTCATGAAACGCCGCAAGACAGTCGCGCTGTTGATTGAAACGTCAAACGCGTACGCACGGGGGCTGTTGGAAGGGATCATCTCGTATGTCCACGAGCATCAGCCGTGGTCGATTTATGTGCCGGAACAAGAACGCGGCGCGTCGCCGCCGGCCTGGTTAAAAAGTTGGAAGGGGGATGGCGCGATCGTTCGAATCGAAACTCCTCAGATCGCAGCGGTTGTAAAAAAGCTGAAGATGCCGGTCGTCGACGTCAGCGCCGCGCAGTTGGTGCCCGGCGTGCCGTGGGTCGAAACCGATGACGCCGAAATTGCCCGAACCGCCGCCGATCATTTGTTGGAGCGTGGGTTTCGTGAGTTCGCATTTTGCGGAGAGCCTCATTTCAACTGGTCCAAGTGGCGCGAAGAAAACTTTGTCGAGCGTCTCAAGCAAGCGAAGCGACGTTGCCATATCTTCGAGTCGACGCCGCGCGATAGCGAGTCGTATTCCTGGACGCGCGAAAAACGTCGCATGGCCGCCTGGTTGCACAAACTGCCGAAACCGATCGGTTTGATGGCCTGTTACGATATCAAAGGTCAGCAGGTGTTGGACATCTGTCGCGAGTTGGAGATCGCCGTACCGGAGCAGGTCGCCGTGATCGGCGTCGATAACGATCGCTTGTTGTGCGATCTTTGCTCGCCGCCGCTGTCAAGCGTGATCCCTGACGCGCGCACCACCGGATACGAAGCGGCTCGTTTGCTCGATCGTCAGATGAACGGCGAAACGGTCGGTGACGAAGGCATGTTCGTGCCGCCGCTGGGGATCAACACGCGACAATCGACCGACGTGATGGCGACCGAAGATCCGATCATCGCCAAAGCGATGCAGTTCATTCGCGAACATGCCTGCGACGGCGTCAACGTGCAAGACGTGTTGTCGGTGGTGCCGCTTTCGCGCCGCGTGCTCGAATATCGCTTTAAAGAAGCGGCCGGCAAAACGCCGCACGAAGCGCTGGTCGGAGTGCGACTGGATCGCGTCCGCCAATTGCTCCGCGACACGCAACTCTCGATGGCCGACATCGCCGATCGCACCGGCTTCGAGCATGTCGAATACATGAGCTCGGCGTTTCGCAAGAAGACGGGAATGTCGCCGTCGGAATATCGGCGTCAGGTGCAGCCGAAGTAAAAGCGACAAGCGAAGTCGATTTGTCGCCGCGCGCTTCAAGATCTGTTTTACCTTAGCTTGGCCAAAAGAAAGACATTGCGCTAGTGTTTTGCGCTGGTTGACGCTTTCTGTTGATGATTGCGCGCATTTGTTCCGAAATCGGTTTTTGCGAAGAGGCCTCTTGGCTTTGCGAAGAGGCCTCTTGGCTTTGCGGAAGATATAACGCAAAGAACTTTGATCGAATCTTCATATGGTCTTGTTCGATCTGGGATTCGCTTATTGCTAGTTTGTAGAGACCAGCGGCAATCGACTTTGACGCTTGGTTTTTTCCGCTCTCTATCCAGCCAAGAGAATCCTTGAAAATGCATGCCTCCACGCCTTGCTTGAACGGACGTTCCGAAGATCTGGTCGGGGATGTCCGCCATTCGATCGAAAACGGCTCCGCCCCGACTTCTGCATTCCGAATTCGTGCAGGGTTCACCCTGGTCGAATTGCTGGTGGTCATTGCGATCATCGGCGTGTTGATCGCTCTTTTGCTGCCCGCTGTGCAACAGGCCCGCGAAGCGGCCCGGCGGATGTCTTGCTCGAACAACCTCAAGCAACTCGGCTTGGCTCTGCATAATTACCACGACACCTTCGGCGCTTTTCCGATTGGCAGCGCTTATCAGTACGCATCGTCCTGGATGGTGGGAGTGTTGCCGTTCATTGAAGAGCGCGCCTTGTACGATCAATGGACTTTCGTCCAGAGTCGTGGGGGACAAACCTCCAATGCGCCTACGACAACCAAAACGGCCTTCGCGGATGTGGTGATCTCGGGCTATATCTGCCCTTCGAGTCCCTTAGAAAACCTGAGCAGAGCAAGCGTTAGTCCCCGTTTTGGCGCTTCCAACTATATGGGGATTTCAGGAGCGGCGACGCCCACCGACGTGGTGTCGTCGACAACCGGAGATCGCTGCATCCAAGGGAAATATGGCTATGTCTGCTCCAATGGGTTGATGCCTCCCAATTTGTCGATTCGGATGGGAGAAATCACCGATGGCTTGACCAACACGCTGCTCGTCGGCGAACAGTCTGATTTCTGCGTTGACTCGACAGGAGCGAAAGTAGATCTCCGAAATTCGTGGCGCTGGGGTTTCACGATGGGGACTGGATCCCCGGGATACCCTGGGACCTCGGATTGGACGAGCACCATTGAGAACGACACGCACAATATCTCGACCATTCGCTATGCCGTGAATTACAAAGCGAAGACTTCCGACACCTTAGGCAATGTTGAATACGGCACCAATGCGCCGATTCAGTCGGCTCATCCCGGCGGAGCGCAGGTGTTGTTTGCGGACGGAAGCGCCCATTTCCTTGCGGAAACGATTGATGTAAATGGGATCCTGTGTCCGCTAGCCGCACGGAATGATGGTCTCACGATCGGCGATTACTAATCGGTCGTAGAGAAAGCTAGGGAGTGCGGATGCCGTACTTCCGATTCCTTGCTTGTCGGTAAGAAATGATCCAGAACGGGAACGCTCTATTGGCCCGTTGACTTCCTCCTGCATCTCTCCAATTGGGCTTGCACTATGTACTCAAGAACTACTCTCCAGAATTTCTATTTCGGGATCGCTGGCGGCGTCTTGTGCTGCATGTTCGCTGGTTGCATGGGAGGAAATCAAGTTCCGATCGTCCCGGTTACCGGACAAGTCATGATGAACGACGAGCCGGTCTCCCAAGCGATCGTCTCTTTTGAAAATGCGCGCACCGGTTTCGCCGCGATGGCGGTGATCGCAGACGACGGCAAATACCGGATCCGATCGCAGTATGGCGACGGGATTCCGCCAGGGGAATATGTCGTTTCCGTTTCCCCCCCCTCGACTCGAGACGAACTGGATAAGCGGATCCCGCTTACTCCGATTCAGGCGAAAATCCCGAGGAAGTTTCAGTTCTCACAGTCCAGCAATTTGTCCGCCAGCGTGAAAGAGGGAAAGAGCACGTTCAATTTTCAATTGGGTTCTTCTTCAACAGACCATCGGTAAAGCCACTTTCATGATTGTAAATTTCAAGTTTCTCTTGCTTGTCGTCTTTTTCTTTGGATCTGCATTTGCGTATTACGGGGCTCTTGAGGCCGCTTCTCCTTTTGTCGGCGTGCTGGTCGATCCTGTGCTGTTGCGAGGAGTGGAAGACGTTTACCTCGACGGCGATCGAGCCTATCTTCCATGTCGCGAGGGGCATCGACTCACGGTTTGCTCGATCAAGGATCCGACTCAACCGCAGATTTTAGGTTCGTTCACCCACCCGGCGCTGGATCAAGCGGCGGGGTTCGCCTTGGATGGGACGACGGCTTATGTCACATCCAATAGTAATCATCATCTGCTGATCGTGGATGTGGCCGATCCGGCGGAGATGAAGTTGCTAGGAAAGGTATTGATCGGCACGGCGGATGGCCCCGGCGCACTTTACAAAGTCGCTTATCGAGATGGCTACTGTTATGTAGCTTTGCAACAAAGCAAGCGGATGTATGTGGTCGACGTACGCGACAAAACAGAGCCCAAAGTTGTTAGCAATATTCAAGTCACCACGGATAATGATGGTCCTTTCAGCGTCGAGTTGCGAGATCAATATGCCCTGGTGGGGACGTTGTTCGGCCGCAACAATCGTCTCGCGGTAGTCGACATCCAAGATCCGCTGCATCCGCAGTTGACCGCGGTATTGCTGAACCCGCATCTGTGCCAGGTGAGCGGGAAGTTTGTCGGCGATCGATATGTCGCCGTTTGTTGGAACAATAATTCGCTTCTGGTGGTGAACATCTCCAATCCAACCAAGCCTTCTCTCGAAGCAGTGCTGGTTGACGAGCGTCTAGGGAAACCAAATCGGTGCGAAGTCGTCGAAGACCGAGCCTACTTGCCGATGGTGGAAGGAGATGGCGTCGCCGTTGTCGATATTTCCGATCTGTCGAAACCTCGTTTTTTGTCGTCGTTCACGCATCCACTATTGGATAAAACCTACGGAATCGCCGCTCGCGGCGATCTGTTGTTCGTCGGCTCGCGTGAAGGCAATAGCCTCGTGGTGATGGATCGCCGGGATCTTGAGCCGGGATCGGCGAGCGGGCTGGTCAAGTGATCTCCACTGCAGCGGCGCTTGAGGGAGCGAAAGTCACCCCCTCTTATCTGGAAGAAGGGATGGGTTCGCCTCCTCTCGGGGTTGGATTCACAGGAGTGAGCAATGCAGCGAGTTTCGTCCTTTTTCAACAAAGTTATGCTTCTGATGGGGGTGGCCGCGAGTCTGATTTCTGGCGGCGAGCCGGCGCTGGCGGGATCTCCGATCGTGGGCACGTTGGTCGACAGCGAGCAGTTGAACGGCGTAGAAGACATCTTCTTGAGCGGCGATCTCGCGTACTTGCCTTGTCGGGAAGGGCGTCGCTTGACCGTCTGCTCGATCAAAAACCTGGCAGCGCCCACCATCGTAGGATCGTTCAGCGATCCGGATTTGGATCAAATTACTGGTTTCGCTTTGGAAGGCGAAACCGCTTATCTGGCGTCGCAAAATAGCCAGTATCTCCTGATTGTCGATGTATCCGATTCCGCCGCGATGAAATTACTGGGCAAGGTTCGCATCGGTCAGCCGGGAAGCAAAGGCCCCCTCTATAAAATGGCGTATCGAGACGGGTACTGTTACATGTCTCATCAAGCCGAGAAGCGGCTGTACATTGTCGACGCACGAGACAAGTCACGCCCCCAGGTAGTCAGTCACGTGCAGGTAACCACGGCCGATGACGGCGCCTACTGCGTTACGATGCATGGGAACTATGCACTGGTAGGAACCGTTTTCGGCCATCCGAATCGCCTGGTCGTGGTTAACGTTGAGAATCCGGTGAAACCGCGAATCGTGGGGGAGGTGCTCGCCCCACATCTCAGTCAGGTGATTGGCGTCGTCGTCGGCGACCGGATGTACGCTGCGTGTTGGCCATGGGATGCGATGGCGGTCATCAATCTTGCCAGGCTCTCTGATACGACCATGCCGAGTCTCGAAGGAGAATTGGTGGATGAACGACTGGGTGAGCCGAATCGCTGTGCAGTTGTTGGAGATAGAGCTTACCTGCCGATGGTCCGCGGAGATGGAGTAGCGGTGGTCGATATCTCCAATCCCGCGAAACCACGATTTCTGACATCGTTTAGCGATCCTTTGGCGAAACGAACTTACGGTCTGGCGGCTCGCGGCGATTATGTTTACTTGGGAGCACGTACCGGCGACAGTCTGGTCATTCTGAATCGCCACGAACTTGAGAAATAATCGGTCTTTAGGGATATCTCCCTCGGGCGCAGCCGAATTAGGCAAGGCGACGTGCGATCTCTCCTTGACTTTTCCGCGACGAACACTATATTCGTTTAAGCGAATGTAATGGTTCAAGCATGAAAACGATCACCCAGGCCCTAAATCCCGAGCTAGCGTTTCGCGCTTTGTCCGATCCGACCAGGTTGCGGATTTTGCATTTGCTGCGTAAGGGAGAGCTCTGCGTTTGCGATCTGGTCAACGTGCTGGACGTGCCGCAGCCGACCGCTTCGCGACATTTGGCCTACTTGAAAAAGTCAGGCCTGGTCGCCGCTCGCAAGGAAGGGCTGTGGCAGTATTACCGTTTGATTCAACCGGCCAGCAAGTTTCATCAGACGCTGTTGAAATGCGTTACGGATAGCGCCGAGTTGCTGCCGCAACTTGCCGCCGATCGCGACTATTTGTCATCGTGCGGCGAAAGCGATTGTTGCGAATGACTCCTTTTTTTTGATTTATATATTCGCCTAAGCGAATATAGTGCCTAGAGTAGCAAGTGAATTGGAATTTGATATGGACATGAATTCTGGACGTTGCGCTGACGAACCGTCGAAAGGAATCGGCTTCTTCGAGCGATACTTGACCGTGTGGGTTTTGCTCTGCATCGGCGGCGGCGTTCTGCTCGGAAAAGTGGTCCCAGGCGTGGCTCGTTCGCTAGATCAAATGGCGATTTATGTGGGGGATGCGCCGGTCATTTCGATCCCGATCGCGCTCTGTCTCTTTTTTATGATGTATCCGATCATGGTGAAGATCGACTTTGCCAAAGTCGTTCAGGCAGGCAAAGCTTGGAAGCCGGTCGGGTTGACGTTGCTACTGAACTGGGGCGTCAAGCCGTTCACCATGTACGCGATTGCATTGTTCTTTCTGGGGTACCTGTTTCTGCCGCTGATTGGGGAGGATGCCGTCGATTTGGTCAAACCGCCGCTAGGCGTCAACCTGGTGGAAGGCGACGTCTACGGATCAGGAACCGTCGTTTTGGTGGACGGAGTCAAGATGCTGCAGGTTCCCTTGTGGCGCAGCTATCTGGCGGGTTGCATTCTGTTGGGAATCGCTCCCTGCACGGCCATGGTGTTGGTCTGGGGATATTTGGCTCGCGGCAACGATGGCTTGACCCTGGTCATGGTTGCGATCAACTCGCTCACCATGTTGCTGCTATACGGCGTCTTGGGCGGTTTTCTGCTGGGGGTTGGTCAGCTTCCCGTTCCTTGGCAGGCGTTGCTGCTGTCGATCTCCGTCTACGTAGCGTTACCGCTGGCGGCCGGCTACGCATCGCGAATCGCGATCATTCGCACCCAAGGAAAAGCCTGGTTTGAAGAGAAGTTTCTGCATTGGCTGACCCCGGTCACGATCACCGCTTTGTTGGCGACGTTAGTGCTGCTCTTTTCGCTGAAGGGGGAAGTGATTCTTGGCAATCCGCTGACGATCGTATGGATTGCGATCCCGCTGCTGTTGCAGACGATCCTGATATTCGCGCTGGGATACGCCGTCGCAAGATGGATGAAATTTTCGTACGAAGATGCGGCGCCCACCGCCATGATCGGCGCTTCCAATCATTTTGAGGTCGCCATTGCGACGGCGACGATGTTGTACGGTTTGTCGTCAGGCGCCGCGCTGGCGACGGTCATCGGCGTCTTGATCGAAGTGCCGGTGATGCTGATGCTGGTGCGGTTTTGCGTCAAAACGCAGTCGTCGTTTGCGAACCAATCGTCCGAGTCGATTACGGCAACAAAGGGAGCCATATGATGGAGAATCAGCCGCTTCCCGATTGCTACTCGAAAATGTTCCCCGACGTACTTCATCTGCCGGCCGGCAGAACCGTATCTGGTAAGGCGCTAGGAGTGGAAATTCAAAAGTCGGGCGGATTGGTGACATCTGGCAAGCGTGTCGTCGTGAATCATGAGCAATGGGACGCTTGCCGCCGCTGTCCTCAGTTTGAACATTGCTATCAACTGTCGATGGCCAAGTTGGCGCTATCAGCGGCCATTCAATAGATTTCCTTCCAACCATCAAAAATAGGAGCACGCTTGATGAAACGCGTTTTAGTTCTGTGCACCGGCAACTCCTGCCGTTCGCAAATGGCCGAGGCCTTGTTCGAGACTTTGAGCGAAGGCGCCTGGCAGTCGGAGTCAGCCGGTTCCAAACCTTCTGGCTACGTTCATCCGCTGGCGATTCGTGCGATGAGCGAACTGGGCGTCGACATCTCGTCCCACGAGAGCAAGCATGTTGACCAGTTCGCCGACCAGCCGTTTGATCTGGTCGTGACCGTTTGCGATAACGCCAAAGAGGCTTGTCCGGTTTTTCCTGGCGCCAAGCAAACGTTGCACTGGCCCTTTGATGATCCGGCCGATGCGACCGGCGACGACGAAGAAAAGATGTTGATGTTCCGCCGCGTGCGCGACGAGATCAAAACGAAAATTTTGGGCTACTTGCCGACCGTCTAATTCGATTCAAAGGGGAACAGGATGACCAACGAAAACACCGCTGCAATCAAGTCGAACTACGGCGCGGTTGCGACCAGCGGCCTTTCCAGCGAACATGCTGGCGTCAAAGCGATCGCCGAGGCGTTCGGCTACTCGGCCGCCGAACTTAGTTCGATCCCGGCCGGCGCCAACATGGGGTTGTCGTGCGGCAATCCGACGGCCACCGCCAATCTGCGAGCAGGGGAAGTGGTTGTCGATCTCGGCTGCGGCGGCGGTCTCGACGTCTTCTTGGCGGCGGCGAAAGTGGGCCCAACCGGCAAAGCGATCGGCATCGACATGACGCAGCCGATGATCGATCTAGCAAACAAGAACGCCGCCAGCAGTAACCCGCCGCTGACGAATGTCGAGTTTCACCTGGCGACGATTGACGCGATGCCGCTTGATGATAACAGCGTTGACTGCGTGATCAGCAACTGCGTGATTAACCTTGCCGAGGACAAAGCGGCCGTCTTTCAGGAGATTGCCCGCGTCTTGAAGTCCGGCGGCAGGGTCGCCGTCAGTGACATTGCGCTAAAGAAGCCGCTGCCGCCAGAGTTGGCAGGCGATATCTCGGCCCTGGTCGGTTGCATCGGCGGAGCGATTCCGATCGCCGATTATCGCCAAGGTCTGCTCGACGCCGGTTTCGCCGCGGTCGAAGTGGTCGACGACCAGGCCGATCTCAACGCCTACGCCAGCGTCGACAATCAGGCCGGCTGCTGCTCACCCACGATGAGCGACGATCCGCTGGCGATTATCGACGCCGGTTGCTGCGGCGGCAATGAAGCAGTGCTGGAACCCGGTATCCATCAGCGTTTGACCGAACTGCTGCAGAAATATGACATCAACGAGTACGCGGCGAGCGTGAAGGTTTACGCCGTGAAGCCGTAAGCGAGAATGCGTGCATTTATTTTGCGTTATGCAGGCGTCAGGAAGTTTTCCTGACGCCTTTTTTGGTCTAGGAATAAGTTTGCCGCGGTCGCGGTCAGACCGGTATAAGTAAGGTTATGATCGGCGGTTCTCTCGCCCCATGCGCGGCGTCTGTGAGTGGGAGGCGAAGCTAATGAGAGCCTGAGCCAAGACCGCAAGACGTTAGCCAACGGAAAATAGTTACTCGCATGAAATCCTCACTCTCGTTCTTCCTCTTGTTGGTCTGGAGCGCCGTCGCGTCGGCCAATGTGGTGCAGACAACGCCGCAGGCAGACGCGACTGCGTCGTTTGCCAACAAGCTGGAAGCGAAGTTGATTGATGTTCGTACTAGCCAGCTTAGTCCATTGCAAACCATTGAATATCTGCAGCGCATCATCGATGAGCAAACGGCGAATCAAGCCAAGCTGACCACCTGGCAAGGCAAGTACCAGCTGTTTCAAAAAGAGTATCGCAGAGTCGTAGGGCTGCGCCCCAACGGGACGCGGATTGCCGAGATCGGTTTTGGTGAAACGACTGCGCATGTTGAGTTTGCGGCCAATTTTTTGACCGACGTTTGCTATTACAAGTATGTGCAGCTCCAGCCCCCGCGGTTGTTTCATCTGCCGCGACGACTGGACGCCAGGTCGACCATTATCCCGGCTCAACAATTAGTACAGATCATTGCAGGCCCTAGCCAAGTGCTGGGGCTGCGTACGCTTCCGCGCGATCCGCAGCGGATCGATAAACAGGCGATACCCGCCGATTCTCTATTGCCGAGACGGATCGTGCGCCATAAGCCGGTCGAACCGATGCGGCCGTTCGCGTTGGGGCCGATGGCCGATCCGCGGGCGCTTTTCATTTCGGTCGCCGGCAGCAACGTGATCGACATCTGCCGCAAGCGAATCGAAGAACTCAGCAATGAGGAGACCGAAGGAATTGTCGCCGCCCAAATTGATCAAACGGGTGATCGCCATTTTTTGGTGATGCGGCACGAACCGACTGATTCGCCGTATCGCACGATCGATATTTTTTCGCTGGCCACTGGGTGCTCGCTAGTGACGCGGCGAATCACACAAAAGCAGGGGGACGAAACGCTGGTCGACGATTGGTTTTTCAACACCTACCAACAGCAGCAGGGCGTCTTGTTGCCGGCTAGCCATGTGCGGCATTCGCGCGACTATAGCAGCGGGCGACCGGGGCCGGTCATTGTGCGAGCTCGGTTGGTTGAGAGCCGGCTAGGAGAAGAGCTGCCGGCGTTTGACTTGGCCTGTTTAGGAGCTCGTGACGGGGACATCTATAGCGACCGCATTGCAAAAAAACTTTCGTTTCTCGATCCGCAACTTCAGCCGGTGGGGCCGAACGCCGTCAAGCGTTCGATCGATCAATACCGCATCTACCATCAGATTTTGCGGAGCGAGAGCCGGTTCTATAATCGGCTTGACGCCCAGCGTCCGTAGCAAGATCCTCAACGATAGTTGGCGATTGTTTCGGAAATCCCGCTTGTAGCGATTTGACTTGCCCCGTCCGTATGACAGGCTTCCTAATGGATAACTGTCACTTTTCAGGACGCGGATGGCTTATGTCGTATCTCATTCTCTTTTGCGCCTTGATTGGGTTTGGCTGTTACATGGATTGGAACGTCATGCTAACCGCCGGCGTCACCTTCGGCGGGCTCGCGATCTGGTTCTTGCTGCTCAACCGGCGGCTGGCCATTCCGAAGTAACGCTGCGCGAAGCAGCTCGACCGCTGCGTGCGGCTATGCATCCGGCGATGGGATGGCTCCTGCTTGCTCCAGCATTTCTATGATCGTCGGGTCACCGCAATGCCATGCCTCGTCGAGCGGGGTCAGGCCGCTTTCGGGATTGGCCGCATTCACATCTGCTCCAGCATCAATCATCCGTCGAATTTGAGCTTTGTCGCCGCTGCGGATCTTCTCAATCAACAGCGGTATTTTGGCCTCGATGCGAGTGCTGACCATGCGTTGCGATCCGAAGTCGGGCGTCGCCTGACGCTCATTCAAATAGGTATGGGCGTAATAGCGAGTGGGAAAACGCCCTCGGCTGGCGATGGCGGAGAAGCCTCCGTTTGGGCCTGGTGATTGGTGAGCGAGAAGCGTCCGTTGTTGGAATCCCCGATAAGCCTCTTCGCCGTTCAGATAGGACCAGCCGGCGACCCCCAGGGTCGACGGAATCGCCAGCAATACGAACAGGCCTGCCCAATGGGGCCTGGTCAGATATCTCTGCGAACGGCTCGGATCGCCATCTTGGGGTTCAGCATCTACCGCTGAATCAGCTTTGTCGCGCCAAGCGATCTGCAGCACCGCCGACCAGAAGATCACGGTCAGCGTCATCAGCGCGACGCCGCTCAGGCTCTCCCATTCAAACTGAGCAGGGCGAAGCCGCCAGAAGTAAAACCCGGCCTGGGCGGTCGCGATGGCGAGGATAATTAGCAGGCTGCGCATCATGGTCTCCGGTTCGGCGGGGGGAACGCAGTTCGGCATGGCGTCTTTGCAAGCGACTGAATTGTTCGCTTGCGGCGTTGTCGAGTCTAGGCGTTAATCGTCCCGTGTGTCGCGATTTCGTCTCACATCGCGAGGCGCGAAGTCAGATTGATACCTGCTAGCAGGCGCGATTGGTAATTTATCGGCCGCAGATGGTAGTTTGGATAAGATTTAGGGCCGATATTCGGGATGTTTTCGCCTCCGAAGCATTTGGCACAGCGCTCGCCTATTAAGTCTGCCAACTTCCCCCAAGTTTGGAGACTTTTAAAATGCTCGCCATCCAATCCTGCCTGATTTTCGCCGGTTTCGTTTTTTCGCTGATTGCTTTGACCGCCGCTTTGCGCCCGGTGAAGCGAACGACTCCGTTCGGCGTCTAAGCCTTACGTTTGTCGAGCGAATCCCCTTCGCGCGGCATGCTCAAATTGCGTCTCTATTTCCTGCATGAAAATAGCTTCAGGTTCATCAACCACAAAAGCGCTATGGTTGACCCTGTTTCGTTCTGAATCGATAATCCGGCTTTTACCGCACCATGACGCCTCGACTCAGTCGGATTTAGTCGATGAAAATTCACGAATACCAGGCGAAGCAGCTTCTCCGCGACGCAGGCGTCGCCGTCCCGCGCAACATCGTCGCCACCACGCCTGAAGAGGCGGCCAAGGCCTACGCAGAGCTCGGCGGCAAGATCGCCGTTGTTAAAGCTCAGATCCACGCCGGCGGGCGCGGCAAGGGGACGGTAAAAGAGAACGCCGACCAACGCGGCGTCCAACTCGTCAAATCTGCCGACGAGGCGAAAGCGGTCGCCGCCGCATTGCTGGGCAAAGAGCTGGTCACCATTCAGACCGGCCCCGAGGGGAAACTGGTCAGCCAGGTTTTGGTCGAAGAAGGGTGCGACATTGCCCGCGAACTCTATATGGGGATCGTGCTGGATCGCGCCGCCGCCAAGCCGGTGCTGATGATGTCGAGCGAAGGGGGGACCGAAATCGAAGAGGTCGCCGCTCATAGCCCTGAAAAAATTCTGAAAGAGCATTTCGATCCTTCCCGCGGTCCTGACGCATTCCAGGTTCGCAAGCTTTGCAAAAAGCTGGGCATCGAAGGCGCCGCGATCAAAAGCGCCTACAAGTTTATTCAAGGGCTCTGCAAGGTTTACGTCGACACCGACTGCAGCCTATTGGAGATCAACCCGTTGGTCATCACCGGCTCGGGCGACATGATCGCACTCGACTGTAAGATGAACTTCGACACCAACGGCTTGTTCCGTCATCCGGCGATCGTGGCGCTGCGTGACCTGTCGGAAGAAGAACCGGCCGAAGTCAAAGCGGCCGATACCGGGCTCAGCTACGTCAAGCTCGAAGGCAACATCGGTTGTCTGGTCAACGGCGCCGGTTTGGCGATGGCGACCATGGATATCATTAAGCTGCACGGCGGCGAACCCTCGAACTTTCTCGACGTAGGCGGCGGCGCCAACGTCGATCAAGTCACCGAGGCGTTCCGCATTTTGCTGGACGACAAGAACGTGAAAGCGGTCTTGGTCAACATCTTTGGCGGCATCATGCGGTGCACGACGATCGCCACCGCAGTGGTCGAAGCGTACAAGAGCGTCGGCTTTAACGTGCCGTTGGTCGTCCGTTTGGAAGGAACCGAAGTCGAGCAGGGCCGCAAGATCTTGGCCGAGTCGGGCATCCCGATCATCATTGGCGACGGCTTGACCGACGCCGCGAAAAAGGTTGTCGCGTCTGTCGCGTAAGCGTCTGCTGACAACTTGGACACTTGCCCGAGGCGCAAGCCGAGGGAATGCGGTTAGGAGCAATTTTCTCTCCTGACAACATTTCAAAACGTGACAAGGTGCGTCGCGACGCACCCTACAAAGATTAATAAACTCCCTTAGGCTAAAACACCTCGAGAAGAAGCTGTTCCAATGAGCATCCTGATCAACAAAGATACGAAGGTCATTTGCCAGGGGATCACCGGCCGCGTCGGCGGCTTCCATACCAAGGGTTGCCTGGAGTACGGCACCAAAATGGTTGGCGGCGTTACGCCGGGCAAAGGTGGCCAAGAAGTCGAAGGCTTGCCGGTTTGGGATACCGTCGAAGAAGCGGTCGCTGCAACCGGTTGCGAAGCGACGATGATCTTTGTGCCGCCGGCTGGCACGGCCGATGCGATTCTCGAAGCGCTCGACGCCAAAATCAAAGTGATCATCGCGATCACCGAAGGGGTCCCGGTCCTCGACATGGTTCCGGTCTACGAGAAAGTGCGAGCCTCTGACTCGGTCTTGATCGGCCCCAACTGCCCCGGCGTGATTACGCCGGAGGAATGCAAGATCGGCATCATGCCGGGCTACATTCATAAGAAGGGCCCCGTCGGCGTGATGAGCCGCAGCGGTACGCTCACCTACGAAGCGGTTTGGCAGCTGACCAGCTTGGGATTGGGCCAGTCGACCTGCGTCGGGCTCGGCGGCGATCCGATCGTCGGAACCTCGTTTATCGACCTGCTGAAGATGTTCCAAGCAGATGGCGCGACCGAAGCGATCATGATGATGGGCGAAATCGGCGGCACCGCCGAAGAAGAAGCGGCCGAATACATCAAAGCCAACGTCGATAAGCCGGTCGCCGCGTTCATCGCCGGACGAACCGCTCCTCCCGGCAAACGAATGGGCCATGCCGGCGCGATCATCTCGGGCGGCAAGGGAACGGCCGACGAAAAGTTCGCCGCGCTGCGAGCCGCCGGCGTCGAAATCGCCGAAAGCCCGGCCGACATGGGAACCGCGCTGAAGCGAGCGATCGAAAAGAAGTAACGATCTGGCTGACATTTCACCATCCAAAACAAAGAACGCGTTCCGCATGGGACGCGTTTTTTTTGTGCGCCTGAGGAGACGTGATTTTGGCGTCTACAATAGGCGTAAGTTCTTTTAAAGCCGTGTGTTAAGTCCACATGTTGGTGGGCTATCGAGCCTACGACAAAGTTCATTAGCCGCTGAGCAGCTATTTTTTAGCCAAAAAATAGTTGTCATCGGGATGTCGCGGCGAATAATAAGTGATATTGGAGACATCATCATGAACAAACGTACGATGACCCTTAATTTGACCGATCGCGAGATGCAAGTTCTCGACGAACTTTGTGAAAAGAAGGGTCTGAATAAAACTGCACTCATGCGCCAAGCGCTTCGACTTTATCAGGCGGTCGACATTCGGATGGAACAAGGAGAACGACTTTTGTTCGAAAATGAAACGACCAAAGTAAAATCGGAATTAGTTGTGCTGTGAGTAGTTCTTCATCCGCAGTATTTCTCCGTCATGGAATGTCGGGAAAGCTGGTTTCCGCGGAACTTTACGATGCGATTCTCCAGCGGCATTTGGACGATCACGCCGACTGCTGGAAACCTCTGATCGTTGCGGAAGGAGAGCAACATGGTCACTGGGATTGGGAAGCGAAGTGGAGTTTTTTTTCGGCTCAGCTCAGATTTCAATCGTTTGCGATTGAGTGCGACGGTCGAACTCAGGGCCTGATGATCGTCAACACCATCAAGCGATGTCGAATACCAACGCAGGCCAACCAGCATCTTGTTTATGTCGAGTACTTGGAGGCGGCTCCCTGGAATCGCCGTGATGTTCCTGACTTCGTACGGTATAAGGGAGTTGGAACGGTGATGGTCGCAGCTGCAATTCAACGGAGTCGTGATGAAGGGAACCGCGGTCGAATTGGTCTTCATTCGCTACCACAGGCCGATCTTTTCTATCGAGAAAAGTGTGGAATGACCGACCTCGGCCCTGACACTGCGTACGATCCGCATCCGCTACGGTATTTCGAGATGACAGAGGAACAAGCAGCAAAGTTTCTTCCACAATAGGGGCAATAGTATGGAACTGCGAATCAGCAAAAACTGGTTTGAAGATCGCATTCAGACCAACGAAAATTATGAAGTTGGTGCGGGAGCGCCAACCAAAAGCGAGGCGAAGTACGACAAGCCGAAAGTTGCCGCGGGCGCCGAAAGCCCGGCCGACATGGGAACCGCGCTGAAGCGGGCGATCGAAAAGAAATAACGATCTGGCTGACATTTCACCATCCAAAACGAAGAACGCGTTCCGCATGGGGCGCGTTTTTTTGTGCGCATTGCCGATGACCAATATTTTTCTTCGCTTGCTCGAAGGTGCGTATTGTGACACCCCGACCGGCCCCTGTTTTTTCAGGTTGAAACCTGGGACTGGACCGGACTGCTGCTTTTCCGGGCTGAAACCTGGGACTGGACCGGACTGCTGTATTTCCGGGTTGCCCCAGCCCAGGACTGGACCGGACCGCTGTTTTTTCGGGTTGAAACCATGGACCGGACCGCGTTGTGTGAATTTTCGTAGGATGGGTGGAGCAAAAACCGAGATCGATTTAACCATCTTCGATTGACATGACCGGTTTTGCGTAACCCACCAAAAACCTGCTTGCCGACACGACATCATCGGTGGGTTGCGCAAGCGGCGATGTCGATTGATCTTGGTCGCCGGAATTCGCTTGCTCCATCCACCCTACCGCGTTGGCGATCTGGTGGATCGGCGCTCGGAATGGTCCGCGCGCAGCATCGCTCTCTCAAGTCGGCCTTCTCGGCCGCCAAATTATTGTTGTTGGCTGAATCGGGATTTCGTTGGTAGTGGACCTCTGATCTGTGCGCTTTGTCAATCGACAAAATAAGGGATGCTTTCAGGCCGCAGGCGGCCATGTCCCCATGATGTTTGGCGCCGACATGCAAAACACGGCCTGATCGCTTCGCACCGCGTGCCCCGACCAGTTCTGAACGAACTGGTCGGGGCGCCCAGCGATCGATTCCACCATCACCCAGCGTGCGCAACCATCGAGCAAATCGTCCCCGTTCGCTTCGTGAAAGGGGACTTGGGGGCCAAACGTCGTTGGTGGGTTGCGGGCTACGAAGAAATGGAGCCTAAAAGAGCTCCGTAATCAGCTCGCCCCCTTTGACCAGCGCTAGCGGTTGGTCTTGGTCGGTGACGTATTCTTCGTGCGGGTCGAGCCCCAAGATATTGCAGAAAGTGACGAACAGGTCCTGCACGCCGACCGGGCGATCGCTGACGTGGACGCCGTCTTTGTCGGTTGCGCCGATCACTTGGCCGGTTTTGACGCCGCCGCCAGAGAGACAGGTGATCCAACCGTCCGAATAATGCTCGCGGCCGCCGTCGGGTTTGAACTTCGGAGTTCGACCGAACTCGCCCATCCAGACGACCAGCGTGTCTTCCAGCATGCCGCGTTGTTCCAGATCACGCAGCAAGGTCGCATAGGCCTGATCGATTTCGCCGGCGAGCATGGGATTTTCTTTCCAGCCGTTTTTGTGCGTGTCCCACCCTTGGTCGCCGGTCGTGCCGGAGCTGAAAACCTCGATGAAACTCGCGCCATGTTCGACCAGACGGCGAGCCAGCAAACAGCCTTGGCCGAAGTTGCTGCGGGTATATTGATCGCGGAGCTTGTCGGGCTCGTTGTCGAGTCGGAAGACGTCGAGCTTTGGGCTCAGCACAAAGCGGCTGGTTCGCTGATAGATCTCTTGCTTCTCATGCACGCGATCGGCGCCGCCTGTGGATGCGAACTGCTGATCGAACTGTGAGGACAACGCCAAGCGGCGCTGCAGTCGCTGCGAGTTTACGGAGGGCAACACGTCTTCCGGCAGTTCACCAGCCGTGTTGATTTTGAACGAGTCATAACGGGGTCCCAGGACGCCGGCGTCGACATCGCGAGTTTTGATCCGCGGAGCGCCAATGCGCACGAACGCCGGCAACGCGTAACCAGGATCCCAGCGATCGCGCGCGACGACCGATCCCCAAGTGGGATAAGCGATCGACGGGTTGATCGGATAGCCGGTGCGGACCAATTTGATCGCGCGAAAGTGATCTCGCTCGCTGCTATGCATCGAACGAATCAACGCGATCTTGTCCATCACCTTGGCGGTCTCGGGCAGATATTCGGAGATCCGTACGCCGGGCAAGTTGGTCGCGATGTCGGTGGAGGGGCCTTGGTTCTTCGAGCCGATCTTGGGATTGAACGTTTCAAACTGGCTCGGACCGCCGTCCATCCAGAGCAAGATCATCGACTTGCCCCGTTTGCGGAGCTCGTCGGCCTGGGCGATCATCATGTCGCGCCACGAGAGCGTGACCGCTGTGCCTGCGGCGCCGGCGCAAAGTTGCTTCAAGAAACCTCGGCGCTGCGAGACGCCGTCTCGGCCGGCATGCAAATTCCAAAACGGCTGAATCATGAGCAAGTTCTCACTTAGCGACGAGTGGTGAATTCGGCCGAGTTAATCAGGCTCCAAAGCAAATCCTCGAACGCCGCGCGGCGATCGTCGACCTGCTTCAAGTAGTCGCGCGAGATCTGGGCGTCTTTGTCAGTCGGGCGACGACCCAGCACGTTGACGAATAGCTTTTCAATCGCCTGAGCGTCGTCGGGGTTGTCGGCCAAGATCTTCGCTAGTTTGGTGCGGGCGCCTTCGTCGGCGGCGATCTGCGCTTGCAGTTGGCGGTTGTTCATCATGAACATCGCTTGCTGCATCGTTTGTGGGCGAAACTGATCGCCAAGCGACGGATCATAACCAAACGCGTCGCGGACCAGGTCTTGCGTACTTTTGGGAGGAGGCGGAAAACGTTCATCGCCGGTCGGCTTCTTTTGTTCTCCCTTGAGGTTCGGCAGATCAATCGCCGCGGCGAGCGAAGCGAAGATCTCGTCGCTACGCAGCTTCTCGGGAGAGGAAGCTTCTAGCGGGCCGTGATGCTCATCGGTCTTTGGCAGTTGGCGTTGATAGGCCTGGCTGTTGAGGATCAACCGCAACAGCGCCTTGGAGTCGTACCGGTTGGCGACAAAATGCTCGGCGACCGCGTTGTGCACTTCGGGCAGCGTGGGGTAACCGGCCAGGTCGGTGATCTCATCCACCGGATCGCAGAAGGGGCGATCCATCAGACGATCCCACATCCGATTGACGTACGCTTTGGCGAACAGCTCATTCTCGGGCGAAACGACCCACTTGGCCAATTGAGCGCGACGCTCCAAGTCGGAGGTGTCTTGCGCGAGCGGCTCTCCGTCAAAGACGGCCGGCAACATGATCTGTTTTGTTTCCGGCATCTTATGTTCGCCCTTGGGCTTGCTCTTCACGACAATCTGGGTGCTGTCGTTCCAAGGCAATTCGGCTTTGGTGCGGACGAAGAAGGCGGCCATCTGATGGAACCGCTCCTGCGGAATGTCAACGAACGGATGATCGTGACACTCGGCGCATTGAATCTGGGCGCCCAGGAAGATGCGGGTCGACTCGCCGGCGAGACGTGAAACGTCGGCCTGATGATAGCCGACATAAAACGCGGCCGGGTTATCGGCGACTTTGCCGACGCCGGTCAGCAGTTGATAGCTGACCTGGTCCCAGCCGACGCCTTTGTTGAGTTGCTCGGCGAGCCAATGTTTGGGCGTGTTATACGAGAGGAAGGTGAGTTCCGGTTGCGGCGTGCGATAGCTAAAGACGTCGCTCCAATAGTTCGCCCAGTTGACGCCAAACTCTTCTGACGCCAACAGCCGGTCGATCAACTTGGCGCGTTTGTCAGACGAAGGATCTTCTAGGAACGTTCGCCATTCTTGCTCGGTCGGCACGCGACCGATCGCGTCTAAGGTGACGCGGCGCAGGAACGACTCGTCATCGACCAACGGGGTTGGATTGTCGATCGCGGCGACCGATTCGATCAGCTCGTCCAATTCGCGCGGCGTGAGGGTATGCAGCCCGGTCGTCTCGATTCGCTCAAACGGCGGCGCTGTCGCAAGTTCTTCTTTTTGCTGCTGGGCCTTTTTATCACCGGGATCGACCGTCTTGGCTTCAAACTTTTTCAGCTTTGGCAAATCCTTGATCGCGACGAGCAAGACGGCGTCGGCGATGATGATGCCGTCGGGATTGTCGTTGGTGATTTTGACGACCGCTTTTTCGTCGGATGGAAAGTGAAACTTGCCAAGCGATTGGAACGACGCCGGGCCCTTAGGACCGGGGCGTTGATTCAGGCGTTGGCGCGATTCGCCGTTTTGGTGCTGGATGATGATCGGCGCTTGCTGGGCCCGATTCGCTCCGCCGTTGTACGCCAGAAAAACTTCGTACTCGCCTGCTTCCGGCACTACGGTGGCGAAGGTCAGCGACTTGGGCGCGTTGCTGTCGGGCATCTTGGAGGTGCCGCTATGGAGATAGCCTGCGCCGACGTAGGGAGCGGAATGAGTGGAGTCGTGCCAAGGACCTTCCTTTTGCGCCGCCGCATCGTCGAGCAAGATTCCCGGCAATTTCGAAACGTCTAACACGTCAGCAGCTTGCGTTAGTTGGGGCCAAGCAAAACAGGCCGCCAACAGAACGAGAGCGAAACGACGGAGCACCATGTCGAATCACCTGGGTAGGAATGTGAGTGGCGAGCGGAAGGCGAGACTCTCCGGAAGAGAGCGGAATCGAATTTACCCAATGGAGAGGGCCGGGTCAACAAAAACCAAGCTTCTGCGAAGTTTTTCGTTGCCTCATGCTGGCATAGGGGGGGATAGATTCTCTTTGCGCGCTATGGGCATCGTGGCGATATTTGCGTCGCGCTTTCGCTCCGGCTACGATAAAATCGCAAATTGCTCGTTGATTCTCTCATCGCACCCTCCCGGATTCGCCCCATGTCGATTACGCGCATTACTTTTGCCCTGCTGGGAATGCTAGCTCTACTTATTTCGCCTGTGGCGGCGGAAACGCCCAAATCGATCGGCAAGATTCAGCGTCTCGATCCGGCGATCGACCAACTGATTCCGGCCGACGCGGTGATTGAGGTCTTGGCCGACGGTTTTGATTGGAGCGAAGGGCCGGTCTGGGTTCCGCAAGGAGAATACTTGCTGTTTAGCGATATTCCCCCCAACCGCATGATGAAGTGGAAAGCGGGAGAAGGGGTCAGCGTTTTCATGGAGCCGAGCGGCTATACCGGCAAGACGCCGTTCACCGGCAAAGAGCCTGGTACGAACGGTCTGGTGCTCGACGCTGCGGGGAATTTGACCGCTTGTTGCCATGGCGATCGCAACCTGGTGAAGTTTGTCGACGGCGAGCGGATTGTCTTGGCCGACAAGTATGATGGCAAACGACTCAACAGCCCGAACGATCTTACGATCCACAGTAGCGGCGACATCTACTTTACCGATCCGCCGTATGGATTGCCGAAAAACTTTGACGATCCTGGTCGCGAACTGCCATGGTGCGGCGTCTATCGTTTGAAGAAAGATGGCCAGGTCGAACTGCTCACCAGCAAGCAGACGCGTCCCAACGGCATCGCGCTGTCGCCAGATGAAAAGACGTTGTACGTCGCTCAAAGCGACCCCGCCGCGGCGACCATCACGCAGTATCCGGTCAACGCCGATGGCAGCATCGGCGAAGGGAAAATCTTGTTTGACGCGACCGACCTGGTTGGCAAAATGCCGGGCTTGCCGGATGGAATGGCGATTGACGCGTCTGGCAACATCTGGGCGACCAGCCCCGGCGGCGTCTATATCTTTACGCCGGCAGGGAAGCAGCTCGGTCTGCTTAATACCGGCGAAAAAACCGCCAACTGCACCTTTGGCGACGACGGTTATTTGTATCTCACCGTGGATATGTATTTGTGCCGCGTGAAGACGAAGACAACGTCCGCAAAGTAGGGGAGGCCTGCGTTCACCTCGTTCGCTTGCGCTGGGAAATTGAAGAGCGGTCAGAGCGGCAGGCACGGCCTGCCCTGCGACTGCTCTGACCACCGCTTGCCAGCGAAGATTCGCATTTCCATTCATCGATCGCTAAAATAAATGCTTCCCTGGCGGAAACCAAATGGAACTGCGTTTCTGAGTCACCGTGACCTCCTGCTTTCGTATGGCGTGAACGATGAGCGATTCGAAACTCACGGATGAGGAGATCCTGGCTTTGATCGGTACGCCGTCGACGATCCTCTTTGGCAAAGCGCCTGTAGGGCCGGAAGAGCGACGGCGGGAAAAGTTTTACGAGCGAATCGCCGAGTGTTTGGGGCATCGCGTCGAGTTGGCCAATTTGCGCGAAGAGTTTGAGTCGCCTGACGCTTCGGAAGGGCTTCTCTCGGCGCTCGATGAATTTATCGCGAGAGCGAGTGACGCGCACGAGTGCTGGACATTCTGTTCGCCCCAAGCCGCCTGGCGGAGTCTTGCGGAGTACGGCGGCTACGCGTTGGTCATCAAGGGACGCGTGACGGACGTTTTGATTACCATCCGGAATTGAAGCACTCATTGGAGGGGGGATTCCGCTGCGGCGACATGGGCAAAGTAGGCGATTACGTGTTACAATTGCCTGCGAAATCAAACCCCCTTTTGACGCTTAACCGATGGCCGGACTTCGACATGTCTGAACTGGATGACGCACTCTACGAACAGGTCACCGAGCTGAGCCAAGCGGGGAACGTGCTGTTTGACGCCGGCGATTTGGACGCGGCGAACGAAAAATTTGACGCTGCTTGGGAGTTGCTGCCGCAACCCCCAACGCAGTGGGAAGCGGCGCTCTGGCTGCTAGCGGCGAAGGCCGACATTCATTTTGCCCGCGAGCAGTACGCCGAAGCGGCCGCGGTGCTGACGCGAGCCGCGATGTGTCCGGACGGGCTGGGGAATCCGATTCTCCATTTGCGGATGGGGCAAGCTCAGTTTGAGCTTGGCGATAAGTCCCGCGCCGGCAACGAGTTTACGATGGCGTACATGACCGCTGGCGCCGATATATTTGAAGACGAGGACCCCAAGTACCTCGATTACCTGAAAACGATCTTGCAACCGCCAGTCGGACAAGACACGCTGTAATTTTTAACGAACCCTTAGAAGGACGATTTTTCTACTCGCCATGAACATTCAATCATGGGGCTCGGCGGTCAAACGACTTTTAGCCGAGCTGCAAGAAATTGACTTTGGAACTCCCTTGGGCGAAAACGTCCTTCCCGATCCTCAGCCGACCGAAGAGGTGCAAAAGCACATCGACCGGATCGGCCTGCAAGACGGGACGCGACTGGCCGAATTCTATTCGTATTGCGACGGCGTCAGTTGGCCCGATGTCCACGTCGGCTACTTTGTTTCGCCAATCGACCGGATCGCGGATGTCCGCGCAGGAGACCCGACCGAACTGGTTGGCGGTCCCAACGAAGGCCCTGTGCAACTGATCGGCAGCGATGGGAGCGGCCGCTTGTTTGTGATGCGCAAGCAAGAGCAAGACGTGTTGGTCCTGCCTCCGGGCGAGATCGTCGATGGCAAGTACGACGACGCCGACGGACGCTCGGTTTGGGTTGCGATTGACCTGAAGACCTTCTTGCAATTGCTGCATGACGATTTGAAGGCGGTCGTGCTCGACACGCCGGATCATAATTTTCTCGGAACCTAGAAACATCATTTGCTCATCTCGCGAGAAGTGATGAACGGAGCTTGGCCAGGCGCATCGTACCGTCTGGCCACGCCCTTGTTTGGGGGGGCGTGAAGAAATGTTTTGCGTTGGCCATTGGTTCGGCGATATCATGAGACATCACAAGTCCTATGATTCCGCTAGATTTTTGCCTGCCGACTGCACACATGATCCAACCTACGCTCCGTTCCTGCTCACGCAGCGTCGTTTTGCCCGCGCTGTTGGTCGCCGGATTGTTCGCCTGTTTCTGTGATCCGGCGCTTAGCGCCGACGAGCCGCCGCCGAACATTGTCCTGTTCTTTGTCGATAACCTGGGGACCGGCGACATCGGCTGCTACGGCTCGCAGCTTCATCGCACGCCGCACATCGATCGGCTGGCGGCGGAAGGCGCCAAGTTCACCAGCTTTTATGTCGCCAGCGGCGTTTGTACGCCGAGTCGTGCGGCGCTGCTGACTGGTTGTTACCCGCTGCGGGTCGATATGCACGAAAGCGGCGAAGGGGGCGCCGTGCTGCGACCGCTCGACACCAAGGGGCTGAATCCGGCGGAAACGACAATCGCCGAAGTGGTTCAGTCGGCCGGCTATGCAACCGGCGTCTTTGGCAAATGGCATTTGGGAGATCAGCCTGAGTTTCTGCCGACCCGGCAAGGTTTTGATACGTTCTTTGGTATTCCGTACAGCGATGACATGACCAAGGACCTCCGTCCCCAGTTGTGGCCCGAACTGCCGCTAATGCGAAACGAACAGGTGATCGAAGCGCCAGTTGATCGCGACTATTTGGTGAAGCGCTGCACGGAAGAAGCGATTCAATTTATCGAGCAAAACAAAGATCGCCCCTTCTTTGTTTACATTCCCCACACGATGCCTGGCTCGACGAAGCGTCCCTTCTCGAGTCCCGCGTTTCAAGGGAAATCAAAAAACGGCCCTTACGGCGACAGCGTCGAAGAACTTGATTGGAGCACAGGTCAAGTGATGGCGACGCTCAAGCGGCTCAATCTTGATGAGAACACGCTGGTCATCTGGACCAGTGACAACGGAGCGCCGCGCCGCAATCCGCCGCAAGGGAGCAACCTGCCGTATCAAGGGGATGGTTACAACACCAGTGAAGGCGCGATGCGGATGCCGTGCTTGATGCGGTGGCCGAAGAGGATCATTGCCGGTCGCACGACCGATGCGGTTTGCTCGACCATGGACCTGTTGCCGACGATCGCCAAGCTGGTGGGGGCTCCGCTGCCAGAGAACGATATTGATGGACACGAAATCAGCCGCATTGCGTTCGCTCGTCCTGAGTTCGGCCAGGAGTCGGTCGACTCTCCCTGGGACGAACAGGGATTCGCGTTTTACTACATGGATCAACTTCAGGCGATTCGCGCCGGACGCTGGAAGCTCTACCTTCCGCTCGATCCCAAGACAGGCCTTCGTCTTCCACCGGCGGCTAGCAAAGAGGGCAAAGTTGCGTTGTACGACGTTCGCAACGATGTCCACGAAGATCGAGAAGTCGCAGCCGAGCATCCCGATGTGGTCGCGCACCTTACCGAACTGGCTGCGCAGATACGCCGCGAGATTGGGGATGTGCGACAAGTGGGAACGGGGCGGCGCGAAGCTGGAAAGGTCGAAGATCCGCAACCGCTAATAAAGCCATAGAACATCGCGCTCTTTCTTCGCAGCGCGAGCTTTGAAGCTTTGAAGTTGCGCTATTTCGAATCTATCGAACACTAGCCCGCCAGCGCAAGCGAGGGAATACGGCTCGCCAATTCAATCCGTGTTAGGATCGCCAACTCTATTCCCTCGCTTGCGCTGGCGGGCTAGTGTGACGATTTTCGGCTGATTCGGACCCTGTTTTATCGTGCTTCACCCGTGTTCAACACTTCCTGAATTGCTAAATAGCGCAACCTCAAAAAGCGCGAGCGAGGGAAATGCGTTACGAAGAAAAGGCGCCTAGCGAAAGTCTTCCCCCCATTCGTCATTCCCTACGCCATGATCTGCTGCGTGATGCAGTGATACGCGCCGAGTCCCCAGACCAGGTCGAGCGCCGGCAGCGGGACGATTTCGCGTTCCGGAAAACAGCGGCGCAAAACTTCGACGGCCCCCGCATCGGCCGGGTCGTCAAACTGCGGGACGATCACCACGCCGTTGGCGATGTAGAAGTTGCAATAGCAAGCCGGAATCCGCTGTTCGCCAACCAGCTTGGGTTGCGGCATCGGCAGCTTGATGACTTCAAATGGCTTGCCGTGCTGGTCGGTCATTGCCTGGAGGCGCGCAAAGTTCTCGGCCAGCGGCTCGTGATTCTCGTCTCCGGGATTGGGTTCGTAGGCGGCGACGATTCGGTTGGGCGCGACAAAGCGGGCCAACTCATCAATGTGTCCGTCGGTGTCGTCGCCGACGATGCCGCGTCCGAGCCACAGCACTTTCTCTGCGCAAAGATAGTCGCGCAGATAACGCTCCATGTCGTCGCGAGAGAGCGTCGGATTGCGATTGGGGTTCAGCAGACATTCTTCGGTCGTCAGGATCACGCCGGCGCCGTTCCCTTCGACGGCGCCGCCTTCCAGGATGATGCCGGGCTCGAAGTAGGGAATGTCGAGATCGGCGAGCAGCAGTTGGGCCGAAGCGTCATCGGCGTCCCACGGCGGATACTTGCCGCCCCACGCGTTGTAGCGCCAATCGAGCGCCGCCCGCGGTTGCTCACCGGCGGTCGATTGCAGGAAGATCGGCCCATGATCGCGGGCCCACGCGTCATTGGTCGCGATGGGGTGCAGCGTGACGTTGGGGAGATGGCCGACCATGCGCTGCGCTTCTTCCAGCGCATCGCCGGCGGCTTGAATATGGACCGGCTCGAACTGCGACAACGTCTCGACCAGACGCTGGTAGACAAACGGGATCGGCTTAAATTTGTCGGGCCAGCTTTCGCGGTTGTGCGCCCAGGAGAGGAGCGTGCCGACATGCGGTTCCCATTCGGCGGGCCAGCGATAGCCAAGCTCGCTGGGCTTTCCTGCCAACTTCGCCATTAGTGCGCGCCTTCGTCAAGGTAGAGCTTGGTGAGGCCGCTGTAGGCGTCGACCCGGCGATCGCGCAGAAAGGGCCAATGCGTGCGGGCAAAGTCGAGCTGCGCCAAGTTGCACTCGACCAGCAATATTTCTTCCTGATCGTGCGAGCCGACTTTCAACAGATTGCCGTTCGGATCGCTGACGAACGAGTGTCCCCAGAACTCAATCGTTCCTTCCAGGCCGACGCGATTCGGTGCACAGACAAATACGCCGTTGGCGATCGAATGGCTGCGCATCATCGTTTCCCATGCCGAGACTTGGGCTGGGCCATACTCTTCTTTCTCATCGACCAGCCAGCCGATCGCCGTGGGATAGAAGAGCATCTGGGCGCCGGTCAGCGCGGTCAAGCGAGCCGCTTCCGGGAACCATTGATCCCAGCAGATGCAGACGCCGATGCGGCCGTACTTGGTTTGGAACGAGCGAAAACCGAGATCGCCCGGCGTGAAGTAAAACTTCTCGTAGTAGTGGGGATCGTCTGGGATGTGCATCTTGCGATAGATCCCCAACTGCGTCCCGTCGGCGTCAAAGACAGCGGCCGTGTTGTGGTAAAGACCTTCGGCCCGCTTCTCGAACAATGACGCGACGACCACGACCCCATGTTGGGCGGCGGCGGCTTGAATCGCCTGACTGGTTGGGCCCGGGATCGGCTCGGCCTCCTGAAACTTCAGGTGATCTTCTTCCTGGCAAGGATATTGCCCGGCGAACAGCTCTTGCAAGCAGACGATATTGGCGCCCAGTTTGGCCGCTTCGGCGATCCGCGCAACGGCCTTGTCGACGTTCTCTTGCTTGACGGTCGAGCAGGTCATTTGCACGACGGCGACGTTTACTTTATCAGGCGCTTTGGCGGGCATGGTCATCGGTTTGGGGGCCTTGCAAAAGATTGCCAGCGGTTATGATTTGTCAGGGGCGAAGCGCAGCGCGATCGCGCGGATTCAGTGTGATGTTACAACAGCCGGGAATGCGGGAAAACTACGGCTTATCGCGGATTGGAACGAACTTGGCCGACGACGGGATTTTGAACGCGAATATGGACCTGGGAGACGCACTTACGCGCTGGTCCATTCGCGCCGCTTTGACGGTGCTGGTTCTCTGCTGCGCCGGTCGACAGTTGGCTGGCGATAACCGGCGCTGGCAAGCGATCGATCGGCTGTTGTGGCCGCTGGGCTGCGCACTGTTTCTGACGCATATCGCCGCCGCGATCTATTTTTTCCACCACGGCAGCCAAGCCGCCGCGTTCGCCGACATCGCCAATCAGACCAAAGAAGTGCTGGGCGCCGCCGTAGGAGAAGGTCTGTACGTCAACTATCTGATGGCGGTTGTCTGGACCGCCGACGCGCTCTGGCTCGCCGCGCTGCCGCAGTCTTATCGTCGGCGCCCTGCTTGGATTGAAGGGGCGGTGCTCGGGTTCTTTCTGTTTATCGCGTTCAATGGAACGGTCATCTTTAAAACCGGTTGGCTGCGCGTCGCCGGATTGGTCGGTACGACGGTAATTGCGGCGGCGCTGATCTGGCGCGGTTGGCGTCGTCATGGTCATCGCGCAGACGCGGACAATCGCGCGCCTTGATGCCGCTGCCGCCGTCCGACTATCTTCCCGGATCGCGTGGCGGCCGGGCTTCGCTGTGATCGCGTTGGACGCGCTTCGCCGATTCGATTGGCGAACTGACGAACGCCCACAGGAGCAAGCCTAGCAACAGCCCCATGCCGGTCATCGCGAGGAACGGCCAAGGAGCGTTCCAATCTTCAAAACCGTGATGCAAGTCGGCGCCAAAGATCGTCGCCAACGTCACGATCGGAAAGAAGAAGGCGGCCAGCACGTTCAACCGATGCGCTGAGATCGACATCCGGTGGCTCGATTCGGCCTGACGTTCGGTCTGTTGGGCGATCGCGAAATCAAGTTCATTCTTGGCTTCGTTGTAAAGCAGCTCGGCCTTGCGTTCCAACTCATACGCTTGATCGCGCGCGTTGATCAGCACCTTGTGGTTGTCGCCCATCTCGCGCGCTTGTTGCAGAACCGCTTGCAGATTACGCGTGGCGCGAAGCAGGGGACTAAGATCGGAGATCACTTGAAAATAGGCCGCGCTTCCTTCGGCCGCTTCTTCCCGTTTTTCCAGACGGTCGATGGCCGCTGCATATTGTCCGAGATGTCGGACCAGCACGCCGTCGCCGGAACCGAGGTCGCTAGAGTTCCATTCCCCTTTGGCGTCTCGCCAAAAGTAGCGGCCGATCCGGATTTTTTCGCCCGGTTTTGGGGGCTGATGCAAAACGATGAGCAGATGGCCGTCTGCCTGCATGACGCGCTGGCGTCCCGCTTGGTCCCCCAAGCGGCGGCGAAAAACGTCAGGTACATCCCAAATGGCGGGCAAAATCGACTTGTTGTTCATCGGTAGACTCGCGGTGATGGGAAAAAATCGCGGCTCTCTTGAGTTTCGCGGCCGGCGCTCAATTATTACCCGCTTTTGATAGGTCGATTGCGTGAAGTCAGCGAATAGACAGTGAACTTTGCAGCTGTTATCCTCGAATTGTCCGCTTGTTGACTCTTTCGACGAGCATGAGTGACCCTTTTTACCAGATATCCCCCCCGGGACCTTCACTACATATTGGAGAAGCGAATGAAGCGATTGACTCTACTCAGCTTGTTGTTCTTGGCCCTGACCGCGGTTTCGGCGCGTGCTGCGGATGACGATAAGGGCTGGGTCTCGCTGACCGACGGCAAGAGCTTCGATGGTTGGAAGATCAACGAGAATGAAAAAGCTTGGAGCATCAAGGATGGCGCGTTTGTCGCCAACGGCAGCCGAAGCCATCTGTTCTATGTCGGTGACGACAAGCCGTTCAAGAACTTCATTTTGAATCTCAAAGTGATGACCAAGAACAACAGCAACGGCGGCGTTTACATCCATACCAAGTACCAGGACGAAAACTGGCCGAAGCATGGTTTTGAATGCCAGGTGAACAACAGCTACAACTCGGACCCGCGTAAGACCGCTAGTCTGTACGCTGTCAAAGATGTGAAGGAAGCTCCGGCCGGCGATGACGAGTACTTTGACTACACGATCGAAGTCAAAGACAAGACCGTGAAATTGTCGATCAACGGCAAACTGGTCAACGAGTACACGGAACCGGCCGACGCCGAAGCGGGCAAAGATTTTACCCGCGTCTTTGACAAGGGAACCTTCGCACTGCAAGCGCATGATCCCGGCAGCACGGTGTACTACAAAGACATCCGCGTGAAACGTCTCCCGTAAGAGGGGCCAACTCGCGGTAATAAAAAGAATCGAAAGCCGTCGGCGGCATGCCGCCGGCTTTTTTTATGGGATCTTGGCTGTTTCTTTGCCTTCCGGTTCAATTTACAATAAAAGAAATAGGAATTTCCCGCCCCAATCCCTGCCTTTCTGGAGTCTTTCGCGTGATTCGATCCATCGCTCTGTGCGCCATGCTGTTGGCGACCTGCTTCACCGCTCGCCTATCGGCGGCCGAAAAGAGTTATGACGTCGTCATTTATGGCGGTACGTCGGCGGCGATTGCGGCAGCCGTGCAGGTCAAACGGATGGGCAAGTCGGTGATTGTCGTTTCGCCGGACGTTCACTTGGGCGGACTTACCAGCGGCGGACTCGGCTGGACTGACAGCGGCAACAAAGCGGCGATCGGCGGCATCTCGCGCGAGTTCTATCAGCGCGTCCGCAAGCACTATGATGAGCCTTCCGCTTGGCGTCAGCAGAAGCCGGAGCAGTACAGCCGCTACAAGAAAGAGGAAGATGCGATGTGGGTCTTCGAACCGCATGTCGCGGAACAAATCTTTGAAGACCTGGTCGCCGAGTACAAGATTCCGGTCGTCCGCGACGCTTGGCTCGATCGCGAAAATGGCGTCGTCAAACAGGATGGCAAGATCGTCGCGATCAAAACCCTGGATGGCGAAACCTACCGCGGCAAGATCTTCATGGATACGACCTACGAAGGCGACCTGATGGCGGCCGCCGGCGTCTCGTACTTTGTCGGACGCGAAGCGAACAGCGTCTATGACGAAACGATGGACGGCGTGCAAACGGCCCGCGCTCGCTCGCATCAGTTTGAATACCCGGTCGATCCGTACGTCACGCCGGGCGATCCCAGCAGCGGTTTGCTCCCCAAGATTTCGGCCGACCCGCCGGGCGAAGATGGCGAAGGGGACAAGAAGCTGCAGGCCTACTGTTTCCGCACTTGCTTGACCACCGCCGAAGACAACATGGTTCCCTTCCCAAAACCAGACGGTTACGATGCGAACGACTACGCGCTGCTGGCCCGTTATCTGGCCGGCGGTTGGAAAGGGGTTTTCAACAAGTTTGACCCGGCGCCCAACTTCAAAACCGACGTCAACAATCATGGCGGTTTCTCGTTCGACAACATCGGCATGAACTATGACTATCCCGAAGCGACTTACGAACGCCGCCAAGAAATCATCCAAGAGCACGAAGATTATCAGATCGGTCTGCTCTACTTTCTGACGAACGATCCGAGCGTGCCGGCCGATATTCAAGCGGAAATGAAGCAGTGGGGGCTGTCGAAAGATGAGTTCGTCGACAACCACAACTGGCCGCACCAGCTTTACATTCGCGAAGCGCGCCGCATGGTCAGCGACTTTGTCATGTCTGAGCAATATCTGAAAGCGCTGAAGCCGACGCCAGAGTCGATCGGTCTGGGCTCGTACAACATGGACTCGCACAACACGCAGCGGTACGTCGACGAAAAAGGGAACGTCCGCAATGAAGGAGATATCCAGGTCAGTCCCGGCGGCGCCTATCCGATCAGCTATCTTTCGATCGTGCCGAAGCGGGACGAGTGCGAAAATCTGCTGGTGCCGGTCTGCGTTTCGTCCTCGCACATCGCCTATGGTTCGATCCGCATGGAGCCGGTCTTCATGATCCTGGGGCAATCGGCCGCGACGGCCGCCGTCCAAGCGATCGAAGGGAGCAAAGCGGTGCAGGACGTGAAGTACGACCAGCTGAGCGAACGCTTGTTGGCCGACGGTCAGGTGCTGGAGATGGCTCGCAAGCCGAAAGTCTCGACCGTGGTGTTGCGTGCGGAAGACTTGCCGGGGATCGTTGTTGATGATATTGACGCCGAGACGGTCGGATCGTGGGGAGAAAGCAGCGTCGTGCAGCCGTACGTCGGCAGCGGCTATCGCTTTAACGACCCCAAGTCAAAATCCAAAGCGACGATTTCGTTCAGCACGAAACTGAAGCCGGGTCGTTATGACGTTCGCGTCTCCTATTCGCCCAGCGGCAATCGAGCCAGCAACGTCCCGGTCGCGATCGAGTCAGGCGGCGAGTCGCACCCGGCGAAAATGAACCAGCGCCAAAACCCGGAGCATGACAAAGCGTTTACGTCGGTCGGTCAGTTCGATCTGGACGGCGAAACGACCGTCACGATCAGCAACGACGGCGCCGATGGTTATGTGATTGCCGATGCGGTCTCGTTTGTGCCGGTGAAAAAATAATCACCGCATCCGAGTAGAAGTTAAAAGCCGCGTGAGCACTGGCTCACGCGGCTTTTTTTGCGTGCAGCGGGAACTTCGTCAAATGCTTTTCAGCTTGTTTGAATCGTAGTGCGACGCTACGGAGATTGCGCACTATGTCTTAGATGACCTGGGGCATATCAGCGGATGGAGTGATTGTGTCGTTCGACAAAGGGGACGAGAAAGAATTGCCGCCGGAAAATTGAGCGCCTACCAACGAACCGGACGGTTCATAATCTCGTTCAAGATAATCACCTTGCGCATGTCGCTGGGGTTGCGGAACATCGCGGCTAGTTCCGCGGCGGCGGTGGCTGATTGGCGTTTGCCTTCTTCCTCTTCCATATCGCCGAGATCGTAGTCGAACGCTTCCGGTTCGCGGGCCGGTTCTCGCGCCGCTTGCAGATAGGTTTCGACTTCGTCGGTATAATCTTCGCCATGCGACGGGAGCGCCTCTTGGGGCGTATCGGCAAGATGGCTGGGAAGTTGGTCATGCGCTGTTAGCGCGGGAAGCGGCGTGACGATTTCCGCTTCGACCATTTCATGCTCGGAAGCGTAGGTCGGTGGAGCGGATTCGCCCCGTTGATCGCGATTGGCTCGCTGCAAGAAGTCGGAGATTTCCGATTCGAGATCGTTGCCTCCCCCTTGCTGTGGACGGGGCTTTTGCGGCGTTCTCGGCGGGCGAGGAGTCTCCCGATTCCGGCCGCTGTCGCTTTGCGTGGTGCTGCCGCCGAACATCTTTAGGATTGCCGGTCCGACGACAAACAACAGCACGATCGCGATCTTGATGATCACGTCGAGATCGACGCCAAGCAGGATTGGGGTTAGCAACATATCCATCCACCTCGTCAGATGTTACTTGGACGGATTGGAACCGGAGATCGCGATCGATTTTCGCATGTCGGTATCGGCCTGGACGTTGCGTAGCGAGTAATAGTCCATGATGCCGAGCCGGCCTGATTGAAACGCTTCGGCCATCGCCAGCGGGACTTCCGCTTCGGCTTCGACCAAGACTGCTTTGGCGTTTTCGATCTCGGCCATGTTTTCTCGTTCGGCGGCGACCGCCATGGCGCGTTTTCCTTCGGCGCGAGCCCGAGCGACGCGAGTATCGGCTTCGGCCTGGTCGGCGCTCAAACGAGCGCCAATGTTCTCGCCGACGTCGATATCGGCGATGTCGATCGAAACGATCTCGAACGCGGTGTTATGGTCCAAACGCCGTGCGAGCACCGTCTTGGAGATCATGTCGGGATTCTCGAGCACGACCGAATGGGTTTCGGCCGAACCGATCGCGCTGACGATCCCTTCGCCGACGCGGCCGATGATCGTTTCTTCAGTGGCGCCGCCGATCAGCTTTTGCAGGTTGGCTCGCACGGTGACGCGAGCTTTCACCTTCAGCTGAATGCCGTCTTTGGCCACCGCATCCAGCGAAGGGCGCGCCGAACCCCGCGGCGGGCAGTCGATCACTTTCGGATAAACGCTGGTCTGAACCGCTTCCAGCACGTCGCGTCCCGCCAAGTCGATCGCGGTCGCTTCGCGGAAGGTCAATTGAATCGTTTTCGCTTTGTTCGCGGCGATCAAGGCGCGAATTACCAGCGGGACATTGCCGCCGGCCAGAAAGTGGGCTTCCAGCGCTTTGCTGGTGATGCCGGTGCTTTCGCCCAGACCGGCTTGCACGGCCATGATTTTACTGCGGACGATCGTCTTGGGATTCACTTTGCGGAACGACATGCCGATCAAATCCCAGATGCCGACGCCGGCTCCGGTCCAGATCGATTGAATCCAAAGCCGGAAGTAAAAGGCCATCACGCCGAAAATGATCAGAAAAATGACCGCAACAACCAACATCCCAAAGATGATTACGGGCGTAAAGTTGTCCAAAAAGTCGGCGATTAACATGGTGATTAACTTCTCACTCGCTGGTGTTGGGGCAAATCTCCGCACCCATGTTTAATCTGGTTCGGTAGCGCAAGTCAAGCGAACGGATCCTCGAACGAGTCGATTCCGAGCGAGTCAATCGGTTGCGTGAAGGGATTGCCGTCGGCTGTCTGGTCGGCGGCGGTGGGAGCGCTCGGCGACTGGTCCTCGGCTCGAACGACGACAATTCGGGTCCCATCGACTTCGACCACTTCGATTTTCTCGCCAGATTCGATTGCGCCCGACTCGCTGATGACGTTCCAGCTTTCCCCTTCAATGTCGGCGTAGCCGCCTGGCAGCAGCGTGCAAGTCGCGACGCCGAGCTTGCCAACCAGGCGGGTTAAATGCTCTTTTTCGGCCTCTTCTTCCTTCGTACTGGAAGGAGTATTGAGCAGCACCAGCTTACCGATAGGGGTATGGGGCCAAAACTTGACCGCGATTCCAAAGACCGCCGGCATTGCGATCACTGCGACGCCCAAGAAGATGGTTCCCACCGTGGGCCCGCAGTAGTAATAGGCCCAGCCGATCGAGCTGAGCATCGTGAAGAACGCGAGCACTCCCAAGATGCCGGCCGAGGGAAGCAGGAATTCCAAAAAAATCAGCGCGAAGGCGATCACCATCAGGATCAGCGCAAAGTAAATTGGCGGCATCTTTATTTTCCTGCAAATATCTTACGTGATGCGCTGTGCGATTACTTCGGCCGTACGATGAGATAATTCCCGCGGGCCGAAACGGCGATCAATTCGGCGCCGCGCGGCGCGAAACCTGTTTCGCATGTCACGTTCACCAGTTCGCGGCCAAACTTGGCCTTGCCGCCGGGGACCAATTGCGACTGCGCTACGCCGGTTTGTCCAACCAGGTGCGTCAAGTCGACGATCGTCTCGCGACGGCTTTGCGCTTCCGCCGACTCTTCGTCCGGCGGTTGCAACATTGTATCGCGCAAGTAGGGGACGTACGGCACGATATGCTTGGCGAACATCATCGCCGCTCCCATTGCGGCGATCACGATAAAGATGTTCGCCAGCGAGTAAGGAACTTGGGCGAGTTGATAGTCGGTCTGCGGCCAGATAAAGGTTTGGCTAGCCAGAACGACCGAGCCCAGGATCATTGCTCCGCCGCCGAGTCCGAAAATGCCAAAGCCCGGCAGCACGAAAATCTCAACCAAAACAAAGCCGACGCCGCCGACAAACAGCAGCACTTCCAACCAACCGGCGGTGCCGCTGAGAAATTGACTCCAAAAGTAAAAGCCAAAACAGATCGCCGACATAAAGCCAAAGATGCCGACGCCGGGCGCTTGCATCTCCATGATGAGCGCCGAGATGCCGATAAACAAAAAGAACCAGGCGAGGCCGGGATGGGCCAGCGCGTCGATCAATTGATGCGCCCAAGTGCGGACCGGAGTCGAAATCTCGCCGGTCACTCCATAGCGCCGCGCGACGTCGGTCGCATCGGCGGCGATCGCATCGGCCAATCGCCAATCAAAAGCCTGACCGCCGGTCAGCTCAAGCGGTTGCCCTGCGATGGTGATTACTTCGGTTTGCTCCCACTGGTCAGGAGCAATTTGTTGCTGCAGTTCTTCAGGGCAGAAGAGAGCGGTGAGCCCCGACTGCTTGTGGCGATAGTTGGCGACTTCCAATTGCGGATCGCACATCGCCGCCCAGGCCGACCAACGCCGCTGTTTCTTTTCGCCGACTTGAATCAAAAAGTTGCGAACGTCGGTCGTCCCTTGCTCGCTGTATTGATAGGCTCCATCGCCGCCGAGGATGGCGTCGGTCGCGACGACAATTTCGTCACAGGCGAAAGCGACAATCGCGGCGTTGCCGGCGGCCTGTTGTTTGATCAGCGCCACGGTCCGGACTTCGTCCGGCTGCTTCAGCAAATAATTCATGAGCGATTCGACCGCGACCGGATCGCCGCCGGGCGAATCGATCTCGACCAAGACAAGATTCACCTTGCCGCTGACTTCGCTTTGAATCATCCGCATCAGTTGTTGAACTTGATTGTTCGTGACGCCGCCGCTCAGTTTGACTTGCGTCGCTTTCCAATCACGTTCTAGCGAATAGTCGAGTTGCAACTCAACATCCGACACTTCCAGCTGCGCGGCCAGTTGCTGCTGCGACTCCGCCAAGTGGCTGATGAGTTGATACTTCAGACGCAGGTCGCGGCCGGTGAAAATCGCCAGCTCGCCGGTCGAGACGATTTTCTCACTCTTGGCGACTTCGCCGGCCTTTTTCATTTCGTCATATTTCTCGCCGGTGACGAACTGGCGATCATTGACCCGAAAGACTTGCGTTTGGCGATCGAGCATGCCGAGAGCAATCGCGGCCGGCAGCGAGTTCCGAAAACCGGCGATCTCTTCATACGCTTGCCGCATCGTCGCCGAAATTGATTTTTCAAGAATGCCGGCGTCGCCGAGTTGGGCGTCAGGGGCCATGATGATTTGTTCGCAGGCCAGCGGCAGTAAAACCGCGTGCCCAGTGACCGACTCTGGCAAATAAGCGACGGTGCGGACCCGGCTCATTTCAGTCGAAGTCAGAAACCGCGCGAGCGCGAGACAGCGCTCAAATTGGCTCGCATCGGCCGACCCGCCGCGGCCCGGTCGTATTTCTAAAATCAGTACTGGCCGCGGCTCGACCGTAGGCAACGCTTGCAAGGCGCGTTCGACGCTTTGTTGAATCGCGACATCGGACGAGCCGGCGATCGGCAACGAGATGCGCACGCGAGCCGCTTGGCGCGGAGCGTCGTCTTGAGCGCACAGCGGAACCGACAGCATGCCGACGACCAAGCAGCACCAGGTCGACAGCAGCAGGGGGCTTTGCCTAGGGACTCGTGTTTGCATCGAGACTTTCCGCAATGGGGTTTCGCTCCGCAGTCGCCGTAGAGAGAAATTAAATTCGTCCAATAAGGATTCGTCGCCAGACGCATCAACTTTCCGACAATTCGGCTTCCGAATTATAGATCGTTACAAATCGCCGGCCAACAAACGAGTCGCAATCGGTACGAACTGCGAAAATAGGACAACCGGGGCGTCGGCGAAGTTCAAGCGATTCGCGCGGCGCCCTGTCACGAAAGGCCCTGTCACGAAAGATTCACTTCCAAAATCTGGAATTTCAGCCCAGGCATCGCGGCGCCCCCATTGTGAAAGAGAACCCCTTGATAGCAGTATTGCCGCATCGGCACATGGGTGTGGCCAAAATAGACGTCCGTAATTCCGCTTTCGACGCCGTGGCCGACCGATTCAAGATAGGACAAAATACGCCGCGCCACGAGACGCTTGGGATTGATCGCAACGCTAATCGCTTTGTGCAGACGAGCTTTGACGGCCAAACTATAAAGCTGGTGATGATAGGCGGGGCGGCGCCGCGGCTCGTTTTTCGTGGCGCGGGCGGCGATCAGGCCGGCGGCGTCCATGTGACGATTCGCAACATCGCCATGCAGCATCAGGACGTCGCCGATGCGCAAATAAAAGGGTTCCCACGCTAAGTTTGAGAGGGAAGCGGAGAGTTCGTCGAGTCGAGTGACGAACGCAGGCAGGCAGTCGTGATTTCCCAGCAGATAGTGAAACTGGCAATCAGGATGAGCGGTGACAAAGCGGTGGAGCCACTCGATCGCCGCATTGGTCGTCGCTTCGGCAGAGGGAAAGGTCGACCAATCGAAATCAAAGATGTCGCCGCCGAGAACAAACGTCGAACCCGTCGCGGCTCGCTCGTTGAACGCATCCTCATAAAGCGACGCATTCGAGCGCGCTGAAAAAAGATGCAGGTCAGAAACGAAATAATGCACGGCTGCGTAGATCCTGGCGAAACGCGACTGAAATTTGCCGAAGTAAAACCGCTTGTTGATTGGAAACAAGCGAAGATTCCCATTTTCTTTTATATGCCGCTAGCGAGCGAAAGTGCAAAAAATAACGAAGCGCCAGCGGTGCTAACCAGAAAGGGGCGCAGCCCCTTTCCGTTGGAACGAGACGAAGAAATGACGCACGACTTGGGAACCGGCCTCGCTTGTTTTGCCTTGCCAGAGGATTGTATAGGTCGCGCCGTCGACCGAAAACTTGTAGGTGATCGCCGAATGAGAACCTTGCATGGGGATGTCTCCGGTCAAACGAATGCGATGCACCTGATAGCCGGTCGCGAACAGAGAGCGTCGATCAGCAACACTTAATAGATTCGCCGAATTGACTTCTCTCTTCGCTTCCTCGACGCTGATTTGGCCGGTCAGATTGTTCCACGCCGCATTGGATTCCTGGCGGACCTCCACCAAAAAGCGTCCCAAATCGGGGCCGCCGTCCAGCCAGATCGTGGTCGTACCATCCGCGCTGCTTTCTTGGGGAACGTCAGGAAATTGAATGGACCAGTCGTTCGGACTTTCGAACGTGCTCCAGTGCAACTGATCGGCGAGCGGAGGCGGGGGAATGATGATTCCGCCGGCGGCGGCGACCGGCATCTTCATCGTTTGCACTTTTTGGTAGGCGATGTAAATGCCCACGCCGATGATTGCGACAAAGGTTAGCAGGACCGACCAGAGCATCAGGCGCCGCCGAAACTTCTTGCGCGCCAGCGAATGGGCCGCACGGTCCGCCAGCGGATCTTTGATCGGGATCTCGGCGTCGTCCATCAGGTTGCGCGACAGAGCGGGGGCGCCGCGGAACGTGGTGGCGCCAGGCGTCGCTGCTCCGGACGAAATGCGAATGACTTCGCCGCATTTCGGGCAGCGGATCTTTTTATCCGCCAAGCGATCGTTGGCTTCAAAGGTCGCGTGACAGTGCGAACAGGTCGCAACGATAGGCATCGTAGCGATCCTTTCGAGGAAGTAGGGAGACGAGGTAAACAGTCTGCTGGGCCGCAAATACCCGCTGGGATATCTCACCCATTCTTTCGCCCAGTCGGTCGGTCTGCAATCACGGAACAGGCTTGACGATCCGCTTCATTCTTCTCCGCGAACGCCAAATTTTTCATCGCCGATCGAAAACGACGCAAAAAAATTGTCGACATCCTCGCGATATTCTTCTCCAGACCAGATGAGGAGAAACATTCGTTGCTGTATGAAGATTAAAAGAACACGCGATTCGCCTGGCTGATCTCGCTGAATATCGGTCGCCAGGCGATATTCAACGGCGTAATCTTGGCCAATCAGATGCCGACGAATCGAGGTGATCGCGGGGCTCGAATCGGCCAGTTCCGGCAGGTCAAAAGCGAGCCAATGCTCACGCAGCGGCTTGGCGCCGGACGGGGGGATGACGCCGGGTATCGTATCGCAGTAATAGACGCTAAAAGTTTCGGACTTGCCGACCAATTGGGCTCCACGCAACGTAACGTTGTTGCGGTGGACTGAAGGGATGACCCTAAATGGCTGCGGAAAATGGACGCTGATCCTGCCGCTGGGATCGGCAAATTGGCGGATACTGGAAGTGGGCGTAAACGTCTCACTCGGCTGAAACTCGGGCGAATCGCCGCTGAGCGAAATAACGACGGCGATGATGGTCAAGATCGCCGCCAAGCTTCCGGCGCCGCCGACCAGCAACATCGTCAGTTGACGGTTCGATCTGGGAGCGACGAGCGGATCCAGCTCTTGGGCCGCGGCAGGAGCCGGTTTGCTTGCGAAAGCGGGGCCAGGACTCGCGGACAAAGCGGCGGACGAGCGACGCGGCGGATCCTCCTCGACGATTTCTACTTCCGTGATGATCTCGTCCGAAGGATCGAATTCAATCGCCGGCGATGAAGAGTCGTCAATGAAATCATCATCCGAGAGCTCGATGACTTCTTCGTCCAGTTCCTCGACCACCAGATCCTCAAATCCGAGTTCGATCACTTCTTCGGCCGGTCGTTGATTCGGCGGCGGCATCGTACTCGGTCGGTGAATCGTCGAATTCGTACTCGGTTGATCGAGCAGCGAATCATCCAGATCGTCGTTGCTGGCCGGCATTTTTACTGCCGTCAACATTTCGATCTCGCGATCGACATCCGATGGCGACTGGAAAGCAGATGTTTGGGGGAGCGCCGCGACTTGATGGCGCGCCGTGGCCAAGATGATCGGCGGCAGCGATTCCCACGCGGCGGTCAGCGTGGGACTCAAAACAATCGGCTGTTCCGGCGGTGGAGTCACATGCGGCGGCACTGCCGGCTCAGGAGCGGGAATCGGTGCAGCGGCTGCCGCAGACGGAACGGAGGGGGGATCCGGCTGATTTTCTTGCGCGATCTCTTTCCAAGAGCGCGTTGGCGTCGTCGAGGGAGCAGAGGCCGACGGACGCGCGGACCCAGCTTGGGCGGAACTGGATTTCGTGGGGCGGGACTTTGTCGGATTGGGCTTCGCTGGTTTGGACTTGGCTGGACGGGCAACCGGTAAATCTTCGTCCAGCGAGCTTTTGCTGTTCCGGCTCTGCGCTCGTTCGGCCTCGGCTTTTTTCTGCGCTTTGCCCACCACATCGCCGATTCGGAAGGGAACCTTGCATTTCGGGCAGCGCACATTTTTACCGGCAAGATGATCTTGCGCGGCGAACTTCGCCTGGCAGTGCGGACAAGACGCGATAAAACTCACAGGCGGCTCATGCTGGCAGGGAGTCGGATGTGACGTGGAATCATCGACAAGGATGGATATGTCGATTTTCGTCCGACAAGTCGTCTCCTGCAAGCGCTAAAGCGCGGCTACCGGGGAAGTCGAACGCGGGCAATTCGTTCCCGCTCCGTTTCGTCGAGCGAAAAGGGTGTCGTCAGAATGGGGTGATTTTGGTCTGCGCGAATTTGCAGCGCATAACCGTCCCCCTCGGGAGCATTCACGGGCATCGAAAAGCTGCCGTCGGCTCGGGTGCGGAAGAAATTTTCCATCGACCAGGGGCCGATCAAGTCGATCGCGGCGCCGGAGATCGGCAATCCGTCCCGATCGACGACGATTCCTCGAATCACAAATTGATCGGGGCTGCGGCGATCGGTCTGTTTCATTTCGGCGACCAGCGCCTGCAGTTCCAGCGGATTTTCGCACTGGATGACGACTCGGTCGTTGTCAAAATCGACCTGCAAGGCGCCGCTGGGCCGAACGGTTGATTCGGCTTGTTGATACAGACGGCGCACGTCGACATAGTTCGCGGTGTAGGCGGCGGTGGGCGTATCGGCGTTGGCGGCGATTTCGACTTCGCCCAACAATCGTTTCGCCTGGGGCGAATCGACCTGCAGCCAGCCAACCTGGGCTCGGTCGTAATAGCGCCAATGGGTCAGATAGGCGAGCGGCAGGCTGAGGATTGCAACCACCGCCAGCAATGCGCGCAGCGAGATCCGCGGGCTGAGCCGGAGCCGGGGAAGGTAGAGCGTCGCGGCGCCGGCCGCTGCTCCGAGCAGCAAAATCAGGAGGACTTGGTAGGCCATTCTTGCGGTTGGAGATAGGTCCGAGGGGGGAATTGGCTTGCTTACTCCTTATTAACAGTAGCGCACCGGCTTGCCGAGGGCAAACTTCCGCTAGCGCCGCTATCCGCCGAATTTTCGGCAAGATCTGAACGATTTCCTCATGTTTCGCGTATGATGAGGAAGCTGGGAGCAAGCCCTTTCTAGGATCGGTTCAAGACGTACCGCTGCGCCAGGATGCGCAACCGACCATTCGTGACTAACGCCGAGAACGGCGGCAGGCGTCACCACCCGAGCATCAAGTTCGGCTGGCGCCGATTATGCCGAATAAACTCTCTCGGTTTCTTGTCGGTTTTTTTGACCAGGGCGAAATCGTGACCTAAGCTTTCGCGGGTCGAGACTCAGGGCCCCAATCTTAGGTCGGTTAACGTCGCGCAAGCGGCGGTTTCCCCAGATCGCCTCGCCGGGCGATTGGCCCCAAAACACGACGGATTCTCGAATGTTGCGATGGACTACGCCAAGATCGGCCTTCCGCTTTGCCGGCGCCTTCTTGTTAACGCTAATACTACTTTCGCTCGTCGCTTCTCAAGCGGCGCTGGCCCAAGTCAAAATTCCGGACGAAGCCGTTCTGGATCAGCGCGAAATCACGCAGCTGATCGCCGATGGCGAACTGCTGGAAAAAGAGGGACGCTGGGCCGAGGCCCTGACGCATTTTGAAGATGCGGCGCGAGCCTTTCCCGAAGTCGCTCAGCTGAAAGAGAAGGTCGACACGGTTCGTCGCCGTTATGACGTCTCCCGTCGTTACGCCGATCGCAGCTTTGTCGGCGGCATGCGCAATCTGCCGGCCGATCAGGCGTTGTCGTTGTACGACGATCTGCTCGCCAAAATTCAGACAAACTATGTCGACTCGCCCCGTTGGTCGGATTTGGCCTACCGCGGCATGTTGCAGTTGGACGCCGCACTGTTTGATCGCACTTTCCGTCAGGTCAATCTGAAGGGGATGAGCGAAGAGCAGATCGCCGATCTCCGCCGCCAACTGTGGCAGTCAGCACAGATCGATCGCGTTCAAAATCGCTTTGACGTCCGGGCCATCGCGCTGCAAGCGGGTCAGATCTCGCAACGCATCTCGGGCATGCCGGCGACCGCGGCCGTGTTGGAGTTCATCAGCGGCGCCGCTGGGTCGCTTGACCACTACTCTTGCTTTTTGACGCCGGACCAACTGAACGAAGTCTATTCGCAGATCGAAGGAAACTTTGTCGGCGTCGGCATTGAACTGAAGACGCAGGATGACGCGTTGTTGATCGTGCGCTCGATTCCCGGCAGCCCGGCTGACAAGGCCGGTATTTTGGATGGCGAACGGATCGTCGCGGTCGAAGGACGTTCGATTGACCAGTTAGGAAGCGAGAAGGCTGCCGACATGCTGAAAGGCGTAATCGGCAGTTCGATCAGCATGACGATCGCCGACGCGAATGATCATCAACGGGACGTTTCGGTGACGCGTGATCGGATTGAAGTGCCGAGCGTCGACGTGGTCAAAATGATCGATCCGGCCGCCGGCGTCGCCTATCTGCGAATCGCTAGTTTCCAGAAGACGACCACGCGGGATTTGACCGCCGCATTGTGGAGCATGCATCGTCAAGGGATGCAAGCCTTGGTGATTGACCTGCGAGGGAATCCCGGCGGTTTGCTCACTTCGTCGGTTGAAATCGCCGACTTGTTCCTGGATCAGGGAACGATCGTCTCGACGCGCGGTCGCAGCGCTGGGGAAGATTTTGACTATACCGCCCATCAGGCGGGCACCTGGCGAATGCCGCTGGTCGTGCTGATCGACGCCAACTCGGCCAGCGCCAGCGAGATCTTCGCCGGAGCGATTCACGACAACCATCGCGGCACCGTCGTCGGCGAACGTAGCTATGGAAAAGGTTCGGTCCAGGGGATCTTCCCGCTGGGGGTCGCCAACGCAGGACTTCGACTGACCACCGCCAAATTCTATTCCCCCAGCGGCCAAGCGATCAGCAATCGCGGCGTAACGCCGGATGTGATTGTTCGCCAAGTCGCCAAACCGGTCGACGGCGTTACGATCTTGGAATCGAAGGCCGATGCGGCCCTCGACGCTGGACTCGAAGCGGCCCTGGTGCAGCTGCAACCGGCGCAAATCTCGAATCGCGCGATCGGTCAGCGCTAACTCATCTGAGGGGAGAGGGTTGGCGTCGCACGACGTACCCTAGTAAATTGCGAAACAGTCCGTATCCTTCCCGATACGGACTGTTTTCCTATCTACCCCCAGTTTTGCTTTGACATTCGAGCGACTTGGCCAGCTGATCGCCCGCCGCTGGATCCTGATTATCGCCATTTGGATTCTCCTGGCGGTGTGCGCCGTCGTCGCTCCTCCCCATTGGGACGATGTAACGCTCGACGGTGATTTGGCCTATCTGCCTGCCAATTCTCCGGCGCTGATCGCCGAGCGTGAACTGACCGCCGCTTTTCCGGATCGCAAAGCCAAAAGCCAAATTGTGATTATCGCTTCGCGGCGCGACGAGCAACCGCTCAGCGAATCGCAATGGAAAACGATCGATCGGCTTGCTTCTCCGTTTCAAAACGCCCAGGGAATCGAGTGGCTCCATCAAGCCGAAGCTGCGAACGGTGAAGAGCGAACGAAGTTGCTCGATCGCGCTGAGGCCGCACTCACCGAGGCGGAACTCTTAGATTACGACGCCGCCGCACCCGTTTGGAATCTTGCGATGCTGGCCAAGCTGCAGGGGAGCGACTCGGATGCGCAGCAACAGAAAGCGCAAGCGATTGCACTTGACCCCCAATTAGAAAACGAAACGGCTGCGACTTTGCCGGTCGATTCTCCGGATTGGAAATTGTTTGACGTTTGGACGCGCCATACCGAAGTCGTCGGCAAGATGCTGATCGACCCCGAGCAAAAAGCGGGGCTGATCGTGTTGCAGTTGACCAATGAGTTAGCTGCAACCGACAACATTCGGATCGTCAGTCAGATCGAGGCGCTGTTGAATGAGCGCCGTGCCGAAATTGAGGCCGCCGGCGACGAGCAGCTAGAAATCGGCGTCACCGGCAGCGCCGCGATCGGCGGAGATATGTTGTTAGCGGCGAAAGAGAGTATCGCCAGCACTGAGTTTTACACGATCGCCCTGGTGATCATCATTCTGCTGATCGTCTATCGCGCTCCGCTCTTGGCGATGGCGCCGCTGTTGTCGATCGCGATTTCGTTTTGCGTAGCGACCTGGTTGGTCGCGGCGCTGACGCTGGTCGATCAATTGCCCGGCTTCGGCTGGTGGGATTTCGAGGTTTTTAAAACCTCTAAGATCTTTATCGTGGTGATCCTGTTTGGCGCCGGCACCGACTTCTGTCTCTTTCTGATCTCACGCTACAAAGAAGAGTTGGCCGAGTGCGGCGATCCCGGCGAAGCGGTCGCCAAAGCGCTGCAGGGCACGGCGGACGCGATTTGCGGCAGTGCGTTGACGACGGTCGTTGGCTTGGGAATGATGTTCTTCGCCGACTTTGGCAAGTTTCGGAATAGCGGCCCGGCGATCGCGCTTTGTTTGCTGGTGACCTTGGCCGTCTGTTTGACATTCGCGCCGGCGCTGCTGAAAGCGCTGGGACGCAAGACGTTCTGGCCGATGTCGGTCGATTCGCTGCAGGATCATCAGCACGACTCTCGCGCAAACTTTTGGGAATGGATCGCCGCCGCGGTCAGTCGGCGGCCCGGCTTGCTGTTGGTGCTGACGGTCTCGCTGCTGTTGATTCCGGCCTGGAATCCGATCTGGCTGCGCATCACCACCGGTCAGGCCGTCGAGGTTTCTTACGACTTGCTGAACGATTTGCCCGATGATCGTCCCGCCAAACAAGGCGCCAAGCAACTGGCGCGATTCTTTCCGATCGGTCAAGCGAACCCGGTCATCGTCATGGCGAAAACCGACACCGGCGACTTCGAATCGAAAGAGGGAAGCAAAGCGATCGCCCAATTGACCAAGCGTTTATTCGCCGCCGATCCGCGCGTCGTTAAAGTTTACAGCAGCGAAAACCCGCTCGGTCATCAACCGGGGCGAATCTCGTTGCTCACTTCCGAAGTCTTCTTGAAAAACCATATTCGCACTCGTGAGCAGTTTCTGCCGCAAACGTCGCAGTTTAAGGGAAAAGCGGCCCTGTTTCGCGTTGTGGTTGATGAGAACCCCTTCTCGCTGAAAGCGATTTCGTCGGTCGGAAATATCGAGAAAGCGCTTGCTGAATATCACGCGAACGTATCGAGCAATTGGCAGGATCTGCAGTTCTATATTTCCGGTACGACCGCCGGCGTGCGTGACCTGCGGAGCGTCACCAAAAACGACTCGCAGCGGATCGAATTGCTGGTCGTCCTCGGCGTGGGCGCCGTCTTGTTGATGATCCTGCGTCGACCGGTCGTCTGTGCGTACATGATTGCGTCGGTGTTGCTCAGCTATTACGCGACGCTGGGAGCGACGGAGTGGTTTTTTGCGGCGATGTTTCCGGACAGCTATCAAGGGCTCGACTGGAAGGCGCCGTTGTTTTTGTTCGTTATCCTGATCGCCGTCGGCCAAGATTACAACATCTACCTGGCGACCCGCGTCTTTGAAGAGCAGCGCCGGCTGGGCCCAACCGCCGGCTTGCGCAAAGCGATTCGTCACACCGGCGGCATCATATCGAGCTGCGGCGTCATCATGGCCGGCACCTTCGTCGCGATGTGCTTTGGCGAACTGCTGGCGATCGTCGAAATCGGCTTCTCACTGACCGTCGGCATCCTGGTTGATACGTTCATCGTCCGTACGGTGATGATGCCTTGTTTCTTGACGCTCTGGACTCGGCGGAAAAATGCCGGCGATCCATCTTCGTAACGGGTTACGAAGAGACCGGACTTCTTTTTCATCCTGGACTAGCCGACTCGCTATTCCACTACGCGACGGATGCCAAAGTCGCGGCGGATGTTTAAGACGCCGTAGCCGGGGATGGTCAGTTCAACTTCGGATCCGGGATTCAGCACGATTCCATGTCCGGCAGGAAGCGATTGAAAAACCTGCGAGCCTGACAGCGCCAAAACGTGCGGCGCTTGTTCTTGAAAGGAGGCCGTCCGACTGGGATCAGAAAATACTGCGATCATGCGACCCTGATCGGGGTCCTGAAAACTGAGCGGAAAACAAGGATCGTCTTCGCACCGTGGTGCGTCGTTGGTGATTTCATACACCTCGGAGTCGACGAAAATTTTGAGCAAGTCGCGATGTTCGAGTCGGCCTGCATTCGCTTCGACCAACGCGTTCTCCAGCGGATTCGTTGGCGCAAAGGGGATCTCTGATTTGGCCGATCTTGCTTGGTGCGATTGCGGCGAACTGTGCGTAGGATCCAATCGATTGGGCATCGTGGGTTTACCTTCTGGGAGGAGGAAATCCGCCGCGTCCCGCAGGTCCTGCCGCTCCAGACCCACGATTGTTTCCTCGGCGACCATTTCCTTCGGGCCGGGGACCGCGCACAAAATCTTCGGAGGGCGTACCACGATAGGCGCGTGGGATGACGGGCCAATGTTGCGTTAAGAAGTAAGCGTAGGTCCCGTCCGGAAACTCGGGCGTCACGCCAAAGCGGCCGTTGCACGCGTCCAGGTCTCCTTTGCCTTCGACATACTCGTAGTCGGCGAGGAACGTACCGTCGTATGTTCCTCCGGGACCTTGGTTGCCGCCGGGCCGTTTGCCTGTTTTCAAACGAAAGCTGCTATCGAGTTCGACAATCTCGCTCTCGGCGTCTTGCGGATCTTTATAGCCATACATCGCATAGATCGGAAAACCATCCGCCGCCCAGCCGATTAGCGGCGAGTGCGCAGTGCGCCTGACATTCAATTCTTTCAAAAAGCCGCTTGGCAGTCCGTGATAGTGATAGGCGCCGTTGGGCTGCACATGAGCATGATTCGCGTCGATTCCTAGCGCCACGGCGCCAGAGAGGGCTTCGTACCGCCAACCGCCGTTGGGATCTCCTTGGTACCATTCGGCGGCGCCGGGATCAAAAGGGACGCCGTTGATGCAGATGCCAAAACTTTGCATCGACAGCGGCGTGATCCGCGCGGCGGCTGCGGGCTTTGCCGGAATGCGATAGACGTAGCGTTGTTCTTCGATCTGGTGCGGATTGCCCCGGTTAGGAAACTGACCAGTCTTGTGGTCGGGAATGCCGTTGGCCGAAATCACGCGATCGGCGCCGACAACTTCAATCTGCACACGATTAGGCCCAACCGGCGCTTCGGTCGCCGGCACTAGTTGCAGCTGACGTATCTGATTCGCCAAATGACGGCGCAGCGGCGGGCCAAATTGGGCGATCGCCATGCCGGTGACGAGCACTAGCGCCAACAGCGACAGCGCATAGAGCGTGCGTTTCCTGGACATCGGATTCTCAGGTAAAACCGGGGGGGAAATTTCTACTGTTTTTGCAGTATATCGTCCAATTTCGGCTGGAGCGAGAGAAAAGCTACCTGGAAATTGGGGAATATTTTCGGTCTGGGGCTGAAGTGTTGTGATTTGCTTGTTCTGCGATCAGCGCTTTGAGTCGAGCCAGCGAAGGACGAGACAGCATAGGTGGAGATGCTCGATAACCAGTTGCGAAGGTCGCTTCGGCTAGATGACCGCCGCTTCGCCAGGTGGTACAAAGTACGGTGTTTCCAAGCGTTTCCGCACTTCAGCGCCTGTCATGCAGCCCCAGGCCCTGCGTCGCGCGGAACCTATTTCTTTTTCAGGCAAAGGGGAAATCGAGTGACACCGAAAGAAGTATTAGCGCTCTGTCGCGAAAAAGATGTGAAAGCGGTCGACTTCCGCTTTATGGACTTCCCCGGCCTTTGGCAGCACACGACCATTCCGGTTGGCAAGTTGGTCGAAGATATCTTTGAAGATGGGCTCGGCTTTGACGGCTCTAGCATTCGCGGTTGGCAAGCGATCAACGAAAGCGACATGCTGATTGTGCCCCAAGCCGACACCGCGTTCATCGACCCGTTTTGCACGCTGCCGACCTTGGTGTTGATCTGCAACATTCAAGATCCGATCACGCGCGAAGATTACTCGCGCGACCCGCGCAATGTCGCCCGCAAAGCGGTCAACTATCTCCGCTCGACCGGCATTGCCGACCGCGCGTTCTTTGGCCCAGAGGCCGAATTCTTCGTCTTCGACGACGTTCGCTTTGATCAAAACTCGCATCAAGGTTTTTACTTTCTCGACAGTTGCGAAGGAGAGTGGAACCGCGGTCGCGACGAAGGGCCGAACCTGGGTTACAAGCTGCGCCACAAGGAAGGTTACTTTCCGGTGCCGCCGTCCGATCAGATGATGGATATCCGCAACGAGATGATGCAGACGATGATCGAGTGCGGGCTCGACGTCGAATGTCAGCATCACGAAGTCGCCACCGGCGGCCAGTGCGAGATTGACTTGAAGTTTCAAGAGATGGTCAAAATGGCCGACCAGATGTTGATCTACAAGTACATCGTCAAGAACGTCGCCAAGAAGTATGGCAAGACGGCCACCTTCATGCCGAAGCCGATGTTCGGCGACAACGGCAGCGGCATGCACACCCATATTTCGTTTTGGAAAGACGACACGTTGATGGCCGGCAGCGGTTACGCCGGGCTGAGCGAAACGGCCCTCTACATGATCGGCGGCATTTTGAAACATGCTCCGGCTTTGCTCGCGTTCACCAACCCGACCACTAACAGCTACAAGCGCCTGGTGCCGGGCTATGAAGCGCCAGTCAACCTGGCTTACTCGCAGCGAAATCGCTCGGCTTCGTGCCGCATTCCGATGTACAGCCCCAGTCCGAAGGCGAAGCGGATTGAATTCCGCTGCCCCGATCCAAGCTGCAATCCTTACCTGGCGTTCGCCGCGCTGACCATGGCGGCGATCGATGGCATTCAAAACAAGATCGATCCCGGCGATCCGCTCGACAAAGACATCTACGATCTGCCCCCGGAAGAAATGGCCGCCGTGCCGAAGACGCCTGGCAGCTTGGAAGACGCGCTGGTCGCATTGGCCGACGATCATGACTTCCTGCTAAAGGGAGACGTCTTCACGCAAGATGTGGTCGACACATGGATCCACTACAAGAAGAAGAACGAAGCGGACGCGATTCGTCTGCGACCGCACCCGTATGAGTTTTGCATGTATTACGACATCTAGGAAAATACGAAAGTCGAAGGCCTAAGGCGGAAAAGTCGTAGCCCAACTTGCGAGCCGAAGGGATGCGGCATGAAATTGGAAAAGCGCCGGCCCAATGGGTCGGCTTATTTTTGCGCTCACCCGCCGATTAATTCGTTTCAAATGTCGCCAGACAAGCGGTCCAACCGTCCGAATCGGTACGGTAAGACGCAAAACCTAGCGGTAGGTGATCACACATTGCTCACATGTGGATTATTTGTCTTCTGCCATGTTTTTTCTTGGTATCGAAATTGGAAGCTATACCTCCTTGTTCTCACGCTCTCCCACTTCCGTGATTTCAGGACTTAGCCCCGATGAAGATTCAAACAAAGTTATTGGCGATTCTCACCCTGTTGATATTTGGAGTGATGGCGTTCGCTTGGCAAGCGTATCGCAATTCGGCCATCGTTGCGGAAGACGCCGCTGATGTGCGACGGTTGGCCGATGTATCGATCTCGATTGGTAATCTGCTGCACCAAACGCAAAAAGAACGCGGCATGTCGGCCGGTTATCTGAGCAGCGAAGGAGTCGCCTTCGCCGACGCGTTGCCGCTCCAACGCGATGAGACCGATGCACGACTTGCCGAGTTGCAAGAGACGTTGCAGACCTTCAGCAACGATCTTGATCCGCAAGCAATTCAACGCACGAATGACGCGATTAGTCGATTGAATCAATTGCAAAGACTGCGAGAGAGAATTACCGCGCAAGACATTCCAGCGCCGCAAGCGATCGCCTTTTATACCGAAGCGAATCAACTGCTGGTCGACGCCATCGCTGTTAATGTGTTTGGTGTCGTCAATGGACCGCTGCAGCGCCGACTGAACGCTTATCTGCATCTGCTGATGGCGAAAGAGCAAGCCGGCGTCGAACGCGCCGTACTGGCCAATGCGTTTGGCGGCGATGCGATGAGTCGCGCAGAACACGCTCGACTGATCGAGTTAATCTCGACGCAGACGGCCCATCTGCAGGACTTCACAGCGAGCGCCTCGGCGCCGCTAGCGGCGACATTGGCTCAAACGCAGAAGGCGGAGGCCTCACAAGCGGTGAACGGATTTCGCGCGGTGGCGCTCAAGAATGCGGAAGCCGGCAATTTCGGTGTTGAAGCGACCAAATGGTTCGCCGCCAAGACGGCTCAGATTGATCTCTACAAATCGCTGGAAGATGAGACTTCCGCCGAAATTTTACAGGCGTCCGAACAATTGCGAGCCAGCGCCAGCTTCGTCGCATCACGAACTTTGGTGGCGGCGCTGCTGACGATCGCGGTTTGTCTCGGTGGAGCGTTTTGGATTTTGCGTACGTTGCGAAATCGGTTCGCCAGCCTGGCCGGTAGTATGCGAGACATCGCCGAAGGAGATTCGGATTTACGCAAACGTTTGCCGGAATCGAAGGACGAGTTTGACGAAGTGGCGAAATGGTTTAATGTGTTCGCGACGCGTTTGCAGGGATTGGTCGGCAATGTGCGAACGAACTCGAACACGCTCAATCATTCGGCGAGCGAGTTGTTTTCAACCGCGAATTTGCTCTCGAGCGGCGTACAGAACGCTCGGTCGTCAACGACGACCATGGCCGCCGCCGCCGAAGAAATGAGCGCTAGTCTGGCCCAGTTGGACGCGACCTGCAAAAACATCGGCAACAATATCGGCGGCGTCGCCAGCAATATCGGCGACATGGCTGAATCGGTTCGCGAGATCGCGTCGAACGCCGAACAGACCGCCGCAACGACCGATGGAGTCAGTCGTATCGTCGGCCGCAGCAACGAGAAGATTTCGCAGCTCAGCCGAGAAGCGGATGGCATCGGCAAAGTGGTCATCGTGATACGCGACATCGCTGAACAGACCAACCTGCTGGCGTTAAACGCAACGATCGAAGCGGCGCGTGCCGGTGAATCGGGCAAAGGCTTTGCAGTGGTTGCGACCGAAGTGAAATTGCTCGCCCAGCAAACGGCGACTGCGACCGAAGAGATTCGCCGGCAGGTCGAAGCGATCCAGGCCGCCGCTCAAGAATCGGTGGAATCGATCACCGAAATTACCGGTGCAATCGGCTCGGTCAGTTCGGCCGCTCGGACGATCGCCGCCGCTGTGGAACAGCAAAGTACGGCGACTCGGCAAATCTCGTCGTCAGTGCAAGATACGGTTAGTGCGGTGACGGCGTTGACGATCGGAATCAGTGAATCGGCCGCCGCCAGCGGTGAGATTTCTCGCGGGCTGACCAGCGTGGATACGGTCATCGCCGAAACCGCGGCCGCCGCTCATCAAACCGATACGTCTAGTTCGTCACTCAAGAACTTGGCGACCGGGCTGGAATCGTTGGTGGTGGAGTTCACCACGTAATAACGATCGATGCATTCAAGAGGCGGAAGGGGCGATGACGCAAGTCAGCGCCCCTTTTTTTGGGATACGACCTTCGTCTCGTGATTTCGAGATTAACGCCCCAACGCTTCCCGGTTCGCTTTCAAAAACGCTTCGCCATCGGTCGTATCGGGCTCAATTGTCGTCCCCTCCCACCATTCATTCCAACTGGTGATCAGATAGATCGAGCCGATTCCATGACCGACCGGGCGCTTCGGCAGTTCTTGCATCATTGCGACCATCTTTTTGTATTGTTCCGGCGTGCCGGTCAACGTTCGCTTACCGCGAAAGTCGTGATACTTGGGCATCAGCGTTGGGCAGAAGACTGTCTGCTCGGCCCATGTTTTGAAGACCGGCAGCGCTTCACGCCGCATGTAGTCGATCGCCGGTTCGCCTTCTTTCACCAGATCGCTTTCAAACATGTTGTAAGCAGTGTAGGCGTCAAACAGCGGCTTGCCGTCTCGCAGGCCGTTCTCGGCGGTCGCCGGATCTTTTTGCTCACCCAAGATGAACGGCTCGTCGGCGATGAAGTAAAACGATTGTCCCACCTCTTTCTCAATGTCCTGGAGGGTTTGTGCGTTGAAGTTACGAAACGTCCGCGTCACGTAGAGGACGACCACAGGGCGCCCGTCGATTTTCAAATAGCGCTCGTCGCCGCAGAACTGCTTGTTTAAGTAGGCCAGATCTTCTTGGAACCGCCGCACGACGCGTCGCTTGGAGAAATCGATCCGTTCATTCGTTTCACCATCGGCGGCGTCGAGCCGACCGAGCGACTCGTAGATGAATGCGTACTTTAGTTGGTCTGCGTTGTCGGCTTGCAGATAGCCGGCGCGAAAATGCTTGTCTGTCATATCTTGCGGGCCGCCCCACGAGACGACAAATCCGTCGAGACCCGCCGCTTGGGCCCAGTCGATATGTTGGGCCGCGATTTTTGCATCATCGGTTCCATAGTTGCCGAGCGTCGGTTCGCCGAAGTAGCCATGGCGCGTCCAGTCACCCTGCTGATACCACGGATAGTAATAAGCCAACACCAGATCGCGCGGCGGCGCGGCGGCGGAAAGCAAGCTTGGCGAACCTCCGATGAGGAGAAGCGTCAACGAGAGAGACGTGAGAAAACGTGTCATAGTACCAACCGGCTGGGTGAGAAATGCAAACGGGGCCGCGGTAGGCTAATAGCGTTTTCATGGGGAAAGTTACGGAATATATCCAGAGATGCGGCCGCGAAGACCGGATCGCCTCTGCCGAAAAACATGCGGCCAGACTGGTCGCCGAAGCGAAGCCGAAAGAGTATGAAGAGAAGTAAGCGAGCGTTGTTCTGCGATACCCAGGAACCCCTATTCAAAGTTCGTCTCGATGGATCTCACCGCGCCAGCTGTTTTGTTTCCTGCGATTTCGCTGCTGCTATTGGCCTATACCAATCGCTTTTTGGCGCTGGCCACGTTGATTCGTTCCTTGCATGATCGCCATATCGCCAACCCGGATGAACTGATTATCGCTCAGATCAGCAACTTGCGGTTGCGCGTGATCTTGATTCGCAACATGCAGGTTTTCGGCGTGATGAGCCTGTTGCTTTGCACGATCTGCATGTTGGTCCTGTTCTTTGATCAGGTGTTGATCGCCAAGCTGATGTTTGGCGTCAGTCTGCTGCTGATGGTCGTTTCGCTGGCCATTTCGATCTACGAGATCCAGATCTCGGTCGACGCGCTCAACTTGCAACTGCGCAGCTTGGAAGATTGCGATCCCGACAATAAAAGTTCGACCTAGTCTTCGTCTTCCTCGTCGGCTTTGCTCTTTTTCTTGTCGACCGGATCGCGGCGAAAGACGGCGACTACATCTTCGATCGGGATGACGAAGAGCTGGTTGTCCGCTTCAAAATCGACCGGGATCGCATCCTTGGGATGGAACAAGATCTTGTCGTACTGGCGCAGCGGGAAATCGGTGTTGTTCTCGATCTGGGTCGAGATCGCCACGATGCGGCCGGTGATCGTCGGGATTTCCGCTTGATCAGGCAGGGCGATCCCCCCCTTGGTTTCCCGTTTCGGCTCATCTTTACGAACGAGAACCCGAGCACCGATCGGCTCGACGTATTCAATAGCTTTGCTGCGTGTTTTTCCGGCCATATGCACTTTTCAGGGGATCGAAGGAGCCAAACTCTCCACGGTAATTCTTTTCGGAATTCGCAACAAGGCAACGGCCCTCCGTATGTTGCGGCAAATTCGAACCTTCCCGCGTGGCGCTGCGTCTGAAAATGCGGAAAATCATCTTCCCCGCCTGCGATCGTACGCCGCAGCCGGACGATCGCGCATCTATTGACGATAAAGCGACTTACCCCGTTTTCGAGGAGGTAGAAAACCAGGAAAATGCTCTTCCCGGGCCCTTGACGAGCCCACAAGGGAAGTCCTAAACTTGAAAACTTCCCAGACGCAGTCCAGTCCCCACAGGGCGGACTGTCCGTCGAGAATCGGGCGGTTAGCTCAGTTGGCTAGAGCGTTACGTTGACATCGTAGAGGTCACAGGTTCGAGCCCTGTACCGCCCACTCCTAACTCGCTGCAATATAACGACTTGCGGCGGGTGATTCGGTTGAGACCGCAAAGCGGTTTGATACTGATTCGGCGATAAGTTAAGCTCGTTGGTACCAGAAATCAGTACCAACGAGCTTTTTTTATGGAGCCGCCGAAATGGGAATGGTCTTCGATGGTCGCTACAAGCTCTCCTGGATGAAGGACAAAAGCCGCCGCTGGAGGAAGGTTTACAAGGGAAAGCCCTATTATTTCCCGCTCCGCGAAAGCGAAACCAAGGAATCCAGCTATCCGCGTTGTCTTGCCGCGTGGAAGGAAAAGAAGGCGGAGCTAGACGCCGCTTCTCTCTCGCCTTGGGACGTTGCCCGAAGCCGCATCCGCTCCCGTATGGAAAAGCTCTCCGAGGGAGTCGATACGCCGGAGCGTCGACAAGCCTACTACCTTCTCCAGGGAGCTTTGTCTGGTCTGGCATGGGCGGAGAAGGAGAGCTATCCGACCGAGGACCTAGCCGCCGACCTCGCTACCTCGGAGGACGCCTTTCCGCTCATCATGCGTCCCGCTTCCGATATCCCCGATCCGCTTACCGATGGTCCGGCTCCTTGGGATATCGCCCCGGACCGCTCGACCTCCGAGACTATCGCGGGCAACGTGGACGACTTTCTCCGCAGCAAGCGAGCCGAGGCCGACCGAGGCAAGCTAAGCCGTCAGCATGTCGACAAGTTTCGCTACTCGCTGGAGGACTTCTCCTCGTTTGTCGGAGATCGCTTGCTCTCGGCTCTCAATTCCGAGCTTCTCTCCTCCTATCATGAGGAGCTAAGGAAGCGGATCGACGCGGGGAAGTCCGCCGCGTACGTCAAAATCTACTCGGAGTCCGTAACGCAGTACGTCCGCTGGCTCTATTCGATGGAGCGTGTAGAGACGCTCCCTCGCGTCTTGGAGGGCAAGTCCAATCGATTGACGATCTCCGTACCGAAGAAGGAAATCGAGACGTACGACAAGAGCGAGCTAAAAACGCTCTTCAATCGCATGGAGGAGAGTGACGACGACCTACGGCTCTACGTCTTGCTTATGCTCAATTGCGGTTTCACTCAAAAGGACGTTGCCGACCTGCGTAGAGAGGAGGTCGACCTCGAAGCCGGAACGATCTCGCGAAAGCGTAGTAAGACCGACCATCACGAGAATACGCCGCTCGTCGTCTATCCGCTCTGGGAAGAGACTCTCTCGCTCCTTCGTTCCCAGATTCAAACGAGCGGCGATCTCGCTCTCCTCAATCGTAACGGAAAGCCGCTCCGTTCCGAGAGCATCTCGAAGGACGAGAAGCTCGGCGTAACGGATAACATCGGCCTACGCTTCCGCCGATTTAAGAAGCGGCTTGTGGACGCAGAGGGGGAGAAGAAGGTCGTTATCGACAAGCCGTTAAAGGCGATGCGATCGACGGCGGCAAGCAAGCTAGGCGAGCATGAGAGCTACTCCCGTTTCGCTCAATACTTCCTCGGTCATTCAGCGAAAACGGTAGCCGATAAGCACTACGTTAAACCCGCTCAAGGCGTCTTCTGCGAAGCGATCGCATGGTTGCGGACGGAGCTAGGTATCGACGCTCTAGGCGACGATTAGCCCTTCTTCTCTCGCCTCCTGCTTCTCTCAAGCTCGGCTATCCGCCGGGCTTTTTTTGTGTACCGGCTAGCGGGTTCCCGCAGTCTGTCCATATATGGACGAAAGATGGAAATAATCTGTCAAATAGCATGTTTCCGTATGTTCATAGCAATTTAACCATGCTCTATGGATAGGAGTTACACGAAAGTTCTAGTCTCTATTCAGCAGGAAGATATTTTCATGGTAATGACAAACTTGGAAGGCCTGGCCTTCGACCCGGCTTCCACTCCGGAGATATACCTCCGCTTCGCCGAGAAGAAATGCGGGTTGCCTACTGGGAAGGCATATACGACGCCGGAAGCGTTGCTCTTGGTCGAGCTTTGCGGGTATGACTGCGACCGACCGAAGCTCACGTACCAATTGAAGAAAAAATTCTTCAAGTCGCCGGAGAAAGACGAAACCGGTAAGGCGTATTTTTGGAAGAGGGAGAACGTCCTCGACCTAATCCGCTCTCTCGAAAGTATGCGGGCGTGGCTGCCGATCCATGGCTTTCATTGTCACAAGATGCGATCGGATGAGCTTCAAAAGGGGCAAGACTCGATCGCAAATCAAGCGGCATTCGTTGCCGAGTTGGCGACTCGGCCAAGCCGGGAGCTTCTCTCGATGCTCGTAACGACGCTTCAAGAGGGCAATCGTAAGCTTATCGCCTTGGTGCTTCACGACCGCTTAGGCCATTTAGACGACCACTTGCAGCGTAACTAACCGAAGCTCGCTAGCAAAAAACGCCACGCTTGGGAGACGGTATTCCGTCCTCTCTGAGAGAAGTAGTAATAAGGTAATTAAGTAAGTAAGGGGAGAAAGAAATGGTAGGAATCAGAATTACAAAGGAAGAGAAAGATTCAATCTACTACCACTACGAATGCGGTTACACCGACTTCAAGAGCCTTGCTTCTATGCTCGGACTTAGTGAATCGTCCGTACGCAAAGTCGTGAGGGAGTATCGAGAGAGTCTCCGGCAAGAGCAGGAAGAGTACGAGCTTCAGCAAGAGCAGCACGAAGAGTGGAGGCTTTACGAGTGCGGCGTCTTCGTCCGTTGGTTCGGTCCTCTCCGTATGGCGGTCAATGGTGGCGATGGAAAGTACCGCTATTGGGTCAAGTGCGAGGAGAGGCGAATCTTTTACGCCTCGTCGCAATGCTACCGAACCGCCGAAGCTGCTATGCAAGGAGCGGACGAGAACGCTCAAAGCTGCTACGGCTACTTTCTGCCTAGCTAGCCGAATTTCTGAATTCCTAAAAAACGCCACTCTAATCAGACCACAGGTAAACGACTATGAACGCTACGAAACGACGACCGCCGATCCCGAAGCATAGGAAGCATGCGGAGGCGAAGCCGAAGTCCTCCCTCGTTACGAAAGCTGATAACGCTCCAAAGCCTTTCAGCAAGCTTTGCGACAATTGCGGCCAACCGATCGAGCATGAGCACGCTTGCCACTTCTCACGACTCACGACTTCGCTTTGCCGGCCTTGCTCTACCGCAGAGACAGGACGCTCAAACGCAAAGCTCTCCGATGATGAAGCCCGCTACGCTTATGAGCTTGTACGTGCTGGAGAGCGTCGAGCAAAGGTTGCGAGCGAGATTGGTGTCTGTACTTCCGTTGTGGATCGGATCGTCAAAGGCGAGAGCTACCCTCACTTGGAGCTACGACCGTTGCTACCTCTTCCAGAGAAACTATCCGGTAGATACCTGGAGATCGTCAATCTGATTCGCTTCAATCGTCGACCGATTGGAACGCAAGAGATTGCTGCGATCCTCGATGCGGATACGCCGACAATCTTTAAGGCTTGCTCTCGGCTCGCTGCTAACTCTCGGATTGTCTCGGAGTCCTGCACTGTCGACGGTCAACCGAAGCGGGTATGGCGAATGTCCGAGGAGTGCGGCGGGTAATAAACGCCACTCTAAAGACCAGAGATATACCCCCGTCTCTGGGTCCTCCCGAGGAACCTTTTTCAGTTGCTGTAGGGGGGAACAACCGGATTTTGTGAGTGAGTTTAGTTTAACTAGGCGGAAATGAGATTCTTATGAGTAACGCTCTCGCTATCCCGGACTTCATTCTCGTTTCGATTCATTGTTACGCATCGGCATTGGCGGCGGTTGAAAATCCGTACTGCAAGGAAGTAAAGCGATGCGAGTACGCTCGTCGCGGTTGGCTTTCGTATCGTCCTCGTATGTGGGTCTCGAAAGAGGATCAACTCGACCTCGGCCAATTCGTCAAAGCGTTGAAGCTCAACGAACGAAACAAGCTCGTTGAGGTCCATCGCGATCGACGCAATCGTCCGGTTTGGGTGCGGCTCACTCGCAAGGGAAAAGAGAAGGCGTTAACAATCGCAGAGCGAGAAGGGATCGAGCTTGAAGACGTTGCCTTGCCGGATACGACCATGCCGGAGCCGCCGCTCGATCAGTCCGAAGAGATCGCTTCGTTAAAAGCAACGGTCGCGGAATACGAGGAGCGGCTAATCCTCCTCGAAGCGGCGGTCTTCGCCCAGCAAGCCGACGCCGTTCCCGCTTCCTACGACGACGAAGAGAACGACTACGGCGAAGACGACGAAGCTACCGCCTCGGCATCTTTCGACTACGACGAGGAAGCCGACGCCTAGGACCCGATCCGCTCGAAGCCTCAAGGCGAAGCCAAGTCCCAGCTACTACATCTTCTCCAGAGAAAACAACGGCGAAGCCGCCGAAGCACTAACGCGGCAAAACGTCCGATGAAAGGAGTCCCATGTCCATAACCGTTTCCTGCCCGCTCTGCGGAAATACCGAGAGCAAGGTTACGCACACTTCGCATTCGTTCGAGGACGTAGAGAAGGTTCGGCAGATCGTTACGACTCGTCGCCGCGTATGCTCCTCCTGCGGTCTTCCCTTCAAGTCTCGCGAGATTGCCGTACGGGACGCGATTCTAGGACTTCCGCAGATTTGATAGATGTATCATTCGCCGATACTTGCTAGCCGGTTGTGATATGAGATAATGCTATTTCATGACTGGCAGATCAAAAGGAGATACCATGCCCAAGAGCTTCCTGCAAAACATATTCGGCCATCGCAGAGCCGAGCGAGCCTTTCCCGATTCGCTAGAACTATCCGCGACTCTCGACATTACCTCCGCCTCGGCTGGAGCCGGTTCAAGTCCGGCGAAATTCTCGATGGTCGCGAATACCGGTAAGCCGATGGTTGTCGGCGACTTCGACGACCCGGTCCTAATCGTTCTCTCTGGGGCTCGCTTCGAGAAGTCGACGACTCCGGTAATCATGGACCACGATACCTCGCTCCGTCTCGGGCATACCACGAAGCAGACCATCGACGAAAGCGGCATCAAAGCCGAAGGAGTTGTTTCTTCAACGACCGAAGTTGCGGAAGGGTTTGCCAAGGATGCGAAAGCGGGCTTTCCCTTTCAAGTCTCGATCGGCTCGAAGATCGAGAAAGCCGTCTACATCCCCGAAGGCGAACGAGTCCAAGCTAACGGGCAAGAGTGGGAAGGACCGCTCCTTCTCGTCCAGGAAACGACCATCAAGGAGCTATCGGTAACCGTCCTCGGAGCCGATAGCGAAACCTCAATCCAAATTGCCGCTTCACGAAAAGGAAAAGATACCATGCCGCAATCAGAACAAGAGCTTCAAGCGAACCGACGCTTGCAGGCAACGGAAGAGCTTCGCGTCGACCGCATTCGTGCGGCGGCTCAACAGTACCAGCACGACGAATTCTCCGGCGATATCTTCAAGGGGATTCGCAGCGTTGCCGAAGCCAAGGCTCACGCTATCGAAACGGGCATGGCGCCTGCCGAGCTAGAGCTTGCTCTTGTCCGAGCGGCTCGCCCCGGTCCCGTCCTCGCCGGTGTATCTGACCGAGCCGGACGAGGCGGGGTCGGGAGTGCGGCGGCGGGGAAGACGATCGAAGCGGCGTTGCTTCTCAAAGCTGGCTACCAGACGATTGCGGAGAAGGCGTACGGCTCTCAAATCTGCGAGGCCGCTCATCCGCTCCGCTCGGCTTCCTTCATGGACCTTTGCCGCTACTCGCTGACCTCGTCCGGTCGAGAAGCTCCGACCAATCGGCACGACCTCATTCAAGCCGCTTTTAGTACGGTCGCGATGCCGAACGCCTTGGGCGGCTCGATGGACAAGCTTGCGGGCGTCTTGTTCCTGGAGGCTCCGTCTCCTTGGAGAGCCTTCGCGACCGTCCGCGACCTTGGTAACTTCCGGACGCATACGGTAATCAATCCGCAGCATTCCGGGAGCCTCGAAAAGACGGGAGAGACTGGCGAAGTGAAGCACGGCTATCTCGGAGAGTCGACCTCGAATATCAAGCTGGATACCTACGCCAAGACGATCTCTTTTAGCCGCCAAGCTGCCTACGCCGACGACTTGACGCTCCTGGACGATATCCCGCAAGTCTTCGTCTCGCAGGCTAACAAGCGGCTTAACGATCTCGTCGCCTCGGTCCTCCTCGGCGGTATCGGTTCTCACTGGACGACGCCTCGCGGCAACCTCATCTCGGACGCTCTAGGCGTCGATGGTCTCTCGGCGGCGATTGCGGCCATGAAGCGGCAGGTTGATAGCGAGGGTAACAACGAGGACATTATCCCGAGTTGCTTGCTCACTACTGCTACGGATGAGGCGACCGGCTTGCAAGTCCTCCGCTCGGTCGAAGTCGCACGCGATACCACCGACCGCGACAACCAACCTACGGGTAACCCGTTGTTCTCACGGCTCCAGCTTGCTTCCGAAGCTCGTCTTGAAAACTCGGCGAAGTTTGGCGAAGCGGCGACCTCGGAACATTGGTGGTTATTCGGTAGCCAGCAATCGAACGCCGTCTTCGTCGGTTTCCTCGATGGCAACCAAGCTCCGAGAATCGACTTCTTCGGAATCGATAAAAACGCCAATACCCTCAACCTGCAATGGCGAGTCTTCATCGACTTCGGTGCGGCTCTCGGTTATCCGGGAAGCTCGGTCTACAGCATCGGAGACGACTCGTCTCTCTAAGCTCCACTCCCTCTCTGTTTTCCCCGCGAAGGTTTCCAGGGAGGCGGGTTCTGGCGTAGCCGTTGGGCAGGCGGCTACGCCTTCTTTCGTTTTGGAAGGAGTCTCCGATGGAATGCCGAAAATGCGGATGCCGAGGCGGTCAAACGCTCGACGCTCGTTACGCAACCTTCCGAGGCGTAAGAATCGTTATCCGAAAGATTGCTTGCCGAGCCTGCGGAGCGGTCTACTCCCTCCAGAAGAAGACGAAGCCGGGAGAAGACCGCGACGAGTACGCCCCCGCTCCCGATCACGAAAACGACCGCCGCGAAGCCGACGAAGACGAGAGCGACCGATTCAATCCGTTTCTGTAGTCCGCTCGTCCCCTCTCTGTCAATAAATTCCGCTCTAGGCAGATTTTAGGAGGAGGCAATCCCGGCTACTTGGGGGGGGGGCGTCTTTGACAGCAGGGGTGTGCTTGACTTTTGTACGGTCAGACCGTATAGTTCTGTTGTGGGGCCGGAATGCATTGTTTTGGAACTGCGTCGGTTGATTGTTGTTTTGTACGGTTGAACCGTATAAGTTTTTAGTTCGTGGACTTTCTTTGACGATCAGGGAGGCAGAGAAGAGCAATGCCAAATTCAGACAAACTTGGTAAAGGAAACCAAGTTGCTGAAGCAGTGGTTCACTATCCGGTGCACTGCTTTAATCCCGAAGACTTGCTTCATTTCGTAGAATTAGACGAGTTCGAGCAGGAATGGAAGGAGTTAGGGTTAGACGTGGAAAGCGATTTATTTGCTGTCCAAATGGTCATTATGAGCGACCCCAAAAAGGCACCGGTTGTTCCCGGAACGGGAGGGCTCCGCAAGTTTCGCTTTGCCCCTGAACGCTGGAACACTGGCAAAAGGGGGGCTGCCCGCGTTTGTTACGTCTACTTTGAGGAGCATTGGACTGTCCTGCTTGTGACAGTCTACGGTAAAAATGAAAAAGACAACCTCACGGACGAAGAGAAGAAAGGAATTCAGATGTATATAAAGAAGATTGGGAAAATACTCTCGGAAAGGTCGTTCAAATAGGAGTTGCATGCGAACGACTTTATTTGGTTTATTATTTTAGGTTGGTTTTTTATGGAAGTTGCAGCGATGGAAAGGAAAGTGAGCCGCGGAGCGAAAATCGTTGACCGGCTCAAGAATTTTGCCGAGGCACTCGAAAGCAACGAGACGATCTCGGATAAATTCACGTGCCGCACGATCAAAGCTGACTTGCAACCGCAGGCATATAGCCCAGAGTTGGTCAAGGAAACACGCAATTTGCTTCGTGCAAGTCAGGCAATTTTCGCAAACTTCTTTGGTGTCTCGGTCAAGACGATCCATGATTGGGAGCAAGGGCGTAACGTACCGCAAGGTGCTGCTTGCCGTCTTATGGATGAGATCAGGAGAAACCCTGAGTACTGGTTGAAGCGACTGATAGAACTTTCGGTTGTCTCTGATAATTGCGACGAGGCAATTGCAAAATAGGATTTATGAGCCACCAATACTAGAACTAGTGGGTGGATGTGCCATTTGTATTGCAACGGACGGGCAGATCCAGGAAGAGCGGTGAGGGCCTGGTAACTCGGGCTCTCTCTTTTTTGCCGCTATTGGCTGGTAATAATCGTCCTCCATGTCTCGGCGTCAGCGTAATACATCGTTGCAACCGCTCCCGCGACGTTACCACAAGCTTCAAACAGATGCCGCGTAGACTCATCTCGGATGATCGGATCGCGGCGAAGCCTCTCTAGCGTGTTTCGGCTTGCCGTGAAATGCAGCCACGCTACCCGCTGTCCGTCTTCTTCGTCAAACGCGATCCTCTCGATTGCCCCGATAAGCGAGATTCGGGGCTTTCGCTTGAAGTGGTCTCCCTTGGGGAATCCCGCTCGTTGGCTATGGTAGAAAGCGATTCCGTCTCCGGGGCTTGGTCGTATTCCCTTGCGATGGATTTTTCCCCAAACGTCGCTTTTGATATCGAGCGTCTCCCCATCATCGGTCAATCCTTCGATCATGCTGGCATAGAATGAGTCGATATCGCCCCAATTCGTTTCGCCTTGATTTGCGAGCGAATACAACCAGCCTACTCCGGTCGTTCCAAGCATGATCGAGTCTCCTGTAGATGGACGGGGAGAGATGCCTGCCGAAATCTTTCCGCTATATTAGCGACTGCGTTAGAAATATTGGCAACAAGCCCGCGAATATTTCAGAGCGGCGTCATTCTACGCTTGGTACGCAAATCGATTGGAGCAGAAATGAGTGGAATTGAGGCGATTAGCGGAGTACTAAGACCTGTTTCGGAAGCCGCAGCGAGCCTTCTCGAAAAGCTGCTAGGAGAGCCTTGTCAACTAGCGGGTGGAATCTTGGCCGATCAGATTTACGTTTGGCAATGGAGGAATCGAATTTCGATTCTTCACAAGGCCCAAGCGATCGTAGAGAAGGACCAAATCGCGGCAAAGGTACTGCCGCCAGGGTTCCTATTGCCGCTAATAGATGCCGCGGGGAATGTTGACGAAGACGAACTGCAATCGTTGTGGGCGGGATTACTAGCTTCCGCAATCGAGGACAGTTCGTCATGCAATAAAGCTTTTGTAGAAACGCTGCGAGTCTTAGGTCCGAGCGACGTAAAGATTCTGCGTCGGCTAAGTGTGTCGCCGATTGTCCAGGCGAGCTTTGATAAAGTCAAAGAGGGAGTGTCTCTTTCCGATCCGTCATTGGGGGAGTTACTTGAAGAAATCGGGTTGATGAGTTCCGAGGATTTCTGGGAATCGGTTTCTCGGCTCCAGGGAATCGGGCTAGTTAACCTGACCCCAAATGCCGGAAAGCCAGTATATGGTGAGTTCCCAGACCCGCTTTTCGACTCCGTAACGCGTATGAAAGTCGCTCGTCGCATAAGGATTCGAGTAACTCTCGCTAGATATGGGGCACGTCTTATCCAGAAGTCCACCCGACAAGATGTCTCTCCCGTCTCGGTAACAGATTCCTGGACGCACCAAAGTGAGCTAACGGAAATGGCGGTGGATGCAAATGTAGCTGCGATGGAAGCAATGCGATACGAAGAAACGGATATTGAATAATCCAAAGCGGCGGAAGAAGGGCTTCCAGATTCGAGGTAGCTTGGGGCCGAGACCTGCGGCGGGTAATAAACGCCACTCTAAACAGGAGAGATATACCTGCATTTGGTACTGCGGTTGGTACTTGGTACTAATCATGCCGACTAGATAGTATCAGTGCGTATAATTCACAAGTCGTTTTAAAGTAATGGGTTAAGCGTGTTGACGCCTGGGTTTGTCCGCTAGTCTGGTACCTTGACATCGTAGAGGTCACAGGTTCGAGCCCTGTACCGCCCACTCCATAAAAAGCTTTGCGTTGCAATTATTGGCGACGCAAAGCTTTTTTCGTTTCTTGCCGGCATCCACCAGACCGCTTGGCTTCTGTCCGCTAGGTTGGACCGGACCGGACCGCTTCTTTTTTTGTTCCAGGTTGGACCGGACCGCTGAAATTCTTTGTTTCAAATTGCCTAGACCCCCTGGTGGTTAATTTGGGAGGTTTGGCGATGTGGCAGGCACGGCCTGGCCTACGGTTTTTCTAGTTGGACAGGACCGCTGTCCGTTTTGTTGGGGGAAGTTACTCATTCTGCCGTAGTGGGCATTTGGGGTGTTTGGGGAGGATGCGTCTGGGAGCACCAAAGCCTGCCGATAACCTCGGGACTCCTCTCGCGTGGAAACGTCATGGCACATCGAGACGCGCCCTTTGCCAGACTCTTTCACCTCGTCTCAAGCCGAGGGCGTCAGAAAACGAATGTCCTGGGCGATCGATCAGACGCCCGCATTAGGAGGAGCATTATCACGGAAAATCGAGCGAGTGAGCAAGCGACAATCTATTGCCCGGTCAGGGGCGTGGCGGGAAGCAAACAACGCGATCGAGAGGGGGAAGGCCAAGCCTCAAAAATGGGACGCGATCGCATGGCAACCCAACCAGTTCGTTCCGAACTGGTTGGGCCATCCTTCCGTCCAGCGGTTTTGTGGGCGCTACTTGCTCAGCTTCTTTTTCGCTTGAGCGACCCCTTTGCTCACCGTGTCGGCGAATTCGGCGGCATCCATTTTCGCCAGCATCAGAAAGGCTTCGGAGAGCACGCGTTTGGTTTCGGCGACGGTGATCGCCGTTTTGTCGGTATCGACGCGGCGTGCGATCTCGTTGTAGAAGTCGTTCAGTTTCATTTTCGCTTCCTTTTCAAACCGGTTGAGGGGATGGGCAACCGTTTAAGGATAAACGACTGACGACGATGCCGACATCCTGGAACAAAAAAGGCGGGCGCTTGTTCCAACCGCAGCGCTCGGCGTCCTTCCAAAATATAGAAAACCTTGCGCCGCAATTTGCGACGCAAGGCTGTTGCCGTTCCTGGATTCATGCAGCTCGCTACTCCCAAGTTGCAAAGATATCCTCGACCTGTTCGACATAGCTCGCTTCGCTAATCAGCTGGGCGATCGTCAAACCAAACTGGCTGGCCGAGTCATAATTTTCGGCGGTGATGATTCGTCCGTCGACGATCACGTCATCGGTCGCGGTGGTTGGATCACCGACGCTGGCCGAGTTGACCATCACGGCGCCGTTCGCTTCGATCTGCGATCGAGTGGTGACCATCACGCCGCCCGCGCTCGGCGCCGTTTCTCCCCAGGCCGAAACCGTATGGCTGTCGAGCAGGCTGGCTCCGTTTACGCGAGCGTAGGCCAGAACCGAGACGCCGTGGCAAATCGCCGTGACGTATTTGTCCTGAGCCGCAAAATCGTTGATTAGGCTGTTGACGGTCTCTTTGAGCGCCGGCGAGCCATTGTAGGCGCCCTGGTCGTACGTTCCTTCATAGGCGTACTGATACTGAGACGAGCCCCAGCCGCCGACGAAGACGATGGTCGAATAGTCGACCGCCGACGCGTCAAACAGCGTCAGGTCAGGTTGCACATAGCCGCCGTCGACGCCTTCGCCAGAATTGACATGCGGCGAGGCGGTGTCCAAAGTCGCGGCCGCAACGACGACCGAAATCCCGGCGGCTTCCAGCGAGGCCCGCGTGTCGGCATATTCCTGATAGTAGAAATCTTGATTGGCGATCACCATTAAGACCGGCAGCGGCTCCGAGGGAAGCGTCGGCTCGGCGACTTCGACGTTGACGATTTGCGTCGCCGTGTTGACGCCGTCGAAGACGCTGATCTCGACCTGGAACTGTCCGAGGTAACCGGCGGCGGGATCGATCGACAGGGTGGAGCCTGACATCAAGACGCTGACCGGCAACGCTTGCGGGTCGGCCAGCAGATTGGGGTCGGCATAGAAGGAAGGATCGAGATTGGCCAACAGCTCGCTCGCTGCAAATGTTCCGCCCCAGCGATAAAAATCACCGGTCGGCAGCAGATAGAACCAGTCTCCATTGGCCGCTTGCAGCCAGCGTTCGTTTTGACCTGCGAAGTTGGTGTGAAAGTTGGCGGCGACTTGCAAGTCGTACTGTTGGTCCAATTGCTCAGCCTCGGATCCGACGAGATGCGCCGAATAGATGAGTTGATCGGCGGGGAGGGGACTGACCGCCGAGATTTCTAATTGGAAGATGCCGCTATCGGCGTCGATCTGCAGATCGTCGATCGTTGGCAGCGAGAGTTCGGTGTTGGTGACCTCGACGGCAAACTGCGTCATCACCGGCTCTAGACCGTCGGTCGCGGTGACGACGACCTCGAAGCTGCCGACATAGCCGTCGGCCGGGTTGATGAGGAGTTGACCGCCGACCATGGCGACTTCGACCGGCAAGAGTTGTGCTTCGGTCAACAGCGACGGGTCTTCGTAGTAGGCAGGATCGAATTGGCCGAGCAGCGGGCTCGTCTCGAAGGCGCCGCTCCATTGATGCAGCTCTCCGTTAGGCGTTAAATAGAGCCAAACGCCGCCGGCGCCTTGCAGCCAGCGCTCGTTTTGACCGGCCCAGTTGTCGTGGTAGTTGGCGGTCGCCGGCAGCTGATACTGCTGGTCGATTTGGTAGGCGAGCGACTGGACGACGGCGACATTCCAAGCGATTGAATCCCCATCGGCGTCGAATGCTGCCAGGGGGACCATGATTTCATCCACCAGTCGCGACATGGTCTGATCAGCGATCGGGGTGATCGTGGGCGCCGAATTGGCGACCGTCACCACGATCTGCTTGGTCGCCTCGATTGGCTGATCGTCGCCACCGAGGTGAATCGCGACTTCGATCGCTAGTTCGCCCAGAGAGCCGGTCGCCGGAATCACCGTCAGTTCGTTGCCGCTCACGCTGACGCTGGCCGGTAATTCAACATCGATGAGCGAGCTGGGATCGTCATAGACCGACGCGTCGAGCTGCGCCACTTCTACGCTGCTTTCAAACGTTCCATTCCAAGCGAACAATTGTCCGGTCGGCAATAGAAAGAACCAGTCGGAACCGTTACCGTGAATCCAGCGTTCGCCATGTCCTCCCCAGTCGTCATGGTAACTCGCTTCGGCGTGAAAGTCGTACTGCTGATCGAGTTCGTATTCGAGACTGCCTGCAACTGTCGCCGTGTAGGCCAGCGGCGTACCATCGGCGAGCGTCAGCGGGAGCGCGATCAGGAGTGAGCCTTGGTTGGCGCTCATCGTTTGATCGCCGATCGCGTCGAGCACGGCGGAGAGATCGATCGGATCTTCCGGCGTCGGATTGGTCGGCGGAATGATATTGTCGCCGAGAAAAGTGAGCAACTGCTCAGCGGTGGCTTCGGCCACCAGATCGACGCCGGTCAGTTCGGTCGGCAATTGGGGACGAGCGAATCTGGCATATTCAAACCCGGCGGTCAGATCAGGATTGAATTCTTCGCTCGGCGTCGGATCAACGACTTGGCCAGGGACGAGCAAGCTGTTGTTGTGCGTGAAGGGATCGAAGTCATTCGCTTTTTCCCAGTTGCTGTAGGTCACTAGACCTACCTGAAGCGTTTCTGGCATGTCGCTGCGCGTGTAGCGGCGATGGACTTGCCAATCTTCGCCGGGCAAGCGATAGAGTGCGATCATTGAGTCGCCGATCCGCGCGATTTGCAGCTGCGCCGTGTTGGAGTTGATCGGCGTCAGTTCTAACTGCGAGTTGCTATTGCGAGTCGTTTTTACTTCGAGCGAAAACTCGTTCGCTCCGTTGCCATAGCCCATCGAGAGGAAGACGTAGTTCTCACCGTTGTTCGTCCCGTCGTCGGCCATCGAACCGGGGCTCCAATCGACGGCCGGATCGACGATGTCGCGCGGAGTGCGGATCATGACGCCGCCGAGCGAAAATTGACCGTCGCCGGGAACGTCATCCGCATCGCTGCCGCCGATATCGTCGCGATCGGTGATATGAACTTCGGTCGTGAAAATGAAGTCGCCGGTCACTTCCTTGTAGGTCATAGGACCGTGCCAATCCTGGTACCAGACGGTGGTGTGGGGTTGCATTACCATGCGACCGGCCTGGGTTTGATCGACATCCCACAGGTTCAGGTGATCGGCGTTCCAATTTTCGGTTTGATAGAGACGGTTCCAATCGGCGATCGATGCGCCGTCGTCAAACTCATCGCTGAGCGGCGCCAAGTCATCGGGCGTGCCGAGGTCGGCGGCCAACAGCTGCCGAGATTCTAGCGATTCCCCGTGAATGCTTGACCTGCGCCGCCGGCTCCGTTTCGGTTTCTGCTGGCGCAAGAAGGGAGAAGAAAATTTTGAAAAGGTAGACATGGGCCGCTCCTACTTTGGTTCCAACAAGGCGAAGAGAAATCATCCAGGTAGAGATAAATGGCCAGCCGCTGTGCAACCTTTCAGCTACGGCGGCAAATTTGGGAGATTTCGCCCAGAAAGCGGAAGAAGCGACGCTTGTAGAAGGGCCTAAGTGCTTCGCCAGAAAGAGGTTGGCGCGATATCGGCGGATGGAGTTAGTTGGAGATATTGCGGACTCGAATGCGGTGAAACAGGGTCTCGCTGTCGTAGGCGCCGATCCCCAGCGTGGGACGCGGCGTCCGCCAAAGCGCAAGCATGCTGAGATTGGAGCCGTCGCCGAGGTAGGTGGTGATTAACTGGCCGTCCAAGAGAGCGTCGACGCGCTCTCGGCGGACGCGAATCGTCGCCGTATACGTCTGCCCGTTGACGAGCGCGATTCGACTGGCGGCGGTGCGATTTTCGTTCATCGACTGGCCATCGATGTTTTGAATCCCCACCAGGTGCTCGCCCCAGCCATCGATATCGTAGGAAGCCGAAGCGTCGCCATCGACAAACAAGAGAGCGATCGACTGCGTGCCGGTCCGCCGCGTGAAGGAGACCTCGAAATCGTATTCGCGGGTTGGCTCGTACGGAAGCGTCAATCGAGCGCCTTCGACCGGTTCGGCGCGTAATCCTTCCGCCGTCATCTCCCACGCGCCGGCAACGACGTCGCTGTCGAGATCAATTTGAGAGAGGAGATTGATCCACGCTTCGTTGTGGGGGGCGGCCGTCGTTTGTCGCAGCGGAGGGGGAGCGATCACAACGGGACGCCGATTTTCTTCGGGATCGGACGAACCAAGATTGATCGCGACGTAGATCGCCGCAAAGAACGCCAGCGCGGCGCCGCCGGCGATGAGCGGAGTTCGATACCGGGCCGTCCAAGTTCGGCCTCTGACTTTGGCTCGGGCAGATTGCGTCGCGGTTGCCGGCGGCTGCACGAGAAGTTCGCGCGGCGGCGGCTCGTTCTGTGAGACCGACTTCGCAGCGGGGATCGACAAGGTTTGGTCGCCTGCCAAGGTTGCGCCACGCGGCACGGAATCGCCCTCGTCTGGCTTGGTCCTGTCAAAGTCTGGTTTTCCATAGGGTCGTAGGGCGGCGACCACTGCGGCGGGCGTTTGAAATCTAGCAGCCGGATCTTTGGCCATCATGCGTTCGACGATCTGCACTACTTCATCTGGCAAGTCGCTACGCAGGTCGGCGAGCGGCGTCGGCTGACGTTCGCTATGCGCGATGACTTTGTCGAGCGCCGTCCCTTTCGGAAAAGGAACCTGACCGGCGAGTAAATAGTAGAGAGTGCAGCCCAAGCTATAAATATCAGAACGGATATCGGCCCGTTTGGAATCATGCGCTTGTTCGGGCGCGATGTAGTCAGGCGTGCCGAGCGTCGCGAAGTCTTCGGTCAAACCGCCGTCGCCGGACGGTTCTGTTTCGGTCGCGAAACGAGCGAGACCAAAGTCGAGGATTTTGATGATTCCTCGCGAGGTTCGCAGCAGGTTGTGCGGCTTAATATCGCGATGGACCATGCCGCGCTCGAACGCGTGTTGTAGTCCGTGGGCTGCTTGAAGGACGAAATTGCAAGCATGCAACAGCGACAAGGGACCGCGGCGCTCGACGATCTCGGTCAGGCTCACGCCGTCGAGATACTCCATCACCAGAAAGTGCAAATTGCCGGCTTGCTCGGCGTCGTAGGCGACCACAATATTGCGATGCGACAGTCGAGCGGCCGCTTTCACTTCTAAGCGAAATCTCTCGACCGCAATTTCGTTGCTGAGCAGCCGACCATGGATCACCTTTAGCGCGACGGGACGTTCCATCAGTCGATGTTCGGCCTGATAGACGACGCCCATGCCGCCTTGGCCTAGTCGGCGGAGAATGCGATAGCGGGGATGCTCGCGCAACTCGGCGGGTACGCCGGCGTTGAAATTATTGGGCAGTGCAGGGCTCGGCGACGGATCGTGCATCGTCGAGAGGGCTGCATGGATTCGTTGGGCGAACGGATCATGCGGCGTTGTACGCAGAATATCGCAACAAACGTCGCACTGGGCGACGTGATCTTCAATTACTTGGCGTTCTTCCTCGGGAAGCGTACCGTGGAAGAAGGACTCTAATTTGTCGCGGGACGGGTGCAGTGCGTCGACCTTTGACATGGGGAAGAACGAGGGATCGTGGTGCAAATTGAAAGAAGAAAACAACCATCAAGAGGCGCGACCGCCGCGAGGAAAATCGCTGGCGATCCCGTTCATTCGTTGGAATCGATTAACCCTTGGCCTTGTTTTCGCAAGCAAGACATGACGCGCGATTTGGCGATGAAGACGGCGTTGATCGACATGCCGAGCTCGTGGCTCACCGCATCGGCGCTTTTGCCGTCCAGCGCAAATTGCCGGAACGCGCTCCAGGTCTGGGAAGTGAAACGGGGACGAATTTCCTCTAGCAAATATTGTATCACGTATTGGTCGTGCTCTCGATTCCAAAGTTGACTGACCCCGCTATGAGGATCTTCCAGCTGATCGATCATCTGCACAAAGTCGCTGCCGCCGACCGCCTTCGGCCGGCGATTGGTCTTTCGCCAATGATCGCGCAGGCAGTTGGCGGCGATCGTGCGTAACCAACTGCGAAACGCGCCGGCGTGCGGCTCCTTCTGGAATTCTGGAAATCGCCGAAAGACGACCGTCAGCACTTCCTGCACAAGATCGTCTATGTCGTCGACCGCCGCGCCAAAGCGTCGCAGCCAGCCGCGGATTAGGGGAGAATAGAGTCCCACCAGCCGATCCCAGGCTTCATCATCGGAAGCGAGTTGCAGCGAATTCAGAAAACTGGCGGAAGTATCCATAGACGCAAGTTGATGTCTGCCGCGGCGAGTGGTTCGCGGATAAGGAGCATGGGCCGGCCTGATCGAAGGGCTTTCTCAGGATGCATGTTACACGGCTTGGCGCATTCAAGCAGCAACGGTGCGTTAAGCTTTGCCGTAGATCGGTTCCCCTGAGGCCGATCGACCGATCGCGTCTGGATTAGGGAAGTCGGCTTCCGTAGACCTCGATGTCGGCGATGCTGGCCTCGCCGTTGGCGCCGGGCTCATCGATCGTTACCCGCAAATAACGAGTAAGGACCGGCTGAATCTGGACGTCGGTAACGTTTTCGACGTTGTCTTGGTAGGCGTCGATCGTACTCCACTGTGCGCCGTCAAGACTTGCTTGCATGGTATAGGCTCGCGTGTTTTGCTGCTGCAATCCGTTGGCGCCGGCATGGCGAATCACATAGCGGCTGACGCGATAGGGAGCGCCAAAGTCCAGTTGCAACCAGGCGGCGTCCAAATTATTGCAGTTCCAAAGGGTCGCCGGCGTACCGTCGATCGCCAGCTTCGCCTGGTCTGCGGCATGACCGGCGCTGATTTTTGTTCGCGGCGACATCGCTAGATTAAACGGCAGATGGTGCGTCTCGTTGTAGAGATTAAAGTAGTGATCGGCGCGGACAAACTCGATTTTATCGGGGAACTGTCGATTCAACTGCTGTGCCAGTTCGACAAGTTTGGCAGGCCTCATCTCGCCCCAGATGTCGACTTGGTACGACAAGAAGAAAGGCGCGTCGCCGTCCCATTTTTTTAGTTCTGACCGCAGCGATCGGCTGATATGTGCGTAGGTTCCGGCATACGGAATCACCAACTTATCAAACGGCAGTCGATTCTCTTCCACGCTGCCGGCGACCGACGGAACGTCTTTAAAGTTTTGCACCGTCGCTCCGTAGAGTTGCCGGCAATTTTGTGCGTACGACGCTCTTTGCGCAGGAGTCGCGTTATCCCAGATCGTCACCGCACGCAGGCCCGCTCGCTGGAGATAGGTTTCGGTCAGACTGGTATAGCCGTCCAAACGGACGGGATCGGTCAGGTATTCGCCAACCGCTGCCCCCGGCTCGATGAGCGTATTAAAAGGAATCGCGTAGCCCATGCCGGATGGCCCGGCGACAAAGCAATCTTGGGGCGTTGCGGTCGTATAGTAATAGTTGAGGATGCCGGGACCGATGTCGACCAGGCCGGGCGCGATCGTCCAGTTCAGCGGGATTTGACCGCGTGACGAGGCCGACGCATCCCAGATTTTTCGCAGCGCATGTTGCGTGTACTGAATATTGTCGCCGTCGCTGATAAAGATCGCGATATAGGCTTTGTTGGCAAGCGTCGGTTTGGGTGGAACGGGCGGAATCTGAATGCGATGATCGCCGCCGCTGAAGAGGGTGGAGCTGACATAGTGGTCGGCCGGCATGGTCCCGATTCCAAATTGAGAAGCGGTCGTGATGCCGGAGCGTTCGGTCGCGTACCAGCCGAGCACGATCGCTTTGCCTGCGGTCATGTCGCCAAAGAATTTTTCGAGCAGCGACCGTTCATCTGGGACACGGCAGTCGAGCCAGACAACCGCCGCGCCGCACGCCGCCGCCATGTCGCGCGTATGATGAAAGTCGCCGCCTCGGCTGGGGCGAGCGCTGACGAGCAACCGCTTTTCGCACTTTTCCCAGTAGTGGTCGTAGAGATGCTCGTATACTTCCAGCGGGGATGACAACGGCAGATTGGTCAAGTCGAGCGCGACTTTTAGTTCGATCCCGTGACGTTTGATTTGCTGTTGCATCGCGGCGGTCACCGGCAGCAAGCGGTTTAAACCGGCGACGGTGCTGGCCAGGTTGCGCAAATGAGGGCTGCGGCTAGGATCGTACAAGAGCAAGCCGTCGACTTCGTCGGCGTACTTGGCCAGCAGATCATATTTGTCGCGATAGTCGAAGACGTTGAGCGGTCCCAGGGCGACGGTCGAAGTCTGGGCCCAGGTATCGCGTCCCTCATCGGCGCGGGCGTTTTGCAAATAGATCCGCGGTTGCTGGCGGTTCACATAGCCTTGCAAGGCGGCGAACGCGATTTGCTCGTCGATCGTTAGGGTCTGCACCGCGATCGCATCAAGCCGATCCGCCGGCGTCGCGAAGATCGGCAACGCCTGACCGGCAGGCCACGAGACGCCGGATTCGATGTTGGTGATCGGAGGAAAGGAAGAGTAGCGGTTTTTGGCGGTATCGGCTTCCGCCCCATACGTACTGCCGCTGATCAGAATTGCCGCCGCGCAAATGTAAAATGCCGTTGTTGGGGCCATCACTGGCTGAGTTCTCCGCTCGGTTCCGTTTGCCTTCAAGCTATTATAGCTCGTCACCGCGGTGAGATACGGCGCTCTCACGGCGGAGAACGGCAACATTGCGGCTATTGGTGCGCCAAAATGTTAACCAGCTTGCCAAACGGATCGCGGACATAGAAGCGACGTACTCCCCATGGCTCGTCCACCGGCCCATATTCGATGGGGAATCGGGCTGCTTGCATCGCGGCCAGCGCTTCGTCGACGTCGTCCACTTCGATCGAAAGGTCCGGCGTCGGCGTATCGTTGCCGCCCTGCGTCATAAAGCTGATCTGCACTTTCATTGGCTGCGGCGATCCGTAAGTCGCGATCCAGCCAAAATCCATCAACAGATCGAGCCCGAGCACCTCTTGATAAAAGCGTTTCGCCAGGGTGGGATCGGCGGTTGGCGTGTTGGCGACGATGCGTTGGACTTGCATGGAGAGGGGCTCCAGGAGGGATTTTGACTTTTTGCGAGTTCCCGTGATACAGTGATGTGGTTGTCCCAACGAGAGGATCAAGATGTCAGACCAACTTCAATCGACCGAAGAGATAATCGCGTCCGCACTCGCTCTATCGGCGGCAGAGCGATTGGCGGTTCTAGGAGCAATTCATCATAGTCTAGCGGACCCGTTGCTGGATCATGGTCCTGACGATGCGGCGTCTGACGCACAAGCGGCATGGCAGGCTGAAATTGCCCAACGCGCAGCGGAGATTACGTCGGGCGACATCATGACTATCCCGGCCGAAGAAGCGGAGAAAATGATCCGAAGCGATGTCCCGCCTGCCGTTTGAATATCATCCTGCTGCGATGGAAAAATCCATCGCCGCTTACCAATGGTACGCTCAGCAGAGTGTTTCCGCCGCTGAACGATTCTGGAACGAGTTGGTTCGCGCAAGAACACTGATATCGCAGCGGCCGCAGGGTTGGACGCCGTACTATCACGGAACTCGCTGCTTCCAGTTTCGCAAATTTCCTTACGGCCTTGTCTATTTAGAACTACCAGACAAGATCGTCGGTCTCGCTGTCTGTCACTTAAGTCGCCGCCCAGGTTACTGGAAAGTAAGGAAGTAGTTGAAATACAATCTCGATTGGTTTTAATTCTCTCGAACCAACCGCTCACGCATCACAAACAACGCCACCAAAGCGACCGGCAACAGCAGCATCCAGCCGGCCGTCGTCCAATCGCTGTGAGCTTCGGCTGCGGAGATTTCAAAGTCCAGGTCGGCGGAAGCTTCGCCCACGATGGTCGTGTGAACTTGCCAGACGCCGCTTTCGGGCAGCATCAACTTGGCCGATTGCAGCAGCTTGTTGGTCGCGGTCGCTTGCGATGCATGTTGCAAGAGGATCTCGCCAGACTCACTCGTTAGTTGGAAATCGATCTGGACATCTTGCACGATTTCGCGAGCAGAGTTTTGCACCATCACGCTTAGGTCGATGGGGCCGGCTCGCAGCGGCGTCGGCGAAGTGAAAATCGTCACCTGATACGGCCCGATCTCGCGGCGCAGTTGAACCTTGCCTCCATCGGCCAGCACGACGTTGGCGGCGGCGATGCAGATCGCGAGTGACAGCCATCGCTTACAGGCCGGCGACATAGGCTCCTCGCATTTCCATCGGCTGCAGCAATACCCAGACGCAGGCGACAAAGAAGATCACCAAAAAAATCGCCCAAGGCGCGAACGTGCGCAGCACAATTTGTGGGATCGGCTGTTCGCGTTGGGCGATGCGATAGGCGGCCCACAGCGACATGCAGAGACCGACATCCAGAAACAGCAGCTCTAGCGGCAACAGCCAGGCGATCGATCCAGCCGTGCAACAACTGCAAACGCCGCCGCCGATCAGAAAGTTGGTCGCCAGGTGATCGTTCGCCATTCGTTGCGTCGCCCAGAGCAGCGAGTCGGCGCTGGTGAACAGATGAAACGAGTAGTGCGCCAACCACATTCCCAGACCCAGGGGAATGAGTGCAGGCGCGAAACGCATCACCGGGGCGCGCCAGTCTGCGGTCTCTGCAGACATCGCCAAAGATGCTTTTCCGAGCAACTGCATGAGGAAGAAAGGAGCGGCGAGCAGGCCGAGCAACATTCCCCCGGTGACAATCGGTAAGCGTCCCCAGCCGATCGCCGCGGTCAGCGTTTCTTCCAGGCTCACCAGCGGCGCCGTCATCCAGGCCGCGTTCAACAGCGCCGCAAACAACAGCACCACGATCAGCGCCGCCAGATCGATGCGTTGACTATATCGCCCTACGCCGGAGCGAGCGGCGTCGCTCACCAAGTCGACGCCGGGGCGCAACTGCACCAGCGTGATGTTCTGGTGAGGGCAGGCGTCGGCGCAGTCGAGACAAAACGTGCAGTCGAGATTGCCTTGCTTTTTGGGGACGAACAGCGAGAGTTGGCACCCGGCGATTTGCTCATTGCCGGCCAGGCAATCGCGCGTGCGACAACCGGCGCAAACATCGGGCGAACGAACAGCGACTTCACTGGGAGAAACCAGCGACTGTACAAAGTTGAACTGACCAATCGGGCAAACATATTTGCAGAAGGGCGCCTGGACGAAGAGCAGGTCAAAGAGGAGCGCGACCGCGAAAAATCCGATCACAATCAACGCCGTCCACGCAGGTCGATCCCACAAAGAGAACGCTTCGTACGCCCAAAAGAAGAGCGCCAACAGCGCGACGGACGGCCATTTGTTTTGCAGCGATTTGGGAAAACTGTACTGCAAGTTGAACTTCTTTGCGACGCTGCGCAGCACGGTGAAAGGACAGACGGCGCAAAAGAAATTGCCGCCGACGATCAGCGAGATCACCAGGATCGCGCGCCAATGAATCCAGGGAGCCACGCCAGCCAGATTGAGCGCCGAGATCTGCGGACCCAGCAGCCCATCAAGGATGATGAGCGCCGCGAGCGTGAACATGATCCAGCGCAGCGTCAGACGCACAACGCGACGCTCCAGCAGCGGCGCCCAAATCGATGGACGTGGGCCAAGCGGTTGGGGGGACCGGTGCGCAGGCGTGACCGACCGATATTTGCCGTCACGCTTGGCGATTGCTTTTCCACTCGACATTTGCTCGGCGACGATCCAGAACAACGCGATCACATAGGCGAGCGAGGTCGGGATCCACATCACGGCGCCGGCCAATGACTGATCGACGAGCGGCGTTATGTTCCACAAGTTGGGCGCAGCGGCGTAATGAGGATAAAGGACGCGATGCGAGAAAGTCAGGATGCCGGAGAGGATGGTTCCCTGGACGCCTGCGAGAAAGAGATAGGGAACCAACAGCCAGCGCGAGTAGGTCGTTCGCAGGGGAAACGGCTGCATCACCGGATGCCAAAATAACAGAGACGCCATCAGAAACATCGCATGTTCGACGCGATGCCAAAAGTTGCTTTCCAGCGCCAGTTGATAGCAGTACGGCGCATGCCAAATCCAAATCGTCGCCGTGAAGGCAATCCAGGCTACTTGAGGACGAAAGATCCAGGCCAACGCAAGTCGCAGTCGCCGCCAACGCGCGAAAGGGCGAATCCATTCGTCACGCAACCACTTCGGCAGCCCGATCAGCAGCGGCAGCTCGGGCGCGGCAAGCCAAACCAGCGGCGGCGCAACAATCATCAGCAGCAGATGCTGCACCATATGAATTTGGAGGGAGAACGGGGCCAGCGCATCGAGCGGCGATTGCAGCGCGACGAAGATCGTCAGCAGCGAAGCGAAGAAGGCGCCAAGTCGCCAAGGGGGAAAGCGACTCGAACCGCGCTGGCGCAGGCTGCGCCAGCCGCGAAAGTAGATCCAGCCGCTAACGACGAGCGCGAAGAGGATGCTCGGCGAAAATTGCCAGGAGCTGCTGATCGCACTCAGAAAGTCGGCGTTCACGGCGCATCTGTGGGGGCGGCGACCAGAGACTCGGCGGCGGCCGACGGAACCGCCGCCGGGGGAATTCCTGCGGGTCGCAACTTGACCAAAAACGCGACCAACGCGGTGACTTCGGCGCTGTTCATTTGTTGGGCGTAGGCCGGCATGTTGCCGCCTCCTTGCACTACCTGGCGAACCATCGCCTCGGGATTCATCCGAATGCCGACTTCCGTCAGATCGGGACCACGTTTGCCGCCGGCGCCTTCCAGCGCATGGCAGTTGCGGCAACATTTGTTTTGAAAGACGACGGCGCCTTGCAACTCGAGCGGGGTCAGTTTTTCGACGATCCCGTCCGGAACCGGCGTACTGCTCCAGGCTTCCATGTCGGGCGACCAGGGAGAGGTCGCTCCATACCAACCCAGAACCATCAACGTGACAAAGGTCACCAACACGACCAACACCGCGACCGGACGACGGCGAGCGCTTCGCTCTCCGGAACCGGCTACAAACGGAACTGCCGCCAGCGCCAAGATCCCGATCACCGGTAGTCCCAGCATCAGGAACGTCTCCATCGACGGCGGCGAGAGGGCGGCCATCGCGAAGACCGGCAGAAAGTACCAGTCCGGGCGCGGCTCGGCATGAATCAACGTGGGATCGGGGATTTCGCCAGGCCCTTTGGGACCAAAGATCACCGCCAGACCGACCACGATCAGGACGGCCATCGCACACGCGACGCCGTCGCGATAGAGCGCGTGCGGGAAGAAGGGAATCCCTTTTTCGAGCAGCTTTTCGTATTCTTCGTCATAGGTCGCTTTGTCGACCGGCTCACCAGGAGTGGGCGGTTCTGAGATGCCGCGTTTTACGACTAAGTACAAGTGAACGACTAGCAAGCCGATCAAAAGGCCCGGCAAGATGAAGACGTGGAGCGTGAAGAATCGGCTGAGCGTTTCGCTGCCGATATACTCGCCTCCTAAGATCAAATGGACGATCGACGGACCGGCCAGTGGAACGCGGCCGGCGGCGGAAACCGCGACGCTGACGCCCCAGTACGAGTCGCCGTCGTAGCGCAACACTTGTCCGGTAAACGCCAGCACGAGCGTGGTCGTCAGCAGCCCGACGCCGACAAGCCAAGTCAATTCGCGAGGGTACTTGAACGCGCCCATTAAAAAGACCTGCGTCATGTGCACCATCAGCATCACGACCATGCCGGTCGCCGACCAATAGTGAATCGCACGTAACAGCCAACCGAACGGCGCTTCGTAGTTCAGATATTCGAGGCTCGCGTAAGCGTCGGCCGCCGTGGGTTGATAGATCATCGCCAGGCAGACGCCGGTGACGATTTGCAGCATCAGCAGCGTCAGGGTCATGCTGCCAAAGACGTACATCCATCCGATCGGCTTGGCCAACGCCGCCGGCACCGGATGACGCATTACGGGCCAGATCGAATCGCGCAGCTCGAGCCGATGTTCGAGCCAGTCCCAGACTTGCTTGATCGTTTTCATGCGGATGCTGCGTTAACCGGGTTGCTGAAGCGTGGGCAGGTGTCCTAGCTTTACCAGCAAGGCGCCTTTTTCCAGGCGATGTTCATATTGAAATAGTCCCCGCGGCGGCGGACCCGATGCGTGCGACCCATCTTCGTAATAGACGCCGCCGTGACAGGGGCACATAAATAGTCCGGCGTCGGCCAGCCAATTGACCGGACAGCCAAGGTGCGTGCAGTTGATCGCAAATATCTGGAACTTCTCTTCGTCGGCGCGGCGGACATAGACGGCGATCTTGCCGGCGTCCCCATCTCCCAGGCTATGCAGCGGGTTTTCTAGATCGATCAGGCGCGTCTGGCCAATCGGAAACTGCTCGACCTTGCCGGCGGAAGTCCATTGGTCTTCGCGCTTGCGCAGTGGGCCCAGTAGAAAGCCGACAATCGGTACGCCGGCCGCCGCCGTGGCTAAGGCGCCTAAGACAATGGCGCTCCATTGCAACAGACCGCGACGTTCTTCGTCGGGCGAATCAGAAGTGGATGGCGAATGCGTCATGATCAAATCGATAGGTTTATTGGGTTTCGTCCGCCGGGAGAGCGGCGATCTTTGTCGGTTGTTGCAGCGTGCGAACGTAGGCGGCGATGTCGGAAATCTCTTGAGACGTCAACGCTTCGCCGGTGTGCGATTTTTTGCCAAGCGTCACATAATCGGGCATCTTCAAGTCGGGCCGTCCAGTGATGATCAACCGCCGCAGCACGATGTCGCTCATCAACTTGGCCAGCGCCGGCTCGTTCAACGGACCAGCACCGTCGCCAACGCCGTGACATTTGGCGCAGGAGGTTTCAAAGAGCTCTTTGCCGGTTGTGACGTTGGCGTCTTTCAGCCCAGCCGGATCAGCGGCCGAAACTTGATACGGCGGCAGCTTGTTGGTCGGCGTGCTGGCGGGTTTCCAAGTTTCGCGAATTCCTGTAACCAGAATCTGCACCTGGTCGGTCGTCAGCGAGCCCCCTTGTTCCTGCTCAAACGCCGGCATCAATGTCCCTGACCGACCATTGGCGATCGTTTCTCGCAATTGATCATCGCTGACGATCGCTTGGAACAACGGATCGGCCAGCGGCGGCGCCGGGCCAAGATCTCCGGCGGCGCCATGACAGCCAGAACAGTTTTGTTGGAACAGCACCTGGAAATCGGTGATGTCATCCGGTCGCACAAAACGGTCGGCCGGATCCGGCTTGCCGCAGCCGATCGACATTGCTGCGAGCAGCAGTGTGGTGGCGACCATCGCGTTGACGTTAGTTGTTCGCATCGCGCGGCTCCTCTTCGCTGGCAGGCGACAGACTTTGGGCCGAGATTTTTTCGGACCGCACGACGACCAATCCCATCACGATCCCAAACGCAAACTGCGACGCGATAAACCAGGGCCAACTGACATAGTCGCTCATGACCGGATTGAGCACGCCCATGAAGCTGTAGATGCCGGCGGACCATAGCAACGGCCCCACGACTCCGCCCCAAAACACCGGCGAGTTGGGGAGCGTCGGCAGCAGCACGCCGAAGAAGAGTCCTACCAACAGCGAGGTGACCAGGTGCAGCACGATGCCGACCAGCAGCGCCGCCAGACTAAACTGGCTGAGTTCTACCGCCGTGTCATCGGCGAAATGGGGGAGGATCATCGCCGCGAGCAAGTTGATCGGATACCACAAGCCGCGCCCGCTGAACAAGCCATAGAGCGTTGCGACGATCGCCATTACGGCGCCGCCGGCCAGGCCCCCTTTGACGCCGGCCGAATAAGGATGAACCTTTTCGGGAAGCTCTAGGCGTTGACCCGGAGTCGGCGAGAGAACCCTTTTGTGCGAAGGACGAATCGATTTCGCGCGTCGCTCCGGCGCGACCAAGGGTTCTTCGACTTCGGCTTCGTCGGTCAGCAATTGTCCGAACCAGCCGAACAACGCGGTGAAGACGATTCCTAGTCCGACGATCGAAAAGATCAAGTTGGTTGGAATCCCAATCGCCATCAGACCGACTCCTGACGCCAGCACCATCGGCCAGGCGGTCGAGCGCGGCATGACGATCGCTTCGTCATGATGCGGCGGCGGATCAGGATTGGCAGGCAAGTCAGACATGGTTGCTCGTTACGTTCCCATCCAATAAACGACCCCGAAAATCACAATCCAAACGGCGTCGACAAAATGCCAATACCAAGAGACAAGCTCCGTCGCTTCGCTCTGGGCGCTCAAGCGACCGGCGCGCTCGAGACAGGTGATGACGGTCAGCAGCACCAGTCCCAGCGTGACGTGAAACGCGTGAAAGCCGATCAACGTATAGAATGTCGTGCCAAACAGATTGCGGCCGATCGTTAGTCCGTCTTGATAAATCAGCTCTTCCCACTCGTAAGCGGTGCCGACCAAAAACAGCGCGCCGAGCGCGATCGTGACGAACATCCAGACGCTGAAACCGCTCAGGCTCTTCGCTTTCCGCGCGTTCATCGCCAGCATGATCGTGCCGCTGCTCCCTAGCAGAAAGGCGCTGTTGATCACGGCTCGCGTCAGACTAAGCGACTCGGCCGGCGTGGGGCCAGTCTGATCTTCTCCTAAGTAAATCAAATAGGCGACGACCAGCGTGCTGAAGAACGCCGCTTCGGAGCACAGGAATGTCGCCATGCCGACCTGCGCAGGGGAAAGCGGGAATTCGCTTTCGACCGGCGGCGGTATCGGAATTGATTCTTCGCTGCTGGGCTTATTCATATTTCCAGTCCGGATCTTCCGGATGTTTCAGATCCCATAGCGGTCGCCGGCTGCGTACCGTGGGGATTTGTTCAAAGTTATAAGACGCCGGCGGGCTGCTGGTCGCCCATTCCAGGGTCCAAGCGTCCCACGGATCATCGCCGGCCTTCTTGCCTGACCGCAGCGAGAGAACCAGGTTGATAAAGAAGATCAGGAAGCCGATCCCCATGATAAAGGCGCCAACCGTCGAAAGTTGATTCCAAAAATCCCAACCTTGGCCTGCTTCATAGGTGTACACGCGCCGCGGCATGCCCATGATGCCGGCGATGTGCATCGGCCCAAACAGCAAATTGAATCCAATAAACAGCAGCCAAAAATGCCAGGCGCCCAGCGTCTCGCTGAGCATCTTGCCGGTCGCTTTCGGGAACCAGTAATAGCAGCCTCCCATCAGCGCGAATAGACTTCCGCCGAACAGCACATAGTGAAAGTGCGCGACCAAAAAGTAGCTGTCCGAAACTTGCCAGTCGACGGGGACCGTCGCCAACATGATGCCGGTCAATCCGCCGATCAAAAACATGCCGAGAAAACCGAGTGCGAACAACATCGGCGTCCGTAGCTGTAGTCGTCCGCCGTAGAGCGTCGCGGTCCAGTTGAAAATTTTGATGCCGGTCGGCACCGCGATCAAAAAGCTGGCGGCCGAAAAGAACGCATCCAAGCGATCGTCGAGCCCGACCGTAAACATGTGATGCGCCCAAACGCCCAAGCTGATAAAGCCAATCGCCGCAGTCGCGGCCGCCATCGATGCGTAGCCGAAGATTACTTTACGCGAAAAGACCGGCACGATTTCGGAGATGATCCCGAACGCCGGCAACGCCATGATATAGACCTCGGGATGCCCGAAGAACCAAAACAAGTGCTGCCATAACAGCGCCGATCCGCCAGCCTGAGTATCAAAAAAGTGGGCGCCGGCGTAACGATCCAACAGCAGCATGATCTGCGCCGCTGTGAGCGGAGGAAATGCGACGATAATCAGCCCGGCGTCGACCAGCATCATCCAGACGAACAGCGGAACCTGATTCAGCTTCATCCCTGGCGCTCGCATCGTCAGGATGGTGGCGATCAGGTTGACCGCAAAGGTCAGCGTGCCGACGCCGCTGACCAGCGTTCCCAAAATCCAATAGTCGACGCTGCCGCCGCGCGCGTAGGCAGGCGAAGTGAGCGGAGCGTAAGCGAACCAACCAACGTCGGGCGCCGAGCCAAGTCCATACAGCGCATCGCCGGTAAAGTAGCTGGTGTACAGGATGCACCCGCCGAAGAGGGCCAACCAAAAGCCAAGTGCGTTCAAACGTGGAAAAGCGACGTCGCGGCAGCCGATCATCAGCGGCACCAGATAGTTGGCGAAGCCGGAAAGCATCGGCATCACAACGAAGAAGATCATCGTCGTGCCGTGCATCGTAAACAGCTGGTTGAACGTATCGGGGCCGATCAGCGTGTTATTGGGCGCCCACAGCTGCAAACGAATGAGGAGCGCCTCGACGCCGCCGACCACCAAAAAGAAAAGGCTCATCAAGATGTACAGAATGCCGATCCGCTTGTGATCGACCGTCGTCACCCAACCATGCAGTTGCGTCACCAGCGGCGAGGCCGCGCTCGATTGTTCTGTTTCGGCGATCGCCATGGTTATTCCAACGTCATCAAATAGTCGACCAACTGTTTCACTTCTGTCGGGCTGAGCCGCATGTTCGGCATCCGGCTCCCTGGCTTCGCCTGATCGGGATTGGTTAACCAGTCGGCCAGATTCGTGCGATTGTTTTCCAGAACGCCGGAGGCGATCGTATGGCGGCTCATCAGGTGCGTCAGATCAGGGCCAAACTTGCCGATCGCCGGTTCTCCGCGAATCGTATGACAATTGGCGCAGGCCTGATCCATAAAGATCTGCCGACCTGCGTCGACCGACGCGGCGACCACAGCGCTACGCTGTTGCTCAGCGACCCATTTTTCAAACTCGGCTGGCGAAACGGCGGTCACGCGGAGCAACATTTTTGCATGTTGCGTGCCGCAGTATTCGGCGCAGCGACCTTCATAGATTCCGGCCGAATTGGCTTCGAGCCGCATGCGGTTCGTCTTCGCCGGAACCAAGTCGGTCTTGCCCGCCAATTTCGGCACCCAAAAGCTATGAATCACATCCGCCGATTCCAACTGCAGATAAACGGGCGTCGGCGCGTCGGCGTCGGAAGTCGGAATGACCAGCTCATTGGCGGTCGTAAATCCAAACTCGGGATATTCAAACTCCCACCACCACTGATGGCCGACAGCGCGGACGCGCAAGGTCCCTTCGGTCGGCGGCTCGGATCGCATCGCGATGACCGAGCGAATCACCACCAAACTGAGCACAAGCACGATCAACGTGGGGGCCAGCGTCCAGGCGATTTCAATTGGTTGGCTGCCGTAAACCTGCGGCGGTTCGCTATCATCGCGAGGAGCGCCCGGCGGATCTCGAAAGCGATAGATGAAATAGGCGAGCGCTCCGCCGACTAGGACAAAGATGAGCGTTGTGATCGCCAGCACCAGATAGAAAAGCTCTCGAATTTCGGTAGCGTCGGGACTCGCCGGGTCAAACATTTCTGGGGTTTGCGCCGCTAAGAGCAGCGGCGAGAGCGCCACCAGCGCCAAGGCAAGAGGCCAGCGCATCATACCGCAGCATGCTAGGCGAAATCTCCCTTTGCGCAAGCTTCGCATTCGCGTTTTCCAGTTGGGTGCATTCGTCCATGGTGAGCATCGTTCGCACTACATTCGCTTGTCAGGCGGGGTGCTGTCAACTATTCTCCGCAAATTGCTGGAAGAGCATCTCGTTCAAGCTCGCCAAGTCTTCCCATTGTGACGGAGAAACACCAAGAATTTTCAGCGAAGTTCGTAACGCTGCAGCGGATAGGTCTCGCCGTCGATAATACGATAGTGCGTTACGCTGCTGCAGACCGATTGCCCCGAGGGGGGCTGAAGCAGCAACGTATCAGCGACCCGTTTCCAATCCGATTTGCGAATGGATGCGATGGTAAACTGCGGCTGCCAATCTTCGCCGGCAAAGGGAAAGCCGGTTTGCTCGATCGATTCTCGCTGCAAGGGAGTGAAATTCGGCAGCACAGCGCGGTAGTGCTGCTGAGTCGCTTCGCGATCGCGTTGATCGCAAATTGAAGCCGCAATCTTGGTTTGCAGATTTCGGATCGCTTGTTGCGAACTTTCACTGACGCGAATCGTCAACGTGCGCTCACCGGTCCAAGGGTCTGCTTCCAGCACGTGCCAGCCGGCCAGCTCCGTCTTAAGCGGAGCGAATTGGCCTGCGACCTCGGCGATCGTTTCGTCAATTTCAACCCCTTCCGGAAAGCGGGCCAGATAGGCGGTCATGTGGGGCGGATCGTCAAGATAGGTCTGGTCGCCAACCAACTGTCGAACGTCGTCTTTATAGGCGCGCAACTTCACCGCCCATTCTGGACTGGGGTCGATCGAGACGAAGTCAGTGACGAAAGTGCGAGTCATGGCGGGCGAATCAAGCAGGCCGAGCAATCTTGTAGCTAACAGAGTGGAACAAATCCGGCTTGCAGTGACAACCGCGATTGGGGGATTTAGGTGGCCAGAGCAGAAATAGAGTTCCGCGAGTGATCGGCCATAAAAAGGGGGGCAGGTCCCAGTTTTGCAGCAAAACTGGGACCGGATTCCCTGTTTATGACGCCCTTTTTCAGACCCTTCTCGCCCCCTTGAGAGTCGGGTTCGCTACATTCCGAGATAGGCCATCGCGGCCAGGCGGAGCCAGACGAATGCGATCAGCGTGAAACTGGCCCAGATCAACATCCGATTGACGCGATGCATCCGATAAACGCCAAAAACTTCGGCGAGTGACGCCGGGGGGGGCGTTTTGACCCAGTCGGGAAGCATCTTGTTCCACAGTTTTTTCCATCGCGACAAGATCTGGTGGATCCAACTCGGCAGCGCGAAAAGTCGCCGTGGGCGAAATCGAACGATGTCGCCTCCGGTCATCCGGACTCGCTCGGTCAGGTGACCTGCGAGCCAATGATAAATGGCCGCGACCGCGCCTCCTTGGTCTTCTTCGGCAGGGCCGTGAAACTGACCGCAATATTCGGCCAGAGAAGGAGTTCGGCGAAACATCTTCGCTTTTTGCCGTAGTCGAGCGACGTAGAAGTTGAGGATTCCACGTTGCCAGATTGCGGCGACGATCAGGATGGTTCCTAGCCAAAAGATCAAGCCTTCGGCGCCCCCCAGGACCAGCCAAAACTGCATGGGCCAATTCTCGGCCGACGCGATCCGCGGTAACAGTGCGTAGTAGCGATCGACCGCAAATCGCTCAAATTCGGGTGATTGGAGCGGCAGTTTCTTCGCGGCTTCCTGCAGTTGCAAAAAACTGGCGTCCGGCGTTGGTTCGATCATTTCCCGCGGCGTGGGGATCGAAGGACGAAGCAAAAACGGCGCGAAAAACAACAGCATCCAGGCCGCCATGATCGGCAATCGCCGCCAGGTGTAGGTCTTCAGCAGCGTGTTCCAGGGATCTTTCGCTTGGGAGGTGAACTCGTCACCGGCCAGAAAGGTTTCATCTAGCAGTAGGCCTTGGACCGAAGTCAATTGGCATCTGCCCAGGTTGGCTTGTCGCAGGATCGCGCCATGAAAGCTGGCCCGAGTAAAATTAGCGCCCAGACAGGAGGAACCGGTCAGATCGGCGTTATCCAGCTTGGCGTCGGCAAAATTGGCGTTGTGGCCGTTGGCGTAGTGCAGGTTCGCTTCGTCCAGGTCGGCCCCCGCAAAGTTGGTTTGTTCGAGCGTCCCTTCATTAAGATCGGCCAGTCGAAGCTGAGCGCCGCTACAGTCGGCGCCAGTCAGATTGATTCGCGGCATGCGAGCGTTCGCAAGTTGCGCCCCTTGAAGACCGCAATGACGGCAGTCGGCTTCGGTCAGTTGAGCGCCGGAAAAATCTGCCTGTTTCCAATGGGCGGCGACCGCGACTACGCCAGAAAGATCGGCGTCGGTCAGTTGGGCGCCGGTAAAGTCAGTGCGGGAGAGATCGGCCCGAGCAAAGTTCACGTTCTGAAAATTTGCCTGTTTTCCACTAACTTCCCGCAAATCGCAGCCGGCAAGTTGAGCCTGACAAAAGAAGGCGCCGTCGAGATTGGCGCCCCTAAAATCAGCGCGGCGGTAGGAAGCTCCTTCTAAATGGACCGGCTCGAAGCGGGGATTGTCGACGGCCGGTTGCTCTAATCGCCAGCGATTCCAGCGAGCAAATCGCTCCACCGAGCCAGTTTCGAGGGCAAGTTCGGCCTCGAGCCGAGCCAGATGGGACCAATCGCCGCTAAAATTGGGATGTCGCCGGCGCAATTCGGCCAAACTCGCTGGCGCCAGCACCCCTTCGTTGTAGGGCGCTCTGGACGCTCGGCGAGTTTCGGTGAAAATAGCGCCTCCGGGCTGAGAATTCATGTTCGCTTTTGTGCGTGCCGCCCGACGAGTGAGCCGATCGCCCACCGCCATGTTCTCGTAAGAGCTTGCCGCCGCCAGATGGGCGTCAACGTTAGAATACGGCTGATCCATTAATTTGGGTAGGTTCGACTTGATGAAGAATTGGTTAGCATTCTTTCATTTTTCTTTAGAGACCGTAGCTCCGTGACTCCGCTGATCCAGATACAAAACGTCGTCAAACGATTTGGCCATAAGGTATTGCTTGATGGGGCGAGCGCATCGCTGATCGAGGGGCAAAAGGTAGGGATGATCGGTCGCAACGGCGCCGGCAAGTCAACTTTGTGTCGCGCGATCTTGGGAGATGAGGAGCTGGAAAAAGGGGACGTGATTCTCCACCCCAAGCTCCGGCTCGGCTATTTGCGGCAGCACGATCCGTTTGAAGAAGGGGAAACCGTCGTCGGCTTTCTGATGCGCGACAGCGGCCAGCCTGACTGGAAATGTGGCGAAGTCGCCGGCCAGTTCGAGATCAAAGGAGCGATGCTGGAGTCTCCCGTTCGGCAGCTCTCTGGCGGATGGCAGACCCGCGTCAAACTGACCGCGCTGCTGCTGCACGATCCCAACTATCTGTTGCTCGACGAACCGACCAACTTTCTTGACTTGCGGACGCAAATGTTGCTCGAGCGTTTCTTGCTCGATTTCCGCGGCGGCGTCATGGTCGTTTCGCACGATCGGGCCTTTTTGAAGCAGACCTGTACGCACACGTTGGAATTGGCGCGCGGCAAGTTGCAAATGTTCCCCGGCGATGTCGACGCTTATCTCATTGTGCAGGAAGAACGCAAAGAGCACGATCAGCGCGTCAACGCTTCGGTCAAAGCGAAGCAAAAACAGTTGCAGCGGTTTATCGATAAAAACCGAGCCGCCGCCAGCACCGCGAGCCAGGCCCGCAGCAAAGCGAAGCAGCTGGATCGACTGCAGTTGGTCGAAATTGAAGAATCGGATGCGTTGGCCTACGTTCGGGTGCCGATCGTCGAGCGCCGTCGCGGCACGGTCGTTCGTTGCGACAACATGGTGATCGGCTACCCCGACAAAAAGATCGCCGATGAAGTGACCTTGGATATCGAGCATGGCTCACGGATCGGCGTGGTTGGCGACAACGGTCAAGGAAAGACGACGCTGCTGCGAACGTTGGTCGGATCGATCGAGCCGCTGGATGGGGATGTGAAGTGGGGGCATCACGCCGATGTCGGCGTCTACGCCCAACACGTCTATACGACGCTGCCACAAAATGAAACGGTCGAAGACTATCTGCGCAGCGCCGCTGATCCGGACGTCAGCACCCAGCAAGTGCTGAATGTCGCCGGCAGTTTTCTGTTCCGCGGTGATGATGTCAAAAAGAAAGTCAAGGTCCTCAGCGGTGGTGAGCGTGCCCGACTTTGCTTGGCGGGTCTGCTGCTAGGCAAGCACAACGTTCTGATCCTCGACGAACCAGGCAACCATTTGGATGTCGAAACGGTGGAGTCGCTGGTCCAGGCGCTGGAGTCGTATAACGGCACGATCATTTTCACCAGCCATGATCGCTACTTTATGAAAAGCGTCGCGACCAATATTGTGGAAGTCCGGGATGGCCAGGTGATTCATTTCCCCGACGACTACGACCACTACGTCTATCGCTTGAACCAAGAGATTGACGAAGAAGGGGGGGGCGCCAAAGGAAGTAAATCGCCCGGCGGCGGCGACCATCACAGCGTCGGCGGAGATCGCAGCGATCGCCGCGACCGCAACAAACAGCTGCGCACGATGCGAAAAGATCTGCAAAAGATCGAGGTCAAGATCGCGAAGATGGACGATGAGAAAAAGGCGATCAATGCCCAATTGATGAAGCTGACCGACCCCAAAGAAGCGCAAAAGACGCACGAACAATTGCTCGCCATATCGCAGGAACTAGAGCAGTTAGAAGAACAGTGGCTGGCGCTCAATGAAGAGCTGATGGAAGCGGACGGGTATTAAAGGTTTCCGGTCGAAAGTCTCCTTGAGTAGAATAGAAAGACCAAACTGGGGAGAATCTTATGGCGACGGATGCAGCGCAAGAACTGCAGCAATTCCATCAATTCATCGGCCAGAGAATCGCCAGCGGCTCGGAAATGAGCATCGCTGAAGCGGTCGCCGAATTCCAAGCTTATCAAGCGGAGCTGGAGCGTTTTCGCGAAGAAATAAAGCCTGGCTTGGACCGACTCGCCCGAGGCGAATACGAAGAATTGGATATCGAAGAATTTAAACGCCTTGCACGCGAGCGCTGGGATAAGCGACGACGTGGAGATCAGGCGTGAGCGCTCGCGTTTTCTGGGACGTTCGAGCGCAGAACGATCTGGCGATGATCGTCGATTACATCGCGTTCGATCAACAGAGTCCTCAGAACGACGAATTACTTCTCGATATGATTCAAAATAAGATCGAACTCTACGCAACTTCGCCGCTCTTGGGGGAAATTCGCAACGATCTCGGCCCTGAGCTGCGGATATTCTCAGTGCATTCCATCGTGGTGGTCTATGCGGTCATTCCGAGCGGAATCGTGATTGAGCGAGTGATCCACGCGGCGCGAGATTTCCCCCGACTTTTCGGAAAGTAATGCCTCTGGCTGATGCAAAATATCGCAGCGGTCGCCGCGTTCCAAGCTTATCAAGCGGAACTGGAGCGTTTTCGCGAAGGAGAAATCCTCGATATTGACAAGTTCAAGCGTGAAATGAACGAAGAGTGGAGCCAACGCGAAAGTAGAGAAGAGTCGTGACCAACGGCATCTATGTCCATCGCGTTATTCATGGCGCCAAAGATCTGTCCCACGGAATTTGAACCGCTTTCGTCCGTCAAAAGAGAAACGGCGAACTTTGCTAATCGCCTTCTTCGATGATCTGCAGAAAACGGACGACGCTTGTTCGTTGTTGGCCGATCGTCGCCAAGGAGGCGAGGATACTTTTCGAGAGTTGGCGCTGCATCGTTTGCGGCTCTGGAGTGATCGATTCTTTCTCCGGCGGCGCTTCCTCGCAAGAATCTTCGAGCGACGCTTTCAGGCCGGCGAGCAACGCGGCGCTTGTTGCGATGGTGTCGTCGGCGAAGGCGTCGAGCCGCTGTTCCGCTTGATTGAGTTTGGTGAGAGCTTCTTCAATGATGCGGATTGAACGCGAGTCGCGCGGGTTGAACGCTTGCGGATCGTTTACGGCGGATCGCAAGTCCGCCAGAGATCCGCTCTCGCCTCCCAGCGATTCCGGCGTCAGATTGGGTAATCCGAGCGGCGTCACATCGCCCATCGCCGTCGATAAACGAAACTTCCAGACCCCTTCGTCACTCAGTATGATGGGGTCGAATTCGCCGGTGAACCCTGTAACGAACTCAAGCGAAAAGTGGGCCGTTTCTTCGCTGACGACCATCCGCTTGCCGGTGAGCAATTGCCCATTGATTTCGGCGGTCATTTCCGATCCTGCGGCGGAAGCGGGCGCAATCACTCGCCCGACGATGGAAGGTCGCGCCGCAAACAGGCCGTCGTCACCACACGCGACCAGCTTGCCTGTGCTGTCCACTGCGTGAAACTGACCAAAGTGAACATCGATCGAGATCGTCGCTTCCGAGCCAGAGAAAACGCTTTCGAGTGTGAGTTGATCGGCTTCGGCGGTACTACGAACGCCGGTCAGAGCAGTGGATGCGTTGATTTGCTCGGCAGCTGTTTCGAGCGATTGATTCTGTACGAGAGAAATGATGTCGCCGCCAAAGGGGCCGGTCAGCGTAAAGTCGGCGTCGTTCGTCAGTCGACCTTGCTGCCCGTGATAGATCAATGTCGCCGGTTTCGCGGCGGAAAGTCGAGTCGGTCCTGAAATCCGGTCGACGGTTACTTCGCGGACCTGCGCTCTGTTTTGGCCGATAACGCGAAAATCACACGAGCCGTCGAGCAATGGGCGATCATGGAATTCAGCAGTGGCGAGACGATTGATTTCGCCGAGCGCCTGGTCAATTTTCACGCGTCTTGCGGTGATCTGCTCTGACCGGCAATTTGGATCGACGATAGAGAGGGAATTGAGCTGAATTTGATTCAATTGGGTTCGAATCAAATCGATCGTCAATTGGGCCTGAGCGGTTACCGAAGTCGCGAAATCGACCTGCGCCAGCGCACCGGTAATCACTTGAGCGCGGTCCTGGAAATCGGCCTGTGCAAATAACACGCTTTCGTCATCGCCGAAATCAGCGATCGAGGAATCGATCTCATATCGGAGTTCCATTTGCGCTGCGCCCGAGTACTCTCGTTGCAGTTGGCTGAAGAGCGTATGCTCGCAGCCGCTGACTTGCGCTCCGATTCGGATCATCGTAGGTCCTATCCCTTCCGCGAGTTATCGCCGATCGTCCGTCGGAGGTTTTTTAAATTTCGCCGCCACGCGATCCCAAAGGGTCGGCGCCTCTTTTTCTGCGCCGACGACGCCTTCGCTAAAATCGTGCACCATCAGATAGGATTGCAAGCTGGCCATCAACTGACGAGCACGCTGCAACGCATCGCTACGACGGCGATCACGACTGCGGCGCGGCGCCACCGAGACTTCAATCACCGTGCTGGTCATTCCACGTTCGTCCTGCTGTTCGCGCGGACGAATCGACATGACTAGTGCGGCCCCTCGATCGGAATTCCGCCGCGTAATGCCAAAGGTGTCACCGTCAAAAGCAAGCGTTAATTGTTGCTCGCTGGTATCAACGACTTCCGCGACATGATCGGTTAAAAAGCCGCGGAGCTTTTCCCAGACCATTTTCAGGGGCGCTCGCGTCGTCATAGTTCGCTCGACCAGCGCGTCTGGCGAACGATGTGCGAATAGCGCCGACCACCAATTTCGCCGCTCTCGTTTTTCGGGGGCATCGCGACCCGATCCGAGCTGGATCACCATGTTGCGTCCCAGCTCTTTCGCCTGCAGCAGGGCGCGGTCGGCGCGGTTGAGCATCGACTCCGGCGTATCGCCTTCTTGCAACTCGGTGACGCCAAAGCTGGCGTTCAGATTTTTGCCTCCCAACGAAGGCTGTGCGGTCGAAGCAACCTCTTGGCGGATGGCCTCGGCGCGTTGCGCGGCCGTTTTCATGTCACAGTGTCCGCAGACCAACACAAATTCTTCGCCACCATAGCGAGCCGCGATGTCGCCGGGCAACGCATGACGCTTCAAATGCGACGCGAAACTAACCAACGCGTCGTCACCTGCTTGGTGACCATAGTTGTCGTTGATGCGCTTGAAGAAATCGAGATCGCAGATGATCAGGCTGCACGGACGGTTCGATCCGCTATGCTTGCGGACCATTTCATTCAACGCACGATCCAATTCGGATCGATTCGCCAAGCTCGTCAGCGGATCGCGCGTCGCTTTGACGTGCAACGAGCGAAGCTGTTCTTCCAGACGCTGAATACCGCTGGCGTCACAAAGCTGCAGCGTGGCGCCGCGTCCAATCCCATCTTCGGTGATGACCGGCGAAATGTGTGCGGTGATCGCCGAGTACTCTCCTTGCGCATCACGGATCGTCAGTCGCAACACCGACTGCAGCCCGCTTTGAATCGACGCGGCCAGCGGATCTTCTCGTTCGGGCAAGAAGCGACCAGAAGAGTCTCCCATACCGACAAGTTTTGGCGACCAATTTCGATTCAAAACCGATTCGGCCGACAATCCGGTCAACGTTTCCGTCGCATGGTTCCAACGTAAGATTTTCAGATCGGCGCCGACGTAGATCAGCCCGTCGTGAACGTTGCGAAACAGGTTCTCATGGAATAGGTTCAGCAATTGATTGGGACGATCGATTCGCTGGGGAATGATGTGATCCCAGTGCGAATTCGACTGATCCGGCGACAAATCGCGCAGCCATTGTTGGGCGACGTCGTGCTGGAGTTTGTTCGAGAAACGCATTTGGAACGTGCAGAAGTCGCTCACCAATTCAGGATCGAACTGCGATCCGGCGTAAGCGAACAACTCGGCCAAGGCGCGATCTTTGCTGCGCGCCCGGCGATAGACCTGATCGGTGATCATCGAATCGAACGCATCGACGATCGCCAGCATTCGTGCGCCGCGCGGAATATCGTCGCCGCAAAGGGGGAAGGCGCGTTTGCTGCCGTCGAACCAGGCGCCCGCATGTCGGATCACCGCCATAATTCCGGCGTCAGAGCAGCAATGTTCGATGATCTCAACGCCGGCGGCGTGATGTTCATCCATCAGCGCCAGTTCTTCGTCGTTCAGTTTGCCCGGTTTGGCGAGGAGATAGTCCGGCACCGCCAGCTTACCGACGTCATGCAGCAATGCGGCGACTTCCAGTTCGTCTCTTTCCGAGTGGGAGTTTCCACGTACCGCCGCCCAGGTCGAGATGCTGGTCGCGACGCGCAGCGAATGAGCGGCAGTCGGGGGATGTTTCGCTTTGAGCGCGGTAAACAGACTGCTGGCGACTCCCAGTCGCACCTGAACCAGTTGGTTTTGTTGTTCTAAAGCTGCGGCGACAAGCGCTTCGTCATCAATTTCTTCAGTGCGCAGCAGCAACTGCTGGAGCGCTCCAAAGCGATGATCGGTTGACTCTCCGGGATCAACGCCGAAATCGGCGGATGAATCAGTGTCCATAAGGCGCAGGCGTCTAGCTGGCGAAACAGGATGCCGAGTCACGAAAGTAGGCTCTCGGCGGATTTTTAGGACTTTGGAGAAAACCTAGGTCGCGGATCGTCTAAGGTCAAACTAGTAGACAGAAGAGGCCGGCGCGTTGCCCCCAGCAGTACGATGCGATAACGTAAGCATCGCCGGCTGTAATGATTTTAAGGATTCTCCGGGAGCCGATACTCATGCGTTTGGTCACTTATCAAAGCGAAGCAGGTCCCCGTGCGGCGGTTGCCCGCGGCGACGATTTTATCGATCTTCACCATACCGATCACACGCTGCCGACTGATATGAAGTCGCTGCTAGCGCTGGGTGACGTAGCTCGCGACAAGGTTCTCGCCGCGCGAGAGCATGGCGATCCGATCCCGCCGGGATCGCGTATTTTGACCCCGATCGTTAACCCGCAAAAAGTGATTTGCGTCGGTTTGAACTACGCCGATCATGCCAAAGAGACTGGCGCCACCGTTGGGGATGAGCCGATAATTTTCAACAAATTCTCGTCGGCCTTGATCGCTGACCATGACGAGATCCATCTCCCCCCCGAAAGCAGTCAGGTCGACTACGAAGCGGAACTGGTCGTCGCGATTGGGACCGCCGGCAAACATATCCCGCAGGGAGAAGCGATGAGCCATGTCGGCGGCTATTGCTGCGGCAACGATATCTCCGCTCGCGACTGGCAAAAAGGGAAGCCCGGCAAGCAATGGTTGTTGGGAAAAACGTTTGATACGTTCGCGCCGCTAGGGCCGGTATTATACACGCCGGATGAAATTGCCGATCCGAATAACCTCGCGATTCGCTGCCGTTTGAACGGCGAGTTGATGCAAGAATCGTCGACGAGCCAACTGATTTTCAAAATCGACTTTCTGATTTCATATCTGTCGAACGTGGTGATGTTACAGCCGGGAGACCTGATTTTTACCGGCACTCCGCATGGAGTCGGCGTTGCGCGTAATCCGCAGGTTTTTCTGCAACCCGGCGATCAGGTCGAAGTCGAGATCGAAGGGCTTGGCTTGCTGACCAACCGTGTAGCGATCCGCTAGCAACGGTGTGCGAGTTGCGCGGTTGAGTAAGAAAAAATTCAAGCCGAGCCTGACTTTAGAAGGCCCGGTCTGACTGCCGAACTCCTATAAGTATCAGGCCTCTCCTAGCGGCGAAAGGATTCGTCGTTTCACAATTGCTAGCACAGCGTCAGGGAAGATGGAATTCAGGCGGAACGCAACGCGCGACGATCGTCGTCGACGCGCCATTCTCGATGATCGTAACGCGGGCGGCCGCGATGCCGACGCCGGCGGTGACGACGCAACCAACGGGAAACGGGCTCGACGATACTCATCGCAGGCCCTGTTGGAGCGGCGCGTTCGTATCGTGGATCTAATTCCGCTCCATTGGACCTCGGTTGGCGCCTACTATCTGTTGGGCATTGTTCTGATCGGTCTGTTGGCGACTTTGCACTACTACGTCAGCCAAAAGGCGTCGTTCGCCGATTTGACCACCGTCAATAGTTTGGGCGGCTGGTTGGCGATCATCGCATTTTGGACCGCGACGCAAGCAGCGCTGGTGATCTATCGCATTCGCCGTCACCGATTGGACGACTATCGGGGTCGCTATCATGTTTGGTTGTGGGCGGTCGCGGTGTTGGGGATTGCGGGAATCGATCTGCTGGTCGACTTTCGCCATCCGCTGGGACAGTTAATCGAGCAAGCCAGTGGGCGCCAATTTGCCGATCTCGAGCATGGTTGGGCGTTGTTGGTCGCGACGTCCTTCTACGGACTCGCTTTTGCCCGGATTGTTTGGGAAGTTCGCGCCAGCCGCGGCTCGGTGGTGGTCGCTTTGTTGTCGATCGCGACCTTCGGGACGTTTGTCGCTGCGAAAGCGAATTTGATTTTATGGCCCCAGCAAATCGACGCAGCGCTCTCGACCTGCGTACTTTATCTCAGCGGCATGTGGCTCATGTCGATGATGTTGATGCAGTACGCTCGTTTCGTCTGGATGGATGCGATCGGCTTGATAGCCGTCCGCGCCGCTGCCGAAACGACGGAGGCTGTGGAGAAGTCGCCGGCCAAAACCACACGTCGCCGCCCGACGATTGTGAAGAAAGAAGAAGCGGAGCAAGCGACTGCCGCCGAGGCCGACTCAGAAGCAGGTTGGTTCTCATGGGGCGCGAAGAAGTCGAAGCCCGCAGCTGACGAAGAAGCGGAGCAAGCCCCCGCGCCGAAGCGAACCGCGAAACCTGCCGCCAAGACAGCCAAAAAGGCCAACGAAGACGAAACGCTGACGGAAAGAAAACGCGGCTGGTTTGGCTTTGGCGGCAAGCGACAATCGGCAACGGAGACTGCTGCTGCGGCCGTGAAAGAAGTAGCGAAACCGGCCGCAAAGTCAGCGCCCCCCAAACCGTCGGTCGCCAAGCAAGAGGTCAAAACAAGCGAAGCGGAGTCGCCGAAACGCGGCTGGTTTGGCTTTGGAGCGAAAAAGGAAGCAGCCGCCGACGTAGAGGCCGAAAAGAAGCAGCCAGCCAAACCGGCCGCTAAATCGTCAACCAAGCCGGCGGAAAAATCCCCTGCCAAAGAGCAAGCGGCCGACGAGCAGAAGCGAGGTTGGTTCGGCTTTGGTGGGAAAGCGAAGTCGGAAGCAGAGGAGTCTGTCGAGAAAAAGCCGGCCGCATCTCCGTTGGCGTCGAGCGCGCGCCGCGCGATGCTAAAGCAACAACAAGCCGAGACAGCGGCTCCTCCGCAAACCTTAAAAATGGAACCGCTGACGCTTGGCGGAGGCAGTGATGACAACGGCAATGAGGACGAGATCGCGATGCTGGAAGCGAAGCCAGATCACTTGCTCTCCAAGGCTGAGCGACGCCGCTTGAAGAAGTTGAAGCGACGCGGCGTAGCGGCGTAGCGGCGCTGTCAAAGATTGACGCACGCTTCCAAACGCGTGCCGTCTCCGTCGGTCACGGCAATCTGCTTGGCGCCGCGGATCGCGACACCGGCATGGCGACCATCTTTGTGCAGCAGGAACAGTTGTAAATTAAAAGCGATCTTGCCGGCGTCGTCTCGTTCATGCGCGGCGGCATGCTGGGCGATCATCGCCAGCGTTTCAAGGCCCGCATCGATCGGACTGGCTCCGCGGCCCATTTGGTAAACCGCTTGAAAGCTGGAGCAATTCAGCAGGTTCGCTTCACCATGACCGACGCTGCCGCAGGTTCCCATGTTGTTGTCGACATAGAGCCCGGCGCCAAAGATCGGTGAGTCGCCGACTCGCCCCGGCATTTTGAAGCAATGGCCGCTAGTCGTTGTCGCGCAGGCCAAATCGCTGCCGGCGTCGCGCGCCGCCAGATGAACGGTGCCTCCAGACGCTTTCTCACCGGTGATCGGGTAGTAGCGTTCGAACTCGGCGATTGTTTCGGCGTCAAACTCGCCTGGCTGCGGCGGGAGCCAATCTTTGCCCCGACATTCCAGCCGTTTCCAATAGAGCCAGATCTGGCGGGCCTTTTCGGTCAGCAGGTTCTCCTCGACAAATCCGTTGGCTCTGGCGAACTCCAACGCTCCGTCGCCGCAAAGCATTGCCCGACGAGTTTGCTGCATCACCAAACGCGCGACTTGGGCGGCGTGTCGTACGTTCTTGAGGCCAATAACGGAACCGCCGCGATGTTGCGGGCCATCCATCACCGCCGCGTCGAGCGTCACTTCGCCGCTGCCATCGGGAAGCCCGCCGTAGCCGACGGTCAATTCGTCGGGATCATCCTCCAGTAGCGTGACTCCGGCGACGGCGGCGTCGAGAGGAGAACTTCCCGTCGTCATTTGGTGGTAAGCCAGGCGAGTCGCTTCGAGCCCGTTGGCTGATGCGATGGTTTTTTGCAGGTTAGTCGTAGACACCGCGTTCGTTTCCAGAGAAGGGCAAGCGTTGAAGTGGAACAATCGTTGACAGCAAATGGTTGGCCGCGATAGCTCTGCTATCGGGGCCGACGAAGTCGGTAAGCGGACTCAATCCGCCGTCAGTCTCTATGCGGACTTTGGCTTGGCGGATTGGGATGGAGAATCCTCATCCGGTACATTCCGCCAACAAAGTCCGCTTACGGCTGCGCCGCCCCGATAGCGGAGCTATCGCGGCCAACCGGAAATTTGGCCCATAAGAAATCTCGTGGTGATTCGCGTACTAGTATTACCAGCCGCCGCCGCCTCCTCCGCCACCACCGCCGCCGGAAGAACCGCCTCCGCCGCTGCTTCCCCCTTTGCTGGGACTGACCGACGAGGATGCGACCGCTCCGCCGATTGCGCCGGCCAATGCTGCGCCTGTCAACATGCGGCCTGAGCCGCTCGTTCCAAACGGCAACGACGAATGCATGGGGCGATGATTCAGGTTGGAATTGAATTGGCTTGCTTCCAACACCTTTTGACCGAGTTGCTCGTACCAGCCTTCTTTCATGTCAAACGCCATCGCCCAAGGAAGCCGATCGTCGTACAACATCGCTCCCTCTTCGGGCGAAGCGGCGTACTGCACCTGACGGATGAATTCTCCTTCTAACCATTGGCGATAACCTTCCAGTTGATCGAGCATTTGGCGTCCCTCGTGGGTGGGACGCTTCATCCAGTGATAAAATCGCCAGGCCATGATGACGAGCAGCACCACGCCCAGTGGAATGTAAAAGCTCACGTAATAGGCGAAGATTCCGAGCACCACAAATTCGGCGATAAAAAATGGAGTCGCAAACGCCGTGATGAAGAGCGCTCCGCCCAAGGCCAAGCCGCGCTGCACGGGGCCGCCAGGACCAAACAGGACCAGGCTCCATGTGGTCCAGACCATCGTCCCCAGGAAGAAGACGCCGATCGTCCAGAACGAAAGCCAGGCCGTAAAGAACAGCCCCAGCGGATAGTTGGGGGACGAAAGAATCGCCATGACCATGCCGACGATCGAAATCGAAATGCCCCAGAAGGTCCACCAGCCGTTTACCCGGAAGTACGTGCCGCGATAGTTTTCGGCCAGAGCTGACTTGAACTGAGAAACGGCGGCGCCGATGACCTTGTGTTGCGATTTCTTGAAAATAATCTGCGTGCGATCTTCCAGCAGTCCGCGCAGCAGCGCCTCGACATCGGGAGGAAGCTCCGAGAACCGCGCTTCATCGATTTTACGCAAGGTATAATCGCCTGACTCGCTGCAAGATAATGACACGATCCCGCGTGAAGCGGCGTAGACCAGGGCCGCGGCAAGACATTCGCTGTCGAATCCCATCCGCGCAACGTAACGCGCCGCCGCGGGAGAAATATTCGCCGGCGGATCATCTTGCACCAAGACGGCGCCCGGCGCCGGATCTTTGCCGACCATGATCCAGCCAGCCGTATAGGCGCCCAGCGCACAGCAAAGGGTCAGCAGCGTTAGAAGCACATCGGGATTGTCTTCGAGCAATTTGCCGGTCAGGTCGCTCGACGCAGGAAAGGTGACGGCGCCGGATGGAAATTTCACCGAAGCGGTCCAACCTTCCTTCGCGCTCAGTACGGCGGTCGTCTCAAGCTTGACTTGATCGGCCGGCGCGTCCAGTTGACGCCAAGCTTGTTTCTTTTCTCCATCGGCGCCGGTCCATGCGGCGATGGTGATTTCGTCGGGCTGGAAGTCGCGAGGCAAATGAATCGTGACGCTCGAATGTTCAATCGGAAAATCCCAAAAGTTTCCGGTGACGTTCCAATTGAGTTCGTCCACTTCTTCGCCGTCGTGCAGCCAGCCATCGGTCGTGTATTCGATCGTGTAGGTATACGTGCCCTTGGAGAGCGGCTTGTTCGCTTCGCCGAGATAGATGCGCGCTTCGTGGGGGCGATTGTCGTCCGGTTCTTCCACGCGGAAGTGTTCCGGCTTTCCGTCGCGCGTGGCTCGTACGACATCCAAGTTGTGCAGCAGACGCAGTCCCAGCAGAGGATAGCTGATGACGGGAAAGTCGCGATAGACGTCGCGGCGGATCTTATCGCCGAGCGCGGTGACTTCGATCGTTTCGACGACGCGCAGCGTCGAGTCGGGTTGGATATCAATATCGACATCGTAGCGGTGAATGATTTCCGCGAGCGGCAAATCTTGGTTGTCGACATCGTCCGCATGCAGCCCCAGCGGCGGCAAGACGATAAAGAGCGCCAACAACGCTGCTTGAATAATTTTCCAGCCTTGCATGAACCTTCTTCCCCAGATCAGTAATGAACCTTACCCACTTGGTCGCCCCCAACGATCCGTTGGATTGAAATCAAGTTGGCGTCGCGTTAAGGTTTGTCGGAAATCGTGGTCTCCCCATTTCAGGCTCTTGCAGGACGATTCGACAACCGACAGAATCTCCCTCGCTGTGAAATCTTTCTTCGTCGCCGGCTCCTGTTGCTTACAGGTCCGGCGATTTTTTTTCGACCGTGACGCCGTTTTGTTTACGGTCGGACCGGTTATTCGGCAGGGGAGTTGCAAGTCAACATACGCTCGATTTCGTCGGCCGTACGCGCGACTCCCTGGTGATTCGCCAGACGAGCCGAAATCTCGCGGCAGGCGGCGGCCGTTTCGTCCGATTGCAATAGATGTTGCAGTTTTTCCGCAATTTTTCTAGCCCGAAATTGATGGGGATAGAGCGTGCTCCCCAAACCAAGTCGCTCGATCCGCTCGGCATTGTCGGGCTGATCATGGCTGAGCGGCATAATCAAATGCGGAATGCCGGCCGCGATTGCTTGCGAGAGAGTGCCGATTCCGCCGTGATAGACCAGCGCCGCGCAGCGAGGAAGCAGTTGCGAGAGCGGCACGTACGAAAAATGACGCACGCTGCTGGGCAACTGCGGCGGAAGTTGCTCGGGAAAGCGTGTTAACAGAATGCCGCGGCGCCCCAGCAGTTGGCAAGCGGCGGTCGCTTCGGCGAAGAACGAATGCCCGTTGAGCATCGCCGAACCAGGCGTAAAAACGATCGGCCGATCGCCGCCGTCCAGAAACGTTTGCACTTCTGTATCCAAGTCCCCCAGTTCCGATTCGTCCCAGAGCGGAAAGTCGGTCAGCACCGTATTCGCGGGCCAATCGGCTTGCGGCGGCGCGTACCACGCGGGAAACATGCCGATCACTTTCTGCGGCGAATGAAAGAGTTGAGTCGCACGAGCAATCGGCGGCAGACCAAGCTCACGACGAAACGTGTTGGTCGGACCTTTCAGCACAGGGTCGACCATGATGCTCTGGGCCAGGCTATAGACGCCGGCGTTCCACCAGCGGGGAAGTCCAGGTCCCGCTGGCATGTGCCGCACCAATCGCGGGGGGCAGATGTCGCTCCACATTACCGAAGGTTGTAAGTGAACCGTGGCCAGCGACAGCCCCAGCTTTTCGTGAGCCATCTGCAGTCCTTGCGACAGCGCCGTTCCGACCAGCACGATATCCTTGTCACCGGTAGCGGCAGCTTGAGAGATGATTTCGTAATGTCGGCGCTGCCAGGGCAAGATCAGGTTGCGGGCAATCGTGCCGAAACCACGCAAGGGATGAAAGATATTGGGATCCTTGATGATCCGCTGGTACTCTTCGATCGTATCGATCGGCTGAAACTCGACGCCGGCTTTTTCGGCCAAGCCGCGAAAGTGTTCGCTGGTATGCAGACGCACTTGGTGCCCACGGCGCATGAGCTCGCAGGCGATTCCAATAAATGGATGTACGTCACCGTAGCTGCCGACGGGAAAGAGGAGCACGCGCACGGCGATGCCATTGGGTTCAGGGGAAGGCGTCGACTAGTTTAAGCTTCGGTCCATTGCCAGCCGATCGGCGTTTCGAGCTCGCGTCGGGCCAACTCGGCCCAGGGAGTATCGGGGTGCTCGTTGATTACCCGTTGCAGTGCGTCGACTGCTTGCTTCCGTACCTTTTCGAGTCGGCTGCCGGCTTCGCTGAGCGAATCGGCCGGCTGCAAGATCCATGTGTCATGGCTCGCATCGTCAAACTTGCGACCCGATTTCAGCAGCGCCAACATCTGGTTGTAGCCGTTGGTGCGGGCCAGTGCGGCTGCCGCTCTGCCCAGCGCCAAGTCATAACTGGCTTGCCAACGGGGATCGGTGATCTTATCACGATCCGATTCGGCGTCGCTGAGGCGGTTGTAGATCGCTTCTAGCGGCGGCGCCAAGCGGGCCGGAAGTCGCTGCGCTGAGTCGAGACTGCGCTTCAGCGCCGCTTCGTCGCCGGTGCGGAAGTTGGTCGAGGGAGCGGTGATCGCGCCCCCAGGCGGCAGATAGGATACGGCGTCGAGCGCCGCGAGCGCTTTGTTGCTCGACAACCTTTGTTGGTACTCGTCGGCCGAAATGAATTGCGGAGGATATTTACGACGATACTCGCCGCCGTAGACGCTGGCGTTGCCGGGCCACGATCCCAGCGCACTAGAGCGGACAATCAAATAGGCGCCGCCGGTTGCGCGGCACAGGTAGTTCAAGGCAAACGGTCCGAAGCCGCTGTCGATCTCTTGCGAGCCGAAACCGGACGACGTGAAGTCGAGATTGATTCGTTGCAGGCGGCGAGTTTCGGGACCTTGTACGATCGCCGGCTTGCCGTCGCTGCGATTTTCGGCGGTCTGCATCAGCCCAGACAAGCGTCCAAAGGGCGCCGGCACGCCGATCGCGTGAATCTTGATTCCTAGCGGACGCGCCTTGGCGATCACCGCGTCGACCATGTCTTGATCGTCGCCGGCTTCGTCGGTGACGATGACGATTGCGACGGCGCGATTTTGCGCCTGAAACTTCCCGTATTTATCGAGCGCCTGATCGACTGCGGCGAAGATCGGCTCGGCGCCGCTGTCATCGCTGGGCAGTTTGCCGATCTGATCGCGGACCATCGCGATGTCGCCGGTCGGCTGGTCGATCAGAAATTGAGGAGTTGCTCCGCCGACTGCGACCACGGCCGAAGTCAGTCGGTCCGCCGATTTGCCTGCCAGCGCGCCCGCCAAGTCGTCGTACATCTTAGGCGCCGCGTCTTGAAAGCCCCGTTTGAGCGCCGAGGCTGATTGCGTCGTATCGACCATCCAGACGACCAGGGCTGGCGAATATTCGATGGTGTTTTTCAGGTCGTCGCCGATTCGCGAGACCGCATCACGTACGTCGAGTCGTTCTTCCATCGTTCCGCCGCCAGCTGTTTTTCCGCCGCGCAAAGAAGTGGTTCGGATCATCGTGCTGCGCGCTTCCGCTTCGCGATTCTGACGCGCCGTCACATTGGACGGCTTCGGCGGAGTCGTCGTTTGCGCCGGAGCCGTTGTCGCGGCCATCTTTTTGGCCGGCGCCGGTTTGGCGAACGGATTGCGGATTCCGACATTGTCACAGCCGGCCAGCAGAGCAAGACCGAGCATCAAGAACCATGGATAGCTACGAACGAGCGGCATGAATCGCATCCTAAGTGAATCAGCGAGCAATGGAGCGGCGGCGCCCCTTGGACCTTCCCGTATTCTACCTTTCCTTTCCGTTAGGTCGAGCTGACGGCGCCGGAAGCTTGCATCCCCCTGGTTGGTAAACGAGAATAAAGGGACTTCTCCCCTTTTTTCTTCATTTCCCCGCGCTCGGAGTCTCCGTGCCATGCCTCGCTTATTCTCGTTTCGGCTCGTTTTACCTCTCCTTCTGCTCGGCTGCGGCTCCAATTTGCTGGCCGGTCCGACGTTTACCGATCCCAAAGAAGCGGGCGAAGATTATGACGCCCAGGGGGAATACCAGGGGTACCTTGGCCCCGACAAGGTGAAAATCGCCGCTCAGGTGATCGCCAAGGGGAAAGGGAAATTTCACGCCGTTGGAATGCCAGGCGGACTGCCGGGAGATGGGCTGAAGCCAGACGAGAAGAAGCTGGAAGCCGATGGAGAGCGGGAAGGGGAGATGATCGTTTTCCGTCATACGACCGAGGATGGCGGGGAAGTTCGCGCTGAGATTAAGGACGGAATTATGAACGTCTACGGCGGTGACAATCAGCTAGTCGTGGAGCTTTCTAAGGTCTTTCGCGAAAGCGAGACGATGGGCGCCAAACCGCCCGCAGGCGCAGTCGTGTTGTTTGACGGCTCGAGTCTCGATGCCTGGATGAACGCGAAGATGACCGAAGATGGTCTGATGGAGCAAGGCGCGACCAGCAAGCAGTTGTTTGACGATCACTCGATTCATATCGAGTTTCTCTTGCCGTTCATGCCGGAAGATAGCGGACAAGCGCGCGGCAACAGCGGCCTGTATTTGCAAGGACGGTACGAAGTGCAGATGCTCGATTCGTTTGGTCTGTCAGGCGAGAACAATGAGTGCGGCGGACTCTACACGCTAAAGAAGCCGGACGTCAACATGTGCTATCCGCCGCTGCGCTGGCAAACGTATGACATCGATTTTACCGCGGCGAAATATGAAGATGGGAAAGTCAAAAGCTCGCCCCGAGTGACGGTCAAGCAAAACGGCGTGCTGATTCATGACAATGTCGAACTGCCGGCCGACAAAAACACGCGAGCCGCTCCAGTGCAAGCGGGACCCGAGCCGGGACCGGTCTATCTGCAGAACCATGGCAACCCGGTCCGCTATCGCAATATCTGGGCGAAGGCCAAATAGCACCCGCCTGCGGCGACATTTCGGCTAAAATCAGCGGTATGGATAATCAGGCCGAAGAAAATCCGTTCGCGTCGCCGTCCGTGGTCCATATTCGGGAAGCTCCTAAACCCCCTGTGTTCACAATCGGCGTATCGCCGATCGATATCCGCGGCATTTGCTCGGTATGCGCAGCCGCAGCGCCACATGATTGTGAGCAGCGTTACCGTATAGCGAAGTTGATCGTGCGCTATTCGCTGTGCGAGCATTGTCTTTGGCGCCGCAAATGGCAGCGTCTTCAGGCCTTCTTTGAAAATATGATCATCTATGGACTCTTCTCGCTCTTAATTTGGATCCCAATTTTCGCCTTGATTGCGCTGACTGATTTCCTGTTTTCCAGTTCTTACAGGGATGGGATACGAACAGGCGAATGGAGCGTCATCGCGCATCTGTTTGGCATCGGCGTTTTGATTGTTACTAGCATCTTGTTGCGGATCCCCTGCGTTTTTTTTCAACCTCCCGTTTCCAAAGAAAACGGGATTTACCAGGTCTTTCCGCGAGCGCCGACGTTTGAAGCAGCTCTTCGTGATCATCGCGAGGCGTCGGCATGACTTCGGCCGATGATAACCCGTTCGCATCGCCGCATGCCGTTCAGACAAATCGTGATGCGCCCAAGCAAATCGAAGGTGCGTCGCCGCTAGACGTTCGCGGTTTTTGCTACACCTGCGGCGCCGTCGGCGAACAAGACTTTCAGCAGTCGTTCTATTGGGGACGGCTGTTGGTCGACTACTCGCTTTGCCAAAATTGCCTTTGGCGCCGGCCCTGGCAACGAGCTTCGTTGTTGGTGAACGGCTCGCTGACGATCGCAGGTTTCTTGATCTCTGGGTATGCGGTAATCCTCGTCCGTTTGATCCTGGGAGGATGGAGCGATGGTTTCGCCAGACTGCTCGTGTCATTGGGAATCGTGGTCGCGATCGCCACCGGATTTTTGGTGCTTGCGAACATCGTGCTCCGGCTGTTTGCGGTATTCCATTGGTATCCGACCAGTGTCGGCCGCGGGGTTTATCGACTCACATCGCTGAACCGAAATTTCGCCGAGAACTATTTTCGCGGACTAGCGGAGGAAGAATGACGGAGCCGCCGGAAAATCCGTTCGCTTCACCTGGCGTCGATCAAACCTTTGAGTATGCTCCCGACGCAGAGTCTGCGCATAACGCCCGGTTTACGATTGAAATGGGAAAGATTGTCGGAGACTCGCCGCTGGCATTGCCGATGGTTTGCTTGCACTGCGCGGCCAATATCAAAGAAAACTTGGGCGAGCGGATGATCGACAGTTTTGGGCGTCCAACATTGCGAAAGAATGAACAAGAGGGACCGCTATCCGTCTCTTATTCGATTTGTCCAGAATGTGGGGAGAAAGCACAGGTTTGGCAGCGTCGACGTGGAATCGCCCTTTGTGTCCTCGTATGTCTTTTGATCGCTGGACCGGTGTCCCTTGGTCTGCTGTTCGCGGTTTTCTATTCGCCCACTGGTCTCGACCGCGCGGCTTTAATATTCGCCTTCGTCTTTATCTTTATCTTTATTGTTGACGTCGGCGGAATTTATGGTGTCGCCTATTGCGAAGCGAAGGCGCCAAATCGACTTGCCTTGTCCAGGGCCGTTGGAGATACAATGGTGCTCTCTGGCGCAGGCAGAAAATTTGTCGAGCGATTTCAAGAATGATCGACGATTGTTACCTCGGGAACATCAAGTGAACCAACCGCCTGAAAACCCGTATGCTTCGCCTAGCGTCGATGAGACCTTGGAGGGGGACCCGGTCCTCGACGCGGAAGTCATGTGGAACGAAGAGTTTGCCATGCGTGTGGGGAATATCGTCGGTAATTCTCCTCTGTCCTTGCCCGATGTCTGTTTGTACTGCGCCGCTGATATCGTCGACGATCTGGGAATCCGACAGAGCGATAAATTCTATCGACTTCGATTGTTGGAAGCGGAGAAACCCGTATCCATGAGCGTCTCCTATTCGGTCTGCTCGAAGTGTATCGAAGCTGCTCAGTCGTGGCGCCGCCGACGTGGAAAATCGCTTTATTTCATTCTGGCCACTGTCGTGGGCGGAGCCATTTCTTTTGCGGGTATGGTCACCCTTTCGGACGGGGAACATAGTCCCAACAGCATATTTACAGGGCTTTTCGGATTATTCGCCACGGCAGGCGTCGGCGGATTTTTTTGCGTCGCCTATTGCGAATCGCAATTGCCCAAAGGTCTCGCCTTGAAGAAGTTTGCCGGCGATACGATGACTCTCACTGGCGCGGGCTGGAAATTCATTCAGCGATTTCGTTGAGTATCCTCTGCCGATGCGCAGCAGAACCAGAACGCGTTACAATTCAGTTGGAATGGGGCGACGCAACCAACAACAGTAGAGCAACCCGATGCAAGGCGAACGAATTCCGATCGGCGAAGTAACCTTAAACGTCGTCATCCGCGGCGAGGGAGAGCCAGTCCTCTTGGCGCATGGGTTTCCGCTGGACCATTCGATGTGGGAAGCGCAGATCAACGTGTTGGCGGCCGAAGGGTACCAAGTGATTGCGCCCGATCTACGTGGTTTTGGGGAGAGTGACCCCGCGGCCGACAAAACGACGATGGCCCAGTTTGCTGACGATCTGTCGCGTCTACTGGCCAAGTTGAACGTGACGCGACCGGTCACCTTTTGCGGGCTCTCGATGGGCGGCTACATCGCGTGGCAGTTCTTTCAGCGGCATCGCACGCGGCTGGCGCGGTTGATTCTATGCGACACGCGGGCCAACGATGATGACGAGAAAGTAGCGCGTGGGCGCCTAGTAATGGCGGCCGAAGTCGAACGATTTGGCGTCACTAAAGTTCCCAGCACAATGGTCCCCAAGCTCCTCTCGCCGATCTCGCTGGAGAAGAACGCCGCCGTCGTGCAGTCGCTAGAAGCGATGATCTTGCAGCAAGATCCCGCCGGAGTCGCCGCCGCGCAGCGCGGCATGGCCGAGCGAGAAAATGTGGTCCATCTACTACCAACCATCGACGTTCCGACGCTGGTGATTTGCGGTGAGGTCGACTCGATTACGCCGCCCGACGTGATGCAAGAGATCGCCGCCGCGATTGTCGACGCGAAATATGTAGAAATCGCCGGAGCCGGACATATGGCGCCGATGGAGCGCGCCGTCGAAGTGACCACGGCGATACTCGACTTCTTGAAGACGAGTTAACCAAGTAGGGGCCGCTGTGCGGACCAAGTTAAGCGAACGATTTGGATATTAAAATCAATTTGAGTAGCACGCTCAGAGCGGAGCGATAGGCGTGGTGGAACGGCAACCAACGAAACCAGACCATCACTTCGTTCGGAGCGCGCCACATTCCGTGAGAATGGTTGGCTCTTCTGATGGACCGCACAGCGGATCCTACAAAAGGCGACCTTAGCCATCGGTATCGAGCTTCGCGATATCGGGCGAGATCTCTTCCAACTCCATTCGCAAGAATCGCTTCACCTGGTTGGTTGTTTTCATTTGCAGCGCGCGAGCCAATAGCGACTCGGCTCGTTCGATAGTAATCTGTGAGGCAAGTTGTTTGATCGTCGGCACAAACGCAGGGCTCATGCTGAAACTGCGGAGCCCCATTCCTAGCAGCAGGATGAATGCGCGCGGTTGGCCCGCCATCTCACCGCACAGGGTAACGGGAACGCGGGCCATGTTGCAGGCGCGGATGACGTCATTCAGCGTATGCACGACCGCCGGCGCGAGCGGTTGGCACAGGTTGCTGACCTTCGGGTTGTCACGATCGGCGGCCATGAGATATTGGACCAGGTCGTTGGAGCCGATCGAGACGAAGTCGACCAGATCGAGCATCGAACGGATCACGACTGCGGCGGCGGGAACTTCGAGCATCATGCCAACTTTGACGTCCGAGAACGGCTTTTTCTCTTCGGTCAGACGGCGTTGAGCGCGGCGCACGAAGCTGCGGATTTTGCGGAGTTCCTCGACCGTCGTGATCATTGGGAACATCATACGGACTTCGCTTCCTTCGATGTCGACGCCTGATTGCAGGATCGCTCGAATTTGTGACATGAAGAACTCGGGATGCTCAAACGAAAGTCGAACGCTGCGCCACCCCATAAACGGGTTCGCCTCGTTGTGGTTGTGACCGAGATAAGCGACGGTTTTGTCGCCGCCAATGTCGAGCGTACGAATCGTCACGCTGCGGTTGGGACTGGCGTTAATGACCTGACGATAGATGCCGATCTGCTCCGCTTCGTCCGGAACGTTCTCGTGCGTCAGATAGAGGTATTCCGTTCGATAGAGGCCGACTCCGCCGGCGCCCATCGCCGAGGCCGCTTCGGCGTCTTGCGCGTTGTTGATGTTGGCCATCAACTCGATATCTTGACCACAAGCGGTGCACGCCGGCAAATCACGATTGGCGGCCAGCTGATCCTTCAGGTCAAAGAATTCGCGTTCCAACTTGCGATAGGCCGACAACTCTTCCGCTTCGGGATTAACGACAACGATCCCTTCGCCGCCGTTGACGACGATTGTGTCGCCTGTTTTGACCCGGGCCGCGATCCCGGGTACTCCAGAGACCGCCGGAATGCCGCGACTACGAGCGATGATCGCGGCGTGGCTCGTCTGACTGCCGCGCTCGGTCACGATCCCGTGAACGTCAGCGTCTCCCAGCGCGACCGCTTGGGAGGGAAGCAATTCGTCAGCAACGACGATCAGGGGCCCCTTTAAACAGCCGTCTCCCCCATCGGGATCGTTAAGGACATCGGTCAGATAGGCGCTCAGGCGGACGATGACATCGCGGATGTCATTCAGTCGCTCCTGTAGGTAGGGATCCCCCATCCGGGAAAAAAGTTGCGTGTATTCATCGAGGAGTCGATGGAGAGCGCCTTGGGCGGTCATTCGCTCGTCAACGATCCACTGTCGGATTTTGTTGGTGAAGGCGGGATCGCGCAGTATCGTGCGATGAGCGGCGAAAATCGCTGCTTCGTCTTTGCCTACTTGGCTTTCGACCTTCGACTGCAACGCGCTCAGATCCGAGGAGGTTTGGTCTCTGGCCGTCTCGTAGCGCGCGAGTTCCTGGGTGATCTCGTGGGGATCTAATTTCGTCTTTTCCGGATTCACGAAAATTTCGAGAATGCAGTAGGCGGTGCCGACTGCGACTCCGGGGGAGACTGCTATCCCCTTATGTAGGTCTGACAAGGTCGAAAAATCCGCCGTTAACGTGGGGTTTGGAAGCGATACATCCGCTCGCGATTATAGTAGGGATTCGACCTGGACATACCCTAAGGCCACATTTTCCCGTCTGTTGATACGAAGCGAATTGGAGTAAAGTTTGCATAGCCGCGAACTGCTAAATGGCGCTCTTTAACCAGCTTGTGACGTTTTTTCAGCGTGGCTATACTAGTGAGCTTTGACTTTCGGACCTAGTTAACACTAGGGATTAGGTAGAATTTTGGGACGCCGGCATGCGATTCACCCTGATTGATCGAATCACCGATCTGGTTCCGGGGGAGCGAATTATGGCGACCAAATGCCTTTCGCTCGCCGAAGAATATTTAGAGGATCACTTTCCCAAGTTCCCGGTTATGCCGGGCGTATTGATGCTGGAAGCGATGACGCAAACCAGCGCTTGGCTGATCCGTGCTTCGGAGGATTTCGCGCATAGCGTGGTCATTCTGCAGGAAGCGCGCAACGTCAAATACGCTGACTTTGTCGAACCGGGGGAAGTACTGACGGTTACCGCCGATTGGGTCAAGCAAGAAGGAAGCCTGACCTCGCTGAAGGTAAAAGGAACCGTGGCCGGCAACATGGCGGTCAGCGCAAAATTGGTGTTGCAGCGCTATAACCTGGGTGGGGATGAGTTGACTCCCACCGATCGGTTTGCAATCGGCAAGTTAAAAGAAGATTTCAACTTACTGTATCCTGAAGGCGGCCGCGCTTAGCCGGCTTGCTTAAGAAAGCCGCGGTGCGGCAAGCGACGATCTCACTCACCTTGGGTGAGAAGCCATATATTTCCTGGTTCAGCTTTGGAGAACGCATTCAGATGCCGACGGAACAAGAAGTCTTCGAGAAGGTTCGCGAGGCCTTAGTCGACGCCCTGGGAGTTGACGAAGATGAAGTAACTCCGGAAGCGACGATGGTCGGCGACCTCGGCGCGGAATCCATTGACTTCCTCGATATCGTCTTCCGACTAGAGAAGGCCTTTAGCATCGAGATTCCTCGGGCGGAATTGTTCCCCGAAGATATCTTGACGAACGCCGAATACGTCAACGACGGAAAAGTCACTCCTGAGGGACTTTCTGAATTGAAAAAGCGGATGGCCTTCGCCGACCTGTCGAAGTTTGAACAAAACCCGCAGGTATCGGAATTCGGTAACTTGCTGACGGTGAACGACATGTGCAAATATGTCGAGAGCAAGTTAGCTGCGTAACGAGTCGTTGATCTTTGTGCTGATCGCAATCGGCGATCAGCGCGAAGGTCCGCTTGGAAGGGATCGGGAATGCGTTGGTATTGGGTTGATCAGTTCCTCGAATTCGAGAGCGGAAAATCGGCCAAATCGATCAAATCGATTTCGCTTGCCGAAGAACATCTGCATGACCACTTCCAAGGCATTCCTATCATGCCCCACTCGTTGGTCATTGAGGGGATCGCCCAAACCGGCGGACTTCTAGTCGCCCAGTACTATGATTTTCGAGAACGCGTCATTCTGGCGAAAGTGTCGAAAGCGATCTTCCACTTTGCTGCAGTCCCCGGCACGCAACTGATTTACTCGGTCGAGGCGCATGATATCCGCGAAGATGGCGCCTATATCTCGGCGACCAGCCACTGTGGAGAGCGATTGCATGCCGAGGTCGAATTGTTCTTTGCTCATCTGGACGAGCAAGACAATGACCGAGAACTGTTTGATACCGCCGATTTGCTGCAACTGCTGCGACTTTATCGGCTCTTCGACATCGGCAGAAAACCGGACGGATCGCCGATCCAACCGCCGCAATACATGCTGGATGCGGAAGCGGCCTCCTTAGGTCGAAATTAGCCGCGCTCGGTGCTCGATCGGGCCGATAATATGAAGACGGAGCGGACTGGCCTGTATCTTTTGACGGCTTGTCTGCGTCTAATAATCGGTAATGTCCGCTTAGTTTCTCTTGTTTGGAGCTCCAGTCGTCATGAGTCGACGAGTCGTCATCACTGGAATCGGTATGATCAATCCGATGGGGCACGACGTCGAGACCGTCTGGTCTGGCCTGAAAGAATCGAAGTCGGGCGTCGCCCGGACGACGGTTTTTGACGCTTCTAACTTTCCCACGAAAATCTCGGCCGAAGTGCGCGGTTGGAGCATCGACAAATGCGGTGAAGATCTCGATCGCTGGGAGAACATTGGTCGCCATACAAAATTTGCGATCGGCGCCGCCAAGCAGGCGGTTTCCGACTCCGGCGTGATGGACGGTTCGCTCGATCCGACGCGATTGGGGGTTTATCTCGGCTGTGGAGAAGGGGATCAGGACTTTTTCGCCTTCACCACGATGGTGACCGCCGCGATGTCTGTCGAAGGTGAATTCGACAAAGCCGCTTTCATTCGCAAAGGATTGGAAACGCTCAATCCTCGCCGCGAACTAGAGCAAGAGCCGAGCATGCCCAGCGCCCACTTAGCGTCGCTGTTCAACGCTCAAGGCCCGAACGCGAACTGCTTGACCGCTTGTGCTGCTAGCAGTCAGGCGATCGGCGAAGCGACCGAACTGATTCGACGTGGGACCGTAGATGTAATGCTTTCTGGCGGCGCTCACAGCATGATTCACCCGTTTGGCGTCACCGGCTTTAACCTGTTGACCGCGCTGTCGACCAGCAATGACGATCCGACGAAAGCGTCGCGTCCCTTTGATCGGTTGCGCGACGGTTTTGTCCTGGGCGAAGGCTCATCGATGGTCGTGCTCGAAGAGCTGGAGCACGCCAAAGCTCGCGGCGCCCATATCTATGGCGAAGTCTTGGGGTACGGCACCACGGCGGATGCGTTTCGAATTACCGACACGCACCCCGAAGGTCGCGGCGCGATCAGTTGCATGAAAATGGCGATGACCGACGCCAAAGCGAACGTCGAAGACATTGACTATGTCAACGCCCACGGCACCAGCACCGAAGTCAACGACAAGGTCGAGTCGCTTGCTTGCCGTCAGGTCTTTGGCGCAATGGCCGACAAGATTCCGGTTTCCAGCACCAAAAGCATGATGGGGCATTTGATCGCCGCCGCCGGAGTGACCGAAGCGATCGTCTGCTTGCTGGCGATTCGCGATAACGTGCTGCCGCCGACGATCAACTACGAAAACCCGGATCCAAATTGCGATTTGGACTACATCCCCAACTTCGCGCGCGACGCGAAAGTCGACATCGCACTAAATAACAGTTTCGGTTTCGGCGGCCAGAACATCACGCTCTGTCTTGGTCGATTCAAAGCGTGAGTCACGGAATTTCACGGTTGTAGTTTCCTCGCTGCGGGCCACCACCATCCTGGGACCAAAAGCCGTTATTGCCGTTCCCAAGAGAGTAGCAGCTTAGAAGGCCGCGCTGTTGCTTTCGACAGATGATCACGTCATCCCAAAGGCATTCCATGAGATGGGCGCTGGGCATAGGGGACTGCCAATCGATGACGCCCTGACTAGGATCGACGCAGTAGAGCTGGTCGATATGTTGCAGATATACCCGATCTTGTCCTGCGATCATGCGATCGATGGTTAAAGCCAAGACGACCGGAAGTTGGATCGTCCATGCTTCTTCACCGTTTCTCGCTTCGACCCCTACTAATCGGCAATCGTCATAAGCGGAGCAGATAACAACCCAGTCCAAACAAGGGACGACGGCTGTCTTCAACCGGTACTTCGTTTTCTGCGACCATTTTTCGGCGCCTCGAGCAAGATCGTAGCAGCTGAGGCTAGATTTGTTTCGGTTGCAAGCATAAACGTTGTTTCGATAGACAGAGTAATCGATTGCGTTGGATGCCGGCGCCCTCCAACGCAGTTTTCTGTTTTGATCATTCAAGCAATAAGCGTAGTTGGAATCGCGGACAAGAACTCGGCCGGGCAAAAGAATCGGAGCGTCGGCAAGATAAGAATTGCCTTGCTTCAGCCACCAGTCGCCTTTTCCGTTTCTCGCGTCAATCGCGAACAATCTGCCGCCTGCGTGAACAAAGATGTCATTTCCGTCAACAGAAATCATGCCGGACTTAAACGGCATTTGGACGTGCCAAATGGAATTGCCGGTTCTCGTTTCAATGGCGTAGAAGTCGCCGCGATCGGTGCTTACATAGAGTACATCGTCTGACAAGCAGAGATTGGCAAGTCTCAAAGCCGTCCCGGATGTCTCCGTTTCCCAGACGACGTTTCCCGACTTCAAATCTAGCGCGTAGAGGGCGCCAGTTTTTACATTACTACCTCGTCCGGTCGTGAAAACGAGGGAGCCGTCGGTGCAAACGGGTCCCAACTGATCGTGGAGTTCTCCGCGAGGAGAAACCCAGGTCCAAAGGAGTTGGCCTGGTTTGGCTTGGGCTAGGACAAAGGTGGGAAATATTGCAGAAACCGTGACCAATGAACAATAAATTGCCAATTGTCCGAAATATCGCTTACGCATTTCCTCTCCTCGCTAGTCGCGCCATAGTTACTAGCGAGGAATTCTAAGCGAACAATCGTCAATTCGCATCGGATTAATCTAAACTTCAAACCGCGCCACCGCAGCCCGCAGTTTGTCGGCGATGGTCGACAGTTCGATGCTGGTCGTGTTGGCGGCCGTCGCGTGCGATGCGGTCGTTTCGGCCGCACTGCTGACCGCGACGATCTCGTTGACGATCTGCTCACCGGCGACATTCGTTTCTGAGATGCCGGCGGCGACTGTTTCGAGTGACATCGTCGCGGAGCCGACGCTGCTGACCACGTGACGAGTCGTGACGTTCTGCTGTTCGACGGCCGAAGCGATCGATTGCGACATCGCGTCGAGTTCGGCGATGACTTCGGCGACGCGTGCGATCGACTCGATCGCGGCGCCGCTTGATTTCTGAATGCCGGCGATGCGACGGCTGATGTCTTCGGTGGCCGCGGCCGTTTGTTTTGACAGAACCTTGACTTCACCCGCTACGACGGCGAAACCTTTGCCTGAATCTCCGGCGCGGGCCGCTTCGATCGTCGCATTCAGGGCCAGCAGGTTGGTTTGCTCTGCGATGTCTTGGATCGTATCAATAAACGTGCCTATTTCGCTTGCGGCGTGACCCAGCTCATCAATCGTCTCGCGACTATTGCCTGTCAGTTGGCTTGCGGCTCGCGCTGAGCCGGAGGTTCGTTCGGCGTTTTTCGCAATCTCGGTGATGCAAGACGACATTTCCTGCATGTTGTTGGAGATCAGCGAGAAGTTGCCCGAGATTTCTTCGGTGAGATGATTCATCGAATCGATCTGGGCCGAAATCTCTTCGGTCGCGGCGGTCGCGCTGGCGGAGCGAGTTCGCGTGTTGTTGGCTTGCTCCGTCAAAAATCCAGCGGTCGCCGCCATGTTGCCGGAGGCGCCGTTCAAGCTTTTCGCTTCTTCCGCTAAGCCTGTAATAATCTCACGTAAGTTGGAGATCAATTGGTTGAAGGCGATGGCCAGTTGACCGATTTCATCTTCACGACGAATGTCGAGCGTTTGCTTTAAATCTCCCTTCGCCACCCGGGCGGCCAGCGTCGTCATCTGTGACAACGGCTTGGTGATCGAGCGGGTCAACATCCAGGCGATCCAAGCGCCGAGCAGAAGGGCAATTCCGCCGGCGAGCGTGGCGCGATACGTTGAAGTCGCCGCTCGATCGGCTGTTTGTGCGGCGATTTGCGTGGCGGAAGTTTCTGCATTTTGAGCGATTTGGTCGACCAGCGGTTCGATCTTATGCACAGCGGCGCGAAGTTGCTGTTCCAGGTTGGCGAGTTGCTGGTCTTCTTGCACCAGCGCATCGAAGGCTTGGAGATAGTCGGTGGTCGACGTCCGAATTTGAGCGACGGAGTTGGGATCGACCAGCGAGTTTTCAAACGCGGCGACAAACTGCTGTGCCGCTGCATGCGTCTGTTGGATATATTTGGGATCGTTCCGCAGCAGATAATCTTTCTCGCGGCGTCGAATCATCAAAAGCTTCGCCGAAGCGCCGGGGACGTAATGCTTCAGCAATGCCTGCTCCATGGCCAAGGTGGCTCCCTCCAAGCTGATGTCGCTCGATTCGCCAGCAATTTCCTGCTCTAAAGCGGCGACGACCCTGGTCAGTAGCTGCATCTGTTTTTCTTTCAGGTCGGCGTCGTAATGGCCCGTTTGCAGCGATTGCTTGACTTCTTCTATCGCTTTGACAATCGCTTTGCGGTTGGCGCTCTCAGCAATACGACCGCTGATGGCGCAGCGCTGCAGCGCCGCTACTTGGAGATACAGTTTGTCGACGGCGAACTTTTTAGCGTGATCTTCCAGGTCGTGGACAACATCACGAAAATGGCCTTGCAAGCCGGAGTTATGATCGATGCCGCGCCGTGTCCAGCTTTCGGTCAACGCGACAAACGCATTTCGATAGTCCACAGCCGCAATCGCGATCGCGTTGGCGTCAGCCGCAGCGGCTTCATCCGCCAGGGATTGAGCCAGCACATCAATGCTCGCCGTTTCGGCAAGCAGTGACGCGTAGCTGGCGGCATGACTCTCGATGTATTTGGGATCGCGCCGCAGTAGGAAGTCTTTTTCGTTGCGGCGGCACTGAAGCATCGCGACGTTCGCCTTTTCGGCGTGCGTTTGCAGCGAGATTTGCTCGCTCAGCAGCAAGTTATAGTTCTCGACGGTTCGACGGATCGCCAAATGATAGATCGACATGCCGATACCCATGACGAGAAGCACGATCGCGAACGCTCCACCAATTTGGTAGCGAATACTGACGCGCCCGAGAGGATTCATGCGAAACCGTGTAGACTTGTTGGGATCGATACTTGTCACTGAAATTGCCCTGAACCAATGTTGTGAATGAAAAGTGAAAGTGGAGCCTGGCAGATGCAGCCTGCCGCCCCGAGGAGGGGAATAAAAATTGGCTATGAAAAATAGATCGCTCTTGATGGATGTGGCGAAAAAGCATCGTACGGTTCTCCGTAAATAAACGTCGTCAAGGCTGTCCTGATCGGTGGAATCGGAGTTTGCGGTCTTTCCGGTCCTCTGCATTGGACAAACGGGGAGAGAATCAGCGAGCGGCAGGTTATAATGGAATCGGATTTCTCCAAACCGAACCCACCTGCCTACCCCCTCTCTCATTTCTCGATGCCGCCCATGAAACGCACTTCGCTCGCTCTGCTGCTTGTCTGTCTGATCATCACCTCGGCCCAAGCTCAGACGGCTCCCAAGCCGATCAAGGCCCTACTAGTGACCGGCGGTTGCTGTCACGACTACGACAATCAGAAGAACCTGATCAAAATCGGCCTAGAAGAACGAGCGCTGATGGAAGTAACGGTGGTTCATCAAGGGGGCTCCACCACCGATACGAAGATTCCGCTTTATCAAGATCCGGATTGGGCCAAGGGATACGATATCATCCTGCACGACGAGTGCTTTGCTGGCGTCAACGATCCTGCTTGGACGGCTCGCGTGTTAAAGCCGCATCAAGAAGGCGTGCCAGGCGTAGTGATTCACTGTGCGATGCATTGTTATCGCGACAAGACGGATCAATGGTTCAAGTTTTGCGGCGTCACCTCGCATGGTCATGGGGCTCAATATCCGCACGAGGTTTTGAACGTCGACGCCGAACATCCCATCATGGAGGGGTTTGGCGCCGCGTGGGCTAATCCTCAGGGAGAGCTGTATCACATCGCCAAGCTGTGGCCCGACGCCCACTCGTTGGGAGTCGCCAAAAATCAAGACAACGGCAAAGCCGAGACTTGCGTTTGGGTCAATCAATATGGAGACACGCGCGTTTTTGGCACCACGCTGGGACACCACAACGAAACGGTCAGCGCTGACAAGTTTCTCGATCTGTTGACGCGCGGCGCGCTCTGGGCCTGCGACAAGCTAAACGCCGACTATCTAAAGCCGGAAATGCCGAAACTGGTTCCGGTCAACCTGGCGCAGGGAAAACCGACGACCGCTTCGAGTGAAGAGACCGGTAAAAGTAACTTCAAGCAACTTGCTGTCGACGGCGATCCGGCGACTCGCTGGTGCGCCGGAAACGGCAGTGCGCCTCAGTGGTTGATCGTCGACCTCGAAACGCCGCAATCGATTCATGGCTGTAAGATTGATTGGGAGTCGGATCAAACGATCTATCGCTATACGGTCGACGTCTCTTCGGATCAAAACGTCTGGAAGACCGTCGTTGATCGATCCCAGAATGACGGAGACCGCAATCACCAATTTGACTTTGCGGCCGATGACGTTCGTTATGTTCGCGTGCAATATCTCGGCAGCAACACCGGTGGTTGGGGAAGCGTTCGTGAGCTCTCCGTCTTCGGCGACCAGTGGACGACAATTGATCCGGTCGCGGACGCTGACAGCGCCGATGCCGAGCTGCTGGCGAAAGTAAAAGTGCCGGAGGAGTTTGACGTCACGCTGTTCGCAGCTCCGCCGGCGGTCACCTATCCGGTCTATGTAGCCGCCGCGCCCGATGGCGTCGTTTACGTTTCGGTCGACAAAAATGGCTCGCTCGACCGCAAGCTGAATCGCGGCGCCATCTATCGCCTGCGCGATATTGATGGAGACGGACGTGCGGATGAATCGAAGTTGTTCGTGTCGGATGTGGACTCGCCGCGGGGACTGGTTTGGGATCGTGATCGCTTGTACGTGATGCACCCGCCGCATTTGAGCGCTTTCATCGATCATGACGGCGACGGCGTTGCGGACGAAGAAAAAGTGCTGGTCAAAAATATCGCCTTTGATTTCAAAGATCGGCCGGCCGATCACACGTCCAACGGCGTGACCCTGGGTATCGACGGTTGGCTTTATCTGGCGATCGGCGACTTTGGATTTATGGAGGCCGAAGGCGCCGATGGGACCAAGTTGCAATTCCGCTATGGCGGCGTCATTCGCGTTCGTCCCGATGGCAGCGGATTGCAAGTCTACTCACGCGGCACGCGCAACATTCTGGAAGTGGCGCTCGATCCGCGACTGAACGGGTTTACTCGCGACAACACCAACGACGGCGGCGGCTGGGATATTCGCCTGCATCATTTCAGCGGGCACGAAACGCATGGTTACCCGCGACTTTATATGAACTTTGGCGATGAGATCGTGCAACCGTTGGCTGATTACGGCGGCGGTTCTGGCTGCGGCGCTTTGTACTTGAGCGAACCTGGTTTTCCGGGTGAATATGGGGATGCGATCTACACGGCCGATTGGGGCCGCAGCATGATCTATCGCCATCTGCCGAAAGCCAGCGGCGCCACGTTCACTGCGGACCAAGAGGAATTCATCAAACTGCCGCGAGTGACCGATTTGGACGTCGACGCGCAGGGTAACATCTACGCAACCAGCTGGGATGGGGCCACGTTTACTTATAACGGTGAGCATGTCGGCTCGCTGATTCGCGTGACCCCCAAGGGATATCAGGCTAAACCGGTCCCTGATTTTCTAACGGCGACCGCGGAAGAACTGGTGAAGCTGATCGCCGATTCGGCCAGCCATCGCATTCGCTTAGCGGCTCAGCGAGAACTACTGGCCCGCAATGTCGATGATGCGTCGGTCGCCGCTTTGACCAAGCTGGTTGAAAACAAATCGGCGCCGCTCGACAATCGGGTCGCGGCAATCTTCACGCTCAAGCAATGGCTCGGCCAGAAAAGCCATGCGATTTTGGCCAGAGTCGCTGCTGACGAAAGCATGCGAGCCTTTGCGATTCGCGCGTTGACCGATCGTTGGGATCAACAAACGGAAATTCCGGTTAACCTGCTGCTGGAGAGCTTATCGTCGAGCGATGCTCGGACGCAGCTTGAAGCGATCGTTGGCTTAACTCGTTTGGGCGACGTCAAAAATGGCGCTGCGATAACGGCCTATTTGGACCATCAAGATCCGATCATCGCGCATACCGCCGTGCAAGCGCTGATCAAGTTGCAAGCCGCGGGCGCCGCCCTGGCGGTGATCGACAATCCCCAAGCGTCGTCTGCTCAGCGAACCGGAGCGATTCGCGTGGTGCAATCGTTGCACGACGCCGATGTCGTCACCGCATTGATCGAACGTTTGGCGAAAGAGCAAGACGCCGCGCGTCGCAGTGATCTGCTGATCGCGCTCTGCCGACTTTACAATCATGAAGGCAAGTGGACCGGGCAAAGCTGGGGAACGCGTCCCGATACGCGCGGTCCCTATTATCAGCCGGAGCCATGGAGCGAGTCGCCGCGCATCGCCGCCGCGCTGAAGAATCAGTTGGAATCTCTTTCGCCGACCGACGCCGAGTTTCTGCTGAAACAATTGGCCCGTCATCGCGTCGATCTCGACGGCAGTTTGCAACTTGTGTTGACTCGCGCCGCCGCTGACGCTCAGTTTATTCCCGCTGCCGTCACCAAGATCGCGGCCGGCGATTCGCTGCCCAGCGAAGCGATTCCGTTGCTCGAAAAAGTAGTTGCCGATGAAACCGCGGAAGCGGCCGTGAAATCGGCGGCGGTCATTGCTTTGCTACGTTCACAGAACAAAGACGTTTTGGCTACTGCTCACGCCGGTCTGAATGCGCTGCATAGCGACACGAAGTCGAAGGCTGCTTATCTGGCGGCGTTTGATGCGTTTAAAGATTCGGGACGCTTGAGCAGTTGCGTTCATCCCTTGCAAGAGATGGCCGTCTCCAACGAGGGGATCGCATCGGTGTGGGCCGACGCCGGCCTGGTTTTGCTTTCGCAACAGAAAAAGCTTTCTCCGGAAGTGCAAGCAATCGTCGCGAAGTCGGTTGACTCTGGCTGGAGCGATCGTCCGCGTCAACGACTCGAGGCCGTCTATCTGGCGAATGATCGTCGAGCCGAAGAGAAAATCATCGAACTGCTCGCGTCCAACGATCCCCAAGTCAGCGGCGCCGCGCAGCGGATCGCCAACGCCTGGCAGATCAAAGCCCAAATGCCGAGCGGACCAAAGCTGAAGACGATGAAGCCGGAAGAAATCATCGCCCAGGTGATGAAGAAGAAAGGGGATGTCAAGCGAGGCGAGCAGCTCTTCGCCAAGCTTACCTGCAATCGTTGCCATACGGTCGATCCGAACGAAAAGCCGATCGGTCCTTACTTGCCGCAGGTCGCCAAAACTTACAGGCGTGAGCAATTGGCCGAATCGGTGCTGCTGCCGAGCAAAACGTTCGCGCAAGGTTTTGTCACCAATATCTTTTTGCTGGACGATGGACGCGTCATGACGGCGTTTATCACCAGCGAAGCTGCCGACGAAATTATCATTCGTGACGAACAAGGGAATGAGCACAAGCTTGACCCGGATGCGATCGATGCTCGCAAGAAGAGCGAGGTCTCTGTGATGCCCAAGGGACTGACTGACGAGATAACGCTGGACGAGTTCACCTCGCTGATCGACTATCTGCAATCGTTGGCCGCAAAGGCTCCAGACGCCAAGTAAGCGGATCGCCGACCTTTTCGTCGCGTGATCGGCGGTTTAAGCTGGCGGTTTTCGCTCCTCTTGTATGCGGAACCGCCTGATGACTGACGAAGCGCCGTCGCTGAATACGCTGATCGATCGTCTGACGACCGACGACCAAACCTCGGTCGCCGCGATCAAGCAAATGATTTCGCAGTTTGTCGCCGAACGGGACTGGCGGCAATTTCACGCTCCCAAAAATATCAGCATGGCGCTGGCGGTCGAAGCGGCCGAACTGATGGAACATTTCCAGTGGCTTACGGTCGAAGCGTCGCGGGAAGTAGAGTCCGACCCCGCCAAGATGACCGCCATCGGCGAAGAATTGGCCGATATCTTATGCTACGGGCTCGCATTGGCCAACGAGCTGAATATTGATGTCGCGGCGGCGATGAGCGACAAAATGCGGAAAAACATCCGCAAATACCCCAAAGACGAATATCAAGGGCGGTACGGCAAAGACGATCCAGGGCGCCGCGACTAGCCGCAGTCGACCGAGCCCCTGACCAGGGAGTTGCTCGAAGTTTTTCAGGCGATTAGGCTAAAAGATTCGACGCCGTTTCCCTCCCGCCTAGGCGTCGTCGATCTCCCCAGGCCGTATTCTGTCGTTTGTTCTACCAAGGTCGATCGTCGTGAAGCTATTTGCACCGATTCTCGCGCTGGCGCTGTCGACGCTAGCGCTCCCTTCTTTCGTTCGTGCCGAAAACGATGTTCCCGAACCGGAGACGCCGCAAGTTGCGCCCGCCTCGGACGAAGGGAAGAACGCGATGTCGGGCTTCCAGATGCCTGCAGGCTTCCAGGTCGAGCTGTTCGCCGCCGAACCGCGGATCGCGAATCCGGTTGCATTTTGCTTTGATCCGACGGGACGCGTGTTTGTCGCTGAGACATTTCGGCAAAGCAAAGGGGTCGAAGACAATCGCGGACACAACTATTGGCTCCATGATGATCTGGCGGCGCAATCGGTCGAAGATCGCCGCGCCTACATCCTCAAACACCATCCCGAAGCGAAAGAGTCCTACACCAAACATGACGATCGCATTCGTCTGATCGAAGATCGCGACGGCGATCACCGGGCCGATCACGATTCGGTCTTCGCCGATCACTTCAACGATATCGTCGAAGGAACCGGCGCCGGCGTACTGTGGCTGAACGGCGATCTCTTTTACACGAACATTCCCAATCTCTGGAAGCTGCGCGATACCGACAACGACGGCGTCGCCGACCAGCGCAAGGCGCTTTATACCGGCTTCGGCGTGCGGTACGCGTTTCGTGGACATGACATGCACGGACTGGTCGTTGGCAACGACGGCAAGGTTTATTTCAGCATCGGCGATCGCGGCTACAACGTCCGCACCAACGCCGGCGTACTGAAAGATCCCGGTAGCGGCGCCGTGTTTCGTTGCAATCCGGATGGAACGGAATTGGAAGTCTTTTATACGGGGCTGCGAAATCCGCAAGAGCTGACGTTTGACGACTACGGCAATCTGTTCACCGGGGACAACAACTCGGACAGCGGCGATGCAGCGCGGTGGATCTATCTGGTCGAAGGGGGAAACAGCGGTTGGAATATGGCTTTCCAATATCTCAGCGATCGCGGACCTTGGAATCGCGAAAAGCTATGGCACCCCTTTCACGAAGGCCAGGCCGCATATCTGAATCCGCCGATTCGCAACTTTGGCGACGGGCCGAGCGGCCTGGCGTATTATCCCGGCGTCGGCCTCGGAGAAAAGTTTCGTGGGACCTTTTTCCTCTGCGACTTTCGCGGCGGTCCCGCCAATAGCGGCGTCCGTTCTTTTACGCTGAAAAACAAAGGCGCCACCTACGAAATGGTGGACCACCAACTGGCGATTTGGCACATTCTGGCGACCGACGTCGATTTTGGCCCCGATGGAGCCATCTATGTCAGCGACTGGGTCGACGGTTGGAACGGGCTCAACAAAGGGCGACTCTATCGCTTCTTCGATCCGAAAGAAATCGATCAGCCGATCGTCAAAGAGATGCAAAAACTGCTGGCCGCCGGGTTCACCGACAAAGCGACGGACGAACTTGGCAAGCTGCTGGCCCACCCCGATCGACGCGTTCGCCAAGGGGCTCAGTTTGAACTGGCTAATCGTGATGCATTAGACGTCTTCAACCAAGTTGCGACCAGCAGCGACAACCAATTGGCTCGCTTGCACGCGATCTGGGGCATTGGACAAATCGCCGACAAGCTGCGCGACGTTCGCGAACGGGCCGAGCCTGCCAAAGCGCTCAGCGAAACGATGGTGAAGGACGCCGATCCCGAAGTTCGCGCCCAAGCGGCCAAAGTCCTGGGCGATCTCGAAGTTCCGGAATCGCTCGTCGCGCTGCTTGACGACGAGAACCCGCGGGTGAAATACTTCGCCCTTGTCGGCGTTTCCAAGGGAAATCATTTTGGCGACACGCGGCCGATGTTCGAGCGGATCGTCGAGATCCTCGCCGAAAACGACGATCAGGACCCCGTCTTGCGACATGGCGCCGTGCTGGCCTTGGCAGCTACGCGAAACGTCCAGCAGATCGGCGATCTGTCAAAACATGACTCGGTCGCGGTTCGTCGCGCCGCGGTCGTGGCGCTGCGACGACTGCATAGTCCGTCGATCGTCCGGTTTTTGGGAGATGGAAATGAGTCGGTTGTTCTGGAAGCGGCTCGTGCGATTCATGATTTGCCGATGGAAGCCGCGATGCCGCAACTTGCCGGCCTGATCCATCGCGGGCTAAAAGACAACGCTTTATTACGCCGCGTCCTGAATGCAAACTTTCGACTAGGTGACGCCGAGACAGCCGCCGCCTTGGCCGAATACGCCGCTGATTCCAACGCGCCGGAAGCGATGCGGTTAGAAGCGCTCGCGATGCTGCAAGACTGGGCCGAACCGTCGCCGCTGGATCGCGTGCTGAACTTCCATCGTCCGCTGGAGAGCCGCGACGCCGAAGTAGCGAAAGCCGCGCTGGTCACCCAATTGCCGGGTCTGCTGGCCGGTACCGAGAAAGTTCGCAACGCCGCCGCGCAATTGGCCGCCAAGTCTGGTATTCAAGAGGTCGCACCGGTTTTGATCGCGTTGATGAATGACGCGGAGCAAACTCCGCAAACTCGGGCCGATGCGCTGACCGCTGCAGTCGCACTGAACGCTAACAACAAGTCGGTCGTGCTTGACGCGCTTTCGTCCGATGTGCCTGAGGTTCGCGCCGCCGCCCGTTCGTTGCTGGAGAAGGTCGCTCCTGACCAGGCGATCGCCAAGTTGGCAGGCGGAGCGAAAGCCGGCACGAAGGTTGAACGCCAGCAGGCGCTTGCTTCGCTGGCCGAGACCAAATTGGATGGCTCCGCCGCAGCGATAGCCGATCAAGTCGCCGCGTTGTTAGCCGGAGAAGTGCCGGTCGATACGCAACTGGACGTGCTGCAAGCCGCCGAAGCGAAACGAGACGACAAAGCGGTAGGTGAGTTGCTAGGCAAGTACGAAGCGACGCTCGACGCATCCGATCCGCTGGCGATGTATCGACCGGCTTTGGCGGGCGGCGATGCCGAGAAGGGACGTAAGATCTTCTTTGAAAAGACGGAAGTCTCGTGCGTCCGTTGTCACCGTGCTCAAGGAACCGGCGGTCGCGTCGGTCCAGAACTCGACAAGATCGGCGCCGAAAAAAAGCCGGAGTATCTGCTGGAAGCGATCGTCCGCCCGAACGCGAAAATCGCGAAAGGATTCGAGTCGGTCATGGTCCTGACGGTCGACGGACAGACGCTCTCCGGCGTGTTGAAAGAAGAGACCGACGACGCGCTCAGTCTGGTCAACGCCGAAGGGAATTTGCTGACAATTTTGCAGGATGACATTGATGTTCGCAAAGCGGCGAACTCGCCGATGCCGGAAGATATCTACAAACATCTTTCGCGACAGGAAATCCGCGACCTGGTCGCCTTCCTGGCGAACCTTAAGAAGGGCGCAAAGGGCGCCGGGCACGAGTAGGCGGCGCCGCTGGAATGCGGCTGGACACTTACTTTAAGCCGGGTTGGTATCGCCATCGTTTTCCCTCGCTGGCGCAACGGGCTAGTGTTGCGTCACGCGAGAATTTTTGGCTTTGACCAAGGGAGTGTGGAACGGCGCGTTTCGTTTGTGTAGCCTGGGACGTAGAAACCTGCCCGCCCATTGAAAGCCTACCGACATGCTATTCCGTGCTCTCTTCGCTTGCCTGGCCTTTGTTGCGTTTTTCGCGTCGCCGCTATTGGCGGCCCAGGATCGCCCCAACATCATTTTGGTGATGGCCGACGATCAGGGGTGGGGAGACGTCGGCTATAACCATGCGGCGCCGATCTTGACGCCGAATCTGGACAAAGCGGCTGCCGAGGGGGTTCGCTTCGATCGGTTTTACGCCGCGGCTCCGGTTTGCTCGCCGACACGCTGCAGCGTGTTGACCGGCCGCAATCCAAATCGTTCGGCGGTCTATGCTTGGGGGTGGCCGATTCGTCCGCAAGAGATCACCTTGGCCGAGCGGCTGCAAGTCGCAGGCTACGCAACGTCGCACTTTGGCAAATGGCACCTCGGTTCGGTACGCACTGACAGCCCGGTCAATCCGGGCAAGTGCGGTTTCGATCACTGGATCAGCGCTCCCAATTTTTATGACAACGATCCGATCTTGTGCGACCAGGGTCGTGCGATTCAGTATCACGGCGAAAGCTCGGACGTGACCGCTGACCTGGCGATCGATTGGATTCGCGAGCAGGCGAAAAGGGAGAAGCCGTTCTTTTCGGTCGTGTGGTTTGGTTCGCCGCATAACCCGCATATCGCCGCGGACGCCGATCGCGAACTGTACAAAGATGAGCCTGCCAAGTTTCGTGATTACTACGGCGAAGTGACCGGTATCGATCGGGCGTACGGCAAGATCCGCAATACGCTGAAAGAGTTGGGAATCTCTGACAACACGATTCTGTGGTACTGCAGCGACAATGGCGCCGACAAGGCGAAAGGCTCGGCCGGCCTCTTTCGCGAGAAGAAGGGTTCGATCTACGAAGGCGGTTTGCTCGTGCCGGGCATTCTCGATTGGCCGGTTCGCTTTCCGGCGCCGCAGACGACATCGCTGCGAGCGACCACCTGCGACATCTTTCCGACGGTGCTGGCTGCCGCCGGACTGTCGCCAGATGAGGAACGTCCGCTGGATGGGATCAACCTGCTGCCGCTGCTGACGGCGAAGACCGAAGCACGACCGCAACCGATCGGATTTTGGCAGACAGCCAACGGTGGAATGCCGGTTCGTTCCGATGCGATGATGCAAGAGCTATTGAACAAGCAAGCGGCTGGCGGCGATTTGCCGGTGGAAGAAGTGAGTATTCATGCGGCTGACCTGCCGCAACCGCCGGTCTCAACTGATACCTTTCCGGGACACGCGTCGCTGATCAGCGGCGATTGGAAACTGCATCGCATTGAGAATAAGAAAGGAGCGGTTCGTTTCGAGTTGTACGATTTGGCCGCCGATCCGTATGAGAAGCAAAACGTACTGAAGCAGTATCCAGACGTAGCCGAGCAGCTGACGAAGCTGCAACACGATTGGCAACTTTCGGTCGTCAACAGCTTGAACGGCGCTGATTATTCGTTGCCTAATGGGCCAACTGTCCAGCCGTGATTCGGCCTCTATAGGGGCTAAATGCTTCTATTTGACGGAGCGATCCTTGGTGCGCCTACAATTGCATTAACGGGCAAACGGATTGCGACACACCTAACTTCTGCGTCGCATTCAGGTATCCCCTACGTTTCAAGGAGAGGCGCCATGAACGACGTGCAAATGACCAAAGAGTGGCGACATGTTCGCGAACGGCTTGAAGCAGCCGCCGAGCGACACGTCGCTCATTATCCCGATACAGAAGATGCGGTTCGACGGCAAACAGCTCTTTTTTGCGCCCAAACGCCGCCAGCCGAAACGGAAGAATTGCTTGACCGAATTCTCGCGGCGAATGATCTAACCGCTTCCTGGACCCGTGATGAAGCGTCGGCCGAGGTGCCGAATGATCGCGTTGATGAGTCCAGCGTCGAATCATTCCCGGCCAGCGATCCGCCCAATTGGTCGCCGACCATTATTTAGGCGAAACAGGAGTTCGCGAGAGCAAACGACCAAACGTCAACATGCGAGAGTTGATTATATTCAGCGGTCAGCGGTCTGGTCGGCACGGTGGAAATCAGACTGCTGATCGCCTCATAGCTTTCTCGGCTCGGTCGCTTGCTTGGCGATATTCGGGTTGAAGAGAACAACGTCCGTTTCCACTTTCCATTGTTACCGGCATCTTACTCAGCTTTCTCTTGAGCGGCGTGCTGTTATGGCGGAGATAGATTGATACAGCAAGCGGAGGACATTTTCTCTGCTATGAGTTTGGCGATCTCGCACTTGATCCCCAGGAAACCGGGCTCAATTTTTCAGCGGTTTCCCTAGATGCTTAGGTAATGATGACTTGCCGGCCGCTAATCGTATGCGACAGGCAACCCCTTGATCTGGCGTTTTTTGAACCTAGGCCTTGGGTTCTGCGCGACTTCGCCGATCTGTCATAAAACGTTGAAGAACTTGGCGATCTTGTTGATAATAGCTGCCTCGCCGTTCTTCGTGCTGACATGCAGAATGAGATGTCATGAGTTCTCTGGACGCCATCCTATCCCAACGTGATTCTCTTTCGATGGGGGTCGATTCATGGGAGATGTATTGCCAGACGCCCAACTGGCAGCGTGAGCGGATGATGGCCGTGAATCACTTTCATGACCCCGGCGGGCAATTTGAAATTGCCGAAGTGCTGTTGTCCGAGGCGATCGATGACGGCGATCCCGGCGGGATGAAGCTTTTGTCGTTGTTGTTGAACAGCGGTGCAAAGCATCCCCTAGAATTGGATATGGGGTTGGGAAAATATCATCGTCCCAATCGACCAGGCAGCATCGTTTTCGTGAGCGATCAACTTCCGTCCGAGATTAAAGGAGTAGGTCCCTTTCACTCGATCGCTTGGTATATTCGGCCCGAAGTTCTGCAGCGGCGGGCCAGTCGCATCTTGGGACGCGAAGCCCCTGCGATGGACGTTTTGCACTCAAAATCGTTCCGAGACGATGCGATTGAAGTGCTGCTTAAGCGACTACTTCACCAGTTTGAGAGTCAGCCCGCGGCAGGCGCCAGGATGACCGCTGACGATCTGGTCGACGATCTCATTCGCCGCTTGTTAGTTCTTACTGAAAATCAGTTGCCGGAGCCGCTCGGACCGAAAGAACGCCTGCGACCGGCGTCGATCCAACGTACGCTGGAATATCTGCACGCAAATTTCGCCCAAGAAGTTTCGCGCGACGATCTTGCCCAAGCAGCCGGCGTTGATCCCTGTCACTTCACGCGTTTGTTTCGTCAAACCATGGAACTGACCCCTTCTCGTTATCTCTTGCAGGTGCGCATTGATCACGCGAAGTACCTGCTGCGGTATGGGAACCCGGATCTGACGCTTGACCAAATCGCCGCGCAATGCGGCTTCTATAACCAATCGCACATGGGGCGAGAGTTTCGTCGTCAGGTGGGGACAACTCCTAACCTGTACCGGGTTTATTCTTAGTTTCCGCCAGAGCCGATTGCTGAAAAGTCTCTCACGACTGCATGCTTTTTGCGCAATTTTCGCCCGGTTCTCCATGGTTGCTCGGCGAACGGTTTTCTCTCGCGCATTTTCTGTCTCATAGATAAGCGAGAGAGGGTTCCGGAGACGGTGCGGCATGTCGCTGGAATGTCCGTAAGCTGCTTTCATGCAAGGGATTGCGTCTATTTGGCGCCGCTGCTGTCGGATCCCCGAAAGAGATCGGTATAGCGTTTGCTAATTTTGACCAAGCAAATATCCCGTATTCCTTTTTGGGTGACGAATCGATGAAAAAGCGTGGTTTTACATTGGTCGAACTATTGGTCGTGATTGCGATCATCGGAGTTCTCATAGGGCTTTTGCTTCCCGCAGTACAACAGGCGAGAGAAGCGGCTCGCCGAATGAGCTGTACGAATAATATGAAGCAACAGGGGCTGGCCCTGCATAACTATCACGATACCTACGGCGCATTGCCGAACGGAAGCATCTCGACCAACTGCAGTCCCAATATTTCAATCTTGCCCTTTCTAGAAGCCGGAAACGCGGAAGACCTTTACGATCATACTAAGCCGTACAACGATACCGAAAACCTTGATCTCAATAACAAAATGCCAGACGCCTACATCTGTGCGTCGACTCCGCAAGGAGGCGAGCCGTTGACGTCGTCCAAGGGCTTGGGCTTTCAAACTTCCGACTACAGTTATGTTCTAAATTCGACATTGGGATATTCGGGAACATTCGCTCGCTATAGCCCATTCAGCAAGATAACAGATGGGCTGACCAACACTCTCTTTATGTATGAAGCCGCGGGGCGAGCGCACATCTACTTCAACAACACGCAGATGTCCTCAAGCTTTGAAGAAAACGTCGCAGGCACAGGCATCGTCTGGGGCGACGCTGTCAGCGTCTTCTCGGTGCCATGGACGGGATATTCAAACGGCCTGCGACTTCAAGCTCAGACTTATGTGCTGAACGCGATGACTCCGGCGGATACTTATCCGACAGTGATCAGCACCGGCAACGTCATGAATAACACCAACTTCTATGGGAACGCTTACTCGTTTCATACCGGCGGGATGAACTCACTATTGGGAGACGGGTCTGTTCATTTCATTCGCGAGAATATTGACGCTGCAACGATGGAAAAATTAACGAATCCGACCGATGGCGACGTAGTGGGGGCCTTTCAATGAATCTCAGCCACATGAATATCAACCGGCGTTTTGCTGGGATCGTGATGAGTTTGTTGGTCGTGATCGGCTGCAATCGCGACTCTAGTTGGCAGGCGCGGACCTATCCTGTCACCGGCACGATCACGATCAACGACATCTCACCCCAAGACGCGGTGTTGATGCTTTACCCCACCGGAGAAAAGCTCGATATGCGGGATTCGAAGAGCTGGGGACTGGTCAAAGAAGATGGATCCTATGAGCTTTCAACCTATGGGTTAGGCGATGGCGCGCCCGCAAGCAGCTACGTAGTGACGCTAACCTGGCCGCAAGGGACGAGACTTTACCCCGTTGATCGTCTCGATGGCAAGTTCGCGAATCCGGACAATCCCGTGACTGAAATCCAAATTAAGCCCGGGCGAAACACGCTGCCGCCGATCACCCTTTCTAATGTCAAGATCTTGCCCACGCCTTTGAACAATGAGTTTTTTACTCCCGGTCTTCCCAGCAACTAAGGGCCGGGGTTTTTGTCCAATAATCCTCGATTGATTGAAAAATGAAAAAGTACCGAGTTCGATTTGGGCTGATGGTCCTGTGCATGGTTGTGCTGAATTGGGGCCAGCCCCCTATCTCATTCGCAAATGAGACGGAAAAGTCTGAACCAGTGGAAGCTGTCAGCATCGCCAACCGACTTTGGAAGATTCAAGGAGCGGCTTTCAAATACGAAGGTGCGACCCTCGAAGAAAAACAGGCGTCGCTTCGTAAGAACCTCGCCGTCGGCGTCGAAGCGATGAAACCATTATTGGAAGAGGACCTGTCTGTTGATGATCGACTGCAAGCGGCGGCGCTTCAGCTAAAGCTGCTGAAGCTGCTGATGAAAGCCGGCGAAGCGGAAAGATCCGTCGAATTAGAAGCGGCCCTCCAGGGGTTAGCCGCTTCGGACGAACCGCGACTCAGGACCTTGGGCGAAGAGTATGCGATTATGTTTTCATTAGACGGCGTCTCGACACTGGAGCCTGCCCTGCAGGTGAAGCGAATCGACGCAGCGATCGCCTATGTGCTGGGGCAAGCGCCGACGAAAAAATTGCTGCAATTCGCCGTGAACTGCGCGGCCTTCATCGAGCCGGCGACAGAGTATGGTCCGGCCGCCAAGGCGCACCAGAAACTTGCCGAGCATTTTCTCTCGGCCGACGACCCTGCCTTAGAGAAGGGGGGCAAGAAGTTTCAATTGACTGCGAAGCGTTTGAGCTTACCCGGCATGTCGATGGAATTGACGGGGACCACGATGGAAGGCAAATCGTTTGATGTGAAGCAACTGAAAGGCAAAGTCATTTTGGTCGACTTTTGGGCGACTTGGTGCGGACCATGTATCGCCGAATTTCCAAAAATGAAGGACCACTATGCAAAGTACCAATCGCATGGCTTCGAAATTGTCGGCGTGAGCATTGATGAGAATCGTGAACATCTCCAGCATTTTTTGGACAAGAACGAAATTCCTTGGATCATCCTGCACGAAGAAGGGGACGAAGAGAAGCAAGGATGGAAGCACCCAGTCGCCAAACAGTACGGCATTAGCGCTGTTCCTTGCATGATCTTGATCGACGCCGATGGGAATGTCATCACGACACAAGCTCGCGGCGAAGAGCTGGAGCGGCGATTGGAGTCGCTCTTCCCAGGCGTAGAATCGAGTGAGTCGTAAAGTCGATCGTTGAAATATCACAGCCAAGCGATTAGCAGGTATGTTTGCCGTTTGGCTGTTTTTCTTTTCTTCGCAGAGTAGAGCGCTAGCTCGCGTTTCTTAAGCGCGCCAGTAGTACGGCGGCGCGTCTTGCCCGGCAAAGTCTAAATACTCGGATCCGTTGGTTGGCTGCGGTTCGGTCGTGGCGCAATCTGCGGCGGTCAACGGTCGCCAATCAGCGCAGCGGCGATAGGTTTCGACCATTTGTTGGTCAAGGGGAAACTTTTTCAGCACCGCTTCTTGCCAGAGCCAAAGCGAGCCCTCGTTCGATCCGTACGGCAATTGGGGAAACCGCAACTGCACCGGGTCATCTTCCCAGCCGCAGACTGGGCAAATCTCGTAGCTGCCGGTTGGATCGTCAAAAACTTCAAAACCGCAAGCGGGGCATGGGTAGGGCATCGTGATCGGTTTTCCAATCCTTGTTCGCAGGAATATCAAAACATATCGAGGCAATCGATTCGGCCATCTTGGCGGCGATTCGCGAAATTGGCGCTCGCCTGCGTCTCGGCGCCATATTCTTCGACGGCTGCTCCATTCTCGCGCACAGCTTTCTCGGTTGTCTAGCGGAGTACTTGGTCATTGCTTGAGATCGATTTGTCGCAGCCCAGGGGAAATGCTACAAACGTGAAGCCTCTTCTAGGGGTGTCGACTAGAAACGACTCTCCAGCAGCACGCACATGCCTTACGAAAACGCCAGCATGCGAAGGAAGACCATCGTCGCGGTGGTGCTTTTTCAGTTTCTCATCGGCGCATCGATCTGCATCCTCGGCATTTTGAAGATCGATACGAACATCGAAGATGTGATGCAATGGCTCCCCGACCATTCGGACGAGCGCGACCTTTATGAGTCGCTAGTGTCGCGGTTCGGCGTCGATGATTTTCTGCTGGTGACTTGGGACGACTGTACGGCCGACGACCCGCGCCGACAGTTGGTCGAAGATCGGTTGCAGCGAGACGATGTCAGCGGGCTCGTCGCAAAGACGATCTCAGGCGCCAACTTGCTGGAGAACAACAGTGCAGGCTATGAGACGCAGGGGGCGATTATCGAGCGGTTTCGCGGGTTCTTCTTTGGTGAGAACGACCAGACCTGTATTGCGATCATTCTGACTAAATCAGGCATGACGAATCGATTGGATTCGATGGAGTTTGTCGAAACGGCCGTGCGCGACAGTGTCGGCGCCGATCAAGCGGGATTGCTGATCGTCGGCTATCCGGCGATTTCAGCGGAAGGGGATAAGCTGATCCGCCAGAATTTGACCAACGCGCTGCTGCCGTGTTGCCTGTTGGCGACAATTGTGGCGTGGTTCTTTCTCCGAGACCTGCGGCTGGTTCTGGTGGTCTTCCTCACCAGCGGCGTCGCCAGCGGCATGAGCATCGCAATAGTGACCTTGAGCGGTTACAAATGGGGCGGCCTGACTTCGGCGATCCCTGCGCTCACGTTTATCCTGTCGGTTTCCGGTACGTTGCATCTGATCAATTATGCCCGCGGCGCCGATCATTCTCAGATCGCCGCAACGGCGCTGCGGCTTGGTTGGAAGCCTTGTCTCTTTTCCGCATTGACCACGGCGGTCAGCATGTTGTCGCTCAGTCATAGTGAATATCAGGCGATCCGCGAATTTGGATTTTTTTGCGCAGCTGGCGTGGTGAATTCGGTCTTTTGGCAATTAGCGTTCGCACCTTGGGCGTTGCAGTTGATCGCAGGAAAAATCGAGACCGGGCGTGCTGGCGCGTCACTGGCTCCGTTACATGACTGGACAGCGGCGCATCCACGTTTTGTCTTTGGCTGGTTCGTCGTAGCGCTTGTGGTGACGGCCTGCGGCTTGCCGATGCTCCAAAGCGGGCTCGAGGTCGAAGAGATGTTCGGATCTGAGATCGCGACGATTCGCGACGTCGCCCGCTTTGAGGCGAAGATCGGTCCGATCGACCAAACCGAACTGCTGGTCGAATTTGTCGCCGCTGATCCGGCTCAGTTGGCGGATCGAGCGGCCGCGATTCGCCAACTGCAAACGGTTCTGGAAGAAACCGCGGAAGTCGACGCAACCTTGTCTGCGACTGCCTGGTTGCCGCCGGAATCGGAGAAGCGCGGGATCGCCGGCGTGAGCCAGCGCGTCTTGTACCGCAAAAAGCTGGCAGGCTTACGCGAGCAATTGACCGAGACTTCTTATTTGTCGCTTCAGTCGACGCCCTCTGGCGAAGCGATCGAAACTTGGCGAATCAGTCTGCGCTTTCCCTTTTCGAAAAGCGTCGATTTTGAGCAGTTGCGAGATTCGGTGGCGATCGTCGCCAAGCAAGAACTGGCGAAACGGTATTCGCCCGACGAGATCCAGATTCAACAGACCGGCGTTGGCCTGCTGTACCATGTCGCGCAAAACAAGTTGATGGCCGATCTCTTTTTCAACTATCTGCTGGCTTTCGCCGTCATCTGCCCGTTGATGATGCTGGCGCTTTGGTCGGTTCCGTTGGGCCTGCTGTCGATGATCCCCAACTGTTTTCCGGCGATCTGTTTGTACGGAGCGATCGGACTGTGGGGGCAACCGATCGATATCGGCATTGCCATCGCCGGTTGCATCGCGCTGGGAATTGCGGTCGACGATACGACCCATTTTATGATGCGGGCCAAAGAAATCGCGCTACGCGAAGAGGGATCGTCGAGAATCACTAGCAGCGCAATCCGAATCGCCTATGCGCAATGTTCACGCGCCATGTTGGCGACAACGTTGATCGCGACGGTGGGACTCGCCGCCTTCTTAAATCAGACGTTGTTGGTGATGTCGCGTTTTTCGCTGGTCTTGATTCTCTCACTGCTCATCGCACTCGTTTGCGATCTGTTGCTGCTGCCGGCGCTGCTTTATACGTTTCGCGTGACGGGCCCGCCGGATGGTAGGCGGGTAGAAGTGGGAGATCGCAAATCGAGTTGCTCAAGCGGCTATTAGGAAGCTTTCTCTAAGGTTGCTTGAAGTAAGCCGCGCATTGTCCTTATCCAGTGATGCGAAAAATTCGCACCGCTCTCCGAAATTCGATCACGGCGCCGAGAATGAGGAGGAAGTACGAGAAACGGTAATGGTTCTCTTCTCCATTCCTTTCGCTTCCAACGCTCGCTCCATGCGACTTTGAGATTGCATCGTTGACAATGCTTGGAAGACGCTCAACGCACTGTCGATTTCATCCTCGGTTAACGACGCAGTCACGGTCGCGCGGATTCTCGGCTTGTCCATCGGCACGGCTGGGTAGAAGACCGGAACGACAAAGAGCCCCTGATCGCGACAGAAACCGACGGCTTCCAACGTTTCTTTTTCGGTCGAGAAGATGATCGGAACGACCGCCGATTCGGTTGGCGGCACTTCAAAGCCGAGTTGCCGCAGCCCGCTCACAAATTGGTCGCACAGCCTTCGCAGCCGATCGGCCAAATGAGGCTCACGTTGAATGATCTCGAAGCACTTACGAGCCGCGCCGACTTGGGCCGCCGGCAATGCCGCCGAGAAGATGAAGCCTCGTGCGGTGTGCTTGAGAAAATCGATGATCTCTTGGCGAGCGGCGATGAAGCCGCCGCAGCTGGCGATCGATTTGGAAAGCGTGCCCATCTTGATGTCGATCGCGTCGTCCGGCAGGTCGAAGTGTTCTTGAATTCCCTTGCCGGTTTTGCCGATCACGCCCAAGCTGTGCGCTTCATCGACCATTAACAACGCGCCGTACTCGCGACATAGTTGGATGATGCGCGGGAGGGGAGCGATATCGCCTTCCATCGAATAGACGGCGTCGACGATGACAAGCATGCGTCGTCCACGGTGTTCTTTGAGAATCTCTTCCAGCTCTTCCATGTTGTTGTGCGAGAACATCAGGAAGGTCGCCGCCGAGAACTGGCAGCCGTCGACGATGCTCGCATGGTTCAACTCGTCGCCGATGACGAAATCCCCTTTGCCGACCAGAGCGGCGACCGTCGCCAGATTCGTCATGAATCCGCTGCTATAGACGATCGCATCGTCGGAATGGAAAAATTCGGCAATCTCCTGCTCAAGCTGTCGATGCGCGTCAAAGGTGCCGGCCAGCAGGCGCACGCCGTGGGCGCCTGTCCCATACAGGGCGATCGCTTCTTCGGCAGCCTGGTTGATCTCGGGCCGATTGATCAGGCCGAGATAACTGTACGACGCCATCATTAGCATCTTCTGGCCGCCGACCCAGGCATAGCTTCCTTCTTGTCTTTCGATCACGGTGCCGAAATAGTCGTGCCCAGCATCCCGAAATTGGTGGAAGCGCTGGAGGCCTTCTTGGAAGAAGCCGAGATAGTCGGCCTGAGTCAGCGCGGCATGACCGTTGCCGCCGGCCAACGAATTGGTCGGCACGCGGCGACCAAGGAATTGACTTAGCTCATCGATCGTATGTTGCTGGTAGAGCGTGTCAGCTTCAACGCTGAAGCCAAGTTTTTTCTCTAGCCGAGCGCCGATGTCGGCGGCCGCCAGCGAGTCAACGCCGAGCGAAGTGAACGTCGTGTGTCCATCCAGCGGTGGGAGTTGTTGCTCTTCGTCGCGCGCCCATTCTTGCAAGATGTCGCAAATGATCGTGGTCAGTTCCGCCGAACCGGAGGGAGAAGTTTCGACCGTCTCCGGCGTGCGGACCGCCGATTCAAAGACGATTTCAAAATCGCCGCTCTCGAAGCGTTTTTTGGCCAGTTGCCGCTGTACTTTTCCGCTAGAAGTGGTCGGAAAGGTCGCGGGACGCACGAACATCAAATCGGTCAGCGCCACTTCAAACTGATTGAGGATCGCCGAGCGGAGCGTGTCGATCTTGTGGTGAAGATCCACCAACTCGCCGTTGCCGCCGCCGTTGTTGGACCAGCGAACCATCTCGCGGGTTCCTTCGGCGATCACCAGCAGTTTTTCTTCCCCATTGCTCTCGACGGAAAATGCGGCGCAACTGTTCGGTTCGATCACTTCGAAGTGTTGCTCGACCAGTTCCTCAATGTCTTGCGGATAGATGTTTCGTCCACGAATGATGATCAGATCTTTCAAGCGACCCGTCACATACAACTGTCCGTCTCGGAGAAACCCATAGTCGCCGGTACGGAGCCAATTGCGATCGTCTCCCTCGAGCTGGGCTTGGAACGCTTCGACGGTCTCGTTGGTCCGATGCCAGTATCCTTGAGCGACGCTGTCGCCGTTGAGCCAGATTTCTCCAACTTCATGGGGGCTGCGCTGGATGAAGGTCTCGGGATCGACAATCCGAACTTCGAGATCAGGTCCGACCTGGCCGCAACTGACGAGCGGTCGACCTTGATCCGAGTCGACGATCTGATGTTGGACAAGCTGTGCGGCGTCAACGGTGACAATATCGGTGTTCGCGAGCGGTGGTCCACCAGAAACAAGCAGCGTCGTCTCGGCCATGCCGTAGCAAGGGAAGAAGGCCTCGGGACGGAAGCCGCAATCGGCGAACGCTTCGCTGAATCGCTGCACGGTCTCAGCGCGAACCGGTTCGGAGCCGTTGAAGGCGATCGTCAACGACGAGAAATCGAGCTTTGTCTTTTGCTGGGGCGTGATTTTTTTCGCACATAGATCGAAGGCGAAATTGGGAGCGCCGGTCGCTGTCGCGCCGAAGTCCGTCACGGTTTGCAGCCACTTGATCGGTTCGCGCAGGAAGGTGTTGGGCGCCATCAACACGGATGGGAACCCGACAAACAGCGGCGCAAGAATGCCGCCGATGAGTCCCATATCGTGGAACATCGGCAACCAAGAAACGACCGTCGACTCTTGGGTGAATTGGAAATACTGCTGGATCAGTTGCTCGTTGGCGACCATGTTTCCATGAGTCACCATCACGCCCTTAGGAACAGCGGTCGAACCTGACGTGTATTGCAGGAACGCCAATTGATCGCTGTGGAGTTGCGGCAGCGATCCGCCGCTCGCAGCGCTCCGTTCATTGGTAGCAAGGACCGTCGATCTCGGCATCGCACGAGCAATTTCGCCTTCGACATTCCGCTTGGTCTCGGAAGCGCAGAGGAGCAAACGGGGCGAACAATCCTCGGCGATGGTGAGGATCCGTTCGGCGTTGCGATTCTTCTTGGGGGGATAGGCGGGAACCGCAACGATCCCGGCGTACAGACACCCCAGGAACGCTTCAATGAAATCAAGACCGGCGGGATACATCAACAACGCTCGGTCGCCCGGTTCAACTACCTGCAGCAAGCGGTGAGCGATTTCCCGGGCACGTGAATCAAGGTCTCGGTAATTGACCGAGATTTGCTCTTCATCCGATTTCAGAAAGGTAAATGCGGTCTTGTCCCCCTGCGATTCCACATGGGCACGCAAGGAATCAAGGAGGGTCTCGGTTTTCTTCATCTGTTACCCTCATGGCATCAGAGCGTTTGAACATTATCGAACAATTGCATGGACGTCGAAGTGCCCACTAAATCCACATTTCCCAATGTGTCCACAATGTCCAATGCAACTACAATACCCAATGTAATTACATAAGCAATCCTTTGCATGGCCGAAAATGGCTCGATTGGTTTTTATCCAGAACCGAAGCGGAGGGGTTGACTTTTTTGGCTACGAGGTTTTTTCCGCCTCTAACTTCTCTTTTCACCAGCTCAAGGGCGATTTCTCGCGATCTCTCAAGGATCTGAACTGAGAATTGTAGCTCGCGAATTACCACTACGGGTGACAAGAACCACGCCATTGGAGATGTTTCACGGACGGAGCGGTCCGTCTGGCCGGAAGTTGTTTTATATCAAGGAGTATTGATCTCAGGCGATGGAGGCGTAGCCCAATTCGCTGCCGATCAAGATCTCGGCTGCTAGCGGTCTTACGTTGGCAACGTGAAAGCCCCTGAAAACGGGGTAAGGCAGGAGGCCTTCCTTGCGCCGCAATGGCTCGATGAGCGTTGCGAATGGAGGCAAATTTCGTCTCGGTTTGTCGTTACTCCCCAATCACCTTGATCAAAATCCGCTTCCGCCGCTTCCCGTCAAACTCGTAATAAAAAATATGCTCCCAAGGCCCCAGATGGAGCTTGCCCCCTGTGATCGCCACAACGACCTCGCGTCCCATGATCTGGCGTTTGTGATGCGCGTCGGCGTTGTCTTCGCCGGTCCGATTGTGGAGATAGCCGCCTTGCTTCGGATCGCCGCCGGGGTTGAAAGGGACCAGTTCTTCGAGCCAGCGCTCATAGTCGGCGTGCAGGCCGCTCTCGTCGTCATTGATGAAAACGCTTGCCGTAATGTGCATTGCGTTTACAAGAACAAGTCCATCTTGAACCCCGCTCTGAGTAACCAGGTCCTCGACTTCGGAATGAATCGAAACGATCTGCCGCCGCTGCGGAATATCCATCCACAGTTCTTTAGTCAGCGTCTTCATTTTGGATGTTCTTGGGGGCTTGAGGTCCGTTTGGGATCTCCAGGATCGCGTCCGAGACTGCGTCTGCCGCACTCAGTTACCTTTAAGACTAACACGACCCACATGACCTGGCGACAAAAGCTATATCGACTCAATTCCAATACGTGAGGATATTCGTTTGCTTGGAAGATAGGGACGTTCAAGTGGTGTGATGAGTTCCTCGATTCGCTCGCCGATTGCGTTTTCACGTTGGGCTACGACGAATTCGCTCATGTCCATAATTTCGACAATCTCTTCTTTTCCATAGTCTTCAAGTGTGGACCCACGTAATCCAAGTTGAATCGCTCTTCGTTCATCCTTAGCTCCATTCGGAAGGTGATCTGGGTCCCATTGCAGTCGTACTTCCGATTGAGATACGGCAGACTTCCACTCATCCTGACTTGAGAATTGTTCTGGATTGAATGTAGAGGGTACGGCTTTTTCAAGAATCGAGTCAAAGAAGGTTCGGCGAAGTCGAATAGCCAAAATTATTTCCTGCCCGGAAGACTGCCCCCAATTGCTCCGATACATCATCCAAAGAAAGTTCGGTTTGATCCAACTCATTCGGTTGTAGCTGAAATCGCCGCCAAAGTACCCGTTGCGAGCAGCGAACAGGCCAATTGATGGGGAGTAAGCTTGGTACACCAAGATTGTTTCGTCATCAAAGCATGCCAGAAGATGCTTGCCAGACGACGGCCATTTCTCTTTCTGATTTCGATAACGCTCTGTGGGAATTGTCATGATCTTGGAAACTCGACAAAACCGGCGCCATCTTCGATGCCCGTCACAACGCCGTCGAACGCCTCGATGAGTGCGACCATGCAACCGACGCCACCGTATGGGTAGGCAAGTGCATAGAAAGAAAGTCGTGCGTGGTTACCGCGAACGAGTTCGCAACGGATGAGATTGTATTCGCCGTTCACAAATGCATCGATGAGTGAATCGAAGTCCCATTGAAGCTCGGTTGCCTGATCCGTTGGTATGATTGCAACAGGGCGAGTTCGTAAATCTTCAGTTCGCTTTTGCCTCAAGTCGTCAGGTGGCCAGTAGAATTTGGCCAGTGACTCTTCGTCAAAGAACTCAAGCAACTCTTCATTCGGCCGCCAGTCTTCGGCGTCCTTGTCGTGCTTGAACACATCGAACACCCGTTTCATTGCGGTGAATCGATCCAACGAAGCGATTGTGAAATCAACGTATTCACTCATGGCGGTGCTTCTGGTTTGGGAAATGGCAGGCTCACGCAGCCGCATTTCCGAGAAGGGGCATAAGGTGAGATAGTTCTGCGGAAATTTGGCGAAAAATGCCTTTAACGGGGCTGGTTCACCACGGATGCCGAAGCAAACGAAAGTTGCTGGCTTTCGGGGGGTGCGAAAAAAATCTAGCTTCTATTGCGAAATAATTCTGGACGGATAGATTAGAGATTCCTTCTGCTTAGAGGGGGGATTTTTCATTCTTATTCCTATTCTATTGGGGTTTATCCGTGTGCAAATCAAATCGTTGCTCCCGAAATGGGTTTACGCTCGTTGAGTTATTAGTGGTGATCGCGATCATCGGCGTCTTAATCGCTTTGTTGCTGCCGGCGGTTCAGCAAGCGCGGGAAGCGGCTCGACGGATGCAATGTTCCAACAATTTAAAACAGTTGGGAATTGTGATGCATAACTATCACGATACGTTCGGGCGTTTCACCCCTGGCGTTGTCGGACTCGTTAACTTTGACGGCGGTCGCGGCACCGGCAGCTTTGACGGCAATCCGCCGACATGGATGCTCATGATTTTGCCGTTTATCGAACAGGCGGCGCTCTACGACGGCATGAAATCGCACTTGGATGGCGGCGGCAACCCTGCCACGGCGCCGGGGCGATTTACGGTGATCGACGGTTTGACCTGCCCGAGCGATCCGAACGGTCGGAAGATCACCAATATCGAACCGTCCGTCTGGTCAGGTAATTTTGGTTTTGCCGGCAACTATGTCAGTTGTAGCGGATCGGAAGTTTTCACCCCGACCACCGACGCCAACATGCGGAATCGCAACGGCATCTTCTATGCGAACTCGCGGACCGATTTGGCCGACGTTACCGATGGCACCACCAACACGCTGCTAATGGGAGAGATCTTAGTCGTGCCCGACGTCGCTCCACGTAACTCGACCAATCAAGATCTGCGCGGGTCGTATTACTTCGGGCGTCGCGCGAGCGGATCTTTCAGTACGTTGGAGCCGCCGAACACGCTGGTAGGCGATCGCTCTAGCAGTTGTCGCAACTTTATGCGGGCGCCCTGTAATGGGTCTGGCTTGGACAACATGGTGATCTACAGTCGCAGCTATCATCCTGGCGGCGCCGAATTTGGGTTGGCCGACGGATCGGTGCGGTTCATTTCGGAATCGGTCGATCGCATGGCTTATCAAGCGTATGGAACCCGCGGTGGCAACGAAACGCCTGGTGATCTTTGACGCTTGCCAATTCTTGTTTTTTTGGCAAGTGGACGCTGACGCCTGCGAAGTGAAGCGGCGTCATGTTTCCTGAATCATCCATCCTTCGTCCGTTCAGGTTTGACCCATGGCATTTCGTTCACCCCTCGCCTGCGTTGCGCTCGTCGCGTTTGGCTCGATCGCTTTACTAGGATGCTATGACCGGGGGCCGAAGTTGCCTCCGACGGTGTCGGTCTCGGGCAGCGTTACGCTGAACGGGCAACCGCTGCCCAGAGCATTAATCACCTTTTCGCCGGTCGAGCCAGGTCCGGCGTCGAGCGGGCAAGTGCTTGACGGTCAGATTGTCGAACTGCGAAGCAACGGCATGAAGAGCGGCGTGGTCATCGGCGAGCATCGTGTGACCATCTATGACGAAGATGTCGAGTCAGGCTCGGTTGACGTTGTGCCAAACCGGTACGGTAGTCTTGATACGGCGATCTTGGCGACGGTGACGGAAGAAGGGCCGAACGAATTTGCGTTCGCATTGGAACGAAAATAGCGGAGCGATCGCAAGCTGCTTAGCGATGAAAAAAAGGACCGCAATCGAATCGCGGTCCTTTGGTTGTTTCTGGAGTGATTGGTCGCCGCCTAACCAGCGACATCCCCCGTCGTCCAGTTTCCATCAATCAAGCGCCAAGTCTTGCCAGTGGGGTTCTTGTCTTGCAGTTCGGCCGGCAGTCGCGCGGCGCGAACATTGTCAAAACATTGCAGCATCCCAAAGCGGACCAGCGCCGCTGGAATGCCGACAGCGGTGAAAGCCGGATGCCCCGTCGCCGGGAAAGGCCCACCGTGGTTCATCGCCGGGCTGACCGCGACGCCGGTCGGCATCTTGTCGTTTAACAGGCGACCAACTTTCACACGCAAATGCGGTTCCAACTGGGCGTAGGCGGCGTCGTCAGAACCTTGCGTGTCGCTGTAAACGCAGCCGGTCAAATTGCCTTCCAGCGAATCGATCACGGCGATGGCTTCGGCCAGACCTTGAGCGACGACAATCAGCGAGCCGTTGCCAAACGCCTCGGTTTGGAAGACCAGGGGATCGGTCAAGAACTTCGCCGCGTCGACCTTTAGCAGCGTATTGGCGTGGCTATAGCCGGTTCCGGCGCCAGGTGCGCCGCCGGCGAGTTGCTGAGCGCCTGCTTCTTTCAGCGTTTGAAATGCGACGGTCAGGCCGGTTTCGACATTCTTGGTCAACAGCGTACCGACCGGAGCGGCGGCGAACTTGGCGGCCGTGCCGGTCACGAACGCTTGGCTTTCGGCGCCGTCGATCACAAGCACCAGGCCGGGGTTGGTGCAGAACTGACCGGCGCCCATCAGGCAGCTGCCGGTGAACTCGTCGACCAGTTTGTCGCCGCGCTCTTTTAGTGCGCCCGGCAAGATCACGACCGGATTCACGCTCGACAGTTCCAGATAGATCGGTTTGCCATGTTTGTCGGCCGCTTCTTTCAGCACCAAACCGGCGCGGCGACTGCCGGTATAGGCGGTCGCGCCGATACGCGGATCGGAAACCAACTTGGCGCCGTCGTCATAGTTGCAGTGATAAAAGAGTTGGAGCGTCGCCGGAGGGAGATCGGTTTCCTGCACCGCTTGGAAGGCGAGTTTCGCCAAAGCGAGCGTCGTACCGGGGCAGGAGGGATTTGCTTTGGCGATCACCGGATTGCCAGACGCGATCGCGGCGGCGAAGTCTCCGCCGGAGGCTCCGCCGAACGCAAACGGAAAGTTGTTGGGACCGAAGACGCAGACCGGACCGAGCGGCGCGAAGTAAGCGCGAATGTTGGCCTTGGTGTCGATGGTCGCTTGCTTCCACGATCGTTCGACCGCGGCGGCGGCGGCGGTGCGCAACTGATTGGAAGTACGCGGCAGCTCGACATCTTTCAGACGGGGCGAGACCGGCAGTCCGCTTTCGGCGTTGGCGATAGCGCACAGCTCGTCCGCGTTGGCGTCGATCAATTCGGCGTAACGCGTCAGAAATTCGGCGATCCGTTCTGGCGGCAATTGAGAAAGCGCTTTGAACGCTTCGTCGGCGGCGGAGAGCACCGCTTCGCAATCTTGCCAGGTGCTAATCGGATATTGGGCCGGCAGCGGTTGTTTGGTCGCAGGATTATCGGCTTGGAACGTGCCGGAAGCATCAGCCGCTTTCCATTGGCCGGCGATCAGAACAGGCTGGAGATCAGACATAGTAGAAGCTCAACAGGTTTAGACGGAAATTGGCGAATGGGGGAACATTCAGCTTAATGCTTTCGCGCAATCGCGACTGCGGCGCCTACGCCGAACGTCAACGATTTCGCCGAAAGTATAAATCGCCGAAAAATTCGACGATCTGCCGCTTGGTGCGCCGCACTGCTTGTTATCGCTGAATGATTGGATTGCGGAGCGTGCCGATGCCAGCGATCGTGATTTCGACAATATCGCCAGGTAAGAGCGTAAAGTCGTTGTCCGGAATCACGCCGGTGCCGGTCAGCAAAATGGCGCCGGTCGGAAAACTATTGTCGCGGCGCAAGTAGCCGATTAGATCTTCGAAGGAGCGAGCCATTTCGCCGATGTCGGTCGATCCGGTAAACGCGGCTTGTCCGCCGCGGCGAACGGCGAGATCGATCTTGATATCGGCCAGATTGGGCAGTTCGGCTTCAAAGTCTTCTCGCAGTGCGATACAAGGTCCCAATCCGCAGCATTGGTCGTAGACCTTGGCTTGCGGCAGATAGAGCGGGTTCTCGCCTTCAATGTCGCGGCTGCTCATATCGTTACCGATGACATAGCCAACCAACTGCAGCTTGGAGTTCAGGACCAGTCCCAGCTCGGGTTCGGGAACGTTCCACTTCGAGTCTTGGCGGATCCGCAGTGGTTGCTCGGGCCCGCTCACACGATGCGGCGTCGCTTTCATGAACAATTCAGGTCGCGGCGAAGCGTAGACCCGGTCGTAACAGTCGGCGGCCGCTTCCGACTCTTCCATGCGGGCCGCTTTGCTACGGGTATAGGTGACGCCGGCGGCCCAAACTTCGTGTTGCTCAACGGGGGGAAGCAAGGTGACGCTGGAGAACGGAATCGGCTCGCAGTGAGTCGAAACGTGGGACCTGGCGACTTCCGCGGGGTCCATCATTTCCAACAAGGGAAAAAGTGACATCGTGAGAGGACGGATCAGGTCTCCATCCCACCAGCCGGTCCGGGGTAATTGGCCGGCGTCGAGATATTTGACGATTTTCATAAAAGAATGAGATCACGCTGTGGGGGAGTGCTGTGGGGGAACGGTCTCATCTTAACGTACGGCGATGTCTGCAAAAACCTTCTACACCGCTTTGCGAGCGATTTGTGCAAACCAAGCTGCATCCCAGGCAGCGGCAGTAAGCAGAACCACTGATTCGATCCGAGCCGGTAGAAGCGAACGGCGTTAACCCCAGCCTGTTGCGCGTGTTAGGCGAGCGGTCATAAAATGGCCACATCTCATTGGGGCCCTAGGCATAAGTTTTGCAGCAGACTGGTTTTGGACCGACTGCGGTCTCTTCATTGCAAACTATATGGTGTGGCAACCAATCGTGGCTGACGTGCGCACCGTTGCCGTCCGGTAGTTCGGTTGTCGGGAGAGGGCGCTGGATTGCCGGCACGGCGCGGTGCGACGCCGCCCGTTTTAAATCGGTCGACAATACAAGATCGGCCTGGACGATAGCTTGGGTCTTCACGGATTAGGTCGGTCCGCATACGATATGACAGAGAGAACGTGCGGTTTTTAGGCCGTCACTTTCCCGGTCATTTTCTGCAAATGCCTCGCTGCCGACGCTTAGGCTAACTTCAAATTCGTCGGCCCTTCTGTAATGGATGCTTCCAAGCTACGGCGACAAATCGCCAGTCAAGCGGCGCGCTTGATGTATGAACGGCAAGAATCGGAATATTACCGCGCCAAAATGAAAGCGGCTCGGCGACTCTGCCGAGGCTGGGTCAAACCGGCCGATCTCCCCAGTAACGCCGAGATCCGGGACGAAGTGCAGTCGCTCGCGCGGATGTTTGAAGGCGATGCGCGGCTCGACAATCTGCGGGAGATGCGTTTCGCTGCGCTCCATACGATGAAGCTGTTGGCCAACTTTCGCCCACGTTTGATCGGCAGCGTTTTGACAGGGCATGTTCGGCGGGGATCAGACATTGATATCCACCTCTTTTCCGACAGCGTCGAGCCGATCGCCGCAACGCTCGAGCGCGAAGGAATGTTCTTTGACATCGAGCGGAAAGAAGTTCGCAAGCACGGGGAAAATCAGGTCTATATTCACGTCCATATTCGCGACGTCTATCCGATCGAATTGACGGTCTATCCCAGCGACAAAACGCACTATATCTCCAAAAGTTCGATCACTGGCAAAGCGATCGAGCGAATGAGCATTCGCGAGTTAGCGCAGTTTCTGGAGACCGAATATCCCGATGTCGACGCCGACGAAGAGTTGGCCGCCGCCGAGAATCGCGTCGATCGCTTTTTGCACTACGAGATGCTGCTGTTGCCGCTGGAGCATGTAAAGCAGAACCCGCATTATCATCCCGAAGGGGATGCGCTCTATCACAGCTTGCAGGTGTTCGAACTAGCGCGGCGCGAGTCTCCTTACGACGAAGAACTGCTGCTGGCGGCGCTGCTGCATGATGTGGGGAAGGGGATCGATTTTCGCGATCATGTCGCTGCGGGACTCGAAGCGCTCGGCGAAACGATTACGGAGCGGACGCATTGGTTAATCGAGCATCATATGGAAGCGCACGCGCTGCTGGACGGATCGATCGGCGCTAGGGCCAAGCGACGGTTGCAGCAGTCAGAGAACTTTGAAGACTTGCTGCTGTTGGGCAAATGTGACGAAGGAGGTCGCCAAATCGGCATGCAGGTCTTGGAAGTGGACGAAGCGATCGATTATTTGCGCGATCTGGCCCGCGAATGCGGCGACTGGTGAACAAGCGAGCTTACCGGCTATTCTTCGAAGATTCCTTGGCCGAACTTCCGTTTGCGCTGCGGTTGTGACGACCCGGCTGTCGGTTGATGCGGACCAGACGGGTTGGGCTGCGGAGGATGAGCTTGCCCTTGCGGTTCGCTCGCCGATTTTTGGGGAGACCTGCTGGCGTCGTCAAACGAATCTTCTTCAAAGAATTCTTCGCCGGCGTCACCATAGAAGTCGTCGTAACGCGAGCGATAGCCTGGTTGTTTGGCGGTTTCGACCTCTTTTTCGTATTCCTCGATGACGCGATTTTGGATCATCTCGCGACACTCCGAATTGATCGGATGGGCGATATCGGCGTACAGTTTGGCGCGACCGTCGGCCGTTCGTTCGGCCGGCGGCAAGCGGAGACGAAAACCGCAGTTGTTGCAGTAGCCGGCGCGGAGATGGTTTTTGCCGCCACATTGCGGACAGTGGGCGGTCAGTTTGCGGCTGGGCATTGCGACAAACGGGCCGCTCGCGCCTTCGATGATCTTTAGGTCGCGCACGACGAACGAGTCGTCAAACGTGATCGAACAAAATCCACGTAGACGGTCGCTGGCGTCTTCCATGAGTTTGATACGAACTTCGGTGATGTTCACAGCGTATCTCTCCCTGTTGGCAGTCGCGCCGAACGCTGATTCGCACTCGAAGTAGATAAAAAATCTTCGGTACGAACGCCGCGTCGCCTCTCAATGCCGTTAGTTCCCGTTGGATCCGTCGTAATGCCGCCTTGCTTGGTAGGTCCTTCCGCCGTCCGCTTTGCTCAAGTTGTCTGTCTAGTTCCAATGTACGCCGCAGTTGCTGGCGGTAAACACAACGCCCAAGCGCTGGTTCTTCAGTTTCGCCGCGACGCAGCGGGCATGCCGTGCATCTTTGCAGAGGGCGAAACAAGCGCTGCCGCTTCCCGACATTTGGCTGGAAACTGCTCCAGCTCGAATCATGCAACTTGTTAACCGATCAATCTCGGTTGATAGTTGCCGCGATGGTTCGGTCAGCCGATTATGCATGCGGTGACCGATCTCCATCATTGAATGCGATTTTAATGAATCGCTCAAATCATGGGCCGCCAGCGGCTGGGCGGGAATGGTGCAGTGACGAAACACATCGGCCGTCGACAACCCTCCGGGGGGACGCGCAACGACAAAATGCATTCGCCGTGCGATGGCCAGCGGAGTGATGATTTCACCGCGTCCGCGACAGAGGGCCAATCCACTGCCAAACAGGCCGGCATGCAAAAAGAAAGGGACATCACTGCCGAGTTGGGCGGCGAGTTCTGTCAGCTTGTCGCGCGACCAGCCGAGCTTCCAGACAATATCGGCCGCCAACAGTGCTGCGGCCGCGTCGCTGGAAGCGCCGCCTAGACCGGAAGCGGCCGGTATCCGTTTCACCAACTCGATCTTGGCGCCACGCTCGATTCCCGCCGTGCGGCGAACCAAGTCGATCGCTCGAAAGACCAAATTCGACGGGCCAGAGGGCAAATCTCCCAGCAACGCATCGGCGTCTTGGCGAGCCGCAGATGCGACGGTTCCGGCGGCAAATCGGCAATGAAGCGAGAGTTGCGAGTCTTCCGTCGCCGTAAAACGAAGCGTATCAAAGACGTTGATCGCAGTCATGATAGTTTCCAATTCATGAAAACCATCGCTCCGTTTACCCAGCAATTCGAGAAACAAATTCAGTTTTGCTGGCGCATGGACGGTAACCGAGTCTGCCGATCGCTCGAGAAACATCCCTGTTGTTCTTGCCAGGAGATCACCGGCAAGACCTTTATCTGGTATCTGGTGGAATAGATGTGCTACGGGACAAGCGAAAATAACGACGTTATAAGTGACGGCGGCGAGCCGTTTGCTTGGGATCGGATTCCAGCAATGTAAGGCTCTAAAATGCGCCGGTCAAGCGAATTCGCTCCGGCGCCGAGCTGACTCGCCTATGGGGGAATGGGATAGTTTTCTACAATCCTCTCAGACTTACCTCGTTTCCGCGAAACTCGCACTTTCTAGCGACAAGACTCCCGAATATGAACCAGAAGAGGCCCGATTTGACTACTTCTCCCCAAGGGGCACTGCGCGATGCGGCTCGGCATGTCGGTTGTGGTCTGCTGATGGGCGCTGCGGACGCGATCCCCGGCGTCTCGGGGGGAACCGTTGCGCTGGTGTTGGGCATCTATCGCCGTCTGGTCGCTGCGATCAGTCATTTTGACCTGATTTCGGTCAAGCTGCTGCTGCGGCGAGAATGGCGCGCAGCGGTGCAGAGGATCGATCTTTTTTTTCTGCTGGCGCTGGGCGGCGGGATTGTGATTGGGCTAGGAACCTTTATTCTGCTCATTCACGAGTTGATTGAACCCCACAGTCCGGCGCGTCCTTATACCTATGCAGTCTTTCTTGGCGCGATCGCAGCGTCGAGTTGGTTGGTGATGAAACTGATCCATGCTTCGACAAACGATCCGTTGTCGATCTGCTGGGCATTGGGGATCATTGGCGCAGCCGTCGCGTTTCTGTTGACGGGACCGCAAGTTTTTCCTGATGTGCAGCAAGCGCCGCCTCTCTTGTTTACGTTTTGTTGCGGCATGGTGGCGATCTGCGCCATGATCCTGCCGGGAATCAGCGGGTCCTATATTTTGCTGATTTTGGGGATGTATCGCTATCTCAGCGGGATCCCCAAATCGCTTCTCAAAGGAGAAGCGATCGGCGGTGATCTGTTGCAGTTTGTCGTGTTTGCCGTCGGATGCGCCGTCGGCCTGATTGCGTTCAGCAAGTTTCTGCGTTGGCTGCTGCACCGCTACGAGCCGCAGACAATGTCGCTGATGTGCGGGTTTATGATCGGCGCAATGCGTGCGTTATGGCCGTGGCGCGATGGTGACGCTTACATCGGTCCCCCGTCTACCGGCGAACTGATCGGCTGCGCCGCGTTGGCGATCACCGCCGCGCTGGTCGTCTGCGGCGCCGACTATTTCACCGGCGCGAATAACAAGATCGACGAAGCGGTGCAGGAACCGGTGGAGTAGCGATTGAAGAAGAGGGGAGAGGATCGCCGAATCACGTTTTTAGAAGCGAACGCGGAAGTCGGTGCGGAAGAGATAGTCGGCCCAGTGGTCTTCGGTGATACCGGTCGCACACGAGGCGCCGACATCGTAGCTCTTACAGATAAACCAGCGTATGCCGGCCGAGCTTTGCACAAAGGTCGCGCCGCTGGCGCTGGTCGCTACGCCTAAAGAGTTGGTGTAGGCGCCGGCTTGAAACGACCAGGCTTCTAGTTCGAGCGTGCCGATCAGCGGCGAGCTCGGCGCTGGGTAGGCGAGCGTATGATTGATGCTGGTCGCCATATGCAACAGCGATCCGCCGTAGGTTGGATCGGCTGCGATGGGGATCCATTCGCCAACTTCCATCTGCATGTAGGTTTCGGAAGCCAGGTTGACGCCGACAACGACCGACGGTTCGAGCGAAACATGCCCAGTGCCGAGACCACGGGAGACGCGTCCAGCAGGCATATGCGTTTTCATCAAAAACGCGACCTGGAAAAGTCCGTTGTCGAAGAGCAGCGTTTTCGTGCCGATGGTCATGTCGCCGAAACCAGCGCCATGCGGCGCTCCTTCAGGATCGACTTCCATATAGCGATATTCAAACGTCGCCGAGAACTTTTTGCCGCCGGTTTCGGTGTATTGATAAAGGGTCATGTAATCGACATCCGGAACGTAAGTTCCGGTTGGAGTGGGCCCGGTGCCTGCTTTCGCCCAAAAATATTCGGCGCGATCGGGATGCGATAGGCCAAAGCCGGCGTCGTAGCGAAATCGCATGGTCCCTTGCGGTCGCGGCGAAGCGACGAAAAACGCCGAATCTTCCAACGGTTTCCAGGCTGGCTCATAGCAGGGATCAACGCAGCAAACGGCATGCTGCACGAGCCACAGGAAACGTCCTGCCCGTGTCGTCGCCGTGCAAGGTTCGCAGCGACATTCGCCGCAAGTGCTGCACCCATTCAACGGAATTTGATAGGAGCCCCAGTCTTCCCAGGGTTGTTCATTCTGCAAGGGAGCGATCTGCGCGGGAGGGCCGAGCGGAACCACTTCGGGAGACTCGGGAGGAGTCGGTAAGGTCGGTTGCGACTCGAAACTAATGGGAGCCGAGTTGAAATGAAACGCGCGATCCGATGGCGAGTTGAAAATCGCTGGTTGCTCTGGCGGTTGCAGATCAACCGGCGGCAAGCGATAGATTTCTTGGGCGTCGGCTTCTGCGCAAACGCTTGCGGTGATCGACAGCAGGATCACTACGAAGGAGAAAATCGAATTGCGAGAAGGTTTGCCCACGCGGTGTGAATCGATGCTGTTAAGGAGTCGGATGATGCCGCGGCGGGGGTTGTAGGGAATTATGGAGCGAGCATCAAGGCGAATCTCAAATCTCTTCTCGCGTCGCGACTTGACCTTGACGCAGACTCGCGACGGCGAGTACATGCTGTAACGCTTTATTGCTCGTTTGAAGGTAGGGAAATATGCGACTGTTGCTAGCTGCCGTATCACCGGCCGTATTACTTGCGGCAAGCGTTTGCTGCGCGCAAGACGCCACCACGGGAACAGGAACCTCCGCCGCTGCGGCCGCTTATCCTACGGCCCCGTTAGCGCCAATTCCTGCGGCTACGTCCGGAGGCTTCTTCAGCGAGGTCTGCTCTTGCTTGCACGTAACGCATGCCAATTGTTGTAATTCGTCCTTTGGACACTTCCTGCATGACTCATTTGCACCGGTTAGCATGATGACCGGCGGATTGCTGCCGCCTCCGTGCAATAGCGTTTACAACCAGGTGCAAAATCAAATCGCCAACGGCGTTGGCCCGAATGGCCAGCCGGTCTCTCCCGCACAAGCCGCCGCGGCCAAAATCGCCGCAGATCAGGCCCAAGTGCCGGCCCGCGTCGCTGCTGTAAAAGCATTGGCTTGCGTCGACTGGCATTGGTATCCCGAAGCGGAAGCGGCGTTGATCTCTAGCTTGCGGTCAGATCGCAGCGAGTGCGTCCGCTTTCAGGCGGCGATCGCGTTCGCCGAAGCGCGAACCATGACGAAAGCTGCTTGCGAAGCGTTGCGCATTTGTGCCGAAGGGAGCGACAAAGATGGGAACCCGTCGGAGAATTCTCCCCGCGTTCGCATCATGGCGGTCGAAGCGCTCACCCACTGCATTGATTGTGGTCAGCTGTTTGAACGCCCTGAAGAAAACTACGATCGCCCGGAATTCCCCGAAGGAGCGTTGCCGGTTAACAAAGTGGCGCTGACCGGATATTATCTGCAAGCGGCGCAGCGATCTTCCGACGAACTGCTGGCGGCCGCTCGAAAAACGGTCTCCTCGTTTCGGGCGGTGGCGCAACAGCCGACTCCGACTTTGGCCGGGGGAGGAGCTCCTCGCACGATCTTTGGCCTCTGGAAGCAATCGGCCGTCGAGCCGATTCCTGCTGGTCAACCAGCGATACCGACACCGGCCGAAGCGATGGTCGAAGCGCCTTCGTTCGACTCACCAACCTACGTCGCGGAACAACCAGGGCAAACGCAGCCGCCCCCGAACGAGTGGATGCTCGAACCGGCCAACGCGAACCCGGTCCGCTACAGCCCGCCGCGAACATCGGTGGCCCCAGGGCAATCGATCCTGCAGCGCTAGCAGAAAAAGGGATGTAGCGCCGCTTGGGCTCCATTGCCACGGACTTGTGTGGCGATGGTTGTGCAAGCTAAAGAAATGGGGTTGGCTACTTTGATCCGCATCAGAAGGATCGAGCGATTTTCTCTTGCTTGCGCGAGCGATGAACAGAGACGCTCGGCTACGACTACAACTCGCGCAGCTTCCAACTGTGCGAGTGAGAGTGCAATGCGATCGTAATCCCTTCTACTTCTTTGCGGCCTTCAGCCCTAGCAAACGGCAGACATAGATCGGCGAGAGTCCATCTTTGGGCGCCGGGGATGACAAGGATTCGTCGGTGACACGCGCGAAATGGGGTTTCTCGGCGGGCGGCTCCAGGGGCGTCTCGGCTGGATTCGCCAATTTGGCGGCGTCAGTAGTGACGGCATAACGAGGGGTGATTTTCGGCGCGGGAGCTTCGGCTTCCGGCGTGGTCGCTTGCGAATATCGTGACGCAACGACAGGTGTCGGCAGCGCCGGTTCAACGGCGACTAGATTCGATTCCGGTTGGGTCGCGCCATTTTCGGGAGTCGTATGCGCCGGCATGATTTCGGCGGTGACGGCGTCGCGGGTCGAATTTTTGGGGGATGCTTTCGCTTGTTGCGCCACAGGCGCCGGCGTCACTGCGGCGGTGTCGCTAATCAGTCGAACTTGCGATTGATGCGGCGTCGCTTCGCCGGGAAGCGGCCCCATCACCATCGCAGGACGGCGCCAATCGATCGGATCTGCCGGGGGAATACGAATCGGCGTCGTCGTCGCGGTGACGTTCTGGGGGGCTGTCTCGGAGGTGACCGGGGGTAATCGACGCAGACCGGGCGTCGAAGGCAATTCGGGCGCCGTCTCCGCGGTTGCCATGGGCGCAGAGGTGCTGGCAGGAGCCTTGGTCGCCAGGGGAGGCGCTGTCGTAGCAGGCGCCGCTGTTTCGGCAGCATTTTGCGGGGCCGAATCGGACCAGCGCGAAGCGTTGACGCTCGTTGGCTCGAGCGACAAAGGAACGATGATCGTAAATCCGTAGGCGCAAAGCGTAGCGATATATCGCCGCGCTCGGCCGTTTGCTTGCGTCCTGCCCATACTACATACCCCCTAACAGATGTGCGGCATTACTGCGCCGCGCAGCGAATCAAACCTCTTCTTGATCGGGGCGGGGACGGAATCGAGTTGAATGATTATGCGGTTTTTGTGCGACAGGGGCTCTTTGCGGAAGATTTGGCTAGCATCGCAAGCTGACCAGTAGCGGCGATAGCGTCGGGTTCCCGCTGTCGGAAACAGGTTTCCCTCTCGCTAAGCCCCCCCATTTTCCGTTACTATAATTAGGTTTGGGACCAAGGATGGGAGCCCGGTATGTCAAAGTGGGAATGGATTTTGTATGCGGCGGCGGCCTACATCGCCGTGATGACGCTGGTCCGTTTTATGCGGCAGCGACGTAATGCACTGACTACCCAGTTGCGGAAAGCCTTTGACGAAGAGCATGCGCGTGCGCTCGAAGCGATGAAGAAGCAAAAGCGCCGCGACGAAGAAGAGAAGCGTCAAACGGTATTTGAGCAGATGCTCGAAAAATCACGTGACGCCGCCTAACTAGTTACCGATCCAAATTTCGCCGGGATCGCCGCTTCCCACCGATGCGCGATCCGCCTCCCAACGATTTGATCCATGCCCAAACGTCTTTACATCGATACCGTCGGCTGTCAGATGAACATGCTCGATAGCGAGTTGGTTGTCGCCAGCTTGCGTCAGCAAGGATACGAACTGACGACCAAGCCGGAAGAAGCCGATACGCTGTTGTTCAATACTTGCAGCGTACGCGAGCAGGCCGAAAACAAAACGTACAGCCACTTGGGCGTTTTGCGCGACTTGAAGGCGAGCCATCCCGAAAAAATTATCGGCGTGATGGGCTGCATGGCGCAAAATCATCAGAAGAAGATCTTTCAGCGCGCCCCCTATGTCGATCTGGTCGTTGGACCTGGGCAGTTGCATCAGATTCCCTCGTTGATTGACAAGGTCGCCGCCGGCGAAGGCCGGCAGATCGAAGTTAGTCTCGGTCGACGCGACGGATCGCGCGTCGAGATCGCGCGGAGTCACGAAAGTTTTGATCCCTTGCGTGATCCCGAGATGCGCCCGACGCCGTTTCAGGCTTACGTTCGCATCCAGATCGGCTGCGACAAATTTTGCACCTACTGCATCGTGCCCAGCGTTCGCGGTCCCGAACAGGGGCGTCGCCCTGAGGATATCTTGGCCGAGACGCGACATCTGGCCGATCAAGGAACTGTCGAAATCACGCTGGTTGGGCAAACGGTCAACAGCTATCGCGGACAAGATGCGGCCGGCAAGAGTTGGAACCTGGCCGATCTGCTGGCGGCGATCCACGAAATCGACGGCATTCGCCGCATCAAGTTCGTTACGAATTATCCCAAAGATATGACCGACGATCTGTTGACCGCCGTGCGCGAGCTCGACAAGGTTTCGCCTTACTTGCATGTACCGGCGCAAAGCGGCTCGAACGATATGTTGAAGCGGATGAAACGCGGCTACACGGTCGAGCAGTATCGAGATATGATGCACCGGATTCGTGAAGGAGTTCCCGGCGCCGCGGTCAGCAGCGACTTTATCGTCGGTTTTTGCGGCGAGACCGAGGCCGAATTCCAGATGACAGTCGATCTGGTCGAAGAGTGCCGCTTCAAGAACAGCTTTATCTTCAAGTACAGCGAACGTGAAGGAACCCGCGGCGCCGAGCTCTTTTTGGACGACGTGCCGTTCACAGTCAAGCAGGATCGCAACAACACGCTGCTGGAGATCCAAAATCGGATCAGTCTAGAAGACAACCAAAAGCAGATCGGCAACACGCTCAACGTGTTGGTCGAAGGGATCAGCAAAGCGGCCGCCAAAAAAGAGGGTGCGGATGATTCACCGGTCGTACAATTAACGGGACGAACCCACTGCGATCGGATCGTCGTGTTTGACGGCAATCGCCGTCAAATCGGTCAGGTCCTACCGGTTGCAATCTACGATTCGGCCTCGCATACGCTCTTCGGCGAAGTCATCACCGAAGAGTGCGGGTCGGAATTGTTCATGCTGGGCTAAAGTGATCCGCGCCTAGGCTGATCTTCGTCGCCCGCTGTGCAAGCGAGGGAAATGAGGTCTCCATTCAATGAAGAATGTCGAATCGCCAATGACGAATGAATGATCCAATGCACGAATAACGATCTAATTTGTTATTCGTGCTTCATTTTACATTTAAGCTCGCTGGCGTAGCGGAGTACGAAGAGACGCCTGCTTCGCCGTATTAACGTGGCTTTTGAGTTGCGGCGCGGAGGTCGCGAGCTTCCAGAAAATCGTCGAGCTTGCGGATCAGGTGCGGTTGTCGCAGTTTGCGGATCGCTGTGGATTCGATTTGGCGAATTCGTTCTCGCGTTACCGAGAACGCCTGACTGACTTCTTCAAGCGTTTGTACGCGTCCGTCATACATGCCAAAGCGTCGCCGTACGATCTCTTGTTCGCGACTGGTCAGTTCCTGCAGCAATTGATTGATCGCATGTGGGAGACGTTGTTCGTCGGCGGAAGACTGTTCGGCATCTCCTGACGCGAGGTTGTCTCCAAACGAATCTTCGTCATTGCTCGAAGCGTCTAGCGACATGATTGTGCGACCCAATCGGTCAGCGGCGACCACTTCCCGTTCTGTCAGTTTCGCATGCTGTGCGGTCAATTCGATCGGCGGTTCGCTCCGATGTTCTTGGGACAAAATCGCTTTGGCGACGTTGATTTTTTGGATGCGATCCTGCATTCGCGCGGGCAGGCGAATGGTTCTTCCCTGGTCGGCGAGTCCCTTCATGACCGCCTGACGAATCCACCACGTTGCGTACGTGGCGAATTTATAGCCCAAAGTAGGATCGAACTTTTCGACCGCGCGCATCAAGCCCAGGTTGCCTTCCTGAATCAGGTCCAGATAGCTGAGCCCTCGCCCCCGAAATGACTTGGCGATCGATACGACCAGACGCAAGTTTGCGGACGTAATTGCGCGTTGGGCGCGGCAAAGTCCTTCATGCGCTTGCACGATTCGGGGATATTGCCAGACGAGCGTTTCGGGAAACTCTTGATACTTTTCGACCCAGATTTCAGCGCCAGCGCCTTGGCGGGGGAGTTGGAAGTTGGTCAGACTATTCAAATCGCTACGTTGTTTGCACAACTCTTTGACAAGCTTCTCCAGACGCGACAAGATGTCGGGCAGGAACTTGATCCGTAGGCTGAGCCCTTCGATCAGAATCGCGGTTTGATAGCGACGACGAATGAGGCGTTCGATCGCCCGATTACGCCGCTCGATGGACTCAGGCGAGAGGAGGATTTGCAGATCGTGGGCGTTGCGCTGTTTCGCGGCGCGGAGATTCGCTAGGGCTTGCTGCAACTTCAGTATCTCCGCTTGCTTGCGAGCGGCGGAAGTAATCGTGATCTCGAACGTGCGATCCAAGCGGCGCGAACCAGCGAGCGTTTCTTCAAGCAGTTGTTCGACTTGCTGAACGGCGACTCCGCAGCCGAACAAACGACGCTGGAATTTTTTGCGCGAAGTGACAACGCGATCGGTGGCCAAACGTTCTTCGTTCGCCGAGAGCAACGGTGAACGCGACATCTCCTCGAGATAACGACGCAGCGCGTCATCGTCCCACGCGTCGTTTGGCGTTGAACTTTTTTTGGAAGCCGGCGCTGATTCTTCATCGCGGGGCTCATCACGCCAGACCGCGGTAGAATTGGCCGCTAATGTCGGTAAGCTTTCGGTCGCTTGACCGGCTAGCCATCCTAGGTCGCTTGAATCATGTGGCTCAACGCCTTTGGCTGCCTGCAACATTCGCACTCGCTCCTTCTTGCGTCGCAACGCCGCCCAAGCTGGCTAGCGGACCAGCGCTGCGATTGATTTTGAGGGGCGGCTCGATGAATTCGCGGCTTAGAGTCCGAGCGCGATCGTTTCCAGATGCAGGTAAAGCTCGTGCAGCGACAAGGTCTTGCGACCAGCGGCTGCAGCGGCAATTTCGGGCGTATCCAGGGCTCGGGTCAGTTCACGACCAGAGAGGGAGCCGTCGCCGCTTCGATCTAGCGAAGCGAACAAGCGTTGGGCCTGGGCCAGAATTTGCGAATCGTAAAGCTTGCCTTCAATCAGTTGGAACTCACGCTGCAGCGCCGAAGCGCCAAACTCCGCCTCCACGAAATTCACCACGCCGTCGTGGTTCTGATCCCATAAGCGAATCTTTCGCGTGAATTCTTGGTCCAAACCTCCGGCAAGGCGAACGTTCTTCGTCACCTCTTCGTTGGTCCATACGCCATCATGATTGTCGTCGATTCGGAAAAACAGGCGAGCAACCTGACGCCCTGTTTCCGTTTCACGAAAACGTGCGTCCGCCAGGCAACTGGCTAGTTCGCGACCGTCGATCTGGTTGTTATCATCCAAATCGAGTTTGGAAATTAGTTCAACCTGATCTTCGTCCGTTGACTTTAAGACTTCGGGCAACTTTCGTAAACCCGCAAGCATCTCGAAGTCAGTAACCTCTTTCGCCGTCTCCGTCTTCTCGGTAGCGAGCAGCGAGAGCAAATGTCTCCTGCTTTCCGGCGAGAAGTCGGTCGGTTTTACAAAACGATCGAACGCCGCGTCCACCTTCTCCGTTAGGTTGGGCGTCGCGCGAGCAATCGTCCCCGTCCCCATCGGCTTTGTCGCCATCTTGTCAGGCGACAGAACATCCGCAGGTGGGTTCGACGTAATCTTAATACGCATCCCACTCGGTTTGCGATCGGGCAAAGTTGCCGGAGAAGTCGGAATTTCGGGTTTTACGCGATTGTCGCCGGTTCCCATCAGTTCGGTAAAGTTGGGGACGCGATCTGCGGGCTGCGAAACTGCCGTTTCTGGCTGGTTGGCGTCCTGCGTATTCTCGACCATGGGAACAGCGGCGGGATCCTCGTGTTTGGGTTCAACGTTCGCCACGTTGTTGTTATCAATGTCGCCGTTGTCACCCAGCCAAGCAGGGACTGCTAGCAGGCCAGCAACCAGCGCCGCTGCCGCCGCGCCAACGCCGATCCATTGCCACGATCGCGTCGAGCGAGGGCGATGTCGGTCGCTCATGCGACCGGCAGGCATTGGACGAAGTTCGACTTCGACCTCGGGAGCGGCCGTGGTCGTCGCACTACGACGCGTGATTTCTGCAAAGATGTCGCCTGTCAGGTCACGTCCAACCGTCGCCGCTGGCAAGCTGCGAACGGCGTCACGAGCAGTTGCTAGGCTCTTCAGTTGATTCTGCAAAGCCGGAGACTCAGCCAGCGCAGCTTCGACGCGCTGTAGCTCGACCGGACCAAGTTGGCCGTCGAGATAAGCCGATAGCAGTTCTTCTGAGATCCCGGCGTTCATGATACTAGTTCGAGTGCAAAGTTTTTCCGCCAAGAATGTTACCGCGCATGATTCGCTGGCCCCAGGCGGATCAGGCCCCGCGATTCAAAACTTAAGACGGGACCTGTCCGGCAAAAGTTCCTTCCCATCGAGACGAAGCCCAGACATCGCAGGGGTAGACGTACTAAGTGTAACTCAAGTAAGGAGTTAACGCAGGGATGTGGTTTTCCTTTTTTCCAAAAACGATCTGCTATCACCAATCGTCTTCCTGATTGAAATAGTCTCCCTAAATCCTACAAAGATGGTGATTAGGGCCCTCCATCGTGGTAGAGTGGGAGAAAACTTTGAGCTTCGTTGGACCCTTTGCTCAACTTTCCATCATGCACCAGCCTGCGCTTTTCCCAATGATTAGGCACCTAACGGCCTTGCTCGTATTACTCTGCGCTGCTTCCAGTTTTGCCCAAGAAGCGAAGATCGAAGCGGTTCAGGCGACTCCCGGCAGCGCTGTGGAGGGGCGTCCGTCTCCATCTAGCGCGAAGCCGAAGACGACCACGCCGGCAGATGCCGCCGCAAAGCCGGGTGAAACCAAACCAGGTGAAGCGAAGCCAGACGAAAAAAAGCCGATGGGGGAGAAGCCGGCCGATGGTCAGCCGAAACCGGGCGAGCCGATCAAGCGTCCAGATACGCCGCCGGATGAGGCCGATCCCCAAGAACTGAAAGTTCGCCCTGATCTGCAGGGGAAAGTGGAATTCAGCTTTCGCGGTCAGTCGTGGAAAGCGGTGCTCGATTGGTTGGCCGAAATCTCCGGCACAAGTCTCGACTGGCAAGAGTTGCCAGGCGACTATCTGAATCTGACGACGCAGCGTCCCTACAAAATTGACGAAGTGCGCGATCTGCTGAACGAGCGTCTGATGATGCGCGGGTACACCATTCTGCGTCAGCAAGATGGATTGGTCGTCACGAAACTCGACAAGCTCGATCCCGCTTCGGTGCCGCGGGTTCATCCCGAGGATCTTCGCTACCGCGATCCGCACGAGTTCGTCAAGGTTTCGTTTCCGCTCAGTTGGTTGATGGCCGAAACTGCCGTCGAAGAATTGAAGCCGATGCTCAGCCCGCATGGCAAGATGACGGCCCTCTCGACATCCAACCGACTGGAGTCGCTGGATGCGGTCGCCAACTTGATCGACATCTATCACATGCTGCAGGAAGAGCAGTCCGGTTCAGCGCAGTCGACCCGGATGATGCCGTTTCAATTGCGATATACCCGCGCCGCCGACATCAAAACCCAGATTGAATCGCTGTTGGGAATGTCGAAGTCGGCGGGGCCCGCGATGCCGATGGATCGAAATCAGATGCAGCAAATGCAACAGATGCAGCAGCAAATGCAGCAGCAAATGCAACAAATGCAGCAGGGAAAAGGGGGAGGCAAAAAGCCAAGCAGCCGCGATGATGAAGAGCTGCAATTGATCGTCAATCCGCGCAACAACAGCCTGGTCGCGTATGGTCCGCCGGATCGGATTTCGCTGGTTGCTCAAGCGGTGCGCATGCTGGACGTGCCGAAGGATAGCCAGTACGCCGCTTCCGAGAGCTTTGAAGAGATGAAAATTCATCGCTTAGATCAATTGGATCCGAAGACGGTGATCAAAGTGATGGAAGAGACCGGCGGACTTAACCCAGCGACCATTCTGTACGCGGACGAGAAGAACAAAGCGGTCGTCGTGATTTCCAATGATCTCAAAGATCATCAACAAGTTGACATGTTGATCAAAAAACTAGATGGCTCTGGACGGCAATTCAAAGTGGTTCCTTTGCGTCGCTTAAAAGCGGACTACGTCGCCGGAACGATCCGATTCATGATGGGCAAAGAAGAGGAAAAAGAGGAACCACGTCGCAACAGCTATTCTTATTACGGCTATGGATACGGCGGCCGCAATCAGGAAGAGAAAAAAGATGACGATTCGTTTCGTGTTGATGCCGACGTGATTAGCAATCGCTTGTTGCTGTGGGCCAACGAAATCGAACTGGAAGAGGTCAACAAGCTGTTGACTCAATTGGGCGAGATTCCGCTGGAAGGTACCCCCGGCGATTTGGTTCGTCGCGTCGAAGTGGGAGACGCCGAGTCGGCTCGTAAGTTGATGGAGCGCGTCCAGAAGCTGTGGCCCGGCGCCGGCGCCAATCCGCTGCAGATTGATTTGCCTGCCTCCGAGCCAGCGGCCGACAAAAACGAAGAGACGCCGCCGGCGGCCAAGACCAATGACAAAGCGACCAGCTTGCCAGTCGGCAAGTTTCACTTCGCCCAGGAGCGAATGACCGTTGCGGTTGAAGAGCCTGTAGTGACCCAGGCGGAAACGACTCCGGTCGCCGCAGCCGCGCCGCCGATTCAGATCGGGCTCGATTCGCAAGGGCGTTTGATGATCAGTTCGGAAGATGCGGACGCGTTGAATCGCTTAGAAGACCTGATTCGTGAGCTGGCGCCGCCTCCCAAGGACTGGCACGTTTTCACGTTGAAATACGCATCCGCGTCACTCGTTATTCTCAATCTCGAAGAGTTCTTCGAGGAGAAAAAAGAGGATGATTCGGATGATTCATTCCGTCGCTGGTGGTATGGAATGCCGGAAGATTCGAAGCAGGAAGATCCGCTCCGTTTGTCCAATCGCCGCCCGTTGAAGTTTATCTATGATATCGATACCAACACGATCGTCGTGCAAGGCGCCGACAATGACCAACTGAAGACGATCGCCGATTTGATTGAGCTTTATGACCGACAAGAGCCGGTCACGTCGCAGACGGCGCGGATCAATTCGATTTACCAAGTACGCTATTCCAAAGCCGAAGTCGTGGCCGACGCGGTCAAAGACGTCTTCCGCGATTTGTTGTCTTCCAACGATAAAGCGCTCCAGCAAAATCAGCAGGGAGGCGAACAGCGCCAAGGATCGAGCCGCGGGCGATCTTCGTTCTTCGGAGATGACAGCAACTCGGCCGCTCCAACCCGGATCACCTTTCAAGGCAAACTTTCGATCGGCATCGACAACGTTTCGAACACGCTGTTGATTTCGACCGAAGGGGAGAGCCTGATGACGCTGGTGACTGACATGATCAAGCGGGTCGACGAATTAGCCAAACCGGTCTCCACCATGCGTGTAATCACGCTCAATGGAAGCGGCAATCCCGCGAAGATTCGCGACGCGCTCGACAAATTGCTACGCGAGCAGAAAGCGAACAATCAGCAGCCGAATCAGCGCGGCCCGCAAAATGGTCAACCGCAGAATCAGCCAGGGATGAACGGCGGCGCCGTCGAAGTGGCGCAGTAAGACCTATTGAACGCGACTACTCTTCGTAGCCCGCAGCGCGAGCGAGAGAAAATCGCTCGGCCATTCTCATGCGATTCGAAGTAGTCAAACGCATTTCCCTCGCTGGCGCTGGCGGGCTAGTGTGACGATTTTCGGTGGATTCGGACCCTATTTGATCGTGCTTCACCCGTGTTCAACACTTCCTGAATTGCTAAATAGCGCAACCTCAAAACTTGCGCCTCGGGCTACGAAGAGAGGGCGCCGCCTTCCATGCTCTCAGGTTCCGCCGGCTGCTCGGTTTCGCTTTTTGGCGCTTCTGCTTCTTTAGGCGACGTATCTTGTTCACTTTCGGGCCTCGGCTTTTCTTCGACCGGGACGCTGGCGGGCGTTTCGCTCAACGCTTGCTGCGCCTTTTCCATTTGTTCCCACGCCCACGGTTTGTCTCCATAAAGATCGATCAGGCCTTGATAGATTCGCCGCGCCTGGTTGGGTTCGTCGGTCGCCATCTGGTTGGCGGCGGCCATGCGGGCGCCGATTTCCGCAAGTTGCTTGCTGCTGGTCTCGGCCAATTGCTTGTCGAGTTGCGCGAGTCGACGCTCGGCGAGCGTCAGGCAGCGACTTGCATCGCCGGTGATGCGATCTGGCGGCCCGTAGACGGCGAGCAAGGCTTGCATTTTGGCGGCAGCTTCTTCCGGCGCCGAATCGATCAGGCGAAGTGCGTCGATATAGGCGATCTCAATCGCATCAAAAGTCTCGGTCTTTTGCCGCAATTGCATGGTCAGGCGATAGCGGCGCTCGCGTCGATCCAGGCTCAGTTCTTCTTTCCACGATTTGACTTCCTCGGCGCGCGGGTCGTCGGGATAGATCGTTAAAAACTGATCGAGTTCATCGCCGGCTTCGTCCAACTGGTCATTGTCGACCGACGCTGCGAGCTGCTCGTACATTGCATCCGCGGAAGGAGCGCGTGGGAGCCAGAAGATGAGGATCAAGATCACCACCAGCGCCAGCGCGATCAGTCCCGTTTGGATGTGATTTCGCCATGACGAAACCGGTTCGTCGTTGTGGGTAAAGTAGCGCCCTGATTTACTGTCTTGAGCGACCGTTGTGAAATGTTTGGTTTGGCCAACCGGAGGGGGTGGTTCCGGAGCGGCGGATTCCGGTGCGATCCGCGTTTCGTCATCGGCAATATATTGGGCCGATTCGCTGGCCTCTCTTTTCAGGCGATAATCGTCCATTAAGTCGGGGGTCTGCGTTTCGATGACGGCTGATTCGATGCGAAAGGCGGCTTCGTCCGGAAGCTCGGACTCCAGCAACGCTTCAATACGACGAATCACGGTCGTTGCGGTTGGAAATCGATCGCGGGGGCGCTTTTCCAACATGCGGTGAATGATATCAGCCGCTTCGTCGGGAACTCCGTCGCACAATCGATCAATCGGCGGCGGGTCAGAGTTCCGCAGCTTGTCGAGCGCCTCGGTTACTGTTTTCGCGCGAAACGGCGGCTGCTTGGCCAGCATCGCATAGATCACGGCGCCCAGACTATAGAGATCGCTGCGTGGGCTGACCGGTTCGCCAAAGGCTTGTTCGGGGGCCATAAAGTCAGCGGTGCCGATGATGCCTCCGTCGGCCGTCACGCCGGTCGCGCCAAACAGGCGAGCGATGCCGAAGTCGGAGATTTTGACGTTCCCCTCTTTGTCGATCAGGATATTCGCCGGCTTCACGTCGCGATGGATGACGCCAAAGTCGTGCGCGTGCTTCAGGCCTTGTGCGATCGCCAAGCCGATTTCAAATGCTTCTCGCCAAGTGTAGTCACGCTTGCGCTGGATCAATTCTGACAGGCTGTTCCCATCCACCAACTCCATTGCATAGAACATGCCGGCCGGTTCTTCTCCATAGCCAAACAAGCGGACGATGTGCGGGTGTTTCAACGTCTTCAGCGTTTCGATCTCGCGTTCAAAACGCTCGCGGGCTCCACCCCGACCCGCTCCGCCGTGCAATACCTTGATCGCCGCCCGATCGCCGGTTCGCTCGTCGATGCCGACATAAACGGTTCCCATGCCGCCGCGACCGAGCGTTTCGTGAATAACGTAAGGGCCGAATTTTTCGTTGGTCATAAGCGCGTGCGAAATCGAGAGGAGCGGAAAAGAAGAGAAGCGAAGTGCGCAAGCAAAAGCGGCGAAGTTGGAACGCTCCGCCGCTCTTTAGAATACGCGTTTTCGCAGTGCGAGGCTATTCCGCAGCGGGAGTCGCGGCTTCCGGCTTCGCTGCTTCGGCCGGTTTGTCGGCTGCAGGCTTTTCGGTGGGGGGCGTTTCCGGCGTTTTCTCTGGCATCGGCGTTTCCGTCGCCGGCGCGTCAGTCATGGGAGCCGGCTTCTTCATCTCGGGTTCCGCCGCTGGAGTTTCGTCCATCGGCTTGGCCGCTTTCTCTTCCTCCGTTTCGTCCTTCGACGAAGTCGCGGGAGGCGCTGGACGCTGGAACCCTGGGATGTGAATTTCCATGAGGTCCATCAGGGGGAAGTCGGCCGGTAACGTTTCGCCCAGTTGCTCCAGCAACTGTGCATACGTTTTTAGCTCGTCCGACAAGTCGCCGCTGGCAGCGTCATCTTTCAATTCGGGATGCTCGGCGTAAATCTCCGCCCACAGGTCCCAGGCCTGATTGTAGAGATCACGCGATTCGACCAGGTTGGCGTTCTCGAACGCTTGATTCGCTTGATAGACAAGGCTGCGAGCCTTGATCGCACGATTGGTCATTTCGGTCGAGGAGCGAGTCTCCCAGTAGTCGTAATGAACGACGCTCTTTTGTTTGTCGATGATTCCTTGCAGGAACTCCAGATCGGTAATGTCGCGGTAAAGGCGACGAATCTCGATCGCTTTTTTCGGGTCGTTGATTCGTTTGATGAGATCCGCCGGTTTGGGCGTGATCGCTTCTTGGGCTTTGCGTGCGGCCAGCAGTTGTTCGCCGGTTCGCTCGGCTTCCGGAACCTCGAGCGCCGCAAGTTGGTCTTCCGGCAGTTTGGCCTTTTTCTCCGAGCGAATCTCGGCGTCAAGCGGGCCGATCAATTCATTCGCTTTCGCGCGGAGTTCTTTCAACTGCGCCGTGTAACGCTTGTAGTCATTCAGTTTGACCGGAATGCCCCAACTGGTCGGCAAGTCGCGATCGCCGTAATCGTTGGTCCATTCTTCGTTTCCTTTCGCCCAGGCGGTTTGGGCAGTATCGCCGATGGCGCCTTCTTTTTCGATGAACTCGGCGAAGCTCATCATGCGCTTCGGAGCGTTCGAGAAGAAGATCGCAGGCGAGGCGTTGCCGATCTTACCGGCGCCCGTGTCGACCACGCGGTCGGACCACTGATTCCAGAGACGAGCGACGAGCCAGTTGTCAGGCTTGTTGCCGACGCCGGCGGCGTCTTGCTCGACGTTCGAGCCTGCTTTGCTCAGGTAATCATTGATTTCGGCATGAAATTCGGTGTCATCGGGGAAGATCTGACGGTACTGCGTTTTTTCGTCGGCATACCCAAATTTGATGCCGAAGAAGTGCGCGACCGCGTTCATCAGTTTCGGTTCGTCATAGTTGTAACGCGTACCGGCCATCTGATATTCCAGGCCTTTTTTGACCCACAGATAACGATGGCGATAGTTATCGAACTCGCGCGAAATGTTGTACGACAAGTTCCAGGCCTGATATTCCCAAACGCTCAGGAAGTGGGGGTTCAGGTGGGTGATCTGCTCGCAGATCGCATTGACGTGATCGTACTGTTCGGTCTTTTGGTATTCGTTCAGCTGATTCCACAGAATGAGCGTCGCGATCCCATCCATGCCGAGCATGCTCAGGCGCATCGCTTCGCTGGTCGGATCGATTTCGCCCAATTCCGCTTTGGCGATGCGATATTCGGTCCGCTTTTGCGCCAGCAATCCGCCGGCGCTATTGGACGTTCTCGGTTGACTCAGGAACGAGTTCAAGATCAACAGAACGACAATGCAGCCGCCATAGATAATCTTGCGAATAAATGATCCGTTGTTCATCCCGCGATCTCCCGCGTTTTCAGGAAGAAGTAACCGGTCGTGACAAGGCAGACGAAAAACGCGCTGACGATCAACAATTGTTGAATCATCACCACGCCCGGAATGTTATAGCCGTCCACGACGAAGCTGTGAGTATCAAGCTGGTTATAGTCAGGCAGCATGTTGACAAAGACGCGTAACCCATCGAAGAAGCGTGCGTCGATGAACTTGACGATGTTGACGTAAACGCCCTCGTCCAGATCAACCATCACGTTTTTCTGATTGAACAGGCGAATCGAAGATTCGACCGGCCCGCCGCCGTACCACTCGCCGTTGGCCAACTCGCGGACGCTCTCGGCGAAGAAGCCGTAACCTAAAGCGATCAATGACGCCAATGCGGCGACCGGACCGTTGAGGAACGTGCTAAAGACCAAGCCGAAAGTCACGACCATCACCACTTGGAACCACATGCTGATGTAGCATTTGACGAAGTTCCAGAAGAACGAACCGTTGCTCTTCAAGATGAAGACCGAGTTTTGGGCGACCCCGTAGTATTGGCCCCGTTCCGAACATTGAATCCAGAGTTCAATCTTGCCGTCGGCGTTGGTCAGATTTTCGACCAGATCGAGATTCGGCGCAGTGGGGTCAATGTCGGAGTTTTCTTGCGATCGCGAGACGAGTACGGTTTCCGCTTCTTCCTTCGCCGTGAAGGGGATTGAGCGTGAGCGGATGTCGAGATCAGGATGCTTGAAATAGTACGAACCGCGAATGCCGCTGACGATGTCGCCTTTGTAGGTGCGGAAGACGCGTAAATTGAACTCCATCGGCAGCTGATTTTCTTCGTTCAGCAACGCGTCGGACATGTCGAACGTAAAGACGGCTGCCGAGAGGGTTCCCCCTTCGATGTGACCGTAATAGTCCCATTCGTTACCGACGTTGATCCCTTTGCTGGTCGGCTCGCCGCCGCGATCCAGGAAGCGAATCTTGCCCAGATGACGGACGCGAGCTTGCAGCATCTCTTTGGGCCCAGAGACGGAGAACGTACCATCTTCGTTCCGCGTAATTTGGTGCGTATGTTGCCGCTCGCGAGCGGCAAGTCCGTCTCCGTCAGCGTCCAGCGAGAAGGGGTGACTATGGCCGACGTTAAAGGTTGTTTCACCTTCCCAGCCGATGACCTTGGTCTCGCCGGTCGCGTCATCGGTAGCGGTCAGTTCGGTGACCGATTGCGGATCGACCTGGTGCGTGTGATCCAGACCGCGATAGAGAAAGACATACGAGCAAATTCCCATCGCGACCAGCATCATCGAACCGACGCCGATATAGCCGAATAATCGTCCCAGGAAGATTTCCCAGTGCAGAACCGGCTTGGTGTAGATCGTATAGATCGTCTTGTTTTGAATGTCGGCCGGCAGGCTGAAGACGCTGAGCAAAATACACATCAACAGCAGCAGCCAGTTTTGGAACGTCAGCACGAAGCTCAAATAGAGTCGCACCGGAGATTCCGAGTTGGGGGTGATGTACCAACCAGAGAAGAGGAGCACCACCATGAACAACGCAAAAGCGACCAGCGCCCGTTTGCGTATCGCTTCTTGGAAGGCCAACCAAGTCATCGCGCCGACGCGACGAGGCGAGATCGACAAGAGTTCCGGCACCGATTCGACCGCGATACGGCCGACAGCGTAGAACGCTTCGAACGGGCCGTTGCGAATCGAGGAGACGATGAACCCTATCAGCGCTCCGGCCACCGCCAAAATTGCGATTGCCGAGATGAACACGACCAGGCCGCCCAAGTGATCGGCGCCGGGCAGCAACCAGTCGTTCATCGAATAAATATCGTTTTCGATTCCCATTGAATCGCTTTACCTACTAAGCCAGAAAAGAAAGAAGCGGCGCCCCCGGTAGCGGCGTCCGACGCAAATCCAGAATTAGTTGGCCGAATCGTCTCGGTCGACGCGAGCACGTCGACCCGGTCGGGCCTCGCTGTCGCGCACGATGCTGAGGAACAATTCTTCCAGGGTGGTGGTCGGATTCTCCATGTCGATCAATTCGCCTTCGTGACGTTGAATCACCTGACGAATCTCTTCTTTGGCGGCGTCCGACAACTTGCGAGCGCGAATTTGCGTTTCATCGCGCACTTTCAACAGAGCGTCGACACGCCCCATTTCTTTCAGTTCACCCTGATGCAAAATCGCGATCCGGTCGGCGACGTCTTGCAGGTCCGCCAATTGGTGACTGGTGACCAGCACCGTCTTGCCTTCGTCCCGCAGACGCAAGATCAAGTCTTTCATCTCGCGGATACCGAGGGGATCGAGGCCGGTGGTCGGTTCGTCCAAGAAGATCAGTTCGGGGTCGTTGATCAGCGCCTGGGCCAAGCCGATGCGGCGCGTCATCCCCTTCGAGTATTCTTTCAACTGACGTCGCTCGGCCCATTTCAGGCCGACCATATCGATCAGCTTGTCGATGCGCTCACGGCGAACCGAAGCCGGCATGTCGAACAAGCGGCCGTAAAATTCGAGCGTTTCGCGGGCGCTTAAGAAGCGATACAAGTACGATTCTTCCGGCAGATAGCCGATTCGTTCTTTGATGCTGACCTTCGAGGGATCTTCACCAAAGACGAGCGCCTGACCGCTGGTCGGGAAGAGAAGTCCCAACAACAGCTTCATGGTGGTCGATTTGCCCGAACCGTTCGGCCCCAACAGGCCGAAGATTTCTCCGCGGCGCACCTCTAAGTCGAGCGCTTTTAACGCGCGGACTTTTTGGCGTCCCCAGAAATCGCGGTAAACCTTGGTGAGATTACGAGTTTCAATAACGATTTCATTGGATGCCGCCGGCGTTTCCGCCGCTGAATCCATGGTCTCGGTCGTCGCCATAGAGGAGCTAAACCTGCCAAATAAGAAGCGAGAAGGATAAGTAAGGAAATGAATGACGCCGCGTGCAAGCAACAGAAGAGCTAGCTCTACCCATCAACTACGCACATCCATGGGCAATCGTTCGCCGAGCCGCGTCCATTTTTTTACCCCGTGTCAGGGGAAGATAAAGGACGATAGCGTAAAAGGTTGACTATAGATGCCAGAGGGGGCTATCGCAAGGAAACCATCTTCCACCGAGGCGAGGTTTCATCCGATCTTCTTTGTTTTGTCCGGATTTGCCCACTCTTGCAGCTTATGCGGAATACCCTCTTTTCCTTAGTCCAGCGAATGGGGGGGGGCTGTCTGGTTGACCCCTGTAGGGAGCTGGCTCATAATTGCGAATCGCTTTTGATATGAAGTCTCAGCTTCAACAACTCGAATGATTGCGCGAGGAACCGGAATGAAGAGGTCGGAAAGTCATGGATTTACACTCGTTGAGTTGCTGGTGGTGATCGCCATTATCGGGGTTTTAATCGCATTGTTGCTACCTGCGGTGCAGCAGGCCCGAGAAGCAGCGCGGCGGATGTCCTGCTCCAACAATATGAAGCAGCTCACTTTGGCTTCCCATAATTACCACGATACCTTTCTGCGTTTTCCGATGACTCGAGAAAACTCGGGCGGCTGGTCGATCCAGGCTCGACTCTTACCGTTTATCGAACAAGTCGCATTACAGAATGCGATCGAGTTTCACGTCCCCTACGGCGAGTACATCGACGGCACCCATGATTCAATTCGATTTGGCTCGGATAACCGCATTTTACCGGCGCTGCGAGTCGACGCGCTGCTTTGTCCATCGGAAATCAAAGATCAGACTCGCACGGATGGCAGCGGAAATCCCGAGCATTACCCGTTGAGCTATGTCGTTAATCAGGGACGCTGGGTTGTTTGGGATGGCTCCAACGGCGGAGAGGGAGGGTTTACGGCTGAAAAATGCACAAATATGGCGGCCATTATCGACGGGACCAGCAACACGTTGGCCTTTAGCGAGGCCCGAGCATTTACGCTTTATGATCGCGATACGTCCACCTATAGCGACAAATCACTGCAAGCCAGCGCGACGGTGCAATCGTACATGGATGGGCTAGTGGGAAGCATCAGTCGTGATTCTGGGCATACGGAATGGGTCGACGGTCATGTGCATCACAGCGGATTCACTACGTTCTTCCCCCCCAATACCTTGTTCAAAGATGCCAATGGGAAAGGTCTGGCCATCGATTTTACGAATAATCGAGAGAAGAACGTCACTTCTGCTTCCAACGCTCCTACCGTCGCTGCAGTCACGGCGCGCAGCTTCCACCCCGGCATCGTCAATGTTTCGTTCATGGATGGCTCGGTCTCGCGCGTTTCCGAAACCGTGGATCTCGATGCCTGGCGAGCTATTTCAACTCGAGCGGGAAGCGAAGTGATCGACCGCAGCAGCTTGTAGGGAATGCAACGATTACAAAGCTTGCCGCTGCAGATCTGCAACATTTACAATCGCTCCGCTGCCCAATGCGGGCGTAGAATCGCATTAACCTATTATCCTGTAGCGAGATACGGCGTTTTGCGTCGTTTTTTCAGCGGTTTCGGCACGGAGTATGCATTACCAATCTTCCAGAATCCAAGACGTGAACTCTTCCCGAAGTAGCGTCTCTCCGCACTCTCCGACAGAACTCCGCTGAGATCCTCGCCGGTTTAGGCCTCCCGCAGCCAAGCCGGCTTTTTTTATTTCTTGCCCCCGCTTCCGCGGTCTCAACCCAACGACATCGGATGGCCGGAGTAGTAAACTCAAGCTAATGGACGGAAAACCTGAAGTATCGCCCCCGAGCGTCGAACTGGCGACTCCCCCGATTCGCTCGTACGACGAGGCGATCGATTTTCTGCTGGGTCGGATCAATTACGAGAGAGCGGCGGTCATCCCGTATCGTTCCCCCCAGTTTCATCTGGCTCGGATGCGGCGGTTGGACCAGTTGTTGGGCAATCTGGTTGACCAGCTGAAGATCGTCCATATCGCTGGAACCAAGGGGAAAGGCTCGACCGCGACCACGCTGAGCGCCATTCTCGAGGCCGAAGGATACCGGGTTGGACTTTTCAGTTCTCCCCATCTAGAGCGACTGGAAGAACGGTTCGCGATCAATCGAATCGCCTGCTCGGCGGACGAAGTGACGCAACTAATTCACGATATCGCGCCGGTCGTGCTGCAGATTGACGCTGAACGCGACGGGGATGGTCCGACCTATTTCGAGATCACCACCGCAATGGCGCTGATGCACTTCGTTCGCAGCGGCGTCGATGCGGCGATCCTAGAAGTGGGACTTGGCGGGCGACTCGACTCGACCAACATTTGCCGTCCTCTGGTCTCCGTGATCACCACGATCAGCCGCGATCACATGGCGCTGCTGGGCGACACGCTTGGTGAGATCGCTGCAGAGAAGGGGGGCGTCATCAAAACCGAGACGCCGATTATCTCCGGCGTGGATCAGCCAGAGCCGAGTGCCGTGATTGAACAGATCGCCGCCCAACAGGCAGCCCAATTGATTGAGATCGGTCGCGACTTTGTCGTCCAGTCGCATGGCGAACGTACGTTTGACCTAACTTGGCGTCAGGGAGAAAAAAACGAAACGCTGGCCGGTCTGATGTGCCGCATGGCGGGCAAGCATCAGATGCGTAACGCGGCGGTCGCGGTGATGGTCGCCAAATCGCTGCAGTCGCACGGCTTTTCGATCAGTGAAGCGGCGATTCGTCGCGGCGTGTCGGACGCTGAATTGCCGGGCCGGATTGAACGCCTGGCCGATTCGCCGGTCATCTATGTCGACGCGGCTCACAATGACGCTTCGATTACGGCGCTGCTCGACGTGCTGATCGAACTGCCGGTCAACCGTCGACGTCTGGTGCTGGCCCTCTCGAGCGACAAAGAGCATCGCGAAATTTTGAAGTTGCTGCTCCCACATTTTGACGAGATCTGGTTTACCCGCTACGCGACCAATCCTCGCGCGGTTGAGCCGAATGAGCTGGACGCCATGGCGGTGAAGCTGCCGACAGGGCGTCGCACCGTGATCCGGCACGTCATCGAAGATCCGCAGCAAGCGTTCGCCGCCGCTATCGCCGCATCGAACGAGAACGATCTGCTGTGCGTGACCGGGTCGTTCTTCATTGCCGGCGAGTTCCGACGCTTCTTTCGCGAGCTTCCGCCCCCAGCCGTGTCGTAAAGCAAACATCGTGATCAACGCGATGGAGAGATGGGGCGCTTCTGTCTATATCGCCGCTGGAAATTAAGGGATTTCAAGCGTTGTTGCCCGACAAGTTTCTGTGGGGGGCGTCTGGCATGAAAAAAAAGTGGTGAAAAAAAGGAATTCTCGTTTTTTTCGCGTTATGTCTGGGTGATTGCGTCAATTGCTTGATGTCGGCGGCGCAACGGACAAGAACAGGTTGGTAAGACCTGGTTTCGTTTTCACAGTAGAAGTCGCTGGTTCACCCCCCTATGAATCGCAAAATGGATGGCATGGCCGCAGAGGTAAGAGTGACGAATGGTACCCCTGGCCAGCGCGACTCGTTCGTCGAGAGTGACGACTGGTTTCGTGGGGAATTGGATTCAATCCAACGCGTTTTGTTTAGCTTCGTCGCCTCTTTGGTAAGAGACTCCCACTTGGTGCGCGATGTTGTTCAAGAAACCAATCTGGTGATTTGGAAGAAACGAGACGAATTTTTGCCGGGGACCAACTTTCGATCGTGGGCTTTGCGCATCGCCTACTATCAGTCATTGGCCGCGCTCAAAGCGTCGCACCGTAGTCGGCTCGTTTTTCGTCAGGATCTGGTCGATCAGCTGTCCGAGCAGGCCGGAGCCACCGAAGCGATTTTGACGGATGACATGTCGAACCGTCTCCGATCGTGTTTACATCGTCTTACGGCGCGACAACGAGAGGTCATTGAGCTTCGTTATCACCAAGCGTGCACGATCGAATTTATCGCGGAAAAATCGGAGCGATCACGGACTGCCGTCGGAATGCTGTTGAGCCGCGCGCGAGCCGCTTTGTTGCAGTGCATGAAGTCGGGAGGGAAGCAATGATTCATGGTCGAAACTTCAATTTCAACATGTCGTGGGAAGACGATTTCTCGGAACGCGAATTCCATCGCTTAGTTGGTAAGCTGCTCGAAGGTGAAATTTCGGATCAAGAATTCGAGCGACTCCAAACGCAACTTAGCAAGAGTGAAACGTTGCGCAACAGCTACATGCAGTTGGCCGAACTGCACGTTTCGCTATCGGATACGTTTGCTGATGTTGTTCGGCCTGCCGCGCGAGAAGTCGCAGAAGCTCACAGCATGCCGCCGCAGCGAAGACCGCTCGCTCTCGTCGCCGTTCTCTGTGCGTTATTGCTCATCGCTTGTTGGTTTTACTTTCCAGCGGCGAACTCGACGCCGATTGCCTGGACCGGCTTCCAAGCCTCGGCGGGCCGCGAACTGCGGTCAGGTGATCGACTTGTCGCGACCGCGAAAGAGGGTTCGATCATCTTTCGGAACGGTGTGCGCGTTTCCCTATCGAAAGGGGCCGATTTAGAACTGCTAGCCCCAAAACTGGTTCGGCTGCACACAGGCCAAGCCCACGTCGACGTCGGCGAGCAAGGCAAAGGCTTCACCGTTTTAACCGAAGCGGTCGACGTGATTGACCTGGGAACCGTGTTCGGCGTCAGTGCAAACTCTCATGGAGAGACCGACGTTTTGGTGTTTGACGGAGTCGTCGATATTGCGAGCAACAAACTGCCGAAGTCAGCACGCGAGATGCTTGTTTCAGGACAAGCCCAGCGTTACCGCAAGTCAGGCGGAGATGAACGAATCTCGACGGTCTGGAGTTCGACGTCGCCGCCGGAGTGGTCGACCGTCTCTCGTGGCGGTAATTCGTTGATCGCATCCGTAGCGGACAACGTTTCCAGCGACTCGGACGCCAAGTTTTACATGGTTGTCCCCGGCGGTTTTAGGGAAGATGCGAAAGTCTACGCCGATCGAAATCATGAGTGGAACGGATTAGGCGAAACAAAGATTCCTTCAGAGCTGATCGGCGCCGATTACATTCGCACCTTTAACGATGATAAGAATCGCAAAGATATCCAGATCACGATGACGTTATCACGCCCGGCCGACGTCTACGTCTTGGTCGATGAGCGCTATCTGGTTCCCGAATGGCTGGCCAACGACTTTGTCGATACCGGTTGGCAAGTGGGGATCGACTTGGGAGACAAGTACCAGCAACGAGATATTCTTGTGCCGCCGTTAGGAACCGCCGATATACGTTGGCTCGGCAAAGGGGCAGGTCGATCGGTGGACGTGCCGGTGAATGTTTGGAAACGGAAGGACATCGCCGATCTGAGCATCCATTTGGGCGCCAACGGTGAGAAATCCGATCAATTTGACGGCGCTACCGAATTAGCCGGTTCGATGTACGGGATCGTCGTTGTCCCCAAGAATCGGCTTGACGATTGAAATCAATTCATCTTTCTCTTCATCCCATGTGTGCTTTTTTGAAGGAGCTTGTCCTATGTCTAGAGCCAGCGGCCCCAACCGTAGAGGGTTCACGCTTGTCGAGCTATTGGTGGTCATCGCAATCATCGGCGTGCTGATCGCGTTGCTGCTGCCGGCGGTGCAACAAGCGCGCGAAGCGGCGCGGCGAATGAGTTGCTCGAATAACCTCAAGCAAATCGGCCTGGCGATACACAATTATCATGATGTTCACCGAGCGCTGCCGCCTGGGCATGTCGTGCAGCAAAACGATCCTGATTGGGGAAGCGACTCGGCTGATACGGACGTCGAGTGCTGGGGATGGGGCGCTTTGCTGCTGCCGTTCATCGAGCAATCGGCGCTGTACGCTCAATCAGGCGTCGGACAGGGACAGTTGCTAGAAAACGTCATCGACCCGGTCGCGTTGACGCCGCTGGACGCTTATCGTTGTCCTTCAGACACAGGCCCGGTAATCGGCGACGGCCGCGAGTACTCGGAATGGGCGCTGTCGAACTATAAGGCGAGCTACGGCCATCGTCACCGCGCGCTGCAGATTACGCCGGTCGTTGCGGCGCAAACCGGCGTATTTTTCCCGATCGGCAAGCCGGGATCGTCGCAAGGGTCATTGCGACTGCGAGACGTAACCGATGGAACCTCGAACACGATTGCGATCGGAGAGACCACCTGGAAACGAGGGCAACTCTTTTACCAAGCGGCGGTTTGGGCGGGCGCAACGCGAGGCAAAGGGGGGAATGTGACTCGAGACCTGTACGCTGGAGGCCGGGCCTCGATCAATCACTCCAATCCGGTCTCCAACGAATTAAAAGAGAGCTTTAACAGCTTGCATCCAGGAGGCGCCCAGTTCCTCTTCGTTGATGGCTCGGTGCATCTTGTTGCCGAAACCATTGACTATGTTACGGACGGTTCCAGCAACGAAAGTGACGTGGATAGCACCTACGAACGATTGTTGGCTCGTAACGACGGCCAAGTCGTCAGTAATTTTTAATCGCACGTGCCGTGATCCCCTGTCTCCGCTTTCAATTCTCAGGCGTCTTCTCCTGTGTGCAGACGCTATGTCTGCGCATAGGTCGCCGACGCTGGATCTTCGACCGCTTGCGCAAACGGGCCGTTGCGGTCCTCCATTTACAAACGTTGATCGAGAAATACAGGCAAATAGAATGTCGAATCATTTCATCACCAAAGCGAGCATGCTCTGCATGGCGTTGCCTTTCTGTTTGTTGACTTCGCTAAACCTTGGCTGCAATCAACAGAAAGGGCCTGAATTAGCGACCGTTTCGGGAATGGTCACGCTGGATGCGCAGCCTCTCGAAGGCGCCACCGTTCACTTTCAGCCAAAATCAGGGCGCCCTTCCTATGGGATCACCAACGAGCAGGGAGAATACACGATGGGGTATAGCCTTGAGCGAAGCGGTGTGACCTTGGGGCCGCACGTTGTGATCATTCGTACGTTGATCGAAGATGATAACGGCAGCGTAACTCGAAAAGAACTGCTGCCAAATAAATACCATAACCAAACCACGCTCTCCGCCGTTGTCGAAGACAAAGCGAACGTGATCGACTTCGACCTCCAGTCGAAATAACGCAACGCGACAAACGATCGCGACCATTCGCTTCCGCAACGGAAGATCTTGCTTTACTCGTATCAGAAAGTCACCGATGAATCCAAATAAATCACCGATTATCCAGGGCCGACGCGCATTCTTTCAAACGTCGGCTGTCGGCGCGATGGTCGGCGCACAGACGCTGTTGCTCGGCGAAGCGCTCGGGGAAAGTCCGGCGGCGCTCGACGGCGTTCTGAAAAAGCCGGACTTACTGCAAGGAGAAGTGCTGCGAACGCAGGGGGAATTGATCGAAAATCGCGCCGCCCTGGTCGAACGCGAGCGCGCCATACCAATCGCCGGTCATAGCGACGTGTTGGTTTGCGGCGGCGGTCCCGCCGGCATTGGCGCCGCGCTGGCCGCAGCGCGAGCCGGAGCCAGCGTGCAATTGATTGAGCTCGCCGGTTGCTTGGGGGGCGTCTGGACCGCAGGCTTGCTGACCAAGATCATCGGCGGCGGCAATAAGCCCGGCATCATGCAAGAAGTGTTGACCGCAATGAAAGAGCGCGGCGGCGACGTCGCCAAATCGACAGGCGGCGAAGTCTATGATCCCGAGTTAATGAAGCTGGTGTTGGAAGAGATGTGCGTTCAAGCCGGCATTCGCATTCAGTTGCATACGCGGTTGGTCGGGACGGTCACCGACGAGCAAAAGCGAATCGTTGCGATCATTACCGAGTCGAAGTCGGGACGCCAAGCATGGGTCGCGAAGCGTTATGTCGACTGCAGCGGCGACGGCGATCTCGCTGCCCAGGCCGGTTGTCAGTTTGATGTCGGTTACGACCGCAACTGCGAATGCCAGCCGATGTCGATGATGGCCCTGCTGACAGGATTAAACATGGCGGAAGTGGCCGAATTTATTCGCGAGAACGGTGCGGAAGCGAAGCCGCGATTTTACAAGTTCATGAAGGAGGCCGGCATTGATCCCTCGTATCGTGCGCCGACCTTACGTCATTTGCATAGCGGAATCTATTCGTTGATGACCAATCACGAGTACGGCGTGCCAGCGTTCGACGCCGGCGCGATCACGGAGGCGACGATCCGATCTAGAGCGGAAGTGCATGCGATCGTACAAGGCTTGCGGAAACTCGGTCGCCCCTGGCAAGATCTCGCGGTCGTCGCGACGGCCGAGCAGATTGGAGTGCGTGAGGGACGCCGAATTCGAGGCCGCTACTATATCACCGCGGACGATCTGATCTCGGGCATGCGGCATGAAGAAGCGGTTTGCAGCACCAGGTTTGGATTCGACGTTCACAACGTCTTTCCGGACGGATCGAATCCGCCAGACGTGAGACGATATCAAGCGGCCGGCGTTAAAGAGTACGACATCCCGTTGCCGGCCTTGGTCGCCGCCGACGTCGATGGACTGATGATGGCCGGCCGCTGTATCAGCGGCGACTTTCTCGCTCATTCCAGCTATCGCGTGACCGGCAATGCGGTGCCGATGGGAGAAGCGGCCGGCTTGACCTCGGCCGTGTCGGTTCAAAAAGGGGTGATGCCCCACGAACTGGCTTGGAATGAAGTTCAAAAGTTCGCCCAGACCAAGACCGTGGCCTCGTAGCGGTCGCTTGATTGGTGAACGGCCTTCATTCGGCAGGAAACCGGTTGTCGAATGAAGGTCGAATCACGAAATCGTTCGTCATTCGCACATTGGGTCATTCATTCGACATTGGTGCTTCGACATTCGTCATTGAATGGGAGACCCCATTTCCCTCGCTCGCGCGTCGGGCTACGAAGAGAAATGGCAGCCAGGTGTTCAAATAGCGCTACTTCAAACCTTCAAAAAGCAGCGCGTTAGGCGCTGATCCGCTCATCATGCCCTAGCTTCTCCAGTTGCTCATCACTGGGGAACTCGGTCACCCGGAACCGCGGCGGATAGGTTTCTAGATCTTCCAGCAGATCGCCGACGATCGACTCCATCTTGCTCCACGACGCCGAGGCGACCGTTCCTAGGCGTCCGGGATCGCCGAACAGCACATAGTCGGTCTTGGGCAACAGCGACGCGACGTCACGCGTCCAGACGCTGTAGGTGAGGATCTCGTTCGACTCATTCCGCTTGATCGCGGTGTAAGTCGCGACGAAGAGGTCGATACCTTCTTCCTCGAAGACCCCTTCCAGCATCGTTTTCTGCTCTTCGTACTCGCCGAGCAGGGATTGGACCTCGAACTCGCGGAAGCGGGGATAGAGGGGATGCGCGCGATGGGGGAGCCAGGTTTCCCACTCGCCATCGAACAACCGAACCGGAATCGCACTGATCGGGCGCGGGTCGGCGCTCGATTGTTCAATCAGATCCAGCATCATCGCCAGTCCCTCGTTATCATCGCTGCCGACGACGATCAGCGAATCGCGATTGGGAACGACGGCGACCGGGTCTCCCTCTAGCTTGAATTCCAAGATATGGTCGATCAGCAGCATCCTGGCGGCGTCATAACTATCGCCGCTCGCCAGTGCGTACAGCTTTTCGCCGACCACGCCGACTACAAACTCAGAATCTTCCAAGTTCTGTTTGGCGATCTCCATCAATTCGTACAGCGAGACCCCCCAAGTATCGAGCAGCTCTTGATCAATCGCGCGGATCGATTCCGGCAGATCAAAGACCGGCGCCGCTAGCAGATGCTGGCCAATATCGACGTAGGGAAGTTGCAGCGGAGGACCGCCGCGAAAGTACTGTTCGAGCCGGAGCATCTCGAAATAGGCGCGGCTGCGGACGACAGGGCGAACGTCATGTCGCGCATCTTCAAAGTCCTCGGGGACTTCTTTGCGGTACGAGAGGAGCGCCCGGGTTGCTTGCGAGAGGAATTCGTCTCGATCGGCTTTGGCGATGCTGCAGTATTCGGCGTACAGATTGTTCAGATTGGCGATGCCGGCTTCTTCGCCGTTCTCATAGAAGCGGAGCTGGAACTCTTCGTTGTGGAAGATGATTTCTTTGGTTTCGCCGGCCAGGCGAATCCGATCGATCAGCAATTGGGCGAAACGTTCCTGCTTGGAGGGACCAAACAAAAAGTCAAACATACCCATGCCAAAAGCTCCTGCGCCAAGGTCAAGTCGCGATCCTGCGCTTGACTATTCATCCCGTTGTCATCGTAGTTTGGGCTCTGGCGCGATCGTTTGCAAGAAACCTAGACGCTTCGTCATTACGAAGACTTCGCGTGACGCGGCGTTTTTTCCAAGCGGCGTCTTCGGTTTGAGGTTCGCTCCACGCCGATTGAATGCTTTCGAGCGGCGTTATTCCGCTTTGCTACAAGGCCCGACGGTACCGTTTGGCGCGGCTTTTCAGACTTTTGGGAGGTTCCGCTTTCGGCTCTTCGGTCACCATGCCGACTTCTTTCTGCCCGTCGGGACCAATTGCCGTCGCGGCCGGACCAGGTCCGGTGTCGACATCGGTTCGTTCATAGGGAGCGAAGCCCGGCAACTCGTCGCGGATCAGCAGCTTGTCGATCCGGACTTCGATGCGCGTTAGCTCATTCCCCTCTTCCGGCGTGACAAAGGTGAACGCGATTCCTTCTTTGCCCATGCGGCCGGTGCGGCCGACGCGGTGGACGTAATCGTCCGAGAATTCAGGAATGTCGTAGTTGATGATGTGCGACACGTCCGAGATATCGATGCCGCGGCCCACGACATCGGTCGCAACCAGCACTCGAAATCTACTCGCTTTGAAATCAGACAGAGCCCGGTTGCGAGCGCCTTGCTGCATGTCGCCATGGATGCAATGGACCAGCTTGGTCTTTTTGGACAGCCGTTGCGTGATCCGCTCGGTTCCCCGCTTGGTTCGGCAAAAGACGATCGCTTTTTGCGGCTGTTCGCGTTTGAGCAGTTCGACCAGCATGTCGAACTTCTTCGAGTGGTCGACGGTAAAGTAGCGCTGCTCGATCGTCTCGGCCGAGATATTGGTCGGCGAAAAGTCGACCTTCTCGGGATCGCGCATATACCGCTGGGCCAGCTTTTCGATTGTCGGCGGCACGGTAGCGCTCAACAACAGCGTTTGGCGTTCTTCCGGGCAGCGACGCAAAATCTTTTCGATATCAGGGCGAAAGCCGATATCGAGCATTCGGTCCGCTTCGTCCAGGACGACAGTCCGCAGCATCTCCAACTGGAGCGCTCGGCGGGTCATCAGGTCAATTACGCGGCCGGGAGTGCCAACCACGATGTGGGGAGCCCGCTTCAGTTTTTCCATTTGCGAGCGAAGCGGTTTGCCGCCGTAGACCGCGACCACGTTGATTCGTTGCCCATGGGTCAACTTGGCGATTTCGTCACGGACCTGGACGGCTAACTCGCGAGTCGGCGTCAGGATCAACGCTTGGGGGTTGCGAGAATTGGGGCCGTGCTCCAGTCGTTCGATAATCGGAATGCCGAACGCGGCGGTCTTTCCGGTGCCGGTGCGAGCCTGGCCGAGCACATCTTTTCCCTCGAGAGCCAAGGGAATGATCGCGGCCTGAATCGGCGAGGGTTGGATATAGCGAGCCGCTTCGAGCGCGGCCTTCATTTCCACCGACAGAGCCATGTCGGCGTAGTTGATATCAGCCATCTGGGACAAGGGAAGCTCTATTCAGTCAAGGGCTGCGTGCTAGAAATATAAGCCCTCTAAGATAATCGAGTCAGCCGCTAGCGACAATCGGCAAAATTCGGCCCGATTGGGCCTAAGTCGTTGAAGCGCAAAAAAATAGGCCGAGCCGTTATCTCGCAAATTGCGGGATAGCGGCCCGGCCTGTCTCGTCGTAACGGGCAATTCCCGGGTGGGAATCAGCTAATCGGCGCTGCGGCTTGCAGCGGCGGCGTTAGCTAGGCGTCGCCGCCGCTGCCGGAGCTTTCGCCTTCTTTTTGGCGGTTTTCTTCGGCGACTTTTTGGCGACCTTTTTCGTGGCTGCCTTCTTCGGCGACTTTTTCGCGACCTTTTTGGCCGGAGCCTTCTTGGGCGACTTCTTCACCGCTTTCTTGGCGACCTTTTTGGCAGGGGCCTTCTTCGGTGACTTCTTGGCGACCTTTTTGGCGGCCTTCTTCGGTGCAGCTTTCTTCTTGGTTGCCATCTCCGTGGCTCCTCAAGTGGTAGCGCCCATCTTCTGTAGTGAACTGCTCCTTGGGCGCTAGGTAGGGGGAGCAATTCGAAGTTTCAAATTAACGAATCGAAGCGACCGGCAGTTGGCCTGGGGCCGTCCGTCCCACGGCGCCGCGATTCGATCAATAGTCTTGAGGACGTTTTTTCGCGCGGAGGTTTGCTCCTCGTGGACTTTTTTGCGACCCATTTCTGGTCGATCGCTTGTGCAGTTTGCGATCGTAAGAAATGCGTCACCTCAGCGTGTCCGCGCATTGAAGCAATTTCGCCTCTTTTTCGTCAAGGTGAATTATCGTACTTGGCTTACGAATTGTTCATAAAATTCTCTTCCAGCGACGCCGAACGTTCAACTTTCAACAAAGAACATGCTTCGCGGTACGCGCATTCGGTGGTCGTAGCCCAGTCGAGATCAAACTACACTAAATAAATCGTTTCTTTCCACTCGCGTCGTTTTTCCCTCGCAGTATTCATGTCGGACCGGCTTAACGAATTCCTCTTACAACTTTCCGGCGCGCTTCCCGACAACGGACCAGGTAGCGGAGATCCACATCGCTTTCATTGGATCGCGGCCGCCGACGAGCTCGAAATCAGCGCTATTTTAATGGCGCTGGAGCACCTGCCTGACGACTTCCCCCGTGAGCGCCGCATCTATCTCGACAGCGCGCTCAACCTGGTTGCGATGCGGCTGCGCGAAGACCCCGATTTGCCGCTGGAGTTGATTCCGCGGATCACGGCTCTTTATCGCCGCTGGGGCGCCGAACATCCGCTGCGGCATTTGTTGCTCCCCTGGCTTACCGCCAATGGGACGATTGAAGCGCTCAGCCAGTTCGCCGACCTGATCGCTGACGATCCGCCCAATCGCACCGCCGCCGCTGCCGTCGGTTTTGCGCCGCTGATGCGCGACGGTGATTTCAACGCCGAGGCCCTCTATCCGCGGTTGCTCGATTCGCTGCAACATTTAAGCGTCGCCGCGCTCGTTTTGGACCTCTCTAACTTTCTGTTTCGCACCGGTCGCTTGACGACGCACCCGGCGGCCGGCGTCAGCGGTCAGTTGATTGATCTGCTGGGCGGTATCACCACGCGGCTCGGTAAAATGGAAGAAACGAGCGAATTAACCCCCGAAAAGCTCCAAGTGATGCGAGCCCAAGTCTCCGAAGGGGTCGCGATGGCGGTCGCTTTGTGCGACGCATTGGCCTTGATTGATGACAAAAACGCGATCGGCAAACTGAATCAGGTGCTCGAGTTGAGCCATCGTCAGCTGCAATGTGAAGCGGCCGCCGCGTTGGCGCGCATGGGGGTTGAAGAGGGAACCAAGCATCTGGCCGAGATGGCCAAGCACCCGGTCGCGCGTCTGCGCGCGTTAAAATTTGCAGAAGAGATCGACCAACTCGAATCGATCGACGAAGAATGGAAGTCTCCGGTCGCTCGCGCCGAGGGAGAATTGGCCCTCTGGTTGTCGCAAGAAACGCAATTTGGCCTGCCGCCGCACGAACTCGAACTGGTCGACCAGCGTGAGCTGTCCTGGCCCGGCTTTGACGATCCGCAGATGTGCTATCTGTTCAAGTATGCGTTTCACATGCCTGCCGGCAGTTTCCATTCGCTCGGCATGGTCGGCCCGCTGACGCACAGCTTCGCCGCCGATCTGACTCCTTGGAAGCCGGAAGACGCTTATGCGGCTTTCGCAGGTTGGCAGTCGGAGCATCAAGATATTTTTGAGTCGGAGCCCGGCGAATGGCAGGAGGCGCAAAAACAGTTGGCCGATTCTCTGGCGACTCGTCTGCAGTCGGAAGGTTACGAAATCATCCAAATCATCAAGCTCGGCTACTTCTTCGGCGATGTTCGCCTGGTCGCTGTCGTGCGGCAAGTGGTCGGAGCGTTGCCAGGCGTCGCCGTCGCCGACCTGCGGACCACGACGTTCTATAGCAGCGAAGGAACCGATCGCCCCATCGGCCCCCACGAAGCCTACATGATGCACAAGGGCCGCGAGCTGCTGGCTTCGTTCAATCCCAATACGTTTGGGATGTAAACGGCAGTGCATTTGCTGCTATTGCATTGCCGACATCTAAGTTGTTTCGCGTGCGACTAGCTCTGGGTGGCGGCAAATCAAGCTTATGTAGTTGCTTAACTCGCCCAGTTCGAGTGATTCGTCACGAAAGTAGTCATTAGGGGAGATCACAATCGTTAACTGCTTGGTGAATTGTGATCGACTAGCGGCTTCGACAAAAGAATTTGCGATTTCCTGAACCAGCTGAAGGTGGTTCGTTTTAATTCTGGCGAAGTTCGATCCCAGCACGGGAGTAACCAGTGGTTCCATGCCTGGGCTTGCCATGACGTAGGGCCATAGCATTCCCAAGGCCTTTCTCAACTCCGGTAGGGTCGCTTCGCCCACTTTTTCGCCGGTTTGTTTAACAAAACCAAGTAGGTAGGCGGTCCGTCCAACCGCGGTGACCCGCGCCACCGTCCCCAGCGGGTAGTGCACATGGAACAACTCCGCGTTTTTAATATCGGGTACTTGTTCCGTTGGGAGGTGAACGAGTTCCGCCATGATCTCGTCTCGAAGCCGCATATCAGCGCCGTTATAGTATTTCCGCGTGAACTGGCCTTGGATGCTTCCCTCGTCGATGTATCCGTTGAATTCGGTGGTGAAAGTCCGTGAAGCGCCGATGATTAAGGCTCCTTCTTGGGCGAACAGATCGCCAACAACAATGCGAACCGTAACATCTCGATCGGGCATTCGCGTTGAAATCGAAAGTTTTGGCCAGATGGCGTAGGCGGCGCCGCAGATCCCGGAGCCGAAAATAATGCTGAATAGCATGATCGAATGCTGTGTTTTCAGGTCAATAACCAGGCCCAGGATTTCAGCGAAGCTCCAAGTGGCGCCGATCATGACAAAGAACATCTCAAGCGTTTTTTTCCAATGGCGTCGCCAGAAACTGTTTGACGTCCACATTCTTCTAACAGTTTCGAAATAGAGCCAATTCATGACTTTTCCTCGGCGACGACTAGCTGTCTTTGACACTTTCCGTCTCCGGTCCATCATCAATTCGACGAATGACAAGCACAACAATCCCTCCGATTGTGCTCAGCAGTTCTGACGGGGAAATAGATATCGACGCTTCTAGAACGAGGCCGCAGGGGCGAAGATATTCCAAATATTCGTTCAGCGGTAATTTAAAATCGATGATCCGCTCAAGACCACAATTCATCGCTTCAACTTCGAGATTTACAACGCCAAAGTCTCGGTTTTGAGTGGCTAGATCGATGATGTAATGGTGGTAAGCTTTGAGAGCTTCGTCGTGTTCTTCATCGTTGTCGATGTCGTGAGGCCTGAGGAATTCGTCGCCGACGACAAAATACCCGCCGGGTTTGAGATTCCGATAGACGTTTTTAAGATAGCGGAGCTTGTCGCCTCGCTTGATGTGATGTTCGGCAAAGGAAGAGAAGATGAAGTGAAATTCGCCGTCGGGATCGTAGTCGACATTTCCTTCGTACTGAGTGCTGTTTGCAAGTTCTGGCTTAACGCTCGGGTCGTTGTAAAATTTGCTTTGCAGCCGATTGAAACTTTCAGGATCCGATTCGACAGCGATGATATCTTTGTTTTCTTTCAGTTGTGCAAGTCGCTTTGTGAAATGCCCTGTGCCGGCGCCAAAATCGAGCAGACGCAACTTCTGTTCGCCGAAATCCTTGAAGCGATCTCGCGCTTGGCCAACCATTCTTCGGACCATGTCCAGGTAGAATGGATGGTCCTCTTCGTATTTTTCGTATTCTTCCAGCAAAATACGATCCGTCATGTGGACCGTGCCTTTGACGCGAGGCTGTTTTTCAAAAAAGTAAGCGGCTAGCGATTGCAGTTCATCCTCTTCCTCTTCTACGCTGGTTGTGGGAGATATTCTTGGTTCGACTAGCCGACAATGGCGGAGCATCGCGTCGAACAAGCGGTTGCGGGTGTCGATCTCTTCGGGAGAGAGACGAAACTCAATCATTCGATTCTCTTCGTCATAGAGCGAGAGAACCCGATTGGCTGAGGCTTCGGTCGTATCGGAAAGTATCGAGTAGTCTACAGCGCGAAGCTTCGCGATGTTTTGAAACGTAAACATCGTGCCGACGTGCACATTGTATCTGCATGCGTGCTTCTTGATCGTTGACCAATACTTTTGCAGCAGGTCCTTGGACTTGCAGATAAAAATTCGTTCGCTGCTGGGGTCTGTCGTTTCGAGAATCTTGCGGCCCAGATTTGCGTTCCAAAAATCTTCGACCTCGTCCAGAACGGCGATTGCACGCACGCGGCAGGCAAGGGAACTTTGCAGGTGCACGAGAAGTTCTGGATATTGCATGCGATGGAGACTCAGAACAAACCCGTTACCGTGTGATGCGTCGCCGACGAGAACTTGATTGCTGATTTCCTCCACCGCTCGAGTAATGATCTCTTGGTAACAACGGTTGGCCGGTTCGGCATGGTCCGAAATCGTAGCGTCCAACGCTTGGTGGATATTGCGACTTGCGGCGTTCAGTCGCGATCGCGATTTTTCCGGCCACCATGGAGTGCTCGCGTCGCATATTTGCTTCCATCGCTCCTCGTATTTGCAAAAATCTGCGAGTAAGAACTCTTGGTATTGTTCAAAGTCTTCAACGGCGTTAATCACCTTTCTCACCGTTTGCTTTAATTGAAGGAAGTCAGTAGCGTCGGCGGCGACAAGATGTGACAGCGGATGGTATCGATCAAGTTTGTGATTCGCCGTCAACACGATCAGAGGGCGATTTTGGCTAACCAAGTGGCCTGCTTCGTAGTTGAGCCAAGGTCGGAGGGAAGAATAGTCGGTAACAAAGCCGACGCCAAGAGTCGCCTGCTTCAGCGCCTCTTCGATCTCGAAGTACATCCGGCCTCCTGGTTCAATGTCCGTCGAGATGAATATCTCGCATTTCTGCTGAGAAAGCACTTTGTGAAGGATTGACTTGAAGCCTTTTGCAAGCTTTCTCGCTTGGTTACCAGACCAAGATAGGAAGATCAACTTTTGTTCAATGCTCATTTGGGTATTCGCCGTGAGATGATCGGAAAATCGCCGCTAATGGTTGCCATCGTTTGCTAAAAAAATGACATGCTACTTTGCAAAAGGTCCAAGGGACATGCTTGCATCGGTCGGAAGGATCATATTACCGAACGAAAAACTCGCATGCAAACTTGTTCATTATCCATCCGTAGACGCAACTCGCATTCTATTGCCATATTCATCGCACTGAGCGAAGACTCCCAAACTCCAGCCGAAGGTTGTTTGGTTATATCTTCACAATCGGGTTCTATTGCTCGCTGACACGTCATTTGGCCAATGCCTAATCGGTCCCCTCTTTCACCCAGCAAAAAACTAGCGATCCCCCTGCAATCGCGGTACGCTAATTGAAGGCCGTCGGGCTTTGATTTCCTCTGATTCTCATCCTCGCAATCGAGGAGACGATTCATGGCGAGCATTTTGCGAACGGGCTTGGTGCTCTTCGCAGTACTGATCTCGATGGGGTTGGTAGGGCTGATGTTGCCGTCCATGGCCGATCCGGTTTCTGAATTGGAGGCGTAATATTCGACCTCCCGGGCGCTTATGGAAGTCGAGCGGAACGTCTATAGCCATCGTGACGCCGATGATCGCGTCGCCAACGGGATTGACGACCAAAGCCAACTTGACGATATCCAACGCGAGTTCAATCTGGCTCCGTATAGCGAATCCGAGGCCGACTCCGCCCCTTGCGGTTGCCGCAGTCGTTCTCTTCCGGTGGATCCCCAAGGACCGCAGACGACGCCAGCGGTGAAAGTGAGGAGTAATTGCGGCGCTTCGGTGCGTCCAGACGTACCCTGCGACTACAATTCACACGTATGGATGGTCCGTACCGAGGGCGCTGCGGTTTGCTTGCCGGGGCATAGCGGTGAAACGGCATGACCGGTTAGGGAGCCTGTGGCGTTGAACGTCGATCAACGGCGACGGCGAATTTGGCGCCGGCGTAGCCCATCGCCAGAGCAAACAACAGATGGCCGGTTTTCATGAACGTTTCGCGATTGATTGATTCCTTGGGGACGCCTTGGCTTACTCCAACACCCAGAAACCCGCCGCTCGACGCTGTCGGAGCTTTTGGCTTCGGTATCTCCTTCCCTGAAAATATATCGACCCAAGTGGTTTTCGCCATGGCTTGAAACAACGGTTGGAGCAGATGCGAAGCCGGCAGTTGACTCTCATAAGGATCAAGCTCTCGGTTGCCGCCTGACCAAACGAGGACTCCATAACAGATCGCTGGAATCACAAACCCAATCGCATACGCGCGTTCAATCCCGTTGCCGACCAAGGCGACGATCGCCAGCCCCATCAACAGCACCATGGCCAGAAAGATCATGCCTGACGCCAGCCATCCCCCAGCGTTAAGCGTGGCCAAGCCGAGCCCGGCGATAAGCGCCACCACCATCAGTTCGCGTAGAGAGTAGGACATAGGCGATACTCGGAGGCAAAGAAAAGCAGGCCAGGCCGTGCCTGCCGAATGCGTGATTATGCGGCGTGGATAGAAAATCGAGCAGCGCGGCGGCAGGCACGGCCTGCCCTACGATGACGCGCTATTTCAAGTCTTTCGCTTGAACAATGATCTCGCCCAAGTCGGTCACTTTGTCGGGCTCGATTTTGATCTGGCATTGGCCACGGCGATCGGTCGTTTCGTCGTTGAGTTTCAAACCGGATAGGTATCCGGTTGATTCGTGCCATAGCGCGAAAGTCCAATTTCCAGCCGGCAGATTTTTGATCGTGAAGGTTCCATCGGCGGCGGTTACGGCCGCATAGGGAGAATCGCGGATTATCAGCCAAGATCGCATCCAGGGATGAATCGAGCATGACACCGGAATCGGTACGGGTTCCTGTTTTTCAAACTTTTGGATATGGACGTCGCCAGACTGGATCAGCAAGTTGAACGACTTTTTAAAGCCGTCGATTCGATAGTTATGCGTGATCGGATCTTTGTTGGACAAATGAACGGGGCGTTTCGTCCAGATCACCTCACAATGCGGCACATAAACGCAGGCCAGATTGCCCAGTTCGATCGGCGTTTCAATCAGTTTCAAATAATCGGGATGCGGCTCGGGCGCCGTCTCGTCGCGATGGGGCGCGATCCAAATCGCGACGTTTTTCAATTCCCCCTTCGGGCCCACCAGCAGCGTTTCGTCCAAGATGGGCCCGCCGCCGCAAACGCCAGCCGGAAACTGCACCGCCGGCGGAAGCACTTTGCCCTGGACCACGAACTTGCCGGTCAGCGTTCCCCACTCGGCAGCTTGGGCTTGCGCCAGCGGAATCGCAGCGACGATCAGCAGCAAGGCCAGCAATTTCGCGCGAGTAGCGATGGCAGTCTCCTGGGTCGAATTCAATTCGCGAGTCGATTGCGAACGAGTGCCGCCAATCTAGCGGAGCATAACGGCAGTGGCAAATTGTTGGGGATGCGCCGCTGCAAAGATTCTCCTTTGACAAAACTCACAGATCCATGGTCGATTACCGTGCGGCAAGATGCCCAATGAGGCTGCTCGGTCATTTGGGACGGAAGCCGGATTCCCTCAGCTTGCGCACTCGGGCTGGTGTTGGATTGGCGCGATAGAAAACTCGGAGCGGTCCGGTCCAACCTTTTGGTCCCATGCGGAGCACCAAAATGGACATGGCCAAAGCGCCCAACTTAACCCACCGGGTGTTTGGGTAATTTGTGAGAAAACTGGTCGCGGTCCGGTCCAACCTTTTGGTCCCACACGGAGCACCAAAATGGACATGGCTAAAGCGCCCAACTTAACCCACAGGGCGTTTGGGTAATTTGTGAGAAAACTGGTCGTGGTCCGGTCCAACCTTTTGGTCCCATGCGGAGCGCCAAAATGGACATGGCCAAAGCGCCCAACTTAACCCACAGGGCGTTTGGGTAATTTGTGAGAAAACTGGTCGCGGTCCGGTCCAACCTTTTGGTCCCACACGGAGCACCCAAATGGACATGGCCAAAGTCCCCAGCTTAACCCACAGGGCGTTTGGGTAATTTGTGAGAAAACTGGTCGCGGTCCGGTCCAACCTTTTGGTCCATGGTCGCTGAACCAAGGCGCCCACCTAGCGTGGGATCGTATTCGCCTGGTTGTTGCGCGGGGCCAAGCCGATCGGGACGTTTTGGACGCCGCTGCGTTGTTGTTGCATGCCGAATTTTTGTTGTCCCGGCGCGGTGGCGATCTCTGGTTTTTCGACCACCTTTTGCCAGCCGGACGGCAGGGTCGGTTCGTAGAACGAGCGGCGGAACAGGTTCAGTTGCTGCACGTTCAGCGCGAAATCGCCTTGGGCGAAGGTTTTGCGGTTTTTGAACTCGTACGCGGTGCGGGTATGGACCGGCGGTTGGGCGTAGGGGTTCCAGTTGCGATCGAAGACTTGGATCGCGAGCGGCAGGAACTCGGCCTGGTCGATCACGATTTCGACATGGTGAAAGTTTTGCGAGTCTTCAAGATACTTGGGCCAGGCTTCGAGCCAGTATTCGGTTTCGTTGCCCGGCGGCGTGGTGACGCGGAGCCAGTATCGCGCGTTGATCTCGGCCTTGTTGGCGCCAAACATGAACGGCAGCGGGCCATGCTTGATCGCTTGGCCTTGCTGTTCTGGGGGCAACTGACGTTCGATCAGTTGGCGTTTTGGCGCGTTGTACTCGAAGATCGATTTGCCGTCGCAAACCCAGTGTTCCAGGAAGTCGCCGGGAACCGGTTCGTAAGTCGGCTGACCGCCGGGTTGCTGCGGCGCTCGATATTCGTCGAGCTTGGTCAGCTGAAAGCTTCCCTTGTCGGGATTTTCGTATTTTAGCTCACCGGTCGCGAGCGTCTTATGATCTTGCGGCGGTCCAAAGACCGAATCGTATTCCCAGCGGTTGAACTGGCATTCGTACTGCTGCACTTTGCTGCTGCGGAATTCCCAAAACGAGAGGATCTCGTCCAGGTACTGCAGATGCTGCGGCGTCAGTTCGGCGACCCATTGCGGCTGCGGCATTTGGGGCGGAGCAGGGGCGCGCTGCGGGCGAACTTGACCAGATGGGATGACGGGAGCTTGAGCCTGAGCGGCGACCGAAATGGTGACCAAGACCAGGGCCGCGGCGGCGAAGATTCCGTTCTTCATTCGAGGCGTACCAACGTGCAGATGATTTCGTGCGGTCACGGCGAACATCCCTGTCGCTGCGACGCGGCAGGCGATTCCGGGGAGAGGACTGCCGCAGTCGGAAAGTTTAACAGGCCGCCTAGACGCGACCTAGAGCAGATTTCGCCCCTGGGGAGGGGAGAAAGGGAAGAATTGGGTGCGTGCTAGCACGCAGGCGCGAAATGTCGAATGTCTAATCTGGCGCAGAACGCGCTCAGAGGGCCGTTTGCTGCTCGTCGGCGGTTAGCTGCTGATCGATCTGGGCTTTTTGCTTCTCTTGCGTCTCGACCAAGGCTTCTCGCAGCGTTTGGACCGAGCGATAGGTGCGGCTCACTTCGGCCAGGACGGTCTTCAAGTGAGCGTCTAGACGATCGTTGTAGGCGGAGATCTGCTCCAACTCTTTCGTGACGTTATTCAGGTCTTTGTCGAGCGAAACGCCAAGCGCTTCGCGACGCTGAACCACTTCCTGCGTGCGCGTAATCTGGGCGTCGGTCAGGCCGATTTCGGTCTGATAGGCGGCGATCTGATCACGCAAACTGTTGAGCATTGAGTAAGCGAAACGGAACTCGCTGCTAAAGTCGTGCAGGGGACGGCGATAAACGTCTTCTTCGATTTTCACCGTGCCGTCGGCCGCCATTTCGGCGGCGGTGGTCGCATCTAGCAGGGTCGTATCGCCTTGCTTGAATTCGGTCGGAGCGCCCTGTTTCAGATCGGGAGCGACGGCCAAACCGGTCGCCGATTCAAAGTTTTCACGTGGTGCGGCGACATCCGAATCGGAGTCGACGTCGACCGACAGATCTTTCAGGAAGGTGACACGTTTCCAAACGGTCGCCGGCGGATCGTTGGGATCGGCCGTTTTGCCGGTGCGGGCGAACTGCTCTTTCAACGCTTCCGAAACGGCCGGGTCTCCCTGACCCCAAGTGAAGGTCTCGGTGATGATCTTATCGACCTCAGGCTGCTCCAGTTCGGCGTAGATTTCACGGTTGTCGGTCGGCATTTGGTCGTACAGCGTCCATGTGCCGCCGCGGTTGATCAGTTGAGCTTGTTGCTGGGTGAGCGGCAGAGCCGGTTCGAGCGTGACGTTGGGGAAGTTGGTCATCGTGACGATGAACTCGCCCAGGTAAACGCCTGGCAGCACAATTCCATCGGGCCGAGGGACTTCGCCAAACGCATACAGCACCGTGTCGATGTCGAGCGAACGATCTTGAGAGGGAACTGGCGCCATCGGATTGGTCGGATCGGGCTGCCGAGTCGGCATCACGACTTCGATCGAGTTTTGGGCTAATTGACCCGCCTGACAACCGCGCCAGACGCGACCGCGAGCATGCATCACTCGTTTTAGTTCGGCGTTGGCGGTCAAGATGGAACCGATCGGATCGTCGGTCGAGACCAGTTGGCCGGTCATTTCATTGATTGCAGCGCCGGTTTCCAGCACTTCCACTTCGGTTTCGAGACGAGCATGCATCTCGGCTTTGTTTTGATAGTCGGCGCGCCACGCGGCTTGAGTCTTTAAGACCAACGAACTGAGAACGACAAACGCGAACGCCGCAAAGAAGCAACAGAACGTGGCTAGCACGGTGACGATATGCCAGGTCTGAAAGTTGAGATACGACAAGATCCCAAACAGCAGCACCAGCACCGCGATCACGATGTAGAAAATTGTCATGTCAGATCTTTGGCTCGAGCGGAGAAGATAGCCGGATGCGGATCGCAAGTGACGCCGTCAAAGTTGACGGGTCCTACTAGTGTAATTCCTATGTCAGCCCTGAAGCGGAAATTCTGCGGAAATCGAGGGCGCATAAGATGGGACGATAATAGACTAGGAAAAATGGGTAGTCAAGTTTGTCTGTGCTGGATTAATTCCATAACCTCTTAATAGCATAGCACTTCCGTCGCTGTGTGGCGCAGAATTCGTCCAACATCGGGGCTGTGCTCCCCCCTGACGGCTACTTGGTGCTTCTCGTGAAGCCATAGCCCTCTCTGCGGCGGTCGCGGACGATTCTGCCTGAATGATTCAAGTGAGAACGCTTTCCGAGACGAATCATCCCGACAGGGAATCGTTTCATTCGGAATGATTCATACGATCCGATGTCGCCGGGCTGATTGCCTGACGACTACCGAAAGTGCAAAGGGGACCGGCATGCAGGCCGATCAATCCGCCGCTAGTCGCTGGCGAATCTTCGCTCGTTTGGCCGAATCGACAGGCCGGCTCGACCGGTTCGTCCGTCGAGCGCTGGCCGATGCGCTTTCCGAAGCCGCGTTAAGCGAAAACGAATTTCTGGTGCTGGCCGCCTATGACGCCGAAACAAATCCTCCTTCGCAGCGCCAATTGGCCGATCGCCTGGCGGTTTCGCCGGCGCAGATCAGCGCAATTGTCGAGAGGTTACGTCAGCGCGAGTGGATCGACTCGCAGCGAGACCCGCATGATCGCCGTCGCCAGCAGTGGAGTTTAACGACGGCCGGAGTTCAGATCGTGCGTACCGCCGGTGAGGCGATCGCCGCTCGATGGAGCGAACTGGATGAAGTTCACCCATGTTCTCCGCTGGCCGCCGAAGCGTTGCGCCATGCGACGCAGTTGCATGAGTCAACGATTGTTCCCGCCTCCTTCTCCTCATCTTCTTCCCACTCGGCCGAGCGCGCGGCCTAAACCCGGAAACGGTTTGATGAAACAATATTACGACCTGATACGACCTGGATCGTGCGGCGCCGCTTTGGCGCGTGCCGCCGCATATCTGGCGTTATTGGTATTGGTCGCCGGCTGTTTTCGAACGCGTGGTTTTTATCATGGCCAGGCCGACGCCGATGCGTATTACTTGATCGATCAAAAGGCGAGCGATCCACGCTGGGAATTGCCGGGCTACTCGGTTTATCCGAATCCGGAGTCGCGCATGTACGACCAGTACTCCGAAGACTTTCCGCCGCAACCGCTGGATGATCCGACGTCGAACGAGCTGATGTATCACGTCGATGGCAAAAAGAACTATCAGAAGTGGACCAAGAACGGCGTGATCGCTTCGGTCGAGAATCCGGCCTGGCTCGCGTATCTGCCGATCAGCGACGATGGCACGCTGCAACTAAATGATGATCGCGTCGTCGAATTGGCGCGGCTCAATTCGCGCGACTATCAGACCGAAGTGGAAGATTTGTATCTCTCGGCGTTGGATGTCAGCTTCCAACGTTTCCGCTTCGACGCCCAGTTCTTCGGCGGTTATGAAACGTTTTTTACGGCCGATGGACCGCAGCGGAGCGGAGGAGGATCTCATAGTCAGCTGGAAGCGAATACTCGCAATATGCAGATGGAAAAACTGTTCGCATCGGGCGGCGAGTTGGTGGTCGGTTTCGCCAATCAGCTGGTATGGGAGTTCTCGGGGCCGAATACGCATTCGGTCAATTCGTTGATCGACTTTTCGTTGGTTCAGCCGTTGCTGCGCGGCGGCGGTCGTCGCGTGATCCTCGAGCAACTGACGCAGTCAGAGCGTGATCTGTTGGCCAACGTTCGCCAGATGGAGCGATTCCAACGCGGCTTCTATTTAGAGATCGTCGCCGGGCGTTCGGCCGGACCAGGGCCGAACGCCGGAGGAATTGGCTTTCCCAGTATCGGCGCCAGCGGTTCGTTCTCGGCCGGCGGTTATATGGGGCTGCTGCAAACGGAACAAAACATCCGAAACCAAGAGGCGAATATCGCAGGACTGCGAAGCAGCTTGACGCAGTTAGAGTCGTACTTCGAGTCGGGACGTATCGACTCGTTTCAGGTCGAGCTGACGCGTCAGGCGCTCTTTCGCGAACAAAGTTCGTTGTTGGCCAATCGCGCCTCGTTCGCCAATCGCTTGGACCTCTACAAGATCAATCTTGGCTTGCCGCCTGAGTTGCCGGTGAAGCTGGATGTCGATCCCTTTTTCAATCAGTTCAATTTGATTGAGCCGTCGTTCACACGCGTGCAAAACCAACTGACCAACATTCAGGTTGAGCTGGGCGAATCGGTGATCGGCATGTTGCCTGATCCGAATGGACTCGAACTCGATCCCAATCAACCGCTGTTGCCGGAACTGGTCTGGAACGAACAGACTCAAGCGACCTTCTCCGGCATCGTCGCCAAGCTAGAGCTGATTCAAGAGTTGCGCGGTCGCGTGGCGATCGAGTTTGCACCGTTGGTCGCCGAGGATGTCGACGGCCTGCGCGCGATGCTGCCCAAACGAGTCGCTGAGCTGACCGAGATTCAGCGGCAATTGGCCGAGTATGGAACGCAAAACGGAAAACCGACATCGCAAGAGTCGGTCACCAACGGCGTGCTCAGTACAGGGCGCCTGACCCGCTTGCCAGACCAGTTGGATGCGATTCAACACGACTTGAACGAAGATTTCGCATTGCATGGCGAAACGCTCGACAAATTGATCGCCGACATTCGCCAGCTGCAGGAAGACGCGCCAAGCTTGACTCCGCAGGCGCTCTTTCAGCGGGCGCAAGAGGAAGTGTTTGGCCAGGCTCCTAGCGAGATCTCGGCGTTGATTAGCGACGTGCTCGGTTTGTCGCTGGTGCAAGCTCGCGCACGAACGGAGTCGATCACGTTGACCAATGTCGAGATTAGTTCCGACGAGGCGCTCGACATTGCTCGCGAGAATCGCCGTGACTGGATGAACGCGCAAGCGGCGCTGGTCGATTCGTGGCGACAGATCGGCTTCTTCGCGAATGACCTCGAGGCCGACCTCGACGTCGTCTTCTCGGGCGATATCGGAAACCTGGGGAAGAACGGGGTCAAATTCAACTCAGACAATGGACGGCTGCGAGTCGGTCTGCAATGGGACGCGCCGGTGACGCGTCTCCTCGAACGGAACAACTATCGCGAGTCGCAAATCGCTTACGAGCGGACGCGTCGCCAATATTATGAATTTCGTGATCTCGTATCGCGTGGGTTGCGTGACACGATTCGTACGATCGACGTGAACAAGATCAACTTCGAGCTGCGTCGCGCCGCGGTGCAGGTCGCGATCTCACAGGTCGAACGGACGCAATTACGTCTGCAAGAGCCGTCGAAGCCAAATCAAGACCAGCAAAAATTTGATTCGTCGACCGCGCGTGACTTGATCAATGCGCTCGACAGCCTGGTCAGTGCGCAGAACGACTTTTTGGGGGTCGCCGTCAATTACGAAATTTTGCGACGGAGTTTGGATCTCGATATGGGAACGATGCAGCTGGATGATCGCGGCATCTGGATCGACCCAGGTCCGCTGGACGCGACGTCGTGGCGCATGCGATCGCATCACTTGAGCGGAGAAGGCGTGGAGATGATCGAAACCCCCAATCCGACCGAGCCGCTCTTGCCGATCAATCCAGATGAAAATCTGGACGGAGTGCGCGAGTTAGAAGCGATGCCGCTCGAGCTGCGACCTCCGTTGCCGGCAGCGGATGATGGCATTTTGGACGACGTCATCCCACCGCCGAAACCTCGCTAGGGCTAGCAGGTTGCGGTGATATCGCGTGAATATTCGGGTGGAATCACAATTTCACCCAGAATCTTTGTCGAAATTTGCGTGGAGCTCGCCATGGCGAGCGTTTAGTGATCTATCTCACTTTAAAAAAAGTGGGACGATCGAAACTCTTGACGTGGTCAAGGGTTAAATAGTGTTGCGGCACGGTTGTCGCCAGCAGAAGTTCTGCGCAGAGGAGCGGTTTACACGTCGATTTTTGCGGGTGACTTGCCCTCGTTTGTCGACTACAATTCAGGGCTACACGCCCTGCCTCCATCCCACCCACTCGCATGCAAGCACGCGTGCGACCCACCCTACGAGCACACGATGACAGCATCAAACACTGTTCATTCGCTGGGGGTCTCGGCCAAAGGTCGTCGAGGATCGACGACTCGTTTGGTGGTTGCCTTACTAGCTGTGGTTAGCGTCGTTGTCGGCGCCGCGTTCTATTGGAATCGACCGAAGGCCAAAGGGGTCGTCGCTTCCAACGAACTGTTTCATACCATTGATCGCAGCGCGTATCTGCATGATGTCGTCGAACGGGGCGAAGTCGAGAGTGCGAGCAACGTGGAAGTGAAGTCGGAAGTTCGCAGCTATCGCACGACCAATTCGTTCGAGATCTTGTGGGCGATCGAAGAAGGGGCTTCTGTCAAGAAGGGGGATCTGCTGATTCGTCTCGATTCTTCCGCGCTGGAAGAAGAGCACACGTTGCAACAGTTGGACGTGACGCAGTCGATCGCGTCGTTGGCGAAGGCCGAGAATGAATTGGCCGCCGCGCAGATCGGCATGAACGAATATGTGCTGGGAACGTTCGTCGAAGAGATGAACGAGATCGAGAGCGAAATCACGCTCGCTGAAGAGAATGTTCGCCGCGCCGAAGAATATCTCCTCTACAGCGGTCGCTTAGCGGCCAAAGGTTACGTGACTTCGCTGCAATTGCAGGGAGATCAGTTCGCGCTGAAGAAGGCGAAGATCGAGCTGGAGAAAGCGCAAACCAAGAAAAACGTGCTGAAGGAATACACCAAAGAAAAGAAGATCAAAGAACTCGACAGCGCCATCAAGGTCGCCGAAGCCGATCTGGAAGCGGCCAAAGAAAAGCTTGGGCTGGAAAACAAGATGCTCCACTTTTTTGAGGAGCAGATCTCCGCCTGCGAAATCCGCGCGCCGCAAAACGGCCAGGTCGTTTACGCCAACGTATCGAGCGGTCGTGACTCGAGCGACTTTGTGCTGGAGCCGGGCGCCAAAGTTCGCGAACGTCAGACGCTGATTCGCTTGCCTGACTACGAAGCGATGCAGATTGTTTGCGATGTCAACGAATCGCGGATCGCCCTGATCGACAAAGAGATGCCGGCGACGATCAAGCTAGACGCCTACGAAGACAGCGAGTTGATCGGCGAAGTCATTCGCGTCAACGAATATCCGACGCCGGGCCACTGGATGAGCTCGACCGTCAAGAAGTACGCGGTGACGGTGAAAGTGCTTAACCCAACGATGCAGATTCGTCCCGGTCTGACGGCGCAAGTCTCGATCCATGTCGAATCGTCGCCGGAAGAACTCCAGGCGCCGGTCCAGTCGGTATACGAACACGATGGTTCGCACTTTTGCTTTTTGCGTGACGCTTCGGGAGTTGTCAAAGCGCGTCAGGTCGAGATCGGCTCGAACAACAGCCGCTTTGTGGTCATCACCAAGGGACTGCAGCCGGGCGATCAAGTCGCGATGAATCCCCGTGGATTTTTGGACGACATTGAACTGCCGGCGATTGCGACTCCGGCCGAGAAGATCGCCGCGCGATTTGAAGAAGTGACCAGTCGAGACAAGACGACGACGGCGACCGAGACCACCGCTTCTACGCCCGCCGAGAGCGGCGCTGAAATCGAAACGGCGCAAGCTTCGACCAGCGAGCAAACGCAAAAGCGGGCCGAGGATCAAGTCGCCGAAGCGGCGACTGCAACGACAACGGCCGCCGCAGAAAATTCGGCTTCGCCAGAACGCCAACGCGCCGCCGGAGGCGGTCAGTGAAATTCGCCGTTCAGGTTGACGACCTTCGGAAGATCTACCATCTGAAGGGAGAAACGGTCCACGCGCTGCGCGGCGTTACTTTTGATGTTCCTGAAGGGGACTACGTCGCCATCATGGGGACGTCCGGTTCGGGGAAAAGTACGCTGCTCAATTTGCTCGGCTGTCTGGATCGCCCTTCGCACGGCAGCATTTTGCTGGGGGGAAGCGACACCAGCAAGTTGTCAGACGACGAACTCTCATTTTTGCGCGCTTCCCGCGTCGGCATTATCTTTCAGGCCTACAATCTGATCCAGCAGTTAAGCGTACTGGAGAATATCGAAGTGCCGCTTTATTATCGCGGCAAGGTATCGCAAGAAGATCGCCGACGCTGCAAAGAGCTGGCGTTGATGGTCGGTTTGCAGGGACGGCTGGATCATCGACCGATGCAGCTTTCTGGTGGTCAGCAGCAACGTGTCGCCGTGGCGCGCAGCCTGATCAACAATCCCGACTACATTTTGGCGGACGAACCGACCGGCAACTTGGACTCGAAAACGACCGAAGAGATCTTGTCGCTGTTTGAGCGGTTGAACAACGAAGGGCGCACGATCATTCTCGTGACGCACGAAGATGACGTATCAGAACATGCGCGCCGCGTCATGCGTTTGTCGGATGGCGAATTGGCGGAAGATCGTTTGATTGAGAATCGTCGTTCGGCATTGGCGACTTCGGCCTCTTAACGCAGAACGGGACAAAATGTTCGGCATACGAGTCTGGATACTTGGCGTCAAAAGTTTGCTGCTGCATCCGATGCGCTCGTTGCTGACGATTTTGGGCATCTTTATCGGGGTCGCCAGCGTGATTTGGCTGGTCGCTATCGGCGAAGGCATCAGCCTGAAAGCGCAAGAGCAGATCGAAGGTCTAGGCGCCGAGAACGTGCTGGTTCGCAGCGTCAAACCGCCGGCTGAATCAAACACCAGCGCTCGCGGCATTACGCCCTACGGTTTGACGCGCGACGACTTGCATCTGCTGGAAGAAACGATCCCGACCGTCGACCAGGCGATTCCAATTCGTGAGATTCGCCGCGAGTTCAGCCGCGGCCCGGTCAGCATGTTCGGGCGGTTGGTCGGTTGTACGCCGGAATATGCCGAAGTGACTCGGTTGCAAATCCAGGCAGGGCACTTTCTCTCCGACGCCGAACTGAGTGGGCGCGACAATGCCTGCGTGTTGGCGGCTGAAGTCGCGGAGAAACTCTTTGGTTTCTCCAATCCGATTGGGAAAAAGATTCACATCGAAGCCGACTACTATACCGTTGTCGGCGTGCTGAAGCCGCGTGCGGCGACGGCGGCGATCGGCGGCAGCATGTCAGGCCAAGAGTTTAACAAAGACGTCTACATTCCGATTACGACCCTTTGGCAGCGTGTCGGCGATCAGATCATGACGCGTCGTAGCGGCAGCTTTGAAGGAGAGATTATCGAATTGAATCAGATCACGCTGCGCATCAAAAAGAAGAGCGGTCTGCTGGATGTGCCTGCCGTCTTGGCGACGGCCGATGTGATTCGCTCTAGTTTGGCGCATCACGACCGAGCGAAAGACATCTCGGTGGTGGTTCCCTTAGAACTGCTGGAGCAGTCGCGACAAACGCGGCTGATGTTCATGGTCTTTATGGGGTTGATCGCGGCGATCTCGCTGCTGGTCGGCGGTATCGGGATTATGAATATCATGCTGGCGACCGTGACCGAACGGACCCGCGAAATCGGCATCCGCCGCGCGATCGGCGCCAAGCGGCGCGATATCGTGCGTCAGTTTTTGGTGGAGACGATCGTCTTGTCAGTCGTCGGCGGATTGACCGGAATTTTGGGCGGGCTCTGTTGCGTACCGGCGGTCGACCTGATGCGCTGGGGAGTGCAAAATTACGACCCCGAATTGATTGCAATGCTGCCCGATTCGATACGTGACGTTCGCCCGCAGATCGTGCTGATCTCGATTCCGATCGCCTTTGTTATTTCGGTCATCGTCGGCATCGTGTTTGGCATTTACCCGGCCCACCGCGCCGCCAATCTCGATCCGATCGAAGCGCTTCGCAGCGCGAACTAATGAGCGAAGTTGGTATGGTCGCCAACTGTCTTCCTGCGGCGGAGCGTCTACAATAGAGCGAGCCCGCATCTTCGTAGCCCGATGCGCAAGTTTTGAGGTTGCGCAATTTGGCCTGGTTGGCCGCGATAGCTCCGCTATCGGGGCCGACGAAGTCGGTAGGAGGCATTGAGCCGCGGTCGGACGAACTTCGGTGGTCGCCATACCGTTGGAAATGGCGAAAAGCCCCTGAACTGCTTACCGGGAACCAATGCCTCTTACGGCTGCGCCGCCCGGATAGCGGAGCTATCCGGGCCAACCAGGCCAAATTGCGCTTCGGGCTACGAAGACAGGAAACTGTGCAACTTTTCAGCCCCTCTTCTTCGACGAACTGCCTGTGACGCCTGACGCTCCGCTGACTATCGCTTCGATCACCGCCGGCAGCGCCGGGATGTTTTGCGGCAGTTGTATGCGCGACAATACGATCGCTCGGGCGATGCATCGCGCCGGGCACGACGTTCATTTGATCCCCACCTATACGCCGATCCGTACCGATGAAGAGAACGTCAGTGATGCGCATCTCTTTTACGGCGGCATCAACGTTTATTTGGAACAGGCGATCCCCGGGTATCGCTTCTTGCCGGGGTTTGTGACGCGTTGGCTCGATCGCCCAGCGATCATCAACTGGGCGACGTCACGGGGGATAGAGACCAGCGCGAAGAATCTGGGGGCGCTGACCCTCTCGATGCTGCGCGGCGAACATGGCAATCAACGTCAGGAAGCGGAGCGGTTGGCCGATTGGTTAGCCGATTCGGTTAAGCCGCAGGTGATTAACCTTTCCAACATTTTGATCGGCGGCTGCATCGGCGCGATTCGTCGCAAGGTCAACGCGCCGATCGTCGTGACGCTGCAAGGAGACGACATCTTTCTGGATGATCTGCCAGAGCCTTACCGGTCGCAGTCGCTCGCGGAGATCCGCAAGTTGGCCGAGCAGGTCGACGCGTTTGTCGTCTTCAGTCGCTACTACGCTGACTATATGGGGGAGTACTTTCAAACGCCGGCCGAGAAGTTTCGGATTGTGCCGCTGGGAATTGACGTCGCCGATTTTCCGCTAGAGATGGCGCAAAATCGGCCGCTGATGCTCGATGGTCCGCCGACCATAGGGTATCTGGCTCGCCTGGCGCCGGAGAAAGGATTGCATCTATTAGTCGACGCGTTCGTACAATTGCGCCAGTCGCCAGGCATGGAAAACGCCCGGTTGAAGATCGCCGGTTACTTAGGCGCCCAACACCAAAAGTATGCGGACGAGCAGTTCGCCAAACTAGTCGCTGTCGGGCTTGGCGATGCTTACGAGTATGTGGGAGAAGTTGATCGTCACGGCAAAGTCGAGTTTCTCCATTCGATCGACGTCCTGTCGACGCCGACGATCTATCGCGAACCGAAAGGGTTGTTTGTGTTGGAGGCGCTCGCTTCGGGAGTGCCGGTCGTCCAGCCGGCGCATGGCGCCTTTCCCGAACTGCTGACGGCGACCGGCGGCGGGCATCTGGTTGCGCCCAACGACGTGGCGGCGCTGGCCGGCAAATTGATCGAAGTATTGGCCAATCGCGAAGCAGGTCGTCGACTCGGAATGGAAGGCTGTCTAGCCGTCCATCAGCGCTATCATGCCGATGCGGCGGCGGCGGCGACGATCGACGAGTATCGGCTAATCTTGAGCCGGTAACTTGGCGGAGGCCAGCGCTTCTTCTGGTTGTTTTGCGTCTGGATCTTTGTCGGGCGGTCCCCAGCGAAACGGCCGCGACTCTTGCACCGAGGACTCCGTGACTTCGCTGCTTTCCAGATCGACCGCGTAATATTTTCGCGGCGCACCTTGCGGCGAACCGAAGTGAGCATCATCGTCAAACAGCACGCGGATAAAAGTTCGTCTTCCATCGAAACCGCGAATCTCGCCGCTATGGATATTTTTCACCGGTCGACCCGTCGTACGCTTGGCGAACTCAATCGCAGCCGCGATCAAGCGACGATCTGGCGGAAAGGTAGCGAGATAGACCCCGCGCAGCAGCAACAAACCAGCAGCGATGGCTGGAATGCCAAAGACGATCCACATTCCCCAATGAAACACGCGGTTGGTTACCCGTAAGCAGCGACTCGATGCGAAACGGTTTATTTTACGCGAAAATGGGACGCAGGAGCAGTTCGGCAAACTACCGCCTAGCGGGAAGTAGAAAAGGGCCAGTGACCTAAGCTAGAATAGCGATCGCCATCCTCCCACTTATTTCTCATCCAAGGGGACTTTATGCGAAGTTTGATCGTAACCTGCTGCCTAACGGCGGCGCTTGGCAGTGGGGCGTTGTCGCCCATGGCGCTGGCCCAAGCGGAAGACGAATCCAGCGACAAGGTGAAACAGCGGACTGAAGTTTATAAGACGATCGACAAAGTCGAATTGACGATGCACATCTTTGAGCCGTCTGGCCATACGGCTGACGCCAAGAGCCCGGCGATCGTTTTCTTTTTTGGGGGAGGGTGGAAGAGCGGATCGCCAACCCAGTTTTTCCCCCAATGCGAACATCTGGCGAAACAAGGAATGGTCGCGATGGCGGCCGACTATCGGGTCGCATCGCGCCATCAGGTGACCGCTGACGCCTGCGTCGCCGACGCCAAGAGCGCCATTCGTTGGGCACGGACCAACAGCAAACGCCTCGGGATTGACCCCGATCGGATTGTCGCCGGCGGCGGATCGGCCGGCGGACATCTGGCGGCCTGCACCGCGGTGATCGACGAATTTGATGAGCCGAGTGAAGATGCGGCCGTCAGCAGTCGTCCCAATGCGTTGGTCTTATTCAATCCGGCCGTGATCCTAGCGCCTGAGAAAAAGCTGCCGCCGATTGTGCAAAAGCGGCTGACCGGACTCGCCAAACGATTGGGGACTGAGCCGGTAAATCTTTCCCCGTATCACCATCTTCGCGCTCCGATGCCGCCGACGATTATTTTTCATGGAAAATCGGATGGAACCGTTCCGTACGTGACCGTCGAGAAATACTGCGAGAAAATGCAAGAATTGGGTGGTCTGTGCAAGCTGGTCGGTTATGACGACGCTGGGCACGGCTTCTTTAACCACGGGCGCGGCGACAATAGCGCCTACCTCGACACAACCAAGCAAATGACGCAGTTTTTGCAGGAGCACGGCTTTCTGTAGTCACGCCCCCCATCGAAGCTGCCGCCGCCGAACGGAAGGCATACGGCTGGCCGATATTTACCTCGGCTGGCCTGTTGCCGGCTAGAATCGATCCGCAAACCGCTTACGATTGGAAGTTTACGGCTTGACGATTCACCTTTAGCGCGAGATTCTGCGTGCCGGCATTTACGCACCATATTTTCATTTGCGAAAATCGTCGCGCGGCGGGCCATCCCCGCGGCTCGTGCGACGAGCAAGGTCACGGCGACCTGAAAGATGCTTTGAAGAAAGAGCTGAAGCGTCATGGATTGAAAGGGGAAGTTCGCGCCAACAGCGCTGGCTGCCTGGATCAATGCGAATGCGGTCCAGTGTTGGTGATTTACCCGCAAGCGATCTGGTATGGAGCCGTCACGCTGCAAGATGTGCCGCGGATTGTCGAAGAGACGGTGGTGAATGGCCGCGTGCTGGAAGATTTGCGGATACCGGAAGCAGCGCTCAATACGAAAGGGAAGGTTCCTTTCCGGCGCTCCAACTGCCAAGGATGCGACGGCGCCGCAGGAACAAGTGAGTAACCGATGAGAATCGTAGTATTAGGCGCCGGGACGATCGGTTCGTGGATCGCCGACCTGATGTGCCGTAATCGTCATAGCGTGACGGTGGTCGATCGGGACCCCGAAACGGTCCGTCGTTTGAATAACGAGTTGGACGTTCGCGCCTTGTGCGGATCGGCGTCGGAGTCGGCCGTGCTGTTTCAGGCCGATATTCTGGGTTGCGATCTTTGTCTTTCGGTCACCGGCGACGACGAGGTGAACATCGTCGCCGCGAGTATGGCCAAAGCGATGGGCGCTCGTCGAACCGTCGCCCGCGTGTATGGCCGAGTCTTTCGCGACTTGAGCACGTTTGACTATCAGGAACATTTCAAAATCGATCGCCTGCTCAGCCTTGAGCATCTCTCGGCGATTGAATTCTTGCGCGGCATTCGCACGCCGGGCAGCGCGGTGATGGAAAACTTCGCTCGCGGCGAATTGGAAGTGCAGGAGATTGTTTGCGGCGAAGCGACGCGCGCGATGGGACAACCGCTCAAGTCATTAGAGCTTCCGCGCGGTTCGCGTATCGGCACGATCCAGCGCGACGGCAAGATGTGGATCGCCGGCGCGAACGACTCGATTGCGGCCGGCGACCGGATCACGGTGATCGGCAGTCGTGAAAATATCGACGAAGCCAAAGGGAAATTTCAGGCCAAGCCAGACGTGCGTCGCTCGGTGGTGATCGCCGGCGGCGGCGAGACCGGCTTGCACCTGGCCCGCATGCTCGAAGGGCATCGCTTCAACGTTTCGCTGATGGAAACGAACAAAGAACGCTGCGAGTATCTGTCACGACTGCTTGAACATACGACCGTTATTTTGGCCGATGCGACGCGCCGCGTCGTGTTGGAAGAAGAGCGAATCAACGCCTGCGACGTCTTTGTCGCATGTACCGGCGACGATGAAAACAACATTATGGCCTGCGTCGAAGCAGGCGAACTCGGCGCGCCGCAATTGATGGCGATCGTCCAGCGTCCCGATTACGCCAATGTGGTCAACAAGCTGGGGATCAACCTGGCCGTTAGTCCGCGTAACGTGATGGCTCGCCAAGTGCTGGGCTTTTTGAACAGCGGACCGATCGTTACTCGCAAGCAGATCCCCGGCGGCAGCATCGCGATCGTTGAGATCGAAGTGTTAGTCGGAGCCCAAGCGACCGAGCATGTGTTGGCCAACTTGAAACTGCCGCCGCAATGTTTGATCGCCGCAGTAATGTCGTCAGATTACGTTCGCGTACCGACTGCCGATGATCGGCTGAGCCCGGGTGACACGGTTATCGCGCTGGTGGAAGACGGCGCGGTCGATGCGATGCTCGAATTGTTTCACACCAATGGTCGCTAGCCTCCACAGAGCGCCGCAAGACGATAAGCGCCGATGAACTTTCGCCTGGTTTGCAAATTTTTGTCGATCGTCGCTTTGCTGATCGGCATCACGATGGTATTCAGCCTGCCGTGGGCCTTTCCTGCGCTGGGGCATCGTACGTCGGAAGCGGCGATTGGTTTTGAGACGGCCGGATTTCAAGCGCTAGTCATTTCGATCGGCACTTGTTTTGTTTCTTGGGCGAGTCTTTCGTACTACGGCCGTACCTCCAAGGGAGAACTCTTTCGCAAAGAAGCGATGGCGGTCGTCGGACTTAGCTGGGTTTTGGCGACCGTGCTGGGAGGTTTGCCGTTCGTCTTGAGCGGCGCTTCACGCAGTTTGTCGGTCCGCTTGTTTGAGGACGCAGCGCATCCGCCGCAGGTCTTCAACGAGAACGTCGCGCCCATTACGCCGCTGCAATACCGGCTGGTGACGATTTTGAAAGACGCGCATGCGGTTGGCGTCTCACGAGATCAATTGACCACGGCCGACGAAGGGGAAGAGTTGGTCGCCGCCTTTGACCAGTTGAAGGGGCTGCCCGAGTGGACTGATGCGTTGATCGCGCCCGAACAAGAGCCGGCGCCGCTGGATCGTTTCGATCATTATCGGATTCGCCCGATCAAGATGAATCTGGCCGATGCGTTGTTCGAATCGCAATCGGGGTTTAGCACGACCGGCGCGACGGTGATCGCCGACTTGGAAGATCCGGTGTTGGTGCCGCATTGCATCTTGTTCTGGCGCAGCAGCACGCACTTGCTGGGCGGGCTGGGAATCATCGTGTTGTTTGTCGTGGTGCTCGGGCAAGGTTCGGCCGGCAAAGCGCTGATGCATAACGAAATGCCGGGGCCCTCCAAAGAAGGCGCTCACTCGCGAATGCAGCAAACGGCTTGGTATTTCACCGCGATTTATCTCGCGCTGAACGCGGTGCTGACGGTCATCTTGTGGCTGTTGGGGATGACCTTCTTCGACGCGCTTTGTCATGCGTTCGGGACGATGGCGACCGGCGGTTTCAGCACGTTTAACGATAGTCTAGGCCATTTTTACAAGGCCGATCCGTACACCGGTTTTTGGATCGAATACGTCGTGTTGGCGTTCATGGTGTTGGCCGGCATGAACTTTATGCTGCTTTACTTTTTGGTCGTTCGTCGCAAGGTGAGCGCCTTGTGGAAAGATGTCGAGTGGCGCACCTATATGGCGGTTCTCGCAATCGCGACGGCGCTGGTGATCGCCTTCGGCATGAGCTACGGAGATTTTCGCAGTCACGCTGACCAAACGACTTGGGGCGAAGCGTCCGATGCGCTCCGCTGCGGTTCGTTTCAGGTCGTTTCGATCATGACGACCACCGGATTTGGAACGCATGACTTTGACGGCTGGAACAGCTTCGGTCGCGGCGTCCTCTTCTTGCTGATGTTTGTCGGCGGTTGCGCCGGCAGCACCGGCGGCGGTTTGAAGGTGATTCGCCATATCTTGTTTCATAAGATTTTGTATCTGCAAATCGAAAAAGCGTATCACCCGAGCGTCATTCGCCCGTTACGACTTGGCGGCAAGCCGGTCGAAGATAACGATCTGCAACAAAACATCCTGGTCTATTTCGGCCTGATCCTGGTGCTGTTCGTCTTCAGTTGGATGGCGATCATCACGCTCGAACCGGATTCGACCTGGGGAACGTCGCAGGTTCACATCGAACATAAGCTGATCGACAGCGCGACCAGCGTCGCGGCGACGCTCAACAACATCGGCCCCGGCTTAGGAGTGATCGGCGCGACGCAGAACTACTCGAACTTCACTTGGTGGACGAAGCTGCTGTTTGTCTGGCTGATGATGTTAGGGCGGTTAGAGATATTTGCGGTTGTTGTGCTGTTCATTCCCAGCTTCTGGCGCTCTCGGTAGGTCGGCATGATTCGCTGCGCGACGGTTCAGTTTCAACATCAGCCCGGCGACAAGCCGTACAATCTGATGCAGATCGAAACCTGGTGCCGCCGCGCCGCGGAGACCGGCGTGCAACTGATCACGTTTCCCGAGATGTGCATCACTGGTTATTGGCACGTCCGCACTCTCGATCGCGCTGGCGTCGAGGCGCTCGCCGAACCGGCGCCTGCAGGCTCATCCACGCTGGCGCTGGTAGACCTGGCGAGCCGCTATCAGTTGATCGTCGGCGGCGGTCTGATTGAACAGGCGGAAGATGGCCAGCTTTACAACACGTATGTTGTCGCGACGCCGGATGGCGCCGTGCATCGTCATCGCAAATTGCACTGTTTCATCAGTCCGCACATGAGCAGCGGCGATCAATACACGGTGTTCGACACGCACCTGGGCGTGAAGCTGGGCGTCTTGATTTGTTGGGACAATAACCTGACCGAAAACGCGCGGATAACCGCCCTGCAAGGCGCCGACATTTTGTTGGCTCCGCATCAAACCGGCGGCACAGCGTCGCGCAGTCCGCATGCGATGGGGAAGATCGATCCGCAGTTGTGGCGCGACCGCGGGCAAAATCCTGCCGCATTGCAAGCGGAGACCAACGGCGCCAAAGGGCGAGAATGGCTCCTCCGCTGGTTGCCGTCCCGCGCCCATGACAACGGGATGTTCCTTTTGTTCAGCAACGGCGTGGGGCTGGACGATGACGAAGTCCGGACCGGCAACGCGATGATTCTCGATTGCTACGGGCGAATCTTAGCCGAGCAGTTGGAACCGACCGACGCGATGGTGACGGCCGATGTTGATCTCGATCTGCTGGAGAACTGCACTGGCCGACGTTGGATTCGAGGAAGACGCCCTGAGTTGTATCCGCCGCTGACCGTATCCACAGGCAACGAGCTTGATCCGCGCGCAGCGAGGTTTTCTACGCGATCCACGCGCGAGTGATGGGTTTGCTACATCGCCGCCAACCGCTCAGCAAAGATCAATCCGCCTACGATCGCTGCGCCGATGGATGTGACCAACACCGCTCCGCTGGCGACATCAAGCGCGTTACGGAGGTTCTCATTTTCGCCGTGGTCGATCGCTTTGGCGAGCCATTCAATGGCCGAATTAAAAAGTTCGGCCGCCAGCACTAGTGCGATGCAAAGCAGCAACAGCGACCAGCGAATGAGGTCGACCGCCAGATAGGCCGCCAGCGCGATCACCAGCGCTGAGACGATCAAGTGGACGGCGAAGCTTGACTGGGCGCATGCGCCGACATAGATGCCGCGAAACGCATCGCGAAATTTGGCGATCCAAGTACGCGGGGCCGGTTGGTATGGAGGAGCGGTCATCAGCGGCGTTCTCCAGGCGAGCGGTGCTAGTCAACAACGCTATTCTAGCCCGAACGCACCGACCGGCGGGATCGGTTCTCCGGCGATCTTGCTGTAGCGTCCCGTGGCGAAGAAGCGGGGCTCGAAGCTGATGCCGATGCCGGTAACGGCTCGACTGGGATCAACATTGATATTGAACGTGAACAAACTTGATTCGCCGACACGGGTCAGAAAGACATTTTGGCCTAGGTTGCCGGCGCTTTCAAAGTCATACGAAGTGCCGAGTCCGGCGATCCATTTGTCGGTCATGCGATATTGGAACGAGGCGTTCAGGATGTTCGCGACGACCGGCGACTTTATCGTCGTGTAGCCAACATACAAGCTGCCAATTTGCGGGCGGCTCATTTGAGCGCCAACGCTGACCATTTGCAGGCCATTGTCGAACAGGTCCCAGTCGCCGTCCGAAACAATCGACAAGCGATCGCCGATTTCCCAATTGAAGTCGTAGTTAATTAGGCCGATCGTTTCGCCAAAGTTGTCGCGACTCGCGTCTGGGAACACCGACGCACCGACATCAAATTTGATCCAATCAATTATCCGCTCGCCGCCGGGTGCGCCACGTTTGGTCTGCCATACCTGGCGAAGTTCGAGACGCGCCACTTGCAGGTCGTCGGCAATTTCGGCGGACGGCGACGATACCGAGTTCTGTAGTCCGTAACGAATCGCATAGTAACGTTCGTCCACCGTCGCCGGCAGCGGCACATTGGTTGGAAGGTTGAAAGTGTTGACTTTGAAGCGGCGGGCGAATTGCTCCTGAGCGTCGTCGTCCAGATTGTCATACAGCGGGAAACGCTCAATATTTTGGCTAGAGTCGGCGTAGTACGCGTCGCCATACAGGGTGACTTTATGAGCCAATCCATTCAGGTTCCACAACTGGCTTTGCACGGCGCGATCGGCCGACCACATCATCAGCGAACCGCGAACGCCCAGCTGACCATAGCCGCGCATTACATCGTTGTTGTTGATGTCTTCGTGCCAATAACCGACTTGTCCCAGCACATAGGGCGTGACCTTGGTCGGTCCGATATTCAGCGGCAGTTCCAGCGACTGTGTCGTGAACGCGCGAATCCCTTCCGAGTCGGTTTCGTACGGGAACAGCGAGAACTTCGCGAGATCGACTGGGTTAGTCGGCGCTTCGGCCGGCTGCAGATGCAAATAGCCGATCGATGAATGAGCGTTCCAGCTCAACCGATCAAACAGCAGCGACTCGCCGATGATCGTATGATCGAGCTGCGGAATCTTCTCGGTCTGCATGAAGAAATCGTTGACGCGCGAAGCGCCCGACAGCGTAAAGCTTTGATTCTCGTACAGTTTCTCTAAACGGAATCCCGTCGTCGCATCCTTGGCGGTGTTCCACTCGCGATTGAAATACGATTCCAGGAAGTTGCGATCGCTGATATAGCCAAGTTCGCCGAAGAAGCGGAAGTCGCCACGGAACGTCTGGCGATGCCGACCGATCGCTTTCCCCCGCATATCGGTTTCTAGCGGGACGACGCGTCGATCGGCGCCCAAATTGTCGGTCCCGCTGTCATGAATCCCCCAAGCGTCCAAGTACCCGGTCGCAGGCGTTTTCATGAAGGGAAAGTAGGTTTGATTGAAATCGAACCGCGTACCAACGGCGAAACCACGCTCACTGAGATAATCGAGCGACGTATTCCACTCGGTCCCTTCCCAAGGATCCTTGATGCCGAAGATTTCGTAGTTGTCCCACTCGGTCAGAATCTGCGTGCCGAAGTTGCTGTCGTTACGTACTTTGATGCTGTTCAAATAGAAGGTGGGGTTCTCGACGTTGGCCGATAGGGTTGGCCAATAGAAGACCGGGTACCCTCCCATATAGACGAAGTTGTTTCGTGCGGTGGCCCGCTTTTCGTGATCAATGACCGGCGCTGCGGTCAGCGGATCAAACTGCGGCTCGCCGGTAATCGGGTTGATCACTTGTCGCTGCTCGTCGACAAAATCAATCTCGTTCGACTGCAGCCAATAGTTGGGCACGCCTAAGCGGCTAGTGGTGATCGATGCGCCGTACGCTTGGTAGTGACTATTGTCAACTCGCTGGAGTACGTCCGCTTTCAGGCGAACCAGCCCTTGGTAGCCGGGCGCCGGAGTCAGCAACTCGGCGCCTAGCACGACGCCGCTTTCGAGGCCCGCGTTGTAGTACATGCGGTCGGCGTAAACGACTTGTTCGCCCTGGTGGAAGACGATGTTTCCTTCCAGGTAAAGCTCGGTATCGATCGCTTCATCGGATTGACCCGACTGGGCGATCCCGCGAATCCCTTTTTTCGACCAGACGACAACTCGATCCGCGAGGATGCTAACCGATCCGACTTCATCGAGCCCGTCGATCAGCACGTTGACTCCAGAGTCGAACATCAGGATCGATTCTCCGGTGACAGGATCGGTCTCTTGTCCGCGAGTTTGAAAGCCGGTCGCGTAGCGATTGTTGATGGTGATCCGCTTGGCCCGAGGAGTCGGGACGACGTTGGCCGGCAACGCAGCGACGCCGGGCCCTTGATATTGAATTTGCATGATCGGCTGCGGCTGACCGACTTTGGTCATATCGCCTCCTTCACGCTGAATCGCCAGGCCGCGCTGATAAACAGCCGGCGTGACGGCGCTGTGTGCGTCGGGGTCGGGTTGCGGCAGCGTAATCCCTTGATTGGTCGCAAGTTCGCCTAGCCAAGTCGGTCCGCGGAACTTTCCGCCATGCATCCGATTTCCATATTCAACGAGCACATCTCCTTCGAGATAGACCTTCATCTTGTGCGGGGCCAGGCGGAACGGCTGCGAGTAGTCGATCCACAGCACCGCGTCGTGCGAGATGGTGACCGAATCTCCTTGCTGGATCCGGCAATTACCGGTGAGGATCCAAACTTCTTGATTCCCTTGTTGCGTCACTTGCGCCGAGTCGGACGACACAATGATCGGGTACGCCTGACTCGGCTCGGGAAAGGCGATTTCGGCATGAGCGACGCGCGCAACGTCAGCGGCGCCGATGCCAAAGCACCAAACGACGAAGACCGTCAGTACGATTCGTACTAGCGGATTGACCAGAGATTGACGCGTCGGGGGGGACAGCGTTTCGGCTTCCTTGCCTTACAGGGAACGGCGCCAACCGCACATTGCGCGCAGCTGGACCGAGGGTTTTGCGGGGCGGATTATAGGAACCGATCGCAATGGGAGCAAGGCAGTTTCGTGACGAGCCATTTGAGCTTAAGCCGCGATGCGATAGAGATTTGCGACGACCACGTAAAAGTGGGGCTAGCTTTCGTCCGATTCCTCTTCTTTTTGCCGGGAAACCAGCCTTTGCAGCCCTGCCGTCGCCAGCAAGCAGATCACCGGAACAACCGGCGCTCGCATCCGAATGTTGCTCCAAAAGAAGGCGTGCACCAGCGTAAAACTAAGTGCTAGCATGACTCCCCAAATCCAGGGGGGCGACCAGATTTTTCGCCCGATCACGGCGATGCCGACGATCGCCAGCCCAAATTCGACCAAGTAAAACGCCCCCACGGCATAGCGGGCCAGGCGCCGTGATTGGGACTCATCGTGTGACAGCGCATGCGGCGCGAGACGCCAAAAGCGGCCGATCCGAACCAGCGTGGACCAAAGGAACATCCCCGGCTGCTGACGCATGGTCTCTGTCGCTTCGGCATAGGCGGCTCGATCTCGCGCCAACTCGTTGGACGAGGTCGCTCGCTTCGGGTGCTCTTGATTGAACCGGGCATGCAGTTGGTCGCTATCCCAGACCGGTTGATCGCCGTTTTGTAGAAATTCGTAGAACTCGCGATTGTTGCCCCACAGCAGCGTATATCCGCCGTGCGTGGTCCCCAGCACGATGTGGTTGTCAAAGATCATATAGTTGCGCGCTACCCACGGAGCGAACAAAAAGGCGCTGATCATCGCGATCACCGTCGCCGCAGCGATTCCCCGGTATTGGCGATAATAGACGACTGCCAGCGTCACGATGCACATCGCCAGCCAGACCAGAAAAGTCGGCCGCGAATAGACGGCCAGCATCATCGCTCCGGCGACGTTGATCGCCTGAACGGTCATGTTCCGTTTGTAGTATTCGGCGTCGGCCAGCAGCGTTTTGGTGAGAATTGTCAGCGCCAACAGCGCCGCCGCGGCCAACAGCGTCCCTAGCGTCTCGGTCATTACAACCATCGCCTGGTTCAGCAAAACAGGATCAATCGCCGTCAGCATCGCGGCTAGCCAGGCCCAGTTGCGATACCCCATGGCGACTGCCCAAGCGTAGACAATCGCGACGGTCAAAACGCCCAGCACCAGATGGAGCGCGGCGACCTCGGTCGGCTTGATCTCGCCGGAAGGAGAGCAGATCGCCAACAACAACGGATACAGGGCCGGGCGATAGGCGGTTGGTTCGGCCGGATCCTCCAGGGTAAACGAATGTTTTTCGATCAGATGAAGCGCCAGCAGGCGATAACTGTCAGGATCGTCCGCCAAACGCCCCAGCGAAACATAGCCAACCGCTCCGCGCACGAGCAACGCGGCCAGTAAAACCAGCAGAAATCGTCGGTCGGCGAGCAGGCGATAAGCAGGGGGGGAGTCGTTTTCCATGGGGACATTGTAACATCGAGACTCGCAACAGACGCCGCCAGCGGCTTACAATACGAGGAGGTTCCTTCTACCCCGGAAACGCTAGTGCTCTCTAGATTGATTGAATTACTTGTTCGGTTTCGTGTCGCGACGCTCATCCTGGGCGTCTGTCTGCTGGGGGTTTCGCTGGTCATCGGGCAGTCTCTCCATTTTGATCGCTCGATTGACAACATGTTCGCCCCCGGCGATCCGCTGTTGGCCCCCTATTTGAAACTGAAAGACATCTTTGGCGGCAACGAAGTTATTTTGGCCGTCTATCCTGACCCGCAACTGTTTGACGAAGACGGGGTCGGAATCGATCGGCTGATCGCGATGCGTAAGGAGATTACGGCGCTCGCAGGAGTCCGCGATGTTCTCTCGATTGATCGACCAATCGGCCGCGACATCGTCAATTCTGACAACAATCGTGCGTTGAAGTTGCGCGACGCCTTTGTCGGACTGACGCACAATGCGGCTGGCGACATCGCGGCGCTGGTCTGTATTTTGATCCCCGAATCGGAAGCCGGCGTTACACGAACCGAAGTGATCGATCAAATTCGCCAGATCGTCGCTATGCAGCCCGGCGGCATGATCACCGGCGAACCGGTGATGGTGGTCGATGGGTTTCGCTATGTCGAAGAAGACGGAGCGCGTCTTGGCTGGGCGACTTCGCTTCTCTTGGGCTTGGTGATCTTGGTTGCGTTTCGCAGCATTCGCTGGGTGATCGCCGCGATCGCCGTCGTGCAATTGACGCTTTGGCTGACCCAGGCTGCTCTGGCGGTCAGCGGGTTTCAATTAAGTATGGTCAGTTCGATGCTGACGGCGATTGTCACGGTGATCGGCGTTGCGACGGTGACGCACGTGCTGATTCGCTTTCGCGAGTTTCGCGCTGCGGGGCTCGAAGCGGAGCCGGCCCTGATCGAAACCGGCAAGTTGCTCGCCGCACCAATCTTTTGGGCCTGTGCGACCGACGCCGTCGGCTTTAGCGCTTTGATGGTCACCAAGGTGGGACCGGTCCATGACTTTGGCGTGATGATGGCGGTCGGCGCTTTAATGGTGATCGTCAGCGTTTGCTTGTTGGTCCCCGGCATCATCTTGATCGGCAACTTTGGTGGGGACGCCGGACGTATCTGGGGTGAAGGGAAACTAGACGGCGGGCTCGATCTGACGATGCACTGGGTCGAGCGTCATCCTGTTTTGATCGCCATGTTTTCGATCATTATGCTGGGCGCCGCGATTGTTGGGTCGATCAATTTGGAAGTCGAAAGCGACTTTACCAAGAACTTTCGCGAAGGGGCTCCGATCGTCGTCTCCTATGACTATGTCGAAGACAATCTTGGCGGCGCCGGCGTTTGGGACATTATGTTGCCGGCTCCCGAGACGATCGACTGGCCCTACGTCAGCCAAGTAAATGCGCTCGAACAGCGGTTGCGCAAAGAGGCGCCCGAGTTGACGCAGACGCTAAGCCTGGCCGATGCGATCATCGCCGGTTCGCCGTTGCCGCTGGAAGCGATGCGATTTGACTTTCTCCGCAACCGCGCGATCAAGATGGGGATGGGAACCTTTCAAACCGAAATGCCCGGCATCTTGGCGGCGCTGCACGCCGAAGACCCGAATCATCCAGGCCAGTATTGGTTTCGTATCATGCTGCTGTCGCACGAACGGCGTGACTCGAGCGACAAAAAAGAACTGATCGCCAAAGTAGAGCAGATCGCCAGCGAGTTCCAATATCCAGAGCCTGCTTCCGGAGATTCTGCAGAAGCGGCAGCCGACGCGTCATCAAAGCAAGAGCCGCAAGTGACCGGCTTTTTTGTGCTGCTGACGTTTTTGATTGATAGCCTGATCGCCGATCAATGGCGCGCCTTCTTGCTGGCGATCGGCGGCATCTCGCTGATGATGTTGGCGGCGCTGCGAGACATTCGTTATGCGTTGCTGGCCTTGGTTCCCAACGTCTTGCCGGTGTTGGTGGTGACCGGATGTATTGGATTGTTTGGCGTGAAGATCAACATGGGCGCCGCGATGATCGCCGCCGTGTCGCTGGGCCTGTCGGTCGACTCCTCGCTGCACTACATCATCGGCTTCCAGCGAGCGCTGGCCAAAGGTTTAAGCGTCTCCGCAGCCCTGACCGAAGTACAGCAAAGCGTCGGCCGGGCGCTGATCTTCGCCACGATCGCGCTGATCCTGGGCTTTAGCGTCCTCTGCTTTAGCAACTTCATCCCCACGGTCTACTTTGGCGTGCTGGTCAGCCTGACGATGCTGGGGGGGCTGTTTGGAAATTTGATCTTGTTGCCGCTGTTGTTGCGGTGGACGACTGGGGAGAAAGAAAATGAAATGCCTCTGCGGGACTAGTCGCTGGGCCGCTATAATGGTGGTGTATTGGATGCACTACCTTTGCACCTTGAATTTGCATCATGTGCGATAACTACCTGAGTCAACTGCTCAAATCTCTGATCTTTGCGATCGTGATTTGCCTTGGAGTCATCGCTGAAGGGCAGCAAGTTGCCCCAGTCGCTGATGTGGAGAACAATTCGAGTGATGCTTCTGGTTTTTTAACAAACGCATGGAGAGATGGATTTGGAATTTTTGGCGCCGTTGGAACCGTTGTTACGATTGGCTCCCTTTTGATTGCAGCTAGGCAAATCTACCTTACTCGTACAGCGAATAAGGCGGCGACTAAAGCGGCAGTAAAGGCATTTAAAGTAGCACGTGAACTGTATCAAAAACGGATCATTTCCGATGCGGAACACATCGCACGTGAGATACCAAATTATGTAGATCGACAAGAGCATCTTGTCGTGGCTTTGCAGATTTCAGAGCTTTCGCGATCACTAACACAGATTATTTCAAGCGATCCTTCTTGGGAAACCATTGCTTCGAGTCTCAAAGGGTTGGAGCATAGTCATCGAAGGATTGCATTGGGCACTCTGACTTTTACTCCAACGATCCGCAAGGATACCAATAAGATTTTGACAGAAGTACAATTACGATTGGCCAAACGGGGAACGCTTTTCGACACGGATCAAACATCCGATTTGGACAATATCGGGGAATGAAGATGAAATTGGACGAGAAATTTCGTCAGCAGCTTCAAACGCTGTTGGAAAAGACCAAGCGTAACGCCGTCAAGTGGAACAAGATTTATGTTGAGGATGAGGAAACGTGGGGAGGCTATCGCGCCTTAGAATTCGCTGCGGAAGTCAGTTTTGGCGATTCCACTTCAATTCGGATAGTTAGAGATGAACGTCACGGGCAACCTGACGTATTGTTCGCCGAATTGCGACGGAATGAACAGCCGGTGTTTCGAGTATCTGCCGAAGACGGTACGACAGATGAGGCGGAGCAACAGGACTGGAAATTGCTACAGCAAGTCTATGAAGAAGTTCTGCGAGTAGTTACGCAATGGGACAAAGCGATCGACGTGATTGATAAAGCGTTGAGTTCGGATTCAGTGGTGGGATTAGATCCGGAACCCGAGATCAAATTCTAATTGCTAAGTTGCAGTTCCATCCTGTTGCCCTCGTCCGGCCCCGCTTCTATTCTGGAGGGATACTGACTCTCTCCGCGAGAAGCTCTCCACCCCATGAAAATCGCTTATCTCGACTGTCCCAGCGGTATTGCTGGGGACATGACCTTGGCCGCTATGATTGATGCCGGCGTTCCTCTGCAGCTACTGCAAGAGGGGATCGCTTCGCTTGGTTTGCCTGGCGTTCGCCTAGTCGTTGAAGAAGTCAAACGGCATGGCTTTCGGGCGCTGCATCTGACGGTCGAGCATGAGCCGGAGCATGCGCATCGGCATTTGCATCACATCGATGCGATGATCGACGCCGGCCAGTTGTCGGCTGCACAGAAGGAATTGGCGAAGCGGATCTTTTTGAAAGTGGGCGAGGCCGAAGCGAAGGTTCACGGCTCGACTTTGCAGAAGGTTCACTTTCACGAGGTCGGCGCGATTGACTCGATCGCCGATATTGTTGGCGCCGCGATCGGTTGGGACTATCTGGGAGTCGATCGGATCGTCTGCTCCCCGGTGCCGACCGGGACTGGGTATATCGAAATCGCGCATGGTCGCTGCAGCGTTCCGGCGCCGGCGACGGCCGAGATTTTGAAAGGGATTCCGCTCGCCCAGTCTGATGTGCCGTTTGAACTGACCACGCCGACCGGCGCGGCGATTGTTGCGACGGTGGTCGATCAGTTTGGGCCGCTGCCGGCGATGCAGATCGATCGGATCGGCTACGGCGCGGGAACCAAGGAGCTGAAATCGCAGGCCAACATCGTGCGGTTGATCCTCGGAGAAACGGCTGATCCGCTCGACAGCGATCAGGTCTGGGTGGTCGAAACAAATTTGGATGATATCTCTGGCGAGGTGATCGGCCACGCGTCGAATTTGCTGCTGGAGAAGGGGGCGCTCGACGTTTACAGCACGTCGATCCAGATGAAAAAAAATCGCCCCGGCGTGCAGCTGACCGTGTTGTGTGACGCCGCCGATCTGGCGAAGATGGAGCGAATTCTCTTTCGCGAGACCGGCACATTGGGGGTGCGACGATTTCCGGTCAGTCGCCACAAACTGGTTCGCCGCGAGCATGCGGTCGAGACGGCGTTTGGCCTGGTCGCCGGAAAATTGGCTTGGATTGAAGGGGGGCCTGCTAGTTTTTCGCCCGAATATGAGGCGTGTCGCGCGTTGGCGACGCAGCACGACAAGCCGCTGCGAGAAATTTATGACGCCGCCCAGGCCGCATTCGACCCAAATACGCTTTGAGCCAAGCGGAGAATCAACGTAAGATACGGCGAGACTTTTCCCTTCTCGCCGTTTTTTCTGCGCATAGGCGATCTTCCAATGGACTGGATTCGCGAACATCTGCCGTACCTCGCCTTCTTCGGCGGACTGGTGCTCTTGACCTGGGTCATGCTCCGCCGCGTTTGGACGCGGCAACGCAAATCGAAAAAAGAAACGTCGAACGCTCCGCTGGTGCATGTGTCTCACGCGGTCGATCGCCCTTTCACCATGAGCGGGGGCCCCAACGACTTGCAGCGCTGGCAGTCGGAGATGCTGACCATCACGCGGCAGTTTCAGGCCGAACTAAACACGAAGATCCACTATTTGCAACAAGCGATGACGCTGGCTCAGCAAGATGCGAAACGCCTGCAAGCGTTATTGGACGCCGCCCAACAAAAGGGAATCGATGTGAAGAGCCGAGCGATCGATCCGTTGCAACAAGCGCTGGAGGTCGCGGCCCAATTTGACGCCGATGCGGCGCCGGACTTCGGCGTGGTGACCGAGACATTGTGCGACGCCAAGAAGAAAAATGAGTTGTACGCGCTCTCGGACGAAGGTAAGTCGGTCGAAGAGATCGCCGCAGTGATGGAGATGGATCCGATCGCGGTCGAAATGGTGCTCAGCATGCGCGGCTAAGCCCGCGATTCAAGCAGGAGATGCGACATGGAGTATTCGGAGTACTTCCAAAGGTTTCCCGACGCTTATGCGAAGATCATCGCCGGGCTCGATCGCGTCAATACCCTGTACGCCTACCTGATCGACAGCGGCATCTTGGAAGACGCGACGACCCTCCTTTCGCTCGGCAGCGGAACGGGTGAAGTCGAAGTCCGGATCGCCCGGCAGACCCGGCGGCGCATCGGCGTGGTCGAACCGTCCAAGATCTATTTCGACACGTTTTTACAGAATGCGGCTGCTGCCGGCGTCGAGGATTTGTTGCTTGAAACGCATCAGCAATCGTTTGAAGCTTTCCAGCCGCAGCAACCTTACGATGTGGTGCTTTCTCTCTTCTCATGGTTTGCTTTCGAGTTTGATCGAGCGGCGCTGCTCAAGGCGCTGGCATGTCGCAAACCGGCCGGGAAACTGCTGATTTGTCTGCCGACCGCCGATTGTCCAGCCAGCCGGATCTCGGCGTTTAGTCGTTCAGCTGGGATCAACCTGACAAGCGACCTACTATCGGCATGGGCTCGTGACGAGGGATTTGAGCATGACTACGACATCTACCACGGCGTCGTTCCGGCAGAATTGTATGTGCAGCAGGGCGAATTGACGCAGCAGGGAGAAGATCTGGCGGCGTTTCTAGCGGCGACTCCTTGGGAGGAGATGCCTGAAGAGATGCGTCACGCTTCGCTAGCAGCGATCCAGTCAGGGCAGTGCGGTGATCAGATTGATCATGCCAGCGGCTGTTTGATTTTTGACGGCGCCAAACATGCGGTCAGTGACCAGTCAAGACGAGCGACGAATCGCTAAAATATCGGGTCGAGCGGCGACTCGGCGTCGCGGAGACGTTGTTCGTGAAACGCATAGGCGATCGTATTCAGCAATTCTTCGCGGCTTAAAGGTTTCGAGAGATAGCCAGAGCAGCCTGCCGCGAGACATTTTTCTCGATCTCCTTGCATCGCGTGCGCCGTCACGGCGATGATCGGGCCGGTAAAGCCTTGCAGGCGAATCAAGTCAGCGGCGGCATACCCATCCATGACCGGCATTTGCATATCAAGCAAGACGATGTCGGACGCGTGTTCCGCCATTGATTCCACCGCTTCTTCACCATTTTCGGCAATCTTGATATTGGCGCCGGCACGTTCCAGAACAACGGAGATAAAGCGACGATTAGCGTCGCCGTCATCCACAACAAGCGCTTGAACTCCCAACAGCGAGGGGAGCCTGGTTTCTTGGATGATGGCCGCTGGCACATCTTCTCGCGGAGCCGGCTTCGGGTCTGATTGATCGGTCAGGTTGCCTGCGTCGATCGTAATCGTGAACTTGCTTCCCAGGCCTTCCACGCTTTCGGCGTGCAGCGATCCGCCCAGCAATTCAGCGAGATTTCTGCTGATCGTCAATCCCAATCCGGTGCCGCCAAAGCGTCGCGTAACCGACGAGTCGGCTTGGGAAAACGGCTGGAAGATCATCCCCAGCTTGTCTTGAGGAATTCCGATGCCGGTGTCGATCACATCAAAGATCAGTCGACTGCGCGAAGCTTCCGCTTCTAGCCGCGACACGATCCGCACTTCGCCTGTTTGGGTGAACTTGATCGCATTGCCCACGATGTTCAACAGCAATTGCTTTAGTCGCGGCGCATCGGTCAACACTTGCAGCGGGATGTCCGAATCCCAATGACGACGGATTTGGAGCTTCTTCTCTTCAAATTTTGGTCGCAGTACCGAAATGACATCGGTCAGGATCTGTTGCGGAGAACAAGGCGCTTTTTCGATCAGCAGTTGACCCGATTCGATTTTCGAGAGATCGAGAATTTCGTTGATCAACGCCAATAAATGATCTCCGCTGCTGCGAACCGTTTCGAGATATTCGCGACGATCCGCTTCGGTCGACTCGGCGTCGTACAACAGAAGATCGGTGAAGCCCATGATTCCGTTCAGCGGGGTGCGGATTTCGTGGCTCATGTTGGCCAGAAACTGGCTTTTGGCGTGATTGGCCGATTCCGCTCTCTCCATCGCTTCGATCAGTTCTTCGGTGCGTCGAACTTGATCGGTAATGTCAATTTGCGTCGCGATGTAATTGCTGAGACGACCCTCTGGATCAAAAACAGGTTCAATCTCGAGTGCGATCCAATAGGGATCTCCATCTTTGGCGTAGTTCAGCAGTTCGACTGAAACTTGCTCTTGTTTCTGTAACGCTCGTCGGACTTTTTCAATCGTTTCCTGATTGGTCTCTGGGCCTTGCAGCAAGACTCCCGGTTTTCGCCCGATCACTTCTTCAGCGCTGTAGCCTGTCAACTGGGTGAATGCGTTATTTACCCATTCGATCTCACCGGCCTGATTGGTGATCACGACCGAGTGACGCGTACTGCTGGCGACCAACGAAAGCTTTTTCACGGCGGTGTGGTATTCGTTCAGTTCAGTTTGATCGATGCAGACACCGACCAGTTTTCGCGTTTTTCCGTCGTCGCTGGTAAGGAGCTTGCCATGCGACTGGATATAGCGAACCGTTCCGTTCTTCAGCGGGATTCGGTAGTTGACCGAGTAATTTTTTCCCTGGCTCACGCAGCATGCGGTCGCCGATCGCAGCTCTTCGCGATCGTCTTTGTGCAGCAAATCTATGAAGGAAGCAAGGGTAATGACGCCATCAGCCGCTTGGATTCCATGCATTTGCATCGCACGGTCATCGGCCTCGAACTGCTCCTTTTCGTTGTGCCAATGCCACACGCCGATGCTGCCGGCTTCCAGGGCGCAGTCGAGTCGTTCGTTGGCCGTTTGCAATTTTTGCCCTAACATCGCCATCGACGGCAGCTTCAAGAGTTCTGGCATCAGCCGAATCAATACCAGGACCGTCGCCCATGAAACGGCTGCCGTCACTGCTTTGATCAAACCCGAGAACCGATAGACCGGCCACCAGAAAATGCCGGCTTCCACCAGGTGCCCGAAACCGCAGGCCATGATGAACGCCGCGAAGAGCCAGATAATTTTCGGAAACGGAAGATCTGGCCGTTGCCGTAGAAAGAACAGCAGCACGATCGGAATCGCGAAATAGGCGCCGAAAATCGCGGCGTCTGAAATGACATGCAGCCAGCCGGTCTCCAGCGTCCAACTGCCGCAGAACCAACGTGCCGGGTAATCGCTGGTATCAAACAGTTTGCTGAAGAAGCCCGCGAAAGTGTCGGCATGAAATTCACGCGCGCCTGCCGTCGCAGCGGCGTTCGACGTATCGCATTCAGGACCGGCGCAGCAAGTGGGCGGTACTGTTTCTGCCGACAGGAATTGAACGCAAGGAGCGAATCCCAGGATCGTGCAAATCGTCAGCAAGATGACTCGAGTCGACAATGACATACGCAGTGCGTGCAGAGGTACGTAGAACTCCAATGGAGATGGCCGAGTCCAAAATCTTACGTCGCCATTCTGCGCACTACGTTGAAATCCGTCGGAAATCCAGGGCTCCGGTTCTCAAGATAATAGCGTTGGGTTCGCTTGTTTCAGGTAGCACCATTTCCACGGCCGGACAATTGGAAAATTCGCTTCGCCTGGCCTATTCGCCGCCCAGGAGAGTCATGCGCCAAGCATTGTGATTTTCCGCCGAATCGGAGAAATCGCCGAGTTACTCGACCCGGTACGGCCAAAAATTTATGACGCTACCCAGGTCGGATTTCGCGGGCGACGCAATGTGTGCGGTCAGAAGCAGTAAAGCCGCAAAGAATATTGGGCGGAGAGGTCGATATCGTCAGCAGCCATTACAGATCCCATTGCGGCAAAAGGTTGTCGCCGGCTTGGATGGATGCTTTGAGCTCCGATTTTTCGACAATCGCATAGCGGCCGCGCAAACGATCGGGACTGGGGCCACGGGCGTTGGGGTTTTTGGGCCAAATAATTGTGATGACATATTCGCCGGCAGGAGCTCCGTCGCCGCTGACGTAGGTGGTGACTTCAAACGACCCGTCTTCCGCTACTTTGGCGTAGGGTTTGTTTCCTTTCGTCATGCCGACATCCCCTTGAGGATGAAAGATAACCACCGCGCCGTACGCCGACTTTCCTTTCACGCTCACGCTGCCCGAAGTTGGATAAACCGGCGTCTCTTGCCAGGCGGGTTTCGACGAACAGGCGGAGCAAGCGACGCAGATTGCCGCAAGGAGCCAAGCAAATTCTCGTTTGTTCATAATCTCGAAGTAACCTTTTTTTCCGAAGGTACTGAAAGCTGCTCATTCCGCTAGTTAAACGGCGAAGGGATGACTTCTCCGTCCGCGGGATCGATCAACTTGTAGACGGTGCCGACCGGCACGGTTTCCGCCAGAAATTGCACCGAACCGTCTCCCATCAACACTTCGGCTCCTCCAGGATGAAACGAGTAAATTCCTTCTCCATTGGCGCAGTTCAACGGGCAAGGCCCAGGCGACATCAATCCGTCATACGAATAGCCGGTATAGAAGATGCGCTGAGGGGCGGCCCAGACTCCCCATTCTTTGAAATATTCTTTCGTAAATGTCTCTTGCTGCTTTCCGCCGGCCCAAAAATCGGGACGTCCTCCCAGCTCGGAGACGCAAATCGTATTGGTCAATCCGTCGGTTACGTCACGGGGTTTGCCGTTTGCATCATGCAGCATGCCGTTGGCGGTCTCCGGAGTGACTTGCACATTGTCCCAATAGCCGGCTAGCACCGTGTAGTCGCCTGACATGCTCTTTGTTGTCGCGCTCCATTGGTCATTCTCGATCAGCTGCGAGCCGCTTGGATCTGAGGGACATGCAAAGACCTCGATCTCGATTTGACTGATCGGTTCATTGACCGTGTCAAAAAAGGAAACGTCAAAGTCATACTGATCTTGGATATTGCCAAGTTCGAGAAATGGGGCGAGCAGAATGCACCATCCATGCGTAATGCGATCTGGCGAAGTTCCCCAGCGAACCCGGCTCGGAGGAAAGCGTTGGTGACTGTCCAGGTAGGTATGCAGTCCCAGACCGATCTGTTTTAGATTATTGGAGCATTGCATCCGCCGCGCCGCTTCGCGCGCTTGTTGCACCGCTGGCAATAACAAGCCGATCAACGCACCGATAATCGCGATGACCACTAACAATTCGACCAAGGTAAAACCACTTCGAGGAACGGAGCGATAAGTTTTCACAGGATGGCTGCCTTAGGATTCGAGGGATGAAAGTCGAGGCGGGCGTCAACGAGAGGTGAGCTCGCACAATATCCAGAGCCCATTCCAAGTAGGGAGGTCGCGACACACAAAAAGAGCGTAAAAGCGATCCAAACAGGTCAATTTGATACTGAATCTCATGAACGTTAGTGGGATTCTATCAAAGAATTCACGTAATGCAAGCACGAAGAGGGGGCTGTTCGCGGCCATGCTGCTGGCCGAAATTGCCCGGTGGATCAGAAGATCGAGCGCCAATTCATTGCGGCGACTGCTGCTTCGGACCGGTAAGAAAAGGGGATGGAAAAGTTTGATCCGGCAAGCACGGCGCATTGATCGCGCAAAAGGAGACGCTTGGCGGAGAACTTGCTGGGAGCGTCTATATCCCTTTACGCAATAATCTCACGCGACCAATAGACAAAGTCTGTCGCCGCCGGCTCGCCTCCCACCATTTTGACCAGCATTGCGACCTGGCCGCGGTGATACCAACTGTGGCCGAAGAGCTGCGTGACGCTGTCGCCGATCATGCTGCGGCAAGGACCGGCGTCGCTGCTGACGTATTCAAAGTATCCTTCCAATTCGGCGTCCTCTTCCAAGCTCCCCAGATAGCTTTCCCATAGTTGATGCGAAGCGGCCAGCTCGGCGGACAAGGTTTCCAGCGTCCAGTCGTCCGGAAAAAAGGTGGTGTGCAAGTCGAGCGCTCGCCCGAAGCGGACCATCCATTTGTGACGCGCTACCGCCAAGTGAGCCATGATGCGAATCGCTTTTTTAAACTCCGGCTCTTCCTGCTTTTCGGCAGGAACCGCTCTCAGCGAAGCCAACGTCTTGGCATGAGCGTCTTGCTCATACTGAAGCCAGCGAATCGCCTGGTCAATGAAGATACGCGACATCGGCATCGGATTCCTAACAGGGTGAAGGATTACTGCTGCGCGAGACAATAAAGATGCGTCGAAGTTCGCCAATAGATCCGGCCATCGACGATCACCGGACTAGCGAAACCGGCGCCCGAGAGTTTGCCAGAAGAGACTAATTCAAACTCTGGGCCCGCTTTTAGGATGAACAATTCCCCTGCTTCATTGGGAATGTAAATCAGATCGCCGATCAACGTTGGCGACGCGAAAAAATCGCCGCCTAGACGCTTTTTCCAATGCTCGTCTCCTGTTGCCGCATTGTAACAAACGGCGACTCCGTCATCCCCAAACGCATAGACATAGTCGCTGTCGACCATCAGCGTGGGGACATAAACTTTCTTTTGGGCCTCCCAAATCAAATGTGACGGGTCCAGTTCTCCCTCGCCGTCGACTCGCAGGGCGATAATCAAGTGTTCCGGATTTCCGCCGCTGGCGTAGACCACGTCACCGAGAACCTGGGGCGTATTCACGGTCGTTCTCGAAAGTCCCTGATAGCTCCAAAGAAGCTCACCGCTTTGCGGGTCATATCCGGTGATGCGATTCTGGCCGCCCAGAATCAATTGAGGCTTTCCGGCAATTTCTGCGATCGTAGGCGTCCCATGGCTGTACTCGTCAGGACGCGCCGTTCGCCAGATAATTTCTCCCGTGGCTCGATCAAGCGCCGCGAGAAAGCCTGGTCCTTCGCAGTCGGCTTGCACGATCAGCAGTGACTCGAAAATCAGCGGTGAGGCGCCATATCCATCCTGACTGCGAAATGGACCTGCCTCTTGTTGCCACAAGATCTTCCCTTCCGGAGAAATGGCGCTCACCCAGATCCCATCGTTGATCATGAACACCGTAAAGATATTGGTTCCGTCAGTCGCCGGGCTGGGGGACGCTTGAGAATTGATCGGGTTCATCCGCATGAAATCGCCTTCATGCACCTGAGTCGACCAGAGGTTCTCACCGGTGTTGGCGTCGAATGCGAGCAACGATTGCGTTGACGCCGTCTCGTCCGCCGTCGTCAAATAAAGTTTTCCCCCCCACAAAATCGGCGTCGAATGCCCGCGGCCGGGAATTTCGGTTTTCCAGAGGACCGCTTGTTCCTTGATTTCGGTCGGGGGAGTTGGCCCGGACGCATGATTATTGTGCGTGATTCCCTGCCACCACGGCCAATCAGCTGCGGAAACCGAGATTGACGAAGCCTGACTCACGTACTCGGCGTTGCGGCGAATCTCCTCGACCGGCGGAACTCGCATATCGAGCACGGGCTGCCGTGGAGGTGTCGGAGAGCATGCAAAACTTACAGACAAGACAAGCAAGGAAAAGAGGAAGCGAAGAAAAGGTTTCATCAAGCGTTACTCCCAGTCGACAAGATACCCCCCGTCATCGTATCGGGAATGTGAAGGAGAAGAAATTGGTATGACTTTCTACGCGGGATCCGGCGCCTAGATCTTCCGCCATCCTCCTCGAAAAAAGCGTCAGGAGCAAATCGCACGCGTGTTGAAGTCAGCTCTCTATTTGTGACGCGACGCTGTCGACGTTCCGGCTCGTAACAAAGTTGGTCGATTTCGCCGAGGAAGAGGATTATTGCTGCGCGAGACAATAGAGATGGTCCGAGGTTCGCCAATAGATTCGACCGTCGACGATGACCGGACTGGCGAACCCGGCGCCGGTTAGCTTGCCGGACGAAACTTGCTCAAATTGGGGGCCCGTTTTCAAAACGAACATTTCTCCTGCTTCATTGGGAACGTAAATCAGATCCCCGATCAATGTCGGAGAAGCGCTGAAGTCTCCTCCTAGACGCTTCTTCCAATGTTCGTCGCCGGTTTCCGCGTCGTAACAGACGGCGACCCCGTCATCACCAAACGCATAGACGCAATCGCGATCGACCAAAAGAGACGGCACGTAAACTTTCTTTCGCGCTTGCCAGATCACATCGGACTGGTCGAGTTGGCCCGAGCCATCTGCGCGGATCGCGATGACAAAGTGATCCGGATACCCGCCGCTGGCGTAGACCGTGTCGCCGACCACTTGCGGCGTATTGGCGGTCGTTTCTGAGAGGCCAGCAAAGTACCAAATCGGTTCCCCGGTGTTCGGATCATAGCTGTCGAGACGATCTTGTCCACACAGGATTAACTGGGGACGTCCCGCAATGGTAGCGATGGTCGGCGAACCATAGCTGTTGCCGTTGGGGCGCGAAGTTCGCCAGACGATTTCGCCGGTGCCGCGATCGAGCGCCGCAACAAAGCCCGAACCTTCGCAGTCGGCCTGAACGATCAATAGCGACTCATAGATCAGCGGCGAACTTCCAAAGCCGTGCTGACTACGGAAGGGCCCGGCCTGCTTTTGCCACAATATTTTTCCTTCCTGCGAAACGGAGGTCGCCCAGATTCCCTCATTGACCATGAACAAAGTGTAGATATTGGTTCCGTCGGTCGCCGGAGTCGCCGAAGCATGGGAATTTTTCTGGTGCTTATTCATGAATTTCCCTTCATGCACCGGAATCGCCCAAAGCTTGTCGCCGGTCACCGCGTCAAACGCGAGCAGCGATTGAGTTTGCGCCGATTCGTCCGCCGTGGTCAGATAGAGTTTCTCCCCCAATAAGATCGGCGTCGAATGGCCAAGGCCGGGGATTTCGGCCTGCCAGAGGATCGATTGTTCGTTGATATCCGTCGGCGGAGTCAGTCCAACGGCATGATCGTCGCGGGTTAGTCCCCGCCACCAGGGCCAATCGGCGGCCGAAACGGAGATCGGCGGCGCCTGACTTCGCAACTCGCCGGTATGGCGGATTTCTTGCACTGGCGGCGGCGGCGAACATGCCCAAGTGACCGGCAAAACGAAAGCGAGAAAGAGAAAATAATGTCTCATAGGGCGTTTCTCGGAGTCGGAAAGGAATGCGATCATCGTATCGCGAATTCGAATGTGAAGAAATCCGCGTGGCTTTGATCGCCCAACTCGGGCATAATGCGCAGGATAGAGCGTTTGTATGCCTGCATTCTGTATGGAGAGGAGTTCCGCTGATGTTTTCGCAAACTCGCTGGATCACGCTGCTGCTGGTGCTTTTGATCGCCGCGCCGCTGTGGGCCCAAGCCGAAGGTCAAGCCGATCTCGACAAAGCGGTCGATCTCAAGCTGTCGGCCGAATCGGTGGATGACTTGGAAAAAGTGATCACCCTCAGCGAGTCCGCTTTGGAAAAAGGCTTGACGGACGATGACCAAGCGTTCGCCAAGCAACTGCTGACGTCGGTGCTGTATCAACGCGCCCAGACGATCGCCGCAGGAATCTTTGAGCGACAGCCGCCGGTCGCCCAATGGAAAGAGCTGCGCGACAAAGCGCTGGCCGACGCCAATCGAGCGCTGAAAGTCGATCCGACATTGGGGGAAATGCAATTGCTGAAATCGCGTCTGCTAATGCTGCCTGACGGCGACAAAGCCGAAGCGAAAAAGGCGCTGGAGGCAGCGATCGAAAATTTGACCGAAGACGATCAGCAGCTTTCCAAAGCGATCATGATGTCGGCCACGTTAGAAGAGGATCCGGCGCTGCAGATCGAAAAGCTGACCAAAGCGGTCAAAACCGATCCGGACAACGTCGACGCGCTCAAGCTGCGCGGCGTGTTGTACATGCAGCAAGAGGATTTCGAGAAAGCTTCGGCCGACTTGAAGCAGGTAATGGAAAAGAATCCGAACGACGTCGCAGTGTTGCAAGCCTACGCTGATACGCTGGCCGGCATGAAGAAATTTGACGAAGCGATCGCGCTGCTCGACAAAACGGTCGCCGAGCATCCTGGTTCGCCGGTCGGCTATTTACTGCGAGCTCGCCTGAAGGTGCTGTCCGAAGATTCGGAAGGCGCTATTCAAGACTTGGATCAGGTCCTCGCGTTCATTCCCCGTTCGGTTCCGGCTTTGATGATGCGGGCCCGGCTTTACATCGACCTGGATCGCCCTGCCGACGCCGAGCAAGATCTCGATCGGATCTTGAGCATCGAAGCGAACCTGCCGGATGCCATCATCCTTCGCAGCGTTGTTTTGACGCAGCAAGGAAAGTTTGGTCAGGCGATCAAAGATTTGGAAAATTTGCTCCAGCGAGATCCGCAAAACGAATCGATCCTGATTCAGATCGGAATGATCTACAACTCGGATGGCCAGCCCCGCAAAGCGATTCAGATTTTCGACACGGTGTTGAAAAAGTCGCCCGATAGTTGGCAGGCGCTGAGCGGCCGCAGCAACGCCCAGTTGTCGATCGGTGAGCAGAAAGCGGCGATCGAAGGTTACGAGCAAGCGCTCAAGCTGCAACCAAAAGACGATCATATTTTGAACAACTTGGCCTGGGTCTTGGCGACTTCGCCGCAAGATGATCTACGGAATGGGCAGCGCTCGCTGGAGTTGGCGAAGCAAGCCTGTGAAGTGACCAAGTACGAAGCTCCGCATATCCTCAGCACGTTGGCCGCCGCGCATGCGGAAGTCGGCGATTTTGACGAAGCGAAGAAGTGGGCGCAAAAAGCGGTCGACAAGGGAACCGATGAAGATATCATCGGGCACCTGAAAGAAGAGTTGGCCAGCTACGAGCAGAAAAAGCCATGGCGTGAAAAGCAGGAGACGGAAGAGAAGAGCGTTGAAAAAGAGAAGCCTGCCGTCAAGGATAACAAAGAAGAAGCGGCCGAGCCAAAGGCCGACAAGCAAGCGGGCGAGTAACCACGAAACTCGAAGCAAGTGTCGGAAGGAGGCATGTGATGGAAATCTTAGAATCGAATCAACTGGTTCAAAAGAAGTGTAAACCGTGCGAAGGGGGTGTGGAGCCTTGTTCGCTGAGCGAAGCCAATAGTCAACTCGCCCAACTCAACGGTTGGCAGTTGAGCAACGATGGCCAACGGATTCGCAAAAACTGGACGGCAAAAAACTTTATGGCCGGCATGAAGTTCTTCAATCAAGTCGCCGAAATCGCCGAAGCGGACGGCCACCATCCCGATTTGCATATCGAAGGATATCGCAACGTCTGGATCGAACTTTGGACGCATGCAATCGGCGGATTGAGCGAGAATGATTTCATTTTAGCGGCCAAAATTGACGAAGTGCCGATCGATTTAAAGTAATTATTCATCCGACCTGACGGACGAAAATAACGTAAGCTTCCCTCGACGTATCGAGTCTTCGCGACTCGGCGCCGCCGAGGCCCAAGGAACGGCAATGCCGTTCCTTTTTTTATTGAAGAGCTTCGCTTTCTTCGATATTCGTCATTGAATAGAGACCGCATTTCCCTCGCTTCCGTTCTTATTCCTCAGGTGGATCGTGGATCACGCAAGTTACTCGGACGATCTCGTTCCGTCTCCTGCGCGTCGTGTACCCACGGCGGCGCACAGCGGAGAACTGTTGCCGCCGCAGCAGCAATACGTTCCACCACCATCAACCAGCGGTTTCCAACATGCGTTTGAATACACCATCCGCAGCCCGGCGCTGTTGATTGTGCTGCTGTTGACGTTGGGCCCGATGGCCTTGCCGTTGGTGGTGATTAGTCCCAAGTTGGGCGTTTTAACGAAAGTGTTTCTGACCGTCGTGACATTAGGGCTGACGATCGTCTTGCCGATTGCCCTGACGATCTATTTTTCGCATTTTGCAGTGATGCCGGCGCTCGATGCGATTCGCGACGCCAATCTGCGCGGGGGCGCAATTTAACGTTTTGTAAAACGTCTAACATGTCGCCAATCGCGTAGGGGTTGTCTTCACGATGCAACTTCGTAGATTTCGTGGGGGACGATGATGTGAACGCAATCGAAGGAGCCAAGATATGCTGTTGCGCCCATTGGGAAAAACGGATCTACAAATTCCGCCGATCGTGTTTGGCGGTAATGTATTTGGCTGGACGCTGGACGAAGCGGCGTCGCTAGCGATGCTTGACCAGTTGCTAGAACGCGGGTTTTCGACGCTCGATACGGCCAACGTCTATTCCCGCTGGGCGCCGGGCAATCAGGGGGGCGAATCGGAAACGATCTTGGGCAAGTGGATGAAGGCCCGCGGCAATCGCGATCAGATCACGCTCATCACCAAAGTCGGGCATGACCTGGGGCAGGGGCATCATGATTTGACCTCTGCTCATATCGCCGTCGGCGTGGAAGATTCTCTCCGCCGTTTGCAAACCGATCGCATCGATCTTTACTTCTCTCATTTTGATGATCTGCGAACGCCGGTCGAAGAAACGATGGAAGCATTGGATAAGTTGGTTCAGGCAGGCAAAGTCCGTTGGCTCGGTGCGTCGAATCTTTCGGCAGAACGGATCGAAGCGTCACTCGCGGCCAGCGCACAGCATAATTGGGCTGCGTACCATGTGATTCAGCCCGAATATCATCTGCTGGCGCGCCAGAAGTTTGAGACCGAATACGCGCCGCTCTGCGAAAAATGGACGTTAGCCGCGATCACCTATTTCTCGCTGGCCAGCGGCTTTCTTTCGGGCAAGTATCGCAGCAGCGACGACCTAAGGCAAAGCCTGCGCGGCGGCCGGGTCGAAAAGTATCTCGACAACCCGAATTCGCCAAGCGTGTTAAAAACGCTGGAAGATATCGCAAACAAACACGATGTCTCCATGGCGGCGGTTGCGCTCGCCTGGCTGTTGGCGAAACCGACGGTCGCCGCTCCGATCGCCAGCGCCACCAAGGCCAGCCATCTCGACGCGATGACCGCTGCGATCACCTTGAAATTGGAGAATGTCGACATGCAGTCGCTCGATCAGGCGTCGGCGGAGAAACGACCGTGATGGCTGCGTCAACTTGGCGCTGCAACGCAATTTACTGAAGTCGATTCGCACGGCAGTCGCAAGGTAAAACGGCTCCCGTTTCCTGGTTGACTGTCGCAGACGATGTTTCCGCCAAGCACGCCGGCGATGCGGCTGACAATCGTCAGTCCCAATCCGACGCCGGTTGTGCCGTTGCGTCGCGCGGACGACGAACGAAAGAAGGGATCGAAGATCGACTCCAACTCTTCGGGCGAAATTCCGACGCCGGCGTCACTGACCGTGATCTCCAATTGTTGAGCGGAAATCGCGTGCGTCGAGAGGGTGATCGGCGAGCCTGGCGGACTGTATTTCACGGCGTTTTGCAGCAGGTTGTCAATCGCTTGCGACAAGAGGGAGACGGAAGTTGTCAACGTCGCGTCGTGGGAGAGAATGAATGAAATATCGGCGCTGCGCGGGTGATGATCCCAGCGTTTACGCACGCTCTGGAGCCATGTCGTCAGCACCAGGGTTTCGCGATCAGGTAGTTGGGCGTCCCCTTCCGCTCTGGCGATGAAGAGGAGCGAGCTGACCATTTTCTGAAGTTCATCGGTTTGCTCGCGCAGCGTTTGCAACAGGTCTCGATATTCGGCTTCGCTACGTGGGCGACGCATCGCGACATCGATTTGCCCCAGCAGAACAGTCAGCGGAGTACGCAATTGATGCGCTGCGTCACTCGTAAATCGCTGTTGTTGGTGATACGACTTTTGCAGTCGATCGAGCAAGTCGTTAAACGCCGCCGCCAACGACGCCAACTCGTCTGCGGGACGCGACACCGGCAACCGCGCGTCTGACTGAAAACCAGTAATCAATCGCGTTTGATTCGCCATTTCGGTCACCGGGCGGAGCGCTCGGCGACAATAGGCGCGACCTACGACTGCGGCGAAGATCCAGAGAATCGTCGGTAGTCCGCATGCTAACAGCGCCAATCGCCACAAGTCGGCGTCCAAGCGGTAAGAGTCGTGAGCGACAGTCACGATCACGTGCGGATATTCATCGGAATCAAGTTCAAGCGTGGGCTTGGGGGCGGGCGCGACCAATCTTGACTGTAAAATTCTCCAATGTCCGAACCTGGACAAGTCGCCGGAATGCGACTGGATTCGCGAGCCGATTTTCAAGAGTTGGTGATCGGCGTCCGATTGAAGATTCAAGTTTCCAGACGCATCCACGACGCCGCTTGGTTCTTCGACAATCAACCAGCGGACTTCATCTTGATCATCGCCAAGATGAATCGTGTGTTCGGAGGGTTGCCATTTCACCGCGTCGCTCTCCACTTCAATTGCGGCGGAGAGGACATGCAGCGAGTTGCGGAGGTGATCGTCGAACTCGTGATACAGGTGATGACGAATCAATACGTACATCGTCGCCGAATAGCCGATCAAACAGATCGCTAGCGCCGCGAGGAAAAAAATGGAGATTCGATTGACCAGCCGCATATGAAACTCAGGAGTCTTGTTCGGGTTGCAAAATGTAACCGCGATTGCGGCGAGTTTGAATGACGCGTGGACCGATCGCCTCTAATTTGCGACGGAGTTCTTTGACATGCACTTCGATCGTATTCGATAAACCGTCGAAGTGATCGCCCCAAACGGTCTCAAAGATCCGCGTGCGCGTTAGTACGGATCCTGGATGTTTGAGAAACAGACAGAGGAGTGAAAACTCTTTCGCGGTCAGATTCAACGGTTGGCCGTCACGGGTCGCTTGCTGACTCGACAAATCGGCTTGAATGCCGAAGACTTCCAGCCTTAGGCTCGATTTTTGATCGGGCCGACGCAGCAAGGCCCGCACGCGAGCCAGCAGTTCATCAAATGAAAACGGCTTGCACAAATAGTCGTCGGCGCCGGCGTCCAGACCTTCAACGCGCTGCTCGACGGCGTCGCGAGCAGTCAGGAAGAGAACCGGCGTCGTGCGATTCTGTTGGCGGAAACGTCGCAGCAAATCGACGCCATCTTCGCCGGGCAGCCACCAGTCGAGCAGGACCAGATCCCATGATTGATTTTGCAGCGCGATGCGTCCCAACGCGCCATCGGCGGCCGATTCGACTTGATATCCTTCTTCGGTCAATCCGCGCAGCAGAAAATCGACGATGCGCGGTTCATCTTCGATAATCAAGATACGGCTGCTCATGCGATAAGCGTCGGGTTTTGAAATCAGGGTTAGGCGAATCGTCTTCCTTCATTTTACCGTAGGAAGCGAATAAGGACCGATGCGGAAAGATAAAATCGGCTTCATGTTTGGAGATCTGCATCACCCCGGCGACGAACATGAAGAATATTTTAGATTCGCTTCAGGCTGGCCATACGTGCGAAGGATACGATCCAATCAGTCAGTGACAGCCTTCTATTTCAGCGGAGATGAAATGATGCAATTACCCTTACCGATCTGCGAGCATGCGGCGATAGCCGAACCGCAACGCTATCGCTCGCTGACCGAGTTCGAGCGCCAGTGGCGCGAGTGGGATCAGCCCGATTCGTATCTGCGGATTGCAATCGTGGTGGCCTTGGAGGAGCATTTTTCGTGGCCTCTTTCCGAAGCGATTCGTCGAAAGTATCGTGGTTTGCAGTTGACGATTGTGACGAAGACGCCGCGGTTGCCTGGCCTGGAAAGTCGCGGTGATTTGGCGCTGCATTGCGTTTCGCTCGGCTGGCAGCGCATTCAATTCTCGCAGAATTGGGAGGAAGCGCTGGAGCAGCAGCGAGACCGTTTGAATGGCCAGTGGATGCATGAGACGTTGATCCCTTTCGATTGGTCGCCGCAGAGACAACAAACGCCGAGTTGTCGTTGAGAATTGCCAGGCTTTGACTTTCTGTTCTGATTCAAACAAACTAGACAATTCCCGTTCCCCCCCATTCCCTCCTTCGCCTGCCAGGATTTCCTATGTCGTTTGTCGATCGTCGTCGTTTCTTGCAATCATCGCTGGGAGGAATTTCTGCTGTCGCGTTAGGAGGCGGCTTGCAGGCGGACGATTCTGCTTCGCCGGAAGGGGGCGCTCCGATAGCGCCGCATGATTCGCTCTTTCTTACTTGGCGACAAGACCCGACGACAACGATGGTCATTCAATGGATCGGCAAGTCGGACGACGCAACCCAGATTGCTTACGCACCGTTGAAAGACGGAATGTGGAGAACGGCGCCGGTCATCGCAAAGCCGTTTCCAGATACCGACCGCTATGTGCTGCGATGCGAACTGGTAGGACTGACGCCGGGAAGCGAATACAAGTTTTTGGTCGGTGATGCGAAACAACGGTATCGCTTTCGAACGATGCCGGCCAAAGCGACCAAGGAGTTCTGTTTCGTCTCGGGCGGGGACGCCGGCACCGGCAGGCATGCCGTCAACTCGAATCGAGTCGCGGCGAATCAGGATCCTTATTTCGTGCTGATCGGCGGCGACCTAGCGTACGACAACGGCGCTTCGCCAAAGACGTTTCTAAAGTTCCTGCAAAACTACAGCAGCACAATGGTCGACTCGGCAGGTCGTCTGATCCCGATGGTTAGTTGCATCGGCAACCACGAAGTCCAGGGGCACTTTGGCGCGCGTCGCGATCAAGCGGGTAGCTACCTTTCGGTCTTCGATGCGTTTTATCAAGACGTGACTTATGGGACGCTCGATTTCGGCGATTATTTAAGTTTAGTGATGCTCGATACTGGACACATCGCCGATATTCAAGGAGAGCAGACCGATTGGCTTGAGAAGACGCTCACCGCACGTGCTGAGATTCCACACTTGTTTGGGGTCAACCATGTCCCCTGCTATCCTTCCTACCGCAATCCGGAAGGCAAAGATGAGAAGCTGGGAATTGGCGAAGAGCAACGCAAGCTTTGGTGTCCGCTGTTCGAGAAACATAAAGTCGACGTCGTGCTGGAGCATCATGACCATACGTTCAAACGAACCCATCCGCTGACCGATGGCCGCATCGATGCGAATGGCGTCCATTATCTGGGAGATGGTTCTTGGGGCCAATTGCGAGCACCCAAGCGACCCGAAGAACGTCCCTATTTGGCGAAAGTCAGCCAAGCGTACCACGTGACAGTCCACCGGCTCGAAGGGGATCGCCGCTTCCATGTGGCGATGGAAGATACCGGCAAGATTGCGGACGTGGTGACCACGGTCAGCAAACGAGCGTCAAAACGAGGATAATGGTTCGCCGCAGCAGACTTTTTCGGTCGAGCCGGGGCAGACCGTAATGCACGAGTTCCCCGCTACGCTGCACGCTTATTGGCTGAGAACGGCCGCAGATCGACCGACGACCGTCTCGGCGCAGCTAGCGTTCGAATATTTTTTTGCCGTAGCGGGGGGAAGTGGACTTCCCGCCGGAGCGCTTCGCGGTAAAAATTCGCGCATATGGCAAAATCGCTCCATCTCGATATTCTCCCTCAGCCCGACGAAACAACCTGCGGACCCACCTGCCTGCATGCGGTCTTTCGCTACTTTGATGACGAGCTGCCGCTGGCGCAAGTCATCCGCGAGACGCCGAAGCTAGAGGAGGGGGGAACGCTGGCAGTTTTGCTCGGCTGCCATGCGCTGCGCAAGGGGTACAAAGCGACGATCTACACTTACAATCTGACGGTGTTTGACCCGTCCTGGTTCTATCCTCCGACCGAACCGCTGGAGTCGGAAGAGGAACTCGCCGCGTTTCATAAGCGGCGGCTCATCGAGCGACTGCATGCCCAGTTGTTGGTGAAAGCCGATCCGAAGCTCCATACCGCCAGCCGCGCCTATATCCAGTTTCTGGAGCTAGGCGGCGTGATTGCGATGGAGGATTTAAAAGCCTCCTTGGTGCGCCGGTTCTTGAAACGCGATTTGCCGATTTTGACCGGGCTGAGCGCTACTTACTTGTATGGCACTCCCCGCGAATTCGGCGACGACTGCAAACCGGACGACGTACGCGGCTACGCCGTGGGGCACTTCGTCGTCTTGCATGGCTATGATAAAGAGGCCGGAACAGTCAGCGTGGCTGATCCCTATCTGCCCAATCCGCTGGGAGAGGAACATCACTACGATGTGAAAATCGATCGGTTACTTTGTGCAATCATGCTCGGCGTCTTGACGTATGACGCCAATCTTTTGGTGATCGAACCCTGCTGACCAACTCGTACAGCAACCGCCCCGTTACCACCGATATTCCATCTCTGTTTGCAGCGCTCCGATGCGCTGTCGCGCTCCGCGGCGAAATCGCGGCAAGGGAGTGCTATTTCGCGATGTCCGTTCTGATTGTCACTAACACGCCAGATGACTGGCCTGCCGAAATTGAAAATGTGCAAGTCGTCGCCGCCAACGACTATCTGACCGATTCCAAATTCAGCGAGTTGCGCGGCGTCAAAGTTTTTAATCTTTGTCGATCGTACAAATATCAGACGATCGGATACTACGTCTCGCTGCTGGCCGAAGCGCGAGGGCACAAGCCGTTGCCCAGCGTCACCGCCGTCCAAGATTTGAAGACGCACGCGATCGTGCGCCTGGCCTCTTCCGACCTGGAAAAGCTGATCGAGAAATCGCTGGCGCCGATCAAGTCCGAAAAGTTTGAGTTGAGCGTCTACTTTGGGCGGAACATGGCTCACCGCTATGATCGACTTTGCACGCACCTCTTTAACCAGTTTCAAACTCCGCTGCTCCGGGCCAGTTTTGCTCGCGACAAAAACGGCTGGCAGTTGAAGTCGATCAACGCGATCTCCACCAACGACGTGCCTGATCCGCATTGGGACTTTGTGCTGGAAGCGGCGCAGCATCACTTCGCCGGTCGCGGCGGCAGCGTCAAAAAGCGGGCCCGCGCTCGCTTTGATATGGCGATCCTGCACAACCCGGACGACGCTGACAAGCCGTCGAACGAAAAAGCGCTCGCCAAGTTTATCAAAGCGGCCGAAGCGCAAGGCATTCACGCCGAAATGATCACCCGCGACGACTATGGCAGCATCGGCGAATTTGACGCGCTCTTCATCCGCGAAACGACCCAGGTCAATCACCACACCTATCGCTTCTCGCGCCGCGCCGCCGGCGAAGGCCTGGTCGTGATCGACGATCCGCAGTCGATCGTGCGCTGCACCAATAAGGTGTTCTTGGCCGAGATCTTGGCGCGTCACAAAGTCGCGACGCCAAAAACGTTGGTTGTGCAGGCCGAAACGGCCGATCAGATCGCGCCGCAGCTGGGCTTTCCCTGCGTGCTGAAAGAGCCGGACAGCGCCTTCTCACGCGGCGTGGTGAAGGTAAAAAACGAAGCGGAGCTGGGAGCAAAGCTGAAAGAGTTCTTCGAACATTCCGACTTGATCATCGCCCAAGAGTTTCTGCCGACGACGTTTGACTGGCGCATCGGAATCATCGATCGTCAGCCGATCTACGCCGCCAAGTATTTCATGGCGACCGGTCACTGGCAGATCATCCAGCAGAAGGAAGGTAAGACCCGCTACGGCAAGTCGGAAACGATCCCGATCGAGCTGGCGCCGCGCAAAGCGGTGCAGGTGGCGCTGAAAGCGGCCAACCTGATCGGTGACGGTTTGTACGGCGTTGACGTGAAAGAGTCGAATGGCCATTTCAGCGTGATCGAAGTGAACGATAACCCCAACCTCGACGCCGGCTATGAAGACGCGATCCTGAAAGACGAACTCTATCGGCGCATCATCAGCGTCTTTCTGCGGCGGATCGAACAGCGCAAAGCAGGTTTGTCGTAAACATAAAACACCAATCAATCGTAGGTCAGGCCTTGGCCTGACAAGCTTTCTATACGTATCGATTCCCATTTCGCATCCCGCTGCTAGACAGCCAAGCAGTGGCCCCCAAGTTTTTTCCATTTCGGTTTTACCATGAGCGATCCGCTTCATCTGTTTGACGCTTACGGCGTAGAGCTTGAGTACATGATCGTCGACGCTCAATCGTTCGACGTTCGCCCGATCGCAGACTTGCTGCTTGAAAAAGCGGCTGGCGAGATCATCTCGGAAGTCGAACTGGGAGAGCTCGCCTGGTCGAACGAACTGGCGCTGCATGTCATCGAGTTGAAGACGAACGGGCCCGCCGCGTCGCTCGACCCGCTGACCGATTACTTTCAACGGCATGTCACGCAGGCAAACGAGTATCTCTCGTCGCTGGGCGCACGACTGTTGCCGACGGCGATGCATCCCTGGATGGATCCGCACACGGTGCAACTGTGGCCGCACGACTACAACCCGATCTATCAGGCCTACAATCGCATTTTTGATTGTCGTGGTCATGGTTGGGCGAACCTGCAGAGCGTTCATTTGAACCTGCCGTTTTGCGGCGATGACGAATTTGGACGACTTCATGCGGCGATTCGCTTAATCATGCCGCTGCTGCCGGCGCTCGCGGCGAGTTCGCCGATTTGCGACGGCAAGCCAAGCGGCTTCCTCGATACGCGGATGGAAGTTTACCGGACCAACTCGCAGCGGATTCCGTCGCTAACCGCGGCGATCGTGCCAGAACCGATCTATACTGAAGGGGATTATCAGCGCGAAATCTTCGAGAAGATGTACGCTGATATCCAGCCGCACGATCCCGAAGGAATGTTGCGGTATCCATTTTTGAACGCCCGCGGCGCTATCGCCAGGTTTGATCGCGGCGCGATCGAAATTCGCGTCCTCGATATTCAGGAATGCCCCGCGGCCGACCTGGCGATCTTGCAGGCGATCGTCGCTACGTTAAAAGCGTTGGTCAGCGAAAAGTGGACTTCGTTTACCGAACAACAGTTGGTCGCAACCATGCCGCTGTCGCAACTCTTTTTGGAAACGATCCGCACCGCCGATGTGACTCCCATTACCGACGGCGAACTGCTGCGTCAGTTCGGCTGGTACGATCGACATCGTCCCACCGTCGCCGAATTGTGGCGGCATATCCTGTTGGAATTGGGGCAAAATCCGACGGAGGAAAGCCCGCTCGACGTCATTTTGACCGATGGTCCGCTGGCTCGCCGCATCCTCCAGAAAGCGGGTCACAACCTCTCTCAGTTAAAAATGGTCTACGGCGAATTGGCCGAATGCCTATCGCAAGGATTCATGTTCCGCATGTAGGACTCCAATCTTTGTAGGCGCGAAACGCAAGCCAAGGGGAATGCGTTGGACGTCGGTGCTGAATGGTTGGATCGGACCGCTTCGTTTTTTCGTCGAACTTCAGCGTCCACCAGTCCTGGGCTGGAGCGCCACCCGGCGCTGTCTGGCACAAGGGCGCCTAAAATGCGCAGATTAACGCATGGTCGAAAGTGGATGAAATGACTGGCTTTTCTTTGGCAATTTGAAATGGGCGTTCGTTGCTCTCCGCATGGGTGGTGATTTGCTGGGGCAAAGGGGGCAAAAACTCTATTCCCTTGGCTTCGGCAGGTTTGACCGGTATATTATGGTGGGATGGGTGTTTCTTCACCCTTCTATTGAGGTCCTAGAGGAAAACCGAAGCAAAGAGTTTATGGCTAAGAAAGAAGAAGCCCTCGAAGTCGACGGCACCGTAACGCAAGCCCTGGCGAATACCCGTTTTCGCGTGCAGCTTGACGACGGCCCGACGATTATGGCTCATGTGGCCGGCAAGATGCGTAAGCACTTTATTCGTATTGTGCCGGGAGATCGCGTTCGCGTGGAGCTCTCCCCCTACGATTTGACCAAGGGTCGCATCGTTTTCCGCGAACGGTAAAGTTCTCGCCGGTTCTTTCGTGCGAAGCCGCACTTCTGGGGTTCCGCTTCCTACGAAGTTGACTTTTCCGGCGAAATCGAAAACCTGCGTTCTCTTTCGCAGGTAGTTTCTCTATGCACGGCTTGCATCACAGGTCGCGGTGCGCAACGACCCACGCGCATGCGGCTTTCGTATTGTTCCAGCAACGGTTAAATTGTTGGCATCTGGCGCAAAGCCCCCCAACCGGCAAGCGACGGCGGCGATCACGCCGCCGAAAAAACACCTGAAGGAGACGAAAGTGAAGCTGCTACTGAAATCGACGTGGATTTGGCTCGCTGCTTTGGCGCTGGCGACCGCCCCGACGCTGGTAAAAGCGCAGGACGAAGCTGCCGAACTGAAAACGGTGGCGGTCGTCTCGATCGCCCCATTCCAAAAAGTGCTGGGCGATTTCCAGTATCTATCAGAACTGGCCGATCAAGCGAATTTCGGCCGGATGGCCGCGATGATGTCGGCCCCCTTCACACAAGGGATTGATAAGACGCGCCCAATCGGCGTGGTCGTTCGTACGGATGGCCAGCAGTTCAGCTATATCGGCTTCCTGCCGGTTTCCGACCTGAAATCGCTGCTGTTAATTTTGCAGGATCAAGTGGGCGAACCGCAAGACATGGAAGACGGCGTCTTCCTGCTCGAAGCCCCGCTGCCGATCTATTACAAAGAAGTGGAAGGCTGGGCCTTTGTCGCTCAAGACAAAGAATCGCTGGCCAATACGCCGGCCAAGCCTGCTGATCTGCTGGCGACCTTGGCGACCGACTATGACATTGCGGTCAAGCTAAATTTGAACAACGTTCCGCAGCTCTACCACGAAATGATCCTCGCGCAGATCCGTAGCGGGATCGAACTTTCGTTGGAGCAAGAGCCCGGCGAGACCGACGAAACGTTCGCCGAACGCCAAAAGATGGTCGAGCTGCAAGTGGCTCAGCTGGAGCGTTTGTTCACCGAAATCACCGACCTGACGATTGGCTGGAACGTCGACAAAGCGGCCGAAAAGACCTACATCGACCTCAGCTACAACGTTCTGCCGGGATCGAAGCTCGCCGAGCAGTTGGCGATGAACATCGGCGTTACTAGCGACTTCACCGGATTTTTTAACGACCAAGCCGCCGGCACGCTGCATATCGCCAGCAAAATTGCTCCCGAAGAAATCGAAAACTCGGTGAAGCAGTTGAACGCTGGTCGTCAAAAGGCGTTCACCGAAATCGAGAACAACAACGACCTGGACGAAAAATCGCGGGAAGCGGCCAATCGCTTGATCGACCTCTCGTTTGACGCGTTGATCGAAACGGTCAAAGCGGGCAAGATCGATATGGGAATGACCGTCGACCTGGCGCCGAACAAGATGACGTTCCTGTTTGGCGCGTTCGTCTCGGATGGCAAGCGAGTCGAAGACGGCTTCAAAGAAATGATGAAGATGGTCGAAGACCAGCCCGACTTCCCCGGCGTCAAATGGAACGCCGATTCTCACCAAGGGGTCAATTTTCATGTGGTGGAAGGTCCGGTCCCCGCAACCGAAGAAGAAACTCGCAAGCTGTTTGGAGAGACGCTGACGATCGTCTTGGGTATCGGCGAGAAGTCGGCCTACCTGTCGATCGGCACAGATGCGATCGCCAAGCTGAAGAAGGCGATCGACGATTCGCTCGCCAGCGCTGGCCAACCAATAGATAGTCCAGCGACCATCGTGGTTTCCTCGAAGCCAATTTTGGAGTTCATCAAGAGCATCGATGACAACGCGCCGATCGAAGCAGCTTTGGAAGCGCTCGGCGGGAAGGATGCTCAACTGACGATCAATGGATCGGTCACCAAAACCGGCACGAAGAGCCGAGTCAGCCTGGATGTTGGCGTCATCAAAGCGGTCGCCGCTGCAGTCGCAGTGCAACAGGCCGAAAAAGAAGCGGCGGAAGAAGCCGAAGAAGCGGCTGACGACTTCTAAAGCATCGCCTGAATTTTAAGATTCAGCCAATCTCTAGGGGAAGCGAAGCAAACTTCGCTTCCCCTTTTTTTGTTACCATCGCCACATCCCGCCCCCCTCGGCCGAGTGGCTCACGGCAGCCGACAAATCGTTTCTTGCAATTTGTGCGGGTTCGCGTAACTTCTGGCCCCGATTTTGCTTCTAATATTTATCCTCTCCTCCTCAAATTCTCCCTCCTGTAGGGCAGACTTTACTTCTAGCGGCCCAGCGAACAAAAAGAGCTCGGGCTGCGTCTGAAAGAATGAGGAGACAGGATGTCTTCGATTTTCGTGTGGAACCCAAAAGTAATGATCGCGACCCATAAACAATTCGCTCCGTCTCCGGCATCCGAACCGAAGGTCCGTGTCCTTCGGCTGGAAGTAATCGGCGGCGCGATGGATGCTCAAGAGATGTTACTGCAACTGCCGGTTCGGATCGGCCGCGGCGCCGGCGCCAACTTGCAGCTCAGCCATCCCCTAGTCGCTGAAGAGCATTGCGAAATTTTGGTTCGCGGCGAAGAGATCTTGGTCCGCGATCTGGGCTCGGAGAACGGCACCTTCGTCAATCGCGATCGGATCGATCTCGCCCAACTTGCGCCGGGTCAATTGCTGACGATCGGCGACGTCACCTTCCGGGCGGTCGTCGAATAACGGCGTTTCCGCTATACCAATCCAAACACGACCAATCCCAACACGTGGCTCGCTGCGGGCCGCGTGTTTTTTATGCGCCGTGGTTTGATCGCCGAAGTTCGCTTCGCTGCAGAGGCTGTGGTACGATCAACGTCCCCCCTTCGTCCTCTCGCCGAGACGCTCTATGCCTGTTTCACTTCGCGCTGCGTTGCTGCTGTTGTTGCTGACCCTGGTCGCTTGTCAGTCATCGGCGGAAGAACCCGACGCCGACAAGCAGCATCCGGCCAATCACTTGGCCGACGAGACGAGCCCCTACTTGCTTGCGCATGCACATAACCCAGTCGATTGGCGTCCGTGGGGGGAAGAGGCGTTGGCCCTGGCCAAGCAAGAGAACAAGCCGATCTTTTTATCGATCGGCTATTCGAGCTGTCACTGGTGCCATGTGATGGAGCACGAAAGTTTTACTGATGATGAGATCGCCAAGTATTTGAACGAGCACTTCATCTGCATCAAGGTCGATCGGGAAGAACGCCCAGATATCGACCACGTTTATATGACGGCGGTGCAGATCATGACGCGCGGCGGCGGCTGGCCGTTGTCGGTCTTTTTGACCCCCGAAGGCAAACCTTTTTACGGCGGCACTTATTGGCCGGCTCGAGATGGCGATCGCAACGTGCAGGTCGGCTTTCTGACCGTCATCGGTCGCATCGCCCAATTTTGGGAAGAGAAAGAAGCGGACCTGCGCAAGAGCGGCGACGGCTTGAGCAACCTGGTCAAAGAGGCGCTGCGGCCTCGTGTGACGCTGCAACCGTTGACGCTAGACGAAAAACTGCTGGCGACAACCGACGCCGCGATCGCCGAGACCTTCGACGCCGAACATGGGGGCTTCAATTTCTCGGCTGACGATCCCAATCAACCAAAATTCCCAGAGCCGGCGACGCTGCAATACCTGCTGGCCCGCGCGCAAGCGGGCTCTGCCGAAGCGCAAAAGATGCTCACGATCACGCTGGATGGCATCGCCGCCGGCGGCATTCGCGATCACATCGGCGGCGGTCTGCATCGCTATAGCGTCGATCGCTTTTGGCGAATTCCTCACTTTGAAAAGATGCTGTACGACAACGCCCAGTTAGCGTCGCTCTACGCCGAGGCGCACCAGTTGACCGGCAATCCGCAGTATCGCCGCGTCGCCGAAGAGACGTGCGACTTTGTGTTGCGAGAAATGACCGGCCCCGACGGCCAGTTCTATTCCGCTATCGACGCTGACAGTGAAGGAGAAGAAGGAAAGTACTATCGCTGGTCGCAGGCGGAGCTAACCGCGCTCTTGTCTCCGGCTCAATTGAAGTTGGCCAAGTCGGTCTATGGTCTCAGCGGCTCTCCCAACTTTGAGGAAGTCTACTTTGTGCCAGAGCTGCAGGCTCCGATCGCCGATCTCCCGCAGAACCTCAAACTAGATGAAGCCCAGCTGCAAACGCAATTGCAAACGCTGCGTGAAACGTTGTTGGCCGCCCGCGCCAAACGGGTTCCCCCGGCGATCGACACCAAAGCGCTGACCGCGTGGAATGGGCTGATGATCGCCGGCTTGGCCGATGCCGGTCGCATTCTCCAGCGACAAGATTATCTCGACGCCGCCGCACGCAGCGCCAACTTTTTACTGGCCAACGTCACCGCGCCCGATGGTCGTTTGCTACGGAGTTTCAAAGATGGGCAAGCGAAAATCACCGCCTACGTCGACGACTATGCGATGTTGGTTGACGGCTTGATCGCGCTGCATGAAGCGACCGGCGAGCAAAAGTGGCTCGACGCCGCGGGGCGACTTACGCAACAGCAGATCGAACTGTTTGGCGATCAGCGCCTGGGCGGTTTTTACTTTACCGCGGCGGACGCCGAGGAAGTCATCGTGCGGGGAAAGATCCCGACCGACAACGCGATCCCGGCTGGCAATTCGGTTTCGGCCGGCAATCTGCTCTACCTGGCCGAACAGCGGAACGACGCCGCGTTGCGTGAGCAAGCGATCGCTACCGTGCGCAGCGGTCAGTCGTTGCTGGAATTGGCGCCGGCCGCCGCTCCGCGCCTGATGGTCGCCGTCGAGCAAATCGTCAACACCGGTGAGAAAGCGGAAAAATAGTCGCGTTATTGCTGCGTCGCCAACGCGAAGATGTCGACGGCGAAGCAAGCGTCGGGTTGGACCTGACCTTGCTTGACCGCGCCGACCTCGACCATTTGATCGAGCAGTTCGGTCCACCGAGCGAGCGTCATTCGCCCGTACTGATCGTCTTTGGTGGAGAGCGCCAGCTGGCGAATCTCTTTGGCGCCAAATTCTAGTGCGGCGACATCCAGTTCGGGATTGAGCGAAGAGATCTGCTCATTCGTTGATTTGGGCGAATCAAGGTAGTGCTTCCAGCCGCGCAAACAGGCTCGGGTCATCTTGATCGTGAGCTCTTTTTCGGCCTGCAGTAGATCGTCGCTGGTGATCATAATACTGGTGTAAGGATTGAACCCTAGCTCGTGCACCATCAACGACCGGGTTTTGACTCCCTTTTCCTGCGCTATGTACGGCTCACTGAAGACGTACGCTTGCTGCGTGAAATTTGGATCACTAAAAAATTGGGCCAAATTGCCGTTATAGGGAACGATCCGCACATCTTTCAGCGGCAGTTTCTTTTGCAAATAAGCCGCGAACGTACGACCAGAGTTCATCGCTAACGTGCAGTTCGAAAGCTCGTCCCAGGTTTTGATCGGAGAATCAGCGTGCAGCAAGATGCAACGGGGGCTCTTTTCCAGCGGCGACATCAGCGCCACCACGTTCGCCATTTGTTCGCGGCCAAGAATCACCTGGTCAGCGTTTGCGACCGCGAATTCTACGTTCCCTTGCGCCACTTGCTGAATGACCGGAACCCCAGGACCGCCGGGGATGATCTCGACATCCAGGCCTTCTTCCGCAAAATAACCTTCCTGCTGGGCGGCGTAAAATCCACCATGCTCCGCTTCGGGGAACCAATTGAGCGCCAATCGCACTTTGCGCAGCGTCGGGCCATCACTGTCGGATTGCGAGTCCCCATTTTCTTGGGTTCCACATCCGAGGAGCGTCAGCAGCAACAGAAATGCGATGAAGCGCGGCATAGCGACTCCTCCAACGTCGAATAGCGGACGGACCAATCGTTTCGATATCGTAGCTTCTCTGGCCGAATTGGGGAGCCGAATCGCCCGATTTTGTCGGTATCGCCGTTACGGATTACTCCGACGGGTTCGCCTGATCTGGCGATGCCCCATCTACTGGCGCCGCGCGCTGCGACTTTTCTTTCAGCCACCACTGATAAAACTGCTCCACCACCGGGCGACGATGGACGCTGCGCAGCGTTTGCGGGCGTTTGCTGATCAAAAAGAGCTGCGCCTCGGTGGGGGTCATCTCTTTCGCTTTGATCAGCCAGCAGATGACAATCGTAGCGCTGCGAGCTCGGCCCGCTTTGCAATGGATGTAAACCTGCTTGCCGGCGGTGATCTGCTGATCGATGAACTCGACCCCTCGTTTCACATCTTCCAGCGAAGGGGGAACGAAGTCGATCGTCGGCAAATGGAGCTGTTCGACGCCTGATTTGGCGTACGTCGCAAGGGGGCCGGCATACTCCTGGCAAGTGTTCACTACGGCGGTTACGCCGGCCGCGATGATCTCCGTGGCGATTTTTTCGGACGGGAGTGCGCCGATTATTACGTGCTCATCAATGCGATCCCACCATCGCCAGCGGCGAAAAAGGCGAATCATTGACCAATTAAAGAGCAAGGATGGGTAGAAAGCAACCGCGGCGAACGAACGACTGAGAGGTCGACGCATTCGGGAAGACGGGGGCGGATCTGGCTTAGTTTCTCCGGTCATGAAGTTCGATTATCATAGTTTGGGCTGCTATGTCGCAACCCGTCCTCTGCCCCTCCTTTCTGTTTCCCACCTATCGATGAGGTAAATCTCGCATGAAACGCTTCGTTGCTCTGTTCACACTGCTGCTCGCCGCACCGGCCGCTTGGGCCGCCGACGCCGGCGCTGATGTCAAGCCGCCCGATGGCTTTCACAAACTGTTCAATGGAAAAGATCTCTCCGGCTGGAAAGGTCTGGTCGCTAGTCCGCCGAAGCGGGCCGAGATGAGCGCTGAGGTTCTGGCCGCCGAGCAAGAAAAAGCGGACGCTTCGATGCGCGAGCATTGGACGATTGAAGATGGCGTGTTGGTCTACGACGGCAAAGGACAAAGCCTCTGCACCGACAAAGACTACGCCGACTTCGAGATGTACGTAGACTGGAAGATCAAAGAAGATGGCGACAGCGGCATTTATGTTCGCGGCAGCCCCCAGATTCAAATCTGGGATCCGAACCACTGGAAGGTCGGCTCCGGCGGTCTCTACAACAACAAGAAGAATCCTTCCGCGCCGACGATCATCGCTGACAACCCGATCGGCGAGTGGAACACGATGTACGTCCGCATGATCGGCGATCGCGTTACCGTTAAGCTGAACGGCAAGCTGGTGACGGATAATGTCGTGCTAGAAAACTATTGGGAACGGGACAAGCCGATCTATCCGACCGGCCAGATCGAACTGCAGCACCACGGCAATACGCTTTGGTTCCGCAACATCTTCATTCGCGAATTGGCCAAGCCTGACCAACTAGAAAAGATTGAAGAAGCGGCGCCTGCCAAAGCGACCGCAGTTCCCCAGAAAGACCGCAACGTGCTGGTCTTCATGCGTCACGCCGGTTTCCGCCATAGCTCGATCCCCGTAGGGGCTCGAGCGGTGCAATTGTTGGGCGACAAGAGCGGCGCTTTCACGTCGAAGATCAGCGACGATCTGACCGAACTGTGGCCGGGCAACATTGACCAGTACGACGGCGTCGTGATGGTCAACACGACCGGTGAATGGATCCAACCCCGCGCCGAAGACCTTGAGCAAATCGCCGCCAAGTATGGCGAAAAGCTCTCCGCCGCAGAAGCGGAAGCGAAACTGAAGAAAAGCTTGCTCGACTTCGTGTCGAGCGGGAAAGGGCTGGTCGGCTTTCATGCCGCCAGCGACGCGAACTACAAATGGCCTGAATTCGGCCAGATGGTCGGCGGTTATTTCAACGCGCACCCCTGGCACGAAAAAGTGGGCGTCAAAGTCGATAGCCCCAGCCATCCGCTGATGGCCGCTTTTGGTGGCAAAGATTTTTCGATCGTTGACGAGATCTATCAATTCCGTGATCCCTACTCACGCAAAGCGGTTCACGTGTTGCTCTCGCTCGACGTCGAGAAGACCAACATGGACAAAAAGAACATTCGTCGCGACGATGGCGATTTCGCTGTCTCTTGGGTTCGCAATTGGGGAGCAGGCCGCGTCTTCTACAGCTCGCTGGGACATCGGGAAGAAATTTATTGGAACCCGCAAATGCTGATGTTCTACCTCGACGGCATTCAGTTCGCCCTGGGTGATCTCGACGCCGAAACGACTCCCAGCGTTCAATAGCCTTGCTCCGTAATCGACACTCAACCATCATTGCCCCCAAGGAGACGCGATCATGTCTCGCTTTCGCACCTACTCGCCCGTTTGGGCATTGCTCGCCGTCTTGGCGATTTGCACGTCAGTCAGCGCTGAAGACGCGCCGAAAAAGCTGAAAGGCCTGCTGATTACCGGCGGCTGTTGTCACGACTATCCGAACCAGGTGAAGATCATCACCGAAGGTCTCAGCCAACGAGTCAATATCGAATGGGACGTTGCGCTGACCGGCAGCGGCAAAGATATTAAAGTGCCGGTCTACGAAAATCATGATTGGATCAAGCCGTATGACGTGGTCGTGCATAACGAATGCTACGGCGACGTAACCGATGTTGATTTCGTCGAGGGAATCGTCAAAGCTCACACCGAAACCGGCGTACCGGCGATCGTCGTTCACTGCTCGATGCACAGCTATCGCAATGCCGATACCGACGAGTGGCGCAAGCTGCTGGGCGTCACCTCGCGCAGCCATGAGAGCCATCACCCGATCGACGTGGTCACGCTGGCCTCTGATGATCCGATCATGACCGGCTTCCCCAAGGTCTGGAAGCGACCGGTCGCCGAGCTTTACAAGATCGAAAAGCAATGGCCCAAGATGAAGCCGCTCGCCCAAGCCTACGGCAAAGACACCAAGAAAGATCACACTGTCATCTGGACCAACCAGTACGGCAAAGCGAAAGTCTTTGGCACGACGCTCGGTCATCACAACGAAACGATGAACACCGACGAGTGGCTAGGAGTCGTCTCGCGCGGCATGCTCTGGACGCTTGACGCGCTCAACGAAGACGGTACGCCGAAAGAAGGCTTCGCCGGAACCGGAGTCGCCGCGATCGACCTCTCGAAGCCGAATCCAGACGCCGGCAAATCGCCGAAACCGGCTAGTAAGAAGTAGTCGTCAAACCACCAAGAAAGCCGCCGTCACCCGACCGCGGCTTTTTTACTGCGCTAGAGCTCCCCTCTTCGTAGCCCGAAGCGCAAGCGAGGGAAATGCGATGGCAAGCAAATGTCGAAGCACGAGTGTCTAATGAATCACAGAGTCGGAATTTCGATCTGATTTCGTTATTCGGGTTTACGTCATTGATTAGACATTAGGATTTAGAAATTCGTCATTTTATCCGATCGCATTTCCCTCGCTTGCGCTTCGGGCTACGAAGAATGGGTGTTGAAGAACGTTCACCATTCCCTGCCTGGACCTTGTCGCATGTCGCACCGTATCCGCCTGCCGTTGCTTTCGGCAACTCTGTTGTTTTGTCTCGCGACTTCCGCTGTCGCCCAATCCACCGTGCGCGACTTTGGAGCCAAAGGGGACGGCGTCGCCGATGACACGGCCGCGATTCAAAAGATGGTTGACTCCGGCGTGCAGTCGATTCACTTTCCCGCTGGCGTTTATCGACTCACCAAGACGATCTCCATTCAACTCAACGAGGTTGGTCCGGTCGCGATCAGCGGCGACGGGACGGCGACCCTCAAGATGGAAGCGGCTGGCCCGGCTCTGCAACTGATCGGCACGCACGCCGGCACCGCTGCTCCGCAGACGGTCAAGCCGAACGTTTGGGAGAAACAGCGAACTCCGCTGATTGACGGACTCGAGATCGTCGGCGCTCATTCTGAAGCGGTCGGTATTGAAATCAACGGCGCGATGCAGCCGACGTTGACGCGACTCTCGGTTCGCAAATGCCTGCACGGCGTCGTCTTAACCGGCCGCAATCGAAACGTACTGGTCGGCGAGTGTCATCTGTACGAGAACAGCGGCGTTGGACTCTATTTAATCGATCTCAATTTGCATCAGATCAACATCGCCAACAGCCACATCAGCTACAACGACGCAGGCGGCGTCGTGGTGCGAAATAGCGAGATCCGCAATTTGCATATCGGCACATGCGACATCGAAGCGAATATGTCGGTCGAACACCCCGAAGCTGCGAACGTGCTGTTTGACGTCACCGCCGGATCGATGCGCGAAGCCGCGATCGTTGGCTGCACGATTCAACATTCGTCGGTTCCTGAGTGCGCCAATGTTCGTCTGCTGGGGCAACCCGAGATGCCGTACAAAGTGGGCCATGTCACGATCGCCGACAACGTCATGTGCGATGTGGCCTACAACATTGATCTGAAACATGCTCGTAGCGTGACGATCGTCGGCAACGCGCTGTTTCGCGCCAAAGAGGCGAGCATCCAGGCCGAGAACTGTTCGAACCTGGTGATCGGCGCCAACGTGCTGGACCGGATTCTCGACTATGGACCGGCCAACACCAACAATTCGGTTCGTCTGATCGATTGCCGTGACAGCACCATCCAAGGTCTGCACATCAACGGCGACGCTGACCCCGAGGCGGCGCTGAAATTGACGAATTGCTCCCGCATCAACGTGCAAGGCTGCACGATCCTAGACGGCAAAAACTATGCGTTGTGGATCGATGGCGGCGAAAAAATCAGGCTCAGCGGCTGCTTGTTCGACGGACAAGGCGCCAGCAAGGCTATCCATAAAACAGGCGAAACGGAGAGCATCCAATTGGACGACGTGGCCAGTATTTCGGTCGAGAAGTAATGAGCCCGGTCTTTGCGCGGCAGCGAAAGCGCGTATCATCGAAGGCCCACATTCGTTTCTTCCCGCAACCTCCAATCGACCGTGCCACAGCAAACTCGTATCGTTTCGCCTGGTCCAGCCGCCAACACTGTCCGAACGGCGGATGGTCAAGTTCTGACGCCGCCGGCCGATTGGTCGCTGCTGCCGCCGGGAGACGCCGGCCTAACGCGACGCGTGAAAGCGGCAGGCCCAACCTGGACGGTGCAGGAGAAGAAAGGACGCCGCATGTTCTCGCGCGGCGTGTTGGCGCCGACCGCCACAATTGCGGCGCAAAAAGCGCGGCTTGAGCAAGAGCGCTCGACCGACGCCTACGCCAAACGTCAAGCTTCGAGCGCCGCACGACGTGAAAAAGCACAAGGCGCCTACGTCGAAGATTTTCGGGGCGCCGTGTTGCAGTTTCTCCGTTTCGACAGTGGTCATCGTGCGATCGCCGATCGTCTCGCCGACGCAGTGACCGAGCATGCGACGCCGGTCGGCAGCGGCACCGTCGCGCGAACCAAGCGAATCCCGATCGAGCAGCGCGCCGAATCGGCGGTGATCGCTTGGCTGCGCCATCAAACGACCGCCTACGATCACATGAAGATCGAACGGGTCAAAGGAAAACGTCGGGAAGTGCGGCGGATGCTGGCCGAAGAATCACGCCGGTTGCTGACAAAATATCGTCGCGGAGAAGCGGTCAATCTGGCCGCTTGCCCGTTGGCCAAAGCATTGACCAGCAAGGGGACAGCGACTCGGTCGGCGCATTCCGAGTGACGTGCGTTCTTCGTAGCCCGAAACGCGAGTTTTGAGGTTGCGCTCTTTGGCTGAACCGATTCCGGTTGGCCCGGATAGCTCCGCTATCGGGGCCGACGAAGTCGGTAAGAGGCATCGAACCGCGGTCGGACGAACTTCGGTGGTCACTATACCGTTGGAAATGGCGAAAAGCCCCTGAACTGCTTACCGGGAACCAAGGCCTCTTACGGCTGCGCCGCCCTGATAGCGGAGCTATCCGGGCCAACCAGGGAAAAAGCGCAACCTCAAAACTCGCGTTTCGGGCTACGAAGAAGAAGCGTTACGCGATGATCGTCTTGTTCGGCTCTCCGGCGATTTCTTCGACGTACCGTGGCACCGCATAGCCGGGTAGTCGCGCTCGCAGTTGGCGGATGAGATCGACTCCCCGCTCGCGCGGAACCTCGAAATGGGCGGCCCCTTTGACGCGATCGAGTTGGTGCAAGTAATAAGGGGTTACTCGCTGGTCGATGAGTCGCTCTGAAAGTTCGGCCAGCACGTCGACATCGTCGTTGACGCCGGCCAGCAGCACCGCCTGGTTGAGCACCATCACGCCGGCTTGGTTCAGTCGATCGATCGCGGCCAGAACCGGCAGATCGAGTTCTCGCGGGTGATTTGCATGGATAACGACAATCGGCGTCAGTCGCGTTCCGACCAACCACGAGAGAAGTTGATCGTTGATTCGCTGAGGAATCATGATCGGCAGACGCGTATGAATGCGGATCCTCCGCAAGTGGGGAATCGCCGCAAGCTGCTGGGCCAATTGAGCCAAAGTCGCATCGGCCAGCGTGAGCGGATCCCCCCCGGAAAGCAAAACTTCCTGAATCGACGAATCGGCGGCCAAAGCGGCGACCGCCTCGCTCCAGGCGGCGACTCCGCTGGGAACCTCGGCATAGGGAAAGTGTCGCCGAAAGCAATAGCGGCAGTGGACGGCGCACGCGCCAGTGGTCACCAACAGCGCTCGGCCGGCGTACTTCTGTAACAAGCCAGGGGTTAAGACGGCCTGATCGTCGCCAACAGGATCTGCCGTAAACCCTTGTGGTGAATCAAGTTCCTGCAAAACCGGCAAGACTTGAACCAACAGCGGATCGTGCGGGTCGCCAAGGGTCATTTTGGCGGCGAACTCGCGGGGGACGAACAACGGAAAGTCGCTCGCGGCGGCGATCGCCGCTTCTGTGCAGGCCGCAGGAAGTTGCAAAAGGCGGCAAAGTTCGGCCGGATCGCGCAGCGCCGCCTTCATCGCGTTTTGCCAACGGACCGGTTGCGGAAAATCGTTGGCCGAAGCGCTGCGGACAGGATCGCCAGAGGGAGTTACAATACGCATTTTCGTATTCTATCAGCCAGTCATCTAAAGTTGGGGCGAGGAAAGAACTCCCCGGCCCAGATAGCCGGTTGCCAAAATCGAAACGATCCCCGGCCCCGGCAGCGGCCGGTTTATTGGCGAGACGATCGTTCCCACATGTTGGCCGCCCCCCCGGGTTCATCGCCCCCGGAGCGACCTAAGTTTACAGCGAGAACTAAAAGTGCAGTACGGTACCAGCGACTTCCGCAAAGGCTTGAAAGTCCAGATCGATGGCGAACCTTACCTGATGACGGAATGCAATTTCGTCAAACCGGGAAAAGGGAACGCTCTTTACAAATGCCGCCTACGAAATTTGATTCGCGGTTCGTCGCTTGATCGAACCTATCGCGGCGGTGAAACGCTGGAATCGGCCGACGTTTCGGAAACCGACTGCCAGTTTTTGTACGCTCAAGGCGACAAGTTCGTCTTCATGGAAAACACGACATTTGAGCAGTACGAAATGACCAAGGAGCAGATCGACGACGCTTGGAAGTACCTGAAAGACGGCATGCAATGCATGGCGACTTTGTACAACGACTTTCCGATTACGATCAATCCGCCGATCCATGTCGAGTTGGAAATCACCTACTGCGAACCGGGCGTTCGCGGCGATACGGCGACTAACGTTTCGAAGCCGGCGACGGTGGAAACAGGCGCCGAAATTTTGGTCCCTGCGTTTGTCAATCTCGGCGATGTGGTCCGCATCGATACGCGTACCGGCGATTATGTCGAGCGGGTCAAGAAATAAGCGGGCAGCACAATCGATCGCTTTTCACCGACGTCCCGCTTCATAATCGGGACGTCGGGCGACCGTCAACGAGCGGCCGTTCTCCTTCTTTTTAGGCTTCGCTTGATGACTGACTCGATGGAAACACGACTCGCCCAGATCGAACAAGCAATTCAGCCTCGGCGCGATGCGCTGCTATCGCATCCGATTTATGAACAGCTGACCGACGTCGACGCGCTGCGTAATTTTATGCAGCGGCACGTTTTCGCGGTGTGGGACTTCATGTCGCTGCTGAAAGCGCTGCAGCGCGAAGCAACCTGCGTTCACGTTCCCTGGACTCCGCGCGCCGATGGAGCCAGCTGTCGGCTGATCAACGAGATCGTGCTGGGAGAAGAGTGCGACGAAGATGGCCGCGGCGGCTATTGCAGCCACTTTGAGTTGTACCTGGACGCGATGCGTGACGTAGGCGCCAACGTCGAACCGGTAGAAGCGTTTATCCACATGGTCGCGGACGGCATTGATGTCGTTTCGGCCGGATTGCATGCGGCGCTGCCGCCTTCGGTCGATCAGTTTTTGATGCAGACTTTCGCATTGATCGATTCACGCAACCCGGCGGTTATCGCTGCTGGATTCACCTTCGGCCGCGAAGATCTGCTGCCAGGCGTCTTCCAGAAACTGGTCGAGCGGATCAATATCGAAAGCCACGGAAAAGCGGACCGCTTCCTCTATTACTTGCATCGGCACATCGAGTTGGACGGCGATCAACATGGCCCCTTGTCGCGTCGACTGCTCGGGCAAATTTGCGGCGCTGACGACGCCAAATGGAACGCGGCGCAGCATGCGGCCGAAATGGCGCTCGACGCGCGACTGGAACTATGGAACGGCATGGTCTCGGGTCACTAAGCGGATCCGCTAGCATCGCCCAAGAATCGCTCTGGTCGGTTTTCGTCACATCGTCTACGATGGCCGACCCTAGCCAAATTGCGACGTTTTTTCGTCGTTGGCTAGAAACCAATGATGAGTGAGGTGATCACCGCGATGACGCCGAGCAGTCCCAGAGCAACCCACCAGAAGCTCTGATTGCTCCACGGCGAATGGTGGTGAAACAAGTACTCGCCGCAGTGTGGACAAACGTCGGCTTCGCTATAGATTTCGCCGCCGCACTGGGGACAGTGATCAAGATAGTCGTCTGGATCGTCGCTCGGCAGATCGTCGTCAGTCCAGGCTTCATCGTCGACGAAGGATTCGTCGTCGTCATCAAAATCATCTTCGTCCCAACGGCTCACGATATTACCTCACTATCTTTGGTCGGCGATCCGGCTTGGCCGAGTTGAGTAATTTTTCAGATAACAGAGTGCGATTTCGTCAAGGAGGACGAAAACGTGGAAACCATCAAAACCGCATGCATGGTAATCGTCTTGATGGCGGTTGCTTACGGCGTCTACCACCATCTTAATCAACCAGAGGAGTCGGCTCCCAAGTTGGAGATCGAAGGAATAGCGAGCGGCGACATCGCTCCTAGTTTCTCCGGGGCTCCTTCGCCGGGCGGAGCTATCGCTCCCTCTTTCACAGCAAGTCAATCATCGCCCGCCGGCGATCTGACGTCGCTGGAGACGGCGCCGCCGTTGGGAGCCTCCTCAACGTCGCTCGCAGCCGGTCACGATTATTCCGCGGGTCACGACCATGCAGCCGATCATGATCGACATCTGCCGTTGATCGAAGCGCAACCGGTCAGTCAAAACAATCTCGCTGAATCGCCGGCGCCTCGCCAACCGCCGGCGATGTCGACTTATGGTTCGTCTTCGTACGAGAACTCGTCGTATGACGCCGTCGTATCCGATGATCCCGCTTCCGCCTATGCGGCGGCCAGTTCCGACAACGCCAGTTACGGCGGCATGGAAGCGCGGCCTGCATCGGCCAACATGCGTCCAAGTTTTGAATCAGACTGGCGAATGGCGCAAACGCAATTAGAACAAAATCAATGGTCCGAGGCGCTGCGCACGCTCACGCCTTGGCGAGGACGCGCCGAGTTGACGACGGAACAAAGCGAACAGTTGAATCTGCTGCTCAGTCAGTTGGCCGGCAGCGTCGTCTATTCGACTGAACACTTGTTGTCGGATCCGTATCTGGTGCAGCGCGGCGAATCGCTGAGCGAAATTGCCGCCAAACATCAAGTTCCGACAATCCTGCTGCAACGAATCAACGGCATCTCGAATCCTGAACTGCTTTCCGCCAATGAACGTTTGAAAGTCATGCAGGGCCCCTTTTCTGCGACCGTCAGTCTGGCGAGTCGCGAAATGACCCTCACGATTGATGGTTGCTTCGCCGGCAAGTTTCCGGTGACGATCGTCGATGCGGGAGCAGTTCAACCGGGCGAACATCAAGTGGTTCGCAAAGAAGATCCAGCCGACCGCTATGGCGCTCAACAAAGTTCCTACGGTCAAGTCAGCGGCGGCAGCTTGGGCCAACACGCGGTCTATTTGGACGGCGGCGTCACGCTGCACGGCGAAACAAGCGGAGCCGCTGGGTCGATCCAATTGAGTCCACGCGACGCCGAAGACTTGTTTGGCATCCTTTCGGTCGGGTCCAAAGTAACGATTCGTCGCTAACCCTTGAGGACTTCGCCAGACAAATGTCCGACGCAGCCCACCTGTCCCCGCCCGAAACTTCGCGACATTGGTTGATACGGCATCGACATGCCGTCACCTTGATCGCGTTGATCTTGTTGATGGCCGGCGAGACGTTGCGTCCTGATTCGTCGACCGGAAATTGGATCTCCGATTTGCTGCTTTCGATCGTGATCCTGGCGGCCGCGTATGACGTGCTGATTCGTCACCGACGATTTCTGCTGGTCGCGTTAAGCGCCGTGCCGCCGATTGCAACCATTTGGATCATCCGCGGCTTGGACGAATTTCGTGATGTTGAGATGGCGGCAGAGTGGTATTTGCTGCGAAATGTCTTGATGATCGCGTTCCTCAGCTACATCGTTTGGGTGATAGGCCGAGATGTCTCTCGCGCCAAACGGGTTACGACCGATCAGGTATTAGGAGGCGTCAGCGTTTACTTGCTGCTGGGTCTTATCTGGGCGATCGCTTATCTAAGCGTCGTCATGTTCGATTCCAGCGCGATCGAATTTTCTACCCCCGATGACGGGTTGGCCGGCCGTCGCTTGGCGGCCTTGATTTACTTTAGTTTTGCTACCCTAACGACACTCGGCTTAGGAGACATCCTGCCGCTTTCCAATTTGGCCCGTACGCTAACTTGGACCGAAGCCGTTACAGGACAGCTTTATATCGCCGTTTCCATGGCCAAGTTGGTCGGACTAAGACTCGTTCATTTAACCCAACCGCCGAAGTCGACTTGATACGCCGCTCGATTTCGTCTTGACTCGAGCTGTGCATTTGACCTATCACTTGCCTGTTCGACTTTGCGCTGGGGCATCCAATAGCACACGATCACGTTCATGCCATCTCCCGAAATTGCGGTCATCATCTCGACGTTTCAACGTCCGCAGCATCTTCGCCGATCGCTGGAATCACTGGCGATGCAGCGCTGCGGCTCCAACGACTTTGAAGTTGTCGTCACCGACGACGGCTCTAGTGACGAAACCGAGCAGGTGGTCGCACAATTCGCCAATCAGGTCGACTTTCCGGTCGCCTTCACCACCCATCCGCATGATGGGTTTCAGTTGGCGAAATGTCGCAACGAGGGAGTTTCGGTTACTCAGGCTCCTTACATCCTTTTCCTGGACGGGGACCTGGTCGCGCCGCCCGACTTCGTTGCTCAGCACTTGCATCATCGACAGCGCGGATTCGCCATGGTAGGCGACTCAATCTGGCTAAATCAGCAACTGTCGGAATCGATCGATATCAACGAAATTCGATTTGGTGATTTTCGCTCTTGGGCGACGGAACAAGAAGAACGGCGCATGCGTTGGAAATCGCTTCGCGCCGCAATCTACAGCCGACTTGGATTGCCTGATCGACCTCGCATGAAGGGGGGCAACATCGCTCTCTGGCGCGATGACTATGAAACCATCAATGGCTACGACCAAGACTTTGTTGGTTGGGGGCTGGAAGACAGCGACCTCCAGCGACGACTTTTTCAGGCCGGCGTCCGCTTCCGCTCTAGTATGCGTTGGACGCGAACCCATCATTTGTGGCACGTACGCGATCCCTCCTACGTCGCCAAAGCGAGCGGCACCAAAAATGAGAAGCTGATGCGGGCCAACCGTCCCTCTCGCTGCACCAACGGTCTGGCCCAGCGTGACGACATGACGTTCCGAAAATTCGCTGGTATGCAGACGTTGAAACGCGCCGCCTAGTGCGGCTCTCCCGAACGATGATCCGATGAGCAGCCTACCGATAATTCCGCTGGATGACTTGCTGAAAGTCGATATCCGCGTCGGTCAAATCATCGCGGCCAATCCCTTCCCCGAGGGAAAGCATTCGACCCACCTCTTGCAGATCGACTTTGGCGACGAGCTGGGTCTGAAAAAGTCGCTGGCCCGACTGACCCCCAACTATGAATATGACGCGCTCGTCGGCCGGCAAGTTCTCGCGGTCGTCAACCTGGCGCCGCGTCAAATTGGGGGACATCGCTCCGAAGTATTGACGCTAGGCGTCAACGACGCTCAGGAAAACGTCGTGCTGATCATCCCCGATGGTGAAACGCCCAACGGCACGCGACTCTATTAGCGCTCGCTCTGCTTAGCTTGCTGCCTTTTCTATGCGTTTGCGAAACTCGCTGCGCCAGGACTCGGCTAAGAGTGGACTAGCGGCCAGGATCGCGGCGTCGGCGACATTGCTTCGATCGTGATAGAAAAGTTGATTCAAGCGCGCGATCGTCCAGTCTGGTGCAGAGCGGTCGACAAGCTGCAGCGTATCGCCAGCTTGGATCGCTCCTTTCTGCAGAACGCGTAAGTACCACCCCATGCGTCCGGTGCGTACGGCCAACGCAGTCAGTTCCTTCAGTCGCCAACGCCGTGCTAACTTCCAGCAGGGCTGGCGAGGCTGGGAAACCTGCAATAAGGCCGTTCCCACTTGGTAGGTATCCCCTAAGCAAACGATAGCTTCCGTCAGATGAGAGACGGTTAGATTTTCGCCAAACGCACCGGCGCCAAACGCCGCGACATCGACCTGATCGTGCAACTCTTCTCGCCAACGCGGATAGTGAGAATCGGCGTAGACCAACATCGCCTTATCGCGGCCGCCATGATTGATGCGATCAGCGACTCCATCCCCGACGAGCCCTTCCCAATCCAGCTCGACCTTCTCGCCGGTCGGCTGTTTGAAGAAGCCTGTGGTCCACGCGCGATCCATCACATCTTCTGCGTCGGCCGAACCATACGATTGCGGCAGGCCAAGCTGCAACTGCACAATTTTCGCCGCATCGCTCATCGCAAAAATCCTCTCTTGGTTGACTACGACGCTTTTTTCAATGTCAGGGGATGGGCGAAGCTGTTCCAGACCGTTTCTGTACGATCACGATCGATGACCCCGTCATGAGGGATGAACAAATAACGGGAACGATACGACGACGATGGTTGAATGGTAAACGCGTCTTCGACCTGAGGGCTGAAACAGAAATAAGGTTTGTCAGGATGCAAGCGGACCGGCTGCGGAAAGCGAAAATTGTCAGGACTTCCCATCACCGTGACGCCGGCGATTTCCGATTTCTCGGCGGGCCCAAACACGTCAACCCAACGGGGGCGCGAGTGGTTTCCCTCCCAGCGATTCTTCCCTTCACTGGTCAAAAATCCAGAACCGTCGGTTTGATACCAACCACGATTGCCGCGCACCGCCATGCCGCCGTAGTGATATTTACGAATCTCCAGCGGCGTTGAGCCAGCGGTTCGCTGCACCGATTCGATCTCTAACAACACCGGATCGGCGGAAGCATAGACGCGCACCGACCAGGTTTCTAACAGAGCGTCGATCGGCTTTCCGCTGGTAAGATCGACATGCGCCAGTTGAACGTCAAAACCACCCACCACGGGGCCCGAGAATTGACGCAATAGTTCACGATGTTCGACGCGACCTGCTTTCTTCCCGCTATTCCAGAAATCGACATGTCGCCCGGCAAACGTCGTATCAGTCCAGGCGAACATGACTCCATGTTGATGCGGATGATCGGGCGGAAAATCATCGGTCACAATCGTTCCTAGCGGCGTTCGCATGGGATGCAAAAAACCGCTGCGGCCAAATTCTGGTTGCGCAAGATCAGGCGATGGAAGCAGGCCGAGATGGTAGCGCAGCACTTCTTTCCCCTGCACCTGCACCACAATTGCCGCTCCCTCCTGCTCGACCGTCACGACATTCGCCGGCGTTTCTGCCTGCTTTATTTCTCGCACGTTCCACTCCCCATTCGGGGGAATTACGACAGGCAGGAGAAAGTAGTATCTCCCACGACGTGTGGAATCGAGATTCGGCACAAACTGGGCTGGGAAGTCCCCTTGGGGCCCCGCCAGCATGACGATCGGCTCGACCGTCAGAGCATCAACCTCGGCCGAGGCCAAGATCCCGGATATCGGCGACGGACTCTTGTTTTCTAGGAGAAACGCTTCGTCCCCTTGAACCGTAGCGACCAGCAAGATTCCGCAAAAAAGCGGGGCCAGCATCGCCGCGCCCATCTGCTCAACAAGAGGAGTAGCATGAAGGCCGCAAATATTCTTCAGAAATTTGCCAGGTAGGCGAACCATCGACATTTATTCCTCGTATGGAAGTGACAGCCGCATGATGACTACCGGCTGCATGTGCTGATAGATGACAGATAGCGAATTGCCTGGGTTCTTGGTCGATCCGCTCCGGATTGCTTGGTTTTCTCGATAGCGCCAATCAATTCGGAGCGGTTTCGGCACTTCGAAATACCTTACGCTGATCTTACCCTCCCAAGTCTTTCCATCTTAACGCAGAAAACGCGATTTTTCGCGATCTGTCGTTGATTCTCTGCGCCGTTGCTGGCGGTTCTTCTTTGGAACAACATCGGCACTAAATCTTTTCTTCATTCTTTGCGATGACAATGCGGCTTTCATTCGTCGATTCGCTCGCCGGCAAGTAATGCCGGTACAGCAGGATTTGCGCAAGAACCGGGAGCCCCCCATGCGGTTCAACGTTTCACGCCGCGGTTTCACTTTGGTGGAGTTGTTGGTTGTCGTCGCTATTATCGGCATCCTGGCCGGATTGATTCTGCCGGCCGTCGGAGCCGCTCGCAGTGCGGCTCGCAGCGCGGAATGCAAAAACAATCTACGTCAATTTGGAGTCGGACTTCAGGCCTATTCAACGCAACGAAAGAGCGGCGATTTTTGCTCTGGCGCATTTAACTGGCAATATGACGGCTCGGTTACCGATGTGGGCTGGGTGGCTGATCTGGTGAACCGCAACATTCCCGTCGGCTCGATGCTCTGCCCCAGCAATCCGGCGACCTCGTCGCAAACCTATAAAGATCTGACCACGCTCGACTACAGTAGTTTTGGCGCCGCGGATTGCTCTACTTCCAACAACGGCTGCAGCAACTTTTGCGGATCCTCCGACACGACGCTGCCAGACGGTTCGATTCAAGTCAATCCTTGTAAAGAGATGCTGAAAGGAACAGTCGCTGATCGCCCTGAATTTGTACGCCAGCAAATCTACGACAAATTCTATAACACCAACTTTACCGCCAGTTGGTTCCTCGTTCGTTCTTCGATGTCGGTCGAAAGCGATGGCAATCTAAAAGCGACCTGCGGATCAGGCGGCATCTATCAGAAGGGCGCCGGCAAAGGCCCACTCACCCAAAGTCGCATCGACTCTGGCGTTGCGGCCGCCAACTTCGTTCCGTTCATCGGCGACGGGCTTCCCGTAGAGCTGTTGAACTATCCCCTCGAAACTGACAACGGCAATCCTACGATGGTCGCATCGATGACCGGTGGCCCGCGCATTTTTAGCACAGCTGGCACCGCCGCCGGCGCGATGAGCAGTCCTGCGATTTTGGCGTCGCCTACGATGGTCAGCAGCGGTCCCAAATCAGGCTGGTGGGGCGCTTTCAACAACAATACCAAGCAAGACTATCGCTGGTTCGGCGCGGTCCATAGCAGCTACGCCAATGTGCTGATGGCGGATGGAAGCGTGACCTCGTATTACGACCCGAGCGGTGACGGCATCTTGAACAATGGTTTTCCCGCGAACACGGGTAGCGATCCCCAGTTCAACAGCAGCGAAGTCGAAATCGACAGCAAATTGATCTATAGCCGCTGGGACTTGAATCCCAATAGCTTCCGCTAGGCCCTGTCTTTGTTTGATTCCGTCCGAAATCGAAATCAAAAATCGGCGTGCCGAAAAAAAGCAGGAAGGTTAACGAGATTCGACCGCAGCGTTCATCAAATATTGATTACACCGATGGATAATCAACGAGAGTTTAGAAGAGAGATTTGGGCCGGAGTAAGGAAAGTCAGTTATCGGGCGACTTTCCTCCATACTTCACAGCACACGTAAAAACAGGTCGACGCGTCCCCTGGAGAGAAACGCGTCGACCCCCAAAAGCGTCTTTCAACACTTTAAGTTACATCAATTTTTGCAAGAACCCTGGAGATTTGCAATGAAGAAACGTGGTTTCACGTTGATCGAACTGCTGGTGGTCGTCGCGATCATCGGTATTCTCGCCGCCCTGTTGCTGCCGGCTTTGGCTCGCGCTCGCGAAGCTGCCCGTAATGCTCAGTGCAAAAACAACCTTCGTCAATTCGGTATCGCCTTCGCCGCTCAGGTCGACAGCCGTCGCGACAAGAAGCTGGTTTCGGGCGCCTACGACTATCGTCGTGACGGATGCATCGACACCTACGGTTGGGTTGCCGACGTCGTCAACCAACAAGCTGGTAACGTCACCGAAATGATGTGCCCGACCAATCCGCTCCGCGGCTTGGAAAAGCTGAATGACTTGATCGGTGGAAATACTTCGGACAACAAGGGTGCCCCGGATGAACGCGTTCAGGCCGGTGCTTGCACCGCGTGGGTCGATAGCGGTTCGGTGCTGACCTACACGCCTGCCAACGATCCTTCGGGCAACGCACGTCCTCGCAAAGAGTACATCAACACCGAGTTCCTGAAGGCTGGTTACTGTACCAACTATGCTCAAAGCTGGTTCGCCGCTCGTGAACAGATGCTGACGAGCGATCTGAATGGCGCAAGCGCCTTCGACGCGAGCAAGAGCCCCAAAGAAGGCGGCAACAAGTCGGGTGTCCGTGGTGCTTACTACGGTCTCCGTTTGTCGGCTATCGAATCGGCTCCGGTTCCGTCCAGCGCCATCGCGATCTTGGGTGACGCCGCTCCTGGCGATACGAACGAAGCGATCCTGGCCGAAGATCTCAACGAAGAGTTGGGTCTGGTTGCCGGTGCTCGTCTCGCCGAATCGTTCAATGACGGTCCCGCCTTCTGGAACGACAATGACAAAGTTGCTTTGATCGAAAACATTGATTCGACGGGCGCCTACGGCACTGGCGCCACCACTTCTGGCACGCTGTATCAGCTGGAATCGCAAGACTCCACGATCGGCTTGTTCACCGGCGACATCATCCCGTCGATCGATGGAGAAGTTAGTGCGAACGCTGGTGACGATGGTTACCTCTTCCTGCAAGACACTCGTGACTGGTTCGCCACGCATGGCGGCGGCACCAGCGCTGGTTGCAACATCCTGATGGCCGATGGCAGCGTGAAGCTGGGTAGCGACCTGAATGGTGACGGCTTCTTGAACCCGGGCTTCCCGGTCACTGGTGATGTTGAAGAAAACGCCCGCAACGTCGGTTTCATCGATGACACGGTCGAACTGGAAAACTTCGAAATCTTCTCGGGTCCGAGCATCGCCCCGGCTGGTTTCGTCAAGGCTCAGTTTGAAGAAAGCTAGTCGTCACACGTGACGATTTTTCCGGCCCAATTTCCGCCTTGGGAGCGAACTTTCGCTCCCAAGGTTTTTCCTTTTTCATTGCACGTAATTATCCCCCCTATGCTCGACAAAATACCGCTTGTGATCGCGACTTCCGTTCTCGCGCTACTGGGAGCCTGGTGGGTCATGCCGACCAATTCGGCGTCGATCCCGTCACCTGCCGTCACTGAGATTCGTGAGAATCGTACGACGCCGCAACCGGCGGATGTGTCTGCCGTAAAGCTTCCGGCGGAGTCAGCGGATCCCCAACCTCAGCCCAAAGTGGAAGTCGAACGAACGGAATACAACTTTGGCTCGATGGAGCGTTTCGAGTCTTCCTCTCACACCTTCACGATTCGCAACATCGGCGATGCGCCGTTGCAGTTGGAAGTGGGAGATAGCTCCTGCAGTTGCACGCTGGCAGGAATTGAAGAATCGGGCGTCGCCCCCGGCGAAGAAACGCACATCAAGTTGGAATGGACGTTGAAGTTCAAAGAGGGGCCCTTTCGCCAATCCGCAACCATTCTCACGAATGATCCTGGTCGACCGGAAATTCAATTCGTCGTCGAAGGTATTATTCAAGAAGCCGTCAACATTGCTCCTCGTGAATTGGTTCTGTCAGGAATTTCCGTTGGGGAGCCGGTCAGCCGAACAGTTGAGATCATTCCCTCGGCATTCGAAATCGGCAATGTCCTCATCGAGGACGAATTGTCGATTCATCCGTTGACGGTCAGTCTGCTTCCCCGCACGGACGAGCATAAAAATTTCCGCATTGCAGTGAATATTCCAGATACGCTGCCGAGCGGTCATTTTAAAAAGGCGCTGAACATCCTCATCGTGCCGGCGGATCCGAAAAAGAAAACGATTCGGCGGACCCTCAAAATTGCCGGCAACGTCACCAGCGGATATATCGTTCTCTCTCCCAACATGCGAAAAGACGGCATCTACGAGATTCCGCCGATCAACACGGCAGGCAGTCACGAATATCATGCGATTATTCGTATCCGCGATTCCGAAAAAGAGCTTAAAATCAAGTCGCTCAAGTGCCGGCCGGAATTCATCACCGCCAAACTCGAACCTCAACCAGATACGAGCGTTAAAGGGCTCTACAAGCTGACAATGACCGTATCCCCCGATGCCCCGAAGGGAGTCTATCGCGGCACCGGCGGTGGTGACGTCATCATCGAACTGGATCATCCACGCATTGAGCGCATCCGCTTCTATCTAGAATGCGCCATCAATCGATAACTACCACGCGCCAATCCAATTGTTCATGAATACGACTCAAAAAACTGTCGATCCCTACAAAGTCATTCTTCGCATTGACGACGAAAATCGGCCGCTCAGCGCCTACCAAATCCTGCGACTTGACCTCTACGAAGACGATCCCGCCTACATTCAAATTTGCGGCGAACGAACGCGCAAAGCGCTGCAGAACTTCTTTGGAAAAATTGACCCGCCTCTGTGGCGACAGGTCTTTAACGAAGTTGAAGACGCAATCGAGATCCTGCTCGATAAGCAAAAAAAAGAGGCCTATGACATCGAGCTGAAGCGCAACGCGTCGGTCAGCGTTTCGTCAAACGGAAATGGAAGCAACGGCCATACTTCCGCAGCTCCGGCGCAAGAAGCCATCGGCGACAAAATTCTTTGCCCAACCTGCACGACGCTGAATCCGCCGAGCCGAAAGTTTTGCGCCGATTGCGGCAACGCGTTATACGTCGCCTGCGCCAAGTGCGGGTGCATGAACACGGTTCATGAAAAGTTCTGCGGCGGATGCGGGAGCAACCTGGCTGACTCAGCTCAGCAGCAACAAAGTCATCTTGAGCAAAAATTTGTCGAAGCGGAGGAATTGGTCGCCGCAGGGAAACATGACGCGGCCTGCCAACTGCTGCGTGAACTGACGCGGCCCACGCACGAAGGCGAAATGAAGTTCGCCCAACGCGCCGCATTGCGCATCGAGCAAGTCATTCAAGAGAAAGAAATTTTACTGACGCGAGCGCTCACCGTCACCGAAGAAGCGACCGAGCTCTTTTCGAACAAGCAATCGGAAAAAGCGGTAGCGCTGATTCGTCAAATACCGCAAACCCTCTGGCATGAATCGCTTACGAAGCTGCACGACAAAGCGAACCACGTCCGGCGCGAGATTAAACGACTCTCGAAAGAGATCAAATTGGCGGTCGCCGAAAAGCGGACCTCGCGATTGTTGCCGAAAGTCGAACGGCTGCTGGAACTAAAACCTCACGACGTTTCTGCGCAGCGTTTGGCTGAACGGTTGAAAAAGCATCAGCAGCAAGCCGATGTCGCCAAACGCGACAAACTACTGAGTAAAGCGAAAGAATATGTCTCGGATTATCGTTATGAACGCGCCTATGAGGTGCTGACCGAAGTGCCGGAAGCGGTGCGCAGCGATAATTTCCAACGTTATTTTGATCAGGTCGCCGAACTTGCGTGGATCGCAAACGATATCAAAAAATCGACTCGCGTTGATCGCCCGTTGATCGGGTTGGTGAGTCGTCTGGTGAAATTGATGCCCCGCGATCGCAACGCGATTGAAAATCTGCATAAGATGTCGCAGAAGTTTGAAAATCGCTCGCTGCGAAAAATGGAACGCGATCTAAATTGGGCCGATCCTCCCAAGCGGACGACGCTCGGTTCTCCCGTGGCGCTGCACGCCGGTCTCCACCAGATCAATTCTGAAAGGCTCGACGACAACAAGCACTTCCAAGACAACCGCGCAGCGTTTTATGTGGCGATCGGCTTGTCGTTGCAAGGCTTGGGTTTGACACAGGTTGATTTCAATCTCGCTCCGGCCAAAGCCGGCATGCTTGGCAAGCTTTCGGTCAGCCCCAAAAAAATCTCCGGTGACCGCTCCTGGGGAATCGATCTCAGCAACTCTGGCTTGAAAGCCGTTTTGCTAAGCAAGAAGAAGCTCGGCGAGAAAGAAAATGCGAAAGTCGTTGTCGTGGCGGAAGATTGCTTTCAATGCGACCACAAACGTCCTCTTTCGCGTGCGGATGACGCTGATCGACGTGGTTTGATTCAAGAGTCGGTCGAAAAGCTGATTGCCCATCTCGGCGAAGGAGGCTTTAAAGACGCGATCGTCGCGTTAGGACAACCAGCGTCGGAATTGATCGGCCGTTTTTTAAAGCTTCCGCCGGTCGAACAGAAGAAGCTGGAGAAGACGGTCCAGTACGAAGCGCGCAATCAGATCCCTTTCCCCTTGGAAGAACTTTCGACCGGTTATCATGTCTGGGATTCGCCTCCCAAGGACGAAGACGTGATCGAAGAACCAGGTCGGGAAGTCGCCTACATTGCAACTCGCTTGCTGCAACTTCAAGAACGTCTCGCATTTCTCAAGCGGCTCGGCATTTCCCCGCACATCGTGCAGGCCGATCCCATCGCGCTGCATAATTACTTCCAATTCGACGTCTACTCGGATGCCGAAAAAGAGCAGTGCATGCGCGAAACCGATCAGACCGTCGGTATTTTGGACGTCGGCTCCGACGCCAGTACGTTGATCGTCAGTGGTTTGAACAGCCTGTGGTTCCGCACGCTCGAAGTCGGCGGCGATTCGTTTACCCGTATTTTGGTGCGTCAGATGAGTCTGACTTTCACCAAAGCGGAAGAAATGAAACGCCAACCAGACACGGCGTCGGAAGTGAGCAAGATGTACGAAGTAATGGACACGGTCTTTAAGAACCTGACCAAGGAAACGTCGATTTCGATCAGTAACTACGCCAACGCAAACGCCGAGCGGCCGATATCCGAGATCTCCTTGATCGGCGGCGGAGGCCAACTTCACTCGCTCGTTCGCTTGTTGCAGTATGGGCGCCAGTTCGACTAAGGCCGAAACTGCGCGAGCTCCGCGTAGGGCCGGCCGTGCCTGCCGCGACTTAGGCGGGCCCTGCCGATAAGTGGCTAGCGAGACGGCAGGCACGGCCGGCCCTACCATTCTCCGCAGAACAAACGCCAACGCTCTAACCCGGGAAGATTCCTTCGCCGGCGATCATTCCGTCTCGCATATAGATCTGCCGCTTCGCTTGTTCGGCGATATCGGGCTCGTGCGTCACCATGATGATGGTGCGACCTTCGCGATTCAGCTTTCCTAAGATCTGCATGATCTCGGCGCCGGTTTTAGAATCCAAGTTGCCGGTCGGCTCGTCGGCCAAGATGATCTCGGGGTCGTTCAGCAGTGCTCGGGCAATCGCGACGCGTTGTTGCTGACCGCCGGAAAGCTGGTACGGCCGATGGTCTAGGCGATCCGAAAGTCCGACCTGCTCGGCCAAGTCCAGACAACGATTCCTATCGCGCGAAGAAATCGGCGGTCTGCCGGGTCGATACTGCAATGGAACCTGAATATTTTCTAGAACCGTGTACTGGGCGATCAGATTGTACGACTGAAAGATGAACCCAATCAGTTGATTGCGGACTTGCGACAACTGCCGATCACTGAGCGTCGAGACGTCATATCCACCCAGGATATAGCGTCCATAAGTCGGGCGGTCGAGTGCTCCCAACAGATTCAACAACGTGCTCTTGCCGCTGCCAGAAGAGCCCATCAGCGCTACAAAGTCTCCTTCCGGAAACGCGGCCGTAACTCCGCGCAGCGCCTTCACCACCACATCGCCCAGATGGTAGTGCTTTTCCAGGTTTTCAAATTCAGCCGCCATCCGCATGGCTTGGGGCGCTCCAGAGAAGAATGCTATTCGTGACGCAGCGCTTCGATCGGATCCATCATCGCGGCGCGGCGAGCAGGATAAAGTCCAAACAGCACGCCGACGCCGACCGAGATTAAGAAGGAAGCGATGATCGACCAGATCGCGATGCGTGGTTGTAAATCACGGATCGTTGTCGGGAGCGTACTCCAAACTTCCGGCAGCCAGCGCTCCATCCCGGTTTGCGCCAAATAGGTCGCCGGGATGCAGCCGAAGCCGAAGACCACGCCGATCATTCCGCCGGCGGCCGACAGCACTATTGTCTCGGCCAAAAATTGAATGATCACATCTTCTTGCGTCGCGCCTAACGCACGTCGAATGCCGATCTCTCGCGTTCGTTCGGTGACCGTCGCCAACATGATATTCATGATGCCGATACCGCCGACCAAGAGCGAAATGCCGGCGATCAAAATCAATAAGACGTTGAACATCATTCGCAACATCTCGGCCTGTCGCAACAGTTCGCTAGGAACCACAACCGCGTAGTCCCCCAAAGGATGGTACTTTTCGAGCAAGATCTCGATGATCCCCGCCGCTTCCTCCACTTCTTCCACTTCGCCCACGGTCACCGTAATTTGCGAAAGCTGAACGATCTCTCCTTCGCGGCTGCCGGAGCGGGACGTGATGACTTGATCTCCGATCCGCAGTCGCAACGTTGACAGCGGAATATAGACGTCCGTATTGAAATCGCGCCCCGCGAGACTGCCGCCGATCGCCGCCGACGGGGTTCGATCGGCTGTCTGCCCGATGACCTTGTAAACGTCTGACTTGCCGTTGAACTGAATCTCGATCTTGCGACCTACGGGATTCTCATGAGCGAACAAATTGGTCGCTGCCCCCGCCGCCAACACGCAGACGTTTTCTTCGCCGATCACGTCCCGATCCGATAGAAAACGTCCTCGCTCGACAAGCAGGTGATTCATATCGCGATAGTCGGGCGTCACCCCCAGCAATTGAATTTCGCTCTCACGCGATCCCGCGCGAGCATCCCCTTTGATTTCGCGCATCGGCACCGCACGGCGAATCGTGGGGACTCCTTCCAAAATTCGTTGATAGTCGTCACGCGTCAGTCCGTATTCGATAATAAAGCTGCTGCCGGTCGTCGAACCGGACGATGGCTTCATACTGCGGACGATGACATTCGTAGCGCCCAGGTCTTTGATCTGCTGCTGCGCCTGGTAACTTACTCCTTCTCCCATGGCGACCAGCCAAATCACGGCCGTCACGCCGATCATGATGCCGAGCATCGCCAGGCCAGAGCGGAGTTTGTGCAGCATCAGGCTCTTAAAACCGAGCCGAATTGTCGAGAACAGTCGCTGAATCATGAACGCGGAGGGCCTCCTGCGGGGCCGCCAGACGGCGGCGCTCCGGTTCCGCTGCGCGACTTTTCTCTTTCGGCACGAGACGCAGCCATCTCGTTGCGGGTAATGAAACCGTCTCCATCTTTGTCGATACGATCAAAGAAGTTCTTCATCGGCGCCGGCGCTTCATCACGGCTGAGCTTGCCATCTTGATCGGCGTCGTTTTGAAACGGGTCAGGGCGAGCAGATCCGCCGCCTGGTCCACCAGCAGGCGGACCGCTGGCGGTTGGTCCGCCGCTGTCGGATGGACTTGCCTGTCCGGCTGCGGAAGCTTCACCGCTCACTTCCGCAAGCGGCTCTGGTCCGGCATCGGCGACGATTCGCGCGTCAGCGACGACCGCGCGGGGATTACGCAGCACCAGGTCGCCGATTTTGACTCCGTCCAGCACTTCGATCAATTTGTCGTTGGTTTGTCCCAGCGTCAGCGGACGCCGTTCGGCGCCGGTCAGCGTTTGCACCCAACAAAAGTAGTTACCACGTTGCTCGACGACCGCCGAGACCGGTACGGTCAGCGCATCACGAATATCGGCAACTTGGATCTCCACAAACGCGGTCAGCCCAGGGCGAAGCGCCTCTTGCGTGCCGTCGATCGAAACAATCGTGCCATATTCTTTGACGTTGGCCGAAAACCAACCGGTTGGTTCCGGCTGATTGGCGATGCCGGTCACTTTCCCTTGAAAGGTCCGATCTTGAATCACAATTCGCGCCGGCATGTCGGTCCGAATGCGGTCAATCTTCGATTCGTGAATTGTCACTTTGACTTGCATCTTCGCCAGATCCGGAATGCGCACGATCGTCTGCCCTTCACGCACGATGGTTCCTTCGGCGATCCCGGTCTCGGTCGAACCGCGACGATCGGTCTCGTTGGCGTAGACGACCATGCCATTTTGCGGCGCTTGGATGACGCAATTCACGAGCTGCTTTTCCAGTCGATCCAGCCGCGCCTTTTCCAACTGGAACGCCGCTTCTTCAGAACGCATGCGCGCTTCGGCCGAATCGCGGGCCGCTTCCAATTCGCGGATCGTTTTCTGTTTCGTGAAATCGGTCAAGACGCGTTTGCTCGTTTCGGCCACTTCCAAATCTAGCTTGGCCCGTTCGACGGCGTAAACGTCCGCTTCGCGCTGTAGCGCCGTCACGTAACCTTTGCGCGACATCCGCTTGCTGTAACCGAGCATGTCTTGAGCGGTGGTCAGATTTTGCTGCGCAATCTTGATCGTCGCTTCCATCTGCTGCAGCGTTTGCAGGAAGGTCCCTTCCGCGTATTCTTGCACCGCCAACTTCGCCGCTTCAAAGGCTTCTTGCGTTTCGATCTTGGTCGCCAGCGCCTTTTCGTAAACGATCTTCTGGGCGTTCAATTGATCTTCGATCGCCGAAGTATCAATGCGGATAATCTCTTCACCTTTGGTGACCCGTTTGCCATCTTCGACGATCCACAGAATCGTGCCGCCGCCGGCGATCTCGCACTTCACGTCAATATTGCTGGCGCTCTCCACGTTGCCATCGTCGGTGACGGTGATCAACAAGCGTTCGCGCTGCACTTCGTAAGTGAGCGCGCCGCTCACTTCGTTGGTTGATCCCCAGATGCCGGAGCTGGGCAGGTAATAGGCGCCAAACGCGATTCCCGCGACGAGCAGCACCAACAGAATCGGCCAAAACCAATTGCGCCGCGAAGTTTCTAAGCGCAGGCGAGGCCGCGATTCGGGCGAGCTGTTTTCGACAGAAGCGGACATATCGCTGGTCCTTGGAAGGCGGGAAAGTCGTCACCTAGACTTAACCCCTTCCATTATCGCAGGTTCCGCTCGAAATTCATCCGTTTTCAGGCGGGAAAAGTGGAGCCGCCGCCTGCTCCCCCTCTTTGCGGGCACGCATCTCCTGCAACATCTGCTGTATCTCGCTGTTGGTGTACCGCCGCTCGCGGCTGACTTCGATTTCGTAAGCCTCTGGCAGCGGCGCGACCAGGGTCTGGTTAGGACGACTCTCCTGCGGGTTGGCAGTCGCCACTTGGTCGGAATAGGACGAAGGTACCGGTTGGGCCGCGACGTTCTCTTTTTCATGAGGCAACAAGCGAGCCAACCAGCGATCGACGCGCCACAGCGGCGGATCAGCCGATTCGGGCTGAGCGAGATCGGTTGACTCGGTCTCCTCCACTTCCGCTTCTTCGGGAAGATCAAAGTATCCTTCCTGCAGCCACTCCATCGGCACGGCCGGGGGCAGTTCGATCTCTTCCGAAGCGTCGGGAGGTCGTAAGTCCAACGGCGTATCGACCCAGATCCCCTCGTGGTCAATCTGCATGATCCCCAACTGGCGATAGAGACGCATCCGGTTCGCTTCGTAGTTGAGCCAGACGCTCATCAAGTTGTTTTGCGTATTACGCAAGTCGGACAAGGCGAACAGCAAATTCTGCGCGGCGGTTGGGCCCAGCGACAATGCCGGCTGGCCAGGTTCGGCGGGGGCGACCGGTGCGCTCAGCGCTTCGCGCGTTTGATCGACGCGGCGAATCGCGATCACCACCGCTCGGCGCTGAATCTCTAGATTCAAACGGAGTTGCTCTAGAGTGCGCAGCGACGCCCGCAGATCGGCGAAGACCGAGTCATCAAATTGAATCAAGTCGCGACGATCTTGCTGGTACTCAATCAGCTGCTGACGAAAGCTGTTGCGTTCGACCAAACGGGTCAACGGCGGATCAAACTGAACCGACGCTCGCAACGAACCTGTTTGACTGCGGAACTGGGCCGGGTTTTCGCCCAAGGTCTGCAGATCGCCGCTGAAAGCGATCGTCAAATTCGACTTCAGCGCGTTGGCGTTGTACTCGATCAAGCGCCAGGTATCGACCAACGACGCGCGATTGTTCATCCAGTCCAAGCGATTGGCGCGGGCAATTTCGAGCGCCTGCTCCGGCGTCAAATAGACGCGTTGAATGTTGATCTGTTCAATCCGAGCGCGAGCTTCAATCAATCCCAACTCGCTGACTAGGTTCTTCATCTCGACCAGACGAGCGACCAATTGATCCGCGACAACGTTCGGCTCGACCATCCCGATCTGGCTGGCGAGCTTTTCCACGTTCTCACGATTCAAATCGTTACGAGACTCCAAATCGTCGACTTCTTCGATCAAACGATCCTTGTCTCGCTCAAACAATCCACGCTCTGACTCTGTCATTTCCAAGGTACGCGCCGGAGTGACGCTCTCCAGCTTTTGCAGGTCCGCTGGAATCTCACCAACGCGCGTGTCAACTTCATGTTGTAACGAATCAACATCCTCGATCGACATCTGCAGATCTTCGAGCGTCGGGATGTGCGGGAGGTCGCCAAATCGCGAGATGTATTCTTCGATCGCGACTTGCGTTTGCGTCGTCGCGGGATCGGTCAGCTTGAATTTTTGAATCAACTCGTCATTCAACGCAATCGGCAAATTCGGCGGCAGACCAAGCGTCGATCGCTTGAACGTATCGAGCGCCGTCTCCAGGTTGTTGTGCGCCTGCAGCAGGTTGGCCCGTTCCGTCTCAATATTTTGCCGAAATTGATCGACCTGCGCGATATCGATCAGGCCTGCGTCCAGGTTCGCCTCCAAGAGATCGAGCGTTCGCTCTTGTGCCGATAGACTGTCTTGGGTGTTACGAATCTGCTGCAACTGTTGGAGCAAACCAAGGAACCCGCCGACGGTACCGGCGCCGCCGCCTGCGAAACCCGAGCCGCTGGCTCCTGCTCCCCCGGCGCCGTTGGCGTTGAATCCTCGCCCAAAGCCGGTCGCGTCGCCAACACCGCCAAAACCGCCGCTTCCTTGTCCGGTGAACCCGGTCAAACCGGTGCCGCCAAAGAAACCGCCGCGGCGCTGGGGACCGGCGACGCCTAGCTCGCCGAAGGCGACTTGCGTGTAAAACCCTTGCCGATATTGGGCGTACGCGCGCAGGTTCGCCAGCAAGGTTCGCTCGGCGATCGTTAACTGCTCCAGGGCGATCACTCGCCCACCGGCACGCAAGATCGGCTGAACCAAACCAAAGTTCAAAATCGACGTCGTCACGCCACGGTTTGGCCCGGCGAACTCCCAAATGGTCGAATTGGCGATGCCGACCAAGAACTCGCCGGCGGTCGCAAACTTGCGATTCATCTCCAGACCATTGTCGAGACGCAGCTTGCTGCTTTCACCACCGGCGCGCTCTTGGCCCAAATGCTCGAACTGGGTGAAGTTACCGCCGAAGAACTGCACGTCAAACCGAAAACGTTCGGTGCTAACGTCGAGCGAGGAGAGATAAATCGTTTCCAACTGCTGTTGATAGTCTGGCGATTGCAAGATGGCGAGACGCACCGAGTCGTCCAGGTCGAGCATGATCTCGCCTTGCTCGGTTACGTCCGAATGCTGGTACAGCTCTTCCAACCACCGGGGGTTTTCCAAGATCGGCCGGATACCGTTGCGTCCCCAATGGCTCCAGCCCTTTTTGTTATCGACCATGTGCATGTAACGATGCGAATAGGGATCATCCGGCGGCATCGGCGGTTTGACCGGGTCATACGTATCGTAGTAGCGGCTGCGCGGATTGACATCGATATTGAAATTGTCGATCGCCCAGCGAGGATTGTTCGACTTTTGCGCGACGAGTGACTGCGCTTCGGCATCGGCGTTGGCGACATAGCCATAGCGGTTGCATCCGGTCGACGCCCAACAGAACAGGGTCGACAGCGCGGCGCACGTCGCAAGCTTCCCGATCGTAGCTAAAGACTTGGGGTTCATACGGTCGCCTGAGCGTCCCGATCGCCGCGCACGAAGGGACTGGAGGGATAATCGCTATAGGCGTTTAAATCGTCACAGTCGCTACGACAACTTCATTCGCGCCTTGCAGGCCGGCGCCATCGCGATAATCGTCAAGGTCGCCCGCTTAGAGTTCGCTAGCAGGCGTCATCGCTGGCACAGGCAGAGGAGCCGACGCCGGCGCCGGCGTGTGATGATGTGCATGGGGCGGCTCAAGCCAGCCGATTGCGACCGCTAGCAGCGCACCCAGCAACAACACGCTCGACAGTTTCCACTTGTCATGGGAGTGGAACTGGATCTCGGGGAGGATGTCGGAAAGCGAGATGCAGATGAAGACCCCTGCCGCAAAGCCGAGCGCGCCGCCAACCACGTTGTGTCGCCAAGCGTCATCAAGTCCGCCGATCGCAAAATAAAAGAGGACCACGCCGATCGGGCACATCAGCGAATAGCCGAAGTTGATCAGATTCATCGACGTCGCCGACCAGCCTCCAGCCCGCATCACAAAGGTGATCGACAGCGCATCGAGCGGCTTGTGCAGCACGATCCCTAAAAAGACGCCGAGGGCGAGTTTCGCCAATCCGCTTTCGGCATGCGCTGCAGCGGCGACCGCGGCCGCCAACGCGATTCCGTCAATCAGCGTATGCAGCGATAGTCCGAGAAAGATCCCCAGCCATCTCCAGGCCGATTTAGGCCCTTCGTCGCCATGATTATGATCGCAATGCCCATGTCCATCGTGATGGTCATGATCATGCGAATGTTCGGTAGCGGCGACTTCGGGATATTCTTTCTCCACCGGCGCATGATGGTGCGAATGAAACACCCGCATGAGGAAAAACATCGACAAGATGCCGACGAACATTCCCCCCACAGCGATGTCGATCGATCCGCTTTCGGCGACGCCATGCGGCAACAGATGCAGCACGCCGACTCCCAACATCAAGCCGCCGACGCCGCTCATCATCAGCTGCATGCGCGTATGGGTCAGTCGCATTACCGAGGGAAGCGCGCCGCCCAACATCGAGGCGGCGACAATCAACCCGCAATAGACGGTAAGTACGACAAATTGGTCCATGGCCCTACTGGGAAGCGGCGGAATGAAACGAATTTGTCCACGATAGACGTTCGGCGTGAAAATGCAAGTGGATTGCATGAAGCGCAGCGACGCTCAGCGCTATAGCAGGCGAACGATCCCTCACAAGATTTCGATACTTTTGACGCCGTCGCCGCCGCAACGCCGTGCGACTTCCATGCAGCGCGTCGCCGCGTCCGCAAGTTCTTGGGATCGAAAATTCTTCGGCGCCAGCGCAATCGCCGCGGCTCCCACACTAATCGTCAGCGGAGCGGCGCCACCGATCTCGGCGCGTGCTTGGGCCCAGCTGCGGATTCCCGTCACCAAGCGTTTGGCCGTTTCCACGGCCTGCATCCGGTCGTGCAGCGGCAAAACGACCATCAAGACGGCGTCGGCCGAGACAAAGCAGCTTCCCGCATCGCCAATGATTGCGCTGACCGCTTTCTCCACCAATTGCCAGGTCTGGACAAGTTCGTCGGGCCCAGCATGCAACAGCAAGTCATCATACCGATCGAGAGTTAATTGTAAGACGGAAATTGGCTTCCGCATTTGTCGACAACTTTGAACTTCGACATCGAGTCGCGCCACCGAGGATTCGTCCAGCGCGATGTTCTTCGTAAACGCTTTCGCCGTTTCGATTGTCGCCACCATGGGGGCTTGCTTGGGGACGCTTGGGGGTGGGGCCGGAGCAGCGCTTCGCGGGCGATCACGAAAACTCGCGACAGCGGAGGTCAATTCTTTCGCTTCGCGCCAGGCTTCGTGCAGTTCCAATTCATCCGGATCATGGCGAGCGACATCGAGCGCCGCGTCCATGCTCGCTTCTGACAATCGTGCGTAGGCGGTCAGCATGATCTCTGAGTAAGAAGCTTGATCGTCGATGTGGACGCGCATGACGTTGGCCAATTGCTTAACCTTCGCTTCGACGCGCGCCGCAAGTTGTTCAAAATCAGCCAGATCGGCCGGACCATATTTTGCGACCGCCGTTACCAACGCCGGTAATGCGGCGAGACGCTTGCCGGCGAGAATATCGGACAGCCGATCGGCCAAGACCAGCGACCGTGCAGTTTCTGAGTGCGACTCCAGTTCAAGCGGAGCGGCGAACGGCAACGGCTTGATGGCCGACACCGCGTCTATGATCCCTGTTGGCAATTTCCAATGCGTGAGCAAACGACTGCTCAACACGATATGGTCAAAACCAAGCGTGCCAACTTCCATCTCCAAGAGAGACGCTTCTTCTTCGTCCGTTTTGCGGATGAAATGAGCGTACGGCGTTCCCAGGTCCTGCATCAAAACCAGCATGCCGATGTCGGCGAGCAAGCCGGCGATGAACGCTTCATCGCCGTTGCGATAGCCGAGAAACCCCGCAATTTCGCGGGCGGCGACCGCTTTGGTCAGTGCGATGCTCCAGTATCGTCTCAGCGAATCCGCTTCAACGCCGTCCAGCATCTCCCGCGGCAGACTAAAGCCGAGCACTAAAAGCTTGAGCGGCTTCATCCCCAACAGCGCCAGCGCTTGATGCAGATCGGAGACTTGTCGTGACAGACCAAACAGGGGACTGTTCACTGCGCGCAAGATCTTGATCGTCAGTGCAGGATCGCGCTCGATGCAGTCTTTTACTTGAACGGCGTCGATCGAAGGCCGACCTGTTATTTCCAACACTTCCATCGCCACAGCAGGCAAGGAATAGAGTGAACTAGCTCGCTCTACGAACTGCTGGATATATCCAGTTTCGGCGGCGGGTTGAGAGGTCATAGCATACGGGCAGATATGGGGGAGCAGGAAAGGTAAGCCCTTTATTTTGGGTTACCTAAAAGACTAGCTCACTCCACGCAATGCGACCGCCCAAAATAAGCGTTACGACCGCGCCAGCCCCTACGAAACGATCGATGCTGAATTGGACGAAGATGACTCCTGCGCCTTTTCGGACCGCGGAACTCCGGCGACCAGGGTCATGCGGACCAACTCGGCCAAGCTGCGTGCGCCCATCTTGCGCATCACATTCGCCCGACGAAGTTCAGCCGTACGCAAACCGATGTCCAATTCCTTCTTGATCACCTTGTTTGGCTTCCCTTCCAAGACGCGCAACAAGACGTCGCGTTCGTCCGCCGAGAGCGAATCAATCCGCGATCGATAGCCATCTCGCTCTGAGATCCGGTGAAATTGGGCTTCCTCTTGCTCCATCGCCTGTTGGATCGCTTCGGCGATCTCGCCGGGACGTCCCACTTTTTCCAGAAATGTAGTAGCGCCCGCCTGCATAGCGCGAACAGCCAGGCGGACATCGGCGTATCCCGTGACCACGACGACCGGCAAGTTCAAATCTTGCTCTTGCAGACGATGCACAAGATCGACGCCAGAGATCCCGCCCATTCGAACATCCGCGACGACGCAACCGCGTCGACCAGGATCAAACTGTTCGAGAAAGCTCTCCGCCGACTCAAACTCTATCGCCGGATAGCCTAGCGACTGGACGACCGATGCAAGCGAAATTCGCGCATCGCGATCATCATCCAATACATATACGACTTTTTGTTGGTTCATTTCTGCCCCATCGAGTGAAATGCGTTTCGCCAACTTGGCGAACGTGCTCTTGCACGAAACATGACCAACGCTGTCTCAATCACACCCGGTCTATGCGATCTAGCCAGCGAACGTCTTCGCCCCTCACTATAGGGTTCCCAGAAATTCTCGATATGTATGAAACGATATTTGGCGCATTTCCACATCCAAGGTGCGGAGAGGCGCAAGAGGCCAACGCCTTATACCGCGTCGTTGATCGCCTGTTTCGCCAGCATAACGGGAACATCACCTACGAGTTCCACCCTACCCAGCTTCGTCGGCAGCACGAATTGCAACTTGCCGTGTTCCACTTTCTTATCTCGTTGCATCGCCGCCATGACCAGGTCGATATCAACTTGGGGAGGAACCGTCGGTAAACCAAGCTCTGACAACAGGTTCTGTTGACGTTGCGTGACGTCGGGCGCTATCCGGCCCAGCGATTCCGCGAGCCGCGAAGCGCACAACATACCGATCGAAACCGCTTCCCCATGCAGCAACTGACCATAGCCGCACGTCGCTTCAAAAGCATGACAAAACGTATGGCCATAGTTCAGTACCGCGCGCAAACCGGTTGTCTCCCGTTCGTCTGCTTGCACGACATCTGCTTTCAGCTGGCAGCACCGAGCGATCACCTGCGTCAGTGCTTTCCGATCGCGCCGCTGAATCGCCGCGACATTCGCTTCCAAGTATGCGAAAAAGTCGGGGTCCAAAATCACCCCATATTTGACCACTTCGGCCAGACCGGCGCGATATTCTCGTTCGGGGAGCGTCGACAAGACGTCAACATCGATCAAAACTCCCTGCGGCTGCCAAAACGCGCCGACCATGTTCTTGGCGGTAGGAAGATTGACGCCGACTTTGCCTCCCACGCTACTGTCGACTTGCGCCAACAGTGTTGTCGGCACCTGAAAAAACGAGAGTCCGCGGGCAAAGGTTGCCGCGAGAAAGCCGGCCAGATCGCCGACCACTCCGCCACCCACGGCGATAACTACCGTTTTGCGGTCCGCGCCTTCGGCCAGGCTTTGGTTCCAAAGCTGATCGGCCATCGCGATCGATTTGCTGGTTTCGCCGGTTGGTACGCACAACAGCGTCGTGCGCATCCCTGCCGCGGCGCAAGCTGCGGCGATTCGTTCAGCGTAGAGAGGGCGCACGTCTTCGTCGGTGACCAAGATCGCGTGCGATATTTTGGTTCGCGCTGCAAAAAATTGGGGCGCCGTGTCGATAATCCCCGCGCCAATTTCAATATCGTAGCTGCGTTCGCTCAATTGCACGCGAACGATTTCATGTTCCGCCGTCAACGCTGCTCGCTTCACAAGTAAAAGGAAATCAAAGTCGATCCGGTGGGTTAGGCGCTTGCGCCGACCCGATCGAGATCTTCCGCAGTCACGCTAATCATGCGGCAAAAACCGGTATGGATCCGGACATATTCCAATTGACTGCAACTCGCCGCATCGTCATGCAGCAAACGCTCAATTCGCGGGCGATCGGCCGCAGGAATCTCGCTATCAGTCGGCCAAATGGTTCGTTCTTCTACAATCAACGCTTCGCGATATGGATCAAAATCGTCAGGCATCGATCCCACTCCCGGAAAATAGTCGACCTGCAAGCGGTCATCCGCTGCGGAAAACCTAAGTATACTATGACGCGGTCGAACGAAAAATTACCTCTATCCCGCTTCTATGGTTGCATGAAAACTCGCGGAACATGGCTGGTCGCCGCTATTCTCCTGCTCGCGGCGACAATCGCCGGGCTCAATCTCGCTTACCATTGGAGTCGCACCAGGGAGGCGATCACCTATTTTGGGCCTGATGATGTCGTCCTCATCCGCAGCGCCAAGCAGGTGCAACTGGTCCGCCAGATCGATGGAAACGAGCAGCGACGAGACATCTCGCACGTCGCCGATCTCGACGATCTGCAAAAAGCGTTGGTCGAAGACGCCAGTTATCGGTTTCCAGGCGTCGACTCGCCGTGCGAGCCGGATTGGCCGATTGCGTTGGAGTTTCACCAGGACGGTAAGACCTGCACCATCGCGATCGATCTGGATTGCGGTCAGATTAAATCGGCAGGGCGCGAAAACGGACTCGACGCGGCGCCAATCCAAGACGGCCTGCGCGAGTTTATTGACTACGCCGTTTCTCGTTCGACGCCGATCCTGGTCACGGACGGCTCGGAATGAATCCGGCGATCACTCCGGCGATGAGTCCGCAGGTATGACCCCAGTTGGCGATATTGCCGACAAAACCGAGCCAGCAAAGCCCGAACCAAAGCATCATCATCAGCACCGACTGACTTGGCAGGTAGATGCCAAACTGCGGCTCAAAGGTCGACTTCACCCAGGCGAAACCAAACAGTCCAAACAAGACGCCGGAGATGCCGATCGCATAAAGTTCGCTGGCGTTGCCGGTAATAAAAATTGACGCCGACGCCGCCGCAACGTTGCCAAAGATCGCTAGCCCCAGCACCATCAGCAAGTAGCGGCCCGATCCCAAACGGCGTTCTAAGATTCCGCCAAACGAGTACCACATGTACATATTAAAAGCGATGTGCATCAGACCGCCGTGCGGAAAGATCGGCGTGATCAAGCGCCAAACCTGTCCGGCTTCGATCGCGACAAACGGATCGTGCTTGAGCATCGCCGCCGGCAACATGGAATAAGGGGCGAAGGTCAGCCAGTCGATCAACCAGTTGCCCTTCAATCCCGGCACAAAATTGGGGGCGAAAAAGCTGACCGCCGTCACGCCGATGCAGATCCACATGATGGTCATGGTGACCGGAGCCATGCGCGACATCATGCCGGCCCCCCCTAACTTGCCTCGCATGTCATGCATATTCTTGCGGCGTTGTTCGTTCTTCAGGTATTCCACCTTTCGAATCGAATTCGCTTCTTTCGAAGCGTCAGCGTAGCGCTGGTCGCTGGGGTTCGAAAGATAGGCCTGAAGCTCGCTGCGCGCCTGGTCGATGTGCGATTCGTCATGAATCCAGACGACGAACTCGCCGTTTCGCGGATCGGACTTCGCTTCGATCCCTTGCGTCAAAAGGTAGTCGACGAAGCGGGCCGCTTCTTGATCCGTTGCAATCGCGCCGATTTGCCGCATTTCACTATTGTCGCCCTGGGGACGCCTTATTGGGTCGCAGCCCAGGCGTCACGCACGATATCGTGCGCCCCGTGCTGCGTCTTGTTCCGTTCAGTTCCAGTCACTCGACTATTGTAGAACAGACGAGCGACGATGGGCGCCGCCCCTGCGACTAATCGCGCCATCCGTAACGCAGAATGCACCAAATCGCCTGAATTGCGTCACGCATGCCGATCTTCTTGCCGCTTTTCCAGCTGCGCGCGTTGTATGAAATCGGTCGCTCCACGATACGAAAGCTGCGGCGAGCGAGCTTGGCGGTAATTTCGGGCTCAAACCCGAAACGGTCTTGCTCGATTGTCACCGAGCGCAGGGCCGAAGTCCGAATCGCCTTGTAACATGTCTCCATGTCGGTGATTTTCAGTCCGGTCGTAAAATTCGACAGCCAGGTCAAACAGCGATTTCCGGCGCGATGAATCCAAGACGAGTTCACATGACGCGCTTCGCTAAATCGCGATCCATAGGCGACGTCCGCTTCTCCTTCGAGAATCGGCTGAATCACCGTCAGGATATCGCGCGGCTCGTATTCAAGATCGGCGTCTTGCACGATGACAACTTCGCCGCTCGCCGCGGCGAAACCGGTTCGCAAAGCGGCCCCTTTGCCCTGGTTTTGGTCGTGATACTTGATCTTCAGATCGACGTAATGCGCAATCCGGGCCAACACGTCGCGCGTGCCGTCGGTGCTGCAATCGTCGACCACGATGATCTCGGTGTCGATCGGTAACTGATGAATCCGACGGACAATCTTTTCAATCGTTTCGCGCTCGTTGTAAACAGGGATCACAACGCTCAACCGAAAGCCGGGCGGAAAATGATAGTCGCACGGAGCGCAGCGCTGCTCGGTTTGATCGGCCGCCAGCGCTTGCGACAGACGGTCAATCTCGTCCAAGCGGCGATCCATTGCAGTAATGGTTTCTCCTTCCCAATCGAAGGAGTCACGCGGCGAACTGGTTCGCGGCGCAATCATAGAGGCTGGCATTCTATTTTCCTTTTTCAGTGTGATCTGGCATGATGGGTGGTGAAGGTTGCGCAAACGCGATCGCCTGACGACGAACCGGATGTGCAGGCCACGCAACTGCGCCAACTTGCGGGGCGTCGCTGATTTGGCGCTCTCGTGGCGGAACATAACGCGTTGAGCTCGGCTCACCGTACTCGTCACGACGTCCCCAAACTTGGGCAAGTGAATCTTGATAAAGCAGCGTCCACTCATCCGAGTGTTGCTGCATCGCTTGGGTCGAATAAGGTTGACCACGATCGATCAGCACTAGATCGGGCCGGCCATATTTCAACACGCGGCCTGCGTCGGGAGGGCCTGACTCAGCGCTCCGATTTCGCAGCTTGGGATCGGGTCCCAAAATCAAATCGAAGTGCATGTCGAGCACCTCTTGCGGATAACTGGTTCGAAATCGACCATCGAATTGCAACTGCGTATCGCCATCGCTGGCCAACGCGTGGATCGCATACTGGGCCCAGTTATAGGTCGCTACCAGACGGCCTTGCAGATGATGATCGGCCATGTATTGCATCGCTGACACAGGATACTGAGCGCGCGGCGTCGGCATCTGCGAAAGCCGAGGAACCAGCGCCGTGATCAACACCACATACACAACGGCCAGGCCGCCCCCCATCATCCAGGCTTGTCGCGGCGACGGATGTTCGGTCGCCGAACTAGCGCCAAGACAACGCCGCCATGCCGAAGCGAAATGCGGTGCGTACCACAGCCCAAACAAGATCGCCAAAAACGGCGTGTGTCGTTGATGCGCCAGCGCTTGCCAACCGACGACGCCGGTGATCGCCAACTGCGTAAAGTCGAGCGGCTTACGGCTTAGCAAGATCGCAAACGCCAACGCCGCGATCAACGCAACAAAAGCGATCGACGCCAGATTCAGTTCGTACAACGGATGCCATTCGGTGATCTCGGGCCGCGCCGTCCGCAAGGAATTGAGCAACCAAAGATGCAAGTTGGGCCCGTATGGATTCACCAACGTCGCCAGACCGCCGACGACCGCCATCAACGTCAAGCGACGCATCATGCCGGCGCCTTGCCAGCCGCGATCGAGCGATAGCTCGAGGAAACGGCAAATCAGATATCCCAGAAAAACGGCGTACCCGGCGACAAATCCGCCATGCGCGTTCGCCCAAACGAAAAAGAGAGGGACGCAAAGCCATAGCCATTTCATGCGCGGGTGCGAAGCGGCGAGCGGTCGATAATCTTCACGACGAAACTGCGCCCCCAACCAGGGCAAACGCCAGTCGTTGCGCCAGCCGGCGAAACATTGGTCCAGCAATACAATGAGCAGGGTGAACAGGGCGAAGCTTGATAGCTGCGGTCGCGCATTCCAGTGGTTCGTCAAGTTGAGCGCCGCCAACAGCGCGACCATTCCAGAGATCATCAGCGGCAAACGCTGCGACTCGCAGCGCCACAGCATGACGCCGACGATCGCTAGTCCCAGCAAACACTTGCCCCACAACAGACCGACAGGGCCAATCGTCTCGGCTCCAATCGCCAAAACGACTTCGCTCAGATTTTCATGATTGATCCAGCGGTATCCCTCGGCCGTGTAGCTGTAAGTGGTCGTCGCCGGCAGCCCTTCGCGCAGCAGATCGGCGCCATATTGCACGTGCCCCCACAGATCGGGATCGGCGACGTGAGGCGTCACGGCCATCGCGACCGCTAACAAAATAGCGACCAGCATTCCCCAATGAAGAATGCTCCGCACAGCGGCTGGGGATTTGGAATCGACCGACATAGCGAAAAGAGTGGGTGGGAAAGTGGACGAAAATTCTCCGAATTCAATGCAAAAGAGTAGGTCATACAGTTTCATCGGCCGGAAAATGAGACCTTGTCGCGGGAATCCGGAAAAAAAAGAGCCGTAAATGCCGGGTTAACGGCCAGCCGCACGGCCGGCGCCCGCCTAACACGTTCCGATTCTGCCGACTATGATGGGGCGATTCGTCTAATCTCGCCGCCGTGCGGGGGCTCCCCTCCAATCCTTTCGTTAGTTCGTCCAATGAAGATCGTCGTCGCTTCCGACCACGCCGGCTTTCACTACAAGCAAGCGATTTTGGAGCATTTGCAGAAACTGGGACACGAAGCTACCGATTACGGCACGTTTTCAGCCGAGTCATGCGACTATCCCGATTTCATCATGCCAGCCGCTCAGGCAGTCGCCGATGGTAAATTTGAGCGAGGAATCGTTCTCGGAGGTTCCGGCAACGGAGAGGCGATCGCCGCCAATCGGATCCGCGGCGTACGCTGCGCTTATTGCTGGAGCGTCGAGACTGCCCAGCTAGGCCGAAAGCACAACAACGCCAATGTGATCGCGATCGGCGAACGTCTGATCGAGTTGCCGCTGGCGCTAGAAATTGTCGACGCTTGGCTCGTTGGCGAGTTTGAAGGGGGCCGACATCAACGTCGCATCGAGAAGCTCGACGAGTTTGAAGGCTAGAGCAAAGTTTCCTTAGCTTGGCGCTAGGCTAATTTAGCTCTTCGCTAGCAACGATGGCGCCAAGCAACTGCCCCACTTCAATTCGATCGTCTTCATCGACCATCTTCATCGAGAGGACGCCCGACTCGGGGGCGACGACGTCAAACGTCACTTCGCCGGCGAAGACTTCGAGCAAACGATCTCCGCGGTAGACCGGCTTCCCCTTCGGAACCAGCCACATGCTGGCGCGAAGCGTCGAGTCATCCAAACCGAGGTCGGGCAATATCAAGGGAACTTGGCGAACTTCTGACATAAAGGGCAAGACCGCGCGATCGATGTTTTTGTTAACGTGCGGCGGAATAAATAACGGCCAACCGCGATCCAAACAAGATCAAAACGAATCTTGGCGCGCATAAAAAAGCGACGTGCGCCTTGCCGCGCACGCCGCTCTCATCCCTCTTCTACCTGGCGAGACACAGGCTTGCTTCTTAGATTGCGTGATCGTCTTTCACTGCCGGCGGTTGCGGTTGTCCCTGCATTTGGCCGCGCATCTGAGCTTTCATCTCTTCGAGCATCTTGTGGATCTGCTGCAGTTGCTGTTGCATCATGGCGTCCGGCGCGCCTTGCGGCAGCAGCGATTCAATATCGATTTCGCCCTGCTGGCCAAACGGCATGCCGCCCAAGGATCGCTCAATGAGCGGGCGAATATCTTCCGGCAACTGATCCAGTTGGTCGGCGGTGATATCGTAAGACTTGCCATCTTTTTCGATATGCAGCTTCGCCGGCTGGTCCCCTTGGTGCTCGATCTGAACGGTGATGTTCTGACCCGCTTGCGGCAGAGCACGCATTGCGCCGGCCTGCGGCATCAGTTGCCCAGGACCAAAAAATCGCATCCGCATCGCATCGCTCGGCAGTTGCTCTGACATGCCGTGCATCATTTGTGCTTGGGTGATCGCCGCGACGTCTGCTTGCGTCATCGGCCGGGGGCTCACTTCCAACGTCGTTTCTTTGCCGTTGTGCAGTACGACCAACTTGAGCGTCTCTCCTTCGCCGCCGCGCACCGCTTCGACCAACTTGCGAGCTTCCGCCAACGGGCGCCCGTTCAACTCAAGCAGCACGTCGTCCGCTTCTAGCCCCGCTTGCGACGCCGGGCTGCCGTCAAACACCGCTTCGACATAGACGCCTTTGTCGGCCAGTTGCGGCAGATGTCGCTTGAGTAGGGCAGGCACTTCGGCGGCCATCTTGGCGCCGATCCAAAAGTTCTGCTTGGCCTCTTGTTTCTCGGGCTTCGCTTCATCAGCCGGTTTGGCCTCCACCGGCTTGGCTTCAACGACTTTGGCGTCGTTATTTCCTTCTTGCGCCGCCAGCAAATTGCCGCCGCCGACTGTCGCCGCCATCGCAGCCAACATCAAGCCTTGGGAATACCAATTCGATTTCATCGCTTCAAACTCCTGCTTAAGTCTGGTTTGTTTTGCGTGTGGTCGGCGGTTTGCATCGACTTAGGGAAAGTAATGCTTCGGGGTCGGCTCCACGACGACCTCTTGCATGGGAATCACCGCCTGACGTCCATCTTTTAAAGTCACCGGCACCCACTGTTGCTTCTGCTGATACTTCCGGCCGGCGTCGCTCAGCTTTTGCAACTCTGCAGGGCTCATTCCGAACGAAGTCGGAAAAGGCGCCGCAGGATCAAATGGTTTGCTGTCATCAATCGCAATCGGCATCCGATCGACTCGGTCGCCGGAACGATAGTTGACGAACAGCCCATTCTCTTGCGGAGAATTTTGAGAAATCGGCGAAACCACCGCAGCGCCGCCGCTGTCCGGGGTCGAAAGGAAGGGCGCAGCCAACTGACCGCCGATAAACGCGATCATGACCGATGCGGCGAGCGCCGCTAGTTGACCCAAGCGGCCATCCCAACCGCGGGCGCCGTGGAGGATCGGCGCCGCGGTGGGAGTTGCCGTTGTGGCGCGGGGAATCGCCACGGGGGGGGAATCAACCGTTTGCGGTACTGCTCGCCGCCAAACTTGGTTTTCGACGAATGTCAGCGCACAATCGCGCCATGCCTCTTCCTGATCCAGCCGCGTCAGTAAGTGCCGCTCTTGCTCGGCTGACAGTTCGCCGTCGACCAATAAATCAATCTGACGTTGTAATTCGATTCGTTCGTTTTCGTTCATCGGCGAGTCGCTCCTGCGACGTTCCTGGCACGTAGTTTGTCGCGTAGTCGCCCGCGAGCCCGATGCAGTCGCGCTTCCACTGCGCTATGGCTCGCGCCGATCCTGTCGGCGATTTGCTGGTAACTCCAATCTTCCAAATACTTCAGCAGCAAAATCTCGGCATCGCGCTGCGGAAGTTCCGCAAGCGCTGCGCGGACTTGCTGCTGCCGTTCATCCGCCAGAAGCCAACCGAGCGGATCCCGCTCGGCCGGCGATCCGGCCTGCTGAGCAAATTGCTCGATCTTGCGTTGCTGTCGCCCCTGCTTTCGCCGGAATAGCAACGCCTGACGGATCGCAATCTGGTACAGCCATGGTCCGACGCGCTCCAGATCACGCAGCTTGTCGCTGCCCGATATCGCCGCGGCGAACGTCTCTTGAAACGCATCCTCAACATCGTCCTTGTTGCGCAAGCGTGCATACAAGACCGCGCGCAGCCATTGCTCGTGTTCAGCAAGAATGGCTGGCCAGTCGGGCTTCATGCGGTTGTCTGCGCTGCTGGACAAGGTGCTACTCACTGTTCGCATAGATAGTTACCGCTGACGCCGTCGTCTTGCGGAGATTCTCAGAAAAAAGGGGGCCCGATTGAGATCTTTGGCGCATCAGCCCTTTTTACGCAGGAAATCTTGGCTTGGTTTTCGCTATGGGGCCGGCAATTATGGACTTTTTCTCCCCTGGCCGACATAATGCGCCAGCGTTACTAACCTGAAATTTCCGCCCAAACATGTAACTTAGGGCTTTTTGTGAGCCGCTAAGGGGAGTCGAGAAATGAACCAAATTATGAGATGCTGGTGCGTCTTCTCATTAGCCGCGAGCCTGTTGGGGACGCAGTTCGTCCTTGCCGCCGAGCCCACGAAAACTGTCGCAAAGAGTAACGCCGCTATGTCGATTGCATCTCAACCCTTCGGCCAAACCGCCGACGGCCAAGAGGTCACCCTGTTCACGGTCAAGAATGGGGATCTGGAAATGGAACTGATCAATTACGGGGCGACCATCGTTTCGCTGAAATGCCCCGACAAGAATGGAGTGCTCGCCAACGTCACCGTTGGCTTGGACGACGTCGACCTGTATGAAGGGGGCCATCCTTATTTCGGCGCGACGGTCGGTCGCTTCGCGAACCGGATCGCCCAAGGAAAATTCTCGCTCGACGGCAAAGAATATAGCCTGGCCTTAAACAACGGCGAAAACACGCTGCACGGCGGAACCAAAGGTTTTAGCCGCTACGTCTGGAACGCCCAAGAAGTAAAAGAGGCCAACAGCGTCGGCGTCGCTTTTACGCGCACCAGTCCCGACGGCGAAGAAGGGTATCCCGGCGCTTTGACGGTCACGGTCAAATATCTGTTGACCGACGACAATCAGTTGGTCATGGATTACACCGCGACCACCGACGCTGCGACTGTGTTGAACTTGACCAATCATTGCTATTGGAATTTGGCCGGAGTCGGCAGCGGCAAGGTTTACGATCACCAACTGAAGTTGGAATCCAACGCCTATCTGCCGGTCAGCGACGCGCTCATTCCGACCGGCGAAGAAGCGCCCGTCAAAGGGACGCCGATGGACTTCACCATGTTCAAACCGGTCGGCCAAGATCTGCAAGCCACCGGCGGCGATCCGGTTGGCTACGATCATTGCTTCGTCCTGGGGAGTCACGGCAAGTCTGCTTTGGCCGCGACCATCAAAGATCCCAAGTCAGGCCGCGTGATGGAGGTCTACACTACCCAGCCCGGCATCCAGTTCTATACCGGCAACTTTTTGAGCGGCCTACCGGCTGAAGCTCGGACCGGCCAGCACGAAGCGTTCTGTCTCGAAACGCAACATTACCCCGACACGCCGAACCAACCGAACTTCCCGACCAGCACGTTGAAGCCGGGCGAAAAATTTCATGAGCAGACGGTGCATAAGTTTCGCGTCGAGAAGTAGACGCGCGGCGCATAACAACGAGAAACGGCGTCCAATTTCAGGACGCCTTTTTTTATTTCGAATGAAGGTCAGGCCTTGGCCTGACCAGCCACAAGCAAACCAAGACACTAGCCCGAATCGCGAGCCGAAGGATAGCGTACTCCACTCCCATAGGGCTGCGAGATTGCCAATAACGCCGTCCAATCGCGCAGCGGTTCATTTGAAAACCGATCGTCCTCACGAATCGCCGCTTCCCTATTCTTTGACATGAATGACCTTTGGCAGTTGGCTTCCAGGGGATCGAAAATGATGGCGCCCGCATTCCTTCGGTTCGCGCCTCGGGCTAGTGTTCAATTGGTTCGAAAAGGCGCAGCTTCAAAACTTCAAGACTCGTGGTGCGGGTTAGGAAGAGAGATGCCGGCCAAAGATTATCCGTTGACAAAACGCACGGTTGGTGGTCCGATCCAATCGATTTTCGGAGGGTGCGTCAAGTCGCACTAGGCCCTGCTGACCCGCGAAGGTCACCAACGCTTGGATTCGCGAGCACGCGCCCAACGAGCTGCTAGCGATGTGGGCCGTTGAACTGGCCGAGGTGGATCCGCCGAATCAAGTCGAACGCGTTCGTTGGGTGCTGCTCACTTTGCAGCCCGTCGAAACGGTGGAGCAAGCCCAGCACGTGATCGACCACGATGCGCAGCGGTGGGCGATCGAAGAATATCACAAGGCGCTGACGACCGGATATCAGGTCGAATCCCGTTATTATGAAACGGCCGTGCGTTTGGAATGCATCACCGGCCTGTAGGCGATTGTGGTGACGCAGTTGCTGAAGCAGCGCAACCTAGCCGAGGAACAGCTGGAACGCCCAGCGATCGAGGTCGTGCCGCCGCAATGAGTCAAGACGATCATCCAGGTCCGTCAGCGTAACGACCCGCGCGCCAAGCGTCTGGATGCAGCGACGATGCCCCTCGCTGATTTCGTGAAATATTTAGCCGGCTAGGCGGCCACCTTGGCTGGCAAACCCAAGATGGTCACCCTTGTCGCGTGTATGCGAAAACTGCTTGACGATCAAGGCAGTCGCTACTGCTTCAGTTAGCCCAGGCAGCTCTGCATATACTTCAAGCTGCCGTCGACCAGCGCTTCGAGGCCTGGTTCATAGTTGAAGACTTCGACCGAGACCCAGCCGTCGTAGTTGACTTCTTTGAGTGCGGCGAAGATGGGGTGGAAGTCGATGTCGCCCATGCCGGGGCCCAGCTTGTTGGCGTCGTTAGCGTGGAAGTGGGCGATGTGGGGTACGCTGTCGCGGATGATCTGCGGGATCGGTTTGGTCTCGCTCGACATCGCTTTCACGTCCAAGTGCAATTGGCAGTTGGGGGAGTCGATCATCTCGCGCAGTTCGAGCCCCTTTTCGGCGGTTAGCAAGAAGTCCCCTTCGGCAGGGCCGAGCGGTTCAAGGGCGAGCGTAATGCCGCATTCTTCCAGCGTCGGCATCGCGCGGCGGAGACAATCGGCCGCGAGCTTCATCGCTTCAGCTTCGGTCACGCCGGGCAATAGATTGCGCTGCTGCGGGCTTCCCAGCACCATGATCGTGCCCCCCAGATCGCGACAGAGTCGCGCTAGTTCGGCGAAGTAATCGCTGGTGCGATTGCGGACTTCGTCGTCGGGCGTCGTCAGATAAAAACCTTCGGTTTTCGCCAACAGCCAGTGGAGGCCGATCACGGTGACGCCTGCGTCTTCGGCGGCGCGACGCGTCTCTTCACGCTGCTGCGGCGTAATGTCATAGGCGCTTTTGGCCATCGTGAAGGGGGCGATTTCGACGCCGGTATAGCCAGCGTTTTTGGCGTATTCAAAACCGCGGGCCAGAGGCCAGTCTTGGAAGGTCTCGTTGCAGATACCGAATTTCATAACACTCGTCAGGTGGGTTCAAGAGGGAAGAAAATGCCTAGCGTGGTCGTTATTCTTTGCGACCGCCGCCGCTGATCAACCGGAGGGCCGCCACAAACAACGCGCCGCCGATGATCGACCAGATGATGGGAAGTTGCACTCCGCCGATTTCGATCGGCAACGGCTCGGGCATGCCGGTGAACTGCGCTAGTTTGCCGCCGAGCATCGAGCCGACGAACGCGACAGCGATTGATACAAAGCAGCCGCCGTTGGTGCCGCCGACCAGGCTGCGCGCGACGCCGCCGCAAATTGCGGCGACAATCAGAAACAGCAAGATTTCAAACAGGGTCATGCTTTCGGTTCCTCAGCAGGAGAGGAGGTTTCTTTCGCCGTGCGAAGTTTCGCGCGGATCGATTTTAGCCGCTCGGCCAGTTCCGCTTCAAAGCCGCGGGGGACCGGGCGATAGTATTCGCGATCGACGCCCAGGTAGTCTTGGGCGGCGACTCCATCGTCGGCGTTATGGGCGTATTGATAGTCGGCGCCATGTCCCAAGGTTTTCGCCCCTTGATAATGCGCGTCGCGCAGATGTACCGGGACCGGGATCAAGCGTCCTTCGCGGACATCTTGCACCGCTTCGCCGATCGCGATCGTCGCCGCGTTCGACTTGGGCGCACAAGCCAAGTAGGCGACTGTTTGGGAGAGCGTGAGTTGGCACTCGGGCAGGCCGATGAACTCGCAGGCCTGCATCGCCGAGACGGCGAGCGTCAACGCGCGGGGATCGGCGTTGCCGACATCTTCGCTCGCCAGAATCACCAGGCGTCGCGTGAGAAAGCGAACGTCTTCGCCTCCTTCCAGCATGCGAGCGAGCCAATACAACGCGGCGTCGGGATCGCTGCCGCGGATACTTTTGATCAGGGCGCTGGCGGCGTCGTAGTGCGAGTCGCCGTCGCGATCGTACTGCACCGCTTTGCGCTGCACCGACTCGGCGGCGAGTTCTTGCGTGAACTCGACGGGGCGCTCTTTGCTCGACAGCACGCCGATCTCTAAGGCGTTCAGCGCGCGACGCGCATCGCCGTCACTGACTTCGGCCAAAAAGTGGATCGCGTCTTCGTGGATGTTGATCGGGATATTGCCGAGCCCTACCGACTTGTCGGCCAGCGCGCGGTGGATCAACTGCTTAATGTCGCTAGGCGACAACGGTTGAAACTGAAAGACCTGGCTGCGGCTGACCAGGGCGCTGTTGACGGCGAAGAAGGGATTGCTGGTCGTCGCGCCGACCAGGATGACGATTCCATTTTCGACATCTGGCAACAGCGCGTCTTGCTGCGACTTGTTGAAGCGGTGGATCTCGTCGATGAAGAGCAATGTGCGGCGGCCGCCGACGGCGATCTCATCTTTCGCCTTTTGCAGGACTTCGCGAAGTTCTTTCACGCCGCTGGTGACCGCGTTGAGTTGCTCGAAGCGGCTCCGGCATTCGCGGGCCAACAGTTGCGCCAGGGTCGTTTTGCCGGTTCCAGGGGGACCGTAAAAGAGGACCGAGTTGAGCCGATCGGCCTGAATCAGCCGGCGTAGCAGCTTCCCTTCGCCCAGAAAGTGCGTTTGTCCGGCGAACTCTTCGAGCGTGCGGGGACGCATCCGCGCGGCGAGCGGACGGATGCGATCAAAGTTTTTCGCTTCCGCTTTTTCGAATAAAGAGGACACTGGCGCGACCATCGGAGGAAAGGATTCGACCATACTATTGGAATCGTACGAAGCTGCCTGGGCAACCGGGCGGCGTCGCAATTCCCCAGCAGCTTTCGCCCCCTGAGCGAAATGAAGTTACGTAAAATGATCTGGATTGGATTGGGCGTCATCGGAGCCGTTGTGCTTTTTTTCGTCTTCGCGGTCGTGATGACGGTCGACGACTGGTCGCGGGATCTCTCGACGAATGTAGCGGAGACGAGAATCAAAGCCGCGGATCCGCTGCTGCGCCCGCTGTTGGTGAAGGGAACCGCCGACTGTGCAGCGAAAGTGGTTCAGGAGCAGATCGCTAGCCTCTCACGATGGAACGTGGAAAGAGTCGACGGCGGTGAGAAAACCGTCATTCATGCAACCCGCAAGACGCCGCTTTGGGGATTTGTAGACGATATCCGGGTCACGATCACGCCGGGTGATGAAACGACCTCGATCACAGTCTACAGCAAGTCGCGATTGGGGAAGGGAGACCTGGGGCAGAACCCGCGGAATATCAAAGAGCTGATGCGGCGGTTGCAGACGGTGGAGGAGTTTGCGTGGAAGTGCGAGGAATGAACGGAGGTTTCTTTGCGTCGCCCGCCAACGCCTGTTTTGAAGTTGCGCAATTTCCCTGGTTGGCCGCGATAGCTCGGGCTATCGGGGCCGACGAAGTCGGTAAGAGGCATCGAGCCGCAGTCGGACGAACTTCGGTGGTCGCTATACCGTTGGAAATAGCGAAAAGCCCCTGAACTGCTTACCGGGAACCAATGCCTCTTACGGCTGCGCCGCCGCGGATAGCGGAGCTATCGCGGCCAACCAGGGAAATTGCGCAACCTCAAAACTGGCGCGTCGGGCTGTGAAGAGAAATTCGATGCTTGGCACGTTGTGCGACTACGGAATCTCTTTCGGCAGCGGGCCGATCTCCGCTTTGCGGACATACATCTCGGCGCCTTCGGTTTGCAGCAGGATCTTTCCTTGTCGCGGAATGACGTTGCTGGCGCGGTTGACGACGACTCCGTTGACGCGATAGACGAGCTTGTCGCCGACGCAGAAACATTCGAGCTTGGTCCACTCTTGGCCGGGGCTTTCGACATCGTCGGGGCCGCGGAAGTCAACCACGTCTTTCCAGTTGGGATCACGACCGAACCAGTTGATGCGGCCTTTCGGGAAGGTGGTTGCTTCTCCGGTGGGAGACCAAACCGCTTCGCCGTCGCGATCGCGGACGATGGTGCAGGTAGCAGACGCTTTCAGCGGCTTGCCCGCGGCGTCTTTGCCTGCCAGAACCAGGATATCGCCGACGCCACCTTCGATGATCTGGCATTCAATGGAGGTCATCCAGGGGCCGGGCTTGGTGGCCGAGCCGCCGAAGCCGCCGTCGGGGCCTTGGCAATGGAGCAACAGCCCGCCGTCGCGAGCGCGGCCTTTACGCGTGAGCAGCGTTTCGGTTCCCCAGCGATATTCAAGCACCAGGTAATAGTCGGCGTACTCTTGGTGCGTGATCAGACCGCCGAAGCCGTCGCCGGAGATTTTGAGGATTCCATCTTTGCCCATTGTGAAGACATGCCGAGGATCTTCGTAACCGCCGTCGGTCAGCCAGGTGTAAAAATGTTGGGACAAGTCGCCTTGGCCGAGCAGTGAGATCGTCTCGGTCGGCGTGATCGGCTTGGCGGCGGCCGGGGAAGTCTCTTCCGCCGAAACAAGAGAAGTCGGCAGACCAACAAGCAAGACGATGAAAGCGCACAGGCGATAGACAGACATGTTCTGGCGTGACCTAATTCGGAAGGCAGGGAAGGGAGCGACGGATATCAGGATTTCACGAGACATCATCGGCGGAATCTCTAGTGTCGCAGGTCGTCCGGCGTCATTCCAGGCGTTTCTGCCGCATTTCTGGGCGTTTGTTTTACCTGCGACTGCAGGCCGCGGCGCCGGAGATGGATGGCGTGACCCAGCGATTGTCTTGAATGCGGGCCTGTTTATGCGGCGCAACGCGTCGTCTTCGCGGCTGGGCTTAGCGATCTTTGCAGTTCTTTACTCGCCATGATGAGGGTGAGTCCACACCAACCGACCAGGCAATATTCGTGCTCTCGGAGGAAGCAATAGAGCCGGGATTCGCTGACTTGTGAAAACAGCGGGTTGTGCGTTTCGACGGCGATCAGACGCGGGGCATATCTCGCGAAGTCGAGCGAGGCCAAAACTTCCAGATCATGCCCTTCGGCGTCGACCGAGAGTAAGTCGATCTGGCGATCCCTATAGGGTGACTCGTCGAGCAAGGTCGTCAGCTTTGCGCAGCGCGTCGTGCGACGAACATAGTTGGGGTCGCGTTTCGCAAATTTTGCATCTAACGAGATCGTGAGCGAATAGAAACCGTTCGAGTAGTAGTCGATTTCCCCTTCTTGATTGGAGACGGCGCAACTGATGTTGATGTCAGCCGGTCGAGCGATTTGAAAGGCTTCGATTTTGATCGCGTCGATATCAATATTTACGCCGCGCCAGCCGTTTTGATAAAGCTGCCAGGTGTTGTTGAATTTCTGCGGATGAAAGCAGCCGACATCCACAAAAAAACCTTGATAGTCCTGGGGAAAAAAGCGGTTGATCGTGATGTCTTCGGCAAACTGCGAATAGTGTCGGTACGACGACTTGCACCAATACAGCTTTCGCCACAGATAGAGCTTCTTGAAGAGCCAAGATTTCTCAAGCCAGAGAGGCAAGTGCATGTAGTTGAGATTCATCCGCGTTTTCCCGGCAATTTCGGTTTCTCGGATTGGCGCTTTACGCAATTTTCTAGGAGATATGGTTGGCTTTTTATGGCCAAAGGGGTGGGGGTTTATCGTTGGAAATCATCGACCATGCAAGATGGATCTTTGTCCCGAAGGAAGTCTGGCAGCGATTTTCCCCTAGATATGCGGGGAGACGGGCTGCAGGAGAGTTGCCCTAGCTTTTCAGCTTGATTATTTTCGCCAATTTGCCATGCCGCTTCGGGGAAGAGCGGATCCGGCGACTGCTCCGCTTTTCCGCCTATCGCAAATCGCGCGGCGCTGCTGCAACTTTGCCGGGGACGCCCCCTTCGTAGATGCTGAACTCGCCCCAGACCGGCATGTGGTCTGAGATTTCCAGCGCTTCGTCGATCGACAGATTGAATTCGCGGACGAAGTCATGCACGCCGCCGCGGCCATTAAATTCGCTGGTCGCCGGCAAGGTGAAATAGAGATTGTCGTACGACGCTGTTCCCCGCGTGTTGGTCATCATCCCGGTCACCGCCGGCGAGAGCCCGGTTAGGCTGCCGAACTCGCCCAAGTTGCGTTCGTCGGTATTGAAATCGCCCAGCAGGATCACGTCATCTTCGCCGCGGCCATCGCCGCGTACGGCGCGTAGGACGTCGTCCATCACGTTGATTTCATCTTTGACTTCGTCAGGATCGGTGTGGATGTTGACCAGGGTAAAGGTGAACGCTTGCTCGGGATTGGGCCCGCGAACCCGGAACCAGGCGACCAGCGGTTCGCGATGGAGCGCGTCGCCGGGATCGTCAATCGTATAGAGCTGCGTACGATCGATCTCGATGCTGGCGGTGTCATAGATATAGGCGTACTGCTCTTTGCTGTCGCTCCGTCCCAGACGAGGACCAATGACATAGTCGTAGTGGCGCCCTGCAGCGTTAATTTGGTCGATGAATTCCGGTAAAATGGATTGATCGAGCGAGCGAATCTCCTGGATCGCCATCACGTCGTACTGACGAACGATCTGCGCCAGTCGAGCCATCACATGCGGTTTGTCCGCTTTGCTGCGGCCAAAGACTTGAATATTGAACGAAGCGATCCGGATCGTCTCGCCGCCGCGCGTGATCGGCGCTTTGCGAGAACTAACCAGTTGGCTGGTTCCGGATCCTGACGCATCGGCCGACGCCATCGCGTCGCGGGGGACTACTTTCAGCCCTTCGAGTCCTTCGATGCGAAAGTTCTGAAAGAAGAACCAGGTCGCTCCACAGGCGATGGCGGCCAGGGCTAGTCCGCTCGCTTTGTTCACCATTCGCTCCAGGTCAGGAAATTGCGCCGGTTAGGCTTGGGGGAGAACGCGGTTGCTGCACCGGTTCAAAAAGTTGGGGAGAGCCTCAGCGGCGAAAAACCGAGACCGAAGATCTCCTTTTCGTTGTATCGACCGTTGGCTCGCTTTATCTTGGAAGGGGTGTTAGAGCCTCATACGTGCAGGAGAATCGATGCGGTTTACCTGGTTGCTAGCAGCGGCATGCTGGACCATGGCGGCACAACCGGCAAGGTCGGATACCGTGATCTTAGCTAGCGGCGGAAAGATCTCAGGCGACTTGCAAGAGAGCGCCGGCGACTTGGATGCGCCGCAGCGGATCGTTTCGTCGTATGGCGTGGTCGAGTTGGCTTCTGAGCAGATTGTCGAGATCGAGCGGGAACCGCCGGAGTTGGAGCAGTACCGAGAGCGGGCCAGCCGCGCGGCGGCGACTATCGTCGACCAATGGAGCCTGGTGAAGTGGTGCCGAGAGAACGGTCTCTATGACGAGGCGAATCGGCATTGCGAGCAGATTGTGAAGCTGGATCCCGATCATGAGCAAGCGAGAAAGCTGCTCGGTTTTCGCAAGCGAAACGGAGAGTGGAGCCAGCGCGAAGACTATATGCAGTCGCGAGGCTTCATCCGTTACCAGGGGCGCTGGCGAACGCATCAGCAAGTGCAGTTGATGGAAGAAAAACGTCTGATCAAAGCGGCTCAGGTCGCGTGGTACGTGCGGCTGAAGCGTTGGCGCGAATCGCTGGGTACGCCGCACGAGCGCGAGAATCAGATCGACTTTTCTCAGCTACGCGATCCGATGGCGATGCACGGCTTGATGACGCTGCTGGGCCGGGAAGACAACCTCAAGCTGCAGCGACTTTATATCGAAACGCTGGGGAACTTGGATCGCAACGCGGCGCTCAGTTTTTTGCTGAATCATTCGGTCTATCAAAACAATCCCGATCATCGCGAGATGTGCATGATCGAAGTGCTCAAGCATCGCCATCCGCAGATGATCGAGCGCTATGCGCGATTTCTCACGTCGTATGACAACAACCTGGTCAATCGCGCCGCCGATTGTCTGGCGGCGCTAGAGTATCCTTCGGCGGTGCTGCCGTTGGCCAATGCGCTGCGGACGCGGGTCATCATGCGCGAGTTTCGTAAAGGGGCGAACGGACAAGTCTTTGAAAAGAATGCGATCTACCATTACTCGCGATTTCCCGTTTCGCAGCGTTTTGACATCGTCGGACCGACTCCCTCTTACCGGATGAGAACAGTGGATGACGTTTTGGAAAGTTCGCAAAACGCCCATGCGATTGCTTGGGTCGAGAATCCTCATGTCTACTCGGCGCTGCGCAATCTGACAGGCGGCGGCGATTTCGGTTATAACGCGGCAAGTTGGAAAGCCTGGCACACGCAGCGACAAGTGTCGGCGACGCCTGTGATCCAAGCTCGGCGCGAAAACTAAAACGTGGAACAGAAAACAATGAGCAAGCCGACCGTCGCCATCTTGGGCGCGAGCAACAATCGAACCAAATACGGCAACAAATCGGTTCGCGCTCATCTGCAGCAAGGATATGACGTCTACCCGATCAACCCACAAGCCGGCGAGATCGAAGGTTTGCAGGCGTACGCCAAGTTATCAGATTTGCCGATCGACAAGCTCGATCGGATTAGCGTCTATCTCCATCCCCAGGTCGGGATGAAGTTGCTGGAAGAGATCGCCGCCGCCAACGCGACAGAAGTCTTCTTCAATCCCGGCGCCGAAAGTGAAGAGCTGCTGGCCAAAGCCCGCGAATTGGGGATCGATCCAATCCAAGCTTGCAGCATTGTCGACGTCGGCATGTCGCCGCGAGAGTTGGCCGATTGAACGCGCCCATGCCGCCAGTTTGGCAGGGGGCGTCCAGACGCACCGATCCTTGCTAACCACCCTGAATACTTTCTACGCGACGCGATTGCATCCTGCGATTGCATCCTGCGATTGCATCCTGCGATTGCGTTGCCACGCGATGAGATGGTTACCTTGTTGGCAGGTTCGCGGTGCGTCTTGACGCACCTTACGCCGCTTTCTTCGCTTCCTTGGCGGGCGCGGGTCGACGCTGCAGCCAGCCTTCGCCGATTACATGCAGCGCGACGCGGTCTTCCAGGTTCGGGCGAAACACCGTCAACAGCAGCAGCGGCATGTACCACGCGAGATAAGTCGCGCCGTCGTTGGCGTGCCAAAATTGGGCGGCCAGCATGATCGCGGCGCTGCAGCTGAGCATCGTGCCCAGATTCTTTTGCGCCGGCCAAAACGCCAGGCCGCAGGCGCAGATTACAAACGCCGCCAAGATCGGGATGCGGAAGTCATTGGAGTAGATGAAGTAGTTCCAAAAGCCAGTAAAGCCTTCGCTACGCGGACTCCACAAGCCGAACATTGCACTGAACTGATTCAGGAACGTCGTGAGGTTTGGCGCGACCAGCGCCAGGGTCAGCGTCAGCAGCAGCAGCATAGCGGTCACGCCGATTGCAAACCGGACGACTCCCCGCTGCCAATAAAAGCTAATCCAGAGCGGCAGCAAAAAGAGAGGGTAATAGACGGTGCCGATCGCTAATCCCAGGAAGATGCCAGCCCAAGTAGGCCGCCGATAACAAAGGATCGCCCAAACCAGCAGCGCCCCCGGCAAGACGTGATCAACGCGACCGGTGTAGAGCGCCGTATAGGGGATTAACAGGTAAAGCAGCGCCGCGCCGATTCCCATCGAGAGATTCTCGAAGTGTCGATAGCCGATCAGCACTACGCCGACCAGCATCGCCAGATTCGACAAGATTGCGACCAGCTTCGTCAGGATGACGATGATGCGTTGGCTACGGGCCTCTTCGTTAGTGGTCGGTTCGGACTGAGCGAACTGTGAAGTGGGAATCCGTGGCAAGAAGCTAAGCAGGCGATAGCCGGGACCAAAGTGTCGCAGCGACTTCTCGACCTCTTCCGAGTCGCCGCTGGCCAGCATCATCTCGGCGGCGCGAATCCCGCGCACGTCGGCCTCGCTTGGACGACCGACAATGATATTCGCCATCAGGAAGATAAAGAGGGCGATGCTCATGAAGGTCATGCCGCCGACCGTCAAGTTCGGTTCCAGCATCGGACGACGAACCATCGTCGGATCAATGAACAGCCGCACGACCAACAGGCCGCTCAGGCAGAAGAGCCAGATGTAGCCATACTTTTCGAGTTGCCGCCCAATGTCGCGAGCCGCCGTTCGCGCCGCTTCCTTTTCGTCCGCCTCGGAGGGGTTCTCTGGCAAGGGAACGACTTCCGCCAATTCGGGTTCTTCGCCGGGCTCCAGATCAAACGAGTTCGAGAGTTCAGCGGTCGGCGGAAGCGGGAGTTGTGAGTTCGGATCGTCGGGGGAAGCGTCAGGGTTGGCCGCAGCGATCGCCGGCTGCGACGATTCCAAGATTTGCTGTTGCCCAAAATGGACCATCAGCATTCCCGGCGCCATCAAGATGATCAGGAAGATGTCAAGATTGCGGACGCTCCAGACCCGATTGAACTTAAAGTACAGACCAATCGCCAGCAGCGACGCGACATAGGCCCACGTCGAGGGATTGATGCTTTCGTATTGAAAGAGGATCTCACGCATCGTTACTTTCGGCGTGAGCCATGGTGCGGTTGCGCATATCAGGACCGCCGCCGAGCGATCACGGAGGCATCAAAGTCAGGTTGGGGATTCAAGTCAATCTATTCAGCATATTGGTTTTTGCGATAGATGCAAGAACAAGCCCGCTCGCCAATGGTTGCGAGCGATGTCGTAAGCCTTTATTAAAAAAAGGTTTGCGCAGACAAGGCGCCCTATGTCGCCATGATGGACCAGCACCGGCGAATCGCGGATGTTTTGCCAAAGTATGCCCCAATGGGGGCGTAATTCGTCATCGCCTGCGGAAAGCTTCATTAACCGACTGCGCCGGTCATCGGCGTTTCTTCATCTTTCCCAACTAGCCTAGGACGGTATTGCGCCAAATGGGCCAAGGGAACGAAAGCGGCAAGTATGTCGGATGACGAGAGGATTCGCTTCAAATGCGATTCCTGCAAGCAAACACTCAAAGCGAAAGCGAAGCATGCTGGCCGTAGCTTCGCTTGTCCCTATTGCAGTACCAAGATCCGCGTTCCCCAGGTCGCCGGAGAGAAAGCGACCGCTGACGACAGCGGTTTGCCGGTCGACAGTCAGCCTCCCGCTAATGAAACCAAGGGAGCGCCGGTGGTCAAAAGCGTCCAACCAAAGTCACGGGATCGCTCGACTGTCATTCTCAAGACAGGTCCTCCGGCCAAAGAAAAGCAAAAACGGTCTGCCCGCAAGCTGGGAGTGGAGTTTGAAGCGGATGTCAGCGAGCGAGAACTAGAGCAATTGATCCAGTGGGCCAAGCAAAACCGCAAGCAGCGGATCAAAGAAGCGACCGACAAATTTCAGGCGATCGTCAGCGAGATCACCCCTGTCGAATGGATGGATGAGATGCTCGTCCGCCGTTTTTCGGGCGTTCTCGTTTTGTTTGATACGGACGAGATGGAAGGAAGCGCCGAGAACGCTGCTAAAGCATCGCCCCGGCTCTTCTCGACCGAGAACCTTTCGCCCGACGAGATCGAGCGCCTTTTCGAACTATTGCCGCAGCTTTTCGCACGCACCGACGATGGAGCAATCCGCCCCATCGAAAATACGATGGCGACGTATCAGTTTGACGATGAGGAGGAGGATTAACGACTACCCCAAGCAGCGTCTCGCGCGGCGATCAAAACGGCTATTTCTTCGCCGCGTCGACCGCCAACGTTTGGAACGCTTTGCGGACGTCGCTGTCATCGCCGTTGCCGAAACCGCTACGCTGGATCATCAGGACGAAGATCCTCTGCTGCTTAGGATCGATCCAGCCTTGCGTACCAAAGGCGCCGCCGTGACCGAACGTGCCGGGGCTGAGCATCTCGGTCACCCCTTGCGGAGTTTGCACCAGGCAAAAGCCAAGTCCCCAGCCGCAGCCGGCGGTGAAGCCAGTTTGCAGATCGCCCGTTTGCAGCTTGGTCATCTCGGCGACGGCCGATTCTGACACGTAACGTTTGCCGTTCGACTGGCCGCCGTCGAGCATCATCTGGTAGTACTTCACTAGGTCGGACGCGGTGGAGTGAAGACCGGCGCTCGGGTTAGGGCCTTTAACTTTGCTGGGGTCTGAATAGGGATTGCCGGAGTATTTCAGCGTGCCGGGATCGTCGCCGGGAGAGTAAATCTTGGCGGTGCGGGCCTGTTGCTCTTCGCTAGGAAAGAACGTCGTGTCATGCATGCCGAGCGGTTGGAAGAGGCGCGTGTCGAGGAAGTTCTCGAGCGGCATGCCGCTGACGATTTCGACAATGCGGCCGGCGACGGTTATTCCAGGACTGTATGACCATTTCGAGCCGGGCTGAAACAGCAGCGAGCGCGTCGAAATATCTTGCGCGGCGTCGGCCAGCGAAGTCTCAAACGCTTGGCTCCCTTGGAAGCCGGCAGTATGAGTCAGGCAGTCGCGCAGGGTGATCGGTCGCGCAAGGGCTGAGCCATCTTTCAGTTGCGCCTTGGCGAAGGCCGGCAGGTATTTCGAGATCGGCTCGTCAAGCGACAGCTTGCCTTCGTTGACCAGCATCATGACGGCGGTTGCGGTGATTGGTTTGGTCATCGACGCGATGGCGAACATCGTGTCGGTCGTCATCGGGCGATCGGTTTCGAGGTCGGCTTTGCCGTCGGCGGCGTGATGAATGATCTGGCCCTCTTGGGCGACCAGCGTGACCGCGCCAGAGATTTTTCCGGCGGCGGCGAACTTCTGCATCGCCGCTGAGATCGCCGGAATCTGGGGGGTGTCGGCCGCCGCGATCGGCGCCAGCAGAAATAGCATGGATAGGGAGAGTAAGGCAGTCAGGCGACGCATCGGTAGGCTCCTCGGGTAGCGGCGGAAATGGGGGGTGCCCTCAATTTAACGGACTCCGATGCGGTTTTCCTCCTTTTGCGGCCAATTCGCTAGGTTTCGGGGAGAAGTCGATGAAGAATTGAGGTTTGCCGTTGATTTTACGGCGAATCTGGATAGTATTGAGCTTGTACTTGAGTGCAATTGAATTGCAAGTCTGGTCCCGATTGCAAATTTTCCTGATGCAGAATCTGACCGCCAAATTCGTCTTCCTCGCTTATGTCGCTTCGGTGACGTTGGCTCAGGGGTTGCACGGGCTGTCAGGTTGCACTCACGGACACGCTCCGCATACGCACGTCCATGCGCATGCTCACGGCGATCATGGTCATCATCACCACCAGCATGATCATGCGCACGCGTCGATCGTCCAGACGCCGCGAACCATCGTGCTGGGCGAAGTTCAGCTGCGCAGCGATTCGCACGCCTGGCATGACTGCTCGATTTGCCACTTTCTGCAGCAGAATCTCACCTACGCTGCAGCGACGTCTACCGATGTCGCTCAAGAGGTCGCACGTTCGCTAGTGCGGACGCTGCCCGCTTCGCCGCAACTGGCGATTTTCTCTCCGGTCTCGCCTCGAGCGCCGCCGGTCGTTTAACGCATGGCGCAGTTTCGCTGCGCCGTGACATACGACTTGGTTTTGGATCGCAGCATGTCTGTTGTGATCGGCCTGACCGATTTTTTTGATCGCAGGCGACTCGAGCATTCCTATCTTCACCGGAGAGCCTACCGTGCCCAAGCGCGATGCATTTACGTTAGTTGAACTGTTGGTCGTGATTGCGATCATCGGCATTTTGATCGCTTTGTTGTTGCCGGCGGTGCAGCAAGCCCGTGAAGCGGCTCGACGGATGTCTTGCACTAACAACCTGAAACAGATCGGCCTGGCGAGCCACAACTATCACGACACGTTCCAATCGTTCCCCTCTGGCTGGATCGCGACCGTCGAAGGAACCAGCACGCCGTTCGCGCATGGCGAACCTGGCTGGGGTTGGGGCGCACAGTTGTTGCCGATGCTGGAGCAACAGAATGTCGTCGACAACTTGATTGACTTCCGGCTTTCGATTCGCAACGCGGCCCACGAAGCGGTGCGGACGCATCATGTCCAAGGGTATCATTGCCCATCAGACCGAGCCCCGTTCACCTTTGAAGTGCATGGCGAAGAGCATGGCCACGAAGAGTCCGAGGGCGAAGATCACGACGACATCGAACTCGCGTCCGCCAGTTATATCGGCGTCTTCGGTTCGACCGATAATGGAGCGACGACGATCGAAGATTGCGAAGATTTTTCGGCCGGCGCCAAGTGCAGCGGCAACGGCGTCTTCCATCACAACAGCAACACGAGATTTGCCCATATCACCGACGGCACGTCCAATACGTTCTTCTGCGGCGAGCGGATGTTTACCGACGAAGCGCCATCGACCTGGGTCGGTTCGGTGAGTGAATCGGAATACGCAATCGAGCGAATCTTAGGAATCGTCGACGCCCATCCGCCGAATGACGACGACAACCATCCTGAAGATTTCCGCAGCCGTCACCCGGCCGGAACCAACTTTGCGTTTTGCGATGGTTCGGTCCATCTGATCGTCGAAACGATCGACATCCAGATCTATCGCAATCTGGCGAATCGACAAGATGGAAGCGTGATTCCGTCTGACGGGTACTAATCGAGCGATGACGATCAGCAACAAAAACAGGGGCCGATATCGGCCCCTGAACTGTTGATTGTTGTTCGTGCGGCGAGACTATTTCTGCTCGCCCAGCATTCCTTGCTTCTGCATGAACGAGGTCACGACCTTCGGCCAGTGGGTCACTTCATGCTCGGTGGGGCGAAGTCCATAGCCGTGTCCGCCGGTCGGGTAGATATGGAGTTCTGCCGACGTCTTCAACCGCTTTAGCCCCAGAAAGAAGGCGATGCTGTTGTTGCAGGGGATCGGGTCATCTTCGGCGTGAATCATGATCGCCGGAGGAGTGGTCGCGGTTACTTGGACGAGGTCATTCAGGACGACGCTATCGGGTTCAGTGGTCAGATAGGCGGGATAAACCAGCACCAAGAAATCAGGGCGACTGCTGAGCTTGTCGGCGTCATCGATCGGTTCGTACGTTTTCAGTTCGTGACAAACCCCGGTGATCGCGGTCAGATTGCCGCCGGCCGAGAAGCCGAGCAGCCCAATGCGGTTGGGATCAATGTCCCACGCGGCGGCATGTTCGCGCGTCAATCGCATCGCTCGCTGGGCGTCTTGCATCGGCCCGATCTGGTAGTCTCCTTTGGCCCGCGGCACGCGATAGTGGAGGAGGACGGCGGTGACGCCGATGTCGTTGAGCCATTTAGCGACTTCGGTCCCTTCCAGATCATACGCCAGAATGTTGTAACCGCCGCCGGGACAGACGACGACCGCAGCGCCGTTGCGCTTATCGGCAGCGGGTTGATAGACCGTAATCATCGGTTTGGTGACCTTGGTCACTTTGCGTCCGATCCGCTGATCGATTACTTCAACAATTTCTTCTTTGACCGATTGGTCTTGGTCAGGAACCTGACCGGCAGGCCAGAGGTTGAGTTCCGTATTATCCGCCAAAACCGGCGAAGCGGCGAGGCTGAGCAACGCAGCGGCGAGCATGGTTTTCATGGGGAAACCTGGGGTGAGAGTTTTGAAGTTGTGTCATTTGGCGTTGCGTATCGGCATTTCTCTTCATAGCACGAAACGCGAGTTTTGAGGTTGCGCTATTTCGAATCAATCGAACACTAGCCCGCCAGCGCCAGCGAGGGAATACGGCTCGCCACTTCAATCCGTGTTAGGATCGCCAACTTTATTCCCTCGCTGGCGCTGGCGGGCTAGTGTGACGATTTGCGGTTGATTCTGGCCGTAATAACGTCCTTTATTCGTGTTCGATTGCTCGCGCTTCGGGCGACGAAGAAAAATCGGCGCCTCTGATTTCACAAAACGCAACTTCACTAGGTGAGGGCAGGGAGGTGGCGTATCCGCGAGAATAGCCGACGCCGCAGAGCGATGCAACTTTGGGCGGAAGAGGGACGCATCAACGCTCGGTTTGCAACTCATCCGCGCTCATCGCGCCATGACTGCGCAATAGTTCGATCACCGCCGGATCATCGGTCCAGTCGAGCGCCGCCAGTTGGCAGCCGGGGTCGCCGTATAGATTGTATAGCCGGTTCAAGTCGGCGCCGGCTTCGACCAACAGCGTCACGTAGCGAAGTCGGCGATCCGGAGAGATCTTCCAATTGAGGGCCGAAACGAGCGAGCGATCGAGGTTCGGGTTAGCGCCGCGCTTGATCAACAACTCGACCACTTCATCCTTCTCGTGCATGATCGCCGTTTGCAGCGGCGTTTCGCCGGTCGGAATCAGTTGAACATCGATGTTGTAGCCTGCGTCCAGCATCACCGCGACGACTGATGCTGCACCCCGTTTGACCGCCAGATTGAGCCAAGTACGTTTCAGATCTTCGGTCGTGACAAAGTCTCGGACCAACGAACGATCGGCGGTGAGAATCTCTTGCACCAGGGCGGCGTCGCCGGCATAAATGGCGCGGCCCAGGTTTTGATTAGCGATCGGATCAAACAACGGACGATGCTTTCCTGAATCGTGGGTCGAAACGTCCCATTCTAGCTGCTACTCTGCCGCAGCGCCGACCGGATCGCGATAAACTCGCCAACGTTTTCTAGATCGACCACGCCGACCAGTTGCCCGCCGACGACAATCGGCATCGAGTTACAAGCGCCTTGCTGCAGGCGTTCGTAGGCGGTTTGCAGCATTTCGCCGGGGGTAGCGACCTGAAAATCGGTTCGCATCACGGTGCTAACCGCCGCTCCGTTACCATTTTCGGCCAGCGCCTTCAGTAGGTCATGCTTGGTCAACATCCCGACGACATGCCCCCCTTCGACCACCGGGAAATCTTGCTGAAATCCGGCGAGCACATGCGCCGCCGCGGCGCCGAGGGTTTCGTCTGGGCGGACCGTTTGAAAATGGGTGATCATGGCGCTGCGGATCGGAATGCCGGTCAGGGCAAATTTTCGCGTGACCATCGCCGCTTCCGCCGTCGCCCCCATCCAGACGAACAAGGCGATAAAAACGAGAAACGGATTGTAAAAGAGGCCGGCGAAGCCGAAGAGAAACGCCATCATTTGGCCGACTCCGGCGGCGATCTGCGTCGCCTGAACGTAGTCCATGTTCATCGCCAGAAAAGCGCGAAGCACGCGTCCCCCGTCCATCGGAAACGCAGGCAGCATGTTGAACAGCACCATAATGACGTTGAAGCCGAACATGATGAAGCAGATCGACGCCGCCTGTTGCGCAAGCGTGTGATCGGTCATGGTCGAGATCGAGGAGTTTTCGGAAACGACGGAACTGAGATATTCCAGGGCCATATTGCGATCAGGGCCTAAACTGCCGATCAAGAGGGTCAGCGCCAGAAAGATCACCGCCAGCACGACGTTGACCATCGGCCCGGCGATCGCAACCACGAGTTCTTGTTTCGGATCTTCCGGCATTCGCTCAAGCCGTGCGACGCCGCCGATCGGCAGCAGTGTGATGTCCTTCGTGCCGATTCCATAGCGTCGGGCAGCCAACGCATGCCCCAGTTCATGCAGCACCACAATGGTGAAAATAGCGACGACCATCGCCATCCCCAGCACCGCGTCGCTGAAATCGTCGCCGCGGGTCCAGTGAAGTGCGGCGAACCAGATCAAGATAATCAGGAAAGTGAAGTGGACGTAAACGCCGATGCCAAATAGCGTACCAATCCTTAACGACCATTTCATGCGTAAACGCCTTTCGAGCCAGGTTGCAAGATCCAGGGTGAATTGTAGAGCAGATTTGGTTGGGCTAAAGCCGCTTCAGCCGGTTCTGACGAAACGCCAACAAAAAAACGCCGCACTCCAGGGAGTACGGCGCTTTGCTGAACTTCAGCTATATCAAAGGTTTACCAAGCGAGGTTAGTCGCTGCCGATTGCAGCCCCGATCCCGGCGCCGAGATTCGCACCGCGTTGTCCGCCAACGGCTCCTCCGATTCCGGCGCCAATGTTAGCGCCTTGCTGGGCGCCGCGGTTGCCGCCGTAGTAGCCGGGACCGTAACCATTGTTGTAGCCTCGGCCATACCCGTTGTTGTAGCGGTTGTTATTGTAACGGTTGTTGTAGCCGTTATTTCCGCCGCGATAGTACGTGCGGTTCGGGCCGTTGTAGTAACCATCGTTGTAGTACGCCTGACCGCCGACGTTACCACCGTAATAATTACCTTGCTGCTGATAACCACGGGGGCGCGAGTAGTTCGCACGATCGTAGGTCACCCAGTTGCCACCGCGGTGATACATCCAGTGTCCGGCGGGGGTCCAATACCACCATTCGCCGTTATGCTGCTTGTAGCGCCACTTGGCGTTGCGGTCATTGTCAGCATGATCACGATCGCGGTCGCGATTGTCATTGCGATTACGATCCATCTCGGCGCGGTTACGCGCATCAATGTCAGTCGTCGCATCGACATCCACACCGGGGTTCGGGTTGGCCGGATCAACGTTGGCCTTCGCCTTCATCTCGCTTTCTAGTTGCGAATCAAGTCGCGGAGCACGATCCGCTTTGGCGTCTACATCGACGGCGGCGTCTCCTTGGGCGGCCGGGACCGGCAGCGCGTCATCTGCTTGAACCTTCGGAGGCGCGACCGCCTTTGGCGTTTCTACCTTCGGAGTATTCACGTCGACATCAACGCCTGCGTTGGCTTTTGCCGGGCCTTCGATTGCCTCGGTCAGATCTACGTCTTGAGCAGCGACAGGCAACGCCAAGGCGCAAATGCCCAAGAGGCCCATCCAGCTCCATGTGGTTTTTGTCATCGTAAGTCTCCTCAGTCAAGTTCATCGGTCATCCGCGAATCTCAAAACGCGGTGTTGTTTCCACGAGAAGACAGAGGAGCAAAGACCATGCCGATTGAGCTATAGCTGGTTTTCTCGGCGTTTTTTAGCAAAACCAAGCACAACGGCGCCGGCGCGGCGACCATCGTGAAGCGTCAGCCGCCAACAGACAAGCAAAAACAAATCAGCAGGCGAGAAGCCAACGATTGGGAGGGAAGAAGAACGAGTCGCGAAAGAGATCGCAGGCAAGAAATAAAAAAGCCCGGCGCGCGATTGCTAGGTGTCAACGCGCGTCGGGTTCACGCTACGGGTCAGTTACCTAACGCTCCGTGTAGCGTCCCTGTTCGACTGCGGTCATCTGGAGCCAGATAAACCGAAAGGGCCCATCAGCCGAACACTTTCAATCTAGGTCGCGATTGGGGGCGACGCAAATATTTTTTTGCCGGCAGCGGCAACTTTTTAGAATGGCCAGAAGACCACTGCCAATACGATCGCCGCGATACTTGCGGTGCAGCCAGCCAAAACCAGCGCTCCATCTTTGGCCGTCATCCCTAAAGCAATCAACGCGATGGCTGTTCCCGGTACGGCGACCGCGAACGGGAGAAATGCAAGCGGGACGAAGAGCGCCGCCAGAATCATCACCACCAGGGCGATCGCTTGGCGAAATGGGGCTTCGATCAGAAAGGAAAGGCGGTTGTGAATCCATGGCTCGAACCATACCGCCCAGGGACGAGTCGACTTGACCGAGTTGACTAACTTCTCACGTGAGAAAGAAAAGGCGAGCAATCGCTTCGGCAGCCAGATGTGAGAGCGAGCGGCAAGCATCTGCGCCGCGATGACAAAGATCAATGCGCCGGTGAAGATCGAGACGCCTGGGATCGCGCCTAGCGGCGAGACGGCCAGCACCGCAGGAACCAATAGTACGGGGCCAAAGCTGCGGCTGTTCAACGCATCCATCACATCGCCGAACGAAGCGTTTTCGCCTGTGGTATTGTCGACTAACTGGTCGAGCACGTCGCTCAAATTCTCCGGCTTCTCCGTCGCGCAGGCCGTCTCCATCAAGATCTCCAGGTTGAGTTACTTCGCCTAATTGGCTGGGTTATCGGTTCGTCCTTCGACATCAATATTGACGCCTTGTCCGCCGCCGATATCGATATCGATCTTGGCTTTGCTTTCATCTTCTAGCGGAGCAGGATCGACGGTCGAGTCGATCGTGGGAGGAGTCGGATCGACAGGGACTTGATTGGGGGGAGGAGCACACCCGAGAAATAGCGCGGCTGCACAGACGACGCCAAGCCCAAGGTGATACATTTCAAAGGGGTCAATGCGGCGAAACATGAGAGCGACTCCAGTTTGAGGGTAGCGCGAAAAAAGAACGGCCCGCCTGGCTGGTGACTCGGCGAGCCGTTCGGCTAGGGGAAACTAGCCAGGTATCGTGACGGCCTGATCGCTGTTGTCAGCTGGCGGAGTCTCTGGCGCCGGTTGGGTTTCGATGTTCACTTCGGTTTCTGGCTCCGAATCGCCGTCAACTTGATCCTTAACTTCTTCAGCGCCTTCCTCGATCGACTTGCCGGCGTCATTTAGCATCTGCTTGCCGGACTCGACCGCCTGGCCGGCGTCTTCTTTGATTTGCTGCGTGTTGACTTCAATCGTGGTCTTGTCGCTGGAGTTCTCGACGGTGGCGTAGCCCATCGCGTAGATGATTCCGCAGGCAAGCACGATGATCACGGCGAGTGTCGCTAATACGGCGACTAGCGAGTTGCCGCGGCGTATGAGGTAAGTCTTCATGGGATTTCTCTAGGGGGTTGGATCAGAGGGTTACGGCGTCGATCACCACATCTCTCCTTTAGGCATTTCGCGGGCCAATTGGTCGCAGTTGATTCTAAACCCTTTGATATTAAAAGGTTGTGGCCTCAGTGCGGCGATCTGTGAGTTGCCCAAGATTGGCGGTCGGACGACCAGCCTGATTGCGCTACGCACGAAGAGACGAGAAGATTGGCTGTTGAATCTTGCGCGATTGAGCGTGGATGCCGCACATTTGATCGATTTCGGCCAGAACTCAAGAAAAATGAACTTCCTAAGCAAAGATGGTCGGCTATTTGCTCAGTTAGCGCATCTGAGATAGTTGCAGGAGATGCGGGTGGGGTGACGGTCACTCTATATAGCGATTTCGACCACTTATTAAGGCCAATGCGGTCGCGAACAGAGCTCCGCCGATAACCGACCAGACGATTGGAAACGTAGTGTCGCCGATTTGGATTGCCAATAGTTCGCCGATTCCAATCCAACGCGATATCCACGCGCCTAGTAAAGCACCAATAAATCCGAGCGCGACAGAAACCAGACAACCGCCGTGGGAATAGCCTGCGAGCGATTGTCCGATCGAACCGCAGATTCCGGCAACTAGCAGTAACAACAAAAATTCGATCAGGGTCATGGCGATTGTCACCTCAAATGGAATGGGCAAGCCTTACGGAACGGTTCAAGTAAGCAAGCGGCGCGCCAAAGTGCGGTCGATTGATTGGGCAATTCGTTCTACGATAGGAGCTTTCAATTCCAGTGGGAGTATTGTTAGTGGACGCCGCTGATCCGCCGAAGAAATTATTTCTCCGACTGATGGAGGCGTTCGCCGTGGGCGATTCGCTACCCGATTCTGTAAGACGCGTTTTACCGTGGTTAGTGCACGAGTTTGAGTGTCGCTTTGGATGCGTCAGCATTCCGGGCGAATCTACAAGCCCGCAGACCTTGGCTGCGCAACTCTGGCATCCCGAAGAACTGATCGATTGTGACGACGTCGCCCAGCGATTGCGGCGGCGACATTCAGAAGTTGCTCCGGCCGAAGCAGGTGAAGCGGTGCTGCGCGCCTTTGTTGAGAAGCAGCCGGTGATTGAGTTGCTCGATTCGACCCTGCACGCTGACCAATCGCTTTCGATTTTAGCGATCCCTGTATTTCTGGATGACAAGCCGGTATTAGCGATCGAACTATTCGGCGACTCCGAGAAATTAGAGGATCCACGGATCAAAATGAAATTGGCGGATGCGATGCGCGGTCTGTCGGTCTTGGCCGCTTGTTGGCGTCGCGATGAATCGTATCAACGCTTGGCGCAGATCGTTGATTCGTCGTACGACGCGATTATCAGCCGCGATATTGATGACCAGATCACCAGTTGGAACGCCGGAGCGGAAGCGGTCTACGGCTACCAGGCCGAAGAGGCGCTCGGCAAGCCGATTTCTCTTTTATTTCCGCCGACGCAGCACGAGGAAGAGCCGGAAATTGTGGAAGCTCGTGTGCACGGCAAACGATTGACGCAGTTTGAAACGGAGCGTCGTCGTCGCGACGGACGAATCATCTCGGTTTCGATCACGGTCTCTCCGTTGCGCGACGCCAACGAGCGGATTATCGGCGTCTCGACAATCGAACGCGATATTTCAGAGCGGAAATTCGCCGAACGTGAGCTGCAAAAAGCGAAAGCGGCCGCCGAACGAGCGAATCGGGCTCGCAGCGAGTTTCTCGCCAACGTCAGCCATGAGATTCGAACTCCGATGAACGCGATCATCGGCATGACCAAGTTGACTTTGGCCGAAGATCTGCCGGAAGCGGTGCGGGACTATGTCGAAACGGCGAACTCGTCGGCGCATACGTTATTGAGCTTGTTGAACGACATCCTCGACTTCTCGAAAATTGAAGCCGGCAAATTCACGATTGACCGATCCGAATTCAACCTGCGACAGACCATTGACGCAACGATGCGGGCATTGTCGGAGCGCGCCTTCTCGAAGGGATTGGAAGTCGCTATCGACTATGATTCGCGCATTCCTGAAGAATTGATCGGCGACGCGATTCGACTGCGGCAAATCATCACCAACCTGGTTTCCAACGCGGTGAAGTTTACCGAACGCGGGGAAGTGCTGTTGTCGGTCAAGCTGTTGCGGCGTTTTCCTCGTGAAGTCCGCATTCGATTTACGATCAACGATACTGGGGTCGGCATCACGGAGGCGGATCAAAAACGAATTTTCGAGCCGTTCACGCAAGTCGACAGCTCTTCCACACGAAATTTTGGCGGCAGCGGATTGGGGCTGACGATCTGTCACGAACTGCTGGAGTTGATGGGAGGGCGTCTGGAACTGAGTAGTGAACCCGGCGTCGGCAGCCGGTTTTCGTTCGCACTCCTCTTTCCACGCACAAGGACCGCCGAAAGTCGCCTGCGAAGTGCGATCCTTCCGCCAGAGTTCGCCGGCATGCAGGTGCTGGTCGTCGACGACAACGAAACTAACCGAAAGATCTTGCGTGAACTGCTACGTTCATGGGAATTGGACGCATTTACCACTTCTGACGCCGAAGAAGCGATTCGTCTGTTTAGCGAAAAGCAAAAGGTGGGCGACCCGTTTGATTTGGTGCTGATTGATGCGCTGATGCCGGGGATCGACGGCTACGATTTGTGCAAACGACTGGGAGAGGTCGCAGGAAAGACTCCACCGATCGTGTTGATGGCGGCTCCAAGCGATCGACATCACTTTCGCGAACGTGAAGAAGATTTGCCGATTCGTTCGACGTTGGCCAAACCGATCACCGCGTCGAGCTTGCATGACTCCTTAGTCGAAGCGATGGCGATCGCCGCGCCAGAAAGTCAACGCTCCCGTTCGGTTGAAGTGTTATCGAGCTTTAACGCATTGCGAGTGATGCTGGTCGAAGACACCGCCGCGAATCGCAAGCTGGTGACGAGCCTGCTGAAAAAGCGGGGGCATATCGTCGTCGAGGCGCACAATGGACGTGAAGCGCTCGAGAAATATCGGGACGATGAATTTGACGTGATCCTGATGGATGTGCAAATGCCGATCATGGATGGGTTGCAGACGACTGCCGCGATCCGTCAGATTGAACGTGAAGAAGGTTTTGAAGCGACGCCGATTATCGCGATGACGGCCCATGCGATGCAGGGAGATCGCGAGAAGTGTCTTGGCGCCGGAATGGACGCGTATATCTCCAAGCCGATCGATATTGACGATCTGCTTGCCACCCTAGAAAGCCTGGCCAACGATTTTAGCAACAGTATGAACGGCGAAAACGAATCCAATCCGATCAAGATCCGCCCGCAAGGGGAACCGTTGCACCTGGAATCAACTCTGGAGCGATTGGGAGGCGATCTCGAATTGTTCCGCGATTTCGTCGGCTTTTACGACGAAGACTCGCAAGCGCTGTTACGTGATCTGGTTGAAGCGTCTCAAGCAGGCGATGCACGCCGTTTAGAGTTGGCTTCGCACAGTCTCAAAGGGTTGGCCGGCAATGTCGGCGGTGAGGCGGCTTCTCATTTGGCGGCCCAAATGGAAGAAGCGGTCCGTTCTGGAAAGATCGAACAAGCGCAGGGAATGATCGATGCGATGCTCGCCGAGTTTGATCGCCTGGCGAAAGCGCTCGAGCCTTTTCGGCGTTAAGCGACTTCTTTCTGGTCGCCGCACGTCCACAGCGACGGCGATCAAATCATTCACCGTTGGCGGTCGCACGCATTTCTAACAAGCGATGAGAATTCTAACTCGTTGCACTCACTGTGGTTAAGTAGACGCTTTTGCCGCTGTTGCAACGTTTGGCATACCAACTGCATTAGAGGTCTTTTCGAACACAACATCTCGCAACCATCCCAGGCTTGCGAGATCATCCAACAAACCTGCCTTTCTGAAGGAGACTGTTATGTTGTCATGGGCTTTGATGTTTTTCATTATCGCGCTGATCGCTGCTGGACTTGGTTTTGGCGGCGTTGCTGGCGCAGCGGCTGGTATCGCGAAGATTTTGTTCTTCGTCTTTCTAGTCTTGTTCGTCGTGAGTCTGTTGGGCGGCATGGTCCGTCGGCCTGTCGCTTAGGCGTAGACGCATGTCGAGTATCGTTGAAAACGCCGGGCGTAGTGTCGCCCGGCCCGGGTTAATCAGCGACGGCAAGTGAGATGGCACGGAAGGATTCATCGAGTCACTTTATTCTTTTCTAAGTAGGAGCCGTCATGTCTCATATGAATACGATTTTTCAATTAGACGAAGAAACGCTTGCGGCATTGCACGAACTCACACGAGCTTTGCACGACAGTCAAACGGCGCTCACCGATTCCGCCGCGAAGGTCGAATGCCCGCAAACAGCGCGGCTTTTCTACGAATTGGCGACGCGTCGCGCTCAGTTGGAGCATGAGTTGCGTCAGTACATACAGCTAAACGACGAGAATCCTCCTTCCTCCGGCACGCTGATGGGAGAAGCCCAAAAGTTATGGATGGCGCTTCGTTCTTCGGTCTCGGGAGGAAAGCTGGAATTCATCCTAGCGGACATGGAGCGTTTGGAGGATTATCTGGTCGATGAATATAAGACGTTATTACCCAAGACTGCCGGCAGTCCCTTAAGCGCCGTCCTCCACGAACAGTTCGTTGCAGTCAAGCAGGGTCGCGATCAAGTTCGCGAATTCCGCCAACAGAAATTGCAATAGAACAACCGATCCTTCCGAAAGGCGATCGGAAGAAGTTGGGTGATGGGAGGGAACGCGGCTGCAAGTGCAGCCGCGTTCTTTATTTCGCCAAGGAGAATAATCATGAGCCAAGATTGTCTAATCGGCGCGTTTGATTCGTCGAACGATTGGGAAACCGCCCAACGTGAAATGGAGTTGCGAGGACTGACGACCGCTAACTTCAAACTAGTGCGCGATGTGCACGACCTGCGTGCGCTTGCGCCCCATATCGCCATGCAAACCGATCAAGCGAAGCCGCGACTTTTATGGGGTGCTGCGCTGGGCGGATTGCTCGGCGCGGTCGGATCGTTTTTCGCCATGTTTGCGCTTGGAGGAGAGTTGGCGGCGAGCAGCGCACCGCTAGGAATCGCCGTGACTGGAGCAATCGTCGGCGCGCTGATTGGCGCTATGTCTGGCTGGGGACGTCCCCGTGACCAGGAAGCGGAGATCATGGCCTTGTTCGCTGATCGACAAGGTGTCGTCGTACGCGGCGATCCCGAGCAACTCGCCCAGGCCGAACACGCGCTGCGTGCGGCCGACGCCGTCGTGATTCGCTACTACGCCGCCCCGGCCGATTCGCCAGAACGCATTGCCGAAGGAATAGACATGGAGGAAGAAAGCCGCCCTCATCGGGCGGCCTAAAAGATGACATGGAGAGGGCTACGAAGAGAAGGGGGGGAGTTATTCGTCCCCTTTGACGACCTGTTCGACGGTTATGCCGAGCGCCCGCATTTTGTGACGCAGGCTGCCGCGGGTAATTCCGAGCAGAACGGCCGCTTTCGATTGATTGCCGGCGGTCTTGTCGAGTACGAACGAAAGCAGTCGGTGCTCCATCCACTCTAGCGATTCGGCGTACATATCTTCTGAGTCGCGACTTTCGAGTTGTCCTAAAAAGACGTCGAAGGCGTCATCTTGATTGCCGGAAGAAGTGCCGCGCGTGGGAGACGCTTCACCAAAAACTTCCGGCGGGAGCCACTCTGGCGCTAGGACGGTTGATGTGGCCATTAACATCGATTTACGCAGTACGCCTTGCAATTCGCGGATGTTGCCGGGCCAGTCGTACGACTTGAGCCGAGCGAGCGATTCGGCCGAAAGTCCGGTAATTTCTTTTCCCAACTGTTTGTTGAACTGCTTCAGGAAGTATTGAACCAGTTGCTCAAGATCGCCGTCCCGATCACGGAGCGGCGGGATCGCGATTTCAAACGACTTCAAGCGATGAAACAGGTCCAAGCGAAAATCACCATCCGCGATCATCTCTTCCAGGTCGCGATTGGTCGCCGAGATGATGCGGACATCGGTGGTGATTGTTTCGGCTCCGCCGAGACGCTCAAAGCGTTGGTCCTGTAACAGGCGAAGAACTTTGGCTTGGATCGTGAGAGACATGTCCCCCACTTCGTCCAGGAAAATTGTGCCGCCGTTGCATTGCTCGAACTTGCCGATGCGACGCGAGTCGGCCCCGGTAAAGGCGCCTTTCTCGTGGCCGAACAGTTCGCTTTCGAGCAAGGTTTCGCTCAGTGCGGCGCAATTGACCGCCAAAAAGGGTTGGTCATTGCGATTGCTGTGCTGATAGATCGCCCGCGCGATCAGTTCTTTGCCGCTGCCGCTTTCGCCGCGAATGAGCACGTTGACGTTCTGGGCGGCGACGCGGCCCACTTCTTTATAGACCGCCAACATTTGCGGACTGCGACCGACCAGCAGATCGCCGGTCTCGTTTTCGTCCTCTTGCTGGGGAGTCAGTACGACCGGCTCGTGCATCAAGCGGCGATTCTCGATCGCTCGTTCGACCAGTTCTTGGACCATGCCTACATCGAGCGGCTTGACCAAATAGTCATAGGCGCCCAATTTCATCGCCTCGATGGTCGTTTCGCTATCGTCGCGACCAGTGACGAAAATAATCGGTAATTTAGAGTCGATCTTCCGGATCTGGCGGGCAATTTCGAGACCGCTGATCTCCGGCAACATAATGTCCAGCAGCAGTACGTCGACTGCATGGTTTTCGATCAGCGGAATCACTTCGGCGGCGCGCTGAGCGGTCAGAACGTCAACAGCACTACCTTCAAAGCAACGCTGAACGAGGCGCGCTACAGCTCGATCGTCATCTACGACAAGAATCTGCGTCATGGGTGTATAGAGACCTGCGGATCTTCCGCGCCTCCTCCTCAAGTGTTATTCCCGGCTAGCGACAGTTTACTCCCAGACGTATCGATCAGTCTAGTTGCGACTGGACAGCGACAGGGGTTTGCGCAAAACTTTGTCAAACTACCGCAAAAAGTGGGGCAATAACTGCGGGGGAAATATGGCCCCAGCCAAGGACTACTGCGCCAGATTTTCGTCAGCCGTCACCGGACGTTGCATCTGCTCTAAATGAATCTGGTCGATATCGAGACAAGCACTTTCGACATAGAACCCCAGTTTTCCCTCCGAAAACGTCTGATCAGCCAGGGAAATTACGATGCGATGGTCGATCGAAAACTCGATGTAGCTGCCGTAAGCTACTAGGCGAATCTCGCAGGGACGGTCCAAACGGCTTCGCCAGTAGCCGGCTTGCAGCGTGTCAAAACGCATCATGTGCTCGCCGGTCGCTGCATGGTCAGTCGCCCAGGATCGCAGCTGAGCGACTCCGCGATACATATCCAGCGACATGAAATAGCCGTCCTGCGTCTCGGGGTTGATCCGAAAGACGAGCCCGCATTTGCCGTTGCCTTGCATGTCTAGCCGCGCCCGAAAGCGAAAACAATCGACCGTCGAGTGAAACAAAAACGCCTGAAAACCGGCGTCGTTTCGTAAGCGAATCGAACTGGCCTCATTATTTACTTCGGCCGAACCATCCTTGTCGGCCAGCATTTTCGAGATCTGAAAAACCTCGCTGGTCACGTCGGCTTTAATTCGTTTGTCGAAGCCTTCAAACGACGCGACCTGCAATTGACCGTCCGAGAGTTGCCGAATTCGCTTGGGCGGAGGAAGCAGATTTTTCACCGTCCGCTTCGTGATGTCATGCGAGTAAAAATTCCAGATCATCGGGCCATGGTCGTCAAAGCAGATTCGCCCGGCGTAGTTTCCCTTGGGCAAGAGAACGTTGTCGAAAAAGTTCGCCCACGGCTTTTCAAGATCGGAAGCGTGCCAGTAACGAATTTTGGCGTCTTCTCGGATGCTGCCGATCAAATATCGTTCGCCGCGCAGCTTCATCAGGTTGGGGACTTCGATGTCATCGTACAGCCCGGGATGAAACAGGCTGGGATTCGCTTCAAATTGGTTTTCGGCGGTTTCTTCCAACAAAGCGACGCAGCCGCGACGACAGACCGGACCATCCGGAACGCGGGCTGCTGCTAGCAGCCAGCCTTGGTTTTCGTCTCGATAATAGAACGGGTCACGCCAACTGATCCAACTGCGACCCTCAGACAATTTACTTTCGTAGTAGGGCGCCGGCGACTCCAGCGGGAAATGGCTCGTCTCTTCATAGTGCGCGTTAATGTTGCTGGCCGGCGCGTTCTTCACGCGGCAACGCTTGCATTGGCTGACCCAGCGGACCGGTGATTTGACCCATTGGTACAAGTCGTCGCTGGTCGCCATCCCTAGTCGCTGCACCAATCCGTTGTCATGCTGCGCGAGCCCGGTGTAGAACATTCGCCATGAATTTGGCTTGAACGGATTGGGCGTCACGTGCATCGTCCAGAGCATCGAATCGTCCCACGCGCCGGGATGTCCGATAAACAGCGCATTCTCGACGCGATGCCAGGCCAGACCATCGTCACTGACCGCATGTGCGATAAAGTCGTGATTCGGCAGAACGAGGTGAAAGAGGTGATACAGCCCGTCGTGAAACACGACGTCGACGTCTCCCATCGTCTTGCGACTGCTTTCCGACTCTTGGTACATATGCGTAAAACCGTTCCTGCTGCGAGATCAAAGTTTCCCCTCTAATCTAGCAGGTCGCTCAGATGAACCAAGATTAGTCTGCTCTTCGTTGCCCGCAGCGCGAGTTTTGGAGTTGCGTTATTTCCCTGGTTGGCCGCGATAGCTCCGCTATCCGCGGCGGCGCAGCCGTAAGAGGCATTGGTTGGTTCCCGGTAAGCAGTTCAGGGGCTTTTCGACATTTCCAACGGTATAGCGACCACCGAAGTAAGTCCGGCCGCGGCTCGATGCCTCCTACCGACTTCGTCGGCCCCGATAGCGGAGCTATCCGGGCCAACCGGAATCCGTTCGGCCAAATAGCGCAACGGGATACGAAGATCGCCGCTATTGCTGCATCGCAAATAGCAAGATATTCGCTGCGATTCGCGCCGCGTCTTCCCGCACATACCCCTTGCATTGCAGGGAGGAGCCATTTTCCATCGCGCAGCTGATGTCCAGCGGCGAAAAGACGACGATCAGGCGATCATCCAGCCACAGGCCTTCTAATTTGGGGGCCTGACGTGATTGGGTCGCCTGCAAGCCTTCCCCTTCCTGACGCTCTTGCGGATCGTTGACGGTGACGGTGGTGATATCAAAGCCGTTGTAGGCGTCGGAGTAGATGGGGTGATCGAGCGGAATTTCTTTCAGCTCGGCGTCGGGAAACATCATCTTCATTTCGCGGCGCAGCGCGGTGGTGAACGGCACGCTGGCGCAAATCGAGTCGGCGAAGAGAAATCCGCCGCGCGATAAATGCTCGGCCAAAGTAGTCCGATCTTTGGGAGTGAAGCGGAAGTCGCGCCGCCCATGCATAAAGATGATCGGGTACTCGTACAGCTTGTCATAGCTGGCCGGAATCAGGTGGGGCGAAGCGTCAAAGCGAAAATCAAGCTGCCGTCCCGCTACTTTAACCATGTTGGTCAGCGCCGCGGGAGCGTCGTCGGCGCCGCCGTTATGTTGCAGCTTGGCGACGACCAGCGTGTTGCGCAACTGGCCATCTTCGACCCCCAGCGTATCGTCGATCTCGATATCTTCCAGCTTGTCTTTCAGCTTGCGTCCCGTCGCGTAGGCCAACACGTTGGCGCCCATCAAGCTGCCGGCTTCGATCTGGGCGCGAACCGACGCCGGATAATTGGCAGTCGCTTCGCTGCGGTTCAGTTCCCAAAAGCAGCCGAGATCTTCAGGGCAATAAACGACGCTGGTGCGGCAGCAAGCGTCGATTCCGAGCAGCGGTTTGGCGTACTTCGCTTCGATCGGCGCTTCGGCGAACCAGATCGGATGATCCGGCGGCAACAGACGTAGCGGAGCGTCGGGGAAGATTCGTTTCATCAATGCGCGAAAGTCGGCGTCAAACTTGGCGCCGCCGCACGCCGCTTCGGCAAAGACGAAGCCTCCTTGCTCGATATACTGCTTCAAGCTTTTTTCTTGCTCTGGCGTCAGTTTCAATCCGTCTCGCCCGCTGATCCACAGGACTGGCGTTTGCAGCAGATCTTCGGTCGTCGCATGCGCGGCGTCGACCACTTGCCAGGTCATCCGCTGATTGCCCCAGCGCGGCTCGATAAAGTGAGTCAAATTGGCGATGTCGCTGCGGTGGCGATTCCAGTCGTTGCTGACCGTATTGCGCGGGCCGGCGGCGTCATGTTTGTATTTGGCGACCAAGACCGGCCGGCGACCTTTGGCCAGAAAGAGGAGCGCCAGCGAAGTTGAGACCGCCGGATGCGTGACTTCGGCGTTGCCGGTGCCGCGCCACGAACCGCTTAGCGTGTCTTGGTTGTTGACCAGCATCTCGGCGCCTTCGCGATACCAATCATGCTCGCCGATAAAGCGTCGCCCGCCCAAGCGTCCGACTCGTTCGACCGCATACAAATAGTAAAGCAAATTGAGCGAATCGCCCCCGTCGGCTGGGTTGGTATAGACCGTAAAGTTGCGGCCGAGCCAGGCGTAGCCATCTTCAATCGCATCGTTGGGGGTTTGCTGTCCGCAACATTGGATGTGTTCGCCGTTGACCTGGGCGTCTCCCTCGGCCAGACGTTTGGTGGTGATGATCATCGACGAGATTCCGGCCGCCGTCATGCTGCCGCGTCCCGGCGATTTCGGCAGATAGCCCCACGAGCCGTTCGGGTTTTGCGATTTTTCCCAGTAGTCGTGCGAGACGCGCCAGGTGGGTTCGTCAATCTTCGCTCCTACATGGGCCGCTTCATCCAGCGCTAGAATTGCGAATTGCGTATTGGAGTTGTCGCCGCCGCCGCCGCCGCGCGGATCCGAATAGGTCCACATGCCGCTCCGGTCGCCGCCGCGGATTTGAATTCCGGCCAACTTTTGGGCGTTGGCGACGATGCTCGCTTTGCGTCCGGTCGGATCGGTCATGCTGTAGGCCATGATTTGCAGACTGAGCGCATAGGTATGCTCTGGTTGGCCGATCTTCGTTTCTAAATACTGCAACCCTTTGGTCAGAGCCGGGTCATCTTCGTCGAGACCGCTTTCGATCAGCGCCAGCATCACCAGACTGGTCACGCCGCCGGGTTGGCCCGGATATTCGGACCAGCCGCCGTCGCTTTGTTGCTGCTTACGCAGAAAATTGACGCCGCGCGCAATCGCTTCGTTGACCCGCTGCGGCGTGACCGGGTTTCCCCCGCGTTGAACGTTCTGCGCGGCGGCGGTTGACAAATTGGTCGACAAAGTCGCCGCAATCGTCACAATCGCCAGGGTTGCATAGGCAAGCTGCGTAAGCTTCCCAGGAACCGTAAACGGGCTAGCTGTGCAGCGATGGATGGTCGACATAAATATCTAACTTTTCAGTAGTTAACGCCGATGCAGAAGTGCCCGTACACGTTGCCGTGGGCGGCTGTGATTCCTAAAATCACGCTGTCTGGACGCTTCCCACTATTTTAGAGCCATTCGGCGCTTTTGGGCGACAAAATTGCAATTTAGGTTCGCCCTGACAGGAAACGGCTTGTTACTGAACAACCGCAATCCCGCCAACGATTTCAGCCCATTGAGGATCGCTACGTGGCAAAAACCCGCAACCTCGGCGAAGTACTACAAGAGTTTAAGCAACAAAAGCTGGTCATGCAGCAAGAGTTGCAGAAGGTCATCGTCGGTCAAGAGGAAGTCATCGAGCAATTGTTCGCCGCTATCTTTACTCGCGGACATTGTTTGTTGGAAGGGGTGCCTGGTCTGGCCAAAACGTTGATGGTCAGCACGTTGGCCCGCGTGTTGGACATGCAGTTCAAACGCGTGCAGTTCACCCCCGACCTGATGCCGTCCGACATTACCGGCACCAATGTGTTAGAAGAAGACGAGAACGGCCGTCGCAACTTCCGCTTTGTCGAAGGGCCGGTTTTCACCAACATTCTGCTGGCTGACGAAATCAACAGGACCCCGCCCAAGACGCAAGCCTCGCTGCTGCAGGCGATGCAAGAACGCGAAGTGACCGTCGGTCGCGAGACGTATGACTTGCCCGATCCCTTTTTTACGATCGCGACGCAAAACCCGATCGAGCAAGAAGGAACCTACCCGCTGCCCGAAGCGCAGTTGGACCGCTTCATGTTCAACATCATCATCGGTTACCCCACGCTGAGCGAAGAAGAAAAGATCTTGTCGAGTACGACGCGGCAAGAGAAGGTCGAAGTGCGCAAGATTTTTTCGGCCCGTGCGATTCTCAACATTCAGAAGTTGGTCCAGTCGGTCGCCGTCAGCGAATACGTGGTGAAGTATGTCGCCCGACTTGTTCGTGCGACTCGTCCGAAAGACCCCGAAACCCCCAAGTTCATCCAAGAGCTGGTCGACTGGGGCGCCGGACCGCGGGCAGGTCAAAACCTGATCAACGGCGGCAAAGCGATCGCCGCGATGGAAGGTCGCTTCTCGGTCGCGATCGAAGACGTCAAAAAGATCGCAATCCCCGTGCTGCGTCACCGCATCAGCACCAACTTTCAAGCCCAGGCCGAAGGGATGACCAACGAAGACGTAATTCGCAAACTGCTAAAAGAAATCCCGGAACCGGAGATTGAAAAGTTTGAGAAGTAGGGCAGGCCGTGCCTGCCAAAGAAACGAGTAAGGTGCGTCGAGACGCACCTTCGCCCTGCCAAACGACAAAACACTAGCCCGCAGCGCAAGCGAGGGAATGCGGCCGGAATTAAAAAAACATCGCTACGGATAAAAATGTAGCCGTTCCCCCCCACAAAAACCATGCTGAACAAACATAGCCGCACGCATTCCCTCGCTTGCGCAACGGGCTAATGTCCTATCCAGCCGGCGGCAGGCACGGCCTGCCCTACGAAGACGAAACCCATGTCGACCGTTGAGAGCTACCTAAAGCCGGAAGTTATTCGCCAGATTTCGCGGCTGGACCTGCGCGCTCAGTTTGTCGTGCGGGGGTTCTTTCAAGGTTTGCACGCGTCTCCCTATCACGGCTTCTCGGTCGAGTTCAGCGAGCATCGCCGCTACGAACAAGGGGACGACCCCAAAGACATCGACTGGCTCGTCTACGCGAAGACCGATCGCTACTACATCAAAAAGTTTGAAGCCGAAACCAACATCACCGGCTACCTGGCGATGGATCTCTCGAAGTCGATGGGCTACACCTATCGCCAAGAGATGACCAAGTTTGACTACGCGATCTCGCTGGCCGCCGCGATTTGCTACTTGATGATTCATCAGCAAGACCCCGTTGGGTTGGTGACCTTTGATACGAAGATCCGCCAAAGTCTGCCTCCGAAGTCCAAGCGCAAGCATCTGGGGGATGTCCTCTCGCTGCTGACTAATTTGAAGCCGACCGGCGAGACCGACATCGCTCATAGCTTGTCGCAGTTGGCTGCGATGCTCAAGCATCGCAGCGTAGTGATGATCTTCAGCGATTTGCTGTCGGATCCTGAGGAAGTTTTCAAAGCGCTGTATCAACTGCGGCATCGTCAACATGACGTCATCCTGTTTCATATTCTGGATGAAGCGGAAGTCACGTTTCCGTTTGACGGCATGGTCGAACTGGAAGATCCAGAGTCGACCGAAGTTCTCAAGCTTGACGCCGGCAGCTATCGCGCCGACTATCGCAAAGAGGTCGAAGCGTTTCGTGAGCGCTATCGCCGCGACGCTTCAAAGGCGGGCGTGGACTACGTCGAGCTCGATACCAGCATGCCGTTCGACAAAGCGTTGACCGAATACCTGATTAACCGTCGCACGAGGTTTTAAGCCATGCAGTTGGCCAACCTCAGCTTGCTGATCGGCGGCCTGTTAATCGGCGTCCCGATCTTGTTGCATCTGGTGATGCGGCAGCAGCCGAAGCGGATCGTGTTTCCCGCTTTACGGTTTGTGCGTGCGCGCAACGTGCAGAACCAACGTCGGCTCGAACTAAAGCATTGGATCCTGCTCTTCCTCCGTTGCGTTGCGATCTTGTTGCTGGTGTTGGCGCTGGCGCGACCGAGCGTCAGTTCGGCCGCGGTCAGCAGTTGGGTCTTGGTGGGATTGCTCGCGTTTGGCGCGGGGATCGCCGGGATCGTCGCGGCGGCGACTTGGCTCGTGGGCGCTAGTCGAGGACTGGCCATCGGCATGACGATATTGGCGATTGCGCTGCTGGCCGGCGTAGGCGTGGTGACGCCGCTGGCGCTCAGCGCCGGAGGCGCAGGTTCGTTGGGAGATCAAGAGGCGCCGGTCTCGGCGGTCTTTGTGTTCGACACTTCGCCGCGACTCTTATATCAGCACGAAAATCAAACGCGGCTGGAGAAAGCCCAAGAGATCGCGATTTGGTTGACCGGCCAATTGCCGCCAGAAAGCGAAGTTGCGATCGCCGATCGACGCACCGGCGCATCGATCTTCGCCGCGGATATCGGCGCCGCGCGTCAGGCGATTCAACGACTGGAAGTTTCGCCCGGCGGTGAAAGCATGGATCGGATCGTTAGCCAGGCGGTCGATCTGGCCGACTCGAGCGAAAAGAAGCGAAAAGAGATCTACGTCTTTACCGATCTCAGTCAGCCGGCCTGGAGCGGGGCGCAGCAAAGCGATTTGAAAAACAAATTGGCCCAGCATCCTGACTATCCGTTGTATTTGATCGACGTCGGCGCTGTCGATGTGCGCAATACGTCGGTCGCCGATTTGCAGCTTTCGGCCGATAGCGTCTCGAAAAACAGCGACGTGCTGGTGCAGGTCGAAGTGGCCCAAGATGGACCAGAAACTTCGCAAACGTTGGAGCTCTATCTGGAGCAACTCGATAACGCATTGCCGATCGTGGAAGATGGCGAGCTGATCTTGCCGAAGGCCGATCGCCGTGATCGCCGTAATTTGCAATTAGCCGACGGAGAATCTCAAGCCGTTCAGTTTCGCCTGTCGGACTTGCCGGTCGGCGTGCATCACGGCTGGGTCAATCTGGCCGCGGCCGATGGTCTCGAGGCGGATGACAAACGTTGGTTTACGTTTGAAGTCCGTGAGCCGTGGCCGCTGCTGGTTGTCGAAACGACGCCAGACGCGAGTCGTGATTTGATCAACGCGATCGCGCCGCCGGCGTTTCAAGATTCGGGCCGCGCTCCGTTTCAAGTCGATGTCGTCACGCCGGAAACGCTCGACCGACAAGAGCTGGACGCCTATCGCGGCATCGTGCTCGTTGATCCCGGCGCCTATTCCAACAACGCCTGGCGAAAGCTGGATCAATATGTTCAACGGGGCGGAGGACTCGCGATCTTTTTGGGACAGTCCGCTTCGCTCGACAAAATGAATGGCGAAGAGCCGCAGAAGTTGTTGCCTGGTAAGCTGTCGCGACAATGGAGAGCCGGTGATCGCATCTGGTATTTGGAGCCCAAGGATTACCAGCATCAATTGCTGGCCCCGTTTCGCGAAATCGGCGACAGCGTCCCGTGGCGCAGTTTTCCGGTTGCTCGGCATTGGTCGTTTGACGATCTCGCGCCGGAAGCGGATGTCGTCATTCCCTTTAGTAGCCCCAACAACTTGCCTGCACTGATCGAACAACGCATCGGCGATGGCCTGGTGCTGACCTTCACCACGTCGATCGCCTCGGGCGAATCGCCGCCGTGGAATACGCTCTTCACCGGGTTTGATTCATGGCCCTTTTTCGTGCTCACGAATCAAATGGCGAAATATTTGGTCCGTAGCGGCGAAGAGCGGTTGAACTACTTTGTCGGCGAGCGAGCGTCGCTGCTGACCGGTCCGCAGCAAGCCGAGCAAACGCATTTGCTGTTCACGCCGCGTGGAGGAGATCCGCAAGAGGTGATCCCCGATCGGGGTTTGATCACGATTCCGTTCACCGATCAAATCGGCTCGTACCGTTTGCGTCCGCTGGGAGGCGGACCGACGCTGGGTTTTAGCGTCAACTTGCCGCCGTATGCGACGCAGCTCAATCCGCTTGCGGCGGAAGAGTTGGACGGGATCTTTGGCGCCGATCGCTATCAGGTCGCCAAAGAGCAAAGCGAAATCGAGCGGGAGCAAGGGAAGGCTCGCGTCGGTCGCGAGTTTTTCTCACCGTTGATTTTGCTGGTGGCGCTGATGTTGGCGATCGAGTTCGCCCTGTCGCAACGCTTCTATCGGCAGGAGGCGTAGCGCACGCATGTCTGGCTGGTACCTGCAACCAACGTTCGATAGTCTTACGGTCGTGTTCATCACGGCGGTGATCCTGGTTGCACTGCTGGCGATCGCGCCTTCGTTTGCATCGACCACCGAACGTCGTCGCGGGCTGATCGCGCTGTTGCGTTTCGGCGCGATCGGACTGCTGGTGCTGACCATGTTGCGCCCAACCTGGCTGACAACCACTACGCGACCGCAAACGGCGACGTTGGTCGTGATGTACGACGTCAGTCAGAGCATGTCGATCCCCGATTCATCCGCAGGCGAAACCCGCTATGACGCGGTGCAGGAGGCGCTGAAAGGAGTGCAGTCTGATCTGGCGTCCCTCGGTCAGAACATTGAGGTCGCGGTCTATGCGTTTGATTCGCAAGCCGAACGGGTCGCGTTTGAAAATGGCAAGATTGCATTTCCGCAAGACGCCGCCGGCCGCTTTACCGATATCGGTTCGTCACTCGATGATGTCGTCCGTCAGATGGCCGGCAAGAAGCTGGCCGGCGTCGTGCTGTTGTCCGACGGAGCGCAGCGCGTCTTTACTCCTCGGGTTGAATTGCAAAGAGCGGCCCGCGATCTGGCGCGGCTGGACGTGCCGCTGCATACGCTGACGTTTGGTCAGGCGATTGATCCGTCGCAGGCCCGCGATGTGGCGGTCAAAACGTTGGCCGATCAGTTTACCGTCTTCGTCAAAAACGAGATGGTCGTCCAGGCGGCGATTCATATTCAAGGGATGGCCAATCGCCCGGTGCCGGTGCAGTTGATCCTCGAAAACGAAAAAGGAGAAGCGACCGTCATCGATACGAAACGGATTCAATCGACAAAGGATCAGGAGACGCTCGACGTCGGCTTTCGCTTCACGCCGCAAACGCCGGGGCAGTACAAGCTGACCGTCGCGATCGAGCCGCAAGAGGGAGAGCTGATTAGCAAAAACAATCGACTGGACGCTTATTTGAATGTGCTGTCGGGCGGATTGAAGGTGCTGTATGTCGAAGGACGCGTGCTTGATCGGTACGAGCAAATGTATTTGCGCCGTGCAATCGCCAAGTCGGCCGATATGCAGATCGATTTTCAATGGCTCGATCGTCGTCGCCGCGATCAATGGCCGGTTGATCTGACCAAGCAGATGGAAGAGGGGAAGTACGACGTTTTCATTATCGGCGATCTCGATTCGACCGCGCTGAGCGATTCGACGCTGACGTTGTTGGCCAAGCAGGTCGAAGAAGGGAAAGGGCTGATGATGCAGGGAGGCTTTCACACATTTGGCGCTGGGCGGTATCAACGGACTCCGCTGGCCGACGTGTTGCCGATTACGATCAATCGCTTTGAAGGACAAGACTTTGATGCGCCGATTCGGGAAGACCTGCACGTCGCTGGGCCGCTTGCATTGCATCCGACCAAACCGCATTACTTAACGACGATCGCCGTGCTGACCGAAAATAATAACGCCTGGCAGTCATTGCCGCCGATGCATGGCGCCAATCATTTTGAAGGGATCAAGCCGCGGGCTCAAGTTTTGCTAGAAACCAATCGCAACGTACCGATCTTGGTTGCTGGCGAGTATGGTCTCGGCCGCGTGTTGGCTTTCGCCGTCGATGGAACCTGGCAATGGGCTTCATTTGGCAAGGCCGATCTGCACAAACGTTTTTGGAGGCAGTGCATCTTGTGGCTGGCCAAGAAGGAAGAACTGGAACGCCGCGATGTGTATGTCGAACTGCCGCAGCGCCGCTTTCCGCCGCAGTCGCAGTTCACCTTTAACGCCGGCGCGCGCGACGCCGCTGGAGATGTGATCGCGGATGCGACGTTCCAGGCGTCGCTCATCGCACCTGATGGCAGCAAGACCAACGTGCGTTTGGCGCCTGGCGATGAAGGGGTGATCGGTACGGTCGAAACCGGCGACACCGCCGGCGACTATATGCTGGAGGTCACGGCGCTGCGCGACGGCAAAGCGCTTGGCGTCGGCAACGGGCGATTCTTTGTCGCCGATCAAGATTTAGAGCTCGCCGATCCTTCGGCCAAACCATCGCAAATGGCGAGCCTGGCTGCGATTACTTCCAGCGCCGGCGGAAAAGCCTGGGCCGCCGAGCAATTGCCGGAACTGATCGAGATGGTGAAAAAATCGCCGCCTGAGACCGAAATCGAAGTCCAAACCAAATGGACCTGGCCCGAGTCGGCTCGCGACGCATGGCTGAATCTGATCTTGGTCGTCGGCTTGCTCAGCGGCGAATGGTACCTGCGAAAGAAGTGGGGCATGGTGTAGGTCAAGCGTTGGCCGGACGCATTGCTCTCTTCGTAGCCCACTGCGCCAGTTTTGAAGTTGCGCAATTTCCCGGTTGGCCCCGATAGCTCCGCTATCGGGGCGGCGCAGCCGTAAGAGGCATTGGCTCCCGGTATGCAGTTCGGGGCCATTTCGCCATTTCAAACGGCGCGGCAACCACCGCTCTAGGTCCGGCCGCGGCTCGATGCCTCTTACCGACTTCGTCGGCCGCGATAGCGGAGCTATCGCGGCCAACCAGGGAAATCGCGCAACCTCAAAACTCGCGCAGCGGCTACGAAGAAAACTTCGTTCCAGTGACAACGCTCCTCCCGAGTCCTACAATGACGCTTAGTAGGTTGAACGACTTGCGCGTGCGTCTGGCGCGGAAGGTCGGTTTGGCTTAACACCGTCAATAGCGCATCCGGCGAAGGGTGTCAGGGAGGTACGAAAGATGACCAGTGAGAAACCGAAGCCGACAACTACCGACGCCGGGATTCCGGTCGCTAGTGATGAACATTCGCTGACCGTCGGAGCGGATGGTCCGATTGTGCTGCATGATCACTATCTGATCGAGCAGATGGCGAATTTCAATCGCGAGCGGATCGCCGAACGACAGCCGCATGCCAAAGGCTCCGGCGCGTTTGGGCATTTTGAAGTGACGCACGACGTCAGCGCTTATACCAAAGCGGCGGTGTTTCAGCCGGGCGTGAAGACCGACACGCTGATTCGCTTTTCGACGGTGGCCGGTGAACGAGGGAGCCCCGATACTTGGCGCGATCCCCGCGGATTTGCGCTGAAGTTCTACACCACCGAAGGCAACTACGACATGGTGGGGAACAACACGCCGGTTTTCTTTATTCGCGATCCGATGAAGTTTCAACATTTCATCCGTTCGCAGAAACGCCGCGCTGACAACGGCCTGCGTGATCATGACATGCAATGGGATTTCTGGTCGCTCTCGCCGGAGTCGGCTCATCAGGTCACATGGCTGATGGGAGATCGCGGGATTCCCAAGACCTGGCGCAATATGAACGGCTATTCGAGCCATACCTATATGTGGGTCAACGCCGCCGGCGAGCGGTTCTGGGTAAAGTACCACTTCAAAACGGATCAAGGCAATGATTTTCTGACCCAGGACGAAGCGGTACGCATCGCCGGCGAAGACGCCGACTATCATCGTCGCGATCTGTTCCAAGCGATCGAGCAGGGTAATTATCCCAGTTGGACGCTCCACATGCAGATCATGCCGTATGAAGAAGCGAAGACCTATCGCTTCAACCCGTTCGACCTGACGAAAGTTTGGCCGCATAGCGACTATCCGCTGCAGGAAGTGGGCAAGCTCACGCTGAATCGTAATCCGACTGATTTCCATACCGAGATCGAACAAGCGGCGTTCGAGCCGAACAATCTGGTCCCGGGAATCGGCGTCAGTCCTGACAAGATGTTGCTTGGTCGGATGTTCGCCTATGCCGACGCGCATCGTGCCCGCATGGGAGTGAACTACAAGCAAGTTCCGGTCAATCGCCCCCAGTGTCCGGTACATAGCTACAGCAAAGATGGCGCGATGCGGGTTGATAACGTGACCGATCCGGTCTACGCGCCCAACTCGAAAGGTGGCCCGGCCGCCGATCCCGAGCATTATCCGGCTGCCGAAGTTTGGAGCGCTGACGGCGAGTTTGTTCACGCCGCCTATACGCTCCGCCAAGATGACGACGACTGGGGCCAAGCCGGAACGTTGGTGCGTGAAGTGCTGGACGACGCCGCGCGGGATCGCTTGGTGTCGAACGTCGTCGGGCATATTAAAGGGGGCGTTAAAGAGCCGGTCCTGGCCCGCGTTCTGCAGTACTGGCGCAACATCGACAAGACGATCGGCGATCGCATCGCCAAGGGGGTAAGCGGCGGTTAATCGATCGATTTAGAACCAGCAGCGCTTCTGATCGGAGGAATCCGGCCGGGAGCGTTTTTTTATGCGCGGGTCGAGCAAGGGAATCGCGTTGTCGTCGCGGCAAAGTATTAGTTAGAAGGCGAACTATAATTCTTGGAAAAATGACAGCATGGATAGTGGAAAGCCGTCACATTAGGAGTTAGCCTAGCAGCTTACCCGATCCTTAAACTCGCCGGGGCTGACATGTTTAAGATCTCAAGCTTGCGCGTTCCGTTGTTGCTGGTGATGGCGGCTCTGGTTGGAAATGCAGTCGCGACCAGCCCTTTGTTGGATCCGCCCAAGACCGCCGAAGAGTTGGGCCAGTCGCCAACGACTTTAACGGCGGACGAGACCGCTGCAGTATCTCCGTCGATCCAAGACTCCGCCTCGCTGGATCTCCATTCGGCGCCGAAGTTTGACGAGATCGTCCAGGCCGAGAGCAGCCGCTAAGCCGTTGTAGGGTTTGCTGTGCGGACCAAGTGTTGGCGCCGCATTTCAGAGGGTCCGCCCAAACGGCTCTCTAATCCTCTTCCTCATCTTCGCCCCAGGTGATCATGTCGCCGAAGCAAACTTCGCTTTGGCGGATCGCTTTTTCGCGGAGCGGTGCGTGGACGGCGATATCTTCCGGCGTCCAGTCGAACGTGTCGAACAAGATGCACCACTCGATGTTGACCAGTTCCAGGTTCTGCTCGGCGATCGACGCTTCAAACAACTTGACCGCTTCGTAGAAGTTGCCGGTTGGGACGAAGCAGTGAGTGAAGATGCCGGAGACTTCGGCCGGGTCGAAGGCGCTGTCGGCGGTCGGTTTCAGCTCGACCATCAGAAAGTAAGTGCTCGGTTCAGACAACAGACAGATCCTTCAGAGGTCGACAGGCGAATAACACTGCCGACATCGTAGCACTTGCCCACGCCGGTTGACTACACGGCGTATTGCTTAACGAACATCGCGACTGCGGATTGGATGATTCGTTCTTTTTCGGCCGCCGCCGGCATCGGTTCGAGCCCAAAGACTTGCGGCCAGAAGGTGAACGCCTGCAGTAGTCCGCAAAATTGGGCGGCGGCGAACTCGGCGTCCTCAATTTGCAGGCGACCTGCTGCGGTCGCTTGCTCGAGCCAGCGAACCAACCGCACGCGAAACCGTTTCTGATCGCCGATCGTTTGCTGGGCCAAATGAGGCGACATCAAGAAACGAGAGAGGGTGACCCGAACCAATCCCTGAAAGCTGGCGGAAGTGAACAGCTCGACCACATGCCGCGCGTTGGCCGCCAGTTGCTCGGCCAGGTCGCGGTCTGGCTCATGCGGAAAATCGGGGAGCGATTCGGTCGTTTCCAGCAGTTCTTCGATGATCGCCAGAAAGAGAGCGTCTTTGCTCTCAAAGTGGTTGTAGACCGTCCTCTTGCTCACTTCGGCGGTCTCGGCGATCCGGTTCATGCTGGTGTTGTCGAAGCCGCAGGTTTCAAATTCTTTCACCGCAGCAGCCACGATCGCGGCTCGTTTCCGATCGGTCAGACGGGATTCCGTGGGGAGCTCGACGGGCAAACTTGCACCTTGGGGTTTACTTTTGCTAGGCAACGCTTAAACTATACCGCTCGGTTTACTTTTCGGCAAATCCGCGGACAAACTAAGGCAATCTTATGGCCTTTACTCGCATTTTAACGCATTTATCGGTTTCCGTCTCCTTGGTTGGTCTCTTCGTAGGGGGGCTTGGGGGCTGCTCGCCGCAGACCGAAACGGCGGAAGTTCGCAAACCGCCGCGTCCCGTTTCGACGATCACGCTGAATACAACGCGACCTGGAGTCGCTTCCGAGGTAACCGGATCGGTCGTTTCTTGGAAGACCGAGCAGATTGGTTTCGAGGTCGAAGGTCGCGTTCGCCAGGTGATTGAGCCGAACGAACAGATCGAAGGGCGTCTTGTCGCCCAAAATGGCGAATCGCACTTGCTCTCGGAAGGAACCCCGCTGGCCCGGTTGGATGACGAACGATTTCAGATCACCGTGCAATCGGCCAAGGCCGCCGTCGAAGTGGCCCGCCGACAAATTGAGGCCGTTCAGGTAGATATCGAACAGCGAATTCCGGCCAGCATCGCCGCGGCCGAAGCGGAGAAACAACTGGCCGAGATTGAAATGGCCCGCACGCAAAAGCTGTTTGACAAATCGGCCAGCACGCAGGCGGCGCTCGATCAAGCGATCACGACAATGGCGACCGCCGAAGCGAACGTCGCGCGCGCCAAAGCCGAACTCTCCTCGCGACAAGCGGAAGTTCGTTCGTTGGAAGCCCAAGCGTTGCAGGCTGAACAACAGTTGGCCGACGCCGAGCGGAACTTGGAAGATGTCGTGCTCTACAGTTCGTTTCGCGGACAGATCGCCGAGACGCATGTGTTGCCGGGCAGCTACGTCAAAGCAGGCGATCCGGTGATCACGGTGCAGCTGATGGATCCGGTCTCGATCGAGTTCGAGCTTTCCGCCGCGGCGTCGCGCAAATTCCAACATGGCGATTCGCTGCGGATCTATACGATCAACCCTGGCCAGCCGCGGAAAGAACTGTGCGGCTTCGTCTATCTGACCGACGCCGTCGCCGATTCGCAGACGCGCACCTTTACGGTCAAGTTGTTGGTTCGCAACGAAGAAGTGCAAATGACGCCGCCGATGGAGTTGGATGGATACCCCGTGGCGCGGACCGTCGATCTCTGGCCGCTGAACATTGGCCCCGTGTTGAGCGGCGACCAGCGGCTGTTTGTCGAAGAAGAATCGATTCATCATGACGCGCAAGGCGCCTTTGTGTGGAAAGCGACCAACCGACACATGGGGGAAATATCGGACAACAAAAACCGCGTGCTGACGGTCGAGAAGATTCGCGTCGACGCTCAGCCGGTCAGCGTGCCGTTTTTGGGAAACTGGAACTTTGTGCCGGTCACCATTCGAAGCGATCAAAACTTTGATCCTGAGCGGGACTTGATCGCCGGCAAGATGATCGTCGAGGGACAAGAAGCCGACGACTGGAACGGCGATAAGCTGCTCTATGATCGCGGCGGCTGGCTGTTGCGACCAGGAGATCTGGTGCGCGTCGAGCTCTCGGAAGATTCGGCGGGGAGCGGCTTGTATGTCCCGATGAAAGCGCTGCGGCACGCCAGCGGTCAAGCGTCGGTCTTTGTGGTGGATCGGTCAACGCCTGATCGCCCCATTGCGCGAGAAACGCCAGTCACAATCGTGACGGCTGACGCAGCGCTGCGACAAGAAGCGGCGCTGCAGCGGATTGAACCGGTCGAGCCTGGGACGCTGGCGGCCGGCGCCCAATTGATTGTCGAAGGAGTCCATTACCTGGTTGATGGCGATGAAATCGTGCTGATCAAAAAACCGGGAGCCGCCCAGTGAACTATCTGCCGGAATTCGCGATCAAACGGCCGACGGTGGTCGTTTCGATCGTGCTGATGACCGTCGTCTGGGGGATCGTCAGCTTTATGACGATGCCGCGCCGCGAAGACCCTGACTTTACGATCAAAGTTTGCGTCGTCGCGACCCGTTGGACCGGCGCTTCGGCTCAAAAGGTCGAAGAGCTGGTCACCGATCCGCTGGAAGAAGCGATTGACGGCTTGGAAGAAGTGAAACTGATCCGTTCGAATTCGAGCAACGGACTCTCGACGATCTTCGTCGAACTGGAAGATGCGCTGCCGGGAAGCAAAGTTGACGACATCTGGGATAAAGTCCGCGCACGCGTTCGCAACGTTCCGATGCCGGAGCCGAACATCACGCCCTACGTGAATGATGAGTTCACCGATACGAACATCATTTTGTTCGCGGTGCACCAAAAACCGCTCCACGGCGCCGCCGAAATTGATCCGGCGTACGCTTACTCGCCGCGCGACTTGGATCTCTTCTCCGAACAGATTCGGGACGAACTGCGACTGCTGCCAGGCGTGGCGAAAGTCGACCGTTTCGGCGTTCTGGAGGAAGCGATCTATATCGAAACCGACGTTGGCGCCTGGTCGAAACTGCAGCTTACCTCGTCGCAATTGAAGTCGCTGGTCGAAGCACGCAACATTGTCGCGCCCGGCGGAACGATCGACGCCGATGATGGGCGATTTTATGTGAAGCCGGGGGGCGAACTCGACGCCGTCCAGGAACTCGATTCGATCATCGCGGCCCTTTCGCCCACCGATAGCGGCGCTAACCATGTTTATCTTGAGAGTCTCGGGCTGAACGTCCGCCGCGATTATCTCGATCCGCCGCCGCTGATTTGCCGTTACGGCGACAACGAAATGGAACAGTCCGCGGTGGTGGTCGCCGTGACGATGAAGTCAGGCTCGAACATCATCGAGATTTGCGATTCGGCCAAAGCCAAAGTCGCTCAAATGCAGAACGTCGTCGGCTCGTTGCCGCCCGATCTGGGCGTGACGATCATCTCGGATCAGTCGGACAGCGTGAAAGGGCGAATTCGGGATGTGATCGTCAACATCATCGAAGCGATCTTGATCGTCATCGTCCTGGTCTATCTGGTGGTCGGATTTCGCACGGCGGCGGTGATGGCGGCGAACATTCCGTTTGTCGTGCTGTCGTCGATCGGCGTGATCACGTTGTTTGACGTGCAGTTAGAACAAATGTCGCTGGCGTCGATGATCATCGCGCTGGGGCTATTGGTGGACAACGCGGTGCAGATTTGCGATCAGGCCCGCACCAATCAAATGGCCGGCATGTCACCGACCGCCGCAGCGGTTGCCGGCGCGCAGATGTTGGGCGCGTCGATGTTGAACGGAACGTTGACGACGATCGCCGCGTTTGTGCCGATGCTGATCGCGCTGGATGGCGCCAACCGCGAGTTCATCTATGGTTTACCGGTGACCTTATCGGTCATGCTGGGGATCAGTTGGATCTTGGCGATGACTTTTTGCGTGATTTTGGCCGCGGCGTTTATCCGGGCGCCCAAAGATCCAGCCAGGCCGACCGCCCCGATTCCGTGGCTAATGGCCTGGTGCGCCGCCCGGTTTCGCAAAGGAGGACGACCGCATGGAGAAGGCCAGGGGATCGTGTACGAGACCTACGCTTTTCTGGGTCGGTTCGCTTTAAGGTTCAAGTTCGCGACGATTGGGTTCGCGGTGTTGATGCTGATATTGGCGATGCGTTTGCCGGTTGGCAGCGAGTTCTTTCCGCTGACCGAACGTGACCAATTTGTGGTGGAAATCTGGTTGCCAGAGATCGCGACGATCGAACAGACCGACGCCGTTGCGAAAGAAGTCGAAGCGATGATTCGCAAACTTTCTCCGTACGTCGACGCCGAAGGAAAGCAACGCGAACGCTTGGCTGCGATGCGCACGTTGGTGGGTGGAGGAGGTTCGCGCTGGTATTTGTCGTGGGAGCCGGAGCCGCGTAAACCGAACTACGCCGAGATATTGATTCACACGACCGACGGAAAATTGACGCATGAATTTGCTGAACAGCTGCGAGCCGTCTCGAAGCGTGGAGATGAGCGCCTCGGTTTGCAACCGATCGTGGGCGCTCGTGTCGTGCCGATCGAACTTTTCTTGGGACCACCGGCTGACCCGGTCGTGCTGCGCGTGGTCGGAGATGGATTCGCCGATAGGAAGCGTCTGCATCGCGCGGCGGATCAGGTCAAGTCGATGGTCGAAGCGGAGCCGGAGACGTGGGACGTCAACGACTCGTGGGGCGTCGAAGGTTATCAACTGCAGGTCGACGTCGATCCTGACAAAGCAAGCTTGTCGCGTGTCGGCAACTCACAGATCGCCGAGACGCTCAACGCCTATTACTCGGGACGTTTGTTGACCACCTTCCGCGAAGGGGATCATCAGGTGCCGGTCTACTTTCGTCTGCGGCCCGAAGGACGACGCTCGATCGCCGATATCGAATCGGCCTATGTCGAAGGGGATGCGGGTAAAATTCCGCTCTCGGCGGTCGCGACCATTTCGGCGACCTGGGAGCCGGCGATGATCGATCGTCGCGATATGAACCGGACGATTGAAGTTCGTTCTCGCGTCGAGCCGGGCGCGTCGGGCAACGACATCACGATGCGCGTGATGAACTCGCCAGAGATGAAAGAGCTAATAGCGCAGTTACCGCCAGGCTTTCGGGTCGAAATCGGCGGCGCTATGGAAGAGTCGATGAAGGCCCAAGGAAAGATGCTCAAATCGTTTGGGTTGTCGTTTGTGGTCATCGTGCTGTTGCTGATTATTCAGTTCAATAGCTTGTCGAAGATGCTGGTGATCGTCGGCACCTTGCCGCTGGCGATGATTGGATCGATCTTCGGGCTGTGGATCACGTCGAATCCGCTCGGCTTTATGCCGCAGTTGGGCGTGCTGTCGCTATTTGGCATCGTGCTGAACGCCGGGATTATTTTTATGGAGTTCGCCGATATCGTCATTCGCGAGCGCGCCGAAAAAGCGAGCGGCGGCCCCATCTTGGGTTTGACGAAAGTCGAGTTCCGCGCCGCTTTGGTCGAAGCGGGACGCCAACGTTTGATGCCGATCTTTTTGACGACGGCGACCACGGTAGGCGGTTTGTTGCCGCTAGCGCTAGCCGGCGGTCCGCTGTGGGAAGGAATGGCCTGGCTGATGATCTATGGTCTGATGGTCGCGACGCTATTGACGTTGTTCGTCATTCCGGCTTTGTACGCCGTGGTGGTCGAAACCTTCGGTTTGCGCCCGTTCGTGAAAGAAGAGACACCAGCGCCGACCGGATAAGAAATACGAGGGAAGGGACTAACGCTCGTTGCGACGAGCGTACCGGAAAAGGCTTGCATCACGGCCTTGATGCAAGCCTTTTTTCTTCTTAGCCCGCCAGCGCAACCTCAAAACTTGGGCAGCGGGCTATTTCTTCTCCTGACAATCGGCCAAGGCCAGCAGCGCGAATGAGGTCGCCAGGTTGGCGTCTCCTTCGAGCCATTGCGTGTTGCTGTTGGACCACGAGCCATCTTCCTTTTGGCGTTTCGCGAGTTCGGCCAGCAGTTCTTTGCGCCAATCGTGGGTGACGCCGGATGCGTCGGTGATCGTCGGTTGTCCCAACGCGTCGAGCGACTTGGCGAACGTTTGGTAGTAATAGAAAACGCCGGCCTGACCCATACCAGGATTGGCTGTAACGTCGAAGTTTTTTTGGATGTACTTGAGCACCGCTTTCACACGCGGGTCATCTTTGTCGACGCCGGCATAGATCATGCTCTTCAGTCCGGCGTAACCCATCGAACCATAGCTGCGAAGTCCGCCGTCGGGCGTACCGCGATCCCCCTGATCGCCGCTGACTGCCGGAGTGTAATAGAAGCCGCCGTCGTTCACTTTGCCGGCGAACTTGGTCGTGTTGTATTCGCTTTCCAGGTTTTGACAGCGGCTAACGAAGACGAGCGCCTTTTGAATCGCTTCGTCCTCTTTGTCGGCGCCGCTCGAAACGAGCGCGTCCATCAAAAACGCGGTGTTCGACAAGTCAGGTCGCGTTTTGCCGCTGTAGCCCGATCCGCCGTAGTTGACATCTTCTTCCCCGACTCCATCGGTGTCAGTGATCTGCACGCCGCGAACGTACTTTTCGGCGTTTTTGACGATCGTGTCGTACTTGCCGTCGGTGTTCGCTTTGTTGAAGCACATCAACGCGATGCAAGTTTCATAGTTTTTCAAACGTCCATTGGCCGCGTAGACGCCGCCATCGTCGTGGACCGCTTTTTCGAGATAAGCGAGACTTTTGGCGACTTGCGGGTCGTTGGGGCTGCGGCCATGTTCGAGCAGGGCCAACGTAGCGATTGCGGTCGGGCCGATGCCGACCTGCGAACTGTAAGAACCGTCGTCCGCTTGATTCGAGGAGAGGAACTTCACCCCTTTGGCGACAACCGTATCGTAGTCAGCGTCGGCGGCGCTGGCGCTGCGAAACGAGCCAAACGTCAAAGTGACAACCAACAACGGCAAAACGGCGCTGAGAAACTTACGACAGGCCGTGGGGTTCACCAACATACGATTCTCCATGGGAAATACAGAGCAGGGGGGCGACGTGATTGGGATTGGCTTGGGTAGCAATTGCCGCGCCAGGCCGATTATCCGTTACAAAGCGGCGATATCGTCGGACCGCTTCCTTTTCTATTTGTACCTTGATTTTGGCTGTGGGTATCGATTGTCGGCAGAATCGACAGTGATGTCGGGTGATCCGACAGCAGGGAGAGATCGATTTTTCGTCGCGGCTGCTGGTCGTAACCTAAAATAGAGAACCCTCGGGGGGGGAATCTGCGCCTTTTTGCTACCTCGGAAAGTAGAACCATGTCTCGTTTTGCATTATTCGTCGCTCTTTTGATTGGTGGGTTCGCCGCTGCTCCGGTTTCGGCCGCTCAACCGGCGGACGAAGTCGAACTGGTCGATATGGACGAGCTGTATCAGTTTGGACAGTTGGCCGCGACGCTGGCGACCTATCGCCCCAATCCGTATCTCTATCACGATGAAGCGATCAAGCTGCAAGCGATCGCCGATTCGCTCGTGGGACGAGAAGTGGAGTTCACCGCGGGGGTTCGCAACTTTGATCATGACGAGGTAATGGTCAACGTTTCGTGGGCTGGCCGTACGTTAATTGCGATGCAGCATACTTATCCACCGATGTTTGGCAACAACGAAACTCGGGTTTATCAACCGATGCCGCGCCGCAACTTGTTTGTGCAGCCGGTCGGTTTGCGGATCGGCGATGAGATTCCGTTCTCGCTGGTGCGAAAGCTGAATGTCGGCGACGGGCTCGTCTTCCGCGGCAAGATCGCGGCGGCGCCGACCTGGTTGACTTGCAACATGTTCTTTCCGGCCGTTGGGGTCGTCATTTCGGACTGGCGAATCGTCGCCGCGAATCACAACGTTGTTGAAATCGATCTCGAAACTAGTAATCCTGACTAGCTTCGTCGCTGGAGGAGAGTCGAGGCTCCTCACGGATCGACCTCGCCGTCCGCGCAATTATTTGCTGAGATAGCGCGAAATAGCCGCTATCGCTGCATAAATTCGGCCATTCTTGGGACAACGCGTCAGTCGTCGCCTTAACCGGCGTAGTGTAAGATAGAGTGCTTGGGCGACTGGTAATGGTCGTCGTTATGCATCAGGGCGAATTGTTCACTCTCCACCGGAACTGAGATTCATGCGAATTGCGTCTGTCTGTTTGATCGCACTTCTGTTGGCCGTTTCTACCGCTACGGCTGCCGAGACGCTTGGCGTTTCCAAGACAAAACCAGCCGAGGGCCCGTTTGTCGAAATCGACGGCGGCTTTATGGTCCCTTACGAAATCGACGTCCCCGGAACCCAGGTCAAACTGTCGATGGTTCCTGTCCCCGGCGGAACCCGCGTCATGGGCGAAGGCGCCGCCGCCTATACGGTCAAGATCGAACCGTTCTGGATGTCCAAGACCGAAACGAGCTGGGCTCAATACAAAGAGTTCATGCAGCTTTATGACATCTTCAAGAAGATCGAAGGAAACGGAGATCGCCTGGTCACTGACGAGAATCGAGTCGACGCGGTAACGATCCCGACGCCGTTGTACGAACCGAGTTTCACCTTTGAAAATGGGGAAGACCCACAGCAAGCGGCCGTCACCATGACGCAGTATTCTGCGATGCAGTACAGCAAGTGGATGAGCGGCGTCACCGGCGATCAATACCGTTTGCCGAGCGAAGCCGAATGGGAACATGCGGCCGCAGGCGGCGTGAAAGGGCCTTACTCGTTTGGCGATGTCGATAAGATCGGCGATTATGCGTGGTATGTCGAAAATTCGGAAGGCGCGCAAAACAAAGTGGGCGAAAAGAAGCCGAATCCGTATGGCTTGAACGACATGCACGGCAACGTGTGGGAATGGGTGTTGGACGCCTATACCGAAACGCCGCCTGAGGCGCTGGCCGGCAAGACGGTCACCGTGGCCGAAGCGATTCAATGGCCGACCAAACCGTTCCCGCTCTGCACCAAAGGGGGTTCGTGGGACGACGACGCCGAAAATTGTAAAGTGACCTCGAAGTTGGGATCGCATGACGACGATTGGAAAGCTTCCGATCCGAACATCCCGCTCAGCCCATGGTGGTTCACCGAGTATCCTTCGACCTGTGTCGGTTTCCGCTTGATTCGCCCGCTGACCAAATTGCCGAAAGCCGAAATGGTCAAATACTGGGACTCGCTCCCCGAATTCCTGCAGTTTGACGTGAACGATCGCCTGGGCGGCGGCCGCGGCGTGCTTGGACTGGTCGACGAAAAGTTGCCAGCCGCGATTAAAGAAGTCGAAGACTAACCGTCGCACGCGACCTACTCAAACAATGCGAAACGCCGCGGGTTATCCCGCGGCGTTTTTTTGTGCCCGCGATGCTTCAGCCGGCGCTGCAGCTGCCGATTCGCGACAAGTTGTCCCGTGTGATCGTTTGGACGAGAATTGAACTTCCGTCGACTGCTTGCCAGCGTGACCGCCCAAGGAGCAGGCCAAGGAGTGACCGATAACCACCCTATTCATTTGGAGAGATCAACCATGAAATTGCAATTTGGAAGAGTCGCAACATTCGGGCTGGTCAGCGCGGTCACCAGTTGGTGCTTCTTGATGGGAAGCATGATTTCAATCAGCCGGGCTGAAGACATGGTCCAAAGGGTATCGCCTGTGCAGATCGAGGGGCTGATCGCCTTCTGGGATTTTCAGGAAACGGCAGGCCAGCCGCGATTGTCCCAAGGGCCCAATCAGTTGGCGCTTCAAGAGCAAAACGGACCGATCCAGCGGGTAAAGGAGGGAGTCTTCGGATCGTACGCCGCTCGTATCCAGCAGGGACAATGGTTGATGATCGACCGGCCTGACGTGGGCGCATTGAATCTGCATGGTCGGGAGGCCCAAGTGACGGTTGTCGCTTGGGTTCGCCGCAAATCGAAGTCGAATTGGCAAGCGATCGCCGGGCTGTGGGATGAGACCCGCGGCAAACGGCAATACTGTCTGTTTCTCAATGCGCCGCGCGGTACGAAGGCGAGTGAAATGCAACGGTATCCATTAGCCAACCGAGCGCATGGTCATGTCTCCAGCGTTGGAGGGCCGACGCCGGGAGAAAAGTATTGCATTACCTATTCAAGCGGAGCAACCGAGATTCCGCTCGCAGAATGGACGTGCGTTGCGATGAGCTACGACGGACAAACGTCCCGCGTTTATGTGAATGGGAAGTTGGACTCGCTGGACGACTACAATCCTTTTCTCGCTCCTGGGGGCCTGTTTGATGGAAAAGAAGAAGGGGCCGCTTTTACCGTCGGCGCCGTTCATCGCTCCAACGAATGGGGAAATTTCTTTGGTGGAGACATCGGGGGATTGGCGATCTTTGATCGATCGCTCCACGAAACGGAATTAAGCCAACTTGCCGGAAACGGCGACCCGGACGAATCGCACTAGTGTTCCGTCACGCGACAATTTTCAGGCGCCATGATTTTATTAGCCGTAGTGCGTTAGCACCGGTTTCTGATGGGAACTCATTTGCGAAAGACACTTGGTAACAGAAACCGCGGCTAACGCCGTGCGGCTGATTTCGTGGAAGCCGAAAATAGCGGTTTGACAGAACACTAGGCGAATAACGCAGCATCAGTCTTGCTGCATTAGATAGGCTACCAGGTCGGCCATGTTGTTGTGCGAGATCGATTTGCCAAAGCCTTCCGGCATCAGGCTCTTGCCTGTGGATTGCAGCTCCTCAATATCTTCCCGAAAGATGGCTGTCGATTCGCCATTGGAGCGCAGGATCGTCAGACTATGATCCGATTCGTTCGTGATGATTCCAGAAATCACGCGGCCATCGACCGTGGCGATCAGATAGTTCAGGTACTTCGAGTCGACCGACTTATTGGGAGCGACAATCGCTTCCAAGAGGTTCTTTGGCGTCCGGTTGGTCAGCGATCCCAAGTTGGGCCCGACCTGACCACCTTCGTCTCGAAAACGATGGCAAACGCTGCAGTTCTTTTGGAAGACGATTCTTCCCTGCGTCGCGTCTCCTTGATCGACGGAACCAGTCTCTATGCTGGTGTTGTTAGAGGGCTCGACCGACGCGTGAAAATAAACGCGAAATTGATCCGCTGCAGGGTGATTGAGAAAGCGTTGCTGCAACGCTAGGTCGATATCCGCAGCGACAAGCGTACGATCACGAAGCGCCTGAATAAATCGGTCGTGCCAGGCGGGCTGAGAAGCGATTTCTTCTAGAATGGTGCGTCGCATTTGCGGCGAATAGGCGGACCAACCAGAGAGCAGCACGTCGCAACATTCCGGCGTAGACTGCTCTCCGAGTTTGCATATCAGCGCTTTCTGAAGATCCGAAGAGACCGTGGGCTGCAATATTTGCGCGGCTAACTTGAGATCGGATGAGAGTTTGTCAGGAACCAGAAAAAGCGTATGGATCGCCAAGGTTTTTAGCCAAGCGGGAGCCGTATTAGAGGTAATAACATGACGTGACGACTCGGCGACATGCGGGATTGCTTCGATCAACTGCGTGGGAAGATTATCCTTCTGCACGTTGGACAAGCGGCTGACAATATCGACGGCGATCATCGCCCTGGCAAGGTCCTCCGTTTCTTCGGAATTCTCCGACAATATGCGGAGAAGCGGTTCGTGCACATCCAACGCCAGCGCCATTCGCATCACCTCTCGGTAAACTTCTCGGACCGCTTCTTTTTCTGGCGGCAATTCTGAAATAGAGAGAGCAACTGCGGCAATATTTTCGGAGGTCAGCGAGCTCAAGAGAGCTGTGCGAATCCATTTGGAGGAGAGATGCTGCGGGAGCAACTTGGCCATGAGCTCGACGGCGAAGGGTTGATTCCATTGTCCAAGCGAGCACGCCAATTGAAGTTGAATGACCGGATCGGGATCTTGGGCCAGGTTGGCGATCGCCTGGGAAAGTTCGGGACTGGGATCGGCGATGCGCTCCGCCATCCTTAAGCTATGCCGGCGAATTGGCATGGAAGGATCTTTCAGACCTTTGACAAGAATCTTTTCGTCTGTTTCGCCAATACCATGTAAGACGTAAAGCGCGTTAAGCCGACCCAACGGCGTGTGGTCTAGGTCCAAGAAATCGCGGATTGCGGCTTCCAGAGCGGGATCTTGAGTTTCAAAAAGCAATCGCTTTGCATTGTCACGAATCCAACCGTTGGTATGGTCCAACAGTTCGACCAACGCAGCTGTCGATTGTTCGCGAAGTCGCAGCGGAGGATGGACGACGCCCTCTTCAGGAACAACGCGATAGATACGGCCCCGGCCATCACCGGCACGCACATAGGGAGCAATTGCCTGTTTGCCTGCTTCGGGCAGCCAATGAGGGTGTTCGATCACGTAGCGATACATGTCGACCACCCAGAGTGCGCCGTCCGGACCGGTTCGCACCATGACGGGGCGACACCAGCGGTCTTGCGAAGCGAGAAAGTCAACCGTGTCGTTCGCAGAATCTCGTTGCATTGTAAAACTGACCCCCTGACGAGTCAGAAGGTTGTGCTGAATGATGTTATGGACCGGTTCGCAGGTAAAGCTGTGCGAGACATCGCCCTCGGCAAAGAGCAGTGAATCTCGATAGACCATGCCAGAGCAAGCGGAGGTAAAGCGTCCCGCTTGTTGATGGGAGTGAAACCGCGATTCGATTTCGCTGATCGGATAGACGCGCGGATTCGCCTCGGTCAGCAGGGACCGCGGCTCAGGTGCGATCATGTGAGGGTTTCTGCAGAGATACTTCTCTTCCAGCACATAGTGCCATAGCGGGAAGCTGTTTTGCACGCCAAACCAGTTGCCCCAGCCATCGGTGTTCCGTCCAAACTGCGACGGACCTGAAAGCGGCTCAACGATTCCCGTGGTTGGATGAAAGCGGAAGTCGCGGCTCCCTATTTGAAAGAGTTCGCCGGTTCGATGGGATTTGATTTTTGTACCGCCGCCGTAGGAGGATGCATGGCTTCCGCTAGCGCAATAGATCCAGCCATCGAGTCCCCACCGCAGTCCATTCATGCGCAACTGTTGGTTTCCTTCGTGGAAGCCGCTGAAGAGGACCTCTTTGCGATCGCAAACGCCATCCTTATCCGTGTCGGCCAGGTAAAGGATTTCCGGCGCCGCCGTCACGATCACGCCATCGTTCCAAGCAACGATTCCGTTGGGAAAGTTAAGTCCATCCATAAAGAGCGTGGACTTGTCGTACTGACTGTCCGCATTGGTGTTTTCGAGAACTCGGATACGACCTCCCGGCTTCCCGTTCCCATCAAGACCGTTGGGATAGTCGGCCATTTCGACAACCCACAGCCGACCATCCGCATCCCAGTCAATCGCCACCGGATCCATGGTCAGCGGTTCCGCCGCCATCAACTCGACGCGAAAGCCGTCGCGGGCTTTCCAGGCCGAAAGACCTGCCTGGGGTTCCAGCGGCTTGGTAGGAGCAGGGGATTCATCGGCAGGAGTGAACGTCGTTTCCGAGAGTTGGGGATCGGGCGCTAATTCGAGCAGTTCAATGTTTCGATAAAGCACTTCCGCACATTCGCATTGAAACGCGATACGGCCGGAAGTTAGCGGAATTGCCTTCCCCGGGGATTTCTGAAAAGCCTTCATGTTGACGCAAAAGTTATTGATCTGACCATTGACCAAGTGCAATGCACGATCTCCTCTTACAACGACTTCGACGGTGGTCCAACCATCCGATTCCCGTGTCTGACTCTTCACCACGCGCGTGACCTTGCCGGGCTGACCAAAGGTCTTGTAGGCGCCGTTGGACGCAGCGTCGGTGAATTGCTTTTGGGAAGCATCCACCGGGCTATCGCCGCCGGTATAGACGAAGTAAAGATCTCCCGTATCCCCTTCTTGAACTTGACATTCGACGCTCGTGGGCCAGATCTTTTCGGCGCCGATCGTATGGTAGAGAAGTCCCGCGTCACGTTTTTGGCGCATTCGAGGTGCGAACTTCTTCTCGCCCCAGCGATACTCGAAACGGAGACGGTAGTCGCAATACTCGCGGTCGGTCAACAGAACGCCGTATGGCATGGTCTTCCCAGCCGGCGTGTCGCGATAGACGTGGATCGTATCGTCGACAGCTTGAAAGATCTTGTCCGGATCTTCGCCCGGCTGCTGATTTTTGAGGACCACTTTCCAACCGGCGAAATTCTTCCCGTTGAAAAGTGATCGCCACGATTTCCCTGCGGAATCTTGCACTGCCTGACGATAGAAAACTTGACTTTCTGGAAGCGACGCCTGGTTCGATTCCGCCGCGATAGATATTTGCAAATCAACGCTAACGAGCGTCCAGACGACAAGCAGCGCGCACAGAAGTCTCGTCGCCTTAGAAACAGGCGCCGAGGATTGAAGATCCGTGATCAAGGGGACTCGAGTATTCCGACGAGCTCCGGTTGTCTGCTGGGTCATTGTTCCAACACTCTCAAAGGAAGTGAATGGTCGCCGTTTTCAAAGGGTGAATTTGACGCGGTGACCAAGAAGTGATTTGCCGCAGGCGCTTAGCAAGAGGGTGTTAGAGCAAGATCGATGCTTCGGTTTCTCGCTCTCTTTATCTTTCGGGGAAATCGGCAAGTAGCCAATTACGTGTACAGCAGGGCGAGCGTCAAAGACAACGAATGCTCCAAGTGATGTCGCATTACATCCGCCGCTTGCACAGGATCACGGGACTTTAAACCTTCGTAGACTTCCAGATGTTTCTGGCCAGGAATTTCGGAGGTCCGTTTTTCGGTTTGATCGAGGGTCACCAGCCGATCCAATAACGGGATCAGCGACTCTCGCAACTCGGGAACGCCGCAGAAATCGGTGATCGTCACGTGAAATGCAATGTCCGCCTGGCGACACTGATCGAGTTGATTTCCTTCCTCAAACAGTCGATCCACTTTTTCGGCCAAACCGCCTAATACCGACAACTGAATGTCATCCGCCAGCATCGCACAGCGGCGAATCGCTTCGCACTCGATTGCGATGCGAAGAACTCCCTCGGCACGAATACGATGCAAGTCACGCGTAATGACTCGTGCTCCCGCCTTTCCTTCAAGCGTAACAAATCCTTCCGCCGCCAAAGCCTTGATCGCTTCTGAAGCGGCGTTGATTCCCGTTCCGTATTCGCTTGCGATGGGCCGGAGAGTCAATTGCGTATTGGCGTCAATCTTACGACTGAGGATTTTCGAGCGAAGGTCCAAGAAAATACGACGAGCCTTTGTAGGCGGGGCCTGCGTATCGGATTGTCTGGCCACGAATGAGTCTCCTAGGAGGCGTGATTGCTTAAGAGTACAGTGTACCAACAGTGAGGGCTGAATCAAGAGGATGCTCAAGAAGATTGCGGCTCCAGGGATTCGCTTACTGGATTACGGCTCTCCATTGGACGAACGTACTTTCAAGGGGAATTAATCAGGCGAAATTAGCGTATTCGCCTGCTTGGTAAGTCTTTTTTTACCGCATGCAAAGCAGTTGCTCCGGTTGTCGCCAATCGCTCGATGTCGCCTAGCGACGGCAAAACCTATGAAAATCGAGATCGAAAATTGTGGACTCGTTAGGTCATGTTGGTACGATGACGCGTCGCGTGTGCGGCGTCGACTCCGACTAATGTTCGCGAAACTTGGAGGGGCGGCAATTGAACCAGCGTTGGAAAGTGTCGGAGAACGAAAATTGCGAGGCATAGCCGAGTTGGCGCGCAACGGCTTCGATCGTCAGGTTGGTCGAACGCAATAGCGACGCCGCTTTCTGCATGCGCAAAAACGTCACGTGCTGAACTGGAGAACGGCCTAGCGACGTCAGGCATAATCGTCGCAGATGTTCTTTGCTGACGCAGCCAATCTCGGCGAGCGCGCCGAGGGTCCAAGGTTCATCTAAGCGATGTTCAACAATGGACCAAATCTTCGTTAATCTTTCGTCTTGTCGTTGCGGGTGAGCAAAATTCAACACGTAGTTGTGAAGCAACTCGATCCAGCGCAATATTTGGCCAGCGTCCCCGCCTTGGGTCACTTCCGAAGTAAATCCTTGAACAGCTAGTCGAATCGGAGTGACGTCATATTTTCGAAGCGCCGGCGAGTGCAGCGAAACGATTGGCTTGCGTTTGGGAAGCTCTTGGTAACGCACCCAACAAAATCGCCAGGGTACGTTGGGAATCCCCTTCAACCCATTTGGAATCAGAGGAGGCTGAATACAGGCCTGCCCGGCGGAAACTTGTCGCCATTCTCCATCGATCAAAACCAGTCCCTCGCCGCCGAAGCAGGCCAAGAAAAACGTGCCAGACAGATTCGTGCGAGTGATCTCAATCGGAATAGTGGCTTCCATTATTCCGCAATGAGCGATCAAGAAATCACGAAGGGTAGCGCATATCGACGAACCTGCGATCCAGTCGCGTCGATCTTCGTCACTGCTGCGTACGACAGTGATTTTCGTAGTCGGGTCAACGATGTGGATTTCGCGCATGCTTTGGTGTGCCTGCTCGATGGCGGCCAGCGGCAATAAGGTCAACAATGAACGAAGTGCAGTGGAGCATTGTAGCCCCTTCTTGTCACAAAAAACGCTCGATCTTTTCTGTTCGCTACAAAATCCGCCGCTCTTCAATCAAGTCCGCTTCTCCCTCATCTGTTCATTAGGAGTTGACGAGTCATGTCGAAATCGCTTCGTTTGGGATTTACGCTGGTGGAGTTATTGGTAGTCATCGCCATTATCGGCGTGTTAATCGCTTTGCTGCTTCCCGCTATCCAACAAGCGCGTGAAGCTGCCCGCCGCATGTCGTGCACGAACAACTTAAAGCAAGTTGGTCTTGCGCTGCACAATTACCACGACACCCTCGGCCAGTTTCCGCCGGGGCATAGTCTCTCGTCGGATTGCTCGAAACAATATGGGTCTTGGGTCGTCGCAATCTTGCCGGGCATGGAACAAACCTCCCTGCGAGAACTCTATGTGGATACGACCGACTGGTGGCGCGGCGAAAACCAGCCTGCTCGTGCAATTGAGGTCGACACGCTTGTCTGCGCCTCGGACGTAAACGTCGCCAATTACAACACGACCTATGATTTTGGTTTCCGCGGAAACTACGCCGCCAACATCGGGATCGGGACCTACAGTCGCAGTCAGTGCGGCTCTCCGGACGATCATACCGGACTAACGACGAAAGGGCCGTTTCTGTTGAACGCCAAGGTCGGGATGCGGGATATCACCGACGGCACGTCGAACACCTTCGCCATCGGAGAAATTCGTCGCGTCAACTCCAACGATTCGCGCGGCGCGCTGTTCGCCGATGCGGGGTCGAACCTGTTAGCGTTTGACTTTGGGCCGAATCCCACCTCGGCCGACATCACCGAACGTTGTGTGAATCAGCCAGAAAACGGCCTGCCTTGCTCGAGCAACGGATCCGGCGGCCCGCATCGATTGTCGGCCCGCAGTCTGCACCCCGGCGGCGTTAATATGCTGTTGTTTGACGGCAGCGTTCGCTTTGTGCCGGAGACGGTCAGTCTGACCACGTGGCAAGGGATGGCGTCCATGAATGGTCAAGAAGTGGTTGATTCGTCGTTTTAGCGGCGGCATTCACGAACGAGACGTCAGGTTCACGGGACACTTTCATTGAAGAGGATAAGGGAAGATCGCCGCCTGTCGACTGGATTGGCCATGCAGGCGTGAAAGTTCAGGCTCAACATAAGGAGAAAACGCATCGTGTTGCAAAATGGAAAACAGCTAGGAATCATTGCAAGCGTCATCGCCTGTCTTGTTGCAGCCGGTTGCTTGTCCCGCAGTTCTTCGGAGGCTGCGAAGTATCCGGTCTCGGGAAGCGTGCAATGGAAAGGCGAACCGCTGGAAGTCGGCACGATATTTTTTGTTCCGAAAACGGCGACTGGAAACGGCACGACCCTGGATATCGCAGGAGGAGAATTTGTCAGCTCAGGCGTCGCCCAGCAACTAATCCCTGGCGAATATCGCATTGAAATTACGTCCGCCAAAAAGACGGGCAAAGTGATTCCTGGACCAGGCCCCAATGGTCAAGTAGAAGAAATCATTCAAGTAATTTCGACGCGATATAATGCAAACAGCACTCTCACTGCGCAGGTGAGCGATACTGCGGAAAACCGGTATCAATTCAAGTTGACCAACAATTAAGAGGTTTCACAGTGCCTAATCCTTGGACTGGTATCGGCAATCCATACACGCGACAAGAAGTTGTCGATCGTCTGCGAGCGACCATTGATCGCAATGAGCCCATCATCGCAGGCGGGGCAGGCGTTGGCATCAGCGCCAAGCTATTGGAGAGAGGAGGCGTCGACCTAATCATCGTCTATAACTCAGGGCGTTTTCGGATGGCCGGACATGGTTCGACCGCCGGCCTGATGGCTTATGGCGACGCAAACGCGATCGCGATGGAAATCGGCGAACACGAAGTGCTGCCGGTCGTCGAAGAAACGCCGGTTATTTGCGGCGTTCATGCGACCGATCCGCGCCGCCGCATGTGGCACTGGTTGTTGCAAGTCAAAGAAATGGGCTTCTCTGGCGTCAATAATTTTCCCACGCATACGATCGTCGACGGTGAATTCCGGCAAATCCTTGAAGAGACCGGAATGAGCGTCAAAAAAGAATTTGAGATGGTTTCGCTCGCTCGCAAGATGGATCTTTTTTCGATCGTCTATGTGGCCAGCTCTTCTGAAGCTCGGGCGATGGCCGAAGCCGGCGCCGACGTCATCATCGCGCATGTCGGTACGACGATCGGCGGTACGATCGGCGTGGTCAACGCCGCTTGTACGCTGGAGCAAGCCGCGATGCGAACGCAGGGGATCTGCTCCGCCGCGATGCGAGTTCGCTCTGACATCATTTGTCTGTCGCATGGCGGCCCGATCCTGACTCCAGAAGACGCCGCCTATATCAACCAACATACCGATGCGGTCGGCTTCGTCGGCGCATCCAGTCTCGAACGGATCGCGTTTGAAGACTCGCTGACCGATTTAACGCGACGATTTAAGAGCATTCCGGTCGCCAAAGCTGTTTCGGAGGTATAGATGGCCGTTATCGCAGTCCTGGGAACATTGGACACGAAGGGGCAAGAGCACGCCTTCGTCGCCGACGCTATTCGCTCACGCGGACATGACGTTCTCTTGATCGACGTCGGCTCGGATCAGCTTCCGGCGGTTGAGCCCGATATCTCGCGAGAGGAAGTCGCCCAAGCCGCGAGTCTTGATTGGCGGACGATTTCCGCTCGCCATGACCGGGGCGAGTGCGTTTCGGCAATGTCGCTCGCCGCTCCGGAATTGCTCTCGCGTTTCGTGCACGAACGTCGCATCGACGGGGTCATCTCCTTAGGCGGAGGAGGCGGCACGGCGATTGCCACCGCCGCGATGCGCTGCTTGCCGGTCGGCTTTCCGAAGGTCATGGTATCTACGCTCGCCAGCGGCAATACGGCCCATTATCTGGGGACGAAAGATATTGTCATGATTCCAAGCGTGGTCGATGTGGCGGGACTCAATCGCATTTCGCGCCGCATCTTCGCGCAAGCCGCCGGCGCGATTTGCGGCATGGTCGAGACCGAGTTAGACGAGTCGGCGGCCAAGCCGTTGATTGTCGCTAGTATGTTTGGCAATACGACGCAATGTATTGATAAGGCGATTCCCGCTTTGGAAAAAGCGGGTTATGAAGTGCTGGTTTTTCATGCGACTGGCGCCGGCGGCCGCGCCATGGAATCGCTCATTCGCGATGGATTGGTCGACGGAGTGTTGGATGTCACCACAACCGAATGGGCCGACGAATTGGTCGGCGGCGTTCTCTCGGCTGGACCAGATCGCTTGGACGCTGCGGCACTTGCCGGCGTACCTGCGATTGTCGCACCAGGTTGCCTGGACATGGCGAACTTCGGAGAGCGCTCCACGTTACCGCCAAAGTTTGAAGGCCGCAATCTCTACATTCATAATCCTCAAGTCACGCTGATGCGAACCAACAAGGCGGAATGTCGTGAGCTAGGCCGAATTCTCGCCGAGAAGGTAAATCGCTACACGGCGCCGGTGACCGTGCTGCTGCCGCTGCAAGGCGTTAGCGTAATCAGCGCTCCTGGCCAACCCTTTTACGATCCCGCCGCCGATGCGGCGTTGTTCGACTCGTTGACGGAGAATCTGGATGAATCGATTGCGATTCGTCGGATCGACGCCAATATTAATGATGAAGAGTTCGCCCGGGCATGCACCCAATCGCTACTACAAAATATTCACGCCCACCAACCGTCGACCGTTTAATGGATCCCCTCTCACACGTCTCTTTTGCAAATAGGATTTCCAGCGTGCCTAGCGTCAAACACTTCGGCGTCTTTCAGTTCAAAGATCACATCGATTCCCAGCAAATCGAGCGTTGCTTCGCCGCTATGCATGGGATGGTCGGTGAAATTCCTGGGCTGACGGAGATGATTCACGGTCCTTACAAAAGCGACGAGGGCCTGAATTCCGGTTATACGCATGGCTTCATTATGACGTTCGAAAGTCCGGAGGCTCGCGACGCTTATCTCCCTCATCCGTTGCACGAACGGGTGAAAGAGATCGTGGTCCCCTGTCTTGAGCGGGTCATTGTGTTCGATTTCGATGTGAATCCATAGATAGTATCGCTTCGCTTTTCCCGCGCCCTCCCAACTCCCTTGATGCTATGAATCCGCTATCGCTCCCCTGTTTCGGTTGGATGACATTGCTGCTGTCGCTAACGCTGCCGACGATCGCATGCGGTCAGAAAGCGGAGAATCTGTTTGACGGCAAATCGCTCGATGGCTGGGAGACTCTCACCCGCGATCAAAAATGGTGGCGCGTGCAAGACGGATTCCTTGCCGGCGGCTCACTAACTCAAATAGTCCCGCACAATACCTTTGTCGCGACAGAAAAGAGCTATCAGAATTTTGAGTTGAAATTGGCGATCCGCATTCTAGGCGGCGAAGGCTTTATTAACTCAGGGATTCAAATTCGCAGCATCCGGGCGCCGAAAGGTTCTGAGATGGTCGGCTACCAGGTCGATGCCGGCGACGGTTGGTGGGGAAAGCTCTATGACGAATCGCGTCGTAACAAGGTGATCGCCGAGGCCAAGGATCTTGCCGCCGTCAACGCGGCCATCAAGAAGGATGATTGGAATGAGTTCCGAATTGTCGCCGAAGGCCCGCGCATTCGCTCGTGGATCAACGGCGTCGCCGCACTCGACTATACCGAAGCCGAAGCCGCGATTCCTCTCGACGGCAAGATCGGGATCCAAGTGCATGGCGGCGGTAAGGCGCTAGTGCAATTAAAAGAGATCACGCTCCAAGAGCTTCCTCCAACTCTCGACGCGCCATCTTGGAAAGAACGCTCGACCGAATCGCCGCAGACGGGAGCCGTTCCGCTTTCTGCCGAAGCAGAGTTAGCCGGTTTTCAGGTCCCCGATGGTTTTGAGGTGGAGCTAGTCGCCTCGGAGTCAGAGGGGATCGGCAAGTTTGTAGCGTTGGCTTTTGACGCCAAGGGACGACTTTGGACGACGACAGCGCTTGAGTACCCGGTCGATGCGAACGAAAGTCCTGAAGAGTCACGCAGCCTATTCGCCGCAGGGGGCCGAGACAAAGTGTTGGTCATCGATAGTCCCTGTTCAGAAAAACCATCGCCGCCGCGCGTCTTTGCTAAGGGGCTCGTGATGCCGCTCGGCGTGTTGCCTTACGGCGACGGCGCTTTTGTGCAATATGGTCACGATATTCGTTTCTATCGTGACCAAGATCAGGATGGAAAAGCGGACTCGCACGAGATTGTCCTTACCGGCTTCGGAACGCAAGACTCCCATCTCTTTCCGCATCAGTTTACGCGCGTCCCCGGCGACTGGATCTTGATGGCCCAAGGGCTGTTTAACGCATCGACCGTCCGGCGCGCCAATGACGCTGCGTTTGCAAATGGGGAGAAGCAAATCGAGTTCAAGCATTGCAAGTTGGGGAGATTCAACGCAGCCGGTGATCGCTTTGAGGCGCTCACGCAAGGACCGAACAACATTTGGGGACTCACCGTCTCTCGCGAAGGAAAGATTTGGATTCAAGAAGCGAATGACATCGGACATCCGGTCAGCCCGTTTGAGCCTGGCGCCTATTATCCCACCGGATCGCGCGATCTGCTGAAGTCGTACCAACCGCTGATGCCGCCGCCATTGGGGCCGCCGCAAATGGGTGGAACCGGCCTCAGCGGTCTTACGCTCGCCGACGATCGTCAAGGTTGGCCGTCGCCTTGGGGTTTTGACGCCGATGACCCCGCGGCGCCGCGTCGCTTCTATGTCGCCAATCCGATTACTAGTCGAATTCAATTGATTGAAGCGACGTTCGACGGCGACCGCTTTACGTACAAAAAGCGGCCTGACTTTTTGGTCTCGTCCGATCCGCGCTTTCGTCCGGTCGCCATTCAGTTTGGCCCCGATGGCTCGCTCTATGTGATTGACTGGTACAACAAGGTGATCTCGCACAATGAAGTGCCGCGCAGACATCCCGATCGGGACAAAACGCGCGGCCGGATCTGGCGAATTCGCCACAAAGATCAACCGCGCACCATACCGGTCGACCTGACGCAGTTGACCGTCGATCAGTTGGTCGATCGCCTAGGAGATGGGAACGCGCGAATCGCGGAACTCGCTTGGCAGCAGATCATCGATCGCCAAGCGAAAGAGGTGATTCCGCGGCTATCGCAAGTCGTGATCGATCGATCGGCGTCAGCTGATCGTCGCCTGGGAGCGCTATGGGCGCTCGAAGGGTTAACGCAGGTTCCCGCTTCGATCCTTCACGAGATCGCGCGAGCCGAAAATGCCAATCTTCGCCATGAAGCGGTTCGCATCGCCGCGGCTCAGCCGCGATCCGTCAACGAATTCCTCAAGATCGCCAAGCCGCTAGTGAACGATTCGTCGCCGCACGTCCGCGCGGCGCTAGGCGACGCGTTGCGAAGATTGCCGGCCGTCGATTCCAATGCGATTGCACTGATGCTAGAGCTGGGAAAAGCGTCGACCTCTGGGGACGTATGGACCGTTTACGATCGTGAGTTTGAACGTTTTCTGGCCCGCTGGGCGATGGAAGAAAACCGAGAAGCGGTCGCCGCGTTCTTGAGCTCTCCAGCAGGGAAAGCCCTTCCTGTCGAGAATCGCGCTTTGGCGACTTTAGCGATTGGCGGGCGAGCAGGGGCCGTCGCTCTGGCGAATCTTCTCCCCGATTTAGAACGTCCTCTCAACGCCGAGGAAATCCGTGTCTTGGTTCCTCACTTTGCGGACAAGAGCGTCGCTCAAGAATTAACCCAGGCAATTGCCAGGAAATCGTCGCGTGACGCGATGTTGCGATCGTTTCTTCGGTTGCGCACCCAGATCGATTGGCGCCCGCTTCGCCCAGCGATCGAATTGGCTGCGGCGGAGATCCTGTCGGATCCGGCGCAAACCAGCTTCGCTTTCGAGTTGATTCAAAACTTCCAACTGAATGGCCTAACGCCCGAAGTGATGAAGATAGCAACGGATCCGCAGGTAGATGCGGGACGAAGGATCACCGCGCTTCAGACGCTCGCCGAGTTGCCTTCCCTGGATGTGGAGCCATTGATTGAGATCGCTAATGCGACCGGTCCAAACTCCAAGATTCGCGAGGCTGCGATTCGTTGTCTGGCTCGCAGCTCAGCACCAGCCGCCGCGGACGCGATGCTCGATTTATTGGTGGACGGTAGTTTACAAATTCGCCAGTTGATCGTCACCGAAATGTCATCTCACCGCGAAGGAGTCGCCGCGCTGCTAGATGCCTACGACGATGGAGATTTGCAACTGAGCGATTTCAGCCCAGAAACGCTACAGCGCATGACAGCCTTAGCGCCGGCCAGTCCGATTTTGCAAGCGATCAAAGCGAATCTGGTCCGTGAGGGCCAAACGGTATTGCAGCTGGCTGGCGGAGCGAACGACTTTGTCAACGTACCGATCGATTTGCCAGGGCCGTTCACGGTTGAAACCTGGGTGAAACTTCGTCCCGATATCAGCAACGCCGATGGTATCTTGGCGGGGCCCGGAACGCTCGACGTCAACTTCTATAACTCTACGCTGCGCGTCTGGATCGCAGGACAACGTGACGTCGCAGTCGCCGATCGAAAAATGCTGCCGGATGCATGGACTCACATCGCCGTGACTCGCGATCCGCAAGGGGTTATTCGAATCTATATCAACGGCGAACTCTCGACCGAAAGTCGACAAACGAATTCCCGACCATTCTCTGGAGTCTATGTAGGCCGCACCACGGTCGCCGACCAGGGAACTGACGGTCAATTGGCCGAGTATCGAATCTGGAACGTGGCTCGCTCTGCGGACGAGATTCTTCTGAACTTTGACCGCAGCTTCGACGAAGCTGCGCCCCCCGCGGGGTTGCTGCATCAGTTCCATAACGACCACTGGGGAAAACTTTCTGGAGCGGCGACCACGTTTGCGACGCTCGATTCTCCTCCGCTCCACTCTGCGGAAGAAGCCGCTCAGCTCAATGCGCTGTTTGATCGCTATCGCCAATTGGCGAATCGGCCAGGCGACCTGGAAAATGGTCAGCAAATATTTACGAAGACTTGCCTGACGTGTCATCAGTTCGGCGGCCACGGCGGTAACATCGGCCCTGCGCTCGACGGCGTCGGCCTTCGTGGAACTGAAGCGATCCTCCGCAACGTCCTCACTCCGAGCGCGGCGATCGAAGGGGGATACCGCAATTATCAAGTGGTGACGATCGCCGGACAGATCTACGCTGGATTGCTCGTCGCCGAGGATGAAAGTGTCGTTGTGATCCGACAATTGAACGCGCCGGACCGTCGTATCGAAAAACGGAATATCCAGCGGGGCGGATTCACGAACATTTCCGTCATGCCAGAGGGACTGCTTAACGCACTGTCCGACCAAGAGGTTTCGGATTTATTCCGCTATCTCGGTTCGCTCAAGCAAGGCGTTTCTTCCGCCAACGCTGATTCAGCAAGCGTGAAGTAGAGCGGAGCGCGTCCCTTGGCGATGGGTACATTATATCGGATAGAAAGTTCGACAACTTGGCTTGGCTCAGACCTTCACGTTATTCAATTGACGACTTGCGCGCTTTTTCTAAGGCCTGATGCACATCGACAGGGAGTCCGCCATCCAAGCCTACCGCGATAAACTGGAACCCTTGCTTCAGACGTTGCTGAATCTGATCGCCATTGGATAGCAGTCCGCACGGGATCCTGTTTTTTTGAGCAATGGAAGCGACTTGCGCAATCGCAGCTTCAAAGACTGGATCTCCCTTGTCGACTCCTAGCGAAAACGCCAGATCCGACGGGCCGATAAACAGACCTCCCACACCCGGCGTTTGGGCAATGTCTTCACAGTTCTGCACCGCTTCCACCGTTTCAATCATGACCCAGACGACCAACTCGCCTTGGGGATCAAGCGGCCACACGTCGGCTCGTTGAGCGTATTCTTGCGGAGTCAGCCCCCAGTATCGAGCAGCATGCCGATAGCCGACCCCGCGCTTGCCTTCTGGTTGGTAGTCTTCCGCCATTCGCTTTTGTGGAAAACGGCAAGCCTTGACGATGGCTAAAGCCTGCTCGGCCGTATCGACATGCGGCACGATTACTCCCAGCACGCCGGCATCAAGCACTTGCTTTAACAGATGATCAACAGGCTCACGTCCAGCCGCAGGGATACGCACGAAGGGGACGACGTTAGGTTGTAGATTTCCCTTCTGCAAAATTTTCCGTTTGTTAATCATGCCCAGCAGATAGTTTTCGAGTCGAGTCACATCGTAGGGACTATGCTCCATATCGATGATGACAAAATCCAATGAACTATCGGCGATCGCTGCGCCGGTACGAGCATTGATGTTTTGCGAGAACATGCCGAATGCCGGAGTCTTCGCTTCCATCAGCTCGATAAACCGATTCAATCGCAGGGGATTCTTCGCAGCGGATTGTGCCCGTAGATTGCCGGTATTTCCCCCCAGCAATAACGCAATCACGAAGATAAGTCGGAAAGTCATAGAGCCTTTCGAGCGGCTAGTTTTTCAAGCGGGGAGTTCTCGTCTCCGTCAAATCAACAGTTCCGCAATCGGATGCCCACCGTCCGTGATGGGAATAGGCCGATCTCCATCGTAGAGATTCTTCCTGTAGTCAATTTTCAGGCTGGCTAGAATCGTGGCGAACAGATCGGATACGCCCACTGGTGAAGAGATGATCTTCTCGGAAAACTCGTCCGTTTCTCCCCAGGCGCCTTGATGGTTGAGTCCTCCGCCTGCGAGTACGCAACTGAATGCGCGCTGTTGATGTCCGCGTCCGCCGCCGCTGTCGAACTCTGCTGGGCGTCCGAATTCCGTCGTGACCGCGATCAGGGTGCGGTCGAGAAGCTTTTTCTCTTCGAGGTCGAGAATCAGCGTCGAAAGGGCCACATCGAGTTCCTGAATCAATTTGTGTTGTTCGATGATCCCTTGGTTGTGAACGTCCCAGCCGACTCCATTGAGAAAATTGAGATTGTGAGAGACTTCGACAAATCGGACGCCGCTCTCTACCAGTCGTCTGCTCAGCAGGCACCGCTGACCGAATTCGCCTCCGTATTGGATTCTTAAATCGGCTGGCTCACGTTCGAGTTCAAACACTCGGTTGAACTGAGGACCACTTAAGCGAATGCTCTGCTCAATCGCCGCTTCGTAGTCATGTAAAGATTGGTCATCCTGGAGAGGCGCATCCTTTCGTAAGGCAGCCAACAGGGCTTGTCTTCGATTTTGGCGAGGGAGGGTGATCCCATCGGGACGCGATAGGCCGACTGGGCCTTCGCTCGTGTTCGTAAGATAGAGGTAGTTGGCGCTTGCGCCGAGAAAACCAGCGCCTCGGGCAACATTGGGATAGCCAATCAATACATAGGGAGGCGCGATGTCGCTTGCCGCGCCGCGCTCGTGCGCCACTAACGAGCCGAGGGAAGGATAGGTAACCGTACCGCTAACCGGTCGCCCGGTATGCATTCGATTGGATGCAGCCGCATGTTCGCCGACATTGTGATGCAAGGTTCGAACGGCTGTAACGCGATCCATGACGGCGGCCACGCGAGGCAGATGCTCACAGACTTGAACCCCCGGCACGGCCGTATCAATCGCGTCGTAGTAGGAGCCTTGCTGTTTTTTGCGGACATCTCCCTTGCGTTTGGGATCGAACGTATCGATCTGTCCCATTCCTCCTCCTAGCCAAATCGAGATAACATGATCGGCCTTTCCAGAGAGGAGTGCGGGCTGGTCCCCCGCATGTACGATTTTCGGGATCGCTAGTCCGCAAGCGGCGGCCGCAATACCCGTAAGGCAGTCTCGACGGGAGAGAGAATGGGAAAGCGATGAGCGGATTTCGTTCTTCATGGACTTCATTTCCAAGGATAAAAAATGACTGAATGAACCCTTCTCCATCGAATCGCTGGAAGAGACCGGTTGGCGAATAATATCGCGATAAGCTGGGGATCGAGCACGATCATGGGATCCAGACAAATTCTGGATGATTGACTAAGCTCCACACGACATCTTCATATCTTTCCCGCCATTCCGTCTGCAGACGAGGGTCTCCAGGGGGGCCTTGGCGAACGCGTTCTTCATTCTTCATTTGAATGGTGTTCGCTTCGGACTGGGCATGATTAAACCATGTGATTTGGGGGAGTCGCGGTAACGCCGGGATGGGCTGGACTTCGCCTTCCGGAACGAGACGTTGCTCGAAATCAGAAGCCACAACCGCGACGCAATCTTCGCGTTCTTGCGGGCTCGGCGAACGGCTTAGAATCTGGAGAAATAATGATTCCACGAGTTGTTCGGCCGATTCCGCTCGCACGGCAAGATCCGCCAACGGACTATCGCTCGATGCTCGGGTGAGGTTGGCCGTCAGGACGCTATTCGCGAGAATCCCAGGCTGGAGGACGTTGGAGTCGCTCTCCCGTTCTGCGATCGGTTCTTGTCTCGCCCCTTTCCAGCCAAAGACCTCAAGCATGTCCAACATCATGCGAGCGCGTGGGAGTGACAGGCTGGGCCGATCTCGCTCGTTCTTCAAGTCGGCCATCATCCAGGCCCTTGTCGGATTTCCCAAATTTAAGCGATAGTCCATGGTGGTGCGGCCTTCAGGATCAAACGAGAGTTCCTCGACCTCGAATGCGCTGCCGGTGGCTAGATGAAGGGAATCGACAACTTGCTCGGCCGTTAGGCGACGACGATCGGGAGCGTTAAAATATCGAGACGCGGCAGGCGCATTGGAGTTCTGGCCAATCGCGACGCGTTGATACGCATCCGACGACATGATTAGCTGCAAGATGTGCCGCGAGTCGTATCCCTGCGAGACAAACTCAGCCGCGAGCCAGTCGAGCAGTTCCGGATGACTGACTTCTTGCCCTTCCCAGTCGTGGACCGGCTCGACGAAACCGGACCCCATAAGACGCTTCCAAAGATGATTCACCACCACGCGTGAGAAACGCCGATTCTCTGGCGAGGTGATCAATGCGGCCAGACGTTCGCGGGAATCCTCGGGGTTATGCGTCAGTTGATCGAGTTGCTGGTTATCCTTGGCGCCGGTCTGGTCTGCAAACGGCCACCCAGGCTGAATCGACTGATTCGGTTTGATAGAAACCTGAATCAAGGATTGGCGCGTCTGCTTCTCGAAGAACGCCGCGGGAACTTGGCTCGATTTGGGAATCTTCAGTGATTTGCGTTTGAGCATCGCCCCCAACGCATACAAATCGTGTTGCGTCGAACGATGATAAGGCGAATCGTGACAGCGGGCGCATTTCAACTCGATTCCTAAAAACGCGGATGCAAGGATATGGCCTTTGGCGGCGTAGGGTGAATCGTTTTCCCCAGCTAAGGAGAACCCGGCGCTTCCTCCCTCATGAGCGCTGCCGCGCATGAGGACTAACTCTGTCACCATCCGATCGAATGGCTTGTCGTCTTGCAGGGCATCGTAGAGAAACCAGCGAAATGGCCCGGTGCTATTTAGCGTGGCGGAAATCAGAGATGGATTCTCCGCCAATAAATCTTGCCAAAAGCTTACCCAATGATCTGCAACTCGGTCATCCGACAACATTCGGCCAATCCATTCGGACCGCTTGTCTGGATTTTCATCCAGCAGGAATTCCTGAAGCTCCTCAGTTGTCGGCGGTATGCCGACGGTGTCAAGAAAGAGGCGACGCAAGAACGCCTCGTCACCAACACGCGTGGGAATCTCGATGTTTTTCGAATTCTTGGATTGTTGGGGCCAAACTGCGCCGTCGCGAATCCATGTTTCAATCAATGAAATTTGCTCGGCCGACAAGGGGGCGCCGGTTGGGGGCATTCGTGAAAATTCGTCATCCGATTGAATGCGATGAAGCAGTTCACTCTCGTGAGGATGTCCCGGACTCACTGATGGCAACTCCGAATCGCCTCCACGTAAAGCGTCTTCGCGTGTGTTCAGACGCAATCCTCCCTGATCTTTTTCTCCATGACAGCGAAAGCAGTTTGTGCGAAGAATCGGCAAAACTTTGCGATGAAATAGATCGGCCTGCGGAGATTCCGCTGGGCTCTTGATGGATTGCGCTTGCTCGATTTTGGCGAAGATGAACGCGTCAACAGGGTGGATGCCCGCTCGCCCTGGAATGCTTGGAACCGCAGGGGGAGGATTTTGGTCAACCCACTTCTTCGCTCTGGCATGGCGCGCTTGCCAGAAGGGATCCTCGGATTGAGCCGCCTGGCGACGTGTCGCGGCATCCAGGTCGCGAAGGTCACGTTCGCTGCGAGCCAACGCCGGCTGCATCGCGGACTCTGTCAAAGGCAAGCGGTCTTGCCCGATTGGACGCAAGATATCAAACGAGGCGCCATCCGCGGACTGGCGTGCAAGGCAGACTTCCCCTGATTCTGTTCGAACTCCGTTCCCTCCCACGACAATCTCAAGGACCACACGACAGCACCGTTTTTGTTCCGGATCATGGGCCGCTTTTCCGGACGGCTTGACCAGATAATCGACGAACGCTTCTTTCATGTTCCCACGTCTCGGACGAACTCCCGGCAGAGGAGCCTGGGGAGGAGGATGAATCGGATTTCGTCCCCCGTTGTAGCGCACGGTATCTGCTTTGGTGGTCGTCACCAATTGGCCGTCGATCCACAAGCGACTTAGTCCTCGCGTACGAATCAGCAATCGCTGTTGGCCGAGCGGAAGCTCGACATCGGCTGCGATTTGCATGAGCAACGGAGCGTTCCAACTCGACCGGATTCCCCAGTCGTCGTAGCGAAGCGGAATCCGTGGCAGTAAAAAAGCGTCTCCCAGCCAGCTTAGCGTGGGTGATTGCAGCGATTCCTCTTGGCGTAACCAGCGATCGTGACGAGGAAAGTTCTCCCGCAAGGAAAACGCCACGCGGCCTGCGGGGACGCCTTCCACCTTGGGCATTCGTTCCTGCTTCGGTATGACCAGCTGCGGCCCCCCTTTACGGCGGAATCTCGACGCGATTTCTTCATCGCTCAATCTCTCTCGATGGATGGCCAAGCGATGGATCTGGCCATGAAAACTGACATTCGGACTCCTTCCCATCGAGGTTCCAATCCAAACATCGCCAGCGTCCACTACCGGCGGATCGGTCGTGGGGCCTGCTAGTCCCCATGCGCCATCGGTCGGAACGCCATCGATCCAGCCAAGCATCGAATCGGGATCGCCGAACTTGTAAGAAAGAGCAATGTGATGCCAACCGCTGGAGAGAGTGAATCCGATCGTGGATCGCCAGCGGTGCCACTGGGGCGCTTGGTCTCCCAGCCGCGACGTAAACAGGAAGTCGAGATGTGCGACTCCTTGCTTGTTATAAAGCCGCAGCGACCAATTTTGATTCGCCTGGTTTGATTTTCTGGCGCCAGAACGTCCTTTGCCAATGATGTAGACCTGCTGTCCCGAGCGGATGGATTGGGGATTTACCCAAGCTTCCAGGGTGACGGTATCGCCGTTGGTGAATTGTAGATCCGAGCTTTTGCCTGCCCCGAGGGCCAACATCGAAGCTCCTTTACCATCCAAGTAGATCGCCCTGTTCTCGGAGGTAAAGTCAGGGAATTCAGGGGCCTGAGGGCCGGTCTGTTGGAACTTCACATCGCCATGGACCTCCAGTCCCTTTTGCGTCAGCGTCGTGGGAAGCTCGGGAGCCTCAAACTCCCAGCGAGCGACCGATTCTGCTTGAACCACTCCTAAGGAAGTTGTCCAGATGATGCTGATTGCAAAAACCAGACTCGAAATCATGGAGACGGAATTCATGACTCTCCTTTGAGGCCGTCGAATCGCTGACAACAAGTCGCAACTGTTCGTTACGCGTGTCAGAGCGCATTCAGCATTTGAGTATCGAAGCGAGAAATAACTGCAGGGCACGGCGCAACCGCGCCTGGTTTCAGCGATTACCGAGTCATGGTAAGCCGCCGATCAAAACTGGATCGACATAGAATTCATTGTCGTCGGCATCCTGGAAAAACAGACCTTCCGCTGCTTCGCCTGGAGCGTAGCCAAGATCGGAAAGATCAATTCCTACTGCGAGCGCCCGATACTCCAATCGCACTGGACGAAGCGTAAAATCCGCTTGTTCCAGTTCCGTCAAAGAATCGATGCGCTGGCCTTTCGTCGCATGGACCAGCATCTGCGTTACAGGCAATGCTTCTGGAGAATAGAGAGACAAGTCGTATTCCCGGATTGTGTGGGCTTTACGCCCCGGCGACATCTGCAAGGGGCAGACATGAAACGCATCTCCATCCGTCAGGCTGGGCAATGGATGGATCTCGAAAAACACCACGTCCGGACCAGGTCCATTCTTCACGGGCTGCGCGAAACGAACGGCCATCCCTGGAGTACCGATAACGTTGTCAGCGGGAGCATGTTCCATGACAGGATTACTCTGCAGAGGCGTTTCGCTTCCTCCAGGATTGATGACCCCGGTGACGATGGAATTATCGGACAGCGCGTCGATCGGTTTGCCGATGACCTGCTTTCCTCCCAGTACGTGATCGAATAATCCTTCATTGCGAGAAGAACGAAACCAAATCAGTTCGACCGGAATCAGGTCAGTATCTGAGTAAGTAACATCCTGCCCAGCTCGTTGGACGGTGACTGTCTTCAGCAACTCCGCTTTTCCGTCAGATTCCGCCGTGGTCGCCGTAAAAGAAACAATCCGGTCAGGCAGGCGCATTCGATGTTTGTCTCTATCGAAAACCCCCGGAGTCAAAGTGAAGGTCGGCTCGGCAAGAACCTTCACGGCTTGATTGCTTTCTAGGCGGAGCTCATTTTCATGATTTCCTACAATCGGCGCGAACTCGTCGCCCTGTTCGTTGAAGTCTTCCGCGTTCCCCAGCAATCGACGAAGTTCACGAGCTTTGGAGCTATTTTCATAGATATCCGCAATTCCTTCGACCACTTGAATTTTGGTCTCGTTGAACTCGCTGACATCCACCGTAAAGCGTGTTCCCCGATCGACAACTTGCGAATCAGGAGTCTCCACGCGGAATCCTTCGGCGCCATCCGGAGCATGCACCGAACACCGCCCCAGATTCATGGCCAGACAATTTTCTGGTTCGGCGCGAAACACGGCGGGGCCCTCGATAATCGCATGCGCTCCCCCAGGAAACAGCAGCTCAACCATCCCGCTCATCAGCACATAGGACTTTTCCAATTCCGTTTCCGAGAGAGCGGCTGGAGTCAATTCTCCAAAGAATCGGGCTTTGGCCACGCGTAGAAACTTCACCGATGGGGGCGCGGCGACGCTTGGCGCTTGCGACTCTTTCTCGGCAACCGGCGGTTGCTCTGGTTCGGGCCGTTGCGAAAACCCCGTGAGCCATACGAGACACAGCAAGCTGATCGCCAGCACGCTCGCCGCAATCAAATTTGTGGGCAGCGATCGCCAAGAGATTTGCTGCGGCCTTAATGTCGCAGAGGATGTTGATGATTCTCTTGTCTGCTGGCGAATTCGCTGCATCGCTCGTGAGCCGAAGTTTTCGCGCCGCCGCAGGATTTCTTGCATGGCGCTCTCGACAAAGCCGTCGCGACCAGCCGGTTCTTCTTGCATCACGAGTCCGAGCAGGCGGTGGGTCTGATAGAGCTCGATCGCCGTTTCTCTCAGTTTTTCATCCGCAGCCAATAGGTCGCACAATTGATCCGCATCGGCCTCTTCCAACTCCCCTTCCAGGAAGTCGTTCCAAAGCTGCTCGAACTGTTTTTGTGAATCTAAGTTCATGGTTCTGTCCGGCGAATATGCCCGCTTAGTCCAAGCTCGCTGTTCGTAATTCGACGCACTTTCTCAGCTTGTTCCGCAGGAGCCACAGTTGTTTTTTGACGGCTGCTACCGATCGTCCGCTTCTTTCCGACATCTCTTCGAGTGATATTTCATCGCGGTATCTCCAATCGACGAATTGTCTCAGCGAATCCCCTAAACTCTCTAGGCAAAGCTTGAGGTTCTGCAAGCGAATTCCAAACAATTCAGGCGTTTCGCTTTGCTGACGCTCCAACTCACGCGAGAGAAGATCTGAAGCCCAACGCGATCGATAGTCGGCCACACGGCGAATTCGAGTGGACTCCGTCTGCAATTGATACCGGGCAATCGAGAACAACCAGGCGGAAAAATTCGTTCCTAGTTCGTATTGATCGAGACGCGTATACGCCGTGACAAAACTTCGCTGGGCGACTTCGTCGACATCAACGCCAGGCGCAGCTCTCCCTGCCAACCAAGCTCTTATCGGGCGTTCAAATGTTCGCACAATCGTCTCGAACGCTTCGATCTCTCCGGCCCTGACTTGCCGCAACGCTTCTTCAATGATGCTTTGTTCGTGTGTATTCGTCATGACACTCTTTAATGGCACAAAGACTGGCCAGGTTACCCTGCTCAATCCGTTTTTCGTCTGACCTAATCGCGGATCATCCAATCGCACGCAGCGCATTCATACTTGCTGGCGTCGACAATCGCCGCGTTCAAGGAAGCCCTCCGTGCAGAATGAGGACTCTCCCTAACGGCGTGACAACCCCCATGGCGCGCACGAAAGCGGCGACAGCTTGCCGGCAAATGAACGACACGTCCGACTCGCTGACGACCTGCTCACAAAACATGAGCAGAGTGAGGACGCGTCTACCAGGCTCGCTCGCTTAATAATCACCAATCACTTCGCCATCGTTGCGAATGGCCAAGCGGCGAAAGATCGCCAAGTCGATGGTATCACTCAGAAACTGCACCGAACCACTCGCCATGCAGAATTGGGCTCCGCCAGAATGTCGACTGCTAAACGCGCGACACTGAAGACAGTTGACGGCATCCGCAGCCGTAGAAGTTGTCCCCGAGCGAATCGTTCCTCGTGAATTGGCTTCGGAGGCGATGAAAACCGTGTCTTCCTTCCCGCCGTCGCCCTTCCAACCGTTGATCGGGACGTCGGTCACGCCGGCCAAGATGCCGGGAACCGGGGGAGTGCCCATTCGTAGCGAAGACGCCCAGGTGAAATAGTGCTGACTTGCGGAGGAGTCGGTCAGCGGGGCGCGCTGGTAGATTGTCTCTCCCAGCGCTAACGTATTGGTCGAACCATCCGTGATGCTCCGCATGCCAACTCTTGAATTTCGATAGAACATTCCGTTCTCCCACATCGCGCGGCCCAAATTGCCCCCCGTTGCGGAATAAGACGTTTCCAGTACGCCTCCTCCCATCACGCCAAAATAATTGGTGTGCAATCCGTTGTAACCACCGTAAGAAGGACACGTAAAAGCAGGAACCGGCGTCGTCGCCACGGCTCGGTTGTCGGCATGGGCGCTGCTCGCTTCTAGTGAGTACGAATAAGCGGCTCCAGCAAAGTTATACAAATCGTAAAGAGCGCCTTGCTCGATATACGGCAAGATCGCCACGCTCCAAGGCGAGCGCGCCGTGGTATAGCTTCCCGATGTGTACGAACTGCCTGTGTGCCCCGATCCGATGGGAAACGCGGAATGCGTGTCATGATATAAGTGCAAAGCCAAGCCAAGCTGCTTCAACTGATTCTTGCAGGAAATGCGCCGAGCGGCTTCCCGCGCTTGTTGAACGGCTGGCAACAACAATGCGATCAGGACGCCAATGATCGCGATCACTACCAGCAATTCCACCAAAGTAAACGCATGCCGGTATCGATTCTCCCTGCTGAAATGATCGGTACGAGACATCATTTCTCCCTCTAATAAGACCTGATAAGACGATGATGAAAAATATCGGAGGAGATTGAAGAATTCATGGGTAGAGTTCTTTCGAGTCTCTTCAACCTTCTTTGTGAACACGGCCAGCAGCGCTGTCTCACGGAAGGGCTTCCGCGGCGCTCGGCCAAGCATCTAGGGTGCTCCAAAAGAAAACGAGGAATGGAAAACGTCCCTTAGCGGCGGCCTTTACTTGCCCCCCTACAGTTAAAGTAAAAGACGTTTAGACGTAGGTAATGGCACGTATAACTCGGGGGTTACCCTTTTATTTTTTATTTTCCCGCCTTATTTGCTGGTGCTTTGAAAGGACTAGCGACGTGGCGCCCGAAATGGACGTGAAAAATGACGACGCCGGTCAACGAGAACGCGGGCTGTTGGTGCGACTGCTCATGCACCGCAATCGGTCCTGTCTCAACAGCGGAATCGCAGGAATGGAGCACTTGCGATTCGACAGGATCCGTTCGAACGTTCCTCAGTGGCGCCGCGATGTCCTAAGACGCTTCTCTGACCACTTCAACAGGGGCTGGCTCTTCGGTTCCTCCGCTTTTAATCGCCAAAAAAAAGGTCGATCGGCGGAGAATTCCTTTTACAATAGGACACCAGCCCGCAGCATCCCGCCCCCATTGCTTTGAGGAATCGCATGTCCCGCTCTTGTTGTCTGCTCTTGCTCACGTTTGTCAGCTCACTTTGCGCGAGCGCTGCCCCCGCCGCGGAGACAGGCGATCGTCCCAACGTCATCTTCATCTTGGCGGACGATATGGGATATTCCGATCTGGGTTGCTACGGTGGAGAGATCGCAACGCCGAATCTTGACAAACTGGCCTCAGGCGGTTTGAAGTTTACGAACTTTTACAATACGGCTCGTTGCTGGCCGACGCGTGGTGCGCTGCTCAGCGGCTACTATGCGCAGCAGATTCATCGCGACACGTTGCCCGGTTTGAAAGGGGGCGGACATGGAGTCCGCCAAGATTGGGCGCGACTGTTGCCCGACTATCTTCGTCCGCATGGCTATCGCAACTATCACAGCGGCAAATGGCACATCGACGGCAAAGTGTTAGCGGCCGGTTTCGATCGTTCGCTTGATCTACGAAACCAAGGGAACTTCTTCACGGCCAAGGGGAACTTTGAAGATGACAAGCCGGTCGTTCCGGCCGAAGATGAGTCTGGCTACTACGCTACGACGGCGGTCGTCGATCATGCGGTCGATTGTTTGCAGGAGCATGCCGACAAATACGCCGATCAACCCTTCTTCCACTATGTTGCCTTCATCGCGCCTCACTTTCCGCTGCATGCGCTGCCGGAAGATATCGCCAAGTACCGCGACGCCTATCTCCAAGGTTGGGACAAGCTGCGCGAAGAGCGCTTCGCCCGGCAGCAGAAGCTTGGTTTGCTGCACACGACCTTGTCAGCGCTCGAGCCCGATGTCGGTCCTCCTTACGCTTTTCCAGACGCGATGGAAAAGCTGGGACCCGGCGAGGTCAATCGCCCGCTCCCTTGGACCGATCTGACCGACGAGCAGCGCCGCTTTCAGGCGACCAAGATGGCGATTCACGCGGCGATGGTCGATCGGATGGACCAAGAGATCGGCCGCCTGATCGAACAGTTGAAAGGGATGGGGGAGTACGAAAACACGCTGATCTTCTTCGCGTCCGACAACGGCGCCAGCGCCGAGATCATGGTGCGACACGGCGGACATGATCCGAGTGCTGCGCCCGGCAGCGCCGCGTCGTATCTATGTCTTGGCCCCGGCTTCTCCAGCGCCGCCAACACGCCGCTGCGTCGTCATAAGACGTGGGTGCACGAAGGGGGAATCAGCACGCCGCTGATCGTCCATTGGCCTGCCGGAATCAAAGCCGAAGGAGAATATCGGCAAACTCCCGCCCATGTGATCGACATCGCGCCGACTATCTTAGCGGCGGTCGGCGTCGAAAAGCCCAACGAGTGGGAAGGCGAAGCCATTCCCGCGGCGCCCGGCAAAAGCCTGGTCCCCGCCTTCGCCCAAGACGTAACGATCAACCGCGACTTCCTTTGGTGGCTGCACGAAGGCAACCGCGCGATCCGCGCCGGCGATTGGAAACTGGTCGCCGCCAAAGGAGATCCGTGGGAACTGTACGACCTCAGCACCGATCGCGCCGAGGCGAACAACCTGGCGAAGCAGAACCCCGAAAAGGTGAAAGAACTGGAATCGCTGTGGAATCAGCAGCTCGAAGCGACCATCGACTTGGCTGCAAAAACCGCGAAGAAGAAGTAGCGCCGCCCAGATGCAAATCCCGCAATTGCCGAAGCGACCGGCTCGCTCACTCGACGGAACTTGCGTTCACCCAATGACTTATCCGATTTTTGACAGCGTTCCCGCCGCGCGTTGTTTGGAGAAGGTGGAAAGTGAAAGTTCGTTGTGAACTTGCCGGTTCGGCATCGGCGGAATATGCTTAGGGACGTCGTCCACCGGATTATTATGGTTACCCATGCTCCGCTTTACCCTGGCAATTTTGCTTTCGATGTCCATTACCCTCAATGGGTTTGCGGCGTCGCATTGCCATTCGGCTGCGGAACATGGCTCGAACAGTAGTCCGTCGTCCCAGACGCATCTGCACTTTGGTGGGCATCATCACCAACATTCGACGAATGCCCATTCACATGGTCGAGTGACCGAAAGTGCAAGTCTCGTCGATAGCCAGTCGGCGGAGGCGGGATTTGTCGTTTTTGTCTCCGATGGTTTTGCGACCGACTCAGGCGTTCATGTTTCGCCTGCGATCGACGCTGCATGTTCCGCGCTTTGCCTGACAAGCGAGGCCGCTGACTCCCAGCGAACGCTTCGAATGGCGTTCGCGTCGCTTTCTTTGGGACGTCCAGGCATTTCCACGTTGCTTGCTGCGCATTCCCTGCGCCTCTAAATCTCCTTGCGCGATGTTCGCTGTTCGCGCCTGCGGTACGTTTATCGCGGTCGTTTTTGCTGATTGCTCTTTTCTGGGGCATGGCGTGCGGTTGGAGATTCTCACGTGGTCAAGTATTTCAAAATCATTTCGTTGCTGGTCGTCATCGGCGGCATTGTTGGGTTGGCCCTCACGCACGAGCGGTGGGTTCCGCTTCTATCGACGCCGCAAAACAAAGCGGAAACTGTTTCGGCCGCATCGGAATCTTCGGCGTCGCCGCCGAATGAACAAGTGTTGTTGTCCAAGCAGGCGCAACAGAATCTTGGACTAACGTCAAAACCTCTACGCCCGACCAGTTATTGGAAGACGATCAACGTGCCGGGGATGATTGTTGATCGCCCGGGGATCAGCGACCGCGGGGTCGTCGCGCCGGTGACAGCGATCGTTACCGCGATTCATCACTATGCTGGCGATACGGTGGAGACCGGGGACGTGCTCTTCACGCTCAGGTTGGTCGGCGAGTCGTTTCAGACTTCGCAGACCGAACTCTTCAAGGCGATCAAAGATCGCGAAATCGCCCAAGAGCATATCGATCGATTGGATGTATTGGCCAAAGCCGGAGGCGTCGCCGGAGTTCGGATTATCGACTTGAAAAACGAGATGCGCCGCCTTGACGTGACGATCAACGCCTATCGGCAAGACTTGCAAATTCGGGGGCTGACGCAAGCACAAATCAACGCGGTGGCCGGCGGCGAGTTGATTTCAGACGTCGTGATACTCGTGCCTGCGGTCACATCGACCGTCGACTCGCCAGATACGGCGACTCCCGAACCGGGGGTCGTCGAGCGATTGCCGTTCTTTGAAGTGCAGGATGTCGGCGTTCAATTAGGGCAGCAGGTTCAAGCAGGCGAAATGCTCTGCACCTTGTCGCATCATCAGTCGCTGTTCATCGAAGGGCACGCGTTTCGTCGAGAATTGCCGCTCTTACAAAAGGCGGCCGAAGCGGCTCTGCCGATCACGCTGGAACTGACGGAAGACGCCCAGGCCGATTGGGACTCGCCCCTTCCCACGACCACGATTCATCACATCTCCAACACGTTAGACGCCCAAAATCGGACCGCATCCTTCTATTTGACGCTCGAAAATCAATATCGAAGTTATCAGCGGGACGGCAAGCATTTGTTCATCTGGCGATTTCGACCCGGCCAACGCGTGCGACTGCGAATCAATACCGAGCAGTTGAAAAACGTGTTTGTCCTGCCGGCCGACGCGGTCGTGCAGGAAGGCGCCGAGTCCTATGTATTTCGCCACAACGGCGACTTGTTTGAGCGGCGGCCGGTGCGCGTGGTGCAACAGACGCAAGACGAAGTTGTCATCGCCAATGACGGTAGCGTTCCGACTGGTATCTACGTCGCTCAGTCAGGAGCGGTGCAGTTAAATCGAGCGTTGAAATCAGCGAGCGGATCGGCGCCAGCCGGCGTGCATGTGCACGCCGACGGTTCGGTCCATTCCAATCACTAAGGAGCCGCGATGTTAGACGCAGTCATTCGATTTTCGCTGCGGCATCGGCCGCTCATCTTGGTGCTGTCGATCGCCGTCATGATCTATGGCAGCTATTTGGCGACGACGATGCCGATCGACGTATTTCCCGATTTGGATCGCCCGCGTGTGGTGATTTTGACTGAGTGTCCCGGTCTCTCTCCGGAAGAAGTGGAAACGCTCGTGACGCAACCGATCGAGCAAGCGGTGCTCGGCGCGAACGGCGTCGTCTCGGTGCGCAGCCAGTCCAGCACGGGACTGGTCGTGATCTACATCGAATTCGCCTGGGATACCGAGATCCGCGCGGCTCGACAGGTTGTCCAGGAACGCTTGGCGATGGTCGCTGGCGTCATGCCGCCAGGGATTCAACCGCTACTCGCTCCGCCGACGTCGATCATGGGGCAAATTATGCATGTCGGCGTGCATCGTCAAGCTGGCCCCAGCGGCGGTAAATTGGCCCCGCTTGGCGAGACAAAGTTACTTGCCGAATTGCTCCCCAGCGGACAACTGAAAGTTTGGCGACCAATCGATCGCCGCCAACCCCAGAACTGGGAAGAGTTGCCGATCGACTCTTGGGGAGAAGTCGATGTTGCGTCGATCGTCCTGGGAGAGGAAACGACGCGCCGCTTTCAAATTGTGGTGAACGGAGATGCGTATAGCGTTCCCTTCCTGTCCGACTTTGACCAAGCGATGCAGTTGCGAACCATCGCCGATTGGATCGTCCGACCGCGGCTATTGCAAATCTCAGGCATCGCCGAAGTGATCGTATTGGGAGGAGAGAAAAAACAATATCAAGTAGCGGTCGATCCGACGGCGCTGCTCGATTTCGGCGTCAGCTTGAAGCAAGTAGAAGATGCGGTTCGTCGTAACAATGTAAACGCCAGCGGCGGATATACGCTGGAAGGACAACGAGAGCGACCGATTCGCGTCATCGGACGGTTGGGGCCAGAACCGGCGCAAGTGTTGGTTGACTTGCGGAAGATCTCGGTCGACGCCAGCGGCCGGCGGCCGGTATTGCTGCAGCAAGTCGCCGAAGTTGGAGAAGGCGCGCCTGCGAAACGGGGAGACGCCAGCATCGATGGGCTCGGCGGGATCGTCATCACGCTGGTCAAACAGCCGCATGTCGATACTCGCGGCTTGACCGATAACATTCATGCGGCGTTGGCCGACGTAGAAGCATCCTTGCCCGCAGATATTTTGGTCAATCGTGATCTGTTTCAATTAAAGAGCTTCATCGATCGCGGCATTTACTATGTTGGTGAAGCGCTCGTCATCGGGGCGATTCTGGTTGTGATCGTGTTGGCGTTGTTTCTGTTGAATTTTCGCACCACCTTCATCACGCTATCGGCGATTCCCCTTTCGTTGGCGACTACCATCCTGGTCTTTCGCGCGATTAGCTATCTGACAGGGCAAGAGCTCTCGATCAATGTCATGACCCTCGGCGGTCTGGCGGTTGCGATGGGAGAACTGGTGGATGATGCGATTGTCGATGTCGAGAACATCTATCGACGATTGAAAGAGAACAACTCACTCACGTCGCCAAAGCCGGCGCTGCAAGTCGTTTATCAGGCAAGCCGCGAAATTCGCAGCGCCATCGTCTTCGGCACGGCGGTCGTGATCCTCGTCTTTATGCCGTTGTTCGCCATGTCAGGGGTGGAAGGCCGATTGTTTACGCCGTTGGGGATTGCTTACATCGTCTCGATTTTGTCGTCGTTGGTCGTCTCGCTAACAGTGACGCCGGTCCTCTCCTACTATCTGTTGCCGCAGTCGAAAACGACTCACACGCATGACGACGGCTGGTTGCTGCGATCCTTAAAATATTGGGCCAGTTATCTGATCCGCGCGAGTCTGCGATTCGCGACGCCGCTGCTGATCACGACCTGGATGTTGGTAGCGCTAAGCGGTTGGCTGCTGACTCAGATCGGAGCCGACTTTTTACCGCAGTTCGACGAAGGGAGCGTGCAGATCAATTTGACCCTGCCGGCCGGTTCGTCCCTGCAAGCTTCGAGCGACGCCGCGGCGATCGTCGATCAAAAACTATCTCCGCTGCTGTTGTCAGACGCAAATCCTCAGGGCGAACTGCGGCACTTCGTCCGTCGCACAGGTCGCGCCGAACTGGACGAGCATGCTCAGCCCGTCAACATGAGCGAGTACATCCTGAGCATGAATCCAAAGGTCGAGCATTCTCGCGACGAATCGATTGAGCGGTTGCTAGAGGAGTTGAAGAAAGACTTGCCGGGCGTGGATGTCGAAATCGATCAGCCGCTCGCACACTTGATCAGTCACATGCTCTCCGGCGTTTATGCGCATGTCGCGATCAAGATTTACGGCGATGATCTGAACGTCTTACAGCGATTGGCGCGACAGGTGAAAGGAGAAATCAGCGACGTGCCCGGCATCACGACGCCGGTGATCGAATCGCAGGTCTTTGTCGATGAACTGCACATCGTGTTGCGTCCCGACGCTTTGGCGCTTTACGGTCTCGATCGGCAGGAAGTGGCCGATTTCGTCCAAACCGCTTTGCAAGGAGAAACCGTATCCCAAGTGCTGGAAGGTTCGCGGCGGTTTGATCTAGTTGTCCGACTACGAAAGCAGGAACGGACCGACTATTTCAGCTTGCAGAATCTGCGCATCGACCTTCCCAACGGCGCCGGACAGATCAAACTGGCCGATGTCGCCGATTTCACGGCCGGCAAGACGGGGCCGAATCAGCTGATGCGAGAAAACGTTCGTCGCCGGATGGTCGTCCGTTGCAATACGCAAGGGCGAGATTTGGGGAGCGTCGTCGCGGATATCGAACACCGCGTGCAAAGCCGCATTCGTCTTCCAGAAGGGTATTACGTTGAATATGGCGGTCAGTTTGAAAGCCAGCGCTCGGCGACGCTGATGATCGGCCTGATGGCGATCGTCTCGTTGGTCGGCGTCTTTGTCGTGCTGCTGATGCTGCATTCGTCGGTCCGGATCGTCTTGCAGATCTTGAACGCGATTCCGACTGCCTTTATCGGCGGCGTCGCAGCACTGGTCATTACCGAACAAACGTTGACCGTGGCCAGCCTTGTCGGCTTCGTTTCGCTGGGCGGAATTGCGGTTCGTAACGGCATCTTGCTGGTGACGCACTATTTTCACTTGATGGAACAAGAGGGGGAGTCGTTCTCCGCAGCCATGATCATGCGCGGCAGTTTAGAACGCTTGGCCCCGGTGTTGATGACGGCGCTCACCGCCGGCATGGGACTATTGCCGATCGTCGCAGGCGGCCAAAAGCCGGGGCTAGAAATTTTGTATCCTGTCGCCACGGTGATCATGGGAGGACTGATTACTTCTACATTTTGCGAATTTTTGATTCACCCCGGTCTCTTCTGGAAGTTCAGCGGCCGGGATGCGATTCGTCTCGCTCAGGGAGAGCATGACGAAGAAGCGATGCTCCAGTGACGCCGCTTTCGGCGTCGCCTAGAAATGATTTTTTACAAAGGGAATTTGCACATGATTCGTTACGCAACATTTTTCGTCTTGGCGAGTTTATGGGTCGGTGTTATCGGCTGCAAAAACGACGCCGCCGTGGCGCCCGCCAACGAGCCTGCCGCCAGCGGCGGCGGAGAGGATCACGGTCATAGCCACAGCGACGGGCCCAACGGAGGCGTCGTCACCGATTGGGGCGGCGGCAAATACCACGTAGAGTTCACCGTCGATCATGACGCCAAAGAGTCGGCGGTCTACATCTTGGGGGGAGATGCAAAGACACCGGAACCGATCGCCGCTGAGACGCTATTGCTGAGCATTCGTGAGCCCTCGTTTCAGGTGGATCTGCAAGCGGTTCCGCTTGATGGCGAAAGCGCCGGCACAAGCTCACGCTTCGTCGGCAAGCACGACAATCTAGGAATCGTGCGCGAATTCTCCGGCGCCATTAGCGGCGAAGTCGACGGCACGCCGTACGCCGGCGACTTTCAAGAGGAAGCGCACGGGCACGAACACTAGGAAGGAGTTTCCCTGCGGCCTGCGCAGGCGGTTATTCTCGGTTGCGCAAATCAAGAGAACCGTCACTCTTTTTAAGGACATTCGATTGGCTGCAATCGCCGCGTAAAGAACGCGAAAGATGGGGATGAACATCCTCCGTCGAAACCGAAGTAGCTGGGCCGCAACGGCCAACTTTGTCCGTTGACAAAGCGCACGGATCAGGGGTCCATTGACCTGGAAATCCCGTTCTTCCCCAACCGTAATCGCTCGGCGACCGAAAAGGCCGATTCGACCCGGCGCTGCTGCGCGCTGACTATTCCCGTCGCTGAACTACCGGACGATTGGAACGCAGGTGCGCTCTCCAGAAAAAAACGTGATCCAGTCCAGTCCAAGGTTCCAGCCCGAAAAAACGGTGTCCTGTCCGGTCCAAGGTTCCAGCCTGCCCCAGCCCAGGACTGGTGGACGCTGAAGGTAGACTTTTTTACGCGGCCAAGTTCGTAGCGTGCCGGGCCTCGAACTGATTGGGCGTTAGGTAACCGAGCGTTTGGTGGATTCGCTCGCTGTTGTAGAACGTTTCAATGTAGCGGAAGACGCTGAGTCTGGCCTCTTCGATGTTGGCGAATTCTTCGAACTTCGTCCGCTCGTGCTTGAGCGACCAGAAGAATCGTTCCATCACTGCATTGTCGTAGCAGCAGCCGGTGCGGCTCATTGAGCAAGTGATTCCCAGCGTTTTCAGCGTTCGCTGATACTCGTCGCTGGTGTACTGACAGCCGCGATCGCTGTGATGCAGCAACTGCTTCGTGTCGGGCCGCCGCGACTCGATCGCGTTGCGCAGCGCGTTGCTGACCAACGTCGTCGCCAGGCTTGTCGACAACTCCCACCCGACCACTTTGCGACTAAATAAATCGAGCACCACCGCCAGGTAAACCCAGCCGGATGCGGTTGGCAGATACGTAATATCGGTCACCCATTTTTGATTCGGGGCATCAGCCGCGAACTGTTGATCGAGGAGATTGGCGGCCGGACGCTTCGTGGGATCGGCCTTGGTCGTTGTCGGGTTGAAACGGCTGAAAACCTTGCTTTTCAGGCCTAAATCACGCATCGCTTTAGCGACGGTGTTGCGACAGGGCGATTCCATCTCGTCGCTCGCCTGCAGCTTTTTCGCAATCTTTTCGCTGCCGTAAATTTGATCCGACTGCTCGAAAACGTGTTTCACCGCTTGATGAATTTTCGCGGTCCGCAGCGCCCGGGGACCAGGCTGCGCACGGAGCGAGCGATAAAACCCGCTCTTGCTGACCTGCAGCACGCAGCACATGGTCTCGACCGGAAAGGAGTCACGATGTTGAGCGATCCAGGCGAATTTCACTGCGACTCCTTCGCAAAATACGCCGTCGCTTTTTTTAAGATTTCTCGCTCAAGTTCCGCTTGCTGCAGTTCCTTGCGCAGCCGCTTGTTCTCGGCTCGCAAATCTTCGAGCGAAGCGTCATCGCCGCACGGTTTCGGCTTCGGGGCGAGCTGCTTGTGCCATCGCCGCAGGCTCCGTTCCAGCACATTAACCGCGTCGGCCGCCGCCGAAAACGAGTAACCTTGCTTGACGACCAAGTCGACCGAGTCCTGCTTAAATTGTTGAGAGTACTTCCGTGGCATCCGATTCGATTCCTGAGACATGCAGACCTCCTGAAGGGATTTTCCAAAAATCCTTCAGCGTCCACCAGTCCTGGGCTGGGGCAAGCCCGAGAAAACGGAGTCCTGTCCGGTCCAGGGTTTCAGCCCAAGAAAACGGAGTCCTGTCCAGTCCAAGGTTCCAGCCCGAGAAAACGGAGTCCTGTCCGGTCCAAGGTTTCGTCTGGCGACTAACCGAGCCAATAGGCTTGGTGACCGCGCCCGCGGAGATCGTCGACAAACCGTTTGGGACCATGCGTGCAGTAGATTCGCTGCGGCGCGACTTGCTCGATGGTTTCTAACAGTTCGGTATAGTCGGCGTGGTCGGAGAGCGGCACGACATGATCGCAGCGGTAGCGAGCCGCCAACTGCGGATTCCATCCCCAGCCGGTCATCGCGAAATGTTGGGCCAGGACGACTCCATGCACGTCGCTACCGCGCTGCGATCGAGGAGGAGAAACAATCACATGCCGCTGTTTCGGTCGACCATCGTAAAGCTCGTACTCGCCCAGCTTGCAGCCGCACGCTTCGTAGATTTGACTGATCGCGAAGACATCATGCTGTTGCTGCACGCGAATGCCGTGGTGCGTCAGGATTTTGGTCACTTCCTGCGCTTTGCCGAGCACGTAGGCGTGCACGATCGGCGTGGCGCCTTGGTGAAACGCCTGATCGATTTGCTCCAGAAACCTGGCGATCGTTTCGGCCCGCGGCGGCAGCCGATAAAAGGGATCGCCAAAGGTGCACTCCATCACCAGCACGTCGGCCTGGGGCAGGTCAGCCTGGCCGGCGGTGTACGATTCACCCAACCGATAGTCTCCGGTGTAGAGCATCGACCCTTCGTCCTGTTCGGCCAGCAGCATCGCCGAGCCGAGAACGTGCCCGGCCGAAACGGTGGTGAGCCGAGATTGGCGAAACTCGATCGGCTCACCCAGCGGCATTTCGCGGAACTGAGTCTCGCCGATCCGATGCCGGACCAGCGCGGCGGTCTCCGGCGTGCAAAGGATCGTTTCGTGCCGCGCCGCATGATCCATGTGAGCATGCGAAATGAAGCCAAACTGCTGCCGGCGACGAACATCGAGCCCTAGATGCCCCGGCAACAGGAAGAGCCCGCGGTCGAAATAGAAGTTCTCGCGAGGCTTTGCGTCGAGGTCGAACAGCGATTTTTGCATGAGAAGCGAACTGTCTTTGCGGCGGGGCCGCTTTCTTTGGGATCGAAACCGAGTTATCATAACACTTTACGGCATTTAGGCGGAACTTTTTCCCCCAAGATGGCGTAGAATGAAGAGGTTCGGCAAACTGGCCCGGTTCAAGTTAACCGAGCTGAATGTCGAATATCAGGAAGCTGTCGCGCGCGAGCTGCGGCGGCGACCAATGCACTTTCGGGGGCGAATTGGAATCGACCGGATAGCCTGAAGTGTAAGTGGCGTGTCGAGGTTGGTCAGTGGGCCTCGTTAAAAGCTGACTACAACTATAATTGCCGAGAATAATACTCTCGTCCTTGCTGCCTAGTTAAATAGGTTAGCTTGCCGGTTGAAGGTCTTTGTCGGAGAGATCTGAAAACCGGTCGCCAATTCCGACTCGTCTTCAGTCACGCAAAGCACGCTGAAGACTAAACCAAGTTCTTTGCTAGTGGGCGTCGGATCTCGTCGATTGGAGACGTCGCCTGCAAAAATCAAATAGTCGACTACACACGTAGATGCTTGCATGAAAATATCGCGGGACGCGGGTTCAAATCCCGCCGCCTCCACTTTGGGGTAACAAGCCCCTTTCAGGCAACTAGCAAGACCCGCCGACGATTGTTGGCGGGTCTTGTTTTTTCGTCCGTGGGCAGCGGGTTGGGCGAGTCTTGATATCTTTCGCAGGGTGGAATTCACGGGACGCACCCAACGAGAGACCCGTGAGGCAGCTACTGGAAGAATCGTAAAGCAAAAAAATCAACTTGTTTTTGCCGAAGAGATTGACTTTCCCAAGCCTCTCTAGACTCTTGCAGTGTGCAACGGCGTGGTCTAAAACGCCTAGATTGGGAATGTTTTTTGTTGCTGCGATGGAGTGCAATAAAATTCTCATCGCTCCTTCTTTTGATTGAAGATCTTACCGCATCGATCCTCACCGCGCCGGCCAATAAGAGTTGCAACCAATCGGCTTCGCCTTAAAGTCAATATCATGCAGACGATACTCGTAACAGGCTCCTCTGGATTAGTCGGTTCGGAAGTGTGTCGCTATTTTGGTGGGATCGGTTATGCGGTCCATGGAGTAGATAACAATCAAAGAGCCGTTTTTTTTGGGCCTGAGGGGGATACGCGATGGAACCAGAATCAGCTCATTCGCACGATTGCTAGCTTTCAGCACCACGAATTGGACATTCGTGACCGGGAAGGGGTGCTTCAATTGGTCGAGCGACTCAAGCCCGATTTGATTGTTCACACGGCAGCGCAGCCTTCGCATGATCGAGCGGCGGCGATCGCCTTCGACGATTTTGACACGAACGCAACCGGCGCCCTTAATCTACTGGAGTCGGTCCGGCGAGTTTGTTCCGATTCGCCATTTGTGTTTATGTCCACCAACAAAGTCTACGGCGACCGGCCCAACACCATTCCTCTTCGGGAATCCGCCGAACGGTTTGATTATGCGGATGAGAAGTTCGAACGGGGCGTGCCAGAATCCCTGCCGATAGACCAATGCACCCATTCGCTGTTTGGAGCCTCCAAAGCCGCCGCCGATCTCATGGTTCAAGAGTACGGCCGCTACTTCGGAATTCCTACGTGTTGTCTTCGTGCAGGCTGCGTGACCGGCCCTGCGCATTCCGGGGTTCAATTGCACGGCTTTTTGAGTTACCTCGTCAAGTGCAACTTAACTCAGAAACACTACACGGTTTTTGGTTACCAAGGCAAGCAAGTTCGGGACAACATTCACCCTCTCGACATTGCTCGGTTTATTGAAGCGTTCGCCGCCAAGCCAAGATTCGGCGAAGTGTACAACCTGGGCGGCGGGAAAGAAAACTCTTGTTCGATTTTGGAGGCTTTCGCGCTGACGGAAGAATTGACTGGAATCCAGCAAGTTTACAGCTATTCTGAACAGAATCGCATTGGCGATCACATTTGTTATTACAGCGACTTGGCCAAGATCAAAAGCCACTACCCTGACTGGGAGGTGAGCGTATCGCTTAAAAACTCGCTAGAACAAATTGTGGATAGTTGGCGAAAACGGCTGGCGACCGTATAAGGCGGCTTGCGTCGCGTCGATAGCTTCCAAGATTAGGAGTGACAACGCCTGCGTTTTGGGGATGCAATGAAACTTCTGATTACCGGCGTTTGTGGCTTTGTAGGGAGCGTATTGGCCAAGGCATGGTTAGAAACGTCGGCCTTCGAAATCATCGGCCTGGACAATCTCAGCCGTCTGGGAAGCGAACTTAATCGCAACGACCTGCGCAAACGGGGCGTTCGACTCATCCACGGTGATATTAGGTGCAGTAGCGACTTGCAGGATCTTCCTGAAGTGAACTACGTGATTGATGCGTCGGCCAATCCCACTGTGTTGGCCGGAATTGACGGCCGCAGCAACAGCCGTCAACTGGTCGAACACAATCTCCTGGGCACGATCAACCTGCTTGAGTATTGCCGCCGAGTCCAAGCCGGGTTCATTCTCTTGAGCACCAGTCGGGTGTACTCCATTGATCCATTAAAGACATTAGATCTCGTGGTGGACGATGGAGCTTGCCGGCCTGTCTTGGACGAAAACGCTCCGCCTGGGCTTTCTGCCGAAGGGGTGAGCGAAGATTTCTCAACCACTCCACCTCTGTCCCTTTATGGGGCCACCAAACTCACCTCGGAAACGTTGGCCTTGGAATACGGGAGCGCTTATGAATTTCCGGTGTGGATCAATCGCTGCGACGTGATGGCGGGTGCTGGCCAATTTGGCCGCGCCGAGCAAGGAATTTTTAGTTACTGGATCCACTCCTGGCAAGCCCGCAAGCCCCTCCGCTATTTGGGATACGAAGGAACCGGAATTCAGGTACGTTCGGCGCTCTCCCCACTCGACGTATCTCCTGTGTTGGAACAGCAAATGGCTTTTTCAGACACGCCTGAGCATCGCGTCTTCAACCTCTCGGGAGGTATTGAAAACTCGATTTCATTAAACAATTTAAGCCGTTGGTGCGAACAGAAGTTGGGACCTCATCAAGTCCTGGCGGACCGCACGCCGCGCAAGTTTGACATTCCTTGGATCGTTCTAGACTCAGCCCGCGCCAAGCGCGTTTGGAATTTTCAGCCGCGTATTTCCCTCGATACGCTGTTGAATCAAATTACTGACTTCGCTCAATCTCATCCTGACTGGCTCGACCTGGTTGCAGATTGATGTACGCATCCGTTTCTCGATTTTCCAAACATTTGTAACCCTCGCTATGAATACTCTCAAAAAGCTCTCGGTGGTTATTCCGGCTCGCAACGAAGAGGGTTGTATTGCGTCCACCGTAGAACATCTGCACTTGGAGTTGCGCCTGCAAAAGGTGCCCCATGAAATCGTGGTGGTCGATGACGGAAGCACTGACCAGACGTGGGAGGTCTTGCAAAAGGTTGCCGTCGATGTTCCTGAAGTCAGGCCGGTGAGCAATCCTGGGCCACACGGCTTTGGTCGCGCAGTCCAATACGGCTTGCAGCATTACACGGGCGACGCCGTGGTGATCATGATGGCGGATGAGTCGGACGATTGCCGCGATGTGGTTGTCTACTGGGAGAAACTCAATGAAGGATACGAGTGCGTTTTTGGTAGCCGCTTCATCAAGGGTGGAGGAGTAATTGACTACCCGGCCATCAAATGGATGCTAAACCGAATGGCCAACTTGTTCATCAAAATGGTGTTTCGCATCAAGCTGAACGATACGACGAACGCGTTTAAGGCCTATCGCCGTGAAGTGATCGACGGCTGCCGACCCCTCCTGGCGCCCCATTTTAACCTAACCGTCGAGTTGCCACTCAAGGCGATCGTCCGCGGGTTTACCTGGACAATAATTCCGATCACCTGGCGAAATCGTCGAACGGGATTTGCAAAGCTCAAAATCCGGGAAATGGGGAGCCGCTATTTTTTCATCACAATGTACGTCTGGCTGGAGAAATACTTCAGCCGCGGAGATTACAGGCGGCAAATCGAATCCGATTTTCACTCGACTGCTTACGCTTCTGACGATCATGACGGGCGCTCTTCGGACGATGCGCCGGCACTTTCCTACGACAAGCTGTCCGATACCGAACTACCCATCAGTGAAGAAAGCCGTCGGTAATCGAGCAATACGAGAGCTACGCAGCTTTTTCACCGAAATTGAAGCCAAAGAAACAGCAGATTGATGAGAACAAAAAAGAAGGGCTCCAAAGCGCAGGAGAGCAACTCCTCAAAACCAGCAACGGATATCGCTTCACCTCAGAACGCCCCGCAAACCGACGATTGGATTCGAGTTGTCGCCTACGCCGTGCTGGCCTGGCTTGTGGTTTGGGGCGCGTGGCAACGTGTCGAAAGTTGCGATCGGTGGCCGTCAACCTATCACATTATGCGGCAATACATGTCGGCGTTGCGAGCGCGGGACATCTACTTGGCGATCATGCCTTCCTCTCAACAATCCGAGAAAGAGCAAATCTACTATCAGCAAGTGTCCAGGGAGGAAGTCTACGAACCACCAATTAACGAATCGATTACCGCTCTGGCTTATCTCGTTATCGGTAAAGAATCGCCCTCTGTTTCGACCTATTTCTCAACACTTGTATGGCTAGCAGGAGGAGCGGTCTTATTTCTGATTGTCCGTCAATTAACCAAAAACCCGATTGCTCAGATGGCGGCGGTCGGTTTTTACATGAATAGTCCCCTGGGCTTGATCGTGTCCCGCACGTTCCAACCAGAGCCCCTAATGATCGCCACGTTTTTGTTGGCTCTTTGGCTTGTTCTTCGCTCGGGGTATCCAACCACTTGGCGGCGCGTTCTCTGGTTGGGAACGGCTTGCGGAATGCTTTTACTTGCGAAACCTGGTTTTATGCTTTTTCCTCTGTGTGCGGCATTTACAGGGTTGGGGTTGGCGGAAGTGGGAATCAAACGCCTTCTGTCTGAACCGTACTGGTATGCGTATGGAATTCTCTGTGCGCTGCCCAGCTTATTCTGGATTCAAGTCGTTTGTCCGCAACAGCAGGGCGTCTCTTTTTTACCAGCGTTGCTTTGGGATATGTCTTTGTGGGGGCAATGGATTCAATACTTAGAAGATTACTATGGATGGACAACCCTGCTGTTTGTTATCTTGGGCATCGTGCTGGCCAGTAGCGATCGATGGCGTTGGATTTACCTCGGGTTACTTGCGGGGTATATGGTATTCGTTATCGCCACCAACTACCGGAGCATGAGTCACACTTACTATTGTGCTGTGCTAATTCCACTGGTAAGCATTTGTCTCTGTCCACTGATTGATGGTCTATTCCAGCTAACAAAGCGGAAAGCACACGCGACGATAGGGATCATGCTGCTTGCTGTCTGGCTAACGCAGATAGGCTTTTCGGCGGGACCAGAAATACAGTCCTATTATGCGCCTCTATCTGAGCTAGAATATGCTGCGATTGGCCATGCCGTTGGAGTTGGAGGTAACGTCGTGGCGATTACCGAAGATTATGCCAGGGGCCTGAAATATCACAGTTACTTGGATGCAAAACACTGGCCCCATGGCGGCGACATCAAGTTGCAGCGTGCTGCTGGCGAGGAAATAGAATCTTATACGACACGACTCGAAAATTTCCGAACGGATGGAGCCACCCATTTCATCGTCATCTTGACCGAACGTGTGCACGGCGAACAAGAAATTCTCCAATACCTTGCCGAAAAATACACGATATCATCAACCGTTAATGGCAAGTACGTCATTTTTGATCTGAATAAGCCAAAAGCCGATCAAGAGTAAATTGACATTAGATGTTCTGATAAAAAGTTGTTCGACTAGAAGCCGTTGTCGTACGTTGCTGTTGGTTATTCAGTGGTGGAAATCATGTGCGTCGTGATCGGCCAATTTTCGCCGCCTCCATGGAACGCACTTTGCCGGTTTCGGCAAGATGCGTTTTTCATTGAGGTTACAGATTTAAGTCGACTCACAAACAGGCGGCAAACATAGCAAGGGCGATCAACTGTTGGTATGGCCATCGCGCACTTTAGGCGATCACGTTTTCTGGATTCAACTTCGGCAGCATTGCAAATTCATTTGTAGGCCGGGTGGATGTCTGACGTAGCTCGCGTTGAAATGCATGCGCTAATGCGGCGCCGTTCCAAGCTTCTAGCGGGACAGCTCCGTAGTTCGATTGATGGAGACCTTGCACGGCCGAAAGCAACTCGTCTGAAAGAGAGATCGATTGCAAACGCGTCGCTTGCCAACTGGCCCAGGCGATCTCGGCTTGTTGGGCGTTATTCGTACGACAAGCGTGCAGAAGCCGGCGGGCGGCGACTCGGTCTGGTGGATTTAATTTTTGCCATCGGCATGTCAACCAATTTTGGATTGGTCGATATCGCCAGGCTCCCAGAAGAATCAGAGCGACGACAATCGCTAGTCCGACTATCCATCGTCTCAGTGAAGCGGGCGGCGATTCGGCGACAAGCGGCTGGGGGACGGCTGTCACATGGAACGTCGCTGCGGGAAGCGTTTTTGTTCCATACTCTTGCTTGACTGGATTCCACCAGGAATAGGTCGCTGCGGGAATCGTGACAGTTCCGGCGCTCTCGAATCGGTAGGTAATTTTGTCGATTCGCGTGCCGGTGAATTCACCGCGGTCGGTTTTGACTGAAACTTCTGGTTGGGCCGGGTACGCGTGGACGCCGTCAAGTGGTTGCTCCGTAGGAGGCTGCAGCGCCATGCCGGTCATTTGCTTCGCCGTTTGTGTGATGGTTTGCACGGCAATGTCCCCTTGCTTCACGTCGCCTGGTGGGGGATTCCAGGACTCCGAAATGTCGACTATCTCGGTCGTTACCAAAAAGCCGTGCGACTCACGATCGGGAGGCGACTTGACTTCGATCCTGACGCTGGGGACTTTCTCGTCGTGGTTTGTCACGGGACCGGTAAAGCCATCATGATTGCTAAAACGCACGGGGAATTCTGGAATTTCCAGCGTCCCCGATTTTTGCGTAAACAGTGCGAACTCGTGCGTTTGCACAAACCAGGAATCGCCATCGTGGTCTTCAGAGGAAACGACCGGATTGCCGATTTTGACAAGCACGGTTTGAGGGATTTGCGGCAGCGAAAAGCTGCTTGCTCCGTCGAACGATCCAGGGGCTCTCAACTCGATGAACAATGGAATGCGTTGGCCGACCCAGTAGGTTTTCCCTTCCGCCGGCGCTTGGATCTTCACTAATTCGACGTCCGCCCCATGCACGGCTGACACGACGCCCAGCAGTAAGACGAAGATCGCCGGTCGCAGTAGAATCATGGGCTGGCTCCTTCTGCGCTTTGAGCATGCTGGTACGAGAACTTCGCTTTCAAGAAATCTGCCGGCTTGGTCTGCACCTGTCGGAGCCAAATCGCTTGCACGGCGGCGTCTGATGTCGCTTTCTCGCCGTCGACCTGCGTCTCTTGCCCTTGGTCGTTTTTCTTGTCGAATACAATCTCGTCCGCGCCTTCTTGCTGGTCCCCTAAGTCCCCGCCTTCTTGCTTCCGCTTTTCTTGGCGTGCCTGGGCCAGTTTGCGGTTCTCGGCGGCCTCTCGCCAGCCAGGGCGTTTCTCTAGCGACTGATCGTAGCTGGCGATCGCTTTGTCGTACTTGCCCAACATTAGCCAAGCGTTGCCCTCGTTATACTTGCCTTCGGCGGAAGAAACGCGGGCAAAGGCCTGAGTTGCTTTCTCAAATTCGCCAGCGCGATACCAGGCGGTTCCTTGCCAAAGCGGATCCTCAAACGCTTGAGCCGCTGCGGGGAACTTCTGGTCTCGGAAATAGCGCTGGCCAGCCTGATCCGGCGTGAGCCAAAGCCCTGTCCAGGCGACGCCTAACAATACGAATCCAAATCTCATGCGGCGCCTCCTCCGGCTTGGGCGGATTCGCGACGAAATGAGAACGCCATCAGCAAGGCGATCCAGGGGACCAGCCAGTAGCCAGCTTCTTGCCAATGCGTTTCTTTGCCGGTGACGCTTGCGTAAGACGCACGCTCTGAGTTGCGAACGATCGCGGCGATATCGGTATCGTCAGCGGACAATTCCATGACCGAAGCATTCAACATCTTGGCCGCATTGCGAATGGACTGAAGCTTACTTGGGTCGTTATTCGCGATGGCCAGAAATTGCAGAGAATTGCCGGCGAGCGACTTTTGGGCGGCGGCTAATTGGGCGGCGTCCGCATTGACTGAATCGGCAATAACCAGAAACGATCCGGAGGTTTGCTCAGAAGCCATAATTTGTTGGGCCGCTTGAATCGCTAGATCCATTCGATCTCCAGCAGCTGGCATGATTTCGGGACTGATCTCCGCGGCCATTTGGGAGACCACGCTTGTGTCCTGGGTCGGCGGAAGCACCAAGTGAGCCGAACCAGCGTACGCGATCAAACCTAGCGGTTGCCCCTTTCGTTTTTCCGCCAGATCGGCAATTTTCAGCTTGGCCCGTGCCAGGCTGGTGGGCTGCTGATTGGCGGGGGCCATGGTTTGATCCGCTTTCAACAAAATCATGAGCGGCGGAGAGTCTTCGGCAAACGGGCTCGGCTCCTGGCGCCAAGTCGGTCCGGCAATCGCGACGATCGCCAGCAGCCAACCCACAAGCAACCAGCGAGCGAATGCTCCCTGGGCCGAGTGCCCGCCGATCGTCAACGCTTTCAACAGCACTGGGGAGATCTGCGATCGCCATCCGCGCAGTGGTTCCGAGCTTTTCAACCATAACCACCACAGACCAATGGCCAATGGAGCGAGCAGCAGCCAGGCGGGACGAATGAAATGAAAGTTGGCGAGCGCATCCGTCATGAAACGACCTCCAGCTTGCCGGTTCGCGGATTGACGTGGACTCGACTAGCGGAGTTGACCGCCGCGCGAGATCGCTTCTCCTTGATGCTTACAAACAGCTTATCGAGCATCGAAATCGCCAGGCCGGCCAATAGCATCCAGGCATACAAATCGCGGCGTGGGCGATGGCTAACCGTTTTCACATCGTGTGACTCGACACGATCAAGTTCCTCATAAATCCCTTTCAGCGAATCGCGATCGGCTGCGAAGTAATAGGAGCCGCCTGTCGCGCTGGCGACATCGCGTAACGCATGCTCATCCAGCTTGTCTTCGCCAACGGTCGTCGGGTCGCCGATCGCAACGGTATGGACTTTGATTTTCCGTTGAGCGGCGACTCGAGCCGCTTCGACGGGAGGGACTTGGCTTTTGGTGTCATTGCCATCGGTCAGTGCGATGATTGTCTTCGCTGGAGCGTTGCTATTGTCAAACAGATTGACGCCCAGCCCGATCGCATCTCCCAAAGCGGTTCGCGGGCCTGCCATCCCCACCTGACACTCGTCGAGCAAGCGTTCCGCAAGGGTGAGGTCGGTGGAAAAAGGAGCTTGCAAGTAAGGAGCGTCGCCGAAGACAACCAGCCCGACTCGGTCTCCCTTGCGATGTAACAGAAAGTCTCCCAATACTTCTTGGACCGCGGTCAGTCGATTGACTTTCTCTCCATTCGCGTTGACAAAGTCCTTTTGATCCATCGAGCCGGATAGATCCACAAGCAGCAGCAAATCTCGTGTTGGAATTTCTTTGGTAATGGGAGGCTCGATCCATTGCGGCCGCGCCAAAGCGGTGGCAATCATGATCCATACCAGAACGGAAACGATAAAGGGGCGCGAAAATAGGCGGCTTGGCGAAGCGCCCGCGTCGCTTCCTAGTAACAAGGAAAGTCGCGCGCCAAAGGGAACGCGAACGGCGACCGGATCGCTTTGCCGAGGAGGCAAGAGCCGCCGAAGCAACCACGGAAGCGGCAGCAACAAGAACAACCAGGGGTAAGCAAAGACAAACATGCGGATCCCTACGTCTGTTCGCTCGTATTTTCGGGGTTCTCAGGAATGCGATGGAACTTGATCCAGTTGGCCGCATAACCTCGAAGTTCGCCGAGATCCGACGCGTCATGCGCCGCCGAGTAACCTCCATCGGCAAGCTGTTGACGACACGAATCGGAGATCGGTTTCGCCACCCATTTCGCTAACCAATCAGGCCAGGCGTTTGCGGTTTGTGACGCGATTTCAGAACGGGGAGCAACCTTCAGCGCCGTGCGTCGCAAAAGTTCGGAAATAGCCGAAACGCTGTTTGCAGTGAGAAGTTCCTTCAATGCAATCCGGCGATAGGCGTTGGCGCGCCAGTCCTTCCAACTGCGGTAGAGCAAATAAACGATTCCCGTGAGCAGCAGCGCCAACAAGACCCACCAACCAGGCGCAAGCGGCCACCAGGAGACCTCCGGCGGGACGACGATATCGTGCAGCTTGTCGAGACTTGTCGCGTCGTCTTTCATGATTGAGCTGGTCTGTCTCCGAGCAAGGAGCGAATTTGTCCGGCTACGGCAGCGGCGGTAGTGATCGGCAAAACCGGTACTCGCAGGTTGTGGAATAATTGCGTCCACCGATCCAGTCGTTGCTGGAAAGCGACGCGAAAAGCATCGGCGAACTGCGAGCTGTCCGGGATGTTCCAAGACTTACCTCGATCGGCGGCAATCATCCCAGGCGAGCCGATCAACGATGCTCCTAGGGGATCGTAAACGGCGACCACTAGTACATCGTTATGCGCGGCAATTTGAGTCGATAACCGCTCGGTCTGTTCATCGGCTCCATCCAGATCACTCACAATCACAACAAGGTGGCTATGATTGGCGACACTTAACGCATGACGCAACGCATCGTTCAGCGCGAGTTCTCCGGTGACTTGCTCTCCTGTGGCCAGTCGCTGGTTGAAACGGACCGTTTCATGAAATAGCTGCAGCATGCGAGTTTGGCTGCGGTGAGGTCGGACCTGGACAATCTCCTGTTCATTGAAAACGATCCCGCCGACCCGATCCCCAGAGCTCAACGCTCGCCAGGCTCCAATCGCGACCAACTCCGCCGCCGTGACGGACTTCATCGCTCTCTGACTACCAAAGAACATGGGAGAACGTTGGTCGACAACAAACAACACCGGGCGTTCGCGTTCTTCGCTATAAACTCGAACTTGCGGAGATCGCAACCGGGCTGTGGCTTTCCAGTCAATCGTCCGAACGTCGTCTCCTTGGTGATACTGACGAAGTTCTTCGAACGCCAAACCGCGCCCGCGTAAACGAGACGCATGTCGACCCGCCAGTAACGAAGCGACAGGCTGACGAGGTTGGAGAGAGAACCCTCGGGCCTCTGCTTTTAGCAGCAGCATTTCTTCGAGCGAGATTTGAATTCGATCTTCCATGCCTGGTTTACGTAGGAACAACAGCCTTGAGCAGCGAGGTGATTACATCGGTCCGCGTGACGCCAGCGGCTTCCGCTTCGTAGGTCAAGTGGATGCGATGGGCCAGGCACGCCGGAGCGACAGCGCGAATATTGTCTGGCGAGACGAAATCTTGCCCTTGCAGCCAGGCATGCGCCCTCGCGGCGGCATCCAGCGCGATCGTTCCGCGGGGACTCGCGCCAATCCGAATCCACTGCGGCAAATCTCCTTCATATCGTTTCGGTTCGCGGGTAGCGAGAACCAGGTCGACGATATACTTTTCGGCCGCATCCGCCACATGAATTGCGTTGACTTCTTTGCGGGCTGCGAAGATCACCTCTTGCGAAATCTTGGCCGGGGCCTGTTCCGCTTGCCCTGACTTTTCGCCGCGGACGAGTCGCAGGATCGCCCGTTCGTTGTCACCGGCCGGGTAATCCACTCTTACATAAAGCAAGAAGCGATCCATCTGGGCTTCGGGAAGCGGATAGGTCCCTTCCTGCTCGATCGGGTTTTGCGTCGCCAAGACGAGAAACAAATCGGGCAAGGGATGGGTTTCGGAGGCGACGGTGACCTGTCGTTCTTCCATCGCTTCCAGCAATGCCGCTTGGACTTTGGCGGGTGCGCGGTTGATTTCATCGGCTAACACCAGATTGCCGAAGATCGGGCCTGGTTGAAAATCGAACGCGCCATTCTGTTCTCGATAGATCTCAGCGCCTGTCACATCAGAAGGGAGCAGATCAGGCGTAAACTGAATTCGACTAAACTGGCTGTCGATCAGTTGGGAAAGCGTTTTGATCGAGCGCGTCTTCGCCGTGCCAGGCAGACCTTCCATCAGCACATGACCGTCGGCCAACATGGCGATCAACAAACGTTCGACGACTTCAGGTTGACCGATGACGGCCGAATTGAGCGATTGGGATAATTGCAGAAAAGAGTCGCGAGCGTCCATGAATCGCCTTCGAGAGCGGAGTTTGAAAAGAATTGCGTTGAGTCAAATAGGCCGAGGCGCACCTTGATTACCCTCTCGTTTTACGCGCGCACGGAGAATTCTCAACTTCGCTGCAGTTGTCTGAGAAAGATGGCGTCCCTGTGCAGGGACGCCATCGGTTTTCAGATCGCTAACCTTCTTCGGTTGGCGGACTAGTTGGAAGCCTCCTGCAGGCTTTCCATAATCTGATCCAGGCTAAAGCTGGCTGGCTTTTGGCGCGGCGGAAATTCTTTGAACGATTCCAGAAATTTACCGGTGTAGGCCTGAGCGGGAACCAGCAGGAACGCATGATCCAATAGCCAGTCATAGTAGGTATTGGAAGTGATATCGGCTTGTTCGTACGGATCGGCCCGCAGGTCAAACATCTTGGGAAGGCGAAGCGCCACGAACGGTTCGGCCCAGACTCGAAGCGTTCCCGGAGCGCGCTGTTCCAGGAAGACGAGTTTCCAATTCTCAAATCGCAAAGCAACGACTTGCCCATCATCGTTGAAGTAGAAGAACGATTCGCGGGGCGGTTTTTCTTCTTTCCCGGTCAGATAGGGCAAAAGGTTAAACCCATCCAAGTGGACCTTGAACGACTTGTCGCCTGCTTGATGTCCTTTCAGCAGCTTGTCGGCGATGTTCGGTTCTCCAGCCGCAGCCAGGAAGGTCGGCAACCAGTCAAGACCGCTCACCATTGCGTTAGAAACGGTTCCCGGCTTAATGTGCCCAGGCCAACGAATCACGCACGGAACGCGGAAGGCGCCTTCCCAGTTCGAGTTCTTTTCGTTTCGAAACGGACTTAGGCCGGCGTCAGGCCACGAGTTTTTGTGAGGACCATTGTCGGTTGTGTAGAGAACAATCGTATTGTCCGCCAACTTCAACTCATCCAGCTTGGCGAGCAACTGCCCGACGTTGTTGTCATGTTCGATCATGCCGTCGGCGTATTCCGTACGGGCCGTCAAACCAGGCTTGTCGCGATGCTCTTCGCGGACATGCGTGCGAAAGTGCATTCGCGTCGCGTTCCACCAGCAGAAAAACGGTTTGTCCGCTTTGGCTTGGCGTTCAATAAAATCGATCGCCGCGTTGCAAGTCTCATCGTCGATCGTTTCCATCCGCTTTTTGGTCAGCGGACCGGTGTCTTCGATCTTGCCGTCAGCGCTCGATTTGATCACGCCGCGCGGACCAAACTTCTTGCGGAACTCGGGATCTTGAGGATAGTTGTGATTCTCCGGCTCCTCTTCGGCATTGAGGTGATAGAGATTGCCAAAAAATTCATCGAAGCCGTGATTGGTCGGCAGGAATTCGTCTTTGTCTCCAAGGTGGTTCTTACCAAATTGCCCCGTGGCGTAACCCAGCGGCTTTAGCAGTTCGGCAATCGTGGCGTCCTCTGGTTGCAAGCCGAGATCAGCGCCTGGCAATCCAACCTTGGACAGTCCTGTTCGCAGCGTGTATTGACCGGTGATAAATGTTGATCGTCCCGCGGTGCAACTTTGCTCTGCGTAGTAATCGGTGAAGATAGCGCCTTGATGAGCGATCTGATCAATATTCGGAGTTCGATAACCAACCAAACCCATCGAGTAAGCAGATACGTTGGTTTGACCGATGTCATCGCCAAAAATCACTAAAATATTTGGTTTGTCTGCGGCGCGAAGCGTCGCGACGCCGCCTAATGCGGCGATCAATGTGATCGCGAGGGCTCGAAATACAATTCGCAATTTCATCGTTGCTCCTCTAGTAACTGTAGATGGGGCTCTGGCTGAATGCCGAGAGTAGGCTGCCTTTCCCACTAAGCATACCTTTGTCAGGAGAGGAAATCATCCATTCTTGCCGAATTTATCCATCCCGAAAATCTAGCCAAGAGGCGGTATTTTCATCACAAAATAACGTCTCTCACCGATTGGCCCTCACAAACGCGATAGGCATGCTGACCGGGCGCAGCGACGATGTCGAAGAAAAGTAATTGCCGGTCCCTAGGTCCAAGAGAAGAACCCATCGGAGCAAGATGGGTTGGGAGAATACCGGAGTGAAAACTGGCCGTGCTCTATCCGGGTGATTGAATCCATGCGGAACCGATGCTGGCTATGGGAGCAAGCGAACGATGCGAACTCAAGACGATTGACGATTTCGTCGCGTTGCAGATCGGTTCTCGCAATCGAAGCGCCGACGGCGACTGGCGCGACGCTAAGCATTGTTGGAGTTTCTATCTTCCCGATTTGGGAATCTCCAAGTTTTGGATCGTCGCATCCTGCGGAAAATCGATGTCAAAAGTGTGCTCTGCGAGGGGCCCTACCAACTCGGCGTCTGCGGAGAGATTCGAGTCGGTCGCGATGACATGCACTTGATGAGGGCCGCCCACCGTGCCGCGTCCTGCGTCGGTGGTGTCGTAGTTGCCGTTGATGATGCGCGCGGTGCCTTGAGGACCGGCGTTTCCCTTCTGCGTATCAGGCGTGAAAATGATCGAACCGGCGGGAACCGGTTCTCCCCTAAACGTCACGTGGCCAGAGACACGGTAGCGGGGCGGTCCTTCGACTTTTCCGCAACCGCTTATCAAGAGCGTTAGAGATACTGCAAGCAGCGGAAACAGAAACGCATGGGGGGCGATTCGAAACATCAAATGATCCTGCAATAACGAGGGAATTGAATGGAGAGCTCTTCCCAGAAACGAAGAGGGCGACTATTCGACCGTCTTCACTTCACCACCATTACGACTAGCGGTCGCCAGGTACGCGTCCATGTCGACGTTCTCCGAGACGAACCTCACGCTGGCGTCGGCCAGCAGCACTTGAGCGCCTCCACTGTGCATGCTGCTGAAACTCATGTTGTTGAAGTTGCCGGAAACAAATCCCTGGATATTGATCCCGAACTTAACGTTCTTGGCCATGCCGCAAGAGTGATCAGGACAACCGCGCGACCAGGCGCGGGGAGCCGCTTCTCCGGTTGGATAATTGTTGGTGGAAAGTTCACCCACCATGATCGTATTGGACGTCCCATCGGTGATATCTCGAAAACCAATTTTACTGTTCGCGCCCAGGATGCCTTGATCCGAGATTTCGTTGCCCGAGTCGCAATTCGGGGCGGACCCGCTGTCGGATGGCTTTTTGCAAAAAAGTTTGTACCCCGGTCCGATGGGGCCCATATTGCCCACGTAGTGACCGGCATACATCTGACCAATGACTGTGGTGCCGGAGTTAAGCAGCGTTTCGTCCACATGATCGGAACGGGGCAATGTGGAGCTGGGGCACTGATACGACTGGGGGACGGCGATCACCACGCGTCGATTCGGCTGTCCGCGCCAGCCTTGAATGTCGTTGAACTGATCGGCCATCGCCGAGAATTCGACATACGGCAAGATCGCCACCAAATAGCTGTGCGACGTCGCGCCGAACGCCGTGTTTTCGTTGGTGCTGGACGGCATGTCGCTCATGTAGCGAAAGCCGCCGGGAGGCATCGTGTTGTAGACATCATGGTAATTGTGCAAAGCCAGGCCGATTTGCTTCAGATTATTTCCGCAACTCATACGCCGCGCCGCTTCGCGCGCCTGCTGAACCGCCGGCAATAAGAGTGCGATTAAGACGCCGATAATCGCGATCACGACAAGGAGTTCGACGAGCGTGAATCCGCAGCGCCGTTTTCTCTCTACGATGGAACTAGTCATTCGTATTTACCCTTGAAAAGACGGAATTGATAAGGAGCAGGCAGGACGCCTGGAAAGGAATCGAAATGAAGTCGGAAGATCATCCGGACTTTAAAGCTTCATGAATAACTTCACCACCAAGGACGGTAGGGATTTCCTGACGGTTGTTGTGCGGATAAATCAAGCGGTGCTGGTCGATCCCCAGCGTATGCAGAATCGTCGCGTGCAGATCGTGCGGTGATAGCGGGCGCTCGATCGGCACGAAGCCAAGTTCATCGGTCGCACCGATCACTTGTCCGCCTTGAATGCCTCCGCCGGCCAGCCACATGGTGTAGCCAGCAGGCGAATGATCGCGTCCGCGAGAATCTCCCTTGCGGCTCCCTTCGGTGGTTGGCGTACGACCGAATTCTCCTCCCCAGACGACAAGCGTTTCATCCAAGAGGCCCCGTTGCTTGAGGTCGGCCAATAACGCCGCGACCGGCTGGTCGGTGGCTCGACAGCGATTGATGTGATTCGATTTCAGAGCGCCATGTGCGTCCCAGCCGCCATTTCGCAACTGGATGAACCGAACTCCCTGTTCTACGAGTCGCCGCGCAAGCAGACATTGTCGTCCAAAGGCTGCGGTCGCTTTTTCGTGGATGCCGTAGGCCTTTTGCAGGTCGGCCGATTCGGTTGAAAGATCAAGCACTTCCGGGGCTTCCATCTGCATACGGAAACCAAGTTCGTACGACTCGATACGAGCTAGGAGCTCAGAATTTTGAGCTTGTTGTTCAAGATGCCGCTCATTCATCCAGTGGATGAAATCCAGCTGCTTGCGGCGATCATGCTCGGAATAGAGCCGAGGCATTTCGGAGTAAGGAATTCCCTGCTGATTATCGAGCAGAGTTCCCTGGTAGCGAGCGGGAAGAAATCCAGACGCCCAACCGGGGCGTTGTGCGGCCGGACCGGTCTCCTGAGAGGAAAGCACCACAAATCCTGGTAGATTCTGAGCCGGACTTCCCAGGCCATAGGTGACCCACGATCCCATGCTGGGGCGATCGCCCAGTCCCGATCCCGTCAGCGTTAGGCATTCTCCCGGTCCATGGACGGGAATGCGATGATTGAGCGAGCGAAACACGCAGATATCATCGACATGCTGCGCCGTATGCGGCAACAGTTCTGAAACTTCGATGCCGCTCTCACCATATTTCTGAAAGCCGAACGGAGAGGCCATCAGCTTGGAATTTACGCCGGATCGCGGAATGTTAGGAACATTGGCGACAATACTTGCCGGCACCGGCTCTCCATCCATTTTTGAGAGTTGCGGCTTGGGGTCCCAAGTATCGACATGGCCTGGTCCGCCTGACATGAACAGGAAGATCACCGACTTGGCGGTCGGCTGGAAGTGAGGCTTCGTCGTGGCGCTGGTAGAGGATGGCGTGCCCCACGCCTGGTCTTGTTGCAGCAGTAAATTCAGAGCCATGGCCGCGAATCCGAGACCGGCGTCCTGAAACAGAACTCGACGATTCATGGAAATGTCAAACACAGGCGGGGCTTTCAATGGGAAAAAACTAAGGCAGGTAAACAAACTCGTTGAGGTTCATCAGGGAGTGCAGCAGTTGCGTAAGCGTTCGTCGCTCACTTTCTTCGTCCGCTTCGTGTGACTCGAGCATCGCCAGGGAACGTTTGATTTCCGACTCGGTGGGTGAGCGTCCCAGAATTCGTGAGAAGGCAAGTTTGATCTGCAGGCGATGATCGTCTCTCGCTTTGTCACGAATCTGACTGGCCAACAATGTCGCCCGTTTCACCACGAAGGGGTTATTGAGCAGATAGAGCGGCTGCAGGGCTACTGTCGAAGTTTCTCGACGGGAACAACTGCGGAGAGCTTCTGGTCCGTCGAACATTCGCATCACATCAGGAAGTTCACTCCGCCGCTGCGAAAGATAGATGGTTCGCCGAAGTTGCTGTTCATCCTGATGGGGCGCTACGCTGGGGCCGCCGACTTGCCGATTGAGCTCCCCGGTGACAACTAGCAGAGAATCGCGAATCGCTTCCGCTTGCAGGCGATGTTGCGGCCAGCGCCAGAGCTGGACGTTCTCTGGATCGATGGCATAATTTTCGGCGTTGAATGTCGCACTTTGGCGATAGACGCTGGAGGTGAGGATGAGTCGTTGAATGTGTCGCGTGCTCCAGGAATTCTCCATCAATTCCACGGCTAGCCAGTCAAGCAACTCCGGATGACTTGGCAGAGAGCCATGGGTTCCAAAATCGCTGGAGGTCGCTACGATTCCGCGACCGAAGTACATTTGCCAAATTCGATTCACCCAAATCCGGGCAACCAAGGGGTTGTCACGACTGCCAAGCCACTGGGCGAGCGCCTGTCGCGGAGTGGGGGTGAGTTCGGAAGGAATCGTCCCCAAGACTGCAGGCCAACCAGGTTCGACGCGCAGACCGGGGCTTCTCACATCACCGCGAATCAGAATATGGGTTTCGACGCGCTTTAAAAATTCGGGTGAGTAGGGCAAGGGAGATCGATTGACCACCGGCAAGTATTCCAGCTCTTGGCTTCCGGTCACCGGCGAATAATAGCCCCATGTATGAGCCGGATACTCGGCGGGATCGATCTTGAGTTTTTTGGCTTCGCTCAGGTAGAACTTGTAAGAGTTCTTGGTAAACCACTGCTGGATTTCTTGGGCCGCAGGGTTCTCCGTATTCAACAAACGAATATTCCCCATCTGCCCGCGCGAGAAGAAGGCGTAAAAACGGTAATAATCTCGTTGGGTGATCGGCTCAAACTTGTGGTTATGGCATTGGGCGCATTCCATCGTCAGACCAAGCAAGGCGCTGGCCGTGTTATCGACGATGTCGAACAGCACGTCCGTACGTTGCAGATCTTTATCCATCTGATTGCCGCTGATACGCGCCGCAGCGAGAAATCCGGTCGCAATCACCGCTTCGTCGGTGGTGGGCTGCAGTTCGTCACCGGCCAATTGCTCTTGGAGGAATTGATCGTAAGGCTTGTCGCTGTTGAAACTGTTGATGACATAGTCTCGATACCGCCAGGCGAAGGGACGTGGGATGTCGTGCTGATGCCCCTCGCTCTCGCCCCAACGAACCAGATCGAGCCACATGCGAGCCGTTCGCTCGCCGGCATGCGGTGAAGCCAGCACGTTGTCTACGAGTCGGGCATATGCCTCGGGAGATTGATCCTGCAGGAACTCTTCCGTCTCTTCTTCTGTGGGCGGCAGGCCGATCGCGTTCAGGTAGAGCCGGCGAATCTGGGTTCGTCGATCTGCTTTTTCGGATGGAGTCAGACCCAGCGCATGTTGACGAGCCGCGAGAAAGGCGTCGATCGGATTGGGATGCGCCGTTCCGTCCATTTGTGGAACTTCAGGGCGTTCGACCCGTTGAAAGGCCCAGTGCTCTGATTCGATACGCGGCTCGGGAAGCAGCTTGTCGTCCCAGTCAAGTCCCTGTTCAATCCAAGCTCGGATCAATGCGATCTGCTTTTCCGATAAGGGGTCTCCATCCGGCGGCATCCGTTCGGAATCGGAGTTCGACGTGAGGACGTGCAGTAAGGGGTTGTTGCGACTGTCGCCGGGTATGGCCAAAGCGTGCCCGGTGCTGTGCCCGAGCAGTTCGCTACGAACGTCAAGACGATATCCCGAGTCGGGAAATTCACCCGCATGGCATTCAAAGCAATTTTCCAGGAGCAGCGGATAGATATCGCGTTTGAAGTCGACGGTCTCTTTCCAAGCGAATTTCGGCTTTCCCTGCTTTTCGGACGCGGCAGGCCGAGCGGCGTACAGAAACTCGTAAGCTTCATCCCAACTCGAGGAAAGAACGAGATCGCCAACGCGAATCTGATCCTCGACTTCGGTTTTTGCGCCGGTCGCAAAGCCGACCCAGTGAATCTGGTGGATGCCGGCCTGGCGGTTGATTTTTAGATTCGGCAACTCACGAGATTCGGGCTCTGGGTTGATCCACAGTTCCATCTGGCTGTAGTCGTTGCGCTCTCCCGGAACTTCTTTCGACAAACGGGCGATCAACCGATAGGTTTTTCCCGGCTCCAGCTCATGCTGACTCCAGGCAGTTTGCCCAGAACCGAAACGAAGCATAAAGACGTTTCGCCCTTTGCTTGCGCCACGATCCGCTTGATGAATCCCGATGTTGGGAATCGCAGCATTATGGACTGCGTGATCGCTCCCTTCCGTGCGATCAAGCCAGAGCACGAAGAACTCTGGATCAGGCTCAGCAGCAAGCGGATTGGGTTGGTAGACAAAGCGAAACCCGACAAATAGTTCGTCCTCAGAGTAAACGCGGCTCAGTTGACGACGCAGCGGATTATTACGCTGTCCGGTGCCGTGAATCACGACCGGCGGCCAATCCGTAGGTGGAGCGGGATCGTAGGCAGCGGGGGAGAAATTCGATAGTTTCCAACCCCCTTGCCAACCATCGATCAATTGAGTCCCAGGGATTTCCACCGAAAATTCGGTGGACGGAACAAAGCGATCGGAGACGACCGGGAAAGGATCCGCAAGTGATTCCACCGATGCCAACGTCACTCCAAAGAGTCCCATCAGGCACGAAAGCAATATCCTGGGCGGTGAATTCAGCAATTTCATGGAGGCAAGCCTTTCCGCTTACTTAGGGGAGATCGCAGGTGGATTCGGGGAACTGTCGGTCGATGGTCTCGCCTGCAGAACGTTTTGCAGACTGAAATCGATCAGCAAGCGATCAATCCAAAGTTTGTCTTGCGGTTCGGTGTCTTTCCCCATCCGGAATCCCAGCGTGGATAGCGACGCCGCGCCTTGTTCTGGAGGAAGTTTGACCTGGAGATCGGGCGGACCGATCGATTCCACGTCAGGATTAATCCACAACTCCAGGTGGTTGAATTTGCCCTTGCTCGACTTGCGAACGCGTCCCACGAGAAAGAAGCGAACATCGTTCCCCATTACCGGACGACCATCTTGATGGTCCAACTTGGCTCGAGCAAAGTATTCGCCGAAACGTATTCCCGCATTCGGTTTCGCCGAGTGGCTAACTCCCACATCCAGAGAATTGTCGAACCAGAGTGCGAAGAAATCGTTCGGATCGAGTCCCTGATATCGGCCGAGAAAACTGAAGTAAAAATCTTGGGCAATTCGTCCCGGCAGGCGCGTTTCCAGGCGATTGCAGAGCGAGGGAAACGCGGGATCACGGCCATCCATTTCAATCACGTAAGGATCGCCTGAGATAGACTGCCAGCGCAGTGGGGTATCCAAGAGCGTAACGCGTGCAAATTTTCCGTCGACAATCCAAGGGTGGAGTCCCTCTCGTCCCGAATCGGCGTGCTGAAAGGGGGAAAAGTCTTCCGCCAACCAGGCCTGCGAGAAATTCGACGGCTGATCGGAAGCCGAGGAAGCGCCTAAGCGTGACAGCGCTTCCGAAAGCGGCATCGATTGAATGGCCGGAGGATACTGGCCGGTGCGCACCAGCTGAAGCTGCTCCAGCGAAGGCAAGGAAACAACGTCACTGGAATCGACGCTCGCCAGGTGAATATCAGTAAAGTCGGCAGGAGACTGAGAGTAATGGGATCTGACTTTGGAACTCAGCAGCAATGATTCTTCGGCCTCGGGAGCTTTGCGAGAACGTACGGTGACTTCCCCTTCGTACACCTGGACCTTGGCTTGTCCGGTAGCATCGACTTCGGCCCCAAACTTCGTCCCGAGATCGACGATCTTCATGTCTGGCGTCAGAACGGTGAATCCCCGTGCATCTTCCGGAACGACCGCGGCCAGCTTGCCTCGATGTAGAACCGCTTTCCAGGCGGAACGGAGTTCCAGGATAGCCGGCCCTTTCAAGGTAACCCCAGCTCCACATTCGAAGGCGAGTCGCACGAGTCCCGAATCTAAGGCGAGACGCTCTCCCTCTCGAAAGGACATGCCATACTTCAACTCGCCAATCGAATTGGCCCAGACGGCATCTTCGCTATCGATCAGCATAGCCACGACGGCCGGTTGCTGAGGTCCCGACACAAGGAGAGGAGCCGCGGTTTTCTTGTCCCTCGTTGGCCACAGGAATACTGCGCAGAAAGCAACGGCCAGCAATACTGCAATCGAAGCGACTGCTCCATACCAGCTTCGGAATTCGCGCTTCACCGAAACTAGCGTTTGACTTGGCGCCAATTCAACGGGCGCTTCCAAAGCAAAATCGGGTATCAATTCAGCAGCCGCTTCTGAGCAGTCGGCGTACGTCCACCGTAGGAGCGTGTCGGACAAAATCTGATCGACATACAGCTGGCGAAGTTCGGGCGAACTTGCCACGATTTCCATCAATCGAGCATCTTCACTGGCCGTCAAGTTTTCATTGAACATTTGAACGATCAGTTGCTCGAATTCGAGCCGCAATTCGGTTGTAACTTGATCGCTCATTGCGCCGCCCCCGCACTCAAGGCGCGTTCGACACATTCTTTCAGCGACTTTCGCAACCGATAGAGCGTCATCGCAACTGCCTGAGGCTGACGTCCCAAGCGTTTCGCCAACTCGTTGACCGAGACGTTATGCTGATATCGTGATTGCAGGATCGACTGCTGAGATGATGGCAACTTGGCGACGCAGTTGCGCAACTCTTCCGCTCGCTGGTCAAGTTGGTTCAGTTGCATCGTGGCTCGATTGGCTAGATCTTCAATGACATTCTCACTTAAAGAGATCAGCGATTTCCGCCCCTTGGATTTGAGAAACGCCAGCGTCTGCAATTGGGCGATCCGACAGGCCCAGCTTGCGAATGGTCGCTCTGGGTCATATTCCTCCCGCTTTCGCCACAGAACCAGATTGGTCTCTTGCAGCACATCATCCACGTCCGCCGGCGACCTGAGAAAAGTCCTCAGAAAAGCGGTCAGCGGAAGCTGATGTCGCGCCATCGTCGTGACGAATTCCTCGTCCAACTCATTCCTTGTCGGTGCGAGTGGCGGTTGGAATCCAGGCCTGGATTCCGTCAATCGCTGGTCGTCATGGTCGGTAATGATGAATACTCCAGCTTCTAATGACAAAACGGGCGTAGCAGCGCCTAGGACCGTGTAATCAATTCGAATCCCCCGCTAATCACAAAAGTCGCTATTGGGAGTTAGCTAAAATTCACGATTCATAACGAGAAAATGTCAGCAATTCTCGTTTTTCTCTAGATTACTAAGCGGTCACCGGAATTTGTAAGCGCAATATCGAGACGAATGTCGGATGCGAGTCGTCGATATGCCTACAAATTCATCGCGGATTCTACGCGCTGCTTTGGAGTTGCGTTTCGATCAGCAATGTGCCGCAAAAGCAGTTGGAGAACTGTGCGTTTCGTGAAATACGACCAGAAGGAATTCGTCGCTCTGGGCTTGTAAATGCGGTATAACCATCGTCCGTCCTAACTAGTTTGAATGGGTGACAAACTCTCTTTTTCTGCCTTCTCCAGATCGCGCGGCGACGTATTGTCAAAACTTTCCGTCTTCTCCGTTTCGAATCCCTTCTTCTCAACCAGCCGGGCTCACTCGTAAGCGTCTATGTCCGCACTAGCTCTCGATTACACCTATAACTACTTGCAACCTTCACGGCTTGATCCTGCTGCGCAGTTGTTACAGCTCGCGACGTACTCTGCTGGCGACGATCCGCATCCCTGTTTCTTTCGCGGCAAGCTGGTGCGGCCGAAACGCGTGGCCGAGATGCTGCGTAAGCTGATGCAGGTTGTCCAGACGCGTTACCATATTCCCGCGGCCATGCTGCAGCGGATTGTCATGCTGTCGGATCCGATTGTCACCAGCAGTGATGATCGACTTCGTTTTGAAGGGTTTTCCAGCTGCTGTGGCGTCTATGCCCGGATTGACTTGCATCCCCGTGCGGTCGACGGCGAGATGTTCGGCCGCGGTACGACGAACGTTGATTTCAACGAACCGATGCTCGCGGCGCTCGCGATGGTGCGTGAAGGTGATGATATTTCACTGTTTGTCGGCGCGGATCGCGTTGAACTGGCGAAGAACGACCAGACCGTCGTCGAGAAGAAAGTCCAACTTCCCTATCGCTGGCTGCGAGGGCTCGTCGAAGTCCAAGCCTGTCAAAGTCGGATGCAGTTGGTTCACCAGGTAAGCGGCGTCGAGGCCCGGCGGTTTTTTCGATCATTGCCACGATCGAGCACCAGTCGCCGTGAAATGTTTGTGACGACGACCGGCGGCGGTTTGCGATTGACGCAACGCGAAACGGCGAAGTCGGTTCGCGTTGGCGGACTACAGCGTCTGCGCGTGCTCGAAGATTTGACGACGCAGGCGAAACAACTGCGGATCTATGGAGACGAAGTAACAGGTGCATCGGGCTGGGAGCTGGTTTTTGACGATTCGCGATTTCACCTGGTCATCAGCCCTGAAGTATGGCGAGGCTTTTCGGGGGAAGGTCAGGCATTGGATGCGCTTGCGCAGAGTGATAAAGATGACGCTCTGATGAAGGTCGAGTCGCAACTGCACTGGGATGCAGTCGTGGATGAAGAGAGCCTGGTGACGCAACTTGGGCTAACGCCGCAGGCAGTGCGACAGGCGTTGGTTGTATTGGGCACGCGTGGCCGAGTCGGTTTTGATCTCGGCGCATCCTCTTACTTTCAACGCGAGTTGCCGTTTCGCTTGGACGAAGTCGAAAAGTTGCAGCCGCGTCTGGTCAACGCCAGAAAACTGATTGCCGAGGGGAAAGTTCGGCTTGGCGCGAAGAACGGCGCTGCGGTCGAAGTCTTCGTTCAAAGTGGTCAAGTAGAGCATCGCGTTCGCTTGTCGGCGGACGGCGCCAAGTGTACTTGTCCCTGGTATTCCAAGCACGCGTCGAGTCGCGGGCCTTGCAAACACATTTTGGCGGCCAGCGTTTATTGGGAAGAGAGGAGCGATGAGTAAGCAACCGCTGGAAGACATTTTGAAGTCGGGCGATCTCGGCAAGTGTCGCGACTTTTTTCTGGGAATGCCAGAGCAAGAGCGGCGACGCTTGGCGCCGAAATGCATTGATTGGTTGCGCAAGTCGTTCGACTCGCGCACTTTCGATGCCGAGACCCGCACTTACAACTATCGAGATCACATGCCAACCGAGACCATCGCGGTAGCGGTGTTCTCTACCGGGACGGCGGCGGAGCTGAAAAAACTGGGTTGGCAGGCGCGCATCAGCGAGGACCTGATGTACGAAATCTTCGTCGATCGACGACCTGACTGGATTGTCCAGTGGGTGCAGCAGCAGTTAGACGCAGAACGTTATTGGGGGCATTGGCGACTAATCCGCCGGCTTGTCTTGTCAGGACTCTTGGAGAAGCCTGAGCATCCCAACTATTACTTAGGAATGATCGGCGCTCTCAAGGGGCCTCGATTGGCGAGAGATTCTGAGCCCTCCTTAGAGGCGAAGTTGCGCAGCGATCCGACCTTGCTGGAGGACGACGTTTGGCGTTTGTTTGAATACGAAGGCGGAGGGGATAACAGTCTAGCCAACTGCGATAAGGTGAGTCTCGGGGGAAAATGGAGCGATTCGCTGATCGCGTTGGCCGCGACCGGCGATTTGTCTCGCGACCGTCTGTTGACTTGCTCGCTCGATGCGCTAGAGCGCGATTTCAATCACTATCGGGCGAAGTGGTTCCTTGATTTTCATGACGCTTTACAGCCCACGAAAGAAGAGCAGGCGGCGTTTGCTCCGCAGTATCTGCACCTACTCGGCGCTTCGGCGCCCAATGTTGTCACCTGGGCCTACAAAAAAGTGGAGCAACTTGCCAAAGCCAAAGCGATCGATCCCAAGTTGCTGATCGCGAACATTCGACCCGTGCTGCAATCTCGGCAAAAGGGGATTGTCAACAAAGCGTTGAAGCTGCTCGATACGGTCGCCAAGAAAAGCAAGGTTGAGAAATCCGATCTGGCTTTCGTTGTATTGCCGGCCTTGGGACACGAAATCGCCGAGGTGCAAGCCAATACGCTCGGCCTGATCGAAACCTACGGTGACTCGAACAACTCGAAGTTCGTCCGCGAGTTTCAAGAGTACGCGTCGGTGATTGCTCCTTCCGAGCGAAAACGATTCGACGCCTGGTTGGCGACGACTGGCGAATCGGTCGAAGTCGCACTTCCTGCCGAGGAATCGGCGGCGCCGGTCGACCTGCAGCAAATCAAAGCGATTGACCCCAAGCTGCGAAAGCTGTTCGCGATTGACGATTTGCTGGAAAGTCGAAAGCAAGGTACGACCACGATCCCTGCGGTCCGTTTCGATGGAACCGACATTCCTCGTTTGCCGGGACAGGCCAAGATCGCACCGATAGAAGATCTCGACGAATTGATCGAATCCTGTTCGCGACTGATTGAAGACGCGAAAGATATCGATCATGTGGAGCGCGCCTACGACGGGATCTCACGCCTCTGTGATGTGCGACCGGATGATTTTGATAGCCGTGTCGCTCCTTTGCTGCAGCGCGTTGTCAAGCTGCTCAAGAAAGATCGTTTCCCGTTTGCGGGGATCGGCCCCGGGGATGATCTTTGCGGATTGATCTACGCTTGGTGTACAGGGATCGTGTTAGAAGGGAAGCGGAAAACGTCGAACAGACATGCGGTCGTTCAGTACACGTTGGAAGGGGAGGAGCATTCAGCGCTGAGTGGAAATCTGGATAAGCCGATTGGGTTTCTCTCTCGACGTATTTTAGCGATCGCCAAACGCGTCGCTGAGCGAAAACCTGCTGCGCTTTGGAGCGCGCCGACGCACCAGGGAGCTTGGATTGATCCCCACGTACTTGTCGAGCGCGTGCGCGCCAGCGGCAAAAGTGAGCCTGATCTTTACGATGTGATCCTCGCATTGTTACGGCTTGCCCCCGATGATCGCAAAGGAGCGCTGGCTCAACTAAAGAGCAATTCCTCGGAGCTTACCCAGGCCGTCCGTTACGCATTGGGAGCCCCCAAAGTTGCGATCGGCGAGACGGCGCCGCTGTGGTTCGCAGCGGCCCGTTGTCGTGCGCCCTGGAACAACGACGTTCAAGTCGCTGCGGCGTTTCCCGATCAAGGTCCCGATACGGCGCAGGCGGCGAAGCATGAGTTGATCATTGAGAAGACTCGATCCAAAAGATTGCGGATCGGGCTTCAGTCCCTTCCACCGGCGCCCAAAAAGCTTGACCCGTATTGCGTCACCGCTTGTTATCGGGCCATCAATGGAACCTTGGATCACTGTCGGTTTGAGTTGGGTGGAGCAGGGGGGCGCAGTAGCGACGCAGTTGCTTGGACGGCGTCGATTTGGCCTCAGGCCCGCGAATCGTACTTCGCCGTCGCCGCCTTCGATTTGGCCGAAAACCTGGATTGGTGGGGCGCAGAATGGCAGAACAAGACATTTCTAGAGCCGCTGTTCGAGCCGACCACGCCGCTGCGCGAGATGGGACTGCTGCTGCTGGCGATCGGCCTGGGCGCTAAAGATCCCGGCGAGCATGGCCTGGCGACCGACGTCACGATTGCGACGATTGAAGATGGACGACTAGGCAGCGACAATCTCGGCCAAATCCTGCACCAACTATTGCCCACGGGCTTAGTGAAGCCGGTGCGTTGGGCCAAGACCTTGGCCGAAGCGGCGCGGATTTCAACCGTTCACGCAGCCGTGATCCAACAATCGCTGCAGCAAGCGCTTTCGATCGATGAGAAGTCGCTCCCACGAGATTGGGCCAAACTGCTGGAACTGCTGCTGCAACTTTCGATCGACCTGGAGCAATCGATCTCGCACCCCGGATGTCTGGAGCTTTTAAGAAGTTTAAAAGGATCTGGCAAAGGGCCCAAGATCGCCAAATTGCTCCTGCAAAGAACCGCATCGCCTGAGTCCTCTCAGCGGATTATCGATCTTGCACTTCAACATCGGATTCATACTTTAGAAGCAAGGATGGCCAAAGCGGTTTGAAGAGACGGCAAGGCAATTCCCTTCGTAGTCTGAAACGCCAGTTCTGAATTTTTTGGAATTGCGCTAGTGCAGCGATTCCGAGGGCGTAGACATGATGATTCTCTCTTTGCATGAAACGTGAACTGCCGAACTCCCCTTGGTCGGATCCAAGAGGAGCCGGCAGTTGGATCGGCTACTTGGTAACGTGCTTGCCTAGGAAGTTTCGCATCAGCGTAGCGATCTCGGCGCCGTTCGATTCTAGAGCGAAGTGCCCAGCGTCGAGCAGGTGGAACTCCAGCGTCTTCAGGTCTCGCTTGTAAGGCTCCGCACCTGCGGCCGGGAAAATCAAATCGTTCTTGCCCCACGCGATCAGCATGGGAGGCTGATGCTTGCGGAAATATTCTTGCCACTTTGGATAGAGCGGCGGGTTGCTGCCGTAGCTGAGAAACATGTCAAGTTGAATCTCGTTGTTGCCGGGACGATCCAGCAGAAACTGATCTTCCGCCGGTCCGTCAGGACTGACGAGCTCTGGGTTTTTCACACCATGCACGTACTGCCACTTGGTGGCGTCGTAAGTAAGCAGTTTGCGCAGCGAGTCTCGCTTCTCTTGGCTCGTCGGCTGGTTCCAGTAGGCTTTGACCGGCTGCCAGAAATCGTTGTCGAGACCTTCGTCATAGGCGTTGCCGTTTTGTACGACGATGGCCGTGATTCGCTCGGGGTGCTGCGACGCCAGACGAAACCCGATCGGAGCGCCATAGTCCTGCACATACAACGCGTAGTTCGTCAGGCCGACTTGTTCCGTGAATTTATCGATCACTTGCGCCAGGTGATCGAAGGTGTAGGAAAACTTGTCATGCGACGGCATCGAACTATGACCGTAGCCGGGATAGTCGGGCGCAATCACATGATACTTGTCGGCCAACGCGGGGATTAAATTACGAAACATCTGCGAACTGGTGGGGAAACCATGGAGCAACAAGATCGCGGGAGCGTCCTTGGGGCCGGCTTCTCGGTAAAAAATATCGAGATCGCCGACCTTAGCCGTTTTGTATTTCACGACGGACGATTGCTGCGCGAGCGCAGAACCGGGAAGGCCTAAGGCCAATGATGTCAGCATCGCGAGAGCGAACGCTAGATTCCATTTCGTTCTATGTGTCATTTTTTATTACTCCAGGAAAGTTGGTGGAAGGTCGTGACTTGAACTTGAGCTTTTGAGTCGATTGAAGACGACTTCAAAGCACTTGGCGATGAAACTTTGGAAAGCAAAGCAGTGAGTTCCTATTGGATCTCTGAAATGCCTGGATGATCCGCAGGCCGCGGACCTGGCGCCGGCCAGAAGAACTTGCGGTCAGATTTGTGAATCGGCACGTCGTTGATGCTGGCTTCGCGGCGTCGCATCAATCCCTGCTCGTCAAACTCCCACAGCTCGTTGCCGTAGCTACGGAACCAATTGTCTGCCGCGTCATGCCATTCGTATTGAAAGCGGACCGCGATGCGATTGTCGGTGAACGCCCACAGCGATTTCGTTAGCCGATAGTCGAGCTCGCGGTCCCATTTGCCGGTGAGGAACTTGACGATCGCATCACGTCCAATGATAAACTCGCTGCGGTTTCGCCAGACCGAGTCTTCGGTGTAGGCCAACGCGACACGATGGGGATCTCGCGAGTTCCAGCCATCTTCCGCCATGCGAACTTTTTGGATTGCGGTCTCCAGCGTGAACGGCGGCGCGATCACGATGGGACGAGTCGAAGCAAGATTGGTGGTCATTTTCTAACTCCTAATTTGCGGTGAGAGATTGCGTTGTGCGATCATTGAGCGATCGCGCGTTGTTGCGATTCTGAATTGGTCGCCATCGTGATCGGATCGGCTTGCCGTAGGTAGGTCTTGGCTGCGTCGGCCATCGTGACCAGCGCGGCGCCTGCCATGATTGCGTCTTTCACTACCAAGCACCCTGCGCCGGACAAAAGTGGAAACCCGTGTTCTGGACTCCCGTGCGCCGGCACCCAGCACTCTGGCGTCGTGATTAAAAATGACAACGTCACCAGCGACATGCCGAAGACCAGAAAGCTGCCGACCGCCGAAACCTGGGGAAGCCAAGGGTAAGTTGCGATCAGCAAGCCCAGGCAAACGATGACGGAGCCGAGGCCGTAAGCGAATAAATAGGCGCCATTTTGTTGATGCCACTGTTGATTGGTTGGCGATAGTTCCCCTTCTCGGTTCCGATGCAGCCGGTATTCCCCTTCAGGCTGTTGATAGAAGAAGCTCATCAGGGGACTGTTGGCGACAAAAGGAACGATTCCTTCATCTTCATAGCGGAACGCTTTGAGGCCGCCGATCCAAACCAGGACGATTACCAGTCCGATCCGAGTTAGGTTCATGCCGACGCGATCGAACTTTGCGGCCCCAACAAAAAGTGTCTTCATTCGGTTCATGGATAGTCTCTTTAATTACCATTTCTAAGCGAACGGACATGACTCGCAGGAGTGAGCCGCACATGATGCGGCCATAACTCCTTCGCGAGCACGCTAAATCTGTTAGAGAGATGAAGCGCGAGGAAAATCGACCTCGGTATCCGCGACGATGTTGAAATAGTTGGTAAAGATATCGAGTGCGACACCGGCGATGACTTCGGCGATAGCGCCCTCGTCAAAACCGGCGTCGCGGACTGCTTGCACATCGGCGTCGCTGACCTGCCCGCGTGTTTCGACGATCTGGCGAGCGAACCGAAGCAAACTGTCGGTCGCGGGATCAATCGAACGGCCGTTGCGACTATCACCGATTTGGTCTGAGGTCAGGCCGACCATCTTGCCGACCGCCGAGTGGGCGGCCAGACAGTAATCGCATCCGTTCGCTTGGGCGACCGCCAGGGCGATTTGTTCGCGGACTTTGGCGGAGAGTTTTCCGTGTCCCAGGGCGCCGCTCAGCGACAGGTAGCCCTCCAAAACAGCAGGCGAGTTCGCCATGGTACGCATCATGTTGGGAACCATGCCGAGCTTTCGACCGACCGTTTCCAGCATCTCTTTGGACTTCCCTTCAGCGTTCTCTGGGGCGATTGCGTTCAGGCGTGACATAGTTCGTTCTCCCTTGCGTAGCGTGGTTGGTTTTCGGGGCCGCTCGGTTGCGGCTTCTGGAGAGAGCGTTAATTCATTTCCCGTGCCAACGAGAGGAAGAGTGTTGAAGTTGTTGTTACGTATGGGTTTAGGGGTATTTGGTTGCTTGCTTGCCGCTTACGAGATATCGTTAATTGACGAATGTTCGTAAACTGTTCACGAAATCTCGTGGGGGCCGTAGGCGTATGGCGTCGTTATTTCCTCTGCTGGACGATCCCAAGCGGCTGCTGCTCGACTTGGCGCTGCAGCACTCCGTCGCCGAGTTGTTGAAGCTGATTGTCGAGCGGTTGAGCAGCTCGGAGCAGGTTGCTTTAGCGCGGATTTGGCTCGCGGAGCCCACGACCCAATGCACAGAATGTCGATCCGCCGAGCTGTGTCAGTCGCAGACGGAATGTCTCCAGCTTGTTGCCAGCGGCGGACGTTCCGCCGTTTCGCCGCACGCCGAATGGACAGCCACCGACGGCGACTTCCGCAGGATGCCGTTTGGCGCACGTAAAGTAGGGCGAATCGCCGCGAGCGGGATTGCGCTGGAAGAGCCCCAGCTCTCTGATCCTCCGCCCAATTGGATTGCTCGACCTGATTGGGTCCGAGCCGAAGGAATTCAGGGCTTTGCCGGACAACCATTAATCCATCGCGGCAAGGTTCTCGGCGTGTTGGCAGTTTTTGTGCGTCAGCCGATCGCGAGCGAGTGCATGGGATGGTTGCGGATGATCGCGGATCACGCCGCCGCCGCGATCGCCATGGCGCGGGCGTTTGCCGAGATCGAGACGTTGCGTAAAAAGCTGGAGTTGGAGAATGAGTATCTGCGTGAAGAGCTGAAAGGCTCCGGCGCATTCGGCGAACTAATTGGGCAAAGCCCAGCCCTGGAAGCGGTGTCGCGACAGATTGATTTAGTCGCGCCGACCGACGCGACAGTCTTGATCTTGGGGGAGAGTGGAACGGGGAAAGAGTTGGTGGCCCGGGAGATTCATCGTCGTAGCAAACGGGCCGATCGTCCGTTGATCAAGGTCAACTGCGCGGCGATTCCGCGGGAACTGTACGAAAGCGAATTCTTTGGACATGCCAAGGGATCGTTCACCGGTGCGCTGCGCGATCGCGTTGGGCGGTTTGAATTGGCCGAAGGAGGAACGTTGTTTCTCGACGAAGTCGGCGAGATTCCGCTCGAGCTGCAAGCAAAGCTGCTGCGCGTACTGCAGGAAGGAGAGCTCGAACGCGTCGGCGAAGAACAGACGCGACACGTCAACGTGCGATTAATCGCAGCGACCAACCGCGACTTACGAGCAGAGGCGGAAGCAGCGAGATTTCGTCAAGATCTGTACTATCGACTGAGCGTGTTTCCCGTGGAGGTTCCGGCGCTGCGTCGACGAAAGGAAGATATTCCTTTGCTAGCCGATCACTTCTTAGAGTTAGCTGCACGCCGAGTCGGCCGCTCGAAATCATCATTGACTTTGGCGGCCGCGCAGCGACTGCAGCAATATGACTGGCCCGGCAATGTGCGCGAACTTCAGCACGTCATCGAGCGGGCCGTCATCACATCGACCGGCGTTCGCTTGAATATCGAGTTGCCGGATACATCCGTCGCCGCTTCTCCTGTTGTCGAAGTTGTCAAGGATGTTTCCATAAGAACCGATGCTCAGATCCGGCAACTTGAGGTCGATAACATTGTCGCGGCGCTGCAAGCGGCCAACGGCAAGGTTTCTGGCGTCGGAGGAGCGGCGGAGTTATTGGGACTAAAGCCGACGACATTGGCGTCGCGGATCAAAAAACTGGGGATTCAATTTCCCGCTCGGCGCTGAGTCGCCTGAGTGGATGAAACGCGATCGGAAGTTTCGTCTTATTCAGAATCACTGGAGCGAGTTCGATCACGATATTCGCCAGGCGGGCAACCTTCTTTGGCGATCATCAGTCGCCGGAATCGCTCTTGTCCGCCGAAACCGGCCAGATAGGCGACCGATTTGACCGAGAGATTGGTCTCGGTCAGCAGGCGCTTCGCGCGAAGCAAGCGGCAGTGATTGATTTCATCCAGTACGGTATGTCCAAGTGCGCTGATGAACTTGCGTTCCATGGTTCGTCGTGTCGTAGGAAGAGCGTCAACCAACTGATTGACTGAAAGCGGGCGGTCGCTCCTCGTCCAGATGATGTCAAGCGCTTTGTTCACGATCGGATCCAGAACAGGACTGACGCGTCCGTTGCGGACGGAAGCGATGTTCTCCGCTTGTTGCGGCAACAGTTCGAGCGCTAGCGTGAGCAACTCCAACGCGTTTGCGCAAACGGCAGGCGAGTGTCGCGATGGATCTTGATGGATTCGATCGAGCAGGCGATCAAACGTCTGCAGCAGCGATGCACGTTGCCCGATCTCCAGTCGAACCAAGGCGCTGTTCGGCGAGATCGTGCTGTTTTCAAGCAGGCGATGCATGAACTCGCCGTGCAGCGAAATCCATCGTTCGGTCCAGCCGACGGGGCGGACCGGCTGATACCGGTGCCACACGCCGGGAAACAGCAGGAAGAGCGTGTCGGGTTCGATGCTGACCCGGCCGGTCGGCGTTGACTCGAACTCGCCGCGTCCTTCGCTGATGAATTGAATTTGGAATTCCGGCAGTTGGCGTCCAGCCGCCCACGAGAATTGGTAGACGCCAGGGTGTTGGTCCGGCGGATAGTTCGAGTCGGGGGGGACGACGCCGCGACCGCCGCCGGTGACATAGAAGCCAAATTCCATGTCGCGATCGGTAATCGGCAGATAGTGAAAAAAGCTCTCGGCCATATTCATGAAGGTTTTTCCGCTTCGTCGCAGACAGAACTTTTCAACAGGATTCAGGGGTGATATGCGTAGTACCCGCATGTCGTAAATGTAGGATTTCTCTGCGGGAGTCCGTATGTCTGAAATGCATCGCGACTACGTTCAGGACCGAGCTCATGTTGGAATTGTGCTGAAAAAAGCCTGATAACAGCGTTTTAATGTCTCTAAGCGAAACCGGTCATCACTTGATTGCTGCGGCAAATTGTCGCAAAACGAGGGTTGAAATTCTACCAAGATTTTTCTAGGAATGCTAAAATAAACCTCGCAACAAACGGGTTGTTTCATCCTTCTTCTCATCTTGATCCACTTCGGATCGTATTGGAGTCATCCATCATGCACGGCTTCTTTATTCGTCGACGGTCGCCAGCCAGCCGGCTTGGTTTTACCCTGGTCGAACTTTTGGTGGTGATCGCGATCATCGGTGTTTTGATCGCATTGCTCTTGCCGGCGGTGCAGCAGGCGCGGGAAGCGGCGCGTCGCATGCAGTGCGCGAACAATTTAAAGCAGATCGGTCTTGGTCTGCACAATTTCCACGACACGTATAACCATATGCCTCCCGGCGGCAGCCGAGACGGACATGGGGGATATACCTGGGGGACTTTCGTCCTGCCGTTTTCGGAGCAAGCGAACCTATGGGATGCGATTGTGGAGGAGTCGGGCAACTATCCTCCTGATCCGACCGGCAAAAAGGGATCGATTTACTGCGGCTGCCATGAGTACAACGTTTGGACCACTCCCGGTCCTGAGCACAATGTCGTGGAAATGTACATGTGCCCTTCTGACGTTCTGCCCGAGGTGCGTGATTCGACCGATATGGGTTTTCAGTGCGGTAAGTCCAACTACGCCGGCAGCATGGGCTGGGGGCACAACTACGGTAACGGGTTCTTCAACCGATTCATTGCTTCGATCACAAGATTCGCCGACGTCACCGACGGGCTTTCCAACACGATCGCGATCGGGGAAGTCGGAGCGGGGCGAAATGGTTCGGCCCCTTCAGCTGAGAATCCGACCAATCCGGCTTGGGCAGGAAGCCCGAAGGGGGGATCGGGCACTTCATTAACGCACTGGGGACCGCTGCGAGAAGCGTGGCACGGAACGCCGATCAATCTCTCCAACGGCGGCGGTCCGCTGGCCGATCCGGATGCCTGGGATAAAGGCTTTGGAAGCTTGCATCCCGGCGGCGCACAGTTCCTGTTCGCAGATGGTTCGGTGCACTTCCTCCCTGAAACGATTTCGCTAGGGACGTACGACAATCTGGGACAAATCAACGATGGCAACGTCGTTGGCGATTTATAGCAGTGGACGTCATTGGGCGACCGCAGGGGGATGGAATGAAACTCCCCTGTGGTTCGGGTGAAGAGCGGTTTCGGCAACAAGCGTCTATCGCCGCCGGATAAAATTTAGAACCACACGTTAAAAGCAGATGAATTGATATGAGAGTTTCGAGTGCTGGACTCTGGGGGATCATCGCCCTGATAACCTTTGTCGGCTGTGGAGTGAACGGAAGCGTCACTGGGATCATCACAGCGAACGGGGAAACGGTTGACGGGGGCAATATTATCTTTCAACCGATCGAAGCCGGCGCCAAGCCGGCGATCGGCGCCGTTGGCAGCGACGGAAATTATGATTTGAAGACAGCGGGGGATGAAGGGCTTTCGCCGGGCGAATACCGCGTGATCTACACGCCGCCCAATCAACGCGAAGATGAAAGCGGACGGCCCGTCGGCAAGCTGGTCAAATGGCGAAAATTCAAAGCTCCGAGCGAGACGGTCAATGTCGAAGCGAAGGAGAATACCATTCCGATCGAGCTGGTAAAGCAATAGACGATTCCGCTGACAGGATTCGCGCCGAACCTGAACTTCGTACCGCCCGCCATGCGACCTGATCGCAGGCGGGCGTTTGCGTTCTTGTCGCGCGATTCCGCTCTCTCGTAGCTCGCCAGCGCAAGCGAGAGAAAATCAATCGGCGATTCCAAGATGGATCCAAGTCGCTAACCCGGCAAAAAATGCAGCTTCCAAAATGCGAATTACGCTGCGGCCGAATCGTTGGGTTGGCGGTCGGCTACGCATGCGAAGGCCGCCGTCGATGGTCAAAAATTGTCCGTTGACGAAACGCACGGATTCGTGGTCGATTGCCGTACAGCGAGCTGGCATTCGGCGCTGCTGACGAAAGTTTCCGCCCTGCGGGAACGAGCATCTGTCGGCAGCTCCGCAGAGGCTCCGATGCTCTTTGACAATTCGCGTTTTTCCATGCGCTGGCGATCCGATCCAACCTTGTCCGATCCGGTCCAACCCTGTCCGATCCGATCCAACCTTGTCCGATCCGATCCAACCTTGTCCGATCCGATCCAACCTTGTCCGATCCGATCCAACCTTGTCCGATCCGATCCAAGCTTGTCCGATCCGATCCAACCTTGTCCGATCCAATCCAACCTTGTCCGATCCGATCCAAGCTTGTCCGATCCGATCCAACCTTTGTTCGGCCCAGTCCGATTCGGCTCTTAGACAAATTGGTCAAGTTGCCCAGACTGACTTTCCGGCAATTGGGGAGGGCCGATAGAAAAAATCCCAGCGGTCCGGTCCTACGTCATCGATTTCGTATCCCCACGGCGGATCTGAGGTTGCGCCAAATGCTGGGTGAGGAGCGCAGATGTAAGAAACTTTACGACCAAGCTCACCGTTCATCGTGTGCCGGCCACTTCAAAGGGCATCGTCAGCAGCCGGTGAAGAAAAATAGGCCAGCTTGCAACTTCAGATTCCGTCCGGGGAGAACTCGCTTAGCAGCAATCTCCTAATGGGGCACGTTCTCGTAAAGTCGCGTTAGCTCTTCTTGGCTCAATGCTCGATCGAAGATCGCCAACTCGTCAATTCGTCCGTGCCAATAACCGGGATTTTGCGGATCGGGTTGCGTGCAATCGGGGGAAAGTTTCGCGCCAATGCCGAGCGATTGGGGGCCATCGGTCGCCAGGCCGACGCACTCGGTTGACGCGATTTCTTGGCCGTTGCGATAGAGTCGCAACTGCTGACCATCGGCGACAAATGCGACGTGTTGCCATTGTCCGAGCGGCAAGGGTTCCTGCTCGCGAAGTTTGATGACGTTTTTGTCACGGTCGCGAACCTGGACTTCCAAGCCGCCGGCAAACTCATGCAGGCCAAAATGGAATTGTCCCCCCAGGCCAGACGGGAGATCTTGTTCGTCAAATTCGATGGACCATTGTTTGGCGATCGCCGCCCAGTGGGGCCGGCTTTCGGCTTTGACCCAAGCGCAGACCGTGATCGCTCCGGTCGTAATCGGCTGATAGTTCGGAACTTTAGCGTAGGCGCCGGTCCCTGGTCCGCCAAGATAGAGCGAACTTCCAATGCGTCCCGGTTTGAAGGGAGCTTGAACCATCCTGTCCTTCAGCAAGATCCCTGCAGAATGGTTGCTTCCTTGATCGGAGAGAGAAACGCCGTCCAAGGTGGGCGCCATTTGGAAAAACATCACCGGCTGCAGCTCGTTCATCATCTGTTCGTAGCCGATGTCTTGGCGGGGCGTTTCATTCAAGCGGCGCAAAAAACGATCAAGATCGATATCGATCCCTTCCGGAATACCACTGGTTTGGCGAACGCGGGTCGCTTGATTGGAGACCAGTTGAAGTCTCTCCATGCCTTCGCGCGCCAGCTTCGGCGTGACTTTCACTTCACCACTAAAGACGTGAACTTCGCTCGCTCGATCGGGAGTGACTTCGACGGCAAATTCCGTCCCGAAGTCGGTAAGTTCAATCGAAGGGGTCTCGACAGAAAATCCTTCTCCTGCCGGTGATACGATGGCCGAGATTCGACCGCGATGCATGACCATTTTCATGTCGCTGACGATCTCAAAATCGGCTGGCGATTCGATTACGACTTCGACATCGTTGTCGAACGTGATCTCTGCGAAACCTTCAGAAAGCTCATATCGACCGTTCCGCAGCGCATCTCCCTGGTTAAGATCCAGCAGCAGATCCGAGACCAAGAGTTGCGCTCCCCGACCTTTGGAAAACAAACCAAAAACCGTTCGTTCGCTCCAGGGAATGCTGGTTGAATTCGGTTCAATCGTCGTGAGTTGCGGCTGCGTGGGAGATTTTTTGGAGATGGACGCCTGATAGACGCTCCAGACAAAAGTTGCGAGAAACAGCACCGTAGCGGCGAGAGCGCAAAGCTGCCAGCGTTGAGCGGACGACTTGACCGTTTGCTGGTTGCCTGTTGGGGAGGGCGCCGAAGTTGCCGACTCGAAGGGAGTTTCCGACAAAACTCCATGCTCCCAAGCGAGCATCGAATGAACTTGGCAGTTCTCGACGTAGTAGCGTTGCGCCTCGCGATCGTCACGTAAGAGATCGGCGAGACGACGCCGATCATCGTCCGAGATGCTGTCATCGAGCTGCGAATTGATTAACTCGCCAAGCTCTTTTCTCGTTTGCGGAGTCATGATTGCGTAGCCTCGGTTTGGCCTTTGGTAACGCACCGGAGCAGGTTCTCACGGGCACGAAACAAGGTTTGTTTGACGGCGTTGACAGTTCTCTCGGTTTCGTGGGCGATCGATTCCAGGGTCGCTCCACGACGGTACCGACGTTCGATGGCGCTTCTTTGCCGCTTGTTCAGTTTTTGGATGCATTCTCGCAATAGTCGCTGCCGCGCTGCAAACGTCTGGTCATTGTCGTGGGCGACCTGGGCCAGATCGCTCAACATGTCATCGTCAAAGATCAGTTTTTCACGGTGCTTGCGTTTGCGGTGCGCCAACACTTGAAAGTAGGCGATTCGAAACGACCAGGCGACAAAGTTGGTGCCGAGTTCAAAATCGCTGGCGCTGCGCCACAAGACGATGTTCGTTTGCTGCAAGACATCGTCCGCTTCGTTGCGGTCAAAGACCAACGATAATACGTAGGCGTAAAGCCGGCTCTGATGGGAAGTCAGAAGCTGGATAAATTCCCCTGCGTCATTCATGAGGAATTCCTTGGGAATAATTCGGTGTCGCTTCCACTAGAAATCCATATTATCCAGAGGAGTATCGCCGGTTTGCATAGGGCGCCGACTGGGAATCGTCAGGCGCCAACAGCTTTTCGATCGGCGGGGCGTCTCTGGATGTAACATCGTCAATTGCTGGTCAAGTCAAAGTTGACGGTCGCGTTTCCCGGTTCGGCTTTCAAGCGAAGTTCGGAGTTTTCGCCGTAGTACTTTTTGGGAAGGCTTATATCGCCGGGCTTGATTTCTGACATCAAGCCATCAGCTTTTAGGTGGTCGGCCCGACCTTGGATTTCGACCCGATATTCGCCTGGGGCGAGCCAATCGTTATTGAGCGACATCTGGGCCTCGTAGTGGCCATTTTCGTCCGTGATGGCGGTCCCGCCGGGACCTTGATTAAGGGAAACGAAGGTCATGACGCTATTCGGCGCCGGATTGCCGTCAAAAGTCACGACGCCAGAGACATGCGAGTTGTCGCCGCTACTGCAACCTGCAAGCGTCACGCATGCGATTGACGCAAGCAAGAGCAGGGCGGTCCGACTACCTATCACTCGACTGCATTCCATATTGAATCATCCAGTTGCTGCGAAAAGAGCAGATATATTCTAAAAGACAAATCGACCAATCGTAGAATACGAAAGCGGGCCATGCGACTTGGTAATCCGCCATCCGCTCGGCGTGCGACTAATCGTACATCGCGAATGCTCATTCCAGAAGCTCTCTCCGCTTTGCTGACAGCGAAGAGAGCTTTGGCAAGATCACCCCAGCCGTATCCGCGGATAGGCTAGTGGGAACGGCTTACTCTTCATTGATGACATAACCGTCATTTCGGACGCACAATCGCTGATAGGTCCCGGAGTTGTTATCCACGGGATTGCCATTGCCGCTACTCCAAATCGTGTCGGAGATTAAGCGAACCGAACCGTCGCACATGGCGAAGTTGACGCCTCCGGGATGATAGCTAGAAGTTCCGCACATGGCGCTCCAGTAACTGTTCGGAATCCTATTCGGCGCGTATTCAGGCTGGAAACTGCACTGTCGTCCTTGCGTGTTCCCCTGGATTTTCTGAATGACCATGATCGACCCGCCGGCAGTCTTCGCTTTCTCGTCGTATCGACGTTCGCCGAAGAGGATCGTGTTGGAAGTTCCGTCGGTGATTTTGCTCATGTTGAGTTTCTTAAAGCCAACAATCGCTCCGGTAGGATTGAAGGTATTGGTTTCAAGCGGGTGGTTGATGTCATCGTCGAGGTAACCTGGTCCATAATTCGCCACGTAATTCGCTTTGGCGGCGATCACGTCTTCGTGTTCCCAGAGGCAATACCATTCCTTATAGGTACCATACGTATCTTGCCAGCCGCCGGTCGCACAAACTTCGGGCGTCAGCGCCGGACCAACGTCGCTCGGGCATGTGTAGCCATCGATCGAAGTGGCAAGCAGCTTTTTGTAGGCAGCTTGATCGGCCGCGTCGTTGTAACTGTCTCTGGCGCTCTTTTTCGACACGCCGAGCAAATCGTGCAACGGTTGCTGCTCGATGAACGGCAAGAGCAGCGCTCCCCAGCACCAAGGACTATCGACGTTATAGTCACCCTTGATGTATTGGACTAATTCAGGAAACCCGCCGAACGTGTCGTGATGGTTATGCGACGCCAGCGCGATCTGCTTCAGGTTGTTCGTACAGTTCATCCGGCGCGCCGCTTCTCGCGCTTGTTGGACCGCAGGCAGTAGCAGTGCGATCAAGACGCCGATGATCGCAATCACGACCAACAGCTCGACGAGGGTGAAACCGAGACGCGGCTTCGGCGCGACACGATTCGAATTTCGGCTTTGTTCTGACAGTTGCATGGTAGGGGGCTTTCACTATTTGGGTCTAACGCCGCGGCTGAATCAGCACGGAAAAGAAAAAAATGAAGTAGGTGGATATAGCCGGCGTTCGGTTGGGGTTACGGGGTTGACCAAGAATAATTGAAAAGAAAACTTGATTACCCCCAAATAGGAATCCACTGCGGGAGGTCGCAGTTCAAATCAAGAAAACTTGTTAGAAAGTTTGGGGACTGAGACAACGCCGTGTTCACGGACGCTAGGGGCTCCATAACGTGATTTATGGGGCGAGAGCGGGATCTGCGGCGTACGATTACTCGGTGGAGCGATCGATTGGAGAGAGCGCCATTTACAAGGGGGATGAGAATCCTGGCGGCGACAGCGGAAGCCCGCAGGAATCGCTCTTCCTCTGTGAATAGGGCGCTTGCCGGGCTCCTCCACGTTACGACGCACCGAACCGAGAGACCTTTGCGCCAGAAATTGGCTCTACTGATCGCGATCTGAAACAGGGAGATATGCTCGCGCAATGGAGGCCTTGGAGCGTGGCGCTGCGTACGGGAGTTCAGCTGGATCGCGGCGGCTCTTTGCAGATCAATCAGCCGAACATGTTGTTGCTAAAATTGCGTGCTAAAGTTGAGGGCGCCGTTCTCGGGACGGATCTAAGGGATGTAGCGGAAAGTAGGTGAATGTCGGTCGATCAGGCGACACCGGAAGGCGACCAGCGCCTTGGCTCTTGGGCCAAGTTGTCGTTGGTCGCGTTGGGAGTGGTCTACGGCGATATCGGCACTAGCCCTCTCTATGCGGTGCGTGAATGCTTTCGCGCCGAACACGCGGTCGCGGCCTCGCATGACCATGTCTTGGGAGTCCTCTCCCTTATTTTTTGGGCGCTGGCGATTGTCATATCGACCAAGTACCTCATCTTCATTCTGCAGGCAGACAATGAAGGAGAAGGGGGGATCCTGGCGCTGGCGGCGCTCGTCTCTTCCGACGAATCGAACGCGGGCTATCGCCGTTGGGCGATTTTCACGCTTGGCTTGCTAGGAGGAGCGTTGCTCTATGCCGACGGGATGATCACGCCGGCTATCTCGGTACTCAGCGCGGTCGAAGGACTTGAAGTAGCCGCTCCTGCGCTCGATCCCTATATCGAGCCGATCACAATTGCGATCCTCGTCGGCTTGTTCCTGTTCCAATCGCGCGGAACCGCGCGCGTCGGTACGGTGTTTGGTCCGATCATGTTGATCTGGTTCGCGACGTTGGCCTGTATGGGGATTCAGCAAATCATTCAAGCGCCGCAAGTTTTCCTGGCGATCAATCCGCTCTATGCGATTCGCCTATTGCTAGAAAATGGGCTGAGCGGCTATCTGGTATTGGGATCGGTATTTTTGGTGGTTACCGGCGGCGAAGCGCTGTACGCCGATATGGGCCATTTTGGCAAACAGCCGATCCGGATTAGTTGGTATTACGTCGTGCTGCCGGCGCTATTGCTCAACTATTTTGGCCAGGGCGCTTTTCTGTTAGAGCATCCCGAAGGCGCCAGGAATCCGTTCTATCTCATGGCGCCAGGTTGGGCGCTCTATCCGCTGGTGATTTTATCAACGATGGCCACCGTCATCGCGTCGCAGGCGGTCATCACTGGAGCCTTTTCGTTAACGTTACAAGCGGTGCAGTTGGGCTACAGTCCACGCATGACGATTCGGCATACGTCGGCCGAACAAATGGGGCAGATTTACATCCCCTTGGTCAATTGGGCGTTGATGTTCGCCTGCATCGGGTTGGTCCTCGGCTTCCGTTCGTCTGACAATCTGGCGGCGGCGTACGGCGTTGCGGTCACCATTACGATGGTGATCACGACGGTTCTCTTTTTTCTGCTAACGCGGATGCGTTGGAATTGGTCGCTGCCGGCGGCGCTGGGCGTTTGCGGAATCTTTCTGGCGGTGGACCTGGCGTTTTTGGGGGCGAACCTGTTCAAAATATCGAACGGGGGTTGGTTCCCTTTGCTGGTGGCCGGCGGCGCTTACACGTTGATGTCGACTTGGATGGCGGGCCAGCGGCTCTTGGCGAAGCGGCTGCGTGAGCGAGCGCTCTCCATCGAACTTTATATTGCCGATTTGATGAACGAGCCCCCGGTGCGCGTTTCTGGCGTTTCGATCTATTTGACCGGAAATCCGATCGGAACTCCTCCGGCGCTGCGGCACAATGTGCGACATAACAAAGTGCTGCACGAACAAATCGTCTTGCTGACGGTGGTGACCGCCAATGTGCCGCATGTGCGCCTGGCGAAACGAGTCGAGTTTGAAGAAATTGGCGAAGGGTTCTTTCGCATTCTGATCAACTACGGATTTATGGATACTCCCCATATCCCGCTGACGCTGGCGACATTGACCAACGCTCCGCTCAGCTTGCAGGGGGAAGACGTCACTTATTTTCTGGGGACCGAACGTCTGCTGGCGACCCACCGTCCTGGAATGGCCCTCTGGCGCGAGAAGCTGTTTGCGTGGATGTCGCGTAACGCGCAACCCGCGACCGCCTATTTTTATCTGCCGCCAGAGCAGGTGGTGGAGATCGGTTCGCAGGTGGAGCTCTAAACTGGACGATTTGCACCTTTCACCAGTCTCGGCGACTTTTGGGAGCGGACAGCGATTCGTATGCGGTTCGATTTGTTCAGACGCGTTCTATTTTCGCTTCTAGAGCTTTAACGCAGGCTGCTCTTTCAGAGCATCTTCTAAATAGACCAACAAGCGATCGATCTCCATCGCCGTCTCACGATCCAGTTCCCACGCATAAGGAGTTCGGCGTCGAACCGAAGAGAAGAGTCCTCGCTTTTGCAGAATATACTTTTCGATCGCCAAAAATCCGTCCAGCCCGGCTTGCAGTTGCAGAGCAACGATAGCGCAGATGGGGAAATAAATGCGATACGCCAACGGGTCATTCCCTTGGCGCAGCGCTCGCCACAACGCGACAATTCCGTCGAGCAGATCGACGCCAGGCATGGTCCCTTGAATTCCTCGCCGATAGCAGTCTATCAGCAAGATGCCGCCAGAGCCGTCGAAGATCTGCGCTTTGCCGCCGGTTTGCTCGCGCAAATCCGAGAGGTTCGGCCCGATGGGAGACGCTTCCGGTTTGAACAGGATTTTCGCGGCTCCAAACTCATCCACAAGCCGAGCGAAGAATGACGTCGAGATCGCGCGTCCCACATACGACGAAGCGTCTTGCACGATCAATGGCAAGTCGACGCGCCGCGCAAGTTGTGAAAAGTAGTCCCACAGCGCCGCTTCCGGTAGAGCGACGCTGATCGGCGGTATCGCCATGATCGCGCTGCATCCGCAGCGCGCGGCGTGCTCGCCATACTCAACTGCCTGGCGCGTTGTTTCGGCGCCGACGCTGGCGATCACCGTGCCGCGGCCTGCGGTCATCGAGACCATCATCTCGGCCAGATCACAGCGCTCTGACGGCGAGAGTCGTAAGACTTCGGAGACCATCGCCGAGCAAACGCCATCGGCGCCAACCTCAAAGATCCAATCGATCTCTTGTTGCAAGATGTCGACGTCGATCGTCTCATCGTCACGTAGCGGCGCGTGCAATACCGGAAGCACCCCTTGGATGGAACTGGTCATCGAGCTTTCTCTATCGTGGAATTTTCAGGAAGCGTTTGGCGAGAGCTAGGCGTTTTGCAGGAGGGGACTCAATTCGGTAGGTGTCGCCAAGCGGTGCACCAATTGCGACATCGCTTCGATCGTCAATTCCAACGCTCCCAAATCAAACGGCGTTTGCATCACCGGATAGATGTCGTGATGGTAAAGCGGGGCAGGCGTCAAATAGCCGATCGATCCGTTCACCAGATTCATACAAACGATCGTTTGATCCGGAAACCGTCGGCGGAGCTCGACTTGCAAGGCCGAATACGATTCGGCCATGCTGCCGATCAAAATCGCATCCCCCAGCTTCCAGGCCCAAATTGGTAACGTGAACGTATCGTCATCTCCCAAGGCGATGCGGATGTCACGTTTGCGGCGCAGTCGCTCGGCGATCGCTCGATTGGGGCACGCGATCCGCTGACGTTCTAACTCGGCGGCCGACGGCCAGTCTTTCAGCGGTACTTCGACGCTCGCCTGAAGCGCACGCAACTGCGTGTTAGGAGATGTCGGCGCGTGACGCCAGACCGCCAAAGGAGCGCCTGATTCCACTACCTTTTGGTAGGCTAACTGGGCGCCAACCGGTTCCATATTTTCTAACGTGGCCAAAGCGGCGTAAGCCAATTCGCGTCCATGGCGATCGACCGTCTCGGTGTCGGCGACATATTGATAGCGGGGCGCAAGGTCACCGGAAGCGCCTTGCATAAACAGAGCCGCGGCGCCGGTCTGCTGCGTGATCGTTTCGCGCATCGCGCCGATATAGTCGGGAGAAATTGCTCGATTCTCCCACGCCAAGGTGGTCGGATGGCATGCGTAGTTCACTACCACGCCGCGCATTTTTCCGGTGATGTCGGTCAGCCGGCCGACGAGCAATGTGTTATCGGCGTGACCTTGCGGGTTGAATCCGCACAGAATCCGATCGGTATTGACGCTGGGATCGGTCAGATCGCGATTGGTCGCCAAATTGCATTGACCTGTCTGCCAGTCTAGCGTCGCGGCGAACGAATGGTCGAGCGCCGCTTGAATCACTTCGATCATCACGCGTTGGGTTCGTTCTAACCAGTGCTGCTGAACTGCTTGACCAGGCAAGCCTGGATCAAGTTTCACCAACGGCGGCGATGCATGAGTGTGAGTGATGCCAAACAGGAAATCTTCAGGCGCCAGCGAAAACTCTTTTAAAACGCAGGCTTGAAACTCTTGAAATGTTTCCAGCGTTTGCCACCAACCGAGATCGGCGTCGATATAGACCAGCGGCGAAGAATTGTGGTCCGCTTGCAGCGTCAGCGCAGTAATGGTGAGCGGGCGGTGGATCGATTCGGCGACATCATGTTCCGCAGCGCCCCAGCAGCGTGAGTAGACGCCGATCGGCGGAGTAATATCGGCCGTCGCAATCCCTGCGTAACCTGACCAGGCGGCGTGGGAGAAAGAAGTCGTTGCTGTTGCGGAGTTGCTCATATCGCTTGCTTTCTGAAAAACAGTCGCAGCCGCTTGTTACCAATCTCCGACGCTGCCGTCTGCGTAGAAGACGCGCTGCAGCAGCTCTTGTTGGAACGGATGCCGCTTGATTTCTTCCTCATTGATGTTGATTCCCAGGCCGGGACGCTGATTCGGCTTAACGGTTCGCGTCTTCGGATCAATTTGAAACCCTTCGTCGACCACTTCGTAGCGCCAAGGAACGTCGTTTTGCACCGACTCGCAGATGATATAGCTGGGTTGCGAAAAGCCGAACTCCAACGACGCAGCGGTGCTGACCGGCCCTTGCGGGTTGTGCGGCGCCAGCGCGATTCGATACGCTTCGGCCAGCGCCGCGATCCGTCGCGCTTCGCTTAGTCCGCCGCAATGCGTGATGTCGAGCTGGCAGATTTCACACGCTTGGGCGGCGAACAGATCGCGAAACGCCGCTAAGTGATTCAGCCGTTCGCCGGTCGCAATCGGCGTCGCGACGGCGGCGTTAATTTTCGCGAGGCCCTCAATCGATTCGGGCCAGCAAGGCTCTTCGAAGAAGTACAGGTCATACGGCTCCAGCGCTTTTGCGAACTTCATTCCCATCGCCGGCGAAGGACGGGCGTGACAGTCGACCATGATGTCGATATCAGGGCCAACCGCATCGCGCATCGCTTCGACGCAAGCGACTGCGGCGCGAACCGGTTTGGCGCCTTCAATTGGCATGGTCGGCGGAACGGCCATCGACTTGAACGCCGAGTAGCCATGTTCGACCGCTTCGATCGCCAGGTCGGCGAACTGCTTGGCGTTGTCGACCGGCGTTTCGTAGAAGTCTTCCATGCGACCGCCGCCCAGATGCGAATAAAGTCGGATGGAGTCACGGACCGGACCTCCCCACAGCTTGTGACAAGGGACGTTGTGCACTTTGCCGAGAATATCCCACAGCGCAAGATCGACGCCGGCCAGCGCCGTCGCGCGGACGATGCCTGTGCCGTGCCAGAAGTGTTGTCGCCACATCATCTGCCATAGATATTCGATGCGCGTCGGGTCTTCGCCGATCAGCAGTTGCGCCAAGTCTTCAATCGCGCCGACGACGCTGCGCGTATGCCACTCAAGGGTCGCTTCTCCCCAACCGATCAAGCCAGGTTGGTCGGTCGTGATTTTGACGAAGACCCAATTGCGCATCCGAGCGTGGCAAACCAAGGTTTCGACGCGGGTAATTTTCATGCGATTTAGAACACCACTCCCGAGAACGTAATGAACAACGCGGCCATAACGACGACGAACAATCCCCACCAAGTGACGACGCTCGTGTACCAGTGATCGCCAAGGTTGTTGAACAGATTTAAGCGAGACCAGTTGAAAGTCAGCTGATCGGTGATTTGGTCTGCCCGCGGCGGCGCCGTCGCCAAGCTGACGCCGATGCAAACGGCGACGCACAGCAACCAATTGATCGCCGCTTGATTCCAATAAGGACTCAGCCAGGCCGGCGCGCTCGGATCGAAGTGCAGGTAAAGCTTCATCAAGATCCCTGAAGCGAAGCCGATGCAGATCGCCGATAATGCTCCGGCCGAATTGATGCGCCGCCAGAGAATCCCGAGTAAGAAAACGGCGGCGAACGGCGGAGCGAAGAACGCGTAGAGCGATTGCGCGTATTCAAACAGGCTCCCTCCGATCTCGCCGACAAATCCGCCCAGTGTAATCGCGATCGCCAGGACGACGATCGAACTAATCACGCCGACGCGGACCAGTTGCTTGTCGCTGGCCTCGGGAACCAACAGCCGCTTGTAGATATCGAGCGTCAGGATCGTCGACGTCGAGTTGAGCACCGAGTTGATTGTCGATTGAATCGCGCCAAAGAGCGCCGCCAAAAGCAGTCCTCGCAGGCCGGCGGGAATCAATGTTTGAATCAGGCTGACGTAACCCTGATCGGCCGCCGGTTTCACTTCGTCCCAGGGGCGAAGCATGATTTCGGGATGGAGCGCGAAGAGCACCATCCCGGGCAAGACCGAAATCAGCGGGAAGAAGACCTTCACCCAGCCGGCCAACACGATTCCCATGCGCGCATGGTATTCATCTTTGGCGCCCAGCACGCGCTGGATCATGAATTGATTGAGTACGTTGTACCAAACGCCGACCGAGAGGAGCAATGGAATCAAGCTGATCGTCGGCGTGATTGGATGGGTGACGCCTTGATAGAGGGACAAGCGATTGTAGGAATCGCCGTTGGTGAGATGCGTCAGATGTCGATTCACCGCTTCCGCCCATTGGCCTTCTTTCCCTTGGTTGCGCTCCAGCATCAAGGTAAAGCCGTCCCAGATCGAGCCCTCTGCGCCGGCCAGCGCTTGCAGACCCAGCACGCTGACGAGCACTCCCCCAAGGATCATCACGACGACTGTAAAGAGATCGGTCCATGCGACGCTCGATAGCCCGCCGTAAATCGCCCAGACGCCGGCGACAATTCCCAGCGTGATGATCGAGAACCACAGACTCCAACCAAACAAGCTTTGCAACGCCAGTCCGCCGCCATACAAGACGGTCGCTAGAAAGGCGACCACGTTGCTCAGCACCGTGACAAAAGCGAACATCTGCCGGATCGAAAGACTGAATCGCTTCTCAAGAAACTCGGGTATCGTAAATACCTTGGTCGCCAGCAAAAAGGGAATAAAGAACCAGATCAATAGCGAGAAGGTGACGACATTCGCCCACTCCATCAGCGAGACGCAGACGCCGAACACGACTGCCGAGCCGATCATGCCGATAAAGTGTTCGCTGCTGATATTGGAAGCGATAAACGACCCGCCGACGACATACCAAGGGAGTTTTCTGCCTGCCAAAAAATAGTCTTGGCTGCTCGCTTGTTCTCCTCGTCCGGCCCAAAATCCGATCATTCCCAGCATCACAAAGAAGCCGGCGAAGACGACGTAGTCCCAGAAGTCGAGTGAAAACGAAGGCATGAACCAGGGGTCTCGTAGATAGCGGAAAGAGCAAACGATCGGTCGATCGCCGGATGGACTGCTCAGGCGGCGACTTCGCCGCCTGAGCAAGTTGTCATAACGATCTCAAGAACAACCGCGTATCGAAGCGTTAGCTGGCGCGACCGAAGTTGGGCACCTTCAGTTGCTCGCCACCCTTGAGGGCCGATTGATGAGCGACAATCCCCGGCGCCGTGAAAGCGACCGCTTCGTAGACGTCGACGGCCGGACGGCGATTATTGGCCACGGCGTCAATAAACTCGTTCGTGATAAACGGATGTGAGCCTTCGTGGCCGCTTCCATGTCGCAACGGGGCCGGCAGCATGTCGGTCTTCCAGAACTCAGGAATTTGGTATTGCTCGAAGGCAGGCAAGCTGCGGACGAACCCGGCGTCATCTTTTTCGGTTTGCTGACCGCTGCGAATGATCACTGGACCTTGCCCGTTCGGAGTGTGCCCGTAGAAGCTCATCTTGTCGCCGATCCATTCGGCTCGTTCGCCGCCGCGATGGGCGCCTTTCCACCAAACTCGGACGTTAAAAGCCAGTCCCGATTCGGTTTTGAACATCGCCGATTCGTTCCAAAACGGATTGTTGTAGGCGTTGTCTTTGAGCGAAGGCGAATCGTCTCCCCAGCCTTGGCACATCACTTCGGTCAGGCGCTCGCCGGTCACGCCTACATAGTGAGCGGTGCAGTGCGTAGGGTAATTCATCGGCGGAAAACCATAACGCCAAGTGCGTTTTCCGTTCTCATGGAACAACGAATCGAGTCCGTCATGCTGATATTCCGATTCACAGTAGATCAGGTTGCCGAACTTGCCTTCCTGATACATCTGGCGAGCCGAGATCGTACTTTGCTGCCAATAGCTGGTTTCGGCCATCATAAAGCTCAGCCCGGTCCGCTTGACCGTCTCGATCAGCTCTTCGCATTCTTCCAGATTCATCGCGGCGGGGACGGCGCAAAGGACATGCTTGCCGGCGTTGAGCGCGGCGACGCTATGTCTTACATGATCGGGCGCAGGCGTAAAGATCGCCACCGCGTCCATGTCTTTCGCTTGGGCGAGCATCGCTTCGAGCGAGTCGTATTTCGTCTCGCATTTGTAGGTCTTACTTAGCGCCTCTAGACGTTCTGGCCGCAGTTCGGCGACCCCGGTCACTTCGCACAGGGGATGCTCGTGAAACTGAAAGCCGAGGCCAAAGCGACCGCCGACGATGCCGACCCGAACCTTCTTGGGCTTTGATTCGGCGGCATGCAGAGAGCTAGGCGACAGGAGACCGGCGCCGGCCGCCAAGCCGCCGGTCGCTTGTAGAAAGGAGCGGCGCGTGACCGGGGAAGCGCCGCTAGCAGGTAGGCGATCAGCAAAATCGGCGGAATTCATGGGCATGGTTCCTTGGCGATGAAAGTTTGGGGGCCGCGTCAAAAGTTGCCGGCGAAAGTCAATTGACGCTTTTTGGCGCCAATGTCAAAAAGTTAGTTGCGGTTGGTGCCAATGTCAAGTAAGCTCTGGAAAGTTCAAGTCGAATTCAGCAAATTCCTGTCTTTTGAATTTGATGGGGACACAGCACAGAGAGTGAAACGCCCTTTCCCGCAAGGTTGATCTATTCATCGAGTCTAATTTTTCCAATCGGAGTGCTGATGATGAATTCTCGCTATCGCAATCGTTCTGGATTTACCCTCGTCGAGTTGTTGGTCGTTATCGCGATCATCGGCGTTCTGATCGCTCTGCTGTTGCCGGCTGTCCAGCAGGCGCGCGAAGCGGCTCGGCGAATGTCTTGCAGCAATAATATGAAGCAGCTTGGTCTGGCGCTGCACAACTATCATGATACGCACCAGTCGTTCCCGTTTGGTTCGCGGCATCTCTTTGAAAGTTCATGGATGCTGTCGATTTTGCCGCAAGTCGAACAGTCGTCGGTGTTCGATCAGTTGGAATACGGAGATTTCTCCGGCTATCCCAACGGCGCGAACGGCACGCTGCTCAATAATTGGACGCCTAATTTTAATTGGTGTCCGTCGAGTCCCGCTAACCGACTTAATAAGCGGGATGACTATGACAATCGGTTCTCGACAACTTCGTATGTTGGCGTTTCGGGAGCGACGACCAGTGCGACGGATTCGACCGACCCGACGGGAGCAGGGCGTTGCGGTTCCGGCACGCAAGGCTACGCTTGCGCAAATGGGATGATGGTTGCCAATATGGTGACCAAAATGCGCGACGCAACCGACGGGCTGACGAATACGCTCATCGTGGCGGAACAGTCCGCAATGGGGAAGAACAGCACCGGCGGATTGGCCGACATTCGTTCGAGTTATGAATGGGGATGCTGGGGCGGAGTAGGCGCGACGGTTCCGCCGCCGCAAGCTGGAGCGACTGGCGACTCCTATACCTGGGCCACAACGCCGTGGTCGCGTAATACCACCACGATTCGTTTCCCGATTGGTACGCTCATCGAAGGAAGCGGGAACCATACCGACGGAACCAATAGCGCCATCCATTCAGAGCATCCTGGCGGAGCGCTTGCCTTACGCGGAGATGGCAGCGTCGCCTTCGCCGCCGAAACGATGGATATGGCGGCTTTGCGAAACCTTTGCATTCGTGACGATGGCAACGTCATCTCCACACCGCTTTAGCGGATGCTTGAAGTGATCGTATTTTGCGATGATCGACGAGGAGAGAATCTAGATCGCGAAGGAAATCCCCTCCCTTGAGAAGATTTCCTTCCTCGTGCGATAAAGTCTGTCGCCGAAATGTGAAGACGATGGCATAGCGTCCCCTACTTGAATCAGACACAGGATGAATTGCGATGCAATTAAGTTTCGTAAGTTTTGAGTGGTTGAAACCCCGCAGGTTTTTCGTCGCAACATGTTTGCTCGGAATATATGCGCTCTCGGGATGCTCGCAGAGGAGTGCGTTTGAATCGTCGGTCGTCGGCAAGGTAACGCTCGACGATAAGCCGGTCCCCCAAGGAGCCATCGTATTGATTGATCAGACGGGGAAGTTAGCGACGTCCGCTCTGGAGCCAGACGGCGGTTATTCGCTCCGGTGTTCGCCTGGCACGTATCACATCGCGATTTCTCCGCCGCCTCCGGCTGATCCATTTGCACCGAAGTCGGCGGAGACGCAGCTAGATGTAGTAAAGATTCCCTCGAAGTATCGTGACGTCGGCACAAGCGGACTCACGATCGACGTGAAGGAAGGCGAAAATACGCTTGATGTTCAACTGGTGGCCGCGCCCCAGCGAAGATGAACTCTCCTTTCTCGTCGGCATGATTTCCTGTCGCGGTGGGATTGGTTTAACGCATTTTTAAAATATAAGTTGCGGCGATATTGCGATATGCAAAGGAAAAAATATCGCCAACAAATGAGCGAGCACTTGGTTCGCGCCAGTGGAAAGTTTTCTCACAAGATTGATCTAATCATCGAGTCTTATTTTCTCAATCGGAGTGCTGATGATGAATTCTCGCTATCGCAATCGTTCTGGATTTACCCTCGTCGAATTGTTGGTCGTCATTGCGATCATCGGCGTTCTGATCGCACTGCTGTTGCCGGCCGTTCAGCAGGCGCGGGAAGCGGCGCGACGAATGTCTTGCAGCAATAACATGAAGCAGATCGGCCTGGCGCTGCACAACTATCATGATACGTTCGGCTCGTTTCCGGCCGGAGGGATTTCTAATATCTCGACCGAGAGCAGCGGCTTCTGCTCGATGGCGCCGTCAGGAGGCGGAGGGATTTCTTTTTCCCAGGCTCCTTGGACCGTTTTGATCTTGCCGTTTATGGAAGAGAATGCGCGCTACGATAATTTCAATTTTGGCGCCGGGTTTATCTCGATCCAAGACGCCAGCGCGTTCGGTAACGCGGATGCCGCGAATCGGACCGAATGGTTTCGCAATTGCGCCAAGTACCAATGCGATTCCGATCCGAACAGCAACGAGGAAACTCGTTCGAACAATTACTTTGGCGTTCAAGGGGGCGAAACGCCGTTCTGTTCCAACAGCGCCGGAGTCCGAGTCTGGAACAAAGATGGAATGATCTTTCACAATTCCAATACTAGGTTTCGTGACGCTCTAGATGGAACGACGAATGTTTTTTTGGTCGGCGAAACAAACGTTCAATCGACTTTGTTATCGAATCCGTCGCCGCTGCAATATTATTCGTGGTCTTCCAGCGACTGGCCCCGCAGCGTTGGCGAGCCCTCCCAGGTCGCTTCGGCGTTGCTGCCGATCAACACCGCCGATCCCAGCCCCAGCGCAGGGCATAAATTTGACGTGCAGTCGCGGACATTCGGCAGTTTCCACCCCGGCGGATGTCAATTTGCAATGGCGGACGCATCGGTCCATTTCATTCCAGAAACTGTCGACTTGACGATTTATCGCACGCTTGCCAAACGGGCTGATGGATTGCCGGTCGGTGGTTTTAGCTTCTAAGCCTTTTCGTTCCTTTCCTTTCTCTTTCTGCTCGATTGGGGGCAAGTTCGCTATGCGCCAACGATTTCGATACGTATCGGGGACACTTGTCTGTATGTTGCTGCTATTCGCGATGAACGGCTGCGATTTTGGCTCTGACGAATTAAAGCGGTATGCAATGTCGGGGACCGTCACCTATGACGGCAAACCGATTCCGTTTGGGGAAATCACCTTCACGCCGGATACGACGCAAGGAAATTCTGGTCCCGGGGCAGTGGCCACCATTCTCGAAGGGGCGTACCATGTGACAGGAGAAAAAGGGTTAATCGGTGGTCCGCATGTGATCTCCATCACCGGCTATACCGGCGTGCCTGACAATGGGGCGGTGATGGCGGGAACTGCTTCGCAGCCGAAGCCGCTCTTCGCTCGCTATTCGACTAGTGATGATTTGCCGCTCGAAAACACGACGCTTGACGTCGAAGTCCCAAAGAAGCGATAAATTCGCCGATTACGATGTCCATTACGACTTATATTTATGAAGACCTAAAGGCTCGGCTTTCTTCCAGTCAGGAATTGCCGGTTCAGCTGACGCTCGAATCACTCGCCGATTTTTATGAGGTCAGCTTTTCGCCGGTGCGCTCGGCTGTGAATCGGCTGATCAAACAAGGCTTGATTGAAAAGGGAGATGACAGACGTCTGACCCCCAAAGCGACGCGCAAACGTTCGCAAGCCAAGGAGCATGATCAAGCGCTGCCGGCGCCTCCGCAAGACATGTACGAATTGATCGCCAACGATTTCGTCCGGCTCAGCTTAGAGGGCGTCGCGATCGACTTGCGCGAAGAAGCGACCGCCAAGCAATATGGCATCAGTCGTTCAGCTTTGCGGATCATCTTCAATCGACTCGCCGGCGCCGGGCTGATCGAGCATATTCCGCGTTGCGGTTGGCGTTTGCGTCCCTTTTTACAAAAAGACATGCAGGCGTTCTTGGAAGTTCGCGAACTGTTAGAACTGAAGGCGCTCGATTTGGCCAAGTTGCATCTTGTCACCGAAGACTTGCAAGCGATCTTGGCCGGAAACATTTTGCCGGCCTCCAAAAAAGAACATCCTCAAATCGATAATTCGCTGCACGCTTATATCATCGAAAAAGCGGACAACATCTACATCCAAGACTTTTTCCAGCGACAGGGGAAATACTATGGCATCCTGTTTGATTGGGAAGAAATGGACCGTCAAGCGGCGATCGAAACGGTCGAGCAGCATCAGGCGATTCTTCACGCGCTGATCAAGAAGAACTGGTCCGCCGCACGCAAAGCGCTCTCTTTCCACATCCAGAACAATCACCCGGTGCTCAGCAAGATTCGTCCTTCCGCCGAAACGTAGGTCGCACCGATCGCGATACGACGACAAAAAAAGGGAAGCGGCGACTGGCGCGGCTTCCCGGGGTTGGTTCGACTTAAAGCGATGCGCAAAATCGCCCGACGCCTATTTCGCTTTATCAGCGGCGACTTTCTTCACCGCTGCGACCACTTCGGCTGGTTCGGCGCGATCGGTGTAGTCGGCGTTCAAAAACGCATAGCGAATCTTGCCGTTGGTATCGATCACATAGGTGGCCGAAAGAGGCAACTCCATCGCGTCGCTGCCGTTGACCTCGGCCAGTTTTAAGCGATCGCGATAGAGGGGAAGGATCGACGCGGGCAGTTCAAAGACCAGGCCATATTTCCGCGCAGTCGCGTTATTCTTGTCATGCAACGCGACAAAGTTGAGGTCGTTCGCTTCCGCCGTTTCCTTCGCTTTTTCCGGTAGTTCGGGAGTCAACACAATCAGCTTGGCGCCAGCGCCTTCGATTGCTTTCAGTTCCTTCTGCATCGCGCGCAGCTGTAAATTGCAGTAAGGGCACCAGCCTCCGCGATACCACATCAGCACCACGGGACCTTCGCTCCACATTTCGCTTAGGCGAACCGTCTTCCCGTTCCAGCCGGTTAGCTCAGCGTCGATCGCGGCGTCACCCACTTGTTTCGCCGACTTTTCGACACCCGAAGCGCGAACCGTTTCCACAGCGTCACGCATCACTTTCAGCATCTCCGGCGGAAATCGTTTGCCGGCTTCCTCAGACTTTTGTTTCAACTGTTCTTTCAAGGTTTGCGGTTGGTTCTCTTGACCCATCGCCGCATGAACAAATATTGCCGCCATCATCAAGCATCCAAACAGGGTAGATTTTTGCATGACTGGTAACCTTCGATCGAAGTGTTGAGTGGGGACGTCCAACTGGAAGGAACTTTACGCGCTGACTCGCTTGCAATCAGTACGCTGCGCTACAACTTGAGCAAAGTTTAATGCAAATTCATCACTTGGGCTGATCGTTGGGACCAAGCGGGAACTTCAGCAGCGCTGCGCCTTCGGCCGGTTGCGAATTCAATGCGGCGGTCAGTTTGGCGTGCGCTTCGGCGGCGCCCGGGGTGACCGACAAGTCGGTCAACGGGCGTTTTTCGAGCACGTCATTATCGACGTCGATCAAACGCCCGTCGCTGTGCAGTTTCCAGCGTTGGTCGCGAACATAGCGGACCGGCTTGGTCTGTTCTGGCCTAGGATTGTAATAGCAGTAGATCCAATCGCGCGGCGTGCCGGGATCTCCTAATAGCTGCGGTTGAAAACTGCGACCGTCAATTCCTGTTGGCGTCGTCGCGCCGGCGACGTCAGAGAGGGTCGGCAGAAAGTCAGAGAAGTCGATGAGGTCAGTGCAAGTTATGCTTGACGGAATCACGCCGGGCCAGTAGCCGACCAACGGAACGTGTGTTCCCGCGTCGGTCATCTTTCCTTTTCCGCCTTGAATCATCTGGCCATTGAGCTGCGAGCGGATCGCCGTATTGGAGCCGTTGTCGCCGGTAAAGAGGATCAGCGTGTTGTCGGCTTGGCCGGTTTGTTGAACATGGTCCACGATCTTGCCAACCTGTTTATCCATGTAAGCGACCATCTCCTCAAAGTTTTTTTGCTTCCGTTTGGGGTCGCGCGTCTTACTGTCAGGCGTCGGCACAAACGGATTGTGAACCAAGATCATCGGATAGTAAACAAAGTAGGGTTGGTCCGACTTTTGGTCGATGAACTTCAAGATCTGTTCGACGGCGATATCGGGACCATATTGGTTTGCCGAAAACTGTCGGGTCTCGCCGTTGATATTCAACAGCGGCGCGTCGTATCGCTCTCCCAACTGTTCGACTTGCCACAAGCACCACTGGTCGAAACCGGCGTCGCTGGGCGACATCCCTTGGCCACGAAAACGCTTCGGATAATTGTTGGCGCCATAGAGTTGCCATTTGCCGGCGATCATTGTCCGGTAGCCGGTTTCCTTCAGCAGATGCCCGAAGGTGCGCTGATCGCGATTGAGAATCGAAAACGCCGAATAGTTCCGCACGTTGGAAAGTCCGGTCATCATTTTGACACGACTCGGCGTGCAAAGAGGCTGCGAATAGCAATGCGTAAACCGCATCCCTTGAGCAGCCATCCGGTCAATATTGGGCGTTAAGTACTGCTGCGATCCGTAACAGCCAAAGCACTCGTAGCCGATATCATCGGCCATGACCAAGATGATATTCGGCTGCTTTTCGGTAGCGCACAAGAACGAAGGTGGTAACAGTAGCGATAGCATGGCGACGAGCAATGGAGTTCGCATGGCACAAGTCTTCTCCAAGGCGAGAGCGGCGATAAAGCGTCTATTCTAGTCGATTGTAAGAGGCCGCGTCTCCTTGATTTTACGACGCTGCGAACTCTGCTTGGGCTGCGAAGCGGATTTTCTGATCGGTGCGTGACTGAACCAGCGCGGTGAGATGATAATCGGCCGGATCGACTTGCGGCGGCAGTTCTAGCTTGGCTTGGCCGACGGCGGCAGGCGATTGAATCATCTGCAGCTTGCGAACGACGTTGACGTGGGAGAGCGTTCGGCCTTTGTTTTCTCCCGCATCGACCTGACGCGAGGCCCGCTTTTGCACCAACGCTAATTGCAACGAATCGTGCTCCGCTAGATCGGTTCCCCTCCAGGTGACCTGGGCCATGTTGGCCTGAGAGGTGACGTTGACTTTTAATTGCGTGATTGGTTGACTGCGGAGCCCTGCGTCGATTGCGCGATCGGTCGTCGCTTGATTCGATCCGACGAACTCGACACGGCCATTGACGATCATTTGCGGCGTGTAAACTCGATCGGCGTTAAACGCCTGGGCGTAAATTCGTTGACGTTGCGAAAAAGCGGCGTCACTGAAGGGATCTTCCCAACCCAGATAATTCCAATAGTCGACGTGAAACGAGAGGGTGTAGATCGGCAACTTCTGCTGCTGCGCTATAAGATTCACGCGCGCCAGGTTCTGGTCAGCGCTGGGACAACTGTTGCAACCTTCGGAGGTAAAAAGTTCGATCAGCGCAAATCCAGAGGTCGCCGCTTGAGCGGTCGTTTCCTCTTCGCCGCGCAGCGGCGCATCCAGAGATGGGCTGAAACCGATGGTCAGTCCGGCGGCCATGCGAAGCGCCATGCGACGAGAAATCTGCAACGGAGTCATCGGATTTGCCTTCCGCGAGGGAGAAGAGTTCTGGCCGCGACTCGTGGGAGCGTGAGTGCGGCCGAGCTTTCCCAATCTTACTATACTGGCGTTGAAATCGTCGCAAGTCGGTGAGGTGGCGGACGAAACTTGGCGGATCTGCCGAGAATCGCCCCCAAACGGTCGGGTCGCCCTCTTGGAGCGATCGACGCTTTCCCGAGAATGGAATCAGGCGAGCCCCATCCAGCGGCGAAACGACGAAAGAGCCAGAGTGACCGCAAAGGAATCGATCGAACTGACCCATGAGCGGGAAACGCTGCTGATCACGCTATATGGGAAGGCCGAGGAGAGTCGACTTCCCGATTCGTTGTTGCAGGATCACTTTGCCGCCGACGTAGTGGAGCGACTCGACTATGATTTCCCCAAGTTGCGCGTGACCCGCGACGGAATGATTAGCTTGGCGATGCGCTCGAAGGTGCTCGACGATTGGACGCGTGACTTCCTGAATCGATATCCGCAAGCAACGGTGCTGCATTTGGGGTGCGGATTGGATAGTCGAATCCTGCGGGTAAACCCCTCCCGTGATGTCGCCTGGTTCGAGGTCGATTTTCCGGAGGTGATCGCGCTGCGTCGCCGTATGTATGGAGATCGCCCTGGCTGTGATTGGATAGGCGCATCGATTCTAGACGATGGTTGGCTCGATGTGACGCCCCGCGATCGCCCGACTTTGGTTGTCGCTGAAGGAGTGCTTCCCTATTTGCCGATGGACGCCGTGCCGCGATTGTTCCAGCAGATCACGACTCATTTCGATCAGGGAGAAATCGCGTTTGACGCCTATACGCGTTTGGGCGTGCGGATCCTCAATCTTCTGCCATCGATTCAAGCGACCGGCGCCAAGTTGCGCTGGGGGCTGGGCGATCCTCATTCGCTGGTGGCGCAGGCGCCGCGTCTGACGTTTGTCGACGAGCAAACGAGACTTGATCCCGAGCAGTTGACGCGGATCTCTTGGCCGCTACGAACTCTCGCCCAGATCATGCACCTGGCGCCGCCGCTGCGGCGGTTTGGGCGTCTGTTGCGCTACCGGTTTGGTTAGCGCAACAGTGGTAGGCGAAGCGGCGTCTACTCGACCAAATAAACTTCATAGGCTGGGTCTAGTTTCCATGTCGGAGCGATATCGACATCCAGCAACGCGATGATCCGCAAGGTGCCCGTCACGATCCGAGTGTCGAATGTTCCTTTGCCGGCAAGCAACAGATGCCCCCATTTGCTATAGAGCGTGCCGCTGATCGTCCCCGGTCCGAGCAAGTTTTCTTGCACCAGCACGATGGGACGACGATCATGACGGCGCTGATAAATCATCATTCCGTCGTAGGGACTGCTGGGACTATTAAGCGGTGAGTAAGAACTTCCGAGAACGCCGATGTTGATGACGGCGCTTGGTAACAGCTCAAGCGCTCCGACATTGCCGGGATGCGTTTCTCCATCGAAAGCGTCGACGCCGGGGGAATGGACCGAATAGCTATTGTTATCGGTGATATAGAACATCACTCCGTGGGCCTGAACATTCGCCGCCAGCATCGTTAGCGAGAGTTGAGTCAACGGGCTTTTGCTCCGAATAACGTAGACTCCCGGTTCAAAAATCACGTTTCCCGTGACGATATTGATCCACTCGTACACGCCTGGCCTAAGCAGGGTAGGAGGGCCGATCAAAGGCAAGCCGACGATCGTTTTGCCTCCATAATAGTTATCGACGATGTTGACCGGGTCAACGGAAACGGTCGGCGGCGGAACTTCACGCAGCGGATCTGGAACAGGGCGACTGCCGGCGCGCAACATGGTCGAATAGTCGCCATCATGTCCGCGATAGTTTTGGCGACGGTCGACTCCGCCGGCGACGCGTAAGTCGCTGGCTTGAAGTTTCGCGAGCGGCAGAATCGGAGTGCAGGCGACCGCATAGGGAGGTCCCTGCGATAGTCCAGCCGGTAAGCCGAACTCGTCTTCGCCTCCCCAGGTGTTGTTGACAAGGACCGCGCCGTCGACGGTAACGCGCCCCAGTCCAAGGATTTCGAAACCGCCGATCAGCGTTGGCAACGACGGAATAATTGGCAACGCCTGCAAAAGCTTGAGAGGCGGCGGATCTTCGTCGAGCACGACGATCGCCGCATCGTCCGTCGCCGGTTCGATGCCGGCTACGGCTCGCACTGACAGCGACGTATCTTGGGCAAGCTGAAAGATCCCGCCAAAATAGTTGTCGAGCGGACGGTTGATGATGATTTCGGCATGTCGACTGGAGCCTGTGAACTCACCGGAAGTAGGCGGAATGTTGACTTGAACAGCGCCGTTGGCCAAATCGTCGTTGGCGAGAAAGTTCGCCTCCGCCGCGGTGATCGCCGTACTGGTTGATTCGGCTCGATATAGTTCGTCTGCCGCGACCAACGCGGCGGCGTCCGCCATATGTTGCAGCGAACGCGACTCGGTTGTCACTCGACTGCCGTCAAACACGAGCAACATGCTGGCGAACAATGCCGGCAGCAGAAGCACGACCAGCACAAGAATTTTTCCGCGTCGGCGACATGCGCGCTGCGAAGTACGTCGATGTCTGAACATATATAGGCCCCTATCGTTCAATACGCATTTGAGTTTCCGCTTTTAAGTTCAACTGATTGATCATCCAAATATTGCCAAACAGAAAATCATGGTCGTACTCGACGATGACGTTGACCCGTTGATCGGTCAGATTGTCGCCGTCCAGCCAATCAACGATGATGCGAACATCCTCGGGCGCCATCGTCGCCAGAGAAGGACGAATCGCCACGGCAATTGAGTCATCCGCCGCCGCCGTCAGTTCTACACGGTTCGGTCCCCACTCCGAGAAATCGCTCTTTTCACCTCGAAGTACCGCCGCTCGAGCGACTCGCGAGGCGCTGTCACGGAGTAAATTGCGGCGTAACGAAGCGACGCCAAACTCCAACATGCCGACTAGCATGAAGAAGACGACAACCAGGCAGAATACGCCTTCGATCATCGCCGTGCCTTGCCGTCGCTGGCGAGGTATTTGCATTATATTTCTCCTAACGCACTTGGCGCATTTCGTACTGACGTGCGAGCGTCACTTCAGTTCCCATGCCGCTCCAATTAAACAGCGTTGATATTTGATAGGTAGCGGTTGCAATCACAGTAACGCGATCGTCTTGCTCGATTGCTTCGACGTTGACTTGGAAATTTTGAGATTCGAAATCTGGCATTATTTCCATCTCTTGACGAATGGTTTGTTCCGAAATATCGCTCCAACTTTCGTACGTAAATGGCGTGAATTGCATTGTCGCTCCGCGATGGACACCGTTGCGTACGGCGTTGTCCAGAGTGATTTTGGCGTATTGCACGTTGGCGGCGTCAACCGTAAAGATCGTGATCGTAATCAGCAACGGCAGGCATACCGCCAATTCAATAGCCGCCGCTGCAGTTCGTTTGGCGTGGTTCATTTTGAGTCGCTTTCGCTTTCATCCGCATTCAAGGTGGAGTCGCAGAGCTTGCCGCTAATCTGAATTGCGGCAGGTCCCGCGAGCACGACAAAGATCGTAGGAAAGATAAACAATAAAGTCGGAATCAGAATTTTGACGGAAGCTTGTTGCGCACGTTCCTCGGCGCGTTGTTCTCGTTGATATCGGAGCATGTCGGAAAGTTCGTGCATCGCTTCACCCATCGCCGAACCGAATCGTTGGGAATGCTCCAGAAAGGTTGAGAGCGTTTGCACTTCCTCCACTCCGGTACGATCCGCCATGCGGCGGAATGAGTTGTCAAGCGAGATGCCGAGCGTCCCGTCGCGCGCCACGAGGGCGAGCTCATAAGAGAGTTCCGCATGTGTCGACGATAACTCTTGATGCACGTGGCTGATCGCTTCCGCCGCGCCCATGCCTCCTTCAAGGCATGTTACAACGAGGTCGACGAAATCGGGCAACGATTCTCGCAGACGTTTTTGTCGCTGTTGAGTGCAAGATCGTAACCATAATTCTGGGATCAAGATCCCAATAAAACCGAGGCAGACGCCGACAAGGATGGTTGCATGAAATGGAAAAATGCCCAGCAATGCGATCGGCAATGCGATAAACACCGGACAAACCATGAGCAATAGACGCGCCAGCATGAATAACGAGATCGCCGTCGGATTGTGGAACCCGCCTGAAACCAATCGCCGCGTATAGTAGCCGCGCGACTCCTCTTCATTTGGCAACAGTCGCATTTCGATAAAATTGAGACTGCTGGCGAGTGAGTTTGGTCCTGGCTCAACTTTTGTCCGATTTTCGACTTCCCGCAAATACGAGTCGAGTCGTGCATCGGATTTCACAACGGCGATACGAGACCTGGTTAACGCATACAAGACCCCGCAAAAAACAAAGGCGAAGATTGCGGTTTGTATGATCCAGAGATTGGAGAATGCATCCATATTTCCGCCTGTTTAATAGTCAATGTTCACGATTCGAGAGATGAGGAAGGCGCCGATGCATTGCGAAATCGCACAGCCAACGAGTATCTCGTAATGTTCCCAGAGAACGCTGCTATACTCGGGAGCGACCAGTGCTAACGCGGCGAGCACCAAAACCGGCATCGCGATCAAAACGACCGCTTGCATGCGACCTTCGCCAGTCAGCGCCTTGACGCGGCGCCTCATCTTGACTCGCTTGCGTATAAGATCGGCCAGCTTTTTCAGTAGGTCGGCAAGATTGCCGCCGGCGCGCTGTTGAACGATCAACGCGACTGCAAAAATCCGTAATTCCATGACATCGACGCGCCGAACCATATCGCGCAGCGCAACCTCGTTCGCGACGCCTAGATGTTGCTGTTCGTAGTAGTGCGTAAACTCCTCTGACAACGGTTTCGGAAAATCATTGGCGACCATCTGAATCGCTGTCGGCAACCCTTGGCCTGCGCGGAGAGCGCGAGAAATCGCAGAAAACGCTTCGGGCAGTTGCTGCGTCAACATTTCGGTTCGTTGCAGTCTGCGATGACAAATGCACGCGGCAGGCAAAGCCCCGGCGATCATGCCGAGCGGCGCTAGGAAGAAGGAGTTGGTTAAGTAGTAAATTCCGCCGCCACCGATCGCCGCCAAACAAAGGGACGACAGAGCGAAGTCCCGCGGACTCAGTTGCGATCCCGACTGTTCAAGCCATGTCGTGAACCGCGTCGCCAATAACCGGGAATTGAACGTAAAGCCGGCGTTCGGGTTGTTCAGTTCTCGTAGCAACGGCGATGTATTGGTCCGCGAGCGCATTTCGTCGGAAAAGACATCTTTCAAACGGTCGTCTGCGCGATGACGCACGCTGAAGAACAGGTCGTAAACAATCCAACCGATACTGACGATGGAAAACGTCACGCCGATGAAGGTAAACAGCATTACGGATGAAATGGACATCGCGATAGCTCCACAAGCGGCGGCTTAGCCGCAATTTTGAAAGAGGGTAGGCGGCAAAACGCAGCCGCTGGCTCGAATCTGGTCGATCGCACGCGGCGTGACGCCGTGCGCGTTGAATCGGCCTTGCACCTGGCCGGTCTCTTCATTCATCGATTCCAAATAGGAAAAGATCGACTCGGCGATCAGTTCCCCCTGTTCTCCCCGAGCTAACTGACTGATTTCGGTGACGCGGCGAATCCCGTCATGCGAACGTGATACGTGTACGACCAGATCTACGGAGGAAGAGATTTGACGTTGGATGCACCACATCGAAAGCTCTTGCTGCGAGATGCCGACAAGCATTTCAAGACGTTGCAATGCGTCGGTCGCGCCGTTGGCGTGTAGCGTTGTCATGCTGCCGTCATGGCCGGTATTCATCGCTTGCAGCATGTCAAAGGCTTCGGCTCCGCGGCATTCGCCGACAATGATTCGGTCCGGTCGCATGCGCAGCGCATTTTTCACAAGATCCCGCGTCGTGACGCAGCCGCTCCCTTCGATATTCGCCGGTCGCGTCTCCAGTCGCGCCACGTGCGGTTGACGCAATTTGAGCTCGGCGGCGTCTTCGATGGTGACGATCCGTTCATGAGGCGCGACAAATCCCGACAGCATGTTCAATAGCGTCGTCTTGCCGCTGCCAGTGCCGCCGGAGACGATAATATTCAGGCGCGCGCGAATTGCGGCTTGCAGGAACTCAAGCATCTCGGACGACAGCGATCCCGCTTCGACAAACTGGAGCGGGGTCATCGACTGTGTCGTTGAACGACGAATCGACACCAGTGCGCCGTCGATCGCCAGCGGTGCGATGACGGCGTTGAAGCGACTTCCGTCTGGCAGACGAGCGTCGACCATCGGACTCGACTCGTCGATTCGCCGGCCTGCTTTACAAGCGATTCGCTGAATGACTCGCAGCAGCTGCTCACGACTGTTGAAGCGGACTTTGCTCCGCTCGATCGCGCCAGTTCGCTCTATGTAAACGTCGTTGGGACCATTGATTAAAATGTCGGAGATGGTTGAATCTCGAAACAGAGTTTCCAGAGGGCCGAATCCGATCATCTCGTCGATGAGTTCAGCCGTCAGTTGATCTTTGTCGGTAAAAGAGATCAGGTCAGGATTGGTCAGAAAGATATCCTCAATCGCCCCTTTTAATTCGTGTCGAAGCGATTGGTCATTCATCTGATCCATGGCGCGCACATCGATACGATCGACGAGGGATTTATGGATTCGGCCTTTGACGACATCATACGGCAGTCCCAGTTTTTTGGGTGTTGGCGTCGGTGCGGCGAGCGAAAACTTAGCTGATCGGCTCTGAAACATGGTTCATCTCGGCTTTAAGTTCAAAATGTCGTTTTATGTCGCCGCTAATCTGTATGCATGCTTTGGCGAGCTTGGAGCGGGGATACTCAACTACGACAGGTACTCCCACGTTGATAGCGTCGGTCGCCATCCGCGTCTCCTCGGGGATCAAATAGTCAATCGAGCGACGCAGCACAGGTTCAGCTCTTTCCTTGGTGATGCCGCTTCCCTGCGCCGTTCGATTGGCGCATAAATGGACGTTATTCATCTCATTGGCGGCTAAATAGTCGAGCAACCTGCGCGTGCGTACAAGCGACGGAAACTCGATTCGAAATGCGACGTACAAGTGATCGACCAACGTTAGCGCCGCGATCTGTTCACGATGAAATACATCTTCCATGTCGATGATTACGTAGTCGTGCATCGCAGCGAGAACGCCGATGGTGCGGTGAATCGATTCTGGTTGCATGATTTCCTGACCATCCAGAAATTGCGGAGCCGCCAAGAGATTCATCCCAGACTCGTGCCGCGACAACAGCTTGCTAACGGTCACCGCATGAATGTCGTCGGCGCTGACGGCGCATTCCAAAATGTTGCTCTCCGGCTGTAGTCCCAGGTGAAGAGACGCGTCTCCGCCGCAAAGATTCAGGTCGACCAGGGCGACGCTGGCGCCCTCCTGGGCTAAGCTAAGTCCGCAGTTAACCGCCAGCGTGGTCACGCCAACTCCGCCGCTTGCGCCGCAAAAGGCGATGATTTCGCCGGATTGAACGTCTCGCTTGGACTGATCTTGCATGTGGAACAGGATCTCGTCCAATTCATTGGCGAAGTCGCCTGCGACGTTGATATAGTCCGTGGCTCCGGCGCGAACAAATCGCATGATATCGGCCGGTAACGTCACAGCGCCGAACAGAATGATCGGCTTGTCGGTTAGTAAGCGTAGACCTTGCAAAGTAGAACGAGTTACGCTGGGGTCTTGTTCAGCGATGACGCAAAGAAGATCCATCTTCTCCTGCATCAACAACAATTCTTCCCGAGCGTCACTTAATTGCTGACTGACCGTCTTCGCAACTCGTACGCCTCTCTGGGCAAGAATGCCTTCCAGCGATTGGGCCAGATTACGCGGCCCCAGCAAAATAGCGTTCATTGACTGTCCATCTTTCTCACGCCGAAACGTGATTCTTGATATGGATGCGAACGCACGTTGCGTCGCACTGCCCCCAATCAATTGTGTCCCCGCCGACCTGCGTTAGCGGGTTACTGAAATTTGGATTCAGACAGATGTAAGTCAAGAGTTGCGATGAGAGACTCGATCAGAACTTGCGTATTTATTTAAGAGAATTGCACATTCGGCATAAACCGAAGTTGCGAATCCGGAAATCTCCAACTAATCGTTATGATGCGATAAGTATTAGTATGGTTTGCACTGTGGAATTGTGCAAAACCGCTTCCATAACCAAATCGCAATGAAACGCGATGAGAATTTTCTCGTTTCCTCGCTGTTTTCTAGAAAGCTGTCACTTCAAGAAGTACTTCCAGTTGGTCGCCGCCCACCCTCGCGAGAGGTGCTATGGTTGGAAAATACTATTGCTGGGGGCAGCACGCATGAATCGACGAATATTCGAGATCAATGATATTGGGCAGTTGCCATTTTGGACGTCTCAGTGGGATCAACTGCATGCAAGAACGTCCGCCGCGACGTTCTTTCAGACGTGGGAATGGCTCGCGGTGACCTGGAAGCATTTTCCACGACCGCAAAAACTGCGGCTCCTCGTGATCCTTGAAAACGAGGAACCGATTGGGTTTGTGCCGTTTTGCGTTCGTGAGCAAAATTTTCGAGTCGGCGCCTTACGCGTGCTGTCTTATCCGCTCGAAGATTGGGGCCCCTTTTTCGGCCCCATTGGCTGCGATTCGGTCGAATGTTTTCGACTAGCGATCGAGCACGTACTGCGCAGCGACCGTGACTGGGATGTGGTCGACCTACGTTATTTGTGCGAGCAGTCCGCCGGTTTTGCTGAGATGGATAAGATCTTGACGCAGCAGTCGCGCCTATTTTTTCGCCGTCCGCGCATGGAGGCGCCGGTCATTGAATTGGCGGGAACCTGGGAAGAATATATCGGACGACAATCGAAGAACTGGCGACGGAATATGCGCCGTGAGCAAAGCCGTGTCGCGGATCTGGGCGACTTGCAATTCGTCCGCTATCGCACGCAGCCGGAGAGCGGCGAGGTAGATCCTCGCTACGATTTGTTCGAGGACTGTCTCTGCGTCTCGCAAAAGAGCTGGCAGGCGAAGTCGAGTCTTGGCGCCGCATTCTGCAGCCCGGCCGTCCGGCCTGTACTTCGTGAACTGCACGAGGTCGCTTGTCGCCGTGGAATGATCGATATGAACGTGCTCTATCTCGATGAGCGACCAGTCGCATTCCTCTACAACTATCTTTGTCAACGCGAAGTCTATGCGCTGCGTAGCGGCTACGACGCAGATTGCGCGATCGGTAGTCTGGGTACGGTCTTGTTGCATGAAGTTGTCAAAGATAGTTTTCATCGCGGTGATCGCCTGATCAATCTAGGGCCTGGTACGCAAGACTATAAAAAACGATTCGCTCCCGAATCGCGACGTGCGATCAACTATACCTACTATTCTCCCTGGTCGTTGCGGTCACAAGCATTGTGCCTCAAAGCGGCGCTCGATCCGCTTCTGCCAGGCTTTCAAGAGCGTTGTCAAAAGCGCTTGGTGACCTAGTCGCCGCAACGAACTCGCGTGCAGATCATGCGCCTAACGCAGTCGTTGTGGCGATACAGATATCCGTTTGGCTGCTGTTTTTCGGCGTCCAAGCGGTCGCGGATCGCCATGTTTGATACTCGTAGGCGAGCAGTGGAACGTAAGCAGCCAACAGGTACAGTGGGAAACAGCCGAGTTCCATCGTGACAAAAATTCCTAAGTGCATCGAAACGCCAAACAGCAGCGCCGCGATACGCGTCCGGCGAAACGACAGCAGCAACGGAAAACCGGCTTCCCAGACCATGACCGACCAGGTCATCCATTGCGTGATCCAGTAAGGTGTCGGCAATGCGTCCGCCGAAAAGCGAGTTAAGCTCAGGTCACGCATCACGTAGTACAAGCTGTCGCCGGCAGGCCAATTTTGTCCCGATAGTTTGCAAAGTCCGCTGGCGCAGTACATGCAAGCCAGTTGAATCAGCAAAAGTCGCAGCGCCCAAGGAGACGCTTGAATCGGCTCTTGTTCTGCTCGCGACGAAGATTTCAGCCAAGCGTCAACCGACCAGACGGCGCCGCACGGAGTCAACATGACGTACAACAGCAGCATGCCGTGAATATGATCGCCTGCATTGATCGCGTACATGTTCATATTCGTGAACGAAATCGACAACGCCCAAACGGCGATCGCACAGAGTCGCGTATTCCAGCCGATTAGCAGGCCGATGGTCGCTGCGATCCAAAGATAGAAGATCACCGAAACCGCCTGCGGATCGTTGATTCCCTGCAACAACGACCAGTGCAGCTGAGGCCTATCAAAGAACCAACTGTACAGTCGTACGTCGCCGGTGCTGCCGCGTCCGTAAAGCACGGCGAGTTGCGGCGCCATTGTCAACAGCTGATCAAGCAGCAGCACTGCGGCGATTCCGATCCGCAACATCGCATACAACTGGGCGTTGAGCGGTTTCGTCCACCAACGCATGCGTGAAAGAGGCCGCGGCAGCCAAGGAGTGACGCCAACGACGCTTGACGATTGAACAGGTGCGACATTCATTATTCGGACTCCGACGCCCAAGGTTGGTAGATGAATTGTTCCGTGACGGGATCGTAAACTTCAATCGGGATAACATCGCGAGGATACTCGGCGGCAGGCGTCCAACGAGCGATCGCCATGCAGTAGGGAGCGGGCGATTGGCTTGGCCCGTCCGATCCCGGCGCTGCGATTTCGTAACCGCGAACATGAATGACGATTTCATCCGGCGAAGGTGCGTTAGGAAAGTCGGCGAGAAATTCTTCGACTCGCAGCGACGCCCAGACGGTCAAGATATCGAAATCGTTCGCAAGTTTGTCTTGAATCTGCTTGGCCCACCGCTGACGAGCTTCCAGCTCGGTTTCACCCGTATTGAACGTAAACGTCAAAATCAGATTTTGTTCAACGCTGCGGGTTCGATTTCCCGCGTAACGAAGGTAGTTGGATGTGTCGTTTGGTTCGTTGTCTGACAGCAGCCAGGTCGATTGTTCGCTGTCGTTCCAACGAAATTCACAGGCCAAAAACGCGGTTTGATCGTTGATGTTAGGAGCGAACAGCGACCAGCGCTGCGGTTGTTCGGTGACTTGACCATATTTGTCGACAGCGTAGATGAGAGAAGAGAGACCGCCCAACTCATGTGGATGATTTCCGGCGCGACTTTCGTCCAGCGCCTTGGTGATGGCGGAGGATGTTTCGGGAAAGCGAAGCGTGACCACTTCGAGCGTTTCCAGGCTGTTGGCGACCGCAAGATAGAACAATTGCCAAACGATAAACGAGCCGAGGGCGATGCTGCATCCGCTTCGCCAAAGTTGGTTGGTCATTGTCGTCGACTCCTTGAAAAAAATGGGACGCCCCGTCGAGACGCAAGACGGGGCGCCACAGAAGGAAGGACTAATTCAGGGGACCGCGGGGGCCTCGAATATCACGCGGGGGATGCGTGTAAGGAGGACGTTTAATATCTTTCGGATTCGGGAAGGTCGGGCCCGGCTTGTGGGAAGGAAGCGTCGTGGGCGGGGGAAAGCCGATCTTCTTGGGCCGGCCTAAGACGGCGTCGTAGTGGGTCGGCGGAATCTGTCGCTTGGGACGCGGAGTGGGCGCCTTGATGTCTTCAAAGATGTACTTCCGCCATTTGCTCGGAGGATCTTTCGGCTTGGGCGCGTCCTTAGCGGCCGGGTTGTGCGGCACGCTCAGACCAAACTTGGTGGGTGACATCGAAGGTTTCGGTCGCGGTTTCGGCTTGTAGTCGCCGTTGACGTACTTGCGCCAATCCTTCGGCGGATCGGTCGGCTTAGGAGCATCTTTGGCTCGCGGAGTTTGTGAACGGCGAAGGCCCAGCGACGACGTGGAGCCCTTGGGGCGAACCGGCGGTTTGAAGTCGAGCACATAGTCCGATCGCCAATCCTTCGGCGAATCGCTTGGCTTGGGAGCATCTTTGACCATCGGAGCTTTCGATCCGCTCAGGCCAAATGGTCGCGGCATCGCCGATGACTTCGGGCGAATCGGCGGACCTTTGAAGTCCCGAAAGATAAAGTCCCGTTGATCCTTGGGGGGCTTCGAGGGATGCGGTGCATGGTCTGCTTGGACCAGCGAAGTGGTGACAAACGAGGCCCCGAGCAAAGTGACGGCGCCGAACAATTTCTGCAAATTCAAAAGCATCGTTATTCTCCGGTTGGAATTTTCTGAGCGACGTTTCACAGCAAGCGTCGCTTCACAGTGAGGATTGACCTGAGCGGCTCAAACCGGACAGAAAACAAGAAACATTTTTCTCGGTTCTGCGCTTCGAGCCCGTTTGAGCCGTTTTCCTCTCTTCTGACTCCCGCCGCCGGGCCGAAATAGATGGCGAGGGGCCGATTCCTGTGGAAGAATGAGATTTCTTGTCCGCTTTGTCAGAATCGCAGCAATCTCTGAAAGGTATTTGCGCCTGGGCGCATTTAATCAGGGTAGGGGCCCAGCGTTTCCCCTGTTCTTTATTTTTCAAGAGACCAGCCGCATGGATGAACAAGACGTATGGCCTGCTCAAGCGTGGTTCGCCGCATTGGCCGCTGGCGACGCCGCAATTGAAGAAGAGTTTTGGCGAACCTACGCCGGTCCGCTGCACCGGATCGCGGATCGTCAGTTGTCGCAACAGTTAAAGCGCCGCGTCGATCCCGAAGACGTTGTTCAGTCGGCCTGTCGCACCTTTTTTCGACGCGTGCGCCAGGGGGAGTTTTCGATCCAGGATCGCAGCGACTTGTGGCGACTCTTGTTAACGATCACCTTGAATAAAGCGCGGCTGCAGGCTCGCTTTCATGGTCGCGCCTGTCGCGGCATGAATCGCGAGCAATCCCTGGTGGATGAACCGGCCGCCGGCAAGGGATCGGCGCTGGAAGATGAACTAGCTCAGATCGATTTCGCCGACTTTCTGGAATCGATCTTGAAGCACCTCAGCGCTGAGCAGCAAGAGATATTGCAACGAACCCTCGATGGTCAGACGCAAGACGAGATCGCCGAGGCGGTTGGCTGCAGTCAACGAACCGTTCGGCGAATGCAGGCCAAAATTCGCGAATCGCTGCAGGCGATCTTGCAAACCGATTTAAGTCTCAGCTAGTTGTTATCGATAGGTCTGTGATGAACGCCGTTGATGAAGAAATTCGCCGCCATTTTGAATCGGATTGGTTACGGGGCCATAGCGGTGATATCGTGGACTATCTGCCGACGCCTGACGCTCCTTCTTACCTGGCCACTTTGGAAGAACTGATCTGCATTGATCTGGAGTTTCGCTGGCAACAGCTCTCTTCGCACCCGGCTAAGATCGATTCGAATCTTGAAACGTTGGCGCTCGATCAACAACCGCTCGTCGAAAAATACCTCGATCGCTTTCCGCAACTTCAGGAACCAAATATCTTGCAGCGTCTCGTTGATCAAGAGATCTATGCGCGCAAGCAGTCTCCCTTTCCTCCACTGCCGGCCGAATATCAACAGCGATTTCCGCAACTACAACTGCCGCTCTCCTCGTTTGCCCAAGGAAATGCCGAGCGGGCCGAACAAACGCGGCGCTATTCCACAGCGCCGCCCTGGAGTAGAGCCGAGCATTTTCCTCGTCCGTTTGGCAAGTACCAGCTGGTCGAACTGCTGGGCCGCGGCGGTATGGGAAAGGTTTATCGCGCTCAGCAACTCAATGCAGGTCGTATGGTAGCGATCAAAATCGCGAACGTTTCAGACGTTCCGCATGAAATGCGCGAGGAGATTCGCCAGCGATTCCAAACGGAGGTCCGCGCTGCGGCAAATTTGTCGCACGACCATGTCATGCCGGTCTATGACGTCGGCGAAGCGGATGATCGCTTGTTCTATACGATGCCGATTGTCGCCGGCGACTTGGCGGCCGAGATCCGTAAGAATCCGCTATCGAATCGCCTGGCCGCACAGTACATGGCGCAGGCGTCTCGCGGCGTACAGGCCGCACATGCCCACGGTTTGCTCCACCGTGACTTGAAGCCGCATAACCTGATGCTCGATCCGCAAAACGATCGCGTGTTGGTCGCCGACTTTGGACTGGCCCGTTTGGCGTCGGCTCAGCAGCAATTGACCCAGACCGGCGAAGTGCTCGGCACGCCGCCGTACATGGCGCCCGAGCAGATTCGGAATTCGCGTATGATGGATGTCCGCGCCGACGTCTACGCGCTGGGTGCGACGCTCTATCACTTGCTGGTCGGAAAACCTCCCTTTCAGGCGGCCAACCCGACCGAAACATTGCGTCAGGTGCTGGAAGATGATCCCGTCTCGCCGCGATTTCTCAATCCAGAGGTCGATCGCGACTTGGAGACGATCTGCTTGCGTTGTTTGCAAAAGGATCGGCATCTACGGTTTGCGTCGGCGGCGGAACTAGCGGACGATTTGGAACGTTACCAGCGCGGCGAGCCGATCGTTTCTCGGCCGCTCAACATGTGGGGCAGGCTCGATCGCTGGCGACGACGTAATCCGCTGGTCGCGTCCCTTTCGGCCGGGTTGGCCGCTTCGCTATTGCTGGTCGCCGTGGTCGCAGGGATCGGATGGTACGTGACCCAGCGACAACTTGAACGCGTGATGCAGAACAGCCAGCAGGGACAGACGGCGATCAATGAATTGTTCACCTTCGTACGGGAAGAGCCTCTGCTTGATCAGCCGGGACAAGAAGCGATTCGTGCGCATCTGCTGGAGCGCGGCTTGCAGCACTATCAGATGCTGATTGACTTGGCCGATGAAAACAAGACGCTGCCGGCCGATTTGTTAGAAGCCCGCAAGCAGTTGGGCATGCTGACGCTGGAGATTCAAGGTCCAACCGAAGCGGCCGCACAATTCCGCCAGGCGATCGCCGCCGCCGAGAAATCGCCAGAACTGAAACCCCCATCGCCAAAGGTGCAAGTCAGCCTGGGCGATAGTTGGAACGGTCTCGGTCAAGCGCTCCACTCGCTTGGTCAACAGGACGAAGCGGCGGCCGCGTTTGCGAAAGCGATTGCGCTGCGCGAAACCACGGTTAACCATGCGCCAACCGACATCGAGGCTCGCCGCAAATTAGCCAACGCAATGATGAATCACGCGCTGATCATGGCCGCCTTAGGAAAACCGGACGAGGCGCTCCAAGAGCAACAAGCGGCCCAGCGCCAACGACATCAACTGTTGCGTGATCGAGATGATGACCCGAAGTTGCTCCGTGACTTCGCCCAAGGACAATTCAACCTGGCGCGGCTCGAACTGTCGAAGGGGACTTCCCCCGAATCGCTCGCCCTGCTGCGTGACGCGACCGGTCGGTTTGAGGGGCTTGCTTACAAATACTCGACCGATACGCGATTATGGCAGCGCTATCTCGAATGCTTGCTGACGATGTCGATCTTTGAGAAGTCCCCTTCGCCATCCTTGCAAAAGGCGATCGACATTCTGCCGTCGGCCGTCATGCTAGCTCCAGACAACCGAGCCTATCGTATTCGCCTGATCGAAATCTGCCAGCAAGCGATCGAACAGTTGCTGGAGAGTGAAAATTATCAGGAAGCGGAAATCAATTGGCGGAAGGTCCAGTCCGAGTTAATCGATTCGCTGGCGGCCGAAGATCTCGAACCAGATGCGGTCCGGGTTCGTCTGGCCGGTTTGCGCCAACGAGGGCTCATCACGCTAGGGCAGGGCGATAAAGCGTTGGCGATAAAGCAGTTGCAAACAGCGATCGACGCTTGGAGCAAAGCGCAAGAAATTCCGGCGAACGCATCGCTCCGTTCTCCGATGTGGCGCGGCGATTTGTCCGCACTGAAACGCTTGGTCGATTCACTCGAATAATCTGCGTCGACTGGGCGAAAAATTCACTTAACTTTCCGCAAGCATCTCGCTACGCCGCGACGATAGAGAGAATGTGCCGCTCTCGCTGAATGGATGGGGGATACTGCGCACTATCGGAACATGGAAGTCGCCTTCGTTGGAAGTTGCGACCGTGGACAAGGAAGTCGCCGATGAACAAGCAGATCGTCGCGTCGCTTGTGCTAGCGATTGGACTCTGGGGAAGTCTCACCACAACCGGATGGGCGCAGCCTTCCGGACCGATTGTCGCCAACGCCTTTCCCGGCATGCCTAGCGCGCTGGTTGACCGCTCGAATTACATCAGCCCGTTCGCATCACTCTTTACATCGACCTCCGGTCCTTCCTCTTCGGATGAACTTCAGGCCTACTATCGCTCGAGCAGTCGTTCGCGGTTGCTCGAGGTTCCGGAGATGTTCGGCGATTTTCGCCGCGGCGGTCCGGTGTTGTCGTTGACTCCGGCGACTGGTTCTGCGCCCCGCTTGCAAACCGAGATTCCGATTGCGGCCGCAATCTCCGGTTTGAGAATCGCCGAGAACAATCAGGCGTTGCCGTCAGATCGCGTTTGGGTCGCCTACAACTACTTTCATAACGCCGTCGACGTGCAGACCGACAACCGGTTGGGACTGACGCCGCAAGCCAATTCGCAGTCACTGCATCGCACGATGATCGCATTCGAAAAATTGCTCGACAGCGGGCGAACTTCACTGGAATTGCGGATGCCGTTTGGGGGCGCGTTCAATACCGATGGAGCCGCAGGTTTTCCGGTTGACGCCGTCACCTATGGCGTCCAAGGCAGCAACATCGGCAACTTGAATTTGCTGCTCAAACGCTTGCTCTACGCCGACGAGTCGTTCGCGCTGTCAGCCGGCTTGGGGCTGGAAGTGCCGACCGGCTCGTCGGGCGATATCAGCTATGGCCCCATCTTCGCTTCTCTCGACAGCCAGGCGGTTCACTTTGTGCCGTTCCTTGCGGCGACCAAGAGGAGCGGTTGTTGGTTTGGACATTTCTTTACGCAACTGGACGTCGCATCGCAGGGAGACCCGCTACGGGTCACGCTCAATCAAGCGGGAAGCGGCGATTTGATCGGCCGCGTGAATCAACCGACGCTGCTTGGTTTCGATTTCGGCGGCGGCTATTGGCTCGTTCCTCCCTCTTGTTGTTGCGGTCGCGGCTTGGCGATCATCGCCGAAGCGCATTACACCACGCCGCTAGAAGAGGATGATCAATTTGCCGCGACGGGGGCTTTGACGTCCGCGTCGGTCAATACTTCAGCCGGCACGGCGTATGAGGTTCTCAACTTCACCACCGGCCTGCAAATAGCGCTAGGAAACGGCTGGCGACTCCGCAGCGGCGCCGTGTTCCCAGGTCGCGCCGAACGTCTCTTCGACGCCGAATATCTGCTGCAAATCAATCGCGGCTTCTAGCGCGACCGCCGAGTTCCCAGCGCCAGACGTCTGAATCGTGGCGAGATCCGTCGAGAGCGATTAGACTGCCGGAAGAATCATTCGCGTAATCGATTGCGGAGCCTGATGATGGGAGATCTCAAGAGCCGAACGGCTCTCTGGGCGAAAGGGATTTTGTTTGTCTTGCTGGGGCTGTTCGCCTCGGTCTTGCTGCTGCTCTTTGCGCCCGATTGGCGCGTCGCAGGTTTGTTGGCGTTAGCGGTTTGGGCCTTTTGTCGCGCCTATTACTTCGCGTTTTACGTGATCGAGCATTACGTCGATCCCAGCTACAAGTTCGCCGGGCTTATCGACTTCGCCAAGTATGCGATTGGCGCCAGAAGAGACTAGTGTTCTGTCAAACCGCTATTTTCGGCTTCCCCGAAATCAGCCGCACGGCGTTAGCCGCGGTTTCTGTTACCAATTGTCTTTCGCAAATGAGTTCCCATCAGAAACCGGTGCTAACGCACTACGGCTAATAAAATCATGGCGCCTGAAAATTGTCGCGTGACAGAACACTAGATCGCCGCTGAGTTTGGTTTCTCGCTTCGTAGTTCCCGTAATTCTTCTTCGGCATTTTGTTCTCGCGCCAACGCCAGAATAGCAAGCCGCTTCAGCACATCGACCGTGATCGGTCGTTTGGCGTCCCAAAAAATCAACGACGCGTAAAACTGCTGCGCCGCCGCGGAATGAAGCAGTTCGGCGATCAACCGCGCTTCGCGCTCGCTGTGACAAGCGAGAAAATAAACCGTGTCATCCAACACGATCGGCTTGCCTTCGGCGTGGCCGATCACCGAAAATTGCAGCCGCTTGTAAAAGCCGGAGATCGCTACTTTCCAGGGAGCGAACGTGTAGTCGCCGATGCCAAAGACCGAGAACCGTGGGCGACGTTGATAGATGGAACTGCGGCGGCGATCAAGCGCTGCGCCATGCTGCTGTAGATAACCCCAGGTTTGCGGCGCCGCTGATTCGATGTTATCCGTGGGATCGCCAGTATTGCGCTGCGGGATCAGCATCCAGCGACTCGGCGACGTGACGTTTCCGCTGGCGACTTCAGAGCTCTTCAGCATCGGAAATAGATAGTCGGTTTCCAGTTCGACCAACTCGCCCAGGCCATTGCGAAAATGATCGCCATCGACGCGCAACTCCATCACTTTGGCGCAGTCATGCTTGACGCCGGATCGCCATTGATAGGGAGAGTCGCCGGCTAGATGCCGCCAGCGTTGATACGAGCCGATGTCGGCGATCAACGTATCGTCCACGATTCCTAGTTCGCTCTGGGGATCTTCGGCGTTCAAATCAGCGAACGTTGGGCAGCTGGTCGTTGAACGCCCTTCGCCGAGCGAACAGGAAAACAGGCAAGCGTCGACGGAGACGCCAAAATGCTTCGCCGCGTCGATCTCGCGAATCTCGGCGCGTTCAATCGCGATCGATTCTTTCCAGGCCGCCTGAAGCACTTTGCGGGCAACCATCGTTTTGCAGAACATCGCGATCTGAGCGTCGCCGCCGGCAAGCAGCGTCAACAAGCGGCGGAGCATCCACTCTGAAATGTCAAAGTTGCTCTTGCCGGTGATCGCATCGATGCCGGACTGCTGTTGAAAGTTGCTCTTCGCCGGCAGATTCGCGCTTTGAAAATGGGTTTGCTGCGAATTGGTGACCCAAGGAGGATTGCCCAGAATCAAGATCGGCTGCCGATAGTCAAGCAGCTTCGCTCGCCAATCAACGGCGAAGAAATCTCCATGTTCGATCGTGGCCCGTGATGCGCCCTTCGCGCCAGCTAACGAATCAAGCAGCTGATCGACGTAGCGGCGATTGATCTCGACGCCGATCACCGCAGCGCTGGGAAAGTGGGTGAGCGCCGCATGGACAAAGGCGCCTTGGCCGCAGGTCGGCTCAATGATGGTCGCCGGCGAGAACGCTTGAGCGGCGAGAAATTGACAAACTTCGTCGGCTAGCGCCGCCGGTGTTTGAAAATCGCCGAATTCGTTTTGACCCTTCTTGGCCTTTGTCGCTTCCATGGGAGGCGATTATACCGACTTGCGACGTTTCCCGCGCGCTCGGTTTACGCCAATTTGTTCGGCCGGTCCCAATGGATCCGCGCGACAAAGACGCTGCCGTCGCTGCCATACTTGTTGTTGACCGGCATGATGTGCGTCCGGCTGCCATCCTGCATCCATTCGGCGACGGTCACCCAGGTTTCGTGTTCGTTGACGGTGGTGACTCCAAAGTTGCCGAGTCGCGCGCCGCGCTCCGGAACCAAAATCCGTTCGGTCTCGCGGATCACGCATAAGCGATCAGGATCGACTTGCGCCATCAAGAGCGGAGCGCGATGGCGAAACACGTGGTCATTGTTCGCTCCGCGGCGAGTGTAGACCAGGAATAGCCCGTCGCTGTGCGTCACCCAGTGCTGCTGCGTGTTGTAATTACCAAGATCGCCGCCGTCGTCAAACTTCCAGTCGCGCAGCGGTTCGAAATGTAAACCGTCGTCGCTCCGCGTAACGAAGCCCTGCTTGTCATTACGAATCGTCAGAAAGTACCGATCGCCCAGACGCGTCAGCGACGGCTCGTGCAGACCGCGCGTCTTGTCGCTGACGGCAAACTCGGTTCCGTTTTCGACATACTGCAACGTCTGGCCATCAAACGAGCAGCGCGCAATCGTTACTTGGGCGTTCTTCCCCGGCGGGCTAAAGTAGATCGGCAGCAAGATCGAGCCGTCAGCCAGATCGACTCGCTGAGTGCAACCGGCGCCGCTGGACAAAAACTTGTCGTCCGGCGGCATCTCTAGCTTTTTCCAAGCCGTCCACGCGCCTTGTTGCGGATCATACGTCGCATAGGTTGTGTGACGCGGGCGAGATTTGGCTATTTTCCACTCAGGCGTATAGACGACCGAGTGCCCTGTTCCTAACAACGTTTGTGACGCAGCGTGCCAGGTGGGCCAAAAGTCGCTGACCGCGACGGGACGTTCGACGCCGTCGATCGTTTCGTGCCGGATAGCCAAGCCGGATTGCTCCTGCGGCTTCGTCCAATGCTTTCCCAAGTCGTCAGTCGAGAGACTGAACATCGCTTTGAAGACGTCGCTGCCGCTGACGTGGATGGTGTTCATCGTCATTACGATCCGGGGCTGGTCGGCTTTGCCGGCGCTGGGGACGATGCCGGCCCGCGGATGACACCAACATTTTTCGCCGTCGTACAGTTTGGTCGGAGCGTCGAGCGTCAGGTCAAACTGGGGTCGAACAGCGTCGTTCGGTTTGGTTTCGCCAAACAGGCGAGAGGAGGGGAGAGCGACGCTCAATAGCGATACTCCACCGCAGAGAGACGACTGCAAAAAAGTACGGCGCGGGATCATAAGCTCGCTCGTCGGCAAGAGAGGGAGGGGGCGGCGAAAGACAATGAGCGGTTGGCGGGTGATTCTAGGCTATCGCAGCAGGGGGGCCGCTACAACTCTTTTTCGCCTCGTTCTTGGCGGTGGAATGCCCCCTCGGGGCAAGACAGTTGTCTTGACGTTTATTGTTTTGACGGGTATTGTAAAAGATAATGAACGCCGCTATTCCCCAATCTGGTTCGGCCAAACGCGGCCGCAAGTTCGACTCGCTGGAGCAGGAAGTTTTCTTGAACCTTTGGCGGACCTACGATCGGCTCAAGGCGCTGGAAGATGAGATGTTCAGTCAGTCGGGGATATCGGCCCAACAGTACAACACGCTGCGGTTGTTGCGCTCGGTTTATCCAGAGGGAATGCCGACGCTGGTCTTGGGTGGTCGACTGATCTCCCGGGCGCCCGACATGACGCGTTTGCTCGACAAGCTGGAGCAGCGCGGCTTGCTGGTCCGACATCGCCCCCCCGAGAATCGCCGCGTGGTCGAAGTCCGCTTGACGCCAGAGGGACTGCAACTGGTGAACAAGCTCGATAGCGCCGTGCGAAAATGTCACGAACAACAGCTGGGGCATTTGGATGCCAAGTCGTTACAGCAGCTAGCAACGTTGCTGAAAGCGGCGCGGCAACCGCACGAAGATTCTGAAAATCTATCGCTGGTCGATCAATAGAATCGCGGTACAAACGAAGTATGCTTTCCCGCCAATCGACACGCCTTTCTCTTGGAAGAAGAGCCCTATGATCGCCAGCGATAAACCGAATGTCGTCGTCATCGGCGGTGGTCCGGCTGGATCGACCGTTTCGACCCTGATCGCTCAGAAGGGCTACCGCGTCGAACTGTTTGAACGCGAGGTCTTCCCCCGGTATCACATCGGCGAATCGATGATTCCGGAAACCTACTGGGTGCTCAAGCGGCTCAACATGCTCGACAAGATGAAGGGAAGTCACTTCATCAAAAAGTACAGCGTGCAGTTTGTCGGTCAGTCAGGCCGACTGTCGGCGCCGTTTTACTTTCACGACAACAAGCCGCACGAATGTTCGCAAACCTGGCAAGTGCGGCGGAGCGAGTTTGATCTGATGATGATCGAAAACGCCGCCGAGCATGGGGTCACCGTCCATCAAGGAACCCGCGTGCTGGAGGTTCTGTTTGATGGAGATCGTGCGATCGGCGTCAAAGTGGCCGATCCGTCCGGCGAAACGCGCGAAGTCTTCGCCGATGTGGTGGTCGACGCGAGCGGGCAAAGCTCGATGCTGATCAACAAGTTCAAGCTGCGCGTTCCCGATCCAGAACTCAACAAAGGCGCCATTTGGACCTACTTTAAAGGCGCCTATCGCGACGTCGGCAAAGATGAAGGCGCGACCGTCGTATTGAGCGTGCAAGGCAAGAACGGCTGGTTCTGGTATATCCCGCTGCATGACGATATCGTCAGCGTCGGCGTCGTCGGCGATTTTGACTATCTGTTCAAGGGTCGCACCAGTCACGAGCAAACCTACGCCGAAGAATTAGAACGTTGCCCAGCGGTGAAAGAACGGGTCGAGAATGCGGAGCAGGTCGAAAAGATCTTCGCGACCAAGGACTACACCTATCGCGCCAGCCAAGGCTCAGGCGACGGTTGGGTGTTGGTCGGCGATGCGTTCGGGTTCCTCGATCCCCTTTACTCGTCTGGCGTCCTGTTGGCGCTGAAGTCAGGCGAGCTGGCGGCCGACGCGATTTGTGACGGCCTCGAAAAAGGGGATACGTCGAAAGATCAACTCGGCCACTGGGTGCCGAACTATCTAGTCGGCATGAAACGGATGCGCCGCTTGGTCAGCGAATATTACGAAGGCTTCAACTTCGGCCGCTTCATCCGCCGCTTCCCCCACTACACCGGCCGCGTCACCGACCTCTTGATCGGCGACCTGTTCAAAGATGATCTGGACGAAGTGATCGCGTCTATGGACCAGATGAAAGCGGAAGACGAAGAAGCCCGGTTGATGTCGACCAAAGAGCAGGACTAGCCTTCTCTTCGTTGCCCGCAGCGCGCGTTTTGAGGTTGCGATATCTAGCAATTCAGGAAGTGTTGAACACGGGCGAAGCACGATAAAACAGGGCCCGATTCAACCGCAAATCGTCACACTAGCCCGCCAGCGCCAGCGAGGGAATAGAGTTGGCGATCCTAACCCGGATTGAAGTGGCGAACCGTATTCCCTCGCTGGCGCTGGCGGGCTAGTGTTCGATTGATTCGAATATAGCGCAACTTCAAAGCTCGCGGGCGAGGGAAATGCGGACGGCTAACACCACTTGTCGGACCACCTCGCCAAAAATTGTCGATTGACAAAGCGCACGGACTTCGGGTCGATTGAGGGGTGAGCGGCGGTGCGCCGATTGGGTTTGTTCGCGCGCCCGGTGAGGATTTTAAACAGCCATTTGCCGCCTCAAGTTTTCAACCACCAAGCGGTGGCGGCGCTGATTGTACGCGCTGGGAATTCGAAGGGAGGGAGACGATTGAAATGTTGGACTCCGCAAGAAAAAATACGTTGTGGTCCAGTCCACATCGTGAAACTAGTCACGAAGTTCGAAATCTGAATGTCGAAGACGGAGTGAGGAACGAATTTCCAGCGGGGCATTCATTATTGGGAATCGAGGGCGAATTTCGTTCGCTGGCATCGGGCAACGAAAAAAAACGTTGCGGTCCGGTCCGGTCCAAAGAATCTGACGCCGCACCCAATTGCCCAAATTGACTCCCAGGCAAGCTGGGTGATTGGACGAAAAAAAATTGCTGCGGTCCGGTCCAGTCCTAAATCCCAAAAGAGATCACGAACGTCGCCGGCGGGAAGTAATCTGCTGCGCCAGGAAATGCCAGATCAGTCCGGCCGCGATCAGAAGGAGCCCCCATTGCCAAACCGCCGCATCGACCCAAAAGGGAAGCAGCAAGCAGATCGCCAATCCGATCCAAGCGAAGACCGCCGGATAGAGTCGTTGCTTGCGCGTTAGACGCAGCGCCGCCAGATTGGTCAGCGCGTAGTAGATCAAAACCGTAAAGGCGCTGAATGACCAGGTTGTTTTTACATCACCGATCAGGACCAGCCCCATGACGATCGCCGCGACCAGCTGCACCGCCGCCGTCGGTGTCGTTTGAGCAGCGTTCAGCTGACCAAAGATCGCCGGCAGATCACGGCGACGTCCCATCGCCAGCACGACGCGCGACAGTCCCAATACCAGATTCAGCAAGACACCGGCCATTGCGGTGGTCGCTCCCAGCGCTAGGACAATCGCCAGCGGAGCGCCGCCAACTTGGCCCGCGACAACTTCGAGCGGAGCCCCTTGCGACAACGTTGCGCTCGCTAGTTGGTCAGCTCCCAAAACGCCGACCGCAACCAGTCCGATCAGCCAGTAAAAGGCCATGGCAATGAACAAGGTGACGATGATCGCGAGCGGGATCGTGCGTCGCGGGTTTTCGACTTCTTCCCCCAGCGTGGCGATTCGCCCATAGCCGGTGTAGGCGACAAACATCAATGCGACGGCCTGGATCAGTCCAAACGTGGAGGAGCGATCGGCGGTAACCGGAGAAAACATCGGTACAAATCGTGCGCTGCTGGCCAGCGCGGTCGGCAATGCGATGACAATCAGGAGGAGCAGCGCGAGCAGCGTGGTCGTCACGAGAATCGCGTTCGCCAGATTGCTGCGACGCATGCCGGTCAAAACGGCGGCGGTCACCAATAAGACGATCAGCAGACTGATCGGCAATCGCCACGCTGGAGCGTCGATTTGCAGCAAGTGGAGGAGATAACCAGAAAACCCGAGAGCCGCCGTCGCCGCCGACGCCGACTTGGCCGCGACAAACATCCACCCGGCGAGAAAGCCGAGACAAGGGTGCAACCAGCGGTATCCATATTCATACGTCCCGCCGCTGACCGGATGTGCGGCCGCCAGCTGAGCGCTGCTAAGTCCATTACAAGTCGCCAATAACGCGGCCAGCGGAATCGCCAACAGCACGGCAGGGCCCGCCGCGCCGGCGGCAATGCCGACGCTGACAAAGATGCCGGTACCGATGATCGAACCAAGGCCAAGGAAGATCGCGCCGACGAGGCCGACCTCGCGTTGTAGACGAGGGGCGTTTGCTTTTGCGGTGGAAACAGGGGGGACGTCGTTCACAAAGCGGCAGGGAGAGAAAGGAATCGTATCGAAAGTCACTCGCTTACTAAGGTACACGGCGGAAGTTGCGGACAAAACGGTGCGAGCGTGTTGGCGACGACCTGCCTGTGGCGAAAAAACAAAGAATAAAAGCAGGTTTCGCGCTGTCATAGCGCCGGCGGAAATCGGCGAAAAACAGCTGCTAGGCAAGATTTTGGCCATGACGTAGTCGACCTCTCTCACGTTAGAATGCGGCAATCGAGCCCTGGATACTGCGAGGATTGACATCATGAAGGTTTCACTGATTGGACTTGGCAAAGTCGGTTCCGCCGTCGCGCATGCGATCGTGCTGAAGGGATTGGCGGATGAACTCGTGCTCGTATCGCGTCGTACCGAGATGGCCCGCTCGGAAGCGGATGACCTGAATCACGCCGCCGGGCTCGAAGAACATTCGGTCGATGTTCGCGCCGGCAGCGAGACGGATACGGCCGGCTCCGACGTCCTTTTGTATTGCGACGCTTCGCAGAATAAGCTGACTGACGTCGATCGTTACAGCGCCGCACGCGGCAATCTCGAACGTCTGCGTGAGCGAATCCCGATCCTCGCCGCCGCTAGTCCGCAAGCGATTTGCGTGATGGTGACCAACCCGGTCGACGTGATGACCTGGTTCGCGTTGCAGTTGTCCGGCTTTCCGCTAGAACGCGTCTTTGGCGTCGGCACGTTGTTGGATACGGCGCGGCTGCGACGGCTCCTCTCCGAAAGATGGAGCGTGCATGCCAGCGACGTGCGAGCCTATGTCATCGGCGAACATGGCGAAGACCAGGTCGCGTCGTTCAGCAGCGCTTCGCTGGGGGGAGAATCGATGAAGCCGAGCGACGATCTCGCATCGCTCGCACGTCAAGCGGCCGAATCGGCCGGCAAGATCTATCGTACTCGCGGTTTCACCAACTATGGGATCGCCGGCGCGACGATGATGATTCTTGAATCGATCCGCAACAATCGCCGCCGCACAGCGCCGGTCAGCATGCGGATTAACAACTACTATGGAGTGAGCGACGTTTGTCTCTCGCTGCCGGCGGTGATCGGGCGCCGCGGGATAGAACGCGTGCTGCGACCCGAACTGAACGAAGCGGAGCAGGCGACGTTTCATCGCGGCGCTGTCCGGATTGGGGAAGTGATTCAAACGTTGGCGCCCTCGCTGGCCGCTGCGTCGTAAACGGCGCGAAGCCGCTAGAGAGAGGAAGGATTGGCGCCGCTCAATTTCGGGTGGGAGAAGAGACCTCGTAATGTGTCGAGCGCCGGCGGTTTCACCAGGTGTTCGTCAAAGCCGGCTGCGGCTGATTTGCGGCGATCTTCTTCTTTGCCGTAGCCGGTCAGCGCGATCAACAACGTTTGATCAAGCTCGGCGTCTTCGCGAAGTCGTTGGCCGACCTGATAGCCGTCCATGTTAGGCAACCCGATGTCGAGGAAGATCATCTCGGGCCGCATCGCAAAAGCCTTGGCGATCGCGGTCGGGCCGTCATGGGCCAGTTCGATTTGATGTTCACCCAGTTTCCCTAGCAGCAGCGATAACATGCGGGCCACGCCGATATTGTCATCGACCACAAGGATCCGGCGAGCGATGTTAGACGCATCATCGGCCGACTCGACTTCGATGGGCAATGGCGCATCTGAGATCGGCAGTTCGACGATAAATTGGCTCCCTTTGCCGGTGCCGTTACTTTTGACCGAGACCGCGCCATGATGCATTTCGACCAGATTGCGGACCAGGGTCAGGCCGATGCCGAGTCCCCCTTGCGCGCGGTCCAGAGCGCGAGACGATTGCGTGAACAGATCGAACACGTGGGCGGTCAATTCGGGCTCGATGCCGATGCCGTCGTCACTGATCCGGATTTGCGCCATGCCATCGACACGATCCACGGAAAGTTGAATATGGCCGCCGGGATCGGTGTACTTGGCGGCGTTGTTCAGCAGATTGCTGACTACTTGCACCATGCGGACCGGATCAACGTGGATCGGAATCGACTCGGCAGGCAAATCGACTTCCAGTTGATGGTCTTTCTCGTCAAAGAGCCACTTCACGGCTTGCACGGCGCGTTCGACGATCGCTGACAAAGACGCGACCTCGGGGCGAAGCTCGACTTTGCCGCGCATGATTCGCGAGACGTCCAATAGATCATCCACCAGGCGGACCAGGTGTTCGACCTGATCCTTCATTGCGTCGAGAACTTCCACGTCTTGAGGAGAGTCGATCTCTAAGATGTCGATGCCGCTGCGGATCGGTGCGAGCGGATTGCGCAACTCGTGCGCCAGCATCGCGAGGAACTCATCTTTGCGTCGATCGGCTTCCCGCAGTTGCTGGTAGAGCACGCTGTTTTCAAAGGCCACGGCGGCGCGACGAGACACATCCTCGGCGGCGCGGAGGGCTTCGTGATCAAACAATCGCCCTGACTCGGCCATGCAGAACGTCAGCACGCCGATCGTCTTACCGCGAGAAATCAAGGGAACTCCGATATAAGACTTCAGCTTCAAGTCTTGCAAGATTTGGAGATGCTCGTCATCGCGCGCCGTCGATCTCAGGCCTTCGTCGGTGACGATTTCCAAGAGTTCGGACGTTTCATTACGGATGATGTTCCAGATGCCGAACTTGTCATCCTGCTCCGGCGGATGAAGCGCGTTCAGACGATTAGAGAGTTCGACCTTCGCTGGATCTTGGTGCATTAGCGCAACGCGACGGGGCTGGCCATTTTCATCCAGCAAGTCGACGGCGCACCAATCCGAGAAATTGGGGACGGCGACGCGCGCCAATTCTTTGAACGTCGCTTCGTAATCAAGATTGGCGGTCAAGCAAGCGCTGGCGTCAGCCAGAAAACGATTGATTTGCTCGGTTCGTTTTTGCCTTTGAATATCGGTGCTGGAAACGAACCAGCGTACGACGGCGCCGTTGGCGTCTCGGACAGGAACTGCACGCGTCAGGAACCAGCGATTGGAGTTCTTCGCTTGATCAAAAAAACGATGCTCGATCTCGCAAGGCGATCCGCTGCGAACCGCTTCGCTCCAAGTTATGCGAAAAGCCGTCAGGTCATCCGGTGGCAGCAAATGCTCCCAGTTGCGATCATCGTCGGCGCCGCGTTTGAAGTTGGTGAATTGATGCCAGCGATTGTTGAAATAGTCGACTTCCCCATCGGGACCGGCGGACCAAACGATGTGCGGCATCGCATCAGCCAACTGGCGCAAGCGGGCTTCGTTCTCACGAATCGCGTCTTCCGTCTCTTTCAATTCGGTGATGTCGCGAGTCGTTCCGGCGACCGCTTCGACCTCTCCGTCGGCGCCAAAAACCGGCAGGAAAATATAGTCATGAATGCGACGGCCGTTGGCCCCGGTATAGGGAACTTCGCCGCGTATCGATGCACACGTTGCGACAACCTGATCGATCTCACGGGCATGTAGTTCGGCATGCCAAGTTTCGTAACCGAGTTCAAAGCAATCTTTACCGATCGCTTCGTCCCAAGTTCGTCCCCACATTTTTAGGAGCGCGTCATTCGCGTAGGTGAAGCGATGTTGCAGATCGAAAACGTAGACCAGATCAGGAATGGTGGAGAGAATGGTGCGGTATAGTCGGCGTTGTCGTTCGGTTTCGGCGGTGAGTCGCTCGAGGATCTGTTCACCTCGCTTGCGGACGACATATTGGGCGATAGCGTCAGCCAATGGGGCGAGATCGCTGAGGATCGCGTCGGAGAGTTCGTGCCGAGCGAACGTCGCCAAAACGCCGATTACGCGGCCTTCGATCGTCAGGGGATAGCCGGCGAACGCGACCATTCCTTCGCGCAGCGCCCATTGCGGATCGCTCAGATTGGGATCGAGCGGCGCTTGGTTGGTCACCAACGGTTGACACTGCCGCGCGATGCGGCCGATCTTGCCTTCGCCCATGACGACGCGTTGGTGTCCGGCGAGCAAATGACCTCGTTCGCCGGCGTTCGCTTTCAAATCCAAGATCGTTTCCGATTCGTCAACGATCCAGATGCGCGCCAGCGCCGTATCAAGGTGTCGCACGACCGCTTCCGCGCAACGTTGCAAGACGTCGGTCATCGGTTCGCTTGTGGTCAGGCAACCGCTGACGTCGGCGCGCATCGCCGCTAGTCGCGAACGCTCGGACAGGATCTGTTCGTTTCGTTTCCGTTCGGTCAGGTCGAGCAGCGAACCGACCATGCGAACCGGTTTGTTCTCGTCACGGACGATTCGCCCGCGATCAAACACGTAGGCGTAATCGCCGTCCGCCCTTTGGAAGCGATACTCGTCGGCCCAGCGTTCTTGTTCATGCTCAATCGCATACTGAATCCCGTCGATCACCCGCTGGCGATCTTCAGGATGGATGCCTGCTTTCCACCAGCTCGCGTCAGTCCCGACCTGCGACTTGGTGTAGCCAAAGTTGCGCAGCAGCCCTTCGTTCCAGCGAACCTTGTTCGTATTGAGATCCCAATCCCAGATCGCGTCATTGGCCGCTTCGCTGACCAGGCGATAGCGGATTTCGCTATCACGTACTTTTTCGGCCGTGGCGCGTTCGTCGGTGATGTCGACGTTCATGCCGACCCACTCACGCACGCTGCCGTCCGAATTCAAGATCGGAACGCCTCGTACGGAGGTCCAGCGATATTCTCCGTCACTGCGGCGGAGACGATATTCGCATTGGTAGGCGGTGCGATCGGCAGTCGCGATGCGCCAGCTTTCGGAGGTATGTTCGCGATCATCGGGATGAACGGCGTCCAGCCAGCCGCTTCCTCTCCATTGGTCGAACGTTTGCCCGGTGAAGGCGCGCCAAGTGGGCGAGTCTTCAACGATTTGGCCGTTGGGAGCGGTCGTCCAGACGATCGTTGCCGTCGCTTTGACCAACGCGCGAAAGCGCTCTTCGCTGGACTGCAGTTTCTGTTCGGTGCGTCGCCGTGAGGTTACGTCACGAAAAACCAACACGGCGCCGATGATCGCGCCGCTGCGATCGCGAATGGGGGAAGTGCTGTCTTCGACCGGCAGTTCGCGCCCGCTTTTGGCGATCAAGATCGAATCGGTCGCGGCGCCAACGGTCACCTCTTCGGCGGCGGCTCGCAGCGCCACATTATCAATCGTTTTGCGCGAGTGTTGATGGACCAGGCGAAAGACTTGCGTCAATGGGCGGCCGAGGGCCTCGACGGTGGTCCAATCGGTCAACTCTTCCGCGACAGGGTTCAAGCCGGTGATCTTACCGTTAACATCGGTCGTGATCACTGCGTCGCCGATGCTCGACATGATCAGCCGCAGTTCTTCGCGACGTTTGACCTCGCGCAAGACGGCTCGGCGTTTCGCCTCGTTGACGATCGCGATCATCACGCCGATCACAAAAAAGAGCGCGACGCGCAACAAATCGCCAGCGCTGTCTACACGCGGCGAAAAGAGAGGTGACAGAAAATAATAGCAACCGACGATGACGCACAAGGCCGTTGAAAGCAGGCCAGGATAGAGACCTCCCCACCAGGAAGCGATCAGCACCGCGGTCACCAGCAGCATCATCCCGGCCGACTCGCCGAGCTGCGTAGTTAGAATCAGGCCGAGCCCCAGACAAGCGGCCGAAACGACGATCGCAACAAGATATCCAAAGAAGGCGGATTGCAGAATTCTCGGCACAATCGAATCTCAACGTGGGTAGGAACCGCCAACAACAGGGCAGGTGGGCAACAGAAGAGTATTCGGCTTTATGCTATCGTATGCTCCGCAAAGCTGACAACCAATGGACGTTTCGGAGAGAGCGGAAAGTTGCCGCATCTGATGTCGGAACAAAAACAGCCGCGCCTTATGGTGGAGGAGCGGCTGTTCGATCCGTTCGTATCCCGTGTCGCCGCGCTATTGCACTTTGGCCAGGGCCTGTGTAGCCGCGGCGCGAACCGCATCCGACTTGTCGTCACTCGCCGCTTTCGACAAAGCGTCTTTGGCGGTAGCGGCTTGTTTGCCGAACATGCCAAGCGCCTTGGCCGCTTCTAAGCGAACCAAGTCGCTTCCCGTCGTCAGGGCGGCGGCCAGAACCGTCGTCGCTTTGGCGGCGGCTGGGCTGGAGGGATCGATGTGAGCAATCGCCCAACCGGCGGCGACCTTGGTAAACTCGCCATCGCTATCTAGCAACGGGACGATCTGGGGGATCGACGGCTTCGCGGCCGGGCCGATGCTGCCGAGAGCGTAAAGTGCGCTTTGTTGCAAACCGGCGCTAGGGCTAGCAAGGAACTTGGTGATCGCTTCTGTGGCCGGAGCGGCCGCCGCGCCAAGTCCGCCCAGGACCATCATCGTTTCGCTTTGGACCTGGCCATCGGTAACTTTCAAAGTCTCGATCAAGGCCGGAATCGCTGCTTTAGCGTCAGGACCAAGCTGACGGAGGATCGCCAACGCATGCATCCGCAACCCTTCGATTTCCAGGGCTTTCACCAGACGCGGCGTCGCGCTTGGGCCCAGCTTGACAATTGCTTCACGAATGTTGACCACGACCGTCGGATCGGCGTCGGAGAGCGCTTTCAGCAAAGCCGGCGCGACCAGTTCGCGAGGCGCTTCGAGTTCCGTAAGGCAGCGAGCGGCTGCGGCGCGAACGTTGGCGTTTTTGTTTTTCATCCCTTTAACAAGATCTTCGACGGCATGTTTGACCGCTTCGGCGTCTTCGGGATGGATGCGAGCAATCGCCCATTCACCCAGCATGTGCATGAATTCGTCGTCCGAGTTGGCGGCCGATTCCAGGGCCGGCTGGGCGGCGACATCTTTGATGACGCCGAGCGCATAAGCCGAAGCGTATCGAACGGCGACCGAATCGTCTCCTTCTAAGCTAGCGGCCAATTGGCCAACCGCGGCCTTGGCGCCGGGGCCGATCTCTCCCAATGCGACGGCAGCTTGCATCCGCGTTTCTGGATCTTTGTGCGACTTCAGCACTTCGGCCAGGTTGGGCGAGGCGCTCTCGGCTTCGGGGCCCATCTCGCCGGCGATCAAGCAGGCCCAATAGGCGCCCCGTTCGGTCAGCAAAGCTTTTTTCAGAACGGGCAACGATTTTTTGCCTGCTTCGGCCAACGTGTGCAGCGCCGGAACGACGACGCTGGGGTCGGCGTCATCCAAGATTTTGGCGATCAGCGGCAATGTTTCATTGGGATCGGTCGGCAACTTGCGAACGGCCCCCATCGCGGCGCGGCGGACGATCGCTTCTTTGTCAGTGATTTTCTTGATCAGCGCCGGGACGGCCGGAAGCGCTTTTTCGCCGATCTCGCCGATCGCATAAGCGCTGTAGGCTCGCACTTCGGCGTCGGGATCATCGAGGCCTTTGGTCAACGCATCTAGCGCTGGCGCTGCGGCTGCTTCGTATTCGGCGAGAGCACGGGCGGAATGCCAACGTAGTTCGGCGTCTTTGCTTCCCATCGCCGTAATCAAAGCGGGAACCGCTTTGTCGGCCGCTTCGGGATGAAGCGCCAGCGCGTCGGCCGCGGCGACCGCGTCTGCGCCTTCGCTCGACAGTTTCTTGATCGAATCGGCAGCGTCAGCCCAAGCGACCGAAGCGACTGCCAAAGGCAGGGCCACGGACAACAATAGTCGTTTGTACATTGCAAGCTCCGCAGAAAAGTACGTCGGTTGCGACGATGGTTTTGGAGAAGGAGATCGGAAGATGAGAGTGGAGAGCGTAGGCCGTCGGACGGTTAGCCAGACGGGAACTGGGCGTCGTAAACCAGCGATTTCATGAAGTTGCTGGCGTCGACAAAGTCTTGCGGAGAGTATTCGCGAATTCGTATCTTCAGTTCGTCGAACATCGAATCGGCGGTGCCGGTGACGTTGCGGTATTCGTCCACATTGGCGTAAGAACCTTCACGAGCACGCATTGCGAACGCCAAGTTCAGCTTCTCGCGGTATTCGTCATACGGCTTGTCGGTCAGGATGAACGGCCAGTTGATTTCGCCGGTCAGCGGATCCAACTGCGACGCGGCCAAGCGTTGCGGAGCTCGCTCTTGATTGAAGCGGAACAGCTGTTCGCTGGTCGGTTTCGGGCCTGCCTTTTCGGCGCGGTATTCATCGTTGCGGCGCCGCATCTCGAAATAGACCTGTTGGGCCCGGTTTCGATTTTCAATGTACTGACTGCGCGCTTCTTCGATGTCGATCGCGGCGCGGGCCGTGTTGAGGTTGTACTCACCTTGAGCGCGGACGATGTCCGCCAGGCCGCGTGCCTGACTTTCCGCGACGGTCGCAGCTTTGGCGCCGGTGTTGTAGTACCACTGGGCCGACGCATTTTGAGCGACCGCCGACGCAATGCCGATAGCTAGAATTAGTCGAAGCGACATGACGCATCCCTCGATTAAGTCGAATACGATTCAGTGAAACTGGATCGCGAGATAAGCTTTGGGGAAATAGGATGTCTTCGCGGTTTGCGAAAACATCATTTCCAGAATAGCCGATACGACGTCGAAAGCAACAAACCGGGCCTAAAACCCGCTTTTGCATCCCCCCCGACAATATCGGGCCATTTCTCGGACTAACTGGCCAAAAACCTATTCAGCTTCTGGGCCAAGCGAGGCCAGTTCCCCTGCTTTGTCTCACATTCCCACACGATCAGCGTTTTCCACCCCAGTTTTCGCAGTGATTTTAGGCTTTGGCGGTCACGCTGTTGATTCCTGCTTAATTTCTTACGCCAATAGTCAGCGTTCTGTTTCGGTAAAGGGCGTCGTCCTCTGGCGCAGTCATGCTGATGCCAAAAGCACCCATGTACGAAAATTACTTTCCTGCGACCGGGGAAAGTCAAATCGGGGCTCCCCGGCAAGTCGCGACGACCCAGCCGAAAGCGGTAGCCCAAGCGATGCGCCAAGCTGCGGACAATCCGCTCTGGCCGAGTATCGCTCGAACGAACTCGCCGCATTATTTCGCTGCGAGTTTCGGAATCAAAAATATCGGTCGAGCGGGACATTCGCGCTACCGGCAAAAGAGTTCCAACTGACGCGGGGAGATACATTCGGCCGCCAGACGGTTCAGATAGTTCTCGCCGATCCAGGTCAGCACGCTCGAACAGACGGCGTCGCCGAATCCAAATAACGCGTCGTTGTTCGATCCGCTGATCGTAAATTCGCCGGCGCCCATCAGTCGAGCGCATTCACGCGGGGTCAACAGACGGACCGCATAGCGACCGTAGCCTGCTTTGAACAGGATCTGGCGTCCGCTGCCTCCTTTGGGCGTTCGCAGGCAGCCGGCCAGCCCGTCGGTTCGCATCTCGGCCATCGAGCGCTTCTCACCATCGGCGGCGCGGCGGACGCGGCGAAAGACGGCTCCATACGTCCAGCGGCGGCGAGCGATCATCGCATCGGCGTCCGCGCGATGACGCGGACTCATCTGGTTGAGCAAGTATTCGGCGCGTTCGTCAGACCACCAAGCCGGATCGTCATCGGCCAGTTTCTCTAAGATGTCGGCCAGCTTCTGGGGACTCGCGGTTGGCGGAGCAGGCAAGCTGGCGCAGCTCCAGATGATCTCGGGATGGCGCTGGATGAAATCGACCAGGCTCGGCGGGCGAAGCGGCGAAGGGGTCAACAGCTCAGGTGCGATCGTCTCGTCATCATCGACCGCTTTGGCGATCACAAACAGGCGTAGACGGCTTTGCGGCGTGAACCATTTGGCGTCAAGCATGACCGGGTCGACGCGATAGCCGAGTTCGTTCAGCGCGGTCAGCACCGCGGCGAAGTCGGCGCCTCCGTGCGAGTTGAGCAGCCCTGGGACGTTTTCAAGCAGTACGAGCGGCGGCCGGCGGCCGCCAAGTCGCTTGAGTATGTCAAAGAAGCCCCAGAACGCCGAAGACTGAGCGCCTTTTAGGCCTTTGCGTCCTCCGGCCAGCGAGAGATCGGTGCAGGGGAATGAGGCCGTTGCGAGCGTTACGTCAGGGATCGTCGCCGCATCCAATTGGTGGACGTCACCCAGCGCGAAAGCTTCGTCGGCTCCAAAGTGCGCTTCGTATTGGCGATGTTTGGCGGCGTCGATGTCATTGGCGAAGAGAACCTCCCAGTCGGCGCGCTCGAGTCCAAGACGGACGAGACCAATGCCGGCGAAGAATTCGGCGAACGTGCGCGGCGCTGGTGCGGACATAATCGACTTCCGATGTCAAAGCGAAGCAAGAGGCCGCATTATCGCCGAGATCCGCGAAATGCTCAATCGTCCGCCAGCAGGGAAGGCTGACGTTTTATCCTCCACAGATGGAGCGGGAACCGCGCTATCCTTTGCTGCCGGAGTAGATCTCGGCGTATTCAATCACCCAGACATCGATGTAATTGGTGAATGCGTCGATGTCGGCTTCCCCCAATTTCTCGAAGTAGTTGCGATTGAAGGTCTCTTTGTTGCGTATCGCGCCTTTGGCGGTCAGCTCAAGGACGTGAACGGACGAATAAGGACGAATCGTCATTTCCAGCCGGCTATACAAACTGCGGCGTTTGCCGCCGGTCAAGTCAAGGTCGTCGCGATAACAAGCGGCGCCCCAACCTCGTTCGCCAAAGATCGTCTCGGTTTGAAAACCAGGAAAATGATTGGGCAACGTGCTGACGCACTTTTCGATGTAGTCCGAGAGTTGCAGGCGCAATTTGCTGTGCAGTTCGCGACATTCTTCTTCGCTCAGCGTTTGAGCGCGGAGCGCTTCGGTGCGAGCGGAGCTCCGTTTTTCGCCTCGTTGGATCGCTTTTTTCAGGCGGTCTTCAAAATCGTTCATGAATCTTCGTATCGCGCTAGGCGATGTGGAGGGAGCGAAGGGGAAATCGCAAAACGTTCCGCTGCGCTGCGAACAACAAGGCGATTGGCATGACGGTTCTCGAGAAATGCCGTCATTGGGAGCCGAGCGGGACTATTTCCCTTTCGGCTTCTTCTTCTCTTTTTCTTCTTTTTGACTTTGATTCAGGAACTGAGCGAGGTCGCCGAACGAGCGAAGCGGCTCTTTACCTTCTTTCATCGCTTCGGAGATCGGCTTCTTCGGCGTCGGTTTCGATTTGGCGACGAACGTCTTCGACTTCGGTTTTCCATGGGCCGCATGTTGCGATTTGTTCCCCTGGCGATTTTTGTCGCGCGGAGGTCGCTTGGCCCGTTCTGGGCGATCAACCCGCTTCTTTTCGTCGGCGGCCGGAACTGGCTTTTCGGTGCCGGGCTCAATCGCCGTCAGCGAAACGCGGCGACGATCTTTGTCGATTTCGACCACCCAAACCGTGATGACATCGCCGACGCTGACAACTTCGTGCGGGTCGCTCACGTAGCGGTTCGCCAAGCGGCTGATGTGGACCATGCCGCTGTCGTGCAAGCCGATGTCGACAAAGGCGCCAAAGTCGACCACATTCAGGACGGTGCCGGAGAGTTCCATGCCGGGACGCAGGTCTTCCAGCTTCATGATGCCGCGACGGAAGAGCGGCGGCGGGAAATCGGCTCGCGGGTCACGACCAGGCCGCGACAGCGAATTCAAAATGTCCCGCGTCAAGTGTTCGCCCACTTCCAACTCGGCGGCGAACTCAGGGGCCGAGACGCCAGCGATCTTCTTCACCAGTTCAGCATGCGCGGCCGAAGGAACTTCGCTCTTGACCGGCGTCGGCGGCGTGACGACTTCCGGAGCGACCGTCTCGGCAGGAGCCGGCGTTTCGACCGGAGCCGCGGCGGCGGCTTCTTCCGCAACAGTGGGCTCGGCTGCTGCGGTCGCCGGAGCTTCTGCAACCGGCGTTTCAGGAACAGCCGGCGTTTCGACGGTGGGTTCTTCGGCAGCAGGCTCGGCAACCGGAACAGGAGCCGGCGTCACCACTTCGACAGGTTTTACCGTGCGAACCTGATCGATGGTTGCGTCGAGCTTCGCCAACACCTTTTCGGCGACTTCGTAGCTTTCGGGGTGAATCCAAGTTGCGTCGAGCGGGTTTTCCCCATCCCGAATTTTGAGGAACCCGGCCGCTTGCACGAAGGCCGAATCGCCAAAGCCGGCGACCTTTTTGAAGTCTTCACGCGACGTGAAGGGACCGTTTTGGCGACGGTATTCATAGAGCCGACGCGCGGTCAGTTGATTGAGGCCAGAGACGTAGCTCAGCAGCGCTGGACTGGCTTGATTGACGTCGACCCCGACGTAGTTCACGCAGGACTCGACGACGTTATCCAGCGTCTCTTTCAAATGCTTCGACTTGACGTCATGCTGATAGAGGCCGACGCCGATGTTCGACGGGTTGATCTTCACCAGTTCTGACAGCGGGTCGAGTAAACGGCGACCAATGCTGATCGTACCGCGGACAGTCGCGTCGAAATCGGGGAACTCTTCACGCCCCAGTTCGCTGGTCGAATAGACCGAAGCGCCCGCTTCGTTCACGATCACGTAAACGACTTCGCGATCGGTAATGTCTTTCGAGATGATCGACGCGACCAGGTTTTCGGTCTCGCGACAAGCAGTGCCGTTACCGATCGCGACGATGTCGACGGCATGTTGCCGGATCATCTCGATCAAACGCTGGCGACCGCGAGCGACGCGATCTTCGGGGCCGATCAAGTGAATGACCCCCTGTTCGAGGATCGATCCAAATTGATCCAGCGTCACCAGCTTGCAACCACTACGGAAGCCGGGATCGATCGCCATGACGCGGCGGTTGGAAACCGGAGGTTGCAGCAGCAGCTTGCGCAGGTTGCAGGCGAAGACGTCCACCGCATGCTCTTCGGCATGTTCGGTCAGTTCGCGGCGAATTTCTCGTTCCAGGCTCGGCAGCATCAGTCGCTGCAAGCCGTCACGCAAACAGGGTTTCAAAAAGTCGGTTTGCGCGTGGCCGGCGGGAATCGCGGTCTCTTCCGCTAACGCGTAAAGACGATCCCAGTCGCATTCAATTTTGACGCGAATAAAACGGGTGCGATCACCGCGATTAATCGCCAGCACGCGATGGTGCGGAATCTTCGAGATCGGTTCACGATAGTCGTAGTAGTCTTTGAACGCTTTCTCTTTTTTGCTCCGTTCGCGATCCTTTTGCTTGCGACGCTTATCACGGCGTTGCTCTTGCAACGCGCGGCGTTTGGGATCGATCGTTGCGGCAGGCGCCGGAGCAGGAGTCGCTACTTGTTCACCGGCGGTTTCGCTGGGCTCTGCGGGGCTGACTTCCGGGGCGACGGACTCTGCCGTGTTTGACTCTGCCGTGCTCGACTGAGCGCTGTTTGACTCAGCGGTATCTGACGGTTCGTCGGTGTTGGGGGGAGGGGGCTCGGTCGAGACGGCCGTTTCCGCCGCAAGCGTTTCTGATCCGTTGTCCGAATCTTCGTCGTCGTGGTGATCTTTCTCGTCAGGCGCATCGGCCGACTGCTCGATACGAAGCGTGACCAGCGTGCCGGTCTTCCACATCAGTTTGCGGAGCCGACCGCGGAGAATCGCATTTTCTGCAAATTCTTCCGCTAAGATGTGACGCACGCCCTGCAGGACGGCGGCGACATCGGGGAGGTCATTTTCGGCGCTGACAAAAGCAGCCGCACGCGCCGGGAGATCGGCGGCGGCTTCATTGCCGTCCATCACTTCGTCGGCCAGCGGCTCTAGACCGCGTTGTCGCGCTTGCGTGGCCAGCGACTGCTTTTTGGGCTTGAAGGGAAGATAGAGATCTTCCAGCAGCTTGGTGGTTGGCGCCTTCTGGATCTTGTCGGCCAGCTTTTCGGTCAGCTTGCCTTGCGATTCGATCGATTTGAGAATCGTCTGCTTGCGCTCTTCAAGCTGACGAAGCGCGGCCGATCGAGCTTGGATCTTGCGGATCTGCTCTTCGTCCAAGCCGCCGGTTTCATCTTTTCGATATCGCGTAATGAAGGGAACCGTGTTCCCATCATCCAACAATTCGACGGTTCTTTGAACTTGATCGACCGGCAGCCCCAGTTCGCGAGCCACGATGCTGAGGTCGGACGAGACTGTGATTTCCATATTCGCCAACAGGTATCAGGTGGGAGACGCGCGATTGCAAAAAATTAGGCAACGGCGCGAATCAAAGGCTTGCCAGAGCGGCATCTGCGCATGGGACGCCAGACCGGCAATCTAGGGGCTACCGATTTTGTTGTCAAGGATTCACAAAGCGGCAAGGTCCAAGATTTAACACAGAATTCGCCTAGCCGGCTTCTTTTTACTCCGGACGTGGTGGTAGATATCCGTACTCTGGCGAACTTTAGCGATTGCGCGGGTGCGGCGATTGATCCGCCGTGATTGCGGAGCAGTTGCAGCGATTCTAGGCGATATATCAGCGGCATTCTGCCGAAATCGAATGGTAGACAGGGAGGTTGGCGCGGCGCGAGTCGCACTGGTTTTCCGATTCAAGCCGTCGTCGCTAGGACTTTTTGCCATGGCACCGCATTTACGCGTTTATTTTGGTCCCGAAGACGAATTGACCCCATCTGACGGGAGCGATCTGGCTGAGATCGTCCTCGGCGATTCCACGCGCACCGCTGCTTTGACCCCGCACGCCGGTTTGGCCAAGAGCGGCGCGGCCCAGCCCGCAGCTGCAGAGATTGCTGTCGGACTAGAGGAATTGCTGCAACTTCTGGACGATGCACGCCGCTGTGGGGTGACGATTCAAGACGAAGTGGAGCATGAGACCGTGATGGTCTCGCGGGATCTGTTTCGCGCCTTGCTAGCGTATCAGACGCTGCTGCAACCGCAGGCCTCTTCGCAATAACGCCGAAAGATTGCCGGCGTTTTTTCTCTCTTAGAAGCTGCTGCGCGTGCGTGAAGCGGCGTCTCTCCTGAGATCCAAGCAGTTGACCAAGAAATGCGACAAGCGTCGCTTGCTGCTGGCGACGCTTGTCGTTGGCTTCGTTCTCTCCGGGCGCGTGGACGCCCGACGTTCACGATTAATAGCCGATATCGTACGGATGCGGATTGAGGAAGTCGCGCGGGCCACGCGTCGTGTAGTAGGGGTAGGTGACTTCCGGAGAATAACCACCGGCTCCTCCACCGTAGCCGCCTTCACCGCCGCCAGCAGCAGGCGGAGCGCTGACGCTGGTCGGGTTTCTGCAGGGATTTGCGCCAATTTGATGGCAACCGACGCTTCCAACCGCCATGGCGGTCACTGCGGCGAGCAGCGCGATTCGTTTCATCATCTCTACCTTCTTGATTCGTGTAGGCCTGGGTCTGGGTCGTATTTGCAGCGCGGGCCGGCTCGGCGGGAGTCGACGGCGCAAAAGGCTCTCCCTCTGCTAAATCGGCGGTAGAAACGCGAATATTGAATAATTCGGTATCATCGGAATGACTAGCGGCAGCTAGCAGTGCAGCATCGCAAGCCAGAATTACAGTCCGATTTGCGACCAGGACTGGGCTTGAGCGGTCGTTAGATGGGACAGAATGCGGATTTCGACTTCGTCGAGATAGGCGGCGATTCGAAGTTCCAGTTCGGACTTGAACTCGCGATAGACGGTCCAGATTCGCTCAAAATGCGCGTTCGCTTCCAGCAGGATTTTTTGAATGTCACCGCGCTGCTGTTCGCTCAGGTCCATTGTTTTCCAATTTTCGGGAGTACTAAGCGCCGTGATCCGTTGCACGCGCAGCGGCATTGGGTCGCTGCGCAGTTGCTGAGCGAAGAGATGAAGCTGCTGTCCTTGGCTGGCCAAGACCTGCAGACCGTCATTGCGTGGAACCGGCGGAGCCGCCGCGTATTGATTCCAATCGCGTGACATCGACGCGACGAGCGCGTTGAACGTCGGCTCTTCGGCGCCGGTCGCCGTCAGCAGTTGATCTTTGAACATCCCCAGCGAGACGCCAAAGGTGACCGCCGCGGCGACAAAGATAATCGCCGCCGCTCGTCGCCAAGCGGCGCGATGAAACTCGACCGCGGAGATCTCACGAATAATGCGGACGCCGACGCGCAGTAAAGCTTTGGTGGGGTGAAGTTTTCGGTCGGGTGAAGGATTTTTGAAGCCGACGCTGGTGATTTGAACCTCAAAAGCGCTATTGTTGAGAATCAGCTGGGCGATTTCGCCAAAGAGGAAGAATTCTTCCTCGTGCTCTGGATTTACCAACTGCAGACGCGTCTTGGCGACCTCGAGCTCGATCGCGAATCCGGCCATCGATTCATCGAGTAGGCGTACGCGGAACTCCTCGTTTCCGAGCACCAGACGTCCGCTTACGTTTTCCGGCATTACCGGAAAGCGAATCGACGTTCGCCGCTCTGCGCCCATATTGATGAAGTCCGAAAAGATGAAGATGAGAAGTCGGCGGAATTCGCCTATCTGAAAGTTAAGCTAAAAACGGAGGGGAGGAGGAAAATTCACCGAATTCCTTGCGGGGGCCCTAATGCTTGGTCCTGGAAAAGCCGTTACAACCGTCATAGAACGCATCGCGTTTGCCTGGAACGCATCAACTGGCAACAATTAGTAGTTGATCACGTGAAATTCACGTTTCCCTTTCTCGCGCGATTCCGCTAGTCGAAGATATGACTGTAGAAACTTCTCTTGCTGACCAGGTCATCGCGCGCTATCAGAAAGCGGCGGAGATTAACCTCAGCAATCCCCACCGACGCGGCAATCTGATTTCGCTGCCTGCCGGAGATGGCGTCGCTGATGTGATGGTGACCGCCGATTTGCATGGTAATCGGCGTAACTTTCAGCGAATTTTGGAACTCGCCGCGCTAGAGCTCCATCCTGAGCGACACCTGGTGCTGCAAGAGGTTTGTCACGGCGGCCCGACTTATCCGCAAGGGGGGGGCTGCATGTCGCACTTGATGTTGGAAGATGTCGCGCGACTAGTGAGCGAGTTTCCGTATCGCGTCCATTTCTTGCTGAGCAATCATGAACTGGCCGAAATGGTTGACTTCCCGATTCTGAAAGGGGGGAAGATGCTCAACTTGATGTTTCGCGCCGGCTTGCAAGAGATGTATGGCAATCGGACCGCGGATGTCCGCGACGCCTATCTGAATTTCCTCCGCAGTCTGCCGATCGGTGTGAAAGCTGGCGAACGCCTGTTGATTTGTCACAGCTTGCCCGAAAAGTGCGATCAAAACCCCTTTGATCCGGCGGTGTTTGATCGTCCGCTCGTCGATGAAGATCTGGCCTGTCAGGGAGATGTCGGTCGCCTGGTTTGGGGACGCGACTTTCGCCAAGCGAACGCAGATGCGTTCGCTCAGCAGACTGGCGCTCAATATTTTCTGACCGGACATGAGCCGTCGACCGACGGATTTCAGACGCCCAACTCGCGGCAGGTGATTCTCGATTGCTGCTGCCAAAACGGTTGTTACGCGATCGTTCCGGTGGATGATCAGATCAGCTATGGCAAGCTGCTGGCCGAAGTCCAGCGTCTCCATAAGCCGACGCCTGAATCGTACGGCATGTAAGGAATCGACCATGTCCGATCTGCGATCAAGCGAGCCAGATTCGCCACGGCGCATGCAGGGCCGATTTCAAGCTTTGAATTTGAGCGGCAAATATGTCGCGAGAGCGATCGCCGCGCTGGTTGCCTTTGCGACGTTTGTCACCGTTGGTTTGATCATCGCACTGACCAGTCTTTATCAAAGCGGTGGAAATCCCTGGGGCGCGGCCTTGATCATCGGCAGTTTCGCCGCCGTGATCAGCGTTCCGTTCGGCATGTTGTTGGGCGCGGTTGTCGCTCAATTTCTGGGACTGTCGAAGATGAAATTCGATTGGATGCCGCGGTTTACTATCGCCGGTTTGATGTTCGCCACGTTCCTCTGTTGCGCCGTCGCGACCCTGGCGTACTATGCGATCAACGTCGCCAGCGATACTTTGCCGCGGCGGTATCTTTTTATCGTCGTCTCGCTCGCGATGCCGCCGTTGTTGTTGATAGTCGTCAGCGTTGGTCGCATAGTGTTGCGTTGGCTTCATCGTCACAACCATCCCTACAATGCGGAAGTGATTGACGACGACGTCGAGATGTAATCCTGTTGATCGCAGCGTAAGATGACGACTTTCGCTTGCCTGGCCTTCTTGCCGCGAAGTTTCCCGCCATGACTTGGTTGCGTATCGCTATTTTTGTCGTTGCGTTGGTGCTCTTCCCGCAAAACGCGGTTCTGGCTCAACATCCGTTGACCGACGCCAAAGACTTGCGCTGGATCAATTATCTCGCTGCGGAATATCCTGCCCAAATTGAGCGCGTCGTGGTTGACGCCGATCATGTTCAGGTGATTGGAAAGTTGACGACGAAGCTTGCGCTGTCGCTGTCGCTGGTTGAACTCGGGCCGCAGCACGACTCGACGTTGATTCCCGCTGACGGGCGACGATTTCCGCTGCAACCGACGGAAGCAGGCAATTTTTCGATCCAGCTTCCGCGGTTCGCCGCCCAGCGCGATCGCATTTATGCGAAGTGGGTGGTGGTAGAAACGGCGACCGATAAGCAGTGCAGTCGCGCTCACGCCGCGGACGACGTTGCCGCCGCCGCACGGCATCCCGATTTGCCGCGACTTTTTCCGGCCAATAAGAAAGGGCTCAACGGCATCGGCTTGGTGCATGACCTGAATGACTTTGTCGACTTGGGCGTGAAGAACCTGGCGATCAATGTAAATCTTGGTTCGCTGGTGCGCCTTGCAGGAACGCCTGACTGCGAGTCGATTGAGTATGGAGACGTTCGATTAGCGATCTGGCGACCAGCGCTGGAGCAATTGGATGAACTGTTGGGTTTCGCGAGTCGACACGAGATCGTCGCGTCGGCGATTATCCTGGTTCCACGTCTGGATCGCGCTGATCCGCTTGGAAAGCTGTTGACGCATCCCGGCGCCGACGGCGGTCACTACAGCCTGGCCAATGTGGTTGAAGAGGAAGGCTGCGACGCCTATGCCGCGGTGATGCGTTTTCTGGCGGCGCGGTATTGCCGACCTGACGCCAAGTATGGCCGGATCACGCATTGGATTATTCACAACGAAGTGGACGCGGCGCCAGAGTGGACCAGCGCCGGACCGTTGTCGCCGTTGGGCTATGCCGAACAATATGCACGCTCGTTACGGATCGCTTACTACTCGGCGCGAGCGTTTGACCCACACGCCCAGGTCTTCGCGTCGCTGACGCACTGCTGGAACGAGCCGCATCAACCGAGCCCGCGTTACTATCGTGCGCGCGAGCTCCTCGATCTGCTGATCGGTCTTGGCGCCGCCGAGGGAGACTTCTCGTGGGGAGTCGCGTTTCATCCGTATCCGCAAGATCTGGGGAACGCGCGAACCTGGCTCGACGCCCAAGCGATCGCCAGCGACGATTCTCCGCTGGTGACGTTTAAAAACATCGAAGTGCTCGACCGTTGGGTTCGGCGTCCTGAAAATCGTTCTCAAGGAGCTCCGCGAACGGTCTTGCTCTCCGAGCAAGGATTCCACTCGCCGGACTACAGTGCAGCGTCGCAAGCCGTTCAGGCGGCCGCCCTGGCTTACGCATGGAAGAAGATCGAGCGCCTCGAGACGATCGAAGCGATGCATTACCATCGCTGGATCGACCATGAGAAAGAAGGTGGATTAAAGTTGGGGTTATGGACCGTGCGAGCCGGCACGATCACCAGCGCCGGCGAAAAGAAGCAAGCCTGGCGCGTCTTTCAAGCCTTGGCGACGCCGCAGCAAGCGGCGGCGATTCAATTTGCGTTGCCGATTATCGGGATCGACGATTGGAGCGAGATTGTGAGCGCCGCTAGCAGCACAGAAAATAGTGGCTCCGGCGAATGAAATTCGACCTGAAGCAGGTTATTTCATTTTCAAAAACGCTCGCCAGCCGGTGCGATGGGGCAGCGGAACGTTGAGCCCTTCGTTGTGCGAATGGACAGGCTCCACCGTATAGAAAATCGTGGGGTCGCTTGCTGTCGCGATCTTGAGGAGGCGTTTCAGCTTGCGGCGGCGGCAATTCATATAGATCAACAGCACCGGCCCGTCTCGTCCTTCGCCGGTGAACGTTGTGACTCGCTGCCCCGCTTCACGCAACGCTTTGGCGGCTTTCGGCCCGTCATGCGGCGAAATCATCCGCACGACGACATGTCCCATCGCCAGCATCCGTTCGAGTCGAATACCGACCGCGTTACCTGCGGCAAAACCGCCAGCATAGGCAAAGAGCAGCACCGGGTTTTCGCCGATTCCGGTAATGACTTGCGAGATCGCAATCGTCCAGACCAGCACCTCAAAAAAGCCGAGGACCACGGACAAACCGAGACGTCCCTGCACGACCGAAATCGTGCGCAGCGTACCGATCGACACATCGACAATGCGCGTGCAAAAAATGAAGATGGCGACGACCCAAACTGGTTGGTCGACGAGAAACTGCATAAAAGGCTCAGACGTCAGGCGTTGCATGTGGGGGTGGAAAGCGAGATTGTCGCGAACATCAACTAGCGCGCTAACCCCATTGCCTGAATTTGTGGGGTTTAATCTGTTTTTCCACTCACTGGACTGCGCCAATGTTCATAAACGGGGCTGATTTGCCCCCAGGCCAGCCCCCCGGATTGCAGCGGATTGGCGGTTTCCCGTTGAATTGCGAAGGAAGACGGCGGCCAATTGCGTGCAAGATTGTGAAATCGCGAACCGTGACGCGCTTTAATCGGACGTCACGACGTGTTATTGTGAATTTCCCGCCTATTGTTACCTTCCTGGGAGTGTTCGCGTGATTTCTCGTATTGTTTCGTTTGCATTTCTCATGCTGCTCAGCTGGACCGCGGCTGCGGTCGCGGCTCCGCGCAATGTGGTGTTGTTTGTTACCGACGACCAGGGAAAAGATGCTGGCTGCTACGGCAACCCGGTCATCCAAACTCCCAACCTCGACGCGTTGGCCGCGGACGGCACGGTCTATGATCACGCCTATGCGACCACTGCGAGTTGCAGCGCCAGTCGCAGCGTTATCCTGACCGGCATTTTTAATCACGCCAACGGTCACTATGGACACGAGCACTCCTACCATCACTTTCGTTCTTACGACAACGTCAAAAGCTTGCCGGTTTATTTGGAAGCGGCCGGTTATCGAACCGCACGAATCGGCAAGTATCATGTCGCGCCGGAGGAGGTCTACCACTTTCAGCACGCGCTGAAGGGGAACAGTCGCAACGCCGTCGAGATGGCGAACAACTCGGCCGACTTTATCGGTGAGGATAGCGACAAGCCGTTCTTTCTCTACATCTGCACGTCGGATCCGCATCGCGGCGGCGGCGTGGTGGAAAGCGATCCTTATAAGCCCGACGCGTTCGGCAACAAGCCGAAAGGTTACCCCGGCGTCGAGACGGTCACCTATGATCCCAACGACGTGATCGTTCCTTCTTTCTTGCCAGATACGCCGACGTGTCGCGCCGAGTTGGCCCAATACTATCAATCGGTTTCCCGCATCGATCAGGGACTGGGGCGTTTGGTCGAAATCTTGAAAGAGAAGGGAGTCTATGACGACACGTTGATCCTCTACATCTCGGATCATGGCATCGCTTTTCCCGGTGGAAAAACGACAACGTACGAGCCGGGGCTCAACTCTCCTTGCATTGTTCGCAATCCCTACAACAAAAAACGGGGATTGCGTTGCGAAGCGATGGTGAGCTGGGTCGATCTCACGCCGACGATCGTCGATTTCGCCAATGCGACGCCGAAGAAAAACAAGATGCAGGGACGATCGTTCCTGAAGACGCTTGATCAAGAAAATCCCGCAGGCTGGGACGAGATCTACGCGTCGCACACGTTCCACGAGATCACGATGTACTATCCGATGCGAGTCGTTCGCAGCGGCAACTACAAATTAATTTGGAACATCGCGCATGGACTGCCGTATCCCTTCGCATCGGACTTGTGGGCGGCGCCGACGTTTCAAGACATCTACAAACAAGGTCCGGACGCTTACTATGGACAACGGACGGTGAAGGACTATATCCATCGCCCAGCCTTTGAGCTGTTTGATCTCTCGTCCGACCCCTACGAATCGCACAATCTGGCCGACGTTGAAAAGTACTCCGACGTTAAAAAGGAAATGCAAGAGAAGCTGAAAGCATTTCAGAAGCGGACCGCGGATCCCTGGATCTCGAAGTGGGACTACGAATAGCAGTCGCGTCACGAGCGATCTCTGGAGAACGCCCTGATTGGGCGTTCTTTTTTTGTGCGCGGCGGCAATTTAGAGATTCCTCCCCCGGAGGGTTCCTTGGTTCCGCTGCCGATCCGACCTACAATACAGGGTCGTTTGAGCCAATCCGGGAACCATCATGAATTTGCCGACCGAACCGTCAAAACTTGCGCTGCATGCCTATCGAAAGTGCGGTCATGCTCAGTAGTATCCATGACGACGCCGCCGTGGAAGCGGTGCGCAAGCGATTAGGGCTCGACCCGCATCGCCTGCGCCGGCTGCGTACGCGGCTGCTGAAGCTGCAAGGTTCGGACGAAGCGGCGCTGCAGGAATTGCCGGATGCGGCTCGTCGCGCGTTTGCCGCCGAGATCCGTTTTCATGAACTGACGCTCGACCAGCGTTTCGATTCGCAACTGGACGGCGCTTCGAAGTTACTGTTTCGCACTGATGATGGAATGCTGCTGGAGTCGGTCATCTTGCGGGTCGCCACAGGACGCACGGCGCTCTGCGTTTCGTCGCAGGTCGGCTGCGCGGCGAATTGCGATTTTTGTGCGACCGGCAAAATGGGGATCGCCCGCAGTCTTTCGGCGTCCCAGATTTTAGACCAGGTCGTGCAGGCCAATCAGTTGCTGCAGCCGGAAGGCCGCAAGATCCGCAACATCGTCTTCATGGGGATGGGCGAGCCGTTCCACAATACGTCGGCGGTTCATGAAACGCTGGAAAAGCTGATCTCCCCTCACGGATTTGATCAATCGCCCCGACGAACGTTGGTTTCGACGGTTGGCTTGCCTAAGGCGATGATCGAGTTCGCCCGCAAGTTTCCGAAGGTGAATCTTGCGCTCAGCTTACATAGCGCGATCCAGTCGCGCCGCACCGAGATCATCCCTCTAGCGGCCAAATTCGATCTGCAAGAATTGCGAGCCGCGCTCGATCAGGTCGCCGCCGTCCAGCAGCAGTCGATCATGATCGAGTATCTCATGTTGCGGGGGATCAATGATGGCCCAGAAGATCGCGCGGCGCTAGCCGACTATCTTCGCGGCTTGCCGGTGCACATCAATCTGATTCCCTACAACCGCGTTGATGCGGCGCCTCATCTAGAGGGAACGTCGAAAGAAGACCGCGAAGCGTTTGGCGCCGCGCTGCGCGCCGAAGGCTATACCGTGACGATTCGCTATTCTCTTGGCGCCGACGTCGACGCCGCCTGCGGACAACTCGTGCGGCGAGAGAATCGGCGAATTGCGGCCGCCGCCGCACAATAATCGACTTGCGACGATAGTGAAGGAAACCGACCGATGCAGTACGCGTGGACTTATCCGATTTATTTGATTGCTCACAGCGGCGGATACGCTTCGATCGTGGATCCCCAAGATGACTCGCAGCAGTTGCTAGTCGCGGTGACGACTGAAGAGAAGGCGTTGGAGTTCATGCAGAATTTCGGCATCCTGGGCGCTCCCCGACAATTGAACAACGATCGCGAATTCGCCTGGCTGCTGGAAAGCTTGCGGGAGCCTGTAACGCGGGTCTGTTTTGATCCCGATCCGCGTGAAGAAGCGGTGAACGCCGCCTGGTCGACGACGGTTAAGTCGCTGCTGAACGATCGGCTGGAAGTCGATTATTCACCGTGGAGTTATCCGGTTTATCTGCTGCGACTGGAGTCCGGTTTTAGTTCGATCGTCGGCGCCGATGCCGAGGGGAATGAGGTCGTCGTCCTTTGCCTGTTTTCCAACAGCCAGCTGGCCGAAGAGTATCTGGCCGCTTCGGGCGATTCTGGGGCCGTCGAATCAATCGATAACATGGCGTCTACGCGCGAACTGATGGAGTCGCTGCAAGCTGAAATCGCGGCCGTTGCCGTCGATCCAGAGGTGCGTGATTCGCAGCGCGTCGCGAGCCATTGCATCGGCCTTGAAATGCTACTGAACAAGTATCTGATTCACGCCTGAATTTAGGCGTGCTAGTTGATTGCGCATTCGATTGCGAGTCAATTGAAATGCCAAAGTTTTCAATATAAATTCTTCCTGAAGGGGCTTTGCGGGTTAAAACGCCCTTCGCATGGCTATTTTTCGGTTTTGCGGGAAAATATCGGGCATCCGCACGTCAATAAACGCCCAGTTTCTAAGGCGGCAGATTCCTTCTTAAGTCCCAGCAGCGGCCTGCCATTTTCCGCAGCAATTTTTTTGGGCAGCATTTCGCGCTCTACGTACGATTTGTTTTGCGTTCTCCTCTCTCTTGCCGCAGCTAGCAGGCAAACAAACGCCAATCATGCTTCTGTCTGTTTTGTCATGATAACGCTCGTTCGCTGGGCGCCCCACAAATCAGCGAATGCCTGCCAAACCGACATTCGGTTTCCCACACGATTCCCCATCGTCGTCGGAGACCACGCGAAACCCAATCGCGACCTACACAGCACCAAGGGGCTGGAACGATGTGGAACAGACTGAAGCAAGTGACGCCGCAGACTTGGATTGCGGCAACCTGTTTGCTGCTGCTTGCAGCACCGATGTACGGAGAGCATGTGGTGCGAACGGCGCGTCGCATCTCCCTAGTTCATGGCTATCAACAATCGTTGCCCGGATTTGCGGGCCGATATCAGTTGGATGTGGATGAAGCCTATCACTGGTGCGACGGTAGCGAGGGCCGCGTGCTGGTCTTTAGCCAAGTCGGAAGCGGCAATCAGCATCGCCAGGTCGTTTTGACCGACTTAGACTACGTTTCTCAGGGCGTCTACCGCCTGGATGTCGTCGGCAAGCTCGCCGGCGTTTCTTTGATTCCACGTCTTCACCCGGTGGTGGAACTCGTCCTGGAAGATGGTCCGAATCACATTCATTCGGTCCACTTTCGCCTGACTCCCCACGGAGTCGAACACGCCTACCGCGAGGAGCTCCCCGCTCCCGCCGAATTTGACCCCGCCTATGTTGTCGACGTCGTTACGGCGTCGTCCCCTCTCGATTTTTCGTCGTAAGACTCCCGCCGCAGCGCAGACCTTCCGAACAGAGTTCACAGAAGATGGCAATCAAAATGAACGAATCGAAATCGACGCCTAATTGGATCACAACGCTGTTGACCGCCGTGATTCTGACCGTCCTGGCCTATCCGCTCTATGGTGATAACGCTCTCTGGCTGGTTCGCCGCACTTGCTTGGTCGAAGGGTTTCAACGCCCTGACGATCTATGGCATCAAGATTATGCGTTGGTCGCTGAGCGCGATGTCATCTTGAAAGGTGGCGGAGAACGCAAGATGTTGCTGTTCGCTTCCGAAGAAGATCAGACCAAGCCGGTCGAAGTCTCGAAGCGGCACGTTGTGGTTTTGACCGACTCGTCCTATCACGAATCGGCCAGCTTCAAAGTAGAGTTCAGTGGGCCGATTTTTCGTGCGACTGTCCTTCCTCATCGTGAGCCGATCTTTGAGGTCGTATGCCACGGCGAAGGGGGCGTCGGTCTGGTTTGTCAGCGATTTCTGCTGGGGCGCCAAGGGGTGAAGCAGATCTTCCCCGAGGTTCGCTCGCCCAACGATGCGATTACTTCGATTCCGGCGATTCGCCCAGGCGCGTAAGCGTCGCGCCGACATAACTTGCTCCGGTGCGTCCCTGTGGGGGCTCGCTGGTCAAGATCAACGTATTGCGATTGATCGCGGTCCAGACAAATCCTGTTAGTCGCTGATCATCCGGCTGCACGATTGTCAACGTTGGGCCATCGACCTTGTAGGCTCCTGCCAGGTTTAAGCGGGGGCGGACAAGCTTGAACTGATCGTTTTTGGCCTTCTTGATGGCGACCTGATGCTCGGCGCCCAGCGGCAGCGTCATCAGCCATTGCCCTGAATAGTCCACCGGTTCTTGCGGCGTCCAGTTAAGCGTGATCGATTTCTCCGTCTTCTCTTGCTTAGCGGGCTTGGCTTGTTTCGGCGGCTTCTGCGGTTGGACTACGACCTGCGGTTTAGCGGCCGGCGCATCCGCGCGATCGATCGCGGCGCTGTTTTTGTCGACTTGGGATTCGATCTGTTCCAAGCGTTGCTCTAGCTGACGAATCTGGGCGAGCAGTCCGTCAATCAATCCTTCGCCCGGCTCTGCGGCTCCGGCAGCGGTAGCCAGCATAAGCGTCGCCGCACAAAAAAGTGTGATCAGGTAGCGAAGCATGAGCGTGTTCCTTGAAGGTGCGTGTAATGCAGAGAATGGTCGGAATCGCTATTTATCGTAATCAGTCAACTCGCTTGGCGGAAACGCCGCTCGCAACGCGTTCAAAACCACGATCACATCAATCATCTCTTGCGATATCGCTCCCGCCACCGGAGGCAGCCAGCCGACGGACGCGACCACCATCCCGATCATGCTGAGCGCGATTCCCCCCACGGCGCTTTGGAGAGCGATCGTGCGCATACGGCGACCGATATGGAGCAACTTGTCGACGGTTTCTAGCGAACTGTCGAGAACAACGACTCCGGCCGCTTCGGTGGTGACGTCGCTGTTTTGACCAAATGCGACGCCAACGGTCGCCGCCGCAAGAGCCGGAGCGTCATTGACGCCGTCTCCCACAAACAGGGTCGCAGAGCTGGCCGTTTCGCGTTGGACAAGCTCAAGCTTCTCTTCCGGAGTTTGGTTGAAATAGACCTCGTGGATACCGACTTGATCGGCCAAGAATCGGGCCTCTGATTCTCGGTCGCCGGTGACTAGCATCAGCTTGCTGATCTGATGTCGCCGTCCCAGGTGATCGATAAACCGCTTTCCCTCGCGGCGCGGCGCATCGCGAAAGAAGTAGACCGCCGCTAACTTTTCATCGACCAGCACAACGCACTCCAGGCCTCCTTGTTGCTCCGGAAGCGTCGCCACCGTCTGTGCTTTGGCGAGTTGTTTGCGACTGGTGATCCGCACCTGGCGGTCGTGGACGTGACCGCGCATTCCTTGGCCAGGGCGTTCGCTGACCTGAGTAACGTCATAGGTCGCAACGGACGCCGCTTCCGCCGCTTTCTGGATCGCCGCCGCAAGCGGGTGCTTGGAGTAGCGTTCCAGGCTGGCGACCAACGCGAGCGTTTCCAGTGGATCGCATTCGGCCGAGTTCCACTGGTCATAGATGCGGGGCTCGCCATAGGTCAATGTCCCTGTCTTGTCGAAGATCACCGTGCGGCAACGATCGACCTGTTCAAGCACCGCCGGAAGACGAATGATGATTCCCATTTGAGCGGCGAGCGAAATCGAGCCGATGATCGCCACCGGAATCGCAATTAACAAAGGGCAGGGGGTCGCAACGACGATGACCGCGAGAAAACGAGTCGCATCGCCGCTGACGTACCAGGCCGCGCCAGCGATCGCCAGAGCAAGCGGCGTATAGTAGGCGCCCAATTGGTCCGCTAGTCGGCGCATGCGCGGACGCTGCTGTTCCGACTTGCGCATCACCTCCATGATTTTCGCATAGCGCGAGTCGACCGCTTGTCGTTCTGCCTGAATCGTCAACGCTCCATCGCCGTTGACCGCGCCCGACATGACGCTGGTCCCTGGCGTTTTCGACATCAGGTAGGGTTCGCCGGTCAAATACGATTCGTCCATGACGCTGTGTCCCTCGATCACGACTCCATCGACCGGGGAGACTTCGTGCGGCAAGATTACGACGATATCTCCCACGTCAATCGCGTCGACGGCGACATCCTCTAAAGCGGCGCCGTTGCGACGATGCGCGATCGAAGGAAGTCGTTTGGCCAGCGCTTGCAGGACAGCGGAAGCGCGGCCGACGGCGAACGACTCGAGCGCCTCGCCCCCCGAAAGCATCAGCACGACGATCGAGCCGGCCAAGTACTCGCCCAGCAGCGCTGATGCGATGATCGAAATACCTGCGAGCAAATCGGCGCCAAAATCGAAGTGAACAACTTTGTGAAGCAGTTCCAAGATCAGCGGAACGCCCCCGATTGCAAGCGTGATCCACAGCGGCAGGTTGAACGTGTCCGAAGCCGCATCGCTTCCAAACCGCAATAAGAGATGAACGGCGATTCCGACAATTGCGAGTAAAGCGATCGCTAATTGCCGCCGCCGCCAAAGCAGGCGCCAGAACGAGACTTGGGGCGCCGAGGAATTTGCTGGCGGATTCATACAGACACGTCAAATCGAAGGATTTTTGGCAATGGATGCGTCAGTCTAGCGAATCACCTACGCTCAGGGGGACTTTCGTCTTCAAGCCGAGGGGAGAAAATCCCCCCCTTTTCGTTCGCATGCATAGCATGATCCGCTAGAATGCGGGAGTGTCGAACCTATCTCCTCTTTCTACTCGATACGTTATGTCTCGTTTTCTGCTTGTTCACCTTGCGATCTCGTTTTTACTCGTTCCGACTGCAGTCGCGGTTGCCGAAGAGGCGCCTCCTGATCGTTCGGCTCTGATGACGGCTCGCATCGACCAGCGGCTGTTGGAGCGTCTGGCGTCAGAAGGAGTTGAGCCGGCGCCGAAGGCCGACGACGGCGAGTTTCTGCGCCGCGCCTCACTGGACCTCAGCGGCACAATCCCACCGGTGGCGATCACGCGCGATTATCTGGCCGATAGCTCGCCCGAGAAGCGGCGCCAATTGATCGATCGTTTGCTGGCTTCACCGGCGTTCGCGTCACACTTGGCCAGTACTTGGCGCGAGATCATCTTGAAGCCGACCGATGACTTTCAGCAGTTGCAAAATCAGTTTGCGCTGCAAGCCTGGCTGCGTGAGCAGTTTTTGGAAAATGCTCGGTACGATCGCATCGTCGAACAGTTCATTACCGCCAGCAGCGAGCAAGATGGTCCGGTTTACTTTTACGATGCGCTCGATTTGAAACCGGAGCAGTTGGCGGCTGAGACGTCGCGGATTTTTCTGGGGCTGCATATTCAATGCGCCGAATGTCACGATCACCCGTTCGATGACTGGAAACAGCAAGACTTTTGGGGCTACGCCGCCTTCTTTGCCCGGGTCGCCAAGCGGGATAGCGCGATGGGGCGAATCTCGTTGGTCGATCGAGAAGCGGGCGAAGTGAAGATTCCCGACTCGGAAGAAACCGTCGCGCCGCTTTATCCCGGCGGCAGCGCGCCCAGTGATCGCTTTGGCGGCACCCGTCGGCAGAAACTGGCGGTCTGGATGGTTGCTCGCGACAATCCTTACACGGCCCGCCGCGCGGTGAACTGGGCGTGGGCGCATCTGTTTGGTCGCGGTTTGGTGGAGCCGGTGGATGATCTTTCGCCGCTTAATGCGCCCAGCCATCCCGCGTTAATGGAGGAGTTGACGCAATATTTTATCGAATCGGGCTACGACCTGCGACAATTGTTGCGGACGCTGGCGATGACCGACGCCTACGCGCGCAGCAGTCAAAACGTTGCTGGTCAGCGTCCGGAACTCTTCGCCAGCATGGCGATCAAATCACTCTCGCCCGAGCAACTATACGACAGCGTTCTAAGACTAGGACTGATTCGTGAGACGGTCGGCGACCCGAGCAACCAGGCGCCGCAGTCTTTCAATCAATCGCAGCAACGACTTCAATTTGTCGCTCGGATGCGCACCGTTTCTCTGGACCGCACCGACTTTGAAACCGGAGCGCCGCAAGCGCTCGCGCTGATGAATGGCCCGCCGGTCTCGTTGGCGACGGCGCCAGAAACGAGCGGGTTTTTGAAGTCGTTGGAAGCTCCCTTTTTTAGCGATGAACAGCGTGTCGAGTTGATCGCATTGGCCGCCTACTCGCGACCGCCGACCGCGGAAGAGCGACAACGATTTAGCGAGTACCTGGCGACCGCTTCGCCCAACGAAAAGAAGCAAGCGCTGGGCGATCTGTTGTGGGCGGTCGCCGCCAGCGCCGAGTTTATGCTCAATCATTAACGAGAGGATGGGTGATGGCAGCGACCGATCGACGACGATTTTTGCAGCAAGCGATGCTCGGCGCCGCGAGCTGTTCGTGGTTGCCTGCGTTGGTGCAAGCCGCTGCCGAGCAACCGGTCAAACGCCGCTGTATCGTGCTTTGGATGTCGGGCGGACCGAGCCAGATGGACACGTTTGATCTGAAGCCGGGTCATGCCAACGGCGGCGAGTACAAAGAGATCGAAACCAGCGTTCCCGGCCTCAAGTTCAGCGAGCATCTGCCGCAATTGGCCAAACAGGCCGATCGCTTGGCGATTTTGCGCGGCATGAGCACCAAGGAAGGAGATCACATTCGGGGCTCTTATTTGATGCACACCGGAGAGCGTCCCGGCGGACCGCTCCGCTATCCGGCGATTGGAGCGTCACTGTCGAAAGCGTTGGGGGATCCGCAAGCCGATCTGCCAAACTTTGTTGCGGTCAATCCAAACGCTGCATTTAGTCAGGCGTCGATCGGCGGCGGTTTTCTCGGTCCAAAGTACGCCGCGACGACGGTTGGCCAGCGCACGATGGTTGGTCCGGCCAACCCAACCGCCGATGCAACAGGGCCCGTGGATCTAGGGGTCGACTATTTGCAATTGCCCGGCGAGGTTTCGCCAGAGCGAGCCGAGGCGCGGATGAAGCTGTGGCGCGGCCAACAAGAGTCGTTTTTGGCGCTGCGCGATGCGGCGGCGCCCAAGTCGCACGATACGGTTTTTCGCCGCGCAGTGCGGATGATGAATCCCGCAGCGGCGGCGGCGTTTGACCTGCACCAGGAAGAAGACGCCGTGCGTGAGTCGTATGGAAATGGCCGGTTCGGCCAAGGTTGCTTGATTGCCCGTCGTTTGATCGAACGTGGTGTGCCGTTTGTCGAAGTGACGCATGGCGCTGACGGGCTGGGATGGGATACGCATCAAGCGAACTTTGCCGGCGTCAAAACGTTGTCGGCGGAACTCGATCAGGGGTGGTCAACTCTGATGCGTGAATTGGACGAGCGCGGCTTGCTCGATTCGACGACAATCCTCTGGATGGGAGAGTTTGGGCGAACTCCGCAGATCAACGCCAACGCAGGACGCGATCATTTTCCGGACGCTTGGAGCTGCGTCTTGGCCGGCGGAGGCATTGCCGGCGGTCAAGCATATGGCTCGACCAGCGAAGGGGGGCAGGAGGTGGTCGATGGGAAGACCGAAGTGCCCGATCTCATCGCGACGCTTTGTGCGGCGGTGGGAGTCGACCCGGCGACCGAGAACATTTCTCCTCTGTCGCGACCGATCAAGATCAGCGAGGGGGCGCCGATTCGTGCGTTGTTGTCGTAAGCAATCGCTGTTGGCCTGTTTACTGCTGCTCGGTTTGAGTGCTTGTCGCCCTGCCGAAAAACAGGCGCCGTCGCCTGCGCCGTCCAATACGACGACCGAGCAAATCGCACCGGACAAGACCGAAGAAGCGGTTGCAGCGTTGCCGCCAGCGGAAGAGATGCCGAAGGAAGCAGTTGTTGCTGAATTACCGACAGTGAAACGACCGACGCCGCAGAAGTTGCTGGTGATGGCCGATCGCCAGCCGCTGTTGCTGGAGGTCTTGCTTTGGATCGATGGTCGCCCGTTTGACGAAGCGTTGGCGGCCCTCTCTGACAAGGTGATCGGCATGGCCGATACCGATGGGGATGGTATCTCGACTTGGGACGAACTGGCCGATAACCCGCAGTTCAATCGAGGGCAACTCGGCAGTCTTTCCTTTGCAAAGCCGCAGGAACGTGTCCGGCTGATCAATCTGTACGACGTCAATCGCAATGGTCGCGTCGACGCCGACGAGACCCCGCGGTTGCTGACTCGCAATCGCGGCAAGGCCCGCGAGTTTTCGGTCGATCCTCGCGCATATTCCACGTTTCGTCGCAGTCGCGAGCAGTCAGACGTCTTGCGGGTGCTGGATCAAGATGGGGATCAGTGGCTATCCGCGGATGAAATGGAAGCGGCGGAAGTTTTGCTGCGTGCGCGTGACGCCGACGCCGATGGGATCATCTCTGCCGCCGAACTGGCTCCCCCGCGCAGCCCGAGGATGGGAATGCCGAGCAGTACCGGCTGGCGCGGCGAACTAGGCGCGTTCGTGCTGGATGAAAATACCGCCTGGCCACAGGTTTTTCGTTCTTTGGAGACGATTTACAACTTTGGATCGGCGATCGAAATTGCGACCGTATTCGGCGAAAATTCGCCGCTGAGGATGATCGATGAAGATGAAGATGGTTATCTCGAGTTTCGTGAAGTCGCTCGCATCGCGCAGCTCCGACCGAGCGCCACGCTCGAAATTCGCTTTGGCGAGCGAGCCGAAGGAGAAGCGTTTTTGGCGCTGACAATCTCTCCCGACGCCGATTGCCGGTTGCAGGAGACGGCGTTTACGGCGAGCAAAGCCTTGGCCGACGGAAATGGCCGACTATTGATTCATGCCGCCGACGACATCAATTCGCTGCAATCGAACAGCCAGGCCCAAAATCTACTGCAGGTCTATGATCGAGATAAGAACGAGTATCTCGAGCAGGAAGAATTCCCCGATAACCTGGTGGAGCGGCTTACTTTCGCCGCAATTGACACCGACGAGAATGGCCAAGTGACGCTGGAGGAATTGTCGACGGCCCTGGCGAATGTCGATCTGGTGAAGGCCTGTCAGATTCGGGTGCAGCGAATCGGCGAGATTGATCCCCTGTTCGCCCTCTTCGATGAGAACGGTGATGGGCGCCTGGCGACGCGGGAACTGCGTTTGGCGGCAAAAAAATTGAAGAAACTGGACGCCGATGGGGATCAAGTGGTTACGCTGGCTGAATTCCCGGCCTTTGGTGGTCTCGTGATCTATCGGGGGGGAGATCGCGATGGAGCGGCGCTCCCTGCTCGCGAGGCTCAATCGCCGATCGAGGGGCGTCCCGATTGGCACGCGGGAATGGATTTTAACGGCGACGGCGATATCAGTTGGCCCGAGTTTCTCGGGAATCGAACGCAATTCGAGGAGCTCGATCGAGACGGGGACGGGCTGCTTTCGGTGGTTGAAGTGGGGAGCAAGTCGATCTAAACTTTCCTTGCTTCTTGGGCAGCCCGTGGAGGACGCACACACGAGTTCTTCATGAAATATTCGCCGAGGATTTACGAGTTCTTGTCGTATTCTCCATGCACTATTGATTGGCGCACATCGATTTTCGCCGAATTTGCCGCAAAACGTTTTTAACGCTTGTTCACAGTTTATTCATCGAATCTTAACAGTCGTTGGTCATCATAGTCTGGCAGTGCTCGGCCTCTGCGGCGAATCGTAGTGTGGTCGGGGATTTCGAAGTATCTGTGACAATTTTCAGAGGGAAGCACCCACAATGATCCGCTGCCGGAACTTCTTTTTGGTCGCCGCTTTGGCGCTGACCGCACCGCTTGCCGCTTCGGCGCAAGTTCAAGTCGACGAAAACCTGCCGTCTTACAAGCCGGTTCAGGGAGTCAACGGAAACATCAGCAGCATGGGTTCCGATACGATGAACAACCTGATGACCTTGTGGGCGGAAGGTTTCCAGAAGTTCTACCCAGGCGTCACGATCGAAATCGAAGGCAAGGGTTCTTCGACCGCTCCGGCCGCGCTGACCAAAGGGACCGCGACGTTTGGCCCGATGAGCCGCCCGATGAAAGAAGATGAAATCGACGCCTTCGAAAAGGCCTATGGTTACAAGCCGACGCAGCTGGGCACTTCGATCGACATGCTGGCGGTCTTCGTTCACAAAGACAACCCAATCAAGGGCTTGTCGTTGGAACAACTGGACGCCGTCTTTTCCAGCACTCGCAAGGGTGGCGGCAAAGCCGATATCACCACTTGGGGTCAGCTTGGTTTGGAAGGGGCTTGGGCCAATCGCGCGATCAGTCTGTATGGTCGTAACTCGGCCTCAGGCACCTACGGCTACTTCAAAGAAAACGCGCTGTTCAAAGGGGATTACAAAACCTCGGTGAAAGAACAGCCGGGCAGCTCGGCGGTGATCCAAGGGGTCGCCAACGATCAGGCTGGTATCGGCTATAGCGGCATCGGCTACAAAACCGCCGCCGTCCGCGTCGTGCCGCTGTCGAAGACGGGGACCGATTACGTCGAACCGTCGATGGAAACGGTCAGCAGCTACCCGTTGTCGCGCTTCCTGTATCTCAGCGTCAACCACAAGCCGGGCAGCCAGCTTGACCCGCTTCGTCTTGAGTTCATCAAGTACATCTTCAGCAAAGAAGGTCAAGAAGCGGTTGTGAAAGATGGCTACTTGCCGCTCAACGCCAAAGTCGCGACGCGTCAACTTGAGATGATCCTCAAGAAGTAGTCGCGCAGCTTGCGAATGTTTACCGCGTCGCCCTTGCGCTATGCAGGGGTGACGCGTTTTTTCTTTTCCCGCGTCTCGATAGTAACGAGACTCTCGCCGGATTAGCCCACCCCATGTCGCAAGACGATAAGAGTTTCTCCGGCCGCCGACGTCGCATGAAGACGCGTTGGACGGTCGCCGCCGCCGACGTACTGTCGGAGTTCGTGATTACCGTTGGCGGAATTGGTACGATCGTCGCCGTTTTGGCGGTGTTCGTTGTCCTGGTTGCGCGTGTCGCTCCACTAGGATTGCCTGCTTCTCTTTCGGGCGAAGTGACGCGTGAAACGCATTGGGGAGCAACCAAGCCGGTTCACCTGGCGGTCGATGAGTACCAATCGATCGGTTGGGTGTTGTTTGATGACGGGCGCCTCGAAACGTTTCGCGTGGATAACGGTGAAAAACTTGGCGAGCGTCAGCTTTTCCAAGACAAACAACTCTCGGCCATTTCCACGTCGGTAGGACGTGGCGGTCTGCTGCTTGGTTTTCTGGATGGTTCGATTCAGTTTGCCGACATCCATTTTGCGACCACCTTTATCGACGTCGTCGACGCCCCCGAGCAATTTCATGGAATGAAGCCTGGCGAGCGAGCGACCTATCAGCCGGAAGAGAACGAGACCGGCGTCTTGGAGCTTACGTCGCAGGGACAGTATCGAGTGCAGTTGCTCGAATCGAGCGTGCTCGATCCGGTTCAGGTGACGGACAAAGCGATCTTGATGCTGGACCATGTGCCCGAAGCGGCTAGCGGCGGCAATCAGGTCAGCATCTCGAAAGACGATCGCAAGTACGTTTGCTTTGCGGCCGACGGCAAGTTGCGTTACGGCACGCTGAAGGAGGAAGAAGATTTTCTGACCGGCGATGTGACGCTGAAAAACGAAACGATCGAGTTGGAGATCGCCGACATTCAAGGCGAACGCCCGCAGTTTCTACTGCAAACCGCCCGCGGCAACGACATCTTGCTGGCTTGGAAGTCGGGCCAGATGGTCCGGTTTGTTCGCGAAAGCGCGGAGGATGGATCAGGCTATCATCTGAATCCGGCCGAGAAGGTCGACCTGCTTCCTGATACTGACGCACAGTTAACCGTCTGCGACTTTATCTTGGGACGCGAGACCGTTTTTGTCGGCGATAGCCAAGGGGGCGCAAGCGGCTGGTTTTTGGTTCGCGGCGCCGAGACGGAAGAACCAGAGTTGCAAGCCCGCAAAACCAGCGACGGTTTTACCCTGGCGCGCGTGCATGTGCTGCAACCGGCGCCTGGCGAGAAGATCAATTCAATGCGCGCGTCGGAACGTAGCCGCATGTTGGTCGTCGGTTACGAGTCGGGTCGTTTTCGCGTCTACCAAATGACGACCGAACGACTCGTGCTCGATCGCCATCTGCCGAAGGACGCTCCGGTAATCGGCGCGATGATCACGCCGAAAGATAACGGCTTGTTGGTCGAATCGGGCGAAGGAATATATCTTTGGGACTTTGATCCGCGACATCCTGAAATTACGGTTGCAGCGGCGATTATGCCGGTCTGGTACGAAGGTTATCCGAAGCCGCGTCAGATCTGGCAAAGCTCGTCGGCCGGCGTCGAACCAGAAATGAAATTGGGGCTCTACCCGCTGATCTCCGGTACGCTGAAGGCGACGTTCTACTCGATGTTGTTCGGCGCTCCGATCGCGCTGCTGGCGGCGATTTATACCAGCGAGTTCACGACGCACAAAGTTCGCGCCGTCGTCAAACCGACGGTCGAGATGATGGCGAGCCTGCCGAGCGTCGTTCTCGGATTTCTGGCGGCGATCGTGTTCGCTCCGATCGTGGAGTCGTTTTTGGCCTTCTTTTTAACGACGGTTGTCGTCGTGCCGCTCACCTTTATTTTGGCGGCCATGATGTGGCAATTGTTGCCGCGGCGGATCGGCTTGATCCTCGAGTCATGGCGTCTCTGGTTCATGGTTCCGGCGCTGCTGCTGGGACTGGCCGTTTCGTATCTGCTGGGACCGCTGGTCGAGCAGATCGCCTTCGACGGCAATGTGAAGCTGTGGCTTGACGGGCGGGGATCAGGCGTCGTCGGCTGGTTGATGATGTTGTTACCGTTGGGCGGGATGTTCGCTTTCTTTTTGAACGGCGCCTTTATTAACCCTTATTTGCGAGCCAGGGCGCTGCAGTGGAATCGATCGCAGTTCGCCCTGTTAAGCCTGGTTAAATTCGCCGCGCTGGTGCTGCTGACGTTCGGCTTCGCCTGGTTGCTCTCGTCGGCGCTCTATTGGCTGCCGACGCTGTTTGGCGCTGAAGTCTGGGATCCGCGCGGCACGTTCATTGATAGTTACGCCCAGCGCAACTCGTTTGTCGTCGGCTTTGTGATGGGGTTTGCCGTGATTCCGATCATCTACACCATCGCGGATGACGCGTTGGCGACCGTGCCGAAACATCTTCGCTCAGCGTCGCTCGGCTGCGGAGCGACTCCCTGGCAAACGACCGTACGCGTGGTGATTCCGACTGCAATGAGCGGGCTCTTCTCGGCATTGATGATCGGTTTGGGACGCGTGGTTGGCGAGACGATGATCGTGCTAATGGCCGGCGGCAACACGCCGGTGACCGATTGGAATATCTTTAGCGGCTTCCGGACGCTGAGCGCGACGATTGCGATTGAACTGCCGGAAGCGGTGGAGAACAGCACCCACTTTCGCATGTTGTTTGCAGCGGCCTTGGTGCTGTTCGTCATCACCTTTTTGATTAATACCGCGGCCGAAATTGTGCGGCTGCGTTTCCGTAAACGAGCTTATCAACTATGACCTCGCCTGCTGACAACGACGCTGCCGCCGCGCCGCGGGAGAAACGAGGGCACGTTTCCAAACCGGGCCTTTCGCTCCTCGCGCAGGGCGAGCCCATGGTCTGGCTAACCGGCGGTTCGCTGGCCCTTTGTTTACTGATGATCTTCGGCCTGCTGTCGCTGGTCATCTACAACGGCATGCGCACCTTCTGGCCGGGACAGCTCTACCAGGTCGAAACCGTCGACGGGGCGATCTACTTGGGGGAAGAGGCCGGCGTCGAAAAATTTGATCTGACCGAGCAATTGATCAACTCGTTTCCGCCCGAACTGGCGAAGGCCCGCGAGATCTCTCAGCAGAAGTTTGAAGCGGCGGGCAGCGTTCCGTTTGAAGTGGAGCGGCGCCAATATCGGACCGGCAACTTCGATATTATCTCCAACTTCGATCGCGAAGGAACGCACTACCATACCGTCACCGAATTTGAGATGGTCTCGCCCGAAGCGACGCTGCCCGAGTGGGCGATGGTGATCGAGCGGCTATCGTGGGGACGTTTCTACGGCATGCCGGTTGAGTTCAAGATGTCGTATCAGCGACCGATCTCGGCCGAAGAAGAACAACTAGCCGATATCGTCCAGCAACTGCAAAGCAACTCGTACCGCATCACGGACGCCGATCAAGCGGCGCAGCTCAAAGAAGCGCTCGCGCCGGTCGAAGCGGAGCTTACCAAGGTTCGGGCCGCGAATATTGACGCCTTCGTCGCTGAAAACAAATCGCTCGCCGGCGAGTTGCGGGCCAAATTGAAGTCGGGCGAAGAAAAGCCGCTGGCCGACGTGAAATCGGATGAGCAAAACGTCATAAGCATCGTTCAGGCGACTGTCGGACCGGAAGAAGCTTGGGACAAATTTAACGAGTTTCATGACGAAGTCATTAGTCGTTCTGCGCGTCGCAAAGAGATCGAAGAGTTTGAAGTTGGTGAAGTCAACAGCGAAGAAGAAACGGCGCGATTGGAATTACGTGATGAAGAGATCGCCCATCCCGGCGTCTTTATCGTGGAGTTGGCGAATGAGTTAGCTCGGCTACAAGGGCAAGTCGCAGTTCTCGACGCGATCGGCGAAAAGAACCAGGCGGTATTGCGACAGATCGAAAAGCGATATGGCGCCGATTCGCCGCTGAGCAAGTTTGCTCAGAAAATCACGCAAGGTTTGGCGACCGACCTGGTCGAGCAGCAGACGCAACCGAAAACGCGGATCGCGGAGATCAAACAGTTGGTCAACGCGATGCCGGAATCAACGCAAGCGGCGGTCGAGAGTTTCCTCCGAATTCGCCAGGAATCGACCGAACGTACCGTCAAGCTGCAGGATCGTATTCGGCAACTCAACGACGAGAACGCGCGCTACGTGCTGCATATGCAGACCGCACAAAAGATCGACAAAGATATCCCGCTGTCAGAGATCGTCCGGGCCTTTCCCGCCAACCGACTGGGCATCGCTGGCAAGCTGGGAGTTTACATGTCGCGTTGGGGCGAGTTTCTGATGGATGACCCGCGCGAAGCGAACTCGGAAGGGGGCGTTTTTCCGGCGATCTGGGGAACCGTCGCGATGACGATGATCATGTCGATCCTGGTCGTGCCGTTTGGCGTATTGGCCGCGCTTTATCTGCGCGAGTTCGCCAAGCCGGGGCCAATTGTCAGCGCCATTCGCATTAGCATCAACAATCTTGCCGGCGTGCCGAGTATCGTTTTCGGCGTGTTCGGTTTCGCTTTTTTGATTGGCAACGTCGGGCGCTACATTGACGGTGGTCCAAAAAACGCCGACCTGCCGGTGATGTCGTCGGGAAGTTGGTATCTGTTGTTGGGCGTCTTAGCGGCGACTGCGTGCGGCGCTTTTATGATGTCGATGTATGCGGTTGGCAATCGGCGTCAATTGACCGGCCGTCGCAATCAATGGCTCGGCAAATTCGCGCTGCTGTTGTGGGTCGCCGCGACGGTTGCATTTTTAGTCGCTTTGGCGACCACGCCTGAATTCAACGGCTTTTTTACGTCGCATTTGCCCAACCCGGTGTTTGGCAAAGGTTGTTTGGCGTGGGCCAGCATTACGCTCGCGTTGTTGACGTTGCCGGTGGTGATCGTCGCGACCGAAGAGTCACTGGCCGCAGTCCCCAACTCGCTGCGGGAAGGCTCGTATGGATGCGGCGCCAGCAAATGGCAAACCATCTGGCGAATCGTTCTGCCGCACGCATTACCGGGAATCATGACCGGCATGATTTTGGCCATGGCGCGCGGCGCCGGCGAAGTTGCGCCGCTGATGCTGGTCGGCGTATTAAAACTCGCGCCGGAATTGCCGGTTGATTTTACGCCGCCGTTTTTGCATTTTGATCGCAGTTTTATGCATCTTGGTTTTCACATCTACGACCTTGGTTTTCAGAGTCAGAATAGTGAAGCCGCCAAGCCGATGGTTTACACCACGACATTGTTGTTGATCGGCGTGATCGCCTTATTGAACTTGTCGGCGATTTGGCTTCGTGCTCGCTTGCGACGGCGATTCCAGCCGGGGCAGTTCTAACCAATCCAGCAGAGATCAGACGGCACGATGACGACGCAACGCGAAATTGAGAATATCCCTCAGACGAGAAACAGCGTGAACGAGACTTCCCCTGCACAGCAGCCCGCCGAAGAGCGTCAGAACCGCTTGGAAATGATCGCCCAAGGGCATGAGTTCGACTCGGTTATTCACGATTCGGTGAAACGCGAAGATTGCGTGCTTGAGATCAAAAACTTCAACCTGTGGTATGGCGAGAAGCAAGCGCTGTTCAATGTCAACATGCCGGTTCCCAAGGGCCAAGTGACGGCGCTGGTGGGACCATCCGGTTGCGGCAAGTCGACGCTGTTGCGTTGCGTCAACCGGATGAACGACTTGATCGATACCGTCCGCATCCAGGGAGACATCGTCCTCAACGGCGATTCAATCTGTGACGCCGGCGTCGATGTGATCGAACTGCGGAAGCGAATGGGAATGGTTTTTCAAAAGCCGAATCCCTTTCCGATGAGCATTTTTGAAAACGTCGTCTACCCGCTGCGCATCGACGGCGAGCGAAATCGGGGAGTCCTGGAAGGGGTTTGCGAACATAGCCTCAAAGGCGCCGCGATCTGGGACGAAGTCAAAGATCGACTGCACGAGAGCGGGCTGAGTCTCTCTGGCGGACAGCAGCAGCGGTTGTGCATCGCGCGGGCGATCGCCAGCGAGCCGGAAGTGCTGTTGCTGGACGAACCATGCTCGGCGCTCGATCCGATCGCGACCAGCAAGATCGAAGACTTGATTCGCGAACTGCGCGGCGAGTACTCGATCTTGATCGTGACGCACAACATGCAACAAGCGTCGCGGATCAGCGACTACACCGCGTTCATGTATCTAGGGCGTTTGGTTGAGTTCGGTCCGACCGTCGACATTTTCACCAATCCCAAACTGACCGAAACCAACGCCTACGTCACCGGCCGCTTCGGCTAACGGAACGTATCCAATTTCCCATCACCGCCATTTACGTACGCACCGATTTCAGGGGAACATGATGTCTCGATTCATTGGCGCCTTCGTTTGTCTCGCTTTGATTTTCGGATCGATCGTTCCGGCCGCCGCCGCTGAACGTCGATCGGAGGAGCATCAGCAGTTTGCCAAAGACTTCTGGAGCTACCTGAGCGGCAAGTACGAGAAGTGGGATGTCTTACCGCAGGCGCCTGCCGCGGCGCCGGCTCCGCAAGTCGCCGGCGAGTCCAAAGCGTACGCCAATCCCGTCGCCCTGCAAAACATCAACCAGCCCGGCTACGGATCGATTATCGTGGTCGAACATCTGCAAGATGGCGACATCATCGGCGTGACCGCGTGCTATCGAGCGAAAGCAGGAATCGATTCCAAGCAAAACGATTGGTATTGGCTCTACTATCTTCCCACAGGCGAAGTGGTGAAAACATCGGCCGACAAAGCCGCATTCGATAAGCCTGGCTACGTCACCTTTGAAGAGGATGGCCGCTTGTGGGTGTTTGGCCTGACGAACGCTAGTCTGGCCAACTTTTTGACTGCCGGCGAACCGGCGAAGCAAGTCATTCGCCCCGGCGTCGGTCCGTCAGGCATGACAGTGAAGTCGGATGAAATGGAAACGATTCTTGGCTATCTCGCCGCCAAGCCGGGGTTTGTTACGGCGATCGAAGATGGACGCGTCTGGGTTTTGCGTGAGGGGAGCGAAGCCGCCGACCAGTTTCTCACCGCAGGCGAGCCGGCCAAGCAGGTGATTCGACCAGGCGTAGGGCCGCTGGGAGTCACTTTGAAATCGGACGACGCCGCAACGATCGCCGCATATCAATACGGAAAACCAGGCTTTGAAGCCGCCGTCGACGCCGATGGCCGCGTATGGGTCTTTCCGGCCGACGGAGACGCCTGGAAAGAGTTTCGTGAGCAAGGAGAACCGGCCGCCCACGTCACGAAAATTGGGGTCGGCCCGCAGCGCGAGACGCTCAAAACGCGCGACGCCGGCGTGATCGAAGCCTATCTAGTCGCTCAGCCGGGTTACGTGACAAAGATTGTCGATGGCCGCTTGTGGGTATTGCGAGCCGATTGTGCCGAGCTGAAGGAATTCGCCGGCAACTCGGATCTCGCCAAGCATGTCACGAAGATAGGAGCGGGACCGCTGGGAATGACCGTCAAAAGTCCCGACGCTGAAACGATTGATTCGTACATGCGGAACTTTCGCTAACGGCCAGCTTGACGCTCCCTGCGATCGCAACGCAAACAAGGATTGAAATTCAATGTCGGTTCATTTTGAAAAGCAGATTGACCAGCTTCGCCGCCAATTGTTGACGCTCGGCTCGATGGTCGAAGATCACGTCATGTTGGCGATTCGAGCCGCCGAAGAGCAAAATCGTGACCTTGCCCAGGAAGCGGTCAATCGCGACGACGATGTTGACGCGATGCAAATGGCGATCGCGGAAGAGTCGCTGCACCTGGTGGCGCTGTTTCAACCGGTCGCCTCCGATCTGCGATTTGTGATCACGGTGCAAACCGTGATCAACGAACTTGAGCGAATCGGCGATCAGGCGCACGACATCGGCCAAGGGGTCCTGCGTCTGCTCGATTCGGGCGCCCATTTTGATCTGCCGCCGCTGTTGCAACAGTCGAAAGAAGCTTCGGTCGAGATGCTGCGGCAAAGTCTTGATGCGCTGCTGGATCGCGACGCGAGCAAAGCACGCGCGATCATCGCGGCCGACGATAAGGTCGATGAATTGCATCGCAGTATGTACGACTGGTTTAAGAACGGCGCTCGCCAGCGGCCTGATGATCTTGATTGGATGATGGAGATGCTGACGATTTCGCGGCACGTCGAACGGATCGCCGATCATGCGACGAACATCGCCGAAACGGTCGTCTACCTGGTCGAGGGTGAGTTGGTGCGCCGCGGCGGCGACCGAGCGCCTTAAGAGCGCTGCTGGCGGCAGATTGTACATTTTCGTTCCTTCTGGTCACTCCATCGCAACGCCTTCACGATGAACAACCGGCTTGTGCTCATTATCGGTCGTCCAGGCAGGCTCAGCGCCGCCTTGGCTGATAACTTGCGGCAATCGGGCTGCGAAGTGCGAACAGCTGTCGATTCGGAGGATGGTCTGGAGCAGGCGATCACCCATTCGCCTGATATTGTGTTGGTCGGCCATCATTCGCCAGAGTCGTTTGATATGTGCCGCCGCATCAGCAGTCGAATGCGGCCTGAGCAATTGCCGGCGTTTCTGGTGACGCCGGGCGTTGGTCAAACTGACGGTGTCGACGATGAGACGCAGTCGATCGATTCTCTGCTGGCGGAGACGCTGGCGCTCGACCTGTTGGCGCAAGGACTAAAGACGCTTCTCAGTCGGGCACGCCAGGCAGGGCAGGATGACGTGATCCTTGAGCAGCATGGATTGCGACTCGATCGAACTCGCTACACGGCCGAACTTCGGGGAGTATCGATCGGCGCGACGCCGACGGAATTTCGTTTACTTTGGACGCTGATGGCCAAGCCGGGCCATGTCTTTTCCCGGCATGATCTCTTTGACGCTAGTCGAACGGAGCACGAAGGAGAACCTTCGACGCAGTCTCGAGCGATCGATGTTCACATCAAAACCATCCGTCGAAAGCTGGCGGAACAAGCAAATCTTATAGAGACTATTCGGGGGGTGGGGTATCGGTTTCGAGAGCCCGTTTGGGGCGTCGCCCCATTTGAGTAGAAAGTTATACGCTGTAAGTGCCGATATAGAAAGAGTTTTCGCGTTGTTTCGACTTAATGAAAAGTTGGTCGCTAGGTATTAAATTTTCTCAAGAGTCTCCTTGAACCGGGTGGAATAGTCGTTCTCCAAATGGGTAGGTTGCGTCGGGTCTTAACTTGGCGACAATAAGTTCCTGCGATCTTTCCCAGCTTCGCGGACGAGGGTTCTTTGGATCCCGAGTCTAAGAAGGGACGACGCCGCTAGCTCTGCTATCATACCGATAGCGACCAGCGGTGATTCTGGCGTCAACGAAGATGCCAGCGTGTGTGAAACGGATTTCCACTGCCGCGGATTTTACGCTTCGCCACGACGGTTTCAGGAGGGACGAAGTTCGACATGGTAGTTTGGAAATTGGCTGGTATGACCTTAGCCCAAAAACGAGATGAGCTGCGCCAGGAACTACGGACTCGCTTTATCGAGCCGGAAGAGTTCTGCGAGCTGGCTGTTTCAAGCCGCAAACTAGTACGCAGCGATGTCAGCGCCGCGTCGGTCAAAGGGCTCTATAGCCCTGATGACAATCTGTATTACTTTGTTGAGGAAGAACGCCTTGACAACTTCCGTACTGCACGGGTCCTTGATAGCCAGCCGCTGCAGATCGCCTAACGGCAGTTTGCAACTGGTTTGCTGCTTGCTTTCTGTCGTCGGCACTGTCGCTGAAGGGCCGTGTCGCAGCTATTTTTGTTGCTAGTGCAAGCTTCGATACGTTCTCATTGCAAAATAAAAAAAGCCGCACGGGACTTTGCCCGAGGCGGCTTTCCTTTTGCGCTTCTAGCGATCGACTTACGGATTGTCGGCTTCGGCGTCGGTTTCGTCGAAGTGAGCCTCGGGAGCGTGCGAGCCTCGCGGGATTCGCACGTTGTCGACCAGTTGCTGAATCTCTTCCGGCGGCGCCGGAGTCAGCCGGCTGACGACCAACGTCACCACAAAGTTCAGCATGCAGCCCACGGCTCCAATCGACTCGGGCGAGATTCCGCCTTCGGTCCAATTGGCGAATATCGGCGTGATCAGCGGCTCGCTGAACAGGAACGGCAGGATCACGTTCGCCTTACAGGCCAAAATATAGCCGCCGGTGAAGACGATTCCGGTGATCATGCCGCAGATCGCTCCTTCGCGATTCGTCCGACGATCAAAGATCCCCAGGAAGATGATCGGGAAGAAGCTCGCCGCGGCTAGTCCGAATGCGAAAGCGACGACTTCGCCGATAAAACCAGGTTTGATGATCCCAAAGTATCCAGCGACGACGATGGCCCCCAAAATCATGATGCGACCGACAAGCAACCGCTTCGCTTCCGACGCGTGGGGGTCGACAAAGTGGATATACAAGTCGTGAGCCATCGAGCTGGAGATCACCAACAGCAGACCAGCGGCCGTACTTAACGCCGCCGCCAAACCGCCGGTCGCGACAATCGCGACGATCCAGCCTGGGAGGCCGGCGACTTCAGGAGTCGCCAGCACCAGGATATCTTTGTCGATGGTCGCTTCGGCGAAGGTGTCCCCATCTTTCTGGAGCGAGATCACGCCGTCTCCGTCTTTGTCATCAAAGACGATCAGGTCGGTGATTTGCCAAGAGTTGATCCAGTGGATCGGCGTCTCGGTTCCATCTTCACCGACCGCCGCCAAATGGTAGATCTGCGTGCCGGTCTTTTCGCCGTCTTCGTTTTCGCCTTCGTCAATGCTGACGATCTTGGCGCCGTTAAGCGTGCTGAGCAGGTTGTAACGAGCGAACAGGGCCATCGTCGGCGCCGCCGTGTAAAGCAGCGCGATAAACAACAGCGCCCAACCGGCGCTAAACCGAGCTGCCCGGACGTTGGCGACCGTATAAAAGCGGACGATCACGTGCGGCAAGCCGGCGGTGCCGGTCATCAGCGCGAACATCGTGAGAAAGACGTTCAATTGCGAGCGATTGGTGAACGGCTTCGTATAGGCCTCAAAACCAAGCTCGGCGTGCAGCGCATCGACCCGCTCGTGAATATCGCCGGTCATAAAGCCGATCTGCGGAACGTAATGTCCGGTCAGCATCTTCGATAGCGCGATCGAGGGAATCAAAAACGCCGCGATCAGGATGAAAAATTGGGCGACCTGCGTCCAGGTAATTCCCTTCATTCCTCCCAGCACGGCGAAGAAGGCGACGATCACCATGCCGATCACGACCCCCACTTCGACCTGCACCGCCAGGAAGTGCGAGAAGACCAGTCCGACGCCGCGCATCTGTCCGGCGACGTAGGTGATCGAAACGAAGACCGCACACAACGCCGCGACGACGCGAGCGGTCTCGCTGTAATAACGTTTGCCCACAAAGTCGGGCACCGTGTATTGGCCAAACTTGCGTAAATACGGAGCCAGCAGCAGCGCCAACAGCACGTAACCGCCGGTCCAGCCCAGCAGATAGACCGTGCCGTCATAGCCGCTGGCGGCGATCAGGCCGGTCATTGAGAGGAACGACGCCGCACTCATCCAGTCGGCCGCCGTCGCAGCGCCGTTGGCGATCGCCGGCACTCCGCCGCCGGCGACATAAAACTCGCTGGTCTCTTTCACACGGCTTTTCCAGCCGATGTAGAGATAGATGAAAAACGTGATCGTGACAAAGATGTATGTCCAGACGGCGCCAGACAGCTCGACAAAGCCAAGCAGAGGGGGGAAGTCATACATAGTGCGGCCTATTCCTTTACCCCGTACTTCTTATCGAGTTGATCCATGATCAACGCGTAAGCGAAGACCAGCACGACAAAGACGTACATCGCGCCTTGGTGGCCAAACCAGAAGCCCACCGGCAGACTGCCGATATGCCAGGCGTTTAGCTGCTCGACAAAGAAGACCGAACAGCCGAAAGAGACGACTGCCCAGATGATCATCATGATCACAATGACGACCAGATTGGCGCGCCAGTAAGCAATATTGGGGCGCGCAACAGCGGCCGGAGGTTGTTCATCAGAGGGGGCTGACATGCGTAATCCTAAACGACAAGAAATTCAGAGACTTTTTGAATTTGCGCCGTCTAGGGGAATCGAAGAGCCGCCCTGTGTCAAGTAGCGGGGCCGTTTTCGGGCGAAAAGGGGTGAAGTGTTGCTGCAAGAAAGAATCAAAGGAAAGTGTTGGATAAGCGTCCTTACCTGATTGGTCTCTAGCAGCAACTCAGCTCCGTTCTAGCGTCACTTGTCCAATGATCGCCCAGATTGCGACGAACGCAATTCCGAGCCAAGCATGGAGAATATCGATAGGCATTGCGTCTCCAACCGTAGTGGTCAGCGTTAGCCCATCCGTGTCCGAACTTCACCCGTCCGTGGCAGAAGATGGTATCGACACGGACCGACTCGCTTTTCGCGAAAAAGATCGCGCGACGTTACAGCCGTGATAGCATGCGTGCCAAGACCAGGCGGCGACGGTTCTCCATCCGCTACAGCTTCTGCTCTGTGGGACGAGTCGTTTCGGTCGTAATGGATGTAGCGGACGACCGTTAAAAAAGGACGCCCCCATCGGAGGCGTCCTGCTTCGCGTTTTCGTGCCGCTGCGCTGATTTACTTCTCGTCCAGCAATTCGACCGCCGCAAACTGTTGACCTTCCAGCATCGCCAGACTCGCGCCGCCGCCGGTCGAGACGTGCGAAACCTGATCGGCGAAACCGAGTTGGGCCACCGCCGCCGCGCTGTCGCCGCCGCCGATGATGCTGATCGAATCGCTGTCGGCGATCGCTTGCGCGACCGCTTTGGTCCCTTCGTCAAACGGCGGCATCTCGAACACGCCCATCGGGCCGTTCCAGACGACGGTTTTCGAGTTCTTCACCAGATCGGCGTAAATCTTGGCAGTCTCCGGTCCGATGTCCAAACCTTCAAAGCCATCCGGAATCTCGCCCGCTTTGACCACCACCTTATTGCAGCTGCTCTTAAAGTCGTCGCCGCAGTGGGTGTCGACCGGCAGCACCAGCTTGTCGCCGCCAGCGGCGATCAGCTCTTTGGCAAGATCCACTTTGTCCTTCTCGACCAGGCTGCCCCCCACTTTGCCTCCTTGGGCCAACGAGAAGGTGTAGGCCATCGCGCCGCCGATCAGCACCTTGTCACAGATCCCCAGCAGGTTTTTGATCACCATGATCTTGTCCGAAACTTTAGCGCCGCCCAGAATCGCCACAAACGGGCGCTCTGGGCTCTTGATCGCGTCGGTCAAATACTTGATCTCTTTGTCGACCAGGTAACCGACCACTTTCGGTTTGTCTCCCATCGCTTTCGGCACGGCGACCATCGAAGCGTCGGTGCGGTGGCAAGTTCCGAACGCGTCGTTGCAGTAGATGTCGGCCAGCGCGGCCAGCTTGCCGGCGAACTCGGCGTCCCCCTTCTTCTCCCCTTTTTCAAAGCGGAGGTTTTCCAGCACCAGCACGTCGCCATCGGTCAGTGCGCCCGCTTTGGCGACAGCGTCTGCGCCGACCGTATCGGTTGCAAATGCGACCGGTTTGCCCAGCAGTCCGGCCAATGCTTCAGCCGCCGGCTTCAGACTGTACTTCGAGTTATCGGCGCCCGGTTCGGGGCGCCCTAGATGGCTCATCAAAATCACGCGTCCGCCGCGGTCCACAACCGACTTGATTGACGGCAGCGCCATCTCCACACGGCGAGCGTCGGTCACTTTACCGGCGTCATCCAACGGAACGTTGAAGTCGACACGCATCAGAACGGTTTTGCCAGCGACGTCGACGTCGGCGATTGATTTTTTGGCCATAGAGCTTCTCTCGTAACGGGGGTGGAATCTTGGGGGGCGAATCAACGCCCTAGTTGCGCAATTTATCACTCGCGAAACCGCCACTTTACCCGCGCTCGCCAAGCGAGGAAAGCGGCCGCTGTTTGCGTGCAACTGGCAACGAAAAAAGCTCACCTAATGCGGGAAAAACTTCCCGCCTGCCGAGATTGCGGAATCCGTCTTGTCGACGGAATGCGGCAACCGTCACAATAGCCCGAGTGCGTTTTGAAGTTGCGACTTTTCGAACCAAGCGAACACCAGCCAGAGGCGCAAGCCGATGGAATGCGGCAGGACATTTCGGATAGGACCGGACCGCATCGCATTTTTTCGAGTCGAAACCTGGGACAGGACAGGCCCTCTGGTTTTTCGGATCAAAACCTTGGACTGGACCGGACTGCTGTTTTTTCGGATCGAAACCTTGGACTGGACCGCTGTTTTCTCGGACTGAAACCTTGGACCGGACTGCACTATGGGAATGTCTAATCAAGATAGGACCAACAACATCGCTCGTCATTCTTGATTAGACATTCGTTCTTAGAAATTAGTCATTCACCCTCTCCTTGGACTGGACCGCACCACGTCGTTTTTTCTGGGGGGACCATCGGGTCTGATAGCGACCAAGAGATCTCTCCCACTGCGCGCAGCGCGATCGCAAGGTCGCCATGGTACGCGACCAGGAATTGGGAGCCGAGCGCGCAGCAACAAACTTCCATCCCTGCTGTTTTTAGGAAGAGTGAAAGTGTTGGCGGCACGCCCGCAGTAATGTTTGCCGTTGCAAAATGTGTTACAAGATAGTAACGAAAGAGTGAATTTTTGTCAAGTCTTGATGCCAGACCAGAAGCAGCCGATCACTTGGTGTCACCGCTTTGAAGGCATGCTCTTCTCACGAAGACGCGATAAGAGCTCGGGCGCCGGTGCGTAATTCAAATCTCAAAAAGCTTACCCAATCTGGGATAAACCTCTCACCTGCCGATATAGTGGAGGCGCACCGAGAATTTCCGTTCTTTGTTGAACCCCAGAACTCTGATGTCTCTCTCGCAGCAACCGCCGCTTCCGCCGGATGAAGAGGGAGAGAATTGGGAGCCAACGCAGCCTGTCGTGCCAGAGTCGTCGGCTTCGCCAGTTCGCTATTCCCGGGCGCGGTTGATCCTAGCCGTCGCGCTGGCTCCGCTTCCGCTATGGTTGATTGATCCGAAGCAATCGCTTAGCGGCGTCAGTGCGTGTAGGTCAGGCCTTGGCCTGACGACGCGACGGTCAAAAGTCAGGCCAAGGCCTGACTTTTGAAGTTGCGCAATTTCCCGGTTGGCCGCGATAGCTCCGCTATCGGGGCGGCGCAGCCGTAAGAGGCATTGGTTCCTGGTAAGCAGTTCGAGGCCATTTCGCCATTTTAAACGGCGCGGCAACCACCGCTGTCAGGTCCGACCACGGCTCGATGCCTCCTACGGAACACTAGCCCGCCAGCGCCAGCGAGGGAATGCGGCTGGCCACTTCAAACCGTGTTAGGATCGCCCACCCTATTCCCTCGCTTGCGCAACGGGCTAGTGTTCTGTCAAACCGCTATTTTCGGCTTCCACGAAATCAGCCGCACGGCGTTAGCCGCGGTTTCTGTTACCAATTGTCTTTCGCAAATGAGTTCCCATCAGAAACCGGTGCTAACGCACTACGGCTAATAAAATCATGGCGCCTGAAAATTGTCGCGTGACGGAACACTAGCCCGCCAGCGCCAGCGAGGGAATGCGGCTGGCCACTTCAAACCGTGTTAGGATCGCCCACCCTATTCCCTCGCTTGCGCAGCGGGCTAGTGTTCTGTCAAACCGCTATTTTCGGCTTCCACGAAATCAGCCGCACGGCGTTAGCCGCGGTTTCTGTCACTAATTGTCTTTCGCAAATGAGTTCCCACCAGAAACCGGTGCTAACGCACTACGGCTAATAAGAACATGGCGCCCGAAAATTGTCGCGTGACGCAACACTAGCCCGCCAGCGCCAGCGAGGGAAATGCGGCTGGATACTTCAAACCGTGTTAGGATCGCCCGCCCTATTCCCTCGCTTGCGCTGGCGGGCTAGTGTTTGCTTGGTTCGAAATAGCGCAATCTCAAAACTCGCGTAGCGGGCTAAGAAGCAAGACGCTCGGTCGTACGCCTTCGAAAGCAAAAAAGGTGCGTCCAGACGCACCTTGCCAACTCTTCTCCGCTTTCCGCTTTCCCGTTTCCGCTTTTCTTCCCTTACCCGCACTCGCGGCAATGTCCTTTGAGCAGCACTTCGGTGATGTCAGTGTAGGTCTTCTTATTGGTCGCTTTCAGCTTGATGTCGACATCATCCATGCAGGTCACTTTGCCGCAGGTGACGCACATAAAGTGAGGGTGTTCGGTCCCTTCGTCTTGTGATTCACCGCGGCGAAACTCAAATCGCCAGGTATGGTCGCCAACGTCGAAGCGAGAGAGGAGACCCGCTTCGGCCAGTTCGACCAGGCTGCGATAGATCGTCGATTTGTCGTAGCCGTGCGCGTCTAATTCTTCGGCGACTTCGGCGTGCGACAGCGGCGTGGTGGCGGACGAAAGATATTGCAGCACGCTCAAGCGACACGATGTTCCGCGCAGACCTGCGCCGCGGACCATCTCGCGAGCTTCGCTCATGGTGATTTCGGTGATCTTCGCCACGGTTGTCGTCCTTCTGATACTTCTCAATGGATAATCGTCGAATGTTTACTTTTGATTGGATTTGAGCAGCCGCAAACTGTTGGCGATCACGAGCAGCGAGACGCCGGTGTCGGCGATGATCGCCAGCCACAGGTTGGTCATACCGAAAATCGCCAGCAGTACAAAAATGGCCTTCACGCAAAGCGCGAACGCGATGTTGAATTGAATCATCTGCAAAGTCCGCCGCGCCAGGCCGACCAGCCAGGGGAGCTTGTTGATCTCGTCGGACATCAGCGCGATGTCGGCCGTTTCGATCGCGGCGTCGGCGCCGATCGCCCCCATGGCGATGCCGACATCGGCGGCCGCGAGCGCTGGCCCGTCGTTAACGCCGTCGCCGATCATCGCGATCACCCCTACGCCGCGCAGCTGACGAACCGCGGCGATCTTGTCTTGCGGAAGTTGCTCGCCGCGCCAACTGTCAACGCCGACCTCGGCGGCCACTTGTTGGACCGCCGCGTTGTTGTCGCCGGAGATCACCGCGACATCTTTCACGCCCAGCTTGTGCAGTTGGGCGATCACGTCGGCGGCGCCGGCTCGAATTTGGTCGCCGAGCACGATCAGCCCGAGCAACTCTTGTTCTCTGCCGACCACGACCAGCGAACCAATTCCGACGGAACTCGCGGCGGTTTGCAGTGGTTCCTGATCGTTGAGTCGCTCGCGCGCCATTGCAGGGCTGCCGACCCAAGCCGGCGCGCCATCGACGCCGCCGCTGGCGCCGCGGCCTGCGATCTCGACAAAGTCGTTCGGTTCGACCAGCGTCAGGCCGCGCTCTTTGGCTGCTTGAACAATTGCCGTCGCCAGGGGGTGATTGCTTTGTTGCTCGAGCGAAGCGGCGATTCGCAGCACTTCACTTTCGTCGTAGCCGTTTTGGGCGGCGACTTGCGTCACGGCAGGGACGCCGGTGGTGATCGTGCCGGTCTTATCCATCGCCAACACGTCGACGCGGCCGAAGGTTTCCAACGCCAGGCCTCCTTTGATCAGCACGCCGTTGCGCGCCGCGGCGGTCAAGCCGCAGATGATGCTGACCGGCGTCGCGATCACCAAAGCGCAAGGACACGCGATCACCAGCAAGATCAAGCCGTTGTAGAACCATTCGGTCGCCAGGGCCCAGGTCAACTCTTGGGTCATGCCCAATACCAGCGTCGGCAAAATCATCACCGCCGCGGCCAGGATCATCATCAACGGCGTGTAGTAAGCCGAGAATTTTTCGACCCATTGTTGGCTGGGAGCGCGTTGTTTGTGCGCGTCGTCGATCATCTTGGCGATGCGATCGAGCATCGTGTCGCCGGCGGCGTGCGTCACTTCAAACTGAAACGACGAGCCGCCGTTGATCGTGCCGGCGTAGATTTCGTCGCCGACGTTCTTTTCGACAGGGATCGATTCGCCGGTGACCGGCGCTTGATTGATTGCCGGCGAACCGGAAGTGATCACGCCGTCCAACGGCGCTCGTTCGCCCGGTTTCACCAGGCAGATTTGTCCGACGTTGATTTCGGCGAGCGGTTTCTCTTTCCAGTCGTCGCTGCAACAGCGGACATGCGCCGTCGGCGGCGTTTGCGTCATCAGGTCCGAAATCGAGCGCCGCGCTCGGGCGATGCTCCATTGTTCCAGCAGTAGCGAGAGCGAAAACAGAAACGCGACCATCGCCGCTTCAAAAAAGTCGGTCAGCAGACATGCGCCGAGAATCGCAACGCACATCAAGACGTTCATATCGGCGCGAAAGTGTCGCGCCGACATCAGCGCCTTGGGAGCGACATACCAAGCGCCGCTGATTGCGCCGAGCAGATAGAGCGCGGCGACGATGTAAGAGGTAAAGGGAATCGCTTCGGCAGGAAATAGTTCTCCTTCCAACGCCGCCAATAAGCTGCCTGCGGTGACCGCATGCATGACAAATCCGGCGATGATAAAGAGGGCCGCCACCGCCGTGGCGATCTCTTTGCCGCGCGTCAGGCTCGCTTGTTGAACGTCGCTTTGTCCCCCTTTGCGAAACGGCTTGGCGGTCATCCCCAAGTTGACGACGGCGTCGACCAGTTGCTCGTAGGTTAAATGGCGATCGTCATAGGCGACGTCCATTCGTCCGCTGAGGACGTCAAAGTCGAGTTGCTCGATCCCGGCGACCGGCTCGAGGCCGACGCGCAGTTGGCGCACTTCTTCGGCGCAGTCGAGTTCGGGGACATGCAGGCTGACCCGTTGGAGCGCGACGTCGGGGATTTGCTGCGTGCTCATGAGGATTCCTCGGCGTGCGCCAGCGCGTTGATCACCAAAGCGGCGATATGGTCGTCATCCAGTTGATAATAGACGTGTTTCCCTTCGCGGCGAGCGCGAACGATCCGCTCTTGCTTCAACCGCTTTAGACGCTGCGAAACGGCTGGCAAACTGTCGTTGACCAGCTCGGCCAATTGCGAAACGCACAATTCACGATGAATTAATAATGCGGCCAGATGCAGCCGAGCCGGATCTCCCAACGCATGAAAGAGGGACGCGGCGCTGATGCGCGCCTGATCATCCTGGACCAAGTCCTCGGTATCTTCCGCGATATTTTCGTTGGGGAGGGTTGCCATGCGCCGCCATAATTCAACAATTCATGAACTGTTTAAGTGAATTATGGAACGAAAACGGCCCAGGTCAAACCCCGGGAACGAACGATTCGCACATTCGCTACGTTTTGATAAGCTGAGGGATTACTTGCACTCGAAGCGTTCACGAAGAAACGAGAGGATATCCGATGTTGCGGAAGTTGAAGCGGAGCATGTGGTTGGGGAGCTTGATCCTAGCGCTGATGGCGATCAGTTGGCTGCCGGCGACACATGCCGACGAAGCGGAAGCGCCGATCGCCCCCCCCACGGCCGCCGAAAAAGCGGCGGAAGAAAAGGTGGCCCCAACTGTCGAAACCAAGCCTGCAGCAGAGATGCCGGCCAAAGAAGAAGAGGCCGAAGAAGCGAAGCCGGCGCCTGTGCCGGGCGAAAAGTCGGCTGCGTTTGTCAAAAAGTTTGGTGAGTGGAAGACGCTGTTGGCCAAGCTGCGCGGCCTGCAGGAAGACTATCGCCTAGCCGATGAAGATGAGTTGGTCGCGATTCATAAAGAGTATGACGAGACCCTCGATCAAGGCGAAAAGATGATGGCCGAGATCAAGCAGTCTGCAGTCGCGGCGTTTGAAGAAGCGCCCGGCGTGAATAACGATGCGATCAACTTCATGATCTTGAGCGGTCATGACGCGCAAAAGAAAGATAAGAACGACGAAGCGTATCGAATCGGTCGCTCGCTGATCGACAATGGGATTGAGAATGGCCCGATTTATTCGATGACGATTCGCTCTGCATTTGGCGCCGATCGGTTTGACGAAGCGGTCGAAGTGCTGGAAAAGGCGGCGGAGCTTAAGAAGACGACTGGCGACAAAGATTTTGCTCCTAGTGAAGAAGCCCTGGGCGAAGCGCGAGCTGCGACGGTCTATCGCGACTACTGGAAGAAAGAGCAAGAGATTCGCGCCCAAGAAGCGGAAGCGGATGACCTGCCGCGCGTTCGTCTGACGACCGAAAAGGGCGATATCGTAGTAGAGCTTTATGAGAACGAAGCGCCGCAAACGGTCGCCAATTTCATCTCCCTAGTGAAGAAAGGCTTCTACAACGGGCTCTCGTTTCATCGCGTGCTAGAAAACTTTATGGCCCAAGGGGGCGATCCCAAGGGAGATGGCACCGGCGGTCCCGGCTACAACATTTTCTGTGAATGCTATAAGCCAAATTTTCGCCGTCACTTTAGCGGTACGCTGAGCATGGCGCACGCTGGACGAGATACCGGAGGGTCGCAATTCTTTCTCACGTTCCGGCCGACGCCGGGGCTCGATGGCAAGCATACGGCGTTTGGCCGCGTGATCGAAGGGATGGACGTGTTGACCGATATTCAGCGTCGCGATCCCGAGGCGCTCGACGCGGCGACGCCGGACAAGATCATCAAGGCCGAAGTGATACGCGATCGAGGGCACGACTATAAGCCGACAATGGTGAAGTAGTTTCCCTTAAAATTTGCTAGCATGACGAAAAGTGGCCGTAACAGAACCCTGTTGCGGCCTTTTTTTGCATTTTTCGGGCATATTTTCCATTTCGTGCGCCAAAACGGTTGCCCTGAATCGATCTCATGGCGGTTTCATTTGTATCTTTTCAGCGTGCTTTGAGCTGAAATTGGGCATTTTTTGACATGGTCTAACCCATTGTGATTTCAGAGTTTGCGATCGATTTATGCGCGTAGTGGTCATATTGTTGCCGAAATTGTCAATCAGCACGCTTGACGCTACTTCGCGCGACGAATAGGTTCGTATGTCTGTTTTTAATTCTGCATCTGCCACAGTATTCATTTTAAAAATACTGATTGCCATATCCGTCCCGGTCGAACTTTTGCCATGCACGTCAAATCGCTCAAAGTGTTTTGCGACGTCGTTGGGCAGCGTAGTTTTTCGCGGGCGGCAGACGAAAACGGCATCTCGCAGTCAGGCGCAAGTCAGGTGGTTCACCAACTGGAAGAGCGTCTGGGAGTGAAGCTTATCGACCGGTCGAAGCGCCCCTTGGTGCCGACTCCGGAAGGGGAGATGTACTATCACGGCTGCCGACAAATCGTGCGGCGGTACTATGCGTTAGAAGAGGACATTCGCACTTTCCATGAGGAAGTGGGAGGACGTGTCGCGGTGGCTTCGATCTATTCGGTCGGGCTCAGCCATATGAACGATTGCGTGCAAGAGTTCCTCTCGAAGCATCCAAAAGCGAACGTGCGGCTGCAATACCAACATCCGCAGACGGTCGTACGAATGGTGGCGTCGGATCAGGTCGACTTTGGTCTGGTCAGTTACCCTCGGAATACGAAGGCGATCAAAGCGGTCGCTTGGCGCGAAGAACCGATGGCGTTGGTTTGCTCTCCGCAGCACGAACTGGCGGGTCGTTCGTCGGTTTGGCTCGATGAGTTGGACGGGCTCGATTTTGTCGGCTTTGATTCTGAATTGCAGATCCGTCGCGAAATGGATCGCGCCTTATCGGCGCACGGCGCAGAAGCGCACGTCGTGATGGAGTTCGATAACATCGAAACCATCAAACGCGCCATTGAAATAAACGCCGGTATCAGCTTGCTGCCGACGTCAACGGTCGTCCGCGAAGTTCAATCAGGCACGCTTGTCTGCGTCGAACTGGAAGGTCGTCCGCTTGTGCGTCCGCTCGGCATTATCACGCGACAGGGAAAAGAGTTAGGCAAAACAGCCCGACGCTTTATCCAACTGCTGCACGATAAAGCGGAGTTAAGCGAAGCGGCGAAAGCGGCTCAAGTCGCTTCCGAAACGGCTCCCCTCTTCGCCGAATCGGAAGACTATTCCGCTGCGGAAGATTCCGCGGTGGAAAGCGATATCGAACACGGAGTTTCGAGTCGCGCGTAGGTTGCCGAGCGGGATGGACTCGGTCTGCGAATCTTTCGCGGTCGGGGTCTCTACCGACATGGCGCCTGGGGCCAAGGATGGCGCTTAAACGAACACGAAGTAGATTGAGTTTTCAAACGAAGGTTGTAGGCATGGCTTTTGCGAGTGATTCGCCGCGTCAGCAAGGTCGCACTGAGCGTCCGGGCAAACAAGGCTTGTATGACCCCGCTTTCGAGCACGAGAACTGCGGCGTTGGGTTTGTCGCCCACGTCAAGGGCCAACGCTCGCATCAGATGGTTCTCGACGCCGAAACGATTCTCATCAACATGGACCATCGCGGTGCGTGCGGCTGTGAGCCGAACACCGGCGACGGGGCCGGCATGATGACTGCGCTGCCGCACGAGTTTCTGACCAAGGTCGCCAAAAGCGATCTCGGCGCCGAATTGCCGGCGGCTGGTCAGTACGCGGCTGGCGTCGTCTTTTTGCCGCAGGAGGAAGCGTCACGCACTTTCTGCAAATCGGCCGTCGAGAAGTACATCGTCGAAGGTGGCCAAAAGCTGGTCGGCTGGCGCCCTGTGCCGACCGATTCGAAGAAGGCCGACATCGGTCCAACCGCGCTGGCCTGCGAACCGGCCATGGAAATGCTGATCATCGCCGCCGGCGACGATGTGGCGGATCAGGAAGACTTCGAGCGTCGCGTTTACACCATTCGTAAGCGGGCCAGTCAACTGCGGGCCAACGATAATCTGCCGCAAGCCAAGATGTTCTACATCTGCAGCTTGTCGACCAAAGTGATCATCTACAAAGGGATGCTCACTCCGGCGCAGTTGGTGCCGTACTATCCCGACCTATCGGACGAAGATTTCACCACGCACCTGGCGATGGTTCACTCGCGGTTCAGCACCAACACGTTCCCCTCGTGGGATCGCGCTCAGCCGTGCCGCTTCATGTCGCATAACGGCGAAATCAACACGCTCCGCGGCAACAAAAACTGGATGGCCGCTCGCCAGGGCGTTGTCGCCAGCGAGATTTTTGGCGACGACATCGACAAGTTGTTCCCCGTTGTGGAGCCTGACTGCTCGGACTCGGGTTCGTTTGACAACGTGCTCGAGTTCCTCCAGATGTCGGGCCGATCGCTGCAAGAATCGGTCATGATGATGGTGCCCGAAGCTTGGCAAAAGCACGAGACGATGTCGGAAGAGAAACGCGCCTTCTACGAATACCATAGCTGCTTGATGGAGCCATGGGACGGACCAGCGTCGATCGTCTTTACCGATGGTCACTACATCGGCGCCGTGTTGGATCGCAATGGTCTGCGTCCCAGCCGCTACTATCTGACCAACGATGATCGCGTCATCATGGCCAGCGAAGTCGGCGTGTTGCCGGTCGATCCGGCGATCGTTAAAGAGAAGGGACGTCTCCAACCGGGGCGCATGTTCCTGATCGACTTTGAAGAAGGGCGCCTGATTCCTGACAAAGAGTTGAAAGACTCTTTCGCCAAGCAGCGTCCCTACGCGAAGTGGCTGCGCGAGCAGCGGATCGAACTGGCCGAACTAAGCCCCAAAAACGAGCCGCACGGATTTAATCCAGAGACGTTGCTCGAGCGGATGCAGGCCTTTGGCTACACCAGCGAAACGATGCAGTTCATGCTGCTGCCGATGATCCATCAAAAGCGCGACCCGGTCGGCTCGATGGGGAACGACTCGGCGCTCGCTTGTCTCAGCGATAAGCCGCGGATGCTGTATGACTATTTCAAGCAGCTGTTCGCCCAGGTCACTAACCCGGCGGTCGACTCGATTCGCGAAGAAGTCGTGATGTCGCTGGAGTGTTACATCGGCCCCGAAGCGAACTTACTGGAAACGACGCCGGAACACGCGCATCGATTGCTCGTTCCGCATCCGATTTTGACCAACGAAGAACTCGCGGCGCTCAAGCATATCGATACGCGTGGTTGGAAGTCGAAGACGATCGACATCACCTTCCCGCTGGCCGAAGGAAAAGCGGGTCTGACTTCGGCGCTCGATCGCATTTGCGACGAAGCCGAGCAAGCGATTGACGACGGCTTTTCGCTGATCGTCTTGTCGGACCGCGGCCTGTCGGCCGATCGCGTTCCGGTCAGCACGCTGTTGGCGACCGGAGCGGTGCACCATCGCCTGGTGAATACGGCCAAGCGAACTCGCATCGGTATTGTGCTGGAAACCGGCGAAGCCCGCGAAGTGCATCACTTCTGCTTGCTGGTCGGATACGGCGCCGATGCGATCAATCCTTATCTGGGATTTGAATCGCTCTGGCAAGCTCGCGAAGACGGACTGTGCGACGAAGAATTCGCCGACGACGATCAGATTGTCTCCGCTTATCGCAAAGCGGTCGCCAAAGGCATTCTCAAAGTCATGGGTAAGATGGGGATCTCCACGCTCCAGTCCTACAAGGGCGCCCAGATCTTTGAAGCGCTGGGTCTGCAAACCGAAGTGATTGATCGTTGCTTCGCCGGCACGGCCAGTCGCGTGCAGGGAGTCGACTTCGGCGTGTTGGCCGAAGAGCACATCCGCCGTCATCGTTTGGGTTATCCCGAACGAAGCGAAGGCCAACTGCCGGTCCTGCCGAACCAGGGCGAGTTCCATTGGCGAGCCGAAGGGGAGCGCCATGCGTGGAGCCCCCAGGCGATCGCCAGCATTCAAGTCGCCGCACGCACCAACAGTGCCGACGCCTACAAAGAATTTGCCCGCACGATCAACGAAGATTCACGAAATCGGTGCGCCTTCCGCGGACTGCTGAAGTTCATGGATAACCCGACTCCCGTTCCCTTGGACGAAGTCGAATCGGCGGCCAATATCGTCAAACGGTTCTGCACCGGCGCGATGAGCTTTGGCTCGATCTCGGCCGAATCGCACGAGTCGTTGGCGATCGCGATGAATCGCTTGGGCGGCAAGAGCAACACCGGTGAAGGGGGCGAAGATATCGCGCGCTTCACGCCGATGGCCAACGGCGACTCAAAGCGTTCGGCGATCAAGCAGATCGCGTCAGGACGGTTTGGCGTCACGATCAACTACCTGACCAACGCCGATGAGCTGCAAATCAAAATTTCGCAAGGCGCCAAGCCGGGCGAAGGTGGCGAATTGCCAGGCAAGAAGGTGGACGAAAACATCGCGCGCATCCGGCACTCGACGCCGGGCGTCGGCCTGATCAGTCCTCCGCCGCATCACGACATTTATTCGATCGAAGACTTGTCGCAGTTGATTCACGACCTGAAGAACGCCAACCCGTCGGCTCGCATCAGCGTCAAGCTGGTCTCCGAAGTCGGCGTGGGTACGGTCGCCGCCGGCGTGGCGAAAGCGAAAGCGGATCATATTTTGATCTCCGGCGACACCGGCGGAACCGGGGCCTCGCCGTTGACCAGCATCAAGCATGCCGGTCTGCCGTGGGAGCTGGGCATCGCCGAAGCGCACCAGACGTTGGTGATGAACGACCTGCGGAGCCGCGTCATCCTGCAAACCGACGGCGGTTTGAAGACCGGCCGCGACGTGGTGATCGCCGCAATCCTGGGCGCCGAAGAGTTTGGTTTCGCCACGGCGCCGCTGATCACGCTTGGTTGCATCATGATGCGGAAGTGTCACCTCAACACTTGCCCGGTCGGGATCGCGACGCAAGATCCGGAGCTGCGCAAGAAGTTCAGCGGCAAGCCGGAGCATGTGGTCAACTACTTGTTCATGGTCGCCGAAGATGCGCGGGAAGTGATGGCGAGCCTGGGCGTGCGAACGTTGAACGAACTGATCGGCCGCGTCGATCTGTTGGAAACCGACGCCGCAATCCAACACTGGAAGAGCGACGGCATCGATTTGACGCCGCTTCTTTCGCCCCCTTCCAAACCGCACGACAAAGTCGAGATCTTCAACACGATGAAGCAGGATCACGGGCTGCAGTTTGCGCTCGATAACGAGTTGATCGCCAAGGCGATGCCGTCGATCGAATCGCGAAATCCGATCCGCTTTGCTTCCAAGATCATTAACATCAATCGTGCCGTCGGCGCTACGCTGAGCCATGAAATCGCGAAACGTCATGGCGAAAACGGCTTGCCTGACGATTCGATTCATATCGACTTCACCGGTTCGGCCGGGCAAAGCTTCGGAGCATTTTTGGCTCGCGGCGTGACGCTCGAGCTGGAAGGAGACGCGAACGACTACGTTGGCAAAGGTCTCTCCGGAGGACGCATCATGATCTATCCGCCGAAGGTCAGCTCCTTCCAAGCGGAAGAGAATATGATTGTCGGCAACGTTTGCTTGTATGGCGCCACTGCGGGTCAGGCCTTCTTCCGGGGACGCGCCGCCGAGCGGTTTTGCGTTCGCAATAGCGGCGCCCAAGCGGTGGTCGAAGGAGTCGGCGATCATGGTTGCGAGTACATGACCGGCGGGCGATTGGTCTGCTTGGGCAACACCGGTCGCAACTTTGCGGCAGGCATGTCTGGAGGCATCGCCTACATCTGGGATGTGGAAGAGAAATTACTGAAGAATTGCAACCTCGGCATGGTGGAGCTGGAACGGCTCGAAAACCAACAAGATATGACCGAAGTGCGTACGCTCATTCAGTTGCACCAGCGCTATACCGGTTCGCTCGTCGCCGAGCAGATCCTGAGCGACTGGGACAATATGATCGATCGCTTCGTGAAAGTGATGCCGATTGACTACAAACGGGTGCTCATGGAACGCATGCAGCATGAAGAAGAAGAAGACGTCCAACTGAGCGGAGCGGAAAGCCATGGGTAAGCCCACCGGATTTATGGAATACAAACGCGAAGTGGTCCCTTACCGGGACCCGCTGCTTCGCGTCCACGATTACGATGAATTTCAAATTCATGTTGACGAGCAACACCTGAAAACGCAGGGCGCTCGTTGCATGGACTGCGGAGTGCCGTTTTGCCAAAGCGCAACCGGTTGCCCTGTTGATAACCTGATTCCTGAGTGGAACGACCTGGTCTACAAGGGACGTTGGCGCGAGGCGCTCGATCGTCTCCACAAGACCAACAACTTCCCCGAGTTCACCGGTCGCGTCTGTCCCGCGCCTTGCGAAAACGCTTGCGTGCTCGGCATCACCAATCCGCCGGTCGCGATCAAGAACATTGAAGCGGCGATTGTCGATCGTGGTTGGGAAGAAGGGTGGATCACCCCGAAACCGCCGACCAAACGAACCGGCAAAAAGGTCGCCGTCATCGGATCTGGTCCGGCCGGTATGGCCGCCGCCGATCAGTTGAACAAAGCGGGCCATCAGGTCACCGTCTACGAGCGTGACGATCGTATCGGCGGGTTGCTCATGTACGGAATTCCGAACATGAAGCTCGAAAAAGAACGAGTCGTCGAGCGACGCGTCAACTTGATGAAGGCCGAGGGGATCGAGTTCGTCACCAACGCTCATATCGGCGTCAACGTCGAAATGGCCGATCTCCGCAAAGATAACGACGCCGTCGTGTTGGCCGTCGGCGCGACCAAGCCGCGTGATCTGCCGATTCCGGGGCGCGATTTGAACGGCGCCTATTTCGCCATGCAGTTTTTGAAGGCGAACACGAAGAGCCTGCTCGACTCGGAATTGAAAGATGGCAATTACATCTCGGCCGAGGGGAAAGATGTGATCGTCATCGGCGGCGGCGACACCGGCACCGACTGTCTCGGCACGTCGATTCGACATGGTTGCAAAAGCGTCGTCAACTTCGAACTGTTGCCGCAGCCGCCTGCCGAACGAGCGCCGGAGAATCCTTGGCCGCAATGGGCGCGGATCTTCCGCGTTGACTACGGTCACCAGGAAGCGGAAGCGAAGTTCGGGCAAGACCCGCGCACGTACTGTGTTCTCAGCAAAGAGTTTCTCGGCGACGGCAAGGGCAACTTGACCGGCATCCGTACGGTCAACGTCGAGTGGAAAAACGAGAACGGCCGCTGGAACATGCAGGAAGTTCCCGGCAGCGAAAAAGAATGGAAGGCCGATCTGATTCTGTTGGCGATGGGCTTCCTTGGCCCTGAAGAAACGTTGGTCGAAAAGCTGGGCATGGAAACCGACCAACGGTCGAATTTCAAAGCCGAGTACGGCCGTTTCGCAACCAGCATTGACGGCGTCTTCGCCGCCGGCGACTGTCGCCGCGGTCAAAGCCTGATCGTCTGGGCGATCAACGAAGGTCGCGGCGCCGCCCGCGAATGTGATCGCTACCTGATGGGGAAGACGGAACTTCCGTAACAAAGCATGGCGACCGACTCGCGCACGGGTCGGAAGCCGGCAATAGCCAAACGGCTACGGTGCGCTACGCTTGCCATGATTGGCAATAAAAAAGGGAAGCTCTGATCAAGGGCTTCCCTTTTTGCTGCGCGGTGGGGGCCGGCTATTCTCCTGCAGCATTGGCCAAATGTTGATCTGCTTGCTGCTTCTTCATCAGCTGACCGGCGGCGGTCTTCTCTTTGGCGTCGCTCGATATCGACATAACCGGTTGGCAATTATTCACGATCAGACCGACCAATTCCAGCGATAAGGTGCGCAGCGCCTCCATCGGAAATCTCACTCTTGCCAAGCCGCTGTTCTCCTCACCTGATTCGGCGACCAACGCGAAGCGATCGGCAAACGCTTTCAGCAACGAGGAAGATAGATCACTGGACTTTGGGGCCGCAATCGAGTTGCGTCGAGCCATAGAAAATCCTCAAACGCCATGTTATTTGAGCGGTATAAATCTGCCGCAAATAGTGTTTGATTCTGCGGATTCATTTTATACAATCCTGTGTGGTCGGGATTTTTTTCTTTTCAAGATTATAAATTTGGTTGCGGCCAAGCTCTCGCGTTAAGCGCGAATCCTTTTCTTTTCCATCTCTTCTCCTCACGAATAGAGGCGTCTCCCCATGAAAAACCGAACAGGTTTTACGCTGGTTGAACTGCTGGTGGTCATTGCGATCATCGGCGTCTTGATCGCTTTGTTACTACCGGCTGTGCAGCAAGCGCGCGAAGCGGCGCGGCGGATGAGTTGCACCAACAATTTGAAGCAATTGGGACTTGCGCTGCATAACTACCACGACGTCAACAAACGCTTGCCGATTGGCACGGGACAGGTCACCGCAGTTTGGCAAGGCACAGGCAATCATGGCAGTTGGTTGGTTCGGTTGTTACCCTTTGTCGAGCAGACGAATGTCTACGATCGACTTGATAAGTCTGATGTCGATCTCAGCACGACCGCCAATGGCGATCCGCTGTACCAGGTTGTGATCCGAGATTTCATCTGTCCTAGCGATGACCATGACGGCACTTGGACCGGCAGCCAAGGTTATCCGGCGACCCAAAAGCGGGCGGTGGCTAACTACTCGGCCAGCATGGGCAGTCAAAATAATTCACCTTGCGGCACCCACAATAATTTTTTTGGAACGGGCCCCGACGTGCGCAATGATGAAGACTTTGGCAACCTGGCGAAACTGTCAGGCGTGATTGGTCACCGGGCCGTGGCGGCGGCGTTCAAAGACATTACGGATGGCCTATCAAATACGATCGCACTCGGAGAAGTTCGGCCGAAATGTTCAAACCATGTCCGCCGCGGTTGGTTGGCTGCAAACAGTCTCTACACCGGCACTGGGATCGCGATCAATTTTAATACCTGCGAAGGGACGCCCGGTTCAGGGACAGGCTGCAATCAACATGTCAATCAATGGGGCGCTTCGCAAGGTTTTAAGTCGATTCATCCCGGCGGATGCAACTTCGTCTTTTGCGACGGTTCGGTTCACTTTGTGAGTGAGACGATCGACATGGTGAACTATCAGCGATTGGGGGATCGCCGCGACGGTCAGCCGCTCACCGAATTCTAAACCGTAGCCATTTTGGACGAACCGTTAGCTATCATCTTTTTTTCTCTGCGACTGCGGAAGAGGACTGTGTCTATGTCTCGTCTTGTAAGTTGGGTGAGTCGATGCCTAGCGCCGGCGATCCTACTGATTGCGGCGATTGGTTGCGGCCGAGGAAATCCGCTTGGATTGGTGCCGGTCAGCGGTCGAGTGACGTTGGATGGTGCGCCGCTGGCCGACGCGACCGTTTCGTTTATTCCAGAACAAGGTCGACCCGCTTCCGGAACGACCAATGCCGAAGGAAGGTTTGAGCTGACGACGCTCGATCCAGGCGATGGCGTCATGCCTGGCGATCATAAGGTGACCGTGATGAAATACGCCGATCACGACGCCGAGAAAAATCCTTACGCCAGGCTCGTCAGTTTGGTTCCGGTTCACTATGTGGAGTTGAAGACGACTCCGCTGACGGTCAGCGTCCCTAAGTCGGGCGACAGCAATGTTGAGATCACGTTAGCGAAGAAGTAGCTCGGCAGTGAAGCAGGCACAAAAAAAGGACGCCTGAGGGAAAAGGCGTCCTTTTGCGGAGGATTGACTTAGGGGCCTTGGCTTACGCTTCGGCCAGGTTGGCTTCGATAAAGTTCTTGGCGTAGCTTTCGTAGCCGCCGCCAAATTGTTTGGCCATCGAGTCGGGGAAGACGTGGAACTCGCCCTTCTTCAGCGCGTGGATGATGCCTTCGCTGACCACCGTCGGCGGTTCGGCGCCTTCGCTCATACCGGCGGCGTCGGCCATGTCGGTCGCGATCGGGCCAGGATGGACGCTGACGACGGCGGTTCCTTGGGCGCCCAGTTCTTCGCGCAGCGCCTGGGTGATCGAGTAGGAAGCGGCCTTCGATGCGGAGTAGGTCGCCGCGCTGAGGAAGGTCTTGATCGAGACGACCGAGTTGAGTTGGACGAAGGCGCCCCCTCCATTTTTCTTCAGCACCGGGGCAAAGGCTTGGGCGACTCGCAATAGTCCATAGACGTTAACATCGAACTCAAACTGCAGCGCGTCAGCCGCTTCGGGAGAAAGCGGAGTCTGCGACTTGTAGACGCCGGCGTTGTTGACCACCAGTTCTACGTCGCTCGCCGTTTGGGCCGCGGCGGTGATGGTCGCCGGCTTTTGCAGATCGACTTCGACCGGGATGACGCGATCGCCATATTGGGCGACCAGCGGATCGGCCGACTTCAGATCGCGAACCGCGGCGTACACCTTTTTGGCGCCGTGTGAGAGGAGCGATTCTACGATTGTTTTGCCAATTCCGCGGTTGGCGCCGGTGACCAAAGCAACTTTGCCGTTTACGTCGAAACTCATTGGACGGTTCCTTGTAATGAAAGGCGACGCGCTGGGCGTCGGTCGTGTTCCGTAGATTTTCCCGCCTGTCTGTCTTCTACGATGCCGACCAAGGGGGATAGTTTCGCACGGAGGGAAAAAACTTTTCGTATCAACTGTTTTGCATTTTTCCCCGTTTCACAATCTGACCGTCGCTTTCCATTCGGGGTTACCGGCGAACGCGGCCGGTCATCGGCACAAATTGTACGGGGGCGATTTTTTCGTGCTCGAACTGGTCGCTTCCTACTTTGCGAATGCATTGCAAGATCTGAGGAGCATCGCCCAGCGGCATGACCAGTCTTCCCCCGATGGCAAGCTGGTCGAGCAGCGGTGGAGGAACCTGGGGGGAAGCGGCGGCGATGAGAATCGCATCAAAGGGAGCGGCGCTCGGCCAACCAGCATAGCCATCTCCTTGTTTCAGATGAACGTTGCGATAGCCAAGTGTGCGCAGACGTTCGGCCGCAGAGTCGGCGAGTTCGCGCAAGATCTCCATCGCGTAGACCTCGGCGCCGATCTCGGCTAGCACCGCCGATTGATAGCCCGAACCGGCGCCCAGGTCGAGCACGCGCGACTTTTCGTCGACGTGCGCCAACTGCGTCATCAGCGCAACAATATAAGGCTGCGAGATGGTTTGTCCCGCGGAGAGCGGGATCGCATTATCCTCATAGGCCAAATGCTGCGAGAGGCCAGGGACAAACTGATGACGCGGGACGCGACGCATCGCGGCCAAGACGGCTCGATCATGGATACCCCGCGGGCAAAGCTGCTGTTTGGCCATTTCGGCCCGCAGTTGGGCGAAGTTCGCTTCTTGTTGCGGCGAGAACGCCTGCGACATTTTACATCTCCCTTTGGAATTAAGTTTATGGCTGGTTGGGAGGAAAGGAAAATGGGAGGGGGCGACCAAGAGTAATCGCGAAAAGTTATTGAGAATATTTTCGAGAGATAGGAAACGAATACGCATCGCGCAGCGTCTTAATGCACGTTCCCTTGCGGAACCTTTCTTTTTGCCTGCTGCTGAGGGGGAGCAGTGCAGGTCGGTGTTGCTGCCCTTATGCCGATTTGCGGCTCCCCCTCAGATTTTCAGCGTCCCTCTCTGGGCGTTGGCGGTCTTCTGCACGCTACTTGTGGCGCGGTCGTCAATCCGCATAATCGTTGGCTGACACCTACACGAATTTTTGCACGTCTTCCGAGGTATCGTCCATGCTCGACCTGTTCGACAAAATCGAAGAAGCGGTCGCCGCGATCCGCAAAAAATGGGACAAAGTCCCGACCGCCGGTATTATTTTGGGAACCGGGTTGGGCGGATTGGTCGAGGAAATCGAAGTCGAAGCGTCGCTCGAATATGAAGAGATTCCGCACTTTCCTTCGTCAACGGCCGTCAGCCATCGTGGACGTTTGGTTTGCGGCACGCTGAATGGACTGCCGGTGGTAGCGATGGAAGGCCGCTTCCACATGTACGAAGGGTACTCGCTGAAACAGATCACGCTGCCGGTCCGCGTGATGAAAGCGCTCGGCGCCGATCTGCTGGTTTGCTCCAATGCCTCCGGCGGGATGAATCCTTATTTTCATTGCGGCGACATCATGGTGATCGAAGATCAAATCAATCTGCTGGGCGACAACCCGCTGATTGGGATCAACGACGATCGTCTGGGGCCCCGTTTTCCGGATATGTGCGAACCATACGATCTTTCGCTGGTTGATATGGCGCTGGAAATCGCGCGGCAAGAGAACATCGTCGCACACAAGGGAGTCTTTGTTGCGGTGGCCGGTCCGAATCTGGAAACGCGTGCCGAGTATCGTTTCCTGCGTCAGATCGGCGCCGATGCGGTTGGCATGTCGACCGTGCCGGAAGTGATCGTCGCAGTCCACTGCGGCATGAAAGTGATCGCGATGTCGATCATCACCGACCTCTGCTTGCCTGACGCGCTGAAGCCGGCGAATGTCGCCGATATTATCGCGACCGCCAACGAAGCCCAGCCCCGTTTGTGCACGTTGGTCAAAGGAGTGTTGGCCCGCGTTCAAGCCGGCGGTTAATGTCGCGTATAACGATCCAAGCGGCGTCGGTTGTGAGAAACGCAGAAATAGCAAACGCCGAAACCACGGATGATGGACGGAACAACAGGGTCAGAATTCAACCGGAGACATTCACACTAGCCCGCTGCGCGAGCGAGGGAATGCGGTTCGCCAATTCAATCCGAGTTGGAATTGCCTACCGCATTCCCTCGCTCGCGCAGCGGGCTAGTGTCTCGATGGTTCGACATAGTGCAACTTAAAAACTCGCGCGTCAATAACGTAGGCTGAGGGAGAGGCCGGGATTTGTTTCGACTGTCTGCTGAAGTGGAGGAAATCGCCGCCGCGGTCCGTCGCCGTTGGAATCGCCGTCCCAAAGCGGGCGTGATTCTCGGGACCGGATTGGGGAGTCTCACCGAAGGAATCGACGTCGAGGCGTCGATCGACTACGACGACCTGCCGTACTTTCCTCAAACGACCGCGCTCAGCCATGCCGGTCGCTTAATCGGCGGCAAGTTGGCAGGCGTCGACGTCTTGGTGATGGAAGGTCGCTTTCATCTCTACGAGGGATACTCGCTCGACCAGATCACGCTGCCGGTTCGCGTGATGAAGGCGCTGGGCGCTGATCTGTTGGTCGTCAGCAACGCGTCGGGCGGGATGAATCCTTACTATGAGTCGGGCGACATCATGCTGATTGAAGATCACATCAACCTGATGTGGCGCAGTCCGCTGCAAGGGCACGCCGACGAAACGAAGCAGGCCGAACGCTTTCCCGACATGTCCTCTCCGTATGATCGCAACTTGCTAGAGCGAGCCGCCGAGATCGCGCGCCGTGAAGCGATTCGCGTTCATCAAGGGGTGTACGTCGCGATGAGCGGACCAAATTATGAGACCCGCGCCGAATATCGTTTTCTACGCAACATCGGCGGCGATGTCGTCGGCATGTCGACGGTGCCCGAGGTGATTGTCGCTCGGCAATGCGGTTTGCAGGTTCTGGCGCTGTCGACCGTGACCAACGTTTGTCTGCCGGACGATCTAGGACGCGTCGGCAAGTATGACGTGGTCAACGCAGCCAAAGGCGCCGAGCCGAAGCTGCGGCGGATCGTGCGGGAAGTGATTCGCGAAGCCTAAGTTACGATCCGCGAAGATTACTTCTTCGCTTCTTCGTGATACTCTTGCTCGGTGTTAACGTCCCAAACGTTGTTCTTTTCGGTCGAGCCTGCACAGATGTTGTCGACGGCGGTCATGGCCGCGAGCATCGAATGGTCTTGGTTGTTGTAGCGGTGCATCCCGTTGCGGCCGATCAGATACAAGTTGTCGAACTTGTCGACATACTCGCGAATCTCGTTAAATCGATCGTAAGTGCCGAAGTAGGCGGGATAGGTTTTGGGGACGCGAATCACGGTCGCGTCGAGCACTTCGTTCTCGTCGATGATGTCGATTTTGGCGAGTTCCATTTTGCCGAGTTCCGCCATTTCTTCGTCCGACTTGTTCCAAAGATCGTCATTCTCGTAGCAGAAATACTCTAGCCCCATCCAGACCGTGTTTGGGTCGGCGACCAGGTATTTGCTCCAGTTGTTAAAAATCTGCAGACGGCCGATCAGCACGTCGCGTTCTTGGATGTAGATCCAGTTGTCGCGGACCAGTTGTTCACCCTGCGGGGTGTTTTCTTTGATTTTCAGCTTGTTGACCAACATGCCGACGGTGATAAAGTCGCGAAATTGCAGCCCTTCGCTCACCTCTTTAACGTTGGCCGGAACTTCGCTGTCCATCGAGCGCATCAGTTCGTTGATCGGCATTGTCGAGAAGACATAGTCTCCGTCGATGCGGCGTTTTTCGCCTTGCTGGTTCACCACCGTCACGCCGACGATTTTGTCTCCCTCGACGTGCAATTGATCGACCTTAGCGCCATGATGGAGTTCGCCGCCAAGTTCGACGATCTTCTTCGCACAGGTTTCCCACATTTGGCCCGGACCATGTTTGGGATAGAGGAACTGCTCGATCAGCGAGGTCTCGACCCCTTTCTGACTGACGTCCTTCTTCTTGAACGGTTTTTTTACCGCGTGCATGATCGCTTTGGTGATCGACAAACCCTTGATCCGTTGGGCGCCCCAAGCGGCGCTGATTTCGTCGCAGGGCACGCCCCAGACCTTCTCGGTATAGGATTTGAAGAAGGTCAGATAGAGCTCTTTGCCGAAGCGATTGATAAAGAACTGCTCGAGGTTCTGTTCGTTTTTAATCGGAAACAATCGCGCTTGCAGATAGCTCGTGCCGATCTTCGCCATGCGGACGGGACCGAGGTTGGTGATTGTTTCGGCGCTTAGCGAAATCGGATAGTCAAAAAATTTCCGCAGGAAGTAGATGCGGCTCTTGCGGGGACGAACCAGCATCACATCATCTACTTTATCGGGGTCGGCGCCTTTGCCGTTGCCGTTGTGCGAGATGTCGCGCGTTTGATTTTGGTACTTGATCGTGAAGCTCGCGTCGGCGCCTTCTTCGATCGGCAGCATATTGACCCACCAGTCCATCACGCGGTCCGACTTCGAGAAGAAGCGGTGTCCGCCGATGTCGATGCGATTCCCCTTGTAGTTGATCGTGCGCGAGATGCCGCCGACCATGTCCGACATTTCCAGGACGATCGGCTTGATCTTGGTCCGCGTCAGCAGTTCATAAGCGGCGGTTAAGCCGGCAGGTCCGGCGCCAATAATGATGGCTGTTTGGCGATCCATGGGGTAAGCCTGATCAATCGAAAGAAAGAAGGTGGGGACGTTTTGAAGCACTCTTTATTGTTCGCCGCTATAACGCGAACTCCGTAAAGAGTAGGTCAAATTCTCGTCGAGTCGCCCACGACTCTTCCTTACAATCGGCGCAAGCGTTATTCCCGCACAAAATGATCGCGGTCGATCACTTCCCACATATAGCCAGTTGGGTCCTGGAAAAAGAATCGCTCGAACGGCGTTTCTCGAATCGGCGGGATCACCATGACGCCGGCCGCAGTCAGACGATCGCGAATCTCCGGCAACTCGGCGGCGGGAAAGAAAAAAGCGAAATGACGCCCAAATTCCTTTTCAAACGGCGAGACCTCAAACCCTTCGATCTGCAGCACATGCATCTGCTGGTCCTGGCCGATGTCGAGCCAGATCGCCAGCACGTCGGTGTTGCCGGGAACGTTGAGCCGCTTCCAGCCGAAGATCTGCGTAAAGAACGACGCGGTCGTTTCGGCGTCGCGCGTCGCCAGCGTAAAGTGGGCCAGGCTCATTGCGCGGCGCCTGTCAAAACTTGCAAGATCCCCACGCAGAAGTCGGGCAAGTCGTCCGGCTTGCGGCTGGTGACATGATGTCGATCGATCACGACCGACGCATCTTCCCAGATCGCGCCGGCGTTGATCAGGTCATCTTTGATCCCCGGCGAACCGGTGGTGCGCACGCCTTGATAAACGCCGGCCGAAATCGGCATCCACCCGCCGTGGCAAACGGCGGCGATCAGCTGTTGCTGTTGATCGAAATGGCGCAGGATCTCTTTCACCTTGTCGTCGCGGCGCAGCTTGTCGGGCATGAACCCGCCGGGGCAGATCACGCCGTCAAATTGGCTGGGATCGACGTCAGCGATCGAAATGTCGCTTTTCGCCGGATAGCCATGCTTGCCGGCGTAGGTGACGCCCGCTTCGGGACCGGCCAAAACCGACTGTGCGCCAGCTTCGATCAGCCGCAGGTGGGGATACCACAGCTCCAGATCTTCGTAAATATCGCCGACGAAAATGACGATCCGTTTGCCGGTCAGCGGCTTGCTTGCGTTCATCGCATCCTCGGTCTGTTTTATCGCGGGAAAAGAACCTTTGTACCGCGCGAACAATCGTCTGGCCATGCGTCGACTTGCACCACCTTTCGCGGCGCACTATTCTGCGGCGTGACGAGATTTTGCACCCCGATAAGAAGGAGCTAGGGCCCCATGGACCATGAAAACTCCGGCGGCGAAAAGCAGTGGCGCCCCGTGACCTCTATCCAACGCCGCGTTTTGGGCGTGTTAATCGAAAAAGCGAAGACGACCCCAGACGCCTATCCGATGACGCTAAACGCGTTGACGACCGGTTGCAATCAAAAGAGCAACCGCGATCCGCAGATGAATCTGGACACCGACGATATCGAAGAAGCGCTCGAGCAACTACGAGAGCTGGGCGCCGTGGCCGAAGTGCACGGAGATGGCCGTGTCGTCAAGTTTCGTCATTACATGAAAGACTGGCTCCAATGCGAAGGGAACGAGCTGGCGATCATGGCCGAGCTGCTGCTCCGCGGCTCGCAAACGGTCGGCGAGCTCCGCGGACGCGCCGCCCGGATGGGGAAGATTCCGGACATGGGAACCTTGCAGCCGATCCTCCGTGGTCTGCAGGAGAAGGGATTGGTCGTCGCGCTGACGCCCGAAGGTCGCGGCCAGGTCGTCACGCACGGGCTCTTTCCTGAGCGCGAGATGGAAGATCAGCGGCGGCAATTTGGGGGCGGAGTCTCCGTTACCACGCCGTTGTCGCAGCGCCCCGTCGTGCAGGCGCATCCCGTCGGCCAGGGCGGCGCAACGACTGTGCCGTCCGCCAAGCCGCCGATCGAAGCGACGGACGGACCGAATGAGAGCCCGCTGGTCCGTGAGCTGCGGAAAGAGATTGAAGATCTTAAGGGAGAGATGGGGCGGATGAAGAAGGATATTGAGGACTTGTGGTCGAACTTGGGGTAGGGGAGTTCATTGTGGATGTGTCATCGCCGCGACCTTCCTGGGTGATCAATCAAACGCTTCAATGGGAAGCGTTTGATTGTTGCGGCGACCAGACCCCTTTTCCATTTCGATGTTCCCGCTGCCGGCATCCTTTTGTGGTGTGCGCCGAATGTGACACGCTCTATTTGGATCTAAGTGATCTGTCAAAGCGAAGATCGGTGGCGGATGGCGCGATGGTCTGTACCGATTGTGATCAGGTATTTGACTACGGCGTGCTGCGGTCGGCGGAGGCTCGCATTTCGTACGCCGAATGGAGCGAAGCCGGTTTGGACCATCTGTTAGTCGATCGATCGATTACCGAACTAGTGAGTTGGTTGGCGGATTCGGCGGAAGTCTTGAGGGACATGTTGCAGCGTGGCATGCAAAGTTCGGCGAAATGTCGCTTGATCGATTTTCGTAACCTAGCCGAGTCGATCGAAGTACGCCTTTCCGATGCGACATACTACCGCGAGCAAGGCCGCCAATGGAAAGAGAATATTTCCGGTAACGACGCAGCGCGGCAATGTCAGAAGATTAACTCTGCAGTTGGGCGAGCCTACGCAATTCTGGGGATCACGGACGTGATGTTTCCGGTGTGATCTCCAGACACAAAAACAGCCCCGCGTGATTGCACTCAGGGCTGTTTTTGTGTCGTTACCAGTAGCAGGAGCCACCGCTCGCAGGGGATTGCGCCGCACGTCTTTGCGAGTTTTTGTTAATCCAAATGAAAGTCGATCGTATTCGATCCTTCTTGAACGTTCGCAGTGAGCACGGTTTGTTTGGAGGAGCAATATTTCATCGGCAGCATTTCTCTTCCGCCAACGATCACATCGGAGGATCGGTTATTCGCATACGGATTCGCTGCGTCTGCCGTATCCGCCGAGGGGGCAGGGGCTTGCTGACGCTTCGCTTGCGCCGCGCTTCCGCGAGTCGAGATAACCACTTTATATTCGCCGGGATAGATGCCGACGGTATCGACGTCAAACATCAATTCGTAGCGTCCGGCGTCGTCGGTTTTGGCGATGGCGCCGCGCGGCCCCAAGGGATCCGGTAGGAAACGGATGTCTGCGAAAGGCAGCGGCTCGCCTTGATAGGTGACGACGCCTGTGACGTGAGCGCCGATCGATTCTTGGCAGCCAGTCAGGCCCAGCGAAGCGAGGGCCAGCAGCGCGGCGATGGTTGCGCCGCTGCTGTGACAAGAAGAGAACATGGAATCTCCTTACTATTTATTCAGGAAGATGTGAACCGATAGCATGCCATACGACTGCGACTAAGGCAGGTTTGCGACCTCGCCTCCGTTGCGTGATCCCAAGCCTTCATAGGTAAGTCCGTCGATCGTGTCGGAAATAAAGTGAACGGAACCGTCTCCCAGCAAGAAATTGGCGCCACCGGTGTGAAGACTACCAGGCGTGTCCCATTGGTTGAGATCAATACCGGTCGGCGTCACGTTTAAGCGATAGGTGGGATCGGCGTCGATGCCGGTCATCCCTTGGTTGAGAAAAGTCGCGTTGTCCGGACCCATCCAATGCGAAGCATTGCGCCCGTTGGGGATGGCCAAGCCATCTCGCTCGGCGACCAGAAACGTATTGCTGGAGCCATCGGTAATACTGGCGAAATTTGTCTTGCTGTTGTGCCAGAAGCAACCGTTATACGTTGCGTTGTAGCCCGGTAGAGTATAGCCGGGGATCGGAACGGCGCGGGTAGGCGAGTCTCGATCAGCGTCCCCAAGATCTTGTCCCGAATAGCCCGATGCGGCGACGGCGACATAGTTGGACTTTCCATGTTTCCATTCGGGAAAACCGGGGAAGTAATCGCCGGAAGTGTCGCTAGGGCACATGTAGCCTGGAACGATATTCGAGGCCAGATTGCCGCTGGGATGCGACCACCACTGGAACGGAGCTTGGCGGTCGAAATTGTTGAGATGTTCCGAGAGTAAATCGAAGAGCGCGTTTTGCTCAACATACGGAAGGAGGAACGTGGACCAAAAGACGCCGTGATTGTTCCAGGTGCGAGTCGGCGTCGTTGCGCCCGGCAGATAAGGATCTTGCGTCAGCATGCCGGGCGGAAACTTGCCGTAGGTATCGTGATGGTTATGCAGTCCGATCCCGATCTGTTTCATGTTATTCGTGCAACTCATGCGTCGCGCCGCTTCTCGCGCTTGTTGCACGGCAGGCAACAACAAGGCGATTAAGACCCCAATAATTGCGATAACGACGAGAAGTTCAACAAGCGTAAATCCAGATTTGATAGGACGTATCATAGCCGCCTCTCTAGGGAAAATTATCAAAGTAAAGGCTAATTTTCTAGAACGGATCGCATTCTACCTACTTTGGGAGGCAATGCCACTATTTTTCGTACAATATCACGAAAAGCCCGGACCGATCGCGCGAGCTGGAAAAGCAGATCTCAGGGGCTGAGATTTCTTGCGCTGCGTCGGCAAGCTGCCAAGAAAGAAAACAGCCCCGCGTGATTGCACGCAGGGCTGTTTTGTGTCGTTACCAGTAGCAGGGCGCACGGCTCGCAGAGCCGTGGCACGCTGTTCTAGGTTCGGCTCTTGGCGTAGCGGACGTTCGCCAAGATTGCGGCGGTCGCTTCGGATCGATTCAGCACGTAGAAGTGGAGCCCGGGGATGCCGGCTTCGGTTAGTTCTTCAATTTGCTTGGATGCGTATTCGACGCCGACTTGCATGTGGTAGTCGGTATCGTCCGGTTTCTTTTGCAGCGCTTCGACCAACGCGCGGGGGAACTTGGCGCCGCACATCGTTGCGATCCGTTGGATCTGGGCGCCGTTGACGATCGGGAAGATGCCGGGGATGATCGGCACGTTAATTCCAGCGGCGGCGCACTTTTCGCGGAACGCGTAGAAATCTTGATTGCGATAGAAGAGCTGCGTGATGATGATGTCGGCGCCGCAATCGACCTTGTGCTTTAAGCGGTCGATGTCGAAGTCGAGCGATTCGGCTTCTTGGTGTTTCTCGGGATAGCCGGCGACGGCGACGCCAAACTCTTGAAACTCGTCCTTGATCAGTTCGACCAGTTCGCTGGCGTAGCTGAGTCCTTTGGCGGTGGGGCGAAATTTCGTCTGTCCTTGCGGGGGATCTCCTCGCAGCGCGACGATGTAGTCGACGCCGCGACGTTCCGCTTCGGCCAGGTAAAGCCGCAGATCGCCGACCGTCGAGTCAACGAGCGTCAGGTGCGACGCGACCGGTACGCCGAAGACTTGCTTCACCTTCTCGACAATGTCGAGCGTCTTGCCGCGCGTTGATCCGCCGGCGCCGTAGGTGCAGGTGATGTAGTCTGGTTTGAATTTCACCAGCTTCTCGACATGCAGCATCAACGATGCGTCCCCCTTGTCGGTCTTGGGGGGGAAGAGTTCAAACGAAAGTCCGAGTCGACCGGGGGAGTAGTAGTCTGCGAGGTTCATAGTAGGGCTTCGGTTAAAGAGCCAGCGGTTCGCCGGCTAGTTGCCGTTCGTCTTGCGTCAGTAAATACATATCGTGAATCAGCTGGATGTCGCATGCGCGCTGCGTCACTTTGCGCCGCAGGAACATCCGCTCTTGCGTTGCGATCATCACATCGGCCGTCATCTCGGTCACCTGACCGAACAAACGGGCGTAGTTAACAAAGCTGGCGACGTTGGTCGTAACAAAGCCATACAGCATGCTGCACACGCCGACCGTCTTGCCGGTGAATATGCCGGTATTGATCGCCGTCTTGGCGTAGTCGCCGACGATCGCGCCCAGGAACTGCATCCCGGTGGCGACCTTCTCACCACGGTACTCCATTTTCACCGTACCGTAGGTGTTCTTTAGGTCGCTGTTCGAGGTGCCGGCGCCCAAGTTGACCCAGCTTCCCAGGTAGCTATGCCCCAGGAAACCATGATGCTGTTTGTTGGAATAAGGTTCGATCACGGTTCCTTCGACCTCGCCGCCGATTTTGGTCGTATGGGCGAGGGAAACGGAATCTTTGATCGCCGAATGTTCCAGGAGTCGAGCGCCACGTCCAATATAAACGGGACCCCGGATATAGCAGTAGGGCCCAATCGTCGCGTCCGGCTCCACAATGATCGGTCCGGTCGACGAATCCCAAACGACATGATCGCCGATCTGGGCCGAACCGGCCAGAAACAGGCCGTCTTGTTTTTCGGTATAGGCGCCTTCGCGCAGGCGGAGTTCGAGGTTCGGGGTGAACGTATCCAGGTTCGCCTGGACAACATCGTGGGGATAATCGAACCAGGTGAGCTTGCACTTGGCGGCCGGCAGCTTGGCGATCGCAGGGCTGCTGAGATAGTCACGCAGCTCGTAGGCGTTGGCCTCGCGACCGGGAAGGGATGCATTGGCCGGCAATAGTGCGGCGAGCAAGCGATCGCCGCTGTAGATGGCTCCCGGCTTTTTGGCGGCGGCCCACTCGACCAGCGCCAGTCGATTGGCGGCCGTCGGCGCAACGACGGAGTTGAGCAACAGCGTCGGCTGGCCGTTATCCAGCGCTGTTTGGTGCAGCTCGGGGCGATCGCACTTTTGCAGTTCGATCAGATGGGGGCGAACCACTCCCCGGATTGCATCGCTGCAGGGGGTCAGCAGATCGACCAGCGTGTAGCTAGCACAGCTGATTGCGTACGCCGGCCGACCGACGGTGATCGGATAGAGCTTGGCGACGGCAGCGTCTTCAAACAGGACGATATTCATGGGCAAGGGATTCATTCCCCCTCAGAAAACCGCGATTCAATGCGGACAGGTCACCGCTTGTCAACAAACGGCGGTTCAGCACGCTACGATAGGCGCCCTGTCGGGGAGGGTCAACGGCGGCTCCCCTCTTTCCGGGCCGTCAACGGCCCGATTTCGCCGAAATTTAGCGTAGTCGGCGCTATCAGACTGTTCCTGCTGACCCGAATATCCGGCGCTCAAAGGCTACGATCTACCGAAGGATGCAAGAAAAAGCTATTGGTTAAGCCGTTATTTTTCGTGCAATGATCTAGTTTTGGATTGATCATCCAACTTTGATCCTGCGAGGCGCGGCGGTAACTATGGAATCGGTTTCGACGATTCAGTTTTCGACATTTCTGATCGGCATGACTTGCGGCGTCTTTCCGCTGCTGGCGGGGCTCTGGATCGGCATCAAGCTCATGCGCGACTCTCACGCGCCGGCCGAATCGTCGGCCGCTGAAGCGGAGAAGGCGGCGGTGATCTTGCAGCGCATGTCGAGATTCATGCATGGCCTGGCCGGCGATGTCCATGAGCAGCGTGACGTGATGGCCACCATCGAAGAGCGGATCGACGACGCTCGCCGAACGCCGTCTGGATCGAAATCGCTAGAGCAAGCGATTGAATTGTTGAAGATGATGAACGATGCGAACGATGGTCTTCAGGACCGTCTGAAGCGAGCCGAATCTTTGATCAACGAACAAACCGAACAACTAGCGACGACCCTCTCGGAAGCTCGCACCGATTGTCTGACCAAACTCTTCAATCGCCGCGCGTTTGACGAAGAACTGCAAAAGCGGTGGGCGATGTGGAAACGCAAGCAACGTCCGTTTTGCGTGTTACTGGCCGACATCGATCACTTCAAAAAGATCAATGACAAGCATGGGCATCTGATCGGCGACGCGGTCTTACAGTCGATCGCCAAGACGCTGGTCCATACGACGCGCGACGCCGATTATGTCACGCGATATGGCGGCGAAGAGTTTGCGATCCTGTTGCCCGAAACCGAATTCGACAAGGGAAACGAAGCCGCGCTGCGCATTATCACTGCGGTTCGCGAACAACTCTTTTGCGTGGGAGACGTCGAAATTCCGCTCACGATCAGCGTCGGCGTCGCGCAAGTCGCTGATCTGAATGGACCGGAAGAACTGGTCGCCAAAGCGGACGAAGCGCTCTACGCCGCAAAGTCAGGAGGTCGTGATCGCGGCTATTATTTCGACGGTCAACGCATCGTGTCGATTCTTCCCGCGACCGGCGACCAAGTCGAGCCTGCTCGCGAGTTCCACGAAGTCTGCGCCGATCTGCGTACGCGTTTGATGGATGCGACGCACTAAGTGGACGGGAATGTTGAAGATTTAAGAGAAAGCGGGAAGCGGAAAATTGTGAGCTGTGGCGGGCGTTTGGAAGGTTCGCAATTTGAAATCGCAGACGCCCATTTCTCTTCGTAGCCCGACGCGCGAGCTTTGAAGTTGCGCTATTTCGAATCAATCGAACACTAGAGCGTTTTGCTACGAGCTGCCCCATTTTGATTTTCAAACGATAGAAAGGGTAGGTCGTGGCGTTTTTTTCTCTATCGACATCAGCCGCACGGCGTTAGCCGTGGTTTCTTGTCTTCAATTTTCCGTCGTCAATGAGTTCCTGCAAGAAACCGCGGCTAACGCCGTGCGGCTAATTTCGCGGGAGCAGCCGGACCGAAACGCGACTATTTGTTCAGCTTGCTGAAAACCGCTCTAGTGTGACGATTTTCGACTGATTCGGACCCTGTTTTATCGTGCCTCACCCGTGTTCTATGCTTACGGAATTACAAAAAGGCGCAATTGCAAAACTCGCGCAGCGGGCGATGAGAAAAGAGGCGACTTCGATCGCTTTTAGCTGGCGAGCGAAACTTCCGCCACGCCCCATTGGCGACAGACGCGGAAGATCTCGGCTACGTGATCAAAGCGGCATTCTTCGCCAGCAAAGATCCGTACGCTACGAGCGCAGCTGGCTCGTGCACAGAGACGGCGCAAGTGCGCGTCGAGCAGCGCTTCCACTCCGTTGATGAAGATTTTCCCCGACCCCGATAAGACGACGTCGAGCGGTTGATTGTCAGTTTCCAGATTCATGGCAAGGCTAGGAGTTTAAAGACGTTTACCCACTCGCTGATAAGACCGAGTTCGGTAGCGGTAGGTTCGCATCTCAAGAAGCGTGGACACCGGACATTCAGGAAGGCGCCGTCGAGTGCTACTCTTGGGCGCCGGTCGCGGTGGGGTCAGCACTTTCGTTGAGATCGACCGCAGGGAGAGCGGTCGGTGCTTCAACGCTTGGCGCCGCGATTAAACTTTGCGGCGTCTGGAAATGGTTCTCCGGGGCGCCACGCGAGAAGATCGCGACCCCAACCATGCTGAAATAACCAAAGATCGCAGTAAGTACGATCAACAAGGCGACGGCGGAGCGACTCATCGGCAAACTCCTGCGCGGGGGTAAAAGGGGGCAATCTACGTAAAACAAGATTGTCGCCCCTTGATCCTTCATTATAGGCGTTTCACCGTCCGTTGTTTAGGCGAAAGCGCTGCGAAGAAGCGATAAACTTTGGGGAATTCCAATCAGGGGGTCTTCTCGGCCTTCAAACTCGAGCGAGACATAACCGCGGTAACTCTGCTGCTGCAAAAGCTTTGCGATCCGTGGATAGTCCAAGTCCAAACTGTACCAAAGACCACCGCCGATATAGGTTTTGGCCTGGACATAGACCGTCTTGGGCGCCATCAGAGCTAGACGGTCGTAGGGATCTTCCAGGAAATTGCCGGTGTCCAAGGTGACCTGCAGCCAGGGGTTATCGATCGCGTCGACGATGCGCAGCACGCCTTCCGGGGTTCGACCTAAGCCCCAGTGGTTTTCCAACCCTAGCAACACGCCGCACTTTTCGGCTTCCGGCAAGCATTTCTCCAGACTGTCGATCACCCATTGGAAGCCATCTTCGTCGGTGTAGCCGTCAATCGGCTGCTCGATTCCGCGATGCGCCATCAGGTCATCAAAGTCTTTGCTGGTTCCCCAAGTGCCGGTGTTGACCCGCATCGTTGGGATTCCCATTTCGTACGCCATGCGGATGTAGCGAATGGTCTCGTCGATGTTTTTCTGACGTTTCTCTTTGTCGGGCGAGAGGAAACCTTGGTGGGTCGAGAAGCCGCAGAGATCGACTCCGTTGACCAGCGCCGTCCGTTTCAGCTTCTGCAGATAGGCGGGCGTCTCGTTGGTCATCTGGCGATGCAAGATCTCGACGGCGTCAAAACCCATTTCGGCCGACAGGGTGATGCACTTCTCGACGTCGCGGAGATGCTCGTGTCGGAATTGCCAGAACGAGTAGGTCGAGACAGCGATGCGATTGGCGATCTTTCTCTGGGCCAATGCGGCTTCGGCGGCGGCAGGTTCCTCTGCGGACGTGGTTCGGCTGAGTGGAGCAAGAGCGGCGACGGCCGCGGCGGCAGACAGGAATTCGCGTCTCGAACGGTACATACGGCGTCTCTCTAGAAAAGGAATAAGCGAACTTCCATCGTATGAGACGATCGGCTTACCGACTACGCATTTCTAGAGCAGCTGCGCAGGTTTTCTGACGGGGTTTGTAGCTATTTCTCAATTTAGACGAATGAAATTTCGGCGTCAGTGAGAAGCGGAAAGCATTTCTTTTTTCTGACGTAAAACAGGGGGGACAATGGATAGGGCATCATCCCTCCCTGATTCACGATCAGAAATAACGTCTAGGCCAGTTCGCCCGGCTTGAAGGGAAGCGTCACCGGATGGTAGGGGGTGACGCCGAGTTGATCTTCGATCTTCTCCCACAGTGACAACTCTTGTCGCCAAACGGCGATCACTTTGCGCAGGTCGCCTACGGTCGGGTAGTCTTGGTTTTCGATCTCGTCGAGCACATCTTCGCCTGCAGAGACTTCTCCTTTTAGCAGCAGCGCAGTCGCAAGGTTGGTCTTGAATGCATCGGGCAGCGCTTTGCGAACCGCCAGGAACATCCCGACCGGTCCCAGCACCAGCGTGCGGTAGGTGCTGACCGCTTGGTCAATCAAGCCGAGCCGCATCTGGCAAACTCCGCGCGCGTTGATCAGGCGGGCGTCGTGATTGCGTTTGCTGGGTCGGAGCAAATGCAGCGCTTTGTCAGCGCGGCCTTGTTTTAGCAAGTCAGCAACCTGGCGAATCGTATCGTCGATCGGATCGTGATGACGACGAGGATTTTGGGCGGCGTGACGGTTGATAATCACATTTAGGGTTCGATGGTTCATGATCGGCGCCTCTCTCTGGGAAGGTTAGGTGAGTGCAAGTCGTCACGCAGGGCCAATCGCGCGCGTGTGCGCCGATCGACAGGCGAAACGAACTATTGGGAGCGACAAAGCCATCCTTTCGCATTCACGCCGGATCAGTGATTCGCGCAGTCATAGACGACTTACGAAATCGCAGGAACCGTCACACGGAAGGGAAACGCGTGTTGAGAGCGAAAGGGAGTCTCAAGGCAGAAGAAATTTACAACCGCAGAGGGCGCGACATCGACGGCGCGGACTGAAGACTGCGGTTTGCCGAGTGGAGAAGTTGACGCGCTGCGACCGACTGGACGCCTGGGAGCGAGTCAACGAAGGGGGAGAGATGTTTGGCGTACGGAAAAACGTCACGCGACTCTTCTTCCGTTTTGCCTTCGAAGTATAGGAGGCGATCGATGCGATGATCGGTTACGCCGAAGTGAGCATCGCTTGCGCTGGGGGATGACGCGGCGGAGTTCGTTTTCCCGGCGGCAGCGGCAGTTTCCGGCGAAACGGTCAGCACCGACATGCAGGCGATCGGAGTCGCAGCGAAGAGGCTGACGATCACTAGCCATACCAGCAGTTGCGTGTAGATCCGTTGCATTGCGTCAAGTGTCCCCTAGGTAGGAACTCGAAGAAGTCGCTGAATGTCGAGCGACTTCGTTGAGTTTCAACTATAGACATTGTTCGCCCGCGAAGCGAATCGTATTTGGCAGAATTCGCATGCCAAATAAGATGAAACCTTCTTAAGGTTCGTAACTGCTTACGCCGCAACGCTGCTAGCTTTTCGTCCAGGCCTCAAGCATGTCAAACTGCTTGGCGAAATCATTTTGATTTGTCCCCAGCGGAGACTTGAAGAAGCAAGCGAGCGAAGTCAGCAAGCCTGTTTCTCCGCGGCGATGGGCGAGTTCGGCGAAGCGGGCCAGGTCGATCACCAACGGAGCGGCCAACAGCGAATCGGCGCCTTGCCAGGTGAATTGCATCACCATCGGCGTGCCGAGGAATCCTTTAAAGTGAATATGATCCCAAGCGGTCTTCCAGTCCCCCATGCTGTCGATCTTCTCAATCGTGACCAGCGTTTGCGGATGGTAGCCGAAGATCTCGCCTAGCAGACGATCTTTGCTGGTCGCTTTGGTCTTTTTGTTCTCGGGATCATCCAACACGGTGGCGTCCATGTTGCCGAAGATATTGTGGCCGACCCAGCTCATCACTTGCAGGTTGCGATGAGCGAACATCGGCGCGAGCGTGCTTTTGAGCAGCGTCTCGCCGGTCTTGCCGTCGTGCCCCATGTGGCAGGTTTTCTTTTGCTCGGCCAAATCGCAAAGCGCCGGGATGGCGGTGCCGACCGACGGCGTGAAGTTCACGTAAGGAAAACCGAGCTCCAGCGCCGCGGCGCCATATAGGCTGCTCGCCGGCAGATGGCATTCGCCGGTTTCCAACAGCGGAGCCAATTCGTTCCAACTGGTCGGCAGCTTGCTGTCGTCAAAGGGAGGTTCGGTCGACGAAACGTTGATCACGATGACGTCGGCGAGTTCGTGCTGTTTGGCGAACGCGGAGATGTCGGCCTGGATGCGGCTGATCGCTTGCCGCGGCGTCTCTTTCTTTTCGCGCAGCTCATCTTTTGCGAGTCCGGCGATTTTGGCGCCGACATTCAGCAGCGTGCCATCTTTGATATTGGCGTCGATCGCATCGAGGTCTTCTTTCACCGCGACGACCAGACGCGGGTCAAGCGCACGGCTGACGTCGACCAACTGCTGGGCCGCATCGTACAAAGTGACGTTGCGGATCTCGTGCCCGCCGATGACCAGATTGTCCCAAGTCGCCAAACCAAGTTCAGCAAACTGCGGCAGTTCGCTGACCAGACCAACCGTATCGACCAATCCGCGGCGCAACGCAGCCAAGCCAACGATCGTGGTCGCGGCGACGCCGCCGCGAGCTCCAATAAGCCAAATACCGACTCGAGAACGTGCCATCGCGTCAATCGTCTTTCAAGGAGGGTGGGAGGGAAGGTTTGCCGAACGACCAACACCGCGGACGAACGGAAACGAGCGGGCAAGTTCCGCGGGCCGCCCAACGCGTTAGAGGATAGCGGCCGGTCCGGTGGGGTCTGTCTGGAAGAGACGCTCGCAAGTACCATTTAATTGTTGGCACGACTAATTCGGTTCGTCAAGGACGCGAACCGGTTGGCTCGACAGAAGTTGGCCTTCTGGTTGATTTTAGGACGCTAGGTGAACCTTCTGGTCGCTGTAGCGTCCTACGCTGCCGACGACTCCGTTACTTCCCCCAAACCGCGAATCACAGGTATGTTTCAGAACGTTCAAACTGCGCCTCCCGACTCCATTCTGGGCCTCAACGAGGCGTTTCGAAAAGATTCCAACCCCGAAAAGATCAATCTTAGCGTCGGGGTTTTTAAGGATTCTAGCGGCGTAACGCCGGTTCTGGATTGTGTGAAAGAGGCCGAACGACGCCTGATTAGCGAAGAAAAAACAAAGTCCTACCTGCCGATCGACGGGCGACCCGAGTATTGTCGCCTGGTTCGCGAGCTGATGCTGGGCGGCGATCATGAGATCGTCACCTCGGCACGCGGCGTGACGGTGCAAACCCCCGGCGGGACGGGCGGACTGCGCGTCGCCGCTGACTTTCTCGCCAAAAATTTTCCGGGGCGCAAAGTCTGGCTCAGCCAACCAACCTGGCCCAATCACCCCAATATTTTCGCCGCCGCCGGGATCGAAACGGCCGGATATCCTTATTTCGACAAAGCGGCCAACGGCTTGGCCTTTGCCGAAATGATGACGGCGCTCGAAAACATTCCGACCGGCGATGTCGTGCTGCTGCATGGTTGTTGTCACAACCCCAGCGGCATTGATCCGACCGCCGATCAGTGGCGCTCGATCGCCGAACTTGTCCATCGGCGCGAGTTGTTGCCGTTGGTCGACTTCGCCTATCAAGGTTTTGGCGACGGGTTGTGTGAAGACGCCGTCGGTCTGGCGGCGCTCAGCCAACCGGGCAAAGAGTTGTTGGTTTGCAGTTCGTTCAGTAAGAACTTTGGGCTGTATAACGAGCGGGTTGGTGCGCTGACCGCGGTCGCACCCGATGCGGAGGCGGCTCAGGCGGTTCTCAGCCAACTGAAAAACACGATCCGCTCCAATTACTCGAATCCGCCGACGCATGGCGGCGCGATTGTCGAGACGGTGCTCGCCGATCCAAAGTTGCGAGCCCAGTGGGAAACCGAATTGTCCACGATGCGTGATCGGATCAACGGGATGCGGACGCTGCTGGTCGAGACGATGAAAGCGACCGGCGTCGAACGCGACTTTTCGTTCATCGCCGATCAAAAGGGAATGTTCTCGTTCTCGGGACTGACCCCGGTGCAAGTCGACGAACTCCGCAACAAGTTTGCGATCTACATCGTCGGCTCAGGCCGCATCAACGTCGCCGGGATCTCTGAGAGCAACGTCGGCAAGCTGTGTGCTGCGATCAAAGCAGTGCTGTAAGCCAACGGAATTATCGTCGAAAACAAAAAAAGGGCTCCGCAGTGATGCGGAGCCTTTTTTGTTTTCTTGCTGGGGCACAAGAGCCTGCGTCTCTCTCTTCGTAGCCCGAAGCGCAAGTATTGAGGTTGCGCTATTTCGAACCGATTGAACACTAGCCCGCCAGCGCCAGCGAGGGAATAGAGTTGGCGATCCTAACACGGATTGAAGTGGCGAGCCGCATTCCCTCGCTGGCGCTGGCGGGCTAGAGCGGTTTTCAGCAAGCTGAACAAAGAGTCCCCTGTCGTCTAGCTTCTCCCCCAAAATCAGCCGCACGGCGTTAGCCGCGGTTTTTGTCTCCAATTTTCCGTCGACAAAGAGTTCCTGTCAGAAACCGCGGCTAACGCCGTGCGGCTGATGTCGATACGTGCCGCGCAGCACCGTCTTCACTTTCAATCGCTATTTCTCGGGTTGGCCGCGATAGCTCCGCTATCGGGGCGGCGCAGCCGTAAGAGGCCTTGGCTCCCGGTATGCAGTTCGGGGCCATTTCGCCATTTCCAACGGTATGGCGACCACCGAAGTTCGTCCGACCGCGGCTCGATGCCTCTTACCGACTTCGTCGGCCCCGATAGCGGAGCTATCGCGGCCAACCAGGCCAAATAACGCAACCTCAAAACTTGCGCTTCGGGCTACGAAGAGAGATGCCAGCCAAATTTTCCACACGCCGAGTCTTTCGCCGGAGGTGGGTTACGCAAGCGAGTCACGTTGATCGAGCATCTCCAAGACCAATTCGCTTGCTGCACCCACGCTACAAAATTCTCTAGCGCAGCGGTGCGTTGCCGAATAGCCGCCGCAGCAGCGAGACTTGACCGAAGTGCATGAAGTTATGCGCCGGTAGGAACGCGAGAAACTCGAACCGCGTCTTGAAGCGAGGATGGGGAGGATCGAGTGCGCTGTCGAGATCGCTCAGCGGCCACTCGACCATTTCTTGGTCGACCTGGGCGAACACTTTTTTGATCGTTGCGTGAAGTTCTTCAGCCGACGGGTAAATGCTGGCGTCCGCCGATGGGGTCGAGCCTTGGCCGAATAGCTCTTTGTAGTTTGTCAGTCCCAGTTCGGCGTCGGCCGGACGTTCGCCGCGTTGCAGGCGGAGACCGATTCCGTAAGTAGAGATAGCGATGTGGCCCGCTTGCCAAGCGACATGCGTTACCCCTTCGGTCGGCATGCGAAACCAATCGGCTTTGTCGACTTCGCTTAAGTGACCGTCAAACAGTTGGCAACTTGCCGAGATGCTCTTCTTAACAAGTTCCCAGGCGGCGGCGTCAGGCATGAGAGAGTCCTTCAGTTTCTTAGGGTGAGGGGGCAGGCGGCAATTTTTCTGGCGGCAAGCCAGCCGCCGACAATGCCAGCGAATAATCTTCCGGCGTATTCACGTTGTGCAGCAGATCGTCGCCGCCCAACTCATTCAGGGGAACGGCGGCGACGGCGAGACGCTTCACAAAACCATGCAGCGACCGCTCGCCGGCTCTTAGTTGTTGAGCGGCGATGTCGGCGACATGGGCGCGATAGACGCCGAAAGTGGGATGCATCCGTTGGATGTCAGTCGCGACCGCCGCGTCACACGGGTCGGTCAATTTTTCGAATAATATTCGCACCGCTTCTGTGGTAATCAGCGGAGTATCGCATCCGCAGACGAGAATGCGATCGATCTCGGAACCGAGCGAAGCGAGTCCGCAGCGGATCCCTTCCAGCGGCCCGAGCCCTGGATTTTCGTCGTAGACGATCTGCACCGGGACGGGGAGTTTCGGCAATGTTTGCTGGGGCGCTGCAACCACCATGATTTCGGTCACGGTCGGTGCGATGATGCGTACGATGCGGGCCAGCAGCGCTTCGTCGCCAAACGGCAGCGAGGCCTTCTCGACCCCCATCCGGCGACTTTGTCCTCCGCACAAGAGGATCGCCGCGCTTTGCGGAATGGGTCGTTGCATCATGGTTCACTCGCGGCGATTTCGCAGCTATCTTGGACGGACAGTTCTAATAGGCCAATTTTGAAAGCTACCGGCGATGCCGTTAACTCTGACCCTTGTTCAAGATATCGCTCCCGGCATCGGTTTGCGAGAGATCACGCCGCAGCGGTTAGCATCGCTGACGCCGGCGCAGATCGCTAAGATTCCCTTAAGCGATAGCGATCCGCGTATCGAACTGGGAGCCCTCTTTCAATTGAAGGGGGACGCCGCCGATCAACAGTTGCGTTGGATCGGCGATTTTTCGCAGTGCGATTATCTGGGGGCTGAGATGCAAACTGGAGACGTCGTCGTCGAAGGGGACGTGGGAGATCATGCCGGCGCGGCGATGTCCGGCGGAACACTGACGATTACCGGCAGCGCTGGGGACTTTGTCGGTAGCCCGAACTCGGGTGAAAAGCGAGGGCTGCAAGGAGGCGTAATCCTGATTCACGGCGACGCCGGCCGCGAACTAGGAACCCGGATGCGCCGCGGCTTGATCGCGGTCGCCGGCGATGTCGGTCCGCTCTGCGGTTATCGCATGTTGGCGGGGACGATCGTGGTTGGAGGGAAGCTCGGCAAGCAGGCGGGGCTACGGATGAAGCGAGGAACGATTGTGTCGCTCTCCGAGGTGCGTGATTTGCCGGCGACGTTTCATGCGGATTGCGAGTTTTCGCCCCCCATGTTGCCGCTGCTCTGGCGCGAACTGGATCAGCAGGGGTTTCCGATCGAACGCGCAAAATGGGAGCGACAATTTCGTCTCTATTCTGGCGATGCGGCGGAGATGTCGCGTGGTGAAATACTTTCGCCGGTTTCGTAAGCCGCTTCAAGAAAAAAATCTGGCGACCGACAGTGCGGCCGCCAGGTCGATTCCATTCGCGATAAATAGCCTTTCGTGGGCTATGCTCGGGCGTCTGACGGGTTACTTCTCCCGCAGCGCTTGAATCAGTTCCGCTTTTTTCATCCGGCTGCGACCGTTCACGTTTTTGTCGGCCGCCAAGTTGCGCAGTTCGTCGACCGTGCGGTCTTCGAGTCGGCGGTTGGGATTGCCGGTCCCTTGGGTCGTTTTGTTGGGCGTCCGGCCTTCGCTGCGCCGTTGTTTGTTGACGGTGCGAGCGGCGATCTCTGCGGCGCGATCTGCCGATTTGCCGCGATCCAGCGCGCTTTGCTTGACGTGATCGTATTGCTGCTCGTCTTTGGCGCTTCATGCTTTGGGCATGTTCGTTCTCCTGCTTTATCTTTGCGGAGCAGCCGCCGGCGGACATTCGCTTGAGCCTGCGGCTCGAGCCGGCTTGCCTGCTTCAAATCGATTGCAGCCGCCGTTGCCGGCGATCCGCAGTTGAAATGGTTGGATCAATTCATCAATGCAATAGCCGATCGTGTGGTCATGAACGGATGCGTCCGGCTCGATCTGCCACCACTTACATGCTTTGCAGGGGCCCCAATTTTCGGACATGGCTACTCTCCTTTCGCCGTGGTTGCCAGGAAGTTAACGCTTCGCTCGGCTAGTCGAGTAAGCAATTGATTCGCATGACCTTCTTCATTGAGAGTCAATTGCAAGATATCCGCCGAGTCGTGATCGCCTAGTTGATCCGCGAATGCGCGAGCCGTCCCGTAGCCTGCCATCTCGTAATGTTCGACGCGTTGAGCGGCTGCGATGAGCGCCGCGTCCAAGACTTTGGGTTCGATATCGCTTTTCAGCAATTCCGAACCTTCTTCGATCAGCCCAGCCATGGCGGCGCATTTGTGTCCGCCTGGTTCAAAATCGAGCTTCTTAAAGATTTTCTCAAGCCGGCCCACGTGCGTTTTCGTTTCGGACAAGTGATCTCGAAACGCTTTCTTCAGTTCTGCATGGCTCGCCGCCGCTTCCATCTTGGGCAACGCTTCCAGCAGTTGATTTTCAGCGCTATAGAGATCTTTCAGCTCTTGAACATAGAGCTTTTGAAGTGAGTCGAGTTTCACGGTTCAAGCCTTCGGGAATTTGTAGAGAACAATCAGACGCGAGATCTGAAAAGTGCATGTTCTGTGCCAGCGGCTGGCGACGCAGAAAATTTTCGTTTCGGCTTTCTTCCGACAATGAAGTAACCGGTGGTGGTGAAATAACTTCCTCTCTCTATTGCTTCTAAACTTTGCTTCGATGAGTCAATACAAGCGTGGTTGGCTGCTAATCCAGAAGTGGATCGCCAGCGAACGGAGTGAACGAGGCTCGTTCAGCTTGTCGTGTCAAATAAAAATAGGCGAGCCCGAACTGGGCTCGCCTGATCTATTTAAAACGAGTCTCGACAGCAGTGTTGACTGCTCTTTTATCGATCTCGGTTAACCTCAACGTCGACATCGCCGGTCTCTTTGTCGCGTTCGACTTCGACTTCGCCGCGTGGTCCTTCGATGTCGAGAATTTTTTCCTTTTGATCGCAGCCGCTGGTCAGCGCCGTCGCTCCTAGCAATAGCGTGCAGCCCACGAGAGTCGGAGTCAGTAATTTCCAAGTTGCATTCATCGTCGAGTTCCTCCCAAATAGCGCAGCGGCTGCGCGGTTAAATACGTCCCATAAGGACGAGAATCAGCAGGATGACCACAACCAATCCTAATCCGCCGCTGGGACCATAGCCCCAGGACCGGCTGTGCGGCCAAGCCGGAACTGAGCCAAGTAGCATTAAAACTAACACAATTAAAAGGATGGTTCCGAGCATCGTACGGTTCCTGATTTATACAAGTGTGGGATCGATGGGAAAGCCAGGCGACGCCGCATCTTTGACGGTCTCCAAAGATGCGGTCGACGCCTGAGATTGTGCGTTACGACTTCGCTTTGAAGGCGTCGCGGAGATCGCGGATGCGATCGTGGCCTGCTTTGACCTGGGCATATTGTTTTTGCAGCACGTCGTTCATGGCGCTGCCGGCCGTTTCTTTCAGCACGTCTTCGTAGGCGGCTTTGATTTGATCTTCGCCTCGTTCCGCTTCACACAGAATCGCGTAGGCGTCGCCTCCGCTTAGCATGCTGCGAATGTCGATCCAGGTACGATGGATCGCGGCCGCATACGAGCCGTCTTCCGCCGCTTCTTCGCCGTTCCAGACGACAAAGTCTTGCAATTCGGCCGCTAGGGTCGAGCGGTCTGCCGCCATCTCGCGGAATAGCGCCGCGACTTGCGCGTCGTCGATTTGGTCCGCCGATTCGCGGAAGCCGTCGTACGAGTCGATATTGGAGCGAATCAGCTTTTGCAGTTTCGCAACGGTCTTATCATTAAGCGTAATTTTGGTTTCCAATGACATTTTCGTTCTCCTCAGTTACAAGTGCAGTGAGTTGTCCAGGCGCCAGAACTAAAGGCAAACGCTGTGCCAGAGGAGGAAAAGAGCGAAAAGACCGAGAATCAGGCCGTTTGCCTGGAAAAACGGCCGCAGGGGCCCTGTTTTTATGTGGTCGATAAGCCAAGCTGGTCGCCGCGCGATCGCCTGCGAGCCGCTGGGTTTTTAGAAACGATCAAATCGTGAAGATGTTTGCAGAAAGAGCGGCTACTCGTCGTCGTCTTCGAAATGCCACCGCTCAAATCGTCCCACGCCGACAATCACCACCCAGGCCAAGATGGTGGCTATAGCCGCCAGATCATAGTAACCGCATCCACAGGCGATACCGCCGGACGCGGCGACCCAGACGCCTGCGGCGGTGGTAATGCCGCGAACGCCGCCGCGCGACTCGATGATCGAACCGGCGCCAAGAAAGCCAATCCCGCCGATGATCGCTGCTAAAACGCGCGAGACGTCGATGCGTACCGCCGACAAATCGGTTGGTCCAATATCTTCCTGCAGTTGGAGTCCAGCGATCATAAAAGCCGCGGATCCAAGCGAGACCAGCATGTAGGTGCGCAGGCCGGCCGTCTTCTGGCGCTTCTCGCGTTCCCAGCCAAGCACGCCGCCGACTAGCAGAGCGGCGAATAGTTTGAGGGCAATTTCGAGCATCGTGCTAGTGTTCTGTCACGCGACAATTTTCAGGCGCCATGATTTTATTAGCCGTAGTGCGTTAGCACCGGTTTCTGATGGGAACTCATTTGCGAAAGACAATTGGTAACAGAAACCGCGGCTAACGCCGTGCGGCTGATTTCGTGGAAGCCGAAAATAGCGGTTTGACAGAACACTAGTCTATCGCGAGCGATCGAGACTCGCCAGCGTTATTGGCTGACGGCCGCTTCGATCGCTTCTTTCCCTTGGCGATGGCAGAAGTCGCCAAAGCTCTCGCCTTCTTCTCGCGCCGCTTTGAAGAACGCGAAGACCTTGGCCAGTTCCGGCGTAACGTCGTCGGCCGGAACCATGTCTTTGTAGAGGAAGCTCAAGCGGTTGCCGAGCAAGCGTCCGCCCAAGAAGACGGTATATTTTTCTTTGGCGCGACCGACCAGGCCGACGTCGCTGTTGTAAGGACGAGCGCAGCCGTTGGGACAACCGGTCATGCGAACAGTGAACTCTTCGGCCGCGAGACCCAGCTTCGCAAGTTCCGCTTCCAGGCCATCGATGATGCCGGGAAGCGCTCGTTCGCTCTCGGTGATCGACAAGCCGCAGGTTGGCCAAGCAACGCAGGCCATCGACCAGCGACGGACGTTCGAGATATCTTCGGTCAGCGGCACTTGGTGCGATTTCAGGATCTCGATCAAAGCCTCTTTGTCGGCCTCGTTGATATCGCTGAAGATAATGTCTTGATGACTGGTCAGGCGAATGCCGGGATTGAACTGGCGGCAGATCTTGCGGATCGCCGTTTTCAGCTGCATCGTTTCGTCATCTTTGATCCGGCCGTTTTCGACGTTCAAGCCGTAGAACCACTTGCCGTCTCCTTGGGCGCACCAGCCTTTGTGATCATCAAAGCCGTGCACGTCGGCCGGATGCGGCTCAGGCAGCGAACTGCCGTAGTACTCTTCGACCTTCGCTTTGAATTTTTCTAGACCCCAGTTATGGATCAGGTACTTCATGCGGGCGACCTTGCGGTCTTCGCGGTTGCCGAAGTCGCGTTGCACTTTGACGACCGCTTCGATGGCCGGGATCAATTGATCCGGCGTGACGAAGGTCAGTCGTTGCCCCAAAGCGGGGAACGTCTTGTCCGCGCTCGGCGTGCGACCTTGGCCGCCGCCGACCAAGATATTGTAGCCGAGGATCTCGCCGTTTTCGTGCACGCAGATCATGCCCAGGTCGTGCGTGTAGACGTCAATGCAGTTGTCTTCGGGCAGCGCCATCCCCATTTTGAATTTGCGCGGCAGGTACTGTTTGCCGTAAAGCGGTTCGACCACTTCACCGGTGGCGATTTTTTCCTTTTCGCCGGTTTCGGGATCTTGCAGGAAGATCTCGCGATAGGCGCCGGTCTTGGGGGCAAAATGATCGGCCAATTGCGAGGCGGTTTCCTGCATCTGGCGACGGACGCTGTCCCCAAACAGCGGAGCAGGGCAACACATCACGTTACGATTGACGTCGCCGCAAGCGCCTAGCGTTGACAGGCCAACTTGTTTGAGCTTTTGGGCCAGCGGCTGCAGCCCTTCTTTCATCACGCCGTGATGCTGCAAGCCTTGGCGGCTGGTGATCCGGAGCGTCTCGTTCCCCAGTTCGTCACACAGATCAAGTTCGACCAGCATTTGTTCGGCGGTCAGCACGCCGGCCGGAATGCGGGTGCGGATCATGAAAATGTAGGACTTGCCCCCGCCGGCGGCTCGGTTGGCGCTCCGCATATCGCGGTCGTCTTGCTGATAGACGCCGAAGTGCTTCATCAACTGGATGCTCGATTTGCCGAAATGATCGCTGCCGTCCACAAACTCCTGGGCGATCTCACCGCGCAAGTAGTTGCTATCGCGTTTGAATTCGTCCACCGGGCTGAGGGCTTGATCAGTCGACATCGGGATCCGTTATCGTTGGCGTGATTGGTTGGTCAGTAGATGTAGGTAGATTGCGGCGCTAGGGCCAGCAAAGGGGTAGTATATCGGTTATCGGAATCAGACGTAACGGCGATCAGCCATTGGTTGGATGAGCGCTGGAAAATTGATTTCTGATTTTTTCAATTTCGGCTCGAAATCCGGGGGATACCCCCAATGCGAGGCGCAGCTACAATAGCGACCTCTTCTAGAGGCCGTTTTTACGGCGTTTTGAGTCTTTTTGAGGTGGTAAGGAGCTCCGGCATGGCGGCGAAAATCTTGGACGGTAAAGCGATCGCCCAGCAGATCGAAGTCGAGATTCACGAGCGGACCGCCGCATTTCAGGCCAAAACGGGGCGACAGCCCGGCTTGGCGGCGGTATTGGTCGGCGATGACCCGGCCAGCCAGGTTTATGTGCGGAATAAGGAGCGTGCTTGTGCTCGCGTCGGCATTCAAAGTCACATGCATCGGTTGCCGGAGGATACGACCGCCGCAGGGCTGTTGGCGCTGATCGCTCAGCTGAACGCTGATCCGGCGGTGAGCGGGATCCTGGTTCAACTGCCGTTGCCGGCCGGAATCGATCCGACGCCGATCCTGGATGCGATTGACCCGGCCAAAGACGTCGACTGCTTCCATCCCCAGAATGTCGGGTTAGTCTCGCAAGGTCGCCCGCGGTTTCTCCCCTGTACGCCGCATGGCGTGCTGCAGATCCTGCATCGCAGCGGCATCTCCGCCGCCGGCAAACATGCTGTAATTATTGGTCGCAGCGAAATCGTCGGCAAGCCGATGGCGCTGATGCTAATGCAAAAAGACTCAACCTGCGGATCCTCGGCCGCCAATGCGACGGTCACCGTTTGTCATAGCCGTACCGCCGATATGCCGGCCATTTGCCGCACCGCCGATATCTTGATCGCCGCGATCGGCAAGCCAAAATTTGTAACCGCCGACATGGTCAAGCCGGGCGCCGCCGTGATCGATGTCGGCATCAATCGAACCGACGACGGTTTGTGCGGGGATGTCGACTTTGACAGCGTCAAAGAAGTCGCCTCGGCGATTACGCCAGTGCCGGGAGGCGTCGGCCCGTTGACGGTCGTCATGCTAATGGAAAACACGCTTCGCGCCGCCGAGTGGCAAGCGGCGACTGGTAAATGACGAAATGTCGAATGCAAACGAATCACGAAGTAGTTCGTGATTCGAACATTGAATCGAGACCGCATTCCCTCGCTCGCGCTCTTTGTGGTTGCGCAGTTTGAAATCGCAGGCGCCCATTCTTCTTCATAGCACGACGCGCGAGTTTTGAGGTTGCGCTATTTCGAATCTATCGAACACTAGTGTTTTGTCAAACCGCTATTTTCGGCTTCCACGAAATCAGCCGCACGGCGTTAGCCGCGGTTTCTGTCACTAATTGTCTTTCGCAAATGAGTTCCCACCAGAAACCGGTGCTAACGCACTACGGCTAATAAGAACATGGCGCCCGAAAATTGTCGCGTGACGCAACACTAGCCCGCAGCGCAAGCGAGGGAATACGGCTGGCCACTTCAATCCGGGTTAGGATCGCCAACACTATTCCCTCGCTGGCGCTGGCGGGCTAGTGTGACAATTTGCGGTTGATTCTGGCCGTATTAAGGTCCTTTATTCGTGTTCGACCGTTCGCGAATTGCAAAAATCGCAACCTCAAAGCGCGCGAGGGGAAAATCGCTCGGCGATCCCCATACGGATCGAAGTAGCCAACCGCATTTCCCTCACTCGCGTTTCGGGCTACGAAGGCGATTACTTCGCCGGGCGCGGCAGATCGGCTTTCTGTTTTAGTTGCACGCGCAGCTTCGCCAGCACTTGTTGCGACGCGGGATCTTTCGCCAGGTTCTTGTACTGCTGGGGATCGCTTTGCATGTCGTACAGCTCTTCGGTCCCGCCGCTGTAGGCGATATAGGCGTAGCGATCGGTGCGCAGCAGTTTGCCTTTGCTGGTCATGCACAGGACATCATCGCGCACGGCGGCGTCTGGGGAAGCAATCGCCGCCGCTTGGCTGACTCCTTGCAAGTAGTCAGGAACCGGCAACTCGCATAGCTGCGCCAAGGTCGGGTAGATATCGATCTGGGCCGCCAGACCGTTGACGATCTTGGGTCGTTCTCCTGGGATGGCGACGATCAACGGAATGTGGGTCGACTCTTCGTGCAGGCTCATCTTTTGCCAAAAGTCATGTTCGCCCAAGTGATAACCGTGATCGGCGGTGAAGACGACGATCGTGTTTTTGTCGAGTCCCAATTGGTTCAGTTCGTCCAAGACGCGGCCGACCTGGTAGTCCATGTAGGCGACGGCGGCGTAATAGGCCGAGAGCGTGTTGCGTTGACCTTCCAGCGTCATGCCGGTCGCTTGGCTATTGCGCGAGATGCCTGCTTGGGGAATATCATCCCAGTCACCGGCGATCTTGGGGGGCAACTCCATTTGGCCGTCTGGGTAGGGTTCAAAGAACTTCGCCGGCGCGACCAACGGCACATGGGGGCGAACCATGCCGACCGCTAGAAAAAAGCGTTCGTCCTTGTGTTGGCGCAATAGCTCGATCGCTTTGTCGGCCGCTTGGTGATCGGCTTGTTCGGTTCCGTCGGTCGAAGCTTTCACAGCATAGAAAGCGGTGCCGAAACCAAGTCCAAAATGCTTGTCGGGATCCTTCTTCAGCTTCTCGTTAGAATACATCGCCGCATCGCCGGCGCTCATCCACTCCGGCGCCTGGCAATTGAATCGCTCGTCCCACGACGCTGCATGATCGTCGCCGTCGGTTCCGGCGGTGATGTCGCCGGGGATTCTCATGTGATAGATCTTGCTGACCCGGGCCGCGTAATATCCCTGGTCGCGAAAGTGCTGCGACATGCTGGCCCGCTCACCCAGGTTCTTGGTGAACCGGGTTGATTGGCCATTGCCCATGACGCCGATCGTCGCTGCGTGCAGACCTGACATCAGCGCTGCTCGCGATGGTCCGCAAACGGGGTACTGACAATAGGCGTGCGTGAACTTCACGCCGCGCTGCGCCAACCGATCAATGTTGGGCGTTTTGCACTCGCGATGCCCGTAACAAGAGAGGGATTCGGCCGAGAGGTCATCGGAGATGATGAACAAGACATTGTATTTGCCGTCCGCGGCGATCAGCGACGAGGCGCTCAGCGTGAGGACAAGAGCGGCGAGCCAAGGGCGCAGATGCATGAGAAAAGTTCCTGGCGTTCGGTCCGGTGGGAATGGATCGAAGTCATTGTAATCCAACGCGAACAGCGATTCACCATTGCAACAACAAAACACTAGCCCGCTGCGCCAGCGAGGGAATGCGCTTGGCAATTCCAACTCGGATTGAAGTGGCGAGCCGCATTCCCTCGCTCGCGCATTTTGAAGTTGCGCTATTTGGCCGAACGGATTCCGGTTGGCCCGGATAGCTCCGCTATCGGGGCCGACGAAGTCGGTAGGAGGCATCGAGCCGCGGTCGGACTTACTTCGGTGGTCGCTATACCGTTGGAAATGGCGAAAAGCCCCTGAACTGCTTACCGGGAACCAATGCCTCTTACGGCTGCGCCGCCCCGCTTGGCAATTCCAACTCGGATTGAAGTGGCGAGCCGCATTCCCTCGCTCGCGCAGCGGGCTAGTGTTCCGTCACATGATAATGTTGGCTCGTTGGCGATTCGCTTCGTACAACAACACCGCGGCGGTGGTCGAGACGTTCAGACTGTCGGCGATGCCGCGCATCGGCAAGCGGATATTGGTGACGTCATCGGCGAGCCAGCGATCGGAAAGGCCTTCCGCTTCGCTACCTAGAATGAGTGCGGTTGGGCCGGTGAATTTGACCTGCTCGTACGAGACGGCGCCTTCAACGCGGGCGGCGAACATCGTTGCGCCGGCTGTTCGCAAAAAGGTCAACGTTTCCGCGGTTGTCGCTTCAAACGTGGGGATGGCGAAGATCGTGCCGAGACTGGCGCGGATTGCATTCGGATTGAAGATATCGGTTCGCGCGTCGGCGGCGATCAGACAATCGGCGCCAACGGCATCTGCTGTGCGCAAGATCGCGCCCAGATTGCCAGGCTTTTCGACGCCTTCCAGCACCACGATCAGCGGCCGCTTCCCCAGTTTTTCGTGATCGAGCATCGTATCGGGATAGTTGGCGACGGCGATAACCCCTTCGGCGCGCTCGCCAAACGAGAGCTTCTCGCAGACGTCGCGGGTGATCTCAAAGAGATTCAAGTCACGGTCTTGCGAGATCCGCTGGCGCAGCGCTTCCGCTTCTTCACCGACCAGCAGTTCGTCGCAGACGAAGAGTTCGAGCAGGGGAAATCCGGTCGCCAGCGCGCGATCGATTTCGCGAATGCCGTCAATGATCGTGCGCCCTTGCTGTTGGCGCGCACGTCGCTGACGCAGTTTGGACGCTGCTTTGATCCGGGGGTTTTGCACGCTCGTAATACGCTCGGGCATGAAGGGATTCCGTAGGGGTTAGGACCAGCGAGCCAAGATGCCGCTCGGCAGACGTCGACCGTCTGCGGAAGTGATGAACAGGGGACGAGCTTCGAGACGCGCCGCTTTGCGCCCAAAAAAATAAAGCTCCAGCATCTCCCGCAACTGGACAGGGCCGAGACCCGGCGAATGGCAAGTGAGCAAGATCGCCGCATCGTCGGTCGAGATGGCTCGCAAGTCCTGCAGCAGCGCCGGCAAGTCTTGCTCGACGCGCCAGACTTCTCCTTTGGCCCCGTGTCCGTAACTGGGGGGATCGAGAACAATCGCGTTATAGCGGGCTCCCCGCTTTCGTTCGCGCCGGACGAACTTGCGGGCGTCATCGGCGATCCAGCGGATAGGAGCATCGGCCAGACTCGAGAGCTCGGCGTTGCGACGTGCCCACGCGACCACGTTTTTGGCGGCGTCGACATGGGTGACTTCGGCGCCGGCGGCGGCCGCCGCCAAAGTGCTACCCCCGGTGTAGGCGAATAAATTGAGGACTTTGGCCGATTCTCGCTGGGTGACCCAATCGGCGAGCCAATCCCAGTTTTCGGCCTGTTCTGGAAAAACGCCCAAGTGTCCGAATTCGGTCGGTTTTAGCTCGAAACAGAAGTCGCCATGGGTGATTGTCCAGTTCAAAGGGAGCGCATCGGCCGGTCGCCAGGCTCCCCGGTCTCCGTTGGTCCGCTCATAGCAGCAAGCGGCGTCACGCCAAAAATCGCGGCGGTTGGGACGGGTCGCATCGGCAGCCGGCGCTAAGCGATCGAGCAAGAATGCCCCGAAACGCTCTAATTTGCGTCCGTCGCCGAAGTCGAGCAGTTGATATTGATCTGGCGTAAACAAGGTGACTAGGGCTGAAAGGGGAGTGTACGATTGATTTCCTCTGGCATTATTGTGAAGATCGGGGGAGAATACGAAAGACCGCCTTCAAAAATGCCGCTAACCAAGGAACGGCCGTTGAGACCGTCTCTCCTCTGCATCCCGCTCGCTTTTCTGATTTTTTGTTCAGGCGATATCTATGCGCAACCCCCTGCCGAGTCGGCGGGGGACGAAGCGCTTGTCGAAAGCGAACCGCCAGCCGCGACTGCGATGTCGGCGGATGAAATTCGGCGTTTGATCGCCAAACTTGATTCGGAACGTTTCTTGATCCGAGAAGATGCGACCGAAAAGCTGTCGCACGCCGGTCCCGAAGCGATTGACGAATTAACGGCGGCGGTCGCCAGCGGAAGTTTGGAAAAATCGATCCGCTGCATTCATATTTTGAAGCAGTACACGCTGGGGAGCGATATCAACGCCGAGATCGCCGCGACCGAACGTCTGGAACTGATCTCGACCGCCGGCCATGACCGCGTTTCTCAGTATGCACAGGAGATGCTCAATCGGGTCGCCGCGCTGCAGGAAGAACGTTCGCGCCGCGTACTGCGGAGTCTAGGCGTGAAGTTCAGCGAATATCTGCCTGCGAACGGGTTTATCGATTCGTCGCGTGGTCCTAGCGTCACGATTGACGACAGCTTCCAAGGAACGGCGAGTGAGCTCTACTATTTGCGACAGCTGCGCTTTATCGAAGACGTGCAGCTCTCGGGCGAGAAAATTACGCCGGAGTATCTAAAGCAGATCGCTGCGATGGATAACGTGCGCTTGTTAACGATCAAAGACGCGCCGAAGATTGACGACGTCGCATTGCAAGAATTGAAACCGCTGCTTCCCCAGTTAGAAAATGTGCGGTTCTATTATCTGCCGATCGATGATGAAGTCATCCCGATGTTTGCGCAGATGCAACGATTGATCAAAGCGGAATTGTTCGGCACCGAGCTTTCCGACGAAGGGAAGGAAGATCTGTTCGCCCAGTTCGGGGAAGATCAGCGCCGCATGGATATTCGCAACGGGGCTTTTCTCGGCGTGCAAGGATCGACGATCTCCGAATCTCCTTGCACCGTCCAAGATGTGCCGCGCGAAGGCAGCGCGTTCGCCGCAGGCGTTCGCAAGGACGACGTCATTCAGGCGGTGGATGGCCAGAAGGTCGCGCACTTCACAGCGCTCACCGATATTCTGCGTGACAAAAAGGTGGGGGATAAAGTGAAGATGAAAATCCTCCGCGACGACCAACCGATCGAACTGACCGTCACGCTGGGCAAATGGCCAATGCGTCCCGAATATAGCAATCGGTAAACCCATTCTAGAAATTGCGACCGTCGCTCGAATCGGTCGCTGCTCGCACCCCAAGTGATTTCGATATGAGCGATACGCTGACTGTCGCCGGCGGTGGCAAACTGCCGGTGGTTGGGCTGGGAACGTGGAAGATTGACGCGGCGATTCTGCCTGACTTGATTGTCGCGGCCGTTGCGGCCGGCTATCGTCAATTTGACTGTGCGTGCGACTATGGAAACGAAAAAGAGGTCGGCGCCGGGATTCGTAGGGCGATCGACCAAGGACTTTGCCGCCGCGAAGATCTCTGGATCACGTCGAAACTTTGGAACACCTATCATCGGCCCGAACATGTTCGCGCGGCGGCTGAGCGTTCGCTGCAGGACTTGCAGATCGACTACTTCGATCTCTATCACATTCACTTTCCGGTCGCCCTGGAATTTGTTCCCTTTGAAAAACGGTATCCGCCCGATTGGTTCTTTGATCCCGCTGCGCCAGAGCCGAAGATGCATCCAATCGCCGTTTCCCAGGCCGAAACCTGGGGAGCGATGCAAACGCTGAAAACGGCGGGCATGGCGCGTCATTTGGGAGTGTGCAATTTTAACGTCGCATTGATTCGCGAGATTACGGCGGCGACTTCGCAGCGTCCTGACGTGCTGCAGGTCGAGCTTCATCCTTACTTGGCGCAAGAGCGTCTGCTGCGGTATTGCCGCCAAGAAGGGATCGCGGTGACCGCCTATTCGCCGTTGGGCGCACCTTCTTACGTTCCGCTGGGGATGGCCGGCGCAGACGAAGATTTGCTGGCGGAGAAGACGATTCGCGCGATCGCCGAGACGCATGGCAAATCGCCGGGGCAAATCGCGTTGCGATGGAATGTGCAGCGCGGCGTTGCGGTGATTCCGAAAACAAGCCGCGTCGCACGACTTGCGGAGAACTTGGCGCTGTTCGATTTTCAGCTAAGCGAAAGTGAAATGGCGGCGATTGGCCAGCTGAATCGCGATCGCCGGTTCAATGACCCCGCCCAGTTTGGCGAAGCGGCGTTCAACACATTCTTCCCGATCTATGACTAACGGTGGTCGCGTTTGCTGCGACGTCGCTTCAGCCGTCGGAGCCGCTTGCGCATCTTCCGGCTTGAGGTCGACGTTCGTCAGGCGGTAGATCATCCACAGTGATGCGAGCACCAGAATCACCACCAACAGCGCATCGGGCTCAACCAGCCAGAAACGTTTCTCCGCGCGATACAGGATTCCCATCGTCGCGACGCACGTAACAAAGATGACGGCGGCCGCAGTGAACGCATGGACGATGTTGGCGTCTTGCAGAATCGCGCCGCGCGTATAAAACGCGTCGACCGGCAGGATGATCGCAATGTTGAACGCGTTGCTTCCGAGGATGTTGCCGATCGCCATATCTGAGGCGCCCATTCGCACTGCGACGATCGTTGTGACCAGCTCGGGCAAGCTGGTGGTCAGCGCCAGAAACGTGCTGCCGACAAAGGTTCCGCCGAGTCCGGTGACGACGGCGACACGATCGGCGACGATCGACAGATATCTGGCGGCGACAAAAATCACGACCGTCGCGATCAGGTAAGTGACGATCGCTCGCGCGAGCGACATCTTGATCTCGGCCGCTTCTTCGATCAGCGGCGCTTCAAGCTGCGCGGCGACCTGTTGATCGAGATAAATCAATCGCAGCGAGAAAAAGTAGAACAGGCCGATACCGATCGAACCAAATCCAATATGCGCCGCCGACAACGAGAAATCGAGCGATTGCTTGTGCAGGATCAAAAACAGCAGCAAGATCGAAGTCAACGCGATGCTGGCCAACGCCGAGAGAGCATGCGCCGCCGAGACGGAGCTGAACATGCGTTGTTTCGAGCGGAACGCGAGATCGATGATCCCTAGGATCAGCAGATTGAAGAGGGAGCTTCCCAGGATGTTTCCCATCGCCAGATCAACGCCGTTGGTATAGTCAGGCAACTGAACGGCGTTGATGTTGATCGCGAATTCCGGCAGGCTCGTCGCTGCAGCCAACAGCACCAGGCCGGCAAGCGAGCTTCCCAGGCCTGATTTTTCGCCGATGACGTCGGCCGCCTTGGTCATAAAACTGCCGGCGAAGACGATGACCGCCGCTAGTCCGACGAACTGTCCAAATAAAGTCAGCAATTCCAAGGCGATTCAGCTCCCCGTTGCGATCGGCGATGGTGTGATTACGCCGCTACTGTACCAGACAACGGCGACGCTCCGCTATCAAGTCGCTGGCCATCGAGAAGGTTTCTGGAAACGACGGATCAGCCCGCTGGCGACGTTTTTTGCGCTAGGTAATTCGGCGATAATTTTCGGATCTTAACCAAAACTAACGGCAAACTAAACGGAATTCGTCATTTCGCTACGTATTCTGAGAAGCTTTCCAACTCTGTCGAATCGATCGGCGAAGAGTAAATCGACGAGTATTTGTGACCCGCTGGGAAGTAAGTTGGTTATTCGGCGATAAGTGTTCAGAAATTACGTATTGCCTGTTTCGTTCTGTAACAGGGGAAGGGCGAGAAGAGTTATGGCGAAAAAAAACGGCAAGCCCAAAACGTCGAAAGTGGAAGAGGGAGCGGATCGCGTTCGGCGGAAAGAGCCCTATTCGAGCGAACGAATTACTCGCGTCGTCGATCGCCTGCGTGAACAAGCGGGGCGCCTGTCGAGTCTGGTTCGCTCGATGGAAGAGGGGGATTTGGACGATGTTGTCGTCGACGGGCACGCAATGTTGCTGCGAGGGTTGAATCAGATCGACAATTTCGCCGACAATACGGCTAGAGCGGTGCGCGAGGCGCGGACCGCCAAATTTGAGTAATCACACGACTCGGCTGTCGCTCTCCGCGGTCAGACGAGTCGTTTGGCGCCGTCGTATTGCTTCTCTATGCCCAAGATCGCTCCTTCGGATCGCGTGAGCGGTTCTCGATTTCAAGTTTGGCTGGCGCGCCTGCTCCTGTTGTTGCTGGCGCTGTTGGTCGTCGTTCCGCTAGCAATGTTAGGGATCGCGCGGGCCAGCGAAGCGGCTCAGCCGGCGTTCGCGCTCTTGGCGGGGGGCGCCATCGGATTCGTCGTTTGTTATGCGATCTGGTCGTGGGGATTTGACTCTTCGATGCAGATTCTCTCGTTGATCTTCGGCGTGGTCGTCGCTGCGATGTGGTTCTCTGACAGCTTTTTCAGCTACGCATTGGGGCTGATGGTCGGGGTAGTCGCTTACTACCGGAGTGAGTGGTTCTGGAGCGGCGCCAATCTCACGGCGAGATTTGTGCAAGAGCGAATTTTTCGAAGATAGTCGCCGGCAATTGGCGAATTATCGGAAATTTCTCTAGAACAATTGCAGTGGAGACGATCAAAAAGAATACGTTGCGCTAGCGGCGGCCCTATCTCGTTCACTGCTCAACGAGTTATCTCGTGGATTCTGATACTTTGACTCGCGATCGGCTCTGTAGCGGGCTTTGCCTGCCGATCGCTCCGATCGCGATCACCGACGCGCGATTTGACGCGCCGCGGCAAAAGCTGCTTTGGCGATACTATGCGACCGCCGGAGCAGGGGGGGCTGTGGCCGACCTGTTAAACGCGCCGCCCGCCCAGCGTCGCGAATTGCTGGAGTCGATTGGCGCAGCGCCGACGGAAGCCGGAGGAGAACCGTTTCTACGCATCGCCTTGGTTGGCGAAGCGGAGTCGTTGCAACTGGCGGGCGAATTACGCGCAGCCGGGATTCAAGCGATCGCGATCGCCCTGGATGAAACGGCGGCAGGCTCGCTGGAAGAATTGCTGGGTCTGTTTTACGCGGTGGGGGAAACGCTCCCGTTGATTGTCTATCCGCAAGGGGCAGACTCGCGGCGGTTGGCGAACGTCGAGAATTGGCGACGTCTGCTGGAGATCCCCCCAGTGATGGCCGTCTGCGTGCCGGCGCATCGACCAACCACCGTAGTCGCGATCCGAGCGCTTGCGGAAACCCGCCGCAAAGACATCTGCGTTTATACCGCCAACGAAATCAATCCGGTTGTCGATCTGGTGACGCCGTTTCGTTATACGCTGGGAACCAAATCGATCGATCGCCGCGCGGTGGGCGGAATGTTGCGACTATGGGGCGTCTTCACCGCTCGAGCGGTCGAACTGCTCGAACGTTGTCATGTGGTCGCCCAGCGGGGCGCGATTCCCGACGAATTGCTGCAAGTCTCGGTCGAAGTCTCCGAGTTGTCGCTGGCGCTTGCCGACGAGAACCACGCCGGGATTCGTGAAGTGCTGGCTCGACAGAAGTTTTTGCTCGACAATCGCGACGCCGAGGGAAAACGCCCCAGTCGGGAAGTGATCGAGCGAGCCGCGAGCGCGATCGAAAATCATCCTCATCTAACGGACTTCGCCTTTGTCGCCGCGCGGCTGGCGAAGTGGTCTGAAGAGTAACGCGCGACGATGGCGCGGTTAGTCTCGCCAGATCTCTCCCAGCAATCGGTGCAACTGCGGATCGTGCTGCTGGAGTTCGACTTTGACAAACGGATAAAAGTCGTTCGCGCCGAAGTAAGCTTCGGTTCCTTCGGCGAAATACTCCATCTGGTTCTTTAACGCGTAGTGTTGTTCTTCTTTGCCGTTGGCGCGCAACACTTTTTCGTACTTGCCGCTTTCCTTGGCGCGCTGGTAGGCCGCTTTGATCGCCGCGTCGTCATAGCCAAGCACGCGATCGTGATAACTGTGCGCTAGTTCGTGTAGAACCATCATCGGCTGTTCGCGTGACCAGTCGATGAATGTGCGAGCATTGGAGATCTCGACGCACTTCTCTTTCTTTTCCAGGAACCCTTGTTCACGCAGCCAGTCGGCCGACACGTGGTAACAGGCGCAAGGGTTCGCCTTGTCGTTGTCTAGTTCCAACCAGATCGCCGTTTTTTGCAATTCGGCCAAAGGACGCTTGGGGACGCTACGACAAATCTCGCGCAGTTTGTCTTGCAATAACTGCGTCGCTTCGTCTCCCAGCTGCTTTTCTTCGCGCAACAGACGTTTGTTGACGTAGACGTCCCACCCTTCGAGATTGATCCGGTGATAAGCGGTGATCGGCTCGTAGGCCGGTTGTTTTTCGGCGGTCTCGGCGGCGAAGACCGCACAAACGACAAGTGATGCAATCATGGGAGGCAGCTGAAGTTGAATGAGGCGAGAAAGGGGCGGAAAACGGGTCTGCCGCAAAATTGGCCGATGACTCAGTTTAGCGTACTACGGCGATGGAGCGTCGCTTGATAACATAGAGAATTGATTTCCTTGGCGGCGACGGATACCAAAAACATGAAATACGACAAATCACGACTGATCGAAATTGTACGGGAAAAAGGGCTCCAGTTCGGCGATTTTACGCTAGCGTCGGGGAAGAAAGCGTCCTACTACCTGGACTGTCGAAAAGTATCGCTCGATAGTGAAGGGGCGCTGCAGGTAGCCCTGGGAATTCTCGAAATGTTGGCAGGCGATCTGCCGGACGCGGTTGGCGGCATGGCGATCGGCGCCGATCCGATCACGGCGGCCGTCATTACGATGGCCGCGGTGCAACAAAAGTCGCTCGCTGGATTTATCGTTCGCAAAGAAGCGAAGGCGCACGGAACGGGACGAGATGTTGAAGGGCCGGTCACCGCCGGGCAATCGTGCGTGATTGTCGAAGATGTCGTCACGACCGGCGGCAGCTCGCTGCAAGCGATCGAAAAAGTGAAAGCGGCCGGCCTAGAAGTGCGTGAAGTGATCGCGATCGTCGACCGCCTCGAGGGGGGCGGCGCAGCATTCGCCGCCGCTGGCTACAAATTGCGCACGCTGCTGACGATCGAGGATTTCGGAATCAAGCCGCCGCAAACCTAATCGAGCGAAGCGATGCAGCCCGACGACGAACTTTGCCTCTGTTTTCATGTTACCAAGCGCAAGGTCTCGAATTACTTGCGCATCGAAAAACCGCGGCGCGTCGGGCAATTGAGCGACTGTTTTGGCGCAGGGACCGGCTGTGGTTGGTGCCGTCCCTTTTTGCAGCGGCTGTTTGATCAAGCGGTCGCCGCCGGAGAAACGTCGGACGAGCTGCCAACGCCGGAAGAATACGCCCAGATGCGCGCCGGCTACATTCGCGATGGGAAGGGGAAACCTCCCGGCGATTCGTAATCTCTTAGGTCGCCTGATCTTCCAGCAGCGCATCCACGGCGAGGTCGATCGTCTCAAACCGCTCCCACAGGGAGTCGATCTTCGAGCGGCGTAAGACGTTCAGGCAAGGGTCATCGAGCCCGGACAGCACCAGCCGGCCGTTCCGTTTTTTGACCAGTTTCCAGGTTCGGATCAAAAACTGGATGAAATACGAACCAAAGGCCTTCGTGCACGTGAGATCAAAAACAACCAACGGAGGATCGGCGTGCTTGGCGACCTCAATCAATTGTTGGGCGGTTTTACCCAGGTTCGATTCGTCGAGACAATCGTATTCACGACCGAATTCAATTACCGTGACGTCGCGTTTCCGCAAGATGTTAACCATGCTGTCTTCGATGCACTGCTCTCGCACAAATAGCGATATAACCAGGTTGATAGCTAAAACGAGGGAGTGACCAAGCAGGGGAGTTTGGTGTCGAGCCGATTTCCGTAAGAATTCGAAAAACGACGATGGGTCCAGTCTACATATGGCCAAGCATATTTACAACCCATTAAAAACAAAGCAGTTGCGCTAATTGTTCGTCAGGCCATGGGTAGTGCAATGACCACAATTAGAGGTAGGATCTGGAGTGGTGTTAGCGACTCCTGCTATCTGGAGTAGCTCAAAGGAGGGTAAGAATGCTTCCAGAGTGCCGGGATTTCGGGGGGACTGATTTTCCGAGGAATCAATAAGGGAAGCTTGCCCTCTCGGCTATGATTGTGTGGGAGATTATCACATGACTGACATCCACGACAATTCGGCCGATCCGCCGAAAAGCAAGCCGGAGCCTCCTGCGCCGCGCGCAGGGCTCACCGCCGAGCATCTCATTCAGCATATTCGCGACACGGCGGACAAGCTGGCCGCGGATGAATCGTCGCGTGGCGACTTAAAAATTTTGAGCCGCTCGCTCCGCGAGTTGCAATATGCGTTCAAAATCTTCGCACCTTATCGCGATCGTCGCAAAGTCACCGTCTTTGGATCAGCGCGAACGCCGGAGGACGCTCCCAGCTTTCAGCAGGCGCTGGAGTTTGGACAAAAGATCGCCGCGCAGAACTGGCTCGTGATTACCGGCGCCGCGAGCGGAATCATGGAGGCCGGGCATTTGGGCGCTGGGCGTGAAAACTCGATGGGCCTGAATATCATGCTCCCCTTCGAGCAAGACGCCAACGAAGTGATCCTGGGGGACGAGAAGCTCGTCCACATGAAGTATTTCTTCACACGGAAGTTGATGTTCGTTAAAGAGTGCGACGCCGTCGTTTGTTTCGCTGGCGGTTTTGGCACGTTGGACGAAGCGTTTGAGGTGCTCACGCTGCTGCAAACCGGCAAACGAGACATGTGTCCGGTCGTCCTGGTCGACGAACCCGGCGGATACTACTGGAAGCGGTTCCATGAGTTCATTCTCGATCCGCTGCTCAAACAGCGGTTGATCTCGCCCGAAGACCTGGCGATCTACAAAGTGACCGACAGTTGCGACGAGGCGATCGAAGAAACAATCGGCTTCTATCGCAACTACCACAGCATGCGTTACGTGCGCAACAAGTTGGTGCTGCGGATGCGCGAAGCGCCGTCGCCAGAACTTTTTGAAGCGATTCAAAATGAGTTCTCGGACATCTTGGTGCGCGGCGCTTTCAAGCTGAGTGATCCGCACCCGCACGAAAGCGATCAGCCTGAACTAGCGACCTTGCCGCGCCTCGTATTTGAATTCAACCGCCGCAGCCTAGGACGATTTCGGATGCTGATCGATTGTTTGAATCAACAATCAATAGAACCGGCGAATCGCAAATTTGAGGTCGAATAGCTCGATTTCTTCTTAGCCCGAAACGCCAGTTTTGAAGTTGCGCTCTTTCCTGGTTGGCCGCGATAGCTCGGCTATCGGGGCGGCGCAGCCGTAAGAGGCATTGGTTCCTGGTAAGCAGTTCGAGGCCATTTCGCCATTTCAAACGGCGCGGCGACCACCGCTATCAGATCCGGCCACGGCTCGCTGCCTCTTACCGACTTCGTCGGCCCCGATAGCGGAGCTATCGCGGCCAACCAAGCGTGGTTTGGAAAATAGCGCAACCTCAAAAAGCGCCAGCAAGAGAAATACGGCGTCGTAGAGTTAGGTCGCGCAGTTATTCAAGCGGCTCTACGGCAGCTGAAAGTACGATTCCGTTTTGACGATCGCGTTGTCGTCAGGAAACGTATGAAACGCTTGCACGAACACGCTGCGGCTGCGGGTCTCGGCGTTGATGTAGCTCAGCGCGCCGAAGTTCATCCGTCCGCTCGACTCAAACTGATGGACGAGTCCTTGCTTGGGATCGTACGAGAGTTCGCGCTGGCACATGCGGAAGATCTTGGTCGTCACCGGCTCAAGTTCAAACTCCGCTTTGTAGCCGACGCCGCCGCGGCAATCGAGTTGGTCGACGCGACGTCCTTTTAACTGGTAGGCCATCACGCGTCGCCGTTGCGGCAGCGGCTGATGAGCGCTGGCGCAGACTTCGGTCAGGGTCATCCCTTCGTAGCGCCACGTGATGATATGGCCGACGCTGGTGATATCGAGCTTCAAAGTGTAGCCGCCGCGCGTGATTGTGCGAGATTTATAAATCTCGAACAACTCCGGATGGAGCGAACGGCTGTAGAGTTGGAAAACCAACTCCGCGACTTTGGGACGAATCGATAGCACGCGGTGAACTTCCTCTTTTGAATGTTTGGGTAGTCGAGCGATTGTGATCTGCGCCGACCCTCCAATTATACGTTGCGTGTCGACTCGTCACAAAGAGAGCTTTTTCCTTCTCTCCTGTATCGATTATGTTCTGCAACTCTTTGTTCACAAGGACTTGACATTGGCCTGCGGAGTGCGCTGCGCTTCGCTAGCAGCAACCGCTAGGCCAATGCGACGAACACGTCATACAACGCGTGCGTACCGGCGGCGACGCCAAATCCGCGAAACGTAAAAAGCAGTCCGAAAATTAATCCGGCCGAACAACGAAACAGGAAGCTATACCACTGAAACGCTTCGCCTGCCGACGTAAAAAAATCATAATGCGCCGCCGAAAAAATCAGGCTGGAGCCCAGGATCGCAATCGCGGTCGCCGCTGGTTTTGGCATTCCCAAGAAGATGGCGGCTTGCCACAAAATTGGAATCAACATCAAGCGAAACAGAAGTTCTTCATAGATTCCGGCGCCAAAATAAGCAATCAATTGGCGAATTGTTTCGCTCGGCAAGATCGCCGCGCCGTCCGCCGCGATCTCCGCTTTTAGCAGAGACGCTTGCCAATGCGCCAAGCCGAGCAGGATCAACCCCAAAACGGCCGATTCCAACAACATCAGCGGCAACACGCCAGGCGAGATTCGCCAGGGCTGTTCTTTCAGGTGATGCCAGGCCAACAAGCAGCAGCAGGTCAAGAGCGGCAGCAAAAAGTATTGCCCAAAACCGATCACGATCAACAGTTCGCGCAGCCAGACGTCGACGCCGTTGCGAATCGCCTGAGGCCCCAACGCAAACACGCCGACTTCATAGATGATCAGCATCGGCACGACAAACGCCAGACTGACCAGCGGGCGTGCGGATTCGGCGAAATAGCCTGGCGGCGTTGGTTCAGCGGAAGAAGCGTCAGGCATCGAAATATCAGGCCGGGTTGCCAGCGGAATAGGGAAATCGGTATGGTCGGAGGGAAAGCGGTACGCGCTCCATTCTACCTATCTACACCCTCGCCCACGCCTATGTCGATATCATTGTTGGATGTCTACGACCGCTTGCTCGCCCACTATGGTCCTCAATCCTGGTGGCCAGGCGATTCGCCGCTGGAGATCATGATCGGCGCCGTCCTGACCCAAAATACTTCTTGGAAAAACGTCGAAAAGGCGATCATCAACCTCAAAGAAGAGGGGTTGCTGGATCTGTTCCGACTGCACGAGACGCCGGTCGAGGAACTGGCCGAAATCATTCGCCCTGCAGGCTACTATCGCCTGAAAGCGAAGCGACTGCAGAATCTCATGCGATACGTCGTCGACGTCCACAGCGGCGATCTCGAGGCCATGTTCGCTTGCAGCGTCGATTCGCTTCGCGAAGATCTGCTGGCGCTGAACGGAATTGGTCCCGAGACGGCCGACGCCATCTTGCTGTACGCCGGTAATTTGCCTTCGTTCGTCGTCGATACGTACACGTCGCGCGTGCTGAAACGGCATGGCTGGATCGAGCAAGAAGCCGACTATCATCAAATCCAGGACCAGTTTGTCAGCCAACTGCCGGACGATGTCGCGCTGTTCAACGAATACCACGCCCTGTTGGTGCGCGTTGGCAATGGTCATTGTCGCAAGACGCCCAAGTGCGAAACGTGCCCGTTGTTTGATCTTCTGCCGTCAGGCGGAATTGAAGAGGGGTTTTGATGAGCGACGCGCATTTCTCTTCGTAGCCCGCAGCGCCAGTTTTGAGGTTGCGCTATTTAGAAATTCAGGAAGTGTTGAACACGGGTGAAGCACAATAAAACAGGGTCCGAATCCACCGAAAATCGTCGCACTAGCCCGCTGCGCGAGCGAGGGAATAGGGTTGGCGATCCTCACACGGATTGAAGTGCGAGCCGCGTTCCCTCGCTGGCGCTGGCGGGCTAGTGTCCGATGGATTCGAAAGATCGCAACCTCAAAAATAGGGCTGCGGGCCACGAAGAGTATGGCGTCGCGTCCGATACTTACGCGGCGCACTTTTGCGGCGCGACGGTTTCGCTTTGCAGCTTGCTGAGGATGTACTCGGCTCCTCGCATCGATGCGCCGCCGCCGGCGACGCGTTCTCGCAGCGAATGGAGAGCGCTGACGCGTTGAGCGTAGGCGTCGTCATCATGGAGCCAATTGACGATCCGCGTCGCCATGTCGCCGGTGCGATCTTCGCAAGTCAGATACTCGGGGAAGAGGACCTGGTCGGCGCCGAGCGCATCGGGGTCGTACGTAAAGTACTCCTCCTCGTAGAACGGCTTGTCGGTCGACAAGATGTTGACGAGCGTGATGTAGCGAACCTTGCGAAAGAAGCTTTGCACCCACAGTCCAAACGGACTGATTTTGTAATGAATGACGGTCGGCTTTTCGTGGTACAAAAGTTCCAAAGAAACGCTTCCGCTACAAGCCAGACAGCAGTGCGCCGCATGAATCAACTCGGGCGTGCGATCGACTTGCACTTCGATATCCAGGCCAGATGCGATGATCCGCTCGAACGCGTAGGCGGCCTGATTTTCGTTATAGGCGGCCACGGCGAACCGCGCGTCCGGAACTTGTTCGACGATCTTTTTGGCCGTTTCCAAAAAGGCGGGGAGATTCGCCGCGACTTCCTGCGAGCGTGAGCCCGGCAGAATCGCGATCAGCTTGCCCGGCTTTTCGCGTTGCTCGGCGATGAACTCTTCGTGCAAGCGATGCGAACGCAATTGATCGAAATAAGGATGTCCGACAAAGGTCGCGTTGCAATTGCGCTCGCGATACCATGCTTCTTCAAACGGCAATTTGCAGAGCACATGGTCGACGTAGCGGCGCATCTTTTTGACGCGCCAACCAGCCCATGCCCAGAGCTGCGGAGTGCCGTAATAGAAGACGGGAATGCCATGCGATTTCGCGCGGGCGGCGATCCACCAGTTGAAGCCGGGATAGTCGATCAGCACGACGGCGTCAGGACGCGAATCGCGAAAGTAGCGATTCGCCTGCAGCATCAATCCGATAAAGCGATGCAGGTTCAAAAAGGCTCGCAGGAACCACATGATCGCCAGCTTGGTCAAGTCGGCATGCAACTCGCAGCCGGCCTCGGCCATTTTGGGGCCGCCGTAGCCAACAAATTGCAGGTCGTCCCGGCGCGCCTTCATGGCGCGAATCAAGTTCGCTCCATGCAGATCACCGCTAGGTTCGCCGACGCTGAAAAAGATCTTCATTGTTTGTTCCTCGGATCCGCTTCAGCCAGCACGTTTGGGTTCGTGCATGTCGTCAAAAAAAGCGACCCGTAGTTCTGGTAATAGGTTTTCGGTGCGACGCAGTTCCGCGTAACTCGGCTCTTGCCAGCGCCGACATAGCCACCAGGCGCACGCCAAATTCAACGGCGACGGCCAACCATCATCGAGTGATTCGTCCGGCGCCGCCAGGCCGTCGTACTGAATCGGCAGTTCGGTGACGCGATAGCCGCGCATCGCGACGAACGCCGCCAAATAGGGATACGATCCGCGCGGCAGCGGCGTGTTGACGAGCGCTTCGCGCCGCGCCGACCAAAACTGACAGCCAGGATCGCGAATGTCCATGTTCAGCAGCATGCGGCGGGGAGTTCGCACAATGCGATTCAACCACCGAGCGGAACTGGTGGCCGCACGGCGGCCGATCACTAAGTCGCCGCGTGACTGAGCATCTAATAAATCTTTGATTTGGTGGGGAGGATATTCGAGTCCGGCCGACGTAAAGACCAGCTTGTCGCCGGTCGAAACGCGAATGCCGGCCACGACCGAGCCCGAGAGCCCGACGCGCCGATCCAGCCGAATCGCTCGCAACGGCGGAATCTGACGGCAGAGATTTTCGATCGTCTCGACCGTTGAATCGCGCGAAGCGTCATCCACCACGATGATTTCGAACGATTGATCGAGCGCATCGAGTTGAGCGATTAAAACCGGCATTTGTTCAACCAACGCGCCGCCGGAGTTGCGTTGGGAAATGATGACCGAGATTTCGGGCATGCGCAGCGATATCCCTTCTTATTCGACCGAGCATCGGCGCGGAGTATGTCAGAAATGCCACAGGAGGTGTAGAGCAATTTTGGTCGCGACCCGGCGCAAACCAATTACCCCGTCGCTGCATGCTAGCGTGTCGCATCAACGTGCGTTGATCGACTGCGGAGTTAACCGCAAGCAATCGCCGAGGCGGAGGCAAGCGACTCGGCGGCGATGGTGTAGTTACGGAAGCGAATCGTGTAATGTTCGTTGAACCAATTTTCGATATGCGGCAGAAAATCGGCGTCGAAAGTAGGCTCGGCGTAAATTGTCCGTCCTGCGAAATCGCTCAAAACTTGCCCCTCTTCGCAGATCACGCGGCCTGCCTGCAGCACGTACCGCGGCCGCTCGAACATCGCGCGAATGTCTTGCTGCGGCGCATAGATCGTCACGTCGGCGTCGGCGCCAATCGCCAGATGCCCTTTGTGGCTTAACCCCAGCGTTCGGGCAGGCGCCGCCCGGGTGATGATCGCGATCTCTTGCAGCGAATACTCGCGATCGAGATCGGCCAGCGTGGTTCGCCCTGAGAGCTCGCCGTGCATGCGGCCAATCGCTTCGCGACGGAAATCGGCGTCCATCAGCAAGTGGATGATCTCGGGATAGCGGTAGATCGCGCCCCCGTTGGGATGATCGCTGCTCATGCAGACGCGCCAGGGGTCTTCGATCCGCAAATACCATTCGAGCGCGATCGCCCATTGGATCGCATGGACCAACACCTTTTGCGGGTGAAACTCCATCGGAATCACGCCGCAGCTGCTCTCTTGTTCGCAGTCAGCGGCGAACCAGCGGTTGCCGGTCATCTCGGCCAGATGCTGGGCGAACGGAGCGTCGCCGGTCATCCCCAGCGTGCGGCCTGGGTTCACATGCCCGACGTCGACGGTGATATTCTCATGCTCGTTCACATAGTCAATCAGTGCCGGCGCGGCCGAAGCGAAACTGCTCGGATCATTTTCGTCCCCTCCATAGCTATGGAATTGGACGTGAGCAAAGTGCCCCCGCGATCCTTCCAGCGACTCCATCGTGTGCAGCGCGGTCCGATAGTTGCCCGGCATCCCCAGGTTGTTGCAGTGGATGTGCAGCGCATGCGGCAATCGCAGGCGATCCGCAGCGGCGGCCAACTCGCGCACTACTTGCCGCGGCGTCACGCCAAAATGCGGGACCGGTTCGTCCAGCTGTTGCAGCGTTTTGCGGCTGATTTGCTTCCAGTTTTCGACGCCGCCGGGATTCACAATTTTCATCGCGTACGCCTTCGCGGCGTGCAGCGACCAGCCTAGATAGGCGTCCAACTCCGCGCGGCGCCCTTCCCGCAAATGGTCCAGCACAAAGTGATTGTTGCCGAACAGCAGATAAAACCCTTTGTCGACCAGCGGCGTGTCAGCCAGCTCTTCATGCGCATGCCGAGCATGCAAACCGGGGATCGCCGCGTCCATCGCCGTCGTATAGCCGAGCCCGGCGAACATGTAGCCTGTGCCGAAGGTGCTGGGAACAAGTCCGCCGGTAGCCGAACGTGTTCGCTCGGTTCGCGCGATCCGATGTTCGCGGCGATACTCGGGCGTCATCTTGCGCCCGGCGTTCACTTTGGGGCCGGCGATATGACAATGAAGATCGACGCCGCCCGGCATCACCACATAGCCGCGCGCGTCGATGCGGCGGCTGATCTCGGGGTTCGGTTCGGTGGGAGGCGCGACCACTTTGCCGTCGCGCAACCAGAGGGTTTGCACCACGCCGTCGATGTCGTTGGTCGGGTCGTGCAGCGTTCCGTTTTCGATGACGATGTACGACACGTGGGCGACTGACCTTGCTAGAGGATGCGGGCTACTCGTTCAGCGCTGCGATCAATGTCTCGGCGTAGTCGCCCACTTCGGCGATCACTTGCTCTGCGGGCTTGGCGCCGATCTCGCTCAGCCGGCGCACAATGGCCGAACCGACGATCACGCCGTCGGCGACTTTCTTCAGCGTGCGGACATGCTCGGGCTGACTAATGCCAAAACCGATGCAGATCGGCACTTTGGTTTGATTGCGGAGCCACGAGACGTTGTCGAGCAAATCCTTCGGCAACTCGGTCCGCTCGCCGGTGATGCCGGCGACTGAGACGTAATAGATAAAGCCGGTCGAAGTTTCGGCGATTCGCAGCGCCCGCTCGCGCGATGTGGTGGGAGTCACCAACTGGATCAGGCTGAAATCGTGCTGCTGGCAAAGCTTGGCGAAGTCGCCAGATTCTTCGACCAACAAGTCAGGCACAATCGCTCCGGCGACTCCGGCCGCTTTCGCCGTACGCAGATATTCTTCGGGGCCGTGACGTAAGATGATCGCGTAGCTGACCATGGTGACCAGCGGCGCCGTCATCTGCGGCGTTGTATTGCCGGCCATTTCCAAGATCTGGCTCAGCTTGATCTTGCGATCGAGGGCCCGCGTGTACGAAGCTTGAATCACCGGTCCGTCGGCGATCGGATCGCTATAAGGAATGCCGAGCTCGCAGACGTTGCCGCCGCGTGACGAGAGTTCTTTCAGCACGGCCGAAGTAACGTCGAGCGAAGGATCGCCGGCGGTGACGAAGGGGATGAACGCTTTACGGTTCGCGTCGCGAAGTTCGGCGAATACCTGGTCGATGGAAGACATGCGTGAGGAAAACTTTCCGTATCAGCGGGCGACAGGATAGGGGCTTATTGCCGTTCTTCTTTTAGGCGAGCGATTTCGGCGGCGTCTTTGTCGCCGCGGCCCGAAAGGCAAACCACGACGATTTGATCGGCCGGTTTCTCGGCGGCGACTTTCATGCCGGCCGCGATCGCGTGCGACGATTCGAGGGCCGGCAAGATGCCTTCGCAGCTCGCGAGCGCGTCAAACGCGTCGAGCGCGTCGTTATCTTTGCAGTTGGTGTAGCGAACGCGACCGGTCGCTTTCCAATAGCTATGCTCCGGGCCGACGCCGGGATAATCGAGACCGGCCGAGACCGAATGGACGTCGCAGGTCTGTCCATCTTCGTCTTGCATGACGAAACTGTAGCTGCCATGCAAAACGCCGGGACTGCCAAATGACAACGGCGACGCATGATCGCCGGCGTCATCGCTGCGACCTCCCGCTTCGACGCCGACCAGTTCGACGCCGGTGTCTTCGATGAAAGGATAGAACATGCCGGCCGCATTGCTGCCGCCGCCGACGCACGCGACTACCGAGTCAGGCAGTCGACCAAACCGGGCCAGCGATTGCACGCGGGCTTCGGTTCCGATCACCGCTTGAAAATCGCGGACGATTTGCGGAAAGGGATGGGGACCGACGACGCTGCCCAGAATGTAATGGGTCGTTTCGACCGACGACATCCAGTCGCGCATCGCTTCGTTGATCGCGTCGCGCAGCGTGCGCGAGCCGGTCGTCACGGGGCGAACTTCGGCGCCCAGCAGTTTCATGCTGAAGACGTTCGGCGCCTGGCGACGGATATCTTCTTCTCCCATGTAGATGACGCAGGGGATGCCGAAGTGCGCACATGCCGTCGCGGTCGCGACTCCATGTTGGCCGGCCCCGGTTTCAGCGATGACGCGCTGTTTGCCCATCCGCAACGTCAGCAGCGCTTGGCCCAGCGTGTTGTTGATTTTGTGCGCACCGGTGTGATTGACATCTTCCCGCTTCAGCCAGATCTGGGCGCCCCCGCACTTTTCGCTCAGTCGTTTGGCGTGATAGAACGGCGAAGGGCGGCCGACGAAGTCTTGCAGCAACAGATCCAACTCGGCCTGAAACGCCGGATCGGCTTTCGCCTTGGCGTACTCGACGGTCAGTTCGTCCAAGGCTCGCGTCAACGTCTCGGGCACATATCGTCCGCCAAAAGGTCCATATCGTCCGGCTTGGTCCGGAACATTCGCCGAGGCGGGGCCGAGCGATTCGCTAGCAGGATTCATTCGCACTTTGCGGGGGTAGAGTCTGAAGGAAGGCGTTCTGGAGAAGGACGCGATCATCGATCAAAGGTTCGAGTATCAATTGAAGCCTTCGGGGGGTCAAGTAGTGACGAAGAAGGATGTGGAGTGGGGGGCGCCGTCTTTACCCGGGAACACTCACATCCAACGAAATCAGCCGCACGGCGTTAGCCGCGGTTCTTGCCCGCAATTGTCCATGGCAAATGAGCTCCCGTCAGAAACCGCGGCTAACGCCGTGCGGCTGATAAAGATACGAAGCGTCAAGCGTTGGTTTCGTCCACATTCCTTGCCAGTCCCCGGCTAGAATACTTGATTCTCTGGAAACTTCGTTTTCCCACCAAGATAACAATGCCAGAACTGCCTGAAGTCGAAACGATGCGCCGCGGGATTCTCTCGATCGTCGGCGGCAAAGTGACCGATATCGCCAAGCCGCCGTGCGCTCGCCGCCCCATTTTGCTGGCGCCGGGGATCGCCGCATTTCGCCGCCGGACCGTCGATCGCAAGGTCACAGCGATCGATCGCGTCGGCAAACGGGTGGTGATCGTGCTCACCGGGGGAGACCGCATCGTGCTGGAACCGCGGATGACCGGGCTGGTGCTGGTGGCCGATCCCCCCACGCGAGAACATCTGCGCTGGGAAATGTCGCTGGCCGGTTGCGATGTCAAAAAAGTTTGGTTCTGGGATCGTCGCGGGCTCGGATCGGTGCGACTTTTTTCGGAACGCGAATTTGTCGCCGAATTCACCACGAGTGGAAAAGTAGGTCCCGACGCCCTGGTGATCCGTTGGCAAGAGTTGCGAGATCGCTTGGCGAAAAGCCGCCGCGCGATCAAAGTGGCGCTGCTCGACCAGAAGGGAGTCTGCGGCGTCGGCAATCTCTACGCCGCCGAACTGTTGCATGTCGCCAAGGTTCATCCCGAAACTCCTTGTGACGCCCTGTCGACCGCCGCTTGGAAACGAATCCACGCGGCGATGGTCGACGTACTGCAAGAAGCGATTCGGTACGAAGGTTCGACCCTCGGCGACGGCACCTATCGCAACGCGCTGAACAAGGACGGCGGTTATCAAAACTGCCATCGCGTGTATGGTCGCGAAGGAGAGCTCTGCCGCACTTGCGGGAAGCAGGAAGTGATACGAATCGTACAGGCGCAGCGAGCGACCTTTTATTGTGAACGGTGTCAAAAACCAAAGTTGTAATCGTAGAGTGCGTCGAGACGCACCACGTCCTGCTAACCATCGTCGAATTGTTCTCGCGTGATCACGCAATCGCGCTGGAAAGTTGCGTTGCCACGCGGATGAAATGGACGCCGACTGGGCAGCTTCCGGTGCGTCTGGACACACTCTACAGAATTGTCATCCGGTTCATTGCCAAATAGCGCAACCTCAAAAGGCGCGAGCCGTGGGAATGTGGTAGGCGACGCCAAAAAAATCAAAACCCCGCTTGGCGGGCTTGTTGCCCGGTGGTTGCGTGTTCGACGCAGCGCTACGCATTCCCTTGGCTTGCGCTGCGGGCTGGTGTTCAATCTCTCACTTTCGTCGTTTGCGGGTTTTCACGCGGCGCTTGCGCGGCGGCTTGCCCGAGTGGACTCGACTCGGAGGCGATTTATTTTCGAGTGGACTCGACAGTGATGTTTTTTCGAGTGGACTCTCGCGTAACCTTTTTTCAGGCGCCCGCAGGTGATCGCCGCGCGAGCAACTCGGCTGGTCGGTCTGCTGGAGTGGACTTGGCGGCGCTGCTTTTTCGGCGTTGCCCAATAATTCGGCGGTTGTGAAGGTGAGGAAGGTTTCGTTGAGCGGGTCGAACTCGGCCGCATCGGGATCGTTCAATTCCGCGAGATCCACCAGGCGATAGCGGGGCTCCGCATGTCGCATGTGGGGATCGTGATTTGAAGAAGCGAGTCGAATTTCGCCGGCATCGACCAGATACTGCCAGGTCAAGCCGAACTTCGTTCCGCTCATCCCGCTCTTCTCGCGGATTTTCAACTTGGTCGCCTGAGCCGGGTCGATTTGCGACATGACGCCCCGCAGTTTCCACCGCAAATGCTCCATCTGCGTCTTGGCGGCCAACTGGGCCGTTTCTTCGGCGATCGACGGCACGTCGCGCAGCAGCACTTCCCACTTGTCGCAGGCTTGTCCTTCATCCACGTCGACGCCCCACAGACTGCTTTGCCCCGCGCTGCCGCCGAGCGTCAGCCATAACGGATGTCGCCCGCTCCCTGGCTCAAACGCTTGTCGACGATTGACCAAGAGCCATTGCCGGGCGACGGCATTGCACGCGGCGTTCGCCAGATCGGCGGCGCCCAGCGCCCGCGGCGGCAACTCTTTTCGCGTCGGACAACAGACGATCGGCGTCGCGCCGAACTCCAGACAACAGCCAACCAACTCACGGAGCTGCGCCGCTTGGGCGCGGCGCGAAGTGGTCGTCAGGTCGGCGACGTCAATCAACACCACCTCTAACTGATGGCGCACGATCCAGTCTTTCAGCCGCTGCAAATTGGCGGGATCCGACAGATCGGCTACGTTGAGCGACCAAACCAGCGTGTCGAGCGCCGCAAAGTCGACTTCCGCCGCCGCACTCCACCGCTGCGCAAGATCGGTCAACGCGCCCCGCGCGGCGGCGCCCCCGACAAAGCCGACGCGAAACGCCCGATCGGCGGCGAACTGACCGAGAAACTTGCCGCCGCTCGCCAGCGCGCCGCACAAATCGACGGCGAGCGAGGTCTTCATGCTTTTGCTCGGCCCGACAATCACCGCTGGCTCATGCTGCTGCAGCATCCCCGGCAACAACCAGGCCTGCGGCGGTTGTTCACTTATAAGTTGGGCACAGGTCAGTTCGGTGAAAGTGTTGTCGTTGGCGAGCGGTTGAGGAGTGTCGGCAACTTGCATGAGAGTTTTTCCCCTTGTTCAATGCGCGCATCGCGATACCACTACCGCATGCGGCGTCTAAAAAAACTTCAGCGCTCGGCCCAATCCACCCGCCGAAATCGCCCCCGCAGAAGAAACCGACGCCTCCTACACGCATCGGTGAACGAAGAAAATCGCCGTAACTGTACATTAGTATACTAATGTAGGGTGGGTGAAGCAAGCGATTTCCGTCACCAATTTCGAACCACATTACAGCTTGCGCAACCCACCGATGTGATCCAATTGATTGACAATTCTGGTGGGTTGCGCCAACCGATCGTGTGGAGGGAAGATGGTCGAAACGTTCGCGGTTTGGCTTTACCCATCTTGCGTTACTGGCCTTAGAATCGAGCCCCGCTGTTCTCGCTTGGGCAGGACCAGTTACTTCCGATTCGAAATCCATGCTCGGTCCGCTTCGCTCAGCTTTTCTAGCAGGACCAGAATCTCGCTTCCATCTTCTTTGATCAGTTTCACGTTCTCGCCGATAACGCTGCGGAAGGTTGCGACGATCGAGAACTTGCCGCTCACGTCGCGCCATTCTCTCGTGTTCTGTTCATGGACTAATCTTGCCTGATCCTCTGCGTATTTGGACTCGGAATATTTCTGCAGCAAGTGCAGGTGACGGCCGAAGTGAAACAAATCGCTTTGCTTGCGGACCAAATTCATCTGCAAGGGATAATTTGCGTATTCCAACACCTTGTTTGTCGCCCCGCGCGACGTCGTGTATTGCCGGGGGCCTTTGATGCGCCAGAGCGTTTCGGTGAAGTAACCAGGCGGCAAGAGCATATCGTCGGTCATGCGCGAACTGTCGACGCCAGAGATCCAGGTCAACGCTTCCGTCCCCCCGCTAAACCGAAGGAATACCAAGAGGTTTTGGCCGTCGACTACCTGCAGCACTTCGCCCACGCAATCGACGCGGCCGATTTCGCCATCCATAGAAGTATTCTTGAAATGCGGTTTGTTGATCAAGTTCTCCAAACTGCTGCGGGCGGATTGTCGCACCAATTCTTGATGTTCTAATTCCTTGCTGCTCAAATCCTCCTGATCACGTCGCTTTTTCTGGGGGCGGCGTTGGGCTTGGCGATCTTCGTCATCAGGATTGACGTTGCCGGTCTTTAGGCGTCGTGAGCATTCTCGGAAACTGAGTTCCCAATCTCGAAAGGAAACCTCTAAATAGTGTCGGACGCCGGGGTCAAGTTCTCGGCGGTCCGCTTCTGCCGCGACAAGTTTCCACAACGTTCGATAGACGCTATCAGCATCACTTTCGGTCGCTATCGCCGTCGTCTCAGGGGCGCTGATCAGTTCGTAGTTGAAGTCTTGCGCGCTAGCGACGGCGGACGACATGAAGAGGAGGATAATAATGATAAAAAGCCGCATTACTTAACCTCTCTGGCGGGTGGGGCAAAGCTCCCATTATTGGTGGCGAAGCGCGGGCTTGTAAAGCATAAAAATCTCCGAGTCAGGAAGGGAGGCGAGGGGCATTGATCATGCCCGCTGCTCGCGGCCATACGCTGCAACCCGAAAATCAAAACGTTCAATCGCAAACTGGTCGACGCCGGCAAACCCAAAATGGTCCCCCTCGTAGCCGCCATGCGCAAGCTAATCACCATCCTTAACGTCATGGTCAAAGAAGGAAAAGCTTGGAATGCGAATTTAGAATCCGCTTGACAATTAACACCGTCGCTCGCTGGCGCTGGCGGGCTAGAGCGCTTTTCAGCAAGCTGAACAAAGAGTCCCCTGTCGTCTAGCTTCTCCCCCAAAATCAGCCGCACGGCGTTAGCCGCGGTTTTTGTCTCCAATTTTCCGTCGACAAAGAGTTCCTGTCAGAAACCGCGGCTAACGCCGTGCGGCTGATGTCGATACGTGCCGCGCAGCACCGTCTTCACTTTCCATCGTTGGAAAATCAAAATGGGTCAGCAAGCAGGAAACCGCTCTAGTGTGACGACTTTTGTTTGTGCTGCATGACATAAAAAAAGCCCGCGTGGGGTTCACGCGGGCTTTCTGGATTTTTTTAAGTACTGCGTCGGTCCACTACTGTCGAGCGGCGACGCGGCCTTGTTCTAGTAGTTTGACGTAGTCGCTGGTGACGTCGATCACTTCGTCGAAGTAGAAGTCTTTCTTCACCACTTCGTCGACGTTGTCGGCGTCTTCCTTGAACGTCTCCTCTTCGGTCTTTTCCTTGTCGAGCTCTTTACGCTCGGCCAGGTATTCGACTTCGTTCAGATTGACCGCTTTGCGGTTCTTCTGCACGACGTAGCGTTCAATGTTTTTGTTGACCTTCTGGAAGTCTTCCGACTTGGCGATGCGATTGTCGACGTCGGTCTGCAATTGCTTCAGCAAGTTGGGGTCGACCATGTTGTACAACGTGTACTTAGCTTGCGGGATTTTGTCCCAAGCGATCGCATAGTCGAGATCCCCTTCGCCGATGTCCATGTGGGTGGTGATCCACGGCAAGACGACGTCGGCTTCAACGCCGCGACGTTGCGTGCTTTCGCCGTTGGGGCGATAGAACTGCTGCATCGTGATCTTCAAGGCGCCATAGTTCGGCGGGTTCGGCACCGGGAAGAGTTGGCTTCCCAGGTCGAGCAAGCTTTGCACGGTCCCTTTGCCGTGGGTCGCTTGATCGCCGACGATGATGCCGCGTTTGTAGTCTTGGATGGCGCCGGCCAAAATTTCACTGGCGCTGGCGCTCAGCTTGCTGGTCAAAACAACCAACGGGCCTTTCCAGACCATGCCGCGATCGGTGTCGTCGTAGGCTTGGATGTTGCCGCTGGAGTCTTTGACCTGCACGACCGGACCTTGATCGATAAACAAACCGGTCAGGTTGATCGCTTCGGTCAAGCTGCCGCCGCCGTTGCGACGCAGGTCAAGGACGACTGCTTGGACTTCTTGGTCGTTGAAATCATCCAGCAATTTACGAACGTCGCGGGTGGTGCTTTTGAAGTCGCCCAAACCGCGGCGAGCGGCGTCCATGTCCATGTAGAAGCTCGGCAGGTCGATCCAGCCGACTCGCAGCGTGCGGCCGTCGTCGGTCTTGTGATCGATGACTTCGCCGCGGGCTTCACTATCTTTCAGTTCAATTTTGGCGCGGGTCACGTTGTAGATGACCGTTTCGCCGGTTCCTTTTTCTTTCACGCCGAGACGGACGATGGTGCCTGCTTTGCCGCGGATCATGTCGACCACGTCGTTCAGCTTCATGTCGACCACGTCCATCATCTCGCCGTTTTCGCCTTGGCCGACGCTGACGATGGTGTCTTCCGGATGAATCTTGCCATGTTTGTCGGCCGCTCCGCCGGGGATGACCTTGGTCACTTTGACGACGCCATCTTCCGACAAGAGAGCGGCGCCGATGCCGTCCAGCTGCAGTCGCATGCTGATGTTGAAGTTCTCCAACGTCGACGGCGACATGTAAGTGGTGTGCGGATCGAACGACGAGGTCATCGACGTCAGAAACATTTCCAGCAGTTCGTCAGGGCTGGTTTGCGACATCCGATGAGCGAAGCTCTCGTAACGGCGATGGATCTTTTTTTGCGCTTCTTCCGGCGTCTTGTCGTCCGCCTTTTCTGACAGAATGTCGTACTTCACGCGTTGACGCCAGCGATCGTACGCTTCTGCTTCGTTTTTCGGGTATTGGACCTTGTCGGCGTCGGTGATGAACATTTCCTTCTTCTCGAAGTCGAGATCGGCCGCGAGCACGCGATCGACCATCGCAACCCGTTCGTTGACCCGCTTCAGGAAGCGGTCAAAGACGGTGCGCGAGAAGCTGACGTCGCCGGCGTTGACCATGTCGTCCAACTTGTCACGGTTGGCGGCAAATTCGTCGACGTCGCTTTGATAGAAGTAGAGTTTGAGCGGATCAAGCGTCTTCAGAAATTGATCGAAGGCCCGCTGCGACATTTCGTCGTCAATCGGATGATTCGATAAATGATCCTTTTTCATGAGCTGCGTCACGGCGAAGGCGACGCGGCGCTCGCTGACTTTTGGAGCGAGCTGAGCCGAAGACTGATCCGGCAAGCAGACAAAGATTGCGGAGAAAAGAAACGACGCGAACGTCAAGACGCGCAAAGCGCCAGGGCGACGCCAACTATTCCGGGTAACGGTCGTTGGGTGCATGCCAATCCCTTACAGTTGAATTTTTATGAGTGGTTGTTGGAGTGGCGAAGAGGGCCAAATGTGGGGCTGGGACGGGGTTATAACCGATCCTATCTACAGGGTCTACGTCACTCAAGCCAGCGTGGTTTGCCTGATTTAACCGGGGCGCCGGTGTGATGTTTCCAATTTTTACGTGGGATAGTTGCGCGCGGCAAGTTTTTCTTGCGGCCCTTTTTGCGAACCTGCGAAAACAGGCCGCCCAACCCCCTATTGCGGCTGGCGACGGCAGGCCGGTTTGACGTAAGATAAGGAAAGCTATTGATTTAAATGCGAAAGCCCTCTCTCGGCGGCTCCCCAACCGAGCGGAACGATATGGCGAACTACAGTTACCTAAAGTTACTTTCCGGCACCGGACCCGGCACCAATTTTGCGCTGGATGCCGACGCCGAAAATCTTATCGGCCGCGGTCTGGAATGCCATATTACGCTGACAGATCCCCTCTGTTCGAGGGTTCATGCCGCGATTTTTCAAAAAGAAGGCGTCTGGTGGGTCAAAGATTGCGAGAGCCGCAACGGCTGCTATCTGGATGACCAGCGGATTGCCGAGGGGAAGCTGTTTGACGGGGGGCGCCTGCGAGTGGGCGCGACCGAGTTCAATTTCAACAGCAGCAGTCAGCCTCCGACATCGTACGATTCGGATGCGAACAACATGACCCAAACGATCGTTCGCGATCTGCCGGTCGATCCGCAAGACACCAATCTTGTCGCGCTGCGCGAGCTGAAAGATTACAAACAGGCGCAGCGGCTGATTTTGCTTTACCAGTTTGCGATCAAGCTGCTGGGAAGCGACGATCCGGACGTCATTATTCGGACGGCGCTCGATCTGTTGAAAGATCACTCAAAAGCGGCGGTCGTCGGTTTTCATTGGCTGACCGAAGATGGCAAGTTGAAATTGAAACGCCAGCTTCCAGAGGATGTCGAAGATGCGTTTAAGCTGAGCGAATCGCTGACCGCGATGGTTTGTCAGCAAGGGCACGCCGTTTGGATCGCCAACGAAGCGAGCCAGGACGAGACGACACGGCTGAAACACTTTGCCGACGCGATTTGCGTTCCCCTGATCCACAAGAAGCAGACGCTGGGAACGATCCACCTGTATCGTGAACAAGAGCGCTTTCTACAGAACGACCTCGATTTCACCATCTCGCTGGCCAACATCCTGGTCATCGCCCTCTCGCGAGCTTGGGAGCTGACCAAATTGCAGGCCGGCTACGAGCGTCTCGTGCAGCAATCGGCGGCGTTTGACGAGCTGATCGGCGAGAGCCGGCCGATGGTCGAACTGAAGCAAAAGATTGCCCGCATCGCAAAAGCCGGGGGCGCCGTGATGGTGCGCGGCGAGAGCGGCGCCGGCAAAGAGTTGGTCGCACGGGCGCTGCACAAAACGTCGAGCCGCAGCGATCGTCCCATGCTGAGCGTCAATTGCGCGGCGCTGCCCGAATCGCTGATCGAAAGCCAATTGTTCGGCCATAAGAAGGGGGCGTTTACCGGAGCGGACGCCGATCATGTCGGCTTTTTTCAGCAAGCGGACGGCGGCACGCTCTTTTTGGACGAAGTGGGCGAGATGACGCTCGACGGTCAGGCGAAGCTGCTGCGGATCTTAGAAGGGCACCCCTTTTTGCCGCTGGGCGCGACGAAAGAGGTGAGCGTCGACGTTCGCCTGATCGCCGCGACCAACCGTGATTTGGCCGAGTTCGTCCGGGAAAAGCGGTTTCGCGAAGATTTGTACTATCGGCTCTGCGTCTTCGAGCTCTATATTCCGCCGCTGCGCGAGCGGGGCGAAGATATCGAAACCTTGGCGAACCACTTTCTCGATCACTTCAAACGTCAACATGGTCGCCCAGAACTCATGCTTTCGGACGCCGCGAAGAAAAAATTGTTGAATTATCAATGGCCAGGAAATGTTCGCCAGTTACGCAATGTCATGGACAGTGCGGTGGTTTTGGCCGACTCAGCGATGATCGAACCACGCGATCTTGGCCTGAGAGACGCCGGATTGGGTGAGCCTGAGTCCTTGCGTTTTGACTTCTGGGAAAAGAAACTAATCGAAGAAGCGATGGAGCGCACCGGCGGCAATGTATCGGAAACGATCAAGTTGCTCGGCGTTAGTCGCGCCACGTTGTATCGAAAACTGGACGAGTACAACATCAAACGATGATTAGTTCGATCGACGATCTGAAAAGCCGGCCAAGCGGCTACCGCCCGCATCCCTTTCTGCGCGGCCCTCACGTGCAAACGATTTTGGGCGCTTATTGGCGCGGTCCGTCCGCTCCGTACGCCGCTCAGCCGCATCTCGTCACCCTGGACGATGGGGATCAGGTCGTCTTGCATGACGATCGCCCTACCGGCTGGAACGCCGGCGATCGGACGGCGCTGCTGATCCACGGTCTGGGAGGTTGCCACTCGAGCCCCTATCTGGTCCGGATCGCCGGCAAGCTGAACGCCTTGGGGGTGCGATCCTTTCGGATGGATTTGCGCGGCTGCGGCGCCGGGGCGAAACTCGCGAGAAAGCCGTTTCACGCCGGGTGCAGTGACGACGCCAGAGCCGCCGTTCAGTTTATCGCGTCGCTTTGCCCTGGATCTGCTTGTACGGCGATCGGCTTTTCGCTGGGGGGGAATGTGGTGCTGAAGCTGGCCGGCGAAGTCGGCGCCGGTTCTTGCGGCGGGTTGGATTCGGTTTTCTCGGTGGCGCCGCCGATCGATTTGGCGCATTGCTGCGAGAATATGAGCCGCGGCCTGAATCGTCTCTATGATCGCGATTTTGTCCGCCGTTTGATTCGCCGCGTCGAACTGCAACGAGACTACGACGATCTTTCCACCATGTTCCGCTTTTCGCAGCGACCACGACGAATTGTCGAATTTGATCGCGACTACACGGCGCCGATGGCCGGGTTTGGCAGCGTCAATGAATACTACGAAAAGGCAAGCTCCGGTCCGCTGTTGGCGAACATTGCAATGCCGACCCACATTTTGACGGCCGCCGACGATCCGATCGTGCCGCGGGCGATTTTCGACAAATTCCCCTTTTCTCCGCTCATTACGTTAGAAACGACCAGTCACGGCGGACATCTGGGCTTCTTGGCGCCGCGCAATGTTACTTCCGATCGCCGCTGGATGGACTGGCGCGTCGCTGATTGGGTGGGGGAATTGATGCAGCGGGCGACGGTTTAGCGAGTGTTGCTTGATTTTCTTCGTAGCCAGCTGTGCAAGTTTTGAGGTTGCGCTATTTGGCCGAACAGATTCCGGTTGGCCCGGATAGCTCCGCTATCGGGGCCGACGAAGTCGGTAGGAAGCATCGAGCCGCGGTCGGACCTATTGCGGTGGTCGCCGCGCCGTTTGAAATGGCGTAATGGCCCCGAACTGCATACCGGGAACCAATGCCTCTTACGGCTGCGCCGCCGCGGATAGCGGAGCTATCGCGGCCAACCAGGGAAATAGCGCAACTTCAAAATGCGCCAGCGGGGGGAAATCGTTCGGCGATTCAAGGATGGATCGAAGCAGTCAGCCGCATTCCATCGGCTTGCGCCTCTGGCTGGTGTAATGATTTTCGGTTGATTCAGCTTGGCTGGCGCAGCGGCAACTCCACAATAAACCGAGCGCCCGCATTAGCGGGTTCCATGTAGATTCGGCCATGGTGATGTTCGATGATTCGCCGCACGATCGCCAGCCCGATGCCGGTGCCGTCTGATTTGGGATCGAGCTTCTCGAACAGGCCGAACACCTTCTCATGAAACGCGGGGGGAACTCCCGGTCCGTTGTCAGTAAAGGTCATGCGCAGCCGATTGCCGGCGGTGATCCAGTTGACGCGAATTTTTGGCGATTCTGGATTCGCGAATTTGGCGGCGTTATCAAGTAGGTTTTGAATCGCTTCGACCAGGCGAACGCGATCCCCTTCCAACTCGACCGGTTCGCCGTAGACTTTCAAATCGATTCCGCGCTCTGCGGACTGCAGGTCCAAAAAGCGGATCGCGTCTTGGACCAAGACGTCGGCATGGCACTTTTCGGTCGGATTGACGACGCGACCAATGCGAGAAAGTTCGAGCAAGTCGTCCAGCAAGCTGCTCATCGAGGCGCAGCCGCTGGCGATAAAGTCCATGTCTTCGTGAATCGCGGTCTGATCGCCGCGTGTTAAGTCTTGTTTCAGAGCGCCGACAAAACCACGAATGGTAATCAGCGGACTTTTAAGATCGTGCGAAACGGTATAGGTGAAGCGTTCCAACTCGGCGTTGCGGCTTTCGACTTGCTTGAGCAGCGATTCAACGGCGCGGCGACTATCGATGATGTACGAAATGATCACTCCGCAGACGAGTCCGAGTACAAGCAGTCCGGTGAAGACGATCGCCGGCGCCGTGTAGAGACCTTCCGAAGCGAAGCTTTGACTCGCTTCGAACGTGACGGTCATCGGCAAGTCGTCGAATCGGATCATGGCGTCGAAATGCCGCGCGCAATTGTGCATATGGCGGCCTTTCGGCAGCCGAAGGATCTCGAGGCCAGCCGAAGCGTTGCCTTGGGCGACGACATGCACGCCGAAATGCGGCGGCAGCTTTTCGGCGATCTTGCGTTCAATCGATTTTTCGGACGAATAGGCGACGACGCATCCGGCAAGATGAACGTCGCCATCGGTGACAGCCGGCGAAACGGGAAAGCAGGCGACCAGCCCAGGCCCGGTCAGAGGAAATTGAACGTCGCTTGAGATGACGTTAATTGTCAGTTCGCGCGTCCGGATTGCGCTGTCAAGCGTCTCGGCGAATGGTTGATTTCCGGCAATCGAATCTCCTTCGATGCCCGCCAGTTTGCCATTCGGTTCGGCGAGCACAATGCGCCAGAGGCCATCTTTTGCGGGGGAGCTTTGATCGACGAAAAAGAGCTCATCGACGACGTCGTATTTTTCGGATTGGCGCATCCGCGAGACGAAGATGTCCCATTCGCTTTTCTCGACCACTTGGCTGGAGACGAAGAGCGTTTGAGCGCGATCGGCGGCGCTGCGGATATCGTCAAACTGGCCTTGGATCGCATTTTCGATCGATCGTTGGTATTCCAAAAAGAGAATCGTCCGGCGACTCTCTTGATAGCGCCAGGTGAACCAGGCCGCGATCAGCGCGAAGAGCAAGAAGCCAGCGAATACGCCCCAACCGTACCGGTCGAGACGCAACTTGGGGGCCGCCGATTCTTCAGGTTTGGCTGACTGCTGGTCCATCGAAAAAAGCCCAAACCGACAAAGTAGATTTCGAGCCCCGCCTCCGCCGGCGTCGCCCCAATCGTTTGTTATTGTATGGCTAAATGGGGGAGTCCGATAGCGCAGAAAAAAAACGCTTCCGTCGCCGGAAGCGTTGCTGGTTTTTACCGTTTAGCGGGGGAAGCTTTAAACGACGCCGAATTCAGGTCGACGACGGCCTAGTTGCGATTGCAGACGTTGCACGATGCTGCTGTGCATCTGGCTCACGCGACTTTCGCTCAGGTCGAGGGTCGCTCCGATTTCCTTCATCGTCAACTCTTCATAGTAGTAGAGAATGATGATGAGGCGTTCGTTGCGGTTCAGGCCTTTGGTGACCAAACGCATCAGATCGTTTTTTTGAATCCGACGTGTGGGATCTTCCCCTTTGATATCTTCGAGAATATCAATCTCGCGGACATCTTTATAGCTGTCAGTCTCATACCATTTTTTGTTGAGACTGATGAGCCCTACGGCATTCGCGTCGGAGATCATTTTCTCCAGTTCTTTTACGCTCATGCCCATGTGGGCGGACAATTCAATTTCGGTCGGCTGTCGTCCGAACTTCGCTTCGAGCTGTTTGTTCGCTTCGTTCAGCTTGCTCGCTTTCGAGCGCACCAAACGAGGAACCCAGTCCATGGTGCGAAGTTCGTCAAGCATGGCGCCGCGAATACGCGGTACGCAATACGTTTCGAACTTCACGCCGCGCGACATGTCGAACGCGTCGATCGCGTCCATCAAGCCAAAGACTCCCGCCGAAATCAGGTCGTCAAGTTCGACCCCTTCCGGTAAGCGAGCCCAAATTCTTTCGCCGTTGTATTTCACCAGCGGCAGATATCGCTCAACAAGACGGTTGCGTAATTCCTTACGCGTCTGGTCTTCCTTGTAGGACTTCCAGACTTCCGCAATGTCGTCGACTGCTGTGGTTGTCGCCATGCAATCCTCCGTGAAACGCCGTCAATGGCTACGTTTCGTGAGATCCTTCTCGTTTCGCCTGAATCCTTCAGGACCCGCGTTTTACAGCGGTCAAGCCGCAAAACCTACGCCGGCATGATTGCTCAAAACCGTCGGTTGGCGCTCCTTCGCCGCGTCCCTCCGCAGTGGACGTGGAAGCGAATTTACGCCGCCGCTTTTCCAGAGCTGTCGCTCTCCGTTTGCAACTCGCGTTGCAATTTGTCCAGCTCTTGGTTGACTCGCTCGCGAACCGATTCGTCAACAATACGCTCCGCAGCGCCGCCGATAAACCAGCCTGTGGCCGCAAATAATGCCAGTGCAACGCACGCGATTTGAAGGGTCGATTCGATCCCACCAAAGTCAAGGAATCCACGCACCATGACTGTGATGAATGCGATAAGGCCCAGGACGCCCGCGTAGTTGCGCGCCATCTTGCGTTCGGTCTATTCTGTTGACGTGATTCGCGAGTCCAATCCGCCGCATTTCTATGCGGCGTTACATCTAGGTATCGGCGTCGTCTACTTTGATATTCAGCCGAATTTTCCGATTGAAGCGAAGTCGTCAAAAAAACTCGCGTTGCGGCAAGGCGTGCTGTCATGTCAGTGCTAGCCTTTCTTTACTACGCCGCGCGGCGATAAAGTTGTACGGTGGATGCGTCAAATACAAGCGACGTTATTCGCTTGGCGATGTTCGCCAGGTCGCCGGCTACCGCCGATTGCGGATAGCGAACGCTAAACGCGTCGCACGAAGCTTGAGCTGCGCCGACTTCTAACGCATGGCGCACGGCGCCGACTCCAATCGCGGCGGCGCCAGCATGACGCTGACAGACGCGATTAAAGCCTTCGATGATTGGTTCTTCCGGCTGCGCCGCCGATACCCGGTTTAGCAGCAGTCCAAAGTTCGCTCGCGGCGCCGACTCTAACAAGTGTCGCACCGCCCCGTACCCGGCCGTCAATGAGCTGCGCGCCGAACAAGCGGTGAGAATGAAATGTTCGGCGCGGCGCCACAAAATCTCGGTGAGCGGAGTAGGGCGGCTGCCGGCGTCGATCAACACGACGTCCGCATGTCGACCCAGACGCTGCAATTGATCGGTCAAACGCTGTAGCGATGGGGGTTGGATCGCATGGAGCGAGCCGGTTTCGGCAAGCGTCGGCAACACCAAGGCGCCATGGACGCTGGGTAATAATGTTTCGTGCAAGTCGACTCGCGAATGGGCGAGATCACTAATGGAAGCGACAGCCCCTTGTCCGCATAGCTGCGCCAGTCCGTCGCTCTCGAAATCAAGATCGACGATCACCACGCGACGTCCCGATTCTGCGATCGCAGCGCCCACATTCAGGCAAAGCGTCGTCACGCCAACGCAACGCTCAGCGCCGTAGATCACGGCGAGCGGTACGTTATGCGTAGTCGCGGATTTCGAGTTTTGACGCGCGAGCATTCGTAGTAACGAAGCCTGGTCAGGAAAGTGACGGTCCATAGGGGTCGTAATCGGGAGTGGCCCAGGGGGGTTAAATCAGTTGTTGGGCGAGTTCATCCGCCGCTGCGACGGCGATCGAATGCGGCACGTCTTGCCCGTGCGTGACATAGCTGATCGGCAGCGTCGTACGGTTGATCAGGTTAAACAGCGCTCCCAGCGTTTCCACTTCATCCAGTTTGGTGGCGATCAACGCCGTGGGGTCAATCGACGCGAAACGGCGTTCCGCTTCTTGCAGCGAACGATTGCCGGTGGTCGCTGACAGCAGCAAGTAACGAACGTCGGTTTCGGCGGCTCGCAGCACCGATTGCAACTGTTGCAGTTGCACGGCGTCTCGCGGGCTGCGTCCGGCGGTATCAATAAAAATGCGATCGCAACCAGCCAAATGATCGACGGCGTCGCGCATCTCGCTGGGAGACGAAACGACCTGCATCGGCAGATCCATGATCTCGGCGTAGGCCTGCAGTTGATCGACCGCGGCGATCCGATAGGTGTCAATCGTGATCAGACCGACGCGCAGCTTTTGCGTAAATTTGGCGCGGGCCGCCAGTTTGGCGATCGTCGTCGTCTTGCCGACGCCGGTCGGACCGACCAACGCAATGCGAAGCGGGCCGCGACGCGGATCTTCCAAGTCGCTCCCAATCCGAAAGGTCGCGGCGATGATTTGATGCAGTCGCTGGCGCAAATCACGCTCGTGCGTGACGGCGGCGATTTCTTCCAGGTGATCCGCCAGTTGGGAAGCGATTTGGGGAGCGACTTCCGCCGCGATCAGCTCGTCGTACAAGCGAGCGACGACCGGCGAGTAACTTCGTAGCGAGCCGCCGGCGTAGTTGGTCAAAGCGTCCAGGATCGATTCGCCCTGATCGTCGACCAGCCCCTCCGCCAAACGTTGCGTGTGATCTTCGGCGTCGGCCGGATGTTGCGGCGTTTCTGCAGGAGCGTCGGCAGAATGTTCCTGCTCAAAACGCTGCTTGAAGAACTCTTCGTGAATTGGCTGCTTCGTTTCTTCCGTCAGCGCTTCCATATTGAAGCGGCTCTTCACCGGCACGCTGGCCGAGGCGGCTAGTTCAATTTCGCGACCACCGAACAGGCCCGCGATTCCGCGCCGGGGCGCGAGTCGGGTATGCAAAACGGCGGCGTCAGGCCCCAGCTCTTTTCGAATGAGCTCGAGCGCTTCCGGCATCGATTTCGCGCGAAATGTTTTGATGTCCATGGTGATGTCTATTTACCCGGCACGATGTCGCTGATGATGCCGACCGATTCGATCAGCGTATCGCGGGTGACTTCGTTGTGGCTGAGCACAATCAAATCAGGAATGTGATTCATGGTGAGTTGTTTGAGTGCAGGGCGAATCTGCGGGTTGACCAGCACGATCGGCGGCTTGCCGACGGCGAGCAGCTTCTCGATTCCGGCGGCGACCGCACGGCAGGTCAGCTCGATCGCTTGCGGCGACATGCGAGCGTAAGGTCCACGTTCGGTGTCGATGCCGGCGGCGATTCGATCCTGCATCGCCGGATCCAACGGCACGACAAACATCTTGTTCTCGCGGTCGCGATACTTGGTGCAAATAGTTCGCGCCAAACGGTGGCGAACAAATTCGGTCAACCAGATCGCGTCTTTGGTTCGTCCGGCGTGATCGCCGAGCGTTTCTAAGATGATCGCTAGTTGACGAATCGGCACTTCTTCTCGCAGCAGGTTATGCAGCACCGCTTGCACGTCGCCCAGCTTCATGACGCCGGGGATCAACTCGTCTACAACGGCCGGCGATTCAAGTTTCAAATCGTCCAGCAAATGTTTGGTCGCGTCGCGCGTCAGCAACTCGTCGGCATGCTTCTTGGCGACTCGCTGCAAGTGCGTGGCCAAGACGGACGACGGTTCTACGATCGTATAGCCGAGCATCTCGGCTTGCGGACGCAAACCAGGTTCGATCCAGACGGCCGGTTGGTTATAGGCCGGGTCACGCGTCGGCTCGCCGGGCAAGTTGCCTTGCGAGTTGGGACCGGTGATCGCCAGCAGACGATCGGGATAGATCGTATTCTCGGCGACGGTATTGTTGGTGATCTTGATGCGGTACTGGTTTTCGTTCAGCCGCATGTTGTCGCGGATGCGCACCTTCGGCAGGATGATCCCAACTTCGGTGGCGACATTCTGACGAACGCCGGTAACGCGATGCAGCAAATCGCCGCCGCGATCGGGCGCCGCCAGGCGAACCAGCCCGACTCCCAATTCCATCTCCATCGGATCGATCGAGAGATAGTCCTCGATGCGATCTTCTTTTTTGGCCGCTTTCTCTTGATCTTGTTTCTTGGTTTCGGCCGTCTTCTTGTCAGCTTCGTCTTGGCGGTCTTGCTTCTTAATGAAGAAGGCGATCCCCAAACAGCCGCCGCACAAGGTCAGCAGGGGGATCGTCGGCAAACCGGTGAAGACAAGCAGTCCGAGGAACGCGCCGGAGACGATCAAGGCCGGCGGCCGTGACAACAACTGCTGGACGAACTCAAGCGGCAAGTTGGTCTTTTGGCTACTACGCGTGACCAGCAAACCAGCCGCCAGCGAAATCAAAAACGCAGGCACTTGGCTGACCAGTCCGTCGCCGATCGTCAGCTTCGTATAAACTTCGGCCGCTTCGGCCAGGCTCATGCCGGCTTGGAGGCCGATGATGAATCCGCCGACGATATTGATTAACGTAATGATGATGCCGGCGATCGCGTCGCCGCGCACAAACTTACTGGCGCCGTCCATCGCCCCAAAAAAGTCGGCCTGCTGCGTGATCTCGCTGCGGCGTGCTTGGGCTTCGTGTTCGTCAATGATCCCGGCGTTCAAGTCGGCGTCGATCGCCATCTGGCGACCAGGCATGCCGTCCAAGGCGAACCGGGCGGCGACTTCACTGATACGCGTAGCGCCTTTGGTAATCACCATGAACTGAATCACGATGATGATAATAAAGATAATGATGCCGACTGCTATTTTATCGCCCGCGACAAATTCGCCGAAGCTTTCGATCACGCCGCCGGCCGCGTCCATCCCATCTTCGGCCGCTTTGGTCAAAATCAAACGGGTCGTCGCGACGTTCAACACCAAGCGGGCGAGCGTCGTCGCTAACAGCAGCGATGGAAAGACGTTGAACTCCAGCGGCGTCTGCACATAGATCGTCGTCAGCAGAATGATCACGCCGGCCGTGATATTGGCCGTTAGCAACAAGTTCATGAGCCAATTCGGCAGCGGCACCAAAATCACCAGCACGCTGGCGATAATGCCGACCGGCAAAATCAGATCTCGAATTCGTTCCAAAGCTGGCAGCACGTCAATCAGTCAGTCAGTAAAAGGACAAAGGGAGCGCCGCGGAGCGGGACTCCGCGTGAAGTGGGGCGAAAACTACTGAAATCGGAAGTTCGAGTCCAGGCCGATCAAGCGAGCAAAGTCGTTGACGCTGCTATGTTTATCGTGTCAATGGCGACTTGCTCGGGAAATTGCCCTGGTCGGTCAGAAATGCCCCCAGCGCGAAAGCAGAAATTTCGGCTAGGATAGATGGTTTCCGACTCGCTTCCGCTTGCTGCTTAGGACTGACCGTTGACCGATCCCGCCGCGAAACCGCCCCGCAAACAGAAGGCGAACGCCTATCCTTGGTATAGCCCGCGCATTTGGCATGGGATGCGATTTCGTCCCTGGATGCGGTTGCTAGCGAGACATCGTTTCGCATTGCATCCGCTGCGCATCGGCATGGCGGTGCTGGTGACGCCGTTCACCATGTTCAACAGTCTGGCCTACCGCGCGCAGCTAGCACTGTACGGCAAGAAAATCGCCGCAGCGACTCCCCATACGCCGATGGTCTTTATCGTCGGGCACTGGCGCAGCGGAACGACCTTCCTCCATGAGTTGATGTCGCTGGACGAAGCTTATACGTCGCCAACCACCATGCAGTGCTTTGGCCCCTGCGAGTTTCTGTTGATGGGAGACTTCGTCAGTCGCTGGTTCAATTTCATCATGCCCAGCACGCGACCGATGGACAACATGAAGGTCGGTTGGAGCAAGCCGCAGGAAGATGAGTTTGCGTTGCTCTCTCTGGGAGCGCCTTCTCCTTACTACCGCATGGCGTTTCCCGACCATCCCGCCGAAGGGACCGAGTTCTTAGATATGGAAGGAATCGACGAGGCCGATCTCGCCAAGTGGCGTGAAACGCTCGATCTGTTCGTCCGTATGATCACCGTCCAACGCGACAAGCCGATCATCCTGAAATCGCCGACGCATACCGGCCGGATCGGTCTCTTGGCGGAGATGTATCCCGACGCCAAGTTCATTCATATTGCCCGCAATCCGCTGGAAGTCTTTGCCTCGACCGAGCGACTGTGGCAAACGATGGACGAAATTCAGGCGTTCCAACATCCGAAAAACCCCCAGTATCGCCAGTACATCTTTGATTGCTTCGATCGGATGTATGGAGGCTATTTTCGCGATGTCCACAAACTGGGCGCCGATCGCCTGGTTGAAACGCGGTACGAAGATATCGTGGCCGATCCGGTGGGCGAACTAGAAAAGATCTACGTCGCCCTCGGGCTGGGAGACTTCGAGCAGGTTCGCCCACAAATGGAAGCAGCGACCGCCGAGAGTCGCTCGTTCCAGCGCAACAAGCACCAGATGGAAGACGATCTGGCCGCCGAAATCTATCGCCGTTGGAGTCAATACTTCGAGCGCTACGGCTATGCGGCGGATGGAACGTTGGGGGAAGAAAAGCCGAAAGCGGAAAGCTGAAAGCGGAGGTGATAGGGTTAGCCGCGATAGCTCTGCTATCGGGGCCGACGAAGTCGGCAAGAAGCATCATGCCGAGGTCGGTCTTCAACCGGCGATCGTGCTATCGTTTGATGTAGTAGCGGCAACACGAACTGCTTGCCTGGCGCCAATGCTTCTTGCAGCTAACCTGGTGCAAGTGACGCCCAAGAAAAAACCGAAGCCGATGGACCGGAGAAATCCATCGGCTTCGCCCTCCTGGGAATTGGGGAAATGTCGCGTTACGGCAGCATGTATCGGAAGAAATTGCGTACCGGCTGGTTGTCGACGTAAACCTTGGGCTGGCCGTACAAGCCTTGGCCGACGCTGAAATCGGCGGGGATGCCGGCAACCGGCAAGATCGGACGGTAGGTCGTATTGAATCGAACCGGCGGCGGAGTCACGACGGTCGGACCGGTAATCACCGGCGACTGCGTCGTGATAATCGGTGCAGGCGCCGAGTAGCTCGCCGGTGCAACCGATGGAGCCGGCGAATAGCAAACGGCCGGGCGAACGCCGGGATTGGTCGGAACCGGCGCTGAATAGGTGGTTGTCGACGGCGCTGGTGCGGCGTAGCTGGTCGACGGAGCTTGCGTCACCACGCGCGGCGGCACGTAGTTGGGCGGAGCCTGTTGGTTTTGCGGAACCGGCGCCAGGGAAGGAGCATAGTCGGCCGCGTTGCCGTTACTGGAAGACGACTGCGACTCGCTGGCGTAGAACATCGTTCGCTGCACTTCGCTGGGGGCCGAGTTGGAGGTTTGCAGCGGTCCTTGCTCGTACCACGGAGCGGCGGTCGAACCGAGCGAAGTGCCGACCGGCTTGGCCGTCACAATATTCTGCGAGATCGGCTGTACGTATTGCGGAGAGACCTGATGAAAACGATCGGGCCGCGGCGATTGAGCGGCGGCGATCGCCGGGATCGTGATAGCGGCGGAAAGTGCAAGCAGTATCGAGCGTCGCATTTTGGTTCTCCGTGGCGAAGGCCTTTTCGTTTTTACACGTCGACAGTGACATAGTGCAACGTTCATGCCGACGGGCAAGCAATTCGTGTTGCTTTCTACAGACGCGTACAAAATCATCAAATAGGGCAATCGCCGATAAAGGCAACGACCTCTTGATGTTGGCCTCGCTATCGCACCGAGCTAGCGATCCGCGAAAAAAAATTATCACGCATAAAGTTGGTCACTTGTAACGATGGTGACGCGCGTAACTATTTCAATTCTGGTCGTCTGCCGAGGAAAAAAACGACCGCGATGAGCGCTGCGACGCCAACCGCATGGCAAACCCAAACCGACGCGCCCAGCGCAACCGGCAGAGTTCCACAAACGATGCTAGCTGTGCCGACGGTCAGCGCATAAGGCATTTGCGTATTCACGTGGGCGATATGATTGCACCCGCACGATTGCGACGACAAGATCGTCGTGTCAGATAGCGGCGAGCAGTGATCGCCAAAGATGGCGCCGGCGAGCACGGTGCCGACAACTGCTGAGAGCAGCGGTGAAGTTTCGAGGGTCAGTCCGTCGCCTGTCATCAGTCCGTAAGTTAACTCAATCGCCAGCGGCATGATGATCGCCATCGTTCCCCAACTTGTACCGGTCGAGAAGGCCATCGCTGCGGACAATGCAAACGTCACTGTCGGCAATAACCAGAGCGGGATCGAGCCGCGGGTGAGTTCCGCGAGATAGGCGCCTGTTCCCAGTCCAGGTACGTCCGGCTCGCTGCTGGTGGTTGTCGCCAATGCGCCGGAGAACCACAAGATCGCCAGCGCCGGCGTCATCGCCCAAGCGCCTTGGAGCATTCCCCACCCCAGAGATTGTAGCGGGATGATTCGCTGCGGGAGAATCATGATCAATGCGACAAGAATGCCGGACAATGCGCCGAACACGAGCGCGTCGTACGGCGACGCATTCCCGAAAATGTTGATCAGCGTCGGTTCCAAAGGAGGAGTCTCGGCGTTGACCGCCTGCAAGCCGGAGGCGTAGAGCCAATAGGCGACGACGCCAACCGTGGTGATGATCGGCAGCGCGGCGTTGAGCCAATGGCTGGTGACGTCTGCATCATTGGTGGGAGCGTCGAACAAGGGATCTCGTTCCGCTTTGTCATCCAGGCATTTGCGTTCGGCGGATAGCATCGGACCAAAGTCACGTTCCAAGCCTGCGATCAAGAACACGAAGAAGAGCGCCCAGATCGGATAGAAGCGATAAGGCATGCTCGCCAGAAAGAGTTCAATCCCTTCCATTTGCACCGCTTGCGGTAGGCTATCGACGCCGCTTGCGATGTATTGGATTTCAACCGCTACCCAGGTGGAAACGAGAGCCATGCCCGCGACCGGGGCCGCTGTCGAATCGATCAAATAAGCGAGCTTTTCGCGCGAGATCTTCAGACGATCGGCCAAGGGACGCGTTGTTCCGCCCAGCAGCAGCATGTTGGCGTAGTCGTCAAAAAAGATCGCCAAGCCGAGCAGAGAGATTAAGACTTGTCCGCGGCGTCGCGAACTCGCCCAAGGCAAAACGCGTTCGACAAGTCCTCGCATCCCGCCAGAAACGGTGATCAAGCCGACCATCGCCCCCATCGCCAGCGTAAAGCAAAACGCTTTTAGTTTGTCGAAGTTTTTGTGGACGAATTCCGGCGTTTTAAAGTCATAGAGATTGGCCAGCAGGTAATCCACAAAAAACGTTTGCAGTGCGGCCAGCGGTTGGCCGTGATTGTAGATCAATGCTCCGAAAGCGACGCCAATCAGCAGCGATAAGAGAATACGCCGCGTTGTCAGCGCCAGCACAATGGCCGTCAAAGGGGGAAGTAAGCTGAGCCAACCGTATTGTTCCATCAATCCGCTTTCGCATGGCTTTCGGCCGACAGATTCCAGGGGATTTGCAGGCAGAGCTGCGCCCCATGTTTGTCGTAATTTTGGAAGGTAACCGTGCCATGATGGGATTGGGCGATCGTCCAGCATTTGGTCAGGCCAAAGCCAAGACCGCGGCCTGCTTCACGTCCCGAATAAAAGGGATCAAACGCCTGACTACGAACTTCGGCTGGGGCGCCGGGTCCGGTGTCCGCAATCGAGATTGCGCAATGATCTTGTTGGGCCGTGACGCTGACGATGATTTCGCCGTCGGCGCCGACCGCTTCCAGACTGTTCTGAATCGCCGCCGCGACCGCCGCCGAAATCTGCACGCGATCGGCGATCAGCGTGAGCGACGCCGGGCCGTGAAAGCAAAGGGAAGTCGACTGCAACTGGGCGACGTCGGCCAGCGAATTCACCACTTCGTTGACCGCCGTGATCACGTCAAACGGGGCGCGCTGCGGAGCCGCAGGTCGTGCAAAGAGCATGAGATCGGCGATCATCGCGTGCCCGCGCATCGCTTGAGCGTAGATCGTCGCTAGCTGTCGACGTCGCTCGGGGTCGGCTTCGTGCAGCAGTAGCGATTGGGCCCGGCTGGCGATGTTGGCCAGCGGGTTGTTGATTTCGTGACTAGCGCCGTAAGCAAGCTGTTTGACGGCGGTCAATTTGGCGTCGCGAAACAGCGTCGACAAGGCGGGCGTTAGTGTGGCGCTGTTTTGCAGTTGCTGCGTCACTTGTTCGCGCAGCTGCGGCGATAGCTCCGCTAAGACGGCGTCGAGCAAACGGCCGACCAACGGATCGTCATCGCAGGCGGATTGCAGCATCGTGCGGCCAACATCGTCGTATTAGCAAAAACGCGTATGCCGAGTCAGACTCGGCATACGCGTGAAGAATTTGGTGATCGGCCCGTGCAAAGCGTTCGCTTGGCACTGCGGCGCTACATCGAAGTCACCGATTCCAGATCCAGCATGCCGCATGCGCGGTCGAGCAAAGCTTCGACCGAGAACGGCTTTTGGATGAAATCATTGGCGCCGGCTTCTTTGAGGTCCGCGACCTTGTCTTGTTCGACCATCCCGCTGATACAGAGGATTTTGACATCCTCCATCGTGCGGTCTCCCCGAACTCGCTGGCAAACTTCTTTGCCGTTGATATCGGGAAGCATAATGTCGAGAACGACAATGTCAGGATGGAACTCTTTGACCAGCATTCCGGCGTCAAACCCGTTGTTGGCGGTTTTGATGTCGAAACGACCGTCCCGTTCAAAAGCGTCAACCATCAATTCGACCAGATCTTGGTCGTCATCGACGATCAGTACTTTCCGTTTACCGCTTTCCAACGCATCGGTTGGAATGCCATTTTCTCGCATAAAACTGAAAAGTTGATCTCGCGGGATACGGCGAAAACGACTGCCGGGAACGCGGAATCCTTTCAATTGGCCCGAATCAAAGCATCGAATGATGGTTTGTTGGCTGACTTTGCAAATTTTGGCTGCTTCGCCAGTCGTAAAAACAGTCTTCATCAGATAACACCCTCTCCCTAGCCACAGCCGGTACGGGACCGAAGAGACTTCCCGCCCAGTGTGTATGAGCTTGTGATGCAGCTCCTTCGTCCGTGTAAATCGAGCTGAAAGCTCGCTGATCGCTTTGTTTTTTGAAAGATGTGTAATTGCCACACCCTTCAGGTTTCGTTTATTTCCGCTGACCATCCGGTTGTACCGAAATTACCGAATTTGCCAACTGACGGAATTATATCGTTCAAAAGGGGCGCGTCAAGATTGATCTTTGAATCGCAAGCTGTTGTCTTTTAAGGACTTGCGAAACGAGTTCAGAATACGTCGCAAAGAAACTTCGCCCCGCTGCTCGTCCGACGACCAGCAATGACAGCGCTAGCACGTATCCGTCTAGAGTACCGTTTTGAAGTCATAAATCCTGTCGTCCGCGTAGGTTTCGTCGATCAGGCGGTTCGGGCGAGAGACAGCCGATGACGCGGGAAAAGCAGGCATGGCAAGCACCGCAACTCGCACGGCGATACAAAATCAAAAGCGAGCAAAGAATCTCGATATTCACGCAAAGCGAAGCAGATTTGATTGACCTTCAAATGGCATATATTGACAATAAATGTTGGCAAGACGAGAGAGGTTTCATGATGGCAAACACTCTAAATCTATCTTTGACCGATGAACTGCGAGCGTTCATCGATGAAAACTGTGGCGACGGCACGCTCTATGCCACTCCGAGCGAATTTGTTCGCGATTTGTTGCGAGAGCGGAAGTCGCAAATGGACGCGGCGAGAGTCCGCGATGCGATTCAAGCTGGGCTGAGCGACGCGAAAGCGGGACGAGTCAAGCCTGCTCGTAAAGCGATCAAGAAGTTGGCGAAGAAATACGGTATTTCCGACACGGAGCCATAGTGTGGCGGAGTTCCGGATTCTTCTAACCGACAAGGCGGAAGCCGACATCGATACCGTCTTGAGTTGGTTTCAGGATCAACAGGCAATAGTCGCTGGCTTCATCAATTACAGGGCAAGCTTGGTACGTTAGAAGCATATCCGGATCGATGCGTGTTGGCCGAGGAAACAATCGATTGGAACGTTGAAATCCGTGAACTGCTGTTCGGCGTTCGCCGCAACAAATACCGAATTTTCTTCCAGATTGAACACGAACAGGTTACGATCTTGCGAATTTGGCACAGTTCTCGGGATATGCCGAGTCGTGACGAACTCCTTGAGTGAGCAAGTAGCCAAGGATTCAATGGGGATCTCCCAATAAGCTCTACGCCGCCGGCATCCGCCCTTCCAGATAAACCAGCAGCAGCGCAATGTCGGCCGGCGTGATGCCGCTGATTCTCTCGGCTTGGGCCAACGTGCCGGGGCGATGCTTGGCCAATTTCTCGCGTGCTTCGGCCCGCATCTGAGAGAGACCCTTATAGTCAAACGTATCGGGGATCCGCTTGTCGGCCAGCCGCTTTTGTCGCGCGACCTCGGTCTGCTGACGGACGACATACCCGGCGTATTTGATGTCGTAGGTGACTTGCTCGGCGACCGCGGAGTTGAACTGGGCGAGCTGGGGTTCGGCGGCGACCATCATCTCCCAAGTCGCCTCGGGACGCTTCAGGTACTTCTCGAGCGACGCTCCCTCGATGCGCCCTTTGTCGAGCAGCTTGCGCGCGGCCGTGATCGCGGTTTCCTTCTGCTCCAGTCGACTCCAGCGCTCGCTGTCGATCATCCCGCACGCGTGAGCCAGCGGCGTGAGTCGGCGATCGGCGTTGTCTTGCCGCAGCATCAAGCGGAACTCGGCGCGGCTGGTGAACATGCGATACGGCTCGTCGACGCCGCAGGTCACCAGGTCGTCAATCAGCACGCCGATATAGGCTTGATCGCGTGAGAGGATCAGCGGCGGCTTGTCAGCGGCGGCCAGGGCGGCGTTCGCTCCGGCGATCAAGCCTTGCGCGGCCGCTTCTTCGTATCCGGTCGTGCCGTTGATCTGCCCGGCGAAGTAAAGCCCGTCGACATCCTTCGTTTCCAGCGTCGGACGCAATTGATCGGGCGAGCAATAATCGTACTCGACCGCATAGCCGTAGCGCATGATCTCGGCCTTCTCCAGGCCGGGGATCAGCTTCAACATCCCATCTTGGACGTCGCGCGGCAGACTGGTCGAGATGCCGTTGACGTAAACTTCACGCGTGCGGCGACCTTCTGGTTCAAGAAACAGTTGATGCTGCGTCTTGTCGCTGAATCGAACGACCTTGTCTTCAATCGAAGGGCAATAGCGGGGCCCGCTTCCTTGGATCTGGCCCGAGTACATCGGCGCTCGATGCAAGTTGGCGCGGATCAGCTCATGCACCGCTTCGTTGGTGTGCGTGATGTGACAGGGGACCTGTTCTAGCGTCAGGTTGTCTGTCAGATACGAGAACGGTTGCGGCTGGTCATCGCCCGGCTGCACTTCAACGGCGGCGTAGTCAATGGTGTTGGCGTTCAATCGAGCCGGCGTGCCGGTCTTGAAACGCTCGACGCGAAACTGAAGTCGCTTCAACGCCTGGCTGATGCCGGAAGAGGTTCCTTCACCGCCGCGACCGCCAGGCGTCTTCGCTTCGCCGGTATGCATGATCGCCGAGAGGAACGTGCCGGTCGTCAGCACGACGCGCGGAGCGCGATAGATCACGCCGCCGTGAACCAGGACGCCGGTCACTTGCTGGCGACCATCGACTTCTGCGGTCAGCAGATCGGCGACGATCTCTTGCCGCAGCGAAAGGTTCGGCTGGTCTTCGACCAGCAGCTTGACCAGGTTCTGGTACGCTTTCTTATCGGCTTGGGCGCGCGGACCATGCATCGCCGGGCCTTTGCGGCGATTGAGCAGACGAAACTGGATGCCGGTCTCGTCAATCGCGCGACCCATGGCGCCCCCCAACGCGTCGACTTCGCGGACAATCTGCCCTTTGGCGACGCCGCCGATCGCCGGGTTACAGCTCATTTGGGCGACGGTGTCGAGATTGGTCGTCAGCAGCGCCGTTTTGGCGCCTAGCCGCGCAGCGGCCAGCGCCGCTTCGGTTCCGGCATGGCCGGCGCCGATGATCAAGACGTCGTAGTGATAGATGATTTCGGTCATCGTTGCCCAGTTTACGATAGGTCGCAGCCGCGAAACGGGTTATTTTAGCTGGAGAGGGCATGTCGCAACAGGTTCGCCCTGCCGCGGTTTGTCCGCTTCCCCCCAATTCCTATTTCGAGCGAACGAGAATTTCATGCTGTTGCGGTGGCTGGTCGGCAATTGGGTTCAAAACCAGGGACGCGGCCTGATTCAAGAGAAACTGAAGGCCCATGTCGCCGGAGAAGGGGAGCCGATCCACGCGCCGGAGACGCTCGAAGTCGCTTGTTTCTTCGCGCTGGGGATCGAATCAGGCGGGCTATACGACTTGCTGGAAACCCCCGAAACGATCCAGCATCCCGACTTTGTCGAACATCTCGGCCTGTTGGACGGTCGGTTGATTGCGCTGGTCGAAACCGGAGTCGGGGGCAAAAAAGCACGACAAACGACGCAGCAATACATCGCGCTGCGGAAACCGCAGTGGATCGTCTCGTGCGGCTTTGCCGGCGGATTGGCCGAGCCGGTGAAAAAAGGGCAAGTGGTGATGGCCAACGCGGTGGTCCGAGCCGAGCGGGAAGAGTTGGTGATTCCGTTCTCAATGACCGCCGAGCAAGCGGCCAGCCAACCAGGGCTGCACGTCGGGCGTTTGTTGACGGTCGACAAGATCATTCGTACGCCTGACCAGAAGCGACAATTGGGAGAAGCCCATGCGGCGCTCGCGGTCGATATGGAGACCTATGCGACGGCGGACGCGTGTGCGGAGCAGAAGACCCGTTTCCTGTCAGTCCGCGTGATTACGGACGCCGTCGATGACGAGTTGCCCAAGAACCTGGAGCGGCTTGTCGAGCAGACCAGCACGGCCAAAATGATTGGCGCTGCGGCCGCCGCGATCATCAATCGACCTGCGAGCGTGCAGGATATGTGGCGACTGCGCGAAACCGCAATGAAGGCCAGCGATCGTCTCGCGAGGTTCCTTCAGGGGGTTGTTCCGCAGCTGAAGTAAGGGATTCTGCTTAACGATTGCTGCACCATCCTTATCCTGCTATCTTTGAGTCGTTATTTTTCATTGCGCGTGGGTAAGGCGATCTATGGATGCTCAGCAAGCGGTTGATGCGGGCCTTGCCCTTTTGGACCAAGGGAAGCGGGATGAAGCTCTGGAGCATCTGGAGCATGCACTTGGCTTGGAACCGAAGCATGGTCAGGCATGGTTCGCCAAAGGCTGCGTGATGAGCGAATCGGGGCGCGTCCGCGACGCCGCCCACTGTTATCTGCAGGCGCTGCAATATGCCCCCGCCTACGCTGCGTTGATCTTGTTCGATCTGGGCAACTGTTTTCGCGACATGGGTGAAGGAGAACGCGCCCTGGAGTGTTTTCAGTCGGTGACCGAACTGGAGCCAGACAATGCCGATGGTTGGATCAACCAAGGGGTCGTGCTAGATAATCTTGGCCGAGCCGAAGAAGCGATACCATGCTATGACGCGGCGATCCGATTGGCGCCGAATGATGTGGACGCGTGGGCGAACCGGGGAAATTGTCTCCGAGCATTGCGCGAATTCGCCGAAGCGATCGAGTGCTATGAAAAAGCGCTCGAGTTGAACCCGCAAAGCCGAGCCGCATTGGCCGGTCGAGGAATCTGCGTCGCGGAACTGGGAGAGCCGGAACGCGGCTTGAGCTTGCTTGACCAGTGCCAGAGCGATCCTCCTTTTCCGCCGCTGTTGATTGAACGAGCGACGATTCTCACGCAACTGGAGCGGTTTGAGGAAGCGATCGCCGACATCGATCAGGCGGTGCGACTCGGCGCCAATTTTCCCGAAGCGTGGAGCAATCGCGGCGAGTGCCTGATGCGACTGGGGCAATTTCCGGAAGCGGTCATTTCGTTTGAGACGGCGCTTACGCGCAGTTCGACGTTTGTGCCGGCGCTCTACGGCAAGGCCCGAGCGCTATGTCTCTGTCAGCAGATGGACGCTGCCCGCGAAACCTTGGAGTTGTACTTCACCGTCGCCGACGAAGAGGATCGGCGTTGGGAAGCGGCGCAGCAGCTGCGTGAGTTTTGTGAAGAGGAAGAGGAGTAATCGCTTGCGAAGTGCGCTTTGTTTTCTTCTGGCTCGTTACGGCGAAGTCAAATCAAAGTCGATCTGATTACTGCCGGATGTAACCTTTTCAAGCAAATTCGTTTTCTCATCGGAGCTAACTTCGGCCGGCAATCGCAGGTTTTTTCTGGTCGCCGCTTCCGTGTCTTCGCCAGGACGGATCGTCACTTTGTAGGCGCCTATTCTGACGCCTTGCTGGCTGCGGCCTTGACGTAACACGTAGCTCCCGTCTGCTTGCGTGTAACCGACCGCAGTTCCCAGCGTGCCGTCCTCTGAGGAAAACATCACTTCCAAGCCTGCCACCGACTCACCGTTAACGGTGACGACGCCGCTTACTTCGCCGGTTCCACCTGCGAAGCAGCCAAGAGTGGAAGCAGTCAGAGTGACAAGGATCCCGCGTAAGCAGCGAGTAAAAATGGTTTTCTCAATCATTACTCATCTCATTCGACATTTAGATGGGTAGAAGCGAGAGCCAAGTCCCATGGCGACGTTCGTCGTCACACGCCTTCGCCTCGAATTGTGAAATCATTAAAGTGGGTAGAAGTGACTCGAAAGCGTGCTCATCACTAGGGACGAACACGCTTTAGGAGCCGCTCTGAGAACGATTCACGAACAACCAGCATTAGGGAAGTTCAAATACAGTTCCGTCGGCACGTTTCCCCAGCGGAATGACCACGTTGGTGCGATCGGCAGTTTCCGTCAGAAAACGAGCCGAGGCGTCGCAGAGAAGGATGTTGATACCGCCGGGGTGTAAGCTAGACATCCCTTTTCCGCGGTTGACGCTATCTCCGTAATCATGGTTGATAATAAATCCAACCCGAGCTCCGGTTCGGCTGACGCCGTTTTCTGAACCGCTGCCGCTTCGGCCGACGCCGGCCCAGACCGCTGCGCCAAAGGGATAGTCAGGGTCGGAATACGAAGGACCGCCGTCACGCTCACCGACCAGCAGCGTATTGCTGGTGCCGTCGAGAACGTCGCGAAGACCTAAGTAACTACTGCCGTAAAACATGCCGTCGCCAGCCGTGGAGTTGGTTACCGCGTCGTAGCCCAGATTGCAGACGTAGTTGGACGTGGCGATGTCAAAATGATCGTTCACGCCAAAATCGACGCGATCGTTGAGATCGCCGGTCACATCACTCGGGCAGCGATATCCCTTAATCACTGTTTGCAGCAGCGCTTTATCGGTATCGGTCGCCGAAGAAGTATATCGCTCTCTCAGGCGAATTTCGCCGGGAGAGAGTTGATCATAGAGCGCTCCTTGCTCGATTTGCGGCAAGAGATTCGTCCCCCAGCCGTATTGCGGATCATTCGTGTCGCCGCGTCGCAGCCAGCCCGGCGGCAGGCTGTTGTACGTGTCATGATAGTTGTGCATCGCCAACCCGATCTGTTTCAGATTGTTGATGCATTGCATGCGACGAGCCGCTTCGCGCGCTTGTTGCACGGCCGGTAAGAGCAACGCGATCAGAACGCCGATGATAGCGATCACCACCAGTAGTTCGACCAACGTAAAGCCTCGCCGCGGCTTTGTCGGCGGAGTGATCAGATTGATATGTCGCATGATTTACCTCTGAATGGTAATAGAAGGGAGAATAAGATATGGGAGATTCATGATCTAGGAAGTTTGCTCGATACCAAGGCCAATGCTTGGCGCCAAGATTTCTCCTCTCTGCGGGACCATCCAATATGTTGGTAGATTGCCCGCTGTGTAGCACGGAGAGTTTGATTTTATAAAAGCAGGGTATCAGGAAAAACGGCAAAAAACAACATATTATTGCGATTTTTGATCGAAGTTGCCCCCGTTTTTTTTCGTTGGCGAGACACGTTGGGGAATATGCGCATCTAGACGCATCACCCTGTATTGATGCTTTGGTGTTATGTTATTTGCATGGTTGGCTCCGCTAGCAGAGCAATCCGGACCAATCGGATGTGGTTTGGCTAAATAACGCAACTTCAAAACATCTAACTTGACTGTGATCATGTTTCCTCGGTTAGGAATTTCGCTTCGTGAACGACCTCTCCATCGACGTCATGATGGCGAAAGGTGATCCGCGGCGCGTTCGTTTCCAGTCGGCTCGTCTCGACGCTCAGGAAACCGCCTTGAACGCGGAGGAACTGATGCTCGGGCAAGACGTTGTTGGGGTCCCAGCCGCCGGCGTGCTGGTCGGTGCTGGGGCCACAGCCAAACTCGCGTACCTTGGTTTCTGAATCGATGGAGAAGAACTGCCAATGCCGATCGCCGCAGATCACGAACATGTTTTTTCGATCCCCGATAAACTGCCGCACGCGGTCCCCTTCGTTTCGCCAGGCGGCGTTGGAATGGTTGTCACGTTTCCCTTTCGGACGGTCTGGTCCCACGATCGGCGTGGGGCTGATGAGCACGTGAAACGTCGCGTCCGACGCGTCGACCGTCTCTTGCAGCCAGTTCCACTGCTCGTCGCCCCAGATCGACTTGTCGGGCCCGTCCTGTTTGCGGTTGGGATCGCGAAAATCGCGTCCCTCCATCAGCCAAATCTGCAGATCCTTGCCCCAGCGAACCGTGCGATACGGCAGTTCGCCGTGCGGGGTCTGCTCAAGCATGATCGCTTGACCTTCCTCGAAGGTTAGATCGTGGTACTTCTGTCCTGGCCAGGCGTCATCTTTCAAAACATCGTGGTCGTCTTTGATGAAATAACTGGCGATGTTGCGATGAAACTGACGGTGCAGCGGCAGATTGGCCATCCGGTGCCAGTGGAGTCGCGCGAGACCGGCGTTGGTCGCCAGCGGCGGCACGTCTCGATCGTAGTAGACGTTGTCGCCGGTATGGACAAAAAACTGCGGCTCCAGACGCAGCATCGACGGGTAGATCTTCACGCCGCGGCCCGGCACGTCCATCGTTTCATAGGCGTGACAAGTCGTGACGACGAAACGAATCGGTTCGGTCGACCCCGACTCTGGCGCCGTCTGAAACGTGCCGTCGGTCGCGTTGGTTCGGCCATCCGCTTCGGCTTCCACCACATAGGCGTACTTCGTACCGGGCGACAAGTTGGTCAACGCACATTGAACCGTGTAGTCGTGTTTGGCGAGCGCCGGTTTCCAAGCGGTCGCTTGCGTTTTTTCAGGCTGATCGGCCGGGGCGTATTTGACGCGCACCTTTCCTGCGACGCCCGGCAATTGAAACGCCTTGTCGCCCTGGTCGACCGAACAAAGCCGCGTCCACAAGACCGCGCTGTCGGAGGTCGCTTCGCCGACTTTGACGCCGCAGCCGAAGAAGGGACCGCCTGGAGCGCCGGCAAAGCTGGTCGAAGCGACCGTCAGCGGTAGTCCAAAAGCGATCAATTTGAGTGACGAACGGCGTTTCATGACAAACGAAGCTTTCTATTCCGAGTCAGGGAGGCGTTATCGCCGGGAGAGATTTTCAGGTGGGATGATTTGGCGTTTGAGTTCGTCTATTGCCGGCCTGGCGACGGGGAAATGCTTCGCCGTACGCCGGCAGAGGACGACTCAGCGATCGCCGAAATCACTTGCTCTGCAAGTCAAAATCGATCACGTTCGGCTCGCTTTTGACTTCGACGAGGAGTTCGGTTTTCTCGTTGTACTCGGCAGGAACGAGTTCCTTGATGTGGCGACTTTCGTCCGCCGATAACCCGCCGGTCGTGATTTCGACGCGGTAGGTTCCTGGCGGTGCGCCGTAGCTATCTACCGTGTAACGCAATTCATAGCGTCCTTCTTGATCGGTGATCGCGGACGCAGGGCGGCCTGCAACCTGAGGAAGGAACCGGACGCACGCCGCTGGCAGGGGCTTTCCGTCTAACATGGCCTGGCCGGTTACCGGGGCGACGTCGTAAGAGGCGCCGCCGCAGCCAGTCCAAACCATCAGCCCCAAAAAGACGCTGACCCACAGCCGATGCGACGGCGTCGAATGGTTGAAATAGGAGAACATATTCATGTTAATAGGATCCTATCGGCACGCCGTCGTTGCGGCATCCTAGGCGTTGGTAGGTGCTGATCGTCTGCGTACCAGAAGAGTTCGTATAGTCGTAGGCGGCGTCGATCGTTTCGGGAATGAATTGGACCGACCCGTCGCAGAAGGTAAACAGCGCCCCGCCGGGGTGCAGGCTGCTAAAACACTTTACGTTGGTTGGGTCGTTCAAGGCGCCGTCGCTGGTTCTCACAGAGGCCAGCGTCATTTTTTTGTCAGAGCTGCCTGTGCTGGAATGGGTCACGCCAACCCATAGGGAGCCCTTGTTGACGAAGTAGTTTCGCTCGCCCAAGAGAAACGTATTGCTCGTCCCGTCAAGGATATCGCGCATTTTGATGTAGCTTAGCGCCCAGAAAATACCATTCCCCGGCGAGTCGGTCACCGCCGCGTTGTCAGGTCCCATGCTGCCGACATAGTTGGCCAACGCGACCTCTGGCCGCGAGTCGTCGCTCCCTTTGGGCGTCAGGTAGTCATTCAGATCGGGCGCAGAGTCGGAAGGGCAGCGGAAATCGGTGATTTTCGTTTGTGCGCCCGACAGAATGTTGCTGTCGCTAAAGTCCATGCGTGAAGTCGTGACGCTGAGCTGATCGTACATCGCATTCTGCTCGACGTATGGCAGTAGGAACGTGCACCAGCTCCAGCCGTTGCGGTTATGAAATCCCGCGGGGAAGGATCGGTTGACATCGTGATAGTTGTGCAACGCTAAGCCGAGTTGTTTTTGGTTGTTCGTGCATTGCATCCGACGCGCCGCTTCCCGCGCTTGTTGCACGGCCGGAAGCAATAATGCGATCAGGACGCCGATGATGGCGATCACCACCAGCAATTCAACCAGTGTAAAGCCAAGTCGTCGATTTCGTGGTGATGGTGAATTGAAAATGTAGAGCATAATGCACCTATGAAATGAGGAAATCAAAATTAATGGCGCCATGAAAGGGAGCTCGAGCGGCTAAGGTTGAGAAGTGCGCTAGGCTCCGCAATTAAGGCAAGCCGCCCACCGGCAGCGCATCGTTTCGAATGCCAAGTTGGCGATAGATGTTGATTTCGATCGTTTCGGGCACAAACTGCACGGAGGCGTCTCCCAGCAGAAAGAGGGCTCCGCCTGGGTGGACGCTTCCAAAGGTTCCTGTCGAATCGGCCCAGAGATCGACCTCGGTTTCATGTAAGACATCAGGGCCCGAGTTGATGCCTCGGACGGTTGCGCATCCGCTAGGAGCGCTCTTACCGCCGACCCATCCAGATGCCCAGCTAAACGTTTCGTCGTCGCTGTTGGGGCCTTTGAAGTAAATCGATTCGCCCACCATAAAGCTATTGGTCGTTCCGTCGATGATATCGCGGAATCCGGTTTTGCTGTCGCTATAGAGAATGCCGTTATTGTAAATCAGCGATCCGCCGAAACCGCTGCTCGAGCATGCTTTGTACTCGGACGCTTCGGTACCGCCTCCCATCACGCCCAAATAATCTAAGACAGGCGTGGAGTTGTCGGATAAGGGATTCGAGGGGCAGTGATATGCGGTGATAACCTGAATCGCCGGACCTTGATTGACCGCCCCCTGATCGGGATCAGGGGTCTCGTAGGCGTCGTCCCAGCCCCACGGAAATTTTTCCGTCAGGTCGAACTGTTCGTACAGACTGTTTTGTTCCATATACGGCAAGATCCGAACCGTCCATGGAGCGCGAGCTCTTGATTTTGAACCGCTGCATGCGTCATCGCCGTCGATTTCGCCCCCCGAAGGAAATTGCCCGTGGGTGTCATGAAAGTTATGCAGCGCCAAGCCGATCTGTTTCTGGTTGTTGGTACATTCCATTCGGCGAGCCGCTTCGCGCGCTTGTTGCACGGCCGGCAGCAATAACGCGATTAAGACGCCGATGATCGCAATCACCACCAATAATTCGACCAGCGTGAAGCCTCGTCGCCAATATTGTGGTGAGGGTGAATTGAAGTAAAAAAGCATTGCTGCACCCATGAGGTAATGGAGAAGAAATGAAAGGATGTTTTTACTCGAAACGGCTCTTCACCGAACGCGCCGCTGCCTGATGAGATTCTCAATTTATTAGGCCGGCGGCGAGCTGCCAGTCGAGGAAAGTCGCTCTTACGGTTTCACTAATTCGATGTCTATGATGTTGGTTTTTCCTGCCACCACGATGACGTTCTTTGACTGAGGGACCAAGCCTCTGAGTTGGCGCCATTCTTGGATGGTTTCGGCGGTAGGGGCATACTCTTTGCCGTCGCGGTATTCGCCTGCTGGTTCGCCACCCGGTTCAAATTCAACAAGGTGGGGGCCGACGAGGGCTCCGTCGTCCGCCTTGTATGTTTTCAGCGAGTAAGTGCCATCTGTCGCTACTTTGCTGTAAGCCGGCTTGCCTGGATGGGCGGGATCCGTCTCCGAGATGGGAGCGAACATTAAGCGGCCAAGCGATACCGGTTTGCCCTCATAGGTAACGACGCCTTGTACGGGGGCAAGAGGGGGTTGCGAACTGCAACCGGTAAGCAGCAATCCGCTGGCCGTAACGAGAACGCCCCATGCCGCCGTTTGTCGTATTCGAGAAATCATGAGAAAACTCCAGAGTTCAAAAGGGACGAGAAACGATGAAATTAAGGCAGCCCGCTTATCGGCAAGCTGTCGCTACGTTGTCCCAATTGACGATAGAGATTGATCGCGATCGTTTCTGTCACGAATTGCGCCGAGGCGTCACCCATCAGGAAAATTGCGCCGCCGGGATGATTGCTGCCGAAGGTTCCGGTGGAATCAGCCCATAGGTCGACTTCTGTCTCTTGCAGCACATCGGGGCCAGAGTTGATCGCTCTTACCGTGGCGCAGCCGCTGGGAGCGCTCTTGCCGCCGCACCATCCCGAGGCCCAAGTGAAGGTTTCGTCATCGCTATTGGGCCCTTTAAAGTAGATCGATTCGCCCACCATAAAGCAGTTGGTTGTTCCATCGGTAATGTCGCGAAAGCCAGTTTTGCTGTCGCAAAAGAGGATTCCATTGTCATAAATAAGCGAACCTCCAAAGCCGTTGAACGAGCATGCTTTGTCCGCGGACGATTCCGTCCCCCCGCCCATGACGCCCAGGTAATCCAGCACCGGCTTAGAGCTATCAGATAAGGGATTCGAGGGGCATTGGTAAGCCGTGAGAACTTGACGAGAAGCATTCTGGTTTAAAGCGCCTTGGTCAGGGTCGCCGATCGTATAGGTGTCATCCCAGCCCCAAGGAAATTGGGCGGTGATATCAAATTGACTGTAGAGATTGTCTTGCTCAAGATACGGCAAAATGCGAACGGTCCACGGCACTCGCGCGCTCGATTTAGCGCTGCCTACGCTACTAATGCAGGCTTCGTCGCCGTTGATTTCTCCGCCTGCAGGAAATTGACCATAGGTGTCATGAAAGTTGTGCAACGCCAAACCAAGTTGCTTCATGTTGTTGGTGCATTGCATGCGACGAGCCGCTTCGCGCGCTTGTTGCACCGCTGGTAAGAGCAACGCGATCAGGACGCCGATGATGGCGATCACCACCAGCAATTCAACCAGCGTAAAGCCAGGATGGCGAAGTCTTGTCGGGAGACTGCGGACGGGAGCAGACATGGTTCACCTTAAAATAACGGAATAGAAATATTGCATAAAACATTCAGGGGGATATTCTATTTAGCGTTCGGTGTAATTGGGTGGTTTAGGGATAGGACATTTCTATTGATGATCTAAATGAATGGTTTTTTCGTTCCAGTACATCTGGTTTGTATAGCGTATCTGTCGAGGGGGGATAAATCAACAAAATGTTGTAGCCTATTTATTTATTCTTGAATTTTTTTGGGAGTGTTGGATCGAGTGCATTGAAGATGTGCGATCCCAGAATGGAGGAGACGTCTAAATAAGGATCAGGAGTTATGCACATGGATGCGCGGTAGAAATGTGGAAGATGCTTTTTTAGTAGGTGAATAGTGAGTGTTTTGTTGGTCCTGATGCCCAGAAATGGAACGCGGCCGAAAGCAGAGTTTGCGTCGGAGATAAGGATAGGCTTCCGATTCCTGGAAGGGATATCAGCTAGCCCCCGCCATCGTCGATGGCCAAGGGCCATCGACGAAATTCGTGTAACATCGTGATTCGCTCGTTCAATCGCCGGAGAAGCATCGCGATTGAAGCGGCGTACTCTTAAGGTTTGCGTTGTTGCTCGAAGTAGAAAACGCCTTGCTTGTTGGCGGTGATCACATCCAGCAGACCGTCATCGTTCATGTCAATCACTTCAAACTGGGTGCCGACGCCGCTGTTGCTGTCGATAATGTGGGGCGTCCACACCGGTTTCCCTTCTTTTCTCGTTAGTTCATACCAGACGACGACGGCCGGCTCGTTGCCGGATGGATCGTGACCGCCATGTGCCCAGAAGCGTTTGCCGGTAACGAAGTCGGGCAAGCCGTCGCCATTGATATCGATGAATCGCGCAGCGTGCGTTTGCGAAAATGTTTTGTCGATAACATGCCGCTGGAAGCCTTCCGGAGTATTTTCATACCACCAGACGCCATGTTTATGGGCGCTGGCGCTGATGACGTCGTTATCTCCATCGTCGTCAAAGTCGTAGACGTACATGTGCGAGCAAGCTTCGCCAAAGTTGGCGGGGTGAAATTCCCAAGCCGCTTGGCTGCGATCTTCCGGCGCTTCCCACCAGCCTTCATTCACCAGGATGTCGTCGCGACCGTCGTTGTTGATATCGCCCAGGCCAATGCCATGAGAAAATCGCTGCGTGCCGGGTGCGTCTTTTTGGGAGACGGCGGTTAGCTTCCATGGTGCGCCGGGGTCGTCGCCTGGTTGCGCGTAGCCGATCTTGTTGCCCGGTTCGAAGCCGAGAATCAACTCGCGTTTACCATCGCCGTCGACGTCCACGTAATCGGGGCTTTCGTTGTTGGTGACATGCACCGCTTCATGACGCGGCCAAGGGCCTCCGTTTTTGCCCGGATTTTCAAACCACCAGGTCTGCTTGCCAGGAAAATCAACCACGATCAAATCGACCCAGCCATCGTGATTGACGTCTTCGGCGAAGTTGCAAAACGAGACGCTGTATTTTTGGGGATCGAACTCGATCGCTTTGGGGATGATCGAATGCATCTTCCAGTCGGGGGCTTCGTACCAAGCTCCGCCGGCGGCGATATCAAGCTTGCCGTCGCGATTAAAATCGCCTGCCGCGACGCCTTCGCTGCGGAACTTTGAGTCGAGCTGTTGTTTCTGGAAGCTGATTTTGTCTTCGGCGCGCAGCATCAACGGCAGGGCGAAGAGTAGCAAGAAGCAAGCAAAAAGGGGGCGATGGGGCATTGCTGGGCCTTTGATGGGAAGTAGAAGAAGGGAGCGATTCGATTGCAGATAGTCGACGCTGCGCAGCGTCGGATCGGCGTGTGAATTCCGGCTTTGAGTCCATGCAAAATGGCGTTCTCTTTTTCCTCCGGCGGGATAATTGCGGGTTTGGTTGAGTTTGTTTATCCACCCTAGCAAGGGGCGTAAGGGGGAGTCCATGAGCTTTTGCGAACGTAATTGTTGAAATTTCACAGCCCCATCAGGGGGCGAAGCGGCCTGCTTTTACGATCGAAGCAAAGCGATTTAGACCTTCGTTGTTCCCCCTGGGATGGTCTTCAGAAATCGATTGATTCGCTTCGAGAGAGGGAGAAGGCCGAGTTATCGACAGGCAACCGGTAGAAGACATCGCCAGGGCGATTATTGCCGGAGAAGAGAAGGGGGGGGCGTTCGGCGCAGCAAGCGACGGAGTTGCGCCGAACGCGCCTCGTATCGTGAGGCGCGTTAACGTCTGTGGGCTTTACTAGACCAGGCCCGGGATCATCTTCCAGCGGACGCGTGTTGCGTATTCGCGATAGCTTTCGTCCTGCGTTAGCAGTCGTTCTTCGGCCATGATTCGCAGCATCCATAGCAACACGGCGCCGCAGTAGACGGCGGCGTTCCAGTAGCTGAATTGATTGATCAGGTAGCCGCCGAAAGCGACGACATAGCTTAGGTAGAGCGGATGCCGAACCCAGCGATACATGCCGCCGGTTTTGATCCCGCGATTGGCCGCGACCACGCCGATGCTGCGATTGAGCGACGCCATGGCGAAGATCTGCAAGCCGAGGCCGACGCATTGCACGATCTGCCCAAACAGCGTGTCATGGCTAGCGCCGGCCGGCATGAACAGGATCACCGCATAGGTTCCCATGATCGCGACGGTCCAGTCGTACAGCGACATCGACACTTTCTCTGGCGGTTTGCGGATCAAGTAGAAGAAGACGTCGCTCGAGACTTTCACCAACAGCAGCAAGGTGCTCAAGCGGTACCAGGTGAAGAACGCTTCTCCCTGGATCCAGGCGAAGCGAAAGAAAAATGCGGCCAACACGACGTTGGTGCACATCTCCCAAACGAGACGCTTGAATCGGGGCAGATCGGCTTCCAGCGGTGAAAATGAGGTTGTTGTAGCGTTGGTGTTCACTGGGCAATCTCCATCGTTTCCTGAACCTTCTTCTTGCGAGCTTTCCAGATCAGGCCGTCGACAACGTAATGGTGAAAATTAATGGTTTGGTAAATTACCATCGCGACTACCGGGATCGCAGCGATGATGCTTAAGTTGGTCAGCATGTAGATCACGCCGTACACCAAGCTCGTCAGTCCCAAGCAGACGACGAAATAACAGACGACGTTAAACGGATGCGTCTGGCTAATCGCCGAGAGCAGCATGTTTTTGGGGTCGGTTCCTTGCTTGAAGCGATTCGCGTTGAACATCCAGACAATCAGGATGTACTGGGCGTTGTGCCAGACGTTCAGCACCAGCCAGCCGTGATCGATGTCTCGCACCAGCACATAGCCCACGGTAAAAATCGTCAGGTGCGTAAACATATAGAGCACCAAGCCCAGCGAGGTCTTCCCTTCACGCCAGGCGATCGCTTGGCGAACCAGCCAGACCGCGGTCACGCCCAGCGCGACGACGCCCGACGCGACGACCAGCCAGTAAGGGGTGGGCAGGTACATCACTTCAGAGCCGAGAAATCGCGGTGAAGCTTGATACGAGCGATAAAGGATTCCCCACAGCGGAACCAGATAGAGAGACCACGTAGTCAGTCGCTCGTCGATCGGCAACTGACCGCCGGCTTTCCGGCTATAAAATCGGGAGATTCCATAGCTCTGGCGCGTGTAGTGAAACCATTGCCAATAGAGATAGATGGTCGCCAGCGCCCAGATGCCAAAGGTCAGTCCGATCACGGCGGTCGCCGCCAAGACGACCCAAGGCAAAACGGTGAGTAGTCGACGATGCTCGCGAGCACTATCGGCGTCGAAAGCGAGACGCGTGAACGTCGCGACAACATGGTGATAGCCGAGCAGCCACAGGTCAAGAATGAGAATGATCGGAAACCATTCAGGACGAACGGTCACGATCGCGCCGGTGGCCAAAGCTAAGATCGCGACGCCGAAAATCAGCGTCATATCAAACTTGGCGTTACGAAGCCAACCGTATCGTACGTCCGCTACGGCGCTGTCGGTTAGGGCGGCAGTGCTCATTTTTACTCATTCCAACGGGGACCTGCAGTACGAGAAAACGTAGGTTGCCGTTGCCGAGAGGGAAGGCGAAAAGACGCGGATGTCGCTTTAATTCACCTTCGGTTCTTAGGGGTGAAAACGATGGTGAGGATTATCCGGATTGTTATTCTGCGGAGAAGATGTAGGGTCCGCTGTGCGGACCAGGGAAGCGCGAAAAACTTGCAAGAAATCTGGCGGGACGGATGGTCCGCACGGCGGACCCCACGCCGATCATTCGCCGGTGGTTGCAATATTGGCGAACGTTGGCGGAGCATGCAGTCCGCATCCCCAGTTCAAAGGATAAACGCCGGCTTCGACCCAGCGATGGAAGGTGGAAAACTTCCAATATTTCGGGCACTTCACGTAGCCATGCTTCACTGGATTCCAATGAAGGTAGTCGAAATGGGCGTCATAGTCCGCTTCGCTCTCGATCGTATGTTCCCAAAATCGCCGCTGCCAAACTCCGCGTCGTCTGTTTCGATGGCGTGAATCGGAGACGGGCCGTTCCTTGCCTCCGGCAGCTAGGTACCGAATGGTAAATTCTTTCTTAATCCATGCCCATCGCGTGGAGTAATCGGCGTCACCGGAGGGGAGTGACCAGATTGCATGCAAGTGGTCAGGCAGCAAGACAGCCGCATTGGTCTCGAAGGGGCGGAGTCGTTTGGCTTCGCGAAAGATCTCGCCTAGTAATTTGGCGGCCCATTCCTTTTGGAAAATTGGGGCATTGCGTTCCGTCTTCAAGGTAAAGAAGTAGAGACCTCCAGGCACATAGGCGCGACGGTAGTTCGGCATGGCGGCCTTACTCGCATCAGGCGTAGGGTCCGCTGTGCGGACCAGGGAAGCGCTCTAAAACTTGCAAGCAATTTGGCGGGGCGGATGGTCCGCACAGCGGACCCTACTTTGACTAAGACTGCGTGTCGTCCAGTCAAACGGCGTCTTCCCCCATTTCGCCGGTACGAATGCGGATCGCCTGTTTGACGTCGTAGATAAACAGCTTTCCGTCACCGATCTGGCCGGTTTGCGCCGACTTCAAAATCGTGTCGATGACCAGCTGCAGATTTCCGTCGCTGCAGATAATCTCGATTTTGTGCTTGGGCACAAAGTCGACCGAATACTCGGCGCCGCGGTAGTTCTCGGTGTGCCCTTTTTGGCGGCCGTAACCTTGCACTTCACTGACGGTCATGCCGTGAACGCCCATGTCATTGAGCGCCGTTTTGACATCTTCCATCTTGTGGTGCCGAATAATCGCTTCCACTTTTTTCATATCGATCCCATCTCCTGCAAGCGGGCGCCCGGCGTAACTTGGCCGGGCGCGTCTCTCTCTCTAGTCTAAAAAGAGGGGCTAATTGAAGATATAGCCCTCTTCCCCATGTTCGGCCAAGTCGAGCCCGCGAATCTCGTTTTCTTGCGGTACGCGCAGACCAATCGTGAAGTCGATCAGCTTCAGCAGCAGGAAGGTCACGACAACCGAAAAGAGGATGGTGATCCCTACGGCCGTGATTTGGCCGATCAGAAGCGAAATTCCGCCCCCTTCGTACAAACCAATCGGCTGGCCTTCAGCTCCGCCGAAAACATTTCGCGTGGCGAAAACGCCGGTCAAAATAGCGCCCAAAGTTCCGCCAACTCCGTGCACGCCAAACGCGTCTAGCGAGTCGTCATAGTGCAGCTTGTGCTTCAGGTGGATGACGGCGTAGTAGCAAATGATCCCAGCCAGCGCGCCCATCGCAAGTGCTGGCATCGGCAGCACAAATCCGGCGGCCGGCGTGATGCAAACCAGTCCGGCGACGGCGCCTGACGCGCAGCCGAGCACGCTCGCCTTGCCGTGGTTGATCCATTCCATCGCCGCCCAGGCGACCGCTCCGGCGGCAGCCGAGAAGTGGGTTACCGCAAAAGCGTTGGCGGCCAGGCTATTGGCCGACAAGGCGCTGCCGGCGTTGAAGCCGAACCAGCCAAACCAGAGCAGTCCGGCGCCCAGCGTCGTGTAGGTCAAGTTATGCGGACGCATGTCGTCATTACCAAAACCGAGCCGATTGCCGATCAATAACGCACACATCAGCGCCGAAACTCCCGAGCTAATATGCACGACTGTGCCGCCGGCAAAGTCGAGTGCGCCCCCGGCGATGGCCGACTCGCCGCCGTAGAACAATATTCCTTCGTCCCAGACCCAGTGACACAGCGGGCAATAGACGAAAGTTCCCCACAGCACCGAGAAGAGGGCCATGCTGCTGAACTTCATCCGCTCGGCGAAGGCGCCGCAGATCAAAGCCGGCGTGATGATAAAGAACATCCCTTGAAACAGCATGTGCGTATAGCGCGGGATGGTGCCTTCCATCGGGGTGACGATCTGGCTCGCGCCGACGTCGTAGTGCGATTGCACGTTGTTCATAAATAAGTAGTCGGCGTTGCCGAAATAGGGATCGGATCCGCCGAACGACAGCGAATAGCCCCAGAGCGCCCAGACGACCGTCATCAGCCCCATCAGAAACATGCACTGCATCATCACGCTCAGCACATTTTTGCGCCGAACCAAGCCGCTGTAGAACATCGCCAGGCCGGGCGCCGTCATCAACAGCACCAGCGCACTGCTCATCAACATCCAGGCATTGTCGCCGGTATCGAGACCTTCTCCGGCAGCGGCGTCTTGCTCAATCATCTCCGCCACATCGGGCGAGCCGACCGGCAGGTCATCGGGAACCGGCGAACCCTCTTGGGCGAAAACCGCGACCGCGGATGTCAGAATCAACAGAAGCGCGCATAGGCTTAGCGCGCTGCGAACATGCGTGCGCATCGAAGTACCTCGTAAATGAGTGCCTGGGCCATGATTGGGAAAAATGGTGCGCCGCCTAACGTCCGCCAGGATCGTAGATCACACCGTTTTCCATCAGGAAGTCGAAATCGTCGCCGGTGCGCCGTGAAGCGCAGCCGTGCCTATGCGGCTTTTCCAACTTGAAGCTACCCAAGCTATTTCTCCCCTCACGCCGTGTAAAGGGTGGAATAAGTACAAGCGAGAAAAATTCTGCTCACGTACCAGCGGGATGCCACTCGGTTTCGTGATGTCCGGATAGTTGGTTTGACCACCGAGCCAGTACGAACAGCAAGTCCGCCAGGCGATTGACGTAGCGCAGGGCTACTTGTGCCGATGCGTCGTATTTCCCATCGAAGAGCGTCACCAGATGGCGTTCGGATCGGCGACAAACGGCTCTGGCTTGATGCAGATGGGCGCCGAGGGTCGAACCGCCTGGCAGAATAAAGGCCGTTAGCGGGGTCAGATGCGACTGGGCCAGATCGATCGTTTGTTCAAGCCGCGTAATGCTGTCATCGTTGAGCAGCGTCGTACCGGCAGCCGCCGGGTCTGGCGACGCGATCTGCGCTCCCAATGCGAACAAATCGTTTTGGATGAAACTGATCGGCTCGGCGATTTCGGGCGAAGCGGCCAGGGAGAGCACGAGCCCCAGCAGCGCGTTCAGCTCGTCAATATCGCCGATCGCGACGATTCGGCGGTCATCTTTGCGAACGCGACCGCCCCGATAGAGCCCGGTTTCGCCGTTATCGCCGGTTTTCGTATAAATCTTCATGGCATCGAATCCAGGCCTGCCAGGCTACTATAATGAAAGAACAAAGTTATCGACCCACGGCACGCAACTTGACCCCTGCGAGGTTAGCCTTATGCGTTGGATCAGCGGATGTTTGGTATTGGCCCTGACGGCGACGACCTTCTGTTTGGCGGAAGAGCCGGCTTCGATCGAAAGTAATTTTCTCTCGAATGTTCGTCAGGTGACCAGCGGCATGGTCAAAGCAGGCGAAGGCTATTTTTCGCCGGACGGCGAGACGATTGTCTATCAAGCCGTTCCACCGCAGTACCCATTCTACCAAATTTACACGCAGCCTCTGGCCGGCGGCGAGCCGACGTTGATCAGCACCGGACGAGGGCGGACCACTTGCGCCTACTTTTCGCCCGACGCGAAGCAGATCATGTTCGCGAGCAGCCATCTTGATCCAATGATGACTGAAACCGAAAAAGCGGAAATCGCCCAACAAGAAGCGGATCGCAAGTCGGGGACGCGTCGGCGCTACTCTTGGGATTTTGATCCGTATACCGACATCTTCGCCAAAGACTTGAAGTCGGGCGAACTAACGCCGTTGACGACCGAAAAAGGGTACGACGCCGAAGGCGCCTACAACCAAGACGGAACCAAGATCGCCTTCTGCAGCGATCGCGACGGCGATCCTGACATCTACATCATGGATGCCGACGGGTCGAATCAGAAACAGCTGACCGACGCCAAAGGATACGACGGGGGACCGTTCATTTCTCCCAACGGCAAGTGGATCGTCTTTCGTAGCGATCGCAAAGAAGAAGGCTTTTTGCAGATCTACGTGATCGGCGTCGATGGCCAGCACGAGACGGCGCTGACCGATAATGTCGGCGTGAACTGGGCGCCCTATTGGCACCCGACCGAGCCGTACATCATTTGGGCCGGCGCCGATCATTCGCAGCCGGGGCGTCCGAACTATGACTTATGGCTGATGAAGTACGAAGAAACGGCTGATGCGATCAAGCCGGGGAAGATCTGGCGCATTACCGATTCCGCCGCGGCCGACGTGTTGCCGGTCTTCTCACCCGATGGAAAACAGTTGATGTGGACCAGCACGCGAACCGATGATCACAGCAGTCAACTGTTCATCGCCGATTTCAAATTTCCGCAGGAAGAGCAATAGAGATGCAGGATGAAAACGCCGACTTGCCAGAGACGAAGGCATGCGGCTTTTTGATCGTCAAAGGGAATCCCATTAAGTCGTTCCTGCTGATGCGGCACAAGGATCGCTGGGACTTGCCCAAAGGGCATGTCGATCCCGGCGAAGAGGAAATGACCTGCGCCTTGCGTGAGTTGGAAGAAGAGACCGGGATCACGTCGCAAGATATTCAGGTCGATCCCAACTTTCGCTTCTCGTTGCAGTATGTGGTGAACTACAAAAAACGACTCGGCGGCGTGACGGCGTTAAAAACCACCGTCTACTTTTTGGCGACCTTGACCAACGATGTCCCACTGAAGCTGACCGAGCATCAGGGATCAGAGTGGTTCGCTTGGAATCCTCCGCACGTGATCCAACAGCAGACGATTGATCCGCTGTTGGCTGCGGTCGCACAACACGTTAGTTCGTAAGCGACGCTTCGGTCGCCTTCGTGCCTTCGCACGAGTAAAGCACGCAACCAACTTTCGGATCCCAACAGCGGCGATGATAGATCGCGCCGCAATCGGTGCAGGAGACGCCATCTTCTTTCACGACGTCGCCGCACGCGTTGCAGATGGTTCGCATCGTATCCGGAACCTTGGTCTCGTTCGCAGCCGACTGCGCTTGTTCATCGTTGGGCGTGATCGTCGTTGAGGGGATGCGAATCTCGCAGCACCAGGCGACCAGGACTTCCAGCTGCTCGGCATAGCCGAAGGTCTTCTCTAGCGTGACGAAGAGAAAACCGTCATGGATTTCGACGTAGGCCGCGCCAGGGCGAGTCAGATGATTCAGCTCGTCGAGGGCGGAAAAAAGTTGAGCCGCGATCAGGTTGCGAGCAGTCTCGGGCTGTTCGGCGTACAACCGATACTTCGCGTCAAAGTCAACGTCGCCCGACTCAATCGTCGGCGACTCGTCATAGAAGAAGTCAGGCCGCAACGTTTTGCGCGGCTGAATCTGCAGACGTAGTCGCGGCTCAGGCCAGGTGGTGCGAAACTCGGTCAGATAGCGGCCTGCGTAACCAACCGGCGGTTTGATGCGCAACATCGCCGGTTGCCCGTGCAGATCAAACGAGACGGCCGTTTGTTCGGGGTTCTTGGTCTGCGTGAACTTGCCGTCATACATTTGGGCGATGGCGTGCATCGCTTGAATGGGATCTGAGCGAAATCGGACGCCAACGGCCCATAACACTCCGATCGTCAGCAAAGTCGTGACGGTAATGAGTAGGAAGATCGTCATTGGATTCCGCTCCTGGGTGGTGCAAGGAAAGAACGATCGTCGCCGTTAATAGCAATTCGTGCGAGGAAACATCCTCTTGTCGAAAATCGGTCGCTATTCCATGCTGAGCGGCTTAATCTCAATGTTCCCAATGACTTGCGTCACCGGCAAAAATGCGGCGAGTGCGCCTCCCCCAGCCAGGTCAGAATCGGCGATTTTGAGATGCCCAACTCCGATCCCTCCGCGGCCCAAGGTGGCGTCGATCGGGATCCAGCGACCATCGATCCAGGCTTCGGTCCACATGTGATAGGCGAAGCCTTTGCCCGACTTACCGTTGTAGTAAACCAGGCCGACCGCCGCACGGGCCGGAATCTTGTGGGCGCGTAGCAGAGCGATTAGCAAGACCGCATGTTCAGTGCAGTCGCCGGTTTTGGATTTGGCGACTTCGGCGGCCGAAGCGAATGCCTGCGAAAAGTCTTTTTGCTGGATCGCCTGATGAACTTGCTGTTCCAGTTCGACCGCAAGTTTCCAAGGCTCGCTGCTGGGCGTCTTGGCCTGCGCGGCCATTTTTTGCACCAAGGGATCATCGACTTGCACTAGGCTGCTCGCCGCCAGATCAGCGTCGGTCGGCGGAGTTTGCTCGGCGAGTTGCTGCGGTAATTTTGTCTCAGGACGCAGTGCGATCAGATGGAGATGGAGCGATTTTTCGGTCAGGTCGCTGGTCCATTGACTACCGCTAGTCGGAAAGAGGGTGGGCGAGATCTTGTTTTTCAGCGTGATCAAATACTCGGCCGATTTGTTGGCCGTATGAACGCCGGTCAGCGGTTGGGCGATCGGCACGATCGTTTCTGCGGCAAGATCAAACTCGACCGCTTCAATCGGCGATTCGGCGAAAGCTTGCGTGCAGCGATAGATCACCATGCCAGGCCCCGGAGGCGCCATCTTGACCGTGTGCCCTTCGAGATCGACCCACATCGGAATCTCCATCAGCAACTTCCCTTTCTGGGAGATTACGTTCGTGACGCTGAGCAGTTCGACCTCGCTGCCGTCGAGCAACTTCACCGGCTCTAGCTTGCCGGCGACATACTTGATCTGGCAAGCCTGATTGATCATGGGGGCCAGCGCCGTCGTCTCGCGCGTTTGGCCCGGCTTGATCGGCGGGTTCTCTAGCAGCTGAGACGCGGCATAGACGCCGCCCCACTCTGGTTTCCAAGGGATCTGCTCGGAAAAGCTGCGTCCGGCGGCGGTGGTTGTGATTTTCAGCTGAGTGCCATCGGGGGAAACCTGGCCGGCGAACGACGAACTGCTTCCTCCCTGATTGATCTTGGTTTCGTACGCAACAAGTTGCCCCGAGGGGGTTTCGAGGAAGCGATTAACGACGTTCGTCTCAATCGTCTGTGCTTGGCGCCGCATGGCGATCTTTTCGATCGAGGTCGATTCGATCAACTCGCGATCTTGTTTTTGAATGCGGCGGACCACTTCGTGCGTATTGCCGGTCTTGCGGCCTTGCTGAATGATGGCCGACCAGAGTTCTTCCAACGTCTCTATCGCCTGTTCGTCGGCAGGCGCAACAGGCTGCTTTTCTTGAGGTTGCTGGTCTTGGTTCGGCTCGACCAGCGGAGCTGGATCCGTTTGTGCGACTTCCCTTGTGCAGCCGGTCGTTAACACCGTTACCAGCAGGACAATCATTAGGATTTGCACGGGGCGTAGGATCGTATTCAACGGCTCGGCTCCTTCGTTACAGTCGGGACATACGGCAGTATATCAAACTACGCGTTGCGGCTCTTCAACACCCTTGTTGCAGGAAAACTCCGCCGCATCGCTGGAGTCAGCCAATTGCGGGCGATCTTTTTCAAATTGTTCGCAACATGGCTCAAGTAGGTTCAATTCGCGGTGCTATGATCTCTACAGATACGACATCGGAAACGTTCCAAATTGCAGCTGGCGACTAGTCGATTTTTCCGCCAATTGCCTGGGCCAGCCCGTTGTCGAATAGAGCGATCGCTCGGATTGTTGGGTGCGGTTATCACTGCCTCGACGTTGAGTTCATTGATTTAGTGGGCAAGTTATCAATGATCGCTCTAGGGTATTCCTATCAACCAGATTTTAAAGTGTTGAAGCAACGGCGTTTCCTCACTTGTGATCACCGGAAGAGGCGGTAGAGGTCAACATGGGCTTCTTAAAACGATTTTTCAAAAACGTCTTTCACGACGGCGCGACAGCTCCGACCGGCAATAGCTTTGAGCATTTGTCAGAAGAGCAGATCGAGGCCCATCTGGGCGTTAACCGCTATAACAGTTTTGAACTGACGGACGCGGTGCGCCCTTCGTACGATCTGAAGGTCGTGCCGAGCCAGGGTTACCGGCGCGACGTCTATCATGACGAAGAGACCCGAGCCAGCGTGCCGGTGCTGATGGCGGCCGCTACCAAGTCGGTTTTGTTCGACGTCTTTATGGACTTGCTCGAACCGCTTGGTTGCGAAGTGGATGTCGTGCTCGAAACGAGTCATACCCGCGACGGCGCTGGCCATGTCGACTTGTATCGCGAACATATTGATATGCCGGTGCTGAAAAGCATTTTGTGGGAATATGAAGACTTGCTGTTGAATGACGGCTGCACGGGAATCGCCGTGCTCAATCCAAATATTCCACTGGAAGTTCAGTTTGACGAACACAAGCTGCTGATTGTGTATGGAAACGAACTGACGTCGTTTGCCGAGATCCTGGACGATCGCTGCGTCCGCAACAGCGACGAAATTCGCTTCATCACCGAAGCGGAGCACGTTCACTCGTCGAGCGAAAAGTATCAACAACAGTTTGAAGAGTTGAAAATGCGACTCGGCATGGACGGACACTACTGCTAGTTACGCAGCTCGCAGACCCACAGTCGATCAGATGACCAAAGCTTTCGGCCGCCGCCGAAAGCTTTTTTTGTGCTAGCACCTTTCGGAAAAGCTGCTCTTGTCGCCGGCGTCTCTTTTCGCGACACTTCTCCGCCCCCTGGTCGGGGACGGCTGCCTAGACAGGTGAACTTCGTGAAAAGGCGCTTTCGGCGTGGTGCGACTGGTAATCTTATTTCTGATTCTCTCGATCGCCGTGGGGTGCCATGCGCTGCGACTTCCGTCTTGGGTTGGCGCCGGCAGACCTCCCGCAGTCATCGTAGAGAATCCGGCGTTTGTGCAGTTTGGCGACTACGAAGTCTTGTGGGAGCAAATTGTCGACTCCATTGACGATAATTTTAAGATCAAAGATGAGCAGCGCGTGCGGGTGATCGCTGGACAATTGACCGAAGGGCGATTGGAGACCTACCCGACGATCGGCTCGACCCTGCTTGAACCATGGAGGACCGACTCGACCCGCGGCTACGAAAAACTAGAAAGCACCTTGCAGACGATTCGCCGTACGGTGGTCGTCCGGGTCATGCCGGAGCAAGGGGGCTATTTGATTGAAGTCGAAGTTCGCAAAGAGCTGGAAGACCTGCGGGGGCGACGAACCGACGTCGCCGATCTGGACCGGTTGCGACATGAAGGGACGCTGCGAACGGAAGATGACGGAACGATTCAAGACACGATGACGCTCGGTTGGATCCCGCTGGGACGAGATCTGGAACTGGAGCAGCGACTGATCCAGGATATTCGCGCTCGACTTGCCGCATGCGGCGCTCCGCCGCAAGAGCGGATGCCGTTGCGGCTACCGCCAACTCAGTAGGCGAACGCGCCGTATCAACCGGTGGGCGATCCATGGATGGCGCGACCCTGCATTTGCTTGTCCTGTCGGACCCCGTTTTGCAGCATCTCTCGCAACTCTTCCGAATTCTGACAGATCGCCCGAGGCTGCATCGTTTCGGGAGCGTCTTCAAAGTTCGATGCGCGTAAACTGATCGCGGTACCATCGCGCAGGGAGGTTATGATCAGGTTGCCGGCATCCAGTAAGCTGATGATAAAACCGGTCAGGTTAGGAGTCAGGTCACGTTCGACGTGCAGCGTGAACTCTTCCACGTAGCCCGACTGTTGTCCACCGCAGGCGACTTGGAAATCGCCGCCGTCGCTCAGGTGAACGACACCTTTGGCTTGTTCAATCGGCTGGCCAGCCGCTTCATCTAACAGCGCTTTGACCGCCGTTTGTTCGGCAGGGGTCATCGGCAGATGAGGACGCTCTAACACGGGAAGACCCGTCGTGGCGTCGACTCGCTCCATCGGTTCGCAGCTCCAATGTCGCGATGATAATCGCAATTCGAGACTCATGCGGATCGCTCCGTCGAGGAAAAAGTACCTCCCTCTAGTGTAGCGATTAAGCGTCGGTTGGGCGAATCGAATTATCCTTGGGCTAACTTGCGCAAAGTATCGACCCCTCGCTTGAGCGTTTCGTCAGACGCCGCATAGGAGATGCGGAAGTGGGTGTCTTGTTTACTGAAAATATTGCCGGGGATGATTAGCAGGTTGTTTTCGATCGCTTTGGCGACAAATTCAGTGCCTGTTCCCCATGGCGCTTTGGGGAAAATATAGAAGGCGCCGTCGGGCTGGGAAACTTCGTAAAGATCGCCAATTCCTTCCAGCATCAAATCTCGCTTGCGCGCGTAAGTCGCGACATGCTCGCTCATGTCGACATCGAGCGCCGCGGCGCTGGCCCATTGCGCCGGCTGCGGAGCGCAGACAAAGGTGTATTGCTGCAGCTTGACCATCGTTTCAATCACGGCGGATGGGCCATGTACGTAGCCGACGCGCCAACCGGTCATGCCGTAGCTTTTTGAGAAGCCGTCGATCACGATCGTTTGATCGTTGTATTTGGCGGGAGATACGAAGTCGCCATAAGTGAACGTGCGATAGATCTCGTCGGAGATCAGCGCGATATTCTTCGCCCCCGCCAACTTGGCCAACCCAGCGACTTCGGCTTCGGTCGCGACAACGCCGGTTGGGTTGGCGGGGCTGTTGAGCAGGATCAGCTTGGTTCGCGGGGTAATCGCCGCTTCCACTTTCTCCAGATCAATGCGGAAGTCTGGATAGGTGTTGATGATGACCGGCACGCCGCCGACCAACTTCACCAGCGATTCGTACATCACAAAGTAAGGGTCGAAAATGATCACTTCGTCGCCGGGATTGACCAGGGCCAACATCGACAGCACCAGGCCGCCGCTGGTGCCCGAACAGACGAAGGTCGTTCGATCGCGATGCCCCCATTCGGCGTCAATCGACGCTTGCAGCTTGTTTTGCAGGACCGGCATCCCTTGCGTCAACGCATAGCCGTTTTTGCCTTCACGGATCGCCGCAATCGCCGAGTCTTTCACTTCGTCCGGAACGTCAAAGTCCGGCTGCCCGATCGAGAGGTTGATCGGGTCGGTCATTTTCGCCGCGAGGTCAAAGACTTTACGAATGCCGCTGGAGTCAAAAGCGGCGGTACGATCGGCGATCCAAGGGTGAGTCATGCGTCATCAAGCAAAAAAAGAAGCCGCCCAGACGATGCGGCGAAGTGAACACAAAACGACTGGCAGTATGACTCAGATCAACTGGCTCGACAAGCTGCGATCCATGCGGCTTTGGCGAGTTAAAAGGAGCGTCACGACCCCCAATGCATCAGCCGCCGGCAGTTGATTCCGCCACCAATAGCGACCGCTTGGCTCGACCCCAAACTGGCAGTTGTGCAGGCGAATCGCGCTTGCCATTTCGCCCCGTCCGGCAGAGCAACGGATCAGAGTCGCTTCGCTCGGGAGATCGAGCGGCGTGGGAGAAGCGATTCGCAGCGGCTCTTGTTCCCAGATCGCGACTTCGTCGATCAGCAGCTTGGTCAACTGCGGCGGAAGGATGCGATAGCCTCGTTCTTCAAAAACCTCAATCGTCTCGCCGTTGCCGTCGATCCAGACGCCGAAATGGGCCTGATGCTGTTGGATCGCCGCCGCGAGACGAATGCTGGGATCGCCGCCGTTAGGAAGGACGATGAGTTCGCACACCGAAAGTGCGATTAACTGCCGCAGCAGGTTCACGGAACCGCGCGCTGGAGATTGCACGACCAGTCGCAAGGGACGCAGCGCACGATGCAGCGGGGCAAAACGTTGAAGATAGGGGGACGTCATATCGATTTCGGTGAGCGAACCTTGGCGCCGGGCCGGCGGCAACCGGTCGTGGGGATGAAGTCGCCGTTTGATCCTCTCCAGTTCATCACCGGCGATCGGCGCTCCGCCTGGTCCGAACAGCGAAAGTTCGATCTGACGAAGATCTCCCAGCGGCGAACTTAGCAAGATTCCGCCGGCCAGTTTGCGTTGGTCAATCGTCCAAGCGACCTGCGCGGCAGTTGCGTCGACCAGCAGTTCGACGGCGATCCCCGCTCGTCGCCAAACGGCGATGATCGCTTCGGCCTGGTCGATCGCCGTCGAATGGGCCATTCCCAGCAGCAACGGCGCTGCGCTGGCCAGCTTTTGCCCCAAGCAAAAAGCGGCGGCCAACTGAGCCGCATCGTCTACCGAAAACTGGTCCGGCAAGTCGGCCGATAGTCCTTCGTGATGAAACCGCTGCTCGAGCGGCGGTTGGGGCGGGATCTTGCTCCAGGTCTGAATGATCCTCGCCGGCAGGCCGGCCTGATCCTCTCGCTGGGGACAATTGCGACAGCCTGGATAGAACTGAGTCAGACGAGACAAGTGGGTCGCGCGATCAATCGGGGCGGCTTGGCCAGGGCACTGGAAGATCGGAATGTTGGGTTCGTCGTTCATCGTGCCGAAAACTCTACTCTCATCCGGCGCTTGAGGTCAACGGAAATGGTCTTGGAATTGTCGGTTGTGACGCGTTTGCCGGTTCTATAGATCCGATATTTGCGGGATTCTACGAGCAAAAATTGGCGTTTCGGCGAATCGTCATCAGCCGCGACCTAGATTTGCGGGTCTGGCGCATGACTTGCGCGCTCGATTTTATAGTGAGAATATCCATGAACCAACGTCGCGGAGCCCGATACGTCGATCCCTCGGTACAAGGGGGAATCGTCCTACGGATGCTGTTTTACTGGACCGCATTTTTCCTCGTCGGTCTGTTAATCGCCATCTCGGTCCAGGTGCTGACAAATCCGCTTGAACCCTGGGGGACCCATTTTGCGAACGTTTGGCAAAATCAGGGCCCATTCATCCTGGCGGCGCTCTGTTTGCTGCCGATCTTCGCCTACGACCTGATTCGATTTAGTCATCGATTTGTCGGACCGATCGTCCGGTTTCGCAGTGTTGTCAACGAAGCGGTCGAGGGAGAGGTGCCGGAGCCGTTTCATCTGCGCGACAAAGACTATTGGAAAGATTTCGCTTCCGATTTGAATCGCCTGTTTGATCGTATGCGAAGCGGCCAGTCGCCGCGGGAGAGCTAAGCGATGCGACGAACAACTTGCAATCAAACGCGTCACGGCATGGCTGTCGCCGAGTTGGCGATCTGCCTGCCGGTGGTCGTGCTGATTTTGATGGCGGCGATTCAAGGCGCCGAAATGATGTTTTTGAAACAATCGGTCGCGATCGCGGCCTACGAAGGATGTCGCGCCGCGTTGCAACCGAACTCGACGACCGCCGCCGCCGTAAACGCCGCGTCCTCGGTCTTGGCGGATCGCAGCATTTCTGGTGCGACGATCGATCCGTCGAACTTTACGAAAGCGAAAACGGGGGCGGACGTGACGATCTCGATCACCGTTCCCGTCGCGCGCAATTCGACGCTGCAAGGTTGGATGTTTTCACCGCCCACAATCACCTCATCGGTCACGATGATGAAAGAGTATTGAGGCGTCCCATGTCATGCAAAAAAAATCAATTCGCCATTTGTCGCCTGGCCGAGCGTTGTCAGCAAGGTCTGCGTCGATGCTTGAGCGGTGAGCCGAAATGCCGCAAGTCGCAGCCGACGACAGGGCGAAAAATTCGACCCACCAAGCGTAGTCGCAACACGCAGCGTCATGGCGCCGCAATCGTCGAGTTCGCTTTCGCCGCGCCGATTTTGTTCATGTTCATTCTCGCCTGCGTCGAGTTTGGACGTTTAACAATGATTCGACACACGGCTGATAACGCCGCCTACGAGGCGGCTCGCTATGCGATGGTGCCTGGCGCTACGTCATCCGAAGCGAAAGAGAAAGCGACGCAACTGTTGGCGACGGTCGGCGCTCGAAAAGTGGAAGTGGACGTCAATCCCGCCGTGCTGGAACCAGAGACCAAGTCAATCACGGTGACCGTCCGCGTGCCGGTCGCCGGCAATAGCTGGGTCGTGCCGAAATATTTTAGCAGCTATGCAATCGAAGCCAAATCGCACTTGGCTACCGAACGTTATAACCCTGAATAGTGATGGCGATGTCAAAACCGCTGAATCGAAAAATACGCCGCATCTCACGTCGCCGCGGCGCCGTGTTGATCCTGATCGCAGTTCTACTGCCGGTCATCTTGTGGATGGCGGCATTTTGCGTCGACGTTGCGTACATGCAGTTGACGCGAACCGAACTGCGAATTGCGACCGATTCTGCCGCACGTGCCGGCGCTCGAACTTTGAGCCTGGAGCAAGACGCGAGTCTGGCCCATCAATCGGCGATTGAATACGCCGCCAAGAACAATGTCGCCGGCAATACGCTGACTTTGGCGGATAGTGATGTGCAAATCGGCTTGTCCGTGCGGACCGACGATGTCGGACGCTTCACCTTTTCCAGCGGCGGCAAACTGTTGAACTCGGTGCATGTAACCGGACGCAGAACGCAGCAAGCGCCGGATGGGGCGGTTCGATTGTATTTGACCCCCATTTTTGGCCATGAGTTTTTTCAACCGGTCGCCGACGCGACGGCGTCGCAAATTGATCGCGATATCGCGTTGGTCGTCGATCGTTCCGGTTCGATGACGTTTCGAATTAATCGGTCCAATTACGAATCAGGTTGGCGCAGTAATGATCCCGTGCCGTCCAGGGCTCGCTGGTGGGCGTTGGTCGATTCGGTCGACGGATTTTTGACCGAACTGGGGACGACCCCGCAATTGGAGCTTGTTTCGCTCTCGACGTACAACAGCAGCGCCAGGATTGATGAGCAGTTGACCGACAAATATTCGCGAATCGACGATGCGCTGGACGACTACTCCAAAAGATATCCCGACGGTTCGACCAATATTACCGCCGGTATGGATAAGGGGATCTCGACGTTGCAGAACAAAAGGTACGCACGTCCTTACGCTTCAAAGACGATGGTCGTGATGACCGATGGAAATCACAACTACGGCAGCAGCCCGACCAATGCTGCTTACGATGCGGCGGACGACGATATCGTCGTCCATACGATTACCTACAGCAACGATGCAAATCAGTCGTTGATGAGAGAAGTCGCGAGGATCGGCGGCGGCCAACATTGGCACGCCCCCGGTGGCGATGAATTGGAAGAGATTTTTCGCGAGATCGCTCGAAATGCGCCAACGCTGTTGACGTACTAGAGCCAACTCGCAAGCTGGCGAGAAGTTCGCCTACTGTAGTCACACCTTCAACATTATTATTTTCTGGTTAGGAGCGATCGGATGGCCAGCGCAGCAATTTTGGAACAGCCCAAAACGACAAAGAAAACCAACGGCGTAGACTTGCTTCAGCAAGAGGTGAATGCGCTCAAAGCGGAACTCGCGGCGATCGACAAATCGCAAGCGGTGATCGAGTTTGAGTTAGACGGCACGATCATCACCGCAAACGACAATTTCTGCAGTGCGATCGGCTACTCGCTGGAAGAGATCCAAGGCCAACATCATCGGATGTTCGTGACCTCGGAAGATGCTCGCAGTCGCGAATACCAGGAGTTCTGGAGCCGCCTCAACCGAGGTGAATTTGACGCCGGCGAGTACAAGCGGATCGGCAAAGGGGGCAAAGAGATCTGGATTCAAGCCTCGTACAACCCGATTTTCGACGACAGCGGTCGCCCGGTGAAGGTCATTAAGTACGCCTCTGACGTTACCGAACGAAAGATGCGCGCCGCCGACTTCTCGGGTCAGATTGAAGCGATCGGCAAATCGCAGGCCGTGATCGAGTTCAACATGGACGGCACGATCATCAGCGCGAACGACAACTTCCTGGGAGCCGTCGGCTACTCGCTGAGCGAAATCGAAGGCCAACACCATCGGATGTTCGTCGAGGACGAATATGCTCGCAGCCGCGAATACCAAGAGTTCTGGAATCGTTTAAACAAAGGGGAATACAGCTCCGGCGAATATAAGCGGTTCGGCAAGGGGGGCAAAGAGATCTGGATCCAGGCCTCGTACAACCCGATTTGCGACTTGAACGGCAAGCCGTTCAAAGTAGTCAAGTACGCGAGTGATATTACCAAACAGAAGCTGGAAAGCGCCAACTTCGCCGGGCAGATCGACGCAATTGGCAAATCGCAAGCGGTGATCGAGTTCAATATGGACGGCACGATCCTCGGCGCCAACGATAACTTCCTGGGGGCTGTCGGTTACTCGGCGAAAGAGATCGTCGGTCAGCACCATCGGATGTTCGTCGAAGAAGACTACGCTCGTAGTCGCGAATACCAGGAATTCTGGAATCGCTTGAACCGAGGAGAATATGACGCCGCCGAATACAAACGAATCGGCAAGGGAGGGAAGGAAATCTGGATTCAGGCTTCTTACAACCCGATTCTCGACCTGAACGGCAAACCGTACAAAGTGGTCAAGTACGCGACCGACATCACGCGCCAGGTCAACTTGCGAAATGACATGGCGCAATTGATCACCGACGTGATTGAAAACGCGAATCAGTTTTCTTCAAGCGCCGGTTCGGTCAGCGAAACGTCGCAAACGTTGGCGCACGGCGCCCAGACGCAAAGCGCCGCGGTCGAAGAAATTAGCGCTTCGACGCAGGAATTGATCACGTCGATCGGCGGGATCCGCGATCGATCGGCCGAAACGAATCGTCTCGCCGCCGAGACCAATCAAATCGCCGTCGAGGGGGGCTGTGCGGTCACCAAGTCGGGCGAAGCGATGGACTTGATCAAGGCTTCGTCGGAGCAGATCAGCGAGATCATTCAGGTGATTTCGGAGATCGCCAGCCAAACGAATCTGCTCGCTCTGAATGCGGCCATCGAAGCGGCTCGCGCCGGCGAACATGGCTTGGGCTTTGCGGTCGTTGCGGACGAAGTTCGCAAATTGGCCGAACGTTCGAGTGATGCGGCGAAAGAAATTTCGTCACTGATCAAAGAGTCGACGGCGCGTGTCAACAACGGCGTCGAGCTGAGCTCGCAAGCTGGTGGAGCGCTGCAGAAGATCGTGAATGCGGTCGAATCGACCTCCAGCAAGATCACCGAAATCGCGACTGCCGCAGACGAGCAGATGAACATGGCCAACGAGGTTTACGGCGCCATTCAACAAGTGGCCGACGTGACCGAACAAGCGACGGCTGCCAGTGAAGAACTGGCCGCCAGCAGCGAACAGTTGGGCGCCCAGGCGACCGGACTTCGCGATCTGGTCGAAAATTTCAACACCGCGAATAACTAACGCGAAACTGAAATTAGGCGAAATATTGACAAGGGGGGCCTGTATTTATACAGGCCCCCTTTTTCGTTTGGTATTTTCTAAGCGAAAATAGAGCGTTTTGTAATCGATCACCTCCTGCGCCGAGGAAGAAATTGATAAAGAAATGACTGGACTCGCTTTCCCGTTTCGTCGAAACTGGATTGAGTTGATCGACGGTCCCGCCATTCAATCCTTCCTCCCATCGCAGGGTTATCTATGCTTCTGCGCTTCGCCGTCAAATTCTTATTGACGATTTTTGTAATTGGGTGCGCTGTCCATCTTCATGCCGAAGAGCAAGCGCCGCCGATCTCTCCCGAGCATGCGGCCGAGATGAAAGCAGGACTCGATTTGTTCAAATCGAGCGTTGGTCAAACGCTGACGACGAGTTGCTTGAAGTGTCACGGCGGCGAAAGCGTCAAAGCCGATTTTGATCTGTCGACTCGCGAGAAGTTGCTCGCTTCGGGCTATGTCGAACAAGGGGACGCCGACAGCAGCTATTTGCTGGCGCTGCTGCGTCACGACGAAGAGCCGCACATGCCGCTGCGCGCCGAAAAGTTGTCGGACGAAACGATCGCCGCAATCGGCCAATGGATCGATCTGGGAGCGCCGTACGACAAGCCGCTGGTGGACGCCGCAAACCCAACCGCAGTCGATCAAGACAAAGCGAGCGATTTTTGGTCGTTACAGCCTTTGGCGACGATCGCGCCCGCTGCGGTCACTTCCGACTGGGTGAAGTCCCCCATCGATCGTTTTGTTTTAGAAAAATTGAACGAGCATGGCATCACGCCCAATCCAACGGCTGATCGTCGGACGTTGATTCGTCGCGCCTACTTCGATCTGCTGGGACTGCCGCCGACGCCGGAAGAAGTCGCCGCGTTTGTCGCCGACCAGGATCCTGACGCCTATGGCAAACTGATTGATCGCTTGCTCGCATCGCCGCATTACGGTGAGCGATGGGCGCGGCATTGGATGGATGTTGCGCGGTTCGCCGAGTCATTTGGATACGAGCAAGACACCGATCGACCGCACGCCTATCACTATCGCGACTTTTTGATCCAAGCGCTGAACGACGATCTCCCCTACGACAAATTCGTCGCCTGGCAATTGGCTGGTGACGAGATCGCTCCGCAAAATCCGCTCGCCCAAATGGCGACAGGCTTCCTCGGCGCCGGCGCTTTTCCAACGCAATTGACTGAAGCCGAGTTTGAACAGGCCCGCTATGACGAACTGGACGATGTCGTCGCGACGACCGGCACCGCGTTTCTCGGTCTGACCATCGGCTGTGCTCGTTGTCACGATCACAAGTTTGATCCGATCACGTCGGCCGATTATTACCGCATGGCGTCGACCTTTACGACGACAACGCGCAGTCTGGCCGAGATTGACGTGCCGACCGACGCCGAAGCGAAGCCGGTGACCGTGCAAGTGAACACCGAAGGAGGCAAGAAGATTCCGCATCTGGCCGATAGTCGCGGCTTCCCTCACTTTTATACGACAACCCATTTTCTGACGCGCGGCGATGTCTCCCAAAAAGGAGAAGTCGCCCCCTTTGGGTTTCCGGCCGTGCTGCGGAACGGCCATCCACGCGATTATTGGGAAGCGGAAGAAATTCCCAGCGAGTCGGCTCTCAGCTATCGTCGCACGGCGCTGGCCAACTGGATGACCGATACCGAGGCCGGCGCAGGCGGATTATTGGCCCGCGTGATCGTCAATCGGCTGTGGCATCATCATTTTGGTCGCGGCATCGTCGCCACGCCGAGCGACTTTGGCGTGCAGGGAGATCAGCCGAGCCATCCGGCGCTGCTGGAATGGTTGGCCGTGGATCTGATCCACAACGGCTGGCAATTGAAGCGAATGCACAAGCAGATCATGACCAGTCAAACCTACATGCAATCGGCCGCCGCCAACGGAGAGCAATTGGCCGCCGATCCGCAAAACGTTTTGCTGTGGCGACATGCTCCTCGTCGATTGGAAGCGGAAGGAGTTCGGGACGCGATGCTGTCGGTCTCGGGTCAGCTCGATCCGACGATGTTCGGACCCGGCACGCTGGACGAAGGGATGAAACGCCGCAGCGTCTACTTCTTTATCAAACGCAGCCGGTTGATCCCGACGATGATGCTGTTTGACTGGCCCGAGCATCTGGTCAGCATCGGCAGTCGCAGCGAAACGACCACCGCGCCGCAGGCCCTGTCGATCATGAACAGTCCGCATACGCGCAGCTACGCAGAAAGCTTTGCGGCGGCGTTGCCGTCCGGTTCTGTGGAAGAGCGGATCACCGCCGCCTATCAGAAAGCGGTGCAGCGCGATCCTACCGAACAAGAACTGAAAGCCGCCTCCGAATTTATCGCGGCGCAGGCACAGCGGGATGGGGAAAATGGTCAGCAAGCGGCGCTGGTCGACTTGTGTCAGGCGCTGTTCGGTTTGAACGAATTTATTTACATCGACTAAGAGCGATCCCTATGTACGACTTCCAAACAATGCAAACTCGTCGTCAATGGCTCGCTCGCTGCGGCGGTGGAGCTGGTTTGTTAGGTTTGGCGACGCTGTTGCAAGACGAAGGTCTGTTGGCGGCCGAGCAGGGCGCTGCGCTCAATCCTTTGGCGCCCAAGCAGTCGCACTTTCCGGCCAAAGCGAAGCGAGTGATTTGGATCTTCGTCAACGGCGGACCTAGTCAGGTCGATACGTGGGACTACAAGCCGGGGCTCGACAAGTGGGCCGGCAAATCGTTGAAAGAGTTTGACGGCACGTTTGAGAACACGACCGGGTTTTTCCAGCACCAGGTCGGTAAGCTGATGCCGTCGCCGTTCAAGTTCACGCCGCGCGGCGAGTGCGGCAAGATGGTTTCGGAGATCTTTCCGAAACTGGGTGAGCATGTCGACAAGATGGCCTTTATCCACTCCGGCTTCACCGAGTCGAACAATCATAGCCCGGCGTTGTTTATGATGAACACCGGCATGGCCCGCATGGGATTTCCCGGCGTCGGTTCGTGGGTCACCTACGGCTTGGGAAGCGAAAATCTCGACTTGCCTGGCTTCGTGGTGATGAGCGATCCACTGGGCCGCGGACTGCCGAAAGGTAGCGCCGCCAACTGGGGCGCCGCTTTCTTGCCAGGCGTTTATCAAGGGACGCATCTTCGTCCCCAAGGCCCGCCGATTGACAATCTCTCGCGACCCAACGCGCTGTCAGACAGGGGGCAACGAGCGCAACTCGATCTCCTGAAGCAACTGAATCAGCAGCACTACGCTCAGCGCCAGGCCGAAGGAGAACTCGCGGCGAGAATCGAGAGTTTTGAGCTCGCCTATCGCATGCAAACGACGGCGCCGGAAGCGATCGATATTTCGCAGGAACCAGAGCAGATCAGCAAGCTGTACGGTATCGACGAAAAGCAGTGCGGACACTTCGCCAAGCAGTGTCTGGTCGCGCGCCGCATGATCGAACGCGGCGTTCGCTTCGTGCAGATTTACTCGGGCGGGATGGAAAACCAGCGCAGTTGGGACGGCCATATCGATATCGAAGGAAATCATCGCCAGTTCGCCGGCGAAACCGATCAGCCGATCGCCGCGCTGCTGACCGATCTGGCGCAGCGGGGACTATTGGACGAAACGTTGGTTATCTGGTGCGGCGAGTTTGGCCGTTTGCCGATCGCCCAGACCGGAGAAAAGCCGGGCCGCGATCATAACCCGCATTGTTTTAGCGCCTGGATGGCCGGCGGCGGCGTCCAAGGGGGAGTCAGCTATGGCGAGTCGGACGAAGTCGGCTACAAAGCGGCGATCGACAAGGTGCACGTCAACGACTTGCACGCGACGATCTTGCACTTGTTAGGGCTCGATCACGAGAAGCTGACCTACAAATACAACGGCCGCCGCTTCCGTCTGACCGACGTCGCAGGCGAAGTGCTGCACCCGATCTTGGCGTAGCTCACTTTCTCTTCGTAGCCCGACGCGCGCGTTTTGAGGTTGCGCTATTTCGAATCCATCGAACACTAGCCCGCCAGCGCCAGCGAGGGAATACGGTTCGCCACTTCAATCCGTGTTCGGATCGCCAACTCTATTCCCTCGCTGGCGCGTCGGGCTAGTGTGACGATTTTCGACAGATTCGGACCCTGTTCGATCGTGCTTCACCCATGTTCAACACTTCCTGAATTGCCAAATAGCGCAACCTCAAAATGCGCGAGCGAGGGAAATGCGTTTTCTATTCGTCATTTTCCAGCGACCGCATTTTCCTCGCTGGCGCGTTTTGAAGTTGCGCTATTTCGAATCCATCGAACACTAGCCCGCAGCGCCAGCGAGGGAATACGGTTCGCACTTCAATCCGTGTTCGGATCGCCAACTCTATTCCCTCGCTGGCGCGTCGGGCTAGTGTGACGATTTTCGACAGATTCGGACCCTGTTTGATCGTGCTTCACCCATGTTCAACACTTCCTGAATTGCCAAATAGCGCAACCTCAATACTGGCGCGTCGAGCTACGAAGAGAAAGCGACGCCGTCGATAAATATTTTACGCCGGCAGATGTCGTTGAATCGCGGCTAGCGCTGAGGGATTGCCGTTGATCCGACCGCGGAAGGTCGCCAGGTTTTCGCGGAACATCGTCAAGCGTTCCAGGAAGCTGGCGAAATGCTTTTTCGAGAAGCTCTCGATCGTCGACCAATCGCCGACCCCCATCTGCCGTAGGAAATGAGAGTTAATCATCTGCTCGTGATGTGATTCTTCCGGCAGCGCTAAGACCGGCTTGCCCAGATAGATCGCTTCGCCGAGCGACTGATTTCCGGCGGCGCCAACCATGGCGTCGCATCCAGCCAGATCGCGAACAAAGCCATCTTCGCTGATGTCGAAGAAACGGAGGTTACCTTGGTCAGGCTGCTTGCCCAAGCCGTAAACGCGCACTTCGCGATCGCAAGACTTGAGCAACTCGATCGCCTCTGGAGGCATCGAGCGGCGAACGTATGAAAGGATATAGCCTCCTTCGCTCGTTTTCGCTTGCTCCAGTTCTTTGCGGAGCAGCGGACCTACCTGGGTGACGCTTTCCCAGCCGGGACGCAGCGGCGAAGTGAAGAACGAGGAGACAACCGTTTCGGCATGGTCGACATGGTGCGCACGGACGACAAATCCCATCATCCAGGCGTACCATTGCAATCCGCGCGGCAGCGTTGAGAGGTCGTACGCAAGGAGAAAGTCTTGGTGATTTAAGCTGACGACCGGCACGCCGACTTTGCTGGCCGCTTTCGGCAGGATCGGCTCAAAGTCAGTAACGACCAGGTCGGGCTCTTCCTGACGGAGCGTATTGGCCATCTCGCGAGCGAACCCGTTCAGTTTCGCCATGAAGCCGAGACCGCGGTAGATCGACTTGGTCAGATCGAGCCGACCGCGGGTGTAGTAAAAGCGAAGCCCCGGAATGCGCCGCACTTCGACGTTGGGCGTTGCGGCGTTGTTGTTGTAGATCGGCGCCAAAAAATCATACGCCTGATCTGGCGCCATCAGCACCAAGTCATGCTCTGGTCGAAGCCGTTCGACCATCGTGCGAACGCGAGCCGCGTGACCGCGCCCCTCGCCCGACATGCTGTAGATGATCTTCGCCACGGTTTGTTCCATCCCTTGAAAGAATAAATACGTCTCGATAATTCTATCGATCTAGACGCTCAGGCGTCGAGACGAACTGGCCGTAAACAATCGCGTACTGGCTTCCGATGGGGCAATCAGACGCCGGTGGTCGCAGGTTGTCCTGATCCGACCAGCATGTTACGCAAGATTTCTCCTTGCTCCAGCACGAACTCGGACGAATCCTCGATCGACACCGGGGTAACTTCGTGCTGCATGTCGATGATCTCCAGGCGGCCATCTTCATACTCTATCAAAGCGGTTGCATTTTCGATCCAATCGCCGGTGTTGCAGTACATTACATCGCCGCGTTGATCCATCGCCGGCGTATGAATGTGGCCGCAAACCACGCCGTGGCAATTCAGATTGCGGGCATGATTGACCAAATTGGTTTCAAAGTCACTGACAAAGGTAACCGCCGCTTTGACTCGCTTTTTCACCATCGCGGCCAGCGGCAGACCGCGCATTTTAAAATAGCGGAGCCAATGGTTGATGTGCTGATTGAACCAGCAAAGTGAGTCGTATGCGAACGATCCGATGACCGAAAGCCATTTCGCCTTCGTTTCGACCTGATCAAACTTGTCCCCGTGCGTCACTAGAAAGCGGCGCCCTTGCGGAGAGTTGTGAATGAATTCGTCGGCAATCTCGACAAAGCCGAAATTGAAGTGGAAGTCGCGTAAGAAGTCGTCGTGATTGCCGGGAGCGTAGCAGATCTTCGATCCGGCTTCTGACATTTCAAACAAACGACTCAAAATCGCGTTGTAGATCGGCTCCCAATGCCAACGCTTCCGTAAACGCCAACCGTCGATAAAATCGCCGACGATATAGACGTATTGGGGATTGTGCCGATTGAGCAAATCGAGCAACGGCTCGACGCGTGCATAGCGGCAACCCAAGTGAACGTCGCTGATGAATAACGTGCGGACGCGGTTCGTCTTCATGGCTTCGCGAATCACGGCGGGTTCCCTCCCAGCCTTTTTTATTTTCAGGACAGGTTAGTTTTAGCAGCACACCGTGGATGGTGTCTTTCCCAACCTCCATGGAATTGTCCTCGCGGACCGCGTGCACGACGTGAACGTGGGGTGAATCTCTGGTAAAGGGTTTTTGTAGACTTCTTCAAGAAGTCGTTCTCCTCTCGCCGCTTTCAGAGAGCAGGATTGTGGTAACCGCATACTAGACAGTGGTTTGCGATTGTTCGTAGGCGAGGTGTTCGGTGGATAACTTTGCGCATAAAAGAAGAGGCTGGATCGCCGTCCAGCCTCTTTTGGCGTGATCGCAGAAGTTTCGACTTTCTGACAGGCCGTCGATTCCTGCCGAAAGAAAAGCGTCGCCGGGGCGAAGTCTGCACTAAGAACGGGGCGGTTCTCCTTTGTACAGCTTGCGGCCGATCGGCGCGTGGAAGATCGTCCAGGCGCTATCCGTATTGATGTCTTCTTCGATCAGCTTGCCATAACTAATCACGTGTGCATCGAGCGTATCGAGGTAGTTGAGCGCGAGAGCTTCTAGCGTCATCGGCACTTTCGGGCTGCCAAATTCGAGCTTGCCATGATGGCTGACCACCATGTGCTTCACACGCAGCACTAGTTCGTAAGGCATCGGTTCGCCTCCGAGCTTTTCCGCTTCGTGCGCTTTCTCGTCGATTAGCGCCACGCCCATCACCAGGTGCCCAATCAACTGACCCTCATCGCTGTAAGCGAATCCTTTGTCGTAGGTCAGCTCTTCAATTTTTCCCAGATCATGCGTAAACGCGCCGATCAGCAGCAGGTCGGCGTCGATCTGTGGATAGAACGGAACGATCGCCTGGCTTACCTTCATCAGGTTGACGACATGTTCCAGCAGTCCGCCGTGGTAAGCGTGATGGTTCTTCACGCCAGCCGGAGCGCGGCAAAACCGCTGCATGAATTCTTCATCAATCAGGAAGCACTCGGCCAGATTCCGCAGGTGAGGGTTCTTCATGCCGCGGAGCATTTCGGCCAGTTGACCACGGAGGCCGTCGATTTCGGCGCCTCCCAGATGCACGAAATAGGACTCGTCAACTTCTTTGACGTCGACCCGTTCGATGCCGCTGACGATGATTTGCATCGCGCCGTTGTAGAACTGCGACGTCCCCTGAATCCGCACGTAGTCGCCGTCGTCGAACTTGCGATAGACGTGGTCATTCGCGTTCCACATCATGCCGTTGACCTGGCCAGACTTGTCGCCGATCTGCATTTGCAGATAGAGATTGCCTTGGCGATTGGGTCGAAGCTGTTTATTGGAAACGAGGTAGACCTCGTCGATAGTTTCATTTTCGCCCAAATTGGCGATTTCACGTCGCGCCATTTAGCACTCTCCTTGGGGCCTGTTCGGCCATCTCTTCTATCATTGCGTCGTCATGTTGGCGTACAACGCTCGGGAAAACCGCAGGATTCTAGGGGGGGGCTCGTATTCCTTCAAGGACGTAACCCTGCCCAGGAGTGGCATTTAAGCGGAAAAGCGCATAATCGCAGGGGGAACCGCAAACGAAGCCGCGTTGTCATCGTGAACTTATATCCCCTAGAATGCGACCTTTACCAATCAGAGAAAATTGCAAGGTTAGAAGCAGATACATGGCGAAGGCTCCTCAAAACGCGATCTCCCCGACGCGAGCCGATGACTATCCGGAATGGTATCAACAGGTGATCAAAGCGGCCGATCTGGCCGAAGTTTCACCCGTTCGCGGCTGCATGGTCATCAAGCCGTGGGGATGGTCCATTTGGGAAAACATGCAGGCAGTCCTCGACGGCATGTTCAAAGAGACCGGGCACGAAAATGCCTATTTCCCCCTCTTTATACCGATGAGCTTTCTGGAAAAAGAAGCCGAGCATGTAGAAGGTTTCGCCAAAGAATGCGCCGTCGTCACGCATCATCGGTTGGAACCGGGCCCCAACGGCGGTCTGACGCCGGCCGGCAAGTTGGACGAACCGCTGATTGTTCGTCCGACCAGCGAAACGATTATCGGCGCGATGTACGCCAAATGGGTTCAGTCGTATCGCGATTTGCCGATCCTGATCAATCAATGGGCCAATGTGGTCCGCTGGGAACTGCGGACACGCATGTTTTTGCGGACGACCGAGTTCCTGTGGCAAGAAGGTCACACGGCGCATGCGACCGCCGAAGAGGCGATCGCTGAAACAAGGCAAATGCTGGAGGTTTACGCCGACTTCGCCGAAAACTACATGGCGATGCCGGTCATTAAAGGCGAGAAGACTTCGTGGGAGCGTTTTCCTGGCGCTTCGATGACCCTGAGCATCGAATCGATGATGCAGGATCGCAAAGCGCTGCAGGCCGGGACTTCTCACTTTTTGGGACAAAACTTCTCGAAGGCGCAGGAGATCAAGTTCCAAACGCAGGAAGGGACCGAGGAGTTCGCCTGGACCACTTCGTGGGGCGTTTCGACTCGCCTGGTCGGCGGCTTGATCATGACGCACAGCGACGACGACGGCCTGATCGTGCCGCCGCGTCTAGCGCCCAAACATATCGTGCTGCTGCCGATTTATCGCAATGACGAAGAGCGTGCCGCCGTGCTGGCCTACGTTGATCAACTCAACTCGGCCCTAAAGGGGGTTCAGTACCACGGAGCGCCGGTTCGCGTGTTGATTGACGATCGCGATATCCGCGGCGGCGAGAAGACCTGGCAGCACATTAAAAAAGGGGTGCCGCTGCGTGCTGAGATCGGCCCGCGCGATGTCGCTAGCGACAGCGTCTTTTTGGCCCGCCGCGACCAATCCCCCAAGGACAAAAAAGGGACGCCCAAGGCCGAACTTATCGCGACGATTACGACGCTGCTGGACGAGATCCAAAGCAATCTGTTCGAGCGGGCGAAGAAGTTGCGCGACGACAACAGTCGCACGATCGACAAGCTGGAAGAGTTGGTCGCCTACTTTACGCCGAAGAACGAAGATCGCCCTGAGATCCACGGCGGTTTCGCTTATTGCCACTGCGCTGATGACAAAGCGGTCGAAGAAGCGCTGAAGAAGCTAAAGCTGACGGTTCGCTGCATTCCGATCGAAGGAGAAGACGAACCGGGCGAATGCATCTTCACCGGCAAGCCGGCCCAGCGTCGTGCGGTGATCGCCAAAGCGTATTGATGTGTGAAATCGCTGGCGATGTTTTTAGAAATAAAATAAGAGGCCGCGACAATTGTCGCGGCCTCTTTTTGTTTCTTGAGAGCGGGTTGCTGTATTTGGTTACGGTTTTTCAAAGACCGATGCGTCCGCCATGCAATTCAATTGAACCCAGACGACCCCATCGACCGTCAGCGGTACGGTTTGCACCGATCCATCGCCTAAGACCGAGATCAAAACATTGTGCGGCGTCGAGGCTCCATTACCATTTGCGTTGATCGCATATTGCGCCTGATAGGTAGGGGTAATTAATTTGGCGCTTGAGCCCGAAGGAAGCGCTGGACTTGCTGGAACATACCCGTCGTAGGATCCTGATGCGACATAGTCGTCCCAGCCGAGAGCTTCGCTACCGCTCGTCGATTCGTAGGCGCCAATGAACGCCGTACGCGAATAGGAGTCATCGAGGAATCGTGATTCGCCGGCGTCATACCCGGCCACCGTCGTTTCGGCGGCCATAATTGTATTGGAAGCGCCGTCTTTGATCTTCGCGAATCTTGTCGCACGGCCCGGTCGAAAAATGCCGTTCAAGTCCATTCGTCCGCCGGTGTCGATATTCGTGCCGCTCAAAGCCGTAGGAAGCGAATTGCCGGTGCTGCCGCCAAAGAGGTTCGCCCCATTGTCTGAGTAAAGCCCCTCAGCGCCGGAATAATTCGACGACATGACGTTCCCTAGCTCTTCCCCGGGATCGCCGTTGGGATCCGACGGACAAACCAGGAATTCCACCTTCGTCGTCAGGTACCCAGCATTGTCGCTGTGGCCTGCCGGCAACGTCCAGTCAAGCCGGTCATAGAGGGCCGTTTGTTCCATCTGCGGAAGTATCTGTGAAATCCAACTGAAGTGATGAGGTCCCGATGCGTCCGAAATCGTGGAGGCCATCGGCAGCGTCTTGTGCGTCGAATCGTAATTGATTAGCGCCAAGCCGATCTGTTTCAGATTATTCGTGCATTGGGCGCGACGGGCCGCTTCGCGAGCTTGCTGCACCGCGGGAAGCGTTAAGCCGACCAGGATGCCGATGATCGCGATCACGACCAGGAGTTCAACGAGGGTAAAACCGGCGCGCAGGCGGTTACCTGGGGCGTGGCGCTTCATAAATAGGAGCCTTCCGAGAAATCTAGTGAACATCGGATGAGGAGTGGAAGAGGAGCTGGTCCCTGTACTTTTCATTGTGCCCCAATTATTCGCACGCCACAAGAGAATTGCCAGTGAGCGTTTTCCGCATGGTGAGATATCCCCCCCCTAATACATGAAACCCGCCCTGTTGCTGATTCCTCTCCCCTGTAGTGGTGGATTTAAGTCCGTTTATGACAGTTTTGCGTGGAATATGCGTGACTGGGAAAGATGCGGCGAGTCTTTGGGTTAGGCGGAGGAGTTCTAGCGCCAACTACTTCCTTAGATTCTGTGGCGGTTGATCTCGATAAACCCATTAAACCTGCATCAGGTGCGAATGGCTGCGCTCGAGGCGGAATGCCAACGGCGGCGTTACCGAAGCGGAGAATCGGTGACGTGGCGTTCAAGCTGAAGCAGCCTCAATGGTTTCGCGGAGGCGATTCCCTGCGTCGAATAAGTAAATCCTGGGATTTGGAGGGAGTTCAGATGAAAACGGATTGGAAGACGGCGATGCTCGCCGTCGGCATGCTGGTCGGATCGACCACGTTTGCCGTTGCTCAACAACCTGGCTATTACAATGCCGGCAAAGTGAGCTACGTCGGCGAACAGGTCACCGTCAGCGATTGCGGTTGTGCCACGGATACGGCCTGCGATTCATGCGGTGGATGTGACTCTTGCAACTCATGTGGTTGTCAGAGCAGCTGCTGTGGTATCGATTGGTTCCCGTGCTGCGGCCATGGTGACCAATGGTCGCTGTTTGGCGAAAATGATTGTGGCGTGACGATTGGTGGATGGGTTTCCGGCGGCTTTTACGCCAATGCCGGCGGCGTGCGGTCGAACACCGGTAATGACCCGGTCGCCTTCCGCGGCATCTCCAACACGCCGACGGTCGATCAGGTTTGGATTTACGCGGAGAAACTCGCGGACGCCGAAACCTACTGCTTTGACCTTGGTTACCGTGCTGACTTCGTCTGGGGCGCCGATGGCCCGGACACCCAATCGTTCGGTCACGGCGAACGTGATGCTTGGGACAATGGTTGGGACACGGCGAAGGATCTCGGCAGCGGAACGGATCTGTACGGCTCGGCCATTCCGCAGTTGTACGGAACCGCTGCTTGGGGCGATTGGGAAGTCAAAGTCGGTCACTTCTACACCACGATTGGTTACGAAGTCGTTACCGCTCCTGACAACTTCTTCTATTCGCACGCTTACACGATGAACTATGGCGAACCGTTTACTCACACCGGCGCCATGGCCACCTACAGCGGTATTGAGAACTTGACGCTGAACGGCGGTTGGGTTGCGGCTTGGGACACCGGTTTCGACTTCTATGAAGCTGGATCGATGTTCCTGGGCGGAGCCAGCGCCACGCTGAGCGACAAGGCGACTTTGACTTGGCAGTGCGTTGGCGGTTCGTTCGGTAAGAACGGCGGCGACTCGTACATGAACAGCTTTGTGTTTGACTACGATCTGGGTTGCGGCTGGAACTATGTGTTCCAACACGACTTGGGCGTTCAGTACAACCTGTTCGACGATGCCGGCGCTCCTGCCGACAACGCCTACTGGTACGGTATCAACCAATACTTGTTCAAAGAAATCAACGAGTGCTGGAAGGTCGGTACCCGTGTTGAATGGTTCGACGATGAAGACGGATCCCGCGTTGGTAACGGAGCCGGTAGCTACTACGCTTTCAGCGTGGGCGCCAACTGGACCCCGAACGCGAACCTGATCGTTCGTCCGGAACTGCGTTGGGACAAGTTTGACAACAACACCGGCGCCACCCCGTTCTACGACGGCGCCAAAGACAACGGTTTCTTCGGCGGCATGGACGTGATCCTGCTGTACTAAGCGACGGTTGCTTGCTTGTCATACGACAAATCGAAAAGCCGCCAGGGCCGTCCCCCTGGCGGTTTTTTTCGTTCTTGGCGTAGACTAAGAACCTGCCGAGACAATTTCACTTTTCAACCTACCGCTGGAGAGACATGGGCGATCTCAAACCTCCACGCTTCGTACTGCGGATCGTCGCCGCATTTAGTCGCTACGGCGAAGCGCTTGAGTGGGGCAAATCTCAGTTGATCTCCCAATGGGGACCGCTCGCGCTGGAGAGCCCTTACTTCGACCTGGTCGAAACCGACTACTACGACGACGAAATGGGACCAGGGCTGAAAAAGTGCTTCTGGGCTTTCGAGGATTTGGCCGACAGTTCGACGCTCGCCGATTGGAAGCATGCGTCCAACGCGCTCGAGGTCGAGTGCCAACAGTTGGCTCGTTGGCCCGAAAGCCGACCGCTCAATCTAGATCCCGGCTATATCACCGAAGCGAAACTCGTGTTGGCGACCACCAAAGATCGGAGCCACCGAATTTATCTGCGTGACGGCATCTTCGCCGAGATCACGCTCCAGTACTATCAAAAACGGTGGACCGGGGCCGCATGGACCTATCCCGACTACCAGCGGGCCGATTTTCAGGCCTTTTTTGACGAATGTCGCGGTTATTTGCGAAAACAATTGCGTCAAAACCCTGCGTAAGCCGGGGGAGGTATAAGCGCAGTGCGATGCCAACTAAAATGCAAACGAACTTATCTCACTTCTCTTACTGATCGGTTTCACGCGTGACCTGGAGCCCGCTCGTCGCCTTTTCGCTGATCGCAGCCGCGGCTATTCCCAGTTTTCTCATTTCTCTGGTGGCGACGGCCATTGTCAGAGCGAATGCGCAAAAGTGGGGATTGCTCGACCAGCCGAACGACCGCAAAGTGCATGTCACTCCAACTCCACTCGGTGGCGGAATCGGCATCTGGGTCGGATTGGTAGGCACGCTGGCGCTGGCGCAACTGGTCGTCGGTTTGATTGGGAACATGCCGATCTCCGAAGGAGCATGGCCGCCGGTGATTGCGTCGTTGGTCGAGATGGCGCATCAACACTTTGACGGCTTCGTCCAGCAATCGCTTAAACTGTGGGCGTTAGTCGCGGGCGCATCGATCTTGATGATCATCGGACTGATCGACGATCGGATCGGTTTATCCTGGAAGATTCGCCTGGCCGTACAAATGGCGATCGCCGCTCTCTTTGTGATCGGATTTGACTGGAAGCTCAGCTTTTATCTCGATCTTCCTTGGTTGCAATACATCGTCTCGATTCTCTGGATCGTCGCGATGATCAACTCGTTCAATATGCTCGACAATATGGATGGCCTCTCGGCCGGAGTAGCGACAATCGCTGCGTCGATTATGGCGGCAGTGCTGTTGATCGCTCCCGATCCAGGCTCGGCCGGACCGCAATTGTTTACGGCCGGTTTTTTACTGGTTCTCTCTGGCTCCATGCTCGGATTTTTGTGGCACAATCAACCGCCGGCAAAAATTTTTATGGGAGACGCTGGCAGCTATTTGATTGGATTTTGCATCGCGATCATGTCGATCATCGCCACCTTCTCCGGTTATGGCGAAGGGGCGCGACATGCAGTGCTGGCTCCGCTATGCATCTTGGCGGTGCCGCTGTTTGATCTGGTCACTGTGTTGGCGATTCGTATCCGCGAAGGAAGAAGTCCGTTTCAGCCTGACAAGAGTCACGTCTCGCATCGACTTGTCGAACTTGGTTTCACCAAAACTCAGGCGGTGCTGACGATCTATCTGATGACGGCGACCTGCGGATTGGGAGCGGTGTTATTGCATCGCGTCGATTGGGTCGGCGCTGTGATCGTGCTCTTGATGGAATTTTGCGTGTTGGCGCTGATCGGCGTCATTGAATCGACCGCTAGACGCTCTCGAAGAGATTCATGAAACGCCGCAAGTCGACATCCTTTCCACCGAGTGCATCTTCGCCGGCGGTAAGTGCACAGACGCCGCCTGCGACTCCCAGTTTCGAGTGGTTTTCGCTCCTCCTTTGCGGCTATGTCGCTTGCTTGACGGTGCTGACCCCGCTGATCGGCAGCGAAGGTCCGGTCGGCCGCGGAGTCGAGCTTCCGTGGGTGCTGATGTGGATCTGGGCGTTGGCCTTATGGGCGATCGGCGGCGTGCTGAGCGGCCAGTTGAGCATCGTCTGGTCGAAGTGGGAATCGCTGCTGTTGGCGCTGCTCGCCTGGATGGCGATCGGCGTTCCGATGGTCGCCGGCAGCGGCGAAGTTCGCCCGGCGATCAATCAGTTTTGGACCTATGCCGGGCTAATCATCGCTTATTTTTTGTATCGGCAATTGTTTCGTTCCGCGGCTTACAAGCGTGCGTTGATCGCGATCGTGATCGCGACGGTGGCGTTGTGCGCGACCTACGCGATCTATCAGTACCGGGTCGAAATTCCCCAGATGCAGGCCGATTATCTGGCGGACAAAGTACAAGGTCGGCGTGACGCGGGAATCATGGGGAGCGATGATGATCCTCAGGTGAAGAACTTTGAGTCGCGCCTCATGAGCACCGAACCGGCGTCGACCTTCACGCTGACCAACTCCTTGGCTGGATTTTTAGCGGTTGGTTTGATCCTTACCGCGGGCGTCGCCATCCAGCAGATTCGAGAGCGATCGTATCTTCAGGCCGCCGTATTAGCCGTCATCCTATGTCTGCTTTGCGGCACACTGATTTTGACGAAAAGCCGTACCGCCGTCTTGGCGGTTGTCGCCGGTATTGGCTTGTGGGGGCTATTGGCCAGCAGTTTGCGGCGGCATCTCCCTTGGAAATATCTGGTCGGCGGCGTGTTGCTGTTGGCGATCGCGGTGGGGGGCGGATTCGCCAGCGGATTGCTGGATCGCGAAGTTTTTACCGAAGCGCCCAAGTCGGTCCTGTATCGTTTGCAATACTGGCAAGGGGCGCTCGACGTCACAGCCGAGCGCCCGTTGTTTGGGTGCGGTCTTGGCAACTTCCAGTCGTTCTACCCTCGCTATATGCCGGCTTCGGCGAGTGAGACGATCGCCGATCCACACAACTTTTTGCTAGAGATCGCGGCATCGGCCGGCGTTCCGGCGGTTCTCCTGTTGCTCGGCTTCATCGCGGTTTGGCTGCTCCGTTTTCCGACCGGAAATCAAGCAGAGCCGACAAGCGACACGTCGCCGGAGGTGAAGTCCGAGGAGTCCCCGGATGCGAGCATCGTGCCGATCTTTGGGGGCGCATTGGCTGCTTGTCTGCTTGCGCCGCCGATTCGCGCCGTGATGCAAGGCGAGGCTCCGATCTGGATGATGTGGATCGGGCTTCCCTTTGCGCTGGCGGTCGCTTGGGCGACTTACGGTTGGTCGCGGCAGGGAACCCTCGACCTACTGACGCTGCGCATCGCGGCGATCGTCTTGATGATCAATCTGTTGGCTGCCGGCGGCGTCAGCTTTCCTGCGGTCGCGCTGTGGCTATGGTTGATCTGGGGTTTGACGCTGGGGGATGATAAAGATCAAACGCTGCAGCTCGAAGCATTTTCGCCTCGTGCCGGCGTCGCTTTGGCTGCTGTGGTGCTGCTGTATGGGATGGTGACGGTGGGGTTGTTTCCCGTCATGTCGTCGTTCAATGATCTCTATGGCTTAGTCAATCAAAGCTTTTCGGATCAGGTGCGTTTGGCCAATGCCGCATCGGCGGCCGATCCGTATAGCGTGGATGGTCCGCAGTTTTTAGCGAACGCCTATTTTCAAGCGTGGAAGTCGCGCCCCGATCCTCCCTATGTCAACGGAGCGCAACAGGCAGTCGCCGAGACGTTGCGGCGCAGTCCGCGCAACGTCAGTCTGCAGAGTTGGATTGCGAACAATTACTGGGAGCTCTACCAAAAGTACAAGGACCCCGCGATTTTAAAGTTGGCGATCGAACGCCAGGAAAACGTCTGTCGCGACTTCCCCACTCGGGGGTACCATCATGTGGAGCTTGCCCAAATGTACGCCGCCGCCGGTCGAAATCAGGAGGCCGCTCAGCAGGCGACCGAAGCGCTTCGCCTGGACGCGATGCATGACCATAGCGAGCTAAAACTCGAAAATCGCCGATTTGACGACGACCGCTCGGTTCTGACGGTCATGCAAGAACTGGCCCAATCGGCGGGTGAAGAGAAAAATCGAAAGCCGAAGTCCTAATCACCCGGGCGCTCGGTTATCCTAGAAGGATTCCCCTTTTCCCCGATTCATTCCGAACACCTCCCGCTGCAGGAGATGAGTCCGATGCGACCTTTGCTTGTTCTGGTTGTTAGTCTGTTTATCGGCGTCGCGATTGGCGCCGCTTCCACGCTTCCTCAGTGGACTGCGTCCAATGATTTTGGATCGGTCACGCAACCGCAGGTCGAGCGCGTGCAATCGTCCAATGATCCGATGCCCAACGCGGTCATCGTGGGCGACGCGGTCTTTGAGTTTGGCAAAATGAATGTCGACGCGACCGAAAAGCACACGTTCATGATTCGCAACGACGGCGACGCGCCGCTGCAACTGGAAGAAGCCGGCACCACTTGCAAGTGCACGCTCAGCACGTTGGCCAAGAAGATGATACCTCCCGGCGAAACGGTGGAGGTAGAACTGGAGTGGCACCCGATCTCCTACGCCGAATCCTTCATGCAAACGGCGACCTTGCGAACCAACGACCCGCGCAAACCAGAGTTGGAACTACGGATTCACGGCGCAGTCGTGCGAGCGATCTACATGAACCCCAACGAGGTGAATTTTGGTCACGTTACCGCCGGTGATGACCTCTCGGCCTCCGTTGACGTCGTCTCGGTCGTGAGCGACGATTTCCAGCTGACCGACGTCAAGCTGGTCGGCGATGAATCGGGAAAAGCGACGGCGAAGATTCTTCCGCTCAGCCCTGAAGAATTAAAAGCGACCGACGGAGGCCTTAGCGGCGGCAAAGTAGAAATCTTTCTTCCCCAAGGTTTGCCGATTGGCGCTACCAAGTTTCGTGCCGAGATTTCGACCAACGATCCCGAAGCCAAAATGCTGACGTTGCCGATCTCGGTTCAAGTGGGCGGCGACATCAATTTCATCTCGGCGGTCAAGATTAACCAAGATAAGAATGTCATGATGCTGGGGACCATCTCTGGCGAAAAAGGGAAAAAAGTCTTGGTCAACGTGTTGGTCAAAGGGCCCCATCGTGACGAGACCGAATTGAGCGTTACGAAAGTGTTTCCCGATTTCATGCAGGCGAAATTGGGCGAAAAAAAGAAGCTGAACAAAACGGCCATCGTCTATCCGCTCACTCTTTCGATCCCCCCCGATACGGCCTCTGCCTCCTTTTTGGGAGGGGAAACCGGCAAATTAGGTGAGATTCGTCTGGGAGTGAAGGGAAATCCACAAACCGAAGAAGTCAGCTTACGGCTCTATTTCGCAGTGGAGTAAAACAGGCAAATCCGGTAGAAGAAAGGGATTGTTGACCCCGTCAGCGCCAGGGCGAGAGGAGGGTCTGCACCAATCGCGCACCTTTCGGCAAACAGGGCCATTTCATGTTGACGATCCCAGTCCGCACTCTTCCAGCGACTCTGGTTCTCCTTGCACTCACTTTTGCGTTGGTTATTGGCTGCCAAAAGACAGAGACCGGAGGGCCTGAAGCGCCGCCGACCAGCGTCGCTTCGCCGGTTGATGTTGCTGCGCCTAAGGCGCCTGACAAGTCACCGCAGGCGATGAAGGAGGAAACGCCGCAGACTCCGAGCCTGGAAAAGCCTGCGGCGACCGATTCTCCTGCGGCGAGTAACGATCCGCCGCCGCTGCCGGCTCGTGAGCTCTTCGCCGGTTGGACCAAGCCGCGGCTTGCTCTCTTTTTGACCGGTGAGCAACATGGCTATATCGAGCCCTGCGGCTGCACCGGGCTCACCAATCAAAAAGGGGGACTCAACCGCCGCTTTACTTTTTTGAAGCAATTGCGGGAAGAACGGGGCTGGGACGTTGTCGCGCTCGACGCCGGCAATCAAGTCCGTCGCTTTGGTCGTCAGGCCGAGATCAAGTTTCAAACGACCGCCAATGCGATCAAGCAGATGAACTACGACGCGATCACGTTTGGACCCGATGACCTGCGGCTTTCGGTGGACGAAGTCTTTGTCGCCGTCGCCGACGTAAATCCCGATAAGATGCGTTATTTCGCCGCCAACGCCAGCTTGCTTGGCGCCACTCCCCGCTATCGCATTCTCGAAAAAGATGGCTTGAAGATCGGCGTCACCGGCGTCTTTGGCGATAGCCGCCGTGGTCAGGTCGCCAATGATGAAGTCGAATTCCAGCCTGCGCTGGAAGGATTGGCGATGGTTTGGCCCGAGTTGGAAGCGGCCAAGTGCGATTTGTACGTGCTGTTAGCGAGCGCTTCGCTCGAGGAGAGCCGCGAGTATGCGCGCAAGTTTCCTGGTTTTCGCCTGATCGTTTCGGCCGGCGGCGCCGGCGAACCGACCTTGGAAATGGAAAAGATTGAAGGGACTGACTCGCAAATGGTGCAGGTCGGCGTCAAAGGAATGTTCGCCGGCGTCGTCGGCATTTACGGCGACCATGCCGAAGAGCTGAAATACGAACGCGTGCCGCTCGACGCTCGTTTTCCCGATTCCGACGAGATGATGACCCTGCTGGCCAACTACCAACAGCAACTCGAAGCGCTCGGTTGGGGAGGTCTGGGGATCAAGCCGATTGAGCATCCGACCGGTCGTCAATTTGTCGGCAGCCAAGTCTGCGGCGAGTGTCATACGACGGCGATGGAGATCTGGGAAAAGACGCCGCATGCGCATGCGACCGAAACGTTGGTCCATCCGCCAGAGCGTTTTGAAGTGGCGCGCAACTTTGATCCCGAGTGTATCGCGTGTCACGCCGTCGGTTGGAATCAGTCGCAGTACGTGCCGTACAAGTCCGGCTATCTCTCGCTCGAAGAAACGCCGCTGATGACCGGCGTCGGCTGCGAAAACTGTCACGGTCCCGGCGCTGAACATGTCGCCGCCGAACAAGGCGAGTTAATGCTCTCCGACGAGCAGATCGCCGAGCTTCGCCAGTCGATGCAACTGCCGCTCGAAACGGCGCGTCAGACCTGCATCAAGTGTCATGACATCGACAACAGCCCTGACTTCCATCCAGCCGATACGTTTGACTCGTATTGGGAACAGATCGAGCACTATGGGGTCGATTAGTCGGGAAGGCTGGGCTCGCCAGTGAGCATGATGCAAGCACCAAGCGTTATTGTGATCGCCGGACCCAATGGCGCTGGCAAATCGACGCTTGCTCCTTACTTGCTGCGTGATCATCTCCGCGTTCGAGAGTTCGTGAACGCCGACGTGATCGCCCAAGGTCTCTCGGCATACGCACCGGAAGGCGCCGCGTTTGAAGCGGGACGAATCATGCTGGCCCGTCTGCACGAGTTGGCCGCGATGCGAAAATCATTTGCTTTAGAAACAACGCTGGCGAGCCGAAGCTATGCTCGATGGCTGAAAGAGTTGAAGACAAGCGGCTTCGAGTCGCATTTAGTCTTCGTTTGGCTTCCCGACGAGGAGACCGCGATTGAACGAGTTGCCGCGAGAGTCGCTCGCGGTGGACATAATATTCCCGAGGGGACAATCCGTCGACGATATCAATCCGGTCTCAAGAATCTTTTTAATTTATACATGCCTATTGTGGATGGCTGGGACATAATTAACGGATTGAGTGCGTCCAGCGACTCAATCGCTAGCGGGAATCAATTCGGCAAAATCAACATTCAAGCAGAAGAGATATGGCGGACAATTCAACATCAAGCGACGATCTAGATGCCCGCAGCGAAATCGCTCGTAAATTGGCCGATCGTCCTACCTGGATGCGATTGGTCCGCAAAGCGCAGATCGAAGCGATGAAAGCTCACATCCGCGAAGGCGTACCCTATGTCACTTGGCGAGATGGTAAAGTGGTTCACGAAATGACCCTCCCGCCAGACGCCGCCGAGTTTGAGTAACGTCGCTGTCGCTTGGTCTCATCCGAGCCTACGACAATTCCACTTTCCACTCTCGGCTTTCCCCTTTTCTTCTACGCTTCCGCCAATTGCAATGCGTTGACCGCGTCGCAGCCGCGGATGCAATGCTTGTCGGTGGCAAGTTCGGCGTCGAGGACCGTTTCTGGCGGCAATTCTAGGTAGACGCCGTCCGCTTCGATCTTCACCGGGAAGGTTTTCACGGCGTACTCTTCGCCGGTCAGGCATTCGCCCGATTCCAGCGAGAAGGTCTTCTTGTGCAACGGACAGGCAACCTTCGGCGTTTCTCCGACGGTGCCGATCATGCCGCGTGACAAGACGAAAGCATTCTTGTGAGGGCACATGTTTTGACACGCGTACCAATTGCCCTGGCTGGCGAAGTTGAAGACGGCGATTTGCGTTTGGCCATATTTGATCGCCGCGCCGCCATCGAGAGGAAAATCGGCGACTGCCCCTACACGAACCCAACTGCGCAGATTGGCCTGGCCGTTGTGATCGATCGTTTCGCCGTTTAATCCCTTCAATTCAACCAATGCGACATTTTCTTTCGGCCAGTCCGCAGGCCGCGCTTGATCGCGCTGCTCGATCAGCTCGATATCCAGTTGATGCTCATCCGTGTTGGCGAACTGCCGGAACCATTTTCGCTTCTCCGGATTGTTCACCACTTCTTTCCATTCGCATTTGTAAGTGTCGACCAGATACTGCATCTGCTTTTCCAGCTCTTCAGCGACCCCCAGTTTGTCGTCGATGACGACGGCTTTCAGATGTTCGAGACCACCTTCCAGTTTCTCCATCCAAGTGGCGGTACGCATTAATTTGTCGGCCGTCCGGATGTAGTAAATCAAAAAGCGATCGATGTAGGTGATCGCGGTCGCTTCGTCGATGTCGGCGATCAAGAGGTCGGCATGTCTCGGCTTGGCGCCGCCGTTGCCGCAGACGTAAAGGTTGTAGCCGTTCTCGGTTGCGATCAGGCCGACATCTTTGCACTGTGCTTCGGCGCATTCACGGACACACCCAGAAACGGCGAACTTCAACTTGTGGGGCGAGCGGAGCCCGCGATATCGTTCTTCGATCGCAATTGCAAAGCCGACCGAGTCGCCGATACCATAGCGGCACCAGGTCGAACCGACGCAACTTTTCACCGTACGCACCGACTTCCCGTAGGCGTGACCGCTTTCAAAACCGGCGTTGACCAGTTCTTCCCAAATCTCCGGCAACTCGTGCACTTGGGCGCCGAACAGGTCCACGCGTTGTCCGCCGGTGATCTTGGTGTAGAGCTTGTATTTTTTGGCGACTTCACCCAGCACGATCAGTTTCTCCGGCGTAATTTCGCCACCAGGGACGCGCGGAACGACGGAGTACGACCCGCCGCGTTGGATGTTCGCCAGGAAGCGATCATTCGAGTCTTGCAACGTTTGATGCTCTGGCTCCAAGATCTGATCGTTCCACAGGGAGGCCAGGATCGATGCGACCGCCGGCTTGCACGTTTCGCAGCCATGTCCACGGCCATGTTGGGCAATCAATTCGGGGAACGATTTGATCTCTTTCAGCTGTACGATCTCGTACAACTCTTGTCGCGTGTGAGAGAAGTGTTCGCACAGGTCGGTGTTGGCGGTCTTGCCGGCCGCTTTTAATTCAGCAGTCAGCAGATCGGTGACCAGCGGCATGCAGCCGCCGCAACCGGAGCCGGCCTTGGTGCACATTTTTAATTCGCCGACGGTGTCGATTCCTTCATCTCGAATCGCTTCGCAAATGCGGCCTTTGGTGACGTTATTACAGGAACAAATCTGGGCGCTGTCGGGCATGTCGGCTACGCCGCCAATCGCGCTTTTGTCGCCGCTGCCGCCGGCGCCGATCAATGTCGCCGGATCGCACGGCAGCGGAGCGTCGCTCTTGCTCAAAATCAACAGCGTACCGTAGTCGGAAGCGTCGCCGACCAGCATGCCGCCGAGCAAACGCGAGCCGTCGGGCGTAAACAGCAGCTTTTTGTAGATCCCTTTGAACGGGTCTTCCCAGACCAGCGGTCGGGCTTCTTCGGACGGCAAGTTGTATTGACCAAAGCTGGCGACGTCGCAGCCCATCAGTTTGAGTTTGGTCGACATGTCGGCGCCGTTAAACGTACGCTCTTGTCCGCAGAAGTTGGCGGCGGCGATCTCGGCCATGTCATATCCAGGAGCGACCAGGCCATAGATCATTCCGGCGTGCGCCGCGATTTCGCCGATGGCGTAGATGTTCGGATCGGAAGATTGCAGGCGATCGTTCACCACAACGCCTCCGCGCTTGCCCAATTCCAATTGGGAATCTTTCGCGAGTTCGTCACGCGGACGAATACCGGCCGAGATGATAATCATGTCGACGTCCAGCGTCGTTCCATCGGTAAAGAGGATCTGTTGCACATGACCATCGCCGCGGATCTCTTTGGTCCCTTTGTTCAATAGAACTTTCAGGCCGAGCGCCGAGATCTTTTCGATCAACATTTTCGAGCCGGCTTCGTCCAACTGCCGCGGCATGACTCGGCCGTTGTATTCAATGACGTACGTTTCTAGATCGAGATCATGGGCCGCTTTGGCCGCTTCCAAGCCAAGCAGCCCGCCCCCGATCACGGCGCATCGCTTACTTTTCTTGCCATATTCGATGATTCGTTCCAAGTCCTCGATCGTGCGATAGACGAAGACTCCGTGATGCTTCACGCCGGGCATATCTGGGACAAACGGGTAGGATCCAGTCGCCATCACGAGGTGGTCATAGTGAATCGCCGCTCCGCGGTCTGAATAGACAATTTGCGCTGCGCGGTCGATTCGATTGGCTCGATCGCCAATGTGCAACTCGACTTCATGCTGCTTGTACCAGTCCAACCGGGCGAGCATCAGCTTTTCGGCGTCGCGATGTGCGAAAAATGAAGTCAGTCCGACCCGATCGTACGCGGCGCGCGGCTCTTCGCAAAAAGTGACGATTCGATATCGTTGAGCGATGTCCATTTCGATCATTTTTTCGACGAATCGATGGCCGACCATGCCGTTACCGACGACGACGATGGTTTGCGGATCGGGGGAGATCATAACTCTGCTCGTATCGAAAGAGGGGACGAATGGGAGGACGGACCGCAGGGGCCATTCGTTGGAAAAGCAAGTCATGTGCCGCAGAAATCAGGCTAGAATCGCACCGCTTGAGGCTTCGCTAACCATTGCTATGAAAGCAGGTTGCGCCGACGCGGACAAAGAATGGCCGCTGGTGACTCCGGAATGCTCAGACAACGGCGGCGTTCCGATTTCGCGGATGCCGCGCCGTTGTGCAGATGTCGCATGGCCGATCAGGTCGTCGGGCGTCGCCACAAGCCGGGGGTAAAGATCACCAGCAGCGGGAAAATCTCGATCCGCCCCAGCAGCATCAGCGCGGTGAAAACCAGCTTGCTGCCGATCGAGAATCCGGAGAAGTTTTTTGATGGGCCAAGCGCACCTAGCCCAGGGCCAACGCCGTTGATACAAGCGGCCACTCCGGTCGCACAATCAAGCATCTTGACCGGCGGCGAGTGCCCTGCTTCGAGCCAAGCCTGATCCGGCTCTAGAAATAGCAACATTAGCCAAGCGGTAATAAAAACGAAGCCGATCATGCCGAAATAGATGAAGACTTCGTTCGTCAACTCGTCGGAATCCTCAACCGCTTTGCCGTTGAGACGCATCGTGGTGATCAAGCGAGGGCGAAACGTTTTCAGAATGTAAATGTAAAGGGACTTCCAGAGCACGACGTGACGAATCACTTTCAAGCTGCAACTAGTGCTGCCGGCGCAGCCGCCCACAAACATAATGACAAATAACATGCCGCGGCTGAATTCGTTCCAATGGTCAAAGTCGTTGGTGCCAAAACCGGTATTGGTTTGGACCGAGATGACATTGAAATAGCTATAGCGGAACGCCGTGCCGACATTCGGAAAATCATGATGCCAAAGTCCGGCGATCATCACCGCGCCGATGACGCCAAACAGGATCGCCAGATAGGCCCAAAGTTCGGTATTGATCCACAGCCGCGTCCATTGGCCCAGCAGCACGGCGTACAGCAGCGAGAAGTTGACGCACGCGATCATCATGAACGTGCCGATCGTCATTTCGATCGCGATATTCTCGAAATGAGCGACGCTGGCGTTGTAGGTCGAGAGCCCGCCGGTGGCGATCGTGCCAAAAGAATGACAGAGCGCATCAAACAGGTTCATTCCTTCGATCATCAATAGCAGCGTCAGGATGATATTCAGCCCGACGTAGATTCCGGCGAAAATCCAGGCGCTATGTTGCGAACGCGTGGTGCCTACTTCTCCCTGCGGACCGACCGACTCGGTCATCAGCAGCGCCTTGCCGGCTGATCCTTGACCGAGCAGCGCCACAAACAGCACCATGATTCCCAGCCCGCCGACAAAGTGGGTCTCGCTGCGCCAGAAGAGCAGGCACTTCGGCAGCATGCTCTCGTCTTCAATGTCGTTCATGATCGTCGCGCCGGCTCCGGTAAAACCCGAGGCCGACTCAAACAGATCATCGACGACCAGGCGGACGATGCGCTCGCGGCTTTCGCTCCCTTTGACATGTCCCAAGATGAAGGGGAGGGCGCCGACAAAGGTAAAGATTAACCAGCTGATTCCGACAATCGCAATCGCTTCGCGGCGATAGAGAGGCCCGTGCGCGTTGCGCCCGGCCAGCAACATGCCGCCGCCGAGCGTCGCCGCGATTGCCGCCGATGACAAGATGGCGAAAAAACCGCGGGTATCAAAATGCGCGCCATGTCCCAGCCAAGGGATGGCCCATGGCAGCGCAAACAACATCGCCGCCGCCAAGAGCAGCGTCACGACGCCCAGGTACTTGCTAAGCAGCGGTAGATTCATCGTTGAATCATAAAGCGAGAGGCGAAAGCCTTTCGCAAGGCTATTTTTGTAACGCTGCTTCCACGCCGGGAACGTCGGCGGCGCCGGCGGGGATTTCTAGCTTGGCGCCGACAAACGCGTCGCCGATCGGTTCAAAGCGTCCCCCCAGATTTTCAGCCAAAAAGGCTTCGGTCACGGCGTTGAACGCAAAACGATTTTCGGGTTTCGCGAAACCGTGTCCTTCTTCGGGGAACAGCACGTAAGTGACGGGGATATTCTTTTCTTCCATCGCTTTGACAATCTGATCCGCTTCGGCCTGTTTGACCCGCGGATCGTTGGCGCCTTGGCCGATCAAGAGCGGCTTGGTGATCTTGTTGACAAAGTTGAGCGGCGAACGGCTGTTGAGGAATTTGATTCCCTCTTCGCTCTCATGATCGCCAACCCGATCCTTCATTACCGGCATGAACGGCATCCAGTAAGGCGGGACGTTGTTCAGCAGCGTCACCAAGCTTGAAGGGCCGACGATATCGACGCCGCAGCAGAACTTGTCCGGCGTGTAGGTCAAACCAACGAGCGTCGCGTATCCGCCGTAGCTTCCGCCCATGATCGCAACCTTGTCGGGATCGGCGATTCCCTGGGCGACGGCCCAGTCGACGGAGTCCAGCAAGTCATCATGCATCTTGCCGGCCCACTCTTTGTTGGCGGCGTTCAAAAAATCTTTGCCAAATCCGGTCGAACCGCGATAGTTGACCGAGAGGACCGCGTAACCGCGGTTGGCCAGCAGTTGATGCATGGGGTTAAAGCCCCAGTCATCGCGCGCCCATGGTCCGCCGTGGACGTCCAACACTAGCGGCAACGGCTGGGTCGTCTGCATGCCGCCATCGGGGTTTGAGCCTTTCGGCAGCGTGAGATAGCTGACCAGCTTCAAGCCGTCGCGAGCGTCGATCACCACCGGGTGCATCTTGACCAGCGGCAATTCGGCCAGTTCGGGCTGGCTCGAGAAGAGGAACTCCGCCTTCTTTTCGTCGCCGCGGTGATACAGATAGAAATCAATCGGCCCATCATCGCGAATGTAGGCGACGGTCCAAAGATCATCTTTCAGCGTGCGGCTGGTGACTTGGATTTCGCCATCTTCTTGTTCTTTGAGAAACGCGAAGTCGGCTTCCAGCGATTTATCCAGAATGTCCCACGTTTGCCGTTCGTAGTTGAATGCGACCGCTTGGATCGTCTTTTCGGTCGGGTGAGTCAACACGCCGGAGATATCGGCTTTGTCGTTCTCGGCGATCAGCTTCTCTTCGCCGGTTTTGAGATCCAGCGACTTGAGCGCGGCGGTGTTCCGCTCGCGGCTATCATACATATAAGCAATGTCGCCGCTTTTGTCGAAGCCGGCGATACCGGTCGTCATCGCGTCGGCGGCGTCGATCTTGAGGAACTCTTTCCAGTCTTCTTTGCCGTCGGTTTCGGTCGGCGTCAGATACATCTGACCGGCGTCCGGCGTGTAGGTCATCGCAAAGCGGACCTTGTAGTTGTCGTCGGTCAAAAAGCCGGCGAAGCCGGGGTTCTCTTGCAGCAGCTCTTTTTCGCCGGTCTCAACATTCAAGCGATACAGATCATGTAACTGCGGATTGCGATCGTTCAGCCCGATCAAGATTTCGTTGGGGAAGTTCTCGCTGACGTTGTCGATCTCGGCACGAATCTTTTCGAGCGGCGTGAGGTCTTTGATTTCATCGGTCGTCAGATTGACGGCGTAGATGTGGAAGTTTTCATCCCCATCTTTGTCTTGCGTGTACAGAACGTGATTGTTGGTGTACGACCAGCTAAAGCTGCGAATCCCGCGATGCGTGTCCTGGGTGATCGGTTTGGCGTCTTTGCCGAGCGATGCGGACGAGCCGACCCAGACGTTGAGCACGCCGTCGACCGGAGCCAGATAGGCGAGTTTCGTTCCATCAGGGCTCAAACGAGCACGGGCTTTCTCGGGATTGCCAAAAAACTTACGGCGAGGGATCAACGGCACGTCGCTCATATCGAAGGCTTTCTTCTCAGCAGTGGGTTGGGTGGCTTCCGGCTTCATCTCGGCTGGTTTTTCTGCGGCGGTCTCGGGCGGTTGAGCGGTTTCGCCCAAGGAGACGTCTGGAGCGCTGACATTTGACGCCGGCGAAGATGCCTGGTCAGGCGAAGGAGTACATCCGCCTAGCGCCGCGAGCGTCGCAATCCCCAGCGCCAAGTTACAGAGCAGCCGTTGCAGATCAGTCATGATGAGGTCCCTTCCGTGATGGCCGGCCGCCATAGATTGGCGGCCCGTTCAACTTTACCCAACTAGCAGCGTCTATCAGGATAAAGGATCGCAAGCGGCAAGCCAACGGAGGGAGCGATATTCTGTGAGACGCTAACTTTTGCCCACTTGGACCGCGCCGCCCATATTGGCGATGCCGGGACCGTAATACTGCTTTCCTAATGGCAAGATCATCGGCTCTTCATACGGCCGATGCGGCAGCATCGTCGCGAGTTCGTGCAGCTGTTCCAGCGTTTCCGGCTCCAGCGGCCCTAGTTTGGCGCCGTTAACGCTCGCTTCGAGCTGCTGCCGTGTTTTGGCGCCGATCAGCACCGTCGAAATATCGGGGTTACTCAGCACAAAGCGAAGGCAAAGTTCGGGCAAATCGAAGCCGGTCTCTTCGACAAACGTATAAAGCCGCAGCAGTTGTTCGCGGCGTCGGCGACTCATCCAGTAAGGGCGATCCAAAACTTCTTTGTCGAATCGTCGACTCAAAAAGCCTTGTCCCAGCGCCGAGCCGATGATGACGCCCATCCCTTGTTCTTTAGCCGCCGGCAGCAGTTCTTCTTCCGCTTCGCGAAAGAGCAGGTTGTAGTTGAACGCCGTCAGCAACACGTCAAACAGGCCGGTGCGAACCAGCGACGTCATCTCGGCGACGGTGGTGCCGGCCAGACCGATCGCTTTTACCTGGCCAGACGCTTTCAGCTCTTGCAGCAGATCAAGGACCGGGCCAGCGAGGGGGCGAAAACTGTTCCACCAGTTGTATTGCAAGGGACGATCCGGCTCATGAATCAACAGAATGTCGATCTGTTCGCGTCTCAGTAGGCGGCGGCTTTCGGCCAACGATTCTTTGAGCTGGTCGACATTTTGTGGATCGAAAGGAGTCGGCCGACCGCCAAACTTGGTCGAGACGATAAACGGCTTGCCCGAATCTTGCAGCGCTTTGCCCAGCGTCGCTTCGCTGTCGGCATAGGCGGGGGCGGTGTCGCAGTAGTTAATTCCCATTTCGGCCGCAGCCGACAGCAGTTGGGTGGTTTCGTTTCCTCCGCCGCCCAAAGAGGACGTATAAAGTCCGCCCAGCGACAGTTCGCTAACTTGAATTCCGGTATGACCTAAAGGGCGGAGTTGCATGAGCGGGGCTTACCTGCGAAGAAGATTCGGCGGAATACGTTGTTTAGCATAGAATAATGAGAGCCGATTTACCAATTTACCGGTTTGGATGAGTGTCGCCATGGACCTGCCGTTAAGCGAAAAAACCGAGTCGCTGATTCAAAAGCATCTGGCCAGCGGCAAGTACGACAGTCCGCAGCAGATTGTCGAAGAGGCGTTGGAGCAATTTGACCAACATGCGGCCGCCCTGGCGGAAGTGAATGCAAAGCTAGAGGTTGGCCTCGCGGATTTGCGTGCTGGGCGCTTTCGTGAGATCCGTACGGAGGAAGATGTTGCGTCGCTGAAGAAAGATGTATTTCAAAGGATTAAAGAACGTCATGAGCTAGAGGACTAAATGTTCTATCAGCTCTCGGCGGCTGCGGAATCCGATTTGGATGCAATCGTAAACTATCTTTTTGGCGAAAGTCCGGTTGCCGCCAGCAAGGTATTTGATGATTTGACCCAACGTTTTGAATTGTTGTCAACACAGCCGTTGCTTGGCGAAGTGCATCCTGGCCCGCGGCATTTTCGGCGAAGTATTGTCGGGAATTACGTCGTCTTTTATGTTCCGTTGAATGCTGGAATTGAAATAGCACGTATTCTTCACGGCAATCGCGACATCACGGCACTCTTGCGGTAACCATGACCGACTCTTCTAAAAACAGCGACGCCGAGAACCCCTTCGCTTCGCCCAATTGCGATGCGCCCGACCGACCGGTTCGCGATTGTCCCGACTGTGCGGCGCCGATGGAGTACGGGATGATCACCTCTTACGCGCCGATCAAATGGCGCATTCTCGATCGTTCGATGCTGGAACGCCTATTGGCCGGCGGCGATGAGCCGGTGGTCGGTTCGGACTTCGCACTACGACTGGGACCGTTTCGCAGCGACAGTTTTCGCTGCCGGATTTGCGGGATGATTATCATCGCGCCCCGGAGTGAACAGCCAAAGAAAGAGTCGAAGAAAGCGTAGCGTTACGTCGGCTTATGGAATTCGCTGCGGAAGACGTCCAAATCGTTCTTGCGCATGCGACGTTCAAAGTGGGTGCGGTAGTCGAGATCGTGCTCGGCCGGGCGTTCCTCAACCGGCAGCGGGCCTGCGAGCTGCGTATTGTCATGCAGCAGTTGGACCGTCATGTCAAAGTATTCTTCGACATCGGTCCAAAAGTGCAGGATGCCGCCGGGAATCAGTACGCGCTCAATCTCTTTCGAGAAGGTTTCGTTCATCACGCGACGGCGATGATGACGCTTCTTCCACCAGGGATCGGGGAAGTAAACATGCACTGCGGCGGCTGTCGCGTCGGGAAAGACTTCGGGGAAGAGCTTCTGCCCATCGCCGTGAACCATGACCGCGTTGGTGCGACCCTCTTTCGCCAGGCGATAGCCGGCGAATTCGGCGTACTTGAAAGCGATTTCGATTCCGAGAAAGTCGCGCTCGGGAGTTCCGCCGGATGCGTTGCGGAGGTAGAGCCCCTTCCCGCAGCCGACTTCGATTTCTAGCGGAGCGATTCGCCCGAACAGCGCTTCAGGATCCCAGGGACGCGGCACTTGTTCGGCCGTGCGAAAGTTGCGACTGAAGTCGACGCTGGGATTAAGTTTCGGAAGCGTTTTGCGGCCCATGATGAACTACGAAAGAGGCGGGGCCGATTACAGATTTTTCGGAAGAGGAATGCCGCGAATCTCTCCCTCGCAAACCAGGCGTTCGTCAATGAACCCCTGAAAACGGCAGACGATGATTCGACCGGCGCGGCCCTTGGTCTTTTGCAGCACGATCACCAAGCGTTTGCCGGGTTGTACGATGCCGCGAAATTTGACCTGATCGAGTCCACCGAACCCGAGCTGATAGTCGCCCATCAGGTTGTGGCGCGTGACGTACCACGAGCTGACCTGAGCGGCCGCTTCGCACATCAAAACGCCGGGCATCAGCGGAAAACCAGGCATATGTCCACGAACCCAGAATTCATCTTCGGCCAGATCTTTGTATCCGACGCAGATGTCCTTCTCGGTGTCTTCGTAGACGATCGCCGTCAACTGCTCCATTTCGAAGCGTTGTGGGTTCAACTCGCGAATCGCTTCAATATCAGCGATGACGTTGTTGCAGTCGATCGTCGCGGGATCGAGGATGTATTCTTCGCGCGGCACGGCGCCACACTCCTCCGCAGGCGGTCAGCGAAACGTGAAAATCCCAACAAGCGGGACGAGACTAGGTCTTGATCGAGCGACGCTTGGCTTTGCGAGCTTTGGCGCTGGCAGGACGTGCGCCATGATTGGCTTTTTTCAATTTGCGGTGCGGTTTGGCCATTTTCTTTATTCCTGGTGCTGCTTAACTTTGCAGGTCGGTGGTTACGAATCCCAAATTTTAGCGTGCAAGACGCTTGCGGGAAAGGACCATTGCCTGTCCCCGCTGGCTGGGGGTTCTATCTGGGGGAGCGACGGACCGGAATAATGGTCGCTCGGCCTGATTCTTTGTCGCCGTCGTCGGCGGCGGAATGCTTCGGCGGAACCTCCTGCTGGCCCCCGAAGGAGGACTCGGCGCTGCGATCTTTGGCAGGGGGCATTTCTTTGTCAAAGTCGCTCAGCAGGCCGGGGCGAATTCGTTTACGCGTCGCTTCTGGTTTCTGTTTACGATTCGGATCGTCTTTTTTCAAATTCCAGGTGATTGTCGAGAGAAACGCCGGCAGCACGATCAGCGACGTGAACAAGCAGCAGGTCACGCCGATGGTGAGTACGCGACCCAGACTTTGCAGCCCTTGATGATCGGCCAGCATCAGTGAGCCGAAGCCGATCATAGTGGTTAGCGACGTGATAAGGACGGCCGCGGCGGTCGACGCCGAGATCCGATATCGCTTGCCGGCCTGGCAGCGGAAGTCGTGCAGCACATGCACGCCGTCGTCGATGCCGATTCCCAGGATCAACGGCAGCACGATCATGTTAGCCGGGTTCAACGGAATATCCATAAACCCCTGAATGCCGAAGAGCATCGCACCCCCAAATCCAACCGGAGTCAGCGCCAGCAGCGAATGTCGTAAGCTGCGGAAGTCGAGAATCAGCACGATCAACACCGCGATCAGCGAATAGATCGCCGCGTGGACATAGCTCTTTTGCATTTGCCGCGAAGCGTAAAAGGTTTGCAGCGGCTGGCCGGTGACTTGCGAATCGACCGACTGCACTTCGTGTACGAAATCGGCCAGCGATTCCATATCCCAAATATCGCCGTTGGGATAGATCCGCAGCAAGTATTGATTGTTCTTGCCGACGAACCGGGTCACGAGCGCTTCCGGAAAATCGTCAACGTCCGGGGTCTCGGGGTCAGACACCGCGTAGAGCGAATGCATCCGCGTCAGTAACTCGCCGGCGGAGCGTTGTTGCAGCGAACGCATCAGCGCTTCGTAGTTTGCCTGGGGCATCGTGCGAAGCAGTTCCCGCGCCTGACTAATCCGGCGGCGCGCTTGCAGCGCTGTCGCGTCGTCGCCTGGCAGCAGTTGTTGTGCTTGGGCCAAGATCTGCGCCAGTTGCGGGGCCGGCGGGATCGGCAGAGCCGGCGGATACTCGGGCAAGTTGGTCAAGCGTGAGCGAATCCGCTCAATCTGCGCCGATCGTTGCTCGTCATCCGGCGGCAACAACGAGGCGATCTCTTCGACATGATCGACGTTCGCGAGCTTCTCGAACGCCTCTTTCCGCGCGATCAGCTCTTGGCGACTGCCGGCGATGGACAACGCGAACCAAACGCTGCGATCCGTCTCTTCCAGCAGCTTCTTTTCCCACTCGACGCTCTCGAGTCCTTGCGCTTGCAAGTTGAGCAGGTTGTGGTCGTAGTAAAGCTTCGAAGCGCCGGTTGAGAGAAAGAGGCACAACGCGAGCGACGCGATCAACGTCGCTCGGGGCGCTTGCATCATCGGTGCGATCCAGCCGTCGATCCGCAGCGGATTTGGCAGGAGATAGCGATTGCGATTGCGATCGGCCAGGACAATCATCGCCGGCAACAGCGTAAAGGCCCCGATCAGGCAGACAATAATGCCGCCGCCGGCGATCACGCCCAACTCGGCGACGCCGGTAAATTCGGTCAGCGCGGCGGTGAAAAAAGCGATCGACGTGGTTGCGGCGCCGGTCACGATACCGGGCCCCACGCTGCGCGACGTTTCGATCAGCGCTTCGCCGCTATCGCCGATCCGCTGCCGCAGTTGCAGATACTTAGCGACATAGTGGACGCCGAAGTCGATCCCCAGCCCGATCAGGATGACGCCAAACGAAACGCTTAAAATGTTCAGGTGTCCAATCGAGATCGTGACGAAGCCAAAGCTCCAGGCCAGGCCGACGATCAAGGTGCCGACCGCCAGCAGGGGATGCCGCAAACCGCCGAAGCCGGCGATAAACAGCACCGCGACGCCGATCAAGCTGAGCACGCTCGACAGGATCATGTCCTTTTGACTGCCCTCCATCTCGTCATTTTCCATGACGGGCAAACCGGTCAGGCCAATTTGCACTTCGGGATGGCCCGCTTGCACGTTGCGGATGATTCCGCGTAGGCGACGGATCGCTTCGCCTCCTTGCGAGAAGCTTGATTCATTTTTGACCAGGCGCAACAGGACAAAGCCCATCCGTCCTTCGTTGGCGGTGAAATACTCCGAGTCAAGTTGGCTCATCACCGAGAGCGACTCGTGCGGCTCATTCCAAATCGACGTGTTCGATCCATCTTCGCGCAACGCATGCAGCAGGCCGTCGGCCAGACGATTCATCTCCGCGGCGGCTGCTCGTTTCTGTTGGGGCGAATCGATCAGCAGTCGTTGATTAGCGCCCCAGAGAAGTCGATCAAAAGAGATCGCTTCCCATTGTCCGCTCAGCACCGGCTGCAGCGCCGCGAGTTCACCTTCCATTTCTGCGAGTTCATCCGGCGGCACATAGTGCAGGCCTTTGGCGCGAACATTGGCCAGACCTCGTTCGTGCAGCACGGCGTAGAACGATTCGCGATTCGCCGAGAGCCGACTGTAGAGCGCTTCCAACACCGGAGAGACGTTCTCTTTGGCGTTCCCTTCGACGACGACCACGACGTCGTCATCGGCGCCAAACTGCTCGAGATATTCGAGCCAGAGTTGGTTGTAGTTGCTGTTGGGATTGATCAGGTCGAGTCGGCTTGTGCGGAATCCCAACGACTTGGTGGCGCCGATGACCGAAGCGACCGCGACCAGCAGGCCTAACACGATCACAGTGACCGGATTACGAACGACGACGCGCGTCAGCTCGGCGAGCGGCATCGCTAGCATCGAGCGGTCAGCAGCGGACTCGTCAGGCGACCCGGGCGACATGAACGAACTTTCAGGGCTACGTAGAGCAGACAGAGAATCAGCGCTAACGACGAGCGCCAGCGGGGGATTCTAGTGAGACCGTGACGTAGGGGAAAGAGCGAACTGCCGCAGATGCTAGCGTCGGACTACGATTTCAGCCCGAACCAGTTGCTTAGCGATGGGCTGTTGAACGCTTCGATCGCCCCTTTTTCGTCCTTCTGGATGTCGAACACTTTGTTCAGCTTCATCAATTGGAAGATTTCGTTGATTTTGGGGCCGACACCGCACAGTTTTAGTTTGACCTTGGCTTCTTTGCACTTCTTCGACAGATGGATCAGTTTGCCGATCATCGCCGACGACATGTATTCGACGCCTCGGAAATTGACGAGCAGCTTTTTGGCGGTGACCGCCTCTAAGACCAAGCGGTCAAATTCGACGCCGATTCGTTCAATCGCCGCCTCGTCCAGGATGGACGACTGTTGGAAGTCGGCGACGACGACTTCGCTGTTGTCACGGACTCGCAAGTAACTGTATTTGAAGCTCATATCTGGGTCCTCCGTGCTGAGACGCAACGGTGATGGCTGATCTTGATAGTCTCTTCGAGGGGATCTCCCGTGGATAGGGGAAATCGCCCTGATGTAGTTAAACATGGCCTGAATCGGAGCCGCTTGCCAGCGAAATCGTGGAAAGAGGTTAGAGAAGGGACAGAGGCGATTGGAGAGAAAGTGATTGGCAGCCCCTAAGAGAAGGGGAGTGGGGATTTTGTTGCAAAAACTTATACGCTCGTTGCGTAGTGTAATTTTCTTGTGTATATTATAAAATCTTGAACCCTCTGTTGTGGGGTTATGGATTCATTATTCGCCTTTATTTCTTCTCTTTCCCTCTTTTCTTAGAAAGTCTTGCCGTGTTTTCCAAGAAAACGCCTCGAACCGGCTTTACGCTGGTCGAATTGCTGGTGGTCATCGCGATCATCGGCGTCTTAATCGCTTTGCTGTTGCCGGCTGTGCAGCAGGCCCGCGAAGCGGCCCGCCGGATGAGTTGCAGCAACAACATGAAACAGCTGGGGCTGGCGCTGCACAATTACCATGACACGCACGGTTCATTTCCGTCTGGTAACTTGACGACCAAAACCGAGTATCCACCCAAGTCGAGCAACGATCCGGATGGCACGATGGCGCCGTGGACGGTCTTGCTGCTGCCCTACATCGAGCAGGGTAATCGGCATGGTCAGTTCAATTTTAAGACGAACTTTGCATCGCATATCAATCAGACGACGGTGACTAATTCGGCCTTTCAAAATCTGCCGAACGAAGCGTATCAATGTCCGAGTTTTCCGCGCGAGACTTTGCGGTTGTTGCAAAACAACTATTTTGGCGTCATGGGAGGAGTTGGAGCCGATGGCAGCGTCGCTCGTCAGACCTCGCCTTACGAGATTTATGACAATGGTCTCTTATTTCAAAATTCGGCGACCGGCATGCGCGACATCACCGATGGTACGACCAACACGGTGATTATCGGCGAGTCAATCGATCAATACCTGGGGGACAACAGTACTCCCACGCATCATGGTTGGGCGCAAGGCGCTCGAACCCATTCCACGGTCAATGGATATCTGAACAACGTAGCGGCGACCAAAAACCCCATTAACCGCGCCAAAGATTTGGCGGCCGCCAGCGTGCATCCTCATGTGATTTGGCAAACCACCTTCGGCAGCAAACATCCTGGCGGTTGTCAGTTCGTTTACGCGGACGGATCGGTCCATTTTATGAGCGAAACGGTCAATCTGGTTCTTTATCAACAGCTTGGCGTTCGCAATGACGGCGGCCCTGTCGGTAGTTTGACGAACTAGAAGGGGCATCGCAATGCATAGTAAAAATCGAGCGTATGGGCTCGCCGGCTTTCTCTTGATTACGGTCATGATCGCCGGCTGCGGGCGTAGTGATGGATTGCAGCGGACGGTCGTCTCGGGAACCGTCTCCTATAACGGAGAACCAATTTCCCGCGGAGCGATCTGGTTCGTACCAACCGCGTCGGTCGGAAATCAAGCGCCGACCGGTTTCGCCGTCATTCAAGAGGGACGCTACGCAACCGCAGCCAACAAGGGACCGGTATCCGGTCTCTACACGCTCAAGATCACCGGCTTCGACGGAGCCGAACCAACGGCTGCTGAGAAAGAAGAACTGCTAGGGGGCGTTTTTCCTGGGCATCCGCTCTTTCCCGAGTATGTCCAAGAGCACGAGATTGCCGGCGATACGATGACGCTTGATATTGAAGTGCCGAAAGCAGGCGCGAAGAAGTCGCGGCGATAGCGGATTGCTTGCTGGACAAATTGTGACTCAGCGTTGTCGACAGGTCGCCAAGGAGATGTCGATTAGAGCGCCGCGTCGTAGAGCGACTTCAGCGACGTCGCGTCGACTTCACGGGGATTGAAGGTCCCAGTCCATTGCTTGGCGGCGTCGATACCCAGCTGCGTTGTGCTGCCGGGATCTACGCCCAGCGATGTCAGCTCGGTCGCCAGATCGGCTTGCGACACCAACTGTGTCACAAAGTCGGCTAGCGCTTCGGGGTGATCGCCGCTGGGGAAACCGTCGATCGGCACATCGACTTGCAACAGTTCGCGATACCAGTCGCCGACCAGCTGACTGTTGTAACGAATTACATGCGGCAACATCACCGCGACTGCCTGACCATGCACGACGCCAAACTTGGAGGTTAGCGGGTTGGCCAGCGCATGCGCCGCGCCGAGCATCGAGTTTTCAATCGCCAGTCCGGCGAAGCAAGCGCCCAATTGCATCCCGCCGCGCGCTTCCAGATTGGTCGGATCTTGCAGCACTTGCGCGTAGTTGCTGGCCAGCATCCGCCAGGCGCCGCGACTGAACGCCAGGCTGCAACTATTGCGACGCCGCGTGACGAAGGTCTCCAACGCGTGAGCAATCGCATCGATGCCGGTCAGCGCGGTGACGCGTTGCGGCTGAGTGACGGTCAGCTCGGGATCGAGCAGCGCAATCTTGCAACTGGCTTTGGGATCGCCGCACGCCATTTTTACATGGGTCTCGGCGTCGGAGATCAGCGCGAACGATTGCGTTTCGCTGCCGGTTCCGGCGGTTGTCGGCACGGCGATCATCGGCAGCATTTCGCGAGTCGCTTTGCCGACGCCCCAGTAGTCTTGCATCTGACCGCCGTTGGTCAGTAGAAAGTTGATCCCTTTGGCGCAGTCCATCGCGCTGCCGCCGCCGAGACCGACGATCAACTGCGCGTCGGTCGCCTTCGCCAGGGCGACGCCGGCGTCGACGTTGGCGGTCGTCGGATTCTCTTGCACGCCGTCAAACAGCACGGTTTCGAGGCCGGCGGCAGTCAGGGAGTCGATCCCTTTTTGGCTGTGGCCAGCTTTCACGACGCCGGGGTCGCTGACGACAAGCACGCGCTTGGCGCCTTGTTCAACGGCCAAAGCGCCCAGTTGAGCGACCACGCCTGGGCCAAAGACGATGCGCGTGCGCGGTTGAAAATCAAACGGGATCATGCAAGCCTCTTCCGTTCCAGCGATACTCGATTTACCCGTGTCTCCCTACGAAATCGCCCGCAGTCAACGACGGCGGGCGACGCAAATCTATTCGCTTAAACCGTGGCCACTTCCAGCGGCGCCATTTGATAAGCGCGGTTGCGAAAGAGGAACTCGATCAGGTTGCCTTCATGCGGCTGCAGCCAATCGAGCTTGATCGTCGGAATCGGCCCGATGTTCAAGCGATCGATGTTGGTAGCGTCGGTCAGTTGCTGCGCCCAGGTCTCATCGCCGGTGATCGCTGTTCCGACCAGCGTATACCCGATCTGCTTGATCATCTGATCCTGCGGGCACTGGACGACGCTGACGAACGGGAACATGTATTCCTTCTTCGCGACGGCTCGTTCGGGACTGTCGGCATGGATGACCATCGGCTTCAGGTAGTCGCAACGTTCATGCTCTTCCAGGCGGGGCCCAAACTTCTCGGTCATGTGGGTCACGCCTGACTCGGCCAGGTCTTGCTCGATCATGCCCCAGACGGCCGGCGCCATTCCTTTTTGCGTGAACGCGGCGAGCGACGCTTCGGGATCGGTTGGGTCTTTCGGCTCGACGCCGCCGATCCGTTCGGCGATCGCCGCGGCGATCTCTTGCGTGTGCCGCGAAGCCCAGACTCCCGACGCGTTAATGCAACTGCGACCGCTGTTGGCGAAGACGCTTTGCACCATCAAATCGAGATAGCGCTCCCAATCGTCGACCACGTCATCGCCCAGCAAAATCTTGCTGAAGCCGGGGCCGTGCGCTTGAACGCGCGGATTGCCATGATACTGGTCAATCGTTTGCTGGCCGCCAAAGACCATCGAGCGATCGCACGACGCCAACAAAGACGCGCCGACATCACCGCCGGCGCCGGGATACAAGCCGAACGCTTCGGCCGGCACGCCGGCTTCGACCATCGCATAGTAAATCCGATACGGTGTCCACGGCTCTTTGCCGCCGGGCTTGAGCACCAGACCCAATTGCAACGGAATCGCCGGCAGCCATAAGGTATGCACGCCGGGCGAGTTGGAAGGCAGCACGGCGCCCAGCACCGGGCTTTGCGCCTGATAGCTGACGGTGACGCCGCGATCCTCTTTGCCGTAGCCGCGCGAGAGAATCTCCAAATCCAAGCCGCGGGTCAGCGAGTCGAGGATCAAATTCATGTTCGACAGCGCGTAGGCGTTTTTCTCCATGTTGAAACGACACATGTTTTCCGGCAGGCCGGTAGTGGCGCTTTGAGCATGAACAAACTCGGCCGGAGACTGCGTGCCGTCGCCCATCGGCAACGTCGCCGTCATGAACAGGTCAGCCGCTTTTTTCAAAATCTCCAGCAGTTCGCTCGAGGGGATCTGACGCAGCGCATCGCGGGCCTTTTGGGCGAACCGCATGTCCCGTTTCAAAAGGCCGCCGCCCACCTGGCTGAGTTGGGCGATCGGCTCGCCGGTGGCGAAGTGAACGACATCTTCGACCTCTAGCGATTCGTACGGCTTGCCCCAACGGATGGCTGGAATTTTGAGCATCACGATTCTCGCAGTTGAAAACGGGGGAGCGATCAAAAAATGACGAATGTCGAAACCAAAATGTCGAATGACCAATTCGACATCTCCATGCGCCACTGGCCTTCAGCCAGTGTCTTCAATGTGGCGACCTACCCAGGTTGGCTGGTCGCTCGTCCTACCAACCGCTTTCCCTCGCTCGCGCTGCGGGCTAGTGTTCGGTCGGTTTAGGCATTCAACTTTTGTTATTGGTCTGCACAGCGGACCCTACGTCGATTTCATTTTACCAAAGCGACTAGTAAACGCCGACGGTAGTGCTGGATGCGATGCCGTGGAAAGGGCGAACTCCGCTGACTCCGTCCCAGGGGTATTTGTCGAACGGCATTTCGCGTTCGCCTTCGTCTCGTTCCAGGAAGCCAGGGACGAAGAATTCTTGGGTCAACGTCGTCAGTTTCACGCGGCCGGTCTCGCCATAGGCGACGGTTTGCATCGGATCGTCAAAGCTGACGACTTCGGTTACGGCTCGCGGTTGCGGAGCGTAGTAACTGATCTTGTAACCTTCGGCCGCCGTAACCGGCTTGCTGCAGGCGAGCCCCATCAGCGTGTTGCCATAGGTGGGCGTCATGTAGATGCCGCTTTCCTCGGGAGGGCCGCCGAACAGCTCTTCGACGCAGTAGCGGGTCCACTGCGGCGTGAACTCGGTGCCGCCGCTGAAGATGCCGGTGATCCCGACTTCGGCTAGCGACGTTCCTCGTTCTTCCAAGCCCAAGCAAAGCGATTCGATCAGCTTTGGCGTGCCGAACATGCACTTCACGTCATGACCGGCGGTCAGCACGGTGATCGCCTGATCGATGCAGTGCTTCTTGTATTCTTCCAGGTGCTCCATCCAGCCCTTCTTGATCAACTTGACCACCCAGCGGGGATCCAAGTCGATGCAGAACGAGATGCCGCCGCGATACTGGGCCAGATGTTCGACCGCGAGACGCAAGCGACGTGGCCCCGACGGGCCAAGCATCAGCCAGTTGGCGCCTTTGGGGAAGTACTGATCGGGCAGCGTGTGGCTGAAGTTCTCGTAGTCAGTGCGAAAGTCGTTGATCGCGATGCGGCTTTTGGGAACGCCAGTTGTGCCGCCGGTTTCAAAGACGTAGACCGGATCGTTCTCGAACGCCTTGGGAACCCAGCGACGAACCGGTCCGCCGCGGAGCCATTCGTCTTCGAACAGCGGGAACTTTTTGATGTCTTCGTAGTTCTTTACTTCGGTCAACGGATCGAAGTTGAGCTCTTTCTTCTTCTCGAGCCAGAAAGGGCAACCGGTCGACTCGTGGAAGTGCCACTGGACGGTCTCGTACGCCTGTTGGTCGAGCTTGTCCTTGGCGGCCTGGGCTTTTGCTTGAATGTCAGCCGACAAGACGCTTTCGCCAGAATTCATCTTCACCACCTACGCAGGAACATGGGGCAGTAAAATCGCCGCGCGGCAGGCGAAGTGGAGGGAAGAAAATGCAAGCCGCGGGCCTGTTTCTATCAACATAGAAAGAAAAGGTTGTTTCGACAACCATTGTGGGACGGAATAAATTTGGGGAATGCTCCCACAAAGCGGCGTAGGCTGTGCCCAAATGTGTAGTACGCACCTATAGATCACACCCGTTCGGACACATCGGTGACACTCTTTGTCCCCTAGAATCCGCGCGATTCACTTGGTTCGCACCGCGAATCTGGTTTGGATTTGTCACTGATGCGATGGCATATCGATTGGTTAAATGGCAGCTCTAGCTGGTTATTTCCTTGACGTCGCGCCTATGAATATTTATAAAACTAAGTGCAGAAAATAGCTTACTAGGCGTCGCTGAGTGGATTCGATTACAGCATTCGAATCGTTTTCTCCTCTGTTCTCAGCGGCGCGGTATTCATCTTTCGCTTATCCTTGGAAGAGAGAGTAAGGTTATGCACTTTTCACGAAGGCTGCTTCCACAGGATCAGCGTCTCGCGTTTACTTTGGTCGAATTGTTGGTGGTGATCGCGATCATCGGCGTGTTGATCGCTCTGTTGTTGCCGGCGGTGCAGCAGGCCCGCGAGTCGGCGCGGCGAATGCAATGCATCAACCGGATGAAGCAGGTCGGTTTGGCGTTGCACACCTATCACGACACCTACTCCGCTTTTCCCGCGATGCAGACCCAAGCGGCTCCGGCTCGACCGAGCGGGTTCGCTTCGCTGCTGCCCTATCTGGAGCAAACGGCGATCTACGACGGGATGACCAGCGCCAGTCCTCCGTATGGTTCGTCTGATTGGAATCCGACGCATCAGGGTACTACCATCGCCGAGTTCGCTTGTCCTTCGGATCCGAACTGGGAATCTCGGGCCGGGGTCAACGGACGCAAGCCGCGCAGCTATCACTTTTCGGTTGGCGATAGTATTCGGAATAATCACAACTCCAATTCCTCGAAGCGAGGGATGTTCATCACGCAGGACAATCGTGACTTTAGCGATCTGCTTGATGGGTCGAGTAACACGACCGCCCTGTCGGAAGTGGTGATTGGGCCGAATCAAATCACACGCACGATGAAGGGGAACGTCGCGGTCACGCCGGGGATTAACGCCAACCCTTCTAGTCCGGCCGATTGTTGGGGGGCCCGTGGAACCGACGGTTTGGTCAATCCGGCCATCGCGGTGACCGCTGAGTCGTACGTGCATCGGGCGCCCGGCAGTCGTTGGGCGGAAGGTCGCGTCTTCTTTAGCGGGTTCAGTACGGTGCTGCCTCCTAACGCGCCGCGCTGCACGGTCGCCGCGACCGATGATTCATGGGGCGTTTGGACGCCGAGCAGTTTTCATCCCGGCGGCGTGAATGTCGGTTTCGCCGATGGATCAACGCACTTTGTCAGTGACACGATTGACACCGGTAACCCGACTGCGACCGAAGTGATCTCGGGGCCGAGTCCGTTTGGAGTTTGGGGCGCGATGGGTTCGATCAGCGGCGGCGAAACGACGACCAGTCTCTAAGTCAAATTTTTGGATGTAGTCATGCAACGAGTCCGCTTTGCAATGCTGCTGATCTGGATTGTCGCTGTCGTCGGTTGCGGCCGCGCCGTCGATCCCAATCGCCCTAAAATGGTCCCGGTCAAAGCGATCGTTACGTACAAAGGAGAACCGGTTGAAAAAGCGACGGTTACCTTTGGTGAAGCCGAACTGCGCGGCGCGGTCGGAAATACCGACAGTCGCGGGGAAGTGAAATTGTGGACATTCGATCCCGGCGACGGCGTGATCCCCGGCCCCTACAGCGTGGCGATCCGCAAGCTGGAAGTCTTGGCGCTGCCCGATCCTGATTCGGTGACGCCAGCCGAATACAACCGACTCTCGCGCGAGATGAACGCCGCCTTGTCAGGAACTCCCCGCCATCTATTGCCCAAACGCTATAGCAGCGAGAAGACGAGCGGCTTGACGGTGGAAGTGATGGATCCAGGGGAGAATGTCTTTACGTTTGCGCTGGAAGACTAACGAAGAAAAGTAGGCGCACTACTTCCACTGCCAAACATCCTTCTCTTTCAACTTCACATCACTCCGCGGCTCGTCCGATTGCAGCCATTTCTTCGCGGCGGCGTCCTCTTTCAAATACGCGTCCCAGAACTTCAAGCTAATCTGTTGGATCGCCGGGTGATGATCGGGGTCGCGCCGGCCAATGCGAAGTCCTCGGGCGTCCGAGAACGCGGCGTGCGTTCCTCCGTCAAAGACCAACTCGTATTTGTCGCCGGCCGGCAGGCCTTGATAAACTTCGCGGCGCGACTGGGGCGTCAACTGCGGATTGATGGCGCTGCTGTCTTCGGTGCCGGTCATGCAGAGCATCGGCAGCTTGACTTCGCCGTACGACTTCTCGGCTGACATTCCTTCGCTGGTCTGCGGGCTCATCGGCAAGAAGGCGTCGAGTCGCGGTTCTGCCGAACTGCGGCCAAACGGAAACTTGCGACCGGCGACCGCCGTGGTGGTGACCGCGCCAAAGCTGTGCCCGGTCATGCCGATATGTTCGAGGTCGAGTTTGCCCTGGAGGGGACTGTCGGCCTGCTTGTTCATCAGTTCCAACTGATCGATCACGAACGAGACATCTTTGATCCGATCGATCAAGCTCTTGCCGCTGGCGGCTTGCTTCATCGCTTTCATGATTTCGCGCCGCGCGACTCCCTTCCAGACCTGCTCGTCGCTGCCGGCGTGCTGCATGAAGACGCAGGCGTAGCCAGCGCTTGCCCAGTAGTTGCCGAGGTAAGCACTGTTCTCGCGCGAACCGCCCAGGCCGTGCGAAAACAGAATCACCGGCAGCGGCTTCTCGGTCTGTGGCAGATAAACGCGGATCGGGACGACGCGATCCCGCGCGGCGTCCTTGGGCTCGAGATCGATCTGGCGAACCTTGGTCTCATCGGCCGCTGCGGCGAAGGCCAGAAAAGAGCTGACCAAAAGTAACAAGGCGAGCAACGGTCGAAGGCGTTGGATCATGGCGAATTCCCGTCTAGAGATCAGCAGCAGGGCATACATAGATGCTACCTCACTGCTGGCAGTCGGGTTTCAGGCAACAGCGCCAGCTTATTTGGCCGGAGGATGCGGGCTACCCAATTGGGCGAGCATCTGGAGTACGCCATTTAGGTGGGCGATGCGGGGGCCAAAGCGATCGACAAACTCGTTGAGCATGAATTCGCTATCGGCCATATCTTCACCGCTGTCGTCGATCTCGTCGGCGATCGAGCCGAGAAATTCGGTGTGGACTTTGCTTAGCGCTTCGGCCGCTTTGCGGCACTTGTCCGCTAGTTGGGGGTTGGCCTTGCGCCATGCCGCCAGCTCGGCTTGCCGCTGTTTTTGCTGCGAGATCTGCTGCTGCAGCATTTCTTCCAATAGCTCTGCTTGCCGCTCTTGGAGGGTCACCATTCTTTGCAACAACATGGTGATATTACCGGCGGCGGAGTCGTCGTTACCTGAGGGGGAGCCTGCAGTTACGTCGACGTGGGTGAACAGGGAGGGGAAGTTGTTCGAGCTAGACATTGATTAAAACTCCGGATTCGTTGCCCCAAGTATAGTCACGCTCTCCAAAGATTGTCGAGCATTTGCGGGTTTTGCGTAGATCGCTAGCAGATCCCGCTTCTGGCGCCTTCGTTGCGATGGTTAAAGTCGACCGCCGCGCAGCACCGATTGTGAAGGAAGCATCGCTGCGTGAGGGATTACCGGCGATGTGATAGCACCCCTGGAAATGCACCTAGAGAGAAAGCCGCCTGTGACCGCGAGGGACAAAAGTTCCGTGCCGACTGTAGGATACTTAACGGTGGTCGAAGACGAGCAGCACGGGCTGTTCGGCGGGTACCTATTGTTAAATTCCAACGGTCGCCCACTCGAGTTTCATTGTACGACCCCAGTTCGCGCCAATCGTGCCCAAGAGATTTTGTACGGCCCGACGCTTCGCGAATATTTGTGTGGAGAGCAAATTGCCGCCGCTTTGGTTCGCAAGACGAACCTGGCCCCCCAGATGATCTGCACCGACATCGTCGAAGTGCTGGCAGTGCGACAGCATGTCGAAGTTCCGGTAATCGCCGTCGCCGCGACGGCAGCTGAGCGAACAACAGCGCCAGAGACGGAGCCCGCCGAAAACGCCGCCGGTCAGACATGGCGCGTCGACGGAGCGCATCAGGTCGCCGCGCCCCAGTCGCCTGCTTGGTTTGCCTTGGCCGGCGCCGACGTGATGATCGCCGATGCGTTTCCGCAAGATCAGGTCGATGTCGCCGGCGTCTGGGAGACGTTCGCGGCGCGGATTGATTTGACCGAACCGTTCGGTCGCATTCATGAAGCGATCAGCGAAGCCCAGCAAGCGCAACGCGGTTAAGCCAACGGTTGGATCGGCCTGGCGTCGACGCAATGTTCCTCGTGCCCCAAGGATGGGAAGATGAATCTGCCGGAAGCGGATACGGCGGCGCCTTCGATTGTCTCGTTCGCCAACCTGACGGTCGCTGTCGAAACGCACAGCGAGTTGTTTGACGCCCAGTTGGAAATGTCGATCGAGTCGATATCGGCCGGCGTCGATGCGCCCAAAGTGGTGTCGATCCCTTGTCGTGCGCCGCGCGTCGCGGTCAAGACTTACGTCTTTCCGGAAGCGCCGGAATGGGCGGTTGATGCGCCTCCCAAAAAGAAGCCAGCCGATAATACGACCGCGACGGAGGGACCGGAAGAGCCGGAGGTTCGCAACGTCAGAAAGCCAGCGACGCGCATCAAGCCCCCCAGCGACGTGATCAAGTTGCAAGATCGGCTTTACTATCTGTTGCAGCCTTCGCTTGAATCGTTGGTCAGCGCCGGATCGCTTGACTTTCCGTTTGAGCCGTTTCCTTATCAATTTGAAGGGATCGCGTTTCTCTACCCGCGACATGCGGCGGTTCTGGCCGACGAGATGGGACTCGGCAAAACGATGCAGGCGATCTCGACCATTCGGATGCTGATTCGATCGGGAGAGGCACGCAACATCTTGTTGATTTGTCCGAAGCCGCTGGTGACCAACTGGAAGCGAGAGTTCGCCTTGTGGGCGCCAGAGATTCCGGTTTCGATCATTGAAGGGGACCAAGCGCGCCGCACCTGGCAATGGCAATCGGCCGAATCGCCGGTGCGGATCGCCAACTACGAGCTGTTGATGCGCGATCAACAGATTGTGAACGACGAGTCGCTCAGGTTTGATCTGGTCGTGCTGGACGAAGCGCAGCGGATCAAAAATACCGGCAGCACCACGGCGCAGATTGTCCGTGCGATTCCGCGCGATCGCAGTTGGGCGCTGACCGGCACGCCGATCGAAAACTGCACCGATGATCTGGTCGGCATCTTCGAGTTTCTCGTGCCGGGCTACTTGTACAAAGGGATGCCGCTCAAGCAGTTGTGCACGGCGACCAGCGAGTACATCATTCGCCGCACCAAAGATGAGGTGCTTGAGGATATGCCGCCGCGGCTCTATCGCGACGCCGATCTGACTTTGTCGCCGGCGCAGCAAGAGACGTACGAGTTGGCCGAGAACGAGGGAATCGTGCGGCTCGAAAAAATGGGGGAAGAGCTGACGGTCCAGCATGTGTTTGAACTGGTGCTGCGGCTGAAGCAGATTTGCAACTTTGATCCCCGAACCGGCGACAGCACCAAAATGGATCAGTTGCGAGCCGATATGGAAGAAGTCGCCGCGAGCGGCAAAAAGGCGATCGTCTTTAGTCAGTGGACGCAGACGATCGAACAGATTCGTCGTCAGTTGGAGCCGTTTGGACCGTTGGAGTATCACGGGAAAATTCCGAGCAAAAAACGAGACGGCGTGATCGAACAATTCAAACACGATCCGACCAAGTCGGTCATTTTGATGAGTTATGGCGCCGGCAGCGTCGGCTTGAATTTGCAGTTTTGCGAATATGTCTTTTTGTTCGATCGCTGGTGGAATCCGGCGATCGAAGATCAAGCGATTAACCGCGCCCATCGCATCGGCGCCAAAGGGGCGGTGACTATCTCTCGCTACTTGGCGATGAACACGATCGAAGATCGAATTGATCAGGTATTGAGCGAGAAACGAGAGCTATTTAATACGCTGTTCGCCGAAGCGGGGACTCCGCCGCCGGGCGGTTTGTCGAAAGACGATATCTTCGGTCTCTTTAATTTGAGAAGCCCCAAAGGGCCGATTCGACTTGCGGCGTAATCGCTGGTTCTGTCAGGAAAAAGTTGTAAACCGCATCGCAATCACTAGGATAAGACGCGTCTGACGCTCGTGTCCTTCTCTTCTCGGCGAGGCGGTTTGATGACTTGGTTGACTGTTGGCGGCGGCGCATGCATGTGCGTCGTCTTGTTTTTTGCGTTCGTGATCGTGCTCCTCTATTTCTACTCGTCGTACAACGAAGCGGCGACCGAACGGCGCATTCGGGAAAATGGGAAGCCGGTTTTGGCCATCCTCGTGATGGCGAATTCCGATTTCTTGCAAAAGCAAACGATCGCGTCGGCGCCGGCGCTGACGATTTTTTCGCAGGAGCCTCCCTCCAAGTCGCTGGCCGAAGTGTTGCGTGAATTGGCGGACGATCTGTTTGATCTCTACACGGCTGACGACGAAGAGATCGCCGGTTTGCCGCCGCATCAACAACACGCGGCCGAACTCATTAAAAACGACGCCTATCACGAAGGTCGCCGCAACCGGGTCCCGCTTGAACTAACCCGTGGTCGCGTCATCTATATGGCCGACATCTGGATCGAACGGGATCGCTTGCCTGACCACATCACGTCATCACGCGCCTTGGCCTGCCTGGTAAGCGGCGCCGACGAAGGTGAAATCATGGCGCTTCCTCCCAGTGATGAAGCGGCGAAACAAATCTATGCGGCGGTTGAAGCAGGGGAATAGTGGTCTTGTAGGTCAGGCCTTGGCCTGACGAAGCCGTTTTGAAGTTGCCCACCGCCCCCGCCGAGTACCTGAGACAACCGGACCGGACCGGACCGCATTGTTTTTTTTCGCATGGTGGACTGGACCACACATCGTTTTTTCCAAGTCGGACCACACATCCCGGCAATGACCATCAACTCACTAACGGGCGCGCAGCGCGATCGCAAGGCCGCCGTAAGTACGTGACCCATTCATGGGGAGGCGAGCGCGCAGCAGCGTGCATCCCTCTTGCTGTTTTTCAGAAAGAGAATCATCTGCTGGCCGCCGCACCAACGTGATTCGATCGCGAATCCTCCACCCCCCAATCGACCCGAACTCTGTGCGCTCTGTCAATCGACAATCTTTGACGCGAATCCTCTGGCTGGTGTAACGATTTTCGGCTGATTCTAGCCGTGTTCCATTCTTGTTACCGAAAAATCGCGCAACTTCAAATTGGCGATCGCCGGCACGTTATCCGTCGCCCTCATCCCTGACGCCGCTGATGCCCTGCTATTCAATCATGCACCAAGGCATCTTTTTGCGTAGGTCCTCGATCGCCGCTTGGCTGGTGGGCGTCCGCCGCAAGATCAGCTTTCGCAAATGGGTCAGCCGGCGAAAATCTTCCAGCCCCGCGTCGTTGATCTGCGTGTCGCTCGCGTCCAAGTACTCGAGCGATGGCGGCAAGCTATGGATCGCCGGGTTCGAGAATTCGGTATGGGCGAGGCAAAGCCAAGTCAGGCCCGGTTGATTGAGCCATGGCAGTTCTTGCTGCGACAACTGCACCCGTTTCATGCTTAGGCTATGAACTTCGATGTTGGCGAGTAGCTCGGCAATTTGCTGCTCCGAGATTTTTGAATCGTTCGTGATCAATGTAGGAAGCGTGTGCAGAGTCTGGATCTTTTCCAAGACCGAGGGCAATTCTTTCGGGGGCAGTTTGTCGCTGGGACTCAGCGTCACGCGTTGGATGCGACGCAGCGCTCGGGCGCCGCCTAGCCAATCCAAGACAAAGGGAATCGTTGACTCACGCCAAATCGAACTCCTGTACTCAAGCCTTTCGAGCTTTCTCGAATTCGAAGGAACCGATCGGTAATGCGACATTCCGACATTGCAATGCTCGGCGGAAAGCTCAGCGGCGATTTGCGCATGCCGCTCTCCTTCATTCAGAAGGGACATCATCCACGTCAGTCCGACGCAGCAGACGAAGATCAAAACCAAGAGCGTGCGCAAGCCAAAGCGCAGCCAGGGGCGGACTCTGGCGGAGACGTGATTTTCGGTCTCTTGGTCGCACTGCTTCACAAGACCAATTCTCTCTCCCGAAGGGGACAGTCCGCGGCGATGGATCGCCAGTCCCTAATCTACTCGGCGGCGAATCTCTATCGCCACAATTTTGTCGAGCGATTTTCGCAATGGAGTGGTCGTGAGAGCGAACGACAGAAGAAGAATGAGCGGCGCTTTAGGCGTTCGTGCTAAAGCTGATTTCATGCACTTCCACCGTCTCATGCGATGGATCGAGTCGCGAATGAAGTTCGCCGCTAAGCGTCAGCAGGATCGGCAACGCTGCTTCTGAGGACGTACGCGGCTGGGGCTTTGAATTCCAATAGCCGCGGCAGCTGAACTTCGAAAGGCAGCCAGAGCAGGGACAGAACTCTATTCCGGCGTGATTCACTTGTTTCCCACAGAAATGGAACAAATGATTACACGTGGATGTCTGGCTCATCGTCTTCCCTTCACGTTGGCGGGGGCCGGCTCGCGTTTAATCAGCAAGCTGGCTACTCATCTATAGCTCGCCAATTAGCGACTGCGCAGATCGCCCACCGATTTCTGCAAGTTGGCTTGCAGGGACTCGAATTGCCATAACGGCGATCATGCCGCTGGGGGAATCACAGAGAGCCGTTATTGAGAGTGGGCCGCCACAAAAGAGGAGAAATTGTGCGACGAACATGGAGAATTGGTGCTACCCGGTGATGATTCGATTTCGCAGCTTTAGTGATTCTGCATCATCATCGGGGCCTTTTGGTAGGTCGCCAGATCGCCAAAGCGTTGAACGATCTCTGCAAAGATGGCGCCCTTGGGAATCTCTTCATCCGTTTCCATTACGCGGTGATAGAGATCCGCCGGCAACACGCGCAGCGCCGTCATCAGTCCCATGATCGACATCGGCCAGGTCGTGCGCATCCCTTGCACTTCGCGGCGTGACCAGATCGACTTCATGAACTCTTCGGACATCTGCATTCCTTTCATCCCTTGGGGGTAGCCAGGCGTATCGAAGCCGGGATCGGTATGCACGAAATCGACCGCGGGTCGTTGCTCGAGATTCGCCAAAAAGGCGCTGACGTCGCTGTTTTGGCGAATGCGGGGGCCGGCTGGCCGGACCATATGATTCATCATGTGATGAACCATGTGACAGTGAAACATCCAGTCGCCGGGGTTGTTGGCGACAAACTCGAACACGCTGGCTTGGGCGACGGCGATCAGCTCGGTATTGCGTGGAACCCAACTTGATTTTGGAGTTCGGGCGCCCTCGTGACCGGTCAGCCAAAACGTGTGCCCATGCAGGTGAATCGGATGATGCTGCATCGGCGAGAAGTTCATGATCCGTACGCGGACGCGTTCGCCATGTTTGACGACCAGCGGTGTGGTGAAAGGGCCGCTGCGTCCGTTGATCGTGTGCCAGTTCCAATCCATCGACCACGAATCGCTGATCGTTTGATTGGGTTGAATATGAAAGTTTTGAAAGATCAGCCCAAAGTCGCGATCGACCGGCGGATCGAAAACTTGGCGCGGGTGAACGATGATCCAGCCGACCATCCCAAACGCTTCCTGCATCGCCACATGCGTGTGATAGAAGAAGGTCCCTTCTTCGTGGATGTCGAACTCATAGACATGCGTCTTGCCTGGCATGATCGGATTTTGCGTCAGCGTCATCGAACCGTCTTGCTGCACCGGCAGTTCAAAGCCGTGCCAGTGAACGGTCGTCTCTTCCGGCAATTCGTTATGCACGATGATGCGAATGCGGTCTCCCTGGGTGACTTCGATCGTGGGGCCCGGGATCGAGCCGTTAAAGCCCCAGACGTCCATCGGGTAACCCGGCAAAAATTCTCGCCGGACGTTTTGCGCGACCAGCTCGAACTGTTTGGCGCCATCCTTCATGACGTAAGGCAATTTCTCCAAATCGGGAGCAACAAACGGCGCTGGACCATCAGCAATCGAGCGAAAGCCGGGGACCAGCTTGCCGATGTAGTAGTCGCCGTCGGGATTACTGCCGCGGCTCGGTTTGAAGCGCGAGAAGCCTTCGTATTCATCTGCAACCGCAGATTGGCCGGAGTGCGCATGCGCTGGCATCGGACTGGCGGGACCTGCGGCTTCTGGAGGCGGATTTTGTCCCAGCGCTTTGCCTGCGCTCAATGCGGCCGTTGCGGCGGCAATAGCGCTCCCTTTGAGAAACTGACGTCGCGGGGATGGAGTCGACTGGTCCATAGCGGAAACTCGTCAATGAGAGGATGTGCTTAGCGCGGATGAGGAGTCGCGTCGATGTGCCCTGTCGGCGTCGGGCTGGGCGCCGCGTTGAGCCCGCCGTGCAACAAGTATCCGTCGATCAGTATCTCACTTGTCCGTTTCTGCAGCAAATGATCGATCAGTTCAATCCGGCGCTGCGTGAAATCGTGATAGGCGTGCAGCACGTTGGGCCACTCTTCGCGCCGGGCCTGGTAGCTTTTCAGCGACGTTTCGTAGGCCGACTTTAGCTCCGGCAGCACGATCTCTTCGTAAGTGAGCACATGCTGCATGGCGCTTAAGTAATGTTCGTATTGTTCCGCCAATTTCATGCGCAATTGCATCTCGACGCGCCGAATTTCATTCTGTTGACGCGAATAGTCCGATCGGGCCTGGCGAATGGTGCCTTGATTTCGATCGTAAATTGGCAATTCGACCATCACGTTCAAGGCCGCGGTTGCATCCGAAGTTTCAAAGTTGTAGCCAGGTCCGCCGCCGACGACGACATCCGGCACCCACTGGACATTTTCGCGCGAGACGGTGATGCGATCCTCACGCAGTTTCGAGTGGGCGGCGAGGATCTCGGGACTTTCGCGCAGGATCCGCTCATAGGCCAGATCAAACTCAATCAGGCCAGCTTGGATCGCCAGATCGCCGACCAGCGGTTGATACGGCAGGTCGACGCCGACCAAGGCGCCGAGTTGAAAGAACTCGCGTCGGATCCGATTTTCGGCTTGGAGTAGGGCCAATTGTTCGCGGCGGAGAGACGCGTTGGCTTTGTGCAGATCGACTTGATTCGCCTGACCCAGGTTGAACATCTCGCGCGTCGTCACCAGATGGTCTTCGGCCGTCTTCAGCAGTTCCTTTTGCAACGTGAGAATCTGCTGCGCGGCGAGCGTTTTGGCGAAGTGCAGGCGGACATCATTGCAAACGCGAAACTGCTGGGCGACCGCTTGATGCTCGGCTACTTTGGCGCGCTGCAGGTATTTGTCGCGGCTGATCTGCAGCTTGTTGGCGGTGACGAATCGCTGTTGGAGCTTAGCGCCTTGCCATTCGCCGGCCGTTCCTTCGACGCCGATATTTTCGGCCACGTAGGCCAGCGTTGGATTCGGATAAAGTCCGGCTTGCTGCGCTTTGGCCAGCGCCCCGGTGATTTGATACTGAGCTTGCAGGATCGTCGGATTATTGCGAGCCGCCAGGTCGAGCAGTTGCTCGAGCGTCAAGTTTTCCGGAGCGCTGTCTGGCGCCAGATCGTTCCAGCGAATCCCGGTCGCGACCGTAGAGAGACCATCGTCCGGCGGCGATGTGAGCAGCATCCCCGGCGTGGTTGGACTCGTCGGAGAAACCGTCTGGCCCCATGCTAGCGACACGCAGCTGCTGCAGACAAGAATGCCGGCAAACCAACTTGTGGATTTACGATAGCGAAACATGAGGAAGTCAACGCGAAAGGCGAACGGAATCGGCACATCGTAAAAGATCGTCCAATCCGAACTCTCGCATTGCCGCACTTCACCATTTCAACGAACGCAAAACGGGGAAATGCCCAACTTTGACGACTAAGCAAAAGACATAAGCCTGTTTGCGTGCTAGCCATTGGGCATTTTTTTAAACCCCTGTTTGCCGATTGACCAAATCGTGGGTAATCGCTGAGAAGACGTCGCGCAACCGATCGAACTCGCGATCTTCTCCCTGGAACATCACCAGCACTTTAGCGCCGGCGAAGTCGAACGCGCGGACTTGGGCTTGGACCAGCATGTCCAAGCAATAGAAGTGCATGTTGCAGCCGAACGTTTCGTAGCCGGCGAACGTTTCGGTGGTCGTTTCGTACTCGAAATCGTCGTAAGTCTCGTCCATCGCGGCGACGACGGCGTCGACCGCTTCCTGCAGTTCGGTCTCGCTAGGATGGACCGTAACGTTCCAAAAAGCGTCGCTGGGGCTGTAGACCGAGGTCGAGCGCGGCCACTCTTGGGCCTGCTCTTCGACCAGCTTCCAGTTCTCTGGATAGGAGAAACTGATCCCAAAATTTTCGTAAACAGCCGCCATCAGCAGGGCTCCCAGCGATTTTTTGTTCTCTAAACACCCGATTTTACCGTTCTGCGCGAGAAACGTAACCGGCGCCGCTCTGGCTGGACGAAGCAGGTTTTGATATCGTTCGACGCCTATATCTCTTTACCCCTCCGATTTACCGCTTATGACGCGGCTTTTTGGCAATCGCAGAAACCGAATTCCGTACGATTTTCGTGCGCTGGTCATGCTGCGCCTGGTCTTGGGGTGCTTGCTGCTAGCATTAAGCGGCTGTGCGGCCTTCTCGCGGCAGACCGCCGCACATCAACGTGTGGTCAACGGCCGGCAACTTGCCCAGCAGGGGGTCGACGCTCTCCAACGCGGCGATATTGAGCGAGCCGAGACCTTGCTGGCCAAAGCGAAAAAGGCCTGTCCGGTCGATGTGCATACTCGGTCGCAATACGCCGAGGCGCTCCATCGCAAAGGGGATATCGACGGCGCGATCGTCGAAATGAAGGAGGCGATTCGCATCTCGGGGGATGACGCCAACATGATGGTTCGGCTGGGACGCATTTATTATCGAGCAGGACGTCTCCCTGAAGCCGATCAGCAGGCGCAACAGACCATCGCCAAATATCCGCGGTGCGCTGACGCCTGGCTGTTGGCTGGCGATCTGGCCGAGAATCGCCAAGATTGGCAAGACGCCGAGTCGTGCTACTTGCGGTGCGCCTCGTTCGCAGAAGATGTGACGCCGGTCCTTATTCGCCTGGCTCGGGCCCAACGCCAACTGTCGCAGCCAGATCGTTCGTTAGCATGTCTGACACGCGCCGAACGAGCCTATCCCCTGGGAGAAGCTCCGTTGGAGTTGCTCATCGAACAAGGGCTGACGCTGCAAGCGGCTGGTCGTTACGAAGCGGCCGCCGACCATCTAATTGCGGCGATGGAGAAGGGGGCGCCTGACCCCGAACTGATGTCGCGATTGGCGCAATGCGAACTCGCTGCGGGTCGGATCGCCCGGGCAGAGTGGGCTTTGCGGCAAACCTTATCGATGGATCCGCAAAATGTCCGTGGGCGCGAGATCGCCGCAGAAATCCCCCTTGCCCGGCAGCGAATGGGGCAGACGCTGCAGCGTTAATCGTACAATCGTTAGGATCGCTACGACCCAACCCCGGTTGCGCCACATGTGGGAAGCGTAACGTCTTCCAGGCGTTTGACAAGCGTTGGAACGGTCCTACGTTATCCGTAGATGCGCCGAAGTTGGCGAGTTATTTCTGACACGGGAAACCGGGGCTTTATTATGTCGCATGTGCTCGACGCGAACTTTGTGGATCGGCGTGACCCGAATCGACAAACGTCGCAGCAACTCGAACGTCGCCAATTTACCAACAGTCATAGCGAACTGTCGGATGCGGCGCGTGAGATTGCAGACGCGATTGACGGCTACAAAATCCAGCATCGACGTCGGTTCGTGACTTACGAAGAGATCTTCCAGGTAATCGAGTCGCTGGGCTATCACAAATAGTCAGCGACCTTCACTTTAGCTTTCGCTATACAAGATCGGCCGCATTAGTTGGTCGAGAGTGACGATACCGAGCGTCTTGCCGTCACGCGCTTTGACAACGGCCATACTTTCTCCGCTGCTTTGCATCCGGAGCAACGCCGCAATTTGCGTATCGCTACCGGCGACCACCGGCAGTACGCGATACGATTGAATTGTCTTCTCCGGCGTTAGAATCAAGTCGCAAGTTCGTACGTAACCGATTACGTCATTCTTGCCAGCCGCTTTTGTCGCTACCGGCAATGCCGTGATCTTGTTCTTTTTCGCATAGGCCAGCGCTGACGTTTTATCGGCGCCGACAATCGCCACATGCGTTCGAGCCAAGGGAAGCGCCAAAGCGCCGACCGATTGATTCGCCACGGCGAACAACCCTTGCGCGAGTCGTCGTTGTCCGGCGTTTAAGAGTCCCGCTTCGCCCCCTTCGTCCAGCACGTCTTCCAGTTCCTTACGGGCCAACTGCAAGCGAACTTGCGTGGGCGATTCGCCCAGCAGCCACTGCAGCGCTTGCCCCATGATCCACAGCACGGCGGCGAACGGAGCGAACAGAATTGTGCAGAGAAAGAACAACGGGCTGCCGCGCAGCAGCAGCTTGTTGGGAGCATGAAAAAACAGGTTCTTCGGCAACGACTCTCCATAGACGAACAACACCGGAGCCAGCAGCGTGGGCAACGCCAATTCGGCCGTCGAGTTGCCTGGGAAAAGCCTGCCTGCGGCCAACACGATCGAGAGCGAAACCAAATAGTTGGCCAGGTTGTTGCCGATCAGCGTGGTCGCCACAAACAGCGCCGGGTGATTGGTGAGAAACAACAGGAACTTCGCCAAAAATTTGCCGTCCAGCGCATCCAACACCAGGCGAATGCGAGTCACCCGATAAAAGCCGGTTTCGGTGCCGCTGAAAAAGGCCGAAAGGAAAACCGCGAACACGAACAAGGCGACGATCCAGATCATAACGACTCTTCCTCTCTTTCAAACAAAGAGAGACGCACGATCGGTTGGCCGCGCAGCGGAACGGAGACGACATGAAAGTGAAACGGTCCCCAGGTCACTTCGTCGCCTGGTTCCGGCAGTTGCTCTAGTTCCTCGTGCAGCAAGCCGTTGACCGTGGTCGGGCGAATCGACGGGACTTCGGCGCCGAAACGTTTCGCCAAGCGTCGTAAGCTGGTCATGCCGGGAATTAGCCAAACGCCTGGCTCGACCTGCTCGAACGTTTGACGATGCAGCAGACGTTCGCTGCGGCCGGAATGGTACGAGAAGATCGCTTCGGCCGCGTCGCTAAGCGTCAGCACGCCGATCACTTCTCCCAACTCATTCACGATTGCGGCGACTTCGCGCTGCCGCGTAATCATCTGCTGCAGTACGACCGCCGCTTTGGTGCACCAGGGAGCATACAGCACCGGCGATGCGAGCCGCTCCAGGTTCTCTTCCGGCAACTCGGTCGCCGTCATCAGGTTGAACGCGCCGGCGACATCTTCCGAGTCTGGTTCCGTCACCAGCAGATAGCCGCTCGGCGGTACTTCTCCCGCGAGGTCGGCTCGAGAGACCGGCGGCCGGAACGTTCGATATTGGCGACGGGGTCGCATCAGCTCGTTCACCGTCAGGTCCGACAGCGAAACGATGTTTTGCAACGCGACTTGTTCTTGCTCCAGCAGCGCGGCGTTCTCAGTCGAAAACACAATCGCTCGCTCGAGGTCGGAGACTTGCAGATAAGGTTCCGGCTTGAAGCCGGGCCAAATCAGCCGACGTGACAGCGTAATCACGGTCCGCAACAGCGGCAGAATCGGATCGGCCGCTTTGACCGCCAATGCGACCGGCAGCGCTAACAGCGTCGCGATCACCGGAGCCCGCAAGACGGCGAAACTTTTCGGCAGCATCTCACTCGAGAAGATGATCACCATCAGTGATCCGGCGGCGAACCCGGCTGCGGCGGCGCCGCCAAATTCTCTTTCGATCCGAATACCGACGACCGACGCCAGACTGAAGTAGAGAACGTTGACGACCAGATTCCAGAAGAGGACGGCCGAGAGTAAGCGATCGGGGTCGTTCAGCAGTTGGGCGGCGATTTGCTGCGTGCTGCTGCCGGCGGCGAGCTTCCGCCGGTCCTCGATCTTGAGATAGAAGAAGGCCGCTTCGGCCGCGGAAAAAATTCCGGAAAGCGCAAGCAACGCCGCCATGAAGATCAACCACGGCGTGATCGCCGTCATTAATTCCATGAGCAGTCTCCAGCTTCTTGCAGCGGCGCATTTTGAAGTCGCAGTCGCCGATTTCTCTTCGTAGCCCGTTGCGCGAGTTTTGAAGTTGCGCTTTTTCGAACCGATTGAACACTAGCCCGTTGCGCCAGCGAGGGAATGCGGCTCGCCACTTCAAACCGTGTTAGGATCGCCAACCCTATTCCCTCGCTGGCGCAACGGGCTAGTGTGACGATTTTCGGTTGATTCTGACCCTGTCTTACCGTTCTGCTTCCGGGTCCAACACTTTCTGAATTGCCAAATGGCGCAACTTCAAACTGCGCCAGCGAGGGAATGCGGCTCGCCACTTCAAACCGTGTTAGGATCGCCAACCCTATTCCCTCGCTGGCGCAACGGGCTAGTGTGACGATTTTCGGTTGATTCTGACCCTGTCTTACCGTTCTGCTTTCGGGTTCAACACTTTCTGAATTGCCAAATAGCGCAACTTCAAACTGCGCCAGCGAGGGAATGCGGCTCGCCACTTCAAACCGTGTTAGGATCGCCAACCCTTTTCCCTCGCTGGCGCAACGGGCTAGTGTGACGATTTTCGGTTGATTCTGACCCTGTCTTACCGTTCTGCTTCCGGGTTCAACACTTTCTGAATTGCCAAATGGCGCAACTTCAAACTGCGCCAGCGAGCGGAAATCGCTCGGCCATTCAAAGTTGGATCGAAGTCGCCAACCGCATTTCTCTCGCTGGCGCAACGGGCTACGAAGAGCAAAGCCATGCTGGGCCTCCGACATCGCTACTTCAAAACTGGCGCGCTTGGCTAGGAAGAGCAAGATCGGATCGTCGCCTATCGTCCGCTCACAAATGCGCAACTTGAATACTCCGGCGTGAGGGCGATTCTCTTTACGAGTCATCTTGCCCAGACGTTCTCCCCATTTCGACATCAAATTCATAGATCGCTGGAATCAGCATAGCGAATGTCGTAAAGCCGTAGGAGAAGGCAGTCACCAGAAAGACTTCGAGATTTTTGTTCAGCAACAACGTCGTGATCGCGTAAAACGTCGCGAGCGGCACCACAAACGCCGCCGTCGCGATCGCCGGAGATGGATTGCGATGGCCGATCGCGACATACAACCCGAGCCCCCCGCCGGCGATGAACCCCAGGAACGGGAAGAGCTGGAAGTGGAACGAGTCGCTGAACGAAATCATCAGCAAGATACAGGTAATCACCCCCAGGAACAGGAAGAAGACGGTGCCTAGACTCACGCCGATCGCAACACGACTGCTAGCGTAAATCATGCCGCAGTGGATGCCGAGCGTCGTCACAAACAGATACATCACCGCCAGGCCGAGACTGAGGAAGACAAGGTTTTCGGTATTCATTCCGTCTTGCCACCAAAGATAAAACGTCAGCAACAGCGGGGCGATCACCATTTCTTTGGTCACCCACAATACGCCCATCAACTTGCCAAAAATAAATTCTCGCGGGGTCAGATCGGTCACCAGCAGAATATCGAGCGATCGTCCGTCCCGTTCGTTGGTGATAGAAGTGACCGCCAATGCGTTCACGATTACCATGCTGACCAGGTAAAGCGGCGTCAGCGCTTGGGCGGCGTCCGGAATGATCGCGCCCATCTGATCAACCACCGACTTGGCCGCATTGCTGAGGATCAATTGATGCAGCGCCGCCGCAGCCGCCGCGACGAGCAGCATATAGACGACCCGGATGATGATCACCTTACGACCATAAGCCCAGGTTTGCGTCTCACGCCATAAGACCGGGTTGTCCCACACCTGGCGATGATTCGACTGCATCTTACGAGTCCGAGCATCCACATGCTCGGAGCGTCGTGATTCATCCGACTCGGCGGCCGGTTTGCCTGGTTTCTGGGCCAGATCATGCTCGGCGCCCCAGATCGACTCTTGCGTTTCGGCCTTAGGACCAAAATCGCGCCGCGCTTCTCGTGATGGATTCCAGACGCGGACCAATGCGATCGACAGGCCGTTTAGCGCCAGCGTCGTTCCGCAGGCGATCACCAGGTACAGCCAAATCGGATTGCCCAACGCTCCCAGTTCGATGGACAAGGTCGGAAATGGGCGAGCCGCTTCCAGCACCGCGCGAATCGGGCTGAGCGCCGTCGCCAGCGTGTCTGGGGCCATTCCCAACGGCATGTCGCCAATCAACCAGGTCAACGCGCCTGCAGCGATCGCTTCACAAAAGCCAAGCCAAAACACGATTGAAAGCGCCGTCAGCGACAACGTTTGAAACGTCTTCTCGCGCCACAGCGCCAGCGTCGATCCCAAACTGCCTGCGGCGATCGCCGTGACAAACGTCACCAGAAAGACATAGATGATCTGCGAAGGAGAGACTCCGCCGAACAGCACGATCGCCGTAAAAAGCGGCAACGCCGCTAGGATCAGAACGAGCACGTTCAGCAAGCTGGCCAGCATCTTGCCGAGGACCAGTTCGGAGTTATTCAGTCGCGTCATCAGCAGCAGGATGAGCGTCTTTTTGTCTTTCTCGAGCGCGACCGCGCTGGCCGACGAAAAAGCGGCGAAGAAAATCACCAGACTCAATTGAATCGGCGCAAGAATCTGGAATAGCACCGCTCCAAACCGAGCCATATCGCCAACATTGCGAATGATCTGCGTACCGGCCATCACCAGCCAGGCGGTGCACATCAGCAAAAAGAGAGCGGCGACGTAGACCGTGCGGTAGGTGTAAAACTTGCTCCGCCGTGGAGTAACGGCGGCTTCTCGCGTAAAGACGGGCCCGATGAACAACGTGCGGTCCTTGGTCGAAGGAAGCGGTGGGAGCGGAAAAGCTTCGATTATAGCTGGAGACCAAGCAAATTAGGACGCCGTCGCCGCCGCTGGCGTGTTAAAACCTGGGGTGTTTTCTCTCTTCGCGCCTGCCTGAATCCCCCCAGATGGGATTATTTGGCGCGATTTCGACATTTTCCGCCAATATCGGCCCCGGTCTGCGGCTCTTACCTGTGGTTCATCGCGACGATCCAACAAGACAGAACGAGCCTTTGAGCAAGGACAACTCGGCGTTCGAAGCGGCGCCGCTGGATGCTGCCGCCGTCGAAACGTACTACTGCGAACATGCGGATCGCCTGCAACGCTTTGTTTGGGGCGTGGTGCGTGACGCGCCGACAGCGGCGGATGTTGTCCACACGACCTTTGTCAAATTCGCCGCGTTGGGCGGTTCGGTAGAGCCAGCTGCTCGCAAAAGCTGGCTCTACCAAGTCGCCTATCGCGAGGCCTTGTCGATCCGCCGCCGCTTGGCCGTGGGGCGCAAAGTCGACAAACGACTGCAGTGGTTGCACGCCGGCTGGGACTCGGCGGCGCCCGATACCGAACTGGTTCGCGGTGAATTGATCGACCAGGTTCGCCAGGGGATCGACCGCTTGCCGGAAGAGTTGAAACAAATCGTTCACTTGCGAATTTACGAAGAACAAACTTTTGCCGAAATCGCGGAGACGTTGCAAATACCGCTGGGGACCGCGTTGGGCCGGATGCGAAATGCGCTCGCGAAATTAAAAATGGCCCTCACCAAACTCGATCAACAAACCAAACGCGAAAACTGACCGCCAGTCTTATGAGCCAATTCTCGGAACAAGCTGATTTTGATCTCACCGCCGTGCGGTATCTCTCTGGCGAGCTTTCGCCAGCCGAGACCACCGCGTTTGAGATGCTGTTGGCCGATGACGTCTCGGCGTGTGAACGTCTAGCCGATGTCGTCGAGTTGACCGCAGCGATGATGACCGCCCCCAGTGCGCCGGATGCGCGGCCGACGCGGGGCGGTCTCGCTACTACGACATCCTCTCGTCGCTCGATTTCGCTCGGACCAGCGGCTTTAGCCGCGTCGATCGTGTTGGCGATCTTGGGCGGATTGGCGGCGTTGGCGCCTTGGAATGAAGACGCCGACACCCGACTGGCGCAGTCCTGGATTGATTCTTCCGACGCCGTCGACGAAGCGCTTGCGGTTGAAAATCTGCTAGTTGCCGAACAATCGCTGACGCCGCAATTAAATGCGTTGCAGTGGGATGGCGAGGATGAGGCCGGCTGGAATGCTCCTCCCGCTTGGATGCTGGCCGCCGTCGCATTGGAACAAGAAGACGATCTCGATCGCGAAGCGACGACTGAAGAGGTGCAGCAGTGATCTTTGCAGCAGTGATAACTATCGCAAATCGCTTCCTTTTGTTGACGTTGGTCGTCTGTCTATTGGCTTCGACCGCCGTGGCGCAAAAGCCGGGTAAAACCAAAGCGAAAGCCGTCGCCCAAAACGGGGTTTCACTCGAAACGAAGCCGGCCGAAAAGAAAGCCAGCAAAAAGAAAGAAGCTGCCGAAGACTCGGTCAGTGAGAGCGAGAAATCGCGCCGCGAAGATTGGGCCTACGCGCTGGTTCGTAAGCACCATCCAGAGCTCGCATCGCTGTTGCGATCGCTGAAGCGTCTGAAGCCGCGCCAATACGAAAGCGCGATTCGTGAGCTCTCACGCGTCAGCGAAAAGCTGCATCAAATCGAACAACGCCAACCAGAGCGGTACGAACTGGAACTCGCGGTTTGGAAATCCAAGTCGCGGATTCAGCTGCTAACCGCTCAGTTGCAGATGTCGCCGGACGACGAAGAACTACGGGACCGACTGCGCCAGGTGATCTCCCAGCAGATTGTTTCGCAGCGTCAATTGCTGGAGTTTGAAAAAGACCGCGTTTCGCAGCGGATCGAGTTTCTCAACGCCCAGTTGGAACGGATGGACGGAGATGTGGCGACCATGGTCGAACAGCGTCTGCGGGCCATCGATCCTGCCGTGAAGCGAGCGCCTCGTTCACGCAATGCGACCTCAGCGTCGCAGAATACGCCGAAAGAATAATCGATGCACGCCTTTCTGACTTATGCCGGTTCGACCGAATCGAACAAGGAGTTTTCGATGACGCACCGTTTGCTCGCCCCCTGGGGGATGTTGCCCCTGGGGATGTTGCTGGTCGCTGGGTTCTGTTGCTTCACCGTGACCAGCCTCAGCGGCGCCGATCTGCCGACGCTCGATCAGCGTTTTGCTGACGAAGCGATTGACGAGGTCCCCAACTTTCAGCGTCATGTGATTCCGCTCATGAGCCGCTTGGGCTGCAACGGCCGCTCTTGCCATGGTTCGTTTCAAGGCCGCGGCGGCTTCCAGTTGTCTCTCTTCGGTTACGACTTTCAAGCCGATCATGACGCGATGACCAAAGGGGAGGAGCCCCGGGTCAACGTCGACGCGATCGACGAAAGCTTGATTATCGCCAAGCCGACCGACGAGTTCGCCCATGAAGGAGGGGAACGCTACAAGCTAGGGAGCTGGGAGCATCGCGTCTTCAAAAATTGGATCGCCGCCGGCGCCAAGTTTGACAAAGACGAAGTCGCCAAGCTGGAACGCCTGGAAGTGACTCCGGCCGAAGTGCTGTTTGGCGTCGACCCCGAAAACGTACAACTGAAAGCGGTCGCCGTGTGGGCCGATGGTTCGCGTGAAGATGTCACGCCGCTCTGCCGTTACACGACCAATGACGGCGAAATCGCCGCGGTCGACGGCGACGGCGTGATCAGCGCCGGTGAAAAAGGGGACACGCATGTCATTGTCGCCTACGACAAAGCGGTGATCTCGGTGCCGGTTTTGCGACCCCTGACCGATTTGGTGGGCGCCAAGTATCCGGATATCGCCACGACGACCAAAATTGATGAGCTGGTCGTCGGCAAACTTCGCAAGCTGGGGATCACGCCTTCGCCGGTCGCCGCAGACGAAGAATTCCTGCGTCGGGTCAATCTCGACATCGCCGGCACGTTGCCGACGCCGGATGAAGTTCGCGCGTTCGTCGCCGACAAAGATCCCAGCAAACGCCAGGCGAAGATCAACGAATTGCTCGATACGACCGCCTATGTCGCCAAATGGACGACGCTGTTGTGCGATATCACCGGCAACAACGATCAGCAGTTGAACAACGTTTCGCCGGTCCGGCTGGGACCGAGCCAGGAATGGTACGACTGGATCTATCGCCGTGTTGAACAAAACATGCCGTACGACGAACTGGCGACCGGCATCATCATGGCTCGCAGCCGCGAGCCGGGCGATTCGTACCGTGAGTATTGCGAAGAGATGAGCGATCTCTATCGCAAGAACGAATCGTTCGCCGATCGCGACACGTTGACCCACTATTGGGCGCGGCTCAATTTCCGTACGCCGGAAGATCGCGCCATCGGTTTCGCCTATACTTTCATGGGGATTCGGATTCAGTGCGCTCAATGCCATAAGCATCCGTTTGACGTCTGGTCAAAACAAGACTTTGACGACTTTAAAACCTTCTTCGCCCAAGCTCGCTTCACGCGTCAACCGCGACGCAACGACGCTTCGTTTGAAGAATACACGGCGCTCCTCAAAGAGCTGGACGTTACCGGAAAGAACGGCGGCGAGGTACGCCGCAATATCGCCAAGAAACTGCAGCAAGGGAGCACGGTTCCCTTTCCCGAAGTCGAATTGCTCCCCACGGCCGCTATCTTCCGCCAGCCTAAACGCGGCAAGCGAAATAAAGACATGCCGAAGCCTGACATGATGGCCAACATCCTGGGCGAGACCGAAGTTGACTTGTCGAAGGTGGAAGATATTCGCGCGCCGCTGATGAAATGGCTCGGCGGCGAAACGAATCCCTATTTCGCCAAAGCGATCGTGAATCGCGTTTGGGCCGCTTACTTCAATGTGGGGATTGTGGATCCGGTCGATGACCTGAGCCTGGGCAATCCGCCGTCGAATGGTCCGCTGCTCGATTATCTGGCCGCCGGCTTTATCAAAAACGGTTACGACATGAAGTGGCTCCATCGCGAGATCACCTCCAGCGACACCTACCAGCGAACCTGGTTGCCCAACGACACGAATCGAATGGACTTCCGCAACTTCAGCCGCGCGATTCCACGTCGTCTGCCGGCTGAAGTCGCTTACGACATCGTGACCCAAGCGACGACCAACGACAAAACGTTAGAGAACTATGCGGCGACCCTCGAAGATCGCGCCATGTCGATCCCCGGCACATCGCCGCAAGGCAAGTCGCGTAACGCCCAGTATGCGTTGCAAGTCTTCGGTCGTTCGACACGCGAGAGCAACTGCGAATGTGACCGCTCGATGGAAGCGAGTCTGCTGCAGACCGTTTATCTGCAAAACGATTCGGAAGTGTTGAAGCGTCTGACCGATAACGGCGGCTGGATCGCCGAATTATCGAAGCAGATCAACGGCAATCCGGATGTCGACAAACAACTGGAGCGTCGCGTCGAGCAAGGACGCGAACTGATCAGCAACGGCCAGAAAAAGTTGGCGCGGATGCGTCAGAGCAACGCCAAGCCCGAGGCGATCCGACAGGCCGCCAAAAAATTGGCCGCGGCTCGCTCGCGGTTAGAAACGCTGGAACGACAGCTTCGTCGACAGAAACTTCCCTCCGCCGAAAAGTCGACGCCGACCGATATTCATTCGCTGGTGGAAGAAGCCTATTTGCGCACGCTCAGCCGTTGGCCCGATCAGGAAGAGCAGACGCTCGCCCAGCGCCACTTCCAAGAAGTCGGCGATCCGGTCGACAGCATTCGCGATTTGATGTGGGCGTTGGTCAACACCAAAGAGTTCATCGTTAATCACTAATTGAATACACGCTTCCCTCCGGCGCCGACAGCGCTGCGATCATTTTTACGGAGACTTGGGATATGGCGATTCACCGAACTTGTGACGGAATGCGGCGCCGCGACGTGATGAAAATTGGTCTGATGGGCGGAGTAGGACTCAGCCTTTCGGGCTATCTGCAACTCTCCAGCGCCGGCGAAGTCGCCGATAAGAACGCCAAAGCGGGCATTTTTATCGACCTGACCGGCGGACCGACGCATCTCGATACGTTTGACTTGAAGCCAGATGCGGCGAGTGAGTTCCGCGGTGATTTTAAGCCGATCGAAACCAACGTTCCCGGCATGCTGATCAGTGAACATCTGCCGAAGCTGGCCAAGCAAGCCGACAAATTTTGCATCCTGCGAGGCGTGTCGCACACGTTGGCCGCGCATCGACTTGGTTCGGAATACGTCAATACCGGTACGCGGCCGATCGCGTCGCTCACCTATCCCGCCTACGGTTCGGTCGTCGCCAAAGAACTGACGGCGCCGGTTGATTTGCCGCCGAATGTCGCGATTCCCCGCGGCTCGCATTCGTCGGGCTTCCTCGGCGTCAAATATGCGTCGCTCAACACGAATTCGACGCCAAAGGCAGGCGCACCGTACGCGGTGCGCGGCGTCAGTTTGAGCGGCGGACTAACCATCGAAGAGGTGAACCGGCGACAAGATTTGCTCACGTCGCTCGATCGCAAGTTCCGCGGCTATGAGTCAGACGATCAGTTGCTGGAAGGTCTCGATCAGTTCAGCCAACAAGCGCATGCGATCATCACCTCGAAGAAGGCTCGCGAAGCGTTTGACGTGAGTAAAGAATCGCCAGCCTTCGCCAAAGCGTTTGAAGCGGACAGCTTCAGCATGAGCTGCTTGCTGGCGATTCGCCTGGTCGAAGCTGGGGTTCGTTTCGTCACCATCACCAACGGCGGTTGGGACACGCATGTCGACGGCTTCACGCGCTTGAAAGAGAAGCAACTGCCGCCGCTCGACAATGGCCTTGCCGCGCTGTACGGCGGCTTGGCCGAGCGGGGATTGCTCGATCAAACGGCGGTCTTTGTGACCGGCGAATTTGGCCGTACGCCGAAGATCAACGCCAACGGCGGTCGCGACCACTATCCGCGTTGCATGACCATGCTGATGGCCGGCGGCGGAGTTCGCGGCGGTCAGGTGATCGGCGCCAGCGATGAAAAAGGGGCGGCGCCTGCTGACGGACATGGCATCCGTCCCGATGACGTCGCCGCGTCGTTCTATCACGCGCTCGGCATCGATCACGCCAAAGAGTATCACACCAGCAGCGGTCGTCCGATCACGCTGGTTCGCGATGGCAATGTGATTGAAAAGTTGTTTGCTTAAGATTCGCTTAACCATGCCTGGCGTGCTCTGAATTCGACAACGCGTCGAGCGAGTCGCTCGGTTTCTTTTCTTAGGTGGAGACCCCCCGATGAAGAATGTTGTTCGTCAGCTGTTGATTTTGACTTTTGTCGCTTTGATCGCGTTGCCGGTGATGGCCGCCGATAAGCCCGAGAAAAAAGCGAAGAAGGCCAAAGGCGCCGCCAACGCCGGCGTGTTCGCTGTGCTAAAGAAGGTCGAACTGACCGACAGTCAGAAAGAGCAAGTCGCCGCGCTGAAGAAGGAATTTGGCGACAAACTGGCCGAAGCCAATAAAGCGGTTGGACTGACCGATGATCAAAAAGCGGCGCGCAAGACCGCGATGCAGGAAGTCAAAGACAAAGGCCTGAAAGGCAAAGACGCGCGTGAGTTTGTCAGCGGCAAGGTCAACCTTTCGAGCCAGCAGCAAGCAGCGCAAAAGGAACTCGCTTCCTTAACCGCCGTCGTCCGCACCAAGCTGATCGGAATTTTGACGCCCGAGCAAAAAGAAGCCGCCGGCATCAAAGAGAAGCCCGCCAAGAAGAAAAAAGTCGCGAAGTAAGCTGCGCTTGGCTTGCTGTACATCCACAGAAAACGCCGACGGTTTATCATCCGTCGGCGTTTTTGTTATCTTTGCTCGTCACAGCCAAAAGCTTATTCTTCCAGCTCCATGATCTCCACCTTGCGAAACTCGCAAGGATGGCTTTCTGATTGCAGCGAGATCGTGCCGCCGCTGAGCATCAGGTCGCCATCTTTCGCCAGGCTTTTCGCGTGTGCGTCGCGAGCGTCAAGCTGCGACTTTTCGTACTCCAGGACGAGCTCGCCGTTGACGAAATGTTTGATCACGCCGTTGCCGTGCACTTCCACTTCGCAGGTGACCCACTGATCGCCGTGAAAGGTGTCGCTGCTGCTGCTAGTGCAGTGAGGCATGAACAAGTTGCCCTTCATCACAACGTTGGTCCCCGGCGTGCACAAGTTGGCGGTGGACCGTTTGGCAGTGCCGTTGCCGCCCAGCAGTTGCACTTCGATCGATGCGGGAAAGTCTTGATCTTTTCCCATCGTCTCGGGCGACTCGCCGTGGATCATGATCCCGCTATTGCGGAACGCCCAGCCGGGGCCGCCTTTGCATTGATCGCCGACAAAGCGGTATTCGACGCGCAGGCGATAGTTGGAGAAAGGCTCGTCGAAGAAAAGGTGTCCGAAAGTTTCGTTGAACTCCGGATACTTTTCGGCGTCATATCCGACCTTTAACACGCCATTTTCGACGCGAAAGGTATCGCCATAGTTGTCGCCGGCTTCGTGATAGCGAATCTTGGGCGTCCAACCTTCCAGATTTTTGCCGTTGAACAGGGGACGCCATTTGCCTTCTTCGGCTACGGCGGCGCTGGCCACCAGCAGCGTCAATCCAAGTGCGAGAGCTTTCATGTGGGTCGCTTTCTTATCGAGATGGGGGATCGGGGGTGAGTCTGAGTTTAGGCGAAAGAGATCGGAGTCGATCCAGTTCAACTATAGTCGATCCAATCGGCATCGTCTCGCCGGACGGCTGGGATCCGTCTGATCGGTCCGCTTTTCGCATGCGAGCGAGCGGTTATTGTCGACTTGATCTGCCGATATCGGCTACGGCGACGCCGGCTTTTCGGCAATCGGCGTGACATCCCGAAAATTGGCGCCTAGCCGGATCTCGTCAAAGTCGGTCGAGTAACGGCCGGCGATCGAAATCTGATCGAGACGAAAGTCGGGAGTCGGCAATCGCAACGTTGATTGAGCGTCGTCCGGCGGCTGATTCAAATCGGGGTTGATCCAGATGGTCGCTTGTTCGGCGCCGGGACGAAAGTCGATTCGGGCGACAATCAAAACCCCTTCGCCGGAAGGTTTGTCGCTGGAGCGCAAATTGAGTTCGGCGCCATCGGTGACCGCGGCAACTGACCAGTTTCCGCTGGGAGCGGTTCGCAATTTGCCGATTCTTAGTCCGGTATTGTTCTGGCCCAATTGCAAATAGGCGTACCGACCGTCGCCGCTGCTATCAAATGACTGGGTCAAAAAGCTGATCCAGAGCGAACTGCCGTCCGCACCTATCGCATCCCCATCCAGCAGGCTTGCGGGGGCTGCTGTGACATCCAACCGGCGACTCGTAATCGACTGCGGCCCGGCGCTGGTCCGCAATTGATTGCCGCTGCTGGCCAAGATGCCGCCAAAGCGGTCGGAGTAGCCGAGCATGCCAAACTGCCGCATGTCATGGGGAGTCCAAGGATGATCTGAAGGATTGGCCTCGATCAGCGAAACCAGATTGCCCGATTCGACCCACGCGCCGGAGAATCCTAAGCCGCCGTTCATTCCGTCGAGTCCACCTTCGGTCGGCCATTCATTTTCGACGACCGGAGCGTCATACGGCGCATAATCAAAACCTTCATAGGCGAACGGCGCCGATCGCCTAGTGCGGGGCAGCGAGTTGACCGAGGGTAGCATCAGTCCCCCTAAAATCGCAGCCAAGAAGATCAAGACGACAATTGTAGGAGTGAACCGATAGGCGCGAGTGGGAGGCGCTGGCGAATCAAAGCCGCCGTCAAGCTGCCGTAGATTCGGCTGCGTCGTTTCGCCTTCGATCGACGGTAACAAGCCAAGCGTCTGGATCCGTTGCCGCAAGTACGAATGTAGGAAGATGCGGCGGAACGCGTCGTCGGCCTGCTTTTCGTTTTGTTTAATCCATTCGGTCAACGCGGCTGCATCGGCGTCGCTCAGCGTTTCGCCGTCGAGGTGCGCATCGATCAGTTCCATCGCTCGCCGCGATTCCATCTTACGACGCAGTCCTTCCGAGACGCTGGTTGACGCAATCCGACAGCGCCGTCCGGACTCGCGATAATGTCACACGCACCGCCGCGGCCGACATGCCGAGCTTGGCCGCAATTTGCCGCGGCTTCATATCCTGCGCATAGCGCATCGTCAGCAATTCGCGGGAACGTCCCGTCGTCGCACCCAGACATTCGTTTAACGCTTGTTGCTCCTCGTTCATCAAGTCTTGCACGCGCGTGCAGGCTTCAACCAACGCGTCCATCGCTTCCCCGACAAAGACCAGCTTTTCCCGTTTCTTGCCGCGATAGAAATCGGCGATCTTGATCTTAGCGACCCAAAGAGCCCAAGGCAGAAATGGTCGGCTGACATCGTACTCGTCAAAGCGAATTGCGACTTCGGCGGCAACCTCTTGCAGCAGATCCTCGGCGTCGGTGAACTGCGGCGCCGAAGCAATCACAAACGCCAGGACCGAGGGCTGCGCTTTGACCCAACTGCGCGCCAGAAGCTCTCGCGACTGCGCCGGCGTCATAGCGCTAGAGGGGGGCGAATTTTCGGCGGGTTGGTTCATGGACGCAAATATGCCAATAGAGGAGTCAAAAAGCGGATCGTGTCCCCATTTCCCGCGATCACTATTTGGGGCGGCTTGGTTTCCCCAGTTGGCTGAATTGTTCAGGTTTGATGAATTTCAACGCGAAACTGCTAACGAAATGAGGGTCGCCGCGATATTCACATGTGCCAACGCTTTGGCGGTTGTCAGCCAGGGCTGCATTCGGTTTCATCATAACATAGTTTGAAGAAGGTCTATTATGCGTCGGGAATTTGGTTTTCAACTGCGCCGCGGGTTCACGCTGGTGGAGCTGTTGGTCGTGATTGCGATCATCGGCGTGTTGATTGCGCTGTTGTTGCCGGCGGTCCAGCAGGCGCGTGAAGCGGTTCGGCGGATTTCCTGCAACAACCAGATCAAGCAGCTAGGCTTGGCGCTGCACAACTATCATGACACGTTCAGCTCGATGCCGCCGGGCAACTACGGCATGAGCGCCTCTGGTAAATATGACGGCGCAAACTGGCGCGTGCTCGTCTTACCCTTTATCGAACAGTCTTCGCTGCACGATCAACTGAACTTCGCTGGGCGGTTTGAAGGGGATAATCTCACTGGCAACGAAATTCTTCGTGAGCTGATCGTGCCGGGTTTGATCTGTCCGTCCAGCGCCCTCGATCCCTTCTCGAATCCGCATGGCCGTAATGATGAAAAAGCGATGAATATCAGCTACGTCGGCATTTCGGGAGGAGCGCCTTCCGATACGCAGCCGTTGGTTGGGTATATGGACTGCGGCTACGGTTGGTTCGCGAACAATGGGATGCTGCTGACCAATCAGGCGACCAAATTACGTGACGCGACCGACGGAACGTCCAATACGATGTTGCTGGCCGAACAGTCAGGACTGATCGACAACCAAGAGCTAACCGCCAACTATCGCGGCGGTTGGCACGGAGCCAGCAGCAAGGACACCGCCGGCACGTCCACGTGCAACCAGGTTTGGTTCGCCGGAACAACAACCGTTCGCTACAACCCCAACTACGACATCATCACCCCGGGCAACAGTTATCAGTACCGGCACAACACCGTACTCAACTCGTTTCACCCCGGCGGCGTCAACATGTTGCTGACTGACGGCAGCACGCGTTTTATCTCCGATACGATCAGCCTCGAGACGCTCAAGCGTTTGGCTGTTCGCAATGATGGCGAAGTCTTCGAGGAATATTAATCGTTTTCCCCTGTCTCGATCGCGCTGCAGTCGCAAGGAACCAATCGTGAAGCCGTTCGTCGCTTTTATTTTGATTTCAACCCTACTTGCTCTCAGTGGGGGATGTGGAGAAGCGCAGCCGGAAGGAATTGTTCAGGGGGCGTTGCAGTTCCATGGCCAACCGGTCGCGGGAAATGCGCGTGTCGTCCTCATGAGCATGAAGACCGGCGCAGCCGTCGCGGCTGATCTGCACTCGGATGGAGCGTTTGCGGCCGAAAAGCGACTTCCACCGGGAGAATATGTCGCTTTTCTCGTACCGAAGTCCTATGACGAAGAGGTCCCGGAGTCGCTTGCCGGGCAACGTCGTACTCCCAAAAAGAATGAATCCACATCCGCGAAGTTGGTCCCCGGTAAATACTGGGACGAAGGAACGAGCCCTTGGCGCGTTGCGGTTGTCGCCGGGATCAATGATATTCAATTGATCGCCGAGCGATAATTGTCCCACCTGCTCACGCGATCCGTATCCGATGAAGCCTGCCTTGAAAGTTCTCTTCCTGTGACTCGAAATTTGCTGGCGACCCTGTTGTCGCTGTTGTGCGTAACTACCGCATTGGCCGCGAAGCCAGAACCGCTCCGAATTCTCTCCTACAACATTCATCATGGTGAAGGAGTCGACGGCAAGCTTGACTTGCCGCGCATCGCCGATGTAATCAAGTCGGCCGCGCCTCACCTGGTGCTGCTGCAAGAGGTGGATCGCAATACCGCTCGGACTGGAAATGTTGATCAGGCGGCCGAGTTGGGAAAGCTGACCGGCATGGAGGTCGCTTTCGGGGGAAACTTGCGATTGGGGAAAGGAGACTATGGCAATGCGATCCTGTCTCGGTTTCCCTTGCGCGAAGTGAAGAATTACTCTCTGCCTAATTTGACCAACGGCGAGACGCGCGGCGTTCTGAGCGCGACGGTGCAAGTTCCGTCGACGACCGAAGATGAAACGATCCTCATTTTGGCGACGCATCTGGATCATCGCACTGGTGAAGCCGATCGTCTGGCGTCGATCGATTTCCTGCGTCAGCTAGTTGGCGAAAGAGAGCAAGTGACGATCATCGGCGGTGACTTCAATGCGACGCTGGAGAGCGCCGTGCTGAAGAAATTTCAAGAGCATTGGGCGTTGGCGAATGTGATGGAGAAGCCGACGTTTCCGGTCGCCAAGCCGGAGCGGCAGATCGACTTTGTCGGTTATCGGCCGATGGGGCGCTTTCAAGTTGGCGCTGTTCGCGTCTTGGAAGAAGCGGTTGCTTCCGATCATCGTCCGATCTTGGTAGAGCTTCTGCCGTCGATGCGCTAGCTGCGCCGTTTTCAGGGAGGCGTCGCCAGCGCTTGTTTGACGGCGGCCAGATTGCGCTGCACCGTCTTGTTTTGAGGTTCGAGCGTGAGCGCCGCTTGTAGATGCGTTTGCGCTAGATCATAACGCCCGAGCCGTACGAATACGTCGGCCAGATTGTTATGGGCTTCGACGTATCTCGGATTCAAGTGGATCGCGGTCAGATAATGGACCACGGCGCGGTGATCGTCGCGTTGTTCCAGGCAGTTTCCCAGCAACTGATGCGCCTTCGCGTTGCGAGGATTTTTCGCTAACTCTTGCTCTAAGTATGCTTGAGCTGCGGCGCGATCTTCTTCCTGCAACGCGATGGCGGCAAGCGTGACAGGCAAGGCCGGAAGGTGGGGAGCCTTGCGATACGCGATCTGCAATTGTTCTTTGGCTTCGCCCAATCGATTGGATTCGAACAGAAACATGCCGTAGTTGAAGCGAGCGTCAACAAAGTCAGGGTTGTCCGCGATAGCGCGTTGGTAACAAAGCTCCGATAGCGTGGGGTTCGGCTGGTACGTTTCCAGAATCGACGCGTAGTTGCTTAACACGCGATGATCAAGCGGCTTCAGCTGATAGGCCTTGAAAAAGAAGGCGTAGGCCTGCGGCTGATTTTGCTGCAGAACATATTGTTTGCCGACATTCGTATAGCCGCGCCAGTTGTCCGGCGACTTACGCACGACGTCGCTCCAGAGCGACATCGGCGAATCGTAAACTTCGTTCCGCAGCGCCGTTGTGACGCCGAGCGAAAGGAGGATCACCGCGGCCGCGGCGCCGGCGATCTTCGTCTGTTGCAGCGGCGGCGCAAATCGAACAATCAACTCGTATCCGCCGACCACCGCCAGCACCGCTAAAGAGAGGAGCGGAAGATACATGCGATGCTCAAACGCGAGATCGATGATCGGTGCAAAGCTCGAGGAAGGAGCCAAGATCACAAAGAACCAGCCGCCGAGAAAACCAAGCGCTGGGGCTTTCCAGATCGACCAGATCACGAGGATCAGCAAGACCAGCATCACGAGATCGGCCGCATAAAGCGAGTAGAGATTGTCCGACGCCGCCCAACCATAGTCGATGTTTTGTCCTTGGGGCCAAAACGCCAAGCGGATGTAATGCAAGATCACGGGGCCTTGATTCATCGCATAGACTAGCGGCGACATATGGTCGTGAAACAAAGAACCTCGTTTCGAGATCCAACTCCACTGCGCAGCGATGAAGCCAATTAACGCGCCAATCACGAGCAAATAGCAGGCATAATAGCCCCGCCGTTTGCGCCATAATTCGCGCCAACTTTCGGCAAGAAAAACGCGGTCATACCACAGCACCATGATCGGCGCAGCGACCATCACTTCTTTGGTTCCCATGCCGAGCATGCAGCAGCCGAGCGACGCGATCAACCAGCTTCGTTGGCCGCTGTCAACGCCGCGGATGAAGCAAGCCAGCGTCAACAAAAAGAAGAGCCCCATCAGCGACTCATAACGCTGTACGATGTAAGTCACGCTCTGCGTTTGCAGTGGATGCAAGGTCCAAATGAGCGCGATCACGCCGGCCAGGGGAATCGCCGCCGGCCCGTATCGCGCTGCAAGTCGCGGCGACTGAAAGGTTCGCCAGAGCAGCCAATAGAGGAGGGTCGCAGCGCTGAGATGAATCACAAGATTCACCAGGTGATAGCCGAACGTGTTGACGCCGCCGGCCAAGTAGTTCAGGCCAAAAGTCGCGGCGCCGACGGTTCGCGGACCTGGTCGCACCCAGGCGGCGAGCGGAGCGTTCGCCATTCTGCTCGCGCCGACGATCATCATGTCGTCATCAAAGACCAGCGCGCCACGAAAACTGTTGGCGTAGAAGATAACGCCCAGGACAAGAATCAGCCCGATCCAGAAACGATGCAAGCGATACAGCGGCGGCGAATGAGCGTGACTGGGGGGCATTCAGCGATCTAACGGACGGCGGCCAGCGAGTATCGAAACCGTTTAGTTTCGTCCCCGAGCGTTCAGATCTTATGAAGAAACTGTAAAGAGCGGCGGCGTTTCAAAGCGTCGGACCGACCAGCCACGGCACAAATTCTTCTTCGCCGATTCCGAGTGCTTCACTTTTTGTCGGCTTGCCGCTGGCGACCGCCAAGATTTCTTCAAAGATCTTCGCGCCCATCGCATCGACCGAGACGCCATGTAGGACTTCGCCTGCGTTGATGTCCATGTCGTCCACCATCCGTTCGTACATCGGCGTATTGGTGGCGATCTTGATCGACGGTGTTGGCTTGCAGCCAAAACAACTGCCGCGACCCGTCGTGAAGACCACCACGTTCGCTCCTCCGGCGACCATGCCGGTGACGCTGGCCGGATCGTAGCCCGGCGTATCCATCACCATCAACCCGCGTGCGGTTGGCGCCTCGGCGTATTGCAGTACGTCGACCAGTGCGGTTCCGCCGGCTTTGGCGACGGCGCCCAGCGACTTTTCAGCGATCGTGGTCAGACCCCCTTCTTTGTTGCCGGGAGACGGATTGTTGTCGAGTTGCGCCCCAAACATCCCGACGTAACGTTTCCACCATTCGATCCGCTCGATCAATTTGTCGGCGACGGCGACGTTGATCGCGCGGCGCGTCAGCAGATGCTCGGCGCCAAAAATCTCAGGCGTCTCGGCCAGCAGCGAAATTCCCCCCGCAGCGACAATCCGATCGGCCGCGGCGCCGACCGCCGGATTGGCGGTGACGCCCGAGTAAGCGTCGCTGCCGCCGCATTCGGTCGCCAAGACGATTTCACTGGCCGCAATCGGCTGCCGGCGAACATCGTTGACGCGCGGCAGCATTTCGACCAGCCGAGCGACGCCTGCTTCGATCGTTTTGGCGGTTCCTCCTTGATCTTGCATCGAAAGGATCAGGGGAGCGCCCGTCGGCTGATCGGCCGAACTGTCAAGTTGGACCAACCGCTCTTGCTGCACCAAGTAGCCCATCGCGCCGGTTTCGCAGCCCAGTCCGATCAGCAGATAGCCGCCGATGTTGGGGTGCCGCGCGATGCCGGCCATCACGCGATTGAGCGTCGTATGCGCGTCACCGCCAAACTGCATGCCGCAACCGCTTTGATGCGTGAATGGGATGACCCCGTCGATATTCGGAAAATCGGCCAATCGCCGCGGATCAAACGCATGCGCGACATACTTGGCGACGCTGGCCGAGCAATTGACCGTCGAAATCACCGCAATGTAGTTGCGCGTTCCCGCTCGTCCGTCGGCCCGCAGGTATCCATCGAAGGTTCGCCCGGTGATCGGCGCCGGCGGCGCAGGGGGTTCGCTTGCCGAAGCGTAATCAAGATGCAACTCGCCCAGATGCAAATTGTGGCTGTGGACATGCTCGCCGGGCGAAATGACGCGGGTCGCATAGCCGATTACTTGGCCATATTTATGGACCGGCTCGTCTGCTGCAATCGAAGTGAGAGCGATCTTGTGACCAAAACGAACCTCGGCGGCGGCCTTGATTGTGCGACTGCCGCCTGAGAAATCCTCGCCGCGAGCCAGTGTTTTGGCCGCCACAGCGACGTTGTCAGCCGCATGAAGTTGGATAACGCTAGGTGGGGCAGGGGGCATAATACGGGCTCGGATAGGCGTAAATCGAGTGGTGCAAGAAGCTTACAGCTGATGACGGCTGTCGGCAATCATTCCCGTGGGCCGCGCCGTGATCCCTTTGACACGTCGGGCGAAGCTCCCTAAAATGATCCGTTTACTCTGAGGCGATCGGGGCCGATTGTAGTTATTGCTCCCGAGCAGCAGGGATCCACCGGCCGCCCTTCTCAACCTACAGCGAAGTCGCCATGGCAGTACCAAAGCGTAAACAGTCTAATTCTCGTACCGGAATGCGTCGTTCGCACGATGCGCTGAAACCCCGGGAACTGCAATCCTGCTCGAATTGCGGGATCGCTCTGCCGACTCATGTGGTTTGCCCGAATTGCGGCACCTACATGAAGCGGGTCATCATCAAAGACGAACAGGCCGCCGAGTAGTCAGCTCACGCGTCGCGCGTGCGCTGCATTAGCGCGACCACGAGAAGGGGAATCGCGTGAGCAAGATCGCGTTTCTGTTCCCTGGTCAGGGAGCTCAATACGTCGGCATGGGTAAGCAACTCGCCGCTTCGAGTCCGAAGGCGGCCGAGTTGTTCCAGCGCGCAGCCGAGATCCTCGGTTACGACCTGGGTGAACTCTGCTTTAACGGTCCAGCCGCACGGCTTGATTCGACCGTGTTCAGTCAGCCTGCGCTGTTTGTCACCAGCATCGCCGCGCTCGAATCGATGCGCGAAGAAAACCCGGACGCACTTTTATCGTGCGAAGGGACCGCCGGGCTGAGCCTGGGCGAATACACCGCAATGGTCTTTGCCGGCGTTATGCAGTTTGAAGACGCACTGAGGGTCGTCCAGATCCGGGGCGCCGCAATGCAAGAAGCGGCCGACGCCGTTCCGAGCGGCATGGTTAGCGTCTTGGGATTGGATCGCGATCAAGTCTCGGCCGTTTGTGCGGAAGCGCGCGAAAACGAGATTCTCGAAATCGCCAATCTGCTTTGTCCGGGAAATATTGTCGTTTCCGGCTCCAACGATGCTTGTGAGCGTGTTCCGGTGATTGCCGAAAAAGCAGGCGCGATGAAAGTGATGCCGCTGGCGGTAGCCGGTGCGTTTCATACCCAAATCATGCAGCCGGCGGTCGAAAAGCTGACCGCCGCACTTGCCGACGTCCCGATGTCGGCGCCGCGGATACCGGTCGTATCGAACGTCGACGCGGTCCCGCACAGTGATCCCGAAGAAATTCGACAACTGCTGATTCAGCAGGTTTGCTCCCCGGTTCGCTGGGAAGATTCGATGCGTTATCTGCTGGCGGCTGATTTTTATGAGTTTTTTGAAATCGGCGCCGGTCGCGTCCTACGCGGACTGATGAAGCGGATCGATCGTAAAGCGGAATTCCATAATATTACGGCCTAATGCCAAGCGCCGTTCAGCCATTTACTACGTTAGGTGATTTTGATGAGCGACAATTCCCACACCGCATTGCCGGTCGATTTGAACGGACTTACCGCAATCGTCACGGGCGCTTCGCAAGGGATCGGCAAATCGATTGCGATTGCGATGGCTTCGCGTGGGGCCAAAGTCGCCGTCGTTGCTCGTAACGCCGAAAAGCTGGCTGAAACCGTCGCAATCATCGAAGCCGCCGGCGGAGTCGCCCAAGCGTATAGCTGTGACGTGACGAAGCGGGAAAGCGTCGAAGCGGTCGTTGACGGGGTGATAGAGAAGTGGGAGAAGCTGGATGTGCTGGTCAACAACGCCGGCGTTACCCGCGATAACCTGCTGCCGGTCATGTCGGACGATGAGTGGGACAACGTCATCGAAACGAATCTTCGCGGCATGTTCCTATTTACGCGAGCCGCCTCGAAGCAGATGATGCGAGCCCGTTTTGGCCGTATTATTAATATGAGCAGCGTTTCGGGGCTGATGGGAAACCCGGGACAGACCAACTATTCGGCGTCAAAGGCGGGTATGATCGGGTTCACACGCAGCCTGGCTCGCGAGTTGGGCAAACGCAAGGTCACGGTCAATGCGATCTGCCCCGGCTTTATCGAAAGCGACATGACCAAGGCCCTGGGCCCGGCGGTGATGGACGAGGTAAAGAAGCGGATTCCGGCTCAACGAATGGGAAAGCCCGAGGAGATCGCCGACGGCGTTCTGTTCCTTGCGAGCCCCCAAGCTGCCTATATTACCGGGCAAGTTCTGACAATCGATGGGGGAATGACCGGTTAATTGGTCACCCCTGATCGACGAAACTTGCTGACCTGAATACATTTAAGACTAGTGTCACGCAAGTCCATCGGATCGAAACGAATTGCCGCGGTGCAGGTCTCTTCCACCTTGACCTGTCTTGCAGAATTCCTCTATCTTGTTGGACTTGAATTTTTAACGCTTGCACAATTTACATACTGTAAATAAGCCAGGTTCCTTGGTTTCTTGCGGAGGGCTTCACGCCGTGTCGGTACAAGAACGCGTATTTGAGATCGTCGCCAGCCAATTGGGCGTCGACCAAGACAAAATCACGATGGAGAGCTCGTTCGTCAACGATCTCGGCGCCGATTCGCTCGATACGGTCGAGTTGGTGATGGAATTGGAAGAAGAGTTCGACATCGATATTCCCGAAGACGCCGCTGACAAGATCGAAACGGTCGGCCAGGCGATCAAGTTTATCGAAGAAGCAAAGAATTCGTAATTTCGTCGGCCTTCGGAAGAGTTCAAGGGAATGAAGCGACGAGTCGTCGTTACTGGATTGGGGATCGTTACCTCGCTCAGTCAACGTCTAGATGATTTCTGGACGAAGCTGACGGCGGGGGAGAGCGGCATTCATGAATTGAAGCTGTTCGATACCTCTAAATTCAAAGTCAACTTCGGTGGGGATGTCCATGATTGGCGCCCGACCGAATACTTTGATTCGAAGGAGCTCAACCGCATCGACCGTTTTACGCAATTTGCGATGGTCGGCGCGGTCGATGCGATTAACGATTCCAGAATCGATTTTTCGAATTATGACTCGTTCCGTTGCGGAGTAATTCTCGGTTCCGGAATCGGCGGTTTGCAAACGATCGAAGATCAAGTCGAACGTTTGTTGATGAAGGGCCCTGATCGGGTCTCGCCGATGACGATTCCGAAGCTGATGCTCAACGCGGCCGGCGGTAATATCTCGATTCGATATGGGCTGCGCGGACCCAACTTCACTGTTGCGACCGCCTGCGCCAGCGCTACCAACGCCATCGGCGACGCGATGAAGGCGATTCAATACGATGAAGCCGACGTCATGGTCACCGGCGGCACCGAAGCCGCAATCACGCCGATGGGCATGAGCGCCTTTGCAAACATGCGAGCTCTCTCGACCCGCAATGATGACCCGGCCAAAGCAAGTCGACCGTTCGATCTCGGTCGCGACGGCTTCGTCATGAGCGAAGGCGCAGGGATTGTCGTGCTGGAAGAATTGGAAGCCGCCAAGGCGCGCGGCGCCACCATCTACGCCGAACTAGTCGGCTATGGATGTAGCGGCGACGCCGGGCACATCACGTCGCCGGACGAAGAAGGGCGCGGAGCGTCGCGCGCGATGCAAAACGCGCTGAACGACGGCGATCTCAACCCGAACTGCGTTGATTACATCAACGCCCACGGAACCAGCACGCCGCCGGGTGATGTCGCCGAAACGAAGGCGATCAAAAACGTCTTTGGCGAGCACGCCTATCGACTGAGCGTCTCGAGCACCAAGAGCGCCCTGGGGCACTCGCTGGGCGCCTCAGGCGGCATCGAAATGATCATCTCGATCTTGGCGATGAAAACGTCGACTGTGCCGCCGACGATCAATCTGGAGGATCCCGATCCGAAGTGCGATCTCGACTACACGCCGAACGTCGCCAAAACGCGTGAGCTGAATTACGCGATGAGCAACAGTTTCGGATTCGGCGGACATAACGCTTCGGTGATTGTCGGCAAGTACAAAGAGTAGACGCCGCGAACTGAAAAGCGACAAAGACAAGGCGTCCTCTGAGGACGCCTTTTTTCGTTCTACGCTCTACTACTTTTCAACCACGCATGCGGCGCGACTGTTGCCGATCGGCATAGACCGAGACGCCGAGCAAAAATGCCTGACAAAGCCCAAAGAACAAGATCTGCGTATGGTTGATCGTGTCAAAGAAAGGAAAGTCGCGATACAGATCAGAAAACGTACGAATCGCGCCGGTTAGCACGAGGAAAGGGATCAGAACCGTCACCAACATGGTAAGCGTCAGCGCCGCGATCGTCGCCCATTTGTGGCCATGAAGCCGCAGCCAGCAGAAAAAGACGACTTGCAGGTTGTATCCCAAAGCGATGGAGAACAATTGGATAAAGACGCTCCAGCGATCCGCGGCGGGGAACAGGGCGCCCCAGATTAGAAACATCGAAGATGTCATCCACATCGCCATCACCAGGTTGACCGGAATCATAAAGAAGCAGATTTGCGACGGTCGCTGCGGTTGACTGGCCCATCTCGTAAATGCGTCGAACCAGCCGAATTGACTGGCCGAAATCCGTTCTCCTGCGACAAAAGCGGCCAGGTCTTCGGCCAGCGCCGCGGCTGACGCGTAACGCTCGTTCGGATCTTTGGCGAGACAGCGGGCCACAATCACGCGTAGATCGTTGGGAACATCCGCTCGCTTCAGCGTTGATTGGATCGGCTGCTCACTGAGCAATTCGGTGATGATGTCTGAGTAAGTGGCGCCCATTCGCGGAGGTTCGCCAGAGAGCAGCTCCCAGAGCATCGCTCCCAATGCAAACATGTCCGCTTTTTCGCCAACCGCGCCCCAATGCGGCAGCAGTTGCTCAGGCGCCATGTACGTGGGCGTTCCCAGGATCCAACTCGACCGCGAATTGGTCAGCGGCGAATCGGTCAGCTTTGCCAAGCCAAAATCGGTTAATCGTGGGGTGAAATCGTCGAGACTTTCTCCCGCGGCCATTTCATCGTTGGCCGCCAACATGATGTTGCTTGGTTTGATGTCCCGATGGACGACTCCTTGAGAGTGGGCGTAGGCGACCGCACGGACGATGTCGAGCATAAGCCGAGCGACGCTTTGGCAGTCGCGCGATTGGGAGGGATGCTGTTCTATCCAAGCGGCCAGATCGGGGCCTGCACAAAACGCGGAAGCGATATACGGCGTGGGGCCCGAGAGTTCGGCGGCGTAGATCGGCACGATGCCGGGATGGTCGAGTCGAGCCGCGGCGAGCGCTTCGTCCTCAAAGCGTTGCAGTTTGTCGTAGCAAACCAGTACTTCCGGACGAGGCACTTTCAAGGCCACATCGCGTTGCAGTCGCGGGTCGGTCGCCTGAAAGACGACGCCAAACGCGCCGTGCCCTACGGTTCGTTTCACCACGTAGGGGCCGATTTGCGTTTCGCCGCGATCGATGGGCGCAGCAGACGCTGCTTCTGTTCCCCATAAGTGATCAAGCCGCTTGATCAGCTGTTGATCCTCAGGGCTTAGTTCGGCGGAAGGATCGAGTTGTGCGGCGTCGGGCGAATCCGGTTGTTCAGAGGGGACTTCGGCCACCGTTGCACAGCTCCTTTCGCAGTTGAGCGATCGCAATGGACCAGCGGTTGCGGACGGCGCGCTCGGAGATGCCAAGTTCCTGGCCGATCGCTTCGTAGGTCATGCCGTGGCGATGTCGCATCTCAATCAGGCGTCGCTGATCTTCCTGCAGTTGAGAAACTGCCTGGATCAATTCTAGATCGGTCTCTTCGCGGCGAACCATGCTGCTCGCCGTCGCTTGTTGAGGGTCCACGATTTCGTCGCTGGCTCCGCCGCTCAAGCGGCGTTCCAGACGAATATCGCGACTTTGGGCGCTTTGAAAATGGCGGCGGCTATCGACCAGATTGTGCTTCACCAGGCGTCGCAGCCAAGCTTTCAGTTCCGTCTCGCTGTTGCCGGTGAATCGATCAAAGTCACGCTGCGCTTCTAGCAGCGATCCCTGCACGATGTCGGACGGATCGATTTTGGCGGAGAGTCCGTCACCCATCCCACGCTCTGCTACCAACAGCAGGTAAGACCGCATGTGACTCCAGACGCGATTGATCGCTGTCGCATCACCCGATCGCGCATGATCAAGCAGATGCTCCCAATCAAGATCGTCGCTGGAAGCCCGAAAGTGAGCGTCCCTCATCTTGTGGTCAATGTCCTGGTAATAAGAAGGTTCTTTCCGGCAATGCCAATGTAATTCCCAGGGCCTGGGGCAACAACGCTTTAGCTCTCACTTTTTGGGACGAGAGAGGGAAAAATAGAGAGAAATTCGCTGATTTTTACCCGAGAAATAAGATCAACACGACGAAAAAAAGGATCGCAAACTTGGTTGATGCGCTCGAATTGTTGCGATAATCGAGAGCGTTGGGATCGGTTGAATTCCGATCTCTTTTCCTTTGGCCATTCGAACCCCATCCCACGCCTACGATGAAGACGCAATACTTCACCGCGACCAGTTTAGACGGCTACATCGCCGATCCCGACCATTCGTTGGAGTGGTTGTTTCAGTTCGGCGAAGAGCCCGGCGAAGAGTATGACGCATTCATCCGCGACGTCAGCGTCTTGGCGATGGGGTCAAGCACCTATGAGTGGCTCTTGCGGCACATGGCCGCGTCAGGCGACGCGTGGTTCTACGAGCAGCCGACCTGGGTGTTTACTTCGCGGACGCTCCCGAAAGTCGACGGCGCCGATATTCGCTTTGTCAGCGGCGACGTGCGGCCAGTCCATTCGCAGATGCGTGAGATCGCTGGCGAGAAAAATCTATGGGTCGTGGGCGGAGGCGAGTTGGTTGGCCAGTTTTACGACGCTGGTTTGCTGGATGATTTGTTTGTGCAGTTCGCGCCGGTCATGTTGGGAAGCGGCGCACCGTTGTTGCCTCGCAAAATTGCTTCACCGCCGTTGAAATTGGTATCGGTCCAAGCGAACAACGCAGGCTTCTTGTTGACCCACTATCAAGTGGAAAAGGATCGCCAGGCCAAGGTCTGACCTACTGCTTCGAGAGAAAAGAGCTCTACGGGAAGCGCGTGTTTCGCGACGCGGTCACTCCGGTATTTCCCAACGTGGCTCCTCCAGCGGCGCCGGGGTTGGGGTCGGGATCGGAGGTTGGCGGCAAGGCCATGCTGGGCAAAGCAGGCGTCTCCGACAGTTCTGGCGTATCGCTGGGCGGTGCGGCTGGGCTGTTGTCAGTAATGGCAGGCGTTTCGATCGCGCTGGGCGCCGGCAATGCGGGGGCAGTTGCTGCGGCGGCGGCTGCAGCCGCTTCGGCGACTTTCGCTTCTTCGGCCGCCAATTTCTCGGCTTCGGCCGCTTTGGCGCGTTCCCATTGTTTGTCGAGCATGCGGCGGAGAATCGATTGTTCGACGCGTCCTTTTCGCCGGGCCGGTGCGACGACGCGCACGACTAACTCAAGTTCGCTCGATTTGGGCATGCGAAACGTGATTCGGGGATCGACCGACAGCACGGTCAATCCTTGTTGCTTGGCCAGCAGGTCAAAGTGCTGCCGCGCTTTGGCGAGCCAAGGTTCGCATTCAATCTTGGCCGCTTCCAACAAATCTTGCTCGGTCTGTCGCCAGTCATCTTTCAGGCTGCAAGGGATCTTAAAACAGTGGAGCACATATTCCTGCGTAAAGGTCTCGTTGATGACCACCTTGTTGAGGAACATGTTGTTGGGCACGACAATCGCGCGGCCGGTCAACTGTTGCGTCATTTGATCTGGACCGATCTCCATGATCGTCGTCGTCAAAATGTTATGGTCGATGACGTCGCCGCGGATGTGTTGAAACTCGATCCTGTCTCCCAGTTTGAACGGGCGACCGACCGCTTTCATGATCGAGCCAGAAACGCATTGAATCAGTTCTTTGGTGGCGATCACCACGGCGACGGCGAATGCTAAGATCGAAATGGTGACGTGCTGGATCTGTGACGACCAAACGACGGTCATGCCGAGCAGGAACAGGAAGAGGAGCCCGTTGCGGATTTGGACCAGCCAGCGGCGACGAACGTCGCTCGGTAATTTGTCGCTGCGACGGACCGCGCGTACCAAAATGCTACGCAGGATGAGCAGCAGGAGAACGATCACGAGCGTTGCGATGCCGTTTTTGAGCAGTTCGCCGCTCGAGAAATATTCGCTGAACTGTTCCGCCTGTTGGGCCCAGTCGATTTTTTTTGCAGAAGAGTAAAGGTCCATTTACGGTCTCAATCCCCAGGTTGGGCGCCGACGCCCTAATCGGGATATTGTAGCTTTTTCGCAAGATAGGTCAGGAGGAATTCAGCCGGCCAAGGGTAACCCGTAGCTCTATTAAAGCTGGTTTAATCGGCAGATGGTGCATTTTTGATCGGAGATTTGCTCGGAAATTCACATAAGGGGATACTTTCGGACGGCTCGGCGATGACTTCGGCAAGCGTCGTACCGCCAAAAGCTTCTTCCACGCTCTTCAATGCGTTGTCCAAGCGACGGTGCAAAGGGCACAGCTTGACGCCGTGGGTCGAAAGACCCAGTGGGCAGGTCCGGATTCGTTGAATCGGATCGACCGCGTTGACGACTTCCAGGATTGTTAGCTCGTCGGGGCGCTTGATGAGCGACATTCCTCCGCCGATTCCTCGCTGCGAACGGACAACGCCGGCCTTTGCTAGCCCTTGCAGCACTTTCGAGAGATAGGCGAGAGGGACCTTCGTCCCGGTCGCAATTTCTTCGGTCGTGCAAGATTCGGGAGCGATATACGCCAAGTGGCAAACGGCGCGCAGCGCGTATTCGACAGTTTGTGAAAACATAGGTGTCCGGTCTCTGGCGGCTTAATTGGATATTGACATCCAATTAAGCGAGGCCTAAATTGAATAGTAAATCGGACATGATCGTCCAGGTATCCGATGGATCCTAATTCTAGCCAAACCTATCCATCCGGACAGGTCGAAGGTGGTCGCTATGCAACACATTGATGAACCGCGTCTCGAAGCTGATGTCGCTTATCGCTTTCAATACTTGCAAGAGTTCACCGGTTTTGGGCCGGACGATGTCGCCGCGATCCACGCCGCGGCGCCGGTGCTGGCGCCGATCGTGCCGGCGCTGGTTGACGCCGTATACGAAAAGCTGCATCAATACGACGCGACCTGGCGACACTTTATGCCGCGACAGCACGGGTACGACGGACCGATGCCCGACAATCTGGAAGACTTGGAGCTGGATCACGAACAGATCACGTTTCGCAAGCTCCATTTGAGCCGCTATCTCGAGGCGCTTGTCACGCGCACCTACGACGCCAAGATGCTGCTGTATTTGGATATGGTCGGCAAGATCCACACGCCGGACGCCGGCAATAAGGGGATCGTCGTTCCCTTGGTGCAGATGAATGCGTTGATGACGTTTGTCACCGATGCGTTGATCGCCACGATTTGCGGCTTGGGGTTGCCACGCGAGACCGAAGTTGCGACGCTCCGGGCCTTCAACAAGCTACTTTGGATCCAGATGGATCTGATCTCACGACATTACGTTCCGTCGTAATTGCTGCGCTCCCATGCAAAGAGATCGGCGGCAATACATTTTGTCGCCGATCTCTGCTATTTTTGTCGCCACCCACTTTTGGCGGTTTGCTGGGGCCCGGAATCGGATTATTCTGAACAGAATCCTCCGCGGCGCTGAGTCTGGTTTCACCAGCGTCCGAATCCCTTCCGCTAACCACCTGCCGCCTTATGCTCCGATTCTCCCTCTTCGGTTTATTGATTCTGTTGCCTGCAATCGCGCGAGACGCGGTTGCCCAATCCGAGAAACAGCCAGCGCAGTTGCCGCTGGTGATCTCCGAGGACTTTGAGAATGGCGCCGCCGCCTGGCGCCCGACCGATCCGGCGACCTGGTCGGTGGTGAAGTTGGAAGAGGGGAACCATGCGTTCAAGCTGAGCGGCGTCGGCAAGTACAAGCCGCCGCATCGCAGTCCGTTTTCGCTCGCGATCTTGAAAGACAAGCTGCTCGGCGATTTCGTGCTGACCGCCAAAGCCAAAACGCTGCAAACGTCACGCGGACACCGCGATATGGTGATCGCGTGGGGGATGCAGGATCCGGCGAACTTCTACTATGTTCACTTGGGTGAGAAGACCGACGATCACTCGAATCAGATTTTTGTCGTCGACGACGCTCCCCGCATCAAAATCAGTGAACGGACCAATGCCGGTACGCCGTGGAAAGACGACACCTGGCACCAGGTGAAAGTGGTCCGCAAGGTCGACAGCGGTCTGATCGAAGTTTACTTCGACGACATGGAAAAGCCGCAGATGGTCGCGCATGATAAAAGGTATGCGTGGGGTCGAATCGCGATCGGCTCGTTCGACGATCTGGGATTGTGGGACGACGTCAAAATTAACGGAGTCCTGGTCGAACCGCCCAAAGCGGAACCTGCCGCGAAGGAAGAGAAAACGCCAAACCCAGAGAGCGAGAAGTCAGCCCAGCAGACGCCGCGCGCCGATCCCAGCACGTTGGAGTTTTTCCGTTGGAGCGGCGATGTTAATGTGCCGGATCCGGTGGCGATCAGTCTTGACAACCAAGGCCGCGCGTACGTCACGCAGACGAAGCGGCGAAAGTCGCAGGATCTCGACATTCGGGACAACAGGGATTGGATACCGGACGACGTTGGTTTCGAGTGGCCTGCCGACAAGCAGGCCTTTTTTCATGCGCAGTTGCCAACCGGCGGACCCATTCCGAACTGGCGGCGTGTCAGCGACATGAACGGCGACGGTGTCAAAGATTGGCGTGACCTGACCGTGTTGTCGGAACAGATTCATCGGCTCGAAGATGTCGACGGCGATGGGACTGCCGACAAAATCGAAAACTACGCCGACGGATTTCAAACCGAAATCACCGGCATCGCGGCCGGCGTGCTCTGGCATGACGGCGATGTCTATGCAACGATCGCACCCGATGTCTGGCGAATGCGCGATACCAATGGAGACGGCAAAGCGGACCAACGCGAAATCATGGCGACCGGCTTTGGCTTTCACATCGCCTACGGCGGGCACGACATGCATGGTTTGACGGTTGGCCCCGACGGAAAAATCTATTGGTCGGTTGGTGATAAGGGGATTCATGTCGTCTCGCAGGAAGGACGCGAATTTCGCTATCCGAACCAAGGAGGCGTCATGCGTTGCAATCCCGATGGCAGCGACTTCGAGGTCTTCGCGCATGGTTTGCGAAACGTGCAAGAGTTGGCGTTTGATACGTACGGCAATCTGTTCGGCGTTGATAACGACTCGGATCAAAAGGGAGAAAGAGAGCGGTTCGTTTATATCGCCAAAGGGATTGACGCCGGTTGGCGCTGTAACTATCAGTATCGCGGCGATCGCTATAGCCCATGGATGGACGAAGCGTTATGGCAGATGCGCCGCGCTGATCAACCAGCTTATTTGACGCCGCCGTTGGCTTACTCGCTGGATGGACCAGCCGGCTTCACGTTCAATCCCGGCACGGCGCTGAGTCCTGAGTACCAAGACTATTTCTTTTTGACCGGCGCTCCCGGCGGCGTGCAGATCGCGTTTCAAGCCGAGTCTGACGGCGCTTCGTTCACGATGGCCAACGAGCATAAGATCGGCAACGGCGTCCCGCTGGTCGGCATTAACTTTGGACCGGACGGCGGCTTGTACGGAGTCGACTGGGGCGGGGGCTATCCGCTGAACGAAAAAGGAGCCGTTTGGAAGATCGACGTTCCGGCCGCCGCCAAGTCGCCTGCTCGTACCGAGGTGCGCCAGCTGCTCGCCGCCGGCTTCACCCAGCGAGATACGGCTGAACTGACCCAGTTGCTAGGGCACGTCGATCAGCGTATTCGGTTGGAAGCGCAGTTTGAATTGGTCAAGCAAGATGAACTTGCCGCGATGCAGTCGGTCGCGCAGAAAAACAAGTCCCAACTGGCCCGCATTCATGCGATCTGGGGGCTGGGACAACTCGGGCGAAAAGGGGACTTGGCAGCCGTTAAAACGTTGAACGAATTGATTGCGGACGGCGATCCGGAAATTCGCGCTCAGGCGCTGCGCACCATTTCTGATCTTCCCCAAGATCCCCCATCGTCGTTGACCAAATGGCTGGAGGATGAGAGCCCGCGGGTTCGCTTCTTCGCCGCGCAGGCGCTTGCGGCTCATCCCGCAGCGGGCAACCTGGCGGGGATTGTATCGCTGCTGGCGAAGAATAATGGTGATGACCTTTACTTGCGTCATGTTGGCGCAATGGCCTTGGCCGCGCGCGATGACGTCGCATCGTTGGCCGATCATGCGAACGCCGAAGTGCGCTTGGCGGCGGTCGTGGCGCTGCGGCAGCAAGCCAATCCGGATGTCGCCAAGTTTCTCAACGACGCCGATCCGCGCGTCGTGCGCGAAGCGGTCACGGCGATTCATGATGACTACTCGATCCCCGCCGCGATGCTGGCGATGGCGGAACTTCTCACGCCAGATCTGAATACCAGCGAGGCGGTGATGATCCGCGTGATCAACGCCAACTATCGATTGGGAGACGCGGCTAGCGTTCAGCGTGTGATCGACTTTGCTGGAAACGTCGAGTCGCCGCAGGCGATGCGTCTGGAAGCGATCGACGCATTGGGCGATTGGCGCGTAGCGCCCCGATTGGATCGCGTCGATGGTCGCAATCGAGAGAAATATCGAATCGCAACAGAGCGTGTATCGCCGATCGAAATTGTGACGCCGCAGCTTGTTGCGCTGAAGGAAGATCCCAACCAAAAGATTCGCGCCGCCACCCTAGCGATGGCTGACAAGCTGGAGATTACGCTCTCGCCGGAAGTGTTGCAGCAGATTGCCTTGGATCAACAGCTGGACACCGAGCTGCGTCTGGAAGCGATGAGGTCGTTGACGACCGCCAAGTCCGATCTCATCCGCGAAACGTTGCCGAAGTTATGGCAAGCAAAATCGGTGGAGCTTCGCTTGGCGACGCTTCGGCAGATGGAGATGCCGAAATTTCATGACGCCGCGCTGGCCCGGATTGGTCAGTTGCTTGCCAGCGACGACGCGTCACTCGAAGAACGGCAAGTCGCGATTGATCTGCTGGGAAGAATCCCTGGAGCAGAAGCCGACGCGCTGCTGGTCGCCGAGTTAGAAAAGCATCTTGCGCAGCCGATGCCCGAGGTGCAGTTAGAACTCGAGATCGCGGCCGCCGCCAAAGCATCGACCTCAGCACAGATCGCCAAGCTGGCCGAACGTCTGCAGCCGGACGCCGATGACATGGCGGTGATCGCGCCCTATCGTTCGAGCCTCTCCGGCGGCGACGCCAAGCTGGGCGAGAAGATCTTCATGACCCATTTGGATGCGGCCTGCATTCGCTGTCATCGGATCGGCAAAGAAGGAAGCGATGTGGGGCCGGCGCTGGACGGAGTCGCCAAACGGCGCGACGCCGAGTATCTGCTGCGATCGATCGTAGCGCCCAGCGCCGAGATCGAGCCGAAATATCGCGCGACCACGGTATTGCTGGTCAGCGGCAAGACGGTGCAGGGGATCGTGACCTCAGAAGATGACGACAAGCTGGTCCTGCGCGACGCCCAGGGAAAAGAAGTCGTGATACCGCAAGACGACATCGACGACCTGGCCGAGCAGCGGATCTCGCTGATGCCAGAGATGACCAAAGTCCTGTCCCGTCGCCAACTACGCGACGTCGCCGCCTATTTGCAGTCGCTCCAATAACCCAAGGCGGTGATTTTTTCGAGAAAAATCGGCCGCCAAGTGCGATCCTCGCCGCCCTAGGCGGCGTCTGTCGGCTGTCTGCAGTGATCATCTATGGCCGCCGGCCGATTTTGCTAGAATTGAGCCGTTGATCGCTCTTTTTGTCCCCGTAGCTCAACTGGATAGAGCACCCGCCTTCTAAGCGGGATGTTGCAGGTTCGATCCCTGCCGGGGATGCTTTGCTTTCCATCGCAGGCCGTCCATCCTTATCGATGGTCGGCCTTTTTGGTGGTCCAGCTAGAGGCGTTTACTTGACCTCCGCCTTTCGCCCTGTCGGCAATCGAATCTTGGTCGGATCTTCTCTGCCGCCGACAATGGGGCCAAGCGGCAACGCGTTCGGTTGTCGTTTGATTTGTTTTCTCCCCTCAGGAGTCAGCCGCGTGAGAGATCCCAATCGAAAAAACTTTTGGCGTGAAGCGTTTTCGCTGCGTGGATCGGTAACGCCGCAGGTATTTCGCGACGTGCTGATCTTCGGTGGCATTGCGACGTTGATTGTCGGCGTAGTCGTAATATTTGATTACAACTGGGCGGTTTGGATTGATCTGGAAGAAACGCCGTTTGAAATCGCCGGCGCCGCGCTCAGCGTCCTGCTGGTTTTGCGAACCAACGCCGGTTATGAGCGTTGGTGGGAAGCTCGCAAACTGTGGGGCGGAATTGTGAATCAATCGCGCAACCTGGTGATCAGCGGTTTGGCCTATGGACCGCGCGATCCGCAGTGGCGATCCGAACTGGTCCATTGGGCCGCCGCCTATCCGCATGTGGTGCGGCATAGTTTGCGAGGCCAATTGCCGGCGGCAGATGTCGTCCATCTGTTGGGCGAAACGAACGCTGAAAAGATCGCCGCCGCGCCGCACATGCCGAGCTATGTCGCGCTGCAACTAGCCGAACTTCTGCAGCAAGGCGCCAAAACAGGAGATCTGAATCACTTCGCCTTTTTGCAAATCGACAAAGAGCGCGCCCTGTTGATCGATCATGTCGGAGCCTGCGAGAGAATTTTAAAGACCCCGCTGCCGCTGGTCTATTCGATCAAAATTCGGCGGTATCTGGCGATGTTTTTGCTGACGTTGCCGCTTGTGCTGCTGCATAACCTGCAGATCATTTGGCTCACGCCGTTGATGACGATGTTGGTCGCCTATCCGCTATTGTCGGTCGATCAGATCGGGATTGAATTGCAAAACCCGTTTTTAACGGGGAACCTGGGGCATTTGCCGTTGAGCGAAATCTCGGAAACGATCGAAAACAACTTGCTCGGTCTGCTGCAAGCCGATCGCCAGAAACCGGCTTAAAACGTAGAGGCGCCGCTAGTGCAGGTGCGAAAAGATCGGTGGCGATGATTTTCTTCGCGCGAACTTAACTCGATGCAAATGGAGAGTCGCGGCGTCACGATTTACGCTGAGCGATTGTCACTTGCAGCAAGTAGGCTGAAGTTTCTAGATTTGTCGGGAATTGCCGGTCCAATGTCTTCGCCAGAGCAGGATGTTCGATCTGAAAAGTCGCCAGGGCCAGGCGGACTCTACGTCACCGGCTACAACGATATTCGGATTTTGGTCGTTGATGATAATCCCGTCGATCGAACGCTGGTGGAAGGTCTGCTGTCGCAAAACAATCGCGGCAATCTAGAAGTAACCACCGCTTCCTCCGGCGAAGAAGCGTTGCGGAAGATGGTCGAGCGAGCGCCGGACGTCGTGCTGACCGACTTGAAAATGCCGGAGATGGATGGGCTGGAGTTGGTGGAGCGGATTCGTGACCAGTTTCCGCTGGTGCCGGCGATCCTGATGACCGCTTTTGGCAGCGAAGAACTAGCGATCGCCGCATTGCAGCGCGGAGCGGCCAGCTACGTGCCGAAGCGAAATCTCGCCGGTTCGCTCATGGAAACGTTGGGCAAAGTCCTGGCGGCGGCGCACCATGATCGCCAGCAAGCACGACTGGGGCGATGTTGGAGCCAGACCGAATTTCAGTTTGTATTGGAAAATGACGCTCAACTGATCGGCGCCGTAACTGCCCACGTGCAGCACTATCTCAAACAGTTTCGTCATTTGGAGGATAGCGAATTGTTACGCGTCGGCATCGCGCTCGACGAAGCGATTCGCAATGCGATGCATCACGGCAATCTCGAACTCAGTTCAGCGCTGAAAGAAGCCGGGGGCGATCGTTACTTTGAAGAAGCGACTCGCCGCCGTTTGATCGCACCGTATCAGGCGCGGCGCGTCTATTTTACGGCTCGTGAGTTGGGGGATGAGTCGCATTATATCGTGCGTGATGAAGGGCCCGGCTTCGACGTCTCGCGCATCCACTATGACCCGGAAGATATCGAGCAATTGACGCGTCCCAGCGGCCGCGGACTCTTCTTGATTCGGACTTTCATGGATGAGGTGCGATTCAATGAGCATGGCAACGAAATCACGATGATTTTTCGCCGCTCCGGCGGCGCGCTGCACGCGCGGATCGATGAAAATCGGGCCAGCGGAGACTAGCGTCGCCCCCAAAATCCCCTTGCGGGCCCTGTTTTGCGGTTCGGGTTACCGCGAATTTCTTCCGTCAGCACGCGGCAGCGTGCGAGCCGTCAAGGGTTGATGCCGAGTTGCTCGTCCCTCCCTGTAAGGGAAAAAACAGGCAATAATACCGCAAGTGGCGGGTAGCATGATAGCCAAACCGAGCAAAAAAGCTCATTGAAATATGCAGTGTGTGCATGTTGCTCCTAAATGGCTTGTAAAGGAACTCAAACACTGGTAACCCCGATCTCATTGCTGAAGTGCCGGGCCAATATAGAATTTAGGAGTTCCTGGGCTTTTTTGTTTTTCTCGTCGAAGGCAGATCATTATGTTACTCCGAAAATCATCCGCTGGTTTTACACTCGTCGAATTGTTGGTTGTCATCGCCATTATCGGCGTCTTAATTGCGCTTCTTCTACCGGCAGTTCAACAAGCACGAGAAGCGGCTCGTCGTACGCAATGCATCAGCAACATTAAGAACGTTGCGTTGGCGATTCATAACTATCACGACACTTACCGCAACTTGCCGTACCTTGGTTTTGCAACGAATGACACGCATGCCGATGGGGATACGGTTTCGTGGTACGGTCGCGTGCTGCCGTTTCTCGAACAGAACGCACTGTACGAAACGATGAATTTCAACGGTCGCACCAACGACGGAAACAACAAGCTGTATCGCAGCACTTCGTTGTCCGTGATGTCTTGCCCGTCTGAAAACATGACGGTTGGCGAACGGAACGGGGATGGCACCATCGGCAACTATTCGCATCAACGATCGAGCTACGCCGTGTGTGTCGGAAACACCAACTACGCACAAGACAACGCTAACAATTGGGACGGACTTTGGACGTATAACAACGGCGGCGCCGCGTTTCGGATGAACCGCATCTACAATCTTTCTGCGGTGACCGACGGAACTAGCAACACGGTCATGCTGGGCGAAGTGCCGACCAATCAGAACGAATCAGGTTGGCAAGGGGGTTACGGCGCCGTCATCTTCTCTAACAACGGCGGTTTTACTGGATATCTGACCCCCAACACACGATCCTCGGTCGACGGCGGACGACAGTGTTGGAATCCGAACGACTTCCCGGCGCACAAGATTCCGTGCCACAAATCGGGAGGCGGATGGCAAAGTGCGACTTACGCAGCGTTCAGCATGCATCCAGGCGGCGTTAGCGTCGGCAACTTTGATGGCTCGGTTTCGTTTGTCCCCGAAACGATTGACATCTGGTCGTGGCGCGGCCTGACTTCGACCCAAGGGGGTGAAGTCCTCGCCAATTAACGGTGGTGCAGGAGGCCAAGCGGTGAGTCATGCGAGATGTCGCCGCTGATATCTATTCATTTTATCTGGCGGAGCAAGTTGCCATGTTGACTTCAAAATTTGAAAGCGTCTGCGGTGCGATCGGCCTTGTCGCCGTTTTGGTCGCGCTCGTCGGATGCGGTAAAAGTGACGGCATGATTTCGGTCACCGGATTGGTCACCTACAACGGCGATCCGGTTCAGGATGGATCGATCTCGTTTACCCCGGTCGACGGGCGTGGTTCGTCGGGCGGCGGCATGATCGAAAATGGCCAGATCATTCGGGGCAAGTCCTCGCCTGGCAAAATCGCCGTGCAGATCTACGCCAACAAGATTGTCGAAAAGAAAAATCCCACGGCGGAAGAGATCGAACGTGGAATTACTTCGGATCGCGTTCAGTACCTGCCGGGGCCTTACAACCAGCAGTCGAAATTGCGGATTACGATTTCTGATTCGGAGCGCCACTTTGATTTCGATCTGAACAACAAGGGGGAGATCCCTGTTGGAATGACCGGAGAATAGCGCAACCACAAGTCAGGAACGGCGCATTAACAAAGGTCGTACCCGCTGGGGACGGCCTTTGGCGCTTTCTTGGCCGTGAATTTTCTAAAATCTTCCCAACGCGACCGACGTTAGGTCAAATTTGCGTCCCCAGTTCGTAGATGCACGCTTCGATGCGTGCGCCAGGGTGGGGGAATAACCGGCTGATTTCAGGGCATAAGCTCAATCCATCCGTCACTCTTCTCCTTATTGCGTGAGTATTTGCGGAAAGATACTCAGGAAGTGCGAAAGAGATCTCATTGTGGAGCGGTGCTGCAATATCTAATATTCGGTTTTCCGCATCTTTTTCTCTTCGTAGGTGTCTTCCCATGCTGCGTCTCCAATTCCGCAAAGCCTTCACCCTGGTGGAGCTGTTGGTCGTTATCGCGATCATCGGCGTTTTAATTGCGTTGTTGCTTCCAGCAGTTCAACAAGCGCGCGAAGCGGCGCGGCGGACGCAATGCGTCAGTAATCAAAAGAACATCGCTTTGGCGCTGCATAACTATCACGACACTTATCAAAAGTTGCCCTACTTTGGATTTGGTCCGAAGCTCTTTCCCGGTGAACCAGGCGACAAGCTCGACACCATCTCGTGGGTGGGACGCGTACTGCCGTTTGTGGAGCAGCAGGCTTTGTACGACACGCTGAATTGGGCGGTTCGTGTTAATGATGGCAATAATCTGGCCTATCGCACCACTTCGCTTTCGGTCATGTCGTGTCCTTCCGAAGAAATGACGTTGGGTCAAGCGGATAGCAATCCGCGTTGGTGTCATCAACGCGCCAGCTACGCCGTCTGCGTCGGCAACACCAACTATCGGCAAGATGACGCGAACAATTGGGACGGCACTTGGACCTATTCCAACGGCGGATCAGCATTTCGCGTTGATGAGATTTATGGCTTAGCGGCCGTGACCGATGGAACCAGCAGTAGCGTGATGGTTTCGGAGGTTCCGATCAATCAAAATTCGGCCGGCTATCACGGGACCTATGGCGTAACGATCTTTACCTCGGGCGCAGGATTTACGGGATATCTCTCTCCCAATACGACAGCGGTCGTAGATGGCGGTCGCTATTGCTGGCAGACCAACGATTTCAAGAAGAAGATTCCGTGCAAATACGTGATCGATCGTTGGTACGCCGCGACTTTTGCAGCGATGAGCATGCATCCTGGTGGCGTTAATGCGACCAATTTTGATGGCTCCGTTCATTTTGTCGCGCAAAACATCGACATCGACACATGGCGCGGGATGACTTCGACACAAGGGGCTGAAGTCATTGCTCCCTAAAGCTGCGATGGATCGAATGGGAATGTGTCAGCGATTCAAATAAATCTTAGTTTTGCAGGTTGAAAATGAATGCGAAGATGTTGTCGCGTTGGAGCTCTTGGGGATCGTTCACGCTTCTGCTGATCGGTCTATTGGGCTGTGGTCGCACGGATGGCCTGATTTCTGTGACCGGCGTCGTCACGTTTAACGGAGAACCGGTCGAAGAAGGAGCGATATCGCTGATGCCGATTGATGGTAAAGGAGTCACCGCAGGCGGCGTGATCTCCTCAGGGCGTTTCCACATTGCAGCGTCGCCGGGCAAAGCCTCGGTTTTGATCTATGGCAATAAAAAAGAGCTCAAACCAAATCCGACGCCGCAAGAAATCGAATGGGGAATGACGCATAGCAGCAAGCAATTTCTTCCGGCCGAATATAACGATCAGTCGAAGCTGCGAATTGACATCTCCGAGACGCAACGCCACTTTGACTTTAGTCTGAACGACAAGGGAGAGATCCCTGTCGGAATGACGGGAAACTAGGGCGAACGCGAAAAAGAGGGTCAGACCCCAATTTCGCCGCGAAATTGGGGTCTGACCCTCTTTTTCGCTTCTCTCCTCACTCGTGCGTTTCTTCCGTCGCCGAGTCTTGGGCCGGATTCTGAGTCGCCGCAGAACGCTTGCCGAATTGTTGCTCCAGAGCTCGTCGCCGCGCGATCTGCTGATCTCTTTCGACCAGGATCAGGTTGCGCGTCGCCATCATGTCGACCAGCGCTAGCACGACCATCCACAAGATCAACAGCATCACGCAGCCCCAGAAGAGGATGAAGAAGATCGAGCGGGGAATGAAATGACCGATCATGATCGCCGCCGCCAGAGCGGCCAGAATATAGCAGACCGCCATACGGCGCTGAAACTGTAAGCGGAGATAGTTGCGGCGATAGGCGGGTATCGAAGCGTCAGCCGAAGCGCGACGCCAGGTCGCATGGTGCGTCGCATGCATCAAGATGGCGACGCACAAAATCAACGCCGAGAGGATGGCTGAGGCGAGCATGGAAGACCAGTATTCTTGAAAAAGGGGAGATGCGCGGCGGAGTCCTTACCGCGACGGCTCCAGTTCGTTGAGCCAGGTCAATATCGTCTTGCCAACCTTGGCGAGCGACAAAGCCGAGCAGTTCGCCGGCACGTCCTTTTCGGTGTGCCAATACTTAGGACCGTAGCCTGGATTGGGATAGTCAAAATCAATGATGTCGCAAGTCGGGATCTTGGCGATATCGTTCAACACCAGGTGATCGTCACGAACTTCGTGTCGCGGCCGCGCGATGAATTCGCGGATCCCCAGTTTTCGCGCGGTGCGCCAAATCTCTTGCACCAGCGGGCGAACGTCGGGATATCGCAGACTGTTCTTCTCTTCAAAGATCTGCAAGTCTTTGTCGCCGACCATGTCGAGCAGCACCCCATATCGATAGCGATGGGCCGGAGGATTTTGGGCGTAGTCGCGGGCGAAATACTCCGAACCCAAAAAGTAGGGATCGCGGCGATTATCGAAGACCAGTTCTTCGCCATCAAAAAAGACGATGTCGACTCCGACGTGCGACTGGAGATCTGGCAGGTGACGCGCCAGTTCGCACAGGACGGCGACTCCGCTCGCTCCATCATTGGCGCCGACAAACGTACCTTGCGGGTTGATGGGATCTTGATCAGGAAAGGGGCGCGTATCGTAATGCGCGCAGAGCAAAATGCGCTCGGGCCGATCCGGATGAAACTGGGCGATCAGGTTGGCCATCGGAACGCGGGAGCCATCTTCCGGATGGCGGACGTCAAACTCTTGAAGCGACACTTTGCCGCCGGCCTCTTCCAGAATTTTGGTGAGATATTGTTGCTGGCGAGCCATGCCGGGCGAACCGCTGACGCGCGGGCCGATCGCACACATTCCTTCGAGATACTCCATTGCTTTGGAGCCATCGAACGGTGCGTAGTCTTCCAACTTTTCGACAGCTACGGCCAGCGCGGCAGGTCGCTGCGTGTTTTGGTATTGAGAGACGCCCATGTAACCTACGACCATGACCGCTATGGTGATCATCGCCGCGAGAAAAAGGGTCGACCCGTCAATTTTGCGCATTATCTTTTCCATCGCATTCCGCTCAGCGAGAAGTAGGATCGATTATACGGCGCCAATCGCTAGGCGGCTTCCCGGCTTTGCGGCTGAAAGAGAGAATCGATCGCGTCGAGCACCATCGAGGTCGATATCGCACGCATCGCTTCGTTTCCGGCTCGAGCGCGCTGACGGGAGGTCAGCGGCTGATAATAGGCTTGCACAACCTGCTGATGCGGCCCTAGAGGACGACAAAGCTCGGTCGGCGTGACGCCAAACAGCGCGATGCAGGGGGTCTCGACCGCCGCCGCCAAGTGGAGCGGGCCGGTGTCGCAACCGACAAACAGATTGGCCCCCCGGTACAGTTCTTTCAATTGCGGCAGCGAGAGCTTGGGCGCCGCAATCGCTGCGCCGCGCGACATTTGGGCGATTTCTTCGGCCCAGTCCGCTTCTTGTTCGTTGCCCCAAGTCACTACCGACGGCAATTGATACTGCGATAGGAGGTGTTGGGCTACTTCGGCGAAACGTTGCGGCATCCAGGTCTTGCTGAACCAACCGGCGCCGGGGTTGAGCACGGCGAAATTGCGTGTGCGGTCAAGTTCGCGGCGGACTGCGGCGACGTCGGCGCGCGCCTGTTCGTCGATCGGCAGACGATACTCAATCGCCGGCGAGTAGACGTCGACCGCCGTGGCGAGTTCTAGATAGCGATGCACTACATGCGTCTGTCGCGGCGTGACCAGTTCGGTCGCCAGGTTGGGCGCTAGTTCTCGCGCTTGACCGCGTGCGAAAGTGATGCGTCTCTTGGCGCCGCTCAGCCAAGCGGCTGCGGCGCTTTTCGTGAGTCCTTGTACGTCGAAGGTGAGATCGAATTTCGCGTCTTGCAGCTGACGGCGGAGCGAGACGATTTCGCTCGGACGCTTCAGCCAACCTTTTCTCACCGTCAACAATTGGTCGAGACAGGGGTGACCCGCTAGAATTTGAGCGGCGACCGGTTCGGCCAACCAGGTGATCTGAGCGCGGGGGTACTTTTCTCGCAAAGCGCACAGCAGCGGGAGCGTTAGAATCGCGTCTCCCAACGCACTGAGCCGTACGATCAGTATCCGCGGCGAATCGGTGGATGACATGGCCGCTCTCCTTCCCTGAAAGTCGAACGCGCCGCCCGCTTGATGCTTCCCGTGCAGCGAGACCCGTCCGATTGAGTTCCCGCATCTTAAATCGGAGCCCCCTTGCGAGGCAAGGTGAACCGCAGCTTTGCTCCTTTCCATCCCCAGGTGTTATCGCATGTCTTCGCTCGGTGATTTCTCGCTTCAAGCCGCCGCCTACGGCACGTCGCGCCCCAGTTACCCGGCCGAATTTATTTCGCTGCTAGCGGAAAAAGCAGGCGTTGCCGCCGGCGATCCCGTGGTGGATTTGGGCGCAGGAACCGGAATCTCGGCTCACATCCTGGCCAACGCCGGTTTTCACGTCACCGCGGTCGAACCGAACGCAGCGATGCGCAAGCAAGCCAACATCGCCGGCGTCACCTGGATCGACGGCACGTTCGCCGCAACCGGCTTGCCCGATCAGTCGCAGACCTGGGCCGTCGCAGCGCAAGCATTTCATTGGGCCCAGCCGCAAGCCGCACTGCCAGAGATTCGCCGAATTCTCCAACCGAAGCGAAAATTTACCGTGCTCTGGAACAACCGTATCGCCGCGACTGGAACCACGGTCGGTTGGACCGAACAAGCAATCCGCCGTCATGTGCCGGAGTTTAACGAGGCCTACCGCAACCGCGACTGGGACCAAACCTTGGAGTCGACCGGCGATTTTCGCTTTGTCGGTCGCCACGAGACCAAGCATGCGGTGCTGATGTCGCCAGAGCGATACCTGCAACTGTGGCGCAGTCACAACCGCTTGAGTCACATCGCCGGCCCCGAGCGATTAGAAGCGTTGTTAGCGGACGTGGCCGAGTATCTAAAACGAGAAGAAGTGCCGCAGATCGAAGTCGTCTATAAATGCGAAGCCTGGACCGCGGAACGCGTGGAGTAAAGTGCGCGTCTTGCCGGCTTGTTTCCTTCACCATTAGGATGGACATCTTTCCCAGATTGTGTCACAACAAAACGGAACCCCTGTTGCCGGGGAGAACGCGATTTCTTCATGGCTGGCGCTGGCGCGGTCGCCGCCCAACACGGAATAAAGTGCTGTGAATACTCGCCCTCTCAACACAGAGGCTGGCATCGCGAACGTAGCGGTCCCGTCGGCGGAAACTAAGCCTGGAGCCGGACTGACGAAGCTGCAGTACGGCATGTTGGTCGTTTGCGTTATCGCCCAAATGGTAACGATTCTTTTTACCTGGCCGCTTTGGCAGGTTCGTCAGACGCCGGTTCATTTGCCGCTGATCGATCTGCCGCAGATTCCATTTGGATTTTGGTTGCTGGCGACGCTCGTCTTGATGTTGTTTCGCCCGCGGCTGGGATTGGGGATTCATGTCGCGTCCCTCTTGATCTCGTTTGTCTTCGATCAGTATCGGACGCAACCGCAGTTTATTGCGACGGCGGTGTTGATGGTCGCGACCGTGGACGAGCGCGGGATGCGACTGGTGCGCTGGTTTCTTGCTTCGCTCTGGACCTGGGCCGGGCTGCACAAATTGTTTTCGCCCGATTGGTTCAGTTTCAACTCGTGGGATATGACGTCGTCACTCGGGCTCGATCCAACCGAGTTTGGCGAAGTTTTCGGCTGGGGAGTAGGGCTGGGAGAGTTGAGCGTTGGCCTGATCGCGATTTTCCGTCCGCATTGGGCGGCGATCCCCTGCGCGCTGATGCACGTTGGGATCGTCTTATTTCTGTCGCCGCTGGCGCATGACTGGAACTATAGCGTCTTCCCTTGGAATCTATGTACGGCCATCGTCGGCTGTTGGTTGCTGGCCAACGTTCCCAATCGGTTGCCGGAAGTTCGTTGGGAATGGGGCGCCGCTTGCTTGATGCTGATCTATCCGGCCGGGTTCTATGTTGGCTGGGTCGATCATGGTGTCGCCAGCGTCCTCTATTCTGGTAATTTGCCCGACGCGTTGATCACCTCCGAGTCAGGCGTCGAGTTGGTGGAGGGGTGGGGAGAATTAAACGTTCCGTTTCCGAACGAGCGACGGTTGTTGCGGCAGTATTTCGCACTGTCGGCTCCGCCAGGCTCCAAGTTGCACATCGCCGATACGCGGTATGCGCTAGATGATTTGTACTACGTGAAAAAGCCGGACGGTCAGATAGCGCTGATCACGCTCGACGAGTTTCATGCTGCTGAGCCAGGAGTCGTGGCTGGCGTCGGCCTGGATGATCGGCACTCCGTTTTTCTGTTGGGAAACCAAGGGGTGGTGATGTTGAAGCGAACAGAACACTCGCCGATCTATGCAGTTCGAATGGAGCCTGACGTCTATCGCGCGGACCTCCTGCGCCTATTGGCCGGACTCCCCAATCTAGAACAGCTGGATCTCACCGGCTGTGCGATTACCGACGAAGACCTAAAGCAATTGCCGATCATGCCCAAACTGGAAGGGATCGGAGTCGCCGACACCAAGATTACGGACGCTGGCCTGAACGCTTTATTGCGTCAGCCGAAGCTTACCTATGTCGAAAGCGAAGGTTCGTTGATCACAGCCGCGGGGCTAGCGAAGTTTGAGCAGAGTCGAACTCTGGAGTGATGGAATCACACTAATAAAAGCGGATCGAGAAGCCGCTGCCGACAAAGTAATCGTCGGCGGCGTCATTGAGCCCGCCGCCGACGCGGATGTCCCACTGGATGTTGTCGCTGAGCAGATAAGTGAAGCCGCCGTTGACATAATGTTCTGGCTTCATGGTCTCGGCGCCATGCGGGAAGAGAGCGTACCATTCGGTATAGGCGCCCAGTTTATCGGTGAACGTATAGCCGATCGTCCAGGACTGGGCCCACTCGGTATAGACGTCGTCCGTTTCCTCGTCGACGGCGGAATTAAACTGCGTGCTCCCGGCGGTGGAAATGGTATCGCACAGATCCCAGCCGTAGAGCCAGTTGAGCCCCGGCAGGATGCGGTCCGCTGTAATCTCCTCGGCGCCGGTCGGAATGACCATCTGTGGGATCAGCGCCATCTCAGGCAAGATTCCTTCTTGCGGCGTCAGACCTATTTTGAAGCCCAAGTACAAGTCTTCGCTGCCGACGATGTCGTCCAATTCGCTCGATTGATGGCCGTAGTTCCAAGCGATGCGAAATTCAAGCCAATCGGCGATGACGCCATAACGTAGCAAAGTCTCTGGATAAGAATGCGAATCGGTAGTCGTAGAGCCATCGTTGTCATGAATGTAAGTGTAGCCCATTTCAATTTGGGCGACGCCGCGACCGACGGTTGAACTTGCTTCGGTAAAGTCAGGGCGATCGGTCACCAGCGGCGCATCAAGATTGGGCCCGCCGGTAAAGCTTGTTCCATAGCTCCACTGCATCAGCGTGCCGCGTGGTTGGCATGCACAGGGGCCATAAGTACGGACGATGTTAGCGGTCGAAGCGCAGGGATCAAAACAGGTCCCGCTCAAGCACGAACAGAAAGCGGCGTCAGACGTTTCGTCGGCGTGAATTTCGGTTCCCCATAGGCAGCAACCAAGTACAAACGCAACGGAAATGCGCTTCCAACATGGGGAAGTAGATGGCCGCGACATGCTGACAGTCCTGCAAGTAGACCAAGTCGAAGCAAAGCGGACGACGTGCCGGCGCATTTCAACTTCGATCGTTGGTGCTTGCAGTTAATATCGGCGTCGCCGCTGTTTTTGATTGGCCAGAAATAGGGTTTTGCGAGTGGAAAGATGGTTGTCGCTAGCAAATGGCGCCCTATTTTAAGCGCGGCTACCAGTCTTTGCGACGCGGCCCGGGAGGCGGCGGAAACGAGCCATGGTCCACTCAAGCAGAACGATCAAAAGTACGGACAAGCCAAACGCCGGTAAGATCAGGCAGAGCGTCAAGATTGCCGCCGCCAGCCAGAGGGGAGTTGGTTGCGGATTGGGTTTCCGAGGAAATCCGGTTTTCCCTTGGGGGCGACGAATCCACCACATCCATAGCCCGGTTATGGGCAGCCCCATCAAAGCGATGCAGGCGAGCAGCCAAATAACTTTCGATGTCCAACCAACGACCGAACCCACATGCAGCGGATAGGCCCAAGTGTGCCACCAGAAACGTTCGTTCTGCGATAGATCGCTAACTTCCAAAACTTCACCTGTCTCTCGGTGAAGTTGGAAGCCGGTCGAATTCATGGCGCCATAGGTGCCGCGAGCATAATCGTTGATTGCAGAGACTTCGTAGTGATCCGTCGCCTGGCTAGGCAGCGTGACCGTGATGTCGCGATCAGGATAGAGCAATCTCGATTTGTCGACGGCATCTTGGACGGCGAACAAAGGGGGAACGTAGTCCTCTTTTGCGTTCGCCTTCTTTCTGGAGTTGGTTTCGACCGCCGACGTGAAAAATTGTTGCGTTACAAAATGAAACGACTCACCCCAGACCAGCGTGTAGAACAGGCCGGTGATCAGGATCACCAAACAGACTGGCGTAAGATAGGCAGCGACGATCGCATGCAAGTCGCGTAGCAGCGTGTAACGTTTCGCGGTCCAGCGAACCGTCCAAACTCCGGCCGACTTGGCTTTGCTTCTTGGCCACCAGAGGTAGAAGCCGGTCACAAACAGCACCAACGTCCAGCAAGTGGCCAGTTCTACGATGATTCGCCCCGGCGTGCCGACGAACAACTGCCGATGTATTTTCAGGACCAGTCGAAAGAAGGAATCGAGCTTTTTGGGGCCTTGAGGCGCTTGCAGGACCGTCGCCGAATAAGGATCCACATAGACGGTGGAACCGCGATCCGATCTGCGACGTCTGCCAGTCGTTTCTTTTTCCGGTTCTTTCTGCGGCGATTTTACGGAGACAATCACGGTTCGTCGGGGATCGGCGAAAGTGCTGATTCGGGTCGCTTTTCCTGCGGGAATCGACGCTTCAGCGCTTTCAATGAGCGCCGGGTAAGCAGCGACTGTTCCGACCGATTCGACAAAGAGAAAGTCTTGGTTCGCAATGTCACTAATCTCGGCGCCAAACAGATAGATCGCACCCGTTAAGGCAACCACAAGGATAAACGGCGAGACGATCAGCCCGGCGTAAAAATGCCACCGCCAGAAGACGCGGAATAGCGTACGTCGTGCCGGCGTCGCTTTTGCGACCGACGCTTTGCTAGTGGGAAACGTCGTGCGATTTTCAATGGTCTCAGGCGACATGGGAAGGATTCCTGCAGCGAAGGAAGCGTTTCGGAATTGCATTCCATCAGCGGATCGCAAGGAAATGAATTTGCCGAAATCGGCCGAACAGCGTAGCAATGGCCGCAGCGATTTTGCGAGCGCCGCAATTACTGGTCGTCAAATGGCGTCGGCCGCGAAGATCTTCGCCTGGGAGCTTTGTTCACTTTGGCCTGGTCGGCTTCAATTGGCGGAAGCTCGGACGAATCTTCTGCAATGACGAACGTCCATGCGGACTCGGCAGGATCAGCGAAGGCGCCCGAGAGCATGTCGGGCGAACCCATTTCCGAAGGATTGACTTGCCAGACGAACGTCGCTTTGTACTCGCCCTGCGGCGCTCCGTCATTCTTGCCGTAAGTCCGGAGTTGGTAGACCCCGTTCTCATCGGCGACACCCCATGGTTTCGATTGGCGAATGTCGACCGCGTCGCCTGTCGGATAAAGCGTGACAACCGCTCCTTGGGCCGGCTCGCCGTTGATGGTGATCGTACCTTGAATCGGCTTGGTATCTGTTTGCCACGGCTCTTTCTCGGCGCATCCGCCGAGGATTATGCTTAGCAATGCGATCGTCCCATAGGCTTGACCGATTCCAAGACGTCGTAAGTGGAAGAGAGACATTAAAACTCTCCTACAATTTCGCCGCTGCCGATGGATGTCAATGCGCCAAGCGTGTCAAAAGGGATCGTCTCGGGGATAAACCGCACGGAACCGTCGGCCATTCCCATTTGAATTCCGCCGGGATGAAAAGAGTAAGGCGCTGCATACCAGTTGCTCACGTTAATGACGGTGTTGCCGGTCCAGTAGACGGTGGTTACGTCATCAACGGCCGAATTAAACTCGACCGAGCAGGGGAACATCCAGCCGGCGTTATTGGGCGCTGTCCAGGTGGCGATGCTGACTCCATACTCATGGCTGTAACCGCTGCGGCCTGGATTCACTTTGCCGTCCACCCACCAGTCGGCTCGGCCTGCCGATTCATAAGTCATGCAGGTGTTGGTGGTGCCGTCGGTGATGTCACGCATCTTTTTGGCGCCACCTTGAAACAGCGACTGCTTCGTGTCCCAATCGGTTGCGTTTCGTAGTACGGAATAGTCGGTTGTTTGGAAGCCGTTATCGCTGAGCACATTGCCGGCGGACGGATTGGAAGGGCACTCGTAGGCTTTGGGCATCTGCGTCGCGAGATCGAGATTGACGCCGTCATCCCAAGCGAGATCGTAGTCATAAAGATCTTCAAGGTTGCCGCTTTCTAGCTGGGGAAGAATCGCGACCGCCCAATTGGCCGAGTCATTGGTATAGGTGTAGGGAAAGCAGAGAAACGTGTCGTGATAGTTGTGCAATGCGAGCCCGGTCTGCTTCATATTGTTGGTGCATTGCAGGCGACGCGCGGCTTCGCGAGCTTGTTGCACCGCAGGCAACAGCAGTGCGATCAAAACTCCGATGATGGCGATCACCACCAACAACTCGACAAGGGTGAACGCGCGGATTCGGCGCGCGGAATTGGTAGAAGTCATAGAAAGTCCTCCCTAAAGAAACAGTGAAAACCAACAAGCTTGAGAAATCGGTAGTGCGCTTGCTGGGCAGGGAGATCGAGAAAGCATCGCTGCTGGCTGGCTGCAGTTGATACTGAGACGCTGTATCAATGAATTCTAGTTTAGGGGAATCAGGGATCGCGTCAAGTGGTGCGGGGAGGGACGCAGAAAAAGTTCGCAGTTTTCCCGACGTGCAAATCCGACCGATGTCTTGCGAGAAGAGAGGCGCCAGCTCTGGTCGTCCGCAGTTTTGGCGGGCAATCACGAAGATGAGCCGCTTAAGAGAGTGGAATCTCTTGCCGATCGTACGCTAACTGCATGTGGGCAGGCAGCTTGGCGTTTGTCTCTTGATGATCCATGCGGCAAGAGACATGGGTAAAATAGGTCTGCTTGGCGCCGATTTTCTCAGCCATCGCGACTGCTTCGTCGAGCGAAAAATGGGTGGGATGGGGATCGAAGCGGAGTGCGTCGAGGATCAGCACGTCGAGACCTTGCAGCAGCGCCAAGCTCTCCTCGGGGATCTCATTGGTATCGGTGCAGTAGGCGATATTGCCGATGCGGAAGCCAAGGACTTCAAATCGGGGACCATGTTTCAGCCGAATCGGCGTGACCTGGGCGCCGAGAACGGCGAACGGATGGAGGTCAATTCGTTGGAATTCTAGCGCGGGCGTCGCGCCCACGTGGGTCGGCGTCTGTTTGGAGAACGCATAGCTAAAAGCGGCGCGGATTTGCCGTTCTACGTTCTCTTCGCAAAATAGCGGGACCCCGTGCCCAAGGTAGAACTGGAAAACTCGGAGGTCATCCAGGCCATAGAGATGATCGGCATGTTGGTGCGTGTAGGCGACGGCGTGAACGATCCCGATATCTTCGCGCAGCAGTTGGGATCGCATGTCTGGCGGAGTGTCCACCAACAAATTTCCCTCGGGAAGTCCCCAAATGACCGAGCATCGCATCCGCTTGTTATGCGGATCGCAGCTAGTACAGACGGGGCAACCACAGCCGATCGCCGGCACGCCGACCGAGGTGCCTGTCCCGAGCAGGATCAATTTTCCGCGAATATCGCGAGTTTTGACGGGTTTGACGACGGAATTCAAAGCGGCGATGACCTAAGGTGTTGAGGAAACAAGCGTTTGGGCAAGTCGCTCAGCGTTCGACAAGCTGGAATGGATGATTGTTTCGGTCCTGGAGTCGGTTTTCAACCGCAGAACCGCCAGGCAGCCATGATCTTCAGGCAGTCGCAAGATTTGGCGATCAAGATGGACCGTTTTTCAGCGAACAGCTCTATTGGCCCCGATCGAAGCGCGGTTGACCGAGTGGTATAATCCTTATAAGCTACCCAGCGGAAAGGGTTTGCGCACATTTTGCCGGCGGAATTCGTGTCTTCTTCAGGACGTTTTCGCATCTGGCCTTTCCCTCCTTTTTAGACCCGACATAAGCAAAGCGACCGATGGAGTATTTGGAACGGATTTGGGAGCAAATTTGCCTGTTTTTCGGCGGTTTGCTCAGCGGTTTTGAACGACTGATCACGTCGATCTTCGGATCGTCGAATGCTCGGTACGTGAAGCGCCTGCAATCCACAGTCGACGCAATCAATGCGCTCGAATCAAAATACGAATCGATGAGCGAAGAAGAACTGCTCGATCAAACGCGGCTCTTTAAACAGCGACTTTCCGCAGGCGAAACGTTGGATGACCTGATGGTCGAAGCGTTCGCCGTCTGTCGGGAAGGGGGCAAACGCTTTCTCGGCATGCGCCATTACGACGTGCAGATGCTCGGCGGCATGGTGCTGCACAGCGGCGCGATCGCCGAAATGGTGACCGGCGAAGGTAAAACCTTGGTCGCGACCTTGCCGGCCTATTTGAACGCGTTGGAAGGGAAAGGGGTCCACGTCGTTACCGTGAACGACTACTTGGCTCGTCGCGATATGGAGTGGATGGCGCCGCTTTATCGCGGACTCGGTCTGACGGTTGGCGCGATTCAAAGCAACATGCCGGTTCACGAACGGCAAATCGCCTACTCGCTGGACATCACCTACGGTACGAACAACGAATTCGGCTTCGACTATCTGCGCGACAACATGCGTCCTGCGGCGCGCGGCGACGAGCGTTTCCCCAAAAGCTGGCAGCAGTCGCAAGGTCGATTGAACTACGCAATCATCGACGAAGTCGACAATATCTTGATCGACGAAGCGCGTACTCCGTTAATCATCTCGGGACCGGCGAATCAAGACAAAGGCAAGTATGAAGTCGCCGACAAAATTGCCCGCACGCTGAAAAAAGAAGTTCACTTTGAAGTGAACGAAAAGGATCGCAGCACGAACTTGACCGACGAGGGAGTTCGCGAAGCGGAACGTCTCGCCGGCGTCGAGAGCTTCTATACCGCGGGCAATATGGAATGGCCCCACCTGATCGACAACTCGCTCAAGGCGCATTTCCTTTACATTCGCGACGTGAACTATGTGGTGGAAGATCGCAAAGTGGTGATCGTCGACGAGCATACCGGTCGGAAGATGGAAGGTCGGCAATGGAGCGACGGCCTGCATCAAGCGGTCGAAGCGAAAGAAGGCGTGCCGATCAAAGAAGAGACGCAAACGCTGGCGACGATCACGTTGCAGAACTTCTTTAAGCTGTACGATAAAATCGGCGGCATGACCGGTACGGCGATGACCGAGGCGGGCGAATTGTGGAAGATCTACGAGTTGGAAGTGATCGCCATCCCGACTAATCGCGAGATGAAACGAATCACCCATTCGGACATCATCTACATGTCGGAAAAGGAAAAGTACGAAGCGGTCGCTGACGAGATCGAGCGGTTCCACAAGTGGGACGTGCTCGAGATGAAGGATGGAAGCGAACGCTGGGGTAAGCTGATTCGCGAAGACGAGAACGTCGTCGTCTTTGAAGAAAAAGGGGGCAAGGGGCGCACCGAATTCCCCCGCGCTCAAGTTCGCCATATCCAGAAAAAGGGACGGCCCATCTTGGTCGGCACCGTCTCGATTGAAAAGAGCGAACGCTTGTCGCACTTGCTCGAACGCCGCGGCGTGCGCCACCAGGTGCTCAACGCCAAGCAGCACCGTCGTGAAGCGGACATCGTCGCTCAAGCGGGACGCATCGGCTCGGTGACGATCGCCACCAACATGGCCGGTCGCGGTACGGACATCGTTTTGGGCGGCAATCCCGAGACGTTGGCTTGGGCGCAACTGCAAGACAAATATCCGACGCGTCTGGAAGTGCCGGAAGAAGAGTGGGAAACGCTGATCGCCGAAATTGAATCGCGCGAAAAGATGAAAGAAGAAGGCAAGGTCGTCCGCGATCTGGGCGGTCTGCATGTGATCGGCACCGAGCGGCATGAGTCGCGACGTATCGACTTGCAGCTGCGTGGTCGTTGCGGTCGTCAGGGGGATCCCGGCAGCAGCCGCTTCTTCTTGTCGCTGGAAGACGACCTGATGCGGATCTTCTTTGGCGATTGGATCCGCGGCTTCCTGATGAGCATGCCTGGCGGTATGAAGGCCGGCGAAGCGATCGAAAGCCGCATGGTGACGCGCCGCGTCGAAGGCGCTCAAAAGAAGATTGAAGAACGCAACTTCGACATTCGTAAGAATCTGCTCGAAAGCGACGAAGTGATGGACGAGCAGCGGAAGCGCGTCTATGGCTTCCGCCAGCGAATTCTGGATGGCGACGACTGCAAAGAGCTGATCCTCGACATGGTCGAACGTCAGACCGATCGCTTTGTCGATATGCTGTTGGCCAAAGATTACGGGGTCGAAACCTTCGCTCGTTGGGCCGGGATCGAATTGTCGTGTGAGCTGGATCCGCGCGACTATCGCGGTCTCGACATCACCGCCGCCGCCGAACATGCCAAGGACGAAGCCGAACGTCAGGCCGAATCGAACGTCATGGCCGCGATCGACGAAAATCTGCCGTCCGAAGAAGAAGAGTCGGAATGGAACTGGCAAGCGATGGCGCGCTTTTCCAATTCGATGTGGAAGACCAACTTCAGCGATCGCGACTTGAAAAAAGTGGGCCGTGATCATGTCGACACGCTGCTGGTCGAACGGGCCCGCGAGCAGATCCAAAAGGTCGATTTGACGGAAGGGGAGAAGTTTCTGGATCCCGATTTCGGCTACAAGAGCTTGGCCGGCTGGGTTCATTACAAGTTTGATTTGCAAGTCGCGGTCGAGGATTTCCGTGACAAAAGCAAAACCGATATCGCCGACATGATTTTGACGAAGGCGAAAGAGGCTTACGAACAAAAAGAATCGCAGTACCCGGTTTTGGCGGGCCTTTACAAGTTCAGCGACAAGTCAGGCGGTCGTTCGCGTTTGGATCGTGAAGGTCTGGTCGATTGGGCGACGCGGCGCTTTGAAATCAAAATCGAACTAGAAGATATCAAGAGCAAGCAACGCGATGAAATTCAGCGTTTGCTCGAAGAAAAAAGTCACGGTCATAGCCAGCAAGCCGCAGAGAAGATGCAGAAGGTCCGCGACAAGGTCGCGTCGATCTACGAATCCGGCTCGGACCATCAAACGTTGGCGATCGTCAGCGGCGGCAACGGCAAGCTGAACTCGCTCTCTGACTGGATCCGCACGACGATCAACAAAGACGTCGCAGCCGATGAATTGGCCTCGCTCGATCGGGCCGAACTTGAGAAGCGTTTGATTCGCGAAGTCAACGAACGCTATCGCCCAGAAATGACCCGGATGGAACGGAGCGTACTGCTGGAGTTGATCGATTCGATCTGGAAAGATCACCTGCTAGCGATGGATCATCTGAAGAGCGCCGTCGCGTTTTCTGGTTACGCCCAAGTCGACTCCAAGGTCGAGTTCAAACGCGAAGGCATGCGTTTATTCGAGAGCATGTGGCAGTCGATCGGCGAACGCGTCACCGACCTGGTCTACAAGATCGAAAGTCTGAACGAAGATTTCGTCAGCTCGACCTGGACCGAAACCGAAGCTCGTCATGACGAAGCAGGCTCGGCCGCGGCCGAACTCGCTCGTCAGCAGCAAGAGACCAATGAAGGTTCGGCCCCCGGCGAAAAGGAAGTGGTCGAGCCGATTCGCAACGTTGGCAAACGTGTGGGGCGTAACTCGCCATGTCCGTGCGGCAGCGGCAAGAAATACAAAGATTGTCATATGGGCAAAGACCGCGGAGTTACGTAGCATTGCCTGCCGATAATCAGAGAGCGGAGCCTGCCGGCGTTCTGCTTTCAATTTCCCCCTTGGATGCGTCGCTTGAACTGCTCGCCCCGTCGCGTCGCCGCTGTGCAATGAGACGGGCCCGGGAAAGGATTCCCTATGGGTTGGCTACTCAACTTCATCTATCTTGGCGCTCTCGTCGCGGCTGTTCCGTACTTCGCCTGGTCGGCGCTGGTGCGCGGGCGACGTCGCGGTGGACTGCTGCCAAAATTCTTCGGCCTCGTCACGTTTCGCCCAGGGGATCGTCCCTGCGTTTGGCTGCATGCGGTCAGCGTGGGCGAAGTCAATCTGCTAGCCACCATCATCCAGGCGATTCGCATCGAAACGCCCCACGTCGATATTTACGTCACCACCACCACGCATAGCGGATATGAGTTGGCTCGCGCCCGCTATGACGATTGCCTGGTCAGTTACGCTCCGCTCGACTTTAGCTGGGCGGTGAAGAGGGCGCTGCGGCGCATCCGCCCTCAGACGCTGATCCTGGCCGAATTAGAAATCTGGCCCAACATGATCCAGATCTCGAAACGGCAAGGGGTCAACGTTGTCGTGGTGAATGGTCGTCTGAGCGAAAAGAGCTATCAAGGCTATCGCCGCGTCGCGTCTCTGTTGCGGCCGATCATGCGGAAGCTGGACTGCATCGCGGTGCAAGACTGGACCTACGCCGAGCGATTTATCGCTTTGGGAGCGCCAGCCAAACGCGTGATCGCGACAGGCTCGTTGAAATTCGATGGAGCGGAAACCGACCGTCGCAATCCCAAGTCGCTGCGCTTGCGACGATTGGCGCAGATCCCCGCCGAAGCGATCGTCTTTCTCGCCGGCAGTACGCAAGCAGGCGAAGAAGCAGCGGCGCTCGACGCGTTTTTCTCGGCAGCGCCGCGTCATCCGCAGTTACGACTGATCCTGGTGCCGCGGCATCCAGAGCGTTTCGACGAGGTTGCGGCGATGTTGGATGATCGCAACGTCAACTGGTCGCGTCGCTCTTCGCTGGAGCAAAGCGTCGTTGACCCGACAGCCAATGTCCTGCTGATCGATACGGTGGGCGAACTTGGCGCCTGGTGGGGTCTGGCCGACATCGCGTTTGTCGGCGGCAGCTTTGGTCGCCGTGGCGGACAAAACATGATTGAACCGGCCGCCTATGGCGCGGCGGTCAGCTTTGGCCCCAACATCAAAAACTTTCGCGACATCGTCCAGTTGCTGCTGGACGCCGACGCCGCCGAGATGGTGCAAGACGAAGCGGCGCTGATCGACTTTGTGGGACGCTGTCTCGATGATCCGCAGCGGCGCGCCGCCTTGGGCGCCAACGCTCAGCAAGTGGTCGCTTCGCAGTTGGGCGCGGTGGAAAACACGCTCAAAGTGATTCGCCCTTTCTTGCCGAGGGCCGAAGTTAGTTATCGCCGAGCGGCGGCGTAGTATGCTGCGCCAGGCGTTAAGTTCCCCGCTCGCTTCTTCATCCACTCAACCCCCTGCGGAACCCCTGCGTTGATCATTGATGGGGGCGTTCTCCAGTTTCAGCAGGGACGAACGTCACATCGACGCCGCTATGCGCCAATCGTTTCGAGAACGCTTGCGACTCGCTGAATTCTACGTTCGAATCGTCCCGTGCATGGAACAGGAAGACGGGGCATTCCATCTGCTCGGCGCTCGCTAGAATAAGGGGACTTCGGTTTCGCAAATAGAAAACCTCCGGGAGCTCGATTCGATGACCAGCGCTTCTCCGCTCGATCAATTGATGCAGATGATTTGCGGCTATCAGGTTTCCCAGATCGTGCTTACGGTGGGGGAGTTGGGGCTGCCGGACATGCTCAAGCAGGGACCGAGATCGGTCGAAGATTTGGCGCAAGCGTGCGGCGCCAATCCAGACCGTCTTTACCGGTTGCTGCGTGCATCGGCGTCGGTCGGAATTTTTGCAGAAACAGAGTCGCGCGTTTTTACGACGACTCCCCTGTCAGAGCCGCTGCAAAGCGACCATCCGATGTCTTTGCAACCGTTGACGTTGATGATGGGCGTTGAGCATTACGCAACCTGGGGACGATTGCGCCGCGCCGTGCAGTCGAATGAGAACGCGTTTGAACAAGAGTACGGACTGCCGTTTTTTGACTATCTGGGCGAAAATCCAGAGCCGGCCGCGATTTTTGACGCCGCAATGACCAGTATTCATGGCCGCGAAACGGCCGCGATTCTCGCAGCTTATGACTTCTCGCAATTTGGCCTGATCGCCGATGTCGGAGGCGGCAACGGATCGAAGTTGATTTCGCTTCTCACAAAGCATCCGCAAGTGCGCGGCATGCTGGTCGATCTGCCGCATGTGGTGGAGCGGGCCGCTCCCAATTTTGTCGCCGCAGGCGTCAACGAGCGGATGACCTTGATCGGGGGCGACTTCTTTGTCGAAGTGCCCGCCGGCGCCGACGCTTACATGATGCGGCATATCATCCACGACTGGGATGATGAGAAGAGCGCGATGATTCTAAAAAACTGTCGCGCCGCAATGCAGCCTGGGCAAAAGTTGCTGCTAGTCGAATATGTGATCCCGGCCGGCAATGAGCCCTTTTTCGGCAAGTTGCTCGACCTGACGATGATGCTGATTCCCGGCGGCAAAGAACGAACCGAAGCCGAGTATCGCGATCTGGTCGCCGGTTGCGGTTTTCAGCTGCAGCGCGTAATTAACACCGACCAACCGATCTCGGTATTGGAGTCGACCGCGATCTAGTCGCTCGGCTCGCCGCGCTTATTTTGATTTGATATCGAGCAGCACCGGTTCCATTCTCGGCGTTACGTCAACGATCAGGTCGGTTGTCGCGGGGGAAGAATACAGCACCGCAGTGCCCTCCCAGGGGTGGGGAAGCTGTTTCTTGGCCGCTCAGCTTCGTATTTGTCATTGTTTTTTGTTGACGCATCCTGGAAATGGCGCCGCACGACCTCGATGGATGAAGTTTCTCCCCAAGTTGCCCCAATCCGCCGTTGTTAAAACCGTCTTAATGCTCCTATAATGCGCGTTTTGCTGAATCGTTCCCTTCCCATTCGGGGGCCGGGGGCGCAGTCGCGTAATATCGGTTAGGAGTGGGATCTAGTGGCTTCTGGAAAGTACTTGTTCACAAGCGAATCGGTCAGCATGGGTCATCCCGACAAGATGGCTGATCAGATTTCTGACGGCATCTTGGACGCTCTTTTGGCCCAGGATCCGATGAGCCGCGTCGCCTGCGAGACGCTGGTCAATACGGGTCTCGTCGTCATGGCCGGCGAAATCACGTCCAAAGCGGTTATCGACTATCAAGACGTCGCACGCTCGGTCGTTCGCGACATCGGCTACACCGATGACAAAATGGGCTTCAACGCCGATACCTGCGCCGTCATGGTGACGCTCGACAAACAGAGCCCCGACATCGCGCAAGGCGTGAATGAAAACAGCGAAGCCGGCAAGCAGATCGGCGCCGGCGACCAAGGCTTGATGTTTGGCTACGCTTGCAACCAAACGGAAGAGCTGATGCCGTTGCCGATTTCGCTCTCGCACAAGATTTTGAATCGCCTGACCGAAGCGCGTAAAGCAGGCGAAGTCAACTGGCTTCGTCCTGACAGCAAGAGCCAAGTAACGGTTCAGTTCGACGGCGATAAGCCGGTTCGAATCGACACCGTCGTCGTTTCGACGCAGCATTGCGACTCGGTCACCAACGCCGAGATTCGCAGCTACATCATGAACGAGATCGTGAAGCCGCTGCTGCCGGCGGAACTGGTCGATGGCGATATTACCTATCACATCAACCCGACCGGTAAGTTCGTGGTCGGCGGCCCGATGGGCGACTGCGGTTTGACCGGTCGCAAGATCATCGTCGACACCTACGGCGGCTGGGGTCGTCACGGTGGCGGCGCTTTCAGTGGTAAAGACGCGACCAAGGTCGATCGCAGCGCCGCTTACATGGGCCGTCACGTCGCCAAGAACATCGTCGCCGCTGGTTTGGCCGAACAATGCGAAGTGCAGCTTGCCTACGCGATCGGCGTGACCGAACCGGTTAGCGTGCATGTCGAAACCTTCGGCACCAACAAAATTGATGACGCTCGCATTGTTGAGCTGATTCGTGAGCACTTCCCGCTCAGCCCCGGCGGCATTATCGACTACTTGGATCTGCGTCGCCCGATCTTCCGCGCCACCGCCGCAGGCGGACACTTTGGCCGCGAAGAATTCCCGTGGGAAAGCACCAAGATGGCCGCTACGCTCGCTTCGGACGCCGGCGTCGCCGCCGCGGCCGGCTAGTTCACGAGTTCGTTTACCACGGTAAACCGACTTGCACGCTCAAAACCTTCCTGCCAAACTACCGCGGCAGGAAGGTTTTTTCCTGCGCCTCACCGAATGGATTCGTACGGATGTCTGACCAGCCCCCCAACAGCGAAGCTCGGCTCTTGCTTTTGCCGACCGCTTGGATCGGAACCATCGCACTAGCGCTTGCGTCGCTGCAAGCGATTTGGCTGCGGTTGGCCGGTTGGTCGTTGGTCGAAGTATCGGGGTTCGCCATCTTTTTCGCGGCGATCTTGTTGGCGGGGGTTTCTGCTTCGATCCGCGCACTCTGGCTCTACGGCGGACGATGTCGTTCGCTGCCGCAGGCCGAGTTCGCAATTGCGCTGACGCCGCTGGTTTGTTGCATCGTGTTGGCGGCCGCATTGACCAACAGCCAAATGTCGTCGTTTGTCGTCTTCTTGCTCTGGTTTGTGGTGGCCGCCGAAGAGGCGATTACGCTCCTTTTTTTCGTTCCGCAAATCTTACCCCTCAGTTTTCAGCGGCCCTCGTCTACGGCTCGCGATGAACTGCGTGCGGCGCACGCAGTTGAGGAGATCGCGCCGGCCAAGCCGATGACAACGCGGCGAGTTGATGAGCCAAGCGAATCTCGTTCGCCGCTCATGCCGACTCCGCCTCCACCGGCCGATGCGGAAGACAAGCTCTGGCGGTTTGATGAAGCCGAGGCCCAGGGCCCGCACTTTGTGGCCGGCAACGTCTCGCAACAATTGACCCGCGCCCGAGAAGCGACGACCGAGGTCGTCTACGGATATCTACGTGCCGATTTCGCCGCCGGAGAGCGCCATCAAACTTTGCACGTCGCGTTTTGTCCACCGCTGGCGCATATTCCAGAAGTTGAGATCTGTCAGGTCGACGGGCCTGAAGTTTCGGTGAAGACGACCTTAATCGAAGCGCATGGAGCCCGGGTCGAACTGCGCCGCAGCGGCGGACTAGAGGAAGCGGTTTCGGTGGTGCTCGAACTGCATGCCGCCGCTGATAACGGCGATCTGTAGGCGTGCTCCTTTGTGGGAATCGCAAGCGGCCCGGTTCTCGTGGTAGAATCAGAAGCTGTCGTCTCCTCTCTCGCTTCCTATCCACGGCGCTTTTCCGAATTTCGACTCTAGTTCTTGGAATGTTCCCTGACTCGCGGTTGTTCGATTTCTCAAACCGCCAATAATAGACGTTTTGTGGGGGAAGCCGATTATGGCCCGGTGGCCGCGACATGCTTGGACGACGCTGGCCACGTATGGCTTAATATTCGTCGGTTTTCCTCTTCTTTGCCTGGCGGCGTACGCGTTCGTACAGGGCTGGCTTTGGTAACTTCGGAATAAGGCCTGGCGAAATGTCGATTGATCCGCAACTCACCGCAAAACTAACCGACGCCGGCGAGCAGGAACTGTTGAACTATCTTCAGTCCGCCGATCCGCAGGTCGCCGCCCAACTATCCGCGCAATTGGCTGCAGTCGACCTGGAAGAGATCGCCGCGACGCTCGCGAAAAAAAGAAAAGCGGCCGCAGGACCACTAGAGATGACCTCTCCGCCGGCGATTCGCCTGGATGATGTCGCTCCGCGCATCAACGAGGCCGAAGCGATCGCTGCCGGCGAGCAGCTTCTGTCAGCCGGCAAGGTCGCCGCGCTGTTGGTCGCCGGAGGGCAGGGGACGCGACTCGGTTTTGACCATCCCAAAGGGATGTTCCCGATCGGCCCGGTCACCGATCGAACCCTGTTTCAGATCTTCGTCGAAAAGTTGATCGCGCGTGGAAATCGATACAACGCGGCGATCCCGTTGTATCTGATGACCAGCCCCGCAACGCATGACGAAACGGTCGAGTGCTTTGCGGCCAACGACAACTTCGGTTTGCCGGACTCTCAACTCAAGATCTTTTGCCAAGGAACGATGCCGGCGATCGACGCCGCGAGCGGCAAGTTGTTGTTGGCCAAACCCGATCAACTGGCGCTCAGCCCCGATGGGCACGGCGGCACTTTGGCGGCGCTGGTCAACAGCGGTTGCCTGGCCGACATGCAAAGTCGCGGTCTGGAAGAGGTCTACTATTTCCAGGTCGACAATCCGCTGGCCGATGTTTGCGAGCCCCTGTTTTTGGGATATCACCACTTGAGCGGCAGCGAGATGTCGACTCAGGTCGTCGCGAAACAGCGTCCTGAAGAAAAGGTGGGCGTCTTGGTCGAAGTCGACGGCCGTTTGCGCTTGGTCGAGTACAGCGAGCTGTCGGAAGAGTTGGCGGCCGAGCGCGACGCCAGCGGTTCGCTAAAGTATTGGGCCGGCAACATTGCGATTCATGGATTGAACGTCGATTTTTTGAGCCGGATGGCGGCCGATGCCGAGAGCCTGCCTTGGCATCTGGCTAGTAAGAAAGTTCCTTACTGCACTTTCCAGGGAGAACAAGTCGATCCGCAGGCGCCGAACGGGGTGAAGTTTGAGCGCTTCATCTTTGATTTGCTTCCGCACGCCAAAAACGCGATCGTCGTCGAGATCTTGCCGTCGACTACATTTGCGCCGGTCAAAAATGCCGACGGCGCTGCAAGCGACACGCCAAGCGCCGCTCGCGCCGCATTGACGGCGTTTTATGGGAAATGGCTGATGGAAGCAGGCGTTTCGGTAGAGTCAGGCGTCCCGGTCGAAATCAGTCCGCTGTTCGCGCTCGACTCCGAAGAGCTAAAATCGAAGGCTGAAGGAATGTCGCCGATCGTTGAACCAACGGTCTTTGGCGACTCGTCAGAATAGGAATGCACCCATGCTTCATGCTGTGATCATGGCCGGCGGAGCCGGTACTCGGTTTTGGCCTGCTAGTCGCGTCGACCGCCCCAAGCAACTGTTGGATCTGACCGGCGACGGCACGATGATTCAGGCCACGGCGTCGCGGCTAGGCGATCTGATGTCGCCTGAGCGACTCTTGATTGTCACTAACGAGCGCCTGGTCGAACCGATACAGCAGCAGTTTCCCAACTTGCCGGCCGCGGCGATTGTGGGGGAGCCTTGCAAACGCGACACCGCTCCCTGCATCGGTCTGGCGGCGCTGCTTGTCTCGCGCCATGATCCCGACGCGATCATGGTGGTGATGCCGTCGGACCATGTGATCTCGCCGGAGTCGGCGTTTCAGGCGGCCATTCGCTATGGCGCCGCGCTGGTCGCTGATTCTACTGACAAGATCGTCACGTTCGGCATTCAGCCCCAATACCCTGCAGAGACGTTTGGCTATATCGAACGGGGGGATTTGCTGACCAACGACGCGGCGGCGCCTCCGACGTTCAGCGTGGCCCGCTTTCGAGAAAAGCCGAAAGGGGATGTTGCCCGGGAATATTTTGAATCAGGGCGTTTCTATTGGAACTCCGGCATCTTTATCTGGAAAGCGAAGACAATTCTCGACGCGCTCCGTCGTCATGAGCCGGAGATGTTCGCCCATCTCGAAGCGATTGACGCCGCGTGGGGAACTCCCGAGCAAGCCAAAACGCTCACCGCCGAGTTCACCGCGATCCGCGGCAAGTCGATCGACTATGCCGTGATGGAGCATCATCAAGATGTTGCGGTCATCGAAGCTCCGTTTCTGTGGGATGACGTTGGCAACTGGCAAAGCTTGCAGCGACTGAACGATTCTGACTCGGACGGTAACACGGTGTTGGCCAATCATCTGGGAGTCGACACGCAGGAGTGCATCATCAAAGCGGACGATGATCACTTGATTGTGACTCTGGGCATGCGCGACGTGATCGTCGTTCATACGCGCGACGCGACGCTAGTCGCCGATAAGAACCGGGAAGAAGAAATTCGCGAAGTGGTCAAACAACTGCAAGCGAACGGCTGGGACGCTCATTTATGAGTGACGCAGCGCTTCCTGAAATTCCGACCGTCGGTCGAATCGCCGGCATCGATTTTGGCACGGTTCGCATCGGCGTCGCGATTACCGATCCCGACCGGATCTTGGCGAGTCCGTTTGAAAACTACACGCGCCGTTCGCTCAAAATCGATCGGCAATATTTTGAAGAGTTGGCCCGGCTAGAGCGGATCGTGCTGTTCGTCGTCGGCCTGCCGGTCCACATGAGCGGCAATGAGAGCGGCAAGTCGGGCGAGGCCCGCAAGTTTGGCCAATGGCTCGGCAAAATCACCGGCGTTCCGATCGTCTACTACGACGAACGTTTTACGACGAGCATCGCCAAAGATTACCTGGCCGGACTGGGAATGACCAAGCAAAAGAAAAAAGCGGTCATCGACAAACTGGCCGCCCAGATCTTGCTGACGGCCTATCTAGAAAACCCCGCCCGCGCTGATGCGGGGCTCGATTCGCTCGACGACTGAGAATCGCCGCAAGTCATCGCATCTATCTTTTTCCATGGTTGGCCCCGATAGCTCCGCTATCGGGGCCGACGAAGTCGGTTGGAGGCATCGAGCCGCGATCGGACCTAGCGCGGTGGTCGCCGCGCCGTTTGAAATAGCGAAATGGCCCCGAATTGCATACCGGGAACCAATGCCTCTTACGGCTGCGCCGCCCCGATAGCGAAGCTATCGCGGCCAACCATGCAAATAACGCAACGCCTAGATCGTCTCGGTTTCGGCGGCTTCGCTGGGCGATGCGGCCTCAAAGTCCGTTCCGCCGCGGGCTGCCGCGATCACCAGCACGACGCCGATCACCATCAATCCGGCGGCCACGTAAGCTGGCAACGTCATCGAGATCATCAACAGCGGAATTCCGAGGCCCGATCCAACAATGCGGGCCATCGAGTTGACGCTTTGCGCCAGACCGAGGATTTCGCCTTGCTTCTCGGGATCGCTACGGCGGGAGAGCAACGAATTGAGCGACGGAGTCACGAAGGCGAAGCCGCCGACGATGATCGCCAATGCTAAAAATAATAATCCGGTGGAGCCGGTCTTCACCGCCGCCGCAATCAGAAGAAAACCGATGATTTGCGCGATCCCGCCGGTCGCGGCCAACGTCCCTTCCGAAACGCGCCCCGCCAAGCGGCGGACGATTCCTCCTTGGACGATGGCCAAAGTCGCTCCGATAAAAGCGAACGTCAAACAGACCGCACGAAACGAAAAGTGAAACGGGCTATCCGGCAAACGACTGCCGTGGATCATCATCCCCAGCGTGGTTTCAAAGTTGGCGAACGAGAATACGCACACAAAGAAAGCGATCAACAGCCCGCGGATCGATTTCGTCCCCAGCGCCGTTCGCAGCGATCGGAGCGACAAGCCGCGATGCGTGTTCGAGGATCTTGCGGCGGTATCGCGCGGCATCGATTCAGGCAGCTTAAACCAGGCCAGGATCAGCGCGCCTGCAGAAAGGATCGCCGCGACATAACCGGGCCACGGACCAGGATCTCCTTCGCCGGTAGGCACCGCCAGAAAACCGAGCAGCGGCCCAAAGGTAAAGCCCAAGCCGAACGCCATGCCGATCAGCGCCATCCCTTTCGAGCGGTTCTCTAAACTGGTCGTATCGGCGATATAGGCTTGAGCGGTCGAGATCGTTGCGCCTGCGATGCCGGCGCCGATCCGCGCGACAAACAGCAGCCAGATGCATTGCCACTCGGTCGCGATGCCGAAGATCGCATAAAAGATCACGCTTCCCGACAGGCCGATCATGATCACCGGTCGTCGCCCGATCCGATCAGACAGCAGTCCCCAGAGGGGCGCAAACAGAAACTGCATCGCCGAAAAGCTGGCCATCAACAGGCCCAACTCAATCCCATGCTCGTCCACGCCAAACTGCGACGCGTAAATCGGCAGCAGCGGCAAGACGATGCCGAAGCCCAGCAGATCAATAAAGACCGTCAAAAAAATGACCGCGAGCGAGCCGCGGCTGGTCGTTTCGATTTTTTCGGCAGGTGCAGAGCTCATGCGGCGCGTTTACTTAAGAGAGTGATAATGGCGATGCGGCAGGAAAGGGGCCTATTGTAGCCTAGTTACCCGTTCTTGAAGCTGCACCTGAAGAAAATTTGGCTGGCATTTCTCTTCGTAGCCCGAAGCGCGAGCGAGCGAAATGCGGTGGCAAGCAAATGACCAATGTCTAAGGCCGAATGTCTAATAAAAGAAAGACTAGGTCTTCCGGTCTTCAATAGACATTCGACATTTTGCCCGAACGCATTTCCCTCGCTCGCGCTTTTTGGAGTTGCGCTATTTGCAATTCACGAACGATCGAACACGAATGAAAGACGTTCATACGGTCCGAATCCACCGAAAATCGTCACACTAGCCCGCCAGCGCCAGCGAGGGAATAGAGTTGGCGATCCTAACCCGGATTGAAGTGGCGAGCCGGATTCCCTCGCTTGCGCTGCGGGCTAGTGTTTTGTCAAACCGCTATTTTCGGCTTCCACGAAATCAGCCGCACGGCGTTAGCCGCGGTTTCTGTCACTAATTGTCTTTCGCAAATGAGTTCCCACCAGAAACCGGTGCTAACGCACTACGGCTAATAAGAACATGGCGCCCGAAAATTGTCGCGTGACGCAACACTAGTGTTCGATAGATTCGAAATAGCGCAACCTCAAAACTCGCGCTTCGGGCTACGAAGAGGGGTAGGCGCCGCCATTGGGCCGACTTTCCGCGGGGCGCCGCAGTTTCTATGATGCAGGCATGACTACTTACACGCCTGCCCAGCGAGACGAACTTCGCCGTCTCGACGCTTCGCAACTAGCCGCCCATCAACTAGCGCGTTTTAACGCGCTGGTCGCCGAAATCTTACCCCACAATTCGTTTTACGCCGACAAGCTGGGATCGCTGCACCACCCGCTTGAATCGCTCGATGCGATCGCGGAACTGCCGTTCACCTTCAAGGATGAGTTGGTCGGCAAGGTCGAATCAGGCGATTTGGCCGCAAATCGGACCTATCCGCTCGAGCGATACGTCCGATTTCACCGCACCAGCGGTACGCGCGGCCGTCCGATGGTCGTCATGGATACGGCAGCCGATTGGCAATGGTGGCTCGACGGTTGGCAGTTTGTGCTCGACGCGGCCGAGATCGGGCCGGAGGATCGCTGCTTCCTCGCGTTTAGCTTTGGGCCGTTTGTGGGGTTCTGGAGCGCCTTTGACGCGGTCGCCGCGCGCGGCTGTTTGGCGATTCCCAGCGGCGGACTCAGCACGATCGCACGGCTCGAACTGATTCGTCAAAATGGTGCGACCGCTCTCTTTTGTACGCCAACCTACGCTTTGCACCTGGCCGAGGTCGCGCAGCAGCAAAAGATGGATATCGCCGACACCAATGTTCATCGCATTATTTTGGCCGGTGAGCCCGGCGGCTCGATCCCCGCGGTGCGGCAGAAGATCGAATCGGCTTGGAACGCCAAAGTGATCGATCATACTGGGGCCACCGAAATTGGCCCGTGGGGATTTTCCGACGAAAAGCAGCGCGGCGTCTACGTGAACGAAGCGTTCTTTCTGGCCGAGTTTATCTCGGTTGATTCGGGTAAGTCGGCCAGCGAGTTAGAACTTTCGGAATTGGTCATCACCACGCTTGGTCGTTACGGCGCGCCGGTCATTCGCTATCGCACCGGCGATCTGGTCCGACCCAGCTGGAATCACAATGGTCCCTGCAATTTTGTCTTGCTCGAAGGAGGCGTCCTCGGCCGCGCCGACGACATGCTGATCATTCGCGGCGTCAATGTTTTCCCGTCGTCAGTCGAGCAAATCGTGCGCGGCTTTCCCGAGATTGTCGAGTTCCGCATGACCGCGCTGAAGCAGGGACAAATGGATCAGCTGTCGGTCGAAATCGAAGATCGTCTGAATCGCCCCGATCGGGTCGCCAAAGAGCTGCAGATTCGTCTCGGTCTTCGGATCGAAGTCACCTCGGTCGAAATCGGCTCGTTGCCTCGGTTCGAGGGCAAAGGTCGTCGCTTTGTGGATAAACGCTATGCCTCCTGAGTTTGTCGCGCGCTGTCGCGAGCAGTTTCCCGCTTTGCGTCGTGAGCAAAACGGCCAATCGATCGTCTACTGGGATGGTCCAGCCGGAACGCAAGTTCCGCAAAGCGTCGCCGATGCGGTCAGCGACTATTTGCTGCACCACAACGCCAACACGCATGGCGCGTTCGCGACCAGTCGCGAGACCGACGCGCTGATGGATGACGCGCATGCCGCCGTCGCCGATCTGTTGGGGGCCGGTTACTCAGACCTGATCGCCTTTGGCGCCAACATGACCAGTCTGACGTTCGCCCTTTCGCGAGCGCTGGCGCGAACCTGGCGCCCCGGCGACGAGATCATCGTGTCTGGCTTGGATCATGACGCCAACGTCAGCCCCTGGGTGTTGGCGGCGCAAGACGCCGGCGTTTCGGTCAAGCAGATCGCGGTCCGCTTGGATGACTGCACGCTCGATATCGAGGACTTGCGCAGCAAGCTTTCGAGCAAGACGAAATTGGTCGCCGTCGGCTGTGCGTCGAACGCCGTCGGCACGATCAATCCGGTCGCCGAGATCACCCGCTTGGCGCATGACGCCGGCGCGCTGGTCTTTCTCGACGCGGTTCATTACTCGCCGCACGCGCTGATCGACGTGACCGATTGGGGCTGCGACTTTTTGGCCTGTTCGGCCTACAAGTTTTTCGGTCCCCATGTCGGCATTCTCTACGGGCAACGGATGAGGATGGAGACGCTGCGTCCTTACAAGTTGCGGCCGGCGCCAGAGTCGCTGCCGGGACGCTGGATGACCGGAACGCAGAACTTTGAAGGGATCGCAGGCGTCGTCGCCGCGATTGAATATTTGTCGCAGGTCGCCGGCGTCGGCGGTTCGCGCCGCGATCAGCTGAAAGGGACCTACGCCAAGATTGTCGCCTACGAACAGACGCTCAGCGCCAAACTGCTGGCCGGTTTAGAAACGATCGACGCCGTCACCGTTTACGGCATTACTGATCCCCAGCGACTGGAAGAGCGATTGCCGACCTTTTCGATTCGGCATCAGGCGCTGCCCCCCAAGCAGTTGGCGAAATACTTGTCGGACCGCGGCGTCTTCGCCTGGCACGGCAACTACTATGCGTTGCCGCTGACCGAAGCGCTCGGACTCGAGCCGGAAGGCGCCGTGCGATTGGGGATGGTTCATTACAACACGCCCGATGAGATCGATCGCGTGTTGGCAATTTTGCGCGAGTTGGAGTAAGCGATGTCGGCCATTCCTGAGCAGCTAAAACTACTGGACGATGGACGACTATGGATCGAGTGGTCCGACGGCGTGCAGTTGGTCTACCCGGTTCGCGACTTGCGCGACTCGAGCCCCGATGCGCTGACCCGCGAGAAGGCCCGCTTGGCGGCGGAGAAACCGTCGACCGAGTTGACGATTTTGGCCCCCGAAGAATTGGCGCCGCTCCGCATCACCGGCATGCAGCCGATCGGCCGCTACGCCTATCAGATTCAGTTCAGCGATGGGCATGACTCCGGCATCTACACCTATGAGTATCTCTACTCCCTAGGCAAGCCGCTCCCACCATCCGATTAAAACATCATCAGCTCGCGCCATTCCAGCGCCGCTAAGTCCGGACGCCGCAGCAGTTGCAGCATCACGACAACCGTGATCGAAACCGCGATCGTCAGCAAGATCGCGCCATACGGATTGGGCGTGGTCGTCTCGCGCCGCAGTGCGCCGCCGAGCGCCAGTTCTAAGCGTCGCCAGGACAAAAAGTCTTGGCGAGCGCCGACCGAGTTGATCTGCACGTTACGCATCGCCGTCGATTCTTCCAGCACCAGGTGAATGCCGAGCGAAGGGAAGAGGATCGCGTCGCCGGACCAGCGCGCTTCGGAGTCGAGCTCGTTCGCGACGCGCCGCAGGACCGGTTTCAATTGATCGATGGTCGAATTGAAGACGACCAGCCGCGGCCGCTCCATCAGCACCCAAAAGGTGACTGCCAAAAAGTAGAGTGACAGCATCAGCAGCCAGATGTAAGGGCCAAACAGGGCCGCCGCGTTGTCAGGCAAGAACAGCTTCATCGGCCCGGCGATCATCAAACCAACCACCGCGACCCCCAGCGAGTACGAATCGCGTCCCCCGGTCGTCAAAAACGGCCGCCGCGACAAGTTGATCGCCCCCAACAAAAACATGTAGGCGGCCAGCGGGCAAAGTGCGATGCAAAGATGAAGTGGGTTCATGCCGTACTTTTTCAGCCGAGATGTTGACGCCGCGCACAAGGGCGCCCGCCAAAGGGGGAAAACCTCGATTCTAAGGTCGGTCCGCCGATTTGGCCACGACTTGACCCAACCAGCTCGGCCGATATTTGGGCGAATCGCCTGATGTTCTAAGATCGAAAGCGTTTTTTAGTCGGTAGTTGCGTCCGCAGGCCTTCCCATTTAAAATGCGAAATTCCCAAGTAAGTCTCGGCCTACCCCAGACTTACTTGTCGAAAAGATGGCGAACCGCCCCCGGGCGAAAGCCGTCCTAAAAATGCCCAGCCGAAGTGGCGGAATTGGCAGACGCGCTGGATTCAAAATCCAGTTCTCGCAAGGGAGTGTGGGTTCGATTCCCACCTTCGGCACTAAGCTTAACTGCTTAGAAAACAACGATTTACGTGAAACGCTCGTGCTTCATTGGCACGAGCGTTTTTTCGTTGAATGCTTGGTTGCAGGGTGCTTTGTGCGGATAACGGCGCCCGCGCCCTGCGGCTTCAACTTCGAAGTCGCTTCGGCGATACTGCTGATCTCGCTTTACCTCGGACTCGTGTCGTGTCTCTGGACGCCTGCCTGGCGGCATTTGTAAGCGGTCCGCGTAATCCGCCATTGAATCGTGTGAAAGTAATATGCCGGATTCTCTCCAGTCGCTTGGCGGCGTGGCTCTGTTCGCGCTGATTCCGCTGCTTGCCGCGATTAGCGGTGCGGTGATCGCCGCGTACCGACCACCCAACTCGACCGTGCGTAGCTACATTCAACATCTCGCCGCCGGGGTCGTGTTTTCTGTCGTCGCCGTCGAACTGCTGCCGCAGATTGTCGCCAAGCATGAACCTTTTGAAGTCGCCCTCGGATTCTCGCTCGGCGTGGCGGTCATGCTGGGCATTCGGCATCTCGCGAAGCGGTTCGGCGAAGACAAGCCATCCGACGCCAAGGGAACAACCGGATTGCTGGCCGCCGTTGGCGTCGACATCGCGCTCGATGGTCTGTTGATCGGGATCACCTTCTCCGCCGGAGAAACGGCGGGTCGCTTGCTGACGTGCGCGCTGGCGATTGAACTGCTCTCGCTCGGTTTGGCGGTTGCGGCTGCGCTCGGAAAAGCAGGCGCAAGTCGGCGGCGGATCATCACCACAACCACGCTATTGTTCTCCTTGGTCGTCGTTGGCGCCGCCGTCGGCGCGTTGTCGCTGCAAAACGCTTCGCAGGAATTTTTAGAACTCGTACTCTCCTTCGGCTTAGCGGCGCTGCTCTATCTCGTCACCGAAGAATTGTTAATCGAAGCCCACGAAGAACCCGAAACGCCGCTCGCCACCGCAATGTTTTTCGGAGGATTTTTACTGTTCTTGATCTTGGGAATGCTCGAATAGGCGGCGGTTGAAAAGCAAAGTCGGGCGCCATGGCCACGGCATCCGCGCGTGGTAACGCAACTAGGCGCCGCGATTGCGTTACCACGCTGGGTTCGTTGGGGACGTGGTCAGCAGCGCGTCTTGACGCACCCTACAAAACTACGAAACTAAGCGAAGCATCCGGGGCGACGCAAATCTCGCCCATCATCACCAAAGAAGCCGCGAAGAGCCTGTCTTCTCTCTTGCAAAAGCGCACAGACTTGTGGTCGATTTCATATCGCTGGTCGGACCTTCTTGCGCGGCTTCTGGTTTGGAAAGGAGCGGCGAAATTGGTCTGGCTGGTTCCCGATGTCAGATCTTTGAAAATTCATGGGACTGATCGCGGCGGCGCGTGGTGACGAATTTTAAATTGCCCAAATTGACATTCGCCGTTTGCGGATGTCGCGAAAAAAAACGCGCTCGAGTCCAGTCCACATTGTGAAACGAATCACGAAGGTCGAGGCCCGAATTGCGAAGGCGGCACGAATCGACGTTGAGGTAGTCCATCGGTGGAATAGTGGACGTGTTTAACACGATAGAGTTCCCTGGGACGAAGTAAGAAAAATGGCATCGATCCAGTCCGCTCGTTCACCCAGAAAAAAATGCATCGGTCCTGTCCAATGCGGTCCTGTCCAATGCGGTCCTGTCCAATGCGGTCCTGTCCGATCCGGTCCAACGCAGGCGTCAGGGGGAGATTGCCAAACTTCCCCGATTAACAGCGGGGCCCTTTGCGGATGCCGCTGAAAAAACGTCGCGGTCCTGTCCGGTCCGCAATTGCGCGGTTAGCGCACACGGGGTGCGAAGCGGGTGGGGGTTTTCTCGGCGGCGGACGCAGCTAGCCTATTAGCGAAAGCAACGAAGTAATAATGACGCGGCCGCGGCCGCCTCTTTTTTTTAGCCAAAAGACGACGGAACCTACACAGATGAAGAAGCGAGCATTGGGTCGATCGGGGATTGAAGCCTCGGTGGTGGGGTTTGGGGCTTGGGCGATCGGCGGATGGACTTGGGGCGGCGCCGACGAGAGCGAGTCGATTCGCGCGATTCATGCGTTTTTGGACGCCGGCGGCAGTTTGATTGATACGGCGCCTGTTTATGGGTTTGGCGCTAGTGAAGAAGTGGTCGGCAAAGCGATCGCCGATCGGCGCGACCAGGTCGTGTTGGCGACCAAATGTTCGATGCGCTGGGATTTGAGCGACCCGCAAAAAGAGCGCGCCAAGAAACGGTTTTCGACGACGCGGCAAAATGTCGACTGGACCGGGGAAACGTCGGACGAAAGTTTTGACGTCTACATTTACAACGGACGCGATGGGATTCGCGAAGAAGTCGAGCGAAGTTTGCGGCGGCTGCAGACCGATGTGATCGATCTTTATCAAACGCATTGGCAGATGGACGCGACGCCGATCGAAGAGCGGATGGGCGCGCTGGAAGAACTGAAACAAGAAGGGAAGATTCGCGCGATCGGTGTTTCGAATGCGAGCCCCGAGCAGATTGACCAGTATCGCCAGTTTGGACAAATCGATACGGATCAAGAAAAGTACTCGATGCTTGATCGGGAGATGGAGATGGCGAACTTGGCGAAGTGCGCCGACGAGCAGATCGCGTTTCTCGCTTATAGTCCGCTAGGACAAGGATTGTTGACCGGCAAGATTACGCCGGAGCGCGAGTATGACGAAGGAGATCAACGCCGCTTCAAAGATCGCTTCAAGCCGTCGAATGTGCGCAAAGTGCAAGCGATGCTCGAGCCGATGCTGCCGATCGCGGCGCGGCATCAAGTGAGTCTCTCGCAACTGACGATGGCCTGGACGCTCGCCCAGCGCGGTTGTTCGCATGTGCTGTGCGGCGCACGAAATCCGCAGCAAGCGATCGACAACGCCGGCGCCGGCGACGTTGAACTGACGAGCGAAGAGATCGCCGAAATCAGTCGTGCGGTGCAAAGCTATGGCGGCGTCTAGAAAGAAGTTTTTAGAACTTGTCGATCGATAATCACGGACTAATTTGCGAAGCGATAAGGAATCGAACGTAATTCATTGCGTAAATCAAAGGTGGGGGCGTAGCATTTTGCACTTTTGCGCTGCTGTATTCCGTCTTCATGATTCGTTAACTTGATGTTCTGTGAGGCGCCAAGTAGACTCCGGACAGCTGGAGAACCGAACCTCCCGATAGGGGACGACCGTTCGGTTCACCGTCTTCCGCTTTCTCCGTGTCGCCCGCCCAATTTCTACCGAGACCTTCGCTATGTGCGCCCAACGCATTCATCTCCCTGGCCAAACGTGGAACCGTCGTCAAATCTTGGCCTGGGGAGGATCGCTGTTGGCCGCCTGGCCGACGTTGGAAGGGATCGCTTCGGCCGGCTTTCGCCGCAATGTCGCGATCGGCGATTATCCCTTTGCGTTGGGAGTCGCGTCGGGCGATCCGGCGCCGGATGGTTTTGTGATCTGGACGCGTCTGGCGCCCAAGCCGCTGGAAGAGACCGGCGGCATGCCCAACGAGAATGTCGAAGTCCGCTGGACGGTTTGCCATGACGAAGCGATGACGAAAGTCGCCGCGCAAGGAACCGTGATTGCGACGCCTGACATGGGGCATTCGGTCCATGTCGAAGTGCCGGGGCTCGATCCGAATCGGTGGTACTTTTATCAGTTTGCCGGCGCTGGCGAGATTAGCCCAAAGGGCCGCGCTCGCACCGCGCCGAAGCCGGAAGAGACGCCGAGCAACTTGAAGTTCGCCTTTGCGTCGTGTCAGCATTATGAGTCAGGCTACTTCACCGCCTACGATCATCTGGCGCGTGAAGGTTTTGATTTGGTCGCTCACCTGGGGGACTATATCTACGAGCGGGAAGGGAAAAACGGCAAGCTGCGGGCGCATGCCGGGCCCCACTTGGATCAGTTGGCCGACTACCGCGTTCGCCATGCTCAATACAAGACTGATCCGCATCTGCAAGCGGCGCATGCGATGTGCCCTTGGCTGGTGACTTGGGACGATCACGAATTTGAGAACAACTACGCCAACGACATTTCGGAGCATCCCCAGTCGGATCGCGCGAAAGCAGACGCTTACATGCGGCGACGGGCCAACGCTTACCAAGCGTATTACGAAAACATGCCGCTGCGCACGGCCCAGATGCCGACTGGACCTGACATGCAGTTGTATCGCAGCGTGAAGTACGGCAAGTTGGTCGACTTTGACGTGTTGGATACGCGGCAATACCGGACCGATCAACCATGCGGCGATGGCAACAAGGCGCCGTGCAACGAAGTCTTTCATCCCGAGGCGACCATCTTGGGACCCAAGCAGGAAGCATGGCTCGCCGACGAAATCGCCCATTCGGACAGCATCTGGAACGTACTCGCCCAGCAGGTGATGATGGGCCGCGTCGATCGCGATTCGAGTGACGCGGTTGGCTATTCAATGGATCAGTGGCCCGGCTACGAAGTCAATCGTCAGCGGATGTTGAACTTTTTCGCTCAACACCCCGAGAAGAATCCGGTGGTGCTGACCGGCGACATTCACTGCAACTGGGCGAACGACTTGCAGGTCAACTGCGAGGATGTCGATTCGCCGGCGGTCGCGGTCGAATTTGTCGGCACTTCGATCAGCTCTGGCGGAGACGGGTCGGAAGAGCGAAAAGATACGGCGCTTGTTATGGCGCAGAACCCTTTCGTCAAGTTCAACAACTACGAACGGGGCTATGTCGCCTGCGAGATCACGCCGCAGACCTGGACCACGCACTATCGCACGGTCCCATTTGTCAGCAAGCCAGACGCGCCGCTCAACACGCGCGCCAGTTTTGTCGTGGAAGCCGGCAAGCCGGGGTTGAATCGAGCGTAAGGCCAAAGGTTGTGAAGTGGCGCGATTTCCATGGTTGGCCGCGATAGCTCCGCTATCGCGGCGGCGCAGCCGTAAGCGGACTTAGTTAGCGGATTGCAGCGGATGGGAATTTTCGATCCTAATTCGCCGAACCAACAACCGGTAGACGCCAACCGGACGCGGCTTGGCGTTAACCCACTTTCTTCAAGAAGGTGACGCGACCGCCTTCGACCCATTCAGTCACGAAAATATTGCCATCTTTGTCAAAGCATGCGTCGTGCGGATGAACAAACTTGCCGTCGAGCCAGCGATCGCGCTGCTTGCGCATTTTCATGCCGTCGCCTAAGACGGCGGCGCGCCACTCGGGGTCATCTCCGAGCTGCGTGATCACGTTGTTATCTTTATCGAGGAGCGTGATCCGGGCGTGCAGATCAGGGACCAGCATCACTTCGCCCTGGATGTCGATATCGGCTGGGAAGAGGAGGTCATTCACAAAGCCGAGATGTTCGCCGGTGGGCGAGAAGTATTGCAGCCGCGCGTTGGCCCGATCGGCGACGGCGAGCGCTGGAGTGCGGCCAGGACGGTTGTCGAACCACATGCCGTGCGGCGTGCGCATCTTGCCGGGCTCGGTTCCGGCGCCTCCCCAGGTGCGGACCCAGTTGGCGTCTTTGTCGTATTGATGGATGTAGTGCGAGCCGTAACCGTCGCCGATGTAGAAGCCGCCGTCAGGAGCGAACGCAACGTTGGTCGGCCGATAGCCGGAAGCGTCTTTGTAGACGCCGGGCTCTTGCGGGAAGTCCTTCTTCCAGACGACGTCGCCCAGCAGGTCGGTTTTGATCACTTGGCGATTTTTAACATCGGATAGATAGAGAAACTCTTGGCCATCTTCATTGCGAATGTCGATACCGTGCCCGCCGCCGTGATACTGTTTGCCGAACGAACGAACCGCTTTGCCGGTGGGATCGAACGCGACGATCGCATCCATCGGCTGACTGCCGCCGTGCTGATGTTTGATGTAGATCAGGCCGGCCTGATCGATGCAAACGCCGTGCGTCGCGCCCCACTCGACCGACTTGGGCAACTCGCCCCAGTAATGGTGACATTCATAAGTGTGCTCACCGGCGCCCACTGTTTTCGCTTTGCCGCCCGACTTGTCGTCGGCATGCAGCAGCAACGGGGAAGCAGCCACGGCGGCCGCTGCGGCGGAAGTTTGCAAGAAGCGGCGACGGGTCGACTGCGGTTGAGATGCAGACATGCAGGGGCTCCTGAGGCGCGAAATAGAATCGGGGGCGGAAGAGCAGGAACCCGCTATTCTATCGGCGCAATCAGAAGGTTTCCATTTTTAATGCAGATTTAATGCGGGCCAAAGGCGCAGTGCTGCTATCGGAATTGCGGGCGATTAGTCGAGGTTTTGAGGTTTCGTTGCTTGCGGTCGCAGCCAACCTTTACGCCCGAAGAAGAACAGCATGCTGATGGCCAGGATAATCGCGAACGTCCAAAACATCCGATAGCCATACTTCCAATGCACCAACGGCATGTCGTCAAAATTCATCCCGTAGACGCCTGCCAGAAACGACATGGGGATAAAGATGGTCGAGACGATCGTCAGCACGCGCATCACTTCGTTGGTTCGATTGGCCATCGACGAAAGATAGGTGTTGAGCATGCCGCTCATCATATCGCGGTACATTTCGATCACTTCGGTCGTTTGCACGCAGTGATCGTAGGTATCGCGGAGGTAAAGCCGGACCTCTTCGCTGACCAGCGTGTTGGTTTCCCAGACCATCGAATGGAGGGCCTCACGCTGCGGCCAGAGGGATCGGCGCAAGTTGAGCAGGCGATTCTTCATGTAGTGAATCTTCTGCAAGATCGCGGTCGTGGGGGCCAAAACCGCTTCTTCTTCCAGGTCTTCCAACCGTTCGCCGATCACTTCCAAGGCCGGGTAGTAGTGGTCGATCACCGAGTCAGCGATCGCATAGGCCAGGTAGTCAGCGCCTTTTTCCTTAAATCGTCGATGCCCCGCGGTAAGCCGCTTGCGGATCGGATCAAAGACGTCGCCATAGCATTCTTGAAAGGTAAGTACGTAGTCTTCCCCCAAGACGACCCCAATCTGTTCGACCAGGATTTCGCCGTCTTCATCGACCCGGACCATCCGCAAGATAATCAGCAGATTGTCGTCGTGCAGTTCGACTTTGGCGCGCTGCGGCACGTTCACCACATCCTCGAGCAGAAGCGGATGAAGCCCATAAATCTCGCCCAGTTCGATCAATAAACGTTCATCGCCGAAGCCTTGAATATCGACCCACGAGACTCCGGACTCGGGAGCGGCCTCCAATTGGTCAAGATCGGTGATCGTCTGATCGCTTTTCAGCCCGTCGATCGAATAGAGGATCTGGCGGACGCGCGGGGTTGGAGCATCAGCGGGAATGACCAGCGTTCCGGGGGCGGCGCCGACTTGGGGATGACGTTTATGGAACATGCGGTTAGTTTCAAGGCTCCCGCTGCGGTCGTAGACGCCGCATTGGCAAGTTATAGGCAATTGATAAGATGAACGGCCGATCGTTACACGGGACGGGAGAATTTTCTAGGCGAATATCGAGACGAACTACCCAAATCGCTGAATTCCTGACCTAAGCTGGCGGCGTCATGCATACTGAACAATACCCCCGCGTTTGAGCAGATTTTGTCGATGGACATCGTAATTCTCTCTCGGAAGGCCTCCTTGTATTCGACCCGCCGCCTCCGCGAAGCGGCGGTTGCGCGAGGCCACGACGTCCGTGTCGTCGATTACCTGCGCTGCTATATGGACATCACGTCCCACCGTCCTCGTGTGTTATACCAGGGCGAAGAACTGCATCCCGACGCGATTATCCCGCGTATCGGCGCTAGCTACACGTTCTACGGCACCGCCGTCGTGCGGCAGTTTGAGATGATGGGGGTGTTTACCGTCAACGAGTCGCAGGCGATCAATCGCTCGCGAGACAAGCTTCGTTCGACGCAACTGCTAGCACGGGACGGCGTCGGTTTGCCGGTGACCGGATTCGCCCACTCGACCAAGGACATCGACGAACTGATCTCGATCGCCGGCGGCGCTCCGTGCGTGGTCAAATTGGTGGAAGGTACCCAGGGGGTCGGCGTCATTCTGGCCGAAACGAAGAAAGCGGCTCAAGCCGTTATCGAAGCGTTTCGCGGACTGGATGCGAACATCCTGGTCCAGGAATTCATCAAAGAGGCCGGCGGCAGCGACATTCGCTGTATCGTGGTCGGCAATCGGGTCATCGCCACGATGAAGCGTCAGGCCGCGCCGGGCGAGTTTCGCTCGAATCTGCATCGCGGCGGTTACGCCGAAAAGATCAAAGTCACGCCAGAAGAGCGAACCACCGCCAAGCGAGCCGCCAAAACGATGGGGCTTAACGTGGCCGGCGTCGACATCCTGCGATCGAATCATGGGCCGGTCGTGATGGAAGTGAACTCTTCGCCGGGCTTAGAAGGAATTGAAGGAGCGACGTCTGTTGACGTCGCAGGCAGAGTGATCGATTTTATCGAAGCGCATGCCAAGTCGGGACGCCAGAGAGACAAAGGGAAAGGATAGGACGCCGCCCTCGACGCGACGTCTAAACAAGCGCCAATGACGGCCAGCGAAGACGAACCTACTGTGCGGATCAAACGACCGATCGATGATTGGAACGGCGTCATCATCGAGCCGGGCCAAGTACGCGACGTTCAAGTCGCCATCGGCGAAAGCTATAGCGGCGTCGACGTATTGATCCCGGTGCAAGTCCGCCGCGCCGTCGAAGATGGGCCGGTCATTTTTGTGACCGCCGCATTGCATGGCGACGAAATCAACGGCACCGGCGCGATCCGTTCACTCATCATGGACGATAATCTGCGTCTCAAGCGAGGCGCATTGGTCTTGGCGCCGGTGCTGAATATTCTGGGGTTCGATCGCCATAGCCGTTATCTGCCTGATCGCCGCGATTTGAACCGCAGCTTTCCCGGTTCGCGTAACGGCAGTCTGGCCAGTCGCATGGCGCGGCGCATCTTTGACGAGATCGTCGCGCGTTGCGATTACGGAATTGATCTGCACACCGCGGCGATTCGCCGAACTAACTTTCCTAATGTTCGCGTCGATTGGAAAAACCCGGAAGCGCGGATGTTGGCCGAAGCGTTCGGCAGCGAGTTGATTGTCGCCGGCAAAGGGCCGGTCGGTGCGTTTCGCCGCTCGGCCTGCAGCGCCGGTTGCGCCACGATCATCCTGGAAGCGGGCGAAACCTCGAAGGTCGAGCCTTCGATCGTCAGTTGGGAACTGCGCGGGATTCGTAACGTGCTGGTCAAGCTGGGAATGCTTTCGGGCCAGCAAGTTCCCTCGTCACGCAAGCTGGTGATCGACAAGACGCGTTGGGTCCGAGCCGATCGGGGCGGATTCCTGCAGTTTCACGCTTCGCCGGGAGACGTGGTCAAAAAAGGGCAGTTGCTCGCGACCAACACCGGGCTCTTGGGTCAGCAGCGGAACCAGGTCTTCGCTCCGTTTGATGCGGTGGTCATCGGCACGACGACGTTGCCGGCGGTTAGTCCCGGCGAGCCGATCTGTCATCTTGGCTATTTGGTAGAGGATGCTCAAACGGTGCGCGAGCAATTGGCCGAAGATGAGATGTATGGAACGGTCGCCGACCATCTGGCGACCAATCTGTTGATTGATCGCCCGAACGACACAGGCGGCTAACGCCGCCGAGGTTGGACGAAGTTTATTCGTCGTCCGAATCGTAGTCTTCCGAGTAGTCCTTGTAGACCGGTCTCGGTTGGTTGACCATGCGCGGCTCTTCGGCGGCGGCTACCGCTTGGGCGGCGCAATTCGGACAGACGGTCAGTTGCTCGACGATCTCATGTCCTCGTCCGCCGCGATCGATCGTTTGCGTATCGCGACGCATCCGAGGTCCGCGCGGCGCGGGGCGTGAACGTGAGCCATATTCTTTATGGCGTTCCGAAATAATAATTTGGTGAGCCGGAGTGCGCGCAGGGGTAATCGTGCCGCATCGTTGGCATTTGTACATATTTTTGCCGTGGTTTGTATGCGATCGCGGATGAGCGAATCACAGGAGATAAACGTCACTTCCGACGGCTTGAAGAAGTCGCAGGTTGCGCAGCAAAATTGCGAGGAAGAAGATGCCCCAGAGGGCGAGCTCGCCCCGCGATCCAAAGTTCGCAGGGCGGCTCTGCAATCTGCTTAGATCACTTGGACCTGTTCGGCACGCGGACCCTTGGGGCCTTGGCCTTCGACGTAAGAGACGGTCTGGCCTTCGCGCAAATCGTCATAGCGGCATCCTTCCAGGCTCGACATGTGGAAGAACAGGTCTTTGTTTGACCCGGTGTCGATGAAACCGAAACCTTTGTCGGTCAAACGCTTGATTTTACCTTCTGGCATCAAAATCACTCACAAAACATAAAGCTGCGACTGCCGGTCAAAAAAACACTCTCGCAACCTGACAGCCGCCATCAAAAACTGCGGTGCATCCTATGCCTGCGAGGGGCTCTCGTCAATGTTCGCACACCCAAACGATGCGAAAACTCCAAGAAAACTGCGCCGCTCGACCGAAGATTCGCAGAAATCGGAGGTTTAGGGGCTTTAACCAAAGGGTTTCAGAGGATTTGCGTGTTTTGGGAAGTTGCCGATAATCGCCTTCAAAATGCCGCCAGAACGGCGTTTTCAACCCCCCTCTCGATCACCGATTGTCGATCGGGAGTCGCCGTCACGGGATAATCGGGGAAATGTTGAGCTCATTTTTCGACGCTCCGAGAGCCGTCCGTTACGATGACGCGTCGACTTCTCGCGGATTTCGTTCTAATTCGGAAACAGCATGTTCATCTTGATTCTCTACATCGTCGGTTTCATCCTGCTCTCTGGCGTCGCCGCTTTGGTTGACGCCGCTATCCTGAGCGTCTCGCGCAGTGAAGTTGAAGAGATGGTCATGAAGAAACTGCCGGGCGCAATTCCGCTGCAAGCGGTGAAGAATCGAGTCACCCGCGCCGTCGTGGTCGTCGTGATATTGACCAACACGATCAACGTGCTGGGACCTGTCTTGGCCGGCAGCAAAGCGGTCGAATTGTACGGCGATACGGTGATCGGCATCGTGACGGCGATCCTGACCTTCGGCACGATCATCTTTTCGGAGATCATCCCCAAGTCGCTTGCGACGCACTATGCGCCGTTGATCAGCCGGATCGCAGCTCCGCCGATCTTGGCGTTGATCTATGTCTTGTATCCGATCGTGTTGCCGTTGGATTGGCTCTCGCGGCAGTTTCAATCAGGCGTACGACCGGTTGGAACCGAAGCCCAGATTCGCTCGTTGGCGGCTCTCGGTCGAACGGAGGGGCATATCGATAACGAAGAGGTGCGGTTGGTCCACCGCGCGTTTCTCTTGAATGATAAGTTCGCCACGGATGTGATGACTCCGCTTAAAGATGTGATCTCGGTGAAGCAAGAGGCGACCATCCGCGAAGCGGCGAAAGCTGTCTTCGCGCACGAGTATTCACGCTTTCCCATCTTTGGCCATTCGGTGAACGACGTAGTCGGCATGGTGCTCAGTCGCGATATCCTGGCCGAACTCGCCGCCGAGAAAGATCAAGCGTCGGTCGCCGCTTTGGTCCGCCCTGCGTTGGTGGTTACTTCTGATCAACGGTGTGACGACCTGCTTAAAGAATTCCGCGCGAAGCGAGTTCACCTGGCGATCGTACAAGACCAAGGAAAGACGGTTGGCCTGGTCACGCTGGAAGATGTGCTGGAAGAGTTGGTGGGCGAGATTGATGATGAGAAGGATGCTTAGAGAGCTTGGCTCGCTTGTCGTAGCGGACGTTCATTCTGAGTGCTCTCGGATGATTGCAAACATTTCACCGGGAACTTCGATCGCGAACTGACCATCGGCAAACGTCAGATCAAAGCAGTCCGTTTTCTCAGGCGTCGGTTGCATTTGCACGACGATCTCGTCTCCTCCGTGGAATTCTCGTTCCCGCGAATATTGCAACATCGGTCCAAGCTTGAGGAAGTAGGTCGTGTCATCGGCGTTTCCGGCAAACCGGATCGTCACTTGTTTCACGAGAGGGGCTGCCGAAATGAGGGAGAGAAATACGATTTAGGGTGGTTGCGATCTGGACAAAAACGTCCGCGAATAGTTCGCCGAGCCGAGGAATTTCAATCAACAACGTTTAAGGGAAATATGTGGTCCGCCAGGGGAAATCGCCCAGTTTCGCTCGTTTTACGGCGTAGATTTCCCCTAGTAGGGCTGGGGCGCCGCTGCCCCACAAAACTTCCCCTTAGTTGAAACTGGCCGCCGGCGCAGCCAGAATTAAGAGATAGCCCGCCCAAGTCACATTCGCCTGCCTTGCTTAGTTTGGAGCATTCCATGTTGCGATCGCTAGCCACTTTTCGAGTTCTTGCCGCCACGATTTGCTTTTGCGTCGTGCTCTCGTTCTCGGCGCGCCAAGCCGCGGCAATTCCTTTCTTTTGGGAAACCTTCGAAAAGCAATATGTGCACGCGGACGCCAAGGATGACAAAGTAAAGGAGTTCGCAACCGCCGCCGCCGCTGCGAAGTGCAACGTTTGTCACATCGACGGCAAGTCGAAAAAAGAACGTAATCCCTATGGCGTCGCGTTGGCCGAAACGCTGAAGAAAGACAACTTCAAGAAAGAGCGGATCGAGGGAGAGCGTGACAAAGCGGAAGCCGAAGTGATCGCCGCTTTCGAAGCGGTCAGCGCCAAGAAAGAAAATGACAAAGCGAAACCGTTTGGCGAATTGATCGCGGCAGGATCGTTGCCGAGCGCCGGGGACGAGGCGAAACCGGAAACTCCCAAGGAAGAGATGAAGCCGGAAGAAGCGCCGAATGCGGAAGAAGTCGCCGCGCTCTCCCCCGAAGCGATCGCCAAACTCAAGGCCGAACTACGAGCCGAAATGGAGGCCGAGTTAGCGGCCGCCAAAGCGGCGCTGGCCGCTGCGATTCCCAAGATGTTAGACGCGACGGTGACGGCGAATGAAATCGCCGCCAAGTATCCCCAGGCGCCGATCGACGAACAAGCGGAAGCCGAAGCGATGAAAAAGATCGCCGAGTTGGGCGGTACGATCAATCGCGTCGCGCAAAGCAGTGACGCCAAAGTCGTGACCTATCATCTCTCGGACAAACCTGTGCATGACGAAGCGCTCGCCCCGCTGCGCAAAATCGGCAACGTGGTCGAAGTCAATCTGATGGGAACCGAAGTGACCGACGCCGGGCTCGAACATCTGGCTGGCCTGAAGCAGCTAGAACGTCTGAATCTGGCGAAGACGAAAGTGACGGACGCGGGACTGCGGTACTTGGCTGCTTGCGAGAAGCTGAGTTATCTCAACTTGTATGGAACCGAAGTGACCGATGCCGGGCTCGACCATCTCTACAGCTTGCCCAGCCTGCGTCATCTTTATCTGTGGCAGTCCAAAGCGACACCAGAAAGTGCGAAGCAGCTATCGGCGGCGATCCCTGGTTTGAAGGTGAATCTCGGCTCGATGTAGCATCGCATTTACGTGATCTTCACAAGAACTTTGCCTGCGAAAGATAGTTTGCGTTCTTTGCCGATTCGTGAGAACTGAACCAGTTTGTCGCCGTACTGGATGGTGGAGTACTCGATCCATCCTCACAGTGGAACAGAAACAAGATGTTTGCCGAAGCTCTTCGCGGTTTAATCAGCCGCGTGACGAAGGTTCCGGCCGCAAGTTCGCCGTCCCAGGAACCAACTCGCAAACCGCAGGAAAAAGGAACCTACTACATCAAATTTGATCCGCACGCGCCGGAGACCGGACCTTTCACGAAGTCGGAACTACGCGCGTTGGCGGAAGATCGTTTGATTCACAAGCGTTCGTTGATCCGATCAGGCAAAACCGATTGGTATCAGATTTCGAACGTCAAAGGTCTCGGACTTCCTCTGATCGAGCCGCCGTCAGGCGACAAAGTTCGTTAACGCTTGCCAGCCTGACAGTCAGCTTGATCGTCGCCCCCTTACAGCAGCGTTGAAAAAATCAACGCTGCTGACATGGCGGTAACTCCGATCAAGACCAGGCTCTGGACAAAAAGCGAGGCAATCTTGGCCTTTTGCATCTCCAGGTCTCCTTGTTTCGCAGCAATAGCAATGGTTCTGGCTCGTGGGGCACTCTTTTGCGACGACATGGTTTTCCTCCTGAAAAAAAGGTGCTGCCAGATAGTTAGCATCCTGCGTGCCGAACGGCGCCAAGTTTCACGCGATTCGCGTAAGTCCCAGCGCCGTCAATGGTTGACCATTTTACTTCTGCGCAAACGAAAAGCGGCCTGCTCTATTTTCGGTGCGACTGTCTCATGCTTGCGTCTCATTTTGAGAAGAAAACAGGGGAGACGTCGCTCGCTTTTTGGACGGGGCCATTTGTGCGAGTCGGGTTGAAATTGCGTCTCGAAGAGATGATATCTGCGCTAGGCTAGAGCGCTTTTCAGTAAGCTGAACAAATCATTCCCATTCGCTCCCGCTTCTCCCACCACATCAGCCGCACGGCGTTCGCCGCGGTTTCTGGCAGGAACGCATCGTCGACGGAAAATGGGAGACAAGAAACCGCGGCTAGCGCCGTGCGGCTGATGTCGATACGCATTCCGCCGTCACCGTCGGCTAGCAGGAAACTGGGCTAGGGTAGACTCACGACTTCTCAAACGGAAACGTCTCGTCAATTTCCGCCGCCGACAGTTCCACCAAAAACTTTGCAAGCCGCTCGGTTATTTTTTCGAGCAGCTTCTCTCCCTTTTCGGCGGTCGACGCGTGCGGATAGCCAGAGCCGCTGTTGGTGGTCAGCAGGTGCCAAGGACGCGTGATCGAGACCCAGCCTTTTTGCAGCGCCTCGAACTGCATCGGCCGCTGACTGCCGGCGTCGGCGTAGAGCGTGCCGTCGGCGTTTTTCTCGACCAGGTGACCCTGACAGGCCATGATTAGCGACGTTTCCATCTCGCCTGCGTGATCGTCCATGTGCTCGAAGATTTCGTGGTAGTCTTCCGGCGATAAGATGCGGAACCAGTTGCAGAGAAAGAGCTGCGCTTCGGTCTTGCCGTACAGCTCGCGCAGCAACGGTTTGAACTCGTTGCCGCCGTGACTGTTCAACAGCACGACTTTGCGAATCCCGCTTTCAACCAACGACTTCACCAGATCGGTCACCAGCAGAAACAGCGTCGAAGGGTTGACGTTCATCGCCAACGGAAACTGGTTCATGTTGGTTTCGGTGCCGTACGGCATCGTCGGCAGCAGCACGACTTTCGCCCCTTGCTGGTGAGCCGCGGCGCAGATTCGCTCGCCGATGACGGTTCCTTCGTACATGTCGGTGCCGTACGGGAGATGCAAGTTGTGCGGTTCGGTCGCTCCCAACGGCAACACGGCGACCTCATACGAATTCTCTTTGACGTATCCGTAATTCACTTCCGACAAGATCCAGGGGCGCATTTCGCTCATTGCGACATACCTTCGGCGGAGACTTAGGGGCGAGAAAGCAGGAAGCCGCTATTCTAACGGCTATCAGTCGCCGACCGTAACCTGCAACATCGGCTTGGCCTGCTGTAATTTGGCGACTCCAGCAGGCGTGGTCGACGTGCGGCGCAAATCAAGCGCACGAAGTTGCGCACAACGGACAAGTTGGGCCAATCCGGCGTCAGAGACCTTGGTGACCGCGAGTCGCAAAATTTGTAAGCGATCGAGTTTTGTCAGCGGTTGCAGACCGGCGTCGGTGATCGCCGTGCCGCTGAGATCAAGCTCGCCCAGATTCGCCAATTGCGAGATCGCCTGAGTCGCGGCGTCGGTCGTCGCGGTGCCGCCGAGTCCCAGGTCACGCAGTCGCGGCGTTTGCAGTTGCTGAACGCCGCGGCTGGTGATGCGCGTGCCGGTCAGGTCAAGCCAATCCAAGTGGGGCAGTTGAGCGATCGCTGTTAGCCCGACATCGGTCACCGCGGTGCGCCCCAGCGCTAGATCAACGGTCGGACCCACGGGATCAAGCTGGGCGAGCATCGCGTCATCGACTTCCAGAAATTGGGCGTAGTTCTTGTCGATCTCGTTGGCCGATAGCCCGGTCGTTTCTTCCAGCGATCGAGCGTGATCCCGCCGCAGATAGATCGCGCGGAGATATTCCACAAACTTGCTGCGATGCTGTGCGGCGTCGCCATCCATCAGGTAGTGCGCCAGTCCCGCCGCTTCGCTATAGAGTGGGCGAATGTCGGCATGCTTTTGCAATTGCTCGCGCGACAGAGCGCTAAGTTCCTGCACCGGCAGATAAAAGTTGCCGACCAGACGGCGATTACGGGCAAACTGCAAGCGGGACGCGTCGAAGCCGCCGATCGTGCAATAACCGTCAAACATGCGAACCGACTCCATGTAGAGCGCGGCGCCTTCGATCGCCCAAAAGTTCGCATCCTGGCCGATGTCGGCCGGGGCCGAGCGATACTCATGAAAGAGTTGGTGCGTCGCTTCATGCAGCCAAGTCGACTGAGCGGCCGGATCGTCGGAGGCGAAAAAGTAAGCCTCCTCTTTGTTGAAGAGGTAAATGCCCAGCGTCATCGCCGCTTGCGGCTCCAGGGGAGTCAGATAGTCGACGTACTCTTGCTGCGAGCGGAAATAGGCGATGTGAAACTTCTTGCGGCTGGGGCTGGGAGATGCGCCGTCGAAGTAGCTTTGCAGCTGCCGCCGATTGCTCCAATAGTCAAAGAACATTTGCTCCCAGGCCGAATAGAGCAGCTCCAGCTTTTCCGCCAGCGCCAGTCCGGCCGCTTCGCTGTGGTTGGTGCTGATCTCAAAATGGGGCGATTCGATCAGCCAATACGTTTTCGCCGGCCAAGGAAATTTCGGATGGTCTAACCGTAGTTGTTTTACTCGCGTCGTCACGCCGGGGCGACGCCAGACGCCGCTCACTTGGCGATATCCCAAGATACGTCGCGACTCGGCATGATCGGGATTCTCCCGCAGCACGTCATGCACCAGACGATAGGCGACGTCGGCCCGATCGGCGGCCAGTTCTTGTTGGGCAAGTGCGAACAGTTGATCGGCATACGCTTGTCGCAGTGCCGTCAGCTTGTCGTACCAGAAGGTGACCAGTTGCGTCGCTTGCCCGGTCGGCTGCAGCGGATCGCTTTCAGGGACCAGCACCGCATAGTTATAGATCGGACGGCGTTGCAAATACCAATCGCGCGTCGCCGCCGCTTGCGGCGCCATCTTCAGCTCGTCGCACTTGTCGGCCAACTGCGTCAGTTCGCGGTGAAAGCGTGCGTCGATCGTCGCGCGATCCATAGCCGGATCGGCGGCAAGCAGCGACAAGCTGATCAGCAGCGGAGCGAACACAATCGGCGGTTTCAGGGGGAAGGGACAGGCGAAAGCGTATCTTTTAGTCTACTTTCTCGCTCCCCATCGCGCAGCAAAAAGGCCGCTGGAAACGTGCCAGCGGCCGAAGATCGTACCGATAATAGGGGCGATTTCGCTTATTGCTTCTCTTTGTCGAACGCCGCGTCAAACGCCACGTTGCTGGGGGCGAAGTCAATTTCGCGGACAAACTGGCAAGATTCCTGGGCGCCATGCATGCGGTCCATGCCAGAGTCTTCCCATTCGATCGCGAGCGGGCCGTCGTAGCCGATATCGTTCAGAGCGCGGATGATCTCTTCAAAGTTGACGCCGCCGTGACCGGGGCTGCGGAAGTTCCAACCGCGGCGATGATCGCCAAAGTCGATGTGGCTTCCCAAAATGCCGCTGCGGCCGTTCAACGTGACGATCGCGTCTTTGATATGAACGTTGTAAATCCGATCGGGGAAGGCGCGAATGAATTCGACCGGATCGACTCCTTGCCATAGCAGATGGCTGGGATCGAAGTTGAAGCCGAACTCTTCACGATGGCCGACTGCTTCCAACGCACGCTGGGCGGTGTAAATATCGAAGGCGATTTCGGTCGGATGGACTTCGAGCGCGAACTTCACGCCGCATTCGCCAAAGACATCCAAGATGGGGTTCCAGCGGTCCGCGAATTGTTGGAACCCGTCGTCGATCATCTTCGGCGGGACCGGCGGAAAGCTGTAGAGCAAATGCCAGATGCTGCTGCCGGTAAAGCCGTTCACGACGCTGACGCCAAACTTTTGGGCGGCGCGAGCGGTCGCTTTCATTTCTTCGGCGGCGCGAGCATTGACGCCGGCCGGGTCGCCATCGCCCCAGACGTAATCGGGCAGGATCGACTTGTGACGTTCATCGATCACATCGCAAACGGCTTGGCCGACCAGATGAGCGCTGATCGCATGGCATTGCAGATCGTATTTTTCGAGTTGCTCTCGTTTCTGATCGCAATAGTCCGCTTCGGCAGAGGCGCGATTGACTTCAAAGTGATCGCCCCAGCAGGCGAGTTCCAGACCGTCGAAACCAAATTCGCGCATCGCCTTGGCCATGTCGTCCAGCTTCAAGTCGGCCCATTGACCGGTAAACATCATAACGGGTCGTGCCATGTGGAGCTCCTCTTAGGCGTCGTAGAAGAAATAGAAGGGGGTGAGACTTGAGTGCGACGTAATCAGGTCGCCGCGGAGCGAGTCGCAGCAAACAGGTATTTTGCCCCTTGGAGGGTCGGCGTGCAACCTGTCGCCGCAGGCCCGCGTCCGGCATGTATTTTGAAGTTATACGTTTCGCGACAAGCCAAGTATGGCCACAACTGCAGCACGGAGAAGCGCCACGGTCGGAGTCGGATCAAAAATCGTCACACTAGATCGCTTTTCAGCAAGCGGAACCAATCGCCCCCTTTCGTTCCGGCTGCTCTCACAAAATCAGCCGCACGGCGTTAGCCGCGGTTTCTGAAGGGAACTGATTGTCGACGGAAAATTGGCGACAAAAAAACCGCGGCTAACGCCGTGCGGCTGATGTTGATATGGAGGACGCCATGTCTCACTCTCTCCATTTTCTATCGTGGAAAATCAAAAATGAGTCAGCTCGTAGGAAACCGGATTCCCTCGCTGGCGCTGCTAGTATCTTGTTTTTCGACTTGGTTCCGACCTTAGGCTGCAGTTTCAAAACGTGCGCCGCAAGTTTGGGCCAAGAAAAGGGGAGAGGGCAAGTCCGATGGTTGTCGCCTGGCGGACTCGCCCTCTCACGCACCCAAAGATGATTGGCCTGCGGTTTAGGCCTTACGCGGTCTCGGCATGGTCGGCGACCAATTCTTCGGCGCCTTCCAAAAAGCTGGCCAATCCGCGGCTGCGGTACGGCTGTTGAAGTTTGCGAACCGCTTTCGATTCAATCTGGCGAACGCGTTCGCGAGTGACCGAGAAGATCTTGCCGACTTCTTCCAGCGTGTACGAGTAACCGTCGGTCAGGCCATAGCGAAGGCGAATGATTTCGCGTTCGCGGTGATTCAGCGCTTCCAGCACTTCGCACAAGCGATCTTTGAGGGCCTGTTGGTGGGTTTCGTACAACGGGTCTTCATCGCGATGATCTTCGAGGAATTCGCCGAAGAAGCTGTCGTCGTGATCGCCGACCGGTTGGTCGAGCGACAGGGGATTGCGATTCATCTTCAGGATGACGCGAGCGTCATCGATCGACAGACCGGCCCGTTCGGCGACTTCTTCGGCCGTCGGGTCACGACCGAGCTCTTGCAGCAGATCGCGAGTGACGGCGCGAACTTTGCCCATCGTGTCGATCATGTGAACCGGCACGCGGATCGTGCGGCTTTGGTCGGCGATCGCACGGGTAATCGCCTGGCGAATCCACCACGTCGCGTAGGTCGAAAATTTGTAACCACGTTGGTACTCGAACTTATCGACCGCACGCATCAGACCGGTGTTTCCTTCCTGGATCAGGTCCAGGAAGCTGAGTCCGCGGTTACGGTACTTCTTGGCGATCGAGACGACCAAACGCAGGTTGCCAGCCGACAGCAAACGCTTGGCGGCGTCATACTCTGCTTGGAATTCGCTGATCCGCAGCAGGCGACGACGCAGCATCGTGGGGCTTTCGAGCGTCACTTTCATCAGATAGCGAAGCTCGGTTCGGAGTTCGTTCACCGTTTGGCCAGTGCGCGAAACTCCGGCTTTGGTCGCTTCGTCGATCTGACCAAGCAACGTATCCATCCGCTCCGAGATTTCACGCAGCTTCGGCAGCAGGGCCGAGATCTTGTTGGTGCGAAGATTCAATTCTTCGATCAAACGGACCGCTTTGGCGCGGCGACGGATCATGTTTTTCGATGCGGCACAGCGTTGGGCGAGCGTGGCCGACTTGCTGATGACCACTTTAAAGTCAGCGACGTTGCCGGTGAGCAGCTTGCGGAGCGTGACCAGATTCGGGCCGATCCGACGCATGATGTTCTTTTTCTCTTTGGCGTTGGTGACCGAGACTTCGACGGTTCGATCGAGACGCAATTTGCCGTCCCGAACCTGCTCAAGCAGTTGAACCGATTGTTCCAGAATGAAGTCGTTCGAGATGAACGCATGACGGAAACGAGTTCGCCAAAATTCGATCTGACGAGCGGCTTCGACCTCTTCTTGACGCGAAAGCATCGGGATCTCGCCCATCTGCATCAGGTACATGCGGATCGGGTCATCAATCTGGCTGTCGTCGCTGGGATCCTCGAACATGTCATCTTGCTCTTCGGCGGCGTCGGCCGGAAAGCGAGTGGCGGGGTCTTGTTCGAAGTCATCATTGTCAAAAGCGTGAGCCATAGGTGCGTTCTCCTCGAGAGTTCTGACTGGGCGACCGCGAGTCAGCGATCAGGCGACGATCCACATAGAAGCAGCGTCCGTGCCGAACCCATAGTGAACGGTCGCAAATCGACCTAAACGCAATCCCTCACACGCTTTAAAAATATTTTGCTGCACCTCCCTGGCGGCTTTCGTGTTGCCGGAGTGCATCATCCGGCATGGCTTCGTGATTCCGAACAACGACAAAGAACCTCAGATGAGTGAATGGGGAGGGGGGAAATCAGGCCTGAAAAACTCGATAGAAAACTATCAAGCGTTGCTAATTAGGTCTTTCTCAACCTGCGAGAAGTTCCGCCAAACTGCCGGAATCATCGATGTTGAAAAGAAGCAACATGTTCGATTCTTCACACATTCTCTTGGCGGGGATATTCCCTGGGGGGAGAGATTTCTTCGTAAATCATTGCAGTCATACGACTTGCCGCGATTTTGCGAAATTCGCTATCATAAGACTTTCGAAACTATTCCAACTGTCCTGCGCAGATTGCCGAGGCTGGCGTGATCAAAATGAGCGAACCGATCGTCTTAGTGAAGAAACATGTCCCTCTCGGAACAATCATTTTGAATCGGCCTGAGAAGCGCAACGCTCTCTCGCGAGTCATGATCGAAGAACTCGAGCAGGCGTTTCGCGATCTCCATGGAGAGAAAAGCGTGCGCGCGATCGTTCTGACCGGGGCTGGCAGCGCATTTTGCTCGGGCTTAGATCTGGCCGAAATGCATGCGGCTGCCGGCGAAGAAGACTCCTTTGATCGTTGGCGCGACGATGTGGTTCGTCTGCGCGACTTGTACGATCTGATGCTCCGCTTTCCCAAGCCGATCATCGCGGCGGTCAACGGTCCGGCCGTCGCCGGCGGCGCCGGTTTGGTATTGGCGTCGGATTTCGTGATCGCTTCGCCGACGGCGACGTTTGGTTTTCCAGAGCCGCGTCGCGGCGTGATCTCGGGGCTTTGTGCGCCGCTCCTCACGTTCCGTGTGGGAGGCTCGCATGCGGCTCGCTTATTGTTGTTAGCCGAGACGATTTCGGCCCCACGCGCCGAGGCGATCGGCGTCTTTCAGGAGATCCTGCCCGAAGAGAAGCTGTGGGCCCGGGGGATGGAAATCGCCAAAGAAGTCGCGCTTTCGGCCGACGAAGCGATTCAGCTGACCAAGCGGATGCTGAACGAAACGATCGGGGAAACGCTCGAAACCTTTCTCGCCGCCGGCGCGGCGGCCAGCGCCACAAGTCGCACGACCGAAGCCGCGGCCGAAGGCATGAAAGCGTTTCTCGAGAAACGAGAACCAAACTGGCCGACTTGAGCGGCGAGCAATACGCTTCTTTGTAGCTCAGGCCTTTGGCCTGACGACGCAGCGCAGACTAGGCCAGCAACCAAGCGGTCCCCGCGCCAATCGTCGTTGCGGCCAGCAAGATCATGCCGCTGCAGCCGACCGAACCGGCTTTGTCGAGTTCGCCGTCGGCGACCATTTGCTGCTCGATCCGCTCGACCATCTCTTTCGAATCTTTGAGCCCGCGGCCGGTCTCTTCTCGCAGCAATTTGATCGCTTGGATCTTTTGCCGAGCTTTGATCAGGCGTTTGATTTCGTCGAGCTGTTGGCTGGGCGATTCGTCGTTTTCTACGTCCACTGAAATGACTTTCTCAAGCGACATACGAGTTTGCAAATGATACGGAAGTGTAGCCTATCCCACGCTCATGCCAATTCCGGGGAGGGCAAATTAACGACTTGCCGGGGAAGCGGATGTAACCATCTTGTCGATTTTGCGGCGCTGGCGCCCGACTAGAGACGGTGCAGTCAGTTCGCATAGAATCACTTTCGTCACGTCCCGCGCTGAGGAATCGCTTGCTATGCCCGAAAAAAATACGATCGTCATTGTTGGTGGAGTTGCTGGAGGCGCATCGGCTGCGACTCGTGCTCGACGGATGAACGAAGCGGCCGAGATTATCCTGCTGGAAAAGGATGAACACGTTTCGTTCGCCAATTGCGGGCTCCCCTACTACATCGGGGGTGAAATCGCCGAACGCCAGAAGCTATTGGTCGCGACCGCCGAACTGCTTCGCAAGCGTTTTCGAATTGATGTGCGGGCCAATCAGGAGGCGACCAAGATCGATCGCTCCGCCAAGCAGTTGGCTGTCCGCGATCACCTGAAGAACGAAGATTACACGCTGAAGTACGACAAGTTGATCCTCTCGCCGGGCGCCGCTCCGCTGGTTCCGCCGATAGAGAACGCCAGTGCGCCAGGCGTCTTTACCCTCCGTAATTTGGCCGATGCGGACGAAATTCGGGATCATGTGGTCAAAACATCAGCGCGAAAAGCAGTGGTCGTGGGCGCAGGTTTCATCGGCTTGGAGATGGTCGAGCAACTGCATCGACTTGAGCTGCAGGTCGCCTTGGCCGAATTGCAGCCGCAAGTTTTGCCGCCGTTGGATCCGGAAATGTCTTATCCGTTGGAAAAGGTGCTGCGCGATCGCGACATCCCACTTTATTTGGGAGACGGCATTGCCGGGATCCTGACCGACGAACGAGGCAACGCGTCAGGCGTCAAGCTTCAAAGCGGCGAAGTTGCAACCTGTGATCTGGTGATCCTGGGACTCGGCGTTCGACCCAACGTGCAGCTCGCCAAAGAGGCGGGGCTAGAAATCGGCGCCTCGGGCGGCATTGTGACCAACCGCTTTTTGCAGACGGCCGATCCCGATATCTACGCCGTCGGCGATGCGGCCGAATATCGGTATGGACCAACCGGCGAGCCGATGCGCGTTCCGTTGGCGGGGCCCGCCAATCGAGCCGGCCGCCTGGCAGGCGAACATGCGGCCAGCGGCGCGTCTGCCGAGATGCCGGACGTGCAAGGAACGGCGATTGTTCGCGTGTTTGAGCAAGCGGCGGCGACGACCGGATTGAGCGTCAAAATGGCTCGTAAGCTCGGAATCGACGCACTGAGCGTTACGATCGCGGCCAACCATCATGCCGGCTATTATCCCGGCGCCAAGCAGTTGGTGTTGAAACTGGTTTTCGCACCCCACAGCGGTAAGATTCTCGGCGCGCAATGCGTGGGGGGCGAAGGAGTCGACAAGCGGATTGACGTCATCGCGACGGCGATGCAGTTCGGAGGAACGGTTCGCCAACTAGCGGGGGTCGATCTCGCGTACGCTCCGCCGTTTGGAGCGGCCAAAGATCCGGTTCACATGGCCGCTTTCTCGGCCTGCAACTATCTCGACGGCGTCGATCTGTTCCTGGATAGTGACGCGAACTTGTCCGGGCAGCAGGTAATTGACGTTCGAACGGAAAAAGAAGTGACCACCAATCCACTAGCCGGCGCCGCTGACGCGATTCCGATTCCGCTCGATGATCTACGCGAACGATTGGGGGAACTGGACCAGGACCGACCGACGGTCGTCTCGTGCGGCGTTGGCGTTCGCGCCCATGCGGCGGCCCGTATCTTACGGCAAAACGGGTTCTCCGACGTGCGGAACTTATCCGGCGGCGCGCTGGTGCGCGCGTGGGCGATGGCCAAACGAACTGCCGAGTAAGGCTTGACCTGCTAACCAGGCGGCGCCGATTAACCTAGAATTGGTCGGCAAATACGCAGAAATCGGCCCGTTCCTTCCCTTGATCCGTCAACGCCGAAATTATCGATGAATTCAGCGCTCCGCTTGCGACCTAGCGTCCTGAAAGCCAAAGAAACGTTGGCCGCGGGCCGCGAGAAGCTTCGCCTGCAACATGATCAAGGTTCGCCTGGCGTGCAGGTATGCACGCGTTTGACCGATCTGTTCGACCAAATCGTGCTCGATATATTCGAAGCGGCGCTGGTGGATCTAGGCGAGGATGGGCCCGACGGTTTGGCGTCGAAGATCACGCTCGTACCACACGGCGGTTATGGTCGCCGCGATGTGGCGCCTTATTCCGATGTCGACTTGATGATCTTGCATCATCCGAGCGCCTATGCGCGGGCGGCGGAACTGGCCAAACGTATGGTGCAGGATATGTCCGATGTCGGCCTGGTGCTGGGGCATAGTTTGCGAACTCCTCGCCAGGCGATCAGTCTGGGACTCTCCGACGCGACGATCTTTACGTCACTCGCCGAGAATCGTTATCTAACCGGAAGCGTCTCGCTGTTTCGGACCTTCGCCGATCAGTTGCGTAACCGGGCCGTCCGTCGCTTCCGCTGGTTGTTTTTCGCGATCCTCCAGGCGCGCCATAGCGAGCGAGTGCAATACGGGGACGCGGTCTACTTGCTCGAGCCGAACTTGAAGCGTTCGCGCGGCGGTCTGCGCGGCATTCAATTGGTGCGGTGGCTTGGATTCGCTAAGTGCGGCGAAGTCGAGATCGATTCGCTGAGTCTGCTAGGCGTGCTTTCGGATCGGGATCGACAGATCTTACGAAATGCGCGGAACTTCTTTTTGCAAATTCGCAACGAGATGCACTTTCACGCGGGCAAGTCAAACGATCAGTTGGACCGGGGCGAACAGTTGCGTCTGGCCGATCGCTACGGCTATAGCGGCACGAAGGGGATGTTGCCGGTCGAGCAATTCATGCAGCAATACTTCGTCCATTCCAGCGGCGTACGTAGCGTCGTCAGCAACTTTATCGAAACGATTCGTCCCCGTTCCATTCTCTACCGCACGCTCGCTCCGCTGATGACGCATCGCGTGGATCGCGATATTTATGTCGGCCCCCGAGTGATAAGCACTTCCAAACGTTGGAAGGCCGAGAAGAGCGGTCATGTGTCGGAGATTTTGCGTCTCATGGATCTGGCCAATCTGTACGACCGGTGGATCGATCATCCTACTTGGGAATCGATCCGACTGCGCATGCAGACGATCGGCGAGATCGAACTGGATGATGAAGGGCGAAAGCGATTTCTCTCGATCATGTCGCATCCTCCGCGTTTGGGCGAAGTGCTGAGCCGTTTAAACGAATTAGGCGTGCTCGAAAAAATTATCACCGGAATGCCGCACGCCAAGGCGCTGTTGCAGTTCAACCAGTACCACAAATATACGGTCGACGTGCATTGCATCGAAACGGTTCGCTGCGCCACGAAGTATCAGGATCGAGAAGATACGCTCGGCGAAGCGTATCGTTCGCTCCGTTCTAAACGGATCTTGCACTTGGCGCTGTTGATTCATGACTTGGGAAAAGGCTTTGAAGAAGATCATAGCGACGTCGGCGCTCGTTATGCGCTAGAGACGGCCGCCAAGCTGCAATTGACGCCGCGTGACGCCGAGTCGCTCCGTTTTTTGGTGCAGCAGCATTTGGTGATGTCGCACCTGGCTTTTCGTCGCGATACCACAGATAAAGATCTCGTCGTGCGGTTTGCGGTCGATGTCGGCTCGCCTGAGCTATTGAAGATGCTTTTCGTATTGACCTGCGCCGACTTCGACGGGGTCGGCCCCGGCGTCTTGAATGACTGGAAGGTTCGCGTGTTGGGCGAACTCTATCGAGCGTCGATGCGGCACTTGGGGGTCGAGTTGGAAGGAGAATCTTCCAAACGCCTGCAAAACAAACGCGAGCGGCTTGAGCAATTGGCGCAAACGCAGGAAGACCCCGCCTGGTTTAAACGGCAATTCAACGCGTTGCCTCCCAGTTATTTGAACGAGACGCCTGCCGATCGAATTGCGGATGAGCTGGCGCAACTGCATAAGTTGCCGGTGGAGGGCGCGTTTGTCAGCACGACCTATCTGGCGGATCGCGATATTATCGAAATCACCGTCGGCACGCACGAACAGGTCGTGCCGGGCGTCTTTCATCGGATTGCTGGGGCCGTCAGCAGTTTGCGCATGAGCATCCTGGCGGCCGAGATCAACACGCTGGCCGACGGCCTGGTGCTGGATCGCTTCTACGTGATCGATCAAGAATCGAGCGGGGAGCCGGCCGTCGAGCGGATGGATGATCTGGCGGCGAAGATCAAGAAGATGGTGCTCGACAAGAACGACGCTCCGCCGAACTTTCGTTCGCGCTGGACGAGCAAAGCGTCTCGCACTGCGGCGCACGTGCAAGTCTTGCCGACCGAAGTGAAGATCGATAATGGCACGTCGGAGCAGTTCTCGATTGTCGAGGTCTTCGCCCACAACCGCGTTGGGTTGCTGTACGCGATTTCGCGCGCGATTTTTCAACTGGGGCTAAGCGTTTCAATCGCCAAGATCGCGACCCACTTGGATCAAGTCGTTGACGTATTTTACGTCTCGGACGAAGCGGGACAAAAGATCGAGGACGAGCAGCGATTGCAAGAGATCAGCAGTCGCTTGATCGAAGCGGTCGACGAGTTTCGCGCCCAGAATGATTAGCGATCTCGTCCACTATCGATCGGACAAACTGGCCGCATACGCGCGCCACTTGGGCTCAAATTGATCGAGCGGCTCGCCCAACAACGCTTCTAAACGTTCGCGTCGACTTTGGCCAGGACTGACCATCTGCTCGAGCCGTTTTCCTTCAAACAAACGCTCTTCGAACACGAGTCGCCAAGCCAATCCCCACGCCAACGCATAGTCTAGTTGTTCGCGATGGGGAGACGTCGTCAGCACGAAGGCGGCGCTGTCTCGGTCCAGCAATTCCGCCAGCAGCGGACGATCGGTCGACGTGAGACGCTTTTTGAGTTCGGCGACAAGCTCGGCCGGGGGAGCGTCAATGCGAAACGCGTCACCTTCCAATTGGCCATGTTCAAAGAGTTGGGCGAGACCTTCGTTCAGCCAGATCGGCACGTCATAGTCGGCGACTGGAAAGACGAAGCACTCAAGATAGGCGTGAAACGCTTCGTGATAGAGTCGGCGCGTCGTGTCATCCACGGCCAGCTCAAAGGCTTCATGGTTGGCCCGCTCGACCGCTTTGATTCGGACGAGCGCCTCTTGGCGTTGTCGTCGAAAGGTTTCGCGCCGGACGGCGACTTCCTGTTCAATTTCGTCCGCGGGAATTTTGGCCGCCGTCAACTCTTCGCGGTAGGCGTCTAGTCGCGCCGGTAGTTCGCGGCGCAATTGCTCCCACCAGTCCAGCTGACGCTGATGCTCTGCGCCGGCCGCTTTCGCTTGCTGTTGCAGGCGGCGAAAGTCAGCGCTGACCAGGATCAGCCGATCTTGCGGAAGAAAAATGGCTGGATTTCGCACGGCGGCGCCCAGCGTCGCGGTGTAGTCTGAATATTCGCGCATGTCGTCAAATAGCAAGATGCGCAACCGCGTATCGATCGCTTTGCGCGGAGGAATCATGTGCTGATACGCGCGAAACGCTTGTTCCAGCCGAACCGCCATGCGGCGCGTCAGCGGCTCATCCAGACGGCTGTAGAGATCGTAGCCATCGCCGGACGCGACAAGGTAATGGACGTCAGCTTGTTTCTCGGATCGCAGCTGGATCGTTTCACGATTCTCGGCCTCAACTTGCGTCCGATTACGGAGTCGTTCGACCCGTTTGATCAAGCGGGGGCGAACCGCTTCGTCCGCTTTGGCAATCCCGCGAATCTCACTTTTTGCGTAGTTACGCACGACGCCGAACGTGGGTTTGCCCGCCGGTTGGACGATCTCTAAAAACTCGACGCCGTCATCTTGCTGCGACAAGATCATCCCTTGGAGGGTTCGCCCGTCGCTTAAGGTCAACGTATCGCTCTCGTTCGCAGCGGCGATCGCTGCGCAGGATAACGCAAGAATGAACGTGAAGGGGCAGGTCAGCACGCCGAGCCTGAGGGGATGAGTTGGAAAGGTGCGATCGCACGGTTTCATGAGACGGACCGATTTTAATCTTCGTAGCCCGCCAGCGCCAGCGAGCAAAATGCGAGCGCAAGTAAATGTCTAAGGTCTAAGCACGAATGTCTAATGAAGGAAGAAACGACTTTGATCTTTCGTCATTTATTAGACATTAGGATTTTGGCATTCGACCTTATGTCTGTCCGCATTTCGCTCGCTGGCGCTGGCGGGCTACGAAGAGGCAATAAAACGCGACGCTTGGCGTTAGCTCGGCTTGTGCGGAGTAATGCGGCGAACCAATCGGCAACCAAGCTGATAGGTCATTCGTCCTTCATACTCCATTTCGCGCACATGCACTAGTTCGGCCTCGAAAAACCGAAACGGCGCGATGCCGATCGCCAGGATAAATCGAGCGTGCGTCGGCTTGTTGGGCAACACGAACGAAATGCCGGTGGACGAGATGTCGTGAAACGTCGCATGACGAAATCGTGCCGTCGGCGGCATATTTTCGCCATCATATTCGGCGTACATCTGAGTCGTCTGGAACGGATGCCGCGGGCTGCGGCGGCGTTCGCGCATCACCTCGATGTCATCAAAGTCCTCGCCCAGCAACTCATCCAATGAAGCTTCTACGTCGAGAGTTTGCGCCGCCTCATTGGCAAACTCCTCGAGTAGTTCGAAGCATTCAAGTTGAGAGGGCTTGGTCATAGAACGGACATAATTTGATTCGGGACAGGCGAATACACCACTTCTGGAACTTACGCCCGAAACGTCCCGATGCCAAATCCCCCGTCTCTTTAGGTTGCGGTGATTCGCATCAAGAGGGGGGGATGGATTGGTTGTAACGATTGGCCGAACCAAGTTGTTTCATGGTTTAAGCAGTATTTGTGGCCACATCCGGCGAGTCGGCCACGTTCACCCAGCAATGCACATGGGGGCTTCCCCGATAGTGCCAAACGAAGGTCGGCCCTTCCAGGCGCCAGATGTCCCAGACCTTGTCGTCGCCGATATCGCCTTCTTTAAAGAAGGCGAGTCGACATTCGTCTAGTCCGCCATTCTTTTTCAAGCAGGCGACCACTTCGTCGCGATCCGTCTGGCGATAAGGCGCGATCAGCGTTTGCAGAACCTGTTGGACCCCTTCTTTTTGATCGCTGGAGAGATCGGCGACTTTGATTCCTAAAAACTTGCCCTCGGGGCCTTGGAACTTCACGTCTTCTTCAAATGGGGCCGTTTTTAATAACGCTTGAGCTTGCTGTTTGCCATCCAGCATTTTGTAGACGTTGTTCGCGGCGACTGCCTGATGCCAAAAGACGTTGTTGGGATGTTCCGGCTTTTCGTTGAAGCCTTTGGCCGCATGCCCATAGAAGATGGGGCCGCCGAAGGCGACATGTTCGGCCGAATCACCGTCGCAGCGAACCGTCATGTGTCGGCCGGTCATGACCAACTCATATTTATCTTCGCCGGGTGCGCCAAAGATCGCGATGTTTTGATCATTGCCAAAACCGCCGGCGTCATCTTTCAGTTGACGATCAAAACGTTCGATCCATTCTTCAGAAACTATTCCTTCAAAGATCTTGCGGATTAGATGTTTTTGATCGCTGGTGAAATAGTCGCTATTGATAACCGGCTTGGTGATGTGCCAGTTGTTTTGCACGCGAGTTCGCAGCAGTCCGCGCGAATCGGTATGGTCCCACGGCAGGCAGAGCTCTTTCTTCTGCTTCTCATTCATCGTGTCATATAAATGCTTGACCAAGGATTCCGGAGCTTTCGCGTCGGTCGCCGGTTTCGTTTCTTCCCCCAACAGCAGACCTGGAGTTGTCGCGGCCAAAGCGGCGCCGGCTCCGGCGGTTTTCAAAAACTGACGGCGGTCGACGGATGAAAAGCGATCCATGGTCATGTCGGGACTCCTAAAAGAAGACAGGGCAGGGGGGAGTCGTTTATTAGAATGCTATCCTCGCAACGTAGCAAATAGTTTTCGGAACCGATTATTCGCACGCTAGCGGCTCATCGAGCAAAACCTCTTACTGACCCCACCCGCCAGATGTGGTAAGAATCATGCTAGGCGGACAGGGCTTACCTTATCTTTCCGGCGCCGAACCACGTTAAACCGCCGCCAACAAACGTCCCAGCGAAGGAGGCGAAGCCAACCCTATGGATAAAGAAGCGATCGACTCGGTCAAGGCGCTGTTTGAACAGTGGGAACTGTACGACGCCGTCATTCAGCATGACTACATGCAGCACGAAACGTTGGCGACCGCGATCGTCGAATATGCGCAACAGCGAAAAGTTACTGGCCGAGCGCTCGATCTCGGGTGCGGCGATAGTTACTTGGCCTCGATGTCGTTGGGGAAACTGCCGCTGACCGAGTATGTGGGAGTCGACTTGTCCGAATCGGCGCTCTCTCGCGCTGAACAGCGTTGGGCGACCAGCCCGATCAACGGCACGCTGGCGCAAAGCGATTTTGCGACGTTCCTACCGCAACAAATGGAAGCGTCGTTTGACATCGTCCTGGGAAGCTATTCGATTCACCACTTTTCGCAAGACCGCAAGCAGTGGCTGCTCGAGCAGATTAGCCGCGTCTTGAAACCGACCGGCTGCTTTGTCTGGTCCGACGTGGTCCGCACTGAGGAAGAGACCTACGCTCAAAGCGTCGAACGGTTGGCGACCCGAATGCGAACCGAGTGGGATCAACTATCGTCTCGGCAGTTGGATCTCGCGATTGAGCATATTCGGGCTGCGGATTTTCCGGAGACGCGTGAGTGGATGATTGCTACCGCAGAAACCGCCGGCTTGCAGCTAGACGTTCCGTTGATGGAAAAGCCTCATTTCTCGGCATTTGCCTTTGTTCTACGCGGATAATTCGCCGCAGGTTCCGAGTCTCGGTTTCTTCCCACTTGGCGGGAGATTATCTTAGAAGCTATCGGTCTTGTGCCGTGCTTTCGCTTTTCCTGCCCACCCTCACCCCCGTCACCCCGAACATCTCTATGACTCGATTCCGATTTGTACCGGCGCTATTGCTGTTGGTGCTGACCGCAACAGCGGCGACTCCTGCCGCCGCCGAAGTTCGCTTGCCTGGCTTCTTTGGCGACCACATGGTGCTGCAACGTCAGATGCCGCTTCCCGTTTGGGGCTGGGCCGATGCTGATCAGTCGGTGACCGTCACGCTTGGTGAAAACAAAGCGACCACGAAGGCCGATGAACAAGGGCGCTGGAAGGTAGAACTTCCTGCGATGGAAGCAGGCGGAGGTCCGCTGCAATTGACGGTGACTGCCGGCGACAACTCGGTGACGTTGAAAGATATTCTACTGGGCGAAGTCTGGCTTTGCTCAGGGCAATCGAACATGGAATGGACCGTCGGTTCGTCGACCAACGCGGCCGCTGAGATCGCCGCCGCCAACTATCCCCATATTCGCCAGATCAAGTTCAGTCATCTCACCTCGGTCGCTCCGCAAGATGACGTGAAGGGAACCTGGCTGGTCTGTTCGCCGCAAACGGTCGCCGGTTTTACGGCGTGCGGTTATTTCATGGCGCGGACATTGAACCAAGAGCTGGACGTGCCGATTGGCCTGATCAACTCTTCCTGGGGCGGCACGCGGATCGAACCTTGGACGGCGCCGGTGGGTTTTGCTGGCGTGGAAGAACTGCAGAGTTTGTCGCAAACCGTCCAGCGACGTACGCCAGGCACGTCAGAACATACGGAGTTGACCAAACGGCACATGGCCAACGTCGAAAGGTGGCTAGCGGACGCCAAGATCAAAGCGGCGGCCGGTCAACCGGTTCCCCTAAGCCCGACGGCGCCCGATGATTTGCAGCCGCACACCGGCGCCGGTGATCCGACGGCGATTTACAACGCGATGATTCATCCCCTGATCGGTTTACCCTTCCGCGGCGCTATTTGGTACCAAGGCGAATCGAATCACGGCGAAGGGATGCTTTACGCGCACAAGATGGAAGCGCTGATCGAAGGTTGGCGCAAACTTTGGAACATGGGCGACTTCCCGTTCCTCTACGTGCAAATCGCGCCGTATCAATATGGCGAAGAAAAGCCGGAAGTCTTGGCCGAATTTTGGGAAGCCCAATCGGCGGCGCTGGCAGTTCCGAACACCGGTATGGTGGTCATCAACGACGTCGCGACGCTTAACGACATTCACCCGCCGAAGAAGCAAGAAGTAGGGCTTCGCTTGGCGAATCTCGCGCTGCGAGATACCTACGGCCGCAAAGAGATCGTCGCCGATGGCCCGACCTTCAAAGAGTTAAAGCAAGAGAAGGGCGCACTGCGCGTCGTTTTTGACAACGTCGCCGACGGACTCCAGTCGCGTGATGATCAGCCGTTGACCGGTTTTGAGATCATCGGCGTCGAGAGCGGTTGGGTGAAGGCCGACGCCAGGATCGAGGGCGATGCGGTGGTGCTCACGTCGAAAGAAATCGATCAGCCGGTCGCGATGCGATTCGCCTGGCACAAGCTGGCCGAACCGAATTTGATCAACAGCGCCGGTCTGCCGACTTCCGCGTTTCGCGCTGGCGAAGTTCCGAAGCCTGACGCGCTGCCGAAAGTTGGCGCCGCGAAGGGGTACCAGTTGATTTACGACTTGGACCTGTCGAAACTCGCCGGCAGCGTGAAGTACGATGTTGACAACAGCCGCCAGTCGATCGCTTTTGAGCGGATTGGTTATCTGTTGGAATTGCAAACCTCAAGCGGCGAGCGCCAAGCGGCGTTCGTCTCGATGGAAGCGTTCACCGACGATTTGACCAAAATCGGCGTCCCGACTTTCGCCAGCGGCGCGACCTTTCAACAGCCGGTAAAGTCGCTGACCATTTGGGTCAGCGGCGCTGATGTGACGGCCGGCGCCGATCTGGATGAGGGCAACATTGAATTCTGGCCTAACAATTACGCGACGCAAAACGCCGCGAAGGTTCCCGGTGCTTCCGACACTCTCTATGACATCGGCGACGCGAAATATGAACCGGTTGACGGGTACGGCAGCATGCAGGTGCACAACACGGCCGCCAAGCAAACGGTCTTCGCGATCAATCATTGGAACGCCGGCAGCGGCGCCGACATCGGCATCGGCAACAGCACCGGTGAACATCGCGACTGGACTTTTAGTCGCAACGCTACGCAGTACATGCACAAGCGTCTGAGGGTCTTGGTTTTGCCGACAAAGTAGTTGCAAGCGTTTGGCCGCTTTTTTGCCGCCGCGTTATTTTGACTGGTTATTTCGATCCCGCCTGATTTTTCCCGCCTAGGAGTTGCTGATGGTTACGCTAGTTTCCCGATCGCTCATCTTGTTGCTCGTCGCCGGTCTAGCCGCGCCGTTGTTTGCCGAAACGAAAACAGCCAAACGGGATCCCTATGAACCGATCGAAGATGTCGCTGGTTTGCCGCGCGTGTTGTTGCTCGGCGATTCGATCTCGATCGGTTATACGTTGCAGGTGCGTGATAATCTGAAAGGGATCGCCAACGTTCATCGCCCCCCGACCAACTGTTCTTCAACCAAGCAAGGGCTAGAGCATATCGACCAGTGGCTGGGAGACGGCAAGTGGGATGTGATTCATTTCAACTGGGGACTGCACGATTTGAAGCATGTGAAAGGGGAGAGCTCAGCAATCGCCGACATCCGCGACCCGCTCTCCCACATGCAAGTGCCGGTCGATCAATACATGGTGAACCTCGAGAAGCTGGTCACCCGACTTGAGGAAACGGGCGCAACCCTGATCTGGCGCAATACCACGCCGGTGCCGGCAGAAGGCTCCAGCGGCCGCATCCCTGGCTACGCCGCCAAGTACAACAACGCCGCGTTGTTGGTGTTGAAGAATCACCCCGACGTGATCGTCGACGACTTATGGAGCTTCGTAAAGCCAAACCAGGATATGTGGAAGACGAAAAATGGAAACGTCCACTTCAATGCGGCGGCGAATGAAGCGCTTGGCAAGCATGTGGCCGAAGTGATTCAGAAGGCGCTGCCGAAGAAGTAACAAGGCAACGTCGTGCTCCGCTGCAGGCATTTCCTGCAGCGTTCGTGCTTAAGAACAGAAAGCCCACATCGCAAGCAGATAAGCCGATTGGCGTCGCCATGCGAGGGCTTGTTTGACGTCATTGGCGGCAGTTGAATTATTTCGCGTCATGCTCCTTCAAATCGGAGCTTTCTCGGCGCTTGACAAGCGGCTCGTTGATTTCTCGGGTCATTTTTGTTCTAGCAACTGCGGCCTACTAGCGCCGCCCTGCCGGTTTCGAGGGAATTTGGAAATCGAGCTGAGTCGAATCCGCATTGATTTGGCGTTCCACCTTATATTCTGGGAAAAGACGGTGCCCGGGGAATTTCGCGTTGCCCCATGCCGCCAGTTCTTCCTGCGTCGGAGGCACGTCGTCGAGTCCGGTGATCTTTATCGTGTACCTACCGGCAAGGGGCGCTTTGCTCTGCAGCGTCTTGTAGCGTCCTTCTTGAATCACGGCGAAGCCGGTCGGGGCGTCCGTTCCCACCGAGATATCCGGCACGAACCAAACGGCTCCCTTAGGAACCGGCTTCCCTTCGTATTCGACAGTCCCTTCGATGATCACGCGGTTGTAATTATCCTTAGCCCCACAGCCGAGCAGCAATAATCCAGCGCCGCAGATCAGCATCGCCTGACACGACGAAGTAAGCGTAGTAAACAGCATATCATCCGACCTTCTACAAGTTTTACTGAGTCACGCTACCAAGGGGAGAACCGTCATCACGGACGCCTGCCTGTTGGTAAATGGAGAGATTGATATTCTCACTGATGAAGGGGACTGATCCGTCCGCGAGCAGAAAGTGACATCCACCGGGATGATCGCTGCTAAAGGTTGACTGCCAGATGGCGTGAACGTGCCAACCGGCGTCAACCAGGTCAGACTCACGGTTGATCGGGTTCTCGGTACCGGCCACATTGTTGAGATAGCCAGCGCTGCCGCTATCGGTCCGTGCTCCTTGCGCCCAACCGTGCCCTGTTGGTGGAGGACTCCACGATGTGATTTGATAGATCGTTTCTCCGACAATAAACGTGTTCGTGGTTCCGTCGACGACATCTCGGAAGCCGATCTTCGAATTCTGAAATAAGAGTCCATTGTCAAATACTCGATAGTTGACGCTGCCGCTCAGTTCGTGACGCGGCGGATCTCCGTTAACGTTGATTCCTCCCATCACGCCGAAATAATTGTTCTTCAACAAATCCCCTTCCGAACGGGGAAAACTGGGACATTGAAACGCCGGATTAGGCGTGTTCTGCGCAGACGAATTGGCGACCGTCTGATTGATATGCGAAGAAAACGGCGTCGTAAAATCAAATTGGCTATGCAGATTGCCTTGTTCGAGATATGGCAGAATGAGCACCGTCCAGGGCGCCATGGTGCCTGCGGGGTCCGAGGACGATTTAGGCGGATAGTTCGTTTCCAAGGTCAGGTTCCCAGAAGGGAAGACGCCATGGGTGTCGTGATAGTTGTGCAAGGCCAGGCCAATTTGCTTTTTGTTGTTACGACATTGAAGCCGCCGAGCCGCTTCTCTCGCCTGTTGCACCGCAGGCAGTAAAAGTGCGATCAGAACGCCGATAATGGCGATTACTACAAGTAGCTCCACCAGCGTGAAACCGTTGACAGTACGCTGACGTTTCATGTCCAAGCTCCGGACGATAAGAGGATCGATTTATAAGAATGATGAGCGATGATTGGGGGCGAGATTCAGCCAATCGCATCAAATTGGCGAACTTTCCGGATAATCTCACCTCGTTATTATACATACTCAGATGTATCGATATTTGTAAAATTTTCCAATTGCCATATACTATTGAAAAGGCTGGCTCGGCGGCCTGTCCCTTCTTTTCCCCTCTGCAGTCGGGCCGTGGCGACGCTGACGAGCCCCAAAAAGCGAGTTCAACTCTCGCAATGAATCGCCTGCGAAGCGATCATGTTAGTCGCCGACGAGCAAGACATCCGACCGCGATGCAGGATGAAGTCCAGAATCATCCGCAGCTCCATCCGCGGAGTCCGTCATTGCTTGAGACGCTCCGTTGGGATTGGTGCGTTCTCCGTGCCCCGGCGCTTTTTTCGTAGCACGGCATTCGGATCCACCATTTTGAGATGAATGCGGTTGGGTTTGCGCGAAATGGCGAACGGAAACCCTTTGACGCTGACTGCAGTATCTAGTACTGTTCGCAATGCGCGTCAAAACGAGAAGGGATGCTCGGCCCATTATGAATCGACGGATCATCGTATTGCTAGCGGTCTGCGCCTGCAGCGGTCAGGGGATCGCCGTTGCGCAGACGTACGATTGGCCGGCAGAATCTCACTATCAACCGCCTCCGGCGTCTCCATCCGACCACGTTCGCTATTTTGACGTCGCACCGGAGGATGTTCCGCCGACCGAATACGTCCCTTGGGCTCAGTCGTATCAAGCTCCATCGCCGTATCAAGAAGCCGCCTATACGCTACCGGCCGATCCGCAAACCGAATTCTTTGAAGAAGAAATGCGCTTTGTCGAAGACGAAGCGAAGCAGCCGGTGAAAAAGAAGGGGTTCGGTGGGAAGCAACGCGACCCATTGAAGACATACGCCTTCTGGGCGCCAGAGCAAAATCTGAGCCGCCAAAATGGCGACATCACGATGAGCGGTTTTCTCGCGTCGTTGACGTTGCCGATCTCGATGCAGGAAGGACGGATCTGGGCGGCGACGTTCAATTACGATCAACTGGATATCAACTCTGACGCAATCTTGCCAGACTCAGGCGTGCCGCTCCCCGATCGCTTTTATCAAATCAACTTTGGCGTCACCCACTTTCGCGAACTTGCCAACGGTTGGCAGGCCGGCGGCATGATGAGCGTCGGCACGGCGACCAACGAGCCGTTCGATGACATTAACGACATGACCCTGTCAGCGGTCGCCTTTTTAAACATCCCTTGGCACGATGGGCGCGACTCTTGGAACTTCAGCTTGTTCTATTCGCCGACCGGCCAGATTCAATTTCCGTTGCCGGGCCTCGCCTATGTTTGGCGACCGAATGAACAGTTGGAAATGAACATCGGCGTGCCGTTCTCGCTGAAGTATCGCCCGACCGAACGACGCACGTTTTCGTTCACTTACACGCCGTTGACCAACGTCAACCTGTTGGTGGAGCAAGAGCTGGGAGCGAAGGTTGTCGTCTACGGCGGTTACTCGGTCAACAACAAGATCTATCTTCTCTCAGGCCGAGCCGACAACGCAGATCGGCTTTACTTTTTTGATCAGCGCCTGACCATCGGACTGCGGCGCGAACTGTGCTGGGGCTTTTCGGCCGATCTCTCCGGCGCGTATCTGTTTGATCGCGAAATCTTTCAAGCCCAGGGCTTTTCCAGCGATCGAATGGACCAAATCGGCATCGATTCCGGCGCGCTGTTGTCGCTGTCGATTGGCTGGAGCCGATAACAGCGGCTGAGCATCGCATTTCTTCGCTGGCGCATTTTGAAGTTGTGCTCTTTGCCTGGTTGGCCGCGATAGCTCCGCTATCGGGGCGGCGCAGCCGTAGGAAGCATTGGTTCCCCCGTAAGTAGTTCGCGGCATTTCGCCATTTCAAATGGTCCAGCGACTACCGCAGTAAGTCCAACTGCGGCCCGATGCCTCCTACCGACTTCGTCGGCCCCGATAGCGGAGCTATCCGGGACACCTGGAATCCGTTCGGCCAAATAGCGCAACCTCAAAACTTGTGCAGCGGCTACGAAGACAAATTGCCTACCAGAATACGCCGCTACTGCGTCGAACCCTGTTGACTAGTAACGCGCCAGACGCTGTTTCGAAGGTTGGTTGTCGCAAGCAGGTTCGGCCAATAATTCTCCGCAGCGGCGAAAGCGGCGCGATCGATGGCGCGCAGGCGTTGTTCCAATTGCGACGTAAAGTCGGCAGGAATCGTGCGGAACTGTTCTCGCTCTTGCGACCACTCGACGACCGCTTGCAGCGATTGACCCAATTGCAAAACGCTCGAGTTCACCAACGTTTGCGGAGGAGCGACGGTAATGTCCAATCGGCTGACGACGCCGGTAGTCCGTTCGACGCACAACGACGCGACTCCTGCTATCGAATCTTCCTGGCCGATCACTAATTGTTCGCCCAAGCGAGTATCGAGCTCGGAATCGAAAAAGATGCCCCAGCCGATCAGCGAGTTGTAGCCGACGATCGGACTGGTGAGCGGTGCGAACGAGATTTCAAAGTCTTGGGCGCCGACAAATTGAATGGTGTGGGGGAGCCCGAATGTTTGTAGAAAGCCTTGCACATCGGCCCGCAATTGATCGTCGGACGGATGCAAGTAGGTCAGCTGATCGGCGCCAAAGAACGAAATCCATGACTCCACATCAAGCCCCGGAACGCGCCACGTATCGACGGCGGTTCCTGGGAGCTGATCGTGCGATCTTGTCGCCGGATCAGGAGGAATCGTTTTCCAGATTGCTTGGGCCAGTTGGATGCGTTCTTCGACAGAGAGAGCTGAAAGGCCCGAGAGATCGATTTCCGCCATGTAGGACTCCGATATCGCAAATGAGAAGCGTTACGATGGGGGGTGTCGTGCCTCAGCCGAGGCAGGCGATTACCCAGAATAGCGGCGTGGTGAAAGGGAGACATTTTCTGGATCTCCATCGGCAAATAGCCAATATCTTTCTTAGGTAACGCTAAAAATGCGACGAAAATTGGCGGCATGCACAAATCATCGCGTCGCTTTCAGGCCGGCGATGGTCGCTTGCAACTCGGCGAGCCCTTTCACGTCTGCCGGCAGCGCTTCGGCATGCAGTGCAGGCAACAGCTGATCCCAGACGACGTTCAGTTCGGCCTGCATGTCTCCCGAGTTGGCGGTGATCGCCACCACGGCGTCCAACTCCGGCATGACGATGCAAAACTGCCCATCTTTGCCGTCGCCGCGATATGCGTTGTGACGGCAGCGCCAGAACTGGAAACCGTAACCTTGGTTCCAATCGCTATCGGGATTGTCGCCGTTGGGAACCTGTTTGGAAGTCGCCTGATCGACCCATTCGGCCGGCAAGATCTGCTTGCCGTTCCACTTGCCGCGCTGCAAGTACAACTGCCCGAACTTGGCGATGTCTTCGGTGTGCAGATAAAGACCATACCCGCCGATCGAAACCTCCTGCGGGCTCTTGTCCCAAACCGGCGTTTCGATCCCCAGCGGCGTAAACAGCCGCGGCGTCAAATAATCCAAGACGGTCTCGCCGGTCACTTTTTGCACGATCGCGGACAACATGTAAGTCGCCGGCGTGTTGTATCGAAAGTGCGTGCCCGGCTTATGGGGAACGGGATGTTCAAGGAACGCTTTCGCCCAGTGAGGAGTTTCGCGCCAGTTCAGTTCGGCTTGATGACCGGCGTTCATCGTTAGCAGATCGCGCACGCGCATCGCCTGTAAATTTTCAGAGGGATCTTCCGGCGCCAGATCGGGGAAGAATTTCAAAACGTGATCGTCCACGCTCAACTTACCATCGGCGACCGCCAAGCCCACGGCGGTCGAAGTAAAGCTTTTACTGAGCGACCACAAGACATGCGGTTTGTCGGCCGCCTCTGGAGCCCAATACGCTTCGGCGACCACTTTGCCATGCCGGACCAGGATGAAGCTGTGCATCGAGTTGACCTGTTTGTCGGCCGTTGCGATGAATTTTTGGATCCCTTTCGACGAGACCCCTTCGGCCTCTGGCGTGCTGCGCGGCAACGCGGTCTTCGAAACGATCTTTTCCTGAGCGAGCGCGATGCCTGACAGGAAGAGAGAAACCAGCGTCAGCAGGAGGAGAAGCAGTCGTCGTTGCATGATGGGGCTCCGAGGGTTGCAGTGGGGAGGGGAGTTGTCGTGACGCTTGGGTCTGAGGTGATCCTCATTATCGCCTCGGATGGCGGCGATCAGCAAGCGCATGACGTTGGATGTGATATTCAAGCCAAGAAACGCCACAAGACGCTGGGTTAGCGTCTTGTGGGAAAATTTGTTTCGCGATGTGCGACTAGTAAGCTCGCGGCGTCACACGTCCTTGCACGCGTGACGGCAAACCTTGGATGCGCAGGAAGCCTTCGGCGTCGGTCTGATCGTACGAGCCGCCCCCTTCCATGGTTGCGATCCCTTCGTCGTACAGGCTGTTCTTGCTCGAGCGGCCATCGACCATGATGTTTCCCTTGTACAAGTTCAAGCTTACTTCGCCGGTGACATGCTTCATCGCCTCTTTGCCGAAGGCGAGCAACGCGTCCATCTTCGGAGCGTACCAGAAGCCGTAGTAAACCATCTCGGCGACGACCGGGGCCAACTGATCACGCAGGTGAATCAAGTCGCGATCGACGGTCAGTTGCTCCAGCACCAGCAGTGCGTCGTACAAAACCGTCATACCTGGCGATTCGTACACGCCGCGGCTCTTCATGCCGACGAAGCGGTTTTCGACCATGTCGATACGACCGACGCCGTTACGACCGCCGATCTCGTTCAGCTTCAGCACGACTTCCAGCGGCGAACATTTCTCGCCGTTGACCGTGACCGGAACCCCTTTCTCGAAGGTGATCTTCACGTTCTCGACCTGGTCGGGCGCTTCCTGCGGAGAGACGGTCATGCCGAAGTCGACCGCTTCGACGCCGTTGACCATCAGGTCTTCGAGGTTGCCGGCTTCGTAGCTGATATGCAGGCAGTTTTCGTCGGAACTGTACGGCTTGGCCATCGACGCTTTGACCGGGATGTTTTTCTCTTCGCAATACTTGATCATCGCATTGCGGCCCGGGAAGAGCGTGCGGAACTTTTCCATGCGCCAGGGAGCGATGATTTTGACCGACGGGTCAAGCGCTTCGGCCGCAAGTTGGAAACGGCACTGGTCGTTGCCTTTGCCGGTCGCGCCATGCACGTAGGCGTCGGCGCCCACTTCGCGAGCGACCTGCAGACAAATTTTCGAGATCAGCGGTCGCGCGATCGACGTGCCCAGCAGGTAAATCGACTCGTACTTGGCTTGCCACTGGGCGATGGGGAACGCGAAATCGCGGCACATCTCTTCTTGGCCATCGACGATGCGAGACGTCTTGGCGCCGCAGGTCTTCGCCTTTTCCAGAATCGCTTGGCGGTCTTCACAGGGTTGCCCCAGATCGACGTAAACCGCGTGTACTTCATAACCTTCGTCTTGCAGCCATCCCAGGATGACCGAAGTGTCCAAACCGCCCGAGTAGGCAAGTACGCAGCTAGGCATTGGCGAAAACCGTTCCAGCAGAAAGAAGGAAAGTAAGGTCCCAGCCGGGAAGACAGGCCCGCAGGGAAGGGGTTCATTGTGATCCGATTTTCGCCGGGGAACAAGGGAGCGGAAGGCTTAGAAAATGGGGACTCAGAAAATGGGGTCAGGTCCCAATTTCGCCGCGAAATTGGGACCTGACCCCATTTTCTGAGTCCCCCAAGATCGCCGCTAGGCCGGTTCGGTAGTCGGGATATTGGGGCTTCAAGCCGAGATGCTCGACCGCCAGCGCGTTCGACATCCGGCGGTTGGAGGCTGCTCGTTGTGCGGCCGGCGACTGGGGATCGGCCGCTTCGTAAACCGGATCAGGCGCGTTCAAGCTGCGCGCGATCTGGGCGTAGTACTCGGTCCGCTCAACGGGATGGCCATCACTGACGATGTAAAGTGGTTGGGGCTCGGGATGCGCGGCGGCCAGCAAAACTGTCTCCGCGGCGTCGTCCACATGAATGAGATTTAATGCGCCGGCGCCGGGGGTGGGGATCGCGATTTTGGCGGCAATCTCTTTCGCTCGTGGGATTCTTCCCGGCCCATAGATGCCGGCCAACCGCAACGAAACATGTTTGGCTTGCCAGATGGGATGGGATCGTAACAATTCTTCCGCAGCCAAACATGCTTTCCCCCCGGAACGTTGCGGATCGCATGGGGTTTGTTCATCGACGACTTGCCCAGCGGCGTCGCCAAAGACTCCGGTCGAGCTGATGTAAATCAAGCGGCCGCAATGGCTGGGCAAATGGTCAAGAACTTTGGCGAGACCCGCGACGTAGACATCTTCGATCGGCTTGCCGGCTGTGCGATCGTAACCGACCGCAAACAGCACGGTATCGACCGCAGGAAGTTCGACGAGCGAGTCCTCGTCGGTCACGTCAGCAAGGATCGGCTGCAGTCCGTCAGCGGTGAACTGGGCGGCCGTATCGGCGCTTCGCGTTACGGCAAAGACTTTGTCTCCTTGTTTTCGCCACCTTTGGGCGACACGCAAGCCGACGTAGCCGCAACCGAAAATCAGCCGACGAGAATGTCCCGTGCTCATGGAAGATCTTTCTGGGACCTGTTGGTAGTTTGCTTCAACTTGGTCGATCTTAACGGTTTGACCGGTTGTAACAAGCGACTACAAAAACACTTACGTACCGACTATTCTGAATAGTGCGGCGCACTTGAGCAAATTTCTGTAAAATTGTGTTGTACGATTTGCTTCGAATTTGCCGGAATTGTCGCCTATAATAAAAGTCCCCAACTAGAGCCCCAATCTCTCGATCGCGGAAACGTAGGATTATGACGCATCAGACGAGACAACCCCTCCCTATTCTTATCCTCCTGTGTTTGGTCTGTGGGGTTTCGCTCGGTCACGCAGAAGAAGTGATCACCGTAGCGAAACCAACCATCGCAGAACCAACCGTTGTGCAAACGGCTCACTTTGCTGAGGTTTTAGCAGGCGACGCGCCGAGCGGTCTGAATGAACTACGAGCGCTTGAAAAACGGGTGCAGGAAGTTGCCCAAAAAGTGATTCCCTGCACCGTCGGCGTTTCGGTCGGAGGAGCCCAAGGTTCCGGCGTGATCGTCACCGAGGATGGGTACGTGATGACGGCAGGCCACGTGATTGGTGAGCCAGATCGCCAAGCGGTGATCACGCTGCCCGATGGAAAGAAAGTGAAAGCGATCACGCTTGGCACTGATCGCAGCATAGACTCCGGTTTGTTGAAGATCACCACGCCGGGCAAGTACGAACATCTCAAGATGGACCATTCGGCCGAACTTCGCGAGGGTCAGTGGGTGCTGGTGACCGGACATCCCGGCGGTTACGTCAAAGATCGTCTGCCGGTGCTGCGACTCGGACGCGTGTTGGCCGCCTATGACGATGTGGTCGCGACCGATTGCGTGTTAGTGGGGGGAGATAGCGGCGGTCCGTTGTTGGATATGGATGGCGACGTGATCGGAATCAACAGTCGCATCGGCAACCGAATCACGGCCAACATGCATGTCCCGTCAGACGCTTACGCTGACAATTGGACCCGGCTATCGGATGGCGAAGTTTGGGGCAAATTGCCCGGGACGCGCCCGATGCTGGGCGTTCGCTGCGACAAAGAGAAGAAGGCGCCGATCGTTGTCGAAGTGACCCCCAATTCTCCGGCGGCGAAAGCTGGCGTCGAAGTCGGCGATCGCATCGTCCGCTTTAATGGACGCGAAACCTTATCATTTGATGATTTGAAACTGCTAGTCGATCAGACCAGCCCCGGCGATCAGGTCGATTTGATCGTCCAGCGTGGAGAGCGAACTCTGACGCTGAGCGACGTTATTATCAAAGACGCTCGCGAAGTCGGCGGTTAGACCTGGCGGCTTTTCTCTGCTTTTCTCCTGGCCAAGTTGAGGGATAAACGATGATGGCGAAACTTTCGCGCGAGCGGACAATTTGGAGCATCGCAACGTTGCTCGTGACGATCTCGGTGGTAGGGTTCGCCTATGGCCAGGAACGTCACGAAGGAATGATGGCTCGCTTCCTACAGAAGGTGAACGAGCGCAGCAACGTCCGCGTGATGGCCGCTTTTCGCGAAGTCGTCGCCGAACCTCATGATTCGACCATCGAGTTGCTGATCGACAACGAACGCGTCGCGTTGGGCGGGATCGTCGATTCGCAAGGTTGGGTCATCACCAAAGCCAGCCAAATTTTGGCGCAAGAAAATGTTGACAAGCTGATTTGTCGTCTCTCTAACGGCGATACTTTCGCCGCGACGATTGCGGCGCAAGATCGCAAGTTTGATGTAGCGCTAATCAAGATCGACGCCACCGGGCTCAATCCAATCGAAATGGTCGAAGCGGCGCCGCTGGTTGGCAGTCTCTTGGCGACGACCAGTCCCAAAGAAGAGCCGTTGGCGATCGGCGTGATGAGTTCCGCCGCTCGGCAAATTCAAAGCGAGTTCGGCGTCCTCGGCATTCGCCTGCCAGGTGTCGGAGAAGCCGTGAGCGAACCCCGCGTAATGCAGGTGTTTGACAAAAGCGCGGCGGACAAGTCGGGATTGTTGGCCGGTGACCTGATTCGTTCGGTCAATGATGTCGTGATCCAGACCGCTAGCGAATTGCAAAAGGCGATTCGCGGTTTTCAGCCCGGCGATGTAGTTCGCCTGACAATTTCGCGCGGCGATGGAAATGTCGACCTCCTTTGCACCCTGGGAGATCGCTTTACAGGCGTCGAAGGCCCCGAAGGGATGGCTCGGCACGAGTTTCAGAATCATCTCGGCGGGCCGCTCAGCTCGCGTCGGAGCGGATTTCCGACGGTCTTTCAGCACGATACGTTTTTGCGACCAGAGGATTGCGGTGGGCCGGTCGTCAATCTTGATGGCAAAGTGGTCGGGCTCAATATCGCTCGCGCCGGACGGGTCGCCAGCTATGCAATTCCGGCCAGCATTTTGTCAGAAGTCGTTCAGAGGTTAAAATCAGAGGCAGCCCCGCAAACCGTTTCGACCGGTGCGGCAGCCCTTTGATTCTGATACCTCATTCTGCCCCCCTGGGAACACGAACGTCATGACTGATGCGGAACAACTGCGCCTGAAGCTCCAAGAACTACAGGCCGAGTTGCGTGAAATCGACGAGATCGATGGAGAGACGCGTCGATTGCTGGAAGGCGCCATGGAAGAAATTCACGAGGCGCTGCGTCACGACAACACCGAAGCGCTGCAACATCCGTCGCTGGTCGACAATCTCAACCGTGCGACGCAAGACTTCGAGACTTCGCATCCTGGACTCACCCGAATCGTCGGCAATATGGTCGACATTCTGGGGAACGCTGGGATCTAGAGCGAATCAATTTTTGGATCAAACGCAGAAAAGCGACGCAGAGAGCGTCGCTTTTTTTGTTGCGCAACTGCACACGCGTCGCTTCTTCTCTTCGTAGTCCTGCGTTATTTCTCTGGTTGGCCGCGATAGCTCCGCTATCCGCGGCGGCGCAGCCGTAAGAGGCATTGGCTCCCGGTATGCAGTTCGGGGCCATTTCGCCATTTCAAACGGCGCGGCGACCACCGCTCTAGGTCCGGCCAAATAGCGCAACCTCAAAACGCGCAACTTCAATACTCGCGCTTCGAGCGACGAAGCATCGTGTCGGCTGGGCGAGCGTTCCCGTTGTTTGTTGCGGTCCGAGGATTATTTTTCACCCAGGCAGAACAGCTGCGAATCGGTGCGGATGTAGAGTTTGCCGTTCGCAGCGGCTGGCGACGCTTTGCTTCCTTCGCCAAGCGAAAACCGTCCCAGCTCTTGAAACGCATCGCCTGCGGCCAAGATCACGACTTCGCCTTCTTCACTGATGTTGATCAGGCGATCACCGCAGAGGATCGGCGAGCCTGAATAGTTGCCGCCGATACGCTGTTGCCAAACTTTTTCGCCGTCGGCGGTGCGGAGGCAAGTGACGATTCCCTTGTCGTACCAGAGGTAGGTCAAGCCATTTTTGCCAACGGCGCCCGGCACGTATGGCGCCGAACGCTCAAAGCGATAGAGCGTTTCGCCCGTTTCCGGATTGACCGCGACCACATAGTTGCCGCCGCCGCCTGATCCGCAAGATCCGTAGGCGACTCCATCAATGACAACCGGTGACGAAACGCTCCGCATCTTAAACGCCGGGTTCGCCCAAACCTGATCGCCGTTCATCGGATTATGAGCGGCCATTCCATGGGCCGAACTGCAGCAGATCAGCAGGTCACGGCCATCTTTCGTTTGATACAAGCAAGGGACCGAGTAAGCGGCGACATCCCCGTCGCGAGCAGCTTCCCAGACAATGCGACCGGTCGCACGATCGAGCGCCACGACGCGGCTTTGCGCCTCTTTGCGTCCGTTCAACTTGTTGGGATTGCCCAGCTGCATTAGCGGCAAGATCACGTACTCGTCATACAGCATCGGCGAAACGCCGAATCCATGCTGGCTGACCCAGGGGCCAAGATCGGTGGTCCATTCGAGTTTCCCGTCATGCGTCAGCGAGGCCATCGTCGTTTGCTCGCCGTCGCTCCAGGTAATGTAAACCGAATGCGCGTCAACCGCCGGCGTTGTCGAAGCAAAGGTGTTTTTCGAGTGCAACCGATAGCCGCTGGAAGCAAGGTCTCTTTTCCAGACGAGCTCGCCGCTTTTGGCGTTCAGGCAAATCGCGTAGACGAACGAGCCATCTTTTTCGCCGCTCAACAGAAACACGTTGTCGCCCCACAAAACCGGCGACGAGTTGCCAACGCCGGGGAGTGACGTCTTCCAACAGAGATCGTCCGCTTCGCTGTAAGGAAGCTTTAGATCGACGGCGGCAGCCAGGCCGCTGCCGTTAGGACCACGAAACCGTGACCAAGCTTCTTCGGCGAAGGACGGAGTGGAGCAGGCGGCCGCAAAGGACGCGAAAAGCGCAAGCGGGAGTAGGCGAAAACGATTCATCAACGGCGCTCAGGTGGGAAAGAGGGTTAGGCGGGAAACCAAGTAGGTCGCTTGGCAATGTAACCCGCAACGCCCTGTCTGGCTAGCAAAACAGGGCGATTTCAGCGCCAGAATGGAGTCAAGGCAGATGGTTAGCGCATTAAGTAACGCGGTGACCCAACGAAATGGGGAGCGCTGCGCCGCGTGCCTGAGGTTTGACTTCGGAGCTGTTGCGGTTAGAGGAATTGGGGAGCGTTACGTCTTTGATCACCATCAGCGCCGATCCCATCGATTGCGTCAGGGGGCGAAAGCGGTGTTGAACCGTATCGAACCAGGGGTTCGCATCAATCGATGTAACGGCCAACGAGCTGGTGTCGAGCGGTAAGCGGGGGGCGGTCGTGGTCGAAGCGACCAGATCGCTGGTGAGCTCCCATGGCAGATCAAAGGGAGAGCGGACCGGCGAAACGTACTTGGCGTCTTCCCAATCGAGTAGTTCGAGCGAATCGTCGTTCACCGCAAGATTCAAGTCAGGCTGCCCCTCTGTGGTCGCGACGTAGGTTTCGATACGGTCATCTTTTTCCTGGCGGAGCGAGAAGGGGATGAACGCCAGGATGAGCAGTGATGCGGCCAGCGAGAGCGCGGCGATCGGCAGCCAATCGCCAGATTGGGCGAAAATCGCCGGATTTTCCTCGGCAGGATCTTCGGCGGAGGGGGGAAGGACGGCCGACAGAGATTGGACTTGAAGGATCACGCGGTCGGCCAGAACATCGTCGCCGGACGGCTGATTCCAAGACTCTAGACCGTCGAAAAGCGTGTCATAGGCGGCGGCGAGGCGCTCGCAGCGATCGCGATCTGACGAATCGACGCGCGCCAGCAGTTGACCGACATCGGAGAGACGTCGCTCGTCGAGCAGATCTTGCAGTTGGTTTTCAAACTCGACGTATTTCATCTTCACGCCCTTCTAGTACCCCTCTTTGCGAAAGTCGAGCAATCATTTCCCTCCGTGCTCGATGTACCCAAGTTTTGATCGTTCCCAGCGGTCGTCCCAGTTGCTGGCTGATTTCGATATAGCTCAGTTCATGTTCATGAAACAATAAAAAGGCTTGTCGGTATTCCGACCGGACTTGCTGCAGGGCCAAATGAACTTCTTCCGCCAAAATTTGGGCCGGCTGCAGGTCAGGTCGATGATCGGCGACATGCTCCTCAATGGGGTGGGCTTGAGGCCGCCTTTTTCGTTTTGACAACAACGTCCGGCAGCGATTGCCGGCGATTGTCAAAATCCAAGGCTCCAGCGGACGTTCACGATCCCAGTGATGCAAACTGCGGATAACGCGCACGAACGTCTCTTGGGCCATATCTTCGGCTTCGTGGTGCTCTCCGACCATCCGGAAGCAGAGCGCATACACTTTATGTCGAAACAGGTCGATAAACTGCCGTATGGCGGAATCATCCCCCGCACGGCATTGATCGACCAACAGGCAAATGTCGGAGGTCAACGGCCAAACCTTTCCGCGGCGTTTCCGTTCAGTCAAGCTTACTTGGGGACATCGACCGGGGTTTCACGCGAATCGGTACGATTTTGAGACCGGTCGCGGCCTGTTCGTACTTCGCTGCGAGAACGCGCATCTTGAGATTATTATGGCAGGCGGAACGTAAAAAAGCCGGCGTAACGCCGGCTTTTTTCGTTTCTGGATTGGCCATGCGAGGCCGACTACCGTCGATCGAACATCTTTTTCAGCGTTTCCTGGGCCGCATCACGGCTATTGGACGCTTCGTCTTTGTCAATCTTCGGCAGTTTGCCAAACTCTTTCTTCTTGCGGCCCGAGAAGATTCCCATAAAGCCCGACTTGGTCGAAGAACTTTCTTCGTCTTCGCTGGTCGGATTCTCCATGTCTTCGTCGAAGTCTTCGACAGAGACCGTTTCGCCGATGCGGAACTGGCGACCTTCCGGATTGTCGATCCGGTCGAGCCGGTCTTCTTCGTCCGCTTCGGCCAGCCAGCCGGCGACATCGGAGTCGTTCAGGCCTGCTTCTGCGACACGCGTGGCCGCTTCTTTGACGCTGTTCACACGGGGCCGTTTAGCGGCGCCGAGCGAATGATCAATCAACACGAGGAATTCGAGCGGACCAACGCGAAGTTCGTCCCCCATTTTTAATTCAACCGTGCCGCTTATTTGTTCGTTGTTGACGAAGGTGCCATTCTTGCTGCCGAAATCTTCGATCACTAGCTTCGAGTCGGCGACGCGCAGCTCGCAATGTTTGCGACTGATCATGTCGCTTTTCGGTTTCAGGTGACATCCATCGCCGCGTCCAATGACAAAGCTATCGACCGGAATCTTAAATTCCTTGCCGGAGTTTGGTCCTCGAACAACCCTTAACATTACTTGCATCGACAATCCTTCCTTCGCATTGGTCCCGCCCCCGAGAATCTCTGAACGAAATAATTACGGGCTGAAATATGTGGGCACAAAACCGCGAATAGGATTTGGGAGACAACCCGAACGCAATCAAATCGATCGCGATCGAATGCCTGGTGGAAAAGGAATCTTCACTTGCCGGATGATAAGTAGGAATAGGCGAGTGATTAGCTACTTAGCGTACTGCTGGCGATTGCCAGAAAAAATGACCAATCTGAGGGGGTGTGATTCTAATTCTGAAAACTTCACACTCCCTTCAATCGTCTTCTTCTTTCTTAATTATCGGCAAAAGCATGGCGTTTTCGCCAGACTCATAATACTCCGCCGTAAAGTTGCGGTCAAAGGAGATTTATCTTCCGATGGGTGCAATTTCTACTTTTTCTCGGTCCATGTGACCGCAGCGAATCGCTCTCTTTCAATCTCTACGGCTTTCGCTGACTCGGCCTTGGTCAGCGGACCAACTTCAAAATTCATCGTCAGAGCGTTGCTAAGTTCCCACAGCCAAGCCTTTTGCAGCTCAGAGGGCGAAATTCGCGTGCTAGCAAGATCGGCAATGCCCGGAAGCTGAGGGGCTTTCTCGGATCGCGCCAGCAAGATGCTGCCGTGCTGCAGTACAGCGCCCCGGCCGCGGCGCTGGGCGCTGCCGCAAACCTTGTATCCATCAATGATTACGTCGACACTGCTCCGGCGCTCGAAGCAGAGAAAGGGAGCGTCGCCGCCGCTCTTTTGTGGGTTTCCGCAAATCGTGGCGGTCACGCCTAAATTTTCCAGCGTTCGAATCAAAGCGCGGTGGAACAAATCAAACAGCCCGGTCACCGAAGAACTGCGTGGATCGGCCGTCGGCACGCAGTAGCTGTAAGTCAGCTCTTGGTCGTGCAATATGGCGCCGCCGCCAGAAGCGCGACGGACACAGGCCGCGTCGCGACTTTCGAGATGCGACCAGCGATCGGCATACTTCTGAAAGTAACCGAGTGACAGCGTCGGCGCGCTCCACTCATAAAACCGGAGCGTCGGCGTCCGGCTATCGGCGGTCGACTCCAGCAAGGAGTCGTCGACCGCCATATTCCAGCTTCCGCGGTGGGAAGCGTTTTCAATCAGGCGAACCGCCATAGGACCGACCTAGCCGCACACGGCCCGCAGGCAAGGCTGCCGCGCCGCCTGAACTTCGTTCGGTCGGCTGATCGGCGTGGTATGGGGCGCATCGTGCAATAGGTCGGCCGGCTCTTCGGTGATGCGGAAGAGGATCTCGACAAAGGAGTCGAGCATCTCTTTGCTTTCCGTTTCGGTCGGCTCGATCATCATCGCTTCTGGCACCGTCAGTGGAAAATAAACGGTCGGAGCATGGAAGCCATAGTCGAGCAGTCGCTTGGCGATATCCATCGCCGTGACCCCTTTTTCCTGCTTCAACTTCGCCGCGGAGGCCACAAACTCGTGCATGCAGCGTAGCCCGTGCGGAACCGGCAGGAAGTGTTTCACTTTGCTCAGCAGATAGTTGGCGTTGAGCACCGCGTTTTCCGAAACCGCTTTTAGCCCGTCTGGTCCGTACGACAGGATGTAGCAGTAGGCCCGCACCAACACGCCGACGTTGCCGAAGAAGGTGCGGACGCGCCCGATCGATTCGGGACGATCGTAGTCGAGTCGGTACTGGTCTCCCTCTTTCACCACCATCGGCGAAGGAAGGAACGGCGCGATTTTCTCGGCGACGCAGATCGGACCGGCGCCGGGACCACCGCCGCCGTGAGGACCGCTGAAAGTCTTGTGCGGGTTGTAGTGCATCATGTCGGCGCCGATGTCGCCGGGACGCGAGATTCCCAGCACGGCGTTCATGTTGGCGCCGTCCAGGTAAATCAAACCGCCAGCGGCGTGAACCGCGTCGGCGATTTCGGCCATCTGCGTCTCAAACAAGCCGAGCGTGCTCGGGTTGGTGATCATGAAGACAGCGACCTGGTCGTTCAACTTGCTGCGCAGGTCGTCCATGTCGACCGCGCCGTCGACCGTGCGGACCGTGACCGCGGTGAACCCGGCCATCTGTGCGCTCGCCGGGTTGGTGCCGTGCGAACTGTCAGGCGACAACACCAGCTTGCGCTGCTCTTGGCCGATCGAACGGAAGTAGGCGGCGGCCGACATCAGCGCGGTCCATTCGCCGTGAGCGCCGGCGGCCGGTTGCAGCGAGATCGCCGGCAGACCGGAGATTTCGGTCAGAAACTGTTGCAGTTCGTACAGCAACTGCAGGATCCCTTGCAGCGAATCTTCGGGCTGATAGGGATGCAAGTCGACGATGCCCGGCAGCGAAGCGAGTCGCTCGTTGCGTTTCGGGTTGTACTTCATCGTGCATGAACCGAGCGGATAGTAATGCGTGTCGACCGACATGTTGAGCGTCGACAGGTTTGTGTAGTGACGCACAACTTCCGGTTCGGCCAGTTCCGGCAAAGCGGGCGGGCTCTCGGCCAGAACGTCAGCCGGCAGCAATTCGTTCAGCGGCGTCTCAGGCACATCGCACGGGGGCATCACCACAGCGCGGCGACCCGGTTGCGAAAGTTCGGTCAACAGATGAGTGGATCGTGTATTACGCATGGATCGTCGTCCGATTGGTGGTCAGGGCCAAGGTTTTCACAAGACCGTCGATCTCGACGCGAGTTCGCTTTTCGGTCACCGTTACCAGGAAACAGTCGGCCAGTTCGGGGAACCAGGTTCCCAGCGCAACGCCGGCGAAGAATCCTGCTTCTGACGCGTCAGCCAAGACGGTCGCGACGTCATTTTGCAAATCGCGGACGACAAACTCTTTGAAGAACGGCGCCGAAAACGCCAGTTCAAACCGCTCTTGCGACGCGATCTGCGTCGCGGCGTAATGCGACTTGCGGGCACACAACTCGCCTACATCTTGCAAACCATGCGGACCCATCAAGGCGAGATAGATCGAAGCCCGCAGTGCGAACAGGCCTTGGTTGGTGCAGATGTTGCTGGTCGCTTTTTCGCGGCGGATGTGCTGTTCGCGCGTTTGCAGCGTCAACACCCAGCAGCGCTTGCCGCGTCGATCGACCGTTTCGCCGCAGATGCGGCCCGGCATGCGACGGACGAACTTTTCACGACAAGCCATGATGCCCAAGTAAGGGCCGCCGTACTGCATCGGCGAGCCGAGCGAATGCCCTTCGGCCACGGCGATGTCGGCGCCCAAGTCGCCGGGACGTTTGATCACACCCAGGCTGAGCGGATCGAACGATTGGACAAGCAGCGCGTCTTTGGCGTGGGCGATGTCGGCCAAGGCCTGAACTTGCTCGGGCGAGCCGAAGAAGTTGGGAGACTGAACGACGACGCAGGCGGTTTGATCATCAACGACCGCCGCGACTTCGGCCGGATCGACGGTTCCGCCGGGCGTCGGAACGACGACAATCTGCGTGCCAAGCGGGCCAAAGTAGGTGTCCAGAATCTGTCGATACTCGGGGTGGACGCTGCCGAGGACGACGATCTTGTCATGACGACGCATGGTGTTCATGCTCATGATCACCGCTTCGGCGATGGCGCTGCCGCCGTCGTACAGACTCGCGTTGGAAACGTCCAAGCCGGTCAGCTCGCAGATGAGCGTCTGGTACTCGAACATTGCCTGCAAGTTTCCCTGCGACACTTCCGGTTGATAGGGAGTGTAGGAGGTATAGAACTCGCCGCGGGAAGCGATGGCGTCGACCGCCGCGGGAATAAAGTGATCGTAGCTACCGCCCCCTAAGAAGCAGACCTTGTCGCCGGGGCCTTGGTTTTTGGCGGCCAACGTCGCCAAGTGCTGGGTTAATTCCAGTTCACCCATCGCTGGCGGCAGGTCGAGAGGACGACCGAGACGCAAGGACGCCGGGATTTGCTCGAACAGCTCTTCGATCGAAGCCGCGCCGATCGAGGCGAGCATTTCTTGCTGCTCTTGGGGAGTGTTAAATAAGTAAGCCATAACTTTTCGCGTTGGTCCATATTTGACGTTGCGTGATCGCCTTAAGGGAAGGGACGCCTCGAGGCGCCGGCCGCGGCATGGATTTGCCGGCGGCGATTCGATCGTGACAGCGAAGGACTAGCCTTCTTCCTGGCACTGCTTTTCATAGGCGGACTGATCCAACAAGTTGGCCAGACCGCTCTCGTCCGTGATCTTAATCTTGGCGATCCATCCGCCGGTGTAGGGATCGTCGTTCAACGATTCCAGTTTGTTCGGCAGCTCTTCGTTCACGGCGATCACTTCGCCGGTCACCGGAGCGTAAACGTCGCTGACCGCTTTCACCGATTCGATTTCGCCGAACGGTTGTCCAGCGGTCGTCTGAGCGCCGACTTTCGGCAGTTCCAGATAAACCAGGTCGGTCAACGCTTCGATCGCGAAGGCGCTGATGCCGACTGTCGCTACTTTGCCGCCGTCTTGATCTTCGACGAAGGCCCATTCATGCGTTTTGGCGTATAGCAGTTGAGAAGGGTCCACGTTGAGCGTCTCCTGGAGGGTTTTTTAGGTGCGAGGACGAGAATAGAAAGGGAGCGGAGCGACTTCGGCCGTGACGCGTTTGCCGCGAATATCAATTTCGACCGCCGTGCCGCTGACCGCAATCGCAGGATCCACATAACCCATCGCGATCGGTTGGTTCAGCGTCGGCGAGAATGTGCCGCTGGTCACTTCGCCAACTTGTTGGTCGCCGATGTGCACGGTGCAATGTTCACGCGGAACGCGACGATCCGCACAGCGGAAGCCGACGCGGACCATCGGCGGCGCGGCGTCACGCGCCGCTTCCAATCGGTCTTTGCCGATAAAGTCGTGATCAAACGAGACGCCGAACTTCAGGCCGGCGGTGATCGGATCAATCGACTCGGACAGTTCGTGTCCGTACAACGGCATCGCCGCTTCCAGACGCAATGTGTCGCGTGCCCCCAGCCCGCACGGCAGCCCGCCGAGTGGCTTGGCGGCATTCAAAATCTGGTCCCAAATCGCGATCGCCGCGGCGGCCGGCACGGTCACTTCGACCCCATCTTCGCCGGTATAGCCGGTTCGGCTGATCAGCGCCGGCTCGCCGCAAAGCGTGCCCAGGGCGCCAGAGTAATATTTCAAATCGTGGATCGGTACGTCGCACAGCGGTTGAACCGCTTCAATCGCCTTCGGCCCCTGGACCGCGATCATCGCCGTCTCATGCGTGTGGTCGGTAAAGACGACCCCTTCATCGGGGAGATGCTGCTCAATCCAAGCTGCGATCTTTTGGCGATTTCCGGCATTCACCACGAGCCAAAAGTACTGGTTATCCCCTTCGCCCAGATTGTAAATCAGAACGTCATCCAGGATTCCCCCCTCGTCGTTACAGACCAGGCTGTAGCGGATCTTGCCCATCGGCACGACCGAGGCTTTGCGAGTGAGCAATTTGTCGAGGAAATCGCCGGCGCCAGGCCCATCAAAGCGGAAGCGGGCCATATGAGAGACGTCGAACATGCCGACCGCGGTGCGCGTCGCGTTGTGCTCGTCAATGATCGAACTGTATTGAACCGGCATCGACCAGCCGCCGAAATCGACCAAGCGGCCGCCAGCGGCGTGATGCCAATCATAAAGAGGCGTTTTGGCGAGCGTCATCTTGCTCCAGGGTGGTTTGAGACCAATGGATTTTCGCAGGATACAAGGCAACAAGGCGGCTGGCGTCGCAAATACTGTTCGCGCACAACCAGATCGCTCTCGAATCACACTTTTGCGACGCGAGAGAGAAGGGCGCCCAACGCCGCGCTCCAAGAGAGCGACGCTCGACAATGCTCAGATGCCAATTAGCGAAAGATCAATAGTACCGGCAAATTGTAACCCACTGCGCCCACAGTGCTAGGGGCGAAGTGGCGTGTGGTTTACCGTTCTCGATAAACAGGACTTGCACCAAACGTGACAATTGGGGCTCGCTGGCCCGACCGAGAGTTGTCGCCCGATCCAGAAAAAAAGCCGCCGGCATCTGCCAGCGGCCTATTCCGATTGTTTGAGATCAGCGCTGACCGGTGGAAGTCAGCGGATCTGGATTTGTTCACCTGACGTCGCCGGCTACTTCATCTCGATATCAAAGATATTTTCCCCGGCCACTATCTCGACGACCAGTCCCGATGTTTCTAGCTTGCGGTACCGTCTGGGGAACTTGCTCTCATCCACGCGTTCCACAATGACGATCTCGCCCGATTTGGGGTCGATCGCCGTCTTGGGGTCCGGCGGGATCACCGTGACTTTGTAGTCGCCGGGAGGAAAGGGAACGGAGCTCGGCGTTTGCACGTTGTACTGACCATCAATGATCGGTGCGACGTAGGCGCGGCCGTTCGCTTCGATCACCACTTGGCCTGTGGTGAGCGATTCGCCTTGGAATCGCACGGCGCCTTTGACGGTAGTATCCGAGAACGAAGGGCCGCATCCCAGGCTCAGCAATGCCGGGCTGATCAGCAACGCAATTTGGAGGATCGTTTTCAATTTAGTACTCCCCTAAGACTTCGCCGTCGTCGCGAGTGCAGAGGTTGCGAAGCGTGTCAAAGTTAATCGTCTCGGGAATGAACGCGACGCTGCCGTCAACGCGGGCGAACTGGGCGCCGCCGGGATGCGAGCTGTTCACGTTATTGTTGGGGCCGCCGGCCGTCGTGCTCATGCCGGGTGAAGTGAGCGAGTTGATCTGATAACGAACCGTGATGACGTTAAACGCGCGATGGTATTGCAGCACCGTGTCCCAATCGCTTCCTTCTTTAATGTCATCTCTCGTGTTGGCGCCTTGGAACGAGCCGTAGGAGCCCGAGCTGCGCATATCGCTGGCGACGCCGGTGCTGCTGAACGTCGGCGCTGACTGCTCTGCGAGAATCAAGGTGTTGCTCGTACCGTCGGTCACTTCCGACATCTTGGTTTTTTTATTCGGAATGAGCATCCCGCCGCCGACGTGATAGCCGTTGTAACGCTGGATATAAACGGTGCGGCTGGTTCCGTGCGCTGCGCCATCAGGATAGGCGCCGGTGATGCCGGCGTAGGTGCCGTGACCACGATTGTAGGTATTGAGGTACGGTTCGAGTTTAAAACGCGGCAGGTTGCTGGAAGGGCAAGTCATGTACTCCGGCAGATAATTATCGAGCGGGATGTCATTGACCTTGGTGCCGAGTCCAGGGCTGAAAAAAGCATTGAAATCAAGCTGGTCAGCTTGATTTTGCTGTTCGGTGAAATTCAACAGATAGGCGGCCCAAGATGGTCCCCAGCCTCCCTGGGATCCGTCGGGGAATTCGCGATAGGTGTCGTGAAAGTTCTGCAGTCCCAAGGACATTTGCTTGAGATTGTTTTGGCAAGACATGCGACGAGCAGCTTCGCGGGCTTGCTGCACCGCTGGAAGCAGTAAGGCGATTAAGACGCCGATGATCGCGATCACGACCAGCAACTCAACCAGCGTAAATCCACGCAAGCATTTACTCTTCTGCAATGACGTGGGAGGCGATCTCGCAACAATTAAATGCATAGCTTTCTCCGGACGGAATCGGAACAAACAACAAAGGTCCTGTCGCTGAAATTGCCTGAGCTGGGATCATGATGCTTCCGACGAATGGAAGGGATCCTTTCAGCGATGGAATCAAGTTTGCTGTGAAACTAGCAGTCGATTGTGTGCAAAGTCAACAAAAAGAAAGTTAAGTTACAGTGTTCTTGGGAGAACAGTCTCTGAAGCAGCGAGTGAGCGCAACGACAGGGCTATTTATTGCAATATCCTCAAAGCGTCCGGCAATCCAGGGGGCTTCATTGATAGCGGGATCGAGAACCAGCTTTCACCGTCAAGCAATTGCTGAACGGATCGCCCGCTTCTGCTTAAATCAGTAAGTGATCGACCGGCTCGATCGGCGGCGGGATCTCTTCCGCCGAGTGACCTGAAAGCTGCCGCACGTTGATTTCGATCATCGTGGTCAACTGCAACAGCGGCAGATCGTTGTCATCCATGCTGAACGGCTGCTCGATCTCGTCGCCGACCGCGTCCAATCCCAAGAAGGCGTAAGCCACCAAAGCGACCACGACCGGCGTCAAGATGCCGACGGTATCGTGCAGTCCGCAGGGCAACGCGAGACAGTACAACAGAACGGTCCGGTGGGTCAGCACGCTATAGGTAAACGGAATCGGCGTGCTTTTGATGCGCTCGCAACCTCCTTGGATCCCGATCATCTCGGTCAAGTTTTGATGCAATAGCGACACGTGGAAGACGTTCAGGCGCCCGTCGCGCCATGCGTTGTTGATACCGTGGGAGATGCGGTCCGCAATCGCCGCCGGGATGTTGTCTTGCGCCAAACAGTTGGCCGCTTCCTGCGGATCTTCGAGACGCTGACGCATCTCTTCCGTCGCGTCCGTATCACGCAGCCGATGCCGCAGCGCGTTAATGTAAGCAATGATCAGCAGCACCATGCGGCGTTGGTCTGGGGCCGGTGCTGAGGAAACGCTGGTCGAACCTTCGTCGCCGATCAGCGTATTGATTTGCATCGTAAAGCTGCGACAGACATTGACCATCCGCCCCCACAACTTGCGTCCTTCCCAATAGCGGTCATAAGCGGCGTTATTGCGAAAGCCTAGAAAGATCGCCAGCGCCAGACCAACAATCGTAAACGGCGCCATCGTCAACGTATAAGCATGCCCCGGAAAGACCAACGCAATCGTGGTGGTGAAGATCGAAAAGCCGACCACCACCCCAAACCGCGGCCAAATCCGATCCATGGTCGTCCCATGAATCGCAAAGATCATCCGCAGCCAACTATCTTTTTCGGTGACGATCATCGTGAATCGATTTTTCTAAAGCAGGGAAGGGGAGTCGAACGAATCGCAAGCCGATTAGGGTAACCGACAACGTCCCTCATCAACAAGCAAGTTTCGTAGGGTGCGTCGAGACGCACCTGGAACCTGCTCAATCAACCGCCAACCCCTCCGGCGTGGCAACGCAAGTGATCGCAGCGATTACGTTACCACGCCGACTTATTTGGCCGCTTGGTCAGTAGGGCTTCGTGCGTCTTGACGCACCCTACGAAACTTAAGACATCCCCATTTTTCGGCCCTTTTTGGGAGAAGAAGAGAATAGGGGTGAAAGTGAAACAAGGCACGTAAGTCATTACTATATATATTTATCTATAGAGCTAGAATTCACTCAGAGTTCACTTTCGCTCTACTTCAATAGCTCCCCGCTGCCGGGCCCACGGCCATCGCAAACTAACTCCCTTCCCCCAGAACGATCAAAGGGGACGGGGGTCTTTTTTGGGGCTTTTCTTATCCGCGACAGCACTCGAAAGCACCCGGCATGAAAACAATGACCCCCGTCCCCTTTTCTTCGCCCCTCGAAAGCACCCGGCATGAAAACAATGACCCCCGTCCCCTTTTCTTCGCCCCTCGCCTGGTGCGGTAGGCATTCCCAGCCGGTGAAACTTTGGCTGCGGTGATAGCACGCGGGAACCTGAATCGACAAAGCACCAATGGTTTGGCTGGGATTGATGAGAGAGTCTCCTGAGGATGAGCACTGAGATGATTGGAATGTGGGATAAGTGGGGAGATGTTTTACTGGTCAGTGTTCAGATCAACACTTCAAAGCTTAAAGTAACTTGAACCACGGCATGATTGGCATCATGGTTGAACTCATCGTCCTAAATCGCCAAATTTTTCTGACGTTGATGCTGCTTAGCAGTCTGAAGAGAAAACACTGGCTGAAAAGGGCGGATGAAGAGACAGGAAGCCAGGGCTTAACGTGGCACTTGAAAATCCCGTGTTCGTCATTGCCATCCAGCCCATTAAGCTTGTATAGACCGTCGAATCTCATCAATATCGTTTCTTAATTTCAAATCCGGCACGAACAACAAAACCGTGTCGACTAGATCCATCGTGACATTGTGGACCTCACGGGCAAATGCCTTAGCTTCAAACCGAACGCCTTTGTGTGATGGCTGGCGAGAATCGCTAATCGATATCTCATTCTGAATTGTTTTTCTGACAGTAATATCATACGATTGATGCGGACTAATAATCCGTGAGTATTCAAGCACCTTCGCCTCGTGAAGCGCCGTCCTTAATTGTGACACAAAGAAGAAGCAGGCGGCGTTCTCGACGATTAGGCAGTGTCCACTGCTTGACTCCTCAACAAACAAGAAACGACCGAACACAAGTTCGTGAATCAAGTCAATTGTTGAAATGGTCGCCGTGGGAAATCCACGCAATTGGCGTACATCGCTGGATGATGCCGCAAATATCAACCTGCATTCGTTGATTTTTCTCATAGTGGAAACACCGTCTTTACATTATTACCGAGATCTAGAAAAACCTGGATTACGCTGGTCGGCGCACCATTCTGATTTTGTCCAATGACACGCCCAACATCGATACTAATCGCCTTCGTGTTTCCCTGGAGCCCTTTGTTAACGACTGTTCCGCGATTCAAAGCGTCGCTCACCAAACCTTTAATCTTGGATTTCGAGGAGAATTCTGAGGAAAACCTACTAACATCGGAGTAACCTGCACCTCTTCCATGTCGTAGCCAAACGTGGTCCAGGGCGTTAACTTCGCGTCGGTGAACATTATAGTACTGGTTTGTCCAATTTGCCTTTTTGGGGACAGTACAGCTATTGTGTACTAATGCGCCAAGAGATCCAACTCTATACACGTGCTCCGTTGTTTCGAGATTATAGACAAAATCGGTGTGTTCGACTGACGCAATCGAAGCGACTTTACGGGAGCCAACGATTGTGTCAAGTCGCTCTCCAGCGACCAGGTCTCCTGCCTCAACATAGTCCTCACGGTCGGCCGACCAATACAAATGCCCTGAGGTAACGGTGGTGGGCGTCACTTGCCCTTCTACGCAAACACTGAGGACCTCGGCCTTGTCGTCTAGCTCATGCCGAAATCGTCCTGTGACGAGCGTGCCAGGACCGGGCTGAATTTCTGGGCAAGGCGAAATCTCAAGTATTCGTGCATGACCAAATGCTCCCATTTCGGGCATATCTAGTAGTACGATTGCGCCTGGCTTTGCGCCGACTGCATGTATCCACTCCTCTGGACGCAAGAGGTCAATCCATAAATCCTTTCCGCACATCTTCGTCATCCGAAGCGAGATTTTTCGCCAGGACGCTTGTTCGACCTCGTCTTTTTCTGCCTGTTCTCGCAGAGGATTTATTCCTGCAACTCGCTGCCCCAATCGGACTTCCGAGATGGGGATGGAGCATTGCGATGAGTCTAGATCCGGAACGAATCGCAAAGCGGCGACCGCTCCAGGAAGATTCCACGCGAAGCCCAGCGTCGCCGCGATCAACAGGCAGAACAGCAGCCAGGTTTTCGCCAGCCAGCCGAAGCGATTAGATTTGGCGTTCAGATCGATCATGTCGCAGTCCTGTAGGTTCGCTGAAGGGAAATTTAATAGATTAAATCATTGAATCTTGCAGGTCTTTTAGCAGAGTGAGATTCTAGGCGTTTTGAATTTTCCATGATTGTCTATCCAAACATTAAGGTTCGGGCGCCATTAGCTGTTGCTGGAAGTCACGTCGGGAGTCGAACAATGCGAAATGTGCCGATGCATTCCCTTGCTAACTCACACTTATTCGGGTAAATGTTCGTTTAAAAAATCCAGGGCGATTGAAGGGTTTACGTGATCCGTCCATTCCTTAAATGCCGCAGCTAAGATCTCAAACATTAAATCCGCACCTTCCGATCCGAAAAAAAACACAGCATTTCTTCCCGGCATAAACAACTCGAACGCACGCCGGTCCGCACCAATTTGATTTGTTGATTCGTACCAAGCAAAACGGAAGCACAGCTCGCATCCGCCTATCTTCGTCTCGTACCATTCATTGGCCTCATCCCTTTTCTCCACCCACTGAACCTGTCCGCTCTTCGTGCATCGGAGCAGTTTCTGGAGAACGAGAATATCATTTTCGTGTATCATCTTGTGCTAACTTTTACGCCGGTAACGCATAGCTTGTTGAACTGATCGACCAAACGCGCAGGGATTTGCCAGGTTCGTAGGGTGCGTCGAGACGCAACTGGAACCTGCTCAATCAACCGCCAACCCCTCCAGCGTGGCAACGCAAGTGATCGCAGCGATTACGTTACCACGCCGACTTATTTGGCCGCTTGGTCAGTAGGGCTTCGTGCGTCTTGACCTTAAGTCCGCCCACATCTCACGCGCATGAATTCCAGATCTGTCGATTTCCTGATCGCCCGTGCTAGCGTCTTTAAATTGGGCGGTGGCTTATAGCTTGGCGTTTTGCATTGGATTTATCGAGACTTCATGGGGGAATTTAGGGTGGATTTCTGATTGGCGATTGCATGGATGAAAGAGGAGGCAACCTACTTTTTCACCAAGAACGGAGTCGATCATGAGCGTCACTCAACAAGCGAATCAGAGTTTGGGGCAAGCCATGTTTGGGCAGGCGGAGTTGGGCGACAAGCGACGCACCAACCGCGCGGTTGCGGCATTTGACTCCCTCTGTCGGCATCCCGGCGGGACGTTGCCCGAGAAGTTGGCGATAGGCGCGGAACTGAAAGGGCTTTATCGACTCTGCGAAAATGATGCGGTCGAGCATTCCGCGTTGATTGCGGCGATGCATGAATACACGCTCGCTCGCATCGAAGAGCATCAAGGCCCCGTTCTGGTCGTGCATGACGCCACCGAGTTGGATTACTCGACACTCTATTCGTTGACGGACGACCTGGGTCAGATCGGCCGCGGCAATCATCGCGGCTACATCTGTCAGAACGTGCTGGCCGTTGATTCCGAGTCGGGCGAAGTCTTGGGTCTGCTCGATCAGATCTTGCATTGCCGCGACGAAGTGCCTGAGAACGAAACGCTGCCTGAGCATCGCAATCGCGAGACGCGAGAAAGCCTGCTTTGGCCTCGCGGCGCGCAGCATCTGCCGGACGATTGGCGCTTGATTGACGTGGCCGATCAAGGGGCGAGCACGTTTGAGTTTTTCGAGCATGAATACCGCAGCGGTCGACGCTTTGTGATTCGCAACGGTAAATCTCGCAAGGTCTATCCGGGGCATGAAGCGAGCGGTCAAAAGCGGCTTTTACGGGGGTATGCGAAGAGTTTGCCGGAACTGGGACGTTTCACGATGGATGTTCAATCGCAACGCGGCAAGCAAGCCCGAAAGGCGCGGAAGCAGGCTGAGTTTATCTTGCGAGGAGGTCCGATTCTGCTCTGCGCGCCGCACGGCAAACATGGACATCACGGTAATGATCGGCTCTCCATTTATGTAACGTATGTCGAGGAAGCCGCTCCGCCGCGAAAAGAAAAACAAGTCAGTTGGCTGCTGCTGACGAACGAGCCTGTGCGTACGTTTGACGACGCTTGGCGCGTGGCTCAGTGGTATGAACGGCGGTGGGTTATCGAGGAATTTCACAAGGCGCAGAAGACCGGTTGCGGGATTGAGAAATTGCAATTCACCAACGTCCATCGCTTGCAACCGGCGATCGCGATGCTCTCGGCGGTGGCGTTAACCTTGCTAAATTTCCGCACGGCAAGTCGCAGCCCCGACGCCAAAACGCGTCCGGCGAGCGAAGTCATCGATCCGGAATATGTCGAGGTGCTCAGCCGCTGGCGACACGGGAAGTACGATGCAAACTGGTCCGTGTACGAATTTTTCTACGCACTGGCACGCCTCGGCGGTCACCAAAACCGTAGAAACGATAAACCGCCCGGCTGGCTGATCCTGTGGCGAGGCTGGGAAAAAATGCAGTGCATGATCGATGGATATCGAGTTGCGAAATGTGGGTAAACCTAAGGTCTTGACGCACCCTACTAAACTGAGAAAAACGGCCCCCGTCCCCTTTGAACCCTTTGAGAAAAACGACCCCCGTCCCCTTTGAACCCTTTCATTTTGGTATAGGATGATCCCGTATCAATAAACGTTCGAGAACTCCTCGAAATTCATCCACTGTACATCGCTAATTCCTTCGGTAGTTTCCAAGGTTTGGAAAACGTTCTTCAGTAACTTGGAGAAGTGTTGCAATGGTCGCCTAAACAACCAGCCGATGAGTCCCATTACCGGGTAAACTTGAATCACCCAACAATCTACAGGAGGCTCACCGATCAGAGCCCAGTGAACATGCAACTCGTAGCGCTCGCCGCCCAAAATTACGTCTAACGTCCAGGCTGATTCGTCTTGGTGAGGACCGTTAATGCTTGTAACTTCATCAAATGCTCGAAGTCTTTCTTTGACAAATGCAGCACAATCCTTTCCCCACGGAGGTGCAAGATCAGGACCTTCCTTTGGCCATGCGAAGCTGAAAAGAGCGCTCCGAAAGACGACATAGGTCTTCGACGGTTCTTCATTCATCGATGTTGGTCCCCCAAAAATGACTGCCAGCCAGCGATGCGCCAAGGGCGAATTCGGCGCCAATAATCTTCAAACCCGCCGGGCTTCCAAACCAAAGGTATCCGAGTCGGCTGCCGTCTAGTCATGCAGCGACTATGTGAACCTGGCACAAATCACCGGAACGACATGAAATCGACCTGCCTCACCCTTACTCCCATGCCAAATGCACCAAGAGCCGTTCCAAGATAGTCTCCTTGCTGATATGCGTCATAGGATTGATAGACGTTCGCACCAAAATCAGCAGTTTTCACGACATCCGAGAATCGGCCAATTGCACGGACCCCTCTTGTCGCATCGAGGGCCACTCCTGCACCACCTGGGATTATTGGAATCGCCAAAGCGATCAGGTCAGTCGTGATTCCAACCGCATCAAAAATTGCCCCGCCAAAATTGCCTTCATTGAGATTATGTCGGTAACTGTAACCGTCCGGCCAACCACTCAATCGCCGTCGGCCCGTCCGCACCGGCGATCACGGCGCACATCGCAATGAGCACGACATTGACCAACTTATGTCGCTGATTCACATGCGACCGCGAGTCGTCAAGCGACTGAAAATATTTCGCCAATTCCCGAAGTTCCGCCTCGGCGACAACCCGTTTCGTGATCCGCTTCTTCTTCCCTTTCTTCGCCACGCCAATCTCCCGCTGAAAAGTGTTCAGTTGGAGAACGATTGTCGCAAAGATTCGCTTGCCGCGCTAGGCTAAATTGCCTAGAGTGCGCGATAGCCGTGCCGCAGCCAGTTGGCTGCCAAGCAGTAGATTCATTTTGTATTACGGAGAGCACTCAACAGCCTGGCTGCTCGGAGGACTGCTTCGTAAAGCAGAGTTCCAGTAATGATCCAAACAGGAAGGAATACCAGCCAACAAATGCTTTTAAAAAGCGAGTCATCCGCAAGCGGCCTGGCCACGGTATTCAGAATAACGAAATAAGGCACGTAGAATAGAATGCTGGTAAATAAAAGAGCACGCGACGCATGTTCTATATGATTGTCAAGATCATCATTCTTTCCACCCACGTAAAGAGATATATTCACAGATAATACTATTTCGTAAAAACCGAGCACTGTCGCAGAAGTGATCACTGCTGTAATGATAAACAGAAAACAGTCCGTACGATGGATATCAGCTCCAAAGTTCTCTAGTAAAATCGTTAGGGAGCGATATAGAAAGACACCATTGAAAAATATAGCTCCCGTAAAAGCCATCATCAACGAGAATCCTGAAAACATGTCGAGCATCATGGCAATGATCCGAAAGCCGAATTGCACAGGCGTCAAAAATGGGCTAGGCTCTGTCAGAAAACGAAAATTTGACTTCTGCCGCCCAACCTCGAAGGCACGGCTGACGCACACTAACTCCGTGTCAGTCCCAGGATTTCGGCAAGGAAGTTGACGTTCCAGCCCGCCATGCGCCTTCGCATCACGATACTTTCTTTGCTTTTGTGTTGTTTGATCAGTGACACCGCGAGGCGTTTAAGCCACGCCAAGTTCTCGGCTGCGATGCGATTTCGCAGGCGACTATCGTCTTCGCGGAACGTGACGTCCAGCGTCCAGTGCAGCGAATTTTCGATTCCCCAGTGGCCTCGAACCGCCGAAGCGAACTGCTTCGCATCAGGCTTCAGTGAGCTTATATAATATCGCGTATCCCACGTCTCGCGTCCCTTTTCTTCGCTGATGCGAATCGCAACGCCGATCGACTTCAGACCTGGCCAGGCGTCGCCGGCAGACACTTCATCGGGCAGCTTCAGTTGATAGTAAAACAGCTTGTCGATGCGGCCGTGGCCTTTTGCTTGCTCTTCTTAACGCTCGACTTTGACGCCCGCGAAATCGTTCTCCAAACGCAGCGTAATGTAGTCGCGCACTTGCTCATGGAGACGCTCTTGATTCCCTTTCAGCGCGAGAACGTAGTCGCCTTTGCCGTGAACAATTTTCTCCGCTACGTCGCGTTGACAGCCTGCCGCATCGAGCGTAACTATCGCCTTGCGAACGTCGAGTTGCTCAATTAACTCGGGGAAAATCGCGATTTCGTTCGACTTGTCACCGGCCGCCATTTGCCCGAGACTAACGCCGGCTCGCACCGCCCAAGCGCTCACCAAGCACAGCGGACCAAGCCCTCGCTTGCGGTCATGCGATCGCCGCAGCACCTTGCCGTCGATCGCAATGATCTCCCGGGCGTCTTCGTCTATCGTCGCCTCTTGTCGCATCGCTTGCAGCCACTCGTCAAAACATTTTTGAAACGCATTCGGCTTCTGCAGCGCGAGCAAGCGACCGATCGTATCATGCGAAGGCACTCCGCCAGGAAGCTCCAATCGTTTCTTCAACCAATCGGCGTGCGACTCGGCCCAGATCGCAATCGACCGCGGCCCATCCGCCCCGGCGATCACCGCCAGCACGCAGATGACAAGAATGTCGCCTAGCAGATGCTTGCGATTGATATGGCAACGCGGATCATCAAGTTCCGCAAAGTAGTCGAGAATAGAAACGACGTCGTCCTGGTCCATCTTGCCGGCCATCCGCTCTTCCTGCGATGCGTGAAGCGAAATCGGAAAAGCATTATCATCGCAGAATTGAACCCGCCGCGCTACGCTAGATTACCCAAAGTGCGCGCTGGCCGTGCCCCCCCCCACTCTGTAGACGTGTTCGCAGGTTTCAAGATTATACACGAAACCGTTGAACTGACTCTCCGAAACTGAGTCGACACGCTTAAGGCCTACGACGGAATTGAGAACTTCTCCTGGAACAAGTCGATTGGCCTCGACAAATTCATTTCGACTTGCCGACCAAAATTGATGCGAATCCGTAACAATAGCGGCAAAAAGATAAGGCCGTGGATAAAAAAGCGGCATAGGATATGGACCGGCTTGGTGCTGATCGACGAAGGCGGGTTCCAGCTACAACTGTTGGTGCGACGCTACTGGGCTTTGCAAGGATAGAGGCAAGTTGTGAACAACTGGGATCAACATGACCGTATCACTACGATAGCGGTACTGATCTGGATCCTGCAAGGCGGGCGACGGCATCTCTTTTTTGAGATGCAAACGCACAACGAAAAGGCGACTAGATTCGTCTGGTTTCTGCGTGCCGTTTATCAGGAACTCAATCGTCCGCTGATCGCGATTTCGTATCGTTCTAACGCTCACCGCAAATCGGATCGCGCGTTGCAGTGGTTAGGAGCGAAGTGGAATACAGCCAAATGGCTGTCGCCATACCGCCCAGAACTGAACCCGGTCGAGCGCCTCCGGTCAACCGCCAAGTGGGGAGGATCTTGCCACTGGCTTTGCGCGGACATCGAAGCATTGAAAGCGGGCGTCTTGGGCGAACTGATCGAGCGGGTGCTCGGCAGACGCTTGCTGGAAAGCCACTTTGCGACAGGCGGGACTCAAGTGAGCTTTTGGCGTAGTGTTCCATAGGGCGAATTGTTTATTCTGGGAGAGCGAAGGACTACCAATGACTAGGAAAGTAGGAACATACAAGCTTCAGAAATGCTCGGACGTTGACAGAAAGTATCCTATTTTTGAAGTCGTAGACGAAACCGGAACGGCAATCATGGATTTTTCTATCGAGGAAGACAGCAATGTAACGGAAGTCCTGTTTTATGAGTCCATCACTGGGCGTGTGATGGCGGTTGAAATCCTCCAGAGAATTGTTTTTGAAGGGTTAAGGTTGCTAGAAAATGAGAAGTAAGGTCGCGTTCGCTTAGCTTCGGCAATCGCGAAGCCGTCCAAACGGTCAATTGTCATCACTAGGGGCCGTCCGGCCTTTTTATGGACTGCCTTGGAAACAATGGCGACAACTTGACGTCCAAAATGGAGACCGCCATGTCTTCTTCACCAATAGCCCGAACCCCCTCACCGCGAATACCCTGGCTTTACCTCGCAGGCTGTCTGCTCATTTTGGCGGGCGCTTTATCGGCGATTTGGCGATGGTCGACGCCTGCGAAGGCGGAAACGGCGGTTGCGCCGATTAACGCTTCGCCGTGGCGGTTGCAGAATATTGAAGCGATCCGCGTTGGGCAGCGGGTCGTCACCGATGCGGCGAATCGGACCGAGTCGTTGTCGGCCGCGGTCGATCCAGCGACTTGGCGGCGGGTGACGATCGTCGGCACGCGCGAGATGGCGAGTGGAAAAGAGGATCGGATCGTCGTCCAGACGATCGTTCCTCCTACTTGGCTCGAATTCTTTGACGCGCATGTCGGCGCGGTGGTCCCGTACCCGCTCGATCTGGTCGAGATGGGAATTCCGGAAGAGCTGGAGGGCGAAATCACCGACATCGCTCCTTGTCCCAAAATCTTAGACGGTCCCGGCCGCGTCGTCCTGACGATCCGATCAAAGGGGACGGGGGTCTTTTTTGGGGCTTTTCTTATCCGCGACAGCACTCGAAAGCACCCGGCATGAAAACAATGACCCCCGTCCCCTTTTCTTCACTAATAGATTAAATCATTGAATCTTGCAGGTCTTTTAGCAGAGTGAGATTCTAGGCGTTTTGAATTTTCCATGATTGTCTATCCAAACATTAAGGTTCGGGCGCCATTAGCTGTTGCTGGAAGTCACGTCGGGAGTCGAACAATGCGAAATGTGCCGATGCATTCCCTTGCTAACTCACACTTATTCGGGTAAATGTTCGTTTAAAAAATCCAGGGCGATTGAAGGGTTTACGTGATCCGTCCATTCCTTAAATGCCGCAGCTAAGATCTCAAACATTAAATCCGCACCTTCCGATCCGAAAAAAAACACAGCATTTCTTCCCGGCATAAACAACTCGAACGCACGCCGGTCCGCACCAATTTGATTTGTTGATTCGTACCAAGCAAAACGGAAGCACAGCTCGCATCCGCCTATCTTCGTCTCGTACCATTCATTGGCCTCATCCCTTTTCTCCACCCACTGAACCTGTCCGCTCTTCGTGCATCGGAGCAGTTTCTGGAGAACGAGAATATCATTTTCGTGTATCATCTTGTGCTAACTTTTACGCCGGTAACGCATAGCTTGTTGAACTGATCGACCAAACGCGCAGGGATTTGCCAGGTTCGTAGGGTGCGTCGAGACGCAACTGGAACCTGCTCAATCAACCGCCAACCCCTCCAGCGTGGCAACGCAAGTGATCGCAGCGATTACGTTACCACGCCGACTTATTTGGCCGCTTGGTCAGTAGGGCTTCGTGCGTCTTGACGCACCCTACTAAACTGAGAAAAACGACCCCCGTCCCCTTTGAACCCTTCTGGGATCAGGTAGCCGTGATACGGCGATCAATGGATTTTGGGCGGAGGCTGGCCATGCAGGAACGCATACGGACAGGTTCTTCTTAGCGCTAGGGAAGGCGTTTAAAAATGTAAACTCCACGAAGGGCGCTGAAAAGGCGATGAAAAACATCTGGAAGCAAATTGAAAAGGGCGCATTTCAGTGAAAAGCCGCGTTACCGAAGTTTACGAACTAAATAAGATTACGGACGATCCCCGGTTTGAAGGGTTCGCCTTGGACGAGGCTCCATCCATGCTTGGGAGAGAGTCGTTGGATGAGGATCTGAGCCCTGGGTTCGGTGACGCTGAGGAGAACCCCAATTGGAAGCAGCCATCCTTGAAGGCGAAATGGAAGCCCCGGACGACCAGAGGACGTGTGACGGAATTTAATGACTATCCTTGCGTTAACATGGTTTTTCCAGCATTTAGCGATCGCGCGGTGGAGGCCTTGAAAGACTTTTTGGAGCCCAATGGGGAACTCCTTCCGATCAAGTCAAAGACGAAGACGCAGTTTTTCATCTACAACATCCTCAAGGTTTCCGATGCCCTCGATCGGAAGAATTCGGAGATGGAGTTTTGGTGTGATCCGCCGACAACGGCCGACGGGATTGATCATTTCGCCTTTCATGAGGCGAAACTTCAGCCACTTTCCATTTTCCGCATTCGAGAAGAACCGGTGATGGTTCTCGTGACGAACACGTTTGTCGATCGAGTCCATGAATGCGGCTTGCAGGGATTCAGCTTTCGCAAACTTTGGCCCCTACCGCGCGGCGTCGATTGGCAGTTGCTGCCCGAATTGGATGCGGATGGACGAAAAGACCTAAAGCAGGAAACGCTGGTTTTGCAGTTGCCCCTGCCCAGCAAAGGCAAAGCGGCTGCGGTTCTTCGGATTGCGAAGTTTGAAGACGAAATGGATGGAAAACTAGCCGCCAAACGGGTCAATTCGAAGTATTACGGATCCTATGAAGGGCACGAGCAAGTTAAGAATGTCTACCGAATGTTTTTCAGCACTCCCGATGCAGGCAAGCTCCTAAAATTTATTCGCGCAGAAATTGACGCCCTGCAATGGTCGCCTTCGATTGCGGCGTGTTTGCGGAACGGCCCCATGTACGCCGAAGATGCGCCGGAAAAAACGGTATTAATCGAACGGAAGTAATTGCCGTTGAGAAACGGCGATTGCCCAAGACTTGTATAGCATCCCGATGTCGAATTTTGGAGTAAATTTCCCTGTAGTTTCACCCGGAAAATCTGATCAACCTTAGCGTCCAGCATCTGGACGTGAAAACAATGACCCCCGTCCCCTTTTTCACGCCCAGGCCACTCGGTTCTCTGGCAAAAAGCGATGCCCCGACAAATAAAACTTGACCGCGAAAGTCTCCCGATGTTGACGAACCTGGACGATTCAACCGCCTCGGATTTGTGGCGTTGATCGAAATCTCCAAACGCATTCGTTGCCACGAAGACGTGGCAACGGCGCCCAGGCCTTGCGGAAATTCGATTCACGTTGTTCGGGGCTGTCGGCAAGGCTTTGGTTTTCGCCGGGTGTTTCTTGGCTGGCGGGTTTGGTGGAATTTGACAGAGCCTCTCTCGGCCCATTTTCAGGCTTGAAAAAGGCTGCGACATTGTTTAGGATATTATTAGTAAATAGTCATAGATTCTGCCCAGGGTGATGTCGGCCTTTGGGAGCAAAGTCTTTCTCGCTGTGATCGTTGGTCGGCTGGAGCAGCCGCTGCCGACCGGTGTTCTGCTGCGCGATGGTTGGTGGTTGTTGCGCGGCGGCAACATTGGTCTTTGGTGTTGGCTTGGGGAGAAAGGGGCACTGCTGGACAAGCCAGGCAGCGGCGCCCGGTCGGATGTCCAGATTGCCTAAGTTGCCCCTGGGTGGTAGGGGTAATTTGATCGAAAATTGAATCGTTGTCCGGTCCAACCTTTTGGGAACGACGAATGTCGAAATCCGAATGCTGAATGACGGAACGTTGGACGATGATCCGCGTTTTGGTCCAGTCCAACCTTTCGCACGAGAAAATACGGGGTTTCGGTTGGATCCAACCTTTGTCCTGTCCAACCTATTGGGAACGACGAATGTCGAAATCCGAAATCCGAATGCCGAATGACCGGATGGTTGGACGGTGATTCGCGTTTTGGTCCGGTCCAACCTTTCGCACGAGAAAATACGGGGTTTCGGTTGGGGCCAACCTTTGTCCTGTCCAGCCGGGGCTTCCTCATTGGGGATGGAGGTGGAGGCCGTATTCCCTCGGCTTGCGCACTTGGGCTAGAGCGGTTTCCTGCTAGCTGACCCATTTTGATTTTCCAACGATTGAAAGTGAAGACGGTGCTGCGCGGCACGTATCGACATCAGCGCACGGCGTTAGCCGCGGTTTTTGTCTCCAATTTTCCGTCGACAAAGAGTTCCTGTCAGAAACCGCGGCTAACGCCGTGCGGCTGATTTTGGGGGAGAAGCTAGACGACAGGGGATTCTTTGTTCAGCTTGCTGAAAAGTGCTCTAGTGTTGGATTGGTTCAACCGGTTGGTAGGAAAATGCAACGCAGTCCGGTCCGGTCCAACCTTTCGGTCTGGGCGGCGCTTCGTTTACGCGGCGGTGCGGCGGCGGACTTCGATGGGTTCGGCCGGGGTATCGCGGAGGATGCGATCGAGCATCTCGGCGCCTTCCCAGTCGCCGGCCATTTCGCGGAAGTAGCGCGTCCACTCGAGTAGTTGGCGGTGGTAGGCGGCGGCCTGCATGAGATAGCGGCGATCGTTGCGATGGAGCGCCATATGAATGGTTAGCAAGTTCAGGACGTCAGGGTCTTCAAAGTAGCTGGTGTGGACCAGTTCTTCTCCGGAGAGTTCGGAGTTGAATGCGGCGAGTCCGGCCATCAGCGTTTTTTGTCCGAGCAGGGTGCGCAACTTGGGGGCGATGTCTTTGGCTTTGGCGTTGGCGCGTTCGGTGATTCGTTGGGCGATGAAATAGGGGAGGGCCGGAATGACGTTGACCTCGGCGTCGCCGATCGGAGCGGTCGAGACGTTGCAAAGCTCGGCCGAAGGTCGGTTGTTGCCTTGCACGGCTTTGCTGACATATTGCCGGACGAAGTGGTTGAGCAGCGGCCGCACGATGTAGTTGAACGTGGGCGCGACGGTCCAGTAGTACGGAATCCAGAGGAAGCTGAGATAGTCGGAAACGAAGATCCGGTCGGCGGCGGTTACTTTGCCGACAAACGTGATGTCGAGATGCAGCGTCGTGCGCAGGCCGTTGATCGCTTCATCATCCGGCGACCAAACGCCGAGCCAGCAACAGCCGAACTCTTGCATCACGCATTTTTCGGCATGCAGCTCTTGCCGGATGCGTCGCGATTCGATCACCGGGCCAATAAAGAAGCTGGCCAATTGCGCGAAGACGAAAAACATTACCAGCACGCCGGCGATCGCCAACCAACCGAGTTGGTCGTACATCAAGTAGTCCATCAGGTTGACGTCGCGGCCCAGGATTTCGACTTGCGTTCTGGCGTAATGATCGGGATGGAACAGCGCACAATGGATGATGCGGAAGATCTGTTGCAGCGACGTTCGCGCATGGCTCAGGAAAAAGAGCCCGGCGATGATGTTGATTCCATTGGCGAGACTGATCGGATTGACGGTCCGGTGGCGAAGAAAGGGGGTGCCGACCGTCGACCAGGTGCGCAAGTGGTCTAACGGAATGCCGTCAACGCTCGCTTGCCGCAGCGCCATCCAAATGATTGAGCCGCCGTGACTATGACCGATCAGGTGATAGCCTTGGCCCGATTTTTCAAACTGCGCTAAGTAGTCGAGCAGCGCTTTCGCCCCTTTGAGACGCTCGCGTTCGTTGTTTTCGCCGGACCAATGAAACAGGCGGCCGTTGTCTTGCAGCGAGATTCCGGCGGGAAGTCGTTTTTCGAGTTCGCCCCAAACACCGCTTTTCCGCTGCCAGAAAGCTACGCCCTCTTCATGCTCGCTGCCGGCAAATGTGCCGTGCACCAGAATGACGACATCATCCTCTGACGTCGTAGAGGGGGAATAGACCTTGAGCTCGGACATGCAAGTAAGCCTGAGAAAACGCGACAGTCGGCACGCGAAGAAACGCCGCGAGAGATTAGAGGATGCTGGCAGGCGAATCAAGACGAATCCCAACCAATGAGCTGCAGGCAAGCTGGCGAAGCAAGCGAATCGGCATATGCAGGGGGAGGCATTTGATTTATGTCGCCGGGGTTTTAGGATTAGTCCGGGCGGATTGTAACGACCCTTGTGATGGGGTAGGTTAAACCGTGAAACGCCGGCGCCGGCAATGCATGCAGGCGCCCCCGCCTAAAGACAACGAATCGAATCCCGATCGAACAAAATCAACGGAGGAGCAACCATGGCTTATACGCTACCGGAATTGCCGTACGCTTACGACGCGCTGGAACCGTCGATCGACGCCAAGACGATGGAAATCCATCACACGAAGCATCATCAGGCCTATATCACCAAGGTCAATGACGCGATCAAAGGAACCGCACTGGAAAGCAAGACGATCGAAGAGCTTGTCTCTGATCTGTCGGCCGTGCCGGAAAACGTCCGTGGGGCGGTCCGCAACAACGGTGGCGGCCATGCGAATCACTCGCTATTCTGGACGATCATGAAGCCGAGCGGCGGTGGAACGCCGACCGGCGCACTGGCTGCGGCGATTGACGCCGAACTGGGCGGATTTGAGAAGTTCAAAGAAGCGTTCTCGGGCGCCGCGGCGACTCGCTTTGGTTCGGGTTGGGCCTGGTTGAGCGTTGACGGCGGCAAGTTGCTGGTCGAAAGCACGCCGAATCAAGACACGCCGTTGATGGAAGGTCGTACGCCGATCCTCGGTCTCGACGTTTGGGAACACGCCTACTATCTGAACTATCAGAACCGTCGTCCCGATTACGTTTCGGCGTTCTTTAACGTCATTAACTGGGACGAAGTGTCGAAGCTGTACGCCGCGGCGACCGCCTAGGTTGGCGGACTTATCGATATCGCTTTGAGAAGAGCCGCGCGCATGTTGCAGCGGCTCTTCTTTTGCTAGCGGCGAAGACTGATATTTCTGACCTTGACCTTAACGAAACGTCACCATACTCTCCGTGCCAAGCCGGCGCAAAATGCGCGGCAAACTTTTCCGATAAAACGGGTCGGAATGGCTAATGAGCCGCTCCTTTTGAGGTCGAAGCTAAAGTTTACAGGGAAGTCGCCGGTTCATTCGGCTGACGAATCATACAAATCACTCAGGGACGAGGCCGCAGACGAGCACAGGGAAGTGCTTTCTGGTGCGATGCCGCCTCACAAAGCCAAAGGCGCGTGAGCTATGCGAGTGCAAATCGAAAAGTGGACATTGAGTGCGGCGATGCTCGCCGCTGCCGTTCTACCGTCAGTCGGCTGCAAGAGCGGCATGAGCTGGTGGGCGAGCAAAAAAGGGCCTGACGTTTCGAACGTCGCTACTTCCCAGGCTCCTCCTTACAACGCGACCGCTTCGTCACCGTCATCAACTTCGACGCCGATGCCTAGTTCGTCGGCGATGGCTCGCAACTCCAACGGCAGCGTAACGCCCAACTACGCTGCGACCTCCGGAGCCCGCAGCGCTCCCACGTACAGCGGCGCCTATCCCAACATGAGTTCGCAGGCCGCTCCGCAGAATGGTTTTTACGCCGCTTCGCAGGGTCAAGCCTCGACGGGGTATCCGAGCAGCGCGTCGGCTGCGGCCGCTCAGTCCGGCTATCCGCAAGGCATGACCCAACCGGTTAGCAACCCGTACGCTTCGCAAGGGGCCGCGGCATATACCGCTTCGGCTGCGAGCGCTCCCGGCTATACGCAGCCGAGCACGTCGATGCCGAGCAGCTATGGACAGCCGAGCACTGGCGGTTATCCTTCGGCTTCCGCCAGCGGCGCGGTTCCGGCCAGCTATGCACCGTCAACCGGCAGCAGCTATCCGAGCACTAGCGGTTCGCAGTATCCTTCGACCGACAACGGTTACCCGAGCACCGGCGGATCGCAGTATCCTTCGACCGGCAGCGGTTATCCGAGCACCGGTGGTTCGCAGTATCCTTCGACCGGCAGCAGCTACCAAGGAGCTGGATCTTCGAGCTACAACAGCCCGGCTAGCTACCAATCGACTTCGGCCGGCGCCTCGTCGACCGGGGCGACTCCGCACTATCGCCCAGGCGGCACCAGCGACTATGCGACCAGCAGCTCGACGCCGACTAGCAACTATCCGCCGAGCACGTCGAACTACCCGAGCACTAGCGGTTCGACCTATCCGTCGGCCAGCACGAGCAGCCCGACCGTCGGCGGCGCTACCTCGGCCGGATCGCGTTACTCTGGCGGTTACTAATCGTTCGAGTCGATACAAAGCTTTCAAAGACCTCGCCTGATGCGAGGTCTTTTTTTGCGCGCGGAACCGTTTGTGGGGAAGGAAAGAGGAGAATATCGAATATTTGAAACTCTTTTCATCGGCCTGCCCGCAGGTAGAAGCTAAGTTTTCCTCACCGTCTTGCCGTTTCGCAGGGAGAAACCTTGCGCTAGGGCGATGCGAGCCCTTCTTGGTAGTTCGTCAACAAGCAGCTGATGCTCATTCTGGAGAGATACCCTATGTGCGATTCGCACCCCACTTCGCGTCGAGAGTTTGTGCAACGTGTAGGACTCGCGGTCGGCGCGGCTAGCTTGGGTGCGTATTCAACGCTCCAGGCCGCTGAACCGGCTGCTGCGATGGACCCCAGCGATGTCCTCGCCAAACTGGTTGCCGGCAATGAACGCTTCGCCAACGGTAAGACCAAGGTCACGCCGCGTACGCCGGCCGATTTCATGCGGGATGCAAAGGGTCAGGCGCCGCCAGCGATCATTCTGGCTTGTGCGGACTCGCGCGTTGCGCCGGAGCTGGTCTTTGATCAGCCGATCGGGGGGCTCTTTGTCTTGCGAGTTGCTGGCAATATCGTTGGCTCGGGCCCAACGCTGATGGGAAGCATCGAATATGCCGTCGCCGTGCTTGGTTCCAGCCTGATCATGGTTATGGGACATAGCAGCTGCGGCGCGTGCGAAGCGGCGATTGAGCATATCGAGAACAACGACTCACTACCGGGTTCGATTGAAGGCCTCGTCGACTACATCCGACCGGTCGTTCGCCAGGTGAAGGGAAAGCCGGGGGACAAGCTAGTGAATGTCACCAAAGCCAATGCGGTTCGGACTGCTCAGAGCCTGGAAACGAGCGGGCCGATTTTGCCGGAGCGCGTCAAATCGGGCGCTCTGAAGATCGTGAGCTCGTATTACGAACTCTCCAATGGCCAAGTCGAGTTGCTCAACAGCTAGAGCTGCTGCGGCCGAGACAACCCGTAGGCGCCAAGAAACAACCGCGGCGCCGAAGGGCAGTCCGGCGCCTGGTGATACTCTAGTCGTTCCGTATTCGCTTGCTGTTGCGACCCATTAGCGGGCGGCAGCACACGAACCAAATTCGAGAATCCGACACTTCAAGCCTTTGCTAGCAAGTTGCTGCAAAGCTTCTTCGGCGTCGACTCGCGTGTTGTAGACATCGTGGCGGTGCCAGAACATCTCTTTGGTGTCAAAGTATTGAACGCGAAAATGTCGCGGATCCCCCCCAGGCACGCTGACGGCGATCGTCGATTCTTGCCAATCCAGGCTCATGGTATTTCGCTCCGTTGTCCCCAAACTTACTGCGATGATATTTTCATCGAGTCAGAATGTAGTATCCATTAAGACAAAATGGGACAAGAGCGGTATTTCGTAGGTTCGCTGAATTACCAGCCGAGAACCATGTTGGACTCAATCGCTTTGCGGGCTTTGTCCAAATCAACGCCTGTCTCATTCATATATAAGCGAATAGCGTGGACTTTGTCCCCTTCGGCCTTGGAAAGACAGTCGCGAGCGACCAAACAAGGGTCGACACGTTGGTCGGTCAGGCCCAGGGCCGCTTTGGAGATCACCCAGCTATTGCGAGGCCGCTTGGTGAGTCGGATCACGTCGTCATTGGGGTAGTTATCGTTGACGACGACCTTGGCCTGCGTCTCGTCCTCGGCCCAGGTGATTAGGATGTGAGCGTTCGTCTCGATCTCGTACAGCGGCATGGCTGTCTCCTTTCCTCGAAAGAGCATTGGGGCCCGATAGAGCAGTTGGAAAGTAGGATGGCGCGCCGCGAGAAGAACGGCAAGCCGGGCACTCGCTGCCGTACGCCAGAATCGTTGTGCTGATCTTACGCTTTGACTCCCATCTCAGCAACGAAAATCAGGCCGGCCGCAGCGTCGTTCCCGGCTGTATTACCGCAAAAAAGGGACTTTGCTGCGGTTTCGCGGGACCGAATCGCACCTCTCCCATGGCCAGCGACGATGGCGAATGTTACGGTTGACGAAGCTGCAAAATCGGGAAAGAAATGCCGCCAGCCGCGTCAGACCCCGGCCTCGGCGAAAAGGATGAGCTGCTTGTGAAATCTCGCTTACCACTGCTGCGATATGTGATCTTGGCCGTTGTCGTTGCGGCGATTCTCTCTCAATTATTTCGGCCGGCGCTGGTTGCCCAATGGTATTGGGCTTCGGCGCTCGAGCAGTTGGAGGCCGGTGACAACGACGCCGCAGTCCGGCTTGGAGAAACAGCGCTCGATTGGAGCGGCGATTCTCCCGAGATGCATCTACGCATGGCCGAGCTCCTCTATCGCACCGGGCGAAAGGAGGAAGCGATCGCGTTGGTCGAGAAGTCCGAAGATTTCGCCGCAGACCAACTGACCTATCTCGAAATGGAAGGCTATCTCCTGTCGCGACTCGGACAGCACGAGAAAGCGTTGGCGCTGGCCGATACGCTGGTCGAGAAAGCGAATGCCGGCGAGTATCATTTGCATCGCGCTTTGAACGGTCGAGCCTACGCAACCGCGCTGGCCTGGTCCGACGGCGCCAATTTGCCGCAAGAGTCGCTTGACCGTGCGCTAGACGACATCAACAAAGCGATGAAGATCTATGGAGTCGAAGCTTCGTACCTGGATACGCGCGGCTATGTGAAGCATTTCGCCGGCGACAACGAAGGGGCGCTGAATGATCTCAATTCGGCGATTGAGTTATACGAAGCGTCGATTGCCAAAGTCGAACAGGAAAACGACGACTGGGGAACGATGAAACAGATGCGGCTGCAGCAGATGCGCGGCGCACTGGGCGTCCTCTATCATCATCGGGGCGAAACGTTGCAAGCGCTGGATCGCGACGACGACGCTTCCCAAGACATGCAACAAGCCGAGAAGCTAGGCTACGGTCGACAAGTCGGGCATTGGTAGCTCGCTGCGCCGCGGATCATCGGGACAACGCTTCCCGCGGAAATTCGTCGTGTGACGAAATTTCTACGCCGGGCTGTGCGAATTGCCTGGCGCCGTGATCGTCTCGTTCACGCCATGCAGATGCTCTAGGTCGCGAACTTCCAAGAGCAGCGTTTCGGCTTCGTCAATCGAGTCCGCTTCGGCGTCCGGGTCGATCTCCAGACAACTGAGAATGCGGGTCCCGTCGTGGTAAAAGTTGCAGTTGCGGCCGTTCGCTTTGGCGCGATAGAGCGCGGCGTCGGCACGAGCCAACAAGGTACGCGATTCGTCTTCTCCACGCACTTGTGCGAGTCCTCCGCTGATCGTTACGCCTAACTGCGCTTCGGCGCTGGTTCGTAGTCGCTCGGCGAAAATACAGGCGCCGTAAACATCGGTTGACGGCATCAACACGACAAACTCTTCACCGCCGTAGCGGGTGACGATGTCGGTCTCACGGACGCAGTTGTCGATCAAGTTCGACACTTCCACTAACACGCGGTCGCCGTGCAGATGGCCATGCTGATCGTTGACGCGTTTGAAGTGATCGACGTCAAAGATGCAGAGCGTGAACGTGAAATCGTACCGCGACTTCATCCCGATCATATTTTCCAGCGAGTCATCCAGCGCACGGCGATTGCTCAACCCGGTCAGCGCATCGGTGCGCGACTCGGTGAAGGTCATCAGCAAGTTGGCTTGTTGGCGAATCTCGTCATACGCGTTGGCGATCTGCGAAGAAAGCCGCATGGTGGGGCTAAGCATCTGCTCCGCTTCTTCACAGAGGTTTTGCCAGGCCTGGGTGTCTTGCGTATCGCTCAGTTCGTTAATGCGTTCTTTGAAATGCAGAATGCTGTTCTGGTGCGTCGCCAAGTTGCGGCGTACGTCGCGCGAAATGTCTTCGAGTTGACGAATCACCGCTTGGGCTCGTTTTACTTCGCGACGCGCGCGACTTTGTTCAGCGACAGCAGCGCTGGCGTTGCGCTTGCCCAAAAAGTAGCCGATCAGCGCAACTAGCGCCAATGCGACCGGAACCGGGATTCCGAGCATCCAGTTTTCCATTTCTCGAATCTCCTCTCGAGCTGCACTCTAGGCGATGGGGGGGGCAGTCTGGGGACACGGCTAGGCGTTGGTGCGATTTCCCACGCCCCGCATGCAGATTACTCCGAAAATTACCACGAATATGAAAACGTAGGTCCAGTCATTCGAGTCCATTTGCCCGATGAACTGTTCTACGTCTTTGAATGAAGTTAGGAGGTATTCGCGCATTTCGGAATTGCCGGCAGGATTTACGGAGCCGTTGTCTCTTCAAGGCAACTTTACGTCACAAATCAGGCGACGCGTAAAATGCAGCCGATCGTTGCAGAATCGTCGGCGGCTTGTATCGGTTGTAAGGATGGCGCCGGTTATCCTGAAGTTCACCGATAGCGCCGGCGCAAAAAACAAAGGCCGCTTTCAAGTGGAAAGCGGCCTAATGGAGAGATAAAGGTCTCGGCGGCGCCGCTGGTTAGCAACGGAACTGCCCCACCATTTTCTGAATCTTGTCGGCGACGCGCGTCAACTCGAGACTGACATTTCGCGTTTGCGCCGAGTCGTCGGCGGCGTCGTCGGCTGACTTCTTCACGCCGACGATGTTGCGGCTGACTTCGGTGCTGGCCTGCGTCGACTGCTCCAGGCTGACCGTTACGCCGCGGACATTGGTTGACGCATTCGACAGGTTGCGCGAAATCTCTTTCGTCGCGATGCTTTGCTCTTCGACCGCTGCGGCGATCGAGCGAGAGACGGAATCGACGTTTTGGATGACGCCCAGCACGCGGCCGATCGAGTCGACGGCGTTTTGCGACGAATCTTGAATTCGCGAGATCCGTTGGCGAATGTCTTCGGTCGCCGTCGCCGTCTGGCGCGCCAGGTCTTTCACTTCGGTCGCGACCACGGCGAACCCCTTTCCGGCGTCGCCGGCGCGAGCCGCCTCGATCGTCGCGTTGAGGGCTAACAAGTTGGTCTGCTCGGCGATTTCCTGGATGACTTCGGTTACTTTGCCGATTTCGATGGCAGCTTGACCGAGCGCCGAAACGGTCGTGTTGCTCGCTTCGACCAGTTGCGAAGCTTCCCGCGACGTGTTGGTCGCGTTCTCCGCATTGCGGGCAATTTCGACAATACTGGAGGTCATCTCTTCGACCGCGGCGGCGACCGACTCGATGGTGCGATTCATCTCGCTGGTGGTCGTGGAAATCGATTCCATGTTGACCGACATTTCTTCCGCTGCCGCCGCCACGCTGGTCGATTGACGTTGCGTGTTCTCGGCGCCTTCGGTCATGCGGCCTGACGTCGTTTGCAGCATCTGGGATGAATTGGAGAGCGTATGCGTGTCTCCCATCAGTTCGCGAACAATTTCTTGAATCTTGCTGACAAACAGGTTGAACGAACCGGCCAGACGTCCCAATTCGTCATGTTTGTTTTCCGGCAATCGCTGGGTCAGATCACCATCGCCTTGAGCGATTTCGTCCAGCATTTTGGTGGTCGCGATCAGCGGATTCAGGATCGAGCGAGCGATCAACCAACCGCAAACCAGCATGGCGACGATCGAAATGACGCCGAGCGTACAGAGCACCCAGATATTTTGAGCCGCTTCGGCGCGAATCTCCACGGCAGTCGCCAAAACGTTGTCTCGGGCGTCGTTTGCTTGGGCTCGTTTGAGGGCGATTCGCTCTTGTTTCGCTTCCAATTTGGCCCGCGTACGAGCAAGCGAAGCTTCCTGGGCTTCGGTCACGGCGTCTAGTCGGCCGCGGAAATCGCTGAAGGACGCCAAGCCGTAGCCATAGTCGCTGGCCTCGCGGACTTCGGCCTTCTGGTCTTCCTTTTCGGCGTCGGTAAATATCTTACGCGACGCTTCGGTCCAGAGCTTGAATTTGGCCATCAGCCCGTCGTAGACGACGCGGACTTCGGGGTCATTCATCCCTTCGGCGGCCAGACGGAGACGTTGGTCGGCTTGCTCGATGTTTTCTTCCTGCGTCGCTTTCGCTGTGGCGAATTGCTCTTCGTTGGAAGCGGCCAGGGCCATTTTCTCGGCAATAATCGCTTGATGAACGTCGCGATCGGCTTGCAGCATCAGTTCGATGCTTTCCTGCATTTGACGAAGTTCCGGCAGGTCTTTATTGATGACCGGCAGCATTTCATCTTCGATCAGCGGCGCAATCTCGTTGTCAATCAAGTGAACGAATTTCTCGTCAACAACGCGATCGAGTTGTCCCAGCAGATAGCTGGAAGTGCGCCATCCAAGGCCGGCGATAAACGCCAACGCCAAACAGCTGAGCGTTACTTGTACGATGATTTTTCGTTTGATGCTCATGAATCTTAGATCCCGGCTTAGAAAATAGTCTTTTCGATCTCTTGTTGTGGGGGGAGATGTGCAAACATAGGTTGATGTAATCGTGTATTAGGCAACTTGCGCTGACTATGCGGAACACCGTTAGACAGGGAGCAAGGGAAGTGTCGATTTTGACGGCAGTTTTTGAGGGAAAGCCTGTTAGGTAAAACCGCAGCCTGTAACTTGTTTATTGACGCCCAATCAACCCTGCTTGGATGTAAGCCGACCGACGCCGCTGCAGGTACGATGAAGCGTTGTAGAGAATGGAAATCGCGTCACGTTCACCTCTCTGCCGGCGACCATTGAAGTCATTCGCATGTCGACAGTTCGTTAGGAATCGGATCACGATCCCGCTTATGAATTTGTATCTTTCGATCCTTCGACCACTCCTGTTTCACTTGGATGCGGAGACGGCCCATCATGCGACGATTGCCGCTTGTCGGATCGCTGGCGCTATGCCGATGTCGCGGCGACTGATGCGTGCCTATTATGACTTCGCCGCTCCGCCTCTGGAAACGAATGTGGCGGGGCTTTCTTTTCTCAATCCCGTCGGACTCGCCGCCGGTTGGGACAAGAACGGACATGCTCTACGGCTACTGGATAGTTGGGGATTCGGTTTCGCCGAGATTGGATCGATATCGGCCGCTGCGTCGCCGGGAAATCGGCGACCGCGACTCTTTCGCTTGCCGCAGGATCGCGCCATCGTGGTGAACTATGGATTGCCTAACGACGGGGCTGAAGTGATCGCTCAGCGATTGGCGAAACATCGCATCCAATGTCCCTTGGGCGTCAACCTGGTGAAGACCAACCAGGGCCCCGACGCCGCCGCAAGTTCGGCCGAGGAAATCGTTGGCGACTATGTCAGCAGCGCTCGGGCCGTCCATCGGCAGGCCAGCTATTTGACGCTCAATCTCAGTTGTCCAAACGCTGTCGGCGGTAAAGATTTCTTTGCTCAACCCGGCGCTATTCGGCAGTTGCTGACGGCGCTGCAGCCGTTAGAGATCGCCTGTCCTCTCTTCTTGAAAGTGGCGCCCAATCCCGATCCGGCCGAGATTGAGCGTCTACTCGAAGAATGCGAACCGTTCGCCGCGGTTCGCGGATTTCTGTTCAATTTGCCGGTCGGTAAAGCGGCGTCACTGGCGCTGACGACGCCGCGCCAAGTTTGGGAAAAGATGCCAGGCGCCCTCGCTGGCCAGCCGGTCACGGCGATCAGCAATCAATGTATCGCAGAAATGTATCAACGCATGCCGCGCGATCGGTATGTCATCGTCGGGGGAGGGGGCGTCTTCTCGGCGGCGGACGCCTACGAAAAGATTGGACTCGGCGCATCGTTAATTCAGATCTACACGGCGTTGGTTTACGAAGGACCAGGCATTGTCAGCCGAATCAATCGCGGGCTATTGCAATTGCTGGCCGCCGATGGCTTTTCTCACATTGGCCAAGCGGTTGGAAGCGGCTGTCGTGCGGCTCTATAATGAACGGCTCCATTCCTCGTGCTGAGACGGAAGATGAAAAAACGATTGCTCGCCCTGATATTCGTCGGATTGATTGCAACGTCGCTCTTGGCGTCGGAACCGACGCAAGTGTTGATTGTGGTCGGTCCCAGTTCGCATCCTCCTGGATCGCATGAAGTCGCCGCTGGCGGCCGATTGTTGAAGTATTGCGTCGAGCAGAGCGGCGTTGGCGATATTCAAGCGGATATTGTTTACGAATGGCCTCAAGAGGAAGCATTGCTCGATCGAGCCAGTACGGTCGTCTTTTTGGGAGATACGTTTCCTCCGCAGCGGATGCCTGAGACGAAGAAAATCTTGACGCAGCTTGATGCGATGATGCAGCGCGGCTGCGGCATCGTCTGCATTCATTACGCGACGGGACTATGGGGCGAAGATGTAACGGCCGACGGCGATCACCCGTTGCTCGGTTGGCTAGGGGGATACTTCGCCAACGGCACTTGTCCGCATCACCAGGGGATCGCCAAAATTTTTCCGCAAGCGACGATCACGCCAGCCGCCGGCCAGCATCCGATTTTGCACGGTTGGAAGTCGTTCACGTTGCACGATGAACCGTACATCCTTAATTACTTTGGCGGTCCTCAGAATCGCCCGGCCGACAATGTCACGCCGATCGCGATATCAAAATTACCGCCGGAGAATCCGCACAACGAGATTGTCGCGTGGGCCGTTCAGCGCAAGGATAGCGGTCGCGGTTTTGCGATCGTCATGCCCCACTTCTACAAAAACTGGACCAACGATGACCTGCGCTGCTGCGTCTTGAACGGCATTGTGTGGACAGCGAAAGAAACCGTGCCGAACGACGGCGTGCAGGTGAAACTGCCGGAACTGACGCAGTTTGAGCCGGCCGCGGTCGAGTATGCGCCGCGCGCCAAACGACAACCGGCTGGCGCCAAGTAACCTGCGACGGCTTTAACGCTTCCACGCCAACAGCACGACTCCGGCGCCCACGAGCGCAATGCCCAACCATTCCCGCGGCACAGGGCGTTCGCCCAGAAAGAGAAACGCGAACACGGCGACCAGCACCAGGCTGAACTTGTCGACCGGCGCAACCTTGGACGCTTCCCCCACTTTCAACGCGCGGAAGTAACAAACCCACGAAGCGCCAGTCGCCAGGCCCGAAGCGACCAGAAACACGAGCGTCTTAAACGAGAGTTGCCGCGGATCACTAATCGCTCCGGTCGCCCAGACGAACCCGGCCAGCACGATCAAGATCACGACAGTGCGGATCAGCGTGGCGAAGTCCGAGTTGACGCCTTCCAGGCCGATCTTGGCGAAGATCGCGGTCAGCGCGGCGAAGCCGGCGGAGAGTAACGCCCAGGCGAACCAGTTGCTGGTGATGTCCATGAAACGCCTTACTTGCATTGGTGAAGGGATCTACCGACCGGGCCAGCGACAAAATGGCCCTGGCCTGCGGTTCTACCTATTCTAGCGTTCCGCCACACGACAATTTTTGGCCGCAGCGTCGTTTTCTGGGCGACGCCGGGGTGACTGTCCACGAGAAACGCTTTACGGTAGAAGGAGAGGAGTAGCGCCGGATGCTTCCACCATTATTGGGGATCTGAACCAAACGTCCTGACGCACTGTCTCCTTCAGCGTTCCCCGGCATCCAAATGCCATCCGCCCTCTCCGATGCACCCCAGCTGCGAACTTACTCTATGGCGACTGAAAGCCCCGAATCGACGCTTGCCGACGAAGTCTCCCCTGAAATTACTCCTTCCACAGAAGTTGCCGATGCGACGAAGGTGAGTCGCCCGCAGTTGGTGATCGCGATCCTGGGAGCGCTCAGCGTGTCGCATCTGTTGAACGATGTGATGCAGTCGCTGTTGCCTGCGGTTTATCCGCTATTGAAAGAAAACTATTCGCTGTCGTTCTTTCAGGTCGGGCTGATCACGTTCACGTTTCATGTGACCGCTTCGCTGCTGCAGCCGCTGGTCGGGATGGTGACCGATCGACGGCCATGGCCTTATTCGCTGGTCGTCGGGATGGGCTTTACGCTCGTCGGTTTGAATCTGTTGGCGTTGGCCGGAAGCTTTGAATCGATCTTAATCGCCGCCGCGATGGTCGGAATCGGCTCGTCGGTCTTTCATCCCGAAGCGTCGCGCGTGGCGCGGCTCGCCTCGGGGGGGCGTTATGGTTTTGCGCAGTCGTTGTTTCAAGTGGGAGGCAATGCAGGCTCGGCGATTGGTCCGTTGTTGGCCGCGTTTGTGGTCGCTCCTTGGGGACAGCCGAGCATCGCGTGGTTCTCGATCGGCGCCATCGCGGCCCTGATGATTTTGGGCTACGTCGGGCGATGGTATCAACGTCATTTGAACGACTTGAAAGCGAATCCGCGGAAGGTCCGAATCGAGCAAACGTCGACGCTGACGCCGGGCCGCGTGTATGGCGCCGTCGGCGTGTTGCTGATGTTGGTCTTTTCGAAGTACATCTACCTGGTCAGTCTGAGCAGCTACTACACGTTCTATCTGATGGACAAGTTCGACGTGCCGGTGCAATCGGCTCAGTTGTATCTGTTTATCTTCTTAGGCGCCGTCGCGGTCGGCACGTTGGGCGGAGGACCGGTCGGCGATCGATTGGGCTTTAAAACGGTGATTTGGTTTTCGATTCTCGGCGTGTTGCCGTTCACCTTGATTTTGCCTTACGCCAATTTGTTTGGGACGGTGGTGCTGACCGTGCCGATCGGTTTGATCCTGGCTTCCGCTTTCTCAGCAATCATCGTTTACGCCCAAGAACTGCTGCCGAGCAAAGTGGGCATGATCGCTGGGATGTTCTTCGGTTTCGCCTTTGGGATCGCCGGGATCGGCGCCGCGGTGCTCGGTTGGCTGGCCGATCAGACGAGTATCGAATACGTCTATCACGTCTGCTCGTTCCTGCCGCTGGTGGGACTTTTGACGGCACTGCTGCCGAATCTGGAGTCCCGAGGCTAGGCGAACAAGGTTTTTGAGGATTGTAAGTGGTTGTTATTTAATGGTTTACAATTGGAGCGGTTTTTTTCAAAAATGAATGTTGCAACGCATAGTGGTGCGACGTATAACAGGGGAATGACAAATGCACCCCGCAACAAGGAGAACGGACTCGCCGCTGAAATCGGCAAGCGAACTCCGTTTACCAGCTTGAAACAGGAAGCCTATCTGAATCTGGTTCGCACGCATGAGCAGCTTGCCGGCCAGTTTGCCCGACTGCTGAAGCAGCACGGCTTGTCGGACCCGCAATACAATGCGTTGCGCATCTTGCGGGGCGAAGGGAAGCCGATGCAGACCTACCAGATTGCGGAGCGGATGATCACGTCGCAGACCGATATTTCTCGCTTGGTTGATCGCCTTGAGACCAACGAGTTGGTCGAGCGAGAACGTAGCGCCGAAGATCGCCGTGTCGTGTGGGTTACGCTTACAAAGCAAGGAAGTGCGATTTTGAAGAAACTCGATCAACCGGTCGCCGATCTCCATGAGTCGCAGTTTAAAGCATTCAGCGATGACCAATTGAAGTCGTTGACCAAGTTGCTCTTTGCTGCTCGCAAGAGTGGAGAGTGACGCTCCTTTTTTTGCCGGATATATGTTGCAACATATATTTGTGTCGCGAGTTGCGTCTGGGCAACGAGTCGCGGCTGCGGATTGGAAACGAACCAATTGCAAAGTTTGATATTTAGAACAGGAAAATTCAAAATGGCCAAATTACTTCACATTGAGTCGTCCCCCCGGAAAGCTCGCTCCGCTTCGATCGCCGTGGCGAAAGAGTTTTTAGCGAAATATCAAGAGGCGAATCCGGCGGACGAAGTTGAGACATGGGACTTGTGGTCGACTTCGTTGCCGGAATTCGATGGCGATACGATCGACGCTAAGTACCAGATCTTGCATGGCCAAGATCACTCGCCAGAGCAAGCCGCCGCTTGGAAAGGAGTGACCGACGTGTTCGATCGATTCAACTCGGCCGATAAGTATGTGTTGAGTCTGCCGATGTGGAATTTTGGCGTTCCGTATAAACTGAAGCACCTGATCGACGTCATCACCCAGCCGGGGTTGGCTTTCAACTTTTCCCCAGAGACCGGCTACACGGGGCTAGTGACCGGCAAACCGATCACGGTGATTTATGCTCGCGGCGGCGAATACACGTCTAGCGAGCAAATGAAGGCGATCGATTTTCAAAAGTCATACGTTGAATTCTTGCTGGGCTTCATCGGCTTTACCGACGTGAAGAGTATCGTCATCGAGCCGATGTTGGCGCCGCCGGAAGTCGCTGGTCCTGCGAAAGAGAACGCTAAGAAGCAAGCGACGGAAATCGCGGCCAGCTTCTAGGTCAACGAATACCGAACGACGGATCGCTGCACGATCTGCTAAAAAACCGCCAGGCGCTTACGCAGCGCCTGGCGGTTTTTGTCATTCTCAGTTGCCGCCATCGGAAAAGTTGACGCGAAGTAAGAGTCACGTTGGAATTGCTGGAGGGAATCAGCCTGGTGATCCAAGGGAACTTTGGGGATCACCACTATCCGTTTCATCGCGATGACCATGTTGTGGCTAGCGTCAATAAGGCGTATTGGGCCTGGACCGACACCTACGGCATCGAAACGGAAGATAGCGCCGATGACGTCGCCATTTTGTGATCGACCAGGTCTGGGATGACCAACAGCGTCGCAGAAATAGTTCCTCGCCTTGATCCTGCTGGGGACGCGACCCGCTTATTCTGACTTGCCGCAGTTGATCATCCACGGCGTGCCGAAGCGATCGGTCACCATGCCAAAGCGCAACGCCCAGAAGGTTTCTTGCAGCGGCATCTCGATCTTGCCTCCTTCGGAGAGCCCGGCGAAAACCCGTTCCGCTTCGGAGGGTTCGTCAATTTGCAACGAAACCTTGAATCCTTGCGGTTTCGCAAATTGCTCTGGCGGACAGTCCGAAGCCATCAGCAGCGTATCGCCGATCGTCATGCACGCATGCATGATTTTGTCTTGCCAGTCTTCTGGGACATGCTCGCCGGCGGGAGTGCCGGCATGGGGCAATATCGCTTCGATCTTGGCGCCCAATAGCTTTTCGTAAAACTCAAACGCCGCTCGGCAATCGCCACGAAAAAAGAGATAGGGGCTGACTTGCATCGGGGGAAGCTCCTGAGGAATTCGATAGTGCGCACAATTTCGAATATTGGAGAGGAAGATTCCCTCTCAGGGAAGCGCGGAGGGCCAAATTTTAGGAAGAGTTCGCGCCAGGCGGTGCAAACCGCTAGTTCGAGTTCAGCGATTATCTCGCCTCCGTGTTGTTTTGCAACGTGCTCATTTGGATGCGAGCGGAGATTTCTTTCAAGAACGACTTACGCTCAATCGGCTTGGTTAGATAAGCGTCGCAACCGGCGTCTAGGCACTTATTAACGTCTCCGCGCATCGCATGAGCGGTCAATGCGATGATCTGGCCGGTGTAGCCGGCATTGCGAAGTTGAGCGGTCGCCGTGTAGCCGTCCATCACCGGCATTTGCATATCCATCAGGATGACGTCGAACGGAGTGTCTGCTCGCCATGCTTGGAGTGCGGCGTCGCGTCCGAGTTCGCCATTCTCAGCAATTGTGACGTCAGCGCCTGCTTTGCGGAGAATAAAGCCAATGAGTTTTCGATTGTCGGGACCATCCTCGACCAAGAGGACGCGCCCATGGAGGTTGCTGGTCGCGACGATGGTCGAGGGACTATCTGGTTCCGCGGCGTCATGCGACGATCGCAAGGGAACTCCGGTTAAATCACCCGTCGCAACACGTAGGGTGAAAGTGCTGCCGTGCCCCGGTTGGCTCTCGACCGTGATTTCACCTCCCAGCAACTCGGCGATTTGCTTGGTGATCGTCAAGCCAAGTCCGGTGCCGCCAAAATTGCGCGTTGTCGATGCGTCCGCTTGGCGAAATGGCTGAAAGATATGCTCCAACTGTTCCAACGACATGCCGATGCCCGAGTCAATTACCTGGAAGCTCATCAGCTCGTTGGCGAAGTCGCATTGGGCGATGACTTTCACCACCCCTTTTCGGGTGAACTTGATCGCGTTTCCGACGAGATTGAACAGGGCTTGCTTCAATCGCGTCGAATCGCTGCAGATCGTTTGCGGGAGTGAGCCTCGCCATTCGATCTGCAACTGATTCTCTTGGGCGATCGCTCGGTCGTTCAGTAACTCTTGCACGTCGCGCACAACTTCGATCGGATTCATGGTGCGCAGTTCGATATCGAACTTGCCCGCTTCGACTTTCGAAAGATCGAGAATGTCGTTGATCAATTCGAGCAGGTGATTTCCGTTGCGCTGAATGGTGCCGACTGATTTGCGTTTCTCCTCTTCCGACACCCCTTGTTCGAGCAGGAGATCGCTGAACCCGACGATAGCGGTCATGGGGGTTCGAATTTCGTGGCTCATATTGGCGAGAAACTCGCTTTTGATCTTGCTGGCGCGTTTCGCTTCTCGATGGGCGGAGATGAGCTCTGCGTTGACCGCTTTCAGGCGAGCCTCGACGGCGCATTTTTCCGTGATGTCGCTTTCGATCATCATGAATCCGGTCAGCGTGCCGTTGGCGTCAAATAGCGGTGCGATTTCAGTTGAAACAACATATTCTCGCCGGTCTTTAGCGTAGTTGACGATTTCCGCATTGGTGGAAACTCGGTGAAGGAACGCTTCCTGCAGGCGTGCGATCGCATCCGGATTGCTGTTAGGACCATACAACAGTTCGCTGGGCGTTTTTTGGAGGGCTTCTTCCAGTCGATACCCACTGATTCGCGTAAAGCCGTCGTTGACCCATTCAATCTTGCCGTCAATGTCGGTAATAATTACGCCGTTGCTGGTGCGACGAATAATCTTCGCCAGGCGTTCCGCTTCATCGGCTGCCTCCGTCGCGCATTTTTCGCTTGCTCGTAACTCTTGCGTCATGTCTTCAGCTAAGGCCATCGCGCGTGTTTGGCTTAAGCCCATCGACCAGACGATGCCGGCCAGCAATAAGCTGAGCGCCGCTCCGCCAAGTCCCAAGACTGCCGGCGTCACGCGATCAATTTGTGCGTCAAACTGGGGAGTGGTGCTTGTTACGATGGTCCAAGCCCGACCACCGACGGTGATCGGCTCGCTATGGAAAAAGGTGCGGCCTTTGTACGCCGCTTGATTGAAATGGAGGCCAGCGAAGTTATCCAAGTGGCGATCATGATCGTATAAATAGGGTCGTTTGGTCCGCTCGTCTCCATCGAAGATTTCAAAATCAAGTCCGTTGTCGAGCATATCGCCCATGCGATCCAGACTTCGCTCCAAGATAATCGGCGCATACAAGACGCCGGCTAGATTGGCTTCTCGCTCGACGGGCGTATGCGGATTGGTCTCGTTTTTGTAGACCGGAACATAATAGAGAAATCCGGACCGCTCGACATTATCTTGCAAGAGATGGATCATGCCGGTGATCGTCGGTTCGCCAGAGCGGATCGCTTTTTCGATCGCAGTGCGCCGAATATTTTCGGATCCAATATCGTAACCCCAGGCAGCGCGATTATCTTCCAGGGGATAGACATGTTGGATGATGTACGCGATCGGCGCGTCTCCAAGAGAATGAACCGCGAACTCGGGCGCATTGTCGGCTCGTTCTTGGGCGACAAAGCTATCAACATCGTCGCGGTTGACGCGTTGGATCATGCCAAAGCCGATGGCGCCCGGAAATTCGTTCGGCAAGTCGCGGGAAGCGACATACGCGGCGAATTCGCGGCGGTCCACAAATTGACTGCCGGTGTACATGCCGCGGGCCCCATTGAGACCATAGACGCAGATGTTTGCACGTCGTTGAATCTCCAGCGTCAGCAACTCGCTTCGCCGTAAGAACTGTGCGAAATTGGCGCTGCGAATATGATTTTGCGAGTCGCGAACGAGTAAAGCCGTCACCAGAAATCCAACCAGTAACGTCACAGTGACGATGCAGATTAAGGGTTGCGCGCGGCGGATATCTTTTTTCAAACGCGTGAAGAAAACGTCGGTCTTCGCAAGTTTCAATCCTTGCGAAGCCAGAAGAATACTCAATGCAATGGTCGAGAGGAGCAACGCCGTATGGATCGCTGTGGTGGAAAAGATGGGAATATCTCGGAGACCCGACGCGCGACTCAGAAACATCCCCACGCCGAGGACGCCGATTGCTCCGCCGAGGAGCGTCGCTCCGATTCCAATTGGCTTGAAAGTTCCGCGCCAAAGAAGCATCCCGACGCCTAGCAACGAGATTCCCAGTGATGTTCCTAATGACATTTGCCCTGGAATCTCGCCGGCTGCAATGGAAGCGGGGTCATCGCATAGCAACGTATTGATCCCCAGATCAACCGCCGTTAGAGATTGGGTCAAATTCGCGATTCCCATTGCGATCGCGAGCAAGGCAAGCAGTTGGGGAAGAAGTTGGAGTCTGTTGGGGGGACGCGTCACGATCGTCCAAAACAGTCCGGCCAGAGAGAGGAGCGCCAAGCCGACGGCCGTGTTGACCTTCATCGTGGGAAGTCCCGCGATGATGGATCGTAAACTGATCCAGCCTGCCGGCCACGCGATGAGGACGAGCAAGGATGTTAGCAGGCTCAGGCAAAGCAGAATTCGAGCGGCGATGATTAGCCACGCAGCGTCAATCGTCGCCGTCGTGCGCGATTCATCACGATGGCTAACTTTTATCTGCATTTCAATTCTTGCCCCCTACCAATCTCCGCCCTGGGATGGCGCACAAAACCTGCTTCGTTCTGTTCGCCGCCATCGTGGAGATGATTTTCATTACGCGAAAATCTAGGTTGTCCGCAAATTCACGAGAGCAAGCAGGGGGATATTCACCGTAACTCCACGCAGGAGAGAGCGCTGCGGGCATTAGAAAACGCACAATCGACACATCTGCTACCGCCAAAACGGCGAAGTTGACTACGATTGAAGTTGGAAGCAGTTTCAGCGCGGACGCATCCGTTAGCTAGAAGTTGGCATGAGTCCCGTCAATGTGCCGGTGCTGCTGGAGAATCGATCGGTTTCAACTCCCATTCGCTGCAGCATGCTGACGAAAAGATTGCAAAGCGGCGTATTGTCATCCTGACGAAACGCAAGGTGCTCGCCATGTTGAAATCCGCCGCCTGCCAGCAGAATCGGCAGGTTGGTATTGCTATGGATGTTGGCGTCTCCCATGTTGCTGCCAAACAGCACCATCGTACTGTCTAGCAAGCGACCAGCGCCGTCAGGTTGGGCGGCCAGGCTTTCCAGCAACTCGCCAAAGATTCTTAGTTGTTGCAGATCGACTTTTTCGAGCTGGGCGACCTTTTGCGGCGACTGGCCATGGTGGCTCAGGTTGTGGTAGCCGTCGAGCGATTTTTCCTGATCAACAATCTCAAACACGCCGGTTGCAAACGCGTCGATCATAAGCGTTACGATCCGGGTCGAATCGCTCTGTAACGCTAACTGCGCCATTGAAAGCATCAACTCCAGTTTCGAGAAGAACTGCGATTTGTCCAGGATGTCGACCGGCGGTTCACGTTCGACGACAGGCTTTGGTAGTTGTTCCCAGTTGCCGGCGGCATGCAAACGTTCTTCCAACTGGCGAACCGAGGTGAAATATTGATCCAGTCGATGTTGGTCGTCAGTTCCCAGCCCACGTTGAAAATGACGCATGTCTTCTAACAAGACGTCCAAGATGCTGCTGCGTTGCTGCAGTTGATGTAGGCGAAGTTCGACTTCGCTTTTGCTCCCTTGTACAAACATCTGTCGAAATAGAGCCGCGGGACTATCTTCGGCCGGCAGCAAGGCGCCGTCGCGCGACCACGACAAGCTGCGGTTCGCTTTGTCGATGTTGACGCCCAGGTTGAGCGTTGGGAAGCGCGTTTGTTGACCGAGCTGCTCGACCGCGAATTGATCGAGAGAAATCGAATTGCGAAAACCGCTGCGCGTCGGGTCTCGGGCTGCGGTAAGAAAGCAATTCTCGGTCGAATGGCCACCCACAACCGACGGATGGGACAACCCGCTGAATACGGTAAAGTCTTGGCGATGGTCGCCGATCACTTTTAAGTAGGGCGATAATTGGTAGTCAGCGCCGCTTTGTTGCGGAAAAAAGGGAGCAGGCAATACGCCTAGATTATTCGAGATCAGCAACATCCGTTGCGGAGTTTCGCCCGCAGGAATCGAATCGCCATAGAGCGGGCGGAAACAGTCGAGCAGCGGCAAGCCGAGACAAACGCCTACGCCTTGTAAAAAGCGGCGTCGCTTGAAAGAGCGAGTGAGGAAGTGTGAGTTTGTCATCGTTTACGGAGTGCTTTCTACTTCAGTGAAAATCGGGCTGGCGACCCATTGATGCAGCAGGTCACGCGTGCGATAGCCATTGGCGGCACATTGATCAAGAATCGAATCGATCTCGGATCGATCCGAAAATCGAACCTCGGCGCCGGTCGCATAAAGCGTCCATTGGTGCAGCAAATTGCGAGCAAGTTGGCGAGGACTGGCCACTAGCAACGTTTTCAGTTCATGGACGTCTGCAAATTGCTCTCCGCTGAGCAGCGTGCCCGCGGCGTCAACTTCGGCCGCAACACGGTATTTAAACGGATGACCGGCTCGATCAATACCTGTAATTTCAACCCCTTTCTCCAAGCTCCGATATCGATCGCGCCATGCTCCCATCACGTCGAAATTCTCCAGTGCAAAGCCAACCGGATCGAAACGTGCGTGACATGCGGCGCAAGATTCTTCAGCCGCATGTTTCGCCAGCAGTTGCCGAACGGTGGAAGCTCCGCGGATATCAGGCTCGATTGCCGGTATCGATTTAGGAGGGGGCGGCGGAGGCTGTCCTAGCAACTTCTCCATGACCCAGACTCCTCGTTTGACCGGCGACGTGGTCGTTCCATCGGTGGTCAACTTTAAGACAGACGCTTGCGTGAGCAATCCGCCATAGGGACTCCACTCTGGCAAATCGACGCGGCGCATCGCCGAGCCGCTTTGTCGAGCCAATCCATAATGAGCGGCCAGCCGGTCGTTCAGGTAGGTGAAATCAGAATCAATGATCGTTGTAATCGGCAAGTTATCGCGAATCATGGCCGCGAAAAACGTTTGGGTCTCGCGCTCCATCGAATCGACCAGGTAGTCATCTTTGCGATACTCGGGATAGAGTCGAATATCGGGCAAATCGCGGCGTAAATTGCTGAGGTTGAGCCATTGATCGGTAAAGTGGTTGACGAAGCGATCAAATCGTCGGTCGAGGATCATGCGGTCAACTTCCGCTTGCAATTGTTCCGGATTAGCCAGTTCGCCGTCCGTCGCTTTTTGCAGCAGTCGCTCATCGGGACGCGAGTTCCAGAAGAAGTGCGAAAGACGCGAAGCAAGCGCCGTGGGGGCGTGTCGCGGATTGGTGAGATAGAGGAAATGACCAGAGCAGAGCAGCGCTTGATATCCCTTCAGCATCGCATCTGCAAAGGGAACGCCTGCGTCGAGTTCGGCGTTGATCAGGCGGAGATAGGTGTCTGCGGCGTGATCCGAAAGGGGACCGCCCGCGACTTGTGCAGCGAACCGATGAAACAGAAGTCGCGCGTCTGTTTTCGGTTGTTGTGAAATGACCGACACCGGCAGCCGGCTAGTAGGCTCAGGCGGCCCAATCGCAAGGTCTCCGAAAAGTACGTGATGCGAAGCGGCTGGCCATTGGGGCGGAGAGAGCGGCCCGGCGACTTCCAGCCACTCGAAAGCGGCGCCGCGATGTCCATCCGCAGGCATCGGCGGAAAGTCATAAAAGAATCCGCCATCGGTACGGATAAACGGCACCGGCAAGCCGAGTAAGCTGTACTCGAAAGTCTCACCGGCTTTCAGCAGAATCGTGGTTTCAAACGTCTTCACTTCCGGCTGCAAGTCGATCCACCCGCCGGTCTCGCGAACATCGCCAGAAACGTCGGCGCCGGATGGTTGTCGCGCCCGAAAACTGATCGGCAGCGGATCATAAGCCGGAACAAGCCGAAATCCAGGCAACTGTCGCACCGCTCGCGCAGCAAAGCGAATCTGGTATTCGCCCTCGACCGGGGCGACAAACCCCCGCGGATATCCAAAGTAGGGCCATGTGGCCGAACGAAAGAGCGCTAGTTCAACAGGAGCTTCATCAAACTCCTGCGGCGTCAACTCTTTCACGCGAGCGCTCGAAATCATTTTGCCGTTACGAGCGAAGAACATCGCTTCGCGTCCGCCGAAAGTCTCGCCGGACGGAAAGAGACGCGTGCCGGTCACGCGATGTCGTACTTGGAGAGGAGGCTCTACACCGCTGGCGACCGCTTGTTGGAGAGCCGCCTGCGCCGAGTCGAGATAGGCGTTCAACTGGACGCTCGACATATCGAGCGAATCGGCGACCTTCGTAAAACCATGCAATTGCCGATCCTCGGGCAGCCGAGCGGCCACATCGAGATGCGGAAGTTTCAAGAGATCGCGCAAATTGTCTTCGTACTCGGATCGTGACAGCCGACGCAACGAACTCCGACCTTGCTGCTGGATTTCCGCTTTTTCCGCTTTCCCGATCGATTGCTGCAGCGCCGTCAAAATCGCCTTGCGATCCTCTTCGGATAGATCATCGCGATCCGGCGGCATTTCGCCGGCTGCGATTCGATCGTGAATCTGCGTCCAGCGGCGACGTACCTTCGCGTCCTGCAAATCCCAAGGAAGTTTCGCCAGCACGAGATCTCCTTCGGCGGAGAATTCGTCATGACAGTCGTAGCACGTTTGCTGCAAAATCTGATGGACAACGGCCACCGGTTCCGCCGCCGACACGGGGCAAACCGCGATCGCCAGCAGGGCGGTGAATGTTATCAAGACTGGATTTCGCTGCGACATCTCAACATCCGGTTTGTTGGTTGATTTGAATTGCGCCTTGCGCTCTTTCCCTGGTTGGCCGCGATAGCTCCGCTATCGGGGCGGCGCAGCCGTAAGAGGCATTGGTTCTCTGTAAGCAGTTCAGGGGCTTTTCGCCATTTCCAACGGTATAGCGCGACCACCGAAGTTCGTCCGACCGCGGCTCGATGCCTCTTACCGACTTCGTCGGCCCCGATAGCGGAGCTATCCAGGCCAACCGGAATCCGTTCGGCCAAATAACGCAACCTCAAAATGCGCAAGCGAGGGAAAATCGCTCGGCTATTCCAAGGTGGATCGAAGTCGCCAACCGCATTTCCCTCGCTTGCGCAGCGGGCTACGAAGAGGAATAGGCGCCGATGACTTCCAATATCGCAACTTCAAAACGCGCTTACTTATCATTTGCTAGACAACGCAAAATCGGATTCGCCGCCATCCCGTTGAAACAGCACCGTCAACGTCGACTTCCGATTGTATTTCGCGGGGATCAAATTGACATATTCTTCGTCCGTTCCATTGCCCAACGAGTCTTGCGTTGTTTTGCCGGTCGGATGCGTCGAATCGATTTCGACCTTGTATTCTCCAGGTACCGGACCTTTCTGCGAATCAATTTTGTATTTGCCGGCGTCGATAGTCGTGCCGACCGCTTGGCCTTGGTAAAGCGGAATGAAAGTGATCGCTCCCGTTTGCAGCGGCGCTCCATCAAGGGTAACGCTCCCTTGGACTTCTAGTCGGTCGCTAGGCGGCGCCGTACTGCAACCGGTGCTGATCACCCCTGCAAACAGTAATAGGCCGCCGAAGAAGAGTAGAGATTTAGACATCGCAGGTTCTTTCCCCTCGATCTGATTGTGTACGTGCCGAGACGCTGCGGGCACTAGTTGCACCGCAGTTGCGTTTGCTGGATTGGACGGCTGCTGAACAGGTTCGCTTGGCCATCGAAACGGCCGAGAGCGAACCGTTGGGGAAGCAAGTCTTAAAGCTCACTCACCACTTCGCCGCCAGCCATACTGCTTAGGCTTTGCCAAGTGGTGAGTTGGAGCGTTTCAGAAATAAATCGAACCGAACCGTCACAAAGGCTGACTTGCACGCCGCCAGGGTGCATGCTGCGCGAGGCGACGCTGGCGTTCAGCTTGGCTGGAGCCGTCGTCCCCAATCCAGTGCACGGCAAGCGACCTGGTTCATTGATGCACAGATCGGTAAGATCATTCGCGCCGCTATTGGGACCAACCCGCGTCATTAGGCAGTAGGCGTCTGGTTCATCGTTCCAGATCCAGGCGCGATACTCTTTGGCTTCGCTCACCGGCTTCAGCATTTCCATCATCGCCAACGTGTTTGTTGTGCCGTCGGTGATGTCGCGGAAATTGGCGCCAAAGAGATTATTGAATGGAGATTTCTCTCCTTGATCAATGAACGTGTTTCGCCCCCAGTTCAGACCATAATTGCCTTTGATGCTGGCGCCAGGATCGCCCCACAATGCGGCCGTGTCGAGAATGACGGCGTCGCGATCGCTGGGACATTGCCAGGCCGGCACCGGCGTCGTGCGCACCGTCTTGTGATCCGCTCCCCCTTCATGCCAACTGGTGTTGTGATCATACAGATCGTAAGCGGCGCCCTGTTCGATGAAGGGATACAAATGAATGCAGAAGGGCGTTCGCTTCGTATCTGTCGTGCCGGGGAGGGGATCTCGATAGATCATGCCGGGGGGAAACTTGAGATGCGTGTCATGGTAGTTGTGCAATCCCAAGACGAGCTGTTTCAGATTGTTCGTGCAAGACATGCGACGAGCCGCTTCCCGCGCTTGTTGCACTGCAGGCAATAACAACGCAATCAATACGCCGATGATCGCGATCACCACCAGCAATTCGACCAATGTAAATCCTGATTTTTTGCGAACCATGGTTCGTCTCCGCTACGAAAAGAAAGGGGATAAAAAAGAGATTGGAAAAGAGATTTGCTGTTCAGAATAGATCGTCGAGTCTTAGACGCTCGAGTCGCCGGAAAGATCGTTCTAGGCCTCCTCGGGCAGGATGACAACGCAAACTAGTTCATGGTGCGATCGGGTGAGAAAATTCCCTCGACCACGCGTTCACAGGTCGCTTCGATATGGAGCGCCATTTTTTGGCCGGCCGCCTTTTTATCGCGTTGCAGCAGCGGCTCAAAAAAGGTCAAGTGTTCCGACAAGACTGGATCGAGATATTTGTCTTGATGCCGGAGTAACAACCTCATCATGTGGACGAGTCGGTTGTACCGATTGATCTCGGTCGCCAGCCGTTTGACGCCAGCCGCTTCCTCAATGGCTTTGTGCGTCATGCGATCCAGTTCCAGGCAGCGAATCCCCCAATCCTTGTCGCGATAGGCGGATTGCAGCGCGATGGTGTCTTGCTGAATCTGCTCAAGCGGCTTCAAGTCGGCGCAGTCGCAGGCACATCGCACCGCTTCGACTTCCAGCAAACGGCGGATGTGGTAGATCTCGCGAACTTCTTTGACGCCAAACGGAGAAACGGTAGCTCCCCGATTCGGCGCCATCTCGATCACGCCTAGTCCAACCAACTCGACAAACGCCTCGCGCACCGGCGTGCTGCTCACGCCAAACTGAGCGGCGATATGCTGCACTTTCAGTCGCGCGCCAGGGGGGAACTCTCCCTGAAAGATCGCCAGCAAAATCTGCGTGAAGATATCCATACGAAGGGAACCAGAGATAAGCCCTGTTTCTTGCCGGGAATGAATCGTAGCCATTGGGCGAAGACTCCAGTTGGGAACGGACAAAATGCCCAAGTCGCACATCAATATTGTGCATTGTGCATAATGCACAATCTGAGTCAATCAAAAAAGCTGATTTTTCTTTCACCGCTGGCAGCGAGGATGAATTCACCTAGTCGGGGTGGCTATTTGGGCTCGCGACGGCGCAGCAAGACGCGATCAGCCTGCTAGGAAAGAATCAGCCGTTCACGCACTGGACGCATGAGCAGTTCACGTCGGAGTCTGTTCGCGCCGCGAGTTAGAAGCGAACGCCACCGCCGACATTGCTAAAGAAGTTTGGCGATTGATCGTTCAAGCCCCAGCCGACGCGGACGCCGACTTCCAGATTGGGCGTGACCAGATAATGCAGCCCCGGGCTGAAGAAGTGCTGCACGCTCTCGGCTTCGCGTCCGTCAGTGAAGATCCCGAAATATTCGGCGTGCGCCTTCCAGCGTTCGCCCACGGGGACCTTTAATACGGTGGACGGCGCCCAGGCGTTGAAATGATCTTCTTCCAGACTGCTAGTGCTGTAGCGAAGCGCTGAGTCCCATTCCCACCCGTCCCAAAACTGCCAACCACTTACGTACGAGGTCGAGAAGCTGCTGTCGTTCGCTTCGCCGCTGGTCGGCGTGTAGCCTTGCATAATAAGGGAGCTGCGCGGAGTCCAGCCGCACTGTTCTGTCAGCAAGAACTTGCCGCCATACAGCAGGCTACTTTCGCGCTCGATCCCTGCTTCTTCTTCGTCATTGTCTGGAACATTGCCCGAAACCGGATTGCCGGCGCCCCCGATTTCGTAGTTCCAACCCAACCGCAATTCGATCGTATCGCTGAGTCCAATGCGGGCAACCAACTCCGGAAAACTGTGCGTCTCCGGCACGCCGCGGTTGTCAATAAAAGTGTAAGCCGATTCAATCACCGTCTGGTGATAACCCACCACCGAAGTCGCTGGCGTAAACGAGTCTCGATCCGTCTCAATCTCGTCCTCTTCCTCTCCTTCGTCGCGGCGAGAGAAAGCTCGCTCCGCAACGCTCTGCAGAGGAAGTTGGGCAACAGCGACCGCGGGATCGCCAGCGACGCCAAGCACACAGAGAAACAGAAAGGTCCGCGTCATCATCCACAGCCTGGGTCAAAACTACTATGCCGACAGAAGGCTCTCGTCTGTTGTTCGGCCTTCTGTGCGCGGCGACGTGAACCAGGCCGGCGGCGCCAGCATAACTGGCATGACCCGGCAAACGGCTGCTAGCACCGGAAGTCTGCTGCTATTTTGTCCGGTGTGCGGTCCGTTTCGGTAGGCGCATAAAAAAACGCTGAGAGTTTTTGCTCTCAGCGTTTTTCATACTGCGTGCGTGCGACAAGTCGCAGCAAGCGAGGCCGACGGGGATCGAACCCGCAACCTCCGGATCGACAGTCCGGGACTCTAACCAATTGAGCTACGGCCCCAATTTCTTGGGTTTCCTCGTGATTTCGCCGTTACAGGAAACCTGAACAGCGGGTGAACCAATTTTACCTGGGCTCCAGGCGATCACTGATCCTCACTGGGAAGTTTTCAAGTATAGCTTCGACTCTCTGCCGGGCAAGGGGCCCTGTAGAGCTTTTTAAACCTACTTGAGCGCCAAGCGAAGGCCCAGCGCAATCGCCTATCTTCCACGAAGCCGCCGCGGAGTCAAGAGGCCGCACAACAGGACTCTCGCTGGTCCGAATGGTTCGGTGGAGAGGGCCAAAATGGTGGAGGATGGGTCATTACAACAATTGCAGATGGCCGGTCACGGCGTCGATTTTGCCAGCTTCGTCGGGGCCGATCGCCAGGCAGGTGTGGGTGGGTTGGCCGTGAAACTCGGTTCGCCCGCTGTCGGTGATCAGGTGAACTTCGAGGCCCGCCTTTTGGGCGGCGGCGTGGATGTCAAGCAATTCCTGCTCGCTGTTGACCCGGCAGCAGATTTTAGCGAAATGCCCCGAGAGCCAAGACTGCTGAGCAGGGCCAAAGTCTTCGATCGCAACGGGGCCCTGAAACATGCGATAAGCCAGAAACGCCAGCGAGGCATGAGCGCCTTGGGCGATTTGTTTGCCGCGGCGCATCCCCAGGTCGTGCCGCATGACGATGACCTGTTTGACGATGGTCGTCTCGTGGGTCGTGTTGACTGAAGAGTCGAGCGGATAAATGTCGGCCGTGACGAACGTGCGGCGAGACTCGGGGGATTTCAGCACGTCGGTAGAGTAGTAATGAAGCAGTACCCCTTTTTTCAGCAAGTCGGGATTGCGGTGACAAAAGTCGGTTGAGTCGGCGTAGCTGTCGACCGCGAGACGCTGAAAAATCAATTGGGCGTAAGCGACGGTCATCGTCTCGTGATAGCCGCTGTCGGGCGCGTCGACGACGCCGTTTCGCTGATTGAGGGCCTGAATGCCGCGACGAATTTTCTCGAGCGCTTCGTCAAACGGGCGCTGCGTCAGATAGAGATAGGCGATCTGAAAATGCCGACGATGGGTCCATTGATCGCGAGGGATCGCTTGTTCTTCAAAGCGAGCCAGCAGAGCGGCGTCATCATCCAGACGTCCGCTCTGGGGGCTTTCGTCATTCAGCGGCATGTATGACTCCAGGCGAGGTATTTACGCCTGATGACGCATCAGACAGGCGTGCGGTTCACTTGGTCGATTTGTGCGTTTAGCGTCCAGAGATCATACAGCCAGCCTATCAGGAACAATCCGCAGGTGAAAAACCAGATGATCGCCGTCACCCATTTGCCCATGTACAGTCGATGAGCGCCGAGGGTTCCGACTCCGGGAATCGCTAGCAAGATCCACGCGATATTATAGTCAATGCGACCGGGAGCATATCGCTGATCGGCGGCGCGATCCATCGACGGTATGAGAAAGAGATCGACGATCCAGCCGATAAAGAAGAGCCCCAGCGTGAAAAACCAGATCGTGCCGGTAATCGGACGACCATAGTAAAACCGATGAGCGCCGAAAAATCCGAAAATCCAGCAGATATAACCGATCAGCAGCGAATGCGTGTTGCTTTGATTCATCCAAAATCCTTGTTGTTCGAGAGCAGATGAGACCTTGCTCTGCTATTCGCCATCGCCGGCTAAATCTTGTCGGCGACGCTCTGTTATTTTTGTTGGTGCGCGTCCAGCAATTTTTTGGCGGCGTTGACGAAGTCTTCCGGCACTAAGACACGCGCCTGAAAGACGCCGGTGAAGCCGCCTTGGTGCGCGTTTTCAATCGTGCAGGGAATTCCTTCTTCGGCCAGCGCGATCTTGATCACTTCGGCCTGGCTCTCATCGTAGGCGGTCAGGACTTCGGTCCAATTGATGTCGGTCATCGTTTCTCTCACAAACGGGGTGAAATCCATTCAGGGCAGTCGATGTATTGTACCCCATTTCAGCCCGGGAGAAGCAAAAACCGAGTTGCGATCGAGATTGGCGGCCGAAATAATAGAGGCCCCGATTTCGACCTCCCAGGGAGCAGAAGATGAATTTGATCGTGGTGCTGTTGGTTCTCAACATTCCCGTCTATTGGCTGCTGGGCTGGATAATGTTCGATTCGACCCACAACGCGGCCGATTCGTTTTGGGAGACGACGCTGGCGATTATTAAAGCGGCCTTCGTGCCGTCGTTCATGCGGGCTTTTATGGACAGCGAGCCCGAAACTGACGGCAGCGTTTTTAATACGCTCTTCTTTTTCGTCAGCTGCGCAGCGGTCATCGGCGGCGAGTATTACCTGCTGACGAAGTACGTTTGGCCGGTAGAGTAGAGCGGACCTACACGGCTATAACGCGACATGCTGGAAATTCATGACGATATCGTGATGCTGGGCCAAAACTCCGGCGTCCTGTTCGCTCAGTAACTCGAAGAGTTGATGATCCCAAATCGCGAGTTCCCGATCGTCACCGACTTCAAAATGGAACGTGGCGAAATAAAGAGCGATATCGCCGCGCATCTCTTTCCGCTTCGTCGCGACGATTGCCGGAACGGGATTCCACTTCGGTTTTTCGTAGGTCGTTGTTGTGGGCGTGATATTGCTCAGCAACAGGAGACCGAGCACGGCGACTACCGCCGGTCCTAGACAGATTGGGCTGGCGGCGATCGCAAGGCCGGTGCTGATGCAGATCGTGACGACGCAAAATCCAGCCCAAATCCGTTTTCGGGTGGAAGTGAAGCGAAGGTGTCGCGGGAGTTTGACGGGACGACGATACGTTGCAGTTCGGTACTCGGGCGATTTTTTGATTTTCGCGAAAATGGACATCCGCGAAGTCTTCGCAGTCCGGGGATAGATCCGCGTGCGGCGATCGACATACGATCCGCAGAACTCGCAGCGATGCGAGTCTGGCGAGATGTCGGCGCTGCAACTATCGCATTTCATGGGATGATAGAGCTCCCGTTTACGACATGACTAAACAGTAATCGCGATCCGATCAAAGTCGGCCGCATAGTCGCCGCGCGTGAAGAGGACGCCAGCGTCATCTTCGGCGATGCCGCCATACATGGCGCCGTACCACAGGGCGTATTCTTGACGCCGGCCGTCCTCGGTTTCAAAGGTGACGAAGTAACGCGTCGACGCGGCGTGATTGCCGATTCCTCCCCAGACTTGCGTTCGTTTGGCGACCGCGATCGCGGGACGAACTTCGACCGGCGATTTTTCGAGAGCTTCAATATTTTGAAAAACGCTGGAATAGACATGACCGCTGAAATGCCGCGCAACCAGTCCAAAGCCGATGCTGGTGACCACAAACAGAAAGATGATGCAAGGAACCACAAATATCATGAATCGAAACATATTCCGCTGAGCGCCCTCGAACGAAGCGGAAAGAAGTTGGGGGTCATTGGGCATGCCGTTTTGGAAGACCGGCGACATCATGAACAGCATTCCAAGAAACAGAATCGGCATCAGGAGAAAGCCGACGACCGCCATCGCCGCTTTGCCGGCGACCAGTGCCGAAAGTAGGGTGAAGACGGTTTTGGGAGCGCCGCTAGGTTGCGGTAGTTTGGCGAGGCGCTCCGGCGATTGCGCCTGATGAAATTGGGGAGACGCTTTGATTTGCTCAAAGAGGCGCGCATGGCTCTGCGACGGTCGGCCGGAAATTGTGACCGCAGCGCCGCAGTATTGGCAAAAGCTCGCCCCAGGCGCCGATTCTCCTCCACAGTTCACGCACTTCAAAGGTATTCTTCTCCTTGTGTGACGACGGTCTTCCTCGTGAAAACGCTATGGTATTCGCTGGCGGTGGCGAAATCTTGTCGTTGGCGGCGAATTTCAGCGCGAGAAGGGGGCAATTCGGCGAATCGGTTTCGCTATAATAACGACTTACCACCCTAGAGCGGAACCACTCGAATTGAGCCAGCCAATTACCTTTGCCGATGTCGTTTGTTGCGGTTGCAGTTGTCTGTGTGATGACTTGCAAGTCACCGTCGCCGCTGGACAAGTTGCGCAAATTGCACCAGCTTGCCCACACGCGGCTAACTACTTTGCGATCGCAGTTGACGGCGAGCCGAATTACACGATCAACGGAGAAGAAGCGACGATCGACGCGGCGATCGCCGCCGCGACTACGTTGCTGGCCGGCGCCAAGTCGCCGCTGCTGTTGGGGCTAGGCGAACTGACGATCGACGGCCAACGTGCGGCGCTCGATTGGGCGGACCGCTTGGGCGCCTATGTCGACGCCGGCAACCCGGCCGAGCCGGATCCAAGCGGCGTCGTGTTGCAGTCGACCGGAATGATCACCGCGACGTTGGGCGAAATTCGTGACCGGGCCGATGTGATTCTCTTTTGGAACGCCGATCCGGCGACGACTCAACCGCGTCACTTCGAACGATTCAGTCTCGACGCGCCAGGCAGGTTTTTGACAGGCCCGCGAACAGCGCTGGCGATTGATCGTCAGGCGACGGCGACCTCGGCTCGCGCTCCACTATTTTGCGAGTCGCCGCTCTCCCAAAACCTGGAAACGGCGCATACGTTATTAGCGCTGGCCCGCGGTAAGAAGATCGATCGCAAACGCGTGCCGAAGTGGGCCGAGATCGAGCAGATCCATGCGCGACTCGCGTCGGCAACTTACGCGGCGATCGTATGCGGCCCGCCGTTTTATGGCGGCGCTGACGGCGCCGCGATTTTGGAAACGTTGGCCGACTATGTGCGCGAGTTGAATCGGAACAACCGAGCGATTATCTCGCTCGAGCGAAGCGGCCCCAACTGGATCGGCGCGGCGGAGTCGATCGCCTGGCGAACCGGCTATCCCAGTCCCGTTCGCTTTGCCGCCGATGGTCCGGCGTTTGATCCGACTGGCTATCGAGCGGCGAAGCTAATCGCACGCAGGCAAGTCGACGCGTTGATTCGCTTTGACGGCGATTGGCTGACGAAAGCTTCGCCAGAGATGTTGTCTGCGATGGCGAAGTTGCCGGTTGTTTCGTTTGGTTGGAGCGAAAGCGAACATCCGGCTGCCGTAAGATTTCACGTCGCGAAACCCGGCGTCGAGTGCGGCGGCAGCATGCACCGGCAGGATGACGTACCGCTGCCGCTGACGCAAGTTTTGCCGACGACGCGCATGACCACCGAAGAAGTCATTCGGCAAATGATGAACGCCTAGTTACCCTTCTTCGTAGCCCGCTACGCGAGCGAGGGAAAATCGCTCGGCGATTCCCATCCGGATTGAAGTAGCCAAACGCATTTCCCTCGCTCGCGCATTTTGAGGTTGCGCTATTTGGCCGAACGGATTCCGGTTGGCCCGGATAGCTCCGCTAGCGGGGCCGACGAAGTCGGTAGGAGGCATCGAGCCGTGGTCGGACCTAGAGCGGTGGTCGCCGCGCCGTTTGAAATGGCGAAATGGCCCCGAACTGCATACCGGGAACCAATGCCTCCTACGGCTGCGCCGCCCCGATAGCGGAGCTATCGCGGCCAACCAGGGAAATAGCGCAACCTCAAAACTCGCGCAGCGGGCTACGAAGAAGCAGGGCCTTCTGCATGGAACGATCACCCTACTCGGCAAATAAAGCACTTGAGATACTGCGTTTCGGGGCAGGTCAACAGCGTCGGGTGATCGATCGCGCCGCTGCGTTGTTCCAGCAGTTGGATATCGCGGCCTGACTTTTGGGCGACGCCAAGCAGCGTCATCTGGAAATCGTCGCGTGAGATGTTGCCTGAACAACTGCAGGTGACCAGGATACCGCCGGGGTTGAGCAGGTTGACGGCCTGACGGTTGATGTGATAGTAGGCCTTCAACGCTTCGTTGATGTTGCGGCGGGTTTTGGTGAACTTGGGCGGATCGAGGATCACCGCGTCGAATTTTTCGCCGGCGTCGACCAGCGCCTTCAAATGATCGAAGGCGTCGACCGATTCGAAGCGGACGTTGGATAGGCCGTTGCGCTCGGCGTTGCGGCGCGCCAAATCGATCGCTTTGTCGCTGCCGTCGATTCCGATCACTTCGCTGGCTCCGCCCAACTTGGCGGCGGCCAAGGCGAATCCGCCGGTGTAGCAAAACATATCGAGGACGCGGCGGCCCGAGAAATACTTGGCCGCAGCGACCCGGTTTTCGCGCTGGTCGAGATAGAACCCGGTCTTTTGCCCGGTGGAAAGATCAAGCTCAAACTCGATGCCGTTCTCTTGGATGAAGATCGGTTCGGTCGGAACTTCTCCTTGCAACACGCGCGGTTCGATCGTGACTCCTTCGGCCTTGATGACGCCGGCTTCGCCGCGAAGCGTGATGCTCTTGGGCGAAACCTGCTCGTTCAAAGCGGCGACAATCACATCGAGACGACGTTCCATCGCCAAAGCGTTGACTTGCAGCACGACATGCCCAGCGAAGTAGTCGACGATCAAGCCGCTCAACCCATCCGCTTCGCTATAGATCAGACGACAGCCGGCGTTCTCGTCAAACAGGCCCAGTTGCCGGCGGGCGTCGATCGAAGCGGCGATCTTTTGTTTCCAGAAGTCGTCGGTTAGCGGCTGTTCGACATCCCAGCTATAAAGTCGGACATGAATGCGGCTCTTGCGATTGACCACGCCATAGGCGACGAAGCGACCATGATCGCCGACCAATTGCACGACGTCGCCGTCGACGGCCGCCGTGTCAATGTGATCAAACGCCGAGTGGAGCGCCCAGGGATGGCGTCCGTACAAGGGCTGCGCCTTGCGCGGGAGCAAGACTGCCTTGGGTACGCCTGCGGCGGGAGTTTGTTGCGACATGTTGGTTGTATAGCGACGTTACGTCGCGTTCCTTTCTACGGCCAGGGCCAGCGTCCGATCGATGCGGGCCAGGCACGATTCTTTTCCCAAAATGTCGAGACAGTCGAACAAACCGGGGCCGACTCCTTGGCCGGTGGTCCCGATGCGGACTGCGTGAATGATTTCGCCGATCTTGATCCCTTCGGCGGCGACAAAGTCGTGCATCGCCTTGTCCAGGATCGCGACGTCCCACGTCTCGAGCGCGGCGAGCGTCTCCCGAAACTTGGCGAGCAGCGCCTGCGGCTGCGCATCGCCCAGTCGTTTGGCGAACGCTTTTTCGTCGTACTTCATCTGATCGTCAGCGACAAAGAAGTAGTCGGCATAGGCGATGATATCGCCCAGTACTTTCAAGCGATCGCCGCACGCTTCGATGATGCGCGTTAACTTCGGGCCTGCTTCGCACGGCGCCGGATCGGCGATCAGGCCGGCAGCTTGCAAAAACGGCAAGCACTTGGCGGTCTTCTGCTTGAGCGGCAGCTTTTGCATAGCGCGATCTTGGAACGACCACAGCTTTTTGCAGTCAAAACTGGCCGGCGCTTTGGTGACGCGCTCCAACGAAAAGTTGGCGATCATCTCGTCGATCGTCAGGTCTTCGGTCTTGTCATCCAGCGACCAGCCGAGCAGGACCAAGTAGTTCAAAATCGCTTCCGGCAAATAGCCGGTCAGTTCGTAGAAGTCGACGATCACCGGATTGAAGGTCTCGGCCGAGGTTTGCAGTTGGATCTGCTCAGCGATCGCTTGGCCATGTTCGTTCAGCCGTTTGAAATCGGCGTTCTTCAGATACTTTTCGAGCTTCCGCTTGCTCAGCTTGTTTTTGCTCCCTGGCTCGGCGACATACGGCAGATGAGCGTATTGCGGCAGTTCGTAGCCGAGGGACTGCCCGATGAAGATCTGGCGCGGCGTGTTCGAGAGATGCTCTTCGGCTCGAATGACGTGCGTGATTTCCAGGTCATGATCGTCGACGACGCTCGCCAGGTGATACAAGCAGGTGCCATCGGCCCGTTGAATGACGTGGTCATTTTCTTTGGACCACTGGAACTCAACGTCGCCGCGAACGCTGTCGGTAAAGGCGCAGACGCCTTCACGCGGCATTTTCAGGCGAACGACAAAACTGCGGCCTTCCGCTTCCCACTTGGCTCGCTCGGCCTCGGTCTCGGCCATGAAGGCGCGGCTGTATTGGAAGGGGCGTTTCGCGGCGTCGGCCGCTTTTCGCTCGGCGTCCAGCTCTTCCGGCGTTGCGTAGTCGTAGTAGGCGAAGCCATCGGCCAGCAGCTGTTTAGCGGCCGTTTGATAGCGCTCGAGCCGCTGCGATTGGTAGTAGGGCTCAAACGGGCCGCCAACTTCGGGGCCTTCGTCCCAGTCCATGCCGAGCCAGCGAAACCCGTGAAGAATCGGGGCCAACGCCTCGTCGACGTTCCGTTGTTGGTCCGTATCGTCAATGCGCAAAACGAATTGCCCACCGTGTCGTTTGGCGAACAACCAATTGAATAGTGCGGTGCGAACCCCGCCGATGTGGAGATATCCAGTCGGACTGGGAGCGAAGCGTGTGCGAACCATAGCGATCTGCTGTTGCGGACGGAAGGTAGAATCGAACCAACCAGCTTAAAGCGCCGGCCCGCCGCTCGCAAAGGGGCATTCGACCGAAGCAAGTCGCCAAAGCGACCTACTTACGTGGTCGAAATCGCTGGATCGCGTCGTTCATAGGTTCGTCCTTCGTTGCCGCTAATGCAATTGTCGAGCGCCACTTGGTACAAGCGTTCTCCGCCAACCGTCGGATAATCGCCGCTAATGCAGGCCTGACAAAGGTGTTCGCCAGAAAGACCGACCGCCCGAGAAATTGCGGCCCGCGGGAGGAAGCGGACCGAATCGGCGCCTAACGCAACCGCCATTTCGGCTTGCGCCTCTTCGGTCAATTGTCCATCGGGCAAGAATTTTGGAGCGAACAGCTCTCCGATCGTCGACATATCGATGCCGTAGAAGCAAGGAGCGATGATCGGCGGACAGGCGACGCGAACGTGAATTTCTTTCACGCCGCCGCGATCGCGCAGGCGATCGAGCAGCACCCGCATCGTGGTTGAACGGACGATCGAATCTTCGACCAGGAAGATCCGTTTCCCTTCCAGCACTTCGCGGAGCGGGGTGTATTTGACTTCGGCGGCTCGGCGACGCTGGTTGCCGGTTTCGATAAATGTGCGGCCCGAGTAACGATTGCGGATCAGCCCTTCGCGAGACGGAATTTTCAACTCAAACGCCATTGCATCGGCGGCCGCTTTGCTCGTGTCGGGCACAGGAACGACGATCGTGTCGTCGTCGATCGTGACGCGTCCGTCGGCACGTTCCATCTTGGCCAACTCGACCCCGAGATTGGTGCGCGTGACGTAAACGCTTCGCTCATCCAGCGTACTTGCGACATTGGCGAAATAAATCCACTCGAAAAAGCAGTGCGCTTTGCGGGGGGATGGGGCAAATTCTTGAATCGCGAACTTCCCTTTCGAGATCGTGATCGCGTGGCCCGGTTCCAGCGATTTGATGCTTTCCGGCTCAAAGCCCAAGTTCAGCAGCGCCACGCTTTCGCTGGCGGCGGCGAACATGGGGCCTTCGATCGCATAGCAAAGAGGCTTGATGCCGAGCGGATCGCGGGCAATCAGCATTTCACCTTCGGCGTTCATCATGACCAGGCTATACGCCCCATCAAACCGTTTGCTCGCGTTGCGGAGCGCCTCGATCAACGGCACTTTGCGGTCGCCGTTCATCTCACGGCTCAGCTCATGCATGATGATTTCGGTATCGGTTTCCCGCGCTAGATGGTGGTCATTGTCGGCGAGCAGGCGATCGCGCAGCTCGTCGTAGTTGGCTAATTGGCCGTTGAACGCGAAGCTGAACCATTTGTGTTTGATCAGATGGTGTCGCTCGAACGGCTGAGCGTAGCTGCGATCGTCTTGGCCGCAGGTCGCATAGCGAACATGGCCGATCGCGGCGCAACCCGCGTATTCACGCATCAGCGCTTCGCTCTTCCCGCGATGAGACAGGCGAAAGACTTCACGGACGGTGCCAATGTCACGATGCGTGTCGATCAGCTGTTTGCGGTCGGGATTATAAGAAGTCATCCCGGCCGCTAGCTGACCTCGATTCTGAATATCGAGCAGCATGCGCGGCAACAACCGCGACACATGATCGACGCCTTGGTCCGGGCAAAGAGGGCTGATCTCGTCGCTGGGAAGGTGATAAACGGCGGCGATCCCGCACTCGTGAAATAGCTCGCTCATGAACGACTCGCGCTAAAAACCGTTGCCGGACTGGGACTTACGTCGCTGCTTGCGACGCTGTCTTCACAGAAAATTCCATCGAAGAGGCGGGAATCTTCATTCTAGGAGTCGCTCCCCGAAGACTCAACCGTCCTAGACAGCGGATTTCCGCTTGTTAGCGAAGTAAAAGCACCCCCCTGGTGGTTTACTGTTCGAGTATGGAATCTCGATCTTGGTTGAATTAAGATGAATGCCATTGCATTTGCGCGTTAAGCCGTGATAATCATGCCCTCTCCGCCGTAGACTGCTGCTGGACAGCAGGTAGTACCTATCCCGCCTATTTTCCCGCCTCGAAGGTCTTCCCATGAAACGTTCTGCTTTTACGCTCGTCGAGTTGTTGGTGGTGATCGCGATCATCGGGGTCTTGATCGCGCTCCTCTTGCCTGCCGTTCAGCAAGCCCGAGAAGCGGCGCGGCGGATGCAATGTACGAACAAGCTAAAACAAATCGGTTTGGCGCTGCACAACTACCATGACACTTTCGGCGCGTTGCCGGCGCGTCAGGGGGGAACCACCGGCGCATCGGGCGAATATTACGTCCATAACGCGTCGCGTCTCAGCGGCTGGGTTTCGCTATTGTCGTTTCTCGAAGAAGGAAACTTGTACGACCAAATCAAGTCGCCGCAAACCTTCAATGGCCACGATTGGAATCCTTACGGCGGCGCTCCGTGGTACAGCGATTACACGCTCTGGCATACGAAGATCGACGCGCTGCGCTGTCCTTCGGATGGCGCCGACAGCGACTTCGATACCGAACTGGGTTTTTGCAATTTCGCGTTTTCGATCGGGGATACGCCGCGGCGGTCGCACAATCCCGTGTCGAACGGCATGTTTGGAGCGCTCAGTTGGTTCAAATTCAGTGCCGTGACCGATGGGCTCAGCAATACGCTGGCCGTGGCTGAGCGGACCGTGGGAGTCGACACGAACAAGATTATCGGCGGTGGGTTGGTTCTAGCGGCCGACGCTTGGCCAGGTTCCGTAACCAATTCCAATGACAATCAGGTGACGCCTGCGGTTTGCGCCGCGAAAGCTGGCGCCGGCAAACGATATTTGCCGGGGCTAACGACCAAAAATTATCTGGGGCGACGTTGGAGCGATGGCGCCAATCCGTATGGCGGATCGATCACGACCATTTTGCCCCCCAACTCGCCGTCTTGTTTTTCGGACTCTACATGGGACGGTTCGGCGGCCATTATGACCCCCAACAGTTTTCATCCTGGCGGAGCGAATGGGCTGCTCGGCGACGGCTCGGTTCATTTCTATACAGAGACGATCGACACTGGAAATCTTTCGACCATCCCCACCGGCAGCGGTCCTTCTCCTTTCGGAGTGTGGGGCGCTATCGGAACCAAGAGCGGCGGTGAAGTGAGTACTTCGCTCTAGCCGACCGTCACTTGCGTTGGGTTGGCGTTACCTCCCTTGCCTTTGCTGCGGTGACCGACTATCGCCGCAGTCTCGCCTGCGATCGCTACTGCGGCCGCGTTTTACTTTCGAGGAACTTGATTCATGCGATCCATGATTTACGTGGCGGCGAGCGCCGCGATGATTTTGACAGGATGTAGCAGCAACTTGCTCCCCGGAGGCGTCGAGGGCAGAGGAATCGTCTTGCTGGACGGCGTTCCATTGGAAGGCGCGACGGTGATTTTTTCACCGACTGGCGAAGGCCGCTCCGCGAATGGAATGACCAACGAGTTGGGCGAATTCTCGCTAGGAACCATTGAGCCGGCCGACGGAATCCTGCCGGGCGACTACCAAGTCGCGATCATCAAATCGATGGTCGATCCGAACAAAGTAATCGTCGATCCGCTGGCGGTCCAAGAGAAGACCGGCCAATTTCCCCCCTCGCCGCCGAACATTCATATCGTGCCGCGCAAGTTCGCCAATCCCGAAAGGTCAGGTTTGGCGGCGACGATTTCGAACGAGGGATCGCACGATCTGAAGTTTGAGATTGCGACGAAGTAGCCTCATGACAGGGTCGATGGATCGGAAAACGAAAAAAGCCCCAAGGCGACGCCGGGGCTTTTTTGATGGGGGAGGAGAATTGTTATGCCGTTAGTGAGCCGCTAGCGCCGGACGAATCTTCTGGCTGACCGCTTCGACAATCTCGGCCGGATCCAGCGGCTTGCGGAACCAAGCGTCGAATTGATCTTCGGGATCGTTTCCGTCGTCTGCAAATTGCTTCGGATCGCTGCCGGTGACGGCAAAAACTTTCAGCTTGCCCATCCGAGGGTCATTTCGCAAGACGCGCAATGTGGCTGGTCCGTCGAACCGCGGCATGCTGAGGTCGAGCAGCACGTAGTCAGGCAGGTCGTTCAGCGCCAGATATTCGAGCGCCGCCTGGCCATCTTTGGCGACGGAGACGTTGAAGCCGTACATCCGCAGCAGGCCTGCGAGCAACTCACGTTCGTTGTCGTCATCTTCGACTACGAGTAGATTGCGCGACTTGTCGCTTGATTTGCCGCGTTGGATTGAGGCGCGGCCTTGGCCGACTTCGGCGTCAAGATCTTTCAGTTCCGCCAGCAGTCGTTGCAGCGTATTGGTCGCTTCGACGGTCATTCCGGCGTCAATCTGCTTGCTGCAAAGATGCAGACCCAGATTGAGCGTGTTCAGGCGATTGCGAAACTGATGGCTCCCTAGCAAGGGAGAAGCCTTGCGTTGCATTTCTTCCAGCTCTTCTTCGCTGCAAGCGTCAGGACGCATGATCGATACCTCTTTGGGAGCATCGATACCGATCTTCACCATTTTTCCCCGAATCTGCAGCAACTCGACGGTGATCGCAAGATTGGGGAAAACGATCTTTTCTTTAGCGCGGCGAGAAAGGACTAACATGAGAGGTCTCCATACCAGGGCCGCAATCATGCGGCGGTCAATCATCCTGTGAGGGCCGCTCACGCAAGAGAGCGTTCACCCTGCGGCAACCCGGCTCATTCCTTAAGCCTGATCGCGGATCAATCCTGGCGTGGATATCCATGTCACACGCAACTTCTGAGAATGTTCAATGTAGGATCTGATGCGGTTTTCCGGCAATAGGGAAATACTACGCATTTCTTTCCGCATTGCTGCTTGGCGAATTGACCTGCGCGGGTTTATAAAGTTGCGATGCCGTCCGAGGATTCGTATCGGCGTCTCATCCGCAATTCAGCTTAAGGGAGTGCTAGCATGCGAAATGTTTTGGTGGAGCATTTTCGCGGTTACATTTTCGCCATCGCCGCAACGGCGGCCGCGCTGTGGGTCAGGTCGCTGCTTGACCCGGTGCTGCAAGAGCGGCTTCCCTTCGGCGTCTTCTATCTATCGGTGATCATCAGCGCTTGGCTTGGGGGCACGCATGCCGCCGCTGTCGCCATGGTGTTGGGAACTTTGGCCGCTGCTCATTTTATCATTCCGCCGGCCTCCAGTTTGTGGATCACCGAGCCTGCGGACTGGGTCTCTTTGTTGATCTATGCGATTGTCGGTTGCGTTACGATTGTGACGTTTGAAAAGACGCGTTGCGATCAACGCAACGCGGAGCAACGTTCGACCGAAAACCAGGCGCTGACCGAAACGCTGAAGAAGTCGGACCTGCAAAAAGATGAGTACCTGGCGCTGTTGGCCCATGAACTGCGCAATCCGCTGGCTCCGATCGCGACCAGCGTTGACCTGATGGCTCGTTGTCGTGATGACGGTCGCCGCTTTGATGCGCTCCGCCGCGCCGTTCAGCGTCAGTTGTCGCAATTGGTCCGTATCGTTGACGATTTGCTCGACGTATCCCGTTATTTACAGGGAAAGATGCGGCTGGTGCGCGATCCGTTTGATTTTCGAGAAGCGATTGGCGCCGCGGTCGAAATGTTGCAGCCGCAAATCGACGAGCGAGAACATGACGTTCGACTATTGATTCCGGACGAACCGATCGGCGTCAATGGAGATCGTGTTCGCTTAGTCCAGGTCGTCTCTAATTTGCTGAGCAACTCGGCGAAATACACGCCTCGTCGGGGTCGCATCTGTATTGATCTGCGAACCGAAAACGGGGTCGCGATTCTCGCCGTGTCGGACAACGGCGTCGGCATTGCGGAAGGGGATCGCGCTCGCATTTTTGAAGCGTTCGCCCAAGTCGATTCTTCGCATACTCGCGACCATGGCGGGCTCGGTCTAGGATTGGCCCTGGTGCGACAATTGTGCGAGTTGCATAACGGAACGGTCGACGCAATCAGCCGAGGTCCCGGCAAGGGGAGCCGCTTTGAGGTTCGTCTGCCGCTGGTCGAATTGCCGACGCCGGCTATTCGCGTGGTCAAAAGTCGCGAGTTGGTCGATCTTGCTTCGACATCGGTCATGATCGTCGACGACAATCGAGATGCGGCCGAGACGTTGTCGATGTTATTGACCTTCGAGGGGATGAAGATCACCGTCGCCTATGATGGACCGATGGCGCTCGATTTGCTGCGACGCCAGAAGCCGCAGTTCATCTTGCTCGATATCGGTCTTCCCGGAATGGACGGATATGAAGTGGCTCGGCGCATTCGCGCCGATCAGCGGCAAGACGGGGTGAAGATTATCGCATTGACCGGCTGGGGCGGACCCGAGGATCGTCGCCGCAGCAAAGAGGCTGGCTTCGATGACCACGTCGTCAAACCGGTCGATCCCGGCAGTTTGGTCGCGCTGCTGCGTGACGTACAGCCGCAATCGGCTTAACTCATTTGCCGGCATCCCCTTGCCGCGATTGCGGCGGGGGTCGATAACTACGGTTTGTCGTCACTCGTCCTTGTTCGCCGCTCTTGCTTGCTATGACCGATCTTCTGCGCCAGGAAATCGCCGCGACCGCCGATCTGATCGTTGTGAAGGTCGGAACGCGCGTTCTGACCGCGCCGGATGGAACGCTCAATCGCGAGCGAATCGCCCAGTTTGCCGAAGAAATGAGCCGTTTGCTCGACTCAGGACGCAAGATGGTGCTGGTTTCTAGCGGAGCGGTCGGCGCCGGAATGGATCGCTTGAAGCTCAAGCAGCGGCCGACTGATCTGGCTCGCTTGCAAGCGGTCGCCGCGGTCGGTCAGGCTCGCTTGATTGAAGCATACGATCAAACGTTGGCCGTGCATGGCCGCCATGGCGCCCAGGTCTTGCTGACGGCCGAAGACCTTGACCATCGTGTCCGGTATCTTAATATCCGCAACACGCTCGTATCGCTGCTCGAGTTTGGCGTGCTGCCGATCATCAACGAGAACGATACCGTCGCCGTTGACGAGTTAATGACCACCTTTGGCGATAACGATCGTCTAGCGGCCCGCGTCACCAATCTGCTGCGAGCGCCGCTGTTGGTGATCTTGTCCGATGTCGCCGGTTTGTACGATCGCTCGCCCGATGATCCGCAGGCCCAGGTCATTCCGGTCGTGCACAAATTTGACGACCAGTTAATGTCGTTCGTCCGCGACAAAAAGACAGGCCTCTCAAAAGGGGGCATGGCCAGCAAGTTAGAAGCGGCTCGGCTGGTGACGACGGCCGGCGAGAACGTGATCATCGCGTCTGGGCGCGATCCGCAGGCGATCACCAAAATCGTCGCCGGCGAAACGATCGGCACCCTCTTCTTGCCGCAAGGGAAAACGGTCTCGCCGCGGAAGCGTTGGATCGGTTTCTCGGTCGAACCACGGGGACGCATCATCGTCGACGACGGAGCGAAGCGCGCCGTCGAAGAATCAGGACGCAGTCTGTTGGCGATCGGCGTAGTTGGCGTCGAAGGAGACTTTGAAAAAGGGGACATCGTCCGCGTTTGCGGATCGGATGGATCGGAGATCGCTCGCGGCCTAATCAACTATTCGGCCGCCGAAGTGGCCCGCATTCGCGGCATGCAAAGCGACAAGATCAGTGACATCTTGGGGCATTGTCCCTACGTCGAACTGATCCATCGCGACAATCTAACGCTCAGCCGCGCCGCGAAGTAGTAGTCGGTATTCTCGCCTTGCGAAATACCGACGCCTAAGCCCGCCGCGCGAGTGATGAAGTCGCACAGCGAGCTGGTGTTTGATCGGCAGCTTGAATCCCTATTCGCTCATCTCGATATCGAACGAATTGTCACCTTCGCGCACCTCGAACTTGAGGCCGCTTTTGTTCGGATCGCGGTACTTGGCGGGGATATCTTTCGAGACCACGCGGACGATCAGTTGCCGGGGATCCTCCGGCGGCGGTTGGGATGGCGGCAGTATGGTCACGGTGTAGCTGCCGGTTCGGATCGGCGTTTGCGTGACGTAATTTCCGTCCGCATCCAGCGCTTCCGAGATGCCGCTTCCCAATTCGCCTGAGTAAAAAGTGATATCGCCGTTGGTGACTGGTTTCCCTTCGTAGGTGACCCGGCCTTGGACGACGCCGACTGGTGGTCCAGAAGTGGCGTTACAGCCGGATGCGCCGAAGTAAGTCGAGGCGACAAGCAGAATGCAGGGGATGATATCCCTGCAGGTTCTGGTGAAAATAGCGTTTTTCATATTGATGTACCTGAAAGCTGATTGAAGGCGTAAGCGAAGAGCGAGAGTAACTCTGCAGTTGGGCTAGAGCGGTTTCCTGCTAGCTGACCCATTTTGATTTTCCAACGATTGAACGTGTAGACGGTGCTGCGCGGCACGTATCGACATCAACCGCACGGCGTTAGCCGCGGTTTTTGTCTCCAATTTTCCGTCGACAAAGAGTTCCTGTCAGAAACCGCGGCTAACGCCGTGCGGCTGATTTTGGGGGAGAAGCTAGACGACAGGGGACTCTTTGTTCAGCTTACTGAAAAGCGCTCTAGAAAGGTCCAATCACGAGTCCGTCGTCACGAACGCACAGCTGGCGAAGCGTGAGGAAATCAAGCGTCTCCCCGACAAATCGGACCGAACCATCGGTCAGCAAAACTTGAATTCCACCGGGGTGATACGATGTAAGAATCGTATTGCCGGAGTATGCCGAGTTTGATCTCGGAATCAAGTCGCCGCCTGATTGGCCGGTCTTCGTATTAATCGCGAACGCTACCGACGTGATTCCAGAAATGTGATGCGCACCGGTTTTTGTGACAACGTCTCCACTGCTGGACCAGCCGCGCCAGCCGCCATGGTAGTTGGCTCGATAGTCGCTGTTGCCGACTGGGGCCGATTGCTCGGAGACCATAATCGTATTGGTTGTCCCATCGGTAGCGTCGCGGAACTTTAACTTCTTATTGGGCACCAGCATCCCGGTATTGCAATAGACGCCGTAATCGGCGCCGGTCGAGCAGACGTCGTCCCGATCGGCCGGATCGGGAAAAGCGCCGCTGACTCCGACATAATCATGCGTTTGAAGTCGATCATAGTTGCACATGTTGCCGCCAGGCTCGTTGGTCGGCAGTGCGCTGGAAGGACAGCTGTAGGCCGGAATTGCCAAGTCGATCAAAATGAGATTGGAGTCGTACGCTTGCTGACCATAAGTGCTGCTCGAGTTGCAGCCGGAATGCATCGCTCCATCGGGATCAACCTGATCGAAAAGCGACTTTTGCTCCAGACCCGGTAAGAGCTGAAACCGCCAGTTAGGACGCTGCGAATTCGGAGCTCCATCGGGAAAGGCCAGATAGGTGTCGTGATGCGTATGCATCGCCAAACCTTGTTGCTTCAGGTTGTTACTGCATTGCATCCGCCGAGCCGCTTCGCGAGCTTGTTGCACAGCCGGCAAAAGGAGCGCGATCAAAACGCCGATAATTGCGATCACAACCAACAGTTCCACGAGCGTAAAACCGTTGCGAGAAAATCTTTGAATAGACATGCCCAGCCCTTTTTAAGTGAGGAAGAAGCCGAGATCAGCGAGAAAGCGGAATGACTGATGTGCAATCTCACGCCTTGGCGACTTAAAGTCAAAAAACTACGAAAACTTTGCTAATATATCGTGATATCATGCGATGTTAAGAAAATTCTGTTCGCAATTGACGTACCAGGGGGCGATGCAGGCGAAATTTAGACGATGAGATCAGGCGAGATGAAAATTAAAGCAGAAATGACTAGCCTAAGATCATCCATTGGCAGGGATTATTGATCCCTTGATTCCCTTACGAATTCGCGGCAGACGGTGACCTAGCTTGCGATAAATTTTTTTAAGGGTGCATCATCGATAGGCAACTGCAGAAACCGACTCCCTTGCGATTGCGTAAAAATAAGGCGGTTCAAGAGAAGAGCTTTGAACGGTGAGAAAAGCGCAGGGGCCCCGAATCCGTCGACTAGATTGAGTCCCGGATCTTTTGGCGACATGCGCAGATACTGGGTTGCGACCCGATCGGCGGATCAGTCTCCCGTTCCATGCGCAGCAAGATGCGAAGAGAAATGCCCAGCCTGTTTGCTCTAGCGATCATTGATCAGCGGGAGCGGAATGTCATCGGGACGCGTGGTCGGCGATGGTTTGGCGCTGGGGATATCGCGGCGCAGCTTGAGCTCTTGCGGCGATCGATCGGCCGGCGCGGCGAGCGGCTTGGTGCTTTGTTTGGGGGGACCGAGCAGCGTTAGTTTGACCGTATTCCAGAAGCCTCCCAGCGAACCGAAGGTCGCGTCGACGGCGCTCGGTTCGTAGCCGCTGTGAACCATGCAGTCAGCGCACTTGGGATTGCCGCTGGCGCAGCCGTAGTTTTCCCACTGTGTCGTCGCCATCAATTCAGCAAACGTTTCGCAGTAGCCTTCGTCCATCAGATAGCAAGGCTTCTGCCAACCGAACAAATTGTAGGTTGGATTTCCCCACGGCGTACACTCCAACTGATAGTTCCCTTTGAGGAACTCCAAAAAGAGCGGGCTTTGATTGAAACGCCAGTTTCTCGCGTTGTCGAGCAACTGGCGAAACAACGACTTCGTTTCGTTTCGCGCCAGGAAGTGATCCTGGTCAGGCGCTTTCTCGTAGCGATAGCCGGGAGAGATCATCATTCCCTCGACGCCCAGTTCCATCATGTCGTCAAAAAAGTCGCGAATCCGCTCGGGATGGACGCCGTCGTAAATGGTGGTGTTGGTCGTCACGCGAAAGCCCCCGTCAATCGCCGCTTTGATGGCGCTGGCGGCGATGTCGTACGTTCCGTCGCGGCAGACGGCGGCGTCATGCTCTTCGCGCGGACCATCCATGTGAACTGAGAACGACAAGTACTTGCTAGGCGTAAAGCTTGGCAGCGCCGCTTCTAACTTCAATGCGTTGGTGCAGAGGTAAATGTACTTTTTGCGGGCGACTAGACCGTCGACAATCTCGTTGATTTGCGGGTGAAGCAGCGGTTCGCCGCCGGGGATCGAAACGATCGGCGCTCCGCATTCGTCCACCGCGCGGAAGCATTGCTCCGGCGTCAGATGGCGACGAAGCGTTTCGACCGGATGCTGAATCTTGCCGCAACCAGCGCAAGCCAGATTACAGCGAAAGAGAGGTTCGAGCATCAAAACCAGCGGATAGCGCCGACGCCCTGAGAGGCGCTTCTTCAGCACGTAACTGGCCACAGTCCACATTTGCGAGACGGGTACGCCCATGTCGATTCCTAACTTCGCGCGGTTGCGCGGTTCCACTCGGCCAAGGCCAAGAGGGGAAAATAGATCGGGTAATAGTGATACTTCAGATAGAAGACGCGGGGGAAACCGGTTCCCGTGAACTCGATTTCGTCCCAGGCTCCATCTCCGCGCTGCGTATCCATCAGATACTGCACGCCGTGAATAACTTCAGGCAAGTTGGCGCCGCCGGCGGCGATGATTCCTAGCAGCGCCCAAGCGGTTTGCGAAGCGGTTGGGCTCCCTTGTCCGCGTAGCGACGGGTCTTCGTACGTTTCGCACGATTCGCCCCAACCGCCGCAGGCTTGTTGATGCGCGAGCAACCAGAGCTTCCCTTGTTCGATCGCGGGATCGTTGGCCGGCACGCCGACAGCCCGCAGACCGACCAGGCACTGCCAAGTGCCATAGATGTAGTTGACGCCCCAGCGGCCGAACCACGAGCCGTCTGAGAGTTGATTGGCCCGAATGTAAGCGACGGCGCGACGAACCGTATCGCCCAGCTTGCCGGGGGATTCGATCGTGACGCCGAGTCGACCAAACGATTCGATCACGCGGGCCGAAAGATCGGGAGTGCTAGGATCGATCATCGCGTTGTGATCGGCGAACGGCACATGGCAGAGGAACTCGGCGTCGTTGTTCTTGTCGAACGCGCCCCAACCGCCATCTTTGTTTTGCATCGCGACCATCCACGCGACGGCGCGACGCGTCGCTGCGGCCGCTTGTTCCATCATCGCGGCGGAGGAGCTGGCGAGTTGCTCGGTAATGCCGCGACCGCCGACAACGACCGAAGTATTGGCCAACGTGTCGCCGGGGTGGACTTCTAGCGTGATGTTGGCGGCGGCCAATTGATCAGCCAGCGCCATGATCCCCATCGACGTATCGTCGTTGTCAGGATAGAACGCGTTTTCATACTCGAAGAACCAGCCTCCTGGTTCGCAGTCGACGTTATTGGTCCAGTCGCCGTGGACGCGAACCTCTTTCGACAGCAACCATTCGACGCCGCGGCAGGTTGGCTCTTGGGCGAGTCCCATTCCGGCGGCGGCCAAAGCTCGAAGCGAGATCGACGTATCCCAGACCGGCGATTTACACGGTTGCAGCTTGGTCGTCTCGCCGTCTTCGAGCACCAGACGCTCCAGATGATCCAGGCAATACTGAACCTCTTGGCTGTCTTCGGCGTAGCCGAGCGTTCGCAGCGCGATGGCGCTCCAGACGATCGGCGGAAAGATTGCGCCGGGACCGTCGCTTTGCTGAAAGCGGTCGAGCATCCACTGCTTGGCTTGGCGCACCGCTCGTTTGCGCAGCGGACGTAGGCCATACTTTTCGAGCAGTTTCAGTCCGCTATCGGCGGTGCGGAAGAAACGATCCCAGCTGAACAGCCCGGGAGATTTTTCTAGACCTGGACAACGGAGCTCGGGCCAATCTTGCGGCTTGCGAATGAAAAGTTCGTGGATCGACACGTCTTCAACAATGTCGCGGGCCGCTCGATGAGCCCAGACGATCGACAGCGGCACAAAGATCGTTCGTGACCACGAGCTGATTCGATAGATGTTGATCGGCGACCAGTTGGGCAGCAAGACCATCTCGGGTGGAACGGCTGGGCAAAGCTCGAACGGAATCTGACCGAGCAGCGCCAGATAGAACCGCGTAAAGCTGTTGACCTTGTCGGCGCCGCCGGCTTCGAGAATCGCGTTGCGAGCGCGGACCATATACTCGGCCGACGCGTCATGGCCGGTCAGTTTCAGCGCGAAGTAGGCTTTTACGCTGGAGCCGACATCAATCGGCGCGCCGGGAAATTGCGTCCAGGCGCCGTTGGGCTCTTGTTGTTTCAGCAGATGGGCGGCGCAGCGCCGAGCGATTTCGGTTCGCTCTTTGCCAAGCCAGGCGAGCAACAGAATGTACTCGCTTTGCAGGATCGAGTCTCCCTCGAGCTCGGCGCACCAATGACCGTCCGCATGTTGGTGTGAGAGGAGCCAATCGCAGGTCGAAGCTGCTGCCGCGCGGGCTTTCGCGCGCAGGTCGACAGCGTATTGTGAGATGCGATTGCTCGCCGTGGGGGAGGCGCCTTCCATGCAATCCTTCCTTACGTCGACGGAAACAAGTTAGAAGCGATCCTACGCGTTCTAACGAATCATCAAGGTAGGCGAGCCAGGCCATTCTGGCAAGAGCGACGGGTTAGCCGAAGGTTAAGGAATGACCTCGTAAAATTCGCCCCACGCCGCCTGCGGCTGATTTTCGTCGTCCGAAGAGGGCGGGGGAACGGGGCGAAGGACGTTTTGGGCGACCAGTTCGGCGATAAACTCGGGGGTCACCAACTCGGCGAAGCCGTAGTTGCCGGGGCTGCGAAAACGGGCAATTTCGTTCCAGTTTACGTAGACATGGCTGACTTTGCGGGCATGCAAGATCTCCTTTCGCTGGGCTGCGGTTTTGTCTTTCAGCCAAACGAGGGGAGAGCTGTCGAAGCAAGTGTGATAGTGGATCGGCGTCTGCATATAGAAGACGTCCGCTTTTCCTTCCACAATCGCGCAGTGATCAGGCGGAACCAGTGCTGCGAGCAACGGGACATCGGGGCCGGCGTTGGCCTCTTTTAGCAATTGATAATCGGTGAAGTAATAGGTGGGCGCCAGAAACGAGTTTTGCCAGTTAATCCAAAAAAAACAGAAGAGTAGCCCCATGGCGGCGATCGTGTTGCACGCGACTCGCCAGCCAGTCTCCCAAAATCGTGCGGCGCCATAACCGGCGAGCAACGCGACAACCGGCGCCAAGGGGATCAAAAAGCGATCGTACCGATGCGTGAACAGCCACCAAACAGCGAAGTAGTAAACCGCGTAGAGAGCCAATCGCCAGACCGCGGCGTCGGCCAGCGACCAATCGGATTCGTCCTCAGGGAATGACCGCGGCGACCAACGTGCGACGGAAAAGACCGCGATCGCCGCCAGCGCCAACGGCGTCAGCGCCACGTTGGTCCATTCGCTGGCATAGGCGACTTTTTTTAGCCCGTTGATCAGCAAGCTAGGCGTGAAGCTGTGCCCAGCGGCGTCGGTCGGAACGCGATGTGCGGCGCGCCACTGGGCGATTTGTGCGGGTGAGCGAATCGAATCGGCGAAGACCGATCCCGCCAACGGATAGACCGGGTTGCCGGTGTAGACGATGTTTTTGATCAGCCACGGCGCAAATAGCAACGTTACGCCGATCGTAAATGCGATGGCCGACTTGAAGTTCAGCCGGCCTCCTTCCAGCGAAATCCAAATGGCCAGCGGCATCACCAAGAGCGGCAGGGCCGGATACTTGCAGGCTGTCGCCATACCGGCCAGCAATCCGGCCAACAGGGCGCGTCGCGGAAGCTGTGCTGAGGTTACGTCGTTGCTGCTGCGTTTCGCTTGAAACCAGAGGATCGCGGCAAAGATCGCCGTCAACGAGTAAAAGGCCCAAACGCCGTCGACCAGGCCATAGACGGCGACAAAGACGATCCAGGGAGTTCCGACGACGACGACGGCAGCAATTTGACCAGCGTACGCTCCGGCGATGCGTTTCGCGGCGCAGTAAGCGGCAAGCGCGGTTAGCGGCGCAAACATGCTGATTAGCGTCTTGCCGACCAGCGCGCCAAAGAACCAAGCTTGATCGCTGGGCCACAGCGTCATCGGCAAGAGCGCAAACATCTCGGCGCCCATCGGCAGCCCGCTGTAGGCGTTGTAAGACTCCACGGCGATCCGGCCGCTTGCGAGCCATTCAGTCGGCAGTCGTAGGTGATACTCCAATACGTCGTATTCGTAAGGAGGCATCATCCCACCTAATAAAGTGCAAATAACGATCGGCGCCGCCGCGGCGATCCAGGGCCAGGGCCAAGGGATTGGCTCACGCTTGGGCGATTCTTCGCTGCTCAACCGACGTTGTTGATACCAATCAAATGCTCCCCATCCGGCGAACAAAAGGAGCGGAGCGAGGATTAACAGGGGATAGTGAAGTAAACCAGAAAAGCCAATGAGAAACGTCCAGAGCGAAACGGCCGCCATGCCGAGAGCCGTCGAAAGGACGAACGTCTCCAATCGCGACAAGATCGCCGACAAACCTATTCTGGTCAGCAGAAATCGACCGATGAGCGTTGCGACTACAAGGATGACGCTCGCCGACAGCAGCACCGGCGTCCGCTGGGTAAGGAAGGGAAGGGGATCGACCAGCAGATCGGCCCAAGTCGCTAAGACTGACGAGAAGTTGCCCAGAATGGTGAACAGCACGGTTAGGCGGTTAGCCGGTTCTTGGTGATAGACCGGCAGCGGCGTTTGGAAATAGAGGAGCAAGTAGCCGAAGCTCAGCAGCGCCAACAGCGCTGCTGGGACAAATCGCCGCAGATCGTGGAGGGGGGGGGGCGCTTCTGATGCGTCAGGAGACGAGGAAGCGTTTCGCTCGCGGCGAGATTTTTTCGACATGCGACTACGCGTCCTGCTCTTGTTGCTTCAGGTGATCGAGCAGCGCGGCGCCGCGGGGAGAAATTCGATAGCCCGGCGTCAGGCTTTCCGTCAGTCCCAATTGCTTGAGCTTGCGGATGTTGACTTTGAGCCATTCTTTATCGAGCCGCAGCAAGTCGGCCAGTTCGCCGGCTTTGGTCTTGGGTTGGCGATCAATCATCGTCAGCACCCGCTCGGTCCAGGGGCCCTGTTTCGACGCGGCGTCATATCTTCCCAATTTTTTTAGCAACAGGGCCAAGTCTTCAACGGACAGGTCGTCATCGCGCCGCAGAGCGATCCGGGGATCTTCGCCAGCCAGGCGAAACCGAATCCGATAGAGCGGAGCGTCACGCTGCGTCATGAGATTGGCCCGCAAGTCGGCCAGCGAGTCAAAGCCGGCCTGGGCCGCTTGACGGTGGTTGATTTGCTGGGGTTGGATCAGTTTTACTTCCTCAATTGCCAGCACGCCGATCGCCGTGGTGAGCGTCCCACCCACTTTGACGGTGGGCCGTTTCCAGCGACGAAAAGCGAGGGTCACCTTGCCGGCGGCGATTCGTTCAAGGATATGTTGTTTGAAAAGCACGAAAAATCCAGGGGGAAGTCACCGCTGACTTCGAGCGGAACATGAACTAAGATATCTAAATCGTATAAAATCGATTTTACCTCCATCAGCCCGTCGCCGTTAGACCAAGCCTCTCCAATCATGTCGAATCAAGCCCGTCTCGCAGGTATTTTTACTCCCAATATTGTCCCGCTGGATGCTCGCGGAGATATCAACGAGCCGGAACTGCGGCGCTACGTCGATTGGCTGATCGAACGCGGCGTGCATGGGCTCTACCCCAATGGATCGACCGGCGAGTTCCTTCGCTTTACTGCCGAAGAACGACGACGGATCATCGAGATCATGGCCGATCAGACCGCTGGTCGCGTGCCGATCTTGGCCGGCGCCGCCGAGGCGAACGTCCGTGAAACGATCAAAGCCTGCGAAAATTATTATGAGTATGGCTGCCGCGCCGTCGCGATTGTGTCGCCATTTTACTACAAACTGAGCCCGGCCGGCGTTTACGCCTACTTCAAAGAGATCGGTGACAACACGCCGATCGACGTCACGCTCTACAACATTCCGATGTTCGCGTCGCCGATCGATGTGCCGACGGTGCAACGTTTGGCCGAAGAGTGCCCGCGGGTGATTGCGATCAAAGATTCGTCAGGCGATTTGCCTCACATGATGCGCATGATTGCGGCCGTTCGCCCGCTGCGTCCTGATTTTGGTTTTATGACCGGTTGGGACGCCGCGCTGATGCCGATGATGTTGATCGGTTGCGACGGCGGAACCAATGCGACCAGCGGCGTCGTGCCGGAAATTACCCGCAAGCTGTATGACCTGACCAAAGCCGGACGCTTGGAGGAAGCTTGCGATTTGCAGTACCGACTGCTCAAACTGTTTGATGCGATGCTCTACAACAGTGAATTTCCGGAAGGTTTTCGCGCGGCGCTGGCGCTGCGTGGATTTCAACCAGGGCAAGGGCGTCAGCCGCAGTCGGACAGTCAGCTCTTGGCAATTGATGAACTGAAACGCGAACTGCAATGTTTGTTGGCGGCCGAAGGCTACGTCGACGAACCAGTCGGCGGTTGTGCTATCAAAGAAGAAGTCGACTCGGACGAAGTGGCCCGCATTGTGCAAAACGTCGTCGGCGAACTAAAGCGTCGCGGATTGGCGTAAGCGTCGCAGCGTTCGATAAGAAACAAAAAGAAGCGTGCGGGAGAGCTTTCTCTGGCACGCTTCTTTGCTTTTTTCATCTGCTTTATTTCGGTAGTTTCAGCCCGGGAATATCAAGCTCCAGCGGCTGGTCGGGCTGCAAGTCGACTTCCAGCGGCGTCGTTTTGCTGCTGGCGTACTTTTTGGGCAAGACGACCGGCGAACCGACCGACTCGACAGTGAACCGGTACTTGCCGGGCTCCAACTGCAGTGGCCCCACCGCCGCCGGCTGAACCAATTCAAACGAACCATCGGCGGCTGTAACGCCAAAACCGAGCGGCTTGTCGGCTGCATCGGACCGATAGACGTTTACTTGCATCTCGCCAAGCGGATTTCCGCTGGTTAGGAGCGTGCCGGAAGTTCCGCCGGTGACCGGCTTCGGACCGCAACCAACGCTGAGCGGCAGCAAAAATGCGGACAAGGTCAGGATTAGATTCAAGCGGTTCATTGAGGTGCGACCTCCGGCGTATGCAAATTTCGTAATCCAAGCCAACCGCGGATGCTGGGGATGCGACGCAGCAAAAGACGTTCGGCCAGGCAAACGGCTAAAAGTGAAGCGCCGAACAGAGGGAGATAAATCGCCAGGCCAAGGACGATCGCGATCAATCCAATCGACAGCCGAGGTGCGGCGCCAACGCTAGGAGCGCCCAAGACGCCGCGATCGCGCCGTCGCCACCACAAGATGACGCCGCTAGCGCTAAGCAGGATGAGCCCGCTGGTCGTGATGACTCCTAGCAGTTGATTGGGCCAACCAAACAGTTGGCCTTCGTGCAACGCGATGCCGACGCCTACGACTTGATCGATCGCGTGACGATCGGCAAAGTCTTTTCGGCTGGTCACTTCGCCGCTCTCGCCGTTCATCGTCAAATCAACACGATAGGGACGATTTTGCGTCATTGACTGCACCTTCCAGTCAGCGGAGCCGCCACGCGGCGGCGAGATAATGACAGGCGCAGGTAAGTGAAGTGTTTGGACTGAAGCGACGATTGGATCAATCGACTTGAAATCCAGCGGCGGTTTCTTCTCGATTGACGGCTCTTTTCGAGAGCGACTGATCTGCCAATCCTGGCGTGCGATGGCCGTTCCGGTCCACTGTCGTGCGGTGCGGAAGTAGTTTCCCCAAAAGCTGGACCAAGGGAGGCCGGAGAGAATCAACACGATCGCGAACCCAGAGATCCAGATTCCTGAGACGCTGTGGATGTCGCGCCAGAAGATTTTCTTGCCGCTGGTCAATCGCGGAAAGAGGACTCCTCCAAATCCGCTCCATTTGCGGGGCCACCACAGGTAGAGACCGGTGAAGATTAAGACGATGGTCCAGCAAGCGGTCAGTTCGACTAGGTACGAGCCGCGGCTACCAAGAAACAACTCTCCATGCAATCGGCGCACGATCGCAATGAAACGATCCGCCTCTGGCGTTTGATGCAGCAATTGTCCACTGGCTGGATCGACATAGCAGCGAATCCGTTCACCTTGTTGCGTGACCAAGATCCGAGTCGCCATACTGTCCGCCGACGGCAACTCTAGCGAATGGAACTTGGAGCCTGGCAAAGCCGACAGCGTCGTTTCGATTTGCGTCGAAATCGGCTGTGCATTTTCGGTGACCGCTAATTGATCGAATGGTCGGTCAAGCCAAGCTTCGATTTGCGGCTTGAACAAATAGATCGTGCCGCTGATCGACAGCACGAGCAAAACGGGAATGCAAAATAGGCCTGCATAAAAGTGCCAACGCCATACGGCGCGGTAGTCAGGCCAAGGCCGCTTAGGCGGCGCTTCACGAGTATTCATAGTTCGATGATTGTTTGAGGGGGGGAATGGATCGATGCGGGCGCAAAGCGAGCCGGCGCGCTTCCGTCACGAAGCGCGCTAGCCGCAATTTGCGAGCAGGCGAATGGGTTCGCCTAGAATTCGTCGAGAACTTCGCCGCCGTTGGTGCTATGCAGCCCGCGGTGCGTTGTCAGGTCGATCGTGTTGGGGAGGAAACGAACCGATCCGTCGCCGAGCGTGACATTCGCGCCGCCGGGGTGGAAACTGCGCGGTGCGAAGTAGCCGGTCCAATGCGTCACGATGTCAGGAATACGGCTGTTGGGCGTATGAAACCCGTTGGTGAGCGAGTTAATCGCTCCGCAAAACGCCCATGACATCCCACGTCCGCGGATCGCCGAACTTTCGCCGCCGCGCCAAGAAGTAAAATCGGTCCAGAAGCTGGAGAGATCCGGATTGAAGATCACGCCGTCGCCGTTGGTATAGCCGCTCCAGCTTCCACCGGAAGCGGTCATTCCCTGGCCCGGCTGCGAGCCCGAGTCAACGCCGGAAGATCCGTTCAGCGTGAACTGATAGGGAAAAGGAGGCGTCTCCCCAGCGGCGAGCGTCATATCGGGACCGACGCTGCGGACCGTTTCGCTGATCACGACCGTGTTGGATGTTCCATCGGTCATGTCCCGAAAACCAACGGCCGAATTCTCGTAAACGATACCGTCGGTCTTCTTCTTTAAATCATAGTTGGTCCCGGTTCCGCTGCCGAAACTGACCATGTAGTTGTTGCCCCCGTAGGTGTATCCGTTCGCCGTGGTTTGCGACGGCGCCGGATCACTGGGACAGAGAAACAATTCTAGCGGAGTTTCAAATGCGGTGACGAACGCCGGAGATGGCGATTTGCCGCTCCAACCTCCGGTGAATGCAGCTTGCGAGAAATCAAGTTGGTCTTGCAGGTTGCCCTGTTCGACAAAAGGAAGCAGGCGGGCTTGTACTGAAAAATCGACATCGACTGTTCCCATCATGGGAAAGACCGTAAACGTCGATTCGTAGTTGTGCAGCCCCAGTCCCAACTGCTTTAGGTTGTTGGTGCAAGACATGCGTCTTGCCGCTTCGCGGGCCTGTTGCACGGCCGGCAATAGCAATGCGATCAAAACGCCGATGATGGCGATCACCACCAGCAATTCGACCAAGGTAAAAGCGTGACGTATTTTCATGTTGATTAAATTCAAATATTTGAGTTGCGATTTTTAGAAAGCGTATGCGCAGCGATTTGCGCAAGCAGATCCGGCGATAGAAGAGTTCGTCTTCGTTGGATCCAACGAATTTCGTACTACGCCGCAATTGCATCCGGCGGCGGACTTACCGGCGTTGTGAAGATCGACGCGGGCGCCAAGTCCAAGGCCAAGAGATAGCCAGAGAATTCAAGTCGCGGACTCCATGAAGGAGAGACCGTTTCGACAACCGAGCTAGAGAAGATCGCAAACAATTCAGGCAAACCGCCGCAACGCGAGACCGTAAAGAACGGGCCTTTATAGGGCTGTGGTTGGGCGGGGGTAGTTTTCGTTTCGCAACAGCTGCCGATTTTAGGCGTACTGCACGAGACGTCGCTCTTCGTTTCGCAGCAACTGTTTGTCTTGGCCGCACAGCAGGCAGCGACCTGCTGCGTTTCACTGCAATTGGCCGCCGTGATCACCGCCGCTTCTTGCAGCAATCGGGCAATGACATTCTTGGGCGGCGTGACTCCGTTGGCTTTTGCCCAAGCAAGCCGTTCTGTGGCCGTGTTGCAGCAGCAGTTGTTCCAGCAAGTATAAGCGTCACGACAACCGCACGATCCCCCTTGGCAGGGAAATGGGATCGAGAGGTCCCGCAACACCGTTCCGTGAAAACGAACGCCGAACGACAGGAAGATAATGTTGGCGATCAGCAGGATCGAAATGAGGTTGCGCTGGCGCACGACAAGGCTGCTGCAAGCAAGTCGCAGTATCCGTTGGCCGCGTTGAGCGAGGCCTGGCATCACCGCTTCATTCCTCCAATCCGAATAATTGATTGAGATTAACTGCTGAAAGCAATGCTGGCAACTGCGGCGAATTGTCGCAGGGGTTGCTGAAAACCGAGGCGTTAAAGTCCGCCCCAACCTGCCTTGGGCCCGTAGAGAACCCGATTAATTGCCTGATGACGGTCGCTAGCAAAGCACGGATTTGGGGAAAGAATCCGAAATTGCGGGTTTGATGGAGCAGATATGCCACATTTGCCGAAAAGACATTCGAGGGAAACTGTTTCTACCGGAAGACCTTGCGCATTGCGCTAACAGGAAAGCTGGTCGCTGCGGACTCTGTAGAGGGAGGGACCGTGGGTCCCAGTTGTTGGAAGCCTTGAGGAAAGGACGGCGATGCTGCATCGCTGGACACGATGGATCATCGCGACGCTCAGTTGCGTCGCGCTTGCGCTCAACGGTTGCTCGTTGCAGTGTTGGCGACTCTATGACTGTCCTGATCCTCCTGCTTACGAAGAGGACCTGATTCTGAAGTACGCAGGTCGCGGACTCAAGATTGAGGACCCTGCGCCCAACGTTTGTGAAGATGACAGTTTGCCCAACGTCCCGGTGTCGCCCGATGCGGCGGTTAGCGGGGAAGTGAAGTACAAGAACATCTCACTGCAGGAAGCGGTCGAAACGGCGCTGGCGAACTCGCAAGTCATGAAAGACCTGGGAGGCGTACTCCGCAGCCCCGCGGCGTTGGCCACGATCTACGATCCAGCCCGAACTTATACGGATGGTCGCTTTGGTGAAGAAGCGGCGTTGAGCGCCTTCGACGCCAGTTTTGGCGCCAGCGCTTATTTTGAACAAAACGACTACGGCGTGAACAACGTGACGGTCGGGCAGAACGGCCTGTTCAAGCAAGACTACAATAACTACGAGATGTCGCTGCAAAAGAAAAGCGTCACCGGCGCCACTTTCACTTTGCGGAACGTCACCCAGTACGACAATAACAATCAAGAAGCGTCGTTCATCACCAACCCATTCGTGTTTGGGCAGTCATGGACGAACTACGCCGAAGCACAATGGCGTCAACCGCTCTTGCAAGGCGCCGGCGTCATGTACAACCGGATCGCCGGTCCGAACGGCGAACCGGGTTTCGCCAACGGCGTACTAGTCGCTCGCACGCGTACCGACATCAGTTTGGCCGATTTTGAGATCGCCGTCCGCAATCTGGTTAGCGATACCGAAAACGCCTACTGGGATCTCTACTACGCGTATCGTGATCTCGACGCCAAAGTGGAAGCACGCGACAACGCGCTGCGCGTTTGGCAAAACGTTCAGGCCAACGCCGGACAAGGTCGCCGGACCGCAGACCAGGAAGGTCAGGCTCGCGAGCAATACTATCGCTTTGAGTCGGAAGTGATCAACGCGTTGCATGGTCGCTTGACTCCGCGGACGCAAACCAACTATGGCAGTAACGGCGGTACGTTCATTCAAAACGGCGGCGTGCGCGTTTCTGAACGCCGACTGCGAGTGATCATGGCGGTTGAGATCAACGGACAGCAACTGCTGCGTCCAGACGATGATCCTCCCGTAGCCCAGGTGAAGTTCGACTGGGACGCGATCGCGCTGGAAGCAGTCGCGCGTCGCCCGGAACTTCGCCGCCAAAAGTGGGTCATCAAACAGCGTGAGCTGGAGTTGATCGCGAACAAGAACTTCCTGAAGCCGCAATTGGACCTGGTCGCTCGCTATCGGCTACGCGGTTTCGGCAAAGACTTGTGGGGCTACGATCAGCCGCAATACGACAACGCAATCCAGAGCATGATGGATCGCGACTTCCAAGAGTATCAAATGGGGGTCGAGTTCGACATGCCGATCGGCTTTCGTCGAGGGCATGCGGCGGTGCGCAGCTCGGAGTTAGCGTTGGCCCGCGAAAAAGCGATTCTGCGCGAGCAGGAAAACTTCATCATGTACGGGCTGAGCAACACCTACGGCGAGATCGAACGCGCCCACCAGGTGATGGAAGCCCAGTTCAATCGGCGGGAAGCGGCCTATGCTCAGCAGCGTGCCGTCGAAGCTTCGCACGAAGCCGGCTTTGCTCCGCTCGACTTGCTGCTCGAAGCGCAGCGCCGCGTGATCGACGCCAACATCTTGTTTTATCAGGCCCGCGTCGACTACGCCCAAGCGATCAAGAATGTGCATTACGAGAAGGGCTCGCTGCTAGAGCACAACAACGTCTTCTTGGCGGAAGGGCCTTGGCCGCAAAAAGCGTACAACGACGCTTTGCAACGTGACTTGAACAAGCGGCATGCGTTGACCAATTTTGTGATCAACGACGCATTGATCGGGCGACCGAAAAAGGTCGACTTCTCGCTCGAGCCGTCGAAGAAGCCGTATAAGTCGACGCCGATCTTTGAAGGCCCAGCCTTTCCAGAGACTTCGGAAGCGGAAACGATGCCGGAGAATCCGCTTCGACAAGAGAAAAACGAGATGCCGAGCGTGCAACCTGCTTCGCTGAGCGCTCCTCTGCGAGAAGAAGGCTCGGCGCCGGTAATCGAAGCGTCAAGCGAGGGGGAAATCGACTTCAGCGGCGAAGCGCCGACCGATTCGGCCTTCTGGATTTCTCGCTAACGCGGCGTCATTCTCCCATTTGAATCCAGCAAGACGGATGCTGCGCCATGCCGATGTGGGGATAAAAGTCGGCCGCTTTCGGCGCCGACAGCAAGATGAGCATCGTTTTCGGACCTGCCGCTTCGTGCGTTTGCTGGATCAGTTGCTTGCCGATCCCTTGCCTTTGATAGGCGACGTCGACCGCCAGATCGGCCAGATAGGTGCAATAGTGGAAATCACTGATCGCTCGGGAAACGCCGACCAGCAAATCCCCCTCGCGAGCCGCCACAATCACGTCAGCGCCGCGCAACATCCCTTCCAGCAATACCGGATCATCGATCTGACGACGCTCGGCCAGAGTGGAACGCTCGAGCAAATCTTGAAATTCGGGGACGGTCAGGTCCGGTTCAAGTTGATAGATCGGCATCGAATTGGGCGCCAGGGCTGATGGAGAAGATTGTCGGGGACGACATGGACAAGCATAATAGATTATGCTCCGCAGGCGAAGGTTCCCTGTGGAGCCAAAGTAGTTGGAGAAGAACCCAAAACCATGCGACAAGTTCTACTCTACGCCGATGCGGAAGATGAGGGCTGGATCGCCGAAGTTCCCAGTTTGCCCGACTGCATTACCCAAGGAGAGACGAAGGAAGAAGCGATCATCCATGTCCGCGATGCGATTGTGACCTGGATTGATGGGATACCGACGGATTCGTGGGATGTTCAGGTTTGCTTCGTTTTCTAGTCGACGGCTTTCCCTCGCGGGCGCATGTTTGACGTGGCGCTTTTCGAAAATCGGCCACCATAGTCGCCTTTCGCTCCCGCGAAAGTAGCGCAGATTCGGGCGCCATGTTCTTATTCGCCGTAGTGCGCTAGCACCGGTTTCTGACGGGAACTCATTTGCGAAAGACAATTGGTGACAGAAACCGCGGCTAACGCCGGGCGGCTGATCCCTTCGAAACCAAAAGAGGGCGGTCCTGCTGAATGACCGCCCCCGACGTGCGTAAGATTGACAACTTGCTTGGCTTACAAAATCTCGTAAGCGAAGTCGCCTGTTTCGTTGACGGTGACATTCACGCCGCCGATCTCTCCCCCGTCAGCCATCCGCGAAAGGAACTCGGACGAAAGTTCCGGCAGCAGCGTGCGGGTCAGAATCTTGTCGACGTTACGAGCGCCGGTGTCAACTTCTGTGCAGCGCGCGGCGATCGCGTCGACCAGTTGGTCGGTGTACTCGAAGGCGGCGTTGTAGTTTTCTTTGACCCGCTTGCCCACTTTTTTCAGCTTCAGGCGGACGATCTTCTTCATCACGTCGTCGGCCAAGGGGAAGTAGGGAATCACATCGACGCGACCAAGAAACGCCGGTTTGAACGTCTTTAGCAACTCTTCGTGCAGCGCTTCGCCCAATGCCGTCGGGCTCGGTTGTTGCTGCGGGTCGCGGCACATGTGCATGATCAGGTCGGTGCCGGCGTTGGACGTCATGATGATGACGGTGTTTTTAAAGTCGATGTCGCGTCCTTCGCCATCCTTCATGTGACCTTTGTCAAAGACTTGGTAGAAGATGTCTTGCACGCCGGGGTGCGCCTTCTCCATTTCGTCCAGCAAGATCACGCTGTACGGCTTGCGACGAACCGCTTCGGTCAGCACGCCCCCTTCGCCGTAACCGACATAGCCGGGAGGCGACCCCATCAGTAGCGAAACTTTGTGCTCTTCCTTGAATTCCGACATGTTGATGACGGTCAGATTCTGTTCGCCGCCGTACAACAAGTTGGCTAAGGTCAGCGCCGTTTCGGTCTTGCCGACGCCGCTGGTGCCGGCCAGCAAAAACGTGCCGATCGGGCGACTCGGGTCATCCAAGTGAGCCCGCGACGTCCGAATGCTTTCGGCGATTTGCAGCATTGCGTGCGTTTGGCCAACCACCGCTTCTTCCATCAGGTCTTGGAGGTTCATCACCGTTTTGATCTCGTTCGAGACCATGCGGCCGACCGGAATGCCGGTCCACGCGGCGACCGTTTCCGCGACAGCGGCCGAATCGCAGCAAACGTGGACGAGCGGATCTTCGCCTTGAGCGGTTTCCAACTCGGCGTGCGTCGCTTGGATCTGGGTCCGAATCTCGCTCCGGTCGTCGTCGGTCAACAGAACCGGCGGTTCTTCCCCTTCTTTGACGGGGGCGCCCCGCAGTGCGTCGTCTTCGATCAGTTGTTTTTGCAGGTCGCGAATCTTAAAGACCAGCTCTTTTTCATTCGCCCACCGCTCGTTGAGCTTGGCGAGTCGTTCGGTCTCAACATTGCGAGTCGCTTCCAGATCGGCGATCGTAGTGGTGTGATCGTCGGCGCCGGCCGCCATTTCTCGTTCGAGAATGACGATCTCGGTTGTCAGTTGTTCGATGTGGCGATGCGCGTCTTCGATCTCTGGAGGCGTTGAGTTCTGGCTCAGTCCGATCCGGGCACAGGTCGTATCGAGCAAACTGACCGCTTTGTCCGGAAGCTGCCGACCGGCGATGTAGCGATTCGATAGTTTGACCGCGGCTTCGACCCCTTCATTCAAGATGCGGACCGAGTGATGCTTTTCAAGCGTCGCGACCAGCCCACGCATCATGTCCATGCACTTGGGTTCGCTTGGCTCTTCGACCTTCACGACTTGAAAACGTCGCGCGAGGGCGGCGTCGCGTTCAAAATACTTCTTGTATTCGGCCCAAGTGGTCGCGGCGATCGTGCGTAGTTCGCCGCGAGCGAGCGCCGGCTTCAGCAAGTTGGCGGCGTCTCCTTGGCCTGCCTGACCGCCGGCGCCGATCATGGTGTGGGCTTCGTCGATAAACAGAATGATCGGCTTGGGCGAGCTTTTGACTTCTTCGATGACCGACTTCAAGCGGTTTTCAAATTCCCCTTTGACTCCGGCGCCTGCTTGCAACAGGGCGAGATCAAGCGTGCGGATCGAAACGTTGGCCAATACTTCGGGCACATCGCCGGCGGCGATACGCAGCGCGAAACCTTCGACGACCGCCGTTTTGCCAACGCCGGCCTCGCCGGTAAGGATGGGATTGTTTTGACGACGGCGACAGAGGATGTCGACGATCTGGCGGATTTCGTCATCACGGCCAAGGACGGGATCAATTGCGCCGCTTTTGGCTCGCTCGGTCAGGTCGACCGTAAATTGATCGAGGGACGGCGTTTTGGAGGGTTTGCCTGGTTTGCCGGTCGCTGCGCCTTCTTTGGATTCGGGCTTTTTGGTCGCTTCGTCCGTTTCGGCGGTGACGCTGGGAAGTTCGCGTTTGAGCGATTCGACCGAGATCTTGCCGAGCGCCGACGAACTTCCGACGATTGACCGCGACGAATTTTCGTCACTCAGCAACGCCAGCAAGATGTGGCCGGTGCGTACTTCGGGTTCGCCATACTCGATCGAAGCCAGCAGCCAAGCTTCGCGAGCCAGATCGACGATCGCCGGCGCGATGCTCGGCGGGCGGCCGTTGCCGGTTTTGAAGCGATCGATCGCTTTTGTCAGTTCTGAGGTGAACTGGGAGCGGTCGATTTCGTAGTACTTGAGGATCGCTTCCAGGTCGGTGAACGGCGCTTCCAAGATCTTGGTGAGCCAATGTTCGACCTCGATGTTGTAGTTGGTGCGCGACAGGCAGAGCCCCGCAGCAGATTCGAGAGCGCCTCGGCAGACGGGATTCAGTTTGCCGACGAGTGATTTCAGATTGAGTCCGGACATCAGGGCGGCTTTCGCGGTACGGATGAATGGTTGGCGGGCTGACAGCGGCATGCAATGTATCTTCGGGAGTGTAGGATCCGGTAAACGCCGTGGGTGAAAATGCATCCCCAGGCGGTTCGCTTCCTACCGATAGGCGTACAATTTGGGAGGATTGGCGCGGTTGTAGCAACCAAATGTCGAGCCCTGGGGCGCGGAATCATGAAAGAGTCGTTTTGCGGGACGGTGTGTGAATATATTGGAACGTGTCGATCGCTCTGATTTGCCCCCAGCGCAGGTCGACCTTTATCATGCAACGGATGCGCAGCGAGGATCGCCGCCGCACAAAGAGGCCCCGGTCTGGGTAGGAAGTCCAACCGACACGCCGCTCTTTAGTCCGACTATGTCTTCCGAGACTCCTATTTCCGTTCGAACGGCAGAAGATGCTCGCCGGCAACTTGATTCGTTGTTAGACGAACTGGCTGATCTGGCTGAGGGATCCTCTGCGCCGGAAGATTTCTGGCCAGAACTCTTGTCGAGGTTAGTCTTCGCTGCTTCCGCCCAAGGCGCCGCTATCTGGCAATGGGGAGGATCACGGCGATTGCAGCCGCTGTTTGAACAAGGCTTCGACAAGGTCTATCCCGGTCAACCACGCGATGTGGCGATCGATATCGACGCTTGCTCGCTGGAAGCGGCTCTGCGCAAGCCGAAAGCGTCGACCATTGTCAGCGGTGGTCAGGCAGACGGTCCCGCCCGCTTAATGTTGGTCGCTCCCTTGACGACCGCCGCTCGAGCAACCGGTTTGCTGGTGCTGTACCAACCGGCCGATCTGCCGTCGGTGACGCAAAACGGTCAGTTGCGCCTGTTAGACGCGTTTGGCGAAATCGCGGTCCACTTCCAAGAGCGGCGTTTGCTGGCCGACTTTTCAGGCGCCGAACAAAACTGGAAGAATCAGCTTCACTTTGCCCGCGACGTTCATCGCGAACTCGACGTAAAACGGACTTGTTACCGCATCGCCAATGACGGGCGGCATGCGCTCGACGCCGATCGGGTCAGCGTCGCCGAGTGGGATGGACCGTCCGCTCATGTCCAGGCGATCAGCGGAGTTGACGTCCTGAACCGCCGCGCCGCGGTCGTACGCAAGCTTGAACGCTTGGCGACCGCCGTCGCCAAACAGAGACAACCGGTGATCTTTCGCGGTGATCGAGAAAATCTGCCGCCGCAAATCGAAGAGGCGCTGGTTGACTACTTAGAAGAGTCGCCGGCTCGACTGTTGATCGCCGTGCCGCTCGTGCGTGAAGCGGAGGAAGCTACCGAAGAACCTTGGACATCGAATGACGGAATTCTGGTCGGCGTGATGATTGTCGAGCAATTGGAATCGACCGAAGTCGAACGTCTGCTCGCCCGCACGCGCAGTCTGGCCGAGTCGGCGACTTTGGCCCTCGACAACGCGCAGCGTTACGAGCGACTTCCGCTCCGCGGCGTCATGCAACTGATCGGTACGACGCTCGCCCAGTTCGGTTGGCGCAAGCTATCGCGCACGATGCGCTACGTTCTGCCGGTGCTGTTGGCGTTGCTGGCGACCTGGTGGATTCCGGCGCCGTTTGAAATCGACGTTCGCGGGCAACTGCAACCGGAGATCCAGCGCCAACTGTTCGCTCCGCTCGATGGCTATGTCGATGAGATTTTGGTGAAACATGGCGAGATGGTCGCCGCCGGCCAGGTGGTCGCGCAGTTGCGTTCGCCTGACTTGGAACTGAAACAAACCGAAGCAGCGGGCCTGCTGTCGGCCGCTCAGTCTGAACTAGATGCGGTGCGCGTCGAACGAACGCAAAACGTTCGTCGCGATGATGATCGTCGCGACAGTCGCAGCGCTGATCGCGACAAGCTATCGGCCGACGAAATTCGCCTGACTCGGCGGATCGCGAACTTGCAGGAGCAACTGCTGCTGCTGGAAGCACAAGGGAGAGCGTTGATGCTGGTCGCTCCAGTCGCCGGCCAAATCTTAAGCTGGGATATCGAAGAGACGTTGCAAGCTCGGCCGGTTTCCCGAGGTGACTCGCTGCTGAAAGTTGCCGAAGTCGATGGCCCCTGGATTCTGAAATTAGAAGCAGCCGATCGCCGCACCAAACATATTCTGAACGCTCAGGCCGCCGCCGACGCTCCATTGCCGATCACGTTTCACTTAGTCAGTGAGCCCGGCGTCAAGCATCCCGCGACGCTAGCCGAGATTTCGCAGGTCATCGAAGTGGGAACCGAAACCGACGAGCCGGCGGCGATGCTAACGGCGCACTTCGACAAATCGGAAGTCGACTTTCTACGGCCCGGGGTGACGGTTTCAGGACGCGTTAACTGCGGCACGCGCAGTCTGGCTTATGTCTGGACGCATGAACTGTTCGATGCGGTTCGCCGCCGCCTTTTCTGGTAACGAATCAATGATGAAGCGATTATTCCCGATCACGTTCTGTCTGGCGGCGCTGACCGTTTCGTCGGCAGACGCAGACGACATTCCGGTTAGCTCGACGCTGCTCAAAATTATTGAGACGGTCGAAGTGCCTGCTCAGCAACCTGGCGCGCTGGAGAAAGTCAACGTCCGCGAAGGCACGCTCGTCGACCGAGGAGAGGTGATCGCCAATATCGCCGCCACCGAGATGGAGTTGGAACTGAGCGTCAAGCGGTCCGAACACGCGATCGCCCAGCGAGAAGCGACGAACGACGTCAATATTCGCTTTTCTCGCAAATCCTTGGAAGTTTCCCAGGCCGAGTTGCAACGAGCGCTCGACGCGATCGCGACCTTTCCGAACGCCGTTACCGATACTGAACTCGACCGCTTGCGACTGTTGGTCGAGAAGAATCGCCTGGAGATTGAACAGTCGAGCGAGCAGCAGGAGATCGCCAAGCTGACCGCTGGTTTGAAGTCGGCCGAAGCGGAGATTACTGCGGCGAAATTGGCCAAGCATCAGATCGTTGCGCCGATCGAAGGGATGGTCGTGCGCGTTTTTCGTCGCGTCGGCGAATGGGTCGACATCGCCGATCCTGTCGTCAAGATCGTGCGGATCGATCGACTGCGAGCCGAAGGTTTTGTGCGGAGTGAAGAAGCGGCGCTGGGGTTGCAAGGTCGCACGGCGACCGTTCGCGTGACGCTGCCGCATAGCGACGAGTTGGTCGCGCCGGGCAAAGTGACCTTTGTCGATCCCGAAGTCGATCCTGTTAGCGGCGACGTACGCGTTTGGGTTGAGATCGAGAACGCCGACCTGAAACTTCGTCCTGGTTTGCGAGTCGAGATGTCCATTTCCAACGCGGCGATGACTGACAACACAGACGATCAAGCGGCCGAAGAGGTCACAGTGGGAAGCTAAACAGTGACCGCATCGCTGCAAGTTCGTATTCGTCCCGATCTAAAGATCGTTCGCCAACAGGGGACGATAGAGCCGCGGTTCGTGGTAAAGGACCCGGTATCGCTTCGCTATTTCTACTTTGGCGAACACGAGATGTTCATCATGCGGCGTCTGAATGGTCAGATGTCGGTCGCCGAAATTCAAACGGCGTACCAGGAAGAATACGCACCGCTCAAGATTCGTCCGATCGAGATTACATCGTTCTGTCATTCGCTGCATTCGCGTGGATTGGCGATCGGCGGCGTGACCGGCGAGTCGCAGCAACTGTTGCAGCGAGCCGATCAGCAGCGACTGTGGCGCTGGTCGACGGCGCCGCTCTCGATTCTCTCGATTCGTTTGCCAGGCGTCGATCCCGATGCAGTGCTGACGGCGATCGCTCCCTATTTTGCGTGGCTCTTTCAGCGAGCGACGGTCGCGTTGGTCTTGGCCTTCGCGAGCGTGCTGATGTTGCTGGGCCTGTTGCACGCCGAGCAGATCCTCGACCGGATGCCGAGTGCGCAATCGTTGTTGCAGGGGCAAAATCTGCTCTGGATGGCGATCGCGCTGGCGCTGGTCAAGATCTTGCATGAACTGGGGCACGCGCTGGCCTGTAAGCATTTTGGCGGCGAGTGCCATCAGATCGGCGTCATGCTGTTGGCGTTTATCCCTTGTTTGTACTGCGATGTTTCGGATTCTTGGCTGCTGCCAGAACGAAAAAAGCGGATGTTCGTCTCAGCGGCGGGAATGTACGTCGAGCTAATCGTCGCGTCGCTCTGTGCGGTGCTGTGGTGCTTTAGCGAGCCGGGGATGGCGCAGTCGATCTGCATGAGCGTGATGTTGATCGCCAGCGTCAGTACGGTGCTGGTCAACGGCAATCCGCTGATGCGATACGATGGGTACTATTTGTTCGCCGATTGGATCGACGTGCCAAATCTGTCGCAACAAGCGAGCGAAGCGTTGCGGCGCCCGCTGGTCCATTTTTTCACGCGCCGGGCGACGAGTGAAATCCGACTCGACGCAAGTTCCGCATTTCTGCGAACCTATGCGGTGCTGGCGCTCGCCTATCGGACGATGGTGATTGGGGTTCTGCTCTGGTTCGTCTATAAGATGTTAAAAGCGAACGACCTGGCGCCGCTGGGCGATGGGGTCGTGATGTTGGTGCTCGCTGGGTTGCTGTTGCAGCCAGCAATTGGCTTTGCGAGGTGGTGGAAACGTCCGATGGCGAAGCGCGAACTACGAGGCAAACGTTTGGCGGCGGCGGTGATCGTCGTCAGCATCTTGTTGCTGGGAATGCTGCAAATACCGTGGGCGGCTCGCGTGCAAACGCCGATCCTGGCGCAATTGGCCGATTCGCAAACGATTTATGTTCCGGTCGAAGGACGCATCGAGTCGACGGTCGCAGCGGGAGAAAGAGTTGTCGCCGGCGCGGCGCTGGCCAAACTGATGAACGAGGAGATCGAGCTGCGGCGCGTCGAGTTGACCGGCGATCTGGACGAACAACGACAGCATGTCGAAAACCTGCGTCGGCAGTTGAATAATGATCCGACCGCCGCCGCGCAAATTCCCGCAGCCGAAGCGGTGCTAACCGATCTAGGGCGGCAATTGGATGTAGTGAATCGAGACGTCGAGCGGCTGACCATTCGAGCGCCCAGCGATGGGATCGTCTTTCCTCCTCCGTTGCGCGAAGAAAAACGAGGTAGCGATCGTCAGCTCTCCTCCTGGAGTGGGACGCCGTTGGATCTGACGAATCGCGGTGCGCTGCTCCTCCGTGGGGAACCGCTGGCGATCGTCGCCGCGACTAATCGGATCGAGGCGCAACTGCTCGTCCATCAGCGAGATGTCGATCTGGTCGCCCCAGGGGACGAGGTCGAACTGCTGTTTGACGGGCTATCGGGCAATACGATCCGCGGACGAATCGTCGAGATCTCGCGTGCCGAACTTCTCGCCGCTCCGCGCAATCTGGCCCAAGGCGCCGAAGTGCTGATCGAACAGGGAGAGTCCGGCGAAATGGCGCTGGTCGAGCGAACCTATCAAGCGACGGTCGAATTGGATTCGTTGCCGGCGACGCTGTTGCCGGGTACGCGCGGCAAAGCGATCGTGCTGGGACGCTCGCTCACCTTGGGAGAGCGAATCTCTCGCTGGATCAGCGGCAATTTTCGTTTTGAATTGTAACGCCGCGCTGCAGCAACTCTACGGTAGGACGAATGCGGCCCCGGTATAGAACGTTCCCATGTAGGCGGCTCCACGCCAGCTCCAGGGGAGCCCATGTCGGTCATGCGGATTGTTGTCGCCGGGGCGATAGTGACCCAGCGTATAGATGCGTTCGCATGGTGGGTTGACGCCGATCTTGTAGGGCAAGATCAGCGTGTTGGCGAAGAAGTGAGCCGCAGAGACCGCCGGTTGCACCACGCGATGGCGATTGCCATAACGCTCCAGGTTCACTTCTTCAAAGTAGAGCGGGCGGTGATAGAAAGCGGGCGCTTCCCACATCGCGACCGACGGCGCCCAAGGGCGTTGTACGCCGTAGATTGAGTCGACTTCGGGGTATTCGGCGAAGAGTTCCTGGGCGACATTGGCCGGCAGTTTGACTTGATGCTCGGCGTTGGTCTGAATATCGGGATCACGATAGCCGGTGTTGATCGTGTAGGAGTCGGCCGGGCGGCGCTCAAGCAAGGTTTGCAATTGCTCTGGCGTCATGCTGTTGAAGGGATCGTGACCGCTTGCGACAGAGCGATAGAGCTCACCGTAACGCTTGCCGGGGGGGAGGATATCGTCTTCGGTGATCATTGTCCCTTGGGGGACGATTTCATCCGGCGGAGGATCGACCGGTCCAAGTTCTGGCTCCGCCGTTTGGACGAGCGTGACCGGCCGAATGCGAAACGGTGTTTCTGCAGGTTCAGCGCGGACCTCCCACGAAGCAAGAATAACTCCGCAGAGGGGCAATGCGATCAGGCAGAGGCTATTAAGTAGACGCATCCTTCGTCTTCACCATACGAGTGCGAACGGGCCAAATGTCTCCGTTTCCTTTCGATCGGCGTTTCACCGGATCTTAGTCCAGTCGTCTGGAGACAGACGGTACAGCTTCCGCATATTTGGCAAAATCGGCGCCATCGGAAGAGGTTAGGCTAGTCGGATCGTATTGATTTGCGCGATTCAGGAAATCGGAAACCGTAGGAATGAGGGAATTGCTGGCGCGTTTCGTTGACATCCTCAGGAATCGTAACTTGAATGGGAAAATACGTATCTTTTGACGGCTAGAGGGGTTATGTGCACATCATGCATACCTCGCTGGCGAAGAATTTCTTGCCATGCGCTGCCGAGCGTCAGGCGAGCGACCGACCAAGGCGCTACCGAATGAACCGAAAGCGAATTTTTTCGCGTTGGCTAAAGCGAAAATCGCGCCGTGCGGATGCCGCCGCGCCCCGCTTTTTCGATCAGTTCGATACGAAGCTCCGCTTTCGAGAGTTGGAGCCGCGCGTCGTTTTAAATGCCGACGCCAATCTTGTCGGCGACGTACTCCAAGTTGAAGTCGACGACGCCAATGATGCGGTCGAAGTCCGCTTTTATGACGACGGCGGCACAAGCTACTACCAAGTCACAGATGGGAAAGGGTTTGACCAGAAGTGGGATGCGAGCCTTGTGGCGGGTATTACGGTCAGCGACACTTCGCCAGGCGTCGAAGACGGGCAACAGGTGACGTTACTGGATGACCATGCGACGATCGATCCTTCGCTCAGTAAAGGGCTGATAACCAATGGCATCGAGACCGTTTCCTTCAATGGCTCCACTCCCGGCGATTCGTGGACATTCGCTACTGAAGTTTCGATCACGGCCGATACGCACGATGCAGAGGTCAATCAGTCCGGCGCCGATTTGCTGACCCCGGCGATGACGCCGGTCAGCTTCGCCGCGATCAACGGCGCCGAGATCGATGTCACGCTGAACTCGACGAGCAACGAGATCTCGCTGCTGAACGTCAGCCAAGGTGGCGACGTGAAGCTCGTAACGGCGGATGATATTTCGCTGGATCAGATCGAAACGCAATCTCTCGAACTGACCTCGAGTAAGTCAATCGGCGACGCGACCGGCGCTTCGCTCGACATCAGCGGTCCGGCGACGTTCGATGCCGGTACGACGATCGAACTAGCGAACGAAGCTGGCGACGTCCTGCAGGTAGATGACCTCGCGAAGTTCAAAGCCGGCGGCTCGATCGACATCGGCCTCGCAGGCACAGCGAATTTTGACACGCTGATGTTTCAAGGCGACGTGGTGACGATCGAGGAGGATAGCGATACCGTTCTCTCCGGTTCCAATACCGCCAACTCACTCGACTTGACTTCGAACGCTTCCATTACCGACGCTGGGGGCGTATCGATCGTGATTAGTGGTCCAGCGTCGTTCGACGCAGGCACGACGATCATCCTGGCGAATGAAGCCGGCGATATCCTGCAGGTAGACGATCTGGCGAAGTTCATCGCCGGCGGCTCGATCGACATTGGCCCGGCCGGAACAGCGAATTTCGGCTTGCTGAATTTTCAGGGCGGCGCGGTGACGATCCAAGAGGATAGTGACACGGTTCTCTCCGGTTCCAGCACGGCGAACTCGCTCGACTTGACTTCGGACGCTTCGATCACTGACGCCGGCGGCGTTTCGATCGTGATTAGTGGTCCAGCAACGTTCGACGCAGGGACGACGATTAACCTGGCGAATGAAGCTGGCGATATCCTGCAGGTAGACGATCTGGCGAAGTTCAACGCGGCCGGCTCGATCGACATTGGGCCGGCAGGAATGGCGAACTTTGGTTCGTTGACATTTACTGGCGGCGCGGTGACGATCCAAGAGGATAGTGATACGATCCTTACAGGCACGAATACGGCGAACTCGCTCGACTTGACTTCGAACGCTTCCATCACCGACGCGTCCGACGCTTCGATTGTAATTAGCGGTCCAGCGACGTTTGACGCCGGCACGACGATCATCCTGGCGAATGAAGCCGGCGATATCCTGCAGGTAGACGATCTGGCGAAGTTCATCGCCGGCGGCTCGATCGACATTGGCCCGGCCGGAACAGCGAATTTCGGCTTGCTGAATTTTCAGGGCGGCGCGGTGACGATCCAAGAGGATAGCGACACCGTTCTCGCCGGCACGAATACCGCCAACTTTCTTAGTCTGACGTCGAACGCTTCGATCACCGATGCAAACGGCGCTTTGATTGACATCAGCGGACCAGCGGCGTTCGCAGCAGGTACGACGATTGACCTAGCGGATGAAGCCGGCAATATCTTGCAGGTGGACGATCTTGGGAAGTTCATCGCGCCTGGCTCAATCAACATCGGCCTGGCGGGGATGGCAAACTTCGGTATGCTGAACTTTCAAAGCGATGTTGTGACGATCCAAGAGGATAGCGACACCATTGTCGTCGGTATCAATACGGCCACCTTGCTCAGTCTGACATCGAACGCCTCGATCACCGACGCGGCCGGGACTTCGATCGACATCAGCGGTCCAGCGACGTTCGACGCCGGCACAGTGATCAACCTGGCGAACGAAGCTGGCGACATTTTGCAGGTGGATGACCTGGCGAAGTTCATCGCCGGCGGCTCTATCGACATCGGCCCAGCCGGAACAGCAAATTTCGGCTTCCTGAATTTCCAAGGCGATGTGGTGACGATCCAAGAGGATAGCGACACCGTTCTCTCTGGTTCCAACACCGCCAACTCGCTAGACTTGACTTCGATCGCATCAATCACCGACGCCAGCGGCGCTTCGATCGACATCAGCGGTCCAGCGACGTTCGATGCCGGCACGGTGATCAACCTGGCGAATGAAGCTGGCGACATTTTGCAGGTGGATGATCTAGCGAAGTTCATGGCGGCCGGCTCAATCGACATCGGCCCGGCCGGAACAGCAAATTTCGGCTCGCTGATGTTCCAAGGCGACGTCGTGACGATCCAAGAGGATAGCGATACGGTTCTCGCCGGCACGAATACCGCCAACTCGCTTGACTTGACTTCTAACGCTTCAATCAGCGACGCCACCGGCGCTTCGATCGACATCAGCGGTCCAGCGACGTTCGATGCCGGCACGGTGATCAACCTGGCGAACGAAGCTGGCGACATTTTGCAGGTAGATGACCTAGCGAAGTTTATCGCCGCTGGCTCGATCGACATCGGCCCGGCGGGAACGGCGAATTTCGGCTCGCTGATGTTCCAAGGCGACGTCGTGACGATCCAAGAGGATAGCGACACGGTTCTCGCCGGCACGAATACCGCCAACTCGCTTGACTTGACTTCTAACGCTTCAATCAGCGACGCCACCGGCGCTTCGATCGACATCAGCGGTCCAGCGACGTTCGATGCCGGCACGGTGATCAACCTGGCGAACGAAGCTGGCGACATTTTGCAGGTAGATGACCTAGCGAAGTTTATCGCCGCTGGCTCGATCGACATCGGCCCGGCCGGAACGGCGAATTTCGGCTTGCTGAATTTCCAGGGCGACGTGGTAACGATCCAGGAAGATAGCGATACCGTTCTCTCCGGCGCGAACACCGCCAACTCACTCGACTTGACTTCGAACGCTTCAATTACCGACGCTGGGGGCGCTTCGATCGTGATTAGCGGTCCAGCGACGTTCGACGCGGGCACGACGATCAATCTGGCCGATGCGGGAACAGACCTGCTGCAGGTAACGGACTTAGCGACGCTCAAGGCCGCCGGCTCGATCGACATCGGCCCCGCCGGCACGGCGAATTTCGGCACGCTGACGTTCCAGGGCGACATGGTGACGATCCAGGAGGATAGCGACACCGTTCTCTCCGGCGCGAACACCGCCAACTCACTCGACTTGACTTCGAACGCTTCAATTACCGACGCTGGGGGCGCTTCGATCGTGATTAGTGGTCCAGCGTCGTTCGACGCAGGCACGACGATCATCCTGGCCGATGCGGGAACAGATCTGCTGCAAGTGGATGACTTGGCGACGTTCATCGCCGCCGGCTCGATCGACGTCGGCCCGGCGGGCACGGCGAATTTCGGCTTGCTGACGTTCCAGGGCAGCGCGGTGACGATTCAAGAGGATGGCGATACCGTTCTCTCCGGCACGAATACGGCCAACTCGCTCGACTTGACTTCCAACGCTTCAATTACTGACGCCGGCGGCGCTTCGATCGTGATTAGTGGTCCGGCGACGTTCGACGCAGGGACGACGATCAACCTGGCCGATGCGGGAACAGACCTGCTACAGGTAACTGATTTAGCGACGTTCAAGGCCGCCGGCTCGATCGATGTCGGCCCGGCGGGCACGGCGAATTTCGGCACGCTGAATTTTCAGGGCGGCGCGGTGACGATCCAAGAGGATAGCGACACGGTTCTCTCCGGTTCCAACACCGCTAACTCGCTCGACTTGACGTCCAACGCTTCAATTACTGACGCCGGCGGCGTTTCGATCGTGATTAGTGGTCCAGCAACGTTCGACGCAGGGACGACGATTAACCTGGCGAATGAAGCTGGCGATGTCCTGCTGGTAACTGATTTAGCGACGTTCATCGCCGCCGGTTCGATCGATGTCGGCCCCGCCGGAACCGCGAATTTTGGCTTGCTGAATTTCCAAGGCAGCGCGGTGACGATCCAGGAGGATGGCGATACCGTTCTCTCCGGCACGAATACGGCCAACTCGCTCGACTTGACTTCCAACGCTTCAATTACTGACGCCGGCGGCGCTTCGATCGTGATTAGTGGTCCGGCGACGTTCGACGCAGGGACGACGATCAACCTGGCCGATGCGGGAACAAATCTGCTACAGGTAACTGATTTAGCGACGTTCAAGGCCGCTGGCTCGATCGACGTCGGCCCGGCGGGCACGGCGAATTTTGGCTTGCTGGCGTTCCAGGGCGACATGGTGACGATCCAAGAGGATAGCGACACTATTCTCTCTGGTGCGAATGCCGCGAACTCGCTCGCACTGACTTCGAACGCTTCAATCACCGATGCGACCGGGGCATCGATCGTAATTAGCGGTCCAGCGACGTTCGATGCAGGCACGACGATTAACTTGGCGAATGAAGCTGGCGACTTCCTGCAGGTAACTGACCTGGCGACGTTCATTTCAAGCGGCGGGCAGACGATTGATGTTGGCGTCGACAATGGTATCAATCGCGGGGACGATAGCGGCGCTATGGTGTTGCTGGGCCAGCTGACATTTGTCAGTGACAATGGTATGAATGTGCGAGATTCGGTGACGATTCGCGTAGATTCCGATATGGAAGTGACCGGAGTCAATCTGGCGGCCGATCTGTTTTTGGCGGCGAACGGATCGCTGATGCAGGTCGAAGATGGGAACGCGCTGACGGCGGATCGGATTGATCTGGATGTGAACGGCGACGGGAGCGTGGTTGGCGACGCTTTGTTTGAAGCGGCCGCTGGCGAGGTTATCAATTTGTTTGGCGACACTTCGTCCAATCCGCTGGGTGAGCCGGTCTCGACGTTTTTGGCGGATAACAAGATCGCAGGAGCCGAATTCCGCGCCGCAGGCGGCGGCGACCTATCCGATATCTACTATCGCAATATCAGCACGGCGGCGCTCTTTCCGACTTTGCCTGGGATGGTGACCGGGAGCCTGCGGATACAGTTTACGGCGGCTGATATCATAATTGACGACGATATTAACGTCGGCGATCAGTTGATCCTTGAATCGCTTGGGGCGTTAAATAGCATTTCGGATGTCGATGGCGTTTCGATCGTCGCGAAAGATGCGATCTTTGTGGCCGATGGAACGATCACGTTGGCCGACGAAGCGAATAATGAACTGAAGATCGGCGTCGCGGCGGATGATAACGCTTTCTTCTATTCACGCACTGGAAAAACGATTGCCGTCGGCGCCAGTGACGCGGATGGAACTGCCAGCGGAGCGACGGTCGAACTCTCTTCGTTGACCTTCTCTAGCAGTGATGGATCAACTGTCCGCGGCGATGTCGTTATTCACGAGACCGATTCAACTCTGCTGGCGTCGCGACGGTTCGAGGTTGACGGTTCACCGGTGATCTTTGTGAACCGGGCTGACTCACTGGTGTTGATCACCGATGGCGATTTGACCGACGCCGATTCGGACGGCTCGCTCAACGAAAATATTTTGCGAGCCAGCGTCGATGTCGCCAACAGTTCGGTGATGATGGCTGGCGGAGAAATTCACCTAGCCGATCAAGCGATGATTACGGTTGACGGCGTCGATCTGAGCGTTTACTCGCTCGGTTTGAATGACGGCGCCCTCGATAACGACATCGCGTTGTTCGTGACGACCGCAGGCGGAAATATTCGCGTTGGCGTGTCCGACATGTTGGCGACCGACAGCGACGCGTCGGTAAAGGTCGATGGCATCACATTCAACACGGTTGGTGGAACCGGGGACGTTTATCTGCAAACCGACAGCGAAACCAATCTGGCTAATCGTAAATTCGCCGGAACCACCTACGAGAATCTCGCCAATAATCTGGTGTTGCGTACTACCGGGATCATCGGTTCAGCCGGGAGCGAAAAGAGCTCTATTATTGGTGACGCACGTTTTCTCGCGAGCGGCGACATTAAGTTGGTCAACTCCGATGCGGACGCTCAATTGCTGGTCGGCGGCAATGCATTTTTCCAGTCCGACGGCGCGGTCACCGTTGGCGTCGGGACGAGCGGCGTGAATTTCGGCACATTGACGTTTGATGCGAAGGGCGCGGTGAAGATCACCGAATCAAACGCGATCGGCGGTTTTGTCGCTCCGGCGGCCGGCATGACGATCATCGATACGACTTTCGATGGCGGCAACACGAATCACGCCGCCTCGGCGACGCTCATCTCCGACAGTTTCATTGCCGACGCGATCGCGACGACAATCGAAGTCGACACCTTCGCTACGTTGACGGCCGATACGACGATCACGCTGGGGGACAACGTCGGCGACAAACTGATCGTCAAGGGAGACGCATCGTTCACATCAACCAGCGGACAGCAAATTGACATCGGCGTAACGCCGACAGCAAAACTGGCGACCGATCGCGGGACCGATAGCGGCGCGACCGTCGAACTTGGCTCGCTGCAGTTCGAGAGTATCGGCGGTGACGTGACGATTCATGAAGATTTGGGCATGTTGCTGGCGGGGGCCAGTCAAGCCGATACGCTTGTCCTGGTCGCCAACCAGGGAGATATTCGCGATTCGATCGGAACCAAGGTGACGGTTGCCGATTTTGCCGAGTTTCATTCCGAAATGGATGTTGTGTTGGCTGATCAGAAGACCGACGAATTGACGGTTGTCGGCAACGCATTGTTTACCACCGGCAACACCAACTACTTTGCAACTCCCGGCGTTGTTCGCGAAATTAGCGTCGGTGTGATCGATGTCGATGCAGCGAGTAGCCCGAACGCTTCGGGGCGCGGAACCGACAGCGGCGCGATAGTGTCGCTAGGAAGCGTGACGTTCTTTGGTTTCGCCAATATGGACGCCGGCGCCCATGTGACGATTCGCGAAGACGCATCGATGGTGATTACTCATGCCGAGCGTCGCGAAGGGGTCGGAGCGACCGAGATCACCAACTTCGCTCAGACGGCGCTGTTGATCGCCGATAATGCCGCCAATAGTGCGACGATCACTGATTCGCAAATCGACGCGGTCGGAGGCACTTCGATTGAAACGACCGACTATGCGATTTTCCAGGCAAACTCGCACATCGTGTTGGCGAATGAAGCGGCGGACGCATTTACCGTCGGCGGAAACGCCTACTTGGCGTCGCAATTGGGTGATATCGATCTGGGCGTGCTGGCGAAGACTGTCAACGCGCTTGATCGAGGCGCCGACAGCGGCGCCAACGTCCAACTGGGAACGCTCACATTTCAGGCGAAGCTGGGCGACGTCACGATTCATGAAGATGGCGATACGACGCTGGCCAACGGAAATTCGTTGCGAGGAACCGGCAGTGCGGCGAATTCGTTGGTGCTTGAGAGCAGCGGATCGATCGACGACATGGCAGGGACCAGTTTGGTCGTCGCGCAATTGGTGGCGGCGCCGGTCGCCGGTTCAGCCGAGGATCAAATTGACGGATTGGCGATCTTGCGAGCTGGCGCGGATGTGCACCTGGGCGATTCGGCGGGAGACTCGATTGATCTGCGGCGGTTGTCGCTAACGGTCGGCGGCGACGTTTCGATCATGGAAAGTTCAGCGAGCGACGGCGGCCTATTGTTAGTTGACGGTTCGCAAGCGATCGGAACGATGGCGATCAAGTCCGACGGTCATCTGGTGCAAATCAACGACGAGCGAACAGGCGCCGCGTTTAGCTTGATTGTCGCCGATCAAGCGTTGTTGGTCGCCGGCGGGGCGATCGTGATGACCAAAGTCGATTTCCAACAGGCGACCTTGCAAGCCCACGGAACTTTGCAGGTGACGCCCGGCGCGACGCTCAATGCAACGGATGCGGCGAACGGCGGATTACTCGGTCGTCGTTCGACCGATGCGATTTCGAGTTACTTGCCAAACTCCAACGACGACACCTTCGCACCGAAAGGCCCGAGTACGACGCCAGCAACGCAAACCAATATGGATGGCGTTTATTCGGTGGTGTTGTCGGATGTAAATAGTCTGACGATTGCGTTGGTGACCGACTCGTTAGGAACCATCGCGGCGGATCCGGTGACGCTTGCGTTTGAAGTCGCAGGCAGCGATAGTCTGGCGATCGCCAATTTTAAACCAGCGTTGTCGGCGGTCGGAGTTTCGGCAGGACATCTGTTCGTGCAGACGGCCGGCGACTTGACCTTTGCTGAGCAAGCGGCCGATCCGTTGGACAACGTCGTCGTGTATGGCGAAGTGCGGATGACCGGCGGCACGACCACCAACAATGCGTTCACCGCTCTGGCCGGCGGTACGTTGAACATCGCGGGAGACTCGATGTTGGTGATGCGCTCGGCGGCGGACTTCTTTCTGCTGAACGACGCCAACAACACGTTAACTCCTTATGTCGGCGGCGGGTTGGCCGACTCGGTCGGCTCGTTGGGCGCCGTCAGTTCGTTTGCAACCTTTGTGGACGTGGATACGCAGCCTGGCTTTATCGAAGTCGGCGAGTTTGGCCCGATCTATCAGCGAACCGCCCAGAGCGCCGATCCCGACGCATCGACTTCACAAATCGCCAAGGGGATTGGCTTTGGGCAATTCCAAGTCAACGCCACCATCTCAAAGCTCGGAGATTCGTCGACGATCAATGTCGACGGACAACCGGTCTATGTCGAGCAGAACTCGCGAGTTTTGGTCGATTGGGGAGATGGTTCGCAGGACGTCTATCTGTTCCAAGATCCGATCAATGGCGCCCAGACGCTGCAGCACACTTACGCATCAGGCTTCGCCAGCTCCGAGCAGCGCGCGACGGTGACGATTACCGCGTTCAACGATCCGCAGATCAATCTGTATGACAATGTCGTTGACGATACGACGTTCCGCGATTTGAATTCGGTCACTGACACCTTTGAAGTCATTTTCCCTGTTGGCGTGCAATTTGCCCCAGAGCCGCCGCCGTTCACGCTCCCTTCCGCTCCTGAGATTGCGCCGGTCGCCGTCTTGCCCGACTCCGTCTTCGCAGTAACGACGAACTCTACGTTCAACTCGGATGGAGGTTCGCTGAATCAAATCCAAGAAGTCGTGGTCGTGATCGTCAACGCCTTGGATGAAGAAGTGGGGGAACGAATCGTGTTGCAAGGATTCAGCACGATCGAAGAGGTCAAGCAATTCATTCAAGAGAGTACGCGGTTTTTGCCTGGCCGATACAAGGTTTCGATTCTGCTGGCCGGACAACAAGAGCCTGACGTCTATTACTTTGATAAGGTCGCTGCAGACGCGCCGGACGGCGCCAGCGGCGGCGGTGGATTTGAAGGACATGTGCAATCCGCGGCGCCAGAACTGCCAGCCGATGCGTCGGCGGAGCAAGTTTGGGCGGTGCAATACGAAAAATGGTTCGAAGCCGACGACACGATGTCGGACGAAGAAAATTCAGCCGACGTCGTGGATGCTTGGACTCCCGACCTCTCCGCCGCATGGCAAAGAGAAAAGCTTTCCGAATCGCGCGAAGCGCCATCTTCGCTTCGTCGCCGCTGGATGCTGCCGGGGGGGATCGGCGGAGCGCTAATGATGGCCGCTTTCGCACTCAATCCGCAAGCAGATCGCCAGCGCGCCGAGGCGGTCGAAGAAACGCTCGAGCGAGAGTCCCAGGAGTCGAGCGAGTCGAAGCAAAGTCTTTCACGTCGCCGCTGGAGACGACGCGTTCGATAATTCGGGCCTAATCGGCGATTTTCTCGCCTCTACCCCACGAAATGCCGGTTTTGTTGGTGAATCGAGCGGCTTTGATTTATGATCGAATGGTATTGGCTGCGCAATCGATCGAGCTCTTGAGCACGATTTCGCCGTTCCTTTTTCATGCCCCCAATCCAGCTCCAACCGCTTCTTACTTGATCGCCGGAAAGCTTGTTCATGTTTGTGTGCCCGCAATGTACCGCCCAGCTGACCGATACGCAGCAATCGGAAGGACGCTGTCCTGGATGTGGGGCCGCATGGGATGCTGAACCGGTGATCGGCAGAACGATCGATCTGCCGGATAGTGGAGACCTTGGACAGACGTACGAATTTGACCTGGTCGAAGACGATGCGGACAAATCAACTCCATCTGTCGATTTGTCGAGCGACAAGACGACGCCGGATGGGCGCCAAGGAACGATCGAAATCGATACTCCGATTGCGGCTCAGTCGCACGAAGTGATGCAGACGATCGACCTGCCTGACGCTGATGAGGCGCCGATTCCGCCGCGCAGTGTTCTTGATCCGCCTGCTTCCGCGGGGGCTGAGTCGGCGCCAGCGCAACCGCCCAGTGATGAGGAGTTTGGATTTTCGTTGTCGAGCGAAGTTGAAGGAGACGAAGCAGCGAGCGATGTGAATCGCACGATCGATCTTCCTGCGCCAGATTCGTCACTCGGGCATACGGTCGATCTGCCTGATAATTTATTTTCGGCACAAAATACGCTCGATCTTCCCGACGATGGCGGGAGTCCAATTTTCGGACAGACGTTGGATTTGCCTAGCGACGGAGTGGGGCGAACGATCGACTTGCCGCCGGCCTCTGGGATCGGGCAAACTGTCGACAGTGTGGGCGCTGTCGATTCGGAGTTCGATCTCGCGATGGGGTCGAAGCCGCTTTCGGCCGACGGCGTCCGCCGATATTGGGAAGGGGCCGAGAATCCAGGTGATTCTCCGCTGACTTCGCTCAAGACGGCGACCATCGCCAGGGGACGCGAACTGGGCGTGGAAATTCGCGAGCGGATTCTCGCGAAAGATGCGAAGCAGGGCGAATCGTCGGACTATGAGTTGATCAATATCCTCGGCGAAGGAGGGATGGGGACCGTCTACGCGGCCGATCAAAAGTCGGTGCGTCGGCGTGTCGCGATCAAAACGCTGAAAAACAAAGGGGGAAAACGGAAAGACGATCGCGCCAAGTTCTTAAGCGAAGCGGTGCTGACCGGTTTTCTGGATCATCCGAATATTGTTCCGATTCACGAATTGGGACAGACCAGCGACGGCACGCTCTTCTACTCGATGAAGCTGGTGAGCGGCACTCCTTGGCACGAGGCGATTCGCAACAAAACGGAACTCGAGAATCTCGAGTATTTGGACCGCGTTTGCGACGCGGTGGCGTTCGCTCATTCGCGCGGCGTGATTCATCGCGATCTGAAGCCAGAAAACGTCATGCTCGGCGAGTATGGCGAAGTCTTGGTGATGGATTGGGGCTTGGCGGTCGATCTCAACCGCGGCGACCATTTCAGCATGGGAGGTACGCCTGCATACATGGCGCCGGAGATGGTGCGCGGTCCTATCGAAACGATTGGAATCGGCAGCGACATCTATCTGCTGGGCGCGATCCTGTATGAGATCGTCACCGGCGCGCCGCCGCATGCGGCCAAGACGGTGACTGAATGCCTGGTCGCCGCGGCCGAAAATAAAATCACCCCGGTCGATTCCAGCAGCACGCTGCTCAAGATCGCACTGCACGCGATGTCGAGCGATATCAGCCAGCGGCACGTCTCGGTCGCCCAATTTCAGTCCGCGATTAGCGAGTATCAATTCCATTCGCAAAGTTTGGGGATGGCGGCTCGTGCACGCGAAGATTTGGAGGAAGCGCGGTCGACGCAAAACTACGACCAATTCTCCCGGTCCCTTTTCGGCTTCCAGGATGCGATTGATCTGTGGCCGAAAAACGAAGCGGCGATCAATGGTTTTCGCGACGCACGGCGGGCCTACGCCGAATGCGCGCTGGCCAAAGCGGACTTCGACCTCGGCTTGCAACAGTTGGACGAGACCGATCCCGAGACCCAGTCGCTGTACGATGCGTTGATTCGGGGTCAAACCGATCGTCGACTCGCCCAGTCGCGCAAACGTTTCGCCCAATTGTCGGCGATTGCGGCCATGTTGCTGCTGATGGTTGGCGCCGTCGCTTTTGGCGTGGTCGTGTACGGCAAGAATGCGGCGATCGCCAAAGAACGAGATAATGCCGAAGTGCAACGTCAGCTGGCGGTGGAAAATGCAGCACAGGCGGTCAAAGAGAAAAACGCCGCAGATGCGGCGAAGAAAGTGGCCGAGAATGAGAAAGCGATCGCCACCGCGGCAAAGTTGACTGCGGAGAAGGAAAAAGCGGCTGCAGACAAGGCGAAGTTGACCGCGGAGAAAGAAAAGGCGGCTGCGGACGTAGCGCGGGAAACGGCTGTGAATGAGAAGGCGCTTGCCGACAAAGCTCGGGCCGAAGCCGAATTCGCCGCGGTCTTTTCTCGTGTTGGTTTGGCCCAGGCCAAAATCGAGGCGAACGATATCGGGCGAGCGATTGAACTGCTGGAGCAGATTCCCGAGCGCTTTCGCAATTGGGAGTGGGGCCACTTGTACGAACGTTGTCATGCCGACGTGCCGCAGATCGACGCGCTCCGGCCGATCACGGCGGTCGCATTGTCCCCGCAAGGAGACCTATCGGCGGTGGGCGGGACCGACGGAATCGTTTCGCTCTATTCACAAGCGGAAGGAGCGATCGCCCAAAAATCATTGGATCTGCAGGGAGCGCCGATTACGTCGATCGCCTTCGCGCCGACGGGAGATTTTTTGTTGATCGGTTGCGATGATCCGCAGCAACATCTGGTCGCCTGGTATCCGGCGAACGATGAAAAACATACGATCCTCGTGCGAAATCCATACGTCCCAGAGAAAGACCATCCGCGTTATCACGTGGAGCGAATTACGTTTCAGCCGGAAAGCGGCGTCGCCTATATCGCCGCGAATGGCTATCTGTTCTCAATCGCTTCACCGGAAGCGACCGCCAAACCGTTGCGCTATTTCACGGACGGTTTGAATGCGGTGAGCCTGTCATCGGATGGCTCGACGCTGTTGTTGGCCGGCGGGAATGTCCGGCGCGGTCATATCGAAACGTTTGACCTGGAGACGACCGATACCTCGGCGGAAGTAGCGTTAAGCGAGATCCCGATCGCTGCATGTTGGATCGCGCCCGGCATCGCCGCCGTAGCGACCAGCGACGGAGCGATGTCGACCTGGTCTGTGGGCGATCCCGAAGTGTTGGAATTCGATCGGCTGAACTCGCGCGTGAATTCGCTCGACTACAATTCGCAAACCGGTTTGTTGGCGGCTGCGATGGAAGATGGCTCGATCTGCGTTTGGAACATCACCGGCAGCGCTACGCAACCGGTGCGCGGCAAAACGTTGCGGGGACACTTGGATGTCGTCAGCTCGGCACGCTGGAGCAAGGATGGCAAGACGCTGGTTTCGGGAAGCGTCGATCAACATCTTCGCTTTTGGGACTACGAAGCCTACCGCGACCAGCTGACGATTCAGCATGATCATGCCGTTTTAACGGCCGCTTATTCCAGCGACGGACGTTTGGCCGCGACCGGCGATAGCGGCGGCGTCGTTCGGATTTTTCAGCCGGGCCTGTTGAACGGAGGCGATATTTTAGAATTGCGTGAAGGCGACTGGCTGGCCGAAAGTCGCGCGACCGAGTTTGGCGCCCAATTTGTCGGTCCGAATCATCTGGTGACCCAAATCGGCGGCGTCAGCGCTGCGGTGTGGCGACTTGATACGACGGAACAGGTCAGCGCATTCCCGGTGGGAGGCAATTCGGTAGCGATCGCGGCAGCGCCAGACGGCGAGCGTTTCGCGCTGCAAGATGGCGAGAAGTCGCAACTAAGAATTCGCGACTTCTCTGGAAACGAAACGACCATCACGCAACCGGCGAAGGCATGGGGACTCGATTTTTCACCGAGCGGAAAAAAGCTGGCCATTGCAAAATTGGTGATGGCTTCGGTCTATTCGACTCAGCCTGTCAGCGAACCGCTGATTTGGAAGCGTGCGATGAACGGCGTGAAGCAAATCGGGTTTTTGGATGAGAACGTCGTCGCCATCGGGGGCGCACGGGGCGCCGCGGGAGGAGTGACCGTTCTGGAAACCGGGTCAGGAAGAGAACTGGCCGAGTTCCGCGCCAAAGAGAATGAGTCGTATCAATTCTTCTGTTTGTCTCCTGATCGTACGATGATCGCCGCACTGCTGCGCCGTGGAGAAGAAAACGAACACGTCGTAAAGATTTGGCGTCCCAGTTCTGAAACGATCGCCGAGACCTCCGTTCCCTACGAAGTCCGCTCCGCTGCATTTACGGCTGATGGCAATTTGTTATTGGCCAGTGAGCGCGACGTCGCGCTGTGGGACTTAAAAGGAGAGCCGCTGTCGATCCCGGGAGTCGCACAAGCGGCGGCCAGCAGCGGACGCAAGATCGGCGGCGTGACCGGTTCGCCGACCAGCGACGATGAATTGGCGATTTACTTCACCAACCGCGATGTCGAAATCTGGAATACGATGGCAGGCCGCATTCAGCGGTTGAATTCGGCTCGTCCGGTCATCTACGTTGGATTTTCTCGTGATGATACGGAAGTCATCGCCGTGCATAGCGACGGCATGATCCGACGCTGGAACGTTGTCGACGGCAAGAAGATTGGCCAATGGACGACCTCGTGCAAGGATGTCACTTCGGCTGCACTGGGCGATGACAAACTGGCGATCGCCTGCCGCGACGCAAGCTTGACAATCTTCGATTGGAAGACCGGCAAGCCGACTGCCGAGGGGAAACTAGACTCGGCGGCGCTCGATATGACCTGGGCGAATCAGTGGGAAGATCGCTGGATTGCTGGTTGCGTCGACGGTCAACTGCGCATCGTCTCAGGCGAGACCGCGCAGCAAGTCGGTAAGCCATTTGGCAAGCACAGCGGAAGTTACTTGGGGGTTGCGATTGACGCCGACGGGAAGCGTTTGGCGGCGGTCAGCAGCGACCGAAAAGTGCGCGTCTGGCTAGAAGTCGACCTCGCGGCGGAAAAAATAGGAGAGCCGCTCACGCACGAAGGGCACTCGGCCGAGGTGAACAGCGTCGCGTTTTCTGCGGATGGTCGTCGCCTGGTGACCGGCAGTTCGGATAGTATGGTCATTGTCTGGTACGTGGATCGTCCCGACAAAGATAAGCCTTCGCTTATGCGAGAGATCATGCCTCTGCGAGGACATCAGAAGGGGATTAGGGCGATCAAGTTTTCGCCGCAAAGGACCGACTTGATGACAGCTGGCGATGATGGGCGAGCCACGATCTGGTTTGCCGTTGATTGGCAAGTAGAACAGAATGCCCCGCAGCCGATGACGGAAGATGAATAAACGTCATCTGCATCGGTAAACTGTGGGTTAATGACGACAAAGTTGTGATGGATTTCCTGCTTTTTACCACGACGGATTAGTAGAAAATGGGAATAATGGATAAACGAGAAGAAGGCCGAATGGATTTTGGCCTTTGCGTTTCGCCTTCCCAGACTAGCGAACCGAGAGAATAAGACCGTGCGATGCGCGCTTAATATTTATGCCGGACCGAGCGCCGGCCAACGAATCTGGATTGGTGATGGGCAAACGATCAAAGTAGGTCGAACGCATGCGGCTGAGTTTCACATTCCGGGGGACCCGCACGTTTCGGGGCTCCATTTCGCGGTCGAGTTGGTCGACAACCAACTGATGCTGACCGATCTGAAAAGCCGCAACGGCACCTACTTGAACGGCGAGCGTTTGACGCAACCGGTCGCGCTGAACGATGGCGATGTCGTCACCGTCGGAAAAACCCATTTGCAGGCCGCGATTCCCGGCGAATCGACCGGTTCACGTTCTGGTTTGGGATCGCGTTGGTTCGACGAGCAGACCGCTCTGTCGATGGGCGACGAGACCAATCAAGTTCCCAAGCCGGCAGCTGCTCCGCGCTATGACTCGGATTTGACCGAGTTTCTCCCATCCCTCTCCGCCAAACCGGAAAATGTCGAATCGGCGGACCAGCCGCACGAAGTGGGTGATCATTACTCGCGTCTGTCGAGCGGCGACTTCCAAAAATTGCGACAGAAGGCTGGCTACGGTAGTCAGCCCCATATTGATCCGCCGCCTCCGCGGGTCGAACAGCCAGTCGTCCATGGCGCACATCCGGCCGCTTCCGGTTCCGCCGCGCCGGGACCGCTTGACTATGAGTCAGGCGTCGCTCCTTCTGGTTTGAACTACTTCACTCAACGCGTTGTGGTCGATCCGATCGCCGTCGCTCGCTACATTGGTCAAGGTCGCAAGCTGTATGCGATCGTCAATCTGACTCGCTTGCCTGGCGATGATCGCAGCACCTTTTATCGCGAAGCGACATCGCACGGGGCGGTGCCGATTTCCGACAATCAGGTTGTGTTGGATGACCGTAGCGTCGCCCAATTTGAAGCGACAATGCGTTCGATTTGGGGACGAGACGCCGTTATCTGTCTGGCGAGTCGCGCGAGCAAGTTTGCGTTTGTCGCTCATGCGCTGCGTGTCGCGGACAAGCTCACCTTCCCCAGCGAGCTGCTGGAATCGCTCTATACGAAGTCGTCTCAGGACGCCCAAGAGCTGTTCCAGGAAGTTTCTGCGATCATGCTCGAAGTTGATCGCGGCGCCGGCTGGGCGATCTTTAAGAACGACGCTGAAATCCGAACTTGGCGCACGCTGGGCATGCCGTGCCCGCCGGCGTCTGCCCAGCAGAGCCCCTAGCGTTCGTTCCGTCTTGTCATCTTGCAAAGCCATGCTTCTTTTGACGCTTCTGCGTGGGGTGAGCATGGCTTCCAATGGTGATGCAATAAATCTCCCTGGCTATCCGCAGAGAAGTCAGGCTCTTGTGGCAGACATCTCTGCGCCATCGATTCTCGGCGCTCGTACCACGACAATCCTTTTGCCGATTCTATTCCCCGCTCTCCGTTGGGTGTTGGAAAATCGGTTTTGCCGGCAGCCGTCGCAAAACTCTCTCGGATGCGAAAAAGTCGATATTAATCTATTGACGATGCATTAGATGACACGTAAACTAAGTGGACCAAAAGGAGTTTTGTGATGTCTACGAGTCGTTTGCAAGAAGAAATCAAGAAGAAGGAGCCGTTTGCTTCGGCAGAGCAAGAAGCGACGCTCAATCTCTTGCGGACGAGCGACCAACTTCACAACCGGTTCGGACGCTTGTTTCGCAAGTACGGACTGACTTCGTCGCAGTACAACGTGCTGCGAATCTTGCGCGGCGAGGGGAAACCGTTGCCCAGTTTAGAAATCGCGGAGCGGATGATCCAGGTCGTTCCCGCGATCACTGGACTGATTGACCGTTTAGAGAAGCAGGAACTGGTCGAGCGCCGGCGGTGCAACGACGATCGTCGGGTCGTCTATGTCGAGATCACCGAAAAGGGGTTAACACTGCTGAGTGAGATGGATCAACCTGTCAGCGAGACCCATATCCAATTGATGGGGCATCTCTCGAAGGCGGAATTGAAAGAGCTGAGCCGACTATTGGAGAAGGCCCGCATGAGCCTGACAGCCGGAAAAGAAAAAGAAGCCGACGTGTAACCACCGCTCCTTTTTTTCATCATATAGTTGATATGTAAAATAGTGTTGTGAATTTAAAGGGAGAGGGCGATGATCCGAATTCGCAAAGCGAACGACCGCGGCCACTTTGATCATGGTTGGCTCAACACCTACCACACTTTTTCGTTTGGCGGATACCAAGACCCGTACAACATGGGCTTTCGTACGTTGCGTGTGATGAACGAAGACTGGGTCGCCCCTGGTCAAGGTTTTGGGAAGCACCCGCATCGCGATATGGAAATCGTTACTTACGTGTTGGAAGGCGCGCTGGAACATCAAGACTCGATGGGGAACGGCGAAACGCTTCGCCCCGGCGAGTTTCAACGGATGTCGGCCGGCAAAGGGATCTTGCATAGCGAGTTCAATCCTTCCTCAAAAGAGCCGGCGCATCTCTATCAAATTTGGCTCTATCCGGCAGAGAAGGGGATGGAGCCGAGCTACGAACAGAAGAGTTTTCCGGTCGAAGATCGCCAGAATCGCCTGCAACTGGTCGCTTCGCCGGACGCTGCGGAAGGTTCGTTGCGAATCCACCAAGATACACGCATTTTCCTGGCCGAACTTGCTGCCGGCGCTGCGGTAGAACATCCGTTGCCGGCCGAGCGGCATGCCTGGCTGCAGGTGTTGCGCGGTGCGGTGGAATTGAACGGCAAGCCGTTGGGTACGAGCGATGGCGCCGCAATCAGTTTTGAACCGACGGTCCAGATTTCCGCGACAGCTGATGCGGAAATCATGTTGTTTGAGATGAACTAACCCACTTTGTTGACTAATTTTCCGTGACGCCAACGGAAGCCAATTCAGGAAGAATTTCCATGAGCAATCCCATGATCCCCATCGTTTCGATCGCCGGCCGCGTGATGTTGGCCACTATTTTTGTGCTGAGCGCCGTCGGCAACAAAGTTCCGAACTTCGAAGGCGTCGCCGGCTACATGGCCTCTGTCGGAGTTCCGGCTCCCCACGTCATGTTGGCAGGCGCCATCTTGTTTCTGATCGTCGGCGGCGCCACAGTTGCGGCCGGCTATTATGCGCGGTTTGGTGCGGGACTGCTGTTGGTCTTTTTGGTGCTGGCAACTTACTACTTCCATGACTTTTGGAATCTGGAAGGAGAGGAGGCGCAAATGCAGATGATTCAATTCATGAAGAACTTGTCGATGGCGGGAGCGATGGTCTTTCTCATCGCCAACGGCTCTGGAGCTGGCAGTCTCGACGGATCTGGGGGCACAAGCGAAGCGGCCGAAGAGAAAGCAGAATTCTAAATCGCGTTGCGGCTAGAAGAAGAGAGTGAGCGGAGCGCCGGTCGGCGCTCTATTTTTATGCGCCGCAGCCAGAAGCATAGGAATCTCTTAAGAGCGGCCGACCTCAACCGAATTGATCAATTCAAATTCGGGAGAGATCGAGCGGGCGACTTCTTGCGCCATCTGCTTTTGATAGAAGTTTTCTACGCGCCCGGCTAACACAATGCGATTGTCGAAAAATTCAACCTGCAATTGGCGAAGCGGAAAGAGCGGGCTTGCACCAAGTGCGGTGCGGATACGCGAGCGCACGTCTTTTACATTCGAACTAATCATCCTTGGATCTTCCTTGCGACGAGTCTTGGCAAGTGGCGCTGACAAGCGGGTGGGGAGTTTCCGGCGAACGCGAGCGAGGCAAATTTCGTTTTGCGAGGTCATCCGTGGAGCTTAACGCCGGAATAGTTGTTGTATGTTTTCGTCGCCGTCACCGTCAACCACTTTTTTAGAAATGTTAACGTTATCGCCAACTCTTCTCGCTAGCATTACATCAACCAACGATTCCACGTTCGTTTAATTTGGCGATCACCAGAGCGGCAAGCTCTTCAGCAGGGGCCGATCCGCCGGCCAAGGTGATCTCGGCATGGAGCGGAGGTTCGTAGGGATCATCGATGCCTGTCATGCCTTTTAACTCACCGGCACGCGCCTTCTTGTACAAACCTTTCGGATCGCGACTCTCGCATACGGCCAGCGGCGTATCGACAAAAACTTCGATGAAATCGCCCACGGCGCCGCTTGATTCCAGGCGCTGTCGGACCAGATCGCGATCTTTGCGATAAGGACTTACGAATGCAGCCAATGTGATTAGTCCTGCCTGGCAAAAGAGATCGGCGACCGCTCCGATGCGGCGAATGTTCTCTTCGCGATCGGCGGGCCCAAAGCCCAGCCCAAACCGCTCTGCGAAATCGGCGTCATGCGACGTGGCCAGCATCGCAGTGGATGGATTAAGCCCATGTCGCACATTGTCTCCATCCAGGAGAAACGTATGTTCGCCCTGTTCATGCAGTTGACGATCCACCAGATTGGCGATCGTGCTCTTGCCGCATCCGCTGAGCCCGGTGAACCAGACGACGCATCCACGATGGCCGTTAAGACGTTCGCGATCAGCACGGGTAACCGCATGGTCGTGCCAGGTGACTTCGACTTTTTCCATCTCTCAATTCTTCCGCTTCTGCTTATTCGGCGATGCCGGCCAATTCGCACAAGTTGGCTTGCTGGACAGGTTGGGGGCAACTCCAAACCAAAAAGAACAACGCTTCGCGGCACCAACGGCCGACCGCATGGCCTGTAACGTAGCCTGCTCCCTTGGCGGCCGACAAGGCGGCTTGCGTCGTTCGCAGGGCGATACTGTTGGCGCGGCTACGTAGTTGCTCAGTGCTGCAGAGCGGCTCTCCTGCTGCTGCAGATAGCAAGTCGGTCTGAAGATCGCTCAATTCCTGAGCAAATGACTCTGCAGGGGCAGAAAGGTCAGGCCGCTTGATCGCCTCGTTGCGGATATACGCCGCCGCGGCCGTCGCCAATCCGATGGCCAAGGTTGATGTTTCTAAACCCCCTGTCTTCGCGCCGACGCCTACCTTCATGACGTTCTCGACCGGTCCGGCCAGCAAATCTGCGGGGGTGACGCGAACCTGAGAAAATTTGACCATCCCCGTTGCGCTGCCGGTCAAACCGACAAGGCTCGCTGGACTTTCTGCCGATACGCCGGGCGCATTGCCGGCGACGGCGGCCAAGAGCTCGCGTCCATCCTCTAAGGTAGCGCCAACGACCAGCGTATCGGCATGAACGCCGCCGGTGACCCAAGGACTGTAACCGTCAAGTAAAAACGAGTCGCCATCGCTGGTTGCGCTCAACACCGGTTTGCTGAGATGCCGCCGGCTCGTCGTGAGATGCGAGATCCCAACCGTGGCGAAAGCAGCGCCGCTGGCCAAGTCAGGAAGCAGACGTTGCTGGGCCAAATGGTTCGTAGAGCCCGCAATTCGTCGGCAGGCGCCGGTCCGCTGCGTGATGACAAAGGTGGTGGTCAAACATGCCGCGCTTAGCTTTAAATATCCCCGCACAACATCGACGTCGCTCCATCCCATTCCGCCCTGTTCGGCAGAGAGAAACCAGCGAAAAACTCCGGCGTCGCCACAGGCTTTTAGCGACTTCGCCGGCCAATTTTCCTCGGCTGACAGCTGATGGAGTTGCTCGCAAAGGAGGTCGAGTTGCGGATCGTTCGGCTGAGAGATCACGAAATTTCTTTCGAGCGATTTCAAGGAAGAAAATAAAATGGGGGGAGATGGGCATTCGATTTGCTATCAGCTGTCATCGTACGCATTTCCTTGCGTCCTAGCCAGCGAAGCCCGGCAATAGCCAGTTTGATGCTCGGCGAAAAAACAACCTGCCAGCGGTGGTGAGCAATTCCAAATTAGCTAGTTGCTATCGCCAACTTACTGCGATATGTCTAAATGGAGAAAGCGACTGCATGAAGTTAGCTTCAAGCATTCGGTTCTAGGTTCCGATTCGTAGGAGTGATTGGGGTCGCATCCCCGATAATGAACAGGTACATTTGCCTTAAGTCTCCAGTTCCAAAGCGTTTCAGGCATTGCCTGCTGAAGGATGGATTATGAGTCAAGCAGAATTGACGCAAACCGAGTCAGACGCCTTAAAAGGCGTTGTCGCAGAATTATCGGCCGAGAAGCTTTATGACAAGTGCATCGAACTGGCCAACAATCTGTGGTGGACTTGGCAGCCCGACGTTTTCAACCTCTTTCGCGACCTCGATCCGATCCGCTGGCGCCAGCTGGATCACAACCCGATCGCGCTGCTGAAAGAGTTTACGCCAGAGCGGCTCGAGCTTCGTGCCGCCGAAATGGTCCTTTACAGCCGCATTAACCATGCTTATCGCCGGCTGAAAGAATATCTCTCGACGAAAGATACTTGGTCGGCGACCCATGCCGGCGTTTTGGGATCGCGTCCCGTCGCTTACTTTTCAGCCGAATTTGGCATTCACGAATCGCTGCCGATTTATTCGGGCGGTCTGGGCGTCCTCTCGGGCGACCATGTGAAAAGTGCTAGCGGACTGGGCGTTCCGCTGGTCGCGATCGGCCTGTTTTATGACCAAGGCTATTTCAAGCAGCACTTGGACGTCGACGGCTATCAGCACGAAGAGTACATGGATACCAAGGTTGAGAATCTGCCGATGAAGCCGGCGATCTCTCCCGATGGAACTCCGATTACGATCTCGATCGATACGCGTAGCGGCACGCTCAAAGCCAAGCTTTGGAAGATGAACGTCGGCCGCGTAAAGCTCTTCTTGCTCGATTGCGATGTAGACGGCAACAAGCCGGAAGATCGTGAGTTGACCAGCCGTTTGTACGGTGGCGACGAACGAACGCGTATTCGCCAAGAGTTGGTGTTGGGCGTCGGCGGCATGCGAGCGCTCAAGGCGCTCGGCATTACTCCCGGCGTTTACCACCTGAACGAAGGGCACAGCGCCTTCGCTTCGTTGGAAGGAATGCGTGAGCGGATTCAGGAAGATGGCTTGTCGTACGAAGACGCGATGCGTGACGTCGCTCGGCAGACCATCTTCACGACGCATACGCCGGTTCCGGCAGGGCACGACCGATTTGACGCGGGTCTGATCGAAGAGCATCTGGGCCCGCTCCGCGACGCCATGGGGATCTCGCACGATCAGCTGATGGGGTTAGGGCGCGTTGAGCCGCAGAACGAAAACGAGACCTTCTGCATGACCGTCGTCGGGCTCAAACTGTCACGCCGCGCCAATGCGGTCAGCCAGTTGCATGGGCACGTTTCGCGACGCATGTGGGCCCATCTGTGGCCGTGGCGCGTGGAAGAAGAGATTCCGATCGGCCATATCACCAACGGCGTGCATGTGCCGAGCTGGGTCGCCTGGCAGATGTTGCAGCTTTATGATCGCCACTTCCCGAGCGGTTGGTACAGTCGCATGGGAGAGGCCGATTTCTGGCAAAACATTCATAGCGTCGATCCTGGCGAATTGTGGGAAACCCACGCAACGCTAAAAAACCTGCTGCTGCAATTTGTTCGCCGCCGCGTTTCGCGACAATGTCGCCGCCGGGGTGAAAGCGACGAAGCAGTCGAACGAGCTCGCACGCTGCTCGATCCGAACATTCTGACGATCGGATTCGCGCGGCGTTTTGCGACCTACAAACGAGCCGACCTGTTGTTGGATGACCCCGATCGTTTGGACGAAATCGTCAACTCGGCGAACCGTCCGGTCCAGTTCATCTTCTCCGGCAAGGCGCACCCGAAAGATGAGCCCGGCAAAGCGAAGATCCGCGAGATCTTCAATTTGCGGAATGACGAACGCTTCCGACATCGGATCGTGTTTGTCGAAGATTACGACATCAACGTCGGACGCCATTTGATCCAAGGGGTCGATGTCTGGTTGAACAACCCGCGACGTCCGCTGGAAGCCTCCGGAACGAGCGGTCAAAAGGTCGTGTTGAACGGCGGTTTGAACTGCTCGATTCTCGACGGTTGGTGGGCCGAAGCGCACGACGGCAACAACGGCTTTGCGATCGGCAACGGAAGAACGCACAGTTCGGTCGAACGCCAGGACGAACGCGATGGCGAACAGCTGTATCGCGTGCTGGAAAACGAGGTGGTGCCGCTCTTCTATGACCGCGACGTCGATGGATTGCCGCGGGAGTGGATCAAACGGATGATGAACTCGATCGGCACGTTGGCTTGGCGATTTAGCGCTCACCGCATGGTGATGGACTATACGCGTCACGCCTATGTCCCGGCCGCCGGCGGCTTGAGCTGCGATATGAGCCAGTTCTAAGCAATAAGCCTTAGATCCGTAAGCTTACAAAGCGCCTTGCCGGGTTCGGCAAGGCGCTTTTTTGTGGATGTGGAAGCGGGGAAGTTTGGTTGACGGTACGAACGAGTGTACCTTAGCTGATTTTGCATATGGTTTCGTCAAAAAAAGGGAAAATCCAGGACGCTTTAGCGGGATCATTGACGCCCATTTCAGTCTCCGATACTGCTGGCGTCGATTATTGAATTGCGGAATTGACCTAGGACTAATCGTCCTTGGGCACATCGCTAACTGTCATTGGTCAACTTGCCTAAGGACGCGAGACGCGGTTGTCAGAAACGAATATAATTATGGTTCACCGTCGGTCTTCCGATTCAAATTGGAAAAACGTCGGCAAGAAACCGTTCAATACGAGCCTATTGAGTCTCAGTCATTCTTCTTGCAAGAGCTTTGGCGGTCTCGACGTCAATCCTTGAGGTGTCAAATGTCCGAACAGTCATATATGGTAAGCGGCTACGAGCCTGAGGGCAGTGAAGGTACCGTCGTGTTCACTTTCGTGCCGAAAGGGGAGAAACGCGGGACTGCCTCAGGTGATATTTTGTCCAGGCCTCCGCAGTTCGTCGTTGCAGTGCACGTTTCTGACGGAAGCATCAATCTTGATTGGGGCGGCTCCCCCGATGACCCCGGAGTCGCTAAAGATGAAATCCAGAAAGAAGTACAGATTCGCATGCAGGAGAGGACTCTTTGGATTGATCGCGTGCGAAGTCTAGTAGACAACGTGAACATATGGGCCCAGTCGAAGGGATGGTCAACGCGGCGAGTGGAAAAGAAACTGGACGATGCGAGAGTGGGCGCCCACCATGTTCCAGCACTTGTGATGCAAGCGGACACAGTTCGAATCATGCTCGAGCCAATTGGACGTTCTGCCCCCGGCGTAGAGGGAATTGCAGATCTTTATTTGATGCCTGGATATGACGATATCGCAAGCATCTTCTACTACGACGGTGGTTGGAAGCTACACTACGCATTCAGCGGCAAGATTGTGACAAGCATTCGTGAAGCCGAAGCGATTCCGCTCTCCGAGGATTCGCTAAAAAAAATCCTTGAGGAGATGAGGCAACATGCCCTCTAGGCACCAATGGCAATCTCGGATTAAATCTGTCGAACGTGAATTTGTCGCAATCCGACAAGGTACTAATCGTTTTCTTGATCACGCTCAAAGCGATCCTACGATCTTGCTGGCCGACCTGAGACAAGGAGAAATTGTCAGCGCTTCGCGTAACTTGGAGGGGACCTATATCATGCGTCTGTTCGCGGAATTTGAAACGGGGGCAAGGCAGTTCTGGGATGAGACATGGGGAACGGAAATAAAGACATTCAACTTATTTGAAGGGTTGGCCGCGCGCCGCGGGATTCCTGATACGGATCGAATTAATGGGCATCTCGTTCGCGATTACCGGAACAGCTTAGTGCACGAACGCGACGAACAACCTGATCCACTTTCGATTGCCTTGGCACGCAGATATCTTTGCACCTTTTTCAGCTATCTGCCCGTCGAATGGTGATTCGCTTTTCAATCAATGCATACTTGGGCGATGTGAAACTTGTTCAGGTGTCTTTTTTGATAGAAGCAAAAAGCAGCAAGGAAAGAGTCGGATCAACCAAACCGTGGGATCCGAGTGTCGATAGGCCGAACGCGCCTAGGAAGGCGTGATCTGAACACTGCTCGACATCAAAAAATGCTGCACTTCATAGTGTATATGGGTTGAGCCGCAGAAGCGGGTGACGTTTCATGTCGCTCAGCGCAAGATAGTCTCAGATTTCCGCAAATACACAGCGGGTTTCGAGATCGAGTTTACCGTACAAGTGGTGGCGACACTTAAGTGTCGCGCCAATTTAATCTCGAAGGCATTCTTACTGTATAGTTCATCTTGGGTGAAAGTCAAAGCGGGGAAGAGGGCATTGCTTTTCCCTCCACATCCAGCATGACCTGGCGCATGATCATTGGGGGATCACCAGGCCGTGAGTCCAATTGCGGATAGGACTATTGTTCTGCTGCCGATGTCATCAAGATCGAGTCGGCTTGCTGGGGCCGCTGCTGTCACCGTTGGCCGGGTGGAGTCGTTCAAAGCTGTTCATTTCGAGACGTCCGCCTGGCGACGAGATCACCGTCTCTTGCTGCTGATCGCTGAGCGCGAGGTGGATCTTTTTGAGCAATGTCTTGCGGTGAATCGGCTTCGATTGATAGTCGGTGCAGCCGACATCCATACAGCGCTGGCGATCTTCCTCCATCGCTTGCGCCGTCAACGCGATAATCGGCACTTGGTAGCCAAGACCACGCAGCTTTTGGGTCGCGGTATAGCCGTCCATGATCGGCATTTGCATATCCATGAGGATCACGTCGTAGGGCAGGGCGACTTCCTCCGCGATTTCCATTCTCTCCAGGGCTTCGACGCCGTTGGTCGCCAACGTCACTTTGGCGCCGGCTCTTTCTAGAATGGTGCGGATTAGCAATTGTGCGTCGCGGCTATCTTCGACCAGCAGCACGTTCGCGTCGATCCGCGGCGGCATGTCCAACGACGGCTGCGAAAGGCTCTTCAGGCATTGGTCGATCGACTCGACAAACGGGATTCCTTCGATGTCGCCAACCGGAACAGAGAGTGTAAACGCCGAACCTTTTCCCAGCGTACTTTCGACGATCAACGTTCCGCCAAGCAGTTCGGCCAGGCGCCGGCTGATGGGGAGTCCGAGGCCAGCGCCTCCGAACGAACGCGATGTCGTACTGTCTCCTTGAACAAACGGCTCGAAAATGTGTTCCAACTTGTCGGGAGGAACGCCTGGTCCGGTATCCTCGACACGGACGCGCAACATCCGCCGGCCGACGTCGCCAAATGTGGAGGAAAGCTCCAGAGTGATGCCCCCTTTCTCGGTGAACTTCAGCGCGTTACCAACCAGGTTCAGCAAGATTTGCCGCAAGCGGAGCGCATCGGTCTCGATTTGGGCCGGTATCGGCGTTTTGCAACGGACTGAAAGGTGGAGCCGTCTCGCCGCGGCGCGCTTCTTCAAAATGCCGGTGACTTCCTTGGCGATTCGTCCTGGTGAGCAAAGTTCGGTTTGGATCTCGGTGCGCCCTGCTTCGATCCTTGATAGATCGAGCACGTCGTCGATCAAGCCAAGCAAGTGCTCGCCGTTGCGTAGGATCGTATTGAGCGTTTCGTTGCGCTCTTCGATTGAGCCGTAGTCAGGCGACTCCAGCAAGTTTTCGGTAAAGCCCAGAATCGCCGTCATCGGCGTGCGCAGTTCATGACTCATCGTCGCCAGGAAACGACTCTTCGCCAGATTGGCCGACTCGGCGCGGTGTTGTGCGGCTAGCAATTCGTCGTGCGAATGGACAATTTTCCAGGACATCGCGTTAAATTGCCGAACAACGTCATTCAGTTCGTCGTGACATTCGTCGTCGACTTGCAGTCCGAACTCGCCGTCGCCGATTCTTTTGGCGGCGTGCGACAGCCGCGCGATTCGCGCTCGCAATCGATTGCCGACCAGCCAACTAATTCCCAGCACGATGGTCGCCAACAGCAACGCGACGCCAAAGATGTTCCAGCGCAAACGGGTCAGCGGCGCCATCAGCGAGTCCTCGGCTTGATCGACGACCGCCTCCCAGCCGAGTCCCATGTATTTTCCGGAGCCGCGGCTTTCGGCGGCGATCGACAAGATGCGCGTTCCGTCCTCGCTGGCGTATTCATAAACACGCTGCGTTGGTCCAAACGATGTGAAGGTCAGGCCTGTGAGCGGTGAGATTTGATCAAGCGGAGTCCGCGCACTGTAGGCGGAATGGTAGATGTATTTCTTTTCAGCGTCGATCAATGAAATGTTGAGCACCGAATCTTGCTTCGCGCTTTGCTCAATCACATCGACGATTTCATGAATCGAGATCACCGTTTTCAACACGCCCAAAAAATCGCCTTGGGAGTCATCGATTCGCAAGCAAAGACTGATCGCGTACTCTTGGGCGCTTTCGTCATAGGCGACGCTATCGACATAGACCCCTTCTTTTTCCGCCGAGCGCCACCATTGCTCGTCGTTTTGGCGATAGTCGGACGTGCGGTTCGTTTCGGCGACATTGGCTCCGTATCGATTCGTCAAGAAGACTTCGCCATATTCGGCGGCGCCATATTCGTCATTGAGCAGCGATACCTGACGCGCGAGTTCTTGCGACAAGGGGAGCGCGCCAATTTCGGTAGAAAGCTGGGAGACGGCGGGATCGTTCGACCGCCACTGTTGATCGCGCTCGTCGATCGTCGCCTGAATGTCGGGCAACTTCGCAAACTCGGCGTTGGAATCATGCAGCGCTTGCCGGATCTGCGGCGATTCAGAGTAGGCTCTCCACTGCGCGATCCTGGTATGCACCATCCGATCGATCTCGTCGATTACGGATTGCGCATGCCCAGCCGAACGACTGATGATGACGTTGCGGAGCACCTCCGAGGCCTGGCGACTCGCGAGATAGCCGACCAACAGCATACTGATCATTAAGATGATCAGTAACGAATAAAACTTCGTCGTAAGCTTCATGTGCGTTGCCCCTACGCAATAACTTCGCTTTCAACGGAAAGAATAGGTCAGTCGTTCCGTGGTGCGGTGACTTAATCGAGAGGAATTCGATTCCATGATCCGACGCTTTTCGTCTTGAAAGCTCAGGGGCCGAATTTTTGGGCGACTCCTCGCATCTGGTTCGTTTTATCGGGATGCCCCGATGATTCGGGGCCAGCAAGTTAAGCGGATTTCCAGGGTATTTTGTTGGAACGGATCTGGACAGTTTGGACCGATCCTAGCGCCGACCCGTTCTCGTCTGGCTGACTTTGCAGTGATATACTGTTCGCTTTCCCTCCGTCCCTGCCGGCAATGTCCCAACCGAGGCTTGTGCGCGATGTCGATTACCCAGTTCATGGAACGCCACTACCGTCATTTTAACGCTCGAGAAATGCTCGATGCGGCGAAATCTTATAAATCTTTCGTCGAAAATGGCGGGAAGATGATGGTTACACTGGCCGGCGCAATGAGTACCGCCGAGCTTGGCGTTTCATTGGCCGAAATGATCCGCCAGGGTAAAGTGCACGCGATCAGTTGCACCGCCGCTAATCTGGAAGAAGACGTCTTCAATTTGGTGGCTCATAATGAGTACAAGCTGGCCACCAACTATCGCGACCTTTCGCCCGAGGCGGAACGCGATCTACGTGATGCAGGATTCAATCGCGTTACCGACACCTGTATCCCGGAGACGGTCGTTCGTCATCTTGAGCGTCTGCTTACCGAGCTCTGGATCGAAGCGGGCGAAAAGGGAGAGCAGCATTCGCCGGTCGACTATTTCCGGATGCTCTTTGACGCGAACGCGCTGGAGCCTTACTACCAGATACCGGTCGAAGACTCGTGGTTGAAAGCGGCGTTTGACGCCAAGATCCCGATCTACGTTCCTGGCTACGAAGATTCGACCATGGGGAACATCTTCGCGGCTCGCGTGATTGAAGGAAAAGTGAAGTCGCACAACGTGCTGAAGCCCGGCACCGCCCAGATGCAAGAGTTGGTCGAGTGGTATCTGGCCAATCAGAAGGATCATCCGATCGGCTTTTATCAAATCGGCGGCGGCATCGCCGGCGATTTCGCGATTTGCGCCGTTCCCCTGATCATTCAAGATCTTGAGTTGGATGTCAGCTACTGGAGCTACTTCTGCCAAATTTCAGACTCAACCACGTCGTTCGGTTCGTACAGTGGCGCGGTGCCGAATGAAAAGATCACTTGGAACAAGCTCGATGTCCATACCGACAAGTTCATGATCAACTCCGACGCGTCGATCGTCGCGCCGATGATGTTCGCCTACGTGCTGGGGCAATAGCGCGCAGCACGTGTCGGCAGTAACGGCGTTCAAGGCATAGACCTCTTCATGGTGTGCCTCATGGTGAAGACTTGTCGCTAGTTAGGCGAATGCAGCGAGAGACGCTGTCGCCGTTTCGCGATGTCGACTATTCCCACGTTAGTTTCGTAGCGCGAATCCCGTTCAGCTCCGGGTTAAGTGCGAACACGTAGTATTCTCCGTTGTGCAGAACGATTTCAGGAGCCGCCACCGGCATGCGGGCAACCAAAAAGCGTTCGTCCTGATTGATTCCAAAATAGTTGGGATCATCCGAGTGGTACAAGGTCGAGATTTGATCCTTGCCGTACTTCTGAGTTCTCAACAGGTAGTAATGACCGTCGCGCTCGAATACGAAAGGACATTCCGCTGAATAGGCGGTCGTATCGGTCAGTCCCCCAAAAGCGACAACCACCGAATCTGTCCACGTTTTGAAATCACGCGTCTTGCGAAGATAGACGGCTCCTTGGCGATTCTTTTGAGAAATCGAGGGAGTTACGGAAGGGTTGGCCGTGTAGTATCCATGCCAGCCGTTGGCGACGGGAAGCAGCATCACGTCGCGAGCAAATCCCTCTTTCCCTTCAGAGAACATGCCTGTTTTGCCGTTGGGCTGAACGACACGCTGAAAATTCTTGCCATCCTCGCTGGTCGCGTGACAAATGTTGTTCCAATCGCCATAGAACATGTGGTACGTCTTCCCGACGAGAACGACATGGGGAGCTTGGAGTCCTCCTTCCGTTTCTCCAACTTCTGGATCGGCCTGCATCGCGATTCCCTGGGGCTCCCAATTGGTCGCTGTCGGCGACTTTCCTTCCCAGCGATAGAAGACTCGCGTCTTGCCGCCGCAGGTCGTCTTGCGGATGCAAGACCAGAGTTGCCATGTGCCGTCAGCCGCTTGCCAGACGGCGAAGTCAACCGGCTGCTGTTTGGGGGAACTGATCGCACCCAAGTCGGGGTTTCCAGCAATCGGCCACCAATCCTCCTGGATCACGGGCTGGGGAAACTCGTCTGCCGAAAGGTATTCGCAGGGCAGGATTGCGCAAAGCAGCGCGGTCGTGTATATGGCTGTGCGTAGCATGATAGAAGTGACTCTCCAATAAAGTGGTAATACCATCACGGGTGACTGGAAGGATCACGTTAAAGCGGATTTGCGTCGAAATCAAGTGTTTTACTCGGCTCTGTCCACTGTTTTTTTGGGTTTTCTCTTGACATTTGTGAGCGACAGGCTCAAGATGATCCTCGTTTGGTATATCCAAACATGGCATGATTCTCGTCATTCTTCTGCTGAGGTACCTCCCATGCTGCATGATTCTTTTGCCCGGAGTTCTCTTTTCTCGGTTCGACTTTTTAAGAAGATCTTTGGCTCAGCGCCCATTGCGAGTCGCGACCGTCAAGGGTTCACGCTCGTTGAGTTGTTGGTCGTTATCGCGATCATCGGCGTATTGATCGCACTGTTGCTGCCTGCGGTGCAGCAGGCGCGAGAGGCGGCTCGTCGCCTTCAATGCAACAACAACCTCAAGCAATGGGGACTAGCCCTGCACAACTATCACGACACGCATGGCGTCTTTCCTCCGCGTGCCGGCGGAACAGGGACCTATTCGCCTACCAGCGTTTCGAATACGAATCGCACGCGTTTAAGCGGGTTCGTCTCTCTTCTCCCATTTATTGAGCAGCCGGCGCTGTGGGATTCGATCTATGGAGGCACGCCTAGTATGGGAGAAAATCCCTGGAGGGCGAGCTTCACTCCCTTTACGGCAAACCTTGTCGCATTGCGTTGTCCCAGCGATTCGTTTGATCCTGACGCGAGCTCAATCGGCCAATCAAACTACACCTTTTGCGGCGGTGACTCCAACGCGTACATGCGCGTGGATGATGACCCGACTGGGAGTAGTCCCCGCGGAGTCTTCGGTCACGAGACCCATATTGGGTTTCGTGACATTACCGACGGCACGAGCAATACCATTCTCATGTCAGAACTTGTGCGGCCGATATCGCCCCACACGAAAGGTTATGGGAATGCGCCCACCGACAATCCTCATGGACAAGCGCCGCTGAATTGCTTAGCCGCTTACGATCGAACGACGAAGACCTATTCGGCTACGATTGAAAGCGCTCCAGGTAGCGGGACCGGCGGAAGGTTTCCGGGGGCTCGTTGGACCGATGGCGCCGCCAGGTATACCGGATTTAATACGATTTTGCCTCCCAACGGGCCAAGCTGCGGTCGAGGCGGCGCTCATCAATACGGCGGCATTTACACTGCTTCCAGTCGACACCCCGGCGGCGTACTTGTCTTGATGGGAGATGGTTCGGCGCATTTTGTCAGCGAAACGATCGATACCGGCGACCTGGGATATTCCGCCGAAGTGACCTCGGGGGCGAGTCCATATGGCGTATGGGGTGCGCTGGGATCGAAGTCCGGGGGCGAAGTCTCTCAAAACTTTTAGCGATCGTCTCAGGCGGATCTCGAATGATGCAGCGCAGCGTTTCGCAGCGTGACGACCAGCACTTTCTAGCATGAGGTCTGGGTAAATAGATACTGCGATGCGGCAGGCCTTTGTCTTGCGGCAATTTTGTCCTGATATCAATGGGAGCGATGTTCATGTTTTCTCAGAATAGTCCGTGGATCATCTTGTTCTTTTTATCCGCGGCTGGTTGCTCGTCACGCGTTGATAAGTGGGTTCAGGCCAGGCCAGAGGTCTTTCCTACTTCGGGAGTGGTGATGTTTGATGGGAAGCCTCTGGCGGAAGCTCTGGTAACATTTCATTCCGACGAATCGAACGTTTCCAGTTATGCGAAGACGGATGAAACTGGAAAATTTCAGTTGACGACGTTTGAACCCAACGATGGCGTCGTCGCCGGGCGCCATCACGTGTGCGTGACAAAATACAAGGAGCCAGCCGTTTCGCAAGTTCCGGTGGAATTGCGATCGGCTCCGATTCCGGCGCCAAATTTGATTCCCATGCGGTATGGGGACCCAGATAAGTCCGAATTAACGGCGAACGTGGCGTCCAACGGGGAAAATCATTTCGTCTATCGTCTGGACAAGTAATAGAAGTTCTTCCTCTCTATTTTCTCGACCAGAGAGCTACTTGGAGATTTCGATTTTATGAGTTCCGAGCCACCGCAAATGTCCCGCGCCGAATGGGTCAAAGAGCAGATGCTAGAAAACATTCGGTCGCGTCGCTGGCCAATCGGCGCGGCGATTCCAAGCGAACGATCGCTCGTCGAGACTTTCGGGGTCAGCCGTCTTCCCATTCGTGAAGCCTTGTCTTATCTCGAGGCGTTGGGCGTGCTCGATATTGGGCATGGCCGCCGTCCCACCGTAAAAAAGATTGACGCAGGGACGCTTGGACAGCTGTTTCCGTTGATGATCTCGCTGGAAGGTCAGCAGTCGTTTCAGCAGATCTTTGAAGTGCGAACCGCCCTAGAAGGGCAAACGGCGTATCTGGCGGCGCTGCGCCGAACGCGTGACGATGCGCGGCGACTCTATGAACTTGCTGACAAGTTTGCCGCAGAAGTCGAATCGGAAGATGTAAACGCTGTCGAAACCGACCTAGAGTTTCATGTGCAAATCGCTACGGCTTGTAAGAACCCGCTGATGTCCCTTTTGCTTCACACGCTCACTCGAGTGGTGCAATTCGGCCAGATTCAAAGTTGCAAAAATGATTTGGTCCGACACCGACGGGCCGCTCAGTCGCACGAGCAGATCGCGGATGCGATCTTTCATCAAGACGCTGAAAGAGCTCGTGTGGAAATGCTGGCCCATTTGCATTACAGCGCCAGTCGAATCGTTTCGCGGGATCAAAATGGCGATCTCGGCGAGTAATGCCTGCCTCCGCTTCCCCTTTGGCTGAGCCATTGGGGAAGATCATGGGAGACTTTGCATGGAATGCGGTCTCCACCCATCCCTGCGGTGGAATTCCGATGCAGCAACGACGGCTAACCGATCAGCATGGCCGCTTTGCTAAGGCGTTCCATCGCTTTCGCGACGGCTTCGGTAGCGATTTTCTCGAGCATTTCTCCATCCGGAGCCGGCATCGCTTCGCCATCCTTGCGCATCGTCAACTTGCCGTTGTGCAACATGTCTTTGAGGCCGTTGCGAATCTCGTGATGCGTTTTCTCGCCGTCGATCATTGTGACGATATGTCGCGTCAGGTCATCTAGCTTGATGATCTCGTGCCGTGCGTTCGTCAAGCGATCGACGCTGGCGGCTTGTAGTCGGGCGACGCCAGAGATTTTCGGTTTGACCGAAATCTCTTTGGTGAATCGATTGGGAGTGTACGACAATTCGACCACGCCGCCGACCGCCAAGTGAATGATATTGTTCGCCATTGCGCGACGCAATTGCGTCATGTCAACGTTGCCAAGTTCTTCCGCTTTGGTTTGCACGCGTGCGAGCAGATCCTCAAAAGAAACGGCGAGCGGGAATTGTTCTCCCAAAAAGTCAGTCACAGTGATCATCAGCGGATCTGAGGTGTTCAGACCTTGATTCGTCTGCAAATTGCGGAACGACACCGTATTTTCGGGGAAGTTTTTGTCCGGGTCTTTTTCAATACGTCGCATCGGCGAACTGATCCAGGAGCCGTTCAGCGTATTCTCGTTCAGCGCCCGATCGATCTTGGTTCCCTTGGCGCAAAGAATCGTCTGGCGGAACATCCGATTGCGGACGAAGTCGGCGTATTGCTCGCGCTGGATAATATCAGGCGCGATGCGCTCTAGCGTTTGCGCCACATCTTTAGCGAAGTTGCCGGTCCACATGGTGGCGATATGCGATTCGGCCAAATATTGCAGATCGTGCTTGTTGGCCTGCTCGATGAACTGATGGAAATAGAACTGATAGTTGTTCATTTCCAGATGATCGTGGTACAGGTAGTTGTCAGTCTGATTCTTCAGCAGGCTCAGTTCGGAATGAATCATTTTGCCGTACGCGCCGGTTTCCGCCGAAACGCTGCTGGCGAGAAATTCTAACAGCGCTCGAGCCTGCTGGACCTTCTTCTTTGGATCCGACAAGTTGCGAACATGATAGCTCATCATGTCGCGGATTGCTCCGCGTAGTCGCCAGCCTGGCAACGTGTTGTAGCTCACCAACGCGACCCCTTGCGGGTTCAAATGGTCGCGGCAGACGGCGAGAATTTTGTCTTGCACTTCAGGCGGAACCCAAGAGAAAACGCCGTGGCAAATGATGTAGTCAAATTTGCCCAGCGACGAGTCAATATCCATGACGTCGAGATGCTTCAGTTCGATATTCGTCAGCCCGAGCTTCTCGACGCTCGACAGGGCCGATTCGATATGCCGCTGCGACAAATCGATGCCGACAAACTGACTCTCAGGGAGAGTTTCGGCCATGGGAATGATGTTGCCGCCGCCGGCGCAGCCGATCTCCAGCACGCGACAGCGATTGATTTCGGCAGGCGACATGCCAAACATTCGGCTGATCGCATGCAGTCGCTCGGGGTGCGTTTGTCGAAAGGGATGACTCGGATAGGGAACGATGTCGTAGCTGTATTTCGAAGCGTCGAGACTTTCGTTGCTTTCGTTCGTCTGCATGTTTTCGGCCGTCATCAGTAAGATTGACTCCAAGAGCTGGCGATAGAAAAGGGGGGCTACAGGTCCCTCCATTTTCTCGTGCAGCCCCTCGGTTGTCTGCGGAAAACCGTCCAAAACAGGCAGGTTCGCGGCGATCAAATCACGGAATAGGCGAAATACGCCGATTGTAACGCCTTGCGATACCGACTTACCCGTTCAATCGCCAAATTGCGAAATTCAGACAAGCAGCGTAACTGACCCAAAGGAGATAAGGGGCCAGTAAGCAGGCGCCCGCAAGCGATTGTTGCGCAAACCCATAAATGGTCACGCCGAGCATCAGCCAGAGCAACACGATGTCGATCAACCCAAGCAGCGGGCTTTCTAAGCCAAAAAACAGAGGGGACCAGATTGCATTCAGGGTTAACTGAATCCCAAACAGCAGCAGCGCTGGCCAAGCTGCCGACCAAGGCCGCTGCCGCCAAACTAGCCATGCAGAGATCCCCATCAGGACATACAGCGTGGTCCAGACCGGCCCAAAGATCCAACTGGGTGGAGTCCAGCTCGGTTTGTGGATACCAGCGTACCAAGTGGGGATTTGCGGCGTGGTAAACAGGGCTCCGACGATACCGATCGCGAGGCAGAGGACAACCGCGGCGAGCAGCGCCAGTATCTGAACCAGCATAGAGCGCGAAGGAGCGGAATCGATGGAGTCAGTCAAGTTGCTGATCGCCTTGCAGAAGCATCTGTCCTTAAAGATCAAGCGGTTGGCCCGGTGATTCTGGCCGTGGAGGCGGAGGCGCCGACGACCCACGTAATGAAGGGGGAGCCGAAGGAGGCGGGGGCGGGTCTTCTTCCGTTAATTCTGGTAGCGGTGGGCCATTATCGATCACGCCGCCGAGTCCTTGTCGCAGGCGATCAAAGAGCCCCCCCAGGGGACGCTGCAAATCGGGAGTTTCGATCGGCGCAGGTGGTTGTGTTCGCAAGCGATCCAGCGTACCGCCAGGGACGCCTGCGCGCATCTTTTGCAGCAGGCCTGTCGCGGCGCTCAGGACCTGATCGATCGGGATCTCGCCCCCGTCGCCGGCGCCCAAAAAGGTTTCGGTCAACTGATTGAAAGTATCGTCGAGTCCCACTTGCGGCTGTTGCAGCGTGCCGGTGATCCGGAGGCGAATCGTTTTTCCTTGGAAGGAACGTAGCAGCGGCATCGTCTCGTCAATCGAATCGCCAACGGGGATGGGAATAATGCAGAGGATGTCGAGGGTATCGTCAAGTCCGACCGATCCGCTGGTTTGCACGCGGCAATGGGGGAGGCCAATCTCGAGCCCTTCGTGATAGACGCGACCGTCGGCCAACTTGAACTTCACCTCGCAGTTGCTGGCGATCTGTACTGACGGCGCCATTTGCAGCGCATCGGTAATCGATTTTAGGATCGGACCGCTGACGAGGGAGGCCTCGTGGATTTCCAAGGTTCCGTGACCTGTGCCTTGTTTCGGATTGTCGAGCGGAAACTCCCACTCTTCAAATCGAAGCGACGCGTTGCCGTTGACGTTGGTCACGCCGTGCATGATCGGAACGGCGTACTTCAGCAGGTCGTCGCACATTTCTTCGGTCAGCTGGAAGTGGTCCATCGCTTGAATGTGATCAAAGCGGAGTAGGGGCCCTTGCTGTGAAGTCGCCGGCGTCAGGTGGCCGGATAACTCAAAATGCTCGATCTTCCAGGCAGCGCCGCCGGGGCGCTGCGCCGAGAGGGTCGCATCTCGAATGTTGACCGAGATTTGACGATTGAGCGCCTCGGTCAGTTTGCTTGGATCCAGCGGCGTCGGTTCGTTGGCGATCGAATCTATCAGGCTGTTCTCTTGCTCTTGAATCACGAAGTGCAGATCAGGCTGGATGATTTCGAGATTTCCCAACTGACGCGGATTGACGATCAGCTGCCAAAAGTAGACGTCATTGCTCATCTGCGGCACAGAGACGTTAAATTTCTGTTCGCGCTGCCGGATCTGCAGCCCTTCGATCTGGGTGATCGTCAACCAGCCGAGCGAAACGCGGTCGACAAAAACTTCAACTTCGGTCGCCGCCAACACGGCGCTAAGTCCGCTTTGCGTCAGCGGACGATACGAGGCCAACGTCGGCAAGAACGCGACAAACAGCAGCAGCAACGCAAGAGCACTGCAAATCCAGAGGCGCCAGCGGCGTTTTTTCAAAGGAGCTGCGGTCATCGGCTTCGACCTTCGAACCAGGGAAAGCAAGCGTTAAGCTTTGCTATTTTAACGGCCAATAGGACGATTGCGAAAACTTTAACGGCCGTAAACGGCCAAGTACGAAAAAAAAAGAGCGGTCGCTGGGACCGCTCTTTCGATGGATCGTATTTCTGCCGGTCGCTTACGCCAGGCATTTGTCGAGCGCTGCGATCGCGGCGTCGTAGTCCGGCTCTTGCGTCGCTTCCGAGACCACTTCGGCATAGGTGACGTTGCCGTCGGCGTCGAGGACGAAGGCGCCGCGAGCCAGCAACATCAGCTCTTCGATCAGCATGCCCCAGTTGTTGCCGAAGCTGCGAGTTTGGTAATCCGAGGCTTTTTGGATGTTTTCAATGCCTTCGGCGCCGCAGAAGCGATTCAGCGCGAACGGCAAGTCGAGACTAACCGTCAGCGCGTTGATCTTATCGCCGTAGCTGCCCAGCTTCTCGTTAAACTTGCGCGTCTGCGTGGCGCAAACGCTGGTGTCGACCGATGGGATTACGCTCAGAATGGTCGGCTTGCCTTTGACGTCGGCCAGCGTGGTCGTCGTCAGGCCTTCGGGACCAAAGCTATGCAGGGTGAAGTCGGGAGCCGGCTTGCCGACTTCCACCGCTTCGCCGGCTAAGGTCATCGGGTTTCCTTTGAACGTGATAGCGCCGTGTCGCGACATGGGAGGTTCTCCTGAGCTGTGTATGCGTGCGAGGGGGTTGAATGCTGCTCGCATTGTCACGCGCTGTGCCCGAAGGAAAAAGGGGGCGCACTTGCTGAGCGGTGAAACTTCTTGGGGCAAGAAATGCAGATGCCCGCGGGTGGAGACCACGGGCGTCTGCAAGTCGTAGGTAACGCGAGATTTGGTGTTAGACCCAATTCACTTCGAGCTGGTTCTCGATCTGATCGACCCCTGCCTGGCGAAGGGCCTCTTGGGCCATTTGCTTGTGGAAAAAGGAGGCGACGCTTCCTTTCAGCACGATGCGGTCTTGCTCTTGTTCAAAACGGAGCGTACGTCCGGCGAAATGAGGATTGCTGGCGAGTGCGCGCTCGACGTTGGCGGAATAATCAGCTTGGTTCATGGAGTTGCTCTTACTGGGATAAGCGGGGGAAGAACGTCGCGGTGGGGCTGACCAGTAATAGCTATCGACTTGCTAGCGGAGCGAATTGAGCCCGGTATCCGCGATCGAACGCCGATTTGTGCGAAGCTGCGCCGATCGTAACGATGGCGCCGCTTACGGCGGCAAATCCTGGGGGGAAAGCGATTCCGATCAGCGACTACCCCAGCATCTTTTTCCCAAAGGCTTTCGCAGCGGTGACGGCGTCGGCGATTTTGGCGGGGTCTTTGCCGCCGGCTTGGGCCATGTCGGCGCGTCCGCCGCCGGAGCCGCCGACGATGGTGGAGACGGTTTTGACCCACTCGCCTGCTTTGCCGCCTGACTTGACGACGTCTTGGCTGAGGCCGGCGACCATCATCACTTTGTCTTCCCCTTGGCCGGCGATCAGCAGCACCGCACAGGGCGCCGCCTTCTTCCGCAATTGGTCGATCAGTTGACGCATCACGTTCGGGTTGGCGCCGGGGGCCTCGGCGACGATCAACTTCACGTCGCCGATCAACTCGGCTTGGGCGAGCAAATCGTCGGCCGTCAGCACGCCGATTTCCGCGCGAGCGACAATCTCTTTCTTCAGCGAATCGATGTCGGACAGCAGCGCCGCGATCCGCGCCGGAGCGTCAAACATGCCGACGTTGATCATGCGGGCTGTTTCTTTCAGCGTCTCTTTTTGCACGGCGTAAGTCGGCTGCGCCGCTTTCGCGTGCTCGACGGCAAGGGGAAGGTCTTCGGGCGGTTTGCCGCTGCCGCTGGCCGCTTTTTTCAGATCGCGTACGTACTGCATCAACTGTTTCACGGCCGCCGGTACGTCGAGCGTAGCAACGCCGAGCGACTTGGCGATATCGCCCAGCGAAGCGGCGACTTGCTGGCGATATTCCTTCGCTTTGGCGCCGGTCAGCGCGACGATGCGCCGTACGCCGGCCGAAGGACCTTCTTCGCTGACCACCTCGAACATGCCGACATCGCCGGTGTTGGTCAGGTGAGTTCCGCCGCAAAGTTCGCGGCTGAACGTTCCCATCGAAACCAGGCGAACTGGATCGGGATACTTTTCGCCGAACAGCATCATCGCGCCCAACTCACGCGCCTGCGCCAACGGAACGGTTTCCCATTTCACCTTCTCGCTGGCCGCGACCCGTTCGTTGACGTCTTCTTCGATCGCCGCCAACTGCTCTGGCGTGACCGCCGCCAGGTTGGTGAAGTCAAAACGCAGCCAATCTTCGTCGACTTTGGAGCCTTGCTGTTGAGCATGAGCGCCCAGGTTTTTTTGCAGCGCGTAGTGCAAAATGTGCGTCGCCGAGTGAGCCCGCTGAATGCCGATCCGACGTTCGCCGACGATCGCTTTGGCGTCGGTGTTGCTGCTGATCTTGCCGCTGGTCAAATAGCCGTGATGCAAAAAGAGATCACTATCTTTTTGCGTGTCGGTCACGAGAAAGCGGAAGTCGGCGCCGACGATCTCGCCGCTGTCCCCTACCTGACCGCCCGACTCGCCGTAGAAGGGAGTGGAGTCGGTCACGACGATCAGCGGATGTTCTTCACCGGTCTGGTCATAGTCGTCAAACAACTTCGACGTGCCGTCGGCGTCGTTCGCAACGATCCCTTTGACCGTCACATCGGCTTCCGACTGGTCGTAGCCAACATAGTCGGTCTTGCGGAGCGTGTTCTTCAGCGATTCGATCGGGCCGGTGGTGAACAGCACCGACGTTCCGCCGCCGGTTTCTTCGCCGAATCGTTCCATCGCTTCTTTGTAGCCGGGCCAATCGAACGCGAGTCCCTTTTCGGCCGCGACTTGTTCAAACAGTTCCGGCGGAAAGCCATACGTTTGGTACAACTCGGCCGCCTCGCCGCCGTCGACGATGGTCATGTTATCTTTGCGCATCGAGTTGAAGACCTTCTCGGTGCGCGCCAGGCCGTCATCCAGCCGGTCCAGGAAGTTTTCTTCCTCGGTGCGGATGACGTTGGCGACGCGCTGCGTCGTCTCTTGCAGTTCGGGATAACCGGCCTTCATCATCTCGGCGACTTTGTCGACCAGTTGATAGGCGAACGGCTCGCGCAGTCCCATTTGATGGCCATCCAGCACCGCGCGGCGAAGCAAGCGGCGGATGACGTATTTTTCTTTGTTGGCGCCGGGGTAGACGTTCTCGTGAATCGCAAACGTGCACGCGCGAACGTGATCGGTGATGCGGCGCAGTCGGCGACCATTGTCATCTTCGGGAATGTACTTCACGCCGCAGATCTCGCCGGCCGCTTCGACGATCGGACGTAAGATGTCGATATGATAGTTGGTGGTGACGCCTTGCAGGGTGGCGGCCGTTCGTTCTAGCCCCATCCCGGTGTCGATGTTCTTGCTCGGCAGCGGTTCAAGATTGTTGGGCGGATCGCCGACGCGGTTGAACTGCGTAAAGACGAGGTTCCAGATCTCAACCGGGCTGCTCCCTTTCGGGTGATAATAGATTTCGCTGCAGGGACCGCAGACGCCGTCGGGACCCAGGCTGGGTGCGCTGGCGGGCCAAAAGTTTTCGTCCTCTTCCAAGCGATGTATGCGAGAAGTTGGCAGGCCGATCTTCTCGTGCCAATAATCGGCCGCTTCGTCGTCATCTTTGTAGACGGTGACGGTCAACTGATCGGCAGGCAGGCCGAGCCACTTTTTGTCGGTTAAAAACTCCCACGCCCAGGAGATCGCTTCCGGCTTGAAGTAATCGCCAAAGCTGAAGTTGCCCAGCATCTCGAAGAAGGTGTGGTGATAGGCGGTGCGGCCGACGTTGTCGATATCGCCGGTACGCAAGCACTTTTGACAGGTGGTCGCCCGGGTGAAGTCGAGCTTCACACGCCCCAGAAAGTGGTCCTTGAACTGGTTCATCCCGGCCGGGGTAAACAGCACCGAAGGATCCCAAGTGGGGACCAGCACATCGCTCGCGCGGCGAGAATGCCCCTTGGTTTCGTAGAAGCTGAGGTATTTTTCGCGTAGTTCGTCGGTCTTCATGGCGAAATCGGGCCGGGCCAGTAAGAGTCAAATAGTGCTGTTTAAAGGGGTTATGATAAAGCCTGAGCGGCAAATCGGCTAGGCGTCGCGGTGGTATGCGCCGCCGTAAAGAATAGGACCCAGCCAAACGGAAAAGGTTTGCGGCCAACAAAAAAAGAGGCTTCCGGGTGATGCAAACCGGAAGCCTCTTTGGTCACGGACGTCGGATGGAGCCCGCCGACGCCCAAACGGAGGAAGTCTCGTTACTCAACTCAAGCAGTCTCTGGGGGCTGCGTGAACGGCTGCGGAGATTCAGCCGCACGCAGTGGAGCTTCAGTCGTACTCGATGGAACGAAGGGCTTATAGCTCTTCTTCAGGCTCAAACTCTTCGTCTTCGGCCCCCGGCTTGACCGGCACGGCGTCAAACAGCTTTTCGCCGCCATGGCCGGCCTCAATTAGCACTTTTTGCTTCAGTTCCTCGGTCATTGCGGGGTTTTCCATCAAAAAGGCACGCGCCTTTTCTTTTCCTTGACCCAGCTGGATGTCGCCGTAACGGAACCAAGCCCCGCTGCGAGCGACGATTTTCGCCTCAATGGCCAAGTCAAGGATGTCTCCTTCGTAGCTGATCCCGTTGCTGTGCATCATGTCGAACTCAGCGATCCGGAACGGCGGAGCGACCTTGTTTTTCACGATCTTGCAGCGGACGCGCTGACCGACCACATCTTCGCCATCCTTTAGTTGCCCGATACGGCGAACGTCGACGCGGCACGAGCAGTAGAACTTGAGTGCGCGTCCGCCGGGGGTCGTTTCAGGGCTACCGAACATCACGCCCACTTTTTCGCGGATCTGGTTGATGAAGATCACAATCGTCTTCGATTTGGAGATCACGCCGGTCAATTTACGCATCGCTTGGCTCATCAGCCGAGCCTGCAAACCGACATGGGAGGCGCCGATTTCGCCGTTCAATTCCGCTTTCGGGACGAGTGCGGCGACCGAGTCGACCACGATCACGTCGACCGCGTTCGATTTGACCAGCATCTCGGTAATCTGCAGACCTTCTTCCCCGCTCGAGGGTTGACTGACCAGCAGCGTTTCGAGCTCGACCCCCAGCTTTTTCGCCCAACTTGGATCCAACGCATGTTCGGCGTCGACGAAGGCGGCGATCCCCCCCATCGCTTGGGCCTGAGCGATCACATGCAGGGCCAGCGTTGTTTTACCGCTGGATTCGGGGCCGAAGATCTCGATGACGCGTCCGCGGGGTAGTCCCTTCCCGCCGAGCGCCAGGTCGAGCGAAATCGATCCGGTCGGGATCCCTTCGATCACCGCATGGTTGGATCCCAGGGGCATGATCGCCCCTTCACCAAACGATTTTTCGATTTGTTGAAGCGTCGTTTTTAGAACGGCGTTTCCAGATAGCATGCCGGCGACATCTTTGTGTTCCGCCTTGGGCGACTTGTCGCTACCAGCGTTTTTTTTGCTGCTTTTCGCCGTCTCTTTTTTCGCCATTCGACCGTTCTTCGAAGCAGTTGCGGTGACCATTTTCCGGGCTCCTTTATGGTAAATGTCCTGTCCGCTGGCAAGCATCCCCCGTTTGGCATCAACTAAACGGATGGACAGTGTACGCCTGTGAGGTGTACATGTCAACAGTAACTTGCCGGTGACTAAAGAGAAGTATCGGGGAGCCGTGGGACACGGTTGGTCATGGGCCGACGAGAATCGCGAAACTTTTTTCGCGGTCGAGAGAAAGTCACTCCCTTTTATCGAAGCAAAACGACTTACGTCGAAAAATGGGGGAATGGGAGAGATGGAGTGGCGCCAGATACCGGAACCTGTTCAGGCGAATGTCTTTTTTTACTTCACACGGCTCACAGAGCCGTGGCACACCGGTGTTGTCTACGACGCGATCTCTTCCGCGGTCGTTTCTTCTGCTTCCGCTTCATCCAAATGATGCTGATGGATGCGGGTTTTGCCTTCGTACTGCTCGATCGCCGGCAGCAGCCCGAACAGCCGTTCGTCGATCTGATGGAAGAGACTGATGATGCGGCTCTCGAAGTATTGGGCCAAGATCGCCGCCGGAATCGCGACGACCAGGCCGCCAAGGGTGGTGACCAGCGCGACATAGATTCCTTCGGCCAATTGATTGGCGCGGTTGCCGCCGATTTCTAGTTGGGTCGTTTTGTAAAAGGCCCAGATGATGCCCCAGACCGTACCCAGCAAGCCCATCAGCGGCGTTACGCCGGCGGCCAGCGTCAGCCAACGCACGTTGCTATAGAGACGGTCCGCTTCCCGTTCGCTCGCTTCGTTGACGGCATGCACGACTTCGGCCTGCGGACGGCCGACGCGAGCGAGCATCGATTCGACGATGTTGGCCATCGCCGACGGATATTTTTTGCACAAGCGATACGCGTCGCGCGGTTGGAAGCCATCGGGCGCAAATTGCATTTGTTCGAGTCCGTCGACCAGTTCGGCCGGGATGATCCGTCCCCGGCGCAGCGCGATGGCTCGTTCAAACGCCAGGGTGACCACCAACAGCGACATCAACCCGATCGGGATCATCATCTGACCCCCTTTCAGGATCAGCGCGATCAGGTGCAACTGATTGTCGTCTCCCAGCAGTTTGTCTTCGAGCAATGCGCCTGATTCGTTGGCGACCGGCGCCGGTTCTTCCGCTTCGGCGGCGGCGTCATTCTCTTGCGCCCACGCGGCGACCACGCCTAGTCCAGCGGTCAGCAGGAAGGTGAACAGGAGCAGCGCGACAAAACGCTGGGTCAACGAAAATCGTGTCATGGGAACCTGCGTTTACAGTTTGTTAATCGCTTCGAGACGGTTGGCGGCCAGTTTCGCTTCCGCCGATTGAGGATAGTCGGAGACTACCATGCCGTAATATTTTTTCGCTTCAGAGACGTAGCGAACTTTCGGTGCGCCGATCGCATCACGGATGCGGACTTCGTTGCAACGCCCTAATTCGTAGGCTGCTTTGGCTTGCCATGGTTTCACTTCGTTCAGCGACTTGGCGCCGCCGAAACCAAGGACCACCCGTTTGAATTGCCCTTCGGCCGCTTCGTAGTCTTTCTTCTCAAAATAAAGCTCGCCCAGCATGAACCGCGCTCGTGCGCCTGTTTTTCCAGGCGACAGATCGGCGGCGGCCAAAAATCGCTGGATCGCTTCGTCGGTCTTCTTTTGATTGTAATTGGCCCAGCCCAGTTCGTACTGGGCTTCGGCCGCGACCGGCGAATCGGGCGATTGGGTCAACAATTCGTTCATCCAGCGGATTGATTCGTCCCACTTTTTCAGTTGGGCGGCCGATTGACCGGCGTGCAGTCGCCAGAGGTCGCGCATGTCATTGCTCGACAGGCGATCCGCTTTGACTTGCCCGTAAGCGGACAAAGCGTCGGCAAACTGATCCTTTTTGTAGAGACACTCTCCCCGCATGAAACTGGCGTCCGCCGCGAGGGGCCCATCCGGATATTTGCTGGTTTGAACCGCAAACGCATCGGACGCCGCGGCGTAATCCCCTTGCTGATACTGGGCCCAGCCCAGTTTGTAGGCCGACTTTTCGCCAACATCATCCGCTTGGGCGGCCGCGAGAGCCGCCGCGTACGCCTTTTGGGCGGCGGCGTAGTCTTGGCGATTGTAGGCCGCTTCGCCGACGTGATAGTTGGCTTCGGCCGCGAGCGGGCTTTTCGGATGGGTCGCCGCCAAGCTGGCGAACGCGGCGGTCGCTTTCTCCGGATCGCCGGAGGCTTTCAGCGACCAGGCTAGTTCGTAAAGAACTTTGTCATCGTTCTGGTATTTCGGAAATTCTTTCTTCAACGCCGCGAACTGCGCGGCGGCGCCAGCTTGATCGTTGGCGCCAACCAGGCACAGCCCTTTCAGATATAACGCGTCGGCTTTGTCCGCCGCTTGCGGCGACTTTTTCAAGTAGGCGTCAACGTCTGACACGGCGCCGGCAAAGTCGCCGGCCTGTCGTCGCGCGACGGCGCGGGCATGCAACGCCTGCAGCGCGAGTTGGTGGTCGTCATGTTGGGTGAGCAGTTGCGAGAGGGCTTCGTCCGCTTCTTTCCCCTGCTGCTGTTGAATGTGGGACCAGCCAAGTCCGTACAGTGCGTGCGGCGCGAGTGAGGAGCTTGCAAACTTGTTGATCAACGTTTGGTATTGCGCCGCCGCGTTGGGGAAGTCGGTCGCGGCGTAATAGTACTCACCCAGTCGATAAGCGGCATGGTCGGCCAGCGGCGAATTGGGAAGCTGTTTCTGCATCTTTCTGACGGTGGCGATCGCCGCTGTGTGGTCGCCTTGCTCGTGTTGAGCGCGAGAAAGGAGCAGCAGCGTTTCGTCAGCTTGACGCCAGTCGGCTTGGGCGGCCAGCGAAGCGCTGAGACTTTGCTGAGCGGCCGGAAACTGATCGAGCGCAAACTGGCTGGAACCGAGCAAAAAGAAGGCTTCCGCTTGCAGCGCGGGATCGGTCATCTTGTCGGCGATCGGCGCGAGCAACGCGATTTCGTCTTGATGCTTGTTTTGCAGCAACAGCGCCAGCGCCAGACGCATTCGCCACTTCGACAGTTCGGGACGTTTCTCGCCGGCGGCGATCAGTTCGCGAAACATCTTTTCGGCGTCGGCGTATTTCTTTTCCTGCAGCGCGCCTTCCGCGGCGACATACTTCGCGTCGAGCAGCAACTCGTGCTGAGGGAATTGCTCGACAAAGGTTTTCGCCAAGCGGGCCGCCGCGGCGTGATCTGCCGTTTCGAGTGCGGCGAACGCGCCGTTGTACAGCGCTTGCGGCGCTTGGGGATCTTTCGGATGCTGCGTGACGATCTGCTGGTAAAGCCGGACCGATTCGCCGCGACGTTTCGGTTGGTCGTACAGCGCATCGGCCTGATCGATCAACAGCGGAACCAGTTGCTGGCTCTCTTGGGCGGCGGCAATTTTCGCGGCGGCCAGCTTCTCGGCGTCTTGCGGTTTGCCGGTCTTCAGATAAACGCGGCAAAGCCAATGGGCCGCTTCCAGTCCGGTATCGCCGCCAAGTTTCGCTGCGGCGTCGAGCCACTTGGCCGCTTCGGTCCAGTTGCCGGCGCGATAGTAGCAGCGGCCGGCCAACATCATCGCTTCGTCATGATATTTCGACTTCGGATAGTCGGCGGCAAGTTGGGCGTAGATCGCGCCGGCTTCGGCCAGCTTCTCTTGCTTCAAACGCGCATAAGCCAAGCGATAGAGAGCATGATCGATCAGCGGAAACTTGGAATCGGCGGTGACCGCCGTCAGCATCTGTTCCGCTTTGGCGTAGTCGTTTTGGTTCAGGACTGTTTCAGCCTGACGCATCCGAACTTCGGCCGCCAAATCATGGTCAGGAAAGGCGGAGAGAAACTTGCTATAAACGTCGCCCGCTTCGGCTGGCTTGTTCAGCTCTTCCAGGGTTACCCCCCAAGCGTAGGCGCCATCGGCGCGATAGGGACTTTGCGTAAACTGTTCGACCAGCGCCTTGTAGGGGCCGAGCGAACGATCTTTTTGGTCGCTGAGATAAAAGGACTCGCCGGCGAAGTAGAGGGCCTGATCGGCGTTCTTCCCTTTGGGGTATTCTTTGTACAGCTGCTCGAACGTCTTGGCCGCGCTGTCAAACATCTTGGGTTTGCCTGACTTCGCCCAGCTGTAATAGGTAGAGCCGAGATTCAGCAGCGCATCTTCGCGGAGTTCCGACTTGGGGTTGTTTTTCAAGATCGCGTAAAAGTTGGCGGCCGCGTCGGCGTACTTGTCGAGTTTCAACTGGCAAACCGCCAGGTTGTTCCGCGCCTTCTCCGTCAACGGATCATCGGCATAGCGCGTGAGAAACTTGCTCCACTCTTCGGCGGCCAAGCCGTACTCTTCCGCCTTTTGAAAGGCGACCGCATCCGAATAGATGATCGCAGCCGCGGGGGGAGTCTCTTGCCCCCAAACGATGCAGGCGGAAAGCAGGATCAAAAGCAGCGAACCGGCAATCGGCAGAGTCAAATTGCGAATCGACATTGATTAAGCGCGTTGGGGGTGGAAAGCGGGACGGGTGAAAAGGACGCCGTTGCGGGGCGATCTGCTATTTACGTTCTATTATTCCCGATGGCGCCGATTATGCCAGTAGAAAACAGGGGCAAGCTGGTTCTGGGGCGGGGCTTAGGTTGTAGCTCGCTAGCGGCCGATCTAGTATGAACCGCTGCAGCGGAAGGTTACGCTCTCCTTTCTTCGGTGTTTTGAATGACGCATGCGCTTGTGACCGGCGGCGCCGGGTTTATCGGTTCTCATCTCTGTGAAGCGCTCTTGTCGCTCGGACGGACGGTAACCGCGATCGATGACGAATCGACCGGCAGTCGCCAAAATCTGTCGCACGTGATCGATCACGAGAACTTTCAATTCGTCTCGGGGTCGGTCTCCGATCGAGAATTGATCAAAAGCTTATTGGTTCAGGCCGATGAAGTCTATCATCTGGCCGCCGCGGTCGGCGTGGCGCTGATTCAAGAAGAGCCGATCCAGACGATCGAACGGAATATCTATCCGACCGAATTGCTGCTGGCCGAGATCGCCGCTCAGCGCGAAGCAGGCCGCGATATCCGGATGTTTTTGGCCAGCACCAGCGAAGTCTACGGCAAGAACCCCAAAGCGACCTGGACTGAAGAAGACGATCTGGTCTTCGGTTCGACAACGCGACCACGCTGGTCGTATGGCGCTTCGAAGGCGATTGACGAATTTTTGGCCCTCGCTTACTGGCGTCAACGACAGACGCCGACGGTGATTGGCCGCTTCTTTAACGTGGTCGGTCCGCGTCAAACCGGCGCCTATGGAATGGTGTTGCCGCGATTTATCGAAGCGGCGTTGTCCGGCAAAGGACCGACGGTTCACTCCGATGGCGGGCAGATTCGTTGTTTCGCCCATGTCAACGACGTAGTCGACGCCGTGATTCAACTGATGGGAACTTCATCCGCAGCCGGACAGGTCTACAACATCGGCAGCGATCGACCGGTGACGATCTTAGAATTAGCTCAGATGGTCACGGCGGCGATTGATCCCACGCTGACCCCTTCGTTTCAGTCGTACGAAGATGCGTTCAACAGCAGCTTTGAAGATGTCATCCGCCGCGTGCCGGATCTGACCAAGTTGCGCTCGGCGATCGACTATCGTCCAAAGTTTGACTTGGAGGGGATCATCGCCGATGTCATCGTCGCCAAAAAAGCGGAACTAACGACGCGCGAGTCTCCATGATGGGGGAAAAGCAACCGAACGACGATCACTTTGATTTGCAGTTTGCCGCCGGAACGCCGCTCTACGATGCGGTGGCCGAACTCGCGGAGAAACTCCAGCGACCGCTGCCGGCGATGGAAGAGCTGACGATGGGACAGATCTTCGCTCTGGCGAAACAGCAGTACGGCGATCATCTCCCCGAATTTTGGGTACGCTGGGCCGAGTGGAATGAGCCGGGGCAGATGGACGCCATGGGCGATCTCTAATCGCCAAACTTGCTCCGCTTTCCTGATCGGCCGCCGCTCACTCCGATCGCGCGCAGGGCGCAGCGCCTCATTTTCTCACCGAGATTACTCGACTTACGTCGATTTCTGGTTTCGGCATGCGCCTTGCGATTATGTGGTTTTAACAAACCGCGTCACCTCCGATGCGATTTGTGAATACTCTCACCACACACGAAAATCGACGAAGGAGTACGGTCATGGCTGTTGCAAGTGGAGTAGAAGGAACCGACATCTTTAAAATCCTGTTAGCGATTTTGCTGCCCCCGGTCGGCGTCTTTTTTGAAGTCGGACTCGGACTGCATTTTTGGTTGAACATCGTGCTAACGCTGTTTGGCTTTATCCCAGGCATCATCCATGCGTTGTACGTGATCCTGACGCGCTAGTCGCGTCAGCCATTTTTCTTCGTTGCCTGCAGCGCAAGCGAGGGAAATGAGGTTGGCTACTTCGAACCGCAGTCGTCTTGCTGAGTGATTTTCCCTCGCTTGCGCTGGCGGGCGATGAAGAAAAGAAAGGCGCAAATCATGAACCGCCGACGAATGCATGGAAAATGGCGGCAGTGGAAAGGCTCGCTTCGCCAGGCTTTTGGTCGCTTGACCGGAAGTCAGAAGCGACGCTTCCACGGCACACGAGAACGCTGGTCCGGTAAAGCCGAAGAGGCGCTGGGCCGAGCACAAGACAAGATGCAACGCTGGCTGGGGCGAAAGTGATGTCGGAGACGTTGCTTCGCCTTGGTCGGTTTTTCGCTTCCCCACATCATCAGCCGCACGGCCTTAGCCGCGGTTTCTGATGAGGACTGACTGTCGACAAAATGGAAGACAAAAAAACCGCGGTTAACGCCGAGCGGCTGATGTCGACCAGGGGCTGATTCAAAAATAGCGCCACGGCAAAACCGGCGTTGCGGGCTACGAAGAATTACGCAGCCGCGCGACGCGCTGCGCCCAATTGATCCAGCACCGCTTGATAAACGCGGGCGACTGACAGCTTCTGCATGCAGTCGTGATGCCCCAACGGGCAAACGCGCCGAACGCATGGTCCGCATTCGACCGGATGCGTCAGCATGGTCTCGACTGGATTGTAACTATTTCCCCAGCGCGGATCGGTCGGACCAAACAGGGCGACGGTCGGCGTGGCGAACGCGGCGGCGAAGTGCTTGGGACCGCTGTCGGTTGTGACCAACACATCCGCGCGAGCGACGGCGGCTTTCGACAGGCCGATGTTCAGCGTTTCGTCCGCCATACTACAGGCGTTAGGGTGATCGATCGCCTGTTCGATTTTGGCGACCGTTTCTCGTTCTTGCGGTCCGCAAATCAGCAGCACCGCGACGTGGGGATCTTGGAGCAACTGCTCGGCCAACGCGATGAAATGCTCCGGCGGCCAATGCTTGGCGGCGCCATAAGCGCCGCCGGTATTGAATACGACGACTCGCTTGCCGACAAAGTCAAACTTTCGCCAGATCTTGTCGATCCGTTGCTCGTCGGCGTTTGAGGTGGCCAGCAGCGGTTGTTTGTTGGTGCTGCCGTAGCCGGCGTAGTCGGCCAGTTCCAAGTAGTAGTCAACGGCTGAGATCGGCGCGTACTTGCCGTTGGGCAGCTTCGGCGGCGCCAGGCGATGCGTCAGCAGCGGGCTGCGCCAACTACGCGCATAGCCAAAGCGACGTTTGGCGCCGGCGAAATAAACGAGCGCCGCCGTCCGCAGCGAATTGGTGAACAGGATCGCCTGGTCAAATTTTTCCCGTCGCAGTTGCTGAGCGACGCTCCAAAAGCGGCGCCGTCGATCGGACGTTTTTTTACTGCAATAGACGCTGCGATCCAGCAGATTGGTCCCGCGCAGCACATCTTTGACATACGGCTGCATCACGCCGACGATCTCGTCGCCGGGTTGCGATTGGGCGCGGATCGCGCGCAGGGCAGGCGTCGCCATGACGACATCGCCAATCCAGTTCGGCAGCACGACGACGGTTTTCATCGGCATTCTCGCGAAAGGAGGAACTCGGGCGTCACGCAGCCTGACGGCGCGGCGGTTGTGCTTCGGTGACGCGACGAATAATGTCGGTCGTCGAATGGCCGTCAACCAGGTTGATCAGCCGCACTTCGCCTCCGTAGGAGGTGACAAAGTCGTAGCCCACAATCGATTCCGCCTTATAATCGCCCCCTTTGGCTAACACATGGGGACGAATTGCCTGAATCAGTTCGATCGGCGTCTCTTGGTCAAAGACCGCCACATAGTCGACGCACGAGAGCGCCGCCAACATCGCGGCGCGCTCCACTTGGTTGATGACGGGGCGCTCGGGGCCTTTCAGCCGCGCGACGCTGTCGTCGCTGTTCAGTCCCACGACCAGGATGTCGCCCATCCGCGACGCTTCGTTCAAGTTGCTGACGTGCCCATAGTGAAGCAGGTCGAAGCAGCCGTTGGTGAACACAATTCGTTGGCCGCGGCGTCGCAATTCGTCCGACTGTCGCGCCAGTTGCTCCAGCGACAAAATCTTGCGCACGCCAGGCTGATGGTGGGCCGTCAGTTCGGCTTCGATCTCGTCGAGTGGGATCACCGCGACGCCGATCTTTTCCACTTCGAGCCCGGCCGCGACGTTCGCCAGGCGAACCGCTTCGGCGCGGCTTAAGCCCGATCCGATCGCGGCGCCAAGCATCGCCAGCACCATGTCTCCAGCGCCGGTAATGTCGTAAACGCTGCGAGCCTCGGTTGGGAAGAGCGTCGCCGCGCCTCCTTTTTCGACCAGCGCCATGCCGTCGCTATCAAGCGTGACGATCACCGCTTCCAATTGCAAAGCGGCGCACAGTTCTTGGCCGGCGAGCGACGCTTCGTCGGGGGTCCGAATTTTTCGGCCCGTGCAGGTTTCGGTCTCGATCCGGTTCGCTTTGATCAGGTCGGCGCCTCGATAGCGGCCGAAGTCGCGGCCTTTCATCGGGTCAACCAGCACCGGCACGCCGCGCTCATTGGCGCAGCGAATCAGCGTTTGCAAAATCGCCGGCGTGCAAACTCCTTTGGCGTAGTCCGAGATCAGCACGATGTCGCAGTCGTCCAGGCGATTGACGACGCCGTACAGCAAGCGTTCTTCGATGTCGCCGCTCACTGCGTCGGTCGTCTCATGATCGACACGCAAGATTTGGCTGGGGTGCCGCGCTCCGGCGCGACCAACAAAGCGTTCTTTCAGCGTGGTCGGACGCGATGCGTCGGTGAGGCAGAGTGATGCGTCGACGCCGGTCTTTTCCAGCAAGTCGGTCAAATCGCCGCCAGCGGCGTCGGCGCCGACAACGCCAGCTGCGATCACTTCGCACTCGAGCCCGCGCAGCATATTGCAGACGTTGGCCGCTCCGCCGAGACGCAGCTCGTGGCTATCGGCGCGCAGCACGATCACCGGCGACTCTTGGCTGACGCGCTCGGCGTCACCATAGGTGTAGCGATCGAGAATCAGGTCCCCCAGGACCAACACTTTGGGGCGCCCAAGCCGCTGAAATGCGGCCAACAGGGACTCATTATTCATAGCGTCATCCTTGACGATGGTCATTCACGCTGGAGTTTTACCAGAAGTGGAACAATCGACAAAGACGAAGTCGGGGAAGAATAGGTAGCCGTAGGGTCCGCTATGTGGACCAAGAACCGTGAACGACTCGGATGGTCCACATAGGCGACCCTATCGCGTGCTAGCTGAGCGGCATTTTCCCCCCAAAAAAATGCCGCTCAGCCCAGGCCTAAAAAGTTGTCTCTTGTCGAAGCGCACGGAGCTGGTTTCGCTCCCAAAAAATCGTAGTCTCGTAGGGTGGGTGGAGAAAACCGCGATCAAATTCCGCCGCCAACAATCGACACGATCGGTTTGCGTAACCCACTTAAGACCCCAGTGTCGCCTTTCGCTCCGCGAAAGTAGCGTCCTATAGCTCGCGCTGCTTTCGCGGAGCGAAAGGCGACTATGGACCAGCCGCGTTGGCCCTCAAAAATTGTCTCTTGACGAAGCGCACGGAGTTGGGGTCGACTACAAAAACTGTCGGTTTCGCGGCGGTTTTTCGCTGCGCGGGTTTGCTGTTTGGACTTTTCGTGGGGGGCAATTTGCATGACGCTCAACGAACTTCGTCGACTGATCGCACGTTTAAGCAATGACCAAAAAACGTGGCGCGTCGACTTCCAGACGCGCAATCTGACGCGGGGCGAAATCGCCGAAGCGCGTTGGTTGGCCGTGGTTTTGATGCGGTCCGATCTCTTCACAAATTGCAACGTTCGGTCTGAATATTTTCAACATCAGTCGCATTACGACATTTGCGTTGCGATGCTGCAAATGCGGAACAAACGGATCCGCTGCGACGACCTGCCAGAGCTCCTCCGTCGGTTGGCGCAAGCAGGCTATCACGAAGAGAGCGCGATCGAAATGTTGTGCGACGTCTTGCTTTGCTGCGGCCAAATCAAAAATTTTGACGACTATGCCAAGACGCTGCAAAAACGTTTTGAAGCGCATCAAGCGGCGATCGAATTGTCGCCGGAGTGCGGACTCGTCCGACTCGACATCGCCGGCGGCGCCAGTCCGTTTCAAACGTTGACCACCGATCAATTGATCGCGCAGCAAGAGCCGCTCGAGTGGTTGTTGCCGGGGATGTTCGTGCGGTATGAACCGGCCGTGATCGTCGGGCCGAGCAAAAGCATGAAGTCCTCGATCGCCGTCGACTTGTGCGCGGCGCTGGCGCGCGGCGGCCAATTTTTGGGGCAGTTTGCTGTCGAGCGTCCGTTTCGCGTCGGCTATGTCAGCAAGCATGACGAGCGGCAAGCGCTGGCCGATCTCGCGCGGCGGTGGAGCGACTCCAGCGGCGTCGACCCGGGCAATTTGCCGAATCTGATTTGGTCGTTGGCGGTCGCCGACGCTTCCGATCCGGCCCACCTCGATCATCTGCGGGCGTGGATTCGCCGTCATCAACTCGAAGTGATTGTGATCGATCCGCTGCGTCTCACTTCGACCGACAAACAGACGCAAGCAGAGCAACTGCACGACCTGGTCCGCTGCTGCATCACGGCCGGAGCGACGCCGATTTTGTGTTGTCAGTCTCGCCAAGCGATCCCCCGCAACGCGACTCTGGCGACCGATGTTTCGGCGAGTCTCGATTTCGCGCGGCAATGGATGTTGATTCAGCGCTGCGAAAATTATTCGCCCGGCAGCGGTCAGCATCGGTTACGCATGTCGTTCGGCGGCTGCGCCGGCCAAGGAGGAGTTTGGGGCGTCGATATCGACGAAGGAAATTTGGAAGATCCGCAGGGAAGAAGTTGGCGGGTAACGCTGCGCGATGTTGAGTCGATCGAAGCGGAAGCGGCTGCCTGCGATGCGGCCGCGCAGGAGCAAAAATTGCAAGCGAAAATTCGGCTCGCGATCACGCGCATGGATCCAGAGCAAGCGACCAAATCGAAAATCCGCGAACAAAGCGGAATCAGCGGAACCAAGTTTGCTCCGACATGGGACCAGATGATCGCCGCCGGAGAAATCGCCAAGACCAGTCACGATCCGGAAGAAAAACGCTGGGCCTATGCCCGGTACCACCTGGCCGACCCGCCCATGCCGATAGAAAAAAAGGAACCGGTCCAGTCCAACGTTTTCGCCGTAGCCGTAGGGTCCGCTGTGCGGACCAGAAGCGCGGAAAAACTTGCAAGCAATCAACAGGGCCGCTGGTCCGCACAGCGGACCCTACTTGAACCCAGCGATCGCCGGTCTGATGCTTCGGAAAAAAATGGTTCTGTCCTGTCCAAGGTTTTTGTCCGGTCAAATAATCCAGTCCGGTCCAAGCCTCCGAAGATGCGCAGCCGCCGCGAGATCAACCAGCGGCGCGCCAAAGCCAAACGCCGCCGCGCGAAATGATCGACGCTGTCCGGTCCAAGGTTTTTGTCCGATCCACCCGACGCAAAAAAAAAAGAGCCGAACGCTTCCGCTTTCCGCATTTCTTCTCAGCCGCCGGTGACCTTGGTCATCAGCCAGCGGTTGAGGTCTTCAAACATGTCGGTCGAGAGTTCGTCGCCGCACAGGTATTGGTGCAGGTCGATCTTCATGCCGGCGGTGTGGACTAGGCGGAGGTCTTCGCAGAGTTGCGCCTCGGGATAGCGGCTGCTGTTTTGCAGATGAATCATCAACATCGGCAGCGACCGAGCGTCGCTCAGACGGGACAACGGCGAGCAACCTTGGGGGAAGCCTCCACCGATCGAAGCGGCGCCGGCGAACATCTCGGGATTGCGCAGCGCTAGGCGCAGGGCCATCGCTCCGCCGCCGAGATAGCCGGCCAAAAAGATGCGCTGCGGGTGAATGTTGTAACGTTTCTCGGCGACGCGGACCGTTTGCAGCACGCGGGCGGCGGCGACGTCGATATCGCGTTGTTTTTGATCCCAGCGAAAGGTCATGCCGGGGGTCGAGCCGTCATGCCGCGGAGCTCGGGGAGCGGCGGCGACGTAGTTGCGAGTGCTGGTCAGCGGCATCACGCGGCGTAATTGCCGTTCGTTATCGCCGGGACCATGCAGCCAAACCACGAGCGGATAGGCGTATCCAGGCTCGTAGCTTTGAGGAGTAAAAAATTCGACGGCAGTGCGGCGGGACTGCAGCCGATCAATCTTGAACTCGAGAATTTGTTGCGCCGCTTGCGTGGTGGCTCCAGGAAGCGGAGCCGGAAGTACGTCTTGGCGTTTCATAAGTATTTGGCGCCGGGCCGTGGGTCTTCGCGGGGGACTGGAGTTGGGGAGAATAATAACTCTCGGGAGATAACGCAATTGCAGCTACGTCAGCTCCCTTTCGACCCCTTTATCCTGCAGCGCGTCAATTGCGCCGCCGTGGTCGAATCGTTGTCCGTCCTCGCAACGGTCGATATTTTTAGCAGCTAAGCGAGAAGGAATCAATCTCGCTAGCGGCGAACAATATCCCTTTAACCTTCGAGAAGTTTCGCCATGGCGGCGACCAATTCCTTGACGGCGTCAACACTCTTCTGGAAATCGGCCTTTTCCTGGTCGTCCAGTTCGAGCTCGACGATTTTTTCCACGCCGCCGGAACCCAAAACGACCGGCACGCCGACGTAGTAACCGCCGACCCCATATTCCTTGTCGCAGTAAGCGGCGCAGGGGATCAAACGCTTTTTGTCTTTGATGATCGCTTCGACCATCTGCGAAGTCGCGGCGGCCGGAGCGTAGTAGGCGCTGCCGGTTTTGAGCAGACCAACGATTTCGGCGCCCCCCTTACGAGCGCGATCCACAATCGCATCGAGCTTGTCTTGGCTGAGCAGGCGGCGAATCGGAATGCCGCCGACCGACGTGCAGGTCGGCATCGGGACCATCGTGTCGCCGTGGCCGCCCATCAAGAGAGCCGAGACGTCTTCGACGCTGACGCCCAGTTCCATCGCGAGGAAGGTGCGATAACGAGCGGTGTCGAGCACGCCGGCTTGCCCCAGCACGCGACTGGGCGGGAAACCGCTGACCTTCAACGCTTGTTGCACCATCGCGTCCAGCGGATTGCTGACGACGATGATGACGCAGTTGGGGCTGAACTTGGCGACTTGCTCAGTCACCATCGAGACGATCTTGGCGTTGGTCGCCAACAGGTCATCGCGGCTCATGCCCGGTTTGCGGGGAAGGCCGGCGGTGATGACGACCACGTCGCTGTCCTTGGTGTCGGCATAGTCGTTGGCGCCGATGATGTTGCTGTCGAAGCCCATGATCGGCGACGATTGCATCAGATCGAGCGCTTTGCCCTTGGGCATGTCTTCGGTCTGGGGAATGTCGAGCAATACGATGTCGCCCAGCTCAGCGGCCGCACACCAGTGAGCCGTGGTTGCGCCCACGTTTCCGGCGCCGATGATTGAGATTTTGGCACGTCGCATGGTCGTCTCTCCGTCTTGCAGCGGTTGGGTCTAGTTCTTCCTGGCGCCGACGCGTTCAGGATTAACAGGTGAATATCGGCCTCTGACGCCAGAAGTCAAGTAGACTGCGCCTTCGCCAGGGGGGCGAACTTCGGCTATAATCGCCAATCATGCGGCGTGGCGCCCGCGGTGATTCTTACTTTCTCGCATCTAAACTCGCCGGAGTCGACCTATGATTCGGACTGCTGTTTTTTTCTGCGGAATCTGGTTGCTGACCGCACCTGTTGCGCTGGCCGCCCAGCCGACCGATTGGCCGCAATTTCGGGGGCCGCAGCAAGATGGAAACGCCGGATCAACCCAGTTGCCAGTTGAGTGGAGCGAAGAAGAAAATATCGTCTGGCGCAAACCGGTGCCCGGTTTCGGCGCGTCGAGCCCGATTGCATTTGGCGATCGCATCTATCTCACCTACTACAACGGCTATGGGCTGAGTGAAGAAGAACCAGGCGAAAAAGAGAATCTGCAGCGTCATTTGAGGTGCGTGAATAAAGCCTCTGGCGACGTGATCTGGGACGAGGCCAACACCGAGAACGCCGACAAAGCGGCTGACTACCGCGGCTTTGTCGCGCTGCATGGTTTTGCTTCCAGCACGCCGGTCGCAGATGATACCGGCATCTATGTTTACTACGGCAGCGGCGGCGCCGCCGCCTACTCGCATGCCGGCAAACTGCTGTGGCAAAAGGTCTTGGGAGACAAGACCCACGCCTTTGGTACGGCCAACTCTCCCGTGCTGTATGAAGATTTGGTGATCCTCAATGGCTTCGTCGAATGCGGCGCAATTGTCGCGTTGGATAAGAAGACCGGCCAAGAGCGTTGGCGGTTTGATCAGGTCAACCGAGCCTGGAATACGCCCTGTTTGGTCGCGGTGGACGGCCAGCACGAGCTGGTCTTCAGCTCGCAAGGAACGATCCGAGCCCTTGATCCGGCGACCGGCAAAGAGCTTTGGTTTTGCACGGGAATTGATGACTATATCTGCCCGAGCGTGATCGCCCACGAGGGAATCGTCTATGCGATCGGCGCTCGCAAAAGCACCGCCGTCGCCATCAAAGCAGGCGGCCGCGGCGACGTTTCTGAAACGCATCGTTTGTGGGAGCAGGACAAAGGCTCGAACGTCTCGTCGCCGGTCTACTTCGAAGGGTATCTGTACTGGGCCAGCGAAGGGAAGGGGATCGTCTATTGTGCGGACGCGAAGACCGGCGAAATCCAATACCAAGAGCGGCTCGAACCGCGACCGGGTCTGATTTACGCCTCGCCGATTGTCGCCGACGGCAAGTTGTATTACGTCAGCCGTGACGCCGGCGCCTATGTGCTGGCCGCTACCCCTGAATTTAAACTACTAGCACATAACGTGATCAGCGGAGACGATGGAGTTTTTAACGGCAGTCCGGCCGTCTCGGGCGGCAAAATGTATCTGCGAAGTAACAAGTTTTTGTACTGCATCGCCAACGAACGGCCCCGTTTACGGTGACGAACCGCTGTGGTAATCTTCACCATTTTAACGGACAGTTTTCGGCATCTTTTAGCGCAATAGGGTGTGAATAATGGCATACGAAGTGACGCTCATCACCGGTGATGGTACCGGTCCCGAACTGGCCGAAGCCGCGCGCAAGTGCGTGGACGCGACCGGAGTGAAGATCAACTGGGATGAGCAAGAAGCTGGCGTCGACATCATGGAGAAGGTCGGCACTCCGCTCCCCGAATCGGTCATGGATAGCGTTCGTCGCACGCGTTGTGCGCTGAAGGCGCCGATCACGACGCCGGTCGGCACCGGCTTTCGCAGCATCAACGTCCATCTACGACAAGAGCTGGGATTGTTCGCCTGTATTCGCCCTTGCAAGTACTACCCCGGCGTTCGCAGCTATTTCAGTGAGTTGAACGTCGATATCGTCATCGTCCGTGAAAACACGGAAGACCTGTACGCCGGCGTCGAATTTGAAGCAGGCAAGCCCGAGACGTCGCAGCTGATTGAGTACATCAACAGCTTGCCGTCGGACAAAAAGATCAAAACCGGCGGTGAAGAGACCGGCGTTTCGATCAAACCGATGAGCGTCAGCGGCACGCAGCGGATCGTGCGTTGTGCGTTTGACTACGCCCAAAAGAATGGTCGCAAAAAAGTGACGGCCGTTCACAAAGCGAACATCATGAAGTACTCGGACGGTTTGTATCTGAAGACCGCGACCGAAGTCGCCAAAGAATATCCGGACATCGAGTTCGAAGAACGGATCGTCGACAACATGTGCATGCAACTGGTGCAAAAGCCGGAACTGTATGACGTCATCGTGCTGCCGAACTTGTACGGCGATATTCTCAGCGACCTGGGCGCCGGTATCGTCGGCGGCTTGGGCGTTGCGCCGGGCGCCAACCTGGGCCCCGAAGGCGCCGTGTTTGAAGCGACCCATGGTTCGGCCCCGAAATACAAAGGGCAGAACAAGGTTAACCCGGTCGCGCTGATCCTCTCCGGCATGTTGATGTTGCGTCACCTGGGCGAAATCGACGCCGCCGACCGTTTGGAGAAAGCGGTCGCCGACGTGATCGCCGAAGGGAAGCACGTCACGTACGACTTGAAGCCGAATCGCGACGATCCGACCGCCGTCGGCACGCAAGAGATGGCCGCTGCGATCTGCGCCAAGTTGGGCGGCTAGTCGTCTTGGCGAATGATGTTCCGCATCCAAGGGGCCGTTTCAATAGGAACGGCCCCTTCTTTCGGTAACGCCTCGGGGTAGGGTGCGTCGAGACGCACCTCTTTCGATAGCGAGCAAGCGGAAATGAGCAAGTACCGACGATGGCGAGCAGGCTCAATCTATTTCTTCACCGTCGTTACCCATGAGCGACGGCCAATTCTGACGACGGATCTAGGGCGAGAGTGCTTGCGAACAGCATTTAAAGATGTTCGTCAGAAGTTTCCCTTCGAGACGATTGCGATTGTACTACTGCCGGATCATTTGCATGCGATCTGGGAACTACCTCATCGTGAGAATGACTATTCGAAGCGATGGCGACGAATCAAAGGACATTTCACACGGAATTGGATTGCAGAAGGTGGACAGAACGGCAGTTCGACGCGAAGCCGACAGTTGCGGCAGGAACAAAGCGTTTGGCAACGCCGGTTCTTTGAGCATATGTGTCGCGATGAGGCCGATTTGAAGCGATGTTTAGACTACGTTCATGTGAATCCCGTCAAGCACAAATTGGCGCCGCGAGTTCGAGATTGGCCTTGGTCTTCGTTTCATCGCTATGTGCGACTTGGTGAGTATGATCCTAATTGGGGATCGAGTGATGCTTGGTATGGCGATGAATTTTCTCGCTTCGAATAGCGTTGATGGGGAAGCGGTGCGGGTTAGCGATTCAGGTGCGTCCAGACGCACCCTACATGAAGTTGCAAGTGAGGGTGCGTCGAGACGCACCTCTTTCGATAGATGTACGACGAGGCCACACTTTGCTAACGGCCGAAGATTTTAAAGATTACGCCAGCGGGCGGCGGAAAGGCTTGGGCGGGTTCGTCATGCGCAGCATGATGTTGGCCGCGTCGAAGCTGTACGGTGTCGGCGTGCGCTATCGCAATCGGCAATATGATCGCGGATCGAAGCCGAGCGAAGAGGTTGGCGCGCCGGTCGTCAGTATCGGCAATATCACGTTGGGCGGAACCGGCAAAACGCCGACCGCCGCTTGGCTGGCGCGTTGGTTTCGCCGACAAGACATTCGGGTCACGCTAATCAGTCGCGGGTATGGCGCCGAGCAAGGCGAGCTGAACGACGAAGCTCGGGAGCTGGATGATTTGCTCTCCGATGTGCCGCATCTGCAAAACCCCGACCGTGTCGCCGCGGCGAAGGTGGCGATAGAAGAGCTGGCCGCGCAAGTTGTGTTGTTGGACGACGCCTTCCAGCATCGGCGGATTGCTCGCTCGCTGGATATCGTGCTGCTCGACGCGACCGAACCATTCGGCTATGGCTATCTCTTTCCTCGCGGCATGCTGCGTGAACCGCTGGAAGGGCTCGTTCGGGCCGATGTGTTGGCGCTGACCCGTGCCGACGCGGTCTCGGCGGAAGTGCGTCAGCAAATTCATAACCAGGCTCGGCAGTACAACAGCCAGGCGATCTGGATCGAGATGACGCATCGTCCGGCCCATCTGCGGAATGCCGACGGCGACACCTTCCCGCTGGATCAGTTGCAAGGCAAGCGGGTTGCGGCCTTTTGCGGGATCGGCAATCCCGCTGGATTCCGCCACACGATCAGCAGTTGCGGCGCAAATCTGATCGAGCTGAAACCGTTCCCCGATCACTATATCTACAGGGCGCCTGACATCGAGGCGCTGACAGATTGGGTCAGTAAGCAGCGAGTCGACTTTCTACTGTGCACCCACAAAGATCTGGTCAAAGTGGGCGTCAACCAACTGGGAGAAACGCCGCTGGCCGCGATCGTGATCGAAGCGGAGATCACCGTCGGGCAAGCCGAATTGGAAGAACAGTTAAGGAAACTGGTCGCCCAGGTTCCGCCAGACGCGTTTTAGTTAATAGGTTTCGCCGGAATGCGTGCGCGGCGTTTCGGAAGTCAGATGAAAGATCGAGTTGGCCGAGATGAGTCTCGTTTTGCCGTTGCGACGACGAACCAGCGTAATGCCGCAGTTGTCGTGATGAATATGGCCGACACGGTCGAGCGGCAGTTCAAGCAGGTGAGCGATCATCGACCGGATCACCACGTTGTGCGCCACGACGGCCACATGCTGCTGCACGTGTGCGTCAAGGATTTGTTCCAACTGCGGTACGACGCGAGCTTGAACTTGGGTCAGGTTTTCCCCTTCGGGATAACCATGCTCAGCCGGGCTCGTGTGATGCAATTGGTAGCCAGTGGGATCGTTCGCTTCGATCCAGCCCCAGTCTTTTCCTTCCCAGCGGCCGACGTTGACTTCTTGGAGCAACTCGGCCGGTTGAATCGTTAATTGGCGACCATCGGCGATCTTTTCCGCCGTTTGCATCGCTCTCAGCAGAGGACTGCTATAAATCGCTGCTAGCGGAATTTTGGCGAGAAACGCGGCGGTCTCCTCCGCTTGCCGCAGCCCGATGTCAACGAGCGGGCCATTGATGCCGCAACCTTGCAGCACCGGTGGTCGGCTGATGTTGTTGGCGGTGGCGCCATGCCGGATCAGGTACATCCAGGTCGTAATTTTGGCGGAATCAGCAGACATCGGCGGCGATCGATCGTTGACGGAAGGAAATAGAGTGCAGGCGCCGCCATCCTACTTTTTTGAGCCGCTAGCGTCGAGAACTGGCGCTCGGGCGAGCGTCGCCAACTGAGGGGGGCGACAGAGACGTATTGACGCCGAGCGAGGAGTTTAGGTATTTATGCCTCCCGCGAGAAGTGCGAACCTGCGCTTCCTGCTGCGCCAAGACGAAGAGAAGAGGGTCTACCGCCCCACTTCTAGCATCGGCACGGAAGCCGAAGCCGCTTGAGCCAAAGATAAGAAAAAACAAATTCCGCAACCGATGGCCGACGAAATCAAGGAAGATATCGCCCCGGAAGCTGAGGTCGCCCCGAAAAAGGGTTGGCTCAGCATGCGGCTGCGCGTGGTGATTGTCGGCGTCTTGCTCTCTGGCGTACTGGGCGGCTTGGCCTTTATTTTGGCCCCCCATGCTTCCAGCAGCAGTCGAGAAACGATCTATACGGCGCTCGAAAAGCTCGAAGAGGGCGACTACGGCGACGCACGACGGATCGCCGAGTCGTTCGTCGGCAACTATCAACTGCCGGAGCCCGAGCAAGCGATACCACCCTATGTGCTTGGTTCGATCGCCTACCATGACTCGGACCAATTCTGGAGTGAGCAAGACAAGCAGCGGATCTTTATGATCGCCGCTCGTTATCTGCGACAATCTTCGGACTTGGGTTATCCCGAAGGGTATGCGACCGAAGGAAACTACATGCTCGGCCGCAGTCTGGTCTTGAGCAAACAGTACGGAAAGAGCATTCCGGTGCTGCTGAAAACCTATGAAGCGGCCCCCCAATATCGTCGTGAAATCGAAGACATGCTGGCCAGCGCCTACCTGGCCGACGCCGCTTCGAGCGATCAACAACTGGGGGATGCGTTAACGTGGGCTGACAAGTATCTGGAAGTCAAGCTTCTCTCTCCACAGCAGCGCGACGCCGCGATGTTGCGACGTGCGAAGATCTTGCTGCGGCTGCAGCGACTGGATGATGCGGTCGCCGCCGTCGCCGAAATCGCAAAAACCTCGCCGGTCTACATTGATTCGCTCATCGTGCTGGGAGAGGTCGACCTGGCTCGCGCGAAACTGGATGGCCCTGATCGTGAACAAGAATTGAACGCCGCGATCGATCTGCTGCGGCAAGCGGCGGACAACCAATTGGTCGGCACCGATTCGACACGCGCCTCTTCTTATTTGTTGGCGGTGGCGCTGGATGAGGCCGGAGAGAAGCAAGCGGCTTTGAGTCAAGCGTCGCGGACGCGTAAGATCTACTTTCGTACGCCGGAAGGAATCGCAGCCGGCGTACTGGAAGGACGCTTGTTGCGAGATGCGGGGCGCTACGCCGAAGCGGTTGACGTTTATCGCCGCACGCTGCAAGACGCCGCGTTGGAGCCGGAGTTTCGTAATCCCTATCTAACGATTGAACAACTGCGGATCGGGGTGACCGCCGCGATCGAACAGTTTTTGGAAAAGAATCAGTTTCAAAACGCGGTCGAAATCGCTCAAGCGTTGACGCCGCCGTTCCCGCATGATCAGTCGCTGCAGACCGAAGGAGATATCTTGGTCCGCTGGGGCGAGACGATCCTTGGGCAGGCGAAAGCCGCCAAGCTCGCCGAGGCGGATCTCCTGCGCAAAGAAGCGCGAGAGCGATTTCGCAGCGCTGGCCGCATCTACGAACGTCTGGCCGCCGAACGGTTTTCGGCCCGCAGCTACACCGAAGAGCTGTGGAAAAGCGCCGACGCCTACATCGACGGGCAAGACTACACCAAAGCGATCGAGATGCTGGACATGTATAGCCAGTACGAAGAGCGTTCGCGTCAGCCGCGGGCCTTGGTCGCGAAAGCCCGAGCGTTGGTTGCCCTGGATCGTGCGGACGAAGCGCTCGATTTGATTCATGAATGCCTTGACTTCTATCCCCGCGATCCGGTTATTTACGACGCGCGGTTACTCGCTTCTGAAGCTTATCTGGAAATGGGTGACGTGACGTTGGCGGAAGAAATGTTGCAAGCCAATCTCAATGATGGCCGCTTGGAGCCGCAGTCGACCGAATGGCAAAACTCGCTATTTGCGCTTGGCCGCGTCTTGCATCTGGAAGGTGAGATGTTTGAAGCGCAAGCCCGCGTCAAAGGGATCTTGGAAGACTCGGCCGCCGTGCCGCGTGAAGCGTTTGAACTGCTGGAGAAAAGTAACAGCTCCTATTCGATGGCGATCAAGAACTTGAAGATGGCCGTGCGACGTTATCCCGACGATCCGCAGACGGTAATGGCCCGCTATTTGGCGGCCGAATGCCATCGTCGTTCTTCCATGCTGCCGCGCAAACGATTTCGCCTGGTCGATATCGAGACGCAGCGCGTTCGTTTTGACAAAGAAGTGAAAGACAACCTGGAGGCGGCGTTGGAGATCTACGCTTCGCTGGTCGACGAGCTGACGGAAGTGTTTGAAACGCGCGGAGAGCTGCACCCGGTGAACGCCGATATTTTGCGGAATAGCTACTTCGCCCAAGGCGCCGCCTATTTTGATCTGCAGCAATTTCCGGAAGCGATCGAAGCCTATTCGACCGCTTCCAACCGTTATCAAAACGATCCGATCGCGCTGGAGGCGTTTTCACAAATCGCCAATTGCTATCGCTTGATGAATCAGCCGATTGAAGCGAAAGGGACGCTCGAACAAGCCAAGATCGTACTCGATCGATTGCCGGAGGATGCGGACTACGGCGAAACGTCGCATGATTCGGCCGATGACTGGCGCAACTTTATTGATTGGCTCATTTCCACCCTTTAAGAGAATCGTCACCGCTATGCATGCTTACGCCGAAACCGACCAACTTGCGCAACTGATCGGGCACAAGCACGATCTGTTGTCAAAGTTGCAGTTGTTGTCGCGACGCCAGTTGCAGTTGTCGGGACATAGCGACCATATCTCGGATTTGATGCGCGTGGTCGCCGCGAAGCAGACGCTGATTGAGATGTTGTTGGACGTCGATCGACGTCTTGATCCACATCGCCAATGCGATCCCGAGCAACGCCAATGGCGATCGCCGTTAGAACGGCATCGCTGCAGCCAGGCGACGCGTGAGTGTCAAGCGATGCTTGACGAGCTGAAGCAGATGGAGACCGAGGCGGAAGGGCGTGTTCGCGCCAATCGAGATGAGATCTCGCGTAGTTTGCAAACGACCCAAGGTTCGACCGCAGCGCTTGACGGATACGCGTCAACGTCTGGGTCGGTTCACCGCATTGACTTAACGGCAGGTTAAATATGTCATTGCCCGCACGCAATCATCGATTGCCCGAAAATGAAGTCGCCGATCAGGTGATCGCCGATGCGTTCGCTTCTGACGGTGCGATTGACGTCGACCGTCTGCTTTCGGCATGGGATACCGCAACGACGCGTTTGCAGGAAACGCACGAGGCGCTCCGCCGAGAAGTGGCTCGTCTCTCCGACGAATTGGAAATCAAAAATCGCGAGTTGGCGCGCAAGAATCGCCTGGCCGATCTCGGCCAGATGGCGTCGCACGTCGCGCATGAAGTTCGCAACAGCCTGATGCCGCTAACGATGTACGTCAGCATGCTGAAGCGTCAGTCTGACTTTGGTCCCAGCAGTGCGGCGATCGGCAAGAAGATCGAAAACGGTCTGACAGCGCTCGATTCCACCGTCAACGACCTGCTTCATTTCACGTCGGATCGGCAACCGCAGTGGAGTCGCTTCCCGTTGGCGCCCTTGTTGGAGGAAGTTTGCGAAACGCTGGCTCCGCAGTGCGAGGCGCAAAAAGTGAAGTTCGCGATCGATGTCGATCCGCTGTTAACGGTACGTGCCGATCGCGGAATGGTTCGTCGCGCCGTGTTGAATTTGGCGCTCAACTCGCTGGATGTCATGAATGACGGCGGACGCTTGTTGCTGACCGCTTGTTTCGGACGATCAGGCGTCGAGATCGAATGCGCCGACTCGGGACCCGGCTTCAAGCCGGAAATCGCCATCCGTGCTTTCGATCCCTTCTTCACCACCAAAAACACCGGCACCGGACTTGGCTTGGCGATTGTCCAGCGAGTCGCGGAAGCCCACGGCGGTCAAGCGATCGCGATGAATTGTCCTGAAGGAGGCGCCGCCGTAACGCTGGTGCTTCCGCAACCCCGTAAGGAGGTCGCCGCGTGAGCATCGTCGAATCCCCGATTGCAACCGGAAACGTGCTGGTCGTTGATGACAACGCCCGCGCTCGCCAGTCGATTGTTGACGTCTTGGAGATGTTGGGTCATCGTGGCGCCGCTTGCTCCAGCGCTCATGAAGCGCTCAAGCGGATGGAGACGATCGATTATGACGCCGTCGTCACCGATCTGCAGATGCCGGGTATGGACGGCTTAGAACTGGTTCAGCAAATTCGTCGTCGTGACGCACATATCCCGATTGTCATGGTCACGGCGCACGGCAGCGTGTCGACGGCGGTCGAAGCGATGCGATTTGGCGCCGCCGACTATTTGGAAAAGCCGCTCAACGCCGATCGTTTGGAAGCGGTCATCAATCGCGTCCTGGAGAGCGCCGCCAGCGGTGATCGCGCCACAGTTGCGACTCCCGGCGAAACGAATCAGGTTGCAATGATCGGCGAGAGCCGTCTGATGCAACAAGTGCGACAACAGATCGCTCAAGTGGCTCCGACCGACGAAACCGTGTTGATCATCGGCGAAAGCGGCGTCGGCAAAGAGCTGGTCGCACGTACGATTCACCAGTGGAGCCGTCGCGCCGACCGAGCTTTGATCAGCTTGAACTGCCCGGTTTTGTCGGCTCATTTGATGGAAAGTGAATTGTTCGGGCACACGCGCGGCGCCTTTACCAGCGCTGACTCGGCCCGCGTCGGACGATTTGAACTGGCCGAACAAGGAACGATTTTGCTGGACGAAATCAGCGAGATCGACTTATCACTGCAAGCCAAGTTGCTGCGAGTGCTGCAGGAACGTTGCTACGAACGGGTCGGTTCGAGCGAAACCTTGGAGACCGATGTTCGCGTTTTGGCGACTTCCAACCGTGACCTGCCGGGCGAAGTAACCGCAGGGCGTTTTCGCCGCGACCTTTATTATCGCTTGGCGGTCGTGCCGATCGAGCTACCGCCGTTGCGGCAGCGCCGCGACGACATTCCGTTGCTGGTCGAATACTTTTTGCATCAGACGGCGGCGCGATTGGAGAAGCCGGTTTTTGACATGCAAGCGGAAGCGCTCGATTTGCTCGTGCGTCATGATTGGCCTGGCAACGTTCGCGAACTCGAAAATATCGTGACTCGCGCCTGCGTGCTGGCGATCGATGGTCAGATTTCGGCCGACGCCTTTAGCAGCTGGCTCAATTGCGAATCGAGGGAAGAGGCCTGCGATTCACAAGAATCGCAGGTCGGCGTCAAGCTGGACGAAATGGAACGCCGCTTGATCTCGGCGACGCTGGAACACTACGACGGTCATCGCGAGAAGACCGCGGCGGCGCTCGGCATTAGCCCGCGGACGCTATCGAACAAACTACGCAGCTATGGGCTGGCCCCGCGTGCGAAAACGTTCGCACGGGCAATTTAAGGAATCCAGACCATGAGTAAGCCGATCGGCAAAAATTTCCGAATGCCAGCAGCACGATTTTCTGCTGCCGCGAAGCGGAATGCGATGCGTCTCGCGCGACATCGCATGCAATTTGCCGAGCTTACCGTAGCGAACTTAAGGTACGCCTTTTGCATGATTCCCCTTCGCCTGGAAGGAGCCGAGCGATGAGCGGTTCGATTTTCAACGCCAGCACGATTCCGATGCTCGAGCAAGTTTTGAACTTCTCGCAGTCTCGCCACAATCTGCTAGCGGGGAACATCGCGAACCTCGATACGCCTGGATATAAAGTGCGCGATCTGAATGTGGACAAGTTCCAGATGAAGTTGCGTGAAGCGATCGAGGAGAAGAACAAACCGAACGAGCCGCTCTCGCCGGGACTGGTTTCGACGCGCGAGTCGGATCCCATGCGAAGCGTGAAAGATTCATTGCCTGGCATTTTGTTTCATGACGAAAGCAATGTCGGCATCGAACAACAAGTGATGGAAATCTCGAAAAACCAAATCATGCACAACATGGCGATCTCGTTGATGGAACAGCAGATGCGGTTGTTACAGACTGCAATTAGCGAACGCGTCTAACCAGGAGAGTCAAAATGAACGGCGCTCTCGATATTAGCTCTAGTGCGATGGTCGCGCAGCGTGTCCGCTTGAATGCGGTCACCAGCAACATCGCGAATATGTCGTCACTACGGGATGAAAACGGGGACATCGCTCCCTACAAGGCTCGACACGTGATTTTTCAGACCGACAACGCGATCCGCGCCCAAGGGGGCGCCGCCGGCGTGAAGGTCTCGTCGATTGAAGAGTCGCAGGTCGAACCGATTTATCGGTATCAACCGACGCATCCGTTGGCGATCACGGAAGGAAAATACAAAGGCTACGTGGCTCACCCCCGGGTCAACATGGTCGAACAGATGGTCGACGCGATGGAAGCCTCTCGCGCGTACGAGGCGAACATCGGCGTCGTCGAGATCTCGAAGAATCTCGCCGCCCAGTCGCTCCGGATTTTGGCGTAAAGCGGAGGAGATAACAGCCCATGAAACCGATTCACAACATCTCGCCGCAGACGATCTTGCCGAGTCATTTGACTCGACCGGCCGGAACGTCTCAGTCGCACGAGTCGTTCACCAACTTGTTTATGGAAGGCTTCTCACGCGTCAACGAGATGCAGCAGCAAGCCAACCGCGCCGTTGAGCAGCTGCAAACCGGCGGCGAAGTCAATCCGTCCGAAGTGCTGATCGCCGTCCAAAAAGCGGACGTCGAATTCAAGCTGATGATGCAGGTTCGCAACAAGATGTTGCAAGCCTACCAAGAGATCAAAGACATTCGCATTTAGCGCCAAGACGTTCCTACACCAGAGTGAATGAGGTCCATGGATGGACTTTTTGAATAAAGCTTTCGAGCAAATCAAAGACCTGTTTTTCTCGATGACGCCGGGCTCGCGCATCATCGCGGGTCTGTTGATTGTCGTGATCATCGCCAGCTTCGCGTTCCTGTTTCAGGGAGGGATGTTTGAGCATGACGCTGCGCTGTTGGCAGGTGCAGCGGTCGATCCCGCCGATCAAAAAGCGGTGTTGGCGGCGTTCGCTGGGGAAGGGCTGGACGACTACAAAATCGAAGGTAGCCAGATCTACATTCCCCGCGCCAAGCGAGCCGAATACGTCGCCGCGATGGTAAAGCACAACGCGATACCGCCCGAGTTTCATGAAAGCATGGAGGACGCGGTCGACAACGCGAATCCGTTTGAGTCTGAACAACATCGCTCGGATCGTCAGAAAGTCGCGAAAGAAAAAGACTTGGCCCTGGTTCTACGAAAGATGCGCGGGATCGAGTTCGCTTCGGTGCACTACGACATCGAAGACAAAGGGGGCTTTCCCCGTCGCAAAGTTTACACGGCGTCGGTCGTCGTTCGCCCGCTCGGTTCGGAAGAAATCGATCAGTCGCTCGTGCGCAGCATTCGGAACTACGTCGCTTACTCGATCGCTGGGCTTTCGCCCGAACATGTATCGGTCACCGACTTGAACTCGCGCCGCACTTATTCGGGTGATACCGAAAACCCGGCCGAAGACGCCTATGCGGCCCGCAAGCAGTTCTTTGAAAACTCTTGGCAAGACAAGATCGCGGCGGCGCTCAACTATATCGACGGCGTCAACGTCACGGTCAATGTCGAACTTGATCCAAAGATGAATCAGCGGGAAGAACGTCTAGAGCATGGAGCCCGCCCGATCGCTCTGCTAACTTCGGCCCAGAAGCGAACTGAATCGAGCAAGGTTCCCAAAGAAGGGGGCCGTCCCGGTTTGGCGGCTCAAGCGCCCAACCAACAAGCGGAGCTGACCACGGCGCCGGCTCGCGAGTCTTCGATGGAAGAAAGCAGCGAAGAGACCGCTTCGGTCACCGACAAGACGCTGATGCTGAGCGAAACCGCGTCGCTGACGCCGCAACAGGTACGCGTAGTCGTGACGGTTCCGCAAGATTACTACGCCGGCATTTGGAACAAGCAAAACCCGCCGGCGCTTGGCGCCCAACCAACGCAACCTGACGCCGGCGTCTTGAAGAAGATTGAAGAAGAAGTCAAGAAGTCGATCGAATCGCAAGTGGTGACGCTGCTTCCTCCCCAACCGCCGGGAGACGATCCCTATCCGCAAGTGCATGTGACCTCGGTCACGCGCACCGACGTGCCGACAATGGCCGAACCGGCGCTGGCTGATACGGCGATCCTGTGGTTGGGCTCCAATTGGCAAACGGTGGCGATGATCGGCGTCGGCTTGTTCGCCTTGTTGATGCTTCGCAGCATGGTTCGCAGTCAGCCGGAGGAGCCGAAAGTTGATCACAGCATCCGCCTGGCGACTCCTCCCCAAGAGGAGGAAGACGACGACGAGCATGACGTGTCAGGCATGCTGAAGAAACGCTTCACCAAAAATAGCCCGAATCTCAAAGATGAACTGATCGAGATGGTCCGAGAAGACCCAGATACGGCCGCCGGGATTTTGAAAAACTGGATCGGCGCCGCAAGTTAAGCGACTAAGGGGGAAACGACATGACGAACAAAATTGATCAGCAGATGATTCGCAAAGCGGCGATCGTCGTCGCGGAATTGGATCCCGACGCCGCCGACGCGTTGCTGGACGGCTTTCCGGAAGAAATCGCCCAGCAGGTTCGTTACGAATCGATGATGGTCGACGACGTTCCGGTCGAAGAGCGGCGCGCCGTCCTGGCCGAGTTCATGCAGCGTCGTAACGGTTCCGCCGCCAAAACGCAAACGCACGACGAACTCATGCTTAGTTCGACGGTTCGCCATCCTGCGTCGCGAACAAAATCCCCTGCGTACGAAGCGAAGCCAACCGCTCCGGTGCCGCCGCCGTTTCATTTTTTGAACGAAGCGCCGCCAGAAATGTTGGCGCCGTTCTTTGAACAAGAGAGTCCGCAAGTAATCGCCGTCGTCCTCTCACATCTCGAGCCGGTGCGGGCCTCTGCGATCTTACGCGAGTTGCCGATCGACCTGCAAGCGACCGTGATTCAACGTCTGGTGGATCTCGGACATACCGATGCGGAAGTGCTGCATGATATCGAAACGCGTCTGCAATCGATTGTGCAAGATCAACTGCAAGCGATGACGCATCGCCGCATTGGCCTGTCAGCCGCCAAAGCGATCTTGGCAGCTTCGGACGAAGCCAGTTCGGCCGAAGTGCTGAAAGCGCTGAAGACGCGCAGTGCGGCGATGGCCATCCGATTGGGCGCTGAGGAGCGCCCCGCCGCTCCTGAAAAAGCAGAGCCTTCGGAACATTCGGACGCGGTGTATGGAGATCATTCGCCGATCCAGCCGCAGCGAGTTTCGACCGACATTGCGGCTGCGGATGGAGTCGTCAAAAAGTCGACGCCCAAACCGGCTGTCGCCAAGGTCGAACCGCCGGTCGAGGCGTGTCTGCCTTTGGCCGACTTTGTCAAGTTTGATGACATGTTGTTAGGTCGCGTGCTGTCCGAAGCCGAACCGCAGACCGTGCTGTTGGCGTTGGCTGGCGCATCCAACGCAGTGGCGCAACGCTTCAATCGTGGTCTGTCGAAACGAGAGATTCATGACTTACAGCGTCGCATTCGTGATTTGCAGCCGGTGTTGATCCGCGATATTGACGCCGCGCAAAAACGATTGGGAACAATCGCCGCGCGGGTGATCGCACAGGTTCAACAGGGTGGTTCTCGTTTGTCAGCATCGGCGTAAGAAAGAGGACCATGAGCGTTATCAAAGCGGAACAACTGCTACGCGAAGACCACGATTTTTCGGCGGTCGCCTTCAATTTTGAAGATGTCACCGATCGCGCGCAAGGCGAACTGGCCAAGATCAAACAATACGCGGCCAAACTGATTCAAGACGCACAGCAAGAAGCGACAAAAATTCGCCAACAAGCGGCGATCGCCGGACAAGGGGACGCGACGCAAAAGGCGCAGCAAACGCTGAAAACCCAAGTTGACCAACAAGCGGCGACCGTCGTGCCGGCGCTGCAGCAAATTGTAAAAGAGCTGTCGGAAGCGAAGCAGCTGTTTTTGAAGGAATGGGAAGACGCCGCTTTGCATGTCGCCTGCTCGATCGCAGAAAAAATCATCCGTCGCGAAGTCGCGGCGCGGCCGGAGATCGGCGTTGAGATGATTCGCGAAACCATCAAGCTGGCGAGCGGCTGCGGCGAAATTGTCGTGCACATGAACCCCGCCGATATTGATGCGATGGATCAAGGAGCTTCCAACTCGGCCAACGTATTACGTCGGCTCTCTCCCTCGCAGATTGTGCCGGATCCGGCCCTTTCGCGGGGAAGTTGCCGTGTAGAAACGCAATTTGGCGAGATCGACGGCCAGATTGAAACGCAGTTGCAACGGATCGAGGAGCAGCTGAAGTAAGTCATGGAACGCATTTGCAGTCAACTTGATCAGCTGATGTCGCACGACTTGGTCGGCGGCGTGGTGGAGACGATCGGCACCACGATCGCCGTCGGCGGTTTTCCGGCGCCGGTTGGATCGGTTGTCGAGATCCAACGTCAGTCGGGCAAGCCGCTGGCAGGAGAAGTAGTCGGGTTTCGAGGGGAGCTGACGTTGGTCTTTCCTTTGGAGCAACTGAGCGGCGTCCGGCAAGGGAGTCGTGTGCGGTTGATTCGCACGCTCCGTTCGATTCCGGTCGGCGACTCGCTGTTGGGACGAATCGTCGACGCGCATGGCAATTGTATTGACGGCTTGCCACATCCGGCGCTGACGATGCGAGCTCCGATGGATCAAGATCCGCCGCTGGCGACCAGTCGGCCGCGAATTCATGAAACATTTTCGACCGGCGTGCGCGCCATCGACGGCATGTTGACGTGCGGCGATGGGCAACGCATCGGCATCTTCGCCGGTTCCGGCGTCGGCAAGAGCGTGACGCTGGGCATGATGGCGAAGTACGCGTCGTCGGAAGTCAACGTCATCGCACTGATCGGTGAACGCGGCCGCGAAGTCAATGACTTTATTGAACGGGACCTGGGCCCCGAGGGAATGGCGCGGAGCGTGGTTGTGGTGGCGACCAGCGATCAGCCTGCCATCATGCGCGTGCAGGCGGCGATGGCCGCGACCAGCATCGCTGAATATTTTCGTGAATCAGGGCGGCGCGTGCTGTTCATGATGGACTCGGTGACTCGTTTCGCGATGGCGCAGCGAGAGATTGGTCTCGCTGCAGGCGAACCGCCGACGACCAAAGGATACACGCCATCGGTATTTGCGATGCTGCCCAAGTTGGTCGAACGAACCGGTCGCAGCGCCCAAGGAAGCATCACCGCTTTCTATACCGTGTTGGTCGAAGGGGACGATACGAACGAACCGGTCAGCGACGCCGTGCGAGGCTTGCTGGATGGTCACGTCATCCTGTCACGAGCGATCGCGGCGAAAGGACATTATCCGGCGATTGATATCTTGGCCAGCATCAGCCGCCTGATGAACGATCTGGTAAGCGAAGAAATGCGTCGCGCGGCGCAAACAATTCGAGAGTTGATGTCGACCTACCGCGAGAACGAAGATCTGATCAATATCGGCGCCTATCGCCAAGGAACGAATCCTCAGATTGATCTAGCGATCCGCATGCGAAGTGAGGTCGACACGTTTTTGCGTCAAGCGATGGAGGAGAAATCATCGGTCGCCGCCGCTCAGCAGCAGTTGTTGCAGCTCGCTGCGAAGTGCGGAGCCCGACCGGTTCCGAATGCAGCCGCATTGGCGAAAGCGAAGCGACAGACCCAGCAAGCCGGCGCCTAAGAATGGATGAGAGATAACCCATGGCAAGTTTTCATTTCCGACTAGCGACTTACCTGAAGCTGAAAATCGCTGCGCGCGACCAGCGTCAGGCCGAGTTGATGGAAGTGTTGTCAATTCAAGAGCAATTGACCCGTGAAATGCAGGAAACGGCCGAGTTATTAGAGACGACGATCACCGAAGCGCGTGACGGTTGCTCGGTCGGTCGCATGAATGTCGACAGCTTGATTGTCGCTCAGCGAGAATTGAATCATCTCCGTTCACTAATTGCCCACAAACAAAGTTTGCAGCGGAAGCTGAATCCCCATATCGAACAGCGTCGCAACGCGTTGTTGGAAGCGGAAAAAGAGGTTCGTTCGCTCGAAAAACTGCGAGAGCGCCAAGAGAAGCGTTTTCAAACCGAGCAAGAGCGACTGGATAGTTTGGAATTAGACGAAATCGGGCTGATCGCCTTCGCCAGGAAGGAACGGTAACCGATGGCCGCATTGAAACTGGCTGCTAGTTCGTTCGCTTATCTTTGCGTCGCTACGGTATTGGCCGCAGCGATCGGGGCCGGCGTATTGATCGCCACCAATCGTGTCGACAGCAGCAAAGCGTATTCGATTCTAGCGATTGTTTACGGTATTGATGAAGACAAAATCCGCGAGCAACTGGATGAATCGGCGAAACCAGAAGCGGATAACGAAGAACCTGATATGCAGGCGGTGATCGATGCTCGCGCACGTCGCCATTTGGCGCTCGATTTTCGGATTCAAGCGCTCGATACCGGAATTGAAAATATTCGCGGCATGCAAGCCAATCTGGCGGAAGAACGCCGGCGCTACGATCAATTGAAAACCTCGTTCGACGATCGTTTGAAAAAGCTGGAAGAGGGCGTCCGCGATGATGCGATCGTCGAATTGCAGCGCACGATGGAGGCGATCGACGCACGCCAAGCGAAAGAACAGATGATGATCATGCTGGAGCGGGACGATAATTCGATGCAGGATGTCGTGACCATTCTGAAGGGGATGCCGAACGACAAGCGAAAGAAGATTATCGCCGAGTTTCGCTCGGAGGAAGAAAAGCAGAAGTTGGCCGACATCTTGAATCAGATTCGCTTGGGCGTGCCAGAGGCGTCGCTCATCAAGGGGGCGCGGGATCAACTAGACCAGTTTCAGCCAGAAACAACGTAGGGAGACAGGGCCATGGAAACGCGAGATGCTCAGAGCGTGCAAGCGCCGACGCTGTCATTGCCGCCGCGGACGATCGGTGTCGCTGGAAGTGCGCCTGTCGATGCGTTGGCGTTCATTAACCTGATTCAGCAAAACACCGCGGCGATCACCAAGTCGCCGGGCGCACAAGCGTCGACGCCGACCGGGTCTTCGGCGACGGATCGCCCTGCTTCGCAAGATCGAGACGATTCATCCAGCGAAAGCGATGATTCGTCCGCAGTTCGTTCGTCGGATGATGCAGCGCAGGCGGTCGAGGAGTCGTCCGATTCCAACGACGACTTTGCGCAACAAGCGATCCTCGACGCTTCCGACAGCGAATCGATTGACGATGGCTCTGAGGAAGAAGATTTGATCATTGGCGAAGCGAAAGTGACCGCTCCGATCGAAGACGCCGCCGACAAAAAGTTGGAAGAAGGTGAAAGAGTAGCGGAAGCCGAAGCTTCGGAACTTTCGGCCAGCGAATCGTTGACTGAAGTGGCCGGCGACAGATCGCAGGAGGAAGCGTCCGCGGTTGATGTCAATGAGGAGCAAGAAGAGGCGCTTGCCGACTTCGACCAACAACTTGCCGATGCTGCCGCTGAGGGATCTTCAACCGCTGCCGATTCGGATGCGATCGAAGATGCGGTGGCGGCGAAGGATAAACAGGAAACCGACGCCGAGTCGGAACTGACCGAATCAGAGGCGGGGACCAAGTTGGTCCAAGAGATCATTGCCGAGGAGCAGCAACAAGACGAAAGCCCCGCCGATTCGGACGAGGGCGAGCAGATTCGCCAAGCACAAGAAGCTGCGGCCGCCGCCTTAGAGCAAGAGCCTGACGCAGACGGACCGTCGGCGGCGGAGCAGTTTGCCGAGGATCGCCGTGAGGCGAGCGAGCGTCTTAGCAAAGAGACCGAAGTTCAGCAGGAAGCCGCTGCCGATGCTGGAGTCGATCCGTCGGCCGAAGGGGAGACAACATCCGCTCCGCAACGGATAGCGGCGCCGACGCCTGGTACGAATGCGGCGAGCGCCGCAGCCGAGATCGCCGCGCCTCCCACTGCAAGTACGGCCCCGCAAGCGGCTGCGACAAGCGGTGGAGAGTCGTCGAGCGTCTCAGAACCTGGTTTGGGGACGGCGATTCAACGCGGATTACAGCGGGGATTGCTGCACAGCGCAAAGTCATCCGGCGATGCTCCGGTAATCGATACGGCGAAACAAATCCAGCTAATCCAACGGGTCTCCCAAGCGGTTCGCAACGCGCAAACGCATGGCGGCCCCATCAAATTGCGTCTGAGCCCGCCAGAGCTGGGATCGCTCCGCGTCGAATTGCAGGTCGACGAAGGGGGAATGAAAGCGAAATTGGAAGCGGAAAGCGAAGCGGTGCGTAAAGTGCTGCTCGACAACCTGCCGCAGTTGCGCGATCGATTGGCGGAATTGAACCTGCGCGTCGATTCGTTCGATGTTTCGGTCGGTCAAAACGGAAACCCGCAAGACGCCGGCGGAGCGCCGGCCGATCAGCAACAGAATTCATCCAATCAGCAATCGTCGAGCGGCAAACGAGATTCGGCCAGAGCGGAAAATTCCAGCGTGGAAGCGACTTCGACGTCCGTCATGACAAGCGATGGACAGCTTAACGTGATGGCCTAACGGACCAAGAAAACTTGAAAATCGCATGCGTCGTGCGGCGCTGCGCAATACGTATCGAACTGCGATCACGGTCGACAAAACAGACTCATTTATTTGGAGCGTTCTATGTCAAGTGTAGGCGGCACAGGGTCGACAAACAGTAGTAGCGGCGCTGGGGCGAAGCAAGGGAACAGCTTGCAAGATCTTGACATGGATCAGTTCCTGAAACTCATGATCGCCGAGTTACAGAATCAGGATCCGATGGAGCCGATGAAGAACTCAGAGATGCTGGAGCAGATCGGACAGATCCGTAACATCACCGCGACAGAACAATTGTCGACCACGCTGACGAACGTTTTGGACGGCCAAAACATTTTGTCCGCCACCACGTTGATCGGCGGACAAGTTCAAGCGCTCACCGACCAAGGGGATGTGGTGTTTGGCGTGGTGACCGGCGCCCAGATCACTCCGAATGATGATGGCGTGCGAGAGGTGTTTTTGAAAGTCATGACCGACGACGGAATCGCGACGGTCAAACTGGACGACATCTTCACCGTGCTTCCCGCTTCCGCCGGACAGGCTCCGCCGGAAGAAGGTGAGGAAACGGACGAGACGGATGGAACCGACGGAACGGACACGAACACTGGCGGCGCAAGCGGATCGGACGATACTAGCGGCTCGGATGAGTCCGACGGCGCCGGTGAAGACGATACAAGCGTCGCTGCGTAGCAAATGGAACGGATGATTTTTGAGACCTGTGCGACGAGCGCGCGGCCGCCGCAAGAATAGACATAGATAGAATCCACTTACGGAGAAGTTGAGCAATGGGTCTAGCATCGGCCATGACGACTGCGTTAACAGGCATGACGGCCGCCGAAACGCAGATTGACGTGCTGGGCAATAACCTGGCGAACTCGCAAACGGTCGGCTTTAAAGCTTCCGATGCGTTGTTCGCCAATCAGTTTTTGCAAACGCGCGGACTAGGTTCTAAACCAAGTGAAACGGACGGCGGAACCAATCCGCGGCAAGTCGGTCTCGGCGTGATGGTTGCTGAGATTACCCCTAATTTCACCCAGGGAACGATCGAGGTGAGTTCGAATCCCTCGGATCTGGCGATTCAAGGGGACGGCTTCTTTATCGTCCAGGGGAACAACGGCGAACGGCTTTACACCCGCAACGGCATTTTCAAAACCAACTCGAACAATGAGCTGGTGACGATCGGCGGCGAACGGGTTCTCGGCTTTGGTATTGATGAAAACTTCAATATTCAAGAGACGCAGCTAGTGCCGTTGACGATTCCGCTGGGCGCCGCAGCTGTCGCCAAAGCGACTGAAAACGTCTATCTCGAAGGTACGCTGCCGGCGACCGGCGATCTGGCGACGGTCGCACAGGTGATCGAAAGTTCGATTCTCGGTAACAGCGCTATCCCTCGTCCCGATGTCAGCGGAGCTTCGGCGATTGTGGCGGAGACGCCGGATGACAGTTCGTCAACGACCGACAGCGTCTCGACGCCGGGGATTGGTTCGGTCGTTCAAGGGCAAACCGAAGGCGCCGGTTCGGTTCCGGATGGAACGTTCGACTATCGCTTTACGTTTTCTGACGCCGCTTTGGCGAATGAAACGCAGGCTTCGGCCAATATCACGGTCAACGTGGCCGATTTGGGGGACGCGATTGCGGACAACAATACGGTTACCTTTCCCGGCGCGCCGCAAAGCTCGAGTTACTCGCAAGTCAACATGTACCGCAGCAACGACGGCGGTGCGACCTACTTTTTGGTCAGCTCGACCGCGATGGGCGCGGCCGTTGAGGATGTTGCGGCGGCGCCGACGGCGACGCAATTGCCGGCGGCCAACATTAACGGAACAGGCTCTGGCGGCTTGCTGGGAGGGGGCGACGTGTATGAATATCGGTTCGCTTTTGTCGATGCGGATGGAAATGAGACGGTCGCGTCGGATGGTCAACAGATCACCGTCGATGGCGCTCCGGCCGATGGGAACGGGTACTCGGTCGTCCTCGATAATATTCCGACCAGCGCCGACTATACCGATGTTCGTATCTATCGTACGGCCGCCGGCGGCAGCGATTTTTATGAGCTCGATACGATCAGTATGGCGGCGGCCGCCGGTCCGTATATTGATGACGGCACGGTGCCGCTGACGGCCAATGAGCTGAACGAAGATACGATCAACGGCAACTACTCTTATCTGGTGACCTTCGGTCGCGCCGGACAGCAAGAGAGTCGACCTTCGTTGGTTCTCGGACCGCAAAACGTTATCAATGGTCGAATCGATCTAACCAATCTGCCGCTGCCGGCGGGGGGAACGCCTCCTTATGACACGGTGAACGTTTATCGCAATTTGTCCACCGATTCGGCGTCGTATTATCTTGTGACCGAACTAGGCGCAGGCGAGAGTTTTGTCGACGATCGATCGGACGCGGCGATTTCGGACCTCACAAATTCGGCCAATCGTCGGATTGACTTGGACGGACCAAAAGTCGACTCCAATACGTTATTGGTCGACGTTGTCAAACGGGACGGTTTGAACTTTGAGAGTATGTTCTCGGAAGGGGTGCTGACCTTCAAAGGTTCCAAAGGGGATCGTACGCTGAATGAAAAATCGTTTACCGTCACCGATACGACGATCGTTCAGGACCTGATCGAATTTCTCGAAGCGTCGCTTGGCATTCAGCCCTCGGTCAACGGCAACTCGAACCCGATTCCTGGTTCGGAAAATAACATTGCCGATGAGACCGGTGATTTGTCGCAAGGGATTTACATCACGACAGAAGGTCGGATTCGCGTCGTTTCTAACAACGGCGTTGACAATGGTATCGACATTGGGCTGTCGTCCTTCCAGTTGGACAACGGTTCAGGCGTGGTTCAGAATCCGAATCTGAACTTTGGCGTGATTCAAGAAGCTGTCGGTGAAAGCGCCGTGGCCGACGTGATTGTGTACGACTCATTAGGCGTGCCGATGAACGTTCGCGTGACGACGGTGCTGGAAAGCCGCAACGGCACGAATACCGTCTACCGTTGGTTCGCCGATTCGCCCGATAATGACGGCGATACGATCGGCGACGAGTCGGAAGCGGCGAGAATTGCAGTCGGCACCGGGCTGATTTATTTTGACGGCGACGGCAATTTTATCGGCTCTGACAACAACACGGTGACGATCAACCGACGCAACATTCCGTCGGAATCGCCGCTTGAGTTCGATCTCAACTTTGACCAGCTGTCGGGCCTGGCGGCTGATAAGGCGACTTTGAACGCATCGCGACAAGATGGTTCCGGCACCGGTAAGCTGAACAGTTTTATCATTAGCGAAGACGGGATTATCCGCGGCGTCTTTTCCAGCGGCGTCGATCGCGATCTGGGGATGATTCAGCTGGCTCGTTTCGCCAATCCCAGCGGTTTGGAGCAACGTGGTAACAATCTGTTCGCCTCCGGCGTGAACTCTGGTCTGCCTGTCCAAGGGGACGCCGGTGAAGAGGGGATCGGCAGTATCATTGCTGGCGCCGTCGAATTGTCGAATACCGATATCGGCGGAAACCTGATCGACTTGATTCTGGCTTCGACCCAGTACCGCGGCAGCTCACGAATCATTACAACCGCGCAGCAATTGTTCGACGAATTGCTGAATATCCGCCGATAGTCGGGATATTCCGATTGTGCCGATAGGCGACCTTCGATATTTTTAGGCCCCCGCCCGTATCTTTGCGAGCGTGGGCCTATTTTATTAGGTGCCTTGAATGATCAAGCTAACGCGATTGGGAGGGCATCCATTCGTACTGAATGCGGAATTGATTCAGTATGTGGAAGCTAATCCAGACACATTTATCACATTAACTACCGGCGATCGTATGGTTGTCGCAGAGTCGCTGGATGATGTGCTAGCACGCGCGATCCGGTACCAACAAGCGAAATTTCTGGCTCCTGCGGGACCAGTGACACCTGCCTAAACGGCATAACGTGGGCAAAGCGTAGTTTATGGACATCGCGTCGGTAATAGGGCTGATCGCCGCATTTGGGTTGATTCTCACCGCGATTCTGATTGCGCCCGGGTCCTCGTTGGCGGCGTTCATTGACGCGCCCTCGATTCTGGTCGTCTGCGGCGGCGCGGTCGCGGCCTGCATGATGGCGTTTCCGCTGAAATCGATCGTCAGTTCGCCGATGGCGCTGAAGGTCTGCTTTCTGAACAAACCGACCGACGTCGTCGCGTTGATCAAAGAAATCGTCAGTCTGGCCGAAACCGCGCGGCGCGACGGTCTATTGGCGCTGGAAGGCCGCATCGCCGAAATCAGCAATCCCTTTATTATTGTGGGGATTCAAATGGCGGTCGACGGCGCGCGCCCTGACGTCATTGAGGATCTCTTACGAACCGAAATCGACGCCGTCGCGACGCGGCATCGCGACACGAAAGCAATATACGACCAGATGGGGCGTTTCGCACCGGCTTACGGCATGATCGGCACGCTGCTTGGCCTGATTATCATGTTGGGCAATATGAGCGATCCGTCCTCGATCGGTTCTGGGATGGCGGTCGCTTTGTTGACCACGCTCTATGGGGCGATCGTCTCGAACTGCGTCTTTCTGCCGTTTGCCGAAAAGCTCTCGTTTTTGAACAAGCAAGAGTTGCTGACGATGGAAATCATCGTCCGCGGCATTATGGCGATTCAGTCAGGCGAGAACCCGCGGGTGATCGAACAAAAACTGCGCACCTTCCTGCCGCCGGCCGCACGTAAGAAATCGGAAGAGGCCAAATAATGGGCGATGACGATGACGCAGTAGGTATCCCTGAATGGGTTGTGACCTTTGGCGATATGATGTCGCTGCTGTTGACCTTCTTCATCATGTTGGTCTCGATGAGCGAGATCAAAAAAGAAGAACACTTCCAAGCTTTGGTCGAATCCTTTCGCCGCCAGTTTGGCCATGACGACTCGATGAATAGTGTCGTCGCCGGCACCGCGCAGCCGCGCAACTCTCACTTGTCGAACCTGGCGACCATGGGACGCGCCAAGCGTTTTAGCACGCAGGAGGGGGGCGACAAAGTAAAAGCCCCCGTCGGCGACAGCCCGCAAGTGCGGATCATACGCCCTGGCTCGAGCACGGCAGTCGGCACGGTGATTTACTTCAGCGGCGAGTCGGCCAAGCTGACCGACGAAATGAAGCGTGATTTGCAGGCCCAAGCGCAAGAGTTCGGCGGCAAGCCGCAGAAGATCGAGATTCGCGGACATGCGGCGCCCAAGCCGTTGGCGCCGGGCGCTCCGTTTGTGGATCACTATGACCTGGGATACGAACGTTGTCGGGCGGTGATGGATTTTTTGGTGTCGCTGGGGATAGATCCACGGCGAATACGGATTTCAACGGCTGGAAAGAACGAACCGATTCATATAGGCACCGATCCGTTAAAATCGAAACAAAACCCCCGCGTCGAGGTGTTTTTGCTCGACGAAGTCGTTGATGACCTGGTTGGATCAGGAGCCGAACAGTCGCAGCGTATCACCAACGGCGGACCGACTGGGGATACAAAGCCATAGCGCAAAACGCATGCTAGGCTTGGGTTGAAGAGAGAGTTTTTTCAACCCCTTAGTCACAGAGTTCGGCGGTTATGGCTGAATCAACGCCCAATAGCTCCGGTGGGCCTTCGCTGATGACCAAGCTCAAGATATTGGGCGCGGTGTTGGCGCTTGTTGGCCTGGAATGCATGCTTGCTTACTTCGTCATTCCCTCGCCGGAAGATGTGATTGAAGCGGCGGAAATGCGAGCGCGACAGCACACAGCCACCGAGCCGGATGTGGAAGATCTAACGGCGGTTTCCGATAAAGCGACCGTTGAAGTGGATCTGAAAAACTTTGGAATCACCGCCTATCAGCCGTTGGCCAATACGACGCTCCGGATCGACTTTCATCTGTATGCGATGGTGAACGCCGAGAATCAAGGAGAATTTGAGACGCTGATTGAGCAGAACGAACATCGCTTTCGCGAGCAGGTGCTCGTCACGCTTCGAAGTTCCGAAGTCAGCGACCTGACCGATCCAGGTTTGGGCTTGCTTAAGCGCAAGATTTTAGAGAAAACAAATCGCATTCTGGGGAAACCCCTCGTTAAATCAGTCATTTTCAGCGACTACTCCTTTATCGAGCAGTAGCGAACTGAAAGCATTTCGGAACGGATTCCGATGAGCGACGATCAAATTGGGCAGGACGAAATCGAAGAGCTGTTGCGCCAAGCGTCAACCGGAAAGCTCGAAGCGTCCAGCGAAGCGAAACCTGCAGCGGCTGATATCGAGTCGCTGGGTCAGAACGAAATCGAAGCGCTGCTGGCAGGCGCCGGAGGAGGCGGATCCGCCGCTTCTAGTTCGGCCGCCAAGCCTGCACATGCCGCAGCGACGGCCGCTCCGGCAATGCCGCGCGGTACGAGCGATGATGGCATGGACCCGAATGATATCGAATTTCTGCTGAATCAAGCCCAAGCGGCGCTCGCTTCGCTTGATTCGCCTGCCGAGATGGCGACTGACGCCCAGTTGTTTCAACTCCGCGATTTCGGCGGCGCTCCGGCTAGCACTAGCAAAACCACGATCGATCTGGTTCGCGACGTTGAGCTGGACGTCAAGATTGAGCTGGGGCGGACCAACATGTATCTGGAAGACGTCCTCAAGATGAACAAGGGCTCGGTCGTTTCGCTCGACAAGCTGGCCGGGGATCCTGTCGATATCTACGTGAATGGGCGGATGATCGCTCGCGGCGAAGTGCTGGTCCTCAACGACAACTTCTGCGTTCGCATCGCCGAATTGATTGTCGGGGATGGAATCGAATAAACGCAGCGGTCGAGTCGAGCGAAAGATGCTGCGACCGAGATGCGAACGCTAGCAGGTGAAAACGAGCTGGCGATTCGCCTTGTAATGCGGGCCCCCCGCTTCTATGATCTGCGGGCCGATTGAGCTGGGAGCGGACTTCCCTACTTCTTGGATCGGCGAAAGCATGCGAACGGCTTGAGCCTTTTTTCAAAAAGCGAGTGCAAGGATGCACGCGATTACCTTGTTTCTAGCGCTGGCGACCGTCGCAGCGGATGGATCGTCCGGCCAGATGGTCAACGGTCACGCCGCCGTTACGGCCAATCAACCATTTTCAGCGCGCGTTGTTGAAGATGCGCCGATGTCGCAACCGCCCAGCCGACAGGCTTCGCCGGCGGCAGTCGCGTTAGCGCCTCCTGGCGAAGCGATCCCACTGCCGAAGCGGACCGAGAAAGCGAGTTCGCCTGCCAGTTCGATGTTGCCTTCCACCGAATCGAAACAACGCACGGCGACGATTGTCGCGAGTCTGATGCTGGTCGTCGGATTGTTTTTAATCTTCGCGTGGGCGGGCAAAAAGAAAATGCCGACCGCCAACTCTCGTCTGCCGCAAGAAGTAGTCCAGGTGCTCGGCCGCACGCAATTGCAAGGTCGCCAACAATTGCAGTTAGTGCGTGTTGGCAATCGCTTGTTGTTGTTGTCGGTAACGCCGCATGGCGCCGAAACGTTGACCGAAATCTCGGATCCGCTGGAAGTCGAATCGCTGTTGGTTCATCTGCGGCAAAAGGGAGGAGGCAACATGTCTGCGTCTTTCCAGGACGTACTGCAAAAAATGGGCGGCGAACCGGCCCGTGGATTTTTGGAGGCGTAGTCATGACCGGATCATGCAAGTTGAATTGGATCTGCTTCGCGCTGCTGTGGCTGGCGATATCGGCGTCTCCTGTCTGGGCGCAAATGTCGGCGACGCAAGTCTCGACGCTCGGCGAACCAACGCTCGATATCTCGGCCGAGTCGTCGCTCGATGCGCCGGTCTCAGAAGAAGCCTCCGATCTGGCCGACTTCGTTAAAGGGGGCCCCGACCAATGGACGAGCCCCGGCGGATTGGTCAGCACCATTCAGATTATGGTGCTGCTGACGGTGCTCAGTCTGGCGCCAGCGATCTTGTTGATGACGACCGGCTTCATTCGCATCATCATTGTGCTTGGTCTGTTGCGCCAAGCGCTGGGAACGCAGCAGCTGCCCCCGAGTCAGGTTGTCACCGCAATCGCGTTGTTCATGACGATCCTGCTGATGTACCCGACCTGGCAAGAGGTGTACGAAGAGAGCGTAGGACCTTACACCCGCGAAGAGGTAAACCCCGATACCGGTCAGCAGTACAAGCTGTTCGCGGTGGAAGATCCGGCCACCGGCGAGATGGGACCTGACGAAGCATGGGAAAAAGGGACGAAACCGATTCGATATTTCATGAGCAAGCAGATTGATATCGCCGGCAACAGCGACGACGTCTGGATGTTCTTCGAGTTCCTACCTCAAGGGACGAAAGATGAAATCGGCGAACCGCAGTCGTACGACGATGTGCCGCTGCAGGCGCTGATTCCGGCGTTTATCCTCAGTGAACTGAAGACCGCGTTTCTGATCGGTTTTCAAATCTATCTGCCGTTTTTGATTCTCGATATTGTCGTCGCCAGTATCACGATTTCGATGGGGATGATGATGTTGCCGCCGGTGATGATTTCGCTGCCGTTCAAGCTGTTGTTGTTCGTGCTGGTCGACGGTTGGACGTTGGTCGTCGGCATGTTGTTGCAAAGTTTCGCCACCACGATTTAACGAAAAACGGAAATCCGTCATGGATGTAACAACGACAGTTGACCTGACCCGCGAAGCGATGATGGTCGCGCTTTGGATCGCGGCGCCTGCTTTGGTGACCGGCATGCTTGTCGGTCTGGCAATCGGTTTGCTACAGGCGCTGACGCAAATTCAAGATCAGACGGTCGCTTTCGTCCCCAAATTGTTGGCCATGGCGACCGCGATGTTGTTCGCACTGCCGTGGGTGCTGGAGCGATTGATGGTCTATACCGAAACCTTAGTGACGCATATTCCCGATCGTTTGATGGGAGGTTAGTTGCGTGAACCGAGTGGGTCCGGGTTAACGTGGATAGCTTGCCCCTTTTAGAACCGACGCTCCATCAGCTGTTTATCTTCGTCACGGTGTTGACGCGGGTAAGCGGCATGTTAGCGACTGCGCCGATGTTCGGCTCAAACTATGCTCCGGCCAAGGTCAAAGCCTTTCTGGCGGTCACGATCTCGATGATGATCACCGGGCTCTTCTGGGGAGAGAAATTTCCCCAGCCGGATCACTGGATGAGTTATCTGGTCATCTTGGGAGGCGAGTTGTTTATCGGCATCTCGTTTGGTCTTGGCGTTCGCATCTTATTCGCCGGCGTCCAAATCACCGGGCAAATGCTCGGTCAGATCGGCGGATTGTCGGTCGCCGACGCGTTCAATCCGGCGTTTGACGAAAGCGTGCCGATGTTGGCGGTGCTGTTTGACATGGTCGTGGTCGCGATGTTCTTTTGTCTGGGTGGACACCGCTTCATGATCGGCGCGTTGCTCTCTACGTTTGCAGACGTGCCGCCTGGAGTGGGGCTCGCTTCGCCGGAAGTCGTGCACGTTTTGGTGTCGACGCTGTCGATCAGTTTTATGTTGGGAGTTCAAGCGGCGGCGCCAGGCACCGTGGCGCTGTTGATCGGCGTCTTGGTGATGGGCTTGATCAGCCGCACGCTGCCGCAGTTGAATCTGATCGCCGTCGGGTTCAGTTTGAACACGATGTTGCTGATGATTTTTGTCTTTCTGTCGGTCGGCTCGATGGGCTGGTTGTTTCAGGATCAATTGGAGCCGACGGTCAATTCGATCCGCGACCTGGTTATCAATCGTACGGTAGCGTTTCCGAAATAAAAGTGAAACATGGCCGAGCAGGATGATGACAAATCAGAAGATCCGACCCAGCACCGCCGCGACGAGGCGCGCAAGCAAGGTCAGATCACCAAAAGCCAAGATCTGATTTCGGCCGGCATGCTGGTGATCGCGCTGGGCGTGATCATGTATTTCTCCCAGTCGCTCTTTCACTTCTTTGGCGACTTTACTCGCGATAAGTTGAGCGTCCCGCCGCCGCTGGAGATTAGTTTCGGCTGGGCGATGAACGAGAACGCAACTGCGGTCTGGCGATTGGCGGCCGTGATGACGCCGATCTTGCTGCTGATGTTTGTCGCGGCGATTGCGCTCAACTTGATGCAGACCGGTTTTTTGTTTCTGCCAGACAAGTTGTCATTCGATATCAAGCGGATCAACCCAATGTCAGGCTTTGGGCGGTTGTTTGCGTTGGCCAACTTTGTGAAATTCGGTTTCGGCATCATCAAAGTGCTGATCGTTTCGACGGTCGCTGCGGTCAGCTTGTATTACGACATGCCGACCATCCTGGGACTCTCCGAACTCTCGGCTGGAGAGATTGCCAGCTTTCTGCTCTCCACGGCGTTTTGGACATCGATGAAGATCGCCGCTGCGCTGTTGATTTTGGCGCTGATGGACTATGCCTTTCAGTGGTGGAAGCATGAGCAAGATCTGAAGATGACCAAGCAGGAAGTTCGCGAAGAAATGAAGTCGCTGCAAGGCGACCCGGCGCTGATCGCGCGACGTCGCCAGGTAGCGCGGCAGTTGGCGATGAACCGGATGTCGACCGACGTTCCCAAAGCCGACTTTGTAGTGACCAACCCGACCGAGTTGGCAATCGCGCTGAAGTACGATCCCTACAAGATGGCGGCCCCCATCGTCGTCGCCAAAGGCGCCGGATTGGTCGCTCAGCGAATTCGCCGGCTCGCGCTGGAAAGCAACATTCCGATCGTCGAACGAAAAGAACTTGCCCGGGCACTCTATCGCGACGCCGAAATCGACCAGGCGATCCCCGCCGAACAGTACGCGGCGGTCGCCGAAGTGCTCCGCTACGTCTACGATCTACAAGGCAAACACCTGCCGACGATGGACGATTTGAAAGAACACGATACGAAGAAGGCGGCGTAACGGGACCAGGAATCGCTCCCCGATAAAACGTGCTCACAACGTATGCCCCGCAATGGCGGCTTAGGCTTCCTTACGGCCACGCCAATGTTGGGAGGAGGTTACATCCTGCACGTCAGTCGAGTCAGCCAAAAATCGCTCCCATTTCCACCAAATCGGAATAAGATTCGCATGGTAGGCTATTCCGAATCGCCGACGCGGTCGCATGTCGAAATAGACACGTTGACACGCATGGTTTATGCGCATGTTTCGCAACTTTTGTAGGCAGCCAAGACTGACTTACGGAGCAGGACAGAGGATTTATGCCGGAAGCGGAATGGGAGCGGCTTGCCGCTGAGTCTCGTCATCAAAAGGGAGCGAATTGGAAACGCTGGGGACCCTATCTCTCGGAGCGACAATGGGGAACCGTCCGTGAGAGCGCCGCGGAGCAAGATCCCTGGCTGAATTTCACCCACGAAGAAGCGTTGTGGCGGACCTATCGGTGGGGGGAAGATGGGCTCATGGGGATCTGCGATCGCCAATGTCGCCTATGCTTTGGCTTGGCCCTCTGGAATGAGAAAGATCCCTTCCTCAAAGAGCGACTGTTTGGCCTGACCGGCCCCGAAGGGAACCATGGAGAGGATGTCAAAGAGGCGTACTACTATCTCGACTCGACGCCGACCCACTCTTACCTGAAGGGGCTCTACAAGTATCCTCAGGCTGAATATCCGTACGCACATTTGCGCAACGAAAATGCAAATCGGAATCGCCAGCAGCCCGAGTTTGAGCTGACCGATACCAAAATCTTTGACGAAGGCCGCTATTTCGACGTGCAGGTCGAGTACGCCAAAGCTTCGCCGGAAGATATTCTGATCAAGGTCACCATCAGTAATCGCGGCCCCGATGCGGCGCCGCTCCATTTCCTGCCGACCTGGTGGTACCGCAATACTTGGGCATGGGGACCGACGCTGGAGAAGCCGGAACAGAAGCCTGTTTTGACCAAGGTCGCCGCCGATGAACTGCTCGCCCAGCATGAGTCGCTGGGGGACTTTCAGATTTACGTCGATACCGGGCCTGACGGCGAACTCCCTGAGTGGCTCTTTACCGAAAACGAAACCAACTCTTGGCGATTTGAAGATCCCCAAAGCCGCCGACCATCCTGCAAAGATGCGTTTCATCTGGCGGTGGTCGATGGAATCGAAGGGGTTGTCAATCCCGATCCCACAGGCACCAAAGCGGCGGCCCATTTTAAGTGCGTGATTCCTGGCGGCGAGTCGGTTCAATTCCGCATGCGGATGTCCTCCCAAGAGGAACTGCCGGTCGCGCCGTTTGGCGCTGGGTTCGACGATGCGTTTGAAGAACGCGTGGAAGAGGCTGATCGCTACGCTAAATCGCTCGTCGCTCCGGGTCTGTCGCACGACGAAGAGATGGTCTTGCGCCAAGCCAACGCCGGATTGCTGTGGACCAAGCAGTTTTATCACTACGTGATTCCGCGCTGGCTAGAGAACAAGGGGAAAACGCCTGCGGAGCATGCCGATACGTCGCCAGGCAAACCAAGCAAACGGAACAGTGATTGGGGGCATCTCTACAATCGCAACATTATCTCGATGCCTGACAAGTGGGAATATCCGTGGTACGCCGCGTGGGATTCGGCGTTCCATTTGATTCCGTTCGCCAAGATTGATCCGACGTTCGCCAAAGATCAGGCAATCCTGTTCCTCCGCGAATGGTACATGCATCCCAATGGGCAGTTGCCGGCGTACGAATGGAACTTTAGCGACGTGAACCCGCCGGTTCACGCGTGGGCATGTTGGCGCGTGTATCAAATGACTGCCGCCAACGGCGATCGCGACCGCGTCTTCTTGGAGCGGGTCTTCCAAAAGCTGTTGCTCAATTTCACCTGGTGGGTCAATCGCAAAGATATCCGGGGCAAGCATGTCTTTAGCGGCGGATTTTTGGGGCTCGACAACGTCGGTATTTTCGATCGTTCCAAGCCGTTGCCGACCGGCGGGCACTTGGAGCAAGCGGACGGCACTGCGTGGATGGCCTATTTCTGTTCGAGCATGTTGTCGATCGCGTTTGAACTGGCCGACGGCAATCCCGCCTACGAAGATATGGCGTCGAAATTTTTCGAGCACTACGTTTCGATCGCTGAAGCGATGAACTCGCTGGACGGGACCGGACTGTGGGACGAGACCGACGGCTTCTATTACGATCATTTGCACATTGATGGTCGCAGCATTCCGCTCCGCATCCGTTCGATCGTCGGATTGATTCCGCTGCTGACGGTGGATGTGGTGTATGACCGGACGATGGAAAAGTTGCCTGCTTTCCGCAAACGCATGGATTGGTTCCTGAACTTTCGGCCTGACCTTGCCAAGTTCATGACCTACATGGAGTGCGATACTCAAGAGGACGGCGACGGGCGACGACTTTTGGCGATTCCAACCAAAGAACGCTTGCTGCGCATGTTGCGTTACTTGTTGGACGAGGATGAGTTCCTTTCCAACTACGGCATCCGCTCGCTCTCGAAGTATCACGAAGAGCATCCGTTTGAATATGAACTGAACGGCGAGCGTCTGTGCGTTCAGTATTTGCCTGCCGAATCGGACAGCGGCTTGTTTGGCGGCAATTCCAACTGGCGTGGCCCGATCTGGTTTCCGCTGAACTATCTGCTCATCGAAGCGCTCGAGCGTTACTACAAGTTCTACGGCAAGTCGCTGCGCGTCGAATGTCCAGCGCGCTCCGGCGTTTATATGGATCTGCAAGAAGTCGCCGATGAGATTCGCCGGCGATTGTCGAAGCTGTTCCTGGCCAATGCCGAAGGAGATCGCCCCAGCTATGCTCGCAGCGACATGCTGCTGAACGATCCCCACTGGCGCGACTTGGTGCTGTTTTACGAATATTTTGACGCCGAAACCGGCAAAGGTCTGGGCGCGAGTCATCAAACCGGCTGGACCGCGTTGATCTCGCCCATTTTGGGAACCTTGGCGGCGCGGCAAAGTGCGGCGTCTGATACGGATGCGGAGCAGGAAGAGCCTGCTTCGACTTCGAATCCAGCTTAGTGGTGCAGGCGGGGGAAGCAAACGCTGTTGAGTTGACGATTCTCGATCAACATCAATCGTTTGCGCAACCCGCCAGACGCACCATTGACCATTTATTTGCCGCTATTCAACTGCAGCGTCACTTCGTTTTCGACATCCGCTTCAACGATCGTACTCAGACCTGAGGTGGACGTGCTGATGTACTTTTTGGGCACCAGGTAAAGTTGCTTCGCATAGACAGGGCGTCCGCGGCCCGTATATTCGTGCTGATCTTCTTCGGCCGGGGGCGGCGTACTCGGATCGTCGATCGATTTAACGATGACGATCTGGTACTCGCCGGGGAAGACGCCATCGCCGACGCGCGCCGTTCCCATCTGGGCGACGCCGCTGACGTCGGTTCGGCCGGATGCGGAACGGCCTCCTTCGACCGGAGTAAAGACGACGGCGGCGTCTTCGACCGGAGCATCATCCAGAGTGACCGTCACCGTTGTTTTCGCGGCGCCGTCGAGAAGGACTTGGTTCGAGCAACCAACCACCAGGAAGGTCGTCAGGCACAGCCCGAAAATTCGTAGTGTGCTTGCCATGATATCTGCTCTTGTGAATGCCAAGATGGAGTGGATACGGTTCACTAGCAAGCGTCTGCCGGACGACGCATGTCTGACAGAACGCAAGGTTGACTGGGCGAAGCCTGGTTTACAAACCCGCTGCCGATTCTTGACCTGACTTGGATCCCATCGCGCCCCACACGCCATACGGCGAAGGGCCCGATTGCGGCGCCATTTTCGAGAGGTCGCCGGTGTCGATCGTTTCTGGAATGAACGATACCGAACCATCGCAGAAGACGGCGTTGGCGCCGCCGGGATGATAGCTGGATGCGGTAGTGATCGACTCTGACCAGTCGTTCGTTTTGCGGCTGCAACTCGGGGAGTTCGGCGCTAAGATAGTACAAAACCCTTGCAGGTTCACGGCGCCATCCGACCAACGACGCCCGTTGAAGTTGGCGGTCTCGGTGCTGGTGGGATACCTTTTTCCCAACGGACGCATCGCTTGGCAGATACCAGGATTGATGCCGTCTTGATCGTTGACGACCCAGGGAGAGCCGGTGACAACAATGCCGCCGATCAGGTTCTTTTCGTCGGTTCCCAGTCCCTTTTCGCCTAGCATCACCGTATTGCTGAGACCATCCGTGATCTTCTTGAAATTGCAATAGTTGTAGAACGAGAAGACGCCGCGCGACTCGTAGGCCTGATGGTCCAGCGAATAACGGCAGCAGTCGCCAATCGAGAAGGCGTAATTGGCGCTTCCCTTGCCGTCATATTTGTCCGGGTTGATCGCTTCTTCCGTTTCCGAAGGGCAAATTAGCTTCTGAACCTGAGTTTCAAAGGGTGCGAAATCTCTCCAGGGTCGCGGGCCGAACGAAGGCTCGACGCCGTCGCCGCTGGCGATGCGATCGTAGAGCGCTTTCTCTTCGATGAACGGCAAAATACCGATCCATCCGCTCAAGCGTTTTAGTTGATAGTCCGTTCCGCCGACGCGGGCCGGCAAAGCTCGATACGTATCGTGATAGTTGTGCATCGCCAACCCCAACTGTTTCAGTTGGTTCGAGCATGACATCCGGCGTGCCGCTTCCCGCGCTTGTTGCACCGCCGGCAGCAGCAACGCGATCAAGACGCCGATGATGGCGATCACTACCAACAATTCAACGAGCGTAAAAGCGTGTCGCTTTTTCATAGAGAACTCCTGAGGTGGGATTGCATGCAAGGGAGGAAATCGTTGAGGCGCCGATCGCACTCACTCTAGAGGCCGATGAAAAGTCTCACAACATTCGGGTTCCCGAATCATCTCGTCTAATGGGTTTTGAGGCGATTTTGGAAATGTTTTTCTAGGCCCCTAACGCGCGAAAGAGATCCGATATTCGTTGTCTAATTCCCCCGAATCTTCCTTGGCAACTGGGGGATGAGTCGTTACCGATGCGTGCGTAGAGACTCGAGTCCGTTGGTCAGCTGATTACAAACGCAATCTTCACAAATTCTTCATTTGAATGGCGAAAAAACGGAGCGCCCAATTGAGATTTCGCTAATCACAAGACACGCCTCGCATCGCGTGGGATTGTTCGATAATATCCAGAAAATAACAGCGGCGAACCAACTTGAATTGTCGCGGCCAAAGCTCGACGCCGCCGAGTGATGGCCCACTCCTGATCATTCACTTCAACAGTCCCATGGCGATCATCAACAAGGCGTTAATCGACTATCCATTTCTAGCGGACATGTATCTCGACGCGTACTTTCCTGAACATCTGGTCGACAAAGGGAAGGCGATCTTAGAAGACCTGTGCGAAACGATTGAGCGAAAGAAGCCCCAGTCGTTGGATGATCTCTACGAGTTAACGCATGCCGCGACCGAAGAGTTCAACGAACTGGCCGGCGAATTCGAAGAGGAAGATAGCGAAATCGAAACCGCCGCCAGAGACGCGATCGGCGCCGACTTCGCCACGATCGCGGAAGCGTACGGCTTTGACGCCGATCCAGAAGAATTGATCGCGCCGCGCGATTGGTAGGATTGGCCGACGAATTGGCGCCCGAACTTTCGACGCCAATTCGTCATGCCTCTTATTCGCTCAATGTTGCGACCAGTCGATTGAGATTCTGCTCTAGTCCGTCCCCGGAATAACTGCAGACATCCGCTCGCGTCTTGGCGTCTTCAAAGACCATGCACCAATCGATCCGACAACCTTCCTCCACTGGCGCCAGCGCCAGAATCGTTTGAAATTTTGGCGCCGCCAAGTGGTCAAACACGATCCGCGTCGGCTCGATGATTTCGACGAAACGGCTTTCGTTCGGATAGTCTGTCCCGTCGGGACCATGCATTAGAAACTTCCAATCCCCACCGGGTCGGAAGTCAAATTCATGAAACGTGTTGGTGAAACCGTCTGGTCCCCACCACCGCTCAAGTGATGATGGGGCGCGAAATGCTTGAAAGACTTCCGTAGGTGCGAAAGGGACCAGCCGAGTCGCTTCGATTTTTCGGTCGGCTGGGATGCTGTCTACGTCGTGTTGGTTCATAGTTAGAAGCTTCACCTTAAAAACTTAGTCATTCTTAACCGCAGCGTCCCGTTCAGCGATCAGCGCATTGACCGTTTCATCCGCCGGCCGAATCTCCCAAGGGCCGACTTTTGTGCCGGGGTGCTTAGACATCAGCGCGATCGCGTGGTTCATATCGCGGGCCTCTAACAGCAGAATGCCGCCTAGCGTTTCCTTGGTTTCTGCAAAGGGGCCATCGGTCACGTCGACCTTCCCTTCTTTCATCCGCAGGGTGACTGCGTTGCGAGCGGTATCGAGCGCTTCTCCGCCGAGAAAGTGACCGCCGCGGCGCAATTCGTCATCGTAGGCAAAGCACTCCTCCATCATCTTCTGCCAATGTTCTGGCGGGAAATCGGCAAATTTTGATTCGTCGATGTAACCTAAACAGACATATTTCACGGGGCGATCCTCCTGGATAGGACGTTTACGTTGTGGGCGGCTTGCACCTTTGCCGAACTCTTATCCAATAGTCGAATGGCTTCGGACAGAATCGACACGCAGGGCAAATTTTTTTCCGCTTCCTTGGTCAGTTCCCCAATTCTCCGATACGTGCCGTCAGTAGGCGACGCTCCGCCTCCTGTTGAGTGGTCTTCAGGGCTCGCTCGAAAGCCGCAGCAGCGTCGGCTGTTTTGCCTAAGCGCCGCAGCAACTCGCCCCGCGCGGCATGAGCCAGATGATAGTCGCCCAGTTCTCCCCGGAGGAGGATGTCGTCGATCAGCTCTAGGCCTGCTTGGGGGCCGTCGCGCATCGCCACCGCGACGGCTCGGTTTAATTCGATTACCGGCGAGGGATCGATTTTCAGCAGCATCGAATAGAGAACCACAATCTGGTTCCAGTCGGTCTGGTCGGCGGTTGCGGCCTCAGCATGAATCGCCGAAATGGCCGCTTGCAGCGTGTAGGCCCCAAAACGCCGCGTGCGCAGCGCGTTCTCGACGAGCGTCGTCCCCTCGGCGATCATTCCCTGGTCCCAAACAGAGCGATCCTGGTCTTCCATCAGAATGATTTCACCCTCTGAAGAAACTCGCGCTGCGCGTCGTGATTCGTGCAGCAGCATCAGCGCCAACAATCCTTGTACTTCCGGATCGGGCAACAACTCCAGCAATAGGCGGCCGAGTCGAATCGCCTCGGCGGTCAGATCGACGCGGATCGGCGAATCTCCTTGAGACGCGGAATATCCTTCGTTGAAGACCAAATAAATCGCCGACAGCACCGCGTCGAGTCGTCCCGGCAACTCACTCAACGACGGAACGACAAACGGAATCCCAGCGTCCCGGATTTTGGCTTTCCCGCGGACAATTCGTTGGGCCATCGTCCCCTTGGAAGTCAAAAAAGCCCGTGCGATCTCTTCGGTAGTCAATCCGCAAACTTCGCGCAGCGTCAAAGGAACTCGGAGTCGCGGATCGATATCGGGATGACAGCAGGTAAAGATCAAACGCAAGCGATCGTCCTCGATCTCGCCAGAGGCACGAGCCGCGTTCTCCAAAGCGACTTCTTCCATCCGCGCCGCGATCTCTGGCTGCAACTCCTGCAATCGTCCTTGCCGCCGGAGCAAATCTATCGCCTTAAATCGCCCGGCCGAAACGAGCCAAGCCGTCGGATTGGCCGGCATGCCATCTCGAACCCAATCTTCGACCGCCGCGGCGAACGCCTCATGCATCGCATCATCGGCCAGCTCAAAGTCTTTCAGAATGCGCACCAAGGAGGCGAACACGCGACGAGAGTCAGAGCGGTAAAGCTGATCGATGCGATCGCAGATGGTTGCGTTGCTGGGGGCGTCATTCATGCTCGTTATTATAAACGTGACGCGAGCCAAGAACGAACGGTGGTGGACGTCGCTTTACAAACAACAACAGCCAGCTTCCCCGGCGTCAATATCGTTGCGTCACCGCCGTCGTTTCCGTGGTTTGGGTACGACAGACGCATTCCAACTGATCGACAAGCCAGCGGCTTGAAGTCCAGATTTGGTGGTGACAAACGCCAACTCGAACGAGATATAGACCCACTGCCCACGATGGCTTGTGTCGCTGAGCGATGCGACTTGAACGCCTCGGTACGGTTGGCGGCGAAGCGTCAGCGGGTGAGTCACCGACTGGGGATCATCGTAGAGCGTGTCCCAAGCGGCCTGTTTGCGTCGTGAGTCTCCTCGACGGATCCGACTCGGGATCGCCATTTTTTGAGAAATAAGTGCGTGCTGTTGGGCCAGAAACTCAGCGACTTCGGTTCGGATGGGTTCTACGAAAACCTGACTCGCTGCCGCAAAATCTTTTCGTTGAAAGGCTTGGGCGACCAACTTTGCGTGCGAATAAGCTCCCCGCAGGCCGACCGCGACGGTGGTCGAAACTGGTTCTGGGAAGGCCTCTGGTTGTCGCTTTTCCCATTTTGGCCCGCCCGAGCCGGCGATCTCCGTCTGTTCACCTGGCTCAGCAACCGGCTGGATCTGGATCAGTACGTCGAGAAACGCATCTTCCGCTTCGGTGTCGATGTCGTCCTCCTTGAGTTGTTCGATTTGCTCCTCTTCAAACTCGTTGTCACGATTTTCCGCCAGATCGACGAGCCACTCGGGCAGCATTCGAGTCGCGTCCGATTGGCGGTACCAATCGACATACGAGAGCTTTCGTCGGCGCAGTAAATCGGTCGCAATGTCGGAAGTGATAAATACATGCGTGGTAATCTGATACAAGCCGGGCGGAATCTCGACGAGGAGGAAGTCGGGACCTGCTGTCGTCTCTGGCGGAATCGGTTTGCCAAAGAATCCCCCCGCATCGACGACAAGCTTTCCTGTTTCAAATTCAACGGTTCGCATCGCGCTGGCGATCGAGCCTGCCGATTCTTCCTCGGTCAGTTCGCCGAGCACGAGTCGCCCGACGATGCCGCCATCTTCTGGCAACGGAATGAGCAGCGCGTTCCCTTGTTTCGCCGCCGCGACTCGATCCTGTAATGTGGCGAAATCCGCTTGCCGCTCGGCGTCCGCGATCGTGATCACGCTCGCGTCTTCACCGACAGCGAAATCAAAACGAGGTTGGTCAAAGTTCAACAACGCCATCTCAAGCGACTCCCGGTGATGCGTGCTCTATGATTGTGGTCGGAACAGGAAAAAGCGGCAGCGCAAACTGCGATCGCTGTTCCCCACCATACGCAACTTTTGCGACCGATTAAACCAGATTTTGAAGCTTCTCGTTGCGAGGGAGCTTGGTCGGCTGGGAGAGCAATCCGCCGTTAATTTGACCCGACTTGGGCGATCAGCGACAATCAAAAGCTCTTACCTACCAAATCGCCCCCGCTTTGGACTTACCTCATGCTTGTTCCGCTTTCACGTTTACTGGCGCTGTTGCTCGTCGTCGGCTGGTTCGTTTCTTCCAGTTGCGCCCAAGAGGCGTCCACCAAGCCGAATTTTGTCATTATCAATATCGATGACCTGGGTTACGCCGATATTGAGCCGTTTGGATCCGAGATCAATCGAACTCCGAATCTGAACGCGATGGCGGACGAAGGGATGAAGCTGACTTGTTTTTATGCGGCGCCTGTTTGTTCGCCGTCGCGGGCAGCGCTGATGACCGGGTGTTATCCGAAACGGGCGCTGACGATTCCGCATGTGCTGTTTCCCGGTAACGCCGAAGGGATGAGTCCCGACGAAGTGACGATTGCCGAGCTGATGAAAGAGCAGGGGTACGCGACCGCGATCATCGGCAAATGGCACTTGGGGGATCAGCCTGACTTCTTGCCGACGCGGCAAGGGTTTGACTATTACTATGGCTTGCCTTACTCGAATGATATGGGCCCCGCCGCTGACGGCGTGAAGAGCAACTATGGAGCGCCGATTCCGCAGCGAAAAGGAAAAGGTCAGCCGCCGTTGCCGCTGTTGCGAAACGAGACCGTGCTGCAGCGCGTGTTGGCGAAGGATCAAACTGAACTGGTGACCCACTACACCGAAGAAGCGATCCAGTTTATCCGCGATCATCAAGAGAAACCGTTCTTCTTGTACTTGCCCCACTCAGCGGTTCATTTTCCGATGTATCCCGGCGATGCGTTTCGCGGCAAGAATTCGCACGGACTGTACAACGACTGGGTCGAAGAAGTCGATTGGAGCGTCGGCCAGGTGCTGCAAGCGCTGAAGGATCTGGGCTTGGACCAGCGGACGTTGGTGATCTTTACTTCGGACAACGGCGGGCAGACCCGGTTTGGCGCGATCAACAAGCCGCTGCGAGCCGGCAAAGCGACAACCTATGAAGGAGGGATGCGAGTCCCGACGATCGTGCGCTGGCCTGGCAAAGTCCCGGCCGGTTCCAGCAGTGATGAAGTGGTCGGCATGATCGACGTGCTGCCGACGTTGGTCAAGTTGGCCGGCGGAACGACGCCGACTGATCGCAAGATTGACGGCGCCGACATTGGACCGATCCTGGCAGGCGTCAAAGAGGCGAAGTCGCCGCATGACGTCTTCTATTTCTATCGCGGTTACGATCTGGAAGCGGTCCGCAGCGGTCCGTGGAAGCTGCGTTTGAACGAGGGGGCTCTCTACAACTTGCAGGAAGATATCAGCGAATCAAAAAATGTCGCCGCCGACAACGCCGATGTGGTTGAGCGACTTCGCAAAGTGGCCGCCGAGATGGATAGCGACTTGGGCGTGAAGAAGATTGGCCCCGGTTGCCGCAAGTTGGGAATGGAGAAGAATCCGCAGCCGTTGATTGGATTTGATGGAGTGGTGCGCGAGGGATTTTTGCCTAAGAAGCAATAAGAAAAGCGGAAAGCGGAAACGGGAAAGCGGAGAAGAGGGGGGCGGTCGTGCGAGTCACTTTGACACCGCTTTCCGCTTTATTTGTCCGACGTATCCACTTTCGCCCAGAACGGATGTTGGCGGTCGGCTCTTGTGCGAACGTCTTCGAGCATAACTTCGGCGGTTGGTTTTAGTTCGCGATCGAAGCTGCGGCGATCGATGTTGATCGTCGCGCGTTTGCTGAAATCGACCATCTCAGGCGTAAAATAAACGGTGGCGCCCCCCGACTTGGATTGGACCGAGACGCCGTTGGTGGCCAAGATTTTCGCTTCGATATCGGTGGTCGTCGCGCGGGGCTGCGGCCATTCGGCAGGCAAGACTTGCCCGCGCTGCGGAAGGTCACGAACTTCGACCCAATAGAAAAAGTTGTCCCAGGGTCGCATCGTCGAGAGTTCGAACTCTTTTGGCGTGAAGTTTCGCTGGTGGATCCCCATCCAGGTGAACATTTCCTGGATCTCTTCTTGGAAGTGCTCATGACCGCGACCGAGATACTCGACCACGGTGACGTCCATATTGTTTTTTTGCAGGTAGCGATCCCAGTCGCGAGCGTTCTTCTCCAGCTTGTTGCCGTCAAACTGACCATGGACAAAGTACATCGGCACGTAGCGCGCGTTTTCCCAATAGCGAGAGACGTATTTATCGGCGGTAGCGACAAGCGGCAGCACGCCAGCCCACAGATCAGGATGAGCCAAGCCGATATCCCACGCAGCGTCTCCCCCCATCGAATGTCCCGTGAGGAAGACGCGGTCGGTATCGATTGAGAAGCGGCGCATGGCGCTGCGTAATGACTTCAGAACGGCGGCATGCTCTTGAGCCGAGTACTGATAGTTGAACTGATGCTCTTCGCGCCAGACGGGGGCGATCACGATATAGCCGTGACGAGTCGCCTGGCCGAGCCGCATGCCGAGCTCTTTGTTGTATGCGCCGGCCCACCAGTCGATCTGCTGTTCGGGCGTCGTGCCGCCGTTTAACGTGACGATGGTCGGATAGCGTCGATAGGGATCGTAGTCAGGCGGAAGCTGTACGTAGTATTGAAAGTCGTCGTGCCCCGTGATGCCGGGAGCGGTCATCAGCGTGTAGCCAGGTATCTCGGACTCGCTGAGCGCTTCGTCTTCGCTCCGCGGGGGCTTCATATTCAGGATGATCTTGGCCAGATAATCCGGGGTACCGGCTTCCATCGACTCTAGTTGTTTCAAGATGCCGGCTTTGTCGACTTCGACTCGGTTCGAGAGATACTGCTGGGCGAGTCCGCGAACTTCATAAGCGCTCAGCGCGACGGCCAGATTTTGCGTGCCGTTGTTGGCGCCCAGGATCCAGCCGCTGATTGCGAGCGAAAGTTTTTCTTCGGCGGAGAGCGCGGCGTCGTCGGCCAATCGCATGAAGTCGGTCAGACGATTGATCGTGTTGATCGAACAGTCGGTTTTGATCTCGTTGACCGCGATATCCACTTGCGGTTTTTTCGCCGGATCGGCGAACTCAGCCGCGTATTTTTCGAGCAGTTCGACGGCGCGAACACGGCGCTGCGAGACAGAGTCGTACTCCGAGAGCATTTGCCGCACTTTCAATAGCGTTTCGCCTGCGACTCCTTCATCCGGAAACCTGGATAGCATCTGGTAGGAGAGCGTGTGTTGTCCCGACGATTGTCGCAGTTCAATCTCGCGAATCAAGTTTTGCGAAGCAAGTTGTCGTAAACCGCTGATTTGCTTTTTCAAATCGGAAAGTTCCGGGAAGTCGCGAATTACTTCCGCCAGCTCCAGAGCGGCGTCTTGATAACGCTCTCCTTGCAGGTAGAGACGGACGATTTTCAGCCGTTGATCGGCGTCCGACGAGTCCAACTGCTGCCGCAAGATCTTGCTGAGAGTTTCGCGCGGAATGCTGCTGGTGCGCATCCGCATGTCCCAAACGTAAGAATGCGAGGCTTGCAACCCTTCGACCTTGGTCCAGCGGGGCGTGATTTCGGTAATCCCTTGAATCACGTCAATCTTGCCGCGGGCGGTATCCATCGAATAGATGCGACGTCCCCATTGGTCAAAAGGGGTGATCCGAATGCTGGCGCCGATGATCGCGACGCGCTCCCCCTTTGGCGGAACCCGCTGCTCGATATAGATATGCTCTTCGAGCGCCGGCGGCGACGGTTGGACGTTTTTAACCAGATAGCTGGGGACATAGACCCGGCGGAGGTCATCGTCGGCGATGACGATCAACTGCAACGCGACGGCGCCTGCGGCGCTGTTGTCAAAGACTCCTTCGCCGATCGAAGCGATCTTGCCGAGCTTGCCTTCGATGGTCATCCCGTTCTTCAACTGCAAAATATCGGCCGTCGCCGACGAGAGGAGCAGTGCGGAAAACAGGAGAGCGGCAAGCGGTAGGCGGATAGTCATGCAATCAGTCGACATTGGAAGAGGCGAAGAGAAGACGGGGAATTGTATCTCTCTAGACCGCAAAAGAAGGGCGGTCCTCTCACTTCATTGTCAACGAGTTGACCGGTGGGTCAACAAAATCGCTAGAATCGGCCGAAATAGAACGCATTTCTTCGTATCCGAAGCGCGAGTTTTGAGGTTGCGCTATTTCGAATCAATCGAACACTAGCCCGCCAGCGCCAGCGAGGGAATACGGCTCGCCACTTCAATCCGTGTTAGGATCGCCAACTCTATTCCCTCCCTCGCGCTTTTTGAAGTTGCGCTCTTTGGCCGAACGGATTCCGGTTGGCCCGGATAGCTCCGCTATCGGGGCCGACGAAGTCTCGGTAGGAGGCGTCGAGCCGCGGTCGGACTTACTTCGGTGGTCGCTATACCGTTTGGAAATGGCGAAAAGCCCCCGAACTGCTTACCAGGAACCAATGCCTCTTACGGCTGCGCCGCTGCGGATAGCGGAGCTATCGCGGCCAACCAGGGAAAGAGCGCAACCTCAAAACTCACGCTTCGGCTATGAAGAAGGAGGAGCGACGAATTGAAGTAGGCGGAACAACCGTGCAAAACTAGTTGGCGCTAAACGAGATGGAAGCGCTGACGTCGCGCGAGATCGGATCGGCCATGAACCGCTGATAGCAATCGCGGCACATTTGGAAGTTGCGTTCCAGGTGTTCTTCGTGCAACGTCGGATCATCCAGGCTTTGAATCTTTTCGAGCGCGTCGGAGATCGCGGACAGATGATCGTGGTCGGTGTCGTGAAGATCGTACTCGTCAAGTTGCGGTTCGATCTCAAGGAAGGCAGTCAAGCGAACGATAAAACAGGGATCGGTCGCTTTGTCAAAAACTTGCTGACAGCAATGGCAAGCATATTGACTCATACAGCGTTCCCTTCGTGAGGCGAGGAGGAGAGCGATTCAGCGACTTCATGTCAGCAGCAGACTCCATCCTAACGTCGCTCGAACGCGAGGAGCAATACGAATTGAGCGAAAAAGAATGCGGCATATCGCGCAAAAAAAAGCCACGACGCGATAGCGTCACGGCTTGGTGATTGATTGGATAGCTGCAATGCAAGCGACGATCGCAACGCGACTTTAGTTGTCGTCGACGAGCGGTTCTTTTTTCTCGGTGATTACTTCGCACTGCGGCGCCATCTCGGCGTTCAGTTCGACAAAGCCCTGCCATTCTTCAGGCACGTTGTCTTCGTGGAAGATCGCTTCGACCGGGCACTCCGGTACGCACGCTTCGCAGTCGATGCACTCTTCCGGGTGAATGTAGAGGATCTTGTCCCCTTCATAGAAACATTCCACCGGGCAAACGACCACACAATCGGTGTACTTGCACCCAAAGCAGGGTTGGCAAACTACGTGAGTCATCGCTTTTCCTATTCTCCTCGCGAATGCGTCGCTAAATGACGGCGGCCCCGCTCGCAAGTCGGAGCAAAAATAAAATCTTTGCAGATTATTCCGCGAGCGGCAATTTCGCCGAAAGTCTTAATCCAGAACAGCTTTACCGTAAGTTATCCCTGCTATAATAGGCTGTCAAGATAGACTGCCGGGATCAAATGCTCAGCGCAATCTTGCCTCAGGAGGGGGCTCCAAATAGAATCCCGCCAGGGTGGAGTTTCTTCCATCCGGCTGAATTTTCACTCCCTTGCGAGGCCGATGTGGCCCTAACTGATACGGATCGCAAATTGCTCGAGAGCTGTCTGGACGGGGAGCCGTGCGCTTGGGAAGCGCTCGTCGATCGGTTCATTGGGCTAGTCGTGCACGTCGTGGATCACACGGCGCGGGCCAAGGGAGTCGAAATTACGGTCGAAGATCGGGAAGATTTGGCGGCCGACGTGTTCGCTCGACTCGTACGCAAAGATTTTCGCGCTCTGCGAAATTTTCGCCGTAAATGCTCGCTTGCAACCTATCTGACGGTGATCGCTCGACGTGTGACCATTCGGCAGTTGCATCGCCGAATTCGTGAACGATCGCTGCAATTCGCTCTCAACGGCGAGACAAAAACGCCGGTGACCTGGACGGTAGAGAAACGGATCGAAGATCGCGACCAGATCGAAGCCTGGTTAGAGTCGCTCTCCGGACTCGAAGCTGAAGTGGTTCGCCGATTTCATCTCGAAGGGCTCTCTTACGAAGAAATTAGTCGACAATTGGGGATCCCGGTCAATTCGATTGGCCCGACTCTCTCGCGAGCACGCTTGAAGATCCGCCGCAACAATTCGGCCGATTCCGTTTTCCAATAGAACCGGTTTTCTGGAAGAGCCGCGTCGGCAGAGTGCTAGCCCAATTGTCCTGCCCGCGCGACCGGACCTAACTATTGTTTTGGCTTTTCTGGAGGGAGTCGCACCATGATCGCCGGCGGCGTCCAGATTTGCTCGACAATTTCGGCGTCAGGATTGTAGGTGCGCAAAATCAGATAGAAACTCCCTTGGGGAGCTGGCAGCCAATTTTTCGCCGCGGCGCCCGAGAGCGCCTCGTGCTGGATTAAGATCTTCACCCCTTCGTTCTTATCAGACTTTGCGCTAATCATGCGACTGGTGATTGAATAGCGTTCCAGGGGATTCTCGACCAAGTTCGCATCGCCACTGTACATCGTGATCGACCAGAAGGCCTTGGCCGGCGGGAGTTTTCCGGGGGGAAAAGAAAGCTCGTATTTTTTCGCGCCGGTCAGTTTCTTTCCCTCGGCGTCGACGTGAGCGACCAAAAAGACCGATTCGGCCGGATCGCTGGCGACGATGCCCCCAAGCGATTGCTGCGCTGCGCGAACCAGATATTCACCTTTGTCGCCTGCTCGTCCGAGCGCAGGAGGCGGATATTTCCAGCCATTGATGACCACCGCGTCGGGGTCGTCGAGCAATGCCTTCTCTAAGATTTTCTGCCCATCGACCGCGGCGCGAGCGAGTCCAGCTTGATAGGCGGGATCGAGTTTGGCGACGTTTTGTCCCGGACCAATCTTAAGCGTCGCAAATAGATCGATCAGCCCTTGCTGCGTCTTGGGCGGGGGATTTTCGGAGAGCGCTCGATTGATCGTCTTCCAGACGGCCAGCGGATCATTGGCCGGATCGAGCGGTTGCCAGACGTCGCGGGTTTCGGGCAATGAAACGTTGTTTTTCCCCCAGTACGACAGCGGCGTCAGCTTGTACTGGGCTTGGAGTTCTCGGACGTACATCACGTCTTGCGGACTGTAAACGAGCGTTCGCCCCATCACCAAAACCCAGGGAGTGGGCGATTTGGCCAATGCGATCACGCCGCTTGGCAACGCGTCGGCGAAGTCTGGTCCGACAATGGCAAAATTGCCAGGCCCACTGCCGTTCGTCCGTTGTCCAACCGAGGCGAAATTGTCGGAATTAAACGCCGCAAATTCAAACGAGTAGTAGCGATCGGCCATGTCGGGGATCGACAAAATCACCGGCTCGCGGGAAACGTCGACCCAGGCGATCGAATAGAGCGTGTCGTTGTTGGGACTGCCGCCGTCCCGGTACTTGGCGGTGGTCAGACGTTTGGCGTGAAAAAAATGATTGACCGCCGCGTAGGCGCTCTTCCCCTTTTCGCTCGGTTCGGCGACCCACTTCCAGCGGAGCTGGGCGTTGTAGTAATACGGAAACGCATAGGTGTAAGCGGTGATGCCGACGCTGCGCGCATACTCTTCTTTCCAAGCCGATGTCGCGACCGGCGCAGCGGTTTTGGGCTGCGGCGCATTTTGAGCGCGAACCCAAACGCCGCCGGAGGTGACGAGAAGGGCGAAGATCAGCAGTGATTCGTTACGCAGCATCAGTGGCTTACAAGTCTGGTATTGGGAAAATCCGTTTATTATTCCCTCGATACGGCAATAGGGAATTATAGGTCGTGGAAATTCGCGGCAATCGTTGAGAAATCGTTATAACCAGACATTCGGTTGGATTTTTCGCGCCTGAAGTGGGGCTTTCCCCGCTTTCTAGTCAGCCGGACAAAAGCCAGCTAAAATGCGTAATTCTTTCTACCCCCCATTCCTCTCGCAAGTGAACTGAAGGAGCGTTTGATGTCCGCCCCGCTCAACAAGTACAGCAGCCGCGTTACCCAGCCAAAAAGCCAGGGCGCGTCGCAGGCCATGCTTTACGGAACCGGCATGACCGAGGCCGACATGGACAAGGCGCAAGTTGGTATCGCCAGCGTTTGGTACGAGGGCAACACGTGCAACATGCACCTGAATCAGCTCTCGGAAGTGGTGAAAAAGGGGGTAGTTGGCGCCGACATGGTTGGGATGCGTTTCAACACGATCGGCGTGAGCGACGGCATCTCGATGGGGACCGAAGGGATGAGCTTCTCGCTCCAATCCCGCGACCTGATCGCCGACTCGATCGAAACCGTCATGGGCGGTCAGTGGTATGACGGGCTGATCGCACTGCCGGGCTGCGACAAAAACATGCCGGGCTGTTTGATCGCGATGGGACGTTTGAACCGTCCGTCGATCATGGTCTACGGCGGCACGATCAAACCGGGGCACAACAGCAAGGGAGACAAGCTGGACATCGTCTCCGCTTTCCAATGCTATGGGCAGTTTCTCTCGGATGGGATCACTGAAGAAGAACGGAAGGAAATCGTACACAAAGCTTGTCCGGGCGCGGGGGCTTGCGGCGGCATGTATACCGCCAACACGATGGCGACTGCGATCGAAGCAATGGGGATGACGCTTCCTTACAGCAGCAGCATTCCGGCCGAAGATCCGGCGAAGCAGCAAGAATGTATCGACGCCGGCAAGGCGATGCGCTACTTGCTGGAGAAAGATATCAAGCCGCGCGACATTATGACCCGCGATGCGTTTGAAAACGCGATGGTCACGGTGATGGCGCTCGGCGGTTCGACCAACGCCGTGTTGCACCTGATCGCGATGGCCCGCTCTGTGGAAGTTGATCTGTCGATCGACGACTTCCAAACGGTCAGCGATCGCATTCCTTTCTTGGCCGATCTGAAGCCAAGCGGCAAGTTTGTGCAGGAAGATCTTCACTCGATCGGCGGTACGCCGGCGGTTCTGAAGTACTTGCTGGCCGAGGGCTTTTTAAAGGGGGACTGCCTGACGGTGACCGGCAAGACGCTGGCCGAAAACATCGCCGATCTTCCCGGCTTGAAAGAAGGCCAGAAAATCGTTCATCCGCTGTCGGACCCGATCAAGTCATCGGGTCACATCCAGATCTTGAAGGGAACGCTCGCTCCTGCAGGCGCCGTCGCCAAGATCACCGGCAAAGAAGGTCTCCGCTTCCAAGGGCCGGCCAATGTCTTTGATAGCGAAGAAGACATGCTACACGCGCTGGAAGACAAGAAGATCAAAAAGGGAGACGTCGTCATTATTCGTTATGAAGGTCCCAAGGGAGGCCCCGGAATGCCGGAGATGCTGACTCCGACTTCGGCGATCATGGGGGCGGGGCTCGGCAGCGATGTCGCGCTGCTGACCGACGGCCGCTTCTCTGGCGGCTCGCATGGTTTCATCGTCGGGCATATCACGCCTGAGGCGCAAGAAGGAGGCCCGGTCGCGCTCGTTCAAAATGGCGACATCGTCACGATCGACGCCGATACGAACTCGATCGACGTCGACGTGCCGGCCGATGAGATGGCGAAACGTCTGGCCGCTTGGAAGGCTCCGGCCTACAAAGCGACCCGCGGCACGCTTTACAAGTACATCAAAAATGTGAAAAGCGCTTCTGAAGGCTGCGTGACCGACGAGTAAGTTTGGAGGACGAAACTATTCCTTTTCGTAGCCCGCTGGGAAATGCGGACGGATAAAATGCCTAATGTCTAATGAAGATTGAAGGATCAAGTCGTTTCTTCCTTCAATTAGACATTCGTCATTCCAATGGAGGCCGCATTTCCCCGCGGGCTACAAAGAGAGATGCGTGACGCACCTTGTCGCTACTAATCACAATCCAACCGAGGCGACGCTCTAGCGAGCGTCGTTTTTTTATGGCCACCATCGTGCTGCTGATCCTCTCGAACATCTTCATGACGTTCGCCTGGTATGGACATTTGAAATTCAAGAGCAGCGCTCTATGGGTCGTGATCTTGGCGAGTTGGGGAATTGCGTTTTTTGAGTATTGTCTGCAAGTGCCAGCCAATCGTTGGGGGCACGAGCGATACAGCGCCGCGCAGCTGAAGATCATGCAAGAGGTGATCACGCTGGTCGTCTTTTGCGTCTTCGCGGTGACGTTCCTCCGTGAACCGCTCAAATGGAACTACATCGTCGGGTTCGTGATGATCATCCTCGCGGTCGTCTTTGTCTTTGGGTTTGATACGCCGAGTAAGGCCGATCATGAAGAGACGCCCAGTGTGATTCAGCGCGAAGATTCTCCGCCGCACTCGGAGTAACCATCGTTCCTAGTCTCGTAGCGAGTCCGAGAGACGAAACACTAGCAGCCGATGGAATGTGGTCAGCGATACCAACTTGGATTGGAGTGGCCAGCCGCATTCCATCGGCTGCTAGTGTTCGCTTGGTTCGAGAAAACGCAACCTCAAAACTTGCGCTTCGGGCTACGAAGAGTTTCTCCAGCGGCGCACAAAAAAAGAGGATGACCAAGCTGGTCATCCTCTTCGGAGGTGTTGTCGATCGCTCGGCGATGCGACCGAGCGACGACGAGGCTAGCCTCTTTGGTTCCGGCCCCTATTTGATCAGGTAGTACTGACCTCGCAGGTTACAGAGCAGCTGTTCGCCTGGTTTCTGTTGCGCCAACAGCGAGTTCTGTTGCTTATTGTTCGCAGCGACCAGCGCGAAATATTCCTTGCTATAGCGGTCGACCGTCTTAATCTTCTTTTGATCTTTCTCTGGATCGATATCTCCGGCGCTTTCCGCGATCCAAATTTTGTCTCGCAAAAAGAGAGTTTCGTTGCCGATGTTACGAATGTTGGAAGCGACCACTGTCCGGTCGTTCTCAACATCCTGGTAGACGGCGCCTCCGGCATAAGCGTTGGCGGCCGCGGTCTTCGGAGAGAACCCCGGCGAGGTGACAATGGGAGGCAAATTTATACCTTTAACTTTGCTGATGCCGCCAAAGCCTCCGCCGCTGGCGCGATCGGCTTGTTGATAGGCGCCTTTCTGGGCTCGCTGTGAGAAGCCCAATCGTCCGCCTGCTGCGCTCAGTTTGCGCGTCTCCGCTTCGGCTAATCCAAAGCTGTGAGTTCCGCCGCGGCGAGCGTCGGCCAAATCGCGGGCGCTCGAATTTTCGTCGGCCAGGAACGACGTGTACGGCGTGATGATCCCATGTTTGGTCGAGAGGGAGACGAGCTCTTTGACTAGTTCATCGTTCTTGCCGTTCAGATCGATGTCGTCAATGATCTCGCCGATGCGGCGCATCGCCCACAGCTTTTCGACAAACGCGTACGTTTGATCGTCGCTTTCTTTGACAAATTCGGCCGGGAAATCGACCTTCTGCTTTTTGTCGCCGACCGTGCCGACGATCGTGATTTTGGCGTCCCCATGTTTGCGATACCGCCCGGCGATGATCAATTGTTCGCCGGCGAATAGATCATGCGACTGTTTCGGCTGCAAGCGATTTACAAAGTTGTCGCCCCCTTTTTCCAGGTCGTACTTGATCGCTACGTTGGTCATGACCGGCGCGCTGATCTTGTTGTACAGCTTGGCGACATGCGTCTCGATGTCTTCGTTGGGACGGACATATTCGCTTTGTCCAAAGCATTCGCGCGATAGACGATCGAGCAGGCGACTGTTGACGTCATAACCGACGCCGAAGCTGATCACCCGGGCTCGCACGTCATTCTTCTTTTTGGCGTTGTCGACGATCTTCGCTTCGTTCTGTTCGCCATGCGTCGGCAAACCGTCGGTCAAAAACAGCATATAGCTGGGACGCTTGTCATCTTTCAGCATGCCCATCGCTTTGGCGAGCGCCCCGTCGATGTTGGTGCTGCCGCCGGCATAGAGGTTGTCGACAAAGTCGAGCGCCTTTTCCCGCGTTTTGTCATCCAGTTTTTGCAATTCCGGCTCAAACGATTCGACGTCGCTATCGTAGGCGATGATGTTGAACAGATCCCCTGCGTTCAAGTTGTTCAGCACAAACTTGGCCGCTTCTTTCGCTTGTTCGATTTTCTCGCCGCTCATGCTGCCGGAACGATCGACGACAAAGATCACGGTCTTCTTGGTCTTGACGTCTCCTTCTTCTTCGACCGGCGGACTAGCGAGCAATAAGAAGTAGCCATCTTCGCTCTTGTCAGGTCGATAGGTCAGCACGCTGGCGCTGAGATCGGTTTTGGCCGTATCAAAGAACAAGCGGAAGTCATTGGTCGGCACGCAATCGGTTTGCTCGATCGTGACGACGGCGCGATTCTTCCCTTTTCGCTTGACCTCCACTTCGTGCGTGGGGCTATAGACGCTTTTTAATTTATCTTGGGTTTCGACGCTGACGCGCAGGCGAAGTTTTTCGAGCGGCTTGTCGGTGAAGCGCGCCGTCGACAGCGGAAAGAGGAAATCGGTCAGGCGATTGTCTTTACGCAACAGTTGGCTGTAAGTGATCGTCACCGTGCGACTGGCGCCGGCCGGGACTGGAAAGACGCTGGTCTGAAACATGCCGGTTCCCACCCATTCCAACAGCGCCGGATCTTGATTCTTGCGGACGATCTCCTCGTAGATCTTGCGGGCTTTTTCTTTCGGAAGCAATTTGGCCGCGTACTCTTTGCCGTCGACCAATAGCGTCAGACTATCGATCGCGCCGTCGTACGGCAGCGGAAAGAGAAACGAAACTTGCAGTTGGCGGCTGCAAGTATTCTCAAAGGTTTGGGAGACCTGGACCTTGGCGATCTGGTCTTCGATGTCAGCATCGACTTCCAGGCTTTTGATTTTGTAGGACTCGGTCACCGGCTGCGGCGCAGGACGCGGAATGGGACGCGGCAGTGGGATTGGCCGAATCGGATCGTGGATGATCACCACGGTTTGGGCTGAAACGCCCAGCGCCCCGCTAAACAGGGCGAAAAAGAGAGCCAGCGGCCCCCAAAGGGAAAGACGGACATAGCGAGACATGGTGGTGCTCCTAGCGACAGGACATCGGGCTTTGTAGCGTAGACGAGCTTGAGGGAGCAATCGTTTTGTCAAGAATCGAAAAGATTTCATCACGCAATTGAACTGGATCGCGGTTGTTATGGTTCGGAAGCGGCCCTTAGCTGACCCGGGCAGGCGAAGATACTGGCGTCTCGCTGCGCTTGACCTATAATCCCGCATACGCCGGTGGTCCTTGTTTTGCACTCCTTGTTCGCCGGTTGAGCTTGATTGTACGCGGCGACGTTTTCTTCTCCGCGGCGTCGCGAGCATCAGTTCCCCCCCTCCTTGTAAAGCTTCATCGATCATCCTCCACCCCTTTTCTGGGAGTCTTTCCGAATGCGTCGATTTGGGTCATGGTTTGTCTTGTTGTGCTTCGCATCGGCCGCTGTTGCGGAAACGCCGATGTGGATCTGGAACTCAAAAAATGCGACCGACAATCAGACGGTCTACGCACGAAAAGAGTTTGAACTTGCGGGACCGGTCAAAACGGCGACGCTGTATGCGACCGCCGATAACAGCATTACGGTCAGCTTGAACGGCAAGCCGGTAATTCAGCATCGCGACTGGGGCTCTTGGGGAAAAGCGAATGTTACTAGTTTGATTCGAGACGATCGCGCTCTGATCGCGGCTGTCGGAAAGAACGAAGGAGGCTCGGCCGCGCTGTTGGTCAAGCTGGAAGTTGAATACAAAGACGGCAAGAAGACGACGTACGTCAGTGACGGAACGTGGAGCGTTGCGACCGAAGCGTCTCCAGGTTGGGATCACGCTGATTTTGCCGCCGATTGGAAACAAGCGACGGTCCTCGGCAAACTCGGCATGCAGCCGTGGGGCAATGTCGGCAAAGCGACTATCGCCGCCGCTCCCGGCGAAGCGACCCCGATCGAAAACATTCAGACCCTCGACGGATTCAAAGTCGAGCGACTTTACTCGGTTCCGCTGGGTCAACAGGGTTCGTGGGTCAGCATGACCGCCGATCCGCAAGGACGCTTGATCTGCTCTGATCAATACGGCGGACTGTTTCGTATTACTCCCGGCGCCGACGCCGATACGACCAAGATTGAAAAACTGGATGTTGCAATCGGCGACGCCCAAGGCTTGCTGTGCGCCTTCGACGCGCTCTATGTGTCGGTCAACGGAAACGCGGCGCAAGGATCCGGATTCTATCGCGTTACCGACACCAACGGCGACGATCAATACGACAAAGTCGAATTGCTGAAAAAGTTCAAAGGGGGCGGCGAGCATGGTCCGCATGCGATTCGTCTGGGCCCCGATGGCATGCTCTACGTGATCGCAGGCAACCACACCGACATCCCTGAAGGAAGCGAAGTTGGCGCGCCGCACAAAAACTGGGCGGAAGATTTGTTCCTTCCTCGCAACCCTGACGGCAACGGCCATGCGACCGGCCGCATGGCGCCGGCCGGTTGGATTGCGCGCACCGACAAAGATGGCGAACAGTGGCAACTGCTCTGCGCCGGCTTCCGTAACCCGTACGATATCGCTTTTAACGCTGATGGCGAACTGTTTACCTATGACGCCGACATGGAATGGGATACGGGCGCACCCTGGTATCGCCCGACCCGCGTCAATCACGCCGTCTCGGCCGCTGAGTTTGGTTGGCGCTACGGCACCGGCAAATGGCCCGATTATTATGTCGACAGCGTCGGCTCGGTGGTCGACATCGGACTGGGGTCGCCGACTGGGATCGAAATGGGACTTGGCGCCAAATTTCCGGCCAAGTATCAAAGCGCTCTCTATATCAACGACTGGACCTACGGCGTGATCTATGCGGTGCACATGCAACCGCAAGGAGCGACTTACACGGCCACCTTTGAGAAGTTCATCACCGGTCGGCCGTTGCCGGTTACCGACATCTGCGTCAATCCAAAAGATGGCGCGCTCTACTTCGCGATCGGTGGACGCAAAACGCAATCGGGCCTTTATCGCGTCACCTATGATGGAAATGAGTCGACCGCTCCGATTGCGACGACCGAAGCGAAAGAAGGTCGCGAAGCTCGCGCGTTACGCCGAGAGTTGGAAATGTTGCATACGACGACGGCCGATGACGCGCTCGCCAAAATTTGGTCGAGTCTGGGAAGCAATGATCGATCGATTCGTTACGCCGCTCGCGTTGCGCTCGAAAATCAACCGATCGCCGCTTGGAAAGAAAAGGCCCTCGCAGAGTCGAACACGAACGCTACGATCCAAGCGCTGACCGCACTCTGCCGCGTCGGCGACAAGGCCGATCAGGCGGCGGTGCTCACGAAATTAAATTCGCTGCCGTACGACCGGATGAGCGAAGAGCAGACGCTCGACGCGTTGCGCGTTTATGAACTCGCCTACATCCGTCTCGGCGGAAAGCAAGACGACACGATCAACGAAGCGGTCGTTGCGCAGCTCAATCCTCGCTTTCCCGGCGACAGCGAAGAAGTCAACCACGCGTTGTTCAACGTGTTGGTTTATCTGGATGCGCCCGGCATTGTGGATCGCGGCATGCAGCAGTTGTTCGCCGGTCAAACGCAGCAAGAGCAGATGTTCTACGCATTCGCTCTGCGGAACGCGGCGAGCGGCTGGACCATGGACCAGCGCAAAGCTTACTTCAGCTGGATGAATCTGGCCCAGGCGAAATATCGCGGCGGCAACAGTTTCAAGAAATTCGTTATGCAGATTCGTAACGACGCTGCGGAGAAGCTGGCCAAGGCCGACCTCGCCGAGTTGAAAGAGATCATGGAAGGCGCCCAGACCGAAGAAGTCGCCAATCTCGAAACAACGCGCCAGTTTGTGCATAACTGGCAAGTCGACGACCTGATCGCCATGCTGCCGGAAGTCGAATCGGGCCGTAACTTCGAGAAAGGTCGGCTTGTTTTTGAAGCGGCCCAGTGCGCCAAGTGTCATCGCTATGCAGGGCAGGGGGGCGGCACCGGTCCTGACCTGACCGGCGTCGGCAATCGCTTTGCTCCGCTCTATGTGCTGGAAGCGATGATCGTACCGTCGAAGGTGGTGTCAGACCAATACGTCAACACGATCTTCCAGACCGATACCGGTGACATCCTGGTCGGCCGCATCATTAACGAAACCGACGACGCCTATCAAATTCGGAGCGGCCCGTTCGCCAAAGAACTGACCACCGTCAAGAAAGACGAAGTCGAAGGGATGAAGCACTCGCCGCAGTCCGAAATGCCGGACGGCTTGATGAACACGCTGACCAAGGAAGAGATCCTGGACCTGATCGCCTATCTCCGCTCAGGCGGAAATCCAAACGATGCGGCGTTTAGCAAATAGCATCTTTGTCGGTCAGGCTTTTGGTCTGACGATTACGGTCAACCAACTGAAAAGGGCTGCTGATCCGAGCAGCCCTTTTTTATGCGATACGGATTTGCCGCTTTCCACCACAAGGAAATTTGGAATGGAAGACAAAGAGATTTTTCTGCAGTTTTTGGCGCATGATTACTCAGCAGGTTATTGGTCTGATGTCGCCATTTTGGAAGCCGGCAAGTTGGCCAAACCGCTTCCTGCGGCCGACTGGATTATTCTGTGCGACGCCTGGAGAAGCTATGAGCCGCTCGTGCAGGCCCGCATCGCCGAAGTCGCAGGGGACGTTACTCCCTGGCGCGACGAGATCGGTGCGATGCTGATTTCGATGCTCGCGAGCGACGACCCCGACGTTGTCGAAGCAAGCGTCGATTCGCTGCACCAACAATACCAGGCCGTGCCGCAGCGCTTCAATCGTGAGCATTTGGCCGAATCGCTCAAGTCGGTGTCGGCGCGTAGCGGCGTCGCCGGGATCGCGCTCGGCGAACTGCGGAAGAAATTGAAGTAACCGCGTAGGGCAGGCCGTGCCTGCCGAAATTACGAGCGAATCCATTCGGCAGGCACGGCCTGCCCTACGTTTACTTGCGTGCACACAACACTTCGCGAAATGCCCGAGCCGCCGGACTGGCGAAACGGTCTTGCGCTTGCACCATGTGCAGCGGGCGAGGAATCTTTAAATCGGCCAGGCGAATTGCACAAAGCTCGCCTGACGCCAGCTCTGCTTCGACGGAGAGACGAGAGACGATCGCCAGGCCGACTCCGGCGGCGACTACATGCTTGATCGCTTCAGTGCTGCTTAAGGTCATTACTTCGCGGACCTCGACCCCGCACATCGAGATCGCTTGCTCTTGCACCGCTCGGGTGCCGGACCCTGATTCGCGCAGCACAAAGCTTTGCCCGCTCAGATCGTCCGCTTTCACCCGACGTTTCTTCACCAGCGGGTGCGTCGCCGCTGCGACGACCACCAGCTCATCTTCGGCAAAGCTGGTCGCTGTCAGCCCCGGTTCATTCACAAAGCCCTCCGTCAGTCCCAGATCGACCCGATAGTCCAGCACCTGGCGATGAACAAAGTCGGTATTGCCGACGGAGACGTGCACCCGAATCTCGGGGTGTTGCAGATGAAACCGAGCCAGCACTTGCGGCAACAGGTATCCCGCAATCGTCGTGCTGGCCCCCAAAAACAACTCGCCGCGGCGCACATCACGAACCAAAGCGACAACGCGTTCCGCTTCGGCTTCGAGCGTAAAAATCTTACGAGCATACTCGTTCAAAAGCTTGCCGACCGTCGTCAGTCGCAATCCGCGACCGGTTCGATCGAACAGCTTTTCGCCGAGCGCCGTTTCAAACTCACGCAACTGTTTGGATGCTGCCGGCTGACTGATCAGCAGCTGTTCCGCCCCCAGACTCACGCTGCCGGTCTCGGCGACTTCGTGAAAGATGGCCAGATGGTGTAAATTCATAGTATAGACTCAGGTTATGAAGTGCATGAATTTTATGTCTTTGCTTTATGGCGGGCAAGTCGGTTTACTTAGAGACGTGGAAAGTAATTCCGGCGACCAAAGGACGGAGCAAGACGCAATGAGTCAACCGACGCTCAGCAAAATCGAAAATCTGAAACTCGACAGCTGTCAGCTGCGCGGCACGCTAGCAGACGAACTGCAAAACGATCGCCCTGATTTTTCGGCTGACGCGATTCAGCTGTTGAAGTACCACGGCAGCTATCAGCAGGATGATCGTGACGTCCGGAAGCAAAAGAACGCCGACGGCACGAAAAAGGAGAAAGCCTATTCGTGCTTGATTCGGACCGCGGTCCCCGGCGGCCGAGTTTCGGCCGAGCAGTTTCTAGCCGAACTCGATCTTTGCGATCGACTGGGCAACGGTTCGCTGCGGATCACTACGCGACAAGGTTTCCAGTTGCACGGCGTTTTGAAAAGCAATTTGAAAGAGACGATTCGCACGATCAACCAAATTAAGTTGTCGACCTTCGCTGCGTGCGGCGATGTCAGCCGCAACGTGATGTGCTGCCCGGCGCCTTACAAAAACAATCGCGTTCGTGAACAGATGCAGACGCTGGCGCAGGAGATCGCGGTCCACTTCCGTCCGCGGTCGACTTCGTACTACGAGTTGTGGCTGACGGACGACGAAGGGAATAAACAAAACGTCGCCGACTTCCAGCCGGTCGCTGAGCCGATCTATGGCGAGTGTTATTTGCCGCGGAAGTTCAAGTTTGGCGTCGCTGAGCCCGCCGACAATTGCATCGACGTTTACACGCAAGATGTCGGCCTGTTGGCGATCGTCGAAGAGAGCGAAGTGATCGGCTACAACGTGATCGTCGGGGGCGGAATGGGAAACACGCCGTCGGCCGACAAAACGTTTCCGCGACTCGGCGACGAGGTGACCTTCGCAACTCCAGAACAGGTGATCGCCGTTTGCGAAGCGATCGTCAAAGTCCAACGCGACTTTGGCAATCGTGAAGATCGCAAGCGAGCCCGGCTGAAGTATCTGCTGCATGACTGGGGCGTCGCCAAGTTCAAAGCGAAATTCGAAGCGTACTACGGCGCTCCACTGCCTGCGCCGCGACATGCCCCGGTGATCGGCGTTGACGATCATCTCGGCTGGCACGTCCAGGGAGACGGCAAATTGTTTCTCGGCGTCAATATCGAGAACGGCCGGATCGCCGACGCCGGCGACGTGCGGATCAAAAGCGGATTGCGCGCGATCTTGCAGCGGTATGGGATGCAAACTCGGCTGACTCCGCTGCAGTCGGTGATCTTGTGCGATATCGATCCGGCCGATCGGCGCGGGATTGAAACGCTGTTGGGCGAATACGGCATGAAGTCCGCGGATGAGCTTTCGCTGGCTCGACGGTTTGCGGTCGCTTGTCCGGCGCTGCCGACCTGCGGGCTGGCGATCACCGAATCCGAGCGAGTCATGCCGCAACTGATTGATCAGATCGAACCGGTGCTGGCCGAACATGGTCTGGATCAGAGCCAGATCTCGATCCGGATGACCGGTTGTCCCAACGGCTGCGCGCGACCTTATGTGGCCGATATCGGCTTGGTCGGCAAATCGATCGGCAAGTACACCATTTATTTAGGGGGCAATCCGCAGGGGACGCGAATCGGTTTCGTCTATCAAGACGCGACGCCGCTCACAGAGATTCCTGCCCAACTGTCGCCGCTGCTCGCCGGTTATAAGGCGGAAAAATTGGGTGATGAAGCATTTGGCGATTATTGCGCCCGACTGGGACGCGAAACGTTGTTGGCCAAGGTGGGCCGCACGGAAGCTGCTATAATCTAAAAACTAAAATCAGGGATTCGATCCAATGAAACGCTATTACTCGCTCTGGAAGTCGACTTGGTGGTTGTGGACGCTGATCATCGGCGGCGCCCTCTTTCTGTCGACGCTCAACGATATTCTGTTTTACGTCAGCCTGGTCTATCTGCCGATCTGTCTGATCGTCTTCTTGTGGTTCGGTCTAGTTCGCTATGACGAACAAGGGAACGAAGTCGATATGACGTAGTGGAACGGCGATTTCGTTCGGTGCGATTTCAAACAGCCGATCTCCCTTGTCGATCCGCGTCACAATGATTGAAGACGCTATTGGAATTCGCTGACGCCGATCCCTCTTCATAGCCCGAAGCGCAAGTGAGGGAAATGCGGTCTGCTACTTCGATGCACCTTTGAATCGCCGAGCGACTTTCCCTCGCTTGCGCTCTTTGAAGTTGCGCTATTTCGAATCAATCGAACACTAGAGCGGTTTCCTGCTAGCTGACCCATTTTGATTTTCCAACGATTGAAAGTGAAGAGGGTGCTGCGCGGCACGTATCGACATCAGCCGCACGGCGTTAGCCGCGGTTTTTGTCTCCAATTTTCCGTCGACAAAGAGTTCCTGTCAGAAACCGCGGCTAACGCCGTGCGGCTGATTTTGGGGAAGCCGAAAATAGCGGTTTGACAGAACACTAGCCCGCAGCGCAAGCAAGGGAATACGGTTCGCCACTTCAATCCGCGTTAGGATCGCCAACTCTATTCCCTCGCTGGCGCTGGCGGGCTAGTGCGACGATTTTCGGTTGATTCGGCCCCTGTTTGATCGTGCTTCACCCGTGTTCAACACTTCCTGAATTGCTAAATAGCGCAACCTCAAAACCTCAAAACTTGCGTTTGGGGCTACGAAGAGGGATGTGAGCCAGATTTTCCAGATGCGCAACTTCAAAGGGCGCAAGTTTGGGAGAAGCTGGGAGTCGGCTTTATTTTTTTCGCGTGCATTCTTTGCGAACGCGCAGCGCCCAGAAGATCCAGACAATGCTGACCGGGATCCATGTCAGCAAGCCCATCCCTCGACCAACCATGTGAGCCTGTTCCAAATCGCGACTGTTGCTGGGATCAAGCAGCAACAGGACCCCGCCGCAGCCCAACAAGTGAACGACGGCGACGATCGCGATCGTCAGGATGATCGCAAGTTTGGTAGTCATTGCTGAGATACCTGGCGTGCGAAGGAAGAGGTGGAGTCTCAGAGGAGACGCGCATTTTAGGCGAACAAGACTCGATTCGCTGCAAGAAAACGAACGATACGCAAAGATTGAATTTGCCAGATCGGCAAGGCGCAAAGCGTGATTTGCCGCGTCGCGGTTGCTTACTGACCCAATACCGGCGGCGGCAACGCATAGCCCCCTTCGGGCAAAGTCTCGGGGCGCATCACCGGCGGCGCGAGTTGCGGCTGCGCTTGATACTGAGGCGCGACGTTGACGGATGGATTGGGGGGCGTGTTCATCGGCGTGATGTAGCCGGCCTGAGCGTTGGTTCGCAACTGTTCGGCGCGAGCGCGCAGTTCTTCGGGCGGCACAATCCGTCGCGGCGTCATCTGGAAGTCAAGATCGCGCGTGTCGCGAATCTCCCAAGGCCAGACGTTCTCGCTGAAGAACTCGAGCACTGGGTACTCGTACCAGGGCGCTTTGAAGGTGTGCAGTTTCGAGACCGATTCGTAGCCATCTTTTTCGAGACGAATCTCGCGCGTTCCATAATGAACGTAACTGGCCGACACCGGCGTTACCCCCACTTCCTGGTCGTCGACATAGACCACGGCGCCTGGTGGGTTCGTGCGAATATTCATCCGGCGACGAACGCATCCCATGCTGGCGCATGCCAATAGCAGGGACAGCAAGAGAAAGTTACGAAAATGGAAAGTCCGGCGGTTCATGCCGATGGGCCTGGTCCGATTATTAGGGGAAGTGGGGGCGAAGTTTAGCAATCTGTCGTCCTAACGACTAGACGAAAACGGCGATCGTGGTTAAATCTTTTCGCAGTAAGTACTTGTTGCTGTCAAAAATCCGCTTTAACATCGCAAGTTTCCGTAAATAATAGGTAGGGCCGCCGAGACGGCGAATTATTGGACCGGAGAAGAGCGACGCATGTCGGTTGAGTCCCATACGTGGCATAACACGATTCAGATCGCTGCGCTAAGCGATGTGGGGATGCGCCGTAGCAACAACCAAGACCACTATGGGGTCGTCCTTTCCGCCAATTGGGACGAATGGCGAAAGCGGGGGCACCTGTTTGTTGTTGCTGACGGCATGGGCGCGCATGCAGCTGGCGAACTTGCCAGCGAAATAGCGGTCGACCGCGTCGGCCATCTGTACCGTAAGTATGTCGAAAAAACGCCGCCTGATGCGTTGGTCGCCGCCGTCGAAGAGGCGAACGCCGTCATTAACCGTAAAGGGGAAGAGAACTCGGCGTTCCATAAGATGGGGACGACCTGCAGTTCGCTGTTGATCTTGCCGCAAGGCGCGATCGTCGCACAAGTCGGTGACAGTCGCGTCTATCGCTTACGCGGGGACAAGCTCGAACAACTCTCCTTCGACCACTCGATGGCGTGGGAAATTCGGGCCGCGACACAGGGACTCGACGCAGCCGATGTCTATGACGCGATTCCCAAAAATGTCATTACCCGCTCTTTGGGGCCAGGGCCGTCAGTCGAAGTCGATCTGGAAGGACCGTTTCCGCTCCAAGTGGGGGATACCTTCTTTGTCTGCAGTGACGGAGCTACTGGACCGCTGCGGAACGACGAAATCGCGATCATTCTAAAAACGCTCGATCCGTCGCATGCGGTGCAGTTGATGGTGGATCTCGCAAATCTACGCGGGGGGCCTGACAACATTACCGTCATCGTGGCCAAGATCACCGGCGAGGCGATCACCCAAGATCCGACGCGCACCGAACCGCTGATTATGGAAGAATCTCGCCCGGCCAATCCGCCGCCGCGACAAAAGCTGCGCAATCCTCCTTGGACCATCTGGGCGCTCCTCTTGTTGTTTGGCTTTGCGACCGCCGCGTTGGTCTACCTCCACCGGCCATTCGAGGCGGTGATCTCAGGGCTCGCGGCGTTCGCGGCCTTCGTGTTTGGGGCGGTCTATATGTACTCGGCGCCGGCGCCCGAAGAAGAAGAGCCGATCAAAGCGACGCCCAAACGTCGACTCGGCCGCGGACCGTACGAAGAAACAATCTGCAACACCACCGAAAATGTCGCTCGTAACCTGGCCGCGACGGTGGTCGAACTGCGAGAAGCGTCCGAAACGAACCACTGGAAACTCGACTGGGAACGAGTCAACCAACTGCGCAGTCAGGCCCAGCTAGAGCTAGCCGCCGGCGACTACTTCAACGCAACGCGACTCTTTTTGATCTGCATCGGCGCGATGATGGCCCAGATCCGGATGCAAAGCAAGAAAAAGAATCCGCTTGAGGATGAGTCGAAAGTCGACCTCATCTAGCCCCCGCCTTCGGTTGACCTGGCCTAGCGAAACCGGAGACGAAACTGTCGTTCCTTCGGCCGGGGGAACTTGCTAGAGTTCCATTCGCTTTCGCCGCATTCTTCGCGACCCCTGATGCGAATTATTACCCGCTACATCCTGTGGGAGATCCTCAAGATCTTCTTTCTTGCGCTCGGCGCACTAACGCTGCTGATCGTTCTGGTCGGCGTCGTCCAGCAAGCGCTGCGCGAAGGTTTGGGACCAGGGCCGATTGCGCGCATTATCCCTTACATGATTCCGGACGCGCTGCGGTTTTCGATTCCCGGCACGATCCTGTTCGCCTCTTGCAGCGTTTACGGACGTCTCGCTTCCGGCAACGAACTTGCCGCGCTCAAAGCTGCTGGCGTCTCTCCGCTAGCAGCTCTGTGGCCCGGTTACGCGATCGCGCTGGTGCTATCGATCGCCTGCGTGTGGCTCAACGATATCGGCGTCTCGTGGGGAAGTCAGGGAGTGCGCCGCGTGCTGGTGCAATCGTTCGAGGAAATCGCCTACGGAATGCTGCGGACCCACAAATCATTCAGTAGCGACAAGCTCTCGATCCTGGTGCGTGAAGTCGACGGACGCCGTCTGATGCGTCCGCAAATTGTCGCCGCCGCGACTCCCACTTCGCCCCAACTGTTGATCAGCGCTGCGGAAGCCGAACTGCACAGTGACGAAAACCATCAGCTGATCATCTCGCTGATTGATAGCCGCATCGAGAGCGACGGCTCGCGACAAGGGGTCTTTGAGCATCCTGGCCGCATGGATCATGTCGTCTCGCTGAGCGACGAATTATCGATCGAACATCGCAGCCCTTCCAAGATCTCGTCGGCCCGAATTCCCCAAGTACTGCGTGAAGAACGCCAGATCGTGCAGGTTCAAGAAGAAGCCGATTTGGCCTGGAGCGCGTTCTCGCAAGTCGCGACGCTCGACGCTGCGCAGCGCAGCCCGCCGATTGACATTTCCTACATTAACTCGCAGATCAATCGTCTGCGGACCGAACCTTGGCGGCGTTGGGCGAATGGATTCAGCTGTCTGTTTTTCGTATTGCTGGGAGTGCCGCTGGCGATCAAGCAGCGAAATCCTGATTTTGTGACCAGTTTTTTCATGGCCTTTTTGCCGGTGCTGCTCGTCTTTTATCCGCTGCTAGCATTCGCGGTCGATCGGGCGAAAGATGGCGCATTGCCGCCGCAAGCCGTCTGGATTGGGAACGTGGCGCTGCTCTTGGTCAGTCTTTACTATCTGCGCATGGTTTGGCGTTATTAGCGAAAGTTTGGCGAATGTCTTGTTGGGTTCGCCTTGAATCGGCAAGGCGAAGCTTGCTACACTCTCCAGGCGATTGCCCGCCCAAGGCGAGACAAAGGATGTCTTGTCGCCGCCAGGCGATCCATTGCGACAAGGAGGTCGCTTGTGCTTACCCGACGCCCGATTCGGGAAAAGATGCTGGTTGGAGCCATATTGTTGAGCACGATCGTGTTCGGCATGGCGGCGACCGCCGTATGGTGCAGCTACAGCTATCGCGGCTTGGCTCGCAGCGTCAGCGTGCGCGCCAACGAGCTTCCCTTGGCGATCGACTTCAGCTTAGCAGTGACCGATCTGCGGCACACGCTGGGGCAATCGCGCGAAACCGACCACGACGCTTTTCCGCAAACCTTTGATCCGACGTTGCAGCGCGAAGAATTCGCCGCTCGTATCATGAACGTCGAACGATCGTTGCAAGGCTACAAGCAGCAATTGGAATCAAACGACGCGCTCGCCAACGACATGAGCGACTATTCTTACGAACGAGAGACGATTCGTAAGATCGACGAGCTGATCGCCAAAATTCAAGCCAACAATACCGACGAAGATTGGCTGCTTGGCCTGGTCAATAAAAGCGAATTAAAGCGGGATCTCGACGGCCTGCACACGCTGGCGATGGAATTGCCCAGCTATCTCATCCAACGTATGCAGCGCCTGAAGGATGAAGCCCAGACGCAGTATCGCACTTGGATTGTCATCTCACTGTGCGCCGCCGGCGCCGGGGGAACGTTTCTGGCGATTTTTATGTGGCTCTGTTGGGTTTGGATTTTTCAACCGCTACGCGTCTTGATGCAAGGTTCGCGATTGGTCGCAGGCGGCAATTTTTCGCATCGGATTCATCTCAACACGCATGACGAGATGAGCGTTTTGGCCGATGCGATGAACGCGATGACGCAGCGATTTGAAGAGATCCGCCGTAACCTGGATGGACAAGTTCAAGAGCGAACCAAGCAAGTCGTGCGGAGCGAACAGCTCGCCAGCGTCGGTTTTTTGGCGGCCGGCGTTGCGCATGAGATCAACAACCCGCTCGCGTCGATCGCTTTTTGCGCCGAGTCGCTGCAAAGTCGGTTGGCCGAGTCGCTGCCGGTCGATGGCGGCGACGAAGGGGTCTGCAATGTCACCGACGTCGAACTGCTCCGCAATTATCTGGGCATGATCCAGGACGAAGCGTTCCGCTGCAAAGAAATCACCGAACGGTTGCTCGACTATTCGCGTCTGGGGGATGTCGAAAAAGTAGACACCGATCTGAGCGAGCTTGTGCGCAACGTCATCGACATGGTCAGCCATCTCGGCAAATATCGCGAGAAGAAGGTTCACTTCCACGCACGCGACGCCGCGATCGCGCCGGTCAATCCGCAAGAGATGAAACAAGTCATGTTGAACTTGATCACCAATTCGCTGGATAGTTTGGACCTCGGCGGAGAGGTGATCGTTGAACTGGTCGCCCTCGACGACGATCAAATTACGGTGGTCGTCCGCGACAACGGTTGCGGCATGACCGAAGAAGTCAAGAAACACTTGTTTGAACCCTTCTTCACCCGCCGCCGTAACGGACAGGGGACAGGGCTCGGCTTATCCATCACGTATCGCATCATTGCAGATCACGGCGGGCAGATCGACGCGCACAGCGAAGGACCGGGGTGCGGGTCGGAATTTCGGATTACATTGCCCGCTAGCACTCCAGGGAAGGAGCAGCATCATCGTTACCAAGCCGCCTAGTCGGTTGAAGATCCTCTTCGCCGACGACGAAAAGTCGTTGCAAAAACTAATGAGTCTCGAGCTGCCCCGTTTGGGACACGAGGTGACGGTTTGCCCCGATGGACTGACTGCAGTCGCTGCGCTCGAACGCAACACCTATGACTGCATCTTGGTCGACCTCGACATGCCGGGCCTCAACGGAATTCAGGTGATCGGCAAAGCGAAAGAGTTTTCGCCGGAGACCGAAGCGATCGTGTTGACCGGCAAATCATCGACCGAGTCAGCGATCTCAGCGCTCCGTTACGGCGCGTTTGACTATCTGACCAAACCGTGTCGCCTGGTCGAACTGCAAGCTTTGCTCGATCGCGTCGCCGAAAAACGAGAGCTGACCCGCAAGTATCGCGCGGTGAAAAGCCGACTCGAAAAGCTGGAGGGGAAGTCCAACCTGATCGGCGATTCTCCCAGCATGAAGCAGGTTGGCCGCTTGATCTCGAAAGTAGCGCCATCCAATTCGACCGTGCTGATCCGCGGCGAAACAGGAACCGGTAAAGAACTGGTCGCCCGAGCGCTGCACGACCAAAGCCATCGCATCGAGATGCCGTTTGTCGCCGTCAACTGCGGCGCATTGCCAGAAAACTTGATCGAAAGCGAACTGTTCGGCCATCGTAAAGGCTCGTTCACCGGCGCCGAAGATACGCGCATCGGCCTGTTTGAAGTCGCCAACGGCGGCACGTTGTTCTTGGACGAAATCGGCGAACTGCCGAAGTCGCTGCAAGCGAAACTGTTGCGAGTGCTGGAGACCGGCGAGATTCGCCGCGTCGGCGATAACGACTCGATGAAAGTCGATGTTCGGATCGTTTGCGCAACCCATCGCGACGTCGAACTGATGGTCGCGGAAGGAGATTTTCGCGAAGACTTGATGTTCCGCATCAATACATTCGAGATTCATCTGCCGCCGCTCCGTCAGCGGACCGAAGATATTCCAGAATTGGCCGAACATCTGTGTCGCCGTTTCTGGCCCAACGTACCGCTAACGCAAACCATTTTTTCGTCCGATGCGATTCGTTCGCTCAAGTCGCATGACTGGCCCGGCAATGTTCGCGAACTGGCGAACGTCGTTGAGCACGCGACGATTTTGTGTGAAGAACCGCCGATTGAGCCCGATCATTTGCCGCGCCGTTTTGGCCTGATGAGCACCGAATCGACCGCGAACAACAATATCGGCGGAAAGCCGATCCTCAAAGCGATCGGCCCGTTGTCGCTTCGCGAACTAGAAATGCAGGCAATCTACGAGGCGCTCGAACGGCACGAAGGCAACAAACCGCAAGCCGCCGAAGAACTGGGCGTGAGTCTGAAGACGCTCTACAACAAACTAAATCAGGCGTCGAGCATGGACAAATCGGCCTGAAGAGATTGATGCAGTTCGTTAAGAAATGAAGCCGCATGCGATGCTAGTCGCGTGCGGTTTTTAGGTTTTCAGCCCTGGAAGGGCGTCCCAACCTAGCCCAGGGCGAAGCCCTGGGAAAATACGTACGAATAGTCGAAAAGCCCCAGCGGGGCGACCTAATCCCACGCGTGCTGTTCGTCCAATTCAATCCCATGGCGTTGGCAAAGCAGACGAAACTCGGACTTGAAATCCAACCGCTGGTGGTGCTCTGCCTGGTTCTGAATGTAGGCGGTGACGTCCGGAACTTTCGATTCGCTGACAGAAAACATGCCGTAGCCGGTCTGCCAAAAGAACGTTTGAGATGGTTCGTCTTGCGTCTTTAGCCAAGTCGACGTCGCCCACAATGAGCGGCTCGGATTGGGCGTTTTTTTAGGCACGTCGCCAAATACGCATGAAGCCTAGCGCGAACGTTTTGAAGTTGCGCTTTTTCGAACCGATTGAACACTAGCCCGCCAGCGCCAGCGAGGGAATGCGGCTCGCCACTTCAAACCGTGTTAGGATCGCCAACCCTATTCCCTCGCTGGCGCTGGCGGGCTGGTGTGACGATTTTCGGTTGATTCTGACCCTGTCTTACCGTTCTGCTTCCGGGTTCAACACTTTCTGAATTGCCAAATAGCGCAACCTCAAAACGCGAACCTCGGGATCACGAAGCAATGGTTCACGTCGTTTGGTGAAGAAAACCAAATGACACCAGAGGCGGGCGTAAGATTGCGGCAGGGTGGCCCTCAATCCAAGTGAGCAAGCATTTTTAGTTCGCCCCTCCGGGGCTTTCCAATTCTTTGTTCGCTTGAAACCCAGGGCTTCGCCCTGGGCTAGAGCGCTTTTCAGCAAGCTGAACAAAGAGTCCCCTGTCGTCTAGCTTCTCCCCCAAAATCAGCCGCACGGCGTTAGCCGCGGTTTCTGATAGGAACTCTTTGTCGACGGAAAATTGGAGACAAAAACCGCGGCTAACGCCGTGCGGTTGATGTCGATACGTGCCGCGCAGCACCGTCTACACTTTCAATCGTTGGAAAATCAAAATGGGTCAGCTAGCAGGAAACCGCTCTAGGTTGGGTCGCCCTTCCAGGGCAGAAGAAAAAAGGCGAGTTACGCCATCTTTCTAACCACGCCGACCACCACGCCGCGGACCTTGGCGTTTTTCACGTAGATCGGTTCCATCGACGAATTGGCCGGTTGGAGGCGAATCCGGTTTTTCTCGGGAAACCAATATTTGAGGGTCGCTTCGCCGTCGTCGGTTTCGGCGACGACAATCTGACCCATCGAGGCGCTCTCCTGTTTTCGGACGACGACGTAGTCGCCATCTTCGATGTGCGCTTCGATCATCGAATCTCCTTTGACGGCCAGCACAAATTGATCGTGCCGGGCGAACATATCGCGGAAATCGATCAGCTCTTTTTGCTCAATCGCTTCGTGCAAGACGCCGGCGGCGATCTGACCGACCAGCGGCAAGCCAACTTCGTCCGCTTCGTCGCAAGTCAATTGAATCGCCCGCGACATATTGGGCTCGCGCGAGATCAGCCCCTTCTTCTCGAGCGCCTTCAGATGGCACATCACCCCGTTGGGCGAACTGATTTCAAACTGTTCGCCGATTTCGCGAACGGTTGGACCGTACCCTCGAGAGACGATTTTCTCGCGGATGAATCCGAATACGTCACGCTGGCGTTGGGTAAGTTGATCAAGTGCGCTGACGGCGGTAGAGGAGGCCATAAAGCCGATCTCCGGTGGGGGTGACTTCGCTTTTCCTATTTTCAGCTTAATATACGGCTGTACATACCGCAATAGCATTTGTACACCGAGTGCTGTCCAGGGGGGTAACTGAATTCCCCTCTATTTTTTGCCAGCCAAGAGATCATGAGCTACGTTTCCAATACAACCAACCTTTTTTCATTGAAAGATCCTGGTGGTTCCTGGGACACGTCCAATTCAGGATCCTACTTATCCGGGAACCGAGTCATGACTCACTTGATTCACTTTTTGTTGTCCGAGGATGGGCCAACCGCGGTGGAATACGCGGTGATGCTCGCGGTCATCTTGGTCGTTTGCCTGACGGCGATCGGCTATATGGGAACGCAAGTCGGAGCCGGCTATCAGCACGCGACCGATGAGTTCACGCGAACTTTTCCCTCTTCGATCACCACTCCATAAATCACTTGCTCGCTTACCACCACTGCGATGAACCTACCGCGGTCCCTGGGGACGGCGGTTTTTTTGTGGGGTTTTATCGATTGTGCGACTGGTAAAATCAAGGTGAAACGGGCGCCATTCGCAGGATCGTCCTTCCCCCGTGCTACATTTCTGGAATGTCGGCGCTCGCGGCGGTCCGCCATTTGACCTCACCCACCATCGATTGGAGTTTCGCCATGTTAAAGTCCCTGCTTTCCGCACTTGTCTTGGTCAGTCTTCTAAGCGGCGTCGCGGTTGCGCAAAATAGCAAAGAGCGCTACGTTGTTGTTCCGGCTGATGACAAGCCGTTCTCCGTCAGCGAAACCGACTATGTGCGGCTGACCGGCGAAGGGATTTCCGGATCGCGGATCAAGATAGAAGTCAAAGGCCCGGCCGAAGTTGACATGATCTACTTCGTGAAAAAAGTCTCTGGTGACAATCCGCTGTTGGGAATGCAAATCAAGCAATACGACCTGAAGCCGACCGGCAAGGGAAAAGTCACCGCAACCATCACGGCAGTTTTTCCTAACAATCAATCCGAGCCGAAGACGACCAAGTTTGAGTTTGAAGTGAAGTAGGTTTCGTGGATTTGTTTGAGACGACGCTACGTTCTATAGCGGGTTTCCTCAAGCACAAAAAAAGCCGCAGTCAACCGACCGCGGCTTTTTATTTTGGGTTATTGGCGGAGCGGTAATTTTCTTCTTCCGCTCTCCGCTTTTCTTACAACGGCACCCCATTCCACCGCACAAACGCTTCGATCGCGTAATACTCCGGCAGGCCGATTTGGTTGTAGTTGTCAGCGGTTCCTTTGTTGCGATCTTCGGCGCGTTGCCAAAATTCGCGGGGGTCGCTGCCGGGGAAGAGCGCGCGGTCTTTTTGGCTTTCGTGCATGAAGATCGCTTGACGCTTTAGCGTGATGTCGCCGGGGCTCAGCGGCACCGCGATTTCGATCTCGTGCAGCGGGTACTCTTGCCAGGCGCCGCGATACAGCAGCGCGTCAGGTCGTGAGCCGGTCTCGGCTTCGATCCGCTTCATCGCGCGGAAGATCGCCATCGCGCAAACGCGGTGCGTTCCATGCGGATCCGACAGGTCGCCGGCGATGTAAACCTGGTCAGGCTGTTCTTTCATCAACAGGTCGTAAATGATGTCGATGTCGATTTGCCCCAGCGGGTTCTTCGAGACCGTGCCGGTTTGATAGAACGGCAGGTCGAGGAAGTGCAGGTTCTCTTCCTGACAGCCAACCTTCAAGGCGCCGGCCTTCGCTTCGCTGCGGCGGATGAGTCCCTTGATGTTCATCACCGCTTCGATGTCAGGCTCGCCTGGCTTTTTGGAGGTGAGCGAACCGGCGACTTCCTGCTCGACTTGCAGCGAACGCTCGCCGTCGACGCCGAACATGCGGTTGTATTCGCTGACAAAATCGGCGTAACGCTGCGCGTCATGATCGAAGACGGCGATGTTGCCGCTGGTCATGTAGGCGATATGGACTTCGTGACCATCTTGGATCAAACGAATCAGCGTGCCGCCCATGCTGATGACGTCATCGTCGGGATGGGGGCTGAAGCAGATCGTCTTTTTGCGTTCTTTGCCGGCAGGGTGATATTCGATCGTCTCTTGCATCCACTTGAAGACGCGATGCGCAAGCGGACCGGCTGGGCCATGATGCCGCAGCAACTGATGCAGATTGAATTTGCGAAAGTCATCGTCGTCCAGCTTCAGCAGCGCCTTGCCGGTTTGTTGGCAGAGCCAGATGACCGCTTTCTTGATCAGCGATTCATCCCACTCCACGCTCCCCAGCGCCCAGGGAGTTTGGATGTCGGTCAGCTTGCTGGCGGCCGCTTCGTCAATCAAAACCTGCGCGTCAGGATGATCTTGCAAAAAGCTGGCCGGAATCCGGTCTGACGGAGTCGCTTCGACCGTCTCGCGAATGACGTTCGATTTTCCTTCCCCCAGCGCCAGCAGCAAAATCCGCCGCGCGTCCATGATTGTCGCGATCCCCATGGTGACCGCGCTGGTCGGGACGTTTTCTTCCTGGAAGAAATCACTGGCGGCCGACTTGCGGGTAACCGGATCGAGCGTGCATAGTCGCGTGCGGCTGTTGCGGATCGAGAACGGCTCGTTAAAGCCGATGTGTCCGTTGCCGCCGATGCCCAGCAGCATCAGGTCGATGCCGCCGGACGCTTCGATCTCGCGTTCGTACTGGCGACAGTAGTCTTCGATCTCGGCGTGCGGCACGTTGCCGTCGGGAATATGGATATTCTCGGCCGGCACGTTCACATGGTTGAAGAAGGTCTCGTGCATCGTGCGGTGATAGCTTTGCAACTGATCGGGCGAGATGCCGTAATACTCGTCCAGGTTGAACGTGATGACGTTCGACAGATCGAGTCCTTCCTCTTGGTGCATGCGAACCAGTTCGCGATAAACGCCGGTCGGCGTCGATCCGGTCGGCAGGCCAAGCACCGCCGTTTGACCATACGAATTGCGCTCACGAATCACGCTGGCCACAATCCGGGCGACGTGTCGAGCAAGTTCTTCGCTGGTAGGAAAAGTGAAAGTGGGGATGCGCACGCCGCGGACGGGGGCCGCGGTCGGCAACGAGGCGCTGTTGGTCATGTTTTGAATCATTGAATTCCAGGTCAGGGCATCGAGCAGTTACCGAACCATTGAGTATGCATGGTAGGAATTAATGGCTCCAGTCTCGCCTTTGCGCCGGACACGCGTCTCTGTGCCGAGCCGCTTTTTTGCCGAGAAAACGGGCATTTGGCGAAGGGAAAAACCGCTGCAAATCGCCGCAATTTACAGAAATGTCAATTTCCGCGCGGCGATCGGGCCATTGTCGGGGGAGATGGAGAGGGGAGCAACCGGCAGCGGCACAAATCGGAAATCGCAAGCTGACTGTCGCTGGGTACGTGCTACCGATCGTCGTCATCGTCAGGCGCCATCGATTCTAACTGCGGCGCGACGTGCTTGGTCCAGATTTCGTCGAGCCTTTTAAACGGGAGCTTATTACCCCAGATCCCGTAACGAGGGGCGAACAGTTCATGAAACTCGTCCGAGCTAATAAAAATCGGTTGCTTGTCGCCGACAGTCTCGCCTGCATACAAGGCGACATCTCCTCTCCAACTAGCGAGATTGGTCATTCGTGCGTCGACTTCGTCCTTGACGATCGCATAGGCAGCGTTGCTATTCAGGCTCTGGGAGTTCGCCGGTATTCGAAGAAAATAAGCGACGACGGGACGACGGTCGTCGCAAAAAACATGAATGGAGTATCGCGGCGATGCCGGATCGAGAGGATCAATGCCGATCGCCCTCCTTATTGTGGGCGGTAACGACGAGCGTGGTTGCCGCAAATAGGAGGTGATCCCCAGAGTCAAAGCGAATAGCATCGCGACGAGTAAGAGTGAGATTTTTAGGCTCATCGTGAGTTGCGGTTCCATTCGTTTCGGAAAGAAGCAGGCCAAAAACAATCGCCCACACTCTTTAAAACTCTCCCTCCCGCTTCCCGCTTTTCTTCTAAACCCGCAACTCCTCCGCTTTCGCCAACCGAAACTCATACCGATGTCGGATTGGCGCGATGATGTTGTCCAGAAACTCATCGACTTGTTCCGGCGAGCGGCCGACGTATTGCGAGGGCTCGAGCACTTTTTCCATGTCGATTTCAGGAAACGCCTGATCGGCTTGCAACCGATCGAGCAAGTCGTTCGGTTTGCCTTCCATCTTGACGACCATACCGGCGGCGATGGAGTGCTCGCGGATTTTTTCGTGCAGCTCTTGGCGATCTCCGCCGGCGGAAACGGCCGCCATCAAGATGTTTTCGGTCGCCATGAACGGGAGCTCTTCGTTGAGGTGTTTGGCGACCATCGCCGGATAGACGACCATGCCGCTGGCGACGTTCTCCAAGATGATCAAGATCGCGTCGATCGCCAAAAAGGATTGCGGCAACGTCAGACGGCGATTGGCGCTATCGTCCAAGGTGCGTTCCATCCATTGCGTCGCCAACGTGTTGGCGCCGCTCGATTGCAGGCTCATCACAAAGCGGGCCAAAGCGCAGATCCGTTCGCTCCGCATCGGGTTTCGCTTATAAGGCATCGCCGACGAGCCGATTTGCTTTTCTTCAAACGGCTCTTCCACTTCCTTGCGATGCGACAGAATGCGCAGGTCGGTCGCGATCTTGTGGGTTGATTGAGCGATGCCGCTCAGTGCGTCCAGCACTTGGGAGTCGATCTTGCGCGAGTAGGTTTGCCCCGTGACGGCGTAGGTGGCGTCGAAACCCATCTTCTCGGCGACGCGTTGTTCTAGCAGACGCACCTTTTCGTGATCGCCGTCAAACAGCGTCAGGAAGCTGGCCTGGGTGCCGGTGGTGCCTTTGGTGCTGCGAGCTTTGAGCATTTGCAGGCGATGCTCTAGCTCTTGCAGATCCATCACCAGGTCATAGTTCCACAAACAGGCGCGGCGGCCGATGGTGGTTGGTTGAGCCGGCTGCAAGTGGGTGAAGCCGAGACAGGGGAGGGCGCGATGCTGTTTGGAGAAATCGGCCAACTTCAAAATGACCGCGGCCAGACGCTTTTCGACCAAATGGAGCGAGTCGCGGAGCAAAATCAGGTCGGCGTTGTCGGTCACATAGCAACTGGTCGCGCCCAGGTGAATGATCCCCTTGGCCTGCGGGCAAAGATCGCCATAAGCATGAACGTGGGCCATGACGTCGTGACGCAGCGCCTTTTCGTGCTTCGCGGCGTTGGCGAAGTCGATATTGTCGATGTGCTGCTTCAACTCGGCGATCTGGGCGTCGCTGATCGGCAGACCCAGCTCTTGCTCCGCTTCGGCCAATGCGATCCACAGTTTGCGCCAAGTGCTGAACTTACGCTGGGCGCCCCAGATTTGGCTCATCTCTTGCGAGGCGTAGCGAGAAATCAGCGGGTTTTCGTAATGGTCGTGCGACATCGGCGTTTCCACAGCGTAAAGCGAAACAGGGCGGGAAAACCTGTATTTTAGCCAGAAATGCTCGGTTTGGTCAGTGCCCGGGGTGGATGAGTCAAATTCGCCGGAGGAAGAAGCGTACGCGGCCAGGTCACAGAGGAAGGCCAGAGGAGGATCCCAGAAGTCATGCCTAAGATTGTCGCTTGACAGAGCGCACGCAGTTCGGGTCGATTACAGAAAAATAGATCCCACTGCGGGCGGAGCAGCGCAGCATCTGCGTTGCTCAAAGTTACCCACGCGTCTGCGACAGACCGACGTGGCCGCTCTGGGTGCGCACCTTCCGTTTGGGAGTCCTGTTGCGCAACAATCCAGTTGGATCGTTGGACTTCCGAGACGAAGAAACGTGGTCCTGTCCCATGTTTCGACACGAAAAAACTGCGGTCCTGTCCTGTCCCATGTTTCGGTACGAAAAAACTGCGGTCCTGTCCTGTCCCATGTTTCGGTACGAAAAAACTGCGGTCCTGTCCTGTCCCATGTTTCGGCACGAAAAAACTGCGGTCCTGTCCTGTCCCATGTTTCGGCACGAAAAAACTGCGGTCTTGTCCTGTCCCATGTTTCGGCACGAAAAAAACTGCGGTCCTGTCCTGTCCCATGTTTCGGCACGAAAAAACTGCGGTCCTGTCCTGTCCAACGTTCCGATGCAAACCCAATCCATGCTTCACGGCTTCGACATTAGGACTTAGACCTTCGGCATTTCCTCCCCCCCCATTTTACAGATCGAGCGCCGAAGTCGATGGATCCAGGTCGTATGATTCCTGTCGCGGTTGGGGGCGAACGGTCGGAGCCTGCAGCGGTGTTGGAGATCGCATCGGGATGATCGCCGGCGTGATGCGGGTCGTTTCCCGTTCTGAATAGTCGTAGATCAACGGTGCTGAGTAGTAGTAGCTGCGCCGCCGAATCGACGGCTGATAGTAGGTCATCGGGGGCGTCGCGGCGAAGTCGGCATGCTGGCCAAAGTAGGGATCGATCGCGTCGTAGCCGAACAAGTCAAAATAAAGCTGGTCATAGGACTTTTGCAGATCTTGCCAGGCGGTCCGAATGACATAGGAACGCGGCTCCGGAATGGTGCTGTCAAGAAACCGCTCAAGTTCTTGGTAGGCGACCGAAACGCTGCTGAACTCGCGCTGCAGATAGTAGTAGTTGGCTTGGCGAGCGGCGTTTTGGCGATAGCGCTCGCAAAGCGACTTCAACGCGTTGGCGGCCGACGCGAGTTGCGGCTGATTGGCCGAGGTCAGTTCGGCGCCGAGTCGTGCCGCCGCATGTTCCAGCTTGGTCGCATCGGGCGTGATGCGATGTTGATTCATGAATTGATTTTGCGCCGCAACCGAACTGGTCAGCAGAGCGGCGAGCAGCAGCGAAAGGGATGCGGTTTTCATCGGTTTCCTCTCACTAGAAAAGTGCAATTAAGCCGTAGGGCAGGCCGTGCCTGCCAGTAGCCTACGCAGCGCATTCGGCAGGCACGGCCTGCCCTACGTTTGATTCTAGAGGCGCTGTTGGAAATGGAGCAACAAAAAAAGCCGACGCACCGGGGAGGAGGTCGGCTCAAGGTTTACACGTGTCGCACGGCGACTATCGGTTAAAGCCCTTGTTGAAACGGTTGTTCCAGGCCGGGCTGGGGTTTGCAAAGACCTTTTTGGTTTGAATGGTGACTCGTCCAATCTTGATGGATCCGCTGATCTGCTGGCCGTGAAAGGGACCGGCATTGCTGTGGAAGGGGCCATCATTGCCGTGGTGATGGTGACCATGGTCATGGACGCCGCCGCCGATCTGGCAAGGGTAAGTTACGTAACGGCAATGGTTGGAATACAGGTCGTAGTAGACCCGGTCAAAGGCGCGTTCGACATCGGCCCAGGCTTGCTGCACGGCCCAATCATGGCGGACACGATAGGTATAGGTAATCAATGACTGTACATGCTGCAGCTCGCGGCTCGCTACTTTGAAATCAAGTCGCAGATGCGACAGCGAACCGCCGTGGCGCGCGGTTTCGGCAAAATGTTCAGCCGCTTCATCCAGGTTGAGCGCTTCGTCATCCAGGTGCGAGAAGCCGGTGCGATGATGAATCAAATTGTGCAAGCGATGGGTCGCTTGATGCAGATAGTAAGCGTCACTCGCTAAGCGATCCTGGTATTGCCAGTAGCCTGCGTTGGCCCATTGCGGAGCGGCGAACAGGATAGCGACGGCAAGCGAAAAAAAGGCGATTTGGCGATTCATAGTAAAAGTTCCCCCAGCATTTTTGTCCCGAAGTTTTACGACCAGCAACATTGCCGGCCGGCGTCGGAGAAAGGTAATGGCATCGCTGGCGCCAGAAGACGCCACCTTGGCGGGCGATCTTTCACAAGTCGTTTGTTTGCAATGACTTGCCGAGTTTGAAAGATTTTCAGAAGACTCAGGCTGGGCAAAATCGAGGGGCGCGCCGGAGGCAAATGATATCAAGGTGACAACAGAAATCTCAGAGCGAGACAGAGTCACGCCTCGGTCACGCCTCGATGCGAATGGCGCGGAACGGGGGACGGTGGACAAAAAAAACGCCGAGCGGTCAGGCTCGGCGTTTCGAAGAGAAAGTGGCGGGAAGGAATTGCCGTTATGACGCAGGAGGTTCTGGTAGGACCGGTCCTGCACCGCGTGCGTTGGTTCTGGGCGGGCGAAATCCGGTAGGGGGACGTTCTTTGCTCGACAGGTTGAACTGAAACGTGTTGGCGCCGTCAGCGGTTACCTCGGCTTGCAACTCGCTGCTACGGACAGACCAAAAATGAAGCGGCACTTTGCCTAAGAGGCCTTCGCTAGGGGGCGCTGCTCCCGGGGGCGTCGACAGCGAAACCAAAGCGATCGAATAAACGCCAAGTTTGATCGGCTGGTTCGATTGAAAAGAGCCATCGGCTGAGAGGGGGAAGCCTCCACCGCTGCCTTCGCTACTAAAAAATCGAATGGAGACGTTGGATAATGGTTGACCATCGAGAGTTACGTTGCCGCGAACTTGGGCTTTTTCTAAACCAGTGCTCGACGTGTTGCAGCCGATCAGCATGCTGGCTGCGAACAGCAGCGGTAAATGAATGGTCGCACGGATGCGAAAAGACGAAATCATGGTAAATGCGAACTTTCAGTTGGATGTGACGCCAAGGGTGGAACGTCGTAGAGTTGGGAGGATCGACGAAGTTACTACTGGTTGATGATTTGGCCATCGCCGCGCATCGCCATGCGACGGAAGCTGGTGACGTCGACTGTTTCGGGAACGAAGCGAACCGAGCCGTCCGACATGGCGAATTGGGCGCCGCCTGGATGTTCAGAGTTGACCATCACCGACGAGAGATACGACGCGTCGCAATTGAAGCCGGAGCGGCCGTTGCAGTTGGCGTTGGGACCGTCTTGGATCGGTAGGATGCCGCCGCCTGAATGTTCGGTTTGAGCAAACATATCGCCGGTATTGCCGGATCCGGCCCAACCGCCCCAGTCGCCGTAGGTAATGTCGGCTCCGTTGCCAACGACCGTCAGATCGCGTCCTGAGTGTTCACCGAGCAGCAGCGTGTTCGAGGTCCCGTCGGTCAGCGAATTAAAACCGAGCTTCTCGTTGTATCCGAACGCCCCGTTGTTACATTTCCAGCCGTACCACGAAAAGCATTCGCCCCAGTCAGCGTGCTTATCGGTGTTGCTTTCATTTAGCGCGCCGTTGATTCCGACATAACTATGGAATTGATGATTCTTATTGTTGTTTCCCCAGTAATTTTGATCAGTGGGATTTTTGGAATAAGAAGGGCAGTTGAACGCCGAGATATTGACATGCGACAGAAGATTGGAGTTCACCGTGTCTTCATTGCTTTTAAAGCTGACGGTGTAGTCGAATTGGTCCGACAGATTGCTTTGCTCAATGAACGGTAGAATCGAAATCTTCCAGGTAATGTACTGGGCTTCGCCGTAGGGCAGCATCAGGTAGGTGTCGTGGTACATGTGGCACGCCAGCGCGAGTTGTTTCATGTTGTTTTGGCACGACGAACGACGCGCCGCTTCCCGAGCTTGCTGCACCGCGGGTAACAGTAACGCAATCAGCACGCCGATGATGGCGATAACAACCAACAGTTCAACGAGGGTGAACCCCAAACGACGTAGACGTAATCGAGACATAGATAGACCTCATAATGACAAAGAATGATTGCAAACGCGATCGTCAGGCGAGTGAAACGAATTCACTTGCCTGGACTAATAACAAGATTCATTCCAAAGAATGGCTGCATGCGGCAAATAATGGGAAAATGGCTCGTTTAATGGAAGTCTGGTCGTCCTCAGGTAGGGGTCTTTTGTCGGAATCCGATGCAAATGTCTGGATATAACGCCTCGTGGACATTTTTTGCTCAGATTGCGGAGAAATAGCAACTGCGCAATCGTATGGCAGAGATGCATGCAAATGAGTCACCAGCGATTGCAAGTGAATGACAAATATGATGCTTGAATTGAAATCGTTGTCGCGAAGGGACTGTCGCCGCGCAACAAAAACGCCGAGCGAGTTGGCTCGGCGTTGGCCGGATTTTGTCGAAAGACGATGTGGCGTCGAAGCGCTGGTCTGCGTTGACCTGCATCGACGAATCTTAGGATTCGCCTGCTTCGGTCGCCTTGGCCAGCTTGCCTTGCCGAAGCTGAAGACGCTACAGCCTTCGGGGAAAACGCTCTAGATCGGGTTCAATTCGCTGGTCTTGATCACCATCGGAACCTACTTTGATCATCCGAGGGAGCAGATTTGCGATGGTAACCCCGCTACCAGCGCATGATCGCCGTGCCCCAAGAGAGCCCGGCGCCAAAGCCGGAGAGCAGAACGTTGTCGCCGCGGCGAATCTTGCCGGCTTGATACGCTTCGTCCAGCACCAGCGGAACGCTGCCGGCCGACGTGTTGCCGTAGCGATCGAGATTGATCACGACCTTCTCGCGATCGAAGCCCAGGTTCTCGCAAGCGGCGTCGATGATCCGCACGTTCGCTTGATGCAGCAGCACCAGCGAGATGTCGTCGGCCGTCAGTTGGGCGTGCGTCAGCACGTCTTGAATACTGTCAGTAATCACGCGGACCGCCCATTTGAAAACGCTGCGGCCATCCATGTGCAGAAAACCGCGACCAGCGGCCAGGCTTTGATCGTCCAGTCGTTCGGCCGAACCGCCGCCGGGAACGCAGAGCAATTCGCCTCCTTCCCCTTCGCTGCCAAGCGTGTAGGAGAGGAATCCTTGTTCTTCCGATCCGGCTCCTAATATGACGGCGCCTGCGCCATCGCCAAACAGCGGGTAGGTTCGCTTGTCGGCGGGATTGGCGATGCGAGACAGCAGATCAGCGCCGACGACCAACGCACGACGACTCGTTCCACAGCGTACGAACTGCGACGCGGTGATCATCGCGTACATAAAACCAGCACAAGCGGCGCTGACATCCATCGCCGCGCAGCGGATCCCCAGCCGATCTTGCAAGATGCAGGCTGTCGAAGGGGTCGGCATGTCGGGCGTGAACGTACCGACGACGATCAGATCGATTTCGCGCGGATCGACTCCGGCGTTTTCGATCGCCGCGTTGGCGGCCGCCAACGCCATGTCGCTGGTCGCCATGGTCGGCGGAGCATGCCGTCGCTCACGAATTCCGGTGCGTTGGATGATCCAGTCGGGGTCGCAGCCGAGCGAGGAGAGATCTTCGTTCTTGACGATATTCTCCGGCACGAAGCTGCCGACGCCGAGAACCTGCACGCCCAGCAGCTGTCGCAACGGACTGCGATCGGAGAGTTGTGAAACAGACTGCCCATCAATGGCAGCCGAGCTAGCCGACGGCATGTAGGGGAAATTCCTGGGGGTGGCGAACTTTTGGCGCGAATTGCCAGTATAACAAGCTTCGATCCATTTTCCACTTACGTGCGTCTGGTTGCTGGAGCCCGTAATACCACCTAAAATCGCACGCCAGCAATCGCTCGGCAGCCAACCAACATGACACGATGATCGAACTTCCCCCGGAATTGGAGTCGCCGCCCGTCCCTTGGACACGGCGCCACTTACTCGACCTCGAGAGTCTTTCCGCCGCAGAAATCACCACGGCGCTAGACGTCGCTCAGCGTTTTAAAGACGCAACTCGCGACTGTAAAGACAGATTACCGACATTAGCGGGGGTCACGTCGGTCAACCTCTTCTTTGAAGACTCGACCCGCACACGGACTAGTTTTTCGCTGGCCGCCCGCCGATTGGGGGCCGATAACATCGAATTCTCGGCTTCCAGCAGCAGCGTCTCGAAGGGAGAAACGTTGCTCGATACCGCCAAAACGATCGAATCGATGCAAATCGACGCGATGGTGGTTCGGCATCGATCGCCGGGCGCACCGCAAATGTTGGCGAAAAATCTTGATTGCTGCGTGATCAATGCCGGCGATGGCCCGCACGAGCATCCGACGCAAGGGTTGCTCGACATCCTGACCATTCGTCAGCATCGCGGCACGATCGCCGGGTTAACCGTAGCGCTGGTCGGCGATATTGCCCACAGCCGCACCGCTCGCTCCAACATCTGGGGCCTGCAGAAGCTGGGCGCTCATGTGATTGTCTGCGGTCCGTCGACGCTCGTCTCGAAGCAGTGGGAAAAGCTGGGAGTCGAAGTTTCGCACGATTTGGATGACATCGTCGCTCGCTGCGACGTCTTGAACCTGCTGCGGATTCAATTCGAGCGACAATACACGCGCCCCTTTCCGTCGGTCCGCGAGTACGCACTGCTCTATGCGATGAATCGCGAACGGATGGAGCAAGCGAAAGAAGATATCCTGATCATGGCGCCAGGCCCGATCAATCGCGGAGTTGAAGTGACGCCGGAAGTTGCCGACGGCTCGCAGTCGGTCATTCTGCATCAAGTGAACAACGGGTTGGCGGTGCGGATGGCCGCGTTGTATCTGGTCACCAAAGCGCCCCGGTAAAGAAAACATGACGACGATCCTGCTGAAAAATGGCCGCCTGATCGATCCGAGTCAACAACTCGATCGCGTGACCAATGTCTTGTTGAAGGATGAGATCGTCGCTTCCCTCGACGCCCAAGAGACGTACGCCGATCTGGTGATCGACGTGACCGGCAAGATCATCGCGCCGGGTCTGATCGACATGCACGTGCAACTGCGCGAGCCAGGCTGGGAAGAAGACGAAACGATCGCCAGCGGTGCGGCGGCGGCGATCGCCGGCGGTTTCACTTCGATCGCGTGCATTCCCAACACCGAACCTCCGCTCGATTCGCCTGCGAGTATCGAATACGTTCGCCACAAAGCGGCCCGCGCCGATAAGTGCAACGTCTTTGTCATCGCATGCGCCAGCAGTGGACGAAAAGGAGAGCAACTCTCCGAAATCGGCACGTTGGTCGAAGCAGGCGCCGTCGGCTTTAGCGACGCGTCTCGCGCGATCACCAATCCCGAACTGCTCCGCCGCGCGCTCGAATACACGCAGATGTTCGACAAGCCGGTTCTCAACCGACCGGAATTGATTGAGTTGACGCACAACGGCGTCATGCATGACGGCATGGTCTCGCTGGTGCTGGGACTCGCGCCGATTCCGGCCGCCGCCGAAGACGTGATGGCGGCCCGCGACATCTGCCTGTGTGAAACGACCGGCGGCCGGCTGCATCTGATGAGCGTCTCGTCGAGCGGAACCGTCGAAATCCTGCGTCGCGCCAAAGCGCGCGGCGTACGGACGACCGCCGAGATTCACCCCTGCAACTTTTCGCTGACCGACGAAGCGCTGCGAGAGTTTGATCCCAATTGCAAAGTCAATCCGCCGCTCCGTTCAGCCGATCATGTAGCGGCCTGCATCGCTGGCTTGAAGGACGGGACGATCGACGTCATCTCCAGCGGGCACGCTCCCCGCGCGTCGCAAAAGAAGATGCATGAGATGACCGACGCGCCGTTCGGCATGGTTTCGCTGGAGACGACGCTCGGCCTGACGGCGACCAAGTTAGTGCAGCCGGGACATTTGACCTGGAGCCAGGCGATCGACAAATTGAGTACGACTCCCGCACGTATTTTGGGTGTTCCGAAAGGAACGCTGATGGTCGGCGCCGACGCCGACGTCACGATTATCGATCCCGATTTGCCGTGGACGGTTGACACCTCCCAATTCGCTTCTCGCAGCTCTAACTGTCCGTTTGATGGTTGGAAATTGATCGGCAAAGCGACCAACGTGATCGTTGGCGGCGTCGTCAAGTTGTAGGCAGAACCCGAAAAACCAATTAGTTCGGGTCGATACGTTCGCTGAGAGAACGTAGAATTCCGCGCAGGCTTCCTTCTTCTGTTGCGGAAACGACCAATGCCCCTGATCATCGACGGCTACAACTTGCTCTACGCATCCGGCGTGGTCAGTTCGCTCGATGGGAACGGCAGTTTCGAGCAGGATCGCCTGATGCTGCTGGAGCTGATTCGCTCGATCGTCGATCCGCAGGAGATTCGCCAGACGGTCGTCGTCTTCGACTCGGCCAAGGCGCCCCCCGGTCTGCCGCGAACCGTTCGTTACCATGACATCGTAGTTCACTTCGCCTCCGAATATGCGGATGCGGATGAGATGATTGAAGTGCTGATCGAGCGCCATACGGCGCCCAAACGGCTAACCGTCGTCTCCAGCGACCATCGCGTTCAACGCGCCGCACGTCGCCGCAAAGCGACCGCGATCGATAGTGGGCAATGGATCAGCCTGATGCGACGCAAGCGTCAGGCTCAGATCAAAGCGGCCGAACAGCCAACCAAACCGCAGGCTCCCCCGTCTCAGTCCGAAGTGGCTCGCTGGATGCGTGAGTTCTCAGAGATCGATGTCGACCAAATTGCCCGTGAGCTGAAACCGCTGCGCACCCCCAATCGACCACCGCCGACCACGCCAAAATCGGCGCCGCCAAGCCTAGCGAAGCCGGCTGGAGAAGGGGATTCAGAAAAGCCGGAACTCGAAAATCCGTTTCCGGATGGTTTTGAAGAGGACGTTCGACAGCTGGGGAGCCAGCTGGGAGGTTCTGTCTTCCCGGCCGATTATCTCGATCAGATTGCCCGCGAGTTCTTTGACGACGACGACAAACCGTCACGTTAAGTCGTAGGTTTGGGCGCATCAGCAGAACTCTTATCAGCCGACGGGCATTAGCCCCGGTTTCTGAAGGTAACTCATTCGCGAGAGTCAAATGAGGGGCAAACCGCGGCTAACGCCGTGCGGCTGATTTCGATGGATGAAAGCTCACTTCGCCGCTTCTCGGCATAATCGTGCGCGCTCGCCCAATCCGTAAAAACCGGTCTAACCGGCACAGCCACGCAAACCGCACGTTTTTCCCAGATGTTGCATTTTAGCCACACGGTACACCGATCCCATACTTTGTAACCGACACGTAACCTTCCCCCTCTCGCGTTCGTTGGAGATCCTACTCGTGGCCAAAGCCCAAACCAGCAAATCGACCCCGCGTAAGACCGCTGCGAAAAAGACCGCCCCTGCGAAGAAGACCGAAGCAAAGCGGAGCCCGAAAGCGGCCGCGCCCAAGAAACGCGCCGCTACCAAGGCTGCGACCAAGGAAGAAGACGTCAAGTCGAAGGCGGCCGCCGAACAAGAAGTGACGATCGATCGCCGCCGCAAAGAAGAGGCGGTTCCGACCGAACGCCGAGCCAAAGTTGCTCGTCGCCGCCAGATCGACCCGACCACTTGCGAACGGGACTACAACAACGAAGAGATCGAATTCATGCAGGCCTTGGACGCCTACAAGCGGACCAGCGGTCGCATGTTCCCGACTTGCAGCGAAGTGCTAGAAGTGCTGAAAGCCTTGGGCTACCAGAAATCGATCGGCGGAGGCGACATGCCGGCCGAGCCAGAAATGCCGAGCGTTGAAGAGACGCCGATCATGGAAGACGCCGACCTGTAAGATCAAAAATCGCTATCACTGCTTGCTACCAGCGAAACAGGAAGGCCGTCCCCTCGGTCTTCCTATTTTGTTTCTTGAGCGATTCTCTCTTGTCGCGACGAAAAAATCTCTCTACTCTCCCCACGCGCGAAGAACTTTTCTTCCACTCACTTGTTGATTGGCCCCAACCGGGGACAACGGCAAAGCGATCAAATACACCAACTATGAGGGCTCGCAACGTGGGCGAACCATCAAATCAGCAGATTTCGGCCAAGTATTGGCTGCAACAAAGCGGCATTCTCTTGGCGCTGGCCTGCACTGGATGCCAAATGGCGGCCAGCAGTTCCAACGTCGCTGGCGTACGTGCGGTCGAAAGCGGTCAGCCGATGGCGGCCGTCAACCACTTCCATAATGCGCTGGCCAACGACCCGACCAACGCCGACGCGCTGTACAACATGGCTGCTACCTATCATGAGATGGCGAAAACCAACAACGATCCGGCGATGCTGAAGCAGGCCGAAGAGTTCTACAACCGCTGTCTCGACCAAGATCCCAACCATGTCGATTGCCACCGCGGCCTAGCGGTCATGTTGATCGACACCAAACAGCCCGACCGCGCCTACACGCTGATGGAACGTTGGGCTCAGCAAAATCCGAGTTCGGCTGATCCCAAGATTGAGTTGGCTCGACTTTACCAGGAATTTGGGGACGAGCAGTCGGCGCTGACCCAGTTGAATCAAGCGGTCGCGATCGACGCCAACAGTGCTCGCGCCTGGGCCGCTCTGGGAAACATGCGAGAAAAATCAGGCGATCTCAATCAGGCTTTGGCCAACTATCAACGATCCCTGCAGCTGAACAGCTTTCAAGACGGCGTCAGCACCCGCGTCGCGACCTTGACCCGACAAGGGGTTCAAGCCGATACACCATTTTCGCCAGCTGGCGATACCCGCATCGTTCAAAACCCCAACACGACGCAGCGATATTAGAGAATGTCGGGAGAAACGACTCCCTACCAGCGCGATCTGGCGTATGTCCACTCCGCCGGATACAGCCGCATCATGTTGCCTGTCGCACATGAGATGGCCTGGCGTCTGCGCGATCGCCAACTTTCTAGCGGCACGATCGTAGATCTGGGATGCGGCGCCGGTCAGGCAGCAGGCGAATATACTGCAGCCGGATATGACGCGATCGGCGTCGATCTCTCGCCGGCAATGATCGAGTTGGCTCAAAATATTGTCTCCAACGCTCGGTTTGAAGTAGGAAGCTGGACGAGCTGGCCATTGCCGCCGTGCGTAGCGATTTCGGCATTGGGAGAGGTCATCTGTTATCTCTCAAGCGGCGTCGATCCTGTCGCCGCGTTGCAAGACTTCTTTGCGAAGGCGTTTACGGCGCTTGCCGCCGGCGGATTGTTGGTCTTTGATGTCGTTGAGATCGGCTGGGGACGCGAATTGGCCCCCACTTGGACTGCCGGCGAAGATTGGCATTGCCTGGTCAAATACCAATATGAAGAAACCAAACATCAGCTGACGCGGCGGATCACTACCTTTCGCGCAGCCGGGGAACTCTACCGCCGACAAGACGAAGTCCATCGCCAACAGCTGTTCGGCCGCGACGAAGTCGCCCAGATGCTAGAGCAAGCTGGCTTTCAGGTCGAAGTCGCCGAGCGCTTTGGCGACTTCACCCCGCTATCAGGCCGAGCCTTTTTTGCCGCGACGAAGCGGTGATAAGAAAAGCGGAAAGCGGAACATCGTAGCCCGTTGCGCGAGCGAGGGAATGTGGTTGGCAATCCCAACTCGGATTGAATTGGCGAGCCGCTTTTCCTCGCTTACGCTAGAGGGCTAGTGTTTACTTGGCTCGAAAAAACGCAGCTTCAAAACTTTGGGCTACGAGGGAACCGCTCTAGAACGCCGCCCGCTTATTGAAGCCTAGCCGGCTTTTCGCCAGCAAAGCGCGAAATTTAGAAACCGGTCGAGGTTGAACGGACGCGGTTGTCAGCACGCCGGCCAAGTTGGTGACGTCAAAGTGAATCGCCTGGGCGGCGTCTTCAGCTTCCTCCGGATCACCGCAATAGACCACATCGATTAGCCGATCCGCTTGCCGCAATAGTTGCTGTCCGACGCGGCGATTTTTGCCCAGCGAGATGCTGTAGTAGGCCAAAATGTCGTTTTCGTCCGACAAATGGGTGATTTGGTAGGGGGCTTCCGCCGTTCCGTCGCCGGTGGCTAACAGACCTTCCAGCATGGTTTGGAAGAGGAAACGCTCAAGATCGGCCTCGCCGTAGCAGCCCATTTCGTTGGCGGCAATCCCCGCAAAGAAGTGCGCGGCGGGACTCGCGACCCAGGCGAACGGCATTTCGCAGGTCCGCCAGTACGTCTCGCGGAAGTCGCCGCGCTCGCACGCCGCTTCCAAGTCGAAGACGAACGAACCTTGCGGATCAAAATCGGGTTCCGCGGCTACCTCGACCTGCAACTGGGCGAAGCCCTGGCTGGTAGGTGATTGGAGATAGTTGCGATAAACGTCCGACATGCAAAGCCTCACCAACGTCGTCGACAAAACGGATGTTCGTGCTTCGGTAGGTCTGTTCTAGAAGCGTTGAACACCACGCGTGCGTCTTGTCTTAAAGGAGCCACGCGTTTACTTAACTCTTTTAGACTAACGAGCGCTCTATAGAAAGGCAATAACTTTCAAGCATGTAGCGCCGTAAATTTTCTCGGCATGATCCCAGCAACAAGGATGCGAACGCGCTGTGAACGTTGTCAGACGAACGCACGCACCGAGATCGAGACGCTGATCCGTGTTGATTCATTCTCATGCATCAAAGATGCGGTCAAGAAACAACAAAAGCCGCGATGAGTAACTCAACGCGACCTTGATTGGAAAGCTTCATTGGCCGCCGAACGACCACTTGCGACGCTTGGATTAGCCGAATGCGTCGAGCGAATTCCCTTTGCCTGCTTCTTTGCCGATGCGACCAGCCGACGCGATTAGTTCCACAATCGCATCCCCTTGTTGCTCGATGGCGTCGAGTCCTTTTTTCGCAACCGCGAAGTCAATCTGCGTCCGCGTTTGCGCTTCCTTGGCGGCGAGTACGCTCGAAACGGCCGGATCCAAACCTGTCATCATTACCCCTTAAGAAACAGTGTCGCTTATCTCAGGTATCGGCTCTCATCCGCCGGAAACTTGGGCGAAAATCGCCTTCCGGTCCCCAACTGCGGCTTGGCGCGATCATGCCGGATCGCCGGGCCTCTCATCGCGTTCCCCCGCGCGTTATCGACCGGATGGTGCGTATGTTTCGTCTTCTGCAGATGTTCGAAGTTAGGGAAATAGGCCTCTCACATTCCTCGTCGAGAGATCCTATCGGTTCATCGCGCTGCGCCGCAGTTGGGCTACTCCCCACAAAGTGGTGGAAATGCCAACGGCTGAGCTGCCAATCGAACCCGCTGATCGCCGGCGCTGCGGGTATCCACCGCTTCGAGGTCGGGCCAGGTTGCCCAAAAATGTTAGCTCAAACTTCGGCCTGACCAGCGCGGCGCCAAAACAGATCCTTGAATCGTCGCTCGGGATCGGTCCGCCCGCTTTAATCGGCCCGAAGTTGCAGCGGTTGCGGCGTTCTCTTGGTTAGAGCAAGAATCAGCAAAAACAACATGACGTTAACGGCGAGTCCCCAAGCCGAAGCGTGGATTGGCAGATAGATGGCCGCCGTTTGCACATGCGTTACCAGAGAATCGAGCGGCGCTAGGTCTACCCAGGCCGCAACCGTGGGAAAGAGGGGAGTAAATAGGAACGCAGTCGTAATGCCGGCGATTAGCCCCGAAGTTGCGGCCAGCGCCGTCCCGCGACGCAGGAACAGCACATCGATCGTCATCGGTAACAACTGAACGCTGAACGCGACTGCGAACAACGCCAGATCGACGATCATGCCCATAAACTCGGCGAGACTGCTTTCAGGGCGGCTACCCATCAAGACCAAGGCTAACGACCCAAGCGTGGCGGCAAGAATCACAAAACGTCCGACCCAAACACGCTCTCCTTCGCTGGCCTGCGGCCGAATGAAACGGTCGTAGATATCTCTCGTGACTAAAGCGCTGAGCGCATGCAGATTGCTGTCGGCGGTGCTCATCGCGGCCGCCATGATCGCGACAATCGTTAACGAGGCCAACGCCGTTCCCAGCGACGGCCCCAACAACTTTGGCAGGTGATCGCGCAGGACCACCACCAAAACCTGGTCATAACTCGCAATCTCCGGCGCAGGGCTGACGCCGTCGGCCGAAATTTGCAAAGGATAGAGCGCTTGGCTTCCCAATCCGACCAGCATAATTCCGAACATGAAGCAGCCGGTGAGCAAGAGGATAAAAATCAACGCACTTTTCTTGAGCGCGGCCTGATCGCGAGCCGCGTAGAATCGCATCCACTGGGCTGGTTGAATGATGCCGCCGATCGGCATCAGCAAGCAGATCGTAAAGAGCATCGGCAATTGCCAAAATCCGCTATTGCCAGGCACGGTAAGCGATGATTCCGGCAACTCGGCGACGGCGTCCCGAAATCCAGACAGCCCTCCGAGACTGGCCACCATCGCTACGCCGGCAAGCAACATCCCCAAGATCAACAAAATACATTGCAGCGCATCGGTCCAAGCGACGCTGCGCATGCCGCCGATCATGATGTAGAGCGCCGTGATCGCCGCGAGGACGATTGTGCCGACTTCAAAAGCGTAGTCGTAGTCGACGAATAACACCGCCGCGAGTTCGCCTCCAGCTTTCAACTGCATGATGATATAGGGAATCGCGAAGAGAAAACCGACGAGGGTAATTAATACCCGCAGTAACAAATGGCTGTCGTAGTGGTCGCACAGCATGTCGGCTTGGGTAACGTAACCATGCGCGCGGCCTGCCTGCCAAATTCGAGAGCCGAGCAAATAGACGCAAAAGCCGGCGATCGGTACGTTTAAACTGACCAGCGCAAACACGACTCCTTCGCGATAGACCATGCCGGGCGCTCCCAGCAAAGCGAAGGAGCTAAAGAAGGTCGCCATGATCGTCAGCGAGGAGATTAACCAACTCTGCCCTCGTCCGGCGAGATAGTAATCTTCTTCTCCTTGCTTGCTCTGGCGATAGCCGATCCAGCCGATTGCTAACAGCACGAGTAGATAGACGACTAGCACCACAAAGGGAATCGAGCCGATCAGGTCGCTGGCGGCGGTCGGATTGGTCGTCGCTTCGTTCATCGCAATTTCTCCTGCTCGCTCGATTTCGATTCCGGCTGATCGCGCCACAGGCAGCAATAGGAGATGATCGCGGCGACGCACAGGACGAAATACCAACCGATGCCCCAGGTGTAAACAAGCGGCAAGCCGAGAAACATCGTCGGCCGATTCACGAGCAAGACGCCTGGGCCGACGCCCATGACGATGGAGAAGATCACGATCGCGGTCATGAAATATCCCAGAACTTGAGAATTGCGACGTTCTTCCGGCGCCATACGACTCCTTCACAGCAAAAAAAGTGGCTTCGATTAAATTCGCAAGATCGGCGCATTGGCGGCCATTACGCCGTTTCTGCAGAGCTTGGTTCTCACAGACGCCTGAGCTAGGCGCGCGGCACTTCGGCGGTTTGCATTGCTTTCGACATCGACGCGTAGCAGAGCTTGGCCGATTCAATCGGGTCGTAGCCAGGCTTGCCCCAAACCATGCCGCTCACTTCGCAGTTCAGATCGCCGCGATATCCGCCTGCGTAGAACAAGCGAAAGATTCGCGAAAAATCGACGTTGTCCGATTTTCCGGGCAACTGAAACGCGACGTTCTTCCCTTGCTGCATCGCATCTTTCAAAGCGATATGAGCCGTATAGGGGAGGGCGGTTTGCACCGTTTCGTCGAGCGGCATTTCGCGAAATGCGTAATGGCTATAGTCATAGACCATGCGCAAGCAGCGGGGATTGCCGAGTTGCTGGATCAACCAAACCGCTTCGCTGGGACGCGACATTCCTCCGCCGCGATGCGGTTTGACGGCGATGACCACGTCATGTTGTTCGGCCAACTCGACCCACTGGCCGATTCGATCACGATAGAACTCGCGGAGTTCGTTCCAGTTTCCTCCGCCAAGCGTCGTTTGCACGAGCGGCTTTTGATCGATGCGCCAATCTTCGGCCAACTCGAACACCCCTTGCAGTCGGTCTAACTGCGACTGGCGTTCTTTTTCATCACGGCTTGGTTCCAGATGTTCCATCAGAGATGTGAGCTGCAACTGATTCTCGGCGAGAAGTTGACGAACGCGCTGGCGTCGCTTCGCTGGCATCTTGCCAGGCGCCGAATCCCAATCCGGACGCACCGCAATTTCAATCGCGTCGAACCCGATTTTCGCGACGGCTTGGATCGCATCTTCCGTTTGCAACGTCTTCATGCCATATGTGCTGAACCCTAACGTGCAACCATCTTGCGACGGTGCTTGGGCAGGCGAAGCAGCGGGCGAAGCGATCAGGATGGCAGCGGCGGCGCCTTGTAGAACTTGCCGACGAGATAGTCGCAACGGTTCGTTTGCCGACGACGATCGCACTTGGTCGATTGGCGAACTAAGCATGTATTTGCTCCTTGGCGCCATTGCCCAACGTCTGTTGCTTTTGCAGCAATTGAAGCAGCGGTTTAAACATCAATGCATAGTCATGCCAGGTTCGACAGGAGAGGAGATTGCCGTCTGTGACGAAAGGCTCGTCAACGTAGATTCCGCCGAACTGCGTGATATCTAACTCGCATTTGCCGACCGTTGTCGCTGTGCGTCCCGACAAGCAGCCAGCTGCGGCCGCCAATTCGACGCCGTGGCAAACGATCGCCACCGGCTTGCCCAGGTCGAAGAAGTGCTTGACGATGCGGAGCAGATCTTGGTCATATCGCAAATATTCGGGCGCTCTGCCGCCAGAAAGAAAGAGGCCATCGTAATCCGCCGGATTGATGTCGCGAAACGCGACGGTCGTGCGAATATGGTACGCAGGCTGTTCGCGGGTGATATCCCATGGGATCGGTTCCAGAGGAGGGATTTCGTGCATGACGCCGTGATAGGTGCGAACCTCCGGACCAGCGACGACCACCTCGTAGCCTTCTTCCGCCAAGCGAAAGACAGGGTAGAGGGTGTCCATCATTTCGGTGCCGTCACCAATGGGCAACAGTATGTTCCGCGCCATTTATTCTCCAGTCGATTCAGTTTTGAAAATTCGATCTCGTCTTAAAACGGAGTTTCCGTCAATCGAAGCTACGCCAATAGGTCTTCTACGATGTGTCCATGAACATCCGTGAGACGGAAGTCTCGGCCTGCGTATCGATAGGTGAGACGCGTATGGTCTAACCCCATGATCCGCAAGATCGTCGCGTGGAAGTCATGAATATGAACCATGTTCTCGGCGACTTGATTGCCAAGTTCGTCCGATTGGCCGTAGGTGATGCCCGGCTTGACGCCGCCGCCAGCTAGCCAGCACGAAAACGCCAAAGGATGATGGTTGCGACTCTTGGTTCCTTTGCCGTCTTGGGCCCACGGCGTGCGGCCGAACTCAGTGCAAAAGACGAGGAGCGTTTCTTCGAGCAGACCGCGCCGCTTTAGATCGGTAATCAACGCGGCGACCGGTTGATCGACGCGCTGTGCATATTTGGCGTGCGATTGAATATCGCGGTGGGCCGCGTCCCAGTTGTCGCTGCAGCTTCCTACCGCGTCGATGATCTCAACAAAGCGAACTCCGCGTTCCACCAGTCGCCTGGCCGTGATGCACTGCGACGCGTACGACTTGACGTCGCCGGGTTTCGATCCATACAAGTGCAGCGTTTCTTTGGTTTCTTGGGACAGGTCAAACGCTTCGGGAGCGGCGATCTGCAGCCCGCGCGCCGATTGGGCGGCGGCAATGCGTCCGGCCAGTTGCCCTCCATCTTGCCGCTGCTGTTGATGTTTTTGGTTGATCTTCGTCAACAGCTCAAATTCAAAGTCTCGAATCGTCGTGGGATTGGGGGACTGTAAAAACGGCAATGGGTCTTTGCCCGGCAAGATACGGACGCCGCTATGCAGCGCCGGTAAAAAGTTAGCGTCCCAGATTTGGGCGCCGCTGTACGGACGATGCTCCGATAAAACGACATGTGACGGGAGCTGCGGATTGAGCGAACCCAAGCCGAAACTGAGCCAGGCTCCGAAACTGGGCATTGCGACCGACGTACTGCCGGTGTGCAATTGCAAGGTCGCTTCGCCGTGATCGCTATGATCGCTGTTCATAGAGCGAATCAAGGCCACTTCGTGCATCACGTCGCGGATATGCGGAAACAGATCGCTCACTTCCGTACCGCATTGCCGGTTCGGGCGAAACTTCCACGCCGGCGCTTTCAGAAAGCGATCGATCTTCGGCATGCCGGTGACGATGACTTTCGGCTCTAAGCCGATCGATTGATCATGTTTTTGGGTCAAGACCGGCTTCGGATCAAACGTATCGACGTGCGAGTATCCGCCTGACATGTACAGCACGATCACATGCTTCGCCTGAGCCGGAAAATGCTGCGGCGCGTCGACTTGATCGGCGGCCAGGGTTGGACGTGCGACCGAAGCGCCGCAACCCAGCGCGACGCATGCGCTCAAGCCGCTTCGTAGCAGATCGCGTCGCTTGACGGTACGCTCTGGTTGATTCGATTGAGTCATGTCTTCTTACTCCACATGCATGAATTCGTTGCTGGCGAAGAGCGACTTGGCGACAGCCGTCCAAACGACTCGCCGCACCTCGGCCGGCTTGGCGTCGGCGTCGTCGATCTGCAAGGTCAAACTTGCCTTCGCTTCTAAAATCGCTTGCTGTTCGACCGAAGTGGGAGCGCGTCCATAGGCAAGCTCGTACGCCAGCTTGACCGCGGCTGCGTCTTCCTCGGATTCAGCGATGACTCGATCGGCGAAAGCCTTGGCTTGCTGCTGTACGAACGGCGAATTCAGCAAGTACAGCACTTGCGTGGGCAGCGCCGAAACGGTTCGTTCTTCCGTCGACTGATTCCGATCGGGGCCGTCGAACAAAGAGAAGAACGGTTGCCGGAACAATCGCTGAGTCATCAAGTAAATCGTGCGGCGGTTGCTGGGGAACTCTGCTTTAAATGGATTGTTCAGCGAGAACGAACGCTTTTTCCAATGCGGAAAAGGATGCTCGCCGCTGCGGCTAAGATCTAAGTTGCCGCTGATCGACAGCATCGCATCGCGGATCGCTTCCGCTTCTAACCGGCGTCGAGAGAATCGGCCCAGATATACGTTGTCAGGATCTTGACGAAGGCTCTCGGTCGTCGCGTGGGCCGAGAGACGATAAGTTCGCGAGAGTAAAATGCGACGGTGCAACGCTTTGAGCGACCAGCCATCTTCTTCGACGAACGTATTCGCAAGATAGTCGAGCAGTTCGGGATGCGAAGGCTTCGCGCCGCGCACGCCAAAGTTACTCGTGCTGGCGACCAGGCCGCGGCCCATGTAGTGTCGCCAAACCCGATTGACGATCACGCGAGCGGTCAACGGATGATCGGGCGCCGTAATCCAACGCGCCAGTTCGAGCCGTCCGGAGCCTTGCCTTTGCGGGAGTTCTCCTTGAGACAGAATCAACGGGAAACGTCGCGGGACGACGCGGCCCAGGTTTTCGGGGTTGCCCCGCAGGTGGATCTTCGCGTCGTGGGGTTCCGCTTCGCTCACCGCAAAAATCGCTTGGGCCGGCGGGTTGTCCGCCAAGCGATTCTTTTCTCGATTGATCCAATCGAGACCATGCAGCATCAGTTCGCGGAATTTTCCGTCATAGGCCGAGAGCGCTTTTTCGCGACGATCGGATAATTGGGCTCGTTGCTCCGCGCTCAGGTCGTCCGCTTTCAACTGATTGGAAACATCCTTGAACTCTTGCAGCGTCGGCTTTAGCCAGGCTCGACCACGGTTGTTAATTTGATACGAGTAGCGTTCGATCGTTTCAAAGTGTTCGTCGAGCAACGCTTGTTGTTCATGATCGGGAACGACCGGCGTCAGCGCCGAAGGCGATTTTTCATTCGACGCGCCCATCGTCGGATAACGCGTACTCTCGAACATGCCGTACAGACCGTAATAATCGGATTGCAGCAGCGGATCAAAGCGATGATCGTGACAGCGAGCGCATCGCAAGGTAATCCCTAACACGCTGCGTCCCAGCGTATCGAGCGTGTCTTCGATCATCAGATGCTTGTCTTCAAATTTCGTATTGCCGAAACGTCGCGATAAAGCGATGAATCCAGTCGCCGCCATCAGGCCGGCTGCGTCTTCTTGTTGCGGCGCTTCGTATGCAAGTAGATCGCCGGCGAGCTGAGCTTGAATAAAGCGATCGTACGGCATGTCGGCGTTCAGCGCATCAATCACCCAGTCGCGATAGAGATAGGCCGTCGGAATCGGAAAGTCTCCCACATCGCCTTGCGTATCGGCATAGCGGGCCAGGTCAAGCCAGTGACGCCCCCAACGTTCTCCATACCGGGGCGAAGCCAATAAGCGATCGACCACTTTGGCGAAAGCGTCGGTGGATCGATCGTTCAGAAATGCGTCGATCTCTTCCGGCGTCGGCGGCAGTCCGGTTAAATCAAACGTCACACGTCGAATGAGCGTCCGCTTGTCGGCCAAATCGTTGGGCGAGATATCTTGCTCTTGCAGCTTTGCAAACACGAAACGATCGATTTCGTGCTCGTTCCATTCAGGCTGGTCGATTTTTGACGCAGTTGGATGCAAGCGAGGTTGAAAAGCCCAATGATCCGATTCGACCTGTTCTTCGATGGTTTCCGAATTTGCCGCGTCGTCAGGCATCTCTTCGCTTTGCGGCCAAAAGGCTCCATCGTCGATCCAGCGGCGCAGATCCTCAATTTGACGCTTGGTGAGACGATCGCTTTCATCCGGCGGCATCTTCAACGCTTTGTGATTCCATTGGACGGCTTGAATCAACAAACTTTCGGACGCTTTGCCAGGCGTGATCGCCGGGCCGAATTCGGCGCCTCGCAGCAGAGCGGCTCGCGAGGTAAACGCTAACGGCGACTCTCCAAATTCATCGCCGGTATGACAACCAACGCAACTTTCGAGAAACAACGGACGAATCTTGTTCTCGAAAAACTCTTCGCGCTGCGTCAACAACGCTAGTTGGCTCGCTTTCAGCGATTCGTCGTCTGCTTTCGTCGCTTTATAACGACGCCGCACTTCCTGCAAATCCAACGCCACATTAAACAAGGCCAGATCGTCGATCGCGCCGCGCCAGGGAGACGCTGCGCGATGATCATTTCCCAATACGAGCGGGCCATCGTGTTCGATCGGGCCGAGATCGCTGCGCAGCGGTTGCTCGGCGACTAACTCACCATCACGAAATGCGCGAATGCCCCATTGGTCGGAGTTCTCGGCCGATCGATCGACGCTTATCACATAGTGATGCCATTGGCCGTCTCCGGCGCCGGTTTTCGTCAGCGGCGCGATCTCGATACCGGCCTGCCGCGATTGGGCGTCCGTCATCCGAAAGTAATAGCCGCCGTTTTGCCGCGCTCGATAGAACCAGGTCGAGTTGGCGACAAAACCCCGGTGATCCGCATAATAAAGGATCGCGTAATTCGTGCGTCCATCCGGCGCTGGAGCAGCGTCCAAGATCCAGGCTTCCCATGAGAACGATCCGGCGAGCAATTTTTGCAGCGTTTGTTGCGCTGCGCCATTCACGGCGATCTCAATTCGCGCTTGCGTAAGTTCAGGCCCAAATTCGACGATCGATTCTCTGCCGCTCGTCGCATGAGCGAACCGTTTCGCTCCCGCGAAATAACGGCCGTGGAGTTCTCCATCTCCTCGATCATGGCAGACGTCATCAGCCGTTTCGTCAAACTGCCATTGGGCGAGCGGACGCATGAGCGATGCGGGGTCTGGCGATTCTGCGTATCCCGGCGCTGCGGTGGCTAACAGCGACCATCCGATTAGCAGAGTCCGCATCCTGGCGGCATGGTTCAATGCGAAATTCATTTGGATTTCAATTCAAAGTTGAGTTCAGTCGACGGCGCAACAACATCGTGAATCAGTTCGGATTTGGCGTTGTAACGTTCTGGGACCGCATCGACCATTTCTTCTACAACCGAGCCTTGCGGCGCATATTCATCAGGCGGCACTTGGACCATGCGTCCCGTTTTTCGCTTGCCAGCGATGCGAACCAGATGTTGCCCTGGGGGAGGTCCGGTGATCGCATCTAACTGGTAACGTCCATTCGCGATTCGTCCGCCTGACATGGGGCCTTTCGTATCGCCCTGCGGGAAGAACTGGATGGTGCCGTGATCTAACGGTTGGCCGTCGACCGTCACCATGCCGGAAACCGGGATGCGGTCGATATCGGATGGAGCGGCGCAACCTGCAAACACCATGAGTCCGCAAACGAGAAGTCTCCCTCGCGAACGTTCAAAGATGGTCCACAGAAATTGATTGGCTATCACTGGAGTTTCTCCTCGAGAGGGGAACATGAAGGGGGATAGGATGTTGGCTACGGATTGGCGTTGACTTCATGTCCATGCGCAGTTGAACTTGCTCGCCAGATTGCTAGGTCGATTGTTTCGCTGACGAACCGCACCGAACCGTCGCAATGAGCAGCTTGCACGCCTCCGGGGTGTTGGCTGCGCGCGGCGACCACTTGCTTATGCACGTTGGTCCAATCTCCCGACAAAAGCGTCGTGCAGAAACCAATCGTATCTTGTTCGCTTGTCGGCGCCGCTTGCCGCGTGATCTCGTCGCATGCCGAAGCATTGGGGGACAACCACGAAGTAAAGCCTTGGCCGCCGGTTCCCCGGGTGAACTCGCCATGAATAGGATCGCCCTCCACGGCGAGACTTTCCGACATCAGCATCGTTCCCGAGAGACCATCTTTCAGATCGCGAAAACGGAGATAGACTCCCTGCGTAAAGGGAGCGCCTTTAAACGTCTCGGAATCTTTAGTTTGCTGGCCATAATTGGTGTTGCCAAAGTTGACCGTGTAGTTCCCCTTCCAACGCACAAATTGCGGCGTATCGTCGTAAACCAGCTTCATGCCAGCCGTGGGGCATTCAAACGCTTCGACGCGAACGCGGCGCGGAGCTTCGTTGGTATTCGCTCCTGATTGATTGTTCATCCAAGAGACGTTTTGATCGATTATGTCAAACAGGGCCGCTTGTTCGATGAAGGGGAGAATCGGCTGGCACCAACTCTGATCGTCCACCCAAGCTCCCCCCGCGGAATGCTCGGGCGTTAGCGAATTACCTGGCAAAGCCCCTTTGATCCGCGAGCCCGGCGGCAGCGCTGTGAACGTATCGTGATAGTTATGCATGGCCAGACCGAACTGTTTCAGCTTGTTGTTGCACTGCGTTCGACGCGCGGCTTCACGTGCTTGTTGCACGGCGGGAAGTAATAATGCGATCAATACGCCGATGATGGCGATCACTACCAGTAACTCGACGAGCGTGAAGCCATATCGCCGGAAGTGGATGGAATTCGACATTGGACGACTCGCATGAGATGAATTGGGATGCAGCTACAACGACGGAAGAAATTCGTGATTCCCCTGCCGTAGAGCCTGGGGACTTTAGTTGCTGATCGCTTCCCCTCCTTGCGAAGTCGAACTGGCTCGCCAAACCGCCAAGTCGATGGTCTCGGCGACGAACCGGACCGAACCGTCGCAGTTCGCCGCTTGCACTCCGCCAGGGTGCCAGCTGCGTGCTGCGAGGACTTGCGCCTGAACTTTGGTCCAATTGCTGGCTAAGAGCGTCGTACAAAATCGAACGCGCGCTTGCTCGCCGGCCGTCGGCTCTTGCCGTGTAATCTCGTCGCAGGCCGATGCGTTGGGAGACAGCCAAGTCGTAAATTGTTGGCCGCCGGCGCTGGTGCTATAAGCGCCGTGCATTGGATCACCCTCCATCGCAATGCTTTCCGACATCATCAAGGTTCCCGATAGCCCGTCGTTAATATCACGGAATCGCTGGTTCTCTCCTTGTCGAAAAGGAGCCCCCAGAAACGAAACCGAACTTTTCGTCTGCTGACCGTAGTCGGTGTTGCCGAAGTTCACTACATAGTTTCCTTTCCAGTAGACGAACTGAGGCGTACCCTCGTTGACCAAGATCATTTCTGCGGAAGGGCATTCAAACTGTTCGACCTTCGCTCGACGGGCCGCCTCATTCGTGTTCGCGCCTGAAGCGCTGCTCATCCAAGCGACGGTCGGATCGATCTGATCGAACAACGGACCTTGTTCAATAAACGGCAAGATCGGCTGGCTCCAGGATTGATCGTTGACCCAACTGCCGCCTGCTGGATGAGAGGGGGTTGTCGAGTTTCCGGGGAACTCGCCTTTGAGTCGCGAACCCGGCGGCAGCGCGCCAAAGGTGTCGTGATAGTTGTGCATGGCTAGACCGAACTGCTTGAACTGATTGCCGCATTGGATGCGTCGCGCCGCTTCTCGCGCTTGCTGAACAGCAGGCAGCAACAAGGCGATCAAAACCCCAATAATGGCGATCACCACCAGTAATTCGACGAGCGTAAACGCGTTTCGGCGGAGAAATTTTGAAATGGACATAGGACGCCTCGCTTGCGATGAATAGGGAGTCATATCATGTCAAGAGGAAGCGGTAGAGAAGCGAGTCGCCTTCTCTTTCCGCAGAGAATGGGGACTCTATTGGCTGATCGATTCGCCTCCTTGCGAAGTTGAATTGGCTCGCCATACCGCCAAGTCGATGGTCTCTGGGACGAATCGCACCGAGCCGTCGCAGTTGGCTGCTTGTACGCCGCCTGGGTGCCAGCTGCGCGCGGCGACGACTTGCACTTGAACTTTCGTCCAGTTGCTGGCCAACAACGTTGTGCAAAATTGAACGCGCGCTTGCTCGGCGGCCGTCGGCTCTTGGCGCGTAATCTCATCACAAGCCGATGCATTGGGAGAGAGCCAAGTTGTAAACTGTTGACCGCCGGTCGAACGCGAGAAATCTCCATGGATCGGATCGCCTGACATCGCGATACATTCTGACATCATTAAGGTTTGTGAAAGTCCATCTTTGATGTCTCGGAACTTTTGATTTCGCCCCTGGCGAAATGGCGCCCCTTTGAACGTGACCGAGCTTTTCGTTTGTTGCCCATAATCGGTATTGCCGAAATTGACGACGTAATTTCCTTTCCAACATTCGTATTGATGCGCTGTGGGGATCGGCGTGAATATCATCTCGGCCGAAGGACATTCAAAGGCGGCGACCCGAGTTTCCCGTGCGGTTTGCGTGCTGGTGCTTCCGTTCCAACAGACGGTGGAGTCGATGATGTCGAATAAAGCCGATTGCTCGATGAACGGAAGAATCGGCTGATACCAACTTTGATCGTCTACCCAACTGCCGCCGCTGGGATGCATCGGCGTCGACGAATTGCCAGGAAACGCGCCTTCTATTCGCGAGCCCGGAGGCAACTTGCCAAAAGTGTCGTGATAGTTGTGCATGGCTAAGCCGAATTGCTTGAACTGATTGCCGCATTGAATGCGTCGCGCCGCTTCTCGCGCTTGCTGGACGGCAGGCAATAGTAAGGCGATCAAGACTCCAATAATGGCGATCACCACAAGCAGTTCGACGAGGGTGAAGCCTCGGCGGCCTGGGGAATCAAATTGATACATAGAACACCTGATGGGGACGAATGGATGGAGCGGAAGATAAAGCGACTAGATTTACTAGGGGGAAGTGGTCGCCGTTAGGGTGAATTACTGAATGAACTGATCTTATTATTAGAATTCCTTTCCCCAGAATTACTATTCTGCATTTGCATAAAAGAGTTACACTATTTTGTCAGCGCAGGCGGTCTTGAAAGCGGCGTCTCATAAATTCACTCGCTGCTAATTTGGTGAGAAAATCGATGCGACGAGTTGCCCTGATTATCGAAACGTCGCGGACCTATGGACGCGATCTGTTGCGTGGAATCAGGCGATATACGCAAGAGCACGAACCATGGTCGTTGTTTGTGGAAGCCCGCGACCTCGACTCGACGCCGCCCTCTTGGCTGCGCAGTTGGCATGGAGACGGAATCTTGACTCGCTCCGGGAGCAAAGCGATCGCGGCGGCGGTTCGACAGACAGGGATACCGGCCATCGAGTTAAGATCGCGTCGCTGGAATTCAAAGCTGCCTCATTTGGGCATCGACAATGGGCTGGTCGCTTCGCTAGTGGCCGAGCACTTTTTGGAACGCGGGTTCCAACATTTCGGCGTCTTCGCACTCGATGTCGAACCCTTCTTTGTCGAACGCCGCAAAAATTTCGTCTCCTATTTGAAGCAACGCGGATTTTCTTGTTCGGTCTTTCGCCAACCGGGGCGACTCGAGAAGTCAGAAGCTTGGGAATCGCAGCAACAAAAACTGATGGACTGGATCTACGAACTCCCTCGGCCGACCGCCATCATGGCATGTACCGATCAGCTTGGGTGTTGGCTGCTCGACGCTTGCTTTCGACTTTCGGTGCGCGTACCGGAAGAAGTCGCCGTCGTCGGCGTTGAAAACGACGAGGTAATCGCCACCATGAGCACGCCGCCGCTGAGCAGCGTCCGCTTTCCTGGCGAACAGATCGGTTATGAGGCGGCCCGGTGGTTAGAAAGAATGATGAACGGCGAAACGCTCCTTAGCCAATCGACGCTCATGGCGCCGATCTGCGTCGAGACGCGTCAATCATCCGACATTGTTGCGATCAGCGACCCGTGGCTCTCTCATGCGATAAAAGTCATTCGTGAGCGAGCCTGCGCTGGACTGACGGTGGCGGATCTCTTGGCCGAAGTTCCGTTATCACGAAGTTCGCTGGAACGCGGGTTTCGGCAGTTTCTCGATCGTTCCCCCAACGAAGAAATCGTGCGAATTCGTATCGATCAGGTCTGCCGTCTGTTACGCGAAACCGATATGAGCCTGGATGTGATCGCCCAACGCACTGGTTTCGCTCGAGCGCAATATTTGCTGCAAGTCTTCCGCAAGATTAAGGGTGCGACGCCTGGCGCCTATCGGCGATTGCATAAACCTCGATAAGGCATTTTTCGCTGCGACAACGATTGTTTTATTACTGCGCCGCCCCGATCCACCGCTTGCGTCAAACTTCGTTCGGTCAAAAGGTCTGACCAACTTTTAGCGGGCGAATTTCGAGCTATTCGGCGCCGGTAGTTGAAGCCGGATGCACCCCCAAAGCGTTCTCTTGTCACTCAAAATGAACCGTCTTCAAGTCAAATTGGTTTGCCCTACCAAATCGAAATTGGCTCTTGCAGTACATCGGTAGCGGCCTAGGCTGACGGTTAAGCGATGATCGATGGTTGGGTGATTTGTCCGTTTTGAGAACCGCTGCTTAAATCATTATCCCCTTCCTTGTTTCGCTCTCCCGCAATTTGTCGAGTGGCGTGAAACGCCATCCCCACCACGACCCTTTCAAGCACTCAGCGACGCTTGTAGTGAAATCGCCGCTTTCAGCGCAAGGCGCCTCCCTCTCCGCATGCATTCCGAACAAGGAAACTGAATTGTGAAAAGCAGAACATCTCGTGTTACGTTCCGAAAAGCCGTTCTTTTGTTGTTCATCATTGTTGTCGCAGCGGAGATCGCAAGCCCTCGGCGAGCCTACGCAGATAACTTTGAGCCTCCTGCGGACATCTCGCACGATTTGAAGTCACGCTCCACTTGGCATGCGCTAGATGATCAAAAAGAGCTTGCGCGTGTTGCGGCTGAAGCCCTTCGGCCAGAGGTTTTCATCACGCCGACGCCAAAAGTTACGGCAGATTCCTCCCGTTTTGAGCGGCCATATCTGCTTGAACTCAAGAAATTTGGGATCAGTAACGAAGGCGAAAACGCGATCGAAACCTCGAAAGGAATCAACGCAGCACTGCTGCATGCGAATTCGATTGGAGCCAATCGAATTCTTTTTCCATCAGGGATCTACTTGATCTCTGCAACGGATCCAATCGTGATCGATCATCAAAATACGATCATTGATTTCAATGGCGCCCACTTAAAGCTCAAGCCAAATGGCTTGAAAAAATACTCCATCGTCGAAATCATCGACGGCGCTAAGAATTTGCGGATTACGAACGGAACGATCCAAGGCGATAAAGAAGACCATGATTTCAAGACGAATCGGGGATCTCATGAGTGGGGGCATGGACTGGTTGTTCACGGCGGCAGCGAACTTGAAATTGACCATCTGACGGTAAGCGGCGTAACCGGGGACGGCGTTAGCACCCGCTTTACAGGCGCCCGCAATCGGGAAGAACTGGTCTCCAAGATCCTGCATTCAGTCTACCCGCGTGATCTCGAATCAGGCGGTTTCTCGGCCGCAGGAGGGAAGATTGATAACGGGGAAACAATCCGAAGTATCGCACCATTTGATCTCGCCAAGAGCGAAGGGGAGTTTGAATTTGGCTACTCCACCGGCTACTCGGGATATCCATTCATTCAGGATCGCGAGTACCGAGCTTTCTTTTTTGACGAGAGCCAGCAGTTCCTTGAATCGCAAAGATGTTTGCAATTTCGCAAGGTTCAAGTCCCACCGGCGGCTCGATTTGTTCATCTCGAATTCAATCAAAGTAATGTTCCAGATAGGCCGCTGCATGCAGGCGCAGGAAGGAAGAGCTTTGCTGGACGAATCTCTGATTACAAAGGCTCTGTCGACGTCCACTTTCACCACAATAAACTTGTCGCCAATCGCCGATTGGGGATGGGCTACTGCGGCGGCAGAAGGTGGCTGATCGAAGAAAATCATTTTGTGCAAAACGGCGGCGTCGCTCCTGGATATGGCATCGACCTAGAAGATGGGTGGGAATCGATGCAGGACGTTGTCATCAGAAACAACTACTTCAAAGAAAACCAGCGTGGAGATTTGGTCATCTGTGCTGGAACGGAATTGCTGATTGAAGGGAATCATTTTGAGGGCAATGTCGCCGTGCATGGTCGTCCGCACAATTACACCTTTCGTAAAAACCATTTTACGGGTGGGCATATAGGATATACGACGCGGACCGGGGTCGCGGAAATTCATGACAACTATTACGAAAACTGCACCCTCTCCATTCGGTTCGATACCGCAGCCGTTGCGGATGGACTTCGTCGAGATCCAGGAGAATCGGTACGCACGCCGCCGTTGAAGCTCCGCAACGAAACGCTACGCTCGGTGAAAAAGTTAACCGGCACCTACGTCGATTTCGCGAATTCCTCTTTTGAGGATGTGAAATTTGTCGCCGGCAAAGAAACGCAGTTGATGCTGTTCAAAGGGGGCGTGGTGGAGTCTTGTTCGGCGCTATTTGAAGCAACGGGCCCCCCCGTGCTGTTCCAGGCAGATTTTTGTCAAGGAGAACTGGTCGAAGAAGGTCCGGGGCGATCCCGCTTGAAGCCGCAAAACGGGAATTCAAAATAGGCGAACGTCAAAGAGATGGAAGAAAACTGACAGCCGGCGCGCAGTTGAAATAAAACAGCAACCGTGACCGGCATGAAGGCGCGTTTTTTCGTATTGTTCTCATGCACGATGCAACTGGCATCGATAGGCGAATCTCGCCTGACTGCTTCTATAGCAGGCGTGCGATCCCTTGGCAGACCAGAGGATTGGATGGCATGGTGGGAGCGTTATTCTCCAGCTTGACCAAATCGCGAAGGATATTCCTGACGGAGGATATCGCTCATAAGCTCGACAGTTCTGACGAGTCGCTCTTCTGCATATCCGGTAAATCCGAGAAGCAATGCGCCGCGTTCGTGCGGGCGCAAGCAATAGTGGGACAACGGCGGAGCCATGATTCCATGCTCGGCAAGTAGTGTTGTCACCGAAACATCGGAGATCCCCGGCGGCAGCCAACCCAGGACATGCATGCCTGCATCATTGGCGCCTATCTCCATGAACCCTTCCAGGTTCGCTTTGATCGCGTTCTGTAAGGTTTGCCTGCGATCGGAGTAAAGTGTCCGCATTTTGCGAATGTGTTGGTCGAAATATCCCTCTTTAAGAAAGTCAGATAGGACCGCCTGATCAAAATAAGAGGGGCCGCGATCGACCAAAGAACGTTCGGCTTGGAACGCCTCTAAGAGCGATGGAGGGAGTACTAGATATCCAAGCCGCAATGCAGGAGAAAAGACCTTGCTAAACGTTCCCAGGTAAAGAACTCGCCCCAATTCATCGAGGCCTTGCAGCGCTGTTGAGGGGCGCCCAGCGTAGCGATATTCGCTGATGTAATCATCTTCGATAATGCATCCGTTCTCACGGTTCGCCCATTCCAGCATTTCCAGTCTTCGCGACAAACTCATCACGGCGCCAAGTGGGTATTGATGCGAAGGAGTGACATACGCCAGGCGAGCGTTGGGATTGGCTCGGCGAGCCGCTTCGAGATTAAATCCCTCGGCATCGATGGGGACCGGAATCAGGGTTGCGCCGGCGGCGGAAAGAGAAAACTGCGCGCGCAGATATCCAGGATCTTCGATCCAAACTGGATCGCCAGGATCAATCAGAACTTGGGCAATCAGAGCAAGCGCATGCTGCGTACTAGAAACGACAACGACTTGATCCGCTTCGCAGTGGACGTCGCGTGACACGCGCAAATGGCGGGCAATTTCTTCACGAAGCGGTCGGAACCCAAACGGTTCGTTCTGTACGAGACTACTCGACGACATGGATCGCCAGCGGCGGGAAGTTAACCGACGCCAGATAGCGATCGGAAACGTCTCTAGTGCAGAAACGCCAGGTCGAAATGGATGCGGTTGATCGACCAACTGGCGACGCATCTGATACTGTCCCAGCATTTGCTGTCCACGTTTCGACAGTTCGATGGGGCGTCGATCCTTGGGAGGCAGGTCTTTCTTGGTGGGCAGCTTTCCATCCACACGTAGGAAACGATCTGGTTGAAGCTCGCAGGTGAACGTGCCTGAACCCATCTGCGATTGAAGATAACCTTCGGCGGTCAGATTTTCGAACGCCAACACGACCGTCGAGCGAGAAACTGACCACATTTCCGCCAATGCGCGGGTGGACGGCAGCTTTGTTTGCGGTGCGATCCGCCCACTTAGGATTGCGTCTCGGATACCAAAGTAAATCTGAACATGGAGCGGATGATGGGAATCATTGTCGAGCGACAACGAGAGTTGGCTGGGTACGAACATGGAATAGCCTTTTGAGGAAAGCCGAACGCCGTTAGCCAAGCGAAGAATCGATCGCGAACGATAATTGGTATGGTCAACTATCTCTGAATTGGCACTTGAGACAAAACCAGTACAGTTTAACCTTACATTCACGGGTCGCACAAACCAAGTTCGTTTTCACGTTGGCGACTCCAGTTCAAGAGACTGCGGCCACTCGAGCCGCAGCGAGTTGAACGTACCCGATTGTCTTTCCAACAAAAGGAATGGCAATTAGCACATGGGAACTGCACTTTGAATGCTTCATCGTTCAGCAAGTTGAGTCCACAGAATCCACTGAAGATTCCGCCTTATATGTGGACGATAGTGGCGCTGACCGGTGGAATCATTCTCGGCGCCTGGTTTCCTGGAAACCTTGCCCCCGTGGCCAGTCTGGCGTCACAGGCGGTCCGCTTGTTCGTGTTGCTTGCGCCGCTACTGATTCTGGTGGCGCTGGCCCCGGCGATCGCACGACTCTGCCGAACAGGTCGCGCCAGCAGTTTGGCCGGGCGAGTGATCGGATGGTATTTGTTGACGTCGATTGCGGCCGGTTTGCTGGGCGCTTGCGTTTCGGCGTTGCTATTCAACATTCCTGTCACCAGCAGCGAGTCGGGAATGCTGGACGATGCGTTGCAATTACTTCGCACAACGTTGTCCCAAACCGATGCGTCGTGGCCTGTCATAGCGATCGTTCTCGCATTTATCGCCGGGATCATCGGCGGAAAATGGGATCTTGCTTTTCGTGCGTTGGAGTGGTCGAACCGCATGTTCACCGCTTCTAGTCGCGGCCTTTACTACGTCATTGTGCCGTTCGTGTTCTGCTTAGGAACCTCGATCGGGATCCGTTTTGGCGCCAAGATCGGCATGACGACTTACCTGACGATATCGTTCTATACGGCCGCACTTTGCTTGCTATGGTCCTGCATTTATCTCCTCTTCTTGAAGTGGTTCGCGCGAGAATCGATCTGGGAGGTGATCACTCGGTACTATCTTCCGGTCGCGGTCGTCGCGGCGGGCACGTGCTCTTCGATCGCGACCCTGCCTTTTAATCTTGATAGCTCGCGCCGGTATGGCGTGTCGCCAGAAGTTTCCAGCTTCGTTATTCCTTTCGGCTCGATTGTCAATATGGACGCCAGCGTAATCGCCTACATCGCTTATGCGCCCTTCGTGCTCACTCACGTCTTTAACTATCCCTTGAGTTGGACGGTTTTGTTGATTGCGTGGCCGGCGATTGTGCTGTTCACAATCAGCGCTCCGGGACTGCCTGCGGGAATGGGAACGGCATTGTGGAGCGCAACGTTGTTTGCGTCGCTGCTGGGATTGGAGGGGGACGCGAAGATCGAATTTATCGAAACCTGGATCGCGTTGTCGGGTGGAATTCCAGACATGCTGCGAACCGCAACAAACTGCACCTCGGACGGGTTTACGGCAATCCTTTTCAATCATTGGAGCGACGGCGAATTGGCGTCTGAGCCGGTAGCCGTTGTTCCCCAGCAGAGAGAAGCAAATGCTTAACGAAGTTACAGACAAAATTGTGAACGTGGATCAAGCGCGATCTGCCGGAGCCAAGAAGCTGGTCGAAGTCAACGGTCGAGTTCAGCCTGGCAATCGTGTTGTCGTCGTTACGGACGGAACCATGCCTCAGATTGCTAGCGATATTGTCCACGCCGCTACTGGACGAGGAGCCAGGGTGTCTTTGATGGAGATGCCGGAAAGAGGATGCGATGGGCAAGAGCCGCCAGGAGATATCGCCGCAGAGATGAAGTTGGCGGACGTCATCTTTTCGCCGGTGCGTCGATCGATCACGCATACCCGAGCGATGCGAGCCGCCTTGGACGCCGGCGCCCGAGCGATCTTGATGACGGCCTATACGCCCGACGTGATGAAAAGCGCTGCACTGTTGGAGACCGATTTCGAGGCTCAAATCGACGTCTGTCGTCGCGTTGGAAAAGCGTTCACGGAAGGGAAAGAGTTACGGCTACGTTCCCCCCACGGAACGGATCTCCGGTTTTCGATTGCAGGACGCGTCGCCAACGTATTAACGGCGATACCTTCCCCAGGCGAACTCGCGCCGGTCCCGACGATCGAAGTCAATGTTGTTCCCGTTTATCAAACAGCGGTGGGGCGATTGGTCGCCGACGCCAGCGTTCCTTACCTGGGAATTGGCGTTTTAACCTCGCCGATTACTTGTGAGATCGCCGACGGATACATCCAGTCCATTCAAGGTGGCGAGCAAGCGGAAAGACTGCGAAATGATCTAGAGTCGCACCGCGATCGCAACTGCTTTAACGTCGCCGAACTAGGAGTCGGATTAAATCCGCATGCCGAACTGACCGGCGTCATGCTTGAAGACGAAGGGGTTCTGGGAACGATCCATATTGGAATCGGAACCAGCCTGACGTTGGGCGGAGAAATCACTGCGCCGACTCACTACGACCTGCTAATGTGGCATCCGCAAATTGAAGTGGATGGCCAATTGATCATCGATAACCGCAAAATATTACTGTAGGAGCAAGGAAATCCGGGAGTTGGCCTCCCTGAACAGAATCGGAAAACTTTGTTGGAACAAGAGAAGCGGATCCGAAGAGAAGTGGCGTCGAAAAACTAGGTCAATCACAAGTAGATTCGACTCCCGTGCCGCATCAACGCGACGCGTGAATCCCAGAACTGAGCGGCCTTGCTTTTTCGATTTCTCATCATGCATTGATCTATTTTTATCTCTATTCATCGAGGAAACAAAAATGCACATGCAACGCTCTCGAAGAACACGTGGTTTTACCTTAGTCGAATTATTGGTCGTCATTGCGATCATCGGAGTATTGATCGCGCTGCTTTTGCCCGCGGTGCAACAGGCTCGTGAAGCCGCACGCCGCATGTCCTGTCAGAACAATCTCAAGCAAATTGGACTGGGACTTCACAACTACCATGACACGTACCTGAAGTTTCCGGCCGGACGCTATGAAGACAGCAATGTCAAAACCCAATTGGGTTGGGGGGCGATGATCCTGCCGTTTCTAGAGCAAACGGCGCTGTTCGATTCAATCCAGGCGAACGGCGGAATGACGGTTGACGACACCTGGGATACGCTTCCCGCTGTTCAAGCTGACGCGCGGAACGTGTTGGAGATGTTTATTTGTCCGTCCGACATCGGCGGCGGACTCAACGAACATCCCTATATGCTTGGCGTAGCGGATGATCCTTCCTCTGCATATGGAAAATCGAACTACGTAGGGATCGCAGGCGCGTCCAATTTCGATGACACCGAAGATCTCGACGGAGTCTTTCAGCACAGTTTTAGTCCGGTACAGCATGCACGGTTCGCTGATATCACCGATGGAACAAGCCACACCATGATCGTTGGAGAGCGATGCTCGCTGCCAGGAGTCGGAATCCCCGCTAATCAAGGGAAAGCTTACCGCGCCTCTATTTGGATCGGCGATCGAAATGTGGGACCTGGAGGATCGAGCTCAATGGATGTTTTGACGCGCATGGATCGAGCGGCTGACAACGTGCAGTATACGATCTTCGGCGTAAATAACTTGTGTCTAACCAGCGTGCATCCAGGCGGCCTGCAAATGTTGTCGGGAGATGGTCACGTCAGTTTCGTGAGTGAGAACATTGACCTGCGTGTCTATGCCGGACTCGGGACAATGGCGGGGGCGGAAGTTTCCCAGCCCTATTAATTGGCCAAATTTCATAAGGCTCCCACCAAAACGCAGTCTTCCAACGCCGCGATCTTCATCCTCAGATCGATCGCGGCTTGCGGCGGCGTCGATGCAGGAGACCACCAAGTCCTTTTCCACTGTCGAGGCTATATATCATGTTTGTTTTCTTAATCCGACTCGCCCTTTTTCATAGTCTTTTTGCGGTCATTGGCCTGATCGTCGGTTGCAGCGGCCAAGCTTCCGATCAGCCCGACCTGGGGCGGGTTACCGGTCGCGTGTTGATGGATAACGAACCTTTGGCCGGGTACACGATCACCTATACGCCCAGCACCGGCAGGCCCGCTTTCTCCGTGATCGATTCGGACGGTCAGTATGACCTTAACTACATCCGAAATACGAAAGGCGCCAAAGTCGGACCCAATAAGGTCACGGTTACTTGGGTGGACTTCGGTGGGGGAAGTGATGGAGGCGATCCGCCGGTGAAGAAAATAAAAATCCCCAAGAGATATTCGACCGAATCTGAATTGTCAGTCGACGTCAAACCGGGCGCCAATACTTTTGACTTCGATCTGAATTCGAAATGAGCGGCGCGGCAGCGCCGCGAAGATGCAAATTTTCCATGAACCGATCCCAACTTGATAACACCTCTTCCTTTCCTACCAGGTCTTAAATCCATGTATCGAATACTCACCTTCTCAAACGCTATTGTGTTCATCCTGTTCGCATGCCAAGCGACGTTCGCCGCGGAACCAAAAGTGACGATCAATTCCGACTTTCCAGGCGGCAATATTGTCGTCGTCGAAAATCGGGGAGCCGAGATCGAGGTCAAACCTCGTTTGGATGGAGGACGCGATTGGTTTTATTGGTGCTTTGAAGCCACGGCGGAAACGCCAGGTAAGGTGACGTTTAACTTTCCGCCCGCGTTGGCTAAGCACAAAAACGGAGCAGTCGGCCATCAGGGACCGGCCGTAAGCACCGATGGCGGATCCAATTGGCGATGGATGGGGAATGATACTGCGATCGTTCAAGGACGCTCTTTCACCTACACCTTCAAAGAAGCTGGCGAAAGCGTTCGTTTGGCCGTCACGATTCCCTATGTGCAAACAACCTTCGAGGACTTTGCGAAACGACATGCGGATAATCCAAATTTCAAAACGAGCATTTTGAACCGGACTCCAAAGGGGCGGAATGTCGAACTCGTACAGATCGGTGAAGAGCATCCTCAGGCGACGGCGGTGCTCTTTACGGGGCGCCATCACGCGTGCGAAACGATCGCCAGCTACTTCTTGGAAGGAGTCATGGAAGAAGCGATGTCCGACTCTCCCGCAGGGGTCGCATTTCGCGAGAAATACGTCCTCTATGTGGTTCCTTTCGTCGACAAAGATGGGTGTGAAGATGGGGATCAGGGAAAAGGTCGAACTCCGCACGACCACAATCGAGATTACGGTCCCAAATCGATCTATCCAACAGTTCAGGCGATCATGGAGCTTGGGGAATACAAAAATGTTTGCGCCTCGATCGATTTTCACTGCCCGACGCTCGTTTACCCTGATCATCAAGTTATCTATTTTGCGGGGCCCACCGATTTGCCGGCTCACAACCATGATGCGGTAAAACAGCTTGCGAAAAACATCAAATCCGAGCTTCCCAAGGGGAGCCCCGCAGGACCATTGGTCTGGATGAAAAAGACGGATGACGAGCGAAAGACTCATAACAACGGCCACTTCGCACTGCGCCCCGATTGCCTGATTGCAGCGACGATTGAAGTACCGTTCGCGCCCAAGAACACGGTCATGACGCAGGATGCGATTCGTTCTTATGGCAAGGCGATGCTGCGAGCATGGAATGTGACTGACTTTGCCGCAATCAAGACGAAGTAGGTCGAAAATGGTTCACTTGAACGACTTTAATGCAGCGCCGCCGAAGGAAGCATTGATGTGCGTTCGATTTCCGAATTCTCGGAAGACCAAGCCAAATCTGCCGGAGAGCCGTTGCTTGCTTCTCCGGCTTCCTCGTGGTTTTGTTCTGATTGGCTAAGCGGTATCGCCAATCGCATCTATTAAATTGGCCCCGATATCATCTACAGGGAGATCCTCCGTGATTCGACGGAACCAAAGACCGATGCTAACCAACCGCCGCAGCTTTCTCCGCGTCATCGGGGGAGTTGGAGTAACGACCGCGGTAGCTCCTTCCTATCTCATCGCAGGAAAGTCGAAAACGACGAGCGGAGTGCTCATGGAAGCTTCGTCCTTTCAAAACGCCGGCGGGTGGAAGCTCGATACGCAGCACTACCAACAGATGGGCGGTAACTATTTACTCGCCCACGGTATGGGGATTCCCGTTGAGAACGCCGCAACGAAGGTCAAAGTTGGCGCTGCAGGAACATGGCGCTTATGGGTGCGGAATCGCGACTGGTGTAAAGGGCAATGGGAATCACCTGGGAGATTCCGCGTTCTTATCAACGGGGATGCGTTGCCGCAGGTTTTTGGAGCAGGCGACGAGAAATGGCATTGGCAGTTCGGAGGCGAATTTGAAGTCAAGCAACCAGGCGAGTTGAACATCGAATTGGAAGATCTGACCGGATTTGACGGACGGTGCGATGCAATCTTCCTGACGCAAGAAGTCGAGCCCTATTTGCCCAATTCGGATCTTCAGGAGCTTGCCGCGTGGAAGGATCAGATGTCTGGTCGAGCGGCGTTGGAGGTTTCCTCGACCGATTACGATCTCGTTATTGTTGGTGGAGGAATGTCTGGCTGCGGAGCGGCCCTGGCCGCCCGATCCAACGGGATGAAGGTCGCACTTGTTCAGGACCGCCCTCTGTTTGGTGGAAATGCGAGTGAAGAAGTTCGTGTACATACCATCGGAATCCACGGGTATGGAACGGAGATCGTGAAGCAACTTGACACGAAAACGTACAAGAACGGCCATGAAGACGCCATCTTGGATCAAAAGAAACGTGAAGCGGCGCTGGCTGCATCCGGCGTTGATCTATTTGCCGGCCACATCGCCTGCGGATTAGAAAAGGAAGAGGGGAGAATCGCCAGCGTCGAAGCACGAGAAGTGAAATCCGGAATCATTCGGCGATTTCGTGCGCCGACGTTCATCGACGCGACTGGGGACGGCTGGTTAGGCTACTGGGGAGGTGCGGAATATCGTAGCGGTCGCGAAGCGTCAAGTGAGTTTGGCGAGCATTGGGAGAAGCAGGGGGACCTGTGGAGTCCCCAAACACCTGACAATCGCGTTATGGGGACTTCGGTGCTTTGGAACGCCGAGAGGACGAATGAGCGTCAGAGCTTTCCAGAAGTCCCTTGGGCGCATCCGGTCGCCAAGGAGCATGCAGCGATCGGGGGAGAATGGTATTGGGAATATTCCGAGAATGACCTCGATCAGATTGATGATGCCGAACAGATTCGCGATCACATGCTCCGCGCGATCTTTGGTTCATTCTTCAACGCCAAGCAGCATCCTAAGAATGCCGCTATGCGCTTGAAATGGGTCGCGTTTGTGGGCGGCAAACGGGAGTCGCGACGTTTGATGGGCGATTACATTTATACGATGCGCGACGCGGCGGACCGCCGAGAATTTCCTGACGCAGTCGTGGTTGAACGAAGAGAAATTGACTCTCACTATCAACGCAATCTGACTGGCGACCCGGTAGATTTTCTTTCCACGGCGATGTTTTATGACACCGGCGGAGATTATTTTGTCCCGTTTCGTGCGCTCTACTCCAAAGACATCTCGAACTTGATGATGGCGGGACGCTGCTTTAGTTGTTCGCACATCGGACTGGCTGGTCCGAGAGTGATGAACACTTGTTGCCAAATGGGGATTGCGACGGGATATGCGGCTGCTCTTTGCATCAAGTACAAGTGCGAGCCGAGAGAGGTTGCTTCGAAGCATATCACTGAGCTGCGCAGTCTCATTGGGTTTGATTCGGGGAAGAAGCTTGTCGACAATCCCAGTCATGAGACGAAGAGCCTTTGATGCGGCATGTCATTAACTTTAGTTTACTCCTCACGTTTTCGACCCTTGCGCTAACCGGCGTCCTGGCGTTTGTACTCCCATTCAGCCAGTCGACGACACGCGTCCATGTCTTCTCGGCAATAGCGATGATCGCTTTGGTAGCCGTGCATGTTCTGGGCAAAGTCGCTTATTTCAAGAAGCATCTTCAAACAGGATCGGCCAATTTTTCAAGACCTGCTTTGGCGATGACGGTTGTGAGTTGTTTGGCTGTTGCGATGGCCGCAATCTTCGCAGTTCCCCCGACTCAATGGATCATGGAACAGGGATACGAAGCCCGTAACAGCGCGAGTATTGTTCGTGCATCGCCGCTTGTTGGAATTGGCGAAACATCTTTCAATCGATACTCGGTTCGTCGTGACACGAATAGCGACAACGTATTTGCGTTATCGGTGTATGTTAGTTTTCGAGAGCATGTGCGAGAGCGACCGGCCTTCGCTATTTGGGCGGAGACGGCGACGGGGACCATGATCGAGACGATCTATTTGGAATCAGAGCTCGCCTACTCGGAAAGCGTCACCTGGAAAGGTGCGCTGCTACGTCGCAATCACATTCTTCCGATTTGGCGAAATCGATACACGGCGATCAGCAATATTGGACCGGATGGGGAGCAGGACGGTACGTCTGGCGCGACCAGCACGCATACCTTCTCCCTTGACGATTACTTGACGCCAAGTAACTCGCGTAATTTCGTCCTTTGCGTGGAGGTCAATTTGCCGAAGGATTTCGATCAACGGTGGAACGATCCGCAGATCGGGCAACCCTCTCTGCTCTATTCCGCCTATATCAAAGCGGACGAACCGCAGCAGTACGCGATGTTCGAATTGACTGGGCACGGTGGCGGAGCAGAAAACAACGGCATCGTCCAGTTCGATCTTGACGAAATTACTACCGCTAAAGAGATCGTCGATCTAATTTTGTTGAAACTGGAGAAGTAGGTCGCGACCTTCGGGCAGTGGCGAGCCAAGGGGTTTAAGCCGCTAGAGGCAAAGCAAGTTCGACTTCGTATTGTGCAGACGACTGATTACCGTGCGTTTGGCGAAGTCGCTTGCGTTCCAGCTTCGCCGCTTGGCCTACTATGGATCACGGCTCTTTCGAAAGAACTTTGCGTCTACCAATCGGGCGAAAAGGGAGGGGGGCTCGCACCTTCCAGAAGCCAAGCAAGATTGAATCGATAATGCAATCGACTGCTAATGAGATGGACGATTCGATCGGGAGTTTGCGTCGCCGCTAAGTATCCGGCATGTTCGGCGCGTTGGGGCGTCGCCCTAAATTTTCCGGTATGAGCGCCTCCATCGAACTCGCCGCTGCCAGGCGTAAGCAGCTTGCGCACCGGCCAAGTCTCTCCGTTGTCAAACGATAACGCCGCGTACATTCCGTGCCCGAGAAACTCGTCGCCTTGCTGATCGGTGAAAGTCATGCCGTGGGACTCCGGCTGGTGACGATTGCTGGACGTGAAAGAGATCAGCAGCAGCGGGCCCTCGCGTAGCCGTTTTAACACGAGTCTCTGACCGCCGCCGATCGGCGGGAAGGGACTGGCCTTATAGGTCCAGGTCGTTCCCAGATCAGAAGAAAGGCTGATCGGCATCTTGCCGTCGATTGCATCTCCCCGACCGCACGCCATCAGGCGCCCATCCTTTAGCTGAATAACTTTCGCATGAATTCCCGCAATGGTTCCTTCGCCTGTTTCTCCAGCGGTGAAGCGAGGTTTCGGCTTGCCTTGGCCGGGATCTTGCCAGGTCTGTCCCTTATCAACGCTCAGATGGAGCGCCGTCCCGCCATCTCCACCGGGCACTGCGTCACAGGGTTGAATGAGCACTCCGTCGCTTGTCATCAGCGTGCCCGAGATGACTTGCCGTCGTCCGGTAATCTGCGGATCAATCGCTCGCGGCGGAGTCCAAGTTACCCCATTGTCCTTGCTGGTTCGCATCAAGAGCGCTAATTTGGCCCAACCTTGGCTGCCGTAAGCCGCCATCCCATTAAAGTGATAGATGGTTCCTTTTTCATCGTGAAAAAGACTGGAGCCATGCATGTTGTGATTCGGCGATTTAAAGAACTCGCTGGATGGATCCCAAGCATCTGCACCAGATCGCAGCCGGCTTGCGAGTACGGTTAAGTCTGTGCTCGTTTCCTCACTAGTTGAATACCAGATCGCCAGCAAATCTCCATTCGACAGCCAAGTAATCGAGGGTTGATGATTGTGCGATCCAAACGCTTCTCGTTGATCGATCGGCGGCGACACAAAGGGAATCGGCGTCGCGAATAACGGCTCTTGCCGGGGCGAAGGCCAGATGAAATTTTGCTGCGCAACCTGAGATGCCCAGTAGGGGAGGGGCTCCGCAGGAACAGGCGTCATGCGAAGCACGCGCCCATCCGCCTGTTCAACGGCAAAACGTCGATATGTTATCGTCATGTCAGAATCCTCTGCGTAGCCGATGGCCGCCGACGCTGACAATAGGAGACAAGCGACCAGGCAATATTGATGTCTACGAATCGCCAGCATGCTTCGGAGATTCGATGGAGTAACATGATTCATTAGCGAAGCAGTTCAAACGAGATTTTAAACATCCACTTTATGACCAAGAGCCTGACGAGGATTAGACCGTCGCGACCTCCAGGATTTGCCCTTCGGCCGTTAACTGTGATTGAAGATCGGGCATCGAAACGTCCGCTAAGGGGACGTCGTGTTCGATCGCCAGATGTGCGGCAAGACCAGCGGCGTGGCCCAGCGCCATCCATGTCGGCTCCATCCGCACCGACGAATAGGCGACATGCGTCGCCGAAACGGCGACAGGCACGATCAGCCCTTCGATTGCTTGCGGAAGCATCACGCGATACGGAATTTGATAGGGACGCGTAATATGGGCCAACATGCCCAGATAGCCTTCCAAGACCAAATCGTCTTGCGGCTGCCGTTTGCGAACCGGAAAGCTATCAATCGGGAATTCGCCCAAAGCGACGGTATCGTCAAAATCAGGCGTCGTCGGCGAGTCAGGCGTAAAGCTGACGTCATGTTCCGTCAACGTATATCGCCCTAACAAACGCCGCGCTTCGCGCACGTACAACTGCCAAGGGAAATGCCCGTTGTCCACGAACTCATCGCGAGGCGGATGATATTTCTTCGCCATTGCGCGATGTTCGGCTGGAACAGCTTCGTCATGCTGCAAGAACCAGAGCAACCCAATCGTCAGCTGGCGATGTCGCTTCGCGATTTCGTCGCGTTGTCGCCAATCACCTTCGACGTAGCCGACGTTCTCTTCGGGAAAAGGAAACGCCAAGGGACGTGGGTTGATGTTGGCGTCGACCTTTTTGTTCGGCAGATCCGTCACCGACAAAGCGCGTAGCAACGTATCGAAATGCTCTGGGTAATATCCCCATCCATCTTTCAGCACTTTAGGAGCGCTCAGTCGTCCTGCTTCTAAATCGTCGAGATAGGGAAGATATCGCTGTCGATCGTAACCGGGCGGCGGCTCCGACATGACGGCGCTGTTTTCACGATCGGTCGTCAGACACAAGCGATAAGTGTAAGCAGGCAAGCGGTCGTCGGCTTCACCCGAACTGCCGGGCAAGACGGCGCCATTTTGATAGTCAAAGTAAATGGAGCCGGCATGGGCTTCGTCAAACTCGGACCGTTCTTCACGTCCTAGTCGAAACTCGGCGCCGGCCGCTGCAAACAGATCCCCTTCATAAGTCGCATCGATGAAGATTTCGCCTTCGATATCGACGTTCGCTTTGGTGCGCCGATTCAGCAGTTGGATCGCGCGAACGCGCTGTTGCTCGACGTTTGCAGATTCCAACTGATGTTGTCGCAAGACCGTAATCGTAGGGAACGCGGCCAGCATTTCGTCGAACACGACTTCGGCGACCGACGGCTCGAAGTAATACCCTTCTCGACAGAGTTGGAACTCGGGAGAGTCTTCTCCAAATTTGGCGATGTATTTGTCTCGAATCCTGGATACGAATTCGAGAAACAGCCCGCCGATCACCTCACGATGTTCGACATCGCTTTTTCCTAGCCCACTGGTAGACATGCCGCCCAGATGCGCATGTCGCTCAATGAGTGCGACCGTTCGGCCGTGACGTGCGGCGCCGATTGCGGCGGCGATTCCGCCGGGAGTTCCGCCCAAGACGACGACGTCATATTTTTTGTTTGTGCTGAACATTCCGAATCGTACCTCTTTCCTTACTCGCTGCTTGCCAATCTCGCGGAAGTTGGGACCGATTGTTCCGCTCGGTCTCCTTCCTTTTCCATCGTCCAAATCGTTAGTCCGGTCAGATCGCGTCGCGACGCTCCCAACAACCAGCTAAGTGCATAGGCGGTGACGGCAAAAAATAAATTCACCAACGCGCCGATCCAATAGCTATGAACGCCTAAAGTCCATGCAGGCGGCCACCACCCTAATAATCCAAAGCCTAAGTAGGCGTTAAAGACGACCGCGCCAATCAAGGCGAGCGTGGCCGCAAGGCCGTCAATTCTCCGCGTGAAGAACCCCATCATAAAGAGTCCCATCAAGCAGCCGCCGAACAAGCTAGTCACGATCAAGCTAATGTCGTTCATGCTTTCTTTTTCAATTCGACTAAACGCGATTCCTCCGCTTACCACAATTACGCTAACAATCATCGCAATGGTGCGTGCTGATCGCAGGTAAAACAGATCGGTATATTTTTTTGATAGATGGGGACGCATCAAATCGACTACCACGACCGTCGAGATCGAGTTGATTCCTGAGTCGAGCGAACTCATGGCCGCCGCCATAACGGCGGCGACGATCAAGCCTGCCAGGCCAGCTGGAATGCGAGTCAAAATGAAATAGGGCAAGATCTGATCGGTTTCTAGGGTGGCTAACGTCGGGTCGGGAAACGATTGGTAATAGACGAACAACGCGGTCCCGATGAAGAAAAACATCGTCCACATCGGCAACGCGATCGCCGAGTAAATGATCGTCGCTTTGCGGGCTTCCCGGGTAGATCGCGCCGCCAGATAGCGCTGCACCATGTTTTGATCGCCTGAGTATATCGCCAGCCAATTAATGATTCCTAAGATGGCGACTGTCCAAAAAGTCCGTTCGTTCAAATCCCAGTCGAAACTTCCCATGCTAAATTTGTTTTCCGCTGCACCCGCCTCCAAAATCTGGGAAACGCCGCCCGGCAGATCCATCACGATATAGACGAAGCAGAGTACGCAGCCGATCATCAGCACCAATGCTTGTACTACATCGGTCCATACGACCGCTTCAATACCGCCGGCGATTGTGTAAAAGGCGATAAAAACGCCGGCGCCGATAACGACGAATTCGACCGAAACCCCGGTTAAAAACTGAATCGGAATCGACACGAGAAACAAGATCTGCGCCATCCGAATCATTTGCAACAGGATAAAACTAACCGTGCCGTAAATTCGCGGAATCGCGCCAAATCGCAGCCCTAGATACTCGAATGCAGAGGTTAATTTGCCGCGGCGAAAGAAAGGAATGAATATCAAGACGGCCAAAACGGCCACGAACGGCAGCACCAAATTGACCGCCAATTGTCGCCAATCAAGCACATAGGCGGCGGCCGGCAGCGCCAAAAAAGTAGCCGAACTAACAATCGTACCCAACATCGACAACCCAATGACCCAGCCCGAGAACGAACGGTTGCCGACAAAGTATTCTTCCGTCGTATTATTGCGACGCGAGAAATAAATCCCAATCGCGATCATCGCCGTTAGATAGGCGATGATCGCCGCCGCATCGAGAGGTCTTAACATCAATTCCATATTTTCTACGCAACTACCTCACACCGAGTTTCGTCATGGTGACGCAACGTTTGTCTCAATGCCGATCTCTAGCGAGGCGAAATCAAGATCGCATCGACAACGACGTATCTTCCTGGTTGACTCACTTGAATCTCGACGGCGGACTGATCAGGCGTCAACGGAAACGTCCCCAAGCTGTACCACGTTCCGCCGTCGGCATTTTGGTTGGTATGCACTTTTGACTTGCCGTCAGCATGCGTGATCTCGTACGGAACCCAGTTCGAACGAGAGCCGCGTGAGTTCCATATCGCGAAGACTTCGTAGTCGCCAGCCTTCGGCGGTTTTAGCTCGAAACGAACCGATCCTGACAAACGGGGATGCATATAGAGATAGTCTTCGCCGTGACGATCTTCCGCGATTTGGCTCTTCTCCCAACCCCCTTTCACCGTGACCTGATCTTGCTGATTCGCGTCGATAATCACGTCGTTTTCACCTGGTTGGTAGGGAGGATCTTTCTTCAACGGCGAACTGGGCATCTGCAACGCATTCAAATCTTCTAAACGAATTTTCAGCACTTCGACTGTCTGCTTTTGTCCCGCAAAAGCGACCATCAAGACGCCGTCATGCTCGATCACATGCGGATAGTCGACATGCCGTCCCCCGGTCAGATAGCCCATCTTGTTAAAGACGACGCCGTCATCACTGATGGAGATCGCTAACGGATCGCGACGTGTGGGATGCGGATTCGAGACCAACACGTAACGACCGTCTTTCAAGCGAACGCCACTGAACTTCGAGCGAGCGTCAGGAAAATTGGTTTTGATCGGACGGCTCCACGTTCGCCCATTGTCTTCCGAGAAAGAGCGATAGAGATAACCGCTTTGTCGATTGTCGCGAAACAGCGCCGCTAAGCGGTTATCAGGGAGTACCCACCAATACGGCTCTTCGGCCGCCAAAGCTTCGCTGGTCCCTAAGACTGGGAACGATTCCCACTTGTCAATCGCTTTAACTCCGCCGGTCAAAAAATCGACGCCGCGTCTCGAATAGTCAAACGTGCGACGAGACATCATCCACTCTCCGCTCGGAATCCGCTTGGGAGGAAAGTTGTTGATCGCGTTGTCATGAACGACGCCGATATCGGCCCAATCCTGCTGCGCCTCTTCCCAGCGAAAAGCTCGCAATTCAAGACTCGGGCCAAAGAAGCTTCCCGATTCATCGAGTGACGCTAAGGCCAGCAACTCTCCATCTCGCTGCCAAAAACCACGCGAGATCCAGCGGAATCCATGTTGCGACCATTTGCCGTAATGGGGCGTGCCCGGCCCTGATCCCGGCGGCTCAGGCGTTAAGTATTTTGGTTTTGTCCAATTCATACCATCTTTGCTGGTCGCATACGAAACACGCTGGCCGACCAGATCTTCGACCCCAGGGCCATCGCTCCACATCGCCCAATATTGGCCGTTATGAAAGACTAAATAGTTGTGCTGATGGACGCCCTTTTGAACTCGCACATCGCTAATCGTCGCGTGTTCCGACGGCACGACCGGCAACTTGCGAAAATCGATGTCATGGGGATTGTCCGGCGTCCAATCGCCGACCAGCATCACGGGCGAATCGGCCTTTGGCGTCTCTTCTTCGGCCAAGCTAACTTGGCAAGTCAGTACGCAAAACGCCAGCACGAGCGGCAAACGGTCAACAGCAAAGGAAATCGGTTTGAAGAAATACATGCAGGGACTCATCGCATTGGTAACGAGGGGGCAAAAGCAGGAGATTAGGGATCCGAGTTTGGCCATGACTCTCCTTCAATCAAAATGGGTTCGACGACCAGTTCGACCCGGCGTTGATCGGCGCACGACTGTTGCGAACTCCACAACAGCTGCTCGACCGCACGACGCCCAGTCAGTTCCGGGCCGAGATCAATCGTGGCCGGTCGCGGATGGAGTCCTGCTAAATAGGGCTCTTCGTTGTTGCACGAGATGATCTCGATCTCTTTGCCGATCTTGACGTTGGCTTGCTGTAAGCGCCGATAGACGGCGGCGGTCAATTGATCATCCGGCAGAAACAAGCCAATTGGGCGAGTCTTGTCAGCAAGCATTTGATCGACCAAGGGACCGGCGATTTCTTCTAACTCGCGACTAGTCAATTGCTCGAACGGCTTTTGTTGGTCGCTGCAATAGCGCTGGATCTCTTTGCCGGCCAGATGGGCCGCATATCCAAATCCTTCGCCGCGAGCGCTAAAGCCGGGGTGATCGCTCTTGATCATTAAAAAGCAAAGGCGTGAAAAGTTGCGATTGAGTAAATGCTGACAGGCTAGTCGTCCAACTGCCGCATTGCCTTGAGAGATCGCCATATCGCCGCTGCTGACATGCGACGAAAGCCAAACGGTCGGTACGTCTTGCAGCTTGGCCATCAAGCCTTCCGGAACGCGATGCCCCCACAAGAGCGCCCCGTCCAGTTCTTTTCGCTCTAAGACCGGCAAAGTCACGTCGGCAGAGCTGACGTCGGCCAAGATCATATTCATACCGGCCGCCGTCAGCGCTCGTTCGACTCCGCGTAGTTTAGCCATCGCCAACGTCGGATGACGATGACAACTTTCGTCCAACAATAACACGGCGACGTTCTTTATTCGTTCCGTTGTTTTTTTCGAACGTCGCGTCTTGCGCGGTCGCGATCGATAGCCCAGCCGTCGAATAATCTCCTGCACCAATTGGACCGTCTCGGGGGCGACGCCAGATTGGTTGTTAATCACCCGCGAAACGGTCGCTTGCGAAACGCCTGCCGCTTCTGCGATTTCGGTTGTGTTTGCCATGATTCGCCTTTTGAATTGCTTGCTCACCGAGTGCGAAAGATTATCGAGACGGTTTCCGGTCCTTGAGCTCGATATTAAGCGTTGAGTCGGTCTGGGGTAACACGAACGCTTCTTGATAGCTGTCGCCGATCGACCGGCCGTATGGAGCGTAATCCTGATTCGGTTCGACGCCGTCAAACGCTTCAATGGAGATCAAGTGCGGGCCGCCGATGGTCGCGGTTCCATTGTCTACTCGCGTATCAAATTTACCATCTTTGATCATCGCGCTGCCGTAAGGACCTGCGTTTCCCTGGGCCTCGTCCGGCTGAAAAATGATCGAACCATGCGGCACCGGCTTGCCGTCAAAAGTGACGACGCCGGAAACGTCAAACTGGTTTACGGACGCTTTTTCGGCGCAGCCGACCGCCAGCAAGATCGTCGTTGCAATCGCAAATTGTGAATAGAATACCGCCTGAATCACTGCTAACTCCTGGAGAAAGGGACAATTGTAGACGCGAACCGATCTAGCTGACACGTTGCGCTACTTATGGTGTAACGACAACTTCCGATCCTCCGCGACTTGCTAATCCCAGATAAGTCTCCATCGAAATCGTTTCAGGAAGAAATCGGACCGAAGCGTCGGCCATGGCAAAGTTGGCGCCGCCGGGATGCTGACTTCCATACCCGCCGTTATTGGCGACCATTGTAAAAGTCGGGGTCTTGATGCCGATGTTGATCGGATAACGATGGTTCTTTGTCGTCGCCAGATAGAGTCCGTTGGATGTCCAGACCAGGCCCCGGTTCCAAGCGCGGTAGAAGGGATAGTCATTCCAGGAGAGTTCGCCAAGCATGATTGTGTTTGAAGTGCCGTCCGTTATGTCCCGGAATCCCAAGGTACTGCGAAGCTTATAGAGTCCTTCATCGGAGAGTTCCCCAAACATCGAGACATTCTCGCGAGACTCATCACGCGCGTAATCCTCGCCGGTTGTCGCATTCAAACCAACTGGGCCTGCGTTTCCGAAATAGTGGGTTGTCCAGCATGGTTGTTCGGAAGCAAGAGTCGATATCAGACTAGAGCCGCTTGGGCAGTGAAGCGTTTCCATGTTTGCTTGAGTGCATAAATCCAGATTTCCGCGCCAGTTGGTGTTGAAGTTGTACTGATCGTAAAGTGCGCTAAACTCAAAAAATGGAGCAGTGCGAATCCAGATGCCATGGGATCGATTGGAGGCGTCGATCCCAGAAGGCGGAAACGAGCCATAGGTGTCGTGATAGTTATGCATGGCCAATGCGAGTTGCTTTAGGTTGTTCGTGCAACTCATGCGTCGCGCCGCTTCGCGAGCTTGCTGAACAGCAGGCAGCAGTAGTGCGATTAACACGCCGATAATTGCGATAACTACCAACAACTCGACCAGAGTAAATGCGGGACGTTCAATACGCCGAAAACCGGCTCGCGGTGATACCAAGGACGCCATGGAAGCGTTCTCCCTGAACAAAAGGAATAAGATGAGGAATTCCCAGAAAAACGGACCTACTAGGAAATGTGCTTGCAAACCAGCGGCAGCGATATTTGAAGTTCACCACCAGCGGTTCTGGTAAAATAAAAAAATAATAAACATGTAAATCAGAGGGCGTTCGAGCTCAATTCTCTATCGCTCGCAGGGCAGCATTTCGTGTCACTTTCTGCATGCTTTTTTTGAGTTTTTCTAAGCCAAAGGTTGGGGAAAAAGTTCACTCTGCGTATGGGGAAAAACATCGAACAACAATAACTACTGGCTTGCAGGAAGATCTCGAAAGGGGCGATTCCACTGAAAAAATTTGGCTTGGAGAGCTTTGGCGACATCGGGATGCTGGGAAGCCAAGTTCTGCGACTCAGAGAGATCGCTTTCCAGGTCGTATAAGGAAACCTCCGTGCCTTGCTCGATAAGCTTCCATTTCCCTTCCCGAACCGCGCTGGCGTTTGTCTTGGTGTAGAGATTGTTAAACCGCCAAAACAAGGTGCGATCGGGGAGCGGCGCGTTTCTCAATAGCGTGCTCTTAAGATCCAAGCCGTCCAGTTCTAATCCCGTCGGTAGCGGTAGCCCGGCTAGAGATAGTATCGTAGGCATCAAGTCCATGGTCATGATGGTTTGGTGATTCTTGCTTGCTGCTGGAATCTGTCCCGGCCAATAGGCAACGGCGGGAACGCGATGCCCTCCTTCGAACAAGTCTCCTTTTTGTCCGCGCAAGCTGCCGTTACTTCCTACCCAGGAGTAAGCTCCGTTGTCGGATAGTAGGAATATGATCGTGTCATTCTGCAGGCCCGAGCTATTTAGGGTGTCCATAACCTTGCCCACGCTTTTGTCGACGGCGACCAGCATGTCTCGATAGGCTCGGCGATACTCGCGTTTGTTAAGCGGGCCATGCTTCTGGTCGTGCCATATCTTTCCCTCGGTGCGTAACGGCGGATCGTTCGGACCCTGGAAAGGAAAGTGCAAAGCAAGGTGAGAAATCACCAGAAAGAAGGGCCTGTCGACATTGTCCCGAATAAAGTCGCAAGAATGCTGACTGACGAGATCGGTCAGGTAGCCTGGTTCGCGATCTATTTGGTGATTGTGATACCAATCTAACTCGCCGATTCGGGAGACGTGCGTGTGATAGTCAGGCGTATTGTTGGAGCACCAACTCTCATCAAATCCTTGATCGTTCGGCCCAAAGCGACTGACATGACCAAGGTGCCATTTTCCCATCAATCCGCACGTATAGCCCGCCTGCTTTAACGCTTCGGAAATCGTGAACTTTTCCAGCGGCATACCCAGTTCATGCGTGAAGGGAATCGCATATTCGATCCCTGATCGCTGCTGGTACTGCCCCGTCATGATCGCCGCCCGCGTGGGACTACATACGGGAGCATTCGCGTGGAAGTCGGTAAACAACATTCCGCCCGACGCCAAGCGATCGATGTGCGGCGTTTGGTGAATTTGGCTGCCGTAACATCCGAGGTCGCCATATCCTAAATCGTCGATGACGATCATGATGATATTCGGACGCTTCGGCAAACTTGTATCCTCCGCCGCAACAGCGGAGGAAGTGAAGTGGAGGCCAATTAACAGCAGGATATAGAAGCGATGCATGATGAAATCTTCCGTAAGAAACGGATTTAAGGCTGCGTCTTTTCTGAAGCAATGCGAGCGTCAATGTCGTCTAGCGAAACCTTCAGGACTTCCATCGTTTGCTTTGCCCCCGAGAACGCTATAAGCAGCTCGCCGTCATGTTCTAAAATATGGGGATAATCAATATGTCGACCCCCAATCAGATAGAACAAATGCGTGAACACAAGCCCGTCTTTGCTAATCGCGAGCGTGAGCGGATCGCGTCGACCGGGCTTGGAGTTGGAGACGAGGGCATAGTATCCGCGTGACGTGCGGAGAACAAAAAATTTGCTCGTAGCATCGGGAAAGTTGGTGCGAACGATTGGGCTCCATGATTCTCCATTGTTCGTAGAGAACGTTCGTAAGAGTCGCCCCGATCGGCCGTTGTCGCGAATCAGCCCCACAATGTTTTCGCCATCCGGCAACGTGTACCAATAGGGCTCTTCCGGTCTCCCCTTTTGATCGTAAGTGGACAGGGGATGCGTCTTCCATTGGTCGAACTTTTCCGCTCCGCCAATCATGACCGAGAGTTGCCGCCGGTGGTCGCGACGAGTCATCATGAACTGACCATTCGGTAATCGCTTCGGCGGGAAATTGTTGAGAGTGTCGTCCAGGACGGTCCCATGCGGCCCCCATTTCGAAGTCTCCGAATCCCAGCGGAACGCCTCCAGGCTTAAACCCAGGCCGGCATAGCCAGGAGCATCAAAATGACTGGCCAGCGCCAAGAGTTCTCCGTCGCGAACCCAAAATCCACGCGCGATCCAACCATAACCTTCCTTTCGGGGCGCTCCCGATAAATCGGCCGGCGGATTCCAATGGACGCCATCTTTACTGGTCGCATAAGAAACGCGGGTTCCTGGTTGGTCATGTTCTGGCACGACGTTGCGATGTTGTTCTGGAGTCAGATTTTTGCGACGTTTGCCGGGGCCGTCGCTCCACATCGCCCAGTATTGCCCGCCAAAATAAGCGACGTAGGCGTGCTGATGAACACGATTGCCGCCCTCGTCTCGTGCGTCGCTGATGATCGAATGCTTCGCCGGAAGCTTGGGCAGATTTTGGTAGTCGATCTTGCTTGGGTCGGTACCCACTCCCACTAGATCAAGCATTAACGTCGCGCCAGGATTGGCAATCGGATCGGGGACGGCTGAGGAAGCCTCTTGCGCCCAAGCAGTCGAGCACAGACCAATCACACAACTCACAGCCAAGATGAAACGTGAAAACATTTAGGGGCCTCTGGGTGATAAACGCGATTCAATGATTTATTCGTAAACCGACTGAATGGGAGAGACTGGAATCGTCGGGGTGTTACGGGGATTCCAGCGACGTCGCAAATTTGGGAGAGAATCGCACTGGCATCAAATAAAAGCAAAAATCAAAATTTGTACTAGCGAAGCAACTAGAGAGATCTTACTGGATTGAAATATTTATTCAACAGAATAAACGCGTATATTCCTGTTTCTTTGGATATTTTCTAGGGCTGCAATCACGCGGTAAAGAACTTTGGCCACTTCTAATGTTCGATTGCGTTGATTAAATCGCCTTTGTGTATCCGGATATGCTTGGCAAGGGAAATTACGTGTATAATCTGTAGATTTATGTTCTTGATGGCGTATTGACGCAAAATGCGGATTCTTAATTATTCATGAATAATTTGCGGCTTTGACATAAGAGATCTGCTCTGTCTTGCGCAAAAAGAAAATCGCGAGATTAGGCCGGCATGGATCACCTGGGATCAGCCATTTAACCGCCGTGCTTGCCTGCTTGGCAGTACTGGGGGCCTATAGAGGACAGAGTGCTCACCGCAGAACGGGGAACTCGATTACGTTGTATGCTAATTGTTGATGACGACGTCTGTGGCTCCAAAAGCAGACGTTGTGAACAAGCGTCACCACAACAATGAAGTGGGGCGGCTCGTTAGTGTGCAATCCGCCATCGAGAACGAAGGAGGGCGCCTAAACTCCTTACGAGAACTTCCTGCAACCTTCGGGCATCAAGGAAGGATTTCGGAGCGTTCCTGAGATTCGGCCGCTTCGATTCTAGGGAATTGCATGCAGTGCACGCTCGGTGCTTTTGCGGGGCTATGCATGATCCGCTGGATGATTAGCCGAGTCCCAGGACTTTCATCTCGGCTTTGCCTTCATTCATATCTATCCGCTCGGGACGCCCCTTGTGTCGATAGATGAGTTTCGTGTGATCGACGCCCATGATTCGCATGATCGTGGCATGCAGATCATGCACATGCAGCGGGTTCTCGACAGCATGCAGACCAAGATCGTCGGTTGATCCAATCGTGCGTCCTCCTTGGACGCCGCCGCCGGCCATCCACATCGTAAAGCCGGTCGGATTATGATCGCGGCCGTTACCTTGTTCTGACATCGGCGTGCGGCCAAATTCGCCGCCCCAAATAACTAGCGTTTCGTCGAGCAGTCCGCGACGTTTCAGATCTTGCAAGAGACCGGCAATCGGCTTATCGACCTGTTTGCACAGCTTGCCATGGTTACTTTCGATGTTGCTATGCGCGTCCCAACCGCTGCCGGCTCCGCTGTAGAGTTGCACAAAGCGGACGCCATTTTCGACCAGTCGTCTAGCCATCAGGCAATTGCGACCAAAGACGTTGGTTTCTTTGTCGTTCAGGCCGTATAGCTGTTTCGTCTCTTCCGTTTCGCCGGCGAGATCGACGATTTCGGGAGCGGACGACTGCATGCGAAACGCAAGTTCGTACGAAGCGATCCGAGCTTCCAATTCGGATTTATCGTTTCGCACCGCCGCATGACGATTGTCGATCTGCCCTAAATAGTCGAGCTTCGCTTTTTGACGAGCGACGTCGATATGGCTTGGCGGGTTGAGGTTCAAGATCGGATCTTCGCCCGACTTAAACGGCACGCCTTGATACGACGCAGGCATGAAACCGCTGCCCCAGTTTCGCGGACCATTCACTACTTGGCGATTGCTGTCGGTCAAAATCACAAACGCCGGCATGTCTTGGTTTTCGGTTCCCAAACCGTAGGTCGCCCACGCGCCGAGCGAAGGGCGGCCACCGATAACGTGCCCGGTATTCATCTGGCAGACGCCGGACGAATGGTTGATGCCGTCCGAAACGCAAGAGCGAATCACGCATAAGTCGTCAGCGCAATTTGCGACTTCCGGCATCCAGTCCGATACCCAGAGCCCGCTTTGGCCGTGCTGTTTCCACTTACGCGGACACTCCATCAGCGGAGCGTTGTTTTCGCCCATCGCCAAGATGACTTTGCCAAAGCTTTCGGGCAACTTCTGCCCCGCCAACTTGTTCAAGAGCGGCTTTGGATCAAACAAGTCTATATGGCTGGGGCCCCCTTCCATGAAGAGGAAGATAACGTTTTTCGCCTTCGCGGGAAAATGCGGCTTTTTGGGCGCCAGAGAATTTCCCTCCGCCGCGGAGGCAAGATCGCCGCCCATGAGCGCCGCCAATGCGATCGCCCCGAATCCAGCGCCGCTCTTGGCGAGAAATTCGCGACGCGAGTTTGGAACTACATTATGGGGCGTTATAGGCATGGGAAATCTCGCTTCGGAAGGAATGGCGATGAAAGCAGCAAAGTCTTTGAGGAGGGAAGGGCGGTTTAATCGACAAATTGAAATTCGCTGGAGTTCAACAACACATGGCAAAAATCGATAAGCGCGATCAGGTCGGCGCTACGCGAATCGGATCCGGACGACAACTCCAAGTCTTGCGGCTCATGAGTTAGCTCGGCCAGCGGACCGCGCGGAGCCGACCGGACGAAACGCCACATCCCGACCGTCTCGTCCGTGACCAAGTCATTGGGCGTATTAATCATGATCTGATCCGTTTCCGTTAACGCAGTACGAGTCAGACGGACGTCATCGAGCAATCCGTCCCAGTTATGAGAATCACTTTTTTTATCGCGTCCGCCGATGCTGAAATGGAGTCGGTCGTCGTGGCAATTGCCGACGATGCTGTGCGGTACGACGACCATTTCTAATTCCGATTCGTCGTATGACATGTCACGGGTGTAGAACGTGACCGTGCCGGCGTCAAAGTCGACGGCGGCGCCCACGTAGTAAGGTTTGTCGGACGGGATGCGCAGATTTGACGCGATCACTTCGTACTTTCGATTTCCCTGCTTGTCGTCGCCGATCAACTGTAAAATGAGATTACGCGGTCGATAGCTCGATTGCTCGCTGGTGACTCCAAAATTCCAACCGGCCGAAGTCGATTGGCCGTTCCAGTGGGCGGCGATCGTGCGGACCGACGCGTTCGGAAAGAGCGAACGTTGAAAGACGATCGCCTCGATTGTAAAGTTGTGCGACGGCAGCGAAGTCGTATCTGGCAAAGTCAGAATCTGGTGGGGCGTCTTGTCGCTGATGTTGAAAGCGGTGTTCCAGCGTTGCATTTGCGGCTCGTCCAACAGCGCAGAGGAAGGGATCTTCGCTTGTTGCTGACGCGCCAATTCGCGGTTGTATTTGACCTGACGCTCGAAGAACGAGATCGCGGCGTCCAACTCTTGCTGCTGTGGAGGACGACCATAACACTCCTCGTAGCTGTGCTGGATCAAGCCTGTCAAATTCGAGCCAAATTCGCGATGCAATCGTTTGCCCATGGCTTCGGCTCGCTTGAGCGTCCAATCACCGTTGATCATCAACAAAGATTGCGTCGCCGTGGTGGTCGAGTTTCGCAATGCGACGCTAGAAAATCCGCCAGGTGCGTCGAAGCTTTCCAACAACGCGTCGGGCGAGTTTCGCATTTTCTTGGTGTACCCGCTACGAACGGTATCGTTACTCGAAGCAGCGGGGCCCCCGGTCCTCTCTTTCAATTCGCCGCTCGCGGCCAGCATCGCGTCACGGATTTGCTCCGCGTCCAGCCGATGCGCGGGGAACCGCCACAGCAGTCGATTTTTGGGATCAACTAGCAACGCTTTCTCTGATGCTGCGGTTAGCGACGACTGGCGATAAGTCCCCGAAAGGAGAATCTGCCGATGAAGCGGCTTGAGTCGCCAATCGTTGTCGATAAATTCGCTGGTCAGCCAGTCAAGTAACTCCGGATGACTGGGAGGTTCGCCCAAGCGGCCGAAGTCGCTGGCGTTGGCTGATAATCCGACGCCAAAGTGATATTGCCAAACGCGATTTACAATCACCCGCGAAGAAAGGGGATTGTCATCTTGCGTCAACCATTGGGCCAAAGTCGTTCGGCGTCCGCTGGTGTCGGCGACGACTTCAGCATCATTCATCTTGGCGGGCTGCGGATCTAAGATGGTCAAAAATCCTGGCGCAATGTCGCGTTCAAGACGGTCCCCGGGGATCCGCGTCGGCGAAATCTCTCCTTGTGCGTCGACGGCGATATCCGCCATCGGCGGCTCCTTGGGCTTGTTTTTCAAAAACGCTTGCAACTCTTTCTTCAGAGCTTCCCATTCTTTTTTTTGCTTTTTCGGAATCGCATTAGCGAGTCGGTCGTATTCAAATTGGACTTGCTTCTCGACCAGATAGAAGATCTGGTTCTCGTAGGTCGTCCGTTCTTCGCGCGGTTTCCAGTACATCTCCTGGACTTCGGTAGGAAACATGCTAACCGCTTTTTTGCGTCGGCTTTCACGCACGGGCGCTTCAATCGCATTAATCTTGTCCAGCAGTTCTCGGTGCTTGGTTTCCCATTGGGCGAGTGCAAGCTGATAAGCTTTCCGCTCTTCATCGGTCGCCAATAAATGCTCGTCCTTCCAGACGAGCGGCTTAAAGAACGCTTGAAGCCGATAATAATCGTCCCGCAGGATCGGATCGAACTTATGGTTATGGCAGTGTGCGCAGGCGACGCCCATTCCTAAGAAAACGTCGCCAACCGTATCGGTCAGTTCGTCGGCGATCAAAACTTGCTGGCCTTCGGCGTCTCGGCTGTTGTATTCATAGACGCCGGCTCGCAAAAAATAAGTCGCAGTTAACGCATCATGATCGTCCGGAGCGATTTCGTCGCCAGCTAGTTGTTCTTGCAGAAATCGCTTGTACGATTTGTCTTCGTTCAGGCTGCGAATTACATAGTCGCGATAGCGCCAAGCCAGCGGGCGATAAGCGTCTTGACGGTAACCGTCCGAGTCAGCGTAGCGAACGAGGTCGAGCCAATGCGAGGCCCAGCGCTCTCCATATCGGTGATCGGCTAAAACGCGATCCACGAGTCGTTCGTAAGCGTTGTCGCGTTCGTCAGCGACGAAGCTTTCCACTTCTTCCACGGTTGGAGGAACGCCGAGCATGTCGAAATAAATGCGGCGAATCAGAACTCTCCGCTCGGCGGGCGGCGACGGTGAAATATCATTTTGGCCCAACTTCGCCTGAATGAAATTATCAATCGGGTTATGGACGATCGCTTGTTGGGCGATTGCCGGCGTTTCAGGACGAGTCACCGGTTGAAACGCCCACCAGTTCCGATCCTCGGCGGTAAACGGTCCACTGTCAGCGCGCGTCTCGCCCGCTTGCTCGGGCCAGAAGGCTCCGTTGCGAACCCAGGTTTCCAAAATTGCGATCTCGTCGTCGGGTAGCTTACCAGAGGGGGGCATCTCATATCCTTCCCACTTTACCGCTTCGATCAGGACGCTCTCTTCTGGTTTACCAGGCTCCACAATCGGTCCGCCAGTGCCCCCTTGTAGAAAGTGCGTGCGTCGATCAAGACGCAAATCCGACTTTTGCTCTTCGCGGCCATGGCACTTGAAACAATGTTGCGCCAATAGCGGGCGCACTTTCGTTTCAAAATAACGAACTGCTTCTTTGTCGTCCGCGCGGATCAAATCTGTCGAAGTCCACGCAACGGCGAAGATCAGCGGCGCAATCAGGATACGAAAACATTCAGACATGCGATTACTACTCGGGCAGAGTGTGTGACGTGTTGGCGGGAAGCCCTCCGAGGAAAACCGGATCAATCAAGTTCACGTCATCCAATGCGTCTTGAAAAAAGAGCTCGGAGACTTCGTCACCTTCGGCGTAGCCGAGGTCCGAGAGATCGATTCCTACGGCAATTACTTTGGCAGGGACTTGATGGATATAGCCGCCGTTATGTTTTCCCGACAGCAATTCTTCCACCGATCGGACCGGAGGATCAAATCGATAGAGGAGGAAACCGGACAATTGATGGGCGCTGCGATGCGCCAACGAGACGTCATATTTACGAACCGTATGCGACCGCAAACCAGGCTCGAAATGGGTCGGCGAGACATGAAACGGATCGCCATTTTCGGGATGCACGACCACGTGCAGTTCAAAGAAGACAATGTCAGGACCGACAGCGTTGATCACCGGTTGGTGAAACCGAACGGCGAAACCAGGCGTGTGTCGAGCCGCGTCGGGACTGGTCCAATCGGGATCTGATTTTAACGGTTTGACGGCGCCCCCAGGGTTGAGCGTTCCGGTCGTGAGCAACGCGTCGCGATCCAACAGCGCCGCTCGAGTTCGTGAGCCGTCTCCTTCACGCGGGTCGGGCCGGTCAAGCGGCGTGCTAAAGTTTGCGCCGTTGGTCCCCGCTTTGAAATGAATCAGATCGAAACCGATCAGTTCTTCGACGTCATAACGTTGAATCTTTCCTCCCCGCTGCACCGTTACGTCCAATAGAGTGTCGGGCTGCGGATGCTTGCGATCGGTGACGCGATAGTCAACGATGCGATCGGAAAGCGAACCGCGATAGTCGCGATTCATGTCCGAAGCAGGCGGGTTGGAGATATGACCTTGCGAGTTGATGACGCGTCCCTCGCCGGCGCCTAGTAGCAGTCCAGACAAATCGGGAGCGACGTTGTTGGGCGTAAATATCTCGGCTTCGCCTTCAATCACATTGACATCCGCTTCGCCCGATTCGGTCACGTTGACCGCGAAACGAGTTCCTTTGTCGACGATCTCAGCCTGGGGCGTAATGACGCGAAATCCCTCCGCTCCTGGCGGTGCGTAGACCGAACAGGCGCCTACTTTCATCAACACCTGATCGGCTGAGCGAGCGAGAAATACGGCGGGCGCCTGGACGATCATTTCGGCGCCGTGACGCGTACGCAACTGAATCTCCCCTTCGACCAGGGCATAGTCATGGTCGAGTTGCAGAACGTCGCCCGCGGACAAAGAACCAAGCTCGCCAAAGAAACGGCTGTGAGCCGTCTGAATCAAAGTAATCTCGGGCAGCGTTCGCTCCGCCGGGCCGGGGGTTGCAACTTTGGGCGGCTTGGGTGGATCTTGCTTCGTGACCTGTCGCGAGTTTCCGTTCCAATAAGCGAGCGGCGCCAGGACCAAGCCCGTTAAGCAAGCGGCTAACGCGAGCCAGACGCGCGGCGATGTTCGCCGTTGCGAAGGCTGCGGCGCACCCGGCAATCCTGCCGGGCGGATCGATTCGGGCAAACCGATCGACGGCTGGCCGGTTTCTTCGGCCGTCAACTTCGCTAAGCCGTATTCGAGATCGAGCAACAGAAAATAGTTTCGCCGCGCCTCTGCGTTTTCCAGCAGCAGTTGCTCTAGCTCTTGGTGCTGCTCTACGGTTAACGAAGCGTGCATCGCTAGATGCGTTAGTTCCGCCAACCGCTGAGACGGATCGTGTTGGCTCATAGATCGTCTCCTGCAACGGCGAGCCGCATTTGGACGCATTGGGCCAGCTTGCGGCGAATCGTCGTTAGTTGGTTGTAAAGCGTTTGCGCCGAACGCCCTGTTGCGTCGGCCAAATCGGCCATCGTCGTTGCGCCCCCATAAGCGGTCCACACTAATTGCTGCTGTCGCGCCGTAAGTTGACCAACGCATTGCCGTAGCGCCAAAAGCCGTTGCGGCTGTTGGTTAAGCGTCGCAGCTCGATCTTCGGCCAGCAATTCGATCAGCTTTTCGCTGAATTGGAGGCGATCTCGTTGCGCCGTTCGCAGAAAATTTTTGACTTCGTAGAAGGCTACTCCGCATGCCCAGGAGAGAAAGTCACGCTCGCGATCAAACGTCTCAAATTTTTTCCACAGCAGCAGACTGCATCGTTGGAAGACGTCATCTGCATCAGCATGATGCGGCAACATCGAAAAGATGTATGCATGGATCCGCTCGCAATCGGTCGAAAAATACGACAAAAATTCAGTATAGCGAGCGTCGGACGCCGCATCGGATGGGGTTGTTGCAGGCATTGCCAAGAGTGAAATCAGGAGCAGGCGGTAATGTCAGTTTGTTTGTCGTACGGCTCTCTACTTATAGATCGTACGTTCGCGCTAGAATCTACTATCAAGAGCCCGGATCTCCCCAAAATTTTGCGAGCGTTCGATGCTTTCAAACCACTCACATCCCTCATTTGGCCTTTACTTGCACGGCAAATTCGTTCTGGCCCGGCTCGACGCGAAACTGCAGATCTGAAGTAGCATAGGAACGATATTTGGCGGGAAAACTGTGAACCACGCCGGTTTCGCTGTTTTCGCTGGTCGCAGGGCTGACCAAGATCGCTTGATGATCCCCGGCGAGTGCGCCGTCATCCTGGCCGAACGTACTAAGCCGAAACGTTCCGTCAGATTCGATTTGGCCGCGTGCGTTGATAACGGAGCCATCTTCGGCGGTCGTGCGGAACTCGATCAGTCCGCTTTGGGCGGGCGTACCGTCCGCCTGTAAAACTTTGCCGCTAACGGGATGAGTCGGGACGCCAGCTTCGCACCCGATACAAGCGGCCAGGCATAACGCCGCCAAGCAGCTCAGCGTTCCGTAGTTTTTCCAATCAATAGATCTCATGTTTCGAATCGTCCAAAAGCTGAAGTGGTGGTGAAAATAAACCTGAGGAGATTAATAGCCTTCACGCCGTGATGAAGCTCACTGCCGCTAAAAGTCGACCGAAATCACTTCGGAATCTTGCCGATTGGACAAGCGGCCGAGATTGTCGGTATCGATATTCACTTGCAGCGAACGAACGCTGGCGTCCCCCAGCAGAAAATTGCAAATGCCGGGATGGTAGCTGCCAAAAAGGAGATGCCCTGTTCCAGTTACCACGTCGTTGGGCCCTTTGCCCAGCGCATAACCTGGTCCGGCAACCCGCATCGTTGAAAAGGCCCAACCGCTGAAAATCGGTCCATCGCCACCGGTCGTTTCGTCTTTCAGCGCTGTCAGCGGAATATGCCGCTCGCCCATTAAAATGGTGTTGCTCAATCCGTCGACGATCGCCGCCAGATTGGTTTGGCTTTTGTATCGATTGTGGTCGCCGAAAGCGCAGACGAGCATTCCCATCGAAGTGGAGCACGGCTGCGTCACGGAGAGGGCCGGCGAATAGCCGGAACCGCATCGATAGGTGCTGCCGTCGCCAGAGCTCCCGTCGCAGGCGGCGTAATCCCACACTGCTCCATTATCAGCCGTGTCGGGCTGAACGACTTCGGTCAAATCGCCCAGTTGATGGCGACTCGGACAGACGTAAACCGAAATCGGCGTTTGTTGGACGGCTGCCGATTGCTCGCTGTACTTTTTCTTCAGGTCGAGTTGATCGTAAAGATTCTGCTGCTCGATAAACGGCAGAATCAGCGCCGACCAACCGAGATATTTGAACTCGATCCGCGAAGGAGGAAGTTCGTTGTACGTGTCGTGGAAATTGTGAACCGCCAACCCCATTTGCTTTAAGTTGCTCAGGCACTGCGTGCGCCGGGCCGCTTCACGCGCCTGCTGCACCGCCGGCAATAACAGCGCGATCAACACGCCGATAATCGCAATGACGACTAGCAATTCAACCAGCGTAAAACCGCGGCGTAAAATTGCGCGAGTGAAATAAGGCATGATCGACCGCCTAGAATGCAAAAGATAAGACGAAGAAGAAATGAAATTATCTCGACTGCTCAGCGCGTGCTCTCGCCGCACTTGGCCAACTTGCATTTTCACGCCTAGAAGTCTACCGAAATGACTTCCCCATCTTCGCGATTCGCCAAGCGGGCGAGATTCTCCGTATCAACGTTGGTCTGGATCGAACGGACGCTGGCGTCTCCCAATACAAAGTTCGAAACGCCGGGGTGGTAGCTGCCGAATACTTCGCGGCTCGATGTCGTATCATTCGGCCCTTTCCCTAAAGAACGTCCCAGACCCGCCATGCGCATTGAGGAATAGGCCCAACCGCTCAAGACGGGGCCATCGCCGCCGTTCGTTTCGTTCAAGAGTTTGGAGAGGGGAACGTGCCGCTCGCCGATCATAATCGTGTTGCTTAAGCCGTCAGTAACATCCCGCATGCCGGTCACGCTTCTGTATTTATTCTGATCTCCGTCCGCGACGATCAGCATTCCGGTGCAAGTAATCATGCGAAACGTGCTGCCGACTCCGTCTCCGTCACAATTCGCGTAATCCCAGGCGGCGCCCAGGTCAGCCTGATCCGTTTGCGCTTCAGTCGTCAAATCGCCAGCAGAGTGACGACTGGGGCAAATGTAGCCGCCAATCGACGCCTGTTGGACCGCGGTCGTCTGATCTTTGTACGGCAGTTTCAAATCGATCTGATCAAACAGATTTTGCTGTTCCATGAACGGCATGAGCAGCGCTGACCAGCCGAGATAATTCGCTTTGATGCGCGACGGCGGAAGGTGGCCGTAGGTGTCATGGAAGTTATGCACCGCCAGACCCATTTGTTTCAAATTATTCATGCATTGCGACCGTCGCGCCGCTTCGCGCGCCTGTTGCACCGCAGGCAGCAGCAACGCGATTAAAACGCCGATAATCGCAATGACAACGAGCAGCTCAACAAGGGTAAAGCCGCGGCGGTAAGTTGCTGAAGATGGTTGGGCCATGAGGGGCTCTTTCACTGAATAGGAGAAAATGATGGGTGCGTCTGAAAAATGAAAACCAACGGCGCCAAACTGCCACATCAAGATAGGCTCCCCAGTAGCGGGGCTTTTGTCCGGCGCGAAAGCGCCTCTCGCTTCGTGTCGTGATACGGAGCGAGAGGGCTGGTTTATAAAAAAAGGAAAAATTCAACTGGCATCCTAAGGTCGTACGCGCCGGCGCGAACCTACTACGATTGAACGGAAAAAGGAGAAAAATATTTCTCCGAGTGGAAAATAACAGACCAATCAACCCGCAGAAGGCTGTGAAAACCGGCACTTCGCTCTATCTAGCCCCTTTGCTCGTCTCTCGTGCTCCAAGAGAGCGTATATCGTAGGCTCAGAAAAATCGTCGGCGAAACGCCATTCCCTCGCAGTCAAATAGAGGGGGGGGCGATGGTCGGCGCCTTTGTGGCTGGGCATAGTGATCCCAGCAGGCCGGTGAGAACTTCGATCGTCGCCGGTTTTCCGGTGTAATCGCCCAAAGAGAATTCGTTTCGCAAACGTGTGCCGACAGGTATTAAGTTAGCCGAGGAGAGGCAACTAAGTCTGTGAATCGAAGAAGCTGAAGCCGGCTTGTGACTAATTGCAAGCCGGCTTTTGAGTTCGCTGTCGACTAGAAGACGAGTAATTCTTCCAACTCGCCTTCCTCTTCTGTGAAGAGGCGATCGACGGCATCGAAATGCTCGACAATATCGCTTTCACCGTTCAGCGAGTCCAACAGCAGAGCATCGACCAAGTCCACTTCTACGTCCACCTGGGCGAAGCTGGCGACGTCTGCATTGACTGCCTGATATGTTGCCGATTGGATTGGGGCCGTTGTGGTCGAAGTGACATCGCTGGGGATCCAGATCAGACTGCTTGAATCTTCTCCTTCGAGCACCACGTTCGATGAGATCATCGACTCCGGTGCTTCTTCGGAGACCGGCGAAGCGATCTCAAAGTGCGACGTGGTCGCGGCCGGAGGCGCAGAAGTTTGGTCGACTGCTTCGGATTCCAGCGAGGCATTGTTGCCGGCTCCGTTCGGGGCGGAATTATCGCGATTTCCAATTTTGCGAATCACCTTCGAGAGATCGAGCAAACTAATGACGCCGTCATGATCCAGATCATACGCCCAGCCGAAGTCGCTGGCCGACCCGACATGCGCACCGATGTGACGGATCACCAACGCCAGGTCGAGCAATGTGACCACGCCGTCATGGTCCAAGTCAGCGGCTTCCTCCCAAGTGGAGAAATGTGAGTTGGGAGACGGCACATTGATTTCGGGGAATTCAATTGTGGGCGTCGGGTTTTGCGGCAGCTCATCGGCGACCGGCGGATCAAAATTGCCGACGACAGGCAGACCTTTGCTGTTGCCAAAGACCGCGTGCTGGTCGGGACCAAACGGGTCGGTCAGGAATTTCGCCACGTTGCGCCCCAACGGATCTTGCGACGGGGGAATCATGCGAGCCGGGTTTTCCCAGATCGGGCGAGCAACTCCATTCGCGTCGCTATCGGAGATCAATAGGAACCATTCGGCCTCGCTTCCGGCCGAGTTATTTTGATCGGGCACCCACAGGCCGAGATCCTCGACGCCGTCCGAGTTGAAGTCAGCCGAAACAGGTCGCTCGCGAACGCCCTCAAAGCCAAACGAGAAAATCTGGTCGGCACTTCCGTTCCAACCTTTATCCACGCCGTTGGTCAGGTCGAGGAAGAAGGTGTCGTCTCGCCAGACGCCCAGGTCGTCAAATCCGTCGCCATCCCAATCGCCGACGATTGGCTTGCCAACCAGGGAGGTAACGATCGGCGTATCAATCTGGTTGTCGTGATTAGTGTCGATCCAGAACGTGCCGGTTTCACCGACGTAAACGCCGACTTCGTCTCCGTTGGCGGCGTTGCCGTCAAAATTGCCGGCAATCGGAGTTCCGTTGATCTGCAGGTTCTGAACAACGGTGGCGTCCGGCGCCCCATCATTGTCAAAGTCGAACTGGAAGCGGAACTTGCCATGGACCATGCCGTAAACGGCCAGGCGATCGAAACCATCCGCAACACTGCCGGCGCTGGGCGTAAACTGGCCGGCGAAGACATCGTCGGTGGTGAATCCAATCGCAAAGGTCAGATCTTCATTGGTATCGTCGGCATTTTGCGTATCGACATACCAGTTGCCGTTGATGTCGATCAATGTCGTGCCGTAACTGGCGACGCCGATTTCGGGATGCGTATCGATCGTGAAACGTGCTGAGAACGCTCCGCCGGCGACACCGTTACCGGTTGCAAAGGATGGAGCATCTTGCGATTCGGCGGCGTTGCTCTCTCCATCCAATTGATTACCGGCTGGGTCGGTCAGCGAGTCGGCGATTTTCAACGTGTAACGATCATCGGGCAACGCTTCAAAGAATTCGAGCGTCACGGTCGAACGGCCAATTGAGCCCGGCGTCGTATCATGGTTGATCGTGATCGACTTGATCGGAACCAGACCGTTGGCGTCACCAATCAACTGGAAGGCGCCAGGTTGCAGCGCCGTGGCGTCGGAGATCGCCGGATAGAGGAAGCCGTAATTGTCGACAGCGACCGGCGCGATCACGCTTGTGTTCAACAGGTCGTTGGTAGTCGTGTAGACGACCGCATCGGGATCTATGATCTGCAATTCGGCCAGGTCAGACATGCCGACGCCGATTGCGTAGACATTCTTGGCAACTCCATGCAATTCGGCGGCTGCCGCGGCATGATCGCCAGGGGTGCCCGAGAATCCATCTGCAAAGAAGAGGACCGTCGAATTGGCGAATCCCGAGTTTTCTAATGCCGTTTTCGCGGCTTCCAATCCGGCCGTAAATTCGGCCGATCCGCCTGCGTTAATCGATTTCAACGCTTCGATCAGATCGAGTTCGCCATTGTTGTTATTATCGGCGGCAGCCGTTGTGAAATCCGAGTTCGTATTCATCTCAAACATATGGACCGAACCGCTAACCATCACCACCAGCGAGACTTTGGCGACATTGCCCAGGCCAGCGTCAATCAATTGCTGATTGGCCTGAATGACCGCAGCGATTTCGGCGTCCAAGATGGAGTTGAAGATTCCGTCACCGTTAAGATCGCCAACTTGACTGCCTGCGATCGCGCCATTCGTGCTAGACGAAGCGTCAATTACAAACACCACGTTGGGCGAATTGCCGGGCGCAAACAATTCGACGCCTGGTCGAACCGGTAGATCGCTAAAGTCGATTTCCAGACTGGTGATCGGCGGAGTTGGTCCATCGACCGCAGGCTTCGGTGCGAACAGATCATAGTCCGGCGAACCGGTGACGCTGACATTTTCGATCTGCGGACCTTGCGTATCGATCATCATTTCGAGGGTCGTAACGCTCGAAATATTTCCAGCCAGGTCTTCCGACGTTACGACAATCTGGCGAATCCCGTCGTAGGAGAAGTAGTTGGGATTGTTCAGATCGTACTTCCCGTTCAGGCCCCAATAGCCGACTTCCGGGTTGCCATCGTTGCCATCTAGCGGCGAAGCTGCAGTTAGTCCTTGATAGACGTAGTTGCTGTTGAGATAGGCAATCACATCGGCGGAAGACATGCCGTTCAGAGCTGCCAGCATCGCTGGATCGATCGGCGTATCGCCCGCGTACAAACGAATCACGGAGTTGGATTCGGCGTCGCCGACAAAGCCGGTATTGGAATCGCTGGTGATCTTGTCGGCTAGCGTGTTGGGATCGCCGGTAACGCCGGTATCGGTGCTGCTTGGATCGATCTCCAAGGTTGGAGCGTCCGGCTTCGTTCGATCGATCACGACATCCAGCAGATAATCGGTGCTGATATTGCCGGCTCGATCTTCGACTTCCAGCTTGAAGTCGTGGTAGCCTTCGGTCAGGACCGAAAGGTCCACTTTGCTGACGAAATTTTGATCCGTGAATCCATCCACTAAGGGGTCTATCGAAGTAAACACGGACGACGAATCGTAAACCAATATTTCTTCGCCACCTTCGGCCCGCAGGTAAAGTCGGTACTGGAGGTTCGCATCAAAAATATGCGGCGGTTGACTCGTGTCGGATGTCGTCATGTGGAACGTCAACAATTCGGCCATCGTGACGTTGTCTTCATCATTGCGGCCAGTATCGCTGGCAGAGTCCAGATCGAGATAAGGCGTGTTGGGCGCCTGCGTATCGATTTCAATATCCAGGCCTTGCGAGAGCGCGCTGCGATTGCCGGCCAAGTCTTCGTAGGCGACGCGAATCGTGTAGACGCCGTCTGTCAGCGAGGAAGTTTGGACCGCCCATTTCCCTTGCGAATCGACGGACCCTTGTCCAATTGGGGTCGTATTATTATTCGCATACAGGAAGACTTTGGCGTTCGCTTCGCCGGTGCCTTGGAAGATCGGTTCCTTCACGTTGGTGACGTTGTCTCCCGCCAAGGCGCCGCTGTCTGCGGTCGACACCAAGTCCGGATTCGAGCCGCCAGGCTTAGCCGCATCCACCGTCAAACGGACCGAGGTCGCCAAACTAGTATTGGCGCGAGCGACCGGCGTTTGGCCGTCAAAGACGACGGTTCGCGCCGAGATAAGATATTCGCCATCTTCGAGCTCATCGCCATAGGTCTCGGGGTTGTAAACAAAGACGGTCGCGGTTTCCGGCGATCCGACGACGTCGGCAAAGCGACGTATTACGGCGCCAGCGTTGACGCCGGTGAGTAACGTGATCGAAATCTCGACCGCAAACCCAGCTGTTGCTCCTAGGTTGGCCTGATCCGCCGTGAGAATTGGCAATTCGCCTAACGTCGGATTAGGCGCTCCCGTCGGCGGGTCGACCATGTTGTTGCCGTTTTCATCCACAAACTGAAGCAAATCGTCTTGGATGTAAATCAACGGAGTCTTGCTGGTGGTGACATTGTCTAGCGGGGATGAACCCGTGTCCGACAACGGCGAGATCAAAATGCCGTGCGGCGCCGGGGCCGCAAAGTTTTCGATCTCCAACGAATATTGGTTGACGTCGTCGACCGGATTGACGCCATCATCGGAGCCGGCGACTCGAATGTAGTATTTCTGTTGACTGACGACTGAAATGACCAGATTTTCGTTGTCATCGTGGGTGTCGACTTTGGCGATCAAATCCCCTGATTGATCATAGACTTCCAGTTGCAAGTCCCCTTCGGGAACATTGGTGAACAACGCATTGACATACAGCTTGCCGGTAAAGTGCGCCGTATAGCGGAAGAAGTCGACATCGGAGTCATCGTGAATCGAAAGGTTGTTGAGAATCACCGATTCCGGCGAACCCAAAATGGTCGCTTGCGCGATCGTGTTGTTGATCTCGTACTGATCGGGAACGATGATCGTTTCAATGCTGACGTAGTTGATATCGGCGTGGCTGCCGGAGGTTACCGAGCCGTCGGGGGTCGGACCAACGACCGGATTGGTGACGCCGCCAAAGAACAACGCCAGCACGTCTCCCGGCGGTACGTCAGGATCGCCAAAGACCGGATTGCCCCCGTCGATATTGATGACCGTCGTCAAGTGAGGCGCGATCGTAAAGCGATCGAGTCCGTCAAACGTGCTGACAAACATTTCATCCAGGTCGGTGAAATGAATGATGTCTTGATAGTCGCCGCCGCGGTTGTGTTGGAAGTTGTCCGTTCCGCCGATCGACTTCGAGTTGATGTCGATGATGTCTTCTTCGCCGGTGGTCGTTTCATAGTTGAACGTACCGACCGACTTGATCTTACTATCCGATCCGTTGCCGGTATATTCAACATCGAAGATCGACAGGGTCAGCGAATTGCTGACACCAAATCCGCTGCCGGAACTGTCGTTCAAGATAAGATTTTCGAGCGTGATGTTACCGCCATTGTCGACTTGAACGCCATTACTATCACTCGACTGGATTTGCATGTTCTGCAGAATGACGTCACCGGCGGTGTCGATCAGAAAGCCGTTGCCAGCGGCCGCTGTCACCATGACTTCCGCAGGGCTCATCATCCCTTGACCTTGGACCGTGACACCGCGCGTGATGAAGACGCTTTCGTCATACGAACCTTCAAGGACGCGGACCTCACCATCGGTGTCAACATCGTCCACGCCTTCTTGAATGGTCGCGAAAGCGTTCACTCCTAAGAAGTACCCCGGGATTACTTCATCGCCCGAGGGAACGCCCATCGCCCAATCATCATCAACATAGACGATCGGCGTCATGTCGGAGTCGCGAACCAAGACAACGTCGTTACCATTGCCGCCGTCATAAAAGAGAAGATAGTCTTCTCCCCCAATCGTGACGACATCACCGTTATTGATGCCGGCGAAAGTGCCGACCACGGGATCGAGGCTGCCGTCATTGTCGATCAGGATGAATTCGTACCCGAGGGCTTGGCTGGTAATCGGCAGTGTTTCAATGATGTCAAGCGTTGCGCCGCCCAGGTTGACCGTTCCATTGACGACGTATTGATCGAAATCGACCCCCGCGGTGATCACATCCTCGATTTCGACGGTCAGCTTCGATCCAGCCGTTAGAACCATGTCGCCCGAGACGATGGTTCCCGGGCTAAAGCCTGCATTGAGCGTGGCGTCCATGGCGCTGGCCTTCAACTCTCCCAGCAACGTGAACTCACCGCTGACCGTGACCGGTTTGTTGATGTCGAGGTCTTCGTTGTAGTCGCCGTAGAGGTCCAGGAAGTAGAGCGTCGAGCCATCCTTCGCGGCGTTGACGGCGCCTTGCAAGGTTCCGCCATTCTGTTCCAGCGTGCGGACAACCATTCGGTCCCCGCTCGGCGTCATGCCGGGGATGAATTCAAAGTAGGTCTTGGCCGTCGGCATGCCGGGCAAAAAGGTGTTGCTGGTGACCAGATCAAACAGCGTCAGGGGGGCGATCGAGAGTTCGCCGGTCGACGTGTTGAGGAGCGAGACGATGTTGGTGAACTCGCCTTGATCGGTGATGTCGAACGTGTTGTCGTGGATTTCGGCGTCTTTGCCGCGAACTTGCAACGTGGTGGCGGTTCCGAACGTCGTGCCTTTGAACTCGTTGTCGGTGATGACTGCTCCGTCGGAATCAATCGTCACCAGCGATTGGCCCACTTCCATCATCATCGCGTCGACGCCGCCGCTCGTACCTTCAATGGTATTGCCGGTGAAGGTGATGTTGGCGGTCATGCCTGTATTGTCGTTGGTGCTTCCGCCGTTGATGTAGACCAGACCACGCGGAACATTGTCGGTCGTAAACTGGGGTCCGCTCATGGGAGGAACGACAAATGTGGTTCCGCCGATGATGTTGTCGTTGATTACCAGATTGGTGACAGCGAAGTTGTATTCGGTCAGAATTGCGGAATCGCCGTTGGCGAGGATATGATTCCCCTCGATCGTGGTCCCGCTGTTGTCGTTATCAATATAGACCGCAGCGTTCTCGAGTCCGGGGGATCCATTGTCGATGCCGACAATCGTGAAGCCTTTGCCGCTTTCACCCAGCGTGACATTGTCGGACGTGATCCAAACAGTCGCCAAGGCCAACGGCATGGCATTGGAAATTCCTTCGATGATCGTGTTGTCTCGACCGGTGTCCGAGACGAGCGTCAATTCTTTATAGAGCAGGACGTTTTCGACGTAGGTTCCATCGTTAACCGTGACGGTTCCGCCTACGGTAACGTCATCCACGCCTTCTTGAATCGTGGAGAAGGCGTTGATGAGATAGAAGTAGCCGCCGCCTAAGTCCTCGCCGGCGAACGCAGTGGAGAAATCGTCGTCCACTAGTACGTCAGAAGAAGCGACGTTGTCGCGGATCAGGACGACGTCATTGCCGTCTCCGCCGTTGTAGAAGATGCGGAAATCTTGGCTGTTGAAATTGATCAAAGCGCCGTTGGCCAAACCGTCGAATGTTCCGGTAACAGCGTCTGTCCCATCATTGTCGATGAACGTGATCTGATCCAAGTGCGAGAGTCCCATCGCGGAGCCCGATAGCACGAGCGTCGAACCGCCGAGATCCACGGTTCCGGTGACCTGGTACTGATCGAAGTCGGTCCCCGCCGTGGCGATGCCGTTGAATTCGACGTCGAGCATCGTTCCCGACATGAGCGTCAAGTCGCCGGAGGCGATAATGCCGGGGCTGAAACCGGCCGAGAGGATCGCGCCAGGCGCACTTGCCGTCAGCGTGCCCGTTAAATCAAACTCACCGGCGACGGTGATCGCTTGGCTGATATCGACAGCGGCCTCCGTGTAGTCACCGATAAAGTAGATCACGTCGCCGGGAGCGGCGGCGTCAATTGCATCTTGCATCGTGCCGACATCGATCTGGCCGTTTACAAAATAGGCGTTGTCGCCAAAGTCATTGTCGAGGAAGATGTCTTCGAAAGTAGCCGGGTCGGTCGAGAGCTTGTTCGCTATGTTGTTGTAAAGAAATAATGCGTTGGTTGATTCGCCTTGCATGCTAAGATCGAAAGTATTGCCGGTGATCGTCGTCATGTTGCCGCGAGCACGCAAACTACTACCGTAGCGTGCGGTCGTACCGGCGAACGTGTTGTCGGTAATGAAGACGATGTTGGCGTCAATCGTCACCAGCGTATTGCCGGCGTTCGCGGCGATATCGCCGGCCGTGCCGATAATTTGATTATTGCTGAAGGTGATATTACTGGTGCTTCCACCGTCGTTGCCTCCTCCCATCACGACTAACTGCTGCGCGCCGTTGGGATCAAAGGGACCGCCGATCACCGCCGGATCATCAAACGTCTGGCCCGAGAAAATGTTGTTGTCGATCAGGAAGTCGTTGATCGTGGCCGAGTATTCGGTGATCAGGCCACCGTCGCCGTTGGCGACGATATCGTTGTTCAGGATTTTCGCGCCAGAGTGCGACCCTTGGAAATAGACCGCCGCTTTTTCGAGTCCTGTTGTGCCGTCAATGCCGATGATGGTAAAGCCGTCAATGGTGACCGCGGTCGTTGGGCTCTGGATGAACAGCGTCCCCAACGCGCCGCCGACCTCCAGTCCTTCGATCGTGGTGTCGTCTCGTCCATTCAGGGACTGCAGCGTCAGGTCTTTGTTGATCGTCACATTTTCGACGTAGGTTCCATCGTTAACCGTGACGGTTCCGCCTACGGTAACGTCATCCACGCCTTCTTGAATCGTGGAGAAGGCGTTGATGAGATAGAAGTAGCCGCCGCCTAAGTCCTCGCCGGCGAACGCAGTGGAGAAATCGTCGTCCACTAGTACGTCAGAAGAAGCGACGTTGTCGCGGATCAGTACGACGTCATTGCCGTCTCCGCCGTTGTAGAAGATGCGGAAATCTTGGCTGTTGAAATTGATCAAAGCGCCGTTGGCCAAACCGTCGAATGTTCCGGTAACAGCGTCTGTCCCATCATTGTCGATGAACGTGATCTGATCCAAGTGCGAGAGTCCCATCGCGGAGCCCGATAGCACGAGCGTCGAACCGCCGAGATCCACGGTTCCGGTGACCTGGTACTGATCGAAGTCGACCCCCGCCGTGGCGATGCCGTTGAATTCGACGTCGAGCATTGTTCCCGACATGAGCGTCAAGTCGCCGGAGGCGATAATGCCGGGGCTGAAACCGGCCGAGAGGATCGCGCCAGGCGCTGTAACGTCCAGCTTGCCGTTGAGTTTGAAATCTCCGCCTAGCGTAATGGCCTTATCGACGACAACATCTTCGGTGAATTCACCGCTGAAGCGCAGCACGTCCCCAGCGGTCGATAGGTCGATCAGATCTTGAATCGAGTCAACTTCAACGATTTTGGCGCCATTCGCGAAGACCGGTTGGGTGAACTCATTGTTGTTGAGGATATCACCAAGCGTTTCTGGATCGTTAGAAAGCTTGCCGGTCGACGTGTTGAGGAGCGAGACAACGCTGGTGGACTCGCCTTGCAAGGAGACGTCAAACTTGTTGTCGTGGATCTCGGCGTTCTTGCCGCCAGCACGCAACGTCGCGGCGGTTCCGAACGTCGTGCCTTTGAATTCGTTGCCGGTGATAGTTGCACCGTCAGAATTAATCGTCACCAGCGATTGGCCCACTTCCATCATCATCGCGTCGACGCCGCCGCTCGTACCTTCAATGGTATTGCCGGTGAAGGTGATGTTGGCGGTCATGCCTGTGTTGTCGTTGGTGCTTCCGCCGTTGATGTAGACCAGACCGCGCGGAACATTGTCGGTCGTAAACTGGGGTCCGCTCATGGGAGGAACGACAAATGTGGTTCCGCCGATGATGTTGTCGTTGATTACCAGATTGGTGACAGCGAAGTTGTATTCGGTCAGAATTGCGGAATCGCCGTTGGCGAGGATATGATTCCCCTCGATCGTGGTCCCGCTGTTGTCGTTATCAATATAGACCGCAGCGTTCTCGAGTCCGGGGGATCCATTGTCGATGCCGACAATCGTGAAGCCTTTGCCGCTTTCACCCAGCGTGACATTGTCGGACGTGATCCAAACGGTCGCCAAGGCGCCGACGCCAGAGATCCCTTCAATCGTCGTGTTGTCGCGTCCCGTTACGGAGACGAGCGTCAATTCTTTGTTGAGCAGAATGTTTTCGGTGTAGGCGCCGTCACCTACAGTGACGGTGCCGCCAGCATCAACTTTGTTCACCGCTTCTTGAATCGTAGCGAACGAATCGACGCCGAAATTGGTCGCCGGACCATCTGGATCATCCCCCGGCGAGAGGAGAGCCCAGTTGTCGTCAACATAGACATCCATCGCGAGCAACTGGCGCGCTTCCAAGTGTTCGGCCTGCATCGCCTGACGTTTGCGGCGTTTGCGCAATTTGTTATTTGAGTTCGTCTTACGTTGCTTGCCGCGATTGATGGAAGAGCTCATGTCGATCGTTCGCCTTCGCTAGAAGATAATGCCTATTTGAGTTCATCGTTAGGCTTTCCCAAGCTGGCCAAACCTGCCGATAATCACGCTTACTCCGAAAGTAGCGAAAATAACGACTGGGATGTTTGGGAAAGATTTCAGTGCGATGTTAACCTAAATGGGGGAGTTATCAAGCAGTTTCCTGAGCATACGAAGAGAGCGGCGCATAAAAAAAACGGAGCCTTCTTGGTAAAGAAGGCTCCGTCGCAATTTTTGCCGTTATTTTGGTGTAGTGGTCGTTTTTACCACATATACTCAACTTTCGCGGTCAAGCCATCGAAAGTCATCGTGTTATTTAATCCAACAAAATTGGAATTCTGAACTCCTTGAATCCAGGAATCGGTGCTTACGGTGTTGAACCAAGACTGGACAATATAGCCAGCGGTCAGACGCAGACGATTGTCGCAGCCGTGCCAACCAACGCCTAATTCGAGATCAAGCACAGGCATGATGCGTCCTGCTTGCCAATTGGTTTGAACTTCCAACGGGTCCGCCGAGTCAAATTGCGTGTAGTCCCCGCGGAACTCGCCTGCTAAAAACGCGGCGTTTCCTTTGCTATAGATCAGCCAGCCATTGCAAGGAGCGTAACGCTCAGCGTCAAAGCCAAAGGTGAAGCCAACCCCGTCAAAATCAAGTTCCGACTGAACCGTCGTCGTTCCATTGACTGAGATGGCCGACTCGAACTGCTGCTGCAAGCGGCCATAACGTACGCCAGCCAGCCAATTAACGGCGGAAGTTTCGGTTGCTCCCCAAATCCGGCGGTAAGTGATATCGACCTGATCAAAGCTGACGTCAAGCGACGCATTCGCGAGTAGCCCCGTGGAACCAGCCGCAACCGAACTAGGATGAATGACCAGCGACGCAATAGAAAGCGGAACGTCGGTCGTCAATTCGCTAGTCGTGTTGCTTTCAAAGCCGGTGTACGAAGCGCCAATACTGGAATTGCAATCCCAGGCGCTCCAAAAACCGACTTTCACGCCAGAACTGTAGTCGGGATCAGCGACAGCAGTTCTCCCCATCGGAGATGCTCCGTCGCGAACCTGGGCATATGCGACTTCAGCGTCGCGAGCTCGCAGATACAGAAACTGACCATAGCCGCCGCTACGATGAGCCCAGCGTTGATCGCAGCAACAGGTGTCGTAGCCGCAAGGACTACAGCGACTACAGTCGCAAGCTGCTAAGCTCGCTTCGTACGCGACTGGTTGAGCGAGTGAAGCGTCGTTGTTCATGTAAAGCAACGGATGAACGTCGGAATCCGAGCGAATCTCGGTGTCGCTTTCTGGAAGCGGAGGGCTGACGTTGGCAGACATTGAATTCGCCTGAATGCCGAATCCGTGTGCCGAAGTAACTGAAGGTTGCTGTGCATAAGCTGGCGTCGCCGCCATCATGAGAATGAAAAAAGTTCTCAACATCCCGTTCACCTTCGACTAGTAGCGTAACCATTATGGTTGAAATCGGTATCCCCTTTTGGAGATCGGATTTTGACGACTACAAGGCCAATTTTTTCGTTTCAATTGACAAGAAAGTCACTAACCTAATATTCAGATGGGTAATAGAGGTCGGATTGCGCGATTATCTTGAAAAAATCGGTGATTGAACATCTGTGAGCGGTAGCAGAAAGCCACGCTGTGCTGGTGCTGATAGCAATCAAACCCCGTTTGATTTTCCGAGGGAGAGGCCACGTCGCAACCGCCGTGAAGTAAAGGGTCACTCTGGGTTAAGTCGCTCTTTCAACGATTTAGGGGGCGGTTCTAAGCTTCATCAAGGCGAGGTTCAAAAATGGGTCAGATTTTCGTTAATCTCTTCGTCTTGTCGTTACAGATGTGCAAAGTTCAGACGTAGTTGTGCAGCAACTAGCTCGTATGATCCGCTAGCATTGCACTCTCAAGTCAATGCACTGGTCGTTCGACATGACGTTCCGCGAAGATGAATCGTGATTAAGAAGTCGTCAAGCGGCTGACAGTCTGGCGTGGCTCTTCCGCTTCGCATTCGGTCGAAGAGAAATGGATCGACCAAACATGGTTCGGACTACGTCGCTTCCCGCTTACTTTCGCTTTTTCGATCGATTTTACAATTCGTCCCAGGAGATACTGGCGTGCGTTTCGGCATAGATCGAGCGGGAACGTGTCGGGAAAGAATACGAATCAACATCGTCCTGAGCGATCTTGTTGGTCATCCACTGTTTCAGCGATGCGTGTGGCGAAATCGAATAGACGTTATTATCGCAAAATTGATCCGGCCGCGCTGCGCTAGTTTATCCAGAGCGCTCGCTGATCATAGCCGGCGAGATCGCAATGAAGAGCTTTTAATTGCGAGGCATAAGTTCCATTAGCGCATCCGCGAAAATCGCCAATCCACTCGCGTTGGGATGGTTAATGCAGTTTACCATTAAGGTGTTGTAGGGAATGCCTTGTCTCCAAAGTCGTCCATATCGCAACGACGCGTCGGCGAGCGCCAGTTGATGTTTTGCGGCAAAAGACCTCAAGCCTTTGACATAGGGGCGAGGGTCATCGTCAATATCACGTTGACGATCCAAGTCCATCCAATCGGGACGTACGTAATGCGGAGTTAGGATGATCCATTCGGCGTTAATTTTTTGGAATTCGCTTAGAAGCTTTCCATAGCGTTCCTCGACTCGAGCCTCATTCAGATGGGCGTCATTCACAAATTCGCTGATGATAAGATCCGGGCGCACGTCCAGCACCGTCTGCTGAAAATTGTGCGGCTGGCCAAGAGGCGCCGCTAGATAAGAGCCGGTGGTTCTTCCGCCCCATGCCTCGGTGATCAGTTCGATGTTCGCAGTGGGGAAGCGTTTCTTGAGTCGATGAACAAACTGCGATTGCCATCGATCTCGTTCTGGATCCTTTAAATAGGCGCCATCCGTGACGCTGTCGCCCCAAGCCAGGATTCGCAACGTCTCACCTGATCGCAGCTTAGCTATCGCATGAGGAATCCGTTGCTCAGCAATCCTTGGAACCATTGCCGCCGATTCTGGATAAGCGGTTTCCATGATAGGAAAAAGATGATCTGTCGTGAGACGTTCGATGGGGCCTGGAATCCAGATATTCGCGAGCCGTCTTTGTCCGTCCGCACATTCTGGCGGCACAGGCGTTTCTGCCCGCGGTTGGCCAGTGCGATATTCAATAGCGCCGTTGGCCCCCAGGAAGATGGAATCGATCCGAGGGAGCGCATGCCGATAACTGACGTAGACGACGTCTCCCTCTTTTATCCTTCCGTTTGGCAACCGGCCAATGCGTCCCCAGCGACTTTCGAGCTCATAATCTTGACCTCGAAGAAATCTGCTGTCTGATTCCGCAGGACCAGAACGAACGATGACGCTCTCGGCGACAAGCAAATCGGAGGCTGTAAACTTATCGGATTTCAAGGCCTCCAACCTCGCGCCGCGCGCATAGGCGGAGGCCTGCGGATTGTAAATTGGCAATCCGTTATGCCGTTCCGCCGCCACGGCAAGCACAGCAGGAGGAGGCACGCTCACAGCAGCTGTGAAAGCAGACCCTTCTCCAGTACTTGCGCAATGAACCTGCACTTCCCAGTCATCGGGCAACGTGAGTTGCGTTGAGTTTTCGGCGGCGAAACAAGCTGTCGAAATGATGCCGCTGACAAAAACTGGCAACACGAGGTTGTTAATCGCGGAGATGAAATTGCTTGATTTTGCTTGAGTCCAGATGGATAGCAGCATGGATCAAATTTCTCGAGGGCGTTGAAAGAACTGCCAAGGCGTCTAATATTTCGGGCGGCGCATCACGAACTAGCTGATTCCTAGAATCTTCGATTCTGCACGCCCTTCGTTCATATCGATCCGCTCTGGGCGCCCCTTATGTCGATAAATCAGCTTCGTGTGATCCATTCCCAAGGCTCTAATGATTGTCGCGTGCAGGTCATGCACATGCATTGGGGTTTCAATTGCTCGCAGGCCAAGCTCATCCGTCGCCCCCACGGTACGTCCCCCAGTGATGCCGCCGCCAGCCATCCACATGGTGAACCCGGTGGGGTTGTGATCGCGGCCGCTCCCTTTCTCGGACATCGGCGTGCGACCAAATTCTCCCCCCCAAATCACCAACGTCTCATCCCATAGTCCGCGGCGTTTTAGGTCTTTCAGCAAGCCGGCGATCGGTTTATCGACTTCTTTGCAGAGCTTGCCGTGGTTGCCTTCGATGTTGTTATGAGCGTCCCACCCACTACCGGCTCCACTGTAGAGCTGAACGAAACGTACGCCGTTTTCGACCAGCCGCCGAGCCATCAGGCAATTGCTGCCGAAGACATTCGTTTCTTTTTGATCGATTCCATACAACTGCTTCGTCTCTTCCGACTCAGCGCTCAGGTCGACGATGCTCGGAGCGGCTGACTGCATGCGGAAGGCCAGTTCGTATGACTTGATTCGTGCTTCCAGTTCCGACAAGTCGCTGCGCTCGTCCGCGTGACGGCGATCTATTTGATTCAAGAAGCCGAGCTTCGCCTTTTGTCGCGCGGCCGTAATGTGACTGGGAGGGTTTAGATGCAAAATAGGATCGGAGCCCGATTTGAATTTAACCCCTTGATAAACAGCCGGCATGAAGCCGTTGCCCCAATTGCGGGGACCGTTGACCACTTGCCTGTTGGAGTCGGTGAGTACTACGAAGGCAGGCATGTCTTGATTCTCGGCGCCCAAGCCGTAAGTGGCCCACGCTCCGAGGGACGGCCGTCCGCCGATCACGTGCCCTGTGTTCATTTGGCACACCCCCGACGAATGATTGATGCCGTCCGAAATACAAGAGCGGATCACGCACAAGTCATCGGCGCACGTGGCGATCTCGGGGAACCAATCCGAGACCCACAGGCCGCTTTCGCCATGCTGCTTCCATTTGCGGGGGCACTTGAGTAGCGGAGCGTCGTTTTCCCCCATCGCCAGAACGACTTTGCCAAAGCTCTCGGGGATCTTCTGCCCGGCTAGTTTGTTCAGCAACGGTTTGGGGTCAAACAGGTCGATGTGACTCGGTCCCCCTTCCATAAAGAGGAAGATTACATTCTTCGCCTTGGCGGGGAAGTGGGGCGCCTTGGGAGCTCGCGGGTCTTGCGAGACGGCGGCTTGTCCAGCGCCGCCCATCAAAGCGGCTAAGGCCAAAGCGCCAAAACCGCCGCCGGACTTGGCTAGGAATTCTCGGCGTGAGGTGGGGACTTCGATGTGCGGTTGGTGGGTCATCGGATTTCTCGCTAAGGAGGGCGTGTTCGCTTAATCGATGAATTGAAATTCGCTGGAGTTCAACAAGACATGGCAATAGTCGCTAAGGGCGATCAATATGGAGTTCATGTCGCCTCTGTCCGAACGGTTCGAGAGCTGCAATTCGTGCTTGCCTCCATCCGTATCAGAAAGGGGGCCGTGCGGATCGGAACGAACGAATCGCCACATCGCCACGGTGTCGTCGGTTGTCAGGTCATTGGGGGAATTGATCATGAGCTGCGATTCGTCCAGGATCGCTTTCTGCGTCAAACGGATGTCGTCAATCAGGCCGTCCCAATTGTGCGGACCTTGGGCATCGCGTCCGCCAATGCTAAACCGCAGAGAATCGCTGCTACAGTCACCGACGATTGAGTGTTTTACGACGACCGTTTCGAGTTCCGACTCGTCGTAGGACATGTCGCGGGCATAAAACGTGGCCGTGCCGGCATCGAAGTCGACGGCGGCCGCGACATAGTACGGCTTATCGGCGGGTATTCGCAGATTGGACGGAACAACTTCGTACTTCACCTTGCCCTCCTTGTCGTCGCCAATTAGTTGCAGAACCAAATTCCGCGGACGATAGGCTGACTGCTCGCTAGTAATGCCAAAGTTCCAGCCAGGCGTCGTCAACGCCCCATTCCACTGCGCGGCGATTGTGCGAACCGTTGCGCCGGGAAAAAGAGTTCGATTGAAAACGATCGCTTCGATGGTGAAGTTGCGAGCAGGGAGAACCCGGTTGTCCGGTAACGTCAGGAGCTGATGCGGCGTTTTGTCACTGATGTTGAACGCCGTACTCCAACGCTGCATCTGTGGTTCGTCCAGTAGGACTGTTGAAGGGAGCTGCTCATATTTTGCGTTCGAGAGATCGCGGTTAGTGACAACTTGATCTTCGATGAAAGCGACTGCAGCTTCCAGTTCTTCCGTACGCGGAGGACGACCGAAACAGACTTGGTAACTGTCGCGAACCATCGCCGCGTAGTCGGTTATATATTGTTGCTTAAGGCGCTTGGCCATGGCCTCGGCCCGTTTGAGCGTCCAGTCGCCGTTGATCATCAACAGGGACTGCGTGGCCGTCGTGGTCGAGTTACGCAATGCGACGCTTGAGAACCCGCTGGGGGCATCAAAGCTATCCAGCAAGGCATCCGGTGAATTTCGCATCTTCTTGGTATAGACGCTGCGAACGGGACTGTTGCTGGAAGCGGGAGGGCCGCCCGGCTTGTCGGAAAGCTCGCCGCTGGCAGCCAGCATCGCGTCGCGAATCTGCTCCGCTTTCAATCGATGGGACGGAAATCGCCACAGTAATCGATTCTTAGGATCAACCAGCTTGGCCTTTTCCGGTACGTCAATCAACGACGACTGCTGATAGGCGGCCGAAAGGAGAATCTCGCGGTGCAGCGGTTTCAGTCGCCATCCATTTTCGATGAACTGGCTGGTCAGCCAATCCAACAGTTCGGGATGGCTCGGAGGTTCGCCCAACCGGCCGAAGTCGCTGGCGCTGGAAGAGATGCCCGCGCCAAAGTGATACTGCCAAATGCGGTTGACGATGACGCGGGGAACCAAAGGGTTGTCGTCGCGTGATAGCCACTTGGCCAGCGTTGCTCGGCGTCCGCTCGTGCTTGCGGCAGGTAGGCTCGCAGGATCGATCTGGGCCGGTTCGGGGTGCAGAATAGTCAGGAATCCAGGCTTGATCTCGCGTTTGTCGTGGTCATCGGGTTTGATTGTGGGAGGAATCTCGCCGCGTGCATCCGTCGCGATGCTGGCCATTGGGGGAGCTGTGGGCTTCGACTTCAAGAAGGCTTGCACTTGCTTCTTCAACTCCTCCCACTTCTGCTTGTCATCTTTGGGGATCGCCCCGCTCAGTCGTCCATACTCAAATTTGACCTGATCGTAGACCAAGTAGTAAATCTGGTTTTCATACGCATTTCGCTCTTCGGCCGGTTTCCAGTAGATGGCCTGGACTTCGGAGGGGAACATTTCGACCGCTTTGCGTTCCACCTTTTCACGAGGCCTGGCTTCGATGTTAGCGATCTGATCCAGCAAGTCCTGATGCTTGGCTTCCCACTGGGCGAGCTTCGCTTCGTACTCTTTCAACTCTTGCTCACCGCACAGCGGGTAGTCGTCTTTCCAGACCAGCGGCTTGAAAAAAGCTTGCAGGCGGTAGTAGTCGTCGTGCAGGATGGGATCGAACTTGTGGTTGTGGCAATGAGCACACGCGATCCCCATGCCCAGGAAGACGTCGCCGACGGTGTCGGTCAGTTCGTCCGCAAGCAGAACTTGCTGGCCCTCAGCATCTCGGCTGTTCCATTCGTACACGCCGCCGCGCAGGAAATAGGTGGCGATCAACGCGTCGGGATCATCGGGTGCGATTTCGTCGCCAGCCAACTGTTCCTGCATAAATTGCCGATACGACTTGTCGTCATTGAAGCTGCGAATAACATAATCGCGATAGCGCCACGCATTCGGTCGAAAGGCATCTTGACGGTAGCCGTCTGAATCGGCGTAGCGAACCAGGTCGAGCCAGTGCGTGGCCCAGCGTTGGCCATAGCGAGGATCAGCCAAGATAGCGTCCACTAGCTGTTCGTAGGCGTCTGGGCTGGTGTTGTTCACGAACTCCGATATTTCCTCGGGCGTTGGCGGAACGCCAAGCATGTCAAAATAAATGCGCCGAATTAATTCGCGATCAGCAGTTGGAGGAGCCATTACAAGCCCTTCCGCCGCAAGCTTCGCTTGGACAAAATTATCAATCGGATTTTGCACCAACGCACCGGAAACAACTTTGGGCGGTGGTGGACGCAACACGGGCTGGAAGGCCCACCAGTCGCGATCTTCCTGGGTGAATACGTCATCTTCTCGCGCACCCTCAGGATGCTCAGGCCAATAGGCGCCATTACTGACCCAGGTCTCGAGAATTGAAATCTGCTCGCTAGAGAGTTGCTTGGAAGGGGGCATCTCGTAACTCTCATACTTAATCGCGGCGATCAACTCGCTATCTCCCGGCATGCCGGGGACAACAATCGCCCCTCCTTCACCTCCCTTGAAAAAGTGACTGCGCTGATCAAGTCGAAGCTTTGATTTCTGCTCGCGCGGGCCGTGGCAGCTAAAACAATTCGCAGCCAATATTGGGCGCACTTTCGATTCAAAGAAGTCGCCACTTTCTTTCTCTCCTGCAGAGAGGAGATTGGAGCCCAGCAAAGCCCCGAGAAGCGCCAGGAGCGGCGTGAGCCGTTTGTATGTGATCGACATCGGAATCTCTAGCTAGATAAAAAGGACGCATCCGTAGAACACGAGGCGATTCTCGTAAGCCAGTCATTACGCACTCGCCATAGGTGCGCCCGGCTCCCTCTAGAGGAAGTCGTTATATGCGAGTACGACGGCGCCGTTGGCGACGGAAAACGACTAGGCGCGTTACTGAGCCAGTTCAAAATTGAGTGCTGAAGATTGACCGGCTTCAATGGTTATTTTCTGCTCGTAGCCAACCACTAACGCATCTCCATTCGGCTTGAGATCAGGATCAATATTCTTTAACGAATAGGCGTCGATCGTCACGATGTAAGCCCCGCTATTGATGCCGTTGCCGCTCACATCGGTGTCATAACCGCCTTCGCGTACCTCCGCAAAGCCAACCTCCCCACTACCGCCCTTGGACGCGTCTGGGGTGAACTGGATTACTCCGATCGGGACAGGCGCTCCCTTAAAGGTGACGCTGCCGAAAGCCCTGTCTTGCAAAGGACCATTGCCGCCACATCCCGGAGTGATTACTGCAAGACATAATAGAACAGACATGTAGAAACAGGTACGGATACATGTCGACAAACGTATTGCAGGCATAAAACGCCGCCCTCGGTTGATAAGAATGGAAAAAACGAGCGGCAAGATTCTCGGAAGAGGCCGAGAACTTGCCGCCTGACGAATGAACTACAGCGCGGTATTTATTTCTCCACCATCTCGACTTGCAAACGCCAAGTAGCTAGCCATATCGATCGTCTCCGGGAGAAACCGAACGCTTCCATCGCCGAGCGCAAAATTGGCGCCGCCTGGATGATGACTGCCGAACGCCCCCACGTTATTAAATCCGGTATACACGGCGCCGGTGCTTCGCAAGCCAATATTGATCGGCCACTTAATGCTCTTGTACGAATACCCCACATAGCCTGTGGAACCGCCGCCGTTCACTGTTCCCATCGTATATTCGCGGTATCCGCCATAGTCATTCCAGCAGATCTCGCCAAATACGGCCGTGTTAGACAATCCGTCCGTCATGCCTGCAAACGTGATCGGTTTCCGAAGGTCGTTCGTACAAAGAGTAAACGTGCCTTGCGTTGCAAACTCACCCAGGGTTAGCGAAGAGTGGAGGTTGTAATTCTCGCCTGTCGTTCCGTTCGCACCAACGGGCCCCAAGATGCCATAGTAGTGCGTAGTATAGTGCTCGACGCGACTGGTGTCGGTCCCGCTGTAATGATCCTGCGTTCCGCTTGGGCAGCGAAGGTGTGGCATGGGAGCGCTTTGATTGAGGGCGTAGTTGTCAGCCGAGACGCATGATTGATCAAAATGGTACTGGTCATAGAACGCCCCCTGTTCCATGAACGGAGCCAACTGGGTCCAGATGCTAATTCCGACAAAGCTTGCCGTGCCATAGGCGGCCGACGGAATCTTGTTATGCGTATCGACATAATTGTGCAGCGCAAGGACCGCCTGTTTCATCTGATTAGTGCATTGCATTCGACGCGCGGCTTCTCTCGCCTGCTGAACTGCCGGTAACAGCAGGGCGATCAACACGCCAATAATTGCGATGACCACTAATAATTCGACGAGCGTAAAACCTCGCGATTTGTCGTTCATGAAACGATTCATAGAAGGGAGCCTTTATTGGTAAAAATGAAGAGAGGGGGATGAATAGCGGCCACTAGATGAAAGGCTGCGGGGGTTCACGCGCCTAACGTCACTAGTAGTCGTACAGAGCGACCGCCTTCTCTGTGATAAAAAACAAAGTTTTTTAAAAGAATCCAATGGTCCATCGAGGGCTTTGCTTCGCCGAAATGACGAATCAAAGGGTCGGATTGCGGTATTCGTCTGCGGGGTGCGACTTTTTCGTCGCTGCTGAGATGATGCGTTATTGGGAACGAGGTTCAGTGCTTGCCATGCTGCACGCGGATGGATTTCCGTCGACAGCGGCCTAAAGCTCGCTGTCTCTCCGTTTCTTGCCTGAGCGAGATTTTTGCTCCGCAAGTCTTCTCCCGGTTCAAGCGTGCCTGTTCGAACGGTTCATTGCAATTTGAGCAAGCGTCGAAATCGGAGCATACTTTTCAGGGGAAATTTCATCAGAGAACTGTCATCGGCCGTACGATACCTTCCAGAGAGGAGTGAAATCAGAGAATATCGGGCGAGGGGCCTTGTGTCGCAATCAGCCGAAAAGTGAAAGAGTTGAATGAATCAGCGGTCAACAAGTCAAAGGTTTACTGAGCAAATCACGGTACACCGGCGGCAATTGTATGCATTCATTTACTCCATCGTGTCAAGCCATGCCGATGCTGAAGATATTTACCAACGCAGTTGCATGGTGATCTGGGAAAAATTTGACGAGTATGATTCCGAACGAGGGTTTCTTCCTTGGGCGATGGGCGTTGCGTTTTACGAGGCCAAAAACTTTATGCGTCGCTCTTCGCGAGACCGGCATTATTTCTCGGAAAAGCTCGTGGAACAACTCTGTGACCAAATGGCTTCTTCTCAAGATGAACAAGATGTATTTTTGGCATCTCTCGAGCGCTGCTTGAAAAAGTTGCCCGAGGACGATTTGCAACTCATTCACAAGGTCTACTGGGAGAGGTCTGACTTCTCGTGCCTTGCAAAAGAATTGGGAATCCTGATCAACTCGCTCTACGATCGTTTGTGGCGATTGCGAACCAGATTGAGGAAGTGCATATCGCTTCGCTTACTAGATGGAGTGCGTCATGGCAAACGAAGCTGAAGAGAATCAAGAGTTCGCCAAGCTTTTGAGTCGTCTGGTGAATTCTCCACTTGATAAAGAAGAGACGGAGGCGCTTGAGGAATTGCTGCTTGATCGACCAGAGCGACAACGAATCTATCTCGAGTACGTATGGCTAGATTCATACCTTCTGGATTTTGGCCAGCAAGTTTCCAGAGGGTCGCTTGATCGTCCTGTGCCGGCAAATTCATTAAGACGCGGCATGTTCGCTTGGGGCGGGTATTTGGTGGCTGGATTGTTGTTTGTTGGCGGCTTTATCGCTTACCAATATCTGGGCGAACCGAAGATGCCTTCTGATGTTCCCCTTACAGCTTCTGCAAGTAACCCGCCGCCAACACAGACTCCAGTGGCTTCTCGCGAAAATGCCGAATCATTCTCGAGCGCGAAATTTGATAGCGACTATCGTGCGGTCTTTCGTCAGGCGCCTTCTTCGACGACGCGAGGAGGCCGACTCGTATTCCAGAAAGACTACGTCCTGCAAGCTGGCATGACGAAAATTGAATTTGAATCGGGCGCTGAAGTCGTTTTAAGTTCCCCGGCAGTCTTTCATGTCGAGGGTAATAACAAGCTTTCAATCAGCTTGGGAAGTTGCTCCGTCTTCGCGCCTGAGGGCGCCCAAGGATTTCAAGTGGTTACTCCGACAGGTAATATCCTTGACCTGGGCACGAAATTTTCTGTCGCTGTTGAAGAGAATGGCGCAGCGAGCGTCGCCGTCGTCAGCGGAGAAGCGGAGGTGAGTATTCCGAACCGGCAAGCGAAGAAGATCCTTCAGGAGGGAGAATTCGCCCGACTCGACACGAGCTTGCAGATTTCCGATGAAGTCGATGAATCTCAGCGTCGAGACAATTATGATTTGACCATTCCTGATCACATTGTGTCGTATAAATCGGTGCTTGATGAAACAGGAAGATCGGCGGAGCTTGCGGCTCTTACCGTGCAAAGAGATGGAGTTCATCGCACCTACCAGGCGGAAGATCTAATTCTGCCAGCGGTCACGCACTATCTCTCTCCTATAATTAACAACTCCATTGTTCCTGCTTCTGCTGGTCCCGAGGAATACGTTCGCCTAGGGCCGATGGATTTGTCTTTCACAAGAGGTTTCATCAATCCAGGAGGCAGCGAGTCGCTTCACCAAGGGGCTTTTGAGTTTGGACCTGACGGCACGCCAGGGATGAATATCGTTTTTTCTCAACCAGTCGTTAACTCGCCGGGGCCGGACATCATTCTATTTGATGTGCAACTGATTACCCATTCGCTATTGGGGGACATATTTCGACTGTATCCCATTTCTGATTCGGATGAAGCTATCCCAGTAATCATCAAAGAATATGATATTGACGGGCAATCGAACGCCGCTCAGACAATCTCGACAAGTCGTCTTGTGCCATTGAGTTCAGAACGCTTTGAAGACGGTACGCCAATGCCGATGTCGGAGCATTCGCAAATTGAATTTACGATTCCATGTCGCATTTTTACGGTTGGGATTGATCTCGACGACATGGGCATTCCACCAGGCGGCACGATCAAGGGATTTTTTCTCCAAGATGTCTTGGATGATGAAAATTTCATCGATCCTGTTGTCATCGTTGGACTTCCACCTTGTTAACAGAAGTTGCCTGGATGCCAGGAATCACATTCTGCTAGGTGTTGTTGCTCCAGATCTTATGCTCCTGCAGCCACACGTCTAAAGTTCTTTCTGTTTCAACTCTAGGCCCTTTATCGCCCCGCAGTATCCACATAAATTATTGAGCCAATTTTGGCGTTGTGAAACCGAAGCTGGTGTCGCCGTGCTGGTCAAGTCAACCAGATCAATCTCACAAACTTGAGCGATGGTCCAATTGCTAAACAGAGACGATTCCACCGGAGTCCGTTTGATCCGGACCAGCGTCCGCTGAACTACCTCCTTGCTGTCCTTGCTTCGACTTCGAACCTCGTTCTCGTCGAAACAAGCTTCGCGATGCCTCATCCCGGGCGAAGCGATTTTCGATTCCTTTCAATTTGCCTTTTTGTGCTCTCCCGGTTCCCTGGTTCGCAGCCTCAACATTACGAGAGGAAAAAAAGTCGATCGGCGGCGATTTTCTTTTACAATAGAGGACTCGATTCCCACTTCGTCCTGCTGTATGAAAACCCGCCGAGATTCCCTATGCCCATGCTTCGCAAGCTGCTTTCCGTCGTCCTGGCGGTCTATTGTCTACCGTTGGTCAGCCAAGCTGCCGAACTGGCCAGTTCTAAGCCCAACGTCATCTTGATCATGACTGACGATCAAGGGTATGGCCCGGTGGGCCGTCATGGCCACCCCTGGATTCAAACGCCTAACATGGATCAGCTGTACGACACCAGCGTCCGCTTCTCGCGGATGTTGGTCGCTCCGACCTGTGCTCCCACGCGATCGGCCCTGATGACCGGTCGCCATCCGATGCGCAACGGCGTGACCCATACGATCTTGGAACGGGAGCGAATGACGCTCGACGCGGTGACGTTGCCCCAGGCCTTGAAGCAGGTCGGTTATACCAGCGGTATTTTCGGGAAATGGCATCTGGGAGACGAAAACGAATACCAGCCGAATCATCGCGGGTTTGACGAGACTTTCATTCATGGCGCCGGCGGCATCGGTCAGGCTTATGATTGCAGTTGTGCTGACGCGCCGGGCAATAAATACTTTGACCCGGCGATCCGTCATAACGGCAAGTTTGTCAAAACCGAAGGCTTTTGCACCGATCTCTTCTTCACCGCAGCGCTCGGTTGGATCCAGGAAAAGAAAGAGGCCGATGCTCCTTTCTTCGCCTATATTGTGACCAACGCGCCGCACGGACCATTTCTCGCTCCCGAAAAAGATAAGCAGCGGTTCAAAGAGTTGGGCTTTAGCGAATCCGAGGCCGGCTTCTACGGCATGATCGAAAACATCGACGACAATGTCGGCCGGTTGATGGCCAAGCTGGAAGAGTGGAAGTTGCTCGACAACACGGTCGTCATCTTCATGTCTGACAACGGCATGACCGGCGGCGGCTCAGGCCGCATGGGCAAACCGATCGGCAAGACGGCCAATGGCGAGACGCTCTATCCCTATAACGCGAAGATGAAAGGTTTGAAGGGTTCGAGCGATGAAGGGGGAGTTCGCGTTCCGTTCTTCGTTCGCTGGGATGGTCACGTCACACCCAATCGCGACGTCGATACGATCGCCGCTCATATCGACGTCTTCCCGACGATCGCCGCTTTGGCCGGCGCCCAGCTTCCCGCAGGTCAGGTCGAAGGCCGCAGTTTGTTGCCGTTGGTCGAAAACGAAAACGCCGATTGGAAAGATCGCTACCTCTTCACGCATCAAGGACGCTGGAAAACCGGCGAGGAACCGAACGACTACCAGTGGAAAAACTTCGCCGTCCGCAATCAAAAGTATCGCCTGGTCGGTGAAAACGCGCTGTTCGACATGGAAGCGGACCCCAGCCAAAAGACCAACGTCATTGATCAACATCCCGACGTCGCCCAAGCGATGAAAACGGCCTACGACGCGTGGTGGAAAAAGACTCGCCCCATGATGGTCAACGAAACGGCGAAGATGTCGCCCACCAAGCCGTTCTTCGAAGCGTTCTACGCCCAGGAGAAAGAGGAGGGGATCCCCGCTTGGGTTCCGCCGAAGTTGTAAAGCGGCGGAGGCTCCGACTGATCGCGGCGAATTTCGATGTTTAATTTTTGCCGTGATCGGTTGGCTCGACCGTTGGGTGCTGCTCGATCCATTGTCGAATGATCCGCACTCCTTCATCGTGCACGATTTCATGCGCGATCGGCGGCATCTGGATGGCGGATTGGGATGACTCAAGTCGCCGCATCAAAATCGAGGCCTCGGGATGTCCCGGTACGATGTCGTACTTACGATCGCCAGCGCCTTGTCCGGCTGCGACCGGCGGCTTCCAGACGCCGTATTGAAACGGGTCGGTCTGCGCCGACCGTAAATCGAGCCCCGAAGTACTCGCTGTCCCCGTCGGGTTATGGCAATGGGCGCAATTGACTTCCAAGTAAGCGCGCGCACGCCGGTCGATGTCGCCGGTCGGATCTTGGAAGTCGGCCAGTCGAGGGCGCCGCGCTTCTGGCGGAGCGTTGCTTAACCAGCCGCGGGCGCTCCAATGCGACAATTGATTTTCGCCGCCGTGCGGATAGGCGAACTCGCGGTTCAAATTGCGTGCGGTCGGGCCGAGCGGCGTGAACTCGCGATCATTGCGATGACAGTTCAAGCATTCGTTCGCGTTCGGCACGCGGTACTGATTGGTTCGACGCGCACCGTTCGTATGAATCCAACTGGCGTTGATCTCGCCCCCTCCCAGGCTTAGCATCGCCTCGTTTTGCTCATCGTTCCAGATATAGGCGAAGCCGTACCAACCGGTCTCCTTGCGGATTTGAATTCGCGTCTCCAGCAATGTTTGGCCGGCGTCCAGGTCGCGCATGTCGGTGGGATAGGCGAAGGTTTTGGCGATCACCGTCCCGACCGGAAAATCCAATACGTCGTCGTCGCGCCAATCGATAGACGCTGCTTTCGGTAAGCGGATAAAGCGATATTTCGAGGCGTAATCCGAAAAGAGCGGCGTGTTCAAGTCGTACGGAATTACGCCGTCGACTGGCTGCTGCGACGATCCGTCGCCGACAAACAAGCCCCATTCGGATAGTCGCTTGGGCGCGCTGCGATAAACGGCGACCGCTGCGCTGACGGTTCCCTGTGCTGGAGCGTGCGGCGTCAGTTTCACTTCGGACAGCGCCGCGATTGGTTTCTGATAGGCGTCTGTGTTTCGGATGATCTGGTACTTACCGCTCAGCAGATTTTGCGGCGTCAGTTGCCCGATTTGAATGTCGGCGAAGGTTGCTTCGCCATTGTTCTCTAGATAGATCAACGGCCCTTGCTTCTTTTCGTCGTAATTCGGAGGCCGCACGCCGTCGTACAGAATGTCGGGAAACTGATCGCTGAAAAATGAGGCCAATTGTTGGGCCAAGATTCCCTGAGGTTGATCGCCGCCGCTGGAAAAACGGTTGTCGTGAATCGAGATGCGCTCGGGCGTCGGGTCAAAATTCGCATCCGAGTGGCGCGTGCCGGCCGTCTCATAGCTGAGCACGGCCAGATTGCACGTTTTGTTGGCCGAAATCTCGTTTTGGAACAGTTCGACATCGTCGGTCGCCATCACCATCATGCCGGTGCCTGGGGGAAGCGTCGCCACCAGGTTACCCTGCGGAGCGAAGTTAACGTGGTTGTTCTTCGTCACTTGGTTGTTGAAGACTCGCACGCGTTTGCCGTTACGTTGCGGTAGACCCGGCAAATCGAAAACGAGAAGGCCTGCGGTGTTGTTTGTCGCCACGTTTTCGTAGACGTCTGCGTCGATCGTATTCTCGATCTCGATACCGGCGACGTTTCTCTCGGCCCGGCAGCGGCGAACGACGACCTGCCGCGATTGCCCAACATAGATGCCGGCGTCGGAAGCGCCGATCGCCGTGCACGCTTCGATCAAGACGTTATCGCACTGCACGGGATAAAGGCCATACGCGCCGTTGGTAGGCTTCTCGCCGCCGGTCCATTCGGCTCGCAGGCGACGAAAGATCACATTGCGGCACCCGAGCGTTTTCAACGCGGTCCCGGCAGCGTCTTCAATCGCGAAATCTTCCAGCACTAGATTGTCACCGGTCGCCAACAAGCCATGCGAGCCGGTTCGCTGACCGGCGAACTGCAAAATGGTTTGGTCAGGCCCTTGGCCGCGAATTGTGACGCTGCTCGCCGCGACGTTTAGTTCTTTATCCAACTTGAAACGACCAACCGGCAAGATAATCACTTCACCGGGCGCCGCTGTGATCAAGCGTCCCTGCAATCGCTCTTGAAAGCCGTCGCCGGCGTCGATATTGACGATTGCCGGCGCCTGCGTCGTCGCTTCTTCCGCGAAAAGAGGAGCGAGGATGACGCCTGCTGCGACCAGCGTCGATAGAGATGTGAGTGTGCGGAGCCAAGTCTGCGCGGGGCTTAAGAAAGGATTCTCGCCAAACATGATGATTTAAATCCGGGGAATCGCGCCGACTATTGGGCGCGATTCTTGAGAAGCTTTTCGGAAACCGTCTATTCTAGCGTTACGACTTCGTTGCCTGCCATGGTCGACAAGCCGCGATAGGTCGTCATGTTGATCGTTTCGCTGATGAAATGCCCTGATGAGTCGCCGAATAAGAAGAGCGCTCCGCCAGGATGATAGCTGCGAAAACCGCTGATCGTATCGGTCGTATTGCCGACGCAGTCGGTCATGCTGTCGACATCCATATAGGACGATGTCACCGGATATTTGTTGATCTTTTCGTAGGTCGATCCGTAGATGCTGGCCGAATAGGGAACTCCAGCCGAGACAAAGTCACTAGGAATGGGAGTCGGAACCATCCACGCTTGGCCCGGAATCATCGTCGTCGAGACCGTCGTGCTGCCCCAGCCCTCGCCGATTTCTCCCCGCTTGCCGGTTGCTCCTTCGCCCATCGCGATCGTATTGCTGCTGCCATCGCGGACATCGGCCAAGCGCGTTTTTGAATTCACGTCAAACATGCCGCGTTCCGCCGCTGGCGCCGTCCGTGGATTACTGCACCATCCTAAATAGCCTCCGCGACTGAAGAGATAGGTGGTGATCGCCAGTTTGCTTCCCACGGAGTAGCCGCTGGCCGACAGAAATTCGAGCGTGAGCGTTTTGTCCCCGGCGTTCGATGGGCAGACGAAGGTGTCCACAACCGTCTGCGCTACGACAGACGATTGATCCTCCCACGGTTCCGTCGAATCATACAAATCCTTCAGATTCCCTTGCTCCAAGAAAGGGAGCAGCGCCGCATTGCCGCTGGTGATCCAATCCCCGCCGCCTGAACTCGACGTGCTGTAGTTAAGCGTCGCCGCCGGAGGGAAACTGCCGAACGTGTCATGATAGGTATGCAACGCGATGCCCATTTGCTTGAGATTGTTCGAGCAGGACATCCGTCTCGCCGCTTCGCGCGCTTGCTGAACCGCCGGTAAGAGCAAAGCGATTAAGACGCCGATAATCGCGATAACAACGAGCAGTTCGACTAGTGTAAAGCCCTGGCGGCCCACCTTAGAAGAAGACATGGCGACGCTCCCTGTGAGAATGGAGAGAAGAGATAAGGAAGTGTGAGCGAGCGGATCTTTCACGGATAGATCGGCATCGCTTGATCTAAAGATCAATCCTACCGTGTAGCGATGGGAGTTACAGGAAAAACCGGTTCGTTTATTTGATTTTACCGGCATTCTGAAATGACATGCGGTGGGTGGCAATAATTGCGATGTCGACGGTTTGGTGCTACGTCATGATTCTTGGGAGATCGTAGGTCGCGCCGAGCATCGCCGTTGGGGTGTCGGAAAGACGTACCAATCGTTGCTCACGGAAGATAAAGAACGCCGATCTTATCGGCCCGTATCGCTAGTGCTTCCCACTGCTGACGGGGAAGAGCGGCAATTTTGGATGCGAGTATTCAGCGCCGGCTAGAACCGGCGAACGATTTTGTTTCCGTCACATCGTCAGAGATCTAAAGGCTTTCCACTTCTTGCCCGGTCGAATTCAGCAAAGTGATTTTGCACTTGGGCAACGCTTCTTTCAGACGCTGGACCGCTTCCTTGGTGACCTTGGCGCCCAGCGTGACCTGACGCAGCGTCTTCACTTTCGCCACGATTTCGAGCATGTTCTCTGTAGCCGCTTCACCTTCGATCGTCAGCTGCTCTAGATTCGTCAACTTGTCCAAGCCGGCGAGCGACGAATCTTGAATGCCTTCGCCGACGTTCAATGATTTTAGATGGGTCGCGGTGGTGATCGCGGTGAAGTCTTCGACGCCGCGCACCTTCAGCAGCGAGAGCTGTGTTAGCTTCGTCAGCGTTTCCAGCGCAGGCCAGGCGTCCAACGGCGGCTCGACTTTCATCAGGCCGATTTCTAATGACTGTAACGACTTGATCGCCGCCAACTCTTGGACGAACTCCGGCGAAACGCGGACGCCGTCAAACGATCGCAAGTCGCCAAAATCGATTTCGATACGCTTTAGATTCGGCAGATCTCGCAGCGCCGGCGAAGCGCCCGCTGGCGTTTTTGAAGAAGTAATCCGAAGCGTTTCGAGCTGGGTAACCTTGCCGAGCGCCTGCCAGCCTGCGGCGTTGGGCCAGCGGACTTGATATAGGAAGAGCTCGCGGAGCGATGGGATACCGGCGATCGCATCGACCAGCTCAGGCGTCATATCGGCGTCAATCAGCGTCAGTTCCGTTAGACTGGCGCAGTCCGCCATGGGAGCCAATTTCTCGTTTTGCGTTTCACCGCCAACTAGCGTCAGATGCTTTAGTTGGCGAGCGCGGGCCAGAATCGCATAACCTTTTGGCGTCAGGGTAGTGCTGTCGAGATCGAGTTCTTCGATCGAAGAAGCGCCAATCGCGATCGCGTCGTCGTCGCTAATTCCTTGGCCGTAGGCGTTCATGCAGACCGGCGAGTCAAACTGAATGACTCGTCCAACCAATCCAGGCGCTGGTTGGTTCAGGAACAGGGTCACTTCCTCCAGTTCGGCGAAAGCGTTTTCGCCAAAGAGGCCATCCGCCCAACTGGACGCTGGCTGCTCGTCTTCCTCCTCGGTTTCCGTCGTCAACGTCATCGCTCCTCCGTTGGCTGCAAGTTCGCTTTGTACGCTGGCGAAGCGAGCGGAACGGACGCGATAGTAGCCGACATAGGCGAGCAAGACCGCGACAACAGTCACCGCCAGCATCAGGGCCAGCAGCGAGAAGCGGAAGAAGCGTTTCATGATGAAAGGGCGTCGCTAAAAAAAGAGGGGCGAAGAGATACGCTGATTGTACCGACCATGATTGACGGTTGCGAACGGCAAACAAATTTACGGAGAAAGCGCACAAAAAAAGCCGCCGAGACAACCTCGACAGCTTAGGGAGAAACTTGGAACGCGGAACTAGCCCAGTCGCCAGGTCGCGCCTTCTTTGCGATCTTCGAGGGTGACGCCCAGCGCGGTCAGGCGATCGCGGATGATGTCGCTCATCTCAAAGTCTTTCTTTTGGCGAGCCGACGCGCGGACGTCGATCAATAGCTGCATCAGCTGGCCGACCAGTTCGCTGTCGCCGCTGGATGATTTCTCTGGCGCCGTCACAAAAATACCGAGGATGCCGGTCAGTTCTCGCAAAACCGAGAAGGCTTTCTTGATGCTGGTCAGATCGGCCGATGTGTCGCCTTCCAGCTTTTGCTGATCGATCGTCTTGTTAATCAAGCGGGCAATCTCAAACAGTTCGCTCACCGCGCCGCCGGTGTTGAAATCGTCGTCCATCTTTTCGAGATAGGCGTCGCGATGCTTGGCGATCGCGACCAGCAAGTCCTCTTTTTTCGGATCGAAATCGCCATCTTTCCGCGTCTTGGCGGCCGGCAGATCGAAAAAGCTTTCGCCGGTCAGACGTTCGTACCGTTCGAACAAACGGTAGAAGCTGTCGAGTCCGACGCCGGCTTCGGCGATCGCTTCTTCGCTAAAGAGGATCGTGCTGCGGTAGTGCGTCCGGAGGAGGAAAAAGCGGATCCGTTCGCCCGACTGACGCTCAATCAACTTGGCCAGACCGCCCGCGCCGCCTGATCGGCTCATTTTGCCGCCGGCTTCCGCGGCGCCTTCACGTTCGGCGCGACCGCCGATTTTTCCGGCAGCGGGATCGCTGCGGAGCAGCCCGTTGTGCATCCAATATTTGACCATCGGCTTGGCGTGGCAGCATTCGCTTTGGGCGATTTCGTTTTCGTGATGAGGGAAGATCAGGTCGAGTCCGCCCCCATGAATGTCGAAGGTTTCGCCCAGAATCGCCTTGCTCATTGCCGAGCATTCGATATGCCAGCCGGGGCGGCCGTCGCCCCAAGGACTCTTCCAACTTGGTTCGCCGGCTTTCGCTTTTTTCCAGAGCGCAAAGTCGCCAGGCGAACGTTTGCGTGAAGCGGCTTCGCCTCCTTCTCCCTGCATCGCTTCGACGGTTCGATTGGTCAGCTTGCCATACTCGGGGTCTTTGGTGACCTCAAAGTAGACATCCCCTTCCGAGGCGTAGGCGAACCCTTTTTCGATCAGCTCGGCGACCATCGCGATGATGCCGTCCATCGTCTCGGTCGCTTTGGGCATCTGATCGATTTGGTCAACGCCCAGCGCAGAGAGGTTATGCAAATAGTCGGCGATGTTCTCATTCGCGACTTCTTCCATGCTGATGCCGCGCTCGGTCGCCTTTTTGATCAGCTTGTCATCGACGTCGGTAATGTTGACGACCAGGTTTACTTCATAACCCGAGTAGGCGAGATAACGTTTGACCGTATCAAAAATGACGGGGCCCACCATGTGGCCGATATGCGCCTCGGCGTAGACCGTGGGGCCGCAGAGATAAATCCCTACCTTGCCCGGCGTCACCGTTTGAAACTCTTCCTTGGTTTTCGACAACGTGTTGTAAACGCGAATGGTCATGGCTTTTTGGATGAAGAATGGAACACGGAGGACACGGATAAATCACGGAAAGACACGGTAAGAATCGTGATTAGCGTGGCGATATTTTTTCACTAGGAATTGGTGACGGGGGCGAATTCAATGGGGTCAGGTCCCCTTTTTTGCTGCAAAAAAGGGGACCTGACCCCATTGAATTCTTGTTCATATAAACTCGTCAATCTTCTCGAGCAGTACGACGCATTCGGCTTGGATTGCTTCGCGGCGACCGACCAGGCCGACTTGTTCGCCGGTTTTGGCTTTGATGCCGACTTGTTCTGGTTCGACCGTGAGGATTTTGGCCAGAGCCATGCGCATCGCCTCTTTGTAAGGCGAAAGTTTGGGCTCCTGAGCAAAAATGACGGTATCTATATTGATAATTCGCCAGCCTTCTTCATTCACCTTGTGATAGGCGAAGCGGAGAAAGTCGGCCGAATCACGGCCGCGATTTTCGGCCGCACTATTGGGGAACCACTCGCCGATGTCGGGCAAATTAGCGGCGCCCAGTAACGCGTCGGTGATCGCATGCATCAAAACGTCAGCGTCACTATGACCGACCAGATGTTGGTCATGTGGAATATCGACTCCTCCCAGGCGAAGCGGACCACCCTCGGCGAGCCGGTGCGTGTCGTGTCCTAAACCGATGCGGATCATGACGGGTTGCTGGGGTTGGGATGGTAACTATAAAAGCCGACAGAGTTTACGCACCTTGCGTGAACTTCCAATGGCGGGCGATTATAGCTCACTTGGCGAAAACCGACAACGCGAACGAGTAACGCCAACGTCGCAGCGTTTACCGCACTGGTTCGACCTGCACTTCCTTCATGACCCGTCAGGGTTACAATCGAATTATGCCCCCAATTATCGAAATCCAACGACTGACGAAGACGTACGAGGTTTACCAGAAAAAAGAGGGGCTGTTCGCCTCGATTCAGGGGCTGTTTCACCGCGATTACAAGACCGTTGAAGCGGTTCGCGGGATTGATCTGACCGTAGACCAGGGCGAATTCGTCGCGTTTCTCGGCCCCAATGGCGCCGGAAAAACGACCACGCTCAAGCTCCTCTCTGGCGTCATTAACCCCACCAGCGGCAACGCGACGGTCATGGGCTATGTCCCCTGGAAACGCGAAAATGGGTATCGTCGCCGATTTGCGTTGGTGATGGGGCAAAAGAATCAGCTGTGGTGGGACCTGCCGGCTCAAGACAGCTTTCGGCTCCATCAGAAGATCTACCGCGTTGACGCCAACGAGTTTCAGCGCACCCAGGACGAATTGACCGATCTGTTGGATGTCCGTCGTTTGCTCAATCAGCCGGTCCGCAACTTGTCGCTGGGCGAGCGGATGAAGATGGAACTGATCGCGGCGCTGTTGCACTCGCCAGAGGTGTTGTTTCTGGATGAACCGACAATCGGGCTAGATGTCGTCGCGCAGCACAACATTCAAAAGTTCCTGAAGCATTATCAGGCCGAGCGGAAGATCACGGTGCTGCTGACCAGTCACTACATGAAAGATATCGCCGCGCTCTGTCAGCGCGTGGTCGTGATCGCCGGGGGCGAAATCATCTATGACGGATCGCTCTCTGGAATCATCGATCGGTTTGGCGGTCATAAAATTGTCACGCTGCAATTTGAACAAGAAGCCGTGCCCGGCGATCTATCGCGGTTTGGCGATGTGATTGAGATTCAGCATCCTCGCGCCAAGATTCGGGTTGATCGCAATGCGGTCGGCCGCGTGCTGGGTTCGATTTTGGATCAGTACGAGCTGGCCGATGTCAGCGTCGAAGATCCGCCGCTCGAAGAAGTGATCGCCGAGGTCTTCTCGTTGTCCAAAGGGCAGTCGCCCGAACCGGCCGCTATCCACTAATCCTCGCAGCGAAGGACCTAACGTCATGACCGAATTGGCGGCCCGCGCTTCGACCTGGTGGGCAATCTTCAAGATCAATTTTCACGAGAAGCTCGTCTATCGCGGCGACTTCATGCTCGGCACGCTGATGCGTTTTTTGCCGATCGTGACGCAAGTCTTTTTGTGGTACGCCGTCTTTGGCTCGATTCGGGCCACCACCGGCGAAGGCGCCGACCAGGCGAAAATCGCCGGCTACACCTACGACAATATCGTCGCTTATTACCTGCTGTCGACGGTTAGCCGCGCCTTCTCCAGCATGCCGGGGCTGGCCTCGGGGATTGCGTTGCAAATTCGCGAAGGGGAGATCAAGAAGTATCTGATCCAGCCGTTGGATCTGATTTCGTTCATGTTTCTCAATCGCCTGGCGCACAAACTGACCTACTACATTGTCGCCGCGCTGCCGTTCGCGCTGGTCTTTTGGCTCTGTCGCGACTTTTTTGGAGGCTGGCCCCCCGCGACTACTTTGCTGGCGTTCTTTGCGTCCCTGTTGATGAGTTTCGCACTCGGCTTTTTTATGGAAGCGACGATCGGCATGATCGGCTTCTGGTTTTTGGAAGTCAGTTCGCTGCTATTCGTCTATATGTTGTTCAATTTTTTCCTTTCGGGGCACATGTTTCCGCTCGACATGCTCGACAGCGTCGGCGGCCCGTGGGGAACAATCGTGCGCGTCTTGCCGCTGATGTATCTCGCTTATTTTCCGGCGGCGGTTTTTCTGGGAAAGATCCAAGGGACAGAACTGGTGATCGGGTTGGTCGTGCAGTTGGCCTGGGTGATTTTCTTTTACGTGACCTGTCGCATGGCGCTGCATTACGGCGTCAAACGATATAGCGGATACGGAGGTTAAGATGTCTTCGGATCGCGCGGCGTATTGGCCGGTCTTTTACACGTTTGTGCGGAACAGTTTGATCCGCGACTTGAGCTATCGCAGCAACTTCGTCATTGAATGCGCTTCGAGCTTGTCGTGGGTGTTGATGAACCTGGGGTTCTATCTGCTGATCTTCACCTTTACGGCCGAGATCGGCGACGGGACCGGCTGGAAGAAGTACGAGTTCTTCGTCTTTTTAGCGACGACTCTCTTTATCAACAGTTTGATGCAGACCTTCTTTATGCCGAACGCCCAGGAATTTTCCGAATTGATCCGGACAGGGCGGCTCGACTTTGCGCTGCTCAAACCGATTGATACGCAGTTTTTGATTTCGTTTCAGAAGGTGAACTGGCCGTCGATGTCGAACTTTTTGTTCGGCCTGGTCTTGCTTAGCATTTCGCTCTGGAATTTGACCGAACGCCCTGACCAGCCGCTGGTGATTACGTCTTACATGTTGATCGCGTATCCCCTGTTTTTATTGTGCGGCGTCGGCATTCTCTACAGCTTGATGATCGTGTTGGCGGCGACCAGCATCTGGCTCGGCCGAAACCAGTCGCTGTACGATTTTTGGTTCTACATCACCAGCTTTTCCCGCTACCCGATGGAGATCTACCAGGGGGGAATCGGCGACACGCTACGGATTATCTTTACGTTCGCGATCCCAATTTTGGTGGTGGTCAACGTACCGGCGCGGATCATGGCGAAGCCGCTGGGGATTTCGTCGAGCGAAAATATCATGCTCGCCTGTTTCGCCGTCGTCGCCACCACCGGCAGCATCCTCGGCTCACGCTGGGTCTTCAAGCGAGCCCTGCTCAGCTATCGCAGCGCTTCTTCGTAATGATCTTCGTAGCCCGAAGCGCGAGTTTTGAGGTTGCGCTCTTTCTCTGGTTGGCCGCGATAGCTCCGCTATCGGGGCGGCGCAGCCGTAGGAGGCATTAGTTCCCGGTATGTAGTTCGGGGCCATTTCAAACGGCGCGGCAACCACCGCTATCAGATCCGACCACGGCTCGCTGCCTCTTACCGACTTCGTCGGCCCCGATAGCGGAGCTATCGCGGCCAACCGGGCGTGGTTTGGAAAATAGCGCAACCTCAAAAAGCGCGAGCGAGGGAAATGCGGTCGGCAATTCCAAAACGGTTTGAAGTAGCCAAGCGATTTTCCCTCGCTCGTGCTTTTTGAAGTTGCGATATTTAGCAATTCAGGAAGTATTGAACACGGGCGACGCACGATAAAACAGGGGCTGAATCCACCGAAAATCGTCACACTAGAGCGCTTTTCAGCAAGCTGAACAAAGAGTCCCCTGTCGTCTAGCTTCTCCCCCAAAATCAGCCGCACGGCGTTAGCCGCGGTTTCTGACAGGAACTCTTTGTCGACGGAAAATTGGAGACAAAAACCGCGGCTAACGCCGTGCGGTTGATGTCGATACGTGCCGCGCAGCACCGTCTTCACTTTCAATCGTTGGAAAATCAAAATGGGTCAGCTAGCAGGAAACCGTCACACTAGCCCGCCAGCGCCAGCGAGGGAATAGAGTTGGCGATCCTAACACGGATTGAAGTGGCGAACCGTATTCCCTCGCTGGCGCTGGCGGGCTAGTGTTCAATCGGTTCGAAATAGCGCAACCTCAAAACTCGCGTTTCGAGCTACGAAGAAAAGAGATGCCAAGATGAGATGCGAAGCGAATGAATGCGTTACGCGTCGATCCACTCGCGCTGCCAAAGCTCTAGCACCAACAGCGCCCAGAGCCGGGCGCTATGGTCGAATTGTCCCGACATGTGTTCGTCGAGCAACTCACGGACCGTCTCTTCGCGGAAGAGTCCGCGGCGGAGCGCTTTTTCGGACAATAGCGAATCGATCAGCAGTTCTTTCAGTTCGTGCCGGAACCAATAGTCCAGCGGCACGCCGAAGCCCATCTTGGGGCGATCCCAGATCTGCACCGGCAGCCGATCGCCAAACACCTTCCGTAAGATCTGCTTGCCGCGTCCTCGTTGATACTTGCGGCCAATCGGCAATGCGGCCGCATATTCGACCAGCCGATAGTCGAGAAACGGCTGCCGGCATTCGAGCCCGTGCGCCATCGAGGCGATGTCGACCTTGCAGTTCAAGTCGCACGGCAAGTAGGTCGTCAGATCGGCCAACGAAGCGCAGGTGATCGCATCCCGTTTGCCGCTACGTCGCCAGGCGGCTTTCAGAAAATCAAACGGGTCGCTATCGGACAATTGCGCGACAAACTCGTCCGTGTACAACTGCCCGCGACGCGTCTCGTTGAAAATGCTGACCCAGTCGAGATAACGCCGCTCTGGCGCCATCGCAATCGCTTCGGCGAAGCGTTTCGCTTGTCGTAATCGCGACTTCTGACGTCCGCTGGAAGGGAGCTTTTGCCAGAGTTTGGCGCCTAGCACGCGTTTCAATGGGCCCAAGTGATCGATCATCGCTCCCAGACCAACCGCTCGATAGCGACGATAGCCGGCGAACAATTCGTCCCCCCCGTCGCCGCTGAGCGCGACCGTCACTTCGGCCCGGGTTTGCTGCGAGACGTACCAGGTTGGAATCGCGGAACTGTCGGCCATCGGCTCGTCGTAGTGCCAAATCAGTTTCGGCAAGATCTCGAGCGCACTGGGGGTGACTTGAAATTCGTGGTGTTCAGTTCCCAAGTGCTGAGCGACCTGACGGGCGAAACTGGTCTCGTCATATTCCTTCTGCGGAAAACCGATCGAGAAAGTTTTCACCGGGCGATCGCTCTGCCTTTGCATCGACGAAACGACCAATGACGAATCAACGCCGCCAGAGAGAAACGCGCCCAACGGCACGTCGGCTTGCAGTCGCAAGCGGACCGCGTCGTCAAACAGTTCGCGCAGTTCGGCGTCTTGCAGGGGAGGGGAACGGCGATCTTCGTGCGTGAAGTCCGGTTTCCAATACCGCTCGACGTGCAGACCGGCGTCGCTAAAAACCGCCAACTCGCCGGGCGCCAGCTTCTTGATCCCTTTCAGGATCGTGTTGGGATGCGGGACGTATTGGTAAGTCAGGTACTCGTCAATCGCAGTCGGATCGATTTCACGCGGCACATCGGGCAGCGCGAGCAGCGTTTTCAGTTCGCTCCCAAATACGATTCGCCCGGCGTGATGATAGTAATAGAGCGGCTTTTGCCCCAGTCGATCGCGCCCCAATACCAAACGCCGCTCACGCAGGTCCCAGATCGCGATCGCGAACATCCCGTTGAAATGGCGAAAGCAGTCAGGCCCTTCGTCTTCGTACAGATGGACGATCGTCTCGGTGTCGCTGTGCGTCCGAAACGCGTGCCCGCCTCCTTCGAGGCGCCCCCGCAGCGCGCCGAAGTTGTAGATCTCACCGTTGAAGATGGTCCAGACGGTTTCATCTTCGTTGGAGAGCGGCTGCTTGCCGCCGGCTAGATCGATGATGGAGAGTCGTCGATGCCCCAAGGCGACGCCGGGAACTGCTGGATAAGGATTGCGATTTTCCAGCTCTCGATGCAGATAGCCGGCGTCATCGGGACCGCGATGCGAAATGCAGTCGGTCATTCGCCGCAGCGCCTCGGCCGAAACCGCTAGTTGTGGATCGGTCCATGCCGCCCCGGTGATGCCGCACACGCGCTAGTTCGCCTTGCTGTCGGTCGTGAAAATGGGAAGAGCCCTTATTTTAATCGGGCATCGCGTGGCGACTAGCAGCAGAAAAATTGGGCGAAAATCAACGTTTGAGACTCACGCAAATGATTTCCTGGTCATTTCGGACAAAAACGTGCCGGCCGGCGAACGCCGGATGCGCCCAGGTCACCCCGCCGCGACGTGAAAGTTGGGCGGTGGTCGGCTCGATGATTTTCGCGCGGTCGATTTCGTGGAATCCCTGTTTCGACAGCTTCGCGATGATCAACTCTCCCTTTTCATTGAAGAGCCAAAAGAGCGGTCCATTTTGCACAAAGTGAATGTTGCTCCAGCGGTTGGGGGGAGTCGCCGTTAGATCGGTCCAGATACGATCGCCGGTCTGTGGATCGAGACAACGTAGCTCGCCATGGCTATCGCATCCATAGATGACGCCTGGCAAAAAGACCGGCGTGCTGATGATCGATTGCAGCGCGTCGGTATCGCGCTCGCTGCGACCGACGCGCAGCCATAATTTTTCGACGGTCGGTTCGTTTTGATGGAGTCGCAACATCAGCGCGCCATCATAGAAGTCGGTCAGAAACAGGCGATCTCCTTGCACGACCGGCGTCGAAATGCCGATCGGCATGTTTCTCGGCGGCCAAGCGAATCGCCAGAAGACTTTCCCATTTTTGGGATCGATGCCGGCGACGCTATCGCCGGTCCAGCAAACCACGACATCTTCACCGGCCTGCTTGATCAAGATCGGCGCCGAATAGCCGGCGCGATCGTCCAGCGCGCGCCATTCTTCTTTGCCGGTTTTCGTATTCAAAGCGACAATGCAGGCGCCGTCCGCTCCGCCGATCTGCAAGATCAAGCGATCGCGGTAAACCAGCGGCGCCGCGGCGATGCCCCAGTCGGGCATGCGAATCTTTAACTCGGCGTTCAGATCGCGCTGCCAGAGAATCGCGCCGCTCGCTGCGTCAAAGCAAAACAGATTGCCCATCGTGCCGAGCGCGAAGGCGCTGCCGTTGTCGATCGTCACGCTGGCCCGAGGGCCTGCTTGATAACCGACGCCCACATAAGGGCAGTCGTACTCATGCGACCAGAGTTTCTCGCCCGATCGTTCGTCGAAGCAATGAACGCGTTCGATTTGCTTTGGTTCGACCAGGCGGTCGGTGACATAGACTTTGCCGCTAGCGACGGTAGGTCCGCTGTAGCCAGAGCCGATGGGCGCTCGCCATTGGACTTCGGGACCCTCAGCTGGGAACTTGCGCAGGATGCGATCTTCGCGCCAGACGCCGTCCCGATTTTCGCCGCGCCACTGCGGCCAATCATCGGCCAACGCCGAAGAGACGATCGCCAGACACGCACCCAAGAGCAACCAATTGATACGCATCCAACGAATCCCTTCGTGTGGCGACCAGCGGCCGCCGTGACTAACGGTTGAACAAAAAGGCAGGACTGTTGATCAACGCCCAAGCCAAGTCTTGCACGCCGGTCAAGCGTTGATTCTTCTCCAGTTCGGCGAGTTTCGCAACCTTATCTTGCATTTCTTTCAGGCGACCATCGCGTGATCGATAGAACTCGGTCAGCTTTTTCGTCTGTTCATCGGTCCGATCGGCCGCGGCCAGCGCCAAGATATCTTGGATCTCCTGCGGCAAGTTGCTCTTTAAGTGCAGCGGCCGCGGGCTAGTTGTGACCGAAACGCGGAACTTGCCCAGCAGATGACTGCCGTCGGGATATTGGAAGTTCATCCGCACCGTCAGATTGGTTCCCTCGGCGAATCCCGCATCATCGGCCGTTTCAAAGATCGCGACGTGCGGCACGTTGAACTCAGGACTCACCGCCCAACCGCTGGCCGGGTTGTTGTCGATCGCTCCCCGCACGGCCCAACCTTGCTGCGAAAAATCGGCTTCGCCGCCGGTAAGCGGCACATCGGCAGTTTGAGCCGCATCTTTGGCGTTGGTCGCAGCGACTTTCAGTTCGCTCAGGACAAAGTTGCCATTTTTCGCACGACCCGGACCACCAGCAGGCAGACTAGAATCGGCCAGCGCTTCGATCCGGATGCCGGTGACGCCGGCCAGGTCGGTCGGAAAGACCAGTTCGTATTCGTCTTTCGCCAGCGTGCCGGAGACAAGGATCGACTGATCCTCTAGCGACTTGAACTCGGCGCCAACGGTCGACTTCATCGCGGAGGCGGTCAGCGGCGTCCAATCTGGCGTGCGGGCGGAACTTGCTTCCCACTCCGGCATTTTGGCCATCAGGTCGGCGTCGTACTTGGCTAGCTCTTCTTGCGCTTCTTCATAGTCGCCGATCGATTCGTGCAACGTGCGAATCGCCAGATCGCGCTCTTCCACCGTCGGCTTGCGGGCAAAGAATCGCAGGAAGAGTTCTTCGATCAGCTTCTCATCATCCGGCGTTTCGCGCGTCAGCTTGGTCAGTTCGCTGTTGGGATCGGCGATCGCATCGGCGATGGTCGGGCCGTTCACCAGTTTCATCACCGGGCCCAGCATCACGCCGCCCGAGCGTTCGCATTCGCACGAGCTTTCCCGCGGCGGGCGACCAAAATCGTCGAGAAACGGAATGCGCGCCGAGACGTCAGGCAATTGCATCGCGCGAAATCCGGTCGGTACGCCGGGCAACTTGGCTGTGCTGCCGGTCGCCTGGTGGATCGAATCGAACAGTACTTCAGCCGGCAAGCGGCGGGGCAGGGCATGCGAATAGTTGATGCCGTCGTCATCGTTCCAGCGGTTGGTTTCGACCGAATGCTGATAGACGCGCGACTTACAGATGCGACGGAGAATTGCCTGCATGTCAAAATCGCTCTCGAGAAACTCTTGCGTCAAGCGATCGAGCAACTGCGGGTTGGCGGCCGGATTGCCGGCGCGAATGTCGTCGATCGGTTCAATGATGCCGACCCCAAACAGGTAGCCCCAGAGTCGATTGACATAGCTCTTGGCGAAGTATTGATTCTCGGGCGAGATCATCCAGTCGGCGAGCTTTTCGCGACGGCTGTCCGCGTCTTCGACCAGCTCGTTCTGATACGGAAATTCTGGCGGCGCCACATCGCCGGTCAGCAGATGCTTCACTTCGCCAGACCCGGTGTCGTAAATCACTTCGACCAGCGGCTGAGCCCCTTCGACCGCCGTGCCGCCGATCCGCTGACCGACGAAATGCTTGTCCTCTTTACGACCAACCTGGGCGAAGAAAGCCGAGAGTTGATAGTACTGGCTTTGCGTCCAGCGCTCAAACGGATGGTCATGACACTTGTTGCAGTTGAAACGGACCGCCAAAAAGAGCTGCGTCGTATTCTCCATCGCCCCTTCCGGGTCACGGAGAATCTTGTAGTAAGAGCTCGGCGGATTGTCGATGTTGGAGCCGGATGCGGTCAGAATCTCATGGACGAACTGATCGTACGGCTTGTTCTCAGCGATCGATTCTTTGATCCAATCGCGGAACGCATGAACGCCGGGCTCACCCAGGAACTTCTCATTCACCTGCAGTAAGTCGGCCCACTTGTTGGTCCAAAATTCGATAAACGCCGCGCTGCCGATCAGGCGATCGACCAACGCTTCGCGTTTGGCCTGAGTCGCGGTCGTATCGGCCAGAAAGGCTTTCACGTCTTCGGATGTCGGCGGCAACCCGGTCAGGTCGAGATAGACGCGGCGGATGAACTCTTCATCGGTGCAAAGTCCGCTGGGGAGCACTTTGACGCGCTGCAGCTTGTCATACACCAGTTCATCTACATAGCTCTCGGTTGGCGGATTGGTCCACTCAAAGCCGCTGCGATCGCCCATGACGGTGACCGTGGTTGCGACGTAGGCGCCGTCAAAGCGCGCGAGCACCGCCGCTTCGCCGCGGCGCAGCAATGACAACACGCCGTAGGCGTCGGCCACGGCGACTTCGATGTTGCCGCTTTCGATAAATGCGTCGGCGGTGACGTCTTTGGTCGTGCCGTCCGCATAGTTGGCGAGAATCACAAACTGCTGCTTCATCTTCGGCAGCGGAATGACCGGGTTTTTCGGCAAGATCTCGATCGAAGTAACTTTCGGCGACTCCAGATTCAGTTTCACGCCGCCTGCGATCCAGTTGCGCAAAATTTCGTAGCGGCGATCGCCGGGCTTGGTCAGTTGACCGCCGACATGCGGAATGGCGCCGCTCGATTTGAGCAGCATCAGGCTTTGGTCGGGCGCCGCACGATTGAAACGGCGACCGGCGACATCGTCGACCAGAGCTCGGTGATCGTACAGCGGGTCGTAGCCGCGCAGCGACAGCTTGAAGCCATTCTTGCCATCTTTTGACCCATGGCACGTCCCTTGATTACAACCCATTTTCGACATCGCGGGATTCACATCGCGGACATAGTCGGCATGCACTTCCGCTTCCAGGTTTCGCACGCTGACCGGTACGCTGACGTCGTGATCGGCGTACTTCAGGACAAGTTGCGTCTCGCCGTCGGCCAAGGGAGAAACGAGGCCATTGGGGGTGATTTTGAACTGCGTCGATTCATCTTTGCGCTCGACGACGCGAGTCAGGTCGACGATCTCGCCCGAGTCGAGCGTGCCGGTGACCAGCACTTGGGCGTAAGCGAAGGGAGAATCAAGTTCGATCCGCTCGGGCCAAACGTCAACTTTGACCAACTGCTTTCCGGCGGGGATCGTATTCTCGGCGCGTGTCGAACCGAGCGACACGGCGAGCGCGAGCAACAGGCTGAAAAAGATTCGCGAAATCATGAAAGCGTTTCCTTGCCGGGGGATAATAGCGCTGCGAGATCGTAGGAATATTTAATTTGCCGCGGCTGTTTGAGCGGCCAGCGGAACGGCCGAAAACTGACGCACCAGCGTACCGTCTTTGACCTGGTTAATACGAACGACGCCGTCAAAGCCGACCGAAGCTAATTGTTCGCCATCGGGACTGAAAGCGATCGAATAGACCGCGCCTTGCTGCTCGGCCATCTGGCGAAGCAGTTTGCCGTCGGCCGTGTTAAACAGATGAATCTCTCCGGTTTGGTCGTTGCTGCTGCAAGCGGCGACCAGCGATGCGTCAGGAGAAAACGCGACATCGAACACGCGGCCCGGCAGCGCCGGAAAGGCGCGAATCAAATTGAAGTCGTCGCCGATCTTCCGATCTTTCTCGCGAAACATCTTATAGATCTTGGGGATGCCGTCGGCGCCGCCGATCAGCAGTTGATCTTCGGTCGGATGACGCATCACCGCGGCGATGCCCCCTTTGAGTGCGCCCGGCGTGATGCTGGTGATGTTGTCGATGAAGCGTTCGGTTTTGACTTCGTACAGCTTCATCGTCATGTCGCGACTGACCGAAACCAGATGCGAACCGTCGACCGAGAAAGTCGTATCGAGCGCCCAATCTTCGTGAGCGCCGTTGAACAACACCTGATCGCCGGTCTCGGCGTTGAAAACGCGGACCGTGTTGTCACCGCAACCGACAGAAACTTGTTTACCGTCAGGCGACCAGTTAGCGCCGTAGATCGTGTCGTACGAAACCGGTATCGAATAGGTCAGCTCGCCGCTCTCGACGTCCCACATTTGCAGTTCGCCCAAGCGACCCGGCGATCCGCCTGCGACGACCAGGCGTTTGCCATCGGGGGAGAACCGTGCGGATTCGATCCGCTCGGACATGCCGACCAGACGTTTGGCGACGCCGCTGCCGTCCACTTTTTGCAGCAGCACTTCGTGATAGCCGGAAACGGCCAGCAGGCCGCCGTCGGGCGAGTATTCAATCGAGGTCAGCACCGGCGGCAACGAATAGATCGGGGGATGATCATGATCAATCGTCGGGCGCGTCGAAGCCGGCGTATCGTCTTTCGCGCCTTGCGAGATCCAAAGCGTCAACGTTTGACGATCGGCTTCGGTAAGCGGCTTTTTTCCTTTCGGCATTTCGGCTTTGCCTTCGGCCGGCGTGATCAGCTCGATCAAATAGCTTTCGTCCGGTTTGCCAGCGACGATTGCAGCGCCGCCGCTTTCTCCGCCTGCGATCAGCTTCTCAAAATCGGTCATGACGTATTCGCCTCCTTGCTTGGCCGGCTGATGACAGCCTTGGCAGTTGGCCTGCAAGATCGGACGAACGTCGCGGTAGTAACTAACCGTTCGCTCTTCTTCCGCCATCAGCGAGGGAGCGAAGAGGAGAACCAAAGAGAATACGAACAGCTTCGATGGCATCGCAACGGATCCTTTTCGAAAGCGCTGGCTTTGATCGAGGAATCGTGAGCAGGCAAGGGGAGGAGCGCCGCCGAGGATGGGCGTCGCGGGATGACTAATGGTTAATGCTAACCGAAAAGTTGGCGAGATTGCAAGAATTTCCCGCTCTGGCGGAGGGATCGCGGGGAAGATTGCCCCCCAGGCACAAAAAAAGGTGCGCCGAAGCGCACCTGGGTATCGTTGGTTGGACGGGGATCCTGGGAGGGATTTACTTCCGCAGCGTCACGCCGGTCATCATCCAGCCGTTTCCTTCGGTGTTGACGAAGAAGCCGCCTGGTCCCAGGAAGGGAGCGACCTGGGCGAAAGGAGGGAGCTTCGATCCGTCGAGCTCTTGCCGGCGGACTTCGTCTTCGTGACCGATGCGCCAGATGCGATTGATCGCTTCGCCGAGCAGCGATTTCGCTTCGGGCATGCGATTGGTGCGAATCATTTCGTGCGTGACGCGGAACATCTCGTCGGTCCGTCCGAATTGAAAAAAGCTGTCCTGAGCCAAGCCCAAATCGGTCAGCGCCGTTTTCACGCGAATGAAATCGGCCGAGTTGGAGAGGTTCCCCTTGTTTTGCAATACTTTTTCCAACAGTCCGACGTGCGACGAAACGAAGAGCCATTTGTCATGGATCGTGATCGCCATGTTCGGCAATTTTTGCGCCGGTTGTGGATTAGGAGCCGCGACGAAAGCGGTCGGAAAGCCGGGGCCAATGATCGTCAGCGTCGGCAGTTCTTCTTCGGCTTCTTCGATACGCCAGGCGTCAAAATTTCCATCGGCGCCTTTGATCTCGATCGGCTCCGCGTTCGGTTCGTTCTCGAGAATCTTCCAGATCGCCGCTTTGACCATCGCGACGTTCGTGATTTCGACCGCGAATAACCGACGTTCGCTATTGGGCGTGATCGGTACCGCGGCATCCGAAATCATGATGACTTCGTCATCGAGAAACGGCACGATGTCGTTAGGGATATCGACCTGCGGACCGAGGTTATCTTCTTTCAAGCTCTCCATCACTTCGTCGAAGATCTCGTCATCGGCGTAAGCGTTGACGATCGTTTTGACGTACTTGAACGCGTCTTGCATGTCCCAGCGGACCGAGAAGTAAGTCGCGACTTCGTCCGGTACCCACACGGGCGGCGGTTCAATCGGCCCATTCGGGAAGTCCATGATTCGGGCGCCCAGCACAAAACGATCCCCGGCGGCTGCGTTGGGGTCGGTCGGAGCATAAGCGAACTCACGATGGAGGATGTCGTATTGCTTGTCAGCGCCGGCGTTGAAATTGATCAGCCCGCCGCCCCCTTGAAGGGCTTCAAAGCCTTCGCCTTCGAGCATTTTCAAGATATCTTTGCCCCGCTTCTTACGACCGCCGGCTTGCGCTCGCATCACTTCGACAAAGCCAAATGGTTCGGCGAACCAGCGAATGTTGGGGACCAGACCGTTGGCGTCTTGCTCGCAGCGTTTCTTTACTTCGACGAACGGCTCAAAGTCGGAGAGGGGTTTCGCCGCTTTGCCGGCCGCTTGGGCTTTGACGATCGCGGTCAACACATCCAGGTTGTCGCCGGCCAGCAGCAGGTCTTGGTTGATCAGATAGAAGGCGATTTTGGCTTCGACCTCTCCCTTTTTCTTGGGAAAGGTGAACTTCACTGCGTCGACGCCTTCGATCTTGAGGGTCGCTTTGACGGCGCCTTGTTCGACCTGGTTTTTTTCAATCTTCGCCAACAACGCCTGGGCCGGCTTCAATTTGCCGGTGATATCGACCAGCAACACCATCGCGTGCGATTTGTCGTCGTCCTTGATCGGTTGGATCATCGCAGCACAGATTTCACCGTTATAGACCCCTTTGAGGTCAGCGAAGGTGATCCCCAGTTTGACGCCGCCGTCAGACAGCTTCGCTTTGAGCTGTTCGGCCAGATCGTCCGCGAACGGTTTCATATTGGGGTGAGCCGCCAATTCCCCTAACTGGGTCGCATCAAAACGAGCGCGCAGTTCGTCCATGTCGGGGGTCGAGATGTAGCTCTTCGTCGTCTCGGGTAGCAGATCGGCCATCGGCGGAACCGCGAGGGCTAGTGAGGAGGAAGTGGCGGCGCAAATTGCGCAAATTGCCAAACGGAAACTCGGTGGCATGCGAAATTTCACTTCTTTTCTTCCTCCGCCTTCTGATTAACTGCCTGATCGAGAGAGTGTGCACAGATGTTCGCCTGTCGCGCACTCTCTTAATATCGGCAGCGGCGTACTCAAATAAAAACAATGTGTCGTAAGGAATCCGGCGCGATTCAGAGCGTCTTGCCGTACTTCCGTCAAGTTGTACCGAATGTTTCGGATTAATGATTCTGAAACGCCTGCGCAGTTTATGCAACCTGACTGAAGAGGGCAAACCCGGTGGACGCTAATGGGGACAAGTTCCATAATCGGCCGGATGAATCCATTTTCCAGCGAAAGTCTCTGTTCGGACCCCATTCACGGCTACATCCCCTTCGTCGTGGACGGCGAACCGGGAGAAGTGACCGAGCGTGACATTATTGACTCTCCTTGGGTGCAGCGGATGCGGCAGATTCATCAGCTGCAAACCGCCTGGTGGGTCTATCCGACGGCCGAACATACCCGTTTTCAGCACATTCTGGGGGTGATGCACTTGGCGAGCCGCGCCATCGCCCAGCTTTATCCCAGCTTGCAAGCGTCGTGCGCCGATCTCCCCAGTCGGGGATATGTCGAAACGTTATTGCGTATGGCGGGACTGCTGCATGATGTCGGACATGGTCCGTTTGGCCATTTCTTTGACACCCACTTTTTGTCGCAATTTAATCTGACCCACGAAAAACTGGGAGCCCAGATTATTGAACAAAAACTAGCTGGAATGCTGTCACAATTGCGGCGTAACCCCAATAGCGTGCTCGATCCCAATGAACAAATCGACCCGCAGCAGATCGCCTGGCTGATCCAACGCCCTCGTGAAGAGGAGGGGACGCCCTATCCGCCGTGGTTGATCCATTTGCGCAGTTTGCTGAGCGGCATCTATACGATCGACAACATGGATTTCGTCCTCCGTGACGCCTACATGACCGGCTATAGCAGCCGTTCGTACGATCTCGATCGATTGCTTCACTACAGCTTTTTCACGCCGAAAGGGCTGACGATCCATCACCGCGGCATGGGCGCGCTGATCCGCTTTATGAACGTGCGAGCCGAGCTGTTCCACAACGTCTATTTTCATCGCGAAGTGATGGCGATCGACAAAACGTTGGAAGACTTGTTTCGCGATAGCCGCCAGCACTTCTTTCCTGGCGATCCGTCGGCCGACTTGGATCGGTATCGTCAACTGACCGAGTTTTCGCTGTTGATCGATGTCGCGCGCTGGAGCCAAAGCGACAATCCCGAAGTTCGCGCCTTGGGCGAGCGGTGGGATCAATTGCTGCAGCGCAAGATTGAGTGGAAGTTTGTTTGCGAGCGCTCGCTCGGATTCAATGATGCGACCACCGAGCAGTCGAACATTTTGCAGTCTGACCAAATGGCCGAATTTGCGATTCGCCAAGGGTTGCCCGCAGAGCTCAAGGAACTGCCGCTAAAGGTCGCGGTCAGCCGCTACATTTTTCGCCATGAGACGGCGCAGCAGAACTATTTGTACGATGCCGCACAAAACGAAGCGAAGCCGCTGACGAGCGATCAAATTTTTCGCAGTTTGCCGATCAGCCGCAAGATTTGTCGTATCTATGCGCAAAATACGGACCACGCGCCGCAGTTATCGACTGCCCTGGACGCGTTGTTTGGCGGAAATCGGGTCGACGATTTGACCAACATGTGAACCTTCGCAGGGGATAAGTTTCCTCGTGAGTTGGCGATACGTCGCCGCGCGCTATAATGCGCTGCGACGCTCCCACTCACGAATCTTTGCCACAGGAAACTTATGGCGTCTGAATCGTCCGCCGGGCGGACCCATCGACCGCACACGCTGAGCGAACTTCGCGAAAGCGGCTGGAAATCGAAAAGCGTAAAAGACGAAATTCGCGACAATTTCATTCGCATGCTCGCCGCTGGCGAGACCCTCTATCCCGGCATCGTCGGTTATGACGATACCGTCATTCCCGAGATCAACCTGGCGCTGATCGCCGGGCACGACATGCTGTTTCTCGGCGAGAAGGGACAAGCGAAGAGCCGCATCATGCGGATGATCTCGCGGTTCCTGGATGAGGAAGTGCCGTATCTCGACATTCCCGGTTGCCCCGTTCACGAAGATCCGTACCATCCGATCTCAAGCGTCGCCAAAACTTACCTGGCGACGCATGACGAAAACCAAGTGCCGATCGCCTGGTGGTCGCGCGACGATCGGTATGTCGAACGTTTGGCGCCAGGCACCAAGTTTGCCGACGTGATCGGCGAAATCGATCCGGCCAAACTGGTCGGCGGCGTCAGCATGTCGACCGAAGAGGCGCTCCACTTTGGATTGATCCCCCGCATGCATCGCGGCATTTTTGCGATGAACGAACTGCCGGAACTGGACGAGTTGGTTCAGGTCGGGCTGTTCAACATGCTGGAAGAACGAGACGTGCAGATTCGGGGCTATCCGGTGCAGTTCGATATTGATCTGCTGTTGCTCTTCTCGGCGAACCCGGCGACTTACAATCGCAGCGGCAAAGTGATTCCACAACTCAAGGATCGCATCGGGACGGTCGTCCATACGCATTACCCGCGTGAGCGCGATCTTGGCATTCAGATCATGCAGCAGGAAGCGGCGGTCGAACTGGATGGCGATTATCCCGTCGTCGTTCCCTACTTCATTCGCGAAATCCTGGAGCAGATCACCGTTTGCGGTCGCAAGAGCAAATACATCGATCATCAGTCCGGCGTCAGCGCTCGTTTTAGCATCGCCAACTTTCGGACGGCGGTCGCCAGCGCTCGACATCGCGGCATCATCTTGGGCGAGAAGCCGGCGGTCGTGCGTCTCTCGGACCTGGGGCATCTCTACTCGTCGTCGCTCGGCAAGTTAGAGCTCGACATGATGGGAAGCCATCAAATGTCGGAACGTCAGGTGTTGGATGCGCTGGTCGCCGAAGCGGTCCGGATCGTCTTCAGCGAATATGTCGAGCAGCATGGACTGGAAGAGATCGGCCAGATCTTCAGCCGCGGCGTGAAGATCGAAGTGGGCGATTTGCTTCCTTCTAGCCAATACGCCGATCGTCTGCAGCATGTGCCGCCGATCTGGGACAAAGCGTTTGAGCTGAACGCATCGGAAAACGAAGCGATGCGGGCCTCCTGCGTCGAGTTTGTGTTGGCCGGCTTGCACGCGCTCGATCGCATTTCTCGCTCGCAGCAGCATGGTCGGATCGAATACGAGTTCGAATAACAGAAAGCGTTCGCGTGAACCAACCTTATCGACCCGGCGGCGTGATTCATACGTACCAAAAGTACGATCCGCAGCGGTTCCCTAGTCCCACGCAAGAGGCGCCCGATCTCGTCTCGCCGGCGATGGAACATATGCTGATGTACGGCGAGATGCGCGAGCTGACGCCGGAAGAGCTAGCCCGCGCGATCAAGCTTGACCCCAGCCAGATCGCCGGGCTCGGCCCGAGTCTCGATGCGCTGATCAAGATGCTCCAGGAGCGCAAGCGGAAGATCCTCGAGACGTATGAAACCGACAGCGTTTTGAAAAAGGCCCGCAAGAATTACTACAAAGCAGGCAAGCAGATCCACTATCCGCAAGGAAAGTTGGGTGACGCCGCTCGAGCCGCCGTCGATCGCGAGCAAATCTACGATCTCGAGCGGCTCTGGTATTTGGCCGACGAAGCGCGTTCTCCGTTGGCCGGCGAACTGGTTCACCTGATCGAGCGTCTCGGCGAAAAGTACGAAGTTGACGAACTCGCGGCCAAGTACGACTTCACCGGGCAAACGTCGATGACCGTGCCTGAAGCGATCGCCATCAAAGAAGAGCTGGAGCGAATCGACGAGCTGTTAAAGCAGCTCGAAGAGGCGAAAGAGTCGGCTCAGATCGGCGTGATCGACATGTCCGAGCTGTCGCAGTTCGCCGAGCCAGGCCAGATGGAACAACTGATGGACCTGCAGCGTCAGCTGGAAGAGTACGTTCGCAACATGGCCGAACAGCAAGGGCTCACCGGCAATAAAAATGGCGCGTTCCAGATCACGCCGCAAGCGTTTCGCATCTTTCAGGGCAAGCTGCTAGAGAAGATTTTCTCGAATCTCGAAGCGTCCCGATCGGGTCGTCATCAAGGTCCGATCCTCGGCGAAGGCGCCGTCGAATTGCAACAGACCAAGCCGTATGAGTTTGGCGATTCGATCACGCAGATGGACATTCCGCAGTCGATGATCAACGCGATTCTAAGGCAAGAAGGGCAGACGCCGCTCCGGCTCAAGCCGGAAGATATCGAGATCCACCGCACGCGTAACACTCCCAAGTGCGCCACGACCGTCATCATGGATATGAGCGGGTCGATGCGGTACGAAGGGCAGTACGTCAACGTCAAACGAATGGCCCTGGCCCTGCAAGGTTTGATCCGCAGCGAGTATCCCGGCGACTATCTGCAGATGTTGGAGATGTACTCCTTCGCCAAGCCGGTTCGCCCCGGCGACGTGATTGGCCTGTTGCCGAAACCGGTGACGCTGCATGATCCGGTGGTGCGACTGCGAGCCGACATGAGCGACCCCGGCGCCAGCGAATATCGCATTCCTCCTCACTTCACGAACATCCAACACGCGCTGCAACAGTCGCGGATGTTTTTGGCGAATCAAGACACGCCGAACCGCCAAATCATTCTAATCACCGACGGACTGCCGACGGCCCACTTTGAAGGCTCGCAACTCTTCCTGCTCTACCCGCCGGACCCGGCGACCGAAGCGGCGACCCTGCGCGAAGGCGCGCTGTGTGCGCGAGAAGGAATCACGATCAACATCTTCTTGATTCCCAGTTGGTCGCAGACGGAAGAAGACGTGAAGTTCGCCTATCGCTTAGCCCAAACGTCCCAAGGACGCGTTTTCTTTACGGCCGGCCGCGATCTCGATCGGTATGTGATCTGGGATTATGTGCAGCACAAGCGAGAGATCATCGGGTGATGTGGCGCGTTGCTCTTCAATGTAGGTTGGGTGTAGCGAAGCGAAACCCAACAAGCGGCGGTAGCGGAATAATCGCCGTGAAACCGATCGCGCTTGCTTGGTTCAACACCGCTTTGCAGTCACGTAGGGTGCGTCAAGACGCACCTGGATCCTGCTTATCGACGACTATCATCAACGCGTGATAACGCAGCTCTCTGGCTTGTGCGTTTCCACGCTTGGTTTATTTCCGTGACCTGTTGCCGGGCTTTGTGCGTCCAGACGCACCCTACGAAAGCTCCCCTGTCGAACGCTGTGAAACTACCGTCGCACAGGAGCAATCCTCTGCAACCGCTGCGAGAGCGATTTCGCCAAGGTCGCACAATCGTTTTGATACGCTTTGGCGCCGGCCAGGTTGCGGCTTTCTTGCGGGTCGCTTTGATGATCGTAAAGTTCCTGGGCGACGACTTGGTTCGTTTCAAAATCGCGCCATTCGTTGTAGCGAAAGCGATTGGTTCGCAGTGAATAGCCCAGTACTTCCGGCTTGTTTTTAAAGTAGGCGGGACGCGGATGCTGCGATAATGCGGCGTCGCGAACGGTCGCTGTCGGATCCGCCAAGATCGGACGGAGGCTTTTTCCTTGCAGCGCCGCGGGAATGGGGAGATCGCATAGGTCGACTAAAGTTGGGTAGAGGTCGACCAATTCGGTCAATGCCGTCGTCTTTTGACCTGGGTGCGCTGCGGCGGGGGCCGCAATGAGCAGCGGCACGCGCGTGTCGAGTTCAAAATTGCTCGTCTTGCACCAGAGATCGTGCTCTCCGAGATGAAATCCATGATCCGACCACAGAACCACGATCGTGTTTTCTGCGAGTCCTTGGCGGTCGAGTTCATGAAGAACCTTGCCGATCTGCGCGTCGAGAAAAGAGATCGCGGCGTAGTAGCCATGATTTAAAACCAAATTTTGTTCGTCTGAAATCTCCCCGGTTTTGGGAATGTCGGTATAGCTGCGAAGTTCTCCGTAGGGGTGGAGCGCGATCTGAGGCGCATCGGATTGGGGAAGCCGCTCCAATTGCGCTGCGATCTCCTGGGGATCGTACTTGTCCCAATATTGCTTCGGCGCATTGAAGGGAAGGTGCGGCTTCCAGAAACCGACGGCCAGGAAGAACGGTTGTTTCTGTGCGGCGCGCTCGCGAATGGCCAAAATGGCGTCGGCGGCGATTCGTCCGTCCAGATAGGCTTCGTCGGCGACGTCCACTTGCTGCACGGCAGGGCCTTTGGAAATCGACTTCAGCCCAAATGGCTCGCCGCTCACGAACCAGTCGTTGGAATGAGCGCCCCAGTCATGCACCGCAGGCGTCGACCACGATTGCGGATCGTTGCGAAGCGTTTGCCGATAGTTGTGATAGATTTTTCCAATGTTTTGCGTGAAGTAACCATGTCCTTGGAAGAACTCCGGCAAGGTCACGATATCAGGATAGAGCTGACGAAAATGGGTGGGTAAATCCCAGATCTGCAGCGCGTGAGGATAGCATCCGGTCATCACGGAAGTGCGCGACGGGTTGCAAAGCGCTTGCTGACAATAGGCGCGCTCGAACAGCATGCCGCGCTGCGCTAGTTTGTCGATGTTAGGAGTTTGGGCGATCGAATCGCCGTAGCATCCCAACTGAACGCGTAAGTCGTCTACCGCAATGAACAGCACGTTAGGCCGTTGTCCCCAAGAAGTCGCGTCTGGTTGCGGATCTGCTCGGCCTGACGAAGTGAACACGAACGCGCCGCACAACACGAATGCAAATGTGACGAGTCGTTTCTGCGGCGAATTCTTCAAGCAGTCCATCGATGCGCATTTCAAGGGAGGAAGTCGGATTGATTGCCGTTGCCGCCAGCCGGCCTAAGGTGCGACCGAGAGCGCTAGCTCAGGCTTATTATTTTGCGTCGTCACTTCTACTTTGAGCGTCGCCGTTTTCAGGGGAAGATCGATCTGAGATCGCACCGAACCGAACAGCGGTTTTCCTTCTTCAACCACCAGCTCGCGCCCTTCAAAGGCGACCCCATCAAACGCTTTTAACTCCACCTGATAGGGGCCGCCCACTACGTCGCGTCCGCTGCCGGCGGTGGTGAACTTGCCATCTTTGATCTTGGCGCGCCCCTGGGGACCTTTGTTTCCCTGTTTGGTATCCGGCGTGAAAATGAGTTCGCCCACCGGAATCGGTTTTCCGTCATAGGTCGCTTCGCCGGAGATCACGATTTGATCGGACGATTCCGACCAGCACCCCGGCAGCGCGATGCCGCCGATCAAAAGGAGGCATCCTATCCAGCAAGGCGCCGTGAACGAGCAGGGTTGGAATTGCTTAACCATCTCGGTTTCTTTTCTGGGGGTGGGGGGATAGTGCCCTGGGAAGTCGAGTCAAACGGTTTGATCTCGACGCCAGGTTTCGGATGCTAGAAGCCGTTTTAAGGCGCGGTCAACGGTTCGCCGCCGTTGCGACTAGCGAGCGCCAGGAGGATATCAAAGTCGATCGTTTCCGCGATGAACTTGACCGATCCGTCCCCGATCGCAAAGAGGGCGCCGCCTGGGTGATTGCTCGAAAATGGTCGCGAATTGTAATACGAGCCGCACGATTCATTGGGGCCGCAAAAATTGACGCTATATTCCAGGTTCTTAAAGCCGGCGGCGTCGCAGGGCCAAGCGACCGTGTTGCTGGTTCCCGCCAACCAACTTGTTTCTCCTTCAAATCGCTCGCCGACAACCAACGTATTTGACGTGCCGTCGGTGATATCGCCAAATCGCACTTTGGAATCAACGTAGAGCGTTCCGCCGATCGCCATCCCTTTTCGTTCGTCGCTTGCTCCCGTACATGCCGAGTGATAGGTCGCACCGATGAGTAGGGGGTAGTTTTGTCCCGTTTGGGGATTCACGCCGATAGGGCCTGCAACGCCGTTGTAGTGCTGCGTGTAGGTCGATTCGCCGTTCACTTTGCCGCTGCCCCATGTTCCACGCAGTTTCTCCGAAGAATTGCTTGGACAGTGATAACCATCAGGGACGAAATCAAGCGAAAGCGGTTTGTTCGCTTGGTACCCGCTGGCGGTCCAATCGATCAACTCATAGAAGGCCTGTTGTTCGATAAAGGGGAGGATCCGAGCGTGCCAACTCAGCTGATTGCCGTCGCTGTAGCCCCCCGGCGGAAAAGCGCCAGACGAATCGTGATAGGTATGCAGAGCCAGCCCGATTTGTTTTAAGTGGTTGCTGCATTGCATTCGGCGAGCCGCTTCGCGCGCTTGCTGAACGGCCGGCAGCAGCAAAGCGATCAAGACCCCAATAATGGCGATCACGACCAACAACTCGACAAGCGTGAATCCAGGACGACGAACTTGAGATCGAGGCGAACGAGCGAACATGAGTCGATACCTTTGCGAAGAGGAGATACGCAATTCTGACGAATAGAGATCAATGAACTCTTCGAACCAGAGCGGGCCCACGACGAACGTTGCAAGTCGCCAGGTTCGATTGAATTTTGAAAAGCAGTTTTTGATCGATGTTTCTTCCGCGATTGGACGTACGTTGCGCTGTTGCAGCGAAAGTATCCCGCTGGGATCCCATGCTAGGGCGAGCGAGAAAAATGGTCAAACGTTTTCTTGATTTACTTGAAAAAAAACGCGATTATTCGCCCGCCCAAAAAGCAAGTCTAGCGGTTGCTTATTGGCGTTGGCCCCTCTGATTTTCGATGCTTAGGGGTTTATCTCTTGCTGAGAGATGGAAGCGGAGGGCTTGGCCGAACGTGGTGAGGAGAGTGAGAGGAGCGGGGAAAATCGATTTTCGCCCTTAGACTTTGCGTTACCGATCTACCGCAAAACGCAGCCCTGTTCGCGACGGTCTCTACCTGCTGGCGCTACGAGGTGGGTTGTGGAAGCGCGCGTTGCGCCGTGAATTGCGTTTGCTCCGCCCCCTCTACTAAACTGCAATAGTTCCTATCGTCGAGCGAATTCGCTAATGAGATTGAATCGGATCCGGATACGAGTAGATGCGTCAGCGAGTTCCCCGTAATAGGCACGTTATGAAAACTTCTGCAACTATCGCCATCCTCTTTCTGCTGTTCGCCTCGGTCGCTCAGGCGGCCGATTTGGCCGAGCAGATGGACCGCCTGGCGAAACCCTACATCGACAGCGAAACGGTCGTCGGCATGTCGATTGGAATCATCCAGGGAGACAAAACCGTCGTCCGCGGATATGGCGAACTTTCGGCCGACGATTCCCAAGTTCCCGACGGCAAAACGATCTATGAGATCGGATCGATATCCAAAGTGTTCACCGGGCTGTTGCTCGCTGATGCCGTGGTCGAAGGGCGAGTCTCGCTGGAGACGCCGGCCGAGGACTTGCTGCCAGAGGGATTCTCGATGCGTCGCAGCGAGAAGGACCAGCCGATCCAACTGCGGCATTTGGCGACGCACGCTTCCGGCTTGCCGCGACTGCCTGACAATCTGAAGCCGGCCGACCCGTACAATCCGTACGCCGACTATACCGATCAGCGCTTGGCTGAGTTTCTTGCTGGACATCAGCCCAATAAGCAGCCGGGAGCGAGCATGGAGTACTCGAACTTGGGCGCCGGTCTGCTGGGCACGTTGTTGGCCTTCGAACGGAAAACGAATTATGAATCGCTCCTGCAAGAGCGGATCGCGACTCCGCTCAAGCTTGTGGATACGGGGATCACGCTCAATGCCGAGCAGCAGAAGCGTCTGGCGTCACCGCACATCGCCGGGGGGACTCCAGGGCATACGTGGGACTTTGACGCATTGGCCGGCGCCGGAGCGATTCGCAGCGATGTTGATGATCTGCTCAAATTCGCTCAAGCCCAGCTAGATCCGCCTGCGGGAAAACTGGGCGCCGCGATCGACGTCGCCTGGCGAGTTCAGCAAAAGCCGCTCGACAAGAATGACTTTGCGATGGGGCTGGGCTGGCACGTCGCTCGGGACGGCTCGACGCGTTGGCATAACGGTCAGACCGGCGGTTATCATTCGTCACTGTTCGTCAGTCGCAAGCTCGACGCCGCGGTGGTCGTATTGACCAACACGGCGACCGGCGAGGTCGACGCGCTGGCCGAGCAACTGATGCGCATGTTGGCCGGCGCGGAAGAGAAGCCCCGTGAGTTCGCTAAGCAGCTTGAAGTGGCGCCTGCCAAGATGCAGCGTCTGGCGGGCAAGTATCAACTAGCGCCCGGCGCCGTATTCACCGTTTCTGTCCAGGACGACAAGTTGCTGGTCGGTCTGACTGGACAGCCAATGCTGCGGGTCTATCCCCGCAGCGAGACAGTCTGGTTCTACAAGGTTGTGGACGCAACGCTCACGTTTCAAGTCAACGATTCAGGGCGCAGCGTCTCGGTCGAATTGTTCCAAAACGGCGTGCGTCAGACGGCGAAACGAGTCGAGAAGAGCGAGTGACGATTTCCTAAGTAGGTCGAGACGCACCGCGAACCTGTATAAAGTCGCCCGCCATTGCCCTCGCGTGAAAACGCAATCTTGGGATGCTGTTTCGGTTTCCAGAGGTGGATGGTTGCTGGGCTCCCTGCGATGCATGTTCTAATCGCACCCGACGGGACATCAAAATTGCTAGTCCCACCATACCGCGTACGCCACGCAATCTTCCGGCGGTTGTTCGGCATGGGGAGGCAGCGGGTATTCGCTATCAATTTCGGACGGCTGTAAGCGGACTAGAAGCTTGGCGATCGTTGCGAGATCGGCCTTGGTGACGATAAACACCCGTTCGGAAAACGGCCACATCGTGACGTCGTCTTCCTCGACTTCGTAGATTTGAACCAGGACGTTGACGACATCGCTACGGTCACGAATGGAACGCAGGGTTTCGTAAAAACCTTGGGGGCCTGGGTGATCGGTCAGGTTGCAGCCGATCGAGCCGTAGTCGTCATTGCCATCAAAGAAAGCATCGATGGTCACCACCGGCGCAGGCGCCGACATCCCGAGCCCGCCGATCGATTGAATGTGCTCAATTAACGCTTGCCGCTTCGATAGATCCATCAGTCGTAATCACTCTGGGAAAATGTAGGGGTTCGAATTCCGCACCGCGTTTCCTAACATTTGCGGCGCTGGCAAGTCAAATATTGTCGGTTGACATTGCGCACGGCCTGCTGGTTGACTGAGAGGTCTGGCGGTGTGCGCGCGTGGGCAGTGCATCGGCGGGACGGGAGGAGAACGGGATGCGCATGATCCATGTCCGGTCCAGTCCAACCTTTTGGTCCAATGGTTCCGCAGCGGCTTCAAAACTACCCAAATTAACGTATGGACAGAGAGAGGCGAGATTCGACGAAAAAAACGCGTGTGTCCGGTCCAGTCCAACCTTTTGATCCAACGGATCTGCAGCGGCTTCAAAACTACCCAGATTAACGTATGGACAACGAGAGGCGAGATTCGACAGAAAAAATGCGTGTGTCCGGTCCAGTCCAACCTTTTGGTCCAACGGATCTGCAGCGGCTTCAAAACTACCCAAATTAACGTATGGACATCGAGAGACGAGATTCGACAGAAAAAATGCGTGCGTCCGGTCCAGTCCAACCTTTTGATCCAACGGATCTGCAGCGGCTTCAAAACTACCCAAATTAACGTATGGAAAGAGAGACGAGGTGCGACAGAAAAAAACGCGTACGGTCCGGTCCAACCGTCTGGGGTGATCGCGACCTACGCAGAAAGTTATCGTGCGCCTGTTCGTCCATTCTTCCTGACCTACGGTGATCGATTCTTCTCTCTTAAGACGCCAATCTTTGCCAGGGTCTCCCTTTTCGCACACGGCGTGGCCCGATACGATTGCGACCAGACCTGCAACAAATTGTCGAGGAACCGGATGGCCGCCAAGAAGAAAACTGCGAAGAAGTCTCTGAAATCGAAATCGAAGTCAAAATCGCTGCCCCCGCGGAGCGAAGTCGCCGTGAGCGATACTTGGGACCTGACGAGTCTGTATGACTCGCCGGAGGCTTGGGAAAAGGATTTCGCCAAGCTCGCCAAAAAAGAAAAGGGCTTCGAGAAGTTCAAAGGGACCTTGGCCGACAGCGGCGCCGCGCTGGCCGCTTGCTTGAAGTTTGACCTGGACGTCGATCGCTTGTTGGAACGGGTTGGCACTTACGCCTTTTTGAAGACAACCGAGAATCAGGCGGACGATGATTCGCAGCGGCGGATCGCTCGCTATCAGTCGGTTGGCAGTAAATTGGGCCAGGCCGCTAGTTACATTTCGCCCGAGATTCAGTCGATTTCAGCCAAGCGCCTGGCCGAACTGCTGGAAGAAAAGCCGATGAAGCCGTATCGACTGATGGTCGAGCGTCTGACTCGCTACAAAAAATTCACGCTGAGCAAAAAAGAAGAACGCATCTTGGCGATGCAAAGCGAGATGTCGTCGGCCGCCGGCCAGGCGTTTCGTCAGTTGCTGGACGCCGACATGAAGTTCGGCACGCTGAAAAACGAAAAGGGGGAAGAGGTCGAACTGGCGAACTCGAACCTGAGCGAGTTTTTCCAATCGTCCGATCGCAATGTTCGCAAAACGGCGTTCCATCAGTATTACGCCCAGTTCAAAGGGCACGAGAATACGCTCGCGGCGACCTTGTCTGGATCGATCCAACGCGACGTCTATTACGCCAAAGTTCGCGGATACGACAGCGCCATCCATCAAGCGTTGTACGCCGACGACGTGCCGCAATCGGTTTATGACAACCTGATCGATTCGGTCCACAATCATCTGCCGGCGCTGCATCGCTATTACGATTTGCGTCGCCGCAAAATGAAACTGCGCGACATTCATCACTATGACACCTATGTGCCGATCCTCAGTGAGATCAAATCGCGGCATACGTGGGATGAAGGGGTCGAGTCGATCATGGACGCGTTGATTCCGTTGGGGACGGAATATTGCGACGTGCTGAAGGACGGGCTGACAAAGGCGCGTTGGAGCGATCGTTATCCGAACGCCGGCAAGCAAAGCGGCGCGTTCAGCTGCGGCACCTTTGACGGGGCGCCGTACATTTTGATGAACTACAAGCCCGACGTGTTGGACGACGTCTTTACGCTCGCTCACGAAGCGGGGCACTCGATGCACAGCTACTATTCGGCCGGAAATCAGCCGTATCAGTACTACAATTACACGATCTTCGTCGCCGAAGTGGCCAGCACGTTTAACGAACAGTTGCTCAGCCAATACATGCAGGAAAACGCGGCCGACGATCGTGAGCGAGCTTACCTGGTTAATCGCGACATCGACGCGATTCGCGGCACGATCATTCGCCAAACGATGTTCGCCGAGTTCGAGAAGATCACCCACGCGATGTGCGAAGCCGGCGAACCGCTCACCGTCCGATCGTTCCAAGAGGCCTATTTGGAACTGCTGAAGAAGTACTTCGGTCCGAACTTTGTCATCGACGACGATCTAACGCTCGAGTGCTTCCGGATTCCGCACTTCTATCGTGCGTTCTACGTTTACAAGTACGCGACCGGATTGTCGGCCGCGATCGCACTGAGCAAACGCGTGTTGAACGGCGGCGCGAGCGAGCTGAACGACTACCTGACGTTCCTCAAGGGAGGCTGCTCGAAGTACCCGCTCGACCTGCTGCGCGACGCCGGGGTTGATATGGAGCAACCGACGGCGGTCGAAACGGCGCTGACCCACTTTGAAGGCTTGGTCGACGAGTTGGATACGTTGCTGTAAGAAGTTTTTAGCGGACGACCTTCTTCGTAGTCCGAAGCGCGAGCGCGGGAAAATCGCTTGGCGATTCAAGGGCGGATCGAAGTAGCCGCCCGCATTTCCCTCGCTGGCGCTTTTTGAGGTTGCGCTATTTGGCCGAACCGATTCCGGTTGGCCCGGATAGCTCCGCTGTCGGGGCCGACGAAGTCGGTAAGAGGCGTCGAGCCGTGGTCGGACCTAGAGCGGTGGTCGCCGCGCCGTTTGAAATGGCGAAATGGCCCCGAACTGCATACCGGGAACCAATGCCTCCTACGGCTGCGCCGCCCCGATAGCGGAGCTATCGCGGCCAACCAGAGAAATATCGCAACCTCAAAACTCGCGCTTCGGGCTACGAAGAGGAGAAGAATAGCGACTGCCGACTATTGGTCTGCGGTTGCTTGTTTGGCTTCCAACTGCTTCACCTTGTCGCGTTGGGTGTCGAGCTGTTGTTGGTAGAACTCAATTAGCTTGGCGTAGCGATCGATCGCGCGCTGCAAGATTTCGATTTGCTCGTCGCGTGGGTCGACCGGTTGTTCATCTTCGCCGGCGACTTCCATCGCGGCCAAGGGATCTTGAAGATTGGGGTCCTTCGCGGCCAGCCGAGCGAGTTCAATCCGCGGATCGGTCAGCAGACGGCGATCGCCGCCGAGCTGCGCCATTTGATTCGGAAACTCGACTCCGCCGCCGAGAGTGACTTCGACGAGCGCCAGCTTGTCGCCTTGCAGCACCTTCAGGCGGATTTTGTCGCCGGGCTGTTTGGCGAGAACCGGGCCAATCGCTTGATAGACCGAGCGGATGTAGAGTCCATCGACGGCGAGAACCTGATCTCCTTTGGCGATGCCGGCTTGTGCGGCAGGACCATTGGCGGCGACTTTTTCGACGACGACCGTCTCGGCCTTTTGGCCGGCCGTTAAGGTCAGACCCAACGTGGGACGACGACGCTGTAAGACGACGATTTTGTCGGCCGCTTGGGAGGCGAGCAGACGCTGGATGTGCTTGCTCGGAACGGCGTACGTCCGCGGGGCTTCGTCGTTCGGTTTTTGCACGGCGACGACGACGCCTGCTAAGGTCGCGTCAGGATTGACGATGCCGGATCCGGCGGCGGTCGCGGCGCCGCGTAAGTCGCATTCCAACAGCGGCGGCAAATCAGCGCCGGGGATTTGGCGATCGACGGCGCCGATCATGCCAAAGGTCTGGACGCTTGGCGCGGCTCCCCAGCCGGCGGCGGAAACGACCCACCGACCGGCGACGGGATCTTGGGGAGCGAGTGAGATCGCAGGAACTTCGAGTTCTTGCAGCTGCAAAATAGCGAGCGTGGAAAAATGATCGATCACTTTGAGTTCGGCGTCGGCCTGACGTCCATCGGCCAGCGTGACGCGCAGTCGACTCCCCGATTCGTAACGCAAGCAGGTGACGATCTGTCGCGGGGCGATTGCGACGCCGGTGCAAACGGTCACGCGCGACGGCGACTTCGGCTGTTTGGCGAGAGGATCGGCTTCGCCGGCCGGCGGTGCGGCCGGCAGCGCGATCATGCGCACCGTGACCGTAGCGGCGGCCAACTGCTGGGCGGCGGTTTCGAACTGCGGCAGATCTTCCGCAGCGACGAAGCTTGCGGCGCCGATCGCCAGCAGCAGCGCTGCAAATCGAATTGTCGACTTCAAATTCATGAGCGGCTTTAAAGCGAAACGGCGACGGAAGCGGTCTCGTTCTGCATCAAGTCAAGCAGTGCGTCGAGTTCAGCGGCGCTGGGGCCATGTTGGGAAGGGGGTTCGGCCGGCAAGGAAACCGAGTAAACCTGCGGCGCGTATTCAATCTTGGGAGTGACGTTGGGGGTTACCGCCACCGCGGGAGAAGCAGGAATGGGAGGCGTCGTTGGTTGGCCGTTCCAGACTAATGCGGCGGTGACCAAGACGACCGGCAGCAGCCAGAGCAGGGGGAGCCAGGCGGAAATACCGTGAGCAGGAACGAGGGTTTCGGCGCGTTGCGCTCGTTCGGGACGAAGCAGTTCGTGCTGCAAGCGATCGGCGCGATGCGACTCGTGCAGGCGAGTCGCGTCACAGCGCAACTGATCGCCCAGCAACAGCAGGTCGTCCGGCAGCGCCGCGGTTTCCCACGCTTCATCCGAGAGCTCCGCTTCCGGCAGTTCGGTTTCGAGACGAACATCATCCTGCTCGTCGGGATCAAAAATTCGAGGTTCAGATGGCATCGGACCGTGGTTCTCCAGGTGGGGTTTCTCCAAGTGGGGAGTCTCCAAGTTCGCGAGGGATCTCGCGTAGCTGGCCGGGGCTTTCGGCAACGAGCTTTCTGAGCGTTCCCAATCCGTGGAAAATGCGACTTTTTACCGTTCCTAGGGGGCACCCTAAGATGTCGGCGATCTCTTGATAGGGAAGTTCTTCGCCAAAACGAAGGACGATCGCCTGACGTTGTCCGTCGGGCAATTCGGCCGCTACACTCCAGAGGCTTCGCTTCCATTCCTCCGATACGACCGGCACATCCGCAGCGACTGCCGCCGTGGGGGCATCCTGACGTTGAGCCAGCTTTTCGGTTTTTTCCTGATGCATTCGCCTTTTCCGGCGCAACCGGCGCTCCAAGTTCAGCAGAATTCCGTACAGATAGGTGTAATGGCTACTGCGTCCTTCAAACTTAGTCGGGTCATTGGCGACGATCAGAAAGACCTCCTGCGCTAAATCGTCGGCGTCCCAGGCATTGCCGCACATCAGCAAAGCCGCCCGGTGAATCCGGTCGAAATAGAGCGAGGTCAGCTTTTCGACATCAAGTCCGCAATTTTTCATGAAATATTTTTCTTGAAGCTCCGGTGGTAGGCTGGGGAATCCAAGGCGAAGTAACACCGCATCGGATTCGATTTAACGGTATATTAACGCCCTGCAATCTTCCCCGCCTTGGTTGGCCGTCGGACTTGGCCTGATCTCGCCGTACATGTGTTAGTGCCCTCCCCACGGGCGTAAGTTCAATTACGTAGGCAGATTGCGTAACCTGCCCGCTTCCCCGGCGTCGAAAGAGATGGATTTGCAAGTAACCCAATACTGTGCAACACTTTAGCCAAATGCGATTCGAGTTGCCCTGCACCCCCGCAAAAACGTCGAAGATTTCGCAAAGCTTTTGATCTGCGCATTTTTCGGAATCCCCCAATCTTCCCTGTTGTCTTACCGAACAATGCGTCTGTGTGTTATTATTTTTCGCACCTTTGCTGTCTCCACCTTAGATAGCCCCGCCCCAGGAGTTTGGCGACTTTGAATATTCTACTCGCCAGCAGTGAGGTTTATCCGTTCGCCAAAACTGGCGGATTGGCAGATGTATGTGGTTCTCTCCCTCTGGAACTGCGTCGTTTGGGCCAAGATGTCGCGGTGATCATGCCCGCGTTCCGGCAAACCTTTACATGCGGCCAGCCGATTGAAGAACTGCCCATTCATTTCGACTTGCCGATCGGCAGCAAGGTCGTCAGTGGTCAGTTATTAAAAAGCTATTTGCCCGGCTCGGATATTCCCGTTTACCTTGTAAAAAACGACGAATACTACGATCGCCCTCAATTGTATCGCGAAGATGGCGAAGACTACCAAGACAATTGCGAGCGATTCGTCTTCTTCTCGCGCGCCATTCTCGAAGCGATTCGCCTGCTTGAATTGCCGGTCGACGTGATTCATTGCAACGACTGGCAAACCGGGCTTGCGCCCGCTTACTTGGACATTGAGTACGCGGCGACGCATGGCTACGAAAAAATCGCGACGTTGCTGACGATTCACAACATGGCTTACCAGGGGAATTTCTGGCATTGGGATATGGTCCTGACCGGGCTCGACTGGAAGTATTTCAACATGCATCAGATGGAGTTCTACGGCCATCTGAACTTCCTGAAGACCGGGATTGTCTTCGCCGATTCGATCAGCACGGTCAGTCCCCGTTATGGACAAGAGATTCAAAGCAGTCCGCTCGGTTGCGGGTTGGAAGGTGTCTTGCGCGATCGTGCTGCGGTCTTATCCGGCGTCGTGAACGGCGTTGATTACGACAAATGGAATCCCGCGATCGACGATGCGATTGCCGTGAAATTCGGCATCGACGATTGGGAAATGGGGAAACCGGCCTGCAAGAAGGCGCTGCAGCAAGAGTTCAATTTGCCGACCGATCCCCAGGCGCCGATCATCGGCATGGTGGGTCGTATGGCCGATCAAAAGGGGTTTGACCTGGTCGCCGAAGTGATTCAAGAGTGGGCCCGCACGCGTAACACGCAGTGGGTCATTCTGGGAACCGGTGAACCGGGGCACCAAAATCAGCTTTCGACCCTGGCCCAGCAATACCCTGATAAAGTGGGCGTGAAGGTCGAATTCTGCGAATCAAAAGCTCGGCGCGTCGAGGCGGGCGCCGACATGTTTTTGATGCCCAGTTTGTACGAGCCCTGTGGTTTGAACCAGCTCTACAGCCTGAAATATGGAGCCGTACCGGTCGTTCGCGAGACTGGCGGACTGGCCGACACGATCACCGATGCGGACGAAGAGACGTTGGCGGAAGGTACGGCCAACGGCTTCAGTTTCCGCGAATACAGTTCGCACGCTTTGGCCGATACGCTGCATCGCGCCTGCCGTATTTATCAGAACGACAAGCCAACCTGGAAAAAGATCGTCGACGCCGGCATGGCGCAAGACTGGTCGTGGAAACGAAGCGCCGTCGAGTACGTACGGCTGTTTGAAGAAACGGTCGCGCGTAAGCTGAAAATGGTGGGCGGCGCCAAGAAGAAACGCTAGTCGCGGTAATCGCTTGAATGGGTGCACGGCTCACCGAGCCGTGCACTCGAATTGAATGTTGCGACACAACGCTATTTCGCGACGCAGTCGCTGTGGCTGCAGGAATTGGCCGCAATCAACGCGTAGACGGACCTTATGAGCGAGATTCGCCGCGATCCTCTGTTGGGGTATGAAGTTGTCATCGCCGCGCGGCGCGCAGAGCGTCCGCAGCAATTTGATCATTCGCCCTCGATCGCTAAAACGCTCGATTGCCCCTTTTGCGAAGGGGCCGAGCAACTGGCCCCTCCTGAATTGTGGGCGGCTCGCCCGCATGATTCGCCCGCCAATGGTCCCGGTTGGCAGGTTCGTGTCGTCCCCAATCGCTTTCCGGCGTTCGAACGAGAGGAACAGTCGGGCGAGGCGCAATGCGGCGACGAGTTCTTCCCCCGTCAGTCAGCGAGCGGTTGGCAGGATGTGGTGATCGAGTCTCCGCAGCATCAGATTCGTTTCTCAGAACTATCTCCCGAGAACGCCCGATTGACGTTTGTCGCCTATCAAGCTCGGCTCAACGCCCTAAAAAAGGAGGGGCGTTACGCTTATGCGCAAATCTTCAAAAACGTCGGCGCCGCCGGGGGAGCATCGCTGGAGCATAGTCATAGTCAGATCATGGCGACCGAGCGGACTCCGCTGCGTGTGCAGGAGGAGCTAAAGGCGAGCCGCGACTATTTCCACCGCTATGGCCGTTCTTATTGGGCGGAGTTGATTGAACGGGAATTGGCGGCGGCCGAGCGGGTTGTCTACGTCGATGACCACTTCGTCGCATTTTGCCCCTTTGCGTCACGTGTGCCGCTGGAGACCTGGATTTTGCCGCGGCGAGCGGATAGCGACTTTTGCGGGGTCGATCTTGCACGATTGGAACAGCTTGCCCAGCTTACTCAGCGCTGCCTGTCACAAATCGAAAATGCGTTAGAATTCTCGGCTTACAACTATCTGATTCACACGACTCCGTTTGACATAAATGCGCAGGCTTACTATCACTGGCGTTTAGTGATATTGCCGCGCGCAACAACGCAAGCCGGTTTTGAGTGGGGGACTGGGATGTTTGTGAATCCTCTTCCGCCGGAACAAGCTGCAGCGATGATGCGATCGGCGCAGTAGGGCAGATCCTCAGCGTCGCCGCTAATCATGGCGACTGCAACTTTGAAAAGCTCTCACGTCGGCGGCAATTTTGCCGATCAGTACAGATAGCAGTCGCAACCACCTTTCTCTTGAACGACCAAGCGATGAGCAACTCGATCCGCCTCTGCCTTGTGCTTCACAACCATCAGCCGATCGGCAACTTTGACGGCGTCTTTGAACAGGCGTATCAAGATAGCTATCTGCCGTTTTTGGATGTTTTTGATCGCTTTTCGGACGCGATCAAAATCGGTCTGCATACCAGTGGACCGTTAATAGAATGGCTTGACCTTCACCATCCTGAGTATCTTGATCGCCTGGCCGCCCACGTGCGCTCGGGCCGCATCGAGATCATCGGCGGCGTCTTCTACGAAGCGATCCTGACGATGATCCCCGGTCGCGATCGCGTCGGGCAGATCCGCACCTACACTCAGTGGCTCGAAAATCGCCTGGGAGCGACGATCGGCGGCATGTGGATGCCAGAACGCGTCTGGGAGCAGCAACTCACCTCGGACATCGCCGAGGCCGGTATTCGCTATACGCTGTTGGACGACTTCCATTTCAAAAATGCGGGCGTCCAGCAAGACGATCTGTATGGATACTACGTGACGGAAGAAGCGGGACAGTTGCTCTCTATCTTCCCCGGCAGCGAGCGAATGCGCTATTTGCTGCCGTTCGCGCCGCCGCAAGACACGATCACCTATTTGAAGGGAATCGCCGAGAATCACCCCAACAGCGTTGTCGTATTTGGCGATGACGGTGAGAAGTTCGGCACTTGGCCTGACACCAAGGCGCACGTCTACGATCGAGGCTGGTTGAACGATTTCTTTACGGCGCTCGAAAAGAATAAAGATTGGATCCATACGACGACACTGGCTGAAGCCGTCGATTCGCTCCCACCGGTCGGCAAGGTCTTTCTGCCGGAAGGAAGCTACCGCGAAATGACCGAGTGGGTGTTGCCGGTGCCGCAACAAGTCGCCTACGAAGATTTGGTGCACGAACTGGAGCACGAACCGAACTGGCCGCGCATCAAGCAGTTCGTCCGGGGCGGCTACTGGCGGAACTTCAAAGTTCGTTATCCCGAAACGGACGAGATGTACAGCCGCATGATGGCGGTCAGTCAGCGACTTGACGCCGCTCGTCGTCAGAGCGATGTCGACCAGGCTCAGTTAGACATGGCCCAGACCGAACTCTATCGCGGGCAGTGCAACTGCAGTTATTGGCACGGCGCCTTTGGCGGCGTCTATCTGCCTCACCTACGCAATGCCGTCTACACCGCTCTGATTGCTGCTGACAATCTCATCGACGCCGCAATCGGGCAGCCAGCGAGCTACATTGACGCCGAAGCTGCCGACTTCAACTTTGACGCTCGACAAGAGATCAAACTGGTCGACGAAAAGCTGCTTGCGCTGTTCGCCCCGGCTCAAGGGGGGATGATGTACGAGTTGGACGTCCGCTCGATTTGCCACAATCTGCTCGCCACGCTGACGCGCCGCCCTGAAGCGTATCACCGCAAAGTGTTAGCTGGCCCGTCATCTGCCGGCGGCGATGTCGCCAGCATCCATGATCGGGTCGTTTTCAAGCAGCAGGGGCTCGACGAGCGTTTGCAGTACGACTCCTACGCTCGTAAAAGCTTGATCGATCACTTTTTTGACAATGACGTCGCTCCCGAATTGGTCGCCAACGGCGAAGCCCAAGAACGCGGCGACTTTGTGGACGGCGCCTACGAAGCGAAGATTCGCCGCAATCCCGATCGCATCCAGGTCCAGATGTACCGCGAAGGGAACGCGTGGGGCGTGCCGCTGAAGATCACCAAGGGGGTCACGCTCTCGGCCGGCAGTTCGACGCTCGAGATCGCCTACCTGATCGAAGGGGTTCCGCAGGATCAGCCGATGCATTTTGCGGTTGAGATGAATTTCGCGGGTCTGCCATCCGGCGCCGACGATCGTTATTTCCATCAAGGAAGCGATCAACTGGGGCAGTTGGGCGAACGGTTGGATCTGCACGAGATGACGATGCTGGGCATGACCGATCAGTGGTTGGGGATTGATGTACGTTGGGAAGCTGATCAGCCGACCAGCATGTGGACCTTCCCGATCGAGACGGTCAGCCAGTCGGAAGGAGGCTTTGAATTGGTGCACCAAAGCGTGGCTCTGATGCCGCATTGGTGGATTCAAGGAGACAAAGAAGGGCGCTGGAGCGTGACGATGAAGCTGGAAATCGACACGACGCTAGCCGAAAGTCGGATGCCGTCAGCGGAGGTAGCGGCGACGACCTAGTACTTCCAGCATGATCCAGGCGGATCAAATACGATGATTCATGCAGACATGATCGCGCATTCGCTCAAGACTCTCTTGGGCGAAGCGCTGGATGGTGGTACAGACAATAGCAGCTGGTTCATCAATCGAAACGATCCCGGCTTGATACGTCTGCTGCGGCGTTACTCGGCTCTCGAAGCTTCTACTCCTCCGGCGCCTGGGAGGATGCCGATCGTCGCACATGCCGAGCATCTGCGGTATCACCTCTCACTGATCGAGGCGACCCTGCGTGGTGAAGCGGATGCGTTTGCTACGGCGGATTGGTCGGCGGCGTGGGAAGTGAAGATGATTCGCGACGCCGATTGGAACGCGCTGATCGCCGAAATCGACGTACTGGGCCGCGTCTGGCTCGAAGCGTGCGAAACGCCGCACGAGTGGGATCCAATGATGCTGACCGGCGCCTTCGCTTCGGTCGCACATTTGGCGTATCACATGGGAGCGATTCGCCAGATCGCGCTGATCAATGAATCGCGAGACGTCTCGTTGTTCGCGTGAGAATCAAAGTAAAGTCGTTGGAGGAAAAAGGAGCTGGGCGAAAGGAGAATTCCACCGCGACAAAGATGATTCGAGAGGGAATCACCCGGAGAGTGAGCGGTCGCCGTAGGCGGTCGCTTTGGTAGACGCCAGCTGATCTCTAACCGCGGCGGAGCGCTTGCCGTTTCTCTTTCACGTATTCCAGATGATGGTGGACGTGATTGATTGCGTGCAAAACCAAGTGCCGCAGCGTGAGCGTGCCGAGATCGCTGAGGGTCGCTACTCGATTCCAGGCGTCTCGCGGCAAGAGTCGCAAAGTGCGAGCCATTTGCCGACGAGTCGCTTCGATCAGCAGCAACTCTTCTTCCAGGTCGTGATGTTGATAATCCATCGCGTCGTTGTAGCGATAGCCGTCAACTTCCATCAACTCTGGCCGATCGGTTGCGGCGGTTCGCTTCATCCGGTCTGCGAAAAACTGTTCGCAGTCGGCAAGATGGCAAACCACCTCAAGCGTGCTCCACATGTCATCAACCGGTTTGGCGGCGATTTCCTCGTCCGTCATTCCTTCGATCGCTGCGCGGATTTCAGAGGCCCCTTTTTGGTAGGCGTCGATCAATTCTTCGATCGAGAACTCCTCGTGCCGGGGGAGCACAGGAGCAATAGCGGTAGGCATTTCTTCTCGGTGGGTGGTGGGCGGATCGATCCAGACCAGCGCCGCAGGTATCATGGGGAAAGTTACATCTTTATTCTACGGTCCCATTACAAGCTTGGCCGTAGATTTTCTCGGTATTTAAGGGTTTCCGCGAATGTTCGTGCGAGCACTGTTATGCTTATTGTGTCTTTCGACGCCGTTATGCGCCCACGATACCTGGGTGGAAACCAACTCCAACGTGATCCGGACCGGCGACGCAATCTATGTCGATCTCAAGCTCGGCAATCACGGCAATGATCATCGCGATTTTAAGTTGGCGAGCAAGATCGATTTGGCAGGCTGCTCGCTGAATATCGTCGACCCCTCTGGGAAGGAGTTCGATCTGATACCTGAGCTGGTGGATGTGGGTTACGCTCCCAAAGAAGGCTTCTGGAACGCCAAGTTCGCAGCCGCCAAACCGGGACTTTATCAGGTCTCCCACGCATTGGATAAGATCGTGAATCACGGCCATCCGGTTCGCAGCTTGAAGAGCGGCAAAACTTTCTTCCTGGTCAGTGACACTTTGGACAAGATCGCCGAGAACGCCGCCGGTTTTGATCAACCGCAGGGGCATCCGTTGGAGCTGGTTCCGCAAGCCAGCACCGTCGCGCCGATGGGGCCGGGGCAGCCGATCTCTGTTCAGTTGTTGCTTCGCGGTAAACCGCTGTCGGATACGGTCGTCTCGTTTGTGCCGCGGCGCGTGACGCTGAAGGCCGACTGGGACGAGACCTACGAGCGCAAGACCGACGCCCAGGGAATGGCCACGTTTACGCCGACCACCGGCGATCAATATCTGATCGTAGCGCATCACCATGCGACCGATGAAAAGTCGGCCGAGTATGATGAGACCGCCTATTCGGCGACGCTGACCGTCTTGGTGCCGGAGATCTGTCCCTGCTGCGGCGAGTAGTCGCCGCGCTATTTTGTTGTCGAAGGAATCGAAAACGAGTGACCGAAAAGAAGTTTCATTTGCCACCCGATCAGATCGAAGCGTTGGTCGAAGGCCAGGGAGGCTGCATCGCTACCGACCGCATTACCGTAGATGGAATGCCGGTCGGCTACATGTACCGCGAGCCGCCTGACAATGAGGGGGACAGCGGTTGGCGATTCTTCTCTGGCGACGAGACGGACGAATACGTCGATCAGGCGAGCAATCTGGAAGTCTACGATGTCAATACGATCGCCAACTACGATCGCGACGTCATGCCGTTTCTGTCGTCGCCGATCGGCAGCGCTTATGCCCGCGAAGGGGACGCCGGCCAGTTGATTGCGGTCGATAGTCCCTTCGACGCCGATGAATTGTTGCATCCCGACTTTCCCATCCTCGAAGTCGGCTTGTTTGATTTGACCGATCGCTGGTCGATGCAACTGCCGCTGCGCTTTAATCAACGGCTAGAAAAAGATGGGCAAATGGTTCTCTGGCGACCCGGCGTGACGATCTACGCCAGCGTCTGGGGCTTGCCCGAAGATGGCGATTCGTCCGCAGACACGCTGCGCGAGTTGACCAGAGAACGCGACTCGGCCGCGTTCGATTATCAAGAGCTGCAAGAGGGCTCGCTGCTGAGGATCGCTTACCGTTTGGTCGAAGACCATGACGGCGTCGCTGTGGAATCGCTCTACTGCTTTGTCGCCGACGCGGACGGTTACGTTCATTTGTCGGTCTACTTTGATGCGGCGGAAGACGTGGAGGTCGCCCAATCGATTTGGAAAGGGATCACCTCCGCCGCTATGTAAGTTGCTGTACGTAAGTTACTGCTTTCATTTCAGAAAAAAATGCTCGCTCGGACTTCGACAATCTCCTATCTCACCAGCATCTCGCTGCATGTCGCAGCGGCCGCTGCGCTGGTGTCATGGAGCGTTCGTCCCTACGATTGGCGACATCAGGTGGACGTTGGCGGAACCGTCATGCTCACCGCGACCATGGCTTCCGCCGCCGCCGAGCCGATCGAAGCGTCGGTCATCGAGATGGAAGTGGTCGAAGCGGAGCAGTCGGCGGAACTGACCGAGGAAGAGTCGCCGTTGGATCTGCACAAGCAGCCGACCGCAATTCCGTTGCCGCTGGAAACGTCGGAAGTGATCTACACGCCGCGAAGTGCGCCGGCCGCGATGTCTCGATCGAAAGCTGCGTCGCAGACGCCGTCGCAACCGCAGCAAGCCGAACCGTTGCCGCGCAAAGACGCCGCCAAAGAACCAATGCCAGAATCGGCGTTGGCCGAAGCGGCGTCTCCAGCGGTAAAAAGCGTGGCCGGCGCCAGGATCGATGTTCCTCCGCAACCGACGCCAACCAACGCGGCGCCCGGTTACCCGCCGACGTCACAATCGCGGCGCGAAGAAGGACGCGTGCTGCTGCGTCTCACCATCAGCGAGACTGGCGAAGTCGCCGCCGCCAAGATCCATCAATCGAGCGGTTTCACTCGGCTGGATCAAGCGGCGCTGGTCGCCGTGCGGCAGTGGAAGTTTACGCCGGCTCAAAGCGAAGGGCACAATGTGGCGACGCGGGTGGTGATTCCGGTTTCGTTTTCTCTGCGGGCGGATTAGCAATTTCTGATAACGTGAAGGGGATCATGAAGCACAGCATCCCAGCCAGGAGAAGGACGAGAGGCCAAAACGAGCAATGGCGATTCCTGTCGCTGTTGTTGGTTGTCGTTTTCTCGGGTAGCAACGGATGCCGTGAACAAGAGAAATCGCTGCCGACAGTCGATTCAAATACTCTGGAGATTGGCGGCGATACGAAACTCTTTCGACAAGTGATCGAGCAGCGGATCACCGACAAACAGTATTCCGCCGCCGTGGAGATCATGAACCAGGCCGAAGTTCGTTCTCTCGTGGAGCATTCCGATAAGTCTCAAGATTTTCGCTGGATGGCGGTTTACGAAGACGCGTTGGTTTTTCCCGGACTCGATGACATGCTGGCGGTCAACGCTCCATTGAGCGACTATTGGATTTTGCCGGGGACTTCTGATGCGATCGTTGATCCCCAGTGGCAGGCGACCGCGACCAAATTTGCGGCCCAATACAATCAACTTCTTCAAGAAACAAGGAGAAGCGATGTTGGAAATCAATCGCGATAGTTCACCGCTGGTTCTCGCTTCGTGCGAACTAGCGATCTCTCGCAACTTGGCGTCGACATGAAAAGCAAACGGCTTAGCCCTGATAGGAATCGATCGCTGCGGCGTCTTCGCGCCGTACGGACGCTGGCGATGGTTCTCCTTGTTACCATCGGGTGCGGGAAGTCGCGTCCCGCCCAGTCGAACCAAAAAAAGCTGGAAACAATTGCTTCGGCGATACGCAAATATCACGATTCGATCGCAGAGTTTCCGCCGATCGTGGTTTACCAACGACGCCGGAGAGTCGCTGCATAGTTGGCGCGTGCTGATCTTGCCGCAAATCGAAGCGAATTCCTTTTACGAGCTGTATGATTTTGAATCTGCTTGGAACAGCAAGACGAATGTCGACCTGCGAGATGGAACCAGGCAAGTCGACGGCGTCGAACCTGACGCAGTATCCAATGCGGGCAGGATTTACCTGCCAGACGATTCGCCGCACATGTTGGAGACGATTTTCGTCGCGATGGTCAACGGCCACTTGCTGGAGAAGGATATTTGGCTATCCGACGTGAAGCTGACCGGTCACTATCTTCCTAAGGGGCAACCGTTTGTCGTGCTGGAAATCCAATACTCCGGCATCCATTGGATGGAGCCTCGAGACGTTTCGCCGCCGATGCAGCGGTTCCCTGATTGGATCAACATCAATGAGGTGAAAGATCAAATCGTCCGTTCGATCGAGATCGGCGCTGTGACGCAAATGCGTGACCACGACGAAACTCTCGCTTATTTGGATTCGCTGCGCCATGCAGAAGAGTAAAGCGATTGGGGCGTCGCCGATCCGCGCATAAAAAAGGTGCGTCTCGACGCACCCTGCTTTTCTCGTTTCGCGATTCCGGCTTACGGCAGTTCGCGAATGCGAAGGTTGCGAAATTCGATCGGGCTCCCTTCCGATTCTAGGCAGAGATAGCCGGTGGCCGGCACGGCGTCTTTGCCGCCGGAGACTTCTTCGCCGTTGACCCACAAGCGGACTTCGCCGTTGATCGCGCGGACATAATAGTGGTTCCACTCACCGGCGCCTTTGCTCAGTTCCTTAGAGGGAAAGCTGCGAGCGCCGCTCGGCGAAAGGGGAGGGAAGGGGGTCAGCTTCGATTTGCCGACGGGGAAAATATCGCCGTTGGTGCTAAACCAATCCCCTTCTTTGCCGGTCGATTTTTTGTAGGCGTCTTTGTAGCCGTGATCGAGGATCTGCACTTCGATGCCGCCGGCCGGAAGGCCCGGCTTGGTCAGCTTGTCGACTTCGGCCGGAATGGTCCAGACAAAGACGCCTGAGTTGCCGGCCGATTTTAAATGCTTCCACTCGACGACCAGCTCAAAGTTGGTGAACTCCTGCTTGGTTCGCATTACGCCGACCGGCTTGCCGGTGCATTGGACGCCGCCATCTTGGAAGGACCAGGTATCGTCAAAACAGTTGACGTTCTGAAAGTCTTCTTCGCCGAGCGATCGCCAGCCGTCTCCCTGGCCGTCGATAAACGCTTTGGGGAGCGTGCTTGACGAGGGCTCTTCTGCAATCGTCAGGCCCAAGGAGAGAAACGAAATAGCAAACGCGGCGGTGATTTTGGATGCGATGTTCATAGCGCCAGATTAGGTCGATCTGGCGCGGATTGCAAGCTTGGGCAATGGAAATGCTGATGGGCGCAAAGGAGTGACCATTTTTTGGAAAATATCCTTGTCCCGAAGTATCGCGGGCTCGGTTTCATTCATCACAGCAAGAGCGGGGATCGGGAAGTCGCGCCACATGGGCGGCGACGCGACGAGAAACCAATAAGGAACACAAGATGGATCTGCAACTGACAGGAAAAACCGCGCTAGTCACTGGTTCGACCGGCGGAATCGGCTTGGCGATTGCTACTTCGCTGGCGCGCGAAGGCGCCAAAGCCATCGTCAATGGTCGATCCGAGAAAAGCGTCGCCGCCGCAATGGTCGCGATTCGCAACGATGTGCCCGACGCCGATCTTGTCGCTTTGGTCGCTGACAATGGAACCGCCCAGGGATGTCAGACGACGATCGCAGCATTTCCGGAAGTCGATCTCTTGGTGAACAATCTCGGGATCTACGAAGCGGTCGGATTTTTTGACGAGACCGATGAGGATTGGCTGCGATTGTTCGAGATCAACATCATGAGCGGCGTGCGGCTCAGCCGGCACTATTTGACAGGCATGCTGACGCGAAACGAAGGACGCGTCATTTTTATCTCCAGCGAGTCTGGCGTCAGTCCGGCGCCCGAGATGGCCCACTATAGCGCAACGAAGACGATGCAGTTGTCGATCTCACGCAGCCTGGCCGAATTGACCAAGGGGACAGCGGTGACGGTCAACACGGTATTGCCGGGCTCCACAATGACCGAAAGCGTGCAGCAATTTGTTGCGGACGTTTTCCCCGGGTTGCCGTCGGAAGAAGCCGAGAAGAAATTTATTGTCGAAAACCGACCGACTTCGCTCATTCAGCGGTTCATCAACCCTGAAGAGATCGGCGACGCAGTGACGTTCGTTTGCAGCCCGAAGGCATCGGCTATCAATGGCGCGGCGCTGCGCGTTGACGGCGGGATCGTGAAGAGCGTCTTCTAGCAGTGTTGCAGACCGGCAAGATGCGGCTCTGGCCGATATTGCAGTTAAGCTCCTCTTTCTTTTCCGGTTGAACGAATAGCAAATCGTTCCGCAAGCAAGAGAAGTGACCAACATGATCGCCGATAACTTCTTTGGTCGGATTGTCATCGCCGGGGGAAGCGGTTTTTTAGGGATTTCGCTGGCGACGCATTTGGTCGCCGAAGGCGCCGAGGTCGTTATTCTCTCTCGCTCGCCGCCCAATGTGAGCGGCCCTTGGCGGTATGTCGCGTGGGACGCGAGAACGCTTGGCCTCTGGAAGGACGAATTGAACGGCGCCGCCGCGGTGATCAATCTCGCCGGTCGTAGCGTCAACTGCATCAAGTCGCCGGATCATCAGGATGAGATCATCCGTTCGCGCGTCGAAGCGACTCGCGTGCTGGGAAAAGCGATGCGTCGTGTCGCAGCGCCGCCGCCGGTCTGGGTACAGATGAGCACCGCCCATATTTATGGTGACCCGCCATCGCTGGTTTGCAACGAAGCTTCTGCAACCGGGGTCGGCTTTGCGCCGACGGTAGGTAAAGCCTGGGAAGAAGCGTTTCACGCCGCGCGGCTGCCGACACAACGCGGGGTCGTACTGCGAACGAGCTTCGTAATCGGACGCGACCAGGGCGCCGGCGGCGGAGCATTAGCGCATCTGGCCTGGCTGACTCGCTGGGGCTTAGGAGGAAAAATTGGCGGCGGCCAACAAGGGATGAGTTGGATTCACGAATTGGACATGAATCGGCTGTTCGTCAGAGCGGTCAGTGAACCAACAATGCACGGCGTCTACATCGCTTCGGCGCCGCAGCCGGTATCGATGTTAGAGTTTATGCGCGCGATGCGAAAAACGATCGGCATGCCGATTGGACTTCCATCGCCGGCCTGGTTGGTTCGGTTGGGCGCCTACTATGTATTGCGGACTGATCCCGAATTGCCGTTGTATGGGCGCTATGTCGTCTCGCAGCGATTGCCGGCGGAAGGATTCGTCTTTCAGTTTTCTGATTTGAAGTTGGCGCTGCATGATTTGCTGCGAAAACCAGAACCGCAAACATCGGTGGATCAGACAGCGTCGTCCGAGACGCTTTGTTCCAAGTAAGCTTGGAGCACCGCAATATGGCCGTGAGTTAGGTCTTTTGTCGCGGTCACTAGCGTGATCACTGCGACGTCATTTTGCTCAAGAAACTCTTTGATCTGCGCACGCCGGTCATTCAATTCCGCTTTGTACTTCGTGACAAAATCCTCGTATCGCTGCGGATCTGCGTGCAGCCATTTTCTTAAGTCGTTCGAAGGCGTCAGTTCCTTGGCCCAGACATCAATCTTCGCGGCGGCTTTGGAAACGCCGCGCGGCCATAAACGATCGGCGAGCACACGCAAGCCGTCGGACTTGCTTGGCGGATCGTAAATGCGTTTTGTTTGGAATTGGTGAATCACGGCTGTGGATCCAGCGAAGCCCAAAGATCGGGCTTTGTCGCTTGCAGAATCTCGCGAATTGCACGACGATCTTCGGCTGTCAGATGCGAAAAGTCTTCTCCCATATCGTCGCCGAACAGAATTTCATGCAGTCGACTCGCGACATATTGCTTCACTGCGGGGGGCAACTGATCAAACGAATCTGAGTAGATCAGGTAGCTGCACGGATATTTGAATAAACGTGTCTGTAGGTCAAAATCGCGCAAAGAACGCTGCTGAGAGTCGAACGGTCCGCGGGCAGCGAACTCACTCGCAAATCCCGATGTGCCGGCCACCGGCGATTCGAGCGGGAATTCATCGACAAACAACAGGCTCCGCACCAATTTTTCACCAGCCGAAGCGATGCGACGTCGTGTGGTGTCGCTCTGGTGATCGGCAGGACGATCGAGCGCCATGTTGATCGTCTGGTCATGATGCTGCGCCATGCGAGTTTCAAAGTTCGCGAGAGTCAAAAAGTTTTGCATCTGCGTTTGATGTTCTAAGACCATCAACGCGACAATATCGCTATGCGGCGTCAGGTACGGTGAGACGTTAAGCTTTTGAGAAAGGTCGGTAACGTTGGCGCCCGACTCGCGATCGATATTTTCAGCGTCGTCGCGATCGAGCGAGAGCACATTGCCCATGTGACGCATCGTTCCATGGGTTCCGGTGACGTACCAGCCGCCCCAGCGTTCTGCAAATGGGCTGCTATGATCGGTCGTAAAGGTGCCTGATCCATAATGAGGCTGGCCAGACGCGTTCACAAACGCCGAGCGGATCAGTCCGCCGGGAACGCCTTGCGTGCGCGACGAGGCGTGACACGTTATGCACTGGCCGCGATCTTGCACAAATCGCGGCGTCTCGTTTTGCTCCTGCGAAAGCGTGTAGAAGACCTCGCCATGCTGGGGATCGGTCGTCATGATCTCCACTACGTCTCCTCCTTGAACCCAGCCGACGTAGGAATCGTCGTTAAAGTAGAGTGCTCGCGGCTTCCGCGGCGAGATCCTGGATAACTGGAAACTTGTTTTCGAGTAAACCAGCACCTGAGATTCAGGCGAGATATTCAGCTTCTCCAGCACCGATTTCAAATATCCGTGCTGCTCATCAAAGTTGAGCTGCGACAACTGGTTACTAAGTTGCTGTTGAAGTTGCGCTACGGCGTCATGCTGCAGATTTTCGCCGTAGTTGATCGGTTCTTTTTCAAAGTCGAACTGTGCCCAAAGTTGGGATGGCAGGGCGAACAGAAAACCAAAAATAAACGCGATTCGCAGGTGCGGGATGGAGGCATGTGACGACATCGCTTATTTCTCCTGCTCCACCGGCATCGAAATCACCAAGCCTGCTTTGCGATCGTTCGTATTCGTGCGATGCGGCACATGGCACTTCAGGCAACGGGACGAAAGCCGAATCGCGCCTGCGAAATGATATTGGTTTTGCTCGACCGCTTCATGCTCTGGTTGGCCTTTCGCGAGTTGTTTGGCGGCGATTTTTTCAAAGGGACTGGTCGGCTCGTTATCGATATTCATCGCGTCCGTATTAACGGAGATCCAGCGAATCGTCACGTGATGGCTGCGGGCCAATTCGGCGAAGACATCTTCTAGCGATCGCGAGGGGATTGCGTGCGACTCGTCTTCGTCAAAGAAGTCGCGATGCACTACTTGTAACGCCCCATGAATCGTCTCATGCAAGAGCCGCGCCCGAGCACGAGCCTCTGGCAAGGGGATCGACGCTTTCGCTGCTTGGCTGGTGATTTCCGTGTTCGCTTCGTCGGCCAAGACGGCGCCTTGTTGCAGAGGAAATCTGCTCGCTCCCAGTAGAAATGCGATCCCCAGCAGGGGCCGAATGCAGGCCGCTTGGTATTTCATTGGTTCGCCTATTGCCTTAGGGGTTGCCTGTCGAGATTGATTCCAGCAAGTGGAAGGGAAAACGTCCGCCGATGCTACCGACGCTTCCTACAGAAGTTGCAATTGTCGCGAAGTTGGCGCTACGTCCGCCAAGGTCACGCTGTCGAGATAGGCGCGCTGAACTCGCTCCGCTTCGGCGAGCACTCCTTTTAATTTGCAAAAAGATTGAATCGCGCAGATATCTTCCGTGCCGATGCAATCCAAAAGATGCGTGCTTCCTTCAAACCGTTCGACCACTTCTCCTAGGTGAATCTCCTGCGGTTGGCGGGCTAATTCGATTCCTCCGCCGACGCCGCGAATACTGCGTACATATCCATATTTGGCTAAGGAGTGCACAACCTTGGCCACGTGATGCACCGAGATGCCAAACAATTGCGCCACGTCAGCAACGTTCGCTCGATCCGAACGCGTGGCGAGAAACATCAACGTTCGCAAGGCATAGTCGGTTTGCGTCGTGAGCTTCATCAGGCTCGATTCTTAAAAGAAGTATAAAAGGTACATCTTTTACATGAATACCTTGTCGCGACTGCACCGTCAAGCTAAAAAGGAGTTCGAGATAAGAACGGACTGAAGGGGCGCAGCGGTGCGTTTGTCCGTTTTTGAGTTTCTAGGAAAAGTGAATTCGCACGATCCGATGAGTAGCACCGATGTCGCACTGCTCGTTAGAAACTTCCGTTCCGGATTGGGTGATCGATCATCCAGAGACGCTCACGGTCTTTCAAGAGCTGGAAATCGACTACTGCTGCGGTGGCAAATCTTTAGAATTCGCTTGCCAAGAGCAGGGACTCAACGAACACGAAGTGTTGAGAAAGCTAAGCAAGTTGATCGGCGAGAATCGTTCGTAGAAGCGGCTCGATGCTGGTGGGATAGTCGAGCCAGATTGGTCAGGCAAGCGACCTGACAAGGTGGGCGGTTGGCTGGGAGCGGCTTAACCGAATCGACGAGCAAAGCGGAGCGAGCGCCAGTTGGCGTACCAGGTTCGTTTGGCTTCGTCGCAGGAAAAGCGTCGTTTGCGTGATCCGTCTGGCATCGTTCTGTCCTCCGCAATTAGGATTGTCTTCTCCTTTAGTTAAGCGGAAAACAAAGCCGAATATTACAAACAAATCTCAAAACTTCGGGTACCCTCACTTGCCTGCGGCAATTTCGAATGGATACATGGGAACGCGACGATGCGCGTATTGCAGGCGATCGAGATTGGCCGTCGTAACGCCCGGCGTATCGACGCGGAAGAAATAGGGGCAAACGCTTGCATAAGCGGCTAGCGGCGCATTCACTCCCTTGGCGACAAGGATCTGGAAGTCGGTGGGCGCCAAATTGCAGTGGGTCAGTTGCCGAAGCGACCAGGGAGCGGTCCGCTCGGAGGTGATTTGCACCGTCAGGCCACTTTGGGTGCGAACGATCGCCGTGGCGCCCATGTCGAATTCGGTCTTTCCACCATGTCGCGGCTCTGCTTCCGCAAAGCGTCCCGCGTGCAATGAGAGGATCTCACAGGTGACTTGCAGCGGTTCTCCATGCAAGCGATCTTGCCAGGCGCCGATCGAAAGCGGCAGCACCGCGCCCGCGCCGGACTTGGTTGCGACCGCAACGGCCGCCGGATCGCAGATCGCGACAAAGGCGCGATCGATTTGACGATCGATCAGCCTTTGAGCGATGCAGGTTCCGTCGGCCGGCGAACCGGCGCCAACATTGTCTCCCATATCGAGCAAACAAACGGGGCCTTCGCATGCGAGCGCTTGATCGATGGCCGAGTCGATACTGCAAAACGAACCGAGCGTGCTGGCGCGGTCGTTCCACATTCGCTCCGCAAGTTCGTGCGCAGTGCTAGTCGCTAGATCGGCGTTGTCATCCGCAATGCACAGCATCGCCGATCCCATCTCGGCGACATCGGCGTACGGAAATCCATAAAAGAGGCTGGCGCCCAAAATTCCTGGGCGACCGCGAGCCTCCGTCACCCACTCAGCATATTGCTGACAGGGGAATTCGGAGGAGCATTGTCGCTCGATATTGATCGCCAGCGGCGGATAGGCGGCCGCTTGTCGCGGGCAGATTTCACCTCGCAACGTGCGGGCTATCATCTCGGCCGCTTCGCGTCCTCGATCGGCCTGATCGACGTGCGGATTGGTCCGATATGAAAAGAGCGCATCGGTCGCGGCGACCATCTGCGGCGAAAGATTTGCATGCGGATCGAGCGTTCCCATGATCGGTTTGTCACGACCGAAGGCGTCGCGGACTGCCTGCATCCAGTAACCGTCGGCATCGGGATAGTTGGCGGCGACCGTCGCGCCATGAGGAGCGATCAAGAGTCCATCGAGTTGATCGTGCTGGGCTAACTGCTCCAACATGCGCTGGACTAGTTCGTCAAAGGCGTCGGCGGCGATCACGCCGCTGGGAAGCGCTCTCGCCGCAAAGATTCCGACCGGCTCGATCGCGGCTTCGCGCAGGCCGGCGATAAAGCCGGCGACTTCATGATGGGCCGTTTCGTAACGCGGAATGATCTCATCGCCGACCAGCAACATGTCGCGGCGAAAATTGTCGAGGGTGGTCGGCGCCGCGACAAACGTGTTCGACTCATGCAACAGTGAGATGACGCCAACGCGCATTTTCAACTCCTAAGCGAGACGCGGCGCGACCGCGACAACATCAACTTCGTACTTCAACAGCGTACCCAAGCAGCCCATCAACGTGGTGCGTGCCGGATAAGGTTGCTCAAAGTATTCCGCATAGATTTGGTTGAACTCGGGCAGGTCTGCCTGGGCGCCCACATAGTTGCGCGTTTGCACAATGTCGTTCATGGTCAGCCCGGCGGAGGCGAGAACTTTGCGAATGTTTTCCAGGCTGCGGCGCATCTCCCCAGCGAAGGTGTCCGAGACAATCTGACCGGTCTCGTCGACCGAGGCCTGACCCGAGACAAAGACGAATTGCCCCACTTGGACCGCTGGACTGAAGGGCAAGTGACTGATCGGCGTATCGGGGTTGTGGATCGCGTGAAATGGTTTCACGGAAACTCCTTGACTTCTGCGATGCGGAATAATAGATTCAGAATAATGGAACGGCGGGCGACTGTCAAAGCGTTCCTTACCCGTCCGTTTTCGCCGTTCGCGCTTACGATCGGCCCCCCCACCGGAGAACCTCATGGCGTCCACAGAAACGACATCTCGTTCTGCAGAACTTTATCAGCGTGCCTGCCGCTCGTTAGCGACCGGCGTTTCCAGTTCATTGCGGCGTTTTGTGACCGAAACGCCTTTATATATTGACCATGCCGACGGTGCTCACTTTTACGATGTCGACGGCAATTGCCGAGCCGACTATACCCTGGGTTGGGGACCGTTGATCGTCGGCTCGAACCATGCCGGCATCAATACGGCCGTCGCGCGGCAGTTGGCCAAAGGATACACCTACGGTTGTCAGCACGTCGCCGAAATTGAATTGGCCGAGCTGATCGTCGAATCGGTCCCCGGCGTCGAGCAGGTGATTTTCTCGAATACCGGAACCGAGGCGATTCAGTCGGCGATTCGGATCGCTCGCGCCCATACAGGCCGTGACAAGATCTTGAAATTTGAGGGTCACTACCACGGTTGGTTGAATAACGTTTTGGTTTCTTACCGGCCGAAGTCGGAAGATACGACGCTGGCGCAGCCCACCTGCGGCGGGCAGCCGGCTAGCGAATATGCCGATACGCTGGTTTTGCCGTGGAATGACATCGAGGCGCTAAAGGATCTGTTCGCGCGTCGCGGTGACGAAATTGCCTGCGTCTTGACCGAGCCAATTTTGGCGAACTCGGGCAGTTGCATGCCGCAGCCGGGTTATCTAGAAGCGTTGATCGAACTTTGCCGCGAGCATGGCGCCGTATCAATCTTCGACGAAGTGATCACCGGCTTTCGGATCGCCTTGGGAGGCGCGCGAGAATATTTCGGCGTTGAGCCTGATCTTTCGGTCTATGGCAAAGCATTGGCCGGCGGATTTACGATGTCGGCGGTTGGCGGACGAGCGGAGATGTTTGAAGTTCTCCGCGATCAACGGACGATCCATTCGGGCACCTACAACGGTACGACTTTCAATATCATCGCCGCGATCGAGACGATTCGCGAATTGCGCAAACCGGGCACATACGAACGAATGAACGCTCATGGCCAAGCAGTCGCGGAGACGCTGGTCACGGCGGCGGAAAAGGTTGGTTTAGACGCAGTCGTCAGCGGCGTCGGCTCGGTCTTTTCGGTACACTTTGGCGTGAAGCAAGCTCCCCGCGACTATCGTGAGACGACCCGCACCGACATGCAAACCTACACCCGTTTTCGGGCGGCGATGCTCGACAACGGCGTGCAACTGTTGCCTGACGCGCGCTGGTATATTGGGACGCAACATGATGAAGCCGTCTTGGAGCATGTGATCAACGCAATTGAATCATCGATGAAGGATACGGTGCGATGCAGCTAGTTCAGTTTGGCCCGTTGGGCAAAGAGAAGCCCGGCCTGTTAACCGCCAACGGCGCAAGAAAAGATTTAAGCTCCGTTTTCGAACGCTACGACCGCGAGTTCTTCCAGTCGGGCGGGCTTGGGCGTCTGGCCGAAATCAGCGGAGCGCTCGATAGTTACCCTGACGTCGCGGAAGATGTTCGCTGGGGAGCGCCGATTGCGCGGCCCGGTAAGGTGGTTTGCATCGGCCTGAACTACGCCGATCACGCGACCGAATCAGGGATGCCGATTCCGGAAGAGCCGATTATCTTTTTCAAAGCGGCCAATACCGTCGTCGGTCCGTACGACGAAGTGTTGATTCCGCGGAAGAGTGAAAAGACCGACTGGGAAGTCGAACTGGGAGTCGTGATCGGCAAAGAGGCGCGCTACCTCGAGAGCGTTGATCAGGCTGCGGCGCACATCGCCGGCTATTGCATCTCGCACGATGTTTCGGAGCGTCACTTCCAGTTGGAACGAGGCGGCCAATGGGTGAAGGGCAAGAGCTGCGATACGTTCAATCCGCTCGGCCCATTTCTGGCGACGTCGGACGAAGTCGCCAACGTCAACGATTTGGCGATGCAGTTGGACGTCAACGGCGAGCGAATGCAGACCGGCAATACGCGGACAATGATTTTTGATCCGTACTATTTGGTCTATTATTTGTCGCAGTTCATGACGCTGGAAGCAGGCGACTTGCTCTCGACCGGCACTCCGCCAGGCGTTGGACTGGGGATGAAACCTCCCCGCTTTCTGAAGTCAGGCGACGCAATCAAGCTGTCGATCGCCGGGTTGGGAGAGCAACGACAGGTCTGCAAGAACGCCTAGTAGCGATCGCATCGAAATTAGAACAGGGCTGCGAGTCAATCACCTCGCAGCCCCTTCTTTATGGGATCTGTTTCTGACCCGCGAACCAATCGCCGACGATCTCGTTGGCGCTGCGCGTTTCGCCTGGCGACCGTCCAATAAAGAGAAGATCTTTGCCGGCGATGATGCGGCTCGCCAAGCCAAGATACTTCTTTTGCCTGGCTGTTTCGTTGGGCGACTCAAGCGGCAGGATCGGCACGACGTCCCAAGCTCCGCCGCTTTGCGGCAGACTGTAATTTAACACCCACTGATACTCGCGAATGAATTCGTCCTGAGACGCCGCAAACGCTTGGGGGGGAAGCGGCGGGATCACCAAGTGAGGTTTCAAACCGCGAATTTGCTTCGCCCATTGCGCCGCTGCGGCGATCGTTTGCTCTTTGGCTGGCCAGACGACGAGGTCAAACTTCGCCTCTGGATAAAGTCGTTTCAACTCCTCCGGCACGATCGTGTCGTATGGCGGCGCGGCGATCAGCTTGATGGTTTCTTTTCGCGCAAGCCGATCCGAGGTGACTTGGAGCGTGCCGAGCGGAGCCGGCGTTTCGACGAAAGCAATCGGTCGGCCAGAAATCGTGGAACCGATCAACTCCGCAAATCGAAGATGCCCTGTCATATTGGGGTGAATCTCATCACTCATCAGCAACGACCAGCCGAGCGGATCTTCTGTGCGAATCCTTCGCCACTGGTCGAACAGATCGACAAGCGGTAGTTTGAAACCAGCGGCGATGGATCGCGCAGCGTCGACGTACTGCGCCAGTTTCGCTTCGGGGCGAGCTTCCGTTTCGGAAACGGCGTTCGGGGTACATACGATGACTTTGGCGCCTCCGTCCTGGCAGCGTCGAATGATCTCACGCATGTTTCGTTGGTAATCTTCCAGCGGAACGCGGGCGACGTCATTCATGCCGAAACTGACGATAACCAGTTGCGGCTGTTTCGCAATGACATCTCTGTCAATTCGTGCGAGCGCGTTAACGGTCGTGTGGCCGCTCCGACCAGCGTTGATCATTTGCAGATCGGCATTGGGATAGGCAATCTTCAAAGCAATCCCCAGCATGTCGCACCAGGCGCGTTTGCTTCCGCTGTGATAGTAGACGCCGGTGATGCTGTCGCCAAAACAGACGATCTTCGTCAATTCGCCATCGGCGAGTCTCTGTTGGACTTTGCTAAGTGGGTTGGCCGCACTCTCTTCGGCAAGCAACGGCGTCGCCGCAAACAATGAAAACGCCACAAGGCTAACAGCAACGCATCGACCGATGATTGGATTGGTGGCGGTCATCTTTTCTTTCTCTTGTCCGAATTCTCTTCGTAGCCAGCTGCGTAGGCGAGGGAAATGCGTTGGCAAGCAAATGACGAATGTCTAAGGAAGGAAGAAACGACTTGGTCCTTTGGTCTGCATTAGACATTTTGTCCGACCGCATTTCCCTCGCTTGCGCCCTTTGAAGTTGCGCTATTTCGAATCAATCGAACACTAGCCCGCCAGCGCCAGCGAGGGAATAGAGTTGGCGATCCTAACACGGATTGAAGTGGCGAGCCGTATTCCCTCGCTCGCGCAGCGGGCTAGTGTGACGATTTTCGGTGGATTCGGACCCTGTTTGATCGTGCTTCACCCGTGTTCAACACTTCCTGAATTGCCCAATAGCGCAGCCTCAAAACTTGCGCTGCGGGCTACGAAGAGGTAATAAAACTGTTGCAATTACATGCTTTTGCCTAGCATGCACAACGCCTGAGCGGCGCGGATGCGGACGTCAAGATCTTCGTCGTTGAGCAATTTGGTCAGCGCTGGTACGGCGGTCGCGAGCTTGGCGTGTCCGCAAAACTCGGCCGCATAGACGCGCACGAGCGGATCTTTGTGGTTGAGATCCGCTTGCAGCGTTGCGCTTCCGGCTTCGTCGCCAAAGGTCGCCAATGCGGCATGAAAGTAGACCTTGTGCCGCGGATCGGTGATCGACTTGGCCCGTTCCCGCACGGCGGCGATATCGCTGTCGTCGCCGCTGACCGCCATCGTCCAGACGGCCAGGCGAGCCATGTTGTCATCGTCGCCGCTCAAGTAGTGGTGAATCGATCGTCGGGCTTCGGCGTCTCCGTGTCGCGCGAGGGCAGCCGCCGCCAAAAGTTGTTTGATCGGCGACTTTTCATCGTTCATATGTTGCTTGAGCAGCACGCCATCGCCGATTTGTTCGATTTTGAAGAGAGACTCGCAGGCATGACCATGTCCATAAGGATCTTCGCTGGCTAATACTTCCCACAAGACGCTGATCGCAGATGCGTCGCCGGCGCGAAAAAGTTCGCGGGCAACCCCACAGCGATGTTGTGCGTCTTCCACGGTCGGCAGCTTCGGCTGAAGGGCCGTGCGGACTTCATCGCCGGCTCCCGTCAAAGTGAGCGCTTCGGCCGCGTGCATCGAGGGCCAGAACTGATCGGTCGTGAGTCCATCTCGTAAAGTTTTCATGCATTGATTCCGAGTAGCGGTTGTGATCGTCGTAGACTCGCCTGCGAAGGCGGTCGTTACGGAGAGGACAAATAGCGTCGAAGTTACAATTTGACGAGTGGTTCGCATCGGAGACGACCCTGTGTGAAGGTGAGTTTAATGGCGCGATGAATCGTACAGTAGCTGCTTGAATTGAGCGAGCGAAATCGTAGGACAGTCGCTGGCTTCCAACATCGTGTCAATCGAATCGAGATCTTTGAAGCCAGTCCCTGTCACCAAACAAATAACGGTCGCTGTTGACGAAATATGGCCAGCGGCGATCGCCTGTTTCAGTCCGGTCAACGGTACGGCTCCAGCGGGTTCTGAAAAGATTCCTTCCTGTTGCGCCAAATCCTTTTGCGATTCATAAATGTCAGCGTCCGCTACCAACCAGCCGGTTCCGCCGCTCGTACGACAAGCGGTGATGACGGCGTCTCCATCAATCACCGACGCGACCTGCAGACCGCTGATCTTCGTGGTGCAAGCGGTTGCTTGAGCTTGATCCAATCCGTCGCGCAGCGGACCGGCGATGGTGTTGTTGCCGATCGGCTGTACGCAGTGAACTTGTGGGGTAGCGTCGATCTGCTGGTTCTCGACGGCTGTCCAAAAGCCGCGAGCGACGGCCAGCGTTAGTCCGCCGCCGCCGGCACAGGAAAAAACGTGATCGGCCTGTTGGCGATTTGCAGAAAGTTGCGCGGCGATTTCACGGCCGATCGCTTCGACTCCGCTCATCCCAATCGGGCTGTAGTGATAGGCGCTGATCTGCAATTGTGCGTCAGGCTGATTTCCGAGTTGCTGCAAAAATTCAAAGGTTGCCTGCGTCACCTGAGCGTCATGGCCGAAGCCTGCGATCTTTTTGATATCGGCGCCATAGGCCATCATTTGCCGCAGTTTGCCGCCGGGAGCACCGTCGACAATCGCAATTGTACACGGCATGCCAGCCGCCGCCGCATAAGCGGCAAGCGCCGATCCGGTATTTCCGCTGGAGGTCGCAATCACACGGCGCTTCCCTTGTCGCCGCATATCGGCAATCGCCGCCGCGGCGAAGCGATCTTTATACGAGCCGGTGGGATTGACCGTCTCGAGCTTGAAATAGAGATTCTCCAGTCCCAACGCAGGACCGATCCGCTGCGAGCGAACGAGCGGCGTATTTCCTTCACCAAGCGAGATGGGATCCATCGTAGGGAGTCTCTTGTCGGTCAATTAGGAGGGAGGGAAATCTTGTGGAAACTGCCGCTGTTTGAGTGAATAGGGAGTCGCTTGATGACGCCAGCCGCCGTCGATCCCGATACATGCGCCGGACATATAGCTGGCGTCGTCGCTCGCCAACATCGCGATCGAACGGGCGATCTCTCCGGCTTGCGCAAACCGGCGGAGCGGAATCATCTCTTCGGCATAGCGGCGTATCGCGTGACTGACGTCTTCTCCATCACTGGAGACATAGTCGGCGCTCATTTCGGTGTCGATAGCGCCGAGATTAAGACTGAGCACACGCACGCCGACTGGGCCGTAGAGAGCGGCTAATTCATAGGTCAGTGAGTCGAGTCCTCCCTTTGCGGCTACATAGGCGGGGCAAATGCCGGGAGCCAGTTGCGATTGAATACTGGAGATATTCAAAATTACGCCGCGCCGTTCGGGCTCCATCGCGGCCGCGCACCATTTGGCGAGAAACGCTGGCGCCGTCAGGCAGATTCGTAACGTCTTGTCCCACTCGTCCGGTTCCATCGTGCGCATCGTGCCGATCTTCCGCCAGGCGGCGTTGTTCACCAGCACATCGATCCGACCAAATTGGTGCAGAGTTCGATCGATCGCAGAACGAGCGAAAACGAGATCGCTGAGGTCGCCTGAGCAGACGATCGACTGAGCGCCGAGCTTTTCGATCTCATCGGCCAACGATTGCAAACGCGCCTGATTGCGAGCGATCAGAACGCAGTCATAGCCGCGTCGCGCGAACTCCTGCGCCGTTTCGGCGCCGATGCCTTGCGATGCGCCGGTGACCACCACCAGGGGACGACTATTCATCAAACGCGCCTCTCTCTGCGGGATCTTCGAGAATCACGGCCAGACAGTCGCCCACATCGACGGCCGGCAAGACGCGGCGCGTGATCAGGCGACCGCGCTGCGTGGCGCAGATCGGCGTGGGATGGAGCGTTTGCGGATCGTAGATGCGTCCTAGTTCGTCGCCGGGGACGATCATCGTGTCGAGCGCCGCTGATGCTTCATAGTAGCCGGCGACCGGGGCAGGGTAGTTGATCTGTAAGTGTCCGCTGGCGTCGCGATCATCTTCGATCACATAACGATCGACGTCGATTGTTGCGGGCAGATCGGCAATCATTTTGAATGCGGCCATTACCTGCAGGCAACCTTGGACATAAGCGGCGACGCCATCGGGATTGCAGCCTCCGCCGCCGCCCCATTCGGCATAGATCGCTGGAACGTTGGCGTCGCGCGCCGCCGAAAGTGAACGACCTTCCAATCGGGCGGAAGTTCCCCAGATGATCGGCAACCCGAAGGCGGCGGCCATCTGACGCTGCGTCTCCAACGTGGCGGCGTCGGAGACCAGCATGTAGCCGACCAGTGGAGAGATTTCCATCGCCAGCCCCCCGGTATGCAGATCGATCAGGAAGTCGGCTTCTTCGATCAACTCGTTGGCCGCAAACGCGATTTGTTCGGTTGGTTTACCATGACGGAAACCGGGAAACGTCCGCGCGAGATCCAGTCGATCCGAGCCGGTGCGACTGCGGCTGACAAACGCTGGATGATTAGCGATCGGTACAAGCGTGACGGTCCCGCGGAGTTGGCGAGAATCGATCGTCTCGGCCAGGCGACGAACCGCGGCGATCGGCTCGTATTCATCCCCATGAACGCCAGCCAGAATCAACAGATGCGGGCCATGAATGGCGCCGGCAATTTCAATGCGTTGCAGATTCATCCAATTGAAGAATCAATAGAGGGAGAGGGGGAATGATTGGCCGAATCGTGGTCGACCGCTTGATTGGATTTGGAAGAAACCATCGTATGAATCGTCAGCCCTTGAAGGTCGCCTTGGGGTTGGGGAAGGATCCAACTGACGACATAGCCGACCAGTGCGCAGGTCAGCGTGCCAGCCGCGCCTGACAGATAGACATGCAGCGTCGAGTCGAATTGAACCATCGCCGTCGCCGCAGCGCCGGCCGCTAGTCCGACCAGGGCGCCGATCCAGTTGGCGCGCGTGGTGAAGACCGCCAGCAAAAAGATGCCGGAGAGGCCGCCGCCGAGCATGCCGAGCATTAAATTAAAATAGTCGAACAACGACGTGATATTCAGGACGGCCATGACCAGCGCCATCGAAGTGCCGAGGATTCCGATCAAGAGCGTCAACAAACGAGCGACGCGAATCTCTGCGCTCGGTTTGGCAGGCCCAGCCAAACGAAGCCAGAAATCGTTGACGATCGCTGATGCGATCGAGTTCATGCTGGAGTCAAGCGAACTCATCGCGGCGGCGAAGATTGCAGCGATCACCAGACCGGCGACGCCGGCAGGAAGTTGCTGCATGACAAACCAGGGAACGACCTGGTCGGCTTTGCCGGGGGATGCGATTTCCGGATGTAGTTGATAGAAGCCCCACAGCGAAGTACCGAGCAGCAGAAACAAAAAGCCGGTCGGAATTGTCATCAGTCCGTTGAGCCATATGCTACGTGCGGCCGATTTCTCGTCAGGCGTAGTCAAGTATCGCTGCACGACCGTTTGATCGGTCGTGTAGGCGATCAGATTGATAAAGAAAAAGCCGACCAGCAAGACCCAGGTTGAAGGTTCGCTGGGAGTCGCTGACCAGGTGAAGATCGTCAGTTTGTCGGCTGAACTGGCCAACTCATACAACTGCATCGGACCGCCGATCTCGAAGATCGACACGGCCAAGCAAAGGAGCGCACCGCCGATCAAAACGATGACTTGAACGACATCGGTCCAGATCACCGCTTCCATTCCGCCGAGTACCGTATAGATGGTCGCCAGCGTTCCCATCAGGATCACCGCGACCAGCACATTACTTCCGGTCGCGGCTGCGATCGCAACAGCAGGCAGCAAGAGAACGATCCCCATTCGGCCTACTTGGAAGGCAATAAAGATCAAGCTGGCGATCAGTCGCACCGATAGATGAAACCGACGTTCAAGATATTGATAGGCGGTCTGCACTTGAAGCCGACGAAACAGCGGCAGATAGAAGTAAACGATCAGCGGCGCCATCAGTAGCGTAGTCCAGCCGCCGACGATCTTTGTCCAGTTGCCATCAGGAGCGAGCGCCAGCGCTGGAACCGCCATGAACGTGATCGCGGAGAGTTGCGTGCCGTAGATCGAAAGGCCCGCCGCCCACCAGGGAATGCGTCCGCCGGCCAGAAAAAAGTCTTCACCACTCGATTCGCTGCGAGAAAAATAGCCGCCGATCCCGACCATCGCGGCCAGGTAAGCGATCAACACCGCCCAGTTCACCCAGCCGAAGCTAGGAGCGGCGATCGACGATGCGACTGTAGGCTCTTGAGCGCAAGCGACGCCGGTCGCTCCGGCGAGAACGAGCGGCGTAAGACCGACAACGACGTAGGTGGATAATCTCAAAATGGACCTGCTGTTTAGCTCGGTTGCGCGACGGCGAGTTTTAGTTCGTTATCAATCAAGCGACGAATTGTCGCGTCGTTCAGCAACTGGTCTTGTTCTTCGCTCGAAAGCTGATCGTACGGCGCCGGCGCCATCAAGCCCGGCACGCCCAGCGCGTTTAAGATGCTGCTCACCGCACCAAACAGCTTGCTCGCGCGACCGATCTCCAAAAAACGGCAAAGGTCGGCTTGCAACTGCGCCGCTTCTTCCCATTGGCCTTGATCGGCGGCGTCGGCCAGGGCGCGGCTTTGATTCGGAAAGATCGCAAACAATCCATCCAAATTGTCGGGAACTCCCAAACGAATCAGGTCGGCGACCCGTTCCGGTTGTGCAGGGACAACACGCGTTCGCTCTCCGAAACGCTCCCACAATTCGGTTGTCCATTGCCAGTCCCGCGTGCACTTCAGGCCATGAACATTAGGATGAGCGACGACTTGCTCAATCAGCTCCATCGAGAGGGCCGTGCCGGTTAGTCCCGGCAAATCGTACAGAAACAGCGGCTTGTTGGCCGCGTCCGCCAGCTGAAGGTAATAACGGAGCAACTCTTGTTCGGTGAACTTCATCAGATAGGGAGTCAAGATTACGAGCCCGTCGACCGGCTGACGCTCGGCGATTCGGATTCGCGCCAACGTGCGGTGATAGCTGGCGTCTCCCACGCCGACCCACATTTCGGTTCGAGCGCTGGCGATGCTAACGCTTTCCTCGATCAGTTTTTCGTAGGTCGCGTCGGTCTGCAATTGCATTAAGCCCATTGTGCCGGCGACCAACAGTCCGTCGATGCCGGCGGCGATTTGCGCTTCGATATGCGCAGTTAGCCCTTCGGCATGCAGATCCCCGTTGGAATGGATGGGTGTGCAGATGGCCGAAATGAGACGCGTATGCATGGTGATGGTTGCTTTGGCAGTTCAGTTTTGCGGGAGTAATTTCAGGAAGGCGTATCAGGCAAGCTCTAATTGGGCGAAACGGCCAAGCGGAGTAACGCATACTCGCGTTGGGTGTAACTGTTGTGTGCCCGGGGATAAGTAAGGATAAACTCGCCGGTTTCGCGGTCTTCCATCAGGTGAACATGCGATAGATCGAGTCGCCCTTGGCGTTCATCTGCTTTGGACTTTTGATCGACGAGGACCACGCTTTCGCGAATCAATTGCAAGGATTGCGGATTGACCTCGCCGATCGCCAGCGGAAAGCGGGGGAGGTTGCCATCGGGGTTCTCCGGCGTGATGTTACCGACCCAGAAAATGCGGCCGCTGCTATGACGCATTAGCACCGACATGCTGCTGGGTGAAAAGAAGCCTGTACCGTCCGTATATTTCCAGCGCTGCGGCTGGCTCCACGTTTCTCCTTCGTCCTCAGAAATCGCGAACCATTTGGTCGCCGCGACTTTGGGATCGTGCATGTTACTGCCGCGCATCACCATCAAGATTCGCCCGTCGGGCGCTTCGGCGATGGTCGGTTCGATCAGGCCGCGAACGGTCTGGGAGATATCTCCCGCCACACGCGGCGCCATCCGCCAGGCAAGCCGATCGTCGACGGTCCAGTCGCCGATCAGGATGGCCGCTTCGGTATAGGTATGCGCCTTGGGAGGTTTGTAAAGTTCGCCGCCCTTGTCTAGAGCGGTCATCTGAGCCGGAACCAATACGCGACCCGAACGGGTAACGATCGGCGCACAACCGTTGTCACCCAGATAGATCGCATTCTTGCCGATCCAGAGGTCGGGGAAGGGATGTTGCGCGTCAAAGTCGCCGACGCCGACGATCGGATTGTCACATAGCCAGCTTTTTTCGCCGTCGGTCGAGAGACGGTAACGCAGGTAGTAGGTCTTTTGGGCGATTGGAGGCTCGTTGATCGTTGGATCGAGCTCTGGCGTATCGAGTGAGTTGACGATCGAAATAACGCAATTGCGTTTCACATCGAGCGTCGCCGTCGTTGGATTGCGGCGAAAGCCAGGCGTCAATCCGCGGGTCAAAGCATGATGCGAGCGAATCGGCGACCAGGTTGCTCCGTTGTCATCCGATTGCCAACTTGAACTGACCAAGCGGTTTGTCGTCGCGTCAGCATAGATCGCCCGATAAAAGGGAGACGCCGTCGCGGTGACTTCACGGCTAACGATCGAAACGCAGGGTGCTTGCGTATCCGCGGCCGTCACGCGTTCAGTCCCCACGAAGAGGATGCTGAAAGCGGCGACGGCATAGATCTGTTTTTTAAAGGTATTCATTTTGGCGAGTCGAAGTTGGCTAGTTGAGTTCAAAATCCAGTTTCTGCGGCGAATCGCCCATGCTGACGGTGAGCGGATCGAGTTTCGAGTTCGCGTTGTATTGGGCCGGCAGAATTTGGCGACGTTGTTCGACAACTTGGCCGGGCTCGCTCAACGGCATATCCTCGCCTTCAAAACCTTCGATTTCGATTTTGTAGGCGCCTGGCGACAATGCGAATTGCCCCTCTAGTTCATAGCTGCCGTCAATAATTTGAGCGACGCGTACCGGCGCGTTGACGCCGGGGGAGGGAACAAAGCGAACGAAGCCGTCGCCGATGGGTTGCCCCTGGTACGAGACCGATCCGCGAACCGGAATCTGATTGGGATCGCCGGATCCGCAGCCGACGGCAATCAATAGCACGGCGGCGGTAAGGAGAAGAGTTTTCATGGGAGTACAGGCTCCAGCAAGGGAGTTCAATGACAATGGAGTGAATAGAGAGAAGCGAAGTCGCCGGTTAGTACTCCGCGACCACTTCGTTTCCTTTGATCGTCGTCAAATCGAGCAGCGTGGAGAGTTGAATGGTTTCGGGGATATAGCGAACCGAGCCATCGGCAAACGTCGCCAAGCAGCCGCCGGGATGATAGCTCGACGGGCCATTGAACGCATCCGAACCAGAGAACGCCCAGCCGCTGAGATTGGGGAAGTTCGCATTGATGCCGCCAGACGTTCCCATTCCACCGCTATAAAGGCCCCAGGCCCACACGCGATGGCTGCCTGGCTTGTTGCCGACGCTCTCGGCGATCGCCAATGTGTTGGAGGTCCCGTCAATGATATCGCGAAAACCATTTTTCGAATTCAAGAAGAAGAGGCCGTCTTTGCCGTAGCCGATAGCGCTTACTTGATCCCGAGCTACCGTTCCGTCGCGTCCGCTATGCGCTACTGGAACATAGTGCGTCGCCCAAGCGTCGTCGTCACCTGCGATACTACCGGTGTAGCTGCAGCCTTCGTCTTGTGGATTGCTGGGACAAAGATAGGCTTCCACGCGAGGCTGATATTTTCCCCAATTGACCGTATCGCCGGCGCCGGCATTAAAGTCGATCGTGTTGTAGAGCGCCGTTCGTTCGATAAACGGCAAGATTGCGGTCAGACCAGTCTGAGTGCGATAGGTTTGCGGATTGGAGCTTACGGTCGATCCTTCAGGAGCGGCGCTGCGTCCGTAAGGAAACACGAGATGCGTGTCGTGATAGTTGTGCAGCGCCAGGCCAAGCTGCTTCAGATTGTTCGAACAGGACATGCGCCGCGCCGCTTCGCGAGCTTGCTGCACTGCAGGCAATAATAATGCGATTAAGACGCCGATGATAGCGATGACGACCAACAACTCGACCAGCGTAAAGCCGTCCGAACGACGTTGATAAGGGGATCTGACATCCAGCATGAGATCTATCTCCCGAGCGTGAAACATTGGAAAAGAAATAATTGGAAAAGGGGCAGATTGCATGTAAGGGGCGGATTTCGTCGGGCGCTATTTGGGACCGCTCGACGCCGGATTTGCCATGTGGTGTTCCAGCAATTGAATCGCTGGGTCGGTTTTGCCGTCCATGATGAGACTGCAAAGTTCGCGATGCTCTCCCAGCGTCTGCTGACGCTTACTGCGGACCACATCGATCGTGTCGACCGGCGAAAGGTTGAAGATCAACTGCGCTGAATGCGAATACATCTGAATCAGTCGCGAATTTCCTGAGAGCGCGACCAGCGCCTGGTGGAACATGAAGTCGGCCTCGCAAAAGCCAAGTTCGATGTCGACTTCGTGCAATCGCTGCATCGTTTCGCACAGGTCGGTCAGCGGCTGAAACGCTCCTTTTTTGAGCTGTCGCGCGGTGACCAGTTTGATCGCCCCCGACTCGAGAACGCAGCGTGCTTGCATGATCTCTTCCAGCTCGAAATCGCCGAGAATCGGAGCGAAAAAGCCTCCTTTTTCTCCCTGTGTTAACAGGCCGTCATGTTCGAGCAGAACCAACGCTTCACGCAAACCGCCGCGGTGTACTTCCAGTCGCTCTGACCATTCCACTTCGGGCAACCGTGAGCCGGGGGAAATTTGCCCACAGATCAACATCCGCCGCAAAACGTCGTAGCATTTCTGCCGTGCTGAGACGCGACCGTTGTTGCCGTTGGTTGCTGTAGCCATAAGGTTTACCTGATCTGTGTGGCCGCAACGGGGTGCGGCGGTCTCTTGTTGTGCTGTCGACAAATCGGGGCGTTTAACGCCGTCGTCACTGTCACTTTTGGGTAGGGGCTTTGTCTTCGTAAAGCCACTTGACCGGAACGCTGACAACCTTGGTGCCGATCAAGAGCGGATGCTTCAATTGTTCGGTCAGCCAGTACGAAAGGAGTACGCGGTCGTCGACGCAGTGAATCGCCGTGTAGCAGAACCAGCCGTTGGGATCGGTCTCGATTGGTTTGGCGTGAGTCCAGGTAGCCCCTTCATCCGCAGAGATCGCGACATTGAGCGGCGTACGGCGTTTGACGTTGTCGTTCCAGACCAACAGCAAGTCGCCGGTCGAGGGGATGCGTTTGATCGAAGCGGGCGAAACGGGACTGTCGAAGTTCCAGGGCTGGGGAGCCGAGAACGTTTCGCCACCATCGCTGGAATAACAAATCGCTTGTCGCCCCAGGTTAGAGCGAATCCACATCAAGATGCGACCATCTTTGAGCTCGATGACGCCGGGTTCTTGCGTCACAAATCGACTGCCGTCGTCGCGGGCGCCGATGACCGTTTGTTTGCCGCGGCGCCAAGTTTTGCCGCTATCGTCCGAGAGAAAACAGACGATATCGGCGGCGCCTTGCCATTTTCCGTCACGCACATGCATCGCAGCCGGAGCGATCAGGCGGCCTGACTTGGTTTGAATCACGCGATCATTGTTGACGACGAAGTAATTCTCTTCGCCCGGCATGCAGTCGATCGGTTCGCTCCAGGTTTCCGCTTCATCACTGCTGGTCCGCATCCGCATCTTGCAATCTTTGATGGAGTTTTTCACTAGGTAGAACAACGCGATACGGCCATCGGCCAAGCGAAGCAGCGACGCTGACATGTCGTTTTCTTTCCCTTCGCGAGGGAAGATCGCCGCGTCATTTTTTGTCCAGGTTTGACCGCCATCGGCCGAAGTGCAGGCCGCCAGATATCCCTGGGCGTCGTCTCCACCGCTGACGCCGGAAAATCGTGAGTAGATGTAAAGGATATTTCCATCTTTCAGGGTGACAAATCCGCCTTCAGTGTTCCGCGGGTTGTTAGGGCCAGAGGGAAGCGTGAGAACGGTTTCGGGAGTTTCGGCCTGCGAAACAGAGCAGAGGAGGGCGAAAGCGAGGAGAAAAATCGGCAGGATACGCGAGGTCATCGGGATCTCCGTGGATATCAGGCGGACATTTTGGAAGGGACTGTAGCAGTTCTTCGCCTGTTCTTTATGTAGTCAGAATAACGCTAATTTTGTCGACATCAATAGTTGGGGCAAAAAAAAGCCACGCCTCCTTTTCGGGGGCGTGGCTCCGTTAGAACGCTGTATTTTCCGTCCAATAGGACTATTTTTGGGGCAAATTCTCCAGAAACAGCCGCACAAAGTTGCCCTGGAAGATCGCATCGAGATCGGTGTTGCTGTATCCGCGGTTGGACAAAATTGTCGACAGAGATTGTAGGTCGGCGATCGAGTTCAAGTCGTGCGGCGTTTGCTCGGTTCCAAACCCGCCGTCGAGGTCACTGCCGATGCCGACATGCCGAACATTGCCAGCAAGTTGGCAGATGTGATCGACATGATCGGCCGCCGCCGCCAGCGAAACGCAACTGGGCGAGCTTTCACCGCGGATCCAACCAGGCGTCAGCATCCAGGCGTCAAACGCCATCCCGATCACCGCGTCGCGTTCGATCAACGCGCGAATTTGATCATCCGAAAACTGACGATCGCCGGGGACCAGTTCGCGGCACATATTGTGACTTGCCAAGACTGGGCCAGGGAACAGTTCAAGCACTTCAAAAAACGCAGGCTCAGCGCAGTGCGTGAGGTCAACAATCATGCCGAGACGCGCGAACTCTTGGAGCAGTTCTCGACCGGCTGGCGTTACCGGACCTTGGATGCCGGTACCTGGCGCATAGGGACCTTGCGCGTAGTGGGAGAGTGAAACGCAGCGCAGTCCATGGTTCCACCAGAATTCGGCCTGCTGCGGCGAATGAATCGGATCAGCGCCTTCCATCGCCAGGATAACTCCGAGCGGCTCCGCCGGATCTTCTTTTCCGGCATGGAGATGTTGTTGCAAGTCGCTGGCTGTGCGAAGCAACTTGATCGCTCCCAGTTCGTCCAGCATTTGGTAATAGGCCAGTTGGCCCATGCCGACCGCGTGGGTGATCGCCTGATTTTGAAAGTCCAAATCAATTCGCGAAAAGCCGGCGGTCGGATTGACCTCCGGTTTTGAGCGTACCAGCACCGTACCCAGACAGACCTGGATGCCGGCCTTTTTCATTTCGGGAAGCGTTACGGTTCCGCGTCCGCGCGCTACGTGGTCAGTCATGTGCGCTTCGTGGCCGCGCATGTCATCCAATGACTGCGTTAGGTCACGATTCCAGTGGAGCGCGTTCCAGGCAAGATCAAGATGAGCGTCGAAGATCGGTCTCACGCGAGGTCCTTCACGATAGTGTGTGGCAAGGCGGATAGTTGGCGAGTTACATGGACATTTTCAACCAATTTGGCGCGCCATGCATCGGCCTCTTCCGCGGTGTACGAATAAAATCCACGTCCATTGGCGGCGCCGCGAGCGCCTTCGTCAATCATCGCTTGAAAGCAAGCTGGTGTTTCGGTCGCTTGACTCAGCTCCGGAAAAAGCCGCCTCATCGCTTGGGCGTAGGCGGGCAAGCCGCTGAGATCCATCCAGCGAAATGGGCCAGCGACGTTGGCCCACACCGAGATCGCGTTGACAAATGCACGATCGATCGTGTCGACGTCGGCGACTTCATTTTCCAGCAACCAGAACGCTTCGCGATACATTGCGTAGGCGAGCCGATTGACGATGAAGCCGGGAACATCACGCTGGACGATGGTCGGATCTTTCCCCAATTGTCGGCCGAGGCTTGCTGCGGACTCGGAAGTCGCGTCATCGGTATGTTCGCCCCGAATGATCTCCAGAAAGCGAGTCAAATGGGAAGGCTCGGCCCAGTGCATGCCGACGACACGCTGTGGAAACTGACAATGCGCCTGCAATAGAGATATCGGCAGCGCCGACGTATTGCTGGCGATCGGCGTGCTTTTGGGAAGCAAGCGTTCGAGCGCCGCTATGGTTTCTTGTTTGATGACGGGATCTTCGGGAATGCTTTCGATTACAAAATCGCAGCTGCCCAGGCGAGACAGCTCCGCGGTCGGTTGAAAATGAGACGGCCAGCCTTCCGGAATCGCTTCGGCGTCAGAAGGATGACGTGCAAGTTCTTCCAGCGCCGCTGCAACATGGGCTTTAGCGGCGGCGAAACTAGCGGGATCGATGTCAAACGCGACCACCTGAAAGTTGTTGGCCAAAAGCGAGGCGCAGATGCCGCGCCCCATGAGGCCAAGGCCGACGACGCCGACCGTGCGAATGTTCATGAGCATGATTCTCTAGGAAAGATTCAACAGCGGCAGACTCTCTCGGTAGATCATCTGTTCAATTTTCTGCTCATCCAGTCGCGGCAGTCCGGTTCCTTGGACGAGCGAGTTCAAATTGCGTATGCCGGCAATCGAATCGTTGACCGTGGTGAAGGGGTAGTCAGTGCCGAACAGCACTTTGTCCCAAACGCCATATTCTTGCACCAGCATCAGCGATTGATAAAGCTGAAAGGGGCGATAGTGGAGTGCTGAAACGTCCGCGTAAACGTGCTGGTGCTTGCGAATCACCGCGACGCATTCCCCTTCGTACGGATGTCCGAGATGCGCCAGGATCATCCGCTGCTCGGGATAGCGGGCCGCGACGCGATCCAGATAACGTGGCAAAGTGCAATCCAGCGGCGCTTGGGCGATGAAAGTGGTGCCGGTATGCAGCAGCACCGACAGGCCATGCTGCGACGTGTAACGCCAGAGCGGATCAAGCGACTCGCTATCGGGACGGAAACCAGCGTACATCGACAGGAGCTTCACTCCCCGCAGGCCAAGCGTCTGATGGCCATGTTGCAGTTCGTCGTACCAGTTGGGCTGCGTGGGATCGACTGAGAGAAATCCGATCAGTTGGTCGGGGTGCTGATCGACATAGTCTGCGACCGATTGATCGTCGACCCACATGCCGCTCAGTTTCGCTTTGCCGCCAAAGACGATTGTGCGAACGTCGTCTGGCGCCGTCGCGCGATATTCTTCGAACCGAACGGTCAGATCTACTTCGACGCCGCTTCGCGCTCGGGAGGCCTGGCGGCGAAAATCATCGGTGAAATGCTGAGGATAGGACCAGACGTGACTATGGACGTCGATGATCATGATTTCTCCAGTACGTCGCTAAGCAAGTCGAACAAGCGATCGATTTCGGTGATCGTTTCTGCGTCCAAGCGATAAGCGGTTGGTCCGCGAACGATCGTGTTTTGGAAAATCCCTTGGCGAACGAGGAGATGCTTTTCAATCGCCAAGAATGCGTCCAGGCTATGCTGCGCGGCGACAATGGCCGAGATCGGCAGCGATAGCTCGTAGATGCGACGTTCGTCGGAAGCTTCGAGCGCACGATAGAGCGCGACGATTCCGCGAATTAGATCGGCGCCAGGCATCGTGCCAACGATTCCCCGGCGATAGCTGTCAACCAAGGCGATGCCCCCGGTTCCTTCAAAGATCGCCGCTTTGCCACCGGTAGCGTCGCGCAAGGCCGAGAGTCGCGGACCTATCGGCGTCGCTTCCGGCTTGAAGAAGATCCGTTCTGCTCCAAAGCGATGCAGCAAGTCGGCCTGTAGTGCGATCGACATCGGCTTGCCGACATAACCGCTGGCGTCTTGTACGATGACCGGTAGCGAGATCGCACGGACGATTCCTTCGTAGTAAGCGAGCAGTTCGCCTTCTAGCGCGCCGATCGAAACAGGCGGAATCGCCATCACCGCTGTGGCGCCGACGCTTTCGGCGTGCTTGGCGTTCTCGATCGCAATCTTCGTCGATTCACCGCCGACGCTAATGACGACCGAGCCGCGATCGGCGACCATTTCACAAGTGCAGGCCGCGAGTAGACGATTTTCGGCAGTCGTCAAACGCAGGACTTCAGAGACCATCGCCATCACGACCCCATCGGCGCCGCACTTTAGCAGCCACTCGATCTCGTGCTGTAGCGTTGAGTAGTCAATTTCGCCTGACTCCAGGTAAGGCGTTTGAAAGACCGGCAAGACGCCTTGTAGCGGGCCTGCGTATCGATTCATGAAAGCATTCCTCGAGTATCAATGTCGGTCATCGCGATCGTCTTTTCCGGCGTTTGCAGAAAGACTTGATTTTGCAAATTGACGCAGGGGCAAATGTGATTGGGAATGACGGTGAGGCGCTCGCCGATCTTCGGCAGCGTTTCGCAGTCTGCGAAGTCGATCTCGCCATGCTCTTCGCTAAGGCGAACGATTTTGGCGCGAGGGTATTCCAGAACGTGCCCATGTCCCGAGTCAGGCTGCGTCACATTGCGATCACTGGTCAGCGTTTTCGTGCCGGCATCGATCACGCATTTGCCAGGAACGGCGGTACTGACCACCGTGCAAACGATCGCGACGGCGCACTCTGCCAGTTCGCAATAGCCGGCGCATACGGTGTTCATGTCGTTGAAGATATTGGTGCCGGGGCGAATTTCGGTTTGCGAGGGAAGCAGATGTGATTGATAAGTGGTCGGCGTTGATCCTCCAGAGACGATGCCGGCCGCCAGTCCGTGGCTTTTCCACAGAGCGATGACCTCAGTAAGGATCGCATCGATTTCTCGCAATGATTCGGACTGTTCATCCGCCGGTCGCCAAATGTGACCGGGATAGAAGAAGATACCGTCGAGCCGCAGCGCCTTTCCGGCCTGGACGACTAGTTGGGCAAGTTGCAACGCTTCGGCAGGCGTCGAGACGCCGGTGCGATTCATGCCAACATTGACATCGATCAAAATTCCGATTGTCGATTCCGCCTTTTGAGCCGCTGCGGCCAATGCCGAGACGCCATACGGTGAATCAACCGCGACGCGGACGGTATGCGTTTGAGCGAGTTGGGCGACGCGACGGCGGCGATCGGGATCAATCGCAGGGTAAGCGATCAAAATATCGCTCGACTCTTGCGCCATCACCTCGGCTTCACCCACTTTGGCGACGGTTAGGCCTCTGCTCCCTTGTTTCAATTGCATGCGTGCGAAGAGTCGCGATTTGTGCGTTTTCGTATGAGGGCGAACTTGCAGGCCATGCTGAGCCGCGTAGTCGTGCAGTTTTTGCAAATTTCTTTCGACGGTTGGCAGGTCGATCACCATTGCAGGAGTAGAGATCAATTCCGCTTTCGCCGTTTCAAAGGGGTTTACCACGCGGTCCAGCCTCCATCGACAAGCAAGTTTTGACCCGTGACATAGCTGGCGGCGTCGCTTGCCAGAAAGACGAGCGGGCCGATCAGTTCTTCAGGACGCCCCATGCGTCCCATCGGTGAGTGCGTGCAAAGATTTTTAACCATTGCGGTCGGCGCTTTTTCAGAAGGAAAGGGGCCGGGTGATAGGCAATTGACGCGAACGCCCTCTTTCGCCCAATAGATCGCCAGGTGGCGCGTCATTTGAATCACGCCTCCTTTTAAAGCGTGATAGGCGACAGGGCTGGCCGCCGCAATGCCTGCGTAGGCGTCAGGATACGATCCGACGACGCCGTACATCGAGCCGAGAAAGATCACGCTCCCTTCCCCAGAGCGAGCGGCGACATGGTCATGCAGCAGGCGAGCGAGTAGGAAATAGCCGGTCGCGTTTTGCAGTTGCCGCGTAAATTGTTCGGGAGTTGCAGTGGTCCAATCGGCGGCGGTCGCCTCGTGACCGTTGGCGACCAGTACGTCAATTTGACCGGCCTGCACTAGTGCGTTTTGAAAGCCGCTTTCCAGTGAATCGACCTCTTGGTGGTCAATCTCGACAGCGTAATGTTTTGCATCGCCAACGATCGGCAGGCGGGCGGCAATTGTCGCAGCTTGATCGATGCGCCGGCTGCTGACTACAACGTTCGCGCCAGCTTCGGCCAGCCCGACGGCCATTGCGGAGCCGAGATAACCGGTGGCTCCGGTCAGCAAGACGGTCCGGTTTTGCAGAGAGAAAAGATTGGACATGTTATAAAATTTCAGGGGGTTGTGGATCGCCAGGCGCCGCTGCGCCAGCTGTCGAAAGCCGCAACATTGGCGCGCAGGGTCGAGACCCCTTCGGCCAGACTGCAAAGCGGCGGTGATTTTCCTTCCATCGCGTCTAGGAAGGAGTTCGCCTGACGAATGAAGAGTTCGTCACGTTGAAGCGGCTCGTGTTGGATGTCTTTCCAGGGAGCGTCCGGTTCGGTTGCGATGCGCCAGCGATGCAGATGCGTTTCCCATCGCAACACGCCGCGCTGGCAAACGACGGTCAAGGTCATCTCGTTGGCAGCTTGATGTTGATTGAGCGTATAGTTGGCCATGACGCCGTTGGAATGTCGCGCGATTGCGTGCACGGTATCTTCGACGTCAACTCCGTCCAGGACCAGATGTTCGGCGTCAACGACGATTTTTTGCATGTCGCCGATCAGCCACTGGGCGGCGTTAAAGACGTGCGTTAACGCATCTTGAATAGCGCCGCCGCCGCTGGCGTGATCGCGATAGTAGGTATCGCGATAGGCAGGGCGGTAGGTCGGAAAGTTTTGTCCCCCGTAGGCGATCAGTTCAAGCGGCTTGCCATACGCGCCTGAAAGTATCGCATCACGCATCTGGCTGAGCAGCGGGTTGGCTCGATAGACGTAGGCGACGCCGATTGCGAGCGGGGATTGCTCAGCCGCCGTCAGCAGCGACGCGGCGGAAACCAGGTCCAGGCTCAGCGGCTTTTCGATCAAGAGATGCAAGCCGCAATCCAGCAACTGAAGTGCTTGCGGAACATGCATCGGCGCAGGAGTTGCGATGACGGCTCCGTCGAATTTTCCTTGCTCCAAAGCTTCTTCCAGAGACGCATAGCCGCAGGCTGTCGGATATTCGGCAAGGATGCTGTCGCGCACTTCGGCGCGAGGTTCGACAAAGGAGATCGCCGTACGTTCGCTCGCCAGAAAACAGCGAAGATGGCGAAGTCCGATGGAGCCGGCGCCGACGATCAACAAATGGTGCGACGGTTGCGGCATTAGCGCGCCTCTTGGTAGTGTTTGGCCGAGCCGTTATCGGTGGGCGATATCGCCGGTTGGTCAAATGCGACAGCCAGGTCGGCTTTAATTTTGTCGAGCGCTTGTTTAATGAAGACGATGTCACAGCCATGAAATAAGAGTCGAGCGCCCCGATCGGCGAACTCTTTGGCCTGGGCGATCGAACCGCAGGTCGCCGCCCAAGGTTTGCCTGCTTTTCGGCACGCTTGGACGACTTTTTCCTGGGCTTCACGGACGAGCGGGTGGTCAAATTGCCCGGGGATACCAGACATGATAGAAAAATCGCCGGGGCCAAGCATCACCATATCGACGCCGGGAACGGCGGCGATTGCATCAACATGCTCGAGCGCCTCGGGGTCTTCAACTTGCACGATCAGGAACGTTTCTTGATTTGCTTGGACCAGATAGTCGGTTAGCGGCGTTAGCAGATAGGGGACATCGGGGCCGCTGGCGTCGCAACCTCGTTTGCCAAGCGGAGCGAACTTGGCCCACTGAACCAATTCGGCCGCTTCCGCCGCCGAGCAACAGCGCGGATACATGATTCCGTTAGCTCCGGCTTCCAGCATTCGCGCCATTCGCATGAACTCTCCCTTGGCAGGACGAGCGACGACATCGGCGCCTCCGGCTCGGGCCGCGCGAATCAAATTGGCGGCCGATTCCATGCTGGTCGCATGATGTTCCATATCGAACCAGATGGCGTCAAAGCCCATTAGGCCCGCCATCTCGTAAACGTCAGGCGAATTCAAATGCAAAGCGGTTCCAAAGGCCGGAGCGTCGTTTTGGATCTTTGCTAAAACCTTGCTGCGTCGCATAGGGGTGACTTTTCGTGAAGGGAATGGGGTGCGGAGAATTGCCGCATTTTTTCACCAGTAGGCAGGAACCCAGGGAGCGATCACTCGCCATGGGAGATTATGGGTTTTGTTGTACGCCGCTCTTTCGTTGCTCGGCAAGCAGGGCCAGCGCCGCCGCTTGTCGATATGCAAGCGGTGACTGATCGATTGGATTGGACGCGAAATCGAACTCAAACTCGATCCGGCGCCGCGTCAATTCCTGGAGCGCAAGTGCTCGATGAGCGAGATTCTCGGCGGTCGCCAGGCGAACAAGAGTATCTTCGCCGCCGGCAATCGCCAGGTAGGGAAAAACGATGGAATCACGCGGCTCTTTCGCAAAAGTACTTTGCAATTTTGCTTGAATCGGCTGCGGCAGGTCATTCAATTGGCCGAGCACAAACGCCGCGCGCAATCGCCGAACTTGATCGGAGCTTTCTAGCTCACTGAGCAAGGATTGCACAAGTTCCAGCGTCGAATTTTTCTGGAGCAATCGCCAAATTGCGAACGAGCGGCCTGAGTAGTCAGGCGAATCGGCAAACTGCTCGACGATTTGCAGTTCGGCAGCAGATGTGATCGGGGCATTCAGTTTGGCCAGCGATTCCAGCGCATGGAGCCGATCCTCCGCTGCGAGGTCCAGCAGCACGTCGCGGATCCGTTGGACGTATAACTTTTGGGAGTCTGGTGTCTCCTCGGCTTGGGCGAGCACGCGCCAAACGCCGATACGATACTGGGGCGTTTTGCAATCTGCTTGTGGTAGAAAGGCGGACAGAACCGGCGACTTCTCGTCTAAGTGAATCAGGTATTCCGCCGCATGAACGCTGCTCCACTCTCCTTGCGCTGTGAGGGATTCGACAAGAATCGCTTGGCATTGCACCACAGTATTGATTGCCCCATCGACGGGGATTGGTTCCGCGGCGGTAACGCTGTGTTCGAATGATTGGAAGACGAAAAGTAGGAACGCAAGGTGTCGAAGTTGGCGATGCAATGGACTCTACCCGAACTGAATGTCAAACAGGAGACTTACGCCTTGGCCGAAGTCGATGCGAGCGTGCTGCCGTCATTGAAGGAGAGCGGGAGCTGGCGAACTTCGCTGGAATCGATCGGCATTTGCCCGTTTCGCATTTTCGAGAGCAGTTCAATCGCTTGATGGCCCATGCCAATTTCGTCGATCGTTACCGACGACAAATGGTTGGCGAGCCCGCCACCGCGATACGTTCCCCCGAATCCAACGAGCGAAACATCTTGCGGCACGCGGATTCCTCGTTGAACTAGCAACATATAGATCGTTTCTGCAAGCGAATCAAAGCCGCAGAAAATTGCGGTGGGCGTTTCCGCTTTACTGAACATCGCATTAATCGCTTGCGAGCATTCTTTTTCGAGCGCTGCGTAGTTGGTTGGCTGTCCTGAGCCGACGAAAATTTCGACTCGCGCGCCGCCTCCCATTGCTTTGCGGAAACCGCGAACGTACATGTCGCTAGCGATGCTGTGAGCACTGCCGAAGAAAGCGACATGTCGATGGCCCGCTTCGCGAATCTTCTCACCGGCTCGCAAGCCAACATCTTCAAAGGGGATCGCCAGCAGTGGCGTAGGCGATCCATGCACCGGGCGCGAGCAGCAAACGACTGGGATATTGTTTTTTTGAAGTTGACGAACATGAAACGCAGGCGTTACCGGATTGGTTGCGGGGATGATCGCGACGCCGGAGACGCGCAAATCGATCAGTTGCAGGATAGCGCTGGCTTGCTTGTCGATATCGTCATTCGAATTACAAACGACCACCTGATTGTGCAACTCGGCGGCGGCCCGTTCAAAACTACGTTGGAGTGAAGGGTAGAACGCTGTTTCGGTTTCTGGAACGATCAGTGCGAACAGGTCTTGCGACTTGCGCAACCGCTGCTTCGCTTCGTCATGAACGAAGGTTCCTTTCCCGTGAACTCGCAAGACTAGACCGTCTCGCTCCAGTGCAGACAACGCTTGGCGAACCGTGCTGCGCGCGATCTGCAGATTCTCGGCCAGGCGGTTTTCTGATGGCAATGCAGCGCCTGACTTCAGAGCGCCTGATTCGATCTGCGAAACGACGTAATCACGCAGTTGTTCGTACTTGGGCTGGCCTGTCGTTTCCTCTGCGGCGGCCAGGTCGGTCATTTCTTTCAGGTTGAGAACGGTCATTCAGGCACCAGGGTTGCATTGTTGTATGTACAAGATGATACCAGCTGAAGCGAGTGGGTCAATTGGCTTGAGGGGAGAAAAGCTGGGGAGAACATGGGGTTTCCCGGAGATTTTTAGGAGATTTTGGCTTGTTCTGGGTAAGTGGCGAGGTTGTCTAGCGCAGAATGTTGAATGTATTTGCGGGGAATTTTGCGAAAAGTTGTGCGTACATGTTGCAGTCGTGTTCTTGGTGGGTATGATTGGGGCAATGTGGTAGCCCGCGGCGGTGGCTCTCGAAAGTTGCACCCCAGCACTGTTTTGCCGTCAGGAATTCAAGCAGGCGCAGGCGGTAGGGGTGATGGCTTTTTTAATCACAGGCGGCAGCTTACATATGCGCACTCCTTTCGTTCTCATCCTTTGCTAACTTCCTATTGCGTCTTAGGCCACTTTTCAGAAGGTTGCTTCCTATGATGAAGACCGGCACCTCGGTAGCAATTGCCGCCGCTCTCGCCACGCTGCTTTTAGGCTGCAGTTCCTCCCGAGATGATTTGCAGCTTATGCCTGTGACGGGGGTGGTGACATATCAAGGCGAGCCGATTCGTGATGGAGTGATTCGACTGATACCTGCAGAAGGGACCGAGGCTCCCGTGCGTGTCCGAAAGATCAAAGAAGGCGCCTACCAGTTTACTGGGCGATCGGCTGTAGCTGCAGGCATCTATCGCGTAGAAATCAGCGCCTATCGACCTGTTGATGACGCAGCGCCGAGCGAGGAGGGGCTAGGTGTCGATCTTCCGCGAGTTCAGTATCTTCCTAAGCAGTTCAATACCGATTCTCAAATTGAGCTTTTGGAAGTTTCCAATACTGACAGCGAAGTCGCCAAAGATTTCGTCCTTTAATACAAGTTGTTTTTTCGATACGTCTTATTCTTTGTGATGCAATTATCTCTTGTTATTCAAAAGGAAGCATTTCCATGAAACGACATGCTTTTACGCTTGTAGAGTTATTGGTTGTGATTGCGATTATCGGTGTGCTTATCGCTTTGCTTCTGCCTGCTGTTCAACAGGCCCGTGAGGCGGCCAGGCGAATCTCGTGCGCGAATCATATGCGGCAAGTTGGGATTGCTCTGCACAACTACCACGACACCCATCTGAAATTTCCATTTGGCCGGATTGGAGATACTACAGTTGAGCAGCAGTGTGCTCTTACAATGCTCTTGCCGTTTGTTGAGCAAGGTTCGCTCTACAACCAATTTGACTTTAGTCTCCCCCTGATGACCAAGTCGGGATCAAGCATCACGCCTAATGTGAATACGCCCCTGATAACGACGCGACTCGAGGGTTTTCTTTGTCCAAGCAATCCTCAAGATGAAGGTAGGTATGTCACCTCGCAATTACCAGGAAGAGACCATGCTTGGGGAACGCACTATGTTCCGGTTGCTCATAGCGGCAAAGATGGCGCCTCTGCGAGAACGGCTCCCCTTGGTATTGTCGGTTCTGATCGAGACGGATTGTTTTACTATGCGTCCAAAACGCGGTTTCGAGACATTACCGATGGAACTAGCAACACTTTGGCGTTTACCGAGATTGTTGGTGATGCGCCTGGATCCAATGATCTATTCGCGTGGGCGATGTTTTCCGGCGGAGCGGGAGTGAAGGGAGGAGTAAACTCCAATTTTCCTGACCTGGACGGCTTCTATACGGCAAGTGATGACTTCACGGGGCCATCGAGTTACCACCCGGGAGGTTGTTACGTTTCTCTTGCGGATGCTTCTGTCCGCTTTATCTCAGAAAATATGAGGCTCAGTACGCTTCAGAATCTCGCCGCACGAGCTGATGGCGAAGTGCTCGAATCCTACTAGAGCTTTCACCTAACTTGGGCGCTCAGAAGCGATTGGCGCGAGCGCTCTCAATCTCTCGAATACCAAGGACCGTGCGGCTATGTACAGACGCCATGTTTTGCTTCCGATGTTGCTCGCTCTCGTTTTCTCGGCAGCGCGCGTTTCGATTGCCTATTCCGAAATCATCGACATTGGGAGCCGGCTGGAATTGTTTGTAGATGACGCTTTGATCGCGCAGACGAAAGGCGATATTTCGCATCAGGTTCAGCAGCCTGAACCACGAGAAGTTGTCAAAGTGCACGATGAATCTTGGGGAGGAAATACGTGCGCCTACTATACAGTAATGCAAGATGGCGATACTTATCGCATGTTCTGCCGTTCGATGCAATACACGAAGAAGTCGGAACCGCATTGGTCGTTCCCGGTCTATTCCGAAAGCAAGGATGGCGTTCACTGGACGAATCCCAATATCGGAATGGTGAATTGGAAAGGCTCGACGGAGAACAACATTCTGAAACTTGCCAATGGCCAGAACGTAGGGCACAATTTTATCGTATTCAGGGATGATAATCCGGCGACCCCGGACTCCGCACGTTATAAAGGCTGGGGAGGTTTGGGGCACGGGCTTGATGGCTATCAGTCCGCCGATTGTATTCACTGGGTAAAAATCCAGGACGAGAAGATTATCACGAATGGTAAGTTCGACTCGCAAAATATTGCCTTCTGGGATGCGCATCGCAAGGAATATCGCGCTTACTGGCGTATCTATCCAGAGCGCAAGCGTCGCGCTATCCGCACCGCCACCTCAAAAGACTTTATCAACTGGGAAAATGAAGCTGATCTGACCTATACCGAAGGATCCCCCCCCGAGGATCTCTATACAAATGCAATTCAGCCCTATTTTCGGGCGCCTCACTTGTTCCTTGGTTTCCCCACGCGATTTTACGAAGAGACCGAGCAGGTCGAGCCAATTTTCATGTCAAGTCGCGACGGGGTAAAGTTTCATCCCTATCCTGACGCCGTGATTCCTCGCGACGCACCAGAAGACCGAAATCTGAATCGAAGTAACTACATGGTCTGGGGGATGGTCCAATTGCCAGGTAAGCCGAACGAGATATCTGTCTACGGCACCGAAAATTACTTTCAAGCGACGCCGAGTCGCGTTCGACGGTTTTCTTATCGATTGGACGGATTTGTTGCATTGCATGCCGGCCAAGACGGAGGCCAAGTCACTACAAAGCCGCTCCAGTATGCCGGCGAAAAATTGCTGCTTAACTACGTCGTCCCCAATGAGGGCGAGTTGGAGATTGATGTATTGGATCAGACCGGAACCGTTATCGGCGTATCCCAGCCTATCGCAGGAGATGCGATTGATGCCGAAGTAAATTGGCGGCTTGATCCGAATCTGAGTGGCGGCGTTATTCAGCTTCGCTTTCGGATGAAGAATGCGGATATGTTTTCATTTCGTTTCAACTGAGCGAAGCCTGGAAGCATCGATCGTCGAGTAGATGCCGCGTCCGACGTTAATTGGTTGGTATCGCTCAGCTCCCCCCCCCCTGTTTTCCCACCTTCGTCGTAGTGAGACTCCGATGCTGCGAACAAGTTACTTTGGTCTGGCCATCGGCTTGGCCTTGATCATGTTGACGACTATGGTTGAGGCCGAATCGCCGGGTGAGCCGGCCAAGATCCTCAGCGTCAAAAAAATCTGGGATCAGGCGCCCTACAATGCGTTCACTGACTTGGTGCGGTTCAAGGAGCAATGGTTCTGCGTCTTCCGCGAAGGGGCAGAACACGTTTCCAAAGTGGGATCGTTGCGCGTCTTGAAATCGATCGACGGAGAAAACTGGGAATCGGCCGCGCTGATTACTTCCGAGACGGCCGATCTGCGGGATGCGAAAATATCGGTGACGCCTGACGGCAAACTTTGCCTAGCAGCCGCTGGCGCGATGCATCAGCCGGCTGCAGCCAAGCATCAATCGTATGTCTGGTATTCGAAAGATGGCAGCAAGTGGAGCGATGCGATTGAAGTCGGCGATCCCAACTTTTGGCTGTGGCGCGTAACGTGGCATAATGGAGTCGCCTATGGAGTCGGCTATAGCACGATGCTTCCCAGAGCGGCACGATTTTACAAAAGCGAAGATGGCAAGACCTTTAAACAGGTGGGAGAAGATTTCGCCATTGAAGGCTACATGAATGAGACGGGACTGGTATTTCAGGAAGATGGAACGGCGCTTTGCTTGATTCGCCGTGACGGCGATCCAAGTGACGCACTCTTGGGAACGTCGAAGGCGCCCTACACCGATTGGACATGGAAAAGCGTCGGCGAGTATGTCGGCGGTCCGCAAATGATTCAGTTGGAAGATGGCCGATTTATCGTCGGGGGCCGCAAGAAAATCGGCGGATCCAAGACGCAACTTTGGCGACTCGATCCGACAACGGCCAAACTGACTAAATTAGCGACACTTCCTTCTGGCGGCGATAATAGCTATCCAGGTTTAGTTTTTCAGGATGGAAAATTGTGGGTCAGTTACTTTTCGTCGCATGAGGGAAAAACGAGCATCTACTTGGCCCAAGTCGAACTGCCGGCGACCTAGTCGCTGCGCGATAATCGCCGCCTGCGTTTAGAAGCCATTCGCCGACCGAAGGAATGGCTTTTATTTTTTTCCATGCCAAACAAGGGAAACAGCAATAGATGAGTCAGCGAGAAGCACGTTTGTTAGAGTTGGGATATGCGATCGAGAAAACAACCCCTGAAGGTTCGCTGGTCGACGCCGTATCAACGGTCGGTAACATCCTTTACGCATCGGGTCAGGTCCCTTTTGATGGCGACCAGTTGAAGTATGTTGGCAAAGTTCCGGCCGAGGTTGCGTTGGAAGACGCGACTCAAGCGGCGGCTTTGTGCGCGGCCAATGTCTTACGCGCCGTGCGAAAAGAGGTGGGTTCGTTGGAGGCGATTGAGCGCGTCGTGCGCATCACCGGCTATGTGAACTGCGCAGCCGATTTTACGCAGCAGCATTTGGTCATCAACGGCGCTTCGCAGTTGGTGCGCGACGTCTTTGGCGAAGCAGGGCGACATGCGCGAACGGCGTTGGGGATGCAGCAACTTCCGCTGGGCGCCAGCGTCGAAGTCGAAATGATCTTGCTGCGGAAAGAGTAGCCGCCGAACAAAGAGTCAGCGTCAACGCTCGGTTTTCCCTTCGCGCTGACGCTGGTCCTTGAAAATCGTCGTTCAGAAATTGCGGCAGTTGTTTCGCCGCGCGACTTGGACCGCGCTCACTTTGTCTTCAACTGCTTGTCAAAGAACTCCAAAGTGCGACTCCAGGCCAACTTGGCCGCCGCATCGTCGTAGCGGGGCGTCGTGTCGTTGTGAAAGCCGTGATTGACTTCGGGGTAAACGAAGGCTTCGAACGTTTTGTTGTTCTCGGTCAAAGCTTTCTCAAAGGGGGCTGCGCCGTCGAGAATCCGTTTGTCGAGGCCTGCATTTTGGATCAGCAGCGGCGCTTTGATCTTGGGGACGTCGGCGAGATCGGGCTGCGATCCATAAAAAGGGACGCCGGCGTCAACGACATCCGGAATGCGGATCGCCAGTTGATAGACCATGCCGCCGCCAAAGCAAAAACCGACCACGCCCAGCTTGCCGGTTGACGCTGGATTCGCGTCCAGCCATTGGGCGGCGGCGACAAAATCGCTGGTCATTTCCTCGCGATCCCGTTTGGCCTGCATCGTGCGGCCGTCGTCGTCATTGCCGGGGTAGCCGCCGAGCGGCGTTAATGCGTCTGGCGCAAACGCCAGGAAACCGGCGACCGCCAAGCGGCGGGCCACATCTTCGATGTAGGGATTCAAGCCGCGGTTTTCGTGGATCACCAAAACGGCCGGAAATTTGTCTCCCTTGCTCGGTCGCGCGAGCAAGCCTTTGATGTTGCCGCCCCCCTCTTTCGACTCATAGGTGACCATCTCCGTCTTGATGCGCGGATCGTCCGGCTTGACTTCTTCCGCCCAAGCGTAGTTTGGCGCAAGGCTCGACATGAGCGATTCGACAGTAAGTCCGCCGATTGCGAAGGCGCCAAGTTTTTTTACGTACTCACGGCGATTGAGTCTTCCGTGTGCGTAGTCGTCGTACAAGTCGAGAACTTCTTGGCGGAACTGTGAGGCTTCTTTGCGTGGCATGACTTTTCCTTCCCAGCGCGGGGCGTGTTGCGATGACGCAATGCGTGCGTGACGTCCATTCATTCTTTCAGCTGAAGCTATCCCTTTCCAGTCCGCACCCCTGTGCCGTCGGCAATGCGGCGTCGGAAAATGGTGGGGGCAGAGATTCTGAAATGGAGACCAATTCTGGGCGAAATAACGACTCGCAGAAAGTTTTGGTCCCGGTTCGAGAGGGAATTTTCGTTACCCAGGTGAACAAGCGTTGTAGGGGGAAACCCCAACCATTCTCACGAAATCGACGGAAGTCGATTTGGCGCTAACACGGCCGAGGTCGAAACCTCGAAACGGCACGAAAAGATGAAGATTGCGTTAGGGTTTTCGACGGCGGAGATAATTTGACGAATCTCGTCAGATTTCATGTAAGAGGGAGAGGGCAAGCGTTGGATACGGGTGGAAGCAAGGACGCTTCTGGTCGAACATGTTGTTTCACTCGCAATCCAGTCACGATTTTTTTTGCGTATCTGTTCCATTCGGCGGGACCATGACTCCAAATACTTCGACTGCTGTTTTGGCTGTTCAGTGGGTTCGTGCGCAGCCGGCAGTTGCAGCGTTTATTACGTCGATGGTTCCCGACTTCCATGATGCCGAAGAGATCCTTCAGCAGACGGCGGTAGCCGTTACCGAGAAGTTTGCCGAATACGATCCAGAACGCCCCTTTATTGCGTGGGCGATTGGTTTAGCGCGCATTGAAGCGTTTCGTTTTCGCCAGTCTCGGGGACGTGATCGGCACGTGTTTGATAGTGAAATGCTCGATCAAATGGCCGAAGCGGTCGAGCAAGAACACAAGCAGGCAGTCGAAGTACGTACGGCGCTGAAAACCTGCCTGCAGAAGACGAGCGGGCGCGTTCGTCAGGTGCACGAACTGCATTACGGAAAAGGGATGACGCCAAGGGCGATCGCTCAGCAGCTAGCGACCACAGAAAACTCCATCTTTGTCGCACTGCATCGCGCACGAAATGTATTAAGACAGTGTATCGGTAGGCAACTGAGTAGGAATGAAGCGTAATGGAAAACAGGGATGAGCTGATCTCCAAATATCTCTTTGGACTTGCAACGGAAGAAGACTTTCAGCAATTGAAGACCTGGCTCGAGCAATCTTCCGGTAATGTTCAATCATTCGCGCAGGCAATTTACTTGCATCGCACGATGCGCGACCAATTTCTCGGCGAAGAATACCTGCGATCCGCAGCGATCAAAGCCAATCCGCCTACTCCAGAGATTCTCGTCGCCCAGCCGGGCCCCAGTGTTGATATTCCTAGCCCGCTTCGTTCCCACTGGAGCGCGGCATGGCTGTCGCTAGCCTTGGCTTTGATGGTGGGTATGGGAAGTGCGGCCTGGATGCTGGGGATCATGTCGGATCATGAAGTGGTGGGGGTCGCTCGGGTGCTTGAGCAGCATGACGCGACTTTTGATTCGACTTCGCTGACTCCGCAGCATTCCGATACGCTAGTTGCCGGAACCTATTCGCTTACGCAGGGCGAAATGCTTGTTCGATTTGACCAGGGCGCCGTCGCCGTCATGCGCGGTCCGACCAAGTTTCAGTTAAAATCGCCATCCGCGATGAAACTACTGCAGGGAGAGGTCGTCGTCACCTGTCCTACTCGCCAAAGCCGTGGTTTTCGCGTGTCGATACCAAACGGGGACGTGGTTGATTTGGGGACAGAGTTCGGCGTTGCGGTAAACCAGGCAGGGGAGGCCGATGTCTACGTTTTTCAGGGTGAAGTCACCGCAGAGTCTTCCGGTAAATCGATCTCATTGTTCGCCGGAAAATCGGCCCGCGTTTCTCAGAGCCGAGGCGCGTATCTCGCTAGGGTCGAGCCTGGCCGATTCTATCGACAGCGCGACTGGGAGATGCAATCGTTGTTGGGGAGAAGCCAAAGAGATCCTGGCATGGTGAAAGATGCCGACCTGCTGGTTTGGCTTCCGATGGATCGCCTGCACGGCCAGACGACGCCTGTAAATTTGGCTCCCTATCATCGGCCTCCGGTCGTTGTACGTGCGGCCGAGATCGAGGATGTCAGTGATTCTGGCGCGCGGGAATTAACGGTCGCCAAATCGACCGATTCACTGTCCATGTCGATACCGGGGGCTTTTCGACAATTAACGCTTGCGGCTTGGGTTCGCTTAGGCAAAGAACAAGGTCCGGATCGCGAACACCGTGGAATGGTCATGTCCGATTCGTTCCAGAAGCGAGGCGCAATTCATTGGCAACGCAAAGGGAACGATTTTCGTCTGACGATCGCTATGGGTAAGAACGACAACCACGAAATCTTTCGTGCGCCAACCGGAAGACTCGATGTTGACCGCTGGCATCACCTGGCGAGTGTCGTTGATCTGGACGCGAAGCGGGTTACGCATTACTTGAATGGCGCGGAGGTCGCCTCTCAGCCGATCACAACAGCGTTAAAGTCGGTTCTACTGGGCGATTGCACGCTAGGCGCCTGGGCGAGAGGCTCGGAACCGGAATCGGACAACCGTTCCCTGAATGGGGATCTCGATGATGTCTGCATCTGGAAGCGGGCCCTGGATGGCGATCAAATTCATTCGCTAGCAGCTCGCCGCTCCGACTAGCCTCCGGTTCGCTGCACTACAGAGGGGAACATGCAACCCCGTACTTGAGTCGCCAAGTATGGGGTTTTTCCTGCGCGTAGATGAACAAGAAATTGGCGCTATTGGACGACCATCGCCAAAACTCAGGAAAAACAAAAGCCCAGGATTTATACAACCTTAATGAAAGGATTCGCTTCTCGAAGTGGATACATGTGAGACTAAAGTTATCCTGACTTTCGAGGAGATCCAATGCGAGCGTTTGTTCTACTGCTGTTTGCTCTGACGCCTATTTGGGGCTGTGGAGAGGTTTCACACTTGCTTGCTGAAACAGAGGCAAAACGTCCGGAAAGCTCAGTGCGTGCGATTAACGCCGTCACCACCGATCTTTCTCCCATTGCGATAGATTCTCGTGCGGCGCGATTGCTTGCGGAACTAAGAGATGCGTCGATCAATAAGGTGTTCGTCGTCGCACATCGTGGCGACTGGCAAGCGGCTCCCGAGAATTCGCTGGCCGCAATTCAAAGCTCTATCGATCTTGGCGTTGATATGGTGGAGATCGACGTCCGGCTCACGTTGGATGGCCACTATGTGCTGCTGCATGACAAAACGTTGGAGCGTTCGACCAACGGCGCCGGCAAGATCAGTCATCTTACGCTGGAGCAAATTCAAAAGTTGCGATTTAAAGATGCGAATGGCGAGTTGACCGATCACAAGATCGCCACGTTAGAAGAAGGCCTGCAGTTGGCTCGCGGCAAAATTCTGCTGTACCTGGACAAGTCCGAATACGATATCCCCGCCGTCTATGCGATCGTCAAAGCATATGGCATGGAAGACTATGTGTTTTTCTATGGCGGTCGCACCGTTGCTGAGCTGAAGTCGCACTGCGGAGATGACTTTGAGGAGATCCAGTATCTTCCCAAGCTCGATGGCTCGACTCCCCGGGCAAGAGAATACGTTGAATCCTTTTCGGTACGGAAAAAGCCGCTGGCGTTCGTGACAAGTTTTGACCGTGAAGATTCGCCGGTTCTTTCCCAGTTCGATTCAATCCGCGCAAGGGGCGTTCGTATTTGGGCCAGCCCTTTGTGGGACGAACTATGTGCGGGGCACACCGACAAGCGAGCCTTGCAAGATCCAGACGGAAATTGGGGCTGGTTGCTCGATCACGGCGCCACTCTACTTTGCACCGATCAGCCAGCAAAACTCTTGAACTACCTGCGGTCGAAGAAGCGGCACGAATAATTCAACGACCGGATCGTTCCTAGCCTCACCACCAATTCATCGAAAAGAAATAAATCATGTCGATTCCACGTTCCAAAACATCCGGGTTCACCCTGGTCGAACTCCTGGTTGTCATCGCAATTATTGGGATCTTGATTGGTCTGCTGTTGCCGGCCGTTCAACAGGCCCGCGAGGCCGCTCGGCGGATGCAATGTATGAACAATTTAAAGCAGATGGGTCTTGGGCTGCACAACTATCACGATACTTTTGGCAGTCTTCCCTTGGGCACGTTCACCAATCCCGATCCCTACGCCGCCGATGCGAACGACGGCTGGAGTTGGTCGGTCGCTCTGCTGCCGTTCATGGAGCAGTCGGCGCTTTATGACCTCCTGGATCCCCAGGGACAGTTCGGAATTGTCACGGATACCTATGACGCGACCACTGCTCCGATTGATGGCGCCGAAACGGTATTGACCACCTTTCGTTGTCCTTCCTCGGTTCTTCCCAACCATGTGCCGAGCAGCATCAGCGTCGATGGAGCTTCAGTGACGGTTGATGCTCAAATCGTGGGATACGCGGTCTCTGACTACAAGGGTTCGTCCGGCTACTATCTCGATGGCCTCTTTATGCGTCACGGCGATGCGATCGTTTGGGGCAACGGCGGCGGCGGCTCGGCGCCGAACGTTCGCTTTCGAGACATCACAGACGGCAGTAGCAATACCCTGGCGATAGGCGAGTCGTCTTATCCAGGCCGCAACGGAAAGAGCGACTGGCCCGTTTGGGCGGCGTCGGGTCGTTCGGACGAGCAGGTCATCATGAAGACCACTGATCCAATCAATGGAGGAGTGACCTCCACCAGTCGATTCTGGGAAGCGATCGACGACGACTGCGCGATGAGCTTTCATACCGGTGGCGCTCAGTTTGTTTTCGCAGATGGCTCTGTGCACTTCCTCAGCGAAAACATGGAATACGACACCTACACCAATCTCGGAAATCGCAATGACGGACAGGTCTTGGGCGCTTATTAAATCAACGACTGTCCCCCATCCATCCAATCCAAGGAATAGAACTGTGAAAATTTGGTGCGCAGCTTTGTTGCCGCTGGCCTTATTGGCAGCGGGATGTAGCAAAAGCGAATTCGAGGTGACCGGCGTGGAGGGCGTTTGCGTTTGTAACGGAACGCCGATCCAAGCCGGCTGGATTCAATTTTCACCGATTGCCGTAGACGCGAAAAAGATGCCAGGCAAATCGGCCATCGGCGAAATTCAGGAAGATGGAACGTTCCGGCTTTCGACCTACGCAAAGGGGGACGGAGCGGTTGTCGGCAAGCATCGCATTCGTATTTCGGAACCCTCGATGCCCGAACCAGGCGAGATCGCCCAAGGGGCTGTGGTTCCCCAGAAGCATCACTGCAAACTTCCGAAAGAACTCATTCTGGAGGTCAAGCTGGGCGATGCGAACCACTTTGTGATTGAGCTCGTTCCGAAGTCGAAAGACATGGCTAGTCGTCGCCGAGCGTACGACGGTTGATGTAAATCAGAGATCAATCGCAGTCGCCGAGCCGGCGAAGCTTTATTGCGGCTAGGCGACTGCTTGCTTGTTGCAACTTGAAGCGGATCGAACCACGTCAGACAATTCTCGAAAGTACCTCGCGTGTCGGAATTCTCCAAACGACTATTTCAGAACGTCGATGGGGCTTCGTTGGCGGTCGTTCGTATCTTGTTCGGCGTCGTGATGTTCGCCTGGTGCATTTCTTACTTGGTCTTGGACAAGGTTCATGCGTACTACGTTGAACCTGCTTTTCATTTCAAATACGAAGGTTTTGGTTGGGTCGCCGGCGCTCCTGCCTGGTGCATGACCGCGATCTTTTTGCTAATGAGCGGACTGGCGATCTTGATCACGATCGGCTGGTTCTATCGCGTCTCGGCCATCGGCTTCGCTCTCCTTTTTATCTACGTGTTCCTGATCGATAAAACGACTTATCAAAACCACTACTATTTTGTCTGCTTGATGAGCGTGTTGTTGGCGCTGACGCCTGCCAACAGCACGTATAGTGTTGACGCTTTTTTGCGATGGACGGCCCTGCGCGATCGGACGCCGCAGTGGTCGATCTGGCTCCTCCGATTTCAGGTTGGCGTGGTCTATTTTTTTGGAGGCGTTGCGAAGATCAGCCCCGATTGGGTTCGCGGTTTTCCGATGAGAGAAATGCTGGCCCAACATGAATTTGATTTTTTACTGGGGCACTTCGCACAGCAGGAATGGGCGGTGCAGTTGATCGTTTGGGGCGGCCTATTTTTTGATTTGCTGATTGTTCCCTGCTTGCTTTGGAAACGAACGCGGATATTCGCGTTTTGCCTGGTGGTCATTTTTCATGGGACGAATTCGATCTTGTTTCCGATTGGGATCTTTCCCTGGATCATGATCGGTTTGACGACGATTTTTCTCGCACCCAATTGGCCTCGACAATTTTGCTTGGAGAAGGGGATCAACGAACCGGCGGACATCTCCGATGTTAGCGTTTCGCCATGGCTGCGAACGGCTCTATTGACCTTCCTGGCGATTTGGTGCGTTGTTCAAGTGACGTTGCCGCTGCGGCACTGGCTCTATTCAGGCGATGTGAATTGGACCGAACGCGGCCATTATTTCGCCTGGCACATGATGCTGCGCGGCAAGACTTCCGCTGTCCGTTTTCACATCTACGATGCGGTCACCGGCCGTCACGGCGTCTTCCCTTTGCAGGACGAACTCAAGTCGCATCAATTGGCCAGAATGTCGCGCGATCCACAACTCATTCGGACGTTCTCCAAGCAGATCGAATGGAAGTGTCGAGCCCATGGCTTTGCGGATGTCGAAGTACGCGCTTTTGTTCTCTGCTCGCTCAATGGTCGCAAGCCTCAGCTTTTGATTTCGCCAGAAGTTGATTTAACCGCCGCCGATCTCGATCATCGAATCGATTGGATCCTGCCGCTTGCCGAGCCTTTGCCTAGCAAATCATGGAACCAACCAATCGCAACATGGGAGCAACTCGTAATGGCGGATCCATTGAACGAACAGACGAGCTCGCAAAGTAAGTAAATAGATCGTCCTAGAAAATCACGCGTCTCCCGCTTTGGTCGAGCCCGCACCACGTTTGTGCTGTGACCATTCCAAGTGGCGGCGCACGATTCCGAGCCCCATTTGGCCTTACGGGAATCTGATGTCATGCAGTGCGATTTTCTAGGCCATTGATCAGCCGAGATAGCATCTTGGCGATTTCCTCCAGCTTGGCCTTCAATTCGTACGGAGAAAACCCGGCATCCAATTCGCGAAATTTTGAGATCACTGAAATGGTTGTAGGCCGAAGTAAAGTTCAAGCACAAGCATGGCCACGTAGACCCGTGGCCATGGCGCTGGCGCCAGCTTGGGGACGCCTGTGCTGATTGAAATTTACTTAGATTTCAGATCAAAATCGACGACATTATCACCATTGGTGATTTTGGCGACAAGTTCCGATTTTTTGTGATATTTCGCAGGCAATAATTCCGGCGAGGCAGGTCTGTCAGCGTCGGATGGATTATCAAATTCCTGATAGGTGGTGATTATTACCGAATGGTCGCCAAGTTTGGCTCCTGTGAGATTCAAGTTGTATCTCAGTTTGTATTGACCATCTTTATTGGTGAGTCCGCTGGATGGTCTGCCAACCGCTGGTTGAAAAGTCAGGGTGGCGTTATTCAGCGGCTTGCCGTCTAGCGTCACCGTACCGGAAACAGGGGCTACCTCTGGGAGGTCCGTTGGTCCAATCGAGCATCCGACCAAGACCAAACCGCATAGCGTAAGATTCACAATTTTGCACTTTAGAAGCACGTCCACATTGTTATTCCTAGTAGAAAGCCAGATTTTTCAAGTCAACGGACCGAGTGAGGCTCTTCTTCAAGTGGTTAAAACTCGCCGATAACTTCCCCGCCTCGGATCGATTGAAGCGCGTTGATGACGCCGATTTGATCGGCGTTCTCACTCATAAATCGAACAGAACAGTCGGCCAGGAGGAAATGAACTCCACCCGGATGCAGACTGCCGACTCCATTTCTACCCACGCCTGGATTGGGCGTATCGTCAACAATTTGATTGATCCCCTTCTTCAATTCGAGCCAGTAAATATAGGTGTAGGTATTCCAGTAGGGCCCCGTCCATTTCTCCGCTGATTTCTTTTGAAAAGGAGCTTCCGTCAGAGCGACTGTATTGCTTGTCCCATCGGTAATATCGCGAAAACTTGCAGCTCCATTGGGGCCCCACATTCCCTTGTCCAAAGCCGTGTTTTTGGCCCAGGTGGTGCTCCAAGCTCCATCACCCTGGTGTGACACCAGTCCGTAACTGGTTCGATAGGCGCCATTGGCGACAGAGAAAGCATGGTTGGCGTCACCGCGCTCAGGCCCTGGATCGCTGGGGCATGCGAAAATCGGCAATTGACTGGTCACCAGTGAGAACTGATCTGTTGTCGGAGTAGTTGCTGTGCAATTGCTATTGTTGTTGTAGAGAGATTTTCCCGAGGGTAAAGAAAAGTTCATTTGGTTGTGGAGAGCCGATTGTTCCACATACGGCAGAATCATTTGGAATGCCGTGTGGTTTAAGATCTTCTGATCCGGAGCCACAATGTCGCAGTTTGTTCCTGGGTTGAGCGCTCCCGGGGGAAACGTGTTATGCACATCGTGATAGTTGTGCAAGGCCAAGCCAATCTGCTTGAGATTGCTTTTGCACTGGAGTCTTCGGGCGGCTTCGCGAGCCTGCTGGACTGCAGGCAGCAACAATGCGATTAGAACGCCGATGATTGCAATGACGACTAACAGCTCGACTAGCGTAAATCCAGTACGAGAGCGGCCAGGACAGGGGCAGGCAGATGGACTTTGATTCACGTCGATTTTTTCCTATGAACGGAGAAAATGGATAGGCATTGATAAATAATTGGTCGCCTCTGGACATAGAAGTGCCCAACAAACGACGTTTGGACACTTTTCCGCGATATTTTTAAAAATAATGCCAAGTAACGATGCCCTTTGGGTGTCCGAAATAGCTTCTTAGAGCACTAATTACCTATGACAGGTGGTGAACAACGACGTCCATCGAGTGGCGATCCTGTAACGGATAATGCCGGCATTGAGCAGTTCATTCAATTATTGGCCGAGAATGAACGTCTGCTGGCGGTATTTGTGATGACGATGGTGCCCCATTCACCCGATGCGGACGACATCCTCCAAGATACGAAGATCGCGCTTTGGCGCAGCTTCGACCAATTTGAATTGGGAACCGATTTCGGTGCTTGGGCACGACGCACGGCGTTTCATCGAATTCTCGCATTTCGCAAACGGAAGGGGCGAGACAAGTTGTGTTGTGGCTTGTCACAAGACTGCTATGCGATGCTTGCGAAGGATTACGAAGCGGACGTAAGCGGGCGAGTGGACTGGGTTCGACATTTGAAGCGTTGCCTATTGCTGTTACCTGAACAACACCAGCAGATCATCCAGATGCGATACGAACAGCAGCTTTCGATCGATCGGATTGCAGTCGCCGTCAATCGCACTCCGGCAGCGACATACCGCGTACTCAGCCGCATTCGACTTGCCCTGCGAGACTGCATTCGTAGTAGTGATCCGTCGTCATCGCCGGTTTCCGAAACCTACAGAAGTGATAGGCTGCCTGATGAAGGAAAATGAAACACGACGATTTGCCGTAGCGATCGAGCACTTGATCGAAGGAACTTTGCCCGCCGATCAGTTGGACTTTCTCGAGCAAATGCTGGTGGAAGACTCCGAAGCGAGAGCGTTGTTTCTCGATCTGACGCAAACGCACGCCCATTTGCGTCGGGAGTTTCCCCGTCTACAGGTAGGCGAATACGAGTGGCCGACGACTGTTTCTCGGAAAGAGAAGCGATCTTCGACTTGGTATTCCGCAATTGTCGCGGCTTGTGTTGTCGTTGCTGCGATGTTTTTCTGGCTTGCTCAAGAACCGCAGGCCGCCGGCCAGCAAGCTATCGCTGAATTGGTGCGATGCGACGATGCGAAATGGGGAGCAAGCACGTTGGCGACCGAAATTGGTTTACCCCTGGGACCTGGCCGGATGCGTCTGGAGCAAGGACGGGCGATCCTGCGATTTAAGTCTGGAGCGAAGGTCTTTCTGGGTGGGCAAACGGATCTTGAACTGCGAGACGAATTGACTGCGGTTTTGCATTCAGGAACGGTTATCGTAGAAGCCCCTGAGTCGGCGCATGGATTTACCGTCCACACCCCGAGCGCTATTGCGATCGACCACGGCACCAAGTTCGCCGTCTCGGTCGATCGCGCGCGCGACATCGCCCACCTTCAAGTGCTCGACGGAGAAGTTGAATTAAGGCATCCAAGTTCCGGCAAAGCGACTTGGTTGATCAAGGGGGAAGCGGTGACTGCGACGCGACTCTCGGTAAGCGAGAAGACCGCGGTTGATATGAGTGAGTTTTATGTTGCTCGACCCGAAGATAATAATGTGCCGCTCAATTCGATCCGGACCACAACTGCGATGGGCCGTGATGCTACGATCGTCAAGAATAACGCCCCGCAGCTAACCGATCCGGCCTTGATTTTGGTGAAAAACTGTCCCAACGACTACCGCCGCAAAGGCTATCTGGCATTCGATCTCAGCTTAGTAAAAGGGCTCAATTTTAATCACGCAAAGTTGATACTGACGCTCCAATCCAGTAAGTTTTCTCACCCAACCGAAGAGCCTGACGCTCTGTTTACGGTTTACGGAATCACCGATGAATCCCTGGATGACTGGAGCCAAGATGATCTTCTTTGGGATAACGCGCCTGCCAATCTCGATGGAGCTGATGAGGTCGATGTAACAGTGACGCAGAAACTAGGCGAGTTCGAAATCCCCGATGGTCGCGACTCAGGGCAAGTCGTTATGGAAAGTGATGGTTTGACGGACTTCCTGAAATCCGACACAAACGGCATCGTCACTTTGATCATCGTACGGAATAACCCTCAGGTCTCCCTGTTTTCTTCGCCAACCACTTTTGCAAGTCGTCGTCATCCTACGCAACTGCCGCCCACCCTAGAGTTTGAATTGGGACCATAGTCTTCTGCAGCAGTGGTTGTTTGCGTGCTTCCCAAGCCCTGGTCCCTGTGCAAGGAGAGTCTAGAGGTCAATTTTGGCCGAGGAGACTCTGGTGACGAAAAAGCGTAAACGACGTAGTCCAGGCTCAGCAGAAACAATCCATCAACGCCGTTCACGAGGACGCGCTCAGAAAAGCGTCATGCCGCGGATCGCGACGTATCTGGGGCGTTCGGATCAGGACTTGCCAGTCGCGCTGGCGCTTGCCAGAAATAGCCAAAAGAAAAGTCTCACAAGTCATTGGACTGCAAGGCTTTAAAAAGTCGGGGCGACACGATTTGAACGTGCGACCTCTGCGTCCCGAACGAGCTCCGTTGCCGTAAGTCATTATGCTCCAATAGGTTTGGCAAGCGCGTCTGACCAAATTTCGGACCTGCGCTTGCCAAAAGCGCTTGCCAATTAGAGTACGTTACGTTAGTACCTTGCCAATGGCAGCGCTGAGGCGCGCCAAGCCTCGCGGAGAAAACAAGATGGCTCACAATGACCCAATGACCTGGCGTGCGAAGGAACGACGCTGGACGAAGTGGTACCAGGGAAAAACCTACAACGTTTCGCCCGGCAAGCTCATCAAAGAAGGTTTGCTCGCCGACGGGACCCCGCCCACGAAAGATGCGACTCGCACCGCGATGCGACGATGGTGGGAGCAGACCCAGGCCGCCATCGACGCTAAGCCGGAGGGCGCGGAACCGCTGCCTCCGGAGAGAGTGCTCCTCTCGGGCGTCGGAATGAATATCGAATATGGCGAGGATGGCACGGTGATCAAGAAGCGTCAAATAAGTCTTCGCGTCAAACGCCAAGTCACTAGGCCCGGCGACACGGTGCCCGAACCTAATGGAGACATTAGAGAGCACATCGCGAAACTTGTCGCAGATGGAAGTCGGCGACTCGAAAACATGCATGTTGAGGCCCCCGTTGAACAAACAGTCGGCCCGAACGTGGAGAACTTCATCGCCTTTAAACGCTCACAGGCCGAGGCCGGAGAGCGAACGGTGGATCGCGTCGATAGTTTGCGGGTCCACCTCGATCGCTTCCAGGAGTGGATAGGAACTGACCAACCCGTTGCCAACATTGGTGAGCAAACGGTCGATGCCTATTATCAGCACGTCCTCAAGCGGTGCCAAAAGGGGGAAGTAAGCCGCTATTATGCCCGGGACCTGTTCGCTTCATTTCGGCAGTTTGCGCGGTGGTTGGCGAGCCGTCGACGGATTGCGATGCCTTATAACCTCAGCAGCCGCGACTATGGATTCAAGTTGCGAGGCAAAATCAAGACATTTACCGATGATGAGGTAAAGCTCCTGCTCGGTGCTGCAAACGATAGAACGAAGCTTTATTTGCTATTGATGCTAAACACGGGCGGAACGCAAATTGACATTGCCGAGTTACCTAAAACTGCCGTCGATCTTCGACTGGGACTGCTCACCAGGAAGCGATTCAAGACGGAAGATCACGAAAACGTGCCAACAGTGACTTACCCTCTGTGGCCGGAGACGTTACGGCTTCTGAAAATCCATTTACATAAGGATGATTCCGTTCTCAATCGACACGGTGACCCACTGGCGCTGGTATCGACCGATCGAAAGCCACTCCTGACGAAGCGTCACAACGCGGAGGGGAAGCTAATTAAGACCGATGCGATCCGTAGCGCGTTCAACCGCGTTATTCGGAAGTTGAAAGAAGATGAAGTCGTTATCGATGGGAGCCTTAAGCTCTTCCGCAAGACCGCATCCTCGAAACTTGAAACGCACCCCACCTACGGCAGGTACGTCGTCCACTTCCTGGGACAGTCACCGGATACGATAGCCGGCCGGCACTATGTGACGCCGAGCCAGGAGCAGTTTTCCGAGGCTGTGAAATGGCTTGAGTGGCATTGGCGATAAGTCCCAAGCTGGGCTTCAAAGAATGCCTGCTCCGAGATCGGCTTGGTGCAGGCTGATTACCTGCACGTTAAGTATCGGCCGATTATTGGTAGTGGAGTGTAGGCGGCGGGAATTATGGAATTCCACCGCACATGGACGCCACATTTCATGACTACAAAGCAACTTACGACGATTCCAGCTTCCCAGGATTTTCTCCTATCAGACACTTTATCGGGTCCATCGGAAGCCTCGAACAACTTGCAAAATACGAAACTCAGAGCAAGTCATTGCTGGGAATCAAAGCTCCACTCCGATATCTACTGAAGACCCTTCGCATGACCGACGTGGGCCGGCAATCAGCTGAGCCAACGGGTGTGAGGCAGTCCGGTACGCCATCATTTTCCCGATGGATGGATTGCTGGAACTTCCCGGACATCCATCGCCGTTGGCCTACTACATAGCCGGCAGCCTACATCGATGAGGCACCGCACAACCGTGGCCGACACACGCGCGAATCATTCTGAGGTGGTGACTTATGGTGTGATCGCCGTGCTCTTTGCTCTCACTGCAATCTGACACCACAACTCAGCAATTACATTTTCCCCTGTCGGCTTCGTGAGCGTCGCGAGTTTTGCTCAGGACCACGCTAATCGGCTTCTATATCCGTATCGTACAGACTCGTCTTTAGGAGATAGTCCGTGTGAGAAATAGGATTTTCGTTGAACGACCGGTCTACAAAATTTTCGTTTCTTAGCAACCTCAGACGAGACCGCCTTTCACCCTCGATTCCCCACACTCCCTTCTCACCGTGTATGGCTACGCCTATGACGCTTGCGTTAATGTTCTCTTGGCCAATGATTCTCTTGAAATCGTCTAGTCGTCCCGACTTAACCGAAGCGATAATCTGCCAGTCACCCCAAAATAGATAGAGGTTCTTGGGATCCAATCCGTGCTGCAACGCTTCCTGATGAACATAGTTTGGTATCTTCTGATCATCCAGCCACAATTCAATCCCAACATTTGAACGCTCAATGATATTCCACAGGGAACCCATAACACCATCTGAGTTGTCCGTCGCGGAACTTAACACCTTAGCTTTCCGCAATATCTGCATTTCGCGGATTTGTGGTACGGGCCTTAAAACGGCATCACGTTCGGAGGCGCTCAATTGACCTAGATCACCTAGTCTGGATGCTTTTAGATAGCTCGATATGAAATAACCGTTGCGTCCAATCGAAACAATGCTGTCACCGGGTTGACACGTGCTCCTACCAACCTGTTCAGAATTCGGGATCGTGCCAAAAGCTGTCCCATGACAAGCAAAACGTGGAGCTACTCGAATGTTCCCTCCAGCGTTCTTCAGCGAAAATGCAGTGCATGCAGCATCCAATCCCTCAAAATACTCTCTGAAATTGCTCACCAGCATTTCCGCAGGGGCTTCAACCGATGTAGTAAATGCCAGAGGATTGGCCCCAGCAGCAGCGAGGTCACTTGCATTCGCAAGAACCGTGTACCAGCCCCACGTTCGATATGACTCATGACCAATCGCCCACACGAGCGGTTTTGGCCCCACATCTGTGGTAACAACAAGCTGCTGCTCTGCCGTATTGAGGCTCAAGAATGCACAATCGTCGCCCAACTCCTCGCCTGCGGAACCTCGACGCAAAATTGGCAGGATAAGTTCATTCAAGAGCCTAAATTCACCCCAATCTTTCAGGGTGTCATCGGAGCGTTCTCGTTTACTCATTCTTGGTGAGAACCTTATCTGAAATGTATTTTGCCATCTGCAGGACATGCAATTGAGTTGAAACCTGCGAGAAAAAATCATCGCTGTGTTTTAGCAGCCCCATTGCCACAATAAACATTGGGACAATGTACTCCTCGTCCCACTCCGTCTCTTCAGGAAATGCCTTCCTTGCACGGTCCCGCACTTTTGCAATTAGTTGAATACAGCGTTGCATTCCTTCGGTCTCGAGTTGCGGCACTTGGTCACCGAACCCCAACCATTCAGACAATTTCTGGATCTCTTGATAGGGCATTGCCGCCGGCAAAGTGACGAACCTCAAGTTGCACTCCATAAGTACGAAATCTTTTGCGATGTGTGCATCTCGATCGGCCCATCCGAAGTCAATAATTCGTGGTTCGTTTTGTGCAAATACGATGTTTTTGGGATGAAGGTCGCCATGCACACCTCCGCAATACATGCTTATCTTTCGGCCAGATAAGCGATTGAGGACATGGAAAGGATTTGGCCATACAGCTCCGAATACCTGCGTAGTGCTCACCGTCTCGTCGCCCCAGCTGTTCCTCCAGTGAGTCGACCAGTCTGCCGTGTCGATTTTCCGCAGATACTTCTTGTACTCGTCGAAAACACGCTTCGAGGATGACACTGCAGTACCACCTCGACGATGAAGTGGCCATAGATAGTCAAACGCCTTGTCAAGCGCATTGGATAATTCATCGACTGTCTTCGAGTCGTTCCTCAAACCCTTCCAGACATCGTCAATTCGAAGGTTCAACTTTTGCTGATAGGCTTCGGCTCCCCAAATGCCACCTGCGGACGCAAATGGAGACCAAAGCACAGTGAACGGCTGGGCATCCCCTGCTGAAACGTGGCAAACAAGAGGCGTCGCGAATCCGCATGGGGATAAAGCAATGAAGTTGGAGACGCCTTGATAGTCGTCATACTCTTTACGACACGAATCGCGATTAAGCGTCGGCTCGGCAAACTTCACGATCAACGGATGAGATGGCCATTTTTCGCCACTCGGACGAAAGTAGGCAACAAATACAGTTGCTTTGCTCTTCCCCTCATCACCGCCCAAACGGTTCAATGGGACCAATCGCAAGACGATATCATTTTTGTCGACTTCTTTAATGGTTGGCCAAATCTGTCTACGGAGAATTTCTTGTTCAGTCAATTCACTCAGGAGTTTCAATGCCGACGTACGCACGCTCCGTTCTGCGTCTGGACTAAGTACGTCGAACTCAATATCTTTCATGCCACATCTCACTTGCCACGCTGCTCATCGACACGCGTAAAGGGTGAAGTACAGGCAAATTCCTCAAACAACGCTGGGCCAAAAGGCGTAGGCAGGTTCTGATAGACGCTATTGGCCAGTGGAGCCTTACTACTTGTTGCGTCCACATTGGCAATCAATAGGTGGCACACTGGCAAGCCTGCGCGCAATCGGACGGAATTTGGGTTGTGAGAAGTGACTTCAAACGTCAGTTCACAGGCAGCCTCCTTTCCGAATCCCGGAGAGACGAGATGCGAGTCGGAAGTGACGGATATTCCAAACCGAGAAATATGTGAGAGCGTCATAATGACGCCTAACAATCCACCGGTAAGGCCGATGCGTTCATTGGAACTGACGAGCAAGAGCTCCCCTCGGTTGATGGTAATTTCAGAAAAAGTTTCAATCGGACCAAGCAGATCTGCACTGCAATTCGGGGACCATACTTCAACCGGCTCGTCCCTCCTGTTCCAACGACGAACTTTACTGCCAAGCCGCAAGACATAACTAGCGGCTTTGAGCAGTTCAGGCTCGAACGGTTCAATCACGAGCGCGGATTCAGACCGCTTGCGAGTAATCTGCTCCGCACTAAGAAACATCGGCGAACCTCAATTCTCTATATGCACTTAGAAGATCTTGTTCAGGCGATTCGTATTCCCGCCAATCCCAGGGTCTCTGGACACCAAATATCTCGACCAGCTTTCGACGCACATATTGGGAGCCGATGTTGTGCATGGACATTACTTCCTGGCCTATTGACGCTATCTCTCCAAAGGTGTCGCGAAGCACAATATAATTGTTTCCTTTTTCGTGGAATGACCAAGCGTCTAAGAGAGAGTCATGAGAGTGATAAGCAAATGGAAATAACGAAGCAACCGAAAGTGAATCTGGAACAGGAACGAAATGAACGTGGCAGTGATAGATGCCACAACCAGTGCCGCTAAACGCTCTCGCTCCGTGTTCGAACAATAAATAGTTCCCAGGAGTTCCGCAGCCAGCTCTAACTCGCTCAGCAATCGATGAGAATTCATCAAGCTCAACAGAGCCAAGGTCAGCAAAGCGTTCCACGTGTCGACGAGGAAGAATCAAAATGCTCTTCGGGAAAAGCTGACCAATGGTCGGCCAAGCAACCAATGAGTCCGATTCAAAAACGGTTCGATCCAATAGATCCTGACCGTAGATCCTCTGAAATCGCGAATCTGAAGCCCCAGAAAGCTCATCACAAAACTCGCACGCGACTGTTGGTGTGTTCTGCATCTTCACTAATTCTGTCCTTACCTCGAGTTGCCCCCAAAAAGCGGCCCAACGCCGCAAAGCATGGATGGTTTCCAATACGTCAGTACCGAATTATATCCAGTTCTGTTGTCACCTGCGATGTCGATTAAACGAAAACGGTGCGTCGAGCGGACCATTCAATCCAATTGAAGAATCTTCGATTTTCTTGCGATCCGTTACGGCCACGGGAAATCTGGCTATGTCTCGCCACTGCTGTCAAAAGCGACGATAAACGGTTGCTGAGAATATCGCCTCGGCAAATCAATTATGTTGTTCAGTTGTGTAAGGAACGGAGATCACAAAGCAACCCAGCAACGGCTACCTACCGCTTAACACCCGAGAGGCCCCAATGCCCGAGTCAAGCAAAGAAGTCGTCCTGACCCGAAGAGAACTTTACGACAAGGTCTGGTCCACACCAATGATGCGACTGGCCGCCGAATACGGCCTGTCGGACGTAGGCCTGGCCAAGATTTGTAAACGTCACAAAATCCCCCGCCCGCCCCGCGGATACTGGGCCAAGCTTGAAAGCGGCAAAAAGGTTTACCCGCACCCTTTAACGCCGCTGAAAGACGAATCGCTGCAAACCGTCCGACTTTGGCAACCCGATGATCCCGTGCAGCCATTGGCCAACAAACGTGACGCGATCGTCGACCCCAAGATCGCCCAATTAATCGAGCAAGAAGCGGACGACGAATTCCGAATCATGCCGTCTGCCGATCTCCGTGCCGCTCACCCGTTTGTTACCGCGACGCGAGACATGCTGACGGAATGTAAGCCCGACGAATACGGTCGACTACGGCTACCTCGCGAACGATCTACGCTGGCGTTTGACCTCAACGTATCGAAGGCCAATCTTCGACGCGCTCTGCTGATCGTCGACACGCTGTTGAAGGCCTTCAAAAAACGAGGCTACACGTGTGATTCTAGTAACGATAAAAAAGAGCCGGGATTTGCGATATTGGGATGGAATTTCACGATCTCAATGTGGGAGTCGTCGAAACGCTACGCGCGGAAGCGGTCAGAGGGACTAAACGAAAATGATCTGGACTACTGGTTCTTTCGGGACTACGAGTACAAGCCGACGGGCAACTTAGAACTGAGAATCTACCCGCTGGGAACAATAAGGGACACCAAAACAACACCGCTGGAATCACGCCTACAGGGACTAATGATCCGCATTCTGAGGGAAATTGACGACTGGCAAGTGAGAGCCGAGCAGGCACGAATTGAAGAAGACAAGAAGCAGGCCCGCAAACTTGCGGCCATCGAGCGCGAGATCGACCGACGCCAAGACGGAGTCCGCGCCGCCAACCTAAGTCAAGCAATCCCCATTTGGGAAAACGCGATGAAAGTCCGTGGGTATGTCGACGCCGTGCGCGAAGAGGCGGTCCGGCGATACGGCATGGTAGACGAAGCCAGTGAAGTAGGCCTATGGCTGATCTGGGCTGAGAACTACCTCGCGACAATCGATCCCCTGGGGGCGGACCGCAACCTGCCGGTTTACTCGCTGACCAACAAGGAAGTCGACGCACTGCGAATACAATGCGAGGAGGATTGGAGTGACTACTCCGAGACGTTTTCGCGCTCCAGATGGCGCACCTAGTCTGTCGCGACGCCAATGTCTAACAGTTACCTAGGGCAGCCCTGTGCCCCTCAACCTCTCGTCTCATCGGCAATTGAAGGATGAGAAATCGACGTAGCTGACTCTTTCTGAGCAATGCTTTGCAGCGTTGCTCGCCCCAACCAAGGATTGTCTTGACTTGGTGCGATTAAGAATCATGTAAAGCAGTTCCATGCCATTGTCCCGGTCAAATTCATCCGCGCCCTGATGTGGATATGGGTCGCCTCAAGCCCCTTGAATCGCATCACCGTTTCGATGCGGACTTTGTCACGGGGGCTTATTTCGTTTCTGGACCACTCGACGCCCTTCGGCAATGACTTGGACTCAAGCAGTGAGATATGCCCCTCCGCGCCTTGGATGGGCATGAGAACACAAATATCCCCCGCTTCAACTCCTGGCTTGGCAAGCAAATCTATTGGGTGTGAATGCAGTCTCGCTGCTTGCTTCGCTCTCGTTTCCTAAGCGACACTCGGCAAAGCTGGAATGCCCTGAAAGCTAAAAAAAGAACCCGCCCCAGCAAGTTGCTGAGACGGGTATTGCCTAGGTTCACCAGGCAGCGGTACTGGACGGCGGAGCCTCCAGTTAGAAATGGCCTCTATAGCTCATTCCCATGCTGTAATCGCTGCCAGACCCGTTCCTTAAGGCCTATCCAACGATTCCGTGCCTTATCAGCCCAATCTTCCAACTGCGAATATGTTCCGATTTCTCGGAAACCTGTATTTACAGCTATCTGACGTATCTGTCTAAGGCTCTGGAGTGCTTCACCGCTCTCAAAGACAGAACCAAGCGATTCAATCCATCCTTGGATCACTCTCCTTGCAACTACAGTTGGGTTGGGTTCTTCATGAACTCTTTCCAAGAGTAAAGCAAGCTTATGGTACGACTCCCTGCTTATCGAGAACTCAATGCATGAACCGTTCCATCTGAGCAACAATCCCAGTATGGGTATTTTGGTTCCCTGACGGAGAAGATTCTGAGGAGAATTTCCGATCCCCTTCAACTCGAATTGAGCCTCTTGAAGCAAGCAACGCGCCCTGGAGAGTGCTTGATTGCCTTCGGCAGCGCTTCGGGACTGGTAGACGCTATTATCAACGTACCGGTACCAAAACGTGTTGTCCGGAACTGCGACCGAAAGTGGCAGGTCCAGACAATAGTGCAATCTCAGAATGAGGGTCGGAGGACTCAGGGGGTCTCCCTGATCCAAACCTATGGTCCGAGATTGCTGATCCCCTCGGATTATCACTCCAATCAACTGGAGCAATTGAGGGTCAGCGACATGCCGCGAGTAGTCCTCGACGGCGTGTTCAACAAGTACGGAAGGGAAGGCATTTCGGATGTCATCCTGCGTGATGAAAGTACACCCGCAGACTTCTGCGCGATAAGTGACTTCCGCGAGCATCTCCGGAATACTTCGCCCGGGTCGAAACCCGATACACCCATGCAGTAGATGCGGATCAATTCGTTGGATTGTTTCCTTTGCCACCGCTGTTGACAAAATACGTTCCACCGCACATCGGATGCTCAGGTAGCGATAGCCACCACTATCTTTTGGAATACGATGAATGCGTGCGGGGCGAGGACGCCAAACTCCGCGCTCGATTTGATCCACGATACGTTCCGCGATATCACCAAATTCGGTGACGCTGATGTCACGCAGGCGAATTCCGTCGATCCCCGCCCCCTGACCGGCAGAGAACTGCCGATCCTTAAAGACTTGAACGAGATTCCGGCGATTGACGATGGCGTCACGCGTGTAATCCAGCACCGTACTTCTGGGCCGCGATTGAGGCCTTCGATAACTCAAATCGTAGAAATAGGCCCCGCCAAGCCCATGGTCTGTAAAGCTATATGGAGTTGGGGCATCCGCCGTTGAAAGAGTCATACAAATACCTCTTGATTGCGTCTCTCGAGGAATGCCTGAAAGGCCGCCTGCACGGGACACTCCGCGCCGTCAATCCAGCCGGCATCTAGGCATGCCTTTTGTCGCGCATGGCTCCACCGTCGGAGCTGGGAATTATGCCTATCTTTAACATCGATTACATAAAGGCTTCGAGGCGAATGACCAGCAGTAGTAAGCTGCGAGGAGGGTATGGGAGGAAGTCCGAGCCCGCCTCCAGCCCAAAGGATCGCATCAAACGTTCCCGGCTGAATGTTCGCAAGACCTCCCGGGGTGGCGAGCAGCGTTTGCCCATCAACCCAACGCTGGGTCCCTCGTACCATCAATCGCTGCTTCTCCGCGGGGAGACCAGTGAGATCGACCGAGGCACTAACTCGGATAGGCCATGATTCAATCGTTGTGGCCAGTTGCGCTAGGTGCTCGATCGAATCCGTCAGCAGAGCGACTCGATGCTGCGCGTTGCAACACAATCCAGTGTTGGTAGCATTCAGGTATCTGGAGACTTTCTCACCGTGACCTTCAACAAGACCGCAGGCAAGGCTTGTCAGCATTTGATTGCGATCGTTATTGAACCAAATCCCATTCCGCTTGGCCTGATAAGCCGTTTGCGCCGCCGTATCTGAAAATCTCTTTCGGATGAATGCCGTTCTCACATCGACTGGCCGGCGACCATGCCTGGGGACAATCGCTTGGCGAAATCCGAAGGTAGATGCAAGCAAATCCGATTGTCGCTGCGTCCGATCCGTATCTTGGCCGAGTAGTCCAAAAAGACGACTGCAGACATCGGGTGTCGTCAGGAGCATTTGCCCATTCTCTGAAATGGCTTCTAGGGCATCGTAGGCGATAATGACATCGCGTTTTTCAAATTCCACTTCACGAGCTTGTAGCGACCGAAAAAGACCGATCGAACACCGGCCGGTTCCTGAGGTTCCCCGTCGCTGGTTCACTTTGTGCGCGTCAATTCCCCATCCTTTTAGCTTGGCTTGAACCCTGTCAGCTTGTTTGTTCGTTGCGACCATGATGGCGAAGGTCGAACTGGGAAAAGCTCTAGTCAGTTCCGCGATAATCTGCTCACGACCGACGCCTTGGCCAAGATAGATAAGTCCTGAATCATGATCATGTACTAGCTCATGCACATGAGAGCTTGGCGGCCAGGAGACGTGTGACGCGACTTGCTCGGGCATCGGCAGTCGATTTCTCGGCCGCGTCATTAACCGGCGATGAACCGTCAAATTGTGCTCACGAGCAAGGTATTCGATCAGCTCGATTAAGCCACGATTCGCACGGCGTGGACTTGGTGAAAGCAACGATTCTCGAAGCTTGACAACGGCAACTGTCCCATCCGATTTCGCGATCGTTGTCAGCCGCTCCGTCGACAGCAATTCTTCAAAAATGCTGGCATCCGAATCGAGCGAGATGTACTGGCCGTGGTCTTCCAAGTAGTAATTTGGATGGTTGATGGTTTGGGAGGTGCTCATGATTATCTCGTGTAAGTCAAACTGCAAAATGGACTCAACATACGATCATTGCGGGACAGATTGCCCACCTGACGAATGCCAAGTTGGCGAACCCCAAGGCTACCGATGGATTCCTGGCGTAGGCTTCGCTTTCCGCCGCGCCATCGGGAGAAAGACTCTGCCGCTTCTTCGAGGCCGCTCAATGCCTCGGCTCCCTGGAGCCTGCCCCAATTTGTGGTCATTCGCATTGAGCACCGAGAGGCATTGCCTTTGGAAAGCTGCAAATTGGATAGCACGCGGATTCGTTTGCGGCAGTTGCTCGTGTTTTTCGGAATTTGGTTTCTAACTACCGTCTCAGCTTGGTGTAATTTGCTCGATCGGAATTTGTCGAGACCGAATCGTCCGTAAAAGCTAGACAAGTCACGCGCACATTGTAACAATGTCAATGTCGCTGTCAAAAGTTTCTGGAGAAGTTACCGAAAATGCCGGAAGTTACCTCGAAGGAAATCTTGCTCGCCACCGGCATCGCCAATGGCGTAACGCTGACTCGTTGGCACCAAATGGAGTTAATTCCGGAACCAACGATCCGAACCCACCCTTCAGGAAAAGGAAAGATCGCCTACTGGCCGGAGTGGGTACTTGAGCGCTGCCTGCGGATCAAGCAATTCCGAGCGAAGGGCTTTCAACTCGACGCGATAAAAGACATTTTGGGCACCGACTGGGAGATGGAGCCTCAAAAGTATAAGCGCCCTTATGTCTTTGCCGAGGATCAATATCGAAGAGAGCTGTACGAAGCCTTGGAGGGCCTAAGGGGAGATATCGGGGAAATCTTAAGTAATTGGAGTCGAGGAACGAAGCGTTCGGGCTCGCAGCCACCCATCTCGGATATCACAGCAGAAATAGTAGAACACGCGATTAAGCTCGCGGAAGGAGGCTTTAATCCAATCTTGATCATCAGCAAAGACGCTCTTGAGGTAACTACTGATTTTGTCCTGGCGGAGTATCTCGCGAATCATCGCGAAATAGACAACGCCCTGATCGTCATTCCGCTGGCCAAAGAGCTTCGGAAGTATTTTCAGATGACTCGTCGGATTCCTGATATTCCTTCGACACTACCGGTAAATCAAGTCACGATCGCGACAGAGGAAATAACGGAAGTGCGCGAATTTGTAACAGTCGACGACTGGTCCTTCGAGATCACTGCGAAAAAGCAATCGTCCAAGGGTCGTCGAAAACGGAAGTGAGCGCCATTAAGTGGCAATCCATCCGGACAGGGCAGGCCGAACAGTCCGCAGATAGTTAACCAACGCTGGCTGGCGTAATTGGTGAAGTCCGCGCTAACGAACTTCGCAAGCAAATCGAACTAACCACATACACGCAAATCGTAATAGATCGAACCCTTCCCAATTCATGACCGAATCCAAGTTGACTAACTATGAATATGGACCATTCACCGCCCCTCCACCAAACGACCCCATGGGTCACACCCGATTCACAATGGCTACGGGCAATGAACATTGTGGAACGCGGGGGATATGCCACCGTCAAGCGAGATGGTGAACTGGTCCAGCGAACAGTGAGATACGTTCGCCAATTGAATCGCCTCACAACTGCTCGTGGAATGAAGCGGGCGGTTAAGGAGAATCCCGATCTTTATTTGGCACTGAAACTACTTCAGGAACAATCGAACCGAGTTTTGGAACTCAAGGCTCGGATGCTCGCCGGCCAAACGGATCAGGCCATCGCTCGGGCGATTGGCTTTCCCGTCCATGGCGTCGCAACCTTCGCGGCCTTGTACTTCGATGTAAGAGCACGACTCAAAGCTACTTCGTGGATTCGCTGGGTCGCAATTGGTGTCGATCCCGGGCAGGCAAACAGCCCTGAGACTCTATTCCTTCTTCATGCGTGGAAGCGCGGTCCGATGGTCATTGAGCCTTGGCTCGATTACTTGGGATACGAACAGGAGTCACACAACCTAGGGTCGGTTATTGGTCGACAACGAGCATGGATTGCCCATCTGATTGACGTTGCGCAACTCCCAGCCACCAGCAATATCTCGAAATCCCTGTGGAAAGCGAGCTATTTCACGCTGGGAAATCCTCCAAAAGCTGTTGAATCGACCTCCATTCGGAACACTGTTTCTCGAAATCGGGCCACAATCCTTGCGGAATATGCCTGGGAGAAGCCCAAAATGGACCAAGTTGCCGAGGTCGGACGAAGGAACCAGGCCCCAATAAACGCCAAGTCCTTCACAATGGGAAGGCTAGTAAAGACTGGGTAGTGTAATTTCGAGCTCTTCCCGGCAACAGCGTCACGCGGCCGCGCGATGACGCAATGTGGAACATGACCATGCCCAGATCCAACTACGTCTACCGATCAACGCGCGTTGGCTCGGGGGTCGAACGCACTTACCTCGGCACACTTGCCGATCCGGCCGTCCGAGCCGTGGAAAGAACCTCGCAGTTGGTACGGGCTTCCCGCCAGGCGGAGCGAGAAGCAGTGACTTCGGCCTTAGGCATTATCGATGTAGTGGATCGCGTTCTGACGACAATCCACTGCGAAGCCAATCGGACAATCAGAAACCTCCGAAAGCGGTGGAAGCGTGCAAAAGAGTCGCCTATCCCGAGACCCAAAATGAAACACCAAAACTTGTCTTATGAAGAGTACACCGACCTAGTGGACGATGCCTCCCGCGGCGACCAGCAAGCCCTTGATAAACTGCGGCAACATTTACGAGGCAAGCCGGAGTTGTGCAATTTGCTAGGCGACCTGAATCGGCACGTCCAACAGCACCTGATCGATCTCGCGGCGGCTGGATTGACGGATGTCCGGGAATCGATCGCCATTTGCCTCGCCGACAAACGAGCCCAGCTATTAAAGGAAGGGGATTCGCTGATGGAACAACTACTCGTCGATCAAGTTCTGAGCACCATGCTTGATGCCGCATGTTGTCAGCTGGGGGCATCGCAAACATATGATCAGGAATCGATCCGAAGCCGCTGGGAGAGTCGACTTGCGCGTGCTCAACAGCGGCATCAGGCAGCGATTGCTTCACTTATCGAGTTGAGAAAGATGCTCGAGCCGCACCGAGGTCCGGAAATAGCACTCCATAGCTAAAAGAACTCGACCCAGCCAGCCACGGTCCGGCGAGAAATCGGAACAAGCAAGCCTGAAATTCACTTCTCGTTCGTGTTGCGAGACCATGCGTAGCTCAAGCCAATTGGCTGTCACCGCAATGAAACAATGGGCTATCTTCTTCGCCCCCGTTCTATTGAGTGGCACGGCAGTCCGCCTGGCTCGGGCGTGCCCGGACCATCAATGCTCGTCAGCACACAAGAGACGGCTAGCAAAATCTTGATCGCGCCCGGGCCGACCTTGGTGCCCGCATCAGCTCGCACATGTCACGCCCTCGAATGGCACGTAGTTCTCTCGTAACCTGCTCCTCTGAATCGACATAGATCAAAAAGGCCTCGCTTGCGTAGATGGAGTTGTCACACACCCATCTTTGGCAAGGAGGCCTCAGGATGTCATTTTCTAACGATGGACGATTTCGTCAGCAAGTGCGGTTTCTACAGCAGCAGTTTGCGCAAGACGGTGAGCTGCCATTCACGGATGTGCTGTCTGAGGCAACGATATCACATGCTTTGGAAGCATTGGAAATTGTTTGGCTGGATCGGATCTACACGCCGCTGGTGACTCTTTGGGTTTTTCTTGGCCAGGCATTGAGTCAGGACCATTCCTGTCGGGCGGCCGTGGCCCGCCTGATTGCTCATCGTGTTTCACGCGGCCAACGTCGCTGCTCAGCAGAGACGAGTGCTTACTGCCAAGCCAGGAAACGACTGCCGGAAGAATTCTTCGCAACGGTCGCTCGGAAGACAGGACAAGCGTTAGATGGCCATGCCGATCAAAGTTGGCTTTGGAAAAACCGCCGCGTCCTGGCCTACGATGGCTCTACCGTGTCGATGCCTGATACGGCCGACAATCAACAAGCCTATCCACAACCTCCTCAGCAGGCGGAAGGCCTTGGCTTTCCGCTGGCACGTATCGCGGTCTTCTTCTCACTCTCCTGTGGAGCCATAATTGAGCTGGCCATCTGCAGCTATTCAGGTAAGGGGCACAGCGAATTAGGAATGCTTCGTAAGTTGTGGGAGGTGCTGCGTTCAGGCGATATTATGCTTGCAGATCGCTACATGTGTTCTTGGTATGAAATCTTTCAACTTCGGCAGCGCGGGATCCACACGGTGACTCGCCTCCATCATTGTCGCAAGGCAGACTTCCGACGAGGGAAACGTTTGGGCAAAGGAGACCATCTCGTCGAATGGCCGAGGCCGCATATTCGCACGATTGACAACCGGACCCGCAAGGGACTTCCCGATCAACTCACCATGCGCGAAACGCGGGTGCTGATTCAACAGCCGGGGTTCCGCAGCCGCAGCATCATCGTGGTTACAACGCTGCTGGATGCCGAAGAAGTGACCGCCAGCGATTTAGCGGATCTTTATCGTGCACGATGGAACGCCGAACTCGATCTGCGATCACTGAAGCAAACGCTGCAGATGGACATCTTGCGATGCAAGACGCCTGAGTTGGTCCGGAAGGAAATCTGGACACACATCCTCGCCTACAACCTCATTCGGACTGTCATGGCCCAGGCCGCTTCCAAACAGAAGATCAAGCCGCGCACGATAAGCTTCAAAGGCGCTGTGCAAACTCTGGAAGCCTTTCAACCGGTGATCGCTATGCAAGGCCAGCACGGCTTGCGCCGAGCAGACCTATACAACCAATTACTCGAAGCGCTCGCAACACATCGCGTGGCCGACCGCCCTGATCGCTTCGAGCCCAGGCAAAGAAAACGACGGCAGAAGAAGTACGACCGTATGATGAAGCCCAGGAATGAAGTCAAACGTGAAATCCTGAAACGACTTGGGTAGAACTACGTGCCATTCGTCACGCCCTCATGTGCATTTTCTTGCTTCGAACAGGCGTTAGTCTGAAGCAGACCCTGAGCTTGATCCAAATTCGATAGGCAGAAAGAAATACTCGGGGTGACAAGATACCGTTAGAACTTTTTTTTGAAAGCGTTGGCAGTTTTGCAGACGCAGCAAAATGCGACGTGATGGCACGCAACGCCGGTAACGATTTCACCCCAGCTCAAACAGTTTCGCATATTTCATTTGCAACTTCGTCGGCGACGTGATCTTCGGCGGACCGCATGATTTAGGCCGTTTTTTGCGGGGATAGTTGCGACTTTTTTTGCTCGACGTTCGATTGGATTCGTCCGCGAGGACGGCTTGAGTGAGTTCACTGATCAGCAGTGCGGCGGCTCTCGCTTTCAGTGCGACGGATGTCGTGGCGGCGGCGAAGGCGCGGATGATTTTCACCGGGCTTAAGCGGGTTCGCTTGCCGGGCTGATCACGTTGAACTTGCTTGGCATAGTAAAACGCCGCCCAAACGCCGATCAGCGTCCAGTGGATTTCGGTGAGTAAGTTTCGCGGCGTGCAGCAGCGGAGTTTGCTTCTCTGGCACGACTGCTTCACGGTGCGAAAGAAAACTTCGACGCCCCAGCGTTGTTTGTAAAGTTCGCAGGCCGCTTGATCACTCATGTCGAGTTCACTCGACACAAGATAGATCGTTTCTTTACCGGTATGAACTTGGATCAGACGCAACTTCAACGGCGGCTGCAGTTTCTGCATCGCCGTGGTCGGCCAATAGTAGACGAACCCGTCCCGAATTCGTAGTGATCCAAGGTTCTTCAGCAGCGAGACATTCGAGCCGACGCGAACCAAAAACGAACGCTTCGAGTCGAGAATCGCCGACCATAACGGGTAACCAACGTACTCGGCGTCAGCGATGATTCGCGCGTTGGACGGCAGTTCGTCGAGCATGTCGATTAGCGCATGACGCTCACTCCCTTTCGATCCGTCGATGTGCCAGCGATACGGTAATCCAGCGGTCAGATGCCAAGCGACGGTCGCCAGCAGTTGGGCACTTTCCGCCTTAGACTGATTCGATTTCGAGGCGTACTGCTTTTCTTTTTTGGAGGCGAATTGCTGCTGATTCGCGGCGGTGCGCGGAGCGAGAAACTTGGTGCCGTCGACGGCGAAATTCACTTTGCCGCGCTGACTCCAGTCTCCTTTAAGCTCGCGCAACTGGTCCGCGATGTGCGTGACGACTTGCGGAATGAGCGCTTCGCCATGACGAGCGAGCGCCTTCAATAAACCTTGCCGCGTCGCCGTGAAGTTGAGACGTAACGCTTCGCAAACCATCGACTGAGCGGTTCGCGTCCGCTGGTCAAGCGTCCCTTGCAACCAACCCCAGCAAGCGATCGCCATCGCCGCTAGCGCCTGCGGCTTTAGCGAAGCGTTGCCATGCGACTTAGGCAAGTCAAACTGGGCCGGCAAAAGTTCCTGAAAGACGGCTTTCAAAGCCTGTAAATTCGTGCGAATATCGGTGCTGTCTTGATGCGGCATCCAAGAATCCTTTCTTGGTCGTCAGTGCATACGGTTTTGGTCGACCGCATTGAACTGCTTAACCGCAGGCCGCATCAAGACTTATTTCTTGGAAGACGAAATCGTTACCGGCGTTGGATGGCACCCAGGGATTGGAAAGGGGAATCGAACAACTGTTACCCTAATTCTAATATTTAAAACTTCCACCAGGTTTTCTTTTTTTTAAACCACAGACCGCTGCCCTATAATAATTTCCATTCCCAACGACCCCGTCGCAACAAACTAACGGCGGATGACTAACAAATAAGAAGCCACTGGTAGACTTGGAGGTTCTATGGAAGTTGAATTGAAGGTCGATCCCGCCAGCAAAGAAATTGTTTCAGAAGCGATTGATGCAGTTGAGCCGAAGCTTTTGATGGGGGCTCCAGAGTCAGAAGAGCACATAGATGGCCAATCGTTGATTGCGATCGGGCTGGATGCTGCACAGCACCTTGACGCTTTATCTGTTGTCGTTGGATATCTGCTTTCCAAGTATATCAAGATCCACATCGAGGTTAGGGGGATCCCCCTCACGGCAAATACACTCAAGGAGGGCCTTGCTCTAATTCGTAATTTAAAAGAACTGCTCGCCGATGATACCGATGCCGCCGAGTTTGACAAGCCAAAGGAGAAGACCGACGACGAAGCCATGTAAAAGAGAGTATGGTTTCAAAGAAATCTCGGAGACGGAAACAAACCGATGAGTGAGTCGACAGGCTTTACGAGTCTCAGTTCTCGTTATTTCATGAATTACCAGCCGATAGAAATCGGTGTCTTGCGTATGTTTTTCGATAACCCAGACGCCTTCATCTCTGAAGGATTTGATCCCCGCGATATTGATTTCGACATCCAGGTAGACCTGAAACGACATTCTGTCTGCCGTCGAAAACGACTCATTGTGCTTAATCAGTTGCGAGTCTGCGATGTGAAAATTCTTATGCTCCAGTCCCTCGTCTGGCCGTCCATGTATGCTTATGCGGCCCATATTGTTCGGAATGCTGCGGACATACTTATTGCACATAGTCGAATCCAGGGAGCATGGATGCTAGTTGATGCTTTCTTCGAAACAGCAGATGACCCTGAGCTACGCGTATCGTTGTCGATGCCAGTGACCGTAAGGCTAAGCGACTTCGAGACTTCGCATCGCAACTTGGAGAACGCCGTTCAGGTTTTCGTCATCGGGCACGAGATCGGGCACCACTTGGCTCCTTCCGCGCAACGTGAAAGCGTTTCAGGAGATGACGTTGAGTTAGTATGCGACGCCTCTGGGTTAGAGCTTGCTTGCCGGTTCGATGAGACGGAATTCTTTTGGACAGTCGAAGCCGGATGGGATGGCCCGGAGCCGATGGAGCAATCAGCAATTGGCGGGGTATGGGGGATATTCGAGCATCTCGTAACAGCCCTCCTTTGGGGCGATGCGATGCTTCGCCGGACCGGCATGCGTTGCAAGGGTGAGTCCCATGACCCGTTTCCTCTCGCCAAGCGACGTACTGAGGCGATGATCACGAAGTTCCGTTCTTCCGACAGAGGCCGTCGCCACCCTGCATTTGGCGAACTCTTAATCGAGCCACTTCAATTGGCATTCATGAAAATCGATGCACTCGTTACAAGCACGATCGATCTAGGCGACGACCGCTTTTCAGTACGCGTTACCAGGGATCGCAACGCACTTCTAAACGCTCATTATGACCTCGAAGCACACTGGGCTGATCGTCTGCTTTCCCTCGGGTTAAAGAGAAGCATCGGGGGTGTATTAATCCCGCAGGAAGCAGACCACCCTGGAATGGATAATTGGTCGAGGGTTTATCAGAACAGTGTAATGTCACCACCGGAGCCTTATGGATTCAATCCGAATCTTCCAGGCAAGGAATTCAGGCATCGCCACTTTGGACGTCGGGACGGTTTCGGTTTTCGATCGCGCTGACATTGACATTCGCCTCTTCTACGAGACAGCGATCGCAATCCACTCAGTTCAATTTGGTCACTTACAAGTCGGGGCGATAAGACGGCTATTGAACTTTTTTCGGGAGGTTTGGGCGACTGGACGCCGCCGCTAATCACGATTGTACAAGTACTTGCGACGTGAAGGGGAAATGAATCAAACCGACGTGCCCCAGGTCAACAGTCTGTTATCAGGTGGGCAAATTCTAGATGCATGATGCATGAACTGAGCGATACTACGGATGTCACCAAGTCCATCGAGTCTCCAAGAACACGTCGGGAGGAAGGTCCTCAACTTCCCAGCTAAATCCAAGGCCGAATTCGTCCTTTCGCAAAATCATCCTCTCAGGTACTGGCAACACGTCATCATCGCCTTCGCGCGTCGCCTGTATGTAAAGGTTTGAAAACGGCTTGCGTGAGGGTAAGAGAACGGTCAGCACCTTCTTCCCTACCGACGTAGACTCATACGCATCGAAACCAACCCATTCTTCCTTTCCCTGAAATGCGTTCCACGCTGTCGCTTCTAGGTCGATCGTAAACGGTGAATCGACGGGCGATTTCGACACATCCACGACTAGCTCAAAGTTTTTTAAGAAATTTGGTTGTTTGGAATTAGGGCGTACTCCAGCGAATCGCATCGAGTATGGGTGGCTGAGACAGCGCGCATCGATACCAATTCCCGACGTACCGTATCGGGCGACAAACTCGGTAGTATCCGCCGATTTTCGGAGTAAGGTCACCGACCGTTTAAAATTCGCCGGACTATGGCGCGTAGTTGATCGCGACTTTGAGACATCGTTGAGCTGTCGAAGATCAACGAGACGAGCATCAAGTGTGATGTCAAACCCATTGAGGTCGGGAGTTTTCGCATACTCGCCGATGGGTTTCGGTTCAATCTCGCTTGGCGGCACGATCGTGGTCGCGTCGAACTTAAATTCCGAGGTAACCTTTGCCGGCACAGTTGGCGGCACTTGTCCGTTGACACGCGTAATCAGCAGCCAGGCCAAGAGTCCTACAATTATTGCCACGAAGATCCACTGAAGGGGCAGGATTGAGAGCCAACTCAACCAAAGTGGCGAATGCCCTTTGGCATCCGATGAAACGACCTCACCAAACTCAAACCAAGGCTTCCAGAATTTGCGGATGAATTCTTCACCCGGCTCAAGGCTTGGGTCAGCACCCGGATCTTCAAAGTATCCGCTATGGTAAAGGTCATGGCCTCGGTCAATCACTTCTGCTTTTCCGAACTTATGCCGACCGGTATCACCGTATCCCCAACTCAGACATTTCGCAAATACCGGCCAAGTGTCGCGTAGTCCATAGTCATTAAGAATATTTCTCCGCCCGGAATGGGTGTCATGCGCGGCAATGCGATCACCCAGTGTGTGCCAAGGAAATGTGCGTTGGACTATGGAACCGCAAAGCACAAGCCGATGGAGTTTCAAGTCTAACTTAGATGCGAGGATTTGTGTGATTACATATGTTCCATAGCTGTGCGCGATAACCGAGAGTCGGCCGCCAGAGTACTTCGAGATAGCAGTCATCGCCTTTTCAAGTTCGAGCCGAACTTCGTCAATTGGTGCCTTGCGAGTAAAGAATGGGCACCAGAATCGGAATACATCGAAATACCCGTAATCGGATTCCCAGACCTCGACATTTGGAATCTCTTCAAGAACCCTCTTAACCATCGGCTGCCACCATGCAAACGTTCGAATTCCGTGGATGAGAAGAATTATCTCCTTTTGCCGTGGGGAGAATGAATCCGCCTTCCATCTTTCCCAGAACGCTTCGGTTGCGGCAACGGCCGGTACATTGATCATTCGTGCCTTTACCTCGTTCACGCCTCGACGAATCGCCCTGACTTGCTTTTCCTCAAGGATCGTCGTGCTGAGAAGTTGGTCCTTGCAGAAGAGGTAAACAGCCCAGTCGATAGCAGGCAGCGAATGACCGACAGAATTCAACCGTTCACGAAGTATATCTTGCCTCAATGCGCGTCGTCCATCGGCATCTTGTCCCGCATCCGACAATACCGTAGCGAGATCGTGGTAAACGCGATCGATTTCCGCAGCGGACGGACGTGGGAGCGTTGGTTGATTGTCCTCTTTGAATACCACCGTCTGGCCTGCCTTTTGCAACTCAATACGAAAACGGACCGTTGTGCTTTGTTTCCAGCTTTACGTCTCCCGCAATATGGCTGCAGAACACCCTCCCATCGTACTGTGTTCGTCCGTTCGCGTCACCTAATCGATGCCATTTGAACTACGGAAAAGTCTCGAGGAAAAGCCGTTGCGACGAATAGTGAAAAGAACTCCTCCGGCGAGCGGGAAGAATTGAACCAGTCGAGAATAGTTGTAATCCGTTTGATTTCAAGAAGAAGAGCCCACCGCCGAAACCAGCGATGGGCTTTCCGAAAGACCAAGACGGGGTGACGCGATTTGAACTTGTGGCACGGACCTACGGAATTACCGATACCACTTCGGCTACGTGACACGAGGGCATTTTGCGCATTGCCTAATGACGAACCGACCTTGGCACATTAGGGAGCTCTCGTGATCTCAACTGAGCTCTCAAGTATACGAATCCCCAAGTGGTGATCACAAAGACTGCTGAAAGGAAAAAAGTTCGATTGCGATTTTCCTAGCCCAGCACCAGCACAAAATGAGGTGGCGTGCGAAATGGAGTCGCCCTCAGAGTTAAAAATGGTTGGTTCAGGAGACCGCCGATGCGAAGATATAAAAATCTCGATCACGACGTCGCAATACCAGTGAGTTCAAACGCCAATCCGTACAGTTGTGGCTGGAAACGCCGGCAGTTGCAAAGTGGCGATCCCGTCGCCGAGGATGGGCCGGAAGTCAAGCATTGCGGCCAGTCTTGCTTTAGGCACGACACGTTATGTTACGCACCACCCATTTTTCGGCGGTCAGGTGCCTTAGCTCAACTAATGAGAAAAGACGTGGTGGCATTTCCGTCCAAATGTTTTTTCCGCCAGTTGAACACGAGAGGCCTCAGTTCGTGAGTGCAGCGGGAAGAGCCTTAGTATTATAGTATCGCAATCGCAAGCTCGTGCCGGCGTCTTGCCCAACAACATGCCGGGGAGACAAGGTTTGCTTCGAAACTAATGGAAATGAAATCTCAGAAGGGGAAGATTCTATTGACCAAAAGCGTCCGATCTCGTTTTGCATCAGATATGAGTGAGAGCATTCTCCTCGAATGCGGCTGCACAGCCATCTCTCACAGCCATCTCTCACAGCCGTCTCTCACAGCCGTCTCTCACAGCCGTCTCTCACAGCCGTGTGTTTCTAACCGCGAACTCGGAGTGCTCGCGACGCGCGCAAGTGAAAATTCATGTCAATCAAGACGAACCGCAATGCAATTGAGCTAAGAAATTTCAACCGCAAACATTGCCCTCAAAATGGCCCAATTTTAGCTCCAAAACGCGAAGACGCCTCATTGGTCACAAATCGTCTCGTAGGGCCTTAGGCGGCTAGATAGAGGCCTTCTCGGTCGAGCCAGGCTCGGGGAGCGGGATGGAATTGCACTCATAACGAAAAATCACACTCATAATGTCAGAATAGGGACGCCTCGCGAAACCGGGAAAGTTGAGCCACTAGGAAGGATGGGCAATTAGTTTTTGCGGCTAACGGCAGCCATCTCGAAAGCAGCGCGGACTGATTTGTTTTTTTTCATTTCTTCTTCTCGAAGGGTGGCGACCTTCCTAGGGAGTCCGCCCTTCGCAGAAGATAGCGTAAGCTAATAACTTAACAGGCTGCTGAAAAAGTCGGGTGGTTTGGTACACTACCGCCATCACTCGCAAGGAGCTTTTCAATGCGTGGTCGGCCTGATCCTCAGTCGCAGATATTTTTTGTCATTGATGTCGAATCGCGGATTCGACCGAATCATCCGTTGCGCCCCCTGAAGAAGCGGGTCGATGCGATCCTGCGGTCGATGGACGCTCTTTTTGCCCAGGCGTACGACCGGACCGGGCGGCCGAGCGTTCCGCCGGAGCGGTTGCTCAAAGCGATGTTGTTGATGGCCCTCTATTCGCTTCGCAGCGAACGCCAATTGTGCGAGCGGATCGACACGGACTTGCTCTTTCGCTGGTTCCTTGACATGTCGCCCGAGGAAGCGGCGTTTGATCTGACCGTCTTCACCTACAACCGCCCGCGAATGGACCAGTTCGGAATCACCGCCAAGTTTTTCGAGGCCGTTCTAGAGCAGGCCATCGGCGCCGGCCTCTGCAGCGATGATCACTTCACCGTCGACGGCACGATCATCGATAGCTACGCGTCGATGAAGAGCTTTCGCCCCAAAGATGAAGATCCGAGCGATGACTCGGACGGTTCCAATTCGTTCAAGCCGCGCAACCCCAGCGTTGATTTTCACGGCAAAAAGCGGAGCAACGAGACGCACGCTTCCCGCACCGATCCCGAAGCGAGGCTCTATTGCAAAGGTCGCGGCCAAGCGTCGCGGCTCGCCCACTTGGGTCACGTGCTGAGTGAAAATCGAAACGGTTTGATAGTGGAAACCTGCGTGACCGAAGCGAACGGAACGGCCGAGCGAGACGCGGCGATTGCGATGATTCAAGGCTACAAGCAGAAGCATGGTCGCGGCCCCAAGACCGTTGGCGCTGATGCGGGCTACGACGCCGGCGAGTTCCTGATTCGCTTGGAACAAGAAGACGTGATTCCGCATGTCGCGATGCGATCCAAAGAGCCGACCGATCCAGCCACTGCCCGCGGCGATCGCAAAGCAGGGATTGAAGCTCGGGTCCGCATGCGAGCTCGTCAACAAACCATCGAGTACGTCGTAAGTCAACGCGTTCGCAAACGTGTGGAGGAGTGTTTCGGTTGGTGCAAGACAATCGCCGGCCTGGACCGCAGTCACTGGGTGGGGCGTTGGAAACTGCAACAGTACTTCGACGTGGCCGCTTCCGCTTACAACTTACTGCGACTAACAAAACTGCAGCCCACATCATGATGGAGGAGGAGAAAACCGCGTCCCGAGGGCCGCAAAACGGATCGCAACCGCGATCCAACGCCAACCCAAAGCGTCCCAGGACAGCGATTCAGGGTCGTAGATTAAAAAACGACCCACGAAACGCTCTGCCCCAGCTCGTAGAAGCTGTTTTTCAGCAGCCTGTTAATCTTTATGTTATAGGGGCCGGTTTTGGGCTCCAGAAGCCGTATCCTAAAGATTATGTTATACGCGCCTCAGCGAGCTGAGAGCAGTGCTTAATTACGTTTTCCCAATAACATAATCTTTAGGTTTCTGGACACCAAAAAAGCACTATTTTGAACCCGATTTCGTACACAATATCGCCCCCGAGAACCATTACGGCTGCTGCCCCAGTCTACCCAGACTGCCATTCTCAAGAAAATCGGCGATCCTTAGCAAGCCAACCAATTCGCTGCAAAACGATCCGGAGCTAAATCGCCAACTTGAATCGTTTTCACGTTGGAACTTGAATCTGCCTACGAACAAGTCTTCGTTGATCAATCCGACGCGTTCCTCTGAACTTTGACATAAACTTGGGGGGCATTCCACACTTCCCAACTGGATGATGTACACCAATATTGCCGAAGCTGACTGTTTGTCGCGTGATCCGTGAAATGCTGCGTCCATTGTCATTGATTACTGATTGGTAGATAGAAACCGATTCGAAACAGCCGCCGCAATACTTAAACTTTCCATCAGTAAACATTTAGAATGATTGCTGCTCAGAGCAAGACGGCAGCAACACCAATGCCAGCTGGAATGCGACGTCAATCTCAAACGTGACGTAACCTAACTTCGCGAGACAAAGAACACAAATTTGTCCATACGATTGCCTCGCCAGATCCGCGTGCGATACCGAGATCCTATGCTCCAAAATGGTCAGATAATGCGTGGGAACAAATGGATGAACCGCCAATTCCAAATTAAGCCGCGATGAAACTATGCCTCTAAAGACCGAAGTCGCACCGACAGGGTTTCGCCGTAAGACCTGACTGCCAATCAATCTCCAGCGACATTCCACTCACATGGCTCAAGCAAGCCCGTGACTCACCTGGGTAGATACCAATCACCATGGCCATCCATTTGCCGAGACGCGCGGCTCGACTTAATTGAACTGAGCACTTCATTCTGATACCCCGCCCTCCTCGAATTGCCGGCATGGATCGATCCGTCGCGTACCGAGCTTGTCGTCATCTGAAAGATGCCAGCCTGATCTCGGTATGCCGTCACCAAGACAGTAGCCCGCCGATTCGCCTTCTAATCCCCAGCAAACAGCAGCGGCTAGATAGGCCTTGATTGCGGGGAATGCGACCATGGGAAATGGCATATTTGAAGGGGCCGTGGTTCGTTGTTTCGGCCAAATCTGTGGCTCGATATGTCGGAACCAGTGCAAGGGTAGGCGCGATAAGGCGGAACGTCGCCTTCCCCTTCCATCGCGATATACGACGTAGTAATCAAAGGTCTTACCGCTGCGGGCCCTAGCATTTTCGCCAGGGCCTATGTAGTTCCCGAGGCCTGAAGTCTCTCCCAAAGAGCGAGCGATGATGAATCTCCGACTCGGAACCAAGGAGGGTCATTTTGCTCAAACCTGTGCGGGTACTTTTATCCAAATGACCATTTCGCATCGACGCAAGTCCGGACAATCTACGCTGTTGAACGGGCAAAGAACGGCTCTCAGGGCTCTGAGAGCCGCTGAACTCGGTTCGATCGTTTCCTCGATTTGGCTTGTATGGAGTCGTTTTGCGCTAGCCGGTCTCGGGAGGGATGCGCTACCTATGTGCCTAATGTGCTAGTAATAAATGACTTAGCTCAAAGTTGGCACGGGACGAGACTTCTTGCCAACGCTCCATTTTCGTTGAAATTGGTGGTAGCATTCCGCCGCTCGCAAAACCAACCACCACACGCCCAGGGGGTCTTGTTGAAATCGGGTCACGCAGACGCCAGGTTTTGCCAGTAGGTCGCCGACATCATCCCCTCGCTCGAATTGCGAAGCCCCCTTCGCTTTAGCCATTTGGTCGCCGAAAACTCCAGCTGGACATCGACAACTTCGACCCGTGATCGCTCCTTCCTCTCCGTTGATAGCTAAAAAAAATCGACCGCAGCCCGGCCTCCATCGGGCCGGGCTGTTGAGATGATCGACGCTTTCAGTGGCCGGCAACAGGCTCTATCAATTCTTATTTACGATGCTTGCGGCTCCCGCAACTTCCCGGCTTGCCGCCAGTCCCAGGCGTGCCGGGGCCATCAATGCTCGTCAACACATAAGCGACGGCTAGCCAAATCATGAACGTCACCGGGCCAGCGTGGATGGCCGCGATCACGCAGGCGACTGCGAACCAGCCGAGGAACCGATGGATCGCATCTTGGTAATCTGATTCCATTTGTGCTCCGCGGGGGCTTGGTAGAGCGGTTGGCGAGGGACCTTCAATCCGCTTCGCAAGCAAACAAGTCCGCCAGGGAAACTGCGACCGGAAACGGCTGACCGAGTCCGGCGTCGTCCCAGTCAATGATCTGGGTGGCGACATCATCCGGTTCGGGATCGAAGTTCACGTCGAAGGGATCCGCGAGTGAAAAGCCGCGGCGGCGGATTTCGGCCAAGTCTTCGCCAGTAGCGCTGGACACGGCTCGTGCGATTTCAGTTTGGGTCATGGGGAACGTATCCTTAAGGAGATAATGAACAGAGCCACTTGCATCGGCGACAGCGATTCAAGCGGTAGCCAGCGACACTCTGTCGCGTGCATTGGGGGGCACAGAAAATGTTGAAGATCGAAATTACGGGCTCCGCGATCGGCGGAGAAGACGCAAAAGAAGCCCTGTGGGTCGATGAGATCGTCAGCGCAAGTGATCTAGCCAACGTGTCTTTGACATTCCGACTGGAACCTTATCGAAACGTCGATCTGGACAATCTTGTCCGGCCTGCGATGCGAGCTCTGAAGAAGTCGGGCTTTTACCAGAGTGGGTTTCCCGAGTTGAACTCGATTACGGCATCGAAACTGGTCGGCCAGCCGATCGGAGTGACCATCGAATCCGGTATTCAGTTAATCCCAGAGGGAAAGTTGCTCTCCGTCGAGTCGGACCACATTCCGCCGTCAGACCCAACCTTTGCCTGGAAATCAGAATGGACCGCGGCCATTCAAAAAGAATGGGACGTGCCAGTGATCTCCAAACCAATCTGGCTCGCCATCTCCACTACCAGCGTTCGCTCACTCGTCGATCTGATGAAACCGATCATCGATGGCCTAGAACCAGTGCTGGGACGAGATCCCGATGGTCGGAATAGGTTTTGTCCCAACGATCACTTGGTAAATTGGCTACAGATTCGACGAGTCTCAAGCGGTGCTGCGGTAAAGCTCGTTGCCGGCATGCTCAGCTAGATTCGTGAAGCAGCTTCAAGCCAATTCTGACTCAGCCAGGCATGCTCGGCGGCGAGCGCCGCGATACGAGACTCAAACGGGCCTAACATCGGACCATTTACCGGCGATAGATCCGCTGTCCAATTTCCCTCTTCGGTCGGTTCTACATGCGAGCCACGAGCAATTGAGACTCGGCCGAGCTCCCGCAGCGGTAACGCCTCGTCGTAAATGCAACGGACATCGCCATTGCATGAGATAAGAAGTTGCATCTTCGCGGCTCCTCATCGTGGGCGACGTAAAATATTGCGACGCGGACGATCAACGAGCAGGCCGTCCAGCGACGCCTGGACCGCGCCTAGTTGAGTGGCAACCTGGCTTCGCAGGGTGTCGTTATCTCGCAGTTGCTGCGGCTCGATTCCTGTGACAATCTGCCGTGCGCGGTCGACCAGTTCATCGAGCTGTGGGTTTGACCGCACATTGAGCTGGCGGAATCGCTCAAAGAACTCAGTCAGATTGCCGATCGCCGAGTCACGAAAGACTTTCGGCTTTCCATCGCCGTGGCCACTCAGGCGCTCGGCCAGATGATCGACCAGTCGGGCGATCTCCTCCAGAAAGGCCTGTTCGGCCAATTGAATCGCCTCATCGAATCGAGATTGCATCCGCCGACATTCCTGCTCGTAGAGCTCGGGATTCAGTTGACGCAGATAGTTCGGAGGCTCCACGCTTGGATAGTCGTGCTCGATGGCGAACATGCCGATCAACGAAGGTGGATAATCATCGGAATTGTAAAGCTCGCCCAGGCGACTTCGTGCTGCTTGGCGCAGGTCAGCGAAGTGGCGGTCGAGTTCAATCACCGCCTCGTCAAGCTCCTCCTTAAATTCGGCGATCCGAGTATCGAAATGTGCGATGGCGTCCTGTCGAATCAGACGGATGCCCGGTTCCGGAAAAGGAAGGCTCATTCCCTTCCAGTAATGCAACGCTTGGCCACGGATCGCCGTGACCGCTTTGAACGCGGGATGGGACGTATCGAGCAGTTTTTTGCCGGCGGAGAGAAACTTTCCCTCCGCGCCGAAGGAGTCCGCCGCTTGGTCACGTTGGTGCAAGCTGAGCGACTTTCGTACTCCGAGCCAGGTGAAACTGAGCCGGGCGGCTGCCATCGTTGACTGCAACCGTCCTGCGTGTGACTCCCGCGAGAGATCAACATCGGGATCCAGTATTGTGGTCATCCGGGATTCCTTTTCATTCGTGCATTGGGACAAGAAACAAAGGAAGCCGCACCACTCTCTTTAAGAATGATGCGGCCGGAAAATTCGAAGCGGATTAACTGAGGCGCTCTCTTGAGTGCTCAATTATGGTTAGTTTGATTGCGGCATATCACCACCGATGTCAGGCAATGAAAAATCGCGTCCTGGATATCTTTTGATGAGCTTGCTTTGCATCGCGATGACCTCATCCAGTAGGTCCATTTCACTGCGCAACATTTCCTGAAAGTCTGCATACCATTGCGTGATTTCTGGCGGAAGCTGCTCTCTGGCTTCCACCGTCGATCTGTCCAGCCAATCCACGACGTCGCTCAGCGTCTGAATAGAAGACGGAGGTTTTTGTGAAAGAAATACGGAAATCGATCTTTGGAGCACCTTCAGCCTGCGTTCTTCAGATTCCAAAAGTCGCAGCGAAAAGGCGACGAGCTCCGGTTCAATTTTGGGTCCCGATCGTGATGACCAGTCGACGCCATCGATCTCCTTTTGCATTTCGAGCAAATGGGACTGGTAGTACGGCGACTCATCGAAGTCAATGTTCAATGGGCGTCCGAATCGAGAATGATGTCGATTGAACACCGTCAAAGACCAGTAGTACGATTCGTTTACTCCGGCAAGTGAATCGACATCCACAAGCGAGTTTGCTGCACTGGAAATTCCTAGCGATGGAGCAACGTGCTCCATAAACCAGCTACATGCCTCGGTTAATTCCATAATAATATGGCAAACAATCGCCAAAAAAGCGGCAAGGCAGATGAGCGGAAGAAAGACAACATTCGTCAGCAGGCCGAATGGCCATGCCAAAACGGCTAAGATCAGCAAACCGATCGTGAACGAAATTCCAGGCGCGCGACTAATCAGATTGTGTATTTTCCACCCCAGACTATTCCAATCGATTGAGAATCTTGAGATTTTTGAATTTGATGCTGACGAATTGTGACCGAGATTCATGACTTGCTCCTCTGCGACAGGTCTAAATCAAAAAACGCCCACCTAAATCGGGCCAAGCTATGCCAATGATACGCATAGTCCGTGGCTTTATGGTAGTCATTATCGCCAAATTAGCGACATGGCGAAAAAAGCAGATATTCTGATCAGGTTTGGCGAGCGAGTCCGTGAACTGCGTGCCGAACGGGGCTACTCGCAGGAGGCGTTTGCTCATATCTGCGAACTCGACCGCACCTACGTTGGTGGGATCGAGCGTGGGGAGAGAAATCTAGCGCTTCGTAACATCGAGCGGATTGCAGAATCGCTCGGCGTTTCGATCTCCGAACTGATGAAGGGGCTCTAACCCCAGCTCGGAAGGCCGGTTACGCGCCGGCTCAGTACAACACGACCGCAATTTTGGAGGTCAGCGGCGAGCCCACAATTGGAGGCGGCGCTGCTTGGATTTGGTTTCTAACTACTGTTTGCGTGTCGCCGTCGAGGACTAGATAGCCGATTTGCAGCGTTTCCAGGTCTCGAATCAGCTCGGCGATTTCCACAGCGTCGAGTGACGCCGCGTCATCCGCACCAAAGTAGGCCGTGGTTGCCGACGTTCCATGCGGCGTCATCTCTTCACGCCAGTAGCGGAGCGCAGCACGGATTGTGGCTAAATGGCGATGGTCGAGCATTCGCTGTTTGCCCTTAGTTCAATTGATCACGGTACAAGGGTCGCCTAGTTGTTGGACGGATTGCGTGCGACGCGCCGCCGCCGCGGTTTAGGACTGTTTCCCGAGTATTGAAAAAGCCCCGATTTGTTTGCATCTAGGCATCTTCCCGATGCCCATTTCCGAAGTTGCTCGATCGATTCGGCCGAGGTGACGGCCACGGGAACGACATACTGGGCCGCCTGAGCAAGAGGAACATCGAGCAAAGCCGCCAATCGACAGCAGGCTCTAATTTCGGCCCCCGTGAACTGATCGTCGCTTGGACAATCCTGATCCGCAGGGATCTCAAACAGCTCGCGATAGATTCCCCAAATTGTTTCTTTCTCTTTGCGGTCAGGCAGGTCGACAAAGAACACACCATCAAAGCGCTCGCTGCGGCTGAACTCTGGCGGAAGTTTGGCGACGTCGTTGGCGGTGCAGACGACGAAGACATCCGATTCATGGTCGTTCAGCCAGGAAAGGAACGTCCCGAACATTCGACTGGCGACGCCGGAATCATTGCTGCCGTTGATCCCAGAGAATGCCTTTTCCACTTCGTCGATCATCAGAATGCAGGGGGCCATCGCGTCCACGGTCCGCAGCGCGATCCGCGTCCGCTCCTCGCTCTGACCAACAAGTGAGCCCAATAGACTTCCGACATCCAAGAGCAGCACCGGTCGCCCCACTTCGCTCCCGAGCGCTTTGCAGAATTGTGATTTTCCACAACCAGGCGGCGAGAGCAGCATCACGCCTCGTGGACGTTTGAGCGGATTGCCTCGGCTCGGTCGCAGAAGGGCCCGATTGGTAAACGCCTTGAGCGAGTTCAAGCCACCGAGTTGACTGAAGTTATCTCCGCCGCGGTAGAGTTCGAGTAATCCGCTCTTTTTGAGCATTTGCGCCTTCTGCTCCCACAGCGTCGCCGCGGTTAGCCGGCCTTCGCGGACCAATGACAAGCTGAATGCCCCTTCGGCCTCGTAGCGGGTTAGGCCTACCGCCGCATCCAGCACGATTTCCCGCCCCGCTCCTTCGGGAAATTCTCCCTCCTCCGTTGCGATCCCTAGCGCGATCTCACGAAGCTGCGCGCGATCGGGCAGTTCATGTTCGAGCACGACGAACAGTTTTTCAAGCTCGACCGGAATGGTAACGATCGGCGAGAGAATCACGACGAAGGTGCGATTTTGCTTGCCGGCAAGCACCTGATGCGCCAAGGCCTGCACGATCTCTGCCGACTGGATAAACCGGTGAAAATTTTGCAGGACCACCAGCGTAGTACCATCGGGCGTAGCAAGCGTGTTGATTGCACGAATCGCCCTGAGCGGATCACCGGCCGACGATTCGGATTCATTTCCAGCGGTTCGCAGCCCCGATTCCAAATTCCAAGCGGACATCCGCCAGTTCTCTTCGCGACAAAGCTGCGCGATCGCCACGAGCGCATCCTGATGCTCGTGCGATTCGATCCATATGCCTGTGAAGCACGCGCGCACGTACTCCCCGAGCTGCTGATTCAATAACATTGAATGCCTCCATGAATGAGAGAGGTGACGTCCAGAAACAAAAGCGACGTCAAGAGACGCCTAGCTGCCGGAGCGAATCTGCTGCTGCACAGATTCAGATTGATGGAAGCCTGGCTTGAGCAGTTCGTCGAGCTGCAGTCCGAGGGCCTGCTCCAAATAACGACTCGCATCTCGGCATTCAGCGCCAACAAATCCCTTCGTCTCAACGCGGGTCTGGCCGTCCTTGGCGACCGTGATCTCGATGGTTCGATTCATGCCTGGCCTCGAACATTGACTGTAAGTTTGATGGAACCGTCTTCGAGCGACTGCTCAAACACGGAATGCCCTTTTTTGACAGCCTCCAGTTTGGCTTTCTCGACCGCATATCCCTGCAGGAATCGATCAAGATGACTACGGTCTCCCCAACGGCCGCCGTAGTTGTCAAAGGCGACTTTCGCCGTTGCGACGTCGCAGACGACCGGATAGCGCCAATCCGGCAACTTCACAGCCCAGCCTGTCTCGGACCGGCTAAAAAGCTTGGCCTGGCCGAAGACTGGCTCAGGCAGACGAAGTCGATCACACGCCAGCCGAATGGCGGCAGGATCACGGACTTCGGTTTGAATGGAAACGATGTGTGACATACGGTCCTCCAGAGCTAGCGAGCCGTCTTTGGGGCCCGCCAAGAAGCGAGAAATCCCTGCGAGTTCCAAATTCAACCGGAAAACGCAGGGAGACAGGGCAAGCCGCTTGCTTTCCCAAGCTAAGCCAACTGCCACATGTTACTTGACGCGAAAAATCTCCGGATTTAGTAGGTTCGCGTAACTGGTGACCAGACGTGTCTAGAGAGCTCAGAAAATGAGAGCACCAGCTATCCGTGGGGGTGTAGGGTTTGATAGACTACTGCGTTGCTTAGTCGGAGCCAATCCTGCCTTGCATCGAAGGTGCAGCACGATGGAAAAGTTGAGTGATTACGTGAAAACCGCCGAGGCGGCTGAAATCCTTGGCGTTTCCCAAACCACGCTAAGAAAATATGCCACGATCGGAAAAATCCCGGTGCGCATCAATCCGGCCAATGGCTATCGGCTGTTCCTGAAAACTGATTTGAAGAAGTTTTTAAAGGCAGCATCAAAGCCAATCAGCGCACCACGAAGGGGCGAGATGATTGCGAGCGGGCGCAAATATCAATGACAACCGAAAATCAAATCCGAATCGGCAGCATCGTGACTGGGCCAACATTGCCCGAACCGATCGAAGTGCTGGCCACCGTGCCGATGGGCGCGTCGCTCAAAATCATTGGTCGTGGCCGAAGCACCGGCATAACGCACGATCCGGTTCTCACGCCTCAACAACTTGGACAGTTGCGAGTTTCTGCCGAGCGCGAGCCATTCAATGGTGACGCCCGCATGTTTCGCCTGGGTATCGAGGCCCACCGGTTGGGCTTGGCGTACGAGTACGATCCATTCTTTTCATTGTCGATTGCTCGCGTTGATCCGCTGCCCCATCAGCTTGAAGCCGTTTACAGCTACTTCTTGAGGCTGCCGCGAATCCGCTTTCTGCTTGCAGACGACCCTGGTGCCGGCAAAACGATCATGGCTGGCCTGCTGCTCAAGGAACTAAAAGCCCGCGGACTGGTTCGGCGCGTGCTCATCGTGTGCCCGGCAAACTTGACGTTTCAGTGGCAACGGGAAATGTCCGACAAGTTTCGCGAGAACTTCAAGGTCATTCGTGGATCCGTGCTACGTGAAAACTATGGCCAAAACCCGTGGCAGGAACATGACCAGGTTGTCACTTCCGTTTCCTGGGTATCCATTGTAGAGGATGCCCGAGAAAGTCTTTTGCGCTCGCGCTGGGATCTCATCATCGTTGACGAGGCCCACAAGATGAGCGCCCGCAGCGAAGACCACAAGACCTTCGCCTACCGGCTTGGCGAGTCGCTGTCGAATATGACGGACCACTACCTGTTGATGACCGCAACTCCGCACAAAGGCGATCCCGAACACTTCCGGCGTTTTCTCGCTTTGCTCGACCCCGACGTTTACGGCAGCATCCAAAGCCTCGAACAAGCGATGCGAGAACAGGATGCTCCTTTTTACCTGCGACGAACCAAGGAAGCCCTTGTCACCTTCCCCGATCCGAAAACTGGCGACGTTCACAAATTGTTTACCAAGCGTGAAGTCCGCAGCGCCGCATTTGAACTGGACGGCGAAGAGCTGGAATTCTACGACGACTTGACCCGGTTTGTCGAAGACCAGTCATATGCAGCAGCGCAGGATCAGTCGGCCAGAGGACGCGCAGTTGGGTTTACAATGGCCATGCTGCAGAGACGGATGGCATCATCCATCTATGCTGTGCGTCGCAGCCTCGAACGCATGAAACTTCGCCGCGAAAAGATCCTGGCCGACCCCGAGGCGTTCCGCAAGGAACAAATTCAGCGCCGGATGCCCGACGACTTTGATGATCTCGATGCCGAAGAACAGCAGCAAATCGTCGATCAACTGGAAAATGAAGTGCTCTCTGTTGATCCGGTCATCCTGCGGGAAGAAATTGCCAGCTTATCCAACTTGGTAGAACAGGCTCTGCAACTCGAAGACCGCGAAGATCAAACCAAATTGACAAAACTGCGAGCAGTGCTCAACGAGGAAGGTATTTTTGATGATCCTCAAATGAAGCTGCTGGTTTTCACCGAGCACAAAGACACGCTCGACTTCCTCGTTGGCGACGGTAAAGACGGGCGACCTCTTGGCAAGCTGGTCGAATGGGGCCTGACCGTCACAAAGATTCATGGCGGCATGAAAATTGGCGACCGTGACACGCCCGGCACGCGCATCTATGCAGAGCGCGAGTTCAAAGAGAGTTGCCAGATATTGGTGGCCACCGAAGCCGCCGGCGAGGGCATCAACTTACAGTTCTGCTGGTTGATGATCAACTTCGATATTCCTTGGAATCCTGTCCGGCTTGAACAACGCGTCGGCCGCATCCATCGCTACGGCCAGGAAAAGGACTGTCTCGTCTTTAACTTCGTCGCCCAAAACACTCGCGAAGGACGGGTGCTCCAAAAGCTGCTCGATCGCCTGGCTGAAATCCGCAAAGACCTTGGGTCGGATCAAGTCTTTGATGTAGTTGGCGAAGTATTTCCCGCCAATCAGCTCGAGGCTATGCTTCGCAAAATGTATGCCCGCCAGACCGATGTCCACAAGATTGAAGATCGTATCGTTCACGATGTCAGTCCGGAAAAGTTTCGGGTGATCACAGAATCGACACTCGAAGGGCTGGCCAAGAAAGAACTGAACCTTTCGGCGATGGTCGGAAAAAGCGCTGAAGCCAAAGAACGACGCCTGGTTCCCGAAGTGATCGAACAGTTCTTTGTTGATGCCGGCCCCCAATGTGGCCTGCGCCCCAGGCAGACCAGCAAAGACAGCCACATCTATCGCATCGGCAAAACGCCACGTAATTTGCTCCCGATCGGGGACGCTCAGGAAGATCGCTTTGGCCGGCTAGGACGGGAATACAAACAGATTGCGTTCGACAAGGAACGACTACGTGAAGATCCGACCTTAGATTGGGTCACCCCAGGGCACCCGCTGTTCGAGGTCGTCCGCCACGACATTCTCCACCGCACCGAAGATCACCTTCGCCGCGGCGCAGTCTTTTTCGACCTTCACCGCAACGAACCAGCACTTCTGGATGTTTTCGCCGCGTCCGTAAGAGATGGCCGAGGGCGAACGCTGCATCGTCGCTTGTTCGCCGTTGAAACGGGACTTAGCGGCGAAATGAAGTTACACGAACCGACCGTCTTGCTCGACATCGCTGCCGCGCCGCAGGGCACGATCGGTCCTGCCAATGGCGTGACGCTCCCCGATCGTCAAAGCGTCGAGCAATATCTGTATGAGCGCACTTTAGCACCATGGGGCGAGGCGATTGCAGCCGATCGTTTCGGCGAAGTTCAGCGGATCCAGCGTCATGTAGAGATCAGCCTGAACGCGCTAATCGACCGCGGACAATTCCAGCTTGCCGACTACCTGAATCGTCAAATCGATGGTCAGACAGTTCAGGGGCTTGACGGATTAATCGCCCAGGCCGAGCAGCACCTTGACACGCTGAACAACCGCCTGGAAAGCCGCCGCCAAGAGCTGGAATTAGAACGCCATAGCTCCATCTCCGACATCAAGCACCTGGGTCGGGCATGGGTTATGCCTCATCCCGATCGCAGCAACTCTGATTTCGCGCCTATGGTCCGCGATGATGAAATCGAGCGAATCGCTATAGGAGTCGCGACGCGGCACGAAGAGGAACGCGGCTGGGTCGTCGAAAGCGTCGAGTCGGAGAACCGAGGCTTTGACCTGATTTCCCGACGCCCTCATCCAGAAGATCCTAAGACATTCATCGAAGTCCGATTTATCGAAGTCAAGGGACGGGCGGGCGTTGGCATCGTAGCGCTGAGTGAAAACGAATACCGGACGGCGGAGCGGATGAATAACGACTACTGGCTCTACGCTGTGTTCAACTGCGCCGGGACGGCAGAACTTCACATTGTACAGAACCCCGCCCGTCTCGGGTGGCAACCTGTGATGGCTGTCGAACACTATCGCATTGGCCCAGAACAGATTTTGGGGGGCAAGGCATGAGCGATGCTCGACGAGAACTTGATGGACGATTTCGCGAGAGCGCTCGCTTTAGCAATTTCGGAAATACGATAAATCGCATTGTCGTGAAGGGCATTCGTAGCCACCTGGATACGGACGTAGAAATTCGCAGTCCAATTACTGCGTTTTCAGGGCTGAACGGCACAGGCAAAACAACGCTGTTACACCTTGCGGCGGCCGTTTACAATTCAGCCAATGGATACGTAATAAGCAGTTTTCTTGCAAAGGGCCCACTCGACACGACTCCATTCATCGACGACGCTTCTGTCCAGGTCTTTTTACAGGGGACAAGCAGTCGATCAACCTCGCTTACACTTTCTTACAATCCCAAAAGTCAGCGATGGCAGGGATACCCCCGGCGACAGCAGAGGGAGGTGTTTTTCTTTGGCGTTGGCTTTTTTCTCCCGCAAAGTGAAAAACGCGACTTCGTATTTCGCAATGCTAGAGCATTAAGCCTGACTGGCACCACAGATTTGGAACCGGCAGTGCAAACATGGTGCAAGAGAATTCTCTCAAGCGGATACGACGGAATACAATCTGTTACCGTTTCGCACAGGAATCGACAAGCCGAAGTTTTATATGCAAAACGTGGAGCCCTTTCCTATTCGGAAGCCCACATGGGTTGCGGTGAAGGTCGTATTCACAACCTGCTCCGCACTCTTGAAGCGTGCCCGGAGAAGTCACTCGTGTTACTGGAAGAGCCCGAAATCTCGTTGCATCCTAAAGCGGAGTATGAACTCGGAAAGTACCTGATTGATCTTGCGAATCGCCGTGGACACCAAATTTTTATCACGACTCACAGCGAACGACTGATGCGTGCTCTGCCTCAAGCCTCGCTTGTCTATCTTTGTCGGCAAGATGGCGTAGTAAAAGGGCTTCCTGGAATTGCGTCCTACGAGGCGGAAAGCCTTATGTCGGAGGGACATGACAAAGCCCTGACCATTATTGTTGAAGATGAAGCGGCCAAGATCGTACTGACAGAGTTGCTTCGGCATCACGATTGTCATTTCCTTAAAACAGTCCATATTGCAGTTGCCAGACATCGACGCAACGACGGACAAATCGAGGCAAGCGGAAAGGATGCTATTCGGCAGACCATGAAAACGCTGAGTGAGGCGGGAATCAAGATAGCGGCAGTTCTCGACGGCGATGATCATGCCGATCACAGGAACTCGATTCACAAACTGCCAGGTACTCGCCCTCCTGAAAAAGAGCTGGTAGCCAGCGTTGCCGTACTCGCCATGATTGAAAAAGCGTACGGCTTGCAATCTGATGAAGTAACGAGACTTCTACAGGATGAAGATTGTCATGATTATTTCGACCTGATTGGACGCATCGTATCTTGTGATGCTGATTTCGTTATGCGAGAGGCGTCGCGAGCATATTCGCACGCCATTGCACCGAGCACGGCCAATCAACTCATCGAACAACTGAAGGAAGACGCTTCCAGACAATGAGAGCTCGAAATCACCTATCGATTTTAATCCTTGTATTTCGCACGCTATGGCGCATTTATTCTTAGAGAAGTCGATACGGAATTTACAAATTTCGACGCTGCATACCTGTCAGGCATTGCAATTGTTGGCACTTTGCCTCGCGACGAGTCATGCGTCGTGGTTGACTGCTCCGACCTTTGTATTGCCCCTATAGGCATTTCTCATGATGACGGTCGAACAATATTTAAATTCACTTAGAGACAATCAAAACAAGAGCAGCGAGTTGCAATGAGAGAACAGTCGGAAAACGCATGGCGGGATTCACTGCCTAAAGCTAGTTACTTCGATAAATCTATCGAACTCGTCGCCTCGTTCGATCGCCTTATGGTCACGCTATTTTCGGCCCTTATCGCCGGTATTACCGTGATGCTTCTTAAGCAAGAAGTATCTCTTTGGGTCGGCGCTTCCCTATTGCTCGCCCTCGTCTCTTTTTCGCTGGGTATCGGACATACGCTTCTTCATGTCACGTTTACCAGCAAAATGCTGTTGCTTGCCGAGACGCTTGCCAACAACACTCAACTTGTCCCCAATGCAATTGAAGGTGGAGAACCCACACCTCACGCATTCGCCAGGAATCAAGCCTACGCACAACGATCCTTCACGTCCCAACTCGTCTTTATGATGATTGGGATCTCCTTTGCAGCGATCTCAATTGTCATCCGCCTTTGGGAGTACGCATGGCGAGCTGGGGTTATCGGGCTGGCAATCCTGGTGGTCATTTTAGTAATCGCTGCCATGATCATCACATGGAACAAGACCCTTCGTCGCTTCCAGCCATCGACAATGACTCCATCGTCGTGAAGTATTCCAAAATCCCGACACAAGCAGCAACGCCCAATCGCACCTTTTTTCTCAAGCGACTCTCTAAGAAGAAATTCATGAGCGAACACGAAGCACTAGAAGCTTTGCAACGCATCGCGTCAGAGCTTTCCGTCAGCGAGTCTGCGCTTCGCCAAAGGCTTCGCCAACTGTCGAATTCTCTGGCAACAATTTGCCAAGGGATCGATGTTTACGGATCGAGTAAAGATACGAACCTATGGTCATGTGAACCAACTGGTGATTTTGTATTCGGGCACTTTTCTTTCAGTCCTGAAGCCGGCATCACCCTATCCTGCCGTGATAACTATGATTGCATAGCGGATGCTGAAAAACCGGATCCTTGCGGGCCCACATACAGCTCGAAGAATATTGACGCCTCTCCCATCGAGTGGCTTCAACGTGCGGTCGCGGCGGGCCAGCTTGGTGAACTACTGCAAGTCATTGGAGCAAGGCTCAACGCTCGTCTCACGGATGTAAGTCACGCCGCTGACCTTGCCTCTCGTTGTCTAGCAAACCCGACTCTTGCAATTGGAGCGACGTTTTCAGATGTCGCACAACAAATTGGATACGTTTCTGTCGTGCAAGACTGGAAATCAGCCATGGACGACATCGCTACTGATCCAGCGAGCGCTATCGCCCGAGCTTGTAGCCTCACTGAGTCTGTGTGCAAGCACTTGCTCGATGACTTGGGGATAGATCGCCCCAACGATCAGTCGATTTCTCCTCTCTTCAAGACGACTGCCTCGGCTCTGGACTTAGATCCAGCAAATCAAGCCGAGGAGGAACTTCGCAAACTTTGCGGAGGATTGGCAAGTGCTGTCCAAAACCTGGGAGCGTTACGAACAAAGTTCAGCTTGGCTCACGGTCAAGGCCCTAACGATACTCGGTTGACGGCCGCACACGCCCGCTTGGCAGTCAATGCAGCCGGTAATATCAGCACGTTCCTCATGGAACAATGGCAATTGAAAAAGCAACTTGAAACTATATGAGCGAACCGGCAAAGTATCCCAAACGACTGATCGAAGTCGATCTCCCTATTGCTCGCATCTCGGCGCATGCGCGGCGTGAGAAGTCGATTCGACATGGACATATTTCGACGCTGCATATCTGGTGGGCCAGACGGCCGTTGGCGTCCTGTCGGGCAGTCATTTGTGCGTCCTTGTGGCCTGACCCAGCGGATGAACTCTGTCCGACTGCGTTTCGCGAGGCAGCTGTTGTGCAGATCAAACAGTTTGCTGGCCGTATATTTCCAAAAAAGATCACCAGTGAAGGAAAACTGCTTGCCAGCGAAAAGCACCTGTCACAAGAAAGCCGAGGGCGATGGGAAGCGATTGCAGCGGGGAGCTTAACGCTGGATGCGGATGAACCCACCGATATGCCGATGCTGCGGATGTGCCTGCTCGACTTCATTGCCGACTTTGCCAACTGGGATAACAGCGCGGTGTCCGCATATCTGGAGACGAGCCGGGCACTCACGCAGGCCGCTCACCAAGCCCTGGGAGGCGAACCGGGAACACGCCCGCTGGTGGTCGACCCGTTTGCCGGGGGCGGGGCCATTCCTCTAGAAGCCTTGCGGGTCGGTGGAGATGCGTTTGCTAGCGATCTAAATCCTGTGGCGGTACTGCTGAATAAGGTCGTTCTAGAATACATCCCCAAATACGGTAAAAAACTGGCTGATGAGATCCGCAAATGGGGCGACTGGGTTCAAGAACAGGTCCAGCAGGAACTAGCCGATGTCTATCCCAAGGACCCCGACGGTGCGACGCCAATCGCATACCTTTGGGCACGGACAATTTTGTCTGAAGGGCCTGGTGGAGGAACGCCTATTGAAGTTCCACTACTCCGATCCATGTGGCTCTGTAAAAAGCGGAATCGGAAAATCGCGTTACGCTGGCTACGAAACAAAGATGGCGCTGTTTTGACGGACAATATCACTGTTCAAACCGCAGACGGACAGCATCGCAATGTCCTTCGACCACAACTGGAAATCTTCGTTCCAGATCGTGATACAGAAGTCGAAGCGGGAACGGTTTCTCAAGGATCGGCCACATGTCCGGTAACGCATTTCACGACTCCTGTGCAAAGCGTTCGTGATCAGCTCAGCAAGCGTTTTGGTGGCGCGGCCGATTCGCGATTGCTAGCCATCGCTGTGATTTCCTCAGCAACATCGGGGCGACAATATCGCTTGCCAACCTCGATCGATGATCACGTCGTTTCACAAGCATACGCGAAGCTGAGTCACCGAAAAGGCGAGCTTACACAGTCACCGAAAGAGACATTTTCGGGAACCGAACCAAGAAGAATACCTGTTCCGCAATATGGCATCCACGAGTTTAGCCACCTCTTCCACCCCCGCCAGCTTCTTGCGATGCTTGTTCTCACTGACAAGATCAAATCAATCGGAAATGAAGCCTTCAACGATGCGGAAATGGCGATCGCCGTACGCGTGATGCTTACGCTCTCTCTGGGAAAGCATGCAGATTTGGCGAACTCATTGTGCGCGTGGGAACCGATCGCCGAATGCCCGAGACACTTGTTTGGTAAACAAGCAATCAACATGGTGTGGGACTTTGCGGAGGGCGTCACGACCGGAAAATCGAGCGGCTCCTGGAGCATTCAAATCGACCGGATGGTGCACATACTCGAGTCGATCGGTCAAGACTGGCAGGTCGGCACTGTGCAGCAATCATCAGCCACTGAACATCCTCTCCCCAACGATATCGCAGATTGTTTCCTGACAGACCCCCCTTACTACTACTCAGTTCCCTATTCCGATCTCTCTGATTTCTTCTATGTGTGGTTTCGCAGATCGCTCAGTGGCGATCTTCCAAAACTATTCTCAACTGAGGTGACCCCAAAAAAGGAAGAGTGTGTTCAAAATCTCCCACACGCCGCTGTCAAGCATCGACAGAAGGATCGTGCGTTTTACGAAAAGCAAATGGAAACAGCACTTGCTGAGGGACGGCGCATTACTAAACCAGCGGGGATTGCAACCATTGTCTTTGCTCATTCGTCTACCGACGCTTGGGAGTCATTGCTCGAAGCTCTTGTGCGTGCTGGATGGCAGGTAACTGCGTCCTGGCCGATTGATACAGAAATGGCAAGTCGAATCGTCGCCCAACGACAACGAACACTTGCGTCATCAGTCCACCTTGTTTGTCGCCCGCGTGAAAAGTCTGATGGCTCATTACGAGAAGAAACGGGTGAATGGAGGGATGTTCTTTCCGAACTCCCCAAGCGAATCCACGAATGGATGCCTCGTCTGGCAGCCGAGGGAGTTGTTGGGGCGGATGCGATCTTCGCCTGCCTGGGACCAGCTCTCGAAATATTCAGCCGATACAGTCGGGTAGAAAAAGCGAGCGGGGAGGCAGTACCGCTGCGTGAATACTTGGAACAGGTCTGGGCGACCGTTTCGACCGAAGCGTTATCGATGATCTTTAAGGACGCCGACGCAGCCGGACTGGAACCGGATGCTCGCCTGACCGCGATGTGGCTATGGACTCTAGGTGGCATGGAGACCAACGGTAGCAACTCGCAGGGAAGCAGCGACAGTGATGAGAAAGTGGTGGCCAGCAAAGGCTACACCCTTGAATACGACACCGCCCGCAAAATCGCCCAGGGGCTAGGAATTCATCTGGAACAAAGCGAATCGATCGTCGAAGTCAAAGGCGACAAGGCCCGCCTGCTCCCGGCCAGCGAACGAACCCGCCACTTGTTCGGCAAAGACGAACCGGGACCGACTACCTCCCGTGGTCGTAAGAAGAAAAATGAAACGCAACTCGATCTTTTCAAAATGCTCGACGCACTTGAAGCCGAGGCGGAAGTGAATGTTGCTGGCGAACTCAAGCCCCAGGCTGGTGATACCGTCCTCGACCGTGTCCATCAATCCATGATCCTATTCGCGTCCGGTCGAGGTGAGGCCCTCCGCCGTTTTCTCGTCGACGACGGAGCTGGCACCGACGCTCGCTTCTGGAAACTCGCACAATCACTGTCCGCGCTCTACCTGAAAGAAACCGACGAAAAACGGTGGGTGGATGGAGTGCTGGCGAGAAAGAAAGGGTTGGGACTGTGATAAATCCGCAAGAACTTGCTGAGGCCGTATCTCACTGGCTGAGATTTGAACAGCTTTGCAAAAGAAATATCCTGTTCAATGAACGCTACATGGCCCATACGATCGGTCAATACCTGATCGGCAGTCATGGTGAGCGTGCCGGCATTGAAGTACCTCACCCAAGTTTACCGAGAAGAAAGATCGACTTTGCCGTTTATGCGGACGAGAAAAATCTTCTACTCGACGATGTAATTGAAACAAAACTAGTCAGCAGTGGCCGCGACTTCCGTCAGGAGATTTACGACGATCTTGTTAGACTGGAATTGGCATGCTCGGCGATTCACGCTGGTGGCGCGTGGCTTCTTATTGCAGGCATGGGAGGCGACATCAAGAAATGGGTCGTCAGCGATGGAAGTGAAGAAGTTTCGGATTCTGGTGACACTAAAGGTAAGCACGCCGATGATTTGCCGATCAAAGGTGATGGGTTTGTGATTCTGCCTTCGAGCGAGTCGAAGTCAAACAAACCCAACCAACTCAACTACCCATTCAAAGGAATTCTGGCACCGTTTTCTAGCGATGATCCACAGGCTGTTGATGTTAAAGGGGCAGAGGGGGAGTCACGCGAGTTCTGGCGCAAATCCTTCGAGAAATGCGATGGAAATGGGCCATCGTCTTTTACAACGCACCTACAAGGCAGGTGGTTGTTCGATGACGCAATCGACGATGAGCGATGGAACTGCATGGTGTGGCGGATAAGTAGCAGCACTCCCCGTGAGACAATAAATACAGCGGATCTAACCTCTCATCAGTGAAATGGTTCCCGTTGTGACGGGGGAGAAGATAATGTCAAAGATGAAACCCTGGTACCAAGTGATCACTCCGCGGGAAGACTTGCGGGAAAATCGTCCGATGGACGCCTCAGAGTTCGCCGTCCATCTCGATCATATTCGCCAACATCGGGACAACGTGTCGCCGGACTATCTGGACCCGGCTCGTTTTTTTGAGCGGACATTCCTGACCGCCAGCTTGCTGGATCTCTCTTCGCAGGTAGTGCGTCGGCTCTCCAGCATCAAGGTCGAAACTTCCGCCGTGTTCAACATGGCGACGCAGTTTGGCGGTGGTAAAACCCATTCGCTGACCACGCTCTGGCATCTTGCGACCTCAGGCGACAATGCAAAGTCCTGGAAGGGGGTCGACAAGATCCTTGCTAAGGCGCAGACATCGCAGGTGCCACAGGCCCGTGTCGCTGTCTTCGTAGGGACAGAGTTTGACGCGATTCAAGGGCGCGGCGGCGAAGGCGAACCGTTGCGCAAGACACCCTGGGGAGAAATTGCCTGGCAATTGGCCGGCAAACAGGGATTTGACTTGGTCGCCGAACACGACGCCAAAGGGATAGCGCCGGGCGGCGATGTTCTGCAAAAACTGCTGGGAACGGAGCCCGCGCTGATTCTGATCGACGAGTTGATGAATTACATCAGCCGAGCACGCAAAATGGAGATGCGAGATCAGTTTTTCGTCTTCCTGCAAAGTCTTTGCGAAGAAGCCCGGGCGCACAACAACGTTGTCGTCTGCGTTTCGATTCCTGCCTCCGAAGACCTGGAGATGTCGCCAGAGGATGTGCGAGATTTTCAATCCCTGAAGAAGCTACTGGATCGGCTCGGCAAAGCGATTATGATGTCCGCCGATGTAGAGATCGCCGAGATCATTCGTCGTCGACTGTTCGAGTGGGACTTGTTCGACGTGGAGGCCGAGAAGGTCGCCGCAGAATACGCCGAATGGGCGGTGGATCACTCCCAGGAACTGAGCGGCATTGATCCTGAGACCGCTCGCGAAACATTTCGCGCGTGCTATCCGTTTCATCCGTCGGTTCTCTCGGTATTTGAAAGAAAATGGCAAAGCCTGCCTCGGTTTCAACGCACGCGCGGCATTCTGCGGCTACTTGCTTTGTGGGTAGCTCACGCCTACCAGGATGAACACCGTAAAGCGATGCGCGAACCATTGATCACACTCGGTTCGGCTCCGCTGGAAGATCCGATTTTCCGCTCAGCCATGTTCGAGCAGCTAGGCTCGAACGAGCTAGAGGTTCCGTTGACGACGGATATCGCCGGCAAGAAAGACGCTCACGCGGTGCGTCTGGACCGCGAGTCGTCGGAAGCAATTAAGAAGGCGAACCTGCACCGCAAAGTTGCGTCCGCCATCTTCTTTGAGTCCAATGGCGGCATGAGCCAGGCGAACGCGGTGGCGACACTACCAGAGATCCGCGCGGCGGTCGGCAACCCCGACCTCAACATGGTCGATATCGATAATGTTCTGGAAGGATTGGTCAGCAACTGTTACTACCTCAATTGGGACCGAAACCGCTATCGGTTTGGATTGTCTCCCAACCTGAATCAGATCCTCGTCACCCGCCGGGGTGCAGTGCAGCCCAAGGAAATTCATGAGCGGATCAAACAGGAAACGCAGGAGCTATTCAACAAAGGAACGAAGGCTGTCGACCGTCGCTTCTTCCCAGAACGCAGCAATGATGTGCCGAACCGCGCGGTGCTGACCCTCGCGGTTATGAGCCTGGAATATAAAGCAGGCGACAAATCGACGGAAAAGCTGCTCGAAACCATCGTGCGCGAGTGCGGAACCTCGGGGCGAACCTACAAGTCCGCCCTGATATTCAGCGTGCCCGATGTAGCCGATGCGATCCACGACGCCACTCGCGACGTACTGGCCTGGGAAGCCATCGAAGATGACACCGACACTCGCAAACAGTTGGACGAGGCGCAGGAACGGTTGCTGAAGCGCAACATGGGGCGGGCCAAGAGCGACCTGAAAGAAGCGATTTGGCGCTCGTACCGGTATCTGTACCTACTTGGTAAGGATAACAAGTTACGGCAGATCGACCTCGGGCAAATCACCTCCAGCATGGCCGGCTGCCTCGTCGAGCTGTACGTCAACGAGTTGAGCCGCACCGATGAGATCACGTCCGGTGTTGGCGCAAACAAGCTACTCAAGTATTGGCCCCCGGCGCTGACCGAATGGTCGACTAAGGGCGTACGCGATGCGTTCTTTTCGTCACCGCAACTTCCGCGACTATTGGATGCCGATACTATCAAGCGGACGATTGCGGACGGTGTAAGCCACGGAACGCTGGGCTACGCCATGAAAGAAAGCAGTGGGCAATTCAAGCTGCTTCACTTCAACGAAAGCCTGGCCGAGGCGGATGTGGAGATCGCCGATGATGTGTTCATCCTCAAAGCAGAGGAAGCCCAGAAGTTACTCGAACCGCCGCGGCTCGATCGACTCGTAATCCGACCATCGGAAGTGACCCTCAAGTCGGGCGAGCAAGCCTCATTTGCGTGCAGCGGCATTGACCAATACGGCCAGCCGTTCGACATCACCTCGGCGATCTGGTCTTCCACTTGCGGTGAGATTAGTAACGATGGACTTTACAAAGCAGCTAGCGACAGCACAGGCGGCCTATTCACTGTCAAAGCCCAATCGGCGGGACTGGAAGCAATCGCTGAAATCCGCGTTGTAATACCGCAACAAACTAGTGGCGGTGAGACTGGCGGGGGCAATGACACAGCGACGCAACAGAAAGCGATCCGCTGGGAAGGAACCGTACCGCCGCAGAAATGGATGAACTTTTACACAAAGGTGCTCAGTCGTTTCGCATCCAGCGAGGGATTGAAGTTGAAGGTATCGTTTGAGGTGCCGACCGAAGGCGAGCAAGGACAAGCCAAGGCGGATGAAGCGAGATCGGGATTGAAGGAGTTAGGGTTAGATGACAATCTACGGCTGGGATAATCGCTAAGAACTGGTGGCCAAACCAGCAAAAACCAACGGGGTTGGCCGCTTTGAGAAACTCATACATGACTTGTCGCGCGAATCGCCGGAATTCTCCTTGATTCACGTCAGACGAGATTTGGAAGACGAAGCCGTGACTATATTTTGGACGAACAAATCTGTGCAACCTTTCGCCAACGATGGCGATCCAGTCAATGCACTGATTAACCGCGCGAATGATGTCGTGTTGGATGCGGTCGAAAGCGGCTGGTCAGGCCCGCCCTTCGACACTTTCGAGTTGGCGAATCTTCTGGGAATCGCCGTTATCCCTTGCGAATCGATTCGCGATGCTAGGCTAATCGCCTTGCCAAATGATCGCTACCGAATCGAATACAGCCCCCTTCAACCTCAGGCACGAATCCGATTTTCGATTGCCCATGAGATCGCACACACGTTCTTCCCTGATTGTCGAGAGAGCGTCCGCAACCGTGCGGCGAAACACGAGACGGAAGGAGACGATTGGCAGCTAGAGATGCTATGCAACGTTGTCGCATCAGAGTTGCTGATGCCGATGGGAAGTTTTCCGGAAGTCGGAAACGCCGTGTTTTCGATCGACAGCCTACTTGACCTACGCGCAAGATTCCAGGTTTCCACCGAAGCGATTCTTCTGCGATTCCTAAAGCTATCTAGAATGCCATGCGCAGTGTTCGCAGCGTCAGGCCAAAAGGGCAGTTCAGCGACATTGAGAATTGACTACATCAGAACCGCTAATGGCTGGAATCTGCCGTTCGGAAGCAGTTGGAGACTGCCATCTAACAGCGTAGCGAATGAGTGCGCATCCATTGGATTTACATGTAAAGGCCATGAAGTTTGGGACAACGGCGTCGGAGAAATGCGAGTCGAATGTGTTGCGATTCCGTCGTACCCTGGTTCGGACCGCCCGAGAGTCGTCGGCCTGTTGGCACCTGTTGATAGTACGGCGGTGAACCTTCCCACCATCCAATACTTAAATGGTGATGCGACGTCGCCTCGCGGGGACGGAAATCGAATAATTGCTCACGTTGTGAATGACGCCACGCCTAGATGGGGTGGTGGATTTGCCCGCGTGGTCGGCCAGAAATGGAAGGACGCTCAGCGAGATTTCATTTCTTGGAGCGAACAAGGGAAACGCCCGCTTAGACTTGGCAACCACCGACAATTTCAGCTCGACGAAGCACTCTGGGTGTTTCATATGGTAGCACAACACGGCTACCGGCAATTATCTCGGCCTGGGATTCGATACCACCATCTTGAATCTTGTCTAGAATCGCTGCGTGATCTGGCAAACGACCTCACTGCATCAGTACACATGCCACGTATCGGTTGCGGTCAAGCAGGTGGAAACTGGCCGATCGTTGCAGAGTTGATCGATGACATTCTTTGCCGCAATGGGATTGATGTGACGGTTTACACACTTCCTTCTGAACGAGCTCAATGGGAGCAACCTGACCGCCAACGTCCCCTCTTTGGATTGGCTGACTCAGATTGAACACACGGGGAGTTGCATGGAAAAGTTAATAGTCCTACTCTCCGGGGCCGTCGCCTCCGGTAAGAGTACACTCGCATCGCTTCTTGAGCGAGAATTCAACTGCCAAGTGATCAAGACTTGGCAGCTGTTACAGGCTATTGACCCCAAAGTAACTCCTGACAGAGGTGCACTTCAAACGCTGGGTGAAAAACTCGACAAAAAAACGGGCGGCGAATGGGTTATTGAAGAACTCGACAAGGTAATCAGGTCTTTGCCTTCCTACCGCGTATTCGTTGTCGACGCAGTACGTATCGATGGTCAAATCGATGCAATCCGCCGTGGCTATGGACGTAACGTCAAACACATTCACTTAGAAGCTCCACTAGAGACACTCGCATCACGATACGAAGCCCGAAACAGGACATCGATAAAGGAGTTTGAGTCACATGCCGAGGTGCTGAAAGACAAGACTGAACAAGCAGTCCCGGAATTAGCGAAAACGGCCGACATCGTAATTGATACCCACCGCAACACGCCAGACGATGTGCTTGTCCGCTCTGGCTGTCATCTTGGTCTATACGGCCGCGGGTACGATCGTCTCGTTGACGTTCTAATTGGGGGCCAGTATGGAAGCGAAGGAAAGGGACAGATTGCCGCGTATCTTGCCCCTGAATACGACGTGCTGATCCGTGTTGGCGGTCCCAATGCCGGTCACAGCGTCTATGAGCATCCGACACCCGATGTTTTTCATTCACTGCCTTCAGGAACCAATCGATCCGCAAACTCCAAGATTGTGATCGGTGCTGGTGCTGTGGTGAATGTTGACACCCTCTGGAAAGAAATCATCACATGCGAGTTGTCGCCAGATCGCCTTACGATAGATCCTCAAGTGCTGCTGATTAGTGGGAAGGACATTTCGCGCGAATCAGCTAATGTGAAGAGTATGGGCTCCACTGGCCAGGGAGTTGGCGCGGCAACCGCTCGTCGAATCCTCGATCGGGGCGTGCGGTCAGTTCCTATGGCGCGAGATGTCGAGAAGTTAAGGCCTTATGTTCGGACCGCTCATGAAGTGATTGAAAACGCCTGCCGAAATGGCAAAAGGGTGCTGCTTGAGGGCACACAAGGAACTGGATTGAGTCTCTACCATGGCTCCTATCCACATGTAACATCGCGTGACACGACCGTCGCAGGTTGTCTTGCTGAGGCTGGCATCTCTCCCAGTCGAGTGCGAAAGGTATTGATGGTTTGCCGGACTTACCCAATTCGCGTCCAGAATCCAGAGGCTGAAGGAAAACACTCTGGGCCAATGTCACAGGAAATCTCTCTAGATGAAATCGCTCAACGGTCAGGCATTGCGCTTGCAGAGCTACAGAAAACGGAGACGACTACAACAACAAGGCGGCGGAGACGTATTTCTGAATTTGACTGGCGGCTTCTCAAAAGAGCCTCCGAACTTAACGCACCGACGGACATCGCGATGACGTTTGTTGACTATCTCGGAGTAGAGAACCAGAATGCACGGCGTTTTGAGCAACTGACAGATGTTACCCTTCGATTTATTCAAGAAGTCGAGCGAGTCGCGGGAGCTCCGGTTTCGCTAATCGCGACTCGCTTTCATCACCGGAGCATTATCGACCGTCGTGGATGGTAGGTTGAAAAAGCATGGCATTTACAGATATTCATTTCACTCGTACGCGTCCGTATCTCTATCACCTGACAGACCGCGATAATCTGAATCACATTCGCGCGACGCGGGCAATGTTGAGTGCCGCGGTTCTCCTGCAACAAGCGGGAGATAACGCATACCTTCGGGCTAAGCGTCAATCCTCGATTCAAGTGAAGATTGGCCAACGTGTTATTAGTATTCGGGACCAGCAACCGCTCCACGCGGGCAACATTACCTTTCAAGGTGGATATGGATTTGCTGATGTCATTGAGATGCTCAACAAGCGAGTTTTCTTCTGGCCAGGGACGTCGCATGGACCGATTTCTTACGGCGAACGGCATTTTCTCCGCTACGAGAATGATCAGCCTGTGATTTTGCGGGTGGCGACCGCTGATTTATTTCAAACCAACAGCGACGTTTCGCCGCTTTATTGCCGATACAACTCGGGCTCTCCTCGTTGCACTGGCGGAAAAGGTAGCCCCCGCGGCCCGGTAACATTTGCATTGGCTGAAGATGCAGACTTTACCGCGAGTAACGTGGTGGAGGTGACCTTCCTGAATCAAGTGACATTGCCGGCACGAGTCGAGGCGAGCGATTCAATTAATGGCCCATGGCGTAAGGTTTAGAGGCTTCCAGTCACGATAATGCTGCAATATTAGATGCTGATTGCGGGAACGCCGGAAAAAGTGTTGGGGGAATTGGATTTACCGCATCGAAGCTATCTCCATTGATAGCCAAGCGGATGCCAGCATTCGCTGCACTGCGATCGCAAGGAGACTAGATCGAATAGAGTGTTGATGTTGCGTCAACGCTTTGAGTTGCAAAGGAAACTACGGTGTTACTTACTGCGCTTCCAATCTCCTCACCCTACGATCCCGTGGAAGATCCGCCGGGCAGTATCGACCCGCTTGGAACCGTGGCGATGGCAGAGCAGTTGGCCGATGTTCTGCTGCCTGGCCTAACTGCCCGAATGTGGCGAATACGTCATCTGACCTTCACGGCGTTGGCGGCCCTGCTTGGAGAACGCGCAGCGAGCGCGGAAGGAAGTAGTGAGGAAATACGTCTAGAGGCTCGACTGGGGTTAGAGCGATTATTCGTTTCCGCCGTCGCATGGAAGGATGAGAAAAAAGAGGACAACTGGGGAAATGCGGCACGACGCTTGCCAGGCATAGGACTTGCCCGCCGCGCAATCAGATCAGGACACCAGCCATTGGGCAAGCAAAACTTTCTGAAAGGGCAGGCAATCAACGGCCCGTTTGGCGTCGTCCAACGCCTTGCTCGTAATCTTGACATTATTGATGACGATAACCAACTCAGCCGCAATGGCGAAGCGTTGCTCCTTGCGTGGTCGGCGGAACGAGGGCTCTGGGGGATTTTCGACGAGAGTAACTCCGATCGTCGGGGAGCCAAATGGCTGCGACGACTTACTCGCGATGTCGTTAATCATGTGAAACAGGAAAAATGGCCAAATAAGACGTGGTGGGGCTGGTCTGATCTACCTGTTCACCTGCGTCCTGACGAGCCTGGCAAACAGGAAAGTGAGGTTTTGTTTCAACTTCTCGCTGGCGACGCGAATGTAGTCAGGAAGCGATGTATTAACCTACTGCTCAGTCCAGAAATTCTAAGCAGCTACAGAGTTGTCGCCGAAACAGGCTCCCGAGGAACCTTAGACCGTATGATACTCGCCCAACAAATGGACGCTCGCGTTCTAGAAGGGGGAGACGAAGTTGACAAGCTAATTCAATATACAGTCGCCCTAATAGAAGCCTTTGAGCAAGTTAGTGGATACGCGGATTCGGCATTTCGTGGCTTAATGTGGGCGCTCACGCGTCGCGGCGGACGCGGCACGCCTAGCCAGCTATTGGGCGATTCTGTACTGGCGCTACACCTAAAGGCAACCCGTCAGAACCTAAGTGGGGTGGCGGAACGATTTCAAACGCTCATGACGAAAATCCTCGATTACCCGCAGGTAGTCGACGCTGTAAGCCAAGAACGGCTTGATCAATTGATGCACGATGCCTTGGATGGCCTTGCAAGCGAACAGATGCTTGTCGATGCGGTCATGGATCGGCACAAACGTGTGCAGCGTCAAAAGCGAAAAGGCGTCTGGATCGAACAGGATCATCCTAACTGGATCTTGATGCCAGGTTTTGGAGATAGCTCTGACGCCCCTCCAAATCACAACGGAGCCTACCTTCATCCGTTCCGAGTTTCCAACGCATACAGTTTTTTAAGCGATCTGGGCAAAGTGGAAGCAATTGAGGTGCCAAATGGCGAGGAAGAGTAAGGTGGCTAGTCAACCGCCGATGTCTCATTTCTGGACGCCGCCGGATTTTGCTGGCGGTTTGGGCGAACCTTGGGCATGTCTTGCTACCACCTTTGAATTCAACGCTGAGTTTTTTGAGACAGAATTGCTACCTCGATTCCTGGGGCTCCGATTCGATCAGACAGAGAACGAACCTTCTTTTCTCGTCGAGCGGGAGGAGGCATTGTCACTGGCGAGTGTCACCGTATTGGTCGATCATAGTCGTTTTGACTCGTCACAAACGACACTACGTTGGGACCAGGTTCAGATTCAGATTCCGGGAGGAGTCCAGCATGCAAAAATTACTGTGCTCGCATGGGAAAACCTCGTTCGCATTGTGATCGGATCCGCAAACTTGAATCGAGTCGCATATCGCCGAAATCGCGAGATGTTTGCAGCGCTAGACTTCTGGAACGGCGACGACTCAACTCCAATTCGACTTCTAAGTGAGACGTTGGATTTGCTAAACCTGATGCTTGGCTGGTCCCGTTCTGCGACAGCATCTGTCGAACGCACGCAAGACACGCTTGAGCGCCTGCGTCGTCTTGTCCGCAGTTGGCGCGAGGCTCCGGCCGACTTCGCGTTCCACGAGCGGCCAAAGGCAACCTTAGTTGTTACCCATCCACGAGTTGGAAATCGTCAAGCTCGCTCGACGCTACGCGAAATGCTTCAAATTTGGGGCAATCGCCGAGCGACGTCTGTCACAGTTGTTTCGCCTTTTGTGGCACCGGCCCCCGATCCAAGAGTTGGCGACACAGTCGTAAACATGCTCGCCCAGCTATCTTTGACCCGGGAATGCGAAGGCTGGCTTGTCGCTCCCGAGCTACCGAAATCCCCTGATGACCAACACACGAGATTGCCGTTCCCTGAAGTATTTAGGGACAGTTGGAAGAGTGTGTTCGGACCGCGCGGCGGCGGCCGCGTGTTGTCATTGCCACTGTGCGTCGAGGGGACCGAAGACCGTAATCGAGCGTCCCATAGTAAGTGCGTTGTGCTGGAGAATGGCAACGATGACGTGGCGACGATGATGATTGGTTCTAGTAACTTCACCCCGCGCGGAATGGGGGTCGGAGTTTACAACTTTGAGGCGAATGTAGTATTTGAAGATGCGGGGGCGATTAAACGTAACGGCTTGCGTTTGATAGAACGGCTAGATTTGCCACGCGATTGGGAAGAGGGCTTGGATGTCGACGATGCGGTCTGGTTAACTCCGACAGATTTGCCGGAAGATGAGCCCGATTCACGGCCGACGCTTCCCGCATTTTTCGCTTGGGCGACGTTTTCTCAACTTACAGGGGAGATCAAACTGCGGCTTGATCGTTCTCGGACCGAACCGGAAGGATGGACTATAAATTTACCCGGAAACACCGAGGATGCGCCAACCTTGTTCACGAAACAATTGGAGCCTGGTTTATCCCTGATCGATACGCTTTCCCACGTCCTTCCAGATACGATGCGTGCCGCCAACATTGTGGCACTACTTATAGATTGGCACGACGAAAATGGCGCAATGCAACAGGCAAAGCTAGGAGTGACGATTGAATGTGCGGATCATCTTTTGCCGCCGGAGCAGTTTCAAAAACTGACCGCTGACGCGATCATCGAATGTCTGATTAGCGGAAAAACTCCGCCTCAATGGTTCGATCAGACCAGCAGAAAGGGAAAGTCGACAGGCAAGAATAACGCGGCCATCGAGTCGCTTCACGCCGTCGACACAACGTCGTTTCTACTTTATCGAGTGCGTCGATTCGGGCGCGCGCTTACCGGCATGTCAATGCGAATTACGCGAACCTTGGCACATCCCGAAGCAATTCGCTACCGACTGGTGAAGGACCCATTTGGACCAATCTCCTTGGCGCGATCGGTCGTTACCACCAACCCAAGCGAGGACGTCGACTGGTGCGCGAAACTTGATGACGAACATCGATTGTTTTTACTTACCGAAATCCTGCTGATGGTGTTGCACTTGCAATCTCGTGTCGCTCAAAAGACGCGAGGCACGGAGCGCAAGGCGATTAAGTGCGTGTTTGGGGAAACGATTGAAGATTTACGATCTTTGGCCGGTAATCTCGCCGAATCGAACTCAATTCCAACGAATCTACGTGACTATTTCGACCGCGTTGACGCCCTCGTCCAGCCGGTCTTAGCTAGTGCAAAGGAATCGCCGGATGCCAATTGATTGGACTTTTGCTGAATCGTCCCTGCGGCTTGGCGGCGCTGACAAACAGCGAATACAGCCTGAAGATGCGGCTCGGCAGTTCAAGACGGCTGCCGCGATACTCCAGGAATTGGTCGATCGGCCAGGCGTGCTGCTCAGCGATGAAGTTGGTATGGGCAAGACGTATGTCGCTCTCGCAGTGGCTGCCTCAGTGATTATCGCAACTAAAGGCTTGCAAGGTCCAGTCGTGATAATGGTGCCAAGCCGCCTTCGCCGCAAATGGCAACGCGAGTGGGAGCAATTCAGACGCCATTGTTCGTTTGATGGTTCCTTGGATTGGATTTGCGATACATACGCGCATTCTCCAACCGACTTCTTTAAGCTGCTCGATGATGACGAGCAACATCGAAACCAGCTTGTATTCACAACGACGGGTTGCTTCTCAAGGGGCTTCAACGACGCCTGGATCAAGTTGGTCATGATCCGTCTAGCACGGCAAAAGACTAAATTGACGGCGCAGCAGAAACAGGCCATCTACCGCTGGGCTCCGCAGCTCATTCGGCAAAAATCGAAGCGGAATCTGACCGAGGACGTGCTGGAAAAGCTGATTAATGCGGATGTCACGAAATGGAAACCAATCTTGGTTCGTGAATCACTTCTTAGCGATAATGAGGATTCCCCCGTTCCCGCAATGCTTTTTGCCATCAGGGATAAAATTGACTGGAGCGGCTTGGTCAAAGTGCTTCGGGAATCCCTTCCGAGACGCACGTCGGCAAATATCGACCAGCGAATGCGGGAAGTCCGCCGTGAGTTTAATGTCGCTTGCCAAGGGATTTACAAGCAATGGCTTCGCATCTCTAAATGGTATTCCCCTTTGTTGATTCTGGACGAGGCTCACCACGCCAAGAATGACCACACACAGCTCGCTGGCCTATTTCGCCAGTCTTCGGCCGACGACGTAGCGCTGTTGCGAGGAAAGTTTCAGCGAATGCTCTTCCTTACAGCCACGCCGTTTCAACTGGGACATCAAGAGCTGATCCGTGTTATACGCAGCTTTGACGCCGTACGCTGGTCAAGTCGTCGTGCTCCTGTGAAGACTCGCGAGGAGGTGCAAGCTGAGATACAGTCCCTCGAGGCGTCACTCGATGCGAATCGGTTGGCGGGCCGGCGGCTCGATCGACTGTGGGGAACGATTGGAACGGATATGCTCGGCAATTATGATGTCGACCAATGGTGGGGCCGTGTCAAGGTAGACCCCAAAGATGCTTGGGAGTGTCGACTCATTGAGTGCGTCAACGACTGTCTGGCAACTCGAAATTGTGCACAGGCAATTCTTCGCCCGTGGGTCATTCGGCACAATCGTCCGCGGGAGCTGCCGTCTGTAGAAAACAAGCCGGCGTGGTTTCGCCGTATAGGAGTATACGGAGCCGCAGTCACCACCGACTCCGTTAGTGTGGATAGCGGTGAAATTGGCTTGCCGGTGGCAAAAGAGGCGGCATTGCCTTTTCTCTTGACATCCCGCGCCCAAGGGGAGTTAGCACAAACTACCGGCGCGAGAGCTTTTTTTGCTGAAGGGCTGTCATCATCCTACGAAGCGTTTCACCACACGCGTTCCGCCAGAGGCGAGGCCCGCGACATGGATGACAATGGAGTCGCTGTGCAGAGCTCGGATGACGCATTTGAAAACGTCAGAACGATCGTGCCAACGAGTTGGTATGAACAGCAGGTCGCGGAAATCATTCCGTCGCGGGATGCGGCTCGTCAAGATCGACTTCGCCATCCTAAGATTTCAGCGACCGTCCGTCGCGCCGTCGAATTGTGGGAAGGTGGCGAAAAAGTCCTTGTCTTTTGTTTTTACCGCGAAACCTGTCGCGCCTTATACGAGCAAATCCGAGAAGAAATCGATGATCGCACTCTTCAGATTGCTGGTGAAAAACTTGGGGGAAAATACTTCAATGATCGTGTGAGGACTCAAGATTTCTTGAGCCGAATTGCTCGCCGATGCTCAGAGGAGGGAAGGCCGTTCTATGAGGAAGTTCGCCGCATCCTTTCTCAACCTTTTAGGCAGAGCAAGTATCGCGTGTTTACTGAAGATCAACGGAGCAAATTGATCGAAGTTCTTGCGGCATACTTTCGTGCCCCTTCCTTCTTGGCACGGTACCTGCCATTAGATGACTCTGCCGTTCAACGCGCCTGGGAACTTAGTGAGGGGCGACGTGAAGTGTTGGAGCCTGGAATTCTAGCGCTGCGCCGAGGCATCGAAGAACATACCGATCGATCAAATCAGACGTACCTGAGCCGCGTCGAACAGTTTCTGGATTTTGCCATCGAATTGGCGGAGCGAGCGAGGTACGACAGTAATTCGATTTCCCTGAATGATCAAGACGAACCCAATGATCCACTTCGTGAATGCCTTGATTCGGTGTCAGTCTATTCGCGCCCCCGTCGACCAGACAGAGTCGATTCCGAGGAGGACGATCCCGATGATGAGGATGATGGGAGCTACCGCGTCGTTCCGCTAGTACGAATCGTTCATGGCGACACGCCATTGGAAACGCGGGAACGGTTGGCATTGGCATTCAATAGTCCACTATTTCCCGAGGTTCTTGTTAGCAGCGGCGTCATGGGCGAGGGAATCGATCTTCATCGGTTTTGCCGACATGTGATTCATCACGATGGATACTGGAATCCCAGCACTTTGGAGCAGCAAACCGGGCGTCTTGATCGCATACGCTGTAAAGCGGAGGTCTGCCGAATGCCGATCCGAGTCTATCAGCCATTTATCGCCGGTGGTGCTGACGAGAAGATGTTTCGCGTCGTCCGTGATAGGGAACGCTGGTTCCAAATCGTCATGGGGCAAAAGTTTGAATTCGATGAGGGGGCAAGTGAGGAGATCGCCGCCCGTGTGCCACTTCCCGATGCACTGGCGCAAGATCTAACTTTTGATTTGGCGCGTTGGTATCAATGTGAATAACACGGTTTTTGACACTGTAGAATTCACAGATGTCGTCAAGCGTCGTGCGCGGGCCCGCAGCGCGATCTAGAAGCTCAAATCTCAGGTCACGCGGTCGAGGAATGACAGTGTCCGTAGTGAATCCCGGCGACTGGCTCGATTGTGCATGGCAGCCGTTCGGTCTCTCAAAGGCATGGTGACTTCGGCCAAACCTGGCTCACAGGGCCTTCCGCAGCCGCTCAGGAAGGAAGTGACCATGCCGGCACTTCGAGACGGCTCTGTGAAGGGAAAGGAGATTGGTTTGGGCCGGCTCGCATTGCGTTTGACGGTTAAGAATGTCTGGTACCACCAGGAAATGGTCCGTCGGAACATTCTGTCCAATCAAGATCAACGCGAGCGAGTGCGACAGGAAGTCCGGCTAATCGTGGACGCAGGAAATGCAGTTTGCCGCATCGCAAAATAATCGACACCACGCTGCAATTCTTATGGCTGGCGTCGGCGTAGTATTGGAAAATGTGGGAGCTATGCGGTACTGTCGCTGTTGGAATTGCTGCCTGAAAAGTCGCCTAGGTCACTCTCGCTCACCACTTCGTCTAGTACGGAAGGTGGGCTGTGACGCAAAGGATCAATCCGATCGGCCTGCTCGAATCCCCAGCGAAGGTATCTAGCAAATTCACTGTCGATTGGGATGGCCATTGATTTGGCTGCATACACGTCGCCTATCGCTTCAAGGAATTCGCGAATCAGCTTGCTTTTCTCCCATGACTCTGCAAGTTGGAGCAGTTGGTCGACCCGCTTTTGTTCAGCAGCTTGTCGTTTGCCAAGCTCCTCCTGTGTGCGCTTGATCTCTGCCTCGCGTTCGCATCGGAGTCTTTCCGACTCGCGACGTTCTCGCTCGCGTTCTTGCCAAATTCTTTGAGCAATTCTTTGTTCTCCTGCCCGCGTAATCAGTTCAATCACCAGATCATCAAGCATCTCCTCGATCTTCTTTTTCCTGGTATCAATTGCCAGGGGCGGATGGTAGCTTGAGGGGCCGTCATCAAAAAGTAAGATACTCGTAGGAACTAACTCTGTTCGGTTTCGATCCCAATCAAATTTTGCATTCGGATCAGAGATGCGAACCTGCTTGTTCTTTTCTCGTAGGCGGATTTTGGTGACGTTCTCGCCCTTGATTACCACAACCGTTTCAGCGGCATATTTGCTTTGAGGATTTTGGTCTAAAACGAGACCTCCTCCGATTGCTTCAAGTCGCTTGATAAAGGCGTCCATCAGGCGAAGGGCGCGACCGAGGCATGCGTCGCTGACGTTGATCGAAATCGTCGGTTCGAGTCTCCGTCGTTGCTGAGGAGTTCGCTCAAGCCAGGGTATCTTTATTACCGCTGCTTCATGTTCGTGCTTTGTTTTAGCGTCGGCGACGAGCTTGTGAGGGTTTTGGAGTGAATGGTTTACTTTTACCGGGCCTAAGCTTCTGGCTCTCTCTAGTGCCTCCATAATATCGGAATCAAATCGCAGATCAGCGGGAGACTCGTCAGCGGGCGAATGCGCAGCATCATGCCGATGAAACACAATTCTCTGTAGTTCGGGCTCTGATCGAGGCGGTAGCGGCGTTTTGTCAACATCTTTGCCGCACGCGAGTTTTGTCCAATATCCCGAATAGGGTTTAGGGACATCGTAGGCGAGGCAGACTTTGCCGATCATCACATCGGAGCATCCCAATTCGGCGGCCAGCTTCGTCGCGGGAGCTGACCAGACAAACTCGTAGAATTGCTCTCGGGAAAATGTTCGGTCTTCGGATTCGGAGTTCGCGATAGGCATGTTCTATCTCTACGAATGGTGTGGCGGATTGGGCGCTGGCGGATGCTCCCATTTAGCAGCCGATCGAGATTAGAGGGGAAGGCCATTCGTCGCGATTCTCTCAGATTCAACGCGGCCGGTAAAATGATTCCCGGTAGGGCTTGCCAGTCGCGCTGGCGCTTGCCAAAATTCTTGCCAAAAACAGCGTTTGCCAGATATGGCCAGAAGAAAAGCCTCGCAAGTTGTTGCTTTGAGTGGCTTTAGCAAGTCGGGGTGACAAAACGGAAATTGAACTTTTTCTGATTAGGAATCAGAGCACGGACGTTGCAGGTATCCATCGGTGACATTGCATTCACATTGGCTCTCATTCCTGCCCTATAAATCCCAACAGGGGCTGTGGGCCACGGCCTCAGCAGCGATAGTGAGTAGATCATCACAATAGCATGGCCCAGTAGAACTCGGAGAGAAAATGGGCTGATGGTGTCGCCGGGTTGAAAGCCCGAACCCTCTTGCTTCCGTGTGTGTCATTCTATGTTCGGAAGGTGAAAACTACTGAAGGCGAATATGTTTCAATATGATCTACAGATGCCGGACCAGAAGGAGAAGTACCACCGTTGGTACGAGCAGATGGCCGACGCCGTGAGCGCGAGCTTGAACTCTTATATCCTGGGTACTCGGGCATGTAAACGAGCGGTTCAAAGCCACGGAGAAGGACACTCAAATGGCGGCCGCTCTACTGCTGATGGAGTACACGGACCCGATTGACGGCGTGGCGATACTCGCACGGAAGGGATCGGCAAGAAATTGCGTGCCCATTATCCGGACCGGATTCGAGTTGCAGCTCAATCTGATGTACATGCTGCAACGGGACGATGCTCTTGAGAGCCGCTGCTTGGCCTACGAATTCTATCACTGGGTGAAACAGAAGAAATTCGCGGCAAAGTGCGATCCCAATTCTGATGCAGGAAAGCAGGTCCGTGGCCAGACGCGGGGAGAATTGCTCGCCGACGCCTTCGACCATCCAGGCCGAGACATTACAGCTGAGATCGCCGCTTTACAGGATCTGATGGACCGTCCGCGATATGCGGCAATCAAAGCGGAATACGCGATTTCAAAGCCCAAGCACTGGTACGGGATGTGGGGTGGTCCCGGAAACATCGAGCGGCTGGCGGCTGAACTAGACCGCCTAGGCCATTACGAGGTCATGTATCGGTACTGGTCTGGGCATGCCCATGGTGAGAGTGCGCTGAAGCGGATGGACGAGGGCAAACTGGAGATGCAGCCAATCCGCTGCCCTCGTGGGTTACCGCACTCCTGTCTGAACGCCTGCAATCTGGCCAACGAGATGGCGGCATTTCTGGTCAACCGATTCGTTCCGCAGTTGAAAGATGAACTTGCGGCGCGATTTTTGGTCGACGTAAAGCCGGGCTTGGACTTAATCAAGTCAGTGACAGGGTTGGACGGATAACACGACCACAACGTCAATGCAATGCCACGGCAATTGCGCCATGATGGGCAATCTGCGATAATCCGGCAAGTGCGTCTGGTCGTTTTGGCGACTTCCGTTTCGCGGTCGGACGTTCGTTTGCAGGGAGGTCTTTCGCATGCCGTCTTCGTCCGCCGCTTCGATTCAACAGCACTTCTCGGACCTGGCCGATCCGCGCACGCGGAAGGTGACGTACCCGCGAGTCCCATTCTCACCTGTGCGGTAGATTGGAGATCGCTTTGATTTTGCATTTGGGGATTGCCAATAACGCCGGCGCTTGCCAAAATTCTTGCCAGAGACCGCGCTTGCCAGAAATGGCCAAAAGAAAAGCCTCGCAAGTTGTTTACTCGCAAGGCTTTAAGAAGTCGGGGCGACACGATTTGAACGTGCGACCTCTGCGTCCCGAACGCAGCGCTCTACCAGGCTGAGCCACGCCCCGATGTTACCTGTTCGGATAAATCCCTCAGGTCGAAAGTCCGTTTATAGATGTCCGATGCTTGAGCGTCAATAGCAGGAGGGGCTTGGGATGCGGCTGGTTCGCAGAAAAATTGGGGGCGTAAACCAAACGTGTCAAACGACTTCCGACTCGATTCGCCGCGAGGGTTGGCTTCCGGCAAATCGGTGGCGTTGTTTGTTGGAGGGGCGTGCCGCTTGGTTGCTAGGCCAGCGGCGGGTTGTTGGCTTCGTGCGGTTTCCAGTCGACCAGTTGCAGTTCGACGTTGTTTCGCCCGCGGAAGTTGTTGATGACCGGTTGGAAGGCGATATCGAGCAGGCCGTCATGTTTGGCGAGCGGTTCGGCCCAGTCTCCTTGGCCGAAGGCGACGCCGCGGATGCGTACTCCGTGATGCTCTAGATGGACCGACAAATGACGTTCGCCGCCGCCGATGCGTTTCGGTTTGTCGACCAGCTTGGCGCCGCTAGCGCACATGATGGGGCGACGGTTTCCTGCGCCAAACGGGGCGAGCATTTCGATTTGGGTGATCGTCTTGAACGTCAGTTGGCTGATTGGGGCTTCGGCGTCGATCGCGAGTTCGGCGATTTGCGATTCGTCGGTTACTTCGCTGGCGGCGTATTCGAGGAACTCGGCGCGAAACGCTTCGATCTTGTCTGGCGAAATCTGCAGTCCTGCTGCAGCCGCATGTCCGCCGCAACCGAGCAGATGATGCTCGCAGGATTTGAGCGCTTCGTGCAGATTCAAGCCGCATGCGCTGCGAGCCGAACCGACGCCGGGCTTCACGCCTGCTTGATCCAGCGCGATCAAAATGACCGGGCGATTGTATTTTTCGGCCAAACGACCGGCGACAATTCCGATCACGCCGACGTGCCAGCCGTGCCCGGCCAAAACGAGAGCTGGATCGTTGACCGGATCAAATTCTTCTTTGGCTTGCTTTTGGGCGGCGAGATTGATGCTGCGTTCGAGACTGCCGCGGCTGTCGTTCAGCTGATGAATGTACTCGGCCAGCGCTCGGGCGCGTTCAGGGGAATCGGTCGTCAGCAGTTCGATCGCCAGTTGCGCTTGGCCGAGTCGGCCAGCCGCATTGAGGCGAGGGCCGATCATAAACCCGATGTCTTCGCTGGTCAGTTGTTTTTTGTCACCGAGCTTCGCTACTTCCAGCAGCGCTTCGATGCCGGGAACGGAATGCTCGCGCAGGCAGTTCAAGCCGTGACGGACGATCAGGCGATTTTCGTCCAAGAGCGGCACCACGTCGGCGACGGTGCCGATCGACGCCAGGCCGACGGCGGTCAGTAAGAAATTGCGCAGCCGGTCGGTGACGCGCCGGGCGTTGCTCGCTTTTTGGCAAAGCGCCCAGGCCAGCTTGAAAGCGACGCCGGCGCCGCAAAGTCCGCCAAAGGGATAGTTGGTTCCAGGCAATCGCGGGTGGACAATCGCCGCCGCGTCGGGCAGTCGTTCGGCCATCTCGTGATGGTCCGTGATGATTAGTTCCAAGCCTAGTTCTTTTGCGCGGTCCGCTTCTTTGACGCTGGCGATACCGCAGTCAACGGTGATCAGCAGGTGGGATCCGCGCTGGACCAGCTTTTCGAGCGCTTCGCTGTTTAGGCCGTAGCCTTCGTCAAAGCGGCTGGGGACGTAATAGCCGACGTCGGCGCCAAGCGTTTGCAGGCAGCGATAGAGAATTGCCGATCCGGTGATGCCGTCGGCGTCGTAGTCGCCGTAGATGGTAATGCGACGCTTGGCCTTGATCGCAGCATCGATACGTTCCACGGCGGCAGGAACGCCGGGAAGCAGTTCCGGGTCGCGCAGGTCCGAGAATTTCGCTTCGAGAAAGCCGCGAATCGCATTGGGATCGCAGATTCCGCGGCTAATAAGAAGCTGGGCGACGACCGGCGGAACACCGGCCGATTGTTCAAGCTGCCGGATGCGGGCAGCGTCGTGCGGAAAAATGCGCCAGCGCTTTTCCATAGCGGCAAGTAACTCCAGTCCGTGGCGATGCGTTCGAAACGGATGTGAGTCTGACGCATATCGGCCCAAAAATCAACGAACCGCCAGAGATGTGACGGTTCGCAGCGGATCGTCGCGGCAAAGAGTCCGAGACTACTTTTTCTTTTCGTTGTGCCAGGTGTGCTTGCGCAGACGCGGGCAATATTTCTTGAGCTTTAGCTTTTCGCCGCCCGGCTTGCGTTTCAGGGTGTAGTTGTAGTCGCCCGATTCCTCGCACACGAGAAAGACGGTTTCTGCTTTTTTGCTCTTTTTGGCCATGACGCCGGATCCCTGGACAGCTTCAAGTGGATGAGAGTGACACTCAATCAATTGGTTGGAATCCCGCAATATACCGAATGGCATGGGGAGTCGGCTAGTCCCTTTCTGCCGGAAACCGGATTCGTCGATCTGGTTGAGTACTTCACAATTTTGGGAACGTTAGATTCTCGTGGAATATTCGTGAAGGGTGGAAACGAATGTCCTAGTGAGGCTCAACGGCAAGAATGGCCCCTGTTAGGGGGTGTGGCGGCGATTGGTTCCCTCTAAAATTGATTTTGTGAAGTTTTGTTGACGTTCGACACATTCTTGCGTGCGTCTTCCTTTTCCCTGCTGCAAATCTGCTTCCTGCTCTTTCTTTTCTGCGTTCAAGGAATGTTCCCGCGCGAATGTCGCGGAGCGAAGGTAAACGTTTATGGCCACTCCCAATGCTCCCCAGAACGATATCGAACCGGACCATGAAGAAGAGGTTCGTTCCCCCGTTAGCAGCCGATTTTTGCTGCTGACCGCGGTTCCTTCGTGGCTGGTCAGTCTGGTTGTCCACTTTTTGTTGATTTTGGTGCTGGTCTTGTTGCCGGTCGCGCAAAAGATGAATCAGCAGCGTGAGATCACCGTTGACGACACCGCCGACGCGGAAGAGATCGACGAATTTGTCATGGAAGAATTCGAGCCGATCGATGAAATGAAGCTCGACTTTGACAAGCCGCCAGAGCAGATGGAAGAAGCGGTGATTGCCGAAGAAAACATTGTCTCCGACTTTCAAGAGATGGAAGCGGCGACGCAGCAATTGGACTTGGTCGACTTTGCGGATCAGACGGCGCCTTTCTCCGATATGATGACAGACAACGCAGGTTTGACCGGCAACGGCACCAGCGGCCGCGGTCAGGCGACGCGTACCAAAATGTTGAGCGAAGGGGGCGGAAACGGCGGTAGCGAAGCGGCCGTGGTCAACGGCATTAAATGGATCGCCGACCACCAACTGCCGGATGGGACCTGGAATTTTGACCATCGACGCGGCGCCAAAAAGCCCGGCGAATCGAAAAACTTTGGTGAGTTTAGCAACTCTCCCCGTGCGGCGACCGCGATGGGTTTGTTGCCGTTTTTGGGCTCAGGTCATACCCACAAAGAAGGCAAGTACAAGAAGCAGGTGAACGCCGGTCTGACGGCGCTGGTTCGCTTGATGCAAGTTCGCGGACGTGAAGGGAGCCTGGTCGAATCCCAGGGGAACATGTATTCCCATGGTCTTGGTTCGATCGCGTTGTGCGAAGCGTATGCAATGACGCAAGACAAAAACTTGATGGCGCCCGCCCAGGCTTCGCTGAACTATATCGTCGCATGTCAGGATCCGGTCGGCGGCGGATGGCGCTACAAGCCGCGGCAAGCCGGTGATACCTCGGTGGTCGGTTGGCAACTGATGGCGCTGAAGAGTGGGCACATGGGCTACTTAGAAGTTCCGCGTAATACGATTGCCGGCTCGATGAAGTTCCTCGATTCGGTTCAGTCGGACGGAGGCGCCAAGTATGGGTACGCCGATCCTGGCGCCAAGACGTCAATGACGGCGGTCGGGCTGTTGTGCCGCATGTATCTTGGCTGGAAGAAAGAGAACCCGTCGCTGGAGAAGGGGGTCGACTTTTTGGCTGCCCAGGGCCCGTCGTTGGGGGGCGGAGCCAACATGTACTACAACTATTATGCGACCCAGGTGATGCGTCACTATGGCGGCGCCAAATGGGAAGCCTGGAACGTCAAGCAGCGCGACTTCTTGATCAATACTCAGGTCAAAGAGGGGCAGCCTGAAGCGGGTAGTTGGCATTTCACCGGCGGCTTCACCGACAAAGGCGGACGGCTCTACAACACCTCGTTGTCGCTGCTGACGTTGGAGGTTTACTACCGTCACTTGCCGATCTACAAGACGACCGCATCGGAAGAAGACTTTCCGCTGTAAGCTGGTCGTCCACAAGACTGCGTAACCAATAGCCGCTCCCGCTGGGGGCGGCTTTTTTTGTGAAGTGTGGGGGGAGGGCGTTCACGTTGTTGGGGGACTGTCGAGGCTTTGCTTCCAGGATCGCAGCAGCGAATTTCGCCGACGAGGATCGCGATCTTCGAGCGGCGCGAATCGCTCTATCCGGTTGGTGCGAAAGTGTCGAAAGTCCTCGCGTTGCCTTCACGGTCTTTGTTGAGAGCAACGTGGTTGGCTTCGGCTTACGGCGACGGCAAGTATGTCGCTGGGCCCTCTCATGGCGAATTCGCCGCACAATATTTGCTTCCCTTCCGCCGTTTCGATCAAGCTATAGTTGACGGTGATCCTGGTACTGCGCGCCGATTGTGCGGCGTGTACTCATTGTTTCGATCGTAGCGATTTATGCGCATCCTTTCGGCATCGACGAATGTCGCCGAGTCTCCGGCTCCAACGCGGGCCAGGAAGAGGGGGAATGCGCTGGTGCTGTGGCTGTCGCGACGTTTTCAAGGCTCGGCCAGCTGGATGTTCAGTTTGCTGTTTCACCTGGTGGTTGTGATGACGCTAGGGTTGTGGATCTTGCGAGACGATCGGCAGGAAGGCCCGCCGGGGATCATCCTCGGTGAAGCCGATCCGATTGTTCCCATCACCGAGCTCCCTCAGTGGCAGCCGAAAGTCGCCGACATCCAAGGGGACGTCATCAACGACTCGACCTACGCGATTGAAGAGATGGCGCAGCAACTGGCGCAGACCGCTCCATCAGAAGCGCCGACGACTTCGATTCCGTCCCCCGCGTTTCAGTTTTCGGATTCCGCGACGCTGACTTATGTTCCGCCGGCGGGCGCTGGTGGATTTGCGGGACGAGATCCCGCGAACCAGCCTGGTTTGCTGCAACAACGGGGCGGCTCGCAAGCGACGCAAGACGCCGTCGAACGCGCGTTGGTCTGGATCGCCGCGCAGCAAAACGAAGATGGGCATTGGGACTTCAATCATCGCAACGGCCCTCAGGGAGCGCGGGCCACCGATCCGGGAACCGCGCATGCGTTGACCGGCGCGACCGGTTTGGCGCTGCTCCCCTTTTTGGGCAAAGGTTATACGCATCTGCGGGAAAGCCCTTATCAAGAGACGGTCGCCAAGGGGCTCTACTATTTGCGGACGCACATGATCGTCAGCAATCAGGGAGGCGATCTGACAGGCGGCAGCAAGTTTGGCATGTATTGTCACGGCTTGGCGGCGATCGCGCTGTGCGAAGCCTACGCGATGACCGAAGATCCTGACTTGCGCCAGGATGCTCAGGAAGCGGTGAAGTTTATTGAGTTTGCGCAGCACTCCGCCGGAGGTTGGCGTTATCAACCTGGCGAGCCGGGCGATACGTCGGTTTTTGGTTGGCAACTGATGGCGCTGAAAAGCGCCTTGATCGGCGGGCTGCAAGTTTCGTCGCCGCGTGTCGGTTTGGCCGAGCACTTTCTTGATACGGTGCAAACTGACGCCGGCGCCTACTATGGATATCAGCGACCTGGGAAGCAGCCGACGACAACGGCGATCGGCCTGTTGTCGCGGATGTACTTGGGATGGCGCCGCAACGATCCGCGATTGGAGCGTGGGGCGAAGTTTCTTGCGACCGAAGGCCCTTCGCAGCGAGACATGTATTTCAATTACTACGCGACCAACGTAATGGCGCACCAAGGCGGGCCTGCGTGGACGAAGTGGAACGACAAGCTGAGCAACTACCTGGTTCAGTCGCAGTCGACCAAATTGTACGAGGCAGGGAGCTGGCGATTTGATGACCCCTACTTCGAGGAGGGGGGGCGATTGTACACAACTTGTTTGGCGGCGATGATCCTGGAAGTCTACTATCGCCATATGCCTCTCTACTCTGATCAGTCCATTGACTTCACGTTCTGAGCTGCCGGCGGCGATCTTGCCGGTGATTGATTTGAAAGACCGGCACGTGGTGCGCGGCGTGGGCGGCTTGCGACATCGCTATCGTCCGATCGAAAGCCGGTTGTGCGCATCGTCGGAACCCGGGGATATCGCCGCCGCGATGGTCGCAGCGTATTCGTTTCGCGATGCCTATGTGGCGGATCTGGATGCGATTCTTGACGGTCGACCGCAAGTTGAGGATTGGCGGAAAATCGCACAGGCCGGACTGCGGCTGCATCTCGACGCTGGATTGGCGACGCTGGCCGATTGCCAGCGCGTGATCGAAGCTTTGGAACCGGAGAGCGTCGCTTCGCTGATTGTCGGCCTCGAGACGCTGCAGCGCTGGGAAGATCTGGGGCAGATCACCGCCGAATTCGGCGAGAGCGTCACGTTCAGTCTTGATTTGCGACATGGACGGCCGTTGCGAATTGTGGGAGCGGCGATTCGTCCCGAAGAAATCGCACAACGCGCGTTTGATTGCGGCGCTAGACGAATGGTGCTGCTGGATCTGGCTCATGTCGGGCAGGGTAGGGGAACCGGAACGGAGATGTTGTGCCGCGAATTATCGACGCAACTTACGGGAGTCGAATGGGTTACCGGTGGAGGGATCCGGACATTGGCCGATATCGAGACGCAAGTGTCGCTCGGCGCAGCGCGCGTGCTGGTCTCTTCCGCACTTCATGAAGATGAAAAAATATTAATGGCGCGTCCGCAATGAGCGGTGATGAACTAAATTGCGGCAGAGAGATTACGGCAGAGAGTTTTTTGTCGTTGTTTTTTAACGGATCGGTATTTGCCCACATTTCGCCAGGGGTTCGTCGCGGTCGCTTATCGCCGCTCGAAACGCAAGTTGGGACCTCGGAAAAAGGCGTCCGGAATCGTAGGGCGAGGAATTCTCCCCTTGCGACTCCCTGCACAACCGATATTATTTTGAGGATAGCGAGGCAATTATTCGGGCATGCCTGGGTGTAGGCATCTTCTTCACGGCGAGCGTTAACTGCAGAGCTTCCTTTGTTCGCCGCAGACGATTGAAAAGCATTACCCGGGCTTACATGGCCTTCACATTGTGAAAGTTTTCACGAACTCAATTTGCTCGCCACTTTACGCAGCGATACGCAGTAATTTCCAGGGCCTAGATTTGCCCGTTCGGAGCCGCGGATGCCACGAACTATTACATTGAAACGAGGGCTCGACCTGCCGATTTCGGGTCGTCCTCAGCAGTCCATTGAGTCGGCCGGAGCAGTGACCCGATTCGGTCTCCTTGGCGACGACTACATCGGCATGCGGCCGACCATGTTCGTTACCGATGGAGACTCGGTCAAGCTTGGCCAAGCCTTGTTTGAAGACAAGAAGAATCCCGGCGTCATGTTCACGTCGCCGGTCGCTGGCAAGGTGGTTGCGGTTAACCGCGGCGCCAAGCGTCGATTTTTGTCGGTCGTGATCGAGCGTGAAGGAGACGAACAAGTTGAGTTCGCTTCGCACGGCGATCAATCGCTCTTGAATCTGACTCGCCAGCAAGTGGTTGAGGGGATGTTGGCCGCCGGCCTGTGGCCTGCATTGCGACAACGGCCCTTCGGGCGGACTCCTTCGCCGACGCAAACGCCGCAAGCGCTGTTCATTACGGCGATCGATACCCATCCCTTGGCGGCGGATCCTGCGGTTGTGATCGGTCCGCAGAAAGCGGAGTTTACCGCCGGCTTGGAAGCGCTGAGCAAACTGACCGACGGACCGATGTTCGTTTGTCGTGCTCCCGGCGCCGACATCCCAGGCGAAGATCTCGATTTCGCCGAAGTCGTCGAATTCGCCGGACCGCATCCGGCTGGCTTGCCTGGAACGCATATTCATTGCTTGTATCCAGCAGGGCGCGATCGGGCCGTTTGGCACATCGGTTATCAAGACGTGCTGGCGATCGGTTCGTTGTTTAAAACTGGCCGACTGAGCGTGAAGCGAATCCTCTCGCTGGCGGGACCCGCCGTTAGCAAGCCTCGCTTGATTGAAGCGACCTTGGGCGCCGATCTGACCCAGTTGACTGACGGTCAGCTGAAAGCAGACGATCCTCGCGTGATCTCCGGTTCGGTCTTTTGGGGTCGAACTTGTGCCGAACCGCATACGTTCCTGGGACGTTATCACAGCCAGATTTCGGTGTTGGAAGAGGGACGCAATCGCGACTTCCTCGGTTGGCTGACGCTTGGGTTCGGCAAGTTCTCGACCAAGTCGGTGTTTATGTCGGCTCTGACCGGCGGAGGTCGTGATTACGACTTCACCACCAGCAGCGAGGGAAGTCATCGTGCGATCATTCCGACCGGAATGTACGAAAAAGTAATGCCGCTTGATATCGAACCGACCGCGCTGCTCAAGTCGCTGGTGGTGAACGATATGGAATCGGCTCAGGCGCTGGGCGCCTTGGAATTGGATGAAGAAGATTTGGCGCTTTGTTCCTACGTCGACACCGGCAAGCACGACTTCGGCAGCGCCCTGCGGAAGAACCTAGACCGCATTGAGGCCGAGGGGTAACCATGAAGTTTATACGCAACCTACTCGATCGCGCCGCGCCTCTGTTTGAGGAAGGCGGCAAGCTCGAACGACTCTATCCGCTGTATGAAGCGGGAGATACGTTCCTCTACACGCCGGGCGAAATCACGCACGGCTCGACGCATGTGCGAGATGGTCTCGACCTGAAGCGGATGATGGTGTTTGTCGTCATCGCGCTCACGCCGTGCATCTTGATGGCGATGTGGAACACCGGCTATCAAGCCAACTCGGCGATTCACGCCGAAGCCGGTACAGCGCCGGAAGGCTGGCAAGAGAGCCTGTTCACGTCGCTCGGAATGGCTCACGATCCAGGCAGCTTGCTCGATAACATCGTGCTGGGCGCGATCTATTTTCTACCGGTTTACATCGTCACCATGACGGTCGGCGGTATCATCGAAGTGATCTTCGGGATCGTTCGCAAGCACGAAGTGAATGAAGGGTTCCTGGTGACCGGGATGCTCTTTCCACTGACGTTGCCGCCGACGATACCGCTCTGGCAAGTCGCCTTGGGGATCGCCTTTGGCGTGTTGATCGGAAAAGAAGTCTTTGGCGGCACCGGCAAAAACTTCCTCAATCCGGCCCTCACCGCGCGGGCGTTCCTGTATTTCGCATATCCGAATCAGATCACCGGCAACGTTTGGGTTGCCGCGGATGGTTTCAGCGGAGCGACCACCTTGGGAGCTTTGGCCGAGAACAAAGACAATCTGGACGTGGGGCTTTCGCAGGTTCTGCAGGGAGTCGACGGTCACGGGATCACGTGGCTGCAAGCGTTCCTCGGCACGATCACCGGATCCATGGGCGAAACTTCGGCTCTGGCATGTTTGCTAGGCGCCGCGTTTTTGATCCTGACCGGCGTCGGCTCGTGGAAGATCATGGCCGCGACCGTTTTGGGCGCCGTGGGAACGTCGGGTGCGTTCTACCTGGCCAGCTTGTCGGGGATGGAAACCTCCGCGTTGTTCGCTTTGCCGCCGTGGTGGCACTTGGTGATCGGCGGTTTCGCCTTCGGTTGCGTCTTTATGGCGACCGACCCCGTCTCGGCGGCGATGACGGAAAAAGGAAAGTGGTTCTACGGGATCCTGGTCGGCGTACTAACGATCTTGATTCGCGGCATTAACCCCGCGTTCCCCGAAGGGATCATGCTCGCCATCTTGTTTGGTAACGTGATGGCGCCGCTGATCGACTACTTCGTGATTCAAGGAAACATCAACAGAAGGATGGCTCGCTATGCGTCGTGATAGCGTAGGCGGAACGTTCCTCGTGGCCGCCGTCCTTTGCATCGTTTGCTCGATAGCGGTTTCAGCGACAGCAGTCCTCCTGAAACCGACTCAAGTCGAAAACGAAAAGCTGGATAAGCAGAAGAATATTCTGGCTGCCGCCGGCGCGTTGCCGAAGGACAAAGAAGGCAAGGTCGAAGAGGTCAGCGCCGCCAAGATCACCGAGTTGTATAACAATATCGAGACGATCGTGATCGATCTTGATACCGGCGAACGTGTCGATAATCGGAAAGAAAATCCGGTTTCGGCCGAGTCGTTGGAAGACAAGCCAAAGATGGAAAAAATTCCCACCGATGCGCCTGCCGACGATAAGCTGGGTGATATCAAAGAACGTCCCAAGTATTCGCAAGTCTTCTTGCTGAAGAAAGAGGACAAGATCGACGTGATTGTGTTGCCGTTCTACGGCAAAGGATTGTGGTCGACCATGAAGGGCTTCATCGCTCTTGAGGGAGACGCCCAGACGATCAAAGGTTTGACTTACTACTCGCATGGTGAAACTCCGGGGCTCGGCGGCGAAGTCGACAATCCGGATTGGAAGGCGCAGTGGCCCGGCACCACCGCGATTGAAGACGATGGCAAGGTCGTCGTCTCGGTCACCAAAGCGGGACAGACCGGCGGCATTGATACCAACATCGACGGCCTGTCAGGCGCCACCATCACGACCAAAGGGGTCAATACCATGGTTCGCTACTGGCTAGGTCCAGGCGGCTTCGGTCCATTTTTGGCGAAAGTTCGCAAGGGAGACTTCAATGGCTAAAGAGACCACGAAAGATATCCTGCTGTCGCCGGTCTTCACCAACAATCCGATCGCACTGCAAGTGCTCGGCATTTGCTCGGCGCTCGCGGTGACGTCCAAAATGGACAAAGCGTTGACCATGGCGTTGGCGGTGACCGTGGTGACCGGCTTCTCGAACCTCAGCGTCAGCTTGGTTCGCAAGTTCATCCCTAGCAGCATCCGCATCATCGTGCAGATGACGATCATCGCTTCGTTGGTGATCATCGTCGATCAATTTTTAAAGGCCTACGCGTTCAACATCAGCAAAGAGCTGTCGGTGTTCGTCGGTTTGATCATTACCAACTGTATTGTGATGGGACGCGCCGAAGCTTACGCGATGAAGCACGAACCCGGCATGAGCTTTCTGGACGGCGTCGGCAATGGGCTCGGCTATAGCTTGATTCTGTTGATCGTCGCCTTTTTCCGGGAGCTGTTTGGTTTTGGAACTTTGTTCGGCATCACGATTCTGCCGCTGTACGACGCAGCCAATAGCACCGGCTGGTATACGACCAACGGTTTGATGGTGTTGCCGCCGAGTGCGTTCTTCATCATCGGCATTATCATTTGGGTCTTGCGGACATTCCGTCCCGACCAGGTAGAGACGGAGGGCTAACCATGACTGACCTAGTCAATATCGCACTGAAAGCAGTCTTCAGCGAAAACCTCGCGCTCGCCTTCTTTTTGGGGATGTGCACGTTTCTCGCGGTTTCCAAAAACGTGAAGACAGCCCTCGGCCTGGGCGCCGCGGTGATCGCGGTGATGGCGATCACGATTCCGGCCAACAACCTGATCTATCAGCATCTGCTGAAGAAAGGGCAGCTGGCTTGGATCAGCTCCGATCTGGCCGATATGGACCTCACGTTTCTCGGTTTGATTATTTACATCGGCGTCATCGCGGCGATTGTGCAGATCCTCGAAATGGGGCTTGATCGCTACTTTCCGCCGCTCTACAACGCGCTCGGCATCTTCCTGCCGTTGATTACGGTCAACTGTGCGATTTTGGGCGGTTCGTTGTTCATGGTCGAACGTGACTACTCCTTTACGCAAAGCTGCGTATACGGCCTCTTCGCCGGGGTCGGCTGGGCGCTGGCGATCGTCGCGTTAGCAGGCGTTCGCGAAAAACTGAAATACAGCGACGTGCCGGATGGTCTAAAAGGACTCGGCATTACGTTCATCACCGCTGGCCTGATGGCTTTGGCGTTCATGTCGTTCGGCGGCATGCTGTAATTCCCGATTTCAGTGACTTTTAGTCGAAAAGTATAGAGTCATGCAGGAATATCAATTCATCCTGATTCCCGTCGGCGTCGCGATGTTCACGGTTCTCGTCCTGGCGTTGGTGGCGATCATTCTGGCCGCTAAGTCAGTGCTCGTGGCCGCCGGCGACGTAAAGCTGGTGATCAATGAACAAAAAGAAGTTCATGTCCCCGCTGGCGGCAAATTGCTCAACGCCCTGGCTGACCAAGGGATCTTCGTCTCGTCCGCATGCGGCGGCGGCGGTACTTGCGCTCAGTGCAAAGTGAAGATTCATTCGGGCGGCGGCGACATTCTGCCGACCGAAAAATCGCACATCAACAACCAGCAAGCCCGCGAAGGGTACCGCTTGTCGTGCCAGGTCGCGGTCAAGCAGGACATGAGCATCGAAGTTCCCCACGAAGCGTTTGAAACGAAGAAGTGGGATTGTGAAGTGATCTCGAACGGCAACGTTGCGACCTTCATTAAAGAATTCAAACTGAAGCTGCCTGAAGGCGAAGAAGTCGATTTCAAAGCAGGCGGTTATATCCAGATCGAGATTCCCGAACACGAAGTCGCCTACAAAGACTTCCTGGTCGAAGACGAATATCACGAAGACTGGGATAAGTTCAACATTTGGCGGTATGTCTCGAAGGTCGAAGAGCCGGTGATTCGCGCTTACTCGATGGCCAACTACCCGGGCGAAAAGGGCGTCATCATGCTCAACGTCCGCATCGCTTCGCCGCCGCCGCGAGCTCCCGAAGGAACGCCCCCAGGTAAAGCGTCCAGTTACATCTTTAGCCGCAAGCCCGGCGACAAGGTGACGATCTCGGGCCCGTACGGCGAGTTCTTTATCAAAGACACCGAAAACGAAATGGTCTATATCGGCGGCGGCGCCGGTATGGCTCCGCTTCGCAGTCACATCTTTGAACTGTTCAAAGAACGGAAGACCAACCGCAAGGTTTCGTTCTGGTATGGCGGTCGGAGCGTTCGCGAACTGTTCTATGTCGACGAATTCCGCGACATCGAAAAAGAGTTCCCCAATTTCAAGTTCAACATCGCGCTCTCGGACGCGTTGCCCGAAGATAACTGGACCGGCCTGAAAGGGTTCATTCACCAGGTTCTCCTGGAGAACTACTTGAAGAATCATCCGGCTCCGGAAGATATCGAGTATTACATCTGCGGTCCGCCGATGATGAATCAGGCGGTGTTCAAAATGCTGGATGACCTCGGCGTTCCGCCAGAAAATATCGCCTACGATGACTTCGGCGGCTAAACGTCTGATCGCGCTGGCCAGAGCCGCATGTTTGCTGCTCCTGGTGGTCGGCTGTACTCCCAACGGCTCCGCTCCTGTCGAGTTGACAGGGCGGACGATGGGGACCACCTACTCGGTCAAGTGGATTGCACCGGGCGACGACTTCTCTACCAAGTCGCTGCAAAAACAGGTGGACCAGCGGCTGGTCGAAATCAACCAGCAAATGTCGACCTATATTCCGGATTCGGAACTCTCTCGTTTCAATCAAAGTCCAGCGGGAGATTGGTTTCCGGTCTCGCAGGCGTTGGCCGACGTTGTTTCGCGGGCCAAAGAGATCAGCCAGCAGAGCGACGGCGCCTTCGATGTGACAGTGGGTCCGCTGGTTAATCTCTGGAACTTTGGCCCCGATCATCATCCCGAAGAGATCCCCAGCGATGCGGCGATTGCCGAAGCGTTGGCTAACGTAGGCGACTCCAAGCTGCAGGTTCGACTCGATCCTCCGGCCTTGAAAAAGTCGCACGACAAGTTGTATGTCGATCTTTCGGCGATCGCCAAAGGATACGGCGTTGATCAGCTCGCACAATTGGTCGCCGACGCAGGCGCTAAATCGTATATGGTCGAAATCGGCGGTGAAGTTCGCGCCGCCGGACGCAAGAGCGACGGCTCGCCCTGGCGGATCGCGATCGAGAAACCGATCCCCGGCGCCAGAGCGATTCAAGAGATTGTCGAACTGTCGAACCAATCGCTGGCGACCTCCGGCGATTACCGCAATTTTTTTGAAGTGGACGGCGAGACTTTCTCGCATACGATCGATCCCCAGACTGGGCGTCCGTTGGGGCATCAACTCGCCTCGGTCAGCGTTTTGCATTCCGATTGCGCTGCGGCCGACGCTTTCGCGACGACGCTCATGGTCTTGGGGCCGGAGCGTGGATACAATTGGGCGGAACAAAACAAATTGGCCGTGTTGTTTCTCATCCGCGGCGCGGATGGGCCGGTCGTACGCCGCACATCGCAGTGGCCTCAGCGTGGAGAGTAACTCGTGCTACTCACTTTTTTGATCGCAGCCGGCGTTTTCGCCATTGCCTTGGCCGGGATGGCGATCGGCGTCATCGTCAGTAATCGCAGCATCAAGGGAAGCTGCGGCGGGCTAAACAACTTCCGCGACTCGGTCGGTAACCCGATCTGCGACGCGTGCACGACTCCTTCGCCCGATTGCTCCGGCCAAGGCAAGCGTCACGTTGAAGCTGGCGACTGCGAAGACCATCCGGCCGCTGCCGATGAGCACCCCGTTCATTCGTAAACGCGCAGCGTTATTTCTCAACCAACCTCGTGGCCATAGCCTGACCAGTCTGTTCAAGCCTGGTTGGATCCTTGGTTGCTCCAGCGCGTATTATTTAACGCTCCGGCGTTTGGCTCTAGCTCGGCGTTGATTTATTTCACGGCGGCTTCGCACCTTCGGAGGCTTGGACCGGACTGGAACATCGGACCGGACGGGATCGTTGGACCGGACTGGATCGTTGGACCGGACCGGATCCTTTTTTTCTGGCGGCGTTAGTTGGTTGGTTATTCGACCGCCGCTGCTGCAAGATCGCCGCATCATGAGCCGACAAATTGTCGCGCAGCGCCGCATTACTCTCCCGCAACCGCGTCATCAACTGACGAATTTCCTTGATCCTCATCCCGTTCGCCCCCTAATTTTGCGCGTAGATATCCGAGGTAGGGTGGGTGGAGCAAGCGGTTTCCGGCGCACCAATTTCGAACGACATCACCGCTTGCGCAACCCACCAATGCGATCCAATTGATCAACAATTTTGGTGGGTTACGCAAACCGATTTTGTTGGTTGGTGATGGTCGAATCAATCGCGGTTTTTGCTTCACCCACCCTGCGATTTTGCAGTCGACCCCAGCTTCGTGCGCTTTGTCAACAGACAATTTTTGAGCCGAGGCGCCCGGCGATACTTTTTTCTGCGATGACAGTTGGTGTCAAAGTCGCGTTGGGGCGCTGCTTTACTCGCGCGTGCGGCCGGCTTGGCGAATCACCTTCAAGCGGGCTTTCATTTCTTTCAGCTTCTCGGGCGAAGCGGTCGCCAGATTCTTCGTTTCGCCGATGTCTTGCGACAGATTGAAGAGTTGGTCCTGGGTGTTGCGGCGCGGTTCGACGTACTTCCAATCGCCTATGCGGAGCGACAGTTGGCGGGCATGTTCGACGAGTTCGCTACGACCGATCGTCGATTGTCCTAGCAGCGCCTCCAGGACGTCCAGACTGTCAGGAGCAGCCTCCGCAGGTAGCGTTTGTTCTGTCAGCTTGGCGAGCGAGGCCAACAGATCAATCTGGCAGACGAGCGCTTTCGACTCACCGGGCTTCACAACGTGGGGCCAACGCACGATTGTCGGCACGCGGGTTCCCCCTTCATAGGCGCTATATTTTCCGCCGCGAAACGGGCCGGCCGCTTTGTGGTCGCCGATCAATTCAACCGCTTGATCTTTGTAGCCGTCATCCAGCACGGGGCCATTGTCGCTCGACAAGATGACGAGCGTGTCATCGGTTAATTGGTGACGATCCAGGGCGTCCAAAATCTGGCCGACGCACCAATCAAACTGCAGGATCGCGTCACCACGCGGACCATGGCCGCTGTTGCCGACGAACCGCGGATGCGGAACGCGGGGGACGTGAATGTCGTGCGTCGAGAAGTAGAGGAAGAACGGTTGGTCAGCGTTGTCATCGATAAACGCAACCGCTTTTTCGGTGATCGTATCGGCCATGTCCTCGTCGACCCAGCGCGCCGATTTTCCGCCTGACATGTAACCGATGCGGCTAATGCCGTTGATGATCGTCTTGTCATGGCCGACCGAGAGTCCCATCTTTAGCAGTTCGGGATGTTCTTTGCCGGTCGGTTCGTCTCCCACCTTTTGGGCGTAGCTGACTTCGATCGGATCGTTGGGATCGAGTCCCACGACATGATGGTTTTCTAGATAAACGCACGGAACGCGGTCGCCGGTGGCGGGGATCAAAAACGAATAGTCGAACCCGACTTCCAGCGGTCCCGGAGCTACTTTGCCGTTCCAATTGACGTTGCCTGTTCCAATTCCCAGATGCCATTTGCCGACGACGCCGGTCTTGTAGCCGGCATCTCGCAGCATCGAAGGGAGGGTGACTTCATCGGTCGGGATAATCAACGCCGCGTCACCTGGCAAAATGCCGGTTCCCTTTTGTCGCCAGGCGTAACGGCCGGTCAGCAACGAATAGCGCGACGGGGTGCAAGTCGCCGACCCGCAATGTCCGTCGGTAAACTGCAGCCCTTCTTGGGCGATTCGATCGACGTTGGGGGTCGAGAACGATTTGGCGCCATAGCAGCTGAAATCACCGTAGCCGATGTCGTCGGCGTAGATAAGCACGATGTTTTTGGGCTTTTCTGCAGAAACGCCGCTGACCAAGAGAGATCCGACAAGACAGGCGACGAGCGCAAGATTTCGCAGAGATTGCATAGAGATCCAAACTAGCGTCGAGTGGCGAAAGCAGCGGGAATGTTCCTATCGCCTGAGTGGGGCGACTTCACTATTGTAAACAAGATGCTTCGCTCACTTCTCCCGATTTTATTACGAAAACCGCCCATGATTTCGCCTGCTGAACTGATGCAACTGGCCATTGAGAAGGCCAAACAGGGGATCGCCGCCGGTCAATCGCCGTTTGGCTGTGCGATCGCCGTGGATGGAGAAGTGGTCGCCGTGTCTCACAATCTTGTGCTGCAAACGGTTGATGCGACGGCTCATGCCGAGGTGACGGCGCTGCGCGTCGCTTGCCAAGAAGTGGGCGAAATCTTGCTTCCGACGGCTCAGGTCGCGACTACCTGCGAGCCTTGCCCGATGTGCGCAGCGGCGCTGCATTGGGCGCGGGTCGCCGAGATCTACTATGGGGCTACCATCGATGACGCCGCCGCGGCCGGTTTTAACGAACTGCGGGTCTCCGCACGCTCGCTCTATGAACAAGGGGGAAGCTCGACGCGTCTGATCAGCGATATCGAGCGAGCGGCTTGCCGCGAATTGTTCGACCTCTGGAAGGGGGGCGAATCGGCGATCGCTTATTAGTCGGCGATTAGGCTTCTGCTTCCTCGTCCTCTTCCGGCGTTTCGGCGTAGTGCTCGACCGAGACGTTGGTGCTGATTCCGCCGCGCGGCGTGAACTTCGCTTCCAGGTGCATCCAGCGGGGCTCGAGCACGGCGACCAGGTCGTCCAGAATGCGATTGGTGACGTTTTCGTAGAAGATTCCCTCGTTGCGAAAGGCCTGAAGATACATCTTCAAGCTTTTCAGCTCGACGCACTTCGCTGCGGGAATATAGTTGAAAACCAGCATCCCAAAGTCAGGCTGGCCCGTTTTCGGGCAAACCGACGTAAATTCTGGGCAGATGATCTCGATGTTGTAATCGCGACCGGGATTCTGATTTTCGAAAGTTTCTAGAATATCGCGAAACTGTGTCGCCATTTGCGCGTCACTCCTACACGGTAAACTGGTATTTTGGCTTAACCGGCCCGCGACGAAAAGCGGGCTCACACCTAAACCGCAGTCCAAACGCGTGCGCATCGCCGAAATTTATCGATCGATTCAGGGAGAAGGGGCTCTTACCGGCGTCACGAGCACGTTTGTGCGCGCCTCTGGTTGCAATCTCCGCTGTTGGTTTTGCGATACGCCGCATGCCTCTTGGCGGCCCGAAGGAGAAGATCTGTCGGTCGCCGAGATCCTGGGACGCATCGCCCTGTTGGACTGCGATCATGTGGTTTTGACCGGGGGCGAACCGATGTTGTTCGCCGAGATGATCCCGCTGTGCGAAGGGATCCGAACCGCCGGACGTCATATCACCATCGAAACGGCCGGCACTCTCTATTTGCCGTTGGCCTGCGATGTGATGTCGATCAGCCCGAAAATGTCAAACTCGGCGCCCCCGTTGGACGATCATCCCCGCTGGCATCGCCGGCACGAGCAAACGCGGAAAGCGCCTGAGGTGATACGTCAGTTGATCGAAGAGCACGCCTATCAGTTCAAGTTTGTGATCGATCGCGCGGCCGACGCCGAAGAAGTGCTCCGCTATCTCGACCGGTATCCGCAGATCGATCGCGCAACCGTCTTTATGATGCCGCAAGGAACCGAGGCCAGCGCGTTGGAAGCGATTCGAACCTGGCTCGAGCCTTGGTGCGATCAGCATCAATTGCAATTTGGACCGCGGCGGCAGATCGAATGGTTTGGGGCGCTGCGGGGGACATGATGTTCCCGTGTAGGTCAGGCCAAGGTCTGACCTACGCGAGCAGTCGTTCTAACTCAGCGATTACGGTGCGGCAGCTGGCGGCCGCCATGCGAAAGTTGGTGTGGTCAGAGATCTCGGGCTGAATCTCTAAGAACAGCTCTCCGGCGCGGCGCAATTTCGAGAGTTTCTTCTTCGCCTGTTTCAGATAGGCGGCCGCATCGCCGCTTTCGAGCGGCGCTCCGAGCGCGAGCATGTAGTCGTACAATGCTCGCGCGACTTCCTGCAGTTCGTCGTCTTCTTCCGTCTCTTCGGCATGCTTGAGAAACGTGCGAACCATCCAGAGATGCGCGAGTTGGGCGTCGATCGCCTGCATCAGGCGTTGATCGTTGCTGGAGTCGTTCATCGTCGGTTCCGCTAATCGGCGGTAGGTTTGGCTTCAGAAGAATCGGCTGGTTTCTCCACTGCAGACGCTGTCTTGCCGTGATCGGCTGCTGCGTGCGGTTTGGCGCGAGGAGCGAAAAAGAGAACCGTCACGGCGCCGGCGACAATCAAAATTAGTCCGGCGAAGTAAAGCGGGTTGGCTTGTCCCCACAGCCCCTTGGTCGTCATCGAGATAACCGTGATGATGATCGGCGCCGTACCAAAAACGAGCGGCATGACGATCCATGGTTTCGAGGCGCTGCTGCCGGCGCTAAACGCCAGTACGATCCCCAACGCGCCCAACGTACCAAAAACGCCGGCGGCGCCGCTCCAACCGATGCCGCTAAAGTTCCAACCTTCCCACAGCTTGCCTTGCGAAGCGAGAATCGCTCCTGGGATCAGAATGGCGACGACAAAGTAGGCGAAGCCGACGCAGATCAGCGGCTTGAAAGAACCCCCTAGTCTTGCTTGCCCTTCATGCAGCACCGCGCCGTACGATCCCCAGCAAACTGCTGTTAACGCAACGCCGCACAACATGAAGATTAGCTTTTCGAGACTTTCCATCACCGGCTCCCCGATCCCATTTAATTGTTAGAACGACTATTCTCGTCATTGTAACAGCCGCGCCAAGGGAAGGGCAGGGCGAGCCAAACGGGTTAGTACGCTGGATTACGAACCACGCGCGACGCCAACGCGTCGGCCAAGGGATCATCGTCGGGGTCGCAAAATCCAGCGTGCAGATGCCGTCGCCAGCCTTCGGCAAATGAGAACTTTGCGGAAAGATGCCCCACTTGGCGATCCAAATCACGGAGCGCTTCCAGATACGAGCCCATCCCCTGGCTTTGGTCGAGCCACTCTTTCTGGCTTTTATGGCAGGCCAGCATATCGACTTTCCGCTCGACTAGATCCGCCGTTTCGACAAACAGTTCCGGCATGACCAGTTGGCCGAGCGGGTCCCGATTTTGGTACGGCTGGGCGTGATAGACCGTCACCTTTTGCTGGGTGATCGCGCGCGGCGGATTGACCGAAAAGTTGGGCATGCCGCGGCAAAACGCGCCGGTCACCGCTAGTCGGGCGACTTGCATGTGATCTTCCATATAGTCGCTCGGCGCGTGCGTCAGCACGATCTCCGGCTCAATGGCCCGCATGACCGAAGTCACTTTCGCCAACAATTCAAGCGAATAGATCACTTCTAGATCAGCGCACAGCGGCGCGTGAAAGTGCGCGCCAATCGACGCGGCCGCCGCCTGGGCTTCAGCCAGGCGAATGCGGGCGGTCGTCTCGCGATCGGTCGTCATGCTGCCGCAGCAGCCGTCGGCGACGTTCCAATAATGGATCTCGTAGCCGGCGTCGGCGAGCGCCATCAGGGAGCCCGCCATCAGGAACTCGATATCGTCAGGATGGGCCGCGATGGCCAAAGCGGAACGCTTCATTAGTGCATTTGAACCGTGCAAGTTCCCAAACCGCCGCGGAAGTAGTTGAAGCGAACATTCGGGTGATCCGCCAACAACGACATCGGCACCGCCGAATCAGGAATCTTCTTGGCGATCATCAGCGCCGTCAAGCGTTGCCCGAACGGATTGTCGTGCGCGCCGGCTTGCCAGATCGAAACGCATTCCGACTTCCAAGTCTCTTTCGGTCCGACGGTCACCGCCGAAAGGGGAACTTCGGTCACGACGCCGCCGCCAGAGGTGCGTGCGTTTTGCATCACCGTCACCGGGTGAAGATCAACGACGCGGGTGCCTAGCTGACGATATTCTTCTGGAGTGGGCGGCGCGTCGACATAGTCGCCGGTCCGCGGGAAGGGATCGTTGAACGCCCAGTGCTTTGCGTCTCCCTGACCCCCTTGCATAACCAGGCAGCGCGCCTGATCCCACGACGCGATATATTCGGCCGCGTCCACCTTGGGGAAGTGAATGTTCTCGGTCGGCATCCGCAGTTCGGGTTTGATCCGATCAAACAGCAGGTCGTGATCGGCTTTGGCGAACCCGAGCGGAAATTCAAACGGCACTTCTTTGCCGTCGACCACCCATTCATCCATGCCCCAAAAGTGGGCGTGCTTCAGATCGATCTCTAGCTCGTTGACCAGTCGCGCGACCAGCGGCAGTTGTTCGGTCGGGCCGATGGGTCCGCAGATGCCGCACGGATTGTCGGCGGTCGCTTGTTTCCAGGCGGTGATGTATTCGAGCGCTTCGGCCAGATAGAAATCTTCGAGCGTGTCATACATCCGCACTTCAAAGCCTTCGCGGGAAAAGCCAAGCAGGTCTTCCGGCGTGACGCGGGCCGCATCGTCCAGTAGCTCACGATCGAGCGTTGTGAAGTCCCACCACTGTGGTGCAAGGATGCTGCGAGATCGCATATCGAATTCTCTTTGGCGAAGTCAAGGAAGGTAGTGAGGCAAGTCGCCCGATTTTGCCTTCGCACCGGCGCTGTGTCAATCTTCGGAATGCGAAGTTTCAGGCGATTGTATAAAACCTGTCAGGTGTGTGCGCAAGATTGCTTCGACTTGCTCGCGCTGCTCGGGAGCAACTTGAATCGGGAGGCTTCCTGGGCTAACGCCGATTAGTTGCAGTTGGTTGGGCTGATAAGCGCCCCAGCGATAAGTTTTGAAGTTTTTCCAGTTGAGCAGCATCCCGCCCATCAGCAACCCGTTTTCGCGGAACTGAGTCGCGGTCGAAGACCTCAGAATGTAAATGAACTGAAAGGTCATCACCAACGGGGCGATCCTATTCATCACTTCGAGCATCCACGATGTCGGCGGATTTGACTTACCCAACAAATGGACCTGAACCAGTATCAGGAAAATTGGAGCAACGCAAAGGATAACCAATCCAACGCTTCTCCAAATCTTCGAGCGAATCGACCTTTTATCGTCCATGACGAGCAAAAGTCCTCCGGCGCGAAGCATCGCGTTGCGGCGGATCTGGTCAAGTATCGTCCAGAAGACAATCGCGCCGACAAAGATGCAAATCGCGCTACGCAAGATCTCCATCCATTGCGACTGGTTAAAAGCACGCATCCACGGCGCCGAAAACATCAACAGAATCGCAATCGCGGTGATGATCACGGTCGCTTGAGCAAGTTGAAACTGCGGCGGGCGAAATCGGCTTGGCGTTGACTCGGAGGCGATGTTTTCTTCCATGCGATCACTTCACGCCTGTGATACAATTGGGGGAACTTCAGATCGTTAGATTAGGCGGAGCTGCGGCGACATGCAAGAATCAGGGGAGCAGCGGCGGCCAATCTCGCGCGGATGGCGCATCGCGCCGCTCCTGTTGTTGGGGATCGGCTTCCTGGTCTTTGACTTTTTCGTGACGCGAGGGTTTGGAGCGGGGTACGGCTATTCCACCGAGTTTATCCAGGCGTTATGCATGGGAACGTATGTCGTCCAGATCGACCTGATCGCCATCTGGAGCGCGATGGGACCGGGGCGAATGGTCGTACGGATTCCTTGGGCGCTGTTGGCGATTACCTTGGTGTTTGTCGTTCACCAACAAGGCGCGACGGCCTTGTCACGGTATCTATTTTCGGACGAAGACCGGTCGATGTTAGCGGCGGTTTTGATATGGGGACTGATCGCCGCAACAGGGAGTTTCTTGGTTTACCGAGTGGCGACCCGTCGACGCTTGCTCCACCGCGACGCTTCTTTGGAACGATCGCAACGTTTTCATTTGCAGCATCTGATCGGCGGCGTCTTCTTGCTAAGCGTCACAATGGGAATGCTCAAAGCGTTTGAGTTCCCCATTGTGTTTCCCGCGTTCGACATCAGGCCGTTAATTAGCGTCGGGATTTTCACGGTCGTGAATCTCGCAATCACCTTGCCGACGCTTGTCTTGTCGTACCGAATGACTTTCGCATTTCGCTACTTGGTGCTGGCCGGGATTTGTGCGGTGGTGACGCTCAGCGAAGTCGCTTTGCTTTTCATGATCTCCGGGGCAGGGGCGCCGCCGGATCTAGGCAAGATTGTCTTGATGTTCTTGCTGATGAATCTCGCACAAGGTTTCTTGCTATCGCTGATCTTATCGATGGTTTGTTGGAGCGGATACGAATTGCGATTGGTGACCAGCGCCGCCGCGGTTCCGCCCAAGATGAAACACGAATCGTTGACCCTCGCCGAGGCCGATCCCTGGTCGGAATGATGAAATCGAGGAGAGCCAGCAACGCTAGCGCCGGCAGCCGAATAACAACCAATTCACGCGGGATTTCAGACGCTGTAAGCAAACCTTCGCCAAGCGGCGCAGCTTTCCTCAAGCCGATCAACGACACTAGTCGAAGTTAATGAGGATCCCCCGAGCTGCGCGCGCATCTCGAGAGTAGCTAGCACGCATCGTCAACGACCGAAAACGATGGCGACCGGAACCTCCCCGATAAACCCGACTCCCCCCCCGCGACCACGTCAATTGACTTGGATCGAAGAGGCGTTTTTCAATTGGATCGCCGATTGGGGAACGCTGGGGATCGAATTTACGATCGCCGTCGGCGATATGTCGCTGTTCGCGCTGCGGACCATGCAATGGCTCTTTAATCGCCTGCCAAAGCGGGAAACGCTGGTGCCCAACTTCTACCAGGTCGGCGTGATGAGCCTGCCGGTGGTGGCGCTGACCGGAACCTTTATCGGCATGGTGTTGGCCGTACAAAGCTATTTTCAATTCCGGCAACTGGGGCTCGAGACGCGACTGGGCGCCGTAATTAACATGACGCTGGTCCGCGAACTGGGACCAGTGCTCGCCGCCACCATGTTGGCCGGCCGCGTCGGCAGCGCCATGGCGGCCGAACTGGGAACGATGCGCGTGACCGAGCAGATCGACGCGCTCGATAGCATGGGGACCAATCCGATCCATTATCTCGTGGTGCCGCGATTCTTGGCCTGCGTGATTCTTATCCCGGCGTTGACCGTGATGGCCGACTTCATGGGGTTTGTCGGCGGCTACTTTTACTCGGTCAATATCTTGGGGATCGATCAGCACTACTACATGTACAACTCCGAGCAGTTTGTGCAGTCGTGGGATATTTTCTATGGTCTTATTAAGAGCGTCTTCTTTGGCGGGACGATCGCGATCGTCAGTTGTCATCGCGGGTTCCATTGCGAAGCTGGCGCCGAAGGGGTCGGCCGAGCTGCGACTGCGGCGTTCGTCTATTCGTTCGTCTTTATTTTGGCGATCGACTTGGCGCTCGGGATTGGGCTCGATTCGATCTATAACTATATGTGGCCCGATCATGTCGTCTCCATTAGCGGAGGTTAAACGTTGCACGCGCGGTTAGAAGAAGATCGTTCCGAGCCGATTCTGGATGTCGATTCGCTGCATGTGCAGTTCGGCAGTCAGATCGTGCTGCGCGATATCTCGATCAAGATTCCCCGTGGGCAAACGTTGGCGATCATCGGCGAAAGCGGTTGCGGCAAGACGGTGCTGTTGAAGACATTGATCGCACTGATTCGTCCAACGCAAGGGCAAGTGACGTTTGACGGCCAGAACCTGCATAAGATTTCGGAACGAGAATTGACCAAAGAACGGATTCGCTATGGATTCGTCTTTCAAGGCGCCGCGCTGTTCGACAGTATGACGATTGGGCAGAACGTCGCTTTTCCGTTGAAACAGCATACGCACAAGCCGATTGAAGAGATCCGCCAGATCGTGTTTGGGTTGTTGGCCGATGTCGGTCTTCCCGATTCGATCGTCTGGAAGAAACCGGCCGAGCTCTCCGGCGGCATGCAAAAGCGCGTCGGATTGGCGCGTTCGTTGGCCCTCAAGCCGGAAGTGATGTTGTACGACGAACCGACGACCGGGCTCGATCCGATCATGAGCGACGTCATCAACGAGCTGATCCTGCGAACCCGATCGCGCTACCCGGTTACCAGCATCGTGGTGACGCATGACATGCGCACAGCCCGTAAAGTGGCCGATCGCGTATTGATGCTTTATCCCGCAAGCCGCTTGAAGGGGGACGAACCGCAGATTTTGTACGATGGACCGCCGGAGGGACTCGACGAGTGTACCGATCGTCGCGTCACGCAATTTGTGCATGGCGAAGCGGGGGAGCGGATCATGGAAATGCGCGAAGCGGCGGGAGTATAACGCGACATGGACGATCGCATCTTACAATTTCGCGTGGGAGTCGTCATGCTGGCGGCGCTGATGATCGCCGGCATCCTCTTCTTTTTGTTGGGCGAATTTCCGACGCTCGTCACCGATCGTAGTACGCTCTACGTCGTCTTTGATCAAGCGCCGGGAGTGACCGTCGATACGCCGGTGCGCACCTCCGGCATTTTGATCGGCCGCGTCAGCGACGTCGCGCTGCAAGAAGACCGGGACGTACTGGTGACGTTGAAAATCGATCGCAAGTATATGCCGCGCTCGAATGATGTTTGTCGCATTACTTCCGGCTCTATCCTAGGGGATGCGCTGCTTGAATTCGTGCCTGGCGAACGTCCCACGCAGCAGGTGACCGTCTTGCAGGACAAGGCGATGATCGAAGGGTTAGTTGCGAACAATCCGTTGGACACGCTGCGGAATCTCGAAGGGCAGATGGCCAACGCGCTCTCTACGATCGATCAAGCAGGACGCGAAGTCGGCACGTTCGCGCACAACGCGAACGAGATGTTGGTGGGGAACGAAAATCAATTCCAACGCATCCTGCAAAAGTCAGAGCTGGCCCTCGATCGATTTGATAACGCGATGTTAGCGATCAACAATCTGGTCGCTGACGAAGAGCTGAACGAACGCTTGCACGAGGCGTTGCAAGGCTTGCCCGAAACGTTAAACGAATCGCGCGCGTTGATCGAACGCATGCAAGGCGTAGTCGACAAAGCGGACCGCAACCTCGAGAACCTGGAAGGCTTTACCGAGCCGCTGGGCGAAAAGGGAGAACAGTTGATCGCCAATCTGGAAACCAGCACCGAGAATCTGAGCGAGATGATCGAGCAACTCGCTCGCCTGGCCCGGGCCGCCAACAATCCGGATGGTTCGTTGGGGCAGCTGATGAACAATCCAGAGCTCTATCAAAATCTGAACGACGCGGCCGAAAACATCCAACAGATTTCGACCAAGCTGAAGCCGATCGTCAACGACGTTCGCGTCTTCACCGACAAGATTGCCCGCGACCCGGGGATCATTGGTGTCCGCGGAGCGCTGAAGCGAGGACAGTCGGGGATCAAGTAGTCAGGTGGATGGAACAATCGCGGAGAACTCAACTTCCCTCGCTTGCGCAACCCACCTTCGACTTGCGAGCGCCTTGTTGGTTTTCGCTCCGCTGCGCCCAACCTACATGACTACATGACGGAATTTTTTGGCGCGAACAAAAACTAGCGAGCCCGCTCGACTTGGAAGTCGAGTGAGCTGTTCGCTCCTTCTACTTTCGCTTCGAGCGGAGTTCTTTCTCGGTTGGCGAACTTCCCGGCTATCTGGGATTGCTTGCCATATTCGCTGAATCCCTGGATGGTGACTTGGTAGTTTCCCTGGGGAACTCCGTCATCTCCGGAATAGGTTCCCATGTAATAGGACCCATCCGACTCGATGACCCCTTCGGAACTGATGTTTTGCGCTGAGTCCGCAAAGATGATAAGTCCGCCGGTGACAGGCGAACCATCGGTATAGGTCACTTTGCCCGAGGTTGGATAGGTCGCGATTCCGCCGGGACTGCAACCGGTCAAATGGAGCATTAAAATCGCCGCCAACAAAGCGCTGGAAGCATATCCTCTTGTTTTCTTCACGAGTCAACCTTTGCTATTCGTAGCAAACAACAGCACGTCTGTTTGCCTGCCCGGTAATCTGAAAAAAAACAAGTGCGAAACGCTCGTCGTCGCGGTTCGCACTAGCCAGTAAACCACCGCTAGAGAGGACTTAATCCAGTCGGTAAGTCCTGCCGTCGCGGCGATCCGCCATCAGGTACAAATTGACCGGATCCACGATGGTCGCCACGTTGTGGACGCTTCCATCGCAAAACAAGAATTGGGCGATGCCGGGATGGTAGCTGCCGAATCTCTTTTGGAAACCGCTGTTTTCGCGGTGATAATTGGGTTCGCGAATGATCGTCCACTTCGAGTTTCGCACGATCGTCCACGTCCTCCAGTTGCTGGTGTACCAAAAGTAGAACGTCCCGTCGCCGTCGCTCGCCTCTTTATTGAGGTTGTCTTGGGCGACATGTTTTTCGCCGAGCAACGAGGTGTTTGAGAGACCGTCAGTAATGCTGGCGAACTTGGTTTGCGACCGCCAGCCGGTGATCTGGTTTCCGCTGACGGTTCCTCCGGTGGAGTGAATCAATGCTCCGTAATGAACATTCGGACTGGCCCCTCCCTGTTCAAAGCGATCGCAGTCGTCCGACGATTCTCGGTTGCCCGTGGTCGCATAGTCGGCCGCGGCGCCCTGCGGAGTCTGTTGTACTCCTGAGCGGCGACTAGGGCAGAGCAGCGCCGGTATCGACGCCGCGGGACTCTTGATGAACGTGTTGTTGTCGCCGCTCGTGAATTTTGCGGTCATATCAAGTTGATCTTGAACGTTCTGCAATTCCATTTGCGGAAACAGCAGCGGAAAAAAGGTGCCGAACTCATTTCCGATCACCGCCGGAGGCAAAGTGCCGTAGGTGTCGTGAAAATTGTGAACCGCCAGTCCGAGCTGTTTCAAATTGTTGCTGCATTGCATCCGGCGAGCAGCTTCACGGGCCTGCTGGACTGCCGGCAACAAGAGCGCAATCAAGACTCCGATGATGGCGATAACGACCAATAGTTCAACGAGGGTGAAAGCCAAGCGGCTTCGTAGTAAGCGGCGTTGCATGGGGCTCCTCAATCGTTCGAGGGATGGGGCGAATTCGTAAGAAAAGCGAAATCACGAAGCGACGAATAACAGCAAAGAAGCTCTGGCGTATCGCGATCCCTGCTAATCAAAGCAAGTAACCTGCGTTCTATTAGAAATCATTCCGGAAGATTGAACTTCGCAATTCACCTAAAATGGGTGAGCTTTTTACTGCGTACAGCGCGAAATGAGCCCAGAACTGTCGGTGTCGCTCAATTGGACCCCTGATTTTTTCGCAGATCCCGCCGCCAAGCATTTGGCTTCTGCAAAGGGGCGATAAGAATAAAGAACGTGCGATCACCAGAAAATAGGGGCACTCCGTTAGGCTCTTCCTTTCCCCAAGTCAGGTAGGGTGGATGGAGCAATCGCGGAGAACTCGACTTCGCGCGTTCAACGTCACACGCTTGCGCAACCCTCCTTCAACTTGTGATCGCATCGTTGGGTTTCGCTCCGGCTGCACCCAACCTACATGCAGAGCCGTTGTGACGGACCAGCTAGTTCCGATAGTCGGCATGACAAGCGTTGCATGACTTTTTGAGCTTCGCCAGATCGTCGCTTAGGCCTGACTTTTCGCCGTGCTTTAATTTCGTCTCGATCGTCTGGGCGATCGCTTCTGACGATTGCAGCAGCTCGCGGAACTTCGCGTCATACGCGTTCTCTGCCAGTAACCGTCCTGCTTCGTGCAATCCTTCGCGCAAGATCAACGCTTCGCCGACCGGCGTCAGATCGGGGTGATCGGCCGGCGTTTTCCATTGGGCTTTTTCGATCAGCACCAGGTTGTCATAGATCCGATCGATGTCGGCCATCGCCGCGGCGAGCGACTCGACCTGGGCGACTTCGACCAACATCGGTCGCGGAGCGTCAGCGGGAAGAGGCGTGAACTCGTGCACGTTTTTCCACAGGCCGGCATAGTCGCCGCTGGTCCCGGCCTGATGCATGAACGCTTCGGCTTGGGCGGTATTGAGCGAGCCTTCGGCCAGACAGGCGATCGCGACGCCGGCCGGTCCACGATGTTTGCCGTGATGGCAATGGAAGTAAATCTGGCCCGGATACTGCTTCATTACTTCGGCCAGTTGAGCTTGGGCGGCGCCGGGTACGCCGTTGTAGCCGAAGGGAATATGGACGTATTTCAGCCCCTGCTTTTTTGCGGCGGCGATCTCGGGTTTGGCGCCGTCGACCGAGACGATCACTTGGACGCCGAGCTTGGCGAGGGACTCAAAACCTTCGGCGCCATGCGGCTGACTCCCGCTCCAGACGCGCGGCGTGACTTGAAATAGATGATGCACGCCGGGCGGATCAACTTGCTTGGCGGCGGGCCCTTCCGGCGGCGCCGGATCAGCGGCCAATAAGATCGGCAGCAGCAACATCGGGGCAAGTTGCATGGCGAGATTCTCCGCAAGCAAATGGATAAGCGTGCGGACATTCTAGTTGTGGTTGGGTGGTGACGCCACAGAAGCGGAAAGTTGAAAAAGGATTTAGAAAAAAGAGGGGCAGAAAAAGAGGAGTCGGTCAGAAAAAGGGGGGCAGACCCCAATTTTGCTGCAAAATTGGGGTCTGCCCCCCTTTTTCTGACGGGCTTTTTTCTTTCACGCGTCTACTTTTCGGCGGAAGTGGGAAGCGTCGTTTCGAGCTGCACTAGCGGCGGATGCGACTGCGATTGGTTGACCGCTTCGCCGTCTTTGATGGTCGGGCGCCAGTTTTTCAACTCGAAGTGGCGGCCATACGCGCCATAGTCATGGAAGGCGAACTTTTTCAGCAGCCAATAGGCCCAACTTTTCTCCGGCACTTCGCGGCCTGGGTTGTACTGCGAAGGGTTGGTCTGCAACTCGTCGAGTTCTTGATAAGCGGCGCCGCGAACCGTCGTATCTTTCGCTTCGTTTTTCCGCGCATATTCGTTCAGCAGATCGGGACGCTCCAAGATGATGCAGCCGCGCGTGCTGCTGGCGGCCAACTCGCGAAAGCCTTGCAAGAATTCAGACTCGTTGAAAACCTCTTTCAACGGACGCTCGTCATGGATCGACTCTTTGGCGAACTGAATCACCGGGCAAGGTTCGATATCGCCGTAAGGAGAGATATGATGCGTGAACCCGGTCGCGGCGGGACACAGCGCGTTGCCATCAGCGTCGTAGTAGGCGTCGATGATCGCAATCGGCTTCTTGCAACGCATCTCGACGACAAACTTGCGGGCCTGGTATTGTTGCTCCGGCGTCAGCGCCAATTGCGGATTCGGTTCTGGCCCGACGATGCGGTAGATGTGGTACCACGTGTAGAAAACCCCCATCTCGATCAGGCGGTCAATCCACTTCTCTTGCAGCAGGTCGTCGTAGTTGGTTTGGCACAAGCTGGTGCAGACGCCGGTTAGCAGTTTGTTGCGGGTGCAGTTTTCGATCCCTTCGATCGATTTGCTATAGACGCCGCCGCGGCCGCGGCGCTCGTCGCTGATGATCTCGGATCCTTCAATGCTGATCAGCGGCGTGACGTTGCCGAGCCGGCGCAGTTCTTTGGCGACTTCATCGGTGATGAAGTGCCCGTTGGTGAAAACTTGGAAGTAGGCGTCGGGATGGCGTGCGAAGATTTCGAGCAGATCGGCATGCATGAAGGGTTCGCCCCCCAAGATGCCGAAAAACGAGTTGCCCATCGCTTTCGCCTGGTTTAGCAAACTGTCCATCGCGTCGATGTCGATTTTCTCTTGCTTCGCCGCGACATCGACCCAGCACCCCTGACAGCGGAGATTGCAGCTGTTGATGACCGAGATATAGAGGAACGGGGGGAAGAACTCGCCCCGCTTGAGTCGCGATTTGTGCTTGACGACGCTCCGCAGACCCTTGTAGCCCATCAGCCAAGCGAATTTGGCGACCAGGCGTTTGTCGGTTTCCAGGAGAGCTCGTTTGGCGAGTCGCAGATACATAAGCTCGGCACGGTCGAGGGTTACGGCGAGGGGAAATTGCGGGCAAGCGATCTGTCGTTCATTCTACCACCAAGAGCCGTGGGAAGACAGGAACGCGGCTCCGTCGACAGTCGCGCCGCTGGCACGTAAACTGAATAACCCCGTCTATTCCCACCTTCCGCCGCTTGGATACCGCCTTGTTGATGGACCTAGATCGACTTCAGCGCTGCTATGCGATTGCCCGCGATGATCTGCTGACGCAGCGCAATGCGCAGGGGCATTGGACCGGTGAGTTGTCGACTTCGGCGTTGTCGACCGCGACGGCGGTCAGCGCTCTGCAATTGGTGGTGCGGCACGATCCGGCTCAAAGCGAGCGTTTGCTGCCGCTGATTGAGGGGGGAGTGCGATATCTTACCGAACATCAAAACCCCGACGGCGGCTGGGGCGACACCGATCGCAGTTATTCGAACATCGCGACCACCATGTTGGCGGTCGCCGCGCTGACGATCGCCGGAAGGCGCGAACAGTTGGTGGAGCCGCTCGCCTTCGCCGAGAACTATATCGAAGCCCAAGGAGGCATCGCCGGCTTGCGGCGACGCTACGGCAAAGACAAAACGTTCGCCGTGCCGATCTTGACCAATTATGCGTTGGCGGGGCTGGTCGAATGGCGCGAGGTTTCGCCGCTGCCGTTTGAACTCGCGTGCCTGCCGCAGAAGTTTTACAAGTTGGTGAAGCTGCCGGTTGTCAGCTACGCGATCCCGGCACTGGTCGCGATTGGGCAAGCGCGCTACTTCCATCGGCCTCCCTGGAATCCGCTGATGCGGGGTCTGCGTGCGGCGGCGGTGAAGAAAAGTCTTGCGGTGCTGCAGCGGATGCAGCCGGCGAGCGGCGGTTATCTGGAAGCGGCCCCGCTGACCAGTTTTGTCGTCATGAGTCTGGCGAGCATCGGTCAGGCGACCCATCCGGTGGCGCAAAGCGGCGTGCAGTTTTTGGTCGACTCGGCTCGCGAAGATGGCAGTTGGCCGATTGACTCGAATCTCGCCAATTGGGTGACGACCCTTTCGATCAATGCGCTGGCGGATAGCGGCGAAGATGTCCACCAACTCGATTGTTTGCCGTGGGTACTCGCGAACCAATACCAAGAGACGCATCCCTTTACCGGTGCCGATCCTGGAGGTTGGGGATGGACCGATCTCAGCGGTTCGGTCCCTGACGCCGACGATACTCCAGGGGCTATGTTAGCGATCGCACATTTTTTTCATTCCCCTAGCGCCGACAATGAAACGCGTCGCCAGATTGCGACGGCAGCAAAGAAAGGCGCACGTTGGCTGCTCGACTTACAGAATAGCGACGGCGGCTGGCCCACCTTTTGCGCAGGTTGGGGGACTCAGCCGTTTGATCGCAGCGGGAGTGATTTGACGGCGCATGCGATTCGAGCACTGCATGCCTGGCGAAGTGAACTAGGCGATTTGCCGGTTGAGCGGGGGATCGAACGCGGATTTCGTTACCTCCAGAAGCAGCAGCGTGACGACGGATCTTGGTTGCCGCTCTGGTTTGGAAACCAGGACCTGCCTGACGACGAGAACCCGATTTATGGGACGGTGAAGGTTTTGCTGGCGTATCGCGACCTCGGAAAAATGTCGACCAGAGCCGCCCAAAGAGGGGGGGCGTGGTTGGCTGCGCGTCAAAATGAAGATGGCGGTTTTGGAGGCGGACCGAGTGTTCCTACTCTTTGCGGGGGGGGCGGTGAGAGCAGCGTTGAAGAGACCGCGCTGGCGATCGAAGCCTTGTTCGCGGCGGAAAACCCCGCTATTTCGCCAGAAATTATCCCTCAAGCGGTCGGTTGGCTCTGTCAGCGTGTTGAAGAAGGAAGCTACGTCAACGGTTCGCCAATCGGTTTTTACTTCTCGAAGCTGTGGTATTATGAAAAGCTCTACCCGAGAGTCATGACGGTTGCGTCACTCGGCGCCGCGCTGCAAGCCAACGCCAGCGTCCCGCCTGCGCCCGAGACAGTAACCACATCTTCCGATCATTAAGGAATGTTCTCCCTTGGCAATTGCACCGATCGACTCCAATAGCGCAGACTCCGAGCCGGGCCGCAAGCGCAAGTCGCGTCGTCGTCAGACGGCGCACTTGAAGCAGGTCCCTTCGTCGAAGCAGTTGCGCGAGACGATCCGCGCCGCGTGCGTGCAGGTAGCGGCGGGTCTCGACAAGTCGCGTCCCTTGCCGAAGGACGAGATGGAGAAAGTCGTCCGCGATCTCTTGAGCGGTTTAAACCAGCCTGACAGTTATGTCGGTTGGACCATGGTGATGTTCGCTTCTGAGTTTTGGCGCGATCAGGTCGCCGCCGTGCCGCATGATCGCCGGTTGTTTCTGTTGCCGCATTGCCTGAAACATGCCGAAGGTTGCCCGGCCGACTATGACCAGTTTGGCCTCGACTGCAAAACGTGCGGAGCTTGCAGCATCGCCGACTATCGCACCATCGCCGAAGAGATGGGCTACAAAGTGCTGGTCGCCGAAGGTTCGCCGATCGTGCTGAAGATCATCGTCAGCGGGCATGTCGACGCGATCGTCGGCGTCGCTTGTTTGAACGTACTCGAAAAAGCGATTGATAAAATTTTGCTCGCCGGCATCCCCTGCATGGCGGTGCCGCTGCTCTCGAGCGATTGTCGCAATACGTCGGTCGACGAGGACTGGGTTCATGACATGATCCAAGTCCCGCATCAACAACCGCAGCAAACGACCCGCAGCTACGTTCACTTGATGCGCGCCGCTTCGGCGATGTTCGAGCCGGAAGAACTGACGCGTCTGGTGCAGCCGCAGCGCAAAGGTCCGACCCTGGCCGAAGTGAACGGTCGCGGCGCAGCGGCGCTTGATCCGATCGCAGCGACCGAAAAACTGGCGCTCGATTTTCTGGCCCGCGGCGGCAAGTATTCGCGACCATTCACCACGCTGGCAGTCTATGACGCATTGACTGGCGGCGAAGGAACCGCGGCCGGCGGCGCGGCGCGAGTTAGCGAATATTCGGACTCGGTCAAACGAACCGCACTCGCGATTGAGACCTTCCACAAAGCGTCGCTGGTTCATGACGATATCGAAGATGACGACGCCTATCGTTACGGCGACGTCACGATTCACCGCAAGTACGGCGTGCCGACGGCGATCAACCTGGGCGACTACATGATTGGTCTGGGATATCGCCTGGTCAGCCGCGACATGGCGCAGTTAGGGGGCGAAACGGCGGGCCGCATCATTGACTGTCTGGCCGACGCCCATATGCGATTGTCAGAAGGGCAGGGCGCCGAGCTGCTCTGGCGCGACGCTGCGGACAAGTCGCTGAAGCCGGTCGACGCGTTGAAGATCTACGCGCTAAAAACTTCCCCCGCGTTTGAGGCGGCCCTGCAATGCGGCGTGCTGCTCAGTGGAGTGGAGGACGATTATTCCGATTCGATGCGGTTGTTCGCCAGACACGTGGGCGTCGCTTTCCAGATTTTGAACGATCTAAAAGATTGGCGCGGCGATAGCGATAACAAACTCTCCGCTGGCGGCGACGTCTTGGGAGGCCGACCGACCGTTTTGTGGGCGCTGGCGTTAGAAAACCTGAATGAGGCGAATCGTACAGAACTGATCCAACGAATCAGCGATGATTCGCAAAGTCCGGCGTCACGCGTCGCTCGAGTTCGCCAGTTGTACTCGACGGCCGGCGTGTTTGACGCCGCCGAACGTTTGGTCGAGAAATACCGAACTCGCGCCGAAGAAATTGCCGATCAGTTAGAGCCGGAAGAGCTGCGCCGTTTGATGTACTACTTGATCGACACGATCCTGGATGACCCCGCCGCATCGCAGCCGCCGATCGTCATGCACACGTTGACGGCTGATTTGGCCGTCACGCCCGCCTGAGACCCTGCCCACCGACTGACTTCTGGATTGCGAGAGGAGTGAAGTTGAACGACCGTCAACGCACGACGCCTGACTTGGATGAGTTGGTGCGGCTGTTTTATCGCAATCCGAGCGAATTGGGGGACTTCACTGAGATTTCCGCCGCCGAGACGCCGGAACCGTTCGCCCAATTGTTGGCCCACGATCATCACATGACAGTGACGGTCGAACGCTTTCATGATTCGCCGGTCGACGTGCAAGTGCTCGATACGCTGACGATTGGATCGGCCTATTCACGCAAGATCCTGTTGTCGAAACAAAGCGACGGCAAAGTGGTGCAGTTTGGCGTCGTTCGTTTGCACTGCGACTTTCTCAGCGAGATTGTCGAACGCGAGATCAAAAGCGAAAAGATTCCGGTCGGGCGCGTTTTGATCAATCACAACGTCCTGCGTCAGGTGCAACTGACCAGTCTATGGCGCATCGCGCCGGGCGAAGAATTGAGGGATCTGTTGGCATTGGCCCCCGGTGTGGTCATCTACGGTCGCACCGCACTGATCTTTTGCGACGGCGAACCGGCGGTGGAGTTGCTAGAGATCGTGACGCCCTAATTGCGCCGGGCCCGGCGCCTGGCCCTCATTCCTTCCTCTGCGATCTTTTTCTTTGAATTTGTCTTTCGCCCATCGCCTGCTTCTTCTAAGATAGGCGTTGAAACAACTGTTGTTTGCACCTCCTAGCAAGCGACGACACGCCTTCCCCGCGCATGTCTACATCATGAAATACCTCGTTTGGTCTCTCGTCGTGGCCCTGATCCTTTTGCATCAGGACTTCTGGAATTGGGATAACGCCAATCTCGTATTTGGCTTTATCCCAGTGACACTGCTGTATCAGGTTTGTATTTCGTTGGGGGCCGGGCTGACCTGGTTCCTGGCGGTTCAGTTCGCCTGGCCGCAAGAACTGGAATACATCGAACAGCAGATGGAAGAAAAGAAGGGAGAAGAGTAATCATGGTGTTTGAACCAGGCGTAACTCAGCTAGTCATTATTTGTTTTTACCTGGCGCTGCTGCTGGCGCTCGGTTTGTTTTCGAATCGCCTCTTTAGCGGTTCCAGCAAAGACTACATGCTGGCGAGCCATTCGATCGGCCCGTTCTTGCTGTTGATGTCGATCTTCGGCACCACGATGACGGCGTTCGCGCTCGTTGGTTCGACCGGTGAGTCCTACAAAGAGGGTGTCGGCGTCTACGGATTGTTGGCCTCTTCTAGCGGGATCATTCACTCGCTTTGCTTTTTTGTGCTCGGCGTCAAGCTATGGTCGTTTGGTCGAAAATATGGATATACGACGCAGATCGAATTTTTCCGTGATCGGCTCGAAAGTGACAAGCTCGGGATTTTGCTCTTCCCAGTCTTGGTGGGACTGGTGATTCCTTATTTGTTGATCGGCGTGATGGCTTCCGGCACGGTGGTTACTGCGGTGACGCGCGGCGCGTTTCCGGTTTGGTTTGAATCGACGCAAGGAGGCGTGCCCGGTTGGCTAGGAAGCTTGGTGATTTGCGGAGTCGTGTTGACTTACGTCTTTTTTGGCGGGATGCGCGGCACCGCTTGGGCCAATACCTTTCAGACGATTGTCTTTATGGTGCTCGGGTTGGTCGCCTTTTTTGTCATTGCTTCGCAGATCGGCGGAAAAGAAGGCCTTTGGGCGAACCTGGTCGCCGCCTCCGAATCGATCCCCCGTGACAAGTTGGTTCGGGCCGGGAATCCCAGCATGTCGTACCTGAGATTTGCAACCTATATGTTTGTGCCGTTATCGGTCGGCATGTTCCCGCACTTGTTTCAGCATTGGTTGACCGCTCGGAAGGCGAGCAACTTTAAGCTGGCGGTCGTCGCTCATCCGCTGTTCATCATGATCGTTTGGGCGCCGTGCGTGTTGATTGGAGCTTGGGCGGCTGGCAACTTAGTGCCGATTCCGCCGGCGGTGGACGCCAACGCCAACGCGATTTTGCCATTTTTGGTGAAGCGTTTTTCTGGCGACGTGCTGGGGGGCTTTTTGACTGCCGGCGTTTTGGCGGCGATCATGTCGTCGCTCGATAGCCAGTTCCTCTGCGTCGGCACGATCTTCACCAACGACATCGTCGTCCACTACGGCGGCAAGAATCGCTTTACCGACAAGCAAATCGTCATGATCGCGCGGACGTTCATCATCTTGATCGTCGCGATCACCTACGGGCTCAGCTTGCTTGACTACCGCCGCGTCTTTACGCTGGGCGTCTGGTGTTTCAGCGGGTTCTCGGCGCTGTTCCCGCTGATTCTCGCGGCGTTGTACTGGAAAGGTCTCACCAAAGCGGGTGCGTACGCGTCGGTGATTACGGCGATTAGCTTGTGGTGCTACTTTTTCTACCAGTCTGACTTTGCTGGAAATCCCCATTATTCGGTGCTGGATATGATGCCGGTGGCGCCGATGTTGGCCGGTTCGACGCTCGCTTTAATCCTCGTTTCGCTGGTAACTCCCCGGCCTAGCGAAGAAACCTTGCAAAAGTTTTTCCCGGCGAAAGACTCGTAAGTGACTGTTACCCTTTGATTTGCGACAATCGTGCGGGTTCTGGCAACCTGCAGTTCGGCCCTTGCTGTCGGCCGCGATTCCGTTAAAATCTGAGGTTTCGACTCGATACAAAACAATCGATAGTAGCTTTTTCGATTCCATAGGATGCTATGAAGCCTGCCAACCGATTCAAGGCTCGTAAACGGGCGAAGACCAAAGCCCGCGTCACACGCAAAGACCCGATCTTCGTCGACGGCAAACGCCCGCGACCGATGTTCGTGGACTACAAAGACGTTGAGCTGCTGAAAAAGCTGACCAATCGCCATGGCCGGATCGTCGGTCGTCGCAAGAGCGGTTGCACCGCGGTCAGCCAACATGCTGTGACGCAGGCGATCAAACGCGCCCGATTCATGGCTTTGCTGCCGTACGTGAAGGACTAACGTCCTTTCCCAGAAAGGGACGTCCCTGCCGACGCACGCTGCGAACGAAGGAAGCCTGCCCACCTGTGCAGGCTTTTTGCGTGCGCTGATTTGAATCGAACGCCAACGAAGAGCTCGCGCCATGCCTGAGGTTTACCACACAAAGCGACGGGTCGAATTTCGTGACACCGACGCCGCCGGCATCATGCACTTCTCGGCGTTCGCCGTGTACATGGAACAAGTCGAGCACGAGTTCCTACGGCATGTCGGGCTATCGGTCCATACGCCGGACGGCGACGCGACGATCAGTTGGCCGCGGGTCTCGATCCGCTGCGACTTTCAAAGTCCGGTTCGATTTGAAGACGAGATCGATATTTCGATCGTCGTGAAAAAGATGGGCGCCAAAAGCGTGACGTACGGATTCAAGTTCACGCATGACGGTCGACCAGTCGCAACCGGCGAAACGACCGCTGTTTGCTGCCGTATTTATCATGCGCTGCCGCCGCAGTCGATCGAAACGCCTGTTTGGTTTCGCGACAAGATCACCCCTTATCTTGTCGCCTAGAACAATCGGGGGCGCGCTGATGAACAACTATCTGCCGGAATTGACGGTCCGCATTGCGATGGGGCTGGGCGAAGTAGACGCCGAGATCCGTGATCGCCACACGCGCTTTATCGCCGCACGGCAACAAGCTGATGGCGGGTTCGGCGGACGCGAAGGCCCCAGTGATCTCTATTACACTTCGTTCGCGCTCCGCTCATTGGCGATCCTGGGCGAGTTGCACGGCGATCTGGCGGACCGCGCATGTGACTTTTTGCGATCGAAACTCGGCGGACAAGAGACGATTGTCGACTTTCTTTCGCTGATCTATGGCGCCGGTCTGCTGGAAAATAGTGCCGGAGTCGAAGTCTTCGCCGGCGCCGCCGACGATTGGCGATCGCAAGTCGCTGCGGCGCTTGAGAAATTGCGCCGCGATGACGGCGGTTACGCCAAAGGAGAGCTTGGTTCGGCCAGCAGCACCTATCACACTTTCTTGGTGCTCCTCTGTTTGCAACTGATTGAGCGGCCGATTGTGCAGCCAGCGCGAATTCGCGATTTTCTGCTTTCCCAAGAAGCGGACGATGGCGGCTTTCGCGAGATTCGAGCGAGTAAGCGAGCCGGCACCAATCCTACCGCCGCCGCGATCGGCGCGCTGCGGATTATTGATGGGTTGGATCAAGAAGTGGCCGACGGTGCGATCGACTTTTTGCTCGAAATGCAAAATGACGAAGGAGGACTGCGAGCCAACACGCGGATTCCGATCGCCGATCTGCTGAGCACGTTTACCGGTTGTCTGACGTTGACCGATCTGGGGGCGCTGCACGAGATCGACACCGCCGCAGCGATGCGTTACGTTGAAGGTCTACAACAACCTGACGGCGGCTTCTTTGGCGCCGTTTGGGACGAAGTCGCCGATGTCGAATATACGTTTTACGGCTTAGGCGGCCTCGCGATCTTGCATCCTTAGACGCACTCGCCGCCATGTCCGATCTCGACGTTGTTTCACTGCGTAAAGAATATCCGACCCGCGGCGAACCGCTGGTCGTGCTTCAGCAAGCCGGTCTGTCGCTGAATGCCGGCGAAAATCTGGCGATCCTGGGGCCGAGCGGTTCCGGCAAAAGTACGCTGCTCTACTGTCTCGGCGCGCTCGAGTCGCCGACAAGCGGCAGCGTGACGCTCGACGAACAAAATCCGTTTGACCTGGCCGAGCCGCAACTGGCCGATTTCCGCAATCGCAAAATTGGGTTCATCTTTCAGGATCATCATCTGCTGCCGCAGTTGTCGGTGCTGGAGAATGTGTTGGTGCCGACATTGGCCAGCGGCGCTGCGACCAGCGAATTGGTGGAGCGGGCCAAGTATCTCATCGAACGAGTCGGACTCACCTCGCGAATCAGTCATCGACCGGCCGAACTGTCTGGGGGCGAGCGACAACGGGTCGCCGTCGCACGCAGTTTGATTCATCAGCCGCGTCTGCTGTTGGCGGATGAGCCGACCGGTAATCTCGATCGAACCAACGCCGAAACGATCGGCCGGCTGTTGCTCGATTTGCAGGCGCAAGAGAACGCGATGCTGATCGCGGTGACGCATAGCATGGAGTTGGCCGAGATGTTCGCCGCGCGGCGAAGTCTCGACGATGGACGTCTTACCTAAACGACGCGCGCAGGAGATAGTCGGCATGGATCAAATGCGACTTGCGCTTCGCAGCGCACGTTATTATTTTTCGATCAACCTGGCGGTTGGACTGGGCGTCGCCGCGGCGACCGCGGTTCTGACCGGAGCGCTGCTGGTCGGCGATTCGGTTCAGGGGAGTCTGCGGGACTTGTCGTTGGATCGTTTGGGAGACGTAACGCACGTCGTCTTGGCGGATCGCTTTTTTGCGCAGGATCGAGCGACGCAACTCGCCTCTGGAAACGAACGGACGGCGCCGATGATCTTGCTCCGCGGCAGCGTCGAACATGCCGGCGGCGACAATCTGCGTCTGGCCGGCGGCGTCTCGATCTTTGGCGTGGACGATTCGTTTTGGAAGCTGAACCCGCAGTCGAAACCGCCGAAGTTCGACGGCGACAACTCGATCATTCTGAATGCGCCATTAGCGGCCGAGCTGAACGTCGCCGTGGGAGATGAAGTCGCGATTCGCTTGCCTTCGTCCAACGATGTGCCGGCCGATAGTCCGCTGGGGAAGAAGTCAGGCCGCGTAAGGGGAATTCCACGGTTGAAAGTTGCGGCGATCATTCCGGCCCAAGGATTGGGGAGATTCGGGCTGTTTCCGAATCAACAGGCGCCGCTCAATGCCTTCGTTCCGCTCCCTTTGCTGGAAGATTCGCTGGACCAACCGAACAAAGCGAACGCGATTCTGGTCGCCGCGCATGACCCCCAGCAAACCGCCGCAGAGTTGGCGAACAAGTTGACGCTCTCCTTGGATGATTTCGGCTATCGCTTCGATCAAGTGCGACAAGAGTTCACGGCGGAAGGGGAAGACCCGCAAACGATTTTCGACTACTACCAACTCAGTTCGTCGCGAATGATCTTTGGCGATGCGGCGGAAGCAGCGATCTTACAAGCGGCGGGCCCGCAAGCATTTTCGATCTTTACCTATTTGGCGACGTCGATCGAAAAGAAAGCGACCGACGACGAAGCGATTCCTTATTCGACCGTGACGGCGCTCGACCCGGCGTCGTTGGCCTATCCGCTGCTTGATGCCACCGGCGAACCGATACGAATGCTGGCGGAGGATCAAATCATCTTGAACTCCTGGTCCGCCGAGCAACTGGGGGCCGCGATTGGTGATCGGATCGAGATCGCCTACTTTGAGCCGGAGAGTTCGCACGGAATCGCCAAAGAGACATCGCACCAGTTTCAAGTAGCGGCGATTACGCCTTTAACGCAGCCTGATAGTCCGGCCTCGCGAAGAGGTCCGGCCGAGTTCGACCAGCCGCCGACCACGGCGAACGATCCAGACCTGACGCCGGAAGTGGAAGGGATCACCGATCAAGATTCGATTGACGATTGGGATCCGCCGTTTCCGTTCGACAATCGTCGGATCCGTGGAGTCGATGACGAATATTGGGAGAACTATCGCACCACGCCGAAGGCCTATGTTTCGCTGAGCGCCGGCAAAAAACTGTGGGGAAGTCGGTTCGGCGACGCGACGTCGATACGGATACCGGTTGCGGCGATGGCGAAAGAAAAACTGATCGCCGATGTCGAAGCCGCGCTCAATCAGCGCAAAGAGGAACTTGGTTTCCGCTTTTTGCTCGCTCGCCAGAATGCGCTGCGAGCGGCTAGCGGTACGACGCCGTTCAACGGATTGTTCCTCGGTTTCAGCATGTTCATTATTGCGGCGGCGCTGATGCTGACTTTGCTGCTGTTCCAATTAGGCGTTGACCAGCGAGCACGTCAAATAGGACTGGAAGCGGCGGTTGGTTTGCGAATGAAAGCGATTCGCGCGATGTTGCTGATCGAAGCGACGATAGTCGCTTCGTTGGGCGGACTGTTGGGGGTGATCCTGGGCGTTGGTTATGCCTGGGTGATGCTGTATGGACTACGCACGTGGTGGGTCGCGGCGGTGGTGACGCCGTTCTTGCAGTTGCATCTTGATAATCCAGCGACGCTGCTGATTGGATTGACGAGCGGCGTATTCGCTTCGTTGGGCGCCATTCTTTGGGCGCTGCGGCGATTGCGGAAAACATCACCACGAGCTTTATTAGCAGGGCAAACCGCGTCGTCGCAAGATCAACAACCGGGACAAGGCCGTTGGATGATTTATGTCGGCGGAGCTCTGATTGCGGCTTCGATCGGATTAGCGGTATTGGCGACCACGTTAGCAGGCGAAGCTCAAGCCGGCGCCTTCTTTGGCGCTGGAGCCGCGATGCTGGCGGCGCTGATGTTTCTGGAGCGGCGATATCTGCAGTGGCGCGCGACCGAACGTTCTGCTGGCGTTGGTTTCCAACTATCGCAGTTGGCGCTAAGCAACGCGGCGCGCAATCCGGGACGGAGTACGTTGACGATTGGACTGGTCGGCGCGGCGTCGTTTTTGATCATCGCGATCAGCAGCTTTCGTTTGGCGCCGACCGAAAGCGGAACCGGCGGCGTGGACTTGATCGCCGAAAGCACGCAGCCGATCTTCCACGACCTGAATTCGCCGGCCGGCCGTTACGATCAAGGATTTCGCGAAACCGACGAACCGCTGCTGGCGAAAACGTCTATCTTGGCGATGCGGATGCAACCGGGGGACGATGCAAGTTGCTTGAACTTGTATCAGTCGAACAGTCCACGCGTGCTGGGGGCGACGCCGCAGATGATCTCCCACTACTCGCAAGAGGGCGCGGCGCAGTTTGAGTGGGCGGGAACCGTGGCGACAACGCCAGAAGCGAAGGCGAATCCATGGTTGGTGTTGGAGAAATCGGCCGATGGCGAGAACGCGCCGATACCCTGCGCGCTTGATAAGAACACGGCGATGTATGCGCTCCATCTGTTTGGCGGCGTCGGTGAAACCTTCGAGACGACTGATCCGGATGGACGGACCACCCAATACCAGGTCGCCGGGCTCCTTTCGAACAGCATTCTGCAGGGAAGCTTGATCGTCAGCGAACAGAATTTGCTCGATCGCTTTCCCGATACCAGCGGCTACCGGATGTTTTTGATTCAAACGCCGCCGGGAGAAACCGAACAGGTCGCATCCGTGTTGGAAGATCGTTTGAGCGAAGATGGATTTGACGCGACCGATGCAAAGCAGACATTGATCGACTTGTTAGCGGTGCAGAATACGTATCTCTCGACGTTTCAAAGTCTTGGCGCACTTGGGCTGTTGCTCGGAACCTTTGGGTTGGCGACGGTTCAGGCACGCAACGTGATCGAACGGCGCGGCGAACTTGCGTTGCTGCAAGCGGCCGGATTTCGCCGCAATCGTTTGGTGCGGCTCGTGCTGCTAGAAAACGCGGCGCTGTTGTGCGCCGGACTAGGAACCGGCGTCTTGGCGGCCCTGGTCGCGGTCTTGCCGCACATGCTGTTTGGCGCTGCCGGCGTTCCGTGGGGAACTTTGACGGTGATGTTGGGACTGATCTTTGTGGTTGGCTTGATCGCAGGGCTATGGACCGCGCGATCTTCCTTGCGAACGCCGCTGATTCCCGCTTTACGCGGCGAGTAACCGCTCGCCGGTTAGCGAACGCGGCATTTGAAGCGGCAGACGCCCCCTTCGCCGACCTCGAGCGAGTCCTTGATCTCCCAGCGGAGAATCAGCGATTCTTTCTCGTTCGGCTGCGTTATGAATTCGGCGTCGATGTTGCACTGAGCAGAACCTTCGACCAGTTCCAAGCGAGGCGATAAGTTGTCGATGATCGTCACATTGCCGACTCGCTGATCGCCCAGGTTGTCGAAGCGAAGCGTGAATTCAACAATGTCGCCCGGCAGAGCGTCGTCGGTCGAAGCCGCTTTGACGATTCGTAAGCAGGGCTTGCCATCCAAGTCGAACATCACCGCTTCTTGCGGATTTAGTTCGTAGGTTCCCTCGTGCGCCTGCTGGCCTTCGATGGTGACTTGCACCGCTTGGTTTTCGGTCCACGCGATCGCATTTTGAATGCTGGTCGCCAGGCGAGCTTTCTGCGACGCGTCGTAGACGCCGACCTTCATGATGCTGAAGTCTTCGTAGGCTTGGAACTCTTTGACAAACTGGATCAAGATCTGGCGATTTTCGAGCCCAACGCCCATGGTGCGATCGCGGAAGATCGTCGCGGTTCTGGCGCCGAGGTTTCGCTCTGGCTGCACCGGTTGATTGATGTTGGTCGCAATGCCGTTGTGGTTTTGACTTTGCAGTTCCAGGTCGGCGCGGCTCGCGACCAGACGTTGGTTTTTAAGGCCGGCCGACAGCCCGTAGATCTTGCGAACTGCGGCGAAGCGAGGCGCATAAACGCAAACGCGATTGCTGGGAGTCACCTTCCGCTGGCCGTCGAGCGTATCGTAGTGAGCGACGGTGTCTTCAATGTCGAAACCGCGAATGCTGAAGTCGGCGCCGATCATCGTTTGTTGATTGCGATCGCCGCCATCGTAGATGTATTCGTCTTCGGGCCAGCAAGGAGGGGTCGTGTCGTACGACGTGACTGGATAGCAGCCGTAGGCGCCGGGGCCGCAATTTCCACCGGGTCCGCAATTTCCATAGCCAGGTCCGCATGGTCCGCTGGGGCAAGGCATGCCGGAAGTTGGCTGGGCGATCGGCGCTACCGCTTGGTAGTAATGTTCTGGAGGCGGAACGTTGGCCGGTTCTTCACCGGAAGTCAATTGAATGGGATATTGATTTTCGACCGGCGGAACTTCGGCAGGCTGCGCAGCCGCATATTGCGGCGCGGGCGGCGTTTCGGGCGTCACGTCGGGCGCCGCTTCGTGAAAACTCATGCCAGACATCGGCTTCGTCGGTCCGTACGTCGTTTTGACGTCGGTGATTTGACAAGCCGGGATCGTCAGCAATCCCAGCGCCGAGGCCAGCAAAGCGAGTTGTCGCAAGTTCCGAAATTTCATGACGGCAATTCGGCGAAGGTGTTAGCGAGTTTGAACATTACCGGGAGGAGCGTACAGTGGACGCTCCGCCACATTCGGCGGCAGATACGCGGTCGGCGGAACGCGCGGAAACGCCGGTTGGCGAATTGCTTCCTGCTCGACGCGCTGCGGCGGCATCTGTTGGATCGCGGTGGTGTCGTAAACCATGATCGGCGGCGAGCGATAATCAAATTCGCCCTGCGGTTCTTCCTGCGACGGTTGTCGCGAGCCCATCCGTAAGATCGCAACGGGGCGTCCCAGTTCGTCCGCAATCTGAATTGGATCGCCGCCGGGAGGAACCTCGAAGAATGGCTGGAAGTCTTTCTCTTGCCGCACGGGAACGGCGTCGATCGGCGGTTCGAGATAGATGATCCGCGTTACGAACTTCCCTTCCATCGCGTAGCGAATTTCTTCCTGCGTGATATGGACCGGAATCGGGTATTTCAGTTCTAGACCCGGCGGCGGGTAGAGTCGATCAATCACTTCGACCGTCGGGTACAGCTCGGCGCCTGGGTTCAACGGAATCTCGCTCAACCGCATGCGATAGACCTGACCGATCAAACAGCCGGCGATCGCCGGAGCCGGAAGATCGGGACCAAATTGCCCGTTGTTGGTGAACGAGACTTTGGTTCCGGCGGGAGGCGCGATCTCGACCGGTTGAAACCAGCCGGCGACCGGGCGTTTCTGCAGCAGTTGCAACTGACCGATGGCGCCCGGCGGCAGACCCTCGTGATACAGCTTGTGCGGATTGGGGGTTTCTTGAGCGAAGGCGAGCGTGCTGCAAGTCAGCACTGCGGCCATGCCAAAGGTCAAAGCCATGTAAAGGCGGGTAGAGCTATTCATGCAAGATCCGTCTCGCTGCTGGCTGCGCCAATGTTGAACGAACATCCTTGTCCGCCCAGTTCCCCTGTCATGGGAAAAGGCACGGTCGCGCTTTGCAGCTGCCGACCGTGCCGATGGTTTCACGTTTGCCCCCAGGCCAAAGCGTTCCGCTTACTGCGGAGGGCAGTAGGCGCCGCCGCCTTGGCTGGGCATATACTCGCGGCGATCGGCGTGCGGTTGTCCGAAGGCTGGAGCGTGGTGCATGTTTTCTTCAACAATCCAAGCCTTGTTCGGCGGAGTCGGATAGCTGAGACCCGGCTTCTGCTTGACATGGATGTTGACCTTGTCGGTCGGACCAGGAATGTGCATGTGCGTGTGATTGGTCATCACGTGCTTTTGCAATCCGGCCGGGCCGCCCAACGGAATGTGAGCCGGACCAGGCAACCCGATCGGCGTGCCGACGTACGGCATGCCATATTCAGGCGTGGTGACGCCAGCGACAAACGGAGCCGAGTAAGGATGACCGCCGGGCAAACCGGGGTAACCCATCGGACCGCCAGGACCCATGGCCGGCATCATGCCGCCGCCAGCCATGACGTTCGGATCGAATCCGCCTTGCAGTTCGTCGCCGGGCATTTCCAGGTCTTTGTTGCCCAAGCGAGTGATCGCCATGATCGTGCCGCGGCGATCGGCTTCCATGATCGGATCGACGCCGGGATCCAGGCGAGTCGAGACGAGCGTTTCGACGTCGGCCAAGGCCAGCTCTTGATAGTTGGGATCGGGTAGGTAGATCACCTTCGTTACGAAGTTGCCGCTACGAACCTGAGCGAAGTCTTCTTCGGTGAACTGAATCGGAATCGCGTTGTGAGCCAGGAATGCGTCGGTACGCGGAGTAGCCGGGCCAACTTCAATGGTCGGGTACAGCTCGGCGCCGGGATCGCCCGGAATGTTGGTCAGCTTCAAGCGGTAGATGCCGCCTTGGGGGAAGTTAACCGGGAACGGCACGACGCGGGGCGTCGAGTCGTAGTAGCCGATTCCGCCTACGTCCCATTGAACCTGCATCCCGTCCGGTTTGACGAACAAGATCTGGCTGGTCGACGCCGGTCCAGGCATGCCCAGACCCATGTTTGGATCCATCGGCATCATGGCTGACGCTTGTTGGATCGGCGGCGGAGTCAGTACTCCGGGGCCGGGACCGTCAACGCCGGGACCGGGGTGACGAAGTTGTTGCGCCGGCGGCAAGTTGTGCGGCGTGTGCATGGCTTGACAGCCAACCGTCGCAGCTGTCAGCGACAGCATGGCCCACTTCCAGAAAGTCTGTCTCATGGTTTTCCCCCTCACTCAGCTCTTGCCGCCGATTCGGAACCGACACGGGTCAGTACAAGAGTTGAAGCGATTCGCTATCGTTCGGTTTGGTTCACTCAGTTGATTTGTCAAACGTCGCCGGCGGCATTCGCCGATTGACGTGGACCTGTTCCTGTCACAGAGCGTAAAATCGCCGCTCGACGTGACGAGCAGCCAATCCCAATTCCCGCACGAACAAACCGCGCAAGGAAGACTCCGTGGCATTAATGTTCGGCCCGGAACGATGCGAATCTTTGGGAAAACCGACAAAACCTTGATATGAGCAATAATCGGCGCAATTTGACACTGCTGACTGCAGCCGTCGTGCTAGCGGTTTTGACCGCCGTTTGCGCCATCGAGTTTCCCTCGTTGCCCTTTTTTTCTCCTGCTGCGCAGGCAGTCGCGGCCGAGGTTGCTAGCGGCGAAAGCTTGACTTCGGCCGGTCGAAACGCCGATCAGTTGCTCTCCGACGCGATCCGGCGCGTCTTGGCCTGCTCGTCGATCACCTCACGGATCGAGTATTCGACCACGACGCCAGCAGCGGCCGGTTCTGGATACTATCTAGAAAAAGGGGCGCTCCTCCGCCGACTAGAGCTAAAACTACGCGGCGTCGAGCAGTCGAGCTTGTTGCAAATCAGCAATGGGCGAAAGCTTTGGACGCGCTGCACGACGCAGCGAGAAACGATGACGAGCGAAACCAAGACGCCGACTCCGCTGCATAGCCCGCAGATGCATCTGGCCGAATTGGGACTTCCCGGCCTGCTATCACAACTGCAAGCAGATTATGATCTGGTCTTGGTCGGCGCCGGAAAACTGGCCGACGAAGATGTCTTTGTGATGAAGGGAATCTTAAAGCGTGAAACCCTGGCGAGACGATTGCCGCAGCACGCTGCGGAGATCCGATCCGGCGCATTCTCGGCCTGGAGCGAACTTCCGCCGGGAACTCCAGCCTCGCTGATCATCGCTTTGGGAAGGGAAGACGCGGTTCCGCGGCGGATTCAATTTCAGGCGATCATCGACGGCGCGGCGCTGGACGCTTGGCCGGAAATAGAGACGCACGAAACGCGGACGATCGATTTGCGGGATGTGCAGTTGAACCAGCCGATCACCTCAGCGACCTTCGTGCATCCGTAAAGGGGGGCGAGCGGCGACATCCATCACATGCGGCGTATCTTTGAGCCATCGACAAATATGGTGTATGCTTGAGCATGTTCACCATGAGTAACTCCATGAAATCCTCATCCATGACCGCCTTGGGAGTTACGATGCATCGCCAATACTTCCCTCGTTGTCCAGTAGATGGCCCCATCGAGCCAGCGGTCCCCTACGAGTATGAGGGGACGCGCGGCGCCGTTCCGATGAAGTGCTCAGAGTGCCCGCATTTGTATGGAAGCGACTGCACGCGAGCGATGCCGCAGATTCATCACCGTCTCCATTTGGATCATGGAGCATGCGAAATCGATGGTCCCACCGAACCGGTCTTGTTGGATAATGAATTCCTGCAATCGAAAGTCTACGTGCCCCAAAAATGCGCTACCTGTATTTTTTTGGGAGTCGACTTTGCGGAAGGCTTTTACTGCACGAAAGATGTCGAAAAATGGGGCGATTTTCGCCAGGGACTCGACTGGGGCCAGTGGCGGCCTGCTCGCATTGATTTTCAACTCCCTTCACCCAAAGTCACCACGCGCGAGTTGACGAACTTTGCCTACGAAGATAATCTCGTTGCCTTCGTCAAAGAATTACGTCGTGCGAATCCCGGTGTTTCAATCACCGAGGCGCAGGGTGACTTTTATCGTCTTCGTGATATGATCGAGTCGCTCTCGGTGCAGAACAAAGACGCTACTTGATCGGCGATCCAGCAAATCCGGCGTTTCCGATCATGGAACAGCATCGAATTGACGGAGATGTCCTGCGACGCTTCTCCGCCTGAAACTGATTTGGAAAAATAGGGAGACCACCCATGATTGCTGCCGCAGAGCTAGGCGGGTTTTTCGCCGCTCATGCTGTTTGGTGCGTCTCGGATGGAGACCTACTGATTCCGATTCTCGCCTACGCGACTCCGGATGGAGAGCGGCAGATGGAGCGTCTGGAGCATGACGACCTGGAAATCGCCGTCCAAGCCGGCGTCGAGCGGCTCGAATCGAACAAAATGGAGGCTGATGACGGCGTCTTTGTGTTTGATGGTCGCGTGACCATCAACGATGTGACGCACGATGCGATCATCCTGGAACATCGCGCCTATCTTTGGCCAGAATCCAAATTGATCGTCGCTGTCCCTTACGTTCCGGTTGAGAGCGGCGCGTTTAAGATCCATCGGCCGATGCTGTTGGCTTGGGAGAACTGCGACGACTGTGATCCCGATACGGCGATGAAGTCGTTCTTTCATGGGGTCGCTGAGCATGAAAAAGGCGCCGAAGTCTGGAAAACCTGCTTTGAAGAGCGGGAGTAAACCCGTACGAAACCGCGTGTCTGGTTGCGGTTTGTGCGTTAAAATGCGCTGTCGCCGCTAAGAATTTGTCTCGACGGACGAATACCTAGCGCCCTTTCGCATTTTCTTCTCTCACCCCCAATGTCTGATTGTGCGTATTGCCCGTGCTATCGCCGTCCTCTTTTTGCTGTGGGGACTGATCCTGGTTCCCGCGTCCGATGCTTGGGGACGCGCCGGCAGCGGCGGATCGTTTTCTGGTGGCGGTGGTTCTTTTTCCGGCGGAGGCGGCAGTTTTTCTTCTGGTTCCGGCGGGGGCCACGGCAATATTGGTCCGCTCATCTTTTTTCTCTTGCGACATCCGGTCATCGGCATTCCCACGATAGTGATCGGGGTGATCTTCTTCTTTTGGTTTGTCATGCAGGCCAACGAGCGCCAGCAACGGCGATTTATTCATCGCTCGTTTAACAAACTGGATCATGACTTTATCGACTCTTGCCTGGCTGCGCTGCAAGAAAGCGATCCGTCGTTTGACCTGCAGCAGTTCAAGCAACGTGCCGAGAACGCGTTTGGCAAAATTCAACGCGCCTGGTCTGAACAAGATCTGGCGCCGATTCACGCGTTTGTTTCGGACGGCGTTTACGAACGTTTCTCGTTGCAAATTGCGGAACAGCACGAACTTGGCTATCGCAACGTGATCGAAGATGTGCGGATCCAGCGGATGGAGCCGATCGAAATCACCGCGAGCCGAAATGATCAAAACGCGTTTGAAGTGATCTCGCTGCGAATCCATGCGCGGGGAAAGGACTATCGAGTCGATCGTACGACCGGCAAGATGATCCCAGGCTCCAAAAACAACGAGTCATTTTCCGAGGTGTGGACTTTTCTGCGGCGCCGCGGAGCACAGACCAAGCCGCAAAAGGCGGGCCTGATCGAGGGAAATTGCCCCAACTGCGGCGCGTCGATTCAGATTAACCAATGGGATCGTTGCGGCTCGTGCGAAAGTTTGCTGCGTAGCGGCGAGCATGATTGGGTGCTAAGTGAAATCACGCAAAGCAGCGTCTGGAAACCGAACGCCGGGCAAGGGCTGAACAGCGCCACGCGCTATTGGATTTCGCATGATCCCGGCTTCAATACGCATCACTTGGAAGATCGAGCCAGCGTGATCTTCACGCGCAAAGTAACGGCCGATCGGCATGGCGATCTGCGCCCCTTGAATAAGGTGGCGCATGACATTTTCTGCGAAATGCATCGCCAGGTGCTCGAGGCGCGCGAGCGGACGTTCTATACCGATTGCGGCGTCGGCGCGGTCGACGTCATCGGCGTGATCACCGACAAGCATCTCGATCGCGCCTTGGTCGAGGTTCGTTGGTCGGGCCGTCGCAATAAGAAAAGTGGAGAGAGCCAAGAGACGTCGCGCGAGCCGAGCACGCTTCGCACGATGATGGTGCTGGCCCGCAAACATGGCGTGCAGACCAAGATCGAAAAGAGCGTCTCCTCGCTGCAATGTCCCGGTTGCGGAGCGCCGGAGTCGAACGCCGCATCGCATGCCTGCGAGTTCTGCCACATGGTGCTGAACGACGGCGCCAGCGACTGGGTGTTGATCGATTGGCTGCCGTATAGCGCCAATGAAGCCCGCCATTTGCGGAAAAAAGCGAACGAGGGAATCGAAACGGTGATCGCGACGATTCCCAACGGCCCCGCGTTTGACGAGCAAGGTCGTCCAACCTTCGACCAGACGTCCACCATGGTTGTCAGTCAAGTAGTTCGGCAGGTATCGGGAAGCGATTTGGATCGCGCCCAAGTGAATGGGCGCAGCTTGCGTGAATTCGCCAAGATTGACGATGTTGACTTGATCGCTTGGGTCGTGCAGGTCGCAGCGGCGGATGGCAAGCTCGACGAGAAAGAGCAAAAGCTGCTCAAGGAAGTCGCCAAAAAACATGGCGTACCGCTGAGCCGCGTCCAGGGAATGTTGACCGACGCCGCCAATGGAACGTTGGAATCGCCCACACCGGATCATCGCGCCTCAGGCGTCCAATGGTTGACGACGATGATCGACATGGCGCTGGTCGATGGTCACTATGACGCTCGCGAGCAAAAGGTAATCGCCGCGACCGGCAAACGAATTGGACTGTCTGACTATGACTTTGCGCGGCTGCTCGCCAAGCGCAAGTCCGAACTCTATCGTCAGGCGAAAATGGAACTGCAGGAGCAGAAGAAAGCCGCGAATCGGCGCAAGATTCGGAAGAATTATCATCCGGATGAGTAAAGCGTGAGCGACCTACGTCTTCTTCCCCATTCCCTTGGTCAGCGCCATAAACGCCGACTCCAGATTGATTTCTTCTTCACGGAAGAGAGTCAGCTTGTGTCCGGCTTGGATGAGCCAGGTCGGCAGATCGCTGTAGTCGCTGGTTCCCTCTTTCAAAGTCACCATCAGGTAAGTGGGACGCGGCTCAATGCTCTCGACCGCTTCGGAGCCTTCCAAGACTTTGGCGGCCGCTTCCTGATCGCCGGCGACGCCGATATGCAGCACCGTCTTTTGGCGGACTTGCTTCATCACTTCTTCGACCGATGCGTTGACCGACATCACGCCGCGATCGATGATCCCGATCTTGTTACAAACATCGGCCAATTCGGGCAGAATGTGGCTCGACACGATGATCGTTTTTCCCATGTCGCGCAACCGCTTCAGCAGGTTGCGCATCTCGATCCGCGCCCGGGGATCAAGACCGCTCGCCGGTTCGTCCAGCAGCAGCACTTGCGGATCATGCAGCAGCACGCGGGCCAAGCCGAGTCGTTGCGTTTGCCCGCGTGAGAGCGTGTTGGCGAACGCGTCGCGTTTGAAGTCGAGATCGACCAGATTGAGCATTTCGTCGCAAACCTGGCGACGTTTGTCGCCCCGAATGCGATAGGCGGCGGCGAAGAACTCGAGGTACTCGATCACCTTCATGTCGTCGTACACGCCAAAGAAGTCAGGCATGTATCCGACCAGGCGGCGGATTTCTTTCGGGTTGGTGTAGATCGAATGGCCGCAGACGTAGGCTTCGCCCCAGGTCGGGTTGAGCAGCGTCGCGATGATTCGCATCGTGGTCGTCTTGCCGGCGCCGTTGGGACCGATGAAGCCGAACACGTCCCCTTGCTTCAGGTCGAGCTCGATCCCTTTGATCGCGAAGAAGTCGCCGTATTTTTTCGTCAGGTCGTGAGTTTCGATCATGGCGGCGCCTAAAGATGCGTTATTCCGGCTCAACCGGATAGATCAAGCGAACGTAAGTCCAGTGTTCCGTTTTCGGCGCAAGCGGCTCTTCCGATCCAACCGCGGTCATCTGCAACTGCGTGACCGGTTCGGCCGACTTGCCGACCAACACGGCGCGTTGCGTTTGCGAGTGCTGGGAGAGGTCGATGAACCCCTGATAGCGCTGTATCAAGTTCGTATAGCCGCGACCGCCTGCCGATTCGTGAAACAGGGCGACTTCCATGATGCGGTCGATATCGGTATTTTCGCGGTCCCAAAGTTCCGACACGTCGCGTGCGTCAGAGACCCTGGTTTTGCGTAACACTTTGTCCGAGTTCTTGCCTGCTTTGCCGGAGAGCGACAAGACGCCGCCAGCCGGAAACTTGGGAAAGTGCCAAGCCCAGCGGCCGTAGAAAACGTAGACGTCTTCCAAGTCAATCTCGGTTGGATTGCGAATCACGCCGTTGAGCAGTTGATTGCTGATCTCGGTCAGCGGCTTGGGAGCTTCGCCATCGAGGGTCGCCCAGCCGCGACCAAACAAACTGCGCGACGACCAAATCTGAATCGGCAAGTTCTCGAGCGATACGGAGTCATCCGCATCGGCCAGGTAGTACGGGTTTTGCACCGTCGCGAGCGACTGACGCGAGTCCATGCCTCCTAGCGATTTGCCAGGCAAGCCTTGCCAGGCGAGGATTTGTTTCCAATCGCTGGCTTGCGCAGGAGCTTGATTGTGCAATTGAATGTTCAGCCGCTGCGTTTGCGGACTATAAATATGGGCCCAAGTCGTGGAGCGAACGACTCGGCTGGCCAAATCGCAGTCGAGCACGTCGACTTGATTCATCCGCAGTTCATGGCCTTTCGCCCAGAAAGCGATCCCCCACGAAGCGCAGCACGCCAACAGCACGAACAAAGGAAACGTGACCCACGTCCATTCCATTCGCGGAAAGTATCGTTTCAGCAAAAAGTAGTCGCCGGGGCCGATCAACAGCAGATAACCGACGACGATCACGCCGATCAACAGGAACGAGATCAGGTGGACCCCTTGGAATTGATCGAGCGCGACGCGCAGTTGTCCCGAGAGATCTTCGTACCCGACATGCGCGGCGCTTTGTCCGGCTAACGAAACGATGCCGTAGTCTTGTTGCTCTGACTCGCCGATCAGCAGTTTGATCAGCAACGGTTTGCGTCCGTCCCAGCCAGCGATCGGCTGCGAGTTCAGGTCGAACGCGACAAATTCAATCAGGCCAAATCCGTAGGGAGCGACCGAGATCAACGGCGTTGGATTGGCCGCGGCTCGTTGGACCAGCGCAATCCCGCTGGCGTCTTGCAGCGTAGCGATTTCTAAAGTTGGCGCGCCAGGGCGATCGAGCCGCGTTACTTTACCAGCATATTTTTCAAGTTCGGCAGTTTGGCGCTCTTCCTCAAACCCGACGTACTTGCCGGGGAGAAAGTGCGCCAAGGGAGCGTCCGCCGACAGCAGTTGTTCGGTATCGGCGCCAACGGCGAGTAAGATTTGTCCGCCTAGCTTGGCCCACCAGTCGAGCGCCGCGAGTTTGTCGGCAGAGAGCTTGCGCCACGTTTCGGCGTCGCCGCTGACGATCAGAAAACGGTCGACCCCTTCCAGCATTCGCCAATCGTCAGGCAATTGGCTGGGATCGATCTGCGCGAGTTGCGATGATTCGTCGGGTTGAACGCGCTGTTGATTCAGGATGTCTTGAATGCCGATCAGTTCGCCTGCTTGCAGCCAGAGTTGTTGACTGGCGAGAACCGGTTGTCCCAGATCTCCGACGGCGGCTTGCCAGACCGATCGACTTGCGACGCCATCGACTTCGCTTTCCAAGATGACCTCGATGCGGCTGCTTGTGCGGCCGATCTTCACCGGTAGGACAAAGGTCTGGGATTCGCCAGCGGCGATCTGGGCCGCTTCGTCATGAGGCCAGCGATGTTCGACCGGCACCCCGTCCGAATCGAAAGCGGCGATATGAATTTCGCCTTGCAGCGGTTGGGAGCCGGCCGTGATAGTGACACGAATCGGCGACCAAACGCCGACTTTGAAGCGTCCGGCGAAACCCAGGCTCGCTTCGATTTCGGCGATGTCATGACGCTGCTGCATCCACGCGCCGGCCCACAAAGAAGAGGCCGACGTGGCGATGAGAACGATCGTAATTAGGAAGGTGCGACAGAGAAGCAACATCAAAGTCGAACGTGTCTCACAAAAGGGGGGACGCCACCAGAGTTCCAAGTTGGATGGCTTGAAGCTATTTAGCATAATCCGCTGACCGCTTCCCTGCGAGTTGACGCCGGGCCTCCGCTGGCCAACTTCGCGGGAAGTTAACGCCGATTGGACCGGTTTTTACGGCTTTTCGGCGTCATCGCAGACGCACAGAAATTGTCCACAACCTGGACAGCCGCTCCCATATTTCTGATTTACGGCGTCGGCCAGATCGACTCCAGCGACATTGGCGATGGTGGTCAGCCAGGCCAGCACGTCCGCAAACTCGCCGACACGCTCTTCATGCGTCCCGCCGCGCAGCGCTGACGAGAGCTCGCCCACCTCCTCCATCAGCCACATGAAGGTCCCTTCGACCCCACGGGTCTGGTCCTTTTCAAAGTACATGTCGCGGATCAATTTTTGAAATTGACCCAAGCTGACGTCGACCGGCGGCGCAGGTTCTTGGTTCACGATTTGATTTGCTCTAACAACTGTTGAGCCGCCGCGGAGGACGGAGAATGTTTCAGGACTGCTTCCAAAATTTCACGTGCGGCCGCTTCATCACTGACGGCGATCAGCGCTTCGGCCGCTGTGATTCCCCAATCTACTCGATCGGGTGATAAGCGAAAAGCGACCGCTAGTTCACGGGCCGCCGCAAGCGGGTGACCAAGCTCTTGCTCGGCGCGACCGTTGATCTCGTGGGCCTGAGCGTCGGCCACATCAATTTGAAACGCTTCTTCCGACCAGCGCGCCGCGCCGCGCCAATCATTACGAGCCGCTAACAGCGTCGCCAGTTTTTTGCGAATCGCGACGTCGTGATGTTTTTGCGCGGCCAAAATCGGCAGCAGCTTCAGCAGCGCATCGTCATCTTTTTGCAGCAGATGGACGCGGACCAGCGCTTCGGTCCATTCTTCGCTCGCCGGCTCCGCTTTGGCGCCGCGCTCATACAACTCAATCGCCGACTTGTAATCCTTTTGTTTCAATCGTAAGCCGGCCAACAGCGCCACCGGACGACGATCAAATCGCTCGCCGGTCGCTTGCTCCAGCAATTTCAGCGTCTCTTGGGCGTCGCCGATCGAGAGAAAGAGCCGCGCCATTACATACAAGCCGAGCGGATGGCTCGGATCGATCTCAATCGCTTTTTCCGCATACTTGCGTGCGCTAGTGTTCGACTTGCGTTGCAAGTAAGCGTAGGCGGCGTCGGCCTGGACGTCGGCGTCTTCCGGCTGATCGCGCGCGTCACGAAGCAACTGGGCGAAACTCTTGTCGGTATCGCTGGCTTGGATTTCAACATCGCGGACGACTGTCACCAGGTAGTCACGATAGCCTCGTTCAAAATCGGCTTGCGGCGTCTGAAAGATTTGCTCCAAGATCTGATCGGTTGTCAGCGACTTGGCGTAACCGTCGAGCATTTTGGTCAGTGCGTCGTCACCAAATCGCTGTTTCAAATAAACGGCGTAGTGAAACGCCTGGCAGTAGGCCATGGTCCAGTCGTCGCCGTCACGCGGGCGAATGAAGCCATAGTTGATCGAGTTCAGATCAAACAAATCGCTGGCCGCAATTCGTTTCGCCAGCAGTCGTTTCCAATCGGGCGGCTGCACGTCAGTCTCGTAAGTGACGGCCATCGCTTCCGTAAACCAGTGCGGAATGTTGAAATCGGTCTGTTGTAAATTGACGACATGGACAAATTCGTGACGCAGCACATTGCCCCAGTTGTATTTTTCCGGCATCGACGACGGTGAAGCGAGCGCGATCATTTTGCCGGCGCAGGCGCCAACCGTGCCGATATACGGCAAACCGACCATGCGAGCGCTGAACCAACCGTGCCCGCTGGTGTTTTTCGCTTGGTTAAAAAACTCGATCAGCGTTTTGCCGGCCGGTTCGTAATCCAGGGCTTGGCAGATCGACGCGTAGACGTTGTCTTCCAGATGCCGCGCGGCGTACTCGGCCAACAGCTTGTCTTTTTCGGGGTCGTAGCGAATGAGGAAATGCTCGGTCTCCAGCGTTTCGTAGTTGGCCAGCACGTCCAGCACTTCTAGCGTGTTCTTCACACGGACATGAAAGGGGTCGGCCTGAAACGCCGCTTCTAAAACAGTACGCGCTTCCCGCTCTTCTCCCATCCGCATCAGCACCATGCCCAGCTCGGCATGCGGACGAACAAGTTGCGGCATCCGCTCGGTCGCCGCGCGATAGAAGCTGGCGGCGTAAGGATACTTGCGAAGCAGTTCGCAGCCTTCTCCCAAAGAGGCGAAAAACTCGCCGCAATGGGGATTGGAGAGAGACTGCGTTTCGATCAACTCTCCGTAGCGGGTCGAACTTCCTTCGTTGGTTTCGAGCGCCGGTCCGTCGGCCGCCAGATAAGCGGCCGCTAACAAGCCGGCGGTCGCTTGGCGCTGGTCGTTGATCTCGCGCGCTTTGGTCAGAACTTCGATCGCTGCCAGCGGGCGAAAGTCGGCCAGGTACGCTTTCGCTTTCGCTTCCAACGCCGGGACGTAATCGCTGCGGATCGCCAATGCCTGATCGGCGGCGGCGATCGCCAGGTCGACGTTGTAGCTGGCCACGTCCATTTGCGACTTCAGCGTGAAGAGTTCGGCCGAACTAGAATTGATTTCCAGCGCTTTGGTCCACTCGCTCCGCGCTGAGCCCATGTTGAACTTTTCGGCGAACAGTTCCGCCACCGCGAGTCGGGCGGGCCAATACTGGGGCGAGCGTTTGAGGATCGTCGGAAAGAGCGTGTTGACGAGATAGCTGAACTGCTGACTGTTTTGCGTCCAACGGGCGAACTCCGCCGCGCCGAGTCCGGCGTAATATAACTGGTCAGGGTCGTCCGAAATGTCGTTCTCATTGAAGTCGTCGACAAACCACTCGTAGGCGGCGCCTGCTTCTTCTAACTCACCCCGCTCACGATGCAATTGAGCGACAGTCCAGCGAGCGACCGGTTGCCGCTCGTCCAGCGCCAACGCTTTTTTGCAACTCGCGGTCGCGTCGTCCCAGTGACCCTGGTCAAACTGAATGCGGGCCAATTGCGCGTACAGCTTGGCGGTCGGCTTTTGCTCGATCGCCGTGGTTAATGTTTTTGTCGCTGCGGCCGATTGGCCGATCGCGATTTGCGATTTGGCTTTTAGCCACGCGGTGATCGCGTCGGGCTGCTCGACTTGCTCCAGTTCGGCGATCGCCTCGGCGTATTTGCCGGCGTAATAGAGAGACTCGGCCGAAGTCAACTCGGCCCCGTGGGCGATTAAATGCAGCGTCAGCCAGGCGGCGCACGTCAAGAGCGAGAGAATGCGATTGCTTGCGGGCGGCATCATGCGATCAGAGGAGTGAGGGAAAGGACTGTCAACGAGCGCGGCTCAGGCGTAAAATGGTCGCGACTGACAGCTTGCGTACTATTCTAGCCCCCTTCGGCGTCGCGGCGAACCCTTTTTCATTTGGGCATTTTGATGGCAGATTTTGTGACCGTCGCGAAAGTTGGCGATATTCCCCTTGGACAAGGCCAGGCGTTTAACGTCAGCGGACGCATGGCGGCCGTATTTCATCTGGCCGATGGGACGTATCAGGCGATCGACGATTTTTGTCCACACATGGGCGCTTCGTTGGCCGGCGGCTATGTCGAAGATGGCGTGGTGATGTGCCCCTGGCATGCGTGGGGGTTCCAGCTTTGCGACGGCGCGTGGCTCGATAACCCGAAGGTGAAGGTCGATTGTTTCGACGTTCGCGTCGAAGGGGATGAAATTCAGGTGCGGGTTAACGCCAAAGAATAACGTGGTGTAAGCTCACTTTTCTCTCTCAACACGTACAAGGACCGACTGCCATGTTCTACAACCTGCTGCTGGCCCAAGTAGAAAATCCGGGTGAGAACCCCGCCGGTGACAACGCCGCTGCAATCGATGTCAGCGAAAAGGCGACGCAAACGCTGACCGATATGCAAAACTGGGGAAACTCGGCGGTCGTCTTTTTGCAAGATCAAGGTCCCGAATGGGTCTTGCGAATTGTCACGGCGATTCTGATTTTGTTTATTGGACGCTTGGTCGCTTTGTGGGCGAGCGGATTCTTAAAGCGGCTGATGAATCGAGGAGGCGTTGATCAGACGCTCTCCCTGTTTCTCTCGAACATCGCATATGGCTTTTTTCTGACGTTGGTCATCGTCGCCGTGCTCGATCGCTTGGGGATCGATACCACCAGCGTCGCGGCCGTGTTGGCGGCTGCTGGTCTGGCGGTTGGCTTGGCGCTGCAAAACTCGTTGGCGAACTTCGCCGCCGGGGTGATGATCATTTTCTTTCGCCCCTTCTCGGCCGGCGATTTTGTAGAAGCCGGGGGAGTGTCGGGCATCGTTGACGCGGTCCAGATTTTCCACACGCAGATGAAGACGCCGGACAACAAGATGATCATCGTCCCCAACGGCAACATCACCAGCGGCAATATCATCAACTACTCACGCAACGCGACCCGCCGCGTCGATCTGACGGTTGGTTGCGGCTATGACGACGATCTACGCGAGGTAAAGAAGTATTTGATCGCCTTGTTGGAAAGCGACGAACGAATCCTCCAAGATCCAGCGCCGGAAGTTCGCGTGACCGAACTCGCTTCGAGCAGCGTTAACTTTATCGTTCGCGGTTGGGTCAAGAAGGAAGACTGGTGGGCCGTTACCTGCGATCTGACCGAACAGGTCAAGTTAGGCTTCGACGAACGTGGGTTCTCGATTCCGTATCCGCAGAGTGACGTGCATATGCATCAGGTGGCGCCGTCGGCGTAAGCAAACCAAAACCGTCCAGCTGGCTCGCTGACGCTCTTTGAAGTGTTGAAGTTGCGTTATTCTCCTGGTTGGCCGCGATAGCGGAGCTATCGCGGCCAACCAGGGACCTATCGCGCAACCTCAAAATGCGCCAACGAGGGAATGGGCTCGCTACTTCAATCCGCTGTAGCGCCGCCACACGTCTTTCCCTCGCTCGTGCATCTCAAAAGTTGCGCAATATAAAACTGAGGATTGCAGCGGCGACTATTCGCCTGCCGCTGGCGTTAACGATTGCTCCAGCTTCAGTAGTTCGGCCACGATCTTCGTCGTCGCGTCAATCTCGACCGAACTGGTCCCCATCCAAGTTTCGTATCCGCCTAGACGATGCTGTTCCGGCGTCGGCAGATAGCCGAAAGAACCGTTGGCCAGTTCGATGGTGAACGACTTGGCCAGCGGCGTGCGTGCTTTCAGTTCGAGACCTGTTTCGGTGAACGTTTCAAACGGAATCGCGGTAATCGCGAGATCGCCAATTCGCAGCGCTTGCAGCGGGATCATGAGCTCTGCGGGCGATTCTTGCAAACGATCGATTCGATCGGCGTAGATCAGCTCACGACGATGCTCTTGCTTGCCGCCTGCTTTGGCGCGGGCGCGAACTTCCTGGAAATGTTCGATCATCTCCGGGGTCGGCTTGCGCACCTTCAACGGCAATTCGCTCGCGGCCGCGTCGAGCGTGACATAGTCCTGAAACTCCAGCTTCTCGTGCGCTTCCTGGACCTTGGCTGCGACCTTCTCGGCCACTTCCTGCATTTTTTCGTACCGCCCGTAACGTTTGCCGTTTTTCTCGGAGAAATTGATGTTGTTCACGTCGCCGCTGGTGCCGTTCGACAAGATGCCGACGAAGGCTGGCGTCTGGTCCGTTGCGTTCAGCTTCTTCTCGATGAACTTGGCGAAATAGCCAAAGTAGTCGGCCGAGACATCTCCAGACGGAACGCCGCCCACATAGTGCAGCGAATAGTTCGCCAATAGCGCGATTGGGCGCCCCGCTTTGCTTTGGATCGAGATGAAGCTGATTTCTGGATCGGTGGGGCCAGCCGGGCGATCAAGTGCGGCGCTTCCTCGGGGGGGATTCATGCGGACGCGATCCATGCCGCCAAACGGATTGGTCAGCAGACCGGCGTCTTTGACATACCAGCGCCGGTTGAAAACTTCGGACGGTTCGTCAATTGCGCCCCAGCCAATTTGGGCCGGCTCCAATTGATTGATCGCGCGGCGAACTCCGTCGGCGATGCGACCCGCCAAAAACGATTGATAGTCGGTCGGCGCTGCGTTCGGCAAGATATAGAACGGGCCGCGCGCCGTCGTCGCCGAATGCGTATGGGTCGCCGACATCAATTGATGACTCGCAGGGATCCCGGTCTCTTTCGTGATTTGCTCTTTCGCGGCGTCAAAGACTTCACGAGGAATGCCAACGTTGTCGCAGACCACAATCGCCAGCTTGGTCTGACCGTCATCCAGCACGATGCAACGCGCGTGCAATTCGTCATGAATATGGGTCGCTGGGATCGGTTGCCAACCTCCGACAATCTTTTGCCCCAAAGGAGGCGTGATATTGCTGGTCACCGCGCCGGCTCGGAAGACCGGCTTGGCTTCCTCCGCGGCAAAACCGGTAATACAAGATGATATTACGAGACATCCTGCAAGTAAGAGTAGCGGAGCGTTTGAAAAGCGTGGCATTGCGTTTCTCCGTCGAATGTCGGGAAGGAATCTGGCCGCAAGGAAGGAGCGTCGGTGCGGTGACGACAACAGAGGGAGCGATCATCGCTCAGGGAGGGAAGGCTGTTACGTCCAAGTCATGCGGCAAAATTTTATATTATCGAATCGCACAGCGGTCGGCAATCAAAATCTGGGGACGGAAAGAAATGACCGATGTCAGCGCAGAACGCGTCCGGCGGACCCGATCAATCGGGGCCGTCTAGTTTTGATCGGCGCCATCCTTTTCTTTTTGCGACAAGTAACGCCGCAGATAGAGGGCCCGTTCTGAGTTACGGCCCGCCGTGTCCAACGGCCCGCCGCGCAGCTTTTGCAGATGTGCCGGTTGGGTGTCGACAAACAGCTTGTTGATGTCGGCGATCAGCAGGTCGTCGATCAAGCCCAAGTTGACTCCCATACGGACGCTCGATAGCAAGTGCATCGTCTCTTCGCTGCTGATCGTTTGGGCGGTGCGCAAAATGCCATAGGCGCGGCTGATCTTGTCGTGCAGGTCTTGCTGGTTTTGTTTCAGCAGAAAGTCGCGGGCGCGGCGTTCGTAGTCGATGATCATCGGAACGACGTCGTGCACCTGATCGCGCAGTTCGATTTCGCTGCGGCCGAGCGTGATTTGATTGCTGATCTGGTAGAAGTCGCCCATTGCCTGCGAGCCTTCGCCGTACAACCCGCGAACCGCCAAGTTGATTTTCTGCAAGCTGCGGAAGACTTTTTCGATCTGCTGCGTAATGACCAGCGCCGGCAGATGCAGCATCACGCTCACGCGCATGCCGGTGCCGACGTTGGTGGGACAAGCAGTCAAATAGCCCAACTTGTCATGGAACGCGTAGGTCAGCTTACTTTCGAGCAGATCGTCAACTTCGTTGATTTGTTCCCATGCGGCGACCAGATCGAACCCGCTTTTCATGACTTGGATGCGCAGATGATCTTCTTCATTGATCATCAGGCTCAAGCGTTCGTTGGGATCGATCGCGACGCTACGGGCGCCTTCGGCTTCGACCAGTTCGCGGCTGATCAATTGGCGCTCGGCCAGAAAGTGTCGATCGACGTCCGAAAGTTCGTCGACGCGCATGTAGGCCAGATCGGTCAACTGCGGTACTTCGGCCAAGCGATCGCGCACCGCTTTGTCGATCGCGGCGCGGTCGGGCGTCGTGCAGCGACGGATGAAGGGAAACTCGGCGATATTGCGGGCCAAACGAATTCGGCTGCTAATGACGATGTCGGACTGCGGGCCTGCACCCTTCATCCATTCGCCGGCTCGTCCTGTCAATTCGTTAAGGTCCACATTCATCCTTGGGCACATATTGAAGTGGCGATTTCGGTTGGGTAAATACCGCGATAGAGTTGGCGCCTTAGACGCTATGATCGTCTTCGGCTTGCTCTTCGCCTTCTTCTAAGTTGCGAATCGTATCGCGCAGTTCGGAAGCGCGCTCGTATTGTTCGAGACGGATCGCTTCGTTCATCTCACGCCGCAATTGTATCAGTTTCGTTTGGCTCTCGGTGCTGCGCTTGTGCGTCAGGGGATGTTTCCCCTTGTGGAGCAGATCGCCATGAATGTTGACGATCAACGGCTCCAGTTCGCTGGCGAAAAAGACGTAGTCATGCGGACAGCCAAGTCGTCCCTGATTGCGGAACTCATAGAAGCTAATGCCGCAAATCGGACAACATTTTTCGTCCAGCTTTTCTAGTTCTTTCGCCGTGTCGGCGACTTTCAACTGCTGGGCCAGCATTCCGGCCAGCGACGCTTTGCCAGGCATGCCGGTCCCCGGAGTCTGCATCAGGTATTTTTGCGCACAACCCTCGCAGAGATGAATCTCTTGCGGCTGTTCGCCGGTGAGTTCCGTGATATGGAACGTCGCCGGTTTTTCGCATTGCTGGCACTTCATACCCACACCTCTTTTCACATCGAAGAGCGACCGGCGGAGCGAACCTTTGTCGCAACTGCGCCACTACATCAGAGCGCCGGTCGCCGGATACGTCGACCTAAAGTCAGCCGTCGGACCTAGATAAGCCGCCAACGGACAATTGGATTCTATCGGGGCAGGGGGCTGCGTCAAGACGATCGGACCGAAGCGCGTAGTTGTTGCCGCGCGGCCTAAGTCGTGCATTTGCATTGGCTTACCGTCGCGCCGGCATTGCCGCTAGGCCGCCCCCTTGCTAGGCTTGGACGCAGCCCGTTTGGTCACTTTGCTATCACCATTTCCCGGCCGCCAGCGCCGCCAGAAAACCTGATGCCGCACGCACCTGACTTCGCCCAATTTTCCAAACTGGCCGCTGACCATGATATGGTCCCTGTTTTTCGGCGGCTGATCAGCGACTCGCTGACTCCAGTTTCGGCGTTTCACAAGCTCGACGATGGGCGCCCGGCCTGTTTGTTCGAGAGCGTGATCGGCGGTGAAAAGATCGGCCGCTACAGTTTTCTCGGGTTTGAGCCTGACTATCATCTGGCTGCGACACGTAGTGAAGTCACCGTCACGACCGGCGACAAAATCGAAAAATTTACGTGCGAGAACCCGCTAGAAGAGCTGCGCCGCCGCCTGGCGGATGTGCGCGTCGCCCACCTGGATGGGTTGCCTCCGTTTACCGGCGGAGCGATCGGATACGCCGGCTACGACGTGATTCGCTATGTCGAAAATCTCCCCAACGCCCCTGAAGATGATCGCGGGCTGCCTGATCTCTCGTTCGGCTTTTATCACCAACTGGTCGTATTTGACAACGTCGCCAAAACGGTCGACGTGATCGTGCTAGCCCGCTGCGACGCCAAAGAGGAAGCGGGGCTGAAAAAAACATGGGAAACGGCCTGCCGCGAAGTCGACCGCATCGTCGTCAAATTGGCCACGTTTGACGCGCAGCTGCTGCCGACCGATATCGACACCGGCGGCGCAGTGACGCTGAAGTATGAGTCAAACTTTACTCAAGACGAATTTGAAAACGCGGTTCGCGGCTGCGTCGAGTACATCCGCGCCGGCGATATCTTCCAGGTTGTGATCAGTCAACGCTTGCAAACAGCGATCAGCTGCGATCCATTCGAGATTTATCGAACGCTAAGAATCGTGAACCCGAGCCCGTTCATGTTCTTTCTACGGACCGCCGAGACGACGCTGGTCGGCAGCTCGCCGGAGATCATGGTTCGCGTCGTCGACGGACACGTCACGGTCCGACCGTTGGCGGGCACGCGTCCCCGCGGCAAGAACGAAGAAGAAGATAACGCGCTGGCCGAAGAACTGCTGGCCGATCCCAAAGAACGAGCCGAGCATGTCATGCTGGTCGATCTGGGCCGCAATGACGTGGGCCGCGTCGCCCAGTATCGCAGCGTCGAGATCTCGGACGTGATGGTGATCGAACGCTATAGCCATGTGATGCACATCACCTCGAATGTCACGGGACAATTACGCGACGATTGCGACGCGTTCGACGCGCTGGCCGCTTGTTTGCCGGCCGGCACGGTCTCGGGCGCTCCCAAAGTTCGCGCGATGGAAATCATCGATCAGTTCGAAACCCGCCGTCGCGGTCCCTATGCCGGCGCCGTCGGCTACATCGACTACAGCGGCAACATGGACACCTGCATCGCGCTGCGAACGATCGTCATTCAAGACGGCGTCGCCTACGTTCAAGCCGGCGCCGGCATGGTCGTCGACAGCGACCCAAGCAGCGAATATCAAGAGACGCTGAATAAAGCGCGGGGATTGCTGAAAGCGATTGAGATTACGCAGCGGCGAGCGGGGAAGTGAGGAAGAAAAGCGGAAAGCGGGGGTTGTGAATGACCGTACGCTGGTTGGTTTCGTCTTTCTGCATTAGCCGATCCAACCGGCTACAATCTCTTCGATCTGCTCGCCGTCGAGGGTCTCATGGGCGACCAGATTGTCGGCGATTGCGGCGAGCGCCGCCCAATGATTTTCGGCGTCGAGTAGTTGATGGAGTTGCCGCGTCGCGTCTTCCAGATAACGGAGCCGTTTTTTCTCTTCCCGGAACAGCGGAGTCGCCGCTTCCCACGCCGCCGCCCAATCATGGGCCCACTCGGCGACATGACCCGGATGAAACGGCTCGCCGCTATAGAGCATCTCGGCGACTGGTCCGGCCAGTGCGACCAACACCATCTTCTCTTGGCGCTGCTTGGGGGTGAACAGCGAGAGTCGCCATTCAATTTGCGCATCGCCAAACCGCTGCGGCCCGTCGTCATTTTCGGGCTCGATGGTCAAGCGGCGAACGCGGGCGCCGACCAGGACTGCCATCAACGCGTGTCCCGATTCGTGATAAGCGATTGTTTCTTCGTCTTCGTCCATAAGGCAAGTTTATGTGTCGATGGAGAAATCCGTAAAGACGGCAGGCATTCTCGCCTCCATTGGCAAGCAGGCGGGAAAGATTGACTGTTGCTCTATGGTTCGATTTTTTGCGATAATACTACTCCTCATGCGCGGGCTGCAGGCGTCTGATCTGTCGCCGACGCCATCTGTTTTCTGGCGGCCTCGGTTGGAGACGAAGTGCAGAGTCGACAGGGAAGTTTTCTCTTGGTCGCGTCGAATCCATCCGGGATTTGGATCGCATCGATGCGCAATTGCGTTTCTACGCGGGAGGGGACTGAGGTCCTTGGCAGGTTCAGGTGCGTCCAGACACACCGTACAAAATTGCCCAAATTGACACTCAGGCAAAATGGGCGAGGCCTCAAAAAAACGGAGAGCGGTCCAGTCCAACCGATTAAACCGTAGGACAGGCCGTGCCTGCCGCAACAAAAGTTTCCCCAGATTGACATTCGGGAATAATAGGTAATTTATTGGCAAGTAAACTTCAGCGGTCCAGTCCGATGTGCACAAATAGTCGCCTTTCGCTCCCGCGAAAGTAGCGTCAGCCTTACGCATCTTTCGCGGGAGCGAAAGGCGACTATGGGCCGGAACAGACTCTCAGTGCAGGAAGTATTTGGAGTGATCGAAAAAAACAAACCGGTCCGGTCCGGTCCAAGGCGACGGCACGTCGGCTCCGACCGGGATTTGATACAATTGCTCGACCGCCCTCGCAAGTCATCGATCAATCCTCATCCTGCCCAACGCCGCTTCGCGACTAGATAAAGCATCTTTGATATGAAAAAGCTCTTTCAACCCGATCCGCTGCGCATTCTTCCCGTGGGGCATCAGCCGACGGCCGATCGTGCGCCAGACGAGATTGCCGAGGGTTCGCCGGCTTGGCTGCGTGATGACCTGGTCGAGATGCTGGGCGCCGATCAGGTGTTGTCGCGGCCGATCGATTTGATCAAGTACGCCAGCGATGCGAGTCCCTATCGATTGTTTCCGAAGGTGATTGTGCTGCCGCGGCATGTGGAGGAAGTACGGCAAATTTTCGCCTACGCCAAGCGAAAGCAATTGCCGGTCACGATCCGCGCCTCGGGATCAAGTCTCAGTGGTCAGGCGCAAGGAGACGGCATCCTGATCGAAGCTCGCCGTCATTGGGCCGGTTGGACCATCGAAGAAGAAGGCCGTCGCCTGCGCGTCCGTCCTGGTACGGTGTTGTTTCGCGCCAACTTGGCGCTCGCGCCGCACGGTTATCGCTTGGGCCCAGATCCGGCGAGCGGCAGCGTCTGCACCATCGGCGGCGTGGTCGCGAATAACTCAAGCGGCATGTGCTGCGGCACCGCCCAAAATTCGTATCAAACGATCGAGTCGCTGACGTTCCTGCTGCCGACGGGGCATTTGATCGACACGGCGGCGCCAACTGCGGTCGAGGACTTTGTGAGTGCGGCGCCAGAGCTTGCCGCTGGTCTGTTGGAGATCAAACGCGAAATCGAAGCGGACGCTCCCTTGGTCGAACGGATCCGCCGCAAGTTCAGTATCAAAAACACGACCGGCTATCACATGGAGTCGTTCCTCGACGCCGACACGCCGCTTGAGATTTTTCGACGACTGCTGATCGGATCGGAAGGGACGCTCGCCTTCTTGGCTGAAGCGGTCTTTCGGACGGTGCCGGACGACAAACAGCGTCTGACTGCTTTTTTGATCTTTCCCGACATGTACGCAGCGGCGGCGGCCGTCGCTCCGTTTGTAGAAGCCGGCGCGGCGGCGGTGGAATTGACCGATCGCGCGTCGCTTCGTTCGGTCGAAGGGAAGCCGGGTGTGCCGCAGCGTTGGCGCGATCTTGGCGAATCGGCGACTGGACTGTTGATCGAGTTCCGCGAGAGCACCGCCGAACTGCGTGACGCCGCACTGTCGGCCGCCAATAGGGTGTTGGCCAGTTTGGATCTGGTCGAGCCGGCCGAGTTTACGACCGATCGTCGTTTGGCGGCGCAGTTCTGGAGCGTGCGCAACGGCCTATTGCCGTCGGTGGGCGGATCGCGTCCCCCCGGCACTTCGCTCATTCTCGAAGATGTCTGCTTTCCCAAAGATCGTCTTGCGGATGGCGCAATCGATCTGCAACAGCTGCTCGCCCAGCATGGTTACGAAGGTTTTGTGTTTGGGCATGCGTCGGCCGGCAATCTGCACTTTTTGATCACGCCGTCGCTCAACACGCAGACCGATGTCGATCGCTATGACGCATTCATGGCCGATGTAGTGGCCCTGGTCGTTGACAAATACGACGGCTCCCTCAAAGCCGAACACGGCACCGGCCGCAACGTGGCGCCGTTTGTAGTGCGCGAATGGGGGCCGAAGCTGACTGGGCTGATGTGGAAGCTGAAGCGGCTGACCGATCCCGACGGGATTCTCTCACCAGGCGTGCTGTTGTCGGAAGACATCGCATCGCATCTGCAAAATCTGCACACGACGCCGATCGTTGAAGACGAAGTCGATCGCTGCGTCGAATGCGGTTACTGCGAGCCGGTTTGTCCGAGCCGTAATCTGTCGACAACGCCGCGACAGCGGATTATTTTGCGGCGCGAAATGATGCGGCAACCGGCCGACTCGCCGGTGACGCTGGCGCTGCTGCGCGACTACGAGTACGAAGCGATTGAAACCTGCGCTGGCGACGGCGTTTGTGCGATCGCTTGTCCGGTGAACATCAACACCGGCAATCTGATGAAAGAGTTTCGCCGCCAAGAGCATACGGCGACGCAAGAATACGTGGCCAAAAAAGCGGCGGAGAACTGGTCGACGGTCGAGAGCATCTCGCGGACGGCGCTGCGTGTGAATCAGTTGTCGGCAAGTACGCTGGGCGAGTGGCCCGCCAAAGCGATCACGGGCGCATCACGGGCCATCGTCAGCAACGACCTGGCGCCAGCTTGGTTGCCGAATCTACCGGCGGCGGCCGATACGAAGCTGCCCAAGACCGATCCTGCAAACGCGACGGCGGTTTACTTTATGGCCTGCGTCAATCGGATCTTCGGCGACTCGCCTGACGCGAAGCCGGCGCCCAGTCTGGCCGAAGCGATGGTCGCCGTATCGGCACGCGCCGGAATGCCGGTTTATATTCCCCGCGACATCTGGGGGAACTGCTGCGCGACGGTCTGGCACTCGAAGGGATATGAAGAGGGAAACGCATTCATGGCCAACAAGATTGTGGAGAGTCTCTGGCGCTGGAGCGACGCTGGCCGGCTGCCGATTGTCTGCGACGCGTCCTCCTGTACGTTGGGGATCGCCAGCGAGATTCTCGAGTATCTGACTCCGGAGAATCGTGAGCGACACGCTCAACTCTCGCTGCTCGATTCAATCGACTGGGCCCACGACTTTTTATTGCCCCGATTGCAGATCGCCAAGCCGGTCGGCTCGGTCGCCGTCCATCCTACCTGTGCGACGCAGCATCTGGGATTGGGAGAAAAGTTACGCGCTCTCTGTGGAGCCTTGGCGCTGGAGACCGTCGTGCCGATTCACGCAACCTGCTGCGGTTTCGCGGGCGATCGAGGGTTATTGCATCCAGAACTGACCAAGGCCGCGACCGCGGAACAAGCGGCCGAGTTGGACCATCGCGAGTTCGACGGCTATGTATCAAGCAATCGAACTTGCGAGATCGGCATGAACCAGGCGACCGGCGCCGATTATCGATCGGTGCTGTTTCTGCTGGAAGAATTGACGCGGCCTGATGCGGCGTCGCTAGGATGATCGAGCGACGCATGGCGGCGCCGCTTCAAAACTCTGGTCCCACGATCATCGGTTGCGCGTGGGGCAGGGTGGTGAAGGTGAATTCGTGGCCGGTTATCATCTCACCATCGACGGAGAACTCGAACTCTTTCTCGCTGCTTAGTCTGATTTGGGCGGCTCGGCGGTAGAAGACCGACTCGTGATCAAGGTAGTTGCCTTGCAAAAAACTGGCGGCGATCGAACCAAGATCGATCAGGCTTTCGCCGAGCAGTCCGGTCACTTCCAGGAGCCCGTTGTTGAGCTTCGCTTGGGGGGCGATTTCGACGCCTCCGCCGACGGTTCGGCCATTGGCGATCGTGAGCGTCCAGAGTTCCAACTCCAACGGCGCGTCGTTATCCAACGTCAGGCGAAGCGGGTACTTTTCGAGCTCGGGGAGCGCTTCCAGACTGCCGCGTGCATAGGCGAAGGGCCCCCAGAACTGTTTTACCTCATCGCTGACGCGGTCTTCGACTTTGCGCTGATTACCGCCGGCCGCGACGTTGATGAACCATTTCGACTGATTGTCATATTCCAGCTTCACCACGTCGACGTTCGCGGTCTGATTGGCCCGGATCGCGGCGATCGCCGCCGTGGGATCGGGCGCATAGCCGAGAGAGCGCACGAAGTCGTTGCCGGTGCCTAGCGGTACGACGGCCAAAGTCGGTCGGACGTCCCCTGAATGCAGGTGATGGATCATGCCGCTGATTCCACCATCTCCGCCGGCGACGATGACCAGATCGCTATCGGTGACCTGATCGAGACAGCGGCAAGCCTCTTCGAAGGATTCGGTTTCGTGAAACGAATCGCCGGCGAGGGTTAAAAGTTCGGTCTTCGCTTCTTCGGCGACGGCGCCTTGACGAGCGTTTCGATTCCAGATGACGACGTAACGGCGCATCGGTGGTGCCTACGGATGGGGATGGAACAGCGGATCCCCATCCTAGAGCAGATCTGGCGCCAAATCGAGAACAGGCGGATTGCTCGGAAAAAGCAGCCTCTCATTCAAGCCGGCGTAAGCTTCGAGCGATCGTCGGAAAGGTTGGTTGATCGTCGCACGATCAACGCCGTTTAATGGAAGATCTTCTGCAAGATCGCCCCTTGGCCAACCCGAATTTTCGGCTCGTCCGCCGATTCTGCGGCAACCGCCGCTTTCGGACTGATCGCCAGAGCGACCCAACCGTCGTAGAGGGCCAACTGGCTCAGCTCAAACGATTGCAGTCGAGAGTCGTCAGCAACTTGCGGAGGGATGATCGGCAGTGACCGTTGCTTCGAGAAGACCTTGGCGAAGACGGCGCGGAGCGCGATCTGACCGCCGAAGCCGAGTTCCGACCCGTCTAGTTTGATCGTGCCTTCGCGGACCAATTCGGCTCGCAGGCCGGTGATTTGGGGAGAATAGGCGACGATGACGCGAAAGTTGCGATAGACGCGATCGCCGTTGGCAAGTTCGGCCAATGCAAGCGACATTTCGACCTTGCCGTCATAGATGCGGATTTCGATCGGATTCTCATCGGCGAAGACGACTTCGACGCCTTCGGGAATCTGGTCGAGCAAGCTGCCGTCGGATTGCGGCAAGCGTCCTTCGATTTGGCGAACGACATCGTCCAAGCGGTAGCGCCGACCGGCCAGTTTCAATTGTCGGACGCTGTTGTTCAGCGTTGATTCATGCAGTTGCATGCTAAAGGCAGAGTCTGCAAAAGCGACCGGGCGCGGCGTATGGGCGGCGAGCTGCAAGTCGCCAGCGATGCGGAAACGCCCCACTAGCTGATCGTTGGTCGTGTTTAAATCGACGACGGCAGGGGAAAGTCCCATCGTGCGCAGGGGATCTACCGCCAGGTTGAGCAGTTTATCTTGCCAGAGCTCGACCTTTTCGTTGAGTCCTGCGTCGAGTTGTTGCGTTGCGTTTTGTTCCACTTTGTGTTCGACCACGCGGCGAGCTTCGAGCTGCTTCGCTTCGGATTGGTTGCGGGCGACCGAGCGGACGATCGATCCAAGCAGCGGCACTTCGTCGTAGTCGGTTCGCAGGCCGTTGATACCGGTGGTGGTTTGCGCCGATGCGATCGCCGGCGACACCCAAAAACCGAGCGGATTGACGACCAGCTGTTTGGAAGCCTGATAATGGGAGCGACCATGATTGAAGACGGTCACCGGGCCGGAACTGCTGGAGGTGTTACTGTCGACAACGCCGTAGACATCCAATTGCACGCGCCATTGAACCGGATCCGGGGATAGGCGGATTTTCAGTTCGGTTTCGCGGCGACTTCGCCCTTGAACGCGATTCCCCAGGATCGTGTCATCCACATCTTGTTCGGCCGGCTCCATCTGCGGCAACAGGGCGTCCATAAATGAGGCGTTGACCGCGATCCGACAATTAGCGTTGCGATAGTGCTGATCGATCAAAACGGCCAAAGCCGTCAGGCCAGCGTCCGAACTGTAGCTGAGCGATTGACACGAGTCGGCCAAACGAATCGCGTCGGTCGACGACAAGGTCGTTTCAAACTGTTCCATTTGAATCAGTGCCGTCGCCAGCGAGACATCTTCCGCCGCCCAGACCGTCAACTCTTGTTGGAACGGAGCGAACGCCGGTCGGGTAATGAGTTGTTGTTGCGCGGTATTAAGATCGGGCGATTTCAGGCGACGAAGGACTTTGCGAGCCAACGTGCGACGTTCCAGTTCGGGATAGCCAAGCGACATCGCGTCACGAATGTGGTCGAGCAGGAGGAAGTCGCTCCAACTCAGTAGTTCGCCGCCGGTTCGTAGCTCATCTTCGATTGCGTTAAGCGGCGTCGCCATCTGGTGCGGATCAAGCGGAGTAGGTTCGACGGCGGCGCCAGATTTCGCACAGGCATGCAGCGGCCTCCAGATCGCCAAGCGTCGCTGCAGCGCGAAGCCGACTTGCAGCATGTCGGTCCGCTTCCACGAATAGCCCAACTGATTGGCCAACGTCGAAGCATCGTTGTGAATCACGACCAAGTTATCAAGAATGTTGGTCGCATCGCTAGAAGCGAGCGGGATCCCTTCCAACTGATTCAGCTCTGTATTCAGTCGCGCGGCCCAAGCTTCGCATTCGGGATGAAACGCAACTCGTTTGGCCAAAGCTTTCAACTGAGGTGTCGGCGGCCAGACTTCGGCCAGCGGCTCACTCGACAGAATTGGGTCAGAGATGATGAGCCGCGTACGATCGGGCGCTTCTTCTGGACGAACCATCGCCGAGGCGCGTGGCAACGAAGGGAGAACGGGATCGGGAATATCCGTACGAGGCGCCGGACTCGCTAGCATCGCTTGTTCGGCCGGCGGCTCGGATGGCGAATCGGTCGGGAGCGGCGGCGTTAGATCGAGTGAGAACTGCTTTTCGACACGCGGCGCAATTTCGGCTTGCTGCGGGCGAGAACGGGGATCAGCAAGCGTGGGGCCGTTCGCGGCGAGCTGCTCGGGGCGTTTGGCGAGGGTCGGTTCCCCTTGGGCTGGAGTTGGCCTTTGCGCCAGTGTCGGTTCTCCCTTGGCCAGCGTGGGAACGGCGGCTGGAGTCGGTTCGCCTGGGGGCGGCGTGGGCGATTCGGCGGCGTTGGGCGCTGCTGGACGAACCTGCGCAGCCGGTTTCGCTTCGGCCAAGCGGCTGTCATGGCTAGGCGTTTCGGATTGCTGCCAGAGCCAGGGGGATGCTGCGCTCAGCCCCAACAGTAATACGCCGTAAGCCCAATAGGCTGGATGAAGGATTTGCGGGTTCCGCCTAGAAGTCACCTTGGTATGCCCCTTGAGAAGTGGCCTGTCCGCTGCGAGCCCGAAAAGGGACGTAACCCTAAAATCGGATTCTCTGCCCGCGTAGTGCAATCCGATTCGCGCAAACAATACTGTGTGGCGGGGAATTTTCACAGAGGAAGTGAAATTGGCGCGACGCTAGCTGGTCAACTCGCCTAAATCGCGCAAGATTCCCACTACCGCCGGCGCGTACTCGCGCACATCCCATGCTTCGGCATGGGGCAGGCTAGCAAAGTCGAAACGCTGGTCCGACTCGACCACAAAGATGCTGTCCGGGGGGGCGGCCGCTAGCATCGCGTTGATCAGCGCCAGCATTTCGTCCGCCTGACTGATGAACAGTTCGTACGGCGGGCTGCAAAACACGACCCACGGCGTATCGTCAAACTTGGGTAGACGCCGAGCCCAGAAGAAGGTGTTGGCGGCGAACAGCTGCGCGCGATCGCTAAGACCAAGATCGTCGAGATTCTGCCGGACGAGTTTGGAGGTCGGAATGTGACGTTCGATAAACGTCGCTCCCACGGCTCGGCGGCTCAGCGCTTCGATCCCGAGTGCGCCAGTCCCGGCGAACAGGTCGATCGCATATTTTCCTTTAATCGCCGGCCCGATCAGATTGAAGACAGCGGCGCGAACGCGCTGTTTCATAGGGCGGGTTAATTCGTCGCCTGAATAGACGAGCTTTTTGTTTTTGAAGTCGCCACCGATAATGCGGATCGGCGCATCGAGTCGCGGCTCTTTATCGGAAGAACGCGGGTTCGATTTCGGTTTCCCAGGACGGCTAGGCATTCCGCTACAATCAATCGTTTGGACATCGGAATAATCTGTCCAGACGACCAGAATTGCGGGTCGTCGTCAACCAGATCTGACCAGACGAAACCTCATGAGCGACTCGGATCAGGCCAGCGAACTAGAAAAGCAGATTCAGCGCCATCGGCGCGCCCAGATTTTGTCGGTTGCGATCGGCAATGGGGCGACGCTGCTGATGTTGGTTGGGCTGATGATGCAGTGGCCTCTCTTCGCGTTTGGAGGAGCAGCAACGACGGCGATTTGTTTTGTCTCGATCCTGTGGCGCGGCTGGAAATCGGCGGGGGCGGCGAAAAAGCTGGATCAGTGTCGCCAAGAAAAAACCCCGGCCTGAAAGGGCGAGGCGGAACACCCTTACAGGCCATTGGGGTCGAACTTCTGGCCCAGGCAAAGGCCGAAGTATCATCGAAAGGCGAGCCTGACTATCTAGCCAGGCTCGCCATGACATTTCTCATTAGGCGCCGTGAGTCACGGCTCCCGAAGTCGAAGGCGAAGTGGCCGGGCTGCCGCTGGGCGTGCCGCCGAGCGATTCCGAGACCAAGTGCGGCGGGTAGGCGTACATCCCGTGTTCGGTGATGTCCAAGCCCTTGATTTCTTCTTCAGCCGGAACGCGAAGTCCGATCGTGAATTTCAGCAAGAGGAAGATCACCAAGCTGGTGCCGAAGGCCCAACCAAAGCCAGCCGCAACGCCGATCGCTTGCGTGATCAGCTGAGCGGATCCGCCACCGGTCAGGATGCCGACATCGCCGGCCCACAGACCAATCGCCAACGTTCCCCACGCTCCGCAAACGCCGTGCACCGAAACGGCGCCGACCGGATCGTCGACTTTGATCTTATCAAAGAAGACGCAGGAGAAGACGACGAGAACGCCAGCAACCAAGCCGGTCACAGCGGCGAACATCGGCGACATGATATCGCAGCCGGCGGTGATGCCGACCAGACCAGCCAAAGCGCCGTTCAAAGCGAACGAGGTGTCAGGCTTTTTGAACATGATCCACGAGACGGCCAAGGCGCTGATCGCGCCAGCGGCAGCCGACAAGTTGGTCGTGACAGCGATGTAAGCGAAGCTGCCGCCGCCAACCGCGGTCGTGCTGCCCGGGTTAAACCCAAACCATCCCAACCACAGGATGAAGACGCCGAGTGCGGCCAACGGGATGTTATGACCCGGAATCGGCTTGATCTTGCCATCGGCGGTGTACTTGCCGATACGCGGACCGATAACGATGGCGCCGGCCAAAGCGGCCCAACCACCCACCGAGTGAACAACCGTCGAACCAGCGAAGTCAAGGAAACCCATTCCTTCGAGCCAGCCGCCGCCAGCATACAAACCACCCCAGCACCAGCTGCCGAAGATCGGGTAAACAATGAGGATGATCAGGAACGAGTAGCAGAGATACGAGACGAATTTGGTTCGTTCCGCCATGGCGCCCGAGACGATCGTAGCAGCCGTCGCGGCGAACACGGTTTGGAAGATCAAGAAGGCCCAGTTAAAGCCGACGTTCGAGTTCGCTTCTAAAGCCGCTTCGCTGGCGCCGTCAAAGAAGAACAGCGTCGTGCCGCAGAAACCGTTGGTCGTGCCGAACATCAAACCGAAGCCGACCAGCCAGAACACCAACGACCCGACGGAAAAGTCCATCAAGTTTTTCATGATGATGTTACAGGCGTTTTTCGCACGAGTGAAACCACACTCGACCAACGCGAAACCAGCTTGCATAAAGAAGACGAGGAACGCAGCCAAGCAGGTCCAGAGAGTATCGACATCGCCTTGGAAGGCGGCGAGATCAGCACTCAGCGATTCAATCGTCGGAGGCGCTTCCGCTTCTTCGACTTCTTCTTCCGCCGCCATTTCAGCAGCAGGAGCACCATCGGCAGCTTCTTCCGTCGCGGCGCCGTCTTGCGCTCGCAGCGGGGCGGCGACTACCATCGCAACCGCCAGTGCACAAAGGGTGCACCATAATTTCGGGTTAAGGGAGAGGGAGCTCAACATGGGCCATTACCTTAAGTAGGAGTGAAAACAGTCAGCCTCTATTGCCAGGGCCAAATTTTTTTTAGGCCCGCTTTTCATGTTTGCCTTCTCGGGCAACCGCCAGAAAAACGAACCACACGTGCACGATCGGGTGGAAAAGCAACCGTCGTGCCACGCGGTGCTGGCGCCATTTGTGAAAAAGGGTGAGAAATTAGCGCAAAGAGCGACAAACCGTGTAGTGAGAAGAAGTTGCAGCCGATGACGGTTTGTTCATAAACCAGAAAGATTTTGCGCCAGTTGGTCACTTTGCTGCGATCATGCGCATGGACTCTGCGCGATCTCTTAGCAATCGGCCGCCTCAATCGCGGCATTCGGTCCGGTGATGGAAGATGAACGGACCGCAACGGGCCGTTTACCCCGATTAGAGGCAGAACGATTTCCAGAACGCTCTATGCAGCCAGAAGCGCAAAATGGCTGCGGGGATTCCCCGATGAGGGAGAAACCAAGCATCGTCGCCGCAGCACAGGTCTAGGCTGCTTTCGGCGCCAAAGAGGGCGCACCTCGAAAAACAGGTGCTAAGGAGTAGCGATCGCGTCGATGCGGACGATGCGAGCTCGCCCCGCTTCATCAATCATCGCAACGGTCTCGGACTGAATGGTAAAAGGGCCGAGCGAGAACCCGCCCAAGCTACATTGGCTGGGGATCTGAAAAGCCGACCGGGCCAGGACGGCGCGATAGTAAGTGGGAAGCAGCGGGTTCGCCTCGGGATCGAAGATGACGGTCGGCTGAGTTTGCGTAATCGCGCCAAAAATTAATTCACCGCTCGCCTGCTTATTGCCGTTCAAGTGCGTTTGGATTTGGCCGACTTCATACGGCAGGTAGTTGAGATCGGGATCTGAAAACGCAAAATTGATCCCTTGCACCGTATTCGATTCGGCCATCTCGGCGGCCATTTGACGAGGGATCTGCGTCGAAATTTGATTATTGACCTCAAGCGTCTGATCCCATTCGATAACTCCCGCCAGAGCGGCTGCTTCCAGCGCATCTTCTACTTCAGCGCGAGCTAGCCATAAGCGGCCAGTTTCGATCGTGAAGATCAATCCCGTTAATGCTAACGGCATGATGACAATCAGCCACAATACCGAGACTCCGCGACGCGAACGTCGCGTGATGGATCGGCGTTGATGATTTTTGCGCTGCATGACCGGTTTAATCAACAAGCGAAAGCAGGGAATAGGGGACGAAGTCGTCGAATATCTAGGGAAGACTTAACGGAGCTGTATTATGCCGATGCGTGGTCGTTTGCGACACGATCCGTCCGGTAATATCCATCCCAAACGTCTTCAACAGGTTGGGAGTGAGGCCCGTCATCGGAGTTTGAACAGCAACGCGAACGCAGGGACGGGATGTCGGCAGCAGTTCCAGCAGTTCGGTGGGCGCAGGGTAACTAGCACCGGAGGTTAACTGCGTCATTGGACCACCAGAATTGTGGACCAAAATGATCTGTCGGCTCGGTAGGTTTAAGGTTTCGAGTTGTCGATCGATCGCGGCGATTACGGCGACAGGCGGATCGCCGCTCACGGGGAGCATGATCCGCGACGCGACCAGCGCGCCAGCGCGGCTGGCTTCTTCCAATCGCTGCAAATTGGCGTAGAGCAGATGAAACTCAACAACTGCCAGCAACAAAATAAGGAGTATCGGCAGTGTCAGGACCAGTTCGAGCACGACCCCGCCGTGACGTGGTGAGGTTGCGCTGGCGCCTCTCTTTTTATGCGGCTGTAGGAGGGCTGGGTAAGACAAGGGGATTGTACTGCGTAGGGAAGGAAAGGAATCAACAGCAGGTATTCATTAACGTGAGCCGCGTTCTCGTCGTCAACCGTTTCTTCCGGATATTGGCGCAAGTTTCGACATAAGGGCCGGTTATGCAAATAAAAAGTGATATCGGAAGTTGAAAGCGGATGACCGCGTTATTACCGTAGGGATTAGCTAACGTGCGCGTTTGGCGAAAACTCGTTTGACTTTGCAGGAACACGAGTTCTGGATGTTACTCCCCCCACCCAGCTACTACGGATTTCGCGCTACGATGAATTTTTTGACATCTCGATTACGCAAACTTGCCCGCAATGAGTGTGGTGGCGTGTTTGTCGAGTATCTGATCCTCCTCACATTGATAGGGATCGGGGCGATTGCAGGCTTAGCGACGGTGCGTGGAGCACTGTTGAACGAGTTAATCGATCTGGCGAACGCAATTTCGCAAATCCAGATTTAGAGCCAACGCCGCAGTTAGCGGCTCTGGCTGTTGTTACTCGTTTCTCGCTTTAGCAGAAATAGCTGCCTGTATGCGCGCCCTGATTCCCAAAATTGTGCCGATTCGAAGGCGATTGCGCTCTGGCGTGCAAACGTTGGAGTTGGTCATTGCTTTTCCGTTGCTATTGATCGCATCGTTGGCGATCGTGCAGTTCGCTACGCTCTCTGCGTTCCAATCAACGGTCGAAGCGGCGGTTGCCGAAGCGGCCCGCGAAGCGGCGAAGACGATTGATCCTCTGGATGCGCCGCAAGCGGCGCAGGTGACCTTCAATCGGGCGATGTTCTTGCATGGAATCACGACCAGCACGCCAAAAATCGCATTGGCGATTGATCAGGTCGGATCGCACACGGTTTATGGCGATCCAACGATGGCGCTTCTGCCTGGCGCCGTGATTGGAAATGAAGTTCGTGTTACCGCAGCGGTTTCCCTTCGTTCTGCTCCGACCCTGAACTTGTTAAAGACGTTCGGGCTCGATTTTGACCAGCGCACTATTGAGACGACCCATGTTAGCGGCGCCTAAACAGGAGCAACTTGGCATGGATCCTGCCACCGACAACTCAAACGAAGCCGAAAAGCAAGCGGTTGCGCCGGTATTAAGCGACCGCTATGCACTCTCGGCAATCGATTTTGTCGTGGTTAGCACGTTTGTCGTCGCCTATGTGCTCTTCTACTATTTGCCGTTGCCGTCGGTTGGCGTCTGGCGCGATGTCAACATCGGCCGCGCCATCCTGGCCCAATCAAGCTTGCCCTCACAGCCGTTACAGATGCCGCTGGCCGCGGAAACTCCTTATCGAGCGACCCATTGGCTCGCAGATATTTCGGTGGCGCTAGTGGATCGCATCGGCGGTGCAGAAGCGATTTCGTTGGCGGCGACATTGTTGTCTGTCGGATATCTCTTGTTCGTCTACTTTCTCCTGTGTCGAGGTCCCTATCCTGCGCTGTTGAAACTGGTCGCTGTTGTTTTGTCGGCGGCGACGCTGTTGTTTGCCTGGCAAGGATTATCTCCAGCTCTGATGTCGGCGGTCCGGTTGGCGCTGTTTCTGGCGCCGCTGGCGATCTTTACGCGTTGGCGTCTGCCAAATGGCGCTCCTTCGCTATGGACGTGGATTGTTTCGCCTTTGGCGATCATTGCTTGGGCTAATACCCACTGGACGTTCATCGCCGGTCCAATATTGATCGGAGCGATTGCCTGCGGCGTCGCGAGCGACGCAGTTCGGCAAAGCGGGAAATGGAGCGAAGCATGCGGAAATCGAACCGTGCAGGCCTGGGCCTGGCTCATGCAGCTTTGCTTGTTCGCAACGTTGCTCAATCCGTGGGGATTCGGCGTTTGGTCTGACGCGATCGCCCAGATCGCAGTTCCACTCGATGGTTCGGCCCCGCTTGTCCTGTTTTCGGCGCTCGGCCTAGTCGTTGCTTTGCTCGTCATCGCCTTCGCCTATCTGCTCCGTCGTTCGCAAGTCGAAATTTACGGCGGCGACGTGACGTTGTTTGTCGTCGCTGCTGGATTGGCGGCCTGCAATACGCATTTCGTCCTGACGTTTGTCGCGATTGCGACGCTGGTTTGTCTGCCGCTGACCGCCGGCATGTTTTCCCTTTCGCCGAGCCAGACGAAGCCGACGACGTCAGGCGTCGATCAAGAGCAACGGCCGCTCCGATTTGCGTTCACAATGCTCTCTTTATTGGTGATCTGGATTGGTTTCGCGTTGAGTCCGATTAGCGCTTCGGTGCTGGGAGGGACTCCGCGTCCGCTGGTGAAAGCGGTCGATGATCCGCCCTTAGGAGTCGTGCAGTATCTCAACGAAAATCAACGCCCTCGATTTGTGTTTGCGCCGGTCGTCTGGAGCGACTGGATTGGGTACGCCGTGAGCGGTTCGCCGGATCTGTTTTCCAGTTCTGATTTTGAACGGTTGCCGCAACAAGCGAAGTTTGATTATCGCCGCCTGGTGCAAGGAGGCGCGAATTGGAAGCGAGTGCTCGATCGTTATGCGGTCGATACGCTGGTGATCGATAAACGAACGCAAGCCGAATTCGCTACGCAAGCGCTGGGCGATATAGATGAGCAGTGGCAATTAGCGTGGGAGAGCGATCACGCTCTGATCCTGCAGCGGAGGATCGACTGATGCCCCCGCACGATTCAATCACGAAGCGCGCCATGACGCCGGCCTTGTTCATTCTGGTGCAAGCCGTGCTGTTAGCGACCGTTTTTGCAGGGGTCGGTTGGGCGCTGTCGCGAGATCATCGCCAGAGCGCGCCTCGTCTGCCGTCGCTGCGCAATACGGCTGAGCTCGTCTCTCCGCAGTACGATATGCCGGAGTTGATCACCGATGATCAGTTGCGAACGGTCTTGGTGCGACTGCGGCCTCGATTGCGTCACCAACAACCGAAGATCAATCACGTCGACCATGCGTTACGGTTTTGGGGCGCTGATGCGAAGTTCGCCGATCCTGAATGCCTGTCTGGCGAAGAAATGCGGAAAATGCTGACGGATATGAGCGTCTTCCATGAATACTGGGGAGACGCGTCGCGCGATTTGATCACGCCCGGTGAAATGGGGTGGGGCGTCCGAACGCAACAAGGAGCGGCGACTTCCAGTCATGTCGATCACACGCTGGCGACGCTTGCCGAAATTGGCACGCCGCTCGATTACGCAATTCAATCAGGCGAAACTTCGCTGACGCTACGAGATCTTCTGATCGGAGCGCTGCGAGACTTCCGCTTGAATCAGCAAGAATACGAATGGACGACGATCTCCGCCGCAACTTTCGCCGCCGACAACTCGCCATGGGTATCGCGCGAAGGAGAGCGAATCACATTTGATCAAATGGCGCGGCGTCTGATGCGCCAACAATGGGTGCAAGGCGTTTGCTACGGCAATCATCGACTCTTCACGTTGGCCGCACTATTGCGTCTGGACGAACAGGTCGAAATTTTTGAAGACAACGCGACGCGCGACGAAATTATCGCTCACTTGACCGATGCGACGCGCCGGTTGATCGAGAGTCAAAACGAAGCCGGCTATTGGGATCAAAACTGGTACAACGCCGAGCGAGCTCCGACTGACGAAGGGCTGACCGATCCGTTGTCACGGCGTTTATTAGCGACGGGACACGCGCTGGAATGGTGGGCGATCGCCCCCGCTGCAGTGCAGCCCCCGCGTGAGACGAAAATCCGCGCGGGACAGTGGTTGGCTACCGAAGTTGAAAAAATGAGCGACGACGTTATTCGTGATAATTACACCTTTTTAAGCCATGTTGGCCGAGCGCTTGCACTGTGGCGGGGAGCCCTTCCCGCACAGCAGTGGCGGCGTCTCGAGTGCGATCAGGCGTTGCCACTCGAAACGACAACTTCCGGTGAAGATAAAGATTCGCCCAATTCAAAATAAGGATCGCTAGCATGCGACTACTAAATCAACTTTGGTCCGACGAATCGGGTTTCGTCAATTCGGCCGAATTGTTATTGTTCAGCGTCATCGTCGTGATCGGTTTGATCGTGGGCCTGGCGGCGCTGCGCGACGGTGTCGTACAAGAGTTGGCTGACACTGGGCAAGCAGTCGGACAACTTGATCAATCTTACGCAGTGGAGTTTCAAAACGGCGGGTATCTACAAGTAATGGGCGACGATGTCGTCGTCGACCAGACTTTCGGCGATCTGCTGGGCGGACACGTCCAAGTCGTTACTAGCTTTAAGAACTTCCGCTATGCGGATCTACCCGATCTCGGCGACGGACCAGACGTCGCAGGCTCGCCTCCGGGCGGAATTATGATCGGTGGCAATGACACGGATGAAAGCGGAACTGCGCCTAGTCCGCTTCCATAAGACGGGGGGATCCCCGCTACAGTTACAGGGCGGTATTAGAAGAAAATTTGAAGAAGCCCGCTGGTCAACGACGTTAAAGCCATCACAATCTACGCTGCCTACCGAACAGAATCATGAATCGACATACGAACAACTTGCGATCAATGGGGATCAACCTCGGGGTAGAGCTCTGGCGCGATGAGCGCGGAGTCGCTTCTGCGTATGGCTTGATCCTGATCGCGACCGTTTTAATTTTGGGCGCGGTCGTCGGCTTGACGAGTTTGCGTGACCACATAGTGCAGGAGTTTGGCGATCTTGGGGTGGCGATTGACAGTCTCGATCAGTCATTCGCTTACGAGATCACCGTCGTTCCGCCGATCGGTCCGCCGCAGGTTGTCGTTTCGGCAGCGTACATCGATCAAGACGAACTGGGTTGGAGCGATGAAGATGGTGAAGCGCCTGCGGGGCTCAGCTTTGGGCCGAACTACCCAGGCGGCGCCGGCGAAGACTCGCCGATTCCCTAAACCATACATTTGTAAAACCAGGCTACATGCGGGACACGAAACCAATTGAGGCCAACCGATTACCAAGTTCGTTTTGCTGGGCGACTTCTCAAGTCAGCCATGACGCCGAGATCAACTAGCAAAGCATTTCCCTTTCCCACTGTTTCTGTTTTTTAGGATGTTTGATTTATGACTCTACTAAAGCGCATTTGGAACGACGAAGCTGGTTTCATCGTTTCGACCGAACTGATCCTGATCGCCACGATCCTGGTCATTGGTTTGGTTGTTGGTTTGACTTCAATCCGTGACGCTGTCGTCACCGAATTGGCTGACGTTAGCGGCGCAATCAGCGACTTGGATCAAAGCTATGTCTTCGGCGGCGTCGCCGGACATGCCGCCGCGACGGCTGGTAGCGACTACACCGACAACCTCGACTTCTGCGATGTCGATGGTCAAGGCGGACTCATCGCCAGCTGCATCACCATTGGTGTTGGCACGAATGATCACGACGAAGCCGGCGGTCCGTTGACCACCAACTAGTCGTGCAGATATTGTTTGGCGTACTTAGTACCGACAAACAATCAGCTGCAAGGTGAAGAATCGAATCGAGAGACCGTCCGCCCAAGGGCTGGCGGTTTCTCGATCGACTTCACATTGTGCAAGAATGCTTCAAATGCGCAGCGGATGCGCAAATAATTTTCTGCTCTTTAAGATCGACGAATTTACGAAATTAGTACGATGAGTTGCAGCGATCGAATCAAGGCAAGCCAGTAGTGAACGAACTGAATCTAGTCGCCATCACACTGGTCGGATTGTTTACGGCCGTTGCGTTTTATGTGGATTTGACCACCGGCAAATTACCGAACTGGCTCACGATGCCTGCGTTATTGGCCGCAGTCGTATTTCACTCGGTTGTCTATAGCTGGGCTGGTCTTCAGCATTCGTTGTTGGGGGCGCTCGTCGGGTTTGTATTGCTGTTTGTCCTGTTTGTTATCGGGGGCGGCGGCGGCGGAGACGTCAAGTTTATGGCGGCTCTGGGCGCCTGGTTCGGCCCGATCCTGATTTTGCTTGTGTTTGTCGGCAGCGCCGTTTTAGCGCTAATCATCACCATCGCCATTTTTGTGGGGAAGCTGATGTTTCGCGCCAAAACGGACAAGTCGGAGCCCAGTGAAACTGGGGACTCCACTCAAAAGAAATTAGACATCGCCCGACAGACGATTCCCTATGGAGTTCCAGTTTGTCTGGCTAGTTGGATTATCCTGCTGATCAAACTGGCGACCCTGTTAAAACCGCCCCTTGATAGCGTCTAGGTCGCCTCAATTTCAGCGAAATGTGGCGTTTCTAGCATGAAATTAGCCGCGTGTAATTAAACTAAGTACCAATCACGCTTCGGCACAACAGGAGGTTGTACCGCTGTCTCGGCACGGATCGCCGCTGAATTCAGATTTCAAATCAGCAAACGATCGCGTAAGCGGAGTGAGCAGCAATGTCTTCCTTGAGTCCTGGAACCTTATTGTTGGGCGTTGTCGCCGTCATGTTTGGCTTGTTGTCCGCTTATGTGGTCCGCAAGAATATGATGAAAGAAAACCCGGCGCCGGTGGTCGAAACGCCAGAACCGGAAAAAACGTTTGTCGTTCCAAAAGCGGCCGTCAATCTGCCGGCTGGCCGTACGCTGACGTTGGGCGATGTGGTGATCTATCAGTACACCGAAGAGCAGTTGAAAACTCAGCCGGTCCCCAGTGGTTACATGGTTGACGCCGCTCAAATCATTGGACGGACGTTACGTCAAGAGCTGACGGAAAAGTCGGTCTTTACGCCTGATATGTTCTATCCGGAAGGGACCGGACCGGGCATCGTGCAAAATCTTGGCGCCGGTCAACGCGCGTTTACCGTTCGCATTGAATACGACGAAGCGGTGGAGGGATTTGCTCGTCCCGGCACCAAAGTGGACGTTCTCTTTCGCGCCGAATCCGATCCAGAAAACGAACTGGACGAAACGACGGTCACATTGCTGCAAGACGTGAAAGTCTTGGCGTTTGACGCGAGTCCTTCGGCGCTGCATCCGATTGTCAACGAGCAGACGCAACGGCAACGCACGCGTCAATATGCGACAGTAACTCTGGCCGTGCTGCCGCACGAAGTGACCAAGCTTCAAGTCGCCGATGATCATGGAACGTTTGCCTTGGCGCTTGTCCCGCTGGACGGCGAAGTCGCATCCTATGACGGTGCGCCGCGTACATTGGCTGAACTGCTCGATCGCCGACCCCCGCTGCGGCAAATGATGCGGGTCTATCGCGGTGGGCAAATCTCGGAACTGGAGTTCCGCCCCAACGTCGCCGGACAGGACCAACTGTTCCGCGCTTCGCAAACTCCCGACGCAGTCAACGCCGCGGCCGAAGTCGCCAGCGCTGACTAACCGAACCTCCTCCCCCAACTCTCCTCGTAGGTTACCGCGCGATGATTATGCCGAACCACGCCGCGCCCAATCGTAACATCGACCAGGCGGAAATCGATTTCCAGCGCCTGAAGACGTCGCTTCATGAAGAAATGGTTGATTCGCTCGATCTGGGCGCGGTCACCAACCGCAATGAAGAAGCGATTCGCGGCGACATCCGCAATCTGTCGAGCAAGTACTGCAAGCGTAAGAATCTCAAGCTTGACGATGAGACGCGTGAGCGACTTGAGAAAGAACTCGACTACGAACTGTTTGGCCTTGGTCCGATTGAGCCGTTGATGCACGATCCGACTATCAGCGACATTCTGGTAAACGGCGCCCGCGAGGTTTATATCGAGCGATTCGGCCAGTTGGAACTAACCGATGTCATCTTCGCCGATGACGCGCATGTGCTGCGGATCATTCAACGCGTGGTTGGACGTGTCGGTCGACGGATTGATGAAGTTAGCCCGATGGTTGACGCCCGTCTGCCAGATGGATCCCGTGTGAACGCCGTCGTGGCGCCGCTTGCGCTCGGCGGACCAAAGTTGTCAATTCGCCGGTTTGGCGTCGAACACTTGCATCTAGCGAATCTGATCGCGACTGACTCGCTCTCGCAGGAGATGGCTGATTTCTTACAAGCGGCCGTCGCTTCTCGAATTAGCTTTTTGATTTCCGGCGGTACTGGCGCAGGTAAGACGACGTTGCTTAACGCATTGTCGACCCACATTCCGCATGACGAGCGAATCGTCACGATTGAAGACTCGGCCGAACTGCTGCTGCAACATCCGCACGTCCTGGGGATGGAGACTCGCCCTTCCAATGCAGAAGGCGCCGGCGCCGTCACTCAGCGTGACCTGGTTCGCAACAGTTTACGCATGCGACCCGATCGAATCATCGTCGGTGAAGTTCGCGGCGCTGAAGCGCTGGATATGTTGCAAGCGATGAATACCGGGCACGAAGGGTCGTTAACGACGATTCACGCCAATGATTCTCGCGACGCGCTCGCTCGACTCGAAATGATGGTCGCGATGACCGGCTTCGAATTGCCGGTCAAAGTGATACGCCAATACATCGCCACCGGCATTAAGATGGTCGTCCATGTTTCGCGATTGAAGGGAGGCGTTCGCCGCGTTACCCGCATCGCCGAGATCCGGGAAGTGAATGAAAACGGCGACTACGTGTTGGATGACATCTTCGGATTCCGGCAGGAAGGACTCGACGAGCAAGGACGCGCCAAAGGTCGTTTCTACGCAACCGGCTATTGGGCTCTTTGTCGCGAACGATTCGCCAACGCCGGCGTCGAGTTTGACGACGCCGTGATGAAGAAGCATGAGTCCGAGATGATCTACGCCAAGTATTTGAACTCACGCGGCGAAGTCGCCAGATCAAACGACGAGTCAGGCTTGTTGGATCGTCCCGCTGACGCCGGCACGCAAGACGCCGTTAGCGATTTAGAGGAGGGGGCGTAGTGCTCGATAATCTCGATCCCAATATCGTCGCGCTGATCATCTTCGCCGGCGTCGCTTCGGTCGCGGCCTTCGTTTTTCTCGCCGTCAAGGAATTGGCGTTTAGCGGTGAAAGCGGAGCAACCGTTTCGACGGGGTTACGACAATTTCCGCCGCGACGAACTTCGGAAGCAGGAGCGTCGATCGGCCAGTTTGATAGTTGGTTAACGCGGACGCTCTATCTGTCAGGCGTCGATTTCGGCCCGGCGATGGCGGTGACGCTGATGATCGCGGTTGGTGCGACTTGTGGAGTCGCCGCGTTTGTCATCACGGAAGACCCGTTGGTGACCGGCTTGGTGACGGTGCTGGGGATTTTCGCGTGTCTTGGGGTTTTGATCTGGATCAAGAACCGCCGACTGCGGGCCTTTCAGGATCAATTTCCTAGCGCGCTGGAATTGATCGCACGTGCGGTAAGAGCAGGCGAAAGTTTTGAACAAGCGATTCAGTTGGTGGGCGAATCGAGCGAAGATCCGATCGGCGTTGAATTTCGCCGTTGCGCCAAGCAACTGGATGTAGGGCTGTCAGTACCGATGGCGATGGAAGGGATGGCGGATCGCGTCGAATTGATGGACGTCAAGATCTTCGCTACTACGATTAGCGTGCATCGCGAATCTGGCGGAGCGCTGCCGGAGACGCTCGATCGGCTGGCGGCGGTGATTCGTGACCGGATGGCTTACCATCGGCAACTACGCAGCATTACCAGTTCGGGGCGGATGTCGGCGACGATTATCGCGTTGCTCGCTCCGCTGTTGCTGGTCTTCTTCCTGCTATTTCAACCCGAATACTTCGGCGAGTTCTTCTCTCATCCGTGGGGGCGTTACTTGCTGTTATTCGCGCTGATCAGCGAAGCGCTCGGATTGTTCTTCGTCTATCGCCTGGTGCGAGCCGACTACTAGGCGACTGGCCGATTTGGAGAGAGTATCTCGTTTATGATGAATCCCGCACTGCTTATCGTCGGCGCCTTTTTTGGCGTCACCATGCTGATCTACCTGGCGGGGCGCTTGTTGCTTTCTTCGGATCGAAACAAGCCCAGTGAGATGCTGCATCCCGGCGCCAAAGGATCTATCGGGCTGGGAGGCCTGACCCGCGCATTCGCCGGCATCCTGCCAAAGTCCAAGCAGTCGTACGAAACGCTGCAAAAAGATATGGTCAAAGCGGGCTACTATCATCGTGACGCCGCCGACGAATTTTTGGCTGTGCGAAACGCGGCGTTGGTCGCATGGATCTTTTTTGTCGGCGCAACGCTGATTGCTTTGGCCGACGCCAATGAAACGACGACGCAATTGATTCTGATCGTAAGCGTTGCAGTCTTGATTTTGATTTTCGCGATTCCTCGCGTCATCATTAGTTCGCAAGCCGCGTCTCGCGTTAGTCGAATTCAGCATGCTTTGCCGGATGCGCTCGACATGATCACGATGACGACGACCGCCGGACTGCCGCTGCAGAAGTCGATTAAACGAGTCAGTGATGAGATGATTCGCTCGCACGAAGACTTGGCGTGCGAATTAATGATTCTCGATCGCCAGGCCGAAACCGGTTCGCTAGGCCAGGCGATACAGAATTTCGCCAAGCGATTGGAAGTGCCGGAAGTCAACGCGCTAGCAAGCTTGGTGACCCAAGCTCAACGCATCGGCGGCAGCGTGGCTGGCGCGTTTCGCGATTTCGCCGACAGTATTCGACGCACGCGTCGTCAGTTGGCCGAAGAACGAGGGAATCAGAACTCGATCAAGCTGCTGATTCCGGTCATCTTCTTACTGGCGCCGCCGGTCTATATCTTACTGCTCGGTCCTTCGGTGCTGCGGTTGCAAGACTTCATGAGCACCGGCAGAGAAGCAGGCGGCGTTTTGGATCAATCTTCGTCATCGGGCCCGCCGAGCGCCTTGCCCAATCAGTAGCGACTCTTATTCGCTACGCGGAGTATCTCGCAGCGTGTTCTCGGCGAAACCTAGCCGCGACGCGGCGCTGGGATTCGCATTCAGACTTTGGCGAATGTGGCTGGTCTGCAGCGAAGGGGGGATCGACATGATCTGCGGATAGTGCAGTCCCGACTTGCTGGTCATCGACGATTCGACCTTGATGTCAAGCGACGCTTGTCCGGCGTCGGCTACCTTCTGCTGCGTCTGGATCGATTCGGCGGCGGACGATTTGGCCGTCATGAACGAAGCTGGCGCTACTTTATCTGACGAGAGCGTAGCGGTCGCTTGCTCTGTTGACGGAGATGGTTGCGACGCGATCGCTTCGTTGGCCGAAGCTTCCACAACCTCAGACTCTGCTTGTCGCAAATCTTTTGCGATACGATCGGCCGATTGTTTTTCATGGTTGACCGGAACGCGTTCGACCGGCTTGACCGTCCCACGTCTGCTGGCGATTTGCACCAACGCATGGGCCGCTCGCTTCAATTCGGGGTCTAGTTCCAGAGCTCGGTGATAGTTTCGCTCCGCGGTTTCCAGGTCACCCATTTGAGATTGGATAAAGGCCAGATTGGCGTAGGCTTCCCCTTCGTCCACGGCCAGCAGGAAGTGCTTCAGACTTTCGTCGTAGCGCTGCGATTCTCCCAGGATCAAGCCGAGATTGTTGTGGGTCCCTCGATACGAAGCGTCCACTGCCAGTGATTTTTGGAAGTATTGTTCGGCGCCCTCGGTTTCGTTTCGCAGATAGTGCAAATAGCCGTAGTCGTTATAGAACTCGGCGGAACGAAGTCCGGCCGCTTCCGCTGTCTGAAAGTAATTGGCCGCTTCATCATGCAATCCGCGCTTGGCCGACATCACGCCCAGCCGATGATTGGCGACGACGTTATCCGGCTGGTGCTTCAGAATCGAGTGATAAATACGCTCGGCTGATTCCGTCTTGTTTTGACGTTCAGACAGCCGCGCTAGACTCAGTTCTTGGTTAAAGTCCGTTGGGCCTGGTCGCACGGATGAAAATAAGCCGCCGTGGTGAGTCGAGGCGCAACCGACGCATGCAATAGAAACGAGCAAAGCGAGTGGAGCGTATTTATTCATGATGTTGACTATCGTTTGCGTTTGAAGTCGCGCGTTCAAATCAATTGGAAAGGACGGCCAGGAGCGATTAAAAGAATCCGCCGCCGCCGCCGAATCCGCCGCCGCCAAAGCCGCCGCCGAATCCACCGCCGCCAAAGCCGCCGCCGAAACCGCTGCCATTGCCAAGGCGAGAGCGTCCGTAGGCGGTCGCCGCCTCTTGGGCGTTCAAACCTTCTGAGAAGGAGGGCGCTACGACGACGCGATTCTCGGCGTCTTCAACTCCCATGCGAACCAGCGACGCGACCACGACCTGACGACGCCGTTCGTCGACTTGAGCGTTGAAATGAACCGGATACTTGAAAGTGCTGCGAGGGTCGACGCTCGTTTCATTGCGTTCGATGACGACCGGAAATCCGACCCCTTCTTTCAACTTGGCGGCGATTTGCTTTACGTGATCTTCGCCGTAGTCGTTGAGCCGCCATGATTGAACGTCGCGTATTTTTTCTTCCGGCTGGCTGGCTTCAAACTCGTGCATGTAGATCACAAATTTGGCCGCTTCGGCGTTGTCTTCCTGCGCGGCGTTCATCTGATCGATGACCGAACCAAGCGGAGGAAATGGAGCCGGTTGGATAATGCCTCTTTTTTGGCAGCCTGTCATGGCGCCGAACATGACGACCGTTAGGCCGAATCCAGCGACAATGTTGCGGCGTTTTTTCATAGGGAAAAACCCTCGGTTTGCTTTTATGGGATGGTTGGGCGACATCGAACGGGAGTCGGCGGAAACTACTGCGAGAAACCTGCCGGGCCGTGCATGTAGTACCCTTCGCTTTCTTGGAACTGACCGCGACATTTGCGAGCCTGACGCTCGGCTCGCACATGTTCAAAATTTTCGTGATGGATCTGGTGACGATACGATGGCCAGACCGTGCTGCGATAGTCGTAGCCGGGCAAGCCTTCGATTTGCTGGTGCAAAAAGAATTCTTTGTTCGTAGGTTCGGTCACTTCCATGCCTGGTAAGTACAACGGAACCTGGTCGCGTTCCATCGGATGAACCAATTCAGGGCTGACCAAAATCACCAGTTCGGTTTCGATCCGTTTGGTCGTTTGACTACCGAAGGCGGCGCCAACGTAGGGGATATCGCCAAGCAGGGGGAGTCGCGAACGAGAAGCCTCTTGTTCGTCCTGAATCAAACCGGCGATCGCCAACCACTGACCTTCGCGAAGATCAACCGTCGTAACGGCTCCGCGGATATCAAGACCCGGCACTCCGTCGACGCTCAAACTTTGATTGATCGAACTGACCGACGGTGAGACCGACAAGCGAATCATGTCTTTGTCCATGACGGTCGGCATAAATCGAACTTGCGTGCCGAACCCACGGAAGGAAGTGCTGACCGCTCCGATACCGCCGACTCCAACGGCCGTTGGTACGGCGAATTCGCCACCGGCGATGAAACTAGCCGATTGTCCGCTCAACGTCATCAAGGTTGGTTCAGCCAAGATTTTCGCCGAACCGTTGCTGCTGAATGCGCGAATGAAGAGCTCAACGTCCCCGCCGTCTAAGATAGCGGACAAGTTGCCGGCGCCTCCCATGATGGTGTGGGCGATCGAGAATGATTCTTCCATGACGGAAAAATCCATTCCTAACTCGCGGGCCGCTTGTCGCGACAATTCGGCGACCCGAACTTTCAGCATGACCTGCTGCTCGCCAGGAACTTCGAGCAAGTTAATCAGTGCAGTTGTTTCCAGGTCTTCCGCATCTGGCAAACGGGCCACAGAACCGACGTTTATCGTGCCGCCGGCGCTGATATTGCCATTTTGGTTGACTGCCTGTTCGCCGATGACAGCCAAGATTTCGGCTGCTTCTTTCGCATCGCGAGCTTGCCCGCGAACAATCAGCTTGTCTGCGATCGGAAAGAGTTGGACGCGACTGTAAGGAAACATTTCGTTCAGGTGCGCCTGAAGTTTGCCGTATTCTAGATCGGCTCGGTCGTCATCGTTCGTCACAATAATCAAGTATCGCAGCGTTGAGATCGTACCGTCGGCGTTGTTGAACCAGAGCGTCATCGTCGTCTGTCCAACGGAAGAACCGATCACTTCCATTTCAGTGGGGGAGAATTCGTTGACCTCCACGATCGCCGGATTGGTGATCGCCACGCGAAAGACGGGAGACTTGGTCCGCACGATCTTCGATTGCGACGTCAGAAGACTGAAAATCAGTTCCGGCTCCAGCACTTCATCAATCAGGCTGGATTGCTTTTGGAGCGTCGCCGCATTGGGACTGGAAAGCAGTTCGATTTGGTTGGGCGCCGGCAATAATTCCTGCGCCTGACCAAATGCAATGCCCCATGCCGAGAGGATTATCGCAAGTGTTGCGAGAGTGGTGCTGATATTGCGCATTGTCATCCTATTTGTCTTTCATGGTCGCCGCCGCCGCTCTGTGACGAGCAAATTCCTGGGTATTCACAAAGCCACAATGATCGGCAATAGTCTCACTTTCGGAAAAGTCACCTAAGCCAGTTCAGTTCCGTTGGCAAATTCTAACGATTTTGATCATTTATCCAGTGATCTCAGGGGGGCGAAGGCTGCAAGCATTGCTAGCATTGCACTAATACTTGGTGGGGCAGGTAATCTAGATGCTGCGTAGAAGACTGCGAAAGGTTTTGCGATCGCTCTGATTCTTATGGGACAAAGAGATCAGACGTCCGACGTTAATAAGGAGGCGCGGTCAAATGGCTGGATTGCGCCGGTCTCTTGACGTTCATTACTGGAAAGTAGCCGAAGATGGTACAACTCACCTTTCTCGTTGCGATAGCTGCCGTCTCAGCAAGTCCTGCTCATGGTACGACGCGACATCTGACTCCGCCGTCGTTGCGACAATCGGATGCGGCGCAAATCGCGACCGATGAGGTTGGTTCCGGCGCGCTTCGCCAAGTGAAATATGACGCACCGCCGGTCGACGAAGCGACAATGATGCGGCTTCCAGAGTCGGCGCCGGTTCATGTCGAAGAAGCGTCGGTCATGCATTACGAATCCGCACCGCTCAATTACGGTCCTTCCGAAGCGTACTACGACCGCACGTCGCGCCGCAGCGACGACTACTACCATGGCTGCGAGCAGTATGTTGGCATCTGGTCGAAGCATTGTCTTCCCAGTCCCTGGTGCTGTCCGGGCAATATGCGTCAGCACTTTCCCTATGAAGCGACGCCTCACTTTTATTATTACTTTCGCCCTTACAACGCCGCTCAGATTGGGCCGCAGCAAGTCGTCGCCGAAGCATGGGTCGCCAATCCGCGATTGCCTTACGCCAACGGCGTGTTTGATGAAGTCTATCGAGAATTCGACGCCAAGTTTGCTCCGCCGGCCGAAGCGATTGATCCCTTGGCTCCGTAACAGGGCAAGATCTCGCCTAGCGCGCCAACCTGGCCCCGTCATCAGTACGGGGCCTTTTTATGCGCCTCGCTCGAATACGTCACTCCCGTTACAATCAAATTTGGCGTTTGGTGCTGCCGCCAAACGCGCGACCCGCGCCGATGTTGTCAGTAGGAATGCGATGGAGTGCACAAGAATTCTGGGGATTGACCCAGGGTTGAATATCACCGGATACGCGGTGATCGAAGCCCAAAATCGCCGCATTCGAATCATCGAGGCAGGCGTCGTCCGCGGCAAGACGCGCGGCTCGCTACCAGCCCGCGTCCGCGAAATCTATGACGGCGTGCGGGACGTGATCGCCACGCTGCAGCCGCAAGCGATGGCGATCGAGCAACTTTATTCGCATTATGAACGCCCTAAGACCGCCATCATCATGGGGCATGCTCGCGGCGTGCTTTGTCTGGCCGCCGAACAAGCGGGAATGCCGATCCACCACTACTCCGCGACGCAGATCAAAAAATTGCTAACCGGGTCGGGCAGAGCGCCCAAAAACCAGGTGCAGCTCTCGGTGCAGCGCGAACTGAGCCTGCCCGAAATCCCCGAACCGCCGGATGTCGCGGACGCTTTGGCCGTGGCGCTGTGCCACTATTATCTGGCGAGCATGCCGACGCAGGTTGCGTGACGACGCCGATATCCTCTAAAACCTTGGTTTCGCTTTCGACTGCGCTTCCAGGAACCCTTCCTTGATTACCAAAATTACGGGCAAAGTAACTTCGGTCAGCGAGACGGCGTTATCGCTCACCGTCGGCGCTTTTGAATATGAAGTTTTGATTCCCGAGTTCGTGCGTCGGCAATTGCAGAACCATATTGGGGAAGATGTCGTCCTGCATACGATCGAATATCTCGAAGGAAACCCTCAGCAGGGGCGTTTGACGCCGCGCATGATCGGTTTCTCGGATCGGATCGAACGAGAGTTTTTCGAGCTATTTTGCTCGGTAGATGGCGTCGGCGTCCGAAAAGCTTTGCGTGCGATGGTTCGTCCGGTCCAAGAAGTCGCTTCGTTGATCGAAGAACAGGACACGAAGGGACTTTCGGCACTGCCGGGCGTCGGTCCGGCAACCGCCGATCGAATTGTCGCCAAGTTGCGCCGTAAGGTGCCGAAATTCGCCCTGCTGGTCGGTCGCAGCGATATTGGTGATGATATCGCGCCGCGCGATGTAATCTCGGAGACGTTCGACGTGCTCCGATCGCTGGGGCATAGTGAGAGCGACGCTCGCAAGTTGATCGATGCGGCGCTAGAAGAGAAAAAGAAGTACAAAGACGTTGAAAGCCTCCTGCAAGCCGTCTATCAGTTGAGTCATTCGAGTTAACCCCGCACCGCCGAGTTGACAGCCCCGATGTCCTCTGCCGAAACGCTTCCGGACGAAGAACTAGTCGAACCGCTCGTGGACCACGTGGTTGATGCGGACGTGGTTCCCCCAGCCGGACATCCCTGTCCTTCCTGCGGCTGTCCAGTCGAGCCGCAAGACAAATTTTGTCCGGCTTGCGGTACGCCCAGCGAAGTCGTTGAGCCGATCAAGCCCCAACAGCACGGCGATGATCAGCACAAGTTTTTTCAGTGCAACGCGTGCGGCGCCAAGGTAAACGTTTCGCTCGACGAGCGGGCGTTTGTCTGTCCCTTTTGCGACTCCAACTACGTTGTGGAGTATTCGCCTGAGGCTGTTGGGCGTCAACGGCCCGAGTTTGTGATCGGCTTTGGCGTCACTCCAGAGCAGGCCGAAACGCGTTTTCGCGCTTGGATCACGGACAACCAATGGTTTCGCCCAGGCGACTTGCATCTGGCGAAGATCGCCGAAAAACTGCGCGGCGTTTATCTGCCGTTCTGGGGGTTTTCAATGCTGGCCGAAAGCCGCTGGTCGGCGTCGATCGGCGAGTATTGGTATCGGACCGAAACGTACACCACGATGGAAAACGGCAAAATGGTGACGAAGACGCGCCAAGTGACCGAGACCGAATGGTGGCCTCTGGATGGAGAGCATCACCAGTATTACAGCGGCTATCTTGTCTCGGCCAGCCAAGGGCTGCGACAGGCTGATGCAGATCGGATCAAGCCGTTCAATCTGCCTGCGCTGAAACGCTACGAACCGTTTTATCTGGCCGGGTGGAGCGCCGAAGAGTACTCAATCGAAAAAGAACAGGCGCACGAGATTTGCAAGCAAGAGTTCTATCGTCGCGAACAGCAAAACATCGCTTCCTTTTTGCCCGGCAACACGCATCGTAATCTGGTTGTCCAGACAAATTTCAGTCACGAGAATTCCGACCTCTGTTTGCTGCCGGTTTATTTGCTCAGTTATCGCTATCAAGACAAGCTGTATCGCTTTCTGGTCAATGGCCAAACCGGCAAGATCGTCGGTGACAAGCCGATCTCGTGGCGCCGGATCGGCGCCGTGATCGGCGGGATTGGGGGATTTCTCCTCTTGCTTGTGATTATCATCCTGATTCTCAAATCGTTGTATTAGTCATTGCATGAGCGACCATCTCGAAAAATGCGCCGTTTGCGGCGCTCTGATCGACGAAGAGGATCTCTTTTGCGCGAACTGTGGGACCGAAGCTCCGCATCGCGAAGGACAGACGGTCGATAAGTCGACCACTTCGACGCTCAGTTTCGATTGCCAAGGTTGCGGCGCGTCGATGAGCTATTCGGCGCAAGAGGGAACGTTGCGCTGTCCTTTTTGCGGCAGCGAGAAGTTGATTAAAAAAGTCGATCACAAGACCATCGCGCCAGAAGCGGCGATTGCCTTTGCGATCAAACGCGATCAAGCCGAACGGTTGATGCGCAGCGAACTAAAAAAGGGATTCTGGCGCCCTGGCGATCTGTCGGATGCGGCGATCATCGAAAAGATGACGCCGGTTTATGTGCCGTTTTGGGTCTTTCAGGCGCAGGTCTTTAGCAACTGGACCGCCGATACTTCCGAGCTTCCTTTTGGCGCCGCCGGAGAATGGCGACCCGTCTCTGGCCAGCATCGCGCCGAATATCAAGGTCTGCTTGTTGGCGCCAGCGGAGCGCTGACGCCGCATGAGACCGATGCGGTCGGGCCGTTTCATCTCAGCGAAGCGGTCCAGCCGCAGACGATCGATTTCGATTCGTTCACCGTCGAGGATTTCAACGTTTCCCGAAAGTACGCGCGTCCCTACGCACGAAGCGGTTTGGAAGCGCTGGAACGTCAGGCCTGTGACGCCAAATTTGTTCCGCCGCGCAGTCGAAACGTCAAAGTCAATTTGCGCGTCCAGGATATGTCGAGCGAGCCGATGCTGCTGCCGATCTGGATCATGGCCTATCGCTATAAAGACAAAGTCTTTCGCTTTCTGATCAACGGCCAAACAGGCAAAACATTCGGCCAGGCGCCGGTTTCTTACGCCAAACTCGGCGTCGCTGTTGCAGTTGCAGTCGGCGTTGGACTCGCGGTTGTCGCAGCGATGGCGTTGTGTGCGGGTATCGCAGGGCGATAGTCGATTTCTGCGGCCAATTGTCCCTTACCCGCACTTCTTACGCGTTGGTTGTTAGTCCCCCATTCTCTACGGCAGGGGACCCTCACAAACCATCTTCGGGAGCGGGCCATGACTGATCGGCGTCAAGATTACGCCCAGGCGATCGACTTCGCCTTGCAAGCCTTCGAGCAGTGGCGTCAGCAGGGATATGTGACGGCCATGAGTCATGAGGCGATTTTGCAACATTATCGCCAACTGGTCGATAATCCATTGGCTGTCCCGCCAGACGATTTGGCGCCGCCCAAGTCGGACGAGACGCCCCAGGGGCTGCTGCAAGAGTTCCGATATCGCACCTTTCTCGATCAGGAGATTGAGCGACACTTGCAAGCGGGTCGACTCAGTCTGTATCAGTCGCAGGTCTGCCAGCGAGAAAACCGGTCTCGCGGCCGAGAAGTGCGTGCCCAGCTTGACATCGAAACGCGAACTGCTGAAGACGACAACGGCGCCGCAGAGCCGATCACCGCCGAAACGTTTCCTGCAGCGGAAGTCGCCGCAGAGCCGCGGCGTAGTTTCTTGGAAGTCGCTTTAGATCCAAAAACGTTGCAATATCTCATGGCGCTGGGGGGCGGATTACTGATGATCGGGCTGGTCATCTGGCTCGCAACGATCGGCTTTTTTGATGATCCGTTGACAGTGGCGCTGCTGTTGGGCGCCGGCAATCTGGCGATCTTGCTGAGCGGCTTTGGTCTGATTCGTTGGTCGAAATATCAAACCGCCGGTCGCGGCGTGGCGCTGTTATCCTGTTTGTTGATGCCGCTGCATCTTTGGTTCTATGACGCGCAAGGTCTGATCGTGCTCGACCAGGGAGGGCATCTCTGGATTCCGGCGCTCGTGATCTGTCTGTTGTATGTGGTGATGGCGCGGCAAGTTCGTGACGCGATCTTCGTATACGTGGTGGTCGGTGGAGCGACGTTGACCGGAATGCTGATCCTAGCCGATCAGAACGTCGCCCAGTTCTGGCAAGGAGCCGCCGCTGCGACACTGTTGATGGGGATCGCCGCCGTTGCGATTCACGCCGAGCGCGCCTTTCCTTGCAGCGAGGGTGATTTCAGTCGCGACAAATTTGGTCGCGCCAGTTTTCGCGCCGGTCATGTTGTCTTGTTGGGCGCCGCATCGGTCTTGATCGGCTGGTGCGTCTCGACTTGGCTGTATCAACCGCTGTTGGTCGACGTTTGGCAAGACTTTTTGCATGGTCCGTTGACCTTCGATCGACCGCCGCTTGCCGACAGTTTCGCCTTGAAGTCGCTTGCGTTGGCTTTGACGGTCGGCATGATCTATCTGTACGCCTATTCTCATCTGGTAGTCGAACGCAGCGGAAAGTTTTTGGCCGCCGCGATTGTCGGCTGCTTCTTCGCTGAGTTTGTTTTGATTGATCTGTTGCCGATTGAGATCACTCCGGAAACGCTGATTCTGGCGATGTCGTTTACGTCGCTGCTGATCAATGGAATCCGTTTGCTGTTGGTTCGTGCGCCAGAAAACCAAGAATCGAAGCTGATCGACCTTCGTGCGGCCCAAACAGTCACGCATGCTTTGGCGGTTGTGCTGCTCGCGGCGCCGCTGGCGATGGGGATTTACCAGTACCTGCGAATCGAATATGACGATCCACACGCCGCATGGACGTGGGCCTATGTGATTGCGATGCTGGGAACCGCCGTCGCGTGTCGCTTTGGCGCTCATGTCGCGCTGCAAGATGAAGGGGAGGCCGAACGCGTCTACTTTGTTGGCGGCGCATTGTCGGTCATGTTGGCGACGGTCGGCGGACTAGCGCTCTATGGATTTCAAGCTTGGTACGTCACCGCGCCGATCATGATGGCGATTCCAGTCGCCTATCTGGTCGCGTCTCGTTTGCACCAACCGCGGGCCGCCAGCGGATTGGAGATCGCCGCGCATCTGGCGACCGCAACGCTGTTGATCAAAGTGATGGTGTCGTCGTTGGCATTGAAGACGGAACTTGGTTTGACGCCGATCGCCGGTAGCTCGCTTCATCTGCAACTAGCGATCTTCTTCGCCGAGGCTTGTTTCTTCTATCTGTTAGCGGCGCGATTACAAAAAAGGGCCTTTGGCGTTCACCTGGCGACTGTCGCCGGAGCGCTGGCCGCCTGGCAAGCGCTGTCGTACGTCGACGCAGGCGTGGTCGCCTACATCGCTACGTTTGCGGCCGCTGGCTTGATGCAACTGGCGCTTTATCGCTGGGGAACCGCCGATCGCAACGCGCCGGCCGGAACGTCGTTGGCGCTGTTTCAAAGCGGCAACATGTTGTTGACGCTCGCCGGAACGGCTGGCGTTCTGTTCGCCTTGAATCGCTTGCCGCTTCGAGTTTTTGACGCTTCGATTGTCTTCTTGCTGCTGGGATTGATGGTTGCTTCGATCATCGCGGCCGGCCTGATCGCCGTCGCCGCTTGGCGTCGCGGGTACTTTGTCTTGGCGATTTGCCAAACGGTGACGCTGGTCTTGTTTTGTGCGGCGTCGAGTCGACTATTGATTTATCAAAAGGTCGAAATCGCCGTGACGGTGATCGGTGCGTTGGCGCTGATCGCCAGCCATCTTGGTTGGGCGCGTGAAGATGGCAACCGGCGAGACGAAGTGTCGGTCGGATTGTGGCTCGGCAGTTTGTTGTTCGCCGTCCCGATGACCGTGGCGCTCCTGTGGCGTCGTTTTCAATTTTCCCCCGATCTGACCGCATGGGGAATGTTCCATGAGATCGGCGTGTTGGCGATCGCGCTGATATTGGTCGGCGTCGGCCTGATCTGCCGCGTGCGGGGAACGACCATCTGCGGCGTTGGAGCGATGCTGCTCTACTTCGCCACGTTGCTCTGCTACGTGCAATTGCCGGGCATGCTGCAAAACGTGGCCGTATACATGATGATCGGCGGGGGGACGTTCTTTGCGGTCGCCTTGATGTTGAGTTTTTACCGCGACACGCTGCTCGCTTTACCGCAACGAGCCAAACGGCGTGAAGGGCTGTTTAAAGTGTTGAATTGGCGATAGCCAACGTTGAGAATGCGGGCAACCGTCTACTTTCCTGAAAACGAAACGCAGTTTTCCGTCGTCGTTACGAAAGAGAAGATCGCACTTTCATCGATCCAGGGAGATACGCATGTTGACTCGTCTATTACTCGCTCTGTTATTAACGGCGGCGGTTGCTCCGCTGGGATTGGCGACCGAATTGGAAGTGAAAGCGACGCAAGATTGGTCAGGTAAAACGCCTGACAAATCACTGAAGAGTCTGGCGCCGAAGTCGGGATTTATCACCGCTGCGGAGCCATGGAAAAAATTGTGGACCGCTTGGCGACCGAATGAAGAGATGCCGAAGATTGATTTCACCCAGCAAATTGTATTGGTCGGAATTGTGGATGGGCCCAATCTCGTCATGCTGCGCCCGACAATGCAAGTAGAAGAAATTCGCTTTGTCGTCGCCGGCACGCGGATGGCGGGGCCCGGCTTTGGGTATAAGCTGGTCGCCGTCAACAAAGCGGGCGTCAAACGGGTCAACGGCAACCCGATCGCTGCCGACCAGGCAGACCAAACAGGCGAAGGTTCGATCCAGGTCACTGTGGTTGGAAAGCTGCAGTCCGGGCTGGTCGCCATCGGCGGCGGAACGACCGGGACGACAATTACCGCCCAAGGGATCACCTGGGAACTGAATCTGAGTCAAAACGAGCAACTCCGCAAATTGGCCGACACGCTGAACGGCAAACAGGTGAAAGTCACCGGCAGCTTAGAACGGAAAGCCGGCGTCGAAATCGCCGAGCGCTGGATCGTGACCGTGAAGAAACTCTCGGCGGCCGCAGCGAACCACGATCGCACCGACCATTTCTAGGCCCCGGCAAATTCGATCTAAAGCACGCGATTAGCAAACGTCAACTCTCTTTCTCAATTGGTTGTTCGCCAACGCTAGGTCGTTGCTGCGGGTGGTATTTTTGCAGTTGGGGAGAGAATTGGTGACCGTCTGCCCAATTGGTATATAATCGGAGGCGCACGATAGGTGACCAACAGCGCAAGCCATTGGCTGATAATCAGATGCAAGCAAAAATCACCGTTGGATTTCACGCGCCGACATGGACGGAAAACGCGCGTTGGACGATGGATGGGATCCTGCGATATCTGGCCGAGGAACCCTATATCCAGATTCGAGATTTTCGCTTCTCGGTTTCGGACGAGAATTTTGCAGGTTCTCCTCCCTGGCGTGGGAAAGTGGACGGAGTCATCGTGATCGCGGGCCATACGCCGGGCGTAGTCGAGTGGCTGCAACGTGGAGAGGTCCCCATCGTCTGCGCCGTGGGAGACTTGATCGGAACCGGGATCCCTTGCTTCTTTCCTCAAAGCGCCTCGCTCGCTCGGCTGGCGACCGACCATGCGATCAGCGGCGGTTTTCGCCATGTGGCTTTTGTCGGGACGTGCGAAACCAAAACGTCCGAAATGCGCCGCGCAGCATTGGAGACGCAGTTGAAGCCGCACGGCATCTCATTGCAGGCTCTCGAACTTCTCTCGATTCCCAACGTCAACTACGATCAGCAATCTGACGATACGTTGCAGCAGGCGGTGCGACAGTTATTGGCCAGTTTCCAAAAGCCGACGTTGGTCTCCTGCTTCAATGACAGGATCGCGGCGATGGTCGTGCGAGAAGCCCAGGAGATGGGACTGTCGATCCCCGAGCAAGTGGGCGTCGTCGGAACCGGCGATACGACGATTGCTCGGCTCTGCGATCCGCCGATCTCCAGCATCCGCGTCAATCGTGAAGAAACCGGCTATCAGGCCGTTCGTTGCCTGCATCAGCGGATTCAAGGGATCGAGCTAGAACAAACCACTTTCGAAGTGCCGGCCATCGAATTGGTGGCGCGACATTCCACCGTCGGCGCCAAACAGACGCCGACCACCGATGTTCAGCGGGCGCTTGAGTACATCCAGCGTCACGCTTGCGACGGAGTTCAACTGCAAACCGTCGCCGATACCGTGCAAGTGTCGCTGCGAACGCTGGAACTCGACTTCAAAAAGACAACCGGCCGAACCATGGGCGACTTGATCCAGCAAATCCGCCTGGATCGGGCCAAACATCTGCTGGAAACCACCAACCTATCGACCCAGCGAATCGCCAACCTGGTCGGCTTCTCCCACTACTCATGCTTAAACCGCATGACGTCTCGCATGCTCAACATGACGCCGGCGCAATATCGCAAGCGGCATCTGGAGATGTTGAAGGAAGTTTGAGCTGGCGATTTTTGGCTGTTCGCTGATCCTTCGTGGATCCGGTGATCGACTGGCCCAATTTTGCAGTCGTCAGCAACATCCCCCAAGAAACAGAAAAAGGACCCGCGATTATCTCACAAGTCCTTATCTCAACAGCCATTCCGGCTTGAAGCGGAGGGCAAGGGAGTCGAACCCTCAACCGGTTGCCCGGCGCCTGATTTCGAGTCAGGTTGCTAACCATTCGCATACCCTCCTGGGCAAGTCCCTTAGTTTACCGTCGGACGTCTGAGAGACAAGTCCGCTCCCCTAGCGGTTCAGCGGCGGGAGAATGCGGATGATTCGTCTCATCTTGAAACAGTGCATGGTCAACTTGTCCGGTGGTAACGCTTAGCGAAGAGGACAAGCGTTTGATTTTGCTGTTCAATCGGTCCTGATGTCCGTTGTCGTTTTTTGCGGACTTGGCCGGATTGAAACCAGTCTGGTGGGGCGCCTGTCGGTAGTAGCACTTCGTTACTTGAGCAAAACTGGTCGAAAAGTGGCCAAAATTGAGAAAATCTGGCGTTTTGGTCACTTTCTCCCTGTTTGGTTTGTCGTTTGCTTCTACAACGCCTTCGCTCAGGCAAGGTAAATGGATTTCCCCTCTGATTTCTCCAAAGGAGCCTTCGATATGTTAGTACTGACACGCAAACCCGGCGAAACCATCCGCATCGGCGACGACATCGTGGTCACCATCAGTCAATTAAAGGGTGGTCGAGTTCGCATCGGCATTGACGCACCGCCTGAGATGGGGATCCGTCGCGGCGAGTTAGAGCTGCGGGACGAGAAGGACGAAATGCCGGCCGCGATTCCGTTCTATTCGCACGTTGGATCGCATCACGAGAAATCGTATGTCGGCTAGTTTCGGCCGAAGCAGAGCCGCTGTCGAACCTGTTGCATCACCAAGCCGGGTGGTGAGACGCCTATCGTACGCGTTGTGCCGCTTATAGCCGATAATCTCGCTTTAAGTCCTTCGCCAGAAAACCTTTGTCTCTGCTAGCAGCACGTCGATAACTATCCTTGTCGCCACAGCGACTGGATCGACCGACGAGACACCAGCGAGCAGGTATTATGGCAAAGAAGGATACGTTCCGAATTGTGACCCGTGGACAAAATGGTCAGCTGCGGATCAAAGATTACGACAACGCCGAACCGCTGCTGAAAATGCATATTCAAGTCGGCGTCGAAGATTGCAGCACCGATCTAGCGCTGCGAGGAATGCCGATCTTCCGCGGCCTGATTGGCCCGATGCCGGAAGGCAAAAACGTGATTCGTTACGAATCGCCCGACGTCTTTGAATCGCTCACCAAAGAGTGGAGCACGACAAAGACGAAGCGCCGTCGTCGTACGGCGAAACCAGATCACCTGACGTCCGACGCCTCTGCGGACGACGCTACGGCGTAACTCTCCCGATTACCTCCCTGCGGTCATGCGGATCCGTTGCCGCTGATCGCCGATGTGAGCCGATAGCCGGAGAGTAGAGAGGCGCTCTGTCAAACGCGCGACTGGGCGCCGAACGACGACTTCCCCGAGCCTCTCCACTCTCCGGCTGGCTTGCATCGCCTGCAGGTTATGCTTCTCGATCTCCGCCGCTTTGTTGCTCTTCGATATGGCGGAAGAAAACGAGCTTCGATAGTTCGTACTGCGCGCCGTCGACCCCTTGAATCGCCAGACGCCGTTTGAGTTGCGCATAGCGCTCGGTCGAGCCGCCGCAGTGCGCGATCGCGTCACGGAACTGCACCGCGGTGCGCCAAAAATCTCCGCTCGCAGGGGTCAATAACAAGCGATAGGCGGGGGTACCGCCAAATCGTCGGCGGCGATATTCGGCGAGCACTCCTTCTTCGGCCAGACGGGTCTCGACGGCCGTGAAGCGAAGCCCCTCGATATAGGGCGCGACTTCGGCAAGGTGGTCGGCATTGTCGACGCCGACCAGCAAATCGACGACCCCGTCTCGTGCTGGCGCTAGCGGAATCGCCGTTCCACCGACATGCTCGACCGTGGAAATAAGCCCCTCCGCGGCAAAACGCAGGCTCGATTTCATCTGTTCAAAAGCTTGCGGCCAGCGGGGATCATAGGCGTACAAAACAAGTTGGCTCATCGCAGTCGCTCCTTGGACGGTGCTAGCGGCTTGCGGGAAACCCAATTCGCTGGATTACCGCTGAGATCTCTCTAGTCGCGGGGACGATCAAAGGCCTATAATCCGCGACCAGTATGGAATGATTGCTGCGATGGCATCTTAACCGAAATTCGACCAGCAGATGGCGTTTTCTCCCGGACAAGGAGGTCCGACGGCGAGGCGTGCGCGTCAGAATTGTACGCGTCATGTCTATTGCTATGCGCACATCCTCTTCGCCTGGTCGCTGCTTTGCCTAGGAAATTTCGCCGCGGCGCAGACCGTCGGCGATCCGGTCCAGCTTGATTTGCGGATCGCCTGGGGCGGAGGTCCGGTGCAAAGTTGGAGCGGCGACGTTCGCATTTCTTCCGGCAAGATCGCACTAAAGCGGTTGTTGGGAATGGAAGCCGATGAGGCTCGCTCGGTTCGCGAAATCGATGGCGCTATCCAAATCCAACACCGTACCGAGCGCGTTTACGACGGCTTCGATATTGCGGTGACCGCGCCGATCACGGCCCAACTGCAAATTGATATTCACCCGCAATCCGCCGCGCAGCCCCCCCAGGCGATCGTCATCCCGCTGCAGACGTTGCTCGACCGCTCGCATAGCGCCACGCTCGATCAGCAAGGGACGCAACTACTTGTTCGTCGCTCGCCGGGAGACGCGCTGCGGGTCGTGATGGATCGCAAAAATTTGATCTTCGCACCGGGCGAGACTTTCTCGGTTCGCTATCAAGCGAATCAGCCGCAATTGTCGTTTGGCTCGAAGTTGCGCTTGGACCTGCGGCTGAGTCATGCTCGCAAGACCGATGCGATCTGGACGCACAGTGAACCGTATACATCAGATCGCAGCGGCGGGATTGATTTGAAAACGACTTACGCGGTCCCGCTTCCCAAAGAAGAAGGGGTCTACGAACTGACCGCGACGTTGGTCGAAGATCGATTGACCAACTTAGTTTTCTCGGCCAAGCCGCTGCTCGAACGAAGAGTGCAGTTGGTCGTGATTGATCCGCAAAAGGCTGCTGCGGCCGAAGATGGTCCGCTGCGCACGATCGTTGACATTGACCCGGCGAGCCCCGGTTGGTGGCTGCGAATGTCGCGGTTGTCGCAATACAACCCTTGGCGCCGCCAACGCCCGACCGAACTGTTCAATCAGCCGCCGACAACGCGAACTCACCTTGATCGCAAATGGACCGAGCTGACGGTCGACGGTTGGCACGCATTTCCGTTGGCGATTGAAAAAGTGGGTCAGCCGCATGTCTTAGAAATTGAATACCCCAGCGACGTCGCGCAAAGTTTAGGGATCAGCATCATCGAGCCAAACGCGGGAGGATCGATCTCGCCGCTGGGTGTCGATGCGGGACTGGAGAATCGCGGGCTGGTCGGAGGTGAAACGGCGGAGCTGAAAACGCATCGTCTGGTTTTTTGGCCCAAGAGCGCCACGCCGCTGGTCGTGCTGACCAATCGACGCGAAACGGGCGAAGCGGTGTTTGGCCGAATTCGCGTGTTGGCGGGACAAGCCGCCGTCGCGCCGACAAAAAACAAACCGCTGGCCGATGGTCGCTTGGCGATCGCGCATTATGAAAAGCCGTTGTTTGGCTCGTCTTTCTCGGCCACGCAAGATGTCAATCCGGTGTCGCAGCGCAGTCTCGACGACTGGGTCACCTTCTACGAAGGGGGAGATCGCCTGATCCAGTACCTGCAGCACGCAGGCTACAACGGCGCGTCGATCTCGGTGCTAAGCGAAGGTTCGGCCCTGTTTCCGAGTGAGCAGATTCGGACCAATCCCAAGTACGACAAAGGGGCTTACTTCTTGGACGGGCGCGATCCCGTGCAAAAAGATGTGTTGGAAATGTTGTTGCGGCAATTTGATCGAGCCGGAATGACGCTCTTCCCGGCGATCGAATTCAACGCACCGCTAGAATCGCTTGAGAAACTGCGCGAGTCATTGGGCGACGAGCGGCTCGATTTGGTCGATGATCAAGGTCGCGCTGCAATGGATGTCAGCAGTGCAGGAGGGCAGGGCGCCTACTACAATCCGCTGCAGCCTGAAGTTCGCACCGCGATGGAGCAGCTGATCGAAGAACTGGTCGGCCGCTATGGACATCATCCGTCGTTTGGCGGCCTTACGCTGCAACTGAACGCGAACGGCTACGCCCAATTGCCGGGCGCCAAATGGGGAATGGATCGCGCCACGGTCACCCGGTTCTTACAAGAGACGCGCATCGCCAATTCGATCGAAGAATTGGGACAACGCCCTTCTACCGCGATCTTGGCCCAGCATCGTCAAGCGTGGCTCGCCTGGCGTGCCGAACAAATGAGCCAGTTTTACGAAGCTGCGGCGCAAATCGTCCGACGCAAGAAACCAGCAGGCCTGTTGATGCTCGACACGGCAGGCTCTTTCCGCGGCTATGACTGGAATGATCGCTTGGCGCCCAGCTTGCCGCGCAATATGACGTTGGACGGGGCGCTGCTCGAAGCCGGCGTCAGTCGGCAACAACTGCAAGCGAGCGACGCGATCGCGCTGTTGCGGACAGGCTATGTACGACCGGAAGGGGAGCCTGCGAACCAGGGAGCGTATGAGATGATCAACGCTTCGCAGGAAGAGGCCGCCTATAGTCAGCATGTGAACCGCGGCGTATTGGAGTTCCATGTTCCGGCGACCATGCGGCTCGCGAAGTTGGACGAAGCGAACCCGTTTGGGGGCGCCGACAATTTCTCATGGATCGCGGCGGAGTTTGTGGGCGTTGGACGGCAAACGCGGCGTCCGTTGATCGAAGCGCTGGTCGACGTCGATCCGGCGATCTTATTGCGCGGCGGCTGGTCGGTTCCGTTGGGCGAAGAAGCAGTAGTCCGCGACGTGCTGCAAATATTGACCGCTTTGCCGCGGGAACGTTTTGACGACATCGCCTGGTCGACGACCAGCGCCGTACAACCGGTCGTGGCTCGTCGTCTGGTCAAAAATGGGGTCACCTATTGCTACTTCGCCAACGCATCTCCGTGGCCGATTACGCTGAACATGACGGTGCGAAATACGACCGCTGCTGCGGCGGCGCCGCTTGGTGAACCATCGGCCGAAAGCGTTGCGTTGGCCGCTGGGGACGCCGTCTGGTCACTGACGTTGCCGGCCTATGGCTTGGATGCCTTTTCAATTGATACTCCGGGCACGCTGTTTGAATCGGCCGAAGTATTGCTGCCGCCGGCGCTGCTGGCCGCGCTGGATCAAAGCAACAAAGAGTTTTCGTTGCGACTTCGCAGTCTGCGCAGCGTTCCGCCGTTGGCCGTGTTGAAAAACCCCGGCTTCGAGTCGCCGTTGCAGGCCGACGGCATGTTGGGTTGGAAGTACAACGCGGCGGCGGACGCGAGAATCGCGATCGATCCCGACAATCCGCCAGTCGGCGCTGCAGCCTTGCAGATGCAAAGCGGCGGCGGAGTCGCGTGGATTCGGAGCCAACCAATTCCACGTCCCAGCACTGGGCGACTTTTCGTGCGGGCGCAACTTCGCAGCAACAAGGCGCAGTTGTCGCCGCCGCTACGGATCTCGGTCGACGGCGAAGTGAATGGGCAAGACTACTACCAACCGCTATCGCTAGGCGCCGGACCTAATCCGGCGGTCGAAGCGAACTGGCGCATCTTTGAGCATGGCGTCTACGATTTGCCGTCTGATCTGGTCGACCTGAAAGTTGGGTTTGACTTGATGGGGGCCGGCGACGTTTCGATCGACGAAGTTCAGGTATTTGACGTCGGTTTTAGCGAAGGGGAAAAGCGAGAACTGCAAAAGCTGCGAACGCTCTCCGACGGCAAGTACCATCAAGGTCAATTTGCCGATTGCTACCGCATTCTGGACAGCTACTGGGTCCGGTTCCTGCAAGAACGCGTACCGATCGCGCCCGAATTGACCCAACAGCCGAAGTCGGTTGAGCGAACCGCGACCTTACCCGAACGCGCTGCCCCGGTTGAATCAAAAGAAGAATCCCGCTTCGATTGGCTCCGAAAATACACCCCCCGCTTCCCGCGGTTCTAAACAGGCGGCCGGTCCCAAAGAGGACCAACTTTCGGGACCAAGATTGTCCGTTGACAATGCGCACGGATCCGTGGTCGATTGCCGTGCAGCGAGAAGGAAAATAGGCTCCTATTTGCGCGCTTAGCATGGGGATGGTCGATCTCCCAGCAAAGCTCCGGCGCTCTTTGACAATTGACGTTTCGAAGCGTGCCGACGTTAGCGGTTCAATCCATAGTTGGGCTCGCTGTTCAAATTGCCCAGATTAACGCACGGGCTAGTTGGGCAATTTAGCAGAATATTTTCAACGCAGTCCGGTCCGGTCCAACCTTTAGATTTTGTAGGGTGCGTCAAGACGCACTAGGCCCTGCTGATCCGATCCAGAACCTTCCTCGCGTGGCAACGCAATGGCGCCTCGGTTGCGTTGCCACGCGAGTCGATTGGTTGCGGATTCGGCACTTCGAGGTGCGTCTTGACGCACCCTACCTAAATTAACGCCCAGGTAGTTTGGACAAGTTGAAAAAATCAGTCCGGTCCGGTCCAATGCTCTTCTTCCGCTTTCCCGTTTCCCCTTTTCTTCCTCACCCCGCGAGGGTGGTGAAGTAATAGCGGGTGATGTGATAGAAGACCGGCGCGGCGAAGCAGATCGCGTCGATCCGGTCCAAGACGCCTGCATGACCTTCGACCAACGTTCCGTAATCCCGAACGCCGCGGTCTCGTTTGATGGCGCTCATGGTCATGGTGCCGGCGGCGCCCATCACGGCGATGACGATTGACATCAGCGCTGATTGCCAGGAGTTAAACGGCGTTGCGCCGGTCAGCGACAACGCGGCGCCGATGATCGCGGTGACGCCGGTGCCGGCGAAGAATCCTTCCCAGGTCCGGCTGGCGTTGATCGACGGCGCGATCACGTTCCGGCCAATCAACTTGCCGCACACAAACTGCAGCAGGTCGCTGAGTTGGGCGATAAGGATGAAGAAGAAGAGTAAACCGGCTGAGGTGGTGTAGTCCGAATTTTTCCAATTCTCGAGATAAAGCAGCGCCGGCGCGTAGCTTAAAGCGTAGACGCAGATGTAGAGCCCGACTTGGATTTTGGCGACCCGTTCCAAGAAGCGTTTATAGTCGCCAGCGATTGCGATGCGGGCCGAGACAAACAAGAAGCCGTAGACCGGAATCAAAATACTGAACAGTTCGTAGTGCGCCGATCCCAATCCGACCAGCACGTATTGGGCCGGCGTCAGGACGAAGAAGACCCAAAACAAGGTCCGATGGTCGCCGAGTCGAGTCGGCGTCAGCGTGATAAATTCACGCATTGCCCAAAACGAAATCAGGCCGAACAATATGACCGTTGCGATCGGTGTGGGGATCAAAAAAGTGACCGCCAAAATCGCGGTCATCAGCCACCACGCGCGGACGCGGTGGATGAAGGCCTGCACGATCGCCGGATTGACGCTGGAATCAGGTTGGCGTTTGAGCACCTGGCCGGCGGCCGTTGCGATCAACAAGCAGCCGATCACGACTCCCAAAAGCACCCCGGTCGGACCATCCAGCAGATGGACGCTTTGCGACTGAGCGATCAGTGTGAAGATGTAAGCGAACAAAGTCATTCCGTGGGCCGATCAAACGTCACGCAGTCGCAGCACCGATTGGCGCGCACGCGCCAGAAAATCATTTTTCGTTTCCCCTTGCTCCAGCCAGATCGGAGGGCCAAATACGACGCGACTTAACATCGGCACCGGCAGGTATTCGCCGCGCGGCAAGATGCGGTTCATATTGTCCATGTAGACGGGAACCAATTCCAGGTCAGGTCGCTTCTTATTCAGATAATAGATGCCGCTTTTGAAGCCGCGAATCTCGCCGCTATCGCTATGACCGCGCGTTCCTTCCGGAAAGACGATCAGCGAATATTGGTCGCCGATTTCGCGAATCATCAAGTCGACCGGGCTTTGGTGAACTTTGATTTTGTCGCGATCAATCAGCATCGCATTCAGCGAACGGGCCAGATGACGACGGAACCAACCACGCGACCAATAGTCTTTGGCTGCGATCGGACGTGTGACCCGACGAACGTCTGGAGGCAGCGACGCCCAAATCACGATCGGATCAAGATGGCTCGTATGATTCGCAAAATAGACCCGCTGACACGTGTCAGGTTGGCAGTCGACCCAGCGCACGCTGGGGCCTGCGAATACCTTCGCCAGCGCCGCCAGAAATGGTGCAGTGAGATTCAGGTCCACGGCAAAAATTCAGGCGGCTAATCCATCTACCGCCGATCACGATAAGGGAAATGTCGACGCCTCTATCGTATCGCGCGGCGCCCGGTTCCGATAGTCCGCTCGCCCGGCGTAAGGTCTGTAATTGAGGGAGGTTACGCAGTAGATGCAGGTATTTCGGCATATCCAGAGCGAGAGCTCATTGCTGCGGATTCCGGGTATTTCGCCGCATAAACCGACTCGATCAGTGATTCGTAGCCGTCGACCATCGTTTCCAGAGAGCCGTAGCGGATCGCTTTGTCACGCGCTGACTTCCCCATTTGCCGCATTCGAGTGGGATCCAAAAGCAACTGCTGCAGCGCTGCGGTGACGGCCGCCAGGTCGCTGGCCGGGTAAAGCAGGCCGTTGGCGCCTTCGTCAACCGCTTGCGGAATGCTGCCGACACGCGGAGCGACGATCGGCAGTTCGACCGACATCGCTTCGAGGATCGAAACGGGACTTGCTTCGTTTTTCGAGGTGAGCGCAAACAGATCGCAGGCGGCCAACAGCTCGGGGATATCGCTTCGGCTGCCGGTTAGAATCACTTGACGCTCAACGTTTAACTCGCGACATTTCGCTTCGATCGCGGGGCGCTCGGGACCATCGCCGACGATCAAAAAACGAGCTTCCGGCGCCGTTTCCAAAACTTTCGCCGCCGCCGTCACGAACAAGCGATGATCTTTTTCGGGACGCAGCGCCGCGACGATGCCGCAAACAGGAGCGGTCTCGGTGATTTGCAACTCGCGGCGCAATTTGCGCCGCGCTTCGACGTGAGGTCGGAAGCGAGCGGTATCGATACCGTTGCGAATGACGACCACTTTGGCGGGCGGAAAGCCTTCGACTTCGACCAGATGTTTGCCGTGAGGATCCGCAACTCCGATAAAACGATCGGTGACGCCGGTCAAACGACGATTGAGCCAATTGATCGAATCGGGCCACCCGGTCGAATGGATCGCCGAAGCGATCACCGGCACGCCGGCCAAGTAAGCGGCCAGGCGCCCCCAAAACATTTTGTCGCCTGCGCCGACCGTGACGATCGCGTCGATCTGACGAAAACGAAAGAGCTCAATCATCCGCGGCAAGACCCGCAGATCGTACTTGCCGCTCAGCAAATGTTCAAAGGTAGGGATCTCGAGGCTTAGTTCTTCTCCCAGTGGGCCGCGCTCTTTGGTGCAGCACAACTCGGGCGAAAAGCGAGTTCGATCCAGTCGGCGAATCAGGTTGACCAACAACGTTTCGGCGCCGCCAACCGGCATGCTGGTGGTGATAAACATCACGCGCAGCGGGCCGCGACGGTGGAGCGGTTTGCGGACGTAGCGGCTCATGACGCATCTCCTCGACTAGCGGTCTTGTCGCCGCTGACATAACGTTTGCGGAGCATCGCGATTCCATCCACGATCTGTTGTTTTTCGTTGTTCGACAAAATCGTATGGCCGAGCCAGGCTTGCCAGACGCAGACGATCCAGATCGGCGCTGCGATCAGCAGGCCAAAGCCCAATGTCATCGGCAGCAGGACCGCCATCCATGTCGACGAGTCGACTTCCATGCCTAACCGTTTGCAAAGGCTGAGTCCGACGCAAAAGGTGATTCCGTTTGAGACGGCGGTCGCCAGGACGGCGCCTTCCAGTCCCAACCGCGGCAACAGCAAAAAGTTCAAGCAGATATTGAAGGCCAATCCGACGGCGTACAGAAGGCTGACATGCTCCGCTTTCTCGGCGCAGTAGAGGTACAGCAATGTCAAACCGCCGATGCTGCTCCAGGCGCAAGAGGCGACCGTCCACGGTAGCACCGCCAAACCGCCGTCATACTTGCCGTTGAAGACGACGGAAAACAGCCAAGGCGCCGCAAACAGGATCACCACGCCGCCGCCGGTAAAAACCAGGGAGCCAAGCTTGACGATCAGATTGGAACTTTCGCCCACTTCGCGTCGTCGGCCTGCTTCCCAATCGGCCGAAAGATGCGGCAACAACACGCCGATCACCAGGCCGGCGACCGAAGCCATCAGCCAAGGGACGACCCGGCTACTGTGATAGTTGGCGACTTCCGCCGCCGCTTGCTCTGGCGAAAAACCGCCGAAGTGGACGATCATGTAACGATCAACCACCAGGAACAAATTCGACAGCAGATTCGCGACCCACATCCAGGCCGCGAACGGAGCCAGCTTCGCCCAAAATTCGCGATTGGTCGAGATTTCGGTTTCGCTGGGGAGCAAGTGATATTTGCTGAGCAAGAAGAACCCGCCGAGCACGAACGTCACGGCGCAGGCGATCCCATACGAAAGGATCACCGCCATCGACGTCGCTTCCCAGAACTGGATTAAACCAAGTCCGACGACAGCGAAAATCAGACTGTTTACAAACTGCAAGATCGACACGACGCGCATCTGACGCATGCCGATGAACAGTTCAATCAGGTAGTTGAAGCCGACAACCGCCGCCAACGTGATCGCCGCGGCGACAATCGTGTTGTACGACGTTGTCTCGTTGAACAGCATCTGAGCCGCTTCACGATTCCAGATGACCAACGAAACGCAGCCGATGATCGCCAGCACCAGCGAGACGATGCCGGTTCGTTTCAAAAAGGTGCGTAGCTGCTGACGTTGATTGTAATACTCGACGTAGCGACCGAAGGTTCCTGGTACGCCCAAGACAACCAGCGGACCGGCCAGCATTAAAAAGCCGAACAGCAAATCCCACTGCCCCAGTTGCTCTGGCGAGAGCCAGCGACAAAAAAGGACGCCACGCACGAAACCAACAAGACGCTGTACGACCGTAAGTACGGCCAGCAGCACGAGACTTTCGGCAAGCGGAGTGGCCGAGATCGTCGTCTGCTTGGCGGTGGATACCGAATTGGAAGCGGAAGTAGCGCCGGCGCTCATGCCATTACTCCCGTCGCCTCTTCGGCATCACTTGGAGCAGCATGTTTTTCGACCATCGTTTCCGGCGTATAGCGCGGTACCGAAAGCTTGCGTGGATCTATCGTGAGCCAGTTACGCAGTCGCGCCAGTTGCGGATCGCCATGAATGCGTTGCAGATGGAATGGGTCGTCCCCCGGCAGATTGTAGCCGCCGTAAGCAGAGCAAACGGCCAGCATTCCTTCTTCACGACACATTTCAAACGCACGGTCGTTCAGATTATTGGGCAAGCCATAGGGAAACGCAAAGAAGCGGATCGGCTTTCCTACGGCTGCGGCCAGATCACGCGTCGCCGAGACGACTTCGTCATGCAATTGCGCTTCGTTATCGATCGAACCCAGGTCGGCGTGATAGCGCGTATGGGCGCCGATTTCGACTCCCGCTGCGGCCAGGTTCCTAATTTGCTCCAGCGTGTTGACCGGCGCCTGAAACTTGGCGTTCGCCTCATGGGGAAACGGTTTTCCCGTCAGGATGTTGCCGGTGCTGACAAAGTAGGTGAATGGGATCTTGCGTTTGATCAACAGCGGCAGCGCTTGTTCGCAGTTCTCGGCGTATCCGTCGTCAAAGGTGATCGCGACTGCAGGGCGCGGATTGTAGCGTAATTGGATTCGCCGCTGCGCTTCTTCCAGCGAGACAAATTCAAAGTTGGCGCCGATCCAGTTGATTTGCTCTTCAAAGCCACGATTGGAGATCGTCCAACTGCTGGGGTTGTCATCGGCGACGCGATGGTAGAACAAGATCATCACCGGCGACAAACCGACGCGAGATCGCAGCCGGTTCCAACGACGTCGCCAAAGCCACGTCGCGCCGTAGTAGAGATCGATTAGTCGTTCTCGCCAAGTAGTCATAGCACTTTTGGAGGTTAATCATCACGACCGATTTATTCGGCCGCGGATATGTTGAGCCCACTTTTTACCCAGTTTTTTACTTCCTGACCGGCCAGCCACAGACCATGCCGCATCTTGGCGCTCGCCCGATTGGGCGTCGCACGCAAGTGAATGCACCGTCGTGGAGTCGCTCGCCAGTGAGCTTTGTAAGGTTCATCGCCGCGTAAGAAATCAATCGCCGTATTTCCTTGCTCGATCGCGCGGCGAATGATGGCCGCCTGCATCAAGCTGCCGGGGTCTTCGGTCAGTCGTTCGGGATCGACTCCTGCCTGGTAGGCGAACGGAATACCTTCGCCCAGAAAATGAATTTCGGCGGCGATCGGCGCATCATCGAGGTCGAGCCATAAGATTTCGCATTTGCCGATCGAGATCATCTCAGCCGTCGCATCTCGCAAAAATCGATCAAACTGCGGTGATGCGAAGCAGCCAGGCTGTCCTAGACTGCGGCGACGTCGCGTGTGCAAATCGATCAAGACTTCCATCGCCTTCGGCATTTCGGCCAGTTGGCTACAGACGTGCAGTTGGGCGCGATCCGTATCGAGGGTCCGTTTGAAAAAGCGGCGGATTTGCTTGCGATGCGATTTGGACTGCGAAGCCTCGTACGCTTCTTGGCTGTCGGGAAGTTCCAAACGCCAGCATTGCAGCGCTTCGCGCTGGTGCAACAGGTTCTCGTCGGTTTCCAGACTGCTGCGCAGTAATGCGAAGCCTTCGTCATCAGCGGCGATGTTTTCCAGTTCCAGCAGATCCCAGTTGTCGGTCGGCGAAGTCGCCGCGGCGGTCAACCATTGGGCGAACGCGGTGCAAACCGCCGGCAGGTCATCTGGCGTCGCCAACACGCTGCAGTAGTCGGTGCAAACTTCGCCATCGCCGATCAGACGTAGCGTTATGCCTTTGGCGGCTGAGCGCGTGCGGTAAAGAGGCAGCAGACCGGCAAAGCGGTCGCCGTCATAGGCGGCCAGTAGATAGAGTTCGCTGGGCGCATAACTTTCGCACCACGGCGTCAGCCACTGGGGACGACGAAACGGAACTCCACGGACCAGCGGCGACCAATCAATCGCACCAGAGGTGAGGTCCGTCAATGTAGTAAAGCGTTCGACGCGCATGCCAATTCCAAGCGGGGTGGGGCTTATCGTCAAGGCGTCGTTCTATTTCGGAAACGCCGTGCAGATATACAACAATTCGCCATGGCGACCTAAATGCAAATCAAATTCGCAAAATGGCGGTCACGGCATGATGCCGAAACGCAACACGGTCGTTTCGCGGAATCATCACGTGGCGAAAAGGCAACGCAGATTTGCGGGCGGCACGCCTGTTCCGCGCGGATTTTTTAGTGGTAAGTCGCTGGTGTGTAACGGTTTAGGCATGTTCTGGTCCGTCCGGTCTGTTCCTTTCGGCACGCTGGCTGCAATATCACTTTGGCACGAACTGGGTTGGAGTTGACCAAGACGCCGCCAAGTAAGGCTGCGTCGGGGTCGCTCCTGTATCGTGATTTTTTCCCGCCGGCTATCCGCCATGATTGACCTTCCCAAAATCCTCGCCGTTCTCGTATCCCACCGTTACCGCTGGATCATACCGACCGCCGTCATCACCATCGCGGCGGTCGGTTTTGCTCTCTTGAAGCCGAAGATGTGGTCGGCGACGCAGACCCTTGTACTGCGCGAAATTTCGATCGGCGGGCTCGATCGTCCCGGCGCCTTCGCACGGCCTGAAGATATGAAAACCGCGCAAGAGACGATCCAAACGATCGCTCGGTCGCGAGAAGTCGTTACCCATACGCTCGAGAAGATCGGCCCTCCGCCTTCCGGTTGGTGGGGGATGGCAAAGAAAGAGTGGCCGTCTGCGGATGACATCGCCGCCTATCGCGACTACATCTCGGTCAGTTCTCCTTCTGGCACCGAGTTTGGCACGACAGAAATTTTCTCGATTCATGTTGAAGCGGAATCGCAAGAGCGAGCCGCGATGTTCGCCACGACGTTGTGTAACGAGTTGGACATGCAACTCGAGCAAGTGCGCGACCACAAAGCGAGCAGCGTTGTCGCCGAGTTGGAAGAAAGCGAACGCCTGGCGGCCGACGTGTTGAGCAGCGCGACCAAGAAACTCTCGAAGCTGGAAGGAGACGTCGGCAGCGATCTGGCCGAACTCCGCATTTTGAACGAATCGGGCTCTGGAGATGGTAATTTACGCCAGCAATTCGTTCAAGTCGAAGCCGAACTTCGCGGCACACGCGATCAACAACAGTCAAACGATCAACTGCTCTCGCTGCTAGAAACGGCGGCGGAAAACCCGCAAGAATTGCTCGCGACTCCCAATAGTCTGCTCGATTCGCAACCGGCACTCCGGCGTTTGAAAGATGGCTTGGTCGACGCACAGTTACGCACGGCCCAATTGCAAGGAACGCGCACGGCGGATCATCCGGCCGTACAATCCGCGCTCCAAGCCGAGGAAGAAGTACGCGAACATCTCTTCCGAGAAATCGCGATCGCCGTACGCGGCATGAAAGCGGAACGAAGCGTGCTGCAGCAACGCATTGAGGGATATACGAAACAACGCGACGAAGTCCGCAGTCGCATGGTTCACCTGGCCGAAGTTCGCGCTTCGTATGGGAACCTCGAGAGCGAAGTCCGTCAGCGTAGTGAAACCTTGGCCGAAGTGCAGCGCAATCTGGCCGACGCTCGTTCTTCGCTGGCTGCGGCTCATGCGACCAGTTTGCTCACGCGGGTCGGATTGCCTGAAGTAAGCGACTACCCAATCGGCCCGAGTCGCAAAGTGATCGTCGCCGCCGGACTGCTGGGCGGTTTGGCCTGTGGATTGGGGCTGGTCTTTCTAACTGTCAATCCTGCACATTTGGAAGAACCGGAACAAGTCGAACTTGCGGCCAATGGCTCGATCAATGGAGTGAAGAATGAATCGAGCCCGCAGCCTGTCCGCAAACTATCTTTCACCGACGCTTTGATCCATCTCGCCAAACGAGCGTCGCAAACGAGCACGCGCTAGAGCTGCGCGGCCCGCGTTGTTGGCCCCACTCACACTGAACGTTTCATGACCATCATCTACGCCATCTTGGCGCTTGCCGGCCTCCTATGGGGAACCATATGGATGATCCGGGGATCGCTGCTGCATGGTTGTATGGCGCTGCTGGTCGCAACGTCGACGTTTGGCGTTCTCTTTTTTGAGTTCAAAGCCGGCATTAATCTGTCGCTCGATCGTCTGGCGCTGATCGGCCTGATCGGCGCGTTTGTCGTGCAGTGGAAGCTGGGCAAAGTGCAACTCCGCTCTTGGATGACGATTGACTATGTGATCGCCGCGCTGATGGCGGTCATCTTTATCAATAGCTGTTTTTTGCCGTGGGGAGGAGAGTCGTTAGTCATTCAGCACTTTCTGAATGGCTATCTGATTCCGCTCACGCTGTATGTGATCGCGCGAAACTTGGATTACACCGAGCGTTCGGTGCGTCACATTTTGATCTTCCTGGTAGTCTTCGGCCTTTATCTGGCGGCGACCGGCGTGCTGGAGGGATTGGGGCAATACAGCTTTCTATTCCCGCGTTACATCGCCGATCCCAAGATTGGGCTCCATTTTGGCCGCGCTCGTGGCCCGATGGTGCAATCGGTCAGCTACGGCGTCTATCTCTCGACCTGCTTGTTGGCGGTTTGGATTTTGCGAGATCACGTCAGCGCCAAGTGGCGCACGGCGCTCTATCTGTTGCTCCCCGTCTTTTTGGCGGCGGTCTTCTTCACCAAAACGCGAACCGTTTGGCTTGGCGCCGGCGGCAGCTTGCTGGTGGTCCTCTGGCTCACGTTGCAAGGCCGCGCTCGCACGATCGTGATCGGCGGGCTTTTCGCAGCGGCGCTATTGGGCGGACTGACCAAGATGGACGGCATCATTGGGCTGAAGCGTGAAGGGACCGTGCAAGACACGCGAAACTCGGTCAGCATGCGGGCCAGTTTCGCCTACGTGTCTTGGCAGATGTTTCTGGACAGCCCCATCGTGGGACATGGCTTTACGCAGTTCAAAGAGGCGAAGCTTGACTACCTGGGAGATCGCAAAGTTGATCTGATTCTCGAATCGATTCGAGACTACGACCACCATAACACGTTTCTTAGCATTCTGGTCGATTTGGGGATCGTCGGGTTCATTCCCTTCCTGGCGATGTATTACTACTGGACGCGCGACGCTTGGCGATTGGCCCAGCGTGAAGAACCCCCTTGGGCGAAATCGCTCGGCGTGCTGTTTCTCGGCGTGATTGTGATTTCGTGGATGCAGATGTTTGGGCATGAAATTACCTATACGCCGATTGATCATCTGCTGATCTTCTGCGTCGCCGGAATGGCGATGGGAATCAAACAACAATTCGATCCGGTTGTCGCTGCGGAACCCCGCCTCGCCAGGGCGGCCAGTCGACAACAACCGGTGACGACGGCTTACGAAAGAAGAGCGACATGAACCAGCGCGTGAAGTTGTTTGGCGTCGAGATTGATGCGTTGCGTATGACCGAAGCGGTTCGCCAGATCTGGCGACAGATTGATTCGCCCAATGCGACGACTGAGTATGTCGTCACGCCCAATGTCGATCACGCGGTCCTCTTGCAAGGAAATCCGCAGCTTCAAGCGGCGTATGAACATGCGCGGTGGGTGTTAGCGGATGGATGGCCGGTGGTCTGGGCGTCGCGACTGTTACGGCAACCGTTGCCGGAACGGGTGACAGGATCCGATCTGGTTCCGGCGATGTTTTCGGCCGCGACCGAAACAAAACCGCTATCGGTCTTTCTGCTCGGCGCCGCCGCCGGAGTAGGACAGCGAGCTGCGGAAAATATTGAGCAACGTTGGCCCAACGTTACGGTCAGCGGCGTTTATAGTCCGCCGCTGGGCTTTGAATATGACGAAGCCGAAAACGATCGTATCATCGAGATGATCAACGCCGCAACGCCGCAACTGCTGATCATCGGGCTCGGCGCGCCAAAGCAAGAGCTGTGGATCGCGCGACACCGAGGAAGATTACAGACCAAAGCGGCGATCTGCGCCGGAGCGACGATTGACTTTCTCGCCGGCGAGAAACAACGTGCGCCACGCTGGATGCAACAGAGCGGGCTTGAATGGCTCCATCGCATGTTGGTCGATCCACGCCGTCTGGTGAAACGTTACGTTCGCGACGCGGTTGTCTTTCCGACGCTCGTTTGGCGCGAGTGGTTGCAAGTAGGCGCGACGTAATTTCTTCGTAGCCGAATGCGGTCATCCATCAAAACGACGCGCTAAGAGCGCTGTATCCGCTATGTGTGGTGTCGCCCTGTCTAGTTGAAGGTCGGCAGGCACGGCCTGCCTTACTTCTTTGAGCTCATCTCATGCACCATGTCGACCAGCGCAATCGCGTTATCGACCGGAGTTTGTTGCAGGATGCCGTGACCGAGATTGAAGATGTGGCCTGGTCGACCGGCTGCTTGATCCAGCACCTCTTTGGCGCGGCGGCGAATTTCAATCGGATCGGCCAACAGCGTGACCGGATCAAGGTTCCCTTGCACGGCGAAGTTCTCTCCGATCGTGTTCCACGCGTCCGCTAGGCCGATGCGCCAATCGACGCCGACAACGGCCGGGCCTGCTTCGGCCAACAACGGCAACAAAGCCGGATTGCCGGTGGCGAAGTTGATGATCGGCGTACCCGGCGTAATGCCGCCGATGATCTCTTTCATGTGGGGTAACAAGTAGCGGCGATAGTCGGCCGGCGACAGGCAGCCTGCCCAGGAGTCGAAAATTTGCACGCACTGGGCGCCGGCGGCGATCTGGGCGTTGAGGTAAACAGTGATCGCGCGGACCAAACGTTCCATCAGCGCTCGCCAAGCGTCGGGATCGCGATACATGAGGGTTTTGGTATGCAGATAGGTGCGACTCGCGCCCCCTTCGATCGCGTAACTGGCCAGCGTGAAAGGAGCGCCGGCGAAGCCGATCACCGGAATATGTTCTGGCATGTCGGCCCGGGTTTGGCGAACGGTTTCCATCACGTAGTGGAGCGACTCGGCGCTTTCGAGCTCCAACACGCGATCGACGTCGGCGCTCTCGCGAACCGGGTTATGGATGACTGGGCCTTCGCCTTGTGCGTATTCGAGATCGAGCCCCATCGGCTCTAGTATCGGCAGCAGATCCGAAAAGATAATCGCCGCGTCGACTCCCAGTTTCGTGACGGCGGTGCACATCACTTCGCTGCACAACTGCGGATTTTTGCAGAGCTCTAGGAAGGTCGTTTTGGCCCGCACTTCGCGGTACTCGGCCATGTAGCGACCGGCCTGACGCATCATCCAGATCGGCGTCACGTCGGTCGGTTCGCGACGACACGCTTTCATGAAAGGGCTGTTGTACCACTTGGCGGTGCGGGGATCGATGTTGGGCGTGCTGGCGGACAAAACGGCTCTCACTTGTTTTTTGCGAACGAGAATGTCGTGTGATTTTTCGGCCGCGGCGGCGACCAGCGGACCCATCTTCGGATGAACCGGTTCGACATCGACCGGCAGGCCATTTTCACGCAGCCGCTCGCTCATCGTCGGCCCAACCGAAGCGATCACGACCGTGCGCAGCGCCGCCATTAGTTCTTCTTTGCGGCGCTGTTGCTCGGCCAGCTTGAGCAGATGCGTCAATTGATTGGCCGAGGTGAACATCGCGACATCGATGTCGCCGCGAATGATCCGCTCAAGATTCTTCGCTAGCGGCTGCGTATCGAGCGGCAAATCCCAGTCGTAAACATGCAGCTGAATCACTTCGGCGCCGCGCGCTTCTAGTCCGGCGATCAGGCTGGGGTTGGGGACCCCATACTCTTGCAGCCCAATTTTGAGATTGGCGATTGGGAACTCGACGTCGAGCGTTTGCAGCAGTTCGCGCCAAGTGTTGGGTTCCGGCACGCGGATGCCAGGCGTCAGCCCTTCCGCTTTCATCGCGGCTAACGGCTTGGGACCGCGAACAATGGTTGGGATATCGGAGAGGGCGTTGAGGAATTGTTGGCGATCGACGTGACGTTCAACGGCTTTCATCAGATGTTGAAAGCCGACCCCAGTCATAAAGATCACCGCGTCAATTTGGCCGGTGATGACATGGTTGGCGAAGTCGATCGCGTCCCGGTTTTCGTCGAGCGGCACTTCGCGCATGGAAGGACTGACGAAGGCCTGGCCGCCGAACTTCTCGATCAGCGAGGCCATCTCCGCTCCGCGACGACTCTCGAACGAGGCGACGCGAAGTTGTTCAAAGCTGCTTTTTACCGTTGCCATCAATTCCATTCCCCGCGGTCAAGACGCTCTGGCGCGGACGATTGCGTGCGCGTAAGCTCGATTGTACGCGCAACGCCGGATTTCGTCGTTGGGGGGCCGAGACGAACGTTTGGCGAGAATCTAGCGATTTTCGGGGCGAATCAACAGTTCGGGCTTGTCCAAAAACATATAGTGCCCGTGGTCGGCGGTGACGATCAGGACCGATTCGTTCCAGTTGCTATTTTGCTCCACCCAATCAGTGATCGCTTTCACCGCGGCGTCGCCGCTGTTGACCGCACCGATGGAAGCGTCCAAATTGTTGGCGTGGTTCGCCCAATCGACGTCGCCAGACTCGACCAAGAGCCAGAAGCCTTTGTCGTTTTTCGAGAGGACTTCGATCGCTGCACGGGTCATGTCGACCAGCGACGGATTTTCCGCCAGATCGGCCGCGTCATAGGTGATCCGCTTTTTCGAGACGCCCAAAGCGGGATGAAAGTCCCCTTCGGCGGAGCAAAACGGAAGGTGGCCAGCAGCGTCGCCACCACCGCCGACGCCAAAGTAACCGAGCAGTCGTTGCCCCGACTTGGCGGCTTCCGCCGCCGCCGCGGCGAGCACTTGCTTGCCATCAGCGCCGGATGTGCGCGTGGCGACCACGTACTTGCCGCCGTTGTTGACGTTCACCTTCTTCAGATCATCGTCGGCCAGGTACTTGTTGCCGCTGACGTAGTTATCGCCTTGTCCTCTGTCACTCGGGTCGTTGACTCCATAGCCGGAACCGATCACCACGTCGAGTCCTCGCAGCGGCGTATCGGGATTGCTTGCCGAGGGGAGTCCGAGCATGTCGCGCGAGATATCTTGATAATCATTGCGCGAGACGTTGTAGGCGTAGGCCGAAGCAGGAGTCGCATGACTGATCGGCACGCTGGTGACCGCGCCGGCGACATATCCTTGCTCTTGGGCGAGGTGGGCGATCGTCTTGGGACGCTCGCCGTGCGGGCCAACGCCGATCGCGGCGTTGTACGTTTTAATGCCGCCCATCATGCTGGTGGCGCTGCTGGCCGAGTCCGTGTACGAGTGTTTGACGCCGTCCTCGGTGCTCGATTTGCCGATCAAGTACAGAATGTCGGTTGGCTTTTCCCAGGGCCCCGATCCGGCTTGAGAAACGTCGTATCCGCCAAAGAGTCCGCCGCCAGAGTTTTTCACGATTTGCTTGTTGACGTCAACATCGGCGTCGTCGCAGAACGGGCTAGTCACCATCAAACCGAATTGGGTGGTTCCATCCGCTTGGTATTCTTGGAAGTGAGTTCCACGCCCGCGACCTGCGGTGTAGGGAATCTCTTGGGTGTTCCAGATGGCGGCGGCTTGCGTCGATTGCCAATCCATGCCGTCGAATACGACCAAAAAGATATTCTTTTTGCCGGCGTCGAGCGCCGCTTTCTGCAGATCAAAGATGTTGGTTTGATCCATGTAGTCAGCGGTCGGATTGAGCGTCGCTTCGGTCGGCTTGCCGTAGACGCCGCGCAACTTGCTCTCGCTGCGGTAGATGCTGTTCTCGCCGGTGTAGCTATTCAAATCGATCCCGACAGGCTGTCCTTTGGTTCCAAAAGAATAGACCGGAATCAAACGATTCGAATGGGATGTCCACGAACTATATTTGTCCGCTTGGGGACCCCAGTGAGCGACGTCACTGCGTCCGGTCGAAATCCCTTGGTCTTGAAGTTGATGCAGATAATCGCCGCCCAGAGCGGTCGAAGCGATCATGCCTAACAAAAACGAGATCAAAACGGCGAATAGTTTGCGGCTCAAAGCAACACCCAAGGCTGGCTATGTGAGGGAGGAAGGTGGGGAATGGAACCGGAAATTATAGTTGGGCAGACTTTGCCGGGAATCGCCTTAGCGGCCGATTCGTCAATTCTGAACGAAGAAATCTCATTCATTTCATGAAGATTCGAGTTGGTGTCTGGCGAATTCTGATGGAGCAGGGTCCGCCGTTGGGGTGGTTTTGGGTTCCTGGAAATTGTCTACGTAAAAAACCGTAGACTAGGTCTCTCCAGTGCGCCAGATCGTTGACCGATATCGAGCGGCCCCCTAACATAAGGTCGTAAACAGTCAACGACTTGCGTCGAACTGCCCATCCGTTCTTGCGCGGCATTTTTCCCCCTCCGCACCCTTATGCAGCTATCCTGCTTTTATTGCGGCAACGTCCTGCGAGCTACTGCCGACCAGTTGGGAGGCGAGGTCGTTTGCCCTCACTGCCACAAAGTAGTGCGGCTCCCCGAAGCCGAGACCTTGGCCCCGGACGAACCTCACCAAGAGGGCTCACTTTTTCACTCTTGGGTGAATGACGGAATCTCCGGTTTCGTTTCGTTCATCGTACATGCGGGGCTGTTGATTCTTTTCGCCTCGGTGACTTGCAACTTTCAATCGGCGACTTCCGGCGATGGAGTCGATGTGCTGATCGGCGATATGCCAGAGGTCAGTCTCGACGATTCGGGGGGCGAAACGCTGGATACGGTCGCCGCCGCCAGCGAAGTATCGGAAACGGTCGAAGTCGACGAACTACTGAACGAAGTTGCTCCTCCTAGCGCCGAGCCAACCGATATCGGCGAGTTGATTGACACTGCGGCGCTGACTCCCAGCGGCGCGATGGGAGGAGGGATCGGTTCGCTCTCGACGATCGGCGGAGGTGGAAGCGGCGTCGGCGCCGGCGCGTCGTTCATGGGCTTGCGGGCCGCCGGGCGCAGGTTTTGCATCATTGCCGACTGTTCGGGATCGATGTCTGGCGTCAAGCTCGACTACGTCAAAGAGGAGATCCTCGAAACGGTCTCCAGCTTGCCGCGCGAAGCGCAATTTCAAGTCATCTTCTTCCAATCGCAAGCGGTTCCTTTTCCACAAAAAGGTTGGCGACATCCAAAACGTGATTTCAATGCGTTATCCGAATGGCTGAAAACGGTGGGGCCTGCCGGCGGAACAAATCCGTTGCCGGCGTTTGAGATCGCTTTGAAATTTTCCCCTCGCCCGGACGCGGTCTTTTTTATGACGGACGGTTTATTTGATGACAATGTCGTGGGCGAAGTGAAACGACTGAACGACATGAGCGAGCCGAGGGTCAAAGTCCACGCGATTTCCTTCATGGATCGCAGCGCCGAACCGCTGATGCGACAAATCGCCGCCGAATCAGGAGGGGAGTATCGCCATGTTCAGGCATTCTAGCGGCGGCGGAATGCGAGCAATCATCGCCGCGTCCTGCTTCTTATTATGGCTGGCGTCACCGGTTTCCGCCGATCGGTTGATCTTGCGCAATCTCGAAATACTCAATAATGTCAAAGTGTTGTCGTTGGACGAAGATGGGGTCAACGTCGACGACAAGGAGATCATCGGTTGGGATCAGATCGAACGGGGGACCGTCGGCCTGAAGCAGGATCAATTTGACAAATTACTTAAAGATCTGGGGGGGCCGCTGTTTCGCTTGCGGCAACGTTTGAGCGTGGGGGATTATGTCGGTTTGGCGGAACAAGCGGAAGCGTTGTTTCCGATCTACGCCGAGCGAAATAGCGAAACCGCCTATCTCGTTTGCCAGGCGACCATGTGGAGTCGACAAGCGTCTGGCCGTCCGGCCGCGGCGCTGGAAGCTTATTTTCGCAGCTTAAAAATGCTTCGCGGCAAAGCGGGGCTGACCGGCAAACTGCCGGGGCGACGCAAGCTCAGTTTTGACGCGGCGACCGGATTATCGCCAGAGCTGGAGCCGATCTTCTTTGATGTCGAAGAGGCGAAGTCGGCGCTGCCGCTCGTCAAAGCGGCTGCCCAAGATTTGCAAACGCCGCTGCCGCAAGCGACGTTCATCTACGTAGGTTCGTTGGCGATCGCGGCCGGCGACATGCAGTTGGCGGACAAGTCATTTGAAAACCTCAGGGCCGACAACGCGCTGATTTCCGACTGGCGCGTGATCGCGCCGGCATTGCGAGATTTGGCCCGCGGCGAAGACGATCAGGTCATTGTGCAGATCGAAGCTCGCTTGCCCGGCATGCATCCGTTTAATCGAAGCATCGCCCACTATCTGTTAGGGACAGCGCGGATGGCGGATGGGATGCAATCGGCAGTCCAGCGGGGCGTGCTGGATCTGATGTATGTTCCGGCGATGGAAGGGACGCAGCGGCCCGAGCTATCGGCGGCCGCGTTGTATCAGTCGATGACCGCACTGCAAAAAGCAGGCGAAACTAGTCAAGCGGCGAGTCTACGCAAAGAAATCTTGGCGAACTACAGCGGCGCGTATTTCGGACAACGGCTGCGAGATCAAATCAATCGCGGCGAGGATCATTGAGGAAAAATCATGAGACGCACCATCGGAATCCGCGCCATCTTGGCGTACTCTTTCGTATTACTGGTCGGAACCTACAGCATGACGCTGTTGGCGCAAGACAGCTCGCCGGCGGCGGAAACGCTGACCGTGGAAGAATCGGTCGAAACGCCGACGGAAGACAATACGCCGCAGCGGACCTTGCTGGATACGTTGATGGATGGCGGTGTTGTCGGCGCGTTGATCGGCGTCTTGTCGATCGTTGCGGTCGGTTTTATCGTCGAGCATTTTCTCTCGATTCGCAAAGATGTTTTGATGCCGGAAGATGTCGCGACGAGTCTCAGCGACCTGGTCGAAGAGGGCAAAATCGATGAAGCGATCGAAGTTTGTCAGCATCCCGGCAGTCGCAGCTTGTTGGCGTATGTCGTCGAATCAGGCCTGACCCGCTATCGCAGTTCGGAATTTGGTTTCGCCGAATACAAAGCGGCGGTCGAAGAAGCAGGCGAAGAGCAAACCGGCCAGCTGTACCGCAAAATCGAGGTCCTCGGCCTGATTGGTCAAATCGCGCCGATGCTGGGACTGACCGGCACCGTGCTCGGCATGATCAACGCGTTCAACACGATCGCCGCTACCGACGGCGCTCCAAAGCCGGCCGAACTAGCCGAGGCGATCGGCCAGGCGCTGGTGACAACGCTCTTGGGCTTGGTCGTCGCGATTCCGGCGATGGTCGCCTATAGCTTTTTCGGCAATCGGATCGACTCGCTCGTATCGGAAGCCGGCAAACGAGTGGAGCAAATTTTGACCCCGCTCGGTCGTCGCCGCTAACAGGAGCGATCGCCGTGAGGCTCTGTAAAAGTCGAAATCGTCATTTGCCCGAGATGAACATCACGCCGATGATCGACGTGGTGTTTCTGCTGTTGATCTTTTTTGTCACCGTGACGCAAGTCTCGCAGGCGAATCGCGAACAATTGCAATTGCCGAAACAAGCGGGCGACAAGGATCAAGATCGCTCGACATTGACAATCAACATTGATCGTCCTGGTCGGATGACCGTCGGCGGCGCAGCAGTTGATCGAGCTGATCTCGCGACAATCGTCGCCGCCGAATTGGAAAAAGTGGGGGGCGACCCGCGTCAGCTGAAGATCTTGGTTCGGATGGATCAAGGGGCGCAAAGCCGCGCGATCAATCAATTGGTGGAACAATTTGAACAGTTTGACGTAAAGCTTGTGGAACTCGCCGTCGAAACGCCGCAATAAAGGAACGCCAGGTGAGACTTAGCGCCCATCGCACGACGCGCGACAAGAAGATCGACTTGAACATGACGAGCATGATTGACGTCGTGTTCCTGCTGTTGATCTTTTTCATCGTGACCGCGAGCTTTACTCCTACCGAGCGGCGATTGGACATTGCGGTGCAGTCGGCCAATCCATCCGCGGCGCAAGCTAGCGACTTTGATCCGGCGATTGTTGAAGTGACGGCGACCGACGGCGGCTTTGGCTTTCAACTTGGCAGCCGCACTTTTTCGACCCAAGATGAATTAGAAGAAGTATTGATCGCGTTTCCTGACAAATCGTCGCCAGCGATTGTGCGCGGCCAGGACGAAGCCCCCTATGGAATGGTTTCGGCGGCGATCCAAGCATGCAAGAATGCCGGTTTTCATGGAGTACGCTATCAGCCGCTTACTAGCAAGTAGACGAGCGATATGGGCCGGCATGGCGGCGCTCTTGGCGTTGTCAACGTCGCTTGCTGCTGCGCAGTCTTATGACAATCGTCCAAAGGAGATCTTGAACGATGAGTTCAAGCAGGTGGATGATTATCTCGCGCGGTTGGGTTTGACCGAACAACGAATCTTGCTGAGCGAAGCCTACGTCGAAAAGCCGATTGACGAAGCGAGTCGCCGCAAGGCGCTGCGCGAGCTTGCCGATCTCTTCGCCACGCGGTTGATGGAAGTGAGCGGAGATGACGCCCAGTTTGACGCCTATCGCCAACGCGTACAAAAGCTGATCCAAAAATACCCGGCGGCCAACGCTCCTTCGCTGCAAGTCATGTTGTTGCAGGCCGACTATCAACGGGCCGAGGCCGCCGCATCCGAGTGGATCGCCGATCCGTCGAAGTCGGACGCCAAGCAGACCGCCGCGTCGATCTTGAAAGTGATCGCGCCTCAGTTGACTGTCGCCGCCAAGCAACTTCGCAGCGACATCACCAAGGGGTTTGAAGAAGTCGATCGGATGCCCAGCGGACCAACGGCCGAAGCGCGCGAACGCGAGCTGCGCGCCCTAGAAGGAGTCGCCGGCAGGGCCGCTTACTTCGCCGCGTGGGCCAACTACTATCGTGCGGTAATCGAAGGGAATCCGCAGTCCGCCGCGATTCCGGAAGCGATGAAACTGTTTCAGGGGTTGCTAGGGATCGAAGGAAACAATTACAACGCCGTCGATCCGCTCCAATTAGGACTGATCGTGGAATGGCGAGCACGGGCCTTAATCGGGCTAGGATTGTGCGAAGCGTATCTTGGCCAGATGGATTTTAGTCGCCGCGTTTTTGAGATCCTGCGGCAAAGCGACGCATCGCCGCAGATCATTGATCAGGCCGACTATTGGTTTGTCCGCGGTCTGTTGAACGCCAAACGATATGACGAAGCGCTGGCCGAATCGCAACGTTTGGTGAGTCATTTTCAGGGGGATGGAAGTGAAGGCAAGATCAGCTTGTGCGCCTTGATCGCACAAGTCGGATTTCATCCTCTCGAGGAAACGTCGTCTGAGCAAATGCGACAGCTTGGGTTGGTCGGCATTGTCGGCCTGGCGAAATTAGGGCGCATCGGCGCCGCGATACAATTGCTGGACGAACATAAGATCGACGTCAGCGGCGATCCCGGCTTTTATTTGCTGTGGCTGGAAGGGCAGCGACAATTTGCTGCGGCCGAAGAATCGAAGGAAGAACGCGACTACAAAGAAGCGAAGGTGCTGCTGGTCAAAGCGGTCGCCAATCCTCCTGCGGGAGACGCTGGAGCGCAGGCCGAGTGTCAGTACGTGCTGGGGTGGTGCTGCTATCGCTTGAAGCAGTTCGCCGAAGCGAGCGGCGCCTTTCGTCAGGCGATCGCCGGATTGAAGTTGTCGAATCCGCAAAAAGCGGTCGAAAGCGCTTGGTTGGCGTTCGTTTCGCTGCAATCGTTAGCCAAAACCGATCCCCGCTACGCCGCCGCGGCGATCGACGTGCTGGAAGATCTGAAACGGGATTTCCCCGAGCACTCGTACGCCAAAAAAGCGGATCTCTTGATCGCTCGCTTGCAGCAATCGCGCGGCTCGCTGCGTGATTCGATTGACCAACTGGCGAATATCCCGGCGAGCGATCCAAACTATTGGACGGCGCAATACGACTTGTGCGTCATGCTTCGCCAGCAAATCGAGCAAACCGCCGACGAAAGTCAGAAGATCGACTACGCCAAACGACTGCTGGCGGCGGCCAATGTGCTCAACGGTAGTTTGAGCGATAAATCATCACAGAGCGATCGCGCTCGCGCCTTACGCACGCTGTTGATGGCGGTCGAGTTATCCGGGCGCAGTTTGCTGCCGGCCGATGTGGGAGACAGCGGCATTCGACGCGCGGCTGCCCTCGCGACGCAATTGCCAACTTCAGATGGCTCCGTCGCGGATTACCATCATCGGGCGCTGTTGTTGGCGCAACAGCGCAAGCAGCCAGAACAGATCTTGGAGCATGCCGATTGGATATTGGCCAATGCGCCTGACTCGGCGTTCGCAACTTCCGCTTTGGTCGTGCGAGCGCTCGACATCGATCGCCGCCTGCAAGAAACGGCGACGCCGGAGATTCGGACGGAAGCGTTTGAGATCTACCGACAACTGGTCCAAAAACTCGGCTCTTCGCCGCAGACGCTGCGTGAAAAGAAAAATGCCCGCGTCGCCGCCAGCAAGTTCGCCGAGTATGCCGAACTAATTGGCCGGCGAGCCGAGGCGGCTATGGTCATCTCAAATCTGGCCGAAGCCTTTCCCGATGACCGGACTTATCTGCAACAAGCGGGCCGAGCTTCGTTTGAAGCCGGAATGGTGGAGATCTCGCTAGAACATTGGCGTAAACTGCTTTTAGGGCTGGATCGCGGCTCTTCCGAATGGTTTGAAGCCAAGTCGCACCAGCTCGCGTGTCTTGCCAAAACGGACCCCAAGGGAGCTCGTAAAGTGCTGGCGCAGTTCAAGTTGCTGTATCCCGCAGGCGGACCTCCCCCTTGGCGTGATAAAATAAAAATTGTGGAACAGGAACTGGCCTCGTCGCGGTGAAGTGTCGCCGCCGGAATGCTGCATGTCTGACGACCAACCATCTGCGAATGATCGCCCTGCGGGTCGCATTGAAGCGTTCCTCGGTCGGGCTACGTCGTTTATGGCGATCTATGGAGCGTCTGACCCAACGCGTTTGGGCCAGTTGGCGATCATCGCCGATCAACTGGGACTAACTAATCAAGAGTATCAGGCGGCGCTGCAGCATCTTCGCGAGAAACGCGAAGTGGTCGCCATTCCGAAGGCGCTGCCGCGCACGTTGCCGACCACTCCGGTCGAATCGGAGTCGCCGCCGACCGAACCGCCTGCGTCGCGCTGCGTGCTGACAGCGTCCGATCCGCTTCGTGATTCTTTTCTGCAACAAGCCAAATTGTTGCTTGCGGCCACTAGCGCCGAGACGCCAGAGAAGCTGCGGAAGCTGGCCGCGAAACTTGGGGTGGATGACGACCAGTTCGAGCGTTGGCTGAGCGAACTGCACGGCCCGTTCGTCGTGGCCGAAGCAATCTCTGAACCGGAAGAAGAAGAGGAGTCGGTTGAGACCAAGGAACCGGCGCCGCCGAAGATCGCGCGCAAGCCGCCGCAGGAGATGTATGAGGATTACCTCCATCTGGCGCTGGCGGCGATTTCTTCGGGCCGGATCAACCAGCGGCGAGAAACGAAATTGATCGCCGAAGGGGTGGAGAAACTTGGACTCTCGCCGGTGTTGGCTCGTGACATGCTCTATGCCGCGGCCGAGCGTCGTAATTATGTTTTGTTGTCGCAGTTGACAGAACCGTGCGAAGCGCCGGTTGTCGACGAAAAACGTGAGCAAACTATCACCGAGTTTCAACAGCGGGCCGCTTCGATCATCGCAGGGCAGGGGGGAGTCAGCTCGGTTTGTCGCGTGATGATCGCCGAAGCGGCAACGGAGTTTGGTCTCTCTAAGGATGAAAAAGAGCAAGCGCTCGCCGCGCTGCAGCGACAAGATGATTCGCGTCTGGCCGATCCGCTCGAAGAACGGATCGCCGCGTTTCGCCGTTTCGCCTGTGATAAGCTGAAGAAAACCGAAAGCCAGGTCGTCGGCGACTTGTTGACCAGGCAATTGACGCAGATCGGCGTTGACCTCCACGGATTGCCGGAAGAAACCGCTTCAGCGACCGTACGCGAAGCGATCACGACCGCAGCGTTGCGCGTCGTCACGCTTGATCAGGCGATCACCCACGTCCTGTCGATCGTCGATGATCTCTTGGCGGACGAAGGATTTATCTCGATCGAAAATCGAAAGCGGTTGCTGGCCGAAGCGCGACAATGGGGAGTCGCACGAGCCGAAGCGAGCACGCTTATCGAAGAGCATATCGAGAACATCGAGCGCCGCGCCAAGCGTCGCCGGCGGCGGATCTTCGCTGCGGTATTGGTGTCGACGATAACGCTGTTCGGCGGTTTGGCGGCCGTGTATTGGGGGAAACCGGAGTGGGCCGATTTCGGCCAAGGTCCCAGCGTCTGGCGTTCCGATCCAACCGGTCGCGCCGGAATCCACTCGCAACAGGATCCCACGAGTGAAGAAGAGGGGTTTCAGCGGGTTTCGTGGTGGAACGAAGCGCTAACAATCGATCTCTTGACGCTGCGGCGTCGACGTACCGACCTGCAAGCGGCGACGGCTGCAATCGCCAAAGAAGATCCCCAGCAACGGGCCGCAGGATACGCCGAGTTTGTTCCAAAGATGATCGAAGCTGCGTCCGACGAAGCGAATGCGACGCATGCCGAGCAATTGCGCGTCATCTTGCGCCGTCTGGCGATCGACGAACCGGATGACGCCGCATTTCAATCGCTGAGTCAAACGCTGTTGAAACAAGTCCCCGCCAAAGAAGACGCGCTTCATTCCAACAGCAAAGCCGCTCAACAATATGTCGCGCTTGGATTGTTCGTCGACATCGCGCAGCAGCGCGAGTTGGCGGTCGAGCGACGTGATCAGATCATCGCTCGCTTAGAGCAGCGACTTGGGGTGGTGACCGGACCATCGGCGGATTTGGCGGCAGTTTTTGCGGACGAACTGGCGCGCAATCAATACGCTTCCCTGGGGCGCCTGATCGAAAAAGATCCAGCCGAAGCGATGGCGACGCATCAAATGCTGCAGCCAATCGTCCGCGCGAACGTGAACCGACAGTTGGCGAGCGATCTGGGGGGAGACGCGTTGTTAGCGATCTTGCCGCGGGTTCCTCAAGATCTGAATCGCTACCGCAGCGTCTTGGACCAGCAGATCAGCCAACGCAATTTGGCGGTGCTGCTCCGCTTGATCGAATTACTCGAATCGGGCAAGACTAACGGTCGGGTCGCTAGAGAGTTGCAATCATTGCTGGCCAAGGTGGCCGACGTCACTGTGGACGGCATGGAGCCGACCGACGCTGCTATCGTCATGCGCAGCGCGCTGGCTGGTTTGGCTGGACAAGGGGACGTAGGCGAGATGACCCGCTTTTTCGCCGGCCAGGCGCATCAGATTGAGTTGAGTGAGAGCGCGTTTGGATCGCCTGACGAATGGCTCAACGATGCGGTGGAGTTGTCCAGGATCTCGGCGCTGGGCGCCGCCGCCGCGCAAAAAGAATCGGGCCGCCGGTTGTTTCAATCCCTATCGAGCGACGTACCTGAACCGATTCGCGCCTCCAAAACAGGCGCGCGACGTTTGGTGTCGAAAGATCGTTTGGATCGAATTCGGGAAGCGTTTCGTCAGTTGAGCCGCGCCAATGATGCGCGTCGCCGCGTCATGGCGTACGAGAATTTGGCCGCAATCATCGCCGGTAGTGACGACCTTGACTACTATCACGCCGAACGGTTGGTCGATTATCTGCTGATGAAAAAATTGGGAGATGAACATGACGCCGTTATTCGCAAACTAAGCGACTTTCGCGCTTCAGGCATGTTGCGATTAGCGTTGTCTGATCATTTGGAAGAATCGATCATGCCGCTTTCCGAGGTAGAACGGATGGCGGGCGAAATCATCGGTCGTCCGATCGTGTTGCTCGACAAGACCATCTGGAAAGAAGAGTTGCGGCGCATCTTGCTTTCCGACGCGCTTCCTCGCTTGCATGACGATGCAAAAGTCGCCGGCGAAGATGTCTCGGGCGACGTCTTGGAGCAATCCGCCGCGAGTTTGCTGGACTACTACCGAATTCAAGCGGAGATCGCCGGCGTTCCCTACGAGCAGCGCATGATCATGCGGCTTCCCAGCGACGCGCTGCAAGCGATGATCCAACTGCAGTCGGATCAATTGGCCGCCGCGAAGCTTTCGCCCGATTTGCAGGCGCAATTGGATGACGTCTTGTTGCGCTCCCGCGTCGTCTCGCTGGTGGCGCGCAATGATTTAACCAAAACTGCGGCTTTGCAGCGAATTTGGCTGGAATTATCGGCGATCGCCGCAGTTCGTACGCAGCCAAATTCGCGGTTGGCGACCGATCAGCTAATCGCCCGGCTGCGGCAAGTCGATCAAGGTTCGCAAAATGTTTTCCAGCAAATTCGCAACGGCGAAGCGGCGCTGGTTCGCATGCAATTGATCCGGATAGAGACATAACCATGTTACGTATCCTGCTCACCATTTTGATCAGTTGGTCACTCGGGCCAAACTGCACCAGCGCTGCGGTGGTGCTGGTTCGTGGAGAGTCGGATCCTGTCGCCGGTTATGTAGAAAGTCGTTCTGGCGGCGTACTGCGATTACGGATTCCGCAAGCGGGCGGCAAGAACCGGACGCGCGACATACCGCTGGGGGATGTCGAAGAAGTGATCGAGACGGTCTCGCCCAATCGACTTGCCGAGCTGAGTCCCGACAAACCGGAAGGTTATCGGAACTATGCGGAAGAGTTGGCGCAGAAGAAGATTGACCCGGAAGCTCGCGAGACGGCGCTGCGGCTGTTTTTGATCGCCGCGCGGTTGGATTCGGCTCATTTAGGACGCAGCTGCTTGCTCGGAATGACGGCGATTGCTCGTTCACCGGAAGAGGCGAGCCGCTTTCAAGCGATGGCCTATTTGCTGGATCCAGAGCATGACGCCCAACTTATCCACAAACGTCCCGCGGTGCAGTTGGCCAACCCCGAGAGAGTCGAAGAGTGGAAATCGCTAATCATCACCGGACTGCGAAAACTGCGCGGCGGCGATTACCGCTCGGCTCGAGCGATTCTAAAACGGAGTGAAATACAGAAGGCGTTCGACAGCATCGTGTCGGACATCCGTTACGAAGATTGCGTCGCGATTCTGAATAAGAGCTGCCCCGGCTGCGAAGGGGGGAAGATTCCGATGCCGCTGATTCGCAAGCTGGTGTTGGCCGAGCTTTCGTTGTTGCCCGAAGTTCATGGAGCCAGCGACTTGGAAAGCGTGCCGGAATGGTCAGAATTGACTGCGGCTGAAAACCACAAGCCGTTGGCGACGCTGACCTTGGAAACGATCACCGAGTTTGATCCGCGCAACTCGGTTTATCGCCGCAACAAGTGGGAATCGCCGTAAGGAACAACTTACACATTTTCACCGGCGGTCGGCGTCTTGCCATGCTGAAGTAGAAAGTTCAGTTCTGGTTCGATCTCGGCGAAGACCTCGTTCAATGTTTGAAGTGCGACCGGAGCTTCGGGAAACTTTTGGTCCTTGCCAAGCGACTCCAACAGCATCGCGGCGTCTTGCCCGCTGGCGGCGGCGAAATAACCAAACGACCCCTTGAGCGAATGCGCGTTGCGCTGGAGCCGCGGTCCATCTTTCGCTTCGATCGCCTCGTCGATCTCGCTCAAGATTCTTCGCACGTCGGTCAGAAAGACGTCGACCATCGCTTGCAGCAGCGATTCGTCTCCACCAACATTCGCCAACGCCGCTTCCCAGTCGACTTTTGGCGAAGTAGGCGTTTTTACGAGGGAGCTTTCGATTGCCGCGACCGGGGGCGGGATGATAAGGTCAGACGTTTCACTGGGAGTGGTTGGTGGGAAGGAGAGCAAGGCCTCATCAATCGCATCGTACATCGCTTGGGCATTGATTGGCTTGGTGACGTATCCATCCATGCCTGCTTCCAGGCAGCGTTCTCGATCTCCTTTCATCGCGTGCGCGGTCATCGCAATGATGGGGATATGTTGCGTGGTCTCTTTTTCGTAACGTCGGATTTCGGCCGTCGCGGCCATGCCGTCTAGGACCGGCATCTGCACGTCCATCAACACCAGATCAAAGCCTCCTTCTTTCCAAGCTTTGACCGCTTGTTTGCCATCGCTGGCGACGGTCACCAGATGTCCGCGTTTCTCCAGCAAGAGCACCGCCAGCTTTTGATTTACCAGGTTATCTTCGGCCAGCAAAATACGTCGCCCCCAGGATCCCAGCTTTGGTTCATGGCCGGCGTTGTGCGTCGCGAGGTCACCGGCGACGTTGTGTCCCATGACATCCATCAGCGTGTCGAACAGATCCGACTGCTTGATCGGTTTCGAGAGAATTGCGTCGACGCGCGCTTGCAGAGGATTGGGCGGCTCTTCGTCGAAGGTTCCGGTCGTCAGCAAGATCGAATGGGCGGCGGCCCCACGCGGAGATTTTTGGATTCGCTCCAGCAGTTCCGTACCTTCGAGGACCGGCATCTGTTGATCGATGATCAGCACTTGGAATTTCGGACAAGCCGCTTCGTCCGCGTAAAGCGAGATCGCTTCAACAGCGCCGCCGATCACGGTTGGATTCATTCCCCAGTTGGTTAGCATCTCGGCGATGATCTCACCGCAAGTATCGTTGTCATCAACGATCAAGACGTTCAGCTGTCGGCAATCATCCGGAGGAATGTGACGCTCGTCGTAGCTGTGAGCGTCGAGCCCCAGTTTCGCTGTGAAATGGAATTGCGATCCGACGTCGACCTGACTTTCGACCCAGATTTTTCCCTGCATCAATTCGACCAGGCGAGAGCAGATTGAAAGTCCCAGTCCCGTGCCGCCAAACTTGCGCGTCGTGGTTCCGTCGGCTTGTTCAAACGCGGCGAAGATTTTTTGCAGCGCTGCATCGGGGATGCCGATACCGGTGTCGCAGACAGTGAAGTGGAGCAGCGCGTCGGTTTCATTTATCTCGTCAACATCAACGCGGACGACGATTTCGCCGTGCTCGGTAAACTTGATCGCGTTGCCGACCAGGTTCACCAAAATTTGCCGCAATCGCCCGGGATCGCCGGTCATTCGCCAGGGGACGTCAGGACGAACATGCGCGACCAACTCCAAACCTTTGCCATGAGCGCGAAATGCGAGCGTCTTCATCAGGTCGCCCAGATTCTCACGCAGTTGGAATGGAATCGATTCGATCTCGAGCTTGCCGGCTTCGATTTTTGAGAAGTCGAGAATGTCATTGATCACCGAGACCAGGCAGTCGGCTGACGTTTTGATCATCTGCAGATACTCGCGCTGCTGCGCTGCTAGTTCGGTCTCCAGCAGTAATTCAGTCATGCCGATGATGCCGTTCATCGGCGTGCGGATTTCGTGGCTCATGTTCGCCAAAAATTGCCCTTTGGCCCGATTGGCGGCGTCGGCGGATTCTTTTTGCGACTGAATCACATCCTTGGCGATCGCCAGCAAATGCGACTGCGCCTGAATCAACATATGGACCGAGATGACGCGGAACGTCCCATCTTGGCGGCGAATCGCCAACGGCTCGTAAGCGGCGTCGCGCGGACGACTAAGCGCCATTCGCGACGCGTCGTGAATGCTGGCGTCGGCAGAGACTTCCAGGTGCGGGATGTTCATCGACTCGTACAGCACGCGGACCGGACGCTGCGAATAAAGATCACGTGAGAAGAGCCGGCTCATGTACTCGAGAAACTTTTCGCGCGAGATTAGACCCAACAATTGATCCCCTACCATGATCAGCACGCCGGGCAAGTCGTGTCGCTTATCGAAGATCTCTTCGACCTCTTTTCCCCAGGTCGAAGCATCGACAGAAGCATGATGCGCTGGCAATTCGGCCAACGTCGAATCGCTCCGCAGTTTGCCGAGTTCGGCGTAGATCGATCTGTCGTCGCGATGCGTCACGGTATTTTTCCTGAAGGAGCGTTAGACGCGAGCCACCGCCGCGGCGCGGCGTTTGATCATAGTGATCGTTGCGCCCTCGCTGTCAAAAGTCGCTTCGTCCATAAAGGCTTGCATCAGCACCAGACCGCGATTTCCCAATTTGTCGAGCGCTTGCGGATCGTTCGGTTCAGGGATCGATGCGATATCCATGCCGGGACCTTCATGGCGAATGACGAACGATCCTTCGTCTCGGCTGAGACTGGCTTGGACATGCAGCACGCGCGACGCGTAAGGTTCGCTGGCGCGACGCTGCTCGACCAGCGCAATCGCTTCGGGGTGATCCAGTTGCAGTGATTCGAGCTGATCCAGATCCAGCTCTAGGTTGCCGCGGTAGTAGGCGCTGAATAACGCGCCTTCGAGCGCCATGCCGAGACGAACCTGATTGCTCGCTTCGCACAAACCCATGCTGCCGGCGATCTGCTGCATCATTTCGACCAGACGTTCGCACAAGACAGGATCATTGGTCAGGCGAAACTCAAAATCGGCCTTGGTCATCGCCTGGGTCAGACGTTCGTAATTGCGCTCGGCGGCGCACATCGCGCGCACCTGTTGCACCGTGGAGACGAGACGTTCGGCCAAGTGCGTTTTCGGCACGTAGCAAGCGGCGCCTTGCTGGAGCGCTTCGACGGCGAGTTCCTCGCTGCCGTGCGCGGTGGTCAGAACGACCGGAATCTGGGGATAGACCGACTGCATGCGGTTGACCAGTTCTAGCCCGTTCATTTCGGGCATGTTCAGGTCGGTCACGACGACGTCGACTTCGTCCGATATGTTTTGTAGCAATTCCAGGGCCGCCAGACCGTTGGTCGCTTTCGCAATTTTATTTTGCGGGTCCTTTTTCAAGATTCCTTCTAATAGAACCAAGTCGACCGGGGTGTCGTCGACGATCAAAACGGTCGGCATTGTGAGAGTCTCCTTAGAAATTGGCGCAAGCTTCGCCATTTTTTTTCTGGATTAGGCGATAGATAGCAAACTTGCCGATGTCGCAAGTCCTTCCGCCGATCCCTCTTTATAAAGAGCGGATGTTAAAGAACGGCGTAGATCGGGTGGGAAAATCGTCGCGATTTGGGGGGGGAATGCGGCGGGAGAATTGCCGTGATGATCCGAGTCGGGTTGACTTTGACGGCTCACTCGCAACAATGCGTAGCCCGATCGCAATATTCGCAAATTTGGTCTACAGCAGACCGAAGAATATTGCCGATCAGGGAACTTGTCGCTTAGCAAAGCCTAGCGGGTTTTGCCGGGTAGACTAAAATAGGAAAAGAAGCCTTCGGTGCATTATCCGGCAGAGGGACCAATTTTTTGCGAGGGCCGGACTCATCAACGGCTAGTGCAAGTGCACGCCAGAGTTTCGCCCGTCTCGCAGCGACTCCACTCGTCGCATCTTGACCGAAGGTTTTCTTATATTTCTGAGCCGCCGTGCTGCTTGCAGCCGGCGGTTTTTTTATGACCTACAGTTGGATTGGCGGTGGCCGATTGGTCACCCTCCTCATCACCTCGCCTTGGGCGATTGATCTGCGAGAAATCCAATGCACCAAGCGTATGTCTTCGTCTTATTAGCAATCTGCTTCGCCGTTGGCAGTTTTGTCGCGCAGTTTTGCGTCAACTAACAAGCGTTACGACCCCTAGTACCCGAATCGCTCTTCGGTCCAGGGATCGCCGTGGTTGTGATATCCGCCGCGCTCCCAGTAGCCCGGCTTGTCGCTGGCTGTTAATTCAATACCTCGGATCCACTTGGCGCTCTTCCATGCGTAGAGACGCGGCACCATGCCGCGTACCGGTCCGCCGTGGTCGGCGTTGATCTCCACGCCGTCATGCTTGTCGGCCAGCAATGCGTCTTCCGCGAGAAAGTCCTCGAGCGGCAAATTGGTAGTCCAGCCGTTGTCGTAGGCGTGGCAGAGGACATACTTCGCTTCGGGCTTGATCCCGGCGAGTTGCAAGAGAGTCTGCGTCGCGACTCCTTCCCAGACGTTGCTCAAGCGTGACCAGCGCGTGACGCAATGAAAGTCGGCGAAAACTTTGCAGCGCGGCAGCGCTTGAAATTCGTCCCAGGTCAGCGTTACTTCGCGTTCGACCAGGCCAAAGATTTTCAGCCGCCATTTTTCGGTTGGCACATCCGGCACGATCGACGCGTGCAAGATCGGCCATTTGCGCGTCCGCGATTGGCCCGGCGGGATTCGCTCGTCCCGCTGCGTGTCGGGGCTGATAATGACGTTTTCTTCTGTGACTTCTTCCGGCTTCCGAGGTTCGCCGGGTTGGTATTTGGCGCGGTCGTGTTCCGATTCAAACATACAGGTACCAAGGAAAATAGGAAGAATGCTGCAGCGTCTACTCGATTGTATCGACGCCGAGAGAATCGACCAATCTCGCCCCCACTTGAGATCGGCGGTCGCCAGCGAAATGGACTGTGATTACGCGGTTCGGCGACTCTTCGACCACAGCAGCACGAGCCAGAACGTAAGAAACGTCATTGTGCAGCCAAGTACGAGCAACGGGCGGCGAATGTCAAAGCGATCAGCCGCTTCCCCACCAAGATTGAGGAATACGCCTACGGCAAGGAAGATTCCCCAGGCGACCAGCGCGGCGATGATCAGCCCCATCAGCTTCCACGAGCCAGGCGTCGTTTGCAAACGAGCCGGTTGGTCGGGCGGCGGCGGAACTTGTGCGTCGGGATTAGTAGTCGGAGGTTCCATAGTACGCTTCGGCGGTAAGGCCCGTTTTGTCTTGAACCATTTTTACGATCCGATCGACTTCGGCGTCACTGATCGGCGCCACAAAGCCTTCGGCAGGTCGACGCGCGACGGTATAAATTTGGATCAGTTTCAAGGTTCCGCCGGCGGCCGTCACATCTCGTAGTCGCTGACAATAGGCGATCAGTTCGGCATCGCTGGGACCAACTCCGTTAACCTTCATAAACAAGGTCTGAATCACCAGCGGGCGAACTTGGGCAGCGGCGGCGATATTGTCGAGTACGCGCTGGAAGGGGACCTTCGTCCGCTCGATTAGGTGGTAGTAGTCTTCGGTCCCGGCGTCGAGCTTCGCCCAGATCTCACCGTTGTTGGCGTCCAGCACTTCCAGACCTCGCTGGACGACGTCGCGATGGAACATTGACGCATTGGTGATGAGCACCATTTTGACGTCATGCATGCCGTGCTGACGTTTGATTTCGGCGGTGCGTCCGACCAACTCGTCAAAGTTGCGATAGGTGGTCGGCTCGCCATCTCCGCTGAAGGCGATATCGTTGATGCGACGCAAATTTTTGGGCGTTTCGGCGAACTTGGGGGTCGCCCAAATCTCGCCGGAAGCAGCCAACTGCAACATCTCGTCGACTTCGTGGAAATATCGCTCGGTTTCGACAAAGCGCGTTTCGCTTTCTTCGCGACGATTGACCTGACAATAAATGCAATCGAAGTTGCAGATCTTGTCAGGGTTCAGGTTCACGCCGACCGACAACCCGCGACTGCGCCGCGAGAGAACGGGATAGACAAATTTGTTGTCGTCAAAACTGCGCTGATGCAGCGTATGCAGCCGATGCGTCGTCATGCAAATTAGCGTTAGTCGATGGGTGTGGTCGCTTTGGTAGGCCCAGTTGGCGCGACCAAAGCATCCGTCGGGACAGGCCCCAACACGTTCTCTCCCATGTTATCACGCATCAGCGACAAAGTGCGGCGCATCACTTCCAGATCTTCTTCCGGAATGCCGACAATCGCTCGGGCACGGACCGATAACGCACAGTTGACCATTTGTTCCCAAACGGGCTGCACCTTGTCCGTTGCGCGGATGATTTTCTTGCGTCGATCGCAAGGATCGGTTTCGCGCGTGATCCAGCCATCTCGCTCCATACGGTCGATCACGCCCACCAAAGTCGGCGCTTCGATCCGCATTTGCTCGGCTAGTTCGCTTTGCGTGATCTCTCCATGATAAGAGAGCCAGGCCAGCACTTCCCACTGGCGATAGGTGATTCCATGCGCTGATAACTCTTCGTTCATCGCGCGCGAGAGCATATGTCCGGTCGAGAAAATCCAGTACCCGACGCTCTTTTCAAAATCAAAACGTATCATGCTGATAGACTCCTGGCCGTTTCCCCAGCTTTGTATTCTAGCGAACAGATCGAAAGATGCGAATAAACATAATTACTACCCAAACGCTTCTTGCAGGCAGTAATCAAATAACAGCCGCCATTCCTCGGCAGCGGTGCGAATAAGGATTTCTTGGTTGGAAGTTCGGCCCTGAGCGACAGCTTCGCAGCCGTCCACCATCGCGATCGGGTCCCAGTCGACACCCGAAGCGAGAAATTGGGTCGCCGCATCCAGTGGTCCGCCAGAAGTGATCTTTGCTGCATTCGCAGCTAAGTCTTGCATGATTGGGTGCCGTCCGACTCGACGGAACCAATATTTTGCGTTCCCGTAGTCAGGCTCGCGGCGGTGCATCATCGCATGCCAGTAACTGCCTGAACTGGACGGAAGGTTTTGACTTATTTCGTGAGATTCTTCCAAATAGTTGTAGAGGAGCCAGATTCCGGCCAAACATGCATCTGCCATCTCGCGATTGCGGATTGGCCGTCCTCCAGCCAGATCGTCATGCTGTAAACGGGAAAGTTCGTCGCGAACCGAAAGATTCGGGGAGCCAGGGCCGAGAGGAGCGGCAGGCGCCGTTTTAATTAACCTGGCAATCGTTTCGGGATACGAAGTTTGCATGATCGAAAGATCGCATTGGATAAGTGCAAATCGGAGTCAGTCTATACTACTGTTTTTTCAACACCATCGGAAACCCTACCCAGCGGTGGGCTCCGTTGATAAACTAAATTCCTTATCGGTCTTTACGCAGAGACCTGACGGGAACGCCGTTTCCTCTTCTCGATACGGAAATAGTTGATATGTCTGTTGATCCCAATCAGGATCCGCAAGCCCAGCCGGAAACCCCTGCCGACGCTGCAACCCCGACCACTCCCGAAAGCACCGCTTCTTCTCCGGAAGGCTCCGTCCCAGCAGCAGCGTCTGACGACGCCGATTCGCCCAAGCGAAAATTGCTGATCGGATCGCAACGAGACGAAGATAAGCCGACGCCTGCCGCGCAGCCGGCGCCGTCAACGATGGGACGTCCACAACGCCCAGAGAAGCCGAAACCGCCTAAGTCGGAAGAGGAAGATGATCCGACGGCGATTCCGGACGATCTCTCCTCGCTCGAATCTGAGCCGGAAATGGATCGGCTTCCCGTTTCTTCCGATGGTCGCGTCGCCGTACCAAATCGTCGCCAGAAATTAGACGATATCGAACGCGAAGTCGAAGCGGCCCTGGGCGGCTTATCGCTCGACGAGATGATCACCAGCGAAAAAGCGATGCAAGGGATCTCGGGCAAGACGCTCGAAGTCGATAGTCGTTTGAATGCGACCGTCGCTCGCGTGCATCGCGAAGAGGTCTTTATTGACCTTCCCGGCCAAAATCAAGGTTTCGTTTCGCTGCGATCCTTTGTCGTCCCCCCCGAGATCGGCGCCAAACTGGAAGTCGTGATCATCAAATATGATCGCGAGCAAGGGCTTTACGAAGCGCTTGTTCCCGGTTCCTCGGTCTCCGTCGTCGATTGGGGCGATCTGAAAGAAGGGATCCTGGTCGACGCCGTCGTCGACGGAGTAAACAAAGGGGGCCTTGAGTGCGCCGTCGGTCAGGCACGCGGGTTCATCCCGGCCAGTCAGATCGCGCCGCATCACGTCACCAAGATGGATGACTATCTTGGTCAGAAGTTGCAGTGCCTGGTGACCGAGGCGAATCCCGATCGCCGCAACTTGGTGCTCAGCGCCAGAGCGGTCGCCGAAAAGGCGAAAGAAGATAGCCGCAAAGAAACGATGGTCTCGCTGCAAGTGGGCCAGATGCGGGACGGCACCGTCACGCGACTGCAAGACTTTGGTGCGTTTGTCGACATCGGCGGCGTGGATGGACTGGTCCACGTCAGCCAAATCAGTTGGGATCGAGTCAAGCATCCTAGCGACGCGCTCAGTGAAGGTCAGGCGGTTCGCGTTAAAGTGACCAAGATCGATCCCGAGACCGGCAAGATCGGTCTTTCGATTCGGGACACGTTGGAGAACCCCTGGCAAAAAATCGCCGAGGAATTTTCGGTCGGCGCAATCGTCAACGGCAAAGTCACCAAGATCATGGATTTTGGCGCGTTTGTCGAAATCGCTCCGGGGATCGAAGGCCTGATTCACGTATCGGAAGTGAGCCACAACCGGGTCAGCCGAATCGAGTCGGTCCTTAAAGCAGGCGAAAAAGTCGATGTAAAAGTGGTTAACATCGACAAAGAAAAGCGACGCATCGGTCTCTCGATCAAGGCGCTTGCCCCGGCCCCGGCTTCGAAGTCCGGCGGCAAGAAAAAGGACGAAGAAGAATACGATGTCGATCGCGCGTTGAAGGTCAAACCGACCGCCAGCGAGCTCAAAGGTGGCATCGTCAACGAACAAAGCGAAGGCTCGAAATTCGGCCTGAAGTGGTAGTTCGCACGTCCGTTATTGTTTAAAAATCGCAAGGGCCGCCTTTACTAAAAGGCGGCCTTTTCTTCTTCATAGCCCGCTGCGCGAGCGAGGGAAATCGCTCGGCGATTCAAAGGCCGATCGAATTAGCCAACCGCTATTTTCCTCGCTCGCGCAGCGGACTAAGAAGAGTGAGACGCGATCAGCAACGGCGCTAACTCCACAACTGCTGCACCGCTTCTACGCAGTTCTCGGTTGCCAGGGCGCAGAGCAGCAAGCCCATCACCTTTACGATGATCATGCCGCCGGTATCGCCGATGAGGCGATGAATCGGATTGGCCGCGAGCATCAAGACGTATGTTAGCCCGAGTACGACGACCAGAGTTATGGCGGTCACCGCTTGTTCGAGCACGGTAAAGCGATGATTGTCGGTTAGAATCACGACGGCCAGGATGGAACCGGGACTTGCGATCGAAGGGAGCGCCAGGGGAAAAACAGCGACGTCATGTCCCGCTTCCGGCTTTGGCGCTTCGACGGCTGGACCGACGCCAAAGACCATTTGCAGTCCCAGGAGAAACAAGATCAGCCCGCCTGCTAACTGAAATGACTCGAGCCGAACGTCGAGCGCGCCGAGGACAAACTGACCCAGCACCAAAAAAGCCAGCAGCACAGCGCCGCCGATCAAGGTCGCTTTGAGCGCAATGCGCGGCCGATCTTCCCTGGGCGACTTGCCGGTCACGCCGACGAAGATTGAGAGCGTGCCGATTGGATCGATTGTCGCAATCAACAGAAGAAATTCGCCAAATAGTAGCTCGAAGTTCATGCCGCTCGGTTTCGCTAAAAATCCTTGTTCACGTGGGTGACTTGCAAGGATAGCTTACCGCTCGCGCGCCGACTATTCGGATGATTCCAATATTTCCAGCTGAAAATTGCGAAATCGGACTTCCGTGGGCCCGCCGGAGTGAAGTTGCAATGCAAAGACGCCTTGCTTGGCCCCTTTGTCGTCTTGCAAGTCGACGCACGGCTGACCATTTAAAAATGTCTTCACATGATTGCCCTGGGCGACGATCTCGTACTGATTCCAAGCGTCGGGTTTGAGATGTTCTTCTCCGGACTTATCCCATAGCAGACCGCGGCCATGTTCTTCGTACAGCTTGCCCCACCAACCTGAGCCGGCGTCAGCCTGATAGCCTTTGACCGAACCGCCAGGAAGCGCTTCGCTGCGCAATTGAATGCCGCTATTCCCTTCGTTTTTCACCAGACGAATTTCGAGCTTCAAGCGAAAATCGGCAGCCGCCAGATCGCTGATCAAAAAGCTGTTTGCAGGGATTCCGGTCATCGTCTTTCCGACAATTTCGCCGTTTTCGACCGACCATAGATTGCGATCGCCGCGCCAGCCGGTCAGGTCTTGGCCGTTAAAAAGCTCGCCGGCATTTTCGGTGGTCGCCAACATCGGCGTTTGCGTCTTGCCTTGCAAATAGGCGACTAGCGAACGGATGTCATGCTGGCTGAACGGGCGAAGCTGATCGTCCGGCATCATCGACTTGTCGCTCGTCTTGCGTTCTTCGATCTCATCCTTGGGCAAGATCAACGTCTCTTCGGCCGTTTGCAGCGTGAGCGTCTTGTTGTCTTCGGCGCGAATGATTCCGGTGATGACGCGTCCGGTATCGAGCAGCACGATCGAGGGTTGATATTCCTTCGCCATTACGGCGCTTGGATCCACGATATTGGTGAGCAGATAGTCGAGATTGGCCCGGTTCGATCCGGTCAGATCGGGACCGACCGCGCCGCCGACTCCGTATAACGTGTGACAACGCTGGCACGTCTTGGCGAAGATTGCACGACCCCACTGCGGATCAGCGGGGGGAAGACTTTTGTTTTTGACCAACGCTTTGTATTGCGTGATCAACTTCGCTTTTTCTTCCGGCGTCTCGCGAATCGATCCCCAGACTTTGGCCAATTTCGCATCGATCGCTTTGTTTTGCAGGTTCGAGAGTTGCCGCACCATGTCAGCGGTGAGTTCGGTGCTGGAGATTTGACCCGCTTCGATCGCCGCCAACAACGGTTGGGCGTAGGTTGGGCGGGAACAAAGAGTCGCCAGCGCCAGACGCTTGCTGCTTGGCGGCATCTCGCCGTAGTGGTCCAAGATCACTGTCGGCGTCGCTGCGTCGTCGTATTGGGCTAAACCTTGGAGCGCGAGGTCGCGCAGTTGCGGATTCTCCAGCAGGTTTTGCAAAAGCGCCGGCAGACGTGGATCGGCGGCGGCCAGAAGCGTTTCAATCGCCGCGATTCGAACTTCTGTCGGGGACTGCGCCAGCGATGCAATCAGGCGGAAGCGATTCAGAGCCGTTTCATCCCCAAACTTGATCCCCAGCGATTGCGCTTCCAGGGCGACTTGCTGGTTTTCACTCGTCATCAACTTACCGCCGACTTTCGCCCACTCGGCGGGAGCATCGACGCGACGCTGTCCCGCGAGTGCGGCTTGCATCGCGTGCAAGAAGGTCAACTGAGTGGACGGATCGTCAACGTCTCCAAGTCCGCGGACCAGCGTCGCCAAGGCGTTTTTCGCGTCTCCGCTACCGATGCGCCGCAGCATTAGCTGGCCAATTCTCGGAATCGACTTGCTGGCGGCCAGCCCCAACGCCAACGCGCGCTCGGGAGATTGGTCGGCTAGCGGTTCCGCCGCGTACCAATACATCAACGGTAAATTATGATCGCGGGCATCTTCGGCATGCGACATCAAACGTGCCAGCAGATCCCAACGCAACGACAGCGGCATCCGCTGGGCCGCCGACGCCAGGTAAAGCCGGACGATCGGCGAAGGATCGTCGGCCGCCATCTTCAGCATCCGAGCGTAGAGGGCTTGGTCAGGACGATGATCCACTTCCAGCGCCAGTTGAAACGCCCAGCCGCGGACAAAAGGTTCGGCGTCTCTTAGCATTTGCTGCGTTGTGGCCGCATCCAGATTGCCAGTGACGTGCAGCGCCCAATAGGCTCGCAATCGTCGAGTCGCATCGTCGTTGGATTGGGCGATCTGTTGCAGTCGGGCGATCGCGTCGCCGTCGATCTTGCGCTCACTGGCCCGCTGCTGCAGCACTTTGCGAGCGTGACGCACGTACCAGTCATTTTGCTGGAGCGCCAACTCGGCAAGTTCCAAGTCGCTTTGTTTGTGCAGATCGACCTGCACGTTCTCCGACTCGCCGTAGCAAATCTTGTAGATACGGCCGTTGCTGCGATCATGCTTCGTCGCGTTTCGATCATGACACGCTTGCATGTCGTACCAGTCGATCATGTAGGCGTTGCCGTCAGGCAGATATCGCAGGTTCAAAATTTGCGACGCTTTGTCGCCGGTCAACAAAAAGTCGGGGCCATGACTGCCGACGTAGCCAGATCCAGTCTGCGTCAAAATGTCGACGTTCAAGCGTTGACCATGAATGTTGTTCATGAAAAGCTGGTTGCGATAGGCTTGCGGCCAGCGATCGCCCAAATAGATCATCGCGCCGGCATGTGCATGTCCGCCGCCTGCTTCATCGGACTTACCGTTGCCGCCATGCGGATTGGCGCCAAGATAATGCAGGTGATCGGCGATGGTTTTGATGTCGTCGTAGGTATGCGGATTGAAATGCGAGCCGGCCTGACGTTGGTATCGAGCCCCTTGGATCATCTGATACAAGTGAGGAATCACGCAGGCCGTCGCAAACGCTTGACCGTAGTCGTTGAAGTCGACGCCCCAGGGATTGCTGGTGCCGTGACAGAAAACTTCAAACGCGTGTCGCGTGGGATGGTACCGCCAGATTCCAGCGTTGATCGGCGTGCGTTCTTCTGGTGGCGTGCCTGGTTTGCCGACGTTGGAATGGGTGAAAACTCCGTGGCAACCGTACAGCCAACCATCTGGTCCCCAGGTAAACGCGTTGAGCGTTTCGTGCGTGTCTTGATATCCCCAGCCGTCGAGCAGCACTTGCGGTTCGGCGTCGGGGATGTCGTCTCCATCCTTGTCTGCGATGAACAGTAAGTAAGGAGCGGCGCCGACCCAGACTCCGCCGTGTCCAACTTCTAGTCCGCTGACCAGATTCAAACCTTCGCAAAAGACCTTCCGCTCGTCGAACTTTCCGTCGCCGTCGTTGTCAGCGAAGATCAAGATCCGATCCTTTCCTTCTCCTTCAGGGGCTCGCTGCGGATAGACGTACGCTTCGGCGACCCACAGTCGGCCCCGCTCATCAAGCGCCATGGCGATCGGCTGTTGAATCTCCGGTTCCGCCGCGCTAACGATGACCGAGAATCCGTCCGGCAATTGCATCGCTGCGGCCGCTTCTTCCGCCGTCAGTCCCGTGTGAGGATACATATCGGCGACCAGTCGCTTGGGCTGAGCCGGCGGTTCGTCATGGAAACGGAAGTCGTCAAAATTCAGATGACCCCAACCGCCGCGATGTTGATCGATCAGGCGAATAAAGATTTCTTTCCCTTGCAACTTGCGCAAATCAACAACGACGCGGCGCATGTTCTCGTGATCCTCGCCGGACGTTTGGAAAATGACCTGGCCGTTGTCTTTACGAACCAGTTCGACACGCGTTTCCTCATGCCGTCCGCCGTTGTGCAAAAAGGCGCCCCAGGGATGCGTCACTTTAAATGGCGCCGACGTGAGCGTTCCGGTGGGCTGGTCCAAGTTGCGTTCGTAGCTGCCGACCCAATACTTCCCTTGATGGCCGCTTTGCATGTCTCCGCGGCGGCGCTTCACCGTATCGCCTCGGATCGGCTGCCGCGCGAACGCGTCTCCTTCGGCTGTCCAATCAGCGAGCGTGCCGGTTTCAAAATCAAGATTCAGCGTTCGGCCGTCCGCCGCCTTCGGCAAGACGCCTAACGGGTTGGCCGCAGCGGTGAAATCGCAAAGCGAACAGGCAAACAAGAGCGCGAGTGTGGATCGTCGAAGCATGATGCAACAATGAAGGCTGGAAGGAGAGGGGATACTTAAAGGGCGAGTACTCTTCATTCTGACAGATTCAACGGCGGCGACCAGCAAAGATCTCACAGCGATCAGAGGTTTTTTACACGTTCAAAACGCCTCCTTCCCGAGAAAAGCCTATCACGCTTCGCGGCGATCGGACAAAATAGAGACGCACGTTTTCCCTTCCTGCTGGAGCCCTCATGATCCGCATCGCAATCTTGCTACTGGCTGTTAACTGCGCCGCATTGACCGCGGCTGACGAACTTCGTTTTGTCGAACAAGAACTGCCGACCAAGCTGGGTGTTGGTTACGCCGTTCGTGTTCTCGACATGAATGGGGACGAAAAGCTCGACATCGCGATCGTTGATTCGAAGCGAGTGCTGTGGCTGGAGAACCCCACCTGGAAAGAACGCCTCATCACCAACGACAAACAGACCAAGAGCGATAACGTTTGTTTTGCTCCGCACGACATTGATGGGGATGGGCTAGTTGATTTCGCTATTGGCGCCGATTGGCAGTTTGGCAACACGCGTAGCGGCGCCACCTTGCAATGGGCGACACGCAGCGAAGCGGAGCAGGGCGCCTGGAAGGTCTTTCCGCTGCCGGCTGATCCGACGCTGCACCGCATTAATTTTGCCGATGTGATTGGGGATGAACGTCCCGAACTGATTCTCGCGCCGCTCAAAGGTCGCAATACCGACGGACCCAAGTTCGCGGCCAACGGCATTCGGCTGGTCGCGCTTTCGATTCCCCAAGATCCGACCAACGAACCTTGGCCAGAAACGTTGATTACCGACCAACTGCATGTCGCGCACAATTTTTGCGCGACCGACATGAACGGCGATGGTCGTGACGATCTGCTGGTCGCTAGTTTTGAAGGAGTCACTCTGCTCGAGCGCGAAGGAGATGCGTGGAAGTCGACCCGAATTGGCGCAGGTGAGCAGGAGCGTCCTTATCCGGAACGTGGCGCTAGTGAGGTAAAGCGGGGTAAGTTGGCCGATGGGGGTGACTATATCGCGACGATCGAACCCTGGCACGGCGACCGCGTTGTCGTTTATACGAAACCGCAAGATGCTCCGCTGCGTAGTCTCTGGAAGCGGCATGTTTTGGATGCGGAACTGAAATGGGGACACGCCGTTTGGTGCGCTAACATGGACGACGACGCCGACGAAGAACTGGTGATCGGAGTGCGGGATGATGCCGGTGACAACACGCGCCGCGGACTGCGTATCTACGACCCAATCAGCGCCGAGCATGGCGAATGGCGCCGCTATGTGGTGGATCCTGGCGGCGTCGCGATTGAAGATCTGACTGTAGGCGATCTGGATGGCGACGGGCGTAACGACGTTGTCGCTGTTGGTCGACAGACGCAAAATGTGCGTATCTACTGGAACAAATCTCAGTCAGACCAGTAGAAATTTTCGGGCCAGTTTTTGATTTGTCGAAAGTCCCCCTTTTGCCTGGGCTAGAAGGGGATGGTTCGCGCGTTAAACTAAAAGCTACCTTTCTGTATATTTTGTGCGTCGATTCGAGGCAGAGATGAGCAAAGTTCGCTGGGGCGTGCTTAGTACGGCGAAAATCGGAACGAAAAAAGTGATTCCCGGGATGCAGAACGGGGCTTACTGCGAAGTAAGCGCCATCGCATCTCGTAATCTAGCGAAGGCTCGCGCCGCCGCTAGTGAATTGGGAATCACCAAAGCGTACGGTTCGTACGAAGCGCTGTTGGAAGATCCTGAAATTGACGCGATCTACAACCCCCTTCCCAATCACATGCATGTACCCTGGTCGATCAAAGCGATCGAAGCAGGCAAGCACGTCTTGTGCGAAAAGCCAATCGGCATGACCGCGGAAGAGGGCCAAAAGCTGCTCGACGCCGCACGGAAGCATCCCGAACTGCGCGTAATGGAAGCGTTCATGTATCGCCATCATCCGCAGTGGCAAAAGGCGCGACAGATCGTGCGCGATGGTGGAATCGGACGGCCTGTATCGATCCAGACCTGGTTCTCGTACTTCAACGACAACGCCGATGATATTCGGAATCAGCCCGAGTATGGCGGCGGCGCGCTGATGGATATCGGCTGCTATCCGATCTCGCTATCGCGATTCATCTTTGAAGGAGAGCCGCGACGCGTGATGGGTTGCGTCACGATTGACGAGCAGTTCAAGACCGATACGGTAACTTCCGCGATCATCGACTTTGGGGGAATCACCAGCACGTTCACCTGCAGCACAAAATCAACGCCGTATCAACGCGTGCAGATTTACGGCACGACTGGTCGCATTGAAATCAAAATTCCGTTCAACGCACCGCCGGACGAACCCTGTATTCTGTACCACGAAACAGACGAAGAGATTCAGGAAGTCAAGTTGCCGATCTCCGATCAATACACGATCCAAGGGGACTTGATGTCGAAGGCGATCCTAGACGAATCGCCGACGCCGACGCCGCTGACCGACGCGATCGCCAACATGCGGGTCATCGAAGCGATCCTCCGCAGCGGCAAGAGCGGCAAATGGGAAACGATTAAAGATCTGGCCGATTAGTGCGATCATGGCGCAGGTCGAGGGACGGAGGGTCCGTTTTGCGGACTAGGAATTGTTCAAGTAGGATGGATGCAGCGGAGTGAAATCCGATCATCCGCTGGCGAGTTGAAGGTGTGGGTTGCGTAAGCAAATCCCGCCAGACGGCTATTGCGCCACTTGAATCCCTGCCTACTGCGAATCCCGCCAGTCCCATGAATACCGACTCTCAAACCCGCTCTTTGTCTCGCCGTCAATTTCTCTCCATGGCCGCTGCATCGGCGACCCTTGCCGCAGCTCGACCACTTTATTCCGCCATCGATCCAACCGATCGCGACCCCTGGCTGCTTTCCCAAAATCCCACAATCGCTCTTGCCCGAGAGAGCGGTTTGGAAGTGCTAAAGCCGACTCCGGCGGAGATCGCTACTGGCTTGTCGCTACACCGGCGGTCGCTTGTGTTTGACAGTTATGGCTTTGCACCGCGGGCCGCACTCGATGCACCGCGCTTGACGGCCGCGATCGAAGCGGGCGCCTCGGATGTTGAACTGCAGGATCTGCAAGAGGATCTAAGCATGACGCAGGCGACCGTCGAACCGACCGAACGCCAGGAGTTTGACGAAGCGCTGCGCTGCAGCGGCGTGACCGCGATCTTTCAAAACGCCGGCGAAGAAGGACAAGATCCGCTGCGGTTGATGAAGCGACTCGCACGTTTCACTTATCTAACTGACCGGATGCGCGGCACGCTCGTCCGTGCGACTGTGCCGGCCGACATCGAAGCGGCCCATCGTGCCGGCCAACATTGTCTTTATCTGACCGGCAACGGCGTTCCGCTCCCGGCGTCGTGGATCAGTGTGGATGAAGAACTGAGCTATATTCGGCTCTTCTATCAACTGGGCGTTCGCATGATGCATGTTACTTACAACCGGCGGAACCTGCTGGGAGACGGATGTGCCGAAACGGCGAACGGCGGTCTTAGCGATTTGGGCCGTGCCGCTATTGCCGAGATGAATCGCGTCGGCGTGATTGTCGACGTGGCGCACAGCGGCTGGCGAACAAGTTTGGAAGCGTCGCAAGCGTCGCAAAAACCAATGGTCGCCAGCCATACGGTTTGTGCAGGCCTGCGAAATCATATTCGCGCCAAACCGGACGAGGTGATCCGCGCCATCTGCGACGGCGGCGGCCTGATCGGCATCTGTTGGATCCCTGCTTTTCTAGGGGGCGGAGGCGATCTGTCGGCGCTGCTCGATCACATTGATTACGCCGTCAAACGATTTGGCGCCGACCACGTCGCGATCGGAACCGACGTCGCTCATACGTCGCAATATGCGGCCGCGGCCAATCAGAAGATCCCCAAACGACCGCGTCGCCGGCAACGCTACGAGGCGCTGTGGCCCAGCGGCGCACTCGGCGGCCACTGGCCACGCGCAGCAAGCCTGGGCTGGACCAACTGGCCGCTCGTCACCATCGGCCTCATTCAGCGCGGTTACCAAGAAGCGGATATCCAAAAGATCCTTGGCCAAAACATGCTGCGCGTCTGCCGCGCTCAAGCCAATGCAGAGCGTTTGGGAGATTAACGGCTCAAGTTCGAGCGGTTAGATATTCCGCCCCATCCGCGACGCCAGGCGGTTCAGCGTTTCGCTGGCGTCCTGGTCCGACAAGTGGACATGGATAATGCTCATGCCGTCGCGATCGTTCCAGGCCGCTTGTAGAGCGTTGTAGAATTCTTTCTCGGTTTTCACTTCGTAGCCGACGCCGCCACCTAGGATGTCGGGCAGCTTGCTGTACTTCCAAGGATGGATCTCGTTGTATTCCCATTTGCCGGCGTGCAGCCAACGCTCGGTGCCGTAGCCGTGATTATCCAAGATAATAATCACCGGATCGTAGCCGTGTCGCACGATTGTCGACAGTTCCATGCCGGTCATCTGAAACGCCCCGTCGCCGATGATCGAAATCACGCGGGCCTTCGGCTTGGCGGTTTGCACGCCCAAGGTCGCCGGCACGGCGAAGCCCATCGACGTGTAATAGGCGGGGCTGATGAACTCCGACTGCCCGCGGGTCACTAATTCGGTCGCCGAGAACAACGAATCGCCGATGTCAGCGATCACAATCACGTCGTCGTCGAGCAGTTCGTTAATCATCGGCGTCATGCGGCGAATCGTCAGCGGTTCGTCGGTCGTTTCGCCGACAGGCGCTTGCTTCATCGCCAGGTTGGGCGGGATCATGCGTTTCGGCGGATGCGGTTTTTGGGCGGCCAGCGCTTGCATAAAGTCAGGCAGCGTAACGCCGTGATAGTGATGATGCCGAACGCGTAGTTGTTCGCTGGTCGCGTAAATGCATTTCGCGGGATCAAGATTCGCGGTGAAGATTCCCAGGTTGATGTCGGTCATGAACGTGCCGAGGAGCAAGATCAGATCGCTCTCTTCGACAAATTCGGTCACCTCTTCGCGGCCCATCGCGCCTTCGTAGAGCCCGACATACAGCGGATGAGTTTCGCGAATCACGCTCTTCCCCAAGATTGTCGCCGCCACCGGAATTCCAGTCGCTTCGGCCAGTTGGACCAGTTCGTCCTGCAACTCGAAGCGATGCAGTTCGACGCCGGCGATGATCATTGGACGCTCGGCCGAAGCGATCAAGCGCGCCGCTTCCGCCGCCGCTTCGACGAGCGCCTGGGGATCGCTGGTCGTGGTCGGTTCCTGGAAGGTATGGCTGATGTGCGGCACGACATTGACCATGTCGCGGGGCAGTTCCAAATAGACCGGTCGTTTGAACCGCGCGGCGGCGTCCAGCACGCGATCGATCTCGCGAAACGCCGTGACGGGATCGGCTAGTTCAGCGCCGGCGACGCACAGTTTTTCAAAGACATCCTTTTGCGTACTGTACTCGCGCACCATGTGATGCAGCAGCGGATTGTTAATCCGTTCACGCAGACCCGGCGAGCCGGTCAGCACGACGACCGGAGATTTCTCGGCATAGGCGCCGGCGATTGAATTGCAGATGCTGAGCCCGCCGACGCAATAGGTGACGCAGACGGCGCCCATACCATGGACGCGAGCATAGGCGTCGGCAGCGAAGCCGGCGTTGTCTTCACGCGTGCAGCCGACCATGTTGATCGGGCTTTTTTCTAACATCGAATAGAACGAGAGAATGTAGTCTCCCGGAATGCCGAAAATATCTTGCAGACCATAGTCCTGCAAACGGCGAATCAGGTATTCGCCGATCGATAAACCGGCCGCGCTGCGATCAGAATTCACGATGCTCGCCTTCCTCTGCGATGTGCCATGTTCGGTCTGCGAGAATTGTACGTTCTTTTCGCAAACCCGGCCAATCGAGAATTTCGCGGCATAGCGCGCCGAAAAGACCAAATTACTCGGCCGGCGGATCAATCCCCGCGCGTTTAAAATGTTCGCGTTGCAGACGTTTATCCATCAGCACGAGGATCTTGCCGGTTTTGTCATCGTAGCCGTACATCTCGTAGCTGCGCAGTTTGACGAACTCGATGTTGTTTTCTTTCATCATCTGCATGTATTCGTCGTAGGTCGGATAACGGCCTTCGACCCCTTTCTTCATATTCACCGCTTGCTGCATTCCCAAGGTGCTGACCTTGGCCATGGCCGAGAAGTAAACCGAACCGGCCTGACTGAACGGATCGACTCCGTCGGCGCTGGCGCCTTCGGCGAGGACGATTTCGGGATCTTGTAACGCTTTGTTGGCGTCGACCACCACGTTGGATGTTTTTCCAATAATTCCTTTGTTGGGTTTCTTCTCGGCGGGCGGCGTTTCGGCCATCTCCGTTGCCGGCGCGGTTGGTTGGGCGCCTGCGCCGGCAGCCGACGAGGGACCTTCAACCGCTGGAATGGCGATTCCGCCGGGGGCGACCGGGCCCGAATTTCGCTTTTCCATCGGCTCCATATCGCAACCTGCGGCGAAAGCAAGAAAACAAGCGACCAGCGTGTAACGCGACATGAGAAGGGATCCTTAACAGAGAAGGGGCGGCAAAAAGGGTTCCGCTAACTTGCAATATCGATCATTCATGAGCCAAATTCAAGCGCCGCGGCGCCTTTCTTACGGCGCTACGACCTTGTTCCCCCCGCAGGCAAGGGATAAATTCAAAGCTTACGCAGTCAATGTCCCGCAGAGATTAACGATATGAAACTGGTCATTGCGATCATCCAGCCCAGCCGCTTGGAAGCGGTGAAAGAAGCGCTTACCGAGGTCGAAGTCTTTCGGCTCACCGTCATGGATTGCCAGGGCTTTGGGCGACAAAAAGGGCAGACCGAGGTTTATCGCGGGCACGAGTTCACCATCAATCTGCTGCGCAAAGTGCAGTTGCAGATCGCGGTGAACGAAGAGTTTGTCGAGCCGACGGTCGACGCGATCGTCAAAGGGGCTCGTAGCGGCGAAAAAGGAGAGATCGGCGACGGCAAGATCTTTGTATTGCCGATGGACGAATGCGTGCGGATTCGAACCGGCGAACGTGGCCCTGACGCGATCTAGCCTTTGCTCAGTTCGTATTCAACGGCGTCACGAAAGACGTCCATGTCAAACGCGCCCAACCAGACGCGCTGCACCGTGCCGCTACGGTCGATCAGCAGCGTCGTTGGATAGTTGCCAAACTGCGAAATCGAATTGAGTTCGGTTCGCGAAACTCCTCTCGCATCACAATAGACCGGCAGGCCGATAATATTGATTTTCTCCAGGATATCGGCCGAATCGCCGGCCAGTTGCTGTTGATTTTCGATCCCCCTCATTGCATCGCGTGAGCAAGATACAGCGACAAACTGAAAGTCGGTCTCCTCTTTTAGATCACGGCTTAGACGCACCAGCCCCGGCAGTTCCATCAAGCAGGGCGGGCACCACGGACCCCAATAGTTGATCAGCGTCACCTTGCCTTGCAGACTGGCCGTCGTGATCGGTTGCTCGACATTTAATAGGGGCGCGAAGTCGACGTTGGACAATTTCTGGCCGACCCAGGGATGCGATTGCCGAACAGGCGGTTGCAGCGCTCGAATCGCCAGGATCACGCACAACCCGATCAGCACCGCAATCAAGATGGCGGTGACCGCCATGCTGATCCATTTCTCGCCTGAAGTTTCAGGGCCTAGGTGGTGTTGATCGGTCTGAGTCATCTTGGGCCGCCGCAAAGGTGAAAAACTGGCTGTCTGGCAAGAGAAGGTCACGCCTTGTTATGTTATCTCAAGGAAGCGGCCCAGTCGGCAAGTTCTTTCACCTTAGCGAGGTGATTCTGGGGCATTTTTGGCGGCAAAACTTGTTGCTGACCGCCCGATTCTTGTTAAAAGGAGGTGAAAATCGGCCTCCGATCGCCGGTTTGCCGCCGAGGGCGAATTAGAATCGACCTGGGAAATCGCTATTGCATTGGCGGACAACTCACGGAAAATTTGCTAAGTTTGGAAGAATCTCCCCTTGGCGACGATCCCACAATTGCTGTTGGCCATTTCGAAAACCGACTAGTTACGTACGAATATGAAGTTCGAAGTCGAATTGAAGTTTCCGGTCAATGATCTGCGCCGCGTAGAAACGGCCTTGGCGGATCTGGGCGCCGCGATCGAAATCCCGGTCAAACAGTCTGATTTCTACTACGGACACCCGGCGCGGGACTTTGCCCAAACCGACGAGGCGCTCCGGATTCGGCGTGTTGGTAGTAAAAATATCATCACTTACAAAGGCCCGAAGATCGACGCGACCACCAAGACGCGTCGCGAGATCGAAGTACCGCTCGTCTCAGGTTCCGAAGGCGCCGCCAACATCATCGAGATGATCGAGGCGCTCGGCTTTGTGCAAGTCGCCGAAGTGACCAAAAATCGCCGCAAAGCGAATCTCAGCTTCGCCGATCAAGCCGTCGAAGTCGCTCTGGACGAAGTCAAAGGCCTAGGCGAATTTGTTGAATTGGAAATCTCCATCGAAGAGGCCGGAGTCGACGCCGCTCGCGAGGCGATCAACCAGCTGGCCGAAAAGCTGGGGCTGTCAGGAAGCGAACGCCGCAGCTATCTCGAGCTGATTCTCGAAGCCTAAAGAAGCATTCCCCCAGAAATGGCGGATTTGCAGCGATCGACTCACCGCAGAAAAATTCTTCACCACTAGGCGACACCCCGACGATCGAGCGGGGTTCATCTATAGTCGAAACGGCGATTGCGCCATTTTCGTACCTGCGGCATGGCTACGCTCGCAGAAAATAAATTCACGATCAGGCTGTATGCGCCTGTTAGAAACTTTGGGGAGCCCTGGGTCGTCAATACCGCGCAGATGGCCTGGGGCTCCTTTATTTCTTTTCGGTGAAATCTCGCCGACCTGAGACGCCTGCCGCGTGCGTCGACGCCGCGCACTGGCGATATTCCCTATAATAGAGCGATGCCTTCGTTCGCCGCTGATAAAAAAGATCGTCCCGCCGATTCCCCTGCTCCTGCATTACCCGCTGAACCGGACGACGCAGCGGAAGGTCATAACTTTTTGCTGTTGGCTTTGTCGCAAGTCGTGATGCGCTGCGGTTGGATATTCAAGACCGAGAGCATCATCATTCCGGCCGTCGTTGATCTGATCGCCGGGCCTGGTTGGATTCGCGGCCTGTTGCCGATCTTGAATCGGATCGGGCAATCGCTTCCTCCGTTGTTTTACGCGCGGACCCTGAAGTCGATGCCGCAAAAAAAGTGGTCGCTCTGCGGCACCATGCTGGCCATGGGGATCAGTTTCTCGATGCTGGCGTTTTGCTTTGTACCGCCGGTCCGCGACGCCGTTGACGCGGTCTTTCCCGAGAGTGCGATCTGGCCCAGCGCCTGGATCACCGTCGCGTTTATGGTTTGCTACTTGCTCTTTTTCACCGCGACCGGATTGAACCAGATCGGTTTTGGCACCGTGCAAGGCAAGTTGGTCCGCGTCACCAAGCGAGGCCGCTTGATGCTGGTCGCCAATTTTGTCGGCGCGATCGCCGCGATCGGTTTCGCCGCGTGGCTGTTGCCGATGTGGCTGACCAACGACAGCGCCCAGGTCTATTGGATCTTTGGTTTCGCCGGTGCCGCCTTTTTGGTGAGCGCCGGCGTTGCGGCCTTGCTGAAAGAACGCCGCGATCAATCGCCGCATGTCAAAGGAACGGCGCTCGAACTATTTCATGACGCATTTAGCGTTTTGACCGAAGATCGCAACTTTCGCCGTTTGGCGGTCGTCGCGTGTTGCTTCGGCTGTTCGCTGATGCTCTTTCCGCACTATCAAGCATTGGCGCGCGAGCGATTGGGGGCTCCGCTCGAAAATCTGATCCTGTGGGTCATCATTCAGAACGGGGGAACGGCGGCGTTCAGCTTGTTAGGCGGTCCGCTAGCCGACTGGAAAGGGAATCGCTTGGTCTTGCAGTTGATGATGTGCGGCGTCTTTATGATGCCGCTGATCGCCGTCGTTTTGATCCATACCGGTCCCAGCGGCGCCGTGTTGTTCAATTGGCTCTTCTTGCTGGTCGGCGTAACGCCGGTGATGTTTCGCGGGCTCAGCAACTATGTGCTGGAGATCGCACCGCGGAGCGAACATCCCCGTTATCTAGCGGCGCTTAGCCTATGCGTCGCCGCGCCGATGATCGCATCACCTGCGGTCGGTTGGGCGCTCGACGCGATTTCTTACGAAGCGGTCTTTCTGGCGATCTCAGCAATCCTGTTTGGCGGATTGCTGATGACCTGGACGATTGACGAGCCGCGTCACGCGTAAAAGCGGCGAAGTTTAGACCTTCGCCAACTTCAGCGCAAATTTATTTTGCTCAGAGACATTGCATTGTTTGCGCGTCGGCGAATAGTCGACCACATTCACGCCGCCATCGGTGGTGAATTCCATGAGCCGCAACCAGCCGTCGCCCCCTTTGGGCTTGGTTTGAAAGTTGACAAGCATCTGATGGACATCGCGTCCCCCCGGCGTGACCGAGGTCATGCGTCCCAGTCCGTCATACAACACGTGACCGTTCAGCGTCATGATGAAGTTCTCATGCTTGCTGACCAGATTGTCCCACAGCTCGGTTCCGTCCATCACGTCGTCCGCTGAATTTTTCGCGACTACATACGAGTGCGGGTTCCAGTGTTGCTTGGTTCCTTTTTCGGCCCAGTCGTAGCGGGACTCGTCAAAGTACATGTAAGCGTGCGTGATCAAAATCGCTTCGCGGTCTTTGTGCTTGGCGGCAACTTCGTTCGCCCAGCGAACGACATCCGCCCGCGGCCCAAATTCTAAGCCGATCACGACAAAGTCGCGTCCACCGGCCGAGAAGAGATGGTAGTTGTTCTCCATCTTCTGCGGCTCTTTATCGTAGACGCCGCCAAAGGATTTTTGCGTCCGAAATTTATCGATCGGAAAGTAATCGTTGAGTAGGGTTGTGCGATCGGTACATTTGCCGCCCGCGCTATAGTCATGATTGCCGGGAACCATGAAGTACGGGATCTTGCCATCGAGCTGGCTCATTGCAGCGACTGCGAGATCCCACTGGGCGGGAAGACTGCGATTGGTGATGTCTCCCAGATGCAGCGCTGCAGCGATGTTGCGCGCCTTTTGATTGTCGACCAACCATTTCGTTTGCGCCATGAAGCCTTCGGGATGCCCTTCGCCGTAGGACTGGGTATCAGGAAGTACGGCGACGGTGAACGAGCCTGGCTGGATCGGCGCCGGATCTTCGTCGACAAGTACAGCGCCGGCGTACGGATCTGCAGCCAACGCTTGCGAACCGACGAGGGAAACGAAAGTAGATCCAACGGCGAGCGAAGCGCCCGCTTTCAATAGTTGACGACGATCGAGCGATGACATGGAAGGTTCCTGGCGTGCGGAATTTTGTGTGCGAGGTTTCGATTATGGGTGACCGACTTGACGATGTAAACCTACGAAAATTGAAGGTTGGATTTATATTGGGACCGCCGCTCAGATTGCACTTTTTAGGAAGAGACTCTCGATTTCGATCAGATCCGTCGTCGTCGCCGGTGAAGAGCAATGTTTTCATCAATATCCGCGCAGAGCGGGCCGGTTGTCATTCGTGGCGAGATCACCAGCGATCGCGGCCTCTGGCTGCGTGCGCTGCAATGGGCCGTCTCGTTCGCCTACCGGTTTATTTTTTTGCAGCGCCTCATCAAGCAGGAGCCAGAAATTTGAAGGGAAGCGCTTCCCGGAAGTTCGCCGTTTGGTTGCCGACAACGGCCAATTTGTCACACAGTTCCAGCTTGCGAACCTTGGTCGTCGCCGCGAAGTCGAGTTCGCGCAGTTTCACCCAGACGAGACTGGGGCTCGCCGTATCTTCAAAGAAATAGGTGAGCCCTTTTTGATCGGCGACAGTGCGCCAGATTGTGGATGAGATGTGGGGTTGGTCCGGCGTGGTGATCCCCCGGGGAACGCTGACGTTGCGAATCACGCTAAACGTTGCGGCGACCGCTTCTTGCGGATCGGCGGATTGTCGCGCGGCGTTGATGTAAAAACTGGCGCGGGCATATCGATCGGCGGGGCGATTCGTGCCGGGCAGCATAATCGTGCCGCCGATTTGTCTCCAATATTCGTTAATCGACAATTGCTGGTCGAAGGTGGGAGAGTTTGTCATCACTTGGTGTTGCTTGCCGTGATGAATAACAAGCTTGCCGCCGACATATTCAAAAATCGCAGAATCGCCGGAAGGATCCGAGATCGATAGATGCACGCTTCCTTCCGCGCCGTTGGGGGCTTTCACTGGAACCACGCGAAAAGCTTCTTGGCCAAGTTCAGCGACTGCTTCTTCCACGGTCGCAAAGTTATCAAGCAAGTATTGAGCCCACGCCGCGATCGAGATCGCCGGCCTTTCGTCATTCGCGGCCGGGTATTCGGATTCGACGAGATAGAGCAAGTTGGCGACAAGGCCGACTTCGTTCATGCCATCGGCGGTTCCGCCTTCGTACACCGACGCAATGACGCTGCCATACTTGCTGGTCCAAGTAAGCGACCCGGCGCCGAGTCCCCCGTCGCGGTTCATGCCTTGAGGAAAAATCCACAAGTTGGTGTGCATCTCCTCCTTCCAATCCATCGAGCGGCCAGTGGTGGTTTGTCCTTCTGGTCCGAGATAAACCGCGCGAGTACACATAAAATCTTGCTCTTCTGGTGGTGGAATGGGTGAAGCAGTTAGGCGTCTTGGGGAGCATTGCTGTTCATCGGATGCATGCTTGTGCGAATAGGATCGTAAAGCAGTTACGTGATCGTCGGCATTCCGCAGACAAACGCGATGAGAACGGCGAGCAACAGCAACCCATCTCCGATCAGACTAACGGATGAGGTCAATTGCAAACGCATGGCGTAGCCGCCGAGCAAAGCGATCCAACTGCCGATCAACAGCAGCCCAAACAGCGTTTCATGCTGATTTTGAAATGTGTCGTAGCGAATCACCAGGATGACCAAAAAATAGACGACAACCGGAGCGCAAATCACCGCCGGGCCTGGCCAGGTTCGAGGATCCCAGATCAGCAGCAGCGCTGTCCCAATCGCTGGCGCGGCGAGCAGCAACACGCTTGCGAAGGAAGCGCCTGCGGTATCGGAAAGCAAACGCACATATCCAAGCAGTGCTCCGATCACGAACATCCACCAAAACAGATGCAACAGCGTGATTTGAAATCGACGATCCTTCTGGCCTGATTCGTCCAATAGCGGCGGCGCTGGTGATGTTGGTTTCATCGGCTCCTGGCGTATGCGGAGAAGATCGATAGGCAGAATAGGACAATCGGCAGCGCCACCATCCACCAAATTGGAATTCGCTCGCTGTTAAATTGCCGAACTACGATGCAACAAACCAAGTAGGAAAGAAAGACGCCAGACATAGCGCAGACCGCAATCACATCTCTCTGTCCGTCGATATCCGGCACATAGAGAAATGGATCATCGCGACAGAAATGCCCGATTGCAATACACGGGACGCACAACAACAGCGTCCCGAGAATAGCGTGTGATTCCCAGATTGAGATCAACCCGACAGCAATCGCCATCATGCCGGCGAAATCCGAGATCTGTCCGTAGTCGTCTCCGAATTCCCATAACGGGAAGCAGGCGTAACGGAAAAAACTGCAAACCAGCGCTACTATCAGAATCCACCCAAACAGTCTTGCGACCGTGATTTGAAACTTGCCCGATGATGGTTCGTCGAATTTGATTTCGTCCATCCCTACTTAACCCGGCGGCCAGGTCAGTTTACGTCCGCCCATCAGATGCAAATGGACGTGCGGCACTTCCTGGCCTCCTTCTTCTTTGCAATTGACCACAACCCTGTAGCCTTTATCAAGGCACAATTTTCGGGCGACGTCGCGCACCACAATCCACAGATGACCCATCAGCGCGGCGTCTTCGTCGGCCAAGTCGTCGAGCGTGGCGATTTCCTTTTTGGGAATCACCAGCACATGGGTTGGCGCCTTCGGGGCGATGTCGCGAAACGCCAAGCAGAGGTCGTCCTCATAGACGATGTCGGCCGGAATCTCGCCGTCGATGATCCGCTTGAAGATCGTTTTTTCGCTCATATAGTTCCTTCGTTGCTGGCGGAAATTGTGCTGGCGCCAAGGACGCAGAATAGCACCATTTTGCGCTGCGGCCAATCAGTCGATTTAGATGCGTTGTCGCGTGCTGCACGACTTAGGAACAATGCGGAAAATGCAGCTCGCTAGCAGCCTAGTTTGGGTCAACTCCCAGCAGCCTGCTTGCCGAACATTCTTACAGAGTAGAGATCGTAGTCGGCGATGGATTGCCGCTACGGGAGACGAGCGCTGGCGGCCAGCCCTCGCGAACATCTCCATTTCTGGCTGAGTTTTTTGGGGGGATGCATGATGCTGACGCGCGAAAACTTCGCGTTGACCCTAGCGTTCTTGCTTGGTTTGCTGATCGCTTTTGAGGTTCGTGCGCAACAGCCGAACTACGTCCAAGAGAACGGCGTGACCTATCGCGAAGTGGTTGACACCGTCCAGCGCCCCGTCGTCGAAACGACGATGCAGCAACATACCGAGCAAGTCTACGTCGAACGGTACACGACCGACGTGCATGAGAGCCAGCGCACCTATCATGTTCCGGTGACCGAATATCGTTGGGAAGCGTATACGCCGATCTCGCTCAACATCTTCGCTCCGCCGCGCATCGCCTATCGCTGGGCGCCGCAGACCCGTTGGGAACCGCGCGTCGAAACGGTTCGTACGCCGGTCACGCGCCGTGACCTGGTGCCGGAAACTCGCACAGTGTCGCGCCCCGTGACCACGACGCGCATGGTCGACGAGAAGCGAATCTCCCGCGTCGCCGTTAGCAACTCGCCGGCCTCCTCACGCGGCGCCAGCAACATCGCGAACGCTCCGCTAGAATCGCAACGCGTTGGCGGACTCGGCATGCAGGCCGATCCTCCCCGCGTCGGTACGCGGCTTGATCCGCAGCAAGCGCCGTCGCGGTTTCGCTAAGCCAAGCCTTGGGTTAGTTCTTTCGGCAACTCTGGCAACGGGGCGCCTTGTTGGATCGCGTCGCGCGTTTGCTGAGCCAGTTCGATCGCCAGCGGCGTGATCTGTTGGCAACGGTTGGCGACGTCGTTGACATCCCAGCGGTCGTCCGGCTTGCCAAACAGTTGGCACTTTCCGTCGCCAGAGACGCGCGCTCCCCACGCGACGGTCCGCAGATAGAGATCATCGCCTGTCGCACAGAGCGTTCGATCACGCGGCGGTAAGTCCAACTGCAAAAGGGAACGAGCCGTATCTACGGTTCGCGTCGGCTGAGGCGCTGCGAACCAATCGAGCAATGTCGCCGGCAGGTCGCTGCTGGCCGCCAGCGATTGCACGCGCGTCAGGCCTTGGGCGGCGCCAGGCAAGCGAAGCATCAACGGCACTTGCGTCAGGTTCGAAAAGACCGCCAGCGGCATTGCAGCGTCGCGACCAATCTGGCGATGCAAACCGAGCGGGATTCCGCCGCTCGAAGTGATTATCAGCAGCGGTTGGCGTGCGACCGGCAGCGCGCTGATCGTCGCCAACAGTTCTTCCAGCAACGTATCGACTAGCAGCACTTGACCGCCGTACGCTTGCGCCAAGCCGAGCAACTCGTCCGGCTCGATCTTTCCGTCCGGGCGAGAGGAGGGAGGCGTCGCATAGGTCGGCGGCTCGGGGTCTTCGTCTTCGGCCAGTGAGCGGCGATATTCGAGCGGTGCGTCCCACGCGCCAGACATCCCCCGGGCATGGGCCCAAATCAATTCGTCTCCCTCGTCCGCATCGAGCCAATCGCAAACAAGTGCGAAGATGCGGGCCAGTTCGGTCTCGTCTTCGTGTTCGGTATTCTGCGGCTCTGCGCACGGGAGAAACTCGGCCGATGCAAGTGCGAACGAACCAGCCGCTTCGCGCAGCAGCGCTTCGTCGGTCAGCAGATGCAGCGGTACGCCGACCTGGGCCAATTGAGCCGCCAAGTCAAACCCATCACTGGGCGCCAACGGATGCGCCGCGCGAAACCAAGACCGATAAAGCGGGTCCAGGTTGAGCGTTTCGACCGTCGCATGCTCGACCAAAATCGACTGAGCCGCCAACTGATTCAGCGCAGGCGTCTCTAACCAGGCAGTCCCATAAGAGGACAAAAACCCGGCGCTCCACCCGTCAATCACCAACACAATCGCTCTTGGCACGCGTTATTCTCGCACGAAACAGAAGGGAAACGTGCAAGTATAACCGGACATGGGTTGCGATGTCTTTGTCGCGGAAAGCGGCGGAAGAAGGTTGTTGCCGTTGCTGGATATCGTTCCATGGGAATGAGTGGGGAAACGACGCGGCTGAAAGATCGGCGACGACGATCGAAGCGCCCCGCTCCCCTCTTGGTCCGCTTTCCGCTTTCCCGTCTCCGCTTTTCTTCTCTACATTCCGTCCAGCACCGGCATTTTGTCAAACTCTGACGGCGTATGCGCTGCGGCCATCAGCTTCGCCAGTTTGGCGACCAGGTTGGGATGGTCGGCCGCCAGGTCGGTGGTCTCACCGGGGTCAGCTTCCAGATCGTACAGTTCGATTTTCAGCGGATCGGGATTGTTACGTTTCAGCATGTTTTGACGAATCCCTTTCCATTTGCCCAGGCGGATCGACTGCTGACCGCCGTAAGCCGGGAATTCCCAATAGAGATAGTCGTGCGTTTTTTGCTCGCCGCTTCCCAGCAGCGTCGGCGCCAGGCTCAGACCGTCAATCTTCTGCGGCGCTTTTGTGTCGGTGATGTCGGCGATTGTCGGCATCATGTCCCACAAAGCGGACGGGACGTGCGAGACTTGTCTCGGCTTGATCTTGCCGGGCCAGCGAGCGACCAGCGGAACGCGAACGCCCCCTTCGTACAAGCTTCCTTTCAGCCCCCGCAGGTTGGCGACCGATTCAAAAAAGTCGGAGTCCGATCCTCCCAGTCGATTGTAAGTCGCCCCATTGTCCGACGTGAAAATCACCAGCGTGTCGTCATCCAGCCCCAGCGTCTCAATCTTGCTCAAAATCTTGCCGATGTCGCGATCCATGTGCGTGATCATCGCGGCGTAGCCAGCGCGAGGAGTTGGGTGCTCGAGATAGCCTTTGTGAACATATTTTTCTTCGGGAATGGTTTGCGTGTATTCGGCGGTCGACTCGTCCGGAACTTGAATTGACAAGTGCGGAATCGCGAACGGCAGGTAGAGAAAGAACGGTTTGTCCTTGTTCTCGTCAACGAACTCCAAGGCGACCTTGGTGAATTGATCTTGCGAAAAGGTCTCGCCGGTCGGGCCGCGGTCGTTGCCTGGTTGAACTTCCTTCTCGCGATTTCGCATCAGGAACTTTGGATAATGGTTGTGAGCATGGGACTGGCAGTTGAATCCGTAAAACAAATCGAATCCCTGATCGTTGGGATCACCGGTCGTCCCAAACTGTCCCAGTCCCCATTTGCCGATCGCCGCAGTCGCGTAGCCGCGCTGCTTTAACATCTCGGCGATGGTGACTTCCTCACTGGCCAGCGGACGTTGTCCTGTCCAGTCATTCAGTCCCAGCGCCAACGACTCGGCCGGCAGCTTCTTCTGGGCGAAGTTATTCCGAACATAGGCGTGCCCCGGGTGCTTGCCGGTCATCAGGCAGCAGCGCGACGGAGCACAGACGGCGTTGCCGCTATAGAAATCGGTAAACCGAATGCCCTCGGCCGCCAGGCGATCGATATTCGGCGTCTTGATCCACTTCTGGCCATAGCAGCCCAACTCGGCGTAACCCAAGTCGTCAGCCATGATCAGAATGATATTGGGAGCACGATCCGCAGCCAGCAGCCCTGCAGAAGAAAACAACAACAGCAAGCAGGCGATCAGTCGAGACATGAATTTCCCTTGGCGATAGGAAATGAGTGAGTAGGCAGTCCATTGATTGGACACAACGTATCCTGAGCTCAAAGTGTGGTGTGTGTCCATTCTACGCATAACCGATTTCGACTGCGCTGTTGTGCTAAGAAATGGCGATTTGGAGGTAAGGAGTGTTTTTCGCGATCGTAAGTTGTTTAGTGTGTTACTCGAAAGATGGATTTTGACCCAGTTTACTTAGAATTGGTCTTGTCCACCAAGCAGGTTCTTTTCCGTCGCCGATTTTCACGAATTGCTACCGATCATTTGTTGTAGAGATCACCTTTTGAGGGCAAATGATTATTTCTTGCTTCTGTGCGATGTCACTGATGGCACGTGAAGTTTAGGTATTCGATCAAGCCGATGCGAAACTTCTCGCCAATGGTAAGCTGCGGCCTATGGGTTTGCTCCTGGGGCAAGAAAGGCTTCGCGCTATTTCGATTGGGCTCCGTTTCCTGGAGATAAAATTTCTGGATGGAATTGGCCAGACCAATTTCGCCAAACTCGTCCGTCGAAGTACGAAAGACAAAATATCGGATCATTAATACGCATTAGCGGATTGTTCGTTCTATATCCAGGAAAGATAAAAGAGGGGTGGGTGAAAGTAGAAATATGCAAAAACCCGTCAGAAAATCGACACGCAATCCGGGGATCTTTCCTGCGTGGATTGATTGCGAGAGTTCCAATTTTGGTATTCAGATCATAGTCAGTCAGTCCTGATGATTAGTTTGAGCAACTAAAATAATGACACAATTATGAATTACATATCGTTTCTCTCACGACGCGGATTCTTGTTCGCCGGTCTCGGGGTAGCTGGTCTTTCAGCGGCCGCCAAAGCTGCTGTCGCAGCTCCCGGCAGCTTTGGCTCAGTCGAGCATCTGCTTGGCGGTAGTAAGGAAGTGAGCGTCGTTTATGCCTGGAAAAATCGAAAGTTAATTTCCGATGCTCCGGCGATTGTGAAATTGTCATCGAAACAATTGCTGTGTTCCGTCCAGCTTTGGTCGCGTGATGAAACGGCGGATCAGATCTACGGCGACAATCCGTGTCTCATATTTTCAAGCTGTGATGATGGTGAGTCATGGACGGAACTGGCGAGATTGCCGTTTGTGACAGGAAAGCTGTTATTGCTTGATGGCGACGTTTACTTGATTGGATCAGGCACTGGACGGGAAGGCTTATGGATAACCAAAAGTTCAGACGCAGGGCGCAGTTGGTCGAAGCCTCGTTGTATCCGTGAAGGACAGGTTTATTCCGCTTCGACCGGTTCGATTGTTCACAATAACCAGTTTTATTGGACGGCGGATTGCCAATCCAAATCGCAGGAGCCGCGTGAAATCTTCGTCATGGCCGTCGATTTGCGAAAGGACTTGCTGGAACCCGCTAACTGGCGATTTTCAAATTTGGTACGGCATCCCGGCGTACCGCAAATGCTCGGAGATGGCGAACATGACGGTGGCGTCTGGTTGGAGCCCAACATGGTTCTGGCGAACGGGCAACTCAAAGTCATCGTACGAATCCGCATTTCGACGAAGAAGCTTGCTCCTTCCTTGCCAAGTATTGCGGCTATTTGTCATCTACAAGACAGCGATGACGCTCTTCATCTTGAGTTTGAATACTACTATCCAGTGCCAGGCGCGCACAATCATTTTCATGTGATCTATGACGATGTCAGCGGTCTACATTGGATGACAAGTAACCTCGTCACAGGCGCTGCTGAGAATATTTACAACGGTTGGGGCAACGAGCGGCGGATTTTGATGCTGCACTACAGTACTGACGGAGAAAATTGGTTGCCGGCCAGTCCGATCGCTTTCGCAGCCAATGCGCTGCAAGCTTACAACTATTGCACTCCGTTGATTGAAGGCGACGATTTTTTGTTCGTATCTCGTACGTCTTTGCACGCTAAGAACCAGCACGACAATGACCGCATTACCTTTCATCGCTTGCCTGAGTTCCGTACGCTGGCGCTCGATATAAGCCCCCGTGCCCAACGGCAATAGCATGGATAAGTCGTTGTGATGCATGTTGAAATTGATTTTTTTGATAATTAAAATACTTCTTGATGGCGAGTGATTGTTATGATTCGCCAGGCAGCTGGTGCTATCCATGAAAAGCCTGGAATCGCTTTTCGATGCGATGAATTTTGTCCGCATATTATCTATTCTTGTATTGGAGTTGAACTATGTTAGCTCGCTGGCATCAAATGCTCGCCAATTCGCCTGGCAATTCTTTTCCGGCGCTAGATTCTCCGCTGTTCGTAACGACACGATTTCAAAATCTACGATCAACCCGCCGCTCAGTCTCTCAAGTTGGCTTTACCTTGGTTGAGTTGCTAGTGGTGATCGCGATCATCGGCATCTTGATCGCCTTGCTGCTTCCAGCTGTTCAACAGGCGCGCGAAGCGGCTCGGCGAATGCAATGCAGCAATAACCTGAAGCAGATTGGACTGGCGCTGCACAATTACCATGACGTCTATCGTACCTTTCCCTACGCTTCGACTTCCGATACTCCAAATACTACAGACCATGTGTGGGTGGAGTTCATTCTCCCTTTTGTTGAGCAAAACACGCTGCACGATCAGATTAACTTCAATATCGCCAACAGCGCTACGGCCAATAAGGCGCTGTTGGAGAATCTGACTTTGAAGTTCATCTCTTGTCCTTCCAATCCTCGGACGGAACAAATGTTTCCCAATGGTGAAACGATTTGGGCGTCATCGTTCGCCAGTCAAGGGCTTGACTATCCGGTTTGCGCCGGCACGATCTGGCCCAGCGGCACGACGCCGGATTGCCCCAGTGAAAACTCCTATTGCGTCTCTGAAGACAGTACTACCGAGACGTGGCGATACTACAAACCGCTGCGCGATGGGCCGGGCGTTTTCAATCGAAACACTCAATCTTCCCGGATGGCCAATGTCACGGACGGCACTTCGCATGTTTTCTTGGCGGGCGAACGACTTGCGCAAGAGTGTAAAAATGGGGGCGCATTTACGCGGAACTTTCCCATTGCTTACATGGGACAGAAGCCGAATAGTCCTTCCCGGGACGATGACGTATCGGACTGGAAGAGAAACTGCGGTTATTCCAGCAAGCATCCAGGGGGAGTCAGCATGCTGATGGGCGATGCGTCGGTCTCGTTTGTCGCGGAAACAATCGATTTCGCAGTGTGGTGTCGTCTGGGAGACAAAGCGGACGGCAATTCAGTCCAGCTCCCATAGTGACGATTGACACCAAGTTTCACGGCGATGTTTGGATAGGAAATGTTGGATGAGAAACATATGCGAATTGATGACGTGGCGTAGATTATCGTTTTGTTTAGGAATGTTATTTGTCATTGGATGCTATGATTCCAGGGCTCCTAGTACAATACCTCTTGTTCCAGTTTCCGGCGCCGTCTCCCTGGATGGAGTTCCTCTTCAAGAGGGGAGCATTTCCTTCATGCCGATCAACGGAACAAACAGCGCGACCGGAAAAGTAAAGAATGGCCGCTACGAACTCAGCACTTTCCGAAAAGGTGACGGCGCTCCTCCCGGAGAGTACAACGTCAGTATTTCTTCATGGAAAGTGAAGCCTACCATGGAGGCTAGGGGAATTTCGGCGATTCCGGAAAGGTATTTTAACCCCGACAAGTCAGGCTTGACTGTCACCATTACGGATGAAGGGGCTAGGGCGATGGACTTTGCTTTGGATGGCAAATAGCAGAAGATTTATTCATGGCGCCTGCGCAGCAAGATTTGCGGAGGCATGCATGAGAAATTCAGCGTTCCGTCAACAATGGATCGCGAATTTTGGCGCTACCGTTGATCGTTACTTTGTAAGCGGATGTTATGATACTCAAATGGCCTGTGGTGCCGTGGATTTGTGAGTTTCGTTTGTGTTGAAAGGTGGTGGAGAAGGGGATCCGGTTGCTGTGATACTGTCATGCTTTTGTTGAAAGCCGTTCTTTGGTTATTGGGGCTCATGTAGGCATACAGAGACTTTTCTAAAATCAAAATGCCGCCATAGGACAGAAATGCCCTCGGGACCTTTTCTGGTTTTCAATCGCCTCGCTTTCGGTCGTACGGCGTCAGGTGTTACGGTAAAACAAGGCGTCATTGTAGGATTTCGATGGCTCCTGATCAGTGACTGTGTGGTTTTCTGAGCAACTAGTCTTGGAAGTGCATATTTTAGATTGAACTCGTTATCTGTTTTCCAGTGATTTGAGATGATGTGATGATGGTCTTTTATGTTGCGCGAGCGTTGTGCTTCGGGGGCCTCTTACTCGCGGGGTTCTGCAGGCCATCCTTTGCGGAAAAACCAGTCAAGATTCTTCCGTTAGGGGACTCTATTACTCGAGGATCGATGGGCGCTCCTGAGATGGATCCCGGAGGTTATCGCAAATGGCTCTTTCGGCGGATCAATTCGGAACTTTTTTCCGCTGATTTTGTTGGCTCGCAGAAAACAAACCCCGCGCCCAGGATGTTGCCCGACGATGACCACGAAGGACACAGCGGATTTCGGATTGATGAAATCACCCAGCATGTTGACGAATGGCTTGCCGCTGCTCGGCCTGACATTATCCTGCTGATGATCGGCACAAACGACATGTTTCAAGATTTCGACTTGTCCAATGCCCCTCAGCGTATGACGAAGCTATTAGCGAAAATTCGAAAATGCTGCCCGAATGCTGAGGTGGTCGTTGCGACAATTCCTCTGAGCACTACCCCAAAAATTGAAGCCAGAGTGCAGGCCTACAATCAAGCGCTTCCAGGTGTGGTGGCGAAGGCGGGGGGGCGTGTCACCTTGGTCGACATGTATCACATCATTGCAGAGGACGATATCGCCGATCGGCATCGGCACGGTTTGCACCCGACTCCAACGGGGTATTTGAAGATTGCGGACGCTTGGTTTGACGCCATCGCCACATTGCCGATCAAGTCCTCGGGTCTGCGTCAATCGCCCCCCAGGCTATTGCATGGCTGGCCGTTGGTGGAGGAGCGAGTGAATGGCGGGCAAGCCGGCAGTTCTTTGGGGGTGCGAGGACATGCGAAAAAATTGGATACGAAAGCGGTTAGAGGTGTTCCTCCCATGGGGGATTTCAGTCTTGTGTTTTGGGCGAAAGCTTCTCAAGCGGATGAGGTTCAAGACTTATTGTGCGTCTGTCGACCTCCCTACGCTGAACATGCTTTTTCTCTGCAGCTTGCTGGAGGGCGCCTGGGGTTACGGTGTGGCGAGCATCGCATTACAGCACCTAAAAAAATCTCGGCGAAGAGATGGCATCAGTTCGCCTTTGTGCGAAATGGGGATCGCATTATCTTGTGGGTTGACGCTACGCCGTATGTCGCTCGATTTCCTGCCGATAATATTTATCAGGGGACTTTGTATCTAGGCGATCCTGCGGGTGAGCGGCGCTTGGGTGGCTGGATTAACAATGTGACCGTTTGGTCTGGCGCGCTGTGGGGAGGGCAGGTTAATGATCAGTATAGGGCACTGCTTTTAGGCTGCGAGTCCACGGTCGGTGTGATGAAGGATCCTTGACAAGCCCCCCCCCCTGCAATATTTTTTACCGCCATCTGTTTGCGATTTGGAAGCAGGATACGGCGTCTTTTTCGCTCGACACGCCTCTTTTCCCACTCGGCTTTTCCCTCATTGCCGAGGTTTGTTATAGTGAACGCCGATAGGTCTACAATTGTTCACTTCTCTCCTCCAGCACGGCGTTACGGATGGCCCGCGAAGCCTTATTACAGCAGGGAGACGGTCCCAACCGTGAAGACGAGCGGATGCTCCGTCCGCAGTCGATGGCCGATATGGTGGGTCAGCGCGAAGTCGCCAAACGGCTGCAGATCGTTGTCGACGCTGCGATGAAGCGGGACGAACCGCTCGGGCACATCTTGTTTGATGGTCCGCCGGGGTTAGGGAAAACGACTTTTGCGACCTGTATTCCCAAAGATCTGGGGGTCAATTTTCAGTTGACCAGCGGCCCCGCGATTCAGGCGCCCAAAGATCTGGTTCCCTATCTGACCAACGCCGACGAGCGTTCAGTATTGTTCATCGACGAGATCCACCGGATCCCCAAAGCGGTCGAAGAATACCTCTACACGGCGATGGAAGATTTTCGGATCGATATAGTGCTGGGAGAAGGAACCAACGCGCGAACGATCAATCTGCAGATCAAGCCGTTCACGCTGATCGGCGCGACAACCCGCAGCGGGATGTTATCGGCGCCGCTGCGAGATCGTTTCGTCCTGCGGGAGCATCTCGACTTTTATAGCGATGATGAACTGGCCGAGATCGTCCGCCGTAATTCGAAGAAGCTGGGCGTCACGATCGACGATGACGCGGCGCTCGAGATCTCGAAACGAAGCCGTAGTACGCCGCGCGTCGCCAACAATCGGTTGCGATGGGTGCGTGACTTTGCGACCAGCCGCGCCGATGGGCATGTCACGCTAGAACTGGCCCGCGCCGCGATGGAGATGCAAGCGATCGACGACCTGGGGCTCGACAAGCAAGACCGCAACTATCTCTCGACGCTGGTCCGCGTCTTTGCCGGCGGTCCGGCCGGGATTGAAGCGATCGCGCATACGATGAACGCCGCAACCGATACGCTGGCCGACGAAGTCGAACCCTTTTTGCTGCGTACCGAGCTAGTCGTGCGAACCCCACGCGGCCGCGTCGTAACGCCCAAAGCGATGGGGCATTTGAAAGCGTATGGGAAAGAACGCAAGCTGTTTGATTAGACGGACGAAGGAGGGTGCGTCTAGATATTTAGACCGCACCAAGCCCTGCTGACCACCTCGAAATTGGCCATGCGTGGTAATGCCATTGCGGCGGTTAGTTGCGTTTCCACGCGATTAGAATGGTTGCCGATTGGGCTGGTTCTCGGTGCGTCAAAACGCACGCTACGAAGGCAAAACCTGGGCCTTGTCGGAAATATCTTTCCGGCACCAGGCGCCTTCCCAGCGGATTTTTTTGACGGCGGTATAGGCGTTGAGCTTGGCCGTCGCGATCGAATCGCCCATCGCGGTGACGCCCAGGACGCGACCGCCGGCGGTGACGACGTCGCTGCCTTGAAGGGTGGTGCCGGCGTGGAAAACTTTCACGTCGGGCAGTTGCGCGGCGTCCGACAGGCCGCGTATGACGTGTCCCTTGGCGTAGTCGCCGGGATAGCCGTCGGAGGCCATCACCACGCAGATCGCGGGACGGGGATCCCATTGCAGCGGTTCGATTTCGGCCAAGCGACCATCGACGGTCGCTTCCAGAATATCGACCAGGTCGGTCTTCAGACGCATCAAGATCGGCTGGCACTCGGGATCGCCCAAGCGAACGTTGTATTCCAGCACTTTGGGACCTTGGTTGGTCATGATCAGTCCCGCGTACAGTACGCCGCGGAACGGCCGACGTGAACGCTTTAGCGCGTGAACGGTGGGGACCAGCACGCGTTCTTCGATCTCAGACATCATGCTGGGGGTGACGATCGGCGTGGGGCTGTAGGCGCCCATGCCGCCGGTGTTCGGTCCTTCGTCATTGTCGAAGGCCGGTTTGTGGTCTTGGGCCGGCGCCAAGCTGACGATCGTATGACCATCGGTGATCGCCAGCACGCTCGCCTCTTGGCCATCGAGCCGTTCTTCAATCACGATTTGATTGCCGGCGTCGCCAAAAATTTTGTCGCGGCCGATTTGATCGATCGCATCCAGCGCGTCTTGCGCTTTGCGGCAGACGGTGACGCCTTTGCCAGAGGCCAGACCGTCCGCTTTGACGACGACCGGCACATCTTCCCCTTCGTGCGGGAAGCGATCTTTGATGTAGCGCGTGGCGCTGTCGGCGTCACGGAACAAGCGGTATTCGGCGGTCGGCACATCGGCCTGACGCAAGATTTTTTTGCAGAACGCTTTGCTGCCTTCCATTTGCGCGGCGGCTTTGTTCGGTCCAAATACTTTGAGCCCTGCGTCTTGGAAAGTGTCGACGATTCCGGCGACCAACGGCGCTTCGGGCCCGACGACGGTCAGGCCGCAATTGTTTTGCTTCGCGAACTTGATCAGCTGCGGAACGTCGGAGGGCGCGATGTCGACATTTTCGGCGTCGAGCGCCGTTCCGGCATTGCCGGGCGCTACAAAAACGCGATCGACGCGCGAGCTCTGCCCAATTTTCCAAGCGAGCGCGTGTTCGCGTCCGCCGTTGCCAATCACCAATACGTTCATAATGCAATAAGCCTTTATGGGGCTGAGGTCCTGCGTCGAATCTGACATTCTACCGGGGAAGCGAAAGACTCGACAGATGCTGTTTTCGGCGACTGCGGGGAACTGCGACCTTACCACTCGGTAGGATGTGACAAATTGTCTCGCGCAAAAACGGTTGACAGTGGGGGCAGATCGAATACAACTTGGGCAGGAAATCACGGGAAACCGCAGTTCGGCACGTGGAATTACGCCGCAAGTTGTTCTGCCAGAGGAAGTTGAAAGAATCAGTCGCTATTTTTTGTCGCTCCGGGCGGTGAAATAGCCTTCCCTAAAATCCGGGATTGCGGCGACAATCCATTGATTGTTCATGCAGTTTCGGCCTTATCTCTAGCGCGAAGACGATCGATGGCTGACAAGAAAAAAATGTCGGTCGAGGATATTCTCGCCGCTTGTCGCACCGACAAGCCGGGCGGCGAAAATGTTGCGCCGTCGACCGGCGCCGAGTCCTCTGGGGAAGCGGCTCCTGCTGAGCAAGCTCCCGCGGATCCAGTGACGCCGGCTGCCGACGATGCTCCTCCGGCCAAAAAACCAGGCGAGATGTCGGTTGCCGAAATGTTGGCCGCAGCTCGCGGTAAAGGGAGCAAGCCGTCCGGCGAAAAGAAACCGAAAGTAGAGAAGCCTGCGGCCCCGGCGAAAAAGCCGGGGGAAATGTCGGTAGCCGACATGCTGGCCGCGGCGCGAGCCGGCAAGAGCGGGGGAGCGGCCGAGAAGTCGACTTCTCCAAAACCAGCGGCCAAATCGGCGCCTGCAGCGAAAGAGAAGCCAGCGGCGGCCGAAAAAAGCGCCAAGCCGGTTCCGGCTGGTCCGCTCGATACGCAGAGCATCTTGTCTTCGGCACGTAAGAAAGACAAAGCGGGTCCGATCACCAAAGCGGAAGCGGCCGCCAAGGGCAAAACGCCGCCTGAGAAGCCGGAGAAAAAGAAGGTCACGATGCCGGAACGCCCGGCTTATGTGGCCCCGACTCCCAAGCCGAAAGCAACCGCTAAAAAAGAGGACACCCGCCGCGGCTTTTTTGCTTGGGCGTTTGGTTCGAGTCTGGCGATCGGCTTTAGCACGCTGACTTTGACCGGCTTGATTAGCTCGCTCGGGATGGCCCGGTTCATGTTTCCGAATGTGCGAACCGAGCCGCCGATGAAGTTCAAAGCCGGCACGCCTGCCGATCTTTCGCCGGGGCAAGTGGAAACGAAATACAAGTCGCAGTTCGCCGTCTGGGTCGTGCGGGCCGAGTACGAAGGACAGCCGCAGATTTACGCGTTAAGCACGGTTTGCACGCACTTGGGCTGCACGCCGAACTGGTTGGAAGCGGAGCAGAAATTTAAATGCCCCTGTCACGGCAGCGGTTTTTATAAGGATGGCGTCAATTTCGAGGGTCCTGCCCCAAGGCCTTTGGAACGGTACGCCATTCGGATTGCGGATGATGGACAACTAGAAATCGACAAGAGTCGCGTTTATCAACAAGAGTTGGGGCAATGGGCGGATCCTGGGTCGTTTATCGGCCCAGCCTAGTTTTCATCGGATCTGTCCAATCGCAACAAAGTAAGCACGCGTCAGCAGTATGTGTCAACCAAGAGGGATCGCGCTGTCATGCCTTCACTGAGCGAACACATCAAGAACTCGCAGATCTGGAAGAGCATATTTCGGCACCCGATGCCGGTCGATCGTCGCAATCGCATCGTCGTCGTTCTGACCAACTTTTTTCTCCACTTGCACCCGGTCTCGGTCAAAAAACAAGGGATCGCACTCAGCTACACCTGGTGCATGGGCGGGGTCACCTTTTTTCTGTTTTTGGTCGAAGCGGTCACCGGCGTATTGTTGATGTTCTATTATCGCCCGACGTTGGAATGGGCGTTTAAAGATATTCTTGAACTGCGTGACGTGAGTTCGATGGGGATCCTGCGCGAGATCCATCGCTGGGGCGCGCACGCGATGGTGATCACCGTCTGGCTGCATATGTACCGGGTCTTTTTGACCGGCAGTTATAAGCCTCCCCGGGAATTCAACTGGGTGGTCGGCGTGATTCTGCTGCTGCTGACCTTGCTGTTGTCTTTTACCGGCTACTTGTTGCCCTGGGATCAGTTAGCGATCTGGGCGATCTCGGTCGGGTCCAATATGGCGAAAGCGCATCCCTTTTTAGGGAGCGCCGGTCCCGGCAGTTCACTGCTGTCAGTCGGCGGCATTAACTTGATCACCAGCGCTTCGGACGCACGGTATGGGCTGTTAGGAGCTCGCTTTGTGGGAGAAGAGACGCTCAACCGATTTTACATTTTGCATTGCATCGCCATCCCGTTGGCGGTTTCGTTGTTGTTGGCGATTCACTTCTGGCGCGTCCGCAAGGATGGCGGCATTAGTGGGCCGCTGTAGTGAGGCGCGGTCGCCTGTTCAGGCGTTCGTGGAGATTGTCCTTCGCTGCCATTGAAACTTTTGAGTTGACGCCGTTATGCACCTGAGCCACGAAGAATTCCTGCAAAGCGTCAGCGGCTTTCTAGGGATGTTCTATTTGGCGCTGGGTTTGATGAACGGCGTCGCCGCTTATTACCTCTGGCAGTTGGCCGAAGCTCAGCACCATCACGCGCCTACCGGCGATCAGCCGCAAGATTCTCATTTAGGGAACAAGTCGTTCGGCTGTCTCTTTCTGGCGGTGGTGTTCTCGATCATGTCGCCGTTGGCTTTCAGCGGCAGCGCCACGATGATGGCTCCGATATCCTTGCCGCAGTTTTTGGTCGATGGGGTGAATTACCTCTTCGCCGGCTCGCTGGGCCCAGTCCTTTACAGCACGCTGTCGGTCGTTCTGTTGGCGGTGTTGTTTCTGGGGCGACGATTCTTCGTGCGACCGGTCGTCGCTTGGATCGTTTGGAACTGCATGCTGGTGCTGCTGGCGGTCTGCATGACCAATCCGAACTTTGCTTCGATTGTGATGAAGCCCGATAACGTGCCGATCGTCGCGATGGTCTATCTATTGGCCTTTTTCACTTGGCTGGCGACTGCGCAAGCGGTCAAAAATGACGATCGCGCCAAAGAGGGACTGCCGCCGCTGGAGAAGCTGGACGACGAAAAGATCTTGGTCTGGCCTGACCTGGTCTATACCGAGCTGATCTGCATGGTGGCGATCACCGCCGTATTGATTTTGTGGGCGGTCGTCTTGAAGGCGCCGCTGGAAGAACCGGCCGACGCCGCGAAAACTCCTAACCCGTCGAAGGCGCCGTGGTACTTCCTTGGTCTGCAAGAGATGTTGGTTTATTACGATCCTTGGTTCGCTGGAGTGGTCGCTCCGCTAGTGATTGTCGGCGGCTTGATGGCGATTCCCTATCTCGATTTCAACAAGTTGGGGAACGGTTACTACACGATCGACCAACGCAAATTCGCCTATGTCACGTTTCAGTTCGGCTTTCTCGTGCTGTGGGTGACGTTCATCATCTTGGGAACATTTTTGCGCGGCCCGAACTGGAACTTTTTTGGACCGTTTGAGCAATGGGACGTCCACAAAGTGGTGCCGCTCAATAACGTCGACTTGTCCGAATTTTTCTGGGTGCAGTGGCTCGGAATGCCCAAACCCAAAGCGCCGCCCGACGTGGGCGCTGGCGCTGCGCTTGGATTTGCGCTCTGGCGCGAACTGCCAGGCATCCTGTTGTTGCTCGGTTACTTCACGTTGTTGCCGCCGATCTTGGCGACGACGATCTTCCGTAGATTTTTCCAGAAGATGGGCCTGGTCCGTTTCATGATCTTGGCTTCGCTTCTGCTGCTTATGGCGCTGTTTCCCATCAAGATGGTGCTGCGCTGGTCGTTCAATTTGAAATACATCATCGCCTTGCCCGAGTATCTGGCGAATTTTTGACGGCGCCAAATCAGGCGTACGGAGTTTGCGGCAATGCCGGCCAACGAATCAATTTGGCGCAACATCAAGACGATGCACCTCGTCTTCGCGGTGAGCAGTATTTTTTTACTGGTCGCGACGATCATCATGTTTGCGCAAGACCACATGCGGCAATGGAAGCCGATTCAGCGCAAGTATCGCAGCGTGGAAGCGACGCTTGCTGATTGGCAAATCAATCAGCAAAAGACGGAAGCGACGCTCTACTCGCATCACATGCTGGAGACCAAGTTATTGGCCGCTAAAGCGGTCGCTCCCAGCGAAGCGCTGATGCGGCAGTTTCAAGCTGCGGTCAATGAAGACGCCGCCGCCCGTGGTGAGACGAAGTACGATTTCAGCAGCATCGACGCCGAGCTGAAAGGTCTGCGAGATCAGGCCCAGCAACTGACCGCCGCCAAAGAGGCGATCGCCGCCGATGACGCGACCGCGGATCAAGAGCAAGATCTGATCCACTTTCAGCAGTTGCGGGCGAACTTTCTCAGTCGACTCGACTCGTTTGAGAAAGCCGCCAAGTTTCGCGAAGAGACGCTGTTGGGCAAGAAGAAATTTCGCAACGCGGATCTCGACGCCGTACGTAGTCGTTACGACTTGGCGATTCGAGATGAGTTGGGCGCTGACAAAATCGCGACCATACGAGATGAGATTGCGCATGTCGAAGCGGATGTGGCGGAGCTAGGGCTGGCCAATCAGCAAGCGACCGCGCATCGCAAAGAGTTGATTCGCATCTTAGGCGAAATTCGTGCAGTCGGATCCGACATTGAAGCGGAGATCAAATCGAATCAAATCGAACTGAATCAACTGGTCGAAGCGCGCGGCGCGCGGCAATCGACCTGGTTCAGTGATGAGTTTCCGTTTGTCGGCAAGCGCGTGAACGAGTTGCCGATCCTTGACGCTTTCAATTCTTCGATCAAGATCGACCAGATTTGGTTGCCAGAGTTAAAGCAAGACTTTAGCCACAAGATGGTCGCACGGTTTGATCGCTGTATGACCTGTCACATGGGGATTGATAAGACGCAACGCGGCGCTCCGACCAAGCAACTCTTTCCGCATGACGAAGAAGTCGTGCTGACGATGCCGACTCCTAGCAGCATGCCGGCAGAGGGAGAAGACGGGACGATCCCGACGATGGAATCGGTTTACGGGATTCGCCTGGCGGCCGAAGGCTTGCTGGATCCGGATCTGGTGACGATCGAACTTGTTTTGCCCGAGTCGCTCGCGTCTCAGGCTAAAGTCGCCGATCCGTTGGCCGCGCATGGCGCCGAAGCGAAACCGATGGGGGACGTCTTGCGGGAGCTGGTCGCGACAGATGGAGCGATCGCCGGGTTGCATGGCCCCGATGGTCTCAAGTTTGGCGACGTAATCGTCGAGGTCGGGGGCAACCTGATCAACGAACCTGGTCAGGTCCGCCGACTGTTGATGCAAAGCGCGCCGTTTGGCGATCCGATCCAAATCAAAGTGCGCCGCGGACTAGAGCACCCGTATGCTTCGCATCCGCGTTTGGATTTGTTTGTCGGCTCGCTCAGTCCGCATGAAGTGGGCAAGTTCGGCTGTACGATCTGTCACGACGGGCAAGGAAATGCGACCGACTTCAAATGGGCGTCGCATACGCCGAACTCGCTGAAAGAGATGAAGAACTGGAAAGAGGAGTACGGCTGGTTCGACAATCACTTTTGGCTCTATCCGATGCACTCGCAGCGGTTTGTCGAGTCAAGTTGCATCAAATGCCATCACGACGTCGTTTCGCTGGAAGCAAGCGAGCAATTTCCGGAACCGCCAGCACCAAAAGTGGTCGAAGGGTATCACGCAATCCTGAAGTTCGGCTGCTTTGGCTGTCACGAAGTGAAGGGGAATGAAGGGCACGGCAATACGATTGGCCCTGACTTGCGTTTGGAGCCCAACTACTTCGCCACGGCACAGCAATTACTGGCGATCTATGGCGATCAGTTTGATGATTCGATGAAAGCGAAGTTGGCCGAGGTCGTGGTTCACCCCGAGGACAACGCCGTTCGCGAGGCAGTCTTCCAAACGATCGAAGCCGACAAGGTGGCGGAAGAACCACAGTATGAACCGGCGGTTCGCGAGGTAGCGAGTCAGCTCAAAGATCAGGAATCGCCTGGCGAACTTCGCAAAGTGGGACCGAGCTTGCGCTACGTCGCCAGCAAGTTGGAGGCGCCGTTCTTGTACGATTGGATTCGAAAGCCGAGCCATTTCCGCCCCGATACGAAAATGCCGCAGTTCTTCGGGCTCTGGAGTCATCTCGACAAGGGATCGGCTTCGTTGGAAGAGGCGGAACATTTCGAGCCGATCGAGATCCTGGGGATTGTGCAGTACCTGACCGCCAACAGTCAGAAGTTTGAGTATCTGCGGACCGAGCAAGGTCAGGTTGGCAGCGACACCGACAAGATCACGCGCGGAAAACTGTTGTTTGAAACGCGCGGCTGTCTCGCTTGTCACAAGCACGAAGATTTCCCGGCGTCGCATGCCGAGCAAGGACCCAATCTGACCGGATTGGGCGGAAAGCTGCGCGGCGCGGCTGGCCGACAGTGGCTGTATACCTGGCTGAAAGATCCGACCCGGTATCACGTGCGGACAAAGATGCCGAATCTGTTCCTCGATCCGGTGCAACAGGCCGATGGGACCGCGACCGATCCGGCGGAGGATGTCGTCGCGTTTCTTCTGTCGACCGGCGGCGATTTTGAGCCGACTGATCCTCAGTTGACGCCGAATCCCAAATATCTGGATGAGCTGACGACCGACTACCTGGGGGCGACCTTCAATGCCGCAAAAATCGCCCAGGTCATGGAGCAAGGGATCGCCGAAGAAGAGCGAGCGAGTCTGAAAGGCGCCGAAGTCGAGTTGATTGGCGGGATTTCGACCGAGAAAAAACTGCAATACATCGGTCGTAAGGCGATCGGCAAATATGGTTGCTATGCATGCCACGATGTCCCCGGCTTTGAAGACTTTAAACCGATCGGGACCGCGCTGACCGACTGGGGGCGCAAAGATACGTCGAAGTTGGCGTTCGAGCATATCAACGAATACCTGCATCACCATATGCATCCGGCCGGTCATAACGAGACCAGCGCCCAAGACTACGGAGTGGTCGAAGGGGCGATGGCCAGTCTTGAGCATCCTGCCGAGACGCATGACGATAAGCACGACGCAGCCGAGCATAGGGAAGCGGCGGCGCACGGCGACGCCAAGTTGATCGATCAGTCTCGTTGGCCGTCCGAGTTCTACCTGAAGCAGATTGGCTCTCACAGTCGGATCGGTTTCATCGAGCAAAAGCTGCGTGAGCCGCGGAGCTACGACTACAAGAAGACCGAAAACAAGAGTTACAACGACCGTCTACGGATGCCGCAGTTCCCGTTTGAAAACGATGAGCAGCGCGAAGCGATTATTACCTTTGTGTTGGGTTTGGTGGCGCAGCCGCCGGCGCCGCAATACGTTTACACGCCCACGCCGCGGAAAAAGGCGATGGATGAAGGTCGCGTCGTCCTAGAGAAGTACAACTGCAAAGGGTGTCACATCATCGGCATGGAAAAGTGGGATCTCACTTTCCAGCCTGGTTTCTTTGAACCGCAAGCGACGGCGCCCACTTATCCCTATGTCGAACCTCATTTTAGCCAGGCCGATATCGATCTCTCGCAGCGAGCGGTGGATGCGGCCGGCAATCTGCATGCGACGATCGTCGGCTTGCCGGCGGTAGGCGATCGGGATGGTCTGCCGATCGTCGTCGATGATGAGGGATACGATGTCGAGCCTGATTTCGACTACGATCCGGCGAAGCTGAGCTATCGGTTCCAGTTGTGGGATCCGGTGGTGCTGGACGGCAACGTCTATCCTGTTGGTTTGCTGCGAACCGATATACCGGCGGACTTTATTCGCCGGCGCTATCCGACCGACGGGGGCGCTTTGACGAAGATGCTGTTGCCGCGAGTGTTGGAGCTTGAGCAGCAGTCGAATCCGAACGCGAAAGGAAGCGAAGCTTGGGCCTGGTTGCCGCCGCCGCTGGTCGGACAGGGCCAGAAAGCGCAGGTTGGCTGGATGCATGACTTCCTGTTAGATCCGTATCCGATTCGCCCCGCGGTCGTGCTCCGAATGCCGAAGTTCAACATGACTTCGGACGAAGCCGGCAAGTTGGCGAACTTCTTCGCCGCTCGCGATGACGCCGAGTTTCCCTACGCGTTGGACAAGCTGCGTCGCGCCGGCTACTTACGTTCGGCCCAAGCGAAATATGACCAGGTTTTGGAAAAAGAAGGTTTGCCTGCCCAAAATCGCTTGTCGGATGCGATGGGAATCATCGTGAACAGCAACTACTGCGTCAAATGTCATATCGTCGGAGATTTTGTCCCCGTTGGTTCGGCCAAGGCGCTTGCGCCTGACCTGACCCAGGTATATTCGCGACTGCGCCCCCGCTATGTGCGGAACTGGATTTCACAGCCATCGGCGATTTTGCCTTACACGGCGATGCCGGTGAATATCCCGTACTTGCCGGATGCCGCCGCACATTACGGCGGAATTGATCAAAAACTGTACCATGGGACGAGCTTCGATCAGATCGACGCTTTGACCGATTTGTTGATGAACTACGACGAATTCGCCAAAGCCCATAGCCAGGTGACGCCGCTGGTTGAAGCGGCGGCTCCACCTGCACCTGCGGCCGCAACCGGCGCCGAATAGCTCGCGTTTTTCGTGCCCCCTAAAAGGGTGCGGCGAAATGCATGGGCGACGGCGACAGAATTGCTTATAATGAAAAGCTTTAGCGTGGTTCGACGCGGCCGCGTGCATGGAACAGTAAGAACACTGAAGGAGACTCCCACCGTGAAATTGCTACATTTCAGCTCCGCACTTCTGTTGGCGCTTTGCGTCAGCAGCGCCGTCTCAGCCGCAGGCTGGGGCACGATCACCGGTAAGTTTGTCGTCGATGGCAAAGTTGCGCCCCCTGAGGCTTTGGTCATTACCAAAGACAAAGCAGTCTGCGACAAGAATCCGCCGCTGGTGGATGAGTCGCTGTTGGTGGGTCCCAATGGCGGATTGAAAAACGTCTGCGTTTGGCTCTCGCTGGGTCGTCGTGATCCGCAACCGCCGGTCCATCCCAACTACGAAGCGACCGCCAACGATACGATCGAAGTCGATAACCTGGCGTGCGCCTACGTGCCGCATGTGGTTGTCGTTCGTCCATCGCAAAAGGTCGAGTTCAAAAACTCCGATCCGATCGCGCACAATTTTAAGGTTGACGGCTTCGCCAATAACCCGTTCAACACGTTGGTTCCTGCTGGCGGATCGTTTGTGCATCAGTTCCCCTCGGAAGAACGCGTTCCGATGGTCGCCGCTTGTGCGATTCATCCTTGGATGACCGGTTTCATCGTGGTCAAAGAAGCGCCGTATGTCGCCGTTTCGGCCGAAGATGGCACGTTCACGATCGAAAACGTTCCGGCTGGCGACTGGAATTTCCAGTTCTGGCACACCAGCGGCGGTTACCTGTCGGAAGTGAAGATGGGCGGCAAGACCGAAAAAGACCGCAAAGGCGAGTACGAAATCAAAGTAGTGGACGGGAAAGCGACCGACCTGGGCGTCATCACCGTTGCTGCTGACAAGTTGAAGAAATAGGTTTTCGGCGAAGGGGGCGAGCGATGGCGTCAATTCATCGCTCGACCTTCATCGCCAGCCGGATTAAAGGTTGCGTGATGAAGCGAATTCCTTTGCTGACAATTGTCTTGATTACCGCTTGGGTTTCCGGCGGTTGCGATACGGAAGTAGCGCGGCAGGTCGTTCCCCGGCCGGGTCGCGTTCTGGCGATTCGTGAGGCGCTTCGCGGCGACGAAGAAGCGGCGACCAGCGAGACGACCGAGCCGGTGATGCAAAAGCCGACCGAGTTCGTCACGCTTCGCGGGCAATTCAAGATGCAGGGAACGCCGCCAGCCAATCCGGTGCTGAGCGTGACAAAGGATACCGCAGTCTGTAATCCCAACAACGTCACGATTCACGCAACGCAAGTGGTGGTCGATCCGCAGTCGCAAGGAATCAAGAACATGGTCGTCATGATCGAGGTTCCCGACGATTGGGTTCATCCCGACGCGAAAGGGGCGACGGATGAAGTCAAATTTGATCAGAAGGCTTGCGAGTTTGTCGATCATGTCTTTGGCATGCAAGCGACCGAAACCTTAGAGATTTTGAATAGCGATCCGATCGCGCATAACACGAAAATGGAGCCGCGGCGCAATACCGCTTCCAACGTCAACGTGCCGGGCGGAACTTCGACGACTTACAAGCCGACTGCCGGCGAGAAAGATCCGTTTGAAGTGACTTGCAGCATTCATCCCTGGATGAAGGCTTACATTTTGATTCGTTCCAACGGCTACTATGCGATTTCGGGCGACGATGGTTCGTTTGAAATCGCCAATGTTCCGGCCGGAGCGCCGATCCAAGTTCGAGTATGGCACGAAACGCAACCGAGCGGCGTGTCGCCAGAGACGGTGAACGGAGAACCTGTCTCGTGGCGCAAAGGTGAGTTTACGATGACGCTAGATCCGACCGACGAGTCGAAGAACGAACTAGCGGTCGTCGTGGATGCTTCGAAGTTTTAGCCGCTTCTTCTGTTGGGAAGAAGCGCTTCGCAATACGTCATGATGCGACAAGAAATTACCAGCATGAACGCAGTTTACAGCAATATGGGGCGCGGCGATTGGGCGCGTTGGACGCTGCTTGCGATCGGCGTTATCGCGACTGTCGGCTGTTTTTCGCCGGCAGCGCAGTTCGAGCTGAACATGATCGCCGTGCACAAGCGCGAGCTCGAAAGTGAAGCGACATTTTCGACCCAGTATCAACTGCAGCCGATCGCCGAGATTCTGGAAGCCTCGTTTGGTACGCCTGACAACCCGGTTTTGCCGCCGGTCCCCGGAATCGAAGACGTTCTGGATATCGAAAAGATCAAGATGGCGGCCGGTCCGTATGGGAGCGATGAGAACGGCAAGCAGCGTGGTCTGTATCGACAGCATTGCGTTCATTGCCATGGGATCACCGGAGATGGCGCCGGTCCGACGGCCGCCTTTTTGAATCCGTATCCTCGCGATTATCGACCGGGCAAGTTCAAGTTCAAATCGACCGCTTCTGGGCAAGAGCCGACGCACGAAGATCTGAATCGAATCATTCGTGACGGCGCCGCCGGTACGGCGATGCCCAGTTTTAAACTGCTCGATAGCGACGAAGTTGAAGCGTTGACTCACTATGTGAAGTATTTATCGATTCGCGGACAGACCGAGCTGTATTTGATTGAAGCTGAGTTTGGCGAATTGTTGCCTGCGGTGGTGAAGCCTGCGAGTGAACGAAACGCCGAAGAACAGGAATACGTGGAAAGTCTTACCGAGGAAGAACGGGAAGAGGAAAAAGCGGAGTTCCTGGAGGAAGTCGCTTTCTTCGAATCGCGTGAGAATATCGTCGAAGAGGTGGTTGGTCCGATCGTCGAAAAATGGATGAATGCCGGCGATGAGGTGACGGAGATCGCCGAGAAGCCAGAGATGGAAATGAAAGCGTCAATCGCCAAAGGACGCGAACTCTTCTTCTCGGCCAAGACTGGCTGCGCCGGCTGCCATGGCGAATCGGCTTTGGGAGATGGGCAGACGGCGGAAGCTGATTTTTACGACGACTGGACGCGGTTTTATTACGACCCGAGTGATCCCAGTACGTTGGAAGGATATTTGGCGCTCGGCGCATTAGAGCCGCGTAAGCTTCGACCACGCAATTTGCGGCAAGGAGTTTTTCGCGGCGGACGACGCCCGATCGATATTTTTTGGCGGATTCGGAACGGTATCGAAGGAGCGAAAATGCCGGCGGCGCCTCCGATTGTCACCGATGAGGAAATCTGGCATCTGGTCGACTTTGTGCGATATGGACTGCCGTACGACGCTTTAAGCGAAAACGAGCCGCATCAACCGGAAAATGTTCGCGTGCGGAACTAGCAGCTCGGCCATCGTCGGTTAGCGCCGACGTTCGAGGGAGAGACAACGTGGGTAGAGTTTGGAGCATCCTGTTTTTGACAGTCCCGATTTTCGGGGTCTGGACCTTCGTGTCGGCGATGAACGACTGGTGGCCGATGAACGGCGGAGCCTTTGCGTTTTCGTCGGGACATTGGTTCCCGTCGCTCGACGTCAGCGACCATGTCAAAGATCACTTGTTTTACGTCATTCTCTATTTGACCGGCGTCGTGTTTATCGGCACGGGCGCGGTTCTGTTCTGGATTCTCTGGCGTTATGACGGCGCGACCAATGCGGATCCGGTCGTCTTCTCGCATGGTAGTCATGCGTTGGAAGTGATCTGGTCGATCTTGCCGGCGGTCGTGCTGTTGTTTATCGCGATTTACCAAATGGATGCTTGGGCCGGAGCGCGGATGCGACGACCAACGATGGCGGATGGTGCGATCAAGCCGCCGCTGTGTCGGGTGACCGGACGTCAATTTGAATGGCGGATTCAATACCCGGGCGAAGATGGTCGGCTCGATACGCCGGACGACTTGCACATTTTGAATGACCTGCATGTTCCCGTTGACGAGGAAATCGTCATCGAGATCGAAAGCTTGGACGTGTTGCACAGCTTTTTCCTGCCCAACATGCGAGTCAAGCAAGACGTCGTGCCAGGCATGCGGCAATACGTCTGGTTTCATCCGGTGAAAGAAGGGGTGAGCGACATCGTTTGCGCCGAGCTTTGCGGCTGGGGACATTACAAGATGCGCGGTCGGATTACGGTCGATAACGCCGCCGAGTTTGATCGCTGGTATTCGGCCGCTTACGCCGATCAGGAGACTTCGCAGTTCAGCCTGCCTGAGGAAGAAGATTAATCGATGAGCACTACGACAATCGATTCACATACGCAGGCCGCTGCCGACGAGATGACCGTCGGGCATTTCCTGTCGACGTACGTATTCTCGAAAGATCATAAGGTCATCGGGATCCAGTTTCTCTTCTCGACGCTGATTTGGTTTGTCGTTGGCGGCATGTTGGCGCTTGGCATTCGCTGGCAGTTGGCCTGGCCCTGGTCCGATATGCCGATCATCGGCGGCATGTTGTTTCCTGAGCAGGGAGGGCAGATCGCGCCCGAGTTCTATACCGTCTTGGTGACGATGCATGCGACGGTGATGATCTTTTTGGTGATCATCCCGATCCTGGCCGGCGCCTTTGGCAACTTTTTGATTCCGCTGATGATCGGCGCCGACGACATGGCGTTTCCGACGTTGAACATGCTGAGCTACTGGTTCATGTGGCCGGCGTTCTTCTTCTTTGGCGGCGCTTTCTTTTGCGACGGACATGGCGCCGCGGCCGGTTGGACCAGTTATCCGCCGCTATCCGACATGACAACTTCGGCGCCGAGTAGCGGCGCTGCACAGACGTTGTGGCTATTGGGAGTGACGACGGTCGGCATCAGTTCGATGTTGGGATCGGTCAACTACATGACCACCATCATTCAGATGCGTGCGCCCGGCATGACGATGTTTCGTTTGCCGCTGACGATCTGGGCGATGTTCATCACGGCGCTGCTGCAAGCCTTCGCGTTGCCGGTTTTGACCGCCGCAGGCTTCATGATGCTGGCCGATCGCTTGATCGGCACCGGCTTCTTTTTGCCGGAAGGCTTGGTCGTCAACAATTCGCCGATGGCGGCCGGCGGCGGACAACCGCTGCTTTGGCAACACTTGTTCTGGTTCTATTCGCACCCGGCGGTCTACATCATGATCTTGCCGGCGATGGGAATGGTCTCGGATATTTTGGCTTGCTTTTCACGTAAGCCGATCTTCGGTTACAAGCCGATGGTCTATTCGATCTGCGGGATCGCGGGGCTCGGCTTTATCGTGTGGGGGCATCACATGTTCGTCTCGGGGATGAATCCGGGACTCGGCATGACCTTCATGGTTGCGACCATGATGATCGCGCTCCCCAGTGCGGTGAAAACGTTCAACTGGCTCGGCACCGTCTACGGCGGCAAAGTGCAGTTCACCACGCCGATGCTGTTCGCGCTCAGCTTCGTCTCGATGTTTGTGATCGGCGGGTTGTCAGGCATCTTCATGGCGGCCACCCCGGTCGACATCGTGATTCACGACACCTACTTCATCGTCGCCCACTTTCACTATGTGTTGTTCGCAGGCACCGCGATGGCGGTCTTCGGTTCGATTTACTTTTGGTTCCCGAAGATGTTCGGCCGCATGATGAACGAAACTGCCGGCAAGATTCACTTCGCGCTGACATTCATCTTTTTGAACGGCACCTTCTTTACGATGCACATTTTGGGGGTCGGCGGTTTTCCTCGCCGCTTGGCTGATCCTTACCATTACCCGACCTTCAGCCATTTGCTGACGATGAATCAATTTATGACGGTTTGTGCGATCTGCATGGTGGCCGTGCAAATCATCTTCGCCGTCAACTTTTTCTACAGCATCTTTTGGGGACCGAAGGCGGGCCGCAATCCTTGGCGCGCGAATGGTCTGGAATGGCAAGCTCCCAGTCCTCCGGGACACGGGAACTTCGACTTCCAGCCGATCGTCTATCGCGGCCCGTACGAATATGGTTCGCCAGAGACGGAAGAAGACTTTTATCCGCAGACGATGCCGCCGAAACAAGACCGAGATAACCTGGCGTAATTTCCCGATTTATTGTGACTGAAACGCAACCGACAATTCGATCCGTATGGCCGCACCGCGTGGCGCTGCTCTTGGTCTACACCACCTTCCCGTTGATCTGGGTCGGCGGACTGGTGACGACCAAGAAAGCAGGCATGGCGGTGCCCGACTGGCCCAACACGTACGGATACAACCTTTTCCTCTATCCCTGGACCGAGTGGATCGCGGGGCCATTTGACCTGTTTGTCGAGCATGGGCATCGCTTGCTCGGTTCGGTGGTCGGCATGGTCGCGATCGCGCTGGTGATTGTGGTGTCCCTCTGCGACAAACGTCGTTGGATGCTGACGCTGTCGATCATCGCATTGATTGCGGTGATCGCGCAAGGCATTCTGGGAGGCGCGCGAGTGATCCAGGACGAAGTGTTGTTGGCCCGGATTCATGGTTGCTTTGGCCCGGCGTTTTTCGGACTGACCGTTGCGTTGGCCGTCTTCACCTCGCGTCGTTGGGGGGGGATTCAGCCAAGCAAAGTGGAGGGAAGCGGCTCGTTGCAACTGTTGGCGGTCACTACCGCAGCACTCGCCTACGTGCAGCTTCTGATCGGCTCTTTTTTGCGGCATGTGCCGGCTGGAGGAAACCACGGCGACTTCCGAGTCGCAGTGATTTTTCATGTGTTAGTCGCGTTTCTCGTCGTGGCGCATGTCATCGCACTGACGACTACGGCTTGGCGCAATCATCCCCGCGCGATCGCTGTGCGGTGGTGGTCGTTGACCGCATCGTTGATAGTAATGGTGCAGATTGGACTGGGCGTTGCTGCCTGGACGTTCAAATATGGCTGGCCAACTTTCTTACCGGGTGGCGAATTGATTCCAAGTTTTGTCATTAACGCCGAAAGCGTCGCTCAAGCAGGCGTCGTGACGGCGCATGTCGCTACTGGCTCTTTGATCGTCGGCGTGACGGTCGCGATAGCGCTGTACAGTTTCCGTTATTATTCGCCTGCTCCGGCTTCATTGGTTTCGCAAGCAGTGAAAAAATCAACGCTTCAGGGAGTCACGATATGAGCACGACTCCTTTAGCATTTGAAGAACGTCGCGCCGGTCGCATGGCGATCGCCGTCGACTATGTCGAACTGACCAAACCGAAAATTGCCGTGATGTTGTTGGCTGCGGTCGCCGTTAGCGGATGCGTCGCAACCTGGGGACAGCCCAATTTGTGGAATCTGTTTCATGCGATTTTTGGAACAGCCCTGGTCGCCGCTAGTAGTTGCGTTTGGAACCAATGGATCGAACGCCGCAGTGATCAACTGATGAAGCGCACGCGTGAGCGGCCGTTGCCTGCCGGGCGAATCAGCGCCCACTCGGCGGCCATGTTTGGCGCCGCGCTTGGCTCGATCGGCGTTTCTTATTTGCTCGCGACTGTTGGGTGGAAGGTCGCCGCGATCGGCGCGACCACTTGGCTGTTGTATGTCGTCGTTTATACGCCGATGAAACGGACGACTCCTTGGAATACGGCGGTCGGCGCTATCGCCGGCGCATTGCCGCTGCTGATGGGCTGGGCTGCAATGGGAGCTCCGTTTGATCTACGTGCGGCCGCGTTGTTCGCGATTCTGTTCTTTTGGCAGTTTCCGCATTTCATGGCGATCGCGTGGATCTATCGCAAAGATTACGCCCAGGCCGGGATGCAGATGTTGCCGGTGGTCGACCCAACCGGAGTTCGCGCCGGCCGCCAAGCGATTGGCGCCGCTTTGGCGCTGACGCTGGTCAGCATCGTGCCGTTTTTGAACGCTCCCTTGGATGGGGCTCCCTGGTGCGTCGCCGCGGCGCTCGCGCTTGGCGTGGGGCAGCTTTTGTTGGCGGTACGATTTTCGGTGCGTCGCGATGATCGCAGCGCGCGACACTTGCTGTGGGCGTCGTTGGTTTACTTACCGGCCATGCTTGGCGTGTTGTTGGCATTCCCCATTTTGTGACCTGTAGCGGAACAGACCAATGTCGGAAAATCACGACGATCATCACGAACATGGTCATATCCAACTGGAGTACCAGCCAGCGCTGCCGATCCCTAACGGCAAGCTCTGCTTGTGGCTATTCCTCTCGACCGAAATCATGTTTTTCGCCGGGCTCATCGGCGCTTACATTGTGCTTCGTTTCGGCGCGCCGACCTGGCCGACGCCGCATGACGTTCATCTGAGCGAGCCGATCGGCGCTTTCAATACGTTTGTGCTGATCTGCTCCAGCTTGTCGGTCGTGCTGTCGCTCGAAGCGGCGAAGTCGAACAAGACGGGACTCGCGAAAGCGTGGATGTGTTTGACGTTTGTGTTAGGGCTCTCTTTTTTGGGAGTCAAAGCGTACGAATACAAAGAAAAATTCGCGCACGGCATCTACCCGGCTCAGCCGCATGGCTTGTTGTATGACAAGCCAGACGTTTACTACGCGTCAGCGCTGAAAGTAGCGCTGGAAGATGAAGCGAAGAAGTATCCGATCGATAGCGAAGACCCGGTCGCGAAAGAACGTCGCGAAGTGTTGGAGTTGTTGCGAAACGGCTTGGTTCAATGGAACACGCGTCAAGCGACGCAAGCCACCAATCCGGTCGAAGCGCAGGCGCTGATCGATAGCATTGCGTACACCATTCAGCATCCGCACGAAGACCATGCCGAGCTTACTCGCCTGCAAGAAGAAAAAGGGACGCTAGAGACGCAATTGGCCGAACTAGCAAAGACGGAAACGCCTGATCCGCAAGAGTTGTCGCTGCTCAAAACCCGCATCGCGACGATCGACTTGCTGACCGCCGATGATGCGGCGATCTTGCATCACGGGGTGAATCACTCCTACGATTGGCTCGACTTACCGTTTGTGATTCCCAGCGGCAATATGTGGGCGAGCACCTACTTTCTGTTGACTGGTTTTCACGCGATTCATGTGATCGTGGGACTGATCGTATTCGCGATCGCACTACCGGCGACGTTGGGCGTGGGCAAAGCGAACTTTATCGAAGCCGCCGGACTCTATTGGCACTTTGTCGATCTGGTCTGGATCTTTCTGTTTCCGATTCTTTACCTGTTTTAACTCGCGTCAAGGAATCTCCGACGATGTCGCCTACCGAACACGCGGAATCACATCACGAAGCAGGCCATGATCACGAACATGAACATGGCGGCACCGGCAAGTATTGGGCCGTCTTTCTGGCCCTGTGCGTGCTGACAGGGTGTTCGTTTTTGACCTATTTCGAGATGTGGCATAACGCGATTCCCGTCAGCGTTAGCCGCGCCTTTATGATGGCCGTATCGTGCAGTAAGGCCCTGCTAGTCATGGCCTTCTTCATGCACTTGATCTGGGAAGCGAACTGGAAATGGGTGTTGACCGTTCCGGCTGCGATGATGTCCCTTTTTCTCGTGTGCATGTTGATTCCCGATATCGGCTATCGAACCTATCACTACAGCAGCCATCGCTGGAATCACACACCCGAACCGATTGAGCAGGAAGCGCATCCGGTCGAAGGCGCTACAGCTGTTCCGCAGCCTGGGCATTGAGAATGTCTTTGGCCGCAATCTCCATTGAAAACGTCTCGTACAGTTACGGTGCGCGACGAGCGCTCAACGACTTGTCGCTGCAGATCGAAGCAGGCGAGATCTTCGTCTTTCTCGGTCCCAACGGCGGTGGAAAGACGACGCTCTTTCGTCTGCTCTCGACGCTCGCGCCGCTGCAAGCAGGCAAGATTGATTTGCTCGGTTTCGATCTGGCGTCGCAGCGCGACCAGATTCGTCGCCGGATAGGCGTTGTCTTTCAGTCTCCCAGTCTTGATAAAAAGCTGACCGTCGCCGAAAACATGCGGCAGCAATCGGCGCTCTACGGACTAAGCGGCGCCGCCGCCCGAGATGCCGAAGATCGCATGATGCGGCAACTTGGCGTGAGCGATCGAGCAAGCGATCTGGCCGAGCAGCTTTCTGGCGGACTGCGTCGTCGCGTGGAATTGGCGAAGGGAATGATTCATCGCCCGCAGTTGCTGTTGTTGGACGAGCCGAGCACAGGGCTAGATCCTGGGGCACGAAGCAGTTTGTGGGAATATTTGCAGCGGATTCGGACAGAGCAGGGGGTGACAATCGTGTTGACGACCCATCTGTTGGAAGAAGCGGAAAAGGCCGATCGGATTGCGATTCTGGATGAAGGAACCCTTGTCGCGCTGGACCGACCGGCGGCGCTGAAAGCGTCGGTCGGGGGCGATTCGGTCACGATCACCACGCGCGGCGACGTCGAAGCGTTGGCAGTGCAATTGCGACAGATCGTCGCCGAAGAGGTGCGCGTGATGGAGAGCGCCGTTCGTTTTGAAGCTGTCGACGCATCGCAGCTAGCCCCACGGATTATGCAGTCGCTGGGAGACCAGATCGAATCGATCACTTTCGGCAAGCCGACCTTAGAGGATGTCTTCATCGACAAGACCGGTCGGCAGTATTGGCGAGAGGAGGCCTCCGATGGCAAGTGAAACGGTTTCGCCGATCGAGCCCAAGCCGCTGTTGGCCGCATGGTCGCTTTGCCAGCGTGAGATCGTACGCTTTTTGCGGCAACGCAATCGGATCATCGGCGCGATTGGTCAGCCTTTGTTGTTTTGGCTGTTGTTTGGCGCTGGGATGAGCCGCACGTTTCAATTGCCGGGGGCCGCGACCTCGGCCGGGGTCAGCTTTTTGGAATATTACTTTTCCGGAACGTTGATGCTGATCGTCTTGTTCACGGCGATCTTTGCGACGATCTCGATCATTGAAGATCGAAACGAAGGATTCCTGCAGTCGGTGTTAGCGGCGCCGATACCGCGCTGGTCGATGGTGCTGGGCAAAGTGATGGGGGGAGCGCTGTTGGCGACGCTGCAAGGCGTCCTCTTCCTACTGCTGGCGCTGACGCTGAAAGTGAACCTGGGACCGCTCAACTTCGTGGTGATGGCGGTCTTCCTGCTAATTGTCGGCATCGGTTTGACGTCGCTCGGATTTTTGCTCGCCTGGCGAATGGAGTCGACGCAAGGTTTTCACGCGGTGATGAATCTGCTGTTGATGCCGCTCTGGCTGTTATCGGGCGCCTTTTTCCCCGTACCGTGGATTGATGCGCAATCCCCCTGGAGCCAGGTTGTGATGCATTGGGTGATGCGTCTGAATCCGGTGACCTACGCAATTGCATCGCTACGAGAGATAATGTACTGGGGCATGGGGGACGCGGCTCCGTTGCCGGGACGCGGACTTCCGGTCGAAGCCTATTGGTCCCCCAGTCCTGTGACTGGCGTGGTCGTGACGATCGCGTTCGCTGCATTGATGCTTGGCTGGGCTTGTTGGGCCGCAGCCGAACCCAGAAGTGGAGACGCCTAATGAATAAATCACTCGCCTTTTTCTTCGCCATCATGTTCGTCCTCATTGGGGGAATGATGGTCTGGTTCGCCGCGAATGCGGCCAATCGCAACGGCGCGATGCGCGATGTGGATCATCCGACCGACAACGTCACCGTTCCGGAGGACGCCTATGTGGGCGAATTTGAGTTGATCGACACCAGCGGAGAGCCGTTTGATTCCAGCGAGCTGAAAGGGGACGTGTGGGTCGGCAGTTTCTTTTTTACGAGCTGCCCATCCATTTGCCGTTTGTTGAATCAGCAAGTCGCCGCTCTGACCGATGAGTTCGAGGGAAACGACGTGCGTTTTGTCAGCATCACCTGCGATCCGGTCAACGATACGCCGGAAGTGATGGCGAAGTACGCCAAGATGTTTGAAGCCGATCCGCAACAGTGGAAGTTTTTGACCGGCGACTTGGCGACGATTAAGGAGATCTCCGAAAAGCAATTTCACGTTGGTTTCGCCAAGCAGACGCACAGCGAGCGGATGTTGGTGGTCGATCGCAACGGAAAGTTGCGCGGCAGTTTTCTGGCGACGCAAACGTCCGACTTTCAAGCGGCGCGCAAGTTGATCAAAGAGTTGTTGGCCGAAGAGCCGGAAGCGGAAATGCCGGCGGAAGAGACCCAACCGGTTAAGCCGATGTCGTCGTTCACATTGACCGAACGCAACGGGGAGCCGTTTGACAGCAAGTCGCTGGAAGGAGACTATTGGCTCGGCAGTTTCTTTTTTACGACTTGCCCATCGACCTGCACGCTGTTGAATCTAGAGAATGCTCGACTTCAGTCCGAGTATGCCGATCGCGGCCTGAAGCTTGTCAGCATTACGTGCGATCCGGCGAACGATACGCCCAACGTATTGACCGGCTACGCCGAGCGTTTCGGAGCGAAACCAGACGTTTGGTACTTTTGCACCGGTGATCTGAAATACATCGAGCAAATCGGCGCCGGCTACTTTGACGCGATCGTGAAACCGCAGACCCACAGCGAACAACTTTATCTGGTAGGGTCTGACGGCAAAGTGATTGACTCGTACATCGCCGTCAATCCGATCCAGATGCAGCTCCTGAGGAAGAAGCTGGACGAACTGCTTGGCCCGCAGCCAGAGAAGTCGGAAGCAGCGGCGGAGCCAGCACCGGCTGAGCCGAAAGCGACCGACGAAACAGAGGCGCAGCCCGCCGCAGCCGCCGCTACGCAGGAGTAATTCACTTGGATCTGGTTCAGATATTGCCGCACGTCAACGCTTCGCTTAACGGGCTGGCGACGGTCTTGTTGATCGTCGGCTTGGTGCTGATCAAGCGGCGCCAGGAAGTCGCCCACAAGTGGACGATGCTCTCCTGCTTTGGCGTGTCGGTGATCTTTTTGGGTTGCTACCTGACGTATCACGCGCTGCTGCCAGGACATGGCAAAACGTTTCCCAGCTATCCGCCGGCGGCGGTTCGCTACTTTTACTACGCCGTTTTGTTGACGCATGTCGTGCTGGCGGCCGTGGTTCCCTTTTTGGCGGTCGCGACGATTTACTATGGTTTGCGTGACAATCGGCGTGTACACCTTAAACTAGCGAAGGTGACGTTTCCGATTTGGTTGTACGTTTCGGTAACCGGCGTCTTCGTTTACCTGATGCTTTACCAGATCTATCCACCGCAATAAAACGCTGGTTGCCGGCGTCGAGGATGGAATAACGATGAACTATCGACTGATGAAGTCTCACTTAGCGTCGATGATGCTGGCGATCGCCGTCGTCTTGATCGTCCAGGTTTCGATCGCCCAAGCGTGTCCGACCTGCAAATCAGGATTTGGCGAACGCTACGTCAACGCGTATGGCTGGAGCATCATCTTTATGATGGCGATGCCGTTCACGTTGGTCGGAGCATTCGCCGCTTACGTGTTTTGGTCGATCCGCACCAAGTCAGCTGCGGCGATCGCCGCCGGCTCTGACGAATCGGTCGCAGAGCTGGCGCAACGTAAATCGGCGCTGGGCGTTCCGACGCAGCCGCCGGTCGACGCGTAAGTTGCTTATCTAACTATGGAAGCCGTTCTTTCACGTCGGTTCGCGGATCCCAAAATTGATCGTGTCCGACCCACAGGCTGCGAGCGAACGGAAAGAAGATCAGCGGGAAGATCACAACGAACGCGAGCGCCGCGTACAACAACGTTTGAGAATCGGCTAACCCATTGAAGAGCAACAGCGGAAAAGCGACCGCCACGATCAAAGTTGTCAGGCCGTAGTTGAAATAGATCGAACCTAAAAAGAAGCCAGGCTCTCGCTCAAAGCGAGCGCCGCAATCCGGACATTGGTCGTAGGTGGTAAACCAGGTTTTCATCAGTCGACCTTGGCCGCAAACCGGACAGCGCAGGGTAAGGCTTCTCCGCACAAGTGTCCAAAATCTCATGGTTTCCCTCATTTCTTCCCTACAAAAGGGGAGCGGCGAACGTGCGACAATGATCGTAGCGTTTTCCCTTTCCTGCTGGCAAACGCCAAAATGTCGCATGCGGTATATCTGCGGTCGAATGTTGCAAATCGCCGGGCTCGTCCTATTGCCGCTGGTGATGCTGTTGGAATTTCAGCAAGTGCTGTCGTTTCGCACGATGTTAGCAGGGTTTTTATTTGGAACGGCCCTTTTCTACTTGGGGCGGGTTTTACTGGGGGATCCGCGGATTTAGCGCGACTGGGATCCCTGATTTTGTGATCTCCTGCCTGGGCCCTATACTTTCAACAGTAGCAATATCGTCCCGTTCGCGGCGCCCTCCTTCCTTTCCCTCCGGCCGAGTATGAAGTCCCTTCTCTCTCTCAAACGGATCTCGCTGCTCGCCGCAGCGATCGCGGTTGGGTTGTTGCAGGTCAATTTCGCTTCTGCGCAATTGCGGTTTTTGCCGCAAACGGCCCCGTCGCGAGGGCAGTTCTCGCTGACGGTCGACTTGCCGGAACTCAACAACGAATCGCAACAATTGCTGGTTCAACTCGAGCAACGTCTGCGCGATCGACAGTGGCAAGAGGCGATCGAAGGCTATCGCCGCTTGGTGTCGGCGCACGGCGACGAGCTTTTCGAGGCCGATTCGTTGACGCTCCAGACAGGCGATCAATATGTGTTCTACGTCGGTTTGCGTCGTCGACTGCATACGCAGTTGGCCGAAATCGCGCGGCGTGAGCCTGAACTGCTGATTCCGTATCGTGATCAGACCGACATCTCGGCCAAAGCGGCGTATGACGCCGCGATCGCCGCTCACGATCTGGGCGCCATAGAGCAAGCGATCGAGCGCTACTTTTTGGCGAGCAAGACCGATCAAGCGCTGTTGGCGCTGGGCGACATGCGACTGGAACGGGGTGAGTTCGCCGCGGCGCGGGCAGCCTGGGAGCAGATCGATCCGCGTTTGCGGTCTCCTTACGACGAAAAATCGTTGTTGTACGCGCTGCCGGGGCAACCGCTGTGGGTCGCCGTGGATGGCGTTGATTGGAAACAGGACGAAGCGGAGATCGTCAAGTTATTGCTGCAACCGGAGCGTCATTCTACGCATCGCTCGGTTCCCCAGTCCGAAATTCCGCTGGCCGATTTGTTGGCTCGTTTGACGCTTGCTTCGGCGCTGGAAGGAGACGCGACGCGGGCAGCGATCGAATTGGATCTGCTTCGGCGGCTGGCTCCGAATGCGGAAGGTTGGATCGCCGGAAAGCGACAACCTTATGATGCGGCGCTGCAAGCGATTCTCGCGACGTCGCAAGGGACGCAATATGCGCTCTCCTACGTCGATCATTGGGAAACCTTCGCCGGCAGCCCCACGCGCAGCGCGATCGCCGCCCAAGCGCCCGGCGCCAAATTGGTCGCCTGGTCGATTGCATTGCCAAAACAGGCCGCAACGATCCGCACGCCGGGATTGGCCGAAACGTCGCAGAGTGGAGAAACGCCGCTCAGTTTTTACCCGATCGCGGTTGGCGATCATCTGTTTGTGAATGACGCCAAACGGCTGCGGGCCTTCCAACTGCGCGACGGCTCGGCAGCTTGGCCGAGCGGCGAAGCGCGTGATCGAAAAAACGCCGACTACGGTGCGTTTCATCGCAGCACACCGGACATAGAAAACGGCTTGCATTTGGGGAACACCAATCAATGGCAAGACCGTCATCTGGCGAAGGTGGAATCGGCGATTGGCGCTCCGCGTTATACGCTTTCGGCCAAGGGACGCTTGATGGCGGCGCGGCAAGGAAACTCGCTCTCGGTTTATACGGAGCGCGCGTCCGAGTTCTCCAAGTCGGCCGAGATGTTCATCATCGATCTGGGGGCGGAAGGCCGAATCGCGGCGATTATTCCCGCCAACGAGCCAGGCGAAGACGAATGGGAGTTCGAAGGGACCGGCCTGATTGACGATGGTCGGCTTTATGTCGCGATGACGAAAAACGGAGTCCGTAGCGAGTCAGCGGTCGCTTGTTACGACGCGTCCACGGCGCGGCGCATCTGGCGACGGACGATTTGCTCGACCGAGCCGTATGGCGCCGGACTTGTCTTAGGAGACAAAGCGGGGCAACGCTCCCACAACTTGTTGACCATGTCGGACGGCGTATTGTACTACAACACCAATCGCGGCGCAATCTCTGCGATCAGCGCCGCAACCGGCGAGATCCAATGGTTAACCATTTATCCGCGCGGACCGTTGGAAGCGGGAACTTTGATTCGCGCCAATCAGCAATTGCTGCGTGAATTGAATCCGTGCGTCGTGACCGGAGATTTGGTGATGGCGATGCCGGCCGATTGCGATCGGATCGTGGCGCTGGATGCGGCGACGGGGAAACTGCAGTGGCAAACCGTACCCGGCGGCGTTCAAGCGTCTCATCTCTTGGGAACGACCAAAGAGGATTTGATCGTCAGCGGCGATCAGGTTTATTGGATCCGGCTTGATTCGGGGAGGATTCGGAGTCAGTTCCCCAATCCGCGTGATCCGCAAAATCTGCAAGCGGAAAGTCCTCCGCAGGGTTACGGACGTGGGATTCTGGGGCGTGATACAATATATTGGCCCACCTTGGAGGCGATCTACGTCTTGAAGCAGCAAGTCGATCAAGACGAAAACGTGATCGCCGCGCGAGAACCGATTGATTTAAAAGCGTTGGGGCTGACGGGAGGAAACTTGGCGATCTCAGGGGACTACCTGGTGATCGCCGGTGCGACGCAGTTGACCGTGTTAAAGAGCGACGCGTCCAGCGATCCTTCTCCCTAATTCATCGCTCGCCGATGGCGAGCGGCAGTACCTCCGGAGTAACGATGTTGGAAGAACAAGATATTGATTCCGTTCGCAGGCTCAACGCCGCCTACGAACAGATCACGCGAGAACTATCGAAGGTCATCGTTGGCCAGCAAGAAGTGGTCGAGCAATTGCTGATTTCGCTCTTCGCTGGAGGCCATTGTCTGTTGGTGGGCGTGCCGGGGTTGGCGAAGACGTTGATGATTCGAAGTTTGGCTGAATCGCTGTCACTCGATTTCAATCGGATCCAATTTACGCCGGACCTGATGCCGTCGGATATCACCGGGACCGAGGTGATCCAAGAGGATCGCGCCACTGGCCAGCGTGAATATCGCTTTATTCCTGGGCCGGTCTTCGCCAACGTCATTTTGGCCGACGAGATCAACCGCACGCCTCCCAAGACGCAAGCGGCCCTGTTGGAGGCGATGCAAGAGCATCAAGTCACCGCCGGCGGCCAGCGTCACCGCTTGCCGAGTCCCTTCTTTGTGCTGGCGACGCAAAATCCGATTGAGCAAGAAGGGACCTATCCGCTGCCAGAAGCGCAGTTGGACCGATTCATGTTTAACGTCCAGGTCGATTATCCGACCGCCGCGGAAGAATTGGAAATCGTGCGTCGCACGACGACCGACCATCACTCGCTGATCACGGCGACGTTGTCTGGCGAAGATATCGCGCAGTTGACGCATGTCGTCCGCAAAGCGCCGGTTGCCGACCATATCGCCGCCTACGCAATTCAGCTGGTGCGGATGACGCGTAAAGGCCGGGACGAAACGCCAGACTTTGTCGGCCAGTATGTTCAGTGGGGCGCTGGACCGCGCGCCAGTCAATATCTGGTGTTGGGAGCGAAATCCCGCGCCGTGCTGCAAGGGCGTACGTTTGTCACCACGCAGGACGTGCAAGCAGTCGCTCTGCCGGTGTTGCGACATCGTATGCGAACCAATTTTACCGCCGACGCCGAAGGGATCACGACCGATGATCTGATTCGTCGGCTCATCGAACTCGTGCCTACGGTCGCCGCAGATGAACAAGCCGACAAAGCGTTTAGATCCGCAAACGCTGGCTAAGCTGCATGGCTTGAGACTGCGGGCCCAACATATTGTTGAAGGGTTCGTCTCGGGTTCGCATCGTAGTCCCTTTCGCGGCTTCTCGATTGAGTTCGCCGAACACCGAGAGTATGCGCCCGGCGATGATTTGCGCTATCTCGATTGGAAGGTGTTCGGCCGGACTGACAAGTTCTATCTGAAGCAGTACGAAGACGAAACGAATTTGATCGCCTACCTGGTGCTCGACGTCAGCGAAAGCATGACGTACCGCGGCCCTACTGCGCCGTTGTCGAAACTGGAGTACGCCGAGTGCATCGCGACGACGATGGCCTGGTTAACGTTGCACCAACAAGACGCGGTCGGGTTGGCGACCTTTGACGACGATGTTCGAACGCTGATCGAACCGGGGAGCAGTCCGACGCAATTGCAGCAGTTTTTTGACGTGCTGGATCGTACCGAGCCGCGGCAAAAAACGGCGACCGGTCCGATCTTTCATCAACTTGCCGAGCGATTCCGGAAACGGGGCGTCGTGCTGGTCATTAGCGACTTTTTTGACGATGTCGACACGATGATCGCCGGGCTGAAGCACTTTCGGCATCGTCGGCATGACGTCGTGCTGGTCCATTTGTTGGATCCGGCCGAACTCGATTTTCCGTTTCAACAGCCGACGATGTTTCAAGGATTGGAGCAGATGCCGGAATTGCTGATCGATCCGCAATCGTTACGTAAAGCCTATCTGCGTGAGATCAACGCGGCGATCGATTCGCTGAAAGCCCAAGCCCGCGGCGCCAATATCGACTATTTGCAGGTGCGGACCGATCAGCCGCTGGATGTGGTGTTAAACGCGTTTTTGTCAGGTCGCATGGCTCGGATGCATACGTAAGGAAACATTGCCTGTGTCGCTTTTGGCCGTGAGCCCGTTTTTACTTTCCAGCGTCGGCATGTTGGCGTGGGGAGCGGCGGCGGCTGCGCCGATCTTGATCCATCTCTGGAATCGACGGCGACATCGCAATACGACCTGGGCGGCGATGCAGTATTTGATTGCGGCGATGAAAAAGAACTCGCGGCGGATTCAGATCGAACAGTTGCTGCTCTTGATTCTGCGTTGTGCGATCATGCTGTTGTTTGCGCTGGCGTTGGCCGATATTTCCTGCACTTCCGGATCGCCGCTGGCCTCGTCCGCCTCTCTGGATGCGCGACATACGGTGTTGGTGATCGATGGATCGTATAGCATGGACTATCACGAGAACGGCAGTTCGCGGTTCAATACGGCCAAAGCGGAAGCCCGGCACATCGTCGAAGCGACCTCGCAAGGTGACGGCTATACGCTGGTCCGAATGGGCCAGCCGCCGCTGGTCGTGATCGGTGATCCTGCCTATGACGTAGGGGACGTGCTGCAGGAAATCGACGCGCTGCAAATCGCCCATGAGGGCGCCAACCTAGAGACGACGCTGGCCGAAGTGGAAAAGATCTTGGACAGCGCGCATGCCAATCATCCCCGGCTGACGCGCTCGCGCGTGATCCTGTTCAGCGACTTGCAAAAGACGACCTGGGAAGGCGCGACTTCCGGCGGCGCCGCGGCCCGTTTTGAAGCGTTGGCGAAAAAGGGAAGCTTGAGTCTGATCGACGTTGGACAATCCGCTACCGGAAATGCGTTTATTGAGAACGTGCAAATGCTCGAGCCGTTCGCGACATTAGCCGCTCCCAGCACCTTTGAAATAGATATCCGCCGTGAAGGCGATCTGGGATCGGACGGCAAGAGCGTGCGAATGTTTGTCGATGATACTTTGGTCGGCCAACAGGTGATTGATCTGACGACCAGCGAAGCGGCGTCGGTGCAGTTCTCGCATCGCTTTGAAAAGCAGGGGGACCACGCGATTGAGTTTCGTCTGGACGAAGATGCGTTGCCGATTGATGATCACCGTTGGATTGTTGCGTCGGCGAAGGATCAAGTCCGCGTGCTCTGCATCGCCGGCAGTCCTGGCGCCGCCAAGTTTTTACGATTCGCGCTGCGTCCCGACGATCGAGCCGAAGCGTCCATCGCCCCAGAAGTGGTCAGCCAATCGGCGCTGGTCGAAATCGATCTTGCTCCCTACGCCGCGATCTTTGTCGCGGACGCGGCTCGTTTTACGGCGCAAGAGGCCGGCGTACTGATCGAATACGCGGCGACAGGGAAGGGAGTCGCGTTTTTCCTGGGACCCGATGCCGCCGCCGAAAATTACAACCGCCTGCTCGGATCGCAAGAGCACTCTTTGTTGCCGGTCTTGTTAGAGTCGCCCAGCGCCGAAGGAGACTATCGTTTTGACCCGCGCGGTTACGAACATCCCTTGGTCGAACCGTTTCGTGGACAGCAAGGGGGCGGACTACTGTCGACTCCGGTTTGGCGGTACTTCCGCGTCCAGCGAAACGAAACTGCCCGGACGGCGCTGTGGTTCGATACCGGCGATCCGGCGATTGTGTTGGGTAACGCAGCGGCCGGCAATCAAGGAGATGCGACCGACAACGTCGCGGTGATCTGCTTGCCGGCGGCGATCTCGACGGCGACCGGATCAGGGCAGCCTTGGTCGGCGTTACCGACCTGGCCTAGCTTTCCGCCGCTCGTGCAAGAGACGCTGGCTCAGTTGGTGCGGGGAGAGAGCGATCGGCAAAACATCTTGGTCGGTCAAGTGCTGCAAGGGCGACTGACTTCTAGTTCGGCCGCCGTCACTGCGGCGATCACGACTCCTCGCGACGAAACGCAGCGTCTCGGCCGCCTGCCGGATGGAAGCTGGGCGTTTGACGAAACCGAGACGAGCGGCGTCTATCGCTTGAAAGTGAGTGATCGACCCCACGCAGACGAACTATTCGCGGCCAATTTGCAAACCGTCGAAAGCGATCTGACGAAGGTTGCCCGCGACGAACTGCCGCCGGTGTTGTTTCAGGCGAACGCGGATGACGGCGCCTATTTTGCCGCGGGAATCGCCGCTGGAGTTCCGCTGTTTCGTATCCTTCTGATCAGCGTGCTGGCGTTGTTGTTACTGGAACCGGTTCTTGCCTGGAAGTTTGGATCGGCCGCCTTATGAATAACGCTTTTGATCGCTGGGTCTATTGGTTTTTCGCAGGCGATGCTGCGCGCGAAGCGGATGGATTGCAATCGAGCATTCAGTGGATCGCTCCGTGGGCGCCTTGGGTGACGATCGCCATTTTGTTAGGAGGGGGCGTCCTCGTCGCATCGATCTATTACCGCGAACGGACAACCAAACAACCGTGGTACAAAGCGACGTTGGCGACGATGCGAATCGCACTGGTCGCGCTAATCTTGTTTATGTTGTACGGATTGTCGCTGCGGCCTTATCGAACCGACACGCCAGACTTGGTGATCGCACTCGACGACTCGCAAAGCATGTCGCATGTCGATGCGCTGTCGGGCGAAGAAGCGTCGCAAGTCGAGTCCCGACTTTCCGCCGCCGGCTATCAGGAAGCGTCACGTTGGAATCAAGGACGCACGTTGTTACTTGCGGACGATTGGTTCGGCCAGTTGCAGCCGCATTATCGCTTGAAAGGTTACTTTATCGGCGATAGCGGCCGCGCCTGGAGCGGCGACGTCGAGCAATGGACCGAGATGTTAGCGTCCGCAAACGCCGATCGTCCGGCGAGTCGATTGGGAGACAGCCTAACCGAGATCTTCCAGCAACAGCGCGGGCGACCGACGGCGGCAGTGGTGTTATTGACCGATGGAATTACGACCGAAGGAAAGTCGCTCTCCGATGCGGCGGTGGTTGCGCGGCGGCGCGGCGCTCCGTTGTATGTCGTCGGATTAGGGAGTCGCCAACGTCAGTTGAACTTGCGGATTGAAGATCTCGATGTCGAACGTGCGGCGTTTGTCGGCGATCCGCTCAGTTTCAAGTTCCGCTTGGGCGCCGCCGGCATGGCAGGCAAGACCGCCCGAGTAACGCTCCGCCTGAAAGACGATCCGAAGATTTTGGCCGAAAGAACCGTGCCTGTCGCTAGTGACGAGATGACCCGGCAGTTGGACTTGCAGTTTCGTCCGACCAAAAAAGGAGATTACTCCTTTGTCGTCTCGGTGGAAGCTGGCGACGAAGAGATCGACCTGAGCGACAACGAAGCGACCGCGCAAGTCGCGGTTCGCGATGATGCGATCAAAGTGCTGCTGGTCGATTCGCAGCCGCGATTTCAATATCGTTACTTAAAAACGTTGTTCGAGCGGCAGTTGAAACCGGCTAGTTCGAGCGGTCGTCCCGAGAATGCGTTTGACCTGACTGCGATTCTGCAAGATTCCGATATGGAATACGCCGAACAGGACGCGGTGGCGGAACGTGCTTTTCCGTCGAGCCAGGACGAGCTGTTTCAATATGATGTCATCGTGATCGGCGACGCGAACCCCGCCTTCTTAAGCCGCATCAATCTAGAACTGCTGACCAAGTTTGTGGTCGAAAAGGGAGGCGGCGTGATCTTCGTCGCCGGCGACCAGTACTTGCCTTGGCAGTATGGCGGAACGCCGTTGGCTTCGCTGTTTCCCTTTCAAATGGATGGAGCCCAGCGCCCGGCGCCGCCGCTTACCGATTCGATTCCGGTCAAGCTGACCAACCTGGGGATGTCATCGCCGCCGCTGCAGGTTGGCTCCAATACAAGCGAAACGCTGCGACGTTGGGATTCGATCGAGCAGCTGTATTGGCTGCCGGAATTTCCGACGCTCAAACCGGGCGCGCAAGTGCTGGCGACCGCGCGCGATCGATTTGACGCCAAAGGCGAACCGATTCCGCTGTTGATGCAACAGTTTGTCGGCGGCGGCAAAGTAATGTTCTTGGCGAGCGACGATCTGTGGCGCTGGGAGCACCACGATCCTTTCTGGATGCAGTCGGTTCGGTATCTGGCGCGAGCTTCGATCTTGGGAGGCGGCTGGGGCGCCGAATTAGCCGCGAGTCGAAACGAATATGAACGAGGCGAACCGGTCCGCTTACGCGTCCGATTTTTTGATGATCGCAAAGCGCCGACCAGCGACCAGGGGGTGACCGTCATGATTGAGCAAGCAGGAGGCCGGCAACGGCGCATCTCATTGGCTCGCGCATCGGGAAGCCGCGATACATTTGAAGCCGCGATCAGCGACTTGCCGGAAGGGGAGTATCGGGCTTGGATCGCCGAACCGATCATCTCAGACGCGACCGAGCAGGCGGCGACTAGCTTTCGTATCGAAGCGACCGCCGGCGAAATGGCGCGATTGGCCGCTGATTTTGGCGAACTACGCGCTGCTGCGACGGCGGCCGGCGGAAAATTTTACACTTTTTCGGACGCGACGCAGTTGTTGAAAGACTTGCCTCCAGGGCGACAAGTCCGCATCGAGACGCTCTCGCCGATTCCGGTTTGGAATTCCTGGAAACTAGCGACCCTGTTTGTCAGTCTCATTATTGGGGAATGGCTGTTACGGAAGCGCGGAGGGATGCTCTAACGGCAGTCTGCGGCGTTTTCGACTGGAAGCCGCCGCCCAAAGCCCGGTATAGTGAAGGCAAAGTTCGTTAAACCATCGATAAGACATGAAGCACCCGATCGTTACGCAAGTAGAACGCATTCGGAACCGCGCCGTACGGCTCGTTCGTTGGCGTGCGCTCTTCTGGTGCGTTGCGGCGCTGCTGGGCGTCCTTGGCGGCGTCGCGCTGCTTGACTATCTGGTCCATAGTGAAGAGCCGGGCACGCGCTATTTCTTTTCGATCGCCGCTTGGGTCAGTTGCCTGGCGGTGGCGATTTATTTTTTGCGAACCGCTTGGAGTTGGCGACCCGATTTGTTGGCGACAGCGCGGCGGATCGAAGCGTTCTTTCCTCAGTTTCGTGAGCGACTTTCGAGCTCGCTTGAGTTTCTCGAAAGCGGAACCGCAACCGGTTCGTTGGCGCTGCAGCGGAATGTGATCGCTGAAACCGAAGCGGAACTGCAAAGTTATGATCTCGACGCAGCGATCAACCGCGACCTCTACAAAAAAGGGGCGCTCGTCGCGATCGCGGCGATCGCCATCGCGTCCATTCTGGCGGTCGCGGCGCCTCGCTATGCTCGGATCGCGATGACTCGCTTGGCGGCGCCTTGGGGCGACGCGCAATGGCCGCGCGTCAATCAGTTGCAGTTCGTCCATCCGCCCAACACGGTTGCGGTGGGAGAAAGCGTTACGTTGGAGGTGATCGACGGCGGTGGAGAATTGCCAGAGGGAGTGACTTTGCAAGTCGATCGAGGGGATCGAATCGAGTCGTTGCCGATGGAATTTGATTTCGCCAAATCGCTGATGAAACGAACGTTGTCGAACGTCACTTCCGATCTGCGTTATCGCGCCTATGGAGGCGATGACGAAGCGATGCAATGGCGAACCCTCAAAGCAGTCAATCCTCCGCAGATCGTCGACATTCAAGTCACGGTCGCACCGCCTGAGTACGCCGAGTGGGAGAGCGTCGCGTCGCCGCGCGTGATCTTGGCGCTGCAAGGATCGCAAATTCATCTTCAAGGGCGCGTCGATCAACCGATCGAAAAAGCGCGACTCTACTTTGAAAGCTCCGTTGGTCGACGCACGATTCCGCTGGCGGTAGGCGGGGATCATCTGTCGTTGGCGAGTGATCCCGCCGAACCTTTCGAGCTGACCGCGTCCGGCGTTTATTGGCTGGAAGTCGAAACCGCCAGCGGATTGGTTCGGACCGAAAGAGATCGATTTCAAGCGCGGGCCGTGCCAGACAAGCCGCCAGAGTTGGTATGGCGAAGACCCGCAGAAAACATCTTTGTGACGCCGACCGCTACGATCGACATTGCCGCCGAAGTCTCTGATGATCTGGGGCTCCAGCGGGTGCTGTTGCGATTTATGAATTTGCGTGCGACCGACGCTGGCGCAGCCGAAATTCCAATGTGGCAGGCGCCTGAGGATGCGCCGCGAGCGGCATCGCTCGAGTCAATCAGCGCCAATCCCTTGCCGCCTGTATTGCTGCAGCATGATTGGCCGTTGGCTCAACTGGAAGGACTTCAGCCGGGCGATGTTCTGGAAGCGACGCTGGTCGCCTACGATCGGAAACCGCAAGAAGGCGTGAGCCTGCCGCGTCGCATTTCGATCGTCACGCCGGAACAGATGGAAGAACGCATCGTCGCGATGCAGCGTCGGTTGATCACGCAACTGGGCGAAGCGACTCAGGCGCAAGCGGAAGCGCGCAGCGAAACGTCGGCGGTCGAAATCGCCGCCGCCGAAGGGAAACCGCTGGGCCCGCAAGATCGCTCGCGTCTGCAAAACGCCGAGTTGCGTCAGCGGCGCGTCCGTCGCGAAATCTCGGATCCCAAGTCGGGCGTCACCGCCCAGATCGAGAAGATCGAGCGAGAAATCGAGCAAAACGGAATCGACGACACCGATACCCAGCAACAACTCGCGGCGCTCAAAGAGCGAACCGAACAATTGGCCGGCCGAGAATTGGCGAGTATCGAAAATACGCTGGGAGAAGCGAAACGAGACATCGAACTGAAAGAGAACTCCTCGCCAGCAGAACGTGCCGCCCAAGCAGCCGAGATGCGCAGCAAGCTATCGGAAACGGTGGAGAAACAGCGTGACGCCGAGCGCCAGCTAGAAGAGATGATCGCCGGGCTCTCGCAATGGGACACCTACCGACGCTTCGCACTCGACTTGCGGGGGCTGCGTGAACGTCAACAAGACTTACAAGAGCGAACGCAAGCCGAACAAGCGGCGACGATTGGCAAAACGCCCGAGTCGCTGGATCCGGCTGAACGTTCCGAGCGAAAAAGGTTGGCGACCGACCAAGCCGACCTGGCGAATCAGTTGGATCGAATTCAATCGCGCATGCGGGAGATGGAGCAGCAGCTCGCTGCTAGTGAACCCGCGGCGGCCGAAACGTTAAAAGACGCGATCCAACAGCAGCGGCAAGAAGCGATTTCGCAAAAAATGCGCTCCGCAGGCGCCCAGCTGGCGCAAAATCAACTCGGCGAAGCTGCGACCTCCCAATCGGAAGTCGATCAACAATTGGGCGAGATGCTCGACATCTTGAATAATCGGCGCGAAAACCGCTTAAAGCAACTCTCGGAAAAATTGAAAGAGGCGGAACAAGAGCTGCGAGAATTGACGACCAAGCAAAAAGGGCTAGAAGACAAACTGAAGCAAGCGGCCAAGAACCCTGACGCTGGACAACGTGGCCGACAACTGGAGAAGCTGGCGGCGGAAGCCGCGAACCTGCAAGCCGAAGCGGAACGACTCGCGCGGAAGCTTGAGCGACTGCGAGCCGAGAAAGCGGCCGACTCGGTGCGAGATGCGGCGCAAAAGCTGCAAAAAGCGGCGGAGCAAGCGAACAATGACGATGCTGCCGCCGCGCTGGAAGAGCAGGATCAGGCGCAACGCGATCTCGAACAAGCGCAGCAAGAGTTAGCCGACAAACAAAAGCAAGTCGAGAAAGACCTCGCAGAAGAACAATCGCAACGTTTACGACAGTCGATCGAGTCGATGGTGACCCAGCAGAAAACGGTGGTCCGCGAGATCGAACGGCTCCGCGAAATCGTTGGCGAGCGCACTCTGACCGAAGCCCAAATCCAATCGATCCGGTTGGTCTCGCAGTTGCAAAAAGGGTTGATGGGAGAAACCGCAGATTTTGCGCGTTCGATTTCTAAAGCGGCGGTATTCCATCTGTCGTTGACGACGGCGGCTGATTTGATGCGGGAAACGGCTCGCGGTTTGGATGCTCGCGATTTGTCCGACGCGACGCAGCGAACCGCGGATCAATCTGCGATGCGGCTCGAACAATTGCTTGCGGCGCTCGACGAAAGCGATGCGGAAGGGAAACAGCCGCAAGAAGGGGATCAGGGGCAACAACCGGGCCAACAGCAAGGCGAGCAACCAGGGGGCAACCAAGATGGGATTAGTCAGATCGCCCAACTCAAGCTGTTAAAACTGATGCAGCAAGGGCTGAACGACCTGACCACGCAGGCGGCCGCTCGGTTGCAAAAAGAATCTCCCCCCTCTGTCGAACTGGAAATAGAATTGGCTCGCTTGGCGAAAGAGCAAGGCGAACTGGCTGAATTGGCGTTAGAATTAACAGAGCCTGCCAAGGAAGATATCTTTCAGATCGACGATGTAGAGAAAGAGTCGGCTGGCGAACCCGCGATCGATCCGAACGCCGAGGTAGAGAAACAGTGATCCGAATCTTCACGATACTCACCGCTTGCACGCTTTTCGCCATCGCTATGCCGCTGGTCGCGGATGATGCGACGGATCAAGCGACCCTCGATCAACAGTTGTTGGAAGGACTCGGCGAAGATTTGTTCGACGGTCTGGAAATTCCCGACGCGCTGCCGCCAAAGTCAGGTGACCCTGCTATCACCGGCGAAAAAGATACGACCAGACCCACCGAAGGAGGATCTGTGCCCGATGTTGTGGGCCAACCTGATGGCGAAGATCTGGGCTTAGGCCCCGAGAATCCGCTCGTCAACATCGGGCGACAGATGCAAACGGTGCAAGATCGCATTGGGCAAGGTCAGGCCGAAGACAATACGCTCGCGTTGCAGCGTTCGATCATCGAGCAGTTGAACGATTTGATCGATCAAGCCAACCAGCAGCAACAGCAGCAGCAAAGCCAACAACAAAATCAGCAACAGCAACAGCAACAAAACCAACAACAGCAGCAGTCGCAACAGCAAGGTCAGCAGCAGCCGCAAAATGGGGGTTCGCAACCGCAGCCGCAAGAGGGCGAAGGCGAAGAGCAGATGTCGCAGCAGCAGCGTGAAAATGAGCAAGCCAACGACAGTAGCGACCAGGTGCAAGATCGTGAATACCAACTGTTGCCGCTCGAAGCGCGCGGCGCGTTGATCAAAGAAGTCTGGGGACAATTGCCTGAACGCGTTCGACAACAATTGCAGAATGCGTCGGTCGAGAAATTCCTGCCAAAATACGAACGCCTGACGGAAGAATATTTCCGTCGTCTGGCGGAACAGGAGCAAGAAGGTCGATGAGCCGCAGCTTCTCGAACCGCCATTTGGCCGTCGATCCTAGGGAGAGGTCATGACGAGATCCAGCCGACGACAGTTTCTAACAGCGCTGGCCGCCGCGCCGCTCGCGGTAAGTGCGCGGCGTTGTCTTGCGCAGGTCGAGCCGGAGTTGTCGCGCTCGGCGGAGATGGTCACGCCGGAAGCCCGCGCCGCGATTGACGCTGGTTTGCGTTATCTAGCCGATCGCCAGATCAAAGATGGTCGTGCTCGCGGCGCCTATGGATTTGACGGATATCGAGCCAACACGGCGGTTGTCGCGTTGTCGGGGATGGCCTTTATGTCGCATGGCAGTTCGCCGGGACGGGGGCCGTACGGACAAAATATTGACTACTGCATCGAGTACATTCTCGCGAATTCGCAAGAGGGCGGCTTTATTGCGATCCCCGGCGCTGCGACGCATGGTCCGATGTATGGTCATGGTTTCGCGACGCTGTTTTTGGCCGAAGTTTACGGCATGTCGTCCGACTCGACGGTGCGCGAGAAGCTGGTCGATGCGATCAAGTTGATCGTCGATACGCAAAACATCGAAGGCGGCTGGCGGTATGAACCGGTCCGGCAGGACGCCGACATCTCGGTCACCGTTTGTCAGATGATGGCCCTGCGCGCCGCTCGCAACGCAGGCATTTATGTGCCGAATGAAACGGTCGATCGTTGCGTCGACTATGTGAAACGGAGTCAAAATCCGGACGGCGGATTCATGTACATGCTGCAAAGCGGGGGGCCTAGCGCGTTTCCCCGGTCGGCCGCCGGAGTCGTCGCGATGAACAGCGCCGGCATCTATTCGGGGGAAGAAGTCGATCGCGGCATGCAGTATTTGGTGGAAAATCTCCAGAACCCGCGTGAGATCCGCAGCAACAGCCACTTCTTCTACGGGCAATATTACGCTTCCCAGGCGTTTTGGCATGCAGGCGACGCGCTGTGGCGCCAGTACTACCCCGTCGTGCGCGAGTATCTGCTCAGTCGGCAGACCGCTGGCGGATATTGGCCTGACTTTATTTGTCCTGAATATGGGACGGCGATGGCCTGCATCGTGCTGCAAATGCCCAACAACTATTTGCCGATCTTCCAGCGATAGGCGCTCATGTCTCGTCTCTGTCTACCTTTTTTTACGGTCATCCTGGCCGCCGCTCCGCAGTTGGTCTTGGCCCAACGGACGCTGCTTGAGCTTGGGCAAGTTCGCCGTGACGCTCAACTTACTGCGATCGATGGAGACCAGTGGATTTTCGCGATCGACGGCGAAAAGGAGACGATCGCTAGTTCGAAAATCATCTGCTTTGGGGCGCCGGCGGCCGTTGTGAAAACGCCGCTGATCGTGCTGCATGGCGGAGGGCGAATCGTGCTGCAAGATATCGCGCTAGCACGACGCGAACTGGTCGGGTTTCCGACCAAAGCATTTGACGAGGTGAAGCTGCCGCTGCGGCTCATTCGCGGCATCGCTTTTCGGCTGCCGCTGGACGAAGTAAAACGGCAATCCTTGTTTGATCGTATCAACAACTATACAGGCATCGATGATCAGTTGCTGCTCGAAAACGGCGATGTGATCTCGGGTCTCGTCGCGTCGGTCAAATCGGAATCGATTCAGCTAGAAACGTCGACCGATTCGTTAGCGGTCGATCGGACGCGGGTTGCGGCGATCTTGTTTGCTCCGAATCTGACGCCCAACTCGGGAGTGTCCATGGATAGCTGGATCGGAATGAGCGACGGCTCGTTGCTGCCGGTTCGCAAGCTGGCGCTCTCCGCGAAAAGCATGTCGGCTGAAGTGGCCCGCGATGTCGTCCTGCAATCGATTCCCGGGGCCCGCTTGCAGCGAGATTTGGTTTACGCCGCTCCGATCTCGAAGCAGGTGATGTATCTCTCGGATATGCCGCAGCTTCAAGACAAGCAGATTTCGTTTCTGACGACGCAGTGGAGTTTCCAACGCGACCGAAACGTCATGGGGGGGGAACTGGCTGTAGAGGGAGTCGTCTATCGCAAAGGGCTGGGCGTGCATAGCACATCGCGGTTGGCGGCTCCGGTTCCGCAAGGATTTCAGCGATTTGCGGCCGAGATCGCCGTCGATGGAACAGCGGGAGACGAAGGGAGCGTTCGCTTTCGCGTCTATCTGGCCGGCGCCGACGGCGCTTGGAAATCGGCCTATCAAAGCGAGATCATCCGCGGCGGCATGCCGCCAGAGCCGATCGACGTACCGCTAGATGGCGCGACCGCAATCGCATTGATGGTTGATTTTGCGGATCGTGGCGATGTAAAAGATCGGGCCGATTGGCTATCGGCCCGCTTTGAGAAATAGGGGAGTCTGTTCAGCGCTTGTTGGCGGGGATCAGAAAACTCATGTGATGCTGGCAGTGCCAGAGATGGAACTTGCGCCATTCCTCTGTGGTTAACTTGCCAAAGATCGGCGACTCGACGAACTCGACGTTCTCGTCACTGATCCTGGCGATGGCTTGCTCTAGTTCGGCCAAGCGGATTTCATCGTCGGCGTTTGCGGATGGAAGGGTTGATTTGGGCGCGCTGGCCTTCATTTTGATGACGCCCCCCTTCAAGATTGTCGGCAGCACCAACATGCGGATCAACGGCTTCGCGATCGGCATCCAGAAGGGCGCCGGATCTTTGAATCCGTCGATCGATTGATCCATGCCGGCGGCGAGATGCTGGCAGATTTGTCCCAGATTCCATTGGCCGACATGGTGATAACCAACCACGGTCAGCCGGCGACATTCGTCAATCACATCCGTCAAGTTCTCAAAGACTACCTCGCGACGTTTCGTCGTCCCGACGTCGTCGCTTCCGCTGTTTCTCACAATCATGCTCCCCATCCTTTTCTTAAGGATCCGCGCGCGATCATTTAGTGCATAAAAACCAAAAAAAAGGCCGATGTCGCACTGCTGCGACATCGGCCTCTTCTCGAATCTCGTATTGTAGATCTACTTAGCGAGTTCCGGTTCGCTAAGAGATTATTTCATCTTCTTGTGGGGTGTTCGTGTCAGGGCGTTGACCCCGCAGCACGCTATTCCCCTCAAACAACTTTTGCTCATCAATGGGGGTGGGATTCAGCCAGTCCGCCTCGTTGAATTGTCCGCTTTGATTATAGGCGTCAATAGCGTTCTTATAACAAGTTAACTGAACATCTTGCTCGGCGATACCCTGACTAAGCATCAAATTCGCGGTTTTAGTCACAGCGAGAGGGTCCGATATGCCCCAGTCGGCGGATGAATCGACAATGATTCGATCCGAACCGTATTGTTTGACGATTTCGACCATCCGTTGGTTCCCCATCTTCGTTTTCGGATAGATGGTGAACGCCGCCCAATAGCCGCGATCGAGGACCTCTTTGGCGGTTTCTTCATTGTTATGGTCGATTACAACCATATGCGGCGCGACTCCATGCTCTTCGATAATATCCATACTACGATAGGTCCCCCGCTTTTTATTGCGGTGGGGCGTATGAATCATCACCGGCAACTCCAGTTCTTTCGCCAGGTCCAATTGAACGCGAAGCGCTCGTTCTTCGGCGGCGGTCATATCGTCAAAGCCGATTTCGCCCACTGCGACCACGTTTTCTTTGGCGAGAAATAACGGCAGCATGTCGAGCACTTCTTCGGCCAGCCGCTCGTTGTTCGCTTCTTTGGCGTTCAAGCCGATCGTGCAATAGTGTTTGATCCCAAACTGCGCGGCCCGAAAACGCTCGAACCCGACCAGGCTCGAAAAGTAGTCATGGTAAGAGCCGGCGTTGCTCCGCGGCTGACCAAGCCAAAACGCAGGCTCAATCACGGCGACGATGCCGGCTTCGGCCATTCGCTCGTAGTCATCAGTCGTACGCGACGAGCAGTGAATGTGGGGGTCGATGTACATGCTGTTCCCTTTTGATTAGTTCGCGTACGCGGCGGCGCAAACGCCGCTCCAGGTGAGCTTGCCTTGATCCAATTGCGACGCGAGTTGCGGTTTGGTTCGCAAGATTTCATCGGCTTCATCGGTGGCGCTGGCGGCAAGCGCAAGTGCGATCGCTGCTTGCTCCACTTCGGTCCCTGCGGCGAAGAGCGCCGCCATATCCTCTAGCGCCGTTGCATCGGCGAAAGGACCAACCATCCGCCATAGCTCTGGCGGAATCGGGCGAGCGGCGGCGCGACGCTCGTGAGCGTAGTCAATCAGCATTTCGGCCAGCGCTGGATTCACGCGGCGATCGATGCCGATCATCGGATCCAACTCGGCGCCGATGAACAACGCTTTCAAAACCATTTGATTCCAGGCCGCCTCCGAGAAATTCTCTTCCGGAAACGGATTATGGTGGGCGATCGCCGCAAAGATAAACTTGACGTTGGTTCGTAGCCCGTCGATCGCGCGGGGAACCAACAGTTCGGGATGCGGCAAGAGCGGCAGCGCCTGAAACAGCGCGACCGATTCGTTCAACTCGGCCGCATTGAACAGTTTTTCCAATCGCGCAAAGTAGGGCGCCGGATCTTCGCTGGGGATCGATAGCAGCAGCAAGGTTCTCGCCGCTTGACCCACGCTCCAGCGAGACGGATCCCAGCCGCTGCGCGCCTCTTGGGCCAAATCCAATTGCAAGGCCGAGGGCTCTAATGGTTGCTTGCCAACTTTTCGGGGCGCAAAGCCAAACGCCAGATAAAGCGCTGATTCATCGCCTGACTCGACGGCGGCGATCTGATGATCCAGCCATGCCAGGGGAGCGTCGGCGACGATCGGCTCTAGCCAACCGCGCAGCAGTTTGGCTGGGGTAGGGGGCGTTTTGTCTCGATTTTCGAAAAGCAAGGGAATTTGCCTTTAACAGCCGTTTATTGCTAACTAGTTTAGCCTAAGTCTTCGGCTCGACCGCTGCAAGAACGTGAGCCCCGTTTCGCCGCCGCGGTGAGCGGCTAACTGAGCAGCCGGGCCGCCTCTTTCGCGAAATACGTCAGTACTCCATCGGCGCCGGCCCGTTTGAAAGCCAGCAGACTTTCCAGCATGGTCTTGTCGCGATCGAGCCAACCGTTGGCCGCAGCGGCCGTCAGCATCGCGTATTCGCCGCTGACTTGATAGGCGAAGGTTGGCGCGCCGAATTCTTGCTTGATGCGATGCACGATATCAAGATACGGCATCCCCGGTTTGACCATCACCATGTCGGCCCCCTCGGCCAGGTCGAGCGCCACTTCGCGGATCGCTTCGTCGGTATTGGCCGGGTCCATTTGGTAGGTCTTCTTGTCGCCGCCGGCCAGATTGCCAGACGAGCCGACCGCTTCGCGAAAGGGGCCATAAAACGCCGATGCGTACTTGGCGGCGTAGGCCATGATCTGGACGTTCTCGTAGCTGGCTTCGTCCAACGCGCGTCGGATGGCGCCGATTCGACCATCCATCATGTCGCTGGGAGCAATAATGTCGCAGCCGGCCTTGGCCTGAACGACCGCCTGCTTGCAGAGCAGCTCGACCGTCTCGTCATTGACCACGTACCCATCGCGGACTAGCCCGTCGTGACCATGGCTTGAATAGGGATCGAGCGCCACATCACACAGGACGCCGATCCCCGGATGGGCCTGTTTGATCGCTCGAACCGCCTGGCAGACCAAATTGTCTGGGTTGATCGCTTCTTCGGCTTCGGCCGTTTTCAGCTCACTAGGAGTCGCCGGAAAGATCGCGATTACGGGTATTCCCAGGGCGACAGCCTGGCCGACCTCTTCGACCAGCAGATCGATCGACAGGCGATCGACGCCGGGAAGGGACGTAATCGGCGTTCTGAGCCCCTTTCCGGGCTGAATAAACAGGGGCCAAATCAGATCGTTGACGGTCAGTTGGTTCTCACGAACCAGTCGTCGGGACCATTCGTTGCGGCGATTTCGGCGGAGGCGGGTCTCGGGAAAGCGTGCAAAAGGGCTCGTCATGGGGTGATCACCACTTTTCTGATCGACCGGTGGAGTACAATGGCAGGAGATGGAGCAGCGCCTGATAGGCGCCGCGCCACGGTTAATTGTAACAGCCAGAATTGGCGAATCTTGGTGAATTGGGGAACCAGTCGGCACGCCGGCGAAAAAATCGCTAAAATAGGCCCTGGATTTGATTTAGCTCTCCATGCAACTTCTCGCGGCATGCTGCATCTAACCTATTGAACCGGTTATTGCGCTCCGCAAATCTGCGGTTAGGTTATGGCCAGAGATCGAGGATCATTCTGCGCACCCCTAACCCGTTGGTGTTACGCCCCTGCGATTTGAGAAATCTATGTCGACTGATCTCCCTTCGTCCAATACGTCTTCCGCCAACTTGGTGGATGCGCCAGCGGCCAGGCCTTTCTCCTTGGATACGCGCACAAGCATGTTGCCCGATGTCGCCGCCGACGCGGCGCCGATTGTACAAGGCAAGCTAAATCGCGTGGGGATGTCCGGCATTGAAGTTGCGATTCGCCTGCGTGACGCCAACGGCGACGTGATTCGGACGCCGGCTCGCGTTGACGCCTATGTCAGTCTGGACGATCCCGAGGTTAAAGGGATCCATATGTCCCGGCTTTACCTCTGCCTTCAAGATTCGCTCGACGACGAGTTTGGCCGCGCACAGATCGAAACGATCTTGCAACGGTTCCTGGAGACGCATAGCGACATCAGCGCGACCAGCTACCTCCGATTTAGCTACGAGCTCATGGTGCGCCGGGAATCGCTACTGAGCGACCATTCGGCTTGGCGCAGCTATCCGGTCGAGATCGAAGCCTGGTCTAGCGGCGGCAAAGTGACGTATCGCGTGCATGTTCGGCTCACTTATTCCAGCGCCTGTCCCTGTTCGGCGGCGCTGGCGCGTCAACTGTTGCAGCAGCAGTTTGAAGAGCAGTTCTTTGGACATCACTGGCTGTCGACCGCGTCAGTCTTGAACTGGCTCGGCTCGAATGAAACCCTGATGGCGGTGCCGCACAGCCAGCGCAGCCATGCCGATATTACGATCGAACTTGATGGTCAACGCGACGATCTGCCGATCGACGAACTGATTAACTGCACCGAAGGGGCGCTCAACACCGCGGTTCAGGCCGCCGTCAAGCGAACCGACGAACAAGAGTTCGCGCGGTTGAACGGCGAGAACCTGATGTTCTGCGAAGACGCCGCACGACGTTTGAAAAACGCCGTCGATTCGATGCAAGGGATCATCGACTATCGCATCCAGGCGAGCCACTTCGAGAGTCTCCATCCGCACGACGCTGTCGCGATCGTCACCAAGGGAGTTCCCGGCGGATTGACCGCCTAGTCGATCCGCTTCTGTTCCTCTGTTTGTCGTCCCCCCAAAGATTGCGAAGAGCGTATGACGTCCGAAGCATCCCCAGACATCACCTTGCGATCGGCCCAGGCCGATGTGGACGAGTGGATTCGGACGATCGGCGTGCGCTACTTTTCAGAACTGACAAACTTGGCGCAACTGGTCGAAGAGGTGGGTGAGCTGTCGCGAATCATGTCGCGAACCTACGGCGAGCAAAGCTTCAAAGAAGGGGATCGTCGCGGTGAGCTTGCGGATGAATTGGCCGACGTCCTGTTTGTGCTGATCTGCATCGCCAATCAAACCGGGGTCGATTTGACCGCCGCGCTCGAAAAGAACCTGGCCAAAAAGACGGGCCGCGACTCGGAGCGTCACATCAATAATCCGAAGTTGCGTTGAAATGGCTTTTGCTCGTAAACAAAATCGCCTGCGGCAGATTGTCGGCGCCGCGATCGTGATTTTTGTCACGGTTTTGATTGCGTGGCCGGTGATCGAATTTTTGGTTCGAAGTTCGGCCCCCAATCGTCCCAGCGAAGCGCTGGACCGACTCGAGCGGCTGGCGATGCTGCGCGATTGGATGATGGGGCTGTTTGGCTTTGGCTGGTTTTTCAGCGTTGGCGCCGTGATCGGCAGCTTTTTGAATGTGGTCGTTTGGCGTTTGCCTCGCGGAAAATCGGTTGTCGACAAACCATCCAGCTGCCCATTCTGCTGTACGAAGATTCGCGCTCTGGATAATGTGCCGGTGCTCGGTTGGATCAATCTGGGAGGAAAGTGTCGCGCCTGTCGGCTGCCGATTTCTTCTCGCTATCCCTTGGTCGAAACGACGATGGGTTTGATCTTTGTTGTGCTGCTGATTGCCGAACTTTTGTCAGGCGGCGGCAATTTGCCCGGCGGAGCAATCACCAGCGGACGCGGTTTCGCCGGAGTCGTGTTTGAGACGCGCTGGCCGATCATTCGCCTTTACGCTTACCACGCAGCTTTCTTTTGCTGGCTGTTGCCGTGGGCGTTGATCGCGTGGGATCGTCAGCGGATTCCCCGCTCGACAATCCTGGTGTCGGCGCTGGTCGGTTTCGGAGCTGCGCTGATTTGGCCAGGCCTTCACCCGCTCGCCGCTTTGGATTCGATTGCTTCGTCGCGCTTGGTCGAACTGTTGACCGCGCTGATCGGCACGATGGTGGGGCTAATGCTGGGGCTGGCGGTGCGGTATTGGGAAAATCGGGCCGAGGATGACTTGTCTCGCGGCTGGGCGCTGCCGACGATGCTGAGCATGACCGGCCTGTTTCTCGGCTGGCAAGCGGTGGTGACGATCGCGGCTTTGATTTTGCCGCTGTATGGAGCAGCCAGTTACTTCGCAGCGCGACAAGGGAATTTTGTCCGCCGCGGTTTTTTCGAACTTCTGATGACCGCGGTCACGCTCGGCTATATCTGCTTGTGGGGATTTTGGAGCGAGCAAGTTTGGTTGCCAGGCGAAGCCTGGTCGGTTGCCGGCTTGTGCGTGGTTGTTCCACTGTTGCTGCTTGGTTGGGTGTTGTTGGCGATCGCCAAGCGCCCCCAAGACGCTGATCGGCGTCGATTTCAAAATCAAGAAGCGGTTTCGCCTCCGCGAACCGAACCGGTAGAATTCATTTTGTAAGCATTGAGTTTTGAGGGAGATGGAAAGATGAGCCTGGTTATTATGCGGCGCATCAAGTTTTGCGCGGGTCACCGCTTGTACAAGCATGGCGGCAAGTGCGAGTTCTTTCATGGGCACAACTACGTCGCCGACTTTTACGTCACCGCCGACGAAGTCGACACGGTCGGTCGCGTGATTGATTTCGCCGACCTGAAGGCGAAGTTCAAAGGTTGGCTGGACGAGCATTGGGATCATGGATTTTTGCTGAGCGATCAAGATGACAACGGCATCAGCGCGATTAAGCAAGTTGTCCCTTGCAAGTATTTCGTGATGCCCTACAACCCGACCGCCGAAAACATGGCGCGCTATCTGCTGGACTATGTATGTCCAGAGTTGCTCGATCAATCGAACGTTCGCCCAGTGAAGGTCGTCATCTGGGAAACGGAAGATGCGTTCGCCGAAGCGCGCGTCAGCGGCGATGTCGGCGAGACGGCGTCGGCTTCGCTCAGTTCGGTCACCGTCGACTAAAGCCCGATAGGTCGTCAGCATGAACGCACAGCCGCCAGCCAAGATCGGCGTCGTCACGATTTCGGATCGCGCCAGTCGCGGTGAGTACGAGGATCGTGGCGGCCCGGCGATTCAGGCCTACCTTAGCGAGATCCTGACGTCAGACTGGATCGCGGCGCCACGCGTGATTCCGGATGATCGCGCTGGGATCGAGCAAACGTTGCGGCAACTTTGCGATGAAGAGCATTGCTGCCTGGTGATTACGACCGGCGGTACTGGTCCAGCGCTGCGGGATGTCACGCCGGAAGCGACCGAAGCGATTTGCGACAAAATGATGCCCGGCTTTGGCGAACTGATGCGGAAGGTCTCTTTGGAAAAAGTGCCGACGGCGATTCTCTCTCGTCAGACGGCCGGAATTCGCGGGCAATCGCTACTCCTCAATTTACCGGGGCAGCCGAAGGCGATCGCCGAGTGTCTGGATGCGGTATTTCCGGCGATTCCTTACTGTATAGATCTATTAGCAGGCCCTTATCTCACGACAGATCCCACTCGTGTTCTGGCATTTCGGCCTGCGAAGAAGGGGTGATCGTGCGTTTTCGTCAAAATCGGCGTTACTAGAACGACGCCGCTATTTTGGTGGATGCGGCCATGCGCAACTTGCCTCTCGGTACTAGACGCGTCCTAGACTAGCGCAGCGACGTCACTGGCGTTGCTGCGGAAAAGAAGCGATACGTGCGAGCGGCAATTGCTGGCAAACGATCGCTTCGGGGCAGTTTCTGCATGGGGGCATGCGCAGTGGAAGACGCAAAATTCGAGAACAAGATCAATCGCCGCGTTTTGGTGATCGACGACAACCAAGCGATTCATGACGACTTTCGTCGCATTCTCGCTGCACAATCCAAACTGAACGTCGCCTCAAGCGACATCAAGGCGCTCTTGTTCGAAGATGAAGAGTTGCCGCCCGGCGAATTGAATTTCGGTTTTGAAATTGAGTCGGCCTTCCAGGGAGAGGAAGGGCTCGAGAAGGTTGCTGCGGCCGAGCGAAGCGGATTTCCGTTTGCGCTGGCTTTTGTCGACATGCGAATGCCGCCGGGTTGGGATGGCCTGGAAACCGTCAAACGGATCTGGCGAGACCATCCCGATCTGCAGGTCGTGATTTGCACGGCCTACTCGGATCATTCGTGGGAATCGTTGCTGCAGGAGTTGGGCGAAACCGACCAACTGGTGATCTTGAAAAAGCCGTTTGACGTGATCGAAGCGCGTCAGTTGGCGATTGCGTTGACGCGAAAATGGCAACTGACGCAGCAAGCCCGCATGCGAATGGATCAGCTCAACCAGTTGGTGGAGCAACGAACCGCCGATTTGATAACAGCGGCGTCCGAATTGAAATTGACGAACGAACAACTGGTGGAAGCGAGTCGCGCAGCGGAAGCGGCGAATCGCTCGAAGAGCGAGTTTCTGGCGAATATGAGCCATGAGATTCGCACGCCGATGACGGCGATCATCGGCTACGCCGAAGAACTGCGAGATATCGGTGAGATCGAACGAGCGCCGAAAGAACGAGTTTTCGCCCTCGACACCATCTTGCGCAACGGACACCACTTGCTGCAGGTCATCAACGACGTCTTGGATCTAAGCAAGATTGAGGCCGGCAAATTGGACGTATGCCTGCAGCCTGCCTCGCCGGTGCGGATCGTATCGGACGTTTTGGCGCTGATGCACTTGCGCGCGTCGCAAAAAGGGCTCCGACTAGAGAACGAGTTTTGCGGCCCGCTTCCCGAGACCATTGTGACCGATGTGACTCGGTTACGGCAAATCTTGATCAACTTGATCGGCAATGCAATCAAGTTTACCGACAAAGGCACGGTATCGCTCCGGACGAAATTGATCGACATCGGCGCCGACAATCCCCACTTGGAGTTCGAAGTGGTCGACTCTGGTATCGGCATGACGGAAGAAGAACTGCGAAGAGTCTTCGTACCGTTTGAACAGGCCAACAATTCGATGAGCCGTAAATATGGCGGCACCGGGCTTGGCCTGTCGATCTGCATTCGCCTGACCGAACTGTTGGGAGGATCGATGCGCTGCGAAAGCAGCTTGGGACATGGCAGCTTCTTCCACTTTACGATTGCGACCGGCAACTTGTCGAATGTCAAAATCAGTAACTGCGCTGACGATCTGAATTGGATTCCGGCGAGCGTCAGCAGCGTTCCACCGAAGGAGCTTGCTCTGAGCGGACGCATCTTGCTCGTGGAGGATGGACCCGATAATCAGCGTTTGCTTCGTTTGATCCTCGAGAAAGCAGGCGCCGAAGTAGCGATCGCCAACGACGGACGCGACGGCGTTGATATGACGCTGACGTCGCGCAATCAAGGAGTTCCGTTTGATCTGATCTTGATGGACATGCAAATGCCGATTATGGATGGATATCAAGCGACCCGTTTGCTGCGTAGGGAAGCGGTTCGGACGCCGATTATCGCACTGACGGCGCACGCGATGAGCGACGATCGACAGCGTTGCCTGGATGCTGGAGTCGATGACTACCTGACCAAGCCGATCGATCGCCGCCAATTGCTGGAAACGCTTGCCAACTATCTGCAGCCAACCGCCAAGGCCGTCGCAAAAATAGCGCAAACGTAGTCGTCATCGTAGGGTCCGTTGTGCGGACCAAGGATCGAGTGTGCGTCCCTTGGTCCGTACAGCGGACCCTACCCGAGAGTTGAAACTGGCGCCGACGAGCGGCGTTAGTCGAACGGATGAGCGCCGAGCGTCCCTTTTAAGGCGGTGAGATAGTCGGCCGATTCGGCGATTCCCAATTGAGCCGCGGCGTATTCTCGTCGAGCCGCCAGATCAAGTTCGCTCGCTGATTCGGCGTTACGCGAATCGGAGACAAACTTGTCGATCGCGCCCAAGTGACGCGTCCAGAGCGCCGTATCGCGCTGCTGTTTCGTCAACAGTCGCTTGCGATACCAATCGCTGGCCAGCAAATACTCTTTGGTGAACATCTGCCGAATCTCGGGATCGGCGGTCGTTTTCCCTTCGTACGAGCCTTCGGCCATGATCATCAGCAGCGCTCGCAGCGGAGGACACGCCTCTTCGGCCGAGCCATCCTGCAAATGACGCTCGGCGACGCGCTGTTGCGCTTCGACGATATGCTTGACGCCGTCCGCATACGAAACTGGATCTTGCGTTTCGGGGCGGAGAATCGAGTCATCGAACACCTTGAGCGGATTGTCGAAGACGCGACCAAAGAAGGTCCGCACAAACCGCCGCGTGATCCGATAGCCCAGTCGGCTGGCCAAGATCGTCTCGCCGTCATGCGTGAAGTCTTCGATCTTCTCTAGCATTCCGCCATCGATCAAGAACTTCGGATCACGTTCTTCTGGAGTCAAGCGGCACCAGATCTCTGGGATCAGCAAGCTAATGTCATGATCGACTCGAACATGGGGACCGATGTAGCCGGCCGCTGACGAATAGCCCGCCAAGCCGGTCAGGATGTAGCTGACCAAAGCGTTGTTCAGATCGGCGGCGGGGCGCAGCGCGTTGAACGGACCTTTGGTCAACGCGCCTTCGCTGCCGGCGCCGGTGGTCGAAGGACTTTTGCCGGTCAGCGAGCAGACGAAATCCATGAACAATTCCGGCAGTTCCTGATAATGGATCGGTCCATAGACCGCCAAGCTGCGAATTCCGGCCGCCGCATCGGGCGGATTGTTGCGTCGCCCGCACAAGACGGCGTTGACCGGAGTCGGCACCGGTTGATCGGCGGGGATTTTGCGATAAAGCCGCGTTCCCATTTCGCCGACATAGCGGAATATGGGGTTGGCCATATCGGGACGCGTCTGCAGGTAGCGAGGATTCTTGGTCGGCTGTCCGTCGATCAGTCGTGGAAACGCCGAGCAGACGGCGTACTCGCTAGGAAACTTTTCTTCTTCCAGGAAGCCGCGCAGGAAGTTTTGCATCGGCAAAGTGAACGAATCGAAGTCGGCGATTTGTTCGGCCATTTGGGCGACTTCTTCCCGCGTCAACGGTTGGAAGTTGGAGATGAAGTTCCCCGCCAGCGACAAGTCGTATTCCGTTTGCTTGTCGAGGCCGCGATGGACGGCGTCATCAGGACGCTGGAACAAGCGGTATTCGCAGTTGGTCAAAAACTTGTAGCTGTCGGCGGTCAGTTGAGGATCCAGATTGGTGATCGCACTGGCCGGAGCGACGACCGACGCGGTGATATCGTCTTCGGTCTGCACTTTATCGGCGGCGTAAAAATCTTGTCGCAGCTTGTAAGTGCGCCACTGTTGCGTTTCAGATAGGCCGACTCGCAGATAGGTGCCGACCAAGGTGCGATCGCGATATTTCAACTCATGCCCCGGCATGCCGTTGACGATGTCGACGCTGAAATTGGCGCGCCAGTTTTCATCCCAGTCCGGCTGCTGAAATCGCTTGATGATGAACAGCATCGAGTAGATGTGATTCGGGATCGATGCGAGCCATTCGTTGTATTTTTCGGTGTAATCGGTCGACGGCGTCAGCAACTTGATCACGCTTCCGAGCGAGCGTTCCGGCGACAAAACGGAGCGGCTTGGACGCGCGGCGTAGTCGGGCTTGATTTGCGAATCGCTGGCCCAACGATCGCTATAGTCGTGGTTGAAGACGTCGTCGATGATCGCCAGATCTTTATCGATATCGGCGACAAAGATGGGCCCATACAACATATAGTCAGCGGCCGATTTGCTGATTTCGCTTTTGCCGCCGCCGCTGACGGTGCACGGCTTGTGGCAGTTGACCCCTTCGGCCATCGTGCCGATCAAACGCCAGCTCGGCGCCGCGGGGTGCTTTTCCATACGGATTTTGTAGCCGGACGGAGCGATGTAGATCTTGCCTGGCAGCAGTGGAATCGAACATTCCTCGCCGCCGCGGGTCCATTTGATTTTTTGCTCCAGCATGGTCGCTCGAGCATCCTCAGGAATATAGAAGATGTCGGCGAAGTTTTTGTCGACGCCATAGCCTTCCGGCTGCATCTCGATCCACTCGCCATAGTCGTTGGCGACATCATCAATCGTGCGACCGTTGTAGCGTTGGCTATTAACGCGAAACTCTTCGCCCAAGTTCCAACTGGTGTAAGCGACCACGCCGCCGGCATGTTCTTCTTCGACGTTGCCGTAGAGATTCGCAGCGTAGCTCAACTGCGTTTTGACCTCTTTTTTGCAATAGCCGTAATAGTTGTCGGCGATCAATGTGACGATTACGCCGCGCTGGTCGCGACAAGTCGCTTTGAAAGGCTGACCGTTGTTGTATTTTTCGGTTTCGTCTTTCCAGCACATGCCGTCCTGACGCTGACGCGCGGTCGCATCATCAAAGTGGGGCAGACCCAGCTCCTGCTTGGTCACTCCTTCCAAATGCGGCGCTAGAATCACGCAGCCGGTATGTCCTGACCAATGTTCGGCGTCTAGAGCGGCGTCATTTTTCGGAATGAAAGGATCACCGGCGTTGCCGAAAATCGATTCGACGAAATCAAGATTGCTGACCAGTTGTCCCGGCGCATAGAAGCGAACTTCCATCGACTTCTCCGGCGTATAACCGGGGACTTCAGGACAAACAATCGGGCGCAGCAGCAACGAAACGAAGCTGTACGCTTTGTCTTCGTGATCGGACGTGTACGGCAGTTCTAAAAACTTGCGTGGCGGCGACATTGCGATCTGAAACATGCGCGCAAACGCAAGTTTCGGCACGGCCAACTTGTCGCCGGCGATCGGCAAACCTCCTTCGCAAACGTGGAAGGTTCCCTTGGTGGTGCGGCGATCATTGCGCGGATTATGCAGGACCCCGTTTTCGATTCGATACGACTCGACCAGTTCGCTCTCGAACTTGTTCCCTTGGACCGGCAGCGACAATTCACGAGCGACGCCGTGACGATCCAAGACGAACGAACGTCGCGGCAGTTGCAGCGGGCCGACGTCCGTGTCTGAGAAATAGTCGCCCAAAAACGTTTCGATGCGACAATCGATCGGCGACGGGACATCGCGCAGCAGACGAGATTTTTCGTGGTAATTCGCCAGCAGCCCTTTGACGAGATCAGCGAACTCCGTCTCTTTCTCATGCAGCGGAGGCGGCAACTCATTCGCAATCATCTGCAAGTTGATGTAGCGAATAAAACGACTCCGTTCGGCGCTGCGTTGCTTTTTGGTCTGTGGTGCGCCGAATCCAAGCTTTTCTTTTAGGTCCATCGTAGTTTTACACGCTGAGGACTATTTTTTAGTACAAGGTTGCGTATGCGATCTTAACCGTTCATGCGACCGTCCGTCTGCGCTTGCCTTCCCTTGGTGGGGGGTTATGGAAAAACCGGCCTCACAGGAGGCGGACAATGGCGAACCATCGAAAAAAAAGTTACCATTGCGAGAGTAGAATTCTCTCAGCTTTTCAGGATATCGACCATGAGAAACGGCATCGTCCAGGCGCGTCATGCCTTGCTCGCACTTTTCGTTTTGTTCAGTCTTTGCTCTTTCGCAGCGGCTCAGAATAAGGATCGTGAAACGAAAGTTCGCAATGATCGTCGCGATATTCTGGCGGACGGCACTTGGCACTACAACGATCTCGCAGGCGCGACCGCTGCGGCCAAGATCTCTGGCAAGCCGATCCTGGTCATCTTTCGCTGCATCCCCTGCGAAGCGTGCGCCCAGCTTGACGAAAAAATCATCGAGCGCGATTCGGCGGTGCGCCGCATCATGCAAGAGTACGAGTGTGCCCGGATTGTGCGGATGAACGGCGTCGACTTGGCGAAGTTTCAATTCGACTACGATCAGTCGTTCGCCGCCTTTTTGATGAACGCCGACGGTACGATCTATGGTCGTTACGGAACTCGTTCGCATCAAACCGAAGAAGAGGGGGACGTTGCGATCGAAGGCTTGGCGGCAACGCTTGAGAAAGGATTGATTCTGCACCAGATTTATCCGCTGAACAAAGATCAGTTCGTCGCTAAGACCACCGGGGATAAGCCGCCAGTTTCGTCGGCCGAGAAGTTTCCGCATTTGAAAAAACGGGACTTCGGCGAAGAGCTCGACTACGACGGCCAAGTGGTGAAGAGCTGCATTCATTGTCATCAAGTGGGCGAAAGTTATCGGGTCAATTATCGGTCCGAAGGGAATCCGATTCCGCAAAAGATCTTGTTCCCCTATCCCCATCCGAAGATTCTCGGCATGATCATGGATCCCCAAACTGCCGCGACTGTCAAGCAAGTGACGCCAGACTCGCCGGCGGCGAAAGCCGGAGTCCATGCCGGCGACGAGATCCTCTCACTCAACGGGCAACCAATTCTTTCGATGGCCGACATCCAATGGACCCTGCATCATCTGCAAGAGGAAAAGTCGCTGGAGGTCAAGTTGCGCCGCGGCGAGAAACTGACCAAAATCGATTTTCCACTTCCGCCAGATTGGAAAGAGCAGGGGGATATCTCATGGCGCGTCACCAGTTGGGATCTGTCGCGTCAGGTCTTGGGCGGCATGCGGCTGAAAGATCTGGAGTCCGAGGAGCGGAAAACGCTGGGACTGGGGGACGATCAGCTAGGTTTAAAAGTGCGCCATGTCGGCAAGTATGGCGATCATCGGGAGGCGCTCAAGGCCGGCGTCCAAGTGGACGACGTGATTACCTCGATCGCCGGTGTCAACGAAAACCTGAATGAATCGAATCTGCTGGCCAGGCTCGCCAATGCGACGAAGCCTGGACAAGAGGTGGAAGTAACGCTGCTTCGCAACGGCAAATCGCAACAGACGAAGATTCGCCTGCAGTAACGCCGATTTACGAGACGTCGTGAAACGCTTTGCTGACGCAACCGCTATCGGCTTGCGAGACAGTCGCGGCGAAGTCGGCCAGATAGGCATGTTTATACCGCAGGTCAGGCGACTTCCAATGGGCGGCGCGAGTCGCCAACTCGTCTGCTCCGACGTGCAGCGTGATGTCGCCGTCGAGCAGATCAAACGAGATTTCATCTCCATCTTCGACCAACGCGATGGGGCCGCCGACCGCCGCTTCTGGAGCACAATGAACGCCGATTGCTCCGTGCGAGACGCCAGAGACCCGCGTGTCGGACAGAAACGCGACTTTGCCGTCCAGGTGCGGTACGGCCAAGGCCGCGGTTGCGACTAATACTTCCGGCATCCCCGAAGCGACCGGTCCTAGATAGCGCAGCACGATCACGGTTCCCGGCGTGATCTTGTTCGCTTCGACCGCGTCGACAATGTCTTTCGCTTCCGAAAAGCAGATCGCTTTGCCGCTAAATTTTGGATCACGCATGCTCGATACTTTGAAGACGACGCCGCCAGGCGCCAGGTTGCCAAAGCAGATCTGCATATCGGCGTATTCTTTGAACGGCTTATCCAGCGGCGCGATCAAGTCTTGATCCTGCGGTACTTCCGCCGCATCGGCGACGTTGTCGGCCAACGACTTGCCTGAGACGGTCAAGCACGAACCATCGACGATGCCGGCCGAGATCAGGTATTTCAGCAGCATCGGCGTACCTCCCAACTTGTGCAGGTCGTACATCGTCCGTTTGCCGCGCGGCGCGAAGCTGCACAGGACCGGCGTGTTGCGGACAATCCGCTGCAGGTCGCGCAAGGTGAAATCGACCTCGGCTTCTTGGGCCAGCGCGATCAAGTGCAGCACGCCGTTGGTCGAGCCGCCCACTGCAGCGATTACCGCGGCCGCATTTTCAAACGCCTTCTTGGTCAAAATATCGCGGGGGCGAATGTTCTCGGTCAGTAGATGTTTGACCGCTTGGCCGATGCTGCGGCATTCTTCACGTTTGGCGGGATCTTCAGCCGGGATCGAACTGGAGTAAGGAAGCCCAAGCCCGATCGCTTCGATCGCGATTCCCCAGGTATTGAAAGAGGCCGCGATGCCGCAACCGCCGGGACCGGGACAAGCGGTTCGCAAGATTTGATCCGCTTCATCCGCTGTCATCGCGCCGACCGAAGCCGCCGCTTGGGCGTCGTAGACATCCAAAATCGACGTATCGCGACCCAGATGGCAACCAGGTTTAATACTGCCGCCGTTGACAATCAGCCCGGGGTAGTTGAGCCGAGCCAACGCCATGGCGAAGCCGGGGCCGTTTTTGTCGCAATTGTGGAGCCCGATCAAAAAGTCGTAGCCATGGGCGCTGACGACGCATTCGGCCGCATTGGCGATCATATTACGCGAGGGAAGGCTGGCGTTGCCCCCTTCATGTCCTTGCGTGATGTTGTCGCTGACGGCCGGCGTGCCAAACGGAAACCCGATCAGTCCCGCTTGCTCGCAGCCTGCTTTCAACTCTTGGCCCAGTTGATAGGCGTGGACGTTGCACAGGTTGCCGTCCAGCAGCGGCACGCCGATCCCGATTTGGGGTTTGTCAAAATCGGCGTCGGTCAGCCCCAGACCATAGTAAAAAGCGGTGATCCCTTTTTGCCATCCACGCGTTAAACGGCGACTATTCCAATTGAGGGGCTGAGACATGCGGAGAGTTGCTTTCTAAGGTCGTAGGGCGGGGAAGGGGGGGAAACTGCTAGTATCGCCCACGGCGCGACAACGCTCAAGTTCCCCTGCAATGGCGGAAAAAATTCCGTAGTTGCCCGCAATGCAATTGTGGGGAAAGGGGCTGTTTGCGAATGTCGAATTCTGTGATTTCAATCCGTCCGCTGCCGCCCGATCGCCTGTCGGATCATCGGACCGGATCCCGTTTTTTGGGGACGGAAACCTTGGACAGGACTGGACCTCGTTTTTTTGGGACTGAAACCTTGGACAGGACTGGCCCTCGTTTTTTTGGGACTGAAACCTTGGACAGGACTGGACCTCGCTTTTTGGGGCTGAAACCTTGGACAGGACTGGCCCTCGTTTTTGGGGGCTGAAACCTTGGACTGGACAGGATCGCATTGTGTGAATTCTTGTAGGGGGAGTGGAGCAAAAACCGCATTCGATTCCGCCGCCAACAATCCACACGATAGGTTGGCGCAATCCACCGGAACTTGCTCGTCGATCTGGCGTCATCGGTGGGTTGCGCAAGCGGTGATGTGGTTCGAAATTGGTGGCTTGAAATCGCTTGCTTCACCCACCCTACCGCGCAGCAAAACGCCGCGTCGTTGATATGGTTGTCCAACGAGTGATTGCGCATCGATTATTTTTCCTCGGCGTGTAATCGACCCCAGTTCCGTGCGCTTCGTCAAGAGACAATTTTTGCCCTGCTGCGATAAAAAAAGCCGCGACTGTCACAGGCGACAGTCGCGGCGTGGAGACGGCCTCATCTCGGTTCACAGCTTTGTTTACTTGGCTGTTACTTCGATTTTGCGCGGTCGCGCTTTCTCGGCTTTCGGAATGGTGACGTTCAAGATGCCTTGGTGATACTCGGCAGTGACTTTGTCTTCTTCCACCGGCGAGCTTAAGCGTAGGCTGCGCTCGAACTTGCCGTAGGTATGTTCGACGCGATGAAACTTCTTGTCATCCGATTCTTCCACTTGTCGCCGCTCGCCGGCAATCGTCAACAGGCCTTCTTTCAGTTCGACTTGAACCTCTTCGGGCGCCATTCCCGGAATCTCGACCGACACTTCGTATGACGTTTCTGTCTCGGCGACATTCAAGGACGGCGTCCAAGCGGCGACGGCCGACTGTACATCGGTGTTGAGCAATGTTCCGAAAAGTCCATCCATTTCTCGGCGCAGATCAGAGAAGCTGCGCGGCTGATACATCGTTAAACCTCGGACCATGGTTGGTTCCTCCTTCTCGAATAAGAACGAAAACCGATCGAAGCGGGCGAACGCTTGTTCGCCGCTTGCTTACCATCGCTTCGATGCTTGGTGACGCCTTGGTAAAAAGCAATCTGCGTGCCAATTTTAAAGGGGTTTTCGCAAGTGCAATCGTGAATGGGAGTTGCGACCGGCGATGTTTTTCGACTGTAATTTTGACCGTGTCAATTTGGCGGCGGCGGCAGTTTTGTTAAGAACCGATTTGAAAACGAAGAAGTTATGAAGGGAATCGGCATGGCGGGTAAGGAAGCAATCGTCAAGTCGGAAAAGGCCGATAGGATGAGACGATTCGTGCTGATTTTCCCGATTCTCTCACCAAGAGACATCCGTTGCCCGATTCCCGCTTGATCGACGATTCGGCGATTTGGATTATCGTACCGGCTTACAACGAGTCGGCTCGCATTGCCAAAACGCTCGCGCCGCTCTGCGGCGCGTTCCCCAATATCGTGGTGGTCGATGACGGCTCGGCGGATGACACCGCACAGATCGCCGCCAGGTCGCCGGTTTGGGTTCTGCGGCATCTGATCAATTCGGGGCAAGGGGCGGCGCTGCAAACCGGCATCGATTTCGCCTTGCGGCAAGACGCTCAGATCATCGTCACCTTCGATGCCGACGGACAGCATGACGCCGGCGACATCTTGCGCCTGGTCCAACCGATCCGCCGCGGCGAGGTCGACGTCACGTTGGGCTCCCGCTTTTTAGGCAAGACGATCGACATGCCTTGGACGCGGCATGTAATGTTGAAAGGGGCTGTTTGGTTTACCCGCGTCTTTTCGCAGATCGCGGTGACCGACACGCACAATGGTTTTCGCGCGATGTCGCGTAAAGCGGCGCAGACGATTCGGATCACGCAAAATCGGATGGCCCACGCATCGGAAATCTTGGATCAGATCCGCGAGTTCCAATTGCGGTTTTGCGAAGTGCCGGTCACGATTCGGTATAACGTTGCAACTCTCGAAAAGGGGCAGAGTAACTCGGCCGCGGTGAAAATTGCCGCCCAGTTTCTGCTCGGGAGGCTTGTTCGTTGACTCCGTTTCAATGGCTTGCGATCACTTTCATCATCGGCGCCGCTTGTTACGAGTTGGTGAACATTCGTCAGCAGCGTGCGGTCCGTTTGTTCGGACTGTTTCGCGGCGTCATTTGGTTTGCAGCCGCTCTGGCGATTCTCTTTCCGAATCAAATCGGCCGTTTGGCGAGTCTGGTGGGAATCGGCCGCGGCGCCGACGTCATTCTCTACTCGTTCGTCTTGATCTTCATGGCGACGACCTTCTATTTCTATTCGCGCTACCTTCGACTACAGCGACAGATCACGGATCTAGTCCGCTACCTGGCGATTCAAGAAGCGAGTCGCGGCGCTGAAGAACAGACGCTCGAAGAAGGCTAGAACAGAGCGCTGAATCGATTGTGCAAGGGTTCGATGGAAAATCAAAACAGATCGGTCTCTCGCTGGAGAGTTCTTGGTTTTGCGTTACTGTTGGCGATCGTCGTCTGCATCGCCTATGGCAACAGCTACTCTGGCGGTTACGTCTTGGATGACGCTCGATATCTAGAGCTGGATCAGGCGCCCGAACTAGCCAATTTGTCGAATCGACTTGGCGCGGTTGCCGCTGGTCGCATTCGCTCGGTTGGCAATCTTTCTTTCACCCTGAATTATCTGCTGATCGGCGACGAACCATGGGCGTTTCACGTCGGAAATTTTCTCGTTCATGGGGGGACGGCGCTCGTCTTGTTCGATCTGGTTCGACGTTTGCTGTCGGCGCCCTATTTTCAGGATCGGTACTCGGCCGTTGCAACCGAGTTAGCGTTTGTGGTCGCTTTGCTGTGGGCCGTTCACCCGCTGGGGACGATGGCGGTCACCTATCTGATACAGCGTTATGAATCGCAAGCGGCGCTCTTCTATCTATTGACGCTCTACTGCGTTACGCGGAGTTGTTTGGCGAATGATTGGCGGTGGGCCGCCGCCGCAATTGCGATGTGCGGTTTGGCGGTAGGAACCAAAGAAGTCGCGATCTCGGCGCCGCTGATAGCGATTGCGCTCGACCGAGCGATCTTCGCGTCCTGCTGGAGCGAACTGCTGCGAAAACGGGGTTGGGCTTACGCCGGCATGTGGATGGTCACCGCCTATGTGACGGTGAAACTTCAACCAGCATTTCAAGCAGGGACAACCCTTCATACGTCGGTCACCGGCGCCGATCACGTTACGCGTTGGGAGTACTTGTGCACCGAGTCGCAAGTCATCACGCATTACATCCGCTTGGCTCTGTTTCCGTATCCTCTTTGCTTTGACTACGAGTGGCCGATTGCTCGACATTTTACTGACTATTTTGCAACCGGACTGTTTATTGTTGGGCTGCTGATCGCGACAGGATACGCGCTCTGGCGTTGGCCGCCGATCGGCGTTGTGGGGTTGTTGTTCTTTTGCGTCTTGGCGCCTTCGTCCAGTTTTGTACCGATCGCCGATCCGGCGTTTGAATATCGCATGTATTTGCCGTTGGCTTGCATTGTGCTATTGGGCGTCATCGGCGGCTACGAACTTTGGCGACGCTCGTCAGCAGCCGCAAATCGCTCGCTACGACATCTGCCGATCGTGTTGACGTCGATTGTCGCGATCCTGTTTGTGGGCATGACGCTCCAACGCAATCGGGTTTATCGATCGGCCGAAACCGTCTGGCGAAGCGTCGTCGAGCTTCGCCCGGATCATGTTCGCGCCCATCACAACCTGGCGAAGATATTGAAAGACGACGGCCGGATCTCCGAAGCGATCGCGATCTTAGGAAACTCGCGTGCACGAATCGTAGCTCGTAGCGGTTCGACGGCGGCGATTGATATCGAACTGGGCGAAATCGCCGCACGCACCGAGGATTTTGCGGAAGCGCAGCATCGCTTTCGGCTGGCGATTGACAAATTGTCGAAACAGAAGTCTCCGACCAGTGAGACGCTCCGGCTCGATGCCGAAGCGCATATCGGGCTGGGCGCTTTGTTGCAACAACAAGGGGATCATGCCGGCGCCGCCGAAGCGCTGATCGCGGCGACGCAACGGCGGCCTGATTGCTATCCCCAGGCGCACGGCATGGCCGGAGTTTCCTTGCGTGAGCTAGGGAAGCTTGATGAAGCAGAGCGGCAGTTAGACAAAGCGGTGATGCTGACGGGGCCCTCTCAGCCATGGCGGCGCGAGTTGGGGATTGTTTATTTTCAGCAAGGTCGGCTGCGCGAAGCCGCCGATGCGTTTGAGAATTGGCGGAAGCAGGCGCCTGACGATCTCGAAATTACGCTGCGTCTGGCCTGGCTGCGAGCGGCGGCGTCGCCAGGGGAAGTGCGCAATCTGGCCGAGGCGAAGCAACTGACCGAATCGTTGATCGCGCGGCTTGGTCCGCAACAGCAACTGCTAGATCTGGCCGCGACCATTTTGGCCGCCGAAGGAAAATACGCCGAAGCGACGCAGCTTTGCCAAAACGCGATCGCCCAGCAGCGGCAGAAAGGGGGCGATCCTGGTCCGATGGAGTCTCGGCTGCAGTTGTTTCAGAATCAGCGTCCGTTTCAATCGGCTCAGCCGGACGAACTTTATTGACAGTGGCGCAGTAGCACTTTGGATGTTTTGCGACGCAAAGTTGACTCAATCAAAATGGCTTCTCTAACCGGCGACGCAAAGTGTAATGATTCGACGAATCTTTTCGCCGGATTCGCGCAAGATTGGATGAATCGCAGCAGAATATGTCGACGTGACAATCGGTGTCGACTACGATCGGCTCGTTAAGCGAACTGCGCGAATTTTGGCCACGTTCGCTTCCCGATCGTTGTTCCTCCCCCTTGTCTCTGATCGGAGTTGGCATCTATGTCTCCTCACCAACTTGTGTCGCTTTGGCGGCGCATTTCGGGAACTGCTGCGCAGTTGAAGCGCCGCCGAACCGAACGCTTTCATCCCCAAATTGATTATCTGGAACGTCGCGAAGTCATGGATGGCGATCCGGCTGCAAGTCTCTTTCCGGCGCCGATCGCGGACCCGGATGCCCCGTTTGTCGTTGACGGCAGCGCAGGCGAACAACGCCTTGGATATACCGGCGACTCGATTGCGATCCTGGAAAATGGGGACTACGTCGCCGTCTGGATCGACAGCAGCACGCCTGGCGAATATTCGATTTATTTGCAGCGCTACGCAGGCGTCCAAGCCGGGGATCCGTTGGATCCCGCTCGTACGGACGTTGGCGTTGCCGAAGGGCCGCGCGTCTTGTTGACGACCAGTCCGCACCAGATTGATACGGTTCAGGTCGTCAGCAACGCTTCGGGACAATTGGTCGTTGGTTGGCGAGAAATCGACGGAACGCAGTTGCCGTTTCGGATGCAGCGAATTGACGCTGATGGAACGATGGTCGGCGGTCAGGTCATCGTTGGCTATCAGCAAGCGAATGAGCCGACCTTTGCGATTAACGATTCTGGCCAAATGGTCGCTGTTTGGAACCAAAACAGCATCATGAACGGCGTCGCTTTTGATGATTTTTACTTTGACGAAACGACGACAACCGGTTCCACCTTCACCGTGCGGACCGATCAAGCGTCGGCGACCGGACAGGAAGTCGCGATCGACAATAATGGACGCTTTATCGTCGCCTGGTCGGCCGCAAGTTCCGCTCAAATCCGCTATCGCCGCTTTGATATCACCTCAGGCGGCGTCGTCGCAGTCGACGTCACCGAGGTCGCGATCACCAACCCGGATTTGTACAACACCGTTCGCTATGATTCGCCGGACGTCTCTGTCAACGATGCAGGCGAAGTCGCGATCGTCTACACGCGGCGAATTCCCTCGGCCGGCAGAAACGCGACTGGATTCCGACCGGCATACGACAATAAAGAAGAAATTGTCGTGCAGGTCTTTTCCGGCTTCGGCACGGCCACGCTGACCCCCGCTTCGGGCAACGCCGCCGTAACGCCGACGCTTCCCAGTTTCGCCAATGAGATCATGGTCACAGGCACGGATCAACATGGCGTCACCGGTCGTCAGCGGTTCGCACGCATCGACATGGACCAACACGGCAATTTTGCGGTTGGCTATCAAGAGCTGTTGAACAGCGATGTGCTGGCCAGCTATTATCTGGTGCAATACGCCAAGCAGATTGACAACGGCAGTTGGGTCGGCTTCCAGAAGGCGGCGACGGACGTGATTGGACAGACCGATCTTTACAACGGTTCTGCAGCGGTTGAATTGAGTCTGGCGATGAACAGTCGCGGCGACATTGTCACTCTGTTTACTTCGGGAACGGAAACGGTCAGCGGCGACGAAGTCGATATCTTCGCGCGGCGGTTTGGGTTCCAATTGCCGCAGGTCACCGATCCGCCGGTCGATCCTCCCACGGTCGTCTTTACGCCGGAGCAAGTCGTCGGGTATGGCGGCAGCGGGCAAGACCAAACGCCAGATGGTCTGGCCGTCTCCGAAGATGGCTCGACGCTGACGCTGACCGGCAATACCTGGAAGCAAGTCCTCGGTTCGTTTGTGATTACCGAGTACACGATTCTCGAGTTTGATTTTGATCTGCTGAGCGAAGGAGAGATTCACGCGATCGGCTTTGATGTCGACGATGAGATCGCTCCAGACATGATGTTCCGCATTGCCGGAACGCAAGATTGGGGAATCGACGCAACGTCGTTGCGTGTGGAAGGGACCAACAAGGTTCGGATTCCGGTCGGTCAGTTTTACACCAGTACCGCCGAGAATCCATTTACGCGGATCGTGCTGATCAACGATGACGACGGCGACGCTTCGGCTCAGTCGTCGTTTTCCAATATTCGCCTGTTTGACGATGTGCCGACCACGTCGATCAATATCGGCGGATCAGACGTCGCGGCGGACGTTTCGTCTTATGGTGAGAACCAGGACCATGCGATCAACCAGGTGACGATTGATAGCGAGACCAATTCGATCACGATCGAAGGGAACGCGTGGAAAAAGATCAATCTGCCGGAAGATATCGTGATTACGGAAAACACGATCCTGCAATTTGAATTTAACGCGGAGATCTTGGGTGAAATTCACGCGATCGGCTTTTCCAACGATCCGCTAAATATCACGCCGGAGCAAACGTTCCGCATCGCCGGTTCGCAAGACTGGGGGATCAACGCGACCAATAACGATCGGTTGCTGGTCGATCATGACAATGATCCAGCGACGCCCAACGTCTTTCAGATTCCGGTGGGGCAGTTCTTTACCGGCTCGTTTGATTTTTTGACGATCGTCAATGATGACGATGTCGACGCTTCGGTCAAATCAACCTTTTCCAATATTCGCTTGTTTGAAGCGATTTCGACAACATCCCTGAATATCGGCGGATTGGACGTCGCAGCGGATATCTCGACTTACGGCGGCGAGCAAGATCACGCGGTCAATCGGGTGACGATCGATAGCGAGACCAACTCGATCTCCGTCGAAGGGAACGCTTGGAAGAAGATCGATCTGCCGGAAGATATTGTGATCACGGAAAACACGATCCTGCAGTTTGAATTTGACGCCGAAACGTTGGGTGAAATTCATGCGATCGGTTTCACCAACGATGCGTTGAATATCGCTCCCAATCAAACGTTCCGCGTCGCCGGTTCGCAAGACTGGGGAATCAACGCGACCAGTATTGATCGTTTGCTGGTCGATCATGACAATGACCCGGCCACGGCTGACGTCTTCCAGATTCCGGTGGGACAATACTTCACCGGCTCGTTTGACTTTTTGACGATTGTCAACGATGACGATCTGTCCGACGCGGTCAAAGCGACTTTCAGCAACATCAAGATCTTTGACGCAACCTATACGCCCACGGTGACTATCAACGGCGTTGCGGGTTCCGTCGAGCTCATGAGCTTCGGCGGCGCTCAAGACACCGCGCCCAGTATCGTCGGCATTGACGGCGATACAATCCGGATCGAAGGAAACGGCTGGAAGGCGCTGGCGCTCGATGGCGGCGTGACGATCACGCCGACGACGGTGTTGACCTTCACCTTCGAGAGCGACTCGATCGGCGAGATCCATGGGATTGGATTCGCGACCGAAGCGACTTTGGGGACGGCCGATCCCAGTCACAGTTTTCAGACCGCTGGTTCGCAAAACTGGGGATTGAACGCCAAGACCGACGCTTCGCCGTATATCTCGATCGTCGGCAATACCTGGACGATTGAGATCGGCAAGTTTTTCACCGGTAACTTTGATTACCTGACGTTGATTTGTGATGACGACGCAGATGGTTACGCCGTCAGCCAGTTTTCTGGCATCACGATTTCCAACAGCTAACCAGTTGGAGAATCTCCCTGTTTCTCAGGCGGGCGGCTCGTTCTGTGAGCCGTCCGCTTTTTTTCTGCGCGGCCGTCTGGCAAAATCAAAGCCAGCACGGAAGCGCCGCGACGTCGTTCTCCGACCAGCAGACTTGTTTCTCGTTATCGCCTTGCAAAGGATCTGTCGATGCCTGATCAGCACCAGCAAACAAATCAATCGTTTTATGACCGCATTAGCGGCGCCTACGATTTTATCGCCGACTCTAGCGAGCATAAGGCCCGCGAGATGGGCCAGAACGGCCTGAATTTGAGGCCCGGCGATCGGGTGTTGGAAATCGGTTTTGGCACCGGCAACTCAATGATCGACTTGGCGAAGCTGGTCGGTCCGACCGGCAAAGTGATCGGCGTCGATATCTCGCCCGGCATGCAAAAGGTGGCCGAAAATAAGATCGCGAAAACCGATCTGGGCGATCAGATCGAACTGCATATCGGCGATGCGCGAAATCTTGACTTTCCGCCCCACAGTTTCGACGCAGCGTTCATGAGCTTTACGCTCGAGTTATTCAACGAGCCTGATATTCCGGTGGTGCTAAGCGAGATTTTGAAAGCGCTGAAACCTGGCGGCAAGATCGGCGTCGTCTCGATGGCGACCGTCAAAACCGGCGACAAAGCCAGCGCTCTCGAAAAGACCTACATCTGGATGCACCAGCACTTTCCCCACATCGTCGATTGCCAACCGATCGACGTCGTGACGCTGGTCGCCGAAGCCGGTTTCACGATCGAAAAAGAGCTTGATATGGAAATCTGGTCGATGCCGGTTCGAGCCGCGATCGGGGTCAAGCCGGAATAAAGGAACCGCTGGGAGCGCATAAAAAAACGGCGGCGAATGTTCTCGCCGCCGCTTCGCCTCTTGATTTTTGTTCGCCAGCGTCGCTAGGCGTGAGCCAATTCGTGTCCTGACTGCTTCCACGACTTGGCGCCTCCTTCGTAATCGCTGACGTTGGTAAAGCCTTGCGATTCGAGCTCCTTCGCCGCTTTGGTCGACGAGGGACAGTCTTCACTGGCGCAGTAAACCACAATCGGTTGACTCTTGCCGCCGACCGCTTGTTCCACCTTTTCAGCAAAATCATCTTGGTCGCGCGGGATGTTGATCGAGTCGGGGATATGCGTTTCGGCAAAACTCTCGGCCGGCAACGTATTGATCAACGTAATCGCTTCGCCGCGCTCCTTCAGGTTCTGCAGTTCGGCGGTTGTAATCGCTTTCATCACTCTACTCCTTTCACACCGTGTTTCCCGGCACTGACTTGAATCGTCGGCGTCGCATCGCGCTGGTTGCGATTCACGAGATCGCGGCGTGTTCTTCCCACGCGATTTTCTCGTGATCCTCTTCGCCCGACTTCGAACTCGTCTTCGTAAAGAGCGAGCGAACCATTCCTTGAACGCCGCGGGAATGATGTTTCCAATATTCGGCCTCGTGTACGTCGACCCGAATCAGCGCCAGGTTTGGCGTTTCTACTCCATCCGGGAACCAATCGTTCAGGTGATCGTTCCAGAGGGCTTCAATTCGTTTTTGGTCTTTCACCACTTCGGCGCGACCCGAAAGGGAGACAAAGTCGTCATGCGTCGGCGAACCGTAACAGACGTTGACCTGCGGGTTGGCGGTCAGTTCGGCGACTTTCGGATCATCGGCGACCGTCACAAACCAGATATCGCCATCAAACTTGTGGCCCGCCGTACACATCGGGCGACTACGCAGGTGTCCGCTACCGTCCGATGTCACCAGCATCGCGTGCCGAATATCATCGATCAAACCGCGCAGCGTATCGATTATTTGTTGTCGTTCATTCATGTTGCTCATGGCGATCTCCTTTTTGTACGAATAAATGCCAAGTCAAAGGTCAGCATCCAACGGCTGGGTATGACTCTGTAGGCGTATTGAGTGTTGGAAAGCGTAGCGACAAAACTAGGCCGCAATGCGCGTGCCGAATCCGTTTTTGGCAGGCCAGACCCGCAGAATAGAGGGATCGCGCACCAGGCGTCTGTTATTTTTGGCGGCATCGCATCCGCCCTGAACGCCGCGCAACCAGGCGCCGTCGGCAGATTGCTACAATGGCACGCAAAATCGATCCCAAGGAAAGCTGGGCGAAAGCAATGCAAATCACAGACCTGTTGGCCGACCTGCCGAAGAACCTGCCGCAAGAGTTAGTAGAGACGCTCCTACAAACCGACCAGCTGCGAATCGAACGAATCGTTTCGCACGCGCACGCTTCGCCGCCAAACTTTTGGTACGACCAAGACGAACACGAATGGGTCTTCCTGTTAACCGGCGCCGCACGATTAGAGATAAAAGGAGAAGCCAACCCCGTCGAACTGAACCCCGGCCAGGCCATCCTGCTGCCAGCCCATCAACCACACCGCGTCGCCTGGACGACGCCCAAGGAACCAACGGTATGGCTGGCGGTTTTTTATCGGTGAGGTGGGGGGAGCGGCTTGTTCTCGATTGACACAATTTCGGATCCGTCGTGACCTAACGCACTTCGTCACGCAATTCTTGATACCTACTTCGCCGATGCTGACACCGAAGCCGTAGCCAGCCAGACACTACGTTTGATTTCGTCTCACTACGGTGTGCCGGTTTAATTGGTTAATTTCCCTGAGGACTGCGAAGTGAGTTTGACATGCCCGTTCCGCCTGTCAGGCGCGGCAAGCGTCTTTTCTCCCACAGGTTCAGGCGTTGCCCCGCTGGGATTTTGCACTTCGCGATTTACCGTACTCTGTAGTCTTGGAAAGGCCAGCGTCTGTGATTGGTATCCCCGGGCGCTGGCTTCCGTTTTGGTTTGTCCTCTGAGTCAAATCGAGTTTTCAAACCGCATTCAGGGTTGGTTCTGTTATGTATTTCGCGGAGAAATGCGAATTTTTCGCTTAAGTGAACACTTGATCGGATATACCAATTGAGTGGCTTAGCTTCCCGCCATAGTATGGGCTTCGGTTGACTTTTTCGGTCAATGGATAATACTGAATGTATGTACACATTGGGGCGTGCGATGGCGAAGTCTGGCGGCACCAAGAAAAAGGCGTACTGGGAGGAATACTCAAATCTTCAACGCGTGAAACACGACTTGATTCAAGACTATTTGGGAGGCTGGTTTCCGAAGATCACCAAGTGGAATGGACGCGTTGTTTATATCGATACCCATGCAGGACGCGGAACGCACCTCAAGGGTGAACTTGGCTCTCCGTTGGTAGCACTTGATACGCTTTTGAACCATCGAGCCTTAGAAATGGTGACAAGTGGAGGAGAAGTCGTCTTCACCTTCATTGAGCATAATGCAGAGAACTTGGCCGCGCTTGAAAGTGAACTTAAGGCGAAAGAACCTTTGCCGAAAGGAGTTAAGGTTTATCCACACGAGGGCGATAGCTTTGAGCTTATTGATTCTTGGGTGTCGGAACTCGAAGCAGAAAATAAGTCGCTAGCACCCAGTTTTGTGTTCTGTGATCCTTTTGGATTTTCTGTGCCGGGGGAATTGCTACATCGCCTGATGAAGTTCAACAGGGTTGAACTCTTTGTGAACATCATTTGGCGCGAGCTAGACATGGCAATGGCGCAAGGGCGAAACGGGACCATTAAGGATGGGATGCGGCAAACGCTGGACCTTATTTTCAATGGTCATGACTGGCTCAATGAGATTGACGGTGAAACCTCGGACGAGCGAGCCGACCAGTGTGCAAACCTCTTTCGAGAAATTGTCGGTGCAAGATGGGGCACGTTTATTCGTATGGTGGACAATGGCCGAACTCGCTATTTTCTGCTGCACTTAACCAATCATGAAGCGGGCCGAGACCTAATGAAGAACTGCATTTGGTCGGCTTGCCCAGACGGCGGCTATTACGCTCGTAAGTCTGATGATCCAAAGCAGCAGCACCTAATCATGCCAGAACCGGACATGGGACCCATCGAAGACTGGGTCCGGTTTCAGTTGGTTCAAGGTCCAAGGCGATGGAAAGAACTTCACGAATTAGTGCGTGAAGAAGTTTGGTTAGAAAAGCACGTAAACGAGATTGTGCGAGGTCTCCGGAAGGATGGAAGCATTGTTGCTGAAGACTACGAAGGTCGCTTCAGTGCGAGCGCAAATCCACGCCTGAGACTTGTCTAAAAATTTGTAGGAGTATCGTCGATGAAGTCAAAAATTGAATGGACAGAATCGACATGGAACCCAATTACGGGTTGCAACAAGATTAGCCCGGGGTGCAAACATTGTTACGCGGAAACTATGGCCCTTCGTCTTAAAGCGATGGGTGCAGAAAAGTACGCGAATGGGTTTGAGTTGACGCTCCACAAGGATGTTCTCTATCAACCACTCAAGTGGAAGAAGTCGCAAGTCATTTTTGTGAATTCAATGAGCGACCTTTTTCATGACCATGTTCCGTTGGACTTCATTCAAGAAGTCTTTGACGTGATGAGGCGATCACACTGGCATCAATTTCAGGTGCTCACAAAACGGTCTAAGCGGCTTGCAGAAATAGCGTCAGAGATTGATTGGCCGTCGAACGTATGGATGGGCGTAAGTGTTGAGAATAGCGACTACACTTTCAGAATCGATGACCTACGCGTGACAAATGCCGCTATTCGATTTCTTTCTCTGGAGCCATTGCTAGGGCCGCTAGCAAATTTGAACTTGGATGGAATTCATTGGGCAATTGTTGGCGGTGAATCTGGCCGCGGGGCGCGACCAATCGAAAAAGATTGGGTGCTAGAAATTCGTGACCAATGCCAAGAAGCCGAAGTTCCATTCTTCTTTAAGCAATGGGGCGGCGTGAATAAGAAGAAGGCTGGAAGGATGCTTGACGGCCAGGAGTACAGTGCGTTACCGCGTTCTGTCGAGCCCGTGTTTGCATAGGCTTGGAATCTGCCCGACGGCCTGTTTGTTCGTCGGCTCTTTTGTCGCAATCTCGCTATTTAGTTTGGCAGTTGCTTTGGCGTCCCAAAAGAAAAAGGACTCGCGTCAATTAAATTTGACGCAAGTCCTTTATTATCAAGTAGCCGAGGCGGGGCTATCTCATTCTATAGCTAAACTCTTAGCTCGCTTACTCTTGCAAGCAAAAGACAAAAGCGGCTGATGCTGTAACTGATGCTATTGGCCATTTTCGACTTCGCTAGGTTATGCACGCCGACGTTTTTGCTGGGAAGCGTTTGACCGCTTGGAGTTACGCAGCGAGTTCGATGTCGAGTTAGCAGAACGACTAGACATGAGAGATATCGACGTCATAACAGAGTCGAGAACAGTTGCAACTAACGCTGGAAATTGAGCTATTTTCGCGTCTGCTTGAATGGAAAGGGTAGCGCGTATCAGAACGTCCGCAATATTGGACAGCAAGGACGAAGCGAAGCAGTCCGCGACTTGTTTATCCAATTCCGGTAAACGAAGGGGTTGCTGGAGTACAGAGACGCGCCACAATCAAATCCTGGAATAAAACACGCCGATCTGCAGCTAGTTGCATACCGGACATTTAATGACACTTTGTGACATTCGCGACATTTCCGGACAAATCCAAAATAACTGGAACTGGGGGTCGATACACCTCGGAGCAATTGCCATAATTAGCAAAGTCAGGTAGGCCGAAGCCGGCGAAAGTCGCCATCGGCCAAGACTGTAGTTTGAGACGAGCGCATAAAAAATGCCCAGACTCTTCATTCTTAAATCGCCAACTTTTGCACGGTGAGCGATTTAAGGATGTGTAAGCAAAGTCCAGGCGAACATCTTTGTAGAGTTCGCTGATCGACCCGTCAAGGCATTTGCGGCGTGAGTCTCCTTTCATTTTTCCATTGGAAGGAGTCTATCTATGACGACGGAATTTAAAGCTGAAGAGAAGATTCGCCTGCGAAAGGCGGCCCAATTCTACCCGGTCAAGGTCTGCGGCGAGACCGTCCGACGACATGCCCAAATCGGCGTAAATGGCCTCAAATTAGAGGCCGTGCGCGTTGGTGGACGGTTCTTTACCTCCCAAGGCGCCGTCGAACGCTTCAACCAAGCGCTCAACGAGCCATTGAACTAAGGAAGGGGCGTGGAAATGGATATCCAGAAGGTACTGCTGCGCCCAGAGGAAGCGGCCGAGGCGTTTGGGATTTGCCCCAGGACGTTGCGAAAGTGGGTTTGCGACCACGGTCTGCCGAGTCTAACCGTCGACGGCAACACTCGCTATTACATGCCCGTGTGTGAAGAATGGATTCGCACCAGAATGCAGGGAGGTACGCCAGATGCTAAAGCAGGCGATCGATCTAGCGCCGACGCATGACGTCGACGTTGAGGCCGGGACGATCGCCTGTAACTTGCTTAAGTGCGAACTGATTCAACTGCACCCGTTGCCGTTGGATTATTTCCATGTCCCCCAGTATCGCGAACTTTATAGCGTGATGCTGGAATTGGACGGCGAAGGCATTCCATGCGACGACCTGGCGATTTTAGTGGATCGGGTTACACGCCGCGGCTTCGATCGTGGCGACTTCGCCCCATTGATCGCGTCACTCTTGAAGCGAGAGCCGAACGCGTTCAACTTTGAGTATTACCGCGGAATTCTTGCGACTTGCTTTGAACGACGAAAATTAGAATCGCTGGCTTCTGAGCAGACTTCGCTATTGCAAAGCGGCGCCGATAACGCGACGATTCAGGCAATGCTGATCCGCCGTACCTCCGAAATTGAAGGGGGGACTGGGGGGCGGTCTAAAGGCTTCGACGCTTTTAGTTGTGCCGACTTGTTGGATTCCAATCAGACGCGCGATTGGCTCCTGCCGGGCGTCCTGACCCGTTTCGAGCCGGCGTTGATTGTCGGCCCGTCCAAATCGCTTAAAACGTCGTTCGCCGTCGACCTGTGCGCCACGTTGGCGACTGGGGGAAGCTTTCTAGGGAACTTCCCCGCGGAGCGGTCCTTTCGTGTCGGTATCATGAGCGGCGAGTCAGGACCGCAGACGTTGACTGACCTAAGCCAGCGATGGTCAAGGGCTGCCGGCGTCGATCTTCGCAGCATCGAAAACCTTGTCTGGTCGTTCAAGATTCCAAACCTTGCCGACCCGGCTAGCATGCTCGAGCTACGGCGCTGGATACGTTCCAACTCGCTCGAGGTCGTTCTATTCGACCCGCTGTATCTGATGGCCCCAGGCGCCGACCCTAGCAGCGTCTTCGCTATGGGGGCGATGTTACGGGAACTGGCGAGTCTTTGTCTCGATACCGGAGCGACGCCGATTCTTTGCCATCACACGAAAAAGTCGATCGAACCGCGCGTCTTGGAACTGGCTGATATGGCCGGCGCCGGCTGTCAGGAATTTGCGCGGCAATGGTTCTTGATCAACCGTCGCAAGTTGTACGTATCTGGAAGTGGATTTCATGAGATGTGGTTATCGATCGGCGGTAGTGCCGGGCATGGGGGATGCTGGGGCGTCGACGTCTATGAAGGCAAGTTAGACGACCCCAACGGGCGCCGCTGGGATGTCACGCTGTACGATCCGCGCGACGTCAAGGACTTGGAAGCGAAAGCCGAAATCAGCGTTGTTGATGACGCTCGGCGCCGGAAAGTTCGATCGGCTGTTGAGTTTCTTTGCGACCAAGATGCAACCAAATCGAAGATCAAATCTCACTCTAAATTGAGTGGTTCCCAGTTCAACGAAACATGGGAACAGATGGTCGAAAGCGGCGAAGTCATCGAGGACGGAACTGTCGAATTAGGTAACCACAAGCCAACCAAAATCTTCAAGTTAGGGGAAGGGTGGGAGACTAGGAATTCAAGACTAGGAATAGGACTCCCAACGTCGGTCGGAACAGCGGGACAGACGGGGGCCCCTAAGGGGGCCTCCCCGTCCTGTCCTCCTGTTCCTCCGACTGGCGACGACTGCGGGAAGAGTAGGACAGGACAAAATGGAATCGACCCAGGCGTCGACTGGCACAAGTTCCCAGCCGATTCCATGGAAGGGGCGACGGCATGACCACGGACCGACAGCGAAACCCACACGCCAACTTGCCGCGCGGCGTTCCCGGCGACTGGCAGACCGGGCCGGCTTTGGGCGACCGATGGCCATTGAGTTTTTGCGATGCCTTGCCGGCGTTGGTATTGGTTGCGGCGAAACCGCGGTCGGACTTCTGCCGAGGCGCCGCGGTCATGGTGGATCGTAAGACGATCAGGAACCGGATGGACGTAATCCCCGCCATGGGCTTGAGGCAGCGGGAGGGAACGGACGGACTATCTCTAAGGATGGGGTGAACGGGGGGAAAACCGTCTTATTGAAAGACGATAGAAGGACCCGGCGAGGTGGGGGGGCGTGGGGCCTGTTGAATCTTGCTTTTGTGGCGTTTCCCCTCCCGAATTGCGCGGTCGAATTACATCGCCCATCCAAGTGAACGCTGCAAAGAAAAAAGGCCTCGCCACTGATCCGAATTGCCTGCTGTCAGAACGTAGGGCGGGAAAATGAGGGTGGGTCCTTCCGACGGGGACGGGGGGCGGTTGAGGAGATTTGTTTGCGTGTATCTGCGATACAGTCCGTCCGCCCCTTTGGGGAAAATTGAATCCACTCTAGTGTGGCATAGGAGAATCGTAGGGGGTATAACTTTGAAGCAACGCTAAAGTGCATACTCGTGAATTCGAGGCGTTAATGAAACGCGTTTACTCCTATTTGCTCGATTGTCTTCAGCCATGGATATGTGCACATTCCTGGATTGTAAAAAAAGGGAGCCCTGTCTTTTTAAACCCGGTATTTGGGGCGTTTTTGACGTTCTCCATTCTTTTTGCGGGCGGGTTAGGATCGATCTTCAGTGATGATATTCGTGATGCTGTTCCATTTCATTGGGTATGGCCTTGGGAACCATTCAAACTCGCCTTGGGACCGAGCGTATTCTGGGTTGCCTCTTTGTTCTCGGCGTTGCTATTTCTTTTTCGACAACAGGCGACAGATATAGCACGGGGTGATGCTCAGAGGGAAGTTCGGGTCGCGGCTGACGAACTCAAAGCGCAGTCGGAAAAACTAGAAGTTCTAGTTCGTACAATGCCCCCAGAGAACTTTCTTTTGGAGTTCGCCCAGCTTTACGCCAAATCTGATTCAGCCATTGATACAGTCCTTGGGACGAGAACAGCCGCAGCTAGTCGCGAGGACATAGCATTGGCAATTCGTCAGTTTCTGCGCATGATCGCGCTCCTAGCAAAAGCGTTTGATGGGGAGCGGAAAAATGGGCGATATGCGGCCAACATAATGTTGTTTCGGTCGAGTGCATGCATTACTCCCGATTGGACTGAAGAAAATGATGAAAAACTACTTTTTTGCGACAGGTCGATTGATCTGCAGAAATGTCAAGGAGTGCTGGAGCTGATGCCAGAATTCTCAATGACTATCACGGGTGATGTTGAACCTAGTCCAGATGCAAAAGTGAAAAAGATCGTCCTACCAATTCCGGCAAAGGCAAAAAACGCTAAAGGGAAATTGTTAGTTCTGCCCGGTGCTCCAATGGCTTTTGAGACTTGCGAGCCGTCGGGCATAAAGGATGTCCGTAAGGAGCTATGCGAATGGATGCAGGCAGAAGGGGATTTTCAGCAATTCGTGGTCGATGAGATTCACGATTACTTTTCGCATCATGCCACAGTCCGAAGTTTCGTTTCCATACCTCTCATTTCATCGGAGGTGCTCTGTGGTCGGGCTGAACCGCAAGGCTGTAAGCCGATCGGTGTTCTAAACATTCATCTTGATCAGCCTGGACTATTGCGTACGGAAGGCATCAATCCTCAAATGGTGTCGCAAGTGTCAAATTTCAATGCATTAATTCAGCCATTTATTTTGAATTTGATAAAGTTGCTGCGTAAAATCTCCGATCAAGATCGGTTGGCCGCAGATCCGCTTCCGAGTTCGGTCACGGAATCGACTTCGTGAGGCATGCCACGTATAATTGGTTTGTAAAAAAGGAGCTTACAAATGACTACGCAGGATCAGCATGGAGAGTCTAAAGCCCGATTGGCTTTGCTTGAGCTAGGGCAGTTTATTACCCTCCTGGAAACTGGACAAAGCCAGCCGCGTAGCATCGTCACGGAACATCATGGTCATTTTCAGGTGTCGATTCAGAACGGGACGACGCAAGTAAGTTCGCCAAGCGAAACTGAGCCTTCTAAGTAAAGAGTCAGGACTAGCCATCGGTACGCTTTATTAAAAGTACCTACATATTGCTAGCAAGGGATTGGGGCGTGTCTCAATACCCCCAGTCCTCATGCCGAACCGGCAACCGGTTCAGCACCTGCCGGCGATGCTTCCAGTCTGGTAGATACCGCCCCATCAGCTTCTGAAAGCGGTCGTTGTGCGTCGGTTCTAGGATATGGATCATCTCATGCACGACGATGTATTCCAGGCACTCTGGCGGCTTGCGGGCTAGGTCCGTGTTTAGACGGATTGTTTGGGCGTTGTGGTTACAACTGCCCCAGCGGGTCTTCATGCGTCGTACGTAGAAGCCTGCTACTTCTACGCCGATCTTGGGTTCCCATTTGGCGAATAGGTCGACTGCGGCCGACTTGACCAGTTCGCGGTACCAATCTTCCATGATCTGACGTCGTTTCAATTTGCTGGCCCCAGGTCGAACCGTCAGCACTAGGCGTCGGTGCCTTTGCTCGATCATCGGGGGCTGATCGGCTTCGTGAACCGAAAGCAGATAACGCTTCCCCCAGACGTAATGGCTTTCACGTTCTAGATAGTCGCGCGGCGTTTCGCGTTCTTGTTCGCGTAGCTTCCGCTGTTCCTTTTTGATCCAGCCTAGTTTTGAGATCGCGTACAGGCGTAGCGAGTCAATGCTGGTGCGCCGGGGGGCGGCGATGCGTACGCGTCCTGACGGGGGATGCACGCTTAGATGGACGTTTTTGATGTCCTTCAAGACGACATCCACGGCCATTTCGCCCAGTTCGATCGTGGTCATTGGTATTCCCGCTGGGCTGAGATGACCAAGAACAGTTCGTTGACTTGGTCGACGTCCTGCAGGATAGCGTACAGGGCCGCTTTGATCACTTCCTCTTTTGCCTGCACCCCTAGCCACCCATCGGGGCGAACCTGTTTTACCGTGTCGTCAATCTTGATCGCCAACTCGACTCGTTCGCGGCCTTGCGACGTCTCGCCGGCATCTAGCACTTGCAACAGCCGGTTGAAGATTGCCCGCTTGCCCGGCGAGTCTAACGCTTCCGGCGTGTCGCTGGTCTTGCCGGCGCTCAACGTCTTGGTCAGTTCGGCCATCCGCTTTAGATAGGCTTCGTACGACAGCGCCTTTGCCTTGCGAGCGGCGATAATTTCATCCAGCAGCGCCGACATCTTTTCATAAAAAGCCGGGTCGCTTAGTTCTTCCTGAATGATCTTGCTGCGGACGTTGTTCTCGATCGTCTCGGCAATCGCAGCTTCGTTCCCTTTCAGGCCGGCTAGGCGCGAGTTAATCGCTTCGGCCATCCCGGTAGAGTTGATCAGGTCCAGCAGGCCCATCTCGTCAAAGGGGGAGATCTTCCGCGGCTGGTCGGCTTCGATATAGGTATCGATCAAATGCCGCATGTCGGCTTCGTACGGCTTCAGGTCAAGCGTTTCGCCGGCGGCGTTGCGGATCGTGTCGCGCATCTTGACGTAAAAGTCCAGCCGCTCCTTGATTCGCTCGATGTCGGCTTCGCTATAGCCGGCGTCGGGCAATTCATCGGCCAAATTAGCGTAGGCCCGCAGTAGCGCGACGACTCCTTTGTAAAGCGCCGTCCGCTGCGGTTCGCGCTCTTTCAAGTCGCTGGGGATCTCGGTATTTCCGCAAAAGTAGTGAATGTACTGCAGTTCACTTTGCGGAGCTTCAACCGGTTCGCACAACAGCGCCAGCGCCTCGATCGCATTGTCGATTCGATCTTTCCCTTTCGCCAGCCGATCTTGCATCAGCACTTCGGGACTAGTCCCGCCGTCGGAATCATCCAATTCCGAAGTATAAACTTGCAGGGCCCCGGTTCCTTGCTCGTTGATCAGGTTTTTGAAAAGGTCTTGATAGTCGACGATATAACCAAAATCTTTATCTTCGCCGTCTAAACGATTCGTGCGGCAGATCGCTTGAAACAATCCGTGGTCGTGCATTGATTTGTCGATGTACAAATAAGTACAGGCCGGAGCGTCGAAACCGGTCAGCAACTTATCGACCACAATCAGCAACTGCATATTGGCCGGCTCTTTTACAAACAACGTCTTGGCGGCGTCTTCGTAGGACTCGGTCTTGTTCATGCCCGGTTTCGCCGGTACGTTTTTCAGCAGTTCCGTGTAGGTGTCAAAGATGAATTGCTTGTCTGTCGGCGTATTCGCGCCCGATTCTTCTTTGGTGATATCTTTGTTGAGCGGATTGTACGACGTGATGACAGCACAGCGATCTTTGAAGACCGTTTTTTGGAAGAGCTCGAAATACTTACAGGCCTCGTAGATGCTAGACGCGACAAGCATTGCGTTGCCCCGTTTGCTCGAGAGCCGCGGCTTGACGCTAAAGTCAAAGATGATGTCGCTCACTACTCGTTCCATACGCGAGCGCGAACTGAGGACGTTTTGCAGCGTTCCCCATTTGATTTTCAGTTCATCCTTTTGCCAGTCATTCAGGCCCTTGGTTTTCGCTTCAAACCATTGATCGATCTTCTCTGGGGAGCCGAGCTTTTGATTGATGTCTCGGGCCTCATACACCAGGTCCAGCACTACTTCGTCCTCGACTGCTTCGCTGAACTTGTACTGGTGGATGTATGTTCCGAAGACTTCCCGACTCGTTTTCTTGTCCTCTTTCAGCAAGGGAGTGCCTGTAAAGCCAATGAAGATTGCATTGGGCATAATCGTCTTCATCAACTTGTTCAAACGGCCGTTTTGCGTTCGGTGACACTCGTCCACAAATACGAAGACTTCGCCTACCGTCAGACTTGGCTTCGCTTCTAGTTCTTGAATGTAGGCCTCAAACTGCTTGTCACTTTTCTTCTTCCCTTTCTTCGTATCCAGACCAAACTTATGCACCAGCGAGCACAACAGTCGCGGCGTCGGTTCTGCTAGTTGGCTCATCAGGTCGCGGCCGCTGTTGCTGCGGCGGATCTTTTCGCCGCTGTCGGTAAAGACTCGCTCGATCTGTTTATCCAGTTCATCCCGGTCAGTAATGATCACCACTCGCGCTGCGGCGTTGTTTTCTAAGATCCATTTCGCCAGCAGCACCATCGTGATGCTTTTGCCGCTGCCTTGGGTGTGCCAAATGATACCGCCGCGGCGGTCGCTTACGTGCTCTTGCGCTTTCTTGATGCCAAAATATTGATGCACGCGGGGTAGCTTTTTTATGCCCCCGTCAAACAGCACAAAATCGTGCACCAGTTCCAGCAGTCGCTCTTTGTCGCATAACTTCAGCAGATACTTGTCGAGCTTGTACCGCGAATTGTCTTCTTCGTCTTCTTTCCACTTCAGGAAATATTTTTCCTCGGTCTTGATCGTGCCGTACTGCAAGCCTTCGGAGTCGCTGCCGGCGAAGACAAATTGGATTGTGCTAAAGAAGGTCTCATTAAACTCGGGGAGCTGGTTCGACAGGTTTTGCCGGATGCCGTCGCCGATGCTGGTCCGGCTGTTTTTTAGTTCGATCACTCCCAGCGCGATTCCGTTGACATACAGCACCAGGTCAGGCCGGCGTTCTTGTCCGCTGGTCAGCGTTACCTCTTCGGCCAAGGCAAAGTCGTTTTTCGATGCTTCGGCCCAGTTGATCAGATGGACGGTTTCGGTCACTTGTCCCGCCGCAGTTTTGACCGGCACGCCGTAGCGCAGCAGCTTGTAGACTTCCTGATTGTTGCCGTACAGACCGCGGTTGCGATTGTTGGCCTCGGTCGTCAGGCGATAGATCGCGATGCTGATTTGGGCCGGCGTGTAGCCTGCGGTGGTTAGATAGTCAGTCAGCAGCTTTTCTTCGATATTGCTGTTGCCGCCGCGGTCTGACCAATCGCCCAAGAACCGATAGCCGAGTTCATCGAGAAAAAGGCCGATTACGCGGTTTTGCGTTTCGCGTTCTGACTTGCCGATGACGTTCATGGTGACTTTCTTAGTTTTCGCAATTGCGTGGAAACCAGATCCAGCCTTCAGATTTGGGAACTTCGGCACTCGGGGATTCCAAATTCTCCGGTGCCGTTGCAAATAGCGAAGCGACTACTGCGCAAACGAGCGCGTCTTGAATATCTTCGTGGGATTGTGGGGGATGCTCAGCAACCCAATCGCGTACCGGGGGGACGTCACGACAAACGGTCGGATAGGTCTCAATGACGGTCAGGTACTTGTCATCCGTCCATACTCCGGTGGATTCAATTCTGGGCGCAAATTTAGCAAGGGCGTGGATGCCTTTGGTCGCTTGGCTGCCAATCATGTCTTTTATGGCCGATAATGGTGACCAGCCGAGACTTGCCAGATGACGCTCCGTTTGCCTGAACAAATATTTATTGTCCAAAGATTTGTGAGCCGGCACGCTTATCCTGCCTGCGGCAATGAGTTCGACAAATTCAGTCGAGAAACCTAACGGCGTATCAATCGCCATGGTCACTTGAAATTCACTGTGCGGTATGTCTGCCGAGCACAGTCGGAATAGTGACAGTAGCCAATCTTTGGTTGTTGGTGAGTTTTCTAAGAACGTTCGCAAGTTCTTGCGCCATGGCCTTCCGACGAGTTTGCGATCTGCGTCTAAAATAACGATCGCGTCACGACTCTTTGCATTCTTGTCACAGTTCCAGCCTCCGACGTCCCAGCCGATGAAATATTGGAGTGAATTTGGAGAGCTCATACCAGTCGAACCATCCCGGTCAGCAGTTGTTGCATCATTCCTTGCTTGATTTGCTTTGCCTTAGCGAGTTTGATTCCGAGGATCGCGAGTTCGCTATCTATGTCGGCAAAAACTCCCGCGATAGCCTGTTGTTCGGCACGTGATGGTGGAAGATGCACTTTGAACTCATGTACATTGTTTCGATTGAGCGTTGGCACTCCGGAGCCAGTGGCAAATTGCTCAAATGAAAGCGTCGTATACAAATAATAAATAAATCTCTCGTCGTTGCCGTTGAAATTGGTGACCCAAAGTGATGTGTTATGAGGCCAGAAATCATCTTCGACAAAAGTGACGTTTCCTATGGTGCCAGATCGCCCTGTTACAACACCAGGGCCTTTAACTCTTGATTCCCGGTGGTAGTTGGCGATTCCGTTCGAATAGACTACCGGAAATCTTCCCGAACGCAGTAACGCGTTTGGCAAGTCAAACCCACGCTGTAAAGGAGCGACTTTTCCAATTGGTTTGATCTCCCACTCCCCAGCATATCCCGGCAGACGCATCTTGCCGGTCAGCAGCTGCTGCATGGCGGCTTGTTTGAGGTCGCGTTTCTTGGCGATCAGCTTTTCCAGCGACTCGATCCAGGCGTCGGCATCCCCCAGGGCCTCGGCGATGGCTTGCTGCTCAGCGAGAGTCGGCGGTAGCGGCACTAAAAAAAACAGCATATCGCCAACGTTTAAATGCTTCATCGTCGTTCCGGTTTCGATCAACCTTAATCGAGATCGACCGGGTTCGCTATTAAGATAGAAAGAGATGAAATTTGACTGAACCTTGTTCTTGTCAAATCGCGAAATAATCAAAGCATGGCAATTTGAACCGGCGATCTTTTCAGACACAACAGCCGTAAGTCCGACGTCGCCAGTCTGCACCGTTAGCATATCACCGACGCGCAAGCAGGACTTCATATTCCTTTTGTGGAATTCTTGCGTCACGTACTTTATGCCATGGAATTCAAACGAATTCTCTTTGATGTTGTATCCTTGGATATAAAGTATGCCGTCGGTGCTATTTGTGTAGTGACGAATGGCCGGACCAACAAATCCATTTGTCATTCTCAAAGTAAGTGCACCAAGCGGCTGGACGTCCCAGTCGTCAGGAATTATGCCGACTTCAGTTTGTCTGTAGCTCCGTCGGATCGCGTCAAAGCTAGTCGTCATTTTGTGACTCCATGGAACGAGACCTCGCAACAGCAATTCCCATTCTCTCTATCTGTCCCAGTACTTTCTCCTCTAACCTGCTTGTGCGGTCAGAAAGTTCAGGTAACGTCGCTTCGTATCGCTCTGCCAGTTGTTTTATGCGTCGTGTCAACGCTTGACTGATCCGGTCCATTTCGCCATGTACGGCGGTATCCAGTGTCGCCAGCCATTTGTCATCGACCACCAGCGCCTTGACGTCCTTCTCGCTGAGTTGGAGATACTTGTCGTACGCCGATTGGTCCAGTTCGTCCTCGGCCGTTTTGATCTCTCCTTTCAACTTCGCTTCTTTGGCGTTCAGCTTCTTCCATCGTTCTAGAACGGCGATTTCTTCGGCTGCATCCGCTTCGCCGGCGATTTCCTTCAGCCGGGCCGCGACGGTCCCTTTGTTGATCTTTTCCAGTTCAGCCAGCAGGCCTTCTTCGCCGGCATGTTCTTCTTCTAGTTCGGTCAATTGGGCGGCGATGTTTTCGGCCTTGGCTTGCAACTGGTCAATCTTCGCCTGTTGATCGGCAAAATAGCGGGCCACTATCAGCGGCTTGGGGATCAGGTCGCACGCCCACCCTTTGTCACGCTTTTTCCCTTTTTTGTCTTCGACCAAAATGCGGTAGGTCTCGGCTTGCCATCCTTCGGCCGCGATTTGATAGACGTCGTCCTGCATGACGTTGGCCCAGTAGTCCATTAGATGCTGATAGACGTCGTACTGATTGATCAGCGGACGATCGGCGTAGTGAGACAGTAGGCCTTCGGAGAGATCGGCGATGACCTGCTTCGGCAGACAGCCAGCGGTCAGTTTGCGCAGCTTGGCGGCGGCCCGCTTGCGCCACTCGTCGAAATGCTCGTTCATCTGCTGGATGAACGCGGCGAACTGCGGATGCTGATAGATGGCCGTTTTGATTGCAGCCTTGTCGACCGCCAGATCGACATAGCCGGGGCGATTCTTGTGGAAGAGGGCCGCGCGGAGCTTGGGGCAGACTTCCCAATAGCGATCCAGCGAATCGACATCGGCCGTGGGGATGCCTCCTTGCAGATGGCCGGCGATGTCGTGGATATCTTCGGTCTGGCGGCTGTTGATGTATCGTGGCAGATTCAGGTTGTAATCGTTCTTTTCGATCTGATCGTACGGAACCAGCCGCGAATAGCCGGCGATTTCCTGCTGACGATTGAAGACGTCGACGATCTTGTGGAGATCTTGCGCACGGAGGCGGTTCTTGGGGCCTTCTTTGATGTAGCCGTCGCTGGCGTCAATCATAAAGATGCCGGTCCGCTTAGCGGCATCTTTCTTATCGACCACCACAATACAGGCCGGAATGCCGGTTCCGTAAAACAGGTTGGCCGGCAGACCGATGATTCCCTGGATGTAGCCTTTGCGAATCAACGCGGTGCGGATTTCGGCCTCAGCATTGCCGCGGAACAGCACGCCGTGCGGCAAAATGCAGGCCCCCGTCCCGGTGCTGCGGAGCGAGCGGACGATATGCAGCAGATAGGCGAAGTCTCCCTGCTTGGCCGGCGGCACGCCGAACGTGCTAAAGCGCCCATGGGGATCGTTGAGCGGATCAATCCCGGTGGTCCAGCGTTTGTCAGAGAAAGGAGGATTGGCGACGACGTAGTCAAACGTCTTCAGGGCGTCCCCATCTAAGAACTTGGGCCCCGAAAGCGTGTTGCCTTGCACGATGGTCGCGGTCGGGTTGTTGTGCAGGATCATATTCATGCGGGCAAGACCGCTGGTGGTCGCGTCTTTCTCTTGCCCGTAAAGCGTTACCTCGGTCTTGGCTTCTTCGCCGACCTTGAGCAGGAGCGAACCAGAACCGCAAGTCGGATCGTAAACGGTTGTATTGCTAGAAGTTTTGGCGATACGAATCCCGAGGATTTGGGCCATGATGCGGCTGACTTCGGCCGGCGTGTAAAACTGCCCTTTGCTCTTGCCGCTTTCGGTGGCGAAGTGCCGCATCAAGTATTCGTAGGCGTCGCCGAGGATGTCGTCCCCATCGGCCCGGTTCTTGGAGAAGTCGAGTTTTTCGCTCTCAAAGATCGCGACCAACTCGGTCAGCCGCTCGACTTTCTCTTTGCCGTCGCCCAGTTTGACGGCGTCGTTGAAGTCGGGAAAGTCGGACTGGGATAGTTGCTGATTGGCGGCGGCCAACGGTGCGATGATCTTTTTGTTGATCTGATCGCCGATGTCCGATTTGCCCTTCAGCGCGATCATCGTCTTGAAGCTGGCCCCGGGCGGGATCTTGATCGGCGCAAACGGCTTGCCGTCGTACTTGTCGCTGACGTACTTGATAAACAAGATCGACAGGACGTAGTCCTTGTACTGGCTGGCGTCCATCCCGCCGCGGAGCGTATCGCAGCTAGACCAGAGCGAGGAATAAAGTTCCGACTTCTTCAGTGCCAAGAGAGATTCCCTTCCAGCAATCGCCGAGCGTAGGCGTCAATGCCGCTGCGGCGGAGATTAAGCAAGATATTGACCGAGCATGTCCCGCAGTAGCGAGACAAAAGGCCCAGTTTAGGGGAAGCTGGGGGGCGTTGCCATGAGAGAAGAGGACAGGGCAGGAGGGGCCCAGGCATCATGCCGGCGCTGCGGATTTGCACCGCATGTGAAGCGCGCCTGAATTTTCGCGAATTAAGGTAGGGGGGCTATCGGTGTGCGACGGCGAAGGGGAGGGGCGGCGAAGTCATCCCGGCTTTCGGCATTTGCACCGCTCGTTAGACGCACGCGTTTTCTGGCAAAATTCGAGGGGGTGGACCCTCTAGCGGCCGGCGCGGTGGAGAATTCGCCGGGTCCTTCCCGGTGGGGTGGGGCGGGTTGAGGGTTAGTCGCTGCGCCGCTTTCGCACGTAATAGGAATTTTTACAGGATGCCCCTCCTCCTCCTGTTGAGTTGGGAAATTTCTTGATGAAGTGTCACGCTGGCAATTCGAGACGCATTTGTACTGGCTTGCGGTAGCATCATCCAAGATAGGAGAATCGAGAACTTGCGGCATTTCGCAGCTGGCGCGCAACCGACAGAACGGGTAGAATAGCCACGTCGCGGCAAGGAAAGCGCCTCGGCGAAAAGTCCACGGATGGCGAATTCTCTACGAACGGAGACACATCGCTATGGCTTCTATTCAAGTGCGCGCCAAGGGGTGCTACCTAATCCAATTCTACGATCGCGACAATAAACGCCGAGGCGTTTCAGTCAGCAAGACGACGATCAAAGCGGCAAGGACGATTGCCGGTCACATCGAGCATCTAAACGCGTCTGCTAAATCAGGAACAGCCGTACCAGACGCTACGTCGGCTTGGGTAAAGTCGCTGGGAACGGCGATGACGCGCAAACTGGTAGCCGTGGGGCTGATCGCCAGCCGGCGCGTCTATAAGCTGGAAGAGTTTTTAGACGAATACTTCAAGAGCCGTACCGACTGGGAAGACCGCACGCGTCGCAAGAACGAGTCGAGCAAGAACTATCTGGTCAAGTTCTTTGGCAAAGAGAAGATGCTGGCGGCGATCTCGCCCGGCGATGCGGACGACTTCCATCGGCATATCGCCCATAAGGTCAAAGGCATCAAGTCGCTGGCGACGATCGATAAGCACATCACTTGCGCTAGGTTGTACTTCAATGCGGCGCTACGCAAGCGGCTGATTGACGAAAATCCCTTCGCCAACGTGAAGACTATCGCCAATGTCGGCGAAGTCGCCTATCTAACGGCCGAAGACTCTCAGAAAGTGCTCGAGGCGTGCCCTTCGCTTCAGTGGCGGCTGATTTTCGCCTTTGCACGCTGGGGCGGTCTGCGGATTCCTAGCGAGCTCAACGGGCTAACGTGGGATGACATCTTGTGGGACCAGAACAAGATTTTGATTCGATCGCCGAAGACGAAACGCTTTCAGGGAAAGGCCGAGCGGCATATCCCAATCTTCGCCGAGTTACGGCCGCTGCTGCTAGAGGCGCAAGAACAGGCGCCCGATGGCGCCAAGTACGTCATCACAGCGAACCGGAAGGGAAAAACGCTGAATGACGCGTATTTGCGGAAGCGGATGGGAATCATCATTGGCCGGTCTGGCGTGTTGCCGTGGCCGAAGTTGTTCCAGTCGCTACGCTCGACGCGTCAGACCGAATTGGAATCGCAATACCGAACGCACATCGTGTGCGCGTGGTTGGGCAACAGTCCGAAGATCGCCCACAAACATTATCTGAAAGTTCGCCAAGAAGATTTTGACGTCGCGTCTGGCGAAGCAGAAGCAGCGCCGGCGGCAGCGGGTTCAGATGGCGCCGCGGAAAAACTGATGCCGTATCTGATGCTGCAAGTTGCGGAATTGTTGGAAATATCGGAGCAGGGCGATTTAGGGGGAATGTCGGAACGTGAAGTAAGGCAACGACTTACTTCGATATGCTCTGATATTGCTGAAAACAAAGTAGCCGAGGCGGGGATCGAACCCGCACGGAGGTTACCCTCCACAGGATTTTAAGTCCTGTGCGTCTGCCAATTTCGCCACTCGGCCGTGGTCGGGCGCCTGGGGTGGCGCTGGATTTGAGTGTTGGGGTTTTAAGTTGGTTGGAACGCTTTCCCTTGGCTTGCGCCGCGGGCTAGTGTTGTGTCAAACCGCTATTTTCGGCTTCCACGAAATCAGCCGCACGGCGTTAGCCGCGGTTTCTGTTACCAATTGTCTTTCGCAAATGAGTTCCCATCAGAAACCGGTGCTAACGCACTACGGCTAATAAAATCATGGCGCCTGAAAATTGTCGCGTGACAGAACACTAGTTTGCTGTGGGGTTGTTGTTGGGATTCAATGGTCGTTATTTGCTGGCGTCCGCATTTCCCTCGCTTGCGCTTCGGGCTACGAAGATGCTGATGCTGGGGCTATGGCGCCGCCTACGGCGTTGTTTTCCGCTTTCGGCTTGCCGCTCTCCGCTTTTCTGCGGTCACGCTATTTTGGCGATCGGTTGCAATCGTCACAAGTATAGGCTGCAAATCAACTTCGCCGCGGAAGTTCCTGGCCGCGATTGGGGCGATTGGTTTGTGGCGTTCCCTGGCGATTGCCGATAAGGGAAAAGCGGGCAGGCGCTTACTAGGCCGCAAATTCTCGCTAAACTATCCGCATTCACAGGCATTCACTTTTGGGGGCGACAGGGATGCTATCGCTGTTTGCGCAAAACTATGGATTTTTACCGACCCGCGGTTCGGTGATGCTCGACTTCGTCTTTTTGGCGATGTTTGGCGTGATCGTGATCATGGCGATTAGCATCGCGCTGGTTCGCTTTCGGCGGATGTATAACCTGCACAAATGGCTGCAAATCATTCTGGGGGTCGTGCTGTTGTTGGCGGTGATCGCGTTCGAGATCGATATGCGGTTTTTCACCAACTGGCGCGAACTGGCCGAACCGTCTCCGTATTACGCGTCGGGGACGGTCGACACGAGTCTCTATATTCACTTGGCCTTCGCGATTCCCACGCCGCTGCTCTGGATCTTTGTGATCCTGAAAGCGATTTGCAAATTTCCGAGTCCGGTGATGCCCAACAGCTATAGCAACACCCACAAGTTTTGGGCCCGACTCGCGGCGATCGGCATGACGATGACCGCGGTGACGGGGTGGATATTCTATTACCTGGGGTTTGTGGCGAGCTGAAAGGAAAGCGGAAGAAGAGGGAGTAGCGAAAGAAGCTTAGTTTTTCGTCAGGCCAAAGGCCTGACCTACCTCTTCTTCCGCTTTCCCGTTTCTGCTTTTCTTCTAGGTCGTTTCGACCGGCCTAGCGGTTTTCCAGCAGATGCGATTGACGGCGTCGAGGATCGCCAGGACGGTTGATTCGACGGTGTCGGTGGATACGCCGCGGCCGCGGAAGATCGTGCCGTTGTGGTCGATGTCGACGGTGACCGTTCCTTGGGCGTCGCGGCCTAAAGTGGCGCTGCGGACTTGGAAGTCTTTGCAGTTCAGCTTGACGCCGGTGATTCGTTCGACGGCCCAGAATGCGGCGTCGATCGGTCCGTCTCCTTCGGAGACTTCGGCGGAATGTTCTTCGCCGGCGTGAGCCAGAGTCATCTTGACGTTCGGTTGCCGCTGGGTGCCGGACGAAACTTCGAGCGAGACGAGCGACCATTCTTTGGTCAAGTCGCTGCCGCGGATCTGTTGTTCGCACAGGGCCGAGATATCGCCGTCGTAGATCTCTTTCTTCTTGTCGGCCAACTCTTTGAACTGCTCAAAGACGGCCTGCAATTGCTCGCCGGTCATGTGATAGCCGAGACTTCTCGCTCGATCGGCCAACGCCGCGCGACCACTATGTTTGCCGAGCACCAGGTCGGTCTTGGCGAAACCAACGTCCTCGGGACGCATGATCTCGTAGGTCGACGGCTCTTTCAGCATGCCATCTTGGTGAATGCCGGCCTCATGCGCGAACGCGTTGCGGCCGACAATCGCTTTGTTGCGTTGCACCTGCATGCCGGTGACGCTCGACACCAATCGGCTGGTCGGAACAAGACGCTCGGTATTGATGCGCGAATCGACGTTGTAATAGTCATTGCGAGTTCGCAGCGCCATGACGATCTCTTCCAAGGCGCAGTTGCCGGCACGTTCGCCGATGCCGTTGATCGTGCATTCGATCTGACCGGCGCCCGCTTCCACCGCGGCCAAGCTGTTGGCGACCGCCAGGCCGAGGTCGTTGTGGCAGTGAACCGAAATGATCGCCTGATCGATGTTCGGTACGCGATTGACCAGGTCGCTGATGACGCGGCCCATGTGCGAAGGGGTCGCGTAACCGACGGTGTCGGGAATGTTGACCGTGGTGGCGCCTGCTTTAATCGCCGCTTCGACCACGCGGCACAGGAAGTCGGGTTCGGTTCGAGCTGCGTCTTCGGGTGAGAACTCGACGTCGTCGCAATAGCCGGCTGCCCGAGCGACGCCTGCGATGGCGCGTTCGACGATTTCGTCCGGCGACATCTTCAACTTGAACTCGCGGTGAATCGCGCTGGTTGCGAGAAAGACATGGATGCGCGGCGCCTTGGCCGACTTCAACGCTTCCCAGGCGCGATCGATGTCGCGGTCGTTACAGCGGGCCAGACCGCAGATCGAAGCGCCGCGAATGTTGCTGGCGATTTCGTGAACCGCTTCAAAGTCGCCGGGCGATGCGATCGGAAAGCCGGCCTCGATGACGTCGACTCCCAGGTCGACCAGCGCCTGGGCGATCTCCATCTTTTCGGGCAAGTTCATGCTGGCGCCGGGAGATTGCTCGCCGTCGCGGAGCGTGGTGTCAAAGATCTTGATAGTGCGTTGATTGGACATGGTATCTCAAGTAAACCTGACGAAGGTGGATATTCAACAATGTATCGAATCGACGGGCCGGCCGGGCGCCGGCGCGGCTAGCAGCAGGCGGCCGCGACTCGCGAAGTTCGATGCGTCAGGGAGAAAATGGGAAGTCATTTGCGGTAAATCCAATAAAAAAACCCCAGGGCCAATTCGGGGGGCCTTGGGGTTTCCAGCTAAACGTTTGATGCAAGCGCTGTCTACGCTGTCCCCTGCGGCCGATGACCGGTTAGTAGTAGCAGGGGTAATAGCGAAATGCAGGGCATCGTTTTTGTTCGGTTAGTTTTGGGCTACAAAAGTAGTCAAGCTTCTGTAGGGACTTTAACTGCGCCAGAAGGTTCAGTCAACCGGCAATTGGCGATTCCCGCGACCGAAAGAGGGGCTTCATCGAACTTTAAGACAATCGCAGCGCAGGGGCCAAGGACAATTTTGGGGGGCGGTTGGCTGTTTGGGGGCCAAATCAACCTAGGATTACGGGCCGGGAGAGCGGTAGAATTCGCGCTGCGGTAGGAGAAAACGAGGAGGAGGAGTCTCGCTATGCCGGGCGATTCGATTGATTTTAGCAGTGATCCCAATCCGCGATCTTCGACGGGGGGACCGACGCGTCGCGACTTTTTAGGGGTGCAGTTCACCTGCTGCAGCACCTACGTGCGCATCTATAAGAATCGGGAGGGAACGCACTACGAGGGGAAATGCCCCAAGTGCTATCGCTCGGTCCGATTTGAAATTGGTTCTGGAGGAAGCGACGCACGCTTCTATACTGCGTATTGAACGACTGCGGCGAATCGCGTACTATCCGCCGCCGGTCTGCAATAGGCGGCTTGTGATGGTCCGTAAAATTTTGCCCAGGCGCACCTGTGCGCAATGACTGCCGATGATGGATTTTGATGTTCAGCGGTGCACGCGCCGTTGTGCGGCAACCGATCGAGAACTTTCGCCAGGCGAGACCTTTTATTCGGTCTTGGTCCGCGATGGCGCCGAAGTGGTGCGCCAAGACTACTCAGTCGAAGCCTGGCAAGGAGCGCCGGAAGGAGCCGTCGGCTGGTGGAAGTCGGAATTGCCGTCAGGCAAATCACGCGGTCCCGATTGGGCGCCGAGCGACGTAATGCTCGACTACTTTGAAAGTTTGGCCGAAGACCCGACCAAAGAAGATGTGCGCTACGTGATGGCGCTGCTGATGATTCGCCGCAAGATCTTGCGCCTGGAAGATGCGAGCGGAGAAGGGGAGGGGCCGGAGATGCTGGTCGTCTTTAGCGCGAAACGCGAGACGCAGTATGAAGTGCCGGTTGCAAACCCAGGTGCGGCGCGGATCGCCGAAATTCAAATCGAAATTGCTCAACTACTCGAATCGGCGGCGTAAAGCCGATCCGCGAAAGGCATGGAAGCCGTGTACGTGAAACCATTCTGGCTGCTTCTTTGGTGCGGCGTCCTCTGCATGTCGATGGGGGCTGGCTGTCCGGCGATGTTGCGGCCGATGCCGGTCAACAACGCACCGGTCGCGTTCGCCACGCAGCCGACGTTGGAGCAAATCATCGCCCAGGTAAACGGCAACACGGCCCGCGTGCAAACCGCCGAAACAACCGGCGCGACGATCTCGCTGCATGGCTATCCAGTGATTCGCGCGAATATCTCGATGGCGCCGCCGCTCAACTTTCGCTTGACCGGCGAAGCGGCTCTGATGGGACAGGTCCTCGACTTCGGCAGCAACAACGAAGAGTTCTGGGCATGGTCCACCGTCGGCGGTTGGCCGGGGTTGGTTTATTGCCGGCACGATCAGTATCAGTACAGCAACGCGCGGCAGTTGTTGCCGGTTGAACCGACCTGGATTTCGCAGGCGATGGGGCTGGTGATCTTTGAGCCCGGCGGCAATCATCAGGGGCCTTATCCCACGCCCGATGGAAACCTTGAAATACGAACGCAGATCAGCGGTCCCAGCGGGACGATCACCAAGTCGACGGTGATCGACAAAACCTATGGCTTTGTGCTGCAGCAGCATGTTTACGATCAGGCAGGTAACACGTTGGCGTCGGCCTTGGCTTCGGCCCATCGCTTTGATCCGACGACCGGCGTCTCGCTGCCGCATCGGATTGATCTGAAACTGCCGCCGGCCCAGATGGAGTTCACGATCAACGTTTACGACTATCGAATCAATCAACCGCCGTCGTCGCCGAATGTCTTTATGAAGCCGCAACGCAGCGACGCGCGGTCGATCAACCTGGCCGATCCCAATCTGCAAATGACGCCGACTGGGAACGCGCCGCCAGCCGGATCAGCAGGCGTGACGCCGGGTTACATCCCATCCAGCGGATATCCGGCGCAACCGCAGCCTGCCTATCAGGCCGCGCCGCAAACGCCCTATCCCGTGCAACCCTACAACACGATGGCTCCTCCAGCCAACGCGCCGGTCAACCAGATGCCGCCGCAGCCGACCAATTATCTGCCGCAAGCGCAGTACGATACGCCGCGGATGCGTGGGTTTGACGTGCGGCGATAAGGAGGAAGATCAGCGTGACGAATTGGGGCGACCTGGATGAATGTTCCGCGGCTTGGCGTCGATGTAATGAATGCCGAATTGACGCAGTTGGGCGATCGCCATTTGCATGATGCCGAAGTCTTCTCCCAACTCTTCCCTTTGTCGCTCGATTTCATACTGATTGCGTCGGCCGGATAATCGGGGTGCTGGACATCCAGATAGCACTTGCCAAAATCCAAGAGATAGGGGGGAGTGACGACGCTCATTTCGATGATGCGGAGCGATTCGTCAAAGCCACGCAGTAGAGGGATGGCGAAGATCCCAATTTGTTACATTCCAACTCTTGTAAGCGTTGGTAACATCCTAATTCGTTGTAGAATTGCTTTTCGCGATCGAACGCTTTGATAGCGGTTGTTTGGTGGGTCTTGTAGACAAGACCATCCGTTCCATCGCCGAGTTTTTTTTCAAGTTCCAGATCGTGTTGGCGAGCGTATCGCTGAATCACATCATCGAGGTTCATGGCATTGAGTACCCTCAGAGCAGGCCTGAAGGTCATTCCGCAACAGTCGAGATGTATCGGGACGTTCAAGGAATAAGCAAAGCAAGACGGCGCGTTTCCTTCTTCTAAGATTCGCGGCTGCAATCTAGCTTGGCGCTCGCCGCTCTATTATCCTGGAAGCAAGTTTACGACCTGCCAACTTTCTTCCGGAGTCCCGCTCATGCCCCGCTTTTGCTTTTCGCTGCTGTTTGCAGCGCTCTCCGCCGCTTCGCTGCAGGCCGCTGACGCAACGTCGATCTTTGATGGCCAGACGTTGGAGGGTTGGGAAGGAAAAAGCGAATGGTTTCGGGTGGAAGAGGGAGCGGTTGTCGCCGGGTCGCTGAAGAAGGCGATTCCGAACAACGAGTTTCTTTGCACCAAAGAAGAGTACGGCGACTTTGAGTTGACCCTAGAGGCGAAGCTGGTTGGTCAGGGGACCAACGCCGGCGTGCAGTTTCGCAGCCAGCGGATTCCGAATCATCACGAGATGATCGGTTTCCAGTGCGACATGGGAAGCACGCCGGCGCGATTGATTTGGGGGTCGCTGTATGACGAATCGCGCCGCAAGGTTTTTATGGCGGAAGGCCCGGCCGCCGAGGTCGCCAAAACGGTGAAGAGCGGCGAATGGAATCGTTTGAAGATTCGGTGCCAGGGCCCGAAGATTCAAATCTGGGTCAACGATTTGCAAACGGTCGACTACACCGAAGCGGATGGCGCGATTGCCCGAACCGGGGTTATCGGTTTGCAGATTCACTCTGGGCCGGCGGCCGAAGCGTCGTATCGCAAGTTGCAATTGAAAAAGCTATGAGCTCGCAGCCGATCGAGTTTTTCTATTTCGATCTGGGGAACGTCCTCTTGTATTTCGATCATGACCGGGCCTGTCGGCAGATGGCCCAGGTCGCCGATGCGCCGGTCGAGCAGGTGCGCGACGTTGTCTTCTTTAGCGGCATGCAGATTCGCTACGAAACCGGCGAGATCGACACCGCCGAGTTTCACGCCTACTTCTGCCAGCAAACAGGCCGCTCGCCGATCCAGGACGAGTTGGCCTTGGCGGCGAGCGACATCTTTGAGCTCAATCACCCGGTGATCGAAATCGCCGAGGCGCTGCATGAGCAAGGGCGCCGCTTGGGGATCTTGTCGAACACGTGTGCGTGTCACTGGGATTTTTGCATCGCCGGGCGTTATCCGTTTTTGCACCAGTGCTTTGAACAATACGTGTTGAGCTATGAAGCGAAGTCGATGAAGCCTGACGCTGGGATCTATCAAGCGGCGATCGAGCAAGCAGGAGTCGCGCCGGCGTCGATCTTCTTTGTCGACGATCGACCCGAGAACGTCGCAGGCGCTCGGGAGTACGGATTAGACGCGGTGCTGTTTATCGGCGCTGATCGACTGCGAGAAGATCTGGCTGCCCGTGGTATTTTGGCCGGTTAGCGCGATTGTGACGGCCGTAACGACTGAAAGGTGAGTTTGGGCCTGTTATAAGGGCGTCCGTCTAGCGGAAAATGGAATTTTCGTCCGTTTCGCCGCCGCGCCTCAAATCGTTCCCTACTCTTTCATGTCTTGTCCACAGGGGAAATCCGTCGCAGGGACGGTCACAAGGGCAGGCGAACGCGATCTGGCGGCCGGGATGTCAGAATCGAAATTCTCGGGAGCGTAGGACCGGAATGAACAAAAAAGTTTTGCATGTCGATGACGATCCGCAGATCCTGCGCCTGGTTGGGCGGCAGTTGTCGAGTGCTGGATATGACGTCATTTCTCTGGAGCAACCGGAGAAAGCGATGAAAGTATTGCTCGACAGTTCGATTCGCGTGTGCATCCTCGATATCGAGATGCCGCGGATTAACGGACTCGAATTGCTGCAGGACATCAAGCAATACGATGGAGGCATTCAAGTCGTCATGCTGACCGGCCTGGTGACGTTGTCGACCGTACTGGATTCGATGCGTTTTGGAGCGGAGTCTTGCTTATTTAAGCCTGTTGAAAAGTTCGATACGCTCAAAGAAGTGCTCGAAGCGGCCTTTGAAAAACAGTTGCGTTGGTGGAACGCATTGCATGAACTGAAACAGCGGCAACTGACCTAAACACAATCCCTGATGCGCGGGCAGCGCAGCGGCAAATTGAGTCATCATGAGCGAACACGACGCCAATAACGAACTGCTAGCGGGATTCATCGATGAATCGGTGCATGCCATTCAGGATTTGCCGGCACTACTGAACGCTTTCAAATCGGATTCGAACAACTCCGAAGCGGTCCATTCGGTATTTCGAACCGTCCATTCGATCAAAGGCAACGCCGGCTTCTTCGGCCTCACGGCGATCAAGAAGTTCGCACACTCGTTGGAAAACGCGCTCGACGAAGTACGCAACCAAAAGACGCCGCTGACCGAAGACCTCTGTCGTGCGCTGATTGAAGGGATCGATTCGCTCGACCAATTGCTGCATGCGGTAGAAAATCAAACGCACGAAGAAACTTTGAGCGAAGCGGACCTAAAGCTGTTGGAGCAGGTCGCCGTACTCTCGAAAACAAAAGGCGCCGATGAAGACGCCGCCGGCGACGCGTTGATCGCCGATTTGCTGGAGATGGCCGACGAAATGACGGCGGCCGGATTTCCGGAATCGCTTCACTGGGCCGAACGGATTCGGGAATTGGGGCAGCTCTCGGCGCCCTCTGAGCTAATAAAACAGATCGCTGCGCCTGCGGAATTGCTTCCCCTAGAATTCGTGCTCGGCGGCGTCGAATTAACGCGTTCGGTTCGCAAGCTGATCGAATTGTTCGTCCAGGGCGAAACCGAACCGTTTGACGACGATTGTTCGACCGCTCTGATGGAATCGCTGTCCGAATTGAAGTTGTGTGCTCGCAACGCATCGGAATCGGCGTTGCAATCGACGCTCGAAGACGCTAGTCGTAACTTCAAAGCAATTTATGACAGCGGTATCGGCGTCGACGGAATGCTGCTCAGCATCATTTGGGAACAGCTGTCGCCGGTGCTGGAATCGCTGAAGCCGCAAGCGCCGGCAGAGCCTGAAACGCCGCCGCCGGCGGAAGGTCCGATCGCCAAATCGCAGGAAAGCGATGTCGACGACGACTCCGCTCAGAAGAAAGACGCCAACGCAAAGAAGACCCGCTTCCTGCGCGTCAACGAAGAAAGTATCGATAACTTTTTGGATGACGTTTCTAGCCTGTTTATCACCTGTGAACGGTTGAAAGACATTCAAAGTCGGATGACGAGTTCTCGCGAGCTCCGCGAACTGGTCGAAGAGCTGCGGCAAGTTAACATCTCGTTCAATCTGCAAGCCAACCGTTTGCAAAAGAGCGTCGTTTCGCTGCGACGCGTACCGATTCGCGGCATGTTCTCCAAGTTCCCGCGGATGGCCCGCACTTTAGCCAACAGCTTAGAGAAGAAACTGGACGTTCATCTCGCCGGCGAAGACTTGGAAGTCGACAAGTCGCTGCTGGAAGAACTGGATGCGCCGCTCACGCACATGATTCGAAATGTCGCCGATCACGCGTTGGAATTGCCTGCCGATCGCACGGCTCGTGGTTTAAATGAAGTAGGCAACTTGTGGCTGTCGGCCGAGATGACCCGTACGCACGTATTGATTTCGATTCGCGACGACGGCCGCGGAATTGATCCTGATCGTTTGCGTCGCAAAGCGGTTCAAAGCGGCGCGATCACCGAGTCGCAAGCCGAGCGAATGCCGGATCAAGAAGCGATCGAACTCATCTTCCATCCAGGACTATCAACGGCCGAACAAGTGACCGAGATCTCGGGACGCGGCGTCGGCATGGATGTGGTCCGCACCATGGTGCAAGAGAACGGCGGCGAGATCCGCGTCGAGTCGACCTTGGGCGTCGGAACAAACTTTACGATTGAGATTCCGATTCGCCAGGCCGTGTTGGTGATTGATGGGCTGTTAATCCACGAAGGCGAAGAACGCTTCGTCGTGCCGTTCGACGCCGTTCGTGAAGTGCTTGATCTGCCGTACGAAGAGCTGAAAACCGCCGGCGGAGCTCCGGTTGTCACGCTTCGCGGCACGACCTATGCAGCGGTTTCGCTTGCCGAAATGCTCGACATTCCCCGCGATTCGAAACAGAAGAGCGATCGACTGTCGGCGGTGTTGATGACCAGCAAGCAAGGGGACGTCTGTCTGATGATCGATCAGGTGGTTGGCAAACGAAAAGTGGTGGTCAACAGTCTGCAGGACATTCTGCCAGATGTCCGCGCGATTGGCGGCGTCGCCCAACTCGGCGGCGGCGAACTAGCGTTGGTCTTGTCCTCCAACGAGATTATTCGTTCTTTGAAGCGATGATTTCTGCATGCGGCGCACGGCGCTTGGATGCGTTCCAGAGGAGCGCAAAAAGAGGCCGCCAGCATTTTCACGCTGGCGGCGATTTCCCTGCTCGATGGTTGCAGCGACGGTCTACATATAGCGGTTGAACAAGTTCTCGAGAAACTCTTGACGACCGCTGACGTTGGCCGCGGCTTCCCCCTTGGCCAGCATATATTTTTCCAACGACTTCAGGTCGTGCTTACCGGCTTCGATCTCGGCGCCGACGCCGCTGTCCCAGCTGCCGTAGCGAGCCTTAGTGAACTTGTCGAATTCGCCGTCCGCCCGAATTGCGGCGGCGACTTTCAGCCCCTTGGCGAACGCGTCCATGCCGCCGATATGAGCATAGAAGAGATCGATCGGCTCAAAGCTTTCGCGCCGCACTTTGGCGTCGAAGTTGACGCCGCCAGCGCCGAGGCCGCCATACTTCAGGATGGACAGCATCACTTCGGTCGTCAGATAGTAGTTGGTTGGGAATTGGTCGGTGTCCCAGCCCAACAGCAGGTCGCCGGTGTTGGCGTCGATCGAACCGAGGATGCCGTTCATACCGGCGTATTCCAACTCGTGCTGCATCGTATGCGAAGCGAGCGTCGCGTGGTTGGTTTCCAGGTTAAGCTTGAAGTGCTTGTCCAGATCATATGACTTGAGGAAGGCCAGGCAGTTGGCCGAATCGAAGTCGTATTGATGCTTGGTCGGCTCTTTCGGCTTCGGCTCGATGAGGAACTGTCCTGTGAAGCCGATCTCTTTAGCGTAGTCGACCGCCAAGTGAAAGAACTTCGCCAGGTGATCCAGCTCTCGCTTCATGTCGGTGTTCAGCAGGTTTTGATAACCTTCACGACCGCCCCAGAAGACATAGTTTTCGCCCCCCAGTTCCTTGGTTACTTCCAAACATTTTTTCACTTGCGAAGCGCCAAAGGCGAAGGCGTCGGCATTGCAACTGGTCGCGGCGCCGTGCATGAAACGGGGATGGCTGAAGAGGTTGGCGGTTCCCCATAACAACTTAATGCCGGTCCGCTCTTGCTCGGATTTCAAGGCCGCGGCGACGGCGTCAAAGATCTTGTTGGTTTCGCTCAGCGAAGCGCCTTCTGGCGAGACGTCGCGATCATGGAACGCGTAGTAGGGGGCCCCTAGTTTCTCAATAAACTCAAAGGCGACGCTAACGCGTTTGACGGCGTTCTCTTCTGAGTTAGTGCCGTCATCCCAGGGGCGCACTGCTGTGCCGGGACCAAACGGATCGGCGCCGGAGCCGCGGAACGTGTGCCAATAGACAACGCTAAACCGCATGTGATCGCGCATCGTTTTGCCTTCGACCACTTCGTCTGGATTGTACCAGCGAAAGGCCAGCGGGTTCTTCGAATCGGGACCTTCGTATTGAATCTTGTCGACTTCGGGAAACGCTGCCATGACGGTTCTTTGCTGGGGATGGAGTGGCTGGGAAGAAAGTTCTGCGTATCGAAAACGGCGAATTCGCAGTCCCTCTCATTCGGTCAAATCAATAGCGAGAAAGTGAGCATCATAAAGCGCGGACTAGCGGCGTTCAACCGACAGGAATTTCGTCGACCGTAGATATTTTTCAATCGGGCGCCGATTTGTTACATGTTGAGTTTGCTTACGTACGCGAGCTGCGAGACGAAAACTTCGCCTGCAACCAATCTCCCCATTCTGGAGAAATTTGGGCAACGGCGAATAGCACGCGCGCCTTCCAGGGCACAACAAGCTCGGCCTGACGACTTTCGCATCCCTTCAAGATCGCCGTCGCTAATTGAGCGGGATCGATCGCTTTCAGTCTGACGCCGGCGCCAGGCTGGCGCGTTTCGGCAGGCAAGTCGCTGGCCTGATCGTCATAGCGTGCGCCCGCATCGTTGCGCGCGATCGGACCGGGGCAAACCAGCAGGATGTGAACCCCAGTGTCGGCCAGTTCCAGCCGAAGTTGCTGGGTAAAACCGGCCAATGCAAATTTGGTGGTCGCGTAGGGACCTATAAAGCGAGCGGCGCTTTTGGAGGCCAACGAACCGATATTGACGATGTGTCCTTTGCGCTGCGTGATCAAGGGAGCAAAGGCTTGGACGCAACGAATAGCCGTCATCACGTTCAGTTCCCACTGGCGGCGAAAGTCGGCCAGTTGCGTCTCCAGCAGCTTCCCACGCGACGAGATCCCAACATTGTTGACTAGCAAATCAAGTCGACCGTAACGCGACTCGATTTCTTTCTCGAGACGTTTCACGTCGTCATCGGACGTCACATCCGCCGCGATGGGGATCGCTGCGCCGGAGAGCCCTTTCAGCGACTCGGCGGCGGCGGCCAGATCGGCTGGATCGCGAGCGGTTAAGATGACCGTCGCTCCTTGACGGGCGAGTTGTCGCGCGATCGCGAGTCCCAGCCCGCGCGAAGCGCCGGTCACCAGCGCAACTTTTTCGTTCCAGTAGGTCATCCGGCCGCTGTTTCGCCAAGGGAGAAAAGAGAAATCCTTCGCGATGATAACGAAAAAGCCTCGGCAGGCAATTGCCCAACCGAGGCCCGGGGTGTTGCGAGAACGGGGCGTTCTCTCACTACGCAGTGACTTCGTATCCTTTGCGGGCTTCGCGGGACAACCAGCGGTTGGCGTCGTCGTCGCCGACAATTTGCTCTGATTCTTCGTCCCATTTCACGGTGCGATCCAGACGCAACGCGATGTTGGCCAGATGGCAGGTCGTCATCGCGCGATGGTGCGAGTAGACGTCGGAGATCGGGTCTTTCCGCAGTTTGACGCATTCAAAGAAGTTCGCCATGTGAGCGTTGCCGCCCGCCGGGGTCATCCCTTTGTAAATCTTTTGAATCGCGTCTTCGGGCAGCGGATTGTCTTTCAATTCTTCGACCGGAGCGCCAGCCAGCTTGCCGCGGTTGACCATGAAGCGGCCTTTGGTTCCCTCGAAGAGGATGCCGTTACCAAAACCGAGGTCGTTGCATTCGTCGCGAATGTTGACTTCGATATCGCCGGGGTACATCGCACGGACATGGAACTTGGTCGCCGTGTTGTAGCGATCGTCTTGCGTCGGCATGCCGTCCTGGAAAGGAGTCGGAAACTCGACCATGATCGGTTCGAGACTAACCGGACCGCCGACATTTTGTTGATCGAGACCCCATTGGGCGATGTCGATGTGATGGGCGCCCCAGTCGGTCATTTTGCCGCCAGAGTATTCGTACCACCAGCGGAATTCGTAATGACAACGGGAATTGCCGTTTCCTTTTCCCTTGAAGCGGTAGTCAACGAGCGGCGCCTGACCGAGCCACATTTCCCAGTTGAGCTGTTTCGGCACTTCGGCGACTGGAATCGGGCCGCTGTCGGGAGAGCCGCCGATCGCGACGTGCACCTTTTGAATGTCGCCGATGCGACCTTGATTGATCAGTGCGATCGCTTTCAGGAAGAGCTGTCCCATTTCGCTGCGTTGTTGGGTGCCGACCTGGAAAACGCGGCCGGTCTCTTTGGCGACCTTGCAGATCTTCTTGCCTTCGTCAATCGTCAGCGTCAGCGGCTTTTCGCAGTAGACGTCTTTGCCGGCTTTCATCGCTTCGATCGCGATTTTCGAGTGCCAGTGATCGGGCGTGACGATCGTCACGATATCCACATCTTTGCGGTCCAAGACCTTGCGATAATCTTCGACGACGTCGACTTTTCGCTCGCGCCCTTTTTGCTTGTTGGCGTCTTCGCAACGCTTGCGTCCTTGCTCGGCGTGATTGGAGTCGACATCGCAGACGATCGCGACATCTCCCAATTTCATCGCGTTCGGACCGACGGCGCCCCATCGCGATCCGGTGCCGATGCAGCCGACAATCAGGCGATCATTCGCGGACTCGTTTTTCAACTCGTCCGCTTGGACGTTTGCGCCAGAAAAATAGTAGGGAACTGCGACGCCGGCGGCGGCGATAGCGCCGGTTTTCAGAAACTGGCGGCGGTCGGAATGATTCGCTTGACTCACTGAGCGTCTCTCCTAGGGCGAACGTGAAATCGATGCGGACTCGTCGGAGTGGGCGTGACGAGGGTAGGCGTCCACATCAACGGGAAATACTTCTCGTTTGTTTGCGCATTTGCGGCGTTGTTGAGCTAAGTGTATCCGCTCAGAATCTTCCAATCCAGTTTTTGAGGGGGGATTCGAGACAATTGTCAGCCAAAAAAACCAAATAACCGCAATTCAACTTCTCAGGAACGTGAAGTCTTTTTCATGATGGACCGATCCCCCCAAACGGACCTGTGTGAAGGAGGAACGCAACGCGTTAAGTGAGGGGCAATGAATGCCTGAATTCCGTTAACAGCGGAGAGGTGATAATTGACGCCGGTTGACCCGAAAAGAGGGGAGTTACGGGGGCAGGAACCGTCGCTATCCCTAGTCGTCACTTTCTATCGAATGAACTAGAGTACATCGAACTGGTAGATCACGATTTTGCATTTTGAAGGTTGTCGATATGTCCGCAGCCCGCTTACTTCCCCAGCGTGCCCGCACCAAAATTGTGGCGACGGTTGGCCCCGCGTGTAATACGCCGGAGATGCTGGAACAAATGATTCTGGCCGGAGTCGACGTCTTTCGGCTCAACCTTGCCCACGGCGAATTGGACGAACACTCTCGTGTGGCGACGACGATTCGCGATATCAGCGAACGTCTGAAGCGCCCGGTCGCGACGTTGGCAGACCTATCGGGGCCGAAGATCCGTCTCGGCACGTTGGTGCAGGATCCGATTTACTGCGTCGAAGAGCAGATGTACCGCTTTATCCGCGGCGACGTCGCTACCGAACCGAATGAGTTGGTCAGCAACTACGAGCCGCTGATTGACGAAGTCAAAGTGGGCGATAACGTGATGCTGGCCGACGGCACGATCACGATGGAAGTGGTCGAGAAGACCGAAGATTCGGTCACTTGCGTGGTGGTCGCCGGCGGCATCTTGCGCAGTCGTCAAGGAATCAATCTGCCGGGGACCAAGCTGGGCGTGGAAACGATCACGCCGCGTGATCGTGATCATATCCGCTGGGCCGCCGAAACCGATCTCGATTACGTCAGTCTGAGCTTCGTCCGCGAAGCGGATGATATTCGTCAACTGAAAGATCTGCTGCAAGCGCACGAATCGCGGGCGATGGTGATCGCCAAAATTGAAAAGCGTGAAGCGCTCGACAACCTGGAAGAAATTGTCGAAGTCTCCAACGGCGTGATGGTCGCTCGCGGCGATCTCGGCGTCGAAATCGACGTGGCCGAAGTCGCCGCCGCGCAAAAACTGATTGTCAAAACCTGCACGCGAATCGGTCGTCCGGTGATCGTCGCGACGCAGATGCTTGACAGCATGACCAAAAACTCTCGCCCAACGCGTGCGGAAGCAACTGACGTGGCGAACGCGATCCTCGATGGCGCCGACGCTTGCATGTTGTCGCAAGAGACCGCGGTCGGCGAGCACCCGATCACCGTCATCAAGATGATGAACCGCATCATGTTGGCGACCGAAAGGATGTTGTGCGAGGATTTGTCCAATTCGGTACGCGGCGAAGAGATCGGTCTGGTCCATCCCGTGACCCAGGCGGTCGTTTCCGGCGCTACGCGAACCGCCGATCTGCTGAACGCCAAGTTGATGGTGATGGCGACCCGCACCGGCGGGACCGCACTGACCAAAGCGAAGATTCGCGATTGTATCGCGACGATCGGCGTCAGCGACTCGAAGGCCGCTTTGCGACGGATGTCGCTTTACTGGGGCATCATTCCGATCGACGGAGCTCCGGTGCACAACGGCATCCAGTTGCGTCGCTTTGTCGACAAGTGGGGCTTTGAAGCCGGTTTGCTCAAACCGAATGATCGGGTCGTCTTTGTGACCGGCGGCGGCATTATGCAGTCGGCCGAGTACATCGTCGTCGTACACAAGGTCGAAGCGCCCGAAGGCTACGGCGTTACCGAGTAGCGTTAGCGGCGCTTTGACGCCGACTTCGAATGTCGCATCGCCTGGCGCCAACTCTGAAAGAGCTGCCAGGCGAAATGAAAGATCGTAAAACCTCCAATCCCGCCGAGCGCTGCGCCGCTAGCCAAGCAAACGGCGAAGACCGCGGGAAACCAGATCTCGCGCGGCGCCCAATAACTGCCTGCGATCACGCCGGTAATTGCACCCAGGATCGCCATCCCAATCGTCACGCCATAGCCGATCCGGTTGATTCGCGTGGTTTCTCCCAATTGCATCCGCGGGGCGAACTCTTCTGCGGTCAGCGGATCTTCGCCGGAGAGCGACGAGGGCTCTGTCGGAGCGATCCGTCTTCGTTGAAGTCGCGTGCCGATATAGTTGCCGGCGATATGAGCAAATACCGAGATCGCCAGCAGCAAGAGTCCGGCCGAAGCGATCGGGCTAACCCATTTCATCAGCAAGAAGGCCGCTCCCAGCAGCACAAAGACAATCCCCAAGCTGCGAAGCGTGAATCGCGGCGGAGGTAAATCCGGCTCTAGGTCTGTTTCGGATCTGGGAGGCGTGCGGGGTCGGATCAAGCGGCGGAGCCTTGCGACAAATAAGAGGTAACTAGCTGTGACGAAGTGCTATTGCCGGATTTATTGCCGTTTGGGACGGTTAGGGAGACGAATTCGGTCGTAGATGCCGCAGATTCTCAAATTCGATGAACAAACGCCGCTGAGCGACGTCGTATAATTGTAAGGTGTTGCAGGGCAGCGATTTTCGTCGCTGCAGGGCAAAAGAAGAGGCTAGGGAAAAATGTGGACCCTCATCGTTTTGGGCGTGATCGTCGCCGTTGCCGCCGTTGTGACGGTGCACGATCTGTGGCAGACCAAGCATGCCATTTTGAAAAACTTTCCGATCATCGGCCACTTCCGCTATTGGCTCGAAGCGATCGGGCCCGAGTTGCGTCAATACATCGTAACCAGCAATAACGAAGAACGTCCATTCAGTCGCGATCAGCGAACATGGGTTTACGCTTCTTCGAAGCGCGAAAACAACTACTTCGGCTTTGGCACCGATGACGACCTAGAGTCGTCGCCGAACCATCTGATCATCAAGCATGCTGCGTTTCCGATCCACGATCCGCATCCCGGCGAGAAAGAGTTCGATCAAGAATTCCGCATCCCTTGCGCCAAAGTAATGGGCGCCTATCGCGGTCGTCGTTTTGCGTTTCGTCCCAAGAGCGTGGTCAACGTCTCCGGCATGAGCTTCGGCTCGCTAAGCGGACCGGCGGTCGAAGCGCTGAACATCGGCAGCAAACTGGCCGGCTGTTTGCAAAATACGGGCGAAGGGGGAATCAGCCCTTACCATCAGCGCGGCGGCGATCTGATGATGCAGATCGGGACCGGCTACTTTGGCTGTCGCGACTCACATGGCAATTTTGATCTCGGCATGTTCAAAGAAGTGGTCGCGGCCAATCCGGTCCGTGCTGTGGAGATCAAACTGAGCCAAGGCGCTAAGCCGGGCGTGGGTGGTTTTTTGCCGGCGGCCAAGATTACCGCCGAGATCTCTCGTATCCGTGGGATTCCGCAAGGTCGCGACTGCGCCAGCCCATCCAACCATACCGCGTTTCGCAACGTCGACGAAATGCTTGATTTTGTCGAGAAGTTGGCCGACGCGTCGGGCGTGCCGATCGGCATCAAGTCGGCGGTGGGCGAACTTCACTTCTGGACCGACCTGGCCGAGTCGATGGCCCGCACGCATCGCGGCGTTGACTTTATCACCATCGATGGTGGTGAAGGGGGAACCGGCGCCGCGCCGTTGGTTTTCGCCGATCACGTCGCTTTGCCGTTCAAGATCGGCTTTGGCCGAGTTTATCGTGAGTTTGTCAAGTTTGACCTGCATCACCATGTGGTGTTCAACGGCTCCGGCAAGCTGGGCTTTCCGGAAACAGGTTTGTTCGCGATGGCGCTTGGCTGCGATACGATTTCGGTCGCCCGTGAAGCGATGTTGGCGATCGGATGCATCCAGGCGCAGCGCTGCCATACGGGGCACTGTCCTTCCGGTGTGGCGACGCAAAACTGGTGGCTGAAACGAGGGCTCGATCCGACGCTCAAATCGTTTCGTGTGGCCAATTACGTCGCGACGCTGCGCAAAGAACTGTTGCGGCTGAGTCGTGCGTGCGGCGTGGTTCATCCATCCTTGGTGACGCTCGATCATTTCGACGTCCTCGACGACCGCCTGCAAGCGCTGGCGGCGACGACGTTGTTCGATCATCGCCCGGAATGGGGTTTGCCGTCGGCCGACGATCAAGAGACGATTCGTCGCATTATGTCGGCGCCGTTGGATCAGCGCGATTCGCTGGTCCATATCCATGGAAAGAGCCGCTCTAAGCTGGTCGAATCGGGGGTTTAACACAACATCGGCGTGCAGATTTTGCTGGCGTCGCGGCCAACTGTCGCGGTAAATTGAACGACTCCGTCTCGCCAATTGGCTACCGGACGTTCGTGTGGAATCGCCAGAAGTTTCTTCGCCCAGTCGCCGCATAAAAGTAAATCAACCGCTGGTGTTGATCGCGGCCGCTCTGTGCGCGGGGATACTCGCCGATCGCTCTTGGTCGCTTGGCCTGTTGCCGCCGATTCTGATCTTGGCCGCGTCGCTGACGATGTGGCTGTTCTGCTGGCGAAAACGGTGGGAGCTCGCAGGATCGTGGCTGGTGTTGTTGGCGGTCGCCGCGTTGGGGGCGCGACTGCATGACGCCGCCTGGAATCGGTTTGCGGCCCATGACATCGCGCTGAGCGTGGGAGATACGTCGCAGCCGATCGCGATTGAAGCTCGCACCCTCGACTACCCGATCGCGCTGCCGCCGGCCCCGCCGAGCGCGCTCCAAAATTTTCAGCAAGAGGGAGCAGTTCGCTTGCCGCTGCAGATCACCGCGATTCGGGCTGGCCGCGATTGGCGACCGGCCGTCGGCAAAGCGTCGCTACTCGTACAAACCGAATCGTTGAACGTCGGGGCAGGGGAGAGCGTCCGCGTCTATTGTCAGGCGATGCGAATCGAGCCGCCGGCCAATCCCGGCGAGTTTGACTTCGCCGCCCATGGGAGAGCTGATCGCACGCTGGTCTCGCTGCGGACCGGGTTCGCCTCGTGTGTCGAGAGCCAAGGGAAGCCGCGCTTCTCGCTCTGGAGCTTGATGGCCGAAGTTCGCCGCTATGTGGCCCGTAATTTGTCGGCGCAGCTGTCGCCGTCAGCGGCGCCGCTGGCCGATGCGCTGTTGTTAGGAAATCGGTCTGAGGTCGATCGCCGCTTGTCGGAAGAGTTTGTGCAGACCGGACTCGTGCACTTGCTGGCGATTTCCGGATTGCACTTGGGGGTTTTGGTCGGCGTCGTATACGGAGCGTTGCGGCTTTGCCTGTTCTCGCCGAAGAGAATCGCGGCGGCGGTGATTGCGTTCGCCATCGGTTACATGTTGCTGGTCGACATGCGCCCGCCGGTGGTGCGCGCGACGGTGTTGGTGGTCGTGTTCGCGCTGGGGATGTTGGCCGAGCGGCGCGTCTTGCCCTGGAATACTTTGGCCGCTGCGCTCTTGGTGGTGGTCAGTTGGAATCCGGCCGATCTGTTTCGGGTGGGGCCGCAGTTATCGTTCTTGGCGGTCGCCGTTTTGATTTGGCTGGCGCCGCTATTGGTGTGGCGAATCGCAGATCCGCTGGATCGGCTGATTGCCGAGAGTCGACCTTGGCAGCTGCGGCTGATACGCGGCGGGATCAACTCGATCGGTGGGGCCTATGTCGCTGGTTTGGCGATCTGGTTGGCGGCGCTGCCGCTGATCGCGTCGCAGTTTCATCTCATTTCTCCGGCGGCGTTGCTTTACTCTCCGCCGTTGATGCTGGTCACCTCGATCGCGCTGGCGGCGGGATTGACGGTCTGTGTTGTTTCTCCATTTTCAAGCTGGTTGGCCTATCCGGCGGCGCTGCTCTGCGATGGAAGTTTGCGCTGGCTAGCCGTTGGCGTTTCGTCGGCCGACGCGTTGCCGGGGGGAAGCATTTGGGTAGCGGGGCCGGCTGGATGGTGGACTTGCGGTTGGTATTTGTTGTTGGCCTGCGTCGCGATCGCCGTGCGTCAGTGGGGCTGGCCGTTGATCCGCGGCGGCGCGATCTTGGGCGGTTGGTGCGCGCTAGGTTTGTTTGCTGCGATAGCGCCAGCCAGCCGAACCGCGGGAGAAGAACTGCGCTGCACGTTTGTTTCGGTGGGGCACGGAACCTCGGTCTTTGTCGAGTTTCCGGATGGCTCGAACTTGCTGTACGATTGCGGTCGGCTTGGCTCTCCACGGCGAGCGACTGAATCGGTTTCGGCCCTGCTTTGGTCACGCGGGGTGACGCATCTGGATGCACTGGTCATCTCGCATGCCGACGGCGATCACTACAACGGCGTGCCTGGTTTGCTCGAGCGATTCTCGGTCGGCCGCGTTTATGTCTCGCCGGTGATGTTTGAGCGAGAGTCTCCGGGGTTGCGCTTTTTGCGCGAATCGATCGCCGCAGCCGAGATTCCGCTCGCAACTTTGCAGGCAGGCGATCGTCTGGCGGTGGGGGCGGACGTGAGCGTGACCGTCTTGCACCCCACAGCGCGAGGCGTGTTGGGAAGCGACAACGCGAATAGCATAGTGCTGTTGCTCGAAGCGTTTGGTCGTCGCCTGCTGTTGCCGGGTGATCTGGAGACGCCGGGATTAGAGGGGGTGTTGCGAGAAGAGCCGATCGACTGTGATCTGGTAATGGCTCCGCATCATGGAAGCGCCGGTAGTGATCCGGCTCGATTTTTGGCTTGGTCGACCCCCGAAATAGTCGTAGTCAGCGGATCGGTGAATGACCAGCAGCGAGCGATGGCGCAAACTATCGACTTTGGCGCCCAAGTTTGGCACACGGCCAGTTGCGGCTCGGTCACGATTCGCGTGATCGACGAGGCGGTTGTGGTTTCCCCCTACAAGTAGCGGTTGTGTCGTAAGTGCAATTAAATAGGGGCTTTGTGTGTTTTGGGTGGCCGTCAAAAGTGCGGCTGACGTCATCTACGGTTGCAAACGGTGCTAAGACTGCTACATTAACGAACTTATCCACACACAGTCGGCGGAAATAGACCGGAAGTGAGTGTTGTCTGTCCCGGCCTCCCAGTCGTTTGGAGAGGTGTTGGTCGAGTTGACCGGGATAGACGCTCGTGTTGGCCAAGCTACGGAAATAGTCGCAACCGATGTCGATCACGAAAGAAAAGAAGTTAGAGGTAATTCAAGGGTTCCAGCGCGCTGGCGAAGATACTGGATCGCCTGAAGTTCAAATTGCGGTGTTGACGACGCGGATCAACAATCTGACCGAGCACATGCGGACCCACAAGCACGACTACTCGACGCGTCGCGGCCTGCTGATGATGGTCAGCCGCCGTCGTCGTCTGCTGGATTACGTGAAGCGTCACGATCCAGAAAAGTACTTGGAACTGCTGGCGCAGCTCAATATCCGCAAGTAGTTGTCGGATTGCCCGACGAGACGGCTGGTCTCGTCAATGTTTTCCTCTTCGCCAGGGCGCAGCACTGGTCTGCTTACCCGGCGAAAATGCGCGTGTCGACGGTTCGACTGCGCGCAGCGACGGATGTAGGCGTAGATAGATAAAAGCATTTTTGGAATATGATTCTCGTCGCCCAAGGTCGTTCTTCTCTTTTGACCGAGCGGATAGTGCGCCGCGGGGATCGCAATGTATTGTTAGGAAACGGAAAGTGGAAATTATCCGAGTTGAAAAGCAGATTGGTAAACTGACCCTGTCGTTTGAGACGGGGTATTTGGCAAAACAAGCGGCGGGCGCCTGTCTGACGCAATATGGCGATACGGTAGTTTTAACGGCCGCAGCAACCGGCCCTTCTCGTCCCGGCACCGATTTCTTCCCGCTGACTTGCGACTATCGCGAGCGTACGGCGGCGGCCGGCAAGTTTCCCGGCGGTTTCATCAAGCGTGAAGGCCGACCGACGACCAAAGAAATTCTGACTTGCCGTCTGATGGATCGCCCGATCCGCCCGATGTTCCCGAAGGGCTTCCGCGACGAAGTTCAAGTGATGGCCAATGTTCTCTCCAGCGATCGTCAAAATGACGGCGACGTGCTGGCGATGAACGGCGCCGCGGTGGCGCTCGGCTTGTCAAGCTTGCCGTTCGACGGCCCGCTGGCCGCGGTTCGTTTGGCGCATATCAACGACGAATTTGTCGTCTTCCCGACGCACGAAGAACTGGAAGAGAGTGATCTCGACCTGATCATCTCGGGCAACAAAGAATCGGTTTTGATGATCGAAGGCTTCTCTCGCGAGATGCCCGAAGACGTCATGCTGAAAGCGATCGAGACCTGCCATGAATACATCAAGCAGATCTGCGACATGCAGTTGGAGTTCCTGGAAAAGGCAGGCGCCAAAGAGTCGAACTACGAAGCCGCGGCTCCGAACCCGATTTACCAAACGCTGGTCGATCGATATTACAACGATTTCAAATCGGCCAAGCAGACCTCCGGCAAGCAGAATCGCGCTGAAGCGGTCGGCGCTCTGAAAGAGCGCGTCAAAGCCGAAATGATCCCCGATCCCAATGCGGAAGACGCGATCACTGACGCCGTCTTCAAAGAAGCCTGGCACGACCTGGACGAACGGATCGTTCGCGATCTGATCCTCGCCGGCACGCGTCCGGATGGCCGTGACGGCAATACTCTGCGTGCGATCGAATGCAAAGTTGACGTGCTGCCGCGCGTTCACGGTTCGGCGGTCTTCCAGCGTGGCGAAACGCAATCGCTCGTGACGATCACCCTCGGCACGTCACGCGATGAACAACGTGTGGACGGACTGCAGGAAGAGTACGCCAAGAAGTTCATGCTCGACTACAACTTCCCCTCCTACTCGGTTGGCGAATGCCGTCCGATTCGTGGACCGGGTCGTCGCGAGATCGGGCACGGCGCCTTGGCCGAACGTAGCGTGAAGCCGGTCCTGCCGGGTCCCGATGAGTTCCCTTATACGATCCGCGTGATTTCGGACATTCTGGAATCGAACGGTTCGAGCTCGATGGCCAGCGTGTGTGCTGCGACCCTCGGTTTGATGGCGGCCGGCGTGCCGATCAGCAACCCGGTCGCAGGCATCTCGGTCGGTCTGGTCAAGGAAGGGGATGACTTCATCCTGCTGACCGACATTCTGGGTGACGAAGATCACTTCGGCGACATGGACTTCAAGATCGCCGGTACGCAAAACGGCATCACCGGTATCCAACTCGACCTGAAGATCGCCGGCATCAGCGCCGAGATCATCAAAGCGACGCTGGAGCAATCGCGTGTCGCTCGGATCGAGATCCTCCGCACGATGTTGACCACGATCTCGTCTCCGAAAGATGAGCCGTCGATCTGGGCTCCTCGCTTGCTGAGCACCAAGATCAACCCCGAGAAGATCGGCTTGCTGATCGGTCCCGGCGGCAAGACGATCCGCGGCATTCAAGAAGAGACCGGCGCAACGATCGACGTCCAAGAAGACGGCACCGTGTTGGTCGCCAGCTCGACGCTGGAATGGGCCGAAGCGGCTCTGGCTCGCGTGCAAGCGATCACCGGCGAAGTCGAAGTTGGCAAGATCTACGAAGGTCGCGTCACCAGCGTCAAAGACTTTGGCGCGTTTGTCGAAATTTTGCCGGGTCGTGACGGTTTGTGCCATATTAGCGAACTGTCGAACGAATACGTTGGCAACGTCAATGACGTCGTCAAAGTGGGCGACATGCTGAAGGTCAAAGTCTTGCTCGTCGACGAGCATGATCGCGTCAAGCTGAGCCACAAGGCGATTGACGCGCCCGAAGGCGACGGCGAACCTCAACCGGCAGGCGCCGGCGAAGGCGGCGGTCGTGGAGATCGCGGTGGACGCGGCGGCGATCGCGGCGGCCGTGGTGGTCGCAGCGGCGGTGGACGCGGACGTCGCGAAGACTAATCGCTTCGACGATTGCTGAGAACAGAAGCGGAAAGCGTCAGCTTTCCGCCGAACATCATTCGCCCGGCTTCGCATTTGCGTCGCCGGGCGTTTTCGTCACTAGAGCACTATTGCGGAGTCAAAATCGGTGACCAGCGAATCGTCTTCCGCTGAAAATCAGACGATCAACCAACGGCTGCTCGAGCAATACAACGAGATCGCGCAGTTGGCTGGCTCGCTTGCGCATGAGATCAAGAACCCGCTCTCGGTCATTCGGATGAATATGGATCTGCTCGCCGAAGAGCTCGATCCGCCGCAAACTTCGGCCGAACGCCGCGCGCTGCAAAAAACCAAGATCGTCCAAGATCAGTGCATGCGACTGCAAAATCTGCTGGACGACTTCTTGCGGTTTGCACGTTTGCGGCAGTTGAATCTATTGCCTGGCAGCTTGAATGAGCAGGTCGATCGCGTGCTCGACTTTGTCGCCGCCCAAGCCGAGAAGCAGGGGATCGAGATCGTCCGTTTTCTTGACGCCGATTTGCCCAGCATCAATCTTGACGCTGAGACCCTCTATTCGGCCTTGCTTAACCTGGTGATCAACGCGATCCAGGCGATGCCTGACGGCGGAACTTTGATGGTGCGGACGCAGGAGACGCGGCATGGAGTCGCCCTTGGCTTTATTGATGACGGCTGCGGCATGAACGAAGAAACGGCGCTGCACATGTTCGACGCGTTCTATTCAACCAAAGATGGGGGATCGGGGCTCGGATTGCCGCTGGCGCGAAAGATTATTGACGCGCATCACGCTCGCATTGATGTGCAGAGCGAATTGGGCCGTGGAACGAAATTTACGCTGGAATTTCCGAAGCCGGCCCGCATCGGCGGTTAATCATCTGACGCTTGGTTCTAGTGAGTTTCGCTCGATTCCGTTAAATTGAACTGTATGACCGGCGACCACCCCAAGTCTGAATCAACCGAGATCGCGCCGATCAATTATGGTGCGTTTCGGATCTTGATTGTCGACAACGACAAGGCCCACGCGCTGACGATGTGCGAAAGCTTGGAGCGTGTCGGCTATCCCTGCACGATCGCGACCAGCGGTCCGGAAGGGATCGAGCGGATCGAGCGGGATGACTTTGAGATTGTCATCACCGATCTGGTGATGAACGAGGTCGACGGCATCGGCGTCTTGCAGAAGGCGAAGAGCAACTTGCCCGGCTGCGAAGTGATCGTCGTCACCGGTCACGGCACGATCTCGATCGCGGTCGAAGCGATGCAGCAGGGCGCTTTCAACTTTCTGGAAAAGCCGCTCACCCCAGACAAGCTGCGAGCCGCCGTCAGCCGCGCGGCCGAGACGGTCCAGTTGCGGCAGACCAACACCGATTTGTTGCAGCGGTTGGACGAGCGGTTTGGCTACGAAGGCTTGATCTTCGCCGATGCTCGAATGGGGCACGTGATCGATCGCCTGAAACGGATCTCGCCGACCGACGCGAGTATCCTGATCCAAGGAGAAACCGGCGTCGGTAAAGAGCTGGTCGCCCAGGCGATTCATCAGAACAGCCCCCGCAAGAACAAACCGTTTGTGCCGCTCAACTGCGCCGAATTGAGCGAACACTTGCTTGAGAGCGAACTGTTCGGGCACGCCAAAGGCGCCTACACCGACGCCGCGACCGAACGGGTCGGCCGGTTTGAATACGCCAACGGCGGCACGCTGTTTCTGGACGAAGTCGGCGACATGCCGATGGCGACGCAAGTGAAGCTGCTGCGAGTATTGGAGTCGGGCGAGATCACGCGCGTCGGAGAGAACAAGCCGATCAAGATCAACGTCCGCTTGCTGTCAGCGACCAACTGCAATTTGGAAGAAGCGATCAGCCGGGGCGCTTTCCGGAGCGACTTGTACTATCGCCTGCGAATCGTCACCGTGGTCGTTCCGCCGCTGCGTGAACGACGGGATGACATCATCCCGTTGATGGATCACTTCCGCCGACATTTCGCCAAACGACATGGCAAAGCGGTGAAGGGGATCGATAAAGCGGTCGTCAAACGTTTCTATCAATTCGATTGGCCAGGCAATGTTCGCCAACTGCGCAATCTGGTCGAAAGCATGGTCGTGCTGGATCTGGACGGCGTGCTGGGGATCGATGATCTGCCGGAAGAATTGATGGACGAAGCCGACTATGTGATTCACCCGGTCGCGTTGCCCCCTCCGTCGTCGGCTAGCTCGCCAGCGGCGATCGATGGGGATGGAACGCCTGGCTTGCTTGATTTGGTCGGACAACCGATGAACGAAGTTGAGAAGCGGTTCATCTCGGAGACGTTGAAGTTTACGAATCAAAATCGCGAAGAAGCGGCCAAAATGTTGCAGATCGGCGAGCGGACGCTGTATCGCAAAATCAAAGAATACAATCTTCGCGGCGACAATTAGTCGCAGGAGGCTCGGATGCCAACCATACGCCAACTGCCGACCAGCGTGGTCAACAAGATCGCTGCTGGCGAAGTGATCGAACGTCCGGCGAGCGTTGTTAAAGAATTGATGGAAAACTCGGTCGACGCCGGCGCGACGCGCGTCGACGTAACGATCGAGCATGGCGGCTCCGAATTGGTGCGCATCGCCGACAACGGTTGCGGCATCGCCGAAGATCAGTTGCAACTGTCGGTCGCTTCCCACGCGACCAGCAAGATTTTGGACGCCGACGATCTGTTTCATGTCGGGACGCTCGGGTTCCGCGGAGAAGCGCTTGCTTCGATCGCCGAGGTGAGCCAGTTTCGGTTGCGCAGCCGGATTCCAGACTCGGATGCGGCGGCCGAAATGTACATCAACGGCGGCCAACTGGTCGAAGTCACCCCGTGCGGCGCGGCGGTCGGCACGACGATTGAAGTTCGTAATCTCTTCTTCAATACGCCGGTGCGGAAGAAGTTCTTGCGAACGACGCAGACCGAGTTCGGTCATTTGAGCGAAGCGTTTACCCGCATCGCGTTGGCGTTTCCGCATGTCCATTTTACGCTGAAACATGGCGCTCGGCAGATCTACGATTTGCCCCCTAGCGACAATTGGCGCGAGCGGTTGGCGGCGTTCTTTGGCGATGAAATCGCAACCCATTTGATTCCGATCGATAATGCGGACGACACGATTCGGCTGTCCGGCTACGTCGCCGATCCAAAATTCAATCGCGGCAACAACAAGATGCAGTTCTTGTTTTTGAACGGCCGACACATTCGTGATCGCGCGTTGCAGCACGCGTTGTCCGAAGCTTATCGCGGCTTGCTGCTCACGGGGCGCTATCCGATTGCGTTCCTGCGCTTGCAGATGCCGCCAGAGATGGTGGACGTCAACGTCCATCCCACCAAGCTGGAAGTTCGTTTTCAAGATAGCGGCCGTATTTATAGTCAGTTGCTGGGAACTCTGCGGACCAAGTTTCTCTCGACCGATTTGACCGCGACTTACAAGCCGGTCGACAGTAATGAGCGAAGCGACGATGAACGTCATGGAGCATCCAGCGGCGGCGGCAATATCAACGGACACGATGTCGAGACCGCGGCCCGCATGCGCGAAGAATTGGTCGCGTGGGCCAAAGGGCAATTGCCGGCGGACGACGAAGAACTGCGTGAGCGTCGGAGCGTACAGGAGACGCTCGATCTCGATTTTCGTTCACAGCGTCACCCGCCACTAGAGTTGAGTCGGTTTGATCGGGACGCACTGGCCGCTTCGCCGGCGCGTAACAATGGGCATCCAGGCGAATCGGCTCGATTGGACGCTCCTCACGAAACGCCGCCGCAACCGACGCCGGGTCGCGCGTTACAATTGCATCGCCGCTATCTGGTGACCGAGACGCCTGAGGGGATGGTGGTGATCGATCAGCATGCGTTGCACGAACGAATCTTGTACGAAGAATTTCGGGAGAAAGCGCTGGCAGGTCGCTTGGAAACGCAAAACCTGCTCGCTCCCGAGACGATGCAACTGTCGCCGTCCGAGTTTTCGGCGGTGATGCAAGCTCAAGAGCCGCTGGCTCAGCTTGGGTTTCAGGTTGCTTCGTTTGGGGGGGATACGATTCTGATCAGCAGCTATCCGGCGATACTCGACCGTCGCAAACCAAGTGAGACGTTGCGCGAGATGATCGATCACCTGGTTGGTGACGGAAAACGACCTGATCGGCGTGATTTGCTGGATGAACTGCTGCATATGATGTCCTGTAAAGCGGCGGTGAAGGCCGGAGATCGCCTTTCCGCCGAAGAAATCGACGCTTTATTGGAACTGCGGCACCTGTGCCAAGACGCTCATCATTGCCCGCACGGGCGCCCCACTTCGCTGGTTTTTACGAAAGAAGAGCTTGATCGGCGCTTTGAGAGGATTTGATCCGAGCGCCCAGGCAAGCCAAAATAGAGGATTCGACGAATGCCGGTGGAACAGCCCCCCATACAAACTGTTGGTACTTCTCCCTCCATGATCTGCGTCAGCATCGGCCGCGGCCGACATAAACATATCATCGCCGAGCATCGACATCTGGTGGATCTGGGCGTCAAGCTGGTCGAGCTGCGCCTCGACTACATCAACGGCACCATCAAGCTGAAGCGTCTGTTGAACGATCGGCCAGGTCCGGTGCTGATCACCTGTCGGCGTGAGCAAGACGGCGGTCGCTGGGCCGGGATGGAAGCGGAACGCCAGATGGTGCTGCGTACGGCGATCGTGGACGGGGCCGACTATGTCGACATCGAAGAAGACATCGCCGCCAACATTCCGCGCTACGGTTCGACCAAACGAATCATCAGCTATCACAACTTTCGAGAGACGCCGGCCGACATCGAAGAAATTCATGAGCGGATGTGCAAGCTCGATCCCGATATTGTCAAGCTCGCGACGATGGCCAACTCGCCGCACGACAACATTCGGATGCTCAAACTGGCGCAGCGGAATGACGTTCCGACCATCGCGCTCTGCATGGGAGACATGGGAACGCCGACGCGCATCCTGGGCGCCAAGTACGGCGTACCGATCACCTACTCGACTTACTCGAACGAGCGAACGCTCGCGCCGGGGCAGATCGGCTATCAGCAGATGCGCGAGGTTTACGGCTACGACCAGATCAACGCCGAGACCGAAATCTTTGGCGTGATCGCTGATCCGATCGGGCATAGTTTGAGCCCGCAGTTGCACAACGCCTGCTTCCGCGAGCAAGGCGCGAATCGTTGTTACCTGCCGTTCCGCGTGCCCAGAGAGCACCTGGCTTCGTTCATCCAAGAGGATTGTCCGGCGCTGGAGATCAAAGGTTTGAGCGTGACGATCCCGCACAAAGAAACGATCGTGCGGATGATCAAAAAACCGAACGCCGCCGTTCAAGGAATCGGCGCCGCGAACACGGTGTTGTTCAATGAAGGAGGCCCGTCCGGTTTCAACTCCGACTGCGACGCGGCGCTGGCCAGTTTGGCGACGGCGCTTCCGCAAGATGTCGCTAACCCTTATGAAAATAAAACGGCGTTGGTGCTGGGCTCTGGTGGAGTCGCCAAAGCGATCGCCTGGGGATTGAAGAATCGGGGCGTCGACGTGATCATCGCCAGCCGCACCGACGAAAACGCCGACGATCTGGCCAAAGGTTTGGGATGTCGCATGGTCTCGTGGGAAGATCGCGGCCTGGAGCGGGTTGACATCTTGATCAACGGCACGCCGGTCGGCATGCATCCGAACGTCAACGAATCGCCGATCGACAAAGTTCGTCTGCGCGCCGGTATGGTCGTGTTCGACACCGTCTACAATCCTGAACAAACGTTGTTGATCAAAGAAGCGCGACAGCGCGACTGCAAGGTGGTGACCGGCGTCGACATGTTCGTGCGTCAGGCGGCGCTGCAGTACCAGCTGTTCACCGGCGTTGAGCCGTCGCGCGATCTGATGCGTGACACGCTGAAGAAAATCACCGGCGCCGTGAAAGCGAGTTAGCGGATGAATCTGGCGCTGGTGGGATTTCGCGGAGTCGGCAAATCGCATGTCGCCCGGCTGCTGGGCGAGCGTCTTGGTTGGCCAGTCGTCGACGCCGATGTCGAGCTTCAGCGACGCGCGCAGCGCACGATCGCTCAGATTTTCGCTGCCGACGGCGAACCGGCGTTTCGTGATCTGGAAACAGCCGTGATTGCCGATCTGATGCAGCAAGATCAGCAAGTCATTGCGCTCGGCGGCGGCGCCGTGTTGCGTGCGGAGAATCGAGCCGCGATCCAGACGAGCAGCTATACGGTTTGGCTGACCGCCGCTGCCGAAACGATCTTGGACCGCATCTCGGCGGATGCGGCGACCGCGGCGCAGCGTCCCCGTTTGACCGACGCGACGCCGCTGGCGGAGATCGAACACTTGTTGCAGATTCGTGAGCCGTTGTATCGAGAAACGGCCGATGTGATCGTCGATACCCAGCAGCAGACGCCAGAAGAGGTTGCTTGGGAGATCTACCAATTTTTCGCTCCTTTGATCGAGTCGGCGTCTTAAGCCGCAAGGATACGCTGACGTGAACGCTTGGCTCGCACTACCGATCGAACTGCGGATGTTGCTCCTGTTGCTGACCGGCGCGATTGCCGGCGGCCAGATCAATCGAGCGATCTATCGCTTGCGATCCAGACCCGCGAGCATCGATCCCTGGACGCCCAAATTGGACCAGGCGCCGGCGCGGTCGTGGTTCGATCGAATCCCGATCTTCGGCTGGCTGTCGCTTAGTCGCGAAGTTCCGCTGCATGGCGGCTACTACTGGATTCGCCCCCTCATGATCGAACTCTTTTTCGCGCTCTTCACGCCTTACTACTACTGGATCGTGGTTAGCGGCGAGCTGGTTCCAGAGATCATCATGACCCCGGCGGCCAACATGCAACCAGCGCTGCATGCGACATTCGTGAGTCACATAACGCTGATCTGTTTTATGGCGGTCGCTACGTTTATCGACTTTGACGAACGATTGATCCCTGACGAGATCACGATCCCCGGCTTTCTATTGGGACTGATCTTCGCTGTGGCGCTGCCGATGTCGCTGCTGACCGTTCCCGATCCTCCTATTTCTTACGTACCGGTCACTTTTGACGGCACGATTAACGCGGCGTTTCTGCGGCTGACGACCGGCGCCGAAGAGTGGCCTGCCTATTTGAATGGCCCCGCCGGTTTGGCGATCGCGCTGTTGCTCTATTTCGGCTGGTGGTTTGCGATTAGCCCCAAGATCCTCTGTTGGCGCAAAGGGTGGAAACGAGGCTGCGACTTTTTTGTCGGCAGCATGCGTCGCTATGCGTTGACTCCGTTCAATTTGGGACTGTTGGCGATTGGACTGATCGGGATCACCGCCGTCTGGTCGATCGCCGCCAGGGAAAACTCTTGGCAAAGCTTGCTCTCGGCGCTGGTCGGGATGGCGTTTGCCGGAGCGTTGGTCTGGCTGGTGCGGATCTTCGCAGGCGCCGCGCTCGGACGCGAAGCGATGGGGTTTGGCGACGTCACCTTGATGTTCATGATCGGCGCCTACGTCGGTTGGCAGCCGGCGATCGCGATCTTCTTTCTGGCGCCGATGATCGCTTGTCTGTTTGCGGTCATTCGCTGGCTGACGACCGGCGATGTCGCGCTGGCGTTTGGACCCTATCTTTGCTTCGGGACGTTATTCCTCTTTTTGTACTGGCCCAGCTTTTGGCAACAATACTCGCCGATGTTGGTGCTGGGATGGATTTTGCCGGCGATTTTTCTCGCACTGCCGGTCGCTGTCGGAATGATCCTCTGGCCCTGGCAAATCTTCAAAGAACGCGTGCTGTTTCGGGATTCGTAAGTTCTTCCCAGAAGGCAGGGGCAAACCAAGGTTGGACCGGATCGGACAAGGTTGGATCGGATCGGACAAGGTTGGATCGGATCGGACAAGGTTGGATCGGATCGGACAAGGTTGGATCGGATCGGACAAGGTTGGATCGGATCGGACAAGGTTGGATCGGATCGGACAAGGTTGGATCGGATCGGACAAGGTTGGATCGGATCGGACAAGGTTGGATCGGATCGGACAAGGTTGGATCGGATCGGACAAGGTTGGATCGGACCGCTGCCTGATTTTTTGGGGAAGCTGCTCATTTTGCGCAATAGGTAGATTGGGATCTCTAGGAAGAATGCGATTGTCGCATCTGGCTCTGATTGTTTGTTCTTAAAATGCTTTCCTAAGTCTAATTAAATGCTAAGGATTTTGCAATACTTAAGGGTGCTGGTCGCATGTTGCGCATCGTCGTGGCCAAATTTCGCCCCGCAGGTGCGTGAATACAAGCTATGTTTGCGGAGGAGAACTGTCTGATGCTGCGCCTTCCCTTCGAAACGATCACCAACCTGACGGCTAGCGCCGAAGTGGTGCGCGCTCGCCGGTATGGTTTGATCGTGGCGCGTGAGTCGCAGTTGGAAGCGATTCATTTTCGCCCTTGGCCGAAGTGGATTTCTCGCCTGGAGGTCGCGACGATCGGCCGGTACGTTCACCAGCGAGCCGCTAACGACCGTTGCTGGCTCTACTACAACGCGCCGCTGACGGCGCCTGGGTTTTTGTCGCTGGTCTACGTGATCTCCGGCAAGCAGACGACTTGGCGAACGTTTCGCTGCGCCCTGGAAACGCTGGACGAAGTCGCGCGTCTGCGACGAGCGGCGGCGATTGTTACCGATGTTTCCAATCCGCAAATAAGCGAGCGGAATCTCAAGCGGAGCGGTTGGGAGCCTCACTGTGCGCATCTGCCAGGACGCAATTTCATCAAGCGTTTCTATGGCGAATACTCGACTGCCGCCGATCAGGAAACGCTAGCGTCGCATAAAACGACCTTGCCGGCATAAAGCATGCTTGCTACGATCCGCCCCGCTGGCCAGATTGTCTCAAGTTTCGAACCTGATTTGCCGACACGATGTTCCGCTTTGTCGCCTCCCTACTGTTGATCGCCTTCGCCGCCGGATGTACCGGTGACGCCGCGCTACGTCAGCAGGCATTGACCGCTCAGCAGCAACAGCAAGCCCAAATCGCCGAGTTTCAACGGCGAGCCTCAGGCTTGGACGCAAATAATCAAGATCTGCACGCGCAAATCGCGCAGTCGCAGCAGCAATCCAAGATCTTGCAAGACGAAGTCGGTCTGCTGAAAAAACAGCTGCGTGACGCCGGCGAACAACTGACGCAAGCCCAACAGCAAATCGCGTCGGCCAAGCAAGAGAACACCACGCTGTTGGCGTCGACTCGGCAACGGGGCGGCGCGATGATCACGCCGAACAACAGTCTGCAGCAAAGCGTTTCGCAAATTCAAATCTCGGGCGCCCAAGTCCGTGTCGACGGCGACCTGATTCGCATCGAGATTCCGGCCGATCAGATCTTTATGACCGGCACCAATACGCTGCATCAAAACGCCTATGCGACGCTCGACCAGGTAGCCAACGCGATTCGTCAACAGTTCCCCCGCAATTTAATCGGGGTCGAAGGACATACCGACAATCAGGCGGCGTCGCCGCCGTTCGCGTCGCAGCATCAGCTCTCGGCCAGCATGGCCCAAGCGACTTTTGACCAACTGGTAGCTCGCGGGCAAGTTCCGCCCAATCGAATGTTTGTGGTAGGGCACGGCGGCAATCATCCGGTCGTTTCCAACGCGACGCCTGCCGGTCAGGCCCGCAATCGCCGGATCGACATTGTGATCTATCCCGAAGACGTCGGCTCTTAAAGCCGCTCTAACGTCATTTTTTGCGCCCCGTTTTGACGCCTGACGATAACGGCCGATTCCAATTACAATGGACCGGTCGTCTGCCGAACATTTTGCGCTAGAGCGCGTCTGTTGGGCGGGGCCAGTCCGTTGAAGGCGTATCCAATAGCGAGCCGCGATGATCACGATTATTGACTACCAGATGGGCAACCTGCGAAGCGTGCAGAAAGCAATCGAAAAGGTAGGTCACCAGGCGGTCATCAGCAGCGACGCCCACGAAATCGCGCAGGCCGATCATCTGATTCTGCCGGGCGTCGGCGCGTTTGAAGATGCGATCGCCGAGATCCGCCGCCGCGATTTGGTCGGTCCCATCCAGGATCACCTTGCCGCAGGCAAGCCGCTGCTGGGGATCTGTCTTGGGCTGCAAATGCTGTTTGACGTCGGTTACGAAGGGGGCGAGCACGAAGGACTCGGAATCGTGCCGGGCAAAGTGGTGCGGTTTCAAGTTCCACGCGAGCTAAAGGTCCCCCATATGGGCTGGAACCAGGTGACGTTTCGCCACAAGCCGCCGATCTTTGCCGGGATCGAAGAACAGACCCACTTCTATTTTGTCCACTCGTACTATGTCGTCCCGACCGACGAAGCGGTTGTCGCGATCGAAGCGACCTATGACAAACCGTTTTGTGCGGCGATCTGGCGCGACAATCTGGTCGCAACCCAGTTCCATCCCGAGAAGAGCCAGGCCAGCGGATTGCAGGTCTTGAAGAACTTCGCCGAGTGGAATCCGTCGGCCTAAAAGGGCGCTTGCCTGGCGCCATCAACGGTGACTTTGGCGCATCGCTAGGGGGCAAATACTTGTCGCTCCGCCCTTTGTGTGAGATATTTTAGATAGCGACGCCCTACGGGGATTTGGGGAAGTTACGTTTTTTGAAATCGCCGGCGCCTAGAATTTTTCGTAGCCCGAAGCGCGAGCGAGGGAAATCCATTTGTCTACTTCGAATCGTATCAGAATGGCCGAGCGATTATCCCTCACTATCGCTATTTGCAATTCACGATCAAGCGAACTCGAATCAAGAACCGTATCGACATCAGCCGCACGGCGTTAGCCGCGGTTTCTGACAGGAACCGATTGTCGACCGAAAATTGGAGACAAAAACCGCGGCTAACGCCGTGCGGCTGATTTTGCGGGAGAAGCCGAAGCGACAGGCGACTATTTTTTCAGCTTGCTGAAAAGCGCAACTTCAAAACGCGGATTCGCGCCGATTTATTCACATAGCTTGATATAGAAAGCACCGACGATATGCAGATTTGGCCCGCCATTGATCTTCGCGGCGGAAAATGCGTTCGCCTACAACAAGGCGACTACAACCGAGAAACGGTGTTTGGCGAAGACCCAGCCGAGATGGCCCAACGTTGGTCCGATCAAGGGGCCGAATGTCTCCATCTGGTCGATCTCGACGGCGCCAAAGAAGGCCAGGTCAGCAATCGCACGGCGATCGCCGAAATCTTAAAAGCGGTCCAAATTCCGTGCGAGCTGGGAGGGGGAATCCGCGACGAAGAAACGATCCAAACGTTGCTCGATCTGGGCATGGCCCGCTTGGTGATCGGCAGCAAAGCGGTCAGTCAGCCTGAGTGGTTTGAAGAGATGTGTCTGCGTTATCCTGGTAAATTGGCGCTCGGGATTGATGCGCGCAACGGTCTGGCGGCGACCGATGGTTGGCTCGAAACGAGCAACATGTCCGCGATCGCACTGGCCCAAAAATACGAACACCTGCCGATTGCGGCAGTCATTTATACCGACATCGCGACCGACGGCATGATGGCCGGTCCGAACGTCGCGGCGATGGCCGAAATGAAAGCGTCGATTCGCTTTCCGGTGATCGCCTCTGGCGGCGTGACCACGGTAGACGATGTCGCCCAATTGGCGACCGCCGGCTTGGATGGCGCGATCGTTGGACGAACGCTTTACGAAGGAAAAATGACTGTCTCAGCTGCGGTAGATGCAGCTCGAGCAGCCCTTTTATAGCCCAGGAAAGTTACGTCACCCCTTTTTTCACAAGCGACGTAAACCAAGGAGCAACTCAACCGCCGCCTTCCGCTAGACGCAGCATTCCCGGGCCGACCGTGGCGAGTTTTTGACCGCACCGGGCGATCGGCGACTCGCCAAGTCCTCCACCCCCGTCGAAGGAGTCTTGGTATGTCTACCCGTCTTGAGGCAAGCGTTCGCGATATTGTGTTGTGCGGTCATGGTTCGTCTGGCAAAACGAGCCTGATTGACCGCATTCTCGAAACGACTCACGAAGTCGAAGGCCGCCATAGTGTCGATGACGGCACCAGCGTCACCGACTTTGAACCTGAAGAAAAGCTGCACCACTATTCGGTCGAAGCGGCGCTTGCTCACTTCCGCCATCGCGGGGTTCGTTTTAACTGCATCGACGCTCCCGGCTATCCCGACTTTATCGGGCAAACCATCTCGGCCATCCGCGGCGCCGACACGGCCGTGATTGTGATTGACGCGCATGCCGGCATCGCCGTCAACACGCGTCGCGTCTTTGCCGAAGCCGAGCGTGCCGGGCTGGGACGAATCATCGTCGTTAACAAAATGGACATCGATAACGTCGACTATCCGTCCTTGCTCGATTCGATTCGTCAAACGTTTGGTTCGCAGTGTATCCCCTTCAACGTTCCCTGCGCTAAGGATGGGCACTTCGATCGCGTCGTCGGCGTAATGGATGACGGGGCCGAAACAAGCGGCGCCTTGGTCGATCCTCGCTCTTATCGAGAACCGCTGGTCGAAGCGGCGATCGAAGCGGACGAAACCTGGATGGAGCGTTACTTTGACGGCCAAGTCCCCAGTCGGGGCGAATTGGCCGATTTGATTCCTCGCGCCGTCGCCGCCGGCGTCTTGGTTCCGATCGTCAGTTGTTCAATCAAGACCGGGGTCGGATTCGCCGAACTGCTTGACGCGATGGTCGTTTGCTCGGTTCCTCCGTCGCTGATGCATCGCAGCGCCTTGGGGCCCGATGGAGAGCCGATCGAACTAACCGGCGATCCCAGCGGACCTTTGGCGGCGCAGGTTTTCCAAACGCGGATCGATCCCTTTGTACAAAAGCTGTCGTACATCCGGGTCTACAACGGCACGCTGCACAAAGACGACACGATTCACTTGAACAACGGCAGTCGTAAAGGAGTGAAGCTTGGCCAGTTGCTGGAAGTGCAGGGCTCCGAGCTACGTCCGGTCGATGAAGCGCAACCCGGCGATATCGTCGCCGTCGCCAAGATCGAAGACTTGCATACCGGCGTCAATGAAGGAGACCTGAAACTGCCGGATATCAATTTCCCCGAACCGATGGTCGGCGTCGCGATTCGCCCGAAGAGTCGCAACGACGAGGCGAAACTGGCGGCGGCGTTGCACAAGCTGGTCGAAGAAGATCAAACGGTCCGTGTCGAGCATGATCCGCAAACGCACGAAGTGGTGCTGCGCGGGATGAGCGATTTGCATCTTTGCCTGCTGCAAGAGCGACTCGCGCGGCGCGATCATGTGGAGATCGAAACGCACGAGCCGAAGATTCCCTATCGCGAAACGATCATGCGCGAAGCGGAAGGTTCGTATCGGCACAAAAAACAGACCGGCGGCCGCGGGCAATTTGCCGAAGTGCATATCCGCATGTTTCCGCTGCCGCGTGGAACCGATGTAGAGCAGTTCGCCACGAAGTCTCGTTTTCCCCATATGAAGCGCCGGCACTATCACTCGGACTTCAACTTCCTGTGGATTGATTCGGTCGTGGGAGGAGCGATCCCAGGTAACTTTATGCCGGCGATCGAAAAAGGATTTCTAGAACGGCTGAACCAAGGAGTCTTGGCCGGCTGCCAGATTCAAAACGTCGGCGTCGAAGTTTACTTTGGCAAGTTTCATCCGGTCGACAGTTCGGAAACGGCGTTCAAAATCGCCGGATCGAAGGTGTTGCGAGATGTCTTCAAGCTGGCGCATCCGGTCTTGCTCGAGCCGATGGCGGACCTGGAGATTACCGTTCCCGAATCGAACATGGGAGACGTGTACAGCGACCTATCAACCCGCCGCGGTCAGGTGATGGGCGCCCAAAACGCAAGCCCTGGCTATCAAACGGTTAGCGCGGTCGCGCCGCTGTCGGAGGTGATGTCGTACGCGCGCACGCTTTCGAGCATGACCGGCGGGCAAGGATCGTACAACATGCGATTTAGCCATTACGACGCCGCTCCGCCCAACCTGCAAGAGACGATCCTGCGGCAGTCGGGCCAAGTCGAAGAAGACGATTCGTAGCCGATTTTCACCGACTGTTAACCAACCCAACAGCCGCCGGCAATGACAGTCCCGGCGGCTGAACGTAGCAAAACAGGTTAAACTTCGCTTACGTAGAAAGACGAAGAAAAATGCGCCCCTTTGTCTTCCACGGCGGCGAGGCGTAAGATAAATCAAATTGCCTGGTCGGCATACTTGCTCCGTTTTTCCCAAATTGGTACGTCATCATGTGCCCCGCGTCGCATCGTTTCTGTTGTCGCTGTTGTTGTTTGAGCTAAACGCCCAGACGTCCGAGATGTTCTCGGCCGCGCTCGTCTCGCCCACAACGCTCTCTCGCCGACACAGGAAACGCAGCCATGGCTTCCGACGCTAAACTGAAAGAAGACCTTCCTTCACTGACCGACCGTATCGTTGCGACTTACAAGCAGATCGGTACGATCAACCATCTTGGTCATTGCCCGTTGCCGAACTACGAGATCATCATCTCGGCGCTGGAAGACCTGAAGGAAATCATCTACCCCGGCTATCGTCGTCGCGAAGGCCTGCACATGGGGAACATCACCTATCATGTGGGCGATATCATCGACGGTCTGCATGACAAGTTGACGACGCAAATTGCTCGCGCCTTACAGCATGACGAACGTCTGAAACGCGAGCGGGGCGAATGCGACCCCGACGAGAAGACCGACTACGAAGCGAAAGGTCAGGCGATGGCGATTGAGTTTCTCAATCGTCTGCCGAAGCTGCGCGATCAACTCTCGACCGACGTGCAGGCCGCCTACGACGGCGACCCCGCTTGCCGCAGTTTAGACGAAGTGATCTTCTGCTATCCCGGCCTCGAAGCGGTTTCGGTCTTTCGCATCGCGCATGAGCTTTACACCCTGGGCGTGCCGTTCATTCCCCGCATGATGACCGAGTGGGCCCACAAGCAAACCGGCATCGACATCCACCCAGGCGCGACGATCGGCAATTACTTCTTTATCGATCACGGCACCGGCGTCGTGATTGGGCAGACCTGCGAGATCGGCGAGCATGTCAAACTGTATCAAGGAGTGACCCTCGGCGCGTTATCGTTTGATACGGACTCGGACGGCAACCTGGTCCGCGGCATGAAGCGGCATCCCACGATCGAAGATCATGTGGTGATCTACGCTAACGCCACGGTCCTGGGAGGTCGAACGACCGTCGGTCACAACTCGGTCATCGCATCCAGCGTCTGGCTGACTCGCAGCGTCGATCCGCACACGACCGTGTTGCTAGAAAAACCGCGACTCCGCCTGCGCAGCGAAACGCCGCCGGAAGAAATCTCGGAAGAAGTCAACTTCCAAATCTAAGAGCGACGTTTTCGGTCACAATAGCGTAGGGAAGGCCGTGCCTGCCGAATGGATTCTCCTGCGATTCCGGCAGTCCTACAACTACTCTTCGTAGCCCCCTGCGCCAGCGAGGGAATACGGTTCGCCACTTCAATCCGTGTTAGGATCGCCAACTCTATTCCCTCGCTGGCGCTGGCGGGCTAGTGTGACGATTTTCGACAGATTCGGACCCTGTTTGATCGCAATTCCCCGGTTGGCCGCGATAGCTCCGCTATCGGGGCGGCGCAGCCGTAAGAGACATTGGTTCCTGGTAAGCAGTTCGAGGCCATTTCGCCATTTCAAACGGCGCGGCGACCACCGCTGTCAGGTCCGACCACGGCTCGCTGCCTCTTACCGACTTCGTCGGCCCCGATAGCGGAGCTATCCGGGCCAACCCGAATTCGTTCGGCCAAATAGCGCAACTTCAAAACTTGCGCTTCGGGCTACGAAGAGAAGAATTGTAGGTCAGGCCTTGGCCTGACGACGCCAGGCAATCACGCCCCAGCAAATCAGCAACAGCCCACTGACGATCGAAATCGCCGCTCCCCAGTAGAACGCCGTCGGCATATATCGCAGCGTCACGCGGTGCATGCCGGCCGGCAGCGCGACTGCCTGAAAGATCACGTTCGCTCGTTCGGTTGGCGTGGTGATCTTCGAGCCATCTATCGATTCTATTTCGACCAGCCAGGCGGGATCGTAATATTCCTGCACAAGGACGTACGACGGCTTTGACAAAGCGACATTCAGTCGGATTTCATCATTACTCATCCGCTGGTAATCGACTTGATCGACGATCTCTGCTCGCGGCGGTCCGCAGAAGTGGGCGGGGGAATGCTCGTTGTGAACAATCGCTTGCTGGTCCGCGCGATGAATCACCATCTGCGCCGCTTCGCGCCATGATTCTCTTGAACGCAGATCATTGATCGGATAGCGGCGATAGCTATCGGCGATCCAGGCCCTCGGCGTGACTCTGGTGGCTAAAAATTGGTGCGTGTCAGCGGAGATCAAGCCGGCCGCGGAGAGCCTGTTGGCGGTCTCTCTGGCGCCCAACTCCTTGGTCATTTCGTTCAACAAGATCCAATAGTCGGCCGGAGCAAGACTGTTCGAGGGTGCGATCGATCCCACTTTTTCGAGCAAGTGGTACCGAGGGAACAATGTTATGCGATCCCAAACAAGTCCTTCTCGCTGCCGATCTGGAGATGTTTTTGCGGCGAAATCTTGGGGGTAATCATTCGCCGACAACGTGCGATACCACCGCGACGACGCATACTCTAAATCGCCGTAGTGAGTAAACCGCCACATCAGCGTCGGCGCCGATTGCACCGTCCACCCCAAGCCCGCATAGAGATCGAGCACGACAATCATGACGAACAACGGGCCGACCAGCGACTGCCGACGCCGCGAAACCAACAAGACGCTCAACACGCCCATCGCGGCGCCAACTGCCTGCAGCATGCCTAGCTGCATGTCAGTAATCGCCGCTTGCTTGTCCAACGGACCGAGCAGCAGATTGGCCGGCGTGTCTGGAAGCGCGGCGATGAGCGAACTTTTCCAAACTGTGACGCTAACGACGGCCAATCCCGAAATTGCCACCATGAAAAGCATCAAACGTGTAAGCCAGCGAAACTTGCGTTCTCTCTCGGCGTCGAAGCCAAATCCAACCAGCCAACTTCCGGCGAGCGACGCTAACAACCACAGCTTGGCCGGGTAGCGGAACGACGCGTAGCCGGGGATCAGCACGTTGAATAACCAATAGAGCCCGCCAAAGGGCTCGCCCACGCTCAGGTTTTTCTGCCGCCAGAGCCCGGTGTCATGGCCGATTTCGATGAGTAGCCAGCCCAGCCCGTACCAGCCGAGCGAACCGATGACGCCGATGGCCGAGAGCGCAATCAACAGTTTTCCGATCGAATGACGACGATAACTCCACGCGCCGATCAGGGCCAACGCCAAGGATGCGCCGCCGATATAAAGTGATGGCGCCCAGACGCGACCTTCGGCCGGGATCGCGTCAGCCCAACGATGATTCTCGGGGTACATGCGGCCGCTGAAATTAGGCCAGACAAGTTCGGGCCAGCGCCAAGGGCCGAAGCTGAACTGATACGATTCACGCTCGTGCGTCCCCTGGGCGACGTTTCCCAGCAGGACTTCCGCCGATGCGTCATCGCGCGTGAGCGTTTGACGTGCGTAATCGTAAACCGTGCGCGGCTGATCAACGAGCGCTCGTCGACTGCGGGCCGACCACTGCAGCGTCGGCAAGATTTGCACGGACGAGACCGCTGCCGCCAATGTGATCGCGGCGGCGAGTCCTTTACCGCGCTGTAGGAAAGAGAGGGGAGTGCGGAGTAGTCGAGCATGCACGCAGACAAAAAAAACGCCGGCGATCAGCGCCAGATGAAAAGCTGCCTGGGGATCGCCCCCCAGGATCATCATCGCCAGGCTCAACGCCAACAGCGGCGGGGCGGTCGGCTTATGTTCTTCCCGCGCGATGCGAATACCACAGTACAGCGCCAACGGCGCCCAAGCCGCGCCCACCAAAAAGATCACATTGGCGTGGGTCGCAACGACGTATCCGCCAAAGCTATAGGTGATCGCGGCCAAAACGGCGCCAGATCGAGAAACTCCCGATCGCCGCGTGCAGTTGTAAGTTGTCAGATAAGCGAGCGCAAAGTGTAGGATGACATACCACCGCAGCGCCGATGCGAACGAAAGCGGAAACGCAAACAGCAACTTGCCGGGATAGAACACGCTGGCCGACGGTTCGGCCAACAGCGGCATGCCGACGCCGTCGTACGGATTCCAAAGGGGAAGCTGACCTTCGCCCCAGACCGATTGGATGTAGGCAAACAGGGGATAGTAGAAATGAGCGGCGTCGCGAAAGAGAAAGCTTTCGTCGCCGATGACCGCCGGGCCAAAAAACAGCATCAGCAAGGCCGCCAGCGGCAACAGCGGCAACAGGGCAAGACGGAAGCGGCGAGCGCGACTGGACATGCCGCTAGTTTAGCATGCAGAGTTAGACGACAAGTAGTCGGGCGTACTCTTCCCGCAATTGATTGCGCAGCAGATCCACGCGTGCGGAAATGACCACGCTTCCGGTCGTCGATTTTGACTGCGCTCCGCCTTGAAAGTCGGAGGTGCGAACTCCTGGCGTTGCGAACGGTCGATCGACGTCAATCCAACCGGCGAAATTTCGCTCGGCGGCGACAGACGACTCGAATCGTTGCTCTCCAGCGATACGGGGTTTCATGCGGTAGCGCGTCTCCAGTGGGACGAAATAACTTCTTCGACAAATTGATCGCCAAACAGGTTTTGCTTCACCTGGCTGATCAGGTTTTCGACCGCTTCACGTGCCGTCTCTTCGGTTGCTTTGGCGTTGCCGATGATCTGTTGCAACGTGCGGCGATTCTCTTTCGCTCCGCCGCCGCTGGTGACGGCAAGCTGAAATTCGTAGGGACCGCAGCGAACCCGATCCCCGTCGGCAAGCTTGCCGTCGGTGAACGGTTCTCCATTGACGGTTAACTCGGGCCCTTCGCCAAACCAACGCAGCGTCAATTGTGAGCCGCGATGGTAGATGTAGGCGTACGAGTCGGGAAATTGCGGGTCTCCCAGCACCAAGTCGCAATCGTTGCCGGAGCCGATCAAAAACAGAGGCGGGGTGATAGGGCGACTCGGCTTCTCAGCGCGGCCTCGACGAATCAATAGCTCCGCCTGGAGGCGCGCAGGGCGACGATGGGCGCCTTGCAACGCGTGGGCGGCGTGAAGTTCGTATTTCGCAGTCATAATGCGTCCGATCATCTCAACGTGTTAGCCAATCGGAATCGCCAAGCGGGGTGACGGTCGACTGGCTATCTAACAACTTGATCGGACAAGGAGTAGGCCGCAAATTACCGAGAATTCGCGCAGACGCGAATCTTCCCAACGGGCGCAATCTTCCACGACCGGTTGGTGAATTTAAAGAGACTTTGCGGGGGCAAGTTGCTAGCAGAAAGTGCTAGTTTTGTGAAACGCGGATTTGCGCTCGCGCTTGATCGACCATGCGATCGCGGATCGCCAGCAGTTCGTCAGTCGACGTCGGCTGTTTCATCGCGTCTTGAAGTTGCTGCTCGGCGTCCACTTTCGAGACTTCTACGGCGGGGACTGCTTTGCCGGTCAGGACGTTGACCTCGTTGTTGGCGACTTGGACAAATCCGCCGTCTACATAGTAACGGGTTGTCGTGCCGCCGCTGACGATGCGCATTTCGCCGTAGCCCAGACGACCAATCATCGGGCTATGCGAAGGCGCAATGCCGATTTCGCCGTCGAAAAGCGGTAACGCGACGAAGTCGGCGGTCGTTTCGAGCGCCGTCTGTTCGGGCGTGACGACGATGCATTTGAGCTGCGCCATCGGTTACTTCTTTCCCTTCTTGGCCATTTCTTTGGCCTGCTCTTCGGCTTGTTCGATCGGGCCGACGTACATGAAGGCGGCTTCCGGCAGGTGATCCCATTTGCCGTCGCAGATTTCTTCAAAGCTGCGGATCGTGTCGGCCAGCGGAGTGATTTCGCCCGCTTTACCGGTGAAGACTTCGGCCACGAGGAACGGTTGCGACAAGAAGCGTTCGATCCGACGAGCGCGATGGACGATCAATTTGTCCGATTCGCTCAATTCGTCGACGCCGAGAATCGCGATAATATCTTGCAGTTCGCGATAACGTTGAAGCGTGGTCTGCACGCGGCGAGCAATCGCATAGTGGCGAGCCCCCACGTACTGCGGATCGAGAATCCGGCTGGAAGAAGCCAATGGATCGACCGCCGGGTAAATCCCCTTTTCCGAAATCGAACGTTCGAGGTAAATGAACGCGTCGAGCTGACCGAACGCCGTGGCCGGCGCCGGATCGGTCGGATCGTCCGCCGGCACGTAAACGGCTTGCACCGACGTGATGGCGCCCGATTTGGTCGACGCGATACGTTCCTGCAAACCGCCCATTTCGGTCGCCAAGGTCGGTTGGTAACCGACCGCCGAAGGCATCCGACCCAAGAGAGCCGACACTTCCGAGCCCGCTTGTGAGAAGCGGAAAATGTTGTCGATAAAGAGCAGCGTGTCGGCGCCGGTCGCGTCCCGGAAATATTCGGCCATCGTCAAAGCTGACAACGCGACGCGAAGGCGAGCGCCCGGCGGTTCGTTCATCTGGCCGAACACCATGCAGGTTTGTTCGATCACCTTGCGGCCGGTTTGACCGATTTCAGTATCCTGCATTTCAAGCCACAGGTCGGTCCCTTCGCGGGTTCGTTCACCCACGCCGGCGAATACCGAGTAACCGCCGTGAGCCGACGCAATACGAGCGATCAGCTCGGTCAAAATAACAGTTTTACCGAGACCAGCACCACCGAAGAGACCTGCTTTACCACCGCGAACGAACGGCGTGAGCAGGTCGATCACCTTGATGCCGGTTTCAAACACTTCGGTGTTGGTCGACAGTTCCGATACCGGCGGAGCGCTGCGGTGAATCGGCAAGATGTCGTCCGCTTCGATCGGTCCGCGACCATCGATCGTTTCGCCCAGCACGTTGAAGACGCGCCCGAGAGTCGCTTTGCCGACCGGAACCGAGACTGGTTTGCCCAGATCGACGCAAGCTTGTCCACGCATCATGCCTTCGGTGCTGCCGAGCGCGACGCAACGAACGCGACCGCCGCCGAGGTGCTGTTGCACTTCGCCAGTCAGGTTCAGGTTGACCCCTTTGTGTTCGCTGGAGATCTTTACGGCGTTGTAAATCGCCGGCAGGCTCGATTCGGGGAATTCAGCGTCGAACGTAGAGCCGATCACCTGGGTAACGCGGCCGACATTTTGACCCGGTTCGATTGCAGTCGCCATATCGCTGTCTTTTGCTTTTGAATTACGGTTGTGGTTCTCACGACGTCACGCACGCGACAACGCAGTTGCTGGAAAGCAGCTTAGTTGTTGAGCGCTTCGACGCCGCCGATGATTTCCATGATCTCGTTGGTAATCCGTCCCTGGCGGGCGCGGTTGTATTCCCGTGACAGTTGCTTGATCAAGTCCGACGCGTTTTCGGTAGCCGACTTCATCGCCACCATGCGCGCGATTTGTTCGCTGACCGCGGCGTCGAGGAAGCACTTGAACAACTTCACTTTGAAACTGGTCGGAACGACCTCTTCCAAAATGCTTTGGGCTGACGGGAAAAATTCGTACATCGACTCCGCCGAAGCTTCTTCTTCGCCGGCTCCCTCGAGCGATCCCAGCGGCAGCAAAGTCTCGATCACCGGGACCTGTTTGCTGCTGGAGACGAACTTCGTATAGGAGACGTCCAAGCGATCCAGCTTACCGGCGACGTACTGCGTCAAGTATCGGTTGGCGATCACTTCGACTTCGTCGTAGCGCGGCTTGTCTTCAAAGTGGGTGAAGGTCTCATCTGCTTCCAGCTTGCGCTGCGAGCGGAAGAGGCCGATCCCCTTCTTGCCGGCGATCTCCAGGCTCAGCTTGCCATATTCTTTTTTCAAGTCGACGACATGCGGGAAGGTCGCTCGGCAAAGGCCGCCGTTGTAACCGCCGCACAGACCGCGGTTGGAGGTCAGCACCAACAGCGTCGCGTTCTCTTTGGAGTCATGCTCTTCAAGCAACGGATGGGTGAAGTCCAAGCTGGATGCGGTCAGGTCTTTCACGATCTGCGTGATGCGATCGGTATAGGCGGTCGCCGCCGCAGCACGATCCATCGCCTGCTTGTATCGCGCAGTCGCGATCAGTTCCATCGTCCGCGTAATCTTGCGAATGTTGCGGACCGACTTGCGGCGTTTATCGAGTGCTCGTGGGTTAGCCATATCGCATTTTTTTCGTCAGCAGGCTGCGGCGGGAAAAGACCCCAAACGGAGAGGAATCGCGGCTTAAAACTCTTCCTGCTTGGTCGGCACGAAGGTCGATTGGAAGCTGGCGATCGCACTTTCCATCCCCTCACCGATCTCGGAGGTCAGGTCTTTCGCTTCCGAAAGCTTGTCCCAGAGATCGCTATGTTTGGCGTGGATAAAGTCCAGGTATTCGCGCTCCCAGCGGAGGACGTCGACACGCGGGATTTCGTCCAAGTGACCCCGGGTGCCGGCATAAATGCTGAAGACCTGGTCGATCACGTTCATCGGCTGGTATTGACCCTGCTTCAGTAGTTCGACCATGCGGTAACCGCGATCGAGACGTGCCTGAGTCGCCGGATCCAATTCGGTGCCGAGTTGCGCGAACGCTTCCAATTCGCGGAACGACGCCAGGTCGAGACGCAAACCGCCGGCGACCTTTTTCATCGCTTTGATCTGAGCGTTACCACCGACGCGCGACACCGAAATACCGGCGTTCATGGCCGGACGTTGGCCGGCGAAGAACAAGTCAGGCTGCAGATAAATCTGGCCGTCGGTGATCGAAATCACGTTGGTCGGAATGTAGGCCGAAACTTCGCCTTCGAGCGTTTCGATGATCGGCAGCGAAGTGAGCGAACCGGCGCCCAACGCATCGCTCAGTTTCGACGAGCGTTCTAACAAGCGGCTGTGGCAGTAAAACACGTCGCCGGGGTAGGCTTCGCGACCCGGCGGACGACGCATCAGCAGCGACAGTTCGCGATAGGCGACCGCTTGCTTCGACAAGTCGTCATAAACGATCAACGCGTGTTCGCCGTTGAACATGAAGTACTCGGCCATCGCGGTGCCGGAGTAGGGCGCCACATATTGCAGCGGAGCCGGGGCGCTGGCGCCGGCGACGATGACGGTGGTGTAATCCATCGCGCCATGTTGACGCAAGATTTCGACCACCGCGGCGACCGACGAGTCTTTCTGACCGATCGCGACGTAGAAGCACTTTACGCCGGTCTCTTTTTGGTTCAGGATCGCGTCGAGAGCGATCGCCGTTTTGCCGGTCTTGCGGTCGCCGATGATCAGTTCGCGTTGTCCGCGGCCGATCGGGGTCATCGCATCGATTGCTTTGATGCCGGTCTGCATCGGCTCGGTCACCGGCTTACGTTCCGACACGCCGGGCGCGAGATATTCCACCGGACGCGAGTGAGGCGTTTGGATCGGTCCCATGCCGTCAAGCGGATTGCCGAGCGGATCGACCACACGACCCAAGACCGCTTCGCCGACCGGCACCGACAGCAGTTTGCCGAGCGCCTTGACCTCGTCTCCCTCTTTAATCGAGAGGAAGTCGCCGAGGATGATCACGCCGACGCTGTTTTCTTCGAGGTTAAACGCCAGACCGTTGACGCCGCCGGGGAATTCGACCATTTCACCGGCCATGATTCCGGAGAGGCCGTAGACGCGTGCGATGCCGTCGCCGACTTCCAGCACGGTGCCGACTTCGCGCACATCGATTTGCGACTCGTACTGTTGGATCTCTTGCTGGATGATCGAGGCGATCTCGTCCGCATTAAATTTCATGGAACTACCGTTGTTCTTCGAAGGCGTCTATGTTTCGGAGGTCGTAAACCGCTCTAGAGCGTCTTTCGCTTGTTGCGCCGCAGCGCTGAGCGTTTGACGACGAATATTTTCCAATTGATGAGCTACGCTGCCGTCGATCACCGTATCGCCGACGCGAACGATCAGCCCGCCGATCAGCGCCGGATTGACGGAGGTTAATACCTCGACATCTTTGCCCAGCGTTTCTCGCAAGCGAGCGCTCACCGACGCGAACGATTGTTCGCTTAAGGGTTGAGCCGACGTGACTTTCACATCGACGCGTCCCCGCTTTTCGCCCACCAACAGATGAAAGGCGCGCTGAATCTCACGAAGGCAGTAGAGCCGATTGTGGCCCGACAGCACCTTCAAAAAGGTCAGCAGCGTCGGATTCATCCGCCCGGCGAAGGCCTTGTCCAAAATTTGCAGTCGCTCCTCATGAGCGATGCGCGGCGAAACGACCGCATTCGCAAGTTGCGGATGCGTGTCGAGCACGTCACGCACCAGCGAAGCGAGCTCTTCGACGACGACATCCAACGAACCGGCGGCGTCCGCGGCGCCATACAGCGCCTTGGCGTAAATCGTGCCGACTCGTTCGCTGGCGAGATCGAATCGTGGATGATGGCTTGTCTCGGACATCGAGCGTGCGATTTCCCGGTTAGTTCTGGCTCGGAAGTTGAGCGAGCGTGTCGTTAATCAAGTGCTGGTGATCTTCCGGCGTCAGTTGCTGCCGGGTGATCTTGCTGGCCAGGTCGATCGCCAAGTTGACGCTTTGCTTCGTCAAATCGCTGATCGCAGCGGTCTTGGCCGCTTCGATCTCTTGCTGGGCCCGTTTGCGTTCGGCATTGCCGGCCGCTTGTGCGTCGGCCAAGATCTGGAGCCGCTTTTCCTCCGCTTCTTTCATGATCTGCTCACGCGACTTCTGGATTTCCTGCTGAGCGTCGGCCAACTTTTGGTTGTACTCGGTCAGCTTCGCTTCCGCCGCAGCGAACATCTTTTGAGCTTCGGCGAGCTTACCATCCATGGCCGCTTCGCGACTATCCAGCGCCGCGACGATCGGCTTCCAAGCCACGATTGTCAGCAATGCGGCCAACCCGATGAAAATGAAGAAATTGAACGTCGCCAGATCGAGCGTCAATTCTTCGGGATTGGCCATGCCGGGAGCGGCGTCATTGTGCGACAGATCGTTGGGGTTGTGGTCCCCAGCAATCTCGCCGTGATGCTCCGCCGCCTCATGGGCGTCATGCACCGCCTTTTCTCCAGCCGCTTCCATCTCCTTGATCCCCTCATTGATCGAACCTTCGACCGCTTCAATGGGACCCTTGACGGGAGCGGGCTCTTTTTCCTCTTGCGCGGCGCAATACGTCGCGCTGACGATCGCCATCGCGGCGACGAGCAACAGTTTGGAAATGGGGGAGCGCATGGTTTGTAAACCTATGGTTTAGGCCCAATCGTGAAGGCAATCGGTGGTAAGCCTCGACCGAAAGGAGGAGCTTAGCCCCAGCAAATGAACAGCGCGAAGAAGGTGAAACCTTCGATGAGCGCGGCGGCGATAATCATCGCGGTTTGAATGTTACCGGCGACTTCCGGCTGACGGGCCATGCTTTCCAGCGCGCTGCTGGCCAACTTGCCGATGCCGTAAGCGGCGCCGATCACGGTCAGACCAACGCCGAAGTACTTCGTCAGGTCAATCAGCGGACGCACGGCTTCAGTTTCCTGGGCCATGGCCGGAGCGGCGCAAATCAGGATAGCGGCGAAGCTGTACAAGCAAAGCTTTGCAATTTTGGACACGGACTCGTTCTCCTCAACCAAGGGTAAACAACGGTGTATTCGCAGACGTTCGACTTAGTGATGGTGCGTCGAAGCGCCAATGAACAACGAAGACAAAAATGTAAATATGTACGCCTGCAGGAAAGCGACGAACAGTTCTAGGCAACTAAACAGAATCGCCGCGAAGACGATGATCGGACCGGCGATGACCAACGACCATCCCGACATCTCGACACCCATCGCGACAATACCAAGCAGCACGACGTGACCGGCGACCATGTTCGCCAACAGACGAACGCCAAGCACGCCATGTTTAATAAACAAGCCGAGAACTTCGATGACGAAGAGCATGGTCTTGACCGGAATCCCGATCAACAGCGGCAGATCCATGTGCGGAACCAAGTTCAGCCACACGCCGACCGGACCAAACTTCAACGCGCCGGCGCCCATGCCGATCAGCAAGGTCGCTAACGCGAGCGATAAGGTCACGCTGAACGACGCGGTCGGCGCTCCCAGCCAAGGAATCATCCCCAGCAAGTTGCAGCCCAGCACAAAGAAGAACATGGTCAACAGGATCGGCACGAACTTGTCGGCGCCGTGCCCAATGCCGGGACGGATCACCTGTTCGCGCAGATAGCAGACAAACGCGTCCAGCAAATGAACGATGCGTCCTTTGGGGACGACGCTTTTCTTGAGACGCGACGCGTACCAGGTAAAGACCAGCAGCATCACGATCGCAACAAACATCTCCAGCACCATAAACCGTGAGATGCAGAAGCCTGAATCTTTTTGGTAGAGGTTGCGAAGTTGCCCGAACGGCTGCGGAATAATGATTTTGCCAGAGAGAGCTTCGTTGTAGCCCTCAATCTTTTTCGGCGACCAGGGCTTGGCCGTCTCGCGATATTCGGCGACGGTGACCAGCTGTTGCGCTTCGGGCCAACTGTCGGCCCAAGGATTCGCCGGTTTGTCTTCTTTGGTTTTTTCTTCGGCGAGTTCTTTTAAGTAGCGGCGAACCGGCTTTCCGTGGTTGCCTGGCTCGTGTTGCCAATGCTCCCAGTTGTGGATGAAGTCGGATTCGCTGGGAACTCCTTTGCTCAGTTCCGTGAGCTTCGCATGAACAAGGTTCGCTTCCCACAACTGGTAGGCTGGATCCAAACGAATCCAGACATCCGGAAAGTCCTGCAGCGACTCGCGATGAGAGGGCGCAAGCCACGAAGGGACTTCGAAGTAGTAGCTGTCCTTGATGTGCAGGATCGGGTCGGATGCCATCGGTTTAGGAAGCCTTCGAGACGTTCGCTGCGGGTTGAAGAAGACGAGCGGCCAAGATTGTTTCGACCAGGAGCGTAAGCAGATAGTAGACCATAATCATCCCGAATACGCCGGCTTGTGCAAGCGGTCCATCGGCTTGTTTTAAAAATGCGCCGATTACCAACGGCAAGCCGGTTCGCAGGCCGATTCCTGCCAGTGCGGCGTGCAATCCAAACGGCGTTTGTTTGTACATCACAATCAAGGTCAACGCGCCAAGCGAACTTCCCCAGCAAAGCAGTGCGGCGATCAGTGCGGCCTGAACGCCGATCACGCCATGTTGCGTCTGCGCAACCCAAGCGATGAGCGGAGTCGGCAAAGCGACGGCGATCGTCAGCGCGAGGGCGGGACGCCACAACTGCGAAAGCAGGTGCGTCATCGGCGGCGCATTGTCTGAGGGTTCCGAGTTCACGACGGTGACAATGAAGTTCTGCGAAAGGAAGAAGTTGCCCGCGCGGCGTTATCCGCGGCTACTCGTCCGATTTGTCACGTTGCTTTTGGTCCGCTTTGGCGTATTGAAGCAAGTGATAAATGGCGAGCGTGATTCCTAATGCAAACCCGAGAACGACCAGGCCGCGGATGCCGAACTTTTCGTCCAGCCAGTGGCCAATCAGTCCCGGAGCGATCATCTCAATACAAACCGCAAAGATACGGCCAACCCACTCATAGGCGACCGCCATCGGCGGCCGATCGTTAGGAGGTTGGTTGCTCAAGCTGTTTCCTTGTCGCAGTGATAGCGTCAATGAAAAAGTGAGGCATCTTGCAGAATTGCGAATCAATGTAAGGGAAGGGGAGAGGGCGGTCAATGAGCGGGGACCGAGATCGTGCAAAAATTCACGAAGTTTTTGGGCCGCCGTAATTGATTACCATGAAAAGAGTTGCATTTCAGCCGACTCCCCCAGAAATCACCGCTGGAGAGTTCGGGAAAGAAACGCCGTCAATTGTGAAGGATCCCCTTTATTGGCCATCTGGGGGAGTTTTTGATTGCGTTGGAGCCGCAATTCCAGTAGACTAGTGCACGGAGATGACTATTGTTACTACCTCTGTTTGGGCGTAGGGAGTTACCTCGGAAAGACTGGATTGCGAAGGCCTACCCAGGCGATTGAGCAATCTGAGAAACGAGCTCCCATCAACGGATCTGACCCTCCCCAAACCCAGTGGTCCTGCCTGCAAGTCGCGTTAGCGAGTCTCTCTACAGATTTACGGCGACGCTACGGAACGAGCGAAGCTACGGAAGAACAGAGAAGTTGCTCCTCAGAGGTTTGGTTGCACGCTTGTTGACCTAAACAAGTGCGGCGGCTGTTGCACCCCTTTTCGTGAATTTGAACCGGCGCCGAACTTTGTCCAATCAAACGGAATTGGGGCAAAGCGGTTCAATAGATTTCTTTCACGGACGAAAACAACCGGGACGAACCAACCGTGCCAAAGCGACAGAATAGCGGAAGAAGTGCGCCGCTCGCTTGGTCTGGCCGACGTGTGGAGGACTAGTCTGTTGATTACCGCAGCGTCTTTGAAAGAGTATACCGCCAAAGATCTTGCTCAAATGGCGAAAAGCCGTGGAGTAAGCGGCTGGCATTCAATGCGTAAAGACGAGCTTGTCAAAGCGATCTTGAAGTTGAATCGAACTCCGGTGAGCCGCAAGGCAGCCGCAACAAAAGCGACCAACACTGCTCAAAAGTCGACGAAAAGCGACGCCGCTCCGGCCAAACGAAGCCGAACCGCTGCGCCGCCCAAATCGGCGTCCGCCAAAAACGGCGCCGCGCGTGTAGAGAAGTCGAATCCGAAAGTGGTTCGCAACATTCAGAACGCGCATGAACGTCGTGAGCAGCTGAAAGATATTTCGCACGTCGACGGCGATGGAGCGAAAGATCGTATCGCGTTGATGGTTCGTGATTCCTATTGGCTGCACGCCTATTGGGAAATCTCGCGGAAGTCAATTCAGCGAGCCAAGGCCGCTTTGGCCGAACATTGGCACACCGCACGACCTGTGCTTCGGCTGATGGAAGTCGACGGGGGTGCCGCCGAGCGAGTCGTTCGTCAGATCGAAGTCCATGGCGGAGTCCGCAATTGGTACATCGACGTCAACGAACCGCCGAAGAGTTTCCGCGCGGTCATCGGTTATGTTTCCGCATCCGGCAAGTTTCATGCTTTGTCACGCAGCAACATGGTGACCACTCCAGAGCCGGGAGCGTGTGACGATGTTGACGCCAACTGGAGCGACGTCGCCGAAAACGTCGATCGCATTTACGCGCTCAGCGGCGGCAACGACGACGAGAACGTCAGCCGCGAGCTGAAAGAAATGTTGGAAGAACGTTTCAGCCGCCCGATCGGCGAACCGCTGGGAGCCCAACTTGGCAAAGTCGCCGAGCGCCTCCATCGCCAACGTCCCGAGTTTGAACTCGATGTCGATGTCGAGATGATCGTTTACGGTCGTACTCGCACCGGCGCCTACGTCACCCTCTCAGGCGACCCGGTCAAGGTTCATGAGGACGGCGCATTTTTGGTGAAGATGAACCTGCCTGACAAACGGCAGATCTTCCCGATCGTCGCGCGTAGCCATGATGGACTAGAGCAGCGGACCGTCGCGCTGGCGATCGAGCGAAATACGAAGATCATGGATCCCGTTTCGCACGATTCAAGCGACTAAACGCTAGTTTCGCGAAGAAACGCACGCTATGCGTGAACCAGCGAGTGGACTCATTGCAACCGGTGAGCTTCAATGAGAAGTTCACCGGTTTTTTTTCGCCTGCCAGGAACCTTCTGATGTCGAGTCGCCGCCAATTTCTTTTGCAGTCCGCAGTCATGTCCGCTGGAGTCATGGGGCTGTCAACCTGCGTCACGAAGGCCGATCCGCCGATGCCCAGCACGAGCGCTAAACCGGCCGAGAATGCTAAACCGGCCGAGCCGACTCCGAACGGCTTTAAAAAAGCGGTTAAGATCGGCATGGTCGGCGTTCCAGGTTCGCTGGAAGACAAGTTCCGCATCTTGAAGGAACTGGGCTATGACGGCGTCGAACTGAATGCGCCTGACGGGCCCCCCGTCGATGTCGTCAAAGCGGCGATTGATGCGACGGGGCTGCCGGTTCACGGCGTCGTCGATTCGAAGCACTGGAATTTGACCTTGTCCGATCCCGATCCGGAAGTTCGCGCCCAGGGTTTGGCGGCATTGATGTCCGCGTTGCAAGCGTCGAAAGATTACGGCGGCTCCAGCGTCTTGTTGGTTCCCGGCGTGGTCAAAGGAGACGTCACTTACGAACAATGTTGGCAGCGCTCGATCGCCGAGATTCGCAAAGCGCTGCCGTTGGCCGAAAAGTTGCAGATTCAAATCTTGATGGAAAACGTCTGGAACAACTTCCTGACCGATCCGAAAGAGACCGCCCGATTTATTGACGAACTCGATTCGGAATTGGTCGGCGCCTACTTTGACGTCGGCAATACGGTACGCTATTCGCCGCCGCACGAGTGGATTCCGATTCTCGGCAAACGAATCAAAAAGCTCGACATCAAGGACTTCGCCCAAAAGCCAGGTCCCGGCTTCGGCGCTCCGCTGTTGGAAGGTGACGTTGATTGGCCAAAGGTGATGGACGAGCTAGAGAAGATTGGCTACGTCGGTTGGGGCACGGCCGAAATTAAAGGAGGCGATCGCGAGCGACTCACGGTGATCGCAGATCAGATGAACAAGATTTTCGCCAGCTAGTAGAGCGAATCGCAGATCACGAAGAAAATCAAACAGGGACGCCGTCTGGCGTCCCTGTTTTTATTCGACGCGGATCGCCGAGAGATCGACAAAGTTGTTGAGATTGCCAGAGCGAAATCCATCCAGGTCGAGCGTCACCGCGCGAAATCCAAGCGCGTGAAACTTCTTGGCCAGCTCCGATCGCAGCGGATCGGTCGCTAGGGGGGCGATCCACTGCGGCGTCACTTCGATCCGAGCAATATCTCCGCGATGGTAGCGGACGCGGAACTCACGTAGTCCTTGCTGTCGCAAAAAGGCTTCGGCCGCTTCGATCAGCGCCAACCGCTCTGGAGTCGCTTCTTCTCCATAGGCGATGCGACTGGCCAGGCAGGGCGAAGCCGGCTTGTCGTGGACCGATAGATTCCAATATTGGGCCAAGGCGCGAACGTCGGCTTTGGTCAACCCGCACTCGATCAGCGGCGAACGGACTTGATGATTTTTAGCGGCGATCATGCCAGGACGATGATCCCCTTGATCGTCAACGTTGGCGCCGTTGATGATCAACGGCGCGTCGATCGCGGCGACAAGCGACTCGATCTGCGAATAGAGTTCGGTCTTGCAGTGGAAGCAGCGATCTGGCGCGTTTTGAATGTAGAGCGGGTTTTGCGTTTCTTGCGTGTCGACGATCTCATGGCGAATGCCGATCTCGGCCGCGATCCGCTTCGCTTCTTCAATCTCGCTGGCCGGGACGCTTGGACTGCGCGCCGTCACGGCGACGGCGCTCTCTCGCAAAGCCAGCTGGGCGGCTTGGGCGACAACCGCACTATCTACCCCGCCGGAGAGTGCGACGGCGCACCGGTGATACGAAGCAATCTGTTGAGTCAGCAATTCGGCTTTTTCGGAGGTATTCAACGCTAGGTCTATCTGGCGAGCAAGGCGAGTTCGTATGCGGTTGAGCTTCCTGCATTGTATCGAATTCCGCTGCCCAGGAATTGGGAGCCGGAGAAAATCAAAAACCTGCCCCAACGAGGCGCGCCCACGAAAAAAGATCGCCCTAGCAAGGCGAGCCGGAAGAATTGAGAAGCGGCAGTCGACGCGGGAGCGTTACTTCGCTTGGGAATCGAGCTCGATCGTCAAGTGCGTCGACTTGACATCGGAAACGTCAAACGTCAGGCCCGACTTGTCGAACGAGTTGTACTTGGCTGGCAGTAGATTTTTCTCCGTCACCGGAGGCACATAGACTTCGGGATCGAAGTTGGTGTTGATATTCGTCACCACCGTTTTACAGACGCGCACTTTGTGCGAACCGGCTATCGCTCCATTGCCGGCTTGGACGGTCACAAGCGTAAAATGGCCAGATGCGTCAGTTTCGGCTGTGCCGATCAAGTTTTGCTGCGTTTCGTCGGCCGGTTGAAACAGCACTTGCGCCCCTTCAACCGGTTCTCCGTCCAACATCACAACGCCGGTTACAGGATAGAGCATCACCTGACGACTTTCGCTCCAAGTGCCGACCTGACCGCAGCCGATGAACAAGAGCAAACTCGCCATGAGGGCGCTCAGGGAAAGTAGATTCGTTTTCATCATATTCAAGACTTTCAGCCGATGAAGAGAGATCGAACGATGGGGACTAATAGTTGCTGGTAGCGACTTCACCGCCAGACTTCGATCCCAGGCTTCCCCAGACGCCAAACGGACTGGCCGAGCCACTTGAATTCGATGGAATCGAAGCGGCGAGATTGCCGGTATCGATCGTTTGCGAGATGAAGTGAACGCTGCCATCGACGAACAGGGCTTCAACGCCGCCAGGATGCCGACTACTGGCCGTATAGAGCCCTCCATTTAGTTGCGAACTGCAGGTGGCGCTGTTCGGAGGCAAGATCGTCGTCAAAGCGCAGTAACCGGGGCGACCGTCAGGCCAGCGATAACCAGAGCAACGATTTTGGTCGATGAGCGAGCTTGAAGCGGTGTACATGCCGTTTACTAACCGGGCTTGGCAATTGATTGGATTCGTCGAGTCATTGGAAACAGCTCTTCCAATTTGGTTGTCAGCCGGCGGCTTAATAAACTCGGACATTGCGATGGTGTTGGATAGCCCGTCGGTGACGTCACGAAACTTGACGTGCAATTCCATGCCGAAGATCCCACGAACGCCGAGCGGTTTGACGTCGGTGCCGGAGACCGAATAGTCGCTGCCGACGCAATCGCCCATGCTAAGTGAGTAATTGATTTCGCCAAATTCGCTGCCGATGATCGAATCGGAGGGACACAAGAACCCGTCGACTTGCGACTTCGCTTGCCAGGGCGCAAATGACGTATTCCAGACGTACTGCGTATTGGTCATCGCGGCCTGATAAAGATTGTCTTGCTCCATGAAGGGGAGCAAAGCGACATAGGCGGAGAAGCGTCGCGGCGGGTTGGCGTCAACAACCGTCGACGCGTCTGTGCCTCCTTGGCGATAGGGCATTGTTAGGAAAGTGTCATGGTAGTTGTGCAGCGCCAAGCCGAACTGTTTCAGATGGTTGGTGCATTGCATCCTGCGGGCCGCTTCGCGGGCTTGTTGGACGGCCGGCAGCAGTAGTGCAATTAAGACGCCGATGATGGCGATGACAACCAACAATTCGACGAGCGTAAAGCCCGATCGAGTGGACGAACGAGTCATGTTCAGAGTCCCTTGTTGTTTTGAGAAGCTGCGTAGGATACGGAGAAGTGAAAGAAAGTGTGGTGGTTCTGAGACCGATTCTATCGGCACTAGCGGGTGGTGCAATGATATTGTGATGGTTTATAGAAGTTTAATTCTGAAATTTCGCCTTGCTGTGATCATCTCGGCCTTGCGCAAAAAAGCTCGCCTTAGGGCGAGCTTTTTAGTATTCGTTAGGTTGTGGTGGTAAGCTTAGGCGCCGTATTTACCCAAGCGGCCTGCGTTGGCCATGGCCAGCGTCATCAGATATTGGGCTTCAAACTGGCCCAGTCCGCCGACCATCGCCGTCTTTTCGCCAAAGCTGGTGTGCCCGTCAAAGCGGCAGCAGTTCGAGGCCAGCAAAGTCGGGACGGGGTGCCAGCTATGGCTGGACAAGAACGATGGCGTGCTGTGGTCGCCGGTGACGACGATCACTTCGGGGTTGAGCGCGGTGATCCGCGGCACTTCGGCGTCGAACTCTTCGGTCCGCTGGACCTTCATGTCGAAATTGCCATCTTCGCCGCTTGAGTCGGTGTATTTGAAGTGGACGAAGAAGAAGTCGTACTCTTCCCAATGCTTCTCGAGCAGGTCGATTTCTTCGCCCAGCGTTTGCGGCTCGCCGATGATGTCCATGCCGACCAGGCTGGCCAGACCTTTGTACATCGGATAGACGGCGATCGCGGCCGCTTTCAGGCCATAGACTTCTTCAAAAGAGGGAATGCTCGGCTTGGCCGAAAAACCACGCATGGTCAGCGAGTTCGCCTTCTTCTCGCCGGCCAGCAGTTGGGTCGCTTTTTGGAAGAACTCCAGCGCGACCTTGGCGGTCTTTTCGCTGGCGGCGTCGGCCGCTTTCGGATCGAGCGGTTTGACGCCGGTCGCTTGCGGGTCGGTGTCATGGACATCGCCGCCGAGACCTTCGCCGCGGAACAGCACGACAAAACGATGTTCTTTGACCGGTTCGACGATGATCTCGATGCCGTCAATTTTCACTTCCCGCAGTTTGATCGCCAGCGGAGCGCTTTCTTCGGTCGGAATGCGACCGGCGCGACGATCGGTGATTTTGCCGTCTGCGTCGACCGTGCAGAAGTTGCAGCGAACGGCGACGTCCCCATCTTTCAGCACCAGACCGATACCGGTCGCTTCCAACGCTCCGCGGCCGATCAGGTATTTGAGCGGATCGTAGCCGAACAGCCCCAAGTGACCGGGACCGCTGCCGGGGCTGATGCCCGGTTTGACCGGAATGCTGCCCCCTTGCACGCCGCGAGCCGCCAACGCGTCGAGATTGGGCGTTTTGGCCGCTTCCAGTTCAGTCGGGCCGCCTGGCTTTTGCGGCAGGCCTCCCAAACCGTCGCCGACATACATGACGATCTTCGAGTCGTTTTTGGCTTGTAGACTGCGAACGAGTTCAATTTGATCCATGATGCGGTCTTCCGTCGGCGTATTTTTTTAGGATGTTTCAGGCAGATTTCGCTTCGCCGCAGGCTAGGAGAGAACCGCTGGCGACAGCGCTGATTATCGACTTTTCGGCCGTGATCACAACCGGGCGCCAGCCAAAGGGGAGGGGAGAACGATCCTCCTTAGCCCAGGTAATTTTCACATTATCGACGGTGCAGGCGACTTTCAGGCGTTACGAAGGGGCACGCTTGACCCCAGCGCCGGCATCTCCCTGGAAGAATTCCTGATGCCCCGGCGAAGTCCCTACTACGGGCGACCCGCAAAATCGGCGGGAAATTCAAACTCAAATTGATGGCCGGCGACGTTGGGAACATGTTTGGTTCCTGCACACAGCACTTCGTCGGTGGGAAGAAAGGTCCAAGCTTCGACGCGATTTTGGGCCGGGTGAAACCGGTAGAGTCGGAGCCAACCGGTGCTGTAGTCGCAAAGCAGTTGATGGACCTGGTTGCCGTGATCGCCTTGAGCGACTTCATGCAACGAATGGCTGCGGCTTTGATCACCGCAGCAGACCATGAAGAGGTTCGCATGTTTCCGAAAGCATTTGTTCCACATTTCTTCCGCGGTATTGCCTCGCTCCTCGTGGATTTTCGTCCATTGCATCCGTCCCTTTGGCGCGTCGGTGTAATCTCTGTTCGACTTCGGATGTTGCAACGGGCCCAAGCACATGTGCGTGGTGATAATGGCGCAGCGATCGGCGTGCGCTTGCAGAACTTCATCCGCCCAAGCCAAGACGTCGTCCGGTGCGTTGCACTCCAAATGCAAAAAGACAAAGTCGATGCCGCTGCTGGAAAACAATTGGAAACTGTTGGCGTTATCGCCAGAAATGGCTCCGCTGTCCGTTTGGGGCGTATAGCATCCGCCGTACCAGTCGCAATCAGCGAATCGCTCGGCGGGAAAGTACTTCTGGAAGAGGGACGAATCGCCCGACTTGGTCATGTCATGATTGCCGACCGAAATTCCGTACGGCAGGATTCCGTGCAACTGGTCCATGCACTGCTGAGCGACTGTCCAATGCTCGTCGATATTCTTATCGACAATATCGCCCACGTGACTGGCGAAGACGATGTTCTGCTTTTCCTGGTTTTTGACAATCCAGCTAACGTGATCAGAAAATATCGGATTCGCTAGTTCGCCGTCTGCGGGATGATACGACTGCGTATCGGGGATGACCGCGATGGAGAATGATCCGGCGACCGGAGCGGGTAGGTGTTGGTTTTCGGCCAGCGCCGGCGTAGTAAAAATTCCCCACTGGCAGATCGAGCTCAGGGCCAGCATTAAAAACAAGAACTCTCTTCGCTCGAAAATTGTCAACGGTTCGTTTCTCTTCAGAGGTATGGTGTAGCCATAAAAAAACGGCGGGCGGTCTGAGGCAATCTCAGACTGCTCCACCGTGAGAAATTGTAACGAGTTATCGTCTTTTCTTCTTGGGGATTTCCACTTCTAAGTCGTAGGTGGAATTCTCGTGCGGGAACTCGTGCGTGGTGACGAACGTGCGAAATAACGGCTCGACGATGGTTTCTCCATCCACGTCCAATTCCGCTTTGGTTTGGAAACCCTCAACTTCGATCTTGTAGGCGCCTCCGACCAGACCTTTGCCGTACTGCGTCGAGTACTTGCCGTCTTTGACATAGGCGATGCACGCCGGGCCTTGATTGCCGGCGGACGCATCCGGAGCAAAAATGATCTCACCTTCGGGCAAGGGTTGCCCTTGAAAGGTGATGACGCCGGAGACTTGATATTTTCCTGGTCCGACATCGCCGGCGCCGCATCCGCAGATTGCGATCAGCGAGGACGCCAGCAATAGGAACGCCGTCAAGGAAGCCGCTTTTCGGGGGAAGAACTGATTCACTATTCTTCTCCTCCGATCGGCAGACCATCATTGCGGATGCCCAATTGGCGATAGATATCGAGATTGATCGTTTCGGCCGTGAAATCGACCGAAGCGTCAGCTAGCAACATGTTGCAGCCGCCGGGGTGAAAACTGCCAAATAGGCGAGAGTATCCCGTTCGCGAATCGGCGCCGGAAGCGGGGACCGTGCCGCCGGTCGGAATCCGCGAATTGATCGGCTCGTACGTGCCGGCCAGCGTCGCCGGATGCGGCATGGTCGAGCCTGTGCCGAGTCGAATCGACGAGGCCCAGCTCAAGTAAAACGTGGAAGTCGTGCCGGCGTCGGTCAAATGGTACTTCGTTTCGCCGACCAGAAACGTCTTGGTCGTTCCATCGGTAATATCGCGAAACCTGCTGTTCGAGTTGGCGAACATAATGCCGTTCACGAAGAAGACGTTCGAGTTGCCTCCGGAACAGTTGACGTTGCTCGAAGAGCCGCCCCCTTGGACGCCAAAATAGTTCAAGTTGTTCACGCCGTTTCCGGATGCGGGATCGGAAGGGCATTGGTACTTGGAGTTTTGTTCGTACCACAGCGGATAGTTCTGTGATGAGCTTGAAACTTGGCTGGTGAACGAAGCCGACAACGGCAGCTTGAAGTCGTATTGGTCGTGGCGCGAGCCTTCTTCCATAAACGGCAGAATCAAAACCGTCCAAGGCGCTCCTTGCGTGGCCGATCCACTGTTGCACCAGTCATCGCCCAATCCCTTGGTCACCTTTTCAGCGACGATGCCGCCTGGCGGGAAGCCCTTGTGCGTATCGTGATAGTTGTGCAGCGCCAGACCAATTTGTTTCATCTGGTTGACGCACTGAATTCGCCGCGCCGCTTCGCGTGCTTGTTGAACCGCCGGCAGCAACAACGCGATCAAGACGCCAATGATCGCAATCACCACCAACAATTCGACCAGGGTAAATCCCCGGCTTCGTTTCATCATCAATTGCATCGTTTTTCCTCTGTCCACTCAAGCCAAATTCCACCGCAATGCGTTGGTGATAATGCAGGCTGCATCCCACTGTCGCACGCACAATTTGCATAAGTCTAATCGTGGAAGTGAAGGAAACGTGAATGTGAGATGAGGATCGCAAATGCTCGATAAGTTCTAAACAATCGAGCGAGAATTCGAGACAAAAACATCGCGAAAACAATTTGAGATAGATTGCTTTCCTAAATAAGTTCCATGGCTTTTGGGGTGATCGCAATGTGCAAGAGAGGGGGTGAAGGCGCGTGATATCAAAGGGAATGTCAGCTGAAATCAAACGGCGCCCGCTTTTTACAAAGAACGCCGCAGGGAACCGTTGCGGCGTTCTTTCTTTGGGCAAAGTTAATCGCTTTATCGAGATGGTGAGCGACGCGGCGCATCTCGTCGGTTGCGATCTTTTTCGAGACTGTCGATCAAGTCATCCAAGGGATCCAACAAGGCGCCGTCTGCGAACGCGTCGTCGTGCAGATCGGGGTGACGCGGGCGTCCGTCTTGTGGGGGCTGCGGACAATCATGATCCTGGTTGGGTTTTGTCGTTTTACCGAAATCGACGTTATGAATCACTTGGCCGCCGACCGAGATCAACACGTCTTGCGTCTTGGCGATCGGACCTTGCGGCGTTCTCAGCAGCACCTGAATTTGATAGTCGCCGGTCTCCTGAAAATCGGTGAACCGATAGTCGCCGCGCGCGTTGGTGATCGTTTCGGCGACCACTTCTCCTTCGTCGTTGAGCAATTGCACAGTGACGCCGGCTTGGCCTTGCGGACGATCATTGACGCGATCCTGCTGATCACCATCGGCGAAGACCGTACCGGAGACCGATGCGGACATGAAAAAGACGTTCTCTTGCAGATTGGTGACGGTCGTATTTCGCTGAATGATATCGGACAGCGTGGTGTTCTCAATTCGATCGATATCCTGGGGAGAGAAAATGTTTTCGTAGTAGAACCGATCGCCGTCGCGCAGACGTGTGAATTGATCGACGATGATCGCTTGATTCAACTCTCCCAGACTGCTCCCCTCGACATGATCTTCAGCCAGCGCACCGACCCACAGATCGATGTTGTCGACCGTTCCATACAGATCTTCCAGCGCCTGCTGCCGTTCGACGTCTGAGGTAATCTCGGCGAAACTGGTGACCCGCGGCAATCCATACGCTTCCCGCACCGAGTTATAGTCGGCCAATCCATGGTCGCGACCGCGCTGGATGTTGAGCGTCGCCAAGTCTAATCCGCCTTGGCCGGGGGCGCCAAACAAAAAGTTGCGGACGCTGTCAACAATTTGATTGTCAAGTTCCTGCGACTGCGATGATGCGGCGTACTTGAGCAGCGAATCGATTCCATGTTCCTTCACAAGACTCGGATTAAAGAAGGCTTCGGCCAAGGTTACTTCTTCGGCTACCGCACGTCCGTCGTTGCCAAAAAACTCGATGTCATCGTTCAGCAAACTATGTCCCAGCCGATAGGCGGCGGTGGCGAATTCGTTGGTGATGTTGGGATTGACGGTCGGGTCATAGCCGGCGTAGTCAGAAATCGCTCCTTCTCCCAGCAGCGCCGGCAAGAATTCGTTGAATGTGATCGACTGAATCTCGGCGATGACGATGGCCCGCGCTTGCTGATAGATTTCTTCGTCGCTGAGCGAAGGATCTTGAGCGGCGATCTGGTCAGCCCACTGATTATGCTCGCGTACGAACAAAGTTTGCAGCGAAGTGAGTTCAATGTTCTCACTGGCGCGGATGTCGCCGGCGTAGAAGTTTCCTTCTTCGTCGGTGGGAAGCAAATCCCCATCGCTGGTCTTCAGCTTTCCTCCTTCAAAGGTGCGTAGACCATCGGCGATCTCTTGGCTCGATCCGTAGACTTGCGAGCCGTCGACAAACGCGGTGATCGAGTTGAACTGCTCGCGCGGGTTGTCGACGCTATCGCCGGTCGTCGGATCAAACAGGGAGCGGAAAAACGGAATCACGTCGTCACCGCTGGAGTCTGGATCGAAGTAGGGATCACCGGTCGGAACGGCGACGTTGGCCGCTTCAGTATCGCCCGACTCAGTCAGGTCGATGTCGTGATCCAGGAATTGTCCCCAGACGTAAATGAACGCCGAGAGTTGTCGCTCGTTGCCTGTTGCGTCCGGGTCTTGGGCGGCGATTGCGTTGCTGATTTCGCGAGCGCTAGGGCGATCCGCGTCGGCAATCTCCGAGATTCCATCGGCATAGTCGGCTTCGGCGGCGCGCAAAAATTGCTCGCCGGTGCTGCCGAGGTCGGGATTTTCCAGGTTGTTTCCGCTCCCGTCGATCGAGCGGATTTCGTCGGTGGTTGGGGTCGGAATCGACTGCGGAGGATGCATCATCGCATCGTCGATTGGGGCCATCGACAGCACATCGACAGCGAAGAGTTGGCGCAGTTCCAGGGTTTCCAGCGACGCTCGGCGCGCACCGCGAGACAGTTTGCTTCTCATGGGGTTTTTCCTTCTCAGTTCCGGAGTTCCGCCTTGCCCTACTGTTTAAAGCGTAGATGAAACCTGCGAAGGAGTCTGCGATTTTGCAGGGGAAAATTCGAAATATTGGGGTGTGAGAATGGGAAGAGAAAGAAGAGAACTCGGCAGGGCCACGGATGAAGAACGGAAGAACACGGGAAGAATCAAAGAGAAAATGTTGGACAAGAAGCCGCCCGAATCAGATATCCAGCTCATCCACCGCATCCATCAAATCATCCAACTCATCCCGCTCTTCCGTCGGTTTGTCGGCTTGGCGTTTGGGGATGCCGACCGATGCGCCGACGGCGTCGCGGCCGGCCATCAATAACTGTTCGTCTCGTTCGCGGACGGCGGTATCGACGGCGTTGGGATCTTCGGCCGGTTTGCCAAAGAGTTGCGAGAGGTCGATCTTCAATCCCCCTTCGGCGACGATATCACTGCCGGCGATGGTCGGCGTTTTGTGTTGCGGGAAGATGATCGCGTTCTCGGGGCAAACGCGACTGCACGCAGGGCAACCTTTGCGGCAGTTGTCGGGCTGCTCAACCAGGATTGTATCGATGCCGTCGACGCCGTAAACGCCGAACAGACAGAAGTCGATGCACTCCATGCAGTTGGTGCAGCGGCTGTAGTCGATCACGGGATACCAGCGGCGGCCGCCGGTCTCTTCGATCCGGATCGGCTCGATCGGCGCTTCGTGATTTGCGCCAACGTAGGTGTCGTTGGTCGGATGATCGTGCCGCAGTTGTTGCAGCGGCGTCACGCCGAACATTTCACCGTTACTATTACCGTTGCCGTTCGCTGGGGGAGGATCGAGCGTCAGGCCGCCTAACTGCATCACTTGCGGCGTTTGCTCGGCGGCGATGCGTTGGATCTCTTCGACGTACTCGTCCACTTTATTCGAGACGCGCAGGTCCAAGCAGTAGATGTAGCGGTTGGAAGGGGGACGCGAATCGGCGACGCGCTGCTTTTCGGCTTTCTCTTCTTCATCTTCCAGTTCGTCGAGCTCATCCTCGTCGACTTCGTAGGTGAGCAGCGACGTACCGATCTTGCCGTGGATACCGTTGCGATCGAGCGTCCAACGCGCGGCCCGCTCGAACATCCACGAGATGATCACCATGTTGCCGGAGATCCCCTCAAGACAGAGCATCCCCGGGCCGTCTGGTTTCAGATCGTACAGATGAGGAACGATCGTCACTTCGATACCGGGCTCAAACAGCAATCGGGCGACGATTTCCTCTTCGAGGTTCCGTTTGGCCGGATTCTGGCTTTGTCCTTGACTGAGGACGACGGTCAGTTTTTTCGCCATGGGGTTACTCGTTGAGTTGGCCTTTGATCGTGCGCTGGGTAATTTCCCACACCCCCGCGAGGTGCGTCAGATATTCTTCCGGCGACATTAATTCGTCACCGGGGCCGTCGATTTCGTACAGCCACCCAGCTCCATACATATCCAGGTTAATCTGCGAAGGGTCGCTTAGCAGCGCCGGGTTCAGCGTTGTCAGCTGACCGGCCAGCGGAGCGTACAAATCGCTTTCCGCTTTGCTGCTCTCGATGAAGCCAATTTCCTGACCTTGCCGCAAGTTGGTAGGCGCGTCGACGCTCCACTCCAAAAAATAAACGTCTTGCAACAACCGGACCGCGTAGGCGGTAAAGCCGAAGCGGTAACCTTGCTGGCCGTGACTGATTTGAACGCGGCTGGCCCAAGTATGGTTTTTGGCGTACTGGCGATCGGTCGGAAACGTGGCCTCGAACTTGCCCATCATGAAGACAAGAGAGTCGTCGCTCATGTATAGCGAACTCCCTGGTGTTGCTCTTCAAAGAACGGGGGCAACAGGCCGTCGGCCCGCAGCAGTCCGTCGCGCGTCAGTTCGATCCGATTGCCGTCGATGGTCGCCATGTCGGTTTCGACATATTCATTCCAGATCGGCTGCCATTTCTCGACGATGTTGACGCCAAATTTGGTTTGGAAGTAATCGACGTCCAAGTAACCTCGCTTTAACAGCAAGATCGTTTCGCGAATCAGCATTTGCTCGGGCGTCGGCCGATAGGCGCGCTTTAGCGGCAGTTGCTTTTTCTCGAGCAGATCGCCGGTGTAGTCGGCCCACTCGGTTTTGTTCTGGTAGTGAACGCCAGAGATGTGCCCAAAGCTGGCGACTCCCGTCGCTAACAGATCGGCGCCGCCGAACAAGTTGTCGCGGTAGCTGAAGCTGATCTTGGTCGGGTCTTTGATCATCGTGTAGGCGCTCGACTGCGAGTAGCCGGCTTTAGCCAACTCATCAAAGGCGTAGCTGACCCAGGCTCGCTTGGTCGGCCAATCGGCGACCGGCGTTTCGATCTTGTTCCCCAAGATGTCTTTGGAATAGACCGTGTTGAACGGCAGTTCCATCTGATAGATGGTGACGCACTCGGGCGACAGCTCCAACGTTTTCACCAGATTGTCTCGCCAAGTGTCCCATGTCTCGCCAACCATTCCAGCGATCAAGTCAATATTGACGTTGGGGAACTGCGCCTGCTCGATCCATTCCCAAGCTTTGTAAACCTCTTTCGAGAGATGCGCGCGGCCGTTCTCTTCCAGGATCTTGTCGGAGAAGCTCTCGATCCCCAGACTCAACCGGGTGACGCCCATGTCGCGGAGCGTCTTGACCTTGGTCTCGCTTAGCGTGCCAGGCTCGCACTCAAAGGTGACTTCTTCGGCCTGGTCCCAACTGATGCTCTTGCGCAGGCGATCTTCCAGCCGTTGCAGTTGCTTCGGGCTGAGGAACGAAGGCGTACCGCCGCCAAAGTAGACGAAGCGGAACGGTCGTCCCCCCATCGCCGCTTGTTTGCTGACCAGCTCAATCTCATCGACCAGGGCCGAGACGTAGGTCTCGACTTCAGAACCATTCTTGTCGGTGTAAACGCGGAAATAGCAGAACTTGCAGCGTTTGCGGCAGAACGGGACGTGCAGATACAGACCCAACGGCACGCCAGGTCGCGGCTCGCTGGCCAGCGCCTGTTGCAGATCGGGAATGTAGTCCTCGCTCCACTGCGAAAAGGGAGGATAGTTCGAGATGAAGTAGCTGCCGACCTCGGTTTTGACTGAATCGGTGGCCATGAAGCTCCTGCGGGTTAATCGTGCAAACTTGCCGCACTGTTATTTTGATTTCTTACCAAAGCAATAGACGTTGCCGTCATCGCTGGCGATCAGCAACTTGCCGTCACTGATCGCGGGTCCGCCGGTGAAACTACCGCCGGCTTCATAGCTCCATGCTTCGGAGCCGTCGCTGATTTTCAAGCCGTAAACTTTGCCGTCGGACGAACCAAAATAAACCTTGTCGCCGGCGATAACCGGCGAACTGTCGATCCGTCCACGGGTCGGAAACGACCAAAGCTGCTTGCCGTTGGTCATATTGACGGCGGCGACACGTTTGTTGCGTCCGCCGATGATCGCCAATTTGTCGGTGACTGCGGCGCTGGCGCGAAACGCCTGACGTCCGCGATCATCTTCATGGGTCCAACGGACCACCGCTTTTTTCCAGTCGATGCCGTAGAGCGTTCCCCCTTCGGTCCCAAAGACGACCAGGTCGCCGTGAACGGCCGGAGTGCTGCCGGTCGGTGCGTCAATCGGCACGCTCGCAGCGCTCGTCCCTTTGTCGAGATCGATGATGTGCAGCTTGGCGTCGCAACCGGCGACAAAGCCGCGATTTTCGACGATGGTCGGCATGCAGCGAATTTGATCGGCGATTTCGTACTTCCAAACCAGTTGGCCATCGGCCGCGGTCAGGCAATAGAGAGTCGCGTCTTGCGAGCCGATCAGCAATTTGTCTTGATAAAAGTTAACGCTGCCGTTGATCTCGGCGCCCGTTTCATAGGTCCACAAAACGTCGCCGGTTTTGGCGCTTAAGCAATGAAGCAGACCGTCCATGTCTCCCAGATAAACTTTGCCGTCGCGATAGGCGGGCGAACCATAAAAGCCGGTGTCGATCGATTTTTTCCAGATCTCTTTGCCGTCGGCAAGATTCAATGCGTAGATCGCACCGTCCAGATCGCCGATATAAACAACGTTGTCGACAACGGCCGGGGTCCCTTCAAACGCGCCTTTTTCGACCGCGTACTTCCAGAGCAACTCTAGATCGGCTGGCAACGATTCGGCGGCAACTCCGCTGGCAACCGGATCGGCCCGAAAAAGGGGCCAATCGGCCTGGAGCGGCGCACACCAAAACGCGATGATCAGCGCAGACAAAATGCGAGACATGGCGTAGAAGGCTCCAGCGGCGGGAAAAGGAATGCGGCGACTCTCTATTCTACCAAAAGCAGGCGCCATTGGCACACGCTTGCTCTCCGAGAGCAGTTTGTAACGATAAGGCTATCAACCGACCTGGCTGATTTTTGGTGAATTTCCCAACATTCCAGCAAATCTGACCTATTAGCGACGAACTACCCCCGCGGTGTGGCGTAAATTGGCGTAATTCAGGAGTTTTCTCCGCCGCACTGATGCGGCTTTTACTATGAAGCGATTTCCCCTTCCCAACTCGTTCTGGATTATTGTCACGCTGGTGATTATCGGCGGGGGGCTGATCTATTTGCCGTCGATGGTCGCGTCGTACTATCGCGAAGCTGCCGAATTGGGGGGCATGGCCCAGGTCGCCTATCTGGTCAGCGTCATCGGTGGAGCCCTGCTGATTATCGGAGCGGCCAGTTGGGTTCTGTATCGTCTGGTTCGGGCCAAACGGCTGAAGACGCAGCGCAAAGAACGTCGTCAGCGCAACCCGAGCCAACTTTCGGCCGACGAGCGGCGAAACGAATTGACCGAAAATCTCGCGTCAATCGATGACTTTCAAACCGAAGCAGGGGACGACGATCTGGCCGAACAACTGGCCCCCTTGCGCGAAAAGCTCGAAATCAAGCTCGATCATCAGCGGTTGGAGATCGTCGCTTTCGGCACGATCAGCAGCGGCAAGTCGTCGCTGCTCAACGCGCTGGCCGGACGCAACGCGTTCGCCAGTGAGATCGCCGGCGGCACGACGGTCACACGCAACGAAATCCCTTGGGTAGGCGACAATCAGGTGATCCTGGTCGACACGCCGGGGCTGGGAGAAGTTGACGGCGAGACGCGGCAGACGATCGCCGCCGAGTCGGCCAAAACGGCCGATATCATCTTATTGGTGGTCGACGGTCCGCTGCGTGATTCCGAGTTCCGCTTGCTCGAACTACTGGGCCAAATGGAAAAGCGGGTGATTATCTGCTTCAACAAAGAAGACCTCTATAACGACGCCGACCGCGCGAAGCTGTTGCAGCAGATCTCAAAACAGGCCGAAGATTTTGTTCGCCGCGAAGATATCGTCTCGGTTCGTGCTCGAGCGACCACGCGTCGTCGCATCCGGATCGCCGCTGACGGCAGCGAGATCGAAGAAGAGGTGACCGTGCCGGTGGCGATAGAGCCGCTGGCCAACCGGATGATGCAGGTCGTCAAAAAGGATGGCAGCGATTTGTTGCTGGCCAACTTGCTGCTGCAATCTCGCGGGCTGGTCGATCAAGCTCGCTTGAAAGTAGAGCAAGCGCTCGATCGCCGCGCCAATCAGATCGTCACAAAATATATGTGGGGAGTCGGCGGCGCTTCGGCCGCACTCAGCCCGATGCCGTTTGTCGATATCGCGGCAGGAATTGCGATTTCGACCAAAATGGTGGTCGACTTGGCGAAAGTTTATAAACAGGATGTCGATATCGACGTCGCGGTTCAACTGATGGGACAGTTGGGAAAGAACCTGCTTGGCATTTTGGGGGTGAACATCGCCGTGCCGGCGGTCGCCTCGCTGCTGAAGACGGTCCCCGGAGCTGGATATTTGGCGGGAGCCGCACTGCATTTGGTGGTGATGGCGCTGGTGACCCGCTGGATCGGCAACGTCTTTATGGAATACTTCAAACACGAGATGCGCGAGCCGGAAGGGGGACTTGCCGGTCTGGCCGAGCGCGAATGGCGCCGCGTGACGCAACTCAGCTACCTTCGCCAATTGGTGCAACAGGCCCGCAATCAATATGTCGACTGACAGTTCGCCCGAAACGACCGATCCGCCGCCGCACGTCGACGACGAGCGTTACCAACATGCGCTCGATTCGGTGCGTAGCACGCTCGATCGCTTTCGCGGTTGCTCGGATCAAGAGAAAGACTTGCTCCGTCGCGATCTGCGGCAGATGCAAGAGATGGAATCCAAACTGACCAGCGGTCGCGTCGAGATCGTCGTCTTTGGCGAAATCAGCACCGGCAAGTCGGCCCTGATCAACGCGATGGTCGGTCAGGCGGTCACCGAAGTCGATGTCCAAGGAGGTTGGACCCGCGAGATCTGGCACGTCGCGTGGGATGGTTGCGGCTATCGCATTCCGGGACTCGGCAGCAGCGAAGTGGTGCTGATCGATACCCCAGGCATCAACGAAGTCGGCGGCGCTCATCGCGGCGAGATGGCGCAAGACGCCGCGCGGCGCAGCGACATGCTGCTGTTTGTGACCGACTCGGACTTGAACGAGACCGAATACTCGGCGCTGGTTAGTCTCGCGGCCGTCAACAAACCGATCATCTTGGTGCTGAACAAGGTCGATCTCTATTCGCCCGATCAGCGGAAACGCCTGCACGAAGTTCTAGCGCAACGTTTGGACGGCGTGATCCAGCCCGAGAATATTGTCGAAACGTCGGCCGATCCGCGCGACGTCGAATACATCGTGGAAGCGGCCAACGGCACGACGACCAGTCAATGGCGCAAGCCGAAGCCGAACATCGAAGCGCTGCAGCTAAAGATGCTGGAAGTGCTGGAGCAAGATGGCCTGGCGCTGTTAGCGCTGAACGCGGCGATGTACTCGGCTGACAAGTCCGACCGGATCGCATCGCTGAAACTGAAGATTCGCAACGACCGAGCCAATCAGCATATCTGGGGCTATGCCGTGGTGAAAGCGACAACCGTTGCGTTCAATCCGGCGCCAATCGCCGACGTGATCGGCGGCGGCGCGGTCGATGTGGCGATGGTCTGGCACCTGGCCCACATCTACGGCATTGAAATGACCTGGGCCAACGCCGAGAAGTTGGTCAAGTCGATCTTTCAAGCCGCCGGCTGGGTGACGCTGGGAGAACTGACGACCCACGCGATCATGTGGAGCCTGAAAGCGGTGACGCTCGGTTGGGGGTCGGTCCTTACGGTCTTGCCGCAAGGCGCTGCGGCCGGCTATGGATCGTACATCGTTGGCCAGTCAGCGAAGTACTACTTCGAGCATGGCGCATCGTGGGGAAGTGAAGGACCGAAGTCGGTGGTGCAAAAGATTTTGGACAAGACCGACCGCAAGTCGGTGATTCAAAATCTGCGGGATGAGATTTTGAAGAAGCTGCGGATTAACCAGCACGCGAATCCGGCCAACTAGCAGGACGAAAAAAGGGTCCGCGAAATAAAGAGGGTCAGGTCCCAATTTCGCCGCGAAATTGGGACCTGACCCTCTTTATTTCTTCCCCTTTTATTTCTGCGCCAAGTTCAAGAAACAAAAAAGCCGATCGAACCATTAGGTTCGATCGGCTTGCTCTTTAGCATTCGCGTTAGACGCTGATCGTCGGCGTTGATTTGTCGCCGCCGTGTTGTTGTTCCAACTGGAACTTGCTCAGCGTCGTTCGTAGACCATCGGCGCGCTCGTGGAGCGAAACGCCGGCGGTCTTCGTCTTTTCGGCGTGCGTCGTCGATTCTTTGGCCGAATCGTTGACGCCGGTGATGTTTCGCGAGATCTCTTGGCTGGCCTGGGCCGACTCTTGGATCCCGGTCGAAACGGTTTGGGCGGCACAGGCGGCCTGAGCGATGTTCTTCGCGATTTCTTTGGTGGCGATTCCTTGCTCTTCGACGCTTGAAGCGATCGTCCGCGAAACTTCGTTCACATCGTTGATCTCGCTGGTGATTTTGCCGATCGAGTCGACCGCTTCAAACGACGTTTGCTGGATTGCTTCGATCCGTTTGCGAATGTCGTCGGTCGCCGAGGCGGTTTGCCGCGCCAACTCTTTCACTTCGGTCGCGACCACGGCGAAACCTTTGCCAGCTTCACCGGCCCGGGCCGCTTCGATCGTGGCGTTGAGCGCCAACAAGTTGGTCTGCTCGGCGATATCTTGAATCACCTGCATGACGCTGCCGATCTCGGCCGCCGCGGCGCCCAACGCTTCGATCCGCTCATTGCTGGCCGCCGAAAGGTTGGCGACCGAGGAAACGGAGGAGGAGGCGCGTTCGGCGTTGCGGGCAATCTCGTTGATCGTACTCGACATTTCTTCCATCGCGGTCGCGACGCTGTTGATGCTGCTCGACATCTGTTCGGTCGCCGCGGCCATGCTGACCATGTTGGTCGACATTTCGTCTGCGGCGGCGGAGACGGTCGCCGCTCGTTCGGTCGTTTGCAGGGCGCCGTGCGAAAGATGCTCCGCGGTTCCGGTCAATTCGGTCGACGAGCCTTGCAGCACGTCGGAGGTCGAAACGACCTCACCCAGCAAACCCGCCAGGTTGTCGCGCATCTCGTTCATCGCTTGGATCAAGTGACCCACTTCGGCGGTCGCTTTGGCGTCGCAGCGATGGCGAAGGTCGCCAGCAGCGATGTTTTGGGCGAACTGAGCCGCAGCTTGAATTGGATTGGCGATCTTGCGCGAAAGGACCACGGCGACGATCGTCAGCACGAGAGCGGCCAAGACGCCCAGTCCAACCGACCAGGCGACGACCGAACCTTTGACGCCGCTGATCGTCGCGGCCATCGCTTGACTGGAAGCCAAAACTTCGGACTTGTCCATTTTGGCGCTAATACAATAGGTGACGCCGTTCAGTTCGATAGGGCCGTAGGCGATGATTGTTTCTTCGCCGCGATAGTCCTTGATCGCGGTGGCGCCAGACTCTCCTTTTTCAAACACGGCACGCGTGACGGCGGTGTCGACTTTCCCTTTTTCAGGATACTTCCAAGAGGTGAGGAGTCCGTGATTTTCCGGATCAAGATGCGAGTTGCTCCGCATCAGGAAATCGGGGCCAATTAGGATCGTTTCGCCGGTTTCTCCCAGGCCATCGCGTACGGCCATGATCTCCAGCATCCGATCGACCGGCATCTGGAACATGGCGACGCCGATTTTCTTGTCTCCGTCAAAGATCGGCGACGCGATAAAGCTGGCCGGAGCTTCGAACGAGGGAGCGTAGCGGGCGAAGTCGACGAAGACGACTTCATCTCTATTGGTTGCAGCATTCGCTTTACGGAACGCTTCGCCAAAGTTGCTATCTGCGTAGGGACCGTTCAGAAGCGACGTCGAATAGTCGACCTCTTTGAAGACCGAGTAAACGATGTCGCCTGACTCGGCGTCGACGAGAAAGATGTCGTAAAAGCCAAACTTGTCGAGATAGTCGCGGATGATCGGATGAACCTTGGCGTGCAATTGCGAATAGTCCGACTTGTCCGCCGAAGCGTCCAGCAGATGCTTGGAGCCGAGCGGATTGTTGTTTTTGAAGATATAGGCGTGCTGCAGCGCGATCGAGTCGTCGTCGAGCTGACCTAAGTACTGTCGCGCAGGAGGCGATTTGCCGTCGTTGTTTTTGGCGTATTCAGTGGCGAAGGGGCCTGTGTAATAGTTCAGCAAGTCGGCTCGCATCGTTTTAATCTGATCCGCCGAGAGTTCTGCGTCATTGCGGAATTCACGAAAAGAATTCTGGAATTCACGCATCGCGTCGACAACCATGCCGTTCTCAGAGAAAGTCTGAACCTGGCTATTGATCGTGCCAAAATAGCTCAGTAGCTGCTTCTTCTTTAGTTCACGTTGGGCAACGAGAGCGTCTGTCGAACTGCTTTTCAAAGCTTCGGTCGACTGGTCTTGTACGCTGGCGAAGCCGGATTGAACCGACGCGTAACATACTGCCGCAATAACGATCAACGGCAAAAGTCCGCAGGCCAAAAAGGCCAGCGTCAGTTGTGAACGGAGATTGAGGTTTGTCTTCATCTGCATGTTCCAAGGGGCGAAAACGTTGTAAACGAAAACTACGGCCAGGTAGCTTGTTTCCGATTGGGCAATCGGAGTGTTCACAGATTTGAGATAGGGATTTACTCGAACCTACCAATTCAGATGGCGAGTCTGAAACGTGCGAAAAGATAGATCAGCCAATGAGTGGGGCAATGCGATTACTTCGAATATTGCGCGAAATTTCACTTCTGCGCAAAATGGCTTTGAAGAAACGCGCCGAACAGCCGGTAAGGCGAGTAGAGACCGACCAAGGGGTGCGGCTTGCCGCATGATCGAGGAAGACGCTGCGTTTGGAAAAGCAAGACCCAGAGAGGTGAGCCGCTTAGCCCAAAGTGATTGTTTCGCCCGGTTTGATCACATGCGGCTTGGCTTTCGTCTCGCTCTTCACTTTCTCTGCCCACGTATTCGCATTTTGCGCAATCGGCGGCCAGGTATCGTAATGAGCGGGAGCGACTTGTTGCGGCGCGATCCATTGAATCGCGCGGATCGAATCGTCCACGCCCATCGTGAAGTGATCGCCGATCGGTACGATCGCCAGCAAGATTCCTTTTTCACCGATCAACTGCATGTCGCTGAACAGATCGGTATCGCACGCCAAGTAGATCAGGCCTTCAGGGACCTCCAGGATAAATCCGACCGGAGCGCCGCCGTACTCTCCATTGGGAAGGGAAGAACTGTGCACGGCTTGGGTCATACGAACCGGGCCGGCGAGCGACTGGAACGTCCCGCCGATGTTCATGCCGACTGCATTTTCAACCCCTTGGCGGTTGATCCACTGGGCCATTTCGAGAATGGTGACGACCTGGGCGCCGGTTCGTTTGGCGATCTCGACGACATCAAATTTGCCGTCGCTGCGCAGTCCGACATGATCAAAGTGACCATGCGAAAGGAGAATGACGTCGGCCGCGACGTTGACTGCTTTGATGGGGGACGAGGGATTCTCGTCCAAGAACGGATCGAGCAGGATTTTGCGGCTGCCGGTATCGATCAGCCAGGTTCCATGTCCGTACCAGGTCAGTTGCGTCGCCATCGGTCGCTCCTCGTGCTGAATTTCCGTTTCGCACGAGTTTACCACGCAGTCGCGAGCTTCAAAACTCGGCGACTGCGGTTTTATTGGATCAACGTCTGACTATCGCAGCCAGGTCGGCAGTTCGCCCGCCTTGGGCAGTTCGATGATCCGCGCGGTGGTGATATCGGCGCTCTTCAGCACTTCGTCCACGGCCGATTGCGGCGGAGCTCCATCCAGGTTCAACACGCCGACGGCGCCGCCGGTGCTCGAACGTCCGACCGCCATTTGAGCGATGTTGACGTTGTGGTTGCCGAAGATGGTGCCGACGCGGCCGATGATGCCGGGGACGTCATTGTGGGCGAACAAAAAGAGGGTGCCGTCGAGATAGGCTTCGAGCCGTTGTCCGTCGACCAAAATCAACCGCGGCATGTCGTTGCCGAAGAGAGTGCCGCCGACTTGCGACGTGCGACCATCTTCTTCGAGCGTCGCCGTGATCGAACTCGAGAAGCTTCCCATTTCGGTGCTGCTTTCGGTCGAGATGGTGACGCCGCGTTCGGCGAGCAACATCTGGGCGTTAATGATGTTGGCGCCCCCTTCGTCCATCGCTTGCTCTAGGAGACCAGCACAGAACGACGCGGTCAGCAGCTTCGTATCTTTGCCGGCGACTTCGCCCCGATAGTTTAGCTTGCAGGCCTTCAGTTTGCCGCCGTGCAGTTGGCCCGCGAATAGGCCGATGCGATAGGCGACGTCCAGATAGCCGCGCATCGAATCGAGCGTTTTGGGATCGATCGGAGCAACGTTGACAGCATGGCGAATTTCGCCGGTATTGAGATGGTTGGTGACCAACTGCACCGCTTCGACGGCGACCTGGGTCTGAGCTTCTTCGGTGCTCGCACCCAAGTGAGGCGTACAGACGACGTTTTCCATCCCAAATAGCAGACTGTCGGTACAAGGCTCTGCGGCGTAAACGTCGAGCGCGACGCCCCCCAGCTTGCCGCTTTTCAGGCCTTCGACGAGGGCGGCTTCGTCATAAATGCCGCCGCGAGCACAGTTGATCAGGCGAGCGCCCGGCTTGATGATTTCGAGCGCGTCCTGGTTGATCAGTCCCTTCGTTTCGGCGGTGAGCGGCGTATGAACCGTCAAATAATCGACCAACGGCAGCATCTCTTTAACCGACGAGTAGAGTTCGATGCCCAACTCGGCGGCCCGCTCGGGACTGATAAAGGGGTCGAAGCCGATCACTCGCATTTCAAATGCAAGCGCACGTTTGGCGAATTCCTGGCCGATGCGGCCAAGCCCGACGATGCCGACCGTTTTGTCGGCCAGTTGCGAGCCCATGTACTTTTTGCGATCCCAGCGACCTTCGACCAGGCTTTGATTGGCCGAAGCGACGTTCCGCGACAAGGCCATCATCAAGCAGAAGGCGTGCTCGGCGGTGCTGACCGTGTTGCCGGTCGGCGTATTCATCACGACGATCCCCAAGCGGGTCGCCGCGTCTTTGTCGATGTTGTCGGTGCCGACGCCGGCTCGGGCGATGCAGCGCAGACGCGTGTTCCCTTCCAGCGACTCGGCCGTGATCTTTACCCCGCTGCGACAGATGGCGCCGTCAAATTCGGCCAGCGACTTGCGGAGATCTTCTCCGACCAGTTTAAGGCGAATTTCGTATTCGAAGCCTTCCGCTGCATCGAGCAGCGCCAAGCCTTCGGGCGACAATTCATCGAGAACCAGGATTTTGGGCATGAGCGAAGCCTTCGATAGCTATTGGGGTGCAAGATCTTGATGGGGTGAGGCGCGCGACTACTTGTTGTCGTCGGCAAACTGCTGCATGAAGTCGGCCAAAGCGCGAACGCCGGCCATCGGCATCGCGTTGTAGATCGAAGCGCGAACGCCGCCGACGCTGCGATGACCCTTCAAGTTGGTCAGATTTAGTTCTGCCGCGGCAGCGAAGAATTTCTTCTCGATGTCGGCGTTCGGCAAACGGAACGTGACGTTCATCAGCGAACGGCTGTCCGCTTCCGCATGACCGACATAGAAATCGGAGTTGTTGTCGACGACGTCGTACAGCAGCGACGATTTTTCGCGGTTCAGCGATTCCATCTTCGTCAGGCCGCCGATCTCTTCCTGCAGCCATTTGGCGACCAGACCCATCACGTAGATCGCGAAGGTCGGCGGCGTGTTCCACATCGAATCGGCTTCGGCATGATTGCGATAGAGCAAATAGCCGGGCAGTTCGGCGTCGCCGCGCTGCAGCAAGTCTTTGCGAATGATCACCATCGTCACGCCGGCGGGGCCTGCGTTCTTTTGGGCACAGGCATAAATCAGGCCGTAGCGTTCGACCGGCAAAGGGCGGCAGAAGATGTCGGACGAGCAGTCGACGACCACCGGCACGTCGCCGGCTTCAATTTCATGCAGGAACTGAACCCCTTCGATTGTTTCGTTCGAGGTCAGATGAACGAACGACGCGTTCGGGTCAAGCTTCAGCTCACTTTGCTTCGGCAGGCGATTGTAGCTGCAATCGGCGCCATCCCAGGCAACTTGAACTTTGCCTTCTTTAACCGCTTCTTTTTCGGCGTTTTTGCCCCACGATCCGGTCAGCACGTAGTCAGCCGGTTGGCCTTCCAGCAGCAAATTCATCGGAATCATCGAGAACTGCAGTCGCGATCCCCCCTGGAGAAACAGGATGTCGTGCGTTTCCGGTACGTTCAGCAGGCTGGTGATTCGCGCCTTGGCTTCATTGGCGATATCAATGAACTGAGGACTGCGATGGCTGATTTCCAGGATCGAACTGCCAACGCCGGGGAGGGCGAGCATATCGCGTTGGATCTGTTCCAGCACCGGCAGCGGCAAAACGGCGGGACCGGCCGAGAAGTTGAAAACGCGTTGGACAGCGTCGGAGACCGAAGCGTTCATGCGAGCTATTCCCCTAGGGGCGAGCGGAATTGAAAAACAAACCCCGATTTTAAGCAGTTCCGTACGAGTTGGGTACAGGGCGCTCTCCACCGCCGGCGGGGGCAATTCGGGCGAACTTGAAAAAAACTTCGCCAACCCGGCCAAAACCAACTCTAACGGCCGCTTGTCGGATGCTCTGTAGAGGCCGCCCGCGGCAAGATGTTCACCTAGTTGGTAAGCTATCGAGTCTGCTCAAAACGGATGAAACCAGGAAATCGAGCAACTTTTGGATTGAACGGCAGAATTAAAACGTGAAGGAGAAGCGATGAGTCTGGCGGAAAAATCGGCGTTAGTCGTTGGCGGGGGAACCGGAATTGGCTTGGCCATTGCTCAGGCGTTGGCCGAAGCAGGCGCCAAAGTCGCGATCGCCGGTCGTCGTTTTGAGGTGCTCGAGCAGGGCGCGGCGTCATCGTCGGCCGAGATTCATTGCCATAGCGTCGACGTTTCAGACCGCAAAAGCGTACTGGATCTGTTCGCTTGGGCCGATCAAACGCTGGGCAAGGTCGACATTCTGGTCAATGCGGCCGGCGTGAACATCAAAAATCGCTCGATGGAAGCGATGACGCCCGAAGACTGGGATCGGATGATGCAGATCAATTCGACCGGCGCCTACAACTTGATGTACGCCGCGCTGCCGCAAATGCGCGAGCGAAAAGATGGCCTGATCATCAATATCTCTTCGATTGCCGGCAAACGCGCGATCGCGTTGGGGGGAATCGCCTACGCGGCGTCGAAGTTCGCGATGACCGCTTTGGGGACCGCCGCCGGCAACGAAGAGAACAAGCACGGCGTGCGAATCACCAACATCTATCCCGGCGAAGTCGATACGCCGCTGCTAAAACAACGTCCGAAGCCGGTGACCGAAGAACATCGCGCGACAATGCTGCAGCCAGAAGACTTTAAAGAAGTGGTCCTGGCGATCTGCAACTTGCCCCCGCGTGCACATGTGCCGGAACTGATCGTGAAGCCGACGACGCAGGAGTATGTATAACGACAGGGCGAAATCAATCAAGTTGACAACGGAGACGGGCCAAGTTTACGAACTTGTCCCGTTTTTTGTCGTGGATCTCGTTCCAGCTACGGCGTCACGCCCAGCTTGCGTTCCATTTCTTCCAGCGGCACCCCTTTGGTCTCGGGGACCATCGTTACGACCCAGATCAATTGCAGCACCATCATGCCGCAGAAGAAGAGGAAAATAGCGCCCATGCCCAGTTGCTCGGCGAAAAGTGGAAAGAGCGCGGTGATCAGCGCGGCGAAGATCCAGTGGGTGAAACTGCCGAGCGATTGTCCCATCGCGCGATAGCGATTGGGGAAAACTTCCGAAATCAGCACCCAAATGACGGCGCCTTGTCCGATCGCGTGCGAGGCGATGAAGAGATTCACGCAAGCGGCTAGAACGACGTAATGATCGTTCCAAGAGGCCCAACTGCACCCCAGCAGCGAACTGATATAGCCAAACGATCCGATCACCAGCAGCGTCTTCCGCCCCAAGCGATCGATCAGCCAGAGTCCGGCGAAGGTGAAAACCAAATTGACGAATCCGATACTGATCGAGGTCTGCAGCGCCGCCTCGCCGCTAAGTCCCGCTTCCTTAAAGATACGCGGCGCAAAATAGAGAATCGCGTTGATGCCGGACATCTGGTTGAAGAATGCGACCAAGAAGGCCAGCATGATCGGCGTGAACATCTTCGCCGACCAAAAGCTCGATAGCGATTTCTTTTCGACTATCGCGGCCTCGGCGATCTCGTCGGCGAGTGCGTCAATCTCCTCCGGCGTGCGATCGGGCGCCACCATTTGCAGCACGTGCAAGCCGGCGGCGCGATCATCCTGTTTGGTAATCAGCCAGCGGGGGCTTTCGGGAAGGGTGAAACACATCAGCGTGTAAATGATCGCCGGAAACGCTTCGACTCCCAGCATCCATCGCCAGGCGTGGGGGCCGACGCCGGCCAGCGCCGCGTTCGATGCGTATGCGATCAAGATGCCAAAGACAATGTTGAACTGGAACATCGCCGCCAGACGCCCGCGCCGCTCCGGCGGTGAAATTTCGGAAATGTAGAGAGGTGCGGTAACCGTGGAAATTCCGACCCCCAAGCCGCCGATGAACCGAGCGATCATGAACGTATTCACATCGGTCGCCAGCGCGGACCAGACCGCCGAGATAAAATAGAACGCACCGATCGAAATCAGCGTCTTACGCCGTCCCCAAGCATCGGTCGGCCAACCGCCGATCAGCGAACCGAGCACGGTTCCCCAGAGCGCGGCGCTCATGGCCAGGCCATGGGTGACCTTATCGAGCTTCCACAAATTTTCGATGGTTTCTTCGGCGCCAGAGATGACGACGGTATCAAAACCGAATAAAAAGCCGGCCAACGCCGACGTCAACGACCAATAGAAAAGACGACTCGTCATAATACGCGGGGGCTAAAGCAGACGTTCGTAAGGGGGTGATTGGCGACATCTTAGCATCAACGGCTCAGCAACGCGAAATCGCTTCGAGATGGGACCGTCACCGCCGGCGTCTGATGGTGATTACCGCATCGGCGCCATCTCTCCGGTGTACCGAGTGGAACGAGCAAGAGTCATGCTGGGGAGTTGCTCAGCAATCTCATGGATCGATACGGCGATCACTTGCGCGTTTTTATTGTTGACGATCGTGATAGCGACCAACTCGCCGGTTCGATCAAACATCGGATTTCCTTGTGGAGAATCTTCGCTGCGAGCGGTCGTATAGATGGTTCGATATTGCTTGGGGTCCGACCTATTAAAAGTGCGTCGGTGTGGAGGTTGCAATAGCCCATTGGCGACAATTTGTTGACGCGGAAAGGGAAAAGCGTCGGTCTCAAAATAGAGAAGCGGATCGCCGATCTTGACGGTCATGTTCTTGGAAGCCAGGAGCGGACTGACGCGCGTCGCTTCCAACTCAAAGCCATGCGTGTCGACGATGACCGCCGCGAGAGGATTTTCATCGTCCGCGTGGTTAGCAAAGTGTCCCAGGACAGTCGTCTTTTGTTGATTGCAGAACACCGCTTCGCCGGCGACGGCATCTTGGATAAGTGACGCGGTCGTGACGACCAAGCCATCTTTGCTGACAACGACTCCGCCTCCGTGCACGACTCGACCATCTTGTTTGGTCATCGTGAGTTGGACGACGATCGGCTCTAGCGTCGGCGACAACGGCGTCAAGTTATTCGGATCGGAGACCGGCGGCATGGAAGGAACCGTCCGTGGCGGCATCGTAACCGGCGGTTGTCTGTTGACCACCGGCGGATTCGTCATCGGCGGTCGAGTATAACCAGGCCGCGGCGCAGCAGCGTGATTGCCGGGCGAAAACATTCCTGGCGGCGGCCGTTCACTTGGTCGCGCTCGGGCCTCGGCGGCGTAGGCGTCGTTCCAGCCTGATACGAAACCGTTGCCGGGCGCTCCCCCATCTTCTGGCATGGTGATCTGGACCGTCGGCGCGGTTGGCTTTGACCTGCCGCATCCCATCATTGCGATCACGACGACAGTCAGGCAGGAAAGACGTGCGAGTGACATAGTTGGCCAGATCCTCAGGCGACGCAAAAAATGAGTGAGGTCCAATATACCTGACAGCCTGCCGGCCGCCAAAGTCTGGGCGCTCTCAGGCTCCTGGCGATTCGCGGCGCGGGCGAATCTGGTAAATTGAATTTTCGCCTGGCGTTTGCCGCGGGGCGCTGAATTTTGACGACTACGGAGATTGCCACCGATGATTTATGTGATTGCGACGATTGAGCTTGAGCCTGGCTCGCGCGAACAATTTTTAACCGCCTTTCATGCGTTAGTGCCGTTGGTGCACGCCGAGAAAGGGTGCCTTGAGTATGGTCCGACCATTGATGTCGCAACGGGGCTTGAACCGCAACTTCCGCTCCGCAGCGATGTGGTGACGGTGATGGAAAAATGGGAATCGATCGAAGCGCTGCAAGCTCATCTGGTTGCGCCTCATATGGACGAATATCGGACCAAGGTTTCCGACATCGTGCTCGGAATGCAGCTACAAGTGGTGGAGCCAGCCTAACTGCTCATGCGTGACGTGCAGAGTCAACTCCGACAAGCGATTGACGACGGCCAGCCGGTCGTCTTGTGTCGTTTGGTCGAAACGCGCGGCTCCACTCCGCAAAAGCCGGGCGCAGCAATGTTGGTCTATCCCAACGGCGCCCAGGCCGGCACGTTAGGCGGAGGTTGCGTCGAAGCGGAGGTGCGGCGTCAGGCGCTGCGTCTCCTTCTGCAAGCCAAGCCGGAAATCATGACGTTTCATTTGGACTCGGATTATGGTTGGGACGATGGCCTGATCTGCGGTGGTCGAATGAAGGTTTTGATGGATCCGGTTGGAAAGGACGCCGCAACGCGCGATTATTACGAACGCCTGTTCTCCGTAGCAGAGCAGGGGGGAACCGAAGCGATTCGGATTGAAGGAGAATCGCACGAACTGCGGCTCTTTGATATCGACTCTAAGCTGATCGCCAGTTTGCGTTGTGATCAAAATCTGGCGGATGAAGCGATCGCCGCTTCGATTGAACCTTTTCAGCAGCGACCGCGGCCACGCGTTGAACAGGGAATCGCCTATTTGCCTTACCCGCCCCGCTGTCGCTTGATCATCGTCGGCGGCGGGCATGTGGGCAAAGCGGTTGCGGCGCTCGCTCAAGAGGCCGATTTTGACATTCTGATCTGCGATGATCGCGCCGAGTACGTGACGCCAGAACGATTTCCCTCGGCCCAGCGGCGGATCGTGGGAAAGTTGGAAGAAGAGTTGCCGAAACTCGAAATCGATGCGCGTGACTTCTGCCTGATTGTCACCCGCGGACACAACCATGACGAAGAAGCGCTGTTGCGATTGGTCGATCGGGGCGCCGCCTATGTTGGTATGATCGGCAGTCGCCGGAAGATTCGCCTGATCTTTGATGATCTGCGCGAACAGGGGATTTCTGAGGAGTCGTTGGCCGCAGTCTTCGCTCCGGTTGGCGTCGAGATTGGTTCGCAGACCGTGCCGGAGATTGCAATCAGCATTGTCGCCGAGCTGATCTCGGTTCGTAATTTGGGCGCCGCACGTTCGCGCGATCTGAGGAGTTGCGATAGATGAGGAATTCTCGACCGCACAATACTCTTCGTAGCCCGCCAGCGCCAGCGAGGGAATAGAGTTGGCGATCCTAACACGGATTGAAGTGGCGAGCCGTATTCCCTCGCTCGCGCAGCGGGCTAGTGTGACGGTTTTCCGCTAGCTGACCCATTTTGATTTTCCAACGATTGAAAGTGAAGAGGGTGCTGCGCGGCACGTATCGACATCAGCCGCACGGCGTTAGCCGCGGTTTTTGTCTCCAATTTTCCGTCGACAAAGAGTTCCTGTCAGAAACCGCGGCTAACGCCGTGCGGCTGATTTTGGGGGAGAAGCTAGACGACAGGGGACTCTTTGTTCAGCTTGCTGAAAAGCGCTCTAGTGTGACGATTTTCGGTGGATTCGGACCCTGTTTGATCGTGCTTCACCCGTGTTCAACACTTCCTGAATTTCTAAATAGCGCAACCTCAAAACTTGCGCAACGGGCTAAGAAGATGTTGGGCTTCCGGACCTACTCTTTTTCTGACCTGCGTCACTTCAAAACGTGCGACTTGGGATGGGAGAAACAGACGCATGGGCCAGTGTAGTTTTCGCAGTTTTGCGATTGTGCCTGCGGCGGGACGAAGCCGACGGATGGGAAGCGACAAGCTGTTGCTTTCGTTTGACGGGAAGCCGATCATCGACCGCGTGATCGAAGCTTGGCGTCGCGGCGGTGTCGATCAGGTGGTGGTCATCGTGCGCGCGGATCATGCCGCGCTGCGAGCGCATTTGCAAACGTCGGACGTCGAACTGGCGATCATGGAGACGCCGCTGCCAGAGATGGTCGATTCGGTCCGAGCAGGCTTACAGCATATTTCGCAAAAATTTACGCCGAGTTCTGAGGATGTGTGGATGCTGGCGCCGGCCGATCTGCCGACGCTCGACGCGCAGGCGATTGAAACGCTGTTGGACGCCTATGATCCGCTGCAGCGCCCGATCTTGGCGGCGACCTATAACGATTGCAGGAGTCATCCCGTCCTTTTTCCTTGGCGAATAGCCGAGCAAGTCGCAAAATTGTCGGCGGCCGAGACGATTCGCGATTTGTTCGCGAAAAATGAGTGGCGCGCGATCGGGATGCCCAGCGCCAAGCCGCACGATGTTGACATTCCCGGCGATTTGGAACCGCGTGAAAGAAAACCGGAAAAATAGTTCAATCACTTTCGCCAAAGAGGGCTGGGCTCTAAACTTGAAGCAGTTGCTACGAACCGCTTGCCGCGGCGCATGTTCTCCTTCCGACCGAGACGCTCCTCCCGCGAATTCCGCTATGCCGAAGCCAATCTCGTGTATGTCCACCAAGCTCGTCTCCGATGCTCGTTGGAGCATGTCGTGGTCCACAACGATGGCGATTCTGTTGGGATTGGCGATTGTGGTCAGCGTGCCCGGTTGCAGCGGCTGCTTGCGCGGGCGAACTACGGCCGAGGAAGAGGCGGCGAAAAAGAAGCGACAAGAGGAAGAGCAAAGGAAAGCGGACTTTGAGCCGCCAGAGTTTCGGGCGCTGCCTTATGATGATCGCGGGCCCGGCAACTATATCAAGCCGGGGCATTGGGTCAGCGGCAGCATTCGCTTGAAAGCGAACGCCTACGACTATCGGGGCGAACTCTACTCGAAGACGACCAATCAAACCGGCGGTTCGATTCCGTTGCCGGGGACCAATTATTTCTTTTCGGCGACGCGACCCATTGCGCTCGCGAAGGGGCAAGAGAGCTGGTCCGACGTCACGTACTATGTGCCGGAAATCAATCCGGGAAACAATATGTCGAACAGTCGTTGGCTGTTGTGTCGACTGCAAGATCGCGGAGGCGGCGGCGCGGTTCAATCCGAAGTCTTGCCGACCTTGGCGATGCCGGCACATCAGTTTTATATGGTGGTGTTGGCCGCGAACTCGGACGAGTACCAATATCTAAGCGCTCTCGATACGGTCAAACCGCTATCGGCGTCGATGGATCAAAATGAATCGGCGCCGCACTATCGCGTGGTGACGCCCAAAATTATCGATCGCACGCCGCTCCCCGAAAATCCGCTGACCTGGACCAGCATCGCCGTCATCGTCTGGGACGACATCGATCAGCAGGCGCTGACGACCTATCAGCAAGAGGCGCTGATCGACTGGCTCCATTGGGGCGGTCAGTTGATCATCAGCGGTCCTGGTTCTCTCGATCGACTGCGACTCAGCTTTTTGGCCGACTATCTTCCGGCTCAGTCCGACGGCGCCGAAGAACTGGACCAGGCTCGCTTTGAGCCTTGGAACGAAAAATATGTCATGGAGGAACGCGTCAATAACAAGAAAGAACGCTACGACCTTCAATTGGGAGATGCGCCCGCTCGCGGCGTCAAATTGAAGCTGGCGGATGACGCCTATTTCGTCCAGGATACGGCCGATCTCGTCGCGGAACGTCGTGTCGGCAGGGGACGAATCACGGTCACCGCTTTTCAGCTTCGCGATCCGCGAATTACGAAGCAATGGAAAAACTTCGACAATTTCTTTAACGCCGCGATTTTGCGTCGACCGTCCCGTCGCTTCGTGGCGACCGATATCGAATTTGTCACGACGCGGTGGGACTCTTCGCGTGCGCGAAACGATCCGTTGGCCGTGTCGCAACTGCGCTACTTCAGCCGCGACGTCGAGAGTTCGTCGCGCCGCTACGATCGATTGGACAACAAATATCGAGAGGAGCACGGGCTCGCGCAGCAGAATCCTCCCGTCGAGAGCAACCAATTGGGGCTGGGACTCGCCAGGGAGGAGCAAGACGATGTGACGATCTCCGTGCTTCCCGATGCCGGCTTTGTCGCGACCGACGCAGGCGTCGCCGCTTGGAACGACAATAGCGGCGCAGCCAACGCCGCGCGAGAATGTTTGGTGGAAGCTTCTGGAATCGACATTCCTGACGCGTCCTTCATCTTGCGGGTTACGGCTGTTTATTTGCTGGTTCTTGTTCCATTGAACTGGGGCGTGTTCTGGTGTATTGGTCGCGTCGAATGGGCCTGGATCGCGGCCCCGGTGATTGCGATCGTCGGCGCTTTCGCCGTGATCAAGTTGGCGCAGCTCGATATTGGTTTCGCCCGCAATCGAACCGAGATCGGGATTCTTGAGATCCAGCCCAACTATCACCGCGCGCACATGGCCCGCTACACCTCTTTGTATACCTCTTTGTCGACTCGCTATCACTCTGAGTTTGATCAAGCGTCGGCGTTGGCGTTGCCGCTGACGTTTGCATCTGGCCAGGTGGCGCCGACTCGATTTGGCGATTTGACGACCGAGGTTCGGTTTGATCAAGAGGGCTTGTCCGCGTCGCTGACCGGGTTCAACGTGATGTCGAACTCGACTGGGCGGATGCACAGCGAATATATGCTGTCGCTCGCCGATGAGGCGGTCTTCTCCTGGAAACCGCTAGAAGGCCAGGAGTCGGCCGAAGTCATCTATCGCGGCGAGTTGGCGATTCATGACGCCGCCGTCATGCGACGCGTTAACCACGAATCAGAAGAAGCGTTGGAAATCGCCTGGATCGGCGAACTCAATCCCAAAGAAACGAAGACAATTCATTTTGAGCCGATGACCGACCCCTGGAGCGTTTGTCCTGAGTGGAATCAATCGAAGGTCTTTTCGCCGGATACTCAAGATTCGGAGGTCAGCTTGCGGCGACTGCTGAATGTGGCCAAAGATGTTCGTCATCTGCAAACGGATGACGTGCAATTGATCGGTTGGACCGATCAGGACGTACCCGGCGTCACGATCACTCCTGAGGCGCCGCAACGAACATTGCGCACGCTGGTTGTAGCGCACCTGCAATACGCATCTTTGCCGGACCCGGAAGGGGATGTCAATACGCGGCGGGTCTTGGGACAAGAGCCGGAGAAGGTGTTGCAAGACAGCGCCGACAGCATCGAATTACTACCCGAAGACGGCCCCAATTAGATCGACACCCTATGATCGAGCTGATCGACTTCGGCAAAGACTACGGCGCATTTACCGCAGTCGAATGCCTGAATCTGAAAATTGAAGCCGGCGAGATGTTTGGCTTTATCGGTCCCAATGGAGCCGGTAAGAGTACAAGCATTCGCTATCTGGCGACGTTGCTGAAAGCGACGCGCGGCGGCGGCACGGTCAACGGCTACTCGGTCGCCAAAGATCCGATGGACGTCCGGCACAGCGTCGGCTATATGCCTGACAACTTTGGCGTCTATGACGGCATGAAGGTCTGGGAGTTCCTCGACTTTTTCGCCGTCGCCTACGGCATCCCGCGCTCGCGGCGCAAAGAGGTGATCACCGACGTCTTGGAACTGCTCGATCTGACGTACAAACGCAATGACTTTGTTAACGGCTTGTCACGCGGGATGAAACAACGGCTTTGCCTAGCCAAGACGTTGGTGCATGATCCCCCGGTATTGATTTTGGATGAACCGGCGAGCGGCCTTGATCCACGCGCCCGATTGGAAGTCAAAGCGCTGCTGAAAGAGTTGCGGAAGATGGGAAAAACAATTCTCATCTCCAGCCATATTCTGACCGAATTGGCCGACTGCTGCACTTCGGTCGGCATTATCGAGCGGGGCCAGTTGCTGATGCACGGTCCGATCGATGAAGTCTACCGCCGGATTCGCAAAAACCGGATCTTGCAGATCAAGCTGGTCGATAACTTCGACGTAGGGCTGTCGATCATTCGGAGCGAGCCTTCCTGTATCGATGTCGATTTCGAATCCAGTCGCAATTTAATCACTTGCGAACTGCAAACCGACGACAATGGAGTTGCGGCGCTGTTAGAGAAATTACTCGCCAACCGCGTCAAGGTGCGCAGCTACGCCGAAAAAGATCCGACGTTAGAAGACGTCTTCATGATGGTGACCAAAGGGCTGGTGACGTAGTTTTTCGACGCTGAAATTGCCCTAACTATTCTTCGTAGCCCGACGCACGCGTTTTGGAGTTGCGCTATTTGGAAATGAAGGAGGTGTTGAACCGGATGAAGAACGAAATAACAAGGTCAGCATCCACCAAAAATTGTCACACTAGCCCGCCAGCGCGAGCGAGGGAATGCGGCTCGCACTTCAATCCGTATTTGGATCGCCAACTCTATGCGCTCTACCCAAACAGCATCAGCCCGTTTCCTGCGTCGTCGCGGCGTTCCCATTCGCGGCGGACTTCTCCCAGACCGTAAGCGCACAATTCAAACTTGTCGCTCAGTTCGTCCAGCAGTTCGGCGCCTGGCTTGTCGTAGCCTGATTGGATCTCGCTGGCGGCGTGATAGGCGCGTTTTCCCTCGGCCCAATAGTTGATTAGGTGGTCCATTCGGTCTTCGCGGCGCATTCGCTTGAGCGCTTCGGGATAGACGCCGGACCAAAAGAGAATGAAGTCGCCGATGTGCTGGTGAGCGTCACGCCGCGCGTTTCCTAGTCGCGCCTCCGCTTCGATCATCATTTGGGCGACCTCGGTCAACGGTTTGCCGGTCAGGCCGCGGATACGGAACACGACTTCGTTGTTGACGAACCGCGTGAGCAACTCGGTTAGATAGTCGATCAGTCTGGGGTTAGGAACCCCAAGCTTGGTGTAGAACGTGTGCTCGGTCACTCCTGCAAAGAACTGACGTACGTTGAAGCTGCGCTCGTTGTCGCTCATGGCTTTCGGCCTCCTAGTCGCTGTTGTTCGTTTGCCGCTGATAACCAATCGTGGCGCACGTAAACCGCAAGTCGTCGGGATATGCCAGTACTTCCAGTATAGTTTCGATATTTTTTGAGGGTCAAGTTCAACGAAAAAAAACAATTTGCGGTACGAACGCCCTTCTTGCTGGCGGCGCCGGCACTAGAAGCGGAGGTCGTGGACCGGCGCTATCGGGGGAGAGTACGATGGAGATCGCTGACTCGACGAATCGAAATCTTTTTTTCAAGAGCAATGCCGATGTCCACTGCAGACGAAGACCTGGTTGTTGCTGAAAAAGTCTCAAATTCTAAGGCGCCGAGTTTATTAACCGGGCTGGCGATCGCAGGCGTCGTAGTGGCGTTGGTCAAGTTGGGATCGTTCCTGGTAGGGCTACCCTGGTTGATCAATCCGAAATTGTCGCAGGGGAACGCGGCAGCCGAAGCGCCGGCGGAGGTGATCGAGTACCAGCAACTAATGGTCGCGATTCAAGGCAAATACCTCGCTTACCAACTGGCCTTATATCCGCTCGGAATCCTCGTCGCCGGTTTGCTTTTATGGGCGTCGTTTCGAGCGCTCCAACTGCGCCCGCACGGCGATCTCTGGATCAAGTGCGCCGTGATCGCTTCGACGGTGACCGATCTGCTAGGAGCCGTGATTGTCGTCCTGATGCAAATGGACATCTATCACGCTTTGCAAACGGTTTTTCAGGATTTCGATAGCGACGACAGGGCACCCAACATTATGTACATTGCGATGAACGTCGGTTTTTATATCGGCATCGCGTCGGCCGCTGGTTTTTTGCTGCTGCAATTCGGTTATTATTTCATGACTCTGCGGTACTTCTCCAAGCCGGAAGTACGTGCCCTCTATCAAGAACATGCCCCCAACGAAGCCAGCCCCGATGTCTGAAGAAAATCCCAAAGTCGCGGTCTACACCGGCTCATTCGATCCGGTGACGCTAGGCCATTTGAATTTGATCGAGCGAAGCAGTCGCCTGGTCGATCGCTTGATCATCGGCATCGGCACCAACGATCAAAAGGTGGGACTGTTCAACGCGGAAGAACGGGTCGAGCTGGTCCGCCGCGTCACCAAGCATGTTCCCAATATTGACGTGCTCCACTTCTCGGGTCTGGCGGTTGACTTTGTCCGCTCGGTCAACGCGCGGGCGATGATCCGCGGCATTCGTCCCTTGACCGACATCGCCGGCGAATTCACCATGATGATGGCCAATCGCAAGTTAGATCCCGGTATTGAGACCGTCTTTCTGATGGCGGACGAAGAATATGGCCACGTCTCCAGCAGTTTGCTGAAGCAGATCACTCCGCTGGCCGGCGACGATCAACTCGCCAAGTTCGTCCCGCGGGAGATCATCGCCGACGTTCGCAGCAAGATCCCGTCGGTTTAGTCAACGCCGACCGTCGCTTCGATTCCTTCTCGAATGTGGTTCAACACATATGGAATGTAGATGACGCCGGAGTAGTGGTTGGCGCTCATGCGGATGTGATGCTCGGGAGCAAGCTGCGCCGCTTGGGCAAGTGCGATTCCATTCTTCAGAGGCACGACGTTGTCGTAGGTTCCTGAGTAGAGCCAGGTCCGCTGCGGGTTCAAGCGATGCGCGATGCGGAGCGGTTCGATCGGGTTGACCAGTTTCGGCAACTGCTCGCCGCCGAAACCGGACGCTTCCAGCTTCTTGCGCACTTCCGCCGATTCGCGCTCGCCATGTTGCAAGATATCGGTGATGTCGCCCCCGGAGAGGAGCAAGAAGACGCTATCGAAACCGGAGTCGAGCGCAGCCGCGTCACTAGCGACAAATCCCCCCAAGCTAGTCCCCTGGACGGCGATATGATCGGCGTCAACCAGCGGCAAAGCGGCGACGGCGTCACGTGCACGGCGCACATCGGCGATCGATTGCTTGATGCGCAGTAGGAAGAGATCCCCGTCGGTCTTGCGACTTCCTTCTTTCCGCAAACCATAGCCGGGCAACTGAATCATGAAGGTATGAAATCCTTGGTTTCGCAACCCTTTGGCCATCAATTGGCCGATCGTCATTGCGCTGCCTGACTCGTGGACGACGATGATGGCCGGAGCTTTGGTCGCGTGTCCTTGTTCGTCCCGAGCGGCGTACCACTGCATGGCGACGCGGTCGTTTTTGTCGCTGCCGGTTGTCAGCGGAGAGGGAAAGCGAACCAGCGCATCGCCGCGTCCTTTGAGCGGCGTTTCCACCTCCGTGGTGAACTCGACGCGGGGCCAGCAAAGTCCGTGAAGGCAGTCCCGAGCGTCGGCGTCGTTTTCTTCGATATCGGCCAGCGTATCGATCGCCGGAAACGATTTTCCGATGGCGATCGACAGATCAGCGGGACGCGCGTTCGCTGGAAAGCTCACCAGCGCCAGCCACAAAATTCCGAGAGTGAACAAGCGCTTCGGCATAGGACTTCCACTTATTTAGGATGGACGAATTGGCGCCAACGGAGCCCGACGACCAGGCATCCAGAGGCAAAGGCCGATTCCGCCAAAATACAGGAACGAGAGGGGAACCGCCAGCAAAAGCATGCTGAGCGGATCGGCCGGGGTCAGCAGCGCCGAGAGGACGCAGATCACCAAAATCGCGATGCGCCAATGCTCGGTATAAGACTTTACCTCGATCATGCCGATTCGGTTTAGCAAAAGCATGACCAGCGGCAATTGGAAGCTTATTCCGAAGCCCAGCGGCAGCAACAGCGCGAAACTCATCCATTCGCTAATCCGCGGATCGGGGTCGATCCCCAGCGCCAAGTTAAAGCTGAACAAAAATTCGAGCACCGGCGCAAAGACGTAAAAGTAGGCCAATGCGGCGCCGCCGAAGAAGAGCCCCAGGCTAAACGGCAGGTAAATCCAGATATATTTCTTTTCATGCGGATAGAGACCGGCCGCGACAAATTGCCAGATATGCCAAAAGATCATCGGGCTGGCGATGATCGCACCGCAGACCAAGCCTGCTTTGAGCCAGATCATAAAGACTTCTTCGACCTTCAGCGCCACGAGCGACGCCTCGGTTTTCTTCCACGTGACCATCGCGACTGGCGCTGTTTGGGGAACGATAGCCAGGTCTTTGATCATTTCATCCAGATCCATCTGGCCCATCGCTTCGGGATTAAGCGCCGGCGACGGCTTGTCCTTGAGGTCCGAGATTCGTTTTACCTCGGCCGGCTCGACGTACAAGATCTCCGGGGACCACTGATTCGCTTTGGCGATCTGCAGCAGTTCGGTTTCTTTTTCTTGGCTGATCGTTTCGTTGCCGGTTTGCTCTTTCAATTGGTCTTTCAAACGCTGCAGCGTGCGCAGTTGGTTGTATTTGACCAACGCGTCTTTAACCGGCTTCTCGATCGCATGAATCGCCTGATTCGCGAGCAACAGGCCGATCGCCAGACCAATGGCTAGCCAGAGAATGGATTTGAAGAGAGCGGAGCGAAGTTCTTCGAGGTGCTCCCCAAAGGTCATCGCCGATCCTTCGAACAGGTCGTCATTGATCTTCTTCGCCATGGGTAATCTCCGGATACGGAATCCGTCATCGTTTGCGCGGGTGGATCGTCAACAGAGGATCAAAAACGCCAGTGCGTCATCGACCATAGGTGCGATTCGGCGCCGTAAGATACCGCTGGTCAAAATTCCAGCGGCTTCAGGCCCTGACGGTTCAGGGGCGGGCGAGGAAGAACCACGAGTTTTATGCTAACATCGACCTGCGAAAATGGCAACCAAGCGCCAAAACGGCCGCCGTACGACCGAAATAATCGTTACCAACGACGCCTCCAAGGACTCGCAAAGTGACTCTCGACTACCCGCTGCGGTTCCAGCCGAAGTTTCGACAGTATATCTGGGGAGGTCGCCGACTCGGGACCGAACTGGGCAAGCCGATCGACGCGGATGGGGTATTTGCCGAAAGTTGGGAAGTCGTGGACCATGGGGACGATCAAAGCGTGGTCGCCAACGGACCGCTCGCTGGACAAACATTGGGAGCGCTGGTTCGGCTTTACGGCAAGCAACTGTTTGGGCGACATCAGGCGACCGAGCAATTTCCGCTGCTCTTTAAATTTCTGGACGCCAACACCGACCTGTCGATCCAGGTTCACCCCGATGACGCGCAAGGGGCGCTGCTTGATCCTCCTGACTTGGGCAAGACCGAGGCCTGGGTCATCATGGACGCCGAGCCGGGGGCGCGGATGTTCGTCGGGCTGAAAGCGAACGTCGACCGCGACGCTTTGCAGCAAGCGATCGAACAAAACCAGCTGCTCGATCACATGCATGTGATCGAGCCGCAAGCCGGGGACTGCGTCTTTATTCCGGCCCAGACGGTTCACGCGCTGGGGAAAGGGTTGCTGGTCGCCGAGATCCAGCAGTCGAGCAACACGACCTATCGCTTGTTCGACTGGAATCGAACCGACGCCGCCGGCAACTCGCGACCTCTCCATATTCAACAATCGCTCGAGACGATCGATTTCGCCCAAGGGCCTGTGAGGCTGCAAACGCCGATCGCGGTAGCGCCAAGCGTCGAACGTTTGGTCGAGTGCGACAAGTTTGTGCTCGATCGGCGCCGCGTGACGGAAAATCAGATCAGCGGAGGAGACGATCGTTTTCATATCCTTTCGGTGCTCGACGGCGCTGTTACGGTCGAGCATCCCGCCGGAGCGTTCGAACTGGGGAAGGGGGAGACAACGCTGCTTCCCGCAGCGAGTTCGGCAGTGACGCTGGTTCCCAATTCTCCATCGACCTTGCTGGATATGTATCTGCCGACGTAGCTAGCATCGATTCCTCTTCCGTCAGTCACCGGAAGTTCCTACACTCGCGCCTGGTATTTTCATGGAGGAGCTCCGGCATGTTGAATTTGCGACCACTCGCGCTCGCCACCGTTGCGGTTTTGGCGGTATCGCAATGCGCCGGATGCTGGCCGTTGCAGCGCACTCCGTTGTTCGACCCCGGCACGATGCAACAGCAGCAGCAACGTGCCATGGCCTACGATCCATATACCAACAATGACCTCGGCCCCGAGGTTCTGGGAGGTCGTCCCCGCGATTTTGATCGTCCCGTGGCCGAAGCAGTCCAAAACGACGGGTCAAATTTCGGCGCCAACTCCCGATTTCTTCCGTAAGGCCGAATAGGGCGACGAATTGGGCTCCGTCTGAAAATGGGGTCAGGTCCGAATTTCGCCGCGAAATTCGGACCTGACCCCATTTTCAGAGCTCCTTTTCGCGGATCACCGCGGCGCCTGTGCTTTGAGGGCGGTAGCGGATAAAATGGGGGTTTTCGCCGAAGCCGCCAAAGCCGTTATGCCTGAAAACCCCGCTGAATCTGACAATCCTGCCCCTCTGCGGCTCGAACGTCTGCACAAAGTCTTGGCTTTTGCCGGCATCGACAGCCGCCGCAAGTGCGAAGCGCTGATCCAAGAAGGCCGGGTCGAAGTCGACGGCAAATTCGTGACCGAACTCGGCATGAAGGTCGATCCCGAACATCAGGAGATCCTGGTCGATGGGCAACGGCTGAAGTTTGGTAAGCGTATCTACTACATGCTGAACAAGCCGCCTGGCGTGCTTAGCACCAATTTTGATCCGGCGGGGCGAACCCGCGTGATCGATATGGTGCCGCAAGATGTCCGGCTGTTCACGATCGGGCGATTGGATCGCGCCAGTGAAGGGCTGATTGTCGTCACCAATGACGGCGAATTGGCGAACCGCTTGGCCCATCCCCGCTACGAAATCGAAAAGACCTATCGCGTTGAGGTCGCCGGCCATCCCGAGCCTGACGCGATTAAGTTTGTGCGCCGCGGCGTTCATCTGGCCGAAGGCTTTGTCCAGCCGGTCAGCGTGGTGATGAAACGGAAAAACAAGCAAAGTACGACGCTGGAAGTGATTCTGGACGAAGGGAAGAATCGCGAGATTCGCCGTTTGATGGCGAAGATCGGGCACAAGGTGCTTCGCCTAAAACGTATCGCGATGGGGCCGTTGCGTTTGGGAGAAATGCCCGAAGGTGCGTTCCGCGAACTGAAAAGCGCCGAGACCAAGGCGCTGCGCGATGCGGCGTTCGGCGTTGGCGCCGGCAGACCGAAAAAACCGAAACCTCGGAAATCATCGACTTCAGGCGAGCAAGACCGTCCGATTTTCCCCGAGACGAAGACCATCGCGAAGGGACGCGCCGGTGCGAAGCCAACCGGGACCGGCGCCAAGAGCCGACCTGCAGGCAAACCAACTCGAAAATCGACCGGGACAGGAAAACCAACAGGTTCTGCTTCGAAAGATCGGTCGTTTGACTCCGTTCCCCAGAAGCGGACCTACGGCAAAACGATCGGCGGCGACTCCCCATCACGATCGTTCGACAAGAAGTCGGGACCGCCTGCGAAGGGCCGCTCGATCGATAAATCGGCAGGCCGTCCAACCAAGAGCCGCGGTTTTTCAGAGTCCTTTGGCTCCCATGATGACGACGACGATGACGAAGGTCGTCCGATCTCCGAGTTGGGTTGGTCATCTGGAAAAGGCGGCGGTTCAGGGAAGAAAAACGCATCTCGAGCCGGCGGCGCCCCCAAGAAGAAGTTCGCCAAAAAGGGAACCGGCTTCAAGGGAGCTCCAAAAAAGGGAGCTCCAAAAAAGGGAGGACCCAAAAAAGGAGGCCCCAAGAAGGGCGCTCCCAAAAAGAAGAAGTCGACCTTTGGTCAGGCTGCGGCCGAAACCGAACGGGGCGGTCGGAAGAGCAAACGCGGCGGCACGCGCACGAAGTACGTGAAGAATCCTGACGATAAGAAAAAGACATTCACCAAGAAAAAGACGAAACGCCGCAAGTGAACGAGAACTGCAATCCGCTGCATGCCGCGTACTACGCCGACCAGGCCGTTCAGCTGACGGTGGAAGTGGTCGAAAACGTCCAGTTGGCGCGTGATACGTATCGAGTTCGTTTCGCGTGTCCAAGCTTGGCGGCCAGTATCACGCCGGGGCAGTTTGTCATGCTGCGTCTGGCCGACATGCAAGATCCGCTGCTCGGTCGACCCTTGGCGATGTACGACGTCTATTGTGACGCCAGCGGCGCGGCGGTCGGTATCGATGTCGTGTATCTCGTGCATGGCAAGCTGACGAGCAAGTTGGCGCGCTGCGCGCCTGGTCAACGTCTGGAAGTCTGGGGCCCGCTGGGGAACGGATTTCCGGGGCAACAAGTCGATCATCTGATCATGGTCGCCGGCGGCATCGGACAAACGCCGTTTGTAGCGCTCGGCAAAGAATATCTCGGTCGCCAAGCGTACGGAGATCCGCCGCGACAGAACGTCTCGGCCGGCAAAGTCACGATGTGCTACGGAGCTCGCTCAGCCGATTACTTGGCCGGAGTCGAAGACTTTCGCGCGTGCGGCGTCGATGTCAAAATCAGCACCGACGACGGATCGGCAGGGCATCACGGCCTGGTGACCGATCTGCTCCATGCGGCGTTAGATGAGTCAACATCCGGCGTCCAGATCGCTTGCTGCGGACCCGAGCGGATGATGGAATCGGTCGCCACGATCGCCGCACAGCGCAACGTGCCGTGCTGGGTTTCTCTCGAAACGCCGATGGCTTGCGGCATCGGCATCTGCTTTACCTGCGTCGCTAAGGTCCGCCAGGACGACGGCAGTTGGGACTACAAACGAACCTGCGTTGAAGGTCCGATCTTCGCTGCCGAAAAGATTGACTGGGAATAGTCCGAGTCGCTTTCGACGCTTAAGACAACGCTGCGATCAGGCGGTCAACGTCGTCCGCATTCGTATAGCCGTGGGGGCTAATTCGAAGCCGTCCACTTCGCACGCTGAGCCCGACCTGGGCGTCCACACATCGTTTACGCAACTGATGCGGGTCTTGTCCAGGGAACTCAAACGAGATGATGCCCGACCTATTGTCGCCGTCTCGATCGGAGTAAATCGACGCGCCGATCGACTGCAATCGCTCGCAAGCCAGATCGCCGATTTCCAGCACGCGATCTGCAACGGCTGATTGCTGTGGTCCGGCGCCAAGTTCCATCAATAGCCCTAAGCTGCTTCCCAGCGCCATGTAGCCGACCATGTTTTTCGATCCTCCTTCGAAGCGACGTGCGGTGTCGCTGAAGTTCAGATCGATCCGATCATAGTCGTAAGGCTTGGCCATGCTGGTAGGCCCGACAAACAGCGGGCGCAATTTGTCGAAGTGCTCGCAGCGAATGTAAAACATGCCGGCGCCTTCGGGGGTCAGCAGCCATTTTTGGCTGGTCGAAGCGAGAAAATCGACGCCTGTCGCTTTGACATCAAAAGGGAAAACGCCTAATCCTTGGATCACGTCGACAAACAGCAGGGCGCCTTTGCTGTGGACAAGTTCGGTTAGTTTGGCGATATCGAGTCGAAACCCGGTCGAATAGCTGACCCAGCTGACGGCGACGATCTTGGTGGTTGAATCAATCTTGGCGGCGATCTGGTCCAGCGTTGGACCAGGTCCAGTCACTTCGACCTGGCGAACTTCGACACCGATACTTTTTAGATGCATCCATGCGTATAAATTGGCCGGAAACTCGTTACTGAGGACGACGACGCTGTCTCCTGGTTTCCACGCATATCCGCCGGCGACAAGCGAAACGCCGTGCGTTGTATTGGGGAGCAGCGCGATCTCTTCGACGTCGGCGTTGACCAGCGAAGCGATCTTCCCCCGCGTCTTTTCGACCGTCGCCGCCCACTCGGGCCAATGCAGATTTCCTCCGGCAGCGGCCTGGTCCACAAACTGCTTGATCAACGCAGCGGTTCGCCGAGGGAGGGGAGAAACCGACGAGTGATCAAAGTAAGCCCATTGGGGTACAATGGTCATCTCTTGACGAAACTGGTCCCAGAGAGAGGGGGCGCTCATGACTGCAGTGTTCCAAAAGCTTGCGAGAGAAATAGTTACGGCGTACTATAAGGATCTCTTCGCCGGTTGCAAAACCCCCGGCCGTCATCAATAATCCTCGTTTCTCCTCTTCCACGATGTCGGTGTTTTCTCCGCAAGTTGTTGCGAGAAAGGACTTTTCCCACGCCCAGGGTGACATCTGGCGGAGGCGAGTTATACTACACCGTCTGGGAGATCTGGGAAAACTTCACCAGGTTTGTGCAGGGGCCAAACAGGAGTCGCCGCATGCCGAAAGCGCTAACAATCACGGGAATGGCCATTTCCATTCTCATATTCTTGGTGTTTGCGCTCGATTTGGCGATAGGGGTTCCCTTCAAAGGGGTCAGTACGACGATGGATGTCGCCTTCGTCGTCGGATCAGCCATCGTCGCATTTCTCGCATTTACGACGTTTCGAGAACTGAAATAGTTCGTGACCAGCTTGCTACGCGGCTTTGGCCGTCGCTTGCTCGAGCTGGCTGGCGCAAGCCGCTAGCGTTTCGACCGATCCCCCCTGATCTCTAAATCGCGCCGCGAATTCGATGGCGCGAGTCGCCTGATCGGCCGCCCAAACGCCTGAATTGGCGACAGTTTCGCCGCAAATTCGCATAATCTGCATCGGACCCGGTTTGGCGAAATCAAAGCGTTGGGGAAGCCATTGGGTCAGTCGCGATAGTAGCTTTGGCGCTTGAATGCTCGGCTCAAATAGCGCCAGTCCATGTTGTTGCGACATTCCCTGCAGCACGCCGCCGCTGCTGCGAATCGCCAAAACGCCGGCAGACCGCAAAGCACTGGCTTGCCGCTGATGCAGAGGGGAATGCGTGAACACCGAGCGAACCGAGTGCCCTGCCAGGCGGCGAACTTCCTTAATCAATCCTTGCCCCCCCCATTGTCGCCAATCACTGGAGGGCTGCATCAACAGGGCTGTTTCGTGCTGCGGTTGGGTCGCAATCCAATTCGCCAGTTGGCCATAGCCGGGGCGTGACAGCCCAAATGTCGCAGGCAGCTGATGTTCGGCCAGCTGGTCGATCAACGTCCGGGCGGCGTCATGGAGACGTCGATGCTGGGCCAGTTGAAGCGAGGGAGCAGAGAGTTGGAGGTCGATCGTAATTACCAGACGGTTGGTTAACATACCCCCAAGTCGCATAGGATTCTCCCGTCATAAGTTGCAGAATGGACCTGTTTTCTGGATCGGTCGTAAGGATTTTGCGGGTGAAGGATTTGGCCGGATCTCGTCTCAGGCAGGGAAGGCGGTTTGATGGAATTAGGAAAACCTTGCCGGCACGCGCCCAGAAATGAACTATCGGGTCACTCTCTGCGACGAAGGAAAGAGATAGCCGTAAGCTGCGGGATGAGCCACAATAAAGGACAGGAAAGTTCCGCCGCTTTCCGGAGGAAAGCCGATGACCGAAAATTTGAATCGCCGAACCGCACTTCGCTGGATCGCTGCAGGGCTTCCCCTAGCGGCTGGAGTTGCCGGAAATTCGTCACTCGCCGCTGCTGACAACGTGCTGCGTACCAATTGGCTCACGTCGACCCGTAAAGGGCTCGACTGGGTCGCACGCACCCAAACTCGGATGGGACATTGGGCCAGTCAGGCCTATCCAACCGCAATGGCGGCGCTGGCCGGCACAGCGCTGATCTCCTCCGGTTCGACGACGACGCAAGGGCCGTACGCTAAGAACATTCGCCGCGTCACTGACTTCATCTACAGTAAACGGCGTGACAACGGTTTGATCGGCGATCCGTTGACCGACAATCGTTACACCTACGGGCACGGCTTTTCGATGCTCTTCCTCTCGCAAGTTCTCGGCGAAGAAGAAGACGAAGATCGACGCGAAGAGCTGATCAACACGTTGACCAAAGCGGTCGAGTTTACCGTCGCCGCGCAGACCACCTCGGGCGGTTGGGGCTACGTCAGTGCGAAAGATGGCAATGATTTCGACGAAGGCTCGACAACCATCACGCAAGTGCAAGGCCTACGCGGTTGTCGCAACGCCGGGATTGTCGTTCCGTCAGAAGTGGTCGAACGAGCCAAGCAATACATCTACGGCTGCCAGAATCCGGACGGCGGCATTTCGTACAGCTCCAAAAATCGGGGCACTTCGCGACCGGCGATCACGGCCGCTTCGATTTGTTGCTTGCAGAATGCCGGCGAGTATGGCGGCGACGTCGTCGATAAGATGATTGCATACTGCAAAGACAACCTGCACCAGATTCAGACGCAGCAGCAAGCGTTCAGCCACTGGCACTACACTTATCTGTACTACGCTCAAGTTGTCTATCGCGAAGGCTTTCGTGATCGCGAATTTTGGGAAACGTTCCGCGATCGGCTTTATTCCGAGATTGTCCGCAAGCAGCGTAATGACGGCGCTTGGGATGATTCGACCGTCGGTCCGATCTACGTCACATCCTGCAACTTGATCATGATGCAGCTTGACTACGGGTTCCTGCCGATCTATCAGCGCTAGTCGTTGATCGCGTCGTCGCGGTAAGTTAGTTCTCGCTAACGTGCTGTTTCAGCACCTCGATGATCCCTTCCATCGTAAAGAGCGTCGCCTCGACGACCGGTTCGACTTCCAATTCGCGTAGTGCATCCGATGTGATCGGGCTGATGCTGACAAACTTGGTTTGCTGCGTTCGATTTCCCAATAAACGAACGGTCGCTCTGGCGATCGCGCTGCTGGTGACGATCACATAGTCGATCGGCTGATCGTCCCAGGCCTCGATAATCTCTGGCGAAAGCGTCGTGCAATCGTCGCTTTGGTAGACGACGATCTCGGTGACTTCCCCGCCGGCGGCGGTTAGACCTGTTGGCAGTACGTCTCGACCACGACTAGCCCGCGGCAGTAGGAAGCGTTGCTCGTTGGCTGCGGATTGGAGCGATGCGACCAGCGATTCGGCCCGATATTCGGCCGGGATCACATCGGCGTTGAGATGATATTCGGCCAGCATGTCGGCGGTGCCAGAGCCGATCGCCGCTATCTGCAGATGGCCGACGGCACGCAGATCATCTCCCAACGCGAAGAGCCGATCCAGAAAATAACGGACGCCGTTGGCGCTCGAAAAAACGAGCCATTCAAAATCGTGCAAACGACGGATCGCGTCGTCGACCGGCGTCCAATCGTGGGGCGGTGAAATCTGAATCGCCGGTTGCAAATAAACGTCGGCGCCGAGTTCGGCCAGCGTGTGCGCCAGATCTTCGGCTTGATGTTCAGGACGCGTAATCAAGATGCGTTGGCCAAACAGCGGACGCTGTTGGAACCAGTTGTCGGCCGAGGCTTCGCGCGCGACTTCTCCCACAACCACGATCACCGGGGGGCGAATCTTAGAGCCGGAGTGGAGATGGTCGGCGATTTCGCCCAGCGTGCACTGAAAGGTTTCTTGATCGGGCCAACTGCAGCGACGAATGATGGCGCAGGGAGTATCCGTCGACTTTCCGCCTGCGATCAGTCCCGCTGACCAGGCAGGCGCCGAAGTGACGCCCATGTACATCACGAGCGTTCCGGGGAATTGGGCCAGCGCGGCGTAGTCGATCGCGTCGTCCGATTTGCCCGGCTTCTCTCTGCCGGTAACCAGCGCGACTGCCGAAGCGAAACGGGAGTCGGTCACGGGAACTCCGGCACAAGCGCCGGCCGCGAGCGCCGTGGTCACGCCGGGGACGATTTCAAACGGAATGTCGTTTTGCTTCAGCGCGTCGATTTCGTCCGCCGCGCGGGCAAAGATGGTTGGGTCGCCGCTTTTCAGGCGGACCACCTGAAGTCCCGCTTGGGCCGCGTCGACCATCGCCTGATTGATCTCTTGCTGCGACCAGAGCTTTCCTTGCCCGTGTCTACCCAGGCAATGCCGCTGAGCGTCGCTGCGGACATGCCGCAGCAGGGAGGGGTTGGCGAGATAGTCGTAAAGCACCACATCGGCGTCGGCCAATAGCTCGACGCCGCGAAGGGTGATCAAGCCGGCGTCGCCTGGCCCAGCGCCGACGAGAGAGACTTTACCGCGGGAATGGGAAGGTATTTTCGGCATTCCGATTTCAAAGGGCTAAGGTTGGCGAATCCCTATCGATTGAACCCCTTCAGGGCAAGTTTCACAAGACGCCAACATCTTGTTTGCCAAGAACTTGGCACGACTGACTTGGTCCGGCTAGAATAAGGTTTCGTCGCGGTTACGATGACGGTGGACCAGTTTTTCTTCTGAAGTGGACAATTAGCGACGTGGACGGGCAGAACGCGATAGCCGATTCAGCGGCCTACGAAATTACTCCGGCCAAGCGGAAACGCTTGCAGTCGATTTTCGACCATGCAACCGGCATGATGAAACAGCCGAAGTACGACTTTGACTACGCTCATAGTTTGCTGGGCGAATGCGTCAAATCGGATCCGGCGAACTTAATCTACGCCGAGAAGATGCTGGAGAATTTGGAACGAAAATTCAAAGGCAAAAAGCCCTCGGGGCTCTTCTCGGCATTTTCTGGTCGCGGCGTCAAAAAGGCGTTGGCGGCCAAAAATTGGACCGACGTGATCGCTCAGGGAGTCGACATGTTGAAATCGAATCCGTGGGATTCGTCAGCCCTAATCGGCATGGTCGACGCTTGTGCCGAGCTTCGTTGTCACGAAGTCGGTCTGCTGTTCATGCGAAATGCGACCGCCGGTTCGCCGAACGATATCGACGTTCGCCGCCATTGTGCTCGCTATCTCGGCCGCGTCGGACAATTTGACCAAGCGATCGCCGTCTGGCATTTTGTCAACGAAAAGACTCGCGGCGATGACGAAGCGAACAAGATGATTTCGCAGCTGACGCTCGATAAAGAGCGGATGCGTCAGGGTTTGCCGACCATCACCAATAAGATTGACGTGCGTCCGGGCGAAAAAATACGGCCTCGCCCGAAGTCGAACCAGGAAGAGGTGAAGGCCGAAAAGCCGAAGGTTGCGATTCAGCTGAACGAAAAGCAGATTCTCGATCGGGTGATTTTGGACAACCCTGAGAAAATCGAGAACTACTTGAAGCTGGCCGATTTGTGGCAACTCGACGACAAATACCACGAAGCGGAACTGGTCATGAGAAAAGCCCAGTCCGCCATCGGGCAGTCGATGGAGATTGTCTGCAAACTGGAAGATATCCGGATTGGGCGAGCCCGACATCGATACGAAGTTGCCGAAAAGCAGTACGATGTCGAAAAAAAGGCCGAAAGCCGCAAGCTTGCGGACGATTTGAAGGACGAACTGAACCGGACCGAGCTCGAAATCTACCAACGCCGGGCTGAGCGGCGCCCAGACGACAAAAAACAGCTTTATGAGTATGGATTGCGGCTTAAACGAGCGGGAAACTTCGAAGAAGCGATCGAGACCTTCGACCAGGTGATCGAAGGGGACGAGAAACTGCTGGCGATCGCCAATTTGGGAAAAGGGGAGTGTCTGCAGGCAAAAAAGAAGTATCACACGGCGATGGAGTGCTTCGAAGAAGCCCTAAGTTACAGTGACTCCTTGAGTTCCGACCGACAAAAGCAGCTTCTTTACCGCGCCGGAGTGCTGGCGATGGGGCTAAGTGAGCTAGGGGACGCCAAAGCGTACTTTAAGCGACTGAAAAAAATGGATCCCAGCTACCGCGACGTCGGTTCAAGGCTAGACAAGGTCCGAAAAATGTTGCAAGATAAGTAGCTTCGCATTGAGAACACATTGTTCGCGGTAAGATAGCGGCCTCCTTCACCTACGAAATTAGGGCCGCCCGCTAGGGAAATCAGGATCCATGCCCAATACCAAGAGCGCCAAGAAACGCCTCCGTCAAAACGAAGTTCGCCGTGCCCGCAATAAGGCCGTCAAGTCGGCCCTGCGAAATCAGGTCCGAAAGGTCCGCACTGCGATCACTGCCGGTGATGCTGCCGTCATCGATACGGAAATGAAGGGCGCCGTGAAGCGTCTCGACAAAGCCGCCGCCGCTGGCATCATTCACGCCAACGCCGCCGCACGTCTGAAGTCGCGTCTGAACGCCGCCGCCAAGGCTGCGAAAGCCGCCCAAGCCTAATTTCCGTTACCAACCGATGGCTGCTCCTTATAGGGGGGCTGACGATCCGCGGGAATGGCGAATTATTGAACCGACCGTCTCTGTACGGTCGGTTTTTTTTGGCGGGCTACTGTTCGCGTTGGGCGAGTGCTCTGTCTTGTAATGGAGCACTGGTCATGGCCTCCGCATGCGAAGGTGAAAATCCGCTCTTTGCGCCTTGCTGTTTATTCCGCACCAAGAATCTACAGATTTCCGCTCACCCTTGCGATTGCCGCTTTCTTGCGGCGTAGGGGAGATCGAATCAACGTGAGCGAAAAAGCTGCATCAAGTTGGCCGTTATCGGCGGCGACAGACCAGCTCGGGAGTTGCCGCCGAGGCGCTGAAGGTCATCAATCCGATCACCGCGATTCGCGCGACGGCGATGTTGCTGGAGCAGACCGGCTAGACTGCCGCTGGTAAAAAGGTGTTGGACGCGATCCAAGTGGTCACCGGGACCAAGCTGAAGAGCATGGCAAAAGCCTGAACCAATCCACGAGCCTGTTTCATCTGAAACAGGCTCGTGCTACAACCGGGGCGCCTCATCACTCTTTCCCACAGAGGTCCCCTCATGACGCTTTCTACACTATTTGATCTTTCGGGCCGGACTGCTCTAGTCACCGGCGGCAGCAAAGGAATTGGCAAAGCGATCGCACGCGGTTTAGCGGAAGCCGGCGCCAACGTCTGCATTACGGCTCGCCATCCACAGGAGTTGGAAGCGGCCGCCCAGGAGATCGGCGTCGGACTTGATGTTCGCGTTGACTGGCGAATTTGCGATATGGCTGACCGCGCAGCGGTCGACGCGTTGGCCGATTGGGTATTGGAAGAGTTTGGCCGGGTCGACATTTTGTTTAACAACGCCGGCACCAATCAGCCGCAGTTGCTGATCGAGACGACTGACGAAAGTTGGGATCGCGTACTGGAGATTAACTTCACCAGTTGCATGCGATTGGCTCGCAAACTGGCGCCAGGGATGATTGAGCATGGCTGGGGGCGAATCATTCATCTTTCCAGCGTGTTGGCGGTCGTTTCCAATCCTGGCCGGGGAAACTATTCGGGAACGAAAGGGGCGCTAAGTGCAATGACGCGCGCCCATGCGCTCGAACTGGGGCCGCATGGAATCACGGTCAATTGCCTGGCGCCGGGACCGATTGCGACTGATCTGCCGATGAGCCTGCTCAATGACGAACAAAAGCAGCGATTCGCCGAGCGGACGGCGGTATTACGGTGGGGCGAAACGAAAGATCTCGTCGGTCCCGCTTTACTTTTGGCCAGCGATGCGGGAGCGTATATAACTGGAACAACACTCCTCGTCGAAGGCGGAATGATCTGCCGCACGTTTGATTAAGAATCGACGACTTCACCGGGATGTTCGCTTTCTCTTCATAGAGAGCTGATATAAACAACCGTTTGTGCACGATAGACAACAGGGCTAAAGCTATGGAACTGCATGTCGTTTCTCATGACGGGGACGTCGTTCAGGTGGCCGTTTCCGGACGTGTTACTCAAGATGGTTCGATGCGCGAGACGGAACCGATCTCCGCTTTGATCGGCTTAGACGCCTACCAACGAACCGTGTTGCTGAACATGCAAGAAGCCGACATCATCGATTCCAGCGGAGTTGGTTGGCTGCTAACGTGCCATAAGCGATTCAACGAAGCCCATGGCAAATTGATCATGTTCAACATGCCCCAAATAGTCGCTAATGTCTTTAAGCTAATGCGGTTGGACAGTTTCTTTCACATTGTCGCCAACGGCGAAGCAGCGATGCGGATGGCCAAAGGAGAAAACCGTGACTGAGACGCTTGCCCCTGATTTCGTCAAAATTGATTTAGCCACTATTGAGCCCGATATCGCGGTCAAGTTGCTGATTCACCAAGCAGCGCAGATGCAAGCGAGCGACTTGTTCGTGTTGGCTTGTGACGGCGTTGTGCAAGTTGCCGTTCGACAGTGGGGACGGATGAAGAAAATCCGTGACGTTCCGGCCGACCAGGGACGATCATGGATCAGCTATCTCAAAGCGATGAGCAGCATGGACATCGCGGAACGTCGTCGACCGCAGGATGGTCGTTGGATTTTTGACGATCAAGGGCGCCAACTCGATTTGCGGCTCAGTTTGCTGCCGACTTTGTACGGCGAAGATTTAACAGTCCGATTGCTCGATCGCAACTCCAGTTTGCTCTCGGTTGACCAGCTAGGGCTGAACCGTCACGATCGCCAGGGGATCATGTCGATGATCCAGGCGAACGCCGGATTGATCTTGGTGACCGGTCCAACCGGCACCGGCAAGACGACAACCCTGTACGCTTGTCTTCAATTCCTGAACGACGGCAAGCGCAAAATCAACACGCTGGAAGATCCCGTCGAGTTTTCGCTTGCCGGCATCCGGCAGTCGCAAGTCCATCCGAAGATTGGTCTCGATTTTTCCGAATTGTTGCGCAGCGTCATTCGTCAGCAGCCCGACGTGATCATGATCGGCGAGATTCGTGATCCGGAAACAGCGGCGACTGCCGTTCGTGCGGCCAATAGCGGTCATCTGGTGCTCGCGACGCTACATGCTCCGGTCGCTGCCGCTGCGGTGCAAAGTATGTTGTCGCTTGACGTGAACCCGCACTTTCTGGCGAGCGGCTTGCGCGGCGTATTGTCGCAGCGGCTGGTGCGAGTTCTTGATGAGAAAACGCGAATTCCCTATGAGCTAGGGCCTGGAGGCGCCGCGGCGACCTTTGGCGATGTGCAAGAGTTAATTGAGCCCGGCGATGGAGAAGTCTTTTATGGACCGGATCCGTCTGCTCCGAACGAAGGCTACTCGGGCCGTACCGCGATTTTTGAATTGATGGAAGTGACCGGCGATATTCGCCGTGCAATTTCCGACAAGTTGCCGGCCCATGAGTTGGAATCGATTGCAATTCGTCATGGGATGCTCGATTTCCGTCGCGCCGCATTGATGAAGGTCGCCCAAGGGGTGACCAGCATGGAAGAAGTCTTCAAGAATGTGCCGACCGAATATTTGGGTCTGGAAGACGCATAACCGCTTGCGTCTTCTAGGACACGGCGGCTCAATTGCCCGAAATGAAACGATCGGTCCGTTGACGCATGCGTCGTTCCGCTTCGCGAAACTCGGCCGCCGCTGTCTGCACTGGTTGCGGCAAGCGGTAGAGGTCATCGGCGGGCCAACGCGTCAGATCGCTCGGGTCTAGCTTCGGCCCGCTCGTCGTTCGGCCATGTCGGACCAGCGAAACCAATTGATCGACCGGAGAGTTGCGAGTCGCTTTCTCAATCGAATCTCGATACTGATAGGTAACGGCGCGGAGCGAACGTTCGCTGGCGACGTAGTTCTCGGCCGCTTGTTTCGCGGCGGCGTCGATATCCAAGTAAAGCGCCACACGAAACGCCTGGCGAGCGAATGAGCGGCGATTGTCAAGCGGCGACAGCGTCGAAGATTCTTCTCCCAGCGCATCGCAGTGGACGCTCGCGAGTCCCCGATTCCAATCATGCGGAGCGCGGAAGATGCAAGTAAATTCTTTGGCGCCTTCCAATGTCGTTTGCCGTGCTGGCTTTAGTTTGAAGTAAACGCCGGCGCCGCGATGAATGGTTCCGCTGGCCGCGATCAGTTCGACCGGCGAACGGAGTTCGTACTTGGTCGTCGTCGAATTTTTGCGACTTGCGCCGCCGCTGATATTGCCGCTGACGACGCCGTCGTATTTTCCGTTCAGGTTGGCTCCGAGGGTCGCGTCGGTCTCTTTCTTTTGTTCGATTTGCAGACCGCCGGTCAGCGTGTTCTCCAGCGTCGTCCGAGGAGAGTAGTCGACGACGGTGATCCGCGGATCGTTGCTTTCGATCCGAATGACGAACTGCAGCAAGTCGTTCTCGGCCTCATAGGCGACCAGCGACGAGACGACGAATTTCGCTTCGATTAACCGTTCGTCCCCGACATAGTCATCGGGCGTGACGTCGCGGCAAGGAATGCGATAACCGACGTCAAAATTGACCGGGGCTGCGGTTGCTAGCGCCGCCGAAGATAGCGTCGCCAGCGTGAATAGTAAGCCGAACGAGATCGAGCGGAACGAAAAATTCGCCAACATCCTTGCCTCCTGCGGAAAGCGATTTGCTACCGTGCCTAGGGCGGATTGCTTGGCTGCGATTCCATGCAGCGGGCGGCTGACGTTCAGCCGCGGATCTGGTTCACCTCATCATTGAGAGTCAAAGCGTCGCCGAGTGATTCCGGTTGCAATGGTAAGCGACATCGATCTGGCGGCAACGGGCGATCGTGCGGATCACGCAATTCGTGGCAAAAGATATTGGTGCTAGCCGATGGAAACCTGGTCAAACGATTCGATGCCGGGATGTCCATTTCCGTTTTCGATTGGCGCGTTGCCGACGCGATAGCAAAGTCCGGTCTGCATACCGGCTTCGCGCGCCGCGTCCAGTTCGCCGACGATATCGCTGAGAAAGAGGATCTCGCCGGCGTCGCAACCATAGTCGCCAGCGATGGCGCGATAGCTGTCGGCTGCTTTCTTGGGGCCGGTCGTCGTGTCGTAATGACCACGAAACGACGATAGCAGATCGCCGTGATTGGTGTGCCCAAAGAACATCTTCTGGGCGGCGACGCTGCCGGAAGAATAGATCCGGACATCTTTGTCAGCGTCGTTCCAGCGGGCCAGGGCAGGGGGGACGTCGTCAAAGACGGCGGCGACCAGTTCGCCCGAGTCGAAGCCGGACTTCCAGATCAAGCCTTGCAACTGCTTGAGCCCGGTCGCTTTGACGTCGTTATCCATCAGACGCGTCATTTCGGCGCTGACGCGCTGTCGCTTGTCTTGTTCGGTAGCGTCGGCTTGCGTCCATTGGGCGAACGATTCTGCGCCGGCATCTTGGGCGATATATTCGAGCACCGGGGCCAGCGCAGGCGTATTCCACGCCGATTGCAAATAGGCGTCCAGTTCGCGCCGCACAAACGGAAACATCACGTCGTAGACGAAGGCGACGCTGGCGGTCGTCCCTTCGATATCCAACAGCAAGCCGCGACCCGAAAAATTGATCACGGTTTCACCACCGGATCAAGATCGTCGGCCTTGGCGATATAGTCTGGACCCCAGCAGAGCGGCGAGTAGTTCTCGTGCACTCCTTGATCCATGTAATGGGGCGTCCAGCCGCTTGCGTCTTCAAACAGCCGGATGCAGCGGATCGTCTGCTCGTCGCAGAGGGTGAACCAATGCTTCATGTTGGCCGGTACGTTGATCAGGTCGCCGGATTCGACCAAGACCGAGAAGACCGGGCCTGTGGGCGGATGAATGTGAAAGACCCCTTGGCCTTTGACCGTGAAGCGAACTTCGTCTTCGCTGTGCGTATGTTCTTTGTCGAACTTCGCCAACAGCGCGTCTAGATTGGGCGTCTCTGGATTGACGTTGATCACATCGGCCGTGACGTAGCCGCCTTTGGCTTTTAGGCGTTCAATTTCCGGCGCGTAGGCGGTCAGGATTTCTTCGTTGGTCGCATCAACGCCGATCCGTCCTTCGACTTCCCACTTTTCGTACCAGATGCCGTACGGCGCCAAGTATTCACGAATCGCGTCGGTCTCTTGGATGCGACGGTTCTCGTCGTGGATGGTTATGCTCGCCATGGGGAGATCTCTCCGAATATCGCTGCAAAATTGACAGGTTAAACGGCCGAAGCGGCGCTGCGAAGTTCGCCGCACAGCAGCATGCGACGGACCAAGGTTTCAAACAGAAACTCGTATATCTCGATATGACGTCGGGCCTCGGCGACATCGGCGCCCCAGGTATAAAGCCCGTGACGACGAATCAAATAGCCATGAATAGGCGGTTGCGACTGGTCGCTTAGCCGCGCGGCGACTTGCTCCGCCAAAACCGGAATGTCTTGCGTGTTGTCGAAGACCGGCACCCATTCGGCATGCTCGTGCGTTTTGACGCCGGAGAGACCTTTGAGCATCTCGTATCCTTCGATCGCAAATCCCCCTTCGTCGAAGAAGTAGTCCGACAGCAAGGTTCCCCAGATCGAATGCGTATGCAAGATCGAGCCCACGCCGGGCTGACCGGCGGCGACGACGTGCAACAGCGTTTCGGCCGAGGACTTCGGCTGGTCGGTAGTCGCGGCGCCTTCGATGTCGACTTGATGACCCTGGTCGTTGACGCGGACAAAGTCGGCGCGCGTCAGGCGTCCTTTGTCCATGCCGCTGGCGGTCAGCAGCAATTGCAGCGGATCGTGCTTGAGCACGACGCTATAGTTGCTGCTGGTTCCAACCGACCAACCGCGTTGAAAGAAGTACGTGCCGGTTTCGCGAAGCGCATCAATTTCCGCTTCTTTGCCGGCCAATGCTGAATGGGGCAAACCATGCGGAGCGCCGCCGAGGGAGACGTTTTCCATAAATCTTCGTTACAGGATCTGGGGGTGCGTAAAACGCCAGTCTAACACGATTTACGGCGACGGCAACCGATCGAAACTCTAGCTATGCATCCGGGGATTCTCGTCCCCTACGGCGATAATCTCCGCTTCCGCCGCGGCCAGTTCTTCCAGACGACGCATCACGGTCGCATCGTCTGCATATTGTTTGGCCAAGCGAACATAGGCCGAGTGGTGTCGCGCTTCGGACTCAAACAGCTGATCGTAAAAGTTCGCCAGACGCGGGTCTTCGAGCCGTTCGCGCAAAATGCCAAACCGTTCGCAGCTGCGGGCCTCGATCAGACCGGCGACTAGCAAGCGGTCGACCGCACGTTCGGGCTCGTTCTTGCGAACCAACGCGTGCAATTTCTCCCCATATTTGCTCGGTTTGATCCGGCAGAAACGGACTCCCCGCTCGTGGAGCAACTCCAGCACCAGGTGAAAGTGCTCTAGCTCTTCGTTGACGATCTCGGTCATCGCGCGGCAGAGATCTTCGTTCTCGACATAGGCGAAGATCATGTTCATCGCGACGCCGGCCGCTTTTTTTTCGCAGTGGGCGTGATCGATCAGCAGCAGATCGAGATTCTCGGTGACCTGAGTCAGCCAACTTTCGGAACTTGTCGATTGAAGATGCAGCACGGATCGGTTCACGCCGAGTGGGAAAAGGGGAAATCGCCAATGTAGGCGCGCTATGCGGTTGGCTCAAGGTGATGAGCGCACGAAAAACGCCTTGACCACGGGTCAAGGCGTTTCGCATTTTATTTCACGGCGCTTGCTTAGAAGCCGACGCCAATCGAGAAGTTGCGGCCGTTCAGGAACACGCCGCCGCCGCCGCCGCGATAGTAACTACGGCCATAGTAGCTGGGGTACGGCGAGTAGGCCCGCGTGTAAACTCGCGGAGCTGCGTAAACCGGATAGCGGTGTCCGCCGACGTGGTAGTCAATGTGGCCGCGGTGATAGTCATAGTGGCCCGGGGCGCCGTAATGGCCATGTCCATGCCCGCCGCCATGATAGTGCGGGCCACGAGCCATTGCGGACGAAGCGCCAAACGACAAACCAACGGCGGCTGTAACTGCGAGTGCGAGAAGGATGCGTCTCATTTTCTCATCTCCGACTTAGGGGGAATCGGCGAGCTTCGTTCGCGCAACTGCGCGGGATTGCTCGCTTCGGTTTTGTATTTCAATCAGCATCGCTATCTGTTGGTTGCCGGCCGATGCTGTTGAGTGACATTAATGCAAGCAGCGTGCCAGAATTCTGGAGACGGGCTGCAAGTCCCTATTTGGTAGCAACTTACGGAGATATGGATTGTGGCGAGAATAGAAACGCTGACAACATGTTGTCGAGTTGATAACGCAATTCTCAAAATGAGCCAGTGAGGAACTTGCGTTTTGCTTGACCGTCAGTCAGCACGACTCCTTTCGCTTCGCCCAATCTGGGGGCCTACCGTTTTCGCTTTTTGGCCTTTCCCTGTTTTCGTTCGGGCTTGCCAAAGTTCTTCTTCTTCGGCGCTGGCTTCCCCGACTGATACGAAAAGTCATCGCTGGCAGTTCGTCCAGAAGTCGGACGACGTCGACTATTATCAGCCGCATGCCCTGCGGCGCGGGCCTCTTGTTCGATCAGGCGGAAATCAAGTTCTCGTTTTTCGAGATCGACCCGCGCGATCGAAACTTTCAGCACATCGCCCAGGCGAAACGCATTGCCGTCACGATTGCCGACCAGCGAGTGAGTCGTGCGATCATAGTGATAGTAGTCGTCCTGCAGCGCGTCGATATGAATCAACCCGTCGGCGGGCAGCTCTAACCCTTGGACGAACAAGCCAAACGATTCGACGCCGGTGATGACCGCTTCCATCTCCATGCCGATCTTTTCGCTCAGGTGATTGAGCAGCTTGATCTTCACCAGATCTCGTTCGGCGCTGGCGGCTCGCTGTTCTCGTTGCGAGCAATGTTCTCCCTCGGCCATCATCGCATCGTAGTCTTGCACCGGTTTCTTGCCGGTCGCCAGATCGTTGTACATCCGATGGATGGTCAGGTCAGGATAACGACGAATCGGCGAAGTGAAGTGACAGTAGCATTCGCTGGCCAAAGCGTAGTGCCCGATCTCTTCTGGGCTGTAAACCGCTTTTTTCATGCTGCGCAGCGTCGCGTAGTTGACCGCCGCTTGCTCTGGCAAGCCTTTGACCTTGTCGAGGGCGCGAATGATCTCGAAGCGGCTTTGCAAGCTGTCGCATTCGATCCCGACATCGCGGACGAACTCGGTCAAAGCTTCCAGCTTGCGGGGATCGGGCGAATCGTGGACGCGTCGCAGGAAGAAGAGTTCTTGGTTGTGCAGCTTATCAGCGACCGCCTCGTTGGCGGCCAGCATAAACTCTTCGATGATCTGATGGCTCTCGGTGTTCTTTTCGACATGTGCGCCGGTCACTGCGCCGTCTTTGTCGAGATCAAGTTTTAATTCCGGCATCGATAGTTCGATCGAGCCTCGTTGGAAACGGCGCTCGCGGAGCGTCATCGCCAGCTCATGCATGTCGCCCACCAACTGATGGACCGGCGGCGTCAGCTTTTCTTTCCACGCATCGCGATCGGCGAGATACTCGTCGACTTCTTCGTAGGTAAAGCGGCGGACGCTGCGAATGGCGCTGTTGAAGACTTCGGTATGAACTCGCGTCCCATCCGGGGTGAATTCGATCTTGGCTGTTTTCGCGTAGCGAATCTTGTTCGGCTGCAAGCTGGCCAGGTTGTTTGAGATCACCTCCGGCAGCATCGGAATCACTTTGTCAGGCAAATAGATGCTGGTCGCCCGATTGCGGGCCTCGGCATCCAGCGCCGAACCTTCCGGCACAAAGTGAGCGACGTCGGCGATATGCACGCCGAGGAGCCAGTGTCCGTTTTCGAGCTTGGTCAAGCTGATCGCGTCGTCAAAGTCGCGCGCGTCGAAAGGATCGATCGTGATGATCGTCTCGCCGGTTTCGTCCCGGCGATCCTCACCGATCGACTCATCAAATGCGTCGGCCATTTCTCGAGCGACGTCGAGAGCCGCTTCAGGAAACTCTTGCGGCAAGTCGTACTCGCGCATCACCGAGAGTAAGTCGACGCCGGGCGCTCCGCGCGCTCCAAGGACTTCGACAATCACGCCTTCGCCATCATGAAAGTGCGACGGGAAGCGGACGATTTCGATCACGACCTTGTCGTCCAATCGGGCGCCTTTGACGCCGGGATCGCCTACCGAGATCGGCTGCGTAAAGACGTTTCCGTCAACTTGCACCAGGGCTTGGCCGTGCGCTTCGTTGTATGTGCCGACAAAGCGATGCGTCTCACGTTCGACGATTTCGATCACTTCGCCGCAGAGCTTCGATTCGCCGTTCATTCCGCGAGTGCGGAACATCCGAATCCGGACGGTGTCGCCGTTGGCGGCGTCGGAAGTACGTTTTGCCGGGACATAGATGTCCGCGGTTCGCTCCGCCGATTTGGGCGTTCCGAGCGGGCGGACAAAGCCAAAGCCTTTGGCGGTCCGATGAAAACCGCCGACGATCGTTTGGGCGGCTTTGGCGTTTTCGGCATTTACTCGCTTGATCAGATGGCTCGCGCCGTAAGCGATGTGCCCTTTTTTAAGAAGTCGCTTGATTGCTCGCTTGAGCGTCTTGAGGTCTTCTTCCGCCAGATTGAGTTGTTTGGCGATGACTTTCGGTTTGACCGGTTGGTAAGTCGACCGTTGAATGTGGGCTAGGAGCAATTGCTCCAGCTGTTCCAGTTCCATGAATCTCCGTTCTTGAGAAATATTTATTGGGTCTCAACCCGCCTGAAGCGTCGGGGCTCGGCGACCTTGCCGAAGAATTGGCCCGATGCCAGCTTCTATGGGGGAAACCACTCTGCCTTCAATATATCAGATTTCGGCTCGTTCGCCTAAGCGATCAGCCGTAATGGCGTCAAGTTTTAACTTAAGTAGGTAGGACACGCGGTCGAAACCGATTGTTCGCCAAAATCGCCATGGGGCCCGGTTCTGTCGCACGAATCGCCATTCGTTCTTCGCCGCGAAATCTTGACAACTTGTTGGCGAAATAGTTACCATAAGGGGTGAAGAGATGGTGATTACTCTCCCATTTCTTCCCCTGCCGCCCGCTCATCGGTCATCTCGCTTTTGGAGTCGCTTCGTGCGGCTTGCGATGTGTGATCGATTTCCCGCCTATTAGTCAGCACTTGAGATGCCTGCGATCCTTCCTACCTCCTGCGCGCTCACTCAACGCCTTTTTGGGGCGTCGCTGGGAATGTTCGCCGTTTTGCTCATCGCCAATAACGCGTGGGCGGAGCAGCCCCATGGCGCCATGATCTTCAAAAAATTGTGCGTCGACTGCCACGGCGAGCAAGGAGAAGGAGTCGCCGGCGCCGCCGAAAACGCGCTGCGCGGAACCAAATCAATCGCCGAACTAACGATGGCGATCGAAGAGACCATGCCGGAGGATGATCCGGAGTCTTGCACCGGCGAAGACGCAAAGGCGGTCGCCCAGTTTATTCATCAGAAATTCTACGCTCCGCATGCGCGAGAGACTTCTCCTTCGCGGATCGAACTATCGCATTTGACGGTCGATCAGTACGACAACACCGTCGCCGATTTGATCGCGAGCTTTCGCTGGGTCCCCGACCCAAAAGAAACGCGAGGGCTGAAGACCGAGATTTATAAGAAGCGGAACTACCAGGATCGCGCGCTCGAACGAATCGATTCCAAAATCGACTACGACTTTGGCGCGGGGACTCCGGATGAGAAAGTCACCAACGCAGAACAATTTTCACTCCGCTGGCAAGGGATGGTCCTGGCCGAAGAGACCGGCGATTACGAGTTCATTCTCACCACGCAGATTGGCGCGCGGCTGTACGTCAACAACGATCGGACGCCGCTGATCGATCAATGGGTCGCGTCACGGGGAGAGCCGAAGGTGTTCAAAGCTTCGATTCGTCTGCTCGGAGGGCGTCCTTATCGCTTGAAGCTGGAGGTCTACAAATTCAAAGATGACGCTGCGTCGGTAGGTCTCGAGTGGAAGCCGCCGCGCAAAGCGCGCGATTTTCTGACGGCTCGCAATCTGTCGCCTGAGTTCGCTCCCGAGTTGTTCATTTCGTCCGCCAGTTTTCCGCCGGATGACGCCGTGTCTGGCTATGAGCGCGGCGTCTCGGTCTCGAAAGCTTGGGACGAAGCGACGACCAACGGCGCATTGGAAGCGGCCGGCTATGTTGTCGAACATCTCGACGAATTGGCGAAGACGAAGCACGACGCCGACGATCGACGTCAAAAGGTGATCGAGTTTTGCGGCAAGTTTGTCGAGCGGGCGTTCCGTCGTCCGTTGAGCGACGAAGATCGCGTTTTCTTTGTCGGTGAGCAATTCACCGACGAGATGGCGCTTGAAACGTCGGTCAAACGCTGCGTCTTGTTGGCGCTCAAATCTCCCCGCTTCCTGTACACGAATCTAGAAAACTCGCCTCCGGATCGCTATGACGTCGTGTCGCGATTGTCGTATGCGTTATGGGATACGATGCCAAGCGAACATTTGTTTCGCGCGGCGAAAGAAGGGTGGATCGCCAAGCCGGAGCAAGTGCGCAGCGAAGCCGAAAAAATGCTGAAAGATCCGCGCGCTAAAACCAAACTGCACAGCTTCTTTCATCACTGGCTGCAACTGAATGAGAAAGAAGGAATTGTCAAAGACTCCAACGTCTTCCCCGAGTTCAGCGAGCAGGTCGCATCGGATTTGCGGACATCGCTCGACTTGTTTGTGGATGACATCGTCTGGAGCGACTCGTCTGACTATCGCCAATTACTGCTCGGCGATCGTTTGTTCGTCAATGAGCGTCTGGCCAAATTGTATGACGTTCCGTATGACGGCGGCGACAAATTTCAGCCTATTTCGTTTCAGCCCGAGCATCGGGCAGGCGTCGTGACGCATCCCTATATGCTGTCGATGCTGGCGTATAACGAGTTCACGTCGCCGATTCATCGCGGAGTGTTTGTGACGCGGCATCTGCTGGGGCGTTCGCTCGCAGCGCCTCCTCAGGCGACCGAGTTCAAAGATGGCGACTTTCATGCGGGCATGACGATGCGAGAAAAAGTTTCGGTCCTGACCGAACCGGCCGCGTGTCAAGGATGCCATCAAATCATCAATCCGCTCGGTTTCAGCTTGGAGCATTTCGATGCGATCGGGCGTTATCGTCAATCGGAAGGGGACCGTCCGGTCGATGCGACCTCCGAATTTGCCACGGCGATAGGTGAGACGATAAAATTAGAAGGTGCGCGCGATTTGGCCAAACACATTGTCGAGAGCCGCTCTGCGCATGGCGCCTTTGTCGATCAGCTGTTTCATCATTGCGTCAAACATCCGATCAACGCCTATGGCTTAACGACACGGGACGAATTGGTCACGTCGTTCGAGCAATCGAATTACAATATACGCAAGTTGCTTGTATCGATCGCCATGGTCGCCGCGATGCACACGCCTAACGAAGGGAACGCAGAACATGTCGCGTCTAACTAGACGAGAGTTCGTTCGCAATTTGGGAATCTCGTCAGCCGCATTGCCGCTGTTGATGAATTTGCCCAGTCTAGGCATGGCCGCGAGTCCTGATCGGCGCAAGCAACGCATGATCGTGATGTTCAGCCCGAACGGGATTATTCCAGACGCCTATTGGCCCGATAAGGTTGGCGAGGATTTCGCGCTGAAAGAAATCATGGCGCCGCTCGAGCCTTACAAGAGCAAGACCCTGGTCATGAAGGGGGTTTGCGATCGCGTCCGCGGCGACGGCGACAGTCACATGCGCGGCATGAGCTGCCTGCTGACCGGCATCGAACTCTTCCCCGGCAACATCCAAGGGGGATCGCATACGCCTGCCGGTTGGTCGCGCGGTTTGTCGATCGACCAAGAACTGAAAGAGTATTTGCAAGCGCAAGAGGCGACCCGCACCCGTTTCGGATCGCTGGAGTTTGGCGTGAATGTTCCGGATCGGGCCGATCCCTGGACCCGCATGGTTTACGCCGGGCCGAACAACCCAGTGGCGCCGATCGACGATCCATATCGCATGTTCCAGAAGCTGTATGGTCAAGTCAAAGATCGCGAAAGTTTGCAAAGCGTGCTTGATAAGGTCCGCATCGATCTAAAGCGTGTCGAACGATACGTCAGCAGCGAAGACAAGCAGCGTTTAGAAGAACATGCGACCTTTGTGCGACAAATGGAGCAAGAGCTAAAATCGGCAGGCGAAGAAAAGCTGGCCTTGGAAGCTCCGATTCAAGAGCCCGGCGTACAATTGAAGAATGACAACATGCCGACGATCAGCAAGATGCAGATGGACTTGTTGGTCAACAGCCTGGCGAACGACGCCGCGCGGGTCGCGACATTGCAGTACACCAACTCGGTCGGACAAGCGCGGATGAACTGGATCGGCGTTGACGACACGCATCACGAACTGTCGCACAAGCCCGACAATGATGAAGACGCCAAGCAAAAGTTGATCAAGATCAACGTCTGGTTCTGCGAGCAACTTGCTTATCTGGTCAAAAAGCTGGACGAAACTCCGGAGCCTGGCGGAGACGGCACGCTGCTCGACAACACGACCGTGATTTGGACCAACGAGTTGGGAAAAGGGAACTCCCACACGTTGGACGACGTGCCGCTCGTGTTGGTCGGCGGAGGACTTGGGTTCCGGATGGGACGCTCGCTCCAATTCGATCGACAGCCCCACAATCGCCTCTGGATTTCGTGCGCTCAAGCGATGGGACATCAGGTCGAGACCTTCGGCAATCCCGACTTCTGCGGCGACGGAGCTTTGCCCGATTTGACGTAAGACGTGACCTCGACAATCCGCGAGATGCAAAGCCGCATGGATCCCATGCGGCTTTTTTGCGCCGTTTGCGGATTGCTCGGGGCCGACATTCGCTACGATCGCGCTGATCCGAACCATTTGTCACCGCAAGAAAAGGGGTGCTACGTTTTACCAATTGCGCTATTGAAGCGAATCGCGACTCGGTGACGAGTCAAACGACGAAACTAGGGGTAGAACGTCGTGTTCCAGAGAATTCTGCTGTTGCGAGCTTATTGCGCCGCCTACGTCCTGTTGTCGCTTGCGGCGAACGTCTGTGCCGCGGAAGCAAGCGATGATCGCGCGCCTTTGCGGTTCGGCATGTCGACCGCATTAACGGGACCTGTGGCCGATCTGGGGATCGAAATGCATCGCGGGGTTCTAGCGGCCTTCGCCGAAGCGAACGCGTCGGGCGGAATCCAGGGCCGCCAGTTGGAATTGATCGCATTGGATGATGGATATGAGCCAAGCGAAACAGGCCCCAATATCCGCAGGCTTATCGAAAAGGATCAGGTTTTAGCGATCGTCGGTAATGTGGGAACGCCAACAGCGATCGTCGCCGCTCCGATCGCGCGACGATCTGGCGTTCCTTTTATTGGTGCGCTCACCGGAGCAGGCGTTTTGAGAAAGACGCCTCCAGATCGGTACGTGATCAACTTTCGGGCCAGCTACGCCGAGGAAACGTCGGCGATGGTCGACGCGCTTGTCGCTTCCGGCATTCAACCGAATGAGATCGCGTTCATTACGCAACGTGACGGCTATGGCGACGCCGGCTTTTCTGGAGGGAGCGAGGCGCTCAAACGCCATGGCGTGGCGCGTGAGAATACAATCGCCCATGGTCGTTACGAGCGAAACACCATGGCGGTCGAAGGGGCGCTGGCCGACTTGATCCTGCATCAACCGTTACCCAAAGCCGTCATTCTGGTCGGCGCTTATGCTCCTTGTGCAAAACTAATTCGCTTGGCGAAGGAATGTGATATTCAGACGCTGTTTTTGAGCGTCTCGTTTGTCGCGCCCAATTCTTTAGCGGCTGCGCTGGGGGATCAAGCTGACGGCGTGATCGTCTCGCAGATTGTTCCTGATATCCACGAAGATGTGCCGATAAATCGGCAGCATCGTGCGGCGTTGGTCCAGCTGAAACAGCATGAATTGGCGCCGACGCCGATATCGCTGGAGGGCTATATCGTTGGTCGCATGCTAATCCTGGCGTTAAAACGAATCCCTGGTGAAATTGATCGTGACGCGATCGTGGTCGCTTGCGAAGGACTAGGGAGTTTTGATCTGGGGTTGGGCGTGCCGCTACGACTCTCGGGCGACGAGCATCAAGCCAGCCATGCGATCTGGGCAAGTCGAATCGAAGGGGGCGAAGTAAAACCGATGGAGTGGTCAGACGTGCGCGACATGGAGAGAAATTAGTGAACAGCAACCTAGAAAGGTCTGGAAAACACTCCGATGCTCGGCGATTAGTGTGGCTTTTGACAGGGGTCGGTTTGATCGCCGGTCTGATCGTCTTTTGCGTGACTGCGCCGACGCTGCAATACATCCAATATCAATACGAATCATCCGCCTCTCAGCGAAATCGGATTGATGCGGAGATCGCTGAGATTGAGCGAAATCTGATCGACGGTCGACGTGATTTCGCCGAGATCATCTTATCGCCGGAAGGCCAGGGACCGCCGCCGAATGATTTTGTGGAAATTCAGGATGAACCATGGTGCTTGGAACTGCGCAACGCGGTAGCGGACCTGCAAAAGGATCCCGATTTCCGAGGCTCGGAGGAAATTCGTCAGCTTTCTGAACAGTTGACGCAAATTCCCGGCATGTATCGCGAGGTCGTATCGTGGTCGGTCTCTATTGCAGCCGCCGAATCGGAAACGTCCAAAGCGCAAAGAAGAACGCAAGAGGCGCTGCATCAGATTCGCGCCTATTTTGACGAGATGGAAGGCAAGCGTCGCTTAGACTTGGCGCTCAAATTGCGAAAACATTCGCGTAAGTCTTCCGGTAACTTGACGGTCGCACATGATGATTTGGTCGAAAGCTTTCTTGACGCTGCACAATTCGAAGCGATCGGTAACGAGTTAATGCAGTTGGCCATTCTTTGTGAAAAATTAGCTGCTGAAAACGACGTCGATCAGCTTGTGGATTTGAAAGACAATGACCTCAAAGCGGCGTTCTCACGTCTAGAGCACACGCTGCAGCGATTTTCAGGAGATGAGGAAGCCGTTAGTCAACTTGCGATGTCGCTGCGCGTGGCGTTGTTTGGAGAAGGTAGCGTTTTTGACGACGCTCATCAAACCATCCATCCCGGCGATGGAGGGCTTTACTTTTGGCAGCGCGAAAAATTGTTAGGCAAGCGAGAGCAAGGTCCCACGTTACAGCGGGTTGAAGAAGCGTTTAACGCGTTTCGTCCTGTTTTAACCGACTTGGAGGCGCGATTCGCCAAAGTCGCCGAGCAACAACGTCGACATGCGGACCTGGTCGGATTGGTCGCTTGGTCGATTATGATCGTGACCGGCGTCATCTGCGTCTGTGCTTTTGTCTTTTTGGCGCGGCGCATCGCCGGAATCATTACGCAGCAAATCAAAGATGTCGAGCGAAAGTCCGCGGAACTAGAGATCAAAAATTCGGAAGTCCGCCTGTTGCACGATGTCGCCGAAGCGGCGAACAAAACGGCGTCGCTGGCCGAAACGACCGAGTACGTCATGCGACGATTCGCCGAACATTCCGGCTTTCTGTTGGCGATGGCGACATTCACCAACGAACAGGGGGCGCGGCGCCTTGTCGCGACCGAAGCTTGGAAGGACGCCGGCTTGCCAATCGAGCCGCTGGTCGCGTCCTGCGGGGTCGATCCAGCGGCGAAGCTATCGGTCCGTCCGCTGGTATTTGATCGTGACGATAGGCGATCACAGTATGGCGACGGACTCCGCAGCGGGATTGCAATGATGATTCGGCAAGACGCGTTTTTCGTCCATTGTCATTTCTTGTCGTCCGACATTGAACAGCCCTCTCCGCGGATACTACGACTCGCGGAGCATGCCGCAACGCGCTTGAGCCAAACCTTGGAGCGCGCCCAGGCAAACAGTCGTCTCCAGGAACTGAATAGCAAACTGATCGATTCGGCTCGCCATGCCGGGATGGCGGAAGTCGCCACCGGCGTGCTTCATAATGTTGGGAATGCGCTGAACAGCGTGAATACTTGCTTATCGTTCTTACGGGATAGTACGGCGCAGTCAAGCATTGTCGATCTACGCAGGACGCTCGATTTTGTGACCCAGCGATCCGGCTCGCTGGAAGAGTTCATGACCAGCCATCCGAAAAGAACGTTGATTTTCCCGATGCTGTCAGAGCTCGACACGCGTTTGCGGACCGAGAATGAAACGCAGCTTGCTGGAGTCGAGGATTTGCGTCGGCATGTGGATCACATCAAAAAGATTGTGGCCGTACAGCAATCGCTGGCTCGAGTCCAGTGCGTGCTGGAGCCGACCGATTTGACCCAGGTGCTAACCAAAGCGATCGAGTGGCAAAGTGATGCGCTGCGGCATCACCAGGTGGAAATAACCAGCGACTTCTCGGAACTCCCTTGGTTGCAGTTGGACAAGCATCGCATTTTAGAAATCTTTGGCAACCTCTTGAAGAACGCTATTGAGTCGATCGTCGAAGCTCGGGGGCCGCAGCGTCGGGTTCACGTCTGCGTTCGTCAACTTCGGAACGATCGCGTCACGATCGAAGTCAAAGACTCTGGGATCGGCGTGAAGCCCGAGAACCTAAAAAGCATTTTTTCGTATGGCTTTACCACCAAGTCGAACGGTCACGGATTCGGCTTACATAGCGCGAGTCTTTCGGCCAAGCAAATGGGGGGGCGATTGGAGATTGAAAGCGACGGCATCGGCCACGGCGCTCTGTTTCGAATCGTGTTGCCGTTTGTGCCGGTCGCTGAAGAATCGCTGGTCTAGAAAAACTTGGACTTGGCGATACAGATTTTGTAGGTTGGGTGCAGCGCAGCGAAACCCAACAATCGAATCTTGGGCGATGTGTTACAGAGCGGATTCCCAAACGACAGGTTCGCCCGGTGCGGCGCTGCGTTGCCGGAGGGCTGCTTCTCGTTGATAAAAGCTGGGATGAAGCCACTTTGCTTGTTCTAGCGGGACGTTGGCCGCGACGCTCAGTTTACGCAATGCGGCAGTGAGCAGAGGAGTCGCCTGATTGCCGTAGATCGTGCGCAAATGCGCCGCCGCCCATGCGTCCGCTTCCAATTCCATGCGTCGTGATTGCCGCGGCGTTGACCAGAGGTAGTAAGCCGAAAGCAGACAGGGGGCAGACGCTTCCAGCAGCGTCTGCTGCAAACCTTGGGGGGCGAGCCAGGCGGAGAGCCAATAGCGCACGCCTAGTACGACCGCCGCTGCAGCGACGATCGCAATCAGCCGCCGCGCGACATGCCGTAAACGCAGATGTCCCATCTCGTGGGCGATCACGGCCTCTAGCTCTCGGGGAGTCAGCGTATCGAGTAAGGATGCGGAAATCACCAAATAGCGAAACGGCGGGACGCAGCCAAGCAGCGCCGCATTGGTGATCCCGATGCTCTCAGGCCAAACCAGCAGCGGCGGCAAGCTGCGACCAAATTGCGATTGCAATCGTCGGGCCAAGTCGGGCGAGTCGACCGGCGTCAGTCCCCAACTGCGACGTAAAAATTCGGGATAGACCGCGATCAGAAAAATCACAATCAAAGCAATCGTCCATACGCCGCTATCGCTGGTCGGGCCGGCCAGACCGCCCCAGTGAGCGGCCGCCGATCCCAGCCAGACCGGACCGCACGTAAGCGGAAGCGACAGGCGAATTTCGGCAAGCGCCCGCGGAATTCCTTCCGCTTCGGAGAGCATCGTTAAACGAGAGAGGATCGCCGGCAGTAAGAGGACCGCTTCACGCAAAAGGGGAATTTCTCCCCATGCCGACGCATAAATGATTCCTCCCCAATTGCCGGGCCAGATCATCAGCAGCGACGTTGCGGCCCAACAGATCTCGGCGAGCAAACTTCGTTGAAAGCTGCGCGCGATGCTCCACTGGAACACTCCGAGCGCCAAGCAGACCATCCAGGATGCGAGCGGCTCGTCGACCGTCTCAACGGGGCGAGCGAGAAGCACGATCGTGCAATAGACGAGTATCTGCAGAAGCATGGGAAACGCCGTGGTGAGGAGGAACTTCCATGGTAGTCGCCGGGCTTTGCGTCGTACAACGAAAAGAGACTCCGCATCCGATTAGGCCGGTCGTAACCGATGTTCCGGCGCTTCTGGCCCGTAGGGTCCGCTATGAGGCCGTGAATTTTTGGCTTTGAGACACCTTAATCAGCCGTTTACCGCTAATTTTACGGATCTTTCGAGGGGCTAGGCTCTTTGTTGATTGTTTGCTCTGGGTTGGTTTTCCCTGCGGGCTGGGGGTTTCTCTTTCAATTAGGTCGCCATCGTGCTTCTTTGACGAGTTAGGGCGAGTAGGCGTTGGAAGTTGTGGGCCAGGGCGTGCCAGAGGGCGACGGCTTTCGCTTTGGCCAAGCTGCGGACATTGAACTGATTGAGCCCTCGGTTGCGGCAGGTTGCGTTACTGAACTCGGCCGAACTGGCTCGTTCCTTATAAATCTCCTTCGCTTCATCGGTGCCCATCCGAGCTCGCCACGCCTCCACTTCCTGGCTGTCGCCTGGCATCGGAGCATGCGGATCGCGACCTTGCGAACGCTTTTTTTCCTCGTCGGTGATGGGCAGATAAACGTTCGTTCCGTTGGCTTCCAGATGCGTGATCGCTTCCAAGTTCGAGAACCCGGCATCCGCCAAGTATTCCTCCGGTCGCTGCGAATAACGCTCGATAAGCTGTTCGTACATCGGTTGAAGTTGGCCTCCGTCGGTCCCGGCGTTCACCACGTCCAAGCCTACAATCACGCGGGTTTCGGTCGTGGTGGCGAACTGCACGTTGTAGGCCGGGCGAAAGCCGCCGTCTCCCATTTTCATCTTGCGAGCCTCGGGATCGGTCGTCGAAGCACGAGCCTCATCGCCCGAACCCTTCTTGCGACGTTCCATCTTCGGCACGATCTTTTCTCGCTCTTCCAACGCCGCTTGCACCCGTTCGGCTCGCTCTCGGGCCGCACGTTCGCGGGCCCCTTTCACGCGACGATCCTCGGCCGAAACGTCATCCGATTCGCGTTCTTCTCGCAACACTTTGAGTTGCTCTTCCGCCTCTTGCAAGCATTTTTCGAGCGTCGGCTTGCGGCGGAACGAACTGCTGCCGGCGCTGGCCCGCACCCGCATGCCGTCCTGAGCGACGCGGTTCAAGTCGATCAACTCTTGGTGCAGCAACGTGGCTACGCTTTGCGTCAGCAGCTGGTCGAGCCGATCCGCATGCCGCACGCGAAAGTCGGCCAGCGTGTGATAATTAACGGTGACGCCACCGCACATCCACAAATAGGTCAGGTGCTCGCGGCACATCCGGTCCAGCCGCCGGGCCGAACCGATGCCGTCAATCGTGGCCTGAAGCCACAATGCCAGGAGAATCTTCGGATCAATCGGGTTGCGTCCCACGCCCCCTTCGACCGCAGCAATCGGTTCGTAGAACGCCGCCAAGTCGAGCCCATCGACGTAAGCCCAAACCAAGCGGGCCGAATGATCATCGGTCAGCAACTCGTCCAACGCCAACGGCCGCCACTCGACCTGCTGCCGCTGAGCCTGCTGAACTCGAACCACTCCACCCCGTCCTTGCCGTCTAGCCATCGACTACTCCCCGAGAAAACAACTTTCAATCAGGGAGGATGATAACTGCGATCTGTCGAATGGGGAATAAAAATTCACACGCTCTATGAGGACCAAGAATTGGTAACGATTCGGTTCGGCCGCGCAGCGGATCCTACGAGGTCTCTTTCGTCATCCATCGCTATCGGAGATTTGGTATCCTAAGCGAAGTAAAAAAAGACGTGCGTTTTGACGCACCCTGCAGCCTTCTTTTTGCTGGACGGATCATGACGGACCTCGCATCATTCGCTGCCGATACTCCCCGCTTCGTTCGGCATTTGCTCGATTCGTATCGTCGCTGGGTTGGTGTCGAACTGATGGAGCGAACCGGGACCGAACCAAGCGATCTGGAGCAGTTGTTCGCGTTGCCGGTGGTGGTGGTTTCGCACGACGCGCAGGACGATCCAATTTTCAAATTTGGGAATCAGACGGCGCTCGATCTGTGGGAACTGAGACTTCCCGAATTTCTCCAGATGCCGTCACGCTTGACGGCGGAACCGCTGCATCGCGATGAGCGAGCTCGCTTGCTGCAGCGGACCGAACGGGACGGCTATGTCGACGACTATCGCGGCGTTCGCATTTCCAGTCGCGGTCGCCGCTTCTACATCGAGCAAGCGACTATCTGGAACATCGTCGACGACGCCGATACCTACATCGGTCAAGCGGCGACATTTGACCACTGGACGTTTTTGGAAGCAGGAGAGACGCCGTGAGAAAGCCGCCGCGTCTTTAGCCCGAGATGGTTACTTTCTCCGGCTCTTGCTTCGGGAGCGGTTTTGACTTTTCTTTTTCTGGCAGCGGCTCTGGTTTCTTGTCTGGCGACTTCTCCTCTTCGTAGCCGACCAGATCAGCTTCGGCTTTACCGCCGGGCATCGGCGTCTCGGCCTCTTCGGATTCATGCTTGGTATCGGCGAGATGTTCACTGCGAAAGTCAAAGGGAGCGTCGTACTCGACAGGAATCGGGCTATCCTCCGCTTTGCGGAAAGGATTGGGGAGGCCGATGCTGGAGCCGGCGAATTGGGCCCGGTCGTAGATGTTGCCTCCTTGAAACGGTCCGGCGCCAAGCAACCAGGTATCCTTCGCTGTTCCCAGCGACTGAGCGATGCCCGATTGCCAAATCGGTTGCCGCGATTCGCGATGATAGGCGAAGAGTGCGATTTTGGCGCCGCCGATCGTATTGCTCTTTTTCGCAAATGCGATCTCGGGGATTGTCGGCATCGGGGGAGCGGTCGGAAAGAGCGACGCGGCGGAACTAACGGCATTGCTAGAGGGAATGCCGTAGGTGACGGTGTGTCCCTCCGTCCCTAAGGCTCCGATGCGCGCTTCGACCACATAGTCGGCTTCGGCGGCGGAATCTTGCAGCAGACATCCGGCGGCGTTCATTTGCTGACGAATGGCGCTGGTGATGTATTCGGCGTTGACGAACCCGGCGCCTTTGACGTTTTGCAAATAGCGGGGATCGAGATAAACCTTTTCATCGCGCAGCGGTTGAAAGTCGATATCGGCGATCGCCTCGTCGACGGCATGCGAACTGACAAGTTGCTCAGTCAGCGTTCGATTGGATGTCGTCCCGCAACCGGCTGCTAGTAGCAGGCCGACCACGAGCGCGCCGCCGCGGATTGCGGCGAAAAATTGGAAGCTGGCGGCCATTGCGAAATGCGTGTCATAGGTGGGTGGAGGGAAGTGAGGCGGGATGCATTTGGTAGGAGGGACAACAGCGTGCTTGGATTGGTGGTGTCGCCTTGCGAGCGAACTATAGGAAAAGAGGAAGTTCCGCGAAACCGCAATTTTGTGAAGATATCACGCGAAATAGGCTTGATTAGGAGACGCTGACTGCCTGTCGCTCTGGGAGCATCGGACTTATAATAAGCGGTTTGTCTCCGAACGATCCTTATTTCCCAAGCGTGTGCCGAAAACGTGGCGACCGTCTCCGCTGAACCAGCTTGGCTTCCCTATTTTCAGCTGTTCCGGCTGCCGAATCTCTTTACGGCTTGGGCCGACATTCTGGCCGGATATCTCGCTGTCTCGCAGTTTTCTAGCGAAACGGCCAGTTTGACGCCGTGGCCAGTCTTTTTGTGTCTGATTGCGGCTTCCAGCCTGATTTACTCGGCCGGAATGGCGCTAAATGACTATTACGACCTCGAGCAGGATCGCCGCGAACGCCCGCAGCGTCCACTCCCTTCGGGCCGCATTTCACCGCGATTGGCCGCTTGGCTGGGCTATCAGTTTTTGCTGATCGGCGTGGTGCTAGCGTCGGTCGCCGGCTATCTGTATTCCGACTTGGCGGCGATTCCCTGGCGCGGGGGAGCAGTCGCGGCCGCGTTGGTCGCGTCGGTTTTACTGTATGACGCCGGGTTAAAAGCGACCGTTTTTGGCGCCGTCGCGATGGGATCCTGTCGTTTTTTCAATCTTCTGTTGGGGATGAGTTTGGCTGGCAGCTTGGCTGGTGACGCCCGATTTTCGCTCGTCGGATACGATATGGGCCAGCTTGCATATGCAGGCGGAATCGGCGTCTATATCGCCGGCGTGACCTGGTTTGCCCGGACCGAAGCGAAGGAAAGCGCACGGCCGATGCTGATCTTCGGCTTTGTGGTGCTGATCATCGGCCTGGGGCTGTTTGTCGCGTCGCCGTTGTTGGGATCCTCAATCATCCGCTTGCGATCGATGCAGACGTTTGGGTGGTGCGGCTTGATGACGCTTTTGGCGGTTTCGATCATCCGCCGCTGCGTCATCGCCATTGCCGATCCCTCCCCAAGCAATGTACAAGTGGCGGTAAAGCAGGCCCTGCTGTCGCTGATCACGCTCAACGCGGGATTGGTGCTGGCGGTTTGCGGGGCATTTTGGGCGGTGATTGTCGCGTTGCTCATTGTGCCGATGCTGTTGTTGGGCCGCTGGGTCTATTCGACGTAAACTAACAAAGACGGTCGCCGAGCAATTTTGGCAGGGGAAGCGTCGACGCGATGCAAATGAGATAAGCATGCGGATTGGCTATAACACGAACGGCTTTGCCCATCACGACCCGCTTGACGCGGTCGACGTGCTTGCGGACTTGGGCTACGAAAGCGTTGCGATCACCGTCGATCACGGGACGCTGACGCCGTTCGGCAATACCTACATGGCCGATCGTCAGGCGGATCATCTCGCCGGGCTTCTTCGTGAAAAGAAAATGACGTGCGTCGTTGAATCGGGCGCCCGCTTTTTGCTCGATCCCAAACAGAAGCACGAGCCGACCTTGGTCTCTCCGGCCAAGCATGGCCGGCAGCGACGCTTTGAGTTTATCCGCCACTGCATCGACGCCGCGGTCAAATTGAAAGCCGACTGCGTTTCGCTGTGGTCGGGACGTTTGCTCGACGAGGTCAACGAAGCGACCGCGATGAAGCGCCTGGTCGAAGCGCTGCAGCCGGTAATTGAATACGCAGAGTTGCAACAAATGCCGCTTGGTTTTGAACCGGAGCCAGGCATGTTTATCGACACGATGGATCGCTTCGCTCAATTGTGCGACCGTATCGATTCTCCCTTGTTTCAATTGACGCTCGACATCGGTCACTTGCAGTGTCAAAACGAATTGCCGCTAGGCGATTTCATTCGTCAGTGGGGTTCGCGGATCGTCAACGTTCATATCGAAGATATGAAGCGCGGCGTCCATGAGCATCTTCCCTTCGGCGAGGGGGAGATCGATTTCAGCGAAGTCATTCAGGCGTTGCAGGATGCGAATTATCAAAAAGGCCTGCATGTCGAATTGAGTCGCCATAGCCACGAAGCGCCGACCATCGCCGCCAGCTCGATGCAGTTTCTGCGTCCGCTTGTTCATCCACTCTAGACAAACGACTTCCCCAACCGGATAGAGATCGCTCGCTATGCCTGACAACGTCGTACTACTTTCGCTACCCGGACTGTCGCCGCAAGATTTGGCCCATATGCCGCAAGTGTCGGCGCTGGTCGCCGATGGAGACCGCGCCCCATTAGCGGCTAGTTTTCCGGCGGTGACCTGGCCCGTTCAAGCGAATATGCTAACGGGACAACTCGCAGTCGATCACGGCGTGACCGCCAACGGGTTTTACTGGCGCGACACCCACAAAGTCGAAATGTGGACCGCCGGCAACGAGGCGATCCTACAGCCGCAAATCTGGGACCTGCTAAAGAAGCATGATCCAGAGATCCGCACTTCGGCCTGGTTTCCGATGCTCAGCAAGCGCAGCGGCGCCGACTATGTCTGCATGCCGGCCCCGGTCCACAATCCGGACGGCAGCGAGACGATGTGGTGCTACACGAAGCCGTCTGACCTGTACGGCGACTTGCTGAAAGAGCTGGACGGTTTTCCGCTGCACCATTTTTGGGGCCCCATGGCCAACATCAAGTCGAGCGCCTGGATCGCTGACTCGGCGGCGATGGTCGCCGAGAAATTCCAGCCCCATTTCTCTTTCATCTATTTGCCGCATCTGGATTACGCCGCCCAAAAGCTGGGTCCGCAAAGCGACGCCCATAAACAAGCGGCTGCCGACATTGACGAAGTGATCGGCAAGCTGGTCGCTCGGATGCGCGCCGCACTGGGAGACGACACGCTGTTTTTGATTGCCAGCGAATATGTGATCGTGCCGGTCGACCATGTCAGCTATCCCAATCGCATCCTGCGTGAGGCAGGTCTATTGCAAGTCGAGCAGCGCGAAGATGGCGAACATCTTGACCTGGTCCGTAGCGACGCTTGGGCGCTGGTCGATCATCAGTTTTCGCAGGTCTACGTCAAAGACGCCCAGCCGAGCGTCATCCGCCGCGTGCAAGAGCTGTTTCAAGGCGCCGAAGGAATTGCGGAAGTCTTGGCGCTCGAAGAACGAGCCAAGTACTACATGGACCACGAAAGAGCAGGGGAGGTGATCCTCGTCTCGGCCCCCAATAGTTGGCAAGCCTATTACTGGTGGATCAACGACGACTTGGCGCCCGGCTTCGCACGCAAAGTCGACATTCACCAAAAGCCCGGCTATGACCCGGTCGAAATGCACTTTGACTTCGCGACGAAGAGCATCCCCTTGGATGCGACCTTGGTCAAAGGCTCGCACGGCGCTCCGGTCAACTCAGAACAGCAGCAAGGCGTGTTCTTATCGAGCCAGAAGGGGGTGTTCGCCGAAACCCCCTTGGCCGATACTGATGTTTGCGACATCGTGCTTCGCCAATTTGGCGTCTGAATCGAATCGCCAGTTCTGATCTAGCCGGTCAATTTGTCGGGTCATTCCGATCGTAGCGATCGTTTGACCCGGCTTCTCGGTTTTGCGGGCTGTCCGTTTTCGCCTGGATCCTGCAGCGACGTACGTTATTACGTACATTTCCAAGCTGCAATTGGTCGGGCGACACAACGGGAGCCGTCGGTGCCCCAAGAATTCGAGAAAACCTTCGAGTTTCTAGCGAGATCAGGCAACGCGGCGGCGACGCCGGTGTTGATCGCCGCGCTGCGCAGTGAAGCGATCGATATTCGCGACGCGGCGTTCGACGCGATGTTGCAGCGGCCGAGTCGCAAAGCCGAAGCCTATTTCTTTGACCACTGGGAAGAGTTGCCCGACGCTTGGCGGATGAAGATCAAACAGCAGTTGGGCGCGATGACGACGATCTTGCGCGAGCATCTGCTTGCGACGTCGCGTCCCGCATGCGAAAAAGCGTCGGCCATCGCGTTGGAGTTGGAAGATTTTGATCTCCTGCGCACGCTGACAACGGCGGCCGAAGACAAGAACAACGAGAATCGTGATATCGCCGGTCGGACGTTGGTGTCGCTGGTCGATCGATTACGAAAGTTGCTGGACGAAGCGACCGACGCCCGCAAACGGAATCTGGTGTTGTGGCGCGGACGCGCGATCGAAACGTTGGATGATTCGATGCGTCGTTGCAATACGCACCAATCAGAAGAGATCGTCGAATCTTTTTTAATGCTGATCAGCCGCGAACATCCGATGTTTCGGCATCTGTTCGATGTTCCTTCGTCGCAGGTTTACAAAATCACGCTGACGATTCTGAAGCGAACGATGCGCCCTGCGATTGTGCGGCTGATCCTCAGCGTGTTTCAAGAGACCGCTCCTTGCTCGACGCTGTTGGGCGCCGCCGCTTGGCGCAGCGACGCGGCGTTTGTCACGCAAATGCTCGATTTCTTCTCCGGCGGGTTCAGTGAGGTCGAACTTCGCAACATCAAGAAAATCTCGCGCATCGGTTGGAGCGACGATCAGTGGGAGTTGCTCGCCGGTCTTACGGGACGACAGCAAGAAATCGCGCTTCAATTTTTGATCACCAGCGGACAAGACCGGAGCTCGGTGTTCGCCGTGATCCACTTCTTCTTGACCCAAGGTAAGTCCGAGGGACGTCTGGCGGCAGTCGAAGCGCTCGCCAGCGATCGAGGCGCCGTCGCGAGTCAGTTGATTATCAACGCGACCACCGATGAAGATCCCGAGGTCGCCGCAGCTGCGCTGCGGCAATTGCGCCATCGCGGCATTCCTGGTTCGCTCAAGTATTTACTCGCACAGCTCGACAGCGAGCACGAAATTGTCCGCTTGGCGGTGCGACAGTCGCTGGAAGAATTCAGTTTCGCCAAGTATCTCGCCGCCTTTGATCTGATGGCGGATGATCGCCGCGAGACGACAGGTCACTTGGTTCGTAAGATTGACGAGCATTCCGATGAATTGCTCCGTGCAGAACTGACTAGCGATATGCAGTCGCGCCGACGTCGCGCGATTGAAGTGGTCGAATGCTTGGGAATCGCCGTGGAGATGGAGCGCCCGCTGCTCAAGTTGCTCCAGTGCGACGACTATCTGATTCGCGTTTCCGCCGCGACCGCATTGGCTGTTTGCAAAAGTGACGAAGTGATCGCCGGTCTGCGCGAAGCGCTGTTGGATCGCAACGTGCGCGTGCAAGAAGCGGCGGAGGCGAGCCTGCAGGCGATCGCCGAGAAACGTCTTGCTGCGCCGCCGACGCCAAACCGGCGAGTGAAGTCTCCCGCGGGAGAAACCGAATGAACATCCCTTGGCGCGCACTCGCGTTGCTGGCGCAAGAACAAGCCAGTTTTCGCAATTTAGGCGATCGATTTCGCGCTGACTCGGCGTCAATTGACATTAGTCAACTTTCGTTGCTGGCCGCGTTCGTGTTGTTCGCCGTGATCGGCTTATGGTATTTGCAGAAGCGCTTGAGCGCCACGGGAGACGAAGGGACTGACAGTCCACGACGACTCTTTCAAGACTTGTGCCGCATTCATGAACTCAGTCGCGATGAAAGCAAACTGCTCTCGCAAGTGCCGCGACAATTGGAATTGGCAGATCCGGCTTCGCTATTCGCCGATCCTACCCATCTGGTCGTTGCGGTTCGCGCCGCAGAAGATGACGCGCTGCGTCATCGGCTCGAGCATCTAGGCGTGCGACTGTTCGGCACGCTCATGTTTCGCCGTCATCTAACGCACTGCCCGCAACTATAAATCGTAGGGCAGGCCGTGCCTGGCGCGATTCATTGACGGCGTCAATCTGCGCGTCGATTCGGCAGGCACGGTCTGCCCTACGAGATATGCCCCGTGAGTTACCAAGAGATACGCTCTTATTCGAAACAAAAACAGGCCGCACTCGTGTTGGCGAGTGCGGCCTGATGTCTCAACTTAGTCTGCGTCAAGACGCTTAGTAAGCGCTTTTGGGACGACGCGGTTTGAAATCACGTTCGCGTTGGGCTTCGGCTTCCAGTTCTTCCAAGCGGGTCGTTTTGCCCAAACGAACCAGACGTTCGGTGTTCTGCCAGCCCATGCGTTCTTGCAGTCGTCCGACTTGGATCAACTCGACTCCACGGCGGCGAGCGGTTTCTCGCATTTGCGAGTAGGCCGTCAGCACGGCGGCGGCGGTCTTTTCGGTCGGCTGTTCGCCGTCGATCAGATAACGCACGTCGGGCGTGATTTCGCCTTTGACGTTTCCTTCTTCGTCGACCCACGCGGCGACTTCTCCGCCTGATCCTTCGATCAAGCCGCGCAGTTCTTTGGAGTCGTCTTCGCCATCTCCATCCATGTCAATCATGCCGACCATCGCGAATTTTTGAACCGTTCCCGGCGACCAGATCGGCGTGAAGATTTGATCTCCCGGCATGATCGGGTTGGTCACTTCTTCTTCGACGATGCGACCTTCCGCTTCGTGAGCGTCGTTGATGCGGGTGATTTCGATTTTGCCCTTCACGGTCGCCAATGCGATGTTGACTTCCCCTTTTTCAAAGATGCTGAAGGTCATTTGCGGACGAAGCAGGTCTGCCGAGCCGAGGTTGATCCAGACCGTATCTTCTTTCTGGTTGACCCAGATGATTCTGCCGTCGGCGACATCGCCAACTTTCGGCTCTTTGCTCTTCAGGATCGCGTCTTTGGCTTCCAGCGTGGTGAACAGTTCGTCACGTTCTTTGTTGGCCGCTTCGACTTGCTTCTTGCTGCCGTCGATCGTCTGAGCGATCGTTCCTTGCAGCTTCACTTTGTCGTCTTGCAGTTTGGCCTGGGCGGCTTCGAGCGCCTTGCGATCGTCGGCCATCTTCTTTTCGGCTTCCGCTTGGGCGGCCAACGCATTGTCACGAGCCGTGTCGGCTTCGCTCAGTTTGGTTTGATAGGTGGTCTCCAGGGCGACCTTTTCGGCACGCAGCGCGGTGTTGGCGCGGAGCGAATCGGCGAGTTGCTTCTCGAGCTTGATCACCGACGCTTGCATCACGGCCGGAACCTGACGATAGTTTTGCACCGTTGGAGCCGCGGCGCCTTCGTCTGCGATGAAGGTCTTCATGTCGTCGCCGAACGCTTTTTGAACATCTTCCATCGGCGTTTCTTCGCTATGGCCGATCATCACCTTCAGCTCATTGCGTTCGGCCAGATAGCCGCGAGATCGAGTCGCTTCTTCCGTGGCTCGCGTGTTCGCAGCTTCGGCGTCCAGCTTGGACTTGTCATTCGCCGCGTAGAAGACATACGTGGTGATGCCGAGCGCTGCGACCAGCAGCACCAGTAGAATCACGGCGATCTGAAGACCTTGGCTCTCTCGCGCTGCCATATCGATAAACTCCTTGCAGGCGGCCAATGGTGTGACGCCGCCGAATTGTCGTGATTAGCTCAGAACTGAATAGCGTAATTGGCCTAATGACCGTTTCCAATGTGCAAGCGGTAGGCCATCAGCAGAATTGCAAAGGAAAAGTAGGGACCGTGAAGGCGAAGAGGATCGTCTGAAGTCCAAAGGTCGATTGTAGTTAGCGAAAATTACTGCGTCAACGAATTGGCGAAGTTCGTCGGAACTATCAAGACACCAGCGTCGCTTTCGGGCATCATGACGTCGCACGGCGACAACATCGCGTTTCGTCGGTTGTTCGTAACTCGGTTCGCCGCAATAATCTCCGCGTCTTTACCCCTCTCTCAGGAATGCTTCGGGAATGGCCAAATCCAAGTCGCAACAATCTCTTCTTTTTGGCGGTGACTCCCCTCCAGAAGAGGCGTCAAAGTCCCCAGAGGCGCCAAGCGAGACGCGCCAGCCGCGACCGTCTGGTCTCGCCGGGTTGGCCGGAGCCAACGTTTGGGTCGTCGATTCGCACTCCTTAATTTATCAGGTATTCCACGCTTTACCCCCGATGACCAGTCCCAGCGGGCAGCCGGTTTCCGCGGTTTACGGTTTTGCTCGCGACTTGGCCAACCTGCTCCGCGAGAAGAAGCCTGACTATTTGATCTGCGCATTTGATCCGCCGGGCGGGACGTTTCGCCACGAGCTGTATGACGACTACAAGGTGACCCGGGAGGAGATGCCGGTCGATCTGCGTGCGCAAATCGGCTTGATCCGCCGCATGCTGGAAGCGATGAATGTCGCGATCCTGGAACTGGTGAACTACGAAGCGGACGACGTGTTAGCGACGGTCGCGACCATCGTCGAAGCCAACGGCGGCGAGTGCACGGTGGTCACGTCCGACAAAGATTGTCGGCAACTGATCAGCGATCGGGTCCGGATGTTCAACGTCCGCAAGAACGCCTTCTACGACGCTGAAGCGTTGATGGCTGACTGGGGAGTTCGCCCTGATCAAGTCGTCGACTTTCAATCGCTGGTCGGCGATTCCGTCGATAACGTTCCCGGCGTCGCGCTGATTGGGCCCAAGATCGCGAAAGAACTGCTGCAAAAGTACGAGACGCTCGACGCCGTGTTGGATAACGCCGGCGAAGTCTCCGGCGCCAAACGCCGCGAGAACTTGATCAACGGCCGCGCTATGGCCGAGCTGAGTCGTGAGTTGGTTCGCCTGGTTCGAGATGTGCCGATCGAAATTGATTGGGACGCTTGTCGCGTTCATCCCATCAATCAAGACCAGGTGCAAGAGTTGTGTCGCGAGTTCGGCTTTCGGACGCTCGCCAAAGAGATGGCCGCATTCCAGGTCGAAGCTCCCGCGGCCGATAAGCCCGAGTGGATCGCCAACTATCAGACGATCGACACGCTTGAAAAGCTCGATGCGCTGGTCGCCAAGCTCACGCATGTAAAACGGCTGTCGTTCGATACCGAGACAACTTCGACCAATCCGCGCTGGGCCGATCTAGTCGGCATCTCATTCTCGTGGGATCAGGGGGAAGGCGTCTACATTCCGATTCGCAGTCCTGAGGGAGACGTGAAGCTGGACGAGCCGCTGGTGCTGGAAAAGCTGCGTCCCATTTTGGAAAACCCGGCGATTGAAAAGGTCGGCCAGAACTTGAAATACGATCTGGTCGTCCTGCGCGGCGTCGGCGTGAATGTGCGCGGAGCTTCGTTCGATACGATGGTCGCTCATTATTTGTTAGAGGCCGGCGCTCGCTCGCATGGACTCGACGAATTGTCGCTCCGTTACTTGCAGCATGAAACTGTCAAAATTTCGGAGCTGATCGGTACCGGAAAAAATCAAATCCGGATGGATCAGGTTCCGGTCGACAAAGTCGGCTACTATGCCGCCGAAGACGCCGATATACCGCTACGGCTGGACCCGATTCTCTCAGAGCGAATCGATGTCGAAGGCCTGGGAGACCTGCTGACCGCTGTCGAATTGCCGCTGATTGACGTGTTGGTCGAGATGGAATTCAACGGCATACGCGTCGATGTAGAGCGGCTGAACGAGTTAAGTCGTCAGTATGGCGAGCGAATGGAAGTGTTGGAGCGGGAAATCTATCAGTTGGCTGGCCGCGATTTTAATATCAATTCGCCCAAGCAACTGGGGACGGTTCTGTTTGACGAACTGAATCTGCCGGTGATCAAAAAAACCAAGACCGGACCCAGCACCGATGCCGAAGTGTTGGAGCAGCTGGCCAAACAGCATGACATGCCGGCCAAGATTGTGCAGTTTCGGCAATACGCCAAGCTGAAGGGGACCTATGTTGACGCGTTGCCGGTATTGATTTGTCCCAAGACCGATCGCGTTCACACGTCGTTCAATCAAGTAGTCGCCGCAACAGGACGATTGAGCTCGAACGATCCGAACTTGCAAAACATTCCGATTCGCACGCAAGAGAGCCGCGAAATTCGCTCGGCGTTTATTCCGGGGACGCCTGGTTGGAAATTGCTGTGCGCCGACTACTCGCAAATTGAACTGCGCGTGCTCGCGCACTTCTCCGGAGACCCCGCGTTGATGGAGTCGTATCAGAAGAACGAAGATATCCATGCCCGCGTCGCCAGCGAAGTGTATGGAATGCCGTTGGATCAGGTGACGTCAGCGCATCGCCGCAGCGCGAAAGCGATCAACTTTGGCGTGGTCTATGGGCAAAGCCCGTTTGGTTTGGCGAAGTCGCTTGATATCGACAAAGACGAAGCGTACGGATTTATCGACGCCTACTTCAAACGGTATCCCGGCGTCGACGTGCTGATGGAGCAGATCCTGGTCGACTGCCAGCGAGATGGCTATGTACGCACCATCTTGGGACGCCGCCGCGCGATTGATGGGGTGCGTACGGCGGACAAGCGAGATCGACTAAAACGGCAACTGACCATGCCAGAGCGGACCGCGATCAATACGGTGATTCAAGGATCGGCCGCCGATATCATCAAATTGGCGATGCTGCGCGTTCATCGTCGGCTAGAAAATGAGGGAGCGCCGGCCAAGTTGTTGCTGCAGATTCACGACGAATTGGTGTTTGAGACGCCGCCCGAATATCTGGAACAATTGGCGCAATTAGTCCGCGAAGAGATGGAATCGGCGCGAAATCTGGCCATTCCGCTCGTCGTGGACATCAAAAGTGGGGACAATTGGGACCAGTGCGAGCCGCTTTTGTAACACTTTTGGGTGGGGAAATGCTTCTTGCCGGAACAAGTGTCCAGCAGGAGATACCGGTACAATTGCGTCCAGTGCGACAGGGTGACCCATCGCTGGTCGCCGTTGTATCCGGCCGCTGCGCTGTGAGGCGCCAGCGGCAAAGTGGAATGAGTGCGGATCGGGTTCTCGCCGAGGGTGGAAGATGAAGGTAATCGGAATCTTAGGGGGAATTGCGAGCGGCAAGAGCACCGTAGCCTCTCTGTTTCGAAACCAGGGCGCCGTCGTTGCGGATGCGGATCAAATAGGGCACCAGGTGCTAAGGGATGAGGCAACGAAGCACGAAATCCGGGAAAAATTCGGGAGCGACGTGTTTCAGATCGACGGGGAAGTTGACCGCCGACAATTGGCCGCAAAAGTATTTGGAGGCGATGATCTCAGCCGTAAGCGACTTGCTGAGTTAGAAAAAATCACACATCCTCGAATTAAAACTCGTCTCCAAGCACTTATCCAAGCAACAATGGATACCCCGGGAGGACCCCCTCCAGCGTTGATTCTGGATGCAGCCCTGCTAGTGAGGGCTGGCTGGTCTGATATTTGCGATAACCTCGTATTTATTGACTCTCCACTCGAGCAGCGGCTTCAGCGATCCCGCCAAAGGGGGTGGAGCGATTCCGAATTTAGCGCCAGAGAGGCAGCGCAGGAAAAATTAAAAGAGAAACGAGAATTGTCCGATTACATAATTCGTAACGGCGGTGATCTTGTCGAGCTCGACCAGCAAGTCGAACATTATTGGCGAGAACGCGTCCTTTCTCCTACCTCCTGATGCTTTTCTTTCTGTCCATTAATTATTGCGAATTCGACATCCCAGCCCATTTCGCGGCTTGCCGATCTGCCTTCCGAATGTCCCATTTAGGGGAAACCAAACCACTTTTGAAATGATGCGTGGGGGCGACAAATCGCCTAGCTTCGACAATTGTCGTTAGGACCGCTAATTCTCGAAACTGTAACACGTTAGCGTGTTTATCCGAGTAGCGATTCTCGACTCGTCGACGATGCGGCGATCTGTTACAACGGAGGTAACTCGTCTCCTCCCAAGCAAGGCGAATGCCGAGCCGAAATCACTTCCTGCTCGATATTGGTCTGCCTATAAAACTCCGCACACGGCGTCTTTTCGGACGTCGTCCGGTTCGTCTTTTCTCATCTTGGAGTCCAGTTCCATGCCTCATCGAAGCAGCGGAACAAAAAATCAGAATCATGATTCGCGCTCAGGACAGCCCAAATTTGGGGCTGGCATCCTGCCCGAATCAAGTAATAACCACGAGCCCAGTGCTCGTAATCCGAAGTCGGAAGGAACAGACGCAGTGAATGAGTTACGTCGGCTTGATGTCGATGACGACGCCGAGCCTATGTCGCTGGCCGAGCAATTGGTCAGTCGGTCGCGACGTCCTCAGGAGGAGGATGCGGACGACCAGCGTTACGAGAAGGTAAAGCAGGGCGAGATCCATATCGCCGAACTGCAAAAAATGTCGATGAACGAACTCATCGAAGAAGCCCGCAAAGAAAATCTGGGCGAAGTCGCCGGCATCAAACGCCAAGAGCTGATCTTCCGCATTCTCAAAGAACGCGTGAAGATGAACGGCCTGATGTACGGCGAAGGGACGCTGGAGATCTTGCCGGATGGCTTCGGCTTTTTGCGCAGCCCGGATTACCACTATCTCTCTTGCCCGGATGATATTTACGTATCGCCGAGCCAGATTCGTCGCTTCGGCATGAAAACCGGGAGCGTCGTTTCAGGGCAGATTCGTCCGCCGAAAGAAAACGAACGCTATTTCGCGCTGCTGCGCGTCGAAGCGGTCAACTACCAAGATCCGAATATCGCCGCCAACAAGGTGCAATTCGACGATCTGACCCCGCTGCATCCCGACGACCGGATTCGGATGGAATCGGACGCCGACGAAGTCGCGACTCGCGTGATCGACCTGATCGTCCCGATCGGCTTCGGCCAACGTGGTTTGATCGTCAGTCCCCCGCGCGCCGGCAAGACCGTCTTGATGCAAAAGATGGCCAAAGCGGTATTGAAAAACTATCCCGAAGCCTACGTCATCATCTTGTTGATCGACGAACGCCCGGAAGAAGTGACCGACATGGAGCGTCAGGTCAAAGGCCCCAATTGCGAGGTCATCAGCTCTACCTTTGACGAACCGCCGTCGCGACACGTTCAAGTCTCTGAGATGGTGATCGAAAAGGCGAAGCGGATGGTCGAGTACGGCACCGACGTGGTGATCTTCCTCGACTCGATCACGCGTCTGGCTCGCGCCTGGAACTCAGAATGTCCTTCGTCGGGCAAGCTCCTTTCCGGCGGACTCGACGCCAACGCGCTGCAGCGTCCCAAACGCTTCCTCGGTTCGGCTCGCAAGGTCGAAGAAGGAGGTTCGCTGACGATCATCGCCACGGCGCTGGTCGACACCGGCAGCAAAATGGATGACGTGATCTTTGAAGAGTTCAAAGGAACCGGCAACCAAGAGATCGTCCTTGATCGCAAGTTGGTCGACCGCCGCGTTTGGCCCGCTATCGACATCAACGCCAGCGGCACGCGCCGCGAAGAAATGTTGATGGACCCGGAAGAATACAAGCGGGTCTGCATCTTGCGTCGCGTCCTGAATGACATGAATTCGCCCGACGCGATGGAGTTCTTGTTGTCTCGTTTGAGCAAAACGAAGACGAACGCCGAATTTCTGATGAGCATGAATACCAACCGCTAAGGGGCGTTTTCGCCCGCAAACGCTCTGACGCCCAGGCAAACTTCTGGGCGTCTTTTCGTTGGGCTCCGCAGCCTTTTTTCGTTCGGCGGTCTGCCGGCGCTCTCAAAGCGTCAAGTTTTTCTACAATGGATATCCCTACCAGCAATTTCCCGTTGAGGAATCGTTATTTTGGTCCGGATTTATCGCGGCGAGCCGCAGGGCGAAGCCGTACGCGTTGCGATCGTCGTCGCTCGCTACAATGAGACAATTACGGGGAAGCTCTGTGACGGCGCCCTGACCACTTTGGCGGCCAAAGGCGTCGCTGAAGATGCGGTCGAAGTCGCTTGGGTTCCCGGCGCATGGGAGCTGCCGGTTATCGCCGCGCGATTTGCACGGAGCGGGCAATTTCATGCGGTGATCTGCCTGGGCGCGGTCATCAAAGGGGAAACGACCCATGACCAGTACATCAACAGTCAGGTCAGCTCAACGCTGGGGCAGCTCGCCCTGGAATGCGAGATGCCGATCATGTTTGGCGTGCTGACCTGCAACACGCTCGAGCAGGCGCTGCATCGCGCCGGCGGCAATGTGGGAAACAAAGGGAGCGAAGCGGCGGAAGCGGCGCTCGAAATGGTCCACTTGATGAAACAGCTGCCGCGCGAAGAATAGCCTTCCTCAGCGACCAGGCGGATACTTACTTTTTTATGTCGAAACTCCATTCATGTCGAAACGCAGTCGAGTTCGTGAAGTTGTCCTGCAGATCCTCTATCAAGAGGATCTTAATCCCGAAGCCGACATCGGCGTCTCGGAGCGGTTTTTGCGTGGACGCTTGAAACATACCGAGGATCTGGTCGCGTTCGGCCGATCGTTGTTGGTCGGCGTGCGCCTGCACCGCAAAGCGATCGACGCCAAGATCGAAGCGTTCGCCGAGAATTGGAGCCTGGCGCGCATGGCGGTGACCGACCGCAACGTGTTGCGGATCGGCGCTTTTGAAATCTTATTTTCCGACACGCCCGACCGGGTCGCGATCAACGAGGCGGTCGAGTTGTCAAAGCGTTTCGGCAGCAAGCATTCGCCGCAGTTCGTCAACGGTCTGCTGGACCGCGTCTTAAAGTCGAAACAGACGGCCAGCTAAACGCGCGTACCGTCTGGTGAGAGAACGATCGGACCGTTGAGGTAAAAATGGGATTGTTTAATCCATTCAAAAAATCAGAAGAGCAACCGACGCCCCCGGTCGAAGAACAGCCCTCCGGCTTTTTCTCACGGCTCAAGCAAGGGCTCGTCAAAACGTCCCGGGTGCTCAACACCGACATCCGTGATCTTTTCAAACAAGAAGGGCGCCTGGTCGATGATGAGTTTTTGACCGAGCTCTTCGCGATTTTGGTTCGCACCGACATGGGCGTCGGCCCGGCCGGCAAGATTCGCGATCAGGTGAAAACCGACTTTCGCGGTCGCGTCGTCCATTTGTCCGAAGTCCTCGCCACGGTCAAAACCGAACTGGTCGCACTGATGCAGCAACCAGAGACCCCGATTCAATTCGCCGAGTCGGGCCCGACCGTCGTGATGGTCGTCGGCGTCAACGGCTCCGGCAAGACGACCTCGATCGCCAAATTGGCCGCCTATCTCAAGTCGCAAGGCAAAAGCGTCGTGCTGGGCGCCGGCGATACGTTTCGCGCCGCCGCGGTCGAGCAGCTGTCAATCTGGGCCGATCGCCTAGGGGTCGACATCGTCAAAGCAGAGCAGGGGAGCGACCCGGCGAGCGTCGCATTCAAAGCGGTTGATTTCGCGCTGCAAAACAACAAAGACGTCGTGATCTTAGATACCGCCGGTCGTTTGCAAACGCAGACGAACCTGATGAACGAATTGGACAAGATCCGCCGCGTCGCCGGTAAAAAGATCGAAGCCGCGCCGCACGAAGTCTTGTTGGTCCTCGACGCGACGGCCGGACAAAACGGCATCAGCCAGGCCAAGGGTTTCTCTGAAGCGGCCCAGTGCACCGGCATCATTCTGACCAAGCTGGATGGCACCGCCAAAGGAGGCGTCGTCGTCCCGATCCGCCAAACCTTCAACTTGCCGGTCAAGTACATCGGCGTGGGGGAAACGCCGGAAGACTTTGCGCTGTTCAATGCCGAACAGTTTGGCGACGCGCTGTTTGCGGACGCATTCTAAAAAGTGGATGGCAGGGTGGCGCCGTTCGGCGGCCTCGGCCGTGGGAACGGTTTGATAACGCTGGAGTGCAATTGCCGCACTCGGAATAAAGACACTGGAATTGCCCAGTCGCGCTTGAAGAAGGAATTGTTTGACGGTGTCGCCCCGCCGCATTCATTGCCACGCAAGGTCGTGGCAATGGGGCCCGCGTCAGTCAGATGCAGATATTGTGCAAGATTCTAACTAACAACGAAAATTCGATTCGTACTCAGACCGGAATCGAGCAGTGCAAAGCGGGCCCAAGCATCAAAGATGAGCCTGGCCCACTAAATCGGTCGTCGGGAAAGTGGATGCCCTAAGAAGGACGCACGTTCTCGGCGCAGGGGCCTTTGGGGCCTTGAGCTTCGGTGAAAGTTACATGCTGTCCTTCATGCAAGTCGTCGAAACTCACGCCTTGCAGAGCCTTGGAGTGAAAAAACAGGTCTTTGGAACCACCTGTGTTAATGAACCCAAAACCCTTGTCGGTCAGCTTTTTGATTGTGCCGTCAGCCATGTGTCGTCTTCTTAAATGGATTAGATGGGAAAAGCTCTGCTCACTAAAGCAGTTTCAGTCGCCATTCTGGTTAAAGAAGTGTAGCAATAGGAATAATGTAAAGAAATGGGGGCGGTTGACTTGCCTTCATCCGCCCAAAGAGAGCTGGGGGCCAATTGCAGCAGTCTTTTATACGGGCGCCGCTCCCTTTCGCCCGATGTTTTCGTCTTTCTTCTCCTGCAAGGTTCGGAAGAAAGTAGCGGAGGCGGGGAAGCAAAAAACTTGTTCGATCCCACCATCGCCAATCGATATGACCGGTTTGCGCAACCCACCGACCGGCTGACGATCCACCCATCGTGCATCACTAAAAAGCGGAATGCGAAAGTAAAAACGTAATCCGAGACGAGAGTCCGATGCAGTTAGTCGCCTTTCGCAGCGCGAAACGCACTTCGCGATCGAAATCCCGGAGTGAGACCTCCGGCCTTTACAATTCGCGTAGCGTCTTTGGGATTCGCTCAGAATCAAACTCTGAAAAGAGACGCTTACCGAAGCCAACGCCGCTGCGACGGTTCATTGGGATCGTTTTGACCGAAGTTCCATTGTATGCCGATCTCGATGACGTTGCGGTCATAAGTATTGCTGACCAGATCCGAGTCATTGAGATCGTATGCGTAGGTGAGCAGTAAGTCGAATTCTCGCCACAGGGGACGCACATAGCTGGCGCCTAGCAATATTTCCGAGTCTTCTCGCGTGATGCCGGATATTGTCTGCACATGGTCGTAGTGACGATAGAAATATTGCAGGTCGACAGCGGCGTACGACTCATCCTCGAAATCATAAGATAATCCGCACGACGCGATATGGCCGTTGTAGTCAAAGTCGCTGCCTTGCGATTCGTTGCGATTGTAGGCGTAGCCAATTCGACACTTCAAGTTGCGACGCCAGGTTTGCCATTGTCGCGAGAAGGCCGCTTGGCAACTGAAGGAATCCGCGTCGCTGGGCGATCCTTCGATTCCCGGACCAAGGCCCAAAAAGTCAAAATTAGAGAGTTGGAGGACGGCGCTGTTGGTGACGATGTCATTTTCTTTGATCGAAAGTGCGACGCTGCCGCCCCAACGCTGCAGATAAGGAGACGTATTGATGTCGAGCCGATCGAACTCGGTGCGAATGGCCGCCACATAGGGGCGGTCGCGCCAGGGCGTTAAACCAATGTTCGTCATCGATAGATAACCAGAGTGACCGATCAAGTCAAACTGCGAAGCCAAGTCGCGATAGTAGTGCGTCGCCAAGGGCGCATATCCTGCGACAACATTGGTCTGGTAGGTGTGAAGCAGATAGTAGTTAAGGTCTGCGGATAATAGTCCGCCAAAGGATGGAACCGTCATCGGCGGTGCGTTGAACAGGTTGGAAGTTGGAATTACGCCTGCGTTGTCGTCATAGCGCTGCATTAATTTAACCGCGCCAAAAAATCGCGGCGTTTCCAGCATCGCTTCCTTTATTTCATGGCGATAATTTTCGGCCATTTCCGCAACCGCTTGAGATTGAGGATTTGAAAATACCTCGAAGAAAATCGTGTCCGCTTGTCGCAATTGTCCCAATTGAGCGAGCGCTGTCGCCTCGGTCAACAACTGATATTGCGAAGCTTCCGCACTGGAGTTTTCGCCCTGTTGTACCGCAGACCAGGCTTTCATCGGCAGTTCGGCCTGCAAATAAGCGGCGCCCAAGAAAAATCGAACGTCATCCAACTTTGGATCAATGCGTTCGGCGGCTAGTAAAGAACGGATGGCCGCATCCGTTTCCTGATTTTCCAACAGGGCTCGTCCGTAGATCATGGTGATCTCGGCGTCATCAGAAAAATGAGCATGGTATTGTTGGAGAAGTTTTACTGCATCGGCCGGACGTTCCCGGCTCCGCAGCATGTTGGCCAATACTTTCAAAGCATCCCGATGGGTCGGATTTTGTGCGAGAATTTGGTTCAAATATTTCTCCGCTGCTTTCCAATCTTCTCGTTGCAGCGCGGCGACCGCCAACGATTCGATGCGATCCAACTCTCGATTTGGCGCCGGGGCAGCAGGCGATTCCTGATCAAGCGGCGGAAGCGGGATCAACGCCGGCCCCTGCGGAACAAAACGGGGTGGAAACGGTGAAGGGATACCGCCGTTTTGCGGCGATAGATTCTCTTCGATCGGCGCACCCGTCGCCTGCGCCATGCGAAAGGCAGATGTCGGCGGATCGTTCAACGGATAGCGTTGCCGCGGAAGTTCTGGCTCAACGGGCGCGTCCTCCGCCGCTTTAGGCTGTCGACTCAAGAACGAAAAAAAGGGAGTCTGAGCTGAACTTCGATCTGTGCAGATCAAGGTCAGTAATGCGCATAGACTTACTGCGCGAATGAAATGGTACATCTCGATTTGCCCCTAATACCAGTATTCTCGCGTGGAGTCGGGGAACGCATGCATCTCAATCGCCTCGCGTGCGTACTGTACGACTCATGAAAGTTATTCGTGCGCGAAATCGATGTGCAAGCATTAAAAGCAGAGATTTCCCAGCAGTTGCGGGGAACAGGCATATGTTTGTATTGATGAGGGCGTGTTCGCCTTCATGGACGTCTGGGTAATCGAGATGGGGGCAAAACCATGAACCAGCGAAATGTTTGGCTGCAAACATGCATGTTTTTCGTGGCTGTTTTTTCTTTTTCGCCATTCTGTCTCAGCCAAATCGCTGATAGTGAAACAATTCTGGCCACAATTCCTTCTTGGCGCTACGAAGGAACATTTGTCAGTTACAACGAACCTGTCCTGGTGATGGATATTCAGCGTGTGACTGCGCCCGGTGATACGCAAAAGGAAGTCGCCCAAAGGCGTTCTTTCGTCGTGCACGATATCGCTGCATTTCTCGTCGTCGATGAACTTCATCCGCGTCATAAAATGAGCGAATTATCGGCTGGAGCACCGGTGGAAGTTCGCACTTTGTCCGACAAACGAGATGAGGTCGCCTTACAAGTGCGGGTGAATGAAGGCGAGTATTTCAGCGATCGAGAGATGCCGCAGTCCGAAATGGAAGAAAACGCAAGTCAAGCGGGCGACCGCAATTCAACGAATCAGCGTGGCGTGAATTCCAGTGATCCTGACGCCTCAGAGGGCCAAGCTGGAACAGCTGGGATGGATTCGTCGACGAGTGCCGGTGATCGCGATTCATCGCGGCAGTCCTCGGGCGAGAATCGATCAAATCGACGAAACGCCAACGATGGTCAGACCCCCTCGGGTAGTCGGTCGACTTCCGCCGATGATGGTTCGTCCAAGGGCCAGTCATTCGCCGATAATTCGAGTCGTGACGATCAACGTTCCAGCGAACGCCAAGTCGCAACGGAATCATCCAATACTCCAAATGCTGGAACCCCAAGCGGTAATGACGATTCAAAAACCGACGACGTCGTCACGGACAATCAGGCTCCTAACGAGAATCAGAGATCCTCAGCGAGTCAAGCCTCTCCGAGAAATTCTCCGAGCCCATCGTCACGCAGCGGCAACGCGGGTCCAACGAACACTCCGATCGGTCAGGGGTCAGCAACAGGAGGTGACAGCCCAGGCCCCCGCGGTAACCAGACGCAGGGTGGAAGTTCGACGCAGGGTGGAAGTTCGACGCAGAGTGGAAGTTCGACGCAGAGTGGAAGTCCGACGCAGAGTGGAAGTCCGACGCAGAGTGGAAGTTCGACGCAGAGTGGAAGTCCGACGCAGAGTGAAACAACCATTCGTCCCCTTAGTCGTGCGTCCATTATGAGTGGCGACCAAATTAACGATCGATCGACAGCCCAATTAGCCGATGTGAATGCGGGAATCAATCAATCGAGCAGCGGCGCGAATGACGGCGGACGACCATTGGTGGGTGTGAATGCAGGTCTGAATAACTCCGCGAACAATCGGCCCACGGGACGCCTGGTCGATGTGAACGCGGGAATCAATCAATCGGGCAGCGGCGCGAATGACGGCGGACGACCATTGGTTGGCGTGAATGCAGGTCTGAATAACTCCGCGAACAATCGGCCCACGGGACGCTTGGTCGATGTGAATGCGGGAATCAATCAATCGGGCAGCGGCGCGAATGACGGCGGACGACCATTGGTGGGCGTGAATGCAGGTCTGAATAACTCCGCCAACAATCGGCCCACGGGACGCTTGGTCGATGTGAATGCGGGAATCAATCAATCGAGCAGCGGCGCGAATGACGGCGGACGACCATTGGTTGGCGTGAACGCAGGTATCGATAACTCCGCCAACAATCGGCTCACGGAACGCCTGGTCGATGTGAATGCGGGAATCAATCAATCGGGCAGCGGCGCGAATGACGGCGGACGACGATTGGTGGGCGTGAATGCAGGTCTGAATAACTCCGCGAACAATCGGCCCACGGGACGCTTGGTCGATGTGAATGCGGGAATCAATCAATCGAGCAGCGGCGCGAATGACGGCGGACGACCATTGGTTGGCGTGAATGCAGGTCTGAATAACTCCGCGAACAATCGGCCTACGGGACGCCTGGTCGATGTGAACGCGGGAATCAATCGATCATCGCAAGCGAATCTGAACGAAATCGTGGCAGCGACATCAGAGGCATCGCGATTTCGAGGTTCGTTACATGAAGCCTTCGCTCGTCCCCTTCTCGGTGATGTCCTTTATGGAGAGATGGCGCCGATCACTCCGCCGCCATCTGTTCGTGAAATCGTGAATGAGATTGACGATGGGCTCTCGTTTATACCGGGGTACTGGTCGTTTGAGCCTGTTGAACAAAAATTTGTGTGGGTGACCGGCGTTTTGCGACGCGCGCCCCAGGGGATGGAATGGGTCGCTGGAAGCTGGCTGAGCTCGGAAAATGGATTCATTCGGACAGCCGGCTACTGGAAGGTTACCGGCGAGATAAAATCCTTAGCGGAACAGGGACCACATGAGATTATTGCCCCGGTCGCAAGAGTCGCTACAGCTACTGGCGTTGTGAAGACCGTGCGCCATCTCGACTATTTGCTGGAAGATCGCGGCATATTATTTGCGCCGATTGACGCTTCAACCCTTTCGATGTCGCAACCAAACACGGTCTCCATCACGCTCACCGAGCCGATTTTGATTCGTAATCTGTTACTGCATCTATTCGTCGATCGCGCCAATGACCGATTCTATTTCGGCGATTATTATGGCGAGACCGGAAAATCGTTGGGACTAATCGCTTGGAGAAAAGCCGGGCTCGCTGAAGGAACCTTGTTGGGGCAATATCAGAAGATACATAGACTTGGCAATGTTGACTTTGAGCGTCGACTGGCCGGGTGGGAGCATTTTTATGAAAGCCATAGAGAATGGCGACCGCCGGTTAACGCCGCTGCAACAAAGCGATTACTGCTGACTTCCACCGAGCATGCCGCAGTGCAAACATCTGCGCTATCGCGGCGACTCGTCGCAAATGTGCTCGGAGATATTCACCACTCTTCAGGAAAATCTCTTCGACCCCAACTAGGCAAGCTTGAGGGAACTGCGACGCTGTCGGCAGGAGCATCTGGATTGCTGCAGAATTCGCTTAAGAGCACCAAACTGAACCAAACTATCCATCTTCAGCAAAGCACGTTGGGCTCCCTTCGATCGCAGACCTCGTTCAAAGCTTCTTCGCTCGGCGGAGCAGGCGGATTATCCAGCACCGTGCGAGGCCTAGGCGGCGGCTTAAGTGGAGTCGGCGGCGCCGTGGGAGGAGGGTTAAATGGAGTCGGTAGCACGGTCGGCGGAACCGTCGGCGGATTGCAAAACACCATCAAGGGATTGCCTTTGCTGTCGAAGTAATGGAGTACGATCCCGATAACGCGCGGACTCCATGATTTCATTGACGGTCACATAGGTGGGTGGAGCAACCCGAGTTACGATCAAGCCAGTCGCTACCAGGCTGGCTTCGGCCAGTGGCGCTCGAAGTATTCAGTCTCTGTCTGTATCGCTCCGGCGCTAATGGTCTCCCAGCTACTCCTTTAAAATCGGTTTGGCCTCTGGTCGACGCTGAGAGGGACGGAGCGTCGCCTTGCGGTTGTCGGGGGACTATTCCGCAAGAGGATGTTGCATTTTGTTGCGGACGTAACTCGGTCCGTTCTGGACAAACTACCTGGGCCGCCCAGCGCTCGTTGGGGCGGGTACGACGAAACTAGGCAGTTTGGGTAGCCGGTTTGAGAATTGGTTGGACGGTCTTTAGGAACCGGACGGTAGGCGGTAAGAGTCGTGCAATAAGGGCTGGTTTCATCGCGGCCCAGCGCAATCGCATGCTTGCCGCATTTTGACTACCATGGGTTGTTGTTGATGGGTGTTTTCCATGCGTCAATATCTCCTTCTTCGTCTGCTTCCTATCCCCCTTCCTATCCAACCCGTTCGCCAAAAAATGATGCGCTACGTCTGGGCTGTTTGTTTCGTCTTGTCGTTTGTTTCCACTTCCTTAGCCGAGGATTCAATCCCCGCGATCCAACGGATCTTGCCGCCGCTGGGAATGGAAATTGACGCCAAAACAAAGACGGAACTAACGACCCGTTTAGAGCAACTGCAAAAGAAGCTGAAGACAGTCGAAAACAATCCGTTGTCGATTGACGCCGAGATCTATTTGAAAGCGGTTTCGCTCGCGCTGCGAAACGGGGAGTTCTACAAGCCGAAAGATGTGGAGGTCGCTCGTGCGGCGCTCGACTCCGCCGAAAAGCGGATCGCCCAAATCGAAGCAGGCGCGCCGGCGTGGACGACGGCTGATGGTTTGTTGGTGCGCGGTTATCGCAGCACGATCGACAATTCGCCGCAGCCGTATGGTTTGCATATTCCGGCAGATCTGGATCTGTCGAAACCCGTTCCGTTGTACGTTTGGCTGCATGGTCGCGGCGATAAAGAAACGGATCTCTACTTCATCCACGGTCGTCAGCGCAACAAAGGTTATGTCGCGCCGGATGACGCAATCACGCTGCATCCGTTTGGTCGGCAGTGCATTGGATTTAAGTCGGCCGGCGAGATCGATATCTTGGACGCGATCGAAGATGTCAAACAGCGCTATTCGATTGATCCCGATCGAATCGTCCTGATGGGCTTTTCGATGGGAGGAGCCGGCGTATGGCATGTGGGCGCTCACTACGCCGATCATTGGGTCGCGATGAGCCCTGGCGCTGGATTCGCCGAGACCGCTCGTTATCAAAAGCTGAAGCCAGAGAACTATCCGCCGAGCTACACGCAAAAACTGTGGGGATGCTACGACGTGCCTGACTACGTGCGCAATCTGTTCAATCTGCCGGTCATCGCCTATAGCGGCGAAATCGACAAGCAAATTCAAGCGGCGCGGGTGATGGAAGCAGCGTACGCCGCCGAAGGTCGGACGTTGCCCCATTTGATCGGTCCCCAAACGGCGCACAAATATGAACCGGAAACGCTGAAAGTGCTGCTCGCGAAGATGAAGGAGTTTCGCGACGCCGGTTTGAATCGGACGCCGACCGAAGTCTCGCTGCAGACCCAAACGCTGCGCTATCCGCGCGTTCATTGGATCGAAGCTTTGCGTTTGGACGAGCACTGGCGAGATTCGCGGATCGACGCCCAAGTCGCGTGGCCCGACTCGGTGACGCTCACCACCAAAAACATCGCCGCGTTGGCGCTGCACTTGCAAAAGATCCCGGCCAGCTTTGTTGTGGAGATCGATGGCCAAAAGCTGAGCGTAGAAACTCCTCCTGCGGACGATGCTCCGCTTTCGCTGCTGAAACAAGCTGGCGAGTGGACGTTCGCCGCTCCTGCTGCCGACGCCGGGAAATTGGCGAAACTGTCAGGCTTGCAAGGACCGATCGACGACGTTTTTCTGGAACCATTTATGGTGGTCGTGCCGCGCGAGAAGTCGAGCAACGCGCGACTGCAGCAATGGCTAGAGTTTGAAATCGCCCATTTTGACGATCGTTGGCAGGCGCTCTTCCGGGGTAAGCCGCGCTGGAAATATGATGATCAGGTGACGCCGGCCGACATCGCCAAGTATCACATCATCGCGTGGGGAACTCCGCAAACGAATCGCCTGATTCGTGAGTCGATGGAGAAGCTGCCGCTCACATGGGACGCGAAGCAAGTGACGCTTGCAGGGCGTCAATTTTCGGCCGATGTCCATGTGCCGCTGCTGATTTATCCCAACCCCCAAAATCCGCAGAAGTATCTGGTGCTGAATAGCGGTCCCACTTTCCGTGAGACGGATGATAGCAGCAATTCTCGGCAGAACCCGCAATTGCCTGATTGGGCGATTATCGATATCACGACTCCCCCCAATGGATTGACGCCTGGCAAAGTGGTGGCTGCGGACTTCTTTGATGAAGCCTGGCAGGTGCGCCCGAAGACAGACTCCGAATAATTGGCCAGCGGTCGCATTGACCCTTTCGCCAGTTGCTAGGTAAACTCCCGTTCTCTCGATTGCCCCTTAGCGCCCAGCGATACCGATGGCGTGGGCAATCACGGCGAGCCGGCGCTGCGGCAGACCGCCGAACGTAGACGCGTTTGTCAGGCAGGCAAGCCGTGTGCGTTCTGTTCGTCGCGATCCACTGGCCGACTGATGGCTGCAAATCGGACGTCCTAAGTCCATCTGTCGTGCGGAAGAGCCGAAGGCCGTGAAATACATTTTGAATTGGACCATCGCCTGGTTGGCGGCGATCGTCGTTTTGCTGTTGCGATGGACTTGTCGCGTTCGTTTGCATAACGACCCACGACCCGCTCTACGAGCCGCTGGCGTTCCGTACGTCTATTCGGTGCTGCATGCTCACCAGGTCGCGGCCGCAATGGGAGGCGAAGCAGGGACCGCTGCGATGGTTTCGCAGTCGCTAGACGGAGAACTGATCGTACCGACCTTGCGTTTGATGGGCGTCACGCCGATCCGTGGTTCGAATCGAACGCGTGGTCAAACCAAAGGGGGGCGCGAGGCGCTGGCCGGGTTGATCGAGCATGTCAACAGCGGAAAGCCGGCTTACCTGGCGGTGGATGGACCACGCGGACCCCGGAATCGCGTTCACAAAGGGGTCGCGGCCCTCTCGAAAAAGACAGGCGCCATGGTGATCAACATGGTCGCGGTGCCGGAGCGGCGCTGGATTTTGTCGAAGACCTGGGATCGTCTCCAGATTCCGCAGCCGTTCTGCCGCGTGCATGGCTACTTTGCAGAGCCGGTCCGTCCGAACGAAGAGGAGTCGCTGGAAGACTATCGTCGCCGCATCGAAGCTTCGCTGAACGCGCTGGAAGCGGAGCATGATCCGGCCGAAGCGCCGACGGTTGTGGTGGAAGAAGCGGCCAGCGATGAGATCGCGGCATAAAAAAACGCCGACGATCCAGATCGCCGGCGTTCTTGATGGGAATCGCTGGTAACGCCCAGGCGGCCTTACTTTTGGATGACCCAGATATTTTTGTAAACGACCGGGTTGCCGTGGCCTTGCAGATACAACGCCGCCGGACTGTTCGCTTCTTGTTCGCGCCCCGGGGTGTGCTCCGGCAGTTCGAGATCGTCATGAATCACGACGCCGTTCTGCTTGATTGTCGCCCGAGCGTTGGTGGTCTTCTCGCCAGCGTCGTTGTACTTGGCGGCGGTGAAGTCAATGTCGTAGGTTTGCCAGGTGAGCGGCGGAAAGCACATGTTGACTTTCGGCTCTGAGATCTTGTAGATGCCGCCGCACTCGTTGTTTTCCCCTTCCAGGCCGAACGAATCAAGCACTTGCAGCTCGTAGCGACCTTGCATGTAAACGCCGCTGTTGCCGCGGGCCTGACCGCGAGCGGCGGGCTTGAACGGGGTCATGAATTCAATGTGCAGCGTATGATCGCCCAGCTTTTCTTTGGTGTAACAATCGGCCAGCAGCAGATCGTCTTGCACGATCTTGCCGTTTTCAAAAGCGTCGGCGCTGGTTCCGTCAAACAACACAGTCGCCCCTTTCGGCGGCTTGGCGCCCAGCGTCGGGCTCTTACGAACCGTTTTCTTCAGCGAGCCGATCTTGTCACCGGCGGTGGAGAAGACCGTGATCACGCCGTCGGTGATGGTGATCTTCGCGTGATCCCCTTCCATGGTGACGACGCCATCTTCCAGCTTTCCTTCGGCCGAGTGCATTTCCATGCCGCGCGACCAGCCGTCGCCGGGGAGTCCGCCGGGATAACCGACGCCGCGAAACTGACCGTCGCCCAGCGCGATCACTTGCACGCCCAGCGGCACATCCTGGCCATCCATCGTCAAGGTTCCGACGTATTCGCCTTGGATCTGGTAGTCGACGCCAGCTTCTTTGGGATTGGTATAGGTCGGCGTGTCATCGGCGGCATACGCATGGCCAATGGTCGCCAGCGAGATCAGGCTGGCCAGCGCCAAGCGAGTGAAGTTGAATTTCATGGAGTGGTCTCTGGGGGCGATGGAAATGGGTGAAAACTTTGGGAACAGAAACGCCTATTGTGCCCTGACGGGAAAGGGGACGCAACTCAACGAGTTACCACGATTGGCGAAACTATGCGTTGTTTTGGGCCGCGGCCGCGAGGTCCCGAATCCGTTGCACCATGTTGTAAAAGCCGTTGGCCCGCGAGGGGGTAATCGTCTGGGCCAAGCCGATCTGATCGAAGAGGGATTCTAAATCGTACGCCAGAATCTCCTCGGACGTCTTATAGGAAAGGAGCATCGCCAACAGAGCGACCAGGCCTTTGACGATCTGGGCGTCACTATCGCCGAGGAAATAGAGTTGGCCGCCGTCCTGGCTAGCCTGTGGTACGAGCCAGACTTGGCTCTGGCAGCCTTGCACGCGGAAGGCTTCGACTTTGTAGGCGTCGTCAAGCGGCGGCATCTGCCTGCCGAGCTCGATCAGATATTGGAAACGATCCATCGGATCGTCATAAAACTCAAATTCTTCGACGAGTTCAGCGGCCGTAAGTGTCGGAATATCAGTCACGCTTGCCTATCTCTCTCTCAAGAATAAATAGCAGTGCTTTCATCATGGGCAGTTGCATTCATTTTAGGCAACCGGCTTCCTAGAAATTCGCGGCGGTTTCTGACGCGATGCGGAAATAATAGGGCGAAACAGGCGATTTTCGTACAATTGTGGCAAGTTCTGCGGTTTCGGCACGCTGAATGCAATTACCGTTACGCAGCGAAGAAGAGTCGAAGTTATTTCGACAGATCAGGATCGACCAGGATGGTTATCGATTTGTCGCAACAACGTTTTCGGCACAACTTTGTAGAAGCGTGGTCCATTTCTCCATTCACTCTGCAGGATGCGGGAGTGAGCCGGGAACTGGGCAACGCATCGCTCTCTTAATCAACAGAGAGTCAAACATTGATCCACTACGAGGCATGACCTCGTTTACCCAAAGCATGATGGGGTGTTGTTCCTGACGACGGGGCTGTTGGGAACGGCGGTCGAGGCTGAGGAGATCTAGGTCTCTTTGGCCTCGGCCGTTTTTTTTGCGCGCCCCTCAATGGCGCAAGTCTTTTTCATTTCTGTGCATGCATTTCGCGCGTGTTGCGCCGATTACTGCTGATTTCGCCGGCAATCTTTGTACTATTCGCGATTGGAATGATGTTCGTAACTCTTGCTTGTAAAAGGGGTTGCAAGTTGACGATGGTCTCTTTTCTTTGTTTGGCATAATGATTGCATCTCGTGGGGCAAGACGCTCAAGTCTTGCGGGAGTCCGTTTTTACGGTCTGCGCTGGTTGTCCAACAGTCTCTCTCGTCTGCCCAACGCAGATGACAGTTGGTGTCGGTAATGCAGATTTGGGCGTTGCGAAGGGCGAATGTCCTATAGCGCCCGTTCCACGTCACGTCAGAATACGGAGATGTTCGTCCATGAAGAAAATTGAAGCGGTTGTCCGTCATCACAAGCTGGATGAGATTAAAGATGCCTTGGTCAGCAAGGGATTTGGCGGGATGACCGCAATCGAAGTTCAGGGCTTTGGTCGCCAGAAGGGGCAGACCGAAACCTATCGAGGCGCCGAGTACTCGATCGATTTCGTCCCGAAGATCAAGATCGAAATCGTCGCTACCGACGAACAATTCCAAGAGATTGTCGACACCATCATCGAAAAAGCACAGTCGGGTCAGATCGGCGACGGCAAGATTTTTGTCAGTGAATTGACCGACGTGATCCGCATTCGGACCGCCGAATCTGGTTCAGCCGCGATTTAGGTCGCCTGATTTCAGTGCCAGGGAACCCTTCAAAACGCTCTCCTGGTTAGTCGATCACCGGCTTGAGATTGCGAATCTCTCGAAACCGCTTTGGCCGATACCAAAGCGGTTTTTTTCGTTTTCTTACGGCCAAATCTTCGAACTATGCAGCTTCAAGCTGGGCCCGCGTGCGAAGTGCGACCGCTATTCGGTCTCTTGATCGACGTATCGTCGGCGGCGCGAACGAAAGAAGCTTGGGCCCCGTACTCGGTGAGAGGCGCCTCCTTCGTCGATCATGCGTCCCGCCAGCAAGCGGTAAAACGTCAATATGACGAAGGCGCCAGCCACGGCGACCGCAAAACCGAGCGGGCTAATCGGCGAAACCCGCTCTCCGTCATAGAAATAGGCCAAAACGGCGCAGCCGATGATGGAGCCGCCAACACCCATCGCCAGAGTAGCGATAGGGCCGCCTGGGTCGCGCCCGGGCATGATTGCTTTGGCGAGTAGCCCCGTTACCGTTCCAAATCCGACCCACATCAATACAATTTCGCACCAATGCTGAATCTGGGCCGTAAAATCGCCATCCATAGTCATTTGCTCCGTATTCGCTAGCACCGAAGTGGTGGGGGTTTTTAGTTGGAATCGGCCAACGATCTTGGTAAAGTTTTCTCGATGTAGGAAAATTCACGGATTTGTCCCCGACTTCCCGCCACAATAGGTCTATCACAGCGTTTGTTAGAGAAGGGCCTCCTCAAGGCCAACGTAAACGCCGCTGTTTCCCACCGTCACACTCAAGAGGGAAATCTTTTGATTCTCCCTTCCTTTGTTGATCCCCCGTTACTGGAGTAACCGCATGAAGAAGCTCGTATTTGGACTCGCGTTGGCTCTCTGCTTGGGCCTGTCGGCTCACAATCTGATGGCCGCTGAAGCGGAAGAAGTAAAGTCGGGCCTTGATATGGGCGCTCAACCGGCTGCGTTCTATGTCGAAGATGTCACTGGCCCGGCCAAGGGTGAGACCCTTTGCTATCGTTGCCGTTACGGCGGACGCCCGACGATCGCGATTTTCGCCCGCGAAATGGACGCCAGCGTCCAAAGTCTGGTGAAGCAGATTGACGAAGCGGTCGCCAAGAACTCAGATCAGAAGCTGTCGGCCTTCGTGGTTCTGCTGAGCGACGCTCCGGCGGATTGCAAAAGCGAACTAGAAAAGGTCGCCGCCGCCAACAAGATCGAAGAGACCCCGCTGACCGTGTTCAAAGACAGCAAAGGTCCGAGCCCTTACAACGTCTCGAAAGACGCCAAGGTCAGCGTCATGATGTGGAATGCCGAGGGCGTGAAAGTAAATCACGCGTATGCGGCGAACCCGTCGAAAGAGCAGATCTCGACGATCGTCTCGGACTCGAAGAAAATCTTGGAGTAAATCTCCGACGTCAGACGCCTGAAATTAGATTCAAGGCGATTGAGTTTAAAATCAAGAGCCGCGGAACAAATTGTTTCGCGGCTCTTTTTTTGAACTTGTGGTCCATCTGAACGCCCTTTACGAGGGATTTTTCCGTGCTAGGCTAGAACTCTTTGCCGTAAACCTCCATCAGTCCGTCCATGCACGACCGGATCAAAAAGATCTATCCAGAGGCGTTCGGCTGGATCTTCCAACGCCTTCGGCGCGGAACGATCCCTGCAGCGCCGTTGACGATTGTTTTGGCGGCGATTGCTGGCGTCCTCACCGGTTACGGCTCGGTCTTATTCGCTTATCTGTTTGAGATCATTCGCGAACTGACGGTCCTGCGTTTCGTCGCCTGGAGCGAGTTCACCATCTGGGGCTACGTCGCTCTTGCTGCGTCGCCGGCGATGGGAATTCTGTTTGTCGCTTGGTTTACGCGCTATCTTCGGCTCGAAGGTCAGGCCGTACCCGAGGTGATCAAATCGGTCGCTCGCAAGGATGGCGTGATCCGTCCCTTTTGGTCGTTGGCCAAGGTCTTTTCGTCGGCCGTCTGTATCGGCGTCGGCGGTTCGGTGGGGCCTGAAGGTCCGATGGTTCTGATCGGTTCCTCGATCGCTAGCGCCGCTGGTCAGTTTTTTCGCTTGTCGTCACGCAACCTGCGTACGTTGGTCGCCGCTGGCGCCGCCGCTGGCATTAGCGCCGCTTTTAATGCGCCGATCGCCGGCGTGATTTTCTCGTGCGAAATCATCCTCGGCAGTTTCGCCGTCGAAAGTCTGACCCCGATCGTCATCGCCGCGGTGCTTGCTGCGGTGGTGCAAAAGCAAGTGGGCGAACACGGCGTGAATGTCGCTTTTCCCCAGATTTCACACGAGTATGCAGGCAATTGGATCGAGCTGCCCTCTTACTTTTTGCTGGGCATTATCTGTGGATTCGCTTCGATCGGCTTTGTGTGCTTGCTGTATTGGACGGAAGATATCGCGAAAACTTGGACGCCCAAGTGGTGGATGAGGGCGCTGGTCTGCGGAACCTTGGTCGGCGTTATCGGCGCCGGCTACTTTGTCGTTTATCCCGCGCCTCCGACGATCTCCGCCGAAGAATCTGCGAACGAGTCGGATTCGCTTGCCGAAGAAATGCGCGAAGAAGGGCATCATCCACGCGGACCGGCGCTCTACGGCGTTGGCTACGACACCGTCGAGCACTCGCTGCATCTGCAAAACGCCGAAAAGCCGATGCCGGTTCGTCGTCAGAACGTCGACATCACCAGCACGAAAGTAGTGCCGCTCAGTCGTGAAGAGATGATCGCTCACCTCTGGTGGCTGGTTCCCTTGATCCTGCTGAAGCCGATCTGCACTAGTTTGACGTTGGGCGGCGGCGGCGCCGGCGGCATCTTCGCCCCTTCGCTCTTCTTGGGAGCGACGCTGGGGGGCGCCTATGGAATCGTTTGCAACTTAATTGCGCCCGACATGTGCGCCAGCCCTGGCGCGTATGCGCTAGTTGGCATGGGCGCCGTGGTCGCCGGCACAACGCATGGAGTGCTCAGCGCGATTCTGATTGTCTACGAGTTAACCGGCGACTATCACATTATTTTGCCGATCATGGGAGCCGCTTGCATCTCTAGCGTTGTCGCCTGGTTTAGCGATCCTGAAAATATCTACTCCAAGCGTCTGGCGCGCAGCGGCGAGTCGATCGCGCGGAGCCATGACTTGCATGGAGCCGAGCATATCAAAGTGCGGGATGTGATGATCCGCCGCTTTCCCACCGTAAAAAATACGGACAACCTGGTGCAGATCATCAAGGTGGCGCGGCAAAATCCGCACATCGAAAGCCTGCCGGTCATGGATGACGACAATCGATTGATCGGAATCATTCGTCCCGAAGACTTGCATCGCGTCATGGATACCGACGTCTCCCCCTATTTGGTGAATGCAGACGATATTGCGCTGATGATGCCGATCTCGGTCTCGCCAGAAGAGAATCTGCTTGAGGCGCTGCGCGATTTTGGATCGCGCGATGTCGACACGTTGCCGGTCGAGATCGGGGAAGGGGGGCGGCGGCAGCTAATCGGTCTGCTGCTGCGAGCCGACGTGATGAGCCGCTACCGCGAAGCGATGCTTTCGCGCCACTAGAGCAGCGCTGCGGGTCCGCCGTTCGCCAGCCCCCTAATCGTTACAACCCAATCGGTAATTCTCGGGTAGCGGACGCGAAATCGGTTCACCTTACGGCTCAACTCCCCCCAGGGGCTGTTTTCTGACCTAGTGTCTCTCCAGGTCGGGAATTTTCCCTACTTATAGGGTTAGATCGTAGCAACGATCGTCCCAGGGGCAGAACATGAAAAACGAACGATTCACAACGCTCATTGTGTGTCGCAATCCTGATTTGATTGCGGCGGTATCGAGTGAGCTAAGTCGCAGCCAATCGGTAGAGTGGCGATTTCAGGCCGTTGCCGACGCGGATTCGATGATCGGCGATCAGCCGGTCGAGATCTGTTTGTTCTTGATCGATCGCACGCATCCGCTGCGAGAAGAAATGTCGGAACTTCGTCGCGTGCGGCAACGTCTTCCTCAGGCGGTCGTTATCGTCGTCGGTGACGAAAAATCAGGCGAAGTCGAACTGGAAGCATGGTCGAGCGGCGCCGATGAATTTGCGCCGACTTTGCATCTTTCCGCCGCTGCGATCGAACTGATGGTGATGCGGTGCGTCGAGCGGCGAATGACCGCCGATAAGTTGCGACATCGCGAGCGTTGGTATCGAGTAGCGGTCGCCGAAGGAAATGTCGGTCTGTGGCGTTGGGATCGCCCCTGCAATTTCTTTTATCTGGCCGATCACTTTCAAGACATGCTGAGCATTGCGCATGAGGATCTGCCGAGTAATCTTGCGCAATGGATAGAACGAATCCATCCCGACGATCGGCGAGCGACGCTAGACGCGGCAGACGCTCATTTTTCAGGACGTTCGGATCGCTTTGTCGTTGAACATCGCATTCGCCGCGGCGACGGCGGATACCGTTGGTATCTCTCCAGCGGTTGCGTGGCCGAAAATGACGCTGACCGCAAGCAGATCCTCGGAGCATCGACCGACATCACCGCGCGTAAAGAAGCGGAGTTCGCTTTGCAGCGCGCCAAACGCGCCGCCGAATCGGCCGTTCGCGTGAAGGCCGAGTTTCTGACGAATATGAGCCATGAGCTGCGGACGCCGCTGGCGGCGATTTTGGGTTACTCCGAAATCATGGAAGATCATGCCGTCACGACCGAGTCGTTGGAAGCGATCGATACGATCCGCCGCAATGGTCAGCATCTACTGCAACTGATCGGCGATATTTTAGAGTTCTCGCGGATTGAATCGGGCAAGTTGGAAGTCAGCGCGATGCCGACGCCTGCCTACGAATTTTTGAAGAGCACGTTTGAATCGTTTCGCGAGTTGGCCGATGACAAAGGGCTGCGATTCGTCGTGGACGTATCTGATCAGATTCCGGAAATGATCCTCACCGATCCCGTCTGCGTACGTCAGATCTTGTGGCGATTGGTGACCAACGCCGTGAAGTTTACCGACACCGGCGAAATCGGAGTCGCGGTTCGCGTCGCCGACGGAGACTTGGAGCTGAACGTCCGCGATACCGGCTGCGGCATCCCGGCGGAAATGCTCAGTTCGATCTATCAACCCTTTCGTCAGGCGGACAACTCTTGCACGCGTGAGCATGATGGCGCTGGTCTGGGATTGGCGATCTGCCAAAAGCTGTCGCAGATGTTGGGGGGCGATATCTCCGTTCGCAGTGAAGCAGGCGCTGGATCGCAATTTACGGTCCGTTTGCCAATCGATCGGAGCGCGGAGAGCGCGAAGCAAGCTGGTAAACGGAAAAAAGAGAAGCTCTCGGCGACGCGTCTCAGCGGACGCGTGTTGCTGGCCGAAGACGGTCCTGATAACCAGCGCCTTTATGACCTGTTGCTGCGCACCGCTGGCGCCAACGTAACGGTGGTCGAAAATGGCCGCCAAGCGATGGAAGTCGCCCTGGAGCAAGCCGCTTTGGATGCGGATGGGGGCGGATTTGATCTGATCTTGATGGATATGCAGATGCCGGTCATGGACGGCTACGAAGCGACGCGCGTTTTGCGATTGGCCGGCTATCGCAAACCGATCGTCGCTTTAACCGCGCATGCGATGGCCGATGATCGCGCCAAATGTCTGGATGCAGGCTGTAACGACTACATCGCCAAGCCGGTCGAACGTAGTCGTTTGATCACGATCAGCCGATCATGGATCGAAGAAGGTCGCAGTCTGCAAAACGAGTTGAATCTCAGCGCCGACGCATCGACGACGATTGGCTAGGATCGCAGGCGTTGGCAGGTTATGTTGGAAAGCGATAATCCCAACATTTCGTTTGCAGCCGAGACTCGCCATGTCGAAAATCCGATTGTCGCTTTCGTTAATCTGCTGCTTGCAGATCGCACTGACACTGCAGGCCGAAGAGCCGAAAGCCCAAGAACCTGCTGTGGAGAAGCTGTTTGACGGCAAGTCATTGTCCGGCTGGAAAATCGCCGACAAAGGCAACTTTGACAAGCATGGCGCGGTGACTGTCAAAGAGGGGGAGATCCTGATAAAGAAAGGGGATTCTGGCGCCGGAATCTTCCGCACTGACCAACCGCCGCGAATGAACTACGAGATCTCGCTCGAAGCGAAGCGGACCGACGGCTCCGATTTTTTCTGCGGGCTCACTTTTCCAATCAACGACGAATATTGCACGATGGTGATCGGCGGCTGGGGAGGCGGAGTAACCGGATTGTCGAATGTCGATGATCTGAGCGCGATCGAAAATGGCGCGACCGGGTATCAAGAGTTCAAAAACGATCAGTGGTACAAAATACGTTTGCGCGTGACGCCAGAGAGCATCACCGCCTGGATCGATGGCGATTCGATTTTCAACGTGAAAACAGCCGGTGCGAAATTCAGCATCTGGTGGGAACAAGAGCCGATGCGTCCGTTGGGGATCGCAACGTGGAACACGTCGGCGGCGCTGCGGAACCTGGAATTGAAGAAGCTGAAATAGTTTGGCCCCTAGGATCATACAAAAAAGGCCGCGAACAAGCTCGCGGCCTTTTTTCGTGAGATACGCTTATCAGCAGACGTTATTTGGCGCCGATGCAATAGAGCGTTTTCTCGCCGCGGACGTACATCTTGTCTCCGATGATCGCTGGCGATGCGTCGAACTCGTCATCCAATTTGTTTTCGGCGACGACCTCAAATTTTTTGTCGCACTTGACCACCATCGCGGCGCCGTTGCGGGCGAAGAAATAGAGGTTGCCGCCGACCGCGACCGGTGATGCGTAAAGCGTATCCAAGCCGTCGAGCCGTTCATTCTCGAAGTAGGTTTCGCCGGTGTCGGCGTCCACGCAGCTGAGAACCGCGTTGCGTCCCTTGGTGATGAACAGCAATCCGTCGCACAAGATCGGCGAAGCGATGTACGGCGTGCCGTCGTCGCGCGACCAGGCGACTTTGTCGGTATCGGTGATGTCGCCGTGCGAGCCGAGCGGGATCGCATACAAAGCGTAGCCGCGATAGCCGGTCATGCAGTAAACCAGATCATTGTGCCGAATCGGCGAAGGAATCGCGTTGGTCACCTGACCGCCGCATTCCCAGATTAGCTCGCCGGTCTTCAGGTCGTAGCTGCGCGAACGATTAGTGCCGTTCACGATCACTTGTTTGCGGCCATCCAGTTCGGTCACCAGCGGCGTATTCCAACTGGTTGGTTCATCCCGTTCTTTTTTCCACAACGTTTCGCCATCGACGGCGCTCAGCGCGGTGATGAACGATTCTCCTTCGTGATCCCAGTTGATGATCAGCTCGTCGTCGGCCAAGACCGGCGACGTGCCTTCGCCGAAACCGTTTCGCGTTTGCATCTTGCCGAGATCTTTTTTCCAGACCAGATCGCCATCTAACGTGTAGGCGTAAACGCCGAACGAACCAAACGAAACGTAAAGCCGTTCGCCATCGGTCACCGGCGAGGAGGAAGCGAACGTGTTGGTCGCATGTCCTCCTTCGTGCGGGACCGCTTCGCAGGCAACTCGCTGCCAGAGCGTTTTACCAGTGTTGCGATCGATGCACAGCACGACGAACTGATGCAGTTTCGAAGGCGCGCCCCCGCCGCCGAAGCCGCCGCGACCAAATCCTCCGGGGCCGCCAGGTCTGCCGGGGCCACCGGGCCCAAAACCACCACGGCCGCGCGGTCGATCTCCTGCGGGACGTTCGGGACGCGGCGTTGGTTCCGCTTCGGCTGTCGGCTTTTCACCCGGTTTGTCGGTTTCAATAGAAGTGAGCAAAAAAAGTTTGTCGCCCCAGATGATGGGGGTCGAACTGCCACGCCCCGGCACGTCGACCTTCCAAACAATATTTTTGTCGCTGGACCATTCGGTCGGCGGTGAGCCTGCGGCGACTCCATCGGCGTTGGGGCCGCGCCACTGGGGCCAACCTTCGGCAGCCGTGGCGATGTTGCCCGCCAAGAGCAGGGCTGCAGCTAGGGAAAGAAGCAGATTGCGGTACATAGAGAACCTCGGGGCTGAGACAAGTGCGGCGGTAGCGACCGTTGATCTTACCCCGCTGGCGACGTTTGGGGCCGTTGGCAGGCTCACAAAACGGACGAATTTATCCCGGCTGATGCTTTAGGAAGTTGCGAAGGAGGAAAATTTGGCTGGTGTTCGCTTGGCTCGATAAAACGCAACTTCAAAAAACGCCAGCGAGGGAAAATCGCTGGGCAATTCAAAGGCGGATCGAAGTAGCCGACCGCGTTTCCCTCGCTGGCGCTGGCGGGCTAGAGCAATTTTCACGAGGGTGTCCCAGTTCCGCAGATTACCGGCGCTGCAGTAAGACGCTACTTTCGCGGGAGCGAAAGGCGACTATTTGTTCAGCTTGCTGAAAAACGCTCTAGGAAGAGCAATGGGCGCCGGCGACTTCCAGTAGCGCCCCTGCAAAACGGCTGCGGCGGATTCGCGCCTATGCACGCCTGTACAGTTGGGTATGATAAATCATCATGATCCTCGACCAATTTCATCCGATTGTTCGCGAGTGGTTTCAGACGAAATTCGGCGAGCCGACCGACGCGCAAGCCCAGGGTTGGCCTTCGATCGCTGGACGTCGAAATACGTTGATCGCTGCGCCGACTGGATCAGGTAAAACGTTGGCGGCGTTTATGGTTTGTCTCGATCGCCTGTTCCGGCGGTGGATGGCCGGCAGTCTGAGAGACGCAACTTACGTCGTCTATGTGTCGCCGCTCAAAGCGCTGTCGAACGATATTCAGCGCAATCTGGAGACGCCGCTGGAAGAGATCTGCAATCTCGCCGAGCGTCGCGGTATTTTGCCTCCCCAGATTCGTACTGCGGTGCGAACCGGTGATACGCCCTCCAGCGAGCGTCAGGCGATGGTTCGCCGTCCTCCCCACATTTTGGTGACGACGCCGGAGTCGCTGTATCTGATTCTGACCGCTCCCAAAGCACGGCTGACATTGCAGCATGTCGATACGGTCATCGTCGACGAAATCCATGCGTTGGCCCGTGACAAACGGGGATCTCATCTCACGCTGACGCTGGAGCGGCTCAACGCAGTTTGCCATGCGCGACCGGTTCGAATTGGTCTCTCGGCGACGCAAAAACCGATTGAAGAGATCGCCGCGTTTCTGGTCGGCTCCCCCAATGAAGACGAGAGCGAAGCGACAAGTTGCGATATCGTCGACGCGGGGCATCGTCGCGATTTGGACCTGCAGGTAGTCGTGCCGCCGACGCCGCTTGAAGCGGTTTGCTCGAATGAGCAATGGGCCGAGGTCTACGAGCAACTGATTGAGTTAATCAACTCGCATCGCAGCACGCTGGTCTTCGTCAATACGCGCCGCATGGCGGAACGCGTCGCCCATCGGTTGACCGAGGCACTGGGCGAAGAAGTGATCACGTCGCATCACGGCAGCTTGTCGAAAGAGATTCGCCACTCGGCCGAACAGCGTCTGAAAGCTGGTCAGCTAAAGGCGATTGTCGCGACCGCATCGCTTGAGATGGGTATCGACATCGGCTATATCGACCTGGTCGTACAAATCGGCTCGTCTCGCTCGATCGCCAACTTTCTGCAGCGCGTCGGACGCTCGGGACACTCGCTCCGCGCGACCCCCAAAGGGCGGTTGATGCCGCTGACCCGCGACGAACTGATCGAGTGCTGCGCCTTGATGCGCGCTATCGGTAAAGGAGTGCTCGACAAGATCGAGATCCCCGAAAAGCCGCTCGATATTCTGGCGCAACAAATAGTCGCCGAGGTCGCCGCCGAAGATCGGGACGAAGAGGAATTGTTTCACCTTTTTCGCCGCGCCTATCCGTATCGCAACTTGCAACGGAAAGAATACGACGGCGTGCTGGAGATTCTCAATCGCGGACTGACGCGCTCGATCAAAAACGGCGCCTACCTGCATCGCGATCCGATCAACGGCCAGCTCAAGGCGCGACGCGGCGCTCGGATCGCGGCGTGCACCAGCGGCGGCGCGATCCCAGACACGGCCCAATATCGCGTGGTGACCGAAGGAGAAAAAACCTTTGTCGGTTCGGTCGACGAAGATTTTGCGATCGAAAGTTTGGCCGGCGACGTCTTCTTACTGGGCAACACCTCTTGGCGAATCGCCTACGTCCGTAACGGCGAAGTCGTCGTCAACGACGCGCAAGGCCAGCCCCCCAGCATTCCGTTTTGGTTTGGAGAATCACCGGGACGCACCGTCGAACTGTCGAGCGAGATCTCGCTGCTGCGCGAAGAGATGGCGCAGCGGATTGTCGCCGCCGATCGAGAGCGAAGTCGCGCGAAAGTTCAACTGCCGGCGCTGGCCGATGGCTTGCTCGAAAATTCATTCGATCAACTTGACGCCGAGACCGTCGCGTGGGTCGAGAGCGAATGTTTGGCTTCCCGCTTCGCCGCGATGCAGGCGGTGCGCTATGTCGCCGCCCAGCAGTCGGCGATCGGCATGGTGCCGACGCAGCGGCAGATTGTGTTTGAGCGCTTCTTTGACGAATCGGGCGCGATGCAATTGGTGGTTCATTCGCCGCTGGGGACGCGGATCAATCGAGCTTGGGGACTCGCGTTTCGCAAGCGTTTCTGTCGTTCGTTTGACTTTGAACTGCAAGCCAGCGCTGATGATGACGGCATCGTCTTGTCGCTGGGGCCGCAACATAGTTTTCCGCTGGAAGACATGTTTCGCATGTTGACGATCGAGTCCGGGCCTAAACTGTTGGAGCAAGCGCTGTTGGCCGTGCCGATGTTTGGCGTTCGCTGGCGCTGGAACGTCACGCGGGCGCTGGCGCTGCTTCGGTTTACCGGCGGCAAAAAAGTGCCCCCGCACATGTTGCGGTTTCGAGCTGATGACATGTTGGCGGCCGCTTTTCCGGACCAGGTCGGTTGTCTTGAGAATCATGGCGCCGACATCGAGTATCCCGATCATCCGATCGTGCAGCAGACGTTGCATGACTGCATGACCGAAGCGATGGATCTCGTCCGTTGGAAGCAGATGTTGATCGACGTGCAGGAAGGACGCGTCGAGTTTGTGCCGCGCGATACGCGTGAACCGTCGCCGTTCGCCCATGAGCGGATTAACGCTAATCCGTACGCGTTTCTCGATCCGGCGCCGTTAGAAGAACGCCGCACGCGAGCCGTCGCGACGCGGCGAACTCTTTCGACCAGCGAAATGAAAGAGCTGGGCAAGCTGTCGTACGAAGCGATTTCGACCGTCCGGCAAGAAGCCTGGCCGGTGGTTCGGGACGCGGACGAACTGCATGACGTGCTTGCTTCGATGATTGTGCTTCCCCAAACGCTGGCGCTCGACTGGACTCCTCATTTCGCTCGCTTGGCGGAGCAGGGGAGGGCGGTTCGCTACACGCGTCCCGGCGGCGCGCCGTTGTGGGTGGCGCTCGAAAATTTGCCGGTCGTGCAGGCAATTTGGCCCGATGGCATTGCCGACCCGGCGGCCACGTTGCCGACGTCGCTGCAGCGTGAGATCGAATCCCACACGGCCCGGGTCGAAGTGATTCGCGGACAGGTTCCTTACTTGGGACCGTTCAACGCAGCAGAGTTGAGCAGTCAGTTCGATCTTCCTGCATCCAGCGTGTTCGCGGCCTGTGAGGCGCTCGAAGCGGAAGGAACCGTTCTACGTGGCCAGTTCTATGACGATCCGCAGCAAACGGCGGAGACGACGCAGTGGTGCGATCGTCGCTTGCTCGCGCGGATCCATCGTTTGACGATTTCTGGACTGCGCGAACAGATTCGTCCGGCGTCGCCCGAGACGTATCTGCGGTTTTTGGTGCGGCATCATGAGCTGTTGCGAACGACCAAAAACAGCGGCCCCCGGGCGCTCCGCAAATCGCTTGAGCAACTGCAAGGTTTTCAGTCGGCCGCCGGCAGTTGGGAACGTAGTTTGTTAAGCGGGCGAATGGACGACTACGACGGTCAGTCTCTCGACGAACTGCTCGCGTCGGGCGAAGCGACCTGGGGACGACTGCGACCTCCACTTCCCAACGGCGAAGAGCAAAAGAGCATGGCCTCGCTTCGCAAGAGCTTGCCGATGACGATCGCGCTGCGGGCCAACTTGGGTTGGCTGTTGCCGATCGATCACGCGCCGGCCGAAGCGCTCGCCCGCGGCAATGCGACCGACGTGCTTGATTCGCTCAAGCAGCGGGGAGCTCTCTTCGATCAAGATTTGCGGATCTTGACCAAGTTGCTGCCGACCCATTTGGAAGAAGCGCTGCGCGAACTGGCGGCGCTCGGGTTGATTACGTGCGATTCGTTGGTCGGCGTGCGCGAGATGGTGGATGACGTGCTGAAAAAGCGGAAAGCGAAACGTCGCGGTGCGCCGACACGGACTGGGCGCTGGTCGCTCTTTCCCGGGATCGTCGAAACGCTGTCGAGCGACGAGCATGCGCAAAACTGGTGCTGGCTGTTGTTGTCACGTTACGGCGTGGTGTTTCGCGATGTGCTGACGCGCGAGTCGACGGCGCCGCCTTGGTGGCGCTTGGTCGCTTGTTTTCGCAGGATGGAACGTCGCGGCGAAATTCGGGGCGGTCGATTTATCGCCGATGTCGCCGGCGAGCAGTACGCGACCGAAGCGACGATCTACTCGCTACGCAAACTACGGAGCGATGAGAGCGTTGATGACTGGATCGCGATCAGCGCGGCCGACCCGGTCAATCTGTTTGGCGTGGTGACCGCCGGCGGTCGAATTCCGGCAATTTCGGGTAACTCACTCGTGATTCGCAACGGACAAATTGTCGCGTCCAAGCGATCCGGAAAAATTGATTTTCATATTGAAATCGCGCCCGAAGAAGTGCACGAGATGACGCGCGCCCTGCATGCCGGGCGCCGCGTCCCACCGCGAGAAATCCCGCTTGGAATGCCGCGTCGACGTTCGACCGCCGGCTAGGCGAAGAACATTTTTATTCCTTTAGGTAGGTCGCCTGCTTCTGGAGGTTGGTTCTCGCCGACTGCCGATCGCGATAAAATGAAGCGGAAGTAGGACCGATTGCGCCGGTTTGGAGTAATCATCCGAATGCGCCGCCGCTACTGGGCAAGAAGCGAGTTCATGAACCCTGTTTCGGCGTAACGCTGTGGTATATTTTCGCGGTATTCATTAGTTGCTCGTGGGCCGGATAGGAAACAACGTCGCCAGTATGGCGCGGCGGCGGCCAGGGCTAGAAAGGAATGATTCGATGATCCGCAGCGTGTTGCTGGCCTTGGACGCCAGCGAAGCGAGTCAAGCCGCTCTTGAACTGACGATTCGGTTTTGTCGCGACCATGGTCAGCGAGATGACATGCCGAGCGTAGGGATTCATCTGACCGGAGTCGCCGTTGTCGATACTCCGAACATTTGCGGCCCGATGGCGGTGCCGTTGGGGGCCGTCACTTACAAAAAAGATCGTGACGAAGTGCTGTTGGCCAAAGCGAATGCCGAGGCCGAAACGATCTTGGCCAAGTTCGAGGCCGATTGCGCCGCCGCCGGCGTGGCCCATACGGCCGTTCGCAGCGAAGGCTTGCCGTACGAGCAAATCGAGGCCGTCTCGCGCACCCATGATTTGATCATCATCGGCCAAGACACCAACTTTCACTACGAGACCCACAAGACGATCAGCGAAACCGTCCGGCGATTGTTGCTCGATAACGCTCGCCCGGTCGTCGTCATGCCGAAATCGGCGCCTGAACAAGATGTGGTCGTGATTACCTACGACGGCAGCATTCCGTCCTCTCACGCGCTGCACATGTGGACGCTGCTTAAACTACGTCGTCCCGAAACGCAGGTGCATGTCATCAGCGTCGACCGTGACCTGGCAATCGCGCAAAAGCATTGCGAAGAAGCGGCCAAGCTGCTGAGCTATCACCAAGTTCAGGCGACCCTGCACCCGCTGGAGTTAACCGGCAAAGTGGTGACGCAATTGACCGAAGCGATCACCGAGATCGCCCCGCGAACGGTCGTGATGGGCGCCTACGGCGGCGGCGGATTCCGCGAAGCGCTGTTTGGATCTTCGACCAACCAGATGCTTGAGAACTCGGAATCGCTGCTGTTTCTCTATAAATAGCCAGGTAGGGTGGGTGGAGAAAACCGCGATTGATTTTCACCATCACCAAACAGCATCGCCGGTTTGCGCAACCCACCGTTCTCAACCGGCGACCGGCTCTTGGTGGGTTGCGCAAACCGGCGATGTCGATGGAGAATTGTTATGTCTATCGCGGTTTTGCTTCATTCATCTTACGGTACTACTAGCACGGGCGCCGATTGGATCGATTGTTAGGCCAAGCCCCGCCGCCGCGCTTCGGCGTACGGGAGGTAGTTCGGTGCCTTCTCGAATTCAATGATGAACGCAGCTGAACTCCTGCTTCCGATCCACAATTCCGCATCTGGAAACTGACCGTTCATGATTAGGCAGAGTAGATCGCGATCCTGGGTGTTAATATCAGGACCGAAATAGATTGCCTTTAACGCCTCTCGTTCATAACTGAACAGTGTTCCTGCTTCGTTGTGCAATGCCCTCCATTCTTTCTCGTATGCCCAAGCGGAGGACTTGGTGCAAAACAAATCCATCAGCTTGGCGTGGTTTTCATTTCGAATAAAATCACTCAGCTGGAATTGCGGCAATTTATTAGCATAGTGAACTTTCTGAAGCTTATTGAACGGCTCGAAGTCAGTGAAGAATTCAAGACAAAAGCCTTTGTATTTACCACCATAATGAGACCACATTAACAAATTATTATTCGTTTCAGAGAAGCATGTGACGCCACTGGTCTGAAGGAAGTCATCTCGTATTTGATCCAATGCAAGTTGAGCGCCTCGGCGAATTTGTGTTTCAAACTCTTCTAAGGTTAGGTCTGGAATCGCATCACGTGCTTGCTGTGGATATGCCGTGCTTGTTAGTGCTTCGGTTCGAAGCTGCTCCAATTCGTCGTGAGAGGTGTCCGCAATCGAGGCCGTCAATGCGCAGTCGTATGGATCGTTGAAGTTCGAAGGTGGTCCAAAATGCACGGATGAAGCTTTCAGATTCTGAATCGCTCGCAACGCAAACGGTTCGTACTTGAAGATCGTCTTCGGTGGATTCATGATACGAGCCTATGGCCTAACAACAATTCGACAGCGCGACGCTGTATTCTGATGGATAGGAAGGAGTAATACTGTACGCAAGTCTGGGTGCCGTTATACCCGCGGGATCTCCGACATTGAGTAGGAGTGACCGCGTGACCGTAGATCATGTAAATCGAAACCGGCGGAAGTCCACAATTCATCAGCAATTGATTCCGTATCGTCGTAGGCGCGCTGCGCAAACTCAACTGTGCAGTGCTTTTCCCATTTGGACAATGGTTTACGACGGCGCATATCTTCTCGAGCACCGGTTTCAACTACGGAATCATGTGTAAGCAACTGAGGTTTGCCATGCGCAAGTTCATTTCGTGCTTCAAACAGCTTGTGGAGAGTTTGGAATGGACGTCGTCCGTTATCACAGGATACGCCTAATTCCATTAGGATCGCACTTTGTTTACTGGCATGACTTTCACGTTCGAGATCGTGCCAGTTCGGAAGCAGGGCATACCCAAGATGATTGATAAATGCTTCGTGTTTAAAAGCGGAGACAACGAGGCACGACATGAATTCGTAGAAATAGCCATCGTTTTTCTTTTTTGCATTGCACAACAGCACGTAGTTCGCGTGCGATAGTTCACCGAACATGTTTACGTCTCGGGAACGTGAAACTTTCGCTTTGATTCGATCTGCCAATAGATACCTCCGTTGAATAATTGATTGAAAGACAGATATTCGATGCCGGTGGTTCGGGGGCGATCGAGGCAGACAACATTAGTGAACGCTGCTCCACCGAAAAGTCAATCTTCGGTTGGCCTGACTTCAATTTCCAATCAGGTAGGTAGGGTGGAGCAAGGCGATTCACGGTCACCAATTTCCAACGGCGTCGCCGGCTTGAGCAACCCACCGTTCTCAACCGGCGACCGGCTTGGTGGGTTGCGCAAACCGGCTATGTCGATGGAGAATAATTATCTCTATCGCGGTTTTGCTTCACCCACTCTACGATACTATTCGTTAAACCCAGTCGCCCGATCATAAAGTCGCTCACGCGTCGACCACAGCCCGGCCGAGGGAGTTGGAATAAAGTAAAACTCTTCGCCATCATCCGTTTTGTTCCACCCTTCGCGACGTGTGCCTGGCTGGTAGCGCTTCATCATTTCGTTCAGGTCGGCGTAGCCGAAGTGGACTGATTCCATTTCCTCTTTGCCCAGATGTCCCGGGGCGTAGGTGATTTTGAAGCGTCCTTCGGAAGAGCCGTGCATCAAGTGGGCGGCGCCGTGGGCCAGCTCTTGCAGGTCTTCGCAGGTTTGGTAATCGGCCATCACTTTGTCGGTGCCGCAATAGCCATATTTGCGAATCAGCGCGTCGACGTCATCTTGTTCGCCGAAACGTTTTAGGCCTGGCGCCAAAATCAATAATTCGCCGCCGTCGGCCATCACCATGCGGGTGCGATAAACCGCTTTGTTGGCGACCCACGTGCTGAAGAACTCGTCTCCCTGCATCACGCAAACCATCTTTTGGATCGGTTTGTCAAAGACGGTGATGTTTTGCTCGCGCGATTGTTTGGCGGCGTCCAGGTAAGTGTCGAGATCGTCGCCGACATAGACGCCGGTGTGGACCAATTGGTCCTGGTCGTTACGCGCCATGACAACCTGCACGTACAAGTCGGGCAGCTTGCTCAGATAACGCTCTTCGGCCAGGTTAAAACAATGCCGGACCGGCGTGATCAGATTACCGAGATTGTTTTCGATCCCGCAGCGAGCCGCCATCAGGTGCGCGGCGCAGATCAGGTCTTTGCCGCCGAGACCGATAAAGTAGTTCTTGTTGTGGTTGGCGAAACCAAGCACTTCGTGCGGAACGACGTGGCCGATATTGATGATCAGGTCCCACGGTTCTTCCATCAGCATCCGGTTGAGCGTGATCGGAATCGGCCAGTCGGCGATTCCTCCGCAGGCAGCCGAAACTTCTGCAGCCGAGATCTCGCCGATTTGCACGCAGCCGCCGCGCCAATCGTGCGGGTGAATTTTCTCTTCCGGAATCGAGCCGAACATCGTCACGTTTTCTTCCGGCGTATGCGGAACGTGCTGACCGAGCGTCGGAATGACATGCACGTCCGCTTCGCCGGCGAGCATGTTGTACAGCATTTCGGTGATCTGCCCCGATCCCGAGTGCATCCGCGTGATGTCTGGGGGAAGCAACAACACGCGGCGCGGCGTGGCGCAGATCCGCTGGCGAGCTTCGGCCACGGTTTGTTGCAGGATCGCTTCGATGCGGTCCCAAGAGATACTGTCGGCCTGTTCGCTAATCCAGGGCATTGCGGTCGCTTTCAGAGGAAATCGTCAGAGGGGAAGTTCAAGCAGTAGCAGACGATTGTAGCAACCTAGATTTGCAAAGATCAGCGGGGATACAGAGATTCTTATCGCTTGGTGGTCGAGGTGTCGCTGATTTGGATCAGGCGTTGTTTCAGCTCGGCTTGATAGTCTCCCTTCGCCGTCGAGATCGCGGATTGGAGGAAGAGCTTGGCGATGCTCGTTTTTCCTTGTTTTACGCAGTCTTCGGCCATGTTGGCGTATTTGACCGCTTTTTGATTGGCGGCTGCGTCGTCGGCCGAAAGTTGCCGACGGATCGCCGCCAGACTGTCGGGCGCCGCTTGGTTCAGATCGGACGCTCCTATCATTCGCAACGATTGGTCGTCGCCGGCGGGTTGCTGTTGCTGTCCGTGGGAAAGCGCCCATTCCGGTGGGCGGTGAATCCACGCGGTGGCGCTGGTGCTTGTCGCGCCGGTGTTGACGCCGAAGCTGCGATTGCTGGGAAGAAAAGGAGTGCCGACCTCTCCGCTTGTTTCGGCGCGACGCAGGACGCCTCCGCCGTACACGGCGCCGCGATCCGGAATCAAATAGGACGAACTGTTGGAGTAAGTATGCCACTCCGGCAGTTGGAGAACTTGCGCCGCAAGGATACAGGGGAGCAACGGTACCAAGAGCAGCGACAGGAAAAGGAGAATACGCATCAATCGACTCCGTCCGTCGAAGGAGAATTTTTCTGGCAATGATTGTCCGTGAAATTTTTGTTGAAAGGGGATGTGTACGAGGTGATTTTTCGTCCCCTTTTGACGTTTTGAAAGTTTGCTATTTCGAACCAATTGGACACTAGAGCGTTTTTCAGCAAGCTGAACAAATAGTCGCCATTCGCTCTCGCTTCTCCGGCAAAATCAGCCGCACGGCGTTAGCTGCGGTTTCTGACAGGAACTCATGGCCGACGGAAATTGGAGACAAAAACCGCGGCTAACGCCGTGCGGCTGATGTCGATACGGGCCGCGCCGCGTTCTATTTTAAGACTTCCTGATGACGCAGGGCAAGCAAACGGCGCGAGTTTCTCGTCCCCATTGAACTCCGCCAAGAAATAGAACAGGCCGCATCGTCAGAGGCGGCCTATCCGTCGAATGCTTCTGTTGCTATTCGGCTTCGATGGATTGGGGAGGATCGCCCACTTCGTCCTGTCCGATTTCTGGCGAATCGAATTCCATCTGGCCTGGTTCGTCGAGGATCTTGATTTCCTGTCCGTCGGCCAACTTTCGCGCCGTGCGAACTTGGTTGTAGACGATTGCAGCCTGGAAGCCCCAGAAGATCGAGATGATGATTCCGATCGCAGCTCCTAGGAACGGGAGGGAGACGAAACTCTTGGTTTCCACCAACAGGCAGATCGCCGTCGTGAAAGCGACGAACGAAACGATCACCTTGGTGACATACATATTGTTCCAGCGCTTTACCGTATGGCTGTCGATCGCCGAGCGGGCCGATTGATTCGCCAAATCGCGGAGTGCGCGCAGATCGGAGGTTTGCTCCGGCGCTTTACGCGAAGGAACAAACTCGCCGGGATTGAACGGCGTTTGTTCTTTCACCGGTTGGGGCGGCTCAGGCGGTTTGGGCGCCGCGGCCTGTTGCGATGGTGAAGGATTGGTGCTCGTCCCCTCACGACCACGAACGCGGCTCATGAGACTGGACATGTATTCCTCGATCGAAACATCATCCTCATCGGCCGGATTCGCCGCCGGTTCTTCATCGCTGGTCATCAGCGAAGGGGACGAAGGTTCGTCGTACTCTTCTTCCTCGTCGTCATCGGCGTCGGGATTGAAACCAAACTTGGCGAGCACGTCCGCAACGCTGGCTTGAGGAGCGGCCGGCTCGGGCGCGATCTCGGACGATTCGTCTTCCACTTCGGCGGTTTCCGCCGCTTGTGCTTCTTCAGCAGGAGCGAAGTGAGCCGAGGCCGCGCCTAGTTGGTGCGACATGCTCTCCAGCTCTTCGATACGTTGGGTCAGTTCCGCTTCGCGTTGCGACCAGCCGCGCGACAGGACCTGGAGACGCTCGTTGGCGTCGGCCGCGTCCCGATGCGCTCTTTCCTGAGCTTCCATGGCCTCCGGCGCAACGGAGCCGCCGGAGGCGTCCAGCTCGCGATATTCGTGTTCTAATTTTTCCAGCTGTTGCTCAAGCTCGCCGATTTTCGTTTCGTTCGCTGCATGCTGTTGTTGCATTTCTTGCAGCAAGCGCTCGGTCTCGGCCAAGCGCTCGACAGCCGCTGTTTCTTCTGGCTGGGGAATCGGCGGCGCGGCGGGGCTTGGTTGTGCAGTCGATTGACGAACCAGATCGACAAGGCGATGTATCCGGCGACGGTTGCGTCCTCGAATTTCGCCCAAGCGTCGCTCTAGCGACTGAACTTGTCGCTGACTTGTCGACGAATCGTTCTGCGGCGATTCTGGATCGATGCGGAAGTTGACCGCTCCCACGGTGATCAGGTCGCCGACGACCAGCGCTGCTTCGGTGACGCTTTGACCATTCACCAGGACATCGGCTTCGACCCGTTGCAGGATCATGCCGGCCGAACCGCGCCAGATCACGCAATGCCGCGGCCGGACCCCGGCGGCAGCCAAGCGGAGCGTGCAGCTAGCGGCCGATCCGATCACGCACTTAGCGCGCTCGAGTCGCACGATCTGTCCATCTCGTTCGGTTCCCTCGACGCGCAGAACGAGCGGACATAGCGGCTTGCCAAGCAACGAAGAATGGTGGGGATCGACTTGAGTGACCATGGCGGCGCCTAGCTTGCAGAAAGGCTCTGGAAAGCGGGGTGTATTGGGAAGTAAATCAAGCAGCGATAAGGGGATATAGCCCACAGCGACGCACCGGTCAAAGAATCACCCCACGGGCGAAAGGGGAAATAGACCAAGAAAACGGGGGAATTCGAAAGAACTGCTCGAATCGGTTTCACCGTTTGGACGATTACGGTAACACGACGTGGCGAAAGTGTCCTCAAAAGAAAATCGGAGAGATTCGTAAGCAAAATTTCTCCTAGAAATCAAGGGGAATCCGTGAACCGAACCCCTTTCTGCGGCGTAATTTAAGATGGTCCGGTCAGTTTGGGGAGAGACCTGGAAGAAAATGAGATTTACAGACTTCCCCTATCCAGAACCGGTACTATATTTTCGTTACGCATGAAATCGTCCAATCGGCCCCCTCGGCAGGATGGTGAACGCAACCGCGTAGTTCATGTAAAAATAACGAGAACGGGCTTCGTCCAAATTCGGAAACTAGTAGCAAAGACGTCTTCACGTCGATAACATAGCCGGTTTCCACCATATGAAGGTGACCACCATGGGTAAATCTCGAACGGACTTCATTGATAAGACCAAGGAGATCTTGTTGAAGCGCCGTGATGCGCTCCGCAAGGCCCTGGCCGGCGACTTGAGCATGCTGAAAGAGCTTGAGCAGACGGCCGGCGACGTGGTCGATTTCGCACTCGACAGCGCTCAAGATGAGTTGAGCTCGCAACTTGCGGAAGTAGAAAGCCGCGAATTGGCGCAAATCGATAAGGCCCTCGAGCGAATTCGGGGCGGATCGTTTGGCGAATGCGAAGGGTGTAATAGCAAGATTCCCACCGCTCGACTGCAGGCGCTGCCGTATGCGACCCTCTGCATCAAGTGCCAACGCGAGTTGGAAGAGTTGGGCGAAGATGGCGTCAGCTGGCGTCAAAACTCGGAAGATCAAGTTTCGATCTAAACGATCGTAACGATTTTCCGACCCCACACCATCAAGGCGGTAAGCTCTCGCAGCAGGCCGCCTTTTTCTATGCGCCGATTGGCTTTGCGGTAAGTTCGGCATGGAGTAGTGACTTGCGTTCATCCTAAGACAGCCTAGAATTCGTCGAAGATCCTCTTTTGGCGATAACTGCGTAGGACAGCGATATGAACACGCGCAAATCCAGAATTTCACTCGCGGTCATCGCGTTGTCATTGCTCAGCGTCACGTTGGCGGAGACGGTTTCGGCCCAAGAAGAAGCGGTCTCGCCGCGCCAACAACTGCGTGAAGATATCTTGCGCGAAGTCGCCCAGCTCGAAGCGCACGGCAACCTGTTGAAAAAGGTATGCCGTTATGTACGACCGTCGGTCGTTCATATCGAAGCGCGCAAAAAAGAAGGGGAATCGCTTGCGTACGGCGGCAACATCGTCGACGAGGCAGGCTCCGGCGTGATCATTCGCCACCATGACAAAGACTATGTGCTGACCAACCGCCATGTCATCAGCCAGGCGGCCAATCAAGACATCAAGATTCATCTCGACGACGGTCGCATCTTGCGACCTTCCCAAGTTTGGACCGACCGAGAGACCGATGTCGCCGTCATGGCGATTTCGGCGGACCGACTGACTCCGGGGCAAGTCGGCGACAGTTCTACGGTAGAGATCGGCGAGTTTGTCTTGGCGGTCGGCAGTCCCTTTGGGCTCAGCCAATCGGTCACCTACGGCATCATCAGCGCCAAGGGGCGTCGTGATTTGCAACTGGGCCGCCAAGGGTTGAAGTTTCAAAACTTCATGCAGACCGACGCGGCGATCAACCCCGGCAACAGCGGTGGTCCGCTCTTGAATCTGCGGGGCGAAGTGATCGGCATCAATACGGCGATCGCCAGCAACTCGGGCGGAAACGACGGCATTGGATTTACGATCCCCATCAACTCGGCCTTGAACATCGCTCGGCAAATGATCGACGACGGCAAGGTATCTCGCGCGTTTCTCGGCGTCGTGCTCGATTCGCAGTACGACAGCAAAGCAGCCGAGAAACTAGGCCTGCCGATGGCGAAAGGAACGCGCGTCAACGGCGTGACCCCTGATTCGCCGGCCGCTGCCGCCGGCCTCTTGGTGGGAGACGTCATCATTCGCTTCAACAATCAAGAGATCGAAGATGACTCGCATCTGGTCAACGTTGTCAGCCTGTCGCCGCTGAATATCAAACTACCGGTCGAACTCTATCGCGACGGAGTCTTGACCGTGGTCAAATTGGAACTCGCGGTCCGCGACGCGACGCTTAAACCGTAGAAGAGCGGAAAGCGGAGAGTTGGCTGTGACATGCCATTCTGAGGCCCAACGGGCCGTTGGGCTTCAGAATAGAGTGCTCCTTTTTTTCTGAACGAATTCTTCCGTTCTTCAGTCATCTCCGTTCCTGATTGAAGAGAAGTCTCAACTAGCGAGCGCCCCGAATCGCGGCGCGCAAGCCTTGCACGAGACAATCTTGCACTTGCGGAATGTCGATTTTGGTGGCGACTTCCATGTTGGTGGCCCAGCTGCGATGTTCGCGGCGATCGAAAATCGTCGCGCCCAGCGTGATCTCGCCGCTCGTTTCGACGTCGCCGGCCATCTCCTCCATCTCGAACATCTCAGGATTCAGCACCGCGGCCAGGGCGATCGCATCGTGTAAAAAGATTCCTTCGATTCCCAGCACTTGCCGGTGGCTGCGATAGACGAACGGCAACAGTTGATGCAGCAGTTGGGACGCTGGCGACGATTCGAGATTGGGCAACTGATCCAGCAGGTCGAGCCCAAAGGTCGCTTGCCGTGTCACATCTAACGGGATCAGCGTCTTGGTCGTGCGAGACTTGAAAACGATTCGAGCCGCCATTGCATCGAAGTGACAATTAAATTCGGCGGCCGGCGTGACGCTGCCGACGCAATTGACCGCTCCCCCCATGATGACAATGCGGCCAATTTGGGAAGCGATGGTGGGGTCGCGCTGCAGCGCTCGGGCGATGTTGGTCATCGGGCCCAAAGCGACGATCGTTACTTCTTCCGGCGCCGCGCGGATTTCGTCGCAGATTAATTTTTCGGCTGGATGCCGTTGATGCAAAGAAGAGACGACCAGTTGAAGATTGGCTAGCCCGTCCGAGCCGTTCAGTTCGGTGCCGTCGACCGGTGGCGCCGAACTGGGGCCAGATCCAACCCCAATTCGCGGACGGCGCGGCGGATCGAGCCGTTCGATCAACCCTTGCAGATTGCGGCCTGCTTGATCGGCTGGGACGTTTCCGGCGGTGGAGGTAACCGCCACCACGTCCAACTCAGCGTCGAACAGAGCGACCATCAGGGCGACAGCGTCGTCGATCCCTGGATCGCAATCAATGATAACCTTCCTGGCCATAGTCGATCTTCGACCTCGCTCGCAGCGGTGGTTACAGCTTTAATCTCGCCTCGCAAGACGATCTTGTCTCGCTCATTCAAGGCTTGCCCTCTCTATTTATATCAAATGACTGCCGCTACGTGCAGTCGAACGCGGGTGGGAGCGGACCGCGAGTCTCGGTAAAATCAGTCAGCAACCAAAATTGTTTGGCAAGGGAATCAAAACGTGGACGACGCCATCTGGGAAAAATTAGACGCAGGCCGTGATTTATCGGTGGGCCAAATGTCCGCGGCAATCGATCAAATCATGCAAGGCGCCTGGCCCGATGCACAAATCGCTCGGCTGTTGCTTGCGATCAACGCCAAAGGCCCTGCTGTCGACGAGCTTGCAGGCGCCGCGATCGCGATGCGTCGCAACATGGCGGCCATCCGCACCGATCGGACCGATGTGATCGACACCTGCGGCACCGGAGGGGACGGCAGCGGAACGTTCAACATTAGCACCGCGGCGGCGATTGTCACGGCCGCCGCCGGAGTTCCGGTCGCCAAACATGGCAACCGCAGCGTCACCAGCAAGACGGGCAGCGCCGACGTGTTAGCGCAGCTCGGCGTCAACATCGAAGCGAGCGTTCCCCAGATCGAGCATTGCCTGAACGAGATCGGCATCTGCTTTTGCTTTGCGCCGCTCGCGCATCAGTCGATGCGGCATGTTTCGGCCGTTCGCAAAAGCTTGGGCGTGCCGACGATCTTCAATCTGCTCGGTCCGCTTTGTAATCCCGCCGCCGCTCAGTATCAGCTGTTGGGAGTCGGCAGGCCCGGCATGCGCGACTTGATGGCGGCCGCGGTATTAAAGCTGGGCGTCCGCCGCGCGGTGTTGGTGACCGGCGCAGATGGCCTGGACGAAGTCACGCTGACCGGCAAAACGCATGTGACATTAGCGGCCGACGATCAACTCCATCGCTGGGATTGGAGCCCTATAGATTTTGGGGTAACGCCCAACGGTCTCGACTCGATGCTGGTCAACGGCCCTGCAGAAAGCGCCGCAATGATCCGCCGCGTGTTGGAAAAAGAAAAATGCCCGGCGCGCGATATCGTGGTGCTCAACGCCGCCGCGGCGATCTGGACGGCGGAGAAAGCGGCCAGCCCCGACGAAGCGGCGCAGATGGCGGCCGAAGCGATCGACAGCGGCGCGGCGCAGGGGAAGTTGGAGCAGTTGGCGGAGTTGTCGCATGAAGGTTCGTAGCTGGCGCCAAAATAGGCTCCACGGGCTGCTTTAACGCCGCTCCTTTCGCGCTGACTTGACGGTCCCTTGCTTTTCCACGTCCTTCGTTGTTTTAGGACGACGAAGAAACTTGGTTGAGCTTCAGGTTGCTTACAACCAAAATAGATTCAACGGCAACCAACAGGCCCAACGGGCCGTCCTAATGCAGCCCAGGGTCAGTCCGCCGCAGGCGACGCAGCCCTGGGTAAGCAGACGCAAAAAAACAAAAGCCCCAGCGGGGCGGACTAACCAAGACCTGCCAAAGGTTCGACCATGCCGCAATCACTTGCTCGCCTCTGGTGTCACCTGATCTTCTCGACCAAACATCGCCAGGCGTTTTTCAAAGACGAAAACGTTCGCCAACAACTCTACGCCTATCTTGCGACATGCTTGAAGAGTTCAGAATGTGATCCAAGGATTGTGGGAGGCCACGATAACCATGTCCATTTACTCTTCTGTCTATCGCGGACGATGACCCTTGCTGATGTGGTGATCAACCTGAAGACATCCTCTTCCAAATGGCTGAAGACAAAAGGTCTGTCGTATCACGACTTCTTTTGGCAGGCTGGATACGGCGTGTTTTCAGTCAGCGAATCGAAAGTTCCTGACGTCGTCGAATACATCCGTCGACAAGAAGAGCATCATCAGCAGTTTGATTTTCAGACCGAATACCGTGCAATTTGCCAACGGCATGGCGTCGAATTGGATGAGCGTTACGCGTGGGATTGAAGCTTTTTAGATCGCCCCGCTGGATTTTGCCGACGTATTCCCAGGGCTGCGTCGCCTGCGGCGGACTGACCCTGGGCTGCTTTAGCGCCGCCCCTGTTGGGGCTGAAGAATTTTGCGATGTACGAAAAAGGCCTACTGCCGCCGATCACCGGCCATTTGCATCGCCAATAGATCTAGCTGAACTTTCACGTCGGCCTGCAAGACATGGGGACGCTCCGGCTTCCCTATGCAGATAGAAGTTCGGTTGGGGGATGCTCAAGCTCGTAGCGTCAGGGAAAACGTGGCAGCGCCGTCTTTCGTGATCTCTAACGTTTCGGCTTGGCGACGACAATATCCAGCGTGCGCCCATCGCCGGGAACCTTGAAGGTCAGTCCCGACTTTTCGGGATCTGTCATCTCCTTCGGGACGATCGAGCGAACGCCGGTCGGCGCTTTGAGATCTTCGATCACCGCGCCATCGATGTAGACCTGGTAAGCGCCATCCGGGAGTCCGTCGTCGGCTCTTAGCGAACCAACGACAAAAGCGCCATCCGATTCGATGACCCCTTTCGCTAAAAATCCATCTTTGAGGAAGCAGACCATGCCGTGATCGACCGGAGTTCCATCTTCGTACTTCACGGTTCCTTGCAGCGAATTGAATTCGCTACGACAGCCGCCAGCGCTGACGAAGAGAGCGGAAAGCAAAAGAAGGGTCGCTAGTTTCATCGTCTCAATCCTTCTCACCCAAAGATACGCCGGGACCAGAAAACAGTGCATCGACTCGCGGAACGTAACGCTTGCGCCACGCCGCGAGTAGAACACGCTATTTGCACTAAGGAAGAACGGTCACGTTGCCATCCGCAACGTTGCCCAGTTGCGACAGCAAGAAGCTGGATCCGTTGCCGGTCGGAATGGTCACCGCCAGCGGACGAACCGAGCCGTCTCCGAACAGGAAATTGCAGACGCCGGGATGGCTGCTTCCCCACTGAACTCCATCCTCGTTAAACGAGACGGGATCGTTGGGGCTGCGAGCGATGCCGGCATTGAAGGATCTGCCGGACGGCAGCGTGCCCCAGTTGCCCAGCGAGATGATCGAACAGTCCGCCTGTTCTTGTCGCTGGGCGGTGGTCCCGGCATTCGTCGAACAGATGTTAAGATCATCTTTTTGGATATGTTTTTCACCAATAACAATTTGGTTGCTGGTTCCGTCTTGCCAGCGAGCGAACGTGTCGCGAGGCCGCCATGACGCGGCGGTCGGCGCCCAACGGGCCGAGCGGATGGGCCCTTTCTGGTCCGATGCTGTCGCTTCCTGATCATTCATCATCCATTCGGCCCAGTGACGCGTATCGCGCCCTTGAACGATGGCGTAATCGCCGCGGGGGCCGTGAATGCTCTCCGCTGGATTCGTCGACGGCCCGTCGCCCATGACCGGCGAATCGCTGCGACGTGAAGGGCAAAAGTAAGCCGAGAACGACATTGACTGGCGCTCGGCGCTGGTTAGCGTGTTCCAAAAGTCGGCGTTGGCGACCGGGCTGGCCAGGTTGTTGGTCTTGCTCGCAATGAAATCGTAAGCGGCGTTTTGTTCGAGATAAGGCAAGATCACGATAAAGAACGAAGCTCGCGAGACTCGCCCTTCGGCGGTAAAGTCATAGCCGATCGTCGAGGGAGGCAAGCCGTTCTGCGTGTCGGCGAAGTTATGAACCGCCAGCCCCATTTGCTTCAAATTGTTCGTGCACTGCATCCGACGAGCAGCCTCACGAGCCTGTTGTACGGCTGGCAGTAAGAGTGCAATCAAAACGCCGATGATGGCGATCACGACTAACAGTTCGACGAGTGTAAAACCACGTCGTGGAAGCTTGAAAGATTGCATGCAGAGTGCTCCGGCAAGGGGCGAAAAGAAAAACAATTAAGCATTTTAAGTAGAAAGGAATTGGGTCACGTTATTTTAGCTGCTTAACTTGGGGGGTGCAATAAGATTGCTGGAGGGGCGTGCGACCGATTATTGCAGGTTGCGAAGGAGTTGACGCAATGACGCTCAGACTTCGACACTTCCAGCCTGCATTGCGATCACGAACGCATTTCCCTTGCTCGCGCGCTTATTTTCCAAACCACGCCCGGTTGGCCCCGATAGCTCCGCTATCGGGGCCAACAAAGTCGGTAAGAGGCAGCGAGCCGTGGTCGGACCTGATAGCGGTGGTTGCCGCGCCGTTTGAAATGGCGAAATGGCCTCGAACTGCTTACCAGGAACCAATGCCTCTTACGGCTGCGCCGCCCCGATAGCCGAGCTATCGCGGCCAACCGGGAAATTGCGCGACTTCAAAAGGCGCCAGCGAGGGAATGCGGCTGGTGACGCCAACACGGATTGAAGTGACCAGCCGCATTCCATCGGCTCGCGCCTCTGGCTGGTGTTCGCTTGGTTCGAAAAATCGCAACCTCAAAACTCGCGCTTCGGACTAAGAAGAGACCCGATCTAGCGGCGGCGATCGCCCGCCATTTGGGTCGCCAATAGATCGAGCTGGCCTTTTACATCGGCCAACAGCACATGAGGGCTCGCTCCCTCGGCCATGTGCAGATAGAAGTTTTGGCCGGGCGACGCGTGCGAGCTGCTGGCCAATTTAGTGGTTGTTTTGAGATCTTCCAGTTCGTCTTCGACCGCCAAGAGATGACGATGCAAGCGGCGGTTGTGTTGCGAGACGCTATCGAGCTGAAAGACCAATCCCACCAACATGCCGGCGAGGCCCAGCAGGGCCAACGGCAATCCGACGGTCGCCAAGACGGGCCGCGGGTCAAACATCGCCCAGCCAAGTAGGACAAGGCCGCAAACGAGCGTGATCGAACCGGCCGAAGTCGCCAGCCACGAAAAGATCGGCGTGCGCAGTCCCTTTAACTTGCGTTGCGACGGCGCCGCTGGTGAGCGGGGCCGTTCGGCTTCGCGCGGCGTCGTTTCTCGTGGCAGGGGAGGGGAGTTGGGGGTTAGCTTTCTGTCTGGCGCCGCGTCTCGTCCCATCATCGCTACGATGCGGTCGATCGTCTGCAGGTCTTCCTGCAGCCGCATCGAATCGATTCGGAGTGACGGCGGGGCTTCCGGCTTCGCTTCTAACGTTTTCTGACAACGCCCGCAGACGATGCGCGCATCATCTGCTGCGGCAATCGCAGTCACGTCTTGGCGGCAGTGTTCGCACCACATAGGGAGCCGGATTCGCAAGGAGACCAATGGACGGCTAGCAATCGCTCGCCGCGCCGTGAAGGGCGTCTTCTTTTGCATCGGCTAGCGGAGACGCTCGACTCGAACGATTTTGCCGGTTTCTCCGGTAAAGCGAACCTTCGGGGCGCCTTCGCAGCTAGCGGGTGCTGCTGGCCCGGCTCCATCGCTTTCAAGTTGCAATATTCGAGTTTTGGTGAGCGATTTCCTCGTCCGCGCAGCGTGCTACGAACAGAAAAGAGGCGCCGGAGACTTCAGAGATTGCAATTTTCAAAATTGGCTAGCGACGGAGAGCTTGTGAAGAGGGGGCACGGTCAACTATTCATCGGGAAGTACCTGAACCGACTCTAGCGACTTCTCAGACTCGATAATCGCTTCCGGTTCGTACCAGTCGCCGCCGAGCCAGTCCACGATTAACTCCAGTTCTTTCTTCTGAATTCGGTTCGCCAGCGGTTGGTGCGGATCCAAATAGAACGAGGGCATACGATCGTTATTGTCGCCGTAAAATTTCTCCGCCGCTGGATTGCTGATGAACTCGATTAGCCACTCGCGGGAAGCGTAGCCAGTCAAATCGGGAGCATAGGCGGCGTCGTTTTCGGCATGGAACTTGTGACACATGGCGCAGCGATTATCGTCTTGCAATAACGTGCGGCCGGCGGCGACCTGGTCGGCGTCCAGTTTCTCTTGCGACTCGACGCCGCTTTCGTTGGCCAGCGCCATCACAACCGCTTCGATCTGATCTGGCGTCCACTCCGCTTCGTCACCGATCGTGTCGGTCACATAGCTGGCCATTTCTCCTTCGATATGCGCCGTGCCGCCAAAGAAGGTGAGGCTGTTGATCGGCGCTACTTCCGCTTCGCCGTCGACCGTGGCCGTGGCCAACTTCTGCGCGTGGGGATCAAGGAAAGCCGCAATCCACTCGGTCGTGCCAAACTTATACAGATTCGGCGCCGAGGACTGCTCTGGCGGTTTCGTCGCCGCCAATAGCGGATCGGCCGCAAGCAAACCTTCCACCGGTTGGTGTGCATGGCAACTGCCGCAATGCCGTGTGAACAAGATCGGACCTTGGGTCTTCGGGTCGTTCCGCATCAACGAGATCGCTCCGCCGTCCGGAATCCCTTGTTGGGCGAGTTGCACCGCCCGGAGCGATTGAACATGGGCGTCGGCAACCGCCGCTTTGTAACCATCGTCGCTCCAATCTTCGCGCAGCGCCATAAAAGTCAACGATCCGGCGCCTAGCAGGAGGGCCAAAATCAACGCGACGTTAAATCCATGTCCCAATTTCCAGCGACCGATAAAAGGCATCAAAAAGAGCAAGCCCATCACCAGGCCGGGGATCACGATCGCGCCGTAGATTTCGTTGTGACCAGCAAAGATCGGCAGCTTCAGGAACTGGAATAAGAACAAAAAATACCACTCAGGGCGAGCGGCTGAATAGCTGTTGGCCGGATCGGCGGGGGCTCCCAATTCGGCTCCGAAGTGCGCTTCAATCGGAACGCCTGCGACGTGCTCCTGGGGAGGGAACATAAAACCTTTGACGACAAACAGCATTACTACGGCCAACACCGCCAAGCAAGCGACGGCGTCTTTTAGCACTTGATCGGGCCAAAAATAGGCGGCCGTTCGTTTGTCAGCGCCGACGGCATGAATGCCGGCTCGGCGGAAGAAATACATGTGGATACCGAGGAAGACAAGCAGCAGGCCCGGTAGTACGCCGGCATGCAGCGCAAAGAAGCGGGTCAATGTGGCGTGACCATAATCGGCGCCGCCGACAACCACCTTTTGCAGATCACCGCCGACGACGGGAACTAGTCCCATCAGCGTTGTCGCGACTTTCGTCGCCCAGTAACCTTTTTGATCCCACGGCAACAAGTAGCCGGTCAGCGACAAACCAAGCACGATCTTCATCAAGATCAAGCCGGTCCAGAAGTTGAACTCGCGCGGCGCTTTGTAGGCGCCGTCGATCACGACTTGCAGAAAGTGCAGCGCTAGCAGCACGATCATCGCTTGGGCCATGAAGTGATGCAGGCCGCGGAGAATCCAGCCTCCCTGCATTTCGTATTGGATGTAGTAAACGCTTTCCCATGCGCCCTTCGAGTTGGCGCTGTAGGCCATCCACAAAAAAGTGCCGGTAATCATCTGCACGACAAAGGCGAAGACGAGCGTGCTTCCCCAGACATAGCGCCACCGCGAACCGCCGGGGATATGTTCGTACAGCGCTTCGTTCACCAGATGCTTGTAGCCGGTCCGGTCGTCGAGCCATTCCCAGAGCTTGTTCATGTAATCGGCTTTCGCTCTGGTCCGGTCTGAAAATTCATGAACTCGATCCACACTTCGCCTTGCTTCAGCTTTTCGGCGTCGACCGGCAAGGGATCGAGATCACGCGGGCTGGGGCAAGTCTCTGGATCCAAGCGAGCGCCATCGGGTTTGAAGTCGCTCTTATGGCAAGGGCACTGGAACAGACCTGCTTCGCCGGCGTTCGGTTTGAAATCGACCGCACATCCGGCATGGGGACAAGCGGCGTTAAACGCTTCAATCATTTCGCTGTCAGGCAAGCGACGCAGATAGACGGCGCCGATCGGTTGATTGGAATTTTGGTTCCAAGCGTCGGTCTGATCACTGACCACCGGAAACTGTCGCGGCACGCCGTCAGCAGGTAGAGAATCAAGCGACGCGATCTTGAGTGCCTTGCTGGCGTTCGACTTGCGAAAGACCGGATCGAGAAAGGTCGCCAAGCCGGCGGCGAAGGGAACAAAGCCGACAAAACCACCGATGATTATGGCCGCTGCTTTTGTCAAAAAACTGCGTCGCTCGTCGGGAGGAGACGGATCAGTTTCGTGAGTCATGAAGAGTACCTGTGCGTCAAAGCAAATGCGAGACTAAAGGCCATCAAGAGGAGCGAGTGTCGCTGAAACGGCCTGATTTTAGGCGTTTTTTGGAGGAGGTGACGACAAAATCGGCGTCGTCAAACTGGAGGGTGACGCGTGTCGAGTCGACTCCTATTCTCGCATGCCTTTTTCCATCGCGTCAAGAACAAGAGTGATCGCTTCAGAAAGCGTTGTCGAGAGCGTCGCGCCGGCCGCCGCCTTGTGACCGCCGCCGCCAAACAGGCCGGCGATTTGCGAAACGTCCAACTTTGAGCGGCTGCGGAAGCTGGCTTTGATGCCGCCGCCTGGCAGTTCGATAAACAGTACCGCCGCTTTCACGCCTTGAATGACGAGCATCATGTTGATCGCGTCTTCGGTGTCGCTGGTCGTCGAGTCCGTCGCTTGGAAATCATCCAGCTTGGCGGTGCTGTATGCCAGGCGTCCACTATCGGTGACGGCGACCTTCGCCAAAATGCGTCCGCGCAATTGAACCCGCGCCAATCGATCCCGTTCGTAGAGATCCGCATAAACGGCTGGAGGCGATGCGCCGGCATCCATCAAGCCGGCGATGGCGCGATACGTACCGCTGGTGACCGAGCCGAAACGAAACCAACCGGTATCGGTCGCAATCGCTGTGAAGAGCTGCGACGCGGTCAGCGGAGTGAGCGAAAGTCCCCAAGCTTGAGCCGCTTCATAAACCAATCGTCCCGTCGCTTCGGAAGTGGAATCTTTAAAGACATCGGCGCTGAGATCATCTTCGCTCACGTGGTGATCGAGCACGAACTTCGGCCCGGCGAAGGCTTTCAATACTTCGCCCATCTCGGCCAGTTGGATCCATGCGCCGGTATCTAGCACCATGAACGCGTCAAACGTGCCGACCAGCGCCGCGGCGGTGACGTCACGACCGAGCACGCGCACTTCGTTGGTCGGATCGATGAAAGCAAGATGCGGAGGCGTTTCGGAAGCATTGACAATCGTCGCTTCTTTACCCATTTGGCGCAGCAGTGCGGCCATCGCGAGTTCGCTTCCCAACGCATCGCAATCAGGCCGAACGTGGCTAGTTAGCAGGAATCGTTGATAGGGGGCGATGGCGGCGGCCAGGCGTTTCCAGTCAATGCTCATTGGTTACTATCTCGATCCTCAGGCGACGCGCGGCGTCAGCCAATCGCTGTAAGAAAGTTTTACGGCTTCGACGTCTTGGTGAATCTGACTGGTCAACTGCTGCACGTCGTCAAAAGTACGAACGTCCCGTAGTCGCGTCAGAAAGGCCAACTCCAACGGTTCGCCATACAGCGAACCGGCAAAATCAATCAAATGCGCTTCGACCTTGGCGTGACCTTCGCCAAATGTCGGGTTCGGCCCAATATGGATCGCCGCGGCGTGCGTCAGTTCTTGGCGGACGACATAGCCGGCGTAGACGCCATGGGCGGGAATGATGGTGTCGATCGCTTCTAAGTTGGCTGTAGCGAAACCAAGCGATCCGCCCCGTCCGGCGCCATGCGTCACCATCCCGCGCAGTCGATAAGGTTCGGTCAACATGCGGCGAGCGGCCTCGACATCTCCGCCGGCGATTGCCTGACGGACGCGACTGCTCGAAATGATCTCGTTATGACTGGCGAGTTGCATCGGTTCCACGATTTCGAGCGACATCTGGTGTTGTTGGCAAAGCTCACCCAACAGCACCGTGTTTCCTTGGCGATCTCGGCCAAAGTAAAAGTTGGGGCCTTCGACCATCGCTTTGGCTTGCAACTGGTCGACGACGATCTGTTGGAAAAAAGCTTCGGCCGAGAGTTCCAGCAGCGCCCGATCGGTTGGATAGGCGATCATTGCATCTACCCCCAGTTGTGCAAGCAGCTGCGCTTTGCGACGCGTCCAAGTAAGCGGCGGCGGCGTCTGTTCGGGACGCAGCAAGCGAACCGGATGCGGATCAAACGTGAAGACGACGGTGGGACCATGCACGGCGCGCGCCTGACGGCGTATCGATTCAACGATCCGGGCATGCCCTAAATGGACGCCGTCAAAATTTCCGATGGCAAGCGCGCCTCCCAAAATCTCGGGAGGCACATGCTCTAAATCGTGCAGCAGTCGCACGCGGCTCCCTAACTTGAAAGGGGGGATGTTCGACGAAACTGCCTATTTTTGTTCGTCTTATGACTTTCGACAAGCGACTTCGGAGGTTCCAGCGATGTTTCTATGAAATATGGCGTACTTTAATGCGAATAAAAGACGGAAATGTGCGATTGGCTTAAGATTTATTTCGCACCAGCGATTCGCCGCATCCAGCGGTCAGCAGTAGACTTGAGTAACTGGCCTCGCTCGATATCGTAGAGCGAACCACTTTTATCCAGCAGTAGAAGGCGTGACATCGAGACAAGCTATGGAAATCTTGAAATTCGCCTGTAAATCGTGCAACGCCCAGCTGCAAGCGGCCGCTACGGCCTCCGGCGAGGCGTTTATCTGTCCGCATTGCGAACAATCGATGCGCGTGCCCAAGCCGAGTGACGTCGGCGTGATCCGCAGCGGCGCGAAAGACAAAGACCCGACCGAATCGGTCGTCTGCCCTGTTTGCAATACCCGCGTGACGATTCAATCGCGCGACCTCGGCAAACGCGTGATGTGTCCTGACTGCCAAACGGCGTTTGTCGCCAAGCTGGCGGCGAAGAAGGCGCCTGTCAAACAAGTCGAGATGTCGGACGATGACATCTACAGTTTGAAAGAAGCAGTTCACGATGATACGTCCTCTAAGCAGATGGCCGCACGTTACTTTGCCGAAGCGGAGCGGCAATCGCGCGCTGAAAAAGAGCGTCCCCATCTGTCGGACAAGCCCTATCAGAAAATGGTGGAAGAGCGAGCGGCGGCGCAATTTAACGCCGACATGCCGCCGGAGACAAAGCGGGAGAGTCTGACGCCGGAAGACTACGATCCACGTTCAACACGCGTTCAATATCCGCTTTCGCTCTCTGCGGAAGCGATTACGACGGACGTCAAGTTTTTCCTCGACATTCAGTTTCTGACGCGTTGGATCGTCATCGCGATGGCGACCGCCGTCGTCTTTTACATGGCGATCAACGCGGTTGCGCTCGGCAGCGGCGCGGCGGACTTTGGCGCGTACTTCAATAGTTTTGCGCTGACCACGATGACGGTGGTTGTCGGGGCCATCGTGCTGGTTTTCTTGGCCTCTGCTTTTATGAACATTTCGACATCGATCGCTAGCGGCGTGAGCCAATTGGAATGGCCCGAGACCCCGATCTTTGAACGAATCATGGAAACGATCTTTTTTGTCGTCGCATTGATCTTGGCGATGACGCCAGCTGGGCTGGTCGCGGCGCTGGTCAGTCCTTGGCTAGCGGCGCCGCTGGGAATACTCGGCTTTTTCCTCTTTCCCTACTTCTATCTCGCACTGCTCGATTCGGGGTCGCCGATTGTCCCCTTTAGCGGCGCGATCCTGGCGGCGGTGGGACGCAAACTTCACAAATGGTTTTTGTTCTACATCGTGACCGGGGTCGTTTTGCTCGGCATCCTGGTTCTGGGCGCTCTGGGCTATTATTTTTCGGGTGAACAGTACAAATACGCTAAGTACATGGTGTTGCCGGCAGGAGTTCTGACGACCGGTTTTTTGCTATTTTACGCCGTTTGGCTCGGAAAACTGGGGTGGGAATGCTCTCAGGACGCCGGTGAAACGCCTGAGAAGCCGCGTAACGACTGATACCGCCCTCAACGCGGAGCAGCGTCTGCGGTATTATGGCTCCCATGAACCGCAGCGAAATGGAAAAATTAGCGAAGTCGCTCCGAGCTGGACGCGTCTCGCTGCCTGAATTTATCGATCAAGTCACCCAAATGGCGACGTTGGAGCCGGCTGCCAAGACGGCTCAACTCTCGGGCGCATCGTTGGACCTGGATCGGTCCGCGCGATGCGGATTTCCCGAGGTCGTCTATGGCGAAGGGAAGTCGGCCGAAACGATCGCCGAAATCTTTCAGCGACAGCTGCAGTCTGGCGAATCGTGTCTCGCGACGCGTATCGATGCGGACAAAGGGGCGATTCTCGCTTCCGAATTTCCGCAGGCCATTTTTAATCCGATCGGACGTACGTTTCGATTGGGCGAAGCGAAGAAGAAGCCGCAGGGGAAGGTCGGATTGATTACGGCCGGCTCCAGTGATTTGCCGGTCGCCGAAGAAGCCCGCGAAACGCTGATATGGATGAACGTCGATGTGACGACGATACATGATGTCGGCGTCGCCGGACCTCATCGCTTACCAGAACGGATCGGCGAATTGGCCGATTGCGACGCCGTGATTGTTGTCGCCGGCATGGAAGGAGCGCTTCCGAGCGTGGTCGGCGGCTATCTTGCTTGTCCCGTGATTGCGACTCCAACTAGCGTTGGTTACGGCGCTAGTTTCGGCGGAGTCGCCGCTCTTCTTGGGATGCTCAACAGTTGCGCCTCGAACGTCACGGTGGTAAACATCGACGCCGGATTTCGAGCCGCCTACAACGCAGGACTCATTGCGACGCGTCGGCGTCGCTAAGCCAAAGGAATTCAAGGATGGACCGAACGAAACGCAAAGACGACGCTGGACCCGCATTGCCCCGTTTGCAACCGCGCAAGACCAACAGTCACAAAGGGGACTATGGTCGCGTCCTGGCTGTCGGCGGCTCGCCAGGCATGTCAGGCTCGATCACGTTGACCGGCGTCGCATCGCTGCGCTGCGGTGCAGGACTGACGACGATCGCAGCGCCCAAAAGCCTGCAGCCGCTGATCGCTCAGTTCGAAGCGTCGTGCATGACAATCGGGCTTTCGGAAGACCGCAGCGGCCTACTGCCGATGCATGCGCGATCTGAAATCGCCAAAGCGGCGAAAATGTCAGATGTGGTGGCGATTGGTCCAGGGCTTGGTCGCTCGCATGGTCTCGACCTGTTGGTCAAAGATCTCTATTGCGATTTGACCACGCCGATGGTGGTCGACGCCGATGCGATCAACGCTTTGGGGTCGCGAGAAAATCCGCTCGCATCACCGGGCGGACCGCGCGTTTTGACGCCTCACCCCGGCGAGTTCCGCCGTTTGGCCCACAATCGCGAATTGCCCAAGGGACGCTGGACCGATGTCGCCGCTGACATGGCCAAACAAAACGGCGTCGTTCTGGTTTTAAAGGGGCATCGTACCACAGTGACCGACGGCGACCATGTTTACTCCAACGAGACCGGCAACCCCGGCATGGCGACTGCCGGCGCCGGCGACGTACTGACCGGCGTCATTGCAGCGCTGTTAGGGCAAGGGATTCCCGCATTCGAAGCCGCACAGCTAGGCGTTTACCTGCACGGCTTGGCCGGCGACCTGGCGGCGAAAGCGATCGGCAGTGATGGTCTGATCGCCTCGGATTTGCTGGACTATCTAGAAGCTGCGTTTCAACAGCATCGCCGCCGGCGTTAGACGTTCGTAACGATCCTAACGTTTGCCCCCAGGTTAGGTGTGGGAAGCCGTACGCAAATTGCGCTTGGATTGCGCCTGCGCCGGGAGTATTCTTTCCAGTGCGACGACTGTGATTCCCCTCGATTTGAATTTCACAGTAGGTCGCGTTGCTCAAGGAAATGGGCGACGCCGACGTTGAAACATTCGCTGGATCGATCCGCTGATGTTTCCGAAATATCAGATACGAGACAGGCGAATAGGCTTTCACGCCAGGGAGGATATGCCGCCATGAATCAAACGATGAATGCAGTCGTTTACGAGAAAAACGGCGAAACTTACATTTGGACTTTTTCTGCCGAAAACGAACGAGCCGCCCTCGGTTCGATTTGTGAATTCGCGCACCGCAATGATCTCTCTTTGGATTGGGAAGACGCCAATCTAATCTGGCAGCGAATGGGCCAGCAGCCGGAGACGATCCAAGCTCGCGATCTTGCGCGGATGATCACGCAACATCTCCCGTAAGGGGGCTTTCCTCATCGGCGAATTGCCGGTTTTCGTTTTGCGACCCTATCTCAAATAGGGGAGAAACGGCTCACGACCGCTTCGGTCACTGTCGTTTTCGCGTCGATCCAGGTAAGATCGAGGAAACCGAAACTTACCCTATCGATGTGATAGTCAGGACTCCGATATGCTGCCGCGGCGCGAGATTTTCCCGAATGTGATTGAGATGAACTTCCAGGCAGGCCACTTGCTGGGCTGTAACGTTTATCTGATCTTTGATGACAACCAATGGATTCTGATCGACATCGGCTACGAAGAAGTCGTCGATGAGATCATCGAGTTGATCCGTCAGCTTGATTTTCCGTTGTCGCATTGCCAGACGTTGATCGCGACGCATGCCGACGTTGATCACATCCAAGGCCTGGCCAAAGCGAAGCAAACGCTCGGCACGACGATCACGTCGCATCCCTTGGCGGTTGAGCCGCTGCAGCAAGGGGACAAACTGGTCACCTTCGCCGAAATCGCCGCGCAAAACATCCATCTCGAGATGCCGCCGGTTCAGATCGAGCACCAGGTCAACGATGGCGACATCATCACCGTCGGCAAGTTAAAGCTGGAAGTCTGGCACACGCCGGGGCATACTGACAGCCAACTTAGTTTCCGGATGGGCGATTTGCTCTTCTCCGGCGACAACATCTATCGCGACGGCTGCGTCGGTGCGATCGACGCGCATCACGGCAGCGACATTCCTTCGTTCATCAAGTCGCTGCAGCGGATTCGAGCTAGCAACGTGAAATGGCTGTTACCTAGTCACGGACCCATCTTCCGCAAAGATGACGCGCTGCTCGACAAAACGATTGCTCGTCTCGAGTCGTATCAGCACATGGCCGATTTCGGCACTTGCGCCGTCGATTGGCCGCTGATGGATGATTGGGAAGATGAGATTATTGAGGGCAAGCTGCCGCAATAATCGCAGGTTTTCTGTAGGGGCCGCTGTGCGGACCATTCGTTCCGCGAAAACGCTTGCCACGCTTAACCGCTTCCCATGGTCCGCGCGCACCCCCCAACCGCTACGCCTGTCTCGATGCATTTCGATCGTATTGTGACGGTTCTAGCGGATTTTCGTTAAGCGACGCCTCCCTCGATAGCCGAAAGATAGAGCAGCGGAACCGTCGTCGACCGTCGGCCGCGCTACGGTTTTCGTGGAAGCACTAAAAGTTTTTGGGGGGAAACGATGTTGAAGCGCATCGTCTTGGGACTCATTGTCGCGACAGCATTGCTATCGGCGACCCAATCGGCCGACGCTGGTGAACGCGCCTTTGGCCGCGTTTGGGGCGGAACCTACGGCACGTACGACTGGGAGCGGTTCTACCACTATCCCTACGTCTACTACCCGCAGAACTTCTACGGCGAAGACTACTACCGTAGCAGCGAAAGCTTGTACTATCGCTATCCGGCCGAAATGCGAATTCCGGTCTACAACAAAGGGTGGCAAAACTACTACCCCAACGGCCGCTTGTACCACAACGGCCATCAGTTCGAGCTCGATGTCTTTTAATCGACGCGCCGACAAAATCGCACAACCAAAAAACGGAACGCCGGAAACGGCGTCCCGTTTTTTTTGTGCGCGCAGTTTCGCCGGATGGCCTGACCAGTCTGTCCAAGACTCGCTTGGGTTGCTTTAGCAACAAGACGCCGCGCCATCGGCTTCGCATTCACGCAACGATTCAAACTCTCGCGTGCTTCGAAACCGGTGAGCGGGATTGGAGTGGGGTATCGAGCTTTGCGGCCGCATGGAGAAACATCTTGTCGCTGGCGCAACCCAACCAGTTCTGAACGAACTGGTCGGGGCACTCTATGCAAGCGATGACGCCGTTCGGAATTGGGCGTTGAAATTCGCTTGCTCCACTCACTCTACGTTGCGACAGCGGACCCTACTCTATGCGAGAGAATATTTAAAATCGGCGGCAGAACGTCTCGTAGACTTCGACGCTCTTTTCCAACTGATCGATCGCCAGCCATTCGTCGTGCGTATGGGCTTGGGCGATGTCGCCGGGGCCGCAAACGACGGTGGGCGCATCGCCTTGGCTGAGGATCGCGCCGTCGGTTCCGTAGGGAACGCCGATCGTTTTCGCTTGGATGTCGCACTGTTGCAGCGTGGCGATCAGCGATTCGGCCAGCGATTGATTGTGGGTCGGCGCCAGGCCAGGCGAGATGATGAAAGGCTGATCGTGCGAGATCCAGTCAGGATCGTCCAGTTGCTGGGCGATAAAGTCGATCGCCGCTTGTTGGGCGTCGAGCGGATTATCCCCAGGCGCCAAACGTCGATCGATTTCGATGCTGCAATGATCGGGGACCGTGTTGACGCTGACGCCGCCGCTGATGATTCCAACGCTGAGCGTAGGTCCGCCGACCAGCGGCGAGATCGAGCCAGGCAATTGGGTCGCGTGCTGTTCGAGCGCGTTGATGATTTTGGACATGCGGTAGATCGCGTTGGCGCCGATCGACGGATTGCTGCTATGAGCGGCGATCCCATTCGCGTGACACTTCCAGCGCACTACCCCTTTGTGAGCGACGACAACATCCAGCATGGTTGGTTCCGAAACGACAATTGCCGCGGGAGGTCGCGTGAGCAACTTGGACTGGCCTTCGGTCCAGCCTTGCGTCATTCGTTTGGCGCCGGAGAAGCCATGTTCTTCGTTCACGGCCAATGCCAGAACCACGGCAGGGCGTTTTTCGGTCGGCAGATCACGAAAGCGAGAGATCACCGTCAGCATTGCAGCCATTCCCCCTTTGATGTCGCATGATCCACGACCGTAGACTTTGCCGTCACGGATCTCGGCCGCGAAGGGATCAATCGACATGCCGTCGACGGGAACGGTGTCTTGATGCACTTCGAGCATCAAGATCGGGCGGTCCGCCGGCAGCTGTGACAGGTCAACCGTGGCGATCAGCAAATTTTCGCGCTCGGGAGAGACGAATTGGCGCTCGCAGAAAAAGCCCCAGTCCGCAACGTATTGCTCAAGAAACGAAGTCAGCCGGGCCTCGTAGTAGATTTCTCCCTGAACGTCTCTGCCCATCGGATTGACGCTAGGGATACGAATCAATTGTTGCAGCAGCGCGACGACGTCAGACGTCATGAGGGGGCTTTCTTGAATAGTTCGACTCAAATCATCCGCTTCCATCATATCGAAGCGGCAAAAGAGGGCCAGCCGAGTAGCCGCCGCAGCGTCTATAATAGCAAGCGTTAAACGAACCCTAAGCTTTGGTTTTTTCATGGCGCGACCACGTACCCGACCTGCCAGCTTGTTGGCCCAAATCTTGAACGATCATGCGTATCCGGTGTACGCGATCGATCAAAATCAACAGTTGGCGTTCTTGAACGACGCATGTCGCCGTGCGCTGGGAGATGGCGCCGACGAGCTGCTGGGGATGAAATGCCGGTACCATGCGGCGGGACAGCTTCCGCCGCGTCAGCAACAAGCGGCCGATTTGGCGCCGCCGCCTGATGTATTTTCGGGGCAGCGGATGGAAGTTCCCCTTACATTGCCCAGCGGCGATGGCCGAAGCAGCGTTTTTAGCGTGCAGTTTTCTCCACTTCAGTACGAAGGGGGCGCATTTGGCGCACTGGCGATCTGTTATCCGCAAGTCGGGGCAGGGGAGGGGACGCAAGCCGATCAACGGCATGATCAATTGCGCGTTTGGCGGCGCAGTTGGCGCAAGCGATTCGCGACGAGTCGTTTGATTGGAGAGAGCGAGTCGATCAGCCGCGTGCGTCGTCAGATTGCCCTCTCTTCCACCACGCGGCTGCCGGTGGTGATTTTTGGTCCTGCCGGAAGCGGGCGTGAGCATGCCGCGCGGACCGTTTGCTACGCGCTGCATGGCGAAGGAAGCGGACCGGTGATTTCGATTCGAGGCGAACTGATGGACGCCGAATTGATTCAAAGCGCCGTGCGCTCGTTCGTGCGGCGCTGTAAAGAAGCGGATGACGCTTCCAACGCAGCGTTGATCTTGTTAGACGCCGATCAATTGCCAGGGGACGCGCAGTCCGAGTTATTTCATCTACTGCGGCTGATCGACATGGATCTACGGATCGTCTCCACCGCGCGGCAGTCGCTGTTGGAAGTGGCCGAGCATGGAAAATTCCGCGAGGATCTGGCTTTTCAGTTGTCGACGATCGAAATCGCGCTGCCGCCCCTGTGTGATCGACCCGAGGATATTCCGCTGTTGTCGCAGGCATTGATCGAACAGCACAATCTGGAAGGCGCCAGGCAGTTGCGCGGGCTGACCGAACATGCGGCCGATGCGCTGCTGGATTACGATTGGCCCGGCAATATTGACGAGCTGGCGGCTGTGATCGCCGAAGCGGCGGCGGCGACTGACTCGGTCTGGGTCGACGCCGAGCATTTGCCGAAAAAAATTCGCCATGCCCGTGAGGCGAAGCGTTTTTCGGCCAAGCCAGCCGAACCAATTCAACTAGACGCCTTTTTGTCGCAGGTCGAAGAAGAGTTGATTCGCCGAGCCTTGGAGCAGACAAAAGGGAACAAATCGAAGGCGGCCGAGCTGCTCAGCGTCTCCCGCGCAAGGTTGCATCGCCGGCTCGAAGCGTCGGAATCGGACGCCGAAGTGGCCGACGGCTAGAATTGCGTCCGGTTGTCATCCTATTCTCTCGAACTTACCATAATTTCCAGTAGTCGAATGACGCCACGATCGATATGCGTGTTACACGAGACCGATGGCAGCTGGGCGGTCGCTTTGAAGGCGGCCGCCGGCGATTTGCCGATTCGAGAAACTCGTAGTCTCGAACGTTGGCTCCCCCAATTTCAGGCGAGCCCCGCTTCGATATTGGCGATTGCGGCGCCTCGTGGTTGTGACGCGGTGCGATTTGCTCGCTTGCTGGAAGCGTCGGCTCAATTGCAACGCAAGTTTCCTGACATGTGCTTTGTGGTGCTGTTGGCCGAAGAGGATCGCGATTTGGCGACCACGGCCTACGAGGCAGGCGCCGCTTGGGTGCAGATCGGCCGCTGGCGTCTTGACCCCCTGATTCGCTTGGTGCGACGTCGCCAGGCACAATTTCCTGATCTCGCTGCGGAAACGCCGATCGATTCGATCTGGCGATCGCTTCCGTGGGGAGAACATCCCGAATAGTTGATAAGGCCGGAGTAAATTCGCATGTCCGATTCGCAGCCGCAAGTTCCTGACGTCATTCGCGTTCTTGATAAGTTGGCCGATCCTTACTCGGGTCGCCCTGTGACGAAGACGGATCAGGTCAAAGAGATCGATCTGCTTAACGGCGATTTGTCGTTCACGTTAGAGCTGACGACCCATTCGGCGCCGTTGTGGGAAGAAACGAAGCAGAAGGCGATCGACTTGCTGAAAGCAGAGCTGCCGCAGCTGAAAGAGATTCGCGTGAATCTGGCCGAGCATACGCGCAAGATCGAAGCGATTGGCCAGGTAGGCCTGACTGTACGCAGCGTGATCGCCGTCGGGTCAGGGAAGGGGGGCGTGGGAAAGAGCACAATCGCGGCAAGTCTCGCGTTCTCTTTAAAGAATGCAGGCGCCAAGGTCGGGCTGTTAGACGCCGACGTCTATGGTCCCAGCGTGCCGCACTTGTTGGGGCTAAGCGGACGACCAGAGCTGATCGCCGAGAAGAAGATTGCTCCGCTAGAGCGCGACGGCGTCAAAGTGATGTCGATGGGGTTTTTGGTCGAACCAGAACGAGCCGTCATCTGGCGTGGCCCGATGTTGCACGGCGCGATCACCCAATTCTTGCGCGACACCGCATGGGGCGAACTTGACTATCTGATCATCGACATGCCGCCGGGTACCGGCGACATCGCGTTGACGCTTAGCCAGTTGTTACCGCTGACAGGCGCCGTGGTTGTTTGTACGCCGCAAGATGTGGCGCTGCTGGATGCGGTGAAGGCGATCGCGATGTTCAAGACCGTGAAGATTCCGGTTTTGGGCGTGGTCGAAAACATGAGCGGCTTCATTTGTCCTGACACCGGCAAAGAGTGGGACATCTTTGGCAAAGGAGGCGCAAAGAAGAAGGCCGCCGAGATGAACGTGCCGTTCTTGGGAGACGTGCCGATCACGATCTCGATCCGCGAAAAGGGGGATCAGGGCGCCGCGCCGCAAGTGGTCCAAGAGGAGCAGACAGCCGCTTACTTCCAAGCGATTTGCCAAAACCTGGTGCGTGGATTGGCGGATAACGCCGCCGCGAGCCCGCCGATGCCGACATTAACGGTGCTATAAGTCGCAGTTTGGCAAAACTAGGCAAGCAAGAAAAGGATAGAGCCGCCAGGTTGGCGGCTCTTTCTCGTTGTATCGTTGTGCGAGAAGCAGGATTAGGCGGTTTTCTTCGCCGTCTTCTTCTTCGCAACTTTCTTCTTCTTCACGGTCTTCTTCGGCGAAGCCTTTTTAGCGACCTTTTTGGTGGCCTTCTTGGCAACCTTCTTCTTGGCGGGCGCCTTCTTCTTGGTCGACTTCTTAGCGACCTTCTTCACTGCTTTCTTGGCGACCTTCTTTTTGGTTGCCTTTTTCGGCGAAGCCTTTTTGGCGACCTTCTTAGCAGTCTTCTTCTTCGCAACTTTTTTCTTAGTGGCCACGATACGTCCTCCGTTCGTTAGCGCCGCCGACGTGATTCGCTCATGCAACTTCCTACCATGGAAGAATGCCGATGAACAAAAGCGCCGACAACAAAACAATAATTCCTACGAAGCGTTCTCGTCGCCGTGCAGCTAAGTGAATCGCTTCGCTCTAGCAATTGGCCCCTGCTAGACAAAGTTGTTTTAAGTTGTACGCATAATCGGATTTATTGCAACACGTTTTCCACACAATTTGTAGCGTGAAGAAAAGAACGTGCAACTTTTTTCGTTTGCAAACATCGCGCAACAACGATGTGCGAAGAGTTGCGCAGCGCAATCTGCGGTTATCAACAACAGCGCGAGCGTGCGATCGCGCAGCGCTGCTTCGTATAGCGCCGGCGCATCGTTTAGTAAAGCGAAACGACGCTGCCGCTTTCGAGTTGAATCGATGGTTGCGCACGCTGTTGTTGGCGTCCCATGATCCAACGTTCATGCGGCGTAATTACTTGATAGTAAAGGGAGTTCCGCACTTTTGGTTGCGTTGTGAATGCGTGTGAACCGGCGCTCAAGTAACTGCGCCAAGCCGCTTGCGCATGACTCGATCGCAAGTGAATTGGATCGACTCCATACCAACTTGAATGCGGCTCGATAAACGTTGCGCCGCACGTTGTCGCTTCTTCGCGCAACCGTTGATCAACCTCTTCAGCGCGACGCAGCGTGGTCATCAAATCCATGCGGCTGCGCGGGATCAGGAAAGTGCGAAAAAAATAAAACGCGGCGGCGTTTAATCGCCGAACGCGCGCGAGAGGTAAGCCAACGAGCGTGATCTTGGCGTTCAAACTGCACAATCGCGCCAGACATTCACGCACCCAAGCGATGATCGTTTCTACGTTGCGACCATAAAGAATGTCGTTACCGATATCGGTAACGACGGCGGTGGTCGTTTGCGACGGTTGCGCTTGGGCCGCGTTCCAAAGTTCGCACTGCAAGATGCTTGGCAAGCGTCGCATCGCGAAGTAACTGGGTGAGCCAAACGATCTTCCCCGTCCCCCCGCGATCATCAAGTTCATGCGGGGCCCAAAAGATTGATCCGCCAAGCGAATGACGTATCCCAACGACCGCGCGACGTTGCTTGCTCCGAGTACGATGCACCGTTGTGAAGTTGGGTCGAGAGTAGGAGAGGCCAGGGCGCTACCAGGGACGTCCGCCAAAAGAATTCCCTCCGGAGAGTTGTTGGTAATTACCCATCGCCAGCAGAGCGAACATGATCACCAGAAACGATTCGCCCGAGTTCGCGCCGTACAAAATCACCAGCCCTGCAAAGACCATCGACGCGTAAAGCGAGTACTGTAGTCCGTTAATGCGGTTGAACCACAGAAATAGTTCGCGTGCGATCTGTCCGCCGTCGAGCGGATAAACCGGGAGCAAATTCAAAATGCCCCAACCGATATTAATGAGCAAAATAATCCAAACCAACGCACGAATCGCATGAGTGCCTGACCCCAATACCTCGTTGCCGGGACGAAGCAACTCCAACGCCAATGGTGGGCGTCCAGAGAGATAGCCTGCTCCCACAAGAATGAGAAAGGTGAGTCCCGCAAAGCAAAATCCAGCCAGTGGTCCGGCGAAGGAGATCGCGATTCGCGCCCAGGTCGAATTGCCCGCGCGTCGATACGATGCGCCATGCGGAGAGAATCCTGGGTCGTAGCTCGCCAACCCTCCAAAATGATAAAGCGTGATTTGCGGTGAGAATCCATACCAACGCATGAAAACAGCATGCCCTAGCTCATGAATCAAGATCGAGAGAAAGATCACCACAATCGCGATGACCACGACGCGCGGATCGGATGTCCCGACATCCCCGCGACTGAACGCCTGCCCAAACTGATAGCCGAGCAAGAACGCCATGATCCAGAAATAAACGCTGATCCGGACCGGAATGCCGAAGACGGAAAACTGAATATCGTAGCTAGTTGGTTGGGGAGCAGAGAGATTCACGTCGTGTCCTGAAGGAAAGCCAAGCGAGATGTCGACCAAATTCTAGCACGAAGCGTGGTTGGACTCGATCCGAAACGAAAAACGCCGCACATCTCTGCGCGGCGTTTTCTAGAACGGAATGCACCAAGAGCGTTAGTCGAGCTCTTTGATCATGATGTTTTTCCAGCGAACTTGCGTGCCGGCCTTCTCTTTGTCGCCGCCGATGCCGTGAACTTGCAGCGCGATCAAGCCTTTCGACGTGAGGCCATCTTTCAGGTCGGCCGCCGGAACTCCATTGATCCAGGTCTTGATCGAATCGCCGCGGCATTCGATGCGGTAGTGGTTCCAGTCATCTTGCTTGAACGCTTTGCCTGCTGCCGGATTGTTCTTCAGGTCGTTCAGCCATCCACGACGAGCTTCGTCATAGATGCCGCCGCTCCAAGCGCGAGCCGAAGGGTCAATCTCGACTTGATATCCGTGGACGCGATCCTTGGCCATCTTTTTCATTTTGCCGTCGCCAAAGTCGACTTCTTTGGCTTCGGGAAAGACCTGGCTGCGGATTTGGATGCCGGAGTTCAGTTTCGGATCGACTTTGAAATCGACTTCCAAAATGAAGTCGCCATATTCTTTGTCGGTGCAAAGGAAGGTGTTGGGGGTATTCAACGTCGACGTGCCGACGATCTCGTCTCCTTCAATCGTATAGACCGCTTTGCCGCCGTGTTGCGTGAAGCCTTCCAGGTTCTTGCCGTTGAATAACGGCTTGAAACCATCGGCGTCCGCCGCCAGAGAGAAAGTACAGGCGACCAGTCCAAGCAACAGCGCCGAGGCGATTCGTTTCAACATACTTTAGGTTCCAGGTAGGGCAGGGGGGTGATTGATTGGTGGCTAAAATCTCAGGATAGTTGAGTATCTGTGCGTTGTCGATTAGTTGGCCCAGTTTTGGTCCCCAGATTGCCGGTTGCAGTCGATCGTAAGCGAAAATAGTCGCTATTTCGCGTGAAATGCCATTTCCGCGGCAGGGTGACTATAATGTCCCTTCTCGAAGATTGCTTCCCGCCGCTCCGTCCCCCCCTCCTTGCATATTCAACTCACTATTGGAGATTCCCAATGAAGCTTCGATTCCTCTACGCCGCCGCGCTGGCAATTGGTTTGTCTACTCTCTGCGCGACTAGCCGGCTGCAAGCCGAAGTCCAAGTACCAGCTCTCTTCACGGACCACATGGTGTTGCAGCGCGATTTGCCGGTCGTCGTTTGGGGCACAGCCGCCAAAGGAGAAGAGGTAGCCGTCTCGGTCGCTTCGTTGGAAGGCAAGACGACGGCCGACGCCGACGGGCATTGGAAAGTTAAGTTGGGCGAGTTGCCTGCTGGCGGTCCGCATCGCTTGGTGATCCAAGGCAAGAACGAAATCGCGATCGAAGACGTGCTGGTCGGCGAGGTCTGGGTTTGCTCGGGGCAATCGAATATGCAGTGGCCCATTGATCGCGCCATCGACGCCGATCTAGAAGTGATGACCGCCAAGCTGCCGCAGCTGCGCTTGATCACCGTGCCGAACGTCGCTGCGCAATCGCCCAAGTCCGACTTCAATGGGAAGTGGGAAGTTTGCACGCCGGAAACGGTGAAAGGCTTTTCCGCGGTTGGCTACTTCTTTGGTCGTCAATTGCAGCAAACGCTTGACGTGCCGGTTGGATTGATCGACAACTCGTGGGGCGGTTCTGCAGCCGAAGCTTGGACCAATCGCGACTTGTTGGAAGCAGATGCGCGCTATGCCGACATGTTGAAAGGATGGGACCAGCGCGTCGCCGACTATGAAAAGAAGAAGGCCGAATACAAAACGGCGCTGGCGACTTGGAATCAATCGGCCGACAAGAAGCCGGCGGATAAGCCGCAGCCTCCCAAGGACCCCGGCGTCAATGGAAACCATCGCCCCGCGAATCTTTATAACGGCGTTTTGAGCCCGATCGTCGGCTACGGCATCCGCGGCGCGATTTGGTACCAAGGCGAATCGAACGCCGGGCGTCCCGAAGAGTATGGGCATCTCTTCCCGATGATGATTCAAAATTGGCGCGACGATTGGCGGCAAGGGGACTTCCCGTTTTACTGGGTTCAGTTGGCGGACTTCAGGTCGGAGAATCCGGAGCCTGTCGACAGCAATTGGGCCGTGTTGCGTGAATCGCAAACCTTTACGATGGATAAGCTGCCGAACGCCGGTGAAGCGGTGATCATCGATCTCGGCGAAGGTCGCGACATTCATCCGCGCAACAAGCAAGATGTAGCGAAACGTTTGGCGCGAATCGCGCTCGCTCGTGACTACGGAATTGCTGTTCCGTATCAAAGCCCTCGCTTCAAAAGCCTGGAAGTGAAAGATGGCAAAGCGATTGTCACGTTCGACACGTACGGTACGAAGTTGTATTCGTTTGACGCGCCTCAACCGGTCGGCTTCGCCATCGCCGGCGCCGATGGCAAATATGTGTGGGCCACGGCCAAGCTGGTCGGCGACGACAAGGTGGAAGTTTCCAGCCCCAGCGTGAAAGAGCCGGTCAGCGTTCGCTATGCGTGGGCCGACAACCCGGTCTGCACGTTGCAAAATTCAGCCGGCTTGCCGGCGACGCCGTTCCGGAGCGACAAGCCGGAGTAAACGCCGTCGGTTTTCAATGACGAGAAGCTGGAAGATCGCTCTCGCTTCCAAGGCGAGAGCGATCTTTTTATGCGCTGTGTTCATATTGCGTGAGTAGTTCGAAACCGCGCCGCCGCCTATAATCGTGGCTTACTTTTTTTCGTACGCTGCAGAGCAGGGCAGGGGACTTTGGCTGGATTCTTTCGCATCATCTCAATCGCCGCCGCGTCGCTGTTGGCGTTGAATCTTTTGCTGGGTCTACGGATCGGCGATTATCACGGCGACTTTGAAAGCTTGCACGCGCTCGCGGAGGAGTCGCGTCAGCCGATCGCGCGACGCGACCCGCAAAGCGAAGAAAAGCTGGATGCCCAGATGGCGGTTTGGGACGCGACCCGCTCGCGCGCCAGCTTCCATATTTTGATCGGCATGCTAGGGTCGCTCGGCTGCGTCGCTGTTTGCAGCATCGGCGTCACCTACTTTGTCGGCACGAGTCGCTGGTGCAAAGAAGTGACCGAAGCGTACGGTCTTGATCCGCAGTGGGCGATCCGCAGCGCAGCGCTCAAGCGTCAGGCGTTTCCCTTGGCGATTCTCAGCATGGTCGCGATGATGATTTTGGTCGCCATGGGAGGCGTCGCCGCGAGTCCTGACAATTTCCCGCAGTGGTCGGCGGCGATGGCGACTCCCCATTCGATCGCCGCGTTCTTGGCGGTCGGCTTGGTGACGATCGCATTGTTTCGTCTGGCGACATTGATTCAAGAGAACTACCAGATGATCGAAGCGATTACCGCCGCGGTCTCCGCAATTCGAGACGACTCGCACTTCGCCGCGCCGCAGGAGCCCATGGAATGAGGGCCGTTGTGCAAAGAGTCGCTTCGGCCAGCGTTCGCGTCGATGGCGAAATCGTCGGCGCGATTCAGCAAGGCCTGCTGGTGTTGCTCGGCGTCGAGCCGCAGGACATCAGTGCTGATGTCGCCTACATGGCTGACAAGACGGCGAACCTGCGGATCTTTGAAGATGACGCCGGCAAGATGAATCTCTCGGTGATGGACATCGGCGGCGCGGTGTTGGCGGTCAGCCAGTTCACGTTGCTGGGCGATTGTCGCAAAGGTCGTCGACCGGCGTTCACCGGCGCCGCGCCGCCAGAGTTGGCCAACGTGTTGTATGAAGAATATGTGGCGGCTGTCCGTCAGTTGGGTCTGCCTGTGGAGACCGGCGTCTTCCGCGCGCAGATGGAGGTCTCGCTTCTCAATGATGGCCCGGTGACGCTGTTGTTGGATAGCCGCAAGCAGTTTTAGGCTTCGGCGGTCGGCGTCGATTGATTGCGAGCAAAATGGACGCGGTATTGATTCAGCAATTCGGTCAGCGCTTTGGCGCTGCGGCCGTAGTTGTTCGGCAGCAGTTCATCCAAGCGATTGCGCTTCTCCTCGTTCTCGGGGCCCGGCTGGCGATAGAAGCCGGTCATTTGTTGCCCCCACAGTCCGGAGTGGCTGACTAGTTCGGACTCGAAGCGTGCGATCTCTTCCCACGCGACATGATGCGACGTGAAAAGATAGCAGTAGCGAATCCCAGTCTCGTCGATGCGCAGCCAAGAGCTGCGCGGCCAAATCTCGGCGGTTCCCAGCACGCCGCACGCCACAAAGAAAAAGCAGGCGACGTACCCGATTTCTTTTCCCGAGATACCGAGCGCCAAGCAGCAAAGCGCCAGGATCGTACTGGCGCCGGCCATCAGCATGGCGCGGCGACCGCTGGGATAAAGCGTTAGCGGGGTTTCCATCAGCGCGTGATCGGAAATGTCTGTGGTTGAAATGTCTGTGGCTGGGTGGCCATCGCCGGCGCTTCCTGCAACTCTTGCGACGACGGGTGGAGATGATAATGCTCCATCAGCAGCGGATCGCCAACGGCGGCAAACAGCAGCACGGCCAGCTTCGCATAGGTCGATACATTGGACCACATGCTATTGGGATTCCAAAACTTGATCGCTGTGCCAAAGGACTTTTTGAATCGAGGTCGAAACGAATGCCATTCGACGCTCCAGATCTCATCCAAGGTTAAGTGGACCATGAAGCCGAGAAAAACGGCGCCCGTTTTCAGTAACCGGATATCGAGTTCATCCCCAGACACGACCAGGAACGCGCAGAGCGCCGCAGATATCGCGGCCGGCACGCTGTGCCACATCCCGCGATGCTTGGTGTACTTTTTGAATACTTCGGCGACGCCGAACCGGATCACGATGTAGATGATCGCGCCGGCCAGCGCGATCGCTTCGGGGTCCATGCCGAGTCGACGAAAGCGATCGATCATTAGCATCGGCGCCATCGCGGCGACAAACGCCGAAATCTCTTTCACGGGGCGACCCGAACCGCTGTCGAGATCTGGCAGGATGCCAGCGATGCTGCACAGTCCTGCGCTCAGCATGCAGGTAGTCGCCGAAATGTCTGGCATAAAAGCATAGGCGGCGGCGCCATAGCCAACGCCTATGATGGTGCTGGTTGTAATGTGGGTGTTGAAACCGGCCATGAGTCCCCTGCTTCCATCCTTTGAGTTCTAGATCGCGACGTACGGGCAACGACGGTCTGCGGTTGTACGCGAAACGTGCGCGGCGACGCCAGTCCAAAACGCTCCGCCGCTAGCATCGCGACGAAACTGATCTTCGAGTGAACCCGTCGGCTCGATATACTGCCTCGCCGCGGTGCGCGTGACCGCACCAAATCAGGAACTTGAGAGAAAGAAGGCGCCGAGCGATGGCGAACGGATACGACGTATTGATGGTGATTGTGCTGCTCGCGGCGACGGCCTGGGGTTTGTACAAAGGGATGGCGTGGCAACTCGCCTCGTTCGCGTCGATTTTCGCCAGTTATGTGCTGTCGGTGCAACTGCGCGAGCCGGTGGCGGCCCTCTTTCCCTTGGATCCTCCCTGGAACAAGCTGGCGGCGATGCTCGCGCTGTATGTCGGCTGCTCGCTGGTCGTCTGGGTCGGCTTTCGATTCATTTCAAAAACGATCGAAAGCATGAAACTGAAAGATTTCGATCGTCAGGTTGGCGCTTTGTTGGGCGCGGCCAAAGGCGTTTTGCTCTGCGTGATCATTACGATGTTCTCGGTCGCGTTCGCGACTGGTAATCGTCGCGAAGAGATCGTGCAGTCGAGATCCGGCTACTACATCTCGCATTTCATCGACAAAGCCCAAGCGATCATGCCTCAAGAAGTGCATACCGCCGTTAAGCCGTACATTGACAACTTTCAGCAGCAGATCGGTGATCAGCCGCCGATCACGACCGCCAATATTTTTTCCGGCGACCAGGCCCAGCCAGCGGCGACCAATCAGCAAACGCGGGCTCCGTATCAGGTCATCCCGCAGCAGTGGCAACAAGACGCGCAGCAAGGCTACAGCCAGCTGAAAGCCGACTATGGGCAGATCCAGGGAGCGGTCGATCAGGCGCTCCAAAATCCGCAGCAAACGGCCCAGCCATACGTGAACCAATTTCAGCAGAATTTGCGCGATCAAGTGCAGCGCGAAATCGACCAGCGTTGGGGCGCTGCAACGCAAGGTTATCAGCAGCCGAATTACGCGCCGCAACAAGGCTACCAACAGCAAGGCTACGCGCCGCAGCCGACCTATCCGCAGCAGCCCGGCTACTATCCTCAAGGCTACGCACCGCAGCAAAACGGACAGCTCCCGCGGTACTGAGCGGCGACCGCCGTGCGAAGAGAAAGAGCCGTGTGAATCTCTATAAAGCAGTCGCTTTGGTGCAGGGGACCGGTTTTGAGCCCGGATCGCTAAAACCCGAGAAAAACGGCCCCACAACCGAACATAAGAAACATTATCGGACGTTGGGGTGGGTGTGCCGCTGGGCCCTGCTTTTCTGGGAAATGGCTTGCTTAACGAGCTTCTGGACAGTCGATCGCGGTTGGGCTCTTGTTCATGTAGCCGGTCGCTGTGCGGATCAGGAATCGCTCGTGGCGCCGTGGTTCGCCGGCGGGACTGCGAGGGATTCGCGTTTCTCGCTGGGCTGGTCTTGGGCAGGCGCAAGAGGAGCGGAATGCGATCGATTTCGCTGCGGGTTTTCGAATCGATTTTGATCGCAGCTTGAGATTAAAAATCGGCATGCAAATCACCTGTGAATTTCGCCCGATTGCGTTCCAAATTCTGGTTTCTTGATTGAACGGATCTCGGCTCATTTGGAGATCCGCTAGCAGACGAAATCGTCATTCATTTGACCGACCCAAAATTGAGTGCTACCGCCCTGCTCTGTTGGTTGTCGGCATGCGTCCATTTGTGATTGGCGAAATGCAGATCGTTCGCCAGATCGATCTAGGCGAAGCAGCGCCGCGAAGAGCGGCTGTGTTTTATGAGGTTGCGCTATTTTTCGGAAACAAGAATGGAACAGAGCCAAGTCACCGATGAAGGCTGGTAAAGCATGGTCAGAATCAACCGAAAATCGATGCATTAACCAGAGACGCAAGCCGATGGAATGCGGCTGGCCACTTCAATCTGAGTTAGGATCGCTGACCGCATTCCATCGGCTTGCGCCTCTGGCTAATGTTGGCTGGGTTTGAAAAATCGCCCTCAAAACCTCAGAACTTGCGCAACCGGCTATGAAGAGAGACGCCAATCAGCATTTCAATTTGTTCGCTGGAGGTAGGGGGCTTTGATCCTGATTTTGGGATCGCAACAGCGATCGCACATTTGGCGATCAAGCGGAAGGACGGCGTCGCGAGAAGCAGGCGACTTTTTTTGATTCCGGGGAGTCTGCCGATCAAGCGGAAGGGGCCTAAAGTAGGACGCCGGTCGCCCGGCGTGCGGAAGAGAGGCTTGATGTTCTTCATTGTCGGAATAAAAAAAGCGTCCGGCCTGGAGGTGACAGGCCGAACGCTGGGAGTTGAACCATTGCGGTAGGGGGCCGGATTAGGCGGTTGCTTCCGTCTCGGAGACTTCTCGCTCCAAGAACTCGCCCATGCGGCGGAACTTGTCGTAGCGCTGTTGGACCAGTTGATCGGCCTCGACGCCGTTTAGTTCTTTCAGGGTTTTCAGCAGGTACATCTTCAGGCGAGCCGCCATTTGGCGATGGTCGCGATGGGCGCCGCCGAGCGGTTCTTCGATGACGTCATCGACCACGCCAAACTTGGGCAAGTACTTGGATGTGAAGCGGAGCGCGTCGGCCGCTTTTTCTTTGAACTGGTGACTCTTCCACAAGATGCCGGCGCAACCTTCCGGCGAGATCACCGAGTAGTAAGAGTGCTGCAGCATTGCGATGCGATCACCCACGCCGATGCCGAGAGCGCCGCCGGAGCCCCCTTCGCCGATCACGACGCAGACGACCGGAGTGCGTAGTCGCGACATGGCGAACATCGCGTCGGCGACGGCCATCGCTTGGCCGCGTTCTTCGGCGCCAACGCCGGGATAAGCGCCTGGCGTGTCAATGAAGGCGATGACCGGAATCTGGTACTTCTCGGCCAGTTGCATCTTGGTGATCGCTTTGCGATAACCTTCGGGGTGGGCGCAACCGAAGTAGCATTCGCTGCGTTCTTTGAGGTTGCGTCCCTTGAAGTGTCCCAGGAACATCACTTTGAACGCGTCGAGTTTGGCGAAGCCGGTTCGCAAGGCGCGATCGTCGCCAAACTTGCGGTCGCCGTGCAGCTCGACAAACTCGTCGAACACCAAGTTCAAATAGTCGGCCGACTGCGGACGCTGTTGGTGACGCGCAACTTCAACCGTCTGCCAGGCCGAGAGGTTCTCGTAGATCGATTTCGTCTTATCGGCGATCTCGCGCTTCAGCGAGCGGATTTCCTCCTGCGTCTCGACGCTGTCGTCTTTTTTCGCTTCAAGTTCTTGCAGTTGTTTTTCTAAACGTTCGATCGGTTCTTCAAAACCGAGATAAATTCTGGCGGCCATGCGCGGAGTTAACTCCCGTAGGATTGCGTAAATTCAGAACGGCGCGAGTCTGCGTCGTTATTTGGTTTCTTCTTCGACCGGAGGAATCTCTTCCGGCGCTTTCCGTTCTCGTTCGGCGAGCGACGGCGGCTTCTTGGGCGGAATCTTGTAAATCTTGGTTTGCAGAAACAGTCGCAGCAACGTCGGCATGTCGTCGGGGCGATCTTCTCTTTTCTTGGCCATCATGCGGGCCACCAGCGTCGCGAACTCGTTGGTCACGTTGGGGTTGGCGGCTTGCAAGGAAGGGATCTGACCGCGGAGATGTTTGTCGAGCAGGTGGTCAGCGCTGGTCGCCGTGTAAGGCAGCTTGCCGCTCATCAATTCAAAAATCGTGCAGCCAAGTCCATACAGGTCTGAACGACCGTCGAGCGCTTCGCCTTTGATTTGTTCCGGCGACATGTAGCTGCGAGTGCCTTGGACTTTCGAGCTGCCGAACCACTTGGAAAGGCCAGAGCGTTTTTTCTCTGCGATCGAGAAGTCGATCAGCTTCAGGTTCCCTTCGTAGTCGAGCAGGAAGTTGTCGGGCTTCACGTCGCGATGGATCCATCCTTGTTCGTGAACGTAGCCCAGTCCGCGGGCCGCTTCTTCGATGATCTTGGGAGTCCAGTAGGCGAGTTCGGCGCCATCTTCACGCAGGGCCATCTTCATGTTGCGTGAGATACCGCATTCCATCGTCAGATAGGGGATTTCGCGATGGATGTTGAACTCATAGACATGAATCACCAACGGGTGGTCAAAGTTGTGAGCCACTTCGTATTCATGCTTCAGCGCTTGAATTTGCTCTTTGTCTTTGCAGAACTTGTCATGCAGCGCTTTTAGCGCGACGCGACGACGATCGAGGTCATTGATCGCTTCCCATACCTGACAGGACTGGCTAGCGCGAAGCATGCGCACCAAGCGATAAGAACCTATGTAGTTACGACCTGCTGTAGCCACTCGCAGTCACCTGCGCCACGGGGCGCCTCGATTCTCTGTTGCCGGACGGCGAAGCGCGCCCGGGGCGATTCGCACGAAAAGTCCGTCAATTCTACCCTAACCGCTACAAATTCAAAAGAGCGAGCTCGGTCGCGACTTTCGCGGAAAGAATAGGACAAGTCATTGTCGGAAATAGATTTACGACTTTTTATCCAGCACTGCCTGATAGGACTTACGAATCTCGGCGGTCATGTGCCGATGCGGGAAAACCTGGGCGGCTCGGCGTCTTCCTTCGTCTCCTAGCCGTTGTCGTAAGTCGGCGTCACTGGCCAAACGAATGAGCGCCGCGGCCAATTGCTGGACATCTTTGGGGGGGACTAATTCGCCGGTTTCGCCGGTGACGACCACTTCCCGAGCTCCATCAATGTCAAAGCTGACCGCTGGCTTGCCCGCTAGAAGCGCTTGCGGAAGGGCGCGGGCGAGCCCTTCGCGCAGACTGGCGTGGACCAAAATATCCATCGCGCCGGCATAGCGGGGAATCTCGGTCGGCGGAATCAGTCCGACCAGCTGAAAATAGTCGGTCAGGCCGGCCGCGTTGATTTCTTCGACATACTTGTCATGCAGCAGCCCGTCGCCGATCCAGAGGAAGCGAACATTCGGCACGGCGTCGATCACCTGGCGAGCCGCGGCCAGCACGTACTCGTGCCCTTTCAAATGAAACAGCCGCGCGATCTTGCCGATCACAACATGTTCTGGTCGATAGCCGAGCTGCTGACGCAGTTGATCACGCCACTGGCCGGACTCTAGAAACGGTTCGACTTCCATCCCGCTATAGATGGTGGTGAATTTTTCACGATCGGCGACTTGTGCTTCGACCATCAGATCGGTCATCGCGTCGGCGACGCAGATCATCTGATCGCACCGCTTGGCGGCGAAACGCTCGCACGCGATGAAAAACTTGCGTGCGGCCTTGGATTGATAAGGATGGAACGGCGCGCCATGCACGGTATGAATCACTGCTGGCACGCGCAGCGAAGTCGCCGCTATCCGGCCCAGCATGCCCGCTTTGGCGCTATGCGTATGCACGACGTCGGGGCGAAAGTCGCGGAGGATCTGTTTGATTTCGTAGTAACCGCGGAGATCGTCCCACGGGTAGATGTTGCGAACTAAATGCGGCGCCAAAGCGACCGGCACCTGATGATCGCTCCGATCGAGCAACGTCCCTTCTCGGCCTGGCGACGGACCGGTGATTAGCAGCACATCATCGCCAAAGTCGCGGATTAGGTCTTGGCAATTGTAGAGCGTATTCTCTTGCGCGCCGCCGACGATCATGCGCGTAATGACGTGCGCGATACGCATAGGAAGGGTCGCTTTCGTTAATCGAGCCAACAACTTTCGGGATAATCGACGCGTAGCAAGTATAGTCCGTGCGCCGGCGCCGTCATCCCGCCGGCGGTACGTTTCTTTGCGGCTAGCACTTCAGCGACCCACTCGGGCGGGCGGCGCCCTTTGCCAACATCGACCAACGTGCCGACGATAATGCGAACCATGTTGTAGAGAAAGCCGTTGGCTTCGACTTCGATCGCGACCTTGTCAAATTCGTGCCGCTCGCTGCGCAGCACTTGCACGTCATAGACATGGCGAACGGTCGTCATACGCTCGGAGCCGACCGATTCGAAACTGGCGAAGTCGTGCTCGCCGATCAAATACTGAGCGGCGGCTTGCATCGCGGCGAAGTTGAGTTCTTTTTTCACGAACCAGGCGTACTGACGCGAAAAAACGTCGTCGATCCGCCCTTCCTGCAGCAAATAGCGATAACGTTTTTTGATGGCGCAGTCGATCGCGTTGAATTCGGGAATCGCGTTGCGCGCGCTTTGGACGACGATGTCTGGGGGGAGTTCGGCGTTGAGCGCGCGGCGCATCACGTCAGGCGAAAGCTTGGATTGCATCCGAAAACTGACGACTTGGCCGATCGCATGGACGCCGGAGTCGGTCCGCCCGCTGCCGGTGACGCGGATCTTCTCGCCGGTGATCTTCAGCAGCGTTCGCTCGAGCGCTCCTTGAATGGTTCGCTGATCGTTTTGGATTTGCCAACCAGCGTAGTTGGTTCCGTCGTACGAAACGATCAATTGCAGCGCTCGCTCCGTGGGTTCAGTCACGCCGCGCCTCCATGCCAGGCGAGCATGACACTAGCCCGCAGCGCAAGCGAGGGAATGTGATTGGCCACTTCGAACCATGTTCGCATCGCCATCCGCTTTCCCTCGCTTGCGCAGCGGGCTAGTGTTTGAATCGATTGAATCTGCAAGCGACCTAAACCGTCGCGGCCGAATGGATGAGCAACTCGGCGATTTGCACCGCGTTGGTTGCGGCGCCTTTGCGCAGGTTGTCGCTGACGCACCAGAACGCGATGCCGTTTTCGCACGACAGGTCTTTGCGGATGCGACCGACATAGACGTCATCATTGCCGGTGCAACCCAGCGGCATCGGGTATTGGCTGTTGGCTAGATCGTCGATCACCGTGATGCCGGGGAAGTCGCGGAACAGTTGCGTCGCTTCTGCTGCCGACAGCGGCTTTTCGGTTTCGACCAGGATGCTTTCGCTATGGCAGTTGGTGACCGGCACGCGGACGCAAGTTGGGCAGACCAGGATTGACTCGTCGCCGAAGATCTTGCGCGTCTCGTACACCATCTTCATTTCTTCGGAGGTGTAACCTTCGTGCTTCGGCCCGCCGATTTGCGGAATCAGGTTGAACGCGATCGGATGGGCGAAGGTCTTGCGATCGTATTCTTGGCCGTCGAGCGACGCCCGCGAACTGTCGATCAGTTCGGCCTGGCCGGCGACCCCTGCTCCGCTGGTCGCTTGATAGGTAGAGACGACCACGCGGCGAATCTTGGCCGCGGCATGCAGCGGCTGCATCGCGACGACCATCTGCGTAGTCGAACAGTTGGGGCTGGCGATCAGCCCCTTGTGATCCTTGATCGCTTCCGGATTGACTTCCGGCACGATCAGCGGCACGGTTTTGTCCATGCGCCAATAGCCGCTTTCGTCGATGACGACGCAGCCCCGCTCGATTGCCCAGGGAGCGAACTCTTGCGCGGTTTCGTCCGGCGTGCTGCCGATCACCAGATCGAGTCCGTTGAACGCGTCCGGAGTCATTTCGACGACGGTATGCTCTTCACCACGGAACGTCAGCTTTGTGCCTGCCGAACGTTTGGATGCGAGAAATGTGATCGTCTTGTAAGGAAAGTTTCGTTCTTCCAATAGTTGGCGAATGATACTGCCTACGGCCCCGGTGGCCCCCACGATTCCAATATTCTCGTACACCATCAACTCCCGCTGTGAAAAAATCAAAGACGTCCCTACCGCGGCACATGCGACCTGGACAAACCCACATTATAGCGGGTTTTGACCTGACAGTTCAATCCTGCCGAGAGTTCGCAATTTGGCGTTTGGGGGCGAAAGTCGGCGGGAACCCGAACGAATCCGCCCCGAAATAGCGCCTATCCGCTTACTCGGTAACGAGATCCCCCAGGAGCTGAATCTGCCCGACCCAGATATTGGTCCCTTGGTACTTGGGGCTTTTCAGTTCCGTTTCAGGATCTTTCAGTCGGAACGCGACCGGCGTGCGATCGGGTTGTTTGGCGTCGACCTTGATCGTCACGGTATGGACGGCGTTGGGGTCCAGGTCATTGGCGACTTGCAGCGTCGCGATGCGGTGATAGGTGCAATAACTATCGAACCGGGGAGCCAGTTTGTCGCGCGTCACGCCATCCACGGTGATGCTGACTTGGCCGCCGTTGGGACCGACCAGATCATAAAGCTTCGCCTGGGAGCCGCGGAACTTGAAGGTCAATTCGCTGCCGGGCTCGGTCGCTTCCCAGATCTGGCCGAGTCGTTTGCCAAAACTGCGCTGCAGCGAATCGGCGTCGGTCAGTTTTTTCCAATCCCCCTTCAACATCGAAGGTTGCAGCGGGATCATTTTGGCCGCTTCCCAGTTGTCGGCGACAAACGGGGTCGCCATCTTTGTCGCGTGATCGACCGGCGGCAGATCTTTCATTTGTTCGACCGCGGCGGCGACATCGGCCGCATACAGTTCGTGTCCGGCGTCGAGCGGATGAACGCCATCTTTAGAGAATTGCAGCACGCCGTCGGCTGGTTTTTCAGCCGCTTGAAAGACGAGGGTCCCCTCCCCTTCCCGCTTGACGACATCCAGGTTGAAGTTGATCGACGGGATCGCGTAATGGTCGGCCAACATTTCCATCGCCGACGCCGCTCGCGGACAAAGGCCTGCACGCGTCGGCTCTTCGTAGCTGGTGCGATAGGTATAGACAAAGCAAATGTCGGTTTCGGGATTGGCGGTCCAAGTTTGGCGAACGATCCCTTCCATCGCTTTCCAGATCTGTTCGGGCGCGGCGCCGCCGTCGTTGACGGCGAACTCGACGAACAGCAAGTCCGGCTTGTACTGCAGCGCGTCTTGTTCAACACGGAAGACGCCCAGATCGCTGCCGGTGCCGCCGATCGCCGCGTGGATCTGGTCAACTTTCGCTTGGGGGAATTGCTTGCGGAACCAGTCGAGCGTCTTCACGCGCCAACCGTTGGCGGCGGTGATCGAACCGCCGAGATAGGCGATCTTGACAGGTTGGCCGGCGTTCAGTTTTTTCAGCACGTTGCCCAAACCGTCGCGCGGTTTCACTTTTTGGGCCGGTTGAGCTTCATAGGTTGGTTGGACCGACGCATGCTTCACGACAAAGTCGACGATCGGCGTCGGGTCTTCTAGACCATGCGGATGATGGCCGACGCCTGGCTTGGCGATCAGTTGGATGTCGCCGCCTAGTTTTTTGTAACGTTCGGCGATTACGCCGGTGTTTTCGTCCCACGGCACCACATCGTCGGCGTCGCCGTAGACGTGCAGCAGCGGAACGCCAGCTTTCGCGAGCGGCTCGAGCTTATCGACCGGGTTTTGATCGTAGGCCAGCGCGGCCGCTTCGTCGGCGAAACCGTAGGCTTGAAGCGCACGCTTCCATTCGCCGGCGCTCCCCTGCCCTTTGCCTTTGCCGCCGGGCCAGCTTTTGATGTCGCAAACTGGCGCATCGCCATAGATGCAGGCCACCTTCTCTGGGTTGGCGGCCGCCCAGTTGTAGGCGTACAACCCGCCGCGGCTGAGACCGGTCAGTGCCGGCTTTTTCGCCAGGCCATATTTCTCGGTCAGCTCTTGGTAGAGCGCGTTCCAGTGAGCGACCGCGGTCGGCGAGCCGAGCATGTTAGGCACGTGCATATAGACAATGGTGAAGCCCTCTTTGAGCAGCGCCACGTCCGGTTCGGTCTTATGCCCAAAGAATTCGCCGTGCCAGAGCCAAGGATTGCCAGGCGCCGCTTGCTTCGGAACAACGACGGTCGCCGTCTTCCCGTCGACGGGAAAGTCGTAGCGGTCGAAGCCTTGGTATTGGCTTTTGGCGCCGGGGAACTGGGGCGCGGCGGCATGGACCGAAGCGTAGCAAGTGGCGAGGGACAGCAGCAGCGAGCAAGCAAGTCGAATCATGGCGGATCGCGTTTGGGAGAATTATTGGCGGGGCAAGACCGATGGATCTTTTATCATGGTTGACCCGCGACCAGGCCGCAATCATTGGTCCGACGTCGAAATCGTCGCTGATCAGACGATTTATGCCCCCTCCCCTCCCCTTCTGGCCCATTGGTGCGAGCGACAACCCAGATAATGGGGAGTTCGCTCGCGTAAAACCTCCGCGAAAAAAGTTGTCTATTTGCTCAAGTCGAACTCAAATCGGTCTGGGCCATCTTTCGTTACTTCGATTTCCAGAGGCGTCGTTTTCTCGTCGTGGTACTTGCTAGGGATAGACGATTTAGGAGGACGTTTGGAGCTGCGCTGCGTTGCAGATTCTACTGTCGGAATGATCTCCGTCATTCTGACGTTGGAGTGAATGACCACGCGGTACGATCCAAACGGTACATGGTCCAGCGTCGCTTCCCCATCGGATGACACGAGCGTTCCCCCGCCGACGCCAGAGAGATCGACGGCGGCGTCCGAGATCGGAAAGCCTTCGCTGGTTAGATGAATCACGATCGGTTTGCCGGCGCCGACCGGCCGACCAGACGCGTGATTGCATCCCCAGCAAGTCAAGGCAATCAATCCTAGCGTGACGAGGCTGGATTTAGGCGAAATGGTCACGTTAATCTCCGGAACGGTTTCTTCGAGATAAAAGAGACAAGGCTAAGAATCGGTGCGATGTAAATCGCGGCCATTAGTATTCGCTGATTACCTCGCCATCGTCGCGGACCGAGAGCTTCGCCAGCAAATCGAAGTCGATAACTTCCGAGATAAAGTGGACCGAGCCGTCTGCATGGACCGTCTGAATGCCGCCGGGATGATAGGAGTTGACAATCGTGTTGGGGCGATACGGGAGATTGGCGTTGCTAGGGGCTCCTGACTTCCAATAGGTGTTCGGCGGAACGCGCACCGTGGTCAGGGCGCAGGTATACATGTTGCCGCCTGCGTAGGTGGAGATATCGGTTCCGAGCGTATAAGGCGTGCCGGTCGTGTTGAAGACCCAGCCATGCCATCCGCCGAGCGTGTTGGCGCTGATTTCAATTCCATTGACTTGTCCCGACTGCTCGGCGATGACGATCGTATTCGAACTTCCGTCGACGCATTCGTTCAGGCCGACGCCGCGCAACGTTCGCATGATCCCATTTTCGCAGAAAGCGCCGCCGACGAGCGCCGAAGAGCCTGTGCAGACGTTATCCCGATCCGCCGGATCGGGATAAGCGCCTACCACGCCGACATAGTCCATCACTTGACTGTCCCGTTCGACCGAACCGATCGTCAGGCCCGAACTGGGAAAATCTTTGCGGTTTGTCATTCCGAAAGTGCTGGATGGGCACTGGAACATGGCGATGCGCGCGTCAGCGAGGACCTGCGGCATCGCGGAGCTATGTCCCCAGAAAATGGTGGTCGAAAAGTCCAATTGCTGATAGAGCGGCATCTGGTCGATGTAGGGGAGAATTGAGACTCGCCAATTGATTGATTTCGTATAGGGAACCCCGACGGTGCTGCCGGCCGGAAATCGTTGGTACGTATCGTGATAGTTCTGCAGCGCCAGGCCGATCTGTTTTAGATTGTTTTGGCAAGACATCCGCCGCGCGGCTTCGCGGGCCTGCTGCACTGCTGGCAGTAACAGCGCGATCAAGACGCCGATGATCGCGATGACCACCAAAAGTTCGACCAGGGTAAAACCGGATGAAGTACGAGATCGAAATGTCATGGGAATCTCTTTCAATGGAAGACTGGTTTATATGGCCGGAATAAGGTTGACCAGCGAACGAAATTAATTATCGAGATGTACGACACCGCTGTTGGGAACATTGCTTTCGAGCGGTCTAATTTTTCAAGTCAAATTCAAATCGGTCAGCATCCCCTTCCGTCACTTCAATTTGCAGCGGCGTCGTTTGTTCGTCACGGAACTTTGGGGGGATCAGTGACTTGGGAGGTCGTTTGACGGCGGATCGTTCGGGGGGCGTTTCGGGCGGAATCACCTCGGTCAGATTGGCTTTGGGATGAAGGACCACGCGGTATGTTCCGAACGGTACGTGGTCGAAGATCGCTTCCCCGTTGGGAGTCAGCGGCGTTCCACCTCCCATATCGGAGAGATCGGTCTCCCCTTCGGGGATCGGAACGCCGTCATAGAGAAACTGAATGACGATCGGTTTGCCGGGATCAAGTGGTCGCCCTGTCGAGTTATTGCATCCAATGCCCAGCAACCCGATTAACGCGACCCCGACAGCGTGAAACATCTGTATTTTGTTTGGCACGTTACGCTTTCTCGAGATAATTGATTCGAAACCAAAACAGCGGCGAGTTAGAGAATGCAAGCCGCGCACAACGTAACGCTCGCGTAGGTGAAAGCGTCGCAGCGTCACTTTCTCTGGGAGAGATGCGTTAGTAGTCTCCGATAACCGCACCGTCGTCTCGAACCGAGAGCTTTCTTAGCATATCGAGGTCGACTACTTCGGAAACAAAGTGCACGGATCCGTCTGCAAAGGCTGTTTGAATGCCGCCGGGATGGTAAGAGTTTAAAATTGTGTTGGGAGCGTAAGGGAGTTTGGCGTTGGAAGGCGCTCCAGAGTTCCAGAATGCATTCGGCGCAAGACGCACGGTTGTTATTCCGCTGGTGTACATGCTGCTGCCGACGTAAGTCGAGATGTCGGTTTGTTCCGTGTAATGGGTTCCGCTATTAAAGACCCATCCGTGCCAGCCTCCTAACGTGTTGGCGCTGATCTCGACGCCGTTCACCTGGCCGGATTGCTCGGCAATCACAATCGTATTGGAACTGCCGTCGACGCACTCTTGCAAGCCGGTTCCTCGGAGGGTGCGCATCATGCCGTTTTCGCAAAAAGCGCCTCCGACCAGAGATGACGAACCGGTGCAAACGCCAGAGCGTCCTGCAGGATCAGGATATGCGCCGACGACGCCGACATAGTCCATCACTTGACCGTTGCGCTCGACTCCGCCGGAGGTTCTGCCGCTCAAAGAAAGGTCGGTGCGGTTCGTCATTTCAAACGCACTGGATGGACATTGAAACATCGGAACGCGTAGGTCGGCGAGAGCTTGGGGAAAACCAGACGTATGCGCCCAAAAGTACCCCGTGCGAAAGTCGAGTTGTTGATAGGCGGGCATTTGATCCATGTACGGGAGCAGCGAGATTCGCCAGTTCGCACCGGTAAAACCGATATAAGGCTCTGGCCGCGACGTGGCGATCGCCCCCGCCGGAAAGCGACCGTAGGTATCGTGATAGTTCTGCAGCGCCAGGCCGATCTGTTTTAGATTGTTTTGGCAAGACATCCGCCGCGCGGCTTCGCGGGCCTGCTGCACTGCCGGCAGTAACAGCGCGATCAAGACGCCGATGATCGCGATGACCACCAAAAGTTCGACCAGGGTAAAACCGGATGAAGTACGAGATCGAAATGTCATGGGAATCTCTTTCAATGGAAGACTGGTTTGTATGGGCGGATTAGATAGACCAGCGAACGAAATTAATAATCGAGATGTATTACGCGGCTATTGGTGGCGTTGCTTTCAAGCAGTTTTTATTTCTTCAAGTCAAACTCAAATCGGTCAGCATCCCCTTCCGTCACTTCAATTTGCAGCGGCGTCGTTTGTTCGCTTTGGAACTTTCGAGGAATCAGGCTGGATTGAGCTTTCTTCGCGACGGGGAGCTGATCGGAATTGTCAAGCGGAGCGACGTTGCTGAGGTCCATCGGCGGATGGACGACCACCTTGTAGGCGCCGAACGGCACATGCTCGAAGTTCGCCTCGCCGTTCGAGGTGATCTTGGCGCCGCCGCCGGCGCCGGAAAGATCGATCAGACCTTCGTCGATCGGAGATCCCCCAGACAAGATCTGAATCACGATCGGTTTGCCGGGATCGAGTGGGCGACCAAGGCTGGGGCCGCAACCCAAACAAAGCAAGCAGCCGGCGACGCCGACCCAAGTTAGATGGAATGCATTTGTCACAAGACGCTCCCGAGTAACCAATTCAAATACCGGTAGATGCTGCGCGAATCGCGATCGTCCCCTAGTAGGGACCGATCACTTCGCCGTCGTCGCGAACCGACAGGGCAGACAGCAACGTGAAATCGATCGTTTGCGGAATGAAGTGAACCGAACCATCGGCGAAAACCGCTTGAACGCCGCCAGGGTGGAACGAATTCAAGATGGTATTCGGCGCATACTGGTTGTAGGCGTTCGACGGCGAGCCTGATTTCCAGAACGAGTTGGGGACGACGCGGACCGTGGTGATGCCGGAAGCATAGATCTCGCCGCTATACGTGGCGATATCTGTCGTAGAAGTGTAGTGAGTCTCGTGGTTGAAAACCCAACCGTGCCAACCGCCTAACGGATTGGTGCTCTTTTCAACGCCGTCGACTTGTCCCGACTGCTCGGCGATGAGAATCGTGTTGGAAGTGCCGTCCAGACACTCTTGCAGGCCGATTCCCTTCAAGGTTCGCATCATGCCATTTTCGCAAAAGGCGCCGTTCCTCACCGCCGTCGAGGTGGTGCAGAGATTATCGCGGTGGGCTGGATCCGGAAAGGCGCCGACGATGCCGACGTAGTCCATCACTTGACAATCGATATCGACGCCGCCTGACGTTCGACCGCTCAACGAGATGTCTTTGCGATTGGTCATCTCGAAGGCGCTGGAGGGACACTGAAACATTGGCACGCGCAGGTCGGACAGCACCTGAGGAGTCGATGAGTGCGCCCAGAACGAACCATGTGCATGATCGAGTTGCTGATAGGCCGATGTCTGTTCGATGTAAGGAAGAATCGCGACGCGCCAATTCGAGGCGTTTTTCTGGTCCCCAGCGACTGACGAAGAAGTAGCGCCTGCCCCCGCCGGAAAGCGCCCGTACGTATCGTGATAGTTCTGCATCGCCAGGCCGATCTGCTTCAGATTGTTTTGGCAAGACATCCGCCGCGCGGCTTCGCGCGCCTGCTGAACGGCCGGTAACAACAGAGCGATTAAGACGCCGATGATGGCGATGACCACCAGGAGCTCAACGAGCGTAAAACCACAGGAAGAACGATGTCGAACAACCATGAGAAAACCTCTAGAGGGATGACGGCAATAGGAGAGAGAAAAGTAAGGACATAGGAGAATTAGGCCGGTTGACGATGATTGCCTCTCGGGGCTGATACTACGTGATATCTAAATGGCCAGAAAAAAAGCGAAAGTCGGTGGGGTGGATGAAAAGACAAGATACGCAATTGCTGTACCGTGGATCGATAATCCAGGGAAAGCTGCGACGGCGAATGCCGGCGAAACTATTCGAGCAGATGAAGATAGCTATAGCAAGCGATTAATGAGGACTTTCCTCTCGTTGTTACCGTTATTGAAAATAGAGGGCTCATGAATCGATAATTGCCAGAGTTGACCTGTTATCTCTTGTGAGTGAGGAGACTGCTTAATACGGCGGCAGGAATGAGTGAAACTAGGTGACGCTTGCTCTTTTTCTACGAAGACTTCCCGCCATTTCAAACTCAGTGCTGACGAACGTGCGACCGAAAGAAATTGCCTAGCCTGTTACGGACAATTTGCGCGTTCAAGTTGCCCCAGACCGCAACGATGACGTCGGGCTCCGCCGCCGCCGCCCAAGGTCAACGGGGGAAGCCAGATTGCTGCGTCAAGCGGTTTGACCTACCTATCGCCTCCAGATTAGGCTGACCGATTCAAAAGCGAAGCTGCGCCGGCGTCCCCCTGCCACCGGCGATCTGCTGAACGGATCGAGCGGGGGCAGTTCTTTCAGAGCGCCTCCCATGGAATCGACTTCTCTGGTCACTCACGAGCAATTGCTCTCGACCATGCAGCAATACTGGGGCTACGAAGGGTTTCGCCCTTTGCAGCAAGAAGCGATGCAGGCCGTTCTGGACGATCGCGATTCGGTGGTTGTGATGCCGACCGGCGGCGGAAAGTCGCTTTGCTACCAGGTCCCTGCCCTTTGTAAGCCAGGTCTGGCGGTCGTCGCTTCGCCGTTGATCTCGTTGATGAAAGATCAAGTCGACGCGCTGACTGCCTGCGGCATTCAAGCGGCCTGTATTAACAGCACGATCACCGCCGAAGAGCGTCGCCAGATTGCTGCTGATATTCGCAGTGGATCGATGCGCGTCTTGTACCTGGCGCCAGAGCGACTGCTTTCGGAGCGAATGCTCGACTTTTTGGCCGGCGCCGACGTCTCGTTTTTTGCGATCGACGAATCGCACTGCATCAGCGAATGGGGGCACGACTTCCGTCCCGAGTATCGCATGATGAAGATGCTCAAAGAAAACTTCCCCGGCGTCGGCGTGCATGCCTACACGGCGACCGCGACCGAGCGAGTTCGGCATGACATCGCACAGCAGTTGGGGCTGGTCGATCCCGAACTGTTAGTCGGTTCGTTCGATCGTCCGAACTTGAACTACCGCATCCTGCGCCGCGGCGATCGTTTGGCCCAGATCCAAGAAGTGATCGCGCGGCATCCCAACGAGTCGGGCATCGTCTATTGCATTCGCCGCGCTGATGTTGAATCGATCGCCGAACAATTGAATGCGGCCGGTGTCAAAGCGCTCCCCTACCACGCCGGGCTCAGTGATGTTCAGCGACAACAGAATCAAGAAGCGTTCATCCAAGAGCGAACCGACGTAATCGTCGCGACGGTCGCCTTTGGCATGGGAATCGACAAGTCGAACGTGCGTTACGTCATCCATGCCGGCATGCCGAAGTCATTAGAAAGTTATCAGCAGGAAAGTGGCCGCGGCGGTCGTGACGGTTTGGAAGCGGAGTGCGTGCTGCTCTACTCTAGCGGCGACTTGGTGACCTGGAAACGTATGCTGGGCGATTTGCCAGACGCCGCGCAGCAAGCGGCGATGCGTTCACTCGACGCACTCGATCACTTTTGCATCGGGACCGAATGTCGCCACCGCATGTTAGTCAGCTACTTTGGCCAGGAACTGGAAGCCGAAGAGTGCGAAGCGTGCGACGTTTGTCTGGGGACGGTGGATCTGGTCGAAGATGCTACCGTGCTTGGACAAAAGATTCTGTCGTCCATTCTGCGGACCGGCGAGCGGTTTGGCGCCGATCACAACGCCAAGGTTCTTTGCGGTTCTCGCGATAAGCGAGTGCTGGAGCTGGATCACGATAAGCTGAGCACCTATGGCCTGCTGCAAAACGAAAGTATCCGCAGCGTTCGTATGTGGATCGAACAACTGGCCGGCGGACGTTATCTGGTCAAGACCGGCGAATACAACGTTTTGAAAGTGACCGAAGCGGGGCGAGAATTGTTGCGCGGCGAAGTGACGCCGAAGCTGACCAAGCCCGATGCGGACGAAAAGCCAGGCGCCGAGAAAAGCGGCGGTTCTAAGCGACCGCGCAGGGCCGATGACTGGGAAGGAGTCGATCGCGAACTGTTCGAGTCGTTGCGCACGCTTCGCCGCGAAAAGGCGGAAGAAGCCGGAATTCCCGCCTACATCGTCTTTGGCGACAGCTCTCTCCGCGAAATGGCGCGGCATCGCCCGGCGACGCTCGAAAACTTTCGCCTGATCAAAGGCGTCGGTGATAAGAAGTGCCAGGACTATGGCGAAGTCTTCACTCAGCACATCGTCAACTATTGCCAGCAGCATGGGCTGGAAGTGGAGGCAATGGAAGTGCAAGTGATCGCCGCTCCCCGCCGCGAGCCCCCCAAGAATCAATCGAAAGCCTTGAAGGACGCGTTCACTCTGTTCGCCAAAGGACAAACCGTCAACGAAGTCGCCAACGTCATTGGCCGCGCCGAATCAACCGTGCAAGGCTATCTCGAACAATTCATCCGTGAAGAAAAACTGGAAGACCCCACGGCCTGGGTCACCGGCGAAGTCGCGCGCCGCGTCGAAGCGGCGATCGAAGAATGCGGAACCGGCGGACTACGGCCGATCTATGAGCACTTGAATGAAGAAGTGCCGTATGATGAGATCCGAATCGTCGCGGCGTGTTTGCAGAACCGCGATTCGGTTTAAGTCGCGGCGTCATGTTCTTCTTAGCCCGCTGCGCGAGTTTTGAGGTTGCGCTATTTGGCCGAACGGATTCCGGTTGGCCCGGATAGCTCCGCTATCGGGGCCGACGAAGTCGGTAAGAGGCATCGAGCCGCGGTCGAACCTAGAACGGTGGTTGCCGCGCCGTTTGAAATGGCGAAATGGCCCCGAACTGCATACCAGGAACCCATGCCTCTTACGGCTGCGCCGCCCCGATAGCCGAGCTATCGCGGCCAACCGATGAAATAGCGCAACTTCAAAATGCGCGCAGCGGGCTACGAAGAGTGCGATTCGTCAGGCCAAGTCCTGACCTACATCGAGTGCAGCGCTTGAATGCTTTCTTTCACAGCGGCGGCCGAGCGTTGAAACGCCGCTTGTTCTTCTTCCAACAAGACGGGGAACAAGATGCGGGTGATGCCGGCGCGGCCGATCACCGCCGGTAGCGATAAGCAAACATCTTCAACACCCAGGAACCCGTCGATCCGCACGCTGACCGGCATCGTATGTTTCAGATCGTAGACGATGCTGTCGACAATCATCATCGTCGCTAGGGCGATTCCGTAGTTGGTGTGCCCTTTCAGGCCGGAAACCTGGTAACCCATCGAGACCGTCTGTTGAAACAGTTTGGCCGACATGTCGCTGGGGTAAAACCGTTGCCCGCCGGTCATCGCGACCGAATGAGCGGCGAACTGCGTGTCGCCATGCTCGCCCAAGATGTAGGCGCGGATATCGTCGGAATGGATCCCTAGCTCGGATGACAACAGAGCGCGGTAGCGAACGCTATCGAGCAGCGTGCCGGTGCCGATGACGCGCCCTGGCGGGAAGCCTGACAATTGAATCGCGGCGTAAGTTAACGCGTCGACCGGATTGCTCACCATAATCAAGATCGCGCCGGGGCTGGCGGCGGCTAGTGGAGGAATCCATTGCTCAAGGATCGCAAAGTTCTCGGCCGCAAGTTCGGTTCGCTTGCGCGTTGGGTCTCCATACGGAACGGAAGCGGTGAAGACGATCAGGTCTGAATTCTCTGAATCGGCGATCTGGCCAGCGCGAATGCGCATGTTGCTGTTTTGCATGGCGCTGGCGTTGGACAAGTCGATCGCTTCCCCTTCGGCTTTCGCCAAGTTGCGATTGAGCAGCAGTAGTTCGGTCGCCAGCGGATTGATGGTCGCGGCGAATGCGATCGCCGAGCCGACGTGACCTGTGCCGACGATACTGATTTTCATGGAAAGGTTGTTCCTTTTCGGGGGCGGCTGGAATCCTAAGTATAACCCTGTTGCGTCGTGAGAGACGTTTTCCTTATGGCGGCGAATAGGGTGGGCTTACACGGAAAGTACCGGGGGTGAAGCGTCAGCGAAGCGCCCCAATCGCGATCTTTGGCATTTTAGGGAATGACCAGCTTGCGACGCTCCCATTTGGATACCAAGGTTGGGGGAAGGTGGCTTGGTCGCTTTTCGCCGCTTCTGATAGGTATGAAGTGCAGATTCGCCAACAAGATCGATGCGAGGAATTCATGAAACGCAAATTTTTAAAATTGTTCATCGCAACGGTTTTGTGTGCATTGGTCACAAGCGCAGCGCCGGCAGAGAGCAATGGGAAGGAGAGCGCCATGGTCAAGCCGAAGGTGATTTTCTTTGACGTCAACGAAACGCTGCTCGATTTAGAATCGATGCAAGATTCGGTCGCAAAGGCGTTAGGGGGACGCAAGGATTTGCTCCCGTTGTGGTTTTCGACAATGTTGCATCACTCATTGGTCGACAGCGCGACCGGCCAATACCATCCCTTTGGCGACATCGGCACGGCGGCGCTGATGATGGTGGCCGAAGCGAACGGCATTGCGTTGACGGAAGCCGACGCCAGAGCGGCGATTGTCACGCCGATGCTGCAATTGCCGCCGCACCCGGATGTGGTGAAAGGTTTGCAGGCGTTGAAAGACCAGGGTTACACGTTGGTCAGCCTGACAAACTCCACCAACAAGGGAGTGCAGACGCAATTTGAAAACGCCGGCCTCACCGAGCTTTTTGATCGTCGTTTAAGCATCGAAGACATCCAGATCTACAAGCCGCATCTGCAGACCTATGAATGGGCGGCCAAACAACTGGATGTAAACTTGGACGAGACCTTGATGGTCGCCGCCCATGGTTGGGATGTGGCCGGCGCCAAAGCGGCCGGCATGCAGACAGCATTCGTCGCACGACCAGGCAAAGTGATGTATCCGCTCGGAATGAAGCCGGACTATGTTGTCAGCGATCTTGTTGAGTTGGCGGAAACCCTGAAGAAGAGCGACAACGAATAGCCGCCGGTATCCGATTTTCTGCGTAGTAACCGGGGCTATCGGACGGATTGGGGGCCAATTTCGCCTAGATCAAATCAACTTTCCGCTTCTGTCGCCGCGTCTTCCGTTGGCACTCTAGGCAAGTTCCGTTGACGATGAACTTGTGGCCGGTGACGCGGAAGCCTTGTTCGCGGGCGACAGCGTCGCGCAGGCGGACCAGTTCTTCGCTGTGGAACTCGGACAATTTGCCGCACTGGGTGCAGTAAAGATGGTCATGGTCGGGGTAGCCGTAGTCATGTTCGTAAACGGCTCGGCCGCCGATGTCCATCTTGCGCAGCAGGCCGGCTTCGACAAGCTCGTTCAGCGTGCGATAGACGGTCGGGCGACTCACCCGTTTGGGGCCGGCGTCGCGTTGGGCTAACTCTTCAATCAGTGCGTCAGCGTCAAAATGTTCATGCTTGCTGAAGACGTGCTCAACCAGAATGCGGCGGGGCTGCGTGATTCGCTTCCCCTTGGCCTGAAGATATTCTTCAAAACGCTCCATCGGGGGTAATGCGACGTCTACGGTGGTCAGTGCGTACGATTCGCTGAGATGCGACTGGGACATGCTGGTCTCAAATTACGGTAGCGATACTAGCAGGCTTATTGAGACTCTTTCCCAACAAGGAATCTCGTTTAGAGGCCCATAGTTAGGAGAATTGGGGCTATGGGCAGTCTCAATAAGGAATTGTAGACGCATAGGCGTTATTTGCAACGGGCGGCTCGCAGCGCGCAGAAAAAAACCGGCGAGCCATCCGAGCTGCGCCGGTTTTCGAGACGTTGATTTGTAGGGCCCGGGGGGGCCGAAAGTTCGACTGGATTAGCCGAATTCGTCGAGCAAACGTTCCAGTGCGATATCGAGCTTGTCATCGCTAAAGTAGCTGCCGTCTGCGATTTGCGCTTTGATCTGGGCGACCTTGTCAGCCCGAATATCCGGCGTTTCACGAACGCGGCTGACGATATCGGCTTCGGCCGAAATATCGACTTGATCGACGGTGTCGAAACGCGATGTCGGTTCCAGCGTCTGCGTAGCGCCACCGGCGCGATGCGGACCGCTAATCGACTGAGGACCGTGCAATTGAGTTGGGCCGTTGATGTACATAAAGCTTTTCCTACTCCCTTCGGGCGCTGTGGAACCGTTTACTACCGTTTGCGGGCGTCAGTATTCAGTTCCGTTTCGTCCAGGCGTTGTTGACCGGAAATTGGAGGCCCCAGCTAGTCATTTATCTGAAAGTCAGGTAGTGACCGCTTCCGTGCCTCAAAAATATAGTTCAAAGCTTGCCGCTGAGCGCCGCTTTCCGTGTCTAGCCGACAATCCATGCGAAGCGTGAGACTTCGCGGCTCGAGAATAGCGTAAGCACTACTCTCATCGACATGCTAGCACCGGCGCTGGATCGCAAATGGTTGATTTCTTGTTGTAACAACTCGCGGGGAGCTTATCGAACGGCGAAAGTTTGTCGCCTTTGTGCATCACGTTGAGCGAACTCAACAGGCTTGCAGTCTTCGGGCCACGTCCCCACTTGATCATTTGTTCAGTTGTCTGGTCGTAATTGTTACGTCCCGACCCCAAACCATGTTCGCGAATTTGGCGCCAAACGCTTTGAACCGGTTATGCCGGTCGCCGTTTATAGAAAATGCGGGTTTGTGAATCAACAGCAACTGCGACACGCGGTCGCGTCTACTTGAGACGATTCTGACGGTTCGGCCGAGAAACTTTTTGCGTTGTAGTGAATCTGCGTAAGTTGCAGGCCGCCGGGATAGCGACCGCGGTCCCAGGTGTCATGCGGCTAGCTTGCGCGCAGACAGCAAAAAAACTTTCTGGATTTTGCGACCCTGTCCAGCAGTTGGCGGCGCTGGTCTGCCAATTTTGCACCCAACCGTTCCAAAGCGATTGTCAAATCTACAATGACGGCGTCTAACTGGAATCGATTGCAGCTGGGGGTGTGGTTCTCCGCAAAGGCGGGAGCCCATGCGAAAAGGTTGAACCCTTTTCGTCTGCGAAACGTCCAATAGATAGATGCGGACGTTAACCATTCAGCGGTGAAGGATCATCGCCTCCCAAGCTACAGGGATTCGTAGCGGACTTCATTTAAGGAGTTCGCGCCATGGACGAACCTCTCATTGATCAACTGCAGATTCGTCTCCTCGATAGTCGCACAGGCGACGAACTTTTGGTGGGGCTTGGCCCTTACCTGGAGTTTTCGCACGAACTCGACACCGAGCTGAACGAACTACGCCACACATGGCGTAGCTTTGAAACCGAACGGTCGCTTGCGCGTCCTTTCGATCGTCGCGCCGCCGCATTGGGCGATGCGACCCAAAACGACCTTTTCTAGATCATGGAAATCTCCGCGGTTAGCGCGGAGCCAGCAAATAGGGGACGATCGAACTTCGGTCGTCCCCATTTTTTTGCGCATCGGCAGCTTTGCGTGCGGCATAGGCCGATTGGACTAAAGCCAAACCTTCCGCCGATTCTCCCAAGACTAGCGTCGATTGCGGCGCCGCTAGCGCCAGCAGCGCCGGCAGATCGCCATACTTGGCGCCGCCTGGCACAAATGAGGGATCACGGAAGTCGAGCAGTTGCCCAAAGCGGAAGCCGCCGGTCGCGATCACCGCGCGATCAAACATCGTCGGATCACTCGCTCGGGCCGCCGCCGCAATCGCGCCGCAATTGCCGACACCGACCAGGTCGACAAACTTGGCGGCTCGATCATGCCCCCGCACAAACGCGCCGACGGTTAAAACGTCGGCGACCCGTTGGGCGAAGAGAGGACGATTGTAGCCGTAGGTGTAGCCAGCGAACTGGCGCGGGTTACTAACAATGCGATTGAGGTCTTCGCCGTCAGGCGCTTCCTGACCAAACAAATTCGCGCCGATTACCGACGTTCCTTGTTCGACCAGTTCTTTTACCAGTGGCTGCAAGGAGCCATCAGCGTCATAAAGCCCCCCCTGCCCTTCCGGCGAGAGCCAGATCACCGCTTGGCCGTTCCATTTCTCGGGATAGAAAAAGGTAATCGGAATTTCGGTTCGACGATCGCTTTCGGCGTCTTTGCGAAGCAGGCCGGTGATTTGCAGATATCCGCGACTTGCTTTCTTGTCGGTGACTTCCAATTCCAAGTCGCCGAACTTCGGCGTGTTGGCTCCTAGGATCGACTCCCAGGCGCCTCCCACAATTTCGTCAAACTTGGCGAAGCCGGCTTCATCCTGCGGCGTAAGCGCGACGATCGCCTGGTCCGATTCGGTTTTCAACTGGTGCAGCAGTTTTCGCTCGTAGTCGACCGAATATTTGGGCTGGGGGTGCTTCTCGTCCCAGACGGTTTGTTGATCGGCGTTGAGCCGCTGGTAGTCGCGCTCAACGATCGGCGATTTCAGGCCGAGTTCAAAGACGCGGTTGAACAACTCGTACATCGGTGCTCGTGCGACTTCGTTGTAGTTGTGAGCGAATCGGGTTCCGTCGTGGAGGGAAACGTTATCAGGAGCGCCGAGTTCTTCGTACAGTTTTTTGAGTTCAGGAAATCCTTTCGTCGCCATCGCTCTTGTCCAATCCGCCGCCGTGGTCATCCCTTGAGGCTTGGGAGCAAAGAGAGCCGCGAACTCGACGTTGCCGGTATCGATGCGAAGCAGCGAGCAGTTTTCGCAAGTGCAGCCTCCTTGCATTGAAGTCGAAACCATCACCGCCGGATAAGCCGAAACGATTCGCGGATCGAGGGCCGCCAGGATCATCGTCTGCGTGCCGCCGCCGCTGGATCCGGTGACCGCCAGCCGATTGGGATCGACGTAAGGAAGCGACTCAAGAAAGTCGAGCGCGCGAATCGAGTTCCACGTTTGCAAGCCCATGATTGACTGCAAGTTCGCTTCGGCTTGAGCGCTAAAGAGTCCCCAGTTTGCTAACTGATTCATTTCGGGGCGTTGTTCGGCGAATTTATGGGCGACGTCAAACGAGATCTGCTGGCTATCGGCATAGCCGATCATGTCATAGAGAAACGCAACGCATCCCATCCGCGCCAGTTGGACGCAGCGGGCCTGAACCGGCGAGCGGCCGCCGTTGACGAAAGTTTCAGCTCCGGACTTCAATTCGAAGTCGATATCGTCTTCGCCCCGATCAAAAAAACGACCATCTTCCCAATGGCCGTGGGGACAAAGAACGGCAGGAACCCGGCCTTCGATTTTCTTCGGACGATAAAGACTACCGGTAACATAGAAGCCGGAGACGCTCTCGAAGTAAACCTTCTCGACTAGGTAATCATCGAATTCAAGTTCTCCATGCACGACGGCGTTGAGCTCGGTTTTCTCCGGCATCGGCCAGAGACCGAGCGCCACATGAAGTTGACGTTTCACCTTGTCCGCGCGAGCGGGCCATTGATCCTGTGGGGGCGGATCGAACGGGAAATAGCCGTTCAGATCTTTAAGCGGGGCCATGCGGTGATCCACTGGCACGGCATCATCGGAATACGCGTTTGGTGATTCAGACCACATACAGGCCGAAATCGACAGCACCGATAGCGATACGAAGAAGCAGAACAGACGAGTCATAGGGGGAATCCTGTCGAAGTCAACAAGCGGTGGGAGCCGATAATAAGAGAGGATCGTCGAACGAGCGACGATGTCTTGGGAAATGTAAATACTAAGATGACTGACAGTGACCGTAACATGCAAGTAGAATTTTTCACGCCGGACTCCCCTACCCTGCCCATGAAGCGTCGTGATTGGACCGCGTGGCCTACTTGCCCCGGCTGCGGACAGCGGCGGATGACGCATTGCCCCGGCTGCGGTGAAGCGTCGGAAGATTTTTTACTCGCGCCGTATCAAGAGACCGGAACCGAGATGCGCTCGTCACGCCCCCAAGCGGCGCCGGTGATCACCAACCAAAATCCGCTGCTGGTCTGTCCTACTTGCGACGATCAATTCCGCCCCCAGTTTTATCAAACGTGCGCTTGGTGCGGCCACGAATTCAAAGATGGACAGCGGCTCTCGATCAGCGAGATGTTTCGTGCGATGTCCTACCGCGAGTGGTGGACGATCCTGGGGCTTGTTGCGGTAGGGCTGGGGGGACTGATTTGGTTTGCGATTGTTTTGCGGGGATGACGCTGGATGTCGTACGCTCGTCGTCGACCTGAAACTACGATCGCAATATTACTCCCCCGGTTTCTCGAAGCCCGATGAGACGGATACACGCTGCTACAGCAAACGCGGCCAATCGTCAACAGACTGGCCGCAGCGTTTTACATTGCTCTCTATCGTCACAGGGAATCGACTACTTTCCCTTCCGTCCCTTGCGCGGTACTTCGAACGATTGCACGGAGTCGCTTTCGGGGAATTCCACTTCGATTTGGTGATTGCTGAAGATCACCTCGCTGTCGATGTTCACGTTGTAATGAGGCGCGGACACATCGTAGCCGGTGATTTCGACCACATAGGGTCCGCCGACGACTCCTTTGCCAGACGGCGTTGTAAACCGTCCGTTCGCGATCTTCGCGTACGAACCTGGTCCCTTGTTGCCAAGGGAAGCGTTTGGGGAAAACGTAATCCTTCCTCCTGGGACCGGCTTTCCATCGTAAGTAACGGATCCTTCCACCGCATATACGCCGGGAGCTGCCGGCGCGCCGCATCCAATTACGGTCATGGCGGCCAAGAGGCTCGTCAACCAAAACCAGCCATCATGCGTTGACAAGTGCATTAGCCCTCTCCAATCGGAAGACCATCGTTGCGAATCCCCTGAGAGCGATAAGCGTCCAGGTCCACGGTTTCCTGAAGAAACCGGACGGAGCCATCGCAATTTAGCATCTGGCATCCGCCGGGATGGTGACTTCCGAATGACTTAAAGACATCCGGAAAAGCAAGGGGCGAATTGACTTGATCCGACGCTGCGGCCACATTTCCCGGATACGCAGCACTGCCAGCTTTACCGGCCCAAGTCCACCAAAACAGGTTGGGAAGATCCACAGAAAAGGGCGTGCCCAGTGATTCGCCGACTAAAAACACATGGGACGTTCCATCCACGACATCCCGGAAGTTCGTCTCGGAATTGGCATACAGTAATCCGTTGGTATAGAAGGGGCGTGTGCCGCTGCTTCCCGCACAGCTCTGTTGCGAGGAACTGCCTCCTCCCATAACTCCGAAGTAATTGTTGTAAGGGAGGTCGTGCGTAATCGGATCGGAAGGACAACGGAAAGCTTCAAGCGGCTGAATAAAGTTGTTGTTCGGCGCCGGGAGCTCTCCGCCAGAGTTTCCGAAAGGTTGGTTCAGGTCGAAGGAATCATGCAAGTTGTTCTGCTCGATAAACGGAAGTATGGAAACGGTCCATGGAGCGCCTTGCTCGTTCTCATTTCCGGTGGTGCTCATGCACCACGAACTTCCACTGTCAGGACTGACAACGAACGTATTCCCCTTGGGCATCTTTAGAAACGTGTCGTGATGATTGTGGAGCGCCAAGCCAAGCTGTTTCAAATTGTTGCTGCATTGCAGACGACGAGCCGCTTCACGCGCCTGTTGAACGGCAGGCAGCAAGAGCGCAATCAAAACTCCAATGATTGCGATGACGACAAGCAACTCGACGAGTGTGAAGCCACGGCGGCGAATAATATTCCGTGATTGCATAAGATGCTCTCGATGGATATGCAGGACGAGTAAAATTCAAAAAGCGACTACAATGGAATTGCAGTGATTGTCTTTGCTATATAACAAGGGAGGGTGAGACCCCCCAAGATATTTTATTTAATTGCGTGTCATTTTATTGCATGCTTGGCGGTGATTAAAGCCTGGTAATATAAAAAAACGAAAAAGTCGTGCGGTGAGCGAGAGTTCGGGCAAGCGGACCAACGAGAGGCAGGAACGCTTTCGCCCACCACTTCCGAGAAAGAAAAGAGTAAACTTCCTTTCTCGATCCCACAGCGATTGCGCCGTGGTTGGATGGTCGCAGCAGAAGAAATGACACCAAAGAGATGCAGTTAAGCCGGCGTTGGCGCTCGATGTTGGGCTACGCGCCAGGCCGAGGCGCGAGCGCTTCCCAGACTTCTTCAAACTGGCGGTTGAAGTCGGCGTCGACTTCGATTGATTTTTGCAGCACTTTGGCGTCGACCGCAATTTTTCGGGCGCGTTCAAAGTCTTCCATGCGATACAAGCAGATCGCCTGACCGGCGGCTCCAAACGCGCGGGCTTCGGTCTCTGAACTATCTTGCTCGGCCAGATCACGAAAGAGATGCATCGCGCGCAGGTAGTTCTCGGTTCCGCCGCGATTCATCAAGATCGTCGCTTCTTGTTTCCAAGCTTTCAACGTCCACGCTTTGGCGTCGGCGCTGGTGTCCGGAGGAAAGTACTCGCCGACGCTATGAAACGCTTCAGGCGATCCATCCATCATCGCGCGATAGAACTGTTCTTCGGCCGAACCATGATTGGGAAGCTTTGCGCCGGCGATGGGACGCTCGGGTTGCAGCAGCGGAGCTTCGCGACTCGACCAAGCGATCGCAGCGCCCAGTCCAAAGCAAAGCAGCACCAATGCGATCATGCCGGCCCACAGTCGCGCGGCGGCATAGCGCTCACGAGATCGTCCCGCGATTTTCATAATGCGGTCTAATTCACGCGTCGCGACCGAACGATCGCCGATCGCCGCCAACTCCGACATCGACCAATCATGGACTCCTCCGCCCAATGTTTCAGGGCCGACCGCTTCTAGCACGTCGCGCAATTCTTGCAGCAGTTCCGACGCGTTTTGCTGGCGATTCTCCGGCTTCTTCGCCAGCATCTTGTGGATGACGCGGGTTAGTTGCGGCGGCAGATCTTTGCGGAGCGTCTCCAATCGCGGCGGTTCGGTCTGCAAATGTTGCACGGCGACCGACAGCGCGGTGTCGCCGTCAAACGGAGGCCGACCGGCGACCAGGTGATAGATCGTCACGCCCAGCGAATAGATATCGCTGCGCGCGTCGGTCGGTTTTCCTTCGACCTGCTCAGGGCTCATATAGAGCGGCGTTCCCAGGCTGACGCCGATCTCGGTCAGGTTTAGCCCTTCGCCGTTTTGACTCATGACGCGTGACAAGCCGAAGTCGGCGACCTTCACTTCGCCGGAAGCGGTGATCAGCACGTTCTCGGGCTTGATGTCGCGGTGAACAATCCCCTGCTCTCCCGCTTTGACCAGCGCTGCGGCGACTTGACGCAGAATCGCGAAGGCCGCTTTGACATCGACCGAACCGGTCTTGCCGGTCAGTTGTTTCAGTGTTTGTCCCGGCACGTACTCTTGGGCGATGAAGTGCGTTCCGTCGATGCAGCCGACTTCAAAGATTTGCACGATGTTGGCGTGCGTCAGTGCGGCGGCGGCTTGGGCTTCGCGATGGAATCGCTTGACGTACGATTCTTGCAGCGCGAGAGCCGGCAGGAGCACTTTGAGGGCGACCTGCCGTTTCAGGCTGGTTTGCTGTGCGAGAAAAACTTCGGCCATCGCGCCTCGACCCAACCGCCGGAGCACTTGATAGTCGCCCAACGACTTGCCTGTGAGATCGCAAGTCGCGGCGAAGGCTGGAGTTGAGGATTCGGCCATGGGGCGTCCGCAAAGTGAACAGTAACATCCTAGGTTCAGTATGGGCGGCGATCCCCGGCAAGGCAACCAACGGGGGAAACCGTCGCCCAGATCCGTCGGCTAGAGATGCGCCTCTGGTGGAGGGGTTTTGCGCGAATCTTCCGCTTTCTCCGGCGGCATCCGTTCGTGGAGCCACTCGTCAGACACAAATCGCCGCAGCAGCGATCGCAAGCTGACTCGGAGGGCCGAATTGACTTCTTCGTTGACTTCGCCAGTGACGCCGACAAATTCGATCTGAGTAAACCCATTCCAGGTGAGCCAAAGGCCCCATTGGTAGCGTGTCGCGGAAGCATTGAGCCGCTCGGCGACCCGCAATGCCCAGAAAGCGCCAAAACTGTCGCGGAAATCGAGCCAGACCCGATCTTCGGGGCGTATCGCCGGTCCTTTCGGCGGCCAGTCGACGACCGTCAAAAAGATGGCGGTCAGCAGCAGCAAGATCGCCAGCGTCGCTCCGCCGGCGGCGAATCCGACGCCGATTCCCGGCAGATGTTTGGCCAGCATCAACGTTTGCGCCATCGCCAACAGGATCGCCGTCATGCAGTAACGTGTGGGGCCATTGTTCAGCAAGCCGACCACGATCAGCACAAAGAGAAACCAACTACGAGCGCCGACCAGGACAAGCTCTCCCCCGCGACCCGAGGCGAATTGCTCGCCGACCGGCATCATCAGCACCGCCCACAGCGTGACGACCACCCATTGCCAGGCGACGTTTTGCGGGCGTTTAGCGCCCAACTGAGCCATCTGCGGGCAAAAGAGGGTCATGCCGGCTGTAAAACGGAGCGAATCGCGAAACGGGACGGCGGACCCGGCCGAAACGGCCAGGCCGATCCAGGTTTCGACGCCAGTGACCGCGATCCACGCGATCAACACCCACCACCAGGGAGCGATGAGAGTTGTTCCATTCAAGGAGCGGCGACGCGTGGCCAAGAGCAAAACGCCGACAATGCCGGCAATCATCGCCGTTAGCCCGGTAATGACGCCGGGTTGGATATCTCCGAGAGTCTGCAAAATCGTCATGTTCCGGTCCTACGCAGGACTGCCCCCTTACTATTGCATGGCGACTTTGGGCCCCTCTGATCGTAGCACCAACTGCTGGCGTGAACAAAGGATAGAGCGATTCTGCGGCGGTCGGCAATTCGCAATTTCTCCAAAAATCAACATGATGCGTTTGCACAACGCCAACGGTGGGCAATGTTTCTCCAGAGCGACGCTCGCGCTTGCCTTGCTTCCGATTCGGGATTGCGGCGATAGAGCGATCCGACTCCCCCCACTCAATTGCATGGAGATCGTCCGATGAATTTGAAAGCCATGGCCGCATTGCTCGGCATGATGATGTTCGCCACGCTGGCCCACGCCGGCGGTTGGGGCGAAATGATGGGTTACTCTAGCGCCGCTGATTGCGGTTGTGCTTCGGCGCCGGCCAATTGCGGCTGCGGACCGAACTGCGCCAACGTCTGGGATGGTTATTGTGCCGATCAGGGATGTCATCGCCGTACGCCGATTCAGGGGCGTTATCACTGGTTCGCTCTCCCAACCGCTTGCGGTTGCGGACCGACTTGCGCGACTGGAGCTTGCTGTGATGAGTATCCGATGTGCGACTGCAATGGTCCCCATTTCGAGCGCGTTTGCGAGAAATGTCCGAGTTGCCTGAGGATGTTCAAAGGTCGCGGTTACAGCGGCGGAAGTTGTGGAACTCCAGGTTGCACCTCCTGCGGTCAATCGAATACCCGCATCATTCAGTTGGGGCAACCGTCGTACCCACAGATCCAAAGGATGTCATCGGCCCCGGGCGCTCCGACCAAAGAAGCGAAGCTGATCTATCCCGGCCATCGGGCGACGCTTCCGAACTAGTATTCTCGGATCGAGCGGGTCATTGCGGGGGAGCAACGATTCGACCTCGATCCAAAAGTAGTCAGAGCAGCGAGGAAGGGCGCGTCTTCTCCGAGACGCGCCCTTTTTTTGCGCCGTGGGAGAGAAGCGTCGTCGCTACAGTCGTTGCTAGCATTATTTTCCTGAAATTCGGCTTCAGCAGACTTTGTCCGACGTCCGATGATGAACAACACACTCAACGCGTGAGGACGGAATGCAAGACGCGTTTCGTTTCCATTGGGTCATGGGGATCGACGGACCGACCAACCATGGCCTTTTTTTATGCGCCGCAGGCGATCTTTGCCTGATCTGGCCCTTCTAAGCTACCTCCCAGATATGGGGTAAAAATATCCCCTCTGTAGATTGATTGGCCCCCTCTCTGGTTGTAAACTGCGGGGCAACTGTGGAGGAAATTGTTCGGCACGGAGGCTTCCATCTCATTTGAGTAGGAGATTTTCGATGCTTCGTACCCGATTCATTTCTGCTTTGGTGATCTTTGGTTTAGGCGTCGCCGGTGTCACGGCCTTCTCAGCGCGTGCTGCTGACGAGCCGCCGGTTGCGGCTCAGCCGAAAATGGAGACCAAGGCCCGTAGTGAGCCCCGTGGCCGACTTCCCAATTTCTATGGTCAGGTAGTCAGTGAGAAGCAGAAGGAGGAGATCTACTCGATCCAGAGCGAGTATGAGGCCAGGCTTGATGAACTTGTGCGCCAAATCGTGGTGATCAAGGCCGAAAGAGACGCCAAAATCGATCAGACTTTGACTCCCCAGCAGCGCAAAGAGATCGCTGATCTGCGGGCCGAGTCAGAAAAGCGACGCGCGGAACGTCGCGCTTCGGCCGCAAAAGCTGCGGATGCGAAATAATCGACGGGGGCCATCGCGAACCGGAAGGTAGATCAGCACGAGTCGCGTAAGCGACTTGTAGGGGCAGCGCGTGCTCGAGCTTTCGGGCACGCGCTGATTTCGCATCTCTTTGGCGACTCTCCGCCAGAATTCCGTTGACTTCGACCTAGGCTAGGCCAGTTCCTGTCGCAAAACGTCGGGCTCGACTTGCACTGGGCCATCAAACGGCGTGGGAAAGACAGCGACGGTGTACTTTTGCTTGGCAAGTTTGTCAAGAAATCGATCTAAAAAGCTTGAAAGCTTGATCATCTTGGGTGAATAGTGCTTCCATTTGTCAGTCGCGCAGAGCCCTGCATGCGACTGATCAGGAAACACGATAAATCCCTTCCGCCGCTGCTCATCGGTCGATTCGGCCCAACCGTCGGCATATAAGCCCCACAGTTCTTTGTGCTCGCGAACCATGCGGATGAAGTATTGCAGACGCTCGTCGCCGTTCAGGTCAACGGCGCTAAATCGTTTTGAGGAGAACATGCGATTTGACTTCTGCTCTGAAATATGAGGAGATGATGTAAACCGCATGCTTCGATGCGGGCTGCCAAGCTGTCCACCGACTCATCGCTGCTTCGAGCCAGGTCGAAGGGCTCTCGCGAATCGCGGCGTGGCAAATGGGAAAAATGACGAGGAGTTGCGGTATATCGTCACCGGTCTGTTGGACCGGCTTAGTTGCCCGTTAATCGAACCTCAGCGGACGAGTAGTAGCCACTAACGAGAGTTAGCAAGCGAATGTCCAATGTTTTCGCATGCTTCCTCGATAAAATTCGAGACCATGGCCCCCATTGAAGGGTGTCCGAACTTAGGAAATCGAATAAACTCTTAAGGATTGTAACTGCCTTGGTGCGTGTCCAGGGAGTATGCAAGTCCATCACCCTCTGCCCCGATCTTTCACAATATGTGCCTACTGGCAATCCAATATCGCTCGGTTGCCGAAGCGCCCATTTTGGTCGCCGCCAATCGAGAAGAATTTTACGATCGTCCCAGCTCCGCTCCTTCGATTCAATCAGGGAAGCCTCGTGCTTTATGCGGAATTGATCAGCAAGCCGGCGGAACTTGGCTGGGCGTCAATCAACACGGGCTATTTGTCGGTGCGTGCAATCGCCGCAAGATGAATCGCCCCATCGCTCCTCGATCACGTGGCCTGCTCTGTCGTGAACTGCTTCGCGCCAGTTCAGCCCAAGCGGCCGTCGATTTGGCGATGGAAGCACTTAATAACGACGAGTATGACGGAGTCAACTTTGTGGTCGCCGATAGCCGTACCGGCTATGCGATTCATGGGGGAGATGACATCAACGCTCAACCGTTGGAAGAAGGTTTAAACCTGATCGGCGGCGGTGATCTCAATGATTCCCGCGACGAACGCGTCAAGCTGGCTCACCGACTGTTGACGTTGCAAACGCTCGATTCGGCCGTGAAGTTTCTCGCGGTAGCGAGCAAAGTTTTTGCTCGACCGTCCGCTGCTCCTGGTCGTCCCGGCATGGTCATGGAAGGTCGCGAATGGGGAACGGTCAGCTCTACGCTAATCGCTCTCGGCAAAAAGCCGCGTGATGCGATCTATCAATTCGCCGCTGGCGCACCGACGAAAGTTCCGTACGAAGATTTCTCGCCGTTGTTGCGCGACATCCTCAGCCGCGGACTTCGCGAAGCCCGCACCAAGACGCAAACCAGCTAACGCATTTGCGTCACTTACTTGATCCCACTAAGAGCCTCGCACGCAGCGAGGCTCTTTTTTTGCGCGCTTAGCGAGGGAGGTTGAATCTGGGCGTCATCAAAGCGGGGCGATGCTGACGGAACCTTGGCAGCGATCGTCGAACCGTTGAAAGTTAACCCGGCAAAATAATTTGCAAGCGAAAGAGGCGCTACAAGGATTTGAGGGAATTGTGATTGAAAACTAAATTTAATTGAGTTATTTTCTAGCACGACAGGGGTATGTGCCCTCTTTTTCCCCCAATAAGTGCGAGCGTCCCATGAAACCGAAACAGGCCGGCTTCACTCTTGTTGAGTTACTAGTCGTTATTGCGATCATCGGCGTATTGATTGCGCTTCTTTTACCTGCGGTCCAACAGGCGCGCGAAGCGGCGCGACGGTTGACCTGTAGGAGTCAGCTGAAGAATTTTGGTTTGGCGCTGCATAACTATCATGACGTCCACGGCACATTGCCGCCGGGGCTGACCGCTTCGGCCAATGGCGGTTGGTCTTGGGGCGCAATGCTCCTTCCGTTTATTGAACAGAGCAACATTCACGACGCGATCGACTTCAAACTATCGCCGAGCAATGGGAGCAATGCGACGGCGATTCTTAGCACGATCCCGATCGCCAATTGCCCCAGCGATCAAGCGCCGAAAACGAACGATGAACTCTCGCTACCCAATCAAGCGACAACCAGTTATTGCGCCTCAGGCGGGGCGAATATGTACACTCCTAACAAGTGCAGCGGAGTCGAAGAAGGGGTCTTCTATCACAACAGCAAACGAGCCTTTCGCGATTTCACCGATGGTTCGTCCAATTCGATTGTGGTCGGCGAAGTCGTGTGGCGCGTCACGCCGTATATGTCGGGCAACGCGGCTCGCAACTTACAGCATTACTACGGTGGACAAGTGACCGTGCCGTGGTATCACAACGGCGATCCTTGCGGCGTCGGTTCTGACGATAACACCTATCGTCGAACGTTTGCGATCATTCGCAACGCCGGCTATCCCATGAACGTCTATCACGCGGCGGCCGATACGTACTATGACAACGCTCACCATGCGTTCGGCAGTCACCATCCCGGTGGTGCGCACTTTTTATTCGGCGACGCATCCGTTCACTTTTTGAGCGAGCATATCGACTCGAAGACCGACCGCACCTGGTGGCCGAATGTCACCGACGGTCAGGATGATCCTTCTCGGTTTACCGGGGTTTATCAAGCGCTGAACGTGATCAACGATGGCAACGTCGTGGCGATCCCCTAACGTACCAGACGCATGCCGTTCGAGATCCTCGACGGAAAATGCAAACTTGACTTTGCCCGCGTCCCAGGTTTCCTTCATTTTTCCGTTTGGAGATCGTCTCCAGGGGTAGTTTCGTCATGACGCGCTACGACTTGTTGCTGATATTTTTGTTTCTGCTGACGACAATCGGTTGCAGCCCTGATGGTCCTCCGATTGCTGAGGTCGCAGGGCAAGTTCTGCTGGATGGAAAACCGCTTCCGGAAGCGGAAGTCACATTTCAGCCGGTTTCCGGTCGCCCCTCTGTCGGAACCACCGATCTCGATGGTCATTTCGAGGTTCACTATTCGGCGACACGAAAGGGAGCGCTGGTTGGTGATCACAGCGTTCGCATTTCAACCTATCAAGCGCCGCACCCCATCGGTCCCAATGGGGAAATGTCATCGTTGAAAAAAGAAGTCGTTCCGCATCGCTACAATCGTGATACCGAACTGACTCAGACGGTCGAATCGTGGGGCAACAATTTCGTATTTGAGTTACGGTCTAAGTAACGGCGATCGCCGTTTTCATGCGCGCTTCTGTTTCGATTCGTCACGACGGCATCGCCTGGGAACGCCCACAGGCGAAGTTGAATCCTGTGGCGCAAGAAAACAGACACTCATCAGGTGGCGTATCGGACCCCTAAAAAGCGTTTGCAAACCGAGGTAAAATTTATATAATTATTCAAAACGTTATTCGATTGTTTGCTTGGCGGTCGCCGACGTTCTTCTCATTCGCGTCTTCTTTCTTATCTTTTGTCGAAAGTCTGGTTCTATGAGATCGAAATCCGGATTTACGTTGGTCGAACTGCTGGTGGTCATCGCGATCATCGGCGTCCTGATCGCCTTGTTGTTGCCGGCGGTACAGCAAGCTCGTGAAGCGGCGCGTCGCATGAGTTGCACCAACAATATGAAGCAGATCGGACTCTCGCTACATAACGTGCATGATGTCCATGGTCGCTTCCCACCGGGAAGTCTCTCCCTAGATGGAACGCGTTGGGGGAACAAAGAATGGCCCAATTTTCTGCACTTCTGTCTGCCGTATCTCGAGCAGACGGCTTACCACGATCGATTGAACGATTATCAGAACGCAATGGCGTGGAACGTCAGCTCCTCGCATGCGCAGTGGGGACCGTTGCATGATCTGCCGATCGACGGATTGACCTGTCCCAGCGCCATCGGCGGTTCGACGAAGGAAGTCAAAGGTGGGCTCCGCTTGGCCGCGACCAACTACCTGGGAATTTTTTCTGGCCTGAATGACGGCCAGTCTGCCGCCGACACAGATGCGCAGCAGCGTGGACTGTTCGCCATGACGACCGAGAAAAAAGCCCGCCGCATGGCCGACGTGACGGATGGACTGAGCAATACGATTGTGGTCGCGGAATATATCACCGGTACGCAAACTGACGTTCGGGGTTGTTTTATCACTGCTCGAGCCGGTTGCCAGTTTCTGCAAGCGAAAAATACGCCCAACTCATCGGCGCCGGATGAACTCTATAGCTATGCGTCTCCCAAGTTTTGTCCCGACAACGATCCCTTTTGCACGGCGGTCGCCAACAACGATACGAATCACGCTTCATCGCGCAGTCGACATCCTTCTGGCGTCAACGTATTGAACGGCGACGGCAGCGTGCACTTTGTCTCTGAGAGCGTCGCGCTGACCATTTGGCAGTCGTCCGCTTGGATTAGCGATGGCGAGGTCGTTCCTGGTTCGCTTTAAATGGCTGTCCAACTTCCTTGTTCCAGGTCGACTCTTGTCAAAGGCGATTCACTGATGGCGAATTTTCCCCACCACTATTGGCGCATAGTTTTGTTGCTTGTTCTGACAGGTTGCGGTCGCGGTTACAACGGACCGGAGCGAGCCAGCATATCAGGCCGCATTTCCCTGGACGGTCAAGCGATCGAAACCGGCACGATTGAGTTTCTACCGACCGCCGAAACCGCTGGTCCCACTGCCGGCGCAAAGATCAGCGGCGGCCTTTACGAAATCGCCGAGAAGCAGGGACCGGTGTTGGGCAGGTATCAGGTGCGGATTCATGCTCATGGTAAGACGGGACGAAAGATCTCGCCCGGTTCGCTGGAAGCGGCAGGAACGATGATCGACGAAATCGGCGAAATAATCCCCAGCAAGTTCAACGAAAAGACGACGCTTGAGCGGGATGTAGTTGCCGGAAAGAACCAGATCGATTTTGAGCTAAATTCGAATTAAGGGGCCGTGCTAACGAGATCGACAGCGCGGCGAATTGCGCTGAAAGTGCGTGCTAATCGTGGCAATTTGCGCGGCGTGCGATTATATTGCGCTGCAGACCCCCGAAAGCACGCTCTGTGCTGCGTAATCCGTACGACGCTCCGAATCTGAGATCTCCGCATGAACCCCACCCGCATCAGCCGGCGCAACGCGCTCGGAATTCTTGGTCTCACCGCCGCTGGCGTCTCCACCGCGTTCGCCGCGCAGCCCAAACCAAAACGTATTCTGCTTCGCTCGTCATGGCAGACGATCAACATCGGCGACATCGCCCATACGCCTGGCGTGTTGCGATTGTTGGCGGAATACTTGCCAGAGACCGAGGTGACGCTGTGGCCCAGCAAGGTCGACAACGGCGTTGACAAACTGCTGTTAGCCAACTTCCCTAACCTGCAGATCGCGCAAGGTAAGCAGGCGCTGAACGCGGCGTTCGAGGATTGCGATTTTCTCTTGCACGGTTCGGGCGCATCACTCGTCGCCGAACGGGACGTATTACGCTGGTCGAAAGCAACGCAAAAGCCGTACGGCATTTATGGAATTACCTTCCCACCGAAGAAATCGTGGAAGACCGAACCGACGAGCGACCAGGAATTGGCCGAATCCGTCCGCGTGTTGAATGGGGCGCAGTTCGTTTACTTCCGCGACTCCCGCTCGTTGGCGTTCGCCAAAGAGAAAGGTTGTAAAGCGCCGATCATGCAGTTCGGTCCTGACGGCGCGTTCGCGTGCGACCTGCGCGACGACGACAAAGCCGCCGCGTTTATGAAGAAACAGGGGCTCGAAACCGGCAAGTTCCTTTGCTGCATTCCACGACTCCGCTACACGCCATCCTGGATCTACAAAAAGACCGCCGTGGATCCTGCCAAGCACGCGCGCAATGAGGAAATGAAAGAGCACGATCACGCTCCGCTGCGTGACGCGATCGTCGAAGTCATCAAAACCACTGACATGAAGATCCTGATCTGTCCCGAAGATCAGACGCAGATGCAAATCGGCAAAGAGATGCTGCTCGACAAGTTGCCGGCCGATGTTCTTTCGCGCGTCGTCTGGCGCCCCAATTATTGGCTCACCGGCGAAGCGGTCAGCACCTACATCCGCAGCGCGGGTCTGTTCGGCAACGAGATGCACTCTCCGATCATGTGCATCGGCCACGGCGTGCCGGCCGTCGTTTGTCGCTGGAAAGAACAGACGACCAAAGGCTACATGTGGGAAGACATCGGGCTCGGCGATTGGTTGTTCGACATGGACGACCCAGCCAGCGTGGCGAAGATCGTGCCGACGGTGGTCAAGATCGCCAAAGATCCGGCGAAGGCTCAGCAAACAGCGGTCGCCGCTCAGAAGCGTGTCGAGAAGCTACAGGCCGAATCGATGGCCGTTTTGAAACGTGAGCTGGCTCAGGCATAACGCGAACACGAGCCCGCTGCGCGAGCGAGGGAATGTGGTCGGCCATTCGAATCATTAGCGCATTACCAAGCGAATTCCCTTGGCTCGCGCCGCGGGCTAATGTCTAAGCTGGATCGGCCGTTCGTTTACAGAATGGGCAACGATCGCCATTCGGAAATTCTTCGGCGTCATCTTCTTCGTCGCTGCGCAGCGCTGACGTTTCGCGATGGCCGCAGTCGGGGCACTTGTGCTCCCAACTGTGGATTTCCAGCTCGTCGTTTTGAAAGTGGTTGTAAGTGCAAGTCATCGTGTCTGACTTGCACTTGGGGCAACCGCCGATCGTTTGACGATCGCGTGACATAATAAGTTGCTGCTTTCTTAGAAGCCGCGGGCTGCACAAATATCGTCGAAGTCACGCAGGTGATAATCGACGCCGGCGAAGTCGAGCGTTCGACAAAGGCCGCGAAGTGCGACGCCCATGCCGTCTGGCCCGCTGAAGCCGCCGAACTGTCCGCCACCTTTGACGTGCGGTTCAAGATCGAGGAAGACGCCGGGGATGCCGCGCTTCTGCAACTTCTTCTCGAGCTTCGGAATCATCGCGCCAAAATCGCGCAAGATCCGCTCGTGAGCGCTGTCGCCCAGATCGGACGGCACGAAGTTCTTCAGTGCGTCTTCGTCAATGTGCCCCTTCTCGGTGATCGGCTTGGTCACCTTGTAGTCTTTGATGTGCATCCAGCCGAGGCCCGGCTTCATCTTGACGTACTGCTGATAAACTTCGTCCGGCGTATAGCCTTGGCAGACCAAGTTGCCGGCGTCAAAGATCAGCATCATCGCCGGGTGATTCACCTTCTTGTGAATCTCGGCCAGGATGTCGCCGGTTTGACCGATCAGGTTCGCTTCGACCTCGAGGCCAAACGTCAGATCGCTGCGGTGACACATTTCGGCGATTTGGCCGAGCTGATCGACCGCTTGCGGGATGTGATCGTACGGATCCGATCCGATCGGGTGATAGAACGAAAAGCCGCGGATCAGTTTCGTCTCGAACGCATGCGCCAGATCGCACGCCTTTTGCACGTCGGTAGCCAGATACTTATCGAACTTGACGAACTTGTTCTTGGAGCCGTCGTCGGAGTCGACCAGTTTCACCTTGCCGATCGGCGAACCGATCGAAGCGACGTTCAGGCCGTATTCCCCTTCCATCTTGCGGACCTTGGAGATCTCGGACTTGTTCAGCTGCATCACGTTTTTGATGCCGTTGCCGACGTCAATAAAACGGAGACTGTAATACTCGAGTCCAAGAGCCGCGAACGCACTGAATTGTTGTACTGCGAGTTTGTCATTCGCCGCTTCATCCGCAAAGCCGGAGAGGAGGACTTGGGGAAGCTCGTTCATGAATCGCCCTAGCGAAAATGGTTTCAGGAACACTGAGAAAGACGTGTATTGTGCGGGGGAAGCGGCGGAGTCGCAACCACCCTAGCCCAGCGCAAAGAGACGCAAAAAAGTGGTCGCTTCGTGCGAAAAAAGGAGTTATTCTGTTAGTCATCGCCTTCGTTGGAGGTGAACTCTCACCGCTCCCCTCTTTTTCCCGCCACCCCTGCCCTGTTCGGATTGCGAGAATACGTGATGCGCGTTTTGTCTCTGCTCTTGGTCTTGTTGGTTTCCGCTTCGGCTTCGGCCAAGTCATTTGTCTACGTCTCAAACGGGGGCGATAAAACGATCTCGCTTTTCTCGATGGACGAAGCAAAAGGAGATCTGACGCTGGTCAAAACGGTGCAGTTGGAAGCGGCGCCGGGGCCGATGGCGCTGTCGCCCGATCAGAAGTTTGCCTATGTTGCAACTTCTCGGCCAAACAACTTGTTGAGCTTTGCTGTCAACGCCGAGACAGGCGATCTGACGCAAATCGAAGCGGTTCCGCTCGATGCGACTTCCTGCTTTGTCTACTGCGATCCGACCGGCAAATGGTTGCTCAACACGTACTATAGTGCCGGCAAAGTGACGGTCCATCCGGTCGACGGCGGCCAGATCGGCGATCTGGCGCAGACGATTCCAACCGCGAAGAACGCTCATTGCATCCGCACCGACGCGACCAATCGCTTTGCCCTGGTTCCTCACACCGGCCCCAACAAAATCTTCCAGTTCCGTTTTGATCCGGCCAACGGCAAGTTGACCGCCAACGATCCGTCGTCGGTCGCTGCGCCGGAGACGACCGAACCGCGACACGTTCAATATCACCCGACGCTGCCGCTGGTCTTCTCTTCGGATGAGGTCGGCGACAGCATCACGGCGTACGACTACGATCCGGCGAAAGGAACGTTGGCGCCGCGGCAGACCGTTTCGACTTTGCCGGAAGATTATGACGGTACGAAAAATACCTGCGCTGATCTCGAACTGACCGCCGATGGCAAGTTTGCGTTGGTCTCGAACCGCGGGCATGATTCGATCGCGCGGTTCGCGATCGGCGACGATGGCCAGGTGACGGCGCTGGGCCAAACGCCCACCGAAAAGATCCCCCGCTCGTTCAACTTGGCTCCTAACCAGAAGTTTCTCTATTCGGCTGGCCAAAAAAGTGACCAACTGGCCGCTTATCGTTTTGAGAAGACAACCGGCGACCTGGCCCCGTTTGCGACCTACAAAACGGGCAAAGCCCCCAGTTGGGTGCAGGTAGTTACCTTCGCTGACTAATTCAGGGGGCATGTGATTCTTTCCGTTTGGCGAAATGAGCTTAGGGGGTATTGCGCCACTTTGCGCCTCTGTGCGCACTTGGGGAATCTTGTTGCCGAAACACCGCTGATTGCGTACCTTATAGAGTAGGAAAACGTGCATTCCGGCCGTTGGCCGCTCCCCGCCTACCTACCAAACTCCCGCCTCTAGGAAATGTCGCCCATGCGCCGTACTTGGCTATGGATGCCGCTTGCGATTTCGCTGCTTTTGTCGGCTGCTGCGCATGCAGAAGAATCGCCCGCCGCGGAAGCGAAGTTTACGCCGGAGCAAATTCAGTTCTTCGAAGCGAAGGTCGCTCCTCTGCTGTCCAAGCATTGCAGCGAGTGTCATTCGGCCGAGTCGCGCAAGCTGGAAGGAGGTCTGATCCTCGACAATCGCGCCAGCATCTTGGCCGGCGGCGATAGTGGAGCCGCGATCGAGCCCGGCAACGTCGAAGACAGCCTGTTTATCCAAGCGGTCCGTTACGGCGAATTCTCTTATCAAATGCCTCCCAAGGGCAAGCTGACCGATGAGGAGATTGCGATCTTCGAGAAGTGGGTCGCCGATGGGATGGCTGATCCTCGCGGCGGCGAAGCGATTACCTACGTCGAAAAAGATCCCCGCGACTTCTGGTCGTTCAAAGATCCGCAACGTCACGATCCACCGCAAGTCAAACAAGCCGACTGGCCGCAGGGCCGCGTCGATCATTTCATTTTGGCCAAGCAGGAAGAAAAAGGGCTCTCCCCTTCTCCGCCCGCCGCCAAGACTACGCTGGTTCGCCGGCTCTACTTCGACTTGACCGGCCTGCCGCCCACCAAAGAACAGATTGACGCTTTCGTCGCCGACAACTCTCCTGATGCGATCGAGAAGCTGGTCGATCAGCTGTTGGCGTCGCCTCATTTCGGCGAACGTTGGGCGCGGCACTGGCTGGATGTCGCGCGCTACGCCGATACCAAAGGTTACGTCTTTCAGGAAGATCGCGCTTATCCCGGCGCCTACAAATATCGTGACTGGGTCGTGACGTCGTTGAACGAAGACCTGCCGTTTGACAAGTTCGTCGCCCAGCAATTGGCGGCCGATCGTCTGCCGGAAGGAGAGCGTCATCTCGAGGCGCTCGGCTACTTGACGCTGGGACGTCGCTTTTTGAACAACAAGCATGATATTCTCGACGATCGCATCGACGTCGTCGCTCGCGGCTTTTTGGGGCTGACCGTCGCTTGCGCGCGTTGCCATGATCACAAGTTCGACCCGATCAGTCAGGCCGACTACTACAGCATGTACGGCGTCCTCGGCAGTACGAAAGAAGAAACGCCTGAAGGAATGCCGCCGGTTCTGCACGACGAAAAACCGCACGATGTGCGGATCTTCAAGCGCGGTCAAGCCGGCAATCGCGGCGATGTCGCCAAGCGTCAGTTCCTTTCGATCCTGACTGACAAAGATAAACCGCTGCCGTTGACCGATGGCAGCGGACGTTTGCAACTTGCCCAAGCGATCACGGCCCGTGATAACCCGCTGACGGCGCGAGTGTTTGTCAATCGCGTTTGGGGGCATCTGTTTGGCGAAGGTCTGGTCACCACGCCGAGCGACTTTGGCGCCCAAGGCGAGAAGCCGAGCCATCCGCAATTGCTGGACGACATGGCGGTCGAGTTCATGGACGACGGCTGGTCGGTCAAACGCCTGATCCGCCGTCTGCTGCTGACCGCGACCTACCAGCAAGCGAGCGCGGATCGCGCCGATTGTCGCGCCATCGATCCCACCAACATTTACCTGTGGCGGATGAATCGCCGCCGCTTGGATTTTGAAGCGTCCCGCGACAGCCTGTTGGTTGCGACCGGTTCGCTGGATGAAACGCTCGGCGGCCCGGCGGTTGACATCACGGCCGATCCTTCGCCGCCGCGACGCACCATCTACGGCCAGGTCGACCGGCAAAACTTGCCCGGCATGTTCCGTACGTTCGACTTCGCCGGCCCTGATTCGCATTGTCCAATTCGTCCCGAGACGACCGTGCCGCAGCAGGCGCTCTTCATGCTTAACAGCTCGTTCATCATGAATCAGGCCAGCAAGTTGGCCCGCGATTCGGCCTCGCAAGCCGATCCCCAGCAGCGCGTTCAACAACTCTATCAACGAGCGCTTGGCCGTGATCCGAGCGAAGCCGAGCTCCAGCTGGCGATCCAGTTTGTCAGCAGCGCCCCGAGCGAACCGGCGCCGGCGACCCCTTGGCTGTACGGCTATGGCAGTCGCGACAGCGAGAGCGGCAAAGTCGATCAGTTCACGCCGTATGCGTCGGTTTCGGCCGATGGCAAAACCTGGCAAGCCGCTCCGGAACTGCCGAACAAAGTTGCAGGCTGGTCCAGCTTGAACGCCGGCGGCGGTCATCCCGGTAGTTTAAAGTTCGCCGCGATTCGGCGCTTTGTCGCTCCGACCGGCGGCGTGATCACGATTGAAGGCAAGTTGCGTCATAAGTCGGAAAACGGCGACGGCGTTTTTGTCTCGATCATCGGTCCCGGCGGACCTGTCGGAAATTGGAAAGCCAAACACGGCGGCGCCCAGACCAACGTCAAACAGGTCGAAGTCAAAGCAGGCGACGCGATCGACTTTGTCACCGAGTCAGGCGAAACGATCAGCAACGACAGCTTCGAGTGGACCGTCAATCTGCTGATGCGCGGCGACACGATTCAAGCGTGGAACAGCGCCTCGGACTTCAACACGCAGCGACCGGTCGACGCTTGGACGCAACTCGCCCAAGTGCTGCTGGTCTCCAACGAATTTCATTTTGTCGACTAACGATGCGTGCGATCAATCGCCGCCAGAGGATGTGATGGATAACTGGATCAACTCGCCCGATCGCAATATTCTGAACCGTCGCGACATGCTCTCGATGACCGGCATGGGGCTCGGTTCGCTGGCGCTCGGCTCGATGTTCGGCAATCCTGCGTCGGCGGCGCCCGCCAATCCGCTCCTCCCCAAGGCGCCTCACTTTGCTCCGAAAGCGAAGCACGTCATTCATATCTTCTTGAACGGCGGCCCGTCGCATGTCGATACGTTCGACCCCAAGCCGAAGCTGGATGAATACGCCGGCAAAGAGATCCCGGTCAAAATGCGAACCGAACGTCCGACCGGCGTCGCGTTGCCGTCCCCTTACAAGTTTAAAAAGTATGGGCAAAGCGGCATCGAGGTCAGCGACATCTTTCCGCATGTCGCCGAAAACGTGGACGACATGTGCTTCATTCGCTCGATGCACGCCAACGTCCCCAATCACGAACCGTCGCTGCTGCTGATGAACTGCGGCGAAGCCCGACTGCCGCGGCCCAGTCTCGGCTCGTGGCTCGTCTATGGCCTGGGGACCGAAAATCAAAATCTGCCGTCGTTCATCTCGATGTGCCCCGGCGGCTATCCGATTCAAGAGTCGCAAAACTGGCAGTCGGGCTTCCTGCCGGGCGTCTTCCAGGGAACCTACGTCGACACCAAAAACACGGACCTTGAAAAGCTGATCGCTAACGTCCGCAATCAGCGCGTCGATCATGACGCCCAGGTGCGTCAGCTGGAACTGCTGCGTCAACTCAACGCGCAGCATCAAGCGCAACGCGGCGCCGATCCGCAGTTGGAATCGCGGATTCAATCATTCGAGCTCGCTTTCCGTATGCAAAGCGAAGCGGCCGAAGCGTTCGACGTTTCTCGCGAACCGAAACATATCCTCGACATGTACGGCGAAGGAACCCAGGCTCGCCAGATCTTGATCGCGCGTCGGCTGGTCGAACGAGGCGTTCGCTTCGTGCAAGTCTGGCACGGCCAAGGCCAGCCGTGGGACAGTCATGACGATATCGAAGTCAATCATCGCCGCCTGGCCAAGCAGTGCGATCAGGCGATCGGCGCCCTGTTGAAAGATCTGAAACAGAGCGGCCTGCTCGAAGACACGCTGGTCATCTGCGGCGGCGAGTTCGGCCGTACGCCGACCGTTGAGATGCCCAAAGAAGGCTCGAACCAAGGCAAAATCAACGGGCGCGATCACAATCATTATGGCTTCACCGTCTGGATGGCCGGAGGCGGCGTCAAAGGGGGTCACATCCACGGAGCGACCGACGACTTCGGTTTCGCCGCCGTCGAGAACAAGGTCCACGTCCACGACCTGCACGCGACCATCATGCAACTGATGGGCTTCGACCACGAAAAACTGACCTACCGCTACGCCGGCCGCGACTTCCGCCTGACCGACGTGCATGGGCACGTGGTCAGTGACATCATCGCGTAGGGGAGAAATGTCTAATGGGAAGATCTGGAATAGCGGCACGTTACGGGGCAATCCTCCGTCCTTAGACATTCCCGCCAACGGCGGGCCGGTTGACTGCCAGCTCTTCGGCATTAAAATCATGAAACCTTCGTTAACCTGCCTTTTGGCGAACTTCCTCGATTCGCCGGTGTCTGGATGACGATGGAACGGGAGTGGAAATCACGTCGCTCCCCCAGCGAGCTAACCTCTAGGCTCGCTGGAAGTTGGAAAAAGGGGTCAGGTCCTCTTTTTCGCTGCGAAAAAGAGGACCTGACCCCTTTTTCCAGCCAACACACCCAATAAAAAAGTACGCCCCCTTCGTCTAGTGGCCCAGGACGTCGGATTCTCAGTCCGAAAACAGGGGTTCGACTCCCCTAGGGGGTACTTTCCAGCCGCAGCAATGCGGCTTTTTTTATGCGCTGACGGCCCCCTGCTCTTTTGGGTTGGATCATAGGACCGGACCGGACTCCGCGCTTTTTTCGAGTTGGAACCTTGGACTGGATCGGACTCCGCGTTTTTTCGGGTTGGAACGTTGGACAGGATCGGACTCCGTGCTTTTTCGGATTGGAACCTTGGACTGGATCGGACTCCGTGCTTTTTCGGGTCGGAACCTTGGACCGGATCGGACTCCGCGCTTTTTCGGATTGGAACCTTGGACTGGATCGGACTCCGTGCTTTTTCGAGTTGGAACCTTGGACCGAACGGACTCCGCGCTTTTTCGGGTTGGAACGTTGGACCGGACCGGACTCCGTGCTTTTTCGGGTCGAAACGTTGGACAGGACTGGCTGCATCTGCATACGCGGCGTCCAGCGGTCCGGTTGATCGGCGGTGGAAATTTTCAGGGCGCAGCACAGCGGCCTCGAATCGGCCTTCTCGGCCGGCGAGTGATTGTGGTTGGTTCGGGATTTCCTGGGTAGTGGACCCTGGATTCGTGCGCATTGTCAATCGACAATTTTGGCTTGGCGGCCCCCCTACTTTTGCTTCGCCAGGATCGCCTGCAAGTCGTGCTTATAGATGCACAAGCAGTCTTCTATCTGTTGCGGAGTGAGACGGCGAAACGTCCTGGGAAGATCCCCAGGCTCGATCCATTTCCGCGAACCTTCCAGACCTAACGCGACGGCTCCAACCCGCACTCCGGCATGGAGATAGACGAACTCCGGCGAAAGTCTGAGAAAGGCGCCCAAGCGATGCGCCGTGTCATAGACCATTAGTTCGCCGATCCCCGAAATGCTCAAGATCGCCTCTTCGACCAGCAGGAACAGTTCGTGAAAAGTTTCGCATGCGGCGAGATTTCGTCTTCGCAATCGAGCATGAACCTTCTGCAGATTGACCCGCTTCAAACGATACTGATGCGGATGCCGCCGGCCCTGGGGCGTTTCCGCAAACGACGCCCGCCGGAGAGCTTTGTCCCAAGAGGGAAGTTGCTCATAAAATCGAATCTCTTTATCCGCCCCTGACTGATAATGCTTCAAGTAGTGACGGACGATCGCGGCGTAAGTGTCCAGGTTGGTGTCTTTCAGACGCTGTTGGCAATCGCCTGATTTGGGGTGACGCGGTCCGCAGGACTTGGGTGAGGTTTTCTTGCGGTTTGACATGGCTGCAGTTCGGTTAATCGAGGATGTCCGTCGCCGTTTCGGGTGTCATTGCCACGGAAGCGATGCGCATTACCAGTCGACAATCTCTGGCGGCGGTGCTACAGGTCAGTCTTCACGAACGCAGGTCTTGACGTACTTGATCCACGCCTGAATTCTACGCGGCATTACATCCCGATGGGAGAAGATGAATTTACGGATCACGTCGGCGGGAATGATTTCGGTCATGTCGTTGGCGCTTCCTTGGATCTCTCCGGACGCCGAAAAGAGAAACGCTTTGTCGGAATCGTTTCGATAGTTGTCGTGATTCAAGAGCGACGTTTTCTCCGCTTTTACCTGAACGCCGAAATGATCTGTTCCTTCACGCGATACCAATATAAATTCGATGTGCTTCGTATCGCGTTTGCAGGTGCTGGGGTAAATCAACAGGCGTTTCTCCAACTGCAAATAAATGCCGACCACATCTTCAAAATCGTCTGGGTCCAGCAGATCGAAAATATCGGTCGTTGTGTCGGGATCCAATGGGTAAATGTTTTCCCCTTTTTTCTGGTTGAAGAAAAAGCGGGAATATCGGTTGACGTTTCGACTTTTGACCTGTTGTGCGGTTCGTCCCCGGCGAAAATTATTGAGCACCCGACCGGGAACTTCGTCGATGCTTCCTGCCGTAATCCAGTCGCAGTCCCGCACGTTTCTGGTGTCAGCGTCTCGGAAGTCCTGATCGTTTTCGGATCGCCAATCACTGGTCACACGGCCAAGGTAGTAAGTTGCATTACTGGTTCTTGTCCAAACGAGGTCATCAACATTCATCCGTTTGAGAAGGATATTGGTGGCTGTTGTCCAGGAGATGTTGCCATACTTTACTTTGCTTCTACGCAAGTAATCTGGTGCCGAGGTAGGTGGCGGATCGATGCCCCAGCCAATTCCCACAATCCCCCTGGCGATACAGAACTGAGCGGTGGTTGGTTGAGCCTTGAGATTGACGCACCAGATGTTTTGGCTCATCGTGTTGTTCCCGTAGGAGTTTCCTGCAAAGCCATGTACTCATTTTCACGATGACGTGGCAATATTACGCGATCTCTAAATTGCATTGAACTCAGCAGGGAAAACCTGAAGGTGAGATTCGATTAGACATGCAACCCAAAAAATATTGTTGAGATGACTCGCCGGACTCCATGTTTGCGACAAGTGCGGGCGATTTCACTTTTGAAGGAACTCGAAAGCTGGAGGTCTGTTTATCGATGTGTAATGGATTTCAGTCTGTTTGAGCCAAAAAATAGCCCAGCTAGAACACGAGGACCAAACGTGTCGTTCGGCCGTGCGATAATTATCATTCTTACCAAATCACACTTCATTGACTTCAGAAGTAAGGGAAGTGGCCATATGAGTCGAATTGCAAAGTTGTTGCTCGTCTTTACGTCACTGTCACCCGCAACGGGCGCTCTCGCGATAATTGAATTTCAGGCAGGGCGACCAGTCACAGCCTTAGTTCTAATTGGCTCTGCCCTTTTGCTCATCGCAATCTGCTATTTAATCAAGATTTACCCTGAGAAATATGGCGAACGACGATTACTAGACGTTGCTGCTGTTAAGAGTACAGACAAAGAGGCGCTGGCATTTATTATTGCATACCTGGTTCCAATCCTAACAGGAAAGATCCCAAATGTTTCAGAGCCACAGTATTGGGCGATTACCGCGTATGTATTTGCGGTGATTGGGCTTACCGTGTACCATAGCAATGCGTTTCATTTTAATCCAGTTCTCGCCGCTTTCGGGTATCACTTTTACGAGGTTACGGCGGATAACGGAATGACTTATTTGCTCATAGCGCGACATGTCGTTCGAGTGCAGACCCCTGAGGTTTGGGTGACCAAGTTATCCGACTATGTGTACCTGGAAGTGAAGTCGGATGAGCATTCATCAGGCAACATAAAAGATGAGTAGTGCTAATTTTTATGCTCTGCTTCGCGACGGCCACGGAATCATCGCACAGAAGATCCCGGTGTCGAATTCAGTCCAAAAAGAACTTAGTGAAGTTTTTAAGCGGCAATCAGACGCTTTTCATACATTTTCACATAAAGTTGACATGGAGGATGGCAAAACAGAACGTGTTGAGTCTGAATCCGAAGTGATCGATTTTTTTCCGATCTATACGATTAGTGACAATTCTCAGATCTTCGAGATCGATTATCAGCTTGATGGACCGATCGCGGCGCTTACGAAGTCATTGGATGGTGTTCCAAATTTGGCGATAAATGACAATACGATTCCTTCAATCCGGGCAATTCTCGCGATTTGGGTTTCTCGCAGTTCAACTAAAATTTGTTTTCAGAGCTTTGATCGCCGCCGGATTCTGTCGCCAAAAAAGATGACTTTTTTAGAGGCTGCGGGTACTTTTTCCCGTTTAGATAAGCCGGGGTTTACTCTAGGCGAAAAGGCGGATGCTGTATTTGAAGATGGGAAGCTCCATTTTCGATCATTTCCAGTTGTTGCACGATTTTTAAATTTGATTGAATTATTTGACGAAGCGTCTGATGAAAAGATTGAGGAAGTATTGAGACATCAACTTCTTTATGTAGGCGATGCAGACTCAGTTAAGAGCAAGGCTGATCTTTTGATGCGAAAACAATTTGCAGCCGTCTCAAGTTTGGGCATCCTCGATAAAGCTAAACCCAGAAAGATTCGCGATTCTGCAGTTGAATTTGGCATCAACGTGAAGTTAAAGCAGCGCGATGGAAAAATGACGGTAGAGTTCCCTGAAACGAAGAAGGAACAGAAGGAATTCCTCCGATTTTTGACCGAAGGATTTTACCTTGGTCCAATTACCGGCACAAAGTATCAAAGCAATTCACATCGACCATGGAAGGGAAAAAAGTGATTTGAGTGGGAGGTTCAATTCCAGTTTTGACTGCCAGGACGCCGTTACCATTCCTTCGTGGTAATGAATGCAGATGGCGTCAGGTGGTGTACCTATCTTGATGATGTGACGACATGATTTCTATCGAGTTGGGCTACACTCGAATCTAGCTCTCAAAAGCACATTCATTGCCACGCAAGACCGTGGCAATGGCACCTCCGCTTCTTCTTTGCACCCGTGTAGAATAGATTTCTCCCCTGCCCTGTTTCTTCCTCCCGCCGCCGTTCTGCAAGCAAAGAGCCCGCCATGAGAAGCTTCTTCGTATTCCGTGTTGCTTCGTTGGTGTTGTTCATCAGCGGATTAGCGGCGTCAGTTGCTTGGGCGACGGATCCGCCAGCCAAGGTAACTTTGAGCGGGGACTGGGAAGTGCAGGTCGATGTCGCCGGCAACGGGGACGATCCGGGGGTGTCGGCGTTGGTCGCGGTGGATCTGCCGGGGCTGTTTACGGTGACGGCTGAGCAGCATGATAGTTTGCCGGTTTATGATCCGGCGGGGCCGCAGTATTATCGCGGCGCTCGGCTGACGGCGTTGATTTCTGAATCGCTGACGGCGCCTGACGTGCTCGACCCGAGCAGCGTGGTGGTTCGTAGCGGGCCGACCGATACGGCGGAAACTTATGTGCGTGGTCGCGATTATGAATTCGAAAATCGTTGGGGCGGGATTGGTCGCTTGGCCGGCGGGAGGATCGCCGCGGGGACGCCTGTGTTTATCAGCTATCAGCATTCGCTTTCGCGGATCGATTCGATCGTGTTGAACGGTGCTGGCGAGTTGGAGTATCGGGCCGGCCAACCGAAGGCCGAAGCGCCGGCGTCGCCTCAGATTGTCGCCGGAGAACGACGCTTGGCGAACGTGTGGATACCGGGCCCGCTAGAGCGGCTGACGAAGAAGAATCTGTTTCCCCTTTTGGAGACCGCTTATCCCGAGCCGGCGGCGACTTCTCCTTCGCTGGCCGAGCAGAAAATTCCTCGCGCGATGGCCAAGTTGCGCTCAGGCGAGCCGCTGCGAATTTTGGCTTGGGGTGACAGCGTGACCGAAGGCGCCTACCTGGCCCACCCAGAGCGGGAACACTGGCAACAGCAATTTGTCGCGCGGCTGCGGCAGCGCTTTCCCCAAGCGAAGATCGAACTAGTGACCGAAGCTTGGGGCGGTCGAACGACCGGTTCCTACTTGGCGGTTCCGCCGGGTGAGCCGCACAATTATCAGGAAACAGTGCTGGACGCGAAGCCCGACCTGGTGATTAGCGAGTTTGTGAATGACGCCGGTTTGAGCCCGGCGGCGGTGGAAGATCGCTATGGCAAGTTGCTGGCCGACTTTCAAGCGATCGGCGCCGAATGGATCATTCTCACGCCGCACTATGTGCGACCTGACTGGATGGGATTGGATCGGCAGAATGAGATTGATGACGACCCGCGCCCGTATGTGCAGGGGCTGCGAGAATTCGCCGCCCAGCATCCGGTGGCGCTGGCCGACGCGTCGCTGCGGTATGGTCGACTGTGGCGACAAGGGATTCCGTACAACAGTCTGATGGTGAACTGCATCAATCATCCGGGGCCTGCCGGGCTGGCGATTTTTGCCGACGCGCTGATGGAGCTGTTTCCAGAGAAGTAAGCTTGAGATGGGATGGCCCGGCCAGTTCTGAACGAACTGCCCGGGCCACCCGGTGTTGTTTCCGCAATTAGATGTTCACCGGGATTGGCCCTGATTATCGATCGTAGTCGAGAAAATTGAGATGATGATATTGGTAAAACAAGCATGGATTGCGGTTGTCGTCAGTCTGGGCCTGCTCGGCGGTCAGGCCTTCGCCGACGAGTTTCCCATACCCGAGAACACCGAAAAATCGACTTCTACGCCGGTCGACCCTGCTGCGGTGGTGAAGTCAGCGAAGTTGCCGCCGGGGTTTCAGTTGTCGTTGATCGCGGCCGAGCCGGATGTGCGGAATCCGATTGCGATGACAATGGACGAGCGCGGACGGTTGTGGGTTGCGGAGAACTATAGTTGGGCCGGCGGCGGCGCTGGCGGTTTTAACAGCGACATCCGCGATCGGATCTTGATTTTTGAAGACACCAACGGCGATGGGACGCTCGACAAACGGTCGGTGTTTTGGGATCAAGCCTCTAAGCTGACCAGTATTGAAATTGGGGATGGCGGCGTTTGGGCGATCTGCCTGCCGCACTTGTTGTTTATTCCGGATCGTGATCGAGATGACGCGCCGGATGGCCCGCCGGTGGTGGTGTTGGATGGATTCGACAGTAGCAGCGGCGTGTCGCATACGCCGGCCAACGGACTGAAGTGGGGGCCCGATGGTTGGCTGTATGGTCGTCATGGGATTTTGGCGACCAGCCGCGTCGGCAAGCCTGGCGCGAGTGACTCGCAGCGATTTGCAATTAACACCGGCGTGTGGCGCTATCATCCGATTCGCGATGTGGCCGAGCCGGTGATGCACGGGATGACCAACTCGTGGGGATTTGACTTTGACGAGCATGGCGAGATGTTTGTCATCAACACCGTGATCGGGCATCTCTGGCACGTGATCCCGGGCGCACATACCGAGCGAATGTTCGGGCTCGACATCAACCCGCACTCTTATCAGTTGCTGAAGCAGGTCGCCGATCACGTCCATTGGGACGAAGGAGAAAATTGGGCCGATGTCCGCAAAGGCATTACTGACAACACGAGCGCGGCCGGCGGTGGTCATGCGCATATCGGGCTGATGATCTACCAAGGAGACAACTGGCCCGCCGAGTATCGCAATCGGCTTTATACGCTGAACCTGCACGGGCTGCGGATCAATACCGACTATCTGAAACGGAGCGGCGCCGGGTACACGGCGACGCATGGGCCCGATATCTGCTTTATGGAGGATCCCTGGTTCCGCGGCATGGAACTAATCACCGGTCCTGATGGCGGCGTCTACATCGCTGACTGGAGCGACACCGGCGAATGTCATGACCACGACGGGGTTCATCGCAGCAGCGGGCGGATCTACAAGCTGACGTATGGTGAACCAAAGCGGATCGCTCCGTTTGATCTGCAGAAGCAAGCGACCGACCAGCTGATCGCATTGCTCGCGCATCGCAACACCTGGTGGGCGCGTCAGGCGCGACGGCTGTTGACCGAGCGCGCCGCGACATCGAAGAATGAGGAAGAACTAGCGACGCTGCATGCGGCGCTTCAGAAAAGCTTGCGCGAGACCAGCGATCCGATCGTGCGGATTCGGTTGCTGGAGACGATCGCGACGACCGCCGGAGCGGATGAAGCGTGGTGGATTAAGCAATTGGCGGCGGAAGACGAATACCAGCGCAGCGCCGCTTTGAAATTTTTGGTGGATCTGACCACGCAAGCGGGCGCGACTCCCTCGGCCGTGGTTTTGCAAACGTTGCAGCAACTTGCGGCCAGCGATCCTTCTGGATTGGTGCAATTGCATCTAGCGTCGTCGCTGCAGCGACTGCCGGTGGATCTGCGGTGGGAGATCACCCAACAACTGGCGCAGCGAGACGAATATGCGACCGACGCCGTCTTGCCGCTGATGATCTGGTATGGAATTGAACCGGCGATAACGCGTGATTCGACGAAGGCGCTGGCGCTGGTCGAAAAATCGCAAATGCCGCTGCTGACCGAGTTGGTCGCACGGCGGATGACCTTGGAGATCGAACGTGAGCCTGGCGCCGTTGATCAAATGTTGGCGCTCGTAGCGGAGGGAAAATGCCGCTATCCCGAAAGCGTGATCCGCGGCATGGCCGCGGCGCTCAACGGTTGGCAGAAAGCGGCGGCGCCGAAGCCTTGGTCAGACGTAGCGAAGAAGTATGGTCAGGCGCAGGACGTGGAGATCCGCAATCATGTGCAAAGCCTGAGCGTGGTCTTTGGCGATGGTCGTGCGCTGGACGAAATCCGTGTGATCGTGACCAACAACCAACTGCCGGCCGAGGCGCGACGTTCTGCGTTGCGTTCGTTGCTGGTCAGTCGTCCGGCCGATTATGTGCCGACCTTGGTGCAACTGCTGGATGATCCGGCGCTGATGATCGAAGCGCTGCGCGGATTGGCACAGTATGACGATCCGTCGATTCCGGCGAAGATTTTGGCGCGGGCTTCTAAGTATGACGCCGCCGCGCGAGCCGAGATGATTCAGACGCTCGCGGCTCGGCCGAGTTCGGCGCGAACGCTGTTAGACGCCGTCCAGGCGAAGCGGATCGCAGCCAGCGAGATCTCTGCGTTTCAGGCGCGGCAGATCGCGTCGCTGGAGAATGAAGAGCTAACCCGTGACCTGATCCAACTGTGGGGAGATGTGCGCGTCAGCGCCGCCGAGAAACGCGCGCTGATCGACAGCTTCAAGGAGAAACTGTCGCCTGAGGTTTTATCGCAAGCCGATCTGTCAGCGGGGCGCGTGCTGTTTCAGAAGACTTGCGCCAGTTGCCATGTGTTGTATGGCCAGGGGCGACTGCTGGGGCCTGACCTGACCGGTTCGAATCGGAAGAATATCGATTATCTGTTGGAAAATGTGATCGATCCCAGCGCCAGCGTCGGCGCCGATTTTCGGACGGTCGTCATCGCGATGGACGATGGCCGCGTGCTGAACGGCGTGATCGGCGAGTTGAACGAACGGACGCTGACTCTGAAGTCAGCGCAAGAGTCGATCACATTGGACCGGCAAGAGATTGAAGCGATGAAGACGAGCCAGGTATCGCTGATGCCGGAAGGTCAACTGCAAAAGCTGAGCGACGAGGAAACGCGGAACCTGATCGCTTATCTGATGTCAAGCGTCCAGGCGCCGCTGCCGCCAGAGTAATAGAGCACGGCGAAGCCGCGCATGAAGCGCGGAAAGTCAGGGTCGGCATCAAGCGGGAAATGGTCTCACGGGGCTCTGTCCTGCGAGCACAAAGCTGGATCAATTACGTCTTCTAACGCAATTCGATTAAAAGCTGATCTTGCCGCGTAAACCGACCAGCAGCGCCGTATCAATATCGGTTACTTCAGGGCGAAGGATTTGCATATCGGTCGTCAGATGGAACCAAGGAGTAACTTCGTAGTTATAGAACATCTCGACTCCGTGGCCGTCGCCGATCGGACCTAGCACGGCTTGCAAGAAGGGGCCGATCTGATCGCTCGTCTCTAGGTAGTAGTAACCGACGCCAAAGGTGTCTTGCCGGCGCGAGCAGATCGGACTATCGCCGCCGATGCCGACGCTGAAAAAAGAAGCGAGCGGATTCGCCTGATCGTCGGCGACGCTGGCCCGAGCGAACATGCCCCAGCCTTTGGTCGGTTCGTCGTCGTAGTGGACCAAGTACTGGTCCATATTCCAGTAGAACGCCCAAGTGCCTGAGGTTTGTTCAATAGGAACGTCCGGCAAGACGACGCGCGGATCTTGTCCCAGCGACGTGTACTGGCGACTGCTCCACGAGCCGCCGAATAGTTGATGTCCTTGATAGCCCCCAATTTCATAAGGCAAACGAATTTCGCTGTTGATCGTGACCCCTTCGGCGAACAATTCCTCAAATCCGCTCGTGCTCGACGTATTGGTTGGATTGAGGATGGTGAAGGAAAAGATCGGCGCCGAGTCTCGTAACAGGATGAAGCCGGTTCCCAGCGTCGAGTAGGGGACGGAACGCAATAACAACGGGTTGACGACAAATCCCAGATTCGAGAATTGATCTTTGCCCCGTTTGGAGGCGAACGCATTGGTGTCGCCGTCCAGCGCGTCCAGTTTGCCGGCGAACACGGCGACTTCTTCCGACAGAAATTGCGTGAACAAGACGTCTGTGAGATAGACGTTATTGCTGCCAGGCGAAGGCAAGTCGGTCACGATCGTCGCCGGCAACGCCGATCCGTCGAATGCAGAAATCGACTCGCCATAACGATGCTCGGCACGAAGCTTGACAAACATGCCTTCTTGAATGCCGGCTTTGCCGAGATCCCAGTTCAAGACATAGTCGCCGTGCCCGGCAAAGGTAAACCGTTGCTCTTTGCCGCCGCTGGCGACGCCAAAAAAGAACTCGGTCTGATCGATGTCCCACAGCATGCCATGTTCGAGCATGCAACTGCGTGTGCCGAGCCAATCCCCCAATAACGCCTGACGTTCACAAATGCAGCCGGCATAGTTGGGCGCCGTCGGCGCGGCCGCTGCGGCCGAGCAGTCAGCGCAGTCGCACTGAGCGGCTGCCGGACTGCCGCTGCCGAGCATCATGAGCGCAGTCGTCACCAGAGGGGCGACAAATCGTCGAACGGGAAACTGCATGATCCAGCCTACTTTGGTCAACGCGATCGAGGTTCTCTCCCCCCTTTCATCGTCGCTGCTGGCGCGCGGATGAAAGGTTCTCCCCGTCGGTGGCAGACTTTACGTAACCGTTCCCTTGATTTTGCCAGGGAAGTTTCGCAGGACGGCCTACAACCATGCCAGGCCGACTATTTTCGCGGTGACAATGGCTCTCTGGACGCAGCGGCCTGCGAGCGGTTTGCCAAAAGACGTAGATAGTGGCCTCATGGTGGGTTTATTCCCTTTGTAGATCGGCACAGCTCAGGTACAATAAGTGGACATTCAAAATTTGAATCTGCATTTTGAATCGGCGGTTGGTCGCGACGCTCTACGCGACTCACGGATTGGAGTTCGACCATGGATTGTGTCGAGATGACTCGCCAGCGGTTTCTCAGCGATGATCAGGGACGCACGTTTTCGGACGTTGCGAACGATCCCGATCAACCCTTTGACGAAGTGCTCGCATTCTTTAGCGACGAAGGTCGCCAGCGCCGCCTGGAAGAGGCGGAGATCCATCATGATCGTCCCCCTTTGGCTGGCGTCGTGCGCGAACTGGAAGCGATTCCGGCCGTTGATCAAGCGCTCGCCAAAATGCAACTGAACCAAAGCAAACGCTTGCGACAAGCGATCGGCGTCATCGTACGGATGATTATGGAGGCCCGCGGTTGGAGCAAGACCGGGCGGAAGGGATCACTTGGCGTTCGCGCCGCAAAGTCGGCGACCGCGCCGAATCACAATACCGGCGGATTGGCGTTCTGGTTTATTCGCGCCGAGCGATACGAGCGCCCCAGCGGCATGCCGTACCAATCGGTGCGGCAACGATGTCGCCAACTCGATTCGCTCACCCCGCAAACGACAAACAGGGCACACTGAAAATGAATCTTATCCTTTGGATGACCAGTTGGTTTTCCGCCCGCGGCAAGGCGATCTCGCTTTATCGTCGCGGGATGGCGAAAGCCAAGTTGCGCGACTATCCTGCCGCCGTCGACTTTTACTCGCAAACAATCGCACTGACGGCGACTCCTGCTGATGTGCGCGGGATGGCGCTATATAATCGCGCGCTAGTTTACTCGGCTTTGGGAGACGGCGCTAAAGCGACCGATGATTTAAATCAAGTCTTGGCGGTCGCCGAAACTCCGGCCAATATCAAGACCGAAGCGAAGCGAAAGTTAGCTCGCATGCGCCGCCATGCCGGCGACGCGCCAGCCCACGCGTAATCGAATATTCTCAGCGACGTGCGTATCGGTCAGCCGTTCGTCATCCTTTGCAAGACTAGCGGCCGATCAAGGAAACCTGCATGTTCGCAGAAGCTCTCTTGCTGGCCGATCTAGAATTCCTGCAGATGCTTTCTTATGGCGGCATTGCTTTTGTCGCCATCATCGGGCTGATATTTCTGATTGTGGTGCTGCGCTATGGGGCGATCTGGTTTCAGGCGTTTGTCTCTGGCGCCGACATTAGCCTCCGCAGCTTGGTCGGCATGAGTTTGCGGCAAGTTCCGCCGTCGACCATCGTCACCGCAAAAATCATGGGCAAGCAAGCCGGCCTGAGCATCGACCGCCAGTCCGGCATTAGCACGCAGAAGCTGGAAGCTCACTTCTTGGCAGGCGGTGATGTGATGCGTCTGATGCAAGCGTTAATCGCCGCCGATCGCGCCGGAATCGATCTCGATTTTGAACGCGCCGCCGCGATCGAGCTTGCCGGCCGCGACGTCTTTGACGCCGTCCGCACCAGCGTTTCGCCCAAAGTGATCGACTGTCCGCAACCGGTTGGCGGAGTCCACAAGGCGCTCAGCGCCGTCGCCAAAGATGGAGTCGAACTGTTAGTGAGAGCCCGCGTGACCGTGCGAACCAATCTGGCCCAATTGATTGGCGGTGCGACCGAAGAAACGATTGTCGCCCGCGTTTGTCAAGGGATTGTCACGGTCATCGGTTCTTCCAACACGCACATGGAAGTGTTGGAGACGCCGGCCAACATTTCCCGCGGAGTGCTGGAGCGAGGGCTCGACGCCAACACCGCGTTTGAGATTGTCTCGATCGACATTCTGGATGTCGACGTTGGCAAAAACATTGGCGCTCGCCTCCAGACCGATCAGGCCGAAGCCGACACGCGCGTCGCTCGAGCGTTGGCCGAAATTCGTCGCGCTGAAGCGGTCGCCCTGCAGCAGGAAATGGTCGCCAAAGTGGTCGACTGTCGCGTTGCGATGGTGCGTGCTGAAGCCCAGGTCCCGAAAGCGCTCGCGTTCGCGATTCGAGCTGGCAACTTGTACTCGACAGGCGCACCCGTTCTGTTTCTCAATCGCTCCACCCAATCGCGCCCGGTCGATGGCCTCTCGACCGACGGTCCCCTACTGATGCCGCCGCATTCCGGCGACGACAACAACTAGAGCGGCGGCTTGGTCGTCAAAGTCGCGATGGTGGTGGGCGAGAACTGGTTCAATCGCGTTGCGGCGTCAGACCACCAATCTTCATAGAGGTCGATCAACACCAGCCCGGCGGCGAGTTGTCCGCCGATTTGCGACTGCAGGCTATGGCTGAACTCGAACGCTTCTCCGCCGGCCAGTTGACGACGCCGCGTCTGGCTGAGGTCAGGGTGAATCGATTCGTCATAAGGGAGTCGATGCCGGACCAGCAGGGTTTCGGTCGCCGCGTCTTCTTCATGATCGAACAGAAAATAACTGGGGTTCATGAAGCCGGCCAGAAGGCGACCGCCGGGGCGCAATACCCGGGCGCACTCTCGCCACACCGGGCGAATGTCACGTACGAAGACGTTCGAGCAGGGATGGAAGATCAAATCGAACGAAGCGTCGGCAAAGCGAGAGAGATCGGCCATGTCTCCTTGCTCCAGACGTATTTCCAGCCCTTCCCTTTCGGCCACCAGACGATCGAGCGCCAATTGTTCGTCCGAAAGATCGAAGCTGGTGACATGAGCGCCGGCGGCGGCCAATGTGGGCGACTGTTGACCGCCGCCCGAGGCGAGACAGAGCAGCTGCTTGCCTGGCAGATCGCCCAACCAGGATCTCGGCACGGCTTTGGTCGGCGTGAGGATCACCTGCCAATCGCCGGTTCGTGCTCGGGCCACGGTCGCGGCATCGATTGGCAGCGACCAGGGATTGCCGCTACGTGCGGCGTCATTCCAGGCGGCGCGATTGCGGGCCAAGATCGGATCGTTCGTCGGTTGCGTCATAGTTTCGGTTCGCCGCAGAGAGTCTGTAAGTCGTCATACCGCCGCCATTGCGACGCAATCGATACAATCAAGGTTCGGCTTTTCGGCCGATTTTTTTGTCGATTGATAGGCGTCCAAGGGCAAGGCTTTGCGGAATGAGTTACGACAAGTTACCCCCGATCGCCGCGGCGCTATCCCTGATTATCGGTTGGTGGTTCTTCGCAGGCAACGCACTGACGGCGGAGCCAGCCGTCGATTATCCGCCGGGCAAACTGGGAGAAGTCGTCCGACTGGGCGAAGAGATCGTCTTGCAGACTGACCAACATCCTCTCTCCAAGCCGTATGTCGGCAACGCGCTGCGCTGTACGTCGTGTCATTTGGAAGGGGGAAAGCATCCGCAGGCAGGCAGCTTTTTGCAAACCGCCGCCGCCTATCCCGCTTGGTCGCCGCGTGAGAGTCGCGTGATCACGCTCGAAGATCGCGTGTTGAACTGCTTCATGCGCAGCCAGAACGGCGTTCGTCCGCCGAATGGAAGTCAAGTCGCGGTCGCGGTGACGACCTACATCACCTGGTTGTCGACCGGCGCCAAAATCGAAATGAACGCCGAAAAGCCGCTCGGCCCGAACCATGTGCCGCCGATTGATCTTGCCGCGCATCAGCCGGCCAATAGCGAGCGCGGCAAGATTGTCTACCTGCAGCGCTGCTCGGAGTGTCACGGCGAAGATGGCGGCGGCGATGACGATAACCCGCCGCTGTGGAGCGATCGATCGTACAACGACGGCGCAGGGCTAAGCCGCGTCGAGAAGCTGGCGCCTTGGCTGAAAGTCGCGATGCCGCTGGATGACGCGACGCTGAGTGAGCAAGAAGCGATTGATGTCGCCGCGTTTGTAAACAGCCACGCGCGGCCCCGCTTCAACCTGAAGGATCACCTGCCGCCGCCAGAGAGACGCGGCGAGTACAACGCCAAAAAGTAGGGAAGGCCGTGCCTGCCGTGCGTTCTAACGATTCCGTGACATGCCACAACTCAACCGCTAGAATGCGATACGCAGCTATCGTTTCTTGCGACGTAGTTCTTGTCACGAAAATCAGGGCGCCCTGCCCATGTGCATCTTTTCTCAGCCGGTCATGACCGTCAACAAGACGAGGATCTTCGCTCGCACAACATCGGCAAGTTCGCAGTTTCTCGTCTATCAGATGAACTACGAGTCACGCGACGAGAACGCGATGATTTTGCCGTTGCCGGTCAGGCGACCGGCCAATGACGACAACGTACAGTTCATCAACTTGGAAGCGTATCCAAAATTCTTTGACGAGTTGGACGACGGATTTCCCTATTCGCGATCCCAAGGAATTGGTTGCTCGGCCGGGCCAGTGGCCGATTCCAGGTCCGGTTTGGCGGTCTTTGAGGTGGGAAACTACCTCGCGTCGTTTGTGCCGAGTTTGGCCGATTTCTCACGACTCGATCCTCGGTTTGTGCTGCCAGAGGAGACATGGGCGCAGATTCCGCAGTACCAAGATTATGGATTCGCGGTGTTTCAATTGGCGTCCGGCGCGATCCAGCCCCATCCAATGGCGTTGGAGTTTGCAACCGCGCTGCGTGATTCTATCTACTTCCCGACGATGCACATTCACGACGGTGAGGTTCACAAGTCCGAAGAGTTTGATCACGTTCTCTATCTGCAGCACGCAGGCTTCGATAGCCAAGTTCACGGCTACATCAATTCCGATGTCGCCGATTCCGCTACGGGACTCGTACGCTCGAAGCATGTCGCGAAAAACTTTACCGATGTTGACCGGGCTAGCGGCGTCGTCTTGCCTGACTTGTTGGTTCACCGCCAGATCGTGCGCGGCGAACTGCTGAATCAAGATATTGAGATCGCGACGACTGGTGATCCGACGTATCCGGCGCTCAATTTCCGCTGGTTGAAGCCGTTGGCGCCCTGGATGCTGGGGGCTGCTGCCGTCGGCTGGTTCTTGATGCGGCGGGCGAAGATCCGAAAGCGTCAAAGCGAGGATCGCTCGGCTGCGGATGTCGCGCCGCGAAGCGAGGATGATTGATGGCGCGGTCGCATCGCTCGCTGGGGAATCAATCAGTCGGCAATTTTTTCAAACCGCGGAATCGTTTTACCGTCAATCTCGACCGTTTCGGCAAACATTGCGGCTGGCCGGACCCAAAGACCATGCGGGGGATATTCTTGGCGATAGACGACCAGCAGTTCTTCGGTTTCGCTGTGCCGTGCGACGCCTAGCACGGTATATTCCGGCCCTTTGTAGTGGCGATATCGGCCAGGAAGGATCTGGGCATCCATGTTGCGGTTCCATTCAATTGGATTAATTCGGGAGAGTGGCCAAGTAAATCGTCGCAGCGGCCCTTTCAATTGATATCATGAATGCGCAACGGCTATTAGGCCGGGCAAACTTTCAATCTGGTTGCACGAAAAACGGGCATTGTCGCTCCTGTTTTTTTTCGCCGGAAGGCGAATTAACCAGCGTAAACGATTGAATACCGTTAATTTGCGATTCATTTTCGTCCTTGCGACGACGTGGCACAGAACGTGCTACTTTCACCCTACGCTGAGAAAACCCCATCGAAGCGCAGGAGCCGCACGTCATGCAACAACAATCGTCCATAGAACAAGTAAACGGCGTTTCGGAGTACGACGTAGGCGAATATTACGACGAAATGTTCGCGCAGGACTCGTCGCCTCGAGACAATTGCAACCTGCTCTATAAACGGGTCATCGGGCTCACCTCGCTTGATCTGCAACGTCGCAAGTTGGCGGCCGAGCGATCGATGGTGCGGCTGGGAATCACTTTTAACGTCTATGGCGACGAAGAAGGGACCGAGCGGATCATTCCGTTCGATATTCTCCCTCGAATTATCGACGCCGATGAGTGGAAGTGGGTCAGCGACGGTCTGAAGCAGCGCATCGCCGCGTTGAATCTATTTATCGGCGACATTTACAGCGATCAGAAGATCCTGAAAGATGGCGCGATCCCCGAACATGTCGTCCGTTCCGCCGCTTCCTTCCGACCGCAATGCGTCGGTTTGAAGCCGCCCAAGGGAATCTGGTGCCATATCACTGGAACCGACTTGGTGCGGGATCAGGAAGGAAAGTTCTACGTCCTCGAAGACAATCTTCGTTGCCCGTCCGGCGTTTCTTATGTTCTGCAGAATCGCCAGTTGATGAAGCAGGCGTTTCCAGACTTGTTTGAATCGTTGTCGGTCCGACCGATTGACGACTATTGCGGCAAACTGCTCGACGCGCTTAACTTTTTGGCGGAAGACCGGACCGAGACTCCCACCGTCGGCGTGCTGACGCCGGGCGTCTACAACTCGGCTTATTTCGAGCATTCGTTCCTGGCCCAACAAATGGGGGTCGACCTGGTTGAAGGTCGCGATCTCGTCGTACAAGACAAAAAAGTCTTCATGCGCACGACGAAAGGGCTCGCTCGTATCGACGTCCTCTATCGCCGCATCGACGATGATTTTATCGATCCGAAAGTCTTCCGCGAAGATTCGCTGCTGGGCGTGCCGGGGCTGATCGAAGCTTACGAGGCCGGCAACATCGCTCTGGCGAATGCGCCCGGGACCGGAATCGCGGACGACAAGGTCGTCTACGCCTACGTCCCAGAGATGATCAAGTATTATCTGGGGGAAGACCCGATCTTGCCGAACGTCCCGACGTTTGTTTGCTGGGACGAGAAGCAACGCGATCATGTGCTGAAAAATCTAGATAAATTTGTCGTGAAACCGGCCAACGAGTCTGGCGGCTACGGCATGCTGATCGGCCCGCGATCGACCCGCGAAGAGCAAGCGAAATTCGCCGATTTGATCAAAGCCAATCCACGCAATTACATCGCCCAACCGACGCTTAGTCTCTCCCGAGCGCCGGTGATTATTGAGGATCACCTGGAAGGACGTCACGTCGATTTGCGACCGTTTATTATCTACGGTCGTGACGTCTTCGTGCTTCCAGGCGGATTAACCCGAGTCGCTTTGAAAAAGGGCTCACTCGTGGTTAACTCCTCGCAAGGCGGCGGGAGCAAAGATACCTGGGTTGTTGAGGAACTGCCGTAATGCTGAGCCGCGTCGCGGAATCCATCTATTGGATGAGCCGTTACGTGGAACGCGCCGAGAATGTGGCGCGTTTCATTTCTGTCAATCTAAACCTCAGCATGGATCTGGCCTCGGAGGGGCATCAGCAATGGCTGCCATTGGTGACCACGACCGGTGACGACAAGCTGTTCTATGAACACTACGACGCACCGACCAAGCGAAACGTGCTGCAGTTTCTGACGTTCGATCGCAATAATCCGAACTCGATTTTGTCGTCGCTCATCGGAGCGCGCGAATGCGCTCGCAGTATTCGCGAAGTGATCTCGGCCGAGATGTGGGAGCATATCAACAACTTTTACCTGATGGTGAAAGATGTCGGCGGCGCCGATGGCGTCAGCGAAGAGCAACTTGTCTTCTACGAGCAAATTCGGGCCTCGGGACAGCACTTTATCGGCATCACCGATGCGACGATGACCCATGGCGAAGGTTGGCACTTTGGCCAATGCGGACGCTTCATGGAACGCGCGGACAAAACGTCGCGGATCCTCGACGTGAAGTACTATATCTTGCTGCCGAGCCCGCAGCATGTCGGTTCGCCGTTCGACGAATTGCAGTGGTCCGCCCTGCTCCGTTCGGCCAGCGCCTTTGAAATGTATCGCCAGCGTTATGGGCGAATCATTCCGGCCAACATCGTCAGCTTTCTGGTCTTGGACCGGGCCTTTCCCCGCGCGATCCTGCATTGCTTGTCCAAGGCGAACGATTCGTTGCACGCGATCTCTGGTTCCGATCCAGAGAGCTTCAGCAATCTGCCGGAACAACGACTCGGTCAGTTGCGCGCCAGCCTGGCGTTCACCAGCGCCGACGACATCATCAATCGCGGCATGCACGAATTTGTCGACGACATGCAGCGCCGCGTCAACGCGGTAGGATTGGCGCTCTCTAACACCTTCTTCGCACGACAAACCGACGCGGCGTAACGCCGCGTGCTCGCCACAATTCTTCATTGAATAGCGACCGCATTTCCCTGGCATCGACATCAGCCGCACGGCGTTAGCCGCGGTTTTTTTGTCTCCGAATTTCCGTCGACCATGAGTTCCTCTCAGAAACCGCGGCTAATGCCGTGCGGCTGATATTGTGGAGACGAAGAAGACGTTTTTCTGGAAGACGAAGACGCGGACTACGATTGCGACTGCGATTGGGTCGCCATCTCTTCCAGCGGCTCTACATCGACCGAGACGCTCATCATGTGGGCGCCGCCGCCGACGACGACTCCTTGGATCGGCGTGACGTCTTCAAAGTCACGTCCCCACGCGTTGGTGACGTGGTCGGTGCTGCAGAGCATGTCGTTGGTCGGATCGAGATCGACCCAGCCGGTTTTGTCGCCGCAATAGACAGAGAACCATGCGTGCGACGCGTCAGCGCCAACCAAACGAGGTTTGCCCGGCGGCGGCAGCGTGCGGAGATAGCCGCTGACGTAACGCGCCGGCAAGCCCAGCGAACGGAGGCAGCCGATCGCGACATGGGCGAAGTCTTGGCAAACGCCGTGTCGGTTGGCGAACGCTTCGGCGACCGGCGTTTGAATGGTGGTCGCGGACGAATCGTATTTGAAATCGGTCCGAATCCGCTTGGTCAGTTCTCGCGCCGCGTCAAAGATCGGGCGATTCTTGGTGAACGAAATCTTGGCGTATTGCTGCAGTGGATCCAACATCGGAATGTGTCGCGATTTGAATGCGAACTGCAAGACCGAGAGGATACGCGGCGTGCCGGGGCGAAATTGCGCCGCGATTTGTTCCCAGGGGGGATTTTCTTCGATCGGCGGCGGCGGAGAGACGTCGACGCGACTGGTCGCAACGATCGTCAATCCATCGTGCGGCTCGGTCACCGAGAAGTAGTCGACGCGATTGTTAAAATAGTCGCGGCGATTCACGATGGTCGGCGGCGACGGCTGTACGGTCAGACGATACTCGTGGACCGCCTGGCGAGGAAAATTGGCCGGAGCCAGATGAACCAAGTTGTGACAGACCGAGGCCGGCTCGGCGTAGGAGTATTTCGTCGTGTGCGAAATGCGATATTGCATACGTCGTGGCGTGGGCCGTTAGGGACGAATCTCGGTAAGTTGCACTTGCGCGCCGGCGTGCACCAAATAGCGATTGGACAACGCGTCCGCTAGTTTCGGCAACAGCGACTCGATTTCTTGCAGCAGCAGACTGAGCGGAGCGTTGGGATTGAGATCTTCCGATTCTCGGAAGACCGTCACGTCGCACATTCGCGTCTCGTTCAACAGCGTCATCGCTAGTCGCTGCTCGAGCGAAAAAAGTCCTGAGCCCGTGTTATGAGGCAAGGCGTTCACGTGGTCAAGCAGTTGCACCAACTGCCGCGCGATCGAACGCGGATTGGTCTCATCGGTCAGCAGCAGGTCGAGCACCGCCGGCATCTGAACATCGGCCAGATAACGCGAGCGATAGGTCATCGAACTGTCGGAGATTTCCAGCAGCGCTTCCAAGATCGCCGTCAAATCGCCGGTCGGCTCGATCAAGCAATTGCGAAGCAGCCGCACTTGCTGCAACGCTCGCTCGATGCGACGTCCCATGTCGAGGAAGTAATAGATCTGCGTCCGCGTCATGCTTTCCGACACGATACCGCTAAACGCCGCCAGATCGAGGATCAAATCGTCCAGCAGCGCCAGCAAGTCAGAAAGATCCCACTGGCCGATGGCCGGCGGAGTAAAACTTTTATCGATGCGATGCAAAATCCGCCAACTGTCCGACGAAACGCGATCGCGCGAGCGAGTCGTCAAGCGGAAAATCTCGGTCACGATCGCCCGCAAGCTGAACGAGTCGCTGGCGTCAAACACGGCCGGCGGCAACGCTGTCTCGAGCGGCGGCAGCTGTTTCCGAATTTCTTCGATGCCGTAACCAGTTTCGATCTGGCCAATGTCGGCCAGCGCTCGCAGCAGCGCCGGCGTTTCGGGCTGTTCTTCTAAGATCGATTCGCTGGTCAGACGGACAATGGTCGCACGCAACAAGCGAGCGCAAACGTCGGCGCGTTCCAGATTGCGACCGAGCCAGAACAGGTTCTCGGCGACGCGACTGGGCAGCTCACCGCCGGTCCGTTTCAGATCAATCGGTCCGCCCGCTTTTTTCAGCAGCGAAACCCGATTGACCGGGCCTTGCGAAAGGACCCACGCGTCTTTGCTCTTTTCGCCGGCGAGGATCGACATTTCGAGCGGATCGGGCGCCGCCGAAACGCGAACGAGTCCCCCCTGCATCACTTCAAAGTCATCGCCGGATGCGACGGCGAACGCGCGCATCGCGATCGGCGCGGGAGCGATTCCTTGCGATTTCCAGACGGGGCAAGTGGAGCGTTTGACGACTTCTTGGCCCACGTACTGATGGGGATCGGAGCGAATCATCTTGATCGTCGCTTCGCGCGACTGATTGCGCACCATGTTGGCGAAGGCCAACTCGCGCCCCCGCATGCGATAGGCGCGTTTGACGATCAGCGTATCGAGATTGGCGAGGACGTGGTCCATCTGGTCCGGATCGCCGCACCACCAGGTTGCGACGCCTGGCGTCAGCAAAGGTTCGCCAAACAGTTCCTGGCAAAGCTTGGGCATGAACGCCATGAAGATCGGCGACTCGACCAGTCCCGAGCCCAACGGATTGATCACCGCGACGTTCCCGTTGCGCGAAGCTTGCAGCAGTCCGGGAACCCCTTCGGAGGTGTGGCTCAACTCGAGCGAGTCGCATTGCTCGCTGTTGGGGCGACGAATAATGACGTCGACCTGAATCAAACCGCCGAGCGTTTTCAGCATCACGCGGTGATTGCGGATCGCCAGGTCGGAGGCTTCAACCAACGTGTATCCGAGATACCGCGCCAGGTAAGCGTCTTCAAAGTAGTTGGGGCCGCCGGAACCTTGGCTCAGAATCACGACGCGCGGGTTTTCGACGCGTGGAGCCGCGGCCGCGACGGCGCGCTTGAAAGCGAGAAAATATTGGGCGAGACGTTGAACGTTCGCTTGATGGAAGATCGTTGGTAACGTGCGTGACTGAATCAGGCGATTCTCTAGCACGAAGCCGGCGCCAGAAGGAGCTTCGGTTCGGTCGGCCAGCACCCACCATTTGCCGTTCGGCGCACGAGCCATATCGGCGGCGTAAAAATGCAGAAAATGATTGGCCGGCGGTCGTTGGCGGTGGAACGGCCGACAAAAACCGGGATGGCTAAACACCACTTCCGGCGGCAGCACGTTGCTTTTCATCAGCTCTTGATGACCGTAGATATCGGTCAAAATCGCTTCGAGCAAACGTGCGCGTTGCTGCAGTCCCTTGACCGCGACATCCCAGTCCTCGCTCGGGATGAGCAGCGGAATAGGATCGAGCTCCCAGGGGCGAGCTTCTTTTTCGTTTTCTTTCCACGAACTGTACGCCAAACCGTTACGGTTCAGCGCGCGATTCGCTTGCTGCCAGCGTCGTTTGAATCCCTCGACGCCCAGACTTTCGATCGCTTGCACAAAAGGGCGCCAGGCGCCGCGCAGTCCGCTGGCGTCATACAATTCGTCGTAGACCCCTTCTCCTTTCCGATATTGGGAAAAGAGAGCAGGTGTCGGCGGCGCGTTCGGGGAAGCATTCGACACGGGGCGTTCGTTCGACAATGGTGGGGGCGTCGTCGTCGACGGATTGGTCGACGGATCAAATGGATCGCGACGAAGCGGGCTCACTTCCGTACCGTTTTACCCCGACGTAAATCTAACGTGAAGGGGAAGTCAGAATTCGGTTCATCTTGCGGCATCGGCATCTTGCCTGCGGTATGCCCCATTTGGTGGAAGCGTGCGGCTCGGCGCGATTCGGCTTCAAAGGCATTCACCGGAAATGACTCTGGATTATTTCCGCCGGGATGGCCCACAAAGTATCGGCACCCGCCCAGTGAACGCTGTTGCCAAATATCAAACAAGTCGAACGTCAGCGGTTCGTCGACCGGAATTGTCGGATGCAAGCATGATGGCGGCTGCCAGGCGCGATAACGCACGCCTGCCGCAAATTGCCCTTGTACCCCAGTCGGATGAAGCGGCACTTTGCGGCCATTACAGGTGATCATGTAGCGTTCTGGGGTCATGCCGTCGACGCGGACCTGAAGTCGTTCAATCGACGAGTCGACGTATCGCGCCGTTGCGGCGGCGCCCTGCTCTTCTCCCAGCACGTACCAAGGTTCGATCGCGGTGCGAAGCTCGATATTCACGCCGCGCTGCGTAAAGTGCCCGATCTTGGGGAACTTGAACTCGAAGTGAGGAGCGAACCACTCGGCCTTGATATCGAAAGCGTGTTGGTTCGTTTCCAGGATGACGTCTTCAAAGTCTTGCCAGACGAAGTACGGCAACATGAAGCGGTCGTGCAGCGTCGTATCCCAATCGACCAGCGGCGTGCGATACGGATCTTCCAGGAAGCGGCAGACCAGCGAACGAAGCAGCAACTGCTGCGTCAGACTCATGCGAGCATGCGGCGGCATTTCAAACGCACGAAATTCGAGCAGGCCGCGGCGTCCAGAACTGCTGTCGGGCGAAAAGAGCTTGTCGATGCAGAACTCGCTGCGATGCGTGTTGCCGGTCATGTCGACCAGCAAATTGCGGAAAATACGATCGACCATCCAAGGAGGACATTCGCCGTTTTCGGGAATTTGCTCAAAGGCGATTTTCAACTCGTAGATCGCGTCGCGACGACCTTCGTCGACGCGCGGCGCCTGCGAGGTCGGGCCGATGAACGAACCGCTGAACAAGTAAGAGAGCGAAGGGTGATTGTGCCAATAGGCGACCAGACTGCGGAGCAAGTCGGGACGCTTCAGGAAGGGACTATCGCCGGGAGTCGGTCCGCCGATGACGACGTGATTTCCACCGCCAGTGCCGGTGTGACGACCATCCTGGTTGAACTTTTCGGTTCCCAGACGCGAGTAATGCGCATCTTCGTAAACTCCGGTGGTGATATCGACCAACTGGTCCCAGTTGTGGGCCGGTTGAATGTTGACCTCGATCACGCCGGGATCAGGAGTCACGCTGAAGCTGTTGATCCGATCGTCGTGCGGCGGCAAGTAACCTTCGATCACGACCGGAACGTTCAACTCTTTGGCGGTTTGTTCGATCGCAGTCATCAAATCGAGATAGGCTTCGATCCGATCCAGCGGCGGGCAGAAGACGTGCAGTCGTCCTTCGCGAGCTTCGATGCAGAGCGCGGTCCGAATGATCGACGAATCGTAGGTGGCGCTGTCCCAGGTAGAACCATGGCCGTTGCCGCCGCCGGCGGACGGAGATCGTCCACTGCCGAGCGATTGGCCATGCATCGCTTGTCCGGTGCGCACTCCGCCGAGTCCGCCGTTGCTATGCGTACGAGCGTAAATGGGCGCCTGCGAAGCGCCGGTCAGCATTTCTATTCCGCTGTGGCGTGCGACCAGTTCTTCGTGCGACATCAGCGAAGTGCGCTCGGCCAGCGGATCCAGCGGGAAGAGTATCGAACGTTCGTTCTTGGTCTCCCAAATCAGCGAATCGAGCGGCAGACGCAACCCCATCGGCGAGTCGCCGGGGACCAGGAACAATTCTTCGGAGCGAACCACCCACTCGCCGCTAATCCAGCGAGGCGTGGGCTCCCAATGCGCGAATTGCAGCGGCAGGATGACGCCGACCGGGCTGGTGAGCCCTTGCTCGAAGATCCGCGCCATGCGCAGACGTTCTTCTTTGTCTTCGAGTTTGGAATCATAGGGATCGACATTCGCCGGCATCCGACGTTCGCGCCACGCGTAATAAAACGCATCTTCGTAGGCGAAGCTGACGTGCTGCGGATTGACCTCGATCTTTTCGGCCAGGATGACGCCAAATTCTTTCGCCACGTCGGCGGTATGTCCGTAGTCGACATGATCGACGGCGAACAGTTCCGGGTTCTCCCAGATCGGTTGTCCATCTTCGCGCCAATAACAGCGGAATGCCCAGCGCGGAAGCGGTTCGCCGGGATACCATTTGCCCAGGCCGTAATGGAGCAGTCCGCCGGGGGAAAAGCGATTGAACAGCCGTCGCATCAGGTCGTCGGCCAGACGTCGCTTGGTGGGGCCGACCGCGGCGGTGGTCCACTCTTCCCCTTCCATGTCGTCGATGGAGACAAACGTCGGCTCGCCCCCCATCGTCATTTTGACGTCGGCTTGATCGAGACGCTGATCGACTTCTCCGCCGAGCGCGTAGATCTTTTCCCATTCTTCTTCGGTGTACGGTTTCGTGACGCGCGGATCTTCCCAAAACCGCGACACGTTCATCGAGAAGCTGAAGTCCACTTTTTCACAGGCCTCGTGACCACCGTCGATCGGCGCGGCGCTGATCGGCGAAGGCGTGCACGCGAGCGGAATATGCCCTTCGCCGGCCAACAGTCCAGAGGTCGCGTCGAGACCGATCCAGCCTGCGCCCGGCAGAAAGACTTCGGCCCAAGCATGCAAGTCGGTGAAGTCGATTTCGGTGCCGGAGGGGCCATCCAACGATTTGACGTCCGGCTTCAACTGAATGATGTAGCCGGAAGCGAACCGAGCTGCGAAACCAAGGTTGCGTAACGTTTGCACCAACAGCCAGGCCGAATCGCGACAGGAACCGCGGCGGAGCGTCAAAGATTCTTCCGGCGTTTGCACGCCGGGCTCCATGCGGATTTCGTATTCCATTTCTTGATGGATACGTTGATTGAGGTCGACGACAAAGTCGATCGTCTTGCGCGGCGTTCGATCGATCGAATTCACCAACTCGGTAAGAAGCGGGCCAGCCGGTTCTTTTTCAAGGAACGGCAGGAGATCGGCTTTCAGCGCGGCCTCATAAGCGAACGGGTACATCTCCGCGTCGGGTTCAATGAAGAAGTCGAACGGATTGATCACCGTCATCTCGGCGATCAAGTCGATATCGACGCGGAAATGATCGACCGGCTCGGTGAAGACGACGCGGCCGACGAAGTTGCCGAAAGGATCTTGCTGCCAGTTTAAAAAATGAGCTTTCGGGCTGATCGTCAGCGAGTAGCTATGAATCGGCGTACGGCAATGGGGCGCTGGCCGCAGACGGATGGTTTGCGGGCCCATCCCAATGTGACGGTCGTATTGATAAAAGGTCGAATGATGCAGCGCGGTCAGAATCGCCATCGTGGTAGTGCCTTTACGTGCGTCGCGGCTATTTTGCTTTTGGTGGGATGGGGGAAAGCATCTATGCTATCAAGCAAATCTCGGGCCTCGCTCTAATTTTGCTCTAAGTTCGTTCCAGGCAAAACTTTCCGGGCGTTTTTTGCCTAAATTTAAAGCACCATGCGCGCTCGTGTCGCGAAATAACGATTGGCGCATCGGAATCCTACAGACCTGAATCGTTTGCGCTTGACATGGTCGCCCACTCCCTAGATAATTGGAGAGCACATGAGATCGAGTCTCATTTTCTGAAGAGTACGCTTCAATATGCAGATCGCCCGAGAATATACGGTCAACACCGTTTACGCTTCCACGGATGGAGAGCGCACTGCTGTGGTTGTTTGCACCAACGATGATGGCGATAGCCACATCGAGGTACGACAGCAATCATGGGGGGGCGATCGCGTCGGTTGGTTTACTCAGTCCAGCATTCGCCTTGCCGCCGATCAATTGGCCCCGATGCGTCAGGCTCTGGGACAAGCGGGCGCAATGCCGCAAATGGTCGCCGAGACCAAAAAAGAACGCCGGATCACTGGAGAGCGACCCGACGTCTTTGCGTCTCACTTAAAGGTCTGGCAAGCCGAATCGGCCTAATTTCAGCTATTCTTACGGTGTCTTCGCAGAAAGAGCATGTCTTCCAACTGCGGCGCACCTGCGAAAACCTTAGCCAACCTTGCTGCTCGATTTGCCGCTGACGGCCGAGCCGGGGTGATCCTTCAAAATTAGCGAAATGTGGTCGACCCCTTCTTGCTCTTCGAGCAAGATATCTTCCAGCAGAATCACCAGCGGGCGATCTTTGCCGTCGACCATTTTCAGCACTTCGCTGTAAAGTGCGACCGCTTTCGACTCGAATTCGAGCCCGATTTCCAGCAGTTCGGTCAGGTCGGTCGATTGTTTGACCGGATTACGTTCGACGGTCGGAACGCCTCCGAGGGCCGAGATTTTCTGGCCGATTCTCTTGGCGTGGCCAAACGATTCCTTGGCGCTGTCCAGGAACATATCGGTGTAAACTTCACGCATTAGACCGGTAACGACGAAACCAGCTTGCGAGTACTGAGCGACTCCGGTCCACTCGTGCCGCAAAATGTCGTTTAACTTGTCGATGACTGCTTGGTCCATGATTGTCTCTCCTTACTGGGCGTATGTATTGCTGGCGGCAGGCCCCGAAAAAGTCAGGCGCCCTTTGGCTCGCGGTTAGTCTCAACTTCTACTCTTATCCTAGCGTTCTTTCGGCGGCTGTCGACAATGGGCTAAGTCTTTATAGCATAGGGGCTTAGTTTTCTTCAAAAAGATAGCCTGTCTCATTTGCGCCTCCGTGGATGCGTTCGTTTATGGTTATCCAGTCTCAATAAATTTGCGACTCTCGGCGATCTGATCGACAAAGTGGTGGGCGGACCGGCGATCGGCCGCTTACAATGACGCCAGAAATCATCAACCATGCGACGGCTGACGGAGCGAACACCTGGATGTACCTCGTTGAAAACCCCGTGCTGCAGCGGGAATTGCTGGTCAATTTGCGGACGGTTCGCTCGTTCGTCTTGTTGTTTCTGTTTCATGTCTTGTTGGCAGGCGTCGTCTATGCGGCCTGGCCGCAGGTCGAGCGCTGGGACCCCGAAGGTAATCGGGCCGAAGCGCAGAAGTTGTTCAATCTCTTTTTTCTCGGCCAGTTCATCCTGGCGTCGATGATGGCGCCCAGCTTCGCCGCTGGCGCGCTGACCGGCGAGAAAGAGCGGAAGACTTATGAAATGCTGCTGGCTAGTCCGTTAAAACCTGGTGCGATTGTCATCGGCAAGCTGATGGCCTCACTCGCTCACTTGGCGCTGCTGATCTTCACATCGCTGCCGATCGTGCTGTTGTGTTTGCCCCTGGGGGGCGTCTCGCTGTATGAAGTGATCGCCGCTTACTTTCTGTTGATGGTCGCGGTCGCGACGTTCGGCATGATCAGCGTCGCTTGCAGCAGTTACTTCCAGCGCACCGCTTCTTCGCTGGTCGTCTCGTATCTGGTCATCTTGCCGATCGCGCTGGTCGGCGCGATGTTCTGGCAATCGTTCCAAGGCTCTGGAGCGACGCGACTCGCGGTCTTGCTGGCGTTCGTGCCGCTCTGCTCGGTCGCGATTTGCGGCATTCTGTTTGTGATCACCGGCCGGCGTTTGCTCTATCCGCCTGACGTTGGCAGCGAAGGGGGCGAGGTCGTCGATCTCGACAAAGAAGCGGAAGAAGCGGTCGGACTGGTGATTCAGCGCGATCAGTTTCCCGATCGCTTGTTCGCACCTCCCAAGCGAACGAAGTTGTTGGAGGACAACGCCAACCCGGTCTACGAGAAAGAGATCCATAGCGAGATCTTCGCGCAAGGAACGTTGATGCTGCGGGTCGTGATCCAGGTCAGCATGGTGTTGGCGATTCCGTTGATGGCGATCTGCTTGTACATCTGGCCGCATAACGCGCCTTATTACATTTCGTACGTCGTGTTGTTCAACATGTTGGTGGGGCCTGTCTTTTCCGCCGGCAGCATTACATCAGAACGGGAACGGCAAACGTTGGACTTGCTGCTGACGACTGAGATTTCACCCTGGCAGATCCTCTCGGGCAAGTTGCTGGCCGGGTTGCGCGTCTCGACGGTGTTGACCGGATTTTTGCTGTGGCCGCTGCTGTTGGCCTGCGTGATGGTGACGCACTATTGGGAGAACTTCACGTCGGTGCTCGGTTATCTAGTGATCATCGCGCTGACCTGTTTCACTTCTTCGATGCTCGCGTTGTTCGCGTCGGTCAACTTCCGCAAGACGGCCCATAGTTTGATGACGACTTACCTGGTGATCATCGCATTGTTCGCCGGTCCGCTGGCGTTCGCCTATTTCGCCGATTTGGCGTTCGGGCATACTCCGTTGGATGCGCCGGCCGAGGTCATCGCGACCAACGCGGCGATTGTGAATTGGGCCGATCGGTTGACGATCATGAGCCCCTTCGCGGCGACCTGGAACGTGCCGATGTCGTTTCAAGCGGGGGACCAGTCGCAGAGCATCGTCGGCAGTTGGATCAAGTTCGGCTATTATGCGGCGTTTACGACGCTACTAAATCTGACGCTCTTTTGCTCGATGACCTGGCTATTCAATCGTCGTTGGCGCGTCGCCGAATAAAGCGGAACGTCGGCGAAAAATCCTTCTAACCAGAGCGGTATCCATGCCGATTGAAATCGCAGAAAATTACGAGTCCGATTTATTGCAAGTCACCGCTGCGGGCAAGTTGACCAGCGCCGACTATGCGACGTTTGTGCCTGCGGTGGAAGGGATGATCGAAGCAGCAGGACGCATTCGCATCCTCTTCGTGATGGATCAGTTTGAAGGCTGGGACGCCGGCGCGGCGTGGGAAGATACGAAGTTCGCGATCGAGCATTTTAACGACATTCGCAAGATCGCGCTGATCGGCGAGTCGAGTTGGGAGAAATGGATGGCCGTGATTTGCAAGCCGTTCACCATGGCCGAGGTGCGCTTCTTTGCACCTGATCAGCGAGCCGAGGCGCTCGAGTGGCTCGCTGACTGAGCATCGCAAGTGGTCGAATTAGTCATGACTCAGCGGATTGGCGTCGACCGACGGAGCCCCGCCCATCATGCGGAACGGATTGATTAGCGTTCCGAACATGTCGTCGAGTGAATTGTTGGTGTCTTTCAAAATCACGATACGATCGCCGGGCCGTAGCGAATAGTCGTATTCCATCGGAACTTGTTTCGCAATGTGATCGTATCCCGAGACCAGCTTTTGCGGCGGCGCTCCTGGATAGGCCGGCAAGCGGCTGATTGCGACATGAAAGCGACGGAACTTGCTTTTGGCCCGCGAAGCGTCGATCGCCGTTTGCACCGTAGCGCCTTCGGTCAGCGGCAGTTTTTTCGTTTCGCCGTGATGGTTTTCATCGACCAATTCCACAATGTACTGCGCGCCCCCTTGGGCAGCCGCTGCATCTTGTTCGGCATTTTGTTTGGCCAAGGGAATGCCGCTGCACCCGCCGCCGATAAGCAAGATCGCCAGAACCGGCAACGTAAAGAGCGGCAATCGTCTCGATTCGGTCAGCATATGCGTCGATCCTTCCACGTAAATCCGGTGCTAGCAGCGAGGCTTCCATTCCTCTTACCGGCTTATCAACACGCATCGACCATTTTCGTGGCGAACTTTAACGATTAACAAGATTTTGCGGATTAGGATGCTGGCGGAGATAGCAAGCGGCAAGGCGGCGCTGTTCAGCAGTTAAAATTTCGGGCGTTACTGGTCCTTTCAGCCATTCACTCTCGTCCTTTCTTCGTCCAATCCTAGTAGAGTGGATTTCCCCATCTAACCGGTTCGCCAGCGGACTACTTCACAGGACGCTGGCCGACGAGATCAAAATCCAGATCCTGCGTAGGCTCGATCACGTTGGCCGATAGTTCGGTGGTTTGCACCGCACTGTAAGCGTCTGGCGTAATCTTGCGGTAGGCTGGTCGCAGGTCACTGTCGGGAACTCCGCTCAGTTCGGGCTCCATGCCCGCGGGTTCGTTTCCAAGCACCAAAACCGATTTTTCACCTGGTTGAACAAAAGCGGTGTAGCGTCCATTCTTGATGACGCCACCCCCGGTTTGCGCTTCCCCATGCTTGTCGACAAATGTGATCGTTCCACTGGGTATGGGGGATCCGTTAAGCGTAACATTTCCCGATATTGTTAGCTCGCTTCTTGGCTGCTCCTCGCAGCCGATAAACGCCGCCGTGAAGCAGAAGAGCAGGCAAAGGTTGGCAGGTTTGAGCGGTGAGTATTGCACGGGGCTGTCTCCTCCTGTGAGATTGCACGCTAGTTTTCAATTACTTCGCCACCCTGTCCTGAAAGCAACGCTTCCCAAGACGACTGGCTGATTGTTTCTGTTACAAACCTTACCGACCCATCACAAAGGCTAACCATAACGCCTCCAGGGTGACGACTGCGTGCGCCAATATGATGATCCGTCGCCTCGGTGACTAAGGCACATGGCGTGCTACGGTAGGCAGTGCTGTTCACGTCCTGGGAGGCTGCGTTACATGTGCGGGGTTGATCCGGAGCGGACGAATTCGGAGTGAGGATCGACATAAATCCTGGGCAGGCTCCATCATTTAAAATGTCTCCGCGATCATCTTTTTCGGTTGCGGTGGTAGGCACCGCAATGACTTCGGAGAAACAGGCGGTGTTGGATAGGCCGTCGGTGATTCGCGAATATTTATATTTGTGGGCGACGGCAAAAGGGGAACCGGTGAAGTTGGCTCGGTCTGTCGCCCCTTGAAGGAGGTGCGTGTTGCCCATGTTGACGACATAGTTGCCCTTCACGCGCCAATAGGTTCCTAAGGTAGTCAAGGTTCCTGCGGCAGCATCAGACGGACAGCTGTACTGTGGTATAAATTGTTGATACGTGGAAAGATTCGGCGCTTCGTAATAGTGTCTTTCGTAGTCATATTGATCATGTAACGCGCCGTGTTCGACGTAAGGCCAAAGTTCGGTGGGCCAAGAAATGCGTCGGTAGAACTGCCCGTTTTCTACCTTGCGATGCTCGTGATTGGCGCCAATGGGAAACCATTCCGAATGGCTGTCTCCGAAAGTATGAACCGCCAAAGTCCACTGCTTCAGATTGTTGGTGCACTGCATCCTTCGCGCCGCTTCACGGGCGGCTTGCACCGCTGGCAACAGCAAGCCGATCAGGATCCCAATAATCGCAATCACAACCAATAGTTCCACTAGGGTAAAGCCGGGGCGGAATTGTCTCGGCGATTGAAAGCGTAATCGTTTCATGAGTTGAATTCCTTACGAAGAGAGCAAGATGAGAGAGTCATAAATTTGAAGTCCCGATTTCTAAAGCATCGCTGCACCGCAAGCAGACGATCGCGCTTGTTTGTCCAATTTGCGATGTGCTACTTGGGGGAGACCAAGGCTTCCACGTGGAAGACTTTTAGTCCACTGCGAACATGGGGGTTTCGAGCATTTACCGTGATTTTCAACTTGTTGTCGCCACGATGAATGGATTCGGAGACATCAAAGTCTAGTACGCATTCGTTGTAGTTGAAGCGTACGGTCGCATCACTGCGAGATAGCATGGCGCCATTGAAGAGAAAGGTCACGTCATCCAAGCGAGTCAATTGTTCGATCGTCAAACGCAAAGTCGCTGAAGGCTTTGTCGGGCCATCAAATTTGTCGGCAATTTCGATGCTGATATCTGCGGAATCTCCAGCAGAGTTCAGGGTAATTGGCAAGTTTCCTCCGCGATCATGAGGCCCGACAATGTAGTGCTTGTCCAGTGATTCCAGCGTTTTGGGGTCACCAATTTCTTTCCAATGCTGTGGGTCCCATGCTGCGTTATGTGAATACGGCAAAAAGTGTTGATTCCAGATAAACATGCCGTCGGCCCCAGCCATCCAGTGACGCGCCGCCACGGCACGAAACTGTTCGGTGCTGTAATAGTTATTGTTTTCGCCAAACAGCACCCTGGCCGACCGAACACGTTCTTGTTTGAACGCACATAGGTTTTGGGCAAGCACTTTCACGGGACCTTGGTTCGCCAACTTGACATAGGGCTCAATGGGGAGACGGTAGTGCCAGCCAAATGTTTCGGCAACGATTAGGTAGTCGACTAAATGTTCTTTGATCCATGTTTCGATTTCGAAGGTCGGATCAGAAAGGGCCGTATGCGGAACGCGAACCGATATCCCGAAATTGCGATCGCTCGTTTCCTCCTTTTGCTTGGCCAACTGCCGCGTTTGGCGTAACATCTGCGTAACCAAGGCCGCCCCGGTCTGTTCTTCTCCCTGCTTGAATAACCGTGGGTGTCGACAAAAATCAAGTTGGATGCCGTCGGCGTCGTATTGCGTGATCGCTTCTTCGATCAGCGCCATCCGATAGGCTCGCACTTCGGGAATCGCGTAGTTCAGTCCGGTGCGTCCCCACTGGACTGACTTTTCGTCCAGCACCCAATCCGGATGCTGCTTCTTGATGGGGCTCATGTTTTCATCCTGCAGCCCTTTTTCCAGAAGAAAGTCGTGGGAATCATTCATACGCAGCGACAGGTAAACCGCGATACCTGCCTTGTGCCCAGCATCGATCACGACAGTCGGGACATCGGTACCGGTGCTTTCGATATCGCGCGTGTTTTCGTAAATTCTCCATTCGCCAGCGGTGCGAAACGCCTCGCGATCACTTCCCCATCGCGCCCCGACTCTCGATTGATGAGAATACCAATCGGTTAATCGAGCCGTTTTCGTTCCTTTGAACGGATCGGTTCCCAGTTGCCAGTACAGGGTATCGATCATCGTGTCTTGAAGGGGAGCAATCGTGCTTTGGATCAAGCCGTCAATCCCCACGGGCGCTTCACGATCAGGCGCCGCTAACGTGCCGCCGTCGTTGCACAACACAAGTCGATGCGCACCGGCTTGCTTAAGTGGCGTTTGTGCCGTGGCTGCGTGCGCTGCCAGCAGAACAAGGAGGCAGGAGAATAGGCAAGGAATTAGAGAATTTTGGTTCTTCACTCGGTTCACGTTGTGTTGATAAGACAGTGGGTAATCATCCCAACGACGGGAGAGGAATCCAGCGATTTGAGTTGATCGAAATTGGTTGCTTTGGGCTCATGCTAACTCAACGCACATGGCAAGCAACCGAACGGAAGCTATAATATAAACGTTTGCATTGAATGTCCTATCGGCGTGATTGGATTTGGTTATTTTGGAGGTAGGCTTGGTGGAGCATCCAAGCGCATCGTTTCACAAAGCGTCGCGGTTTCGTGCTGTCCTTGAACGGCACGCAATCGAAACAATTTTGGACGCTGACGGCATCGTTCCGCTGTTGCCTGAATTTCGCAGCTTGCTTGGTGAGTTAGAACAGTCGGCGAAACAGAACGATTACGAGCGGTTCATGAGCATCGACCATGCGTTGCATCGATGCATGGTCGGCGGAGCAAAAGTGCCTGGATTGCTGGAATCGTGGGAGCACGTGTTTACGCTTCATACCGACGAGATGTGGACAATTTTGCAAAGCATGTGGCCTCGCCTCATCGATCTGTATCAAGAGCACGTACATCTGATTGCGGCATGGGAAACCAAGGATCATTACGTGGCGCTGCCGGCCACCGAGGAGCACATCCGAGCGGGATGGTATCGAGTTCGAGTTCTTTCCGGGGGGGAAGCGAGCAATCTCGGGCCGGCGGAACGCGTTGCTGCGTACCTTCAAATTCATTACGCTCGCAAACTGGAAGTGCCATGGTTGGCTCGGCATGTTGCTTTTCTTAGTTCGCCGCAACTAAATCGCCTGTTTCAGAAGCAATTGAACTGTAGTCCCAACCAGTATCTAAAGCGGATCCGCCTCGACCGGGCGCGCAAACGCCTTTGTCTACCAGGTGTTCAGGTGGGGGACGTTGCGAAGGAGGTTGGCTATGCCAATCCTTCGCACTTCATCCGAGACTTCAATCGCGAGTACGGCATGACTCCATTGAAATTCCTTAAATCTCAGCCTGCCGAATGTTCTACAAGGGGAACTTCCTAAAACTTCCATTTGACCTTGCCGCAGTGGAACGGAGGGCCCAGGGAGATCCGGCGGCGCTGACCAAAAAGCATTTATTCCGTGTGCCGTTGGCCCTTTTCAGCCAGTTTCTTCATTCCAATGGTTCCGCGCCATCTTTTTCTAGAAATCGTAGCCGTCGCAGAGCGTTCGCTCCGGTTTTTGAGGCGAACTCGATCGCGAGGAAAGATCGGCGAAGAAACCGCGGCTAAGGCAGGGCTGCTGATTTTTTCCTTGATAAAGTCTATCACTTTCGTTAGAATGTACTCGCAGTTTTACGTGCGTAGTGCAGGTCGTTTGCTGGACGACGAGCGAGCGTTGTAGGCGTTGGCTTCGGGAGAAGTTGGCGGGTTAAAATGCTGCGCGGGGTCGAAAATGGATCGTACGCCGCGGGATGATGGGGGGAAGTGTCGAATACCCCGGATCGTTGGACTCCATCAAAATGCCCAGCGGTCCAGTCCCAGGTTTCGATCTGTAAAATCCAGATTCTGTCCAACCTTGTCCTGTCCTGTCCAGCCTTTGGAAATGTCGAAGGACGAAGGAAGAACGACGATCGAGATTGCCGGTCTCCTGAATTTGACATTCGACATTAGAAATTCGACATTCCGCCCAGCGGTCCGGTCCAGTCCAAGGTTCCAGCTCGAAAAAAGTGCGGAGTCTGGTTAGGCGACGAGCGGTTCTTTCGCGGCTGGGCGTAGCCGATCGGCGATCGCCTGTTCGAGCCGGCGGATGATCCAGGGAGAGACAAAGGCTAGATTCGCGATCAGCATCGCCAGGCCGAAGGTGATCATCCCCATGCAGATGGCGATGCCCAAGTGCAGTGGAATCGCCATGCCGATCACCAGCGGACGAGTCAGTCGGGGCCAGACCAAAAAGGTGTAAGTAAGTTCCCAAGCGACGCTGATTTGCGTCAGTGCGTTGATGACCAGCGGATAGGCGGCGAGCCAAGTCATGTCGAGAGACTGGTATTCAGAGTTCGCCAGTGCGCCCCACATCGCCGAGCCATCCCACCAGGTTTCGCCACCCAGTTTGCTCAGACCGGCGAACAGATAGATGATGCACATGTGAATCTGGATCAGACGAATCGAGATATTGGCGACGGTGCTTTGCCGGGGACCATCCATGCGAACGTTGCGGCGGCGCTTTAGCCAATAGTCAAGACTGTAGGCCTCGCCGGCGGCGCCCAGCATCAAGTACATGATCAGCAGCCCATTGATTTGATCGAGACCAAACAATGCGCCCGGCACGCGATGCGCGTAGCTGATCGTGATGATGAACGACAGCACGCCGGTGATCCGCGTGTAAAGTCCGAGCGTAAACATCAGCAAGATGGCCAGCGCCACGAGGTGAGCCGACCAAAGCAATGCTGGCGAACCGTCGACCAGCGGCAAATAGCTCCACGCGAAGGGGCTTTGCCCTTGCATGCGATTGGCCAGGTCGTGCGACATGCGTCCGCCGGCGCCCAGAAAGCCGTCGAGATCCAGCGACCAGACCAGGTGCGTATAAAAGATCATCGCGCCGGCCAAGATCCGAATCAATCCGAGCGTTGCGGGATCGGTCGGCGTGAACCAGAAGCGGTTCCAGCCGTCGATGACGCCGCGATAGAGTTCGTGCAGGTATTCGCGAATCATATTTCTTCGGCCTTTACCGGCGGAGGAGTCAGCATCACCGGTACGGAAGACTTCTTCTCAACTCCATCGCGCGTGTAGACGCCGAGCTCTCGTTCGCTATAGAGCGAAGGATCGGAAAGCGGCATGCCGGCGGCTACATCCAACGGATGAGGAATCCCATGTTCGACGAGAAACAATTTCACTTGCGCCGCGTCGTTTTGTTCGAGCAAATAACGGCCGACCGACGCCAGATAAGCGTCGCGAAGGCGCACCGCGTTTTGATAGCCAGCTCGCGCTTCGGCAGGCGCCTCCGGCGGCGGACCTTGCGGCGGAATGCTGGTGACGTTGTTCAGCGATTCGCTGATCATGAAGTGACGATGGTACAGCAGTCGCGGCCAATGAATGTCCAGATTCGGAAACCGCCCTGCTCCGATCTGATTGCCGGCGGCGTCAAGCAATTCATAGCGGACCAGGTGACTTGCGCCGGGATTGGGAGCAAAAAAGCGGTAACCATGGTCCTTCAAAAAGGTGATGCGCAAATAGGGGTCGTACAGCTTTTCGACTTGCTGCGACAAATAACTGGATGGAGGGGGAGACGCCCAGGGACCGACGAACAATGCGGTTACATGGATCAGCAGCAGAATGCTCACCCAGCCCCGTACGGCTCCGCTCCAGATGATGCGCGGCTGCACGGCCGGCGACGGCGTGCTGTCCGATACGATCGGGCTGGGGGGGGCGACTTGGGCAGTTCGACTGAGCTTCGCCATGGCGAACGGTTGTGCGTGGGATACGTGGAGCAAATAGAAAGCTTCGACACGCATTTTATCGACCATGACCGGCCGCTTGTCCCGCGAGGCGCAAAAAGAGACCCTCGCAGCGGAAAGGCCGACTGCGAGGGTCTTAAGGTTTATGCAGGTTGTCAGCGAACGCGTCGCTTACTTGGCCGAAGCGAGTTCGGTCGCATCAAAGTCAAAGCTGATGTCGCGAACGTCGCCGGCAGCCAGGTTGATCACCTTCTCTTTGGTGATTTCACGACCGTCTTTGTTGACGGTAACCAGGATGCGGTAGTCGTTCCACACGGCGCCATCTTTCAGGGCGCTGGTGTTGTAGGTGCGAACTTCGCCGCTCGAAGCGGTTTCGTTACCGGCCAGCGACACTTTGGCGTTGGCGGGAACGTGCAGCGTCAGCTTGGTGTCGACCGGTTCGCTGGCGACTTGCGGCTGATCAGCCGAGCCGTTGAACTCGAACGACAAGTTGGCCGAATCACCGCCACCGAGTTGAACTTCTTTGGTCTCAACCACGGTCTTGCCGTCACGAACCGTTTCGGCACGCAGTTGGTAGACGTACTTGAAGCCCGGCATCAGGTTCCGCGAAACGAAGCGGCGTTGCAGCCCTTCGCTCGACGTGGCTTTGCCGTTGACGAAGATTTTGACGTCCGCGGGGACTTCGACATTGATGACGGCGTCGCTTTGGGCGCTGGTCATCGGGGTCGGCATCGCGTCAGCCGGAGCTGGCGACGAAGGCGCCGAAGGAGTGCTGGGCGTGGAGGGAGCTTCATAGTAGTAGCTGCCGCCGTAGGTCGTGCCCGAGCTTCCGCCGCTCGATCCGCCGCTGCTGCCGTACGTGCCCGAGCTTCCGCCGCTCGAGTAGTAGCTGCCGCTCGAACCGCCCGAGCTTCCGCCGCTCGAGTAATAGCTGCGATAGTATTTGTGGGCGCGGTGATGTTGGATCAAACGGCTAATCAAGCCGCCGCCGCTGCTACCGTACGAGCCCGAGCTTCCGCCGCTCGAATAGTAGCTGCCGCTCGAACCGCCTGAGCTGCCGCCGCTGGAATAATAACCGCCGCTGGAACCCCAGCTGCCGGAGCTGCCGCCGCTGGATCCCCAGCTGCCGGAGCTACCGCCGCTGGATCCCCATGAACCGTGCCAACCGGCTTGCACCGAAGTTGACATCAAACCGATCGCCATTACGGCAGCCATTGCAGCCGCCTTGTGTCCTAGCCTCGCCATCTTGCTGTATCTCCTAAAGCGTCTGAACGTTGTCCTACCGACTTGAGAGCACTGGCGACGCCAGCTGCTATCACTCGAACATAACATGCTCCTGCAGTAGTTCAAGCAGAATAGGTAAAATTTGAGGCCGAGTGAGACTCTTGGAAATAGGGGGACTTTTGACATAAAGCCCCGCCATTGGGGATTTTATGGCAATTTGTTTCCGGTTAATCCGTTAGAGGGGTCATTTTGACATCGTCGAAACAGGCCTCGCCGGTCGCGCCAAATAAACCAATCCGCAGCAGCGCTTCCTTGGCTGTAGGGGGGACGCGGATCGTTTCGTCGATTTGTCGCCAATCCGAGTTGGTGATAAAGGGACCGACGACCCCGCGGCCGACATCGCGGCGAGCCGCGTCATAAAAAGTGACCGCGATCATCGGAGCTTCGCGGCGATCGGGGCCTAGCCCGATTTGGCTGGTTTTGACCCAGGCGGTGATTTGCAATCGATGAACATTTTCGCCGTCGACGCCGAAACCTTGCAGCGCCATCGAAGTTCGTCCGAGGTCGCTGTTTTGAAATCGAACGTATCGTTTTCCTTGCGGCGCCGAATCGTCCTCGACCAGTTCAAACTGTCGCTGGTAGTACCAGCCGGCCATCTGGTCATGCTCTTGCAAGTCGGCCTCAAAATCGCCGTTGGCGGCATGAGGATGCAGCGGATCGGGTTTGACTTCACGATTGTCTTCGGCGGTACCGGTCATCGGCACGAACAACGTGGGACGCAGCGCCTCGGCGACGAGTTTTCCGTCTTTCTTCGTAAACAGATAAAGGGTTTGCTGATAGCGTTCGCCGACCGGGATGACCATGCGTCCCCCTTCGCGTAGTTGATCAATCAACGGTTGCGGCGGCTTTTCGGGGGAACAAGTCACAATGATCTTGTCGAATGGCGCGTGTTCGGGCCACCCTTTGTAACCATCGCCGATCTTCGTATGGACGTTTTCATAGCCAAGTCGACGCAGCGTTCGTGCGGCGCTGCGCCCCAGTTCCGGCACGATCTCGATCGAATAGACGTCCTTCACCAGCGGACTCAGGATCGCCGCTTGAAATCCGCTGCCGGTGCCGATTTCCAACACTTTGTCTGCGGGCTTCGTTTCGAGCGACTCGGTCATGTAGGCGACGATGAACGGCGACGAAATCGTCTGTTGTCCGCCGATCGGCAAGGCCATGTCGTAATAGGCTTGCGAGCGATATTTATAAGCGACAAATTCATGCCGCGGCGTGTTCATCATCGATTGGATGACGCGCTGATCGGTGACGCCGTTGGCGACGACCGCTTCTTCCACCATCACGCGCCGCGCGGCGGCGGCTGGATCCTCCGCTGCAAGTGGGCGAGCGATCGCGAAGACGAGCAGCGACAACAAGAGAATTGGTGAGGGGCGATGCATGATCGTATTCCTCCAATCGTGCGGATTTTCGGGCGAATTCTGCAATTATAGCTTGTTGCTTCGCTAAGTTCGAAAAATCGTGGTGCGCTTGCGACCCGTTGGCGAATGTGAAACACTTTCGTATTCCCCTGCCCACTCGTATCGAATGGATCGATCATGCGTACAAATCCGGTAAAACAGAAGCTGAAGAACGGCCTGCCCACTTTTGGCGTCTGGCTTTCGTTGGGCGACTATTATGCGACGCGAACGTTGGCTCGCATGCCGTGGGATTGGTTAACGTTGGATCTGGAACACTCGCCGATCGACTGGTCTCAGGCGGCGATCATCTTTGGCGCCGTGGCTGACGCCGGCGGAGTTCCCTTGGCCCGCGTACCGCGCGGCGATCATGACCTGATCAAGCGCGTGCTCGACGCCGGCGCTTGGGGGATTGTCGTGCCGATGGTCGATACCGTCGAGCAGGCGAAAGCGGCGATTGCGGCGGCCAAGTATCCGCCCCAGGGAGATCGCAGCGTCGGCGGCGGAATGCATTCGATGAACTTTGACGCGTCGCCAGACGAGTATTTCGCCGCCGCGAATGAAGAGATCCTGGTCGTACTGCAGACCGAAAGTCCGCGCGGCGTCGCCAACGCGAAAGAGATCTACGCACTGCCGGGCTGCGACGCCATCTTTATCGGACCAAATGATCTGTGGGCGCAGATGAAGACGATCGAGAATCCGAACCCAACCATGGCTGGGCACGAAGCGCTGATCCAAGAGGTGATCTCGACCGGCAAAGATGTCGGCACGCCGACCGGCATGCATGTGATGACGGCCGAACAGGCGCTGCTGCGTGCTGAGCAAGGAATGCAGTTTATCGCTGTCGGCAGCGATGTTCGCATGATGGCGGTCGAAGCGGAAGCGACCCTAAAAAAATTGCGTCCCGACGAAGGGACGCAAAGCGTGGTTCATTACTAGAGCCGATCTGGCGACTTTTCCGCAGGGAGATTACTTGGCGACCTCCGAGACCTGCGTCTCGGTGGGCGCGTCGGCCGAAACCTGTTGCGGCTGAGCGGCGTAGGCGGCCGCTTCCGCTTTCAGCTTGGTGAGCGTCGACTCGGCGTCAGCGAGCGATTTTTTGGTCGCTTCGACGGCGGCGGTGCGTTCCCCTTTTTGCTTTTCCAGTTCCGCCAATTCGGTCGCCAACTTCGCTTTCGCTTCCTCGGCCTGCTTGATCGCCGCTTGACGTTGCTGCGTCTCTTTGGCGTAGCCGGCGAGGGCGCCTTCCAACTGCTTCTGCTTGGCCTGGGCTGCGACGATCGCTTGCTTGACGGCGTCCAGATCAGCCTTTGATTTGGCGACCGCGTCGGCCTTCTGTTGACGTTCTCCGTCCAGTCGCTGCGATTCGGCGGTTTGCTTTTTCACTTCGGCGTCATCCGCCGCAACCAGTTGCTCCAACTGCTTGGCCGCCGCAGTTTTGGCTTCCATTTCTTTCGTCAGCTTGGCGACTTCCGCGGTAGCGGCCGCCGCTAGTGAGGTCGCCTGATCCGCTGCAGTCTTGGCGGCGTCGGCGGCTTTACGATTTTCGGCGACTTGTTGCATGAGCGCTTCTTTCTCGGCTTCCGCCGCCGAAGCGAGTTTTTCTTCCGATGTCTTCAGAGCTGCCGCCGCCGAAGTCGCGGCGTCAGTCGCTTTGGTCATATCGGCCTTGGCGGCCGCTTCTTTTTGTTTCGCCGCTTCCGTTTGTTGCTTCGCCGTCGCGAACGCCGTTTGAGCGGCTTTCAATTCGGTTTGACGCTTGGTGAGTTGGGCGGCGGCGTTTTTCATTTTTTCTTGTGCGCCCTGAACCGCTTTCACCACTTGGGCCAGTTCCTGGTCCATTTTGGCGATGGCGCCTTCCAGCGATTTTTGCTTGTCGCCGTTCTGCTTGATCGCGGCGATTTGAGCATTCTTTTCGTCATCCGCTTTTTTCGTGTTGGCGGCGAGATCAGCGATTTCTTTTTGCAAGCGAGCCAGCGTTTCGACGTTGGCGGTTTGCTGCGACTTTTTGTCCGCCACTGATTTTTCAGCCGCTGCGAGTTGAGTCGCCGCTTCGTCCGCTTTCGCTTTCGCAGCGGTCTGCGCCGTTTGCTGAGCCGCGATCTGCATCTCGTAGGTTGGCGGGTTCGGCGGCAATTGGGCTACTTCTTCCATCTTTTCGAGATCCCACATCCGCACGATTCCGTTCCAATCGCCGGCGATCAGCCGTTTGCCGTCGTAGGTCAAAACCGCTTCTAAGGCGATATCACCGAACGCGGGCGATTTCTTTTCTTCCTTGCCGTCGCCGCTGAAGACTTTGGCGACGCGATCACGACCGGCCGTCGCGAGACGACCATCTTGGCCAAAGCGAACGCATTCGGTTCCGCCGCCATGTGCGTTGAACGATTTGATCGTTTTGCCCTCGTTCATTTCCCACAGTTTCACGGCGCTATCTTCGCTGGCCGAAGCGAGGACATTGGAGTCGCCGCGCCAGGAGACGGCGGTGATCGCTTCTTTGTGACCTTGCAGGTTCAGATACTCCTGAGCTGCGTCCGCTTCCCAGACGAAGAGGCCATTGGCGCGGTCGCCGCTCGCCAGGAGAACGCCATCGGGGCTGTATTCGAGCGCGGTCACCCAATCGGTATGCTTTTTGATCTCATGCAGCAGCGAGCCGTCCTCTGTCGAGTAAATGCGGATGATCTTTTGCGGACCGCCCAGTGCAACTCGGGTCAGGCTGGGGTTGATATCGGCGGCCAAGACGACATCCAACTCGTCACCCAGCGTCATCAAACGCTTGCCGGTGCGGACTTCGTACAAGACGACCGTTCCCGAGTGCGCTCCGCGACCACCGCCTGCCAACAACAGTTCGCCGTTACGACTGAAGCGGAGGATGAACGCGATTCCTTCGGGATAGGGAAGGATGCCGAGCAGGCGCCCGTTGTCGGTGTTGTACAGTGAGATCTGCTTTTGCCCAGCGACAGCCGCCAGCGGCGCCCAAGGACTGGTTGCAATCGAAGAGACCGCCGCGGCGCGATCGGTATAAATGCTTGGTTGGCGCCAGACGTTCTCTGGCATCGCTGCAGGACCTTCCGGCTTGCCGGTCGTTGTTGGACCGGCCATTTTCAGGCTCGGCTTGTTCGACTTCTTCGCGGTGGATCCGCTGTTTTCTAACGCGCCCATTTCGATCCAGGATTTGATCAGATCGAGCTTCGGCTGCGGCAGTTTGTCTTGATTGGGGGGCATCGTAGGCGTGTCGATATGCGCGACCAAGTCCCACAGACGCGAACTTTCGATGTCCTGTGCGACGATCACTTCGCCGCTGGAGCCCCCCTCCATCGCTTTGCCAAACGAGTCGAGGGCGAGTCCCCCTTTGGCCTCGGATTGGTTATGGCAAGTGAAGCAGTGCTCACGAAAAATCGCCCGAACATGATCGTCGTAGGTGACCTTGGGGCTGGCCGGCTTCTCTTGAGCGGCCAACGGCGCGGCGACCAACAGCAACATCGCGGTGGTGATGATTTTTTTCATAGCAGACTAGCGTCGGTAGGAAGCGAGGCAGGAAATCAAACAGCGGCGACCAAGCGTCGCCGCTTACTGCGAGATTGCATCTTTAGTGGTTGAACAGGAACTCTCGTGAGTTCAGCACCGCCCAGAAGACGTCTTCCAAGGCTTGCTGCTTATTCTCATCTTGATCAATCACCGCCAGAAGGCGAGTCTTTTCTTCTTCGGTCGGCTTGCGACTCAGGCAGCGGATATAAATCTGCTCCATCGCTTGATCCGGCGTCAGCTTGTCTTCGTTGAGCCAGGTGCTGACCAGTTTGCCTTGCGAGATTTTCCCCTGCGTCGCGTCGCCGTTCAGCATGTGCAGAGCTTGCGACAAAGTGGGAGAGGTCTTCGCTTCACAGGCACAAACCGTCGCACGTTCGGCGCGACCGAAGGTGGTCAGGAAGTAGGTTGAAGTTTTGCCGTCGGCAATTTGCACCGCTCGGGCGCCAAGCGGGAGACCTTTGAACTTGTCTTTGGTCTCGGTCGATTGGCTGATACAGTCGAGCAGTTGCTCGGCCGGAATGCGGCGAACCTGCGAGTAGGCGAAATTTTTGGTGTCCGTTTTGTTTAATTCATTCGGCAACGTCGTCCGTTGATAGGCGTGCGACGCGCAGATGTCGCGAACCAACTTTTTGAAGTCGTACTTGTACTCAATCAGTTTGGCCGACAAAGCTTCCAGCAGTTCTGGATTGCTGGCTGGATTGCTGACGCGGATATCGTCGACTGGATCGATGACGCCGACCCCAAAGAAGTGATCCCAGATTCGATTGGCCGTATTGGTGGCGAAGAACGGGTTCTCTGGCGAAGTGAGCCAATCGGCCAAAACCTCGCGACGATCGCGGCCTTTCAAGTCGGGTTGTTCGCCGCCGAGGAACTTCGGCGCCATCACGCGGTTGTCGACCAGATGGCGGACGTCGCCGCCACGTCGATCATAAATGATGCGTTCGCGTTCATCTTCCGCATTCTTACGTCCCACTTGGGCGAAGAAGGCGGCGAAGCTGTAATAGTCGTTCATCGTCCAGCGATCGAACGGATGGTTATGACACTGGGCGCACTGCGTGCGAATGCCCATAAAAACCTGGGCGACGTTTTCCGCCGTCTTCAGGGTGTCACGTTCGATCTCGTAGAAGTTGGTCGGAGGATTGCTAAACGTCCCGCCTGTGGCTCCAAGCATCTCACGAACCATCTCGTCCAACGGAACGCCGTTGGCGATTTTTTCTTGCAACCAGCTGTTGTAAAGGAAGGCCGATTTGTAGCTGACCCGGTTGTTTTCGCTCTTAATCATGAGCAATTGGGCCCATTTCATCGCCCAGATTTCGGCGAACTCTTTCCGCTCGAGCAAGCGATCGACCAGCTTCACGCGTTTGTCGGCCGATTGGTCGGCCATGAACTCGGCGTATTCTTCTTCGCTCGGCAATTGACCGGTGATGTCGATCGTCACGCGGCGGAGATACTCTTCATCGGTGCAGAGACCGCTGGGAGTAATTCGCAGCTTGTGCAGCTTGGCGCCGACCAGTTCATCAATGTAATTGCCGGTGATCGCCGGCTTTTCGTAGTTTAGGTTTTTGGGCAGGACAATCACTTGGCTGCCGACCGTGTGCGTATCGAAACGAGCCATCACGAACGCTTCACCGCGATTGGCGGCGACCGCCATCCCATCTTTTCCAACCGGCACCGAGTTGTCGTTGCTGGTCAAAAAGACGGCGAGGTCGGTAATGTCTCGGGTCGTGCCGTCGGCGTAAAAGCCTTTGACGATAAACTGCTGCTTGGCGCCCTCCCCTTCCAAAACGGCTTTGGGAGGATAGATCTCGATCTTTTCGCAAGCTGGCGGTTCACTGGCGTCACGTTGGGCGCCGGTTTCTAGCCAACGAAGCAGCGTGGAGTAGTACTCGGAGTCTTGATCGAACAACTTACCACCGGTATGTGGAACCGAGCCGATCGCTTTTTCCATCAACAGGCTCGCCGCTGGAACGGCCAGGTTGATACGACGTGCGGCCAATTCGCGAGTCACGCGGTCATAGTCGCCGTCGGGATCAAAGCCGAAGAGCGAGAGACGAAAACCATCTTTGCCGCGAGCCGCGCCATGGCAGCTGCCGGTATTACAACCAGATCGCATAAAGACCGGCATGACGTCTTGTTTGAAACTAATGGCGCGTTCGGCGCCTGCTTGTTCAACTTTGACCGGCACTTCCGATTTGAAGCCGGAATATTCGATGGTCAGCTTGGTCTCACCATCGGCGGCAGGCAGCAACGTCGTCCCCTGCAACTTCGCGATCTTTTCATCGCCAACCGACCATTTGGCTTCGCTGGTAACGTCAATCGTGACATCGTCAGCACGCGTCGCGCGGACGACGAAATTTTGCTGATCGCGTGACGTCAACAATTCGGCCGATTCGGGATAGACGTCGATCTTGACGATTTCCGATTCGGCGACGGCCAAAGCGGCCATTCCGACGGTCATCGCGAGGGCGATCATCCCTGAGGCTGTCATTCGTTTCACAGCAATTCTCCTAGTCTTCTAGTCGCTTCCGGGGGGGAAGTCGTATGCGTTGGTAACGTTGGAAAAGAAACTATTTGCCCGCCGCTGCTTTCGCCGCTTCTTTCTCCATGCGCAATTGCTCAAGGCGACTTAGCGGTTTGGGAGCTGCTTCTTTCTTCGGTTCTTCTTTTTTGGGCTCTTCTTTTTTCGGCGCCGGGGCCACTTCTTTGGGCCGCGGCTTGTCGACGCGAATCTCGCCTGTTCCTAGCGTATGCGTGATCGGCTCGTCGTTTTGCGTGATGATCGCGCGAGCCATGATCGACTTGTGGCGGCCATCTTTCGTCTCCGGAGTCGCTTTGACCGCAAAGACCGCTTGCGTTGAGTCTTTGGTGATCTCGGTCGGTTCCGCCGTAGCGCCATTGGGAAGCCCCAGCAGCTCTACCTTGGCGGCGCCTTCAAAGTCGAGCTTCTTTGTGACTTCGATGACGTATTGCAATTCGCTCCCCTGCTCCATCGCCGTCTTGGCGAAGGCGAAATCAAAGAAGCGATCGGAAATCGTCAGCGTCGAGAAAGGAGTCGCCGCTTCGACGGCGCCTGATTTGTAGCCGGCGCGGCCGATGACGCAGATCTTCCAGTCGCCGATCTCGGCGCCGCCGTTGGCGGTGACTGGAATAGACGCTTCGTCTTTTCCTTTCTCAATCTTGATCGAGCCTGACGAGCCGATGCCGGGCGGGTTGTAAAGCATGCGGAGCGAGATCTCGGCGTCGAAACCTTCTTCGCGAACGGCTTTGACTTTCAACTGCATCGAGCCGTTGCGCACGATCGGCACTTTGGGCTGAATGATTTCAAGCTTGAACGGGATCTTTTCGGTCACGGCCATCGTCATGCGATCGGCATTATGACCCCATACATCGGAATTGTTGCGTCCGCGAACTAGCAGCGTCCGTTGATTAATGTTGCCGGTGACTTTGACATTCTCGTCGACGGGACTACCTGTGACGTTCACCAAGGCGCTGGCCAAGGGAGCGTCGGCAGCCGCTTTGAACAATACCGGCGTCGTCGTTTGATTCCCCTTCATCGTGAGGATCTCGTATTCGACACCTGGAGGAAGATCGGTCAGCACCGCTTTCAGGTCTCCCCCCCAGTTTTCGCGTTTGGCGCTCAGCAGCAACGCATAGTTATTCCCCTGCGGGACTTCGGCGAAGTGCGAGACGTACTTACGAACTTCGGGAACGTCCATCGTCAAAGCGGGAGCAACGCGCGTGATTTCAATGCGATAGATAAACTCGGGACCACCTTTTTGCAGATGATCGATGACGCGAACCAGATAGTCATCATCTTCCGGAACTTTGAGACGATAAAAACTGTCGAGCCCGCCAGAGTCATCATTGCCGCCGACGCCGCCGCCGTTGGAGCGATAGACGTTAACGACTGGATCTAACGGCGAGCGAAGCGGTTCACGCGAGTAAACGCGAATGTCGTACTCCTCACCCTTTTTAGCGGTGAACTTGAAATAGTCGGTGTCGCCTTTGCCGCCGATCGCGCCGTTGGCGGCGCCTGGCGCTTCCATCGGAGTCGCTTCGGCCTGAGCGTCATTCGGTTCCGCTTCCAGCGTGTTGGGGATGTCGATCACGCGCATCCGATTCGGCGAAGGAGCGATTCCTTTTTCGTCTTGCGCGAAGAACTCAAAAACGCCGGGAGTGTCGGGAAGCTTGACACGCGTTTTTTTCTCGCCGGCTGCGTCACCGACCATGGTGATTTCGACTTCTTCGCCGGGGCGTCCGCCGCCGGGATAAACGCCTAGCGGTCGCGGAAATTCTCCCACATGCAGGCGATAGTTGGCGGCTCCGTTGCCGCCGTAGCTGCTTTCGCGGACCTGGAGGATGTAACGACCATCTTCTGGAGCGATCAAAGAGCAGACGCAGTCTTGGTAGAGCAACGGCGCATCATCGCTGCGCGCCAGTTCAAATCGTTGTTCGTTCAGGATCGCCAGATAGGGATCGTAGTTGGTGCGACCAATGCGAAGGCCTTCGAGTTCAGCGGTGATTCGCTGTCCCTTTTTCGCTTCGATCACAAAGAAGTCTTCGTCCTCGTTTTGCACGATGCCGTTGACGACGACGTTCATCTCGATCGGTTGCGGCGCTTCAAATTCGCTGTTCGGTTCTTTTTCAGAAATCTCCGGCAGTGCGCCGACGTAGAACGTCTGCATGTTGGAGACGCCAGAGTCAGTCCGAATGCGGATTGCGTGCATGCCGAGTCGGCAATTTGAATCCGCGACCAAAACGGCGACCGCTTTCTTCGGCTTGTCCTTGTCTTCGACCGGCTTAATCTCTTTCAGAGTCAAACCTGGCGTGTAAAAAACCATCCCCGCGAAGTCTTGCAGACGGTCGCCCCGAATGTCGACTTCCAGCTCGGTTCCACGCTGCATGCCGACAGGCGAAATGGAGCTGAATTGCGGTTCGGCCGCGGAAAGTATGGACGTAGAGACGAAGCAAATAGCAATCGCTAATAGTCGATGGCGATTCATCTTCAACCTTCTGAAGGAGGATGTTCGCGATGTCACAGGCGGGATTGGGGCAAACAAAAGCCCCTACGTACGGCGTGCCTGAGGAGTGTGGACAACGCCGGGTGTGCGATCTTCATCATAATCACGCGGCGCGGGGTTCCCTACAGAACCGCCGCGCCGGCGCGTTTTTTCTACAAATTCAGGCCAGCAGAGCCAGTTATTCGGCCAGCAGACCCATTTACTAGGCCAGTAGGCCTTGTACGACCTTACCGCCGTCGACGATTTCGATCGGTCGACCGCCTGGGGCCATGAGTTCTTTGTCGGCGACGATGCCCATCAGGTGGTACATCGTGGTCGCCAGATCTTCCGGGCGTACCGGATCGGTTTCCGGTTCGCTCGCGGTGGCGTTCGAGGTTCCGTAAATCTGGCCGCCGCGGATACCGCCGCCGGCCATCGCCACGCTGAATACTTTTGGCCAGTGATCGCGGCCAGCGTCTTTGTTGACCTTCGGAGTACGACCGAACTCGGACGAGACCATCACCAACGTTTCGTCCAGCAGGCCGTTGCGATCGAGATCGCGAATCAAGGTCGCGTAGGCCTGATCGAAGCTGGGCATGGTTTTACGCATGCTGCCGCTGATGTTGGTATGCATGTCCCAACCGCCGTAGGTCAAAGTGACCATGCGGACGCCTGCGGCGACCAAGCGGCGAGCCATCAACATGCGTTGACCAGCAGTGTTGCGCCCATATTCGTCACGGATCTTCGCGTCTTCAGCGTCAATGTTGAACGCTTCGCGAGCTTCTGGAGCGCTGATCAGGCTATAGGCTCGTTCGTAGAACGTGTCCATCGCGCCGACGGCGTCCGATTCGTTCTTCTGCTTAAAGTAGTCGTTGACCGCATCCAAGGCCGAGCGGCGACGCGAGAAGCGAGCTTCATCGACATTACCCGGCAGGCTCAAATCGCGAACTTTGAAACCGTTCGAGGCCGGATCGCCCCCCAAGCTGAACGGCGCGAACGACGAGCTGAGGTAGCCGGTCCCCGCGAATTCATTCGGTTGGTTCGGAATGCAGACGTACGGCGGCAGGTTGTTCTTCGGACCGTACTCGTGGCTGACCACCGAGCCGAAGCAAGGGTAATTCAAAGCCGGGCTCGGCTTGTAGCCGGTGAACATGTTGTGCGTGCCGCGTTCGTGGGCCGCTTCACCATGGGTCATCGAGCGGATGACGGCGATTTTGTCGGCGACTTGAGCCGTTTTCGGCAAGGTCTCGCTGAAGAATTCGCCGGTGTTTGTCTTGATGGTGCCCATTTCGCCGCGATACTCAATCGGCGAATACGGCTTCGGATCGAACGACTCTTGATGAGCCATGCCGCCCGGCAGGTAGATGTGGATGACGCTCTTCGCCTTCACGGCGATGTTGTCGTATTGCTTGAGCTCAGCGCGAGCTTCGCGAAGGCGGAACATGTCGCTGAGCGTCAGCCCTAGACCGCCGATTGCTCCAATGGTGAGCGCGTTACGTCGGCTTAGCAGATTTCCCTTGCATTGCATCGGATGCTCTCCTGATGTGGTGGGCACGTGAGTACGGAGTGATATGGCGCAGGTGTGAAAAATGGTTTCGCGAAAAAAGCCGCAATCGGCGATTTTGCGATGAGGAATGTCGAATTGTCTTTTCTAAGGACGCAAGGGCAAAAGACGTCCGATCATCCCTGGTGGTTGGCTCGCTGATCGAAATGCCTTTTCGATCGTGGGGGTAAGTTGGTAGGGCCGGATAGGTCCGGTTCAATCGGCGGGGTCGCTTCAGGCTCGAAATAAAGTGCGACTTGCAACCAAAGTTTCGGCCTCAAGGGACGTAAGAGAAGAAGATAACCGTCTTCGCCCGAATTGTCAAAGTAATTCCGACGTTTTGCCGTCGTTCGCCAAACGGCCATGAGATGCTGTAACTTATTTATTTTCAGTGGTTTACATTGCGTTTACGCTCGGTCGGTTTTCGCTTTTGTATCAAATTCTTCATTTCTGCCCCCTGATTCGGCGATCGGGACTCGCAAGAGCGTGATATCACGAGCTACCAAATGGCCGGTTTGGGGTAGCTAGCGGAGAGCCGGACGCTTACGTGAATTGGTCGCGGATCACCACTTCCTCCGCCGACAACTGACCCGGCTTCGGCCAGGCTGGTTGAATCGCTTTGCCGACCGTAATGAGGTAGCCCAGCACATGCTCCTCGGGCAAGCGGATCACTTCGGCCACTTTTTTCGGGTCATAACCGACCATCGGGCAACTGTCATAACCCATCGCTTTGGCGGCCAGCATGATCGTTTGCCCCGCGATTCCGACGCTGCGCATCGCCTCGTCGCGCTGAAGCTGTTCGTTCCCCTCATACAGATTGAAGAGCAGGTCCGCCAGTTTTTTGCCAACTTCCGGGGGAGATTCTCGCCAGTAACGCTGCGGCTCTAGCGCATGAGCGTTCAGATGGGCACACAGCACAATCACCATCGACGCTTCTTCGACCTGCGCTTGACCGTAAGCGGCGGCTCGCAGTTGTTTGCGGACCTCTTTGTCGCGGACAACCACAAAACGCCAGTTCTGCATATTGAACGAGGTCGGCGACTGGAGCGCCGCGTCCATCAACTTGCGGACCTCTGCTTCGGTCATCTCGTGCGTCGGATCGTAGTGCTTGATCGAGCGTCGCTGGTAAATCGCGTCAAAAGTGTCCATGTCTACCTTGAAAAGATCAGCAGAGGGGGCGAGGTCGGTTGTACGTATTGTACCGCATCGGGGAATTCCCCTTCGACCCCTAGGCGTTTGGCTAGCGAAGTTTGATCTCTTGCGTCATGCTAGAATGCAAGACTCATCTTCATTCAACAGCGGAGCCCATCTCGGCATGTTCAGCGAGATCCGTTTCGATAATCCCTGGTTCTTTTTGCTTTTGCTGCTGATCCCGTTGGTGATCGAGTTGGGGCGAAAGTCACTGTCGGTCATGACCCGATCGCGCGGCGCTGCGGCGATTTTGCTCCGCGTCTTCATCTTGCTATTGCTCATCGCGGCCTTGGCCGAAACGCAAACGTTGCAGCGACACGACCGAATGACGGTCATCTATTTGCTCGATCAATCGCAAAGCATTCCCAGCGATCAGCGTCAGGCGATGGTCGAATATGTCGTCGGCGAAGTCCATGCGCATCGCCGCGAAGAACAGGGAGACCGTGTGGGCGTGATCGTCTTTGGCGATCAGCCGGCGATCGAGTTTCCCCCGACCGACGCTCCCCTTCCCCCATTAAAACGTTTGGCCGCGCTAGCGCTGGTCGAGACGGACGAAACCAATCTCGCCGGCGCGATGCAGCTGGCGCAAGCTTCTCTGCAGTCGGACTCGTCCGGGCGCATCGTGATTGTCTCGGACGGCAACCAGACGATCGGCGATGCGTTGCCGATCGCACGAAGTTTGGCGGCCAGCGGAGTTGGAATTGATGTGGCGCCGATTTTTGCGTCTTCCTCCTCCGCCGAAGTGATCGTAGAAAAGCTAACGACGCCAGAGACGGCCCGCGTCGGACAAACCTTTCAGGCCAGCGTCGTATTGACCAACGAAACGCCTGAGGGGGGCCAGGCGCACACCGCGCGGGGCAAGCTCTCGCTGGTTCGCAAAGCAGGCATGAACGAAGTTGTCCTTGCGGAGCAAGAGATTGAATTGCCGCCAGGCAAGAAAGTATTCGCGTTCGAGAACGTGTTGAATGAAGCGAACTTCTATACTTACCAGGTTCGTTTTACGCCTAGCGACAAACAAGACGATTTGCTGACGCAAAACAACGAAGCGACTTCGTTTGTCAACGCGCACGGCAAAGGACGGATCTTGCTGATCGAAGATTGGGAGCGAACCGGACAGTTTGATCATCTCATTGAGCGCATGAAAGCGCACGAGTTGGACGTCGACGTCCAGCCGAGCAATCAGCTGTTCACATCCATGGCCGATCTGCAGCCGTACGATGCGGTCATCTTGGCCGATGTGCCACGGGCCAGCGGATCGAGCGGCGAAGAGATCACCAGCTTCAGCGATCGTCAGATCGAACTGTTGGTTCGCAACACGCAGCAGTTGGGTTGCGGGCTCTTGATCTTGGGCGGTCCCAGTAGTTTTGGCGCCGGCGGCTGGGCCAACACCAAGTTGGAAGAAGCTTCGCCGGTTCGCTTCACCATTCGTGACGCCAAGGTGGTGCCGGTCGGCGCGTTGATGCTGGTGCTCGACAAGTCGGGCTCAATGCAGGGCGAAAAGATGCAGATGACGCAAGGAGCGGCGCTTGCGGCGATTCGCGCGATGGGCGCTTCTGACTTTGCCGGCGTCATTGGATTTGACGCTCAGGCCCAGCGGATCGTGCCGATTCGCAAGGTCGATAACCCCGGCATGTTTGTCGCCCAAGTTCGCAAGTTAAGCGCTTCCGGCGGAACGAACATGACGCCGGGCGTCGCGCTGGGATTTCGCGAACTGCAAAACGTCGATGCCGGCGTCAAGCATATGATTGTCTTGTCGGACGGACAAACCGAACCAGGCAATGTGGCCCAGATCGCCAGCGACATGAAAAAGATGGGCATGACCGTCAGCGCCGTCGCGGTCGGCTCCGACGCCGATCAAAAATTGATGGCGACCGTCGCTAGAAATGGAGGCGGCAAGTTTTACGCCGTCAACAATCCGAAAGCGATCCCCCGAATTTTTATGCGAGAAGCACGCCGCGTGGCGCAGCCTCTGGTGAAGGAGGCGCCAGGCATGTCGCCGGCTCTCTATTCGTCACATGAAATCTTGCAAGGCGTCAACGGCATGCCCACCTTCGATGGATTTGTCATGACGACGGTCAAGGATAGTCCGCTCGTCGAAGTTGGATTGGTTGCGCCGATTCCGGAGAAGCATCCCGAAAACGCCACTTTGCTTGCAAGTTGGCAGTATGGACTGGGACGAACCGTCGTCTTTACCAGTGACGCCGGCGCACGTTGGACCAATCGCTGGACCGAGTGGGAAGGCTACGACAAGTTCTTCATGCAGATGTTGCGTTACGCGATGCGACCGGCCGGTGATCAAGCCGATTTCGCCGTCGCAACGGAAGAAGCGAACGGCAAAGTCAAAGTGATTGTTACGGCGCTCGATACGGCGAAGGATGACGTCAACTTCCTGAGCGTTGTTGGCGCCGCCGTCACGCCGGGCATGGCGGCGGAGAATTTTTCGCTAACCCAAACCGCTCCAGGGCGATACGAGGGAAACTTTCCGGCTCGTGATTCGGGAAGTTACTTTGTGTCGATCGCCACCGGCCCCGGAAAGCCGGTCTTGCGGACCGGCGTCAACATCAGCTATTCGGCCGAATTCCTGCACCGCCCGACTAATCTCCATCTCCTTGAGCAGATCGCTGGCAACGTGCCGAAAGGGGGCGAGCCAGGCGCCGTCATTCGCAACGCGACTTCCGACTTAAGCGCCGATGGACGCGTCGATACGTTCCGCCGCGGCTTGCCGGCGGCGATTAGTTTGCAGCAGGCCTGGCCGTGGGTGTTGGTGTTAGCGGCCGCCGCGTTTGTCGGTGATGTCGCGTTTCGCCGGATCACGATCGGCTGGGAATGGCTGATCGCCGTGCGACGTTGGCTCGGCTTGAAATTGCAAGGGGACGAAAAGAAAGCCGACGATCGGCTTGAGCGACTGCGGGCCACCAAGCAACGCGCTTCCGCTTCTTATCAAGCGACGGCCCGCTTCGAATCGCCGGAGCTAATGGAGCCGGAAGTCAAGTCACGCGTCGCCCCTTCGTTGCACGAGGAAGATTCGCAGCCTCTTACCGAGCAAGAAACGCAACTGGCCGGCGGCGAGTCCGAAGGAGAAGACTACGTCACTCGGCTCTTGAAAGCGAAGCGACAAGCCCGAGAAGCGGCTAGCGAGACGAATGATCCCTCCGTCGATGACGACGATTTCTTTTCGTAGTCGTTTTCTCTTCGTAGCCCGCCTCGCAAGTTTTGAGGCTTTGAAGTTGCGCTATTTCGAATCCATCGAACACTAGCCCGCCAGCGCCAGCGAGGGAATACGGCTGGCCACTTCAATCCGGGTTAGGATCGCCAACTCTATTCCCTCGCTGGCGCTGGCGGGCTAGTGTGACGATTTTCGGTGGATTCTGGCCTTATTTTCCCCTTCCTCATCCGTGGCTTGGTCGTGTTCCATCCTTGTTACTGAAAATAGCGCAACTTCAAAACGAGCGCAGCAATCTCGTGTTTCATCTCTACCGAAACAGCTTCCGGCAAAGCCAGGCGTGCGGCAAGTCAGGCGTCACCAGTTGTTCTTCGCGACCATATCGGCGGAGCAGCGCTTCGGCGGCGAGTCGGCCGCTGCGGATGGCTCCTTCCATCGTGGCGGGCCAGCCGGTCTTCGTCCAATCGCCGGCTAAATAGAGGCCGGCGACCGGCGTCGATTGCGGAGGACGTATGGCTTCCAACCCAGGGACTGCGGAAAAGACCGCCGCCTTTTGCGTAATCACGCGGGCAAACAGAGGCGTTGCGGCGACTGGCCAGAGCTCGGCCAGTTCACGCGTCACCGCAGCGATGATCGCCGCCTGATCGCCGGACGGCAGATCGTGCGACGCGCTGATGACTACTTGGTAGTAGTAGGCGGAGGTTTGACCGTCATGCGGCGACGTCGCTGCGCCGTGCGCGAAGAGCCACTGACTGGTTCGATCGAGCAGAACCGCATGCGGCAAATCGGTGATCGGCTTTTCAAACCAGAGATGAACGCTAGTGATCGGGGCATAGTTGATCTGGTCGACGCGGGCCAGATCTGGGACCTTTTCAAACAAACGGGGCGCCAGCACCGCTTTGACGCGACGACCTGGAATCGCCAACACGACGTTTTCAAATTGCAGAGTCGCTTCGTCTTTCACCGAAACGCTGAAGCCGCCGCCGACCGATTTTCGAAAGACTTCGTCAACCGGCGACTCCATCTCGATGCGAACCCCGCGATCAAACAGATGGCGAGCGATTCCCTCTTCGTAGATCTGCCCCAGCGGCGCCGCCGGAAGGTGTAAATCGGCCGCGTGATGATGCGCCAAAAATCCATCGATCATCACTTTGCGAGCGGCGGCGACCGATGTTTTCTCGATCGAATCTCCCAAAGCGCTAACCAAAATGATTTCCCAAAAGCGATGAATAACGTCGGCCGCTTGCTTTTGCTCACGCAGCCAAGGTCCCACGCAAAGCGACTCGGCTTGCTCTTCCGAAAGTCGCGCCATGCGGCGCAGCGCTGTGCCGATACCGAGCCGCTGTCCCATCGTGAGATAACGTTGGCGCCAGAACGCCGGAGCCAGATGCAGCGGAGCCGGCAATGCTTCGACCGGCGCAAAAGGATACGTTTTCCCCTGGGCGTCAATGAAGTGGAGCCGGCGCTCACGACGAAAATAGGGAGCGACGCCGGTTTGCGCGCAGAAATCGAGAAAGTTGGTGCAACAGCCCATCGCAACATGCTGGCAATGATCAAAGAGTCGTCCGGTCGCTTCATCTCGAAACGAACCTGCACGCCCCCCCAGATAGCGACGCGATTCGAGCAACGTGACCAACATGCCGCTACGTGACAGCGCTTCGGCCGCCGCGAGTCCGGCGAGTCCGCCTCCCACGACCGCGACCGAAGGCCGGTGCGTCGCTTCACTTCGTTTGCCAGACTTCATCAGCGTTGGACCGTCGTCGGAGTAGAAAAATCAAAGAGTTGAGACAGCATCAACGAGGTGACGATCCGCATTTTCTTCCAAGAACCGACCGAGACGCGCTGTCGCAGCACGGCGGTTGGATCTTGTGCGATGCGAGCGAGCAATCCTCGGTAGGTGCAAAACATCGCCGGAAAAATCTTGCGGCCGTCGGCGTGCAGCAGCGACTGCAGCGACTCCGCTTCGTCATAAAACTGCGCGGCCCGCTCGATTTGAAATTGCATCAGTTCGCGAAAGCCGTCGGTCGCGCGACTGGTTGCGAAGTCCTCGATGGAGACGCCGAAACGGGTCATTTCGTCTTGCGGCAAATAGAGTCTGCCGGTCAATGCGTCTTCGTGCACGTCGCGGAGGATGTTGGTCCATTGGAACGCATAGCCGCAGGCAAGCGCCGGTGGAAGCGCCGCTTCTCCCTGAAAACCCCAGACATGCAAACAGGCCAGGCCGACCGCGGCCGCGACTTGGTAGCAGTAATGTTGCGATTCGGCGAATGTGGAAAACGGCTGCGGCGTCAAATCTCGCTCGACGCCGTCGATCACCGCGGTGAGATACTCGATCGGAATTTCGTTGCGGCGGATCGTATCGACTAGCGCCGGCAAACGCAGGTCGCTTGGCGTCTCTCCGGCGAGCGCCGCGTGCAGATCGAACCGCCATTGTTCGAGCGCCCCTTGCTTTACGAGCAGTTCGCCTGGCTGGTCCCCCAGGTCATCGGTCTGTCGCATGAACGCGTAGAGCGCATACATCGCTTGGCTCTTGGGACGCGGCAAGAGCATGAACGACATGACGAAGTTCGAGCCAGATCGCTTCGCCATCTTGCGGCAATAGGCGTAACTGTCGGCGAGCGAGTGAGTCAATGCAACGCCTCCTGCGTAGCGGCGATCGATTGGCGGGAACCGCGCGAAAAGGTGCGCCGCGTTAGGCAACCAAGCAGCAGTTGCAACTTTCGCCATTTACCGATGGTAGGGCGAGACTTCAGCACGTCAAAGTTCTGCCGGCGGATCGCCTGACAGATCGCCAGGCCGCCGGCCAGAAATAGTTCGACATCCAATCGCAATTGCGGCGTGATCTGGTCAATCAAGGGACGGCCCGCGTGTAAATAGCGCTCGGCCCGCTCGACTTCAAATTGCAACAGCTGGCGAAGTGGGGGAGCAGCGACCCGCGAGGAGAGCATCTCCTGCGTCACCCCAAATTTCTGGCGATCTGCTTCCGGCAGGTAAATGCGGCCGATCGCAAAATCACGAGCCACATCTTGCCAAAAGTTGGCCAGTTGCAGTCCGGTGCAGATTGAATCGGAAAGCTCCACCGTTTCTGCGCAGTAGGAGCGCCCCAGATAGAGGACTAGTCGCCCGACCGGGTTGGCCGAATGATTGCAGTAGGTGAGCAGCTGATCATGGGTCGCGTACCGTTTGACCCGCTGATCTTGTTCGAATGCGGTCAGCAGGTCGGCCAATGGCTCGATAGGGATTTCAAACTGACGAATTGTCTCGGCTAGTGCGACAAACACCGGATGCCAGGTCTGACCTCGATAACATGCGTCGAGCTCGGATCTCCACCATGAGAGCAGTTGCAGACTGCGAGCGTCGTCGTCCACTTCGTCGGCCAGATCGTCGGACCAGCGGCAGTAGGCGTAGACATGGGCAAAATGAGGGCGTAATTCTCGCGGCAGCAGCCAGCTAGCGACGGTGAAATTTTCGTAGTGGCTTTTTGTTAGCCGTTGGCAATAATCGGTCGCCGCCGCGAGCGAACAGGGCTCGTGCTGAGAATTGGGACCGTATTGTTGAAGCTGCCGCTCAAATGGTGAATCGGGCACGCGTTACATTCGCCTTGGGCGTTACGGTTCCGGAAGTTGGGGGGAGCAAACGCCGCTATCTGCCGCTGCGGCGATTCAGTATGATGCAATCGTAAGGAGAAGTGCGCTACGATGAAAGTGATCCTCGCCAGTCCCCGCGGCTTTTGTGCCGGCGTCAACATGGCTATTGAGAGTCTCGACCTTGCTTTGCAAGCGTTTGGGGCGCCGGTCTACGTCTATCATGAAATCGTCCACAACAAATATGTGGTGACCACCTTCAAAGAGAAGGGGGCGATTTTTATCGACGATTTGAACGAAGCGCCCGAAGGCTCGACGTTGCTCTTCAGCGCCCATGGAGTTTCGCCCGAAATTCGCCAGATGGCGAAGGACCGCAAACTCTTCGCAATCGACGCGACTTGCCCGCTGGTGACCAAGGTTCATCTCGAAGCGATTCGTTTCGCCAAACAACATTACACGATCTTTTTGATCGGCCACGAAGGTCACGACGAAGTGATCGGCACGATGGGGGAAGCCCCCGAGGCGATCATCTTGGTCGAATCGGCCGAGGATGTCCCCAATCTGCAAGTTGCGGATGACAGTAAGTTGGCCTATCTGACGCAAACGACGCTGTCGGTCGACGACGCCAATCGGATTATCGGTGCGCTTAAGCAACGTTTTCCGCAGGTGATCGGTCCGCCGAAAGAAGATATTTGCTATGCAACGCAAAATCGCCAGGAAGCGGTGCGAATTTTGGCGACCGACGCCGATTTGGTGCTGGTGCTGGGAAGCCAGAACAGCTCGAACAGCCAACGTTTGAAAGAACTGTCGCGGGAGTCAGGCACGCCGGGCTATCTGCTCGACGGAGCTTCCGACTTGAAGCCAGAATGGTTTGAAGGCGTGGAAACGGTCCTCGTCACCGCCGGCGCCAGTGCGCCGGAAGAAGTTGTGCAGGAATGTCTCGACTATCTGGTCGAGAAGCATGGCGCCCAGATCACGCCGCACAGCATTCGCGAAGAGCAGGTACATTTTCCACTGCCGCGCGAACTGCGTGAGAAGGCCCTGCCCAAAGCGTAGGCCATGCCTGCTGCTCTTTCGTGCGAATGTGTTGATGCGCGCAATCAAAACATCCTGCCGCATTTCGGCAGGCACGGCCTACGCTACGCGCGTAAAAAAGCGGCGCCATGGTTTGGGCGATGGCGCCGCTGCGGTTCGTTTTTCATTTCAGTGCTACGGACCAAACGGATCTACGGCGTCAGGATCGGCGAAGCCTGCGTCTGATGCGGCCGGCGCATCTTTGTTTTCCGGCAAGCGAACCAGCATCCAGGTCTGCGTCTTTTCTTCACCAAAGTGAATCAAGAGCGGCGTTTCGTCCTGGGTCAGGTTGTAGATGCCGGTCTCCATAACCGTGCTGGTCTTATCGCCGATCGTCCAAGCGGCGCGTTGTGAATCTTTGTCGACACTCCCCTGCACCGGCAAGTTGGTCTTGGTCTCGGTGTTGTAGTAAGTGCCGGCGATGATCCCGTCTTTGTCGACCGCCAACTGCAGATACATGATCGGATCCCCTTCGTCCTGGTTGGCCAGGGCGAAGACGCCGAGCGGCATCCAGTTCTCACCGTTCTCATCGGTCGGCGGATTGGCGGCGAGCGCTTCTCGACCGACGGCGGCATAGTCGGACGCTTGTTGGGCGTACTGCACCGTCGTCGCGACTGGCGCGTCGTTGATGTAGACGTACTGCGTATCGTAAATCACGTTATCGCCGTAGTAGTAATAACAAGGCGTTCCCCAAGTGTTTCCCCAATAGAACCACGAAGTGAGTCCCACCGGCGTCGACCAACGCCACCAATATCCAGGATACGGGCGATAGTTGTAGAAACCCCAACGGTTGTAGCCGGCGTTGTTCCAACCCCAGAAACCGTAGTTCCAGTTGTTGCGACCGCTCCAGTAGTTGTAGCGATTGCGGACGTGGTTACCGCGATTCTGCCAGTGGTTCCAATGGGCGTCGTGTCCAGGTCCATGAGGATGATTAGGTCGAACCACATTCCCATTACCGGGACGATTCGGACGATCACCGTTTCCAGGCCGATTCCCGTTGCCAGGCCGATTCCCGTTGCCGGGTCGATCGCCGTTGCCGGGTCGATCGCCGTTGCCGGGTCGATCGCCGTTGCCGGGGCGATCGCCGTTTCCAGGCCGATTCCCGTTTCCGGGCCGATCGCCGATGCCAGGTCGATCACCGATGCCAGGTCGATCACCGTTGCCGGGTCGATCACCGTTGCCGGGTCGATCGCCGTTTCCAGGCCGATCGCCGATGCCAGGTCGATCGCCGATGCCAGGTCGATCACCGATGCCAGGTCGATCACCGACGCCGGGCCGATCACCGACGCCGGGGCGATCACCGACGCCGGGGCGATCACCGACGCCGGGGCGATCACCGACGCCGGGGCGATCACCGATGCCGGGGCGATCACCGATGCCGGGGCGATTGCCGTTGCCGGGGCGATTGCCGTTGCCGGGACGATCACCGATGCCGGGGCGATTGCCGTTGCCGGGGCGATTGCCGTTGCCGGGACGATTGCCGTTGCCGGGACGATTGCCGTTGCCGGGACGATCACCGTTGCCGGGGCGATTGATGTTTCCAGGAAGAGTCGTAGGTCGTTCTCCCGCTCCTGGGCGATTGGGGCGATTGGGGCGATCTAGATTTCCGAGACTGGGTCGATCCAGGTTCCCTAGGCTCGGTCGATTGGGCCGAGTCGTATTGCCAGGCTGGGTCGTTGGCCGATTGGCGCCAGGTCGGCTGCCGGTGATGCCGAGAAAATCGTTCAGCTGCGAATTCGAGGGACGCCCCTGGAATCGACTGCCGCCGCTACTCTCGAAATTAGGTCGCGCCGAGATATTGGGCCGGCTGCTGTTGGAATTGCCGGGACGCGAAATTCCTGGGCGACTGTTGTTACCAAGCGAAGGACGATTGTTACCAAGCGACGAGCGATCGAGCGTCGGCAGAGAGTTCGGACGATTGGAGGTTGTCGGCCGATTGAAGCTGGGACGACTAGAAACCGCAGGCCGGCTTCCAGCGGGGCGACTGCTGCTTGGCAAGCTAATCGAAGGTCGGCTCGTGGAGGGACGACTCATCGACGGTCGGCTGACAGACGGGCGGCTCATTGAAGGGCTTCGCCCTGCTCCGCCAAAGTTGGCGCCGGCGCGGGATCCCCCTCCAAAGCTTCCACTGGGGCGAGCGCTCATACGCGATCCGCCGCTAGAGCGTCCGGCGCTCATGTGACCACCGCCCATGCGGGCTCCGCCGCCATGGCCTCCTCCTCCGCCGCCAAAGCCGCGGGCCAAGGCAGCGCTGGGAAGCACCATCGCCGCTACGATAAATCCGGTCAAAAAAATATTTCGAGCGTGCATGACGCGCCTCATGTTGGTTGGGTTGTTTGTCCCGGCAAGTTGGACAAAAAGTATCCAGGGTTATTCTTCGGGCTGCCGGACCACATGAAAAGGACCAAGATCAGGAAGCAGCTCGCCGTCGAGCGTGCGAGAGATCGATCGTGATTCATATTTATCGTCCGCTGTGCGACGCATGGTGCGCAGTGACGAAGCCTTGCCGCCGTCGGGTAAAACGCCGGTAGCACGCACGAACCAGCGTCCGTTCTCTTCGGACCATTTCTCTTCGGCGAATCCGCCGTCTGAATCGAACACCCAGCCGCGAATACATTGTTGGGCTGGATCCCAGCCAATGACTTCAGTCCCGTCCAGATCAACCACATCGGACACATAGACTTTGAAGGAACGGATCAAGAAGCATTCATTCTTGCTCCAGCGTCCCATTGTCTCGACGGTCGCTCCTTCTGAATTGTCGACCCAGCGGCCGACGAGCCAAGCCAACGGCTCCAACTGCTGACGGGCCGTAGAAACTTCCGGCTCGCTTGACAGCTGGTCGCTAATGATCGTTTCGTGAACGCTATCTAGTTTCCAAGCGTCTTCTTCTTTGACATGGATTGCGGTGTAGGACAGCAGTTTTGGCTCTTCGCCGGAATGGGATATGCGAGCGGTTCCTTCTTCGACGGCGACATCGGGCTTTACGAAGCGAATCGAGTCGATTTCAACGGTCAATTTCGGCAGGTTACCCAGCTCGCAGCGTTCGGCGAATTGGCGCCGGATTGCGTCTCGGCCCACCACTTTCTCGCCGGTCGTACGGCAAAGATATTCGGCGTTTTTCGCCCAATGTTCTGCGAGCCGGTCAGGATCGGCAGCATTATAGGCAGCGATATACGAGACGACGTTCGCCGTGATTTCCTCCTCGGCGGAAAGGGGGTCTTCCGCTTGAATGATGCCAAATGTCAACATCGCCAGGCAAATTGCCGTTAGAAACGTTTGCGCCTTCATAAATGTCCACCTTTTTCGCCGGTATTCGTCAAACCAACTAGCTTATCCACTCTGATTTCTACGACCCGCAACGAATCAATCCAATCGATTTCTGAAGAATTCCTGGAGAAACGTTCCCCTCGAACCGCAGAAATGCGCGTAGAATGCTCCAGATGCGGCGAAATTAGAACCTATGATTGAAAAACCTATCTCGTCTTCTTTATGCGGGACACGCAAGTCATGAATCGTACATTTGTTTGGGCCTCGGCCGCTCTGTTGGTTACGGCCTCGTTTTGCGGCGCGGCGAACGCGCAAGTCGCTTATTACGCGGCGCCAGCGGTTGTCGCTGCTCCGCCGGTCGTTGGTTATGTGCCGGAACGCCGTGGACTGTTTGGTTGGCGAACCTCGTATCGCCCGGTTTACGGCGCCTATGCGGCGCCGGTCGTCGCGGCTCCGATCACGACCAACTATTACGCTCCTGCGTATGCCGCTCCGATTACTACCAATTACTATTCGCCGGCGCCGAGCGTCGTGACGACGAATTATTATTCGCCAGCTCCGACCACCACCTATTACGGCGGTGCGACGTTGGCCGCTCCGACTACGACGTATTACGGGGGAACCGCGGTTGCTGCGCCCACAACCACCTACTATGGCGGTACCGAAGTGGTTAGTCCGACAACGACCTATTACGCTCCGACAACGTCGTTCTATGGTTCGGCCCCCTCAGCAACGCCGACGACGACCTACTACGCTCCGATGCAATCGATCATCGTTCCGTAGTCCATAGCGGTCATGGGCCGCGATCAACGCAAAACTGAACGCGACGAGTTTCTCTCGTCGCGTTTTTTTACGCGCTGCGCGAAAGGAAGTCCCCAGGAAATATTTGAGTAATGCGGGCGACATTCGTTATAATCAGCGCGCCCCACGTCTGCATGTTCATCGACGCACATTGCGAGAATTCGCCTGCGAGGGAAAACTATGACGACTGCGATGTCTACGGACTCGGCCACGTTCGAATCGATTGCACGAATTGGCGAAACGGCCGGCGCTATCTGGTCAACACTGCATGCCGATGGTCCGATGTCACTGTCGCGACTGGTCAAACAGGTCGGCCTGCCGCGCGATCATGTGATGCAGGCGATCGGTTGGCTCGCCCGCGAAGATAAGCTGGCCTTTGAAGAAAGCGGACGCAATAAGTTGGTCTGCCTGCGCGAAGCGACGGAATAAAGTCGCTGAATCCACAAGGGGGCCCCAAGTCAGCGCTAAGGACGCAAATACCAATAGCGCTGCTCATTATCGATTTGCTGAGCAGTCAAGCCAAAACGCTGTTCGGCAGGCCGATCATCGCGGATCACTTGGATCAGGTCCTGGAGAAGATCACGGCTATCGCCGTAGTATCCATGCCCGAGCCAGTCGGTGTCGATCATCGAGCAATCGATCGTCTCGACTCCGGCCATCACCACCGGTTCGGGAAAAACGTCTCCTAAGCGACTGTTATTGTGTAACTGGCCCGAAACCATCAGCGCCTTATCGTTCGCGGACGCATACAAGGTGATCGGCAGATTGAGTTCTCGGACCGTTTCCGCCAGTTCGCTGCGGAATTGGCGGCGGTCGATATCAGGCGCGGCCAGCACCAAGGAATCAAGCGACGTCAGAACCGGCGAGCGATCTGCATGCAATTGCCGGATGCTTTCATGAATGATGCGCGTGCCCATGCTGTGCCCGATGAGATGAATACGGACGTTGGGGAATGGTTCGCTGATCGTTTTCAGCATCTCTTGAAACGGGTCTTTTGAGAGTTCGGCGTTGTCTTCATCGGCCAGATATCTGCTCAGGTCGCCGTGTGAGGGCCAAGAGAAAAAGAAGGCCTCGCCTTGAATGTTCAAGTCGACTTTCAATTGAGCCGTTCGCTTGGCGGCCGCTGCAAAAGGAACATTGTAGCCGTGGACGAATACTAAGATCTCTTCCGGCTCTCCTTGGGCTTTCACCTCGTCGATGATCGATTCCGACGAAGTCGGCTCGACCGAGGTGATGATGAAATGCTTTTCGGGATTCGCCGCTTCTTGAAATCCGAGAAAGCTGCGGGGTTCATTGATCTCGCCGGGCAGTCGATCGACAGGAACGGTGACTTCGCATCTTCCCCACGCAACTTCGCCGCTTTCATCCAACACATTGCCGAAGTAATCTTCTGGATCTGCGGATGCACTTTTCGCATTGCGATCGACCAGAGCGAAGAGACCGGCGGCAAGCACGAGAATCGACGCTGCGGCGACAGCGACCGACGATAAGAGTCTCCACCCTTTCTGCATGGTGAAAAAAGTGAGGGTTGCTGTTAAAACGCCGATGATCGTAAGGACCGCAATGACGTCCGCCTGACAGATCCATTGGACAAGCCGGCTGGATAGCGAGCTTGATTGTTCGCCGGGGAGTCGATTGGTCGCATACCATAGTTTGACGGGGACATAGCCGCTGGGAGCTAGTCTGGCCGCAGCGCCATACTGAACCAGTGGAATCGTGTGTACGGATTCGGCGTCGGTCGTCAGCATCAATTCGTTGTTGGCGCTGACGTTCGCAAATCGAAGTTCGGACATCGGCGGAACTTGAAACGTATGCACCGGCCGCCAGTCCTGACTGCTATAGATGGTCGCGACGCCGGGACGCGTGAGGGTCAAAAGGTCGCCGCTTTCCAAAAACTTCAGATACCAAACGTCATCCAGCATCCCCAAAATGAAGTCGAGCGGCTCTTGCTGGACAAGATCCCAGATCTGCACTCCGCCAAATCGACTGGCGACGGCGACCAAGCTTCGAGCTTTGGAGACGTCAAAATCAATCGCTTCCCCGATCGGCAGCGATGTGAGACTCTCGCCGGCGCCCACATCGACCAATTGCAACGACTCGCCTGATTGAAAACCAGCGAGCGAGAGATCGTCATACAACTTGAGATTCGTCTTGAAGTCCGGAAAGGTTTGGACTGGGGTAGCAGTCTTGGAAGTGACGTCGATCAGCGTATAGTTTCCATCGGCGTCTGCGAGGAGAGCCCTGCCCTTGCCGGCGGCGAACAATTTCCCCTGCACTGGCGCTGGGAGAAGAAACTCGGAGTCGGTCGCGCCGTCGCGCAATAGGCGCAACTGCCCATCGCGATCCAGGATCAGCGTCGCCGAGAGATCACGCAGCGGAACCAGATCGGCGATCGGTTGCGCGAGCGCGGCCAGACTCTCTGGCTGTCCGTTCTCGACGTTCGGGTTAAATCGAATCACTTCTCCTTGGTCGGAAACGACCAAGGTTGCGCCCGCACCGGCATCGATGGTTCGAACGATGGGAGAATCAAGCGGGAGCTTGATATGTGATTGCCCTTGGGCGACGGCCAGACCCACTTGCGCCGTGAGAAAAGCAATCGCCACGAAAAAATAGCCCCGTCCCCAGAATTGCCGCTGCACGGATTGACTCCCGTTATGAATCCCTTTCGTATCGCATTCACTGCGATTCTCCCCTATTGGAAGGGGGAGTGAAAGCTGGATCTCTAACGAAGCGTAAAAAGAAGCGGCTTGTTACTTCGCTGCGTCTACATACAGCGGCAAATGCCGGTGATGGACTTCCAGTGACAACAAGTTCATGGTCGTTACGTAGATGCGCCCGGCGTATTCGCCCCAGCGATCTGGGATCGGGCCTTCCGGTTCCCAACTCCCGGCCAGGGGGCCGTCGACCAATTGCGACTCGACGAGCATCGGCTCCAGCCGGTTGTTCCAGGCTTGCCAGTATTCGCCTTTCATGTGGAACATGACCTGGGTCGCGTAATACCAATAATAGGTATCGCGCTGCGGTTGTTCGCGGTTGCCGACTTCCGGCAGATTGGCCAACAGGTGCTCGGCCCCTTGTTGCATGACTTCGGTTTCGCGATTCGATCCCATATAGAGTCGCATCAGCAGACCGACCGCGGTCATCGTCTTGGACGGGTAAAGGCCGTGGCGTTGCTCGGCATTATTGATCGCGTCGGGATTGTAAACGAACAACGCTCCGCCATCGGGCTTATAGGCGGCTCGGGCGAGCCAGCGATTGATTCCGTTGTAGGTTTGCGGCGACGTGTCGAGCCCCGCGAGTTGACCGCTTTTCAGGGCCATCGTCATCCAACCGCTGACCGACGTATCGCCGCCGACTCCAGGGATGTACCGCCAAGCGCCGACCGACGTATCTTGCGACTCGGTAATAAAGTTGATCGCTTTTTGGGCCGGCTCACGCAGGTTGGCGTCCTGCGTCATGCCGTACGCTTCGCACATGGCAATCGATGCGATGCCATGGCTATAAAGCCAAGCGTTGGAATTAGAATAGTTGTCCATCCGCACATAGAGGTCGCCATTTTCCTGCTGGTTTTCGATCAGGAAGGTGAGCCCCTTGCGGACTTCGTTTTGGTACTTGTCGTCCAAGTGATGGTAGCCGGCGCCCATGAACGCGAGCAGCGCTAGTCCGGTGGCGGCCGTGTCCGAATCCATCCGCGAGCGTTCGTTTTGATACGCGGCGACATGTTCTGGCTGCGTCAGCGGGAAGTTCTTCAGGCTCCAACTGCCGTTCGGCATTTGGTGGCGAGCGAGAAACGCGAGACCCCGTTCAATCGCTTCACGCACTTCGGGCGAAGGTCCGTCGGCGCCTTCGCCGGCTTCTTCTTCCCGCATCATCCGACGACGGAACGCTTCGGTCGGCATCGCGATCGCCGACGAGATTTGCGGCAGTCCCGACCGAGAAGCGCGCACCGGGAACTGCGTCATGTTGATCGAAAGTTGGGGAGCTTCGTTGCTTTGCCGACGTGCGACCGTGCCGACTGCCGGCGCCATGCGATCTCCCAAGCCGCCGGCGCCTTCGGCCGCGTTGACTTTGACGATCGAAGCCATTCCAGCGCCGCGTCGCTCGATGCTTGGGCCGGCTGATCCCGGAGCGAGCGATCCGCCGGATGGTCCGCCGCTGCCGCTGGACGTGGCGCGAATATCGCCCCCCATGCCTGGAGCGTCGCCGGCGATCATCACGGCGCTGGGGCCGCTGCCGGCGCCGCCGCTGCGGCCAAAGGTTGCGCCGCCGATACTTGCCGCCGCCGCGAGTGATTGTCCCGATCCGGAATCGCCGCCGCCGGCCCGCGATCCAATCGCGCCGCTGGCCAACCCGGTCGTTCCCATCGTTCCCGAGACCCCTTCCCCGGAGCCTGTCGCCGATCCGCCGGGCACGCCAGAAGACTCGCGGCGGCCGATCTCGGTCATGCCGCCGCTCGAACCGGAAGCGAGTTGCGGTCCATCGGCGTTTCCACTGCTGCGTCCATTGCTGCGCATGGCTGAGCCGGCGATTTCGCCATCGAGCGAAGCGGAAGCTCCCGGCGAGAGTCCGCCGCCGGTACGTCCTGCTTGTCCGCCGGTTTGGCCTCCGCCTGAGAGAGCCGATTCCAAGGAGGGAGAGCCATCGCTCGTGGCGCGGCGCAATGTTCCGTTGGATGCGAGTCGCACGACTCCCAGTTCAACGCCGCCCAACATTTCGCCGGCGGCGCCATCGTCGCCGGCTCCGGCGCCTGCGGCGCTGCGGCCGATGTTGGTGGCGGCGCTCGACAATTGACTGGGATTGCGCGAGCCGGCTTCGGCGGCGTAGTCGAGTTGTTCGGCGAATAGCGACGCCGTCGGATTTGCGCGGGCTCCGCTGGCTCTCGCAATTTGGGCGGAAGAAGCAGGCGCGATCTGGCTTGCCGAGGAGGCCGCGGCTTCGGCTCGCGACATGGCGCTGCTTGGCAAAGCGGAAGCGGCGTTATTGGCCGCTGCGACTTGCGACTGTTGCGGACTTGAAGCGGCGGCCGCCGCGCTGCTGCGAGCGCTGGAAGTTTGCTGCGCCGTCGGAGCGACCGGTTGGTCCGACATCCGCTGGACCGCGAGCGCTTGTGCCGACGCCGAAAGGGTCGGTTCGGCTGACTGGCGCTCAAGCGGCGCACTGGACGCGGCAAGTTGCGGCTGTTGTTGAGAAGTGTCGCGGCGATTCATTTGGGCGGCGGTGGATGCGGCCGCTTCGATTTTGCTCTCTTGGCGAGATTGCGTCGCCGAGTTTTGCTGACGCGACATTTCTGCGACGGCGGCCGAGGTTTGCGGTTGCTGCGGATCGGACTGGCGCTGGACTTCGATCTGCTCCGGCTGCTGTTTTGGCGTTTCCATTTCGGCCGAATTGCGACTCAGCTTTGAAGGCATCTGCTGCAACGTCTCGGCGGGCGCTTGCTCTTGGCGAGCAACTTTGGTCGGCGTGTTGGGTGTCGCTTCACGCTCCATTTCCGGGTCGACAGTCGGTTGGTTTTCGCGGCTCGGCTGTTGCGGATCGATCTGACGCCTTTCGACCTCTTTTTGATCGGGCTTCGCTTCGTCGGCTTCGACCGGCTTTTCATAGTCTTGCTGCGTCTCGTTGGTCGAGTCCCATTGCGACGGATGGTAGTCAGGCAAAATCACCGGATCGCGCCGCGCCTGGCGACGCGTTGCGGCGACGTCCTCGCCTTGCGGAACGCTGACCAAGTCGAGCGCCACCATCCCGACAAACAGGCTCAAGTGCATGATCAAGCTGAGAATGATCGAAAGTTGAATGCCGCGGCGAATCGCTTGCTGTTCTGAAAACTTGACCAGCAAAAAACCGAGCACCAGCAATACCGGAGCCAGCGCCATGTAGAACTTGGCGTTGAAATACCACTGCGGGTGGTCCCAATCGAACAACGCCTGACTGACGGCGGCGAAGTAGCCGGCCAGCAGCGCAAGCGAACCGTAAACCGGCCAGCTGCGCTCTTCCCACGCACTCGGCTTGCCGCTATCTGGTTTTCGAGGTCGATTCGTTTCTGGCATGAAGTCAGTCAATGCGCTCAGGCGCGGACGTGGTTAACGAGTAGTTCGTCAAGTGAACCTTATTGCAGGCGTTCATCACGCTAACCGGAAACTCCAACCGGCATCGTCGGTCAGCGCGAATAATCACCGCGGCGTCCGGATTGTTGGCGGAGGTTTGCTGCAATATTTTCTCGACTTGCTCCAGCGAGACGAAATCGCCCTGCACGTGATACTTGCCGTCGGCGTCGATATTGATGATCAACTCGCGCGGCTGAGCGATCAACGGCTGCGCTTCGCTGGCGGCCGGCAGCGCTACTTCCAGCTTGTAGTCTTCTTCGTCAAACCGCGTCATCACCATAAAGAAGACGAGCAACAAGAACACAACGTCGATCAACGGAGTAATGTTCAACGCCAATAAGGCGGAGCTTTTTTTGACTTTTACCGCCATGGGCGAGCGACTACTGCATTTAGGTGGGGCGCAAAGGTTGGATTGGTCCGCGCAAAGGGATTGCTTTCGATTGTCGCAACCAACCGCAGAATGAGCAAGGTTTTGTGAAGAGCGATAGGCGAAAGTTATGAGCTTTCGCAAAAATATCGCCCCTTAGCGGTTATCCTGCGTACTTTGGTGCGCTGCGCGAATGAACTCCCCACGCGTTGTCGCTGCGGAGAGCTTCTTGCCGGTAACCCCATGTTGTGCCGCTAACTCTTGCCAGGCTTGACGCAATCGGCCGTCAAGCGGCTGATCCAACTCGACTGCATGTTGTGGGAACGCCGCAAAGTATTGTCCTCGCAAATGCGGCCCCCGCTTGCCGTACTGGTCAGATTTAATCTGGTGCAGGCCATGCAATCCTCCTAGCGATCCCCACCACTGCACCGCGGCGAAGTCGTCATGGTCGCGCGGGACATCGCTCACATAGAGAGTCGCCGCGCCGGTTGCATGCAAACGCTTGCGAATCGCCGCCGGATCAATCGATTGCACCGGCAAGTTTTCTTCGATCGCAATGCTGGCGGCGACCCCGGCCGCTTCTCCCAAAGAGGCCCAGATCGGTTCGAGCCGAAGGGCGCAGAACCCGACGTGCGAAGCCGACATGGCGCAAGGAACCAGCAAGTTGGGATGTTGCTTGGGCAGGATGACGCCGTATGGAATCTGGTAGGGAGCAGCCAACTGATAGAACTCGCCGGTATGTTTGCCGCCGATCGTCGGCCCCTCATGATCGGTTCCGTGGCAGTTGGGGCCGTAGTCACCCATCGCAATCGCGTGGGGCGCAAAGCGACTGCGAACATCGTTGGCATCGGCTTGACTAACATCGGCTTGAGTAAAGATAGTCTTCCCCTTCATTCGCCGCGCTTCCCGCACATAGAGTTGAACCGGCAGATGATGGTTGTCGACGAACTCGTCGCGACAGAACCCAAACTCACGCGCGCCAGCTTGAATATCGGCCGGCACTTCGGCGTCGTTCTGGAGGAAGTACAGGATGCCGACATTGTGCCGAACATGGGCGGCGAAGATCTCTTCACGGGTTACGGCGTCGCCGGTCGGCCAGGCGTTATTGATCTGCGGCAGCGAAAGTCGGACGACGCCGCGCGACATGTCATTGATATCAAACTTTCCATTGGGAAGGTTCGGGTCTTGGACTTTGTAGATCGCCGCGGTCGTGTGTCCCTCGGTCATGCGAAATGCGGCCGACTTCAGTTTCTTGGTTTCCAGTAATTTCAGGAGCGGCAAAAAGTCATTCCGGTCGTAACCTTCCGGCTTGGCGGCCAAGACGCGATTGTCTGGTTGATCGGTCATCGTCAGGCGAAAGTTATAGCCCTGCACGCAGTCGTCACTTTCGGCAGGAGCGAGCGATTCGCCATACTCGGCGGCCGCTTCACGACCGACAGCGAACGGAACGCCGGCGGCGGCCATCAAGTCTCCTTCGTAGGTTCCGTCGATGAAGACTTTTCCCAAGGCGGTCAGTTTTTCGCCCTGACGATCGGTCAGCGTCACCGACGCGATCCGATGATCGTCGCCGACATCGACTTGATCGAGTTGACGCTCGGTCAGCAGCGTGACGTTGGGAAGCTCGGCCAGCATCTGCTGAAAGACCAGCAGGTTGACCCGCGGTTCGGCATGCGTGCCGCCCAACGAGGTTTTCGCTTGAGTGGAGTCGGCGCCGTACTGCTTCTCGTAGTAGGCCAAAACGCGATCGGCGAACTCTTGGTAGAAGCCGGTCAACGCTTCAAAGCTGCGAAAGTCGGGATGGGACAGACCGTTGGTCATCAAGCCGCCCAGACGCGAGGTCGGTTCGACCAGCAATACCGACTTGCCGGTTCGCCCAGCGCTGACGGCGGCTGCAATCCCGCACGGAGTGGCGCCAATGACAACCACATCATAGCGCGGCTCTGCGGGGCGATCCGCCCACGAAATGCAAGGCAGAAGCCCGGCGAGGAAAAGTGACAGGATCGCGGCCGGAACGAATCGGGACATCAGTATATGCTCTCGTTTTCTAGGCGTAGGTGGGGAACGCGTGGGAGGAAGTTGCCTTGTATTCAGGTAGCAGCCAAACGTTTGAGTTGTTTGGTTGCTCATGTTTTTCGCTAGCTGTTGCTCGTTTCCTAGTCGATGTGGTCGCTCGATAGCCAGGCAACGCATCAACCGGAAATTGCGCCAGTTGATTTGGCGGTTAGTTCCAGCAGGTGTTTGCGAAAGACTTCAGAATAGCAGAAACAAGGCAATTGTTCATTCTGCTGCCGTTAAAGGGGATTCAATGGGATCGCCGCGAACATAGCCGACAAACTAAATCTTATTGATATGAAACCTTCGTCATTTTTTGCGATCCCTATTCAATTTCGACCCGTAACCGACTTAACAGGGGCTTGGTAGAACGGATTGTGGCACGACTCTTGCTCTAAGAGCGGCGAACTCTCAGGAACGGAGAAGTTTCCTTATGTCGTCTCCTCTCTTACATTTTGACGCACGCGTTATCCGCCCTGGTTGGCGGAGCGGATGCCAATGGTTTTTGGCCTTGCTGGCGATCGTTTTTTGCCAGACGCAAACGCTTGCCGATCAACGTCTGTTTGGCGTCGCCGCCGGCGAAGCGGCTGCTGTTTCGCCTCGTTTTCAATCGCTTTGGAATGCGGTGGAGAAACGCAAGTTTGGCGAAAACGCCTATCCCATCGTCAACTATGGGCCGTTAGCGGAACTTGGTTATGACGAATATCGCAAGATTGTATATGATCCTGACAAAAAGCAATGGGCCAATAGCGGCACGGCCTGGCGACTCGATTACTTTCATCCCGGCTATATCTTTCGGGAATGTATTCGTTTGAACGAATTTCAAACGAAAGAGGGGAGCGCCGAACCGATCGAAATTGATACGAGCCTGTTTGAGTATCACCAGGGAGTGATCGATCCCAATCATCTAAAAGGGGATCCGATCTGCTACGCCGGCTTTCGGTTGTGGAATCATCTGGAAGCCGGGAAACCCCTTTCGGAAGTCGTTGCGTTTTTGGGCGCGAGTTACTTTCGCGCCGTCGCCGCTGACACGGTCTATGGCGCATCGGCGCGCGGGCTAGCGATCGACTGCGGATCTGCGAAGGGAGAAGAGTTCCCCGTCTTTCGTGAGTTTTGGTTAGAGAAGCCGACCAACGATCAATCGGCGACCTTCTACGCTTGGCTCGACAGTAAGAGCGCAACCGGCTTATATCAGTTCACGGTGATCCCCGGCGAGTGGACACGGATTGAAGTTCGCGCACGTTTGCTGGCGCGCAACGACATCGAAAAGCTGGGGGTCGCGCCGATCACCAGCATGTGGACTTGGGGAGACGGACAAGCGCCGCCCGACGGACAAGAGTTTCGTCCCGAAGTCCATGACTCCGACGGCTTGTTGGCCGAATCGGTCACCGGCGAGTGGCTCTTTCGACCGGTACGCAATCCCGACACGACCCGACTTTCGGCCTTCTACTTACCCGGTGTGAAGGGCTTCGGACTGTTGCAGCGCGATCGCGACGTAAAAAATTATAAAGACAAAGAAGCGAACTATCATCGACGTCCCACCGTTTGGATACGTCCAAAGGGGGCGTTTCCGGCAGGGCGAATCGAATTGTTAGAAATCGAATCGCCAGGCGAATGGATCGATAATCTTGCTACTTTTTGGACGCCTGACGAGCCGATACGATGCGGCGACGTCATTGAGTTGGCGTACTCTATCGATTTTGGTCCAGGCGATCCGGCGGAACATGTCGGCGGCAAAGTCATTGAGTCGCGAATCGAACGTCAGGCGGACGGCGGCACGCAATTTGTGTTGACGTTCACCGGGGTGAAGCCGGAGGCCGATCCCGAATTGATGATTGAGACGGAGCTTCCCTTAGAAAGTCGCACGGATGTGGTCCGGCAAGGAGACCGCCTGATCGCGACCTTTACAACGGCCAGCAAACCTGGTGCAAGCCGAGAAATTCGCGCTTGCCTGAAGGATGGATCCGATTACTTAAGTGAAACATGGAGTTACCAATGTCAACCGTGATTGAGCCTCAGTCGCTGGCTGACGCGCAAGTCGTGCTCGCACGACGAGCGCTGCTCCGGTACGTCGTCGCCAATGGGGTCGACGATCCAGAGCAGGCAGTTCAGACGACGCATGAGTTAGTCGAAGCGGCGCTGCGTCAGATTTCCGACGATGTCGTCGGACGTGATCGAACTCGTTCGATTATTTATTTTGGCGTCCAAGCCTATTTGAAACGCCCTGAATCTCGATTTCACGATGTCGAACGGCTTTCCGCCGTGCCGAATGAAGCCAGTGCGCCGATGCGACTGCAAGATCTGCACGAACCGCCGATCGTCGTTCGTCCCGAGTTCTATGTCGCCGCTTGGCGAAGAACGCAGGATGTTGTTCGTCAACTCGCGTATTCGATGCGGATGTTCTAAGGCACGCAAAGGGCCGCGTGCGAACAACGTTGAACAGGGGTAGAGAGACGCAGGTAGATGTGGAACCATCCAAATCAAAAAACATGATTCTCGAAGCGGCCCAATCGGTGGCGCTAAATAATCCCAAGGCGTCGATTATTTCGATCGCGTTGGCGGTTTGCGGATTGATGAGTTGGCTGTTTCTCGATATCGCCGCCGCCGATGGCGGTCTCGGGCCGATCGACGCGGTGACCGGTACGTTCTTCGTACTGCTGACCGGTTGGCTGGGCTATGGAATCGGCATGTCGATCGTCGGTCATTTATTGCCCCAGCCAGAGCCGGTCTCGGCCGATCCGCTGACGCCGGACGAACTGGCTCAATTGCCGTCGACGGCAATTTTGGTCCCCGTTTACAACGAATCGCCGCGACGCGTCGCCGCCGGCGTACGTGCGATGCGGGAAGAACTGGCCCAGATCGGCGGGGGAGAGACGTTTGAGTTTTTCCTGTTGAGCGATACGACCAATCCCGATATCGCGGCAGAAGAAGAAGCGGTCTGGTTAGAAATGACCTCCGATTCTTTCAAACCGTCCATTTTCTATCGCCGCCGACCCAAAAATATCGCCCGCAAGTCGGGGAACATCGCCGAGTTTTGCGAACGCTGGGGCGGGCGCTATCGCTACCTGATCGTCTTAGACGCCGATAGCCTGATGTCGGCCGAAACGTTGGTCGAAATGGTGAGGAGGATGGAACAGGACGAACGCGTAGCGCTGATCCAAGTTCCGCCGCGTCCGATCAATGGGGCGTCGTTGTTGGCTCGTGCCCAGCAATTTGCCGCCGCAACCTACGGAAGCGGATTTTTGCGCGGCTATCGACATTGGTGCGGTGACGCCGCCAACTATTGGGGACATAACGCGATCATTCGCACCCGGGCCTTCGTCCAATGTTGCGGTCTCCCCATTTTGCCCGGCGACCGCCCCATGGGGGGCGAAATTCTCAGCCACGATTTTGTCGAAGCCGCCCTGCTCCGTCGAGCCGATTGGAAAGTACGGATCGCGGATGATTTGGGGGGAAGTTACGAAGAGACGCCCGGTTCGGTGCTCGACTATTTGCAGCGCGATCAACGCTGGTGCCAGGGGAACCTGCAACACTTGAACTTTTTGGTCCGTTGCCCGTTGCCGCTGACGAACCGTTGGCATCTGGTCTGTGGCGCTTTTTCGTATTTGGCGAGCCCGCTGTGGCTGGCGTTTGTCGTCTTGCAGTTAACCTTGCTGTTGAGCGTATCGAGTTCCGGAGCAACGTCGCTGGGCATCAGCGCCGCTTCCGCATCGTTGCTGCTGCTCTTCGGTACGTTGATCCTATTGATGGCGCCCAAGGTGTTGGCGGTGACCGACTTTATCCGCTCAACGCCGCTCGAAAGCCGTCGGCCGGCTCGCGCGATTTGGTTGGACGCCGCGCTGGAGACGGTCGCTTCGACCTTATTCGCCCCGCTGCTGATGTGGTTCCACTCGCAATTTGTGATCGCCACGCTGCGTGGTCGGCGGGTCGAATGGAACGCTCAGAACCGAGGAGATGTGAATCTCACCTGGGAAGATGCTTGGGCGGTCGGGTGGAAGCTGGTCGTACTGGGATCGATTGCTGCGGTCTTGATTTGGCTGGTCAACCCGACGGCGCTGCTCTGGTTCTCGCCGCTATTAGCAAGCTGGTTAGGAGCGGCGCCGCTGATCTTGGTGTTGAGCTCGCCGAAGTTGGGCCGCTGGCTGCAGAGCCGTGATCGCTTGGTGATTGCCGAAGAATCGAACCCCTGCCCAGTGATGCAGCGGCAGCAAGCATACTTTGATCTGCCGGTTCCGAGCGAAGACGCGACGCTGGAACGTCTCGTGCGTGATCCGCACGCGATGGCGGCGCATATCGCGATCGCACAACTCAGCGCAGATCCGCTTAGCGATCTGCCGATCAGCGAACTATCGCTTAGCGAAATGACGCTGGACCAGCGGCGCGAGTTGTTGGTGGACGCCGCCAAACTGCATCAGGCGCACGCCGCCTATTGGTCAGAACGGCTGCTGCAAGATGTCGAAGCTCGTGGTCGCTAATAGGGCGAGCTACTTGGCCGACATCTCGCGAACTTGCGTTGGATTCATCGGATCCAACTCGAATGTCACCGGATAGGCGTAATTGCCAGACTTCTTCCGGAACAATTTGCGATACGCTTTCACGAACGCGAAGCCTGCCATCTTCATGTTGTAGCCAACCCCTTCTGTCGCCGTCGACAGATTCTGGTAGCCGCACTGGTGACGGAAAAAGCGATTGGCGCGAAACAGCTTGATGCGGCGGATCGCTTTGGGCGTTTTATGTTCCGTCGTCAGCGAAACGTTCAGCCCTTCGACGTTGGTGACGCGATGCGGCGTGTTTTGCGGCCAGGTCACCATGTGCCCTGGCTCTAATTCGCAGACGAAGGCGCTCTCGTCGTACGACGCGTCGTAGGCGAGCTCTTCATAGCTTTCGCCGCAAATGACATCTTCGATGGTCGCTTGCGAAACGAAACGTTCGTCATACGGAGGATAGACGTAGGCCCGCTTTTTGCCGCGCAAGTGCCACAGCATGTTGATCGGAATGTCGAGGTGATAGTAGACGATCGCGGTCGGCGACGAGACCAGCAAGTTGGCCGAACGCTCGAGCGCTTGGAAGCCGCTGACCTTGCTCTCTAGCTCGTCATAGATGCCGTTGATCAGGTCGGCGTATTCGCGGTGATGGGTCAGCATGTTGCGAATGTTCAGCCACAGTCGACCCTCTTTGGTCGCTTGCAGCAGTTGCTCGCCGTTTAATTTGGACGCGTCCCCTTCTTTCCACTCGGTCTTTGTCGCATCGGTACCCATCGTGTTGACGTTCAGCGCGTCACGCGGGTGCGTATCGAGAATGCGAACCAGATGCTCGTCATCAAACAGACCGGTCTCGACCAGACGATGCGTCGTGGTGATCGCTTCGGTCTCCATTTGATGCAGGTTCTTATTCCAATCAATCAGATTGCCGTACGACATGGCGATGGCCTTTTCAGCAAAGTAGGGACGACGTCGCTACAGCGGACGTCTACGCAGAAGTTCGAAGGATGAAAAAGCATAGGTCACGCACGGTCGATTGCGGGAGGACGCAGCAGGATTTCTGCGTCGGTAAGAAAGCCGCACAACCCCAACAATCAGCGAAACCGTTCGCCGGGCGCAATACTCTTCCCGTGACAGATGCGGCAAGAGCGTGGCGCTCGGGACAAAATAAAAAGTCAAAATGCGTGCAAAACGAGGTCGGTTAGTTACTTATCGCCGGCACGATCGGCGGGCCAACGCTTGGGGAGTCTGACGATCTGTAGATTTTTGAACGACAGATCGGTCGTCGGGTCATGTCCTTGCAGCATGATGGTGCCCGGCTTGATGCGGAGCCCGCGTCTTGGGTTTTCGTCCAGCTTACGCTGATCGGTCCAGTCCGTCACTTGATAACCGTTGACCCAAACGCTGATGTGAGGCCCTTGGGCGATCAACGTTTTGGTGAACCACTTTTGGTCGTCGCTGACGACGCGACGCGCCTTCATGCGGCGAAAGATCGCTCCTGTACCGTGATCGATCGGCAGGGTGCGATCTTCGGCTTCGTAACCATTGTGGATCTGGCTTTCGTAGCCCATCATCTTGTCGCCGGGAATGCAGCGAAAGAAGACGCCGCTGTTCAAATTTTTGGCGTGCGTGATCGCATCTAATCGCAGCACGAAATCACCGTACGACTGTTCCGTTTCCAACTGACCAGGACCATTTTCAGCGTGAATCGCGCCTTCGTCGGTCACGGTAAACTTGCTTTCCATCGCCGGGTACGTTTTCCAGCCGGTCAGGTCTTTGCCGTTAAAAATCGACTGCATGCCGAGCGGTTTCAATTTCACGTTGCGAAATTCAATCTCGCCCTGGTTGTGCTGCAAGCCGATAAAGCCGAGCCCCACGTATTGCGGGTCTTCGTACTTCAGCACTTCGGCGCCGTCCAGTTTCACGACGATTGTGCCTTGATCGGCGGTGATGTCAAACGAGTGCCATTGGTCGGCGACGCACGGCGGAGTCACTTTCATGCGACCAACCAGGCTGCCGGTCGGGAACGAATTGCTTTCCGGCGCGATATTCAATTCATAGCAGCCATAGGTCGGGCTTTCCGGTTGGGGCGAAGTTCGCAAAAAGAGGCCGCTGTTGGTCTCGGCCGGGGCGCGAAAATCGACGTGCAATTCATAGTTGGCGAACTGCGTCGTCGTGCGAAGTTGCCCGACATCTCCTTTGCTCGCCCGAATGACTCCCTGGTCGACGGTCCAATCGATCTTTCCCTCGGATTTCCACCCAAAAGTTGTTTCGCCGTCAAATAATAGCAGCCAACCCTCCGCAATTTCCGCCTCAGATAGCGTATTGGGGGCTTGCTCGGCGTTAGCCGCAGTCAGGGGAGCGACGATCAGCGCTAACAGAAACGCCGGCAAAATTCGCGAGTATTGCATAGCTACGACCTGGATGGGTTGGGCGGGGGGAACGCCTGATTTGGACGTGTGAGGGGTTTTCTTAACTCTCGACGCTGGTTCAAATTACATCAATCTTTCCGCGCCGTCGAGTCGCTGCGAGCTAGACTCGTAGGTTCCGACTGCACATCATGATTTATCCCCTTCGATTTCGAGCGAAAGCCGTCTCTTGCCGCCTGTAACGCCAGAATACTATCCGCTGTATCTTGCCGGTGTGTTGGGGCTAGGCATTGCTGCGCAGTGGCTCGCCTGGCGATTGCATTTGCCATCCATCTTGCTGTTGTTGGCGTTTGGCTTTTTCGCCCAACTAGCGGGCGACCCAGACGAGATCATCGGTAAAGAACTGCTCTTCCCGATCGTTTCGCTCTCGGTGGCAGTGATCCTGTTCGAAGGCGGAATGAGTCTGAAGCTGACTGAACTGCGGGAAACCGGCGGGGTCGTGTTGCGTCTGGTGACCATCGGCGCCGCCGTTTGCTGGGGAATGGTTGGACTATGCGCTTATTTTGTGATGGGGTTCCCGATCGAATTATCAGCGCTGGTCGGCGCCGTGATGGTCGTTACTGGGCCGACGGTGATTGCGCCGCTGCTGAACTATATTCGCCCCACGCGCAAGATAGGCTCGATCGCCAAATGGGAAGGGATCGTGATCGATCCGATCGGAGCCGTGTTGGCGGTTCTCGTTTATGAAGCGGTCGTGGTAACCGGCGTGAACCATGTTTTCGCCGTCGCGGGGTTAGCCATCGTCAAGACGCTAGTCGTCGGCCTGGTGTTGGGCGTCGTGTCGGCGGTAACGCTGATCTTCCTGCTGCGACGGTTTTGGATTCCCGACTTTTTGCATAACGCGTCGATCCTCGCGGCGATCTTGGTCGTCTTCGCCGTGTCGAATGCGGTGCAGCCCGAATCAGGCTTGTTGACCGTGACCGTCCTGGGAATCGTGCTGGCCAATCAAAAACGAATCCCGGTCCGGCATATCTTTGAGTTCAAAGAGAACCTGCGGGTACTGCTGATCTCTTGCTTGTTTATCGTGCTGGCGGCCCGGATTTCGCCTGCTGAGATCGCCATGGTGGGCTGGCAAGGTCTGCTGTTCCTTGCGATTTTGATTGTGATCGTCCGGCCGGCGTCGGTATTCCTCTCGACAATCGGCAGCGGACTCAGCTGGCAGCAGAAGGTCTTCCTCTGCTTTATGGCGCCGCGCGGGATTGTCGCTGCGGCGGTCTCCTCGGTTTTTGCCTTTGAAATCGTCGAAGAATTCATGCATCGCGGCGCCGACGCCGCGACGATCGCACAAGCCGAACTATTAGCGCCGCTGACGCTGCTGGTGATTGTCGGCACGGTGACCTTCTATGGATTGACCGCGGCCCCGGTCGCGCGGCTGTTGGGGCTCGCTTCTCCCAATCCGCAAGGCTTGTTGATCGCCGGCGCCGATCGCTGGGTACGTGAGTTGGGCAAAGTGATTCAAGACGCCGGGTTCCAAGTGCTGGTGGTCGACACCAACTATCGCAACATTTCGGCGGCGAAGATGGCCGGACTGCCGGCCCACTGCGCCAGTATTTTATCAGACTACGTGACCGAAGAGATCAACATCGGCGGCATCGGCCGACTGTTGGCGATCACCGCAAATGATGAAGTGAACGCGCTGGCGTGCCAGGAATTTATCCATCTGTTCGGCCGCAAAGAAGTCTATCAATTGGCCGCTTGGGATTCGGGATCGGGGCGCCGCGCGTCGGTTTCAGAGCATCTTCGCGGTCGCGTGCTCTTCTCGGAAGGGGTTGATTTCTACGTCTTGGCGCGACGTTTTGCGGCCGGCGCACAAATCAAAAAGACTTCGCTCACCGCGGAGTTCACCTACGCCGATTTCTTGAAAAGGTACGGCGACTCGGCGCTCGTCTTATTTGTGATCGACGAAGGGAAGAAACTCGACGTGCGCACGGCTGAGTCGACGTCGACTCCCAAGCCGGGGCAATCGCTGATTGCGCTGGTCGATCCCGTCAAACCGGTCGCTGAAGAAGCGGACGCAGGCGAAGAAGACGAATCGCCGGCCGAGACCGAGTCGCCCAGTTCCTCCTCAGCGAGCGAAGCATCCGCTGAATAGCGCTTTTTCTTCATAGCCCGAAGCGCGAGCGAGAAAAATGCGATTGCAAGCAAATGTCGAATGTCGAAGCACGAATGTCTAATGGATCACAGACTCGGAATTTCGATCTGATTTCGTTATTCGGGTTTCCCTCATTGATTAGACATTAGGATTTAGGCATTCGTCATTTTATCCGACCGCATTTCTCTCGCTCGCGATTCGAGCTATGAGGAGGAATCGAACACGGCCGGCCCTTACTACCGGACGAAGATCTCGAGCCGCACTTCGCCGGCTCGCTCTCCGGCGTCGAGCGACAGCCCTACGATCTCGATTTCGTGACGGAGCGCCAAGTGCTCGGTGATCGCAAAACGCTCACTGCGCGAGAAGACTCCCAACTCCTGCCCGTTCAGCGAAACCTTGCCAGAGATCGGCAGTTCGTCGAGGACTAGCACTACTTCATCACCGGGAGCAATTCCGGTAGGCGCATGAAAGGCGCGCATCAACTTGAAATCAGCGTCGCGCGTCGCCGCCGGAATCGTCGACCAATCACGCGGCAATTGAATCCGCGTGGGATCGGCGTCCGCGGCAAAATAGGCCTGCCAGGGACCGTTTAGACGAATCGAATGGGGAGTATCGCTCACTTACTCGGTCATCAGGTTGGCGGTGACCGTGTCTTGGCGAATCAGACGCGAGCCATCTTCGATCGCCCGAATAGTGATCTGAATGCCGCGCAGCGGACGATCATACGGCGGCGCCGTTTCGCGTTCGGCCGGATCATCGACGCCGTGGAAACCGTCATCATCAATGCCGTTGGAACCTTCGTCGATTGGTGCAAGTGTGTTGTTTGCGACACCGTCGTCGACATAATCCTGATTGACGCCATCCTGCTCATACAGCATCGGCCAGGTGTCGTACATCGCCAGATTGCGAGTACTGGCCACACTGGGTGAACGTTCTTGTGCGTTTATTACGACGGTTTGTCCGGCAAGCTGCGACTTCGTGGATGGAACGTCATGGAAGTGGCCGTTGTCGTAAAGTTTAGTCGTACGAGCCGGATCATTTGTCAGGTTTTTCCAATTCAAGTCGACAAATGCGCCGGTGCCTGCGTTGGTCACCACCGACGATACTGGCGTTGCGGCAGCGGAGAAAGTTGCATCCAAGGTAGCAAAGCTGGCGTCGCCAGGGATCGTGGCGATATCGTTGGCGGCGGAATGCACGAGGATCGGGGCCAGAGGATCAAACACCTTCACATCGAAGGCCAACACTTTGGCCATGATCACATCTTCGCCGGTCCGATCGCGTAAGGTGACCCCGCCAGCGACGGCGATCTGATTCATCTTTTCGAAAGATCGCAAATAAGAAGGCACCAGCGGATAGGGGAAATTGCGAACCGCACGGCTATTTAGAGTTTCCGTCTCAAACACCGAATCACCGGGAGTGGTAATCGAGCCGATCATCCACGAACCATGGCGGTTTCGACGTGACTGCAAGTCTTCCAGCGAATTGGTATGCCATTGCCAGCCAGCGCCGGTTTGCTCGGTTGGATGAATCGATAGGTCATAGTTATTAAACGCATCGAGCTGCGTGATCTCTCTGACCTCGCCCATCGTGTTGGCATATTGCCTGAAATCAATATCAGGCCGGATCAGCAGCACGCGACGGAACAACGTTACGGTTTCGTCAGCATTACGAGTGCCCAAGCCGTCTGTATCATCGTACGGAGTAAACTCGGTCCAGTAGATGATTTCGGCGTAGTGCGAGGTAATCGGCGACACGTCTGTTGGCCCGGTAGGTTCCGTAATTCGCAAAACGCCATCCGTATCGCGATAAAGTTGACCGTTGATCAACCCAACAAACGGCTGATCCTTGCTATAAGCCGTAAATGCGATGATATCGTCAGCATCTCCGGCGACGCTCGCCACGGTTGTGAAATCACGATCGCGATCCGGTCCTTCAATCACGGTGAAGTAACCTTGATTGCCGCCGACCGGCAGCCAGGGGAGTCCCGGCGCGGTGTGACAATCGAGATCGGTTTGCATCGTGGTGGTCAGACCACGCAAATTGCCAGAGAGCTCAATCGTCGAGCGGGCGTCGTGCATCGTATCGCCCAGGAAGGCGAAGATTTGGGCGACCGAGAAGAACAAGATCAGCGTCAACGTCGTCGCCACCAACATTTCGACGAGCGTGAGCCCACGGCGAGCGAGAGGATGAGCAAAGGTTCGAATCATGACGTATCTGTTCCTGGCGGACGAAAGCACCGGAAGGCTCTCGCGCGATCGACCGCAAATGGGAGCGTGCTCTGAGGAAGAGACGGGGCATCGCCTACTGGCCATAGACGATTTAGCAACGCTGTGATTTGGCGACGCTACTTTGAAAAGTTATCTTATACTGATCCATTGCAGCAACAAAACGTCGTTTCGTCAAGCGATTGGTCGACGCAAGCTGCCGAATTCACAAGGACTTACGTGAAATTTCATCACAACCGCCGCGCCTTTGGGCTTAAAGAAATCATCATCGTGATCGCCCTGCTGGGCGTGGTCTTCTTGATGGCGGCCCCCCTGCTGCTCAATAGCCGCGAGAGCGCGCGTCGCAATACCTGTCTTTTCCGTCAAAAGCTGCTGGCCGATGCGCTGATTGCGTATGACGAAGATCTCCGCGAACTGCCGGGATACGCCAATTTGCTGGATGCGGCGGTCGAGCCTCCGATCGATACCGGCTGGCTGTTTCCGGCCCTTCCCTACCTGCAAAGTCGGATTTATCCGACCCCAGGAGAGATGCCGCCGCCCCCCTATTTGGAAGAGTTTCAGGCTTATTCCGCCGATGGCGAACTCGCCGGGCAGGTTCCCGACTTTACGGTTTATGAAGCGATTTGTCCCGATGACGCCCCCGACGAAGATCCCGAACAATGGGGTGGCGTCAGCTCGTTTGTCGTGAACAGCGGCATGCCGGATGTGCCGCCGAGCGGCGAGATCCCGGCCGATTGGGCGGCGAACGGCATTTTCCAAAATCGGCTCCATCAAAAGAAGGGCGTCGCATTTGAGCAATTCACGCTGCAGCAGATCTCTGAGCTAGACGGCTTAGAAATGACGTTGCTGTTGGGCGAAAACGTTGACGCCGGAAGCTGGACCTCGTCGACCGAGGCCGACGTCTCCTTCCTGTGGAGCAACGACGCCGACGCAATCTTGGGGATCAATCAACAAACAGGCCAAGGGGACGGCAGCGCTCGCTTTTCTCGACTTTCGAGCTACCATCCCGGCGGAGTCAACCTGATGTTTGGCAGCGGCGCTGGGAAGTTCGTCAACGAGCGGGTCGACGCAATTCTGTTCGCTCAAATGCAGGCGACCGACGACGCTCAGGCCAAAGTCGCAGGCAGCGATCAGTTGGTCTGGCCCGCAGCAAAGGCCCCCGCAGTTCCGTAAGAACTGCCTATTTTTTCGTAGCCCTGCGCGTGAGTTTTTGAAGTTGCGCTATTTCGAATCAATCGAACACTAGCCCGCCAGCGCCAGCGAGGGAATGCGGCTCGCCACTTCAATCCGTGTTAGGATCGCCAACCCTATTCCCTCGCTCGCGCTGGCGGGCTAGAGCGCTTTTCAGCAAGCTGAACAATGAGTCCCCTGTCGTCTAGCTTCTCCCCCAAAATCAGCCGCACGGCTGATGTCGATACGTGCCGCGCAGCACCGTCTTCACTTTCAATCGTTGGAAAATCAAAATGGGGCAGCTAGCAGGAAACCGCTCTAGTGTGACGATTTGCGGTTGCTGCTGGCCGTATTAATGTCCTTCGTTCGTGAATTGCAAATAGCGCAACCTCAAAACTCGCGTGTCGGGCAACGAAGAGAAATAGGCGCCTGGGGATAGGCGCAATCGCTACAACCGGTTCTTCAGAAGCCGGTTCGCGGCTGAGCGCAAAAACTTCAATTCACTTATCGGGCGAGCAAGTCGCCGTGACCTATGTTTTTGGGTTCCATCTTTCGCGCGGTACAACCCAAAGCGCAATGACTCCCAGCAACATATCGCCAATTCGACAACAACCTACGTTGCTCGACGCATGTTATCGCGTCGTCGATGGCGTATCGATATTGGTCGGGTTGTGGCTCGCCGTTGATTGGTCGAACTCCACGTTCAGCTTTGCCCATCAATTCGCCGCCGCCGTCGCGATTAGCTTGTTCTATGTGATCGCCGAACTGACCGGCATGTATCGCAACTGGCGAGGAGTTTCGACCCAACGAGAAATCGGCTGCGGCATGGTGACCTGGGGAGTGAGCCTAGGAGCGTTGATCGTCGTGGGATTGATCACTGGTCACGCCGCTTCCTATTCGTTGCTGACCGCTTGGTACTGGCTGTGGATGACGCCGGGTCTGATGGTGTTAACGCGCGTCTCGATTCGCTGCTTGCTAGAAACGTTACGTGCTCGAGGACTCAACTACCGCGGATTTGCGATTGTCGGCGTCAATCCGTTGGGGATCCAGTTAGCGGCCAATATTCGTGATACGCCTGACTTGGGTTTGCGTTTCGTTGGTTTTTTTGATGATCGTCCACAAAGTCGTTTGCCGTCGATTCCCGCTTCGCTGGGAACGCAAGTGGGCGACATTGCCGATTTGATCGAGCGGTCTCGCAGCGGCGACATCGATCGGATTTACATCACCTTCCCGATGCGGGCCGAAGATCGCATTCGCAAGGTCTTGGCGCAGCTGAGCGACTCGACGGTGTCGGTCTACATTGTGCCTGACTTTTTCGTCTTTGAACTGCTGCATTCGCGCTGGACCGATATCCGCGGCTTGCCTGTGGTCAGCGTTTTTGAAAACCCGCTCTATGGGGTCGACGGTTTGATGAAGCGGACGACCGACCTAGTGTTGGGCTCGTTGTTGTTGATGCTGTGCGCCTTGCCGATGTTGGCGATCGCACTAGCGATCAAGTTAACGTCTCCTGGGCCGGTATTCTTTCACCAGCGCCGTTATGGTTTAGATGGACGTGAGTTTTTCGTCTGGAAATTCCGGACGATGAATGTCTGCGAAGATGGACCAGTCGTCACGCAGGCGACCAAAGACGACAAACGCGTGACCGCCATCGGCAGCTTCATGCGGCGCACGTCTCTGGACGAACTGCCGCAACTGTTTAATGTGATGTACGGCAACATGTCGCTCGTTGGACCACGGCCGCATGCGACCGCTCATAATGAAGAATACCGCAAAGTAATCCAAGGCTATATGCTGCGTCACAAGATCAAACCCGGCATCACCGGCCTAGCGCAAGTACGCGGCTGGCGCGGTGAAACCGATACGCTAGAGAAAATGGAACGCCGCATCGAATGCGATCACGAGTACATCCGCACGTGGAGCATCTGGAGCGACATTCGTATTCTGCTGCAGACGATCTCGGTAGTGCTGTTGAAAAAGAACGCTTACTGATCTCCTGAGAGTAGCGTCAGCAAGTCGGCCATTTCGTCAAGCGTCAATTGTCCCGGTAAACCTTCCGGCATGATCGACTTCTCCGCCGCGCGGCGCTCGACGATCAAATCGGGATCGACTTCAAACGTTTTGCCGGTCGCGTCGACAAACAACTCTCGTTTGTCTTCGACAAGTTGGTGCAACGGAAAGCCGCTCAACACGCGCCCATCATCCAGTAGCAACATCTCGGCGACAAACATCGGCGCGATTTCTTGGCTGGGTTCCAAGATCGATTGCAAAATTCGGCGACGATCGGTCCGGGCGCCGATATGCGTCAGATCAGGCCCCACTTTGGCTCCGCGGCCATCGAACGTGTGACAGCGGGAGCACATCGCCCGATCCGAAGTGAAGACTCGCCAACCGGCGGCGCGGCTTGTCTCTTGAGGAAGTTGCGAAAGCCAGGCGTCGACATTGTCGAGCGGCGGGCGATCGGCCGCTTCAATTTTGTCGCTGTTGCGAGCGGCGCGCTTCGCCGCGGTCGCGATCGTCGGATTGTCGTTGCTGGTCAGTTTGGTCAGCAGCGGAGCAAATCGTTCTTGGTCGCTCGCCAATCCGCTAATGGCGTCGGCTTGCAGCTGGGGAGAAAGTTGACGATCCTCCGCCAACTTGGCAAGTTGATCGTTGGCCTCCGGCGTATGACGCAGCGCCAACGTTTGAATCGCCGCTTTCTGCAACGCTGGATTGTCTTGGTGCGCCCATTCGGTCAACTTGTCGGTCGTTAGCGACGCGTGATTAGGGGGCAGCAGTTGGATCGCCATCGCCCGCGTTTCTGGCGACGCGGTGGAGGATGTCGCGGCGTCGCTGAGCAGCTTTTGGCTCAGCCATTCGCTGTTGCCGCCTACTTTGCCGCTTTGCAACCAGGCGATCGCCGCCAAATAAACGGGAAACGCACGCGACGATAGTTTTCCGGCGGAGAGTTGCTGCTGCAGTTCTCCTACATACGGCTTCAGCTGCTCGTCGGCGATCCAGCGGACCGCTTCAATACGGACCGCTTCATCGTCATCGGCCAGCGCTTCATCGAGATGCGCTTCATCCGGCGTCGCGCCGATCCAACGGAGCGCTTGCAACACGCCGAGCCGTTGCTCGCCGGTCGGCAGCGTATCCCAATCGACCGCCAGTAATCGCCCTGGCTGTTGGGTCAGCCCGGCGATCGCCGCTTGGCGGAGAAAGAGATCTTTCGAGTCGAGCGCCTTGAAATCAAACTTCCTGGCCAACTTGCGAGCTTCCTGTTCGGCGTTGGAGAGCGCTAGGCGAACATCTTTCGGCGGGCCATTTTTCCAAGAGAGTTTCCAAAGGCGACCTTGGCCGTGAACCGGATAACTGCGATCGACCCAATCGGCGAAGTAGTAGGCGCCGTCGGGGCCTTCAACCATGCCGGTCGGACGGAAGTTTTCGTCACCAACGACCACCGGCGACATGCGCCCACGTACCGTCGCGCCGCTAGGTTCAAGGGCGTAACGTTCGATCCGATGATCGCCCCAACTGGTGACCAATAGCGAACCATGATCGTAGAGCACCGCACAAGGAGCTTCGCCGGTTCCGGCCGCCATCGGCAGCGTACCTGGCAGTTCCGCATCCCAAGCTTGCAGCGGATGAACGCCGGAGCGGCCGTAACGAAATTGATAGCCGTAGTCGCCGGTGGGGACGATTTCCAACAACCGGCACGGCGGGCGGCCATCGGGATCGTTGTCGACGCAGAAGAGTCGATCCTCGGGGTCATAGCACATGCCAAAGGGATTCCAAACGCCGGTGGCGATCTTCCGCAGCTTCGATCCGTCCGCTTCGCATTGATAGACGCAGCCCCCTTCTCCGCCGCCGGTGATTTGCGTTCCATCCGCCGCGACCAGCGCGAACGGCTCCCCCAGGTTTTCGCCCATGCCAAAGATCAACGTTCCATCGGGTGCGAACGTCAGACCGGCCAGGCCGTTGTGCGGATAGTTGCCCTTGGTTTCGAGATGCGCGATCGGCGTTTTCTCATCGGCGACGCCGTCGTCGTTGGTGTCGCGAAGGCGAAAGATTTCCATCCGCGTCGCGACATAAATCGAACCATCGGCCGCCGTCGCCAGGCTCATCGTGAAGGTCGTCCCTTCATAGAAGGTGCTCCACGCGTCTCTCTTGCCGTCGCCATCACTATCAACAAAGGCGCGGATGCGATCTTTTTCGGGGCCTACATAATCTTCTTTGCGATGATGCGTTTGCGATTCGATCACCAGCAGCCGTCCCTGGGCGTCAAACGCGACGCCGATCGGGGTCACAATCGCCGGGCTCTCGGCGATCATTTCTAACTGCATCCGATCATCCAGCACGCGCGGCGACTCCGCCGCGGCGGTCGTAGCAAATCCAACAGCGCCCAACAGCATGAATAAAGAGAATCGATGTAACATGGAGGGAAACCAGGGGAAGGTAATGGGGATGGGGTTTGCGGCTATTATAACCCGATTACAAGGCAAGTTCTCGCACCGCGACAAAGTTTGGTTTATAACGGAAAGCGATCGGTTGAACCCCCTTTCTCCCGCCTAGGACCCACCCATGCGAATTTTCTCGCTGGCGCTTTTCGCCCTCGCCACTACTTCGTTCACTTCTTTTTCGCAGGCGGCTGACCCGTGGGTCGTGTATCCCGGCGGCGAAGGACCCGGCGCCGGTAAGCATGTCGTCCTGATTTCTGGCGATGACGAATATCGTTCCGAAGAAATGTTGCCGCAGTTGGGACAGATCTTGTCCGAGCGGCATGGTTTTAAGTGCACGGTGCTGTTTCCGATCGATCCCAAGTCAGGGGAGATCGTCCCATCGCATCAAACGAATATCCCCGGCACGTCGGTTCTGGCCGACGCTGACCTGTTGATCATGCTGACCCGGTTCCGCAACTTGCCGGCCGATCAGATGGAGCCGTTCCTCGCCTATCTCCATTCCGGCAAACCGATCATCGCGATTCGCACGTCGACCCACGCATTCAACTTTCCCAAGGACTCGCCTTACGCAAAATATAGTTGGAACAACGAAGACGCTGCATGGTCCGGCGGATTTGGTCGGCAGGTCCTCGGCGAAACCTGGTTCAGCCATCATGGTCACCACGGCAGCGAGAGCACCCGCGGCGTGATCAATCCTGACATGAAAGATCACCCGATCTTGCGCGGCGTCACCGACATCTGGGGTCCGACCGACGTCTACGGCGTCGAAAAACTTCCGGCCAACGCCGAAGTCTTAGTGCGTGGCCAGATCTTGACCGGAATGAAGCCAGACGACGCTCCGGTCACCGACAATCGCAACGATCCGATGATGCCGATCATTTGGCTCAACAAATACCAAGGCGAAAACGGCGTGACCACGCCGTCGCTTTGCACAACGTTCGGTTCGGCGCCGGACTTTTTGTGTGAAGATTATCGTCGTCTGCTGGTGAACGGAACTTATTACTTCACGGGTCTGACCGACAAGATCGACGGCCAAGCCAACGTCGAACTGGTCGGCGACTACGAGCCGAGCTTCTTTGGCTTTGGCAAATTCAAGACCGGTATGACGCCGGCCGATTACCAGCGGAAAAAATAGTCGATCATCGTGGGCCGGACGTTTGGAAAATGACGCATGTTGCCCCAGCCCAGGACTGGTGGACGCTGAAGGATTTTTGGAAAATCCCTTCAGGAGGTCTGCATGTCTCAGGAATCGAATCGGATGCCACGGAAGTACTCTCAACAGTTTAAGCAGGACTCGGTCGACTTGGTCGTCAAGCAAGGTTACTCGTTTTCGGCGGCGGCCGACGCGGTTAATGTGCTGGAACGGAGCCTGCGGCGATGGCACAAGCAGCTCGCCCCGAAGCCGAAACCGTGCGGCGATGACGCTTCGCTCGAAGATTTGCGAGCCGAGAACAAGCGGCTGCGCAAGGAACTGCAGCAAGCGGAACTTGAGCGAGAAATCTTAAAAAAAGCGACGGCGTATTTTGCGAAGGAGTCGCAGTGAAATTCGCCTGGATCGCTCAACATCGTGACTCCTTTCCGGTCGAGACCATGTGCTGCGTGCTGCAGGTCAGCAAGAGCGGGTTTTATCGCTCGCTCCGTGCGCAGCCTGGTCCCCGGGCGCTGCGGACCGCGAAAATTCATCAAGCGGTGAAACACGTTTTCGAGCAGTCGGATCAAATTTACGGCAGCGAAAAGATTGCGAAAAAGCTGCAGGCGAGCGACGAGATGGAATCGCCCTGTCGCAACACCGTCGCTAAAGCGATGCGTGATTTAGGCCTGAAAAGCAAGGTTTTCAGCCGTTTCAACCCGACAACGACCAAGGCCGATCCCACGAAGCGTCCGGCCGCCAATCTCCTCGATCAACAGTTCGCGGCTGATGCCCCGAATCAAAAATGGGTGACCGATATTACGTATCTGCCAACCGCATCCGGCTGGGTTTACCTGGCGGTGGTGTTGGATTTATTTAGTCGCAAAGTGGTCGGCTGGGAGTTGTCGACAAGCCTGGCGACGACGTTGGTCAGCAACGCGCTGCGCAACGCGATCGAGTCGCGGCGGCCCGACACGAAGCAGTTGCTGCATCACAGCGATCGCGGCTGTCAGTACACCAGCGACGAGTATCAGCGAACGCTGAAGACGCTGGGAATCACTTGCTCAATGAGCCGCACCGGCTGCTGCTATGACAATGCGGTGATGGAGCGATTCTTCTGGTCGCTCAAGCACGAGCGGACGAAGTTCGAAGAATTCTCCAACATCGAAGAGGCCAGACTCAGCGTCTTCCGCTACATTGAAACGTTCTACAACAGCGAGCGAATCCACCAAACGCTAGGTTACCTAACGCCCAATCAGTTCGAGGCCCGGCACGCTACGAACTTGGCCGCGTAAAAAAGTCTACCTTCAGCGTCCACCAGTCCTGGGCTGGGGCAATGTCGAAATTTGAATGTCGAATGAATGATCAAAGGCCTAAATGACGAAGCCGCTTCACGTTTGGACCGGACCCCATTGTTTTCCGCCTGAAAGGTTGGACCGGACTGCTTTGTTTTTTTGTCCGGCGGACGGGACCGGACAAACTTGCGAACCGCGCTGCCAAATATCGGACCATTGGCGCGCATCTCTAGCGCAACCGCAAGTTGGCGGCGATCCATTTTTACATCTGAAACCCCGGCTTCCAATCGACCTGAAGTCCGTGCGCTTCGTCAAGAGACAATCTTTGGCGCGCTCGGCTCTGACTGTTCATCGTTCGATCGGTTTCAGCCGATCCAGAGACCGGCGTACTGCAGATTTTCTTAGTAGCCTCATGGTTCCATCTTCTCAATCCACAGCCGCGCCCCCGTCTCTGAATCGCGCGGGCTCGAAGAGTTTGGTTTCTCCGGATGTGGAACCGAAAAAACTTGGTCAAACAGTTCTAGCGGCTCGTCGGTCGATTGCTGTCGACTCCCTTGGAAATTACTTCCGCCGGTACTGCCGATTCCCCGGTTCCACTCTGGCGGTTGCAACTCTTCTAAGACAATCTGGTCGTCGACGCTGACCTGGATGATCCAGCCTTCCGCCTGCTTTTCGTACCTGAGCGACATTTCATGTTCGCCGGGTTCGATCGGCGTTGCGATCGATGGGCCTGGTTTCGGTTTCTGCGGAACGTAGTTTTGGTCCACATTCTTGGTCGCCAGGAAGAGTTGATATTTTTCGTCCGGCGGCAGATAAATGCGCCAGCGGAAGTCGTCGTTGGATAACTCATGATGACGAACGACGGCGAACTGCTGGGGATCGTCGATCTGCAGTTCGCGGGCCACTTCACGCAGCCCCGGCAGTTGCAACTGCATCCGCTCCGTTTCTTCCAGCGTGACAAAGTAGGCGACCCACACGGCGAAGACGGCGGTGGCCGACATCACGGTATAGAGACTGAATCGCCAGAGCGAAGGTCGCGGCGGCTCTAAGCCGGTCGTGGGGGTTTCGAAGATTGGGTCCGTGGTCATCGCTGCTTCTCGGCGGCTGCTTTTTCCTGATCAAATGCGGCTTGCGTGCCGACGCGGACCAGCAGGCAGAGACCATCTTTACCGGAGCGCACTTGGGTTCCGTCCGAAAACTTCTCGGGCGCCGTAATCCGAACCAGTTCCAGAATCTCATCTTGGGAGAAGTCGACGGCATGGTTGGATGAAACGGTTTCTACTTTCAGTTCGTCCCAATGTTCACGAAACGCATCAGCCGTTTTTCGATCTCCCGAGCCGCAAGTCGATGCACTTCCGTCAAACTTGAAGAAACAACGCATTTGCGGACGGTCAAAATCGATGTGAAAGCGAACGATCGAAGCGTCGCGGCTGTTATCATTGGAATACAAACTTCCACCACAAGAGCCGCCGCCGAAAGCGATGTAATCTTCGATGCGAATCCCCGTATTCTCGGGTCGACGAAATCGCCACATCAAGTCCCCCGGTTCGTTGGTCGGCAAGCGCAGCACCTGATAGCGATCGGGCGAGATCGCCGGCATTTCGCCAAACTTGGCGGTCAGCCGATCGTACTCGGCTTTGATCGGCTGCTGCTCTCGTTTGGCCAGACTAAACATCACAACGCCGACGACAAACGCCAACGTCAGGCCAAGTTTCAAGATGCGTTGAACTGTCGCCATGGTGGACCGAGGACAAAATTTTTGCAGTTGCGTTTATCGCGGGGAAATTGGAGCAGCCGAAAGTCCGTTCTCTTCGTCTCTCGCGAATGTTGAAGTTGCGCTATTTCGAACCGATTGGACACGAGCCCGCTGCGCCAGCGAGGGAATAGGGCTGGATATGCGAGCACGGCTTGAAGTAGCGAACCGTATTCCCTCGCTGGCGCAACGGGCTCGTGTTCTGTCACGCGACAATTTTCAGGCGCCATGATTTTATTAGCCGTAGTGCGTTAGCACCGGTTTCTGATGGGAACTCATTTGCGAAAGACAATTGGTAACAGAAACCGCGGCTAACGCCGTGCGGCTGATTTCGGGGAAGCCGAAAATAGCGGTTTGACAGAACACTAGTGTGACGATTTTCGACTTTGATTCCGACCGTGTCTTCCGCTCTTCATCCGTAGCTTGGCCGTGATCCATATCTTCTCTTTCACCAAATAGCGCGCTAGGCTACGAAGCAAGATGCCTGATCTTAGTCGATTCGCTGCGGGAAGGAAAATCTTGGGGGACAAATCGACGCCACTAGGCCGCTTTTGATTTCTTCTGTTTTTTTACTTTCGCATACAGCACGGCGTTGCCTCGTTTACCGATGATCTCGGCGGCGCCTGTTTCACGCAAGCAATAGGCGATTCGCTGGGCGATCCACCTTTGGCAACTGAGCATGCGAGCCAGATCGCCGGTATCAAATTCTTTGGGCAACTTGCCGGGCAAAAGCTTCCAGAGCTGATCGGCCGTTTTGATGCGACGGGTCTCGATCACTTCGACCAAATGCGTATCTTCGACCGTATGGTCGTTTTGACGCTTGCGGCGTCGTCGTCCGTGCCCCGGCAGGCGATGCTCTTCGATATGGATCAGCGGCACTTCTAAGGTGAGATTGGCGTGCGGAAAAACCTTGGTGAAATAAACCAACTCGTCAAACAGATCGAGCCAGGTCCCTTTCTTGGGGCTGAGTCGGTTGCTGAGGATCTTGCCGCCGCTGCTGTCGCGCTTGATGATTCGCTTCCGTTGGATCAGCGGCTTGACGACACGAACAGGCCGCTGCTGGACCAGCGCCGCGATCTTGGGACCAATCGCCGAGAGTGATGCGCACTGCACTTCGACCAGTTCTTCGCCGACGACGGCGTCAATCCGATAGCGGCCAAACCGCACTTCGGTCGCGGCGTCTGCGCCGGCGTAGAGATTTTTCAGTTGACGGTGAAGTGACTTTTCCACGGCGCGATCTGCGGCTAAAGGAGTAGGGGGAAATTACACGCCGATCGGACAAAATGCGCTGAAGACAGGACCGGATCTTGAATTCGTATCGATTTTGGTTCAAATGGGTGTTTGAATGTTCCCTCTCTCGGCACGTTTGGTAGGGATGAGTCGCCGCGCTGGCGCGGTTAAAATAGGGGATACCCTACTCTCCCGTGGCGAAACGTTGAAGGTCAATTGATGATTTCCCGCCCCCTGTGGATCTGCTGCGTGGCCGAATTGATCGGCACGTTTCTGCTGATTTTCTTCGGCACTGGCGCCGTGCAAACGGCCGTATTGCATGGTGATTTGGCCGGGCTTTGGCAGGTTGGGATCGTCTGGGGCGTCGCGATCATGCTGGCGATTTATACGGTCGGGCCAATCAGCGGCGCTCATATCAACCCGGCGATCACGATCGGGCTGTCGACGTGGGGACTGTTTCCGGCAGGGCGCGTCGCGCCCTATGTTGGCTCGCAATTGGTGGGCGCGATTGCGGCGGCGGGGTTGTTGTTTGCGATCAACGCATCCTATTTCAGCGCGACGGAAGCCGAGCGTGGGATCGTACGAGGAGAACCGGCCAGCATTGTGACGGCGATGTGTTTTGGCGAGTACTATCCCAATCCCGGCAAGCTGGGAAATGCGGCCGTGACGGAAGCTGATCTGGCGGTTTGGCAGGCAAGTTTCAGTCAGCCGATGGCCTGTTTGGCCGAAGCGGTGGGAACCGCGATCTTGGCGATGGTCGTGTTGGCGACGACGGAAAAAGAGAACCTGGGAGGGCCCAAGAATCTGGCGCCGGTCTTTATTGGTTTATGCGTCGCGGTGCTGATTTGCGTAATCGCGCCGCTCACGCAAGCTTGTTTTAATCCGGCGCGCGATTTTGGGCCGCGCTTGTTCGCTTATTTCGCCGGTTGGGGAAGCGCTGCGATTCCTGGTCCCAACGGAATCGGCATGGTTACGGTTTATATCGTTGCGCCGATTATCGGCTCGATCATTGGCTGCGGTCTCTATCAAAAATTGGTGCGACCGTATGTCATCGAACCGACGCCGACGGCGGACTAATTTCAAAATCAATCACTCGACCATTTACTTTCTCGGAGCACCTCGCATGTCGACTTCCCCCCATGAAACCGGCTTGATTCGTTTTGTCATGATCGGCGGATTTTTGGGCGCCGGCAAAACGACCACCATCGGTCGATTGGCTCAGCACTATCGCGATCAAGGTTTGAATGTCGGGATCGTCACCAACGATCAGGCGACTGATCTGGTCGACACGCAGATGCTCCGCTCGCAAGGTTTTCGGGTGGGTGAAGTCGCCGGCGCATGCTTCTGTTGCAACTTCAACGAACTAACCGGCACGGTGGAAAAGTTGGCCAAGGAAGATCGTCCAGACATCGTCATCGCCGAGCCGGTCGGCAGTTGCACCGATCTGGTCGCGACCGTCGTGCAGCCGCTAGTTCGCATGTTTGACGCCCAGTTTGACGTCGCTCCTTACGGCGTAATTTTGAAACCGTCGCACGGGCTCCGCATTTTGCAGGGAGAGGATAACGGCGGCTTCTCTCCCAAGGCGGCCTACATCTTCAAAAAGCAATTGGAAGAAGCCGATTTTGTGATTATCAATCGGATCGACGAACTCGAAGCCGAAAAAGTCGATCTGCTCGCCAACTTGATCGCGGAAGAATTTCCCGGTACGCCGATCTTGCGGACATCGGCCAAAACCGGCGCCGGCTTTGACGCGCTGTTAGAGCTGATCGATCAACAAGGAGAGTTTGGCAAGAAAATTCTCGACATTGATTACGACGTTTATGCCGAAGGGGAAGCGGAGTTGGGCTGGCTCAACAGCAGTCTGAAAGCGACCGCGTCGCAAGCGTTTGATCTCGACGCTTTTTTGATGGCGATCATGAACTCGTTGCAAAAGACCTTGGCCAACGCCGACGCCGAAACTGCCCACCTAAAGACAATCGGTCTGTGGGAAGGTTTTTATGGGGTCGCCAACTTGGTCAGCAGCGATACGGCGCCGATCCTATCGTTGCCCTCGAATTGCCAGACGAAGGAAGCCGACGTGGTGGTCAACGCGCGGGTTGGAATTTCGCCCGAGGAACTTCGCCAGCAAGTTGACGACGCGATCGACGCGGCGGCGAAGCAATTCGGCGTGCGGATCGAACGACAGCAAACGCAATACTTTCGCCCGGGACGGCCGGTGCCGACTCATCGGTTCTCGACGCCGAAGTAGAAAGAAAGCGGAAAGCGGGGGGCTTGCTTATGTCGCTATTTCGCGAATGACGCGGCAGGGGTTTCCGGCGGCTAAGACGCCGGGCGGGATGGATTTGGTGACGACGCTGCCGGCGCCGATTACGGTTTTCGATCCTATGCTGACGCCTGGGCAGACGATCGCTCCGCCGCCGATCCAGACGTCGGAACCAATCGTCACCGGTTTGCCGAATTCTTGCGTCCGCCGCAGTTGGGCGTCTAGCGGATGGGTCGCTGTGTAGAGATGGACGCCGGGACCCAAGAACGTGAAGTCGCCGATCCGGACTTCGCATACATCGAGCACGACGCAGTTGAAATTGAAATAGACGCGCTCGCCGAGAAAAATGTTGGTCCCATAGTCGCAATAAAACGGCGGCTGGATCGAGGCCGAATCTCCTCCGCCGCCGAGTAACTGCTGCAAAATCTCTTGACGTTCCGCTTGCTGACGTTGGCGCGTTGCGTTGAAGTCGTCACAAAAATCTTGGGCTCTGGCTCTCGCTGCGGTCAATTCTGGATCAAGTGCGTCATACAACTCACCAGCCAACATTTTTTCTTTTTCGGTGGGCATCCCGTTTTCTCCCTCGCGAACTACTGGATCGCTTGATGCAACTCCACCATCGACTGATGGTTCACACGCAGCACGCCTTCCATGGGGCGATCGAGATCGGCGATCAGCATCATGATAATCACGAAACTGAGAACCATGCCCAGGGTTGCGATCGAACGACTCGAGCCTGAAAGACCGGCGTGATACCCCATGCTGGCCATCGATAAGATCGAAACGAGATAGAGAGCAAACCAAATCGTGCCGGGGATGCGTGCGCGAACGCCGGCTGTGACGCGATTAGAATGGAGATCGATGACCTCGTTTAGTGCGGTGACAAAGAGCGCGGTCAGCGGCGACTCCGGCGTAGCGCTGGCAGCGACCATCGCTTGGTTCCAAAGTTCGACGTGCAACTTCTCGGACCGTTGTACGGCGTCGGTGATTTGCTCAGCGGAGTTGCGGATTTCTAAGCGAACTTCGACATAGTCCCGCAGCAACTGACGGATCTTGGAGCCCTGGGCTTCCGGCAGCAAGTCGGCTCGCAGGTAGGCGGTGCCGATCGCGTTGACTTCTTCTTGAAACAACGCGCGGCGATTGTCGAACCGTGAGGTCGCCAGGCCAAAGGTAAAGGCCAGCATGAAGGCGAGCAAACCGACGGTCGCGCCCACGACCGAGCCGATCGAGGCCTCTTTTTCGGGTTTGGAAGGCGCCAGACGTTGTCCCAGGCGATAGCCACCTTCCGCCGCCGCCAACACGATCGTCATTGTGATGAAGAACAGCGCCCAAAGCGGCACATAGTCTAGCGGCGAGACGTTGATCATACCGGCGCCATCCTCCCCATAAACCTGCCGAACAGCGGTTACGGAAAGTACCGAACCAACGCCGCTGTGGACGCACGTTTAGCTTCCAGGTTGTATCGGTCACCCGAGCGGTGACGCATCATTTCTCCCTAAATGGGCTTCCCAAACCCTACGACGGGAACGGCCAAGTCAGGTAGGCCGGATGATGCAACCTGCGCATTCGCGCTGTAGAAGGTCGTTTCGTTACACGGTGCAAACCGCCGGTTCGTGCAAATTGGCGTAACGCTGTGAAATTCGGACAAATTCGTGGCAGCAGCGCTGGAAAGCGGCGACGATGAGCGGGTCGAAATGCTCGCCTGCTTCGGCGACGATCATCGTTTCGGCTTCGGCGTGCGGGATCGCGTCTTTGTAGACGCGGCGCGTTGTCAAAGCGTCATAGACGTCAGCAATGGCCACGATGCGAGCCGCCAGCGGAATCTGCTGGCCCATCAGCGCGTACGGATAGCCGAGTCCGTTCCATTTTTCATGGTGCCCAATCGCAATGTCGCGAGCCACTTGTAAGAAACGCGCATGCGGAAACTGACAGAGCGCGGCGTCCAAGGTTTCGGCGCCGATAATCGTGTGTCGTTTCATGATCTCGAATTCTTCGGCGGTCAGTTTGCCTGGCTTTAGCAGCACCGCGTCGGGAATGCCGACCTTGCCGATATCATGCAGCGGGCTGGTCTGGAAAACCAGGCGAATAAATTCGGCGTCAATCTCTTCGGGAAAAGCGGACGACGCGGCCAACTCTTCCGCGAGACGTCGCGCGTAAAGTCGAACGCGTTCGAGATGTTGACCAGTATCGGTATCGCGCGATTCGGCGAGTCGGGCCAACGCGAAGATAACCAGGTCGCGCGTTTCGAGAGCCAGCACGCGCCGGCCGGCGTTAATCCGGGCCAGCAGTTCCGGCGGGTTAAACGGTTTGACGATAAAGTCGTCGGCGCCGGCGGCCATGCCTTCGACGATCTCGTCGCGTGCGCCATGACTGGTCAGCAGGATGACATAAATGTAGTGATCAGACTGCCGGCGGCGAACTTCGCGACAGAATTCGAGCCCATTCACTTGCGGCATTTCCCAGTCGGTGACGACCAGGTTGATATTCTGCGCTTCGAGCACGCGCAACGCTTCGGCGCCGTTACTGGCGGACCAGACGCGAAAATTGTGTGCTTCCAGCGCATATCGCAATAGATCGAGCGAGATATCATCGTCGTCGACAATCAAAATATCCGCGGCAGGTTCAATAGACGTCATATTCAACGTTCTCCGATTTCCGTCCCGGCAAGGAGGCGATCGATCGCCGATTCGCATGTTTCCAAGCGTGCGACGACGCTTGAAAAGAGATCGGCAAGTTCTTCTGTTTGGCTGGCTTTGGCGGCTTGTTCTAACAGATCGGCCGCCGCCGCGACTTGTTTGGCCGAGATATTCGCGGCCATGCCTTTGAGCGAATGCGCCAGTTGGGCGACCGTGTCGGCTCGACCGGCGGCGACTTCTTCCGCTAATGCGGCGGCGTCTTGCATCGATCGATCTCGAAACTTATTCAAAATCATGCGGGCCAAATCGTCATTGTCACCGCAACGCGCCATCAAATCGTCCATGTCGATTGAGCTTTCGACTTCGGTAGCATCGATGATGAATTCTGCCAAGTGCTCGGTTTCCTCTGCCAGACTCATCCGATCCAGTTCAGCGGCGACCGAGTCCTTGCGAGCCAGGCAGTCGACGATCGTATCGATCAGTTCGCTTCGATTGACCGGCTTCATCACGTAACCGTTCATGCCGGCGGCCAGGCAGCGTTCTTTGTCGCCGCGGACCGCTTGAGCGGTCAGCGCCACGATTGGCAACTTCTCTAGTTGGGGATGTCCATTAGCGGCGAGATTACGAATCATGCGTGTCGCAGCGAAGCCATCCATTTCCGGCATCTCGCAGTCCATCAGCACCAGATCGAACTGTCCGCTTTGAATCTTTTCGACCGCCTGGCGTCCATTTTCGGCGAGCGTAACCTGGAACCCTTCGGACTGGAGGATTTCTTTGGCGACGATACGATTGATTTCGTTGTCGTCGACAACCAGGATTGCGCCTTCCAGCGGAGTTCGCTCTAGGATCGGCTGCAGGTTTTCGACTTCGTCCATCATCTGCCGCGGTGAACGCTCGCCGGTTAGCGCGACCAGCGCGTCAAGCAACCGGGTTTGCCGAACCGGTTTCGGCAAGCAAACCATCTCCAGCTTTTTCAATTCAGCGTGCGGAATCGTGTGTTCATACGAAGTCAGCATCAACAATTGCGTGTCATGCAGCATTGCGTGTTCGTGGATCAAATGCGCCAAACGGAGACCGTCGAGTTCGGGCATCAAGTGATCCAGAATCGCCAATTGATAGGGAACGTTCCGTTTGGCGGCGTCCTCCAGCAGCGCCAATGCGCGGCGACCATTGCCGGCGGTAGAAACATCGACTCCCCACGATTGCAATTGTTCTTTGATCACTTGCAGATTCATGTGGTTGTCGTCGACCGCCAACACGCGCAGCCCCTGGATGTTGGGGATGAGGTTGCAGGTTGATCGTTCGATCGCTTGCAGCGGCAGCGTGAACCAGAAAGTCGAACCTTTGCCAACTTCGCTTTCGACGCCGATTTCGCCTCCCATTAACTCCACCAACTGTTTGCAGATCGCCAATCCCAGCCCGGTGCCGCCATAGCGGCGCGTTGTCGACGCGTCGACTTGCGAGAAGGCTTTGAACAATCGCTGCAGTTTGGCGCGGGGAACGCCGATGCCGGTATCTTCAACCGAAAAGCGGATGCGAGCGTTCGCGTCGTGCGACGATGCGACAGAGCGTTCGCGTTCGACACGCAAATAGACGCCTCCGGTCTCGGTGAACTTCACCGCATTGGCGAACAGGTTCACCAACACTTGACGAATGCGTTCGCAGTCGCCGATCGCCGCCTGCGGAACGTCGGTCGCGACACTGCTGTTCAGTTCTAGCCCGGTCATGCGACACTGCGGCGCGAACATTTCAGGGACGGACTCGACCAGGTCGGTGAGCAAGAACTCCGTCTGCTCTAGTTCAATACCGCCGGCTTCGATCTTCGAGAGATCCAGAATGTCATTAATCAGGTGGAGTAGAGAGCTGGCCGACGACTTGGCGAGTTCGACAAATCGCCCTTGCTGATCATCCAATTTGGTCGTGTGCAACAGATCGAGAAAGCCGATTACGCCGTTCAGCGGAGTGCGGATTTCGTGGCTCATGCTGGCCAGGAATGTGCTTTTCGCCTCGTTGGCCGCTTCGGCCGCTTTGATTTCATCCGTCAGTTGCAGCGCTTTGCGATGTTCTGTAATGTCTTCGACGGTCCCTTCGTAGTACAGCACGTCTCCGTTGTGATTGCGGCGTGCCGACGCGTTTTCGGAGATCCAGGCGAACGTACCGTCGCCGCGACGAATCTCTGACTCAAAGTTGAAGATGACGCCGTTTTGATGGATTTCATCGACGAATTCATCACGTCGATCCTGATTGACGTAAACGTCCGTCGCGACGTTTTGAATGTCATCGCGAAGTGAAGCGAGATCGTTATAACCCAGTATCCGCGCAAGCGCCGGATTGGCGGTCACAAAGAATCCTTCCGGCGTCGTTTGATAGATCCCTTCGACGGCGTTTTCAAAGATCTCGCGGAAGCGTCGTTCGGCTTCGCTGCGCTGTTTCATCTCGCTGTTTACTTTGGCCAGCACGCGATTGTATTCAGCGGCGATCTGGCCAACTTCGGTGTGCGGTTCAACATGCACGTCTTCAGAGAAGTCGCCCAAGTTGCGTTGTCGCTGCATGTCGGTCAGCAGGTCGATCAGTTCGGTGCTCGCTCCATGCTCCGAGATGTTTAGTCCCTTCAGTTCATGCTCGCGAGGAACGCGGAACGGCATCACCAAATTGGCGAGCGAGATAAAGACATAGCCGCCGCCAAACGCCCACACGAAGCAAGTTCCGACGCCCAGCAGTTGCACGCCAAGCTGTTGCCAACGCGTCACTCCTTCGCCGAAGTGAACCGGGTCGGCCAACAGCGCCAGGGCGATCGTGCCAAAACAGCCGGCACAAGCATGAGCAGGAACGGCGCCGATGACGTCGTCAATTTTCATTTTGGGCAACAAGTAAGTGACGCCGCTGCAGATCAAGCCGGAACCGGCTCCGACCAGCGCCGCCGCCCAAGGCGCCAAGATATGGCAAGACGCGGTCACGCCGACCAGGCCGGCGATGGCCCCGTTCATCACTTGACCGACATCGGGACGCTTGTTGATCCATTTCGAGAGGGCCAAGCAAGCGAGAGCGCCCATAGAGCCGGCGAGATTCGTGTTCACCAGGATTTTGGGAACGTCGCTATTCAAGCTGAGCGTGCTGCCGCCGTTGAAGCCGAACCAGCCAAACCAGAGCACAAGCGCGCCAAATGTGGCCAACGTTAGGTTGTGTCCTGAGATCGGCCGGTCTTCGCCGCCGTCAAAGCGGCCAATTCGGGGACCAATCACCACCACCGCCGCTAACGCGACCCAGCCGCCGACCGAGTGCACGACCGTCGAACCGGCGAAGTCAATAAAGCCAAGCTGAGCGAGCCATCCGGTCGGCGTTCCTTCAATCGCGCCGCCCCAGGCCCAATGTCCAAACAGCGGATAGATGATGGCCGAGACAAACAGACTGATCAGCAAGTAGCCTTGGAAGCGGATACGTTCGGCGACGGCGCCTGAGATAATCGTCGTCGCTGTGCCGCAAAAGACCAATTGAAAGAAGAGGAAGGCCATGAGCCAGGGAGAGGCCGTATCCCCTAAGAGAAAATTCGTCGTACCGAATAATCCGTGATAACTAGCGCCAAACATGAGCGCGAATCCAAACGCCCAAAAGATGACGCTCGAAACGCAGAAGTCGATCAGATTCTTAAGCGCCACATTAAAGCTGTTCTTGGCCCGGGCCAAGCCGCTTTCCAGCAAGCAGAATCCTCCTTGCATCAACATGACCATAGCGGCGCAAATCAGCATCCAGGCAATATCAAGCGATGGATCAGCAGCGGACATAGCGAAGTCTCGCGAGTAACAAATGGTTGGGTGGGCAAGATCGAGAAACGCTTTCCGCCAAGAAGCGCGTTTCGATCGATAGGGGCAGGTTAATTTTCGGAGTGAAGCCGCACAGTGGGAGTCTGCATTGCCTCGGAAGGGTGATTCCTGAGTTCCCAAAGATTAGGTCATGAATAGCAAATCAAACGCGCTTTTTCAGCGAACAGAAGGCTGCTTGGCGATTTGGCGCATTTCGCGCATTGAACTCGGTCCGTATCAGCGGCGCAATCGATACACGTCGTTCGTAATGCCCGCAAAGGTTGCAGGATAGCGCAACAAAAAAGCTCGGTCCAAAAGACCGAGCTGGGCAGTGCGAGAGGATCTGAAAGTGCGACCAACTAGTCGAGCACGTTCGGTTTGGGGGCAGGCGTAGACGGCTTCGGCGGCGGTTTTGGCGCGTTGGGGTCGACCACCGGTTCGGGGCCAAACCTCACTTTGCCGCCGACCGAAGTTGTATATTGCCAATCGGCAGCCTGCGGTTCCCAGCCTGACAGATAGTTGGCTTTGTCCGAAACGCGCCGCACGGCGACATAAGCCTCAAAACTGTCGGGCATGACAAAGAAACGAAAGTAGTACTTTTCCGGATTGGTCATCAGCAACAGTTTTTGGAAGCGAGAACGGGGGTTCTCGATTTCGGCGATCGAAAAACCTTCGCTTTCACGCGGGGTTAGTCGCAAGCGGGGGTATCGGCCCGAGACGTACATGTCGGCTTTGAAGTAATCGTCTTGTAAGACGCGCTGGTTGAAGTCGTCAACAAACTCTTTGCCGTCGACTCCCTGCGCCGGGTCCTTCACGTATTTTTTGAGTCCGCGGGAGAGCTGATATTCGGAACGCTTTTTGGCGTCGTCACGCAACTCGGTAGGATTGAGCGGATAGACTTTATTGTTCACGCAGAGAAAGACCGCTTCTTTGATCCCTTCGGGCGCTGGCCGAGGATCGGGCAAATTAACGACCTTGGGAGGAAGCTGGGCACGCGGCTTGGAGTCGTCCAATCTCGCTTCCAAGCTGGCGAGCTTCTCCAGGCTAGAGTTTAAGTCGGTCGAGAGTTTCTCGCGAATTTTTTTGTTCTCGCCCGCCTTCATCTGCGCTTCTTCTTGCATCTTCTGGGCGATGAGCGCTTTCTTCAGCTCTCCTTCTTTACCGACGAGCGTCGCTTCTTTGGCGACCGATTCCGACTGCAGGCGTTTCAGCAGTTCTTCCAGCTTCGATTCGTCCGGATTGAGCTCGTCGATCGAAGTTTCCACCTTCAATTTTTCTTTGTGGGCCTCTTCCAGCTTTTTGATCATCGCTTCGAGCGCCGCCGGATCGACCGCCGCCGTTGCGGCGATTCGTTCGACCGCTTTTTGCACGCCGAGCTGGACAACGACCAGCACGATCAGCAAAATGCCGACCACGTTGAACATGGTGTCAAGCAGCGAGTCAAGTCCGCCGTCTTCGTCATTGTCTGGTTTGCGTCTGGCCATTATTCCGGGGTCTTCTTTTTGAAATAACTCAAGTCGATCCGTCCGTCGCCGATCACCGGCAGCTTACCATTTTTGACCCCTTTGGCTCGCGCGAAATTTCGTGCGGACCAATAGGTGGACAAACCGTCGTCTCGAATGAGAAAGACGAGCGATCCCTTGGGGTTGGCTTTGACTTCCGCCAAGGCTTTGGCGAAATCGGGATTGGTGTTGAGTTCATTCGTACGGACCGGCGTCGTTTTCGCGCCGTCATGAATCACGATTCGTCCCTCGTCGCATTCGACAAAGGTGGGATCAAATCCAACGCCGGAGCCGCCGGGTAAAATTGATACTTCCGACTCTTTGGGGGGAAGTTTGCGATCGGCGATCTCTTTTTCCATCTGCGCGATTTTCTCGCGTTTCGATTTTAGCTCGGACTCCATCTCTTTGATCGATTCCGCTTCGCCGGCGAGATCCACTTTCGGACCGTCCAGCGAAATCTGCGAGAGCTTGCTTTGCGCCTCATCCAGTTTGGCTAACAAAGCGGCAAGCCGCTTTTTGGCGTCGGCCAATTTCTTTTGCTCGGCCGATTGCTCCGATTTGAGCTGGGCCTCTTTCTTTTTCAACTCGGCGTTGAGCTTCGCTAACGCTGCATCCGTTTCGGCGAGTTCCGCCTTCTTTTCTTCGTACTTGATCGCCTGGTCGACGGTATCATTGTCGAGCGCCTGAACCGCGACTGCGGCGATGATCATCGTTAACGTGCCGATCACGCAGGCCAGCACGCTAAGAAACGGGAAGAGCGATACGTCATCGCCCCCGTCTTGAGTGCGTTTGGCCATTATCGTTTCCCATTGCGACGAGTTTTTGTTTTTCGACCGCCCATTCCAAACCAGCCGCCGCCGTTGGTGGGCGCTTCGACCTGTTGAACGACGACCGTTTCGTCGCCAAGTTTTGACAACACTTCGTTCAAGCCGGTTAGACCACGTTCGACGCCGGAGAAGTAATTTTCCAGTCGCTCGGTCGAAGCCTCAACGTTGGCGTTCATCTGGTTCGAAGACTGGGCCGCGACGTTGGCCACCATGCCCAACGTGCTTTGCAACTGCGCCGCGATCTCTTGCATCTGCGTCAGCTGATCCTGCATTTCGGCGCGTTGCTCTTCCTGACGGGTCTGCATTTCGCCGGTTTTCGCCTGCATTTGGTCGAGCACCTGGGCGGTAATCTCTTTTTGGCCTTCCAGCAGTTTGGCCTGGATATCGGTCCAGCCTTCGGTCGTTTGCTTGGTGATCGTATGACCGACCAACTCCAACTTCTGGATCCAGACTTCCAGTTCCGACTGTTGCGCGGCCATCGCTTCTTCCACCGCGCGGCGGAAGATCTTCGTGTCGAGCGGCCCGGTCGGCTCACTGCCACCTTCGCGACCGTCATTCAAGCGGCGAAGCAGGTTTTCGTTGCAGTATTCGTCTACCCAGTTCAGCACCCCTTCTTCACTCTTTTGCAGCGAAGACATGGGGAACTTGATGATCATGCTCATGACCAGCGCGACCAGCGTCGTATTAAACGCGGTGCCGAGACCCGAGAACATCGACGTCAATGAGGTCATCAATTGCGACGGATCGTTGCCGCCGAGGGCGCCGGCCAACGACGCGACCGCCAAGCTGATACCAAGCACCGTACCGATAAAACCCATCGTCGGAATCGCCCAGATCAGCACTTTGATCGCGGTGTAGCTCGACGCGACGTTGTTCGAGTCAATTTCGGACTGCGACGCCATCATCGTCACCGTTTCGGCGGCGTTGCGGCGAACGCGAAAGTGCTGCAAGCCGCGCAGCACGCGGTTGATCAAAAAGCTCTCGCCATGTTCGCCCGGCAGTTGGCGAATGTTGTCGACGAAGCGATCGAGCGTATCGAACCGAATTTCGGGCGAAATATCGGTCGGCAGCACGTCCATCAACAGATAGTCGCGTTGGCGCTTGATCTTGCGATTTTTCTTCCAGAGAATCGCCATCGCCCAAAAGAACATGAACGTGGAGAGGAACTGGATCATCACCCCCTGAAAACCGCCAGCCAAAAACAGGTCGCCGATGTAGGTCCCCTTCGAAGGCCAAAGGAGGAGCAGGAAGATCACCGCAGAGAAAAAGCCGAAGATGCCAGAACCAACCAGACCGACGTCACTCGGATCGGTGAACTCACCCTCAGAAGAGGAGGACGACGATGTTGCGGCCGCTTTTCGCGGAGGAGGCGCCGCCCCCCCTTTTTTGCCACTGGCTTTGGCGGCTGTTTTGGTCGACAACGGATCGGTTTGCAGATTGCCCAGGTCGAGCCCGCCGAGAGGATTACCGCCGCCGCCGCCCTCATCAAAACTCGGAAAGCCGGAGGATTCCAACGGCGGAAGATCCATATCGATCTCCGTCGTGTTCGGGATACGAACGCTGGCCTTGCAATAAGGGCAGTTCCGTTTTTGACCGGCGAGTTCCTGGCGGACTTTGAGCGACTGGCCGCATTGCGGGCATTTGAATTTGAAATACATAAATCTTCAGGAGGGAGCGAATGCTGCGGAGCGATCCGCGGGGGGAAGAAAAGAGGGCTACACCCTCATGATATGCACTAGTTTTCTAGTTTATGCAACCAAACTGCTCGTAACGGGGTGTTAGGATAAAAAAGAAAAAAGCTAGGGCAACACTGGTCTAATACTCTTTATTCCGACTTTGAACCTCTTTTTATTCCCAACTGCCATGGTTTGCTCCGTAATTTTACGTATCTAGAAACGCTTTTGCGTGGAGAGTCGACGCACGTCTCGTTTGTTGCAATTTCACGCGTTAACCGAGAAAATAGAGAACGCGTCTGACTCTTTAAGGAATTTTCATGAGCGATATTCGTGTCGTCTGCCCCTGTTGCGGCGTTTCGCTGCGCGCCAAAGCTCAATTGGCGGGACAAACGATTCGTTGTCCGAAATGCGTCAGTCTGGTCCCGATTAAAGGCTCGGAGGACGAGGATTTCGCCCAGCCGGTCGAGGCAAGTTACGACGCGGTTCCGCTCGAAGAAGACAACGTCGGTCGTCTCTGTCCGAAATGCTCGAATTCGTTGCGGCCTAGCGCAAAGTTATGCCAACAGTGCGGCTGGCATCTCGAGCTCGAAACCTACTTTGAGGATTTGAAGGCCGAGAATCTGATCGTACGGGAAGAGCCGAAGACGAAGTGGGAAGCCTGGTTCGAAAGCCAACTGCACGAATCGACCCGTCCCCGCGATGTCTTAAATTACTCGGCGATCGGCGGCGTGGTCCTCACGATCATTTTTCTGGCGGTCGCCCATTTTCGGTTGGGAGCATGGGCGCTGTTGACCTTGCCGTTGCTCGTTGTCGTTTGGATCGGTTGGTACCGCATCATGCAGTTGATCGGACTGCTGCATGATCCAACGCGCAAGCGTCAGTTGGCCAAAGCGCAGGTGCAACGCGAAACGGCATCGGCGCCGGTCGCCGCCGTTGCTGCGACCGCACCGGTCAAAACGCGTGCGGCCGTCCAAAGCGGCGCTCCGGTCAAAAGCAATTCGGCGAATTCGACCGGGCCACTTGATTTCGATCTTCCTGACGCCGAGATCCCAAGCGAGTCCAAGTCGAAACCAAAGTCCAAGTCGACAACGCCCGCGGCCGCGCCGCAGCGCAAAGTGGTTCGTCCTGGTCAGGCCAACGAAACCTCGAACCAATCTACGACCTCCAATGTGAAATCAGCGCCGGCGCAGCGTCCGGCGAAAAGCGAGCCGAAGCCGCAGAAGGAGCGAAAGCCGGCCTCCCCTGCTCCACCAGCGGCCAAGCCTGTTGCGGAGAAGCCGCAAAAGCCGAAAGCGGCCGACGATGATTGGCTGAGCGATCTTCTGTAGTCGCCGCTAGCATCCCAGGTTGTCGGCAAAGGTGGTCGAGAACTTGAGCGATTCCGCGAAGTTCGTGCTGATCGATCTTGTGAGTCCATCACTCGGCTCCTATACTTCGCCCGAATTAGGGACCCAATTGGCTCGCGTTTGCGTGACGCTGACGATCGTTTTCGCGCCGACAAGGATGACGGCTATGATGCGTACATGGATGACAATGCTGACCCTGCTGTTGATTTGCGTCGGCTCGACCTTCGCCCAAGAAGCGGGAAGAGTTAGCTCGCAGTCGACCGCTCGGCCAATTCCCACGGTCAAACCTCCGTCTCCGCTGAGCGAAAGCGACAAAGCGGCCGCCGCTCCATTGCCAGCCGCCGCCGCCGAAACGCCGGGCGCCGTCGCTAATTCGGCCTGGCGCAATCCCAACGAAGCGATCAAAACCGCGTCGGCTTACTCGTCCGACGCGACCGCAACGCCGATGACGTCCGCTCCGCGTAGCGAGGCCCTTCCGCCGTCTGGATCGCTCTTGAAAGTAAAAAGCGGACTCAACGAGTTGCCGCACGATCAGGGCCAGGTTTGGCGCGACTACGACATTACCCCCTACACGTTGCGGGTCACTTCGACATCGAAGCCCGAGCAAGCAATCATCGATTGGATCTTGCGAGAAACCGGCACCGACGTTTGGTTCAGCGAACCGCTGGGCATGTTGCACGCCGACAAAAACACGCTCCGGGTCTATCACACCCCAGAAATGCAGCAGATTGTGCGTGATGTTGTCGAGGATTTTGTCGAGAGTCAGGCCGAAGTCAAAACGCTCGGGTTGCGTCTAGTCACGGTGAAAAGTCCTAATTGGCGTCGATTGGCATATCGGATGATGCAGCCGGTCTCGGTTAAAACGCCGGGGATCGAAGCCTGGTTGTTGAGTAAAGAAAATGCGGCGATTTTGCTCGACAGCTTGCGAAAGCGGAGCGACTACAAAGAACACCAAGCGGCGAATCTGCTGATCCATAACGGGCAGTCGAGCGCCGTCTCGATGCTCAAGCCGCAAACCTTTATGCGATCGGTGCGGGCAACCGCGGCCTGGCCGGGATACGAGCTGCAAAGCGATCAGATTGAAGCCGGTTTCTCGCTGGAAGTGAGCCCGTTGCTGGCTCCCGACGACAAGACGATCGATGCGGTCCTCAAATGCAGCGTCGATCAGATCGAAAAGTTTGTGAACGTCGATATCGACGTACCGACCGCAACCGGCGGAACGCAAACAATCCAAGTGCAGATCCCCCAAATGGTCAGCTGGCGATTGCACGAGAGGTTCCGTTGGCCCTCAGATCAGGTGCTGCTGATCAGCTGCGGCGTGGTAGCTCAGCCTGATATGGGCGTTTCAACGGCGGCATCTTTCCCTCTATCTCTGTCGCTGCCTAGCGGCCCGGCCCGAGCCGATGGGCTGATGTTTGTCGAATATTTGGGCCCGGCGAAGTCGAAACCAGGGCAACCGGCGATCACGCCAGACGCCGCTGCGATCGATAATCGCGGGCGATACTAACCTGTCTGCCACGGCGAACGCGTTCGAGACTTCCAGGATGGGCTCCGTGTCCCGTCGACACGCTGGGGATGCGTGTTTAAAATACAGAACTCTAAGTAAATACACGGTTTGCATCCTGCATCAATCCGGTTGCTGGGGTAACTTTCCCGCAAGTAACCGAATCGTTTAGAAGTTGAGATATGGCGGAAGTCGGACAGCGCCGCGTCGTCGTCACCGGTTACGGTTGCATCACCCCCTTTGGTAACACCACCGAAGCGGTTTGGGATGGGCTATCTTCTTCTCGAAATGCCGTTGCGCGGTTGAAAAGTTTGCCAAGCGACGCGCTGCCAACTTCCTTTGGCGCCGAAGCTCTCGGATTTACCGGAGCGATCGAAGAGTTTGGACCGCTCGACAAAGCGCAACAACGCTCGATTCGCAAAAACATCAAAGTGATGTGCCGTGAAATTCAGATGGGCGTCGCCGCTGCACAACTAGCGATGCATCACGCCGAACTGGCGAGCGGCAAGTACGATCCAGAGCGGACCGGCGTCGTTTACGGTTCGGACTACATGATGACGTTGCCTGAAGAATATGCCGCAGGCGTCAAAAAGTGTGAAGCCGAACTAGGGGATCGTAACTTCGATTCGTGGGCTGGTCTGGGAATGCCCGAGATCAACCCGCTCTGGTTGCTCAAGTATCTGCCCAATATGCCGGCCAGCCATATCGCGATTTTCAACGACATGCGGGGGCCGAACAATTCGTTGACGTTACGTGAATCGTCCTCGAACGCCGCGATCGGCGAGTCGTTTATGACGATTGGTCGCGGTCACGCTGACGTAGTCGTCGCTGGAGCGACCGGAACGCGGGTGCATGAGATGCGTTCGGTCCATACGATCTTGCAAGAGACGATCGCCACTGGCGAATTTGCCGGACTCTGCCGCCCTTTTGATAAAAACCGCAGCGGCATGGTTCTGGGTGAAGGCGCGGGAGCGATGGTTTTGGAGACGCTTGAACATGCCGAAGCGCGCGGCGCCAAACCGTTGGCCGAGATTCTGGGGCAAGGGATGTCGACTGTGATCGCCAAAAATGGGGAATCGAATCGTCGCTTGGCGTTGACCAATGCAATTCGCGCCGCGCTGCACGACGCCCAACTGTCCCCAACTGATATTGGTCATATCCATGCCCATGGTTTATCGACCGTTGATAGCGATCAGCAGGAAGCGGAGGCGATTGTGGATGTCTTTGGGGATCCCGCAAAACAGCCTCCCGTGATCGCAGCGAAAAGTAGCTTCGGCAATCTAGGCGCCGCTGGCGGTGTTGTCGAACTGATCGCCAGTTTGATTGCGATTCGTGAAAAGCAGCTCTTCCCTGTTTTGAACTACGAAACGCCCGATCCCGCTTGTCCGGTCAATTTGGTTCGTCAGTCCATGCCTGCCCCCCAAGGTCCGGTTCTAAATCTCAGCGTGACGCCGCAAGGACAAGCGGCGGTCATCATCGCAGGCGTCTAAAAGCGTTGATTCTTTCGTCGTGACAATAGTTGTTTACGACTAGCGGCGCTACGGCGGATCATAGAGTTAGCGCAATTCTGCGACGATTGAGCTGAATCTTTCGCTGCTGCCCAGCCGTGGGCGTGTAGAATTGAGAAAATGGGCATAGAGGGGTCGCCAGAGTCAGTTTGACGTATTTGGTTAAATCTGGTCTGGTATCGCATAATTCAGAATGGAAGCGGCTTTTGTTCGGAATGGAAAACATGTTGGGTTTAAGGTCGTTGCGAACAGCAGGCGGATTTTTGCTGCTTTTGCTTGCGCCGATTACGGCGTTCGCGGATGAGATCGCCATCTCGCCAGCGATCTTGGAAGCGACCGAAGCGCTGCGTCAGAGCGGAGCCAGCGTCAACTATTACGAAAATGCGGAAGGGCAAATGCTCTTCAACGTCAACTTTGTTGACGCCGCCGCGACCGAAGAGAATCTTCGGCACTTGGTAAAGCTCCCCCATGTCGAGCGTCTCTGGCTCGGCCGTTCGTTCAAGCTGAACGAAATGTCATGGGAAGCGATCATGCAGTTGCGAGAATTGGAATACCTCTATCTCCACTCGCAGCCGAACGATGACGACATGCGTCAGATCGCGCAATTGACCAACTTGCGTACGTTGCTGATCGATGGGCGCAATCTGACCAACATTGGATTGTGGTATCTCGAAGAACTTCGCTTTCTCGAAAACTTGACGATCCAAAACGCCAGTTTCGACGGCGACTGTTTTCATTACCTCGCGAACGTTCGCAGCCTGACCAATCTGACGCTGCAATCGGACAAATTAAAATCAAGTGACCTGGCCGGCTTGGGCGAATTGCCGCAGCTCGAACTTTTGTTTCTGAGCGTGCAAAGTGTCGATGGAGCCGGTTTCGCCGAGATTGGAAAGTTAACCCATCTGCGAAGTCTCAATCTGCGGAATGTCCGCACGACGGCAGAGCAAATGAAACCGCTCGCCCAGCTGCATGAGTTGCAGTTTTTGACGATGAACGACAGCAACATAAGAGGGGGCCTGGGAGCGATCAGCGGTCTGCATGATCTGCATCGCCTGGAACTGGCCAATTCGACAATCAGCGACGCAGATCTCGATTCATTGCAGCAGTTGCCGCTGTTGGCGAATCTAAATCTCGCGCATACGAAAATCACCGACGCAGGGCTAGTGAAACTTGGTCAGATGAAACGGCTCAATACGCTGAACGTCCGCAATACGACCGTGACAAAAGAGGGGTTGCAGGCGCTGCAGGGAAGATGGCCTCAGTTGATTATTAGCGCATCGATCAATTTTATCGAGCCGCAAGTATCGCCGGAGGCAAAGTTGAAGTCGCAAAATTTGAAAGAGTAGTGATAATTGGGGGGAGAAGTGACGCTGGGGCATTCCATGAAAATGGCGGCGTCCTTTTGAGCAGGAGGTTCAATATGGTTTCGCATCGTTGTTGTACTGCAGCATTACTGTTACCACTGCTTTTGTATTCTGTCGTCGCGGCACAGCCTGCGCCGGCTCCCTTGGAGTTAATACCGGAGATCGCCAGCGATCAGTCGCTGGAAACCGAAGCGATCGTCGCCGAGTTAGAACGGGCCGGATGTACCTTCGGGTATGCCGATTCGCTCCGCTCTGAACTCTTTCATTGGCACGAATACGCCTGCGTGCGGATCGAAGGCAACAAGATCAAGCCAGAGCAGTGGAAGTTGTTACTGCAGCTTCCTGATGTGAAGCTCCTGTCGCTGCATAAGACCGAGTTTGCGGAGGAAGTGGGCAACGTCCTCGGTCAGTTGCATCAACTGACCGAACTGCAACTGCACGAAAGCTTTGACGACCAGGGAATTCGCGTCGTCACGACGCTCAGCCCACTGAAAGCGTTACTGATCGCCAAAACCAAGGCCTCTCCCGACAGCTTTTTTGGTCTGGAAGAGCTCCGGAAGTTGGAGCAGGTCGAGTTTACCGATCTAGTGATCAATCAAGCGGTGATCGGCGGTCTCCGCGGCTTGCCCAATCTAAATCAATTCAACATTCGCAACAGCGAACTTTCGTTGCCGTGGGCGCTGGACGAACGTTCTTTTCCCCATTTGAAAACGTTGTCGATCGATGGCGGAAAAGCAGACGCAGCCCTGATCAACGAGGTCTGTTCGATCCCGACGCTCCAGCAGCTTCAACTCAGCTGTCCTACGGGCCAATTCACGATCCACGATTTTCGACGCCTGACCGGTTTGCCGAATCTGGTCGATCTCTCTTTGGTCAAGTCATCGCTCCCTGACGAGTCTTGCCCGCTTGCGACGCAACAGCTGAAGATTCAAAAGCTGAACGTCGGGCAAACCGGGATTGGAAATCAATTTCTCTCGACCATCGGCGACTTTCCGAATCTGCGTGAGCTGGACCTGACCGGCTCCAAAATCACTGACGGCGGGTTGGCTTACCTGTCCGAATTGTCGCAGCTCGAATCGCTGACCCTCAGCGAAACCAATATCAGTTCGGCCGCGGCCAAACATTTTTCGCAACTGCAGTCGCTCCGTGAGCTCCATCTGCACAACACGAAACTCGACGGCCAGGCGATGGTCGACATCGCGAAGCTGAAGAATCTTGAGTGGATCGATCTGAGCAAGTCGAACGTTCAAGGAGAGCAACTGTTGGAGCTGCGAAAATTGCCGAAACTGCGCGGCATTGTGCTGATGAATACGCCGATCGGCGCCGCCGACTTGCCCTATCTGAAGCAGCTTTATCACATCGACGAGATCTACGTGGAAGAGACCAATTTGACCAACGAAGAGCAAATCAAACTGCACGAAGCGCTCGCCAAGGCACGCAACTATCGCCCCAGCGCCTAAATCGCGTTGGCGTAAAAAAGAGTCATAAAAAGGGGGTCAGGTCCGAATTTTGCTGCAAAATTCGGACCTGACCCCCTTTTTTATGAACCCCCCGATGTTTGGGGCCTAGTCGACCGCAAAAAAACGACCTGACCGCGGCAGGCGTCTATAATAGAGAGACAATCCGCTTTTTAGCTGACGTTTCTGCGCCAGCGCGATATAAAACATGGTATCGCAACACGTTACCGCTCTTCCCCCGGCTAGTCATGGCGACTGATACGACAGACTCCCCCATCTCCGATGCGCTCCGCAATCAGGCCAGCGACGATCGCCTGATTCAGAAGAAGCTGCGCAAGACGCGTTGGCAGTTGAAAATCGCCGAACTAGCGGCCGCGTGCATGCTGTTTGCTGCTGGCGCGATCGCTTTCCTGTTGCTGCTGGCGGTGGTCGATCATTGGGTGCTCAATCTCAGCTTTCCGCTCCGACTCGCGGCGCTGGCCTTCTTTTTAGGGAGTGCTGGCTATTTCGCTTGGTCGATGATCCTGCCGTTGCTGTGGCGGACGATCAGCCCGGTCTACGCCGCGCGGATGATTGAGCAAGGACAGCCGGCCCTGAAGAATGGTCTGATCAACTTTTTGCTGCTCAAGCAAGAAGCGACGCCGATCCATCGCGCCGTGCTGGATACCGTGCAACAGCGCGCAGCCTCCGACTTGAAAGAGTACGCGACCGAAACGACGGTCGATTTCTCGAAGGCGATTCGGATTGGGTATGTGTTCGCCGCCGTGGCGCTCGCGTTTGTAGTTTACAAGATTGCTTCGCCCAAAGATCCGTTGACCACAGTGCACCGCGTAATTTCTCCGTGGGCCGATATTGCTCGACCGTCGCGCGTTGACATTGTCGAAGTCCTGCCGGGTGACGTGCAGATCTACCAAGGACAAACGGTGGAAGTCGCTGTCAAGGTCTACAACTTTGACGATGACGAACAGGTCGAGCTCTTTTTCTCCTCCGCCGATCGGCGCATCGTCGATCAGAAGGTGACGCTCGAACCGGATGAAAGCGGGCTCTATTTTCGCGGCGTGATCGCGCCCGAAGGACAAGGGATCCAGCACAACCTGGCTTACTTTGTGAAGGCCGGCGACGCGACGACGCGCGACTACAACATCACGGCTACTCCGGCGCCATCGATTGAAGTGGTCGACATTCGCTATGACTACCCTGCTTACACGATGGAAACGCCGCTCACGCAAGTGCGGGACGGCGCGGTCAAAGCGCTGGAAGGAACGCGCGTCACCGTTCGGGCGATCTCGAACTTGCCGATGGAAGATGCGTTCATCGAGTTCGATCCCGACGCCGGCGATCACGCCAATGCGGCGCGCACCAAAATGACCGTCAGCGCCGACGATCCGACCAGTGCGATCGGGACGTTTGTGATCGAACTGCTGCGACATCCGGCGGCGGATGATCCGGCAAAAATCGCCGCGACTCCGAAACATCGTCGCTATCAGCTGCGGTTCAAAACGGCCGCCGGCGATTTGAACCCCTATCCGGTCGCCTATCCGATCGAAGTGATTCGCGATCTCTCGCCCGAAGTCCAACTGTTGCGTCCCACTGGCGACAAGATTCGCGTTCCGGCCAACGGCGGCGCCGCGTTGGAGTTTCGCGCCATCGATCCGGACTACGCGGTGCGGCAATTGACCGTCATCGGCGAAGTGGAGGGCAAAGAACGTCTTCGCACTCCGTTGCTGCAGCAATCGACCACCGGCAACGTCATCGAAACCTATCGCTTTGTTCCCCGTGAGCAAAAACTGAAACCAGGCGATCTGGTCACCATCTATGCGCTGGCCGAAGACAATCGGACCGACTCGGCTGGCCGGCCAACGCCGAACGTGACGACATCGCGCTCGCTGACGATCGAGATCACCGAGCCAGAACAAGGCGCCGAAAAACAGATCCCCCCCAAACAAGACGATAAGCCGCAGGATGGCCAGCCGCAGGATGGCGAAAAAGGGGGTGAGCAAATGAAGGATGGCCAACAAGGCGGCGAGAAGCAAGAAGGCGGCCAGCAAGGTGGTGAGAAGCAGGAAGGTGGCCAGCAAGGTGGTGAGAAGCAGGAAGGCGGCCAACAAGGCGGCGAGAAGCAGGAAGGTGGCCAACAAGGCGGTGAGAAGCAGGAAGGCGGCCAACAAGGCGGCGAGAAGCAAGAAGGTGGCCAACAAGGCGGCGCGAAGCAGGAAGGTGGCCAGCAAGGTGGTGAGAAGCAGGAAGGCGGCCAACAAGGCGGCGAGAAGCAGGAAGGTGGCCAACAGGGCGGCGAGAAGCAGGAAGGTGGCCAACAAGGTGGCGGGATGCAAGAAGGTGGCCAACAGGGCGGCACGCAGCAAGGGGCGCAAGATCCCAATCAGAATGCCCCGCCCAAGCCGTTAGCAGCCGATGACTCGCAAGCAGGCGATGCGTTCGAGCGCATTCAGAAGTATCTCGAGAAGAAAGAGCAGGAAGCCGGCGGCGCAAAGAGCGGCGAGCAAGAGAGTGCGATGCCTGGCGACAAAGCCGATGGCGGCGCTTCGCAGCCCAAAGACTCGGGCCAGCCGAATCGCGATCACGAAGCGACCGAAAATCAATCTCCCGAAAAAGGGGGCGAGCCCAAGCCATCGGAGTCTGGCGTCGATTCTGACGCGGATAATTCGGGCCAAGAAGGGGGCATGAAGTCGGAAGGCGATAAGCCTGAAGATCAGCAGGCCGGCCGTCAGCGCGGCGAGGGCGAAATGAAAGATCAACAAGGGGACGAATCTGGCGGCGACTCTGAAAAGGGAGCTCCTACCGAGTCCGAAGAAAAATCGGATCCAATGGGCGAAGAACGGACCGGGGATAACGGCGTTGGTGACGCTGGCAAGTCCGGAACAGGAAACCCCGGCGCCGACGAAGATCAAGGAAGTCCCTCATCCCCTGATGGCGCACCGAATACCCCGTCCGACAAGATGGGCAAGCCGGACAGCGGCGAAGAAAAGAGTGAACAAGGGCCCAAGAGCGCCGTTGGCGATCACAAAGAGAACAAGCAGAACAACAGCAAGGGCGAAAGCGACGGCGATCGCTCAGGCGGCGGGGACTCTGGCGGCGGACAATCGGCCAAGCAAGAAGGCCATGACTCGCCCGGCGAGTCGAGCGCCGCTGACAAGGGATCTTCGGCCTCGAAGCAACGCGGCGAAGGCGAAGAGGGCTCGAAAGGAGGCGACCAGTCAGAGACCGATAAGAAAACAGGCGCCCCCGGCGAAGAAAAAGGAGATGGCAGCGGCCGCGACGACAAGGGCGACGGCGACAAGTCAGGGGGCGGTAAGCCGGGCGAACCGAACGAGCAAACCGGTCAAAAGCCGGAATCCGGAGGCGAATCGAATCAATACGGCGATGGAAATCCGACCGGTGGCGGCGGCATGCCCAGCGATCAAAACGCGACTCCAGACGCCGGCGGTCCCGAGCATGGCGGCGACGAGGCGAACCTCGATTATGCTCGCAAAGCGACCGACCTGGTGCTCGACAAGCTGGAGCATGACCAAAAGGAACCGGATCAAGAGCTGCTGAATGAACTCGGCTGGTCGAAAGAACAGTTCCGCGAGTTCACCCAGCGCTGGAAAGCGATGAAGCAGGCGGCCGACTCCGCTGCACCCGGCAGCGAAGCGAAGCAAGAGCTGGACGAGGCGCTCCGCAGTCTGGGATTAACGCCAGGCAAAGATCAGCTTCGCCGTAACGAGTCCAACTCGGCGCAGCAAGGGGGCGCCGCCGATGTCAACCGGTCGCGACCTCCGGCCGCATTTCTGGAACAATACAAGGCTTACCTCAAAGGCTCCGCCAAACAGGCGCCTCGCTGATCATTCACCCTGACCCATCTCGCCTGTGCAGCTGCGGCTAGCGCTGGCTTTTCTGCATGACCACATCGACGCCTCGTTACCTTGTGCCGTTTCATCCGAAGCGGGTTTCTCACTACTTCACCGACGTCCTGGTGCTCGGCGGCGGAATCGCCGGACTGCGAGCGGCGCTGGAGGTCGACCCGGCGCTGTCAGTTCTGATCGTGACCAAGGACAAAATTCTGGAATCGAACAGCAACTACGCCCAAGGAGGGATCGCCGGCGTGCTGGACGAAGAAGACCGGTACGAAGATCACGCCGCGGATACGATTACCGCCGGCGGCAGCTTGTGCAATCCGGCTGTGGTCGACATGGTGGTGCGCGAGGGGCCAGACTGCATTCGCGAACTGATCCAATGGGGAACGGAGTTCGACAAAGAAGATGGCCAGCTCGCGTTGACGCGCGAAGGAGGTCACGGGCGTTCGCGCATCGTCCATGCGTTGGGAGACTCGACCGGCCGCGAAGTGATTCGCGCAGTCGTCGAGCATGTTCGAAGTCGCGAGAATATCCAGATCTGGCAAAATGAGTTCACCCTTGATCTGATCACCCACGAAGGGGAATGTCGCGGCGCGCTGGCGTCCGACCAAAAACATGGTCGTACGCTGATCTGGGCGAAGCAAACCATTTTGGCGACCGGCGGCGTGGGGCAGATCTATCGCGAGTCGACTAATCCCAAGGTCGCCACCGGCGACGGCTTGGCGCTGGCGATAAGAGCCGGAGCGCAGCTACGTGACATGGAGTTTATGCAGTTTCACCCGACGGTCCTCTACATCGCCGGTAGCGGTCGCAGTTTGATTACCGAAGCGATTCGCGGCGAAGGGGCCCATCTGATCGACCGCAGCGGCAATCGGTTTATGGCCGATTACGACCTGCGGGGAGAACTGGCGCCGCGGGATGTCGTTTCGCAGGCGATCGTCTCACAAATGGAACGGACGAAAGCTCCCTGCGTCTTTTTGAGTCTCAGCCATCTCGACGCCGATTTTGTCCGCCGACGATTTCCGGGCATCGCCCAGGCTTGCGGCAAGTTTGGGATCGACATCACCACAGATCGCGTCCCGGTCCGGCCGGGCGCTCATTACATGATCGGCGGTTTGACGGTCGATTTAGAGGGGCGGACGACTTTGCCGGGGCTGTGGGCGGCCGGCGAGGTGACTTCGACCGGATTGCACGGCGCAAATCGCCTGGCGTCGAACAGTTTGCTGGAAGGACTCGTATATGGAAAAAGGAGCGGCCACGGCGCCTCACAAGCGGCGCTGGAGATGCCGGACCGGTTTACGGCGCTGAATCTCGAAAATCCGCAGTTACCGTCGGCTGAGCCGCTCGATTTGGAAGATATTCGCAATTCGCTCACCAGTTTGATGTGGCGATCGGTTGGCGTCCGCCGTGAACAGGCGGGACTTGCCGAAGCGGTCGACATGATCGATTCATGGCGCAGCTACGTTTCCTTACAACAATTCGATCATCCCGCCGGCTGGGAGTTGCAGAATATGCTGCTCGTGGCGCGGGCGATCGCTCAGTCAGCGCTTGCCCGGTGCGAATCGCGCGGAGTTCATTTACGGATGGACTACCCGCAAATCGACGATTCGCACTGGAATCGCCATCTCACCTATCCCATCGACTAACTCCCCTTCCCTTCCCTGATTGTCGCTCCTCATTGAGCCGGTTCCGGTTAAACCTTGGCTGCAACGGCCGATGCTGGAGTTTTAGCAAACGCCGATTTGAATTAAACTACGCCGTTTACGCGGGTGCTGTTCTGCAAATGAGCGGCGTATGCGGCGAATAACGCTCAAAATCTTCCCCATTTCTTCATCGATTCAAAAACGACGGTTGGCAAGTATGGCGCAGTCGAGCGGAACCCCGATGATCGAGGCGGATCGCCTTTCAAAGTTCTATGGAATTTTCGCCGCTTCACGCGACGTAACTTTCCAGGTCCATCGCGGCGAAGTGGTCGCATTTCTCGGCCCCAACGGCGCCGGTAAAAGCACCACGATGAAGCTGCTGACCGGGTACCTTTCGCCCAGCGAAGGGGTCGCCAAGATTGCAGGGCATAACATGATGACCGACCGCTTGGCGGGATCGTCGCTGCTCGGCTATCTGCCCGAAAATGGTCCGCTTTATCCCGATGCGACGCCCCACAGCTTGCTGATGTTCTTTGGCGAAGCTCGCGGCATGACTCCTGCCCAGCGTAAAGAACGAATTGAAGCGGTGGTCGACCTGTGCAACTTGCACACGGTGCTGCACAAGCCGATCAGCAAATTGTCGAAGGGCTACAAGCAACGGGTCGGCATGGCCCAGGCGATCTTGCATGAGCCGGAAGTGCTGATCCTAGACGAGCCGACATCGGGGCTGGACCCCAATCAAATCCGGGGCGTGCGCGAGATGATTCGCCGTTTGGGAGAGGAAAAGACCATTTTGCTCTCGACCCATATCTTCCAGGAAGTTGATGCGCTGGCGACGCGTGCGATTGTGATCAACGAAGGACGCCTGATTTATGACGGCGCCATCGATGCGATGAAACAGCCAGGCGAATCGCTGGACGACGCTTTCTATCGTATGACCAAAGGGGTGAACGCGCTCACTCCTGCAACGACCTGATTGACTCTTACCCCATCCACTTGGCAAAGCTTACGACTTTCCCGAAAGCACTGACGCTATCATGGCTTGGATAAACGCAATTACGCTGGTTTGCTTCGATCTGATTTTCGCAGGCGCCTTTTTCGTCGCGATGATTCCTTTGTTGCTGGCGAAGCAAGCCGCTTACGCAGTGATGAAGCGCAATTTCAAATCGTACTTTAGCAACCCGACAGGCTATGTCTTTCTCGCGATCTTCGTGTTGTTGACGTCGATGGCGGCGTTTTGGCCGCATGAGTTCTTTAACGCCAACCTGGCGAATCTCGCTCAGCTGAACCAGAATATCGGCTTGATCATGCTGATCTTCGTGCCGGCGATCACGATGGGATTGTGGGCCGATGAGCGACGACAAGGCACCGACGAACTGCTGCTGACGTTGCCGGCCACCGACTTTGATATCGTGATGGGCAAGTACCTGGCCGCCGTCGCCGTGTTTAGCGTTTCGCTCCTCTTTTCGCAGTTTTGCAACTTCCTGGTGCTCAACGCGCTGTCGGAAGGGGACATGGATATCGGTTTGTTTTTGACAACCTATATCGGCTATTGGTTTATCGGCCTAGCGATGATCTCGCTGGGCATGGTCGCGTCTTTCCTGACCCACAACCTGACGTTGGGCTTTGTGATGGGCGTGCTGATCAACGCACCGTTTGTCATGCTGCAATACGCCGACGCGTTTGTGACCGGAACCGGCTGGATTCAATTTTTTAGCCAAGCGAGCATCGGCAGTCAGTTTGAGGACTTTGGCCGCGGCGTGGTCAGTTTGTCGTCACTCGTCTACTTCATCATGTTGACGGTATTCGGCGTTTATCTCAGCATGGTGCTGATCGGACGACGGCATTGGCTGGGTGGAAAAGATGGCGAATCCCGTCTAGGGCACTATCTGTTGCGGACGATTTCACTGGTCGTGATCGCTAGTTCGGCGACGTTGTTCTTTGTGCTGCATGACTCGCGCTGGGATGCGACCGCCGGCAAGACCAGTTCGATCTCACCGCAGACAATGAAGCTGATCCGTAATCTGAAATCGGACGAGCCTGTCCGTATCGAAGCCTTTATCAGCGCCGAAGTTCCTGAGTCATACGCGGAAGTAAAAAGCGACCTGATTAGCTATTTGAACGAGTTTCGCGGCGCTAGCGGCGCCAAGATGGACGTCTTCATCTACGACGATCTCGAGCCGTTTAGCGAACTGGCCGAAAAAGCCCGCGACCAATATGGGATCATGCCGGTGCAAGTGGTCGGAGAAACCCGCGGCATCATGCAGGCCAAGGAAATCATCCTGGGCGCCGCCGTTCAGCGTGGGCTTGAGAAAGTGGTGATTCCATTCTTTGGGAATCGCATTCCGGTTGAATACGAACTGGTTCGTTCGATCAGCACCGTAACCGATCAACAACGCAAGCGGATCGGCGTGTTGACGACCGACGCGATGTTATTCGGCGGAGTTCGCCCTGATCCGACCAATCCGTTCGGCGGTTTTCAGAACGTGCCCAAACAGCGGATCGTTGACGAGTTGGAAAAACAGTACGACGTCGAGCAGGTCGATCCCGGTGAGCCGATTGATCCGACCAAGTTTGACGTGTTGGTCGCCGTGCAACCCTCGAGCTTGACGCAGCCGCAATTGGACAACCTGCTGACGGCGGTCAAAGCCGGCGTGCCGACGGCGATCTTCGACGATCCGGTGCCGCTGACGATGAATCAAGCGCCGCCGATTTCGGCTCCCAAGGCTCCGCAAGGAAGTGCGATGTTTGGTCGTCAACAACCTCCACCGCAAAAGTGCGACATTCGCCAACTTTGGAGTCTGCTGGGCGTGACGCTCAGCGGCCAGCAATTGGTTACGGATCAATACTTCAACGCCAACATCATCTGGCAGAAATACAATCCGCATCCGAAGCTGCGAATCGGCGGCGGGGGACAAATTACGCCAGAGTGGGTGTTTGTCGATCGCAACACGCCGATTGCCGATGATGCGCTTCCGCCGCTCAATCCTGATATCGACGTCTCGCAAAACCTGTCAGAAGTCTTGTTCGTTTATCCCGGCGCGATTCTGCGCAGCAAAGATTTTCCGCAGTCGATGACCTTTACTCCTTTGATTCGGACCGGAAATTTAACCGGCACCGTGACGTTAGATGGATTGACGCGACAAGGGAACGGCGCGACGGGCCAGCATCCGCTGACCGGCGAACAATATACGTTGGCGGCGCTGATTGAGGGGACGCCGAGCAGCGATGTTGATAAGCTCGCTGATCCGAATCAAAAGAAGACGGAGGCGACCGCGACGACGCCGATTCGCGTCGCGATGGTCGCTGATATCGACTTGCTGCACAGCGCTTTCGTCGGCCTACAGGCCGAAAAGAACGATCAGATCGAGTTGAGTCTCGACAACACGACCTTCGTATTGAACCTGCTGGATAACCTGGCTGGGGATGATCGCTTTACGACAATTCGCGGCAAGAGTCCCCGTTTGGCTCGTCTGACGATGGTCGATACGATGACCAAACATGCCGTCGAAGAAAGCACGCGTGAAGAAGAAGCGGCGAAAACGAAGTTTGAAGCCGAACAAAAAGCGAAAGAAGAAGAAATCAACAAGCCAGTCGAGGCGCTGCAAGATAAGATCCGCGAGTTGCAAGCGAAACAAGCTCGCCAGCAGATGACCGCGGAAGATCAGATCGAGGTCACCAAGTTGGCCAAACGCGTTCGCGAACAGGAAGCGGTCGCGAATCGCAAACTGCAGGTCGAAGCGGAGCGGATCACGAAGGAACTGCAGGAAACGCAACAGCACATCCAGCGCGATCTCGATCGTCAGGTGCTGAAAACGCAGAACACGTTCAAGATGTTCGCCGTGATTCTGCCGCCGATTCCGCCGATCCTGGTTGGTTTGATCGTCTTCGTCATTCGTCGCATCAAAGAACGCGAAGGATTGTCGAAGGATCGTATCGTCAAGTAAGCGAAACCGCGCCGTAAGCGGTAACGAAATCTGTTGAATCCGATATTTCATCTACCGACGCCGAGATCCCGTAAGGGGAACCAGTAGCGATGAACGAATTAGTCAAAACATCCATTTTTGTGGGGGTCGCCGCCCTCTTTACGATCGGAGCGGTCGTCTCACGTCCGGTTCTGGCGCCCAGTAATCCAGAGGACGAAGTCGGCGAGCCCCTCTTTCCGGATTTCAATAATCCCGACCAGGCGGCTTCGCTCTCGATCACCAAATACGACAGCGAACTTGTCACGCTCAACTCGCTGACGCTGGAAGAAAGTCCGACCGGTTGGGTCGTCTCGTCCGAAGGAGGCTATCCGGCGGATGCGGAGGATCAGGTTCGAAACGCAGCGACGGCGCTGATTGGTTTAAAAGTGATCGGCGCCTTTGACGCGTTGCCGAGTCAGTTGGCCGAGTTCGCCCTGGTCAAGCCGGACGCCGAGACTCTGAACATTACCGACAGCGGCGTGGGACAATTGGTGGTGATTTCAGACGCCGACAAAAAGCCGTTGGCCGAATTGATTATCGGCAAGCAAGACGACAAGCAACCGGGGATTCGCTATGTCCGCATTCCCAGCCGCGATCGCATCTATGTCGTGCAGCTTGACGCCGCCGCGTTTCCGATCGAATTTGAAAAGTGGATCGACAACGACCTGCTGGAGCTGAATCCTTTCGACGTGGCGCAGATGACGTTTCGCGATTACAACGCGGCGCTATTGCAAGGCGCCGGCGGAGCGCGGATCGACCGCGCTGACAAGATGGAAGCGGTCGTCGACTACAACGATATCGACAACAAATGGACGCTCCGTTCGCTCCAGTTGCCGCAAAACGGCCGCCTGGCGCCGGCCGAGTTGGGACCTGATCAAAAGCTGAACGACACCGCGTTGACCGCCGTGCGCACGGCGCTGGATGAGTTGCAATTGGTCGATGTCGTGAAAAAGCCGGCGGGCCTGGCCGAAAATCTGAAGGTCGACGGGCAGTTCAACAACGAAGGGCTCGATACGCTGATCCTGAACGGATTTTTGCCGTACGGAACGGCGCCGATGACCTTGATCGGCGATAGCGGCGAAATCAATATTCATACGAAAGACGCATTGAAATATCGGTTGCTCTTCGGCAAAGAAGAGGACGGCGGTGAAGAAGGCCCTCGTCGCTATCTGATGGTGCAAGTCGAGCTCGACAAAGCCGCATTGCCGCCGCCTGAGACGACGGAAGTGCCGGAGTTGAAAGAAGGGGACGGCGTCGACGTCAAGAAATTGGCGGACGAAATCGCCGCGATCAAGCTGGCCAACGATCGTGCGATAGACGCCTATCGCGAAAAGCATAACGCCGCGCTGCGGAAGGTCTTTGAGATGAATTCTCGGTTCGCCGATTGGTACTACGTGATCTCAAACGATCAGTATGAGAAGATTTTGCTGACGCAGAATAAGCTGATCGATTCGCCTGCCGGTGCTGCTCCCCAACAGCAACCTCAATCGGGCGTACCGTTCATGCTGCAACCTGCTCCAAAGCCGGTGCAACAACCGCCGGTCCAATCGATGGAGCCGGCGGCCAAACCAGTGGAGCCGGTGAAACCTGCAGCAGCCGAAGAAGCTGCGACGAAACCGGCTGCAGAAACGCCGAAGGAAGACGCTCCCAAGGCGGATAAGCCGGCGGAAGAAAAGCCCGCAGCGGAAGCTCCGGCCGCCGATTAGTCATCTCCCTTTTCGTAGCCCAACGCGTAAGTTTTGACGTTGCGCGTTTTCGAACCAAGCGAACGCTTTCCATCGGCTTGCGCCTCTGGCTAGTGTTCTGTCAAACCGCTATTTTCGGCTTCCACGAAATCAGCCGCACGGCGTTAGCCGCGGTTTCTGTCACCAATTGTCTTTCGCAAATGAGTTCCCATCAGAAACCGGTGCTAACGCACTACGGCTAATAAAAACATGGCGCCTGAAAATTGTCGCGTGACAGAACACTAGTGTGACGATTTTCGGCTGATTTTGGTCGGGTTCCATGCTTGTTATCGTAAAATAACGCAACTTCAAAACCGGGTTACGAAGAGAAACGCCGCTACTCGTTGGTTGCCGACGTTGCGGCGATCTTGGCCTTGAGTGCGGCTTGCTTCTCCGCGTCCTCTGCGGTCAACAACGCGACCGCTTCTCGCCAGGCGTCAATTGCTTCGGCTGGTCGTCCTGCGGCGGAGAGAGCATCTCCTAAATGTTCCAGCAACACGGGATCAGGCTCTTCGATCTTCGCGACCGCTTGTTGTAATTGACCAACGGCCTGATCGAACCGACCTTGGCGGAAATAGGCCCAGCCGAGGCTGTCTCGATAGGCGGCGTTTTCTGGTTCGGCCGCAACGGCGGTTTCCAGCATCAGAGATGCGCGGCCAAGATTGCGACCGTCGTCCGCCCAGAGATAAGCGAGATCATTCATCGCGCCAACGTCTTCCGGGAATTCATCCAAGATCTGTTCGAGCCATTCTTCACGCTCATGGTCGGTTTCCGCCAAGGCCGATAGCATCAATCTGGCTTGTCGCAGTACTTGCCGCGTCGGCGCGTCTTCGCGCTCGCTGTCAAATTGAGCCAGCAAGCGGCGATAACTACGCTCGGCTTCTGGTTTCCGCTCGGCGTAGAACAAAATCCAAGGGACTCGACTAGCGAGCGCCGCCGAATTGGGATCGAGCGCAATCGCTTTTTTGGCGGTCGCCAGCGCTTCGTCGGAGCGATCGTTCATCGCCAGTAACGCCGCCAGATAATCGTAGGTTGCGGCGCGACCTGATTTCGGCATTTTGGCCGCCGCCGCTGTTCGCAGCGCTTTTTCTCCCAGTTCGTACCGCTTGGCGACCATCCAGGCCAAGCCGAAATCGACCAGCGAGGGCGCCGCCGCGTCTGAATCCAGCTGATTGGCGATTTCGAGCCACTTCCAAGCGTCGGCCGATTGCTCGCGCATTTGGCAAAGCTGGGCGATTGCCTGGGCGGTGGGGACGGTGAGCCCTGTGGTCGACTCTTTCCGCTTTTCGGCGGCGGCGATCAGTGCATCCGACGCATCTTCATCGGCGGCGATTTGCAGGAGTTGGTCATGCAGCGTCGAGAGATTCCGATTGCGCTCGGCGATCGTGGTCAGCGTGTTGAGCAGCGCTTCCCAGTCTTTGTTTTTCCACTGGGCGATCGCCAACGTTTGGTACGCGTCGCGACTGGGAGACTTTACTAGATGCGGTTGAATCAGCGCGATCGCTTCTTTCCCCTGTTCCTCGTCCAGTTGAAGTTTCGCCAGAAAATAGGCGAGCGCCACGTCTTGTCGATTCGCTTCGTAGTACGGCGTGAGCTTCTTCAGCAAGCGAGCGCGGACTTCGGCGGGCGCGGCGCCTTGTTGGGTCCAAATATCACTGAGCAGTTGATACGGCAGGTCGCCGGCGGCGATGTCACGCTTCGCGGCAATCACCTTTTGCACACGCTGCTCGGCGGCATTTAGACGATCGGCGGCCAGATCGACACGCGCAAGTTGCAGTTCTAACTGCTCAGGCTCGGAGTCGCCGATCGCGGCGCGAAACTGTTTTTCCGCCGCTTGATAGTCGCCGTTCTTGTTAAAAGCCTCGCCGAGGGCGCGGCGAACGGTCATCCCGCCGCGGCCTTCATCCGATTTCATGATCGTTTCGACTTCCGGCAGCTTTTTGTCGATCAACTGGACGAGCGCCGTCGCTTCTTGCGCCGCTTGGGGAGCGTCATCCAGCTTGGTGTAAAGGTCCAGCAGACGCAGACGCGTCGCCAGTAATTGGGAGTTCGCCTGGCGTTGTTCCAACGCAGCCGCGCCGCGTTCGTAGTACCGGGCGCCCCGTCGCAAGTCACCGGTCTCTACGGCATAGGCGCCCATCAGTAAGAGAAAATCGGCGGATGCGTCGGTTTGCCGATCGGCCAACAGCAAGGCATATCGCGATCCTTCTTCCATTCGCTTTTGTGAGAAAGCCACCTGAACGATAGCTTGCAAAATGGCCTGAGAGTCAGGCGACAAGCGGTGAGCCCGTTGATAGCGCCGCTGCGCAGCGGCCAGCTTTTCTCGCTGCTGCAACATCCGCCCTTCGATCAGCAGGGCTTCGGTCGCCGTCCGATTAGCGTCCGCTTCGGTCGGCGGCTCACGCGGAACCAGAGCCGGGGGAAGTTCAACAGGCAACGTCTGGGCGCTCGCCAGCGGCGATTGCGAACAGGTTCCTAGCAACATCAGGCCAAGTAGAAGCGTCTGTTTCATGCGAACTGCAGGTTGAATCATCAAGGAAGGAAAGATCGCCTTGCCTTCTATTCTAGATTATCCTGCCGCAGCCGACCAATCGCGATTACTTCGGCTTTCGCTTACTGATGGCGCCGGTCGATTTTTTGACGACCTTCTTTTTGGTCGGTTTCTTTTCGGCGGTCTTCTTTTCGGCCGCCGCTTTGGGGGCTGGTTTCTCTACCGGTTTCTTCTCGGGCACTCTCTTTTCGACAACCGAGGGGCCTTTTTTCTTCGCCGCTTTTTTGGTGGGCTTCCCGGCGGTCGGTTTGACCGGCTTCTCATTCGCCTTTTTGATCGCGGCGGCCCGTTTGCGGGCTTTGATGACCCGTTTTTCTTCGGCAGCGGCTTCGGCGGCCGCTTCTTCCTTGGCGGTCGGGCGTTTGGGGAAACGCGATTTGGCGTCCGGCGCGATTTCGAGAATGTAATCGCGTACTTTCTTGGAGTACGGATTCACCAAGAAATCGACCGCCAACTCGTGGATGAGCGAACTGTACTCGACTCCCTTGGTTTTGGGGATCGCGCGCTCCATGCCGGGGACGCTTTTCTTTTTCGCTTCGGCGTCGGAGATGATGCCGAGGATACGCATCAACTCGACCAGCGCGTCATCGGTCGGAACGGCGTGACCGCCGAGCGCGTTTTGCGTGACATAGCCGACGATGAACTGCGTGATGCCAGTGAAACGCTCGATCTGTTTGATCGCTTTCCCCTGGTTCAGCTTTTTCAGGCTTTCCAGATCGTACGTGTAGAGCGTTTCAAAGACATTTTGCAGGATCGACTTCAGCTTGTGGGCCGAGGATTGCGGCTGCGGCAACTTCGCGCAGACTTCCGATAGTTCGACCAACGACGTGACGCGAACTTCGTTCCAGTCGAAGTAGTTGGTGGAGAGTACGCTGAAACATTGCTCGGCGGCGGCGCGCGGCGAATTTTCCAACAGCGCTGCGAACGCCAATTGCTCCAACAGCGGGCGCGAATCGGTTTCGGCCGACGTGTAATGTTTCTTTACGACTTTGTGGCTGGCGGTGATGAGACCCGCGCGGTTCGTAGCGGCCATGGTAATTACGTCGTATGCTCCCGTGGTGTGTTTCTAAGGCGAACGCCTACGTGTGAAGAAGACGCTTACTCTTGAGGTTCTGTCGGCTGGTCGAGTGGCGCCGGTTCGTCGTCGTCTTCTTCTTCCGGCTCGTCATCTTTGGGCAGCACGTCTTTTAAGATACGCGCCACTTCAAGCGAGTGCTTGACTCCCTTGTCGATGACAAATTCAAGCTTGGGCGTATAACGCGTGTCGATGCGATCGTTGATCTTCGCTTGCAGGAAACCGGCCGAACGCTTCAGCCCTTCCAGACAATCGGCCTGCTTCTTCTCGTGTCCCATGATCGAGACATGCACTTTGGCTTGACGCATATCAGGCGACATTTCAACAGCGGTGACCGTTACTCCGGCGACGCGGGGATCGCGCAGCTCGGTAATGATCGCCATGCTGACGACTTCGCGAATAGCCGAGGCGGCTTTAAGTAGGCGACGTGAACTCATATCAACGATCCCAACAAGCGGCTGTGCGTCGCCGCAAAGCGACGGCGAAAGGAAGTTGGCGGTCCTTCATTTCGCGAGCCGTGTGGAGTCTTGGCTCCGGATATAAAGGCAAAGTCGAGAAGCGCCGCGACGGCGCTTCTCGACAGAAGGGTTAATCTAGCGTGCGCGCGAATTCTTCGATCTTGTACGCTTCGAGAATATCGCCATCTTTGATGTCGTTGAAGCCTTGCAGGCGGATACCGCATTCGTAGCCTTCGCGGACTTCCTTGGCGTCATCCTTTTCGCGACGCAGCGAGTCGAGCGGGTATTCGCCGATCGTGCGGCCGTCGCGATTTACGCGGATGCGGCAGCCTCGTTCGATGATTCCACCCAACACGCGGCAACCGGCGATCGAGCCGAGTCGGCTGACCACAAACACGCGTTGCACAAGTGCGCGTCCCAACTCATTGACCCGCTCTTCCGGTCGCAATTGACCTTCAAGCAGCAATTTGAGTTCTTCGGTCACTTTGTAAATGATGTTGTAGCGACGAATCTCGATTCCCTTGTCATCCGCGAGCGAGCGAGCCGCTTCGTCCGGGATCACATTGAACGCGATGATCACCGCTTCGGAAGCTGAAGCAAGGGTGACGTCGGCCACGGAAACGGCGCCGACGGCAGCTTGCAGCACGCGGACTTTGACTTCGGGGTGATCGAGCTTTTCCATTTCTTTCTGGAGAGCTTCGATTGAACCGCGCGTGTCAGCCCGAATGATAACGTTGAGCGTCGTAACCGATTTGTCGCCTCCCAGGGTGCCCGATTCGAGCTGTTCCTGGAATTCTTCAAACGAAACTTTGACCTTGTGAACGCCGAGCGATTCGGCCCGACTGCGATTGGATCGCAATTCGGCGATTTCACGCGCCTGGGCGATGTCGTCCAGCACGTAGAACTTGTCGCCGGGGCCGGGAGCCTGATCGAGACCGGTGATATTGACCGGAGTCGACGTCGGAGCTTCGGTCAGACGTTTACGATTGTTCTGCGTGTCGTACATCGCTTTGACGCGTCCATGAGCGGCGCCGCAGACGATGACATCGCCCACTTTCAGCGTGCCGTTCTTGACGATGACCTTGGCGAGCACGCCGCGATCCGATTCCTGCTCGGCTTCCAAGCAAACGCCGACCGCTGGGCGATCTGGGTTCGCTTTGTACTCGTGCAGTTCGGCTGTCAGCAAAATCGTTTCGAGTAGGGAATCGATGCCTTCGCCGGAAATGGCGCTGGTTTTCACCACTTCGACGTCACCGCCCCATTCGGTCGGCAACAAGCCGTGTTGCGAAAGTTGCTGCATCGCCTTGTCGGGGTTGGCGCCTGGCAAGTCGATTTTGTTCAACGCGACGATGATCGGCACTTCGGCCGCTTTCGCGTGGCTGATCGCTTCTTCGGTTTGCGGCATGATGCCGTCGTCCGCAGCGATGATCAGCACGGCGATGTCGGTGACGTTGGCGCCGCGAGCACGCATTTCGGTAAACGCTTCGTGACCCGGCGTATCGACAAACGCGATCTGCTTATCGTCTTTATCGACGATGTAGGCGCGAATATGCTGCGTGATGCCGCCAGCTTCGCCTGAAGCGACGTTATGGCCGATGATGCGATCCATCAACGACGTCTTACCGTGATCGACGTGACCCAGAAAGGTGACGACCGGCGGACGTTCGTGCAGCGAATCAGGATCGTCGATCGTCTCTTCGATCTTGGTGATCACTTTGTCTTCCACCGATTGAGCTTCGCTCAGGTCGATTTCAACTCCGTGTTCAGCGGCCAGGTATTCGCCGGTCTCGGTGTCGATGATGGTGTTGATGTTGGCCATCGTTCCCATCGTCATCAACGTGCGCAAAATCTTGATCGTGGCGATACCGGTCGCTTCGGAGAAGTCGCGAATCGAACAGGGCAACTCCAACTCGACGTTCGTTTTACGCGGCGCGGCGGTGTTGGCGCCTTTACGCTGCGTTCTCGACCGCGAGCGACGACGCATGCGATCGCCTGAATCGTCTTCGCCGGGCTTTTTCGTCCGGCGACCAGCGGCGCGAGCTTCGCGTCCGCCTGCCATCGCCGCTAGGCCTTTCGACTTCTTGCGGCGATCGCCGCTGCCGGCAGATTCATCCGTATCGGCGATCGGCGCGTCGGTCGGACGGCGTTCTTTGTCTTTTCGCTTTTTCTCGTGCTGCTTGGTGAACTCTTCCAGCGGCGCCTTTTGCCCTGCTTTGGCGCCTTGAATGGCGGCCTTCGGCAATTGCATGATCGGCTTTTGTGGAGCGGGTTCGCCCGACTTTTTGGTCGGCTGAGTCGGCGCGGCCGGAGTTGGCATCTTCGCCATCTTCACGGTTGTCGCGACGCGTTTCGGCTTGTTCGCCGCTTCGCGTTTGCTGGCGTCGCCGGGAGCATCCGGCGTCCGCGTGCTTCCCAGAACACGGACCTTGCCGCGTCCACCGCCGCCGGGGGCGATGTAGTCGGCGCGGCGAATTGCGTTGATTTCGGCCGCGGCGTCTTCGGGCGGAGAAGCGGTTTCCGCCGGCTGTTCGGCTTCCACCTCTACGGGCTTTTCGATCTCCGGTTCCGGAGGCGCCGGTTGCTTCACCGTTTCAGCGACGGGAGCTTCAACTGGCGTAGCTTCGACTTCCGGTTCGGCGGCCGTTTCCTGCTCTTCGGGCAGGTCTTCGACACTGGTGTCGGATGGTCGCGAGGGGCGACCATGGACGGCCAGCGGAGCGTTGCCGGTACGAATGGTGCGAATTTCTTTTGGGCGGCCTGATTGGGCGGGGCGCTCCTCACGAATCGGCTCGTCGATGACGGCCTCTTTCGCAGCGCTGCTCGCTTTGGCTTTGCGATCTTGCTTCTTACCGCCGCCGGAGATGTAAGACTTGACTTTATCGAGCTCGTCGTCGGTCAAGCTGGCGAGAGCAGAACCCTTGCCAGTGACGCCGGCGCGATTGCAGATCTCGACCAGCTCTTTGCTGTCGATATCAAGCTCTTTCGCTAACGCGTAAATACGTATGGGCACTTTGGCCTTCCTGTCATTGCCGGTCGAACGATTTCGCCCCGGTCTTTCCGGTTACCGCTTATGTCATCCCTAATTCTCCGCTAATGGAGTAGCTCTTTGGGCAACCTTCAAAGAGCCGTGGCGTTACACTTCCGCCTGCCGACAAGGCGACGGTCATTGTCTGGTAATAGTACGACTTGGTTGTCGTTTTCCCCAGCACCGTTAGGACCCTTCCGTTTCCGGAGGAGGCGTCGCGTCGCTGGGGGGTGTCGCCGGCGGAGCGCTGGGGGGCGCTGAGCCAGGATTTTGTTGTTCGGAGCGGTTGCGGCGGCGTTCGGTTTCTAACGCTCGTTCCGCTTCCATCCCGCGATTTTCCGCTTCGTCACGGATGCGTTCGATTTCGTCCTCGGTGAACTCGCCCATCGCCATCAAAGCGTCAGACTCGATCACCGAAAGATCGTCGTACGACAAAAAGCCTTCGCCGACCAATTGTTCGGCGACGCTGTCGGTGACTCCATCGATTCCCGTGAATGCGGTGACCGCACGTTCGATCTGCTCTTCGAGTTCTTCGCGGAGCATGATCTCAATATCCCATCCGCACAGCTTGCTCGCCAGACGGACGTTTTGTCCGCGGCGACCGATCGCCAGCGAAAGTTGATCTTCCCGCACCAGGACGATCGCGCGTCCCATCATCTTGCAGAGGATCACCTCTTCCACTTCGGCCGGCTGCAACGCGTTGGGGATTAGCGTTTCCGGATCATCGGTCCAGCGGACGATGTCGATCCGCTCGCCCGACAGTTCGTCGACGATGTTCTTGATGCGATTGCCGCGAACGCCGACGCAGGCGCCGACGCAATCAACGCGTTGATCGCTGCTGTCGACGGCGACTTTGCTGCGATAACCGGGCTCGCGGCTGATGTTTTTGATTTCGATCACGTCATCGGAAATTTCAGGAATTTCCTGCTCGAACAGACGCTGCACGAATCGTTTGTTGGCGCGGCTGAGAACCACTTTCACGCGGCTCCCTTGCTTGCGCACTTCCAGCACGATCGCGCGAACGCGGTCATTCGCATGGAAGGATTCGCCGGGGATCTGTTCGGAGCGGGGCAAAATCGCTTCGACGTTGCCGAGCGCCACAATCGCCGCACCCCCTTCGGCGCGATGCACGGTGCCGTTGACCATCTGGCCAACCATCTCGTCATATTCGTCGTGCAGCGAGTCTCGTTCGGCTTCGCGAATCTTCTGGATGATCACTTGTTTGGCGGTTTGCGCGCCAATCCGACCGACCGCTTCTTCCGGATCAACCGGCTCACCATCGATGTGACCCGAGATCGAACCATCTTCGCGGTCGATATGAATGACAACTTCCGACTCTTCCGAGTGGTATTTGCGCGTCGCGGAAACCAAGGCCGATTCAATTGCCTGAAATACGACTTCTTTGTCGATATTTTTATCACGGTGAATCGCGTCAACGATCCGCAATACCTCGGTCGGATTCATGCTTCCTTCACTTTCACCGAAAATTGGCGTTCAGTCGGTCTCGACTCGTCGGAGACTGGGACCAAAACCAAATAACCGACACCCCCCGCTCCGCCGACTCAATCAAGAGTCAGGAGATCGATGAGCCCCGGTTTCTGGAAAAAATCGGGTTTAATTCGTCACGGGTCGTCGCAAGTTGCGACCATCATCCGCAGCGAACAAATGGAGTTGATCTGGCGCCGCCGCAATCTGGATCACCCCACGAGGGGCCCCGATCCTGGCGTCCGCCTTCACGACTAATTCTTGCGTCGAGTCCGCCAATCGACAATGCAACAGTTCTACGTCCCCCAGCGACTCGACCAAACTGATTTCGGCTTTTCCTGCGTTCACTAGGCCGAGATCGGCCAAGTGTTCAGGAGCCTCATCCGCGAACACGGCGACATCTTCAGGTCGCACGCCGAGTTCGACTTCTTGTTGGTCCAGCGCCGCCGGGGCAAAACCCGATTGCGTTAAATCAATCGACAGCCCGCCGCCGATAAATCGGATCTGCGAGTCAAGTCTTGCGACTCGACCCGGGATCAGGTTCATCGGCGGAGAGCCGAGGAAACTCGCGACAAAGCGATTCGCCGGGTTGCGATACGCCGTAATCGGAGCCGCCGCTTGTTGAATCACTCCATCTTTCATCACCGCGATGCGATCCCCCAGGGTCAATGCTTCCACTTGATCGTGGGTCACATAGACCATGGTGGCCGACAACTGGCGATGCAGTTGCTTAAGCTCTCGTCGCATCTCTACCCGCAGCTTGGCGTCCAAGTTTGACAATGGCTCATCAAACAAAAACAGCTGCGGATCGCGTACGATCGCTCGCCCCAAGGCGACACGTTGCCGCTCGCCTCCAGACAGTTCTTTCGGCAGACGCTGCAACAAAGGAGCAATGCCCAACGTGTGGGCCGTCTGCTCGATTCGCTGAGGTATCTCCCGACGACGCGTTTCCAACTCGGCCGCCGCTTGCGGACGAACAAGTCGTCGCAGCAATCGCTCGAGCCAATTCCCGCCGTAGCGGAGCTCCAGACCAAACGCCATGTTTTTGTACGCCGTCATGTGCGGGTACAAAGCGTAGTTCTGAAACACCATTGCGACATCGCGGTTTTTGGGCGCCACATGCGTGACGTCTTTGCCGCCGATCCGGATCTCACCGGACGTGACGTCCTCTAGTCCGGCGATCATCCGTAGCGTCGTGCTTTTACCGCACCCGCTGGGACCCACCAAAACCAGGAACTCGCCGTCGGCGATCTCCAAATCCAAGTTGCGAACCGCCGGTTGATCGCTGGAGTAAGACTTGCTTACTCGTTTCAAGCTAACTTCGGCCATGCCGTTTCACGCTGAGTCAGCCTGCAACTTCCCCGGTCATTTTCGCCCCTTTAACTGCGTGAAAGAGGCGAAAACTGTTTCAAGCACACAACTTAGTGTCCGTCGCAATCCGGTCAGGATACTGGTATCAGCGTCTGCTGTCAAGTTGCCGAGCCCTCGCCCGGCAGACGCAGAACTGAAAAGGAAACACCCGCGGACTGGGGGCAGGCTCAGGTGGTGATCCAGGGATAAGTCCGCGAAACGTCTGCTCACCCCCGGTTGGATGCCGAGATCAACGCCGCGTTGCGGGTTTTCCGGGTTGGGTGGAAATTGTTGCAGGAATCTGGACAGAGTCAAATGATGGTCGTGCGGATGAGAGAAATCGTGGGGAAAAATAGGTTCTCGAAATCCATTTCGCCGTCTGCCGCGGTCCGTTATGGTGGGAGCGACCTCCCCTGCTCTTCTGTGTGACGGTGTTGATGGAATCTCCTGATACCGAAGCGACGAACGATCCGCTGATGGCGACCAGCGTAGGATCGATTGCGGTGCTGTGGGGCCGGCGGTTGGCGATTGCGTGGTTTTATGTTTTCAATCTGGCCGCATCGGCGCAGCTGGTCCTGCTGCCAGAAGACAAAGTCGCTCCATTCTGCCAGGCGATGGTTCTGGGAGTTTGGTGCGGGATTGGCGGCAGTCCATTATGGAAGCGAATGTTGGCCTTCGGCCTCAGCTATTTCTATTTTGAATACGTCAATGGCAGTCGTAGAGATATCGTGTTGTTCGCTTTCATCATGTTGGTGATTGCTTTGGCCTGTGCCGTCTCGTGGCATCTTGTCGCTTTCTTTGGGGGCCGCATCCGCTGGACGTTCCCGCTTTACGATCTACTCGCTGCAACGGGTGCGACTGGAGTCGTCATCGCGGTGTGGGGAACGCGGTTTACGAAGATGATAACGCATGAACATGAATGGCCAATTCTGTTGAGCATCCTTGCGTACTGGGGATTGTTTGTCTCGCTGCTCGTGTGGCCCATGTTCTTCCATCAATATCAGCGAAGGTGGCGAGGGTTCATTTGGTCCTGCGTACTCATCATTCCAACTGTCGGAGCTGTAATCGAGCTTTTGGTTGTCTTTCTAAAAACGTCTGTTGGCACATTCGGAGAAATGGCCTTGTTTTTCGCTTGGATGTTGCCATTGCTAGGGCTGAACATATACTCTGCCGAGATCGCGCTCGCCTGGTGGAAGATCGAACTTGTCAGACCGGTGGATGGCGCGGATGCAAAACACTAACGTTTGCCCGGTGGCGCCCGAGGTAATATCAGCCGCACGGCGTTAGCCGCGGTTTCTTCGCTGCTTGTTCCTTGCAACTGAGTTCGCCTCAAAAACCGCGGCTAACGCCGTGCGGCTGATTTTGCTTGAGAACTTTGTTGCCGGGGGAATATCATCGTCAATACTGCTTGGGCGCGAAAAGAAGAAACCGCGGCTAAGGCCGTGCGGCTGATTTGATTGGGGACAGTCAGATTAGCCGGCGGACGTTGGCCTCGGTTCCGACGCGATTCCATCTGCAATTCACAAGTCGGACAAGCAATCGCGGCTGATACGGTATGAATAATGACGAGCCGATTGCCTTTTTCATTACCTTCACTATTTACGGCACGTTTCTTCAGGGCGACGCGCGAGGATGGCGGTCGCGAAAGGATGGCTCACGTCCGCCGCAACCGCTTCTGGAGCGATGGCGACGCGATCGTCTGAACCACGACATCCTGTTATTGAACGACGCGCAGCGCACTGCGGTCGAAAAGGAGATCGATCGACTTTGCCAGTTTCGGAGCTGGAAACGGTGGGTCGCAAATCCGCGGTCGAATCATGTTCATGTCGTGATTACGGCAGCGGGATATTCTGGCGAAAAGGTTCGTGACCAACTCAAGGCGAATTGCACACGAGCGTTGCGAGCAAGCTGGCCAGCGTTTGTCGATCGTCCTGTTTGGTCAGTTGGCGGCGATTGGAAATCGATCAACTCCGAGGACGATCTGGAGCAAGTGATCTTGTATGCGAGTGAATCGCAAGATCGGAAGGGACGCAAATGAGTAGGAGAACCTCCCATCAGCCGCAGAGCGCTAGCTCCGGTTTCTGAAGCGAACTCAATCGCGAGAAACAAGCGGCGAAGAAACCGCGGCTAACGCCGTGCGGCTGATTTCGTTTGGGGGTAAGCAGCAAATCCAGCAGTGGTTCGGCTGTGTATTACTCCTCTTCGCAGGCCAGTTCGACCATATCGAGCACCGTCTGCTTCAGCGGTTTGATTCCATCCTCTTGGATGATGCCAAACAGCTCGGCAAATTCCGCGGGGTTGGATTTGGCGCCATCGAGCGCCTGGAAGCCCATCGTGACGACGCCCAGGTAGGATTTGATGTCATGCCCTAGTTGTCGCAGCTTTTCTTTGCGTGCAGCGGCGTCGGCGGGAGTCGCTCTTTTGTCAGCGGTCATTCAATTACCCTTTCCTATGCGTCGCTAAGAGTTGCTGGGGTGAACCGTGGCGAACAATTGCTGCAAGTCGCTTGGTTCGGCCGGTTTGACCAGGTGATGATTGAACCCGGCGTCGGCGGTTCGTTGTCGATCCTCGTCTTGGCCCCAACCGGTCAGCGCCACCAAAACCATCTTTTGGCCCCAGGGCTGCCGGCGAATTTCGCGGGCCGCTTCGTATCCGTTCATTTTAGGCATGCCGAGGTCCATCAGCACAATGTCGGGCGAAAATTCGGCCGCCGTGGCGATCGCCTGAACTCCGTCGTGCGCGGTCATGACTTCATTGCCGAGCATTTTGACCACCATTTTTAACATGGTCGCCGCCGCTTTGTTGTCGTCCACGATCAGGACTCGCAGCTTGATGGGTTGCGGGGTTACGGTCAGTTCGGCCGGCGTTGCTCTTTTCGGTTCTCCTGCGATCGGCAAGCGAACGCAAAATTCACTTCCTTGATCGGGGCCATCGCTTTGCACGTCGATCGTTCCTCCGTGCAACTCGACCAATTGCTTGACCAGAGTCAGACCAATCCCCAGGCCGGTATATCCCTTTTCGAGCGGGCGATCGATTTGGGCGAACATCTCAAAAATTTGGGACTGTTGATCGAGTGGAATCCCGAGGCCGTCGTCTTTGATCGTGACCGCGACTTCCCCATTCTCGCACTGGGCCATCAGCCAAATATGACCGCCGTCTGGCGTGTATTTTGACGAATTATTCAGCAAGTTAGAGAAAACCTGGGCCAAACGGTTGGGATCGGCGTCCAACAAAATCGGCGACTCCGGCAAGGTTACCTGGAGCGTGTGTCCCGCTTCGTCAACAAAGGGCTGGGTCGCTTCGACGGCGCTGCGGATAATTTCGCCCAATGTGATCTGGCTGGTTCGCAGTTCAATCCTGCCGCGAGTAATGCGCGAGACATCCAATAGATCGTCGATCAATCGCACCATTTGCTGCGTTTGACGTTCCATGGTGCTACGCACGTTTTCGATCAACTCGGGATTGTCCTTCACCACTTTCATGACTTCCAATCCGGTGCGGATTGGAGCGAGCGGGTTGCGCAGTTCATGTCCCAAAGTGGCCAGAAACTCGGTCTTGCGGCGATCCGATTCCGACAAGTCGGCGGCGACCTGGCGAAGTTCATCTTCAAGGCGTTTGCGCTCGGTTTGATCACGCATCACTTTCATGAAACCAAGCAGTTTTTCGTCCTCATCCAGCAAGCCGGTGGTCACGCCGGCGGCCCAAAACCGCGTCCCATCTTTGCGCAACATCCAGCGGTCGTCACTGGCGCTGCCAACCGCGGCGGCCTGATCCAATTCGGCCTGGGCGATGCCGCTGACGACATCTTCCGGCGTGAAAATCAACGAGACGATGTCTTGCCCGATAAATTCGGATTCGTCAAATCCCAGCACTCGCTGGACTCCTTCGTTCCAACTGGTGGCTCTTCCTTGCGGATCGGTCATGAAAATCGCGTAGTCTTGGACCTGCTCGACCAAAGTGCGGAAGCGTTCCTCGCTATCGCGGCGATCTTGTTCCGTTTGCCGGCGCTGGGTGATGTCGGTAAAGAGCAACGCGACGCGTTGACTGCTTTCGCTGCCGACCCGAAATGCGTAGACGTCAAACCAGCGACCGTCCAAGGCTTTCGCTTGATGGACGAAGCGAGTGGAGTCGCCGGTTACCGCGACTTGGCCGTAAATCTCGAACCATTTTTCTTCATGATCCGGCGCCAGTTCGCGCATCCGCTTACCGGCTGCGTTGACGAGCCCTGTCTGTTTTTCAAACGCAGGATTAAGCTCTAGAAATTGATAATCGATCGGTTTGCCTGCATCGTCGAAGATCATCTCGACAACGCAAAAGCCTTCGTCGATCGTATTAAAGAGGGTGCGGTATCGTTCTTCATGCTGCCGCGATTCATTTTCGATCTCTTTACGCTCAGAGATATCGCGAAAGACCAGGACCGCTCCCACAATTTTGTTCGCCGCATCGCGAATCGGAGCGGCGCTATCGTCGATAAATCGCTCGGTTCCCTCTTTGGCGATCAGCACGGTATGATTCGCCAGGCCGACGATCTTCCCTTCTCGCAGCGCCCTTTCGGCCGGATTTTCGACCGGCTGTCGCGTCGATTCGTTGATGATGGAAAATACTTCGGTCAACGATCGACCAATCGCTTCCTGCTGGCTCCAGCCGGTTAGCGCTGCGGCGACCGGATTGAGGAAAGTGACCAGCCCTTCTGCGTCGGTGCTGATAACGGCGTCGCCGATACTCGCGAGCGTGATCCGCAGCAATTCGCGATGCTCCCGCTCTTCTTGCATGACCTGACGATTGAGCAAGCCCAACGCGATCTCCTTGGAGACCGACTCCATCGCGGCGAGCGTTCTTTCGCTGAGCGCTTGCCTGGCGAAGATTCCCATCACGCCGACAAGCCGATCTGCGACGATCAAGGGATAGCCTGCGAAAGCGACCAATCCTTCGCGCTGCGCCCACTCTTGTTCAGGCACACGCGGATCGCCGATCACCGAATTGGTCAGATGGGGCGTTTTTTCTTCGGCGATTAAGCCAATTTTGAATTTGCCAACGGGAATCCGCGCATGTCCTCCATTGATATGCGTATACAAGCCGGCGCTGGCCTGCAATTCCAAGATCTGTTCCGCTTCATTCAATGTCCAGATGCGGGCCAGCGCCGCGTCTAAGTTGGCGACTAGCGATTCGGTGCAACCTTGCAGCATGTTTGGGAGGCTGTCTCCCTGGGTCAGCACGGCGCCGACTTCGGCGCCCAGTTGTAGGAGTCGTCTTTTTTCTTCCAGGGCCAGTTCTGATTGCCTGCGCTCGGTAATGTCTCGGAAAATCAATACGCTGCCGGCGATCTCGCCATGTCGGTCGCGAATCGGAGCGGCGCTGTCATCGATAAAATGTTCGGCCCCATCTTTGGCGATCAAGATAGTATGGTTGGCCAGGCCGACGATGATTCCTTCACGCAGCGCCTTGAGCGCCGGATTCTCCACTACTTGACGCGTCGTTTCGTTGACAATGTGAAAGACCGTCGTCAACGGCTGACCGATCGCGTCGGCGTCTGTCCAGCGGGTCAGTTTTTCGGCGATGGTATTCAGATAGGTGACATTGCCGGCGGCGTCAGTGCTGATAACCGCGTCGCCGATGCTGGCGAGCGTGATTCGCAAGCGTTCTTTTTGTTCCGCCAAGATCGCCGCCGCTTTCGCTTTTTGACGAAGGTTGCGCTGAAGAAGATAATAGACGGTGCAAACTAACGCAGATCCGAGGAGCGTCGAAAGCAAAATGGTGGCGATCGCCGTGCGAAAACTGGCCTCGGACTCTTGGCCGCGTCGCCGCAAACGTTCATGCTCGGAAAGTTGCATGGCGGCGATCGAATCACGCACTTTTCCCATCAACGCAATCCCTCGGTCGCTGTCAACAACTTGCAGAGCGGCGGCGCGGTCGCCGGCGTCGATCAAATTGATCGTCTCCTGCAACTCGGCAAGCTTCTTGGTGACATCTTGCTCCACTACAAGCAGTCGGCGCTTCTGCTCGGCGTCCTCTTGGATCAGGGTTCGGAGGTGAACAATTTCGGCTTGCACCTTGCCGACCGAATCGTCGTATGGTTCTAAATACTTTGGTTCTTCGGTGAGCAGATAGCCTCGTTGGCCTGTTTCGGCGTCTTTCAACAACGAGAGCAGGTTGTTGAGTTCGGAGATAATCTCTTGGGTAGCGAAGACGCGGCGATTGTTTTCGATCAATCGAACCGTGTTCATGTATCCCAGAATGGCGCCGACGATGAGCATCGCCAATGTGACGCCAAAGCCGATGATCGTTACATCCCAGCGACGCGGGTTACGCCGCAGATCAGCGGCCAATTCGGCGGAAGGGGCGCCGCCATCGTCTTGTAGCGGCGTTGAATCCGCAGGCTTCAGTTCCATGTCCGTCGCTATTCGCCGCTAATCGCTTTTAGATATTTGAACGAAATTATCCGTAGAGTTTGCTCCTGTCAGTCTGGCCTGCAACAGACTATTAAACCTAGACTGTCGCCCGAAAGCCTAGGCCAATTACCACTTTAGAATAGGCGATCCAACGGAAAAGTCTATGGGCGCGAATTCTCTGGATGCAATCTATCGACAGAACGACCTTTTAGGCGATGCCGATCGAACGCCGGAAAATCAGAAAACTTGCATCGGCAAAAATCAGAGCCTAGCCTAGGTTGACGCAGATTCGAGTTCCGAATTTTTTTCCGCTGCTAACTTCGCGGCGAGCGGCGCTATTTCGGCCGAATTGCCGGACCGGGCCGCTGGACGATTTTGTAATTGTCGGCGACGAGACATCTTCTTGCGCCACCACAGTAAAAAGCCGGTCACATACAGCGCCGCCGGAACGAAGCCAACCACAAAAAAGAGTAATCGGCCGCCGAATCCGAACGCGTCGCCGCAGTGTAAAGCAAGTTGAATGCGGTAGTACGTGTCGGCGAAGGTGAACTTGCTCCAGTCGCGGGTTGCTCTTACCTCGCCGCTGTATTGATCGAGCCAGATTCGCCCTGTTCCACGCAGTTGACCGATTTCGCCCTGCTGGCGGACGAAGACTTTATAGGTGTCGTCCGCGCGCTGCGGCAGATGGACAAAGAAAAGTTCGGAGCCGGGCATCACCTCAGCGGCTAACTGGGCCGCTCGATCAGGACCGATCGGATCGGTGGGAGATGTCGGGACGACCGAAGTTACCTTTTGCGGGTTTTTGGTCTCGATCGAGAACATGCCGACCACCGGTTTGACCAAAAACGGCAACCCGAGATAGACGCCGGTAAATGCGATCAGCAGCAGCGGCGGGGTCATCAGCAGACCGCTGGTCTTGTGCAGATCGAAGTTCAGCTTGTTGCGGCGGATTCCCCAGGCGATTCGCCAGCCCCCTTTTTGCAGCGGCCACCAGAGCACGATGCCGGTGATGATCGAGATGATCACGGTCAGGGCGATCACGCCCATGAGGATGCGACCGGTTTTGCCGAACTGTAATCGAGCGTGCAGATCATAAATCCAAGCGATCAGCCCGCTGCGCTCGGGGCGTTGCCCCAGCGATTCGGCGGTATAGGGATCGTAAAACACCTCGGTCGAGACTGGCTTCCCGCCAGAGGATTTGGCGTTGAAACGCACGTAGTAGACGTTTTCTTCTGTCCGCGGAACGGCGATTCGCTCGACGTGACCAAGCTCTGGAAATTGCTGCTGAGCGAGCGCGGTGATTTCTTCCAAAGAACGCCGCTCGCCGCGGTTCTCGGTCAGCATCATCTCGGCGTTCAGATTTTCGTCAAACGCATGTTCGAAGACGAGAATGCTGCCGGTTACCCCGGCCAGCGCAAAGATCAAGCCCGCCGTCAGTCCTAAGTATAGATGGACCTTCAACCAAATTCGCCGAGCGATCAGTCTCATCGGTTCGTCTCGCAGGAGAACAGAAACATTGTTCCAACTAGTCTTCTTCACGCGGCGCCGCAGTCAACCAGGCGGCGGGAACTTCCAGATGGATCGGAGGAACTTCAAGATCGTGGTCGGGGACGGTTACGCGATGTTTGGATTGGGCCGGTTTGGTAAAGCGATTGCGGAACATGTCATCGCCGGACTCCGAATTTTTGGCGGTGCGCAGAAATGTCACCACATACTCGCCTGCGACGGCGCCATCTTCATCGGCGCTGGTTGAGAGGGCGAATTTCCCCTCTGCGTCCGTTACCCCAACCGGCTGCGCCGCGTTTCCCGTCTTGGAACTGTCGGTGCTTTGAAACCGGACGATCACCCGGTCAAGCGGCTGTCCATTGACCGTCACTAAACCGGTCACTTGGTGTTTGAGCAGACCATCGTCATAAGGAGCTTCACCGCACCCGGTCAGGAGTGCAGCGATGATGAGCAACAAGCAGCGGCGAAGTAGTAAAGCCATCGTTCTGCAATCAAGTGAATTGAAATATTCGTCGACGATCGTTGCGAGAAGCGACTAACGGCCTGCCGAGTTGGTGAACCGGCTGCTAGTATTCGCCCACGACATTGCCGTCTTGAAGCTGCACTAGATTTTCGAGGATGTTGACATCCGTGGTTTCTCCGACGAAGCGGACCGACGCATCTCCAAGCGTCGCGTGTGCGCCGCCGGGATGCCAACTGTACATATTGGATCCGTCCGCACGGCAATTGATCAGGCAATTGCCGCCATACTGCGTGAGTCCGTCCGACGAGAAGCGGCGAAACGAAATCCGGTTTTGTCCAGCCCAGTGATGAAAGCGGTCTTTCTGATCTTCGCCGACCAGGTATTGTCTTTTCCCGTCGTAGTCCTTCGGGCCACCGCATGCTTCACCCAACATAAACGTATTGGAAAGTCCGTCGGTCACATCGCGGAATCGCACAGACACCGGGTCTTGATAGTTCATCATCCCAGCCAGGTGCGTGGTCCCGTCATAGACTTGGGACGAGGCCGAGTATTCGCAGATCCCCGCCAAATAAGGTTCGTCAGCGGCTAGGTCATTGTCGTAGTCTCCGGTGACGGCCCAAGTACCCACTTCTTCGGCCGGCGAAGTGGGGCACTTGAAAGCGGAAATCGGCGTCTGATTTAGCTGGGCGTTGGGCGCTTTGCCGTAATTGACCGTTTCGTCCCAAGCGTCGGCAATATTCCCCTGCTCGATAAACGGCAGGATGGCTCGCGACCAACTCGCTAGGGCTCGTTTTTGCCCGCTTGATTCGGTGACCGTCTCCTGCGTGATCGGCAGTCGCCGATAGGTGTCGTGATAATTGTGCAGTCCCAGTCCGAGCTGTTTCATGTTGTTTCCGCAGGTCATGCGTCGAGCCGCTTCGCGGGCTTGTTGCACCGCCGGCAACAGCAGCGCAATCAAGACGCCGATGATCGCGATCACGACCAGCAGTTCAACCAGCGTAAAACCAAGGCGTTTGGTAGAGCGGACATCCGGGGTCATCGGAGTCTCCAAGAGCGAATTCGGGTGGGAAGTTCAGCCTGCCGAGCCGTGCTCGCTAGATTTGGCTGGCCCGCAGAAGGCGCTGGCTATTCTCTGGCGGAAAGCGGGAGATGGCGCTGAGACTCAGTCTCAGCTGCGTTCACGATAGCCGCTCTGGGCTAGAGAGCAAGGGCGCGTCATACCGAAGCGGCTGATTTTCGCGGGCAATTCACGAATCGGCCGAGTTGGATTTTGAGATAATCCCTTATCCATTCAGAGCGGCAATTTGATTTACGTTAGTAGATATTGGGGACTACGGCCTCGGGCGGACTTGGCTTCCGCGCGTAATCCTCGTTTCGCTCACGCGGCGGCAAGATGACGGTCTCTTTGGGGATTTCGCGATACGGCAGCAGTTCTAAGAGATGGTGGATGCAGTTCAGTCGCGCCCGTTTCTTATCGACCGCTTCGACGATCCACCATGGCGCTTCTTCGATGTTCGTTTCTTCCAGCATTCTTTCTTTGGCGACAGTGTATTGCTCCCAGCGGCGGCGTGATTCTAGATCCATCGGGCTCAGTTTCCACTGCTTCAGCGGATCATGAATTCGGCATTGGAAGCGAAACTGCTGCTCTTCGTCGGTGATCGAGAACCAATACTTAATCACATACATGCCAGAGCGAACCAGCATGCGTTCAAAGTCGGGGACCGAGCGAAAGAACTCTTCGTATTGCTGATCGCTGCAAAAACCCATGACGCGTTCGACGCCGGCGCGGTTGTACCAGCTGCGATCGAACAGCGCGATTTCGCCGCCGGCCGGCAAATGCGGGACGAAGCGTTGAAAGTACCACTGCGACTGTTCACGCTCGTTCGGCGCCGGCAACGCGACGACTCGGCAGACGCGTGGATTGAGCCGCTGGGTGATCCGTTTGATCACGCCCCCCTTCCCCGCCGCATCACGTCCTTCAAACAAGATCGCAACCTTGGCGTTACTAGCGACGACCCAGTCTTGCAGCTTGATCAACTCACGCTGCATGCGCAGCAGTTCGCTAAAGTAAACCTTCCGCGACAGATTGGAATCGGCATTGTAGCCGTCCGGTCGATGCCGATCTTCCAGCGCATCTTCCAGTTCCGCTTCTAGCTCTTCGTCCAGCGAGTCGAGCAACTCGTTTTGAATCCGGTCCAGGTCCGTCGGCATTTCGTCATCGGTCATCGATCTGGCTCTTTTGGACGCAAATTTTGAAGTGTGCAAGGAGAAAATTCGACCGGCATTTCTCTTTGTAGCCCGCTTGGCGGCATTATCGCCAGCCTTACTCGTACCAAGGAGGCTCATACCCGGCTTGCAGTTTGTCCAATTGTTGCTTGGTCAGGTTGGGCGTCAACGGAATAAATCCGGCGTCCAAAACGATTTGCTGCCCCTCCTGCGAGAGAATGAAGCGAAGCAATTCGTCAACCGGCGGCGCCAGTTTTTCACCGCTGGGCTTGTTGGCGTAGATATACAGGAACCGCGACAACGGATATTGGCCGTCATAAACATATTGAAAGCGCTTGGCGAGATCGGAATCGTTTTGGTATTCGGCCGCCGAGTAATTCAGATACTCATCATCTTCATACCGGGCGATGGCGATGGCGCGAACATCTTTGTCGCGATACCCCATCCCCGAAAAGCCGATCGCATTGATCGAACTGCCGACCGCTTTCACCACTTCGGCCGAGTCTTGATGGACTTGCATGTCCGAGCGAAACGGGGCTCCATTCAAAGCCATTTCGCGAAAGAAGTAGCGTGAGCCTGACTGATCGTTCCGACCATGCGTCATGATTTCGTGGTTGGGAAACGGCGGCATGACAAACTTGCCCCACTTCAGCTTTTGCGCCTCGGCCTGAGCGTCAAAGATCGAATCCAACTGGGCCAGCGTTAAACCTCGCACGGGATTCTCGGCGTTGACGTAGACCGCCAACGCGTCGAGCCCAATGCGAATCATCAGCGGATTGTGCCCATGCTTGTTCCGAAATTCGCTGATTTCGGCGGACGTCATCTTGCGGCTCATGAGGCCGAGCTCGCAATCGCCGGCGATCAGCGCCGGGGGCGCCGTTTCCGAACCTGCCGACTCCTGCGCAATCAGAACGCCGGGAGAAAGCTCTTGAAAACGTGCGGCGAGCTTCTCCATCACTTCCCGCAGCGTGTCTGAACCGACGCTCCTAATTTCGCCGGTCAGGTCGGGTTGAGCGACGTACGACGGCAACGCGGCGATCGATGCGGCGTCAGAATCGGTGATGACGACGTTGTTGGCGGGTTCAGGCTCATTGGCGAGCAGTTCGGTTCCCGAGACGGCCTGATGGAAGATCGGCAGCCCAAAGGCCAGTCCTGCGCTGACGGCCAGTCCGGTCATCGCCTTGCCGGCGTCTTTAAAGACGATGCCGCCGGTTTCCTTCATCGGCCGCACTTTCAGCAGCAGCGAGATCGCCGTTTCGCGTCCCGCTAATAGTCCGAGAAACACCCAGGTCGTGCTCATCGGCATGTTGCTGTATTCCTTGAAGATCATCAGGATCATCGCATAGATGAAGTCAATGATCGTCGCCGAGCGGATATCTTGCGTATTGGTTTTTGAGGTCACGATATGTTGAATCGATCCGCCGCGGCGCGCAAATATCACCGCATGCAACACCAGCATCACCAGCGCTGCGAAGACGAAATACATGGGAGTTAATTTGCGCGGCAGATAAACGAAAATGTTCGCCAGATCGTGTACGAGCCACTGGCTCCACAGCAGCGCCGTCGAGATCCATTGCAACGTCACCCAGACCGTAGATGGCGGGTTCTCGGCCGTTGCAATCATCTTCTTCTCGAATGACTTGGTGATGACCAGATAGATGCCGATCGAGACGAAAAACGCGACGATGTAGCCGAGCATCGACTTCGAGAGCATCCCCGTCAGATTACCCGGTGCAAACACCGCCAGCACCAGAAAGGTGGTGCTGACCGGAATGCCATAGCGCGTCAGCAGCAAGATGACCAGCGGTGGAATGATATGCAGCCAGGTCAACCCGCCGGCAGGCTCGGGGAATTTCGCCAGTCGCCCAAAGGAGACGTCGCCATCGTGCGTCAGCCAGCCATAAATAAAGACGAACATCAGCACCGTGCAGGCAAACGCCCACAGCACCCACCAAGGACGCTTGGAGTTGGAGCTGATAAACGTCCCCAGCGTCTGGATCGCGTCATTAGCGACAATCGAATACGCCGCCAACAAAAAGCCCACAATCGCTAAAGTCGAGGCCATGCAACGTCACCTTTTCTCGTGTTGTCAACTCGCCAATATAGGAGCTTGTTTTGTAACACACGGGTAATCGCCTGGGTGTTAAGGAATTGTTAAGAAGTTGCGCAAAAAAATCGGCTGAGCGAAAACCCGCGGCTCATCGGGTTCCGGATGAGCTTGCTGCTGCAGATATTCGCAGCAATCCTTTACCTGACGATTGGGCGACCAGGGGATCCCATGGTAGAAACAGGACACGCGATGAACGCCTTTGATAAAGGCGTGCATCTGCGTCGCCGATCCACACTGACGCAAGAGAGAGAAATCGATGATTGATTGGCTGCTGCTGGCGCAACGACCTATTGAACGACCTTACGTTGGAATTGGGCTCGGGCTCGGCATGATTTGCATTTTCAGCTTCGTCGTGCTGCTCTCGGCCCTCTGGATCTGGGCCTTGGTCGACGCGATCCGCAACCCCCGGCTTTCTGACAACCAGCGAATCATCTGGGTCGTCGTGATCTTGGTCACCCACATTTTAGGAGCGATCATTTATCTAGCGGCAGGCCGACAAGGAGATCGCGGCCGAGAAATGTGATGGATGTAGGGCGCCGACCGTTGACATGCCCCACGGCGCCGGCCCCAGTTCAGCGACACCCCGCGAGGATAGCGACCATGCCGGTTTACGAAGTTGTGTTGAAGGAAAAGTAGAACGGCCGGCGTCAAGTATGCAAATGCTCTTTGGAATTAGCCGAGCGCCGTTAGGCGTCAACGTTGCCCTCTACTCAAAGATCAGCCCGTTATGTTGGAGCCAGCCCGCTTCATGACGTCCGCTCGGGTCGTGATGCGTCCAATGTAGGACGCCCCCTTGGGAGTTCCATTCATACACGCCGTTGAAGGCGACGGTATCCCCGACTTCCAACAAGTTGAGACGAGGCGCAAGATCCATGTTGTGCGCCACCAAGAGCGTTTGTCCCGTGGATAGCGTCAAGATGAACCGTTGGTGACGGCTCCCTTCGGTATCATCGGCCAGCAGCTTGGTCACGACGCCTTCGCCGGTGACTTGGAGCCCGCTTCTCTGTTCGGCGAACGCCGTCCCCAAAACATCCGTCGGGCTGGCCGGCGCCACCGGCGTTTGCATGGTGGAAGTGCCAAGAAGATCGCCAAACAAACCGATTTGACCCAGGCCAAAGCAGATCGCCGCGGCCACGACGACTGCAAGAGTGAGTTTCTTCATGGGGGAAATACTCTTTCCGCTGCAGGGATGGCGAACACGGAACCGCGCTGACGGCTACAAGCTTGTTCCTAAGATGACCAACATCACAACTATAGGCTACAAGTTGACGGCGATTGCGCCTGGGCTCGGATAATCAATTTCCGACGAGAGGGGATCGATTCGATCGAAAGAGAAGACACGGGGGCTTCTGCCAGTGTCTTCATTTGGCAGTCTTCGAATCCCAACTTCGCGGCTCACGAAACGACGGAGCAATCTTGTGGCAACGCTGCTCTAACTGGTACGCCACTTGTCGGATCTGTTCTGGGCTCAGTTTCTGTGCTCGCTTCAGAAAGAGTCCTTCGCAGTTGAACGGGTTGAACACGGTGATTCGCGTCGGTCTCGTAAGATGTTGGACAAACCAGCCCGGTAGCGCGAGCATCGGCACCACGGAAATCGGTAGAGCCGTTGCTGAGGACAATTCCTGCGAGAGCCATTTGGCTTCGCATTCCAATTGTTGCAACGGAATCTCGATGTATCGATCGGGAAACGTGATTCTGTTTTTGACGTAGTCGACATTGGCCGCGGCTTTATCTTTGCCTTTCTTTGGCTTGCTGTGCATCTTCGTATTGATGGAGAAGACGCCGCTTGGACAGACGGCAACATGGTCGATGTTGCCATAGGGAAACTCAATGTCGTGAAAGACGCGGCAGCCGTGGCGCATGAGCTGATTTAGTACTTCGCCGGTGAACATTTCTCCATCGCGACCAAGGATGAAGTTCTTTCGCTCGGTTAAGAGACGCATCAGCTTGCGCGCCGAGTAGATGGTCATGCCCAGGGCAAAAAGTGCGGAAACGACGGTGCGAAAGACTGTTTCTGCTTCTCCGCCGAAGTACGACAAACTTAGATGGACGGTGTACACGATGCCTGGGATCGCCAGTATCCACGCCATTTGCAGGTTAAGCTCGCTGTCTATTTCATCCAGTCGTTTGGTGAGAGAAAAGCCTGGCGGTCGCAGTAAGTCATGATTCAGCGGCGACTCCCGATTGTCACGTTTATGCGATCGACGCCAAAAATGGCCAGTCAGGAAGATGCCGATCGAGCCGAGAATTAGCATCAGCAGGGGAAACGTGACCGTGACCATTTTCCAAAAGAAGAGTTGCATCGCGGGATTCCTGGGAAGTCGCTTTGGTAGCTCATTGGGGCCGGGAAAGACCCTGCTGGTAGTGGGGATGCATAAGAGCTTACTAGGAATCCATCGATGGCGAAATCATGGAGCGATCACAAGCATCTGCTTGTCTGGCGTGCAATTGGCCTTCAGCCAGTCTCCTTTTCCGAACCATTTGCGCTCACCAAAGCCATCTTCAACCCGTTTGATCGTCGTGTTCGTTTTCCCGACGCGCCCAGCAAAGCGATCAACACAGACTCCATCGTCCGCAGCCAGTTGGGTTGGACCTAATCCCAGCCTGATGTTAGGTCGCCACTTTGGGTCGGAAGCAGATCGTGAGGGCGTGTCTTAGTGGGGCGGTGTTGTGCGGCGAAGATTGTCCGTTGACAAAGCGAACGGACTTGGGGTCGATTGTGGGGTGATCGGCCCTCGGATCCCATTCGCGCGCTTTGAAGCGGCGCCATTTTGCAATTCACAAACGATCGATCGCACCCGAAGATGCGGGGGCGCGGACGCTCGATTTACTTCGGACAACGGGGTCCTGTCCAACCTTTTCCAATCAGCGGCTAAACTACGCAACTTAACGCTCAGGCAAGATAGGAAAGGACGCAAAAAAACGAGAGCGGTCCGGTCCAACTAGGAAACCCGGAGGGCAGGCCGCACCTTACGTTGCCCAATGTGACGCGCAGGTAGTCTGGGGGAATTCAGATAAAAAAATTCAGCGGTCCTGTCCAACCTTTGAGCCAAAATCCGAAAGAGATCCGGTCTCCTATCAATAACTAAGCTGCCCAGCTTAACTCGCAGGCAAGATGGAGAAGATTGCTGAAAAAATGAGGGCGGTCCGGTCCAACCTTTCAGGCAAATGCCGAATGTCGAAACCAGAATGCCGAATGATCGGACCGCCAGGTTCAAAAAACGGGATCGGTCCGGTCCTGTCCAACCTTTCGGACAATAAGCGAAGCGGTCCGGTCCCCTGGTCCGGTGGCGGTGTGTGGTTGAAGACACGGCTCGCAGAGCCGTGGCACTTAACCTACCTGCCCCCGGTTCGTCATGCCCAAGGCCGCTAAGGGGAGCAAGGTCATGAAGGGGCGACCGATTACTGAGCCCGAATTTCAACGGATGCTGGATGCAACGCCCGATGTTGTGGGCAAAGAGAACGCGGAAGCCTGGCAGTTCTACCTACGGGGCATGTGGTGGTCAGGGCTGCGGCTTTCGGAATCGCTCCAGCTGTATTGGGATCGGGATCGGCAGGACCGGCTTTGCATCGACTTCGACCTGGCCCGGCCGCTCCTTTGGATCCCGGCGGAATTCGACAAAGGGAAGAAAGATCGGGTCCATCCGGTCGCCCCTGGTTTTGTGAGTCACCTTCAGCAGGTGCCCGCCAAGGATCGAACCGGCCCGGTTTTTCGGTTCCCTGGCCATCGGGGCGCGTTGCCGCGTGCTGATTGGGTTTCCAAGTTTGTCTGTGCGATCGGTCAAAAGGCGGACGTAGTAGTTGACACGGACCCCCATACCAGCAAAAAGAAGTATGCCTGCTTGCATGACCTTCGACGGTCGTTTGGTCAGCGCTGGCAGATAAGTTATTGCCGCAGCAACTAAGGGAATTGATGCGGCACGAATCGATTGATACGACGCTGAAGTATTACGTGGTGAAAGACGCTATGGCAACAGCAGACATGATGTGGCGACTAGAAGAGCAGATCTAAGTTTGACGCGTCACCTGTTCCAATAGATCCGCACTGTGTTACGCCTCAAGAAAAAGGAGTTCCTATGAGCGATGCCGCTGTCCTTCATAGTCTTTCCGCAGACCGTCCAATCAACGACTTGAGCGAAGACAAATTAAATCGCGGGCGATTTGTGATCGACCTTGCTTCCGCTATCAAAGCATGGGACGGCCGAGATGGATTGGTGATCGCGATTTACGGAAAGTGGGGCGAGGGTAAAACTTCTGTCAAGAACGTTCTCCTATCATTGCTTCAAAAAGCAAGTGATGGGCCGACTGTCGTTGAATTTAATCCTTGGAGTTGGTCAGGCGAGGAGCGACTTCAAAGAGCATTTTTTGAAGAGATCGCGACAAGTCTGGGGCACTGCTTTGATGGGGAACTTGGGACGCAACTGTCGAGAAAATGGCGGACCTATGCAGATCGACTTACGCTAGGGAGTAGCGTTTTAGACCATTTACGATTCGCAACTGAGGTTTCCGGTGTTCCATGGGCACCCATGTTGCTGTCGGGAATGTCGTCGGCGATGAGAGCATCCTCCAAATTAAGCGACGAAGGCGCCAAGGTTATGGAGGGGCGTGAAGACAATACCGTTGAGAGCCTAAAGAGAGAGTTGAGCGAAGAGCTGTTGAAAGCGGATCGTCCTGTACTGATCGTACTCGATGACGTTGATCGCCTGACATCGGAAGAAATTCGCATTCTGTTTCGACTTGTAAAAGTGAATGCCGATTTTCCCAATATCATCTATCTCATGTTGTTCGATCGAAAAATCGTAGAACAAGCATTAGGTAATGTTTCGGGCTGCGACGGTTGCGAGTACATGGAGAAAATCGTTCAGGCTGGCTTTGACCTGCCACAAATTCAGTGGCAGGAAATAGATCAGTGTTTGATTGATGGACTTAATGCGGTTTTAAGTAATGAGGGAATGGGCCAGAGTCTCGATGAGACACGTTGGGAAGCAATCTACGGTCGATACCTATTCGCGTTTTTCAAGTCACTTAGGGACGTACGACGGTTTTTGTCGACGTTTACGTTTGAGATTGGGCTATTTTACAAAGACAAGTCGCTTGACGTTAACTTTGTAGATCTCGTCGCGATAGAAACAATTCGGGTTTTCGAGCCAAAAATCTACGCCCAAATAGCAAAGTCGAAGAGTCTGCTTTTGGGGGATCGTCTCACAGCCAGCTTTAGAGTCCCAAAATCAGAGCTAGATGCTAAAGAAAAGTTTGAGGAATTGCTTGTCCTGGCCAGTCCCGGAAACAGGGAAGTCTTGAAGAAATTGCTTGAATCCATTTTTCCAAGGCTCGCTTGGGCAGTAAAGGGAGAGAGTCACGTCGGTGACTACGAAGCGCAGTGGGAGAAGGAGCTTCGAATCTGTCATCCGAAAATGTTCGATCGTTATTTTATGCAATCTATTGCGAAGGGAGATATTTCGCAGGGCGACTTAAATCGAATCATATCTACTTCCGAAAAAGGCGAACTACTGAGGCTTCTGAAGCAGTTAGTCAGTGAGGGTAGTATCGAGGTAGCAATTGGTCGACTCTTGGGCCGAAAAAATGAAATACCCAGTGAGCGGCTGGAGACGTTCCTAACCTCAATTTTCGATATCGGAGATCAGATCCCAATGGAAGACTTGGGAGTGCTTGGAATGGGGGCCGACGCGAACGCTTGCAGGCTTGTTTACCATTCACTGATTTGCGAACCAGACGAGGTGAAAAGGAGCGCCATGCTGCTCAATTGTTTTAAGAACACCGTCGGAAACTGGTTGCCGATTCGGAAGCTTGCTACGGAAGTGCAGTCGCAAGAAGAGGGGACGGTCGACAAACGAATATTAGTTGATTCGGATCTTGCGGTGGCTAAAGATTTGGTGCTCGCGAGAATTCGTGGGAGCGGACTGAAAGAGATTGAGGGGCCAAGGCTCTTGTACTGCTTGTGGCGATGGAAGCAGTGGGTTAGCGATGACGAGCCAAGAGATTGGGTTCGCGGTGAGATTCAAGATTTTCCGGGGGCCGTCCGTATCGCCAAAGCCTTTACCAATCCAATCCATGTTTCCGATGGGGCCAGCTCTAAAATCGTTAAAGAGTTCAAATTGACCCAGTTTGAAGAATTTGGAGTCGTCGAAGATCTTGAAGCGGCATTAGCTCCAATTTTCAGTGCTCGTACTTTAGAGGAATTCAAAAAATTAGGTGCGTCAGAGAGAGTTGCAGTAGAAGCATTTACTAAAGCAATGGTGAGGCGTAAAAATGGCCTACCCGATGACTGGCGCTACGATACAACGGAAGATGACTGAAAGGGTCGCGGGTGACGTGGACGGTGACATACACCAAATCCGCACCATAGAGAGCCGCCCATGCGGACTCTCTTAACCTCAATCCAGAAAGGATTTAGAAAAAGTGCTCCCTGTTGGAGTCGAACCAACAACCTACTGATTAAGAGTCAGTTGCTCTGCCGATTGAGCTAAAGGAGCGTTTTTTGGGGGACGCGTCTGCTTGTTGGCAGGTTCGCTTCCCTCAGAATTCCATAATGTAACGCTAACATCGGCCGTTACCAAGGCGGTCACCATGTTTTCCGGTCCGTTTTTATTCGCTGGCGCCTCCTGGGGTGCTGTCGGAGAGCATTTCTAGCTGTTTCATCTTGCGATAGAGGTTCGAGCGGTGCATGCCGATTTTTTCGGCCGCGGCGCTGATGTTGCCTTGGGCGGCGTCGACGTGACGCTGGATATAACGTCTTTGAAATTCAGCAGTTGCGTCGTTTAGCGGCAGATTCATTGGGGTGTCGTCGTGCGAATCTAGCGAGTGGAACTGCAGCGACTCGGGTTGGATTACCTCTTCGCTGTGCAGGAAGATCACCCGCTCCATTGTGTTGCGCAGTTCGCGTACATTGCCGGGCCATGGGTGGGCCAACAGGCGTCGCTGGGCCGCATCGGCCAGGGTCGGCGTTTGGCGGCCGGTTTTCAGGGAGAAATGGTGCAAAAAGTGGTTGGCCAGCGTGATCACGTCGGCGCCCCGTTCGCGGAGCGGCGGCAGTTCGATCGTTACGACGTGCAGGCGAAAGAAGAGGTCCTCGCGGAACTTCTTTTCGCGGACCAGTTCGCCCAGATCTCGATTGGTCGCGGCGATGATGCGGACGTCGACCTGGATCTCGGTCGTGCCGCCGACCCGCAGGATGAGTTGGTCTTCGAGAACGCGCAACAGCTTCGCTTGGCCGGCCAGGCTGAGATCGCCGATCTCGTCGAGAAACAGAGTGCCGCCGTCGGCCATTTCAAACTTGCCGGGGCGCGTTTCGTCGGCCCCGGTAAAGGCGCCCTTCTCGCGGCCGAACAGTTCGCTTTCGAGCAGCGTGTCTGGCACCGCGGCGCAGTTGACGGCGACCAGCGGCTGAGCGCGACGATCGCTGCGAAAGTGGATCGACTGGCTGACGACTTCTTTGCCGGTTCCGTTTTCGCCCAACACCAGCACCGGCAGATTCGACTCGGCGACGCGACGGATCGTGCCGCGCAACGTGGCGATCGCCGGGCAATCGCCGATCAGCTCGGCGGCTGCTGCGGCGGCGTCGGCCAGGCGATTGCGGCTGGCCAAGATGCGTTCGGTCTCTTGGGTGTTTTCGAGCGCCGACGAGGCATGTGCGGCCAGTTCGGTCAGGCCAAGCTGGTCTTCGGCCGTAAAGTTGCCGAGTTGCTTGTTGATCAGCTCGAACGCGCCGAAGATTCGCCCGCGGCGTCCGACGAGCGGCACGCAGAGCAGATTACGCGTATGAAAAGCGAGGGACTGATCGATGTCGCGGTTGATTTCGTCTTTTTCGAGTTCGTCAACGCGGCGAGGCTCGCCGGTTTGGACGACGTGGCCGACCACGCCGCGATCGTCCGGCACGCGGAGTTCGCCTCCTTCGATGCCGAGGGCGGGCCGGCCGACGAGCGTTTTTTTCGGGCGATCCCAGAGGAAGATGCTGGCCCGCTCGGATCCGAACAGTTCGGCGGCCGCTTCGGCCATTTCGGTCAGCAGCGTGTGCATGTCGCGGGTTTTTTGCCACGACTCGATGATGGTCAGCAGTTGCTCGAGACGTTTCAAGCGAGCCGATCGCGCAACGCGCTCGCGGATGAGCCCGACGCCGTAACCAAGCAGATGGGCGGTCAACGCGGCGCGGTATTGCAACGTTTTGATCCGTTCTGGCGTGCTGCAAACCGCCAGGACCAGCGAGAGCGATTTGTCGCCGTGGAGGGCCACGGTCAGCCAGCTTTCGGCCAGGACCGGCTCGCTGGCGTCGACCGCGGCGACCAAAGCCGGCGTCGGCAACGGATGGCGGCGGCCTGCTTCGGCGATGGGGGACCATTGGCCGAGATTGTCGCGGACGGCGACCGTCAGGTAATCGGCCGATCCGCGCTGAAAGATCGCGTCGAGCGCCGCGTGCAGGTACTTGTCGAGCCGATCTTCGGAGGTGGCCAGCGCGACGACTCGCAGATGCGCGGCGCCGATCAGATCACGCTGTTCGCCCAGGGAGAGGGCCGATTCGATTTCGTCGTAAAGGGCTCCGCCCATGCCTTGCTCCGCCGATGTCGTCAAAGGATAACGGCCCCATGTTATCAAATTGATTTGAGTTCGACGCCTGCCGTATCAGGAAGTCCGCTTTTGAGGAGGGCCGGAAACGGGTATTCTGGGCGATTATTACTACGGTTTACGAGCCGCATGACATTGGGCTAGGCGGAGGAGATCTCGCAGTGCAATTATTCGAAGGCAAAAAAGGGCTGATCGTCGGCGTCGCCAACAATCACTCGATCGCTTGGGCGATTGCTGAGCAAATTATGGCCGGCGGCGGCGTGTGCGGATTTACGCATCTGCCTGACAAGCCGGATGACGAACGCAAAAAGAACCGACATCGCGTCGGCAAGTTGATCGACGGCAACCCCAACGCCAAGTTTCTGGTTCCGCTGGACGTGCAGTCGAACGAGAACATCGCCGAAGTGATGGAAACGGCGAAGCAAGAATTGGGCGAGATCGACTTTTTGCTGCACTCGGTCGCCTATGCGTCGCTGGAGGACCTGCGGGTGCCGACGGTCGAATGCAGCCGTGAAGGTTTCAAGCTGGCGATGGACATCAGCGCCTATAGCATGATCGCCGTGACCAACGCCGCGCGGCCGATTTTGAGCAAAAACAGCTCGGTCTGCGCGATGACCTACTACGGCGGCGAGCGAATCGTGCCGGGCTACAACATGATGGGCGTCTGCAAAGCGGCGCTCGATTCGATCGTCAAATACCTGGCTTTCGACCTGGGGCCAGACGGGGTTCGCGTCAATGCGATCAGCGCCGGACCGCTGAAAACGTTGGCCAGCAGCGCCGTGGGCGCCAAAGGGATGACCGACCTGTACGCGGCGGTGTCGCCGCTGGGTGACAACATCACCCACGAGCAAGTCGGCAAAGCAGGCGCCTACTTGTTGTCAGACATGTCGCAAGGAGTGACGGCCGAGATCTTGCATGTCGACGGCGGCTACAACCAAATGGGGAGTCCGGGCCGATTGCTTGATTCGTACGCTGAGATGATCGCCAAATTGAAGTAGCGATCGTAGAGCGGCAAGAAAAACAGAACGCCGAGCCAGGGGGAATGTCATTCCCCTTGGCTCGGCGTCGTTGATTCGTACGTCATCAGCGGAAGCTTCGACGTCTACGTCGTGTTTTCTTGCCCAGCATCAGCACCAGGAAAACGACCACGAAGAAAAAAGCGTTCCCACCAATTGGCGGCACGTAGGCGAGTATCGTCTCGACGGATCGCGTGGGTCTTGCCGCGTCGTGTGCGAACCACGATCGCTTCTTGATCGATCTGCTCGATCACCCAGTATTTATCGACGTCGTAGGTATAAAACTCACCCCGTGGTTCGGGGTCGATATCGTGAGCGCGTGGACCGGGATGGGTCGTGTGTTTGGTCTTACGATAGACCACGGGATCCCCCGGCTTAAACATAGTGGTCTCCTTTCCATACATAAAGCATGACGGATTCTGCGCGCCAATCTTAGATTACTTGGGTTATCATTTTTCGTCAAATTAAAGAGCGTCATTTGGCGGACGCCGCTTCGGTGCGAAACAGATGTAGGGGAATACATAATTCCCTTTGTGGATACCTGACTTCCTTTATGGCTTTCTTATTGGAATTTTTTGTGCCGCAAAGTTGAAAGAAAAAGATTGCCGCCGCGGCTGGCAGAGGGTTAAAATAACGGCTCTCATCACAATCAAAAGACTCTCCCCGCTCATCCGTTTTTTACCTACTCATTAGGGAAAGGGGGACTGTGACGATGTCTCTTCAAACTTCTCAGAATCGTTCACCGGTGGCGGGCGATTTTATGGCTACCAAATTAATTACGCTTCGCGCAGAAGATGACGCATTGGAGGCGGTGCGCAAGCTTCTCCATTATCGGATTTCTGGTGCGCCTGTCGTTGACGAAGCAGGCCAGTATTTGGGCGTTTTCTCAGAAAAAACATCGATGAGCTTCCTGCTCGATGCGATGTACGAACAGTTGCCCTCCAATGAAGTTCGGGCCTTCATGAACACCGATCCCCATCGGACGATTGAGGAAGATGCCGATTTGTTGCAGTGCATTCAGATCTTCAAGAATACGGAGTATCGGCGATTGCCGGTCTTACGAGATGGCAAATTGGTGGGGCAGATCAGCCGACGCGACGTTTTGAACGCCGCGGTAAAATTGGTTGATACCATCAAGGGGCGTCGTAACGGTAAATTTGTGATGTATTTCAGTGCGATTTTGGACATGGATCAGTCCCCGGTCGACTAATTCGTCGTCGATACTTGGCCGTCACTCTGCGACCGGCGGATTGCCCCGGTTTGGACTGCCCGAAAGGGCCTTGCATCGACTATACTTTTCGCCTGAGCATGAAGCACATGTGCGAGGGTGGAAGTGACAGACGAGAACCGTGAATTGGCCGTCATCGGCTGGCAAGAATACATCGCGTTGCCTAAGTGGAACGTCCCGCCGATTCGGGCTAAATCGGACAGCGGCGCTCGTTCTAGCGCGATCGATGTCGTCGACTTCGAGGAGTTGCCGGGAGATCGCGTGCTGTTTCATGTCGCTCTCTCAAAGCTCAACCGAGATAATTTGGTGACGATCGAAGCGCCGATCAAACGCCGAACACGAATCAAGTCGAGCAACGGCAGCGTTCATGACCGGATCATCGTCGAGACAACGATCCAGGTTGGCCAACATCAGGCCGTGGTCGAACTGGGGCTCGTTTGTCGCCGCACAATGCTTTGCCGAATGCTGCTCGGCCGTACGGCTTTGGCGGGGCGTTTTCTGGTCAATTCCGAAAAACGCTTCTTGCTGAGCGAAAAACCACCGTCGAAAAAAAAGAAAAAACGTCGCCCCAAATCGTGAACGAACCGCTGCCGGCATGCGTAACCGACGAAGGTGAGGAATGTCCCCCCGCTAGCGTTGCTTCGGGTTGTTGGTCCGATCTGGCGAAAATTGCTCTAGGTGATCGCGGCCTTCTGGATTAGGTTTTCTGTAATCTTTACAAACGGTGATTGCGGCATGGAGGGTCGCTGGCCCCTATTTGGGGACCGTCACTGAGCAAAGATCCCAAGAGTCGCACTGCACGGCGACCCTTCGACAAACATGCGGCGCTTGATCGGAATCAGCGTCGTTTTGGCCGCCAACGTTCTCCCCCGGAACTGCCGCGGCGACCAGTAGCGAGTTGCAGGAGGCGACTCGCACAAGCACGATCCCAGAAAACTTGGAGATTCCAAGAGCATGGAAGCTCGTATCTGCTTCGCGGCAGTCATCTTTGGCGCCGTACTCTCGCTAGGCGCTAATCACCGCACCGAAAACTTTGTGGTCACCGCTCCCGACAAGCAAATGGCCCAGCAGACTTGTGAAGCGGCCGAAGGATTTCGTCGCCAACTCGCGATGGAATGGCTCGGACGTGAACTTCCCCCGTGGTCGCAGCCTTGCCCGATCTTGGTCAAAGTAGGGGGCGGCGCCGGCGGTTTCACGCAGTTCGCGTTCAATCGCGGAGTGCCGTTCAACTGGACGATGGAGATTCAAGGCTCCCGCGAGCGAATCCTCGATTCGGTTCTGCCGCACGAAATTTTGCATACCGTCTTCGCGAGTCACTTTGGGCGTCCCCTTCCCCGCTGGGCCGACGAAGGCGCTTGCACGACTGTCGAGCATGACTCCGAAAAGAACAAAAACACCAAGCTGCTGTACGAATGTCTGACGACCGATCGCGGCATCGCGTTCAATCGGATGTTCGCGATGGAAGATTACCCTGCCGACGTCTTGCCGCTCTACGCGCAAGGCTATTCGCTGGCCCGCTTTTTGATCGTCCAGGGAGGCAAGCCAAAGTATGTCGAATACATCGGCGAAGGGATGAAGTCGAACAACTGGACCCGTACGACCAACAAGTTCTATGGCTATCACAGTCTTAGCGACTTGCAGGTCGCCTGGCTCGGCTGGGTGCGTGACGGCAGCTCGATCGCCAACGTTCGCGGTCCGCAAGAGCAAGTCGCCCAGAACGAAACCGAGCCGTACGTTTTGCGAGGACAAAGCCCAGAGGCGCCCAATAATAGCGTAGCCGCAGCGGCCGCAACTCCACGGCAAAGTGGACAACCACGGCCGTTCATGCAAGTGAGCGCCAACGCGTCGAGCGAAGGCTTTTATCATCGCGGCGGCAGCGATCCAGCGCGCAATGACATGGCGATGAACATCGCCGCCGACCAGGCGACGCGCCAGATTGGTTCGCAACCGGCGGCATTGCCCCCGGCCCAACCAAGCCCGCCGGTCAAAGAGAAAGTGTTACTGGAATGGGAACGAACGAGCCGCAACGCTCCGACCTATTATTTGCCCGGCGGAACTTCGCTGTTTCGCTAGTGCGACGAGCTGTTTAAATCGAATAAAGAACGCCGACCCCGCAGTCGGCGTTTTTTTGTGCGCGATCTTGAAGGCTTGATCAACATGATCGCCGGCCGATCATTCGGGACGCTTGCAGCACACCGCCCGCAGTCACGGTCTATTTTTCAATCGCCCACTGCGATTGCGGCGCCTATAACAAAGCCATTATCTGCGGCTTGAGAACCAATTTCTGTGAAGTGAGACGGAATGCACTCTCCCGCGGCCGCTTTCCGCACGTGATTTGCACCGTATCTTGGTAAACCCTTGTTCGACGCCGGAAGTTTGCCCGGGAGGCGGGGCCCGTGGTTTGAATTACCATTCGCCGATACGACTCAGGGCATCCTCAGGAGATCGCTGCTATGAAATTCCCCGCTTTTGCATTCGCCGTCGTCTTACTACCGTGGATGACGCTGGCGGCGTCGGCCCAAAGCATGACGGTAACGCCGTCTGCGTATACTACGACCCCGTCGCAGTACACGACCACTCCTCCCGCATACACGACGACCCCATCGCAGTACGCCACCACTCCGTCTGCCTACACGACAACTCCGTCGCAATACGCCATCACGCCGTCTGCGTATACGACAACTCCATCGCAGTACGCCACCACGCCGCCGCGGTACACGACGACTCCGTCGATGTTCACGATGACGCCAACCTTATTCACGACGACACCTTCGCAGTACACGACGACGCCATCTGCTTATACGACAACGCCGCCACAATACGTGCCCGTGCAGGGAATCACGACCACGACACCAACAATCCCGACGACGCCGACGATACCAACGCGTCCTACGACGACGCCAACCATACCGACAACGCCAACGATTCCCTACTCGACTACCACCGCATCGCAATACTCGACAACGCCGACAACGCACCAATCACCGTCAGCGGTGATCGAAGCGGAAATGGTCGACGAAGTTGAAGACGAAGAGGAGATGCTCGACGAAGCAGAGACGGCCTCGACGCCGAATTTCGAAATGCTCGTAGAGCTTTATGCACAATCTCTCCTGCAATTGGACGAAATGGAAACGGAGCAATTTGTCATGGACTTTGAAGATGTCGCAGTCCAGCTTGGTTTAGCGCCTCGCGATGTGGACCTGCGAGTTGGCGTGAAGATTCTCTTGTATCTTTCGCTCGAGCGGATGTTGGGACTGTCGGGAAACGGCGTCATCTAAATCGTGCTGAAGCGAAGCGGGAGAAAGTCTCCGGCGTCTAGCGGCAGTTGCATGCGTGCCGATGCGGTCTCTACTTCGGGCCTAGTTGATGTTACCGACCCGCATTCCCTTGGCTTGCGCCGCGGGCTAGTGTTGTGTCACGCGGAAATTTTCGGGTGTCATGCTCTTTTCACGAAGACGTGATAAGGGCATAGCGCCAAAGCCGAAAACGCAGGTATGACAGAACACTTGTGTGACAGTTCTCGCACGATGCACCAATTCAAAATTGTGCAGCTGGCTATGAAGAGAAGTTGCGAAGTAACGGCGCGCCGCGCGCACAAAAAAGCCCCGACCGTTGGAGAAGCGGTCGGGGCTCAGGTTTCACATCAGTTGCGGAGTCAACGTTGCTACGTCAAACAGTGGAGGGGATAACCTTACGCACTTTTCGTTTCTGGCATCTTGTAAAGATTTTCGCGGCCTTCGATTACTTCACGAGTAATCGAGAAGCTGCTTCCAGGTTCTTGTTCTGGAAGATCGAACATGATGTCGAGCATCGCTTCTTCGATGATGGAACGTAGACCGCGGGCTCCCGTTCCTTTGTTCATCGCACGTTGGGCGATCGCTTCCAGGGCGTCGTCCGAGAAATCGAGCTGCGCGTTTTCCATCTCGAAGAGTTGTTGATACTGTTTGATCAACGCGTTCTTCGGTTCGGTCAATACGCTCTTCAATCCGGCGACATCCAGCGGCTCTAGCGAGCAGACGACCGGCAGACGTCCGACCAGTTCCGGAATCAAACCGAATTCCAGGATGTCGTCGCTGTTGACCTGACGCAAGCACTCGGCCGAGTCGGCTTCGCTCTTGTATCCGGTCTGTTGGCCGAAACCGATCGACTTGCGTCCCAGACGCTTGCGAACGATCTCTTCAATTCCGACGAACGTGCCGCCGCAGATAAAGAGAATGTTGCTGGTGTCGATCTGGATGTACTGCTGTTCCGGATGCTTGCGTCCCCCTTGCGGCGGAACGTTGGCGACGGTTCCTTCCAACATCTTGAGCAGGGCTTGTTGAACCCCTTCGCCCGAGACGTCGCGAGTGATCGAGACGTTGTTGGAGGTCTTGCCGATCTTGTCGATCTCGTCGATGTAAAGCACGCCGCGTTGGGCCGCTTCGACATCAAAGTCAGCTGCATGCAGCAACTTGAGCAACAAGTTCTCGACATCTTCGCCCACATAGCCGGCTTCGGTCAGCGTGGTCGCGTCGCCGATGGCGAACGGCACGTTGAGGATACGAGCCAAAGTGCGAGCAAGCAGCGTTTTTCCGCTGCCGGTCGGACCGGCGAGCATGATGTTCGATTTTTCAATCTCTACTTCGGATCCCTCGGCGCCCATCATCAATCGCTTGTAGTGATTGTGGACGGCGACAGAGAGAACCTTCTTGGCGTTCCCTTGACCAATGACGTACTCATTGAGGTGCGTCATGATCTCACGCGGACTAGGCACGTGATTGAACAATTTACCGCTGGCGCCGCGACGTCGATTCTCTTGTTCGAGAATGGACTTGCAGAGATCGATACATTCTCCGCAGATGTATACGTCGCCAGGTCCTTCGACCAATGGTCCCACTTCTCGGTAGCTTTTACGGCAGAACGAACAGAAGGCGTTCTTCTTATTCGTCGAACTGCGACGACCACCAGTGAGGTCTTTTCCCGCGGGCATTCACTAACTCCTTTACGGCTTCTCAAAGTTGAACCGAGCGCGTCTTTTACAACGCGTCATGGGCGAGAGGGCGACGTTCGCCTACTCGGTTCCAAACTCCCAGGTGTCGCTCGATTGGCCGTTGGCGGTGAAGCCGTGGGCCCGGGGGGCATCCTTGTCCGCAGAGAGTCGAGCTATCAATTCTCTTCAACATCTATCTTAAGCATCCGTACATTCCAGGCTCGGTACCACACACCGTGTGATTTCGACCTAGCAGCCTCCCAGGCTTGAACTCCTCGCTGTACGGATGCATCGTTACGTTTGTGCGGAAGTTAACCGCAAAAAAGTTAGACATCACTTTGCGATCCTGACGGCGGTTCATCTATTGAATCTCCAACCGAGTTACGGATTTGCGTCGAAATGTCCGTCTTAATCTTTCGGAATTCCTCGTCGCTCAGAGCACCCCGTGAATGCAAATCCCGGAAGTTTGATAGCAGTGTTTCTTGCTCTGGCAGGTCGTCATCCGCGCGATCCCGAAACCTTCTCATAATTTGGAACGCTAGTACCAGTGCTACGAGTGAAAGCACTAGTAGCACAATTCCCTGTCCTAGGTTCAAAAACGATTCTGCGTCCATACTCGATCAACATGCGCGAAAGGAGAGCGGGCGACTGCCGCGCGGCCCGAGCGGCGTCTGTTTTTGTTATTATCTCACGTTCGGCCGATTTGACAAAGCATTGCGTAAAATACGTCGTCAGTAGAGCTTACCGTTTTTTCGGATCGATGGGTCCTGTTCTTTCCCTCGATCGTCCCCCCCATCCATCGCCAATCTCTATTTTGGGAAGCACCGAATCATGTCCCAGCCGACCATCGTCGAAAGAGTCACCGCATCCGGAATTGTCGCCGTTTTACGAGCCGATCGCCCGGAAGCGGTCATTGATATCGCCGAAGCGCTGCTCGCCGGCGGCGTCAACGCAATCGAGGTGACCTTCACCGTTCCCAAAGCCCATCGCGTGCTGGAAGCGGTCGCCGACCGACTGGGGGGGAAGGTCGTCCTAGGCGCCGGAACCGTTTTGGATCCCGAAACGGCTCGCCTGGCCATTTTGGCGGGCGCCGAGTTTATTGTCTCGCCAGCGATCAATTTGCAGACGATCGAACTCTGTCGACGTTATTCCAAAGCGATTATGCCGGGCGCTCTGACCCCGACCGAAGTTGTGACCGCCTGGCAAGCTGGCGCCGACGTCGTGAAGATCTTTCCGTCTGACATCACGGGGCCGCAATATCTGAAAGCGCTGCATGGTCCCCTGCCCCAGATAAAATTGATGCCGACCGGCGGAGTGAATTTGAAAACCGCGGTCGACTTTTTAAAGGCGGGCGCCTGTGCGTTGGGAGTCGGCGGTTCGCTGATCGAGAAAGAAGCGGTCGCCAGCGGCGATATGCAGCGGATCTCGGACCTGGCGGCGCAATACGTTCAGATTGTGCAGGACTTCCGCGCAAGTCATTAGCGATTGCGTCGAGCGCCCCCTATAATCGGCCGTATCCCTCGCCTTCTTCGCGAAACGCTTATCTCATGCCGATCTCATTCACTTGTCCCCATTGCGGGACACCCATGGAAATCGACGAAAGCTATGCCGGGCAAACCGGTCCTTGCGCCATCTGCGCCAAGGCGATCACCATCCCGCACTTGGGGACTGCTGGCGCACCTGTCGGAAATTCCCCCTTTGCGGCGCCCCAGCCCGTTTCGTCGGCAGATCAATCGCGCATGCCGTTGGCGACGATCATGCTGATTCTCGGCTTCTCGTTCGCTGGACTTGCGATTCTTGCGATCTGCGGCGGAGGAGTCGCCAGCGTCGCGGTGCCGGCGATCCAGAATGCGAGAAGGACGGCCCAAAATCAAGCGTCACACGACAATCTGAAGCGGATCGCCGAGGCGATGAATTCGTACCATGCGACTTACGGGGCGTATCCGCCTGCTTTTACGAGCGACGCCCAAGGTCAGCCGCAGCATTCATGGCGAGTTTTGCTGCTGCCGTTCTTAGGGCACCAAGATATTTACTCACGCTACAACATGAAACTTGCGTGGGATGATCCGCAAAACCTGACGATCCTCTCAGAAATGCCGAGCGTCTATCGCAGTTTTGACGATCCTCTCAACACGTTCTTCGAAACTCGATTTGTCGTAATCAAAGGGAAGGAGACGCTCTTTCCTGATGGCGGCGGCGTATCGCAAAAGGATGTCAAGGATGACTTCGAGACGCTGTTGATGGTCGTCGAAAAGAATGGGCCCGGCATCAGTTGGACGAAGCCGGAAGATCTAACGCTCAATCGAGACTCGCTGCTGATTGAAAACGACCCCGAGAACGCCGCGACGCTCAATAATAGCCTGACCGGAAATGTCGTCATGGCCGATGGCGAAGTCTTTTTGCTCCCCGACATCACCAAGCAGAATTTGATGCGGGACATGGCGACCCGTAGCGGTGACGAGGAAGTCTACAACGAATTGCAACTGATCCTGAGCGAACCGCAGTATTAATTGTCGGGCACTGTCGTGCGCATCGTCGTAAGGTCCGCTTTGCGGACCAGCAGCCCTAATCGCCAGTTTTGAGGTTGCGCTATTTGGCAATTCAGGAAGTGTTGAACACGGGTGAAGCACGATCAAACAGGGGCCGAATCAACCGAAAATCGTCGCACTAGCCCGCCAGCGCCAGCGAGGGAATAGAGTTGGCGATCCTAACACGGATTGAAGTGGCGAACCGTATTCCCTCGCTGGCGCTGGCGGGCTTGTGTTCGATTGATTCGAAATAGCGCAACTTCAAAGCTCGCCAGTTCGGATGACAGAATGGGGGACATGAGTCGCAGTCTTCCTCTTGGAGAAGCTGGTCCGCCCCCTTGATCCGAGAGTCTGCCGGCACAATCGGCAGCTTCGCCGCGAATCCGAACATTCTTCGTGGCCGGCAAAGTTTCCCAGGGTTCACTAACGGGACCAAACGAGACTGCTATCTCCAGCGACATTTCCTTGACGTCCGATAGTAACGAAGAACCGTCATTGACTTTCTGCAGACGTCGTCAGGGCAGCTAGATAAATTGATTACCATTGTTCGCCAAATCTCGCTGGGGCTAGTTGGGCTGTTTCTCTGCCCACTTGTCTTGCTTGCGCAACAGGCGCGGCCCACCGGTCCGACGGCTGCGGAAGTCATGGAGACCCGACAACGGGAATTTGCGATTCCGTTTCAGGTTAACCAAGAAGGGGCTAACCCGCCGGTCGAAGTTCACCTGATGGTCTCCAACGACCAAGGCGCCAACTGGTCGCAGTACCGTAGCGAAGCTCCCAGCGCCAATCGGTTTATCTTTCAAACTAACAATGATGGCGAGTATTGGTTCGCCGTCCGGACGATGACGCGTGACGGCAAAGTCTCCAGCGCCGTTCAAAAGCCGGAGTTGAAGGTCCGCGTCGATACCGAGCTTCCTGCTGTCAAGTTAGAGCTGAATCCGCTGCCGAGCGGCGAGATCATCGCGCGCTGGATGGTGAGCGACGCGCTGTGTGATCCGCAGCATGTCTATCTGTCGTATCAGACCTCGCCTGACTCGCAGTTTACGAACGTGACGGTCGACGCGTCCAAGGCCTACAACCAGAACAATGTGATCGCCGGCGAAACGCGTTGGTTTCCGCATGCGTCGACCCGCTATCTGATGGTTCGCTTTGAAGCGCATGACCGTGCCGGCAATGTCGCCAGCGCTCAGCAAACGACAACGGTTCCGCTGGTTGCGACGCGACCGCAATGGGGGAGCGTCCAAGGGCAGCGACCGGTTCCCGATGGCGATATTTATCGGGGAACGCCCAGTGCAAGCGGTCCGCAAGATCCGTTCCGACGTCGCGACAATCAACTACCGCCGTCAATTCCTTGGCCAACCGACAATCGTCCTCCCGGTTCGCCGGCGGCTGCGGCGGGGCCACTGGCTGAAAATCGGGCGCCCACATCCCCCGGTCCGGCGATGCCGTCGGCTCAACCCGTTTCGACGCGGATGATCAGCAGTACGTCGGATCAATCACGATACTCGGCCGGCCCTAGCCAAGAAACGCCGGTTAGCAGTGCGATCGAACCGCCGGTCGCTGGACCGAAGGCGCCGGAGCCGAATCTTGGTTTGCCTCCTGGAGTCACGCCGGAGTATGTGAACTTCAAGAAGTTCGAATTGAATTACAGCGTCGATGCGGTCGGTCCTTCTGGAATCGGCCAGGTCGAACTCTGGATTACGCGTGACGGCGGTCGTACTTGGGAGCCTGGGGGGATCGATCCCGATCAGACCAGTCCGGTCGATGTCGAAGTTCAGACCGAAGGTACGTATGGCTTTCGCGTGGTGGTCGAAGGAGGAAACGGCCTGACGGGCCGACGTCCGCAAGCCGGGTCGCTGGCCGATATTTGGATTGTGGTTGACGAAACGCCGCCAACAGCGAAGATCGCCAACGTCGTCTATGGCCAAGGGGCTCGCGTTGGACAGCTTGATATCGAATGGGAAGCGGAGGATCGCTTTCTGGGGGAGAAAGCCATTTCCATCTATTACGCCGGCTCACCGGAAGGTCCCTGGAAACCGGTTGCCGAGAATCTGCCGAACGATCGCCACTTCGCGTGGCGGATCACGCCTGAGGTGCCTGCCGATATTTACCTGAAAATCGTGGCGACCGACGCCGCCGGCAATCGTCATGAATCGAAGATTTCTCGGCCGATCGCCAACGACGGGCTAACGCCGCAAGGGAAAATCAGGTCGATCAAGCCCTCTTCGGCTTCCCCTAGTCAGGCCTCTCTACCCGTGACAATCCGCTAACGGACCGTTAGGCTACAGCAGTTCTGTATCTGCTTTTTGCCGCGATCGATCGATCTGCGGCGGGACCCAGTCAAACTGCTTGACGCATCTTCGGCATGTCGCAAACCGTTCATTGCTTTGATTTTCTCGATGCCGACGCCGGTGAAGTTCCCGGGATGGTGATCGTCTATGGTCGCGAAGCGCTCCTTGCACGTTTGGCGCTGCTGCAGGTTCGCCAAGCGGTTGTCGGCATGGACGAAGAAGATGTGCCGATCGCGCGACTCGACGGCAAGACCGCCGCTTGGCGTGACGTGATTGACGAAGTCGGCACTGTCAGCCTATTTGGGGGCGGCAGGCGGCGACTGGTCATCTTGGATGGGGCCGACGAGTTTGTCACGCGTTATCGGGCCGAGTTGGAAAAGTACGCCGACAAACCAAAGCGGAGCGGCGTGTTGGTCTTGATGGTCGAAAATTGGCCCAAAAACACCAAGCTTTTCAAAAAGCTGGATCAAACCGGTTTGCAGGTGGATTGCAATCTGCCCGAGAAAAAATCAGGCAAGCGAAACGTCCCCGACGCCAAAGCGCTGCACGACTGGATGATCCAGTGGGCCAAGAAAACTCATGGGATCAAGCTTGAGCGGGACGCCGCCGAGATGATGGTTGAGCTGATCGGGCCCGAACTGGGGCTGATCGATCAAGATTTGGCTCGTTTGTCGCTGTATGTCGAGATCGGCGGTAAGGTCAACGCCGAGTTGGTGCGTGACGTGGTTGGCGGCTTGCGCATGAAAGCGATCTGGGATCTGGTGGATGCCGCGGTCGAAGGACGGACCGCTGGCGTGCTGGACGACTTGGATCGGCTGTTTCAGATGGGGGAACGACCGCAAAAGCTGTATGGGCAGATCGCCTGGTCGTTGCGACGTTATGCGGCGGCGGCCCGCATCTATCAGCGAGCACAACGGATCGGCGAGGCCAAGTCGCTTCGCAATGCACTGGCGGACGCCGGTTTCCCGAATTGGCCCAAAGCGCTGGACGAAGCGCAAGAGCGGCTGAAACGGCTTGGCAGTATTCGCGCAGGTCGGCTGTTTCAGCAGCTACTGCGGTTGGATCTTTCGCTGAAAGGGACCCATTCGCACGATTCGCGCGGACGACTCGCGCTCGAAAAGCTGCTGGTTGGGTTTGCGGCGGAGCTTGATCCACGGCAACAAACGGCTGATCGCCGCTAAATCGAGATATTCATCCCCGGCTCACACGAATCTCGTGTATCCTGGCAATAGTAATGAACGTGCGATCGAATTAGATCGCGGCGCATTCGCGCTACAAAGAACATTGCAAAATACTAAGGAAAGTGCGAACTGCTGGAGAGTTTCAGCCGTACTTTGTATTACTGGCGGTCATGGAAGCACCGTCACACCACTCATCTCATCTGCTAGCAAGGCGGCGATTTCTGCATCGCCGAAGTTACCATGAACACGAATATCGCACGGACGCCGGAAAAGACGGACGACCCTCAATTCAATCTCACCAATGCGGTCACCTACGGATTGCTGACGGCAGTGCTGACCGCACCGATTGGAGCGATTTTGGCGTTCTACCTGGCTGCTGACGATGCGTCGGTAACAACCCTCTGGCAGTTTCAAGTGCAAGCGCCGGTAAGCTTCGGTGCGTTGGCCGCATTTTTGACGTCGGGGCTGTTCGGCGCCAAGTTTGGCGCTCAGCTCTAGGGCGACGAAGAGAAATTACTTTGCGTTCGTGTTGTTGGTGATCGGCGTTGTCGTATTCGCTCCGTCGACCACCGGTGGAACGATGGGCGCTGCGCCGCGGCGATCTCTGGGTTGCGTTTCCTCTTCACTGGAGGCGCGGCGATCTCGACCTGTGCGACGATCTCCCCCTTTGCTTTTCACTTCGACCTGCGCCGCCGGAGCGGGCGGATCAACCGATCTGCGCCCACCGGGCTGAACGCTGGCGGCGGGACCATCGGGATGATCGCTGGCACGCTTGCCCCAAAGTCGATCACTGAGCCGACGGCCAAGCTGCACGGGACCGGGCGAAGTTAGGACAAGCAACCCCACGCCGATCACGAGTCCTCCGACGATGCCGGCTAAGACCAGCGTCGTGCGACCGGGACCGATGGGATAAGTTCCCACGACCGGCGAGTCGACTCGTGTAATTAAGCTGGTTGATTCGGCGCCGAGCAAATTTGCTTTGGCGTCGCCGAGTTGCTTTTGTGCGGCGGCCAGATTTTCGAGTCGATCGCGCACATTCGATGCGAGATTGTCATACTGGGCGCGCATCCCGGCGATACCTCCCAGCTTTGATTGAACTTCGGTCTCTTGCCGAGTGAGCGAAGCAATCAACGCCTGATTGACCCGTATTTCGTTGGCGACGGCAATATGGGCGCTGGCCAATTCGGCGAGTAGGTTTTCCCGCACTTCCTTTTCGGCGGCGATCGCAGCGCGAACTTGCGGATGATTGACGCTCATGCGGCCCAGCAGAGTCGACTTGTTCAATTGGGCGTCGACCAGACCATCTTTTAAACGTTGCAACGTGGGCTGCGCCGCCAACAGTTGATTGGGCGCGGCGAGCAGGTTTTCAGGTTTGTCCTTGGAATCGGAGAGCAACTTCAGCAACTCTTTCAGCATGTCTCGATGGGATTCGGCTTGGCGCAGTTCATCGGTAATTTGCCGATGCGTCGCCTGCATTTTGCCGTCGGCCGAACTTGTTTCGTTCAGGCTGCGAAGTTCTCCCAGGTCGCTTCCGACCGATCGCTCGAAGGTTTCCAGCTTGGTGGTCGAGTCGTTCAGGTCGCCTTGCGCTAGCTCTACCGCTCGCTCTAATTCGGCAATCACGCTGGCCGCTTTACCGTTGCGAACGCGCTGCAGCGCCATCTGCAATTCGTCACAGAGCGCAGTCGCTAGTTCGGCGGCTCGATCGCGACTGGTTCCTTCGACCGAGAGAATCAAAACTTCGGTCGTCCCAAACTCGGCGCCATTGGGCGGAGCGACTCCGATCCGGCCGCGGAGCGTGTCGATGTCATCGAGAGAAGGAAAATCTTTGGTGACTTTAACGGGGCCGACATCTTGAAGCGCCTTTTTCACGACGGCGGTGCTTCGTGCGACCTGCACGATTGTTTCTTGTGCAGTGCGCATATCGTCGATCGTATTAAAACGGCCTTGTTGGTCGAGATGCCCGATCGCCGCGTCGCGCACGACCAGCGTTTGCGTAGCGTTCCAGAGTCTGGTTTTGACCAAGGCAAAGCCGATCGAGAGCAGTCCGCAGACGATCACTGGAACAAGGATCATCCACTTCTTTTCGACGACTGTTTTGCGCCAGTACTGAAGTTGGGCAGGGTCGAGCAAACCGTTCATGATTCGTACAATGCTGGGAAAGCGGGTTGGATCGATTTTGACGATTGCGCCGACAAAGCGCCGGCGAGCGCGCGAAAGTATAGGTCGCGTTCACGCGCAGCTGCTCAGAAATGATCGCCGCAATCGCAGGCTCGACTTAGCGCGCGAACCGGCTGGGCGAGAGAAAATCAATCGGCAATGAACTAATTCCCTGCTCGATCAGATCGGCCAGCGCTTCCCCCAGCACTGCTGTAAACTTAAAGCCGTGCCCTGATAGCCCCGCCGCTAATGCGATCTGATCATCGCCCGGGTAGAGGCCCAGTAAAAAGTTCTCATCCGGCGTCATCGTATAGAGACACGTCTCGTGACGCTTGGATCGCTGGGAAACGCCGGGTATCGAACGCTGCAAGAAAGCTTCGATCCGCTGCCGGTCTTCCGGATCGTCGGCGTGATCGTAGTTCCAAGGTGAAGCGAGCGTTTCGCCCCCGCCATGTTCGGCGACTTTCAGTCCCTCGCCGGGGGCAAGTTCAGGAAAGCCGTAGAAGTAGCCGTGTGACGACTCAAAGAAAAAGCAGGGAGAACCGCTCGACTCTTGCAGTCGCAGGTCGTCAATCTCGTACCAATGCATATGCTTTCGCAAAAGGTGTAGCGGTATATTCAATTCGCTCAGCAGTGAAGCGGCGCCTGGTCCGCCGGCGATGATCAGCTTGGCGGCGCGATACTCTCCGGTCGAAGTAGAGACGCAGAAACCAGCGCCATCGCGACTCCAGCGGAAGACTTCGGAATCGGCGATAAGTTCGGCGCCATGCTGTTGAGCGATGTCCAGAAACGCGGCGACGCAGTCTTCGACTTTCAAGTATCCGGCGCGACGCTCGAAGACGACGGTGTGGTCGTCCGGAAAGAGAAACTGCGGAAACAAACTAGTCGCTTCCGCCGCGCTGTAGCGATCAATTTCTAGGTTAAATTGCGCGGCGGCGCGAATGACGCCTGGCAGGACGATTCCGTCAGGAGGACCGATCTCGACCAGACCGACTTCGTGGTACAGGGAACGCTGAGAGACTGCTTCGATTTCGCGCCACAACTCGTAGCTGCGCTGCAGCAGCGGCACGTAGCTGGGATGCTCGAAATAGGCTTGGCGAATGATTCGCGTTTGCCCGTGCGAGCTGCCATGCTTGTGGGGCGGATGAAAGCGATCGAGCGCAGCGGCGCGAATGCCGCGTTTGGCCAACTGATACAAAGCGGCCGACCCGACTCCGCCGGCGCCGATCACCAGGACGTCGTACGAAGGTTTCGGCATGCTGGGTTCCTACTGCGGCTTGATCTCGAAGTCGAGCGACGCTTGACCGAACTTGTCGATCTCTTTGTCACGCACCGAAAGCTCTAGGCGATAACGGCCCGGCGGGATGTTTTCGGGCAGATAGAGTCGATAGGTGAACGACAGGTCGCGGCGTCGATTGGCGCAGCGATCTTTGTATTCGGGAAAGGAGCGTGCATCCACACGGCGGCCGGTGTCGTTGAAGATTTCGTAGCTGGCGCCCCAGGTCGACTCAAACTGTCCGTCGACTTCTTTGCTGGAGAGATTTTCGATCTCTAGATAGACCAGCAGTTCTTCGCCGGCGGTGAACGAGGTTTTCTCAAACGGCGTGAAGTCGCCAAAGCCCTTCACGTTTCGCACGAATGCGACGTTACGCAAATCAAGCGGACTCAGCTCGCTCAAGTTCGCGGTCGCGTGCTGTAGCGAACGGAGCGCCAGCAAACTGCGGCGATCAACCGGGATCTCGCTGCTATGGGCGAAGTCGCTGGCTGCGAACAAGAGATTCGACCAGAACTCTTGTTCCGCGGCAGGCAACGCTTCGATCTTGCGCATCGCTTCCCCTTTTCGCTCGGCGATCAGGTAGAGCATTCGCAGATGAATTTCTTTCTTTTGGCGCTCGGCGTCTGAAAGCTGCGAGTTGCGAAGCGATTGCTCCATTGCGGTGATCGCTTGCCGCAGGACCGTTTCCCAGTCTTGCGAACCGCTGGTCGGTTGATCGCGTTCGGACCAATAGAGGACTCGTTTGTCGTCGCGACGATGCGCCAACCAGCCGGCGTCTTCTAGGTCAAAAATGATTGCCTGCAATTCGTCCAGCGTCATCGCCGGTGGCGCCGAAATTTTGTCGCTCGAACGACCGCCGTCGGCCGAGTCGGTCGAAGCGATCGGCATCGCATGTTTGTTAAGTTGGTTGTAGATGTCTTCCAGCGAGACGTGTCCGCGGTTCCAGATCGCTTCCATCACGAGTTGCTCGTCCGCCGAGAGAGGCGCCTGCGTCGCCGAGCGGGATTGCGCTTTATCGTCTTTCGCCTGGTTGGCGGTTGGCGGAATCGCGGTCGGCGGAACGTGACTGATTCCGTTACGCTGGTCCGCCATCTGGTCAGGATGCGCTAAACCGTTGGGCGCCGCTTCCTGGGCGTTCGGAACCGTCTCCGCATACGTCACCTGCTGTACAGGAAACTCGGAAGCAGCCGGCGTTGATTGGGCCGGTTGATCGCGGCGGGTGAATTCGTACTGCGTAAAGTTGGGATTACCCGTTCTGGCGTACTGGGCGATTTGTTCGGCTGTTGGCAGATTAGGGGCTGAGCCGCCTGCGGCGCTGGGCAACCGCTCTGGCAAATCGCCGTGAGCCTTGCCGACGCGTTGTTTCATCTGCTCAAGCAAGCTGGTCAATTGGTCGGACGAAGCTTTTTGTTGGATCGCTTGAGCGGGAGGAGCAGTTGTTGGGGGCGCTAGTTGCGGCTGGCTGGCAGGCTTTTTCGCCACCTTTTCGACCGGAGCGAATTGCGATTCGAGGATGCCGAGCACGCGGTCTAGTTCTTCCGGCGAGCTGCCGTTGAACTGGCGCCGTATCGCCGCTTTCTCAGATTCAGGCAAGGTCAGCGCTTGCACGCGGGCCAAGAAATCGGGGGACAACTGTTCTTGTTCAGGCGAGACGTCTTGATCGCGCGAAGCGGACGCGACCATTTCTTCTTCGTCCAGAACGTGCCGCTTCCGGCGCGAGCCGGGGTTCTCCGACATCACGCCTGACAGAGAAGTTTCGCCAGAGCTATGCGTGTAAAACCCCGGCACGCAACCAATGCTGGTCGCGAGCAAGAAGAGGAGTCCGTACGCAAATCTGTGGTTCGTACTTCGAAGTTTCATTACCCAACCTTCGCCGCCGCGCTGAAAAACCGATGTTTCCGGGCAGGGATGGTAGGAAATGCTCAAGATTAACGCAATAGCTGCCGCAGCGAATTTGCTAGCGTCGCGGTCGGCAGAAATGTGGTCACAGCAAAAAGGGGGTCAGACCCCAATTACGCTGCGTAATTGGGGTCTGACCCCCTTTTTGCTGCACGCGATTGCCTCCTCAATCCTCTTGGGCCGTAAAGTAGCGGGCCGTTCCTTGCGAAGCGATCGCTTCGCCGATGCGATTGAGGGCCACCACGTAGGCGGCGGTGCGCATATCGATTTCTTTATGGTTGGCCAGGTTATAGACGGTGTTAAACTCGCGGGCCATCGTCTCGTGCAGACGCTGATGAACCAACTCGAGCGGCCAATAATAGCCGGCTCGATTTTGCGTCCACTCAAAATAACTGACCGTGACGCCGCCGGCGTTGGCCAAGATGTCGGGCACGACGAGCGTTCCTTTGTCGTTGAGGATCTCGTCCGCTTCGCCTGTGAGCGGGCCGTTCGCGGCTTCCACGATCACCTCGGCTTTGACACGCGGCGCATTTTCGCCGGTGATTTGGCTTTCGAGCGCCGCTGGTATGAGAATATCAACGTCCAACTCCAGTAGTTGGGCGTTGGTGATCGCATCGGCGGCGATCGATTCGCAGAGAGAGCCTTCGCAGTAAACCGCTTTTAGATGACGCGATTCGTTTTTCACATGGGCTAGACTGGGGATGTCAAAACCAGACTCTTTGTAGATTCCTCCCCGAGAGTCGCTGACGGCGACGATGTTGTAGCCGTCGGCGTGCAGCAGTCGGGCGACCGCTTGACCGGCGTTGCCAAATCCTTGCACCGCGACGCGCTGTTGTTCAGGCTTCCAGCCGCGCTTGGCCTCCAATTCTTTAATGCAGTGATAGGCTCCGCGACCGGTTGCGTCGTCACGTCCAAGACTTCCCCCCAGCGGAATCGGTTTGCCGGTGATGACAGCCGGCATGTGCTGGCGACGAATCTTTGAGTATTCGTCCATCATCCAGCCCATGATCATCGCATTGGTGTAGACGTCTGGGGCCGGGACATCGACCTCGGGCCCGATAAAGTCGGCGATCCGTTCGATGTAACCGCGCGATAGACGTTCCAGTTCGAGCCGCGATAGCTCTTTCGGATCGACGATCACTCCCCCCTTCCCTCCGCCGAAAGGAAGATTGGCGACCGCGCATTTGAACGTCATCCAAAAGGCGAGCGCTTTGACTTCGGCCAGGTCGACATTCGGGTGAAAGCGAATGCCTCCTTTGGTGGGGCCGCGGGTTGCGTCATGGCGAACGCGATAGCCAGTGAAGATTCGCAGCGAGCCGTCATCCATGCGGACCGGAATTGTGACTTCCAGCACCTGCTTGGGATGCTTGAGCCGCTGGACCGCTTCCTGGTCGATATCGGCGTGTAAAAACGCTTTGTCTAGTCGGGCGACGGCATGCGAGAAGATATCATGCGCTGGCTGATCCATGGCGAAGAATCCCGAAAGGTGCAACTCAGTTGGACTTGAGTAACGTTATACGTCATCGCAAGGATCGTCAATTCGATCACCGTAAATTCCCGGTTAAGGGATCGATGGTCGCTAAAAGACGAGCGGCGGTTATTCTGCCGAAGAACGTGAGCCTTGGGGAGAACCGCCGATGGGATGATCGGCCGGCAAAGGGCGTCCCGCGGTGGCGAAACCCCGTTCGACCAGCATCAGTTTCAACTGGCGAAACTCTTCAAAGCTGTCGGGATAGGCCCATAAGGTGATCGTGGTCCGCTGCGCATCGCAACCAGCGAGTCGCTGCATGAAATCGGAGTTCGGTCGGAGCGCGTCCTCAAACGCTTCCCCCATATTCTCAGTCACGGGGACCAGCACAAAGTGATCGAGCTCGACAACATCTCGCCGAGCGGCGCCTAGCTTGGTGTCGACCGAATAGGCGGAGCGACGCAGGACATAGCGACAATAGAAGCCGTTGATCGGACCGACGGTCCGCGTCAGCGAACTGGTCTCGCGCAGTTGCGAAGCGCTGCGCTGGGCATCCTCTTTCAATTCGTCGACCAACGTATTTAACGGGACGAAGGCGATCCGTCCGTTCAGTAAGCGGAAATGTTCTTCCCGTCCGAAAACCGTTTTGGCCATCGGCGTCGGATAGTGTTTGAGGATGACCGACTCGGGCTGGAAGTTCTCGATACTTTCGAGCGTCGTGTAAACTTCGTTCAGCTTGGCTTTCTCGTCCAGCAGTTCTCGATTGCGATCAAAGTCTTGCTGTTGTACGGCGCCCAGTTCTTCCCGTTTCTTTTCGATTGCGGTGTTGGAGGCCGTGAGGACGAACTGCATCTGATTGCGATCGTGGAATTTCTGTTGCAGTTCTTCCCGAACGGCGGTGCGTTGATGCGTGATCTGGGCAAGTTCGGCCTGCAGGGCCAGCGCTTCTTCCAGAGAACCGGAATCTTGCTGCGCGATCGGCGCGGCGACCGCTGGCGTGGTCGCCGGCGATGCTTTGGCGTCGGTGACCGCTTCGTGAGCCGTAATGCTGACGACCATGATCAAAATGATCAAAATGCCGACCAGATTGGTCACGACGTCAAGGAAGGAGTCGAGCGACGGTTCAGCCGAATCGCGAGATCGAACAGGGCGTCTCATTGGTTGCGCTCTACCTCCAGGCCGCTGCCGTTAAGCAGAGCCGACAATTCTTCAAAACGCTGTTGAGCGCCAGGCTGGACATCGATCTTGAGCGTCGGCTTCCAATAGATGCCGCGGCCGGCGATTCCCCAATCTTCGATGCGGGACCAGACTTGCGAGACGAACTCGTCAATTCCGCCGCGAACGTCCGCTTGCAGCAACACGACTTGCGGTCGCTTGCTGCTTCCTTTTTCGGGCACGATCACAATTCGATCGGCGGCGACAACCACATGAATCGGACGCGTAATGCCGGTAGCGCGGGCCGATTGTCCCGGCAACGCCCAGTTGCGACCGCGCGTGTTGGCCAGCGCTTGCGGCGCCATCTGCGATCCGCCGCTGTTGCTGGAGCTTCCCCCTTGCTGTCCGCCGGGCGCTGGGCCTTGTTGCTGGGCTCCATATCCGCCAGAGATGGTGCTGTCTCCATTGGGATTTCCTGGCTTGCCGTCGGTCGAACCGGCCGGCAGCGACATCGCATCTTTGCCGTCAGCGCCAGACAATTGCGGACCATGGGCATTGCGTTGAGCTTGCGTTTGATATCCGCCTGGCAGCGAAGCGGCCATTGTGCCTTGTCCGCCGCTGGAGGTGCGATCAAATTGCTGCGAACCGCCGCCGGCGCCGCGATCGAATGGTTTTCCGCCGTCGTTTGAGGAACGAGCGTACGATTCTGGGCCGCCGGCCGATCCGCCGGTCATTGTCGAACTGGCGCCTGGTTGGCCGCCGATGGGCGCTCCTTGTTCGAGAAACGCGTTCTTGCCGAAGGGGGAACCCTCTTCACCACGGCCGCCGCCGTTGCCGTCGCCGCTAGGCACGAACCCGCCGCGACTGGTCGCCGTCAGCAAACCGGTTTCTTCGACGCGACCATATTCACGCGGCGCCGCTCTCATGACGGCCACTTTGCGCCGCCTGGCGACTTCGACCGTTTGCATCAGCGTTTGCGCAAGGAAGGGATCCGCTTCGGGAAATTGCAGTTCCAGGTCGTCATCGATCAATTCGTAACCAAATTCCGAATCCCAAGACAGCATGGCGTCGCGAGCCGCTGCGTACGATTCGGCCCCGTTGGGGCGAACGACGAGCAACGGATAAGGATCGGACGCGTTGGGGTTTTGTTTCAATCGATATTCGCGAACCGCACGCAGGGCTGCATCTAACGGATTGCCTGCGCCCAACGGAGGACGAAAATCGGCCCCATACAGTTCGATCCCTTCCGGCTGCAGAATGACGCGATCGCCGGTGCATTCGATATAAATCGGTTGCCGTCGCGTACCGTTGGGACCGTCGTACGGTATCAACGCGTAAGAAGGTTTTTTCTTCGCCGCCTTCGCTTGCTCTTCGGCCAGCTTGTCTTTGGCGTCGGCCAACTGCTGGCGAACATCGGCCAGTTGCTGATCAATGTCGGCTTGATCGGATTTCGTTGCGTTCCGTTTTTCTTCGAGCAGCTTCACTTGTTCGTCCAGGCCGCGGATTTGCGTCGCCAAGCGGCGAATGTGATCCTCGATGCCGCTCAGTTGCAGACGTTCGTCTTCTAACTGTTGACGTTGTTCAGCACGCAGCTTTCGCAGCTCTTCCAATTCGGCCAGCGGAAAGGCGGGGACTGCCGGTGCAACGGCAGGCGCCGCTTCGGTCGCGACCGGCGCAGCGTCGGCCGAAGCACGAGCTTGCTGCACAAGGACGACCAACAGCACAATCAGTGCGCCGACCGTACAGATCAGGACCGCCAGAAACGGGAAGAGTGAGATTTCGACGCCTTGACGACGCGCGTGGGCTCGGCTCATGCCGCGTGACCTTGGGAGGGTTTCTTCTCCAGTTCAAATCGACGACCGCCGCTGTCGCCGATGCGATTGTTCAGCAAGTGTATCGTCGCGGCGAGACTCAAAACGGTCTCTTCAAAGTGACCAGCGCCTGCCAACGAGTCGAGATTGCGGCTGAGCGTTTGTTCGAGCGACGAGATTTCTCCCACCGCTTCGACCGCTTTCAGCATCACTTCTCCTTGTTGGGTCAGTTGATCCTGTTGATCGCGCATCAGACTCGCGTTGTTATCGAGCGCGGTTTGGAACTGCTTCCAATCGACGCGCATCTCGCGAATCACTTCTTTTTCGGCGCCGGCCAGCGCCGCTGCATGGCGCTCAAGCGAACCTGAAAGCGCTGCGGAGAGCGAATCTTCCAATTGTTGTTTGCTGGAGCCGACGATTTCTTCCCAGTGGTGATGAGCGCCGTCGATCGTGTTGCGCCAAAGTTGCGTTTGGCGTTCGACCAACTGTTCGGTCGCTTGCATCACCCGTTCGGCCATGCGCTGGATCGCGGCGACGCTGGGGTCGCTTTTTCCGCCCGCTTGTTGGAAGCGCCCGCTCAATTGGGCCGAAGCGGCCGAATCGACGACGGTCAGCAGTTCGTTCTCGACGCGGTCGGCGATAAACTGCGCGAACATCAAAAAGATTGACAACGACAAAGCTAACGCCGTCGTATCAAACGCGACGCTCAACCCGGCCAGCAGGCTTTCCATCGCCGCTTTCGGTTCGTTGACCAGCGCCTCGGGAGAAAGATTACCGAGCGCCAGCGTAATACCGATAACGGTACCCAAAAAGCCGAGCATCGGAGTCGCCCAAATCACGATCCGCACCAGCGAAAAGCTTTGATAGGCGCGTTCCGCTTCTTGATCCGCGAAGTATTTCAGTTCTTCCTGCAAGCCGGCCGCGCTGCCGTTGACGTGCACATGTTCAATTCCTTGAAACAAACGCCGCCAGAGCGAATGTCGCTGTAGACGTTGCGGGTACTCCTCCAATTGGTCGAGCAGCCCGGCGGCGTCGTCAATCAATTGTCCTTCGCGCGGCGGCGCAGGGAGTTCGATTTTGCTGACGTTGGTCAATTCGCGAGCGACATCCTGCAATTTTAACAGGATCGCCGCTAAGCCGACAAAGAACATCGCCGTTTCGATGTATTCGACCGGGTGCCCGGCAAAATAGCGCACGATCAGCGGATTGCTGATCACGCCTTGGTTGATCAGCGCGAAGAAGCCGATCGTCGCGGCCAAACCGAGGGCGACGGGCCACCCTAGTTTTCCACTGATGTTGTACCAGAACTTCGAGGTATTTCGTGCAGTCACCGGTTCGTATCCTTCCTACGCGGTGCGATCGAGCGGAGCGGGGAGACAAGTCCGCACAATCCTCATAATCGGAACAACCACCGCTTGGATTTGAGGTTTTGTTGGCGCAATCAGTAGGAAACCCGAGATGCGGCGTCAATGCGAAGTCGGTTTCGACCGCTAGCAAGCGAAGGGAGTCAATTCAGCAACATTTGCCGGTTTTATCGAAAAGAACGTGAATGTCCCCGCGACTGGTTGCCGATAACTTCCTTTGTCGCAAATGACAACATTCGACGCAAACCGCTATGCCAAAAAAGGTTGCATCAATCTTCGGCAGACGCGTTGCCTAAATAAATCCCGGGGGGGAATGAAAGTTCGGTTGGGGTCCGCTTGACTCCACCGAACTTCTTTTATTTCTTGGCCCTCTTCGGCTTCCCCCTCTTCTGGTGCAAGGCTGTGGCGGATTGACATTGCCAGCATTTCCGGGCTACCGCTACGATACGCAAGTCTCAGTGCGAGCGAATCGGCTGGAAGCGGTGGTTGCTAGCATAAGTCTTTTGTTTCTTTAGGCTTAGGGCTATTACGAATGCTTCGCGTTCGTTCCTCCTCAGCGTCCAGACCGGCGGGAGAGCGATTCGCCGCTAACATTTGGGGACGAAAAGAGTTGCATCAAGGGAACGGGCTTCTAGAATAGATAGAGGTCCGATTCCGCAATCCACGAAGAGTAGGTGGTTTATGCGTAATGCGGTATTGGGCTTTGGCCTTGTCGTTAGCCTCGTCATTGCAGTCGCTTGGTTGGAAACTCCTCCTGCTCCAGCGCATGCACAAGCACCCTATGCGGCATCGCCAAGCGGTTCGCTGATTTCCCACTCGACCAATACGGCGCTGGGAATGCAGCAGGTCGTTTTGATTGATCCGCAAACGAGAGTTATGGGCGTCTATCACGTTGATGGAACGACCGGAAAAATTTCTCTCAAGAGCGTTCGCAATCTACACTGGGATCTGTTGCTGGAAGCGCACAACAGCACCAATCCGAGTCCTAGCGAAATAAAAGCATCGCTCGGCAGACCCTAAGCATTTGCTCAGGCGGCCGGGCTTTTACGATTTGATTCACCGGAGCCTGGCATGGCCAAATTAATCCCACTCAGCGAAGCGGCTGAAATCTTGGGTATCTCGGAAGAGCAGTTGGTCGAAATGCGATCACGCAACGAGATCCACGGCTATCGCGATGGGGCGAGCTGGAAATTCAAAGAAACCGAAATCGAGCGGGTCAAAACCGATCTCGCTGGCGGCGGCCAATCGCCCGAACACGGGGACAGCGGTGAAGATCTGATCGAATCGCCCAGTGATTCGGATGATGATAGTGAATTTGAATTGTCGCTCGGCGGCGATGACGGATCGTCCGGCGAAATCGACTCGCTCCTGATTCAGGACGAAGGTCGCAGCGGCGAATCAGGCGTCGTGATCGGTGACGAACTCTCGTCGGGCGGCAGCGACTTGAAACTTGCCGATAGTGATATCGAGCTTGGTTTTGACGGTTCCAGCGCCATCGACCCTGCGTCGGACACCAACAGCAATTTGAATCTCGATCTGGAAGGTTCGGACGTGCTCGGCAGTTCGTCCCTCAATGCTCCGGTCGACGCCGATGACGACGACGATGATGAGCTGTTGCTCTCGCCGGTCGGCAAAGATGATGACGTCGGAATTGGAACCGAAAAACGCGATCCCGAAGGAACCGGTTCTGGAGTCAGCCTGGCGCTGGGCGAAGACGACCTGGATCTGGGCGAAAGCGCGATTTCGGCCATCGATGATCTGGATAGCGGAGAATTAACGCTCGATGCCGGCGATAGCGGAGTCAGCCTGGTGGATCCGGCCGACAGCGGTATCGACATCGGCATGGAGCCGCTAGACCTCTCGGGCTCGAAGGTGGACGCGTTTGACTTGGCGGGCGACTCGGGTGTCGAAGTCGACCAAGACATTGCATCGGGCATTTCCGCCGGCAAGAGTAGCGGCGATGACGACTTCCTGCTGACTCCGGTCGAAGGGGAGCTGGACGACGACGATAGCGGCTCGCAAGTGATCGCGCTCGACTCCGATTCGATCGGTTCTGAGTCGGCCCTGTTTGGCGCCGGTATCGACGACGGAGATTTTGGGGCTGCCGACGACGGACTAGAAGTCGTTGACGAGATGGGGGCAATGGATTCCGCCTCACCGGCGGGTGCGCCCGCCGCAGCGGCTCCGGTTGAAGCTCCTTATAGCGTGCTTAATCTTATCAGTCTGGCCGCGACCGCCGCTTTGGTGTTGGTTGCTGGGCTCATGGTGACTGACCTGATTCGCAACATGTGGTCGTTTGACGAACCCTACGCAATCAACAGCTCGATCATGGACGGTATTATCAGCTTGATGGGGGTCTAGCTTGGGCTCTCGGACGCGATAACCGTAAACCAACCGCATAAAGCCGCGAGACACCTCGCGGCTTTTTTCGTAACTGCTGTTTGATGCAATCGTTACAACCGATCGCCTTAATCCAGTGGGAGTGCGTCGGCGGCGGTATCTTTTCCCCCTCGTCGCGCTATAATCTACTAGCTGCGGATGTTACGTCCGCTTGCTGAGGGCGCTTTAGCCCCTTGGTGCTGTATCTGAAATTGGCGTTTTGACAGCCAAGCGTCGACGTTGTTGTCGCTTGGTCCCGCCGCATGACGCCCTGAAATTGCCGACTAATCCCCACGCTGGCCAGTTCAAACGCATGGCTCGACCCAAACTCGCCTCCTCGGATCAATCTCCTTTTGTCTGGGGAGTATTGCGTCTCTACGAAATCGCCGCGTCGCTCAAATTGGCGGTCTGCCTGTTGTTTGGGATGGCGCTGACGTTGGGTATCGCAACGGCGGTCGAAGCGGCATATAACACCAACGTCGTGCAGTTTTACGTTTACCAATCGTGGTGGTTCTCGCTGCTTTACCTGCTGCTAGCGGTCAACATCTTCTGCGCCGCGTCGATTCGCTTTCCTTGGAAGCGGCATCAAACCGGGTTCGTCATCACGCATATCGGCCTGCTGACGTTGTTGTTTAGCGGTGTCGTCAGCCGCGTGTGGCGCATCGACTCGCAGGTGAGCGTTTGGGAAAACAACATCTCCGACATCCGTGCGTTTGAGCCCGATCATTACCGGTTCGCGCTGCGGATTGATCGTCAGACCGGTTCGCCGCTCGATCCGCCGGAGATCACGGAAGTCGATATTCCGTTCAAGCCGGGGCCGTTCAGTTGGGCCGACTATCAGGAAGGCTTCAGCAATATTCAAGTCGCGCGACCTGAAGTCGCGAATCTCTTCTCGCCGCTCTTTTATCTGGCGAGTCGCCATAGTGCCGGAAACGTCCTCTATGCGGACGGCGACATTCGTCTGGAAGTGCTGGATTACTACGGTAACAGCCATTGGGAAGATGGCGTGCCGTCGGTCGAACTGCGGTTGAGCATGCCGGCCGGGAAGAAACAGGCGGCCGATGGCCGCTTGGTCGCCGACGACATGCAGTGGGTCCCGGTGAAGCTAGGGGTCCACATGGTCGAGGGAGACACGCAATACAAATATGGGGTCGGCGATCGCCAGCCGATGGGCGCCGGAGCGTTCACCATGGCGATGGCCCCCAATCGCGCCGCGACGGTCGCCTTTTTGGAAGGTGGTCCCAGCGGAGAGATCGGCGAGAAAGGGCAAGTCGTCCTGTACGCTGATGGTAAGCGACAGGAGATCGATGTCGCCGCTGTGCTCGACAAAGAAGCGCAACCGCTCGCAGGCACGCCGCTCTCGTATCAACTCACTTCCTACATGCCTTCGGCGGTTCCGAGTCGAAAGCCGGGGGGCGGCGGTATTGTGTGGGGAGATGGCGAAGAGAACGAAGTGCCGCAGAACCCCGCCGTGCGCATCGAATTGACCAAAGATGGGAAGCAGGTCGACGAGATGATCCTGCTGGCCGACATGCCGAACTTCAACGCTCAAGCCTTCGACGCCGAAGTTTACGGCTCGTATTGGTTTAATCATGGCGAAAGAAATGCGGCCGAACTCCTGCAAGGAGGAAGCCCCGGCGGTTCGCGGATCGACGTGATTCAAGGCGTCGACGAAGATGGCGAAACGAAGCGTTTGTACTATCGCTATTGGAATCGGAAAGAAGTAGTCGTCGCGCGTGATCTGCCGATCGACGGCAACAAGACGAACGCCGTCGATGCGTTCAAGATGCCGATCGCGCAGCTGAAGATGTATGTCGAGAACTATATCTCGGCCGACACGCCGTCATCGACCGCGGTGCGCGATCCCTTTGATCCCAAAATGCAAATGCCTTCGCCGGCGGCGCTGGTTCGTTTGACCAAGGGAGACAAGTCGGACGAGTTCTGGATTCAGGCTCACTTTGGCGATCCCAACTCGGGGCATGTCGACGACAGCACGCGTCATATCATGAAGGTCGGCGATACGACGCTGACGTTGGCGATGCCGATTCAGTCGTTCGACATCGGCTTTCGCGTCTTCCTTGAGCAGTTCGAGCGTCGTTTAGATCCCGGCACGGCTCAGCCGTCTCACTACTCCAGCGATGTGCACTATCTCGACCGCGTTCGCGATCGCTGGATTATGATTTGGGACCCGGCGAGCGAAACGACAAAACGGATCGAGTTTCCGCTGACGATCGACAGCAACTCGCCCAGCGATGTCACCAGCGGCGCTGGTCAGATCTTTTGGATCGACGACGCTTCGCCAGCGGTCATCTGGAGCGTTCCGCTCGCCGCGCTGGAAAGCGGCGATTGGGAACAAGCGAAAAAGATCGTCCCGTTTGGTTTGGCCAATCCGCAGCAATTGGTTTGTGACGCCGATGGCGGCAAAATCTATTGGACCGATTGGCGCAAAGGCCGATCGGGGGACGAAGGGTATATTCGCAGCGCCAACGTGGATGGATCGTCCCCTTCCAGCGTGATCACGTTCGCCGGTCGTCCCAGCGGCATCGCCGTCGATAGCGAGCGAGACTGGATCTATTTCACTAACGACGCGTCAGGCTTTGTCGGGCGCGTGCATCGTGACGGAACCGAACTGACGCCGGATTGGATCGCGATTCCTGATGGTCGCGCGACCGATGTGACCGTCGACGCCAAGACCGGCGACGTTTACTGGACCGACAAAGCGAAGAACGTTATCCGCGGCGCGTCGAGCGAAGGCAAGCTGTTTGGCTCGCCGCCGTTTTTGGGCTCGGCGGATAAGGGAATGCCCAATTCGTTGGCCTTGGGAGACGGGTTCCTGTATTGGACCGACATCGAGCCGAACCCGAGCGATCCTTCGTCGCGCAAGCATCTCAGCGATCCGACTTTTGACCGCTCGAAACCGCGTGAGATTTTGACTCGCGTACGTCGCATTGCGTTGACCGGCGGTGAGAAGCAAGAACGAGATGTGGCGTCGACCATGGTCAACGCTCCGCGCGGCGCCGCGTTTGTCGATGGCAAGCTGATGTGGACGCAAACCGCCGTGATCAAAGAAAATGTCTGGATTACCATGAACGCGCCTGACGCGTTCCGAGATCCCACCTATAACCGCGACTTGCACGTCTTCCAGGAAAGTTTCCAAGGCCCGTTCAAGCCCGGCACGCCGGAATACGCCAAGTTTGCTCCGACGCACAGCAACGATGAAGAGATCTACGCGTCGGTCTTTACGGTTAATCATGATCCCGGTTCGGCGCTTCGCTACTGGGGTTGTTTGCTGGTGATTCTTGGAATCGCCACGATGTTTTATATGCGGGCCTACTTTTTCAAGCCGCGCAAACGCGAGGAGTCGTCCGTTGACTCACGCCGTTCGAATGCAGCAGAGGCCAAGCTTACCGATATGGTCGGTAAGGTATAGGAACAATGCCATGAAGTCGATTCGCCCTTTGCTTTCCGCTCTATCACTAGCGCTGGTCGCCGCATGGATTGTCCCCGCCGGAGCAGGCGAGAAATTTGATTCGGCGGTTTGGAAGCAACTTCCCGTCTATCACAACGGCCGTGTGAAGCCGTTGGATACGTTCGCCAACCTGGTGGTCAAAGAGATTACTTCACACGACAAAACGTCGGTGAAAGTGAACCTGGTCGACTACTACGCGCCGGACGAATTGGCGAAGTCCGAATATAGTGATGCGCTCTCGATCTTGCCCGACGGTGAAGTGCGGAAGTTTCAGCCGTCGGAATTGATTTTGAGCTGGTTGGCCGAACCGCAGAAGTGGGAACGGATTCCGTTTATCGTCGCCGAGCATGAAGACGTCCGCAATTCGCTTGGCTTGCCGATCGAAGGGCCGACCGGTCAGCGACTTCGCTTTGTCTCGCCTTACGAGATCACGCATTCGGTTCCGCTCCGTAAGTTTTTGCTGGAAATTGACGCGCGTCGTAAAGCCGCAATGACGAGCGGCGAAAAGTTTGAGATGACAGCGTCGGAAGAACGCGTTTGGAACGAAGTGTTAACCAAGTACGCGCTTTATCGCGACGTGACGTTTGACCCGCGTTTGGACATCAACTTGAACGAAGCGTTGCCGATGCCGGGCGGACGCGATCGCTTGTTTTATAGCGTGATGGCCGCCGCCAAGATCATGTCGCAAGAGCCCAACGTCAAAAATCAGACGTTGGAAAGTCAGTATCAAATTTTGATGCAACTCGGCGGCGAGTCGCCGATGGCGCTGGCCGCCAATCGGTTGTTGTCGTCATATCGCGCCCTCTTTTCGCTGTTGGTCAACGCCCAGGTCGACGCGCATGAGTTTCTCGAAAACGAAGAGCCTGAGCCGCTGACCGCGGACGAACCGCCGACGTTGGAAGAAGCGGAGCCGTTGGTCGCAGAATTTCGCGCCGCCGCGCACGAACTGGCCGAACTCTTGCGTGTCGAACGTGATCGAGCCAATACGCAGCAGACGCTCAGTCGTTCGCAATACGAGACGATCAAGCCGATGTTCCAAGAGATGCTGGTGAAAACGAGCGAATTGGATCGGTTGGGGCTGGAGATGCAACTAGGGCTGTACGAAGGATCGGACCTGGTCAAAAAGTTTGACCGCAGTCTCAGCGGTACGCTCTACGTGGTTCCGGCCCTCAACGCCGAGGCGCTCAAGAAAGATCGCGGTACCGAGAACATGGCTCAGCCCTGGCTCGGTCTCTCGACCATCTTGTACAGCTCTGGCGATCTGCTGAAGGGATATCCGCAAAACAAAGTCGCAGCCGTTCGTAAGTCTTGGAAAGCATTGACCCAGGCGTATGTCGACGGCGCGTCGACCGAACAGGCCCAAAGCGATTTCGCCGCAGCGCTGCGATCGATTGGTGAACAGACCGACGCCGAACGCCGCGAGCTGGTCGCCGACGATCAGCAAGACGAACATATCCTCAGCTATACCGCTTATCCACCGGTCGGCAGCCCGCGTATTGAGGCCGAAGTTCGCTACAACGCGCTCGACCCTTTCCGCATCGCCTGGATTATTTGCTTGGGGGCGACGTTCTGCTATTCGCTCTCATTTGGCGTGATTCGCAAAGTGATGTTCTGGATGGGCACCGCGCTGCTGCTGACGGCGATCGCCTGGTCCTCGTATGCGTTCTACATGCGGATTTTGATCAGCGGCTGGGCGCCGGTAACCAACATGTACGAGACCGTCGTCTTTGTGCCGTGGGTCGTCGCCGTCATGGGCGCCGCCTTTTTGATGCTGCCGATCTTTGATCGCGGCCGGCTTGAAGCTTGGCGCGCCTCGGCCATTCCTGGAACGCTGGAAGCGACGCCGCTGACGCCGCGTCATTTGGAAACGCAATCGGCGTCGACTTGGAATATGCTCGGCATCTTTGCGACGATCTTGCGCTTGCCGCTGATGGCATTCGTCGTCTGGATGTTGGCGTTCGCTTTGTATAGCGACGGCAATCGACCGATTATTTCTGACCTCAATCCGCTCACCGCTTTTTCACTCTCATCGAACTTGGGCAAAGACGCGGCGATTTGGCTGGTCAAAGTGTTGACGTTGGTCATCACGGTTTACTTTGTTCCGCGTCTGCTGCTGAGCGGAGTGTTCGCCGTCTACTACGTCTTGCGAGACTGGTTCGTGAACAACAGCATCGTGACCAACTTGCCGGCCGTGCTGGAACGTTCTTATTTTGGTCTGGCCGCTTCCGGCGCCGCGACCTTCTTTTTCTGCGTCGCGTCGTTCGCGCCGGTGCTGGATGAGAACTTCTCGCCGTTGCAGCCGGTGTTGCGCTCGAATATGTGGTTGACCGTGCATGTGCTGACGATCGTCGCCAGTTATGGCGCCGGCATGCTCTCTTGGGCGCTCGGCGTGATCGCACTCTTTTTCTATATGTTTGGCACGTATCGCGCGCCGGTGACGCCGGTTGGCGCCCCGAAAGGATTTCGACCAGCGCACGACGCCCATGCCGAACTTGGCTATCGTCCGCCGGAGCAATGCGCCGTGTTGGCCGGATATTGTTACCGCTCGATTCAGGTCGCGGTGATGCTGTTGGCGACCGGCACCATTCTCGGCGGTCTGTGGGCTGACGTCTCGTGGGGGCGCTTCTGGGGATGGGATCCGAAAGAAGTCTGGGCCCTCATTTCGCTGCTGGTTTACCTGGCGATTTTGCATGGTCGCTTCGCCGGTTGGTTCAACAACTTTGGCCTGGTCGTCGGCACGATTCTTGGGTTTACGATGATCGTCTTCTCGTGGTACGGAGTTAACTTCCTGCTGCCGATGTTCTCGGGCGGACAAGCCGTCGGGCTCCACTCCTACGGCTTCGGCGAAGGAGGACAAGGCTACGTGCTGGGGTTTGTCGCGATGAACTTGCTGTATCTCGGCGTCGCCGCGGTCCGCTTCCAAGTGACCAACGTCATCAAGCCGGGCTCACCCAAAACCGACGACGTCTCACGTCTGATCGATGACGAGGAAATCGTCAACGCCGAATCATCAGAGCCGACGAAACCGCACGACGACACGAAAGACGAAGGGGAAAGCCAGTAGGCTGGGCATTTCTCTTCGTAGCCCGAAGCGCGAGTTTTGAGGTTGCGCTATTTGGTCGAACGGATTCCGGTTGGCCGCGATAGCGGAGCTATCGGGGCGGCGCAGCCGTAAGAGGCATTGGTTCCCGGTAAGCAGTTCAGGGGCTTTTCGCCATTTCCAACGGTATAGCGAACACCGAAGTTCGTCCGACCGCGGCTCGATGCCTCTTACCGACTTCGTCGGCCCCGATAGCGGAGCTATCGCGGCCAACCAGGGAAAGATCGCAACCTCAAAACTCGCGTTTCGGGCTACGAAGAGTGAGAGAAGGTGCGGCGGCGATTCTAGCGCCGAAATTCTTCGTGGAGCGGTTCTTCGGCGACGGCGGGAATGACCAGCCATTCAAGGAGCTTCGCGGCTTCGGCCGTGGCCGGCACCGTGACGCGTTGATGGGCGTCGAGCGCCGCGATGAGCCCGGCGGCGGGGATCAGCGCGTCTTCCGCCGATGGTTCCATCACTAAGGCGCGCTGCGTGTCGGCGAGAACGGCGCCGGGCGCTTGCGATTTCTGGCAGCAGCCATGCAGCGTGAGAAATCCGGCGCTGAGCTTGAACTCAATTCCCAACTCGGCGAAGCCTGTCAGAAAGGTGCGATCGGTCGAAAGATCGGTCCGCGGCCGCACGCCTAGATGGTACGAAGCGTCTTGCACCAGCGACATGCTGACGGTCCCATGTTTTCCCAGCAGCCATCCCTCGGCCGATTGCAGTTTGCCGTCGACTAGCATCGCGTTCATTAAGTGCAGATTCGCTTTGCCGGTGAGCGTATGGTCGAAGTGCGAATTGATCAGACTCGCGAGCGAAATATCGTTGGCGATTCCTTTGATCGTGATCGGCCCCCGAACGCCGCCGGTGCTCTGGAAGTAAACTTGCTCAAAAGTGGCCTCGTCTCCCAGGATGCGAGCCGCTGGAAAGATCGCGCTTAGCAAACTGCTGGGAATTTGGGCGTCGCGACCATCAAATGTGATTTCCATATCGCCGTGCACGGGAGCCGCCAACTTGACCGTTACCGGCTCGGTGGCGCTGATTCCATCGAGCGAAAATTGAACCGCCGAGCGGCGCAGGCCGGTGGCGTCAACTTTGGTGTGCGACGCGAACTGCGTCAGATGGGGGATCGCCGGATCGTCGATTTGAATCATGCCGATCTGAACCGCGATCGGCCGATCACCGGCGATCGCCAGCCGCTCACAAAGCGTTTCCCATAGTCGACGGCGATGCGTCCACGATAGATCACACTGGGGAGCCCGAATTCGCCACACGCCCCCCTGCTCTTCCGCTTCGATCAGCGGCAGCGTGATCGCCGGTTGCTGAACGACATGCAGCTTTAGGTCTTGCAGGACATATTTGCCGGGACGCGGATTATAGGCTTTGGAGAAAGTCGCTTTCAGGCCCAGTTCGTCCGAGAGACGACGTTCGATCGCGGTATGCGCCCAAGAGCTGCGGCGGTAGCCGATCCAGCCAAACGTTGCGAACGTCGGCAAGATGCAGATCGCCAAAAAGGCGATGCGGCAGAGAAATCGGTGGGTCGCCTCGTGCAACAGAACTTCCTTGTTCGTATCGCGCGATGAAGTGGTAAATCGACGCTATCTTTCGCGGGCCATCTGCATAAACAGTTCGTGCCGCGCTTTCATCTCTTGCAGGCTATCGCCGCCAAACTTTTCAACCAGCGCCGTTGCGATTTCAAACGCAACGACATTTTCGACAATGATCGCGGCGGCCGAAACGGCGCAGACGTCGCTCCGTTCGTACGAAGCGCCCTGCTTTTCTTTCGTGTCTAAGTTGATCGAGTCGAGCGGCTTGGCCAACGTGCTGATCGGCTTTTTGGCGGCGCGAATGATGACCGGTTGCCCGTTGGTCATTCCCGCTTCCAAGCCGCCGGCGTTATTGGTCGGTCGCACAAAACCAAGGTGCGGTTGATCGCGATGCTCAGGATCAAAATGAATCGGATCGTGCACCTGAGAGCCTGGGCGGCGAGCCGCTTCAAACCCCAGTCCGATCTCTACTCCTTTAATCGCCTGAACCGCCATCACGGCTTGAGCAAGTCTCCCGTCCAGCTTTCGGTCCCATTGGGCGTGGGTGCCGAGGCCGAATGGTACTCCGTCGACCCGAACTTCTACAATGCCGCCTAGCGTATCGCCGCTTTTGCCGGTCGCATCGATCAGCTGTTTGATCTCGGCGTCTTGGTCGGGATTGAGCGAATAGACGATGCTATCGCTTCGCATTTTGCGTAATTGCTCTAGGCTGCCAGCTTGCGGTGTGATTTGCACGCCACCTAGTTCGGCGACATAGCCAAACGCGGTGATGCCAAATTGCTTGAGCAGCAGCTTGGCTAATCCGCCGGCTGCGACGCGAACCGCAGTCTCGCGGGCGCTAGCACGTTCGAGAATGCCGCGCACCGGGCCGAGATACTTGACTGCGCCGGTCAAATCTCCGTGACCAGGTCGAGGTCGCGGGAGATCTTCGAGTCGTTCGAGCTTGTAGTCTTTGTTGATCACTTGCAGCGCGATCGGACTGCCGAGCGAGAGCCCTTTCCAGATGCCGGTCAGGACTTCGACTTTGTCGGTTTCAATCCGTTGACGGCCGCCGCGACCATAACCCCCTTGGCGAAGCTTCAAATCGGCGTCGATTGCGTCGGTTTCAATCTCGACGCCAGCGGGAAACCCATCGACCAGTGCGAGAAGCGTCTTACCGTGGGATTCGCCTGCGGTGCTGTAGCGTAACATGTTCTTCTGTAGTGACTTACGAATGATCTCGGCTGCCGAATCCTGGTGTTGGCCAGTGACTCGCAGCGATTGTCGCTCCTGTCGACTCAAGCGAGCGACACCCAGTGGGTCAATTCTAACTGTTGACGTAGCTTGAAGATAGATTGCTTGTTGTTGGGCCAGTGGTGATGTTTCTGGCGTTTTCTTCAGAGCAGTTGAGAGAGCGGATGAAGCCGCGCGACGAATTGCTTCAGTCCTTGATTTTCAAAGATAGACAGTAATTCCTCGACCGTTTTGGGAGGATTACGCAGGCTCTCCCGCTGTTGCTTCACCGTGTGGACGACTGAAACAGATGTTGTCTCAAACAACTCAATCAGAAAATCATCGGGATGGAAGGCCTCAACGCCGTGTTGAGCGAGAGCATTCGGGGGAAAGTCCTTGAGATTGTACGTAACGATGACGCTGGCGCGAGCTTGAATCGCTGCCGCCAGCACATGCCGGTCGTCTGGGTCTGGCAAGGACAACGAACGGATGAGAGATTCATAGTCGCTGACGAGACAATCTCGAACAGCATCATTCATCAGCGTTTTCGTTCTCGCCAATCGCGTAGGTGACAACTCGGGCTTGTTTTTTATGACGTTGCGCATCCACTCATTATGGATTGCTTCGGTCCATTTAGCCCTGACGAGTCCAGCCTGCGCCAGCCGAATGAATAGATCGCGTAGCGGGGCTGGATAGAGGATGTTGGCGTCATAGACAGCAATCGCGGGGTGCTCCATCAGTATCCCATTCCAAGGTCTTGGGCGTCAGCGGATAGTTGATCGAGCACCTTTGTCCGAGCCTTGTCGTCCTTCTGCTTGTACGCCATCAAGTCGTCGAATCGCACGCGGCGATATTTTCCGACAGTACGGGACGGAATTTTCCCTTCATCGAGCAGTTTGACCACGTATGGCCGCGATACGTTCAGGAGGTCGGCAGCTTGCTGTGTTGTTAGTTCAGAGTGGGTTGGGATCAGGGTGACGGAGTTGCCCTGAGACATTTCGGTCAGAAGACGGACGAAAAGCCGCAATGCCGAAGTGGGCACGGTCATCGTTTCCACGAGATCGCCATCGAGTAACTGAAGATGGATGCTTGAGCTTGTGCCAAGCTCATGCGCCGCCAGTAGGCGGCTTGATTCCATCGCCAGTACGGCGTCGGCGTCGCTGGGGGTAACGGTCTCAAAATTCTTGGGAATCAAGGTCGACATTGAAGAACTCCTTTTTGCATGCCTTCGTTATTCTACCCCCAATGGCGTAAAACGCAATGCTCGAAATGCTCGAAATGGTCGAATCTTGTGGTGGGGTGGTTATCGTGTACGAAAGTAAAGTTAGACTGCTGGCTAAGTCTAAATTGCATTCCCTTTTGCATCGTCTTGTGCTGGACTCCCCATTCGTGATTCGTTTCATCGGACGCTATTGGTTTCTACTGCTGTTAGCGGCCGTAATCGGTGTTGGCTTTGGATTTTCGCCGACGCTGGAACCGGTGACCAAGATCCCGTTTCTGAAGAATGCGATCGTCGTCACCGTTCTGTTTTTGATGGCGTTTCCGCTCGAATTTGGCGATTTGCACAATTCGGTAAAACGCCCTGGTCCCGCGGCGTTGGGGACGCTGATGAACTATGGGCTGTTGCCGCTGTTGGCCTGGGGAGCTTCGCTACTAGTAACCGGCGATCTGCGAATCGGCGTCAACATCGCCGCCGCGATCCCTTGCACGCTCGCCTCGGCGGCGGTTTGGACCCGAAAAGCAGGCGGAAACGACGTCGCCGCGTTGGTGGTGACGATCGTGACCAATTTGCTCTGCTTCGCCGTGACGCCGATGTGGTTAAAGCTGACGACCGGGGACTCGGTTTCTCTCGATTTGGGGGCAATGGTCGGCAAGCTGTTGCTTCTGGTCGTCGCACCGATGATGGTGGGCCAATTGTGCCGCATTCCACGTCCCATCGGCCGCTGGGCGACCGCCAATCGAGCGTCGATGAGCATCGCCGCCCAGTTCGGCATTCTGGCGATGGTCTTTCTCGGCTGCGTCAGCGCCGGGATTAGTCTGCGAACCTTGCACGAACAGACGCCTCCCCTGGAAATGCTGGCGTTGACGCTGGGAGTTGTTGTCGGCGTGCATGCGACGGCGCTGGTCGCCGGCTATGGATCGGCCAAGTGGCTGGGCATGCGGCCTGCCGATCAAATTGCGGTCGGGATTTCGGGGAGTCAGAAGACTTTGATGGTCGGTTTATGGCTGGCCAATTCATTCTATCCCACGCAGCCGCTGGCGATTCTGCCGCTGATCGCCTATCACGTAAGTCAGCTATTCATGGATACTTGGGTCGCGGATCGGCATTTACAGCGGCAATTGGCCGCAGTTGCCAGTTCTACGACCGATTCTGCGTAATTGCCGAAGCAGGCCTTCCCCTTGTTCCCTTGCATGCAGACCGATATGATTGATGGATTATCGATCGAACGTGAACGAGGCCGGGTAGTGCCGTCTCGCGACCAACCACTCAGGAAGATGTCGTCATGAAAGAAAAGATTCACCCCCGCTACGAGGAAGCGGCCGTGAAATGCGGTTGTGGTAACAGCTTCACCACCCGCAGCACGCGCAAAGAAATCGTCGTCGACGTTTGCAGCGCTTGCCACCCGTTCTACACAGGCAAGTTGAAATTCGTCGACTCAGGCGGTCGCATCGAGAAGTTCAAGAACAAGATCGCCAAGAGCGGTTACGCGAGCCTCGAGAAGCCGAAGAAGAAAAAGAAGTAGCGACGGCATCAACGATCTCCGCCCAGCGCGAGCTTTCTGTCCACGGAAGGCTCGCGTTCTTCGTTGACTGACTTCTATTTTTCTTATTCGCCATTGTGATCAGAGGGTTCTCCCATGCGTGAGATGTTGGAGGAAAAGCTGTCCCGCTTCGAGTTTCTCGAAAAGCAGATGAGCGATCCCGATGTCATGGGAAATTCGCATCAGATGGCGACGATTGCGCGCGAGCATGGCTCTCTGGCCAAGCTGGCGACCAAGTATCGTACTTTCAAAAATACGATCGATGAGATGGGCGAAGCGAAAGAGCTGCTGGAAAGCGACGATGAAGAGATGCGCGAGTTGGCGGAAGCCGACATCGAATCGCTGAAAGCGCGTCGCGAAAAGCTGTGGCAAGAGCTGCTCGATATGACGATCGGCGGCGAGGACGCCAACCGTACGCGGATCGTTTTAGAAATTCGCGGCGGCGCCGGCGGCGACGAAGCGGCTTTGTTCGCTCGCGATCTGTACGAAATGTACAAGCGCTACGCCGAAACCAAAAAGTGGAAGTACGAGGTGATGGAAGCCAACCCGACCGAGTTGGGCGGCTTCAAGGAAGTCATCATCAGCGTCGAAGGCGAAGGCGTCTATCGCGAACTGCAGTACGAAAGCGGCGGTCATCGCGTGCAACGCGTTCCCGAAACCGAGGCCAAGGGCCGAGTTCATACTTCGGCCGCGACCGTCGCGGTAATGCCGGAACCGGAAGACGTCGAGTTTGAACTGAGCCCGGAAGACTATGAAGTCGAACGTTATGCGGCTTCCAGCGGTCCCGGCGGCCAACACGTGAACAAGACGGCGTCGGCCGTCCGTTTGATTCATAAAGACGGCGTGATCGTGCAGTGCTGCGAAGAACGAAGTCAGCACAAAAATCTGGCCAAAGCGCTCCGCTTGCTCAAAACCAAGCTGTACGAAGTCAAGCGTGCCGAAGAAGAGAAGCAACGCAGCGATCATCGCAAATCGCTGGTCGGATCGGGCGATCGCAGCCAACGCATTCGGACCTACAACTTCCCCGAAAATCGCGTTACCGATCACCGTATCAATCTGACGCTCTACAAGCTGGATCAAATCATCGCCGGCGCAATTCAGCCGGTGATCGATGGTTTGGTCGACTACGATCGCCAGCAGTTGCGCGGCGACATGGGCGACCTCGAAGAATAATCGATCCAATGACGCCGCAGAGGCGCAGCCGCAGGAGATGCTATGTCGGCGGAAGAGCCATGGACGGTAGGGCGCCTCTTGAAGTGGACCTCCGACTATCTGCAGCAACAACAGGCCGACTCACCGCGGCTGGACGCCGAGCTTCTGTTGGCCCAGTCGCTCGGCTGCAAGCGAATTGAACTCTACACTCGGTTTGACGAAGTCGTCGCCGAAGCGCCGCGCGGAAAGTTCCGCCAATTGGTCAAACAGCGCGCCGCCGGAACGCCGGTCGCCTATCTCCTTGGCCGGAAAGAATTTTACTCGCGCGACTTTCGCGTCACGCCGGACGTATTGATCCCGCGACCGGAAACGGAGCATCTGGTCATCGCCGCACTCGATCGCTTGCGTGAGACGGCGAAGTCCGCAGCGGCGCAGGTTTGCGACGTTGGCGCCGGCAGCGGCTGTATCGCCATCACGCTGGCGAAAGACTTGCCCAAGTTCCAGATCACGGCGATCGATATCAGCGCCGCGGCGCTGCAAGTCGCTCGACAGAACGCCGAAGAGCACGGCGTAGCGGAGCAAATCAAGTTTGTCGAAAGCGATCTGTTGGCGTCGCTTCCCGATAGCGCCGTTTTCGATTTGATCGTCAGCAATCCTCCCTACATCGGCTTGATCGAGAAGCCGACGCTTCCCAAGGATGTGCTGCAATACGAGCCGCATGTCGCGCTTTTCAGCGGCGAAGATGGGTTAGATGCGATTCGAGAATTAGTCCGTCAAGCGCCGTCGCACCTGAAGCCGGGCGGATGGTTGCTGATCGAATTCGGCCCGGTTGTGGCCGACGCGGCCACAGCGATTGTGACTGCTAGTGGGCAGTTCGAGGCGCCGACCGTCGAAAAGGATCTAGCGAAACTGCCGCGCGTATTGATTGCTCGGCGTAAAGCGGATTAGCGTTCTTCGACGTTGACCGTGCGACCGACGACTTTGTATTCTGGCGCCGTGATTGGAGTTGGGCCGTTGCCTTCGTCGATCACGGTGCAGTTGCGTCCATTCTTCTTTGCGACGCGCGTCGCTTTTTCCAAACGCTTGATCACTTTGGTCGTTGTGTCATCGGCGCCCACCTCGGCGACGCCGACGCTCACCATCATTGCGACTTCCTCGCCATCCAGGTTGAAGATGGTCGATTCCAGCGTTTGACGAATACGCTCGACGCTGCTGGTCGCATTGCGGGGGCCGGTATCGCCAAAGAAGATGATGAACTGCTGCCCCGTGGCGCGGCAAACGATGTCAAAACCGCGATCCTTGCGAATGAGTTCGCCCAGCAATCTCCCGAATTCGGCCAGCAGCCGGTCGCCGGCTTCGGCGCCAAAACGCTCGTTGATTTTGCGGAGGTTGTCGATGTCGAGCAACGCGACGCTGACGATTCGCTCGCGTCGGATGTCGGCTCGCCACCATTCGTAAAAGACGACTTCCAGACCGTTGCGATTGTGTAGTTTCGTGAGGCCATCGAACTGCATTTTGCGGTCGACTTCGGCCAGGCGTCGCTCGGCTCGCAAGACCGTCAGCAGCGTCTCTTGCATCTTGTCACGAAGGTCGTGTGCGAGATCAATCAGGCGGATGATCTCTTGCATCAAGCGACGTCGTCCATCTGCTGGATCGATCGAAAGATCTAAGTGTTCGATATTACTAATCGTGGTTTCGATCTGGGCCGCTTGTTCCATCAGCACCGTGCCCAGCAAGCTGCCGATATCGGAATACTCGCCCAACGAATCGCCGTTGCTATCGAGCGTATTCGCCGCTTCGGCCTGCTTGTTCAGCCATTCGCGATTGAGATCTTCCAGTTCGACCGTCAACACTTCCATGAGTCCTGGATCGGGCGAGTCGTCCATGGCGCGCAACTGATTGTCGATTTCAATCAGCGCATCGCGATATCGACCGACTTCCAATCGCAGCACTTCGGCCGACGCTTCGACCAGACTATTGGCGACAATCGACTCTCCTTGCAGCATGCCAATATATTCAGGCGGAATCGCGTCGATCGAAGCAATCGCGCGAGCACGAACCGTGGCTTCGGGGGACGCATTCGCGGACTCGCACGAGAGTTCGCGATTCGCGTCAACCTCCGAGTCCTCTTGATGGGAATCGAGAGCCATGATGGCCCGATTTTCCTCCGCAAGTTGGCGCAGGTAAAACGCAAGCCCAAATCCGACTAGCAGATTGGCGAGCATCATCCCACTAAAAAATAGAAACAACACGCTACAGCCCCATGAATTCGTAGCTGATGCGATCGACGACTTGTCGGACCACCCTCATGGGAAGCCTACGTTAGTAAAATGTCGGAAGTTTCCGAGGGGCCCAGGATCTAGGTTTTCGTCGTCCGGTTGTGCCGATCAAGAGGGTCAGGACAAGGGGAGACTCTCTCAATCGTGCGCCGCTTCGCTCCGTAAGATGGCCCGACGTAATGGGTTATCGGCAGGTATAATCGACCCGCCGATCGGCGACTCCAATGCTGCGGCAAACCGATGTAGCTCCGAATCAATTCGATCGGCCTGTTGGACCAACAGCGCTTCGATCGAAATGGGGCGGCGGTAGTCGCCATCCGCGTAGTAGTCCTGATGCGTCAGGAAGATCAATTCCAAGCGGCGAATATGCTCAAGAGCGATCCCCAACGTTTGGCATGCATCTCGAACCAGATCGCGTCCCAGCAGAACATGCCCCAGGATCTGACCATCCGGCGTGGGCGAAACGCCTCCGCTGGCGAGATCGATCTCGCGTAGTTTTCCCAGGTCATGCGTCAGGGCGCCTGCGATCGCCAGATCGCAAGTAAGCGGGTCACGCAGTATTGGATATTGGTGTCGATATTGCAGGATCAATTCTAAGACAGTTTGGGCGACGCTGATCGAGTGCTCCAGCAGTCCTCCTTGGTAGCGATGATGATGGACCATGCCGGCCGGAGCGATGAGCAGCGGTTCGCGATTTTGCGTATAGATCGCGGTCACCAGCTCACGGATCGCTTCGCTTTTGATTTCATGGCGACAAATCGCCAACGCGGTTTCAAACAGATCGGCGGGCTCCTCCACCGAACGGGGTTGGCATCGAACCGGATCAAAGCCTTGTGCAACGTCGTCGTCCGTTACGGGACGAATCTTTTGTAGTCGGAGCTGACGACCATGCGCTGATTCGGTATAGATCGCACGAATTTTAAAGTGCTCGCCGATCTTCCAATCGAGACGACAAGTTTCGAGCCAGGGCGAATCTTCCCAAAGCATCACCGTTGCGCGGCGGCGATCGTCTCGAAATTCAACACGAATATAAAGACGCCCGCTGCGAGTCACCGCTTCTTCGCGCGAGACCAATTGAACGAAGATGTCCCCACGTTCACCATGGAGCAGGTCGCCGAGCGTGTTGGATATGGAGAAAACTTCGTCATTCATGCCCTCCATTTTAGCGGATGCTGAACCCCCTTCAAGGTTTGAAGCCTCTTCAAAAACGAAGGGGAAAGTCCAATGAAATCCTGAGTCGTGGCGCTCAAGGAGTGTGCCGATTCAACCGCTAGGCGCTATAGAGCGGCGATTCGAGAGACAGTTTCGCGAGTTTCGCCGCCAGGCGATCGCGCAACGTTTCCATCAGGGGATCGACGCTTGCCGTGCGATCGCGTTCGGGCGAAACTTCGATCGCCGGATCGACGTCAATCACGGCGTGCAGTTTGCCATGGACGCGGACCTTGTCGGTCAGGTCTTCCTCATACCGTTCGACCGTCTCCAGCATGCGATCGACGGAAGGATAGTCGGCCAGATAGTCGGGCAAATAGCAAGAGAGTTGTTGCGCGAGATAGATGTCGGCCAACTGATCCCAGCGGCGATTGCGTTCCTCGGTCGGCAATTTTTCTTTCACCATCGCCGGCATGATCTTCATGCGCAGCGCTTTGACGCGTGGAACGACGGCGGTTATTTCGCAGTGGCCAAGCCATTCTTCTTCCAATGGCCCGAGCAGGCGATTGATCAAATCATCGAGTCGCTGGCGCGTGCTGCCGGTACGAATTTGCTGGAAGTGATCAATCTCTTTCAACGCCAGCAGCGCGCTGCCGACTTTGGCGATCCGATCAAACAGCGGTAGGTGCGTTTGCGGTCGCCAGGTCAGGCGATGTTCGATCTCGGTCAGCACCGGATCGACGGCGCGACTCAGATCGCCGCGGAACAAATACTTGATGCCGATCGGATGGATCACCACTTTGCCGCCGCATGCTTTGGCTCGTTTTTTGGCCGCCGCGCGAGCGATAAACGAAACGCCGTCTAATAACGCATGCACCCGATCGTTGGTCCGCGTGGTCGAACCTTCGGGAAACAGCAGCAGCGGGCGTTCGGCGGTCGCCAAAGCGTCAATCGCGGTATTGATCGCTTGGCGGTCGATTCCTTCGCGATAAATGCTGAAGCCTCCCATCAAGCGAATCGCCAATGCGGTGAACCAGCCTTGGTTGAACAAGTGCCAACTCGCCATCGCGTAGAGATGAAAACCAACATCTTTGGCTAGATAACCGAGCGTCAACGGATCGGAGGTGCGGCAATGGTTGGGGGCCATCATCACGCCGTGACCGGCGTCGATCGACTCGCCGAGCAGGTGCTGATTTCTCAGCTCGTAGCTCTCCACTCCTTCCACCTTGCGAAGGTAGAGACCGTAGAGGTCAAACCGCTGGATCAGCGACGGCCACCAAGCGCCGCGATGAGGAGGAATAAACTTGTACGGTTTTTCGAAAACGATCTGCTGCATAATGGAAAGCGATAGTTTTCGCTAGTCGTCGTAACCGTTGGGATGAGCAACGTGCCAGTTCCAAGCGGTTTTCACGGTTTCTCGAATGTCCAGGTATTTGGCGCGCCAGCCCAGTTGCTTCGCCGCCTGTGATGCGTCGGCGACCAGTTCGGGAGGATCGCCGGGGCGACGCGGAGCGATTTTCTCTGGGATCTCTCGGCCGGTGACGTCACGACAGGCCTGAATCACCTGGCGAACGCTGACTCCTTCGCCGGTTCCCAGGTTCAAGCGGAGCGCCACGCCGGGCTCTAATTGTTGCATCGCGGTTAAGTGGGCCGTGGCCAAGTCGTCCACATGAATATAGTCGCGCACGCAGGTGCCATCGGGCGTTGGGTAATCATCGCCAAAGATCGAAATCGCTTCGCGCTGTCCCAATGCGACTTGCAGCACGATCGGAATCAGGTGCGATTCGGGATCGTGGTCTTCTCCGATGTCGCCATCGGGCGAAGCGCCGGATGCGTTGAAGTACCGCAGCGCCGCATAGCCAAAACCATAGGCGTGACTGTAATCGGCCAGCGCATGTTCGATGCACAGCTTGGTGAAGCCATATGGATTGACCGGCGACTGCGTGGTCGATTCCGTAATCGGCATCTGATCCGGTTCGCCATAGGTGGCGCAGGTGCTGGAGAAGACGATGCGCCGCACATCGGCTGCTCGCATTGCGTCTAGCAGCGAGAGAGTCGCGACAATATTGTTGCGATAGTATTTGGCCGGATCGGTGACCGATTCTCCCACCAAAGCGCTGGCGGCGAAGTGCATCACCGCGTCGATCTTCAGCTCGCGCATCAGACCGGTCAGACGTTCCCCTTCATGCAGATCGCCCACAATCAGTCGATCGGCCGGGACCGCGCCGCGATGCCCTTGCGAGAGATTGTCGTAAATCCAGACGTCATGTCCTTGCCGACTCAAGAGGCGGGCAGTGTGCGAGCCGACATAGCCGGCGCCGCCAGAAACCAGGACATTCATGATGGGGGCCTTCCCTTTTAACGGGCTTCCATTTTCGACCGTGCGATCCGTTGCGCCCAAATTTTGGACGAAATCGCCATTAGGATCAATACGACCGGTAAGGATAACCGTAGCTTGAAGTTACGTTTTTAAGACCGACGAAATCGGGGTAGTTTCAATCTAGCCCTGTTTGCCGCCGATATTGGATAATGACGCACTCCAACATACCGCGAGAAAATCGGCAGGCATGGCCAGATTACGACGAAAATTAGTTCGCCCCCAGCCGCAACTGCGCGGCAACGTCGCGGCTCGCATGTCGGCGGCCTTTGCCGACTATCTGCAGAGCGAGTGCCATTTGGCCGCCAATACGGTGGCCGCCTACCGGCGTGATTTGGTCCGCTTTGAAAAATGGCTCGGATCGCGCGAGATTCGCACGCTGCGGGTGGGGGAACTCTCGGACTATGTCGCCTGGCTTTACAAGCAAGAGTTGGCCCCTGCTTCCATTGCCCGTGCGGTCGTGTCGCTCAAGATCTTCTTCCGCTATCTCCAACTCGAAGGAATCTTGCAAGACAACCTGGTCGAATTGCTTGGCAGCCAAAAAATCTGGCGCCGCATTCCGTCGGTCATCGCCCCGCACAAGATTGATGATCTGCTGACCGCGCCTTGGAGCGAAGATCCTTATTGGCGTCGCGATCGGGCGCTGTTGGAAGTGTTGTACGCAACCGGTTGCCGCGCCTCGGAAGTCAGCAGCTTGCGATTGGATGACGTTCATTTAGACGAAGGTTATGTGAAGTGCGAAGGCAAGGGATCCAAACAACGGATCGCACCGCTGGCTCAAAAAGCGGCGCGCGTCGTTCGAACGTATCTCGACGAGGAACGCCCTCGATTGACGAAAAAAAATCTTCGCGACGCGGCGTTTCTCTTTTTGTCGCGTAGTGGAAAGCGATTATCACGCATCGCGATTTGGGAGTTAGTGAAAAAGTACGCCGCGAGGGCCGGGATCGATCCTGACGTCAGTCCTCACTCGCTGCGGCATAGTTTTGCGACCCACTTGCTGGCTGGCGGCGCCGATCTGCGGCATGTGCAAGAGATGATGGGACATGCGAGCATCGCGACGACGCAAATCTACACGCACGTCGATCAGTCACGGCTGAAAAAGGTGCATGCTCAGTATCATCCCCGGGCTTAAGCGGTTGACCACAGAAGAAATCGACCACGGTTGGGACCGGATCGCTTTGTCTTTCCGTCCGAAAGGTTGGACAGGACCGGATCGTTTTGTTTTTCCGCCCGAAAGGTGGGACAGGACCGGATCGTTTTGTTTTTCCGCCCGAAAGATGGGACCGGACCGGATCGCTTTGTTTTTCCGTCCGCAAGTTGGGACAGGACTGGATCGCTTTGTTTTTCCGTCTGAAAGGTGGGACAGGACCGGATCGCTTTGTTTTTCCGCTCGAAAGATGGGACAGGACCGGATCGTTTTGTTTTTCCGCCCGAAAGGTGGGACAGGACCGGATCGTTTTTCTCTGAGAGCTACCTGTTTGGGGGTGGGGCAAGTCGGCGATCAATGTCTTCCTCCCGAAATTCCACATCAAAGGTCTAGTTTGGGTTGGATGTTTGGACAGGACAAACATGCGTTAGGAGCGTCCCGTTGTCCCAGCATTCCATGTCCCCATCACGCACCATTTTCGACCGCTGCACGAGCTTGATACGGGGGGATTTTCCGTCTGCAATGGACCCCAGTTGCGTGCGCTTCGTCAAGAGACAATCTTCGCCATGCCAGGGCGCCATCGCCACCCAAGATGGTGGCGATGATCGGTCGAGAATTCATTCGGCTAGAGCGGTTTCCTGCTAGATGCTCCATTTTGATTTTCCCACGATTGAAAGTGAAGACGGTGCTCGGCACGTATCGACATCAGCCGCACGGCGTTAGCCGCGGTTTTTGTCTCCAATTTTCCGTCGACAAAGAGTTCCTGTCAGAAACCGCGGCTAACGCCGTGCGGCTGATTTTGGGGGAGAAGCTAGACGACAGGGGACTCTTTGTTCAGCTTGCTGAAAAGCGCTCTAGGCAAGAAACCTGGCTTCGCCTTAGCCGCCGCCGGAAGAGGGCGAAAACTTGACCTTTTCGATCAAGCGTTGGATGTTCCCCTCTTTGTCGACGCGGCCGGTGACGGCGGTCATCGCTTCGATGACAAACTCATACTGCAAGTTATAGTCGGCGTCGATTTCGATCTCGGCGGTTTCTCGCGCCGAGCCGGGACCGGTGTCGGTGCCGATTTGCGCGACGATTTGGTCCTGCAGCTTTTTGAACTTGTCTTGATAAGACAAGCCGCTGAAGGTCCGTTCGCCGAGACGGACTTCGTCTAGTTTGCCGGTCGGCGTGGCTCGCAGCGTGAGCTTGAGCGGCAAGTTGTCAAAGCTGGGCGAACCTTGCGCCGCGGCCGGCATCTTGATATCGAAGTCTCCTTCCATCGCCGCGACTTTGAACGTCATGACGAAGAAGACGAGCAGCTGAAACACGATGTCGATCATCGGCGTCATCTGCAATTCGATTTTGTTGCCCCCTTCATGGCGGGCCGAATTTCGTAACTTCATGGGCGTGCGACTTCCTAACGGTTCAGCCGTTCTTTGGCTCTTAGGGCGAATAGTTCAAAGCCGACGTCTTGGCAAAGCCGGATTACCTCCTGCACTTTGCCGGTCGCAACTCGGTAGTCGCCGCGGATGATGATCGTGACCTTTTTGGGGTCGTCCGCATATTGTTTTTCCAGGATCATCCGCTTCCGCAGTTGTTCCATGTCATGGACGTCATTGGAAATCACCACGACGCCGCTTTCACGAACATGCAATGTCAGTGCGTCCACCAGCGGCGCATCTGGCGGTCGAGCCAGTTCGCTGTCGGGCAGTCTCACCTTGTCGTCTTGTTCCGCCTGGCTGAAGTTGATCAGCACCATAAAAAAGGCGATCAACTGAAACGTCATGTCGATCATCGGGGTCATATCCCCTTCGGCCAACTCACGACGTGACTTTTTGATTCGCATGAAATATCTCCGCTTTCAAGGGTATCGGTTTCAGCAGGGCTTACTTGCGACCAACCGTTTGGAAGCGGCTCATCAGGCCTTCGCTGGTGATACCGACCTCAAGGGCCAGACGATCAACACGATTGCGAAGAATGCTGTACGAAGCAATCGCCGGAATCGCGATCGCCAGACCGACCAGCGTTGTCATCAAAGCGGTCGAAATACCATTGGCCAACTCGGCCGGATTCGGGGTCGAACCGCCGAGCGCGATCACGCTAAACGCGCGAATCATCCCGTCGACCGTGCCGAACAGGCCGATCATCGGGCTGAGCGAACCGATCAGCGCCAAATAGCTGAGGCGATGATCGAGTTTCATGTTTTCTTCTTCGCCCACTTCTTGCATCGCTTCGAGCGCCTTGTCGTAGCCCAGCGAGACTTTCTCAAGACCGGCCGACAGCACTTTGCCCAGGAACGTGTCGTCCTCTTTGGCCAAGTCGTAGGCGTCTTGCACCTTGTTCTCTTCGAGACAGGCTTCAAAGCTTTCGACCAGGTGCAACGGAACGACGTTGTCGCGGCGTGCGTTCAGCAGGTTCATCACAAATAACGCGACGAAGATCACCGAGATCAACAGGAAGATGAAGAAGTAGTAGCTGAGCGCGGTCATGGTCCACGTCAGCGCGTCCAGCTTCTTCGGGGCTTCGGCGGTATCATCGGTGGCCGCCGCACCATCCGCAGCAGGCGCTGCTGCAGCCGGCTCGGCGGCGGCGGGTTCCGCTGCTTCGTCTTGGGCCCATGACGTGGACTGCATCGGACCGGCCGTCACGCAGACGGCGGCCAGCGCCGCAATCACAGGAAATAGCCAGCGAGAAATAAGGGACGACCCTGCGACCATCGGACGCTCCGTTCGAGTTAGATCGATTGTGTGGGATGTGTGGGCGAAAAGAAATCGGCCAGCCGAAAGTGGGGACTGGGGATGAGTGTCGTTCATTGTCTTGAAAAGCCCCGAAGGGGAAATTCTCAGTCTAATCACTGGAGCCTGATCGACAATCAGGGCCCAATGAGGGTGGATACGTTGTTTTCGTGCGGGAGGTGGAGAATTATTCCCGACCTAGTTCATGTTGGCCCAGCGACTGCCGGCGTAGCGCGAACGGAGCAGATCGTAAGCGGCCACTCCTTTATCGGGATCGTTGACCTCTTTCCAAAGCTTGCTCATGTAGTAGAGCGCTTCCGCGTGCATCTCGGGATTGCCGTAGAACAAAATGTCGGTGTGCAGGTAAGCCAAGAGTGCGTCTTTGGGCTGACCCGCTTTCTGATGGCAGCGGCCGAGTGCGTTGTAGGCTGCCGAAAAGAGGTCGATATCTTTGGGGTTGGCCCGCTCAAGGACCGGCTCGATCATTTTCACGCCGTCGGCCGGCTTGCCTAGCTCGGCCAGACAGATCGCTTTGCCGACGGTGGCGAAATCTTTCTGGCGTGCGACGCCGGACGAAGGAGCCTGCAACGCGAGAACTTCGTCATACATCTTGCTCGCTTCGGCGAACTTGCCTTGGGCGATTAACGCACGAGCGGCCAATACGCGAGCGCGTGCCCGATAGTCGGCCGACTTGGCGTTGGCGATGCTGCCGTAGTACTGGGTCGCACGGTCGTACTGCTGTTGGGCGACCGCCAGATCGCCGAGCAGTTCGGCCGCTTCATAAAAGTGCCAGCTGTTGGGGGCGCTCTGCGCGAACTTGAACAACAGTTCGGTCGCTACTTTCTGGTCGGCCGAGCCTGCGAGCGCCAAGCGGGCGGTGCAATAGGCCTTCAGATACTCGCTCTCTTGTTTCACCAGATCAGGGCCGGACGGCTCTAACTTGGCTAGGCGATCGAGCGCGTCTTGCAATTGGCCGTTGGCCGCTTCTTGACGCGCTTGTTTCAGCGGGAACGATTCGTCGTCGAACGAAACGGTCACGATGTCTTCGACCGGGATTTCGACCGGCGAGCCTGACTTGTTCATGATCAGCGCATCTTTGGTGCTGCTGACAATCGAGCCGGATTGTCCGCCCGATTCGGTACGAATCTGATCGGCGGCGGCGGCGCTCGTCAACGCTGCGATTAGCGTGAGAGCAAGGAATCGACGGGTAATTCGCATCTTGTCGCTCCAGATATTTTTGAGCTGGAATTCGGCTCGTAATGGGTGGGAATAGGTGACGAGGATATCTTAGGACTCGGCGGCTTCTGACTTTTTGAGGCCGACAGCCGGTTTTCTCAAAGCGCTTTGGATCTTCTTGAGCAGAGCGTCAAACCGTGGGCGCCAGACTTCACCTCCCATGTCGGGATAGGCGAACTCGGTGGAGAGAATATCTTTCTCGGCCATCGCGGTGAACTTTTGCTTGGCGTCGTCGGTCGTTTGTCGCGTCGCGAACTGGAAACGAGCCAACGCCATGTTGTAGCGGGCCTCGAAAAATACTTCGCGATAGGTCGGCTGGTTGGCGTCCTTCGCAGCGTACTTGGTCAGGATGAATTGAATTCGCCCCCAACCCCAAATGATGTTTTGCTTTTTGTCGTTCGGCTCGGCGCCTTGGATCGCTTCCCCAAATTTGCGCGCTTCATCTTTGGCGATGCCCCAGTCGTACAGCATTTTCGCCGCGTCGACTTGCACGTTGACCATCATCGGATTTTCACGAAGCACGTCGACGTAGGTTTCCAACGCCGGTTCAAACTCGCCCAAGCCGGCTCGCGCGGCGGCCAGGCGAACTTTGACTTGCAGCAAAAGTTGCGGGTTCGCCGACGCGCCTTCTTTTAAGACTCGCTGATAGACGGCGATCGCTTTGGTGAAGAACGCGTTGGCGTCGGCCGCGGCGGACGGGTCATCTTTCATGCTGGCGCCCAGGCCATAGAACGTCTCGCCGACCCAGTTCAAGACCAACGGGTCGCTGGAAGATTCGGCGACGCGATTGAGGAAGGCCTCGAATCCGCTGGAGAGCGCCTTTTTCTGCGCCGGCTCGGCGTTCTCGAGCTGCGTTTGAAGATCACGAGCGAGCGAGATGTAAACCGCTACTAGACGCTTCTGCCCCGCGGCGTCATCGCCGACGAGCGACTTCAATTGCGACATGGCCTCTTGCGCTTTGGCCATCAGCGCGTCGGTATCGGCCTGACTTTTGACATTCGGCAATGCCGAGATATAGGCACGCACGGCCGCTTTGTAAACCAATTCGGACAAACCGGGGCGCGAGACCGCGTCCGAGTTCGCTTCGACCAGTTTCAGCAAGCCGACCTCCTTTTTCTCAAGCAACGGAAACGCTTTTTCCGGCTCGCCGGTGTCGGTGTAAATTTGCGCCAGCGACAAGGCGGCGATCACATAGCTGTAGTCGGCCGATTTGCCGGCGAATTTCGATACGCCGTCGGCCAAGATCTTTTGCGACTTCTCTTTGAGCGTGTTGAGTTCCGCTTCGGAAGGCGCCGCGCTGGCGTCTCCATCGGCGGTCGCTTGACGTCGGGCGTACATGCCGCGCAGGTAGTTCGCCCAGAGGGTTTGTCCAAGCTTCAGTTCGGCCTCAGAGCGAGCGGGGGCGTCAGCGGGAATCTTGGCCAACGTTTTTTCGGCGGCGTCAATTTGTCCTTGCGTGACTTCAAAGCCGACCAGCGTCGCCAAAGCGTCGTTTGATTCCGGTTCTCCGGCCCACTGATCGGCGATGAAGTTGACGATCTTTTGAACCTGAACGACTTCAAAATCTTTCTTCTCGCTCGACGAGTCTTGATAGATCAGCAGAGCCGACGCCAGCGCTAATTTGGCGCAGGCTTTGGCGCTGGCGCTGGTTGGATAACGCTTGGCGACAAAGGACGCTTGCACCATGGTGCGGTAATAGTCCTTTTTCTGGAAATCGAGAAACGCCAAGTTGTAGCGAATCACGTTCAGCTCATCGCTCGGCACATCGACGTCCGCTTTGCCCAAGGCCATTTTGAAAAAGCGGCCGGCCGCTTCACGCGACTTGGCCAAGCCTGTTTCGGCGGTCTCGATCTGCCCTTTCAGGTCTTCCTTTTCCGCCGGTTTTTTCGCCGCGGCGAGTTGCTCTTTCAGCTTGGTGATGACAAAGTTTTGCGCCTGAATCTCTTGCATCGCAGCACGGCCTGCTTCGCTCGCTTCCTGGAAGGTCTCGGGCGGCTTGTCATCGGCGGCCAACGCGGCGTCGGCGCCTTGCAGTTCGGTCCGCAGTGCGAGTGCGTCTTTTTGGAATGGATTCGGGTATTTGCCCGCTTCGACGGCTAGTTTGACGGCGCGCTTCAGCGCTTCCGCTTTCTCCCCTTTATTTTCGAGCTTGGGCGCGACCCCTTGATAGGCTTGGGCCAGCATCAGCTTCAGTTCGATCCATTCCGGATCGCGATCTTCATTGATGCGCAACTGCTGGGCGTCGTACCACTCGCCGGTCACTTTGACGATTTGTTCGTACTTTGGCGGATCTTGCAGCCAGCATTTGGTCAGCAGTTTGACCGACTTGAGCTTGAGCAGGCGAATGTCGGCCGGTTGATCGCCGAGGATCATCAGGTCGTTCTGAATGGTCGTCGCCGCTTTCTTGGTATCGCCCAACGCCAATTCGCACTCGGCTTGATAGAGCCGCGCGTAAAGGCCGGAGAGAAATTGGCGATACTTGCCGAAGACTTCGTCAAATTCCTTCGCCGCGGTCGTCAGGACCTCTTTCTTCTTTTTCGCGTCCGACGTGACCTTGGCTTTTTCGTACAACGAAGTCGCCGCTAGCAAGTGAGCACGCACGTAGGCGCTGCGCAGCTCGTTGCGATGTTCGATCTTGGCGGCGTCGTTTTTCGGATCCAACGTATTTGGAATCGCGGCGAGCGCGTCTCGGATTTGCTTGATTGCGTCTTGATAGACCTTTCTGGCCGAATCATATTGCTTGTTCGCTTCGGCCAAAAACGGCTTTTTCGCCGCTTCTTCTTTTTCGCGATCGGCCAGCAATTCTTCCAGCTTCGCACGTTCCAGCATGATCGCGCCTCGTTGCATCCGAGCGTCGATCGTCTTGTCGTGGTTGGGTTGCGCCTTCACGAACGCCGCATAGTTGGCGTCGGCCTGATCGAGCAGATCCTTGCGCGTCGCGGGATTGCGCTGCGCACGCGAAACTTCCAACTGGGCCGTCGCTTTGCGATAGGGAAGCGTCGCTTTCATCGCGGCAGGCGTGGTGGGCGATTGTTCTAACCGCTCGATGTACCACATCGCCGGATCGAAATATCCCCGCTGGATCAGTCCGTCCAAAAAGGCTTCGCGCGGCTCATCGGCACTGAGGGGAGCCGAAAAGAACATCGCTAGCGCGAACGTCAAGCTGAAACGTTGAACCCACAGAGGCATTGATAGAATCCTTGCTGGTCGCGAAATGCGAAGCGAAACGAGCGAAGAGGAGGAAACGACTCGATCGCGAGGCTAGTCTAACTTACCAGTGAAAAGCGAAAAGTATCTGTTTTTGGCCCAAACTGTGCCGCAAAGGGGCTGGTTTGGCGGTTATTTTTAACTTATACGTCTGCCGTCGATCATTCAACTGCATCTGTCATCTAAAATCCGTTTGTTCGTCGTCTTTCTGTCGCTCTTACCAGTTGTTCCAGGTAAGCAAACTCGGGGTGGCGGACCAGTTGTCGATTGGCGCGACCGAGCATCGAGGATAATTCCGCCGCATCGCCTCCGCGCTGACGCACAAAATAGGATTCACGCATCAACCCGCCTGCCTGAACCGCCAGTTGCGCAGCTTGTAGCGAAAGGGGCGACGCTTCCCACGACGGCGAAAATTGTAAGCGGCTCACTACCTGGATCTCTTTTTTGACTTGGCTGGTCGCAGGGTCGCGCCAAGTCGCTTCGATCCGGGCAACTTCGTTGGGGCCATCCGGCGTCAGGACCAGCTCAAACAATGTCGCGGCCGCTTCGTCGCCATGCAGTTGCAACGGAGCCTTGCCGGCGCCCAGTGCGGCCGCTTCGACTTGACAACCGACCAAGCGATACGATGCGACGCTCTTCGGATTCCAATGGACGGTCAAGCGGATGTCTTCGGCCAGGCGGGTCGACTTGCCGTAGACGACGCTTTCCAAGGCGCGAAGGATGGAGCGCTCGTGGTCACCGGTAAAGACCGAACCACTTTCGCGCCAGAAGTTCGAGCCCGACTCGTAGGGATCGTTCGCGTTGATCGTAAACCAGTGGTAATCCACTCGCTCTGAGTTGGCGTCTTCGATCAGCGGCTTCAACTCGCGGCGGTCCGCGTCTCCCAAGCGATCGATGCGGTCCGATAGGACGATCAAGGGACGTCGAATATCGCCAAACGAGGAGGTGCGCAGCGCAACGGCTGAAGAAAATCGAATTCCTTCCGCCAAGCAATCGCTGTCGTTCGGCTCCAATTGCCGCAACGTTTCTCGCCAGGCGATCGAATCGGCGGAAGTCGCGTCTTCGACCAGCGTGTGGCTAAATTCATCAATGCAAACGAGGGAGACGGTATCGTACGGAGACATTCGATCAATCAAATTGCCCAACGCCTGACGAACGCTGATCCAACGTCCGCTGCGCTGCATATTGGACGTCAAGTCGATGGCGATGGTCAAATGCGTCGGCGGGCGATCGACAATGTCGGCGCTGCCGGCCACCATGCCGACTTGCAACATCTGCACGCTGGAATTGGCGAAGACAGCAGGACCAGCGGCTGTACGCAGCGCGATCTCCTGGCGACCCGTTTCAATAAACAACGCGGCCCCCAGCGCCGCCAGCTCTTCCAGGCGAATCGGTTGTGGTACGCCTGATTCGTTGGTCAGCTGACTCGCAGCTTCGCGCCAGCTGCCTGCGGTGACAAGCGGCGCTGTGATGGAGGTCAATTTTGGATTGGGAAGCGAAACAAACGGCTGTTCTTCTTCGCGAAGCAAGAACTGGCGGTCAAAGCCAGGAGCCAGCGAGAAGTACTCGGCTTGTTGATCGGTCGAAGGGGAGCGACGAATCTCACGCGGCAAAGCGTCAATCAGCGGGCGAGCGCCCAGCGGTTTCCAACGCATTAAAAACGCGTCCGCCATCAAGTCTGCAGGCAAGTCAGAAGCCAAGTGAGCCAATTGCGGATCCAGCGGCGCCTTCCGCGGCTGCAACGCGGCGTTCCAAGCGACTGTCTCGGACGGGACGGGTGACGAAGAGGACGGTTCACTCTGCGGTAGCTCAAGATTCTCAATGTCGGCCGGGACCGGACCGAGCCAACTCAAAAGCCCCGCCGAATCGCTCGAGACGTCACCAACTGCTGAGTACAGTTGCGGCGGCTTCGCCGTCGGAAATACCACGGAATGCCAGCGCAGCAGTGAGAATGCCAGCAGTAAGCAAGCGGCGGTTCCCCAAGCCATGCCGTGGACAAGCGAGCGTCTCGAAGTCCACCCAGTGGTTCGCGTGCGATCTTCCCGGGAGCTGCGCTTGGTGCGCGAACCATGCAAAATTCGCTCTGGCAGGCCAGGAGGAATTGTCACATCGCGCAGCGCAACGTCGATTTCGGCTTCGCTCAAGGGAGCCTGCGACGCGGCTTGAAGTCGCGCAGCAAGCCCCGCCGGCGTCGGCGTACGGCGAAGGACGTCGTCCAAATCGTCAAATTGTGGATCTGGGGTATCCACTAGGGGGGAATGCTCCACGTCAAACAGGAAGTCAGGCTATCTGTCACTTCGGTTGACGTGCCGAAAGATATTCCCGCAGACGCCCTCGGGCTCGATTCACGCGTGATAAGACCGTTCCGAGCGGAACTCCCAGCGTTTCGGCCGCTTCACGGTGAGTTAGCTCACCAACGACGACCAGCAGGAGGGTTTCTTTCAATTCGACCGGCAGACGATCGAGGGCCAGCTGCATTTCGGCGCTCAGTTCGTCACCAAACGGATCGGCGTCAAGCGAGGCTCGATCGAGCGTTTCGGAGTCTCCGACGCACTTCACGTCACTTTTTTTCCGCCAGCGATCGATGATCCGGCGGCGCAAGATGGAAGCGAGCCAAGCACGTTCGCTTCGCTCGGGATCGAGTTTCGCTCTCCCTGTCCAGACCGAGCGAAAAGCCTCTTGCAGCACATCTTCGGCCAAATGGCGATCACCGAGCATCCGAAACGCGACGCGATAGAGCGCCGGGCTATGCTCGTGAATGAGTCGCTCAAACTGCTCAGAAGATAAGGGCAACGCGGAAATCTCCGACGGGCCAGTGACGCGAAATGGAAACCATTATCATAACATAACGGTTATTTTTCGCCGCTGATTTTACAGCAAACTCGCTCTCCCCTTCGTGGTGGACGATAAGATAAAGAGTATGAACGCTTCGGATTCCTCGAAAAAACGCCCTCCCCGCAATTATTTCGCTCGACGCGAGCAGGTTCGCCTCTTTTTGCTGTCAGGAGCGTTGACGCTGACTTGCGCGTTGATTTATCAAGCGGCCCAGCCTGAAACTTGGCGGCGGCTGTTTGGCGGCGAAGAGCGGCCGACGACCGCAGAAGTAGAGGAAATTGACACGCGCGTTCCGCGTAAGGCGGTTGAAGATCAGCTGGTCGATGGGGCGTTTCGCGTTGTTCCGCCGACTCCATTTACGATGAATCGTGACGGCGGGAAACTCGATCCCGGCAAGTCGGCGGTTGCGGAAGAGCAACTCGCGCTCATTCGAGACGACACGGTCTTCCGTCAGGCCGAGTTCGCCCCTTGGCGCGAGATCTTCTTCGCGTTGCGGAAGACGCCCAGCGAGTTGTTAACTCCGGCCCAAGCCGAACCGGTGCAGTTCGCCCAGTTGTTTCGCCAGCCTGACGAGTATCGCGGCAAGCTGGTCGCGATCTCCGGCGTCATCAAGCGCGTGGTGCGGGTCGATGCGTCGGTCGAAGAGATGGGAGTCGACCACCTTTGGCAAATCTGGCTCTTCTCGGGGGCGGACGCCAATCCGACGGTCATCTATTCGTTGGAGTTGCCCGACAAGTTTCCGACGGGGCTTGAAGTCAACGAGCGCGCGACGATTGTCGGCGTTTTCTTCAAGCGTTGGATCTATCCGGCGAAAGGGGGCATTTTTACGGCGCCGCTGTTGCTTTCGAAAAGCATCGCGTGGTCCCCTCCCCCGCCGGCTCGGACGTTGTCGAACTGGCAACTTGCTCTCGGCGTCATCGTGTCGATCATCGCCGCTCTGGTGATCGCGACATTGATTTTCCGCAAGAGCAACGACGCGGACTCGGTGGTGGAGCAAAAAATTCGTGAGCGTCAGGCTGAGAAATTCAGGGCCGAAGCCGGCGAATTGGACTCCGGCGTCTCGGTGCGAGATCAACTGCGCATCGTCGCAGCCGAGCTAAAGCAACAGTCTGGCGAATCTGAAAGTGACAAAGCCGAACATGAATAGCACCGCTCGAACAATCGTCCTCTTGCTGATCAGCGCGGCGCTGGCGTCGCCGCTGAGCAGTCGCGCTGACGTACCGGAAGTGAGCGAGCTTGATTTGTCGACCCCGCAAGGATTTATGGCCGGAATCGGGTTCGACGAAAGCTACTACAAGATGTTCAGCGACGACCAGCCGATCGATGAAGAGGAGCAAGAGCCGTTGATTCGTTTGCTGTCGCGGATTCGTCGTCCCAAGCCGAAACAGATCGAAGCCTGGCTGCAGCTTCGACCAGATTGGGGCGCGTTTGTCGATCAGCCGGCAGAGTCGCGTCTCGATTGCTTTTTGTTGGTGGGACGCGTCGTCAAGATCGAGAGTCGCCCGATCCTGCCTGAATTGGGCGCCGTGTATGAGCTTGAAGATTTTTATTCGCTGGAAGTGATTCCAGATGACAGCGATACGAGCGCCGTCAAACGGGTGATCTTGTTGTCGCTCACGATACCGGAGCGTTTCAAGCAGCTAGTCGACCAGCCGGCAGGCGCTATCAATGAGCCGATTAGCGCCGCCGCCTACTTTCTGAAGCGAACGACGCCGGCCGCTGCGGCGGAGGTGACGATTGCGGCGGTGACCCAGCGCGTTTCGTGGCACCCCGACCAAGTTAGCGCGTCGCTAGGCGTCAATCAAGGACAGATCTTGCTGGCCGCGCAAGGAGTCGATATCGGCCAGTTCGACACCGTTCGCGATCGCGCGGCGTTCAACGGGCTCGAAAACGAGTCGTTCTATCAATGCATGGCGGCGATCTCGTCGATTTCTCGCGAGCAACTCGCCAAGGTCGCGACTCCAGTCTCGTTGCCGCAACTGTTGACCGATCCCGGCAGCTATCGGGGCGCGGCGGTGCGAGTTTCTGGTACGGTGCGGCGAATCACCAAGATTGTGGTCGATGAAGAAACGGCTCGCCGCCGCGGGCTCGAATATTACTACGAGATCAATCTCTTTGTCCCGCTCGAGACGCCGATTATTTCTCAGGCGCATGCCGACACGTCGACGCGCAAAGAGTTTCGAGACTCGTACCCGGTTGTGCTTTGTTCGCGTGAGCTGCCCGCCGGCGGCAGTGTGAGCGACGACTTGCATTTGCAAGTGACGGCGGATGGGATCTTTTACAAGGACTGGGCCTATCGAACCCCGTTCATGTCGACGGACGATCCCAATCGTCGGCAAATCAGTCCCCTGTTCATCGTAAATCGCCCCCGCACCTTGGAGGGCGCCTCGGCGGCGGAGGTCAATTCGATCGCACTCTGGATCCTAATTTTCGCAGTTCTTGCGTCGAGTTTGGGAATTGGCGCCGGCGTAATGCTGGCGGGGAAGCGGAAACGACGGTAAAACATTTGGCGTCGTCACATCGCGCGGAGATCTGTTGTGGGTTGGTCCTATCGCAAATCAATCTCGCTGGGGCCGTTGCGGATTAATTTCAGCAAGAGCGGCGTCGGTTTCTCGTTTGGAATCCCCGGCTTCCGCGGCGGCATGAGCGCCAGCGGCCGAAAATATGTGTCGGCCGGGATTCCCGGAACCGGAATCCGTTATCAAAAATCGGGCAAAACGTTGATGTCGCTCATCGATTTCAGCAAGCCTGCGAAAAAGAAAAAACGAACGTACAAACGCAAACCAACGATTAGGTGAAGAACGTGGATATTCAATTTGTTCGCATGGTGCGTACCGATAGCTCTGAGCGTTTTGTATTGTTGGGAGCCGACGGCGCCGAAGTCGGCATGTTCGATCTTCACTTCTTGACGAGCGGCAGCGTGATCGGCTCGCTGATCTTACTCGACGCTTCACTCGCCGAATCGGCCGAAAAGCTGCTGCACAAAATCGACGAAGAACTGCTGCCGGCCGTCAGCCTGGACGAGAAGAATCTATCGTTCACCGTCGTCAAAGGAGAGCTGATCGGCACTTTCTCCTCCAACGACGAAGACGAGTAGCGGTGTCGATGCGCAAAAAAATATCGGGCTACGGACTCCTCGCTCCCGATTTGCCGGACGAAGAGCAACTGGTCCCCTGCTCTCTCGCTACGATCCAAGACGATCAGGTCTACGACCGACTCTGGATTCGGGGAGAACGCGAGCCGGCGATGCTGGATCGGCTGACGATTTCGGAGTCGCGGCTCGATCAGATCAGCTGGTCTCAGGCCAAGTTGCCCGAAATCTCGCTGCGTGACGTGAAAGCGTCGACCTGTGACTTTTCGAACGCGCGGATGCCGAACAGCGATTTTCAGCAAGTCGAACTGATCGGCGCCAAGCTGGTCGGCGTTGACTTTAGCGAATCGATCTGGCGCAACGTCGTGCTGACCAAATGCAATCTCTCGTTCTGCACTTGGCGCGGAGCTCGGCTGAAAAACTGCCGGTTCGAAGATTGCGAACTGAGTGACGCCGAGTTCGATCTCGTGCAGTTTGACAATGTCGAATGGATCGACAGCCGCATGCGCCGCAGCCGCTTCTATGGCGCGAGACTCACAGAAACCAAGATCATCCGCTGCGAACTGACGGACTTCGGCGCCACGGCGGATGATCTCCGCAAGCTGACGATCGACGCTCCCGGCTGGCTGCAATTGGCGCCGCTGTTTGATGTGACGATCGGGTAGGCTTTGCGCTCTCTATTGGATCGACTGCGAACCATCGCCATCTCTGCATGGCAATGGTTATGACCGGCGTTGATCGCGGTTGGATCACCCCTTAAAAGGTTCTGCAGAGCCGAATGCCGATCGATTGCGTGATCGTTTGCCAAGTGGAGCTGCCGACAAGGGTTCCAGCCTTGATCCGATTGGGATCGCTCGGATCGGGGCTGGAGAAGGTGCTGTTGAAGTTAAACGTCTTGTTGCCGGTGACGCCAAAGACATAGCTGCATTCTAGGAACCAAGACCGGCAAAAAAAGTGGGTGACGCCGATTTCAGCGGACCCGCCCCAGACCCAGCCAGAATCGGAGAAGTCTTGCGGCGCTCCCGAGATGTCGCTGCGTGTTCCGTTGATATCGGCGAAACCGACCAGGTCCACAACTTCGGTTCTCACGTTCGACAAAGTAGGACCGCCGCCGATGAAAACAAATCCAGTGCCAAACGAGTGTCCCACATAAGGACGAAAGGCCATCTGATCGATGATCTGGCTCTTTAGCGACGTGGCAATCGCGTTGCCTGTAAAAGGAACAGGATTCGCCGGATCCGCTGCATAAGTGAACGTTCCAACCTGAGGCAGACGAACCAATCGAGTGTCGGAACTCGTCCCGAGGTAATCATTGGTGAATTTAAAACCCCATAATTGGTGCGCACTCTGGTCGAAGTGCTGGAAGTAACCCAATTCGATCGAGGGGGATAAATTGAGTTGCGTCTCCATAAAAATCGGAGTGCCGCCGGTCGCATCGTCCGGTCCATCCGCCGTGCCGGTCGCGATGGTGACTCCGCTCTCGATGACATCTGACGTTCCCACGGCGATGACATCCTGATTGCCGAAGTTCATCGAGTTGTAATTAAAGCCGAGCCCAAGATAGCGAGCGCTGCGAGGTACAAGCGACTGCTCGCCCATTTCCATGTCGAATTGGGCTGATGCAGGCGGCGATGTGGCCAGAACGGCTAGTAATACAAGAGCTGGAAAAAGCAAAGCCGAATAGAAGTTGCGCATGGAGTGCCCCAAGAATGATTACATTGGCTCGGCCTTAAAATGATCACGCGTTCCCCTGACTCTGGGATTCTGCCGCAGATTCGAGCGAAGCAATGACATTGGACCGCTTGGTGACTATCGCGATTCCGACCCCGGTAGAATCAGTAGAACCGTTAAAATGTACGGAATCAGCAAAACGCCCCCATTCGAATGGCATGAGAGGAGCCGGGCTGCTTAGACCGATCTCAGCATTTCCAATTGGAGAGAGCGCCATCGAGAATACGAGCGGTCGTCGAATCTGCTTGGATTGGCAATCCAGCAACCAGAGAATGGAAAAGCCTCGTGCTCGATCCTGCTTTTTCCACGACAGTTCGGAAAAGTCCCAAATTTTTTGGCGGAATTGCGTGTATAGCGACGCTTGGTGAGAGAGGGATCGCCGTCTCGTTCTTACCGCTGAGAGCGGAGATTCAAACGGCCTTGCCTAGAAAAATGATGAATAAACCGGCGCTTCCTCGCGGATTTTCAACAAAAAATCGGGATGAATGGTTGTTCTTGGGACTCTCGTTGGATAATTATTCAGATAAATGAATTTTTAATGCGACATGTTTCACCAGAAGAGTTCCCCATTTAGAGGTATGGAAGCTTCTATGGACCCTTTGTATGGTGACATCCGCCCCCACTAATTGTGACCACTCCCCTCATGTCCTTGTGTTTGCGAATCAACCGTTTGGCGCATTTGCGTCAAGCATTCCATTCTACGTATCTTAGGGACAAACTCTTATGCAGACCTTTTGTGTCGGCGGTCGCCGCCGTAGTGCTTTTACGCTGGTCGAATTGCTGGTGGTCATCGCGATTATCGGCGTCTTGATCGCGCTGCTTTTGCCGGCGGTTCAACAGGCCCGCGAAGCGGCTCGCCGCATCAGTTGCACCAACAATCTAAAGCAAATCAGCTTGGCGATGCACAACTATCACGACACTTTCCAGTCGTTGCCATACGGACAATTCAGCTATGGCATTTTCGCGAATTCTTACCTAGGAACCTCCGACACGGACGTGTATCCCAACGGATCTAGTTGGTTTCAATGCATTTTGCCATTCGTCGAACAGTCGGCGATGTACGATGCGATCAAGACCGACATGCTTTCGATGCCCACAATCAGCTTAAGCGCCACGGTGCGAAACACGGTGGTGGAAGGTTTTGTCTGCCCATCCGATCCCAATGGCGGCAAGGTTGGACATGATGGTTTCCAGGGGAATTATCTTGGAAATACCCACACCGAAAATTCTGGAATCAATTCGGCGAACGCGACCTACATGAACGGCCTTTTCTATACGAAGTCGGGGGTCAAACTTCGAGAGATTACCGACGGACTCAGCAACACGTTGATGATGGGAGAATGTCTTCAGGGTTCGCCAGACGGCCCAGCGGCGACGGAATACGATACGACGGCCAACTATTGGAATTCGCAGGCTACGGAAACGACCTTCAACACCGGAAGTCGCGGTTTGTTTGTCCCAGATTACAACGCCGCCGACCATTGCGTTGATACGCCGAACAAGCCTTGTACGTTCAGCAATGCGTACTCTTCGTGGTTTGTGCTGCGCAGTGAGCACCCCGGCGGCATCATGGTGTCGCGAGCAGACGCGTCCGTCTCTTTTATCCAGGAAAATATCAGCAATACGACCTTGATCGATCTCGCGAATCGCAGGGACGGAAACGTGATTACGCAGTTCTAGCGTCGATATTTTCGGAGAGCGCGGCGCCTTCGTCAGCCGGCGCTTTTGTCTTGGGTCGTACCGATCGCTTCTGCTGCAAAAAAGCTCGCAGCAGAAGTCGATGGATATATTTGTTTTTCATGCCAATCATTAACAATTTGGGACGGCTGAGGGAACATGATGTGTTTCTGGCCGTATGCATCACATGTTAAGTACAAGCAGTAAGCTGTCGGTGCAATGCGTTCTGTTCGTAATTGCAGTTATGGGTATCGCTGGCTGTTCGCGCGGACCAGAAATATTTGAGGTTTCCGGAATGATTACCATGGACGGAAAGCCTGTCGAAAGAGGGGACGTCACGTTTTTCCCGGCTGACGGCCCGGCGACAGAAACCGTCTACGCGTACATCAGTCAAGGGAATTATACGCTGAAATGCACCGGCGGAGAGAAGAATGTATTGATCGCCGGCATGGCCACCGAAGAGAAAATCATACCGGAGAGATACATGAACCAAAGCGGTTTGACCGCCAACGTTTCGGCCGAGAATACCGTCATCGATTTTGAACTGACTGCGAAGCCCAGTCGGCGAAGCAAGTAGGTGCTGAGACGGCAAGCGGCCGGCGGACCGCTTGCCTGCACGCTGCTTCTATGCCGGCCTTTTGGCCTTCATCGATACGACGATAAGACAAATCCAACCCGCGGCCAAGAGAATTGCTCCCACGGGAATCGGTACTCGGAGCGTCGGCATCGATAACGCTGCGGCGGCGCTCATGCAGACTGCGAACAGAAGGTTGCCAACCGTAAAACAGGCGCCTCCGGCGATCGCAATCCTGGAGTCGCCGCCTGCTTGCGCTCCGATCAGTCCCAGCGCAATCATCGCTAGGCCGTTGAACATCAGGTAAAAATTTCCGGTCAGATAGCGGAGCCAAGCATCCTCATTTTCGCGTCGGTCGATGATGCTGATTTCCGTGGTAGCGTCGCGGGCGATTGTCCCGTCCGGGTGAAGGACCGCGGGAACAGCCACCGCTTTTTCCAGAAGTACGTTGTCAAGACGCAGTTTCACCTGATCGCTTAGCACAGCGCCTGCAAGCACGGCGATCAGTCCGAATATTCCTCCTGCAATCATATTGTAGTGTGCCATGGGAATCGCTTTTTTTATGGGAATGATGTGTGGCCTAGTCAGAATTTGATTGTAAGTTATATATCGCATGGCGATAGTCTGATTATATGAGAATAATCGACATTTGATCTCTGCACGCGCAACCTCAATAAGATTCGGCCGATTGGTCAAGAGTTCCAGGGATTCCATTGATCGCCGCTGTTGGAAAGAGGGCTGAGTGAGAGTGCGGCTTCATCTATCTGGCGTTATTGCATCGCGTGTGGCGTCAGCGCCGTGACCACGCAATGGCGAGCAAGCCGCAGGCGAGCCAAGCCAAACCAGCGAAGATCCCCATGGCGACGCCCAGGGCGCCGTATTCTTCCGCCCCTTTGCCTACAGCAACGATCCAGATAATCGGCGAAGTAATCACAAGCATCCAGCCGTTAACAAACGCGATCGTTCGAGCATTTTGCTGCTGTTTTTGCCCCCCTTTTCCAGTCGTGCTTGCGTCTCAAGCGGATCGCTCCAGGGATTAAACAGGAAGAAGTAGGAGTAGAGCAGGCCACCGAGTGGAACCAGGGTGAAGAATAGGCCCCCGTAGAGATGATCGACGTTACGCGTAATGATCCAAGCTATCGTCGCGCTGCCTGCAATGATCAGCATCAAAGCAAGCCAGATACGCACGGAAATCCGCCGCCAATAGGCTTGGGATTCGGCGAGTTGTTGAGATGCCTTGGGCCTATCCATCGAGTTATTATTATGCACAAGAAACGGCGTCTGGCCGGGCAGATACGTGCACGGCTCAGCACAAATGCCCAATGCCGAAGCAGCAGAGCATCTGGGCAGTTTTATCGTCCATCGCTGACCGCCGCTTCATGAGATATTCGTTCTGAGTCATTCATTATTTGCCCCGATTGGCGAATCATGATCTCAGAATATCATCCAGCTCTTCCTGGCGATAATCTTCGCCAGTGATCAGTCGGGCCGAGTGATTGAATGTGGAGTAAGCCCAGCTCCATTGCATCAGCACCAGCAAGCGGTTCTCGAACTGGATCAATTGCATCAAGTGAACGACCAGCCAAAGGACCCAAGCGACGAAGCCGGTGAATTTCCATTTGCCAAGGACGGCGACGGCTTTCGATCGGCCGATGGTCGCCAGGCTGCCGGGATCGCTGTAGTGGAACGGTTGGGACGGCTTTTGCTGAATGCGATCGACGATGGTTTTCGCGGCGTATTTGCCTTGCTGCATCGCGACGGGGGCGACGCCGGGAAGCGGGTGTTCACCCTGATGCGGAAAGCAAGCCATGTCGCCGATAACAAAGATCTCGGGATAACCGGCCAGCGTGCAGTCTGGTTCAACTATCACGCGACCGCCGCGATCCGTCTTCGCGCCGGTGCGTTCGGCCAGCTTGCGTCCCAAGGGGGAAGCCTGAACGCCGGCCGCCCAGATAATGGTTTTGGCGCGGATGGTCGTCTCTTGATCTTCGTGAGTCACGACGACCGAGCCTTCTTCGACCAGTTTGACCTTGTGGTGGTTGTTTACCTCGACGCCGAGCTTGGTGAGCGACATCCGCGCATTTTCAGAAAGCTCTGGCGGAAAGGGAGAGAGGACGCGCTCACCGGCGTCGACCAAGATGATGCGCGCATCAGAGGGCGTAATATTTCGAAAGTCATTCTTCATGGTTTGCCGCGAAATTTCGGCCAACGCGCCGGCAAGTTCGACGCCGGTTGGACCGCCGCCGACAATCACGAACGTCATAAGTTCGGCTTGCTCAGTCTTGTCGGTCGCACGCTCCGCTTGTTCGAAGGCGGAGAGGATTTTGCGGCGGATCTCGGTCGCATCTTCAATCGATTTCAAACCTGGCGCCGTCTTCGCCCATTCGCAGTTGCCGAAGTAGCCGGTTTCGGCGCCGGCGGCCACAATCAGCGAATCATATTCAACTTCGCCGTCATGCAAAATTACTTTGCGGTTGACAGGGTCAAAGTCGGCGACATCGGCCATGACGACTTCGGTATTGCGCTGACGAACCAAGATGCGTCGCAGCGGAGTCGCAATATTCGCGGGAGAGAGACCGCCGGTCGCAACTTGATAAAGCAGCGGCTGAAACAAGTGGAAGTTGCGCCGATCCACCAGTTTTACGTGAACAGGGGATGACTTTAAACTGCGCGCAGCAAAGAGGCCGCCGAAGCCGCCACCGATAATCACAACTCGATGCGTATCGCCCTTCATGGAGGTACTCCCAGGTGAATTCGGGGCTTTCATTGTCGCTATTTCTAGAATTCCTTGAAGCAGGGTGCAAATTGCGGATAATCAAATTCATGCGCGGATGGCATTTTTGATTCCCCCCACAGCCTCGAACAAGGATCTCGACATGCGGAAAACGCTTGGAGCCATTGTGCTCAGCTTCATGATGGTAGCTGGTTTACACGCGGCCGACTCGGAAATGTACGGTCTGAAAAAAGGAACGCCCGAAATAAAATCGGCCGGTCCGCTCGCGTTCGCCCCCGACGGCGTGCTGTTGGTAGGCGATCCGAAGTCAGCCGCCGTTTTCGCCATCGCTACGGGCGAGAAGCCTGGCGCACCCGATAAAGCAACGTTTGAGATCACCTCGCTACGCGAAAAGTTGGCGAAGGCGATCGGCGGAAGTCCGGCTAAGCTGAATATTACGGATCTGACGGTTAACCCAGAAACTGGCTCGCTTTATCTATCGGTCACCTCCGGCGACAAGCCGGCGCTGGTGAAGATTGACGCCGAGCAAAACGTTACGCCTTTGAAATTGAAGGATGTCGCGTTCGCCGAAGTGAAGTTATCGGACGCCCCGGCCGACGAGATAAGCGGCGAAGGTCGTCGTCGTCGCAACCTGCGTAACGAGTCGATTACCGATCTCGCCTATGCCGACGGTCAGGTAATCGTTACCGGTCTGGCCGCAGGCGAAGGCGCTTCGGCGGTTCGCAGCGTTCCCTTCCCCTTCACCACCGGCGATCAACTGTCGCGCATCGAGATCTTTCACGCCGCGCATGGCCGTGACGAAGATTACGCCGCGATTCGGACGTTCGTGCCGTTTAACATCGGCGGCGAACCTCATGTGTTGGCAGGCTTCACCTGCACGCCGCTGGTGAAGTTTCCGGTCAAGCAACTGCAGAGCCAGGAAAAGGTAAAAGGAACGACCGTCGCCGAACTGGGAAACCGCAACCAGCCGATCGACATGATCGTCTACGAAAAAGGGGGCAAAACCTACTTGCTCTCGGCCAATACGGCGCGCGGCGTGATGAAGATCAGCACCGAAGATCTGGAACGCGAAGAAGGTTTGACCGAACCGGTCAAAGGGGGCGGAACCGCCGGGCAATCGTTTGAATCGATCGCCGACTGGGAAGGCGTGGTTCAATTGGCCAAGTTGAATGACGCGAACGCCGTCGTCGTCATGCAAGGTGCTGACAATGGTTGGACGTTGAAGTCGATCGCGCTGCCGTAGGCGGATTGCCGAAGTATTGAATCTTAGAGACGTGCCGTCCTGACCAGGACGGCACGTTTTTTTGGGCGCCGCTTAATCATTTTTGACGATGAGTCGCCTTTTCATTTCCTTGGCAGCTTCGCGCGGATCGTTCACCCCCGCAATCGCCCCACTCACCGCAACTCGCGAGATCCCGGCTTCAACCACTTGTCCCACATTTTCGAGCGTGATCCCTCCGATCGCGAACGCTGGCAACCGGATCTCGCCGGCAACCTGACGAACCAGATCAAGACCTGGAAACTGGTCGAACGACTTGGTCTGCGACGGAAACGTCGGGCCAACTCCGATGTAGTCTGCGCCATCCAGAACCGCGAGGCGGGCCTGATCGATGCTGTGGGTCGAGACGCCGATCAGCTTGCCGACGCCGAGAATCGCACGGGCCTCCTTCACTGAGAGTTCCTCTTGCCCGACATGGACGCCGTCGGCATCAGCCAATGCGGCGATGTCGCAGCGGTCGTTCACGATGGCGAAGGTGGACGTCGCGGCCGTGATTTCACGCAACTGTCGTGCTCGCGCCAGTAAAGTTCGATCGTCGAGCGTCTTATCGCGCAACTGCACGATATCGACTCCGCCGGCGATCAAATCAGCGACTATTTGGGAAAAATTTTCCGCATTTTGGCAGCCGTCGATCAAAGCATAGAGTCGAGCGCTCGCCAGCCGTTCGCGATTTTCCTGCGTCATGGTGATCCCCTTTTCGAGCGTGTAACTGCGATATCGCAACTGCTCGAAATGGGCGGAGACCTTCGGTTGGACCAGCTTGCTGAACTCTTCCAGCGTCCGGAGCGACTGTTGGGCCCGTTTGAGATTTGATGTGGCAGTTTGGGCAAGATGGGTTCGGGCTTGTTCGCCGCTGGTGGTGACGGTCACGCCGACATCGGCTTGCGTATCTCTTGCGCTGTGCAGAGTTTCGGACGAAAACTGTTGCAACGCCGCCGCCAGATCATGCCGGATGTTTTTGACGATCGTGGTCAAGTGACGATCATCCAAGCCAAAGCGGACGAAATCTTCGACAACCCGCAGTCCTTCGGCCGCGCGATTGGCGGCGGCGTCGATCGCTCGCCAGGCGGCGATGGTCGATTGTGCGTTGACTGGTTGTTGTTCGTCTGGCATCGGTTTTTCCTGGGGTATTAGCTATCACGATTGTAGAGACTCTTGGCAATCGCATCAGCAGGGTTAGTTTTTCACGTAACCAGCGCCAGAGTCACGGGTTGCTGAGACGCTAAGCCCACAGTTGCCTAGAAGCATTCGTCACATCGTCATTGCAAGCGATACCGATGTGACTCGCCCAGAGTGCGTAAGTTCATGGCATTTCTTTAGTTGCCTTGCTTGCGCTTTATTTGCGAGTTAGAATTCCTCGGCGATTCCAACCGATCACTCCCTTCGGAGATTGATCGCTTCTGGAGAGGTAGGGATGCTAAATTCGCCATGGATATATTGCCTGTGGCCAGGACTTACGGAAACGTGGGTATATGGTCGCTGGCAAGGGCTCGTGTGGGCCGGCGGTTTCGCGCTGTTATTAAATACAGCGTTGATTCTGCACGGCGTTTGGCCAGAGCTCGTGGGCGAAACGATACATCACAGCATTTGGTACGTAGTCACCGCAGTATGGGCGACTTCAACCGGATGGAGTATCTATCGTGTCGCTCGCGGCGGTTTTCAACCGCTCGACGAGTCGGTCGAGGCCTTGTTTCATGCGGCCCAAAACGAATACTTACAAGGACAATGGCACCAGGCCGAAGCAACTTTGCTTCGTTTGCTCGCGCGGGATGCACGCGATGCGGAAGCGCGTCTGATGCTGGCGACCTTGTATCGGCACACGCAGCAATATGACGCGGCGCTCGAAGCGATCGCCAAGTTAATCAAGCTGGATGCGGCCGGACGCTGGTGGGCGGAGATTCAGAGAGAACGACGCTTGCTGGCCGATCGAATGGGTGACAGCGACGAACCCAATGAATCGCCGCAAGCATCCAAACCAGAAGCAGCAGTGGAAAGTGAGCACAGCGAAGCGGCGCCGTCTACCGAGGCGGCATAGTCCAATTTGCCCCGTGCGATAGAATACAGAGAAGCAGACTACCCGCTATTACTCATCGCGAGGTTGAACTCCATGTACGAAAGATTTACCGATCGCGCTCGGAAGGTGATGCAGCTGGCGAACCAAGAAGCGCAGCGGTTCAACCACGAGTACATCGGCACCGAGCATATCTTGCTTGGGCTGATCAAAGAAGGCAGCGGAGTCGCCGCCAACGTACTCAAGACGTTGGAAGTCGATCTCCGCAAAATTCGACTCGAAGTCGAGAAACTCGTCCAAAGCGGACCCGATATGGTCACGATGGGGAAACTTCCCCAGACCCCGCGGGCCAAAAAAGTGATCGAGTACTCGATGGAAGAGGCTCGCAATCTGAACCACAACTATGTCGGCACTGAGCATATCTTGCTGGGCCTCTTGCGTGAGCAAGAAGGAGTCGCCGCCCAGGTTCTGATGAACCTTGGTTTGAAACTCGAAGACGTTCGCGAAGAAGTTCTCAACCTGCTGGGTCACGGCATGGAAGGGGACGGCGGACGCGAAGGTCGCGGTCAACCCGAGAGCAGCTCGGATCCGGCCGCCGCCAAAGGGAGCAAGTCGAAAACGCCGGCGCTCGACAGCTTTGGTCGCGATCTGACCGAACTCGCCAAGCAAGGCAAGCTCGATCCGGTCATCGGCCGCGAACGAGAAATCGAACGCGCCATTCAGGTTTTGTGCCGCCGCACCAAGAACAACCCGGTTTTGCTGGGTGAAGCCGGCGTCGGTAAGACGGCGATCGTGGAAGGTTTCGCCCAACGCGTGATCGACGGCGACATTCCGGAACTGCTGGCCGAAAAGCGGATCGTCGTGTTGGACTTGGCGATGATGGTCGCCGGCACCAAATACCGCGGTCAGTTTGAAGAACGCATCAAAGCGGTCATGAACGAAGTTCGCCGCGCCAAGAACACGATCTTGTTCATCGACGAACTTCATACGTTGGTCGGAGCCGGCGGCGCAGAAGGCGCTATCGACGCGGCGAACGTGCTGAAGCCCGCGTTGGCGCGCGGTGAAATTCAATGCATCGGCGCCACGACGCTCGACGAGTACCGGAAGTACATCGAAAAAGATAGCGCTCTGGCTCGCCGTTTCCAAGAGATTCAGGTCGATCCGGCCTCGAAGGACGAAACGGTCGAGATCCTCAAGGGTCTGCGTGATCGGTACGAAGAGCACCACAACGTGCAAATCACCGACGACGCGGTCGTGGCCGCGGCCGAATACTCGGATCGTTACATCACCGGACGCTGCCTGCCGGACAAAGCGATCGACGTAATCGACGAAGCGGGCGCCCGCGTCCGACTGCGCGTGATGACCCGACCGCCGGATCTGAAAGAAATTGACGAAGAAGTCGAAACGCTGAACCGCAAAAAAGAACAAGCGGTCGCCGATCAAGACTTCGAGAAAGCGGCGGCCCTGCGCGATCAGGCCGACAAGCTGAAGAAGAAAAAAGATTCGATCATCAAAGAATGGCAAGAGAAGTCGCGTCAGAAAGATGGCGTCGTCGATGAAGAAGTCATCGCCGAAGTCGTCTCGAAAATGACCGGCATCCCGCTGACCCGGATGACGACCGAAGACACGATGCGTCTGATGCAGATGGAAGACGAACTCCATCGCAAGGTCATCAGCCAAGACGACGCGATCAAAGCGGTGTCGAAGGCGGTCCGCCGCAGTCGCAGCGGTTTGAAAGATCCGAAGCGTCCGACCGGCTGCTTTGTCTTCGCAGGTCCAACCGGCGTGGGTAAGACGTTGCTCGCCAAGGCGCTGGCCGAATTCATGTTCGGCGACGCTGACGCGCTCATTCAAATTGACATGAGCGAGTACATGGAGAAGCACAACGTCAGCCGTTTGATCGGTGCTCCTCCCGGATACGTCGGCTACGAAGAAGGCGGTCAACTGACCGAGAAGATTCGTCGTCGTCCGTACGCCGTGGTGTTGCTCGACGAAATTGAGAAGGCTCACCCTGACGTCTTCAACATGCTGCTGCAAGTGATGGAAGAAGGCCGTTTGACCGACAGCTTCGGTCGTAACGTCGACTTCCGCAACGTCATCTTGATCATGACCACCAACGCTGGCGCTGGTGCGATCAAGAACGAATCGGCTTTCGGCTTCCAAGCTCCGGAAGAAGGCGCCGAGTACGACAGCATGAAGCATCGCGTCGAGGAAGAGATTGGCAAAGTCTTCCGTCCTGAGTTCATCAACCGCGTCGACAAGACGATCATCTTCCATCACCTGACACGGGAAGATCTGAAGCTGGTCATCGACCTGGAATTGAGCAAAGTTCGCGAACGTCTCTCCGAACGTGGTTACGACCTCGTCCTGACCGACAAAGCGAAAGAGCTGATTATCAAACGCAGCAACCAGAGCGACAAAGGCAATGACTTTGGCGCCCGACCGCTGCGTCGTACGATCGAAAATTCGATCGAAGATCCGTTGTCCGAAGAACTGCTCAAAGGCGAGTTCCAAGGGATGGATCAGATCGTCGTCGACGCCGTCGAAAACGACGAAGGCAAGATGACCCGACTCGACTTCAAAGGCGCGCTCAGCGAAAAAGAAGCCGAACCGGTCGCCGCCGGCGGAACCGAAGAGTCGAAGTAACCACTGCTTCGTAATGACGAGAATTAGAAAGCCCGGCCAATTTGGCCGGGCTTTTTTTATTGGATCATGGGAAAGGAGACTTGCCCAATAATGTTCGCACAAGATATGTAGGGGCGCCGTTGCCATGTCTTCGTGGAAACGGCGCCCGCTAGATCGAAGAAACGCCGGCGATGATCGCGGCCGAATTGAAGTGACGCCGGCTTCTCGGTCACCGACCTTGGTTTTCTTGCGCCGTCTGGCTCGCTGTTAGATAGTTGGTCAGCTTCGTCAGATTGTCGGTATGGATCACGTCCACGCCGCAATCATCCAGTACTTTCCACATCGCGATCGTAGCAGGCGTTCCCCAAAAGCGAATTTGGCGACCCTCTTGATGCGCCTGACGAACCAATCGCTGCAATTTTTCTCTTTCGGCCGCGGGGATCTTCCCCTTCCCTTTCCAGGAAAAATGCGACCTCCAGTCGCCGCTGATCAGCGGCATCAAGTGGGGCGGCGCTGCGCTGCCCAAATCATGTAGCCGGCCATCGATGCCGACAAAACGCAAGGTTTCTTGGGCGATCGTGTGATGCGGACGACTGCCGGAGGCGACGACCTGGATCGCACGCGTTTCGACTTTGCCGTCGCGGACCTGCGTCAAAATATCAGCATATTGGCCCAGCGTTTTGGCAAGCGCTGCGTAAACTTTTTCGCCATCCCCGTGGATATCGATCAACAGGCGAAACGGCGGAGAGCCTGGGTGAACCCGACCGTGACCCTCTCGCACCCGTTTTCGCAGCGGATCAAGATAAAGCGTCTCTAGCGTTCGGCGCGGATTTAGTTCGTGATACCAGTGGGCGACGAGCAACTGATCCCCAATCAGGTAAACGTCCGCTTCAACGCTGTTGAAGCCATGGTCGAGTGCGTCGAAGAGCGGGCGCTGGTGATGAAAGTCGTTGTGCGCGTGCGCACGCAGCAACACCAAAGGCGCCTCTTCCGCGCGAGCATCAACGGCGAGCAATATTCCGACAACCGCGAGTGGAAGCGTAACAACCAGACGAAGCAGGCTCAAAGGATCGATCCGCAAGTAAGAAGGGAATCCGACGCGAGACGATTGCGCCCATTGTAATCGGCGTCCCCTCCTGCCGATGGTTATCTTCCCAGAAATTCCCGCTGGAACGCCATCAGCAACCCCTCGGTCTCTGGCGCCGCGACGCAAGTTGCTTCAAACTCCTCATACGGTACGCCAGCGATTTTTTCGCAGTACTCGGGATAGGCGCGTACTCGTTCCAGCAGCGTATCGACCGTCAGTTCGGGGTGAAATTGCGTGCAGTAGATCGGTTTGCCGGTGACGCGAAACGCTTGTTGCGGGACACTTTCGCTCGAAGCAAGCAATTCGACGCCAGAGGGCAGCTGGATTACGCGATCTTCATGACCCATGTACGCCTGAAATCGCTGGCCCAGTGCGGAGAAGATGGGATCGTTCCGGCCTGCTTCCGTCAGAAAGAGTTCATGCGTGCCGAGTTCGGCATGTTCCAGATCATGAATCACCCGGCCGCCGAGCGCTCTGGATAACGCCTGAAATCCCCAGCAGGAGCCGAACAGGGGAATATCGATCTCGACGATCCGGCGCAGCCCGGCGAGCGCCAGTTCCAGCCAATCGGCATCCTCTGCGACCGAGTAGTGCCCGCTGCCGCCGATCATCACCATATCGATCTCGGCCAGCTGCCGTTCGCTGGGCGCGCCGGCAAGCAGATCGAATGGTTCGATCTGCGTTGGCTCGCACTGCAGCGCGTGCGCAAAACAGGCGATCTCTTGACTGCGAATCGGATCATCGGCGTTTCGGATCTGCACTAGCAGATAGCTTAGGCGTTTTGGCATGCCGCTATTCTACCAAAGCAGCAGATCGATCGTCGTCACCACAAATAGGCCGACGCCGACAATTGTGTTCACATGAAAGAAGGCGAGATTGACCCGCGACAAATCGTCAGGGCGGACGAGCGCATGTTCGTAAATCAACAAGCTCGCGACCGCTGCGACTCCCAGCCAATAGATCAGCCCCAGCATTGGATAGACGACCGGCAACAGCGCCAGCGCTCCGATCATCAACGCATGGCAAGCGGCTGCGATCCGCAATGCGCCAGCAACGCCAAAGGTCGACGGAACGCTATGCAGCTTGGCGTCACGATCAAATTGGGCGTCCTGACAAGCATAGATAATGTCGAACCCAGCGACCCACAGCAACACTGCGGCGCCAAGGGTGACTGCCGGCAACAGATCCAGCGGATCGGCCAAGATCGCCGCTCCGCGAATCGCAATCCACGCGGCGATCGGCGCCAACATCAATGACGCGCCCAACCAAAAGTGAGCCAGCGCGGTCCAGCGTTTCGTATAGCTGTACCCGAACAAGAAGAGCAGTACCGGTACCGACAATACCAGCGGCAGCCAATTGGGCCAAAAGAGCAGCGTTGACGCGACAAAGCCGATCGAACAGGCGACCGTAAACAACGTCACTTCGCTAACGGACAATATTCCGGCAGGGATATGCCGCGTTTGCGTGCGAGGATTCTCCGCGTCAATCTTGCGATCGGCTAGTCGGTTGAGAGCCATCGCTGCGCTGCGAGCAAAGACCATGCACAGCACGATCCCCAGCAGTTCGCGCCACGAGAAGCGAATGTCGACTCCTGCTGGGGCCGGAGCGTTCCAGGCCATCACCGCCGCTAATAAGGCGAACGGCATCGCAAAGACGGTGTGGCTGAAGCGGATCATCGCCAGGATGTCGCTAATTCGCTGAATCATCGCTCCCCCATCGTCGCATCATTGCGTGCGGTATATCCAGCTGATCCAAGATTCGCGCCACGATGAAATCGATCAAATCGTCGAGCGATTCGACGCCGTGATACCAGCCCGGCATCGCCGGCAAGACGACGGCGCCAGCTTCGGCGGCCTTGCGCAGGTTGTCGAGGTAGATCAGCGACAACGGCGTCTCACGCGGGACCAGGATCAAGCGACGGCGTTCTTTTAAATGGACATCGGCGGCGCGTTGGATCAAGTTATCGCTGGCTCCGTGAACGACGCCGCTGAGCGTTCCGCCGGAACATGGACAGATCACCATGCCGTGCGATTTGGCCGATCCGCTGGCGATCGGCGCCAGAAAATTGCTGTAGTGGTAATAACGGAGTTCGCCGCGGCGCTGCGGTCGATTTTTCTCCATCGTGGCGGCCAATCGTCGGTCGTTGGCCGCTGGGCTGTCATCCACGATCGAGCGAGCGTCGAACTTCTTCAAGTCGAGTTCGACATTCAACTCTTGCAGCCAGACGGCGCGTCCCGAGACGCTGATCGACAGATCCACGTCATAGCCGGCATGAATCAGCACGTTCAGCAAGCGCCGAGCGTAGACCGCGCCGCTGGCGCCGGTGATCCCCAGCACGATCGGAGAGACGTAGCTCATTTGGTCCCCACGTAGAGCGTGGCGATGCCAAACGTCAGCGACTTGTAGAAGACGTCCTGAAGTCCGGCGGCCCGCATTCGCTCGGCCAGCGCTTCGCCATACGGAAACTCGCCGACGCTATCAGGCAAATACTTGTAAGCGTCTTCGCGATTCTTGGCGAACAGTCGCCCCAGCATCGGCAGGATGTTGCGGAAGTACCATAGGTAAAACGCTTTAAACGGTTGCCAGGTCGGAATCGAAAACTCGAGCACGGCGATCTTGCCGCCTGGTCGACAGACGCGCGTCATTTCGCTTAGCCCCAGATCGGTATTGGTCACATTGCGCAGACCAAATGCGACCGAGACAATTTGAAACGTGTCGTCCTTAAACGGCAGCGCTTGCGTATCCGCTTCCTGAAAACGAATCATGTCGCCGATTTTGGCGCGGTTTTTTTTCTCTTCCCCCACTTCTAGCATTTCTGGGCAGAAGTCGGTCGCATCGACCCGCACTTTTCCCTTCGCCGCGCGGTAGTAGGCCAGCGCCAAATCGCCGGTGCCGGTGCAGACGTCCAAGATCGGAGCGTCGCCCGTTGGAGGGACGATTTTCACGGTTCGCCAGCGCCAATAGCGGTCGACATTCATCGACAGAAGGTGATTCATCCGGTCGTATTTTCCGGCAATTTCGGCGAACATTCGCCGGACGCGCGTTTCCGATTTGTCGACGACCATGCGTAGCGTTTTCCCAGTGCGGGCGAATCGAAGCGGTGAAACCACCTAATTTACCGCAAGCCGATCGTTTCCGTAACACGGCGCCCGTTTTCCCCGACTTGTGTAGGAGCGACCGGAGCTGCGCAGAGACAAAAACGCGATCAACTTCACGATTTTAAACAAAGTTGTCGCATTCCTTCGTGTGCTCTAACGCATTATCATGGCGACCATCTTATCAAGAGGAATCTCATGCCGCCGACGATCTACGTACATCTACTGCCGGAACTCGCCTCGGAAGAAACTCTCGCTGGATCGACCGCTGTTGTGATCGACGTGCTGCGAGCGACGACCACGATCGTGCATATGCTGGCCGCCGGCGCCGATCATGTATCGCCTTGCATCTCGATCGAAGACGCCAAAGAGAAAGCCTCGCTGATCGACGGGGCGTTGCTTGGCGGCGAACGCGGAGGCGTGCGGATCGATGGGTTTGATCTCGGCAATTCGCCCACCGAGTATTCTCGCGACATCGTCGCCGGCCATCCGGTCATCTTTACGACCACCAACGGCACCAAAGCGATGCAGCGCTGCCAGCGGGCGAGCCGCATTTTGATCGGCGCTTTCGTCAATCTTTCGGCCGTCTGCCGCGAACTTTCGGACGCCGAAAACGTCCATCTGGTTTGTGCGGGCACCGCCGGAGAGGTGACGCGCGAAGATGTCTTGCTCGCCGGCGCCATCGTTGACCTGATGACCGCGACCGGCCAGTGGGAAGTCAACGACGCCGCCCAGATCGCCGCCGACGCTTGGCGAACCGCCCAGGAGAACCTGGTCGCAGTGCCGCTGGTCGAACGATTGCAAAAGAGCCGCGGCGGCCGCAACGTCTTGGCGATCGGCCTGGAAAACGATATCCAGATCGCCGCGACCCTCGACAAGTTTGACTTGGTTCCAGAGTTGGACGCGGAGTCCTGGGAAATACGTCTCCGGTAGACGTAACTCCCTATGGCAAGCTAAACTAGGACCTTTTCGTCCCCAGCTTTTGGGGCCGACTGGATAGTCGAAACACCCCCTTTATTTGTTAGTCGAGCCGTAGCCATGGAAATGGAAAAGCTAGTGTCGCTTTGCAAGCGACGCGGATTTCTCTTTCAATCTTCCGAAATCTATGGAGGAATCAACGGCTTCTGGGACTATGGCCCTTTGGGGGTCGAGTTGAAGCGGAACGTCAAAGAAGCCTGGTGGCGCGACATGGTCAGCGGGCACGACGATATCTCGACCATGCCCGGCGCTCCCCAGCCGTACGAGATGACCGGACTCGACTGCACGATCATCATGCACCCGCAGGTCTGGAAGTGCTCGGGACATTACGATCTGTTCCATGACTATATGGTCGATTGTCGCCAATCGAAAAAGCGTTATCGCCATGACCAGGTAGTCGGCCGCTGGGTCGAAGCGAAGGGGCAAAAGATCTTCGCAACCGCCGGATCCGATTCGGATCAGCCCGAAACCGACATCGAGCGAAACGCGCTAAAGTTCTTCGGACTGCGCACCAAGCAAGCCGAACAGCTGTCGTGGGACGGAGCGATGGTTTCGCTGACCACGGTCGACGACTTCGCCCAAGTGTTAGGCCCCGACGCGAAGGAGCTGGGCACGCTGACCGAGCCCCGCGAATACAACCTGATGTTCAAGACGACGGTTGGCGCACTGGGCGGAGAAGAAAATTCGGCGTATCTGCGGCCGGAAACCGCGCAGGGGATCTTCGTTAACTTCAAGAACGTGGTCGATAGCTCACGCGTCCGCATCCCTTTTGGAATCGCCCAAGTCGGCAAGAGCTTTCGCAACGAGATCACGCCGCGCAACTTTACGTTCCGATCGCGCGAGTTTGAGCAGATGGAGATCGAGTTCTTCTGCCATCCCGATTCGTCGGCCGATTGGTACACCTACTGGCGCAATCGTCGTTTCCAATGGTATCTCGACATGGGGTTGGCCGGAGACAAGTTGCGTCTGCGCGAGCATCACAGCGACGAACTGAGTCACTATTCGACTGGAACGGCCGATATTGAGTACGCTTTCCCGTTCTTGCCGACCGGCGAGTATGGAGAGCTGGAAGGAATTGCGCATCGGGGAGATTTCGATCTCCGCAGTCACATGGAAGGCAAGCTTGATCCCAACAGCAACCCGCTGACGCTGGAACTGGATGCGAACGGCAAACCGAAGCATCGGGGCAGCGGCAAGGATCTAACTTACCGTGACGATCTGACCAACGAACGCTTTACGCCGCATGTGGTGGAGCCTTCGGCCGGAGCCGATCGAGCGACATTGGCCTTTTTGTGCGAAGCCTACACCGAAGATGAGGCTCCCGATGAAAACGGGAAGCTGCAGTCGCGGTTGGTGATGAAACTGCACCCGCGGATCGCACCCATCAAAGCGGCCGTGTTTCCGCTGGTCAAGAAAGATGGAATGCCCGAGATGTCGCAAGACATCTATCGCGCACTCAAGAAGAAATTCAACGTCTTTTACGACGAAAAAGGAGCGGTTGGACGTCGCTATCGCCGCCAAGACGAAGCCGGAACGCCGTTTTGCATCACCGTCGACGGTCAGTCGATCACCGACGGAACGGTCACCATTCGCCATCGTGACACGCTTGAACAATGGCGCGTCAAACAAGACGATGTTGTCGCTGAGATCGATAAGCTGATCAGCGAATAACGCTTCGGTGACAAGCTCTTGCAGCGAAGACGCCGCAAGAGCATGGCGCCCGAATACCGAATACTAGCTCCCTTGTCGAACCACCACGCCGGTTTCCGCCAAAGCGGATGTGATGTGAGGATGCGGCGCGATCACAGGGCGTCCATTGGTGGACTTTGTTACTAACTTCGAGATCTTGATGTCGGCCAGTTGTTGCCGCATCGCGGTCGTCACGTTGGCCAACGCTTCTTTCAAGTTCTCTTGGAAGGACGAATCGACTTCACTCTCGATGGGCAATCGTGAGTCCATCGGACCGTCGATTGCTTCAATGATTTCCAACAGCGAAATCTGTTCGGCCGGACGTACCAAGGTATAGCCGCCGTCAACTCCACGGGTGCTACGCAAAATTCCATGCGTAACGAGGTTGCGCAAAACCTGTAGTAAAAACCGCTCCGGCATATCTCCTTTGGCGGCAAGCTTGCTGCAAGGAACCGGGCTAGAGGAATCGGTTTCAGCCAGTTGGAGTGTCGCTTGAAGTGCATAAGCGACCGTTCGCGAAAGTTTCATGGGATTGCCCCTTTGAAGGGAGGTGGAATCTCCCGAGCGCATGATGAGAGGTAATTGACGATTGTTCCGTGTTCGTTGCCTAGCCAATTTGAGGGAATTGACCAGAACTTCTACGGGACAGGTGATAATTTACTAGAAAATATCACAATGTCAATTAATTATGCTTACACTTCTTGTTGGGGCGGGTGGTCTTTACGCGATTGCGTCGGATTATCCCCCACAGGTGCTAAGAATGCGTGAATAAGCAGCAATGCGGCGCCGCAAACTAAAAAGCTGTCGGCGATATTAAAATTGGGCCAGCGATAGTTGTAAGAGCCAGCCGTCAGCAATATCCAATCACGAACCGCGCCTTTGTCCCACTGGCCGAAGCCGTGATACATGCCGAGTCGATCATATAAATTGCCGAAGATTCCTGCCGTGACGCTTCCTAAAGCGATCGTCAGCCAGAGATCCCGCGCTGCTTTAGCGATGAATAGCCAGTAGATGATTCCGATCGCCGCGAGGACAGAAAAGCCTGCAAAAATCGGCGTTCCTCCCTGCCCTAACCCGAACAGCGCGCCATGGTTCAGCGAGGTCTCAAAACCAACATAGTTTTCGATCAGCCAGTAGATCCGCAGCGGATTGACCCCTTCGCGCTCGATCAGCGGAAAATGGGCGTCGGCCTGAAAAACCGCATGCTTGGTCCAAAGGTCCAACACGCACCCGGCGATCGCCAAGGTGAAGAAGATGACATAGCGGCTGCGGGAAACGACCGGCAAAGCCGGCTGTGACGAGCTAGACGCGTTCTCGCTGGTTGGCACAGTCAATGCAAAGCGGGGTGTAAGGAATCGCGTGAAGTCGCGGCTTTTTGATCCGTCCGCCGCATTCGACGCACGCACCATACACGCCGGACTCAATTCTCGCCAGAGCTTCTTGAATCAGGTGCAGCGTCCCTTCCTCAGCCGCCAACATGTTGAGCGTAAACTCTTGTTCGTAATTGTCGCTGCCGATGTCCGCCATGTGGATCGGCATGCTCGACAGGTCGCCTGAGGCTTCGCTCCGCGTTTTGCGGAGCGCCGACTCGGTCAATTGCGAGACGTCGCCGCGCAGGCGGGCGCGCAACGCCTGCAGCAGCACGCGAAAAGGCTCGGCGTCGGCCGGCTTCATGCCGTTTTTTTTCGGATCCGAGGGGCTCGTGGGCATTGCCGTAAAATTCCGTCAATGTGAGTGTAAAGACCCCTTATTCTAATGGGGGAGATTTCGCTGCGTCAATTTTTGAACCGACTTCGCAATTTCCGTCTCGAACGACGGCGGGATCTCGCCTTGATAGGCGTCGTATGCTCCAATAGACTGAGCATTCCGTTTTATGCACAAAAAGCCTTTCATAGTAAGTAATTAGCCACGTGGCCGACGCTCCCTCCGCCTATCAAAAATGCCTCTCGCCCGACTGTGGGAAAACCTACGACATCGGTCAGGTGCTGGTCGCCTGTCCCGCATGCGGCGAGCTGCTTGACGTCAAGTACGACTGGGATCAGGTAAAGCCCCCCAGCAGTTGGAAAGAGATCGAAGCCAACTGGGCGCGCCGCGACAACCGGCTCAACTTTAGCGGCGTCTGGCGTTTTCGCAGTCTCTTCCCTTACGCGACCGATGAGCAGATCGTGACGCTGGGCGAAGGGCAAACGCTGTTGCAACAAACCGATAAAGTGGGCGACTATGTCGGGCTCGACGCGGGCAAGCTGCATCTGCAATACGAAGGGATGAACCCTTCCGGCAGTTTCAAAGACAACGGCATGACCGCCGCGTTTACGCATGCCCACATCGTTGGCGCGAAGCGGGCCGCATGTGCGTCGACCGGCAACACCAGCGCATCACTGGCGATGTACTGTTCGGTCACGCAGTTGATGAAAGCGGTCATCTTTATCGGATCGGGCAAAATCTCGTACGGCAAGCTGTCGCAGGCGCTCGACTATGGGGCGCTCACGTTGCAGATCGCCGGCGACTTTGATGACGCGATGGCCCGCGTGCGTGAAGTGACCAAAGATCTGGGCATCTACCTGGTCAACAGCGTCAATCCATTTCGGCTTGAAGGTCAGAAGTCGGTGATGTTCCGCGTGCTGGAAGCGCTGCGCTGGGAACCGCCAGATTGGATCGTCGTGCCAGGCGGAAACCTGGGCAACTCCAGTGCGTTTGGCAAAGCGTTCGCCGAATTGAAAGAGTTGGGCTTGATCACGCGAATCCCGCGTCTGGCCGTTATTAACGCATCGGGCGCCGACACCCTGGACCAGCTTTATAACCAGCATGGGCTGCGCTGGAACGAAGGGCGTTTCGATCAGGATTTGATCAACAATTACTATCGCAACATGGACGAGACCGGCGCCAAAGCGTCTACCTTGGCCAGCGCGATCGAAATCAATCGTCCAGTCAACCTGACGAAGTGTCTGCGAGCGCTGCATGACTGCGACGGCGTGGTCCGTCAGGTCAGCGATCAAGAGATCATGGACGCTAAGAGCCAGGTCGGATCGGGCGGTATGGGCTGCGAACCGGCCAGCGCCGCCAGCGTCGCCGGCGCCAAGATGCTCCGCGAAGAGGGAGTCATCGCGCCTAGTGATCGCGTCGTCTGCATCCTGACGGGACATCTGCTGAAAGATCCCAACGCGACGGTCGCCTATCACACGACCGATCAAGATTACTTCAACCAGGTGCTCGGCAGTCGTGGAGTCAAGCGGGCCGCGCACGCCAACCGCGCGGTTGCGGTTAAAAACGAGCTCGACGAGATCGTCCAAGCCATTCAGCTTTACGGTTAATCATTCTGGTCAGCAATCAATTTGGGCTGCGGATAGCTTTCCGCCCCAGCGGAGTTTAGAAGCATATGAGCGCACCGCGCGTGGTGATCAGCGGCGCTGCTGGTCGAATGGGACAGCGATTGATTGCGTTGGGGCATCAAAACCCAGAAATCCAGTTGGTCGCCGCCTTAGAGCATGACGGCCATCCCAAACTGGGCGAAGACGCCGGCGCGATGGCCGGCGCTGGTTCGATCGATTTACCGCTGTCGTCTAAGTTGGAAGTCGAAGCCGACGCACTGATCGATTTTTCGATTCCGGCCGGCGCCGAGCGCGCGATCAACCTGTGCGTCGATCATAAGATCGCCCTAGTGATGGCGACGACCGGACTGACCGATGACCACAAAGCGATGCTGCAAGCGGCGTCGCAAAAGATCCCCGTCGTCTGGGCGCCCAGCATGAGTCTGGCGGTCAACCTGACGATGAAGCTGACCGAGATCGCCGCCGCCGCGCTGAAGGATTATCCCGCAGGCGCCGATGTCGAAATCGTCGAGCGGCATCATCGCTTCAAGGAAGATTCGCCCAGCGGGACGGCGCTCAAATTTGGTGAGATCGTCGCGGCGCAAATGGGGCAAACCAAAGAGACGCATGGTCGCGAAGGTCGTCCCGGTGAGCGGCCGCATGACGAGATCGGCTATCACGCGATTCGCGTCGGCGATAACCCCGGCGAGCATACGATCATCTTCGGCCTGATGGGCGAAACGATCGAACTGACTGTCCGGGCCAGCAACCGAGATTGCTACGCCAACGGCGCGCTCAAAGCGGCGCAGTTCGCTGCTGGCAAACCGGTCGGGCTCTATACGATGTCGGACGTCCTAGGACTTTAAATGGCGAAGTGCGACGAAGGGTACAACTGCGAAGTCTGCGGCCGTCCGGTCGAGAAATTGACCGAGAGCGATCTCTATCTGCGATATGTCATCGGGATGCTTGATCCGGAAGTGCTGCACACGACGCCGGAGCGCCACATTCGCTGCAACCCCGTTTTGGCCCAGTTCATCGTGCATCCCAACTTTGAACCGCTGATCGCCGCTGGTGATTTCGCCAAAGCGAATCTCGATCCGGCGTTTGTCGCTCAGCGAGAAGAATTGGCGACGCGCGGCTATGAACGCTTGCGGGAACTGGTGCAAGTAAATTTGCCAATTGTCGACTATCCTTTGCCCGAAGTGCGGGCCAAGCATGCGGAGAGCCGCGGAGAGTAAAATGCTCTGCGGTTTGCGCGCGGATTCTACAAGCAGTCGAGCGGAGGATCAGGCATAATGAACGATCGCACTTGGTCTTTCACATCTTCAGCTTCGTCGGAGGGTCGCTTGAACGCCCCCAATCCATTGCCGCGCCGTCAATTTGCCAGTGACAACTACGCAGGCGTTATTCCTGAAGTCTGGGAAGCGCTGGAACATGCCCGGTTTGGACATGCGACGGCCTACGGTGAAGATCCCTGGACCGCTCGCGCGTCGGACCTGCTGCGTGATTTCTTTGAGACCGACTGCGAAGTCTACTTCGTCTTCAACGGCACCGCGGCCAACTCACTGGCGCTGGCCTCGCTTTGCAACTCGTATCACAGCGTAATTTGCCACGCATTGGCCCACGTCGAAACCGACGAGTGCGGCGCCCCCGAATTCTTCTCCAACGGCACCAAAGTGCTGCTGGCCGAAGGCGCCAACGGCAAGATCGATCCGGTCGCGGTTGAGAACATCGTCAATCGCCGCAAAGACATCCACTATCCCAAGCCGCGCGTCCTGAGCGTCACCCAGGCGACCGAAATGGGCACCGTCTATCAGACCGACGAACTAGCGACGCTATGCGATACGGCCAAGCGGCACGATTTGCGACTTCATTTGGATGGATCACGACTGGCAAACGCGCTGGCGAGCTTGAATGGATCGCCGGCCAATCTGACCTGGCGGCTGGGGATCGACGTCCTCTGCTTCGGCGGAACCAAGATCGGCATGCCGGTCGGCGAAGCGGTTGTCTTTTTCAACAAAGACCTAGCCCACGAGTTTGAATATCGCTGCAAACAGGCGGGCCAACTCGCATCGAAGATGCGGTTCCTCTCGGCCGCCTGGATTGGCTTGCTGGAATCAGGCGCCTGGCTCAAGCATGCCCAAAACGCCAACGCCTGCGCCGCTGCGCTGGGCAAGGGCGTCGAGTCGATCGAGGGCGTTTCGCTCATCGCACCGGTCGAAGCGAACGCCTGCTTCGTACAAATGCCTGAGAACGTCGCGACCGGCTTGCGCAACCGCGGTTGGAAATTCTACACGTTCATCGGCAACGGCGGCGCGCGTTTCATGTGCTCGTGGGATACGTCGATGGAAGATGTAACCGCACTGGTGGAGGATATCCGCGAGTTGTCTTCGTAACGCGACGCGCGAGTGAAGGGAGATCACTCTTCTCCCCACACAATCAGCCGCACGGCGTTAGCCGCGGTTTCTGACAGGAACTGATTGTCGACGGAAAGTCGAAAACAAAAAAACGCGGCTAACGCCGTGCGGCTGATGTCACTTCCGGCTACGAAGATTTCGCCGCCAGCGCAATCGCTCCGTGAACAACCACCAATTCCCCTAGCGCCGCGGGTACGATCGCATAGCTATCGGTCAGCGGGGGAAACGCAAACCGCCGCACTTGCGCTCGTAGCGGCGTGAAGAAGAGTTGATCGCCCATTAGCGAAACGCCGCCGCCGATCACGATGATTTGCGGCGCGATTAGCGTGATGACTTGGGCGATCGCCCAGCCGAGCGCTTGCGTTCCATGCTCCAAGATATCGCGAGCCAGTTCGTTGCCGTCGGCGGCAGCTTGACCGATAACCTTGGCGGTTAACTGATCGAGATCGTGATCACAGCGGAGCAGCAGGTCGCGGGCAAACTCGTCGCTGGTTTGATCGGCGATCGGGCTCCGGTTGCGTGCCAGAGAGAGCGAGCGAGAGACGTCTCCCATCAGACGCGAGCGGGCTTCGGCGGCCAGACCCCAACCGCTGGCGATCGACTCGACGGTGATCTCTGGGCGATCGGCATGAATGCCGGGGCGGAGATGGCCGATCTCGGCGATCGCGGGACGATCGGCGCCAAACTGCTGCCCCTGATAGACGAAGCCGCCGCCGACGCCGGTGCCGACGGTGACGTAGAAGACGCTGTCGGCGCCCTGCCCTGCTCCGTACAACGCTTCAGCCAGCGCGGCGGCGTCACAGTCATTGCAAAGCGAGGTCGGCAGGTTGAACGTTTTTTTGCACCAATCGCCCAGCGGAAAGTGGTCCCAACCTTCGATCTGATGGCTCTTGGCGATGACGCCGGTTTGCGGATCGACCGGGCCGCCGAAGCCGACTCCGATCGCTTTCGCGCTGTTCTTTTGCAGCAAGCGATGGCCGGCGGTTTCGATCTGATCCAGAATGCCGATCGCACCACGGTCGGGCTGCACGTCCATGCGCTCCAGCGCGATGGGCTCTTGCCCCGGTTGGCCCAGGGCGACTTGCAGTTTGGTTCCGCCGATCTCGATTCCGAGGAACATGCTGGGCCTCGTCTCCTCGGGGCGCAAAGTTTCTAGGCGGCGTATCGTCCGACGTGATTGATGCGAGCGAAGACGTCGTTCAATACCCAGTGGAACAAGCAAAGGTGAATGCTCTCGACCATTCCCATGTCATCGGTCGGCACATGCAGACTGTGTTGCGCCTGCTCTTTCAATTTGCCGCCGCTATAGCCGGTCAGCCCGATTGTCTGCAGACCATGGCGATTCGCCCAATCGACGGCGTTTAGCACGTTGCCGCTGTTGCCCGATCCGCTGATCGCGATCACCACGTCTCCTTCGCCGCCGTAGTTCATCAACTGCTGCAGGAAGATTTGGTCGTAGTGTAGGTCATTACCGACGGCCATCAACCAGCCGGCGTTGTCGGTCAGGCTCAGCACTTTCAGACGCTTGAGCGATTCGTCTCCCAGGTCTTTTTCGTGCAGCGTGCTTTTGCCCAGATCTTCGGCCATGTGGCTGGCGGTCGTGCCTGATCCGCCGTTGCCGAAGATGTAAACCCACTTGCCGTTTTCCCAGGCCTGGTAAATGAGATCGGCCCAGGTTTGCAATGCCGCTTGATCGACTTTGGCGATCTCTTGTTGCAGACGGGCGACGTAAGCGGACGAATCTAATTGGGCGCCAAGCATGACAGCGTTTACTCTAAATCTTCGCTAGGGGGATGATAAAAAATGGCGACCGGCAACATGATCAACACGGTAAATGCGAACAAGTAGCAGCGGGGCCAATCGAAATTTATCAGGATCTTATCGAACAGACCATAGAGAACGCCTGATAGCAAGATCGCTACCCAATTGGCGCGGCTCATCTCGGCGATCACTTCCCCTTTTTGCGACAGCGGGGCCTTCGCTTGCAGATAAACTTGAATCGGCACCGAGAACATGCCGGTGCATGCTCCCAAGACGATCAAGACCGGCAAGCTTCCCCAAAAGCCAAGCAGGTGCCCGTGAAAGGGGCCCGGCAGCGCCAGCAGCGCCAACGACCCGCTGATCCCCCAAGCGCCGATCTGCACGATGCGAAAGTCGATCCGGTTTTTCGACATCAGCCCGGCGATCATACAGCCGAGCGCGATGCCGACGCCGATCAGCCCGTTCATGATGCTGGTTTGGGTATCGGAAAGCTCAAGTTGTACGACCCCCAGCGAATTGACCGATTGCTGCACGACGCCGGCGCAAAGCCAGAAGACGCACGACGCCAGCAGCGCCTTTAGCATCGCCGGTTGGGCGCGAAACAGCCGGATCGCACTCGGCGGAACGGTGCACGCGCCGATGGTCAGTTGGGCGTGCGGTTTGGCTGGCTTCGTCTTGCGTACGAGCAGTGAAGTCAGCGTGCCGACCACGGCAATCACCACGCAGATCGCTGATCCGACCCACAGATTGCTGTTCGATGAATCGCGTATTGCGCCGACGACGTCGCCGGCTGCCTCTGTAGCGACCGTGCTGGCTCCTCCCAATTGATCGCGTAATACGCCGGCCGCAACGGTGCCAAAAATGATCGCCAGAAAGGTCGTCATCAAGAAGATGCCGTTCGCTTTAGGCAGGTCGGGTTCGTGCAGCGTCTCGGGCAAAATGCCATATTTGGCGGGGCCGAAAAAGGTGCTTTGGGCGCCCATCAAAAAGAGGACGACAAACAAGCCGGCGAAGCCGAACATGCCGAAGTACCAAAAGCCGATTACGCCCAGCAGCATCGCGATGATTTCGGCCACTTTAGAGAGCACGATCACCGTCGTCTTTGAGTATTTGTCAGCCAGGTATCCCGCCGGGCCGGCCAATAACAAAAAAGGGAGCGAGAAGATGATCATCGCGATCCCCTGCAGGTCTTGCCCCTCGCCGTTGACGACCTGGTTGACGCCCATCAGCAACAGCAGTTGCTTGAAGACGTTGTCGTTAAACGCTCCAAAGAACTGCGTGACCGTCATTCCCCAAAAGCTGACGTCGCGTGAAAGCGGCGGCAGGTGTGCAGGGTCTTCGATCCGAAGCTCCGACGTCGGCTGATCTACATGTTCCAGCGGTTTATCCATGCGGGCATTATGGGGAAACAGGCCCTGCGGGTATAGGCGAGATGCGCAAGGAAAAAGCGTTCCGCCGTGGCGGAAACGCTTTTGGGTGATGGGAGCTCTCGCCGGCGCCAGACTATTCGGGGGTTTCAGCCAGTTGGATCAGGCCCCCTTGTTCGGCCGCCATCTCTCGAATTTCTTCGGTGATCTTCATCGAGCAATACTTCGGACCGCACATGCTGCAGAAGTGAGCGCTTTTGAAGGTGTCCTGCGGCAGAGTCTGATCGTGATACGCTTTGGCGGTCTCCGGATCGAGCGAAAGACGGAACTGCTCGTTCCAGTCGAAGCCAAACCGGGCACGGCTGAGCGCGTCATCACGATCTTGGGCGCCGGGGCGCTTGCGAGCGACATCGGCCGCGTGGGCCGAGATCTTGTAAGCGATCACCCCTTGCTTGACGTCTTCGTTCTCGGGCAAGCCCAAGTGTTCTTTCGGCGTCACATAGCACAGCATCGCGGCTCCGTGCCAACCGGCCATCGCGGCGCCGATTGCGCTGGTGATGTGGTCATAGCCGGGAGCAATATCGGTCACCAACGGACCGAGCACGTAGAACGGGGCGCCGTCGCAGATTTCCTGCTGACGTTCCATGTTCATTTGGATTTGATCCAACGGAATATGGCCCGGACCTTCGACCATCACCTGCGTGCCGAGCTCACGGCCCCGCATCGTGCATTCGCCCAGTACGTCCAGTTCGGCAAATTGCGCTTCGTCTGACGCGTCGGCGATCGAACCGGGACGCATGCCGTCTCCCAGACTCCAGGTGACGTCGTATTCTCGCATGATGGCGCACAGATCGTCGAAGTGCGTCAGCAACGGGTTTTGCTTGCGGTGCGCCATCATCCATTTGGCGATCAACGAACCGCCGCGGCTGACGATGCCGGTCACGCGATGCGTCGAAAGATGGAGATGCTCGAGCTTGATGCCGCAGTGGACGGTCATGTAGTCGACCCCCTGCTTGGCCTGATGCTCAACCATATCCAGGAAGTGCTGCGGACGCATATCTTCGATCGTGCCGCCCAGTTCTTCCAGCATCTGATAGATCGGCACGGTGCCGATCGGGACCGGGCTGGCCTCAATGATCTTCTTGCGGATGCTGTCGATATCTTTGCCGGTCGACAAATCCATCACCGTATCGGCGCCAAAGTGAACCGCGGTGTGTAGTTTCGTCAGCTCGCTATCGCTATCGCTGGTGACCGCCGAATTGCCGATGTTGGCGTTAATCTTGCAGGTAGTCGCCAACCCGATGCCCATCGGCTCGAGCCGACCGGCCAGGTGGACTTTGTTCGCGGGAATCACCAAACGGCCAGAGGCGACCTCGTCGCGGACCAACTCGGCGCTGATATTTTCTCGCTTCGCCACGAACTCCATTTCGGGGGTGATATTGCCTGCACGGGCCTGAAGCAATTGCGTGGTCATCGTTACCCAATCCTTGCTGCGGCGCGCCTAGCGCCCTAATGTGAAGCGAACTCGTTGAGTCGTAACCGGAAGCAGCGTTACGACTTCGGTTGACAGTCCATCGTATCGGCCTTAGCCCGAAGGTGTCAATCTGGCGTAAGAGCGCCAAAGGGGACGATTCGGCCGAATTTACAGAGTTTTCAGGTATTCAAGCACCGCTCGCTTTTCTGCGGCAGACAACTCATCGGGGTAGTCGTGCCCCGTCGCGCTTTTGCCGAACTTGCGCGTGTCAAAATAGGTGCGCTTCTCGTCGCGACGCGTCACGCCAGGCGGCATGGTCGAAAACGCTTCGATCGTCAGCCCGCTGTGCTGTTGGTCGTAGTCGCCGCTGGTCCGCCGCCAGACCGTCGGTCGCTCGGTCGGGTTCAGAATGTGCCAAAGCGTGGGGACCGATCCGTTGTGCAGGTACGGCGGCGACGCCCAGACGCCAGACAAATGGGGCGCGACGTAGCCTGGGGTGTCATCCGCCGATTTGGCGCCGCGGTTGTAATCGTTGAACCAACTATCGCCGTACACTTTGCGAGCGGCCGGCGAGAGCGCCTCGTAGCGGACCGGATCGGTGCCGATTTCGGCAATATCGACAACCACCGAAGGGTACTTCTCGCCGGTTTCGTACTTCCCGTGACACTGCGCACAGGTTTTCTCAAACGCAATGCGCCCCTGCTCTGCTAACGGGCGATCGATTTCGAAGGGATATTTGGGGGCTTCCAGCGATTGCAGATAGGCATAGACATGTTCAAAGTCTTCCTGCCAACCGCGGAACTTTTTAGGGCCATTCTCGCGAGCCAGCGCAAACTGCATGAGCCCCTTGCTGCTTTTCGGCGCGAATGCGTCGCAGTAGAGGTAATCCTTGGCCGAGAAGCTCCACCAGGCAGGAGCATCCATATCGTGATGCTTGGTTGGCGGAAACCCAGCGCCGCGATGCACGTTTAGATCGGCGTCGCGAAAGCTCATTAAGATGACGCCAAACATCACGGCGTTGGTCGTCCCGTTGGTTCCTCCCAGCGGAACCAATGCCGAGCCATAGTCGGACGTCAGCAACTTTTTGCCCAACAGCATCTTGGCGATCCGAATATCATCGGCCAACGTTTGCATCGCATAGCGATGATTGGGAGCGCCGGGGATGACCTGTCCTGCAACTTCGCCGCCGTGACAGGTAAAGCAATTGGGAGTCCAATCGCCGTCGTCGCTGACGACATATTGCAGCGGCTTGTCAGGATTGTCAGGTCGTGGAGTGAGCCCGTACCGCTCGTAGGCCAATTTACGGCGTTGATCAGGCGAAGCTTTCTCGGCCAACTCCTTGAGTTCTTGGGGCCAAACGCGCCAAGTATTGTCGAAGGTCTCCTGATCCCAATAGGGCGAGATCAGCGGCTTATCGACAATGACGCGGTACCCTTTCTCCGGATCTCCCGCCGCAGCGAGCGAAGCTCCGCACAGAAGCACAAACAAACCAAGGGGAATCAGGCGAAACTTCATACCGGTAACCATAAGCGCAGACGATCTCCATCCTTCCGACCGCAAGAGAGCTGGAATTATAACCGACCGCAGTGCAGATGGAAAAACAACGCCGGGAAGGCGCGTCCCATAACGCCCGTTTCTAACGCAAAATTGTGCGCCCTAATCCCCCCCACTCTTAGTGGTCCGACGCGCGAGCGAGGGAAAACTGGCCTCCATTTTCAATGACAAATGAAGAACCCCGAATGTCGAAGGAAAGACCGAAGCCCCGAAATGACGAAACCGCTTCCCGCCAGGGAATTCTTCCCTAGCCGCGCTGGCTTCGCCATTCCCGCAACGTTGGACCGGACCGCCTTGTTTTTTTGTCCAACGGGCCGAACCAATCCAACACTAGCCCGAGTGCGCAAGCCAAGGAAATGCGGTCTCCATTTCAAATGATGGAGGCCCGATTGAACAACGTTGGACAGGACCGGACCGCCTTGTTTTTTTGTCCAACGGGCCGAACCAATCCAACACTAGCCCGAGTGCGCAAGCCAAGGGAATGCGGTCTCCATTTCAAATGATGGAGGCCCGATTGAACAACGTTGGACAGGACCGGACCGCTGAATTTTTTTGCCATCCAATTCCCCAATCTGCCTAAGGGTTGATTGGGGCGATTTTGCGATGCGGCACGGCACTGCCCTACGATTTCACCAATTGACTGGACCGCGCAGCAGTCCCCGCCGCGCCGTCCATCCCAGATCGCCGCCAAATCCTCACCCCACAATCGACCCCAAAACCGTGCGTATTGTCTAGAGACAATTTTGAGCGAGATTTCGATGGCGGCTAGCGCTGCCATCCATCCAATTTCTTTGGCTCGGCGGGACGCCCCAACTTGGCCTAGAGCATCGTCGCAAAACGATGCAGCCTTAGGTAAATGTCTCGGCTCGGCATGCCTTGTTCAGCGACCCAACCAAGATCAATCGCCAAGCATCCTTTGGTCAGCCGTGGTAGCAAGTGAAGAGACTGGCTGAAAAGGGCCAGCGCCACACCGATGAGAATGGAATTCGCCACGGGCGCCGTGCCGAGAAAATTTTCCACCTACTTTCTTGACGCTCACGCCCAGTTACGTCCCATCGTGAAAAATTTTGGAATCTATTACCTTTTCCTGGTATAGTTTTTGATTCGCTGCTTGAATATTGAGAGTGTCCTCAGTCCACTCTTTCGAGGAGCCTTCAACCGTTCTATCCGTGATCATCCCCTGTTATTTCTGGAAAGAGCCCCCGGACTGGAATCCGTGAATCGTATGTCCGGACCATCCCATTTTCCTTGCGGGTTGATCCTTATTTCATCTCCTTGAAGGCAAACGCTTTTCAACCTCAATCCCATTCTGCTGAAAGGTCTAATAGCCATGCTTTCTCGTTCCTCGGTTCGGACTAATGCCGGTTTTACGCTTGTAGAACTGCTAGTCGTGATCGCCATTATCGGAGTGCTGATTGCCCTCCTTTTGCCAGCTGTCCAGCAAGCGCGAGAAGCGGCTCGGCGAAGTTCATGCACCAACAAAATGAAGCAACTGGGACTCGCGCTGCACAACTATCACGATACATTCGGCGCGTTTCCTTACGGTTGCCGTTCTGGATCTTCCTTCGTGAGCTGGCATGTCCCCATTCTACCTTTTATCGAACAACTAAACCTGTACGAACAATTCGACACGACGAAATCGTACGGTTCGTCGCCGAATGCGGCACTGCGGGAAGTGAAGGTCGACGCCTATTTTTGCCCCAGCGGTACTGAAGAACGTGCCGATGACAACACCGATTTTTACACGGCGCATTACTATGGGGTGATGGGGCCGACGGGGGATATCCCCGGAACCACCAGTTCGACCTACCCGGAGCAGCCCTCCGAGAATCCCAGCTTTGGCGGTTTCTCAAAAGCCGGCATGTGGTTTATGGGGGAAGTCCGTCGACTTCGTGATGTGGTCGACGGGACCAGCAATACGCTGTTCCTGGGAGAAATGTCTTGGTCCGACCGTAACGGTAAGCAAACCAAATACCGCGAGTGGACCCGCGGCGGCAGAGATACCAGCGATGGTTGGATGATTCCCTGCAAGAATGTGGCGTTCCCGATCAACTCGGACCAAGTCAGCATCTTTAACGACATGAGCTTCGGCAGCAATCATCCTGGAGGTTGCCTCTTTACCCTGGGAGACGCCTCGGTTCGCTTTGTGCCTGAAACGGTGGACTTTGACTCCTATCTTTCCACCGCCAGCATGAACGGGGGAGAAGTCTTTTCACTGAATAACTAGCGAAAACTTTGCCCCCGCATAACAAACGCGTCCCTGCTAAATTTTCAGCACACGCGTTTGGCAAGCTTGGGGGGGCCTGATTTAAAAATCTGGACCACCCGAGTAACACGTGAAACGGGCCCATGTTCAGCCGTCAGCAGAGAGGGAGTGAAGCGTTCTCCTCTCCTCTTCACTTTTAAACTGCATCGGCGCACGGCGCCCCGTTTGTCTATTCACATTTGTTTTCAACATGATCATCCCTTCGGAAGGGAGTTAGTCCTAGAATGGTTCGCACGATTTCACTCGCCCCTGTTCTGCTCGTCCTGGCTGCTCTGGCCACAACCGGCTGTCGGCAACAACCCGACGGCTATTCGATTTCCGGCAAGGTCACTTATCAGGGAAAGCCTGTGCCGCGAGGGACGCTGCTTTTGCGGCCCGATTCGCAGAAAGGCAACTCCGGCCCCGGGGTCCTGTTTGATATTGTGGATGGCGCCTACGAAACGACCAGCGAAAATCGAAGCGTCCACCAAGGGGGCGCCTATAAGGTGCAAATCCACGGTTTCGACGGCAACGCGAAACCCAGCTCGGAACTTCCCCTGGGACAGATGTTGTTCTCGAACTACTCCACGTCGGTCGAATTACCGAACGAAGAAGCCACAGGAATCGACTTCGAAGTGAAGAAGTAGCTTCTCAAAACGCCGCGCCAGGACAGCGTCCCTCTGAATCGCCCGGCAGCAAGTGTCGTTTGTTGTTCCTACAGAAATGTCATCATCTCTGAAGACATTTTTACTCACCAAGAACACAGAGAAGAAAAGGTCTTGATTGGATCCATCTTGGGTCACTTCGGCTTGGTATCGCAGTTGGCTCAGGGCCTTGGCGAGGACAAGCGAGTTAAGTGGAGCGAGTGTGGCCAAATCCATCACGCTTGCTCCACCCATCCGATTATTCGCCAGGTTGTTGGGACGCATCCTCCTTTTTCTTGTTTGCGTCGACCGTAACTCGGCGCTGACCGACCGGGAGGTTGATTCCCAGATGGGCCAGCGAAGCGAAGAGCACGCCGGAGAAAAAGACTTCGTCCAGATTGCCGACGAAGGGGAGATTGTCGGGAATCTCAAAGATGCCCATCGTGATGTTCGAGAGGTAGATGACCGAAACGATCACTCCGGCAATGGCCGTCGTCGCTGACGCATAACTCCGATTATTGGCCATGGAGCGACTCCCTGTTTCGTCTGAATCGTAAACGCTGATTTATTGCCTCTTCTATTGTATACCATGGCCTGAGAATCGTCCCTGATTTGAAGTGAGAGCAGGCACGGCTCACCGAGCCATGGCACACGCACTAATCTTCAACGTCATCGCCGAAGAGGATCATGCCGATGGCGAAGAGGGTGAGGCCGACGACGCCGGCGAGGAAGCCGGCGTGCAGCTTTTCGCTGACGTCAGGGATGCCGAGGCCGGCTCCGTAGAGGACCACAAACGCCGCCGGCCAGGTGAATAGACTCAATCGCCAACCGCCGAAGAAGGCGGAACCGACGAGGATCAGTCCGGCGACTCCGGCGGCGAAGGTCGAGACGTAGTTGGCGATCGCGACGGTGACCATCGGCACGGCGAGCGTATCGTAGGTTCGCTTGGTGTCGAGTGCGGCGGAGGCCAGATCTCCGCTTAGGAGATTGTTTTGATGCAGCCAGGCGACGCAGCCAAACAGCAGCGCAGCGCCAACGACGATCCGCAGCGGCGCTCCGGTTGCCAACGCGAATGGTGTCGCGAGCAAGTTTTTGACCGAGATCGGCGCGTTGGGTTGAGCGGTTTGCGTTTCTTTCATCAACTGCTGCATACGGCTGCGGCGCTGGGCGGCCGCTTGGCGGGGATCAAGCGAGACGGCCTCGTCGGGATCGATCGCCGTTTCACGCTGATGGATCGCGTCATCGATGATCGCCTGGGCGGCGCGATCGGCGGCGGCTTCGGCTTCTTCGACGGTCGCGCCTTCGGCCTGCAAGCGTTTCGCTTCGATGCTGGCCAAAAGGCGCCGCTCCCGCGTTTCTTTGGCGGCGGAGATGCGGCGATCGCAATAGCGCACGATCGGATCGCGCCACGCAGCGAAGGTCCGATTCTTTTCTGATCCGCCGCTGCGACTGAGAAAGTCGCGGGCATGAATTTTGGCCTGATAGCCGAAGAGTTCTTCAAAAACTTCTTCCCAGTCGGCGCCTGCATATTTGACTACGAACGAACGGACTTCCGCTTCGTCGAGCCCGCGCAGACGCAGCGACTTGAGCAGTTGCTCGATCTTCTCCATCGCCGTCTGCCGCTGTTTGTGCAAAGTACGGTCGACGATGAAGTGATAGGCGGCCGCGGCGGCGATCGCCAGGATCATGCCGCCGATCGCGGCGACAAACGTGCCGGTCGCGGCCAACAGCAGTAAGGCCAGCATCGCGCCGCCAAGATACTTCAGCCAATCGATGAGCGACGACGAGAAGAGGAACTCACGCAGCTTGCGATACAGGAAGTCGCCAGAGAGAACGCCGGAAATCACGAGATAAGCGATCGGCGTCGTAGCGGCCATTATGAGCGCCGCGACAAACAGGCCGCCCATGCCGAAGACGGCGCTGCCGAGCATCACGGCGACCAGGATACCGGCGGTCGCCAAAAAGCAAGATTTCCGCAAGGGGCCAGCCGTCGCCGAATTGAACTGGGTGACCCCTGCTTCGAGCATGTCGACATGCTGTTTGCCGGGTGAGAAGGTCCCGGTTGGCCCCATGCCGAGATACTCTTCCAGCTTCTTGATCACTTCGGCCAGGCTCGACGCGCGCTGATCGGGATCTTTGGCGACCATCCGCATCGTAACGTCGGCCAACTGTTTGGGCACATGCTTGGCGACGGCGTCCGGACGTACGATCGGCAGTTCGAGGTGTTTGGAGATTACCTCCATCGCGGTCGAACCTTCAAACGGCGGTCGACCGGTCAGCAGCGCATAGAAGGTGCAGCCGAGAGAATAAATGTCGGCGCGATGGTCGACGCTGGATGCGTCGCGAGCTTGCTCAGGAGGCATGTAGGCCGGCGTTCCCATCGACATGTTGGCGATGGTCGAACTGGCGCTGCGGCGTTTTAAAAGTTCTTTGTCAACGCCGGCAGAAGATTGCTCGTCGACGTCAGGAAGTTTGACCAATCCAAGGTCGGCGACTTTCACCACGCCTTGGGCGTTGACCATCAAATTGTCGGGCTTTACATCGCGATGGATGATGCCGCGTTGATGGGCGAACTGCAGACCGCGGGCCGCTTGCAGGATGTATCCGACGGCGACATCACGGTCGAGTTTGCCGGTTTCTTTGAGGAGGGCGCCCAACGATTGGCCGTTGACCAACTCCATGCTGAAAAAGTGGACTCCTTCGTCTTCGCCCATGTCATAGATCTGGACGATGTTGTGATGGGTGAGCTGGGCGGCGGCGTACGCTTCGCGCGTAAAACGGGAGATGAAGACCGGATTGGTCGCCCATTTGGCTTGGATGGTTTTAACGGCGACCTCGCGATCGAGCGACTTTTGCCGCGCGAGATAGACTGCTCCCATCGCCCCTTTGCCTAGAATGCGAATCAAGCGATAGCCTGCCAACGAAGCAGGCATCGTTTCGTCAACAGTCGCCGATTCAGCGTCCTCTTCATCTTCGGGCAATACGGCGGCGGTCGCCAATGTGGCCATCGCTCCATCATGCGCCGTCGGACGTTGCGGCATCGTCTCCGAAAATTCATCCGGTTTGACCGGCGCGGGAACAATGTCGTCAGCCTCAGCGGGCAGGTCGTAGCTGGGGCGACTGAGCAGCGGTTCGTCTTCATCGTTCGCTTCGTCCCGCTCGTCGTCGACGCCGGCAAGCGAGTATTCGTCGCTAGTGAAAGTTTGCAGCGCTTCGCCGTTGCTGGCCGACGCATGACCATTGGTCGCGTGGGTGGGTTGGTTTTCTTCGTCCTCTTCTAGGCGGGTCGCCACCGGCAACGTCGCCGAGGCGTCAACCGCCGTCGCGTGACTTGATTGACGACTCTTGCTGGAGATGCCGAGCGAAGCGCGCATCTCTTGACGGATTTCCTGCAGCGTTTTGACGACGATTTCTTCGCTTGCATCTGCGGAGGGGACGCCGATATAGAAGAGTTCTTGGCAGTTACGGCAGCGAGGGCGATAGTGTCCCGGCGCGATGTTCGTCACTTCCATCGACGATCGGCAATAGGGACATTTCAACCACATAGGTCATTCACGGGAGTCAACGCGATAAAGGGACGCAGCGCCGCAAGAAATAGAGACGACTGCGTCGCCTAGAATAGTCGACGGACGTGAAGAAATGGTGAAGCGAACGCAAGCGCTGTCGCTAGGCGACGGTCAGCGAGAAGCGTTGTTCGCCGCAGTGAAAATAGCCGCCGCGGCCGATATTCAGCTCTTTGATCCGCAGCCAAATGCCGTTCAGCGATTTGGCGTCATCAATTATCCAGCGCCCCTGTTTGTCTTGATAGATGCGGGCATGCTGCGGGCTGACGGTCGGATCATTGACCAAAATTGAGCATTGCACCGGATCGCTGCCGATCCAATGTTCTTTCTTGGTCAGCTTGTGGCGTTTGCCGGCGCCGTCGTAGTTGATTTCTTGCAGGCACGGAACGAGCTCATCGAGCCCCTCCTGGGCCACATCTAGCAGTTCTTTTTCCCCTTCGAGCGTGGCGCCGATGTCGCCGCCTGGTCGCGGCGGAATTTGGCCGAATCGTTTGCCGCCGATCATCATCACCTGATTTGGTTTGACGATGATCTGCGTCGCGCGCACAAAGGTGCCGTTGGTGGAGCCCAAATCACGCAGCACCCAGTCAAATCCGCCGGGGCGTTCGCGCCTTTGAATTTCGAGATGCCGGCTAGAAATCTGGCTGTCGTGCGGGATGATGAGGTCCCCTTCGGTTCGCCCGATGACAAAAGAGGACTTGCGAATGCGAAAAATGTCGCCGGTTTCCGCCCCATCATCGTAAACGATCAGCTTGGCCATCGGCGGCCGTAGCGTCGGACGATAACGCGAAACTTCGATGCTGCGCTGCTCGGCAAGAAGATCGTCTTCGTCGCCGATGCCAAACAGGGTGGATTGTCCGGGTGGTTTCGAGTCCATGGCCGCGTCTGGAAGAGGGAATTCGGATGAATTTCGAAGCTGTCGTTTCCGCCTGAGGAGCTATTTTAGTGACGAATTCCGCATAGGGATGATTCGTTTATTCTCGGTTCATGTAAACTTCATGTTTTGCTCTCGTGTGATAGAGACCTGTGGACAAAGCGGAACTGACAATCATCGGCGGAGGCGCCGCCGGACTGATGGCGGCGATTTGGGCGGCCCGCACCAATGCGGATCGCCGGATCGTGGTGCTGGATGGCGCGGCGCGGCTGGGAGCGAAAATCTTGATCGCCGGCGGCGGTCGCTGCAACGTGACGCATCACCAGGTTTCGGCCGACGACTTTTGCGGCGCTAGTCGTAATGCGATCAAAAAAGTGCTGGCTCGATTTCCGGCCGCAGCGACGGTCGAGTTGTTCGCCGAACTCGGCGTGCGATTAAAACGGGAAGAGACCGGCAAACTGTTTCCGACCACCGATCGCGCGCAAACGGTCTTGGATGCGCTGATCAACGAGACGCGGCGGCTCGGCGTTTCGATCCTGACCAAGCGCCGCGTGACGCGACTTGCTCGGCAGGAAGATGAGTCGCTGGCCGTCAGCGGACAATGGGGAGAGATTGTCTCGCCGCATGTGATCCTAGCGACCGGCGGCAAGAGCGTGCCGAAGACAGGCTCGGACGGATTTGGTTGGGAGCTGGCCAAGCGTCTCGGGCATACGCTGACTCCCCGCATCTTTCCGGCGCTCGTTCCTTTGGTCGCCGCCGACGATTGGCGCCCGAAAGAACTATCAGGCGTCAGTCTGCCGGCCGAACTTTCGGTCCATAGCGCCACCGGCAAACGCTTGACTACGGCATCTGGCGATCTGTTGTTTACGCATCGCGGGCTATCAGGCCCGGTGGTGTTGGACATCAGTCGACATTATCTGAACGCGCTGGAAGATGACGCCGCAGCGCAGTTGCGAGCCAACTGGCTTCCGGGAGAGAAGAGCGAAGATTTCGATGGCCAATTGCAAACGCTGGGCGCGGCGCTGGTGCGAAAATTTTTGCGTGAGAAACTCCCCGCGCGTCTGGCCGATTTGTTGCTAGAGCTGGCGGAAATTGACTTTGAACGAAGCGGCGATCAGTTGGATCGCGCGGCGCGACAACGACTCGTCCGGCTGACGACGGCCATGGAAACTCCGATCGTAGGAAACCGGGGCTTTGCCGTGTCTGAAGCGACGGCCGGCGGCGTTCCGTTGGATCAGATCCAATTGAAGACGATGGAGTCGCGGCTTTCTCCGGGCTTGTTTTTGTGCGGCGAAATCTGCGATGTCGATGGTCGGATCGGCGGCTTCAACTTCCAATGGGCCTGGTCAAGCGGGCATGTAGCGGGGGTTTCGGCTTAGATAATCAGAGCTTGCGCCGAGTAGCCGCTACGACCGATACAAGCGACAGCAACTCGAGAGCAGATGCTGCGGGAAAGCTGGCGCGAAGTCGGAAATACGACATATCTTTCAACTATGTCGCTTGCGCGTTTACGGCGAATCGCCTGCGCTCAAGAGAGGATCGTGACTTATCGGGGTAAAGGAGAGTGAGCCAACATGTCGGTGGCGACGCTCAAAGTATTGAATGAAGAAGCGCTGGACATCTTGATCCAGCGGATCGATGAGGTCTCGTCACTTCCGCAAATTGCCATCCAAGCGATGGAGATCGCAAGCGCCGAAGAATCCAGCGCCTCAGAGCTGACGGCGATCGTCGAATGTGACGTTGCGTTGTCTGCACGCATCTTAAAGCTTGTTAATTCGTCCGCTTTCGGCTTGCGTAACCAAGTCACCAATCTACAGCAAGCGATCGCTTATCTGGGGATGAAACAGGTACGCAACTTGGCGATTACGGCAAGTGTTAGCGAGCTGTTTTTGGGGGGAGATGCGGTCGGCGCCTACAGTCGGTCGGGACTTTGGGAGCATATGGTCGCCGTAGGAATTGCGGCTCGAATGTTCGCCAAAAAACATCAGATCGGCGACCCGGAAGATGCGTTCATCGCCGGTCTGCTACATGATCTGGGGATCGTGATCCTCGATCAATTTCTGAATACGCGCTTCGCGATGATGCTGAACGCAATGACGTCGCAACAAGTGCAAGTACGCTGGGAGCAGCAATACTTTGGCTTTGATCACACCCAGTTCGGCGAGCGAATCGCACGGCACTGGAAGTTTCCGGAACTGGTGGTCGACACGATTCGTTACCACCACATGGCCGGCGTTTATCGAGGCGAACATTCGCAGATGATCAAAGCGGTCGAGATGGGCAACATGGCGATGAACGAAGTCGGGATTACATCGCTGGGCGCCAAGTACAATCGAATCTCGATGGCCGCGCTCAACGGCTTTGATATGACCATCGGCGATTTATCGCGCTTCGCGGAAGAGGTCAAAGTGGAGTTGGTGAAGTATCAGGATTGGTTGGTGCCCTAAATTTTCGTGCGAGAGTGATCGCTCAAGAAACGAAAAAGCCTCGCCGCTTCCCGAAATTGGGATCGACGAGGCGTACTTGTTTTCGAACCGCTGGTCACGAACTTTATTGCGACAGCGATGACTGAAATTTGCGCGGGTTCATTTCAAACTCGGCCATACATTCGTCGGTGCAGAAAAAGACGGGCGTGCCGGTCTTCTCACTTTTCTGCGGCGCTCCCTCTTTGGAGAGCAGCTCTTTGCAAACGACGCAACTCCATTGGTTGATCGCTATTTCTCGATCGCCTTCAGGGAGTTGGTTGAGTATTTCCGTATTGAGATCGACTGGCGATGGTTCGCTTTTACCGCAACCGATGACGCCGGCCAACAGGCAGACCAGCGCCGAAAAACGAATCAGATTCATAGATGGACTTTCGTTCCAACGGAGGTGAGGAAAGTAGTAGCGGTGAAAAGGCGTTTAATAATCGCTTTTCACAATTCCCGAACCACGCTCGGCGAGTAATTGCCAGGTTGTTCCGTTCACGGTTTCGCTCACAAAGTGGACGGAGCCGTCGCAGAAAACGAACTGGGCGCCGCCGGGATGATGGCTGGAATAGGCCCAAGCTTCGGTGCCGTTGAGACGCATTGCGGCTGAATCGTAGGTCGCCCACATGACAGACGCCCAGCCGGCGGAAACGTCCGAATTAACGCCTCCGTAGATGGCGCCCTTGTGCGGTTTGTTGTTGTAGGCTCGTTCACCGACCAGCAGGACGTTGGTTGTGCCGTCGGTCACATCGCGAAACTTTGTCTTACTTCCGTTGTACAGAACCCCATTGCCGGGATCGGTATGGTGACCGCCGGTACTACTGGATCCCCAGACGCCGACATAATTGGAAGTGCCAAAGCTGCCGCGATTGGTGTTGATGTCAGGTCCAATGTCGGAAGGACAGCGATAGCCGGTGATCGGCGTTTGCATCAGGATCCGCAAATCGCCGCCGGTGCTGCCAGAGGTGACGCTGGTAGGAAAAATATTTTCATTGGGATCAATCGCGTCATGGAGAGCGGTTTGTTCGACAAACGGCATAATAAAAACGCCCCAACCCCAGCCACGATAGACCGGTTGTCCGCCGAAGGCTGGTGGAAACGACAAGTGCGTATCGTGATAGTTGTGCATCGCCAACCCGATCTGCTTCAGATGGTTGGTGCAGGTCATCCGCCGCGCCGCTTCGCGGGCTTGTTGTACCGCCGGTAACAGCAGCGCGATCAATACGCCAATGATCGCAATCACGACCAGCAATTCGACCAGAGTAAATGCGTGACGAGTTCTCATGGGATTCTCTTTGGACTGCCTAGAAAAGGAGAAGAAGGACAATACAGTGAAGCATCGCGTCAAAAAATGACGTTAGAGATTGGTATGTCGCGTTATGCTCCCCTCCTCAAAAAGGAAGATCACGCAGAGAATGGGCAAATGACGGGAGAAGCGACTTCGTTGGACAGACGCGAGTCGCCAACGCTGAGGAAATACGTGTAAACACAAATCTTAGCACTCTCGCGTTTTTTTGCTAGCGATAATTCGCACATCCTATGCCAAGCTGATATCGCGGGAAATAGCCGAAGAATCGGCTGATTTCCCCGTTCTTTTGCTCCCAAGCTACGCAAGGATGCTTAACTCTTTTGCAAAGAATGCGCGGATGCGATTTGTGGAAGCTATTGCAGTCGACGTTGTGATAAGATGTTGTCGAGTAGTGATGATGTTTTTGCGCTGATTAGTAGGTCAATGATTGAATTGAGTCGGTCTGCCTGGCGGATCCGATTAAATCACGTTTCGGTTGATCTTCCGTGTTTGTTAGAATGCACGTTTTTCCCTTTCCTTCCGCCGGACACTGATTGATGCCTCGTCCCTGCCGTATGTTGCTCTGGAGCGTTCTGTTGTTCTCGGCGGTCGGCTGTCTGCCGCAAGATATCCCGGTGGCGAAGAAAGAAACCTTTCCGCTTGATCCGCCTGCCGTGGAGCGATTGGGAAGATTGGGCGCGAAAATCTCGCGTTCCAGCAACAAAGCTCCGATTGGGATGGATCTGAGTCGCGTGGTTGCGACCGACGTCGACTTTCGTGGTTTGGGAGAAGCGGTCACGCTGCGCAAGTTGTCGTTACAGGATGTCGGGATGACCGACGAATCGGCGAGCGAATTGGCGGACTTGACGAAGCTCCAGTCGTTGGATTTGCGGGGAGTTTCGATCACCGGCGACGCGCTGCGATCGATTGGCCAGCTGACCGAACTGGAGCGTCTGCTTTTTCGTGGGCAGCCGATTCGGGACGTCGATTTGGCGCAGCTCGCACCGCTGACGAAGCTGAAGTTGTTAGGTCTGGATGAGACCGAAGCATCGGCGGCTGGGCTTGAGCATTTGCAAAGTGCTCAGGGACTGAAGGAACTGTATCTGTTCAGAACGCCGACGGTCGATGAGGATCTTGTGGTTTTGACCAAGTTTCCCGCTTTGGCGAAATTGCGTCTCCGCGGCACCGAAGTAACCGGCAAAGGAATGGCGGAGCTGGCGAAGATCGGCTCGCTGGAGGATCTGGACGTCAGTGAGACGAAAGTCGATGACGCTGGCGCCGCCGAGATCGCCAAGCTATCGAAGTTGACCGATCTGAATCTCTGGAAAACCAAGGTCACCGATGCGTCCCTACCCGACTTGGCGAAGCTGACGACGCTAGAGCGGCTGAATTTGGACGCCAATAATCTGACCGACGCCAATTTGGCGCAGCTGGCGGCGATGCCGAACTTGAAATGGCTGCATCTGGGATCGACTTCGGTCACCGACGCCGGAATCTTGGAATTGGCGAAGTCAAAATCGCTAGAAACGTTAATCGTCACCCGGACGAAAGTAACCGACGACGGAGCGGTCGCTTTTGCGGCGGCAGCTCCAAAGATCACGCTGCAACATATCTACCAGGTCGAAGAATAACGCGCACCTATGCGGCAAGATCGTTGCGATCGTTACAAGCGCTCCGTATCTGCGGATGGTGCGCAAGATACATCCCACCGGGATTGTCGTCGCGACCCCCGGGCGCGTAGGTTCCCCGCAAAATCGACGTAGCCGTTTGCCAGGAACGATTTGCGAAATTTGCGTGCTATAGTTTCGTGATGCCAGAGATGTAGCTTGGCAGAGACCAAATCACTTTTCCTGGAAAGTATCTCGCCGTTCGCCCATGCCATCACTCGATACAATTTCTGAAAAATTGAGCGGCTCTGTCCGTGATGTGATGACGGTCAAAGTGCATACCGCCACGGTGGGTACGCATGTGAAGATCGTTGCCGAGCTGATGGCGCGCCACAACCTTCGTCGCATCATCATTGTCGATGATAAGAAACGCGTGATGGGAGTCGTATCGCAACGCGACGTGGTTCGCTCGATGATGAAGCCGGAAGAGCCGGATGAACTGGCGCGAGAGATTCAACAGCTGATTACGCGCGAACGACCGGTGACAGTCTCGCCGGAAGTTCCCTTGGCCAAAGCGGCGCTTGTGCTGGCGACCAACAAGATCGGCTGTTTGCCGGTGGTTGGACTGCGACAAGAGCTGCGCGGCGTATTGAGTACGTCTGACTTGATTCAGCACCTGGCCGACGTGCAGGAAGGGGAAGTCGAAAACGCTTTCCGCATGTACTCTCCGTTGAACGAAGCGAAGGTCCGGATCCCGGCCTACATTCGCAAGGTGAACGGCGACCTGGTGATTCCGATGAACAACATCAAGAACCGCAAAGCTCGGCTCGATCGCGTGGTCCTCGGGTACGATCCGCCGAGCGGACGCATCCTGGTGAAGTTTGTCCGCGGCGCCGCCGAAGACGCGATCGCCACCAAGATCGCCGACAACAACTTGGTTATTCCGGCGCACGGCTTTGTGCGGCACTTCGACCTGATCGGCAAGTCGGCGGCGTTTGATGTCGCAGACCACAACGAGAGCAAGTTTCTAGTGCTCGCGCCGCGACAGTCCGGCGATAACGCGCCCCCGGCAGCTGGATCGACGTAGACGCCGACCCTCTGGCGAAGTTGCGTTATTTCGCCAACCATGCAGCGGCAAAAACTAGCGGGACAGGCTACGAAGTTGACGATTACTTCTCGTCGGGATCGTAACCCAAGTTCGGCGCGAGCCAACGTTCCATTTCGGCCAGCGTGCAGCCCTTGCGCTTGGCGTAGTCGGCCACTTGTTCGTGCGTCATGCGATCGACGGCGAAATAGCGGGACTGGGGATGTCCGAAGTAGAGCCCAGAGACGCTCGCCGCCGGGAACATCGCCAGGCTTTCGGTCAGCTCGATATCGGTGTTGTCTTCCGCTTTTAGCAATTCGAACAACAGCCGCTTTTCGGTATGGTCAGGTTGTGCCGGATAACCGGCGGCCGGGCGAATGCCGCGATACTTCTCGGCGATCAACTCTTCTTTTGAGAGGTTCTCGTCGACGCCAAAGCCCCAGTCAACTCGTGCCCGCGCGTGGAGCCATTCGGCGAACGCTTCGGCCAGACGGTCGGCGAGCGCCTTGGTCATGATCGAATTGTAGTCGTCAAAATCGGCGTCAAATTTGGAGGCGAGTTCTTGGCAACCGATCCCGGACGTAACCGCGAATCCGCCGAGATAGTCTTTGCGGCCCGAGTCGATCGGTGCGATGTAGTCGGCCAGCGCGCGGAAGTCTTTCTGCCCCTTGCGTTCCCATTGTTGTCGCAATGTGTGCATGCGGCCGATTTCGGTTTGTCGCGACTCGTCGCTGTACAGCACGATGTCGTCGCCGTCGCTATTGGCTGGCCAAAATGCGTAAACGCCGTTGGCGGTAAGCAATTCTTCGGCGATGATTTTGTCGAGCAGCGTGTTGGCGTCGTCAAACAGTTTCTTCGCTTCCTCGCCGACAAACGAATCCTCGAAGATTTTCGGGTACTTTCCTTTCAACTCCCACGACATAAAGAAGGGAGTCCAGTCGATGTACTCGCGAAGTTCCGCCAGCGAAACTTTCGGTAAGGTTCTTACTCCCAAGAAACTGGGAGTGCGAATGTCGACGGTGCTCCAGTCGGTCGCGAACTTGTTGCGGCGAGCATGATCCATCGAGACAAGTTTCACCTCTTGCCGTTTCTTATAGGAAGCGACCAGATCATCCTGCAGTTTTTTGTTTTTCACCAAAAACTCTTCACGCATCTCGTCGCTCAGCAAGCGATCGACCACGCCGACGCTGCGTGACGCATCGAGCACATGGACCGTCGTGCCGCTATAGGCGGGCGCAATTTTCACGGCGGTATGTTTAGCGCTGGTCGTAGCGCCGCCGATCAGCAACGGGATGGTGAACCCGGCCGCTTCCATCTCTTTGGCGACATGGACCATCTCATCCAAGCTGGGCGTGATCAGTCCCGAAAGGCCGATCGCGTCGACGTTATGCTTTTTCGCGGCAGCCAAAATTTTGTCGCACGAGACCATTACGCCGAGGTCGATCACCGAGTAGTTGTTACAACCGAGGACGACGCCGACGATGTTTTTGCCGATGTCGTGGACATCTCCTTTGACGGTCGCCATCAAAATTGTGCCGCGCACATCTTGCGCCACTTCGCCAAGTGCGATCTTCTCTTCTTCCATGATCGGCAGCAGATAGGCGACCGCTTTTTTCATCACGCGGGCGCTTTTGACCACCTGCGGCAAGAACATTTTGCCGGCGCCAAACAGGTCGCCGACGATGTTCATCCCATCCATCAGCGGACCTTCAATGATTCGCAGGCAGCGCTCGTAGTGTTGACGCGATTCTTCCGTATCTGCGACGACGAACTTGTCGATCCCTTTGACCAGTGCGTGCGATAGACGTTCTTGGACCGACAGTTCACGCCAGGAGAGATCTTCGGAGACGGCGGAGCCGCCCGCTTTGCGATCTTTGACCGTTTCGGCGTAGTCGACCAGACGTTCGGTCGAATCGTCGCGACGATTGAAGAGGACGTCTTCGATCAGCTCACGAAGTTCCGGCGCGACGTCATCATAGACCGCTAATTGGCCGGCGTTGACGATCCCCATGTCGAGGCCCGCTTTGATCGCATGGAACAGGAAGACGGCGTGAATCGCTTCGCGAATAAAGTCGTTGCCGCGGAACGAGAATGAAACGTTGCTGACGCCGCCAGAGATCTTGGCGCCGGGGCAAACCTGTTTGATCTCGCGGCAAGCTTCGATGAAGTTGATCGCGTAGTTATTGTGCTCTTCGATGCCGGTGGCGACGGTCAAAATGTTCGGGTCAAAGATGATGTCGCTCGGCAGAAAGCCGACCTCGTTGACCAGCAGGTCGTAGGCGCGTTTACAGATCTGAACTTTCGGCTCTTTTTCGACGGCCTGGCCGGTTTCGTCAAACGCCATGACGACGACGGCGGCGCCGTAACTGCGGACCAGTCGCGCTTTGGCCAGAAAATCGGCTTCTCCTTCTTTCAAGCTGATCGAGTTGACGATCGGTTTCCCCTGCACGCAGCGCAGGCCGGACTCGATCACCGACCACTTCGAGCTGTCGATCATGATCGGCGCTTTGCAGATGTCTGGTTCGGCGGCGATCAGATTCAAATAGCGGGCCATCGCCGCTTCGCCATCCAGCAAAGCGTCGTCCATGTTGATGTCGATCACGTTTGCGCCGTTGTTGACTTGTTCGAGCGCAACGGCGATCGCTTCTTCGTACAGTTCTTCTCGAACCAAGCGGGCGAAACGGCGCGAGCCGGTCACGTTGGTCCGCTCGCCGATCATCGTGAAGTTGGAGGTCGGCAGGATCGTCAGCGATTCCTGGCCCGAAAGACGCGTGTAATCAGGGGGCGTTGCGCGGGTGCGCGGCGCTTTGTGCTCGACCGCTTCGGCGATCGCTTTGATATGGGCCGGCGACGTGCCGCAGCAACCGCCGACGATGTTCAGCCAGCCGCTATCGGCGAAGGTGACCAGGGTCGCCGCCATTTGTTCCGGCGTCTCGTCGTACTCGCCAAACTCGTTCGGCAAGCCGGCGTTCGGATGGCAGCTGATATAGGCGGGCGAAATCGATGCGAGCTCTTGGACGTAGGGACGCATCTTGTCGGCGCCCAAAGCGCAGTTGACGCCAACACTGAGCAGCGGGAAGTGTGCGACCGAGTTCCAAAACGCTTCGACCGTCTGACCGCTGAGCGTGCGACCGCTTTCATCGGTGATCGTCACCGAGGCCATCACCGGCAGCACGACGTTGTTGTCGCGGAAGTACTTTTCGATCGCGAACAGACAAGCTTTGAGATTGAGCGTGTCGAAGGTGGTTTCGGGGAACAGAAGATCGGCGCCCGCTTCGACCATCGCGGCGATCTGCACCAGATACGAGTCGACTAACTGCTGGAAGGTGACATTGCGGAAGCCGGGGTCTTCGACCTTGGGAGACATCGACGCGGTCCGACTGGTTGGTCCGATCGACCCAGCGACGAAGCGCGGCTTGTGCGGGGTCCGCTGGTTGAACTCGTCGACCACTTTGCGTGCTAGCTGAATCGCGGCGACGTTGACGTCGGTCGCCAGGTGCGAAAGATCAAATTCTTCCATCGCGACCGGGGTCGCGCCAAAAGTATTCGTTTCGATGATATCGGCGCCAGCTTCCAGAAAGTCGCGATGGATCTGCTCGACGATCTCGGGACGCGTCAGACAAAGAATGTCGGTAAAATTTTTCAGGTCTTTATGGAAACCGTCAAACTGCGGACCGCGCACCGCGTTTTCGTCCAGTTTGTATTTCTGGACCATCGTTCCCATCGCTCCGTCGAGGATGAGAATCCGCTTGTCGAGTTCCTGGTAAACGAGATGCTTGCTATCGTTTGGGGTCGCGATCGCCATTCTTGGGTCTTTTTTTAGCCGCCGGCGGCTGCCGTACGGACTTGGTCAGAGCAATGCTGTCAGCAAAGGAAGATTTGTAGCCCTCTAAGTATCCCAGATTGCCATTTATGCGACAAGGTTCATCTCAAAAGCAGTTTCCGCAAAACTTCGCCTAGTCGGCAAAGTCAATTTTTCTTATCTAACGCTCAAGATCTGCAGACTCGGTACCCGATCCGAAGAGATGACGGACCAGAATTACGCCACGAAGGCGCCGAGATTGAGAAAATAGGCAAGGAAGCCAAGACGATGACAAAAACAGCAACCCCCAAAACCGCGGAGCCGGCGACGAGGCTTGTTTCGGCTTTGCCAAGGGTATTGTTGCGTATGCCAGACTTGGCGGCAGCGCCGAAGCCGGCAGCCGCTCCTTTGGCCGTTGAGACCGAGATCGACGAGCAACCGCTGATCGCCGACGCACCGACGGTCGACCCGCCGAAACGCTCGTATCGCGTTGACGCCGCGCATTCGCCGCGAGCTCCGCATGCTTCGCGTCGAACCGCGCCCCAGCGCCCGGCAAGCACCCAATCCACCGTAACGATGCAGCCCGATCAAAGCTCACCGGTGCAGCGCAAGCCGCTTTACGATGGAGCCGAAGGTCGCCGTGAGCGGATGAAAGCGGCGAAAGCGCCCGTTTGGCGAACTCGACTCTTTTTGGCGATGATTGCGGCGGTGTTGGTCTGGGGAACGATTCAGATTTCGTCAGGACATCGCAACAAAAATCCCCATCCAGCCGCCGACGCCGATGAAGCGCCGCCGTTTGAGACCGATATCCAATTGGGCGAGTTGGGGGATGCCCCCGGCTTTGGACCAACCAACAGCGGACTGGGGCTCGATCAGCACTCGCACGGCGATCATCCGCAACTTGAAAAGATGGAACCAGCGGCGACCGCGGCGATGGATATCGCACCGCCGCTCCAAAGCACCGGACATCGCGAATCGAATGACGCATTTGCGCCATTTGCGACGCCAACCAGTGAAGACGCCGCGACCTATCGGGCTCCGCAAGTGAGCGGTCGACCGACCAATCCTCAAACTTCCAGCGAACATTCGCACGGGATCAGTGCGACTGACCTGTTGGGAGGAAGCGGCCAGCGAGGGGCGGAGCGCGTCGCCAATCTCCCGAACGAAGATATGAATCGCGGGTCGTATTCGGCAGGAGCCGGTTACGATACGACCGGCGGCGGGAACCCCGCTAGCGGCAACCCAACACAGACCCGCTACGGCGCTACGTTGCCGGCGGAATCCAGAAGCGACGCGAACGCGCCGTGGTGGAAAGAAGAACCGCGCGGCGCAGCCCCGGGATCGAACTTGCCTGCAGGAAGTCCTCGCTTCGACGGCGCGATCTCGCAAGAGACGCCGCCGCCCAACGCCCAACTGGGAACGCCAGAGCCGATTAGTCCAGCGCCTGCAGCTTCCGGCAGTCGTTATGGGCAGCAACAACGGCAGGCGGCGTTTGACCCGTTTGGCGGAACGCCGCCCAGCGGCGCCGAAACCTATTATGCGCCGGGTGATCCGGCCGCAAATCGTCCGGCGCAAGCCCGACTGAACGGAAATCTAGAACCGACTGAATCTTCGAGGTGGCGCTAATGAGTTCCGTGGATCGAGCCTTCATTCGTGCTTATGGACCGGAATCGCCCGCGATGGATGATCCGGCAGCCGAATACACGCGCGGCGTTCCCGTCTTTCCAGGCGGACCGACGATCGAGCAATTGTACGACTGGAAAAAGAAGGGTTTGCGAATCGATTTACCTGGATCTCCGATCAACGAGAGTGATCTGGAAGATCCCGAGCAATCATTCGAGCCCATGGATCCGCCGGCGGAATCGACCGATACGTCGGTGTTCGCTTCGTCGGCGCAAAACACGGCGGCCGTCGCCGCTGCGGTGGATCGCATATTGCAACGCGTACGGTCCGAACGGCAAACGGCCCCGCCGGCCGCTCCGCGTGTGACCGAAACGCCCGCGACGCATGTGCGAGCATTGCAAACGCCGCCGGCCGAACCGCCGAAAACCGAAAAGCCGCTCGCCAAAACCATCGCTCCGCCGTCGGGCAAGACGAACGATCGATTGGAATGGGAAAGCATGTTGGCCAAGAGCAGTACGGCGCCGTCGCTCTTCCGCCCCCAGTGGGAAGCCCCCCGCTTCGCTTGGCCGGCGACGATTGAGATGTTGCTAGAGCGGGGAGTGGAAGGTTTCGCCGAAGTGCGCGATCGGTTGACCGAAGTCGGCGCCAAGGGGAAAAAAGTGATCGCGGTTTACAGCTTCGCGTCTGGCGAAGGTTGTACGACCCTCACATTATGCTTGGCGAAGCTGTTGGCCGACTGCGGCCTGAAAACGGCGATCGTTGACGCCAGCGACAGCAATCCAGAGCTCGCGACTCGGCTTGGCGTCCGTGTCGAACATGGTTGGGAAGCGATCGCCGCCGGCGGTCCGACGGTTGAAGACGCCGCGATCCACTCGGTCGCCGATGATCTGACGCTGGCCCCCAGCAAAGCGAAGGGATCGCCAGAGAAGTTGGATCAAATGCTGCAAAGCATGAAGGGAAGTTACGACATGATCCTGGTTGATGTCGGCCAGATCCATGAAGTTCCCACCAAGCTGAATCAAGTTGATGCGGCGATGATTGTGCGTGATCTGCGGATCTCGGATGACTCGCAGGTGGCGGAAGTTGTACGGCGCTTAGGCAGCGCTGGCGTATCCATTTTAGGCGTCACCGAAAACTTCGTCAGTTAGTTAAACAGAATGTACGAAGACTATTGGAATCTGAAGGCTCGTCCGTTTGAGAATACGGCGATTCCAGCGTTCTATTACCCGGCCGAATCGGCTCAGGGAACGCTGTTGAAGTTGCGGTATGCGGTCGAGAATCGCCGCGGCGCGGCGCTGCTAACCGGAGGCGAAGGCTTGGGCAAGACGTTGTTGGCCCAGCTGCTGCTGGAACAACTGCCCGAGCCGTTTACGCCGAAGGTGCATGTCGTCTTTCCGTACATGCCGGCCGATCAGCTATTGGCCTACATCGTGCGCGAGTTGGTGGGTGTCGAGCAATCGGCCACTTCAACCATCGCCGATAGCGTGCAAGCGATTCGCCGGGGGCTTCGCGAAAATACGCGTGCCGGTAATCACGCGGTGCTGGTGATCGACGAAGCGCATCTGGTCGCTGATTTCAATGCGCTGGAGACGTTGCGTCTGCTGACGAATCTCGAAACCGACGGAATGCTCGACATGACGTTGCTGCTGGTCGGCCAGACCGAGATCTTGCCGGCGCTCAAGCGGACGCCAGCCTTTGAAACGCGTCTGGCGGTCAAATGCATGGTCAAAGCGTTGACGGCGGACGAAACCGCTTCTTACGTGCTGCATCGTCTGACGACGGCCGGCGCACGCCGGGAGATCTTTACGCCGGAGGCGCTGGAGCGTTTGCACCAGATCACCAACGGCGCCCCGCGGCGGATCAATCGATTGTGCGATTTGGCGCTGCTGATCGCGTTCGCCGAAGAGCAGTCGGTCATCTCCGCCGAGCAAATCGAAGCGGTCCACGAAGAACTGGTCGCGGTTTCAACCGACTAGGACTTAGGTGTAGTCGCCATGAATCTTTTGGCGATTACAATCTAGCGAGTGAATGACTCGCCGCCACCGTTTGACTTTCCGCTCTCCGCTCGCCTTTTTTGGCGTTCGCTCTTACTCATTGCGCTGCTGGGCTTGTGTCTGCGCATGTTGCCGCTGTCCGAAAGTTTCTGGCTCGACGAGCTGCATTCGGCCTGGACGATCGCCGGAGACTGGAACGATGTGGCTGGTCGCGTACTGCAGGGCAACAATAGTCCCCTTTATTTTTGGGGGCTAAAAGGCATTGCCGCGATCTTTGGCGACAGCGAATGGACGCTGCGAATGCCGTCGGTCTTCTGTGGCTGCGCTACCTTGATCGGCGTCGCTATTCTGGTCCGTCATTGGAGCGGATCGGGGCTAGCCGGTTGCGTTGCGGCTCTGCTGATCGCGTTAGATCGAGATATGATCTTCTACGCGACCGAAGTACGACCCTATGCGGCGGTTCAACTCGGTTGCCTGGCGCTTTTTGCGACGACGATTCGGTTGTGGGGCGACTTCACCATGCGCGACGCTGCGATATGGGCGTTGCTGGCGGCCGTGACGATTCATCTGCATATCACCGCGGGGTTGTTTGTCGCCGCTTGTCTGCCGCCGGCAATCCTGGCCGCTTGGGGACATGCGGCCGCCAAGCGGCTGTTGCTGATGTTCGCTGGATTGGCGCTGGCGTTGTTGCCGCTGATTCCACAGCTGGCGCTGGTCTACGGACGACGTGAGAATTGGGGGGCCTTTATTCAAAGCGGTTCTCCGTTCGAGATCATTGAGATCTTGCCGATCATTCCCTTCGGGCTCTTGCCCTGGGCAATCGGCTGGGGGCTGAATCGATTGTTTCCCAATCGCGAAGCTGGTGCGCACCGAAGCGCTGCGACGCCGGTTTTCGCTATGTCGATCTTTGCTACGATGGCGCCGATTGTCGTTGTCTGGTTGCTGACTTACTTACAAATTACGCCGCTGTTTTTGCGACGTTATCTCATGGGAAGTCAGGCGATGTTGTTCGTCTGGTGCGGATTGAATGTAGCGCGGATCGACCAGGTCTGCCCTAGAGCGGTGATCGCCGCAGCGCTGGCGATTTCCATCTGCTGTTTTCACTTGCCGGAGCATTGGACTCTTCAGCGCCGGCAAGATTGGCGCGGCGCCGTCGCTGCAGTGAACCAGATGCAGCTTCCGCCGGAGACGACGTTGCTCATCGCGTCGCGATTGATCGAAGCGGATGATTTGACGCAGAACAAAGGGCAATTGGCCGACTACTGCCGCTTGCCGATCGGCGCGATCTATCCGGCGAACCAACGCTTCCAACAGGTGATCCCGCTCGCATTTTCGAATCCAGGCGTTCTCCAGCGATGGCAGTTAGACCTGTTAGAGAAACCACAGACGATCCTGGTGGTGACGCCTGGCGATCATGCGACTGCCGAAATCCTCGCCGTTCAATTGTCGCAGTCCATTCCGTGGCCCTCGTCGGTGCGCATCTTGCCAGAACGGCGCGGGATGCAGATGCTTTTGATTACCGATGCAAATAGCGAATAACGCCTGCAACGTAATGCAGGACGTTCCCCGCATTGGGCTCGACTATTGATCGACCTGGCGCTGCAATTCTTTTAGCAATTCTTGCAGGCGTGAGATCTCTTCGATCGTCGCTTCATCAACGTCGCCGGCTTGAATTCGTTGTTGCAATTGTCGCGCGTCCTCTTGAAGTCGGCGCAGTTGCGTCGGCGGCTCGGCGGGACGCGCGGGAGCGAGCTGACGCATGTTTCGCATTCGCAGCTCGTGTTGCGCACGCATCTCCTCCATCATCTGCTGATGCTCGGCTCGCATGCGCGCCCATTGTTCGTCCATCTGTCGTATCGGCTGCGGAACGGCGAGTCCGTCTAAACGCAGCGGTGCAAAAAATCGCGGGCCCAGCATGCCTTGGGGGCCGGCAATCCGCGCTTGATACTGATCGTAGATTTCGGCCGCTTGGGGATGATCCTTGCGCAGCTCATCCAGATCGTCCGCTTCGGCGACTTGCGGCGCTTCGTTTCCCTCTCTCCACTCAACGCGGAGTGGGCCGTTCGGGGCTTTGTCAATTTCGACGTGACGTTCCCCGTCGGTGATCTTGATCTGTTCGCGCCCGTTGTTGCGGACGGTCGACATGCTGAAGTTTCGTTCGCGTCCGCGTACTCCAGGCAACAAACGAATGTCGAAAGGATCAAATCCGGCGATACGTCCATCGTCCCCTGGCGGCGCCGGTCGCATCCCTGGAATCGAGCGGGTTGAATGAACCGCCGTCGCTGCCAGCTTGGCGGCCGTCGCGTTGTCGCCATCAGCGATCTTTTTTAACGCCCCAAGAGCGGCGGCGCTGACGTCGCGGTCTTCGCTAGCAGCGAATGATTGGAGAATCTCGATCGACTGCGCAACCCGTTCGCCGGCGCCATCGCGACATGCTTCTTCTAGCGAAGCGATCGCCGCGGGGCCTGCATCACGCAATTGTTCGGCCGCTTCGCGTCGTTCCGCAAACGTATCGCTATCCAACTGGCGAATCGCTCGGCGGATGGTGCGATCCGTCTCTGCCGATTTTGGCGCCGCGTTAGCGACGGCAGGAGGATTCGGTTCTGTCGATTTTTCCGGTTCGGCGGCGACAGCGGGCAGACTTGCCAGCAGTAACAGCAGACATGCGAAGCTTCGTATCGACATAGCGTCACGTTCCCAAATGCATTGGATTTATTTACTATCTCTTCAATATAACGCCAACGGGCGGCGTGGGGAGTCGACTTTTACGGTTCCCCAGCCGGCGATCGATCATCCTGCCTGAATATTAATAGAGTCCCCAGCGGCGTTCTTTCGCCGGGAGAATTTCGAGGCAGGTTGTCCACCACCCGGTTTGGATCGTCTCAATAAACTCGGGCGGAAGTCGCTGGGCCGTCATCTCGCTGCTTAAACGACGAAAATCATACTCAAGCGGCACAAATTGCCAGCTTATGCCGGAATGAGGATCGACGGAAATTATCGCATACCAGACCTCGGTTCGACCATCGTTGGCAGGGCGCCCCAAAACTCCTACGTTCACAAACGCTCGGCGGTTCGATAACTCGCGTCCCCAATGAATCCCGGTATGGGTCGCCAAAATCAAATCGGCCTGCTGTTGGTCGGCGAGCCAATTCAAAAATGAAGTCGAAGTGGTCGACTCCCATAAGAATTCGTTAGTTCTTCGCGGGCTGCCATGGCACAGCAAAAGCTGGCGCCCTTCGATCTCCAGTCGGATCTCTGCTGGCAACGTGCACAAGTAGGCGCGGTTTTCGCTGGACGTGTTTTGCAGCGTGTAGTCATAGCTGATCTGGGCGAAGTGGTTGTCACGCGGATCGGTGTACCCGCACTGACAATCGTTCAGCCCGCGACCGATCGAATCGTCATAGTTACCGCGCACGACTTGGATTTCGTGCTGGTGAAGGAGGGGAAATACACGATCGGGATGGGGGCCGAATGCGCCGAGATCTCCGAGGCAAAACATCTGATCCACGCCGCGTCGCTGAGCGTCGGCGATTGCGGCTTCCAGCGCGAGATAATTGTTGTAGATTCCGCCGAAGCAGGCGATGCGCGTCGTCATGTCGTTAGCGATCTTTTCCGGTCGCCGGGGCCGAGGATGGATTGGCGCAAATCGATCCAAATTGATAGCAAGTGAAACAGGCGCCGTGTGAAACCTCAAATGGACGCAGAGATTGCGCGAGCGTTTTTCCTAGCAGCGAATCAGGCGACTCGATCAAGATCGGGCAAACGTGGACGCCGCGATCCGAGACGACGCGACTGTTTTCGCAAACCAGTTGGGTCGAATCGAATCCCGCCCACATTTCAGCCGTGATCCGATCGTGATCAGCGTAGCCGCACGATCGCGACTCTTCGGCCCCAATCTGCAGCGTAGGCAACAGTTTAATCCGCGGTCGAGCATAGCCGATTTCTTTTAACGCATGGACGAACTCGGCGACGATGTGCGACTCTGCGGCGTCGCTCCAGGTGCGAACCGCGGTGATGATCGGCAGAAAGTTATGTTCCACCAGCAGCTTGACGCCGCTCATCGCGCGGACGAACGTCCCTTCGCCGCGGATAGGATCATTGCTCTCGGGTGAGAAGCCGTCGATCGAAACGCGGAACTCCAGCGAGTAGATCCCCTGCTCTTCCGCGTCTCGCAGTTGTCGTAGCCAGTCTGCTTTGAGCACGGTGCCGTTTGTCAGCACAGTGACAGGTCCATACGCGAGCGCGGCGATCAGGATCGGCACGATTTGGGGATGCAGAAAAGGTTCGCCGCCGGTGAAGTAGAACTCTTTCACGCCCAGGGCCGCCGCTTCTTCCAAGCGAGACTCGACATCCGCCAAGGAAAGAAATGCGAAGGTGTTATTCTTCGGATGGCAACTGACAAAGCAATGATGACACGCCAAATTGCAGCGCAGCCCGGTGACTTGAAACCAGAGCGCGTCAAGATGAGATGGAACAACTTGCGGAAGGTCGCCTGCAGGCACGCGAACTCTATTGTTGGTTGGCTGGTAAGAACTGGCGATAAAGATCCAGATTCTTGCGATCCCCAATGATGGTGAATAGCTGACGAATCTGGTCGAGGCCGTTTTTTATCAGAAACTGTGAGTTGCGTCCGTAACTTTTTGCGCCAAGCAGATAAAAATCGGGCTCGGGATTGATCAGCAGTTCGGCCTCGTCGGTCGGTTGGGCGAGACAATCGGCGGAACCATTCTCGAGCAGTTTGGCGGCCAGTTTCAGCGGACCTTCGGTCGCATAGCAGTAATGCATCTGCAGCGAGCGGGTTAGTTCGACGTTGGGGAGAAAGCCGACGTTGGCGATCACCCGATCAAACTCATGCATCCCTTGGTGAGTTCCGGCCAGCGTAACTTGAAAGCGGCCGCTGTGCGCGTCGTAGTGGATTGCCGTGACGGACGAAGTGGGCCAATGGGCGACGTGGGGCTCGCTGTTGGCGGCAAACTCGTTCGCTTGCATGGCCAGATGATCGCGGGCCGTCAACGGATCAGCGGCGAATCGCCGCAGAGGGCCGGCCGTATCGGCTTGATTTTCTTTCCGTGTGATCCAAGTTGTCTGCGTGTCCAGCGCTTCTCGCGCCAGTTGTCCTAGGGCGCAGATATTGGTCGCGGCCGAGTAGCCAGAGCCGATGACCAACGTATGTTGGCCGGCGTACTTGTCCCGTTCGCCCAACAGGATATCAGGGAGACCGAACTCAATATGCGCACGAGCCGATTGCTCGCCGAGCGCCGGAACTCCGCCGCAGCCGATCCAGCCGGGCTGACCAAATAGTCCCGTGCAGTCAATCAGCACATCGCTATGATCGATTTGTTCGCGTCCATCCTGGTTGCGCAGCATCACCACAAAGTCGGCGTCACGTCGCGACTCTTCGTCGATCAAGTCCGACTTCGAGAGCCCTGCGCGACCGGCTGCGATCGCGGTCCAGCCGCAATGGAGAGAGTCGGACAACAGGTCCGATTCGGCCAATGGTTGCAAATAGCGTTCGACATAATCCTGGCCGGTCAACAGTTCGTCTTCGGCAGGCAATTGCAGATCGTCCGCCGACTGGGCGGCCAAGGCGCTGCGGGCCAACGGTGAACTGTTCATGCCGAACGGGCTGAACATTCGTACGCTTCCCCAGCGGCGAATCGATTCGGCCGGGCGCCCTTGCTCATAAATCGCGACGTCGTAGCCAAGAAAACGAGCGTAGAGGCCAGCTTCGAGACCGATCGGCCCCGCGCCAAGGATCGTTATTTTCGCTGGAGCATCGACAGACATGCAGGAAGCAATCGAAACAGAGGGATCAGAACAAAAGACGCGATCCCTTCAGCGTACCGGTTAGGGGGATTATTGGGAACATCCTGCTGTTGGAGACAGAAAATCTAGGGGAAATGTCGGCTTGTTTTTTGCGGAAGTCTGCATCTGCGGTGAATGCAGTTGGAGGTACGTATTTTACGGCCTATTTTTAATTGTTAACTCTCGGAAATGGGGCAGGTTCGCCAGGAAGTTCGCACATGACGCAACTGGTTGAACGCATTGAATCGAGCGAAAAATGGCAGGTAAAATTTCACGCGTTTTGATCGTAGATGATTCGGCGCTCATGCGGACGTTGATTGCCGATCAATTGGCCGATGCGGCGGGAATTGAAGTTTGCGGCGTGGCTAAAGACGGTTATCAGGCCCTCGAAATGATGAAGCAACTGCAGCCGGACGTCATTACCCTGGATGTGCAAATGCCGGGAATGGACGGACTTGAAACGTTGGATCGTCTGTTAGCCTTGAAGCCGATTCCGGTCATCATGGTCAGCGCCATGACCCAGTTAGGTGGAGACATTACGCTTGATGCGCTGGAACGGGGCGCGTTTGACTACATCGCCAAGCCGACCGGTTTGGCTCAGGCCGAATCAGTCATGCGCGACGAACTGGTTCGGAAGATTCGTACCGTGGCCGGCGCCGATTTCGCCAAAGTGTTAGAAGTTCGTCGCTCGCGTGCCGAAGTCCGGCGACAACGCCGCAGCGCCGCCGGATTAACTGCTAAGTCGATCAATCCCCCGGTGCGAACGAAAACGGTCGCGCCGATCGAATGCCCATGTCGGTGTATCGCAATCGGGATTTCGACCGGCGGGCCTCCTGCGCTGACTTCCTTGTTTGAATCATTGCCGGCCGGGTTGCCGCCGATCGTCGTCGTTCAGCACATGCCGGAGCAATTCACCAGAGCGTTCGCCAAACGACTGAATTCGATTTCGCAGATTGAAGTGAAAGAAGCGGCGACCGGGGATATGCTGGCGCCAGGATGTGCTTATATCGCTCAAGGGGGAAAGCATCTCGAGATCCGCCGTCAAACTCGCAGCCAGATGCGACTGGAGGTCTTCGCCGGAGACCCAGTCAGCGGGCATCGTCCGTCGGTCGATGTCATGATGCGCTCGGCGGCCAAAGCGTTTGGCGACGCTTGTCTGGGGGTGGTCATGACCGGCATGGGGCGTGACGGATCGGAGGGATGTAAAGCGATTCGGGAAGCTGGCGGATACGTCTTGGGGCAGAACGAAGCAAGTTCCGACATTTACGGAATGAATCGCGTCGCGTTTCAAGAGGGAAACGTCGACAAACAGTTCGACTTGCAGGATGCGGCGCAGACCATCGTGCGCGAGACCAAAAGAGTTCGCGGCGCCCCGTTGGCGACGCGATAAGCGAATCAGCTGCGATCGACGCGGAACGGCGACAAATCAAAATCGACGTCGACACCACGGATCATGCGACCTAGCAGCACGGCGGTCGCAGGAGAAAGATGCAAGCCGCTGCGAAAATGACCTGCGGCGACGTAGGCGTTCGCGATCCCCGGCATCGCGCCTATATAAGGTATCCCGTCAATACTCGCCGGCCGCAGCCCGGCCCAGGTTTGCTCGACGACGGCGTCTTGCAAGCGCGGAACCAACTCGCAGGCGAAGTCGCGCAGTTCGCAGGCGATCTCCTCCGTCGTTGAGCAGTCGAATCCTGCTTCTTCGACCGTCGAGCCGACCAGAACCAGGCCATCTTGCCGAGGAACCAAATAGCGAGGCCCTTCGTTGAGCGGCGTTGGTAAGAAACGCGTCCCTCCGTTGAGCAGCAACATCTGTCCCCGGATCGGCTCGATCTCAGGTGTTTTCGCTGCGTGCGAAAACCCGACCTGCGCCAACAGTGAATCCGTTAAGCGTTGCGACCAGGCTCCAGCGGCGATGCAGTACCGATCGGCGGTGAACGGTCCATGATTGGTGACCAGCGCGGCGACGCGATCCTGCTGGAGCTGAAACTCGATCGCTGCGGTCGTCTCTTGGAACACGACCCCCCGTTGCTGGCATGCCTGATGAAGCGCTTGCAGGTGCCGGGGATTTCGCAGGATCGCTTCGTCCGGAAGATGATAGGCGGCGCGAGCTTGGACAGCGGTCGCCAACGGCGGCAAGCGACGATGAAGTTCGTCCGAGGAAATCCGCTCGACGGCGATCCCTTCCTCGATCCATTGGCTCATCGTGGTCGCCAGCGCGGCGGCTTCTCCAGCTTTGCGCGCAATATAGTAGCCTCCACACCGTTCTAGCTGGTTGTCGATGCCGGTCTCCTCACGCAGGCGGATCGACCACTCGGCGTGCAATTGATGACTGAGAGCTCGCAGTTGCTCTTGCGGTTCGACCGCTTGGCCGACCGTCGCTGGAGGCAATAATCCGGCGCCTGCCCAAGAGGCGGCTTTGCCGACCGAAGCTTGTTCGAGCAACGTTACCGACATTCCGTGCGTCGCCAGTTCGTAGGCGAGCGAAAGTCCGATGACGCCTCCCCCGATGATCAGGCAATCGGCGCTGGGGGAGGAAGAGAGCGTACGGGGAGAATCAGAGTTCACAGCGGTGGACAATCGGCGAGTATCTTAGAAAGTTCAGTACGCAATTGACGCAAATCAAGATCAGCGTCGTCATGCGACAAATCGGCCTGCAGGCGTTGCAAGTCATCCCAGGTATCGACATCGTACCAAGTTGGCGTCTGCAGAGGTCGCAGGCCGAGCGCGTGACAGCGGGCTAATGTCTGGGTCAGGACGTCGGAAGTGCTCCAAGAGATATCGGTGAAAAGCTGCTCGCAGGGAGAATTCATTCCGATTGCGCAATACCCGCCATCTTCGGCCGGGCCGAGCACGACATCACATCGTTCCAGTTGGCTGAAGGCTTGCTGGAGGTAAGCGGTTGGCAGATTGGGACTATCGGACCCGATTAACAGGGCTTTCGTCGCACCGCCGGCCATCGCGGTAGTGAAAAAGTGGGAGATCCTGTCTCCTAGCGAACCGGACGACTGCGACTGCAACTGCCAAGCGTCGCCGACCACTGTCGCAAACGACTGCTCCGCGTCAGCGGGAGCATAGGCGAGCACGCGCCGATCACCGAGCGACTGAAATCGCTTGACGGCCGAACGCACAAACTGATGATGAACTGCGGCGGCGGCCGGCAAGCCGATGGCAGCGCCAAGCCGGGTCTTTACTTCGCCGGCTCGCCAATGCTTGGCGAACATTCCGAGAACTTCCATCGCCTACGCTTCGACCGCCGCCAGCAATCGACGGAGGAGCATTTCGTGGATTCGTCCGCGAAACCGAACCTTGCCGTCAATTTCGACAACCGGGATGCAGCAACCGTACTTTTGGGTGAGTTCCGGCGAGTCGTCGATGTTGACCAACTCGGGAGCGAGACCGTGTTGGATCAAAATTTGTTCGGCGTCTTCGCACAAATGGCAACCAGGACGTGTATACAATCGAGTGTGGTGAGAAGTCATGATTCGCTTTGCAGCGTGAAGGTATGTTAAGATTTCGATAAGTTGCGAAGGTTGACCTTCTTTTACTCCCCAATTTGAACACGAAACTGCGGATCGGCAAACAACCGTCCGATTTTGCTCATGTTAAGCCGAAACGCAATTATTTATACTGCGTATGGCAAGCTACAGTGCTCTGCTGGCGGCAGCAGCGCTCGATCACGGTTAATTTGGGCACTCCATGAGTAACGTCACTTCCGAAAGATTTATCGAACTTGCAGGGCGATCACAGCTGATCCACCCTACGCAATTTGAAAACGCCGTGGCCGAATTGCGCGCCGAGAACGGTGGTCAGTTGCCGGAAGATGTCGAGAAAGTCGCCGATTACTTTGTCACCAAGAACTACATCACCACTTGGCATCGCGAAAAAATCCTGCAAGGCAAATACAAGGGATTTTTTCTCTCCAAATACAAGCTGCTAGGTCATTTAGGGACCGGCGGCATGAGCAGCGTCTATCTGGGCGAACATACGGTGATGCAGCGGAAGGTCGCGATCAAAGTGCTGCCGCGCAACCGGGTGAAGGACTCGTCTTATCTGGGGCGTTTCCATCTTGAAGCGCAGGCGGCCGCTCAACTGGACCATCCGAACATCGTTCGCGCCTTCGACGTCGACAACGAAGGGGACACGCATTACATCGTGATGGAGTATGTTCCTGGCTGTGATTTGCAGATTTTGGTCCGGGAAAATGGCCCGCTCGAAATCGAAACAGCGGCGGAATACATCGCCCAAGCGGCCGAGGCGCTCGAACATGCCCATCAGAGGGGGCTCATCCATCGCGATATCAAACCAGCGAACTTACTGCTCGATACCAGCGGCGTGGTTAAAGTGCTCGACATGGGATTGGCCCGGTTTACGCGGGACGATGCGACCTCGCTGACGCTGGCCAATCAAGAGAGCGTGCTGGGAACGGCGGACTACCTTTCGCCTGAGCAGGCGGTCAACAGCCACAAAGTGGACGGTCGCGCCGATCTCTATAGTCTCGGCTGTTCGCTCTATTTCCTGTTGGCAGGACACCCTCCGTTCCCCGAAGGAAGCCTGGCGCAGCGGATCGCGAAGCATCAAACGATCGCACCCGAAAAAATTCGGAAGGTGCGACCGAATTGCCCTGCTTCGCTGGCGAAGATCTGCGAAAAGCTGATGATGAAAAAGCCGGAGCAACGGTATCAGTCGGCCAAAGAAGTGGGCGAAGTGCTCCGCAACTGGCTCCAGCAGCGAAGCAACGGCGCCGAAGAAGAGTTGACCGCCGTCGCCGACGAAATGGAACTGCGGCAACTTCGTAACGAAGAAGGAAAATCGAGCGTCATTACCCCGCCTTCGATGCCGCGGGTCGCTGAATTGTTAGAAGACGGCGGGGAGAGCAACTCCGGAATCTTGAACTCCGAAACCGTACGTGGGCAGCGGGTTGAGACCGATGCCGGACTTTCCAGCGCCGGCAGAAGCAGGTCATTGCCGGTCGCTCGCCCCTTGGACGACGATCTGATTTCTTCGATGTCCGATCCCGGGGCTAGTGGAGTTTTGGATATTGCTTTTACCGATCCGTTGGCTTCTGGCGGCGACAACACCGGTAGTCGAACTTTGATTTCTCGCGAAACGTTGCAGCTTCGCATGCAGCAGAAAGAAGCGGATCGCGAGAAAAAGAAGTCACGCCAAGTCGGACGAAACCAAGGGGGCGTCAGCTTCAACATCGCAGGCATACCGGCATTTATTTGGATTGCGATCGGACTCTTGTTTCTCCTGATCGGCGTACTGCTTGTCCTGATGATGCAAAAGATCGAAACCGAGTCGACGCCGCAAAAGTCGCGCAAAGCAGGATTTGAGACGTCCAGGATGGAGACTCCCAACGTTCCAAGCTGCCTCCCCGAGAAGGGTGTTGCGTAGCACTTGTGGGTGGTTTTGGCGACTCGTCTTCGGGCGATTCGCATTCTTCAGGCCGGCGATTCTTGCTGTCCTGTTCGATGCAAGGTGTTGTGTGGAAGTGATTTGCGCATATTGCTTGAAATCGTGGTCGCTGTCCACGTACCATAGGTGAGTCGAACCGCAGGGACGCTAACGACCAAGTCGGCGTCGCCGCGATCCATTCAAGATCGAGCACGCCAAGCGAACCCATTTTCGTTCGTCGAGTTCTCCGCGGACGTTTTTAGATTGAAAAGTCAGACGCATGGCGCGATCCAACCACAAGATGATTCGAGCGAAGGCGAAGCGTGTCGCGATCCCGCGCGACTTTCGTACCGTCGGTCAGCTTGGGAAGCGCGCACGCGGCGAAGCGGGGCGTTCCAACGAGACAGGATTCTTCTCTCCGCCGGAAGATTGGCACGAGCCGCAAGGAAATACCGGGACCGGATATCGCGTCGTGACGCAAGATCCAGGCGAAGGTTTCGTGCATGTCGTGACCGAACAAGACATTCGTGAGCGACTCGCCCAGTTGCCGGCGTGGATGATCCAACCGCTGGAGGTCATTCAGCTAAGTCGCTTGACTCGTAAGAAGTTAAGCTTCCCTTGCTACGGCATGCAGTGGGGATCGGCTCTTTATCTTTATCCGATGGATGAGATGCTGGTCGAGTATTTCTTCACCCCTCCCCGCCCTGCTCAGGTGGTGGAAGCCAAGATGTACGGGGCGACCTGGGAAGAAGAGGGCGAATCGGAATGGCGGCTGAATTGGACGAAGGACGCAATTCGCGATTTCTACCTAAACAATGTCCTGATTCATGAACTGGGGCATCTGCTCGATAACCGCAATACCAGCTATATCGACCGCGAGCGTTACGCTGAGTGGTTCGCCATCGAATATGGCTATCGCCCGACGCGTCGCGAGTCGCTGGCGGCTCAAGCGGCCAAAAAGGTCGTAAGACGCCATCATTCCAGCTGATGTGGCCGGTTTTTGCGAATTGCAATCGCCGATACCGTAATATCTAGGTACAACGTGGGCGATTTCTGAGTACAACGGGAGCCTGACTTCGCTTCGGAGAAGTCTGCTCCCATTGCGGGGCATCCTGCCCAATTCGACTAGTCAAGATTGCTGCATAAGGGGCCAAGATGAGAGCCTTTCACCTGTTGGCGAGATTCGCGGCCTGTGCCGCCCTGATAACGCTGCTGTTTTCAGTTCGGGGAGCCGATGCGGCGCCGTCCGATGAGCAGCGGAGCGAAGTTCGTGATCTGAAAGTCGAGATCCGCAAAGCTTCCAACTATCTAAAGCAGGGCAAAGTCGCCGAATCGACGCAGACGGTCAAGCTGGTCCTCGAGCGTTTGCAACGGCTCGAAGGAGTCGACCCGGAACTGCAAGAATCGGTCGATCAACTCTTTGGAGCGCTCGCACCGGCCCATGCGTTTCTCGAGTTGGAAGGAGTGACTCTGCCGCGAATGCGCAACGCCGCGGTCGCTGAACCGATGATGATGACGCCTGCACCGGGGGCTCCGGCTGCGGCGCCCAGCACGCTGCCGACGATGTTCCCGGCGGCGAATCTCAGCTTTACCAAACATATCGCGCCGATCCTGGTCGCTCGCTGCGGCAATTGTCATGTGAATCAGGCCCGCGGCCAATTTAGCGCTTCCAGCTATGAAGTCTTGCTCAAAGGTCCCGCCGACGGAGTGGTGATCTTCCCTGGTCAGGATGGAGGCCGCCTGGTCGAAGTGATTGAATCGGGCGACATGCCCCGCGGCGGCCAAAAAGTGGCGCCCAATGAATTGGCCGCATTGAAGGCCTGGATCAAAGAAGGCGCCAAGTTTGACGGCGCCGATCCGAAAGCGAATTTGTCGATGCTCGCTCCCGGCGCCGCTCCGGCGCCGATGATGCGATTGGAAGTGGCCAGCGCCAGCGGCAACGAGAAGGTCAGCTTTGGCCGCGATATCGCGCCGGTGTTGGTTGCGCGTTGCATCAGCTGTCACGACCAGCGAAACCCGCCTGGCAACTTTAGTCTAGCCAGCTTCCAGCGGTTGCTCCGCGGCGGCGACAGCGGCGCTCCGGTCATGCCGGGCAAGCCAAATGAAAGCTTGATGATTCAGCTCTTCAAAGCGCCGGCGCCAGATCGCATGCCGCGCAACGGTCCTCCGCTCACCGATCAGCAAATCAAGAACTTTGAAACTTGGATCGCCGAAGGTGCCAAGTTTGACGGTGACGCACCTGAATCGTCGATGCAGCGCGTCGCGGCCTATTCGTTCGCCAAGAATGCGACGCATGACGAACTTGCGAAAGCTCGCGAAGCGACCAGCCTGGCGAAAAAGAACCTGGGTCTGCCCGGCGTCGCGATGACGACTTCCGATCGCAAAGATGTCTACGTCATGGGAACTTTGGGCCAAGATGCGAATGACGAGTTCGCCGATCAAGCCGAGAAAGCAGCCGACGACGTTCGTCGCATTTTGAAGGCGCCTGCCGGCACGCCGTTGGTCAAAGGACGCGTCACGCTGTTTTTGGTCAAAGCGAAATATGACTACAACGAATTCAGCAAGATGGTCGAGCGTCGAGACGTTCCTCCTACCTGGCAAGGACATTATTGGTACGACGTGACCGACGCCTACGGCGTGGTGCAGTTGCCGGTGAACGACGCGTATGACCTGGATGCGATGTTCGCGCAGGTCATCGCCAGCAACTACGTCGCTAGCTTGAATACGCCTGATTGGTTCTCGGACGGCGTCGGACGCGTTGTCGCTTCGCGGATCGCCGGTAAAGACCCTCGCGTCGTCGCTTGGAGCAACGACCTGCCGTCGGCGGTTGGAGCGATGAAAAAAGCGGACGACTTTGTCTACATGCGGTTGGCGCCTGATCAAAACGGCGCCGTCAGCTTTGCATTTCTGAAGTCGCTGATGGGTCGTAGTTCGCAGTTCGATGCGTTGATGATGGCGCTGCGAAAGGAGATGCCTTTCGATCAAGCCTTCGCCGGCGCTTACGGAAAGCCTCCGGCTGAGATCGCGAAAGCCTGGGTCGCATCGGGCGGTCGCTAGCCGAAAGCCCAAGGTCAAATCGACCGAGATCAAGCCGCGTTAGGCGGCGGCTTGATCGTCAGAACGCGAATGGCCAGGACGTTGCAACGCCGTCGGTGTTGCGATCGGGAAGACATCGTCGGTAACCGAACGTTCCCCTGCGCCCTGTTGTTGAAAGCGATGTTTCCAGCGGGACGACAGAAAGTATTCGCGATAGATCAGCGCCAGATCGCCGATCGCCAACAGAAAGTGGCGCGCCTTTATTTTGGAGCCTGGTATTTCTCGCCATGCCTCGAGCGGCAATTCGTAGATCGCCTGGCGAGCCGCTGCTGGATCGCTAGCGATTTGCAGGCGAGCGAAGACCTCGACGTCAAAAATCCAACGCGACAAAAACGGGGTCGCGAACAGAAACCGCGCCAATCGGCTGTTGCGGATTAATTTCGCGCCGCATTGCGTGTCGGTGATCGACATGCCGAGCAGCGTCGACGCCACCTTCGCGAAGCCGCGACCTATAAACCGCCGAAACGGTTTGCGCTGAATTGCATGACCGGCCAACGGCAAGCGAACGCCGATCGCCATTTGAATGTGCGGATTCTTGATCAGCGCATCTTGCAGGCGACAGCATTCCTGTAGCGGAGTCGCCAAGTCGGCGTCAAGGAAGCCGATGAACTCGGCCCCCTGTTCGATGGCCTGCAGTATCCCGATTCGCACCGCTTCAGCTTTTCCCTGGTTTTGCGGCAGGTCGACTGCAGCGAACTGCTGGGGCCTCCGCTGGGCGAACTGGTGCAAGATTTCGCTGGTCGCATCAGTGCTGCCGTCGTTGACCAGCAGAAAGTGAATCTCTGGATTGGCGACGGCGAAAGCGTCGAACGCGGCGAGATCGATTCGATCCGCTTCGTTGTAGCACGGGATGACAAACAGAGACTTCGGCACGCGTTAGGTCTCCCGAAGGAGGTCGGGTGTTAGTGTTGCGCAGGCGTCGGCAATTCGGCGGTGCGAATCGGCGCGAGCGGTGGAACGACGGCCATGCCGACTCGTAGTGGTGGTCGCTGTTGATTTTTGGTCCAAGCGAATTCCAATGGCCTGAGGATCTCGACATTGGGATAGAGCGCTTTGATTTGCGTCTCGTAGTTATCGCCAGCAGTTGCGGTTTCCCAGACAATGATCCCCCCCTCGGTCCTCCAAGCGTCCAGTGCGGTCCAGGCCGGCAGATCGTGATCCTGCTCGGCCGAGATCGAGGGGCGGTCGGGATGATAGACGTTGATATTGGCGGCGAGCCACCAATCGCCTCCCAGGTTTTCGAGCGGCTTGTTACTGTGCTGGCTCCAGATTTCTTCGACCTGGGACGCAAGCTGTTGACCGGGATAGTCGACGCGCAAAGGGGCTGTGACCAGGCTGTCGCCGATCATGTTTCGCAGGCCCAAGCCAGCGGCGAAGATGCCTCCAACGATCGCTGACGCGTAAATCGTACGGCGAATCAAAGCCGGATCGGGGCGAGCTTCGAGCCAGGCGAACAGTAGCACGCCGAGAAATGTGAACATCGACGCGCCCCACATGCTGCGCAGGTGGGCCCCGGTGATCAACGAGTAGGCGAGCGCCAGGCCGAGCGGGCCTAGCACCATCCAAGCGAGATAGGTTCGCGTAAATTGCGCCGATGAATCGACGGTTTTGAATCGCCACCGCCAACCGAGCAAAATTGTCGCCAGAATCAAGGTCACGGCGACAGCCCCCAGTTGGGCCCCAAGGAATTCGGCCGGATGCTCGAAATGCGAAAGCCAAGATGGAGAGGTCGACGATCGAGCAGCGATGTAGCGCAGCGTGGCGAAGTTGTTGTTCACTAGCCACCACAGATGGGGCGCCGTGAGGAGTAGCGATACGCCGGTCAGTACATACGGGCCGGGGGTGCGCCAGCAAACGCGAGCTCGCGGATGAAGCGACGAAAAGAGGAGCGTCGCCGCCAACAGCAGCGCTGCGTCATACTTGGACAAGATCGCCGCGGCCAGAAAAATGCCGGCGGCGCCCCAATCGACCATACGACCGCGCGCAATCCCATAGTAAGCGAAGAGGATAAACATGGCCCAGCAGGCCTTGGCCATGATGTTGTTGTTGAACTCCGGCGTCGTGCAGTTGTAGTAGATGCTCCCTTCCAACACGGCGACCGCCGCCAGCGCCAAACTGGGCGAAAGGGTCTCGCGTCCCAATCTCCAAGCTGCCCAGAAGCAACCGACAATGCAGACCTGGCTTAACAAATAAGTGGACCAGACCGGACCGCCGGGAAGATACGTCGCCGCTTCAGCCGCCCAAGCCGGCAACGGAGGATGCTTAGGATAGCCCCACTGCCACTCATGTCCCCAATTGAGCATTTCAACATTGTCGAGCGGGCCGTTCGCTTGGGTGAAAAAAGGAACGGCGGTCCAGAGGAGCAAGTGACCAACGGCGAAGATCCAAAACCAGCGCATGGTTGGATCTGATTTATTCGTCGTTTCGGGGGCGATTGTCACGTCAAACCAAAGATCAAAGAAGCTACAGCCCGAATAGGGGGCGATGTTTTGTTGCGCTAACTTGTAAAGCGAAAGCGCAAAAAACGCCAGATCAGTTTGACTGCAAGCTAGCGGCGATCGAGTTTGCTAGCGAGAGAGGTTTCGGCTATAGCCCGATTTTCCAGCCTGACGGAAAAAAGTACCACGCCGCTGCTACCGTCGCGAAGCCAACCAGCAGAATGCTGCCGATTTGGTAGAGAATGATATTGATCTGATTGCTTGCTCCGCTGCGGACGTTGAAGCCGCGACCACATCGCCGACAGACCGCATGCGTTAACAGCCAAGGACCGATGTAGCCTCCCCAATGCGTGAAATAAGGTCGAACAAAGTCGGCTTCCCCGCAATACGGACAGATGCCGGGACCGCGAACCACGTAATCTGCGGGCGTATCGGCCGGCGATTGAAACGGATTTTCACTTGAATTGCGACTCATGCACGCTGGCCTGACGACGGCAAAAGAAAACGGCCCGCGAGGGGGCCGTTTTTTTGTTTTACTGCGGATCACCTTGTCTTAGTGGTGATGGTGGTGATCTTCGATCTTGCCTTTGAGTTCTTTGCCGTCGACGTCAAAGGTGACGATCGCATCGACTTCTTCCGAAGTCAGGATGGTCGCGGCCAGCGGATCGGTCAAAACGAACTTGGCCGTCGTCGCGGCGTCTGCGGCACGCTCGGCTTTGGCGGCGACTTCCTTGGTTTCTCCGCCGGTCGTCAGCTTGACCGTGAGCGCTTCGGCGGCGATGGGAGCTTCTTTTTTGGCGTCGGCGTCGAGGACGTAGAAGGTGATGACCTTTTCGGCGTCAGCGGCTGGCTTCTCTTCGTCATGAACCCATTCCAGGTGATAGGGGCCCCCTTCTAATTCGACGATGTGCCCGCCGTTGGGGCCGATCTCGCCGTGATCGTGTCCGGCATGTTCGTCGTGATCATGATCATGTTCGTCGTGATCATCGGCGGCGGGCGGATTCGACGTGTTGCAGCCGATCGACATGGTCGCACTAAAGCCGCAAATTGCCGCGAGCAGCAGCAATCCAGTCAGGGAGATACGCATGAGAGGAGTTTCCTTGGAGCAAGTTAAGTCAGCGCGTGGAAAACGCTAAGTGCAATTCAATGTCATCTAGGATAACGAATTCGCCACGGTAATAAAGACGAGACTTGCTGAGTCGCGATTATAAATCGAGTCCGCCTTGCGGCGCCGTGACGGGGCCGGCTTCGACCAGAAACGGACGCAAATGCGAATCGTCGGCGCCTGACAGGCGGTTCCGTGATGTGGCGAAGTATTTGCGGGCCGTGTCGATTTGCCCGTCTAAATACAAAACGACTCCCACATCAAACAGATTGTCGGCGTTGTTGGGATCATTGAGAGTCCGACGCGCGATTCCTTCCAGCAGCGAGTTTTTCGCCAAGGGAAAGCCGGCGTACAACTCCTCCAACGTGAAATTGGTCGTAAAGATGTAGGATGGCTCGAGCTGCATTCCGCGTTTGAAGGCTTCGGCCGCTTCTTCCATGCGACCGGTCGCTAAATAGCCGAGCCCCAGCCGAAATTGGGGCGCCGCAAGATCGGGCGCGGCGGCGACGGCGTCACGATATTTCGCCATCGCTTCATGAATTCTTTGCTCTTTGAAGAGGCGATCACCAAAGCCGACATAGCGTGCGGCTCTTTCGCGAGCGATCGGCAGAGAGGCTTCGGGGAGTCCCGGAGCTTGCCGCTCGCCTAAAGCCATCCGCACCAGCGCTGGGGAAAGGGTCGGATAGGTCGGGTTGGGCAAGTCGGTCAGGTTCTCGGAGAGCAGCGGCCCCATCGCAAAATTGCGATCGACGCCAGAAAACTGTTTGATCGCGCCAGCGCCCCAGCGCAGCTCTGCTGGTTCGAACGGCGGCAAATAGTACTCGCTGTAGTTGTCGCTTGGTCGGTAGTAAACGCCATAGGGCGAAATGTAGTTGGCGGTGACCGTTGACTGGTAGTAGTTCGGCGACCAGCCGCCGAGTCCCAATCCGCCATAGGGGGGCAGACCATAGCCATAGCCGTAGCCGGGATAATATCCGGAATAGCTAGAGAAACTATAGCCGGGGCCATAATAGCCAAAGTTAGAACCACGTCCGTAATACGATGACGAGTAACCGCGGTGTCCATGCGAACGATAGTTGTTCCGTGAACCGCTGGCGCCGCCCAAATACGAGTCGACGTAGCCGCTGCTCGGATAGTTCGACGCCGGGTGATTGTTGTATTTGCCGTTGGGGGTACCGCGAAGATCTTGCGCAGCAGCATCGCTGGGCATGCTGACAACGGCGATGAAGGCCATTATCAGCCAAGGAGCTAAGTTACTGCACATCTCTTCACCTTCCGCCGTGGGAGTCAGAAAGCGGGAGTCCCGCTTCCTGCATTATCTAGACAACGGAAGAATTCGACAAGCAAAATCGCAACTTTGGCCGGAGTCGAATCACCGGTCAGACTATTGCACCGACGCTTCGGCGCCGGCTTCGCCTTCTTCGTATTCCATTCCGTATTCGTAAACGAGCCCCCAAGCTTCGAGCTCGGTCATCTCGTATTCGTCCGCAATTTCGGCGGCCAATTCCGTTAAATCAATGGTAGTCATCGTCAGGGTTCCTTCCAAAAACAGGGGAGTTAGGGTTAGGGATGCGGTTACGGAGCAGCGTCAGCCGCTTGCGATTCGAGCATCCAAAGTTGTTTTTCTAGGGTGCGACAGATGCCGATTAGCAAGTCTTGACTGATCAGATCGTCGTCTCCGATCGTTTTGATCCGTAGACGAAGCGAAGTGGAGCAGGTCGCCATTTGGTCCGAGATCCTCCGAATCGCTTCCTGGACATCAACGATGCCAGCCGGAAACGGCTCGAGTTCGGACGATTGGGCGACCGTCGCAGCGCGGCCGTCCGCTGCAACGCCGATTGCGGCGATTCGCTCGGCAATTTCGTCGCTCGCCTCGCGAGAAGTCTCAATAATTTCGTCGAGGTGCAAATGAATGGCGCGAAAGCCTAGTCCGCGCACATTCCAGTGAGCCTGCTTCGCTTGGAGGGCTAGATCAATCTGATCGACCAGCGAGCTTTGCAACTGCTGCGCGACTTCATCACGAGTTTGGGTCGGCAAAATTTCGCGTTGTGCGGCGATCGTTGTCATCGTCTTGCTCCTTGGTTGGGCCAATGATTGGTGAGGGGATAAAGGTGATTAACGCAGCACGCGTGCCGAACGGAAAGAAATTGAACGCTGACGACTGCTGTAGCCGGAAAAATCGGAGTCCACCTGGGGAATTGCAATCGATAACGGCTGATGGAATGCCGGTGATCGTTGGTTGCAGATCGACCACGAAGGCCGCAGCGCAGCCATGTTAGGGCATGAAGTCGCGATGCTTGCAGTACTTGCGCCGCATGGCATAGAGATTGCATCGTAGGGTGAAGGGCAATCGTTCCCCACGGAATATGGAGAAAAGGTGATGTATTCTTTCAGCGCAGAAGACGCACGAGTGTTGGTCGACAATGAAACGCAACCTTGCGTATCCCTCTTTATGCCGTCTCACGTTGCAGGAAAAGAAACAAGACAAGATCCGATTCAATTGGCCACGTTGCTGAAGAAGGCCTGCGCCAAGTTGAAATCGGCCGGCCATCCGTCCGATGTTATTCAAAAAATGTTGGAGCCAGCATGGAGCATGACGCGCAGTCGCGAAGCCGCCGTCTGGCGTCACATGGATGAAGGGTTCGCCTATTTTGCGAGCCCGACCTTCAGCCGCTCGATCCGACTTCCCTTTCATGTCGAGCTGGCGGTCCACCTCGCGAATGATTTTCATGTTCGTCCGTTGACCTGCTGGATGAGCCAACCGCTCGACTTCGCACTGCTGGTCGTCAGTCAGAACGAAGTTCGCTTGTTTGAAGGTGACCAATACGAAATGCGCCACGTTGATCTGGCCGATCTGCCCAGCGACTTGCGGAGCGCGTTGCAAGTGGACGAATGGACCAATACGCTGCAATTTCATGGGCACGGTTCCCGACCAGGCGAAACGATGTTTCACGGGCAAGGCGCTGGCGGCTCGGCGGACGTCAAGTCGGAACTGACCAAATTTTTTCACCGCGTCGCGCGGCCGTTAGAAGGACATTTGGCCGACAGTGACAAACCGCTGGTCTTTGCCGGCGTCGACTATCTTTATCCCCTGTTCCGTGATGCGTTTCATGGCGATGCGCTCTGGGAAGAGCATTTGTCCGGAAACTTTGACCGCATGACGCCGCAGCAGTTGCATCAGCAAGTCAAGCCGCTGTTAACCGAGAGAGCAAGTTGCGTCCGGCGATCGGTGCTGGAGCAAATGAATGAGTTGCGCGGCGTATCGCGAGCTTCGATCGATCCGAAAGAAATCTTGATCGCCGGAATGATGGATAGTATCGAAGTCCTGTTTCTTACTCGCGGCGCCAAGGCGCTGGGCTCTGTCGACGAAGAGAACGAGCGGATCATTTTAACGCACTCGCCCGACGATGATGATCTGTTGAATTACGCGGCGGTGCGAACGATCGCCACCGGTGGTTCGGTCTATACGCTCGAAGCGGACGACATGCCTAACGGCGCCAACGTCGCGGCGATGTTCCGCTTTCCGATTCCTGAAGCGATCTACGATGCGGATGTCTTTATCGAGTCAACGCGCTAAACCGTCGGCTCGATCAACGGCGTCCTCCGCGAAATAGAAAAAGGGGCCCCCTTGCGGACGCCCCTTCTGAAAGATCGACGGGGAGTCGTCGAAACCAAAAATCGATTTAGAACTCTGCCTGGAACTGGCCGCGGAACAGGATGCCGTCATCGCCGACCAGAATGCCGCTCGACGTGTTGTTCAGCGGGCTGCCGTTGACCTTGGTTACGTCAAACGTCAACTTTAAATTACGCGTGTCGCACGGGTAAAAGTTAAAGCCGGCCGCATACTCATCGACGTTGCCGTAATAGCCGCTGACGTACGAGTAGCGAACGTTAAAGTCGAGCTTCTCGGGAACGAGGAAGTATCCCCCTTCGGCAAAGTAGCCATGTTGATAGAGGTTTTCGACCGGCAACGCGCCGCTGGCTCGCAAGTTTTGGATCCAACGCATGTAGTACTCGGCGTCAAAGCTCCAACCGCGCCACCGATAGGCGAAGTCCAGCGTATATAGGTAGACGTCGAATTCCGACAGGCGAACCCCAGGCGCCAATGCTCCCAACGCAGTTAGCTTGGTGCCGTCCGTCAAGCGAATGAAGTCCGATTCGTCGATCGGCTGACCCGGCGCGATGCTCGCATTGGGTGCGAAGACGAACGAGTGTCCCAACCGCATTCGCTGATCACAGCTATAGTCGTAATCTGTCAGCTTACCGCCAAAGTCGCCATACGGATCCCAGTAGTTGGTCGCTGCGAAAGCGAGCTTATCATCGATATCGGCAGGCGGCGTGTTCTCGGTACGGTAGCCGTCGCCGATCATCGCTTCAAAGTAGCCGTTCTCGCCAACCTTGGTCGCACCGAAAATACCGACCGTACGACCAGGTCGAAAGAAGTCGGCCGCCATCGGACGATCGGCCAAACGGGTATGCTTGGCGCTCAGTATCCATTGTCGGCTGCCGGGAACCTTCCGTTTGCCCAGGTAAACTTTCTGGTCGTCGTTGAATTCCCACGCCCACCAATAGTCGAAGAAATCGACGCTGTCGGAGCCGTCGGTGTCGCCGTCCATTTGAACAAAGTAGCTCAGCCGCGGATCAATCGCATAACCGCTGATTTGCAGTCGGGATCTTTCCAGTTCAAATTCATTCCGATTGCGAATCGGGCGCGTCGTCCCGGCGTTGTCGGTCCAGCTATCGGAGTTGCGCGAATATCCGTTGTAGCGGAACTGCACCCAGCCGCCGAACTTGATCTCGAACGGGTTTTCCTCGGGATTGTACGGCCGGATGACAAAGCCCTTGTCATACGTCGTGTAGTACTTCATCACGTGCTGCTTAGGAGGTCCCCCGTCGTCACAGCAATCGGGCGTATAGCAGTAGTCATAGACGATCGGCAACCGATAGATTTCGGCGCCCCCGCCGCAACTATCTTCTTCGATATGGTGAAAGCCATAAGCCGGCTGCGCATCCAATCGCTGCCGTAGTGCTTGTAGCTCGGCCTCCTGCGCTTCCATCCGTGCCCGAATTTCGGCCATTTCGCCATTTGCAGGACTTTGAGCAAATGTCGATGTAGTCGCAAGCGCAGTGCCCCACAGCAGCGCCAACGCCGTCGTCCGTGACAGCCAAGTCATATGATGTAGCTCCCCAGCATTTCAAAAATTTCAAAACAGCGTCTCGATGTTTTGAAAAGATCGACGAATCACCATGTGTTCGACAATTGCTTTCGCCGTACGGCGGAGGTCCGCAGTTGCATTTGAGCCGCTTATTCAGGCTGGAGAAACTGAACGGATGCGGACGAAATCAGCAGCGGCCAGCCGCTAGTTGGATCTTCGGATCAATCGTCAGAGTCGAGCGGCGGCATGGGAGAAGGTGCGAGATGAAACAGTAGTTGCGGAGTCTTCTTGCGATGAATCGCCGCCGCGACTTCCATGCGCAATAAGTCGGCGTATTCACTGAGCGTGCTAATGATTTCGTCCGGATCGTAGTCGGTGTCGGCAATGTCCGCCGATAATGTCACCAGCATCCGCGAACTGTCAGGCGCCGGTACGACTTCGACCACATGCAAGATCGGTAGCCGATCATCGTCGATCTCGCCAGAGAGCACCATCTCAAGCGTCTCTAGCACCTGGCGGCAAAGCTGCAAAGTTTTGCGATCGTTGCGCGGGTCGAACGAGGAAGAACGGCTTGGTTTGCGTGATTTAGCTATGGCCAATTCCTTGGTTGATGAGCAGCAATTGGAATTTAGAATACTTCGTAGGGAAGTGTAGAAAGATACCTGCTGGGCGGCTAGGTTCACTTTGAATTTGCCGCCCCCCGGTTGTCGCGATACATCAAGGCGCCGTATCTTTCCCCATTATGAACACTTCGCCGGAAATTGCCGATCGTCTCCAGCTCGCCCAGCAACTCGCCGTCGAGGCGGGACGCGGCACGCTGCAACATTTTCAAAAGTCAGGCCTGATCGTCGACCGCAAAGCGGACGATTCGCCGGTCACCGTCGCTGATCGCGAAGCCGAAACGCTGATTCGCGATCGTTTGGCCACCCAATTTCCGGCCGACGGCATCATCGGCGAAGAATTTGGGGAGACTCCCGGCTCCGGCGACTTCCGTTGGATCATCGACCCGATTGACGGCACCAAGAGCTTTGTCGCCGGCGTCCCGCTTTATGGAACGTTGATCGGCATCGAGCACGCTGGCCAAAACGTCGCCGGAGTGATCTATATCCCGGGCCTCGACGAAATGGTTTATGCCGCCAAAGGTTGCGGCGCCTGGTACCGCCAAGGCGATGAAGCGCCGCGGCTAACCAAAGTCAACGACGCCAAATCGCTGCAGGATGGCGTTTTTGTCACGTCGCAAATCAACACTTTCGCTCGTCGTGATGCGATGGAAGCGTTCGAGCGACTCGAAGACGCGGCGTTCATTACCCGCACTTGGGGCGATTGTTACGGCTATTTGCTGGTCGTCACCGGTCGAGCCGTCGCGATGGTTGACCCCATGCTCAGCGTGTGGGACGCCGCCGCGATTCAACCCATTCTGGAAGAAGCAGGCGGCGCGTTTGTGGATTGGCGCGGCGAGCCGACCGTTCATAGCGGCGAAGGAATCGGCGCGAATCCGCAAGTGCTGGACGAAGTTCTCGCGATCTGCCGAGAATATCCTCGGCTGAAATAAGACGTTGCGCACGCGACGTTTTCGTGTGAAGTTGCCAAAAACTTCTCTCTGTTTGGCGATAGAACGGCAACGCCCTGTTGTCAGGTTTTATTTCCCTCCTTTATTCTCTCCCGTATGAATACGCCCCAACTGTTTGCCGATCGTCTCGAACTTGCTCGCACACTAGCCGTCGAAGCGGGCCAAGGCACGCTTGCCCATTTTCAAACCGACGACCTGATCGTTGACCGCAAATCAGACGACTCGCCGGTGACAGTCGCCGATCGCGAAGCGGAAGAACTGATCCGCGCCCGCGTTCTGGAACGCTTCCCCGATGACAGCGTCTTGGGCGAAGAGTACGGCGAAACCAACGGCAGCAGCCCCTTTCGCTGGATTGTTGACCCCGTCGACGGCACCAAGGCGTTCGTCTCCGGCGTCCCGCTCTACGGCACGATGATCGGCGTCGAATACGAAGGGAAAGCAGCGATTGGCGCGATCTACATCCCCGGTCTCGACGAGCTGGTCTATGCCGCGACCGGCCACGGAGCCTGGCACGTCCGCCAAGGCGCCGCGCCGAAACCGGCCAAGGTGAATAACGATTCCCCTCTGGAGGATGGTTTGTTTGTCACCTCCCAAGCCAGCAAGTTCGCCGCTCGCGGTGCGAAACAGGCGTACGACCGCCTGGAATCGACCGCTTGGCTCACTCGGACCTGGGCAGACGCCTACGGATACGTCCTTGTGGCCACAGGACGCGCCGTCGTCATGGTCGACCCCATCATGAGCGTTTGGGACGCGTCGGCCGCTCAGCCGATCCTCGAAGAAGCTGGGGGCATCTTCACTGACTGGAACGGCGACCCCACGGCTCACCACCATGAGGGGGTTGGTTGTAGCAAACGCGTTCATGCTGAAGTCTTGGCGATCTTGCGGCAGTTTCCGCGAACTGCCTAGTGGGGGGTGAGTAACGGCTAAGTCCTCCTGTCTAATTCTGAACGGATTGGACATTCCAAGCCTTTCTTCTGCTGTCCATTCTTGGATGGCCACCGGAACAGACCCCTGTTTTTTCGGTCTGAAACCTGGGACCGGACTGGACCCCGTTTTTTCGAGTTGAAACCTGGGACCGGACTGGACCCCGTTTTTTCGGACCGAAACCTGGGACTGGACTGGACCCCGTTTTTTCGAGTCGAAACCAGGGACCGGACTGCACCCCGTTTTTTCGGACCGAAACCTGGGACCGGACTGGACCGCGTCGTTTTTTTCTAGGGGAGTCTCCCACGGATCTCCGCCAACAGGATCCAGGCGCCGAAGTTGGAAAGTTGGGTTTACCAAGTCCAAAGCACGCATGGTGCATAGAATCCCCCTCTCGCCCATCTCTTCGACCGGCGGCGCAAACGTGATTCGGCGGTTCATCCTCAGCCATCAATCGACCCCAACTCCGTGCGCAATGTCAACCGACAATCTTTTCTCTCCCCCGTTGGTCGCGGGCTCTGCTGACGGGCGATCTCTACGAATCTCGGTAAGAAAATTTGCGCAGATGTAAAAACTTTTTGCGCAGAAGTTGATTGACCGTGAAGAGGCGATCGAACTACGGTGAGAAGCTTCGCACGTCTAATTCAGTGCAATGCGTGGATGGACGCATCGGAATGGACGCGCTCCCCTTCCCTGGCGTTCCCAAGAACAGGATTCGATGAATAGGACCGAGATCGTAATGCGGAATTTATCTCGATTGCTCGCGGCCAGTATGGTTGCGATTGGTCTGCCTTGTCTGTCGGCGTTAGGGCAGGTTCCCGAAGCGAACTACAACGAAGCGAAAGTCCCGAAGTACGAACTTCCTGACCCGCTCCAGTTTGCAGACGGCGGCTCTGTCGCTTCGCCGGAGCAATGGACCGAGCAACGTCGTCCGGAGCTATTGAAGCTGTTTGAAGAGCATGTTTATGGTAAGTCGCCGGCGGCGCCTGACAAGCTGAAGTATCGGGTCGTCGCCGAGGATGACAATGCGCTGGATGGCCTTGCGATCCGTAAGCAGATTGAGATTGTTCTCGCCGAACAGCCGCAGCGCGTGACGATGAACATGCTGTTGTATGTGCCGAAAACAGACCGGCCAGCCCCCGTTTTTTGGGGATTGAACTTTCGCGGAAATCAGACGGTGACCGCTGATCCCGAGGTCCTTATCACGCCGAATTGGGTGGCCAATGGAACGCCCGGCGTGGTCAACAACAAAGCGACGGAAGCGTCTCGCGGCGTCTATACTGGTCGCTGGCCTATTCGGCGGATTATCGAATGCGGCTTTGCCGTCGCTACCGCCTACTGTGGCGACATCTATCCCGATCACCGCGACGGGCGCAGCGATGGAATTGTCCCGGCGTTCTACCGGCCTGGTCAAGTCAAACCTGATGCGAACCAATGGGGGTGCATCGCCGCTTGGTCCTGGGGACTGAGCCGCGGTTTGGATTATCTGGAAGAGGACCCGGACATCGACGGCAGGCGCGTGGCCGTCATGGGACATTCGCGGCTTGGCAAAGCGGCTCTCTGGGCCGGAGCTCGCGACCCAAGGTTTGCGTTGACCATTTCTAATAACTCCGGATGCGGGGGCGCCGCGTTAAGTCGTCGCGCGTTTGGAGAAACGGTCGAAGTGATCAATCGGGTCATTCCCTATTGGTTCTGCGAAAACTTCAAGCAATACAACAACAACGAAGCGGCGCTGCCGGTCGATCAACACGAGGTCATCGCTTTAATTGCGCCCCGGCCGGTTTATGTCGCCAGCGCCAGCGAAGATTTGTGGGCTGATCCCAAGGGAGAGTACTTGGCGGCCAGATTTGCCGACCCTGTCTATCGGCTGCTAGGAACCAGCGGGCTCGGTGGAGACGCGGCGTCCGAGACGCCTCCGCCGGCCAATCAATCCCTGCAGCAAGGGGTGATCGGCTATCACATGCGAGAGGGGAAACACAACATCGTCGAATACGACTGGGACCAGTATATGAATTTCTTCGCTCGACAATCAAAGAAGGAATCTCCCTAAAAACTCCAGCCGAGGGCAATTTACAGGGACGGCGCCTGTGCGGTTTCCCTGTTTCGAACTCTTGACATATCGTAATGTTCCGATATATTAAGAGGAAGAGAGGAATCGAAGATGGCTGGAACCAAGCTAAAACTGACAACTTTAGAATCGCTGGGCGAAGCGGCGGAGTGTTTGCGTATTTTGGCGCATCCTCACCGTTTGCGCATCGTGCAGATGCTGTTACAGGGTGATTACACCGTTGGCGAACTGGCCGAAGCGTGCGAGATCCCCAGCCCGATGGCTTCAGAGCATTTGCGGCTGATGCAGCGTTGCGGTTTTCTCAGCAGTCAAAAGGAAGGTCGCAAGGTTTACTACCAAGTGGCCGAGCCTCACCTGCAAGATATTTTGCACTGCATCGAGAGTCGATTTGGCGTAAAAGCGGCGACGTAGGGTCGCCCCTTTTTTTGTGAAAATATGTCGTAATGTCGCCATATTACTATTTAAATGTTTAAGGAAGGAGTCAGGTTGATGTTGCTCCAATACTTTTACGATCCGGCGCTGGCGCACGCTTCGTATTTGGTCGGATGTCAAAAAAGCGGCGAGGCGATCGTGATCGATCCCGGCCGCAACGTGCAGCCCTATCTCGACGCCGCTCTCGCGGCCGGCCTGCAGATTGTCGGCGCGGCTGAAACGCACATTCATGCCGACTTTGTCTCTGGCGCGCGGGAGTTGGCCGATCGCGTTGGCGCGAAGCTCTATCTTTCGGACGAAGGTCCGGACGATTGGAAGTATGGCTATGCGGCGGAGGTCAACGCCCAACTGCTGAAAGATGGCGACGCGTTCTACGTGGGCAAGGTGAAGTTGGAGACGTTGCATACGCCTGGCCATACGCCGGAGCATGTTTCGTTTGTGCTGACCGACGAAGGGGGGAGCGCATCCGAACCAATGGGGATCTTCACAGGCGACTTTGTGTTTGTCGGTTCGATCGGTCGGCCTGACTTGCTGGAAACGGCCGCCGGAGTGGTCGGCAGCGCCGACCAAGGGGCTCGACAACTGTTTCAATCGGTCGCCAAGTTTCTAGAGTTGCCCGATTACTTGCAGGTCTGGCCTGCTCACGGCGCCGGCAGCGCCTGCGGCAAAGGGTTAGGCGCGATTCCTTCGAGTACGGTTGGTTATGAGAAGCGATTTAACCCGGCGCTGCAGTACGCTGACGAGCAAGCGTTCGTCGACTACATCCTGGCCGATCAACCGGAGACGCCGTTCTATTTCGCCGTCATGAAACGGGTCAACAAAGCAGGGCCGGCGCTGCTGGCGAGTCTGCCCTCGGTCGGGCCGATGGATACGATCATGCTGCAGTCGGTCGCCGAATTAAATTTGGTGATTGACGTGACGCCGTCGGCCGACTTCGCCGCTGCGCATGTGCCCGGCACGATCAACATTCCGGCCAAGATGCTGGCGCAGTGGTCCGGCTTCTTGGTCGATTACGAGCAACCGATTTATCTGATCGTGGATGGTCAGGCGTCGCCGGATTGTCTGGCGTCGTTGCGTGCGATCGGCGTCGATCAGATCGGCGGCTACTTTGATGCGAGCGCAGTTCGACAATCTGGGCTGCGGGTGCAATCCTACGCCAGCGCCACGCCGCATCAGCTGCGTATGCAAATCGAACGGCGCGAAGCGACGTTGCTTGACGTCCGTTCGGCCGAAGAATTCGGGCGCGGGCATATTCCCGGCGCCCAACATCGCTTTCTCGGTAAGTTGCTGCGGACCATCGGCGAACTCGACAAGTCGCAGTCGTATGTTGTGCAATGCCAAAGCGGCGCGCGGTCGGCGATCGCCGCGAGTCTGCTGCAACGCGGCGGTTTTGACGTGACGAACATGAGCGGCGGCTTCCAGGCGTGGAGCGGCGAAGATCTGCCGATCATGCACCAGTGGTCTGGCGCCGGCATATGACGATCGTGTTCGGTAAGGGAGCGGCGCCATGTTGGTCCTCGCACTATTGTTCGGCGCGATCGTCGGACTTTCGCTCGGTCTGACCGGCGGCGGTGGAGCGATTTTCACCGTGCCGCTGTTGGTCTATGGTTTGGGCGTTTCGATGCGTGACGCTGTCGGCGTTTCTCTGGCCGCAGTTGGCGCTACGGCGCTGGTTGGTTTCCTCACGCGCTGGCGTCAGGGAGAAGTCGAAGTTCGAACCGGTTTGCTATTTGCCGCGGCCGGCATGTTGGGGGCTCCGCTCGGAACGTTGCTGGCTAGAGGGATGAGCGAAGCGGTGCTGTTGTCGCTGTTCGCCGCGTTGATGTTGATTGTCGCCGCAAGACTGTGGCGAAAATCGGCGACGCCGCAAGTTGCCTGCGAAACGAACCAAGACGCCAGCCAATCAACTTGCCGGCGTGATGAAAGCGGCGCGTTGGTGTTGAATTCTCGTTGCGCCGTCATGTTGTTGATCATCGGCTTGCTAACTGGCGCATTGGCCGGCATGTTTGGCGTCGGCGGCGGCTTTGTGATTGTGCCGGCGCTCGTTTTCTTCACCAATATGCCGATCCACAAAGCGGTTGGCGCATCGCTAATGGTGATCGCCGTGATTAGCGTCTCCGGCGTCGCATCGCATCTGATCGCGGGAAGAACGATCGAACCGATGCTGACGGCGCTGTTTATCGCCGGAGGAGTCGCCGGCCTCTTCGCCGGCCAGGCGATCGGTCGCCGCCTGTCGGGCCCTGCCCTGCAAAAAGGATTTGCAGCGGCGATCGTCGCGGTGGCGATGTTTGTGATCGCCAAGACGTTATGGGCGTAAAGCGACTTTGCCGCTGAGGTGTTAAGGGGATCAGGGGGGACCATCTTTTTCATTACGTATTCGGTCGGACCACTTTTGAGAAATGCCGATTGGTTGATATATTTTTCATGGAGAAATATTGAATCGACCGGAAAGTTTCGCAATGGAAGACTTGGCCAGAATTCTAGAAGTGCGGCGGAAAATGCGCCTTCATGTCGACACTTGGAAGACTTTCCTTTCGGCGCCGGCCTGGTTTCGGGATCGAGTCATGGCGCTCGATTACCAGGATGAGTCGGATGACGACTGGGAGTATGCGGAAGCGTTGCTCACCGAGTCGCTGCACGACGGCGACTGCCGCGGCAATTATTTCATCTCGATCCTGGAAGATTGCGACACCCGATATTCGCTGGAAGCCGATTTTGGCGCCGGAAAGTTTCTCCGCAGCAGTCAGCCTGGCAATATCATTATCGGCGACGAAGAATCGGTCCAAAAGCTGCAGGGAAAGGGCCCCTATCACACCTACATGATTTTCATCAAAAAGTGCGTGGTGGACGATTTTTTTCGAGAAGCGACCCAAAGCGATCAAGGATTGCCCGAGCATCTGCTGCGAATGTCGTTTCGGGACGAAAAGCTGAGACTCATCACGAAGCAGATTTTCCAACACTTTCGTCAGCCCCGGAATGTGGGGCGAAGAATGATCAAAGAGTATTTGCAGAACCAGGTTTTAGAGCGGTTGCTGGCGATCTCCGGAAAGAAGATAAATCGGCTGACGAGTGACGATACGCTGCAGCCGACGCGCCTGATCGATATTTTGGATTACATGAGAGAGCACTGCACCGAAGACCTTAGTTTGAATCAGCTCGCCGAGCATGCGAACGTTAGTCGCAGTCATTTTGTCCGGCTCTTTCGTCAGACAACCGGCGAATCTCCAAAACAGTTTTTGTTGAAGCTCAAACTAGAGCGGGCCAAGCAACTGTTGGCGACGGCTCCGCATCTTTCGGTGCTCGAAGTTGCACGGACCTGCGGCTTTTACGATCAGTCGCATCTGGCTCGCGTGCTTCGGCAGGCCGAGGGGATTACGCCCACGCTTCTCCGCCGCGAGCCTTTTTTCTAGTTTGAATGGGGCCGCCATCGCCGCCAATTTGGCGGTGAAACGCCTGCGATTGCCCAGCTTTTGATCAAGCCGTCTGCCTCTGATTTTGCGTCCAATGAGTCGAATATCCTCATCCCTGCGTCACGTGAGAAAAAGTGATGCGCCCCTGCTCTGTGATGCGGCCGCTTTGATTCGCCGCAATTGATTGCTGTGAAAGCACTTGCGCTGTTTTGGGGCCATCTGTTTTTTGTCGTCTTTGTCGCCTGCCAATCGGCGACGGCATCGCTTTTGCAATTTGCCAGGTCCACTGTCGTCTGGGCTGCCACGACATCCCACCTTGGTTTTTGCCTGCATTTATTTGTCGCCGTATTAGTTGGTCTATCCCAGCAATCGAATCTGGACATCGCGGAAGGGAGAGAAGCTTCTCGCCATTCTCCGATTCAAACGTCCGTCGATTGAGCAGCCAGCTTTGGCTATTCCACTTTGGAGAATCCATGAAACGCGCCGCGTTTACTTTGGTCGAGTTATTGGTCGTGATCGCGATCATTGGAGTCCTGATCGCGCTGCTTTTGCCCGCCGTCCAGCAGGCTCGCGAAGCGGCGCGCCGGATGAGCTGCAAGAACAGTCTGAAACAGATTGGATTGGCCTGCCATAACTATCACGACACTTTTAAGGCGCTGCCTCGCTCAGGAGCGTACAAGACATCCGGTGGATTTTTTGGCGGCGTCATTGTGGATCGAATGAACGGCCCGAATGTGGCGTTACTTCCGTTCTTGGAAGGCGGCAACACCTATGATCTGTATGATCAAAACGAGAACTGGATGCATGCCAACAACGCGGCGATGAAAGACAAAATGCCGACATTATTCGTTTGCCCGTCTAATCCTGAGGGGGGAATTCCGTTGGCCGTTGCGGATCCAAGATTTGAGGGATTTCAGACCCCGGATTACTGCTACTCGACTTTGGCCGTCGAAGAAACGGTGAATCCCACTGCACAAGATTTTCCAGGTGCATTCCCGCTCGACAAATGGAATAAGTTTTCTAATATCACCGATGGACTCTCTAACACGCTGCTCGTGTACGAGTCGGCTGGCCGAAATCATTGGCGAGCCAATCGATATGAGATGTCAGACTCTCTCAAATCGCTCGGACTCTATAACTGGGGAAGTCGGTGCGAAACCTGGACCAACCCTGTCACGCAAGCGAGTCAGCTTGGCGCCTTTTTCAAATTCACCTTGGTGATGGACGCGACCAACCCCACCGGCGCCCAACCCAGCATTGTCCAGTTTGCTGGCGGGTTCATGAACGTGAGCAACATTTACGGCGCCCCTTACTCTTTCCATACTAGCGGCGTGCAGTGCGTTATGGCGGATGGTTCGGTCAGATTTCTAAGTGAGAGTATGGACCGAGCGACGATGGTCGCCCTCTGTTCCGCCCAGCAGGGTGACATTGTAGGGGGTAACTAATGCGCATCGTAACGAGCCAAAGAACTATTTCCGCGGGATGCGTCGCGCTGGCGATGCTGTTCAGTTCGGCAGGCTGCGCCCGCAATGATTGGCAAGCTAGAACCTATCCCGTGACAGGAACGATCACCGTCAACGGAACGCCACCCACGGGGGCGATGATCAAACTGATCAAGCTGGGGGAACCGGTCGACTCGCGTAAGTCCGACTGCTGGGCGCTCGTCAAAGAGGATGGCTCCTACAGCTTTTCCACCTATGAAGTGGGAGACGGCGTTCCTAAAGGCGAGTATGCGTGGATTCTTCGCTGGCCTCAAAATTCGATGCAGCTTGTTCCTGACAAGTTGGGTGAGGAATTTTGGAGTTTGGAAGAGCCTTATATGACGGTGACGGTCGATGGGCGGATGGAACTCTCGCCCGTCGAGTTGACGAATGTAAAGCTGAAATAACCGAAACCCCGCTTCGCATTGGAGCGTCGCCGCTGCGATGTCCTCTTTGGGGGCCGCAGCGAGCTGCAATCCTGAACTCGAAAAACTGTAGAATGAAAAACCCCATGAAGATGCTTTTTTCCGCAGGGCGAACCGCCTTGTTTGCGTTCGGTCATCCCTCTGCTGCCCGAGGGATAGCTGTTGCGCTGCTGCTGGCTCTGCTGACCAGCAGCAGCGCCGCGGCGGAAGACCAAATGCAGACGTCAGAAGCAGAGAACAGCCAACCGATCTCCAGCAGCCCCGTGCATGTCGACTGGATCAGCGACATAACCGTCGCCCAAGAGCTTGCGAACAAGGAAGGCAAGGATTTGATCTTGTTCTTCACCGGCTCGGACTGGTGCGCCTTTTGTATTCAGATGGAAGAGGAAGTCCTGGCGAAACCGGAAACCGCCCAACGGCTTTCCCAGCGTTATGTGCCGGTCGTGCTTGATTTTCCCCATGACAGTGAGCTTTCGATTTATCTGACCCAGCAGAACCAAAAACTCAAATCGCAATTAAACATCATCGGTTTTCCCACGATTTACTTTGTGGACGCTGACTTGTTGCCGTATGGTCAGATGGCCGGGTACAAGAGTCCTGCCGAATTTTGGAAATCGTTTGACCAAATCTCCGCTTTGGGCGCCGAATTATCGGCCATTAAAGTGGGAGAATCTGTCGCGGATATCCAAGACGCTCAGCGCCTTGATCGTCTGTTCGGGAAGGTTCCGCGTGAAATGCTGGAATACGGATGGTTGACGCAAATCCAACGCATGATCGACGAGCCGAGCGAGGCCGATTCGCAGATCCGTCAAAGCTGGGCGAAGCGGCTAGCGCAGATCGTGCAGGAAAATACCAAGCGGGATTTCCTTTCTGCAATGTCGCTCGGTTTTCGGCAGCGTTTGAAAGTGAAGACCTCGTCGGCTGATATGCTCGAATACCTCGACTCATTTGCCGTCAAGGCCGACGGCAACGCCAAACTGCTGGAAGCGGTGAACGCTTTTAAGGCTCACTATCTCTTTAATATCAAACGTTTCAAGGAAGCCGCGGCGATCGCCGATGAAATGATCGCGGCGGAATCCGCGGATCCCAAAACGGTGGCCATGATGCAAGCGCTGAAGCAGCAAATCGCCGCTTCGGAAGAATCGCCAGCGGTAGAAGAGAAAGCCGAGATCGCGCCAATTCTATTTCCCCTGCGAGATTGACGCGCGTAATGCAGACCAGCGGGTGCTGCGCTGCGTCAAGAATTCACGACCATCTTATCGCAGTTCCCCTGCGGTAAGATGGTGGTTGATCCGTTTCCTAGGGATCCGCGGAAAGGAACGAAGACACCGGGAAATCAAAAATGCAAATCGACTTGGAAGCGAATAAGCAGAACGCGATCGCCTTCTACCGCACCGCGTTTGTCGGAGATCCGATGAAGGCGGTCGAGTTATACGTGGGCGCCGAATACATTCAGCACAATCCGCTCGTTGGCGACGGCAAGCAGGCGTTCATCGACTATTTCACAGAGATGCAGGTTCAATATCCTGAAAAGAAAATCCAGTTTGTACGCGCCGTCGCCGAAGGAGATCTGGTCGCGTTGCACACGCATCAGACTTGGCCAGGCGACGAAGAATATGTGACGATGGACTTCTTCCGCTTCGATGGGGACGGGAAAATAGTTGAACACTGGGACTCGATTCAGCAAATCCCAGCGATGTCCAAAAACGGAAATTCCATGTATTGATACTCCGATCTCAAAGCCGAGCGAGACGCATCGGCTATTTCTTCAGGTCCAGATTGCAGTCCATCTCCGCCGGAACCGCTTCACCCACTTCATCGACCGGGTGCGTAAACAAGTAGCGCCAGACGGCTTCATGGACGTAGTTGCCGTCGGCGTCTTTGATCGCCGAGCCGCCGGGAGTGACGCTGCCGTGGGCGCGTCGTGCGTCGTTTTTCACATCGCCTGCGGTGATCAGGCGCCGTGTTGATTCGTACGGAGCAGGAACCTGGTCAACGTCGACGATCGGGCCGAACTTGTTCAGGCCCAGCATTTGCCAGGAGCGGCAGTAGTGGTCGCCGGTCCAGCCGCCGTCTAGGACGTGGCTGAATCCAAAGTAGCGATTCTCGGGCGTCGCCGACGGCAGGCCTTGCCAAGAATCCAATTGATCACGCGGGCCGCAGAACATGACGACGCGGGCCACCTTTTGATGCTTCGCGAAGCGGGCCGATGTGGTCGAGCCGTGCGAACTGCCTGCCATGATCACCTTGTCCCACTGTAGATCGGTCTTGTCTTCGTTGAGAAACTGTCCCCAGTTCCCCGCCGGGTTTTCTTTCGCGAGCCATTTCACCAGTTGTAAGCTGCGCTGGGCCATGCTGTCCGCCTTGGGGATATCGACCAGCGGGCTAGAATCTTCGCCGGTCGCAGCTTCCAAGCGAATCTTGCCGAGACTAACTCCGTCATCACGATCTTTCGCTTTGAGCGTTCCGAACCAGCGATTCGCGTAGTGCGGCTGAATGCCGTGCAGACCGTAGCTCGTGATTCGGTCGAACAGGCCGCCGTTGTACCCCATCAACCAAATGACCAACTTCCCGCGCTGCGCAGCGCGGGTGTCAACCATCGCATGCTGCACGTCTTGCGGTTTTCCTTTGTCATCTTGGAAGATAAAGCCAAGTTCGGGATGCGCTTGGGCGTCCGGATTTATTTCGCTGGCCCGCACGCTGAGGTGAAATTTTTGCGGTAGGCTGGCTTTCAGAAACGTGGCGACTTGTTCCCCCAAAAACTGATTTCCAGCGCTGGTAAAGTGAACGTCGTTGGGGTTCTGCAGTTCTTCCAGACGCGGCGTGATCGCGGTGAACAGATCATCGATGGCAACGCCATGTTCTTTCATTACTTTCGCGGCGGTCGCGTTGCGCTCGACCATCGACTTGGCGGTGAATTTTCCTGGGACGTCGGGGATCGGAGTCGAACTAGCCCAGGCGACCTTCGCGCCGGTTTTCTGCATTCGCTCCACCAGTTGTTCGAGCCGCGCGGCGTAATCGGTCAGCGGCGTCGCACGATCGTGAATCCCAAAGTTAAAGTGGATCAGATCCCATTTGTCGTCACCGAGCCAAACGTCGAGCTTCTTCAATCCGGTCGCGGTCGGTCCGCAGTTGGCCGGAGCCCGATGCACGTTGGCGATTCCCGCTAGTTCTTTACGCACCGTCTGCGTATAGGCCCGCGAGACCGAATCGCCGATCAGCAGCACGCGCGGCAGCGCCGGGTCGTCGGTGACAAAGTCCCATGCATTCGATTTACCGGCCACTTTTTCTCGTTTGTGGATCGGCAGATAGAAGCCGCCGAGTTCGGCTTGTAGCGTATTCTCCCAGGCCTGTTGGTCTGGCGTCAAAGTAGCGAACCAGGCTTGGTACTTCTTTTCGAGTTCGGCTGCTTCTTGCAGTTTTTGGGCGGCCGCTTCGTCGGCGTTGGTCGGCTCGGTATTGGAAGGCGTCTGCGTGGTTTGCGCTTGGGCGGTGACAGCCAACAGTAGCAGCACGATCAGACAACGCAGGAAGCAATTCATGATGTGGATTCCGGTGTGGTGAAAGTTACACCATGCAAGCAGAAGTGCATTGGCAGGGGAATTCATTGTCGCTGGACCTGCGGCACACAGCAACTAGTTGGGATGCAGCCTGAGTAATGCGGAAGAGCGGAAGACTTGTGATGTATTTGCTGGTTTTGGGGGCGGATTTCTTCCCTCGGTAGGCAAAGAGGATAAAATCTTGGATTGGCTGAAAAAAAACGACGGCAGATTGCATATAATATCCAACATGAAAACCGTAGATGAAATGCAGGCCGTCCTGCCGACGTCCGTCAGTGATCTTACGAAGCCGCTCCAGCGAGGGGGGCTTCGATCGCAGGTTAGTCAACGATTGGCGATCGCCATCTTTGCGCATCACTTTCAACCGGGTGAGAAGCTAACAGTTCAGCCGTTGGCGGAGCAATTCGGCGTGAGTCGAACCCCGGTTCGGGAAGCATTGATGGAACTGGAATCTTTGGGAATGGTGGATGTCCTGCCGCACAAAGGGGTTCGAGTCCGCGAGTTTGGTCCCCAAGAGGCGCGTGAGTTGTGCCATGTCCGAAAAATTTTGGAACGCGAAGCGATCCGTTGTGCTTGTGGGAACATTCCCCGTGAGCAGCTTGAATCGTTGCAACAAGACCTGATGCAAGTGATCGCGGCGCCCCCGAGCATGGCCTCCAGTAAAGCGACGCGCGAGATCGATGCGCGTCTGCATGCGACGATCGCGTTCTATTGCCAGAATCGACGTTTGAAGGAAGAGATCACACGCTATTCGACGATTTACAAAGCATTGAGCGACGCCTATTACATCGTGCTCCAAACCTCCGAGCGTTACGTCAGAACGGAAGAAAACCTGGAGCATCTGGCGATCGTCAACGCGCTGCTATCCGAGGATCCCGAAGCTTCGCAGCAGGCGCTAGGGATTCATCTGGATACCTGGTTGGATGACTATATTGCCGAGCGATTTACGGAAACCAACGTAGGCTAGAGCGGTTTCCTGCTAGCTGACCCATTTTGATTTTCCAGCGATTGAAAGTGAAGAGGGTGCTGCGCGGCACGCATCGACATCAGCCGTGCGGCTGATTTTGGGGGAGAAGCTAGACGACAGGGGACTCTTTGTTCAGCTTGCTGAAAAGCGCTCGAAGCTTGTCTTGGGCGATTTTTCTCTGTTAATGCGGGCTTAACGGGTAGTATCTGGCTGGTAATTCACAAGCGGCCAACTAGAGTTCAACTCTTACCAACCGGCGAGTCAGGTTCCTCGCTGCGGAGCAAATCTGGTGGAATCTTTCCGCTGGACCTATTTGCTAGCTGGTTCCAACGCGCGTTGGGATGTGACAAGAACCATAGACTAGGCATGGATTGTCTCCCCTAGAGAGGGTGAATGGCTGATTTTCAGCAATTTTCCCAAGCTTGGACTTGTTCATCGGGTTTGCCAGGCTTACTGTAATATGCAATATGCAAAATAATGTTCGATCGATTGAGGAGCCCCATGGCGAGTAAGAAATCCATCACCCGTAGAGCCGTATTGAAAGCCGCCGCGGCTGGCGTGTCGGGCGTCGTTGCCGGATCGGTCCTGTCAGGGGACGTCCATGGGGCAGATGCGAATTCGAGTGCAACTGCCGCAGATCCCAAGATCCGTGGCCCGTTTCCGATTTTGTCGACACCATTCACCGAAGATGGGCAGGTCGATTACGACGTCTTAGCGAAAGAAGCCAAGTTCGTCGCTTGGGCGGGGACGCCCGGCATGATTTGGCCCCAGTCTGGCGACAGCATCGATCTATTGACCACCGACGAAAAACGAAAAGGGATGGAGGTCCTCGCCGAGGCGACACGCGGGCTATCGACGGCCCTTTGTCTAGGCGTTCAGGGGAACGATACGGAAGAGATGCTGGAGTTTGCCGAGCATGCCGAAAAATTGGCGCCGGCGGCGATTATCTCGCGTCCGCCTGACTCGGGGAAGACGGAAGAAGATCTTCGCCAATATTGGCGCGCTTTGGCCGCGGTAGCGACTCGTCCGGTGATCCTGCAAACGACCGGCGGCGTCGCTTACAAAGGGCCGCTCCCTTCGCCGAAGCTGATGATCGAATTGGCGGAAGAGTTCCCGCACTTTGGATACATAAAAGAGGAAGCCGGCGACGTGCTAGGCCGGATGAAAACTTCGCTTGCAGCGCGGCCGCCGGTACGCCGCGTCTTCAGTGCACGCGGAGGAACGCATTGGGTCGAAGAATCACGACTCGGCTCCGAAGGGGTGATCACCGAACGTGCGGCGTATGCCGACGTGCTAACCCGCATCTGGGAATTACAGCAAAGCGGCGAAGATCCAGAAACGCTGAAAGACGTCTTCGGCAAGTTCCTGGCCATGGTCAAAGTGAAACCGGGCGGCCTGCGCGACGCCAACTTGTACATTTGGAAAAAACGGGGCGTCTTCAAGAACTTGGTTTCTCGCAATTATGGACCCGGCCGCTCCACTCCCACTTCGCCGATTGTTTCTGAATTCAAAATGAATGAAGAGAAGATTGCCGAAGTCGAGAAACGATTTGAGGCGCTGAACCCGTACCTGATTGAGGTAACGCCTGATTTATCTAAGCCGTCTTAGAGCCCTCGGGAGAGATCGGCTTTACTAGCGAACTCCACGTATTTTCCGTGGGAAACAAGAAGCGACCGCAATAGAAAATTCACCATGTATCGACCTAATCGCCGAAAAGCACTGCAGCACATCGCGGCCAGCACCATCGCCGCTTCGTTCACGATCTCCGGCACGAAGTCGTCGGGCCAAGTCATTGGCGCTAACGAGCGCGTGCGCGTCGCGATCGCCGGCATCAACGGCCGTGGGCAGGTCCACATGGGTGTCTTTGGCGGAATGAAGAATGTGGAGATCGCCTATCTGGTCGATCCCGATAGCCGGCTCTTCAAGCCGCGAAGCGCCACAGTCGAGCAACAGACGGGAAAAAAGCCGACATGCGTACAAGATGTCCGCAAAGCGTTGGAAGACCCGTCGTTAGACGTCGTCTCAATTGTCACCCCCAATCATTGGCACGCTTTGATGACGATCTGGGCTTGCCAGGCAGGCAAAGACGTCTATGTCGAAAAGCCCTGCAGTCACAATGTGGTCGAAGGCCGGCGGATGGTCGAAGCGGCTCAGAAATATGACCGCATCGTCCAGCATGGCACGCAGTGGCGCTCCGATCCCAAGTGGCGCGCCTACACGGCCGACATTCGCGGCGGCAAGTATGGCAAACTGCAGACCGCCAATATTGAAATTTTCCGGCCTCGCAAGAGTATCGGGACCACGACTCCGGTGAAACCGCCGCGCGAACTCGACTACGATCTTTGGGTAGGACCAGCTCCGTTGCATCCGTACCGGACGAATCTCGTTCACTATCAATGGCACTGGATCTGGGACTACGGCAACGGCGAAGTCGGCAATCTCGGTTCGCACGAATTTGAGATGGCCCGCTGGGCGATGCCGGAAGACGCGACGCCGCAAAGCGTCGTCAGTATGGGCGGTCGCTACGGTTATAAAGACCAAGGCCAAACCCCCAACACGCAATTGACGGCCTACGATTTCGGCGAAACAAAATTGATTTGCCAACAACGGGGTCTCGACTACGACAGTCCGATCAGGATGGCGATCGAATTCTATACCGACCAAGGCGTGATTCGCGGCGGCAAGTTCTTTCCCCAGGGGAAGCAAGCCGGCGAAGTGATTGCCGATGCGCCTGCGGATGGGTTGCCCGAGAATTACGCTCGCGCGCATTTTCAGAATTTCATTGATTGTGTGCGCAGCCGAAAAAGTGAGAACCTCAACAGCGACGTCTTGGATGGTCACCAGACGGCGGTGTTGGCGCACTTGGGCAACATCTCGTATCGCCTGGGCGAAGAGGTTCCCTTCGGCAAGCAACCTACCGAATTGATTGACAATCCGTTGGCCGACGAATCTTTTGACAGCATGAAGCGGCACTTGGTCAACGTCGCCGGAGTCGATTTGTCGAGCGCCTCCTATCGACTTGGTCCTACGCTTCACTTTGACGGACAGGCCGAAGAGTTTGTGGGGAGCCCCGCGGCGAATCAACTGTTGAGTGGAACCTATCGAGCCGGTTTCAAATTGCCTTCAACCGCCAGCTGACGCCTGATTGCGTTGCCGGCGGAATCCATATCCATTTTTTGCACGATAAATACACGTTTTATGTATTTCTTTTCCATCTTCATTTCATCTTTCTAATCTAAATACGGAGACCGTGATGCTCAAAGACCCATTACGACATAGACATGGCTTTACGCTGGTCGAGCTACTGGTGGTGATCGCTATTATCGGCGTGTTGATTGCGCTCCTCTTGCCGGCGGTTCAGCAAGCCCGAGAGGCGGCGCGTCGGATGCAATGTACGAATCAGCTCAAGCAGACCACGCTCGCACTGCACAACTACGCAGATACCCACCGAAAATTTCCGTCCGCGGCCTACGGCGCGGCGACTAGCACAGGCATCAGTCTGTGGACGCGACTTGCCCCGTTTTTGGAGCAGACCGCCTTTTACGACGCGTATCGTCAGAATGAAAACTGGAATTCGACAGACAATTTAGCGCTGCTGTTGCAGGCGCCGATGGAGGGCATTCGCTGTCCTAGCGGTTCGGTCGCCACGTACTCAGGTGCCGTCGCGAGTCGAAAGCCCTATTACACGCCGCATTACTACGGAATTCTCGGCCCCATCGGCGAGAATTTGGCGAATCCAGGGGTCGATTATAAGTATCGCGATGAGGTCCCAGGCGAAATCGCCACGCAAGGGCTGTTCACGCTCGCGATGAATGATGCGAACAATCCCATTGGATTTTCTGGAATTACCGATGGAACTTCCAGCACGCTCGCCTTTGGCGAGATCTGCTGGAACGACTATACGGCGTATCGTGAATACACGCTGGGGATGGTCGACTACGGCGGCACGACCGGCATGGGGGCGTTTACCTACAAGAGCGTCAAGTGGCCGATCAACATCGGTTTTCAAAGCACCAGCGACGTCTATTCAGGATTCAACAACGTCGGTGCATTTGGGAGCCATCATCCTGGCGGCGCTAATTTTGCCGTTGCGGATGGAAGCGTTCGGTTTTTGCCCGAGACAATAGATATGAGTATTTACTTAGGTCTAGCGAGCCGCAATGGCCAAGAAGTGGTCGCACTTCCTTAGTTTGCCGCAATGTTCTGCGAAACATGCCGGGCGTACCTGCATGTTTACTTACGTGAAAGCAAACTAGTATTGAGGCGCCACGATGTCGATATTTCAGGATTCCCCTTCTCTTCTGAGAGGAGCATTCGTTTGTGCTGTTTTGACGACGGCGGTCATGGGATTGGGGTGCGGTCGAGAGGCCTCTTCGCTGAATCGCGTTACTGGTCGAGTTACCTTTAAGGGGGATCCGGTGCCGGTTGGAGTGATCCAATTTACGCCGGATACTTCCGCCGGAAATTCAGGAGCGGCCGGTTTTGCGGAGATACGTGACGGCGTGTATGACACGACTGCCAGCGGGCGTGGAGTAATAGCGGGGGCGATGATCGTCACGATCGACGCCTATTCCATGAAGAACGTAAACCCTGACTTCTTGCCGAATGGCGAACCGCTGATCGTCGGATACAAGGAAAGGGTAAATGTCGGGACGGATTTAGAAACGGAGCTAAATTTTGTAATCGATCCGAAGAGGCGCTAGCCGCCTTGGGATGGTCCACGTTCTCCGTCGGCTCAGGTTCGTATCCTTCCGCTTTGTGAATTACGCATTTTTTTTCTCATCAACGCTGCAGTCATCTATTCACTGAGGAGTCGAGCATGGCGAAACGCCGCATAATTTCCGCCGGCTTTACGCTGGTGGAATTGCTAGTGGTAATTGCAATCATCGGGGTTCTTATCGCATTGCTCTTACCGGCGGTTCAGCAGGCCAGAGAGGCGGCAAGACGGATGCAATGTTCCAACAACTTCAAACAGGCCGCTCTGGCGGTCCACATGTACCACGACACCTTTTCGCAGTTCCCGCCGGGGTATGACAGGTTTGAATGGACATGGACGGCGCGTCTGCTCCCTTACCTAGAGCAGTCTGCAGGCGCCGACGTCATTCAATGGGACAAGAACGCGGCCGGTTCTCCTTTGGCGAGCTACATTCCTCTGCTGACTGCTCAGTATTCGGCCTTGCAGTGTCCTTCCGATCCGACGGTCACCGTAAGTTGGAGCGAGGGTAACGCCTGTGGAACTTGGGCGACGTCGAAAGGTTTTTCTCGTTCGTCGATTGCCGGCAATTTTGGGCAAAACGATCCGGCGCACGCCAACTCGGCTCAACTGGAACATGCGAATCATGTTCGCGGCGTATTTGCGAAAGACTACGGCAGCCCGTTGCGTCATATCAAGGACGGTACGACCAACACGTTGATGTTGGCGGAGATTATTCCCGGCGCCGTTTGTTGTCCGCGTGGAACATGGTGGAATGACGAGGGCCCCGTTTTCATGCAGGCCTATGTTCCGAACGACTCGACGCCGGATCTGCAGCGGACCAATCGCTGCGATTCGATCGGCGGCCCCGTCGCCAAGGCTCCCTGTGCGGAAGTGCTGACGGCGCAAAATATGGTGGTGAACACCGCGCGGGGTTATCATCCCGGAGGCGTCATCACCGCGAATTGTGATGGCAGCGTGCGATTCGTGCCGGACACGATTTCGCTGACGACCTGGAAGGCGATGGGCACTCCCAGCGGCAATGAAGTCTTCGAGTCGGTCCCTTAGGAAGAGTTGGAGACATCATGCTAGATTTCCAACGCACGGCAATCCCGTTCGTCGTTTTGACCTTTATCGGCATTGCACTTGCGAGCGGTTGCGGCAGCCAGAGCGATTTGCACGCCGTCGGCGGTGAAGTGACCATGGACGGAGCGCCGGCTGCGGGGGCAATCATTAGCTTCCAGGCCGTCGCCGGCAGTCTCGGCAACTCGTCGGGTGCCGTCGTTGACCAGCAGGGAAGGTATTCCATCCCCTCTGAAAAAGGCTTAAAAGCCGGCGCCTACGACGTCACCATCCAATACTGGAAAGAGACCGGCGAAACTTATACAGACCCCTGCACTGGGCAAACCACCGCGACCACGGCGCCGGTGAAGTTCGCCCAGCAAGGCAAATTGCGAGTCGACGTGAAAGCGGACGAGGAAGGGCAATTTGACTTTGCATTGACCTCTGCGAAGAAATAGACGCTGCGGCAAACCATCGAGATAGGGCGCGGCCGCGGCCAAGCGATCTCAGACTCGTTTTGGGGGTCGCCTGCAACAAGAGGACTTGTCATGCGCTTGCGAAGCGCCATGGGGCATTTCTTTCCAGCGCCGCGTCGATTGGGAGCGCAGCAGACGCCGGCTCACAAAGTCGTGGCGCACGATTTCTTGTCGTTTCTAGTATTTCTGCCGTATCTCATGCATTCGTTCCGTTGACTTTTCTTGTTATTTGTGACAATGCTTAAGGAGTTGTTGCTTCCGATAGGATTGCTGAGTATGTCGCTGAATATTCCGAGCCAATACGAGACGATTCTGCAAGATGCCGTCGCAAGTGGGGCGTTCGCTAGTCCTGAAGACGCGCTGCGGCACGCACTTGAGCTGTTGACGATCGAGCAGAAAGCATCGTCGCGGTCAGCGGACGCTCTGCATCGCGAGGATCAAGCAGATCAATTTCGCGTCTGGGCTGAGAGCCATTCTCCGGTAAGTCATTTCGTCGACGATAGTCGCGAGAGCATCTATTAAGGCTTGGCGGCGTGAGAATTCTTGTCGATACCAGCATTCTCGTTCGGGCGTCGCAACCGGGGTCGCCTCAATTTACGGCGTCTGTCGATGCGGTAACACGGATATTTAATTCGGATGTCGGCGCCTGCATTGTCCCTCAGGTGATTTACGAATACTGGGTTGTGGCGACTCGGCCCGCTGCCCAAAACGGCTTAGGACTCTCTGCTGAACAGGCGGCTCAAGAGCTAGAACGCCTCTCCGATTTTTTTGATCTACAGCGTGACGAGAGGGCGATCTTCGAGCAATGGCGACAACTAGTCAGTACGCATCAGGTGCTGGGAAAGAACGCTCATGACGCCCGACTGGTGGCGGCAATGCTACGTCATGGGATTTCGCATTTGCTGACGCTCAACCCTAGAGATTTTCAGCGCTATCCGGCAATCAATGTCATTACCCCAGATACGCTTCCAGCGGATCTGACGAGCCTCTAGTTTGCATCTTCGGATTGTTTTTGGAACAAGATGCTGCGCCATCCAGTCTCGATTTCAAATTCCGATCGCAAGCTCATGCTCTACTTCTAACCATTACGGCGGTGGCAATGTTTAACGCGCTTCGCAACCGCATGATGAGTCATCTTGTTGCTGACGCAACCCAACCAGTCTTGAATAGACTGGCCGGACCACCCAAGTCTTACGTCGCCACGTCTTCTTTCGACTTTTCGATCTTTAAGATCCGTTCGGTCGTCACGTGGTATTGCGGTTCTTCGGCGTGGTTGACCGTGACGATCGCGTGGGCTCGGTCGAGCATCTTGCGGCACTCGGGGCTCAAATGGGTCAGCACGAGATGCTTGCCGAGTTGCTCGTACTTTTCGGTTAGGCCGGTGATCGCTTCCAGCCCCGATTGGTCGTAGACTCGCGTGTAGTAGAAGTCGATCACGACATCGTCTGGATCGTTCTCGGGATCGAACAGCTTTTTGAAGCTGCTGACCGAAGCGAAGAAGAGCGGTCCATGCAACTGGTAGACTTTGCCGCCCAACTCGTTGAACTTGATGTCGGCGCCGATGTTCTTAGAGTGTTGCCAGGCGAAAACAAGCGCCGAGACGATCACGCCCAAGATCACCGCCGTCGCCAGATCGTGCATCACGGCTGTGTAGCCGGCGACGACCAGCATCACGAAATAATCGCTGATCGGCACTTTGCCGAACGTTTGGATCGACGCCCACTCGAACGTGCCGATGACGACCATGAACATCACGCCCACGAGCGCGGCCATCGGGATCATCTCGATCCAAGGCGCCAAAAACAGCACGAACGCCAGCAGACAAACCGCCGCTGTGATCCCCGATAAACGTCCGCGACCGCCCGAGTTCACGTTGATGAGCGACTGTCCGATCATCGCACAACCTCCCATGCCGCCGAACAGGCCGCAGACGACGTTGGCGATCCCCTGCCCTACGCACTCGCGATTGCCGCTTCCCTGCGTCTCGGTGATTTCGTCGACCAGCGAGAGCGTCATCAACGATTCGATCAATCCGACCGCCGCCAAAACCAACGAATAAGGCAAGATGATCCAGAGGGTCGCCAAGCTGAGCGGCGGCAACACGTATTCTAAAAAGAAGAGCCGCGGCAGGCCGCCTGAAAGGCCGGTCGTTTCTGGCGTGACGCTCGCGATCGCCGCGGCGACTTCCGGCGTTAGTTCGGTGCCGTCGGCGACGACCGCCGGTCCATGCCCGTCGGTCGGTTCTCCACCGCGAGCGGCGTCGGCCGCTTTTGATTTGGCGTTGGTCACCAGCATGTCGCCGACCGTCATCACGACATGATCTTGATTTTTCGCCGCCAGCGACGTGTCGAGCGTTTGATTGAGCACCACCGAAGCGATGGTCACCACCAACAATGCGGCCAGCGAGGACGGAATGGCCCGGGTGAACTTCGGCAGCAGCCAGATGATCGCCATGGTGACGGCGGTCAGCGCCAGCATGATCCAGAGGACCGGGCCGCGCAGGTAAGTCATGACGCCGATGTCATTGATCGTTTGAAAGCTGCCAAACTGAGCCATAAAGATCACGATCGCCAGGCCGTTCACAAAACCAAGCATGACCGAATGCGGCACCATTCGGATTAACACGCCCAAGCGCGTCAGCCCGAAAGTGATCTGCAGAATTCCGCACAAAATGACGGCGGGAAAGAGATATTCGATCCCATGCAGCGCGACCAGCGAAACGACGATCACCGCCATCGCGCCGGTTGCTCCCGAGATCATCCCCGGCCGACCACCGAAGATCGCGGTCAATAGACCCAGAAAGAAGGCCGAATAAAGCCCGATCACCGGTGAGACCCCAGCGACAAAGGCGAACGCAACCGCTTCTGGCACGAGCGCCAGTGCGACGGTCAGCCCCGAGAGGATGTCGTTTTTGAAGTTTTGTTGCTGCGATTGGAAAAAATGAAGCATCGGTATTGTTTTATGGGTTGTGGGGCAAAGGAAGGCAGAATCGAGCCAGGCAAAAAAGTCCGTCGACTTTCGGCCATCCGGATCGGATCTGGAGCACTGCCGGGAGAGGATCGAGACGCGAACCAGCTTTGCTACGGCGGAGAGAACCGTGCAGAAGTCATCCAAAGTTGGTCAGCGTGGCTGGGCGTCATAGTTGTGTCAGGCTACTTGGCTCATCGACGACTCGCAAGGTGGAAAATAAGTGCTGCGGAAAATTAATTTCCATTGATTTCGTTAATGCGGCATTAGCGGCGTATAGTCTGCCGCGATGACCCGTTTTGCGCGCATGACAGCAGAAAAGCCAGGTAAGTGGATGGCCGCAGAAAATGGGGTCAGGTCCCCATTCCGCTGCGAAATGGGGACCTGACCCCATTTTCTGTCCCCTTTTTCCTGCACGCAGATCGCGTTCGCCGGTTGCTGTCTACGCCCTAATTGCTATATTGGCGGTTTCCGCGCCAGTACAAGATCTATGTAGTCAGGATGAAACGGCTATGGCCAAGACATGTGAAATCTGCGGTAAGGGTCCGCAGGTCGGCAACCAAGTGACCCTCCGTGGTAAAGCCAAATACCTGGGTGGTGTTGGTACGAAAATCACCGGCATCACGCGCCGTAAGTTCAAGCCGAACTTACAGATCGTGAAAGCGGTGAAACCGAGCGGCGAGCACAAATCGATGCAGGTATGCACCCAGTGCATCCGCAGCGGTCGTGTGAAAAAGGTCGTTCGCCACAAACCGTTCAAGCTGCCGTCCGAAGAAAAAGCGGCGAAGTAGGTTCGGTTATTTCCCTGAAGCTCGGACGCTGGAGATTTGCGATGAGCCTTTCTCAAGACGACGTCAAAAAGGTGTCGCTATTGGCGCGGCTGCTCCTCACGGAGGAAGAGCTGACGACGATGACCGGGCAGATGAGTGATATCGTCGGCTATGTCGAGCAACTGAATGAGCTCGACACGACCGGCGTCGAGCCGATGGCCCATGCGGTCGAACAGTTTAACGTGTTCGCCGCCGATGAACGTGCGCCTTCCCTCTCTCGCGACGAGGCGCTGGCGAACGCTCCCAAACGGGACGACGAATGTTTTCGCGTCCCGGCCGTGTTGGGCGAATAGTTTCGCCCATCGTCATACGCTTGGCGACATCGCGCTGCAGCGGTATCGTGTGAGCACTGTTTCTTGACGCTCCATCACCGAACTTGCGGACTCCGGGGAACTGATGTCTTTGATCCACGCCTCCGCCGCACAACTGCTGACGCAGCTTGAGTCGGGCGAGATTACCTCGGTCGAATTGACCAAGGCCTGCCTAGCCCAGATCGACGCCGCCGACAAACAAGTTGGCGCCTTTCTGAAGGTCATGCGCGACTCCGCTTTGGAGCAAGCCGAAAGCGTCGACGCGCGGCGCAAAAAAGGAGAAAAACTGGGTCGTCTAGCCGGGGTTCCGGTCGCGATCAAAGATCTTCTGTGCACCCAAGGAGAAACGACTACCTGTGCGTCGAAGATGCTGGAGAACTTTGTTCCTCCGTATGACGCGACCGTGATCGCCAAGCTGAAAGCGGCCGACGCCGTGTTGATCGGCAAGACGAACATGGACGAGTTCGCGATGGGGGGCTCGACCGAAAATTCGGCGCTCGGCGTGACCCGTAATCCGTGGGATTTGAAGTGCGTGCCCGGCGGATCGAGCGGCGGCGCGGCCGCTTGTTTGGCCGCTTCGATGGCGCCCCTTTCGATCGGCACCGATACCGGCGGTTCGATTCGCCAGCCCGCTTCGTTCTGCGGCGTGGTCGGGTTGAAACCAACCTACGGCGTAGTCAGCCGCTTCGGTCTGATCGCGTTCGCCAGCAGTCTTGACCAGATTGGTCCGATGGCCCGCACGGCCGAAGACGCCGCGATCTTGCTAGAAGCGATCGCCGGCTATGACCCGCACGATTCGACCTCGGCCAATGTGAAAACGCCTGCCTACTCGCAGTCGGTCAAACAGCCGCTGAAGGGTTTGCGGCTGGGCGTGGTGAAAGAACATTTTGGCGAAGGGCTTGACAGCGAAGTCGAACAAGCGACCCGCGAAGCGATCCACGTTTACAAATCGCTCGGCGCGACGGTGAGCGACGTCTCGCTTCCCCACAGCAAGTACGGCATCGCCGTCTATTACATCATCGCTCCGAGTGAAGCGTCGAGTAACCTGGCTCGCTTTGATGGGGCTCACTATGGGCATCGAACCGACGAAGCGGCGATGCTTGAGCAACTCGCCCAAGAACGAGCGGCGCTCGAAGCGGCCGGTGACGAAGCCGGCCTGGCGAAACTTGATACGTCGCTCGTCCGCATGTATCGCCAAAGCCGAGCCGAGGGCTTTGGGCCGGAAGTCAAACGCCGCATCATGCTGGGGACTTACACGCTCAGCGCCGGCTACTACGACGCCTACTATTTGAAGGCGCTGAAGGTTCGTCGCTTGATTCGCCAAGACTACGACGCGGCGTTTAAGAACGTCGATCTGGTCATCGGCCCGACGGCGCCAACGCCGTCGTTCGCCGCTGGGACCAAGACCGACGATCCGTTGTCGATGTATCTGGGCGACTTGTACACTGTGACCGCCAATCTGGCGGGGATCGGCGGAATTTCGATTCCGTGCGGCTTCTCCAAGTCGGGCCTGCCGATCGGCCTGCAACTGCAAGGTCCGCCGCTGGCCGAAGAGCGTTTGCTGCAAGCGGCCCATATGTTTCAAACTGCGACCGACTGGCACGAGCGGAGACCGGAACTGTCATGAGCGAGTCGCCTTACGAGATTGTCATCGGGCTCGAAGTCCACGTCCAGCTTGCGACGCAGACCAAACTGTTCTGCCGCTGCAGCACGCAGTACGGCGCGCCGCCGAACACGCAGACCTGCCCGGTTTGCTTGGCGATGCCTGGTTCGCTGCCGGTGATGAATCGCACCGCATTTCAGTTGGGGATGAAGACCGCGTGTGCGCTCAACTTGCAGATCCCCAACTTCACGAAGTGGGATCGCAAGAATTATTACTATCCCGACTTGCCGAAGGGGTATCAGATCAGCCAGTACGACTTGCCGATGTCGCAAGACGGCTTTCTGCTGATCACCGATCCGAAGCAGCAGTTCGAGCCGCGCAAGGTTCGCATCATTCGCGCTCACTTGGAAGAAGACGCCGGCAAAAGCATGCACGATGAAGCGGCCGGCAAAGCCGATAGCCGCATCGACCTGAACCGCACCGGTACGCCGCTGCTAGAGATCGTCAGCGAGCCGGACATGCGTTCGCCGCTGGAAGCGAAAGCTTATCTGACCGAGCTGAAGTTGATCCTCGAATATCTCGGCGTTTCGGACTGCAACATGCAAGAAGGCAGCTTGCGCGTCGACGCCAACGTCAATCTGCATCTGCAAACGCCGGAAGGCAAAGTTGCGACGCCGATCGTCGAGATCAAAAACATGAACAGCTTCCGCGCCGTCGAGCGCGCGATCGCATACGAAGCGCAGCGTCAGTACGAAATCTGGCTCGAGACGAAGCAAAAAATCGGCGACGTGCCGAAACAGACCCGCGGTTGGGACGATCAGGCTCAAATCACACGCGGTCAACGGCACAAAGAAGAATCAAGCGATTATCGCTACTTCCCCGAGCCTGATCTGGCGCCGGTCACCACGACCGACGAAGAGATCGCCGCGGTAAAAGCGCAGCTCGGCGAACTGCCGCGTCAGATTCGCGATCGTCTGGAAGAGCAGTACAAGATTCCGGCCTACGACGCCGACGTGATCGTGAACCAAGGGCAGACCACGGTCAACTATTACGAGACCCTCGCCAAGCTTTCTGGCGATGGTAAGTTGGCCAGCAACTGGGTGCAGCAGGAAGTGTTGCGCGTGCTGAAAGAGCGTTCGCTTGAGATCGACGCATTTCCGATTTCGACCGAGCGATTGGCCGAACTGGTCAAAGCGGTCGCCGGCAAAGAGATTGACGGCACGCGGGCCAAGGATGTCTTCGCCGAGATGCTCGACTCGGGCAAGTCGGCGTCCGAGGTGATGAAGGAAATGGGAATCGAGAAGGTCGACGACTCGGAACTCGAAAACCTTTGTCGTGAGTTACTGGAAGCGAATCCCAAGGTGTTGGCTGACCTCAAAGAGGGAACGCACAAAGCGGTTGGCGCTTTGATCGGTCAGGCGAAAAAGAAAAATCCGAATATCGATCCCGGCACATTCCGTCAGATGTGCATCGATATGTCCGCCAAAATGTAGAAGCCTGCGATGGCCGCTTCGGGGATTATCACGCTGCTGACCGATTTCGGCGTCGACAGTCCCTACGTCGCCGAAATGAAGGGAGCGATCCTCTCGGTCTTTCGCCGCGCGACGATCATTGATCTGACCCACAGCGTCGCGCCGCAAAACATTCGCCAAGGCGCGTATCTGCTGGAGCGGACCTATCGCAGCTTTCCGCATGGTACGGTTCATGTGGGCGTGGTCGATCCCGGCGTCGGCAGTCAGCGAAAAATCATCGCGGCCGAGATCGCCGGTCAAATCTTTGTGTTACCCGACAATGGGCTGATAACGGTGGTGGCCGGCTCGCTCGCAGCTACGCAGCTTCGCGAAGTATCTAATCCCCAACTGTGGCGTGGCGCCGTCTCGGCGACCTTTCATGGGCGGGATGTGATGGGACCGGTCGGCGCCTATTTGGCCGCCGGAGGAGATTTTGCCGAAGTTGGCCCCTTGCTCGAAGCGATGACGCGTTTCGATTTGCCTGCCGTTTCGCGCAGCGGCGGAACAATTGACGGTCAGGTGCTTTACGCCGATTCACTGGGCAACCTGGTGACCAACGTCACAAGAGGCGACCTCGCGGATCAGGTGATAACATCAATCCACATCGAGGGACGCGACGTCGGTCCGCTTGCTTTGACCTATAGTGAGCGGAGCGAAGGTTCTCCGATCGCTCTGTGGGGATCAAGTGGTCAGCTCGAGATCTCCATCGTCGGCGGCAACGCAAACACTTGGATGGGGGGGGCATTTGCATGGAGGGTGACAATTGAAGTTAAGAGTTGACTGGTCTTCACTTTAGGTGTTGGCAAGACGCTTGGCGAATTAGCGCAATCTGGCTAGAATCGCCGCTGACGCTCTTCATGTGAAATCCTATCTCCCTTCATCTGAGGCCCGACCTGTGGCGGCGAAACTAGTCGGCAGCATCACCGCAATCTCGGAATCCGGCGATCTAATCAGCGATATTTCGCATGACCAGTTGGCCGATGCGCCGCGGGATGAGAAAACGACCATCACTTGTGATGAACATCGTACGCTCGGGGTCTATCCAGCCGATCACCAACAGCCCGAGATGACCTATGTCGCGGTGTTGGGGCAGAGCGGCTTTCTTGAGCTTTGCATCGTCGGCGAAAGCGCGGCGGCGTTTCTGGGGATTCGCCCCGGCGCGAAGGTCGAGATTTCTTGGTAGGTTGGATCGTTTCTTAGGCCCGAAGGGTCGTCCTAAAGTAGCCCAGGGTGGAGTCGCTGCAAGCGATGCAGCCCTGCGGACGCGTCTATAGACTTTCGAATCCAAGTTTCTCGATGAATTTAACTCACCAGCAGCTGCGCGACTGGGACCGTTCGGCCCATTGGCATTCTTTCACGCAGATGGCCGAATACGAGCCGCTGATTATTGAACGCGGCGAAGGCTGCATGTTGTACGACATCGACGGCAACGCTTACCTCGACGGCGTGAGCAGTCTGTGGTGCAACACCTTCGGCCATCGCCATCCCAAGATCGATCAGGCGATTCGCGATCAGTTAGACAAAGTGGCCCACGTCACCAATCTTGGCTGTTCCAGCGTGCCGGCGATTGAGTTGACCAAACGGATCGTCGATCTGGCGCCAGGCGAGTTGAATCACGTCTTCTACGCGTGCGACGGTTCGTCGGCGGTCGAAGTAGCGCTGAAAATGGCGTTTCAATATTGGCGGCAACGTGACGATCCCCGGCCGAACAAAACCGGCTACATCGCGTTTCATGAAGCGTACCACGGCGATACGCTGGGGGCCGTCAGTGTTGGCGGCGTCGAGATGTTTCACGACATGTTCCGCCCCCTGCTCTTCTCGGTCCATCGCTTGCCTTCGCCTGATCGTGATCATCTGCCGGATGGCGTCACTTCGGATACCGCGTGTCGCTACTATCTCGATCAGTTAGAAGCGGTGTTGAAGGAGCATCACGAGACGATCGCAGCGCTGGTGATTGAGCCGCTGGTGCAAGGTGCGGCCGGCATGTTGATGCAGCCGGCCGGCTATCTCCGCGGCCTGCGTGAGCTGACCACCAAGTACGACGTGCTGCTGATCTTTGACGAGATCGCGGTTGGCATGGGACGAACCGGCACGATGTTCGCCTGTCAGCAGGAAGAAGTGACGCCTGACTTTCTCTGTTTGGGCAAAGGCCTGACCTCTGGATATCTGCCGCTGAGCGTTACGGTGGCGACCACCGAAGTTTGGAACGCGTTTCTCGGGACCTACGCTGAGCGGAAGACCTTCTTCCATGGCCACACGTTCAGCGGTAATCCGCTGTTGTGCGCCGCGGCGCTGGCGACGCTTGATATTTTTGAAAAAGAAAAAATCCTCGATCAGTTGCCGGCGAAGATCGCGCATCTTGAAATGCGATTGGCCGAACTGATCGATCATCCGCACGTCGCTTCGGTGCGGCAATGCGGGCTGATCGCAGGAGTGGAACTAGTTGCCGATAAGGAAACCGGCGAGTCTTACCCCTGGACCGAGCGGCGTGGTTGGCAGGCGTGTCGACATGCTACCCAAAACGGCGTCTGGCTGCGTCCGTTAGGAAATGTGATTGTGATCATGCCGCCGCTGTCGATCACTTTGGACGAGATTGACCGCATTTGCGACGCCGCAAAAGCGGGGATCGACCATGCGGTCGCCCCTTGCGGGGAGTGACGGTTCGTTAGAACATAAAGGATTGGTTGCATTCGCTGCGGCAGTGCGGTTCTAACAATAGCTGATGCGGGGACAGAAATTGGGACAGGCCAGAAAATGGGGTCAGGTCCCAATTTAGCTGCTAAATTGGGACCTGACCCCATTTTCTGGCCCCCATTTATTGATCAATTATTGATTCTGGATTTGAAGTAGGAAGCTGGACTCCCATGACTGCACCTGGCCGAATTTCGCTCGATACGATTGCCAAAAAGGTCGAAAACGGTGATCGGCTCACGTTGGACGAAGGGGTTTACCTTTATCAAGAAGACGTGCCGCTGAATGATGTCGCCGCGCTGGCTAATATGGTTCGCGAGCGGAAGAACGGCAATTTCGCTTACTACAACATCAACACGCATCTGAACGCGACCAACATCTGCGTTTATCGATGCAATTTCTGCGCGTTTCGGGCCGACCTGCGCGACCCCCGCGGTTATGCGATGAGCGACGAGCAAATTGTCGCTCGCGGTCAGGAAGCGGTCGACAACGGCTGCACCGAGATGCACATTGTCGGCGGTTTGCATCATCAGAAAAAGTACGAGTGGTACGTCAACGTGCTTCGCGTGCTGCACGACGCTTTTCCGAAGTTGCATCTGAAGGGTTGGACGGCGGTCGAGATCAACTGGTTTGAGTTCCTGACCAAGAAGTCCGTTGAAGAAGTGTTGACCGATTTGCTCGATGCGGGCCTCGGCAGCATGCCCGGCGGCGGCGCCGAAATCTTCCATCGTGAAGTTCGCGATCAAATCTGCGAACACAAAGCGAATTCGAACAAATGGTTCGAGGTTCACAGCACCGCGCACAAGATGGGCATACGCACCAACGCGACCATGCTGTACGGTCATATCGAAAACGCGTTTCACCGGATCGACCATCTGATTCGCTTGCGTGAGTTGCAAGATCAGACCGGCGGATTCCAGACTTTCATTCCGTTGGCGTTCCATCCTGACAATACCGAACTGGCCGCACTCCGTAATCTGAAAAAGCCGTCGGTGGTGATGGATCTGCGGACGATGGCGATCTCGCGTCTGATGCTCGATAATTTCGACCACATCAAGGCCTACTGGATCATGCTCGGCATTGAGACCGCCCAGACCGCACTGGCCTACGGCGCCGATGATCTCGACGGCACGGTTCGGCACGAGCTGATCTATCACGATGCCGGCGCGACGACGCCTGAGGTGTTGTCGGTCGACGACATTCGTCGCCTGATCGTCGAAACGGGGCGCGAGCCGATCGAACGAGACACGCTCTATCGTCGCGTAGAGCGAGACGCCGCGAATCCATCAGCTTGGACGGTGGGCGAACAAGTCGCGGTCGGCGGCTAGACGCCCTCAAGAAATCGTATCGCGGCGCAGACTTGAACGCCGCGTCTCGGCAGTCGACAATGGGACTATCCCCTGTCGTCCGATTCTTCGTCGCCCGAAACGCAAGTTTTGAACGGTGCGATTTCTCGAACCGATTGGACACTAGCCCGCTGCGCCAGCGAGGGAAAACGGCTCGCCACTTCAATCCGTGTTAGCATCGCCAACCGAATTTCCTCGCTGGCGCTGCGGGCTAGTGTGACGATTTTCGGATTGATTCCGACCATGGTTTTGTCTTCTCTTTCGTCAAGTAACGCAACTTTAAAGCTTGCGCTACGGGCTACGAAGTAAAAACTCCTGCCGAAAGATTGATCTTATGCGATTCTGTTACGCCGCTTCCCTTGCGCTGGCTCTATTGTTTTCATCCGCTTGGCAAACGTCCGCCGTCGCGGCCAAGTACCAGACCGAAAGCGATGTTCCGTATCGCGAGGGAGACTCGCTCACCGACTACGAGCAAGAACGTTGTAAGCTTGACGTTTATTACCCGGCCGATACGAAGAACTTTACGACGGTCGTCTGGTTTCATGGCGGCGGATTGACCGGAGGACGCAAGTCAGTTCCCAAAGGTCTGCAGAGCAAAGGCTTCGCCGTGGTGACGGTCAATTATCGACTAAGCCCCAAAGTGAAAGCGCCCGCCTACATCGAAGACGCGGCGGCGGCGATCGCGTGGACATTTAAGAACATCCAGCGTTTCGGCGGCGATCCGAACAAGATCTTTGTGAGCGGATCGTCGGCTGGCGGATATCTCACCAGCATCGTCGGGCTCGATAAACGTTGGTTGGCCGCGCATGAGATTGACGCCAACAAGATCGCCGGGCTTGCTCCCCTCAGCGGGCACGCGTTCACCCACTTTACGATTCGCAGTGAACGAGGCTTGGGTTACAACCAAGCGATCATCGATGATCTTGCTCCGGCGTATCATGCGCGCCAAGACGCACCGCCGATGATTCTGGTTACCGGCGATCGCGAGCTTGACATGCTAGGACGCTACGAAGAGAACGCCTATCTCTGGCGCATGTTGAAAGGCTTGGGAAACAAACAGGTCGAACTGTACGAAATGGGTGGGTTCGATCACGGCGGCACAGTCGATCCAGGCTGCCAACTCGTAGTCAAATTCGTGCAGAAGTACTCGGCCGCCGACTAAAATTTTAGATAGAGTAAGTAGCCAAGATAGGCCGAAGCTGCGATGACGATTGATCCGAACAGACGCGGTCGTTGCAGTACGAATCGATCAATATCGACGCGTTGATCCAATACCGCCCACCAGCGATCGGTATCTACCCAACTGCCGCCGATACCTGCAAGACGTTGAAAACAAGTGGGGCATACTACCGCAACGATTCCGGCGACGGCGGAAAGCCCAATCAGCGAAACCAGCAGCGAGAAAGTGGGCAGCGAAAGGTCCATGGTCGGTTGGCTCCAAAATGACCAGAAGGCAGGCTACTTGTGGAAACCTACCTTGAAAACCTTCAGTGGGCAAAATCGGGGGGGGAGAATTACGCGATATCGCCGATTTCTAACGATTTTCCGTAGCGAATGAAGACCATACGCCGCAGTTTTTCCCATTTGGCGTCGGCCAGCGCCGGATCGGCGGCGATAATCGACCGCGCGTCGGCTCTCGCTTTTTCGAGCAGCTCGCCGTCGCGCTGAAGATCGGCGATCCGCAGCGGCGGCATCCCATGTTGTTTGAAACCGAACAGGTCGCCGGGACCGCGGAGACGAAAGTCGAGTTCCGCCAGTTCAAAGCCATCGTTCGATTTGGCGAGCGCTTCCAGGCGTTCGCGAGAATGATCCGTCTTGGGATCGGCGAAGATGCACAGGAAGCCAGCGTGACTGCCGCGACTGATTCGACCACGCAGTTGATGCAACTGGGCCAACCCAAAACGTTCGCCCCCTTCGATCGTCATGACGACGGCGTTAGGAACGTCGACGCCCACTTCGATGACCGAAGTGGAGACGAGCGTTTGAATCTCACCATCGCGAAACTTACGCATTGTTTCTTCTTTGTCTTCGGCGCTCATGCGGCCATGCAAAAGGCCGAGCCGGAATTCTTCGAGCTCGCCGTTGGACAAGGTTTCCAGCAATTGCTCGGCGCTGGCGCTGTCGGCCGAGGACGATTCGTCGACCAAGGGCGCGACGACGTATCCCTGCCGCCCCTCACGCAGTTTCTTGCGAAAGAACTTCCACCATTTTTCTCGCTCTTCCTCGGTTCCGATGTAGGTATGAACCGGTTGTCGGCCAGGCGGAGCTTCCCGAATCGAAGAGACGTCGAGATCGCCAAACAGCGACATCGCGATCGTGCGCGGAATCGGCGTTGCGGTCATCACCAGATAATGCGGATCGAGACCAGCGCCGCGCAACAGCCCGCGTTGTTTGACGCCAAACTTGTGCTGCTCGTCGATGACGACCAGTCCTAGTTTCTGGAATTCGATTTCGCTGGCGATGATCGCTTGGGTGCCGACCAACAGTTGCACGTCGCCGGCGGCGAGTTGGGCCAGCAGTTCGCGTCGTTGTTTTTCGGTCAGCGTGCCGGTCAACAGACCAACGTTCACTTGGGCTTTGGCCAGCAGTTTGCCTAGGGTACGGACATGCTGCCGGGCCAAGACTTCGGTCGGCGCCATCAGCGCCGCTTGAGCGCCAGCGGCGACCGCGGCCAGCATCGCATAGAGGGCGACAATCGTCTTGCCTGAGCCGACGTCGCCCTGCAGCAGGCGATTCATCGGCACGTCGAGCGCCAGGTCTTTCGCGACTTCGGCGACCGCCTGGTTTTGCGCTTCGGTCAGCTCAAACGGGATCAGACGGCGAATCCGTTCGTCGATGCGGCCATCGATTGGGATCGACATCGAATGCCGGCTCGACGTCAATTGATATCGCCGCACCGCGAGCGCCAGTTGCAAGACGAGCAGCTCTTGATAGATAAACCGCCGCTGCGCCGCGGCTCGGGCCTCGTGATCGTCGGGAGCATGGATCTGCATGATCGCATCATGCACCGGCATCAGACCATGTTCATCGAGAAACGATTGCGGCAGCACTTCCTCGATCTCTTTCCGATAATCTTCGACCGCATGATGGACCAGTCGCCGCATCGCTCCTTGGCGAATTCCTTCGGTCAACGAGTAGACGGGGAGAATTTTACCGCCGATTTCTTCCTGCTCATCTTCCAGCACTTCAGCGATCGGATGGGCCATTTCCCAGCGGAGCCCATTGATGGTCGGTTTGCCTGACAGCAACACGCGGCGACCTTCACTGAAACGGCGTCGCAAAAATGGCTGATTGAACCAGATCGCGCGTAGGTATTGGTCATCGCTGCGAATCAAAACGCCCAGCACCGATCGTCCCGGGGCGGTGTTGCGCAGTGAGATCTCTTCGACCGTGCCGATCACGCTGGCCAGTTCGTCTTCGACCAGTTGCGCGATTGGAATGACATCGCGGACATCTTGATAGTCACGCGGGAAGAAAAAGAGGAGATCAAGCGCCGTAAAAATGTTGAGCTTCGCCAGTTTCTCGGCGCGCTGCGGTCCGACTCCCTTCAGAAACTGCACGGGAGTGCGAAGGCGTTCGAGCGATGGATTGGCGCTGGGGGACGACATGCTCGCCATTTTAGCGAGAGATTCGTGGGATGCGACGGGCATTGGACGTTGACGCTTCGTAGCCAGCTGAGCGGCGATTGGATCGCTGACAGATCCCCACATCGAGCACCGCATTGAGAGGCTCGTTCAACTAGCCGAACCGATCGCAGGGCTCACTCGTTCGGTTTTGATAGCCAAGGATCACATGATCGTCTGGACTAGGAAGACGGGACGTTTCTGGGAGTTCGTCTGGTGCTTTGGGTGGGGGACTTCCCCATTCGACCGATGTCGCTTGACAGGACTCTCGCTGGCAGGCATTGCGTAGGAATCGGGCAGTATCTCAATTGTTTATTGAGCAGTGATGGATGTTTGGCCTGGATCCACTCACAAAATTAGGTGGACGAAATTTTGTTTTTAGTTACAATATGCATTGATATCACGAGTCATCATGCCTTGGGCTAGTCTTAGTGGTAGCCATCGCCTTGTTGTCGCTTGGCGAAGCTATCCTGGATCACTAGAAAGTGATGAAGTGACAGTTCAAATCTGCTGATTGGCATGCAATTTGTCTTTAGTTCACTGCTGCCGAGTTATCCTCCACTTTTCATATCAATACGGAGTCTCTTATGCGTCGCACGAAATCCTTGCCAGGTTTCACGCTTGTCGAACTGCTGGTGGTGATCGCCATCATCGGCGTCTTGATCGCACTGTTGCTTCCGGCGGTGCAAATGGCCCGCGAAGCGGCTCGCCGGATGTCTTGCACTAACAACCAGAAGCAACTGGGGTTGGCATTGCACAACTACCATGACACCTATCTGGCGTTTCCGCGGTACAACCAAAAAGGAGGGGCATCGGACGCATCGGACGGCTTTTCTTGCGGCCCTCATGTGAAGTTGTTGCCGTTCATCGAGCAGGCTGCCGTGTACGAACAAATCAAGACGGCGACGGACAATTTCTACGAGAACGTGACCGACTCGGAGGGCTTGGTTCAGAACAATCGGATATCGGGGTTTGTTTGTCCGTCTGACGGCGTCTTTCCCGACCCGACTCGAGAAGGTAACTGCAACTATCCGCTTTCAGCGGGATCGAATATCGGCTGGAACATCGCGGAATCGAAGCAGACCGGCGTTTTCAATTTTCGCAGTGAGAATAACTTTGCTGCGATCACGGATGGTACGACCAACACGATCATGGTTGGCGAACATACCGTCGGGGATGCGGATGATACCTTTTACCGACTCTCTTCCGACGTGGTGCGGGGGCTTTCGTGGAGTGCCGACGAATCGACATCGCTAGGGACAATCACGCAAACCATACTCGACACGGCAGGCGCCGCCTGCGAAAGCAACAAAGCGAACCATAGCAGTTACTCGGCTTTGCGGTGGACGCGAGGCACCTTTGAGTATGCAATGTTCAACACGATGGCGCCGCCGAACTGGAGATATCCCAGCTGTATGACCTCCAGCAGCACCGGAAACCACGGAAGCTCAAGCGGAATTTATGTGGCTCGCAGTCGTCACCCCGGCGGCGTGAACTTTACGCTGGCGGACGGATCGGTTCGCTTTCTGACCGATACGATTAATCTGCAGACGTACCACGCATTGGGAAGCCGCAACGGAGGGGAAGTGGCGCAACTGCCTTAGCGCTAGTTGCTGCTGATTCAACTCTTGTTCTATTTCGGTGAAGGAAACGCAGTATGTCTCGATTGTTTCATTCTATCAGTCTGTTTTTGTTGGTTGGTTGTCTGCTGGGGTGCGGCTTGTCGGGGGAAGAATCGGTCAGGGTGGTTCCGCCGCCCCCGGATGCAAAGGAAACGCTTCAGCAGATCGCCACCAATGGGAATCTAAAAGCGGTCAAGAAGCGGCTCTATGAAGAAATCGAAGGGATGCGTGAGGCCAAGCCGCAAAAAGCCGAAGAGTTGATGGCCGATTTTAAGCAACTAGCGGCCGAAAAAGATGCGGCGGCCATCAAAGCCAAAGCCCAAGAGATGGCCGACAAGTTGTAAGTCGCTAAGGTCCGCCCTGTCGTAGGGTCCGCTGTGCGGACCATTTGAATCGCTAGCGATTCTCGGTCCGCACAGCGGACCCTACAGCTATTTGAATTTCTGGCAGGCTTCGACCGCAAGTTCGTCACAGCGTTCATTCTCGGGATGGCCGCTGTGACCGGCGACGCGGGTATATTTGACCTGGTGCTTCAGCAGCAGTTCGTCCAGCTTGCGCCACAGTTCTTCGTTTTTGACCGGCTTCCAGGCTTTGCCTTCTTTGCGTCGCCAGCCGTTTTTCTTCCATTTCGGCATCCACTCCGACATTCCTTTGCCAACATAGACGCTGTCGGTGAACAGCTCGACGCGGCAAGGACGGTTGAGCGTGCCGAGTCCTTCGATCACCGCTTGCAACTCCATGCGGTTGTTGGTCGAGACTTCTTCGCCGCCAGAACCTTCCAACTCTTTGCCGGTGCCGTGATGACGCAGAATAAACGCCCAACCGCCGGGGCCGGGGTTGCCGCTGCAGGCGCCATCGGTGAATAGAGAGACTTCGGGCTCGAACGGCATAAGACAATCGCTAAGCAGAGGGTGAACGAACTAACGGCGAGCAAATCGCAAGCAAGTGCAATCGGCTACGACAAGCTTCGCTGAGAAGGAGCGGCGGCGTCGGTGGTCGAATTGCCGTTGGGCGAAGTTGGTCCGTTGATGCGGGGAAACTCGCCGCTCGATTTACTCAGATCGTTAAGCTTACTGCGAAACGTCGATTGCGAAAGGTCAGGCCCTTCGTCAGCGATCCAGGGAATCCGAATCGTGAACGTGCTGCCAGAGCCGAGTTGGCTTTCCATTTCGATCGATCCGTCGAGAAGCTTGCAGATTTCCATCACGATCGACAGTCCGAGACCGGTGCCGGAGAACTCGCGGGTCAGCGAGTCGTTGCGCGGCGAAACGGCGCCTTGGCGGAATTTCTCGAAAATGATCTCGCGATCTTCTTCGGCGATGCCGACGCCGGTGTCTTCGACCGCCAACTTCATCATCTCTTCTTCACGCGAGACGCGACAAATGATGCGGCCCCCTTCGGGCGTAAACTTGATCGCGTTGGACAGCAGATTGGTTAAAATCTGCTGCAGCTTCGTTTGATCCTGGAACATCGGCTCTCCCCCGTCATGCACATCGCACTCCAGGTCGAGATTCTTTTCTTCGATTAGAGAACGGACCATGTCGCAGTTGGCGCGCACGACCGCCGCGACCGAAAACTCGCTGGGGCGAACTTCCATGCGTCCGCTTTCGATCTTCGCCAGATCAAGAATGTCGTTGATCATGTCCAGCAGCAGACGCCCTGATTTTTGAATATTTTGCACGTAGCGCTTTTGCTTGTCGTTTAGACTGTCGATGCCGCTAAGCACGTCGGAGAAGCCGAGGATGCTGTTGAGCGGCGTTCGCAGCTCATGGCTCATGTTCGCCAAAAAGTCGCTTTTGACGCGGTTCATTTCGTACAACTGCACGTTGACGCGGGCCAACTCGTCGACCTTGTTATCCAGATCATCGTTGGCCAGATGCAATTGATTTTGCGCATCGATCAAGTGACGCAGCATCTTGTTGAACGATGCGGCGAGATCTTCAAACTCGTCGTTGGTGCGGATGTCAGCGCGGACCGACGTGTTGCCGTTGGTCACTTCTTCACTCACCTCGCGCAGATGGTTGAGCGGTTTGACGATCACATATTTGACGATCAGGTACAGCGCCGCCATCGACAGCGCCACCGTGATAATGCCGGTGGCCACGAGAAACGCGAAGTTCTTGTTCAGCGCCAGCTGCGTTACGTCATCCGGCTTGGTGATTTTGACGACCGTGAACGGCAGACGATCTTCGGTCGCCGGTTGTCCTGCAGGAAACGCGGCCGCGACATCATTGTTGTGGCAGAGCGTGCATGAATACTTCCAATAGATCGGCTGGTAGTAGACGTAGGTTTTGCTGCTGTCGTTGTACGAAGAACGCGAAACCGGCGAATACTCGATTAGATTTTTGTCATCGGTCTGCGGTTTGAACTTGACCCACTCTTCGTCGACGACTTTCGTTTCAAGCTCTGGCGTCGCCAAAAAGCGTTGCAAAATTTCTTTGTCACGCGTCTCTTGCTCATACTGCAACTCGGCCAGCGTTTGGTATTCTTCCTCGTTGGCCGGCAGCGAAATTTTTTCCTCTTTGTTCAGCGTCCGCGCCAAAGCACGGGCCTCAGGATCGCGAACCAAAATCTCCCAGTCGTAATCAATGTACTCCAGTTCCAAGCCTGTTTCGGCGACGTAGGCGTCATAGCCGGGCTGCGATGTTTTCTCGTTGCTCTGCCAGTGAATTTTCAGCAGCACCGCATCGACCAGCAAGCGGCCGGTCGCTTCGTTCTTCTCGTGCACCAACTGTTCGGTCGATTGGCCATACCAGGTGAAGCTCCCCATGATGAGCAACAGCAAGCAAGTCCCGAACAGAAAGCGGCACTTTCGTTCGAGATTGGTTTCGCCGAGAACGCGTTTTAGCGAGCGGTAAGACATGCTCTGCCGAAAAAGATGCGGGAATTCAGGGGACTCGTAAGCATTCTAGAGGTTTGGACCGCTCGGAGCCAGACAGATTCGCACCCCCGAAAGTACTGGTCTGGCGCGATTTACATCATATCAACCGGGTCGACATCGATGGTCCAGATCACCTCGTCCGGCGATTTCGTCTTCGCAGCGACCATTTGAACCGCCTTGCGCAGGTTCTCGCCGTCGAGCGATTTCAGCAGCAGATGAAAGCGATATTGTCCCCGCAGCTTTTCAATGGGCGCCGCCGCAGGACCTTGCAAATGCAGCTTCAGTTCTAGTGGAATCGCGACCTTTTGCAGCTGTTTGGCGAACTCATCCAGAAACGCTTCTGGAGCCGCCGCGGTCTCGGCCCGCGCGACCAGGCGAACCATCTTGGCGAACGGGCTGAACTGGAATTTCTCGCGAAATGGGAGCTCTCGGCCAGCGAAGAGCGTGTAATCGTGCCGCGCCGCCGCTTCAATCGCCGGGTGATCTGGGCTGAGCGTTTGCACCAACACTTGCCCACCCTTGTGGCCGCGACCGGTTCGTCCGGCGACCTGGGTAATTAGTTGGAACGTTCGTTCGCCGGCTCGCACATCGGGAAAGTGCAAAGCCGTGTCGGCGTTGATTACCCCGACTAGCGTCACGTTAGGAAAGTCGAGTCCTTTGGCGATCATCTGCGTGCCGACCAAGATCTTCGCGTCGCCGCAGCGGAAACGATCGAGGGCCGCTTCGTGCGAACCTGGTTTTTTCATCGTGTCGCTATCCATCCGCAGACACTCGACACCTGGAAAACGGGCTTTGACTTCCGCTTCCAGCTTCTGCGTTCCATAGCCGAAAAAGTGAATGCCGGTAAAACCGCACGCGGGACAGCTCTTGGGCGCCGCTTGGCGATAGTCGCAGTAGTGACAAATTGCGACGTTGTCGGCCAGGTGATGCGTCAGCGCAATCTCACATTCAGGGCAGACCACTTTTTCGCCGCACGCTGGACATTGAATATGGGTCGCGTAGCCGCGCCGATTGAGGAGCAAAATCATCTGCCCCTCTTCTTCGATCGTGCGCCGCATCGCCTGATACAGGGGGCGACTGATCGCGCCGCGGCCCATGCTTTTGCGATCGACCCGCAGATCGACCGTCTTCACGTCAGGCAGCGGATAGTTATTCACGCGCCGCGGCATCGAAACCAGCGTGATCGCACCGGTTTGCGTTTGCCGCCAACTTTCGAGCGAAGGAGTCGCCGAACCCAAAATGAGCGGCGCATTTTCGCTTTCCGCCCGCCAGGCGGCGACATCCCGCGCATGATAGCGGGGGGACGAGTCTTGCTTGAACGACGAGTCGTGCTCTTCGTCCAGGATGATCATCCCCAGACGGGGCGTGGGAGCGAAGATCGCACTGCGAGCGCCGACCACCACCGGAATATGACCGCTGGCGATGCGCTTCCATTGCCAATGCCGCTCGACGTCGTTCATGTGACTATGCAGCAGCGCGATTTGGTTAAAGCGGGCCCGGAATCGCTGTTTGGTTTGCGGCGTCAGACTGATCTCCGGCACCAGCACGATCGCCTGTTTGCCGGCGGCGACGACGCGATCAATCGCTTGCAGATAGACCTCGGTCTTGCCGCTGCCGGTCACACCGTGCAGCAGCACCGTTTGATGTCGCTCTTCGTCGACGGCGTGCAAGATGGTTTTCAGGGCCGCAGCTTGATCTTCGTTTAGCTGTTTGGAAGGCTCCGCTTCGGCTGGCGTATCATCGAAATGGGCGAAGCTGACGCGGCGGACTTCGACGTGAACCAGCTTTTTCTTCCGCAGCGCCATGATCGGCGCCAGCGTGCAACCGGCGGCTTGCGCTAGTTCTGGCGGAGTAAGCGCTTTTCCCGCCGCGGCCAAGATGGTCAGCGCGGCATGTTGCTTAGCAGGCAATTTGAGCGTCGCGAGTTGCATCGCCGTTTCGCGCGGCACGGTCAGCAGCGTTACTTCCCGCGTACCGGCGTTTCCCCGTACCGCCGCGGGAACGACTGCCTCTAACACCTGACCCCAGGGGCAAAGGTAATATTCGGCCATCCAACGCGTCAGCCCCAGCATGGTGCGACTGAGGAGCGTGACATCGTCGACCACTTCACGGATCGACTTCAGTTTGTTGGGCAACACCTGTTTGGCGCCAACTTCAACGCAGTATCCTTGCACCAGGCGATCACCGCGACCAAAGGGGACGCGCATGCGACGACCGGCGACGGCGACCGGAACCAGATTTTCTGGCACGAGATAGTCGAACGGTTGTTGCGGCCCGGTCGAGAAGACGATCTTGGCGACGATGTGCGAAACAAGATCGTCGACTTCCCAGGGCGCCGGCGCGGTGTTGAATAGGTCTTGTTGCTTCACGAGCGATGGTTGGTGCAGATCAGCGCTTGGATGGTCGGCGCGGAAGTGGGGAGTTACATTGAATTGTAACGACTTCTGCACGGCTTCCGGCGGCGATCTAGAAAAAGCGAAAGAGTTCAATGCGTCTGGGAATCTTTGGGGGATCTTTTTCGCCGGTTCATTTTGGCCATTTACTATTGGCCGAATATGCACGAGAGCAGCTTTCGCTCGACGAAGTTTGGTTCGTGCCGGCTGCGATTCCCCCCCACAAGCTCGATCAGCAATTGGCGGCCGACGCGGATCGTGTCGCGATGTTGCAGCTAGCGATCGCCGGGAACGAAGCGTTCAGCGTTTGTCCGCTAGAACTGGAGCGCGGAGGGGTCAGTTTCACCGTCGACACGCTGGCCGAGATCTGCAAGCAGACGCCGCATGCCGAACTGTTCCTGTTGATCGGCGGCGACACGCTGGCCGAATTCTCGACTTGGCGCAGTCCAGAGAAAGTTTGTCAGCTGGCGGCGCCAGCAGTGATGCGGCGACCGGGCTCGCCGGAACCCGATTGGAGCGTCTTGGCGCCGTATTGCTCGACCGAGCGTCTGGCCGCTTTTGCCGGCAATCTAGTCGATGTGCCAGGAGTTGGACTCAGCAGCACCGAAATTCGCCGCCGCTGCGCTGCCGGCGAAACAATCCGCTATCAGCTTCCCCGCTCGGTCGAAATGTACATTCAGACCAAGCGGTTGTTCGGGTTTGCGGGACTGCCGTAAAGAGATTCGGCGCCAGAAAGTTGTCTAGGCGGCTCGTCTGGAGCGGTGGGTGAGCGATTGCAGCGACGCCGGCAGCGGGATCGTCGTCAGCGCTTCATCTTGCGCGATCGCATCCAAGACTTGCATCAGTTGTTCGTGTGAATCGAGCGAGAGATCCAGGAAGATCCATTTCTTGCCGGCGACTTCGCAGCTTCCGCCCCCGCTGCCGTCGAGCCATTCGCGGCGGACCTGATACCCCAGTTGCTCGGCGGCGGTGACGGCTTGTTCCAGCAAATCGAGCGTATGCATGCGCAGAATCCTTTGCGACATTGGGGGATCTGTATCGGGGGCGCCGATTGTAGCGGGTTCGGTTTGAGTCGCGAAGAGGAAAACGACGATACGTTTCTATGCGGTAAATCTCCATTTCCCAGGACTTTAAGAGACGCCGACAGGGAAGATTCGGCAGCTTTGCGAAGTCCAGCAGGGTGGGAAGTTTCTAGTAGGAAAGGCAGGACGCGCGTGTCAAGGAAGACGTCGGCGGACACAGATTCCCCCAACCAGCCATCGCTTGAAGAGCAAGTCGAAACGCTCAAACGACGACTGGCTGAAGCCCAAAAGTTCACCGCACTGGGTGAACTGATGAGCTCCACTACACACGAATTCAACAATGTCCTGACTTCGGTCATCAACTACGCTCAGATGGGACTTCGCCATCAGGACGAAGCGACCCGCAATCGCTGCTTTGACAAAATTCTGGCCGCCGGACAGCGGGCCGCGAAGATCACCACCGGCGTGTTGGGCTTGGCCAAAAACCGCAGTGATCGCCGCGAGCCGACCGATCTGGCGCCGCTGGTCAAAGACGCGATCATGCTGCTGGAACGGGAGATGCAAAAGTATCGCGTCGAGTTGGACGTTCAACTAGACGACGTTCCCCCTGCCCTGGCGATCGGCAATCAGATTCAACAAGTGTTGCTCAATCTATTGATCAACGCTCGTCAGGCGATGCCCAAGGGAGGTCGTTTGGTCGTTCGCTTGTCGCATGACGCCGCAGAAGGCGTTGTCAGCTTGATGGTGCGTGATAGCGGTACTGGCATCCCGGCTGATCAATTGCCAAAAATTTTCGATCCATTCTTCTCGACGAAAAGTGGACCGGACGACAGCGGCAAGGGAGGAACCGGGCTGGGACTCGCGACTTGCCGCGATATCATCGAGGCGCACGAAGGGAAAATCCGCGTGCAAAGCACCGTCGGCGTCGGCACGGCATTTACGATACGGCTTCCCGCGGTGAACCCGGTCGTGCCGCAAACAGTCATCAAACCTGCGGCCGTTGTGACTCCGTCGACCGCAACGCGATAGGGAACAGATCGGAAGATGCGTCCCCGTTTGGACGTTTTCTTTACGATTCGTGAAGAATGCCATAGTGCCGAGCAGAACGACTTGCGTTCGCCGCTCGGACAGTCATAATGACCAACATGATCGTGCGAAACAGCTACTTTTGGCAGTCCTTTACCTACTTTACCGGTGGGCCTGGAGGAGCTGCGTAGACGCACAATCGCTAATACGAGTCACTTTCAGGCCCTGAACTTCCTTAGAAGTTCAGGGCCTTTTTCGTTTTCCTACAGCGTTTTTCAATCGGAGCACCCAGGCAATGATCGTGGTAATGCAGCGTGGAGCCGGACAGCCGGAGATCGAACACATGGTAAAGCGAGTCGAAAATTTAGGACTGAAAGCGCACGTGATCGTCGGCGAGGAACGGACCGTGATCGCGGCGATCGGCGACAAACGCGCAGAGATGAAAGAGTCGCTGGAAAGCGGACCCGGCGTCGCCGCGGTGATGCCGATCCTGGCGCCGTACAAAGTTGCGAGTCGCGAAGTGAAACCGGAATCAACCCAAGTGGTCGTCCGCGATTTGAAAGTAGGCGCCGGTTCGTTGGGCGTGATCGCCGGACCTTGTTCGGTCGAAAGTGAAGAGCAACTGATCACGACTGCCCACGCGGTCAAAGCGGCTGGCGCGACGGCGCTGCGTGGGGGAGCGTTCAAGCCGCGCACCAGTCCTTACGCATTCCAAGGGATGAAGGAAGAAGGTCTGAAGCTGCTGGCCGCCGCTCGCGAAGAAACCGGCCTGGCGATCGTCACCGAAGTGATGTCTCCGGAAGATGTCGAGCTGGTCGCCAAGTACGCCGACGTGTTGCAGATCGGCGCTCGCAATATGCAGAACTATCGCTTGCTAGAAGCCTGCGGCCGTGTGGACCGAGCGGTGCTGCTGAAACGCGGACCGGCTGCGACGATTGACGAACTGCTGTTGGCGGCGGAGTACATTCTGAACGAAGGAAACCAGAACGTCATGCTGTGTGAACGAGGGATCCGCACCTTCGAGGCGCATACTCGTTTCACCTTGCCGCTGGCGACCGTTCCTTATTTGCACCAAAAGACCCACTTGCCGGTCGTGATTGATCCGAGCCACGGCACTGGGCACGCTTACCTGGTCGAAGACATGTGCGCCGCCAGCGTCGCCGTTGGCGCCGACGGATTGATCATCGAAGTTCATCCGAAACCGGAAGAAGCGATGAGCGACGGCTATCAATCTTTGACGCTGCCGCAGTTCGCCCAAACGATGGCCAAATGCCGCAAAGTGGCCGATGCGCTGGACATCAAGATGTAGCCGGTAGGGTCCCATGCGTAGCTTGTCGGTTCCGCTCTACGGCGCTCGCATTTTTGCGAGCGTCGCGGAGAGTTCCTCTTGCTTCGGCTGCGGCAAGCGAACGAGTAGATGTTTGCTCGGCTCGTCGTAGAGCAGTGCGAATTCGGGATCGTCGGCGATCCCAAGTTCGGTCTTCAAGCGATGGATCAAAGCGGCGGCTTGCGTAGGGCCGTCCGCGAGATCGCTGATGGGGTAGAGTTCGACAAGACCATGCTGTGCGATGTCGGACTTCATCGCGATTTGCAGCGTGCGCTCATCGATCGTACGGAAGTCCATCTCCAGCGGCTTGAGCAGCGACTGCAGCGCTTCACGCAACGTGACGTCGATCGCAAACATCGTTCCCTTGGTATCGGGATTCCAGCCTTCCTGCAGTAACGAGCCCCAATCGATCAAGATGACCGTTCCGGTCGCGTCTTCCAGTTGTTCGACAATCTCGATCAATTCGGTCGGTTCGGCAAAACTGAGTTGCACTTTTTTATCGAGCATCGCCGCCGCTTGCTCGCTACGCGGCTCCAGCTTGAATAACTTGGCGTCGTAACGACTCAGCGGCGACTTGCCGCGAGCGACACGCAGCTTTTCGACCATCACCATCGCCTGAAAGATCGTTTTCGAGTCGGCCGAAAGCAGCAATTCTTTTTTACCGGTGCGGCACGTGTGCGTTCCGCCAGCGCCTTGCCAGGTGGTTGGTTCAACCAAGTGCGTCAGCGTATAGGCGAGTTCGGCCATCGCTTTCTCGTCCGTCGCCAGATCGTCGGCCGGAAAGCGAATCGTCGGAGGTTTGACGCCAGCTTGTTTCAGCGGCACGATCTGAATGTGATCGGCCGTGACATCCACTGACATCCGCAACGGTTCGACGGCGGCGCGCAGGAGATTTCCCGTATTGGTCCCGCTGAGGTTGACGTCGATTTTCTTGTCCCCCGGAACATCCGCCGATTGCAGCGCCAGCGGATCGACCGAGATCGGGATCGTACTCCAGCGGGTCAAGTTGCGCAAATGATCCATAAGCGGGATCTTACGAAACTTGGCGCTGAGATAAGGATCGTTCAACCGAGCGGAGATATTCACGGTTCGCGGCGCCGGTTTTTCGATGATCGGCCCCGGCGGCAGTTGTTCCTCCGAATCGGGAACCGCTGGCACTGACTCGGCCGTATCATCAACGATCGATTCCGAAGCGGGAACGTCGAACATCGAGTCATCAAACAAGGGGAACGCTTCGCCCAACACGCCGGTTAGCGGATCGTTGGCGAACTTCATCCGCTGCTCATCGGTCGTCTCCGGCGCGTCAACCGCAGCGGCGTCGATCGAAGGTTTGGCCTGCACCGGATCATCAAACAGAAACGGGTTCTCTTGGGGTTGGGTTTCGTCGAGCGGCATCTCGACCGGTTCGGCGCTAGCGACTGCTTCTTCCGTCGCCGCTGGATCGGCTTCTGCCGGCATGGCCGCTTCGACAGGCGTTGCTTCAGCCGTCGCTGGCTTCTCAACCGGCGTCTCGACGGCGACTTTCTCGTTCGGCGTTTCGGCTTCCGCTGCTGGTTCTTCGGCAGGCGGCTCGGGAGCCGCGTCGACCGGGGTCGTCGCGACCGCCGTTTCGCTCTGAGCGACCGGCGCATCGTCAAGCAAGATCGCTCGCACGACCAGCGCCAGCAGCAGACCACCCACGACTACGCCGCCGCCGATCATCGCGATCAGCCGATACGTAGCGAATTTTGGCGCCACAGGAATCGCCGAGGGAGTCTCGCTTGGCGAAGATTCTGCTGCAGTCGGTTGGGGTTGCGGAGGCGATGGATTTTCTGGCGGCGCGTCGTCCGAAAGCATCTGGGCGGCGTTGGCGAATAGCTCTTCCGAGCTTTCGGCGACCGACGCCGCAGCAGCGGCAGCCGGACGAGGCGTTGCGGCTGACCGAGAGGAAGCGGCGTTTTTTGTGGGAGACGTTGTTGGGGCTGCGGTCGACTTGCTGGGTTTCGTCGACTCGGCAGGCGGTAGATGAACCGTCTTGGCGTTGGCTGCGTCAGCCGCCGACAGATTGGAAGACGCGCTCGACGCGATGATCTGCACCATGCTGCCGCATTTCGGACAAGGTAGAATCTGTCCGATCAACTCCGCATGTTTCACACGGAGAGGCGCCTGGCAGGTCGTACATCGGATTGAGAAAGGTTCCACGTCGTTACGGCTTTGGGGTCAACGTCCGGCAATCTTATTTTTTCAGCTGAAAAGGCGCTGGCAAGGGGATTCCCTTTTTGGCCGACACGGCTCGGGTAGTTATCAATATAACCTTGTCACCGTCCGGTTTCTCCGGATCGGGTCCAATTACATAAACAAGTTTTTGGTCGACTTCGTCAGGCGACTGGACAGTCGTGATCGGATTCGCCTTCATCAGCAGCGCGATCAGCACCTCTTCGGCCGGCTTATCCATCATGTTGAACTGCCGGATCTGCTGGTTTTGGGTGATGCCGTCTAACTGCAAGTCACCGCCGATCAGTTTGACCGGCACGCCGACTTCGTCTCCGAAATCACGCATTGCGAAATCGAGAGAATTCTGCGGAAAGGCTAAGCTTATCTTCTTTTTCAGCTTGTCTTCAATCGTTTGCGGCCCCCCGCCGCCGGTACCAGCGACTGCCGTGGGGGGCGCTGCGGCGCTTCCGCTCGAAGAGGCCGAGATGGTTAACTCGGTTGCCGCCAGCAAGTTGGGCGCGGCGTACGAAGGGAGCGCGATGTTGATGATCGCCTGTTTTCCATCCGCCCCGGTCCGAGCAAATTTGTGAGCGAACTCCAGCATCGTCGGAAATTTGCTTCCCAGCGATTGCCAATAGGGGGTGGGCCCCAACAACGTAATCGCATTCGAGATCAACTTCGACCCGCCCAAAATCCGGGCTCTTAACGATTCGGCCAGCGAGAACGGCTCAGCCGCGAGTGAGCCGATAAAACGCCCTTCGGTATAGCAATAGGTGTCGTCCAACTGGCAACTGACAAGCCCAGCCTGAATCATATCACCCAGAAACCAACCGACCGGTTCTTTCAAACCGGCGAGCGCGCCAGAGCTGAGCGGCGATTGGGCCGATTGCAAATAGCGTGCGTCAAAAAGCAAGTTCAGCGTGCGTTGATCGTCCGAACTGCGCCGTAGTTGTTCTAACTCAAGCGGTAACATCGGCGCGCTGCCGCCGGTGGCGGCGATCGCCGCGATGTCGCTTTCGACGCCCATCACAAAGCTGCGACCACTCTCGGACGGCAGCGGATAAAACGACCAGGCGCCCAGCTTGAAGTATTGCGCCGGAGCCTGACCGACGGTCTCTGCTCCGCCCCACTTCGACATCAAGTTGGTCGCTCCTTTTAGGCGAACGACCATCGTCGGTTGGGCAGGCGGCGTTGTCGGACCATAAGCGACGGTCGCCGTTTCGACTTCGTTCCAGCCAAAACCGCTGGTCGTTTCCCATCCTTGCCAGACGGCGTTAAACTGCGGACCAAGCGACTGCAGCGCTTTGCGACCTGCTTCGCTGCCGGTCAATTCAGCGACGCGCAACGTCAGGACGCTTTTCACGCCGGCCGGCAATCCTGCCAACGAGATCGCTTCTCCCTGGGTCGGTGACGCCCACAACGTTCTTTGATCGTCGGCGATCAGTTGCACCGGATTGTCGCCGGCCGGAGGCTGCGGCATCGGATTGGTTGGGCCGCCGCCATCTGGATTGGCTGGCGGATTGGTCGGATCGACAGCAACCGGCGGCGGATTGTTCTCGGCGATCGGCTCGTTTTCATCCGGCATGTTTTGCAGCACCCACACGCCGGCGCCCAGCATGCCAACCGCTAACAGGCCAAGGACGACTAGTTGCGTGATCCGTTTCGCCTTTTTCCGTTTGCGGACGCGCTCGGCCAAGCCAGTCGCGCGACTTTCTCCTTGCACGCCGCCAACGGGAGCCGCGACAGGAGTCGCCACCGGCGCAGCGATCGGCGTCGCGACTGGTGTCGCCACGGGCATCGCCATCGGCGGAGCGCCATAACCGGGCATCGTCGGAGGTGCGCCCGGCGTCGGCATGCCTGGAGCACCGGGAAACGGCATCCCCGGCGCGCCGGGAAAGGGAGCGGCCGTCGGAGGTGAAAAATGTTGCGGCATCCCCTGGGGCGGAGTCGCGCTCGGCGGCGGCGCCATTTGCGGTAGCGTTTGCAAATAGGGGCCCAAGGTCGGCGGCGCTGTCACCACCGGCGGATTGAGTTGAGATGGATCGACCAGCGGCGTCAGTGCGTTGACGACATCGCTTGCCGACTGATAACGAACCGTCGGGTTCTTCGCCATCATGTAGGAGATCGATTGAAACAGCTGCGGCGGAATCGACGGCGCTTGAGCGACAGGTTCGGCCGCATGTCGGCTGAATTTTTGAGCGATATCGCCACCGGCGAACGGCGGATTTCCGGTCAGCAGATCGAACATGATGCAGCCGAGCGCATAGATATCGCTGAGCCGCGTTGGCGCCGTTCCAGGAGTCGACAGCTCTGGCGCCGCAAAATCGGCGCGACGGAGCGTCGCTTCATCACTCTTGCTCCAGTCGGCAGGACTCGGCAATTCCAGCGGATTGTGCATCACTTTCAGGTTGCCGTTGGCTTCGAGCCATAACGAGTCGGAGGTCAGCTTGCCCTGAATCATCCCCGCGCTATGCAGGCGATCCACCGCCTGAGTCGCCTGACGAACCAGACGCGTGCAGTCGGCCGGCGGAACAGGTTGTCCCGGACCAGGGCGACTTTCCTGCAACGGATTACCGGTCGGTTCTTCGGTCGCTAAAAAGTAGTTACCGCTCACTTCGACCAATTCGTAGCAGCGCCATAGATGCGGGTGAGGCGCGGCGCAGCGACTGCGAATCTGTTGCTGGACGACGGCCCATTTCTGTGCGTCTTCGATCGTCGACTTCGAAATCTTGTGCAGCAAGACCGGCTGTCCCGAAGCGATATGTTCGGACCGATAAGCGCCGGCGAGCGCGCCGGAGTCGATCCGATCCAGCAACTTGTAAGCGCCCAATTGAAACGGACCGGACTTGCCCCCCAGCAAAATGCGCGCTTGATAGGGAGTGATCGCTGACTCGCCGATCAGCCATTTGGCGAGCTTCTTGGGATCGCTTTCTCCACCGGCGTGCTGCTTATAGCTTTCGTGAAGCTGCTGGCAGCGCTCCTTGGGAAGCAGGTTGCTTTTCAGCAACAATTTCCAGAAATCATGAGTGTTGGCGACGGCCATGCGCTGGGAAGTCTTGCGGGGAGGAAAACGAGGGACGGAAACAGGGAGTCAGCAGTCGTTAAGTCTCTAGGACTATTTAGCTTACATTCTTTTGTCACTTCTCGGCAAAGAGAATGCAAAAATCGGACTTAACTGCGTACTTCGCTCCCTCAGCACGAAATTCTTCCCTGGTTATAGCAATTATTCGTCCCTCCTGCTAATTCGGGGGGGCCTGACGTCGCTAACTTCCCAGTTTCTTTAAGGTCGCCGCCGCTTCTTCGATCTGCTGGCGACGGACGTCCAGATGGGTGACGGCTCGCACCGCTTGAGCGCTGATCGCCATCATCGCGACTCCCGCCTCTTTCAACTGAGAGACGAACTCAGCGGCCGTGGCGATTTTTGGATCAACGCGGAAGATGACAATATTGGTATCGACCGTCTCCGGCGTCAGCGAAAGCCCCGCCGCTTGCTGGATCGCGGCGGCCAAGATCTGGGCGTGCTCATGATCTTCGGTCAGACGCTCGCGGTTGTGCTGAAGTCCGTACAGCGCTCCGGCCGCGATGATGCCGGCCTGACGCATTCCGCCGCCAAATAGCTTCCGGTGACGCCGAGCCTCGCGCATCATGTCGGCAGGACCGGCCAGACACGAACCGACCGGCGCGCCGAGCCCTTTACTAAAGCAGACGCTGACCGTGTCAAAATGCTTCCCCCAATCGGCCAACGAAACGCCGGTCGCCGCGACCGCGTTAAAGAGCCGCGCCCCATCCAAGTGGGTCTGCAATCCGGCGGCGTGGGCCCAACGGCAGATTTTTTCGACATCTTCGTAAGGCTGAACCTTGCCGGCGCCGCGGTTGTGGGTGTTCTCAAGACAGACCAGACGCGTGCGGACCATGTGGTCATTTTCGGGCCGCACAAGTCCGTCATGAAACTGCTCCGGCTTCAAAACGCCATATTCCCCTTCCAGCGTGTGCGTCGCGACGCCGCTGAGTTGGGCGAAGGCGGCTTGCTCGTAGTTGTAGACATGGCAGCCAACTTCGCAGAGGAACTCGTCTCCCGGCTTGCAGTGAATCCGGATCGCGATCTGGTTGGTCATACTGCCTGACGGCATGTAGACCGCCGCTTCTTTCCCCAGCAACTCGGCGGTGAGCCGTTCGAGTCGATCGACCGTCGGATCGACATCAATCACGGCATCCCCCACTTCGGCGTTGGCCATCGCTTGCCGCATCGCCGTGGTCGGCTGGGTGACGGTATCGCTGCGGAGGTCGATCATCGGCGGATCCTACAAGCTGGGAATCATCGGAAATGGGGAGCATCGTGCTTCAATTATCCGCTTTCTGCCGTGAGAGCCAAGCAGACGGCGGGTTCGCGGGGGCGAAGTCATTCGCCAATGGAGGCCAATCGGGTAGGATGAATGGTTTCCCCACAGTCTTTTGCAAACCGTAGAGAGTTCGTTGGACGACGCATACGACTTATTGGCCGCCGCCGCGTTCGGCATCGAGAAGGTCGCCGCGCGCCAGATCGAGCAGCTTGGCTACGAACCGAAAATCATCGGCTCCGGCAAGATCTTGTTCCGCGGCACGATGGCCGACGTTGCGAAAACCAACCTTTGGCTCCGTACCGCCGATCGCGTGCTGATCCGGCTCGGCACGTTTCATGCCGATGACTTTGGTCTGCTGTTTGACGGCGTTCGCGCGTTGCCGTGGGAAAAGTTCATCCCGGCCGACGGCTGCTTTCCGGTCAACGGACGTTCGCTAAAGTCCCAGCTTTCCAGCGTCCCAGCTTGCCAAAAAATCGTCAAAAAGGCGATCGTCGAACGACTCTTGGCCGAACACAACGTCACCGAACTGCCCGAAACCGGCCCCCGCGTTACGGTGGAAGTGGCGATGCTGGAAGACGAAGCGATCTTGACGATCGACACCACCGGCTCTAGTTTGCACAAACGGGGCTATCGCACGTTGGTCGGCACGGCGCCGCTGAAAGAAACGTTGGCCGCCGCGATGATCGATCTCAGCTATTGGAAGCCGGGGCGCCCGCTGATCGATCCCTTCTGCGGCAGCGGCACGATCCCGATCGAAGCGGCGCTGGTCGCGCGGAACGTCGCTCCCGGTTTGACGCGTGAGTTCGATTTTGAAAGCTGGCCGATCACGCCGCCAGAGTTGATCTCGGACCTGCGCGCTGATGCGCGCAAAGCAAAGCGGAAAAAGTTGGAACGCCCATTGCTGGGCTTTGACGCTGACGCCGACGTGTTGCGACTGGCCAGACAACACGCCAACGCAGCCGGCGTGGCGCATGATGTCCGTTTTGAGCAACGTGACTTCCGCGACTTGCAATGTGACGACGAGTATGGCTGCGTCATCACCAATCCGCCGTATGGCGAACGGATCGGCGATCCCCGCGAACTGATCGACCTGTACAAATCGTTCCCGCATGTATTGCGACGTCTGCCGACCTGGTCGCACTATGTGCTGACTGCCGAATCGCAGTTCGAGAATCTGATCGGCCAGCGCGCCGACCGTCGCCGCAAGATCTATAACGGCCGGATCGAGTGCCAACTTTACCAGTTCTATGGGCCGCGACCGCCGAAAACGCAAGATGCCGTCGAGTCATCTGCTGCGCCAACATCCACTCCGCCGACGATCGCCGATGCGTGGGACGAGGATGACGCCGCCGAGGTCCAATCGACCCAGTCAGCAGACAAGCCGTCGCCGCGTCGTGCAGCGCCAGTCATTGAAGTCCCTGCCGACGCCGCTACGCCGGAGATCGAAACTTTAGCAAGCGATTCGCCAAAGACGGAAGCGACGCCAAGCGAAGCTCCGCCGCGTAAGACGCCGCAAGAGCCTGCTTTCAAACCGGCTTTCGGTGGAATCTCGGCCAAAGGAGAAGAGCAGGCCGAACTTTTCCGCAATCGCCTGGTCAAACTGCAGCGCCATCTGCGCCGCTGGCCGAAACGGGGAGTCCATTGCTACCGCTTGTACGAGCGTGATATCCCAGAGATCCCGCTGGTAGTCGATCGCTATCACGACTACTTGCACATCGGCGAGTACGAACGTCCGCATGATCGCACGCCGGCTCAACATGCCGAGTGGTTGGATCGCATGTGCGATGTCGCCGCTGACTCGCTGGAGCTTCCGCGTGAAAATGTTTACGGCAAGACCCGCGTCGTGCAGCGCGGCGACCAGCAGCATCAGCGACAAGATGATCGGCGACTGACGATCAACGCCGAGGAAGGAGGTTTCCAGTTTGAGGTCAACATGTCCGACTATGTTGATACCGGACTCTTTCTCGATCATCGCATTGCCCGTGGTATGGTTCGCGACGAAGCGAAAGGGAAACGCTTTCTCAATCTCTTCTGCTATACCGGCGCATTCTCGGTTTATGCCGCTGGCGGCGGTGCAGCCAGCACGACGTCGGTCGATCTCTCTCCCACTTATGTCGCTTGGGCCGATCGCAACTTGCGCCGCAACGGATTCCGCGGCAACGAGCACCGTCTGCTGCAGGGGGACGTGATGGAATGGCTCCGCGCTCCCGTCGAGGAGACTTACGATCTGGCGGTGATCGATGTGCCGACCTTCTCAAACAGCAAGCGAACCGAAACCGTCTGGGACGTTCAGCTGGACTATATCGAGGCGCTCGAACTGCTGATTTCGCGGATGTCACCCGAAGGCGTGATCTATTTTTCGACCAATTTTCGCCGCTTCAAATTCGATGAATCGCTCTTCGAGGGGGTCGCAATTCGCGAAATCTCGAAGAAGACGATTCCCGAAGACTTCCGCAACAAGCGAATCCATCGCTGCTGGCGGATGATTGTACGCCCCTAATTTAGGCGGGGACGGGGCTTTCGTGATCGCTTCCGAGCGAACAAAATGGGACACTCCCCTGTCTGAACCACCGTCCGCCCCACCTTAGCCGCCGCCTGAAAGCAAGATGGCCGAAATCGCTTTGAAAATTGCCCGCATCGACGCCCGTCGCGACGACGTTGTCGCCGAGCTTGCCGCGCTCCGCGAAAAGCTGAGCCCCCGCGGCAACGTGGTGAGCGAAGCTGGCCGCCGCCGGACGATCGACACGTTTGGCGAGCCTCTCTCACCGCAGCAAGTGGTCGAACGCATCTGTCACCAAGTGCAATCTGAAGGGCTGGCCGCTGTACTTCGCTATGGTGAAAAGCTAGACGGCAAAAAACTGACGGCCGAAACGATTCGTGTGCCGCAATCCGAACTTGCCGCGGCACATGACGCCGCGGCGCCAGAGTTCCTGGAAACGATCCGCCAGATTCGCGATAACATCTGGCAATTTCAAACCGCGATTCTGCACCAAGATGTGCAAGTTGATCGTGCCGACGGCGTCTATTTGCGCCAGCGCTATCTGCCGCTGCAAAGAGCTGGTCTCTGCGTTCCCGGCGGCGCCGCCGCTTATCCGTCGACCGTGTTGATGACCGCCGTGCCGGCCTTGGCCGCCGGCGTAAAAGAGTTGGTCGTGGTCGCTCCGCCGACTCCGTTTGGTTCGTACAACGCCGATTTGTTAGCGACCTGTCATGAGTTGGGCGTGACTGAAGTTTATCGAATGGGGGGCGCTCAAGCGGTCGCCGCGTTGGCTTACGGAGTCGAAGGGATTCCGCAGGTCGACAAGATCGTCGGCCCCGGCAACTTGTTTGTCGCGCTCGCCAAGAAGCATGTCTACGGCGAGGTCGACATTGATTCGATCGCCGGACCAAGTGAAGTGGTCGTGATCGCCGACGAAACGACGCGTCCGGATTACACCGCCGCCGACCTGTTAGCCCAAGCCGAGCACGCGCCCGGCGCCAGCATTTTGATCACTTGGAGCGCTGAAACGTTGGAGGCGACCTACGCCGAGTTGAACCGGCAAGTCGCCCAACTTGAACGCTGCGATCTGACGGTGCAAAGCCTCGAAGCGTTTGGCTGTTTGATCTTGGCCGAAGATGCCGAGCAAGCCTGCCGGTTGGCCAACGAGATCGCGCCGGAACATCTACACATTGCGACCGACAACGCCGAGTCGCTGTTGGACAGTATTCCCAATGCCGGCGCGACCTTCTTGGGCAACTACGCTCCGGTCGCGTTGGGAGATTACGCCGCGGGACCTTCCCATGTGTTGCCGACCGGCGGAACGGCTCGCTGGGCGAGCGGACTGTCGGCCAACGACTTTCTGCGCTCCAGCAGCGTGATTCATTACAGCGAAGCCGGCATTCGCGCGATTGCACCGCACGTGCAGCGCATGGCCGACAAAGAAGGGCTGACCGCCCACCGCCGCAGCGTTGATATTCGCGTTTCCTAGTTCCCTACCTTCGAGCGTCCGCTATGTCTTTCGTGCGACCAGAGATCGACGCGATGGCCGGCTATGTCCCCGGCGAACAGCCGCAGGCCGGCAAGTTCATCAAGTTGAACACCAACGAGAATCCGTATCCGCCGTCGCCGGCCGTCAATCGCGCGATCAAAGAACGGCTCGAGCAGGGGCTTGAACGCTATCCCGATCCGATGGCGACTTCCTTCCGCATGCGTGCCGCCGAAGTGTTGGGCGTCGAGCCTGATTGGATTATGTGCGGAAACGGTAGCGACGATATTCTGACGATCGTCACGCGGGCCTTTGTCGGCACAGGGCAATGGTTGCGACTGCCGACTCCCAGTTACGTTCTCTACAAAACGTTGGCCGAGATCCAAGGATCCGACAGCGAAGAGATCGCTTTCAACGACGATTGGTCGTTGCCGACCGAGTTCTCGACCGGCAGCAATCAATTGCGTCTCGCCTTTTTGCCGAATCCAAACAGCCCCTCCGGCACCATCGTACCGAAGTTGCAAATCGCCGCAGCGGCCGATGCCCTCCCCTGCCCTTTTCTGGTCGATGAGGCGTACGTTGATTTCGCCGAAGAAAACTGCGTGGACTTGGTCAAACAAAACGACAAGGTCCTAGTCTCCCGTACGCTGAGCAAGTCGTATGCGCTGGCCGGGCTGCGGTTTGGCTATGTTGTCGCACAGCCGCATGTGATTGCGCAGCTGTTGAAGGTCAAAGACTCTTACAACTGCGATGCGCTGTCGATCGCCGGCGCCACGGCGGCGATTGATGATCAGCAGTGGCTCGCCGACAATCGGGCCAAGGTGATCAAAACGCGAAAGCGGATGACCGACAAAATGCGAGAAATCGGCTTCACCGTACCTGACTCGCAGGCAAACTTCGTCTGGGGGACCTTCCCCGGTCGGAATCTGAAGGCGCTGTACGAGTTTCTCAAACAGAATCGAGTGCTCGTCCGATATATGCACTATCCGAATTATGAACCGGGAATTCGAATCTCGGTTGGCGGCGAAGATCAGATCGACGCCTGTCTGATGTTGATCGAAACCGCTTTGGCTCAAGGAATCGCTTAATCATGTCGCGCACCGCGAAAATCAGCCGCCAAACGGCCGAAACGCAAATCGAGTTGGAATTGAACCTCGACGGCGAAGGAAAAAGCGAGATCGCCACCGGCGTCGGTTTTTTCGATCACATGCTCGAGTTGTTCACGCGACATGGCTGCTTCGATCTAAAGGTTAAAGCGAACGGCGATTTGCACGTCGATCAGCATCACACCGTCGAAGATGTCGGCATCTGTCTCGGCCAGGCGATCCGCCAGGCGATCGGTGACAAGAAGGGAATCCGTCGCTATGGGCACTTCACGTTGCCGATGGAAGAAACCCTCTGCACCACCGCGATCGATCTGTCTGGTCGTTACTTTCTGGTCTTCAACGCCCAGTTTCATTCGTCCAAGATCGGCGAGTTCGATAGCGAACTGGTCGAAGATTTCTGGCAATCAACCGCCGCGAACGCGCTCTGCAATCTGCACGTCAACGTCTTCTACAGTCGCAACAGCCATCACGTCGCCGAAGCGATCTTCAAGTCGGCTGCCCGAGCGCTGCGCATGGCGGTGGAGCAGGATCCCCGCATGCCGGGCGTGCCGAGCACCAAAGGCACGCTGTCCGAGTAGGGATGAAAAGCGGAAAGCGGAAATTTTGAAGGGCGCGTCAAATACTTCGGACACCAGCCCGTTGCGCGAGCGAGGGAATGCGGTAGGCAATACAAACACGGCTTGAAGTGGCATACCGCATTCCCTCGCTCGCGCAGCGGGCTGGTGTTTGATCGTATAAGAAATAAAAAAAGGGCCGGTTGTTCGTTCGAACAGCCAGCCCTTTTTGTATTGAAATTCAACGACAAGTTAGTCGTTGATATAAGTCTCCAGGAATCGAGCCAACCGATGAAAATCGCTCATCGGGTTAATGTAGCGAACCACCGTGACCAGCGTTTCCGGATCGACCAGATTCTCGAACGCGACATAGTGCAGGTTCAACTGGCCCGAGACCGAAACCATCACGCCGTTCAGGCCTTCTTCGACCAAAGCGCGATAGGCGCCGACGCCGAGTTGGCTGCCGAGCATGACGTCAAATGCGTGCGGCTTCGAGCAGCGAGCTTCGTAGCCCAACTGCAGGCCGGTCACTTTGCGGCTGCGGCCGGTTTGCTCTTCGTACCGCTTTGAGATCCATTTGGCGAACTGGCGACCCAGGCTCACTTCGGTGATCGAGATGTGTCCGTGATCGTCGCGTTTGATTCCTTCCAGGTATTCCGGCGGCAACATTTCGGCCAAGCCTTCGGCCAGGATGACTACGCCAAATTTTTTCCCTTCGGCTTCGCGAGCGAGCATCGTTTTGACGATGCGATCGACGACTTTGTCGACGTTCATCACCTTTTTCGTGCGGCCGTCGACTTCTTCCTCTTTGCCGACGTAGTCGCCGATGATGTCTTCGACGCTAATCACCAGACTCGCTTCCCCAGCGATCGCGGTGCCGTAGGGCAACCAACCGGCGCTGCGTCCCATGCATTCGACCAGGAAGTAGGCCTGACCTGCTTCCGCATCGTAAAGCAAGTTTCGGACTTCACCGGCCAGGAAATCAACCGCAGTGAAGTAACCGAAGGTGAAGTCGATCCCCATGTAGTCATTGTCGATCGTCTTCGGCAGATGAACGACCGGGATCTTGTGGCTTCCTTCGGGAAGGGTCTCTTGGAACAGCTTGAATTTGTTGGCCGTCTTCAACGTGTCGTCGCCGCCGATCGAGATCAATGCGTCAACGCCCAACGAGCAAAGCGCGTCGTACGTGGTCTGCAGCGGAGCCGAACGCTCCGGATCTTTCAGGTGATCGGGATGCGAGACTTGTTTGCCGGGGTTGGCCCGTGCGGTGCCGATCATGATTCCCTGCTGAGCTCGCGAGCGCGAGAGAGCTTGATGATCGAGCATGATGTAGTCGCGGCCCAGTTCCATCGGGCGATCGGGACCAAACTGCATCAGGTTCGAGTAACCATGCTTGATGCCGAGGACTTCGACGTCGTTTCGCAGAAACGAAACGGCTGCAGTCGAGATCACCGCATTCGCGGCCGGCGCCGGTCCACCGGCGAACAGGATCGCCACGCGGCGGAAGTTGTGTTGCTTTTTCGGGGGGCGGGCCAACGTATTGGGCATCGAGGTGACTCCTGACGGACCGGTGAAAGCGGACGCGTTTCGGCGTTGAGGGAAACTACTGCCGATATGACGGCATGCTGGGTCAAAGATCTGATTGTATTGAGCGTCGCGTAGGCCACAAGTTTACGCACTTTGACCAGGGGAACGAAAATTCCCCCTACCGGCGCTTTCTCAGGCCGTATGGGAAACCGAACGCCGCAACAGCGAGCGTGAGGCGCTGCGTCGCGCGTTGCAGATTCACGCAAACGCAAATTTTTTTCGTCGCGCCGGCAGAGACGGCGACCGTTACGACTGCAAAAAGGTCCGTTCGACAAATGTGGTGTCGATCTTCCCTTCGGCAAACGTCGAGTGGCTAAGCAGCTTTTTATGGAACGATGCAGTCGTGCGAATACCGTCGACCCGAATTTCGTCCAAAGCACGCTGCATGCAGCGGATCGCATCTTCGCGCGTTTTGCGATGGACGATCAGCTTGCCGATCATCGAATCGTAGTGGGGCGGAACGGTGTAGCCGCTGAAAACATGCGAATCAAATCGAACGCCAGGTCCGCCGGGGGCGATAAATCGCTCGATCTTGCCGGGGCACGGCATGAAGTTGCGATCGGGATCTTCGGCGTTGATGCGACATTCGATCGCGGCGCCGGTGACTTGAATGTCGTCCTGCGTGAACGGCAACCGTTCGCCGGAGGCGATCCGAATTTGCGTTTGAATCAGATCGATGCCGGTCACCATTTCGGTAACGGGATGCTCGACCTGGATGCGAGCGTTCACTTCGATGAAGTAGAAGTTTTCGTCTTTGTCGACGATAAACTCGACCGTGCCGGCGTTCGTGTAGTCGGCGCCTTGGATCATGCGAACGGCGGCGGCGCAAATCGCGTCGCGCGTCTTGGTCGACAGGTTAGGAGCCGGACTCTCTTCGATCAGCTTTTGATGGCGACGCTGCGTCGAGCATTCGCGCTCGTACAAGTGGACCACGTTGCCGTGATGATCGGCGACGACTTGAACTTCGACGTGACGCGGGTGTTCGACATACTTTTCGAGATAGACGCCGCCGTTGCCGAACGCCGCTTGGGCTTCGTTCTGGGCTTGCTGCAGCGCGGTCTTCAACACCAGGTCGTTCGCCGCGACCCGCATCCCTTTTCCACCGCCGCCGGCGGTCGCTTTGATCAAGACCGGAAAGCCGATCTCGTGAGCGGTCTTCAACGCTTCTTCGTGATCTTCAATCAGTCCGTCCGAACCGGGAACGACCGGCACTTCGGCCGCACGGGCCATTTTGCGGGCTTCGTTCTTGTCGCCGAGTCGCAGCATCGCTTCGGGCGAGGGGCCGATAAAGTCAATGTTGCAGCTGCGGCAGATCTCGTTGAACTGGGCGTTTTCGGCCAGAAAGCCATAGCCGGGATGAATCGCTTCGACGTTGCCGACTTCGGCGGCGCTGATGACGCGATCGATCTTCAGGTAGCTTTGGGCGCTTTTGGCGGGGCCGACGCAATACGCTTCGTCCGCGAGCTCCAGATACGAAGCGCCGCGATCGGCTTCGCTAAAAATAGCGACCGTTTCGACGCCAAGCTCTTTGCAAGCGCGGATGATTCGCAGGGCGATCTCGCCGCGATTCGCAATTAGAATGCGGTTATACATGAGTTGGTCCGGGTGCGGGACAGTGACGCGTTCTTAGCCGCGCGGGTCGACCTTGAACAATGGCTGGCCGTACTCGACCGGATCTTCGTTTTTCACCAGTACGGAGACGATTTTGCCGGTCAACTCGGCTTTGATCTCGTTGAAGACCTTCATTGCCTCGATGATGCAAACGACCGATTCTTCGCCGATATGATCGCCCACTTTGGCGAAGTTCTCTGAATCGGGCTTCGGTTTGGCGTAGAACGTGCCGACCATCGGGCTGTTGATCGTCACCAGATGCGAATCTTCAGCGGCCGGAGCCGGAGCCGGAGTCGGCGCGCCGGCGACGGGAGCCGGTGCGGCAGCCAGCGGAGCCGGAGCATAGGCGACGGTCGCGCCCCGTTTCATTTGGATCTGGCGTTCCCCTTCCCGGAGATCGATTTCTGAAAGCTCGTGTTCTTTCATTAATTCGATGATTTGTCGCAACCGATCGAGATCAAAGACGCCGCTCGCAGCGGGCTCAGACTTGGCCATGGATCGAAGGTCTCCAGAACGCGGCGTGCAGCCGCTTAGTCTTGTGGGAAAGGAAGCGTCAGCGACTCGCCGATGACGCTCTCGTTGAAATCTTTAGGGCTCAATCGAAATCTTTGGGTACGCTGGTCAAAACCTCGTGTCCGTGTTTTGTCACCAGCACATCGTCCTCAATGCGGACACCGCCAAACCCAGGAATATAGATGCCCGGCTCCACGGTGACCACCATGCCTACCTGTAGGGGGCGGGTTTGAGAACTGTTAAATCGGGGCGCCTCATGGACTTCGAGGCCGATGCCATGGCCGAGGCCATGACCAAAACGTTTGCCGAAACCAGCGCTGGCGATCTCGTCACGAGCCGCTTTGTCGACATCGCACATCAGCGCGCCAGGCTTGATCGCTTCGATCGCACGGAGCTGAGCTTTTAAGACAATGTCGTAAATACGCTTGATTTTTGGCGAAATTTTACCGGTCGCTAAAACACGCGTCAAGTCGCTCACATACCCCCCAAACAGCGCGCCCCAGTCAATCAGCACGAAACGGTCTTCGCCCACTCGCTTCTCGCTGGGGACCCCGTGCGGCAAAGCGGCCCGCTCTCCGACTCCGACGATCGGCGGAAAACTAAGCGCTTTACCGCCGAATCTCCGCACTTGGTATTCCAGGTCGGCGGCGATCTGGCGTTCGGTTTGATCGGGGTGCATCGCGGCGCGAATCACGGCGAACGCCTTCTCGGCGCAGTGGATCGCTTGGCGGATTGCGGCGACTTCTTCGGCGTCTTTGATCTCGCGCAACTCTTCAACCAGTCCGGCGGCCGGTAGGAGCGCAACCTTGGCCAGCTTGTCGGCAAGTTGGTCGCGCATTGCGACGGTGATCGAAGTTGACTCGAACGCCAACTGCGTGACGCCCGCCGCTTGGATCATTTTTTGGACCGAAGTCAAAATCGACTTCCCCGGCGTGCGGCTCTCGAGATTCAGCCCCGGACATTCTTCTTCCAATTGCTGCGTATAGCGAGGATCGCTGAGCAATACCTCGGTATCGGGGGTGACCAACAGATAGCTATCGTGCCCTGTAAAACCGGTCAGATAGCTGACGTTGTGGACATTGGTCACCAAGATCGCGCCAGCGGCGGCTTTCTTCACTAACCGGCGAAGTTTGTTGCGTCTGGCGGCGAAGCGATCGTTGTCAGCTGGCGGCATCGATGATTCGGCGGATTGGGGAGATTGGTGTAAACTCGCTAAGCAGTCGTCGCTCCAAGTACGATTTTTCGGCTTTTTCGTTTCTCCGCAAGGTTGAGGAAGCGATCCAACAGCGACAATTTCCCCCTTTTTCTTTCATGACGCAACGAGCAAACATGCCGCAGCAGTGCCCCTGGATTGTAGAAGTAACGCCTGAAAACTTCGAAACCGAAGTGCTGGAGCGCTCTCGCGAAGCGCCGGTGATTGTCGATTTTTGGGGCGCCTGGTGTCAGCCTTGCCAAATGCTGATGCCGATCTTGGAGAAGCTGGCCGTCGAGATGGCGGGGAAGTTTTACCTCGCCAAAGCCGATACCGAGGTCGTTCCGCAATTAGCGGCTCAGTTCAACGTCCAAGGGGTTCCGGCCGTTTTCGCGCTTCGCGACGGCGCGGTCGTCGATTTCTTCGACGGGATGCGTCCCGAAGAGTTCGTCCGCAGTTGGATCGAGCGGCAATTGCCGAGTCAGGCCGAATCGCTGTTAGCCGAAGTCCGCAACACGCTGGGCGCCGATCCGCAAGAGGTCGAACGGAAATTGCAGCAAGCGATCGAACTCGACCCCAAGTTGGATATCGCGAAAATCATGCTGGCCGAACACTACTACGACCAACATCGCAATGAAGAAGCAGCGGCGATGATCACAGCGCTGGAAGAGCGGGGGTTTCTCGAGCCGGAAGCGGAAAAGGTGAAAGCGGCGCTCGAATTGCGCAAGCTAGGGGACGCAGCCGGCGGAGTCGACGCCTGTCGCGCCGAACTGGCCGCAAGTCCGGAAGACGCCGAAAAGCTGCTGAAACTTGCCGAGGCCCTGGCCGCTGCTGGCCAATTTGAAGAATCGCTCGAAACCGCTTTGGCGGTTGTCCGCAAAGACCGCGCCGCCTACGGCGAAACCGCTCGACAGCTAATGGTAGATATCTTCCGACAGTTGGCGGATGACGAAGAGTTGGTGAATGATTATCGACGGAAGCTGGCGACAGCGTTGTATTAGAGAGCGGCATTTCGATACGAATACTAGTATCGTCGTTTTCTTTCGGTTTTATCCCCTCAATTCCGCCAACAGCGCATCGGCGTTTTCCAGATCATCGAACAACAAATCGGGCTCGCTCATCGCCAGCTCTTCACGCATGAAAACGCCGGTGGCGACTGCCGCCGCTTTGGCGCCGATGGCTCGGGCGCAGCGGACGTCGTTGGCGGTGTCGCCGATGACCCAGATTTGATCGCCGCGGACGGCATGACCAAGATGAGCTTCGCAGGCGTCCTTCGCCGCTTGGGCGACATCGTTGCGGTCGGGATGCTGATCACCGTATCCGCCGAACTTGAAATGATGCATCAAGTCGTAGTGGGTCAGCTTCAGGTAGGCGCCTTGGGCGACGTTGCCGGTCAGAAGCCCCAAGGCGATGTCGTCTCTCTCGGCTAATTGATTGAGCAGCGCTTCGATGCCAGGCAAGACGCGTCCGTCGCGTAGCGGAAGATTGCGCGCCAGACCTATCATGTAGCTATCTAAGAACTTGCTCCACGCTTCGTCGGTCAACGGCATGTGATGCGCGTCAAACAGCTCTTGCGCGATGCCGCGATCGGTTTTGCCGCTGACGCGGACCTCGGTCGTCAGCACGTCGATTCCGGCAGTCGATTGAAAAGAATCGATCATCGCATCTTTGCCGGCGGCGGCGGTGTTGATCAACGTTCCATCGATATCGAACAGGCAGATTTTCATGCGTATTTCTTTGAGACGGCGTTAGTGCGCTTCGGACAAAGTAACGTCCACATCCAGTTTTTCGGGCTTGTCGGTTCCGGCGCCGCGAATGATGGTGACTTGGATCGTGTCACCCACTTTGTGCTGAATGAGTTGACTCACGACATCGGAGTGATTGGTGACCGGTTTTCCGTCGACGGCGATAATCACATCGCCCATTTGATCGAGTCCTTGCTCGGTGACAATGGTCGGCTGCAGACCGGCGTTGGCGGCTGGACTTCCTTCGACCACTTCGCCGATCAGCGCGCCTTGCAGGTTGAGTTGGGCGACGGCCGACGCCGGTAACAACGCGACTCCCAAGTAAGGTTTCGAGACTTTGCCGGTGCGCAAGATCTCGGTCGTGACGGCGTTGACCGTATCAACAGGAATCGCCAGGCCAATGCCGGAGTAGGCGCCTGAAGGGCTGTAAATCGCGGTGTTCACGCCGATCAACAGGCCGCTGCTGTCCAGCAATGGGCCGCCAGAATTGCCGGGGTTGATCGCCGCATCGGTTTGAATCAGGTCGTTGATTGGCTGGCCCGACTCGCTGCGGATCGATCGCCCGAGACCGCTAATCACGCCGGTCGTGAGCGTTTGATCAAAGCCAAACGGGTTGCCGATCGCGAAGGTCTTCTGGCCGACCTTGAGGTTCTTCGACTCGCCGACGCGAATCGGAATGAGGGTTGCGTTTTGCGGATCAACCAACTGCAGCACGGCGAGATCATTGTCGGGCGAGCCTCCCAAGACTCGCGCTTCATGCGAGGTATGATCGGCGAAGGTGACGATAGCTCGACCTCCATTCCCCTGCTCGACATCACGAATGACGTGGTAATTGGTGACGAGATGTCCTTTTTCATCCCAGACGAAACCGCTGCCGGCGCCGGCCGGAATCTCGACTGGGTTGACGTTCATCGAGCGGCGTGAGAGCGCCGTAGTAGTGATAAAGACGACGGACGGCGAGGCCGATTCAAACAACTCGATTGTTGATTTTTCATCTTCGGCCAAATCCCCTCTGGCAGTTACCTGACGCGGTACGGCGCTGGGATCAATCCTGGGAGTCTGATCCGACAGCATAAAGCTGCTGACGATCCAGGAGACCCCTAAAGCAATCGCGAAACAGAAGACGAACAGTCGCAAAAAAGCGATCGCACTCGGCTGCGCCCGCCGCTCTGGCGGCATTCCAGCGCTCATGGGGCCTCTCTAGGCATTGGGGGGCGAGGGGAATCGCCGCCGCTCATGGAAAGAAGCTGGGGAACTAGGATTTGAACCTAGACTGACAGAGTCAGAGTCTGTAGTGCTACCGTTACACTATTCCCCAATCGGTTTGTAAAGAGTATGGCGTAAGTCGCTTGTCGTCAAGGGATTCAGCCGCTGGCTATCTGCCGCTGCGGCTGATAAACTATTTCAAAACTAGTGGGGGAAACGAGCGAGTGGTTCGCGCAGCTACTTCCGCCCCTTTCGCTATTCCACTGACGCAGCCACGCCGATGAGCAGTTATCTAGTAGCGGTCAACGGATCCGACGCCGGAAAAAAAATCTACCTCGCGGGCGAAAAGTTCGTCATGGGGCGCCATCCCGAGTGCGATATTCTGGTAGACGCCGGCGCGGTCAGCCGCCATCACGCCCAAATCACCCGAAAGAACCAGGATCTCATGATTGAGGACCTGGGAAGCCGGAACGGCACTTTCGTCAACGACACGGCGATTAATTCGCTGCAAAAGTTGAAAGATGGTGATTCGATCCGCGTCTGCGACGTGACGTTTACCTTCCATTTGGATCAGCCGTTCGCCCCCCCTTCGGCCCGTAATCTGGGGCAAACCGGAGCAGGCGCCTACGGCACGATCATGGTCGATGATGACTCGGCGCCGTCGACCATCATGTCGCAGCTGGAAGTCTCGTCGCAAGCCGGCGGCGTCACGCTGCAGGCCAGCGCTGAAGTGAAGCTGGCCGCTTTGCTGGAGATTACCAAGAATCTCGGCGGCGTTATCGCTCCGGAGGACGTCTTTCCGCAGGTGCTGAACAGCCTGTTCAAGATTTTTTTGCAGGCCGACCGCGGTTTTATCATTCTGCAGGATGACAAAGGCAAATTAACGCCGCGGTGGACCAAAACGCGCCGCCCGGGGGACGAAAATATCCGGATCAGCCGCACGGTCATCAATCATGTGATCGAGAAAAAGCAGGCGATTCTCTCGGCTGACGCAGCGGCGGATTCGCGTTTTGAGATGAGCCAGAGCATTACCGATTTTCAGATTCGCTCGATCATGTGCGCCCCGTTGATCGATAGCGACGGCAAAGCGTTTGGCGCGCTCCAAATTGATACGCTTGACCAACGCAAGCGTTTCCAGCAGGAAGATCTGGAAGTGCTGATGAGCGTCGCGACGCAGGCGGCGATCTCGATCGACAACGCGCAGCTTCATCAGCGCGCGTTGCGTCAGCAGGAAATGGAGCGTGATCTGAAGCTCGCCAGTCAGGTGCAGATCGGCTTTTTGCCGAAGGGAAAACCGGCCGCCGCCGGGTACGACTTCTTTGACTATTATCGCGCCGCCAATTCGGTCGGCGGCGACTATTACGACTATATTCCCTTGCCGAATAACCGGATGGCGATCTTGCTGGGGGATGTCGTCGGGCATGGCGTCGCCGCGTCGCTGTTGATGGCGAAGCTATCGGCCGACGCACGGTATACGCTCGCTTCGATTGAAGATCCGGCGGTCGCTTTTGCGACGCTGAATAACACCTTCAGCGAGAGTATTCCGGACGACCAGTTTGTGACGTTGGTCCTGAATATCTTGAACTTTGAGACGCACGAGATGACCGTGCTGAACGCCGGTCACATGGCGCCGATGCTCCGCCGTAACGATGGTACGGTCGATGAAATTGGGGAACCCGAGATTAGCCTGCCGTTGGGCGTTTTTCCGGATCTAGAGTACGAGAAGGTCACCATCCCGATCGCCGTGGGCGAACGAATCATTCTCTATACCGACGGCATCAACGAAGCGATGGACGCCGACGGCGAGCAATTTGGCATTCCCCGCGTCCGCGAGCGTGCCCAAGAGCAATTTCCGTCGGTCGCACAACTTGGCCAGGCGATCGTCAAAGACGTTCGCGAGTTCATGGGCTCGCAGTTCGACGACATGTGCTTGGTTTGCTACGAGCGGTTGGAATAGTCGGCGCCGTCACAAACGCGCCTACAATCGGCGGCTTATCATGCCGTTTGAAGTGGCCGGCGCACCATGAACGGTACGCTTGGTCCTGACGCCTCTTACGGCTGCGCCGCCCCGATAGCGGAGCTATCGCGGCCAACCGGGGAAATGACGCAATTTTAAAACGCGCTGCGCGTTATGAAGAGTGGATTTACCGACAAACGCAAGTCTCTGCGGCAAAGTTCATCGGCGCTGACGGTTCGATGATCCAGATGTTGCGGAAGACGACCGGATCTTTGTGATCCTGCAACTTGATCGGCATCGGCTCGGCGCCCTCTTTTTTGCCGGCGCCAGTTTTGTTCGGGATACGTTCGTCACGTTGGACCGCGATGCCGTTGTGGAAGACAGTCAAACGAGCGTCGCCCACCTTGTTGCCGGCGTCGTCAAAGCGAGCGGCGTTGAAATAGATGTCGTAGGTTTGCCACTGCAGCGGCGGGAAGCACATGTTCATTTCTGGCGGCTTGGTGCGGTAGATCGACGCCGAGTCATTGAACTCAGGAGTTTTGCCGAACGAGTCGAGGATCTGCACTTCGTAGCGCTCTTGAATGTAGACGCCGCTATTGCCGCGTGCTTGCGATCCGCGGTCAGGCATATAAGGAGTGCGGAACTCAAGATGCAATTGGAAGTCGGAGACCGGGAACGTCGTGATCGTGCCGGCTTTCAGCAGCCCTTCCGCGGTCAGCTTGCCATCTTTAAAGAATTCAGTCGACGTGCCGTCAAATAGCACGCGGGCGTCGTGCGGCGGTCGGTGCCCCAAGGTAAGACTCTTGCGGCGAACTTTCGGCAGATCGCCGAGCTGTTGTCCCGCGGTGTTGATAACCACGGCATGATTGGGATCGACGGCAATCGTATAGGCGTCATGCTTCAACTGGATCAGGCCGCTTTGCATCTCGCCCTGCAGGGCCAGTTTGGGACCATTGTCCCAACCATTGCCGGGCAGTCCCCCTTTGTATTGCAGCGCCGAAAATTTGCCGTCTCCGAGCGCCACTACCTGTAGGCCGGTCATTTCGTAGCTGCCGTTCGGCAAGCGCAGCGGCCCGTAGAATTCGCCCTGGTAGACGAAGTCGGGATCGTTGACGTTGTCAGGATCCACAAAGACGCGGGGGTCATCCTCAGCGGCGATGCAAAACGAAGAGAGAAACAGGAGCACGAAAAGCGATGTGATATTGCGATGCATGGGGCAGGCGTAAGGATCAAAGTGCACGGGAAGGTTAGGCAAAAAGCCAAGAATAGTCTGCTTTGCATTGTGACCAATTGCAAGGTGCTAGAGCGTGCTTACGAAAAAACGAGCAAATTGAGACTTCCGCGGTGCGATTGGCGCAAAAAAAGAGGCTGCGACCTTGGTTGGCCCCAGCCTCTTTTCACAGTTTCGATCGGTAGAAACGCGGCCTTATTCAGGCTTGGCTTCTTCCATCGGCTTCTCTTCGGCCGGAGTTTCAGCGGCAGGAGTCGCCGGAGCTTCGGTCGATTCGGCCGGCATCGTCACTTCTGGCGTTTCGGCCGGCGTTTCCGTCGGAGTTTCAGCAGGAGCGCCGCAACCAACCAGCAAAGCCGCACCGCAGAACATCGCAGCAGAGATCCACATCTTCATACGTAAACTTCCCCCAAAATATAAGAAACTAAAAACTGAGCGTGCGCTATTCGCCAGGGAATTGGTGTCCCCGAACGCTCATTTCCACAGAGTAAAGCCCAGTACGGGCCGTCACAAACAATGTCTTTCCCTTGGGACCGCCAAACGTTGCGTTCGCCGGATGCTCAGGAAATTCAATGATTCCAAGGATCTCCCCTTTCGGGCTGATCACCTGTACGCCGAGTTTAGTCGTGACGTACAGATTGCCATGTTCGTCGATCGTCAGACCGTCGCCCCCTTGATTGTCTTCGCCCTCGGGCTGACGAAATTGGCACACGACCCGTTTTTCGCCAATTTTCCCGGGGCCTAGAACATCGTAGGCGTACAGTTTGGTTTCCATTGAAGGAACGACGTACAGCGTTTTTTCGTCAGGTGATAGGATCACGCCGTTGGGCGCGATGATATCGTCGATCAATCGCGTCACGACGTTGTCAGTCGAGAGATAATAAACGGCTTCGATCTTTTGCGGCCAAGGAGTCGGCGCTCGATAGCGGGGATCGGTGAAATAAACGCCGCCGAAATGATCGCAAACCAAGTCGTTGGGCGCGTTGAAGCGTTCGTTCTTGTACTTGCCTGCCAGCACTTGTAAATCATCGCCGCTCAGCGAAACGCTGGCCAACTGCCCATCCATCTGACAGATCAGCAGTCGATCGTCACGAACCATCGTGCCGTTGGTATGCCCCGATGGTTCCAGGAAAACAGCGATCTTACCGTCGGGCGTCCGCCGATAGATGCGATTGTTGGGGATATCCGTGAAGTAGAGATTGCCTGCGCCGTCAGAAGCGGCGCCTTCGGTGAACCCAAAGTCCTTTTGCAAGGTGCGGACTTCACCAATTGGACCAATTCCGGCGATCGGCTCAGCAAAGCAAAGCGAGATGATCGTTAGGCAGAAGATGCCTGCGGCGAATGCGGACTTGTACATGGAGGCCTATCGTCATGGGGGGCGGGTCTTCCTGTTAGTGGAACCCGGCGAGAGAGTTAAGTCAAATAGTGCTGACGAATTTCTCGTAAACTTCGTAGCGTTGACTTAGGACGATCCCGACGATCGAACAAACCGGCATTGGGATAAACGTGCGCCGTCGCGTCTGTGAACTGGTTCCAGAAAATCGCCTGCGTTTGGGGATGCGACAAAATAAGGGGGACGAGCGACTCGACAAATTGTCGCTGACGACGGCGACTGATCGGAAAAGTTGGCGATTCGTGGTCTGAAATTTGATGCGCCGCGCGTTTGTCAAAGCGGCGTGAACTGGGAAAAGTCAGCGTGACAAAGAGCGGCAGCCCCAGCATTCCCCATTGATCCAGCAGGCGAATCACCTCGAACGGGTCACGAGGGAAAATGGCGCCCTCACAATCGTTAAAATTCAACTCGACTCCGACGCCGGTCACGCCCAAATTCGCGCGTACGATTTCTTCGGCAAAGTGAATCGGCGCTAGATCTCGGTGAGCATGGCTCAGATAGTCGCCCCAGGGATGGTCAAAGCTGACCAGCACCGGAGTCTGCGGATCGTTGCGACGCATCGTTTCGATCGAGCCGACCAGCAGTCGCAACTGCTGCTCTTCGGTCAGATGAAAGGCCCGCGTCGTATTGACACCGGACGAGCAATACCAGAGATCGGTCATCCCATGTAGATTGCGCGTCGCCGTCTCGACAAACTGCAACTGAAAACCGAGCAGACTGTTGAAGTCGTTATCCCACAGGTAAAGCCAGTCGGGGACGTTCAAGTCGTCCAGATTGGCGACCGGCCCGCCGACGACCCGCATTCCCTGACTGCGGCACCAGCGAATTTGCTCGCGGACTTTCTCAAAGTCGAAGTGACCCTCATTCGGCTCGCAATCTTTCCAAACCGGAGAGACGACGGCGGTGTTGAACGCCGGTCGCAGCAGCGCCGAGGCGTCGGCCGATGGATGCGCGTTGCGAATGTTCACGCCGTACAAAAAGGTGCGGTGAGGCGCATGCTCTTGAATGAAGTCGATCGCCGCGTCGCGATAGACGTTGGTGAGTTGGGCGAACGCTTCCGCCGTATGGCCAATGCATTCCTGGGCGGCGGATTGCGACGCTTCGCTGTGATGGTCGGATGTGGCGGCAATGGTAAACGCTTCGATCGCGTCCCCCAACGCCGCGTAAAACGCTTCGGTTTGTTCGATGTCGACTCCGTCGCAAACCGCAATCAACGCTTTTAATCGTGAAAGAACCCCGCGCGCAACTTCCAGCGCCAGGTGATAAGGCTCGGACCGAGGTCGCAAGGAACAGGTCGCGAGAAAGTACGACTGGAACTCGTCCACGTTCCATGGGATGCGCAATTTGACCGAATCGTCTCCCTCGAACTCGATGGAGAGGATTTCGCCGTCATGCTGCACCTTGGATCGGCGCGGAACTTGGTCGTAATCAACGACATACGCAGCGTCGAAACGCCGCGAAAGTCGCTCGATCGGCGGCGCATAGAATCGCAGTGCTCCCACGGGGCGCGAACCTCTTGCATTGGCGGAAACAGGAATGGCCGCAGATTTTGGCACGTAAGCTCTCTAGTCTAATCGGTTTACGGAAATCGTGCATCTATGCTTTTTGGCCGGTGCTAGCCAATCCTTTTGCATGTCTGTTAAGATTGCCGGGCTTAGGGGGTTTCTGACTCAATTGCAAGTGGCTCGAAATGACTATCGATTTACCCGTGCGGCATGGCAAGGTTCGTGATATCTACGATCTGGGAGACAAGTTGCTTCTGGTCGCTTCCGATCGCACCAGTGCGTTTGATTATGTGTTGCCGTCAGCAATACCAGACAAAGGTCGAGTATTAACGCAGATCAGTCGCTTCTGGTTTGAGAAACTCGGCGTGGCGAATCATATGATTTCGACCAATGTGGCCGATGCTGATCTGCCGAGCGGGACCGATCTGGCTTCGCTTGATGGACGCAGCATGCTGGTCCGCAAGACCGAAGTCGTGCCGATCGAATGCGTCGTGCGCGGCTATCTCGCCGGATCCGGCTGGAAAGAATATGGCCAAAGCCGCACTGTCTGCGGCATCCCCTTGCCTGCTGGACTTGATCAGAGCGCCCAGTTGGAAACGCCGATTTTTACGCCGGCGACCAAGGAAGAGTCAGGCCACGACATCAACATTTCGTACGAACGGATGTGCGAAATCGTCGGGGAAGAGTTGGCTTCGACCTTGCGTGAGAAAAGTCTCGATATCTACACGCGCGGCGCCGCTTTTGCGCGTGAAAAAGGGATTATCATCGCTGATACGAAGTTCGAGTGGGGGATCGTTGACGGCGAGTTGTTGCTGATTGACGAAGTGTTGACCCCAGACAGTTCGCGATTCTGGCCCGAAGATCAGTACCAGGTCGGCGTCAGTCCCCCCTCCTTCGACAAACAGATCGTGCGCGATTATCTCGAAACAACCAGTTGGGACAAAAACAGCACGCCGCCGCAGTTGCCGGATGCGATCGTCAACCAAACGCGTGCGAAGTACATCGAAGCGTTCGAGGAACTGACCGGCCAGTCGTTCCCGTGGAAATAGCTTCGACGTCGCGCACTTCTTCATAGCCCGCTGCGCAAGTTTTGAGGTTGCGCTATTTGGCCGAACGGATTCCGGTTGGCCCGGATAGCTCCGCTATCGGGGCCGACGAAGTCGGTAAGAGGCATCGAGCCGCGGTCGGACCTGACAGCGGTGGTTGCCGCGCCGTTTAAAATGGCGAAATGGCCTCGAACCGCTTACCAGAAACCAATGCCTCTTACGGCTGCGCCGCCCCGATAGCGGAACTATCGCGGCCAACCAGGGAAATAACGCAACCTCAAAACTTGCGCAGCGGGCTACGAAGAGTATCAAGCAACCTTCCGACTTATTCGCTGTCGGCGGGCGTTTTCTCGGCAGCTGATTTTGCGTCATCGGGATTGTCCGTCGACGCTTTGTCTGCACTCGATTCTTTCTCGGTCGCCGCTGTTGGCGGAATCAATCGTTCGGCCAGCAGCGTATTGCCGCGTCGTTGCGGTGATGCGAGATCGTCGGCGGAGGTGAGCCATTCGACGGCGGTCTGACGAGCGGCGGTCTGCTCTTCTGGCGTCAGTTGCGGATCTTGCGAAATCGCCATATCGGCTCGGGCCAATCCGTAACGAGCTTGTGAGGCGAACGGGATGAGCGGAAATTCTTTCAGCGTGCGGATCTCGAAGTAATCGATCGCCGACGGATACTGAGCGCTGTCGAGTGCGATCTGTCCCAGTTGATAACTGGCGATCATCTTGATTCCCTTGGCGTTCTGGATCATCTGCTCGACAAAAAATCGTTGTTGCTCGACATCTCGCGGCAGACGCATCCCTTGGGATTGAAACGCTTCCACTTGCTCGCGAAAGTTGAGCTTGTTGACCTGAAGCTCGAAACTACGTGCGAACAGGTACATCTTACGAGCGCCGGGACGTTGAACTTCGTTGTTAAATCGTCCCATCAGGTGCAGCAAACGGCCGATCGCCAACGGAGAGCTTTGATCGTAAAGTTGGCGTTCCATATAGAAGAGCTGTGCCTGGGATGGCTGCGAAGCGCCGGCGACCGGCAGATCCCGCAGACGCAGACGGAGGCCATCTTCGGCCACGACCGGAACATCCCAGAGTCGCACCTTCTCGATGCCGGCGCTCTGCAAACTTTTGGCCACCTTGCTCGGTTCGACCGCGAGTCGCAAGCGGAGTTTGCCGGTCAGCTGTGATTCAAACACGATGGCGGCTTGCAACAACGAAGTGCTGCACGCGTCGATCAACGCGGTCGCGTTTTGAAAGCTCTCGGTCGAATAGGGGTAGGCGTACTTCGATGAAGTCATCGCTTTGCTGACCGCGTCTCCTTGGCGCGCATCGGCAAGCGTTGCGATTCCTTTCCCCGACGAAACAGGCAGGCCATATGCGGCGTCAAACAAATAAATCTGGCCGGCGATTTCAACGCCGACCACACTGGCCTGCGGTTTACCTTCAGCGTCAGCAAGTTCCAAAGCGAAAGCGTTGAGACCTTGTTGTCGGGCTAAGTTGATGAAGATCCGCGCTCGCTCGACTGAATCGCCATAACCAATTTGCAGTGCCTCCCACGGTTCACGGGCTGTGCCGGGGGCGAACTGGCTGGCCTCGTTGCGAAGCTGGATATTGCGGACGGTCCAGTCGAACAGCAAGTAAGCGGTCTTCAAGTCTTCGCGTTGATTATTCGAGTAGGACTCTGGCAGCGACTTGAACCAGTCGGCTATTTCAGCCGGCAAAACTCCCTGTTGGCGGATGTAATTGGAGAGCGAGAAGGCCCAGACGCAGCCTTCGATGTAGTCATAATCGCTGCCGCGAAACGTATTGGGGTATTTCGGATCGCGAAAATAACTGGTCGCCAAATTCTGCATCCGCGACATGTTGCGAACTTCCTCCGGCAACTCTGCGATCATCGGATCGGGCGTCCACTCAGAGTCAAGTTTGCGATTGTGCAGCCAACGATTCAGCGATTGCAGTACTTCGCGCTGGACGACCTCGGCGTTGAACTGATCGAGATCTTCGAGCAGCACTAGCGCTTGTTGCAGCACGTCCGCTTGGGCGTCGCTCGACGCTTTTTGGGCGGCGATCGTCACCGCGGAACTTGGTCCGTCCGAGGGTTTGGGGTTCGGTTTTGAACCGCCGCAACCAAGGATGAGCGAAGTCAACGTCAGCAAAGCGAATAGGGAAGAGAAACGCATGGTTGTCGAATCGGGGGCTATTGGTTTTGGGAAACAGCTTCGCGAACCGCGAGCACCTGTCGAAGGAGTTTTTCCGCCGCATCCAACGGAACCATGTTCGGGCCGTCGCTGGGCGATTTATCAGGATCGGGATGAGTTTCAAAAAAGAGGCCGTCGATACCGACCGCCGCCGCGGCTCGCGCCATGGGAGGAACCATCGCTCGGTTGCCGCCGGTCGCGGCGCCCAGACCGCCTGGCTCTTGGACGCTATGGGTCGCATCGTAAATGACCGGCACGCCGAGAGACGACATCTCCAACAGCGCTCGCATGTCATTGACCAACCGGCCGTAGCCAAAAAAAGTGCCGCGTTCGGTCAGCATCACGTTGGGATTGCCAGACTCTTTTAGCTTGGCGACGACATGCTTCATGTCCCAAGGGGCCATGAATTGCCCTTTTTTTACGTTAATCGCTTTGCCGGTGTTCGCCGCGGCGAGCAGCAAATCGGTCTGTCGTGCCAAGAAAGCGGGGATCTGCAGCAGATCGCAAACCTCGGCCACTTGCGCCGCTTGGGTCGATTCATGAATGTCGGTTGTCACCGGCAACTCTAGTTGCCGGCGGACTTCGTCCAGCACGCGAAGTCCTTCGTCGATGCCGACACCACGAAAAGCGCCGCCGCTGGTGCGGTTCGCCTTGTCAAACGACGCTTTGAAGACCAGTTGGATCGGTAAGTCGGCGGCGATCTCTTTGAGTCGTGAAGCGATCGACAGCGTCAGATCCAGACTCTCGATCACGCAAGGTCCGGCGACAACCAGCAAAGGTTGACCGTCGCCGCACGTTAGGTTGTTGATTTTGGCCGTTCCGCCCACGTTCGCTCCTTCGGATAAGTCTCAGTTTGATTCTACTTGGAACGCTTGCCCAGGGCCGCGCGATAACTTCATAAAACGGGGGCGCTGTTCGCGATTTGTCGCTGAGTTTCCGCAAATTTTCGCGAAACCAAACAGCGAAACCGGGCCGGAGCGACGACGATCTCTACCGGCAAAGCTCCTCCAGGATCGCCGTCGGTTTGAAAGCGAACGTCACGCGATTCACTCGTAATGTGAACTCGGCGACAACGTCGATAGGTGATGTCGCTGCGCGCGTTCCATCCGCCGCGCAGCAGCGAATAAAGATAGCCGATTCCGCGTCCCAGACCTCCCTGCTGCAAAATGCAGACGTCGAGCAGTCCATCCCACGGAATTGCCTGCGGTGCGAAACTCATTCCCCACGCGTATCGCGGCACATTGACAACAAAGGCCCATTTGCCGGTATGGTGCTCGATTTCGCCTGATTCGTTTTCTAGTTCCAACTGCAAATCGGGAAACGGATATCGCCACGAAGTTTGCACGATGGGGCCAAAATAGGCGGATTGCGATAAATGCCCCTTGCGCTGCGAAGCGACCTGGTGGACCACTTCGGCGTCATAGCCAACGCCGAGCATCAGCAGGAACAGTTGGCCGTTGGCGGTCGCCGCGTCCAACTGACAGACGACGGCCTGTGAAAGGAAGTCAATAAACGCATCGGTCGAATTGCTGATGCCCAGGTATTTTCCGTAAACATTTTCCGTCCCGGTCGGAAAAATCGCCAACGGCACATCGGGACCAATCCGCGCGACCGCGGCTGCGGCAGTTCCATCTCCTCCGGCCGAGATCACCAAGCGGACCGATGGGGCGACGACAGTTTCGAGTTCGGCCAGCGTTGTCGCGTCGATGACCTCGTATCCCTTCTTCCGCAGCTTCCGCTTCAAGCGATCGATTTTGTCATGTCGATGCAGCGGCCCAGCGATTGGATTGTGGAACAGGACGATCCTCCCGGGCTCGTCTTCTTGGAATGGCGGAAAATTCACGTTGGCTCAAAGCGGGAGAGTTAGCGGTTGGGCGAATCTTCCATGGTATCGCCTGACCTTGGTAGAGATAGTCGAGTTTCCTCACGATTATTGTTTCAGAATGAGACGGATTTTAAGTCGAATTGGCGACTGGTTATGACTATTCTCAAAATGAAACAGCTGTGAGTTTTCTTAAGTTGTTTTATGCAATTGATTTAGCGTTTTTTCTGGTGCAGCATGATGGTGTGGAAATGCCTGGAAACTACCTAAATGGGTGGAGTGTTCTATTCGCATGTAGCAAGGTCCAACGGATTTGTGAAAGTCTCAGATTGAGAATGCTCGGTTTGGTGTCCTGGATTTTTTTTAAATCCTTTCTGTGTAGTTGTTTATGGATTTTGTCTCATGGTTTTCACTGCCGTTGGTCCGTCGGTTGCATTAAGGGTTTCCCGTCATCTCCTCGGAGGAGGTGGCAAGCTGGCCCGTGGGGCCGCTGTCGTTCTGCACTGGGTGGTTTGCCTTGCCCCTGACGATCCAGTGTGCTGACACGTGTTGGCGCGGCAGTTGGCCCCAGTTTTATTTCTTGGCTACCAATCTAGCCGGGGGCGTCAAATTGAAATTTTTTTGCCGAGCGATCGTTTCTTGGCACGAAAAATTCTTCTATGACTGATCCCCCCTTCACGAATCGTGTCCTTTGTGGCACTATTATTCGTTTCCGGCATTGCCGGCGTAGCTCAATTGGCAGAGCGCAGCATTCGTAATGCTGAGGTTGTGGGTTCAACTCCCACCGCTGGCTCTTTTGTGATCGCATGCTCCGCTAGAAATTTCGCCGAGTTCATGGCGAGGGCTTCCCCCTCGAAGCGACGCTTCTTTGCCGTTCGCCATGAAATAACCCGCGATTGTTCGGGGCTCTTCGGCATTTCGGTCGCTCGTCTCGGACGACGATGCGTTTCGCCGACCACTTGATTTGGGAGAATCGACGGATGGTTCAGGGTTTGGAATTTGACTTAAAGCATGTCGTTATGTCCAACACGACATTCGGCCCAGAAGAGATTCGCCAGATCATTCGCCTGCTCTCGAAAGACTACGCAAGTTTCGCGGTCTTGCGCGACAGTGTGGCCGAGTTGGAGTCGAGCCAGCCTGAGCGATCGCCTGCGACGAATGTTCGCTTGGGCGTCTGCATGTATATCTTGGGCCGCAACGTTCGCTCGATCGACGTCTTGTCGAACGCGGACGGCGGAGCGCTGGCCCACTTCTATCTCGGTAAAGCGAATTACGCTTTGAACCGATTTGACAAAGCGATCGAAGGTTACCAGGCCGCGCAAACCGCCGGTTACAACCGTGATGATTGCCAATTGGCGATCGTCGAAGCGCTTCGCGCCGCCAATCGATACGACGTAGCGATGAAGCAGCTAGACGACCTGTTTGGTCCGATTGAGCAAACGGCCGACTATTTGTATCAACGTGGAGCGACGGTCGCCGCGTTGGGAGGGAATCCTTCCGAGGTCGTCGCGTTGTACGAACGAGCTGTCGAATCCGATTCGACGCATGCCGGCGCCTTGTTTGGCCTGGCGCTCGAAAATGATCGCCGCGGCAACGACGAAGAAGCGCTCGGCTACTATCAAAAGGCGGCTGCTTGCTTCCCGACGCACGTCGGCACGCTGCTCAATCTGGGCATCCTGTCGGAAGATCGCGGCGAGTACGAACGTGCCGCTCATTGTTATTCGCGCATCCTGGACGCCTATCCGAACGAACCTCGCGCCAGCATGTTTCTCAAAGACGCCCAGGCGTCGAGCGACATGTTCTATGACGAAGAAGCCCAGAAGAAGCGAGATCGGATCGCTCAGGTCCTCAGCATTCCGGTCACCGACTTCGAATTGTCGGTTCGCAGCCGCAATTGTCTGCAGAAGATGGGAATCCAGACGCTAGGCGATCTGTCCCGTTGCTCGGAGCAAGAGTTGCTCTCCAGTAAGAACTTTGGTGAGACCTCGCTCGTTGAAATTCGCGAGATGCTCAACTCGAAGGGCTTAGAGTTGGGCCAGTTCTCAGCCGACAAAGGACAGCCGGAACCGACTATCGAAGTTGCCGGGCTTTCGCCGGATGAGCAAGCGTTGCTGGATCGCCCGATTTCGGAACTCAACCTGTCGGTTCGTGCTCGCAAATGTATGGTTCGCTTGGGGATTTCGACGATCGGCGAACTGGTCCGTCGCACCGGCGACGAACTGCTGGAGTGCAAAAACTTCGGCGTGACCAGCTTGAACGAAGTTCGCGAAAAGTTGACCGCCAGCAACCTGAAGTTGCGCGGCGACTAGCACTTCGCAGTCGTAGGGCAGGCCGTGCCTGCCGGAATCGCGATTCAACAGCATGGGTAGCTATTGGGCAGGACGGCGGCAGGCACGGCCTGCCCTGCAACTACAGCTTTGTCATTCGCTTGCGCTGCGGGCTACGAAGAGAAGAGTTAGCCGGTGACATCTTTGAGCGAGCGACCATTTCGCTACGATTTGCTGCAGCAAAGCGGCCAAGCGCGACGCGGCGTATTTCATACGCCGCATGGTCCGGTGCAGACGCCTGCTTTTATGCCGGTTGGTACGCAGGGAACGGTCAAAGGGCTGGAGATCGGGCTGGTTCGTGAAACCGGCGCCGAGATGATCTTGGGGAACACCTATCATCTCTCACTCCGACCTGGTGAGCAGATCGTCCGCGAGCTGGGAGGGCTGCATGAGTTCTCTGGCTGGCGCGGGCCGATCCTAACCGACAGCGGCGGGTTCCAGATCTTCAGTCTCGCCCAGATGGCGAAAATCACCGAAGAAGGCGCCGTTTTCCGGTCGCATATTGACGGCTCGAAGGTCGCTTTGTCGCCAGAACGTTCGATCGAAATCCAAGAGGCGCTCGGCAGCGACGTGGCGATGGTGCTGGACCATGTGGTCGCATTGCCGAACGAAGCGGAGGTGATTCGTCAGGCATGTGATCGCTCGATTCGCTGGGCCGCGCGCTGTCAGCAGGCGGCGACGCGCGACGATCAGGCGCAGTTTGCTATTGTTCAGGGGGGGCTCGACGAAAAACTTCGTATTTATTGTGCAGAAGAATTGGGAAAGTTGGAGTTCCCCGGTTACGCAATCGGCGGGCTTAGCGTCGGTGAGCCGCCGCCCGAGATGTATCGCATTTTGGACGCGACTTGCCCGGTGTTGCCGGCGGACCGTCCGCGCTATCTGATGGGGGTTGGGCGTCCCGAGGATTTGTTGGAAGGAGTGCGTCGCGGCGTTGATTTGTTTGACTGCGTGATGCCGACCCGCAACGGCCGCAATGCGCTGGCGTTTACCGACGAAGGGACGCTCAGACTGCGTAACGCCAAGTATCAGACCGATAAGCGACCGATCTCGCCGACTTCACCAGAGCGCGTTCGCCAACATAGCCGGGGCTATATCCGACATTTATTCATGGCGAAAGAGATGCTGGGGCCCATTTTATTAACGCTGCAAAACCTGGCCTACTATCAACAATTGATGGCCGGAGCGCGTCAGGCGATCGAAGAAGATCGCTTTGAAGCCTTTTATGAGCAGAAGATGAACTCCTGGCGAAACGGTGATGAATGAGCCGTGTCGCCGGCGGTCGACGGCATTGCTGCTATTGCCGTCATTTTTGTGAAGTCTTATTATGTTGAGTTTCACGTCCTTAATCGGACCATGCCTTGAGGCGGTCGAACTTTCTGCGGAAAGGCCGACGCCGCGCCTTCCCGCAGCTGGGGAGTGCGGAAACCACGGGAAAGTGATAGCGCTGTGGATTTGACTGCTACCTACTTCGTACTATTCGCGCAAGCGGCCCCCAAGCCGGAAGCGAGCGTACTCGAGTCCCTCATGTGGTTGGCTCCGGCCGCTTTGTTGCTGATTGGTTTTTTCCTTTTGATGCGCCCAGAACAAAAAAAGCGCAAAGAAATGGATGAAATGATCGCCAACTTGAAGAAGAACGATCGCATCGAGACGATCGGCGGCATCCTGGCGACCGTGGTGAGCGTGAAAAAAGATCAAGGCGAACTCGTTGTCCGAATCGACGAAAAGACGAACGCCGAAATGCGATTAAAAGTGCGCGCTATCGCGCGTGTGCTGGACAAGAGTGATAAAAGCGGCAAAAGCGATCAGCAAGACGAAGACAAAGCTTCGGCTGGATCATAAAACACGAATTCGGCGGCAAATCGGCCGCCGTGCGATACTGGAGTTATCGAAGATGCAAAAATACGTGGCAATGACGCTCGCGTTGGTTTTGACGGCTGCGGCCATGGCATGGGGCCCTGACGTCAACTCAGAAAGCTGGCTTGGAGACATCTCGCTGACCGCTCTAGCGTCAGCGCAGGATGAAGTGCTGACGGCTCCTGGTGATCCGGTGGCGCCGACGATCACGACTACCGAGGCCCCAGTCGCCGCCGATGGCGAAAATGGTTCGTCTCTCTTAAAGCTGGTGATGGCGCTCGCGATCTTGGGCGTTCCGATCGCCGCAGGCATCTTGCTCGCCAATACGCTGCGCATGCCGACTTACGGTTGGCGGTTGGCGGTGATCTTCTGCACGATGGTTATCGGCATTACCGCGGTCGTTCGTTATTGGCCGCCGAAGTTCGGGATCGACCTCCAGGGGGGCGTGATCCTGATCTACGAAATCGACGAAGACGAAACGAAGATCTATCTGGCCGAACAGAAAACGACCGGTGAGGATCAGAAGCCTGCTGAGACTGAGCCGACCGCCGACCAAGATGGCGGAACGGCCTACAACATGAACGAGTTGCTCGCGAATCTGAAGAATCGCGTCAACCCGTCCGGCGTCCGTGAAGTGGTCATTCGCGCTTACGGCAGTAAGCAAGTCGAAGTCATCATTCCTAACGCCGAGTCAGCCGACCTGGCGGTGATTAAGGACAAGATCACGACGGCCGGCATGCTCGAATTCATGATTGTGGCCAACGCCAATGATCATGTCACCCTGTTGAATCGTGCTCGTGAATCGAAGCAACGCGGCGAACGTTACGTCGTCAGCTCGACAGGGCGAGCCGAAGGAAAATGGGTCGGCATTCGCAAAGATGAAGATGGCGAGTACCAGTGGCCCAATTTTGGCTCGTTTAACGCGTCCACTGATGGCTCGCCGGTCCAAACTTCGGCAGGCTTTCTCGTTCGCGGCGGGCAATCGACCGGACAGCCGCTGCAAGTTTTGATGAAGATGGAGCCGAAGCCGCTCACCGGCGGTTATCTCACCGCGGCTCGTCGAACCTACGATACGAACAGCGGAGGAGGACTCGCGGTCGAGTTCAACCTGAACAGTACGGGCGCTTCGCTGATGTCGAAGCTGACCCGCGACAATTTGCCCGACGATACCCGCGAGCGCCAATTGGGCATCGTGATGGATGACTACATCGTTTCGGCGCCCTCCGTGCAAGGCGTGATCGGTGATCGCGGCATTATCACCGGTAAGTTTACGGAAGCCGATATTGAAAAGCTGACCGGCGTGTTGCAAGCCGGTAAATTGCCGGTCGTGCTTCGCAAAGAACCGATCAGCGAACAGACGATCAGCGCTACGCTGGGTGACGACACCATCCGCAAGGGCCAATGGGCGGTCGGGATCAGTCTGTCGTTGGTCTTGGTGTTTATGGCGATCTACTATCGGGTCGCCGGTTTGGTCGCGTGTGCTGCGGTGCTGTTGAACCTGGTGTTGATTTTGGCGGCGATGATTTTGTTCAACGCTGACCTGACGCTGCCGGGGATCGCCGGTTTGGTGCTAACCGTCGGCATGTCGGTCGACGCCAACGTTTTGATTTACGAACGTATCCGCGAAGAGCTCAATCATGGCGCTTCGTTACGCATGGCGTTGGTCAACGGTTTCAGCAAAGCGACCACGACCATCGTGGATGCAAACTTGACGACATTAATCACCGCGCTGGTTCTGTATCGCATCGGTACCGATCAGGTTCGCGGATTCGCCGTGACATTGGTTTTGGGTATTGTGATGAGCATGTTCACCGCGATCTTCTGCTCGCGGGTCTTCTTTGACATCGCCGAGAAGAAGCGTTGGCTGACGACCTTGAAGTTTATGCCGACCGCGAGCGGAGCGAAGTTTGACTTCCTCGGCAAGCGTCAAATGGCGATGAGCATTTCGCTGGTCTTGATTGTTATCGGCGTGATCGCCGTCGGCGCTCGCGGCAAGACGATCTTCGATATCGACTTCAACGGCGGTTCCTCGGTTCAGGTTTATCTGAAAGAAGCGTTGCCGATCGCGACGGTCCGAGAAATGGTCAGCGAAAAGTTGCCGGACGTTTCGATCAGCTCGGTGACGCTGGAAGGGAAAGAAAACCAGATCTATAAGATCGACACTTCGATGACCGGGCTGGGGAAACTCGGCTCGATCAAAGTGACCGATCGGACCGGCAAGTCGGCCACCGTCGACCTCAGCGACGCCGATTCGCTGCGTGAAATTACGGTTGCAATTAACAACTCGGGAACGCAATTGAACGCTGACCTGACTGCAAATCGCGGCGGTATCCAGATTCGCGATACTTCCAAATCCACCAGCGGCACGATGTCAATCGAAAGTGCTGGCGATTTGAAGACGGCCGAGCGTCTGAATTTGAAATTTGCGGTCGACGAGCCTCGCTATGTGACCGGAGATATTCCGGAAGGAGTGCAGGTTGTTCAGGCCGAACTGGAAAGCATCTTCCGCACCGAAAGCGGCGAGAGCATGCTGATCATGCATAACGTCTCGGTGAGCGAAGTTGACGCTATCGGCGGTAGTGAAGAGCCGGAAACTACGGCGCCACCCGAAGCGACCAGCGAAGCCGCACCGGTAGAACCGGCTGCTGACGCACAATCGAGCAATCGTACGCGTCGCACCGATTTGCCGAGCGACGAGATGTTGGCGTTGGCTCAAGAAGGCGAAATCGAACCGCCGGCCGAAACGCCTGCTCCGAAAGAGGAGCCGCCCAAGACGGAAGCTCCGATGAGCGAGACTCCGAAACCGGAAACCCCGGCCGAACCTGCGAAAGCAGAGCCCGCCAAGGAAGAACCGAAAACCGAAACTCCTGCGGAGCCTGCGAAAGAAGAACCGCAGCCAGAAACTCCGGCTGCAGAAATGAAAGAGCCGGCGCCGAAGGCGGAAGTTCCTGCCGCCGAACCGCCGGCAACGGAAGTTCCGCTGGAAGAGACGGACCCGGATGAAGAGCCGATCATCGACGCAGGCACGAAGATCGCCCCGTTGCAGTTCGAGTCGACTCTTTCGTTTGACGAGAAAATCACGGCCCAAACCTTGCAGAGCCTGGTTTTGCAAGCGGCCGACCAATTGGGAATCGAACGTCCGCAAATCCACCTGCTTCGCGATGGTCTGGCGATTCCGCTCGACAGCAGCGTCAGCGGCACTGAGTGGACGGTTCAACTCTCTGGCGCCAAAGAGAACGCCAGCAAGATTTTTGATTCGATTCGTAGCGAATTGTCGAGCACGCCGGTTTGGCCGTCGTCCAGCAACATTGGCGCTCAGGTCGCCGGCGATATGCAGCAAATGGCGATCTTCGCTTTGATTTTGAGCCTGGTCGGCGTGGTGGCCTACATTTGGTTCCGTTTTCAGAATCTTGCGTTCGGTCTGGCGGCCGTCGTGGCGCTGGTGCATGACGTGTTGATCACGTTGGGCGCATTAGCACTGACAACCTGGTTGCAGTACGCCTTCGGCTTTTTGCAGATCGACGAGATGAAGATCAGCTTGCCGGTGGTCGCCGCCTTCCTGACGCTGATCGGTTACTCGCTCAACGATACGATCGTCGTCTTTGACCGTATTCGCGAGGTCCGTGGCAAGAGCCATGAATTGACGATTGACATGGTCAACGCGTCGATCAATCAGACGTTGGGCCGTACGATTCTGACGTCGTTAACCACGTTTATCGTGGTGGTGATTCTCTTCTTCCTGGGCGGTGAAGGAGTTCATAGCTTTTCATTCGCCTTGGTGGTTGGCATCTTCGTCGGTACTTACAGCTCGATCTTCATCGCTTCGCCGGTGTTGGTCTGGTTGATGAATCGCGAGAAGAAGCGCGGCGCCGCGGTCTAGAGCCTTTCAGTTGGCTGCGGGCGATGCTAAAGCCTTCGAGGAAATCGCACGAAAGCCCGTAAGCGATAAAGTTTGACAAATAACAGGGGGATGCTTCGGCGTCCCCCTTTTTTTGTGCGACCTGGAGCGTTCGCCGCGTCGTACTAATGCTTGGCGATGTGCGACAGCCGCGTGCGGCACAGGTTTCCTGCTGCGATTGATTCGCAAAGTCGGGAGAGTTTGCCGCGGCAAAGTTGACGTAAACGCTAGGCGAAGAACGCCGTTTCTGAGAATTTCGATTTCCCAGAGGAAATCGCCACACCGATGCTAGCAATGGGTCGATAATCTATTGCTAGACGGATACATCAGAATTTGTAGCGACGGATTGCGCTCACCGCTTCATGCAGGCCCCATACTTGGGAGTCATCATGCTGGGCAATTCGAAACTACTGACGATGGCGGCCATCGGCGTGATCGGCGTTGGCGCCGCGATGCCGTATTGGTCTCGCTCCGAACTTTCCTCTCCCCAGTCCGGTTCGTCGGGTTATGCCGATTCGCCGCGAGTAGATGCATTTATTGGGCAGGATCAGAATGACTCGCAGCCTGAGATCATGTTGCCGCAGATTCGGAAAATCGTCTCGCTGGAACCAACTTCCGGCGGGCTCGACACGGCGGCGGTCACTGCACCGAATCTGACCGGCGAATATCCGGCGCCAATTTCGTCGAGCAGCACGCAGCGGCAATTGGTCGATCTGAGTCCCCAGGGCTATCAGCGGGTTTCCATCGCTCGACGTGACGCGCCAGCCGGTTCGGTAGAATCCTTCGCGATTCCGGTCGAAATGCCTGCAGGCGACGTCTATGAGGCTCCAGAGCCGCGTCATGTCCAAGTGCCGGCCGAAATACCGGCGGCGCCCAGTGTGCCGGTGCAAGAGCCCAAGTCGCGTTGGCAGTCGCAGACGACATCGATTGTGGTGAACAAGCCGGTCGTGCCGCAAACCGAAGTGCAGCAGACGCAATCGCCGTCATCCTATGTCGCGCCGCCGCAACCGCGGTCGTTGGCGCCTGCCCAGCCGCGTCGACATCACCGGCTTGTCGACGGGGACACGTTGCCGAAACTAGCGGAACGTTATTTGGGCCGAGCGGATCTCGATTGGGCGATCTTTGAGGCGAATCGCGACGTTTTGAGCGATCCACAACTGTTGCCGCTCAAAGTAGAGATCGACATTCCCGCCGTCGGCGAACTCGACTCGATCCGGCAGGGAACGCAGACAGCGACTCCCACGGCGATGCAGCCGCTCCAACCGCTCGGCGGTAATTCGCATTTGCGTCTGGTGCCGCTGGTTCCGAACACGCGATAGTGAGATTGGAGCCGTTTATTTGGCTTGCGATTTTCGGCTGATTCTGGCCGTGTTCCATGCTGTAACCGAAAAATAGCGCAACTCCAAAACTTCGGGCTACGAAGAGGAAAGGCGTCGGCGACTTCCAGTAGCGCAGCTTCAACGCTCGCGTCTCAAGTGACGGTTGGGCCAAGCCGCCTACTTGCTGAGCGGGCTCGAGCGATCGGTCCAGGGGAATTCATCCGCTCGGGCGATGACGCGAGAATCAATCAGGAATTTGATATCGCGGAGCACGTTGACCGAGGGATTCATCAGCAGCGCGGTTCCCTTGGCGTCAGATGGCTTGGCGGCGAGAAATAGATCGCGGCTTTCGGCTGCGGCGTTTAGCCGGCCGCGGGCCAATTGGCGTTCGATTTGCTTCACGTCGCTGAAGCTGCGCGACTCTTCGCCTGCGACCAGCATGATCGAGACCTTGGTCTGCAACGAAAAGTGATTCAGCGCTTGGACGGCGCTAAAGCCTTTGAAGGTGGTCTCGGGCGAAACCAAGACCAGCGCTTTGACGTCTTGTCCCTGTTTCAGGCCGGCCAAAACGGGCCAGCTCCAGTCTTTGGCGGTCCAGTTGGCGGCCAATATGCTGCTGAAATCATCGGCAGCGACGATCGTCAGCAGGTCAATATTCAATTTGCCCTTGTTGTTTTCTTCCATCAGAAAGCGTTTTACCGCTTCCATATCTTGGTTCATGAAAAGCTGCATCTGCTGACGTTTGATGTCATCCGTATCAATCGTCTTGCTTACCCGATCGTTCAGTTGGTACGTCCATTGGCTGGCGCCGTGCGTGCGTAAGTCGGGCACAATCACCGCATAGCCTTCTTGCTTTTGCAGAACCCCAGCCAAGCCGGAGACGTCTTCCTTCTTTCCTTTCCAGCCATGCAGCATGATGACGGGAACCGCTTTTTTTTCGTTAGGGCTCGGGTAATAAATCGCTCGAAGCGTCACGCCATCTTTGGTCTGCAACGAGATATTCTCGGGAGGCGGAATTTTCGATTTGGCTCCAGCAGGCGCTTGAGCCAGCGAGACCAGGGCGAAGCAGAGGACGAGCGCCAGGGGGGCGAAAGATTGGATGAGCGGCATAGGATTAGCGCTGACTGGGCGGGGTGATCGATTTTAAGTAGATACGACGTAGATACTTACCTCAATCGTAAGCCCCCGCTCCGCTTGGGTCAATCTTTCGCCCGAATTACCGGTTGGTGACGAAGGTTTCGTCCATGGCCAGATAATCGTGCGCGTCATGTTTGTAGAAGTCGTGGGCGATCCAGACCGAGATCGACTGCATAAACTTGCGACGGAATTTGTCTTCGGTCAAACTGGCCGATGAAAAAGTGCCGTTGGCCGGAAATTCCAGCGTTTGGTCGGTCGATTCAAAGACAACTTTGCCTTTGTCGGTCATGTCAAAGACGCTGACGGAGAAGTCCGCTTTTCCTTTGTACATCGACGGATGTTCCTGGATTTCGAGATGGGCGAGATCGATCGCCACCACGATATCGGCGCCGACCCCTTTGCCCAGCTTGCGAGCATCCAGGCGGTCCCAGTTGGAAGTGTCTTGCCAGTCGTCGATTTTTTGCTGCGAAATGATCTGGATATCAGGAACATGCGCTCCCAGCAACTTTTCGACCATGGTGGCCAAATTGCGCGACGTGTCGGTCTCTGATCGGAACGAAGGGCTGGCGATGCAAACCACCACGACCTTCTTCTCTTTCATGCCGCTGTACCGAGCCGGAGTTTCGTTGGTCGGATAGAGGAGGCTTGAGACCAGGTTGATGCAGCCGACCGAGGGAACCAGGGTCAGCAGGATCAGCAAAGCGATTGAACGTCGGAAGTTGTCGGTTCGATCCATCGAAATTCTTCCAGCGAAATGCGTAGTCGGGCGTCATCCTGACGCGTGATTTGTTGGTTAAAGCCTGCTCGTCACAGCACTCGGTAAAGCCATTCAGCGACCATGACCGCAGCGATGCCGCTGACGGCGATCAAGGCCGCGACCTCGTTGGGATAACCCAGCGGAGGACGTCCTCGCAGCGCCGTGATCAGCATCCATGGAGCGCTGGCCATCGCGGCGAGCCCGAGCAAAAAACCGGCGGCGTTCGAGCGAATCGAACCGACCACGTTGCCTTTGGTCAGGTAAGCCCACGAAGTCGTCATGCCGCAAGCTGGGCAGCGGACGCCAAACCAAACTCGCGAAGAACAGGGAGGCAAACCAAGTTGCTGGTGCGTTCCCAATCCTTGTGCGTTTGGCCTTAGCATCGCAGCCGTAGCCAGTAGTCCGGCGACAATCACTCCGGTCAGTCCCAGCAGTGATCTGCGGAACCAGCCAAGTGAACCAGACGACGGCGACTCAGCGCTCATAAAGCTATCAGGCGACGGAGGTTAGCGGACTCACTGGCTGGGGACAAGATCAAAACCTCAGCGAGACGCATCTTGGGGGTATTCCGCTTGCAGGGCTTTCGCCTCTTCTTCGCGAATCTGGATTCGGCGGATCCCGGTGGCTCGGCCAGTTTCGGGATCGACATCGACTATCGACCCGGTCAGGCGGACATCGTCGCGAGCGACGTCAAATTGGGTAGGACGAAAGGTGATGGTCGTTTCGGTGACCCGTTCGATGTTGCGGCCGATGATGCTTTCATGCGGACCGGTCATGCCGACATCGCACTGGAAAGCGGTGCCTCCTTTGAAAATCTGCTCGTCGGCGGTCGGTACATGGGTATGCGTTCCCAGCACGTACGAGACCCTGCCGTCGAGGTAGCGTCCCATGACCTGTTTGTCGCTGGTCGCTTCGCCGTGAAAATCGACGCAGCGAACTTTGACGCTAGCGGGGATCAGCGCCAGCACGCGATCGATCGCTTCCCAGGGACAGTCGACCGGCCGCATAAAGACGCGAGCCATAATGCTGATGACGGCGACACGGATGCCGCTGGCCGACTCGACGATAGCGAAATCTTTGCCCGGCGCCGTTTTGGGGAAGTTGGCCGGTTTGACGATGTTGTTCTGCGATTGCAACGTTTGGAACAGCTCTTTGCGACGGTAGATGTGATCTCCCATTGTGATGCAATCGATGCCGCAGTCGATGATTTCCTTGTAAGCGGCTGGGGTGAGCCCCGAGCCGCCGCAGGCGTTTTCGGCATTGGCCACGATCAAACTGAGCCCCTCGCGCCGGCGTAGTCCATAGCTGGCCATCCGCACGATGTCGCGTCCCGGTTTGCCGACGATGTCGCCAATGTGCAATATCCGCACTATCTCTCCTTCGACTACTTTTAGCGGGCGAACTCAGTGAATCGTGATTCACGCACGACGGTCACTTTGATTTCACCGGGATAAGTCAGTTGGTCTTCGAACGCCTTGGCGATGTCGCGGGAGATTTTCGCCGCTTTCTCGTCATCGGTATCACGACTGCTAGCGATCACGCGCAGTTCGCGTCCCGCTTGAATCGCGAACGCCTGCTCGACGCCGTTGAAACCGCGCGCGATCGATTCTAGCTCTTCCATGCGCTTGATGTAGCGCTCCAGCGTTTCGCGGCGAGCGCCAGGCCGTGATGCGCTGGTCGCATCGGCGGTCGCGACCAACATGGTATAAGGGTACTCGGTGATGATCTCGTCATGATGACCAAACGCGGCATGAACCACCTCGGGCGATTCGCCATGACGTTTCAGCAGGTCGGCGCCAATTTTCGGGTGGCCCCCTTCCAACTCATGATCGGCCGCTTTGCCGATGTCGTGCAGCAGTCCGGCTCGACGAGCGATTCGCGCGTCGAGTCCGATCATCTCGGCCAGCATGCCGGCGATAAAGCCGACTTCGATCGAATGCCGCAGCACATTTTGGCTGTAGCTAGTGCGGAAATGGAGTCGCCCCAGCATATGAATTAGACGGGGATGCAGTCCCATCACGTCCGCTTCACTGGCCGCTTCTTCCCCCTTTTTGTTGATGACGTCTTCGATTTCGCCTTGCGTTTCTTTGACGACTTCTTCGATCCGTGTCGGATGAATGCGGCCATCGGCGATCAGCTTGTTGAGCGAAATGCGTGCGATCTCGCGGCGGACGGGATCAAAGCCGCTGACGATCACCACGCCCGGCGTATCGTCAATGATGACGTCGACGCCTGTTTCTTTCTCGAAGGAGCGGATGTTGCGTCCTTCACGACCGATGATGCGACCTTTGATGTCGTCGGTCGGAATGTCGATCGCACTGGTCGTCGATTCGGCGGTATGGGCCGCGGCGAAACGCTGGATCGCGGTCAACAGCATGTCCTGCGCTTGCTGCTTGCAGGTTTCTTCGATGCGGCGCTGGTGCTTCAGGATGAGAGCGCCGGTTTCGCCTTGCAGCTCTTGATCGAGCAGACGCAATAGTTCGGTCTTGGCTTCGTCCCGATTGAGCCCGCTCATCTTGTGCAAGCGTTCCTGCTGCTCGCGGGTGATGGCCTTTAGTTCTTCCGCTTTGCGTCCGGTGTCTTCGATTTTCTCGGTGAGTCGACGTTCTTTGGTCTCGACCATGTGTTCTTGTTTGCGGAGATGATTCGCTTGCTGTTCGATCGCTTCTTCGCGGCGGTCGAGCGACTTTTCGCGTTCGCGGATCTCGTCGCGGCTGCGATTGAGATCAGATTCGGCTTTCGCTTTATGGTCGATGGCCTCTTCTTTGGCTTGGATCTTGGCTTCTTTCAGCAAGTTTTCAGAGTCTTGCTTGGCGCGATCCAGAATCAGCTGAGCTTCGGTTTCGGCATCCTTTTTCCGTAACCGATCGATGATCTTAACGAGCACAATCGCGAGCACAAAGCCGACGACGGCGAAGATCGCGTAAGTAATAGCGTCTGGCACGTAGTATATCTCCCTCAATGGAAATGGGAGCGACTCCGGCGATCGCTTAAGCGCATAATGCGCCGCTGCGGCGTCGGCCACGCACGTTCAGAGGGAAATTGACAGTCGAGCGACAAGCGTCCGCGTTTTTAGCGATCGGCTCGCTGGCGGTCAGGATGGCGACCAGATGCTGACCGCGGCGGGCTGCCGCGCTCGATATGGCTAGAGCCGCATCGAGCTAGAAATTCGGTCGGCAATGTTTCGGCGTCAATTTCTAGCCAACCTAGCAGCGGCAATGCCACCACAAGCTTGGAAGGCGAATGCGGATTGAACTTGCGACCGCTTCTTTTCAACGCACTGGCTGGCCCAAGCACGTAGCATTTGCTCGGGCAAATTTGCATCACCAGACGCATCAAGAGAAGGAGTAGTGGTTGCATCGGTTCGTCTCGCTTTTCGCTGGGACTAGATTTCCGGAACCAGATCCAGGTGGCTCGAAGGCAATTTCCGCCTGTCGCGCGGCGGTCTATCGGCAAGCGGGGCTGGCCGAAAAAGTCGCTTAGTGCGATGGGTAATTGTCATCTGTAACGGCTCGCCGCAACTTAACGCTGCGAAACCGTTTAAGGTATGTTAACAGACCAGGGCCACGCTGGGAAGATTTGCCTTCCCCCCTTTCTTCCCCCTTTCCGGAAAACCACACGGGATGCATCTGTTTGAGAAAGTTGTCGCCGCCAGCTGGCCGCCGTCGCGCTGGGCTGATTGCACCGTTTTGGTCGCTGTGAGCGGTGGCGCTGATAGCGTGGCGCTGCTGCGATCGCTAGCGGCGATTCAAGAATCGGGGCCAGGCCGTCTTGTCGCGGTCCATGTGGATCATAATCTGCGCGAAGAATCAAACGCGGACGCCCAGTTTGTAGCGCAACTCGCCCAGCAATTGGGAATCGAAGCGATCATGGGCCGAGTTGATTTCGAATTGTCAGGCCCCGACGGCATTGAAGCGGCGGCTCGCTCTGCCCGATATGACTTTCTACGGACTTTTGCGATGGATAGCGGCGCTCGCTATGTCGTCACGGGCCATACCGCGGATGATCAGATCGAAACTGTCTTGCAGCGGATTTTGCGCGGAACCAGTATCGCGGGGCTCTCCGCGATTCCCCGAGCCAGAGAGCTGGAACCAGGAATTAGTCTGTTGCGGCCGCTGTTGTCGATTCGCCGCTCCGAGGTCGAAGCGTACTTGGCCGATCTGGGGCAGGACTTTCGGCACGATGGCACGAATGACGAATCTTGCTTTTTTCGCAATCGCCTCCGTAACGAACTGTTGCCGTTGTTACGAGAAGCCTATTTGCCGCAAGTCGATCAATCGCTGTTGCGATTGGCGATCGGCGCCGCCGAATGCCGCGAATATGTCGAGTCGCAGGCCAGCCAACTGCTGGCCGCCTGCTTGCTGCAAGCGACCGACGAACAAGTGGTTCTTGATGCGAAGGAGCTGGGCGATGCTTCCCCTTTTTTGGCGAAGGAGGCCTGCGTGCTGCTATGGCGCCAACGCGACTGGCCGCGTCAGGCGATGAGTCGCGAGAAATGGGAAGCTTTGTCGGCGCTGATCGCCGGCGACTCCCCTGCCCCGTTTGAGTTGCCCGGAGGCGTTCGAGCCGAAAAAAAAGGGGAGCAGCTGCTGCTGACTCCCCTTTCGTAGGTTCAAATTTTCGATCGAAGGTTAAGCGTCTGCTGGTCCTTCGACACCGCCGGTGAACTTGGCGTCTTCGGCCTCGTGGCCGACCAAGACTTCCGCCTTGTAACCGCCTTGGCTAGTGAAGTAGACGATCAACGCCAAGTAACACGCGAGCATGATGCAGGGGAAGATCGCGACGGCGAACAATGCGTCTTTCTTCGCTTGTTCACTGGCGACGGTCACTTCTTCTTGCTCCGCTTCGGGCAACTCTTTCACCGCATCGGCGTTGACCGCATTGTATTTACCAAAGACCCACGTCTTCTCTTCTTCGACCTGTTTCAAGATCGCCGGTTTGTCTTCCAAAGCGGCGACTTGGGCCGAGTCTTGGAAATAACCGAGGAACACGGCTCCGACCACGCCGACGCCCAACATGCCGACGCCGCCGGTGGCGTTCAACGTGAGAGCGCCGCCGCGAGGCGATTGTTCGGCGACCACGCCGAGCATCGTTGGCCAGAAGAACGTTTTTCCAAGGCCATAAATGGTCGCAGCGACAAAGATCAACGCGATACTGTCGACCTTCGATAGGAAGACCAAGCCCACGATCGCAATCACCGAACTAGCGGCCAACAGCCCCAGCGGCGAAAGTTTGTGGACGATCGGACCGGCGAAGAATCGCAAGATCATCATGATCAACGAGGTGTAGACGATCACCCAACCAGCGGCGTAGCCTGCTTTGGTCATGACCGGTTCCATCAGCGAGGTAATCCAACTATCGGTGCCAAGCTCGGTAGTCGCCAACGGAACCATGATCAGCAACATGAACAGGAAGAGCGGGCGACCAATGGCGAACTTGGTGATCGCTCCCATGCCGATGGTCGCTGCGATGATGCAGCCCCAGACGACGTAGATCATCCATTCGCCCGATTCGACGCCTGCTTTGCCTAGTAGTTCGGTCGCGACGCGACCCAATTCGCTGAACATCAAGAAGCCGACGATCAACGCTCCGCCCATTCCGAACTCGGCCAGCATGTCGCCATACGAAACGCCAGCAGCGACTCGTTCGTTGACCGGAAACTTACAGGGCAACATCATCAGGCCGTAAACAACGGTCGGAATCAAGATCAACGCGACCTTGTATTGCCAGGCCATCGATACGCCGCCGGAAAAGATATTGGAAAGGAAGCCATCTGGCCCCATGCCGATCGTGATAATGCCGCCCAAGACAAGACCGCCTGGCCAACCGGCGTGCAGCATGTTGAGCCATTTCGTCTTCTCATTGGGGAAGAGGGTCGCGACGACCGGATTCACGACCGCTTCGACCGTTCCATTACCCAACGCGACGATAAACGTACCGAAATAGAGACTCCAGTACGGGTCAAAGTACATCGGCAGCACGATGGTCATTACGACCGACAGCGCATGGCAAGCGAACGCGAAGTACATCGCCGTCTTGTAGCCAATTTTGTCGATCACCAAACTGAACAGAATGATGCTGATCGCGAACGGCCAGAGGCCGACGCCGAAGATTTCACCCTTCTGCGTTTCGGTCAGATTGAAAACGGTTCCCCAGTCATCGATGATGATCGCGCGGACGATAAACCCGAACGCGGTGGTGATCAGCGAGATAAAACAGGCCCAGAAGAGAAACTTCTTTTCTCCATCGCTTGGCGCCGACTTTTCATTCATATCGGGAAGGCTCCTCTTCGCTTCAATGCATAATGGGAGGTGAGGGGGAAATCGCACGACCGCCGTAGGACCACGTTTCGGTCATCGCTGCCGGGGCAAGACGTGATCGGCGTCAGGCAAAAAACGACTAGTCGCCGGGCGAGTGTATAGCAAAATTCAGAGTATAGCGAGTGCTAGCGGGAAGTAAACTATTACTGCGTTGAGATTTCGGGCGTTTTTTTTCCCAGATTCGCAAAATCTTAGGAGAGTTCGCATATTCCCAGAATTTGCTAGTTTAAGGCTCGCGGATTTCCCCTTACTCGTCGTCCATTCGATTTCAAAACCCAACCTTTCAACTGCCAACGAATTGCTCGCCTGATGTCAAAGCTATTCGCCAATCGCTGGTTCTGGGTGATCCTGCTTATCGCATTCGGGCTGCGCGTCGGCGCCGCCGTCTGGTGGCAAAGTCGAATTCCAGAGGGAGATCGCTTCTTTTTTGGCGATAGTTTGTCGTATGAAACTTTGGCGCGGCAAGTTGCGCATGGTGAAGACTATCGCTACGGCGACTCGTATATCTTCCGCACGCCCGGCTATCCGGTGCTGCTTACGCCGTTCTATTGGTTCAGTGACGAACCCCATCCGCTGACGCTGCGAATGTTGGGCGTTGTGCTGGGGACAATCACGGCGGCGCTGTGCGGAATGTTGGCTGCCCGGTTTTTCTCGACCGCCGCGGGCCTAATCGCGACGCTGTTAGCGGCCCTCTATCCCGGCGGATTGGCGATGAGCGCCTTTGTGCTGAGCGAAGTTGCGTTTTGCCCGTGGATGCTGCTGCAGATCTTATTTTGGAACGAAGCGTATCAGGCGACCTCACGCCGCAGTTCGTTGCTGTGGGCGATCGCCGCCGGAGCGGTGATGGCGGCCGCCGTGCTGACGCGCCCCAGTTGGATGCTGTTTCCCTTTTTTGCGATGCCGATTTGCCTGTGGTTGGCGCCGCAGCGACGACGTCAGTTGGAAGTCATGCTGGTGCTCGGCCTGAGCTTCATGGCGGCGATGACCCCCTGGTGGGTTCGCAATTATCAAGTCGCTCAGCGGTTTGTGCCGACTTCGCTGCAGGTTGGGGCTAGCTTGTATGACGGCATTCGTCCCCACTCGGACGGCGGCAGTGATATGGCGTTTGTCGAGCCGTTTCGTGCGGAGCAACGCGCGGCCGACGCGGCCAATGATGGTCCACTGGTCGGCACGTTCGAGACGCGCCTCGATGATCGGATGAAAGCGGCGTCGATCGCATGGGGGAAACAGCACCCAGGCGAAGTGGTGAGCCTGGCGGGGCGTAAACTACTGCGATATTGGAACTTCTGGCCCAACGAGTCCAGCTTCCAAAGCGTGAAGTTCCGCCTGATTATCGCGGTTGGCTACTTGCCTATCTTGCTATTGGGTTTGGCCGGTCTCGTGATTTATCGCCGACATAGCCTGGGCGTTTGGCTCTGCGGATTGCCGATCTTCTACTTTTCGCTGCTCCATATGATCTTTGTCAGCTCGATCCGCTATCGTCAACCGCCGATGCTGTCGCTGATCGTGTTGGCGGCTGGCGCCGCCGTTTGGCTCCTTTATCGCTGGCGAAACGGGCAAAATCTTCCGGCCGATTCGGATTCGCCTGCGTAAGACAATCGTGTGCTACGGCTCTGTGAGCCGTGGTGCAAGAGTTCTAAGTTGCGAATTATTGCTAGCTTTTGCCGCTATCGCGAAAGCTTCGCTTTACCCTGCGGGCGAATTTTGCCAAGATATCCGCTTCAGGCGGCGATCATGGAACGATCGCCCACGACACGACTTGCGGCAAATCGGCCGCACGCGGGAAAGGATTCCGTACGCCGTTGAAACGGTTCGTGCATACAAGCTGGCTCTTTTGCAAATGGACGGCGCTATCCGCAGTGATGGTCGCCGTGGCGATCGGTTTGTACCTGTACCACAACCTGAACGACGAAATTCGGATTCGCGTAGAACGTCGTTTCGCCGAGCATTATCAGCATCTTGATATTTCGGTTGCGTCGGCTCAATTTCATGAAGGCCAGGGAGTCGAAATTCGCGGGCTTCGTTTCGCCGAAAAGAATGTCTCCGGACATAGCGGCGAATTGCTCGACATCGACGAGATGTTCGTCTACTGCAACACCGACCCACGCGAACTTGTCACCGGCAAATTGGACGTCGCTCGAATTGTGGTGAAGCGCGTGCGCATTTCCGCCGCATTGCAGGCGGATGGGCGAATTAACTTGCAATCGATGTTTCCGCTTCCCAAATTTGGCGACAGTGATCCGATCATCGAAATTCATGACGGTCTGTTTGAACTGTACGACTCGGTCAGCGGCGCTCGGTTACGTCTGGATCCGATCGACCTGACGATCAAACCGCTTCATGATCCGCAGCTTGCCGCCAACGGCAAGAAGCGTCTAGCGGTCGAAGGAACATTACGCAGCGAGCATTTTGAAACGGCGAAAATCTCCGGCGTTCTCGAGCCCGATTCACAGTTTGGCATGATCCAAGGGAGCGTGGAGCAATTGCGGGTCACGCCAGAGTTGTTTCGCGATTTTCCGCAATGCGTGCAGCAGAAAGCAGAGAAGCTGGAACCGCTGGATGCGCGCGTTGATTTGAAGTTTTCGGTCGCTACGCCGACGAAGAACGCACCATGCCGGTTTGAAATCAGCGGCGATCTGAGCGAAGGACGCTGGAAAGATCGCTCGCTCCCCTTCCCTGTTTCCGAAATATTCGGTTCGTTTGTCGCCAACGCCGCCGGGTTGAATGTCGAGCGTCTCTCGGCCAACGTTGGCGATGGTTCGATCGTCGCATCGCTGGTGCGGCAAGGTTGGAGCGACGCGTCGCCGGTTCACTTCGAGGCGAACCTCTGCAATTACATCCTGCACGATCGGCTGACCGAAGCGATACCGCCTGATTTGCTGGAGCATTGGGATCACTATCAACCAGCCGGCGCCGTGGATGCTCAGGTAATCGTCGACTTTGACGGCGTCACGTGGAAGCCGGAACTGCATGTCACCTGTTTGGATTCACGCTTCGTCTATCATAAGTTTCCTTATCCGGTGCATGCCGCCAAGGGACGAATAGATTACAAGAACGGGGTTCTCGATTTGAATCTGGCGGCGATGGCCGGCAAAGCGCCGATCAAAATCATCGCCAGCTTGCGCGACCTGGGCCCCGAGGCCAAAGGGTTCGCTCGCTTCACTTCGGTCGAACCGATTGAGTGCGACGAGACATTGCTGAAAGCGTTGGCGGCGGCGAGTTCCAAGGGAAGCGAGATCGCAGGCAAACTGCAGCCGAGCGGCACGACCAATTTCGACTTCCTGGTCCAATGCTACAAAGGGGACGAAGATCAGGATAAGCGTCTGACGCTCGACATCGTCGACGCCCAGGTCACCTACGACGAGTTTCCGTACCCGATCCAAAAGATCCATGGTCGCGTCGTTTGGACCGACGACAAGACGATCATTGAGCGGCTCGAAGGGGTCAATGATTCTGGCTATGTCGTCTGCGGAGGATCGTGGACGCGCACCGAGGATCCCCGCGGCAAGTTGATGCTCAACTTCACCTGCACCGATATTCCGCTGGAAGATGAGCTTCGCTTGGCGCTGCCGGAGACTTCGCGCCGCGTGTGGGACGAACTGCGCCCCCGCGGGACGATCGACCACATGGATTTGGCGGTCGCGTTTCCGGATGAAAATGGGAAGCTGGATGTCGACATTCGCGCTCAGAAATGGCGGCGCGATGAGCTGCTGCAAAGCGAACGCAAGTACAGCGCTGCGAGTCGCACCATTTCGATCGAACCACGGAGTTTTCCGTGGCTGATGGACGACGTGGTGGGCGCCGTTCATTTTCGCCGCGGCGTTGTGCAACTGCTGGGCGTGACGGCGCGACATGGCAATGTGCAGATCGCCACCGGCGGCGATTGCCAGGAATTGCCTGGCGGCCGTTGGCAGCTTCGTTTTCAAGACGTGCAAGTTGATCGGCTGTTTCCTGAACGAGATCTGTTAACTGCGCTGCCAGCTTCGTTGGCCGCGTCCGTGCGCCGCTTGAAACCATCGACGCCGGTTAACATGCGTGGAGCGTTTACGTTAGTCGGCGGAGCGGAAGAGAGCGCGCCGCCAGACGCCTATTGGGACTTGGACTTCTTTTTGGCTGGCTGCGACGTGACCGCCGGAGTCGTGTTGAATCGGGTCTATGGCGCGGTGCGACTGACCGGCGAAGCGACCGCCGAGGGAGCGTTTACGTTTGGCGAGCTTTCGATCGATTCGCTCCTGTACAACGACATTCCGCTGACCAAGATTACCGGGCCGCTCTTTATCAGTTCGGATCACGCGGTGATCGGATCGCAGGTTCCCCGCCGTGAAGGGCGAACTCCGCAAAGCATCTTGGCGACCACCTTTGGCGGACAGTTGGCGATCGACAGCAGCGTGCTGCTGCAAGAGAACCAGCCGTTTAGTCTGCAATTGAAGCTATCCGAAGGGAAACTGCAGCAAACGCTGCTCGACCTAGGCCAGGCGAATCCCGGACGAAACACGGGACGCATGTTCGCCGAGATGCGCCTGGCCGGCAATTCGCTCGGTACGAACACCTTCCAAGGAAATGGTCGCGTCCAACTGCGCGACGGCAATCTTTATCAATTACCGTTGGCCGTTTCGTTGCTTAAAGTGTTCGCCGCGCGTACGCCCGACAACACCGCGTTTCATACCAGCGACATCGATTTTCAGATCAAAGGGGATTACGTCTATCTGAATCGCATGACGTTGAGCGGCGACGCGATCTCGCTGACCGGCGCCGGCGAAGCGAATCTCGATGGTCGAATCTCGATGCGGTTCTATAGCGAACTGGGAAACAATCGTTATCAAATCCCGGTCATCCGCCCGTTGCTGGGAGAAGCTGGCCGCAATCTGATGGTGATTCACGTCAATGGAACGCTGGATCATCCTGAGACGCGGCAAGAGATCTTCCCGGCGGTCAACGAAACGCTGGAGCAACTCTTCCCCGACCAGCCGATCCGGTTTCCGGTCGGCGCGATGACTGACTCCGGCGGTGGTTCTACTGCACGGCAACCTCCGGCCGCGGCGGGTGGAATTCCACGTTAAAATCAAAACGGACTTCCGATCGGAAGCCCTTTTTGAGCAAGTGAGGTCAAAGCTCTTATTTGCCCGCTGGGATCTCAAAGTCGTACGACTTGGTCTCAGGAGAGATCGTCGTTTCGGTGACAAATACGTCACGCAACGGCGACGTTGACTTCTGCCCTGATCCAACGGCCGGCGGCATCACGCGAACGACATAGGGGCCTTCGCTGACGCCAAATTCTGGGTTGGTGACGAACTCGCCGTCCACTATGGGCGCGTAGGCCGTCAGGCCGCTGTTCTGCTTCGCAGCGTCGGCCTCAAAGGAAATGCTGCCCGATTCGAGCGGCCGTCCATCGTAGGTCACGTGGCCATGGATTTGCGTGCCGGTAGTTGGGCCTCCGCAGCCGCTGAGACCAACTGCCGACGCCGCCAAGCTCAGTGAGAGAGCAAACTTGAGAATTCGTGACATTAGGGAAGACCTCCGACCGGGCCGCCGTCTGCGATCGCCCCAAGTGCGCGATGCGTGTTGATGTCCATCGTCTGACTCATGTAGTGAACGCTCGCGTCACCCAACAACATGTTGCAGCCGCCGGGGTGAAAGCTGCCGAACGTACGACCGACGACGGCTTCCGATTTGTTGGGGCCTTTGGTCGAAATACCGCTGACCGGCTGATTGATCGGTTCGACCGCCGCCGCCAGATTCGTGTAGTGGCGATAGTCCGCGCGATAGAAGGCGCCGCCTGCCCACGAGCTATGCTTCTGCAGCGAAAACGCGTCGACGGACGGATGAACGACGTAGAAGCTTTCTCCCATCAGATACGAGTTCGAAGTGCCGTCGAGCATGTTGCTGAACTTCGTCTTGGAATTGACCGAGAAGACGCCGTTGTAGTACAGGACAAACGAGGTCGTAGCGGTCGCTTTGCAGCCCTGATCGATTGTCGGGACCGAACCGCTGGGCGCCGGGCCCCCTCCGGCACAGGCCAAATAGCTGGGATGCATGTCGACTGCAAGGGGATCACTGGGGCAGTGAAAAGCGGTATTGGTAGACCACTGCAGTGCGTGATTCGTAGCGGTTCCTTGGTGCTGGTTGTTGATCGAAAACTGTTCGTTGAAACGAAATTGATCGTGCAGGTTTTGTTGTTCCAGAAACGGCAAAATCAAGACCGACCAAGGGGCCCGCGTTCCACTTGGATTCGCTTGATCGATGCAGGGACCGACTTGACCATTCACGATATAGCCAGACGGGAAGTTGCCGTGCGTATCGTGATAGTTGTGGTAAGCGATGCCAAACTGCTTCAGCCGGTTGGAGCAATCCATCCGCCGCGCCGCTTCGCGAGCTTGTTGCACCGCAGGCAGGAGTAAGGCAATAAGAACGCCGATGATCGCGATGACGACCAGCAGTTCGACCAGCGTAAAACCGACCTGACGTCGGATGCGCGGTAAGCACGAGGTAGGCATGGATAAATTCCCTCGGTAGGAAAAAAAAGAGCACATTAAAGGATATTTGATGTATCGCACTGCTGCAATATAGCGGTATGAATATTTCCAAAGGCGACTGATTACGGTGCTTTTTTCGACGCAATGTCTGGCGACGTATTGGGTTGACGAGGGAGTACCGGTATCAGCTCCTCTCCGACCAACCGCTCCAATGACCGACCTGGCAAGTTCACCGAGGCAGGAAGCAGTCGCTCGGTTTGTCGAAAGTCGTGAGGTCCGCCGGTAGAGGGGTTTTTCCGTTTTCGGCAAACGATCTGGCGAACCAAGTCGATGGTTTGTCGATAAAGAAGTTAGTCGGGCAATCAGGCGATCGTTAAAACTGGACTTTCGCTCTCCATAACCTACGCTTCTTAGGCGAACTACTCTCCCATTCGCCGTCGATAAGAACTCGCATTGGCGGGGATCTTGCGATCCCCGACTCCTTCTGACTAAGGAGATGACGATGAGCATTGGGCCCACGGGAGCCGCCATCATCAGTTCGCTGGCCGCATCGCCGCTTGCGCAAAACGCGTCGAGCGAAGTCGATCAAAACCGCCAGGCGACCAACAATCAGGCTCGTAAAGCCGATTCCGACCAAAAAGCGGTCAAAGCCTCCGGTGTCGGCGACCCAGAGGAGAGCCAGGAAGCCGGAGATCGCGATGCCGACGGCCGCCGTCTCTGGGAGATCCAGGACGAAGCCGAAGAGCTGCTCGCCGAAACCGAGTACTCCGACGACGAACCGCCGAAGAATCCCAAAGGACTCGACCCATCAGGCCAAACCGGCGGCGTTCTCGATATCAGCGGCTAGCCGCTGGATGGCGCATTTCTTCAAAACACAGGCGCCCAACTGACGGGGTTACCCTTTTCCACCGGCGCGAGCCAAAATGTGGTTCGCCATTCGCGAGAACGGCAGACTTTGCATCATGACCGTGCCGTGACCGCTTAGCTTCGCCAGGTAAAGTCCTTCGCCGCCGAGCAGCATCGACTTCAGGTTGCCGGCGCGCTCAATGTCGTAGTCGATCCCTTGCGTGAACGCGACCAGGCTGCCTGCTTCGACAAGCAGAGTTTCCCCTTCCAACTGGCGCGTGATGATCGCACCACAGGCATGCAGGAACGCGTTGCCGTCTCCGGTCAGGTGTTGCAGGATGAAACCTTCACCCCCAAAAAAGCCGGCGCCCAGACGTTTCTGAAACGCAATATCCAACCGTGTTCCCATCGCCGCACAGAGGAACGAATCCTTTTGGCAGGTAAGCGTCCCTCCCATGTCCGACAATTCGATCGGCAAAATCTTGCCGGGATACGGCGCTCCAAACGCGACGTGGCGCTTGGTCGACGCCTCGTTGGTGAAGTGTCCCATAAACAGCGAGTTGCCGCTGACCATCCGCTTGCCGGCGCTAAACAATTTGCCCATGAGTCCTTGATCAGGATCGCTGCCGTCTCCCATCTTGGTCGAGAATGTAATCCCTTCCTGCATGTAGTTCATCGCGCCCGCTTCTGCGATGACGGTCTCGCCTGGATCGAGTTCGATCTCGACCAACTGCATATCGTCGCCGATGATGTGATAGTCAACGTCATGCGAATGTTGCTGAAGGACGGTTAGGGACATGATCGTGTTCTCGAGTTCGTGAAGGAAGCAAGTTTGAACGGTCTATCCGGGCGTTTCGCCTTTTCAGCGACGCGCGGAATACCCACTTCATCTACCTTGCAAAACGCCCGCTTTCAAACCAGTCGTCCGATTATTCCGCAGGTAAGGAAAGTGCGGTCGCAAGCTAGGGCCGGAGAGAAAAGGGGGTCAGACCCCAATTTCGCCGCGAAATTGGGGTCTGACCCCCTTTTCTCGTTTTTGACTGTTGCGAACCCGGCGTACCCTCTGGGGGCTCTAATCGATAAAATAGGGGATGTATGTCCTCCAACTCTCCCCGCTGGAATGAGTGAATGCGCTTCACCAAGATGCACGGTATCGGTAACGACTACGTCTACGTCAACTGCTTTGCCGAACAGTTGCCGGCTGCGCCAGAGACGATCGCGCCTTTGGTCTCGGATCGCCATTTTGGGATCGGCGGCGATGGGTTGATCTTGATCACGCCGTCGGAGGTTGCCGACGCGCGGATGCGGATGTTCAACGCCGACGGCAGCGAATCCGAGATGTGCGGCAACGGGCTCCGCTGCGTCGCCAAGTATGTGTTCGATCATGACATCGCGAAAAAAGAGACGTTGAAGTTAGAAACCGGCGCCGGCGTCCTGACCGTGCAGATCGAAGCCGAAAACGGCTTGGCTCGCCAGGTTCGCGTGAATATGGGCCCGCCGATCTTGGACGGCAAAAAGATTCCGACCATCTTTGACTGTGACCCCGTCGTCAACCAAAAGATCGAGATCGCCGGGCAATCGTTTGACGTAACCTGCGTTTCGATGGGAAATCCTCATTGCGTGATCTTTGTCGAAAAAGCGACCGACGAGCTGGTGTTGAAAATCGGCCCTCAGATCGAGCGTTCGACCTATTTCCCAGCTCGCGTGAATGTGGAGTTTGTCGAAGTCGTCTCGCCGACCGAAGTTCGCCAGCGCACTTGGGAGCGAGGTTCCGGCGAAACGCTAGCATGCGGCACTGGCGCCTCGGCCGTATGCGTAGCTGGCGTACTTACGGGAAGAACGGAGCGGAAAATTTTGAACCATCTGCTTGGGGGCGACCTGCAATTGGAGTGGAACGAAGCCGATCATTGCGTGTATAAGACCGGTGGAGCGACGGAGGTTTTTACCGGCGAGTGGATGTTGCCGGCGTCGCTCCCATAGTCGGATCCGCTTGCCGCGGATCGCGAGATAGGAAGCTCGCATGGCGCTTGATAATCGTTGGCTGTTAAGACTGGGCGGCTTCGCGCTGCATGAGACGATCCGGCATTGGCTCGATACGATCGACCTGCGCGTCGCTTATCATGATCCGCAATTGGATCCGGCTCATCCGTTGAATGATCGCCCTCGCATCTATATCTTCTGGCACGAGTACATCAGCTTTCCGCTCTATTTGCGTCCCTTTTGCAACATCGCGATGCTGCTCAGCAAACATCGTGACGCCGAGTGGCTCGCCCACACCGCGACGATGATGGGCTTTGACACCGTCCGCGGTTCGTCCCAGCGCGGCGGCGCGACCGCGCTGTTAGAACTGCTCGAAAAATCAAAAAGCATGCACTTGGCGATCACGCCGGATGGCCCGCGTGGTCCACGTCGTCGTTTAGCGCCAGGCGCGATCTATCTAGCGTCACGACTCGGCTTGCCGCTGATCCCGATGGGTTTTGGTTTTGATCGCCCGAAGCGTGCCAAGACCTGGGACCAATTCGCGATCCCGCGCCTCTTCTCGCGCGGCCGCGGCTTGATGGGCCCCGGCATTACGATTCCGCCGAATCAAACCCGCGACCAACTAGAGCAGCATCGCCAACGGGTCGAACGCATCCTGAACCAAATCACCACCGTCGCCGAAGATTGGGCCGAGTCAGGTTTACGTCTCGAAGGGGAAGTTCCCGCCCAACCACGCAGCGTCCCGCTGGCCGGTCATCGCGAAGCGGCGCTGCATGATCCCTTTTGGATCGCCGCCGCCGCCGGAACGATCGACCTGAGCGAAGCAAATTTGTTTCCCCCGGCACAGGTTGCCGAGATTCGCAAAGCTGCCTAAATCGCGCAGGCAGGACCGGACTGGACCGGACCGCATCATTTTTTTCTGGGCGAGCGTGTGGACCGGACCGCTCCGTTTTTTTTGTAGTCCGACGTGCATGTGGGAAATACGGCCTCTATTTCCAATAAAGACCACTTTACGGGTGTTTGTGTCAAATGCGACATGCGGGGTTCGAACTTCGTGATCAGTTTCACAATGTGGACTGGACCGCAACGTTTTTTTTCTGAGCGGAACATGGGACAGGACCGTTCGTCCGGAATGCCTAATGACGAAGGACCCATGTCTATTGAGGGAGACTTCCAGCATCGATCTTCATTCAGACTCTCCCAGACCTGAACGCATGGGGTGAAAATGTGAAAACTGCTTGACGAGGAAGACAGTCGCTACGGCTGAACCAGTTGGATTGGACTGCGATTTTGCGGTGCGTTTATCTGCGCAGTTGAGGAGCCAGAGCTGGAGGGTTGAACCGCCGCGGGACGATCTCAGCAGCACTCCATAATCAACCACGAATCCGTGCGTTCTATCAAGCGACAATCTTCGCCGGGGGGGATCCGACTCATCTCGTGGCCAATTTTGTGCCGAGTTTCGTCAGACCCAAACCAGACCCACTATGCTGGAGAGAGAATCCAGCAAATCGCGGCAGAGAGAGGCCGCCCCGCCGAGGAAAAGTATTGATGAGCGACTACTACTATTACGAACCGCAGCAGGGGCATGGCTTGCCGCACAATCCGATGAACGCGATCATCGCGCCACGGCCGATCGGTTGGATCTCCAGCATCGATAGGCAAGGAAAAGTGAACCTGGCGCCGTACAGTTTCTTCAACGCGTTCTGCTACGACCCGCCGATCATCGGCTTCTCCAGCGGCGGCCCGAAGGACAGCCAGCGGAACATCGCAGAGACCGGCGAATTCGTCTTTAACCTGGTCACCAAAAAGCACGCCGCGGCGATGAACCAAACGTCGTTCCCGTTCGAGCATGGGATCAACGAGTTCGAGCAGACCGGCCTCACCATGTCACCGTCGCGGCTCGTCCAACCGCCGCGCGTCGCCGACACGCCGGTCGCGTTCGAGTGCAAACTGCTGCAGATGTTGCCGCTGAAAGATCTGGAAGGAAACCCAACGCCCAACACGGTGATCTTTGGCCAAGTCGTCGCCGTTCATATTGACAAAGCATTCTTGAAAGAGGGCCTGTTCGACATCACCGCGGCCGGCACGGTGGGACGCTGCGGTTATCTGGCCGATTATGTGGAGGTGAAGGAACTGTTTCAGATGGAGCGGCCAGGGGAATGATTGATGGCATCGCGCTGTCAACCGCGCGGCTGCGTCTGCAGGCGAAGATTGGGTTGGCTGGCGGCGCCGTCGTGATCACTGATGTGTTATTTTTTACGGAGGTCAGCAGGTACAGGATTCGCTGAATCAATGCGGAATGACCTACGCGATCACGTAGGTTCTCCTTGACTTCGCACCGGTGCGAAATGAGGCCTCGAAGTTCGCTTCCATTGAGTAATCACTATGAAATTGTTCCCGTGGCTCCCCGTTTTCCTCGTGCAACTTCTGCCGATCACTGCCTGGGCAGGGTTGCCCGCAGCAAGCTTCGAGGAAGTGCAAATGCGGAGCGAACTCGGCGCCAAGATCGAGTCGGAAGTTCAGGAGGCCCTTCAAGCGGACAAGATGCCCGGCTGCGTCGTGGCGATCGCCCGGCAGGGGAAGGTCGTCTATCTCCAAGCGTTTGGCAATCGGCGGATTGAGCCTTCCGTCGAACCGATGAAGGTGGATACGGTGTTCGACATGGCTTCGCTCACCAAACCGATCGTCACGGCCACCAGCATCATGCAACTTGTGGAAGCGGGGAAGGTCGACCTGGATGCGCCGGTGGTGCAGTATCTTCCCGAATTCCGTGGAGAAGGAAAGGAGACGATCACCGTACGGCAACTGATGATCCACGTCAGCGGTCTGACTCCGGACAATGCGCTGCGCGACTACGATCACGGCTGGTCGGAGGCCTACGCGAAGATCTGCAATTTGTCGCTCCTTTCAGAGCCGGGCAAGCAGTTTCGCTATTCGGATGTCGGTTTTCTGCTGCTGGGAGAAATCGTGAAGCGAGCATCCGCGCAGCCGTTGGACGAATATGCGCGGCAGCATATTTTCCAACCGTTGGGGATGAACGAAACCGGCTTCAATCCTTCTGCGGCACTGCAAGATCGAGCCGTCACTACTACCCAGGTTGAAGACGTGTGGCTCCAGGGCATCGTCCACGATCCGCGTGCTCGCCGCTGTGGTGGAGTGGCCGGTCATGCCGGGCTATTCAGTACGGCCGAGGATCTTCTGGTCTACGCCCAGGCGATGCTTGACGCCCGGTCTGAGGTCGGCGCCCTTTTGCAGCCCCATACCCTGGCCACGATGACCAAGGCTTACGATGCGGCCGGCAATGTCCGCGGGCTGGGCTGGGATAAGCGAAGCGCCTATTCCCGGAATCGTGGAAAAACGATGAGTGACGCCGCCTACGGTCACGGCGGGTTCACCGGGACTTCGCTCTGGATCGATCCCCAGCTTGACTTGGTGGTCCTCTTCCTGTCGAACCGCGTCCATCCCAACGGGAAAGGATCTGTCAACGATTTGGCGGGAACGATCGGTACGCTGGCGGCCGACGCGTGTCTTGCTGATCCAGCGCCGTGATTGAAAAACAGTTATTTGATCTGCCTTGGGCTGTAGTCCTCGAAGCGCTAAGTGCCTGGGCTCCGAATCGCGGGGTAGACTTGAGGAATTACACCCTCAAGTGCGCTGATCGCAGTCGAGCTGGTATAATATTTTTTCGGAAAAAGCGATAACTGCCCGGTAAATGGGAGAGCCAGTTAAGAGTCTGTGAACTTCTTGACCTTAGGGAAGCGTTACAAGTTAATTAGGTAAGTCACTTCGCGTTGTCGAAAACCGGATCCTCGGGGACTGCCTTTCCCAAAAAAAGGGGGGCGTCTGAGCCGTTACGTTTTGACGTTTTTTATGATTGGCGTTTTGCCGAAAAAAGGGGGGAGTAGAGATCCCTGCCTTTGTCTTCAATCAAGTCCATGAGCGAATCCCAATCCATCTTGACGGACGAGCGCCTCGCGATGTTGCTGGAAACAGCGTCGACGGATGCGAATGTTACCGATGAGATGATCGCGTTGATTTATGGCCGGCTGCGAAAATTGGCCCATGGTTTGTTGTCGCGAGAATCCCCTGGCCAGTCATTACAGACTACCGATCTGGTTCACGAATTCTATCTTCGCTTCGCCGATGACCAGACGAAGTGGGAAAATCGGGGGCATCTTTTTGGTTCTGCGGCACGGTCGATGCGTCAGATCCTTGTCAATCGAGCGACCCGTCGGAAGCGGCTCAAACGTGGAGGGGGCCAGAGAAACCTGGACATCGATTTAGAAACGCTGGCAATAAGTCACCCCGATGATTTGCTTGTGGATTTAGACCTTGCGCTCCAACGCCTTGCCGAGGCGGCTCCGCGGAAGGCCGAGATGGTCGACTTGCGTTGGTTCGGCGGGTTGAGCATTGAAGAAATCGCGGTGGCGCTTTCCTTATCCACAGCGACAGTCAAGCGCGATCTTCGATTCGCGCGGAGTTGGCTCTATCGGGAAATCTGTGATGCCAGCAAGTGATTCGCAACAGCTTGATTTTGTCCAGCAAATTTTCGACCAGGTGATTGATCTCCAGGGGAACGAGCGTCAGCAGCGTCTCGATGAACTTTGTCGCAATGATTCGGCGCTTCGCCAAACGATTACAGAGCTTTTAGCGGCTGAAGATGTCTCGGAGCATCTGTTCGACAGTTCCATCTTTTCCAGAAGCAAGCCTACCTCGATCAGCGAGATTGAGATTGCTGGGTACAAACTGCTAGAGGAGATCAGTTGCGGTGGACAGGGGGTCGTTTATCGGGCTTTGCAACTGGGAACGCGGCGCGAAGTTGCGATTAAATTTTTGCTACCGCGTGAATCTTGGGATATCTCCGCAGCACGTTTGCGATTTCAACGGGAAGTCGACATTGTCTGCAGCTTGAATCATCCAGGAATTGTGCCGGTGTTTGACAGCGGCGTAGCCGATGGTCGGCATTACTACGTGATGGACTATGTGCGTGGACAGCATCTCGACCGCCATGTTCAAACTGAAAAACTAACCGTGCCCGAGATTCTTGGCTTGATGGCTCGAGTTTGCGAAACGGTCGGCCATGCGCACCAACGCGGGGTGATTCATCGTGACTTAAAGCCCGGAAATATCTTGGTAGACGAAACGGGGCGACCGCGGATTTTGGATTTTGGGCTCTCGCGCGTCACCAACGTTGGCCCGGTGGCCGACAGTTCGGCACGGTTGTCTTTGGCGGGGCAATTGCTAGGAACGCTCGGGTACATGGGGCCGGAGCATATTTGCGGACAACCGGAAGAGGTGGATATCCGCAGTGACGTATTCGCCTTGGGCGTGATTCTCTACGAATTGCTGGCGGAAGAATTGCCGTTTGATCTATCGGGGACCTTTGTCGAGAATCTGACGACGATCAAGAACTGCGTCGCCCGCCCGTTAAAGCGGCGCGGTCGTTCGATCAATCGTGAAGTGGAAACGATTACGTTGAAGGCGCTGAGCTCCGAGAAAAGCCGCCGATATCAAAACGGCTCGGCGATGGCGACAGATATTCAACGCTACCTGGACGGAAAAGCGATCGAGGCGCGGCGCGATAGCACGATTTACGTGTTGCAGAAAACGCTTCAGATGCATTGGCCGGCCTCGCTTACGGCGCTGGCGGTCTTGCTGTGTCTGGTCTGCGGTTTGTTGATTTATCGGACGCAAAACGAACGTTTGCTGCGTCTACAAGAGGCGAACGAGCAGTATCTTTATGACGTTGAGATGGAGCTTGCAGGGCTTGCCGGCATGGGGCCTGGCGGAACGAGACAGATCGAGAAAATCAGGTCGGAATGGAGCGACAGCGAAAAGTCGCCGGATCGCCGGCGCTGGGAATGGTACTACTTAAATTCAGATGAGATTGAATCGCTGCAAGTCCGTTCTGGCCATCGAAAACAGGTTTGGGCGCTGGCGGTGCAATCGGGCGGCGAACGGCTTGCTTCGGGCGGAATGGATGGCGTCATTCGACTGTGGAGCATCGGTGACGACGGACGCTTAGCGGACCTGTCGACGCAATTCGAGCATCCAGGAGGAGTCACCACCCTGCAGTTTCATCCCCAAGGAAATCTGCTCGCTTCCGCCGGAAAAAACAACGCTGTTCAGATCTTCGACTTGGAAGCGAACAGGATTGTCAGTCGATTGGATCACCCTCAAGTGGTCACCGGCCTAGCGTGGAGTCCGGATGGACGCCGCCTGGTGACGGTTTGCGAAGACGGAGTTGCAAGACTCTGGAGGCTGGGAACGGCTACGGAATCCGTGACGCTCGTCAACATGGATCGTCCTCTTAAAGATGTGCAATGGTGCGGTGATGGACGACGCGTTGCGGTCGCCTCCTCCGACGGACTCGTGGAGATCTGGGATGTCAACGAGCAACGCCGAGAGGTCCGTATTCAAGCGCATGTCGCCACCTTGGTCTCGGTCAACTGGAATCCTGACGGAACGCTAGTAGCGACAACGAGCGATGATGCGACGACGAGAATATGGAATGCGGAAAGCGGAGACCTGTTCGCTGTTTTGGCGGATCACTCGCTCGGCGTGACCGACGCGGTTTGGAGTGGAGACGGCAAACGGCTCGCGACCTGCAGTCGAGATGCGACTATCTGCGTCTACCGCTTAGAGAAAAAGCGATTGCTGCTGGAAACAATCTTGCGCGGTCATACCGATGAAGTTCTTTCCTTGGAATGGGGAGGTGATGGTAAGCGTCTTTTTTCGGCAGGTTGGGATCAATCCATTCGCACTTGGAATCTGGATGCTCGCGAAGAACGATCCTGGTCTCAAATGTTGGACGAATCGATCCTTATCATTCGCTGGGATCATTCTGGCAAGCGGTTTTTGACAATTGGCGAATACTCCACTTTGCTGCTCTGGACGCTTGATCAACCTGATCATCCGCTGCCGGTTCTACATAACTTATCGCAAGTTAACGGGGCATGTTGGAGCCCTGATAATCAGCTGGTCGCAATTTGCGGTATTCGTGATGGTCGCGGAGCCGTGGAGATCCGGAATCTGTCCGACGCTGAATTAGTGGCCGAGTTTCGAACCGCCGAACAGGAGGTCATCGATATCGCCTGGCGGCCGACCGGAGGTCAGATTGCGGCGTGCGGTCCGCATGGGATGATCAAGGTGTGGAGCACCGACACATGGCGCCAGACCTACCAAAACGCTTCGTCACCCGACGGCCCCGAAATTCGAATGGTCGACTGGAATTCGGCCGGGACGAGGCTCGCGACAGCCGGACCTTATGGATTTGAAGTGCGTAATGCGGGCTCCTTTGACGTGTTGTGGCAGAAATCGCTGGACGCTGGCCTGGCCATCAACGGCCTAAAGTTCAGTCCCGACGGTAACTGCCTGGCTACGGTGCGAAGTGATGCGGAAGGGACGCTTTGGGATAGCGAATCAGGAGAACGATTAACCAATCTGATTGGGCATGGACTTCTGATTTACAATATCTGCTGGCATCCTGATTCGACGCGATTGGCTACGAGCAGTCGTGACGGCTCGGTAAGAATTTGGAATGCAAACACTGGTCGTGAAGTTCACCGATTTCTTATCAAACCTGTAGGGCGCGCCCGCGGCCTTGACTGGTCGCCCGATGGTTATCGCCTTGCGATCTCGAATTCCGTTTCTCATTACGGCGTTCTCCGAATTTTCGACGCAGAATCGGGATATCGCCAACAGGATTGATCGAAGCTACGCGTCAAATTTAGATCGTCTTTGAGGGGGCGGCGTATCGCTAACCTGTTTCTGAGTAACAGGTTATCAGTTCTTGTGTCCCTGTTGTTCAAAAGGGAACCGCTTATTGCCTTGGAAATCGCCCAGCCGGGGCTTTGTTAACCTTGGATGAAGCTCTGCTTTTCGGTGATCTCTTTCCGTCCCGAAAATTGCATGTCTTATTGCGTGGAGAAAAGGCATTGCCCGTCTACGGCTCGCTCCTCAACAAACAGGTAGGTTCGCGGTTCCGGCTCCTAAGGGGGGCGGCGCTCCTTTTCTCGACGCACTGAAATGAAACTGCACCGGCTTGTCGCCATCGCGATCGCCCCAGCAAACGTCACTAGGAGCGGAATTTTTGCTCCTGCCTAGCGTGAAAACTCCACTTCGGGCAATTGGACGGCATGGCGAATTCAAGGCATTGTCCGGTTCCGATTTTCCATTTTTTCCACAAGGCCCCGTACTCATGTCCCAATCAGCATTATCTCGTCGCGGCTTTACTCTTGTTGAATTGTTGGTGGTCATCGCCATCATCGGCGCTTTGATTGCTTTGCTGCTGCCTGCCGTCCAGCAGGCGCGTGAAGCGGCGCGCCGGATGTCATGCACGAACCAACTGCGGCAAATCGGTCTGGCGATGCACAACTATCATGACACTTACGGCAAGTTGCCGCCGCGCAACGGCGGTACGCAAGCGAACTCTTACCGTCTGAGCGGCTGGGTTGGCTTGTTGCCGTTTATCGAACAACCAGCGTTGTATGAACAGATCGCCAGCGGCAACGGGACGCATGCCTCGTTCGGTCCGCGACCTTGGGATAACTTTGCTCCATTTCGCACGCAAATCGCGATGTTGCTGTGTCCTTCAGAGCCCGCTGATCCGATCGACAGTGACAACATCGGCAGCTCGAATTACTGCTTTTCGATCGGCGATTGCTCACGCTACACCGACAGCGAAGTCGAGTCGCGAGGGATTTTCTCGCGATATCACTATTGCGGCTTCAACCGAATCACCGATGGTCTAAGCAATACGGTCATGATGGGCGAAAAAGCATTGGGGACCCCCGGTCTGCGACGTATCATCGGCGGCATCGCCGTCACCGGCACGCCCTGGACGGGCGATCAGGATGACATCAATCCCGGCGTTTGCATGGCCCTGCGCGGCGTCAGCGGAGAATATCAGTCTGGTACGACGATGCTTGACCGCAACGGTCGTCGTTGGGTGGACGGCACTGTCAATTTCCAAGGGTTCTCGACCATTCTGCCCCCAAATGCCCCCAGTTGCAGTCGTTCTGGTTCGGACTGGAAAGAAAGCATTATCTCTGCATCCAGCCATCATCCAGGCGGGGTAAACACGCTCATGGCCGACGGTTCGGTCACCTTTATCCAGGAAACGATCGACACAGGCGACCTATCGAGTGTGGCGCCACAGCAAGGCGGAAGTTCCCCGTATGGCGTGTGGGGAGCCTTGGGGTCCAAGTCAGGCGGCGAAGTCACCGGCTTGTAGCGTTTAACCAGTTTTGGTGAAAGCTGTGGAGCGGTCGTGCGGACCTGCCATGATTTTTTCTCACAATGGATACCAGGACATGAAGTGTAACCCGCGTAATTTCCTGATCAGTTTGACGATCTTATTGTTAATGGGCTGCACCGGCGGCACGCTTCAAGAGGGCGCTGCCAAGACAACGGTCTGGGTGACGCTGGATGACGATCCTGTCGAAGCGGCGGCTGTGGTCTTTACGCCGGCCAGCCAAGGCCGCTCCGCGTCGGGCATGACCGACGAGAATGGGCGATGCGAAATGGGAACCTCAAACTACGGAGATGGCGTCTTCCCCGGCGTTTACCAGGTGACCGTTAGCAAATCGATTGATGATCCCGACTCGGTCGCGGAAGTTTCGGAAGAGTATGACGGACGTGGGATTCCGCCTTCCGCGAAGCAGATTTACCTAGTGCCCAAGAAGTACATCAGCCCGACGACGTCGGGTCTGACGGTGACCGTGCAGGAAGGGAAGGAGAATAAGGTCGAACTGGAACTCCATAGCAAGTAGTTTGCCAGTGCTCCGCTACTTCGATTTCAGGTCGAAGTCGATTTCGTTTCGTTTGTCTTCGACTGTCGCCGTCAATTCGGTTTTGCGATTGTAGCGAGCCGGCAGCATTTCCATGTCGGCTTCGCTCCTGCCGGCGAATTCTCCTTGCTTGCCGGTCGAGGGTTTGTTCTTGGTGATGAAGACCTGGTTCTCGCCCAACTTGGCGCCAGCGCGACGTGCGGCGTAGTAAAGCTCGTACTTGCCGTTCTCGTCTGTGAAGCCGCTTCCTGAACTTCCGGTCTCGGGAGGAACGAAGGAAATTTGCGCATCCGGCAGCGGTTGCCCATCCAGAGTCACCATTCCCGAAACGGGTTTGTATTCAGGATCAATCGGTTCGCCGCCGCATCCCAAGGTGAGCGCCAGCAAGCCCACGGTCGGCAAGCATCCCAGCCAGCATCGAAAAGGAATCTGCATGATGTTTTCTCGGAGCGGATGGTTAGGGAAGCGTGACAGGTTGACCATCAGCACGGTGCAAGAGATAGTCGAACACGCACTCACCCCCAAGGGCCGGCCACGTTTGGACTTTATGCTCGATCGTCTCAGGCAAGAATCTTACCGAGCCGTCTCCCAAGGCGAAGTTGGCGCCGCCGGGATGTTGGCTGCTGAACGAGCGACGCGAATAGTCGTAGGTTGCTCCGTTCGCTTCATTGATGTGTGCGCGAGCGCTCGCCAGCGCACCGGTGTGAACCCAGTTCGCGGTCGAATCTGCGGATTGGTCATAGATGGAGCTCGCCCCCGCCCACGTCGCGGCGCCGGCCACGACTTGCGTGCCGTTGTTCGCTTTCAGAACCCAGGCGCGTTCGCCAAAAAAGATCGTGTTCGAGAGTCCATCCACGATGTCGGCGAACCGCAGCGGCGGGTGTTTTAGGTATGAATATTCTCCGACCGGAACTAGCGTGCCGGTGCCGTAATTGCGGTCCCAACGCGGTAGGTTGCGGTGCCCTGAGTTGCCCACGTAAGAACTGGAAGCGGCCGGCACGCCGGTACCGCCTGTGACGGGGAGTAGTCCGCGAATGTTCTTGCTATCTTCGTCGCAACCAACATTCAAGTCGGGCATGGTCGAGCTGGGGCAGCGATAGCCGGTGATCGGAGTCTGAATCAAGGCCAGCTTGTTGGCGTCATTGATCGCCGCTCGCAAGTGATTCGCGGTGTCTTGCAAATCATTGAGTTCCAGTTGCTCGTACATCGCGTTCTGTTCGATGAAGGGAAGCAGAAACGCTCCCCAGCCCCAATGCGCCGACAAATCAGGTATTCCAGTCCCATCGCCGCGCTGGGTTCCCTGCACGATGTTGCCGTAGGTGCTTTCAAAGTTGTGCGTCGCCAACATGATTTGTTTCAAATTGTTGGTGCACTGCATTCGCCGAGCCGCTTCGCGTGCTTGTTGCACCGCCGGCAACAACAGGGCGATCAAAACGCCGATGATCGCGATCACGACCAGCAATTCAACCAGAGTAAAACCTCTGCGAGACATGATGGGTCTTTCCTGTAGGGGTGGAGAAGCGGGCTAATCGCCGAGCGGCGGGGCAATCAATGCCTGTAAGTATATTACCAGATAAATCAGGCTTGTAATTCGACTTTGTGCAGGAATGACGTCGCTCAGTCTTCTGGGGCATCGCACTCGCCTGCTGAACTGTTTCGCAAGATCTGTTACCCTAGCCGTTTACGAATTTCTTCCCTCACAAGCCCCCATTCCACCACACGCGCCGCATGGATGTTGACGTTCCCTCGTGGGAAGCTGCTGGAGAGAAGCCGCCCATTTTGACGGTGGCGCAGTTGACGGCGCTGATTAAAGGGACGCTGGAGACGGCGTTTCCGGCGGTTTGGGTCAGCGGTGAGATCTCGAATCTCGCGCAGCCGCGGTCTGGGCATTTTATCTGACGCTCAAAGATGACGCGGCCCAGATTCGCGCGGTGATGTGGAAAGGGACGGCCTCAAAACTCCACATTGATCTGGAAGATGGGCGGCAGCAGGTGATCTGCCGCGGCGTTTAGGATGTACAGCAAAGCATGATTCTATCAATCTACTCTTCGTCAGCAGTACACAATGCGATGCGGGCAGGAGCTTTACTTTTCAATCGTGAAGTCTTGCGTAGCGGATTCCCTAGGAAGGTCGACACGCATTTCATGATTCATGAATAGTTCTTCCCCAAGGGGATTGTGTTCAGTGACATTCTCTCCGGTATACCCCTCGATACGCACCATATGCGGCCCTCCTACTGTTCCTTTTCGGTATGGGGTTTCATAGGCGCCATCACGAATTTTAGCGGATGTCATAGGCCCCGAATTTGACTTGGAGCCATCTGGTTCGAAATAAATGGTGCCAGCAGGAAGTGGGCTCCCTTGATAGGTGACCTCCCCAGACAGCGAATATCTTTCTGGGCCATCAGAATTTGGTCCCATGCAACCAAGTGAAAGGATGAAAAATCCTGCCGCACAAAGGAGCTTAAGGCATATGTTCATGTGGATCAACTATTCGGAGGTGAGTATCGGCTGAAACTACAGGGCGCCAAATCCACTGACTGGTTCACTGTCGTTGCGTTTGGCCAAATTGCGATGGGTTGTAATATCGACGTTCTCGCTAAGGAAGTGGACTGACGCATCAGCCATTGCCATGTGACATCCACCGGGGTGCCAGCTGCCAACTGTGCCTGGCATTTCAACCCACATGTGAACATTGGGGTCGAGGGGGTTATCTCCCGAATTTGGCTGAAATGTGCAGGCGACAATGTTTACCATCAATGATGAATTGCCGCCGATGCGCGCCGATGAAGACCATGCAGCTGTTTCGCAGCAAAAATCAGGCTGAAAAAGGTACTTGCTCTCTCCGATCAAATAGACATTTGTCGTGCCGTCAGTGATGCTCGCAAACTTCGTTTTTGAGTTCAGGTAGAGAATGCCTTCGTTGTAGTTCAGTCGCGTACCGTCCATCGTGCATGGGTAGTCGGTACCATTGCGGTTGCTCGGAAGCGGACCGCCGCCCATCACGCCCATGTAGTTGTTTGTCAGGCTATCGGCTCCAGCGAGTGGATCTGATGCGCAGTGAAAAGCTCCGACCGAAGTTGTTTGCACTGCAAAGTTATCATTTAGCGTTCCGCAGCTTGGGTTGGTATTTGTGTAGTCATCGTTGAAACCCCAGTAAAACTGCTGCGAAAAGTCAAATTGGTCGTGCAGTGCGCTTTGCTCAATGAATGGAAGGATCAAAACGGTCCACGGCGCCATTCCGTCCTGGCATTGGGTGCCGTCGGGCGTGCAATCGTCCGTCGATCCGCTTTTATTCATGTTGCCCGGAGGAAACGCTTTGAACGTATCGTGGTAGTTGTGCAACGCAAGACCTAACTGCTTCATGTTGTTGTTGCAACTAATTCGTCTCGCCGCTTCTCGCGCTTGTTGCACTGCAGGTAGCAGCAGAGCAACCAGTACTCCGATGATTGCAATCACCACCAGCAATTCTACCAGCGTAAAGCCACGTCGAAATGATTTAGAAGTCACTAGTAGATCTCCAATTTATAAACAAATGAAATGTTGTTGTTCCAATTTGAATGATTTAAATTCAAACATTTGTAATTGAAAATTATGCGGTGCAGAAAGACGAGAGGGTTGCTGATTGAATGTGGCGTTCTATCGCAAAAGATGGAATTGCGCTTTTGTAGTACTTTCAACTACCATTGTTGTAGGTTGAGATTATGCCCATAGGAGTGGCGTTGCGTCTATCCCTGTGATCCGGCCATCGTCAAAATTCGCACAATATTAACGCATCATGTGATCTCTCTTTGGATGCGTTTTGGTTCCGAAGGTGATTGGGCAGTAAATCGCGATCGCGGCCAGTGGATTCGATCAGGCCGAAGTCTCTGCGCAGAATGTGCACTAACGCGAAGTCGGGTATGAGGTGCGAAAGATAAAACGGGGTGGAATGATATCTAAGGGTTGAGTGTGGGCGTCTTTTTTTAAATTCTCGCTTTAAAGATTCTTTAAAATGAAAGATTTGGTTATGCGTTGGGGCGAGCGATCCGCCTGCTGAAATATTTCGTAAAATCTGCTAACTTAGGTGATTGAAAATACTTCGATTCGCACGACTTCCTCATTCCACCACACGCGCCGCATGGATGTTGACGTTCCCTCGTGGGAAGCTGCTGGAGAGAAGCCGCCCGTTTTGACCGTGGCGCAGTTGACGGCGCTGATTAAAGGGACGCTGGAGACGGCGTTTCCGGCGGTTTGGGTCAGCGGCGAGATCTCGAATCTCGCGCAGCCTCGCTCGGGACATATCTATCTGACCCTCAAGGATGACGCGGCCCAGATTCGCGCGGTGATGTGGAAAGGGACGGCGTCGAAGCTGCAGTTTGATTTGGAAGATGGGCAGCAGGTGATCTGCCGCGGCGATCTGGACGTTTATGCGCCGCGCGGCAGTTATCAACTAGTGATCCGCCAGATCGAGCCGCAAGGAGTCGGCGCGTTACAACTGGCCCTGCAGAAGTTGCAGCAGAAGTTGGCGGCCGAAGGGCTGTTTGATCCCGGTTTGAAGCGTCCCCTCCCCCGCTTCCCGCGGCGGATTGTAGTGGTGACCAGTCCGACCGGCGCTGCGATTCGCGACTTTTTAGAAGTGATCCGCCGGCGGTGGCGCGGCGCCGATGTGCTGGTGATCCCGACACGCGTACAAGGCGCCGGAGCCGCGGCCGAAATTGCCGCCGCGATCAAGAAGGCGGCCAAGCTGCGTCCCCGGGCCGATGTCTTGGTCGCTACTCGCGGCGGCGGCAGCATCGAAGATCTGTGGTGCTTTAACGAAGAGCCGGTCGTTCGCGCGATCGCCGAGTGCCAGATTCCGGTGATCTCGGCCGTGGGACACGAGATCGACGTGACGCTGAGCGATCTGGCGGCCGACGTGCGCGCATTGACTCCCAGCGAAGCGGCCGAGCTCTGCGTTCCTTCGCAAAACGAAGTGAGCGATGCGCTCGACAACTATCGGGTGCGGCTCTCGCAGTCGCTTCGCCAACGCGCTCAAATGGCGCGACGCCGGCTGGATGCGTTGGCCGAACGGCGCGCCTTTCTTAAGCCGTTCTCATTGGTCCACGATGCGCAGCGTTTGTTAGACGGCTGGGACGAGCGGTTGTTGGCGGCGATGCGGCGGCAATTACAAACCGGCGAACAGCGCGTCCGCCAGACGACGGCGCGGCTCGAGGCGTTGTCGCCGTTGGCCGTGTTGGCTCGCGGATACAGCGTGACCCGCAACTTAGACGGCGGCGTATTAAAGAAGGCCGAGGATGTCGCGGTGGGCGACGAGATTGAAACGATCTTACCAGCGGGGCGACTGACCAGTCGCGTCGAGTCGGTCAGTTCCGAGAAGAAGAAAGCAGAATAATGGCGAAAAAGAAGACGAGCAGCGAAGCGGCCGAGGCGCCTGCTTTTGAAGAAGAGTTGGCGACGCTGGAAACGCTGGTTCGCCGGCTGGAGTCAGGCGAAGCGGGGCTGGAAGAGTCGCTAAAGCTGTACGAACAGGGAGTCGGCAAGCTGAAATCCTGCTACGGCTTGCTTCAACGGGCCGAACGCAAAATCGAGGTCCTCTCTGGGTTCAATGCCGACGGAGAGCCCGTGACCGCAGATTTTGACGAAGGGGAGACGACTTTGGCCGAAAAAGCGGAGTCGCGGACCAAGCGTCGCGGCGGCAAGGCCCGCACCGATGAGGGAGACGAGATAGACGAAGGGCCAAGACTTTTTTAAGATACCTTTATCGCTTTGAACGAAATAGTTTACGGCGTGATGACGCACTTCGCGCCCCTCCAGATGAGTACGACTGCCTGACATGATGTCTGCCTCGCTCGCTACGCTGCACGAATACTCGGCCACCTTGCGAGATGAGGTCGATCAGGCTCTTGACCGCTACTGCGGCTTTGGCGACGGTTGCCCCGAGCGGCTGGAAGCGGCGATACGCTATAGCCTTCTAGCGCCCGGCAAGCGATTACGGCCTTTGCTAACGTTAATGGCCGCCGAGACTTGCGGTTCTAATAGAGTCAAGGCGATGCCGGCCGCTTGTGCGGTGGAAATGATCCATGCATATTCGCTGATCCATGACGATCTGCCGGCGATGGACGACGATGATTTGCGTCGCGGTCGGCCGACTTGTCACAAGGCGTTTGACGAAGCGACCGCGATTTTGGCGGGAGACGCGCTGTTGGCGAGAGCCTTGGAGATTGTCGCAGATGGTTACCAAGACCCTGTCGTCGCGGCTCGATCATGCCGAGAATTGGCGAAAGCGGCCGGAGCGACAGCCCTGGTGGGTGGTCAGGCGGACGATTTAAACGAACAATTTGGAAGCGGTGACGTGGAGATGTTGAAAGCGATCCACCGCCGGAAGACGGGCGCGATGATTTGCGTCTCGCTCCGGTTGGGCGCGATCGCCGCCGGAGCGGGTGACCAGCAAGTCGCCCAATTAAACTTGTATGGAGAGCAAATCGGTCTGGCTTTTCAGATTGTGGATGATTTGCTCGACTATGCAGGAGACGAAGCGGCGCTCGGCAAACGCGTTGGCAAAGACGCCCAGCGCGGAAAGTTGACCTACCCCGGACTGATCGGCGTCGAAGAAAGTCGCCGCCAGGCCGAATCGCTGATTGCAGGAGCCAAACAATCGCTGGTCGATTTTGGCGAGCGGGCCAACCACTTGGAAGCGTTGGCGCAATACATCTTGGAAAGGAACCACTAAAGGCGATGCACCAGATCCTTTCAAAAATCGAATCTCCCGCTGATCTCAGCAATCTCTCCAACGAACAATTGGAGCAGCTTTCCGCCGAGATTCGGGACGTGCTCTGCAGTTTAGTGGCCACCCGCACGGCCCACTTTGCGTCAAACCTGGGGGTGGTCGAGCTGTCGATCGCGCTTCATCGCACGTTTGACTTCAGCCGCGATCGGTTGATCTGGGACACCGGACATCAGATTTACCCGCACAAGTTGCTGACCGGCCGCTATGACGAGTTCGGCACGATCCGGACCACCGGCGGCTTGATGGGTTATCCCAACCCGGCCGAAAGCGACTACGACCTGTTTGTGACCGGCCACGCCGGATCGAGCGTCTCGACGATGCTAGGTCTGCGCAGCGGCGACGATTTGCAAGGCGAGAAAGATCGTCACGCCGTCGCAGTGATCGGCGACGGCGCATTCCCCTCGGGCATCGTCTTTGAAGCGCTGAACAACGCCGGCGGCATGAACGCCAACTTGCTGGTGGTTTTGAATGACAACAAGATGTCGATCTGCCCGCGGGTTGGCGGCGTGGCCGACTACTTTGACCGGCTGCGGATGAATCCGTTCTATACCGGCGTCAAAAGCGAAGTTCTTAAGATCCTGAATCATGTTCCGCTGTTGGGCGATCCGACCGAACGTTTGTTGGCCCAATGCAAAGAAGCGGTCAAAGCCGGACTGCACGGCGGCATGTTGTTTGAGGAACTCGGCTTCAGCTACATCGGCCCGATCGATGGTCACAACATCGGCCTGCTGCGCAAGTACATGGAGATGGTCAAAACCTTGCCGGGGCCGGTGCTATTGCACGTGGTGACCGAAAAGGGACACGGCTACCAACCGGCCGCCGCCGATCCGGTCTTCTTCCACACGCCGCCGGCGTTCATTGATGACAACGGCAAGGCGGTGCCGAAGAAGTCGGGCGGCCCGAAAGCGTACACCAACTACGCACGCGACGCGATTGCAGAGCAGATGCGCAAGTGCGACAAGGTGACCGTCATGACCGCGGCGATGTGCCAAGGAACGAAGATGGAGCCGGTTCGCGACGAGTTCCCGCATCGCTTTTTTGATACCGGCATTTGCGAATCGCACGCCGTTGCGTTCGCCGCCGGACAAGCGAAGACCGGGCTGCGTCCGATCGTTAACATTTACAGCACCTTCCTGCAGCGCAGTTTCGATCAGATCTTCCAAGAGGTCGCGCTGCAAGACTTACCGGTTGTTTTTACGATGGACCGCGCCGGTCTGACGGCGGCTGATGGTCCGACGCATCATGGCTCATACGACATCGGCTACATGCGGTTGTTCCCCAATATGATCGTCATGGCGCCAGGCGACGCCGAAGAGGTGGGCGAGATGCTCAACTTCGCACTGCTGCAAGATCATCCGTCGGCGATCCGCTATCCGAAAGCCAACGCCGAAACGGTCGAGCGCGATCGCACGCCGATGGAACTGGGCAAAGCCGAAGTGCTCTCGACCGGCGCCGATGGTACGGTCATTTGTTACGGCGCCCAACTGGCCGACGCCCAGCGCGGCGTCGAAACGCTCAAGAGCGAAGGCCTGGACGTCGGGCTGATCAACGCTCGCTTCTGCAAGCCGATTGATCGCGAGACGATTGTCGGCGCCGTGAAGACGTCGCCGTTTGTGGTGACCGTCGAAGAAGGCGCATTGATGACCGGCTTTGGCAGCGCCGTGTTGGAAGCGTGCACGGACGAAGGAGTCGACGCAAGCCGCGTCAAACGACTCGGCATCCCTGACACGTTCATCGATCACGGCGAACGCGAAGAACGTTTGGCCGAGATCGGTTTAACCGCCGAAGGGATCGCGCAAACTTGCCGCGAGATGGCGGCCAAGACGAGCGCCTTGCACGGCGATGATTCAATTTCTGCGGGGCTGTAGAAGCCGCACGCTGCGGAAACATCTCCATTAAAAGAGCCCATGCGACAGATCGCATGGGCTCTTTGTCTTTCCGGGTTGGGTTGGGCGATCTTCGCCGTTACTTCGCTCGATCGATCTGGAAGTCGATCGTGTTCGAGCCATTCTTTATTTCAGCTGCGAGCGGCGATTGGCCGATGGCGCCGTACTTGCCAGCTACCGGCGAGGCGCCTCCATAGCCTGAGCTGCCGGTAATCGTCACTTTGTATTTGCCTTGCGGTGCGCCATCCGACTCACCGAACGTTCCCAACTGGTAAGTTCCATCTTTTTGCAAATAGCCAATCGAGCTGGAGTTGCCCTCGACGGCGGCGAAGACGATCGTACCGCCGGGAACAGGCGTGCCGTCGCTAAAAGTAACGGTTCCTTGGACTTGCTCCATTCCGCTATCGCTAAAGCATCCGCTGATGCAGAGCGCAAGCAGCGAAGCCAGCAGAACATATTGTAAATTGGATCGAGACATGAATGTCACCTGAAGTTTACGTGGAGTGCGAGTCATCATCGCCGGCGTCGAAGTCGCTTCGTACGCCGGGGCGCGACGATGGGAAACTGCCGCTGCGACTCTTATTGGTCGTAGTTGTTCACGCGACCATCGCGGCGGTCAGCCATCAGCAAAGTAAACTCTGGGTTAACGTTCACGGCCACATTCTTGACGCTGCCGTCCCCCATTAGCATCTGGCTGATGCCGGGGTGAAGACTGCCAAAGCTCTTACGATAATCGGTATTATCATCGGTAATATCGGGACCACGCATCATGGGGAACTTCGAGTTGCGAATGATCATCCAAGTTTTCCAGTCGTCGATGTGCCAGTAGTACAACGTCCCGTCGCCGGCGTTGGCGTGGGCGTTGATCCGGCTGACCGGCACATACTTCTCACCCAGAATCGACGTGTTCGACAAACCGTCGGTGATGCTTGCGAACGACGTTTGCGATCTCCAGCCGACAAAACGCCCGCTGCCGTCCTCGGCTCCCCCCTTGGCCAAAATCAACGCGCTGTAGTGCAAGCTAGGCGTCGCATTGTCTCCATCGAGACGATCACAATCATCGCTGCTTTCTCGGTTACCGGTAATCGCATAGTCGGTCGCGGCGCCCAGCACCGAAATCGACGTTCCGCTGCGGCGGCTGGGGCACAGCAGCCCGGGGACCGCGGCCGCGTCGGAGTTGATAAACGTGTAGTTGTCACCGGTCGTCATCTTTTGCGTCAAATCGATCTGCTCGACGATGTTCTGCTGTTCCATGTACGGCATGATCAGTGGATAAAAACTGGCGTACTCATTGCCCAACGCAGCTGGCGGCAGATAGCCGAACGTGTCATGAAAGTTGTGGATCGTCAGACCCAACTGCTTCAGATGGTTGCTGCATTGCATCCGCCGAGCCGCTTCTCGCGCTTGTTGCACCGCCGGCAACAACAAGGCGATCAAGACGCCGATAATAGCGATCACGACCAACAGTTCGACCAGGGTAAAGCCCGACCGGTGATGAGCACGAAGTTTCATGGGACCAGCTCTCATGGAAGAGGAGAAATAGAAGAATGACGAGAGAATGCACGTTGTTCATCAAAACAGCGTGGAAAGGTATTCTATTGAGTGGGCCACTTGCTTCAAAGGCGTAAAACGTCCTCTTGGGTCAGGTTTACGGGGTTTACTTGCGCTGTTCTCAATTTGGGTGTGTTTTTTTGCGAATTGGCGGTCATTCCTACTACGGATGGTGTTTGTTGCATGCTTGTAGCGACGGATGGGATGGAGGATTAGGCCGTTGAAGAGAGCGGATGCTCACGATTCAGAGGAGTCATTCGACTTTGATTTGGATTGCCGCAAGGGGCTGGTGTTCGGGTTGTCCAGAATCTCCGGCCTTCATGCGACATTCCGATCTCGACATTCGTTATTCCCGACAATAAGCGGCTTGTTTCTCCTTTTCCGGCAGCGGAAGATAGCCGTATGCCAAATCTCCAACCACCATCGCCGTGCAAGCCCCTATGGCTGGCGGACGACCGGAAGCCGCGGGTTATGCTGATCGGCGCCGGCGATCGAGAGCACGTGCGCGAAGAAGCGGTCCGACTGCAGCAGATCATTCCGCAGTACGCCGAGCTGGTGCATGTCGATCTCGACTGGAAGTCCGAACTCTCGGAGATTGACGCCGATTTCGCGATCGTGCTCGGCGGTGACGGCTCGCTGTTGGCGGCGGCGCGCAGTATGGGGCATCGTCAAGTGCCGGTGGCGGGCGTGAATATGGGCAAACTTGGGTTTCTGGCGGAATTTTCGCCCGAAGAGATGTGCGCCGAGTTGCCCAACATCTGCTGCGGCAAATGCTCGGTGATCGAGCATATGATGTTCCGCTGCCGCGTTTTTGAGGGAGAAGACCTGATCGGCGAGGCGATCGGGCTGAACGAGGCGGCGATTCTCGGGGGGCCGCCGTTTCAGATCCAAACGATCGATCTTTACGTTGACTCAAAATTGGCGACCACCTATAACTGCGACGGTTTGATCGTCAGCACCCCGGTTGGGTCGACCGCCCATAACCTGTCGGCAGGTGGGCCGATCTTGCGAGCCGACTTGCATGCGTTTGTCGTTTCGCCGATTAGTCCCCATACGTTGACGGTCCGTCCGGTGGTCGATACGGCCGAGCGAACCTACGAGATTCGCGTGACCGGCGCCGAAGCGAACCTGTCGGTCGTCGTCGACGGCCGTGTACTGGCGCGGCTTACTCCTGAACTGCGAGTCGTGGTCGATCGAGCCGAACAGCGATTTAAACGAATCGCGATTGCAAGTCATAATTACTATCGAACCCTCCGCGAGAAATTAGGTTGGGGAGGGAGAATCGATAACGGCCGCTAGTCGGTCGTTCCCGCAGCAGATTCAACGCAAGGATGCCCGAGATGACGCGAAATGGATTTTTCGGTCTGGTTCTTACTGCAACTTTGGCGACGGTCGCAACCGCCGACGAAAAGTACGACCTGAAGTACAAATATGCCGAAGGAGACGTTCTGCGCAGCAAGGTGACTCACCTGGTGAATGTGCAGACCAAGATTCAAGGTAATCAGCAAACCGCCCAGTCGCGGACCGCTTCGACCAAAAACTGGAAGGTCGAAAAGATCGACGACGACGGCAACATCACGCTGGTCCACTCGATCGAAGATCTGAACATGTGGAACAAGGTGACCGATCGACCGGAGCAGGTCTACGACAGCAGTGCGGAAGAACCCCCTTCCCCGATCTTTGAGCGAGCCGCCAAATCGGTCGGCGTGCCGCTCTCGCGATTTACGATCAGCAAGAACGGCCTGTTGGTCGAACGGGAAGAACTGCAAGAGAGCGCCACGGCCCCGTTCAATCAGGTGACCGTCGTGTTGCCGGAAGAGCCGGTCGAAATCGGCGCCAAATGGGATTCGCCGACCGACGTGCAAATTCGGACCTCGAAGCAACAGTTGAAGAAGGTGAAGACGCGGCAGCTGTTCACCCTTGAGACGGTTTCCAACGGCGTTGCGACGATCGACATGAAGACGCAGATCTTGACCCCGATCGAAAACCCGGAAATCAAGGTCGAGCTGATTCAGCAGTTGGCCAACGGCAAGATCAAGTTTGACATCGACAAGGGACGCATCATTCGCCAAGACCTGGAAATGGACGAAACCGTCATCGGCTTCCAAGGCGAAGCGAGCATGATGAAGTTCCTGGGCCGCATGCAGGAAGAACTGCTGACCGAACCGGTCCGCACCGCCGGCGTGCCGACCCCGGCGAAACCGAAGCATGAGAAATCGGTCTTGGAATAGTTGGGTTCTGAAGAACGAATGTCGAATTCCAGGGGGCGTTTCTACGCTCCCTTTTTTATGCGCTGGCCATTCGTTCCGTGCGAATGAATCCTCACCGTAGTCCGCGGCGCAAGTTTTGAAGGCGCTATTTGCAGGAAGATTAGAACACGACCAGGCCCCGGATGAAGAACGGAAAAACGGGGTCGGAATCAATGAGAAATCGTCACATTAGCCCGTTGCGCGAGCGAGGGAATACGCTTGGTGATACCAACTCGGAGTGAAGTAGCGAGCATATTCCCTCGCTGGCGCAGCGGGCTAGTGTTCTGTCACGCGACAATTTTCAGGCGCCATGATTTTATTAGCCGTAGTGCGTTAGCACCGGTTTCTGAAGGGAACTCATTTGCGAAAGACAATTGGTAACAGAAACCGCGGCTAACGCCGTGCGGCTGATTTCGTGGAAGCCGAAAATAGCGGTTTGACAGAACACTAGTGTTGAATCGATTTGAAAAAACGCAACTTCGACTTCGACTTTAAAAATATCGCCGCGGGCTATGGTGTTCATCGTGAAATTTGTTGGGACGCGTTCTACTACGCTTTCACCACAATCGTCCCCGCGATGTAATCGTGCATGCAGCGTTTCTCGGCGTTAAAGATCATCAGTACGTCCACCAGCGTGAAGACGATGCCGATGTAGGGGATCTGTCCGAGCAGCGTCATCGGCATATAACGCAGCAACATCAGATGGCCGAGCGTCGTCAGCTCTTGATCTTCGTAGCGAACAATCTTGATTCCGCAGGCATACTTGCCGACCGTTTGCCCATAATAAGCGAGCAAATATCCGTTCACCAGCAAATGCCCCATCACGCCGATCACAAAGCCGATAATGCTGCTGAGGATCTGAATCAACCACGCATTCGCGTCTCCTAAGCTGCCAAGGATCAAGATCATGACGATCGCGGCAGGCATGCAAATAACTAGCAGGATGATCGAGTCGATCAGCGCTGCGCCAAGCCGGAGCCAACGCGACGGCAGTTCGTCATGGTGGACCGCTTTCGGCGTCTGCGAGACGACGGTCATCGGCTCGGTGATCTGCGGCGACGCAAAGGGATTTTCGTCTTGATCGAAGTCGGCCATCAACGCGTCAGAGCTCCATGGACTGTCCTATATCCGTAGGCACAAAGTATAGACAGACTCAAACTCGGTCGCAAAGAATGGCCCGATTGCCGCTGGCGGTCGGCGTCAGAATGATGGTCGCCACACTGTCGCCTGCTAGTTTTAGCTTTTTCAGAAACGATTCGGGGCGAATGTCGAGCCCGCGGACTTTCAATTCGACGCGGCCAATCCCCTGCTCTCGCAGCTTTTTGGTGAGCGATTTGCGATCGATCGGCAACAACTCGCGGACGCGGAACTGCGCGACGAGCGAAGTCGCCAGCGGCGCGTCTCCGGTCAAATAAACGCTGCGCGGTAAGAGGCGTCCCAGTTGGTGCTCGATTGCGAAATGGTCGACCAGTTCCGCCGCCAACAGCGCCGGGCCAGGCTCCATCACATACGCGCCGACCTCCGCCGCAACTTGCAACGCTGTTTCGCCTGATGCGACAAAGCTGTGCGCGACGCCGTCGCGATCAACATGCGTAGCGCGGCGTGAGCCTGGCTGCGGAGTCAAGTCGCCAAACCAGGCGACCAACTGCCGGCACTCGCGACGACTGCTGATCCATTCGAGTTCGGCCGCAGCAAGCCAGGCCTCGGGCGCATGCGTCGCCGGCGCCAACTTGATCGCCGCGTTCGGGTTCTGCTGCAGCATTCCGACCAGTTGTTCGGTCGAGGGAGAAAACGAATCCAATTGCGTGGTCCGTCGGTCGGTCGCTCGGCGATCGGGATCACCGTGCCAAGCGTCATAGGTCGCCAGATCTACTGCGGCCGCATCGGCGCTCTCGGTGGTGATCCGCTGACCATACGCGGCGCAGTTGGCTTGCGCCAACAAGGCTAACTGCGGCGAATGATCGACGCCGGTTGCTGTGCGGCCCGCGGCCAGGGCCAACAGATCGCCGCCAACGCCGCAGCACAGATCGGCGATTTGAATGCCTGCGGCAAAACGCTTGGCTTTGTACCGCGCGAGAACTTCGTCAGTCGCTTGTTCGAGCCCGACGCGCGTGAAAAACATCTCGTCGGCTCGGGAGAACTTCGTTTGGCCGCGCTGGCGCAGCTCAAGCTGTTCGGCGATCAGCGTGGCGCGTTCGGCGCCAAGCTCGCGGCGAAGTTGCGACAACTGCGGCAGCGAGAGTTCCGGCTTGGGGAACGTCGCGAGGATTTCGGCCGCCTCTTCACGGACGAGCCAGTGAAGATCCTCGATTTCAGCAGATTCGGCGGACATGACGCTTGGTGGGGATAACGAAAGAAACGAACATTCTAGCCTGGAAAGCTTCGCCGGGAATGACGGTCGCGCGCTCGGGCGGCGTTCGTGTGGGGGCAATCGCTAGCAAATGTCGATACCGAAGGAGGAACCGCTCTGCGAGAGGAGAGAATCGAATGATCCGCCGCAATTTGACTTACGCCGCGATTATGGCCGCGTGCTTCGGCGGCCCCTATTCGTTTTACAATCCCGAAGCCCGTAAAACGGTCGAGTCGATCTGGACGCAAGCGAGCGGCTATCTCCCGTCGGGCGAACAAGGGGGAACCGCCGAGAAGCCGGTCGCGTCGATCGAAGCTCCGGCGTCGCACGAAATACCGCCCGAGCAGCCGAACCCATTCATGACGCCGTCGCTGACCGGCAGCGATGCGCTGAACGCGCCAGTCGCCGGCCCGCCGGTGCAAGACTTTATGGAAGTCTTCAACTTCAACGCGGACTCGCGTTGGGTAGCGACGCGTTGGCCCCGGGTTTCCACCGCGCTGGCCGATTTGAATTTGGAAGGGCTTCGCGCGCCGTTGGTGACCGGATCGCAGTACGATGACTTGGCCGGCTCGATCACCTATTACTTTGATCGAGATGGACATGTGCAGCGAATTACGTTTCATGGAACGACCGGCGATGAGCGTCGTTTGGTCGAGATGCTGACCCGGCACTTTGGCTTTAAGCACGAACCAACGCTCGACGCCGGGCTTTACCTGGTGAAATGGAACGGTGATCCGACCAGCGTTTTGATGCTGCGTAACGCGACCGTCATCAACGCGTCGCAGCCGCATACGCGTTTGAATGTGGCGCTCGAGATCAATCGCCCGTCACGCTACTATGGACTGAGCCCGCAGATGACCGAAACGGTCGAAGAGGCGAAGAACTCGCAGCGTTGGGGGAAACCGTAGGACGCCGAAAAACTTCGCCATCCGCATTCGTGACATGCTCTTGCGACGAAGACGCCGCAAGAGCATGTCACGATTGGTTTAGAGCCCGTTGTTTTCGGTTTGTAGTTGATTGACCAGTCGTTGCAGTCGCGCGACTTCCGCTTCCAGCTCAGCGACGCGGTTGCGCAGTTGAACGTTTTCGGTTTGATCTTGAACCGACGGAATCGGGTTCGCGCCCAATTCCGACAGCGCTCGGTTCAGCATCTGCATCGCTGGTCGATTGGAGAATGGGCCAACCTGCGGCGAATTGGGGGTCTCATTGACCAGGGTCGGCGGCTGACCGTCCAGGCGAACGTTTGATTGCAGCATCCGATTGCCGACGTAGTAGTTGATCGGCACATCACGATCGGCGGGCATCGTCGACAAGATCGAAAGTAGATCTTGCGGCTCATTCACGCGGCGATTGTTGAGCGCCACAATGACCGAACCGACCGGAATTCCGGCGAACGCCGCGGCGCCGCCAGGCGATACGCTTTCGACCACGGCTCCTCGTCGAACCGCCGTGCCGGTCGCTTCTCGATACTGATCAGTCACCGGAACGACCCGCACCCCCAATTTGCCGCGCTGGGCCGGTCGCGGGTTCGCCGGAGGCGGAAGCGGGTTGCTGTTCTCTTCTAGGCCGAGCGGATCAAGCGGATTGTTGTTGTTGCCGGTCGCGGGAGGATTGCTGCTGGCCGGGGGCGGCAACATTTCTGGAGCGGCGGGGCGTTTGCCCAGCGTGACCAGGATCGCCTGCGGCTCTCCGTTTCGCTCGACCGTGATCTTGATTCGCGAGCCGGGAACCTGATTGCGCATCAAGCGCGCGAACTGATCGAGACTTGTGACCGCCACGGTTTCGAGCGAAACGACGCGATCGCCGGCTTCCAGGCCGGCTTGTTCAGCTGGACCGCCTGGATTGACTTTCAAGACGATGATGCCGGAGCCTGGGGCGTTGTCAGGAAGATTATCGAGCGTCGCGCCCAGGTAACCAGGATTGGCGGGCGCCGGAGTTGGCGCCGGATCGCCCGGGGGGCGAATCAGATTTTGGAGTTGGTCCAAGGCCGTTTGGGCGTGCCCGAAGCTGGGAATCGCCAACAGGGCCGCTAAGGTCAAAATGAGGGTTCGCATAGGTGACTCCCCACCGCTAGAGTCGATCGAAAGGGGTAATATTGGTACTGCTTATCCCCTATTGTTACCTACAAGCCCTGGTTGCGGCAAAGTATTTCCTGCTTCTTCCGCCGAAACCGATAATGACTCACTCGGGCCATTTGGGGTATTCTGCACCGATGCAAAGAATTTCTACAGACATGCTGACCGTCGAAGTTGCTGATCCTGCCTGCTATGGCGCCGCCATCTGGATGGTGTTTGGGGGGGGAATGCGCCGAGCGATGGCAGGTCGATTGGCGGCGATTCTCCAGTCCCAGCGGCAGGGAAAAGTAAGCTTTGACGGTTTATTTGTCGCTCGCCGTGGGGAGAGAATTGTTGGCGCCGTCTGGGGGACCGAACAGCCGGGGCGTTTTGCGACCGTTTGGCCTGCTCGCGTGATGCCAAGCGAATCGCCTGCCGTGGCGAAATTGTTGCAACAGTCGGTCGCCAAATATCTAGCTGGTCTTGATATCTCCATTGCTCAAAGCCTCATTGCAACAGATGCGATTAGCGACCAACGTTTGCTGGAAGAAGCCGGTTTCCAGTCGGTCACCAATCTCGAGTATCTGTTTCTCCAGACAGCCCAGTCTCGTGCCGATTTAGCGCAGCCAGAGTTAAATGGCGTTCCGTTTGCTCAAACCGAAGACGCGGCGCCCGACTTAATCGCTACCTATCCAGGCACGCTCGATTGCCCCGAGTTTGACGGTTTGCGCCCGATTCAGGATGTGATTGCCGGATATCGCGACACGGGCGCGTTTGAGTTGTCACTTTGGCAACGACTGGAGTTCAACGGACAACCGATCGGCGTCATGATTCTGGCTCCTACTCCCGACTTCCAACATTTGGAAATCGTCTACTTGGGGCTACGCCCTGAAATGCGTAACCGTGGTCTTGGGAAAGCGGCGGTGCAACTGGCGCTTGCCGAGGCCCAGAAGCGTGGGATTGATCGCTTGGTTTTAGCGGTCGACCAACGGAACGAGCCGGCGATCCGCAGCTATTCGGCTTGCGGTTTTCTCGGCTATGAAACGCGGCGATTGATGGTTGGCCGCATGAGGGATGCGGCTCTAATTTCTGAAACTGCGCCTACTGCGACGTAAGTCGCGACTCTTGCAGACGTTGGAACCGAGTAAAAATCGGCGCTGCATTTTCTGCGGCTCGCCGCCGGTCGATCTTTAACAAGTTATCCACGCAACCGCGAAAAAAAGATGTTCGGTTCCAGCGGCGCGTGGATCGTCAAAACTGCGGAAAAAAACGACCGCAGGAATCGCTCGACCTAGGTTCCTCTCTTTTTTATCTCGAAGCAGCCGTTCAGTGGTTTGACACTCGTGCTAGCAGCTTTAAAATCGTGCTCCAGTCAATGTTAAGAGTTCCGACCAATGGTCGTGGAATCCCCGTCGTGCAAACTGCTTTGGTTTGCAGCTAGTAGCCTGCTGAAAGAGTCAGCCTGTGGTCATGGAAGACATCGATCTCGACACCCTGTCCGCTTTGCGCATCTCGCTAGTCGAGCGCATTGGGCAGGAACGATTCGATCTTTGGTTCAATTCGAGTGCGCAGCTCCGATTGGATCGCGACCAGCTTTTCATCGAAGCGGCGAGTCAGTTTACGATTGATTTTCTCCGTCGTAATTTCCGCGAACAGATTGATGCTGCAGTCGCCGCTACGATGCCCGGCTCCACTGTGATTCAATATCGCGTCTCGGCGGACACGTCTGGTCAACGACCCGGAAAAAAAGTTGGCTCGTCCGTCGCAGGGGCCGCTCCGGTCAGTAAGGTCGAAGCTCGCCAAGAGCTGAGCCGCCGTCGCAAATTTTCTTCGCTCGAACAGCTGATCGTCGGCGAGTGCAACAAGTTCGCGTCGACCGCCGCGTCGATGATCATGAACCGCCCCGGCGAGATCAATCCGCTGTTCATCTGCGGACCGCAAGGCTCAGGCAAGACGCACCTGTTAGAAGGAATCTACGGCGAGGCGCGCCGCAGCAAGAAGTTTGAACGGGTCGTTTATCTCTCGGCCGAACAATTTACGACCTATTTTCTCGACGCTTTGAACGGTTCTGGCGTGGCGAACTTCCGCCGCAAGTATCGTGACGCCGACTTGTTGATTATCGATGACGTGCAGTTCTTCGCCGGCAAACGCGCCACGCGGACCGAACTGCTGCATACGCTTGATTCGATTACGCGTCGCGGCGGACAGTTGGTGCTGGCCGCTGACAAACGCCCGACCGAACTTTCAGCCCTTGGCCCCGAGTTGATCGCTCGCTTCTCTGGCGGTCTGGTTTGCGAAGTCCACGAGATCGATCGTGACACGCGCCGCAAGATGGCCGAGAAGCTGTGCGCCGCTCGCGATATGAACGCTTCGCGCGGTTTGCTGGATTGGCTGGCCGATCATTTGCCGGGCGACGCCCGCTTGATGTCGGGCGCGATGAATCGGCTATGGGCGACTGCGATGTCTTTGGACCGCCCTGTAGATGTCGCAATGGCCGAGAATGCGTTGGCCGACATGGTGCGAGCCTGCACGCCGATCGTGCGTCTGGCCGATATCGAAGAGGTGGTTTGCAAGTCGTTCGGGATCGACGCTAAAATACTGCGTAGCCCCAGTAAATCACGCAAGGCAAGTCATCCCCGGATGTTGGCGATGTGGTTGGCCCGTAAATATACGAAGGCCGCGTTGTCAGACATCTGTCAGTTCTTTCATCGGAAGAGTCACAGCACGGTGATCTCGGCCGAGAAAAAAGTGAACCTGTGGATCAAAGAATCGAAGAGCTTGCAGCTTTCCGATTCTGCGATTCATGTGAGCGATGCGATCCGCCGCTGCGAGTCGGAATTAAAGCTGGGCTAGAGTTCCCCCGGTCCGATACTCTTGTCAGTGGAGACGCAGCCATGGCCCTGGAAGAGATTCTCAACTTCATTCCACCTCCGGCCGCAGCGGTCGATACCTCAGGCGATTGGGCAATCGCCGAACAGCAGTTTGGTTTGACGTTTCCGACCGACTACAAACAGTTTATCGAGACTTACGGTTCGGGCGAGTTCCAGCGAGGTCTCGTCGTCGCGAATCTGCTGACCCAGGAAGGTCGAGACAAGGTCTGCGCAGATCTGTCACGCTATGCCGAACTGCAAGCAGCTTGTGAACACGAGTATATTCTGCACCCCGAGCGCCCTGGTTTGTTTCCCTGGGGAAGCGACGAAAATGGGCATCTTTACTGTTGGTGGACCGAGGGAGAACCGGACCAGTGGGGAATCGTCCAACTTTATCACCGTTGCGAGGACGCCCCTTTGAAGATTTTCCCCGGGCCGCTCACCAGCTTTTTCGTCCGCTTTATGAGCAACGCCTACACGAACATGCTGGGGGGAATCGAGTTTGAGCCGGACCAGCTTCGCTTTACCCGCGGCCGCCAGCCGGTCTAGAGCGTTTTTCAGCAAGCTGAACAAATCGTCCCCTTTCGCTCCGGCTTCCTCCCCCCACAAAATCAGCCGCACGGCGTTAGCCGCGGTTTTTTGTCTCCAATTTTCCGTCGACAATGAGTTCCTGTCAGAAACCGCGGCTAACGCCGTGCGGCTGATGTCGATATGGGCCGCGACATGTCTCACCGTCTCCGCTTCCGGTCTAGCCGAAACGCTTGTTCTGTTCTATTAATTTCTGATTCGGCCCGCAGAAATGAAAGCCGACTGCTGTTATCTTGATCTCTAGCGTTATCAAGTGACATTGAGGTCCGGTGAGGTCCCCCCTCGCCCAGAAAGCATTTAGCGTATGAGTAGCAGTGACGGAAGAGGACGAATCCCGGTTGTCGGCGTGATGGGATCGGGGAAAAAAGTGCACGGAGATCTGGCCAAAGAATTGGGCGCCTGGATTGCCGCAGCCGGATACAACTTGCTGACCGGCGGCGGCGGTGGAGAGATGAAAGCGGTCAGCGAATCGTTTTATCACGTCGAAGATCGTGCAGGCCGCGTGATCGGCATCATCCCCGGCGACGCATCCGGCGGATCTTACTCGCGCCGTCTCCACTACCCCAACGAGTTTGTCGAAATCCCGATCTACACCCATCTGCCGCAAACCGGTTACGAGGGAATGCAGGTCGCCAGCCGCAACCATGTCAACATCCTCAGCTCTGATATCGTCGTCGCGCTTCCCGGCACCAAAGGAACCGCCGCCGAAGTCTGTCTGGCGCTGCGATATGGTCGTCCAGTGATTGCGCTGCTGGGAGGTCGCTTCAAGATCCCCGGTCTGCCTGCCGAAGTGAAAACCGTGACGACGGTTGAAGAAGTCGCCGAGTGGATTGCCGATCTCGAGCCGAAACCGCTGCCGTCTAGCTGCCGACTGAAGAAGGTCGTGCCGCCGGATGAGATCTTGACGCCGGATTTTTAAGATCGCTGGTGCAACTTTTGGCGTTAAGCGAAAGAGGGCACTCAAAAAATTTGGCTGGCATCTTTCTTCGTGGCCCGCTGCGCATGCGAGGGAAATATGGTTGACTACTTCGATCCACCTTGGAATCGCCGAGCGATTTTCCCTCGCTTGCGCAGCGGGCTAAGAAGAAAGATAGGGGGGATGCGTGAGGGATGTCTTTAGCAACTCCGCTCTTCAAACTCCAGCAAGTTCTCCCCTTCCTGCATCGCGTTAATCTCTTCGAAGCTCAGGAAGCGGACGTCAGATTGATCGGCAAGTTCGACTTTGTAGTGGTCGCCGGGGCGGACTTTCTTCCACAGGCGAACGCGGCTCACGCCGTTTTTGCGGGCCACTTTGATGCAGTCATCCGACTTACGTTCGACGACGAGCGTCACCTTGTGATTGATTTGCGCCATAACGATTTCTCTGCTCTGCTAGACGTTTCCGGAGGGCCTTCTACTACAAACCTAGATTGCGAATCCCTCGGATTGCGGCCACGAATTATGCAGAGTAGCGAGAAGTTGGCATTCTCGACAGCATTTGGGGCGATATGCATAAAAAAAGCGGACCCGAGGGCCCGCTTTTCTTTTCGTGGAGTTTTGCTGGAAGACTGTTAGACGAATTTCGTCTTGCCCGGCATGGCGACGACCGGAGTCGGAGCATCGCCCCATTCGTACGCCTTCGGGGTCATGTCTTCCTGCGAGTTGAGCGCCATGTCCCAAGTGATCTTTTGGCCGGTGTAAGCGGCCATGCGGCCCATGATGGCCATCAACGTGCTGCGGGTCATGTAGACGCCGTTGTTGATAACGTTGCCAGAGCGCATTCCTTCGTACAGCGCTTTGTGCTCTAGGTCATACATGTTGCCCCCTTTGCCGCTGTACTTCCAGGCTTCGCCTTCGTTCGGCGTGACCGTGCCGCTGAGGATTTGCGCCTTGCCTTTGGTGCCATAGACGTAGTCGTTGACGTCGTTGTGGCAACCGGCCATCTGGCGGCAGTAAGAGAAGGTCTTCACATCATTGGGGAACTCGTACGAGACGCCAAAGTGATCGTAGACGTTGCCCCATTTCTCTTCGGTGCGAACCTGGCGTCCGCCGACCGCTTCGCAAGCGAGCGGCGCCGCATCGTCGTTCAACCAGAGCGCCTTGTCGAGACTATGGATGTGCTGCTCGGCGATGATGTCGCCGGCGAGCCAAGTGTAATAGGTCCAGTTGCGAACCTGATTTTCCATCTCGGTCCATTCCGACGTCGGTTGGCGATACCAGAGCGTGCCGGTCAGATAGGTCTCGTGAATCGAGACGATATCGCCGATCGCGCCTTCTTTGATTTTGGCGACGGTCTCTTGGACCATCGGAGCGTAACGCCAACAAAGTCCGCTCACGATGCTCAGGTCTTTCTGACGCGCCATTTCAACCGTCTCAAACACATGGCGACAACCAGGGCCGTCGACGGCGACCGGCTTTTCGCAAAAAACATGCTTGCCTGCTTCGATCGCGGCTCGCAGATGGGCCGGACGGAAGTGAGGCGGCGTGCAGAGCAACACGGCGTCGACATCGGTTTCCATCACTTGCTTGTAGCCGTCAAAGCCAGAGAAGCAAGTGTCGTCGGTCACTTCCAAGCGATCGCCCAAGGCGCGGGTCAGACGTTCGCGCGCTTGCGTCAGAACATCGGGGAAGATATCGCACAGCGCGGTGACCTTCAAATTGGGGTCGCCCATCGTCGCATTTTTGGCGGCGCCGCTACCACGACCACCGCAACCGATCAACGCAACTTTGATCGTGTCATCGCCGGCGGCGTGAACGCTACGAGCCAGGCTCAAGCTGCCGACCGCGGCGGCGCCGCTGATCGCGGCCGATTTGCGGAGAAACTCACGACGCGTATCGGAGTTGGGAGTGCTGTTTTCATTCGGCATAAAAAGAAGCTCCTTTGGCAGGCGACGGCGTCTCATGAGGTGAGAACGCTTCATTCGGTTGGAGACGCAGGGTATGGGTAAGTTTCGATTCTAGATCGATACGCCAGAAATCGCTATTCGATTTTGGGTGGGTGGGGGGCGTTTTTCCGCGTTTCTTTTCACGGCGCGCACAAACGACAGGCCCTAGCGCAAACCAGCGATAAATTTACGGAACTCCGCTTCGAATGCGGTCAAGTCGCTCGCGACGAATTTTTGGAACTCGGCAATGCGTTCTTCGCGTGGAGGATCGTACAAAGGGCGACGCTGGGACAGATGTTTCAGATAGTTGACATACGCGTCGGGATATCGCTTGAGTAGGAAGTAGTTGAGCGCCCAGCTAAGCGCGTAGGCGTCGAGCGCCGTTTCGGCTTTCCGAAATTGATCATCATTGACCAACAGATCCGCGACGATTTGACCGCCGGGACGCTGGACCAGGCGTTTGGCTTGCGGCAGGCGAATCCGATTGACTTCGCCGATGCCGCGCCAACCCCGAGAGCTCGATAGGTCAGGCGTCTCAAAATAGATCGCCAGCCCTTCGCTGACCCAGACCGGATTGTCGGCCAGGCGGATCTGTAGCCCGCAGTTGTAAGCGAGTTGATGCGTCGCTTCGTGCACGATGGTCGCCACCAGCCAGGTCGCTTCGGGACGTGCGAGAATGTTGTTGATCCGCGCGATGTCGCGTTGGCTGGAGCCGACCGAGCGCACCGCGTCGACGCCGGTCAGGTCATACATCGCAACGCGATTGGTATGCATGCTGTAGTAACCGATGATCGAGCCGGCCGCGTCTCCCAACTCCGCTTTGCCGTAGGCGGCGTAGTTTTGTTTGTTGTCAAAGATGACGGCAACCAGCGGTTGCGTCGGTTCGACCAGGCTGACGCCGCGCTGTTTCCAATAGTTGACGAAGCCGCGATAGAGACGTTCGTAAAGCGAGCCGCACCAGTAGGCGTACGCTCGCGACGTGTTGTAGCAGATCAGATAGTGCGCGGTTTCATGCACCTCGAAACCAGCAGGCAACTCGGCCAACAGTTGCTCGGTCAACGCTTTCTTCTCAAGCAACGCAAACTCGCCGGGGTCTTGCTTCGCCGTGATCAGATCGTCGGCCAAGATCGGCCACATCATGCCGTCTGGCGTTTCAAGAATAACGCCGCTATCGGCGTTTGCGATCACGCGCCCGGTCTTGGTGACCTCTACTTCATTTTGACGAAAAGTGAGCGTATCTTCCGCCGAAGCAGAAATGCCGCCGGCCGAAATGAAGACGAGCAGCACCAGAACAGGTGATAAGTTGCGTGCGAAGTTCATCGTTTCAGTATAAGCAAAGATCGCTGCGAAACGTCGGTTTTGACGACGATTACTTCTCACTCGTCATGACTGAGCCGAGCGAAATGCAGGTCTGAGCAGCATAATCGTTATCACCGCCAGCGTCGCCGAGAAGGCCAGATTGATCAGACACAAGCTGGCGACGTTATCCTCGGCGCCGTAGTGCAGCATCTCGAAGATCGTGCGCGAGAGAGTGTCAACGCCCGGCGGAGTGACCAGGTACGAAGCGGTGACATCGCTGGTCGCCAGCGCAAAAGCCAACAAAAACGTCGCGGCCAACACCGCCGGGCGTCGCATTACGCCGACGCGCCAGAGTCGCCGCCAAGGGCCGTAACCTTCGAGCTGAGCCGCTTCGTCCAAGTCGCCGGCATCGACGCGAAAAAGATGCCACAGCAGTAACATGCAAATCGGCAGGCTGATGATCACCAGCGCAATCGCCGGAGCCAGAATCGTGCGATCGTAAAAATAAATCAACAGCGGCGACTCGCGACGATTCAACAGCCAAATCAGCGAGAGTGCGATGATCGGACCAGGAATACCAAACAAGATGCCGGCGATGGTTGCGATCATGCCCTGGCCAAACGGACGACGTGATGCGAACCAGGCCAAGCTGACGCTGATCAACAGCGTCGCCGCGGCGCTGACGGCCCCCAGGGCGAACGTCCATTGAAACAACCCCGAGTATTTGTCGACAGACGCGAAAACTAATTCTACAAGTTTTGCGGCGGACCAACTGCGGAGCACATGGCCGTTCGTGACGTCGACGATCAGGCCCGCTTTGTAGACAAAAGCGCCGATCGGCAATCCAAACAGCAGAGCGACCGCTAGCCAGGCGATCGTAGAGACGACGAACTTGGAAGCGGGACGCAACGGAAACGTGGGCGGCCTGGTCGGCATGCTGGTCGTAGCGGCAGGCGTCAATTGCGCGGCCAAGGAGGTTGCGACGAGCGTCATCAGCAACGTGATTAACACCGCCGGCCAGACCGGCAGCGACGTTTGATCGACTGCTTCGCCCAAGGTGATGCCGGTAAAGAGGACCTCGGCGTAAGTTCGCACGTTGCAGATGCTGGTGACGGTCATCTCACCAAACGCTACGACGCCGATCCACAGCGCCGCGATCAAAACGCCGGGAGCAGCGCGGCGCAGCGTCACATTCAGCAGCGTCGAAGTGGTGGAGCTATCGAGCAACGCATCTTCTTCCAATTCCGGCGCGCTGGTCGCCAATTGCATCCTAACAAAGAAGAAGGTCCACGGGATCGCCGCGATCCCATGCAGGACGATCGCGCCGAGCCAACCATCCAGCAAATAGGGATTTGCGGCCGAGCCGATTTGATCCTGCAGCCAACCTTGCGGGCCGAACGCGGCGCGCCAGGCGCCGCAAGTGAGATAGAGCGGTTGAAACAACAGCAGCGTCAGCAGCCCTTGGGCGAGCCAACGGCCGGGAATTGCGAGTCGCGCCAATACGATCGCCAGCAGCGATCCGATCGGCAACGCGATCACTGCGGCGCCGATCGCCAACCATGCGGAAGCGCCCACCAGGCGTAACGTCAGACGATCGCCGCCGACCGCAAGCAGTCCAGCGGCGATCAATAGCACCAAGACGATAACAAGGAGACGGAACTTCACGCGAGGGCCGAGAGCAAAGGGCGGAACGCGTTAATTTTCGTCAGTGCCAAGCAGTTTTTCTTCGACCTTGTCGGCTTGCCACGCGATGGCGGTGACGACGCGCGTCAGTCCGAACACGTCGGCCGTATCGGCCAACTCGTTCGCTTGGACCGTGATCATCTCACCGGCCGGCGTCGTGACAAAGGCGAAAGCGCCATGAATCATCTTCGTGTTATAGCGGAGCAACGCAACGGCGTTACGTTCGGTCGCCGGGCCGCAATACGACTGGAACGTGATCAGGCTTTGCCCGTCATCATCTTTTCGGTCGAACGAGATATGGACGTTTTGTTTTCGCAGACTGCCGATCGGGACGGTGACCACGTAAGCATCGCCATCTTCGGCCATGCTCCACGAGTTAGACTGCGCGACCGCTTGAACCAGTTGCTGCGGGTCGACCTTGTGGGCCGCTGCCGCCGGAGCCAAATCGTCAAATGATAGGGCGCTTCCCATCGCGGCGCCGGCGCCGGAAGCGGCCATCATCGACGCGGCTTGTTGCGGTTGCTGGGGGTGCTGCGGCGTCGTCGGACCAGACGGCGGCGCCATCGGCGGCTGCCCCTGACCTTGCATCGATTGCTGGATCATTCCGGGCATCATCATGCCGAAACCGGCGCCCATGCCCATTCCCATCGCGTTGTTTCCGGTTCCCCCCCCCTGCTCCGCCATCTTCGACATGCTGTTGGCGGCCTGGTACATGGTGAAGGCGCGCAAGTCGCCGATCGCGCCCATGCTGCTGCGCGCGTCGATCGCCTTTTGCACTTCTTCCGGCGGCGTGATTGCGTTGATGAAGAAGTCGGCCAGTTCCAGCCCATATTTGGCGAAGTCTTCCGCGACTTTGATGCGCGTGCCGGCGGCGATCTCATCAAACTTGGCCGGCAAATCGAGCATGCTGATCTTCGACGTGCCGAGCAGATCGGTCAGCCGCGCGACGATCACATCTTTCAAAAATGACGTCACCTCGTCGGTCGTATATTTTCCTTGCGTACCGACCAGCGTGTTCAGCAACAGCGCCGCATCTTTAATGCGGTACGAGAACTTGCCGAAGCTGCGCAGACGGACCATGCCAAAGTCGGCGTCGCGGACCGTGATCGGTTGACGCGTCCCCCATTTTTGATCCAGGAAGGTCTGTTTGCCAAAGAAGTAGACTTGGCACTGAAACGGCGACTTCTCCCACGGAATCGTGAGAATGCTGGTGATCAGCGGCAGGTTCTGCGTCGTCAGCGTATAGCGACCGGGGGCGAAGGTATCCATCGCCTTGCCGTCGCGGAAGAAGATCGCTTCCTGATTTTGGGAAACAATCAGCTGCGCGCCGTACTTAATGTCGGCCGAACCGCTGGGCGGTTCGCGATGGACGAGCGAGCGATTCGTTTCGTCAAAATATTGAATGACTTCTAGTCGGATACCCATTGCGTTTCCCCCTCGTGTTGCTTATTCCGTCGAAGTGCTCGGCGCCGAGGATCCCTTACTGGGCCGGCGGCTCTGTTCCGATTCCCTTCAGGATGTTTTCGCGTTCGTCCAGTTTCGCTAGCATCGAGTCGACCGCGGCGATCAGCGGCGGCAGCGCAACGGCTGGCGGTTCGCTGGAGGCCGGCAATTTTTCGATCGTGCCGGCGACGGTATCGGCTGTGGTGATCAAACTGCCGTCGTAGTCGTAGAGATCATCCAATTGATCTTCGCCGATTTGAACAAAGTCAAAGAAACCGCTGTAGCCCGGCATCGCGCCGCGCAGGCGACCAATCGCCGTGTCAAGTTTGGCGCGAAGACGGTCAATCATGGGGAGCTGGTCAATCTGGCCGAGATCGACAAGCATGCGTCCATACGTATCCAGCGGCGATTTCGCTCGATCCAGGCGATCAGCGAGCCATTTTCGGGTGAGAGTATCCGCATCGCGCCGATACTCTTTTTCTAGGTAACCGCTAAAACCGGGAATGTAGCGCAGGATCGTTTCGATCGCGCCCCGATTGCTTGCATGTTGTTTGGGATCGACCAATTGAACTCCCCCCGGCAGATGAGCGAATAAGGCGGTAACGTCGTATGGTATTCGTCGCCGAATCGGGAATATTGTCCCTTTCGACTTTGCTGCAAGCCCTAAGTGGAAAGCCTACCACGTTTTGACGGGGGATGCGAAGCGTGGAAAAGAACAATTTTCACGCTTGGGTAGCGGTTTTAGCGGTAGTTGGATTCGTCTAGGCGACTCCTCCTCAATTTGCTATCGTCTCGCGTCCCTGCGACCTAAAAATAGCTAGAAAATCCTTCGAAGGGCAACGATGAAGTCGGCCAGTTTTGCAATCTGTCTATTAATACTCGTGCTCGGTTGCACCAAAAACGGCGCTATTCGCAGCCCTTTCGGCTGGGGAATCAAAGATGACCCCGCCGAACTGGCGAAATATGGACCGAATCCCACGCAGCGTCGTGACGAAATTCGTCGGATGACGCGTTATGCCGAGGAAATGAGTGACTCCGAAAAACAGCTGACCGCGAATAAGCTGACGCAGCAGATCAAAGACGAGCAAGATCCGCTGCTGCGGATTGAAATTCTGAAAGCGCTCGCGACGCTCCAGACGCCTGCGGCTCATGAAGGTTTGCGCAGCGGCCTTTATGATTCGGAAACGCGCGTGCGTGTAATGGCGGTCGAAACGATGGTGGTCGGCAAAGATCCGACAGCCATCGCAGAGTTGGGAGACTTGATCGTCCGCGATCGCGAGCTGGACGTCCGACTTGCCGCCGCTAAAGCGCTCGAACAATTTGATTCGCCGGAAGCTCGCAAGGCATTGTTGCCGGCGGTGCAGGATCGTGATCCGGCGCTCCGCTATGTGGCGATCCAGTCGCTGCGCGAGCATAGCCAAGTCGACTATGGTGGTGACGCGTCAAAATGGGAGGCTTATGCGATGGGCGAAAATCCAGCCCCTCCTGAGGACGTCAGCATGACAAGTTGGTTGATTCCCTCCTTTATGCGGTAGCCCGGCTTCGGGACATGCTGATTCGTTCGCTCATTCGGACTTCGGCAACCTTGCCTGCCAGGCCCGGATGTGTGGTTTCTGCGGACGAAGGTCCCCTCGATTGTGAAAAGGATTGGCGCGGCGCGAATCGACCTGATTTCAATTCGCGGTTGCGTCCGAAAACTGCGTATGCCAAGCTGCAATAAGGCGATTGCAGCAAAGCGTAGTTTGCCCCATCGGCAAACTTTCGACAGATACTCAGGGCACGGATGATGCGACAACCTTTGACGTTATTTACACTTCTGGCAATTTTTTGCTTTTGCGCGCCCTGCTGGGCGGCGGACGGTCCGGGACTGCAAGCGCCAGCTAACTCGGATGGGTCGGTGACAGAAATCTCAGTTCCGACGCTGCGTCTGGATGCTCCAGTGCTGCGAATCGCTTTGCGATTTGGCGCGGAGAAAGCTGCTCCTCCGCTTAATAACACTCCCGCTCCCATCGCTCCGCTGACGGCAGAAGAACAACGCGCAGCGAAAGCCGCCGAAGAGCCGATGCTCAAACTGTTGCCGTTGAACCAGCAGCCGAGCGAGATTGGGACAGGCGTCGCCGAATCGATGAAAAGCGAGCCCAAAGCATCCGAGCCCAAAGCATCGTCGCGCTCGATCGAGCCGATGGAAATTCCGCTCGATATGCCGATGACCGAAATGGAGCCCAAAAAGCTGTCGGACACGGCTCCCGCCAAAGATTTGGTCCCCACAGAAAAAGAGATGCCGGCCGAAGAATCGCCGGAAGCTCCCCCGCGGAAAAAGCTTACCGCCGAACAAGTCCGTTTGCGGAGCAAAATCCACCGCGTGCTGGACTACTACTACAAGAAGCCGATCGACGTCGCGAAAGAAAACGTCTGGGCGACGATGCACGGCATGTTGCCGTATGGCGTGGACGCGCATGTCCGCACCGGCGGTCGTGAAAACCGCTCGGTCAACGCAATCGGCTGGCTCTGCTGGAACGGCAAATGCAAGGGCTACGATCTGTTCTATGTTGACCGAGGACGTTTGGGGGCTCGCCAAGGGCCCGGCGTGCAAGGGCATCATGGTCAATTTTTAGCGATGCTCGCCCAAAGCTATGTTACGCCGTCGTATGAAGTTCGCGTTGGCAACGAGGTTTTTCATATCTCCGATCTGATCGAGTTTGAAAAGGAGACGTGCCGTCCTGCTAGTGAATTGACCTTCAAGCTGATTTCGTTGGCCTACTATTTGCCGGTGGACGCTACGTGGAAGAGTGACGACGGCCAAACCTGGACGATTGAACGCCTGATTGACGAGGAATTGCGTCAGCCGGTGATCGGCGCCGCGTGTGGCGGAACGCATCGGCTGATGGGATTTTCCTACGCGGTTCGCAAACGAGAACTCTCGGGTGAGCCGATGGACGGGCACTGGAAGCGAGCCAAGGTTTTTCTGGACGACTACTACGCTTACACGTTTCGGTTGCAAAATCCGGACGGCAGTTTCAGCACGGAGTGGTTTGAAGGTCGCGCCGCGAAGCCCGATTTGCAGCGTCGACTGCAAACGACAGGGCATATCGCCGAATGGCTCGCCTATTCGCTGACCGACGAAGAACTGACCACGCCCAAAATGCAAAAAGCGATTGACTACTTGGCCACGATCCTCGAGAAAAATCCTCGAATGGACTGGAGCATTGGACCGCTCGGACACGGATTGCACGCTCTGGCGATCTATGACCAACGCGTCTTCAACACGCCTCCAGGGCATCGCAGCGCCGAAGTCGCGACGAAATTGCCTTAATCACAGCGCAGATCATGATTTCCGACGGTCGACGTAGTTGCCTAGGTCTGCGATCTTTTCTACCATGCTTTCACGATCGCACTTGGCCTTGGGCCTGCACATCTCACTCGGCGAATTGCCGAACTGACCGCCACGGATGAAGCAACAGAAATTCACCAAGCAATTCGCAGAGTTTCTCCGGATCGGCGCTGCGCTGGTGAAGCAAGCCGAAGCCGACGCATTGCTCATTTTCGCAGAGGGCGTTTGCGAATGGGATCAAATCAAAGCCGGCGTCGGCGATACCAAGACGATTATCGCCGCCGATAACGAGGAGGCCCTCGAAGGCGCCAAAGAAGCAGGCCTGATGCCGATCGTCGTCGAATTGGACGAAAGTCCGATTCTGGAAAAGCTGACCCACGCGCTGGTTGAATCGGTCGCCGACGATATTATCGCGACAGGCGCGTCGGTCGTGGCGCTCTACAGCGGGTTCGACGAGTCGCGGTTGGACACGATCAGCCTGGTTCGTCTGTCTGAGCATCTCGGCCGCCTGACTTCGCGCGATCTCCGCCGCTTGGAGACCAGCGTGCCGCTGGAGACGCTCAAGCATGTGATCGATCTGGCGGTCGACATCGGCCGCGAAGGCCGCGAGGGGAAACCGGTCGGCACCATGTTTGTGGTGGGCGACCATCGCAAAGTGCTGCATCACAGCGTTGCGAGCGGTTTCGATCCGATCAAAGGTTACAATCGCAAAGAACGCAGCATTTTTGACGGACGCGTCCGCGAGGGGATCAAAGAGATCGCCCAGTTGGACGGCGCATTTATCATCAACGCCGACGGCGTGGTCGAAGCGGCTTGCCGCTTGGTCGACGTCTCTTCCGCCAGCGTGACCCTTTCCAAAGGACTGGGCGCCCGACATTGGGCCGGCGCCGCAATTAGCAAAAAGACGAAGTCGATCGCGATCGTGGTCAGCGAATCGAACGGCACGGTTCGCGTCTTCCAGAACGGCGAAGTAATGCTTCGTATCGAGCCTTTCCGTCGTGCGATGAAGTGGAAGGATCTCGACTTCGACAACGCGGGAGAGTAATCGATGCCCGCTGCTTCATCTCCGGCGCCGTTCGCTGGCAAGGTCCATGTCGTTGACCTGCACAACGATCAGCACGCCGCCGCGCTGATGCGCCTGCTCGAGCAATACGCGCTCGACGTCATGGGGGGCGGCAAGCCGCTGCTGGTCGAAGTCCACGACCACCTGATCGAGCGTCTGAAAAACTTTCCCACCTTCGTCGGTCTCTTGGCCGAAGAGAATGGTCAATACGTCGGTCTGGCCAACGGCTTCTACAACTTCTCGACCTTCTCAGCTTGCCCGGTGATTAATGTCCATGACTTGGCGGTTGATCCCGACCATCGCGGGCGCGGCGTTGGCCAGGCTTTGCTCGACGAAATGACGCGCATCGCCAAACAGAATGACTGCTCGTATCTAACCTTAGAAGTCCGCTACGACAACCCGGCGCGGCGACTCTACCGGCGCTGCGGGTTTGTAGGGGGAGATCCGCAGACGGATGAGATGGCATTCTGGAAGAAGCGGCTCTAGCGACTTCTTTTAAAAATAAAGAGCATGTTTTTCTGCAAATATCGGGAGAATCGTCGCGTCTCTCTGAAGTAACTATTAAAATGCGCCTTCTGCGCCCTCCCTAAATACTTCGCATGCCAAGGATCTCTTTATGCCTAGCCGCCCCCGTCGTAAGCTTCTCGGATTCACGTTGGTCGAATTGCTGGTGGTGATCGCCATTATCGGCGTTTTGATTGCGCTGCTGTTGCCGGCGGTTCAGCAGGCCCGCGAGGCCGCTCGACGGATGCAATGCAGCAACCAACTCAAGCAAATCGGCTTGGCGATGCACAACTATCACGACACGTTTGGAAAGTTTCCCGCCGGCGCAATGCACATTGGCAACGGCCTGCCGTGGTTGGTGAAGATCTTGCCGTTTATTGAGCAAGGTTCTCTCTACGAGCAATTCAACATGAAAGCCTCGGGCTGGAGCGGAAATAACAACGCCGGAAAGAATTCGGTTGAAGCCTATTTTTGCCCCAGCTTTGACGAACGCACGGCGCAATATGCGGATCCCGGCGTGTTGACGACGCACTACTACGGCGTGGCCGGCCCCAAGGGAACCAACGCCGCTAACGGCGCCGCCTATCGCTATGACGAGAATCCGACTGACGAGCCCGATTTTTACGGCGGCTACGCGTTGCAAGGCGTTCTGGGGCTTTATGAAAAGATGGGACATATCGGCTTTCGAGACATCACCGACGGAACTTCGAATACGCTGATGGTGGGCGAGATCTCGTGGAAAGGGGTCGAAGCCCACTATCGCCCCTGGTACCGCGGCGGGAATGGCGGCATCGTCCGCTCGGCGACCGGCGGTTTCAAGAACATTGATGCCGGCATCAATGTTCCCATCGGCCAATGGATGAGCACCAGCTTCGGCAGCAATCACCCCGGCGGCGCCCTCTTCGTGAGTTGCGATGGCTCGGTCAGCTTTTATAGCGAAACGATCGACATCGCGACGTACAAAGCGGCCGCTAGTCGTGACGGCGGCGAGGTGCTTTCGGAATAACATTCCGTCGCGCCCTCTGCTGTTGTGATGGCTTCATCCCCTCCTGCTTCATTCCTCAACGGAAACCCCGCCCCAATGTCTCCTCACCTATCGATACGCCGCTTGACCTGTTGGCTCGGTCTCGCCGTCGCCGTTACTTTCACCCTGGGTTGCAGTAGAAGTAGCCGCATCCCGGGCCTGATCGAGGTTACCGGCAACGTCACCTTCAACGGCCAACCGGTGTCGGGAGGCATGATTTATTTCGAGCCCGACGTGAGAGCCGGCAACAACGGTCCGCAAGGCTTCGCCGAGATTATTGACGGTCGCTACAGCACCCTAAAAGGCGGCCGCGGCGTCAAGTCGGGGCCGAACATGGTGCGGATCGAAGAAATACAGCCGATCGAAGGGGAGAAATCACGCGCGATGCTGTTCTACGAGCATCATACCGAGGCCGTACTGACTGCCGACAACACGGAACAAGACTTCGAGATTCCCGCAGATACCGCCAAGCGGAAGGGGCGGCGCTAGATCGCCCGAGTCGCAGAGATGACGCCGTGGAAGCGGCGGCTTTTACGCTCAAAATCAGGAAAGCCCCAGAAAGAGACAGAACTCTTTCTGGGGCTTTTTCGCTTAGTTGGAGTGAAGCGTAAAGTCGATCGTGTTGGAGCCTCGCTGCACGTCAGCGGTGAGCTCCGATTCACTGTTGTACTTGGACGGCAGCGGCGGAATCTTGGCGGTCTTCTTCGGCGGTCCTTCTCCCGACTGCACCCCAACTTCAACTTTGACGCGATGAGCGCCGACCGGGGCTCCATCCTTGCTGCCGGTATAACGAAGTTGATATCGGCCAGCGGCGTCGGTAACTCCGTGAGCCGATCTGCCGCCTACTTCGGGATAGTAACTCACCATCGCGTCTGGCAGCGGTTTTCCGTCCAGGGTGACGGTTCCGGTTACTTCTCCCAAAATCATTCCTCCACTTTGCCAGCAGCCAGACAGAGAGCAAAGGACGATTCCTAGGAACAGCATGATTGAACGACAACGATGCATCTTTGGTTCTCTCCTAAGGTATGAATTTGAAGATCGACTCGCCAAGTAAAAGTCAGAGACTAATAGGCGCCGACGACTTCTCCTCCATTCAGGGTGCCTAGCGCGGAATAGGTCTGGACATCGATTGTCTCGCTAAGAAAGTGAGCTGAGCCGTCCCCGAACAAAAATTGAGCGCCGCCCGGGTGTAGACTACTGGCCGCTTGCCGAAGAATCCCGTTGATCGCATAGTCGGTGTCGTTGGATTTACGATTGATCCGCACGCGAATCATATACTCATGACTATCGGTAACGGGGCCCGTCAATTTGTGCCATCCGATCCACATGGAGCCGTCATACGGGGCGGCGGCCGCTCGCTCAACGACAATCAGCGTATTGCTGGTTCCATCGATGATGTCGCGGAATTTGACGTTTGAGTTTTCGTAGAATGTCGCTTTGACGTCGTCTGTTTTGGCGCCTGCACTATTGTAAAGTGCTGCCGTATAGGCGCCGACATAGTTCGATTTGGCGTAGGTTCCAGGGTAGGTCGTGTCGGTCGATTTGAGACGTTCGTTCAGATCGCCGGATGGATCAGACGGGCAGACGTAAGCAGAAATCACGGTTTTGGCCAATGGGGTCGTACCGTCCGAGATAATCGCTGGGTTGTTGTGCCACAGCGGAAAGTCGGTCGTGTTTCTTGCAGTGAAGGCCCCCTCGTCGCTCAACTTGTCATGCAGTGCGCTTTGTTCCAGCATCGGCAAAATTAGCGCTTGCCAGCTGATGCGGCTGAGCGTCAGCTCTCCCGGCGGAAACGAACCGAAGGTGTCGTGGTAGGTGTGCAGCGCCAGTCCCTGTTGTTTCAGGCCATTGCTGCATTGCATTCGCCGAGCTGCTTCGCGCGCTTGTTGCACCGCAGGAAGCAGCAGCGCGATTAAAACTCCAATGATGGCGATCACCACCAGAAGTTCGACTAACGTAAATCCGAAACGATTAGTGCTGATACGCATGACATGCCTCGAAAGAAGTTACAATAAAACTAGATGTTCTTGCGATAATTAGATGTGGAGCATGCGCGTGGTTCCAGTCAGAATCTGCCTATAAGTAGCCAAATATGTGCGCAAAGCGAAGCTGATTTCATTATTTTGAGAGACGCATAATAAGCCCGAAAATATTGACGGTCAGACTTGGTTTCTTTGCGGCCATCGGTCGCCTGCAAAGCAAAAATGCTGATGGCGTACCCACGGCGAGTAACGCTAATTTAGATTTCTAAATTCGTGGCGCGCCCCGAACGCCAGTTCTTCTGACAGTTACACTATCGCGGTGGCGCCTCTGTTTGCAGAAAGCAGTGAGTAGGGATTCTCGATCCCTTTCGATTGCACTAACAACCGATCGGCCGCCAATCGTAATGAGGTCCGCTGACGGACATTTCTGCTAGCCTCCCAAGATGCCGCCCAGTAGTTGCACAAACAGTTGTAGGATTCCTAGGACCAGGTGAACGGCAAATTCCAGCACGCCTGGCAAGATGTTCAGCGCGAAGTAGCGTGCAGGGCGAGTCATCTTTTCTCCCAGCTTTGGCAAACCAAAGCCGATCGCGCCGGCCATCAATGAGAGCCATTGAATCTCATAACCCGCCAAAGTGAAAATCGCATTGCCATCAAACCAATGGAGCCCGGTGGTGGCGAGCAAATTCGTCACAAATAGTGTCAGTACGACCATTCCCAACGAGCAGGTGAATCCAAAGACAAAGCTGATCAAACTGTATCGCAACCGCATCAGCCAGGCGGTCGGCCAATCGTTTGGCGGCGGAGATTCCTGGGGATCGCTCCCTTCTTTCTGATTGGGCCAGCACGAAAGCACGCCGCCGAGCAACAAGGCGATTGCGGATACGATCAGTCCGGTTTTCAGCGACAAGGTCAAATAAAGCCACAGCACGACACCGACTGATAGCGGCAGCGCCAGCAAATCGCTCGGCGTTATTTGCACAGGCCGCGGCCGTGGAGGCGCTGGTGAAGGTTGCTCGGGCGCATCCAGCTTTTCCACTTCCGGTGGTCCGGTGTAACCGACCCCTTCGATGTAGATCCCTTTCAAAGTCCCTCTCTCATCGCTTGCTCAATCGCCTGACGCGGCGCGCCAATACCAACCGTGACCACTTCTCCCAGGTAAGGTTTCGCAGTTTCCGTTGCGAAGCCGATCTTGGGCGCTACGAATGTCACCGTTACTGTCGCTTGGACTGTCGGATCGCCCGGTGTGCCGGCGTCGCAGTCGAGTCCGCTGGGCAGGTCGACCGCCATGCGTTGGGCTTTGCTGCGATTGATCGCACGGATCACGCGATCCATGGGGGCACGCGGGTTTCCCTTGATTCCGGTTCCTAGCAGTGCGTCGACAATCCAATCGGCGTCGAGCAACAACCGATCGAGCGCCTCGTCCGTCACGTTGGCGGGGATGATCTCTAGCGGCAGTCCGCTCTTCTGCAGGATGTTTAATTGGATCGCCGCGTCGCCGGTGATTTCCCCTGCCGGGCAGAAGAGCAGCGTCTGGGTTGGTATCCCCAACAGTTCTAAGTGCCGGGCCATCGCCAGCCCGTCGCCGCCGTTATTCCCTTTTCCACAGCAGATTCGGACGCATTGGGCCGAGCGCGCGGCTAGAATATCAACGCACCCCAAAGCTGCATTTTCCATAAGAACGACGCCGGGGACGCCGAATTGCTCGATCGCGATCTGGTCGACGGCGCGGACCTGCTGCCGAGTGATTTGCGGAAAACTGGTAGGTTTGGGCATAATAGCGGCGGTCGGTTTGGCGTATTCGAGAGCAAGCCCCGACCTGTATGATAAGACAAACCCCCCGCGCTGGGAAATCGATCCCGAAGGAGCCGTACGACGATGCCGCTGTTTGAATACGTTTGCACCGAGTGTAATTGTGAGTTTGAGACGCTGGTCCGCGGCGACGAGTCGGCCGCGTGCCCCCAGTGCGGTGCGACTAAGCTCGAAAAAGCATGGAGCGTGCCGGCCGCGCATACCAGCGGAGCTTCGCAAAGCTTGCCGATGACGGCTCCGCCGAGTTCCATGGGCGGCTGCGGCGCTCCGCAGTGTGGCGGCGGCGGCTGCCATCTCGACTAGTTAAGTTGTTTGCCCCCTCCCTCCCCCTTCCCTTCCGCTGTCTACCTAAAAAAGGTTCGCCCACGATGACCTTCCGAAATCGACTGGCCGCCGCGACATGGTTTGCGTTGGTCAGCTGTTCGCTTGCTTGGGCTGGAGATTCATGGCCGAGCTTTCGCGGCCCGTCAGGCGACGGCGTCAGCGAAGCGACCAACGTACCGCTGAAGTGGTCAGAAGAAGAAAACATCGCGTGGAAAACGCCGATCGAAGGGAAAGGATGGTCCTCGCCGGTTTTGGCCAACGGCAAGCTTTGGCTGACCACCGCGATCACGACGAAAGCTACGCCGGAAGCGTATGAGGAAAAGCTGCGTGGGAAACCGAAGTTTCAACAGAACACCAGCGAACTAGCGGCGTCGGTGCAATTGCGGGCGATTGAAATCGACTACGCTACCGGCAAGATTGGCAAGCAAGTCGATCTCTTTTACATCGACGATCCCGATCCGATTCATTCGACCAACAGCTACGCGTCGCCGACGCCTGTGCTCGCAGGGGATCGTTTGTATTGCCACTTTGGGACCTATGGCACTTGCTGCGTCGATACGATCAAAGGAGAGCTCGTCTGGAAGAATCAACTGCCGCTGCAACATAACGTGGGGCCCGGCAGTTCGCCGGTGCTGCATGACGGAGTGATGATCTTGACCTGTGACGGCGCCGACCAGCAGTACGTCTGCGGGCTCGACGCGAACACCGGCAAGCAAATGTGGAAGACCGATCGTCCCCCGCATCGCAAAGAAGATGGCGACATGCAAAAGGCGTACGCGACGCCGCTGATCGTCACTTGGGAAGGTCGCACGATGGCGATCATTCCCGGCGCTCAGTGGGACTGCGCCTACGATCCACTCTCGGGCGAAGAACTGTGGCGCGTCGATCACGGCGACGGATTCTCGAACGTGCCGTGTCCCGTCTTCAAAGATGGGGTTGTCTACATCTGCACCGGTTTCACCCGAGCCGAACTTTGGGCGATGAGCGTGAATGGCCACGGCGACGTGACCGATTCGCACGTTGGTTGGACGATGAACAAACAAGTGCCGACCAAGCCCTCTCCGGTAGTTTGGAAAAACTTGTTGTTCATGGTTTCGGACCGCGGCGTCGCAACCTGCGTTGATACCGATAACGGCGAAACCGTTTGGATCGAGCGACTGGGGGGCAACTATTCGGCCTCGCCGGCGATCGCCGAAGAGCGGATCTACTTTTGCAATGAAGACGGCAAAACGATCGTGGTCGCCCCGAGTCGCGAATTCAAAGTGCTTGCCGAAAACCAAATCGCCGGCCAAATCATGGCCTCGCCGCTGCTGCTAGACGGCGCGATTGTGCTGCGTACCGAAGGCAATCTGTATCGGATTGGGAAGAAGTAGAGGAAAAGCGGAAAGCGGAAACGGGAAAGCGGATATAGGTCAGGCCTTTGGCCTGACGATGTCCGGCGCCGGTAAGCAAAGAACGATCTGATGTCTTCAGCCCCGAAGGGGCGGCGCTAAAGTAGCCCAGGGCGAAGCCCTGGGTTTTCGTCCGCGAAATTACGCAGCCCCAACGGGGCGATCTTGCCGAACATCATTGGGCAAGGACTGACGTACCAGCTCAGATGTCCCCTTCGCGATAGCCCGGGTAACCGCCGGGACCATAGCCCGGTCCTCCTCCAGCACCAGGTCCGTAGCCGCCGCCGGGACCGTAGGGTTGGGGAAAGCCGCCAAAATTGTTGTTGAAGGTCGGCCCCAAGCCTTGGTAGGGGGCGCCCCACAATTGATACGGGACCGAGTAAGGGCGATACGGATGCAACCATTCGCCGTAAGGTCGAACGGGTCGCCCCCATTCTTGGACGATGTGGTAGTTGTCAACGCTGCCGCCGGTGCCGATTCGGCTGCGGAACTGGCGATAGCCAGAGCTCATGTAGCTGGGGTTGTACGGTTGATTGACGGTCGGGTCAGGCGAGTACTGCGCAACGCGGTCCCCTGTCTCTTGACTATGGCTATAGAAGCTGGGCGAGGTTAGCCAATCTTGTGCATAGGCGGAGGATACGGCAGCAAATACCAGGCACAGGCCGGTAATAACGCGGCATACGTTCATGGTTCGAACAGGGAGTTCGGCGCATCGCCGCGCGCGTCCGTTACGACTTGCGGCGATCAAATCAGAGAGCCGTCGCTTCAATTGCGACAACATACGGCATGACGAAATTCGCCATGCAGAACTGGGGGGTAACTTCCAGTCTAGTCAGCGATTTGCAAATCCCAAGACTTCATTCGGTCAAGATAAGCACTCTCGGTCAAATTAAAGTGGAGCGGAGTGAGGGTGATGTCCCCCTTCTCGAGCGCCGAAAGATCAGTTTCTTCCGAGCCGTGCTCTGGTTTGGGATCGCCGGTCGACCAGTAATAGTCGCGGCCGCGGGGGTCTTTTCGCTTGATAAAATGTTCGCCGTAGCGGGCCAGACCCATCGGTACGACCTGCACAATCGATTTTTTCCGCAGCGCGGCGGTCGGAAAATTAAGGTTGAACAGCTGCGCCGGCTCTCCTTTTTGAGCCAGAATCTTCTCGATGATCTCGCGTCCTTTGAGTGCGGCGACGTCAAACTGCGGGTTTTCGTCCCATTCCAGCGAGACCGCGACGCTGGTGATGCCAAAGAAGGCGCCTTCGATCGCGGCGGCGACTGTGCCGGAGTAGAGAACGTTGATCCCGGCGTTTAGCCCGCCGTTGATGCCGCTGACGATCAAATCAGGGCGTTTTTTGCAAAACTCGAAAACGCCAATCTTGACGCAGTCGGCCGGGCTCCCTTCGACGGCGTAACCGCGGAGCCGATCGCCGTCGTACGCTTCTTTGCAGACCAGGGGGCTGAGAAAAGTAATGGAGTGCCCGACGCCGCTTTGTTCAGTCGCGGGAGCAACCACGGTGACATTTCCCAGTTTTTGCAGTTGGCGCTCCATCGCGGCCAATCCGGGGGCGTAAATTCCGTCATCGTTCGTCAGCAAGATTTCCATTGTTCCATCCAATAGAGCGCAGGGAAGGCCGATTGAGCGCAAAGATCCGATTTGGTCTTCATGCTAGGCGGGGCCGCGGCAGGGGTAAACCGGGGAAGAACCAACGAGGGAGACGTGTTGGGCAATCTTCATGAATCGCGCCTTTCCGCAGTCGGGCGCTAGCGGCGGAGCTAGTTTGCAGCATTTGGCGATCGCGATATAATACGCGGTTTCCTTCACCCGCCGGTTTCTGGGCGGGCTTTTTCGTTTTCCGGTTTCGACGGAAGGATGACGATGACGGCTCCTGCGCCTGATCACAACTCTGACGCCTCTCGCATCTCTGACGAAAAGATACTCGTCCTCGACTTTGGTTCGCAGTACGCCCAGCTAATTGCTCGCCGCGTACGAGAGCAAAACGTCTATTGCGAAATCGTGCGGCATGACATCTCGGTCGAGCGGATCGCGGCGCATAACCCGCGCGGCATCATTCTCTCTGGCGGGCCCTCCAGCGTTTATGAAGAAGGAGCGCCGCAGTGCGATCCGGGGCTGTTTGCGATGGGGATTCCGGTGCTCGGCATCTGCTACGGCATGCAACTGATCTGCCAGGCGTTCGGCGGTCAGGTGAAAAACACGTCGCAACGTGAATATGGTCACGCCAAGATCAGCATTACTCCGAATGAGGACCTGTTTGGCGGTTTGCCCAGCGAGACCGACGTTTGGATGAGTCACGGCGATCAGGTCACCAATGTGACCGAATCGTTTGAATCGTTGGCCAGCACGTCGACCTGTCCGATCGCCGCGATGCGACACAAAGAACTGCCGCTCTACGCGATGCAGTTTCATCCGGAAGTGACCCACACGCCGCTGGGATTCCAGATTCTCCGCAACTTTGTCATTTCGGTTTGCCAGTGCGAAGGTCGTTGGAAGCTGCACGACTTCGCCCAGCAGACGATCGCCGAAATTCGCGAGCGTGTCGGCGGCAATCGCGTGATTTGCGGCCTCTCTGGCGGCGTTGATTCGGCCGTGGTCGCTGCCCTGCTCTATCAAGCGATTGGCCCGCAATTGTCCTGTATCTTGGTCGATAACGGCTTGTTGCGGAAGCAAGAGGCCGAGTCGGTAATCGCCGAGTTTACGAAGCATTTTAAGACCGACTTGCATGTGGTCGCCGCCAAAGACGATTTCCTGAAAGAACTGGCCGGGATCACCGAGCCGCAGGAGAAACGTCGCCGCATCGGCTACCAGTTTGTCGAATGTTTCAAGGCCGAAGCGCGCAAGATCAAAGACGCCAAGTTTCTGGCGCAAGGGACTCTCTATCCCGACGTGATTGAAAGCGGCGCCGCGCTCGACGGCCCGGCGGCGACGATCAAGTTGCACCATAATGTCGGCGGATTGCCGAAAGAGCTCGGCTTTGAGCTGATCGAGCCGCTGCGTGATTTGTTCAAAGACGAAGTTCGCAAGCTGGGGCTGGAATTGGGGCTGCCGGAAGATCTGGTCTGGCGACATCCGTTCCCCGGTCCCGGTCTGGCGGTTCGCTGCTTGAGCGACGTGACCGAAGAAAAATTGTCCGTGCTGCGTGAGGCCGACTCGATCGTCGTCAGCGAGATCAAAGCAGCCGGCCTGTATCGTCAAACGTCGCAAGCGTTCGCCGTGTTATTGCCGGTGCAAAGCGTCGGCGTGATGGGCGACGCACGCACCTACGAAAATGCGGTCGCCGTCCGTTGCGTCAACACCGACGACTTTATGACCGCTACCTGGAGCTACCTGCCGTACGAAGTGCTGGCGCGGATTTCGACGCGAATCATCAACGAAGTCAAAGGGGTCAACCGCGTCTGTTACGACATCAGTACGAAACCGCCGGCGACGATCGAGTGGGAATAACCGGCTATTCGTGAAGAACGCGGCGCCGGCAATGACAGAGCCGGCGGCTAGCCCTTACAATAGAACGCGGCGAAGCCACGGATGAAGAGCGGTATAATACGGTCGGAATCAAGTCGACCGCCGTACTAGCCCGCAGCGCCAGCGAGGGAATGCGGTCGGCGATACCAACACGGATTGAAGTGGCGACCGCATTCCCTCGCTGGCGCTGCGGGCTAGTGTTTTGTCACCATTAAGATTTCGGTCGCCACTGTCTGGCTTGCCCAGCAGTGCCGCCCTGCTCTTGTGGACCTGGATTTAACGATCCGACGGAAGTCGATGGCGAACGCGAAAAGAGTTGGGCAGGACTGCTGCTGATGCAGCCGGAGTTATCGAGCAATGCCGGCAGCGCAAAAAAACAGGCGCGACTGTTGGGAACAGTCGCGCCCATGAACGGGATCATCGCTCGTATTACAGTCTCGACAGGCGGGGCGAGCTGGTGGGTGCTCGAAGTCGAGGCCGCTAACGATCGCGTGGAGTTAAGATAAGAGTCTTTGCCCGAACTAATGTTCGTTGGCATCATGATATCACGCTATTTCGATCTTACAACCCTTAATTCGCTCCTTCGGGAAGAATTCTTCCTGTCGATATTCAGCGGGCAGATTGATTGCCTAAAATCGTTATAATCGGTTGCGATTCTACATTACCCGCATCACCACTAAACGCTAGCTACGAAAGACGTTAGAGAGTTCCTGCATGGGTAAAAAACATATCTTCACGATTGAGAATTTGAACAAAAAGTTCGGCCAGCGCGAGATCCTCAAAGAGATGTGGCTCGCTTTCTACCCCGGCGCCAAGATCGGCGTGCTGGGGCGGAACGGCGCCGGAAAGAGCACCATTCTCAAGATCATGGCAGGCATCGATAAGGAGTTTGATGGCGTTGCGCAGTTAACTCCCGGTTTTACGGTCGGTTATCTGTCGCAAGAGCCGCAACTCAATCCCGAAAAAGATGTGTATGGAAACGTCGAAGAGGCGGTCGCCCATCGACGGGACCTGCTCGTGCGGTTCAACGAAATCAGCATGAAGCTGGGAGAACCGCTCGAAGACGATGAGATGAACGCGCTCTACGAAGAGATGGGCAAATTGCAGGACGAGATCGAAGCGACCAACAGTTGGGAGCTTGATCGCGAGATTGAGATCGCGATGGACGCGATGAACCTGCCTCCCGGCGACGCTGACGTCTCCAAGCTCTCCGGCGGTGAGCGCCGCCGCGTCGCTCTCTGTCAGCTGCTGCTGAAAAAACCGGATCTGTTGCTGCTAGACGAACCGACCAACCATCTCGACGCCGAATCGATCTTGTGGCTCGAGCATCACCTGCAGGCCTATCACGGCACGATTGTCGCGATCACCCATGATCGCTACTTCCTGGACAATGTCGCCGGTTGGATTCTCGAAATCGAGCATGGCCGCAGCTATCCGTACGAAGGGAACTATTCGGCTTGGCTTGAGCAGAAGCAGAAACGACTGGCGCTGGAAGAAAAGCAGTCTGAGGCGCGTCAGAAATTTCTGGCTAACGAGTTGGAATGGATTCGCAGTTCGCAGAAAGCGAAGCAGTCGAAAGGTAAGGCGCGGATCAACGCCTACGAGAAACTGTCGGCCGAGCAATTTGAAGAACGCAACGACGAGTTCGAGATCCAGATCCCGCCGGGCAAGCACTTGGGCGATCTGGTTATCGAGGCCAAGAACGTCACCAAAGCGTATGGCGACAACGTCTTGATCGACAATCTCAGTTTTCATCTCCCGGCTGGCGGCATCATCGGCGTGGTTGGCCCCAACGGCGCCGGCAAGACCACCCTGTTCCGCATGTTGACCGGCCAGACCGAACCTGACTCCGGCGAATTCCGGATCGGTACGACGGTCGAGATGGGTTACGTCGATCAGTCGCGTGACGCGCTCGATCCCGAGAAGACAGTCTTTCAGGAAATCTCAGGCGGGCACGACACCATCGTGATGGGCAATCGCAAAGTTCATTCACGCGGGTACGTTTCGCGGTTTAACTTCCGCGGCCCGGACCAAGAGAAGAAGGTGGGCGTGCTCTCTGGCGGTGAGCGGAATCGCGTCCATTTGGCGGCGCTGTTGCGTCGTGGCTCGAATGTTCTACTGTTGGACGAACCGACGAATGACTTGGATGTCGACACGTTGCGAGCACTCGAAGAAGCGATCATGAACTATGCTGGATGCGTTGTGGTGGTTAGCCACGATCGTTGGTTCCTCGACCGTCTGGCGACCCATATCCTGGCGTTTGAGGGAGATGGGTACGTTCACTGGTGCGAAGGAAACTTCAGCACGTACGAAGGTCAGCGAAAAGAACGTCTCGGCATCAATCCTGATCAGCCGCCGCGATTCAAGTACAAAAAGCTGCAACATTAAACGTGCGATATCCGGATTCGCATTGCCGCAGAGTCTTGACCTTGCGGCGGCGATCCGTTAACAACAAATGCTTACCCCAAGCAATTCAAAGAATCTGTTTAACTACGAGGTATTGAGCCGTGTCCATTATTCGCCTTGGTTCCAATCAAAAGTATTCCAGCGGTTGGGAATCTGCGTTCGGCAAAGAGCCTGCGAAGAAGAGCGACACTTCCGCCAAGAAGACCGCTAAAACCGCCAAAAAGAAATCGGCCAAAGCGGCCGTAAAAAAAACGGCGAAGAAAAAGAAGTAGCGACGTCGCCGCTTGATCGGCGCTCAGAATCAAGCGAACGAAAAACGGCCGTCGCGATCACTCGCTGCGGCCGAATTTTATTTCTTGCCGATTGCCGGCGCGACATTTCAAAAAAACGCTAGTCCCAGGGTTCTTCCCCTTCGACATCGTCAAAGTCATCTCCCGCATGCCAGCGCTCGAGCGCAGCGATGACGGTGTCCCGTTCTTCGCGGTTCGTCCATAGGGACTCGCCTTGTTCCAGCCGGACTTCGTACTGACCTTCGCACAAGCAATCTTCAGCGCCGCAAAAGTGCGGCACGTCCGCGATCCATAGGATCCGGTAAAGGGGAACGTGCTTGTCGTCAATCATGCAAAACAACGAAGACATTTCAACATCTCCTCAAGGCGCTGGTCGCCTGGTAACCGCCTGCAGTAAATTATAGTTTCGCGGGAAAGGGGCGCCCGCAGAATTATTCCGCCCCTAATTCCTTTGACCTGGCGGTGGCCGCCATCACCGCATCATACGCCGCCGACCGAAATCCGCCTGCCTCCAGCGCTTGTAATCCGGCGATCGTCGTCCCACCGGGACTAGCGACGCGATCTTTGAGCACGCCGGGGTGATCGCCGGTCTGCAGCACCATGCCGGCGGCGCCGCGCACCGTTTGGGCCGCTAGTTGCAACGCCGCATCGCGCGGCAAGCCGACCCGAACTCCGGCGTCGGCGAGCGCCTCAATCAGCACGTACACATAGGCCGGACCCGAGCCTGATAGCCCCGTAACCGCGTCCATCAGCTTTTCGTCGACTTTCCGCACTACGCCGACGGCGCTCAGCAATTTCTCGACCAGTGCGACATCGTCGGACGTCGCGCCTTCCGCCGTGCAAAAGGCCGAGGCGCTTTCGCCGATCAGGCACGGCGTATTCGGCATCACGCGGATGATCCGCGTGGACCGGGTCCATTCGGCCAAGCGGGCCAGTGACGTACCGGCTGCGATCGAGACCAGCAGCACGTTATCGCCGATCACGCCGAGCCCAGCGATCGCCGCTTGCAGCATCTGCGGCTTGACCGCCAAGACGATCACATCGACTTCGGCCGCTAGTTTCGCGGCGCTGTCACTAACACTGGCGCCGGGAACCAATTGACCAAAACTGGCCCGAGCCGCCGGAAACGGGTCGACCGCGATTATATCGGCCGGGTGGACCAGATCGGCTCGCACGAAGCCGCTGGCAAGGGCTTGCGCCATCTGGCCGGCGCCTAGGAAACCGATTTTGCTCATTTTCAGCCGACTTTCTGGCAAGTTGAGTGCAGGAAACGCTCAATGCTAAAGAATTGCCCCCTAGTGGACAATGCGTCAGCGGTCCGTCGTCAGCGGATTACGACCTTGCGGTTTCCCCTGGATTGCTCTAGACGCCGACTGGCCTTTTTGACAAAGTCTGCGCCGCAAGTCTCAACACACTGCGGAAGGAGAGCGAGTCATGTATCGGAAATGGATGAATTTAGCGCTGTTGGGCCTGTTTCTGCTAGCGCTAACCAGCAGTCCGGCCCAGGCCGATTGGGGAGACTATAACCCGTTCGCCAGCAAGCCGGCCAAAAGGACGGCCAAAAAAGAACCGAGCACGCTATCGAAGATGGGGTCGAGCACGCAGCAGTTCTTCAGCAAAACGGCCGATTTTTTGAACCCGTTTGATGACGCCAGCGACAAGCCGAAGAAGAAAGTAATTCCGAGCCTGAAGAAGCCGAAGAAAACTTCGAGCAACTCTTGGTGGGGCTCGATGTTCGGGAGCAGCGAGCCGGAACCGCCCGAAACGGTCGATCAGTTCATGTCATTGGATCGCCCGAAGTTTTAGGCTGCAGGATACGAGTAGAATTCTGGGACGCACGTCTGATTGTCCGTCCCCTCGCAATATTATTGCCAATTCGACCGATATGCGCCCGGCGTAACGCCGGTAATCCGTTTGAACGCTGAGACCAGTTTCGCGGCCGAAGAGTATGCCGTGTGGTGAGCGATGGCGATCAGCTTTAAATCGGTGTATCGCAGCAGCGCCTTGGCGTGATCAATTCTCACGCGGTCGATCTCTGATTTGATGCCGCGCCCCAATTCCTGTTGAAAGCGGCGATCCAGCGAGGAGCGGCTTAAGTGGAATTGGTTGGCGATCATTTCGACCGATAGCCCGCTACAAGCATGCTCGTTGATATAGTGCACGATCGCGGCGACTTCACGATCAGCGATCGCCATCACGTCAGAGGAGCCGCGGACGATGATTCCCTTGGGTGGAATCAAAACGTGTTTCTCGACCTTCTCGTTCTTCATTAGCCGATCCAGGCTCGCGGCGCCTTCGTAACCGATGCGATGCGCATCGGGTTCGATGCTGCTGAGCAGCGGCGTCACCAGATTGCAGATCGTCAGGTCGTTGTCGATTCCTAGCAGCGCGATATCTTCTGGAACAGCGACGCCGGCAAGTTTGCAACTCATCAGGACTTGCCGCGCGCGAACGTCGTTGCAGCCGAGAATGCCGCAGGGACGCGGGAGACCTTGAACCCATTGGCCAAGTTCGTTGATTTCCGATTCTCCCAGCAGTTCACGAACCATCGCATCCCGATCCGCCTGGCCGCCGACAAAGCTATGCGTACGGCAACCATGTTGGTGGGCGATCTGCTCAAATGGCGCCGCTCGCAGGTCGGAAAAGTCGATTCCTGGATACCCGCAATAGGCGATATCTCGCAAACCTCGTTCGACAAAATGTTCGACAGCCATCTCGGCGCATGCGACATGATCGGTATCAAAAGTCGCTCCCTGTTGGGGGAAGTAAGAGCCGCGCAGATCGACGGTCGGCTTGCCGAGCCGGTCAATCGTCTCCATTACGTCATCCGTTTCGATGCGCGTGATGACGCCGTCGATATTCCAATGCTGAATTGCCTCGGGAAGCGCTTCATTCAAGCGCCGCTCGACATGCAGGATCTGCCAATTTCGGTGAATACGACAATAGTCGGCGACCCCTTGGAGGCACGCGCGACCATAGCCGCGCGACGATTCGATCAGCAGGAGCACAACTTGAGATCGTGGTAGCTTGCTCCGATTCACGTTGCGTCATTCGCCGTAAATTCGAGGATCGTCGCTTGGATCGCTGCAGAAGTCGACAAGCGGACTCCCTGCTCCATCCATTCTTTTCCTAGCTTGGAGACGCCTGCTTCGGCCAGCGGCGGGCGTCCGGTCTGCGGATGGCGCTCGGTTAGGTGATAGCTTTTATGCGGATCGAGCCCTTGCGGCTTGGCCACGCGGGGCGTTTCTTCCGCCAGTTGATAGACAAAGAGGATTGCTCGGTCTTGTCCCTGCGCCACAAAGTTCACCACGCTACGTTTGCCATCATGCGGCGATTCGATGCGGTACTGGTCGCCTAGATGAATGACGTCGCGGAACTTTTTATAGCTGGAAATCGCACTACGACAAGTTTCAATTTCTTCAGGAGAAAGAGCCGCCAGGTCGATATCCATTCCCATGCGGGCGCTCATCGAAACGGCGGTCGCAAAATGGAGCGGGCGCTCCCCCATTTTCGACGTATGACTGCAGATCGAGATTGCCGGAAAGAAATAGGAATAATCCCATTGCAGCGCCACGCGACGCACGGCGTCCGTATTATCGCTCGGCCAAAACTCATGGAAATATCGCAATGCGCCGTAGTCGACGCGACCGCCTCCGCCGGCGCATAGCATCAGTTCCGTGTGAGGGAATTCAACAGCCGTTTGCTGCATTAATTGGTAAAGGTTGTTCGTGTAGTCGATCCATAAATGGGTCTGTTTCCCCGACGTTAAAAAAGCGGATCCGGGCTGCGTAACATAGCGATTGGCGTCCCACTTGGCGCAGCTTACGCCACGAGTCTTTAGCGTCTCCTGAATCGCACTGTGCTCAAACTGTTGGACCTCGGGGCGCGTTAAATCGAGCACCAACTGCGTCCGCTGGTAGTCGAGTTCTCGCTGAGGCTGACGAATGACCCAGTCGGGATGCTGCTCGTACAGCACGCTCTGAGGATTTACCATCTCCGGTTCAATCCAAATCCCAAACCGCATGCCATGTTGGATCGCCGATTGTGCGATCGGCTCCATTCCCTGCGGAAAACGGTTGGGGTTCGGTCGCCAGTCTCCTAGCCCGGCGCGATCATTGACACGCGGATACTTGTCGCCAAACCAGCCGTCGTCGAGCAGGAAGAGCTCGAAGCCGACATCCGCCGCCGGCTGGAATAGGCTTTCGATCCGCTGTTGGTCAAAGTCAAAACCGGTCGCCTCCCAGTTGTTGAGCATTGTGTCACGCGGCTTGTCTCCGTCGCGAATCGCATGCTCCCGCGCCCAGCGATGAAATTTGCGGCTCATTTCGCCTAAGCCGTGATTGCTGCTCACCCAGATCATCGTCGGCGTTTGAAAGCTTTCGCCGGCGGACAAATGGTAGGTAGATCCTAGCGGATGGAGACCGCAGAGGGCTCGTACTTGCGAACCGTTATGCTCAAACGCCGCTCGAAAATTTCCGGACCAGGCCAGCGAACCGGCGATGACGCGGCCTCGATTTTCTTGCGGTTGGCCATCCAAGGAGAGCACCAACGAGGGGGCGACAAACTGAGTTGCACGGGTCCCCAGTAGCGATTCGATCGATTTGACGCCGGGAGTCAATTTCTCGGCGATCGGATTCATTTCGTCGGCCCAATCGCCGTGGAAATGTAATAGATGCAAATCGGGGGCGTTGAACAACCAGCTAGAGGACGCCATCCGCTCGAGCGCGATCTCGCCTTCCCCCTGATGATGAATATGGCGCCATTCCTCGATCACGTCGTGGGCCGGATCAAGACGAAAATAGAGCTCAACCAATAGTGGGTAAACGTCATCTTGCAGGCGGATGCGAATCTGCTGACGTTCGTCATCAAGACTTGTGCGCTCAACATCCACAAAGCGGAGCGAGGTTGAGCGGTCGCCGTTTGCGTGGACCACTTGCAGCGCCGGCTCCCACACATACCCATCCCCACCCTGAGGATAGGCGACCTGGTTGCGGTTGGACGGTGATTTCTCTTCCGCTGCGCCAATGGGAGACTGGTAGAGCCGTCCATCTTCTCCCACGATAAAGCGGAGTTGAAACGACGCGGTTTTCAGATCGATCGTTTCGAACGGGGCAAGAACCTGCGGCAGAGGTTGGTCGTTGCGCAGCGTCAACTTTGCGTCAGCCCAATCGGCGTGATCGTGAGAACTGCCGTCGCCATTATCATCAACGACAAGTTCCAAGACGCTTACGTTGGCGACATCTAGATCAATCCGCTGGGCGGGGCTCTTTCCGGTGACTGGACCACTGTGAAAAATCAGTTTGCGATCCGCGAAGACTCGAAATTGTGCAGCGCCTTGCCCGCCAGCGCTATCGTCAATGCCGATGACGCTGCGAAATCGGAGTGCGTTCCGTTTAAGCTGCAGTCGTAGTCGACTAGATGCGTGCGTACCAATTCCTTGTGCGAATTTTTCGCCGCGGATCGAAAGCGCTTCGCCCATGATGTTGGCGTTCGCTTTCGGTACGCTCCATCCAGACGACATTTGTGAAAGATCTAAGGTCGACAGCGGAACGGTTTCGTTCGCCGCCGCAATATCTCCAAGACAAATCAGCCCAATAACAAGGCACAATTCACGCATTAAATCGTCTGTTTCTGCTAATTCGACGACAGCTCAAAACGTAGATCATCTCGCGGCTCATCAATCATGACGTTGAGATCGGACGTAGCGACGCTGTTGTACTTTTTCGGAACGATGTAAGTCATCTTCGGACCCGGCGCCGGCCGACCCGTCCGCTCGTAGTAAGCTTGGGGATCGGTGACCTGATTCGAAGGATCGACCTCGGTCTTGGCGATCGTAACATTATAGTTTGCACAGACGACTCCGTCATTTATAGCGAGGGTGCCCATCGAAAAACGGCCCGCTTCATCGGTCATTGACGTCGCCGATCGTCCGACTGCGTCCTCCGGTGCGAACGCGATCGTCGCTCCTTCAAGCGGAGCGCCGTCAAGCGTCACAATTCCGGCGACATGAACAGAATTGGGCAATTGGGAGCCGCCGTAACATCCGGCGAAAAGGAGCATGAACGCTCCTAGTTGAAAATATCGCATCGTATCGGTTCCAAATCACTGATGGGGAAAGAACAACTGCGATGCGCCCCAGTTATACGGACGCGCCGAATTGCATCAACAGGACGCAAATAGTTGAGAAGATCCGTGGTTAGGAGCGATTCACTTCGCCGCCGCTCACCGTTCCGAGGCCTCCCCAAACTCCGTAGTTGGATGCCCCATTGGAAGGGGCCAGCGATTGATTCCCTGCATCGATGGTATCCGTAAAGAAACGAACCGATCCGTCTCCCATCGCACCGTTCACTCCGCCTGGGTGATAACTGGTCGCCGAAATAATCGCCTGGCGTCCGTCCCAGTCGTCCAGCAAGCACGACGGACTGTTTGGCGGCAAGATCGCTAGAACTCCGGAATAAAGGGGCGCTCCGTCCGCCCAGCGACGTCCAGGGTATTCTTTCACCGTCACGCTGCTCAGATAGTTTCCGCTCTGTCCCCGTTTGGCGGCGCAGCTGGCAGGGGTAACGTCATATTCCGATCCGCTGTTCCACACGTCCGAAGCGATCGCGACGCCTCCCCGGATTTTCATCGTGCTCACTTCACCGACGGCTCGTTCTCCGAGGGCCAGCGTATTGCTCAATCCATCGGTGACGCTGGCGAAATTCTTCCAGCTATGGAAGCCGAACATGCCGCTCGTTGGGTTGGTCGAGCCTGCCCATGCCGGCCGGTCTCCCATGCTGAACGCATAGTTCGAGAATCCAAAGTCACTCTCGGCCGGAGTCGCCGGATCGGACGGACAGCGGAGAAACGAAAGCTTGGTCAGCCATGGCGTATAGCTGCTGTTCCACGGATTGTCGCCATATGGCGGATAGGTGGTCGAATCGATCGTCAGCGATGACGTGATTTGGTTGTACAGTGATCCTTGTTCGACAAACGGCAGCAGCGCAACCCAGCCGCCTAGGCGATTGTCATTGTGGATCGGACCATTGCCGGTGCCGCCGCACATCGCCGGCAGCTTGCCGAAGGTGTCATGGTAGTTGTGCAGCGCCAGGCCCGCTTGCTTCAGATTGTTGGTGCATTGCATGCGGCGAGCGGCCTCGCGGGCTTGTTGAACCGCCGGCAGCAACAAAGCAATCAAAACGCCGATGATCGCAATGACGACCAGGAGTTCGACGAGAGTGAAAGCATTCTTTCTCATGATTTTTCTCGGTAATGAATGAGTGCCAAAATTTGGGAATGAAATGCCAATCGGCGTTCTGGATAGATGTTTCTGGGGGATTTTGCCCACGTAAAATACGTCTTTACGGAAGTCTATCTAGGGTATCGCGGAAGAATCAACTAATCCGCGACCCCACCACTGAGCGTAAGTAGAGGTCATTCGAGACTCCATTAAGCTGGTTTTATCGAATGGGAACTTCCATTGAGGATTTCGACGGAAGTGAATAGTCGTTCGTAAGTTATTTGTTTGTAAGTGATTACAGAGATTGTTCGCTAGCCACGTTCTGATGAGAAACTTCTACAACGGTAGCGCACCATTTTTTTGCCCTCTCGCAAGACTTCGGAAACCCGTGACGAAAAAGGGAAAGATGTTGACGATTTTCGGACACAGGTATCCCGCTGCCTATCGTCCTTGGATCAAGGCGAAGAAGAATTTGACCGCGCGCCGTCGAGCGAAACGGGCGATCCATTCATGTCGCGTAGAACACCCAACGTTTTAAGCTTTGGCGCTTCTGGATCTCTTGGCGCACGCTAACTCGGTCCGCTCTTTTGAAACTGCGATATTTGCCAACCTGGAAATCGCGTTTCAAAACTGGCGGCTTACGCTACGAGAGAAGTCTGTTGGTGATCAACGACTCTTTCGCCGCCCGCGACAACGCTTTGATCGCCAACTCGCGCTTCAGCGCCGCGCTTTGATTCGGCTGCGACTCTTGATAGACCACCACGACCGGCAGTCGGCTGCGCGTGTATCGGGCGCCTGTGCCGGCGTTGTGTTTGGCGATGCGCTGCGGCAGGTCGTTGGTGACGCCGGTATAAAGGGATTGGTCGGCGCATTGCAGGATGTAGACGGTCCAGGGGCGCGCTAGTTGCTTCATCAGCTTCAGCACGGCGACTTCTTTCGCCTTGGCTTCGACTTCGACGGTCAATGTCCGCTCGCGCCAGCAGTCGGGAAAATCGACGATGTTGATAAAGTCATGGTGGCGACCCGGCTTCGGCCCTTTCCAGCCTTCCAGCGGACTAGAGAGATGAAACAGCGGCTCGCGATCCCAGGTCTCGATCGCCTGCTCGGTCGCTGCTTCGATCGACAAATCGTCACGATTGCAGCGATGATGGTGAACATCATAGACCAACGGAATGCCGGTCGACTGGCAAAGCGGCAGCAGATCCGCAGGCGTATAGGTGACGTCATCATTTTCGACCGTCAAGCGGCTGCGAGCTCGCTGCGAAAGACGCGACAACGACTTTGCGAACCGCGACAGGGCCGCAGGTTTGTCTCCATACGCACCGCCACCATGGATGTTGACGACATCGGCCCTGACCCACTCTGCGACTTCGGCTTGATATTCCAGCTCTGCAAGCGAGCGATCGACGACTTCCGGCCGCGGCGAATTGAGCACCACAAATTGATCGGGATGAAAACAGGTGCGAATATCGTTTGACTTCGCGAACGCGCCGCAGGCTTGAAATTGCCGGACGATCTCGTCACCATCGGGAAGCTCGCTCACATCGTACCCGCATTCCGCATGCGTCTTCAGCGGCAAGATCTGGCTATTGATCCGAAACGAGCCGATCCCCTGCTCTGCACAAAACTGCAACGCCAAAAGCAACGCATCGGCGTTCGCCAGGCAAAGCCCAGACAACTTGGCCAAGCCGGCGTCCCGCGGCATGGCGCTGATCGATTTGACAGTGGTGTTGCGAAACTTGATCGGCTGCTCGAGAAAAATGCAGCAGAGACCGAGGCGAATGTTTGTGGTGGAAGACGAGGCTGACATTGCGAATGTGGGGCTGCAAGTGATCGATGTTGGCAACATGGCCAACAAACGGGCGCCACATCAATCGGATAAGAGTATAGCCGGTGAAATTCGACGAGATAACCGGCCTCACTCTTCCATCGAGACGGCGCTAAGGCGCAGCGTTAGGCTTCGACCATTGGATGCGCGAAAGATAGAGACTCGGTTCTCCTGATTTGGCCCTGCTGCGGCCGGCGACCACCCAAGTCTCCTCCGGCGAGATGTTGGACAAGCCAAAGTTGCCGAAGCCGTCCTTTAGTTTCGGCAAGAGCGTCTGTTCGGTCTGGCGAAGTACGACCAGCTTTTGGGGGTCGACTTGCGCGATGAATAGCGGAGCCCGGTGGCGAAAGATGTCATCGTTGTCCGCGCCTTTTCTGGTGTAGGCGAGAAACAGGCCATCCGAATGGGTCACCCAATGTTGTTGTGTGTTGTAACTTCCGAGCGGTTGACCGTCGTCAAAGGCCCACGGCTTGGGCTTATCGAAGTGAAGCCCGTCTTGGCTGGTCGTGACATAGGCTCCACGGTCATTGCGCAGCGTGAGAAAAAAAGTCTCCCCAAACTTGGTGAGCGAAGGCTCGACAAAGCCTCGGTCGATGTCAATGGATAGCGCATTTCCTTGTTCTTCGACGCGAAGCGTTTTCCCATCAAACTGACAGCGAAGCACCATCGCAAAGTGGCGGCTATCGTTTCCTGCGCCTCCAAAATAGATCGGTAGCAAGATGTCGCCATTCGGAAGATCGTAACGCTGCGAGCAGCCGGAGCGAGCGAAATGGAACTGGGGCGAATCTGGTAGCTCGACTTTTTTCCACGGAGCCCATTGATGCGTGCGGGGATCATAGGCCGAATAAGCGATGTCGCTGCCGCCGTTAGGAGCATGTTTCTTCAGCTTGGGATCAAGCCAAAACGTTGCGCCAGTTAGTAGCAACTTGCCTGACTTTGCGTGCCACTGTGGGGTCATGTCGACCGGAACCTCAATCAACCCGTTCGCCATGGTGCGACGATCCAGCGCCGGATCTTGTTGCGGACCTTGCCAGGAGTTGCCGTGATCGTCGGACCACATGCTGCTCATGCCGTGGTACATGTGCGTGCCGTTTCCATCAATCGCTTGCAGCGTGATGACCTCCAGGGGCTGATCTGCGCTGGGTTCGCCTGGGCGCTTTGGTATCTTGCCTGGGCGAGCTTGCATCCAGTAAGTGCCATCGTCCGGCGCATTCAAGGGAGTTTCGACCGTGATCGATTTGATAAGCAGTTCCTCGGCCTGGCTAACAGCCGGCAGCAATGCCAGGCAAAGGAGAACGGCGCAGAATTTATTGCCCAAGAGGGCAATTTGATGAAACGGAATCGGCATCGATGAATACTCTGCGACTGCGATGAATGGTGAGGGTGATGGGGATCAGCGGGTTGGCCTGGTTGCACGGAAGGAGATTGCCGCCCAGGCGAGCGAACGTCGCTTCATCTTCTCGCGCGCCGAATTAAGCGATCATGCCTTGCGTTTCTGGTTTTCGCTTTTTGTCGTTCGGTTTGAGTTCGGATTGAATGTGAGTTAGCTCAGCACGAAGTTGCTTGACGAACAGGGAAATGTCGGCGCTATGGATCAGCATGTTGAGTCCCTCGCGCAGCCAGTCCACCTCTTGCGCGACGTCGCCCCAGAAATGAATTCCGGCGCCAATCTGGCAAGCGCGTGCTTTGCGGATGATCGTCTGTATCGCCTGGTCAAATCGCGGATGATCGTACTGTTCAGGGATCCCCAGACTGCAGGAGAGGTCATGGGGGCCTACTAAAACGGCGTCTAGTCCTTTGACGGCCAGCATGTCGTCGAGCGCCGCGATCGCAGGCGTGCTTTCGACGTTGATGACCAGCGAATGTTGCGAATTATGCTGTTCGATATATGTCTGCAATTCGGGCTCCAACGCCTCCCCCTGCAGGTAGCGTTTTAGTCGCTCTCCTTTCAGCGGGCGACACTTGACAGCGCCAACCAATGCGCGGACCTGATCTGCGGTCTCAACATAAGGAGCAATGACGCCCGCTGCGCCTCCATCCAGAACCATCGTCGCGAGATTCGGATTGGGCTCGGGAATACGGACCAACGGCGCCATGCCAAGCTGTTGATAAGTCTGGCACATCCAGGAAAGCTCGGCGCGATCCAAGGCGATATGCTCGGTATCGATGAAGACAAAATCGAGCCCGCTGTCGGCTAGTGCCGCCGGTAAGCGGGGAGAAGGTGATGTAATCAACGTGCCATACGTCGGGCCTGCAAGCCGCAGCGCCGCCGCCAACTCTTTTCCGTTCATGCATTCTCTGCTGTTGATGGAACGTCTGCATTTCGCATGTATCGCGATCGTATCGTCGAAGGCGACGTCAGGCCGTTTTGAAGTGATGCGACTAAAGATCGCGGCTCGACCATTTACGCCGTCGCTCACAGCGCACGAGGGGAACTTGTTTCCTGCGCCGTTGCGAACTCTTCCCTTTGTGCTATTCCAGGTCGAAGTTTTGCTGCGTCCCTTCCGCATCCTTAGTGATTTCGATTTCTAGCGAGGTCCGATCGTTGTATTTGGCAGGGATATACTGATCCATTGGCTGGATATCCCCTTCTGGGACTGGCTGGCCGCTGGGGCGGAATCCGGAAATCTTCACCAAAAACTTACCGATTGGTACGCCTCCCTTGTTGTTCGCCAGGTAGTTGCCGTTTTCGATAATAGCGCCTGAAGCGGGATTCGAGCTTCCAGCAGCCGGCGTAAAAAGGATGTCTCCGTTTTCGATGGGAGCGCCTTGATAGGTGACCTTTCCCGAAACGATCACTCGTTCGGGGCCGCTTTGAACGCCGCCGCAGCCGGCGAGAAGCATCGCAGCAACAACAAACCATCGTTTCATTTTGAACTCACTTCTGTTGCAGATGCGCTTGTCGTGGGGATCGCATCCGCTTGGTAGGGGCCTGGGATGTAGTGGGCGATGACCAGGGGCAAGTTGGTCGAGTGCAGTCCCTGCCGCGAATTGGTTGACTTGCATCCACCATTCTCTGACGCTGCGGGGACAGCATTCGCAACTCACGTAGAAACATGTGGCTTAGTACTCGCCGACGACCTCTCCCCCGGATCGAGTCGTCAAATCTGCGAGGACAGTCTGATTGATGTTTTCAGAAAGAAAATGGACGCTGGCGTCACCCATCAGAAAATGGCATCCGCCGGGGTGATAGCTCGAGAACTCTTGGGTGTCGAGCGACCATGACCCGGTCATTCCGCCCGGCACGGTATGAGGTCCGTTGATTCCGCCTGCGGTATCCGCATGATTGATGACGGACCAGTAGTTCCCTTCATAGCTGCCGCCGATTCCGCCGGTCACCTCGCCGACGAGCATCGTATTGCTCGTTCCATCGGTAATGCTGGCGAAGTTGGTTTTGGAAAAGTTGAAAAGGACTCCATTGCCATCGATTCTCGCTCGGTTAGAAGCGCACGACCAGTCGCGCGAATCGGCGGTGCTGGCCATATTGCTGCGGCCCAGGTCGTCTTTATTGTCGGGGCCTCCATTGCTGATGCCGCCGGTGCGGACGGTGCGAGGATCGCCTTGGGGATCGCTAGGGCACAGGAACGCATCCACGGTCATACCGATGTCGGACAACGTGTTGGATTGGAAGTTATAGTTCTTCTCAAACGAGATGTTGTCGTAGAGGGCCGTCTGTTCCAGGTACGGCAGAATGTGTGCGCCCCACGAGTATCGCCAATAGTTTTCGTTCCAAGGAACAGCCTGGCTGCCGCAATTGCCGGAAGAGAAATGAGCCGAGAGCGGAAAAGCCAAGTGCGTGTCGTGATAGTTGTGGATCGCGAGTCCAACTTGTTTGAAGTTGTTGGTGCAGGCCGAGCGACGAGCCGCTTCGCGCGCCTGTTGAACGGCTGGCAGCAGCAGCGCGATTAAAACGCCGATAATGGCGATCACCACTAACAATTCTACTAACGTGAATCCGCGGGACCGGGATTTTAAGAAGTAGGGCAGCATGACGAACCTCCAGAAGGGGCGGAATAAAGAGATAAGGGAATAGGCGTACGAAGGGGGATTTTTGGAGCAACGTCGATCGGCGCCAGCGGTATTTTCGCGGTGCTTGGGCCATCTCTCCCCAAGCGTCGACTCGCGACGCAGTTGCGCCGGTTCAGCGTTGCAATAAAAGGAATGTAAAGGATTTATTATTCGAGGTCAATTAAAATGACTTTGCCCCAGAAATATATTGGAACAACTCCTTTAATGGGGATAAAACATTGAAATGCTGCCGTATCCGGCGTCATGATTCGGCCGAGAAGCGTCCATGCCGCAGGAAATAAAACCGCAGACTGGAAATAATAATTGCTGGCGAGTTCTTTTTCTGCTAATCTCATCGCATGTCAAACATCCAGCAATCCGCCACGATCGCAGAACTCGCCGGTAAAATTGAAGCCGACATACGCCAACGCGGTCTGAGATCTGGAGACCATTATCTAACGACGGCGGAAACGGCGCGGATGCTGCATGCGGGAACCGCGCCGACGACGCAGGCGTTGCAATTGCTGGTCAAACGCCGAGTGATTCAGCGGAAACAACGTGTCGGCACCGTGGTAGGGAAAGATTTTGACGCCGAGAGCGAGGGGCCAGAACTCAAGCGAGTTCATGTGTTGATGTACGATCATCACCTGATCGAAGAAGGTATTTTCACCACCGATTCGCTCTTTGGGCTTCAGAACGCTCTGCCGGGTACGCATGTAACGTTCGATTTCGTTCCCCTTTCGGCCCACGAAGAGGAACGCTATCTCCGTGAGATCATTAGCGAAGCGATGGGGAGACGCCGGAGCGAAGGATTTATCCTGTTCAATTCGACGGTTCAAATCCAAATGGCGTTTCGCGATACCGGTTTGCCGACTGTCGTCGCCGGCAGTCTCTATGCATCGAGCCAAGGGCTCTCGTGCATCGATCGCGACCAATTGCAGCTGGGGCGTTTGCTAGCCAATTACCTGCTCTCCAAAGGGCATCGCAAGATTCTGATGATCACTCGCCAGCGTCCTGGGTTGGGAGCGGGGGATTATCGGGTTGCGGATGCGATCGCAGAAATTGCTTCCAGCGCCGGACTTTCGGCAAACGCGCTGATCGTACGCAGCTTGCCGCATGATCCGAAAATTGTACGCGGAGAGATTCAGCACTTTCTCGAGACGTGTGATGATCTGCCGGGGATCTTGCTGCGACCATGGCAAATGATCGAACCCATTTATGAGGCAATTGAAGCCGCCGGCCTCACGCCGCAAAAGGACGTCGCCGTCGCCGTCGCCGATTACTTTCAGGGACCTTCTTCCAAGCCGCTTCCCTATCCAGCGATTCGATCGACCATGACCCCCGAGGATCAAGGTTTTCAATGGGGGCAGCTACTTCTCGAGAGTTCCAGAAGCGGAAGCTCCAACTCCAAGTCCGTGCTCGTCCCGGTGCGGCTTGAGATTCCTGACGAACTGAGCTGAAAAGCAAAGTCTGGCGGATGCGGCTGAGACAATCTGTCGCATCGGAAACCCACGCACTCAGACCCAACGGGCCCCCTCGGTGCTCCCGACGGTCCGGCCAGAAAAAATGATGCGGTCCTATCCGATTGTTCCACATCCGAGTGTGGGTAAGTGAACAACTCGCCAGGGTAGCGCCTTTCCCGCAACTCCCGTAGGGACGATAATTGAAGAAAAGCCCCCCCGGGAGAAAACCGATGCCCACAAATCTCTTCGGCAAATTGCCGACTGTTAGTGAATTGCTCGAACGGCCGCCGCTGAAGAAATTGCGAGAGACGATGAACCCGCAGGCGCTGGTAAGCAGCGTCGGCGCTTATTTGGATCGGTATCAGCGCGACTTCAAAACGCGCGTCGCCGATTTTCCGGCGCCCAAGCTGCATCATTTGGCCGAGTCGATCTCGCGTTGGCTCTCAGGCGACGCGCCTCCTGGGATTCGTGCGGCGATCAATGCGACCGGCGTGGTGCTGGCTCCAGAGCTGGGCAAATGTGCGCTTCCCGAACGCGCGATCCAAGGGGCGTATGCTCGTCTGCGGGATTATCACACGACGCAGTTCGCTGTGGAGACCGCCAAGTCCGGCGTATCGCAAGCCGAGACGGCCAAGCTGATCGCCGAGTTAGCGGTTGCCGCTGAAGCGGCGATCGTCAACTCTCGGATGGCCGCGCTCCACTTGGCGCTGAACGAATTAGCGGTGGGTCGCAAGTTGATTGTGGCTCGCGGGCAATTGGGCGAGACGTTCGATGCGATTCATTTGCCTCATCTAATCGCCGGCGCTGGAGTTCGCTTGGTGGAAGTGGGCGCGAGCAACAGCGCCACGATCGCCGACTACGAAAATGCGATCGATGACGAAACGGCGGCGATCCTCTCGATTGACGCGAGTAACTTTGCCGGCGTTACGACCTCGACGCAACCGAGCCTGGTCGAACTAGCGGCGCTGGCCAAGTCGCGCCGCATTCCGCTGCTGCATGACGTGGGAGTCGGCGGATTGCAGAATCGCGACGAGTATCGCGAACTAGGCGTAGATAGCGTGCAGGCCGCGATCTCGCTGGGCGCTGACCTGGTGATCGCCGCTGGCAATCACTTGCTGGGCGGCCCCGATGCGGGACTGCTGGTGGGTCAACGGAAGTTGATCGAACAGATTCGTCAGTCGGCTCTCTTTCCGCTGGTCGCTTCTTCTCCCCTTTCGTTGGCCGCGTTGACCGAGACTTTGGAAATCTATCGAATGGGAGAGTTGGTCAACGACGAGATCCCCCTGCTCTCGTTGCTGACGACCTCGCAGGCGAATCTGGAACTGCGGGCCAATCGTTTGGCCGAGCAGATCATCGCATCGCCGCTGGTCGAATCGGTCGCGGTCGAGCCGTGTAAGGCGCATCTGATCCCGGGAAGCATGCCGATCGATTCGGTTTGCGTTTCGATTGTGCCTGCCGATGGCGATGTGCCGGCGTTCTGTGCGCGTTTGCAGGAGAGTTTGTATCCACTTTTTGTCCGCTCGACGGCGGGTCATCTTGAGATCGACTTGCGCACGATTTTCCCGAGACAGGACTTTTTGATCGTCGGAATGTTCCCATTGGGACTGGAAGAACCCTCCCAATAGGCCGTTTGGCGGCCAACATTGCTGGGATTCATTGCGAAAGCCGCTTCCTCAGCGTAGTTTAAGGAGAATTCATCGCCTTTGGGCTTTCGGTAATTTAGATCAGTGGGTGAGATGTTACGACTTGCGATTTTGATCTGGCTGGCCAGCGTCACATTTTGTGCGGCGCAGGATGCTCCGGATCTGCTCACTCCCCATGACCACCACGAATGGGCGCGCTTTGCCCCTGGCTCATGGAAGAAGCTGCGTCATACGACACAGGTCTATAAGGATGGCGTGGCCGGCGCAACCAACGTGTCGACGCAGACGATCCGTCTGAAAGAAGTGGGAGACAACTATGTGGTGTTGGAAACAACCTCGCAGTCGGAAGTGGGGGGGCAAGTCTTCGATAAGCCGACGCTCTCGTTTCGTAGCGGTCTCAGCGGCGAGCCTGATCGCTATACGGCGACAGTAACCCCAGGCGAGCAAGAGGCGCTGTCGGTCAACGGCGTGACCTATCCCTGCCAGTTACGAAAAGTGGTGATTACCGGTCCATCGGAAGAAATCAGCGGCAGCATTCTGTATTGTCCGCAGACCGCGCCGTGGGTATTGCGGCGGCGATTTGAAGCGAAAGCGATCGGCGGGGATGTGGTCACCAAAACGATCGCGACCGACCCAATCGCACTGGAAATGCCGTTCCCGGTGTTGGCCGAGAGCAAAACGGTCGCCTTTTTTCGGACGCGGATTATTATTCCGGAGAAAACTTCGACAACTTCGGTAGAAATTCATTGCGCTGATGTCCCTGGCTTTGTCGTTTCCAGCTCGAGCACGACGGTCGACTCGTCCGGAAAGACGATTAACCGCACGACGACCAATCTAATCAGCTACGAAGCGACCCCGGCCGAGCAGACATCGGCTACCGCGATTCGCCGCCGCGGGCTGTTTAGCCGCCGCAATCGCTAAGCGGCCCGGTGAGGGAAAGTCAGTAAATAGTCGGCTTTCCTGCCTGCGACTCCCCGTGAGAGCGTTGCCAGCAGTCGCGTTGGCCGCAATAATTGCGGGTTTACCCCCACTGCTTCGATCACGCTAGATTCGGGAGCCGCGCCATGGACGAGATCTTCGCCAAAACCGCTATCACCTTTGACGACGTTCTGCTCGTCCCGCGCTTCAGTGATTTCGTCCCGTCCGATGTGACGACCGAAACTCAGCTGACCGCGAACATCAAGCTGAACATCCCGCTGATCAGCTCGCCGATGGATACGGTCACCGAAAGCGCCATGGCGATCGCCTTGGCGAAAGAAGGGGGACTCGGGGTCATTCATAAGAACCTCTCGATCCAGCGTCAGACCGAAGAAGTCTACAAAGTCAAACGCTCGGCCAACGGCATCATTGTCGATCCGGTGACGATGCCGCCAGACGCTCCGGTGCAAGAAGCGCGGGCCGTGATGGAGCAGCACAACGTCTCGGGCATGCCGATCACGCTAGCTGATGGCAAGCTGGTAGGGATCCTGACTCGCCGCGATTTACGGTTTCTTGAGTCGCATACCCTTCGTATCGAAGAGGTTATGACCAAAGACAACCTGGTGACTGCGACAGGGACCGTAACGCTTGCGGAAGCTGAGCAGATTTTAACGGCTAAAAAGGTGGAGAAACTTTTACTGGTTGACGAAGAATACAAACTGACCGGCCTCATCACGATCAAAGACATTGACATGATGAACCGGTTCCCCCAAGCGTCGAAGGATAGCTTGGGGCGGTTACGAGTCGGTGCTGCGGTTGGCGTGATGGATTTTGAACGAGTCCAGAGCCTGATCGATAACAGCGTCGACGTGTTGGTCGTCGACAGTGCTCACGGCCACTCGAAGAACGTGATCGAGACGGTCCGCGAGATCAAGAAGAATTGGCCGATTGACGTTGTCGCGGGAAACATCGCGACGGCCGAAGGCTGTGCCGACTTGATCGGCGCCGGCGTCGATGCGGTCAAAGTGGGGATCGGACCTGGTTCGATCTGCACGACGCGAGTGGTTTCGGGAGTGGGGGTGCCGCAAGTCACCGCTATTCGCGATGCGGCTCAAGTCGCGGCCAAACATGGGATTCCGATCATTGCCGACGGCGGCGTGCGGTTCTCAGGAGATATTTGTAAAGCGATCGCCTCGGGCGCAAGCGTGGTCATGATCGGCGGACTGTTCGCTGGACTGCACGAGAGCCCAGGAGACGTCATCCTGTACCAAGGTCGAACCTTCAAGGTTTACCGCGGTATGGGATCGCTGGGCGCCATGGTGAAAGGCTCGAAAGAGCGATACCGCCAGGGCGAAGTCAGCGATGGGGGCAAACTGGTCCCCGAAGGAGTCGAAGGGCGAGTGCCTTTCAAAGGAAATTTGAGCCCGTTCGTGTATCAGCTTGTCGGCGGCTTGAGAGCCGGGATGGGCTACTGCGGTACGCGAACGATTGAAGAACTACGCAGGGACGCCAAGTTCATCCGGGTCACACCGGCCAGTGTTAGGGAAAGCCATCCGCATGACATCGCAATTACTCAGGAAGCCCCAAACTACAGCCCGGACGTTCATCAAAACAACGACTAGAGCGCTGTGCGGAGCTGTTATTCTCTTTTCGGCGGCCGATCTGTGGGCCGCCGATGGTCAGCCGCAAAGCCATCTGCAGTGGCGCCGCTCGACCAAAGTATCCACCGCTCCAGAAGTCGCGACGCCCGCCGGCGTCAATGCTCCTGTCGAGCTGAAACCGGTTCACAAAACAAACCCGGTTCAACCGGTCGCCCACGTCGAACTCGCTCCGCCTGCGGGTCAGCGGATGGTGCAAAAGGCCAGCAAGTTGTCGCCGGCCGATCCGTTCAACGATCCGTTTGGCGATCAGCTGACGCAATTGGATCAGGAAGAAGTCGCTCCGGCGACTCCGCCGAGCCGATTTGGCGCTCCGCAACCGCTTGCTCCGGCCGAAGACGCTCAGCAACCGTTGCCGATGACCGATCCGCCGATGAATGCTCCGAAGGTCCCCAATCCGATGCCGTCGTCGAGTGATCGAGAACCGATGGAACTGGGACCTGACGGGTTGCCGATTCAACCGCGTCAGCCGCAGTCGGCTCCATGCGACACGGTCTACAACGAACGAAACTGCTGCGACGACAAAGACAACTGCAACGCCATCGTCGATCGTCTGAAAGCGTTTAAGCTGCCGATGATCAATCTCGACATGACGCCTGCGTTCCGTCCGGATGAAGAAGACGCGGAACTCGCGGAGCAAATGAAGAATGAAGCGATGGCCGAAGCTCCGAGCCGCAGCTGGACGTCTCTCAATGGAGAGCCGTTGGCCGAAGGCCGTATGCTCGACTTTAAAAATCAGCGTGTTTTGATCGACACCGGTCGCGAGATCAAGCGATTTGACCTCCGCACGCTTAGTGCCGACGATCGTTGCTTTGTCGCCGCCTATTGGGACTTACCCTACGAGTGTGGTTGGACCGACGCCGCGTTCCCGGGCCGTCACTGGGCGACCACCGAAGTCAACTGGACCGCTTCGGCCCTGTGCCACAAGCCGCTTTACTTTGAAGAACGAGCGCTCGAACGATACGGTCACATGACCGGGCCGATCACGCAACCGCTCCTCTCGGGCGCCCACTTCTTCGTCAGTGCTGCAGTGCTGCCGTACCAGATGGGGATGTATCCGCCGAGCGAATGCCAGTACGCGTTGGGCTACTATCGCCCCGGCAGTTGTGCTCCTTACTTGCTGCCGCCGGTGCCGATCAGCTTGCGAGGCGCCGCCGCTCAGGCCGCCGTCGTGACCGGCGCCGTCTACTGGATTCCTTAAGAACTACGAAGCTTGCTACTTGGGAGCGATTGGTAAAAGCGGCGGGATCGTCTGATCTCGCCGCTTTATTTTCTTGGGAGAATTCTTGCTGCGTTCTCTAATAGTCTCGTCTGACTGACGAATGGATAGACGAACCCCCAGGAGAACGAGTCATGCGTCGCGCTTATCGATATCAGCCATACCGCTACCAATCTGAATTGAAGTTCTTCGGTCTGCCGATCGTCAGCATCGCCTATGGGCCGAAAGGCGTCGAGCCGATGGGCGTCGCGCGGGGAGTTTTCGCCTTTGGCGATGTCGCGATCGGCATGTTCGCCTCTGGCGGAATCTCGATTGGACTCATTTCTTTTGGCGGTCTATCGATCGGAGCGATTGGGCTGGGAGGAGTCGGGATCGGCATCCTCGCTGCCGGCGGCCTGGCGATAGGGATTTTAGGCGCAGCCGGCGGCTGCGCGATCGGCGCCATTGCGGTCGGAGGGTGCGCCATTGGCTGGCAAGCCTTTGGCGGAACGGCGATTCGGATTCCCGAGTTGTTCTCGACGGCGATCGCCTATCTACCCTGGCGATAGGCGGCCTATCGTTGCTTATCGATTCACGCCGCAAATCATTTCCACGAGGTTTCTCCTGCGGTGAACGGCAGCGCATCCTGCGTATCGGCGATTCCGTCTCCATCCGCATCATCGGGCGACTTGCGATCATACGCTGGGATGGGTTGCGACTGAATCGCTTTCCAAAGCGCGATTGCCGTTTCGCGACGCGTCTGGGGCGGCGTTGTCGCGGTCACGGCGCAATCATATCCCTTCGATTGAATATGCTTCACCACCGCGGTCACCCATTCTGCTTCCGCCGGCGCGTCGGGTCGAAAGCTGGTCTCATTCGGCGCGAGAGGAAACAAACGACGAAGAGCCAATTGTTGAATCGCAACAAATCCATCCTCGTAGGGATCAACATCATTGAAAGGCCAGATGACCATCGCGGCAGCCTCTTTCTGGCTGAGCAAACCGGTCCAGATTTCCGCTAGCCATTGCGGATCCTGCCACATCTCGCGCGGAGAAACTTCCTTCAGCAAACTGACCGCAGCGACCGCTCCGCATGCCTGACCGGCCGCCATCGATTGGTCGTGCAAGCGGCAAGAGGAGCTGACGATGCTGGAGTATCCCAAATTCTTTTGAGCTCCCAGCAAGCCGTCCAGCTTTTGCGGTACAAAGCTGCGTAGGGGAAAAATCGCGAGTCCTGTTCCTCCCACGCCGAATCTTCGCTTGCCGCGAAAACTCGCATCCCAGGGGCCCTCTGCGCCTTCTGGGCTGAGCCACTTCCGCGCGGTCGGATGAAAATCGAGTTCAAACTGCCAAGAGAAGACTCCATCTGCAAACATCGTCTGCGCGTAGTTGGACTGTGCTCCCGCTCCAACCACTTCCTGTTCCTTGAGCATGTGCAGCGCTTTCAGTCGCAGACTCTCTCTTACATAGGGTTTGGGAGGAAGTTTGTCGGCAGTGCCAAACTCATCGCTCATCGCCATCGTGCGGAAAGAGGGGTATTTCTGCTGCATGAAATACAGATATTGCAAGGTGCGCAGACGCGCGTCTTGAAAGACGATTTCTCGCTGCTGCGGCGTCAAAGCGACAAACTGCTTTGTAGATGCGCCTGGTTCCGTCGCTTCCAGCGAGGCGGCTACGTCGTCCGTGAAGACATCCAGCGGATAATCGACCTGCGGATTATTAATCAGATAGATGTCGGCCTGTTGGCGATCCTGAAGCGCTTTGCCGTCGACGAGTCGCCGCGAAGCGAAATTGAACTTGTCATCGATCCATTTCCACTGTCCTAAAAAATCGCGTTCATCGTAGCCAGCCGGCTGAGGAATCAAAGCTTCTTCCGCCTGGGCGACGAGAATCATGCACCACGTAATTGGATTCACATCGGTGTTTGGCTCGGGAGATTCCTGCGCTCGCGGTTCTCCATATTTGGAACGAGCGTCCAGGCCGAAATCATAAGGAGCGCCGGAAAGCTTGATGACGTCGCCCCAGTCGCTGGCGTCGATCGTCATCTTGGCCTGCACTGTCAACGGAGTCGCGGCTGCTGCGAGCGGTTCAAAGGCGACGTCCTTTACGCGGTTGTCTTGCACCGTGACAGACTTTACCCGCAGATTAGAAAAACGTTGAATTTGCCCAGACGCTTCGTACGGTTGAAGTAATGCTGCGAAGATCTCATGCGCGATCACGGGGCGACAAGTCGTAATCACACGCGTATTTCCAGGACGGCGCACTCCGTACAGTTCTTCGTTCTTGTCTTCAATCGCGTCGATCACTTCTCGAAATAGTCCGGAGCGAGGGATCGGGACTTTGCCGTTGTATTCATGGGCGCGATTCTCATCGATCGCTCCCAGAGCTTCGGAAGAGAACTGACCGCCGACCCAATCGGTGTCGTTGACCAGCACGATTCGCTTGACGCCCATCCGCGCCGCTTGGACCGCGGCGGCGCAGCCTGACTCGGTCCCCCCCACGACCAGCAAGTCCGTTTCGATGATCGACGGAGTTACGGCATCAACCGCCCAAGCAGCGCCGACATTCCATAATACGATCGCTGCGATCAAGCCATTCAAGCGAAGCCGTGTGGTGGGCGACATGTTTTTTCTCCAGGGGTTTCAACAAAGGCTCGACCGGCGAGGACAAAGTCCGGCGTGCGAAAGGTGCTCAAGGAAATGATTTGTAAAAAAACGAGAAATTCTGTTGCTGTTTGTTATATGAAACGGTAGTTTAAATGTCAAACAAGTAATTACTGACTAGCAGCGAAGCTCAACCGTTTGGGAAGTTCCATGGCTACCGCGAAAACGCAGGATGTCGTTGTCGAAAACGATCGTTATCACGTTCCCAGCCTGGTGCGTGCGTTGCAGATTTTGGAACTGATCGCCGGCGCCCCTTCGGCGCTTGGGGTTTCCGAAATGGCGGCGCGGCTCGGTATTCCCAAGAACAGCATCTTTCGGATCGTCACCACGCTGGCGGATTACGGATATCTCAATCGAGAGCCGATTCTCAAGCTGTACAGCACTTCAACCAAACTGCTGGCGCTGGGATATGCGGCGGTCAATGAGTCGCAATTGCTGGAAAAGGCGTTGGGGCCGATGCGCTGTTTGCGGGACGCGACGCAAGAAACCGTCTTGCTGGGCGTCCTCAGCGGAGGCCACGGCGTGGTCGTCGAGCAGTTGCTCAGCCCCCAGGCGGTCAAAGTCATGGTCGAGATTGGCCACCAGTTTCCGTTGCACACGTCGGCGCCGGGAAAAGTGATGGTGGCGCATTTGCCTGCGGCGGAAATGGACGTGATCGTCGAGCAGATTGATTTCGTTCGCTATACCAACCGCACGATTACCGATCGTGCCGCCTACTTCCAAGAGTTGGAACGGGTTCGCGAGCATGGTTTCGCCGTCGATCGCGAAGAACAAGTCGAAGGGGTCAACTGCATCGCGGCCCCCATTCGAAATCGGAGAAATGAAGTGATCGCAGCGATTTGGGTGACCGGCCCTAGCGCTCGTTTCAAGAAAGCGTCGCTAGAAACGATTCGACGCAAGACGATTGAACAGGCGAATGTCATTTCAGGCCGCATCGGCTGGAGTCCTTCCAACTCTGCGGACTGATTGATTTAAGACCGGTCATTTCCCCCCCAGAACAGAAATCGAGGAGTCATTTCGATCGTAGCCAAGTTGCAGCGAACGCCATTTCCATAGATCAACAGCAGAGCTTATCTCGCATCTTTTCCATCTCATCCTATTCGCAGGAAATTTGCCATGAATATTCATTTCAATCGAGGCGATCAATATCGACGCCGCGGTTTTACGCTTGTCGAGTTATTGGTGGTCATCGCGATCATCGGCGTATTGATCGCTTTGCTTTTGCCGGCGGTCCAGCAAGCGCGCGAAGCGGCTCGTCGCATGAGTTGCACCAACAAGTTGAAACAGTTGGGGCTGGCGCTGCATAACTATCACGACACGTTCAGCGTCTTTCCGCCAGGCAACGTAATGTCGGCAAAGCGAGAGACCTATCCGACAAATTGGTGCAGATGGCCCGCTTCCACTGCTTATAACGGCGCTCCTTGGTCGGTGCTGATTCTGCCGCAATTGGAACAAGGCAATCTCCATTCGCGGGTCGAAATGGGCTCGCGTTTTACCGGCATGACCGATCATAGTCCGACGGATGACCCGAATGGTTCCGCGGCCAATCATGCGGTTTTTTTGACGCCCAATCCCGCTTATCAATGCCCCAGCGATCCGAACTCGGCGTCGGACGCCAACAACAGCACCTACTTTGGAGTCATGGGCGGGGCCATCGGTAACGTCGCGACGCAAAAGCCAGATATCTGCGCGTCGGCGACCGATCGTTACTTTTTTACCGAAGGCATTCTCTTTGTCGATTCCAGGATTAGCTTTCGCGATATCCTCGATGGATCGACAAATACCTATCTTGTCGGCGAAACGAAGTATCAGTTGCGTCCAGGCGGACGAGCGGCGGCCTCCTCCACTTATCCCAACGCCTATTTTGGCTGGGCGTCGAGCGTTCGTAGCGTGGACGCTGGCGGCGCCGTCGCCGGCGTGATGACCGCGTCCCGTTGGCAGATCAATTCGCTCGCCCAAGATGGATCGAAGATCGACACCGCTTTCTCGAATCGCGGCGCACAAAACGGAACGATGGGCAGCTTTCACCCCGGCGGCTGCAATGCGAATTTTGCGGATGGTTCCGTTCGATTCATGAGCCAGACGATGGACTTGGAAACGCATCGCGTGTTGGGGAGTCGCGATGAAGGGGTTGTCGCGAGCTTTTAGTGGGAAACCGACGATTCGTCAATCTGCAAGGCAGGCGTTTCACGTACGAATCATTCGGCGGAATCGGAGCGCATCCATCATCATTTTATCTCTAGCGAGTTTATTGGAATGAGAAATTCTCACGCAAACACATTATCTCTTGCCGCCCTCCTCTTTCCCTGTTTGATTGGCGTCGGCTGTTTTTCGGATCCATCCAGCTTGCGCACCTACCAATGTTCCGGCATGGTCACCTTTGACGGCAAGCCGGTGGAGTTGGGCTACATTAGTTTTGAGCCCAACACCGCCGCCGGAAACTCGGGACCAGGCGCCAGTGTAAAAATTACGCAAGGGCGATATGTGACTGAATCTGGTAAAGGAGTCGTCGGAGGGCCCTATCGCGTCGTTATCGTCGGCTACGACGGCAAGTCGCCGGATGGTTTGGGTGACGGAAATCCGCTCTTTCCCGAGATCGTCATCGAACGCGATTTGCCGCAAGATGACTCGGTGCAAGACTTCGAGGTTCCGCGCGGTAAGCGATAGAGCAAGCTCGCCTTGCGGGCGGAGTAGACGCGGCGTCAGCAGTCGGCCTGTACTACCGTTCCCGTTTCGAGATGCGATCGCGGATTTGGGCGGCGCGTTCGTATTCTTCTTGGGCGACCGCTTCGGACAGTTGTTCTTGCAGCGTCTGTCCGACTTCGTATTGGCTGCGTAGTTGTTCGCGCAGTTCGATCAAGCGTTTGACCAGTTCGTCGTTATCGTATTCGTCTTCCAGTTCGAATTCGGCGAAGACTTCGCGCATTTCTTCCAGCCCGAGATTGATCACTTCAATCGCGCGCTCCGGCGTCAGGTCAGTGAGCGTCGCCAGCGCGGCGGCTTGAATTCGATGGAAGAGTACGAAGGGGCGAAACTGTTCGTGCGAGTCGATCCACTCGTCATCGTCCGAGTGGTCGCGGCAAATGTCCATCAACAGCAGAGTTTGATCGGCGTCACGTACGGCCCGTTGATACTCTCGCAGACCGAGCCAGCAAATCCGGCGGTGATAGAACTGGATGAACTCCCGATCGATTTCGGTGCAATCGCCGTCGGTCAGGATGTAATCAGGATCCTCGTCGATCCGCTGTTGCAGGTAGTCGGCGTAGGTGACAAAACCAAACGGCTCGCCCCCGTCGGGACGCCCGTCGACTTCCATTTGCATCAACCCCATTTCGATTCGCATCTGAACCACATCACGACCGTCGTCGCCTGACACGATCCGCGCGCTAAGGTGCCCGTTTTCAAAGGGCCAATCATTTAAGATGGAGTCGATATGCTCGGGATTTTCCATAGCCAAATTATAGCGCACGCTGCGTGTTTTGAGCTAGGCGGCGCGAATTTATCGAATGCTCGGATCTTGCCGCCGATTGGTAGTGCTAATAGAGCCTGCACGTGCCCCCCCGACGAAATGCGAATGAACGGTTGCGGTTCGACGCGACTTATTCAGGCGGAGCGCCCGGCGGACGTCGCATTTTTTTCGTTTCGCCCCGCTGTTTCTTGTTGGTGATTCGCCGTTCTACAGAACCGCGACTGGGGCGCGTGGCGCGACGCGGTTTCTCTCGCGCCGCCGAATCAAGCAAAATGACGCGCAACTTTTCTAGGCAACTGTCGATGTTGGCTCGTTGATCGCGGCTATTATCATCACTGATAATGATCTCGCCGTTTTTATTGATGCGCCCTCCCCAGCGAGTTCGCAGGCGTTCTTTCACGCGATCGTCGATATGCTCGGATTCGTCAAAGGCCCAGCGCAGCATCGCCTTGGAGTTGACCTTGTTCACGTTTTGGCCGCCGGGGCCGCTGCTGCGTGAGAAGGTAAACTTCAATTCCGCCAAGGGAATCTGGATCGAGTTGTTGACGCGTAAAACGGGCATGGGAGCACCTGGGACAGCAATCGTCTGCATGACATTGTAGACTGGTAGTCAATCTCTCGCTTCGTATGGACCTACCTATCGAATTATCCTGCCATGAAAAACAGAAAAAACGCCGCACTCGCGGCTTTCGTGCTTGGTGCTCTCATTTGCGTCACCCCATCCGCCGTGCAAGGGAACGAAACGCTTCCGCCGGATCTGGCGACGCGACGCTCAGGCAGCGACTGGCCGATCTTTTTGGGGCCAACGCGCGACAGTAAGTCGCCAGAGACCGGTTTGACGACACCTTGGCCGGCTGCGGGACCGCGCGTTGTTTGGCAGCGCGAACTGGGGACCAGCTACGGGATTGGTTCGGTCAGCCGCGGTCGCTTTTTTCAATTCGATCGGTATGACGATGTCGAACGACTGAGCGTCCTCCACGCCGAGACCGGCGAGTTGCTCTGGAAGTTTGAATATCCGACCGCCTACGAAGATTCGCTTGGCTACAACAATGGCCCGCGCACATCGCCGATTGTCGATGGGGATCGGGTCTATCTCTACGGCGCCGAGGGAAAACTGCATTGCCTGCAGATATCGACGCAGAAATTATTATGGAAGGTCGATCTCAACGAAAAGTTCGCGGTTGTGCAAAACTTTTTTGGCGTCGGCAGCTCGCCGGTGATCTATGGCGACCTGCTATTGGTGATGGTCGGCGGCAGTCCGCCGGAGTCGCACAATTTTGGCCGCTTTGATTTGGATCGCGTCATCGGCAAAGATAGCTGCGTGGTCGCTTTGAACAAGCGAACTGGTGAAGTGGTCTATCACATTAGCGACGACCTGGCGAGTTACGCCGGCATCAATTGGGCCCAGATCGGCGACCGACCGTACGCTTTCGCGTTCGCCCGCTCAGGGCTGCTGGCCTTTCAGCCAGAAACCGGCGTCATCGATTTCCAGTTTCCCTGGCGCGCCAGAATTCGGGACAGCGTCAACGCCAGCACGCCGGTGATTGTGGGGGACGAAGTATTTATTTCCGAAACGTATGGTCCCGGCAGCGCTCTGTTAAAGGTGAAGACCGGCGGATACGACGTCGTCTGGCAAGATGATGAGAAAAAGCGGGACAAGGCGATGCAGACCCACTGGAATACCGCAATCCATCATCAGGGTTACTTGTACGGATCAAGCGGTCGGCACAGCAACAACGCCGAGCTGCGCTGCATCGATTGGAAGACCGGCAAAGTGCAATGGAGCGTCGCCGGGCTCACGCGATCTTCGCTGTTATACGTCGACGGTCATTTCGTCTGTCTCAGCGAAGATGGCGTCTTGCGGCTGATCAAAGCGAACCCCGAGAAGTACGAGATGGTGTCGGAGGTCAACTTGCTGCAGGCAACCAAGCCTGGCCAGCGTGAGCGTCCCCTACTCAAATATCCCGCTTGGGCGGCGCCGATCTTGTCGCACGGTTTGATGTACGTCCGCGGTGATGATCGGTTGGTTTGTCTGGAAGTCATTCCCGAAAAATAGTCATCCGACTGGAGCGGTTTCCTGCTTATCGACATCAGCCGCACGGCCTTAGCCGCGGTTTTTTGTCTCCAATTTACTGTTGACAATAGGTTCCTGCCAGAAACCGCGGCTAAGGCCGTGCGGCTGATTTTGTGAGAGAAGCCGACGCCAAACAAAAAAACGGCGCCCCGCAAGGGACGCCGTTTTATTTCGGCAGTTAAGTCAGGTTCACTCTACTTCGCAGGATCCTTGCCGTTGATCCAGGGACCTTCCAGACTTTGGTGGTCGGGATCGTTGATGGTTGAGCCGGTGTCGCCGGCTTTCCAACCGGGGACATGTTCGGGCTTGCCGCGCTCTTTGGAGATCTTCTCCCACTTCTTCGACCATGAGCCGTCCGCTTCGCTGACCGTCATCTTCTCGTCGTCGAAGCGATAGATCTTGCCTTCACGGTGGCTGCGAGCGCCGAGATTCACCAATACGATCGCCGCAGCGCCCAAGTCGGGCGGATTGTTCACCGACTGCGGCTTGTTCTCTTGGATCGCGGTGATCCAGTTCTCGAAGTGCGCTTTGGTTTGATCCTTGGGCGCTTCCTTTTCGCTCTTGATGATCTGCTTTTCGTAAGGGAGTTCGGTCGGGCTGATGTGCGTGACCTGCGGACGTTCGGGAACGAACGTGAATTCTCCGGAAGTGTCGGGGCGATCAAAGACGATCGAGCCGTTGTGACCGCGGACCAGTTGCGAAATCGGAGTCTCCGAAGCGGCCATCGTCGCGGTGACCAGGCCTTGGCAACCTTCGTTGAACTCCGCGACCACCGTCGCGACATCCGGCACTTCGCGGCCGTCGTATTCCAAGTACAAGCCGCCGCTGCCGGTAACCCGAGCCGGGAACCGCAGTCCGGTCGCTTTCATCATCTGCGTCGTGCGGTGGACGAACAAGTCAGTGAACATGCCGCTGCCGAACTGCCAGAAGCGACGCCACTGAGCGAACACGGCGCGATCGAACGGTTGATCTTCGGCCAGGCCTTCATCGACCCCTAGAAAACGCTTCCAGTCGATCGTCTTGGGAGTCATCTCTTTCGACAGTTTATAGTAACGCCATTGGCCGATGTCCGAGTTGCGGAAGTACTCGGTCTGATACATCAGCACTTTGCCTAGCAGGCCTGCGTCAATCTTCTCGCGAGCGGCGTCCCAGATCGGCAGACTGGTTCCCTGCACGCCGACCTGCATCACTTTGCCAGAGTCTTTCCAGACGCTGACCAGTTCGATCGCTTCTTCGACTTGCTTGACCATCGGCTTTTCGCAATAGACGTGCATGCCGCCCTTCATCGCTTCGATGGCCTGAATCGCATGCCAATGGTCGGGCGTACCGATGCTCACCGCATCCAGGTTTTCTTTCTCGTACATGTCGCGAAAGTCGACGTAGCGCGCGACCTTGCCGCCGTTCTCTTTTTCGATGTAGTCGGCCGCGCGATTGCGATTGTGTTCGTAAACGTCGCAAACGGCGACCAATTCGATATTGGATCCTTCTTTCGCGAGAGCCGAAAGGCTCTTCACATGCGCGCCGAAGCCGCGTCCGCCGACGCCAACAAAGCCGATCCGAAGTTTTGAGTTAGCGTCGGCAGCTTGCGATCGATGGGCTTGCACGGCGAGGGAGGTCGCGGCAACGCCTGCGGCGGTCGTCTTCAGAAAAGTTCGACGCGAAGCATCGAAAGAATTCATGGGCTGTTCTCCATTGGAAGGTTGGTGGGACATCGATAGAGGATGTTGTGTGAGGCGCCGATAGATACGGACGAGAAGGCTCGCTACTCCGAAGACGGAAAACGAGCCGCAGAACTACTTTAGTTGCATTCTCCGGCTTTCTCAATCCTCTCTCCTCTCCGTTTCCTCCAACACGGACCAATAGTCTGTCAAATCGAAGCAAGATTACGCTGCGACTAACGAATACCAGCTTGAGCCCAACGGTTCATCGGTTGAAATTCGCCATTGAACGGGTGAAAGCCTTCATCAGAAAAGCGAAACAGCGGCGGACTTGCAATTGGTAGAATTGCGTGCGCGGCGTTACTCAACCCTACGGCAGCGATTTCATGAGCAAAGTGGGAGTTATGCCTCGACTCCTCGACTTGCGCCGAGGGCAGACGCTTAGAGCCATGTTTGAAACGCGCCGATCTATTTCAGCGGTTGCGACTGAGGAGTGGTCGTCGCTCCGACGATGTCGTTGAAGTAACCGCGAGTTTGGGAGATCAATTGGTCGTAGTCGGTATTCTCAATTTCGAGCCCCATCAACTCGACATCGAATGCTCCCTCGTACCCAGCCGATTGCAGCGCCGTGACAATCTCCCGCAGCGGTAGTTTGCCTGAGCCGAGGGGGCGGCGATCAGGTTCGCCCATCGGCGCTTCGTCGGCGTCGGCTAGCTGGACCAGCGCCAGGTAAGGAGTCGCTTGCTTCAATTGCTCGATCAGATTCTTTTCGCCGAATAGTTGGTAGACGTCGGCGACGATCTTGAGATGGTCGCTTTCCAACTTCTTGGTCAGCTCGATCGCATCGGCGAGCGATTGTAGAAAGGTCCACTCGGCGCCTGCGGCGGGGTGCATCGGTTCGACGGCGAGCTGAATGTCATGTTCTTCGGCCAGCGGCAGCAGTTCACCCAGCGCTGACAGAAATAAGCGGCGCGCGTGATTGACGGTGTGACCACCGCGAGAGCCGCTGTGGACGACGACGATCGGCGCTTGCAGTTCGGCCGCTTGTTCGATCGCCAGCTTGCCGTCGCTCAGTGCGTCGGCAAAAGTCCGCCCATCGCTGCCGGTGAAACCGCCGGCCCAGCTTAGCGCGACCGGTTTCAGGCCATATTCTTCCAGCAGGTGGGCGCCTTTTTCGACGCCGTAGTCAACCAACTTCTGTCGCCAGACGTGCACGCCTGGGATTCCGGCCTCGGCCAGTCGCCGAGCGTCCATTTCAAAAGACCAGCGAAACGTTGTAAGTTGATTGATCGCGAGAAGCGGCACGCGCATTGCCTCCTTGAAGTGAATAGGTCCGATCCTTCGGCTGGCGTCTCGGAAAGTAATCGGCCAGTATAGAAAGCCGCATCGTCCTGTAAACCGCCGCTGCCTGGGGTGCTTGCTAGCGACGTTGACCGTCAGGCGACTAGGTCGACTACTTGGTCAGGTCCCAAGCATCGAGCCAACGCGTTGACTGGGGCTGCATTCTAAAATCTTCGACCAACCGGCGATGCATATCGGCGAAGTGTCCCGCGCCATAAAAGACGCCGATTTTCTTTTTGCCAGCATCCAATTGCTCGCGCAGCACCTCGAACGCCTTCGCATTTCGCTGCGAGATCAGGGTCGAGCCGTTCTTTCCTTCGATCGCTCGCATCTGGCCTTCCATGTCGTCCATTTGCGAGGCGAAGATCCGTTTCATCCGGACCTGACGATCATCGGCCAGCAGCGCCAGCAGCATCGCTGTGTTCATATCTTCCCCTTTGGTCTGCTGGACGAGACCAGCACCCATCAAACGAGCGAACATCTGCAAGAAGCCGTCTCCCCGCTCTTCCATGTCCGCCGCCATTTCGGTGGGGCTCATATCAGCATGGACGAAATTCTCAGGCGTGTAGTCGACCTGCTCTAGCTGAAACTCAAGCCCCAGCAAGTCTTTCATGCCGTTTTGCAGTCCGCTCACGGCGCTGCCGTTCTTTTTGGGACCCCCTTTAGGGATTCGCGTTCCTTTGGGAGCGACGATCTCGTAGAGGAGCGCGTCGTAGTTTTTGAATTCTTTATTCAGTTCGTCGTAGTACGCCTGTTCGCCGATATGAACGGCGCCGACCAGGTCGACATAGACATCGGGCTTTTGGGGATCGACATATCGGACGATTGCCGTCTGCAACGCTTGCGGAACGCCGTTGGCGTCTTCGTGAATGCGAAGAAATGTCGGACTCGACTTTTCCTCCGGCGTTTTTTCAGGCGTCTCCGCAGCTCGGGCCGCTAGCAGTGCGGTGGTGAACTGGAAGATTAGCGCGAGAAGGAGAGAAAAGTAGGATCGGGCGGACATCGCAATCTCCGAGGAGGATAAGAATTACCTTCTTCAATATAGGACCGACCGGCGGCAGGCTCAACGAATGAGCTGCTGTCGGGGTTAAAGTTGACTCATTTTTCCCATCTATCCCGTGTTTCCCTGTGTGGAGAGCGAGTCTGCCGATTGCGACGGTTTTTCGGTAGAGAAAGGCAATCTTACTGAACTCGCGTCAACGGGAATTCCGATACTACCGGCACAGCAGGATTTTTCCGATCAAATTGCGGCAGGCAAGCCCTCGAGCGCTGAAGCACTTTACAAGGTATAACCGGAACATGTTGATGAACCGAAAAATGCTCTGGGGACTCCTCGTCGTAGCGTATTCGCTAGCGGCGTCGACAGCATTTGCCCAGTACGACCAAAGTTATTCCGGTTTCTACCAGCCGTTTACGGATGTGCCGGTAGAAGACTACGACTTCCAGTGGTTCGCTCCGCCGATCACCGAAGTCTATGGTCAGGATGGAGTCGATCCCAAGACCGGCCCCTTCTTTGACTATCACCGCTTCTATGTGAATGTCACCCGCGGTGAAGCGGCCCCTGACAATAGCCAAGGGGATGTTACCTGGGGCAACAAGATTGACGCCGGCTGGATGTCGGACGAAGGTCACGGCTGGTTGCTGTCGACCTTGCACATCGATGGCCCGCAAGTCGCCGAACGCAATGTTGGTTCGACCATCAGTGTCGGATTGAACAAGGTCTGGCGTTTGGATCAGTACCATAGCGGCTGTTGGTTTGAACCGATGATCGGCGTTCGCTACTTCCAATTCAAAGATCAATCGCTGCGAGTCAGCTACTTTACCTTTCCAATCTCGGGGCGTATCCTCGCGATCGACAACGAGCTGGCCATGGAAAACAACATGTTGCTGGGGCAGTTGGGCGGTCGGGTGTACACGCATCGCGGTCATTGGAAATTGTATGGCGAAGCTCAAGTCATGGCCGGTAACAACTGGGTCTATCGCATGAACCAGGATGACACCTACTCAACCGGCGTGGTCGGCGGCGAGTGGACGATTGGCGCCGCCTATTACCTGACTCGTGAAATCGCGATCGACATCAACTGGAACACGATCTATATGGGACGCGGCGTCGGTCGTAACCCTTACGCATCGAGCGGTGATCAACAGCAGTCGCTCTTCATGAGCGGCGTCGGCTTCGGGTTCACCTTCCATCGTTAAGCGATAGCGACAGTAAGATCCAATGAAAAAGGACGGCCAATGGGCCGTCCTTTTTTGCTGCGCGGTAAGCAATTTTTTACCATCGCCCGAATCGCCTACGCCGAAACGTTGGCGCCGCCGTTGCTTAAGAAGTCCGAGTCTTCGCTGCGAATGTCTTCGCACAACTGACGCAGGATGTTGATCGTGCTGCGAATCTGAGCCTCGGTATGCTCCGAGTTGATAAAGAAACGCAACCGCGCCGCCGATTCGTCCACCGCCGGGTAGATGATCGGGCGGACGTTGATTCCTTGCAGCAGCATTCGCTGGGCGACGAACATCGTCATCATCGAGTCTCCCAGAATCACCGGTACGATCGGCGTCTGCCGACTGCGGCCGGTGTCGAGACCCGCCTGACGTGCGATCCGCAGGAACACCTCGGCGTTGCGATGCAACGAAGTGACTCGCTGCGGCTCTTCAGCAAGGATTTTCAGCGCTTCTAAAGCGGCCGCCGCGCTCGAGGGAGGCATGCCGACGCTGAAGACAAAACCGGGCGCCGTATATTTCAGGTACTCGACCAGGTCTGCGCTGCCGGCGATGTAGCCGCCGCAGCTTCCCAACGCTTTGCTGAGCGTGCCCATCCAGATATCAACGTCGCCGGGCTCCACTTTGTAATGCTCGGCGATACCGCGGCCGGTGGCGCCCATCGTGCCGATCGAATGCGCTTCGTCGACCATCAGCCACGCTTTGTGACGTTTTTTGATCTCAATAAAACGGGGCAAGTCGGGGAAATCCCCTTCCATCCCAAAGACCCCTTCGGTGACGATCAAAACGCGGCGGTAGTCGCGGCGGATATCGTGCAGGATCTGGTCCAGCTCTTCCCAATCGTTGTGCGGAAAGGGACGACGACGTGCGCCGCTCAGACTAGCGCCTTGGATGATGCTGTTATGGGCCAACGAGTCATGCAGAACCAGATCGCCGGTTCGAACCAGGTGCCCGATCGTCGTTTCGTTGGTCGCATGCCCTCCTAACATCGCCACGGCGGCGTCGACGCCTACCCAATTCGCGATCGCCTGTTCTAGCTCGGCGTGAATTGGGCGTTCGCCAGAGACGAGACGACTGGCCGATACGCTGGCGCCATATTGATCGATCGCTTGTTTGGCCGCTTCGCAAACGCGTGGATGTTGGGCCAGGCCAAGATAGTTGTATCCGGCGAAATTGACCAATTCGACGCCGTTGATGGTGGTCATGTTGCCGGTCGCTTTGTCGTGCGACTGGAAATAAGGGTTCGGCATTCCCAACGCTTCCAATTCATCCGACGTCTGTTTTACCTGGCGATATTCAGGCAACGCCGAGAAGCTGTACATTTCGGCCGGGACGTCGTCGGCAATCGCTTGCGAACGGGGTTCGCCGCCGAGATAGATCTCGACCGCTTCCGAAACTTCGCGGCACGTCTTGAGCGTCGGCAAGATATGATCCGGAAACTGAACGCCGTAGGCGTCTTCGATCGATGCGATGATTTCCATCCGCTCGAGCGAATCGAGTCCGATCGCCAGCAAGTCGGTATTCAGATCTAGATTCGTCGCGCGTTCTTTTGCGACGGTATGAATTTTTTCCAGCACCAGCTGCGTCGTGCGATCGCGTAGTTCGGGATCGGATACCGCCATTCCCTCGGCGTCGGCTCGAGCCAACTCCAATTGCGAGCGACGAAGCCGCACTTTGCGGACTTCATCCAGCAGATGGGCTTCGTCCCAACTGACCCAGCGATCGACAATCGACAACACGTTTTGCAAAAAGTGATTGCGGCATGCGTGACGCTGAATCTTGCCGCTAGACGTTTTGGGGATCGAGCCGCGGCGAATCAAAGCGACGCCGTCGACCGCCATTTCATGCTCCAACGCAACTTCCTTACGGATCGCGCTGATGATCTGGCCGTAGTCTTTTTGACGCAGTCGCGGCGCTTCGGCAATGACGACTAACCGCTCTTTGCCCGCGATTTCGGCGGAAAATGCGGCGGCTGTTGAATTTTCGAGCAGCTCGTGCGAAGCGCAGACCGTCGCTTCGATATCTTGCGGGTACCGATTCACGCCGCGGACGATGATCAAGTCTTTCAGGCGGCCGGTGACGAATAGCTCCCCATCCTGCATGAAGCCGAGATCGCCGGTTCGCAGATAGGGGCCGGCGTTGGTGTCGGCCAAATGGGCGCGAAAACAACGCTGCGTATCTTCTTCGTTCCGCCAATAACCTTTGGCGATGCTCGGTCCAGCAATCCAGATTTCGCCCACTTTGTTGAAGGGCTGCTGGAGCATCGTTTCGGGATCGACGATCAAAATCTCTTGGTCAGGCAGACAGTTTCCACAGCCAACAATCGGGCGTGCGCCCGCTTCGTCTGGGTCCGCGTCGACGACCAATCCTTGATCCAGGACATCGCCGTCCACCGTACGGATGACGGGAGGGCTCTTTTTCAGACCGCCCGAGATGATCAGGGTCGCTTCGGCCATGCCGTAGCAAGGATAAAACGCTTCGCGACGGAAACCGCATGGTTCAAACGCCTCGGTAAAGCGGTCGAGCGTTTCGGGTTTGATCGGCTCGGCGCCGTTGAACGCGAGTTCCCAACTAGAAAGATCGAGCTTGTCTTTTTGCTCTGAAGTGATCTTATTGACGCACAATTCGTACGCAAAGTTGGGACCGCCGCTGACGGTCGCCTGACTTTTGGTGATCGCTCGCAACCAACGAAACGGTTGCTGCAGAAACGCCATCGGTGACATCAAGATCGTCGGCTGCCCGATCTGCATCGGTTGCAGCACGCCGCCGATTAGACCCATGTCGTGATACATCGGCAGCCAGAAAACTGCCCGCATACTGCGAGTATGCTCAAAGGCGTACGAGATCAACGCCGAATTGTGCATCATATTGCTGTGCGACAGCATGACCCCTTTGGGGGTGCCGGTCGAGCCGGACGTGTATTGCAAAAAGGCGAGCGTCTTTTCGTCAATGTCGGGCATGCGCCACTGATCGGCTTCGACCAGCTTTTCGCTGTCGGTCGCCAGCCAATGGATCTGCTTCAAGTGAGGCGTCTCATCCAGCATCGGCGTCACGCGATCCAGCACGTCGCTGGTCGTCAGCGCAATTTTCGCTTGGGCGTCATCGGCGATCGCCTGGATGCGCACCATGTTGCGGTTGCGGCGCGGCGGATAAGCCGGAACTGCCACGGCGCCGGCGTATAAGCAGGCGTAAAATGCGGTAATAAACTCCATGCCGGGCGCAAACAACAGCAGCGCGCGCTCACCCTGCATGTTGAGCGCTTGCATGCGAGCCGCCAGCGCACGAGCCGCCAGATCGAGCTGCGCATAGGTCATCTCGAGTTTCTCGTCTTCCCCGTCAACGAGATAGGCATAAGCGACTTGCGGGCCCTGATGTTCCGCCCGATAACGCAGTCGATCAACGACGGTTGATGTCGGGGGGGAAAACGAACCAGCAGATTCGGTTGTCACGCGGCTATCGCCTCCGCAGTAAGGGAAAGACCAAATACCGGGCGCCGTCGGGAGTTGGCGCTGGCAGGATATATAGAGTTAGATCGGCGTACTGGTGTTAACTGTTTTAACCAAGCTGCGCAACCTTACGGCCAGGAAGCTTGGGTAGACTGAACCGGCATTTTATGGGATTTCTCGTCGCTGTCGAAGAAGCGTGCAGCGGAATCGAAGCCGGAAAGTTGATTTAACCGGAAGAAATTCGAGAATCGTGTTCGGATTGCGCCAAGAAGCAAAGTTTGCCTAAGCGTTCAGCTCTCGCCAAGCTACGCCCAGCCGAGCCCGCTCGCCTTCTGCATCCGCTTTTCGTAGTCGCCGATCAACCCGCCGATGATATCCCACCCTTCTGGGCGACGTACTTCGATATCCCCTTGTTGATTGATGCGAACGATCGTCGTTTCGTTAACGCCGGCCTTCGCCAGTTCGTCGGGGCTCAGTTCGTCTTCGTGCAGAGCGCCAATCAGCGTTCCGCCGGTCATCTCGATAAATTTCATAGAATCGCTAACTACCCCGCACAGGAAGATCGGAGGCGACGCAATCGCGTCACCAATCCAAGCATCATTATCCTCGATCAGTCGCCAAAATCCAAGCCGGCGCATTGCGGGGGGCCGCGATTGGTTTTCCCACTATTTGTGGGGAGGACAAAAGGTTCAAATCGTGGCGCGAAGGCGACTGTTGGCAGGATTTGAACCTTTCTTGGTCATGGCTTTTAGAATTGACGATCGGATCGATGCAACTTAGGGCAAGTTGATCTCCTTCCCAGGACACGCGATCCTAAGCAGCGAACGACTGCGATAACCCGGTCGGCGCGGTTGTTCTACCATTGTCGAAACGCCCGGATTCGCCGACTCGGATGCATTTTTTTGTTATCCGACGATTACCCGTCCGAGTCTTTAAACCAACGCTCGTAAACTAGACCGGTCGGTAGCGGCCATAGTTCCGGGTAATCTTTATGCAGTTCCTTTATCTTGCCACCAGTGTAGGTTCCGTAATGGAACGGCAGCAGTCGCAGTTCTTGTCCCGAATTGCGCTCGGTGTTAACGATTCTCTCTTCGCAGCCTCCGAAACGGGCGTGTCGCGGAAGTTGCGGTCGCAAGAATCGGCGATTCTTCTTGTCCGTCTCAAAGTCAACCGTGACATCGTTGGTCAGTTGCGGATTAATGGACTCAACGTCGGCGAACTTACGGCCAATCTTCACAATGCGCACGGGGAAGAACTTGTCGGTCGCTGGATCGACGCAATACGTGATGTCGTTGACAGTGTATCCCTCGAATTCGTCAGCCATTGTTGATGTCAGTGCGTGACACTCTTTGTCGGATAACGTCCACGATCACCGGGCCGCCGGAGCGATCGTTCCATTCAAAGCACGCGTGTTGGCGGCTCTGCGTGCATCGTGTTGTTCTCCCGCTTTCTGAAAGGCTATCAACTCGGCAATTGCCTCCACAGTTCGTAGAGTGATGGATCAAGGAAAACTGGATTGACGGATTCACCCAGGTATTTATTCCAATAGTAGCCGTCGCGAAATCTCGAAAGATTTGTCGGTTTGCCGATATCCCGCCACAGCGACTCTGAAATGATTGTGCCTTCTGGAACCCATGGTTCGCCGAATTCTTCAGATTCCTGTACGAAATCGTCGCGGCTGTATCCGTCGACTTCAATTCCAATCCGTGCGAATTCGAAATCGGGTGTATCCATCAGTCTTTTCGCAAAGGCAATTCCGCATTCAGATAGTTGTGTTGCGTGTTCGAACGACTTGATTCCGGTTAGCCCAAGTGATTTGGACCAAAGCACGACCTGTTTCGGAGAATGCGTTGTCACATCCCACGAAATCGTCGTGCCGTCGGAGAGTGTTGTCGCGAAACCATTCCAAAAGGCAATCATTGATTCAGTATGAGATTCATCCGCGACCTCGACGAAGAGTTCAAAGATGATGGCCATGAATCTGTGCGGGATAACGGTACGCGTAACCGGGCACGCGCGAAAGATTTTCCATTTTCAAAACGCTAGCTCGCGTGCTCCGGTTCACGCGTTGGTTACCCGTCGCCGCTATGGTCTGCACCGACCGGCAGTACGCGTTTCCTTGTATTCCGGCCAACCGAAACGGCCTTCGTGTTCCTCCACAAAGAAAGCGCAGTTACGAGCCAAAAAGTTGAATGCAAATCCATTTTGTTCACGAATGTGAATGAGCGCATCACGAATTGTATGGCCAAATAGTTCGGCTACGGACTCATCATCAAAGCCATTCTTGGGGGGCTTCCATTTTGGATCGTAGTGTTTCACATCGAGTTCGTAGTCGTCATCGAGATTCCAGTGCGGCATCGGCAGATAGTTGTGGCCAATCAATGATTGCCATTGACCATCCGACTGAGCGCGCGGCCGGCGGTCGAGAACCATAGAAAACCAACCGTTTTGCTCAAAAGAGAAGCCAGTCGCAATTAGGGACACTTTTCGGTCCGCATCACCCAACGCCCAGTCCCAATCCGGTTCATAGTTGTCCAGCCGATTCCAAACGTACTCTTGGATCTGGCACTGATCACGCAAAAGGTCGAGGGTTTTCATGTTGCGTTCGATGTAAATAGACTTTATCGGGTAACGACCACAATCACTGGGTTGCCGCCAGCGACGTAGATTCCATATTCAGGTCGGGCGGCAACTCCGGTGCATTGTTTTGTTAGCCAGCTTTACGCGCTATCGCTTCTTTTTCCGTGACGCTGTCTTTCGAGTTTTCTTCGGTGCAGTTTCGTCGTCGGATTCGTCCCGCGTGAAGTAATCAGCGAAACGACTCCAAATCAAATCATAACATTTGTAGGCGTCAGAATCTCCGTCTTCTTGAAGGACAACAGCGTCAAACTTCGCAAAGGTCTTGCAAAGATACTTGGCAGAATTCGTGAACGTCTGCGGATCGGGCGGCAAATCTGGATCCCACGGTACTCGATGGCCCATGTGTAGCGGGTTGGAACATGGATAGAGGTTCATTCGCCAAATGTGCTGCCACGTTGAGTGCACTGGAGCGCTGAATTGAGTAAACACCAAGTCATAGAATTGCTTCTCGCCGACCTCGATTGCCATATCGCGAATACTTGTCTCACTCCATGACCCCAGATTCACCGGAATGAGGAATCGATAACGCTCGGCATCCAAAAGCTTTTCTCGCGCTTCGATCATTTCAACCGCATGCGGATCGGGATCTGATTCTGCGGCGAGGCATTCGCGATACTTTTCGATTGCGATTTTTTCTTGGCCAAGACCGTATTCAATAAACTGCCGTGAACGTGGCTTCACGTCTTTGACAATCCAACAAAACGTGATGTAAACGTCGGCCATACACCGCAAGGCAACTGGCAGCAAATGCATGTTCCAAGCCAGCGGGCATTGGGCAATGGTCGTTGCAAGACTAAGTTGGCGTGCGAGGAGTCCGCCGACGACCTCGTTGACTTCCTTTTCGAAGATGTCAACGTCCCAGTCGTCCATCCGTTCTTGAAAGCTCTCACGAGCGCACTGGATGTACTCACCAATTGCATCTAACAGAAAGTCGTGGAATGAATCACTCATATTCGCAAGGCTCTAACCGATAACAAACGTTCCAGAATGATCGCTGCCAAGAAAAATCCGGTGCTTCGTCTGGACCTTTGCGGCACAATATCGTCTGGCCACATGTTGTTACGACAAAACCTGCTGCGTGTTGCGACTCTTCTGTTTCAGGGTAGTCAAAAACTGCGTTGAGATCAGGGATGTCCAATCCCTGTGCAACGAACATCTTTTCCGTTCGAAACTCCAATGCAACAATTGTGGCTTGAATTACGAGCGCACGTTTGTCATGCCGGTGCGAACATTCCTGCAGGATGCCCTTGATCTCAAGAATGAGATCATCGGTCGGTTCGTCGATATCGGACGCAAGGTAGCGAAAGGGAAGACCATTCCACACCGCTGCCATTTCCGCAAAATGAGGCCGCAATTCACGCAACCATTTCGCGTTGCTATGATCAGCTACAACCTGCTTCCGTTCCGACTCGGAACACGACATGTGCTCAGAGGGGAAATATGCCCGGAACGCCTTGTCGTCCTTACGAACACGTTTGATCGTGGCCTCGACGTCAACCGCCATCTCATAGGCGAGTTCAAGGACCTGTCGGTCGCCAAGTCGTTTGCCGACAAACGCGAGCCAAAACAGTTCCGGGAGACGCTCTACGTGCCAGCGGGTCTCCTGAAGCGGCATGTCAAACATAGGCGGGACGAGCATGCGTCCGCGACGTTGATGATCTTCCAATACCATCCTTGTTGCTCGCTATTCCGTGGTGAATGCACAATCAGAAGTAAGACACAATGTAAGAGGGCAGGTTCGGTCTCTCTGCTGGCTAACGTTGGTGTTCACGCGGTGGCGACCCACGACATTGTTTCGCGAATAGACGTTGCCGCCACTCGCGTGCAACACATGGTTCGTCGGCATTTCCCGCCATCAGCGAAGATGTGCGAGTTGAGTATAGTGTTCCGTCGGTTTTGTGGTCATGAAGATGTTGGCCGACACGACGTTTGCGACGGCAACATTGACGACAACATGTTCATACCACCAGTTTCCAGTGTCGATGCACGAGAAACGCCCATTGTATTCAATCGACGCCCAACAGTCTTGCGGAATCTCAATCAAGTGCTCTGGAGCGACGTAAGTGCCGGTCTTGTCAAAAAATTGACGTACCGGCGCGCCGGTTTGATACCGATAAATCAATGTCGCGGAATTGTCGTGCAATTCGATTTCGGCATTGATGCAGCCGAATCGGTTGTTTTCACAGGTCGTGGATACTTGGACGGCAATAGGTTCGGAAAATTCATTGCGTTCAGAGTACGCGACCGAGTGCCAGAGAAGTTTCGGAACCTCGTTGGGCAATCGTAACGGCAAGCGTTTCGGGATTCGATTGCGTTTGGTGGCGAGTGGGCCGCCTCGCGACGATTTTGTCCACGATGTCGAGATTGTTTGCACTGCAATCATACCGATTGGCTTTGGCGACGAACGTTGGCCGTCAGCGGGTACGGCCGATTGATTTTCAATCCTAAACGCCTGATGCCGTACTCCGTTGCACGGCATTGTTATTCGCCGTCTGCTGTGTCACCAAAACCGCCACCATGGCCTCGGGACAGGCAGAGGCGCCGGCGCGACGGCATCACACAAATGCGATGCATCTACGTCTGCCATCCGCTTCAGTATATCGGCATCCCGGCCGCGATAGTGAATGCACTCAAACTCTGCGCAAGATACGGTTTTGAGCATGCGTTCAATTTCGGATTCATCGGACGGTTGCCGAGAGACGTAGCAGTGATGTGAACCGGACGTGTCGATGTCATACGTGAACAATTCCGGCGCTTCGACCATGGGGACGTCGCAGGACGTGCAGCAACCGTCTTCAACGTAGAAGTCGCCAGGAACGTTTTTGCGGTGCGGAATCGCCATGTCGCATTGGAATCCGGGTCAAAGTAGCGGTCACTCAACCGCACAGAGGGTCGCAGCGTTTTCAGTCGGATAACGTCACCGGCGGCTCCCGTTCACCGCTTTGTTATTTTGCGTTTTCGCGGATGTTCTCCAGTTCTTGTGACCAGAAACAATCTGGATGGGCTGCGGCGAGATCAATGCGGATGATTTCTTTGAGCAGCCATTGTTGCAAATCCGTTGGAACGTCGCCATCGAGGTAGGCATCCTCGCCGTGTTGTCGTTGGGTTTCGCGGACCAAGTGGCGGAACGCCAACAAGGTTTCCGCCAGTTGCGGAACGGACGAATTGATCAGTACGCGATGGAAATTGTAATCGTGGTTCAAATAGACAATTTGCCCATCGCAGGACTCGTCAATACAGAGTGGATCGCCGGAACCATTGGAGCCAACGACCCAATAGCGATTGTATTCGGGCGCAAGTTGCCACAATTCGGCGAGGGTCTGGAGTGCGCCGTGATCTGGTACGCGGAAATCGAGAAACGGGGCGGCCGATTCGGGCAAGCCACTGGTTGTCAGAAACGTCTTCGATTCGTCGGGGATGGCAATATTGGCGAACGCATTCGGCGGAAACACGATAAGCGAGTCCGAATCGTCGTCGCACCAACGTTCGCGGAATTCCTGTGAAGTCAGCATCGGAATGCCTGGGCAAAATAACATCCAGGATCACCGGGTCGGCAATGATCGTAATGGTTTTAAAATCGGCCCGACCGCCGACTCCGTGTGCATCCGCTGGTTATCCCGCGATCTAATGTGATTAATTAGTGTCTCATTCTACTTTGTTGCCGCAACCTTTGCATCGGCATTCTGATTTCCCACACCATACGCGATTTGTTTTGCATCGTAAGCAGGTTAGATCCGGATCGATCTGAGCGTGACACGATGGGGAAGATCAAAGGGGACGGGGGTCTTTTTTGGGGCTTTTCTTGTCCGCGACAGCACTCGAAAGCACCCGGCATGAAAACAATGACCCCCGTCCCCGTTTCTTCCGCGTTTCTTCCGTCCCCTTTACTTGAATGCGCCAGTAGGCTCCCGATGTATCGTTGACCACAAAAACATCGTCACCGATGTCGATTTCAGGCATGGCAACGTTGTATCCTCGGATGCAGAATTCGCTCATCACAGCGAGGTGGCCGGCTTTGCCAATGTATTGAGTTGCCATGTGTCTTCAGCCTTCGTTGCGGATAACGGCGGTCGTCACCGAGCACGGAGAGACGACTTTCCATTTGTTAAACTACGCAAGCCGTGCTCCGGGTGCACGACATTGTTTTGCCACACATTCCACCTTCAAATGTTTGGAACGGTAAAGTACGCGGTTAACTTATCTCCCATATTTTGCGACGAAACAACCATATACCTTCGGCTTGGGAGAGTGCTCCGCATGCGCTGAACTTCAGCCGTCACCTGTTCCATTGACACTTTCAAGTCCCATTCGTTCTTACGGCACTCTTTTCGTTGCCGGTAGACGGTTTCAGCTGGAACATCCAAAAAGAACCCTGTGACGCCCGAAAAGTGACTCGAAAGTGCTTTCCGCACGACGTTTTCCATAGCGGGAAGGATTAGGTGATTGCCAATCAGCAGCAGCGATGCATTTCCGTCACCTCGCAAGTCAAGAATGCGATCACGAAACGCGCCTTTTACCGCCCGATCGTCAGCGGTCGAATCCAAAAACGTTGACCAACTTTGGTACAGGTACGGGTCGCCATCTGCCTCGCCAACGTTTAGTTCGGTGTAAAGGTGCTTAATGACGGGGTCAAGTTCCACGGTTGTGAAATGGGTGTGATCGAGCCTGTCAAGGATGTAAGATTTTCCAGCACCACTTACGCCACAAAGTAATCCGAGCTTCGACATGAGTTTATTTGATGGGCAGAACGACAACGATCACCGGGCCGCGGCAATCGACATTGATTTCAGAAACCGCGCGGCCCGCGGCTCCGTGTGCATCGTATTGTTATCCGACGATTTGTGGGTCGATTCGTTTGTACGCTACCCGTGTTCACTGTAGGTCATCGTAATAATTTCGTCGGCACCATCTTTGGTTCTGTCAGTTGCCGTATATCGGTGTTTCATGGCAGCCTTAATTGCGGCAAGCCGTTCCTTCGCATCCGTGATACTAAGAGCGTCCTTCATTCCAACCGGTGAGGTTGTGTTGAGAAAAAGCCCGATTACCCCACCCTCAGTCATGGTCATTGCAGTTCCGTAATACTGTCTTTCAAGCGGGTCACTCGATTCGTTGGACGCTTCCAACCCGTCAAGGAAGCCGCCTGTAAACCGGAATTTCAGCATGTCGTGATCCTGTGGTTGAGTGGCAATGTGTAGGGTTTGAATTGAGCGGTTGTGTGGAGGATGGATTCAGTCGGATTACTAGTGTTTATTCAGAACCTTTCCGAATAACGTACGCACGTTATTCGGATTCCAGGCTGTCGAAATCAGCCGGGCTGCGGACGCCACGGCCTCCCTGATTTAAAATATGATTAAATATCATCATCGTACTAATGTCAATATAATCAAGGAGTTCCTGTACCGTGTGGATGTCATAGCCCGCCTCGATCAGATGGGTTGCGAACGAGTGACGGAATGGATGAGCTGTCACTCGTTTCGTGATATGCGCTCGACGGGTCGCTGCGGATATGGCCTTCGATAGGGTGGATTCGTGCAGGTAATGACGCCGCCGAATACGACTGCGAGGATCAACGCTCAATCCAGCGTCGGGAAAAACGTACTTCCAGCGAAAATCGAAGGCCACCTGTGGAGATTTACGCTCAAAGGCATAGTGCAGTTCGACGCGGTCGAGCGGCTGCTTGAGCACATGCTCATAGAGGAACAGGATCGCGGGGAGCACCTGGTTCTGTGTCGACGGCGGGGTGGCCGTGGTGGAATCATTCTTGATTCTGTGTGCCACTGGCCCTTTTCGGCCAGTGTCTTCTGTGGGAAGGCAACATCGCTACGTGTCCAGCTTGGACTCGCGGTCTGATGCTCCGCTGTTGGCATTGTGTGCTTTCCCAAGGAAATGCAAGCCGTAACTATTTACTTCCGCTGGACTTGTCATCTTCCATCTGCCGCCGCATCCCAGGTTCCCTGCCCCTCACCCCAGCGAAAAAAAAGTTCAATTGGCGTCCTGTTACCCCGACTTCGATTTATAAACAGTCTTTCTCCTTGGGGCTCTTGGTTGCGACCGGCTGTTTCTCTTTGGGCGCTAATGCTTTGTAGCGCGGTCGGAGGGCTTGCCGGACGGTTGGGGTATAATTTCCTGTCAAAATTCGATTTGCGGTGTTCAAATCCCGTCATCACTTTTTTAACAATTTGTGATGGGGATGAAAGTTCGTGATCCCGTCCACACAATTAATTGCGGTTGCGCTCTCAGGAGTTGTCACACCTTCACTTCGGGCGTGTCCAAGATACAGCAACGTTTTTCAAGCCGCCGTTTTTGGTTTCCTGGAGTCGCGCCGTGTTCAACCCATTCAGCGAGATCACCGAGGATGACGCCTCGGATGCAACTCTCGTCGAGCAAGCCAAGAATGGCGATCGTGCAGCGCTGGAGAAGGTGGTTTTGCGGCACCAGGCATGGATATACAACATCGCTGTCCGCATGGTCTTTCACCCTCAAGATGCCGAGGAAGTGACCCAAGAGGTGCTGATCAAAGTCATCACCAAGCTCAGTACGTTTAAGGGGGAGAGCAAGTTCCGCACTTGGTTGTATCGCATTGCCGCCAATCATGTGTTGAACATGAAGCGCCGCAGCGCAGAAACCAGCGTAAAGACGTTTGCCGAATATGGAGCGGCGATTCGCAGCACGCCGGATGCAGACTTGCCCGATTCCAATAGCGTCCCCGTGGCATTGCCGATTTTGGTCGAGGAAGCCAAGAATAGCTGCACCATGGGAATGTTGCTGTGCCTTGATCGCAAGCAACGGTTGATCTTCACTCTTGGCGAGATCCTGGGGGTCAGCGATACCGTTGGTAGCGATGTTTTGGAGATAACGGCAGACAACTTCCGGCAATCTCTATCGCGTGCACGCCGTGACCTGCATCGTTTCCTGAACGACCAGTGCGGGCTCGTGAACAAGAGCAATCCCTGCCGCTGTCCAAAGAAGACGCGTGGCTTTATCGAACATGGCCATGTTGATCCGCACCGGCTGCTGTTTGTTCCAGAGCATGTCGAGCGGGTGCGGGATGTTGCGGAAGAAACGGTCCGGGGAATCGAGGATGTGGTCGAGCGCCAGCACGCTGCCCTCTACCGAGAACATCCGTTCCTTCGGCAAGCGGACGAGATTGACTGGCTGCGGCGGATACTCCAACGCGAGGACCTACGCGGGACGCTGCATTTGCCTTGGAAATCATGAACCAGAGTTGTCACAGTCGGTCCCAGACAGTGTCTAGGAGATAAAAGGAGCAAAGGCTCCCAGTCTTACAAACACTTGGAGGGAGGATCATGACTCTCAATCTGCCAGAACCAGTCGCGGCCTATTTCAAAGCGGACGAAGCCGACAGTGACGCCGTGGCGCGTTGCTTCCTGGACAATGCCATCGTGAAAGACGAAGGCCACACTTACCACGGTCAAGCAGCGATCAAAAAGTGGAAGGAAGACGTGTCGGCGAAGTACATCTATACATGCGAGCCGCTGAAATGTGAGCAGCAGGATGGCAAGGTCGTCGTCACATGCCGACTAAACGGAAACTTTCCAGGCAGTCCTGCCGACCTTCGGTTCTTCTTCAAACTGGCAGGCGAGCAGATCGCGTCGTTGGAAATTATCCCCTGACAAGTGCTGCTGCACGATGATTGAACAGGCGCCGTGGCCACGTCTTGGTGGCCACGAATGCGATTGGCGACCATGTTGGGGCACATTGATTGCCACGCAAAGCCGTGACAACGGCGTCCGCGCCCGGCTTCACGATTCATTTCAACGCAGCCCGCGTTTCCGTTTTTTGTCACGTTCCCAAGCGGCAAATCTCGCGAACATCCATTCGATGAAGCCTTCGGTTTCTGACCATGACTCCAACTGTCCTTCGATCACGATGGCTGCTTCTTCTGCGCTTCCCAACACATAGTGCTCCGGCATCATGGGAGGAGGACCAGTCATCAAAAACTCGATAACATGCGGATTGAATTTAATCGCGGCGGCGATCGCTTTGTCCGCCGACCGACTGTTGCGTCCCTCACGGCGAAATTCGACTTGTGCCTTGAGGTAAAGCCAATTTCCCGTCTCCTCTGGATAGAGGTTGAGAATCTCAATCGCTTCTTTTTCTCGATTTTGGCTTAGCAATAGCGGGATGATTTGGTATCGCACGCCCTGATTGTCGTTCGTGTTCAGTCGCAAGATATCCAGCATTTGCGTAATCGCTTCATTGGCTTGTCCATCTGCGGCGAGAGAGGTTGCAAGCCCGAGTTTGGCTCGCATCAAAGGTCGCGTTTCAGAAATCTCCCAAAATTGGCCGATTGCCGTTTCCAATAAGTCGGCGTATTGGGCCTCTCCAAATTCGACTGCTTTTCTAAACAGCTCGATTTTATGAGTCGTGTCGTGTTTCGATTCAGCCAGCAGCACATTGGCCTCGATATGGGTTGGGTCTTCCTGCAATGCTTGTCGAATCAGCTGAATCCTACGGCGGCCGTACGCGTCGATTGCCGCATAACAAAGGTTTTCGGCTCGATCAAACGGCGTTTCCGACGGGTAATCAAAATCGTCAATGGAACCCGTAAATTGCTGGTTTAACAAGTCATTCAGTTCTTCCAGTTCCATGCCTTCGTTCTGTGCTATTACGGATTGAACCAACCGGTAATGTCGTTCGTTGCCTCGCTGCTCTGGAGTCATGCCTCGCTTGAGCCATTCTTTTCTGGTAGGAGGATTGAGCAAATCGGGAATTGAAATCTTACATCGTTTTTTCTTGCCTTGGATGGATACCTGTTTTGACCATTCACCAGAGTCGATTTCCGCTTCGGTTGTCTCGGCCAACGCCGCCAATAAAACCGTGACGTATTCAAGTTCTTTTGGTGTCGGAGCCCGCGTGTTGTCGCGAGCGTAAAACAGAAACTGCGGAAACGCATCACCTGTTTCCAACGGAAAGTCGTGCTCTTTCCAAAGTGCGACGTCACTTTCGATGGCTTCGCTAATGGGGTTGAAGGTCAAGCTGAACACTTCAACGGTGTCTATATTCAAGCGCTGCGCACGCATATCCCAGTGCGTAGCGGTCGATTCATAAAGCCCAAGCCCGAATTCATGTCGCCCGGATCCTAGAACCGTGGCATGTTTTAAATACTTGGGCGGTTTGGGCGTGTGAATGCGAAGCAAGTCGACATCGTCAACGTATTGCCAAGGGCGCGCCCGATAGAAAGCTGCGGCGGCTTCCGCGAACGCTCGGATTTGCAACAAGGAACAACCTGATTCCGCCAACGTCGGGGCCGCTGTCGCATCAAGCATATGTTGGGCCATGGTCGCTTTGACATCACACCAGAAATCGGGTTCCGCGTTCCACGTAACGTCGGTTCCAGAGCCTGCGAACTCCTCCTTCAACTGGCTTGCCAACGCCTCGTCCGTAACGCAGATACGTGCAGGGCGATACCCAAACTGATGCTGTTCAGAGAATTCGAGCAACTCCGAAATCAACAAATCAAGCGGCGCGTCATCCAGCGAAGGCTTTCCATGAACAAGGTCATGCTCTTGGGAAACCCACAGGACCATTTTCGCTGCTGCCATCGGCGAATCCGCGAAAGCTGCGCCAGCGAGATCGCCGAAATCAAAGACTCCGCCTTGCCATTCGGCCTGCGGTTCGATTGGGTATTCCAGTAATCGCTCAATACGCGCGTCCATCGAATCTTGTCCATTCGTAAGTGTTGGATTCGGCCTACGGGATATTATAAGAAGTCAGGGGCAGTCTGAGAATCAAGCCCAGTCCCCGTGGCCACGAATGCGGTTGGCGACCATGTTGGGGCACATTGATTGCCACGCAAGGTCGTGGTCGTGGCGCTCGTGCTATCGCACCCATCCCACCCGCGTCATGGGCCACGCAATCAGCCAGGCGCGGCCCATAATCCTATGAGCAGGAACCGGGCCGTTGAACCGGCTGTCGTCGGAATCTTTCAGATCGTCCCCAAGCACATAGTAACCATCGCCGCACGGCACAGGCTTGCCATCGGTGAGATTGCCAAATCTCAAATACTTCACGTCGAGCGATGGTGGGCATTCAACCGGTTGGCCATCAATGAGTAATTCACCATGGCGAACCATCTGAACGCTCTCGCCCGGCAGCCCTACCACACGTTTCATTCGCTTTTCGCCAGAATCGGTGATGAACGTGATTACCTCCCAACGGCGAGGGCTACGATACCAGCAGCTAACTTTCTCGGTGATCACGCGATCACCGTCGTCCGGATTGGTTCCCATCAGCGTAGGCGACATCGATGGGGAGATGACGACGGATACATCCATCGTCAGCCAATAGAAAGCGACGATCGCGCCGAACCCAGCCAGTCCGCGCTCGATCCAGCGCAGAGTTGTGCGAAGGGCCGAAGAATATCTGCTGCGAACCGGAACGTTACTGTTGTTGGGGGTTGCAGGATTTGGCATCGCGTTCGGCTTGCTCGATTTGTAATTGTCGCTCTTCCCACTGCAATTTAGTGGACCGAGTGGCGCCCACACACGGGGTCATCGTGCCAGCGATGAGAAGAAATGCTCCAGCACCCGCTACAGTGAGTAGCAAAGCGTTCTGGCCAAGATGACTGGCCGAAGGCGTCTGTGGCGCAGTTACAGGATTTGGCGGCACATCCGCCAACGACTCATTCAGCGACTCATCGGATTGGGGGCTATCGTCCATTAGGCGCCTTAAAAAGAGGTGAGAACTCGCGACTCAAGGACGCGGACCGTTTCTCGATAACAGGCTTGATCCAGCAAACAGAGCAATCCATCGGGTCGGTTCACATCTCCCGTCCTGATGAAATTGCTGCATCGACAACTTTTTGTGCTACAAAGCGCTTGCAGCGTGCAGGGGGCGCATTCCGCCGGCGACATTCCAGGAAGAGGAGCGTGGCCAAGGAAATCATCGCCATCAAACACATTGCCTGATAGACGCATCGGATTACTTGGCTCGTCAGCACCGATAAGACGCTCACAAGGAAATAGATTCCCCGCAGGAGTTACCGCGATCTCAGCATGGCCAAATCCGCATCGCGCCGTCTCGGTCAATGGAATGCCTGCTGCTCGTGCAGCCTTTTCGTCGAACCAACTTACGCTGCACTCTGGCAGTCGTTCTCCCCAAAAGTCTGCGGCGCGGCGGATGGCGTCCTTCAAGCGTTCACCATCAGTCTTGGTCCAGGTTGTCCAAAGATTAAGCGACGGATCAAATCGCCGAACGCCGAGCGTATAAAGGAACTCCATTCCCTCCGGCAAAGACTTAACGCTGCTTGGCTGAACAACCATAACGACGCGGAATTCTTTACCCGCATCAATCAGGCGAGCCATCGTGTTTTGGACTCGAAACGAACTAGGCGTCCCATCGACCGTAACGCGGTGGCCATCATGAGCGCTCGGCAATCCATCATGGCTAATTGCCAATTCAAGTTCAGGCAATGTCATTACGGACCATGCGACAGTCGACTCAATCGTTCCGTTGGTCGTCATGCTTAACGCCAGGCGGACACCCTGATCGTCGGCCGCGGATCGAGCGTAACGCACAAGATCCAAGATTAATTCAGCTTCAATAAGAGGCTCGCCGCCGAAGAACGACAGTTCGAGCGCACCATCGCGACGCACGGACCGGATCGCCCGGTCGATCGCCTTTCGACCGATTTCTGGTGATAGCGGCCGCCCGATTTTCTCGCCGGTGTAACAATACGAACAACGCAGATTGCACGCATGATTGACGACCAGCGTGAGGCCGAATTTTGCGTGCATCCGCCTCCTCCTGAAAACGCCATCGACCAAGTCCAATACGCTCGCCCCCCCCCCCGCAGATCGTATTCTCTCACACAACGAGCTTTGTGCAAGCATTTCGTCGGCTTTGCTCCAACTGACAGTCGCGATTCGAACAGGCGTCTGGGAGAGTTGCTCGCCTATCCCGGACTCACCGCAAGACCGAAAAGATGCCGCCGCAAGGCGCTGTCTCGTGAGGCCGCCGACGCGATGAAAAATTTTGTCACCCCGAGCTTGTAATGAAATCAGCTAATCACGTTCATGGGCTCACCCTTTACTCGGGACTGGGGAGAGCAAGAAAAACGATGCTCGACGGATTTCCGACCGGCGCGTAGTGGTCGGTAAACTGGAGAAGTCCGGTGTCGCGATTCACTTGAAATACGGTCACATGGTCCGCTCGCTGATTGCAGCAATAAAGAAACTCGCCTGTCGGATCCAAGTTAAAACTGCGTGGGTAGTCGCCGCGCGTCCACTCGTCGGCGACGTGCGTCAACTCTCCGTCGCTTCCTACCGAGAAGATCCCGATACTGTCATGCAGGCGATTGCCGGCGTAGACAAATCGACCGTCGGCCGAAACGAGAATCTCAGAGCAGAAATTGCTCCCGGCGAAATTTGGCGGCAACGTCGAAATTGTTTGCCGTGGCGACAATCGGCCTACTTCTGCGTCGTAATCAAACAACACGATGGTCGATCCCTCTTCCTGAATCGAGTAGAACCACCGACCATTGGGATGAAAATGAAAATGCCGGGGGCCATCTCCCGGCGGCAAGGAAACGGTCGCCGGATCATTCGCGGTGAGTTTTCCCCGGGACGGGTCAAACTTCCAGATGAAAATTTGATCCAATCCCAAATCTACATGCAGGACGAAACGCCCTGCCGGATCGGCCTGAATCATATGAGCGTGCGCAGTGTCATGCCCGCTAAACGCGAAACTCCCCGGAGGCGCATGGACCGCTTTCGTGGGGCCAATCTTGCCGCTGTCATGCTTGACATCGGTAGGACTGCCGAGCCGCCCATCGTCCAAAATCGGCAGCACGGCGATCGAACCGCCGAAGTAGTTGGCGACGAAGAGATGTTTGCCCGCAGGATGAATGCTCAGATAGGTCGGACCGGCGCCGCCTGATCGAACCGTATTGAGAAGCGTCAAGCCGCCGCTGGCCGGATCGATGGCGAAACTACTAACGGTTCCCTCTTTGTCGTTCCCCACGCGATCGGTCTCGTTGGACGAGTAGAGTCGCGTCCCCGCAGCATTGACCGTTAAACAACTGGGGCTCGTTCCCATTTCATGTACGACCGCAGCTGTCAGCGCTCCTGTTGCGCGGTTCACGCGAAAGCCATGGATGCCGCGGCCATTGCCGGGAGGAAGATCAACTTGCGTATCCAAGACATCTTTCAAAGGAGAACTGAACGTGCCGACATAAGCCATGAGCGGGCGTTCGGCATTGGCGTCTTCGGCGGAAAATAAATCACCAGCCAGCTGACTCGCACCCGCCATCGCGATGCTGTAGGCCAAGAAGGAACGTCGGGAAGTATTCTTGAACGTCATGTCTACCATTGTCTTGGAGATAAGAGACGGAGAACGGAGGAAGTTGGGCCTGGTCGTTGTGGCCACGTCTGCGTGTCCATGAATGCGATCGGCGACCATCCAGAATGATGCAACGACTCTATTTTTTCTAGCAGCAATCGTTGTAGAACGGAATATTGGAGCACATTCATCGCCACGCAAAGCCGTGGCGGCGCCCTGGCTAATTCTTAGGGGGAATTTATCGTCTTCGCGGCCAAGATCGAAAACGAGTGATTCGTTTCCAGAGGAGGCCCGTTTTTGGGGGCATTCGTCAGGCGATTGGTCATTGCCTGATTGCGATTGAAAGGGCTTCTCCCTTAACGCGTCGGTTGGGCGGATGAAATATTGAGTTAAACGGCGTTTGCGACATTCTTGCGAGAAAAAAGCAGAATTTATGTCAAAAACCTGGTGGAGCCGCTCTTTGTTCTTATCCCATTATTACGCAGAACTTTCGCGCCGCGTGAGTTCATGCAAATCCTGTTGATCGCTTCACGGATTGGATCGATGCCGCTGGCTCGCTCAATTTCTCTGCGGTCAAAAGGATTGGTATTTCATTTTGGACCCGTTTCATTCTGTCGTGACATCGAGTGAGATCGTCTCGCTGCATGTCAAATTATTCCCGGAGCCCCCCGCATGCGTTACCAAAAAGGCTTTACGTTGGTAGAGCTTCTTGTTGTCATCGCCATTATCGGCGTGTTGATTGCTTTGCTATTGCCGGCTGTTCAACAAGCCCGAGAAGCGGCTCGTCGAATGCAGTGCGCGAATAATCTCAAACAAATGGGTCTGGCGCTGCACAATCATCACGATACTTTCGGCAGCTTTCCGCCCGGCATGGCCAAAAGTTTGAACTCGGATGGAACGGACGCCGATCTCTATCGCTCGTTCGGCTGGCAAACTTACATTCTCCCCTTCATCGAACAGGCGAACATCCATGCGGCCATTCAAGAGGTCGCCGATTTCAAAGTGCGCACGGGTCTCTATACCAGTCTTGGTTGCGACTGCTCACTGCCGGAATTGAAGACGGTTATCGAAGGCTATCGCTGTCCTTCGGCGAATACGCCTGACTTGGCTACCGACGGCGACACCGAAACTTGCGCGATTAGCAATTACGCCGGGTGCTACGGCAACACTCCAGAAGCGGACAATTGGAGTGGAAACGGCGCCATGCCGATTCGAAATGGTCGAGTCGTACGCATGCGTGATATTACCGATGGGCTCAGCGGAACATTTATGGTGGGAGAAGTCGCCACGCCGACAAACGCGGATGATGTCACCGCGCCAAAATGGGCCGGTGGAGAAGATAACGAGAAGTGGGAGGTCATTCGCCAAACGTCGACTGGTCATAATCCTAACGAGCACGAGAAAGAAGGCTTTACCAGCCAACACTCGGGCGGCGTTCAGGTGCTCGCCTGCGATGGATCGGCTCACTTCATCGCCGAAACAATTGACAGCACCACCTATCAGCGACTTTCCAATATCAACTGGGGAACGCCAGCTGAATGGCCGTAAGATGGCTCGTATGCCAGCGCGTTCCCAGATTTAAGCTCCCTTGATTTTGCGAAAACGTCATCCCCGCGCACGCGGATTGTTTTTGGTTTGACCCCGCGTCCAACAACTATCCGCATAGCGCTTCGGCCGATATCGCACGGCGATCACCCCCTTCCTGTGAAACTTCTTAACCAACTTGATAGCCCATGCAACGACGATCATTCTCGATTCAAATCGCTCTCCTCCTTGGGTCGATTGTCGGCTGCAATGGGGGGAATAATTTAGCGTCTGTTGAGGGGATTGTCACCTTGGATGGTCAGCCTTTACCCAATGCGAATGTCATTTTCGAAGGGCAAGGTCCACAAGGCGATTCCGCGTCGGCGTATACGGACGCCAACGGCCATTTCCAGCTAAAAGACACCATTCAGACCGTGGGGGCGAAGCCGGGCCAATATCTTGTTCGCATCACCGCTCAAGCGGTGGACGAATACTCGAAACCGCCTGCAATTCCCCCCAAGTACAACCGCAATTCTCAAATCCTCGTCACCGTGACCAATGGCTCCAATACATTTAATTATGAGCTTAAGTCGGATCCTCGCTACAAATCTGTCGAACAGTAATCCCTCCCTCGATTTGCTCGCCTTTCTCACCCGTGGTGGCTGCTATGAATTTCACGCATCGTCGTCTGCGAAACGTTCTCTTGTTGCTCTTGTTTCTCCAAGCAGTTGGTAACGCCGCCGCTCAAAGCCAAAGTGTTGCGCCAACCGTTTCGACCGGCGATCCGTCTTCCGCCGAGACGAACGGCGCCGCAACGGAGTTGCAGATTAGCGGCGTTTATCCTCATCTCACCACCTATGGCGTCTACAGTCAGGATGGAGCTCATCGCAAAGGGGGTCATGACGAATGCGGCATTGGAGCGGTTGTTCCGTGGGCCGATAAGTTATGGATGGTGAACTACGCGCCTCACATGCCGCGCGGCAGCGAGCATAAGCTTTTCTCGGTAGATAAAGATTTGAAGATGATCATTCATCCGGAAAGCGTCGGCGGGACGCCGGCGGGGCGAATGATTCATCAAGAATCGAATCAATTGCTCATCGCTCACTACTTGATTGATCACGAAGGCGGAGTCCGGACGATTTCTCCGCAAGAGATGCCGATTCGAGTTACGGCCATCGCGCGACATCTGGAAGATCCCGTCAACCTGGTCTATTACATCGATATGGAAGGGAGCATCTGGGAAGCCAACGTTCATACGCTCGCGGTCAAGCAGCTTTTTAAGAAGCCTGTCCCCGGTTGGCACGGCAAAGGGGGATATACCGGCCAAGGGCGGCTAGTCGTTTCGAACAACGGCGAGCACCCGGCAGGCACGTACGATGATTTGCTTGTCGGCGGAGCTGCAGTGGGAGAAGAAGAACGCGGCGTGCTCGCCCAATGGGACGGCAAGACGTGGGAAATTATCGAGCGTCGACAATACACGGACGTGACCGGCCCGAAAGGGATTGCCGGCGGCGGCGACCAGGACGACCCGATCTGGGCGATTGGATGGGATCGCCGCAGTTTGCGTCTCAAACTTTTGGATGCAGGAACTTGGCGCACCTACCTGCTTCCCAAAGCTTCCCTCTGCAATGATGCTCGGCATGGGTGGTACACCGAATGGCCTCGAATTCGCGAGTTAGCGGCTGGTCGCGGCATGCTGGACATGCATGGAATGTTCTTCGATTTCCCGATGAGCTTTTCCGTGCAAAACGCCAGCGGCATTCAGCCGATCGGTAGTCATCTGCGTTACGTTCCCGACTTTTGTCAATGGAACGATCAACTAGTCTTGGCGACGGATGAAACCAGTATTCAAGGCAACCATCTCGCCGGACAACCGCAATCGAATCTTTGGTTCGGCAAGTACGAAGACCTGAAGTCATGGGGGCCGGCGAACGGATATGGAGGCCCCTGGATTGAAGATGCAGTAAAAGCCAATCAGCCGTCGGATCCCTTTCTTGTCGCCGGATTTGATCAACGTATTCTTCATTTGGCCCTGGGGCGCAATAGTCAGCATTCGTCAGAACTAGGGAATCGAACCACCGGAAAAATAAAGATCACCGAGATGCCGCCGCAACTAGCGCGGTTGCCGCGCGTCACCACGCAACGAGGCGATTATCATCAGCCGGCGCCCGGTTTTTCGTTCCGAGTCAATCAGCCGGTCACGGTTTATCTGGTCGTCGATCGACGCGGTAATCCGCGTTTGGACGAAACCTGGAAGAGGACCGACTTGTCGTTGACCTGGAATCATCACAATCAAGATGTGATCTACACCAAAGCCTTCGCCAGCGGCGAGATCACCATTCCTGGTAATGATGCGGAGCATATCGCCGGCGATTATGGAATGCCTCACATGGCCTGCGTCGCCGGACAAGATGAAAGCTTGAAGATTGAAGCGAATGAAAATGCGACCGTCACGCAGCTTCTTCCAACCAAGTCGTCCCCTGCTTCCAGCACGTTGCCGGTTCGGTTTACGCTCGAAGTCGATCGCCAGGGGAATGGAGTCTGGGAAGAGTATTCGACAGTCGATGTCGAACCGAGCGGCGCCGTCGTTCACCATTTTCCGAACGATCTTGACGCGGTATGGTTACGATTGAAAACCGATCGTGACTGCGTAGCCACCGCCGTCTTGCACCAGACGTCAGCGCAGTATCCTGCCGAGCGCAGCGCACAGGGAGATTCGCTATTCGTCGGCTTGGCGTCGGCTAGCAGTCCCGCCAAGTCGGTCCACGCGGGGCTCTTATACGCCGCCAAACGGAGCCGAGATTTACGCGTCGTCGGCTCTTCAGGCCAGTTTTTCGAGTTCACCAAAGACCGTTTTGAATTTCGACCCGATAAAGCGGATCCCCAATTGGCGAAGCGTTTGGAAGTCGCGGCGGAGTTCGCCGTGGACGATGCGTCCGTTATCGTGAAATACCAGGGAAAGCGATTCCGTTTACCGAAAGGCTCCAGCGCGTTTGATCGGCCGTTCGCTTCCGGTTGGCCTCGTGCGACTCGCGAAGTGGAGTCAGAACGATCTCTGGCGAACATCCATGGAACCTTTTACGAAGTTCCCCTGATCAACAACGGTCTGCCTCCGGCCTTTGAATTGATGCGGCCGATTAGCAGCCACGATAAGCAGATTACCGATTTCGCCTCGTGGAACGGTTTGCTGGTATTGGCCGGCGTGCGTGCTGACGCGGCCGAAGATGGACATGTGATCGCCAGCAGTGACGGTCAAATGGCCTTATGGTTTGGCGCCATTGATGACCTTTGGCAACTGGGAAAACCTGTCGGCGTGGGGGGCCCGTGGAAAGAGACGAAAGTGTCCGCAGGTCAACCGTCCGATCCGTATCTAATAACCGGTTATGACGAAAAGCGTTTGTCCTTGTCGGCCGATCAAGATACGGAGGTGACGTTGGAAATTGATTTCGACCACCTTAGCGGCTTTCATCCCTATCGCACGATTACGGTTCCCGCCGGTGAAGAGGTGACGCTCGATTTTCCCCAGGGATTCAGCGCCCATTGGATTCGCTGCGTTTCGAGCCAAGCTTGTACGGTTACGGCGCAATTAGAATATCGATAGTTAACGACGTGAAAACAGAGGGGCGCCCTGTGACGCATTCCCTTGAACCCACCCCGGGAAATACTCCTCCCTTGCAAGACTCTGAACGCAACGAAGATAGTCGAGCGAGCGAGTTCGTGCAGTTGTTGGGCAGCCATCAACGCCAATTGGTTTTGTATTTGACGAGCCTGCTTCATGACCGCGATGCCGTAGACGACGTATTTCAAGAGACCATGTTAGTGTTGTGGCGCGAGTTCCACAGTTATGAAGCAGGTACTAATTTTACCGCTTGGTCATGTCGAGTCGCGTACAATCAAGTCAGGGCTTGGCGAAAAAAACAGCAACGAGATCGTTTGCAATTTTCCGACGAATTTTTGGACGCGGTTAATCGCGAGCTAGAGATGAACGCAGATCACTTGCGCCGTCGTGACGAACTGCTGGCGCATTGTTTAGCCAAGTTGCCTGTCCATCATCGTCAGCTAATTCAATATCGATATTCGGCAGGCGAAGCGGTGACTCAAATTGCGGAACAAACGGATCGCAGTATCGAAGCGGTTTATCGTCTGTTAAGTCGAATTCGCCGTACGCTTCACGAATGCGTAAATCGGCAAATGGCGAAAGAGGATAACCAATGAGCCAAACTGATGAACGAGACGCCTTTTATCGTCTGTGCGACGCCGTTTTAGACGGGCGCTCAACGCCAGACGAGTTGGCGCAGCTAGAGTCGTTGATTCTTGGATTACCAGAATTGCGCCGCGAGTATGTGGAAATTTCGCACTTGCACGCCTCGCTTCGTTTAGCGGGAGAAGGTTCGCCCGGCGCTGGCGAGCCCGCAGTTCCCTCATCTCCGACCAGTCGCCGTAAGATCACCACGTCATTGCAGACATTTTTGTGGTCAGCGACGGCGGCGGCGTTGGCCTTGGCGGCTTCCGTCTTTGGGATCCTGTTCGCGATCTCTTCTCAAGATCGCGCGCCTCAGCCTTTCGTGAGCATTTCATCGACCGCCGGCAGTCAGTTCGCTTCGGCGACGTTTTCGACGACCAACGATTCTCGGATTGGCGCGGGACGAGTAAAGTTGAAAGAGGGAATCGTCACGCTGCGATTTGATGTTGGTGCGCTGGTTGAACTTGAGGGACCAGCCGACTTCGAGATTCTGAACCCGATGAAAGGACGTTTGCATGACGGCAAGTTGGTCGCGACCGTTGGGGCCGCCGCCAAGGGGTTTTCGATTGAGACGCCGGATGCGAACCTGATCGATCAAGGCACTTGCTTTGGCGTGGTCGTGACCGATCAAGGAAGCGGCTGTCTGCAGGTCTTTGAGGGACTGGTGGATGTCGAACATCGACAAAGCGGCAAGCAGATTTCTGTTCGAGAAAGCCAATCGCTGAAGATCACCTCGGAACGCGTTGACTGGCTAGAAGAGACGCAGAAATATGGGAAAGAGCAATATCGCGGCTCGTCCTCCGAGACGCCGCGGCAAACGCAGATCACCACCGCCACCGGCGCCGGCTCTGATCATTGGCTCATTCGCGACGAGGCGGAACGCTACGGGCCGCAGGATCTGTTGATGATCAAATGGGCGGAAGACGATTGGAGTAATTTCGATCGAAAAATCTATTTAAAATTCGATTTGTCAGGCGTCGACGTCAAGCAGGTTTCTGAGGCTGTACTTAGCGTCACCGCCTCGGATACGCAATTGGGATTTGCATCGCGGATGCCGGATGCGACTTATGCGGTTTACGCCGTCACCAATGATCAGCTCGATTACTGGGAGCCCGACACGCTGACCTGGAAAAACGCCCCGGCCAATGTCGATGCGGCCGATCGGCTCGATATTACCCAAACGCAAATGGTAGGTCGGTTCCAGATTCCTCACGGTCAGAAACATGGCTTGTTTTCGATCGACTCGCCGGCGTTGTTGGATATTGTCCGACATGATGCGAATCGGCTCGTCACCTTGGTGATCGTTCCTGAAACGCAGGAGGCGAAAGGAGACGCGTTGGTGCATGGTTTCGCGAGTGGAAACCATGCAACTTTGCCTCCCCCGACCCTCCGCTTAACAATGGCGGATGCGCCCTGACCGTGGTGAAGTAACGACTCAATAATTCCACTCAATCGTGTCGTTGGCGTTACATCTCTTGCTTGGCCATCCAGGGAATCATTCGCTGGAACGCTTCTTCGATCTTCTCCATTGAGGTCGAATAGCTGATTCGGAGCGAATTGATGCAGCTTTCTCCGAACGCTTCGCCGGGGACGACGCAAACGCCGATCTCTTCCAGCATCCGTAAGGCCAGAGTGCTGCCGTTGCAGGTCCGCGGCAACGACGGAAAGATGTAGAATCCTCCCTGCGGCCAATAGCCGGTCAGGTTGGGCGTTTCGCTGACCAATTTCACCACGCGATCTCTGCGGCGGCGATATTCTTGGACCATCTCGTCAACGCAAGCGGTTGGCCCTTGCAGCGCCGCGATGCCTGCCCACTGGGCCGGCGTGTTCGCTACGGTGGTGGTGAACATGTGGTAGCGGCGCAACATTTTGATCGCTCCTTGACTGGAAACGATCCAGCCGATGCGGAGTCCCGGCATCGCATAGGTTTTCGAGAAACTGCTCGCGATCATCACATGATCCAAGTCGGACGTATGCCGCAGCACGCTCGCATATTCCAGGTCGTCAAGAATCAGATGGTCGTACACTTCGTCGCTGATCACCCGAATCCCTTGATAAGCGGCTTCTTGCACGATGGCCTCGATCGTCTCCGGCGGATAGACCGTCCCGGTCGGATTGCTGGGCGAATTCAAGATGATCGCAAACGTGCGGGGGCCGATCGCGTCAATCACTTCCTGCGGGTCAAGCTGGTGCCCGTTTTCCGCCCGGGTGGGGATCGCTTTGACTTCGCCGCCATGCATTCGAACCAAGGGAGCGTAGAGCGGGAAGGTCGGATCCGGAATCAAAAATTGCCGACCCGGCGCCGAGGTCACGCTGATCGCCAGGTACATCGCTTCGGTCGCGCCGGTCGTGATCAGGATGTTATCCTCGGTGATCTCCCGCTCTGTACGCGCCGAGTAGTACTTGGCGAGCTCCGTCAGTAGTTCGGGGAGCCCGGCGTCCATGGTGTAGCCGAGATGGCCCGCTCGCAGCGCGTCGATATGCGCTTCGACAATATGTTGCGGACATTGAAAGTCCGGCTGGCCGATCGAAAGATGGATGACGTCCTTCATCGTCGCCGCCAGGTTGACCATACGCCGAATCCCAGGGACCGGCAACGCGCGCAACGCTGGGCTCCATTCCATCGCCTCATCGTTAGAGGGGATCTTCAGTCCGTCCTGCAGTTTCTCGCTCCTGGGATTAGTCATGGCGCATTACTCCTCGTGATTGGGCGGATAGATGATTTCGATAAGCGGGATGCGAGAGTAAGACTCAATCGCATCTTGAGCTCGTTGCCGTTTTTCCTTCGCAGAACAGATTGCGCACTTTTCGTTTCACGCTTAATGCAACCTTAGCCGCATTTGCACGGTTTCGTCGATAGTGCAAGTGGGGTAACCTGAAGAAAAGTTTCCCCGACGTCGGCGGCGACGTGACAGCATGCGCCGCCTGATCGATCTTTTCGCATTCCACAGGAGCAAGCCCCTTGTCCGTCATTGATAACGCTCGACTTGAGCAAGCGCTTGAGGAATTAGGCATAACGACGCGAGACAATTACGCTCTCCCCTCTTCAAATGGTTCCTTTGTTGATGGCGGTCACTTTCGGATCGAAATCGCTGGGGTCGAACGACTCTCTGCGTTAGAAACGATGCTCGAAGAAGCGGAAAAGCTGAACGTTCCCATTCATCGCATCATCGCGACCGTCGGCGGCGCGACGTTTCTCACGCAGGGAGAACTGAACCAGTTTGCGGCTCTTGCGCGGGAAAAGAAGATCGAAGTCATCATGACGTTGGGACCGCGCCGCGGTTGGGATACCGGGCGACAAATCGCAACCAGCGAGGGGATCGTTTCCGGCATGCGGCTGCGCGGCGTCGATAGCATTCGGCATTGGTTGAAAGATTGCGATCGCTGTTTGGAAGCCGGTTTTCGCGGGTTTCTCGTTCCTGACGAAGGGTTGCTATCGTTGGTGAGTGAGCTGCGCGAGAAGGCGGTGATTCCTGCAGAAACCATTTTCAAGCTATCGGTGTTCGCCGGGCACGCAAATCCGGCCGGAGCGAAACTCGCCCAAAAACTGGGCGCCAACAGCTTCAATCCGTTGGCCGATTTGACTCTGCCGATGCTCTCTAGCATTCGCAGCGCGATCGACATTCCGATGGATATCTATTTGTGCCTGGTCAACGCGATGGGCGGCTTCGTGCGGTTTTACGAAGCGGCCGAGATCGCGCGGTTGTGTGCGCCTTGCTATTTCAAAATCGAACCAGGTCCGTCGGAAGAACTGATCTACGCTCCCTGGAACACGCGCGAGTATCACGACGCCCAGATTCGCGAACGCGTTCGCAACGCGGCGGTCGTGATGGAATTGATCGAGCGCGAAGGAGCGCCGGTGAAATGCTCTCCCGTCGGCGGCGGCGATTTGGTGATTCCTCGCTAGCGGAACGGCGTCTGTTTCTCTCCTTTCACCAACGGAAGACATGCGAATGACCCCGGAATCGACTCAAATCGCTGACATGACAGCCGGTGAAATGACGGCCCTGTTTCAATTGGGCGAACTTTCTCCGGTAGAAGCCGCTCAGGCATGTCTGCAGCGCGTGCATGACCACAATCCAAAAGTCAACGCCTACAATCTGCTCAACGAAGAACTCACCTTCGAGGCCGCTCGCTATTCCGAAGAACGGTGGCGATTGGCGACGCCGCTCGGACCGATCGACGGCGTTCCGGTCGCGGTGAAAGATATCTTTCTCACGCAAGGATGGCCAAATCGCAAGGGTTCGCTGTTAACCTCGCCCGAACCGCAACTCGTCGACGCTCCGGCCATCGCCGCGCTGCGCCGCAATGGGTTCGTCCCGTTGGGGCGCACGACGACGCCTGAGTTTGGTTGGAAAGGCGTAACCGACAATCCGCTGGACGGCGTCACTAGCAACCCGTGGGATCCAACCAAAGTCTCAGGCGGATCCAGCGGAGGGAGCGGCGCCGCGGTTGTTTTGGGAATGGGGCCGTTGGCCTTGGGGACCGACGCCGGCGGTTCGATCCGCATTCCCGCCGGTTTTTGCGGCGTCGTCGGTTTCAAACCGACCCACGGCTTGTGCCCGATGTGGCCGCCGAGCGCCTTCGATCCACTGGCCCACGTCGGGCCGATGACCTGGACCGTGGCCGATAACGCGCTGTTGCTCGACGCGCTGGCCGAGCCTGACTCGCGCGACGTCACGTTGCCAGCCAACCAGGTTTCGTTCCGCGACGCGTTGGAAGACGCCGACGTGGCGGGCCTGCGGATCGCGTTTAGCGCCAACCTTGGTTTTGTCGACGTCGATCCCGAAATCGCCGCGGCCGTTGCAGCGGCGGCGAGCCAGTTTGAAGAAGCGGGCGCGATCGTCGAAACATGCGACCCCGGTTTTTCCGATCCGTTGGAAGCGTTCAATCGGCTCTTCTACGCCGGAGCGGCGAACGCGCTGCGAGATATTGGTCCCGAAGATCGCGCAAAGATGGATCCCAATCTGATCCATGTCGCGGAGTGGGCGACTGGGCTCACTTTGCTCGAATTTATGCAAGCACGTAATGAACGAGCGGCTCTCATCGAGCGAATGAGCAAGTTCCATCAAAAGTGGGACCTGCTGTTGACCCCCACGCTGCCGATTCCCGCCTTTGACGCGGGGCTCGAAGTTCCCCAAGGCTGGCCGCACGAACGTTGGCCAACCTGGACGCCGTTTACCTACCCGTTCAACATGACCGGGCAACCGGCGATCTCCGTTCCGTGCGGATTTACCAAGTCAGGGCTGCCGATCGGCTTGCAGATTATCGGCCCGCGACATGCAGACGTCTCGGTGATTCAGGCCGCCCATTTCTATCAACAGGTCCGACCGCTGACGTCCATTCGTCCCGCTTGGATCAGTTCAACCTAATCCCACCGCTTGCAATTTTAAACGGAACATTTCGCTCATCGCCAGCACTTCGTCTGGCGTGAACTGCTCGGCCCGCGCGTCAGGTTGCAGTCCATTCGCTTCGATTACTTCATCGACCTGGGTCTTGTCGAGTCGATCTTTGAACGCACTGATCAACACGCTGCGGAGAAACTTGCGGCGGTGGAAAAAGATCGCGCGAGTAAACTGATGAAAGAACTCGCGGTCCGCAATGCGGCCGCGTAGTTCCTCGTCGACATGCAAGTTGATGATCGCCGAGTCAATCTTCGGTCGCGGCCAAAAGACGCCAGGCGGCAAGATCCGCACGATCTCGCAGCGGCATTGCGACTGCATCCAGATACTCAGCGCGCCATAGTCCTTGGTGCTGGGGACGGCGATGATGCGTTCGGCGACTTCCTTTTGAATGGTCGCTGTCATTGAGACCGGCGTGATCTCGCTCCGCAGCAAGTTCGACAAAATCGGGGTCGCAACGTTGTACGGCAAGTTCGCCGCCAACTTGAGCCGGCCGCCGGGGATCTCGGCCAGCTTTTCCTTAATCGTCTCCATCACTTCCGGGCGAAACGCGTTTTTGTTTTTCAGAACGTCAAACTGCAGCATCGTGACGTTCTCGAACTCGAACAGTTCTTCCGACGCCAGCGTGTACAGATGCTCGTCGATTTCGACCGTAATCACGTGCCCTGCTTCGGCCGCCATGCGCGTGGTCAACGATCCGGTGCCGGTGCCGATTTCCAGCACCACATCTTGCGGCCCCAGATCGGCCGAGCGGACGATCATATCGAGCAAATTCATGTCGATCAAAAAGTTCTGACCATGCTTCGAAACCGGGCGAAGCCCGACTTCACGAAATCGTTTGGTCAAAAAAGAGATCGTCTGATTCTGAAATTTAGGCATGCGTAAGGCGGAATATCCGCCGAGTAAAAGTAGCGGCTTAGGAACTGGCGGCGGCGCCGCGCAGTTGTCGCTCGACATATTTGGCGAGCAAATCGGTCTCGATATTCACAGCGTCTCCCACCTGACGGCCCCCCAGCGTCGTCACCGACAACGTATGCGGAATCAGTGCGACGCTAAAACGTTTCTCCTCGACATCGACCAACGTCAAGCTGACGCCGTCGACCGCGACCGAACCTTTGGCCGCCATCTGCAGCGCCAACTCCGGCGCGACGCGAAACCAAAACTTCGACCACTCGGCGTCGTCCTGACGCTCGTCGACCTGCCCTACTCCGTCGACATGACCGGTGACGTAATGTCCGCCCAGTCGATCGCCGGCCCGCAAGGCTCGCTCGAGATTAACCGCATCGCCGCCGGCGAGTTTGCCCAGGTTGGTTTTGCTCAACGTTTCTTCCCCCGCTTCGAAAGCCAATTGCGATCCGGAGATCTCAATCACCGTCAAACAGCAGCCGTTGATCGCGACGCTGTCGCCGATCGCGGCGCCTTCAGCGACCAGTCCGCACTCGACCAGCATCAAAACGCCGGGGCCCTGCCGTGTGACGGCTACGATCGAGCCGAGCGTTTCGACAAGTCCGGTAAACATGAGCAATCGCCTTCAACGTGGATCAAGGTGGAAAATCAGCGCCGCAATCGCAGCGCAGCGGCGAGAGTCAGCTTTGGCGGTGAGACGCACCGTAGCTAATGAATGTAGCCCGAGTTAATTTTTTCCTCAACCAAGGCTCGGCTGCCTAGTCAATGCGAAATATGCGCGGCAAAATGGCGATTCCATTCGAACTATCGTAAACCAATCCGGGCGATTATCGTCCCCGGGCCCCGAATTGTGCGGCGATTGCTACCGAAAGCCGCACGACCTGCGACAACCCCTGACCAGCGAGAGAGAACCATGAGCTTTATTGTTGACATTCGTGGCCTGCAAGTGCTCGATAGCCGCGGCAATCCCACTGTTGAGGTCGAAGTGACCCTGGATGACGGCGCCATGGGCCGCGCCGCCGTGCCGAGCGGAGCCAGCACCGGCGTTCACGAAGCGAACGAACTGCGCGACGGCGACAAGAGCGTCTACGTCGGCAAAGGGGTGACCAAAGCGGTCGAAAACGTCAACACCGTCCTGGCCGAAGTGCTGTTGGGCGAAGACGCGCTGAATCAGGCCGAAATCGATCGCAAGATGATCGAACTGGACGGCACGCCCAACAAAAGCAAGCTGGGCGCCAATGCAATCTTGGGCGTTTCGCTGGCCGTCGCCAAGGCCGCCGCACAAAGCTCCGGCTTGCCGCTCTACCGCTATCTGGGCGGCGTCGGCGCTCGTCTGCTGCCGGCCCCGATGATGAACATCCTCAACGGCGGTTCGCACGCTGACAACAATGTCGACGTCCAAGAGTTCATGGTGATGCCGTTGGGCTTCGATAACTTCAGCGACGCACTCCGCTGCGGCGTCGAAGTCTTCCATAGCCTGAAAGGCGTCCTCAAAGGCAAAGGCCTGAACACCGCCGTCGGCGACGAAGGTGGTTTCGCTCCCAACTTGGGCAGCAATATCGAAGCCTTGGATCTGATCATGGAATCGATCGAAAAGGCCGGCTACAAGCCAGGCGAACAAGTTTTCATCGCGCTCGACTGCGCTTCCAGCGAGTACTACAACGGCGAAACGAAGAAGTACACGATCGACGGCAAAGAGTTCGACTCGGCCGCGATGGTCGACTTCCTGGCCGACTGGGCCGCCAAGTATCCGATCGTTTCGATCGAAGACGGCTGCGACGAAGATGACTGGGAAGGTTGGAAGCTGCTGACCGAAAAGCTGGGCGACAAGGTCCAACTGGTCGGCGACGACTTGTTCGTCACCAACACCGAGCGTCTGGCTCGCGGCATTAAAGAAGGGATCGCCAACAGCATCCTGATCAAGGTCAACCAGATCGGTACGCTGACCGAAACGATCAACGCGATCACCATGGCTCACAACAACGGCTACACCAGCGTTTCGAGCCATCGCAGCGGCGAGACCGAAGACTCGTTCATCGCCGACCTGGCGGTCGCCCTCGGTTGCGGTCAGATCAAAACCGGCTCGGCCTCGCGTAGCGATCGCATGGCCAAGTACAACCAATTGCTCCGCATCGAAGCCGAACTAGGCGAAAACGCCATGTACGGCGGCCCAATCTTCCCCACGCTAAAGAACAAATCGTAGGGCAGGCCGTGCCTGCCGCGCGATGAGCGTAGCAGCAGACAAACAAAAAAGAGGCGCCGATTCAAAACCGGCGCCTCTTGTTGTTTCTTGAGGTGACTTGCCGGGCATCTATGGAAAGACGCATTCAGAAACTCCTTTACCAATTTTACCGGCGCGATTGGGCGCCCCATGTTGCGGCGCAATTTCACCGCAAAATCGCCAACCCTGTGTATAATCAACGCTTATGGAAAAGCAGTTGACCCCGATCGCCGATTCTCCCTGGTTTTGGCTCTATCTGTTCGCCATGTGCGCGCTGGCCGGCGGATTGGTGATGGCGCCCAAGTATGGGGCGCGGCAAGCGACCCTCGAAAAGCAGCATCAGGCGCGCCAACGCGCCGAGCAGATCCGCCAAGGGATCACGCCGACCGGAGAAATCTCCACCGCCGACAATACGCTGATTGATCTACGGCCGATCTATCTGGTGCTGTTGGTGTTGGTGAGCGTCGGTTGGGCGCGGCTGTGGTGGACGCGGTGGGTAACAACTTCACAAGACGCCGACTTGTCGAAAGGAACGTCGCATGAGCATCCTGTTTGAGCAGCAAACGACGATTCTGGTGATCGGCCTGATCGGCGCCGCATTGATCGCCGGTTGTTTGGTGCAGACCGGCAAAAAGGTCTTCATCCCGGTCTTCTTTTTATGGGTTGCGATGATTGCGTGTGCGTCGCTGATGGAGATGTCGATCGTCACGCCGACCGAAAAGGTCCGCGACGCCGTCCACTATTTCGGCGCCGTCCTGCAAAGCAACAACAAGGCGAAAGTGCTGGAGACGATCACCGACATTCGCCCTGAGATGAAACGCCGCGCGAGCTTCATTTTGGATACCGTCGAGCTCGATAGCGTCAGCATCAAAGACCCGATCGAAGTCATCTTCTTTGACGCTCCTCAAACGCATTGCCACGCCAAGTTCAATATTGTCGTCACCGGTCGATTAAAAAAAGGTGGCTACGGCGGCGGAGATCGCTTCGCCGCATTTCTCGTCCTGGATCTGATCCAAGAAGAAGACGGCAAATGGCGCGTCGCAGACTACGAGGCGTATGACCCCCGCGGCGAACAAGCAGGCCGACTGGTCGAACCAATTTAGGGCGAGCAATGTCACCCGTTGGTAGGTCAGGCCTTAGCCTGACGAAGCGCTGGGTTGGGCCACCCAGGCTCAAAAATTGTCGATTGACAAAGCGCACGGAATTGGGGTCGACTGCAAAATTGTAGGGTGGGTGAAGCAAAACCGCGAGCGATTTGACCATCATCAACCAACAAAATCGGTTTGCGTAACCCACCAAAATTGTCGATCAATTGGATCGCATTGGTGGGTTGCGCAAGCGGTGATGTCGTTCGAAATTGGTGGGCGAAAACAGCTTGCTCCACCCACCCTACGGCTGATTCTTGGCTCTCAAAAATTGTCTGTTGACAAAGCGCACGGAGTTGGGGTCGACTAAAAAATCGTAGGGGTGGGTGAAGCAAAAAACGCGATTGATTCGACCATCATCAACCAACAAAATCGGTTTGCGTAACCCACCAAAATTGTCGATCAATTGGATTGCATTGGTGGGTTGCGCAAGCGGTGATGTCGTTCGAAATTGGTGGCCGGAAACCACTTGCTCCACCCACCCTACGGCTGGTTGGGCCACCCAGGCTCAAAAATTGTCTGTTGACGAAGCGCACGGAATTGGGATCGACTGCAAAATCGTAGGGTGGGTGAAGCAAAAACCGCGATTGATTCGACCATCACCAACCAACAAAATCGGTTTGCGTAACCCACCAAAATTGTCGATCAATTGGATCGCATTGGTGGGTTGCGCAAGCGGTGATGTCGTTCGAAATTGGTGCGCCGGAAATCGCTTGCTCCACCCACCCTACCTCGGATATCTACGCGCAAAATTGGGGGGGCGAACGGGATGAGGATCAAGGAAATTCGTCAGTTGATGACGCGGTTGCGGAAGAGTAATGCGGCGCTGCGCGACGAGGCGTCGGTTCGCGATCGGACGCAGGGAGAGACGCTCGAAGCGCAGTGGTTGGCCTGTGCTTTGATCTCGCCGACGATCTTGTCCGCCGACCCGCCGCCAACCGCTTGTTTTCGAAGCAAACGGCATCGCGATCTCTACATGACGATGTTGCAATTGCACGCGGAAGGCGGCTCCGCCAGCGACGTGCCGCAGCTGATCGACCGGCTGTCGCCCGTCGGATATCACCGGCAACAAACGATCAACTTGCTCCACGCAATCATGCACTGCGACGCCGACGAAATGGAGTCGGATCGTTACGCGGAAATCTTGCTGCAGCGGCTTTCGAACGACGACGCTGCCGACGAAGAAAATTTAGGCGACGGAAAAATTGTCCGGCTCGACCTGAACGGCGGCAGCCCGTTTCAGGAATTTACGACCGAACAATTTTTAGACGAGCCCGAACCGCGGCAGTGGTTGATACCGAACATGCTCGCGCAAAACGAACCGGCGGTGCTCGTTGGGCCGAGCAAAAGCATGAAGACTTCGCTCGCCGTTGACTTGTGTGCGGCGCTGGCGAGCGGCGGTAAATTCTTGGGACAAATCGCCGCCGCTCGGGCATTTCGCGTCGGGTTCCTCAGCAGCACCAGCGAGCGTCAGCTGTTGGTCGATCTCGCGCGACGGTGGAACGATGCGAACGGCGTTAGCTCGAAACAACAGCCGAATTGGATCTGGGCGCTGACGATGAGCGGCCTGGCCGACGCCGCCAACTTGCCGCATCTGCGTGCGTGGATTGCGAAGCATCAACTGGAAGTGGTGATGATCGATCCGCGGCAATGGACGGCGAAGCGCGGCGGCGCCCAAGCGACGCAGCTGCGCGATCTGGTGCAATGTTGTCTCGACGCCGGCGCCACGCCGATTCTTTGCTGCGGCACGCAAAAAACGCTCGGGCGGCGCGGCATTGATACGTCTCATTTGGCCAGCGTTGGGTGCGAAAGTTTCGCCCAACAATGGATGCTGGTGAACCGCCGCCGCCCGTTTGAGCCTGGCAGTGGGCAACATCATTTGTGGCTGACGATCGGCGGCAACGCAGGGCAGAGTCAACGATGGGGCGTTGATATCGATGAAGGTCGCCTGGACGATCCGACCGGCCGCAAGTGGAAGGTCGCGCTGCACGAAACCGAGTCGCTGCGCGGCGAAGCGGTCGAACAAGAGACGCGCTCGCAAGAGCAAAAACTGCAAGCCAAAATTCGGCTCGCGATCACGCGGCTCGAACCAGAGCAAGCGACCAAGTCCAAGATCCGCGACCAAAGCGGAATCAGCGGAACCAAGTTCAGTCCGACCTGGGACCAAATGATCGCCGCCGGAGAAATTGCCAAGACCAGCCCGGCCAAGGAAGCATCGCAATTCGCCTACCCCCGCTATCACCTAACCGATCGATCAACGCCGCCAGAAAAAATGGATCCAGTCCGGTCCAACGATCCAGTCCGGTCCGATGCTCCAGTCCGGTCCAAGCCTGCGAAGGTGCGCAGCCGCCGTGAGATTAACCAGCGGCGAGCTAGAGCCAAACGCCGGGAGCGCTAAATGATTGGCGCTGTCCAGTCCAGCGGTCCGATCCGGTCCAAGGGGATTTGGGCCTGCTCGCCGATCGCTGGCTGCAAGCATCGGCAGCAGTCGATCCGACTGCCAATTTGAACGCCAGAAAGCCGGTATTCGGTAAATCCTGCAATCCTGGTTGTAAGTATGTACACCAACTGTCCAGGTTGCTATCACGCAGGGAATGCGTTTAAGTCCTTGCAGGATAGTTGTTTGTGAAAATTCGTAAAGAGGTGGTTGGTCTTTGGCATGGCAAGTGCAAAGAATCCTTTCGCAATCGCTTACCCAAGGATTTCTTCCAAACAAAGGAGTGTTTACGATGTTGGTCCTCACCCGGAAACAACAAGAAAAGATTCAGATCGGCGACGACATTGTGATCACCATTTTGAAGGTGAAAGGCAATTCGATTCGCGTTGGTATTGAAGCGCCGAAAGACGTGCGAGTGGTTCGCGGTGAACTGCCGAAGTCGGAAGAACTGGCGCTGCCGGAATCTGCCGACGACGAGCAGACCACGGCGACGCAACCTGGTGAGGATAGCCAACCGGGCATCTCTCCCTTTCTGAGCAACCACCAAGACTCTGACGATTATCGCGTCCTTTCGTTCCGCATTTCGGCCGAAGAGCCGCAGCAAGAGCCGACGCAGTTTGAGCGTCCGAAACCTCGGATGCAGACGATGCGTGAATACATCGCGAATCGCTAAGCGAAAACAAGGACGCCTGGTTGGGCATGCCAGGCGTCGTAAGTGCTGCTTTTTATCTCGGTTTCTCGTTGGACGGAGTCAACAGAAATGATTCGGACATCGGCGGAGCGTAGGTCCCTGCAGGCGGGACGCCGTTTTGAATCGGCGCTGAATGCCCTGCTTGCATCACGGTGGAATTTGGAAACGCTGGATGAAGGGGAACGCCTTGTTGCATCGCGGCGACATACTCCTGACGCAGTCCTTCTACATGGTCTCGTAGAATGTTGCGGACACGTAAGATGCTACGTGGATGTCGGTGAACATTGTTGTGATCCGAAGTAACGATCAACTCAGAAGCGGCTTCATCCAAGTGAGCGCTCTCGTATTCGACCACCCCGTCACTTCTACCGGCGAACGTGCCTAGCCACGTATCTTGGTCGATCACCCCGATGACCGTGTGGTACTTCACCCACGGGGCCTTGGGCGCGTCCAAGATCTTGGGCAACACCGGAGAGTCAGGAGCCAGCGAATCGACGCTGGTTGCGACCGCTAACATCTCGTCGCGAAAGTAGTTGGGGTTGGCGGCTTTCAGGCGTTTTTCCGCAATGGTCAGCGACTCTGGCAATGCAATCAAGTGCCGGCCGAGCCATTTGGTCGCCGAGTTGGCGAAATCACTGCCGCGGTGGGGCGTTCCCAGCGTAATCACCTGGCGGACCGACGGACTCGGCTCGAAAAAGAGCATGCTCATCAACTGCTGCTTGTCCTGGTCGTTCCCTTTCAGCGCTTGCGGCGATTGATCGGTGACCAGCGTCCAGAAATCTTGTTGGCTGTCGATGGTTTGCATGCGCGAGACAAGACCGCCCATGCTGTGCCCCACCAGCACCGATTGATCGAGCGCCAGCGCTTGATGACTGGGATCGAGATCTTCTCGCGCTTGGTGCAAATCGCGGCGGAACTGGGTCGCGCTGATCCAAAACGGTTCGCCGGTCGGGTAGAGATAGAACCAGAATTGGTAGTTGTCGCGGATCTCGGGCTGAGCGCGGAGATCGTTAAACATCTCCATCCAGGTAATCGGGCTCGACCACAAGCCGTGAACCATCACGACTGGGATCTTCTGCGGATCGTACGGTTCGAGCATATAAAGCCCCTGCACCGTTTCGCTATGTCCGGGAAGCAGCAGTCCCCACGTCGCCAGATCGGTGTCGCGAAACTGCGGTTGATCGAGATAGTAGGCCAGCGGCGTACTGATATCGGCTTCGAGCGGAGTCGTTTTGCGGCCGATTTTCACTTCGCTTTGCATCAGCGGATCGTAAAGTTCGATCTTGCAGAAGTGGACGGCGGCGCCCTGCTCTTGCTTTTGCGGAGTTACTTCCAAAAACGCCGTTAGCGGATAGGCCAGCCCCGGCGGCAGATACTTGTCTTCCGGCTTGCCGGTTTTCGCCCCTTTGCAGATGGCGATCAACGGGACGCCGAGTCCATATTGACGATGCTGATTGCGGAGCCCGTTCACTTCGTAGTCGGAAGCGAACTCGAAGTGATCGAAGTCTTCCGGATCCCAGCGTCCTGAAAGTTGCAGCGCGACTTGGAACTCGTGCCGGGGCGTATTGATGCGATAGACTGAGCCTGGGGTCAGCTTGCCTTGAGCGCGGACGATACGCAGAGCCGCTTCGAGCGAACCGTTGTACAAATCGCACGCTCCACGGAACTGCGGATCGTAAACATGGTCTTGTCGCGAGAACTTGGGATCAAACAGATAGTAGTAGGAATGAGCGGCGCTGGCGGCGAACAGTTCGAGCGCGGTCGCCTTCTTTCCGAGCGCTTCGGCGCGATTGCCGGCGATGTACGAAAGTTCGGCGTAGGCGTAGGTTTTCTCGGCGGTCGGCTCCAACTCAAGTTCTTTGGCAAGTTCTTCGAGCGCCTCGCGATGATCTCCTTCGGCAAGATCTTCGAGATCGTATTGCCGCAGCAGTTGCTTGGTTCGTTCGGTTGCTTGCGGACCCTGTCGCGACAGAAGTTGCAGTTGCCCTGCGAGCGGATTGCGCGGAGTTTTGCGCACCGACTTCCAAGAAGAGCCGGCGCAGCCGGTCGATAACAGCAGCGCTGCGACCAGGCCAAATGCAATGAGACTATGTACGTATGGTGTTGGTTTTGTCTGTTTCGGCATCGATCCGCCGTCCCCCCTGCTTTAGCGGAATTACCAGAAGAGAACTGGACTCGCTAGTTTCGTCGGGGGACAATACGAATTCTTCCCACCCTACGTCAAGGCAATCTCCCCACCCCGATGAGGATTTCCATGCACTTCTATCACTGCTATCGTTCCATACTGCTGGCGATTTGCCTGTGCGGCTGGGCCGTTGCGGCCGATGCTCCGCCGAATGTCGTTCTGATCTTGTCGGATGATCAGGCGTGGACCGACTACGGTTTTATGGGGCACAAGACGATTCAGACCCCCAGTCTCGACCGCTTGGCGCGCGAGTCTCTGACGTTCACCCGCGGTTATGTGCCAGACAGCTTGTGTCGCCCGTCGCTAGCAACGATTATCTCTGGACTTTATCCGCATCAGCATGGCATCGTGGGAAATGATCCTCCCCAGCAAGCCCCAGGAGAAACTTCGGCAGCGACGGATCAGCGCTATCAAACCGGCACGCGGAATGACTTTTTGCAGCACGTCGATCGGATGCCGAAGCTGGCCGAGATCCTGTCACGCGAAAAGGGATACGTTTCGCATCAGTCAGGCAAGTGGTGGGAAGGCAACTACGCGCGCGGAGGATTTGACGAAGGGATGACGCACGGCGATATCACGCGCGGGGGTCGTCACGGAGACGTGGGGCTTTCGATCGGTCGCCAGGGGATGGAACCGGTATTTGACTTCGTGCGACGAGCGAAAGCGGACGACAAACCGTTCTTTGTCTGGTATGCGCCGTTTTTGCCTCACACGCCGCATACGCCGCCAAAACGCATTTTGGCCAAATATCGCGACAAAACTCCCAGTCTGCCGATCGCCAAATATTGGGCGATGTGCGAATGGTTTGATGAGACGTGCGGGCAACTGCTCGACTTTTTGGAAGAAGAAAAGGTCGCCGACAACACGATTGTGATTTACGTCTGCGATAACGGTTGGATCAATCAAGAAGAGGCGAGCAAGTACGCGCCGCGCTCGAAACGCTCGCAGTACGACGGCGGAACGCGAACGCCGATCATGGTTCGTTGGCCTGGTCATGCGACGCCGGAGATCAACACGACCGATCTGGCGAGTTCGATCGACATTGTGCCGACCGTTTTGGCGGCCGTCGGAATCGAAAAGCTGCCGGAGATGGCAGGGCTCAATCTGTTAGACTCCCAAGCGGTCGCGGCACGCGATGCGATCTATGGCGAGATCCTGGAGCATGACATCCGAGCGATGGACGATCCCGTCGCGAGTCTCCGCTTTCGCTGGGTCATCGACGGGCCGTGGAAATTGATCGTCCCCTATGCGCCCAACGAGCCGAAAGCGAAGATCGAATTGTTTCACATCGTGAGCGACCCGATGGAAGAAGCGAATATGGCGGCGAAAGAGCCGGAAGTGGTGAAACGATTGAAGGCGAAGCTGGACGCCTGGTGGCCGGCGCCGTGAGCGACTCGGACTCTCCATCATCGCCGCACTGGCCGCTTGCCGATGACGACGTACGCGACGCTTTGCTGGCCGCGTACATTGACGGCAATTGGGGCAAATACCATGGTGCGTACGTTCCTCGTTTGGAAGCGGAACTGGCCACGTATTTCGGGGCGCCGCATACGCTGACCTGCGCATCGGGAACGATCGCCGTCGAGATCGCACTGCGTGCGTTGAATTTGCCGGAGAACGCCGAAGTATTGTTGGCGGCGTACGACTTTGCCGGCAACTTTCGCGCAATCCAAGCGGCCGGATTGCGCCCTGTGCTGATCGATCTGGCGCCCGATAGTTGGCGGATCGACCCCGATCAGTTGGAAGCGGCGATCACGCCCGAGACGAAGGGGATGCTCGTTTCGCACTTGCATGGTGATTTGGCCGAGATGCCCAAGATCATGGAAATCGCCGCGCGGAATCAGTTGCAAGTGGTGGAAGACGCCTGTCAGTCGCCGGGAGCGACCATCGGCGATCGCAAAGCAGGAATGTGGGGAGATGTTGCAACGCTCAGCTTTGGCGGTAGCAAACTGTTGACCGCTGGCCGCGGCGGCGCCGTCATCACTTCGCGCGCCGACATTCAACAGCGGGCGAAGATTTTCTGCGAGCGCGGCAATCACGCGTTTCCCCTCAGCGAGTTGCAGGCAGCCGTTTTGATCCCGCAACTAGCGAAGCTCGACGCCTTGAATCAACAACGTACGGCTGCAGTCGCCCGACTGCGAGACGCGACCCGCGATTCGACCGCTTGGATTACCCCAGCGCCTTGCGATGGAAATGCGGCCTACTACAAAGTGGGCTGGTTTCTCGCCGATCCGACGACGCGCGACGCAACGTCAGCCCGGTTGCGGGAAGCCAGCATTGCGGTCGACGCCGGTTTTCGCGGCTTTGCTCGCCGACCTTCCACGTGGTGCCGAAAAGTGGGGGCTCTGCCGCAGGCTCGGCGCGCGGCGGAAGCGACGGTAACGCTCCATCATCCGGTCTTGTTGGCCAGCGAAGCGGAACTGGCGCGAACGATCGACGTCATCGCCGCACTCGCCGGTTCTTAAAGCAGAAGCATTGGGGCAAGAATGCAAACAACCCGGCTTCCACCTACGCCGGGTCATTTGACTGGAGATTGCACGGTTCTTCGTGGCCTATTGGGCCACGGCGCTAATCGCGGAAGTTTCCGATAGCATTTCATGTGTGGGTAGAGAGCCCGGCTCTTCGGCGTCTGGCGTTTCGTCGGAGTCGATGACCTCGCCTCGCAAAATGCGCACCTGATTGGGGGCTTCGATCCCAACGGTCACTCGGTTGCCCGAGATTCGATTGATCACGATGGTTACGTTGTCACCTACGTGGATCGTTTCACCAATTTTTCGACTGAGGATTAACATGTTTGGGTTCCTTCCAGGGGTCGCTGGATAAGTGCGTTCTTCGCAAATCAGGGGGGAGTAGGTTCGCGACCGTCCGAAGGCGACGTTTCGCGTTGACCTGCCCTCTGTAGAAAGCAACCCGAAGGCCAAACTTGGAAAAAATTTCAATTGCGGCGTCTGATTTGTTTGTAAGTGCTGATTTGAAAGTCATTTACAAAAAATGTTTTTCGGTGGCAAGGGTCTCTGTAACGCCACGTCGGACCTCTCCTGTCTGTCTCATTCTGAGACAGGCTCTTCATTGTGAGAAGTTTTCTTGGGCAAAACTTGAAGAAAGCTCAGAAATTTTGACGTTTTGCAGGCCCCGTTTGCGCCATGAATATTGGAGGGGAATTGATTTCTCCTGCAACAGAGAGTCAGGGAGAGAAGAAACGGCTGTCTCCGCTGGATCTACTAGAAAATGGGCCGCCTGCTTGTCGAAACAACCGCTTGCGTATTACTATTTTAGAGGGGAACCTCAAAGGGTGGTATGAACTACTCAATTAGGATCACTCATGGCTCGAGTACTTCTTGTTTCTCCTCAAGGGATGGAATGGCTAAGGAGCAAGTTTTTCTGTGCGGAGTTCCCTACCGCATGACGTCGAAGGGGCCCGTCTTTTGCCTCACTTCTAACTCCAGTGGGGCTCGCTGGGGCTTTCCTATGACACCTGACGAAACGAGGAACATCGAGCAACTGTTGCATGCGCTCTCCCGGGACATTGGGTTGGGCTGTTCGTTTCATTTTACTGATCCGATCGACTGCTTTCCTACTTCGCGAAATGAAGCCCAGGGGCATATTCACGCCTATCTCTTGCGGGTCGATGTCGAATATGCGATTTGGTCGCGCAGCTCTGAATATCGCCGCCGCTGGTGTCTGTCGGACGAAGCGCAGCTGCGGGTCCGCCGCAAGCCGATCCAGCGCTTGATTGACAACGCGGTTCGAAAACTCGAAAAAACGTAGGCCTGATCGACTGCTCTCCTTTTCTTGTCGGGATCGTCTGATGCGTTTTCTCCTCTGGTCGATGTTGTTACTGCCGGCCTATTCCATTTTATTACCAGTCGCATGGGCCGAAGGCGAATCGGCCGAGCAGCTCTCGTTGGCAGCCCGGGTTGCGGTGACGACGGGTAAACATGCGCGTGCGGTCGAGTTGGCCACGCTGGCGCTTGAAAAGGATTCGCAAATTGCGGCGATGTACTACCTGCGTGGTCGCGAGCAGTTTCGCTTGGGGAGGATTGCCGAGTCAGCCGCCGATTTTGATAAGTACGCCCAACTGCAGCCGCAGGAAAAGCCAAAGCTGTGGGAACGAGGGATCACGCTCTACTACGCAGGACGCTTTCAAGAGGGCGCCGATCAGTTCGCGCTCTACCAAAAGTATCTCAGCAATGATGTCGAGAACGCCGCTTGGCGGTTTCTCTGCATGGCGCAAGCCGACGGCGTCGACAAAGCGAAAGCCGAACTATTGCCGATCGCTGGCGATGGGCGGGTTCCGATGATGACGCTCTATCGTTTCTATCGGGGGCAAGCGACCGAGCAGCAAGTTCTGGACGAGGTTGAAGCGGACGAAATCGGCGCGACTGAGCGAGCTGGCCGCCGGTTCCACGCGGCCCTTTATCTGGGGCTTTACCACGAAGCGACCGGCCAGGACGACAAAGCGGCGCCCTATTTGGCTCAGGCAGCGAGTAAGGAACTGCAAGAGACGGCCCAAGGCGCGATCAACGGTTACATGGCCGACGTGGCGCGGATCCACTGGGCGCGAAAGCAAGCGGCGGAAAAAGATCTCAACGACTAACCAATCGCCAACGGCGAAACGCCGCGCCACACTCTTCCCGCTCCTCGATCGGTTCTGCGGAAAATTGCCGAACTCCAGAGACAATCGCCCCGTGCATGCTGAGTTTGGTCTGCATGATTCTCGGGCACTCTCGTTCTCGACGACGAGAAGCCGAACTTCGATCCAAGCTCGGTGCGTCCGCAGCAGCGGATATCTGCTCTTTCCAAGCATACTCCCCTAGCTTAGGTCATGATGGCCTTGGAAAGTAATTCGCTATTTTCTCTATTTTTTTGCGAGAATCGGCGAGTTTCCGAGCAATTACTTACGAGCGTCAAAGGGTTCGGTAGTGACGATTTGCGATAAGAACGAGGAATTTGTACGTCTTTTTGCCCGTGCAGAGGGCAGATTGCGCCGTTATGTCACGGCCATGCTGCCTGTACCCAGCGATGTGGATGATGTGATGCAAGAGACGGCGATTTCCTTGATGCGAAAGTTCGACCAATACGATCCCGATCTCCCCTTTTTCAATTGGGCATGCCGATTTGCCCAATTCGCCGTGAAAAAGCACCGAAATCGCATGAAGTCCAACGGGCGCCAATTCTCCTGCGAGGCCATTGAGGCCATCGCAGCCGAATATCCGCACCACTTACAACTATCCGTAAAGCGAGAGAAGGCGCTGAACGATTGCCTGAACCATCTTGGTGACGCAGATCGGCGGCTGGTCGAGCTTCGTTACTTCAGTGAAGAAACGGTCGATAGCCTGTCGCAGCGAACCGAAGAACCGGTCGCACGTTTGTATCGTTCGCTTTCCCGGATCCGCAGAATATTGGCGCATTGCGTGCGTAAGAAACTGGCCGAAGAGGAAATAACATGAGTTCTCACTTCGATTCTGTCAGCAAAGACGAAGTCAGCCAACTGATTGAAGCTTTGCTGGACGGCAAGATCAGTGACGAGCAATTTGGCCGACTTGATCATTGGATCTCGACCAATGCCGACGCTCGACAACTCTATTTCGACTATCTCCAGATTCATCAAGATCTGCCCAACCTGATCGCTCGTCAGGAAGATGCGACGCTTCGCAACGTTACTGAACCAGGACGAACCAATTATTCCGCCGCGCGTTCGCCGCGGCGCAAATCTTTTTGGCGTACGAAGACCGCCGCGGTTCTCGCCATGGCGTTGTTGGTTCCGATCGCACTGTTCATCGGAATCTATCTCGGGAATTCTTCTTCGGGGTCGAACGCGGAAGTTGCGAGCGTCCCAGGAGATGAACCAATCATCAACAAGGCGAGCGGTGCGTTTTTTACGAATCTCGCGCACGCACGATTTTTTGGAGAATTACCTCCTCAAATTGGCGCTTCCCCCATCTTGAAACGCGATTACGTGCTCATTCAAGGGATGGTGGAACTCGGTTTTCCGAACGGAGCTTCGGCGGTGATCGAAGGTCCGGCGGCGTTCCGTGTTGATGGAAATGATCTCTTGGCGCTCGACATCGGGCGATGCAGCGTTCATGCTCCTCCAGGCGCGGAAGGGTTTCGCGTGGAGACGCCGGAGATCAGCATCGTCGATCGCGGCACCCGATTCTCGGTAGACGTCTCGCAAAACAGCGAAACCGATATTCAGGTCATCGAAGGAGCGGCTGACCTTTATCGAAAACCGACACGCGATAGCGCCGCAGCGAACGTGACTGGTTCTCCCTTACGATTGCAAGAGAAAGAAGCGATCCGCTTCGCTTTCGTCAACCAGCGAGAAGCGGTTCCCGTCCCCTTCGATCAGGCTCGTTATCAGTACGGTCTTCCAGATCGAGTAATTTCGTACGAAGCGACCACTAGCGCCGAGGGGCGCGCGAAATTGTTGACCAGCGTCACCGTACAGCGTGGACAAAAAGTCGAAACGATCCCCGTCGACAAGCTGATCAACTCAAAAGTGACCTGGTTTCATGCGTCCAATTATATCGGCTACTTAGCGGGCGATGAGAAGTTGCCGAGCCCACGCGTCAGTTTGGCTGCGGATCGCAGCCTGCGAACCGGCGTCATCAATATCGGCGGCAGTCGCCAGCCGCTGACCTCTGATCCGATCATGACGGTCGACGAGAGCCGGGATGACTTCGGCACGCCGGGCATGGCCATCCAGTTCGATCGGCCTGTGCGCAACGGGCCCGGCGCCGACGTCGTTTTATTTGAGATTCAATTGTTTATGAATCCGCTCGAAGGAGATTCGTTCCACGTGAGTCCGCTTCGATTTGAGGCCGGGTTGCACTCGCATACGATTCAGACGTTCGACTTAACGATGGAGTCGCCTGAGTCGCTGCAACTAGATGATCTCTACTTTCACACGTTTGAAGAGCCGCCGCGCTCTTTGGAGCAACTTGAATCGTTTCCTAATACGCCTCTTTTTCAAGTTTCCAAACGACATGCGATCGTTGTTGGAATTGATTTATCCGACCTGGGCTACGCCGAGGGCGCTCTGGTCGACGGTTTGTTCCTGCAAGATGACTTGGCGGATGAAGATTTCCTCGATCCTGTGCTGATCGCCGGCCTTCCGGAGGTGAGTCAGCCATGAGCCAACACCCAACTATTCATTTTCCATTGCTTCACGTTTTCGCGAACTCCTCCGCATTTTATTCATCTCTTTTCTGGATAAGGCACGCGATATGAAAACCCCCATTGCTCGTACTCTTCGCAACGGATTCACCCTGGTCGAATTGCTCGTCGTGATCGCAATCATCGGCGTCTTAATCGCACTGCTTTTGCCGGCGGTGCAGCAAGCGCGCGAAGCTGCGCGCCGCATTCAATGCACGAACAATTTGAAGCAGATGGCGCTGGCTTGCCATAACTATATGGACATCAACAAAGAAAGTTTTCCGTCCGGCGCCTTCAAGCAAGATGACAGTCACGGCTGGGCCCTCGCGATCTTGCCGTTCATTGAGCAGAACGTCCTTTACGATGGTTACGATTTCTCAAAAGGACCTTCGGCGAGCGAGAATGCGACGATTCGTCGAACCGTCATCGGCGGCTATATTTGCCCCAGCTTTAGCGGCAATTCCAGCAATACGGCGGCCGCCGCTTACTCCGATGGCGCCCTGTTGACCTATCAAGGCGTCAACGGCGTTTACTACAACGACACGACATTGGATTCAGGCCTACAGGGAATCGCGTCGGCAGGATTCATTCCTGGCAACGGCGTGTTTCGGGTGAATGGAGCTCGACCGGCCGCCGAAATCACCGACGGGTTGAGCAACACAATCATGATCGGCGACTTCATCCATCGTGACCGAACAGGAACCAACGGTGGGTTTCCTGGCAATGTGCGCGTCTGGCTGATCGGCGCCTATTTAGCCGTGGACGGCATTTACAACACGAAGGCCATTTATCAAGACACGATCAACTCGCCGCGAGATCGCGCCAATGAAAGTGTCGCATTCAATCACTTGCCTTTTTCTAGCCAACATCCCGGCGGCGCCAACTTCGCCGTGGCGGACGCCAGCGTTCGGTTCTTGCCAGAGACGATCCAATTTGACGTCTATCAAGCTGCCGCAACCATCAACGGAGGCGAGCCGCTCCAACTTCCGTAAGACAAGTTTTTACGCGCCCCTATTTCCTTGGATCCAATATCCCGCCTGATGCCGGAGTCTTGGTCGCGTACTACCGGTACGCGCCGAGACGTCGCTTGGCGATCCCCTTGGCCACACGACTGAAGGTGACACGTTATGCGTTACATTCTCACTACGATATGCCTGCTCGGTTTGATTAGCGGCTGTTCCTCTGGCGGTCGGCTAGAGACGGCGGCGGTGACAGGGAAAGTCACCTATCAGGGCAAACCGCTTCCCTATGGATCGATCAGTTTTCGTCCCGAAGCCGGATCGCCCGCATATGCCAAGATCAAGGAGGACGGCACATATTCATTAAGTACCTTTGGAAACGGGGATGGCGCCATCGTCGGCAAGCATCAAGTGCTGATCGTCGCGACCGAGGCCGATGCTGGCGTCGCACCGGCCAATAACTCAGGCATTGAAATGCCTGTCACCAAGTCCGTCATCCCGCAAAAGTACGCTAGTTTTTCGACAAGCAAACTGACTGCCGAAGTCATTTCGGGCAAGAGCAATGAATTCAGTTTCACGCTCGTCGATTAAACCGCTCCGTTCGCTTCCCCGTTATCGCTTTCCCGCCTGCCATACCAATGCCGCATCAAAAAACATCCATCATGAAGCCGATTTTTCATTCCTGGATTGCCATCGCGATCTCAGCGACTATGGGGAGCGCAACGGCCGCCGGTTTGTTTGCCGACGAACAGCCGGTCGCTTTTTGGGAATTTGGTCCCGAAGAACAAACGCCGCTGCATCCCGTGGGAGGCATCCATCGCGATGTGCCGGGACCTCGCCCGCCGCGGTATCCCGATTTTTTAATCAACAACGCGTCCGTCAATTTTGATGGGAGCGGATCCCGTTTCGTGTTTGACGATCCTGGTGACAATAGCGCGTTCGATTTTACGAATGGGGATGAGATCACGCTGGAAGCTTGGGTGAACATTCGCGATCTCGATGATGGCGACTTTACCTATATCATTGGCAAAGGAAGAACCGGAAGGCCTGGCTTTTCGCCCGACAATCAAAATTGGGCGATGCGAATCAGCGGAATCGCAGGGGAGGCGCGTCCTAGCTTTCTGTTCGCGACCGTGCCGGCCGAGCCCAATCGAGGGAACTGGCATCGGTACACGAGCCTTCAAGGGTTTCGTCCTCGAACCGGTTGGCATCACATCGCGATCGCCTATCGCTTTGGTGAGCCAAACACGATGCAGACATGGATTGACGGAAAGAAAATAGAAGGTCAATGGGACGCCGGCGGACCCACCACCAAGACGCCGGTGACTGACAACGATCAAATTTGGATTGGTTCGGCGCTCGGCGGTTCTCCGGGAAATAGTTTTCGCGGCGGGCTCGATTCTATCGCGATTCATCGTGTGATATTGGATGAGCAGACGCTGAAAACTCGCTTTCGGCGCGTGGGCGAAGAGCCTGAACCGGAAGCCGAGTCGAACCGCATGCCCGAGCTTGGCCCGCTGCCTACGGACAAAGTCACTGTGACCTTTCACGAAGGTCTATCGGCCCATGATCGCTGGCCCTATGCCGATGAACTGGCGCCGCCTGCGGCGATGCAGTGGACAGGCAGCGCCCTGCTCCTCGACCAGATCCCACTCAAGTACGACAACTGGGGCATACGCACCGGTTGGAAAGCGCCTGTCTTGGTTCGGATGGCCGCCGATGTGGCCCTTCCGCCGGGTAAACATACCGTGCTAATGCGTGCGCGTGGTTTGGCGCAAGCCTGGATCGATGGGCGCTTGGTGACTCGATCCAAGCCGTTGACCGGCGCTCCTCACGGCGAGGAACCAATCACCCCGGTTACGCCTCCTCCTGCGCCTGGGCAGCGTCCTGCTTGGCACCGCTGTCAGGAAGTGTTCGCGACGATCGAGATCACCGACACGAAGCCGGTCCGTGTCGTTTTTGACGCAATCGCGGGAGGAAAGCGATTTCGGGCGCAACCAGGCGAGTTGACCCTCGCGATTCGTTTGGAAGGAAGCGACGCTTTTTCCGTCTTGCGACCGATCGGACTCTCGGAGGAGCCGCTGCCGTTGACTGACCAAGCCGTGGAAGCGGAGTTGGATCAAATCAACGCTTCGATTTCGCAGATGAACGATCAAGGTCGTCATGCGGCTGCGGCGAACCAGATCGCCTATTGGAAGCAGCGTCATCAAATGGCTCAAGCCTGGCTGCAGTCGCATCCGGCGCCGGCGATACCGATAATTGATCCGAAGGCAGTGCATCCGATTGACGCTTTTATTCAAGCTCACTTAGACGAAGTCGATGCGCCAGCTGGCGGCGTTTCTCCCGCTCCGAAAAACGACTTCTTGACGAAGGTGTCGCCGATCTTGAAGAGCGAGTGCTTTCGCTGTCATGGCGAAAAGGAGAAAGGGGGACTCTCTCTCGCTTCGCGAGAGTTGGCGATGCTGGGCGGTGACTCCGGCGAGGCTGCGATTCAGCCGGGAGATCCCCACGCCAGCGAAATCATCAATCGACTTCGCAGCCCCGACGATGATCTGCGCATGCCGCCTACTGGCGAGCCTCTCTCGGAGGAGAAGATCAAGATATTGGAGAAATGGATCACGGAAGGCGCGAAGTGGCCTCAGGCCGCGTCGGCTCCGACTGCGATGGAAAAGTCGGCTTTGATCGACGATGCGGCGTTCGTTCGACGAGCCTATCTCGACACGGTCGGCGTTGTTCCTACAGAACAGGAGGTTCGACGTTTTCTGCAAAACCCTGCTACTGATAAACGCGAGCAACTGATCGATCAGCTGCTGGAAGATCCGCGTTGGGCTGACAATTGGATGGGCTATTGGCTCGATCTATTGGCCGAAAACCCAACTTTGATCAACGCCAGCCTGAACAGCACCGGCCCATTTCGTTGGTACTTATACGACTCGCTACGTGACAATAAGCCGATCGACCGAATGGTCTCGGAACTGTTGATGATGCGCGGCGGAGCGTACGACGGGGGAAGCGCCGGATTTGCACTGGCCGCCCAGAACGACGCACCCTTTGCGGCGAAAGGACATATCGTCGGAACTGCATTTTTAGGCATCGAATTGCAATGCGCTCGGTGCCACGACTCCCCTTATCACTCGACCAGCCAGCAAGATCTTTATTCGCTGGCGGCCATGTTCGCCCGCAAGCCGGTTAGCGTGCCAAAGTCGAGTACGGTTCCTCCCGGCTTCTTTCAAAACAAGACGCGTGAATCGTTGATTCAAGTCACCCTGAAACCGGGGGTAAATGTCAGCCCCACATGGCCCTTCGCCGAGCAAACCGGCGCCGAAGACAACGACGCTTTGAGATCACTGATGCAAAACCCGGAGGATTCTCGCGAGAAGTTGGCGACGTTAATTACAGCGCCGCAAAATACGCGGTTTTCACAGGTCATCGCCAATCGTCTCTGGCGGAGACTGATCGGAGCCGGGATCGTCGAACCGCCGCACGACTGGGAAGGAAATCCCCCTAGCCATCCGGAGCTCCTAGAGTGGTTGGGGAAAGAGTTGATCGCGTGCGACTACGATCTCAAACAGTTGACGCGCGTGATGATGACTTCGCAGCTTTATCAACAAGAAGCAGTCGGAACGAATCGGAATGCGGAACCAGAGCAGCGTCTATTTACTGCCCCCGACCGACGACGGCTGACAGCGGAACAGATCGTCGATTCTCTCTATCAAGCGACCGGCTGCGAGATGGATATTGAGGAGATGACGCTTGATCCCGCCGGCCGGGCGACGACGAATTCGCGAAATACGTATGGCGATCCGCACCGCAGTTGGATGCTGGTCAGTCTGTCCAATGAGCGAGATCGGCCTAGCTTGACGCTTCCGCGCGCTGCGGCTGTGGCCGAAATGCTAACCGCCTTTGGTTGGAACGCGGATCGTCAGGCGCCCAAAACCGATCGAGAAATCTCTCCCAACGTCTTGCAGCCAGCGGTAATGGCCAACAGCACCTTGAGCATCTCGTTGACAAGAGCCGCTCATGAAAGCTCCTTGGCGAATCTTGCCGTCGCCGCGACTTCTCCTGAATCGCTGCTGGAATCCCTCTTTTTGCGTTTTGTCAGTCGACCTCCAACACCGGCTGAGCAAAGCGTCTTCTTGAGCATGCTGCGTGACGGCTTTGCGGATCGTCTTCTGCCGACAGATCAGGTAGTGCTGCCAGAGACTCCCGAGCGACTGCCCCAAGTCACCTGGTGGAATCATGTCCGTAATGAAGCCAACACGATCCAACAAGAGCACGCGCGCAGAGTGCGGTTGGGGCCGCCTGCCGATCCGCGTCTGCAACCAGAATGGCGCTCGCGGTATGAGGATGCTGTCTGGAGCATCGCGAATCTGCGTGAGTTCGTCTGGATGCCCTAACTCAGATCGAAAATCGACACCACCCTCAAATCATCTTCCAAACTTTATGAGACGGTAGCCATGTTCCCATCCCATCCTTCTGCGATTGATCGACGACAGTTTCTGGCCGCCGGCGCCACAGCCGCAGGCCTGGCCGCAGCGCCGACTTGGACCACAGCGGCAGAATCGCCGCGCGTTCAAGGCCAAGTCGAACATGTGATTTCGATCTGGCTCGGAGGAGGAATGAGTCAGATCGATACCTTCGATCCCAAGGCGAAGGGGAATCCTGCTAAGCAAAAAGCAGGCTCCTATTACGAGGCGATTCTCACGGCGGTTGACGGCGTCTCTGTCTGCGAGCATCTGCCGAAAGTGGCCGGGATCATGGATCGCGTCACCGCTGTTCGCACCGTCAATCATTCGGTCATCGACGAACATGCCGCCGCGACCAATTGGATGCATGTGGGGCGCCCTGTGAGCGGCACGGTCGTTTATCCGTCGCTCGGTTCTATCATTTCGCACGAGCGCGGCGCACTCTCAGAATCGGCGCCTGCTTACGTGTTGATCGGCTATCCAAATAGCTCTCGCGGACCTGGTTTTCTCGGGGCTCAGCATAGCTACTTGTATTTGACCGAGACGGGACGCGGGCCTGCTGGACTGTCTCGACATCTCACCGTGACAGCCGAACGACAAAAACGGCGCGACCAACTGCTTACGCAAGTCCGTCGCGAGCAGCCGAAAACAAGCGATAAGTTTTTGCAAGACTACGATGCGGCCGCGGCGCTTAGTTTACGTCTGAGCGGCCCGGACTTCATGCGTAGCTTTCAACTGGATAGTGAGCCTGCTGCGCTGCGCGAAAGCTATGGAGGCGAATTTGGTCAGCGCTGTTTGCTATCTCGCCGGCTCGTCGAACGGGGCGTCCGTTTTATCGAGGTCTCGCATAATCTGAACTTCCTCAACGGCGCCGGTTGGGACGTGCATAATCGCGGCATTCTTGACCAGCACAAGCTGATTCATGAACTGGACGCCGCGCTCTCTACGCTCATTCTTGATCTAGAGCAGCGTAAGCTCTTGGAGAAGACGTTGATCGTCGTGACGACCGAGTTCGGTCGTCCTCCGCAATTCGATGGCGGCGGCGGACGTGGACATCAAGGTTCCACATTTACTTGCGTCCTCGCCGGGGGCGGTTTGAAGCATCAAGGCGCTTATGGCCAAACGGATGACCTGGCGCAAAACATCGCTTCCGATCCGGTCTCCGTACCCGATTTCTTCGCCACCATTCATGCCGCGATGGGAATTGACTACGCCAAGTCGCTCTATGACGGAGATCGCCCTGTCCCGATCACCGACGGAGGACAGCCTATCGCTTCCCTATTTGGATAACGCGGCGCCAGCGGTACGAGTGACGACGCAACCAATACGCACACCTGAAAGTAAGATAAGCCGTGCCTTCAAGTTCCCTCACGACGAATTGCTCCAAGTTTCAAGGCATGTTTCCGCCGATCGTCACGCCGTTGGCTCAGCCAGATCAAATCGACGAAGCAGGCTGCGAACGATTGCTCGAACATTTGATCGCCGGAGGGGTCGACGGCATCTTTTTGCTGGGCTCTTCCGGCGAAATCGCCAGCCTCAGCCATCGGCTCCGCGCCGAGTTGATTCATCAAGTCTGCCAAATTGTGAATCAACGCGTGCCGGTTCTGGTGGGGATCACCGACAACTCGGTGGTCGAGACTAACAAACTGGCCCAAGCGGCTGCCGAAGCAGGCGCAGACGGAGTCGTGCTGACGACGCCCTTCTATTTCTCGGTTAGCCAAGCGGAACTGGTAACCTACGTTAAAGCGATTCTCCAGGAGACCGAACTCCCGTTGTTGCTATACAACATGCCGGCGATGACCAAAGTATGGTTCGAGGTCGAAACGGTCGCAGAACTGGCGCAAATCGAGCAGATCGTGGGGATCAAAGATAGTAGCCAGGACATCCAATATTATCGCAAGCTGACGAGTCTGAAATCGATCCGACCAGATTGGGCGTTCTTCATCGGTCACGAAGCTCTCTTGGCGGAATCGCTTTTCGCTGGAGGTACAGGGGGAGTTAACTTGGGCACAAATTTGTTTCCCCACTTGTTCGCCAACTTGATGCAAGCTCATCGAGATCAAGACGTATTGTCGGTAAAGAAATACCAAGCCAAGATCGACCAAATCGAAACGCTTTACAACGTCGCAGATCGCTCCTTGCCGCTGTTGCCGTTAATCGCCATCACGAAAACCGCGCTTTCAATCATGGGCATTTGCGATGATCGTTTAGCGTCGCCGCATCACCGTTGCACAGCCGAGCAGCGACAGCAAGCGGCCATCGTCTTAGAACGATTGAATACGGAACTTTGCGGGTAGAGACGGCCCGTTTTCGCAAATGGCGCTTCTCGGCCTCGCTGATCTTACAGGATCGTTGCGTATTTCTCGGTCGATTTTGCATGCATGTTTTTCAGCCTCGTAAAGGAGAAAACAGGAGGCCTCTACGCGGCTCTCGTCATGTTTTTTATTTAATTTTGGGCTATTTTTAATAATTTGGCGCGAATTTACGTTTGGCGTGGGAATAACTTCTACAGGCTCTTCTTTGCGCGATTTATCGATACTTTTCATCCTAAGGATCTTTGCATGCCAGCCCCCCAAAATTGTAGGAAGGCCGGATTCACTCTGGTCGAATTGCTAGTCGTTATCGCCATTATCGGCGTCTTGATCGCATTGCTATTGCCAGCGGTGCAACAAGCGCGCGAGGCCGCTAGGCGGATGCAATGCACCAACAACTTAAAGCAGTTGGGGCTTGCGATGCACAATTATCATGACACGTTCGGCAAATTTGCGCCCGGCGTCGTGGGGCGAGCCAACTACGATCCTCCTGCCAGCAGTCCGCAATTTGAAAAGTGCCCACCCACGTGGATGCAGATGATTTTGCCTTTTATCGAGCAAGGCAATCTGTACGACGGAATGAAGCAGCACTTCGCCACCGGGAACATGGCCGCTACGGCTCCAGGGAGATTTACGGTGATCGAAGCGCTCACTTGTCCCAGCGACCCGAATGGTCCCAAAGTCATTGACACCGGCGCGTCGTCGCAATGGTATGAACGATGGGGCTTTAACGGAAACTACGTCGCTTGCAGCGGTTCCGATTATTTCACCCCGTCCGGCGATCCGTACATGCTGAATCGCAACGGAATTTTCTATGCGAAATCGGCGACAAAATTTGGCGATATCGTCGACGGCGCTTCCAACACGGCTCTGATGAGCGAGATCTTGCTCGTCCCCTACGGAGGCGCGTCAGGAGAAGTCATCGATCTTCGCGGAGGCTACTACTTCGGCCGCCGAATCACCGCGTGCTTTAGCACGCAAGAACCGCCGAATACCTTGGTAGGCGACCGTTTGAGTACGTGCCAAAGCGTTTCTTATGCGCCTTGTAACGGCCAAGGAGTCGATGATTCGATCATGCACGTTCGCAGTCGACACACCGGCGGGGCAAACGTGACTTTGGGAGATGCTTCGGTTCGTTTTGTATCGGAAACGGTCAATCGTTCGGTCTTCCAGGCTTACGGCACGCGTGCGAACAGCGAAACGACTGAGCAGTTGTAGAGCCCCTCGATTACTGGGTTGCTCATCAACGAAGCCAAGCTGCGGCGTTCGAAACGATCGCTATGGCTTCGGTGCTGTTGGCCCGTTCCTCTTCCGGCACACGCCGCAATAAAAGTAAGACTTATGAATCGCTTCTTGCGTCACTCCGTTTTGTTTCTCTTCGCGGCGTCGGCCTTGATCGTTGGGATCGGCTGCAGCGATCGTCTTCCTCCGTTGCCGCCGACGGTTCCAATTTCCGCGAAAGTTACCCTCGATGGCAAGCCTCTGCAAAAAGCTCGGATTGCTTTCAGTCCCGCTTTGCCGGGCCCGGCGTCGAATGGCCAAGTCGTGAACGGGGAAGTTCTCGATCTGTGGACGAATGGCCAGAAGCAAGGCGTAGCAATCGGGGAATACACGGTGACGATCTACGACCAGCCGATGGAAGCGAATGCCGTCGATCTGGTGCCGGACAAATATGGCCTCCTCAGCGAAGGAATTTCGGTGACGGTCACCGAAGCAGGGCCGAATGAATTTCTGTTTGAGTTGAAACGAAAGTAGACGTCAACAAACCGAGTTGCCCGTTCGGTCGCCGCATGCTTCGGCCCCTTAAGTACGGAGGAGAGGTTGCTTTTTCGATTCCTGGCTATTTTTCAATTTCCCCTTTTTATTGCCCTGGTAGCGGTCAGGAATTGACTGTTGCATAGCGAGAGAAGAGACTAAAGCTAGAAACCGAGATCGGTTTCTTGCCGCCAAGGGATGGCCATACGGTTTGCCGACCGCGGTCCCTTGGTTTTTTTATGCGCAGAGAACGCTACAAAGGTGGCGAAGCGCGAAGTCAAAACGAGTGCAATCCACTCGTCATCAAGAAAGGGGGGATTCAACATGCTTCAATTCCTTGCCAATTTGCCGCGCACTTCTGGAAAGTCTGGTTGCCGTCGAGTATTCCCACATCATTTGCCGCACAGAATATCTGCGCTGATGTTTGCGGCGCTCTTCGCCCAGTTGCTCTATGCAACGCAACTGAAAGCCGAGTCGAGCGATCTCCCCAACATCATCTTTGTAATGGCCGACGATCTCGGCTACGGCGATCTTGGTAGTTTTGGCCAACAAAAGATCGCGACCCCCAATCTCGATCAGATGGCGCGCGAGGGGATGCGGTTGACCAATTTTTACGCCGGTTGCACGGTCTGCGCTCCTTCGCGCTGCGTGTTAATGACCGGCCTTCACACCGGACATTGTTTCATTCGCGGCAACGCCAGAGACAATCTTCGACCCAGCGACGTGACTGTCGCCGAAGTTTTGAAAGAGGCCGGCTATCAAACGGCGCTGATCGGCAAATGGGGATTAGGGCATGAAGGCTCCAACGGCGTGCCGACTCGGCAAGGTTTCGACTACTTCTTTGGCTATCTTGATCAGGGGCACGCGCACAACTATTACACGACCTTCCTAATGCGGAACGAAGAACGCGTCGCGTTGAAAAACGTGCCGCTCCATGAAGATGCGAGCGGGAAAGGAGTCGCGAAAGAGAAAGTCGAGTATTCGCACGATCTCTGCATGAACGAGGCGATCTCGTTTGTCGATCGTGCCGAGAAGAAAGATGCGCCTTTCTTCCTCTATCTTTCGCTGACCATTCCGCACGCCAACAACCAGGCTGGCGATGCAGGAATGGAAGTTCCCGACTACGGTCAATACGCCGACAAGGATTGGCCCGAGCCGCAAAAGGGACATGCCGCAATGATTTCGCGGATGGATCGTGATCTCGGCAAATTGTTCGCCAAGCTGAAGCAAGACGGAATTGATGACAATACGCTTGTGATTTTCACGTCGGATAACGGCCCGCACAAAGAAGGAGGCAACGATCCTGACTTCGCCAATTCCAACGGACCGTTGCAAGGGATCAAGCGAAGCCTGCACGAAGGAGGGATCCGCGTTCCGACGATCATTCGTTGGCCGGGACATGTGAAAGCCGACAGCGAGTCTGATTTCGCCGGCGCCTTTTGGGATGTGATGCCGACATTGGCCGCCGTCGCCGGCGTCAGCAATGAGGTTCCTGCTGACATCGACGGCATCTCTTTTTTGCCGACGATTACCGGCAAGGGAGAGCAGCCGCAGCACGACTATCTCTATTGGGCTTTCTACGAAGGAGGCGGAGCCCAAGCGGTTCGCCAGGGAGATTGGAAAGCGATTCAACAGCCGATCAATTCGCCGGTTCGCCTGTACAACTTGCAGAGCGATCTGGGCGAAGAGCATGATCTAGCGGCTGACCAGCCCGAAAAGGTCAAAGCGATGACCCAGCGAATGGCCGCGGCGTATACGCCCAGCGACAGATGGAAGTTCCCGAAGCCGAAAGCGAAAAAGAACAACCCGAAAGGAGCGAAGTAATGCGAACGCTCTTATTAGGCCTGAGCCTATTGTTGGCGCTGCCGACCTGGGCGGCGGCGGAAACGGATCGCCCTAACTTTTTGGTGATCTTGTGCGATGATCTCGGCTATGGCGATTTGGCTTGTTACGGCAATCCAACGATCAAGACGCCCAGCTTGGACGCGTTGGCCAAGCAAGGGATGCGGCTGACTTCTTGCTACGCGTCGGCGCCGGTCTGTTCTTCGTCCCGTGCCGGATTGATGACGGGGCGCACGCCGAGTCGCGTTGGCGTTTACGACTGGATTCCGGCTGGCAATGTCATGCATCTGCGGCGCAGCGAAACGACCGTCGCATCGCTGTTGCATGATGCAGGCTACGATACGTGCCATGTCGGCAAATGGCATTTAAACGGCAAGTTCAATAGTGACGAGCAGCCGCAGCCAGGCGATCAAGGTTTCGCCCATTGGTTCAGCACGCAAAACAACGCGGCTCCGACGCACGCCAATCCGACCAACTTTGTCCGCAACGGCGAACCGGTCGGCAAGCAGGAAGGCTACTCGTGCCAGGTCGTCGCCGACGAAGCGATCGACTGGTTGAAGTCGGGTCGCGACGCTGACAAGCCGTTTTTTGCGTTCGTCTGTTTTCATGAACCGCATGAGCCGATCGCTTCTCCGGAAGAACTGGTCGCTCACTACGGCGGCGCGAAGAAGAAGGGGGAAGCCCTTTACTACGCCAACGTGGAGAACATGGACAGCGCTGTTGGCCGCCTGATGGGGGCGCTCGACCAGATGAAGCTGGCCGAAAGCACGTTCGTTTACTTTACCAGCGACAACGGACCGGAGACGCTCGATCGTTATCGCAGCGCCTGGCGTTCGCATGGTTCGCCTGGCCCGCTGCGGGGGATGAAACTGCATATCTACGAAGGGGGCATTCGCGTCCCCGGCATTGTTCGTTACCCCGGACATATCAAGCCGGGCAGCGAAAGTGACGAGCCGATCTGCGGGCTCGACATCTTGCCGACGTTGTGCGAATTGGCCAGCGTCGCCGCACCGACTAATCGGGCGCTGGACGGAGCCAGTTTCGCCAAGTCGTTGCAGGGAGAAAAAGTGGATCGCCCTGCCCCGCTCTTCTGGCATTATTACAATGCGATTAGTCCCGCCAAGGTTGCGATCCGCGACGGCGATTGGAAATTGGTCGCACATCTCGCCATCGGCGAAAAGAAAGTAGGCGGCAATTTTCGCCCTGAAATGTCGCAGGCAATCAAGCAGGCGAAGCTGACAACGCTGGAGCTTTACAATTTGGCCGATGATCTGGCCGAGTCCAACGATCTGGCGGCGGATAAACCGGAAGTGGTTGCGCGGTTGGCGAAGCAACTGCAGGCCAAGTATGACGTCGTGTTGGCCGAAGCGCCCGATTGGGAAGTGATCAAGAAGTAGCAGCGCCACTTCCTAGCGACTGAAAACAACAGCGACGAGTCTGCAACTTGCAGGCTCGCCGCTGTTTTCATTTTCCGCCGATGGTTGCCCATCAGTATCCGTTGGGAGTCGGAGCAACGCCGGACTCACTCCTGTAGGTGTTTGAGACGATGATGCAGTTATCCATCATTCCAGGCGGATCGCCCGGCGTGTCATTCGAGTCGGTATTGTCAGCGAAATCGCTACCTGAGACGGCGGATGATGGCCCAGCGATTCCAGAGATCGTATACGATTGATTCATCTCGTTAATGGAGCCCCCTACATCAGACAGCTCTGCGGTGACTGCGTCACGGATGACGACCAAGCCGACTAAGATTCCGATCACCAGGATCGTGGCGATCAACATCAATTCAATGGTGATGATAAAGCCTTCTTCATCACGCCAAAGTCGTGTAAAAATTTCCATACTTTCGATATCTCCCAAATGCAAAACGCAAGTTGCCCCTGCGGTTTTTCTAAACTGGCGGAAAGTTTCTCGTTATCGGAGTTGAATCGCGAATCGCATGCCACAGTCGAAGAAGAGACGGCGTCACGTTCGCTGATACCAGGGTTTTGCACCTAGATACGTCGCGTAATCGGGGGGCAAAAAATTATGGTTTTCAATTCCAGTCGATAATGGATCCACATAGTTCGATGCTCTGACCAATAGCGTTTGGTCGCAGGGCGCCCATGGTGACTGATTGGAAACCGATGGGCGGATGAATCGCGAACTTAACCTTGGCAGTTCTCGTCGTTCAACGCTCGAACTGCTTCATGCCCGCTGCGGCCATCCGCTGGCAACTGCGACAAAACTCCGCGCGGCGCGCCGTCTGTCCCCTTCAAAAAATTTGGCGCTATCGGATTCACGTTTTTGGATTTGTCGGAAGTCGGTACAATCCAGTGCAAATCGACTTGGCGTCGCCTAGCAGCCGCTGCAATCCCGTTTTCTTCACGATGTCCATTTCCCTCACGATGGATCGTTCGATGCAATCACCCATCCTCATCGTCGGAGCGGGGCCCGTAGGGCTTGCCGCGGCTCTTTCGCTTTCGCGGTTTAACATTCCTCTGCGCATTATCGACCGCAACGATGCGCCAACGACGCTCTCGAAGGCGCTGGTCTTGTGGCGTCGCTCGATGATTAACTTTGACCCGGTCATCCCGTATGAGGATTGGCTTGAATTCGGTTTGGTCCCCAAGGGGTTGCGATTTTTCGATCAAGGCGCCTATCAGGCGACGATGACGCTGGAAAACGGAGAGCATGTACTGCCGCCGGGACTGCTCATTCCCCAGTCAAAGATCGAGAGCCATTTGATTCAGGCTCTCCAAAAACAAGGCGTCACCGTAGAGCGTCAAACTTGTTTGGAATCGTTCGTTCAGGAGGAGGATCGGGTCGTTTGTCGCCTCAAGACGCCAAGCGGAGCAGAAGAATTGGAAACATCCTATCTCTTCGGTTGCGACGGCGCTCATTCGACGGTTCGACATACCCTGGGACTCGATTTCTCGGGCGAATCGATCGCCTATCGCTGGTTGCTGGGCGATATCGAAGTGGAAGTGGAAGATGGCGTGAATCCTCACTCGCCGAAATCTGAGTACGAACGGACGCTCGACTATGGCTGGCTCTATTCCACCAACTCGGATCAGGGCAGTCTGCAGCTTTTCCCGATCTCCGGTACGCGCTATCGTATCTTTGTCGAAGCCGGAGTAGCCGATCCCGCGACTCCTCGCAAAGATCCGACGGTGCAGGATCTGCAAGACGCGTTGATCGAACGAACGCGGCTGCAGTGGAAAATCACCGACTCGCATTGGCTGGCCGATTTTCGGATTAACGAACGTCAGGTCTCTCAATACATCCATGGCCGAGCGTTCCTCGCAGGCGATTCGGCGCATGTTCATAGTCCGGCCGGCGGCCAGGGGATGAACACCGGGATTCAAGATGCCGTCAATCTTGCCTGGAAAGTCGCGATGGTCTGTAAGGGCGAAGCCTCCCCGGCGTTGCTCGAAACCTACCAGGAAGAACGGCATCCCGTCGCCGAGCGCGTCTTGAAAGTGAGCGGTCGTGCGATGCGAATGACGATGTCGACCAACCGTCTGACGCGTGGAGTTCAGGATGTCATTCAGTCGATCGTCACGCACATTCCGGCGGTCCGCAAAATGGTGACATCGATCTTGGCCGAAGATGACGTCGCTTACTTACACAGCTCGCTTGCCGGTGAGAGTGAAGGAAAGGTCAAGCCCGGCACGACGCTGCCCGACGTGCCGATTGAGATCGACGGTCAGGTCTGTAGTTCGATCGCATTGCTGCGTTCACGAAAGCCGGACGCGGTTTATACTCTCATCCTGATGTGCGAGACCAAGCCCGCAGCTTGGCCCCCCCATCCGCTTGTGCAGGTGGTCCGTTTCGGGCAAGATTTTCAAGATCCGCAGCGGAATTTCAACAAAGCGCTCGGTCTGCACAGCAACTCCGGCCTCCTGATCCGCCCTGACGCAACCATCGCCGCATCCGGGGCGCCTGCCGTGATTCAGGATTGGCTGAATCAATGGATGGAATCCACCGCACTATAGGACAGCCCATGGCCTGACGAAGAACAATAGCGTGAGGTCGATACGAAGATACTTCGTTCTTACTGGCTCTCACCAAAGTAGCTTGCCAAGACTTCGTCCCAGCTTGGACTGGAGGTTCGTCGCAACAGCACTTGGTTGACGGTTTCTCGCAAAGGACTGCCGCTCGGCAAAGCGAAGGCGTAATTTTGTCGCTCAAAGGTGAGCGGCAGCACGAAGGCTTCGCCGGCATAGTTTTGAAAGACTTGGTACTTCAAAATCGGTTCGTCGTATACCACCGCGTCGCACTGATCGGCGACCAGGCTGGCGAGCGCCGATTCTACATCGGGATGCTTTACATACATGATATGTCGCGCACGGAGATAGTCGGCCGAAGTGGAGCCTTCCACCGTCGCTACTTTGACGCGCGGCAACTCGGACGGTCCGCTGATTCGCGCTTGTAACTCTGTCAGCGTGAGTGCGGAAGTCACCGCGGCGGTGAATCCGGCGATAATGAACAGCCCCGCAAACATCCAGACCAATCCAATCAGGCGACCGCCAAGGGAGGTCGGAACTTTGTCGCCGTATCCGACGGTTGTAATCGTGACCGCCGCCCACCACATTCCCGAAGCGATGCCGTTCAGCCAGCCGTGGCCAAAATGCTCGCGATTATACCGGCGTTCAAACAGATAAATTCCGACGGCGCTGATGAACATCGCCAAGATCAGACCGGCGACAATTCGCAAAAACGCCAAAGACAAAAAGGCGTCGACGATTCCTGACCATCCAGAACGACGATGCTTGGCGCCGATCGCGATCCCCAGCCCAGAGGCGTAAAACGAATGCGTGAAATCCATTCGCTTCTCGCGTTCGTAGTTCATCGTCAGCGCAGCAGCTGCCAGATCTACCTGAGAGTTTTCGACCGCGTTGAGCAACTCTTCTAGCGGCAAAACTTGGAATTCCAAATCGACGGGATGGCCAGATCTCGCTTCCAGCTCGGCTTTGACATCACGCAACAGGTCGATGCTGATCCCTTCCCAGTGATTGTCTTCGTTTCGCATGCTGAAGGGAGGAACTTCGCGCGTGCCGATGACGAGCGTGTCAGGCACTTCCAGCTTCAGCAATTGATCCGCCGGGCGCGGGGGGATCGCATCGTCTTGGGCCAGTCCAGCCGACGTCATTGCGATCAGGGATGCGAGCGATAGCAGCCGAAAATAAAAGCGGGTCATGCTATTCTCCCAAGTGTCGATAGATAAGCAGCAGCACCGCAAAAACTCTTCTTCAGGGATTCTCGCACGAAATTGCCATAGAACACTATGCCATTCCGAATCTTCTTGTAGAGGATCCGTTCTTCAAGTCAGAACGCTTACTCTGGCTACCTTGAGAAAATGTGGAGCGTTCCGGGATGACGGCGCTTCTCACACGGGACATTACCGGCGAATGTGCTTGAGAAGTGAACGAAATTGCAAAACAGGAGGTCACAGCTGATACAATTTAAACGCCGAACTTTCTGTTTGAATTTGACGACCTACGCCATACACGGATGACACGATGAAACTCGGAATTTTGTCCACCGCCCCGCGCTGCTACAGTACCCGCCGCTTGGTTGCCGCAGCCAAAGACCGTGGATTTAAGGTCTCGATAGTTAATACATTAAAGTGTTCCATCGATTTGCAATCTGGCAAGCCGGATCTTTATTACAAAGGCAAGCCGCTCGCCGACTACGACGCAATCATCCCACGAATTGGTGCGAGTGTGACCTACTTTGGCACCGCCGTCGTGCGCCAATTGGAGCAGATGAACGTTTTTGTCGCCAATACTTCGGGGGGAATATCCAATAGTCGAGACAAACTGCGCAGCATGCAGATTCTTAGTCGCCACCATATTGGAATGCCAAAGACCACTTTTGTCCGCGATCGCGCCGACCTCATCCCATCGATCGAACGTCTTGGCGGAGCGCCGGTCATTATTAAGCTGCTCGAAGGGACTCAAGGAGTCGGGGTGATCTTGGCCGACACGATCAAGGTCGCCGAAGCGATTATCGAGACGCTGCAAACAGCGAAGCAAAACGTGTTGTTGCAAAGTTTCGTGGCCGAAAGCAAAGGGCGTGACGTGCGCGCGTTTGTCGTGGGTGATCGTGTCATCGGCGCGATGCGACGGGTCGCTCAGGGGGACGAGTTTCGCAGTAATGTCCATCGAGGAGGTTTGGTGGAAGCGGTGGAACTGGATGAAAAGTTCAGTGAAACCGCCGTGCGGGCCGCACAAATCATGGGGTTACAAGTCGCCGGCGTCGACATGTTGGAGGGGAAAGATGGACCTCAAGTGATGGAGGTAAATAGTTCGCCGGGACTAGAGGGGATTGAACGTGCGACGGGCCAAGACATTGCAGGTGCGATCATTGACTACTGTGCCGCTCATGTCGATTTCCCCGAAATGGATATTCGCCAGCGACTGACGGTGAGTCGCGGATACGGCGTGTGCGAACTGGTGATCCCCGAAGGCTCGCATTTCATCGGCAAGACGATTGCCGACGCCGCTTTCAGCGATCAGGACATCAACATCCTCACGCTCTATCGCGGCAAATCGGTCATTCCCAATCCGAAAGCGAGCCGAGAGCTAGAGCCGGGCGATCGCTTGTTGTGTTTCGGAAAGCGAGAGTCGATGAAGTCGTTGGTTCCGGTAAAGACGCGAAAGCAACGAGAGCCGAAGGTCAAAAAGCTCGATCCATCAAAAATCGAAGATGCGTTGACCCCACCCTCCTACTCGTAATGCAACCGCGCCGAGGCCAATTGTTGTCGGCGTCACAAAGTAAAGATGCGCCAGGCCGAGGGCATGCAAAGAAGAATTTAGGGCACGTTGGGATCAGCGCAAAAGAAAAGCCGTCAACGACTTGCGTTGACGGCCTTACGCGGTAGCGGAGGGCACGAGATTCGAACTCGCAACTCCTTACGGAGCACTTCATTTCCAATGAAGCCGCTAACCATTCGCTTACCCTCCTTAGGCTCGTGCGTGGGGCTTGCCCACTGCACGATCTTGCCAAAGGGCAATTCTCGTCGCCCATTCTAGCTGGCGACCTGCGATCCGACAACGGAGCCATTTTGATGGTGTGGGGGCGCCGTTTTTCTAGACACGCTCGTTTTTTGCGGGTTCAGGTTCCCTTCAACAGGCAATTGGAGACGGATTTCCGCGAAACAGCGGTTTTTTTCAAAAGATTTAGAAAATTTCGGCCAAAATGCCGGCTCATCGGGCGAGTGCTTCTAAAAGATGTTGGGCGTCTTGCCCACAGGCCTCGGAGATTTCACCTGAACTGATCCCCATGCACCCATCGATTGACGGCAACGACGCCGGCAAGCACACCAGTTTTGCCGAACAGTACATCGTTCACCAGGAACGGTTGCGGGGGTACGTCAGCTCCCTGGTTACCAACTGGAGCGATGCTGAAGAGGTGTTTCAGCGGACCAGTCTTTGCTTGTGGCGAAAATGGGATTCGTTTGACGCGTCGCGCGGGTTTCTGCCGTGGGCGTTTGGCGTCGCACGCATCGAGGCGAAAAGTTTTTTGTCGGAAAAGGGACGTCGCCAGCAAATGCTCAGTGACGCCGCGATGGAAGCGCTGGAAGGCGCGATCATTCAGAACAGCGATGTGATCGACGATCGACTCTCGGCGCTGGAGCATTGCGTCAACAAGCTGCAGGTCGCCAATCGGGCGCTGCTGCGGGCTTTGTACCAAAAGAACGCATCGATTGAACAAGCGGCAAGCAGCTTTGGGCTAACGCCGAACGCGGTTTACAAACGGGTCCGAAAAATCCGCGAACTGCTTCATCGCTGCATTGATCGACAGCTGTCGCCTGCGGGAGATCAAGCGTGAGCAGTCCGAAGTCTCCCTATGGCGAGATGGTCAACGATATTGAGATTTGCGACCTGATCGACGCTTGCATCAGCAATCAAGCGACCCCAGCCCAATGGCTGCATCTGAGTCGGTTGATCGTCGAGCGCGAGGATGTGCGCGCCTGTTTTGCGGTTCAATCGATGGCCAACGCGCGACTCGCGAATCTGCTGCAGTTGGGAGAAGAAAATGATCTGGGTGTCTTCGCACAAATCGAGCAAGAGCCGGTGACGCGGATCGAACCATCACCACCCCAGAAGAAGCGGCGAATCGGGGTGAGCTCTGAGGCGCTGATAACCTTGTGTTGCGGCGTTGCGGTCGTGCTGATTGTTTGCGTATTGGCGATTGGCAGTTGGCTTGTCTTTCCATCGATCGACAATCGGCCGATTGCAGCAAGTGGGCCGGTGCCGCCGGCCGCCGTGATTCGACAAGTCGAAGCAGGCGGCGGAGAAATCGCGAGCTTTACAGAGCAAGAGCTTTTCGCCGCCAAGATAATGGAACTGCCGCGCGGCAAATATGAAGCGACCACGTCGGTGGGCGCGACGATCAAGCTGGCCGGACCGATACGATTTCGGGTGGAGGATCATCTGACCTGGCGACTGTTCGCCGGCAAGATGGTTGTCCACGTACCGCCGTCGGCCAAGGGTTTTACGGTGATGACCGAGAATGCCGCGATTGTCGACCTGGGAACCGAATTTGGCGTGATTGTCGACGAACTAGGCGTCACCAGCGTTGCAGTGTTCGAAGGACGGATCGATCTCACATCGGGAGAAATGAAGCGATCGCTGGTTATCGGCGATGGATTTACCGTTCGCGAAAAAGGTCGGATCGATCATCTGCCGATCATCGATCCGATGCGGTTTGAAGAGCCGATCGAAGAATTGAATCCGCCGATCATTACCGATGTGCAAAACAACAGTCCGATTTCGTTCGGCACTTGCCAGATCATTCGCGGCGGCTTTCAAGAAGATTCACTCGCCTATGTTGATCGTGCGCATCAATGGAACGGCGTCGACGAGAGCGGTCTGCCGGCGGAATTACTTGGTTTAGATTATGTGCGGATGGTGAACGATTGGAAATTCGACGAGCAGATTCTGGGCCGCGACGATCTGGAGATGACGGTAACCTTCGCCCGGCCGGTTGTCGTTTATCTGTTGGCCGACGAACGCGTTGAGCCGCCGATTTGGTTGCGACGCAACTTTGCTAAAACCGGCATGCAAGTGGGATTGGACGAAGGAGATCATCACTGCGTGCGGACCGGGTTGAGCTACAAAAAAGAGCAAGCGACAGGGCCAGGCAATTCCATTGACGAGGTCATGCGAGTTTGGAAAACCGAACTCCCAAGCGGGGGCGAACTGAAGATCGGGCCCTACGGCAGCAAGAGCAGCGGCTGGGTCGTGCCGTGTCTATTGGCGCGTCCCCTGTAAAAGTTCGTTGGGTCAGTATTCTTATTCTCATTTCTTTTCATTCCTAGAGAAAGTTTGTTGGATGTCCTTATTTCGAAAGAAGGGTTTCACCTTGGTGGAGCTACTCGTAGTGATCGCGATCATCGGCGTATTGATCGCTCTGCTGCTGCCAGCGGTGCAACAAGCGCGCGAGGCGGCTCGTCGTATGCAATGCACCAACCACTTAAAACAACTTGGATTGTCGCTGCACAACTATCATGACACCTTCGGCGCGTTTCCGGCGATCAGCTACGATCACGAAGTGAACGGCGGCGATGAGTCGAAACACGCGAGTTGGAGTTGGGGAACGCTGATTTTGCCGCAAATGGAGCAAAGCGCCGCTCATGATATCCTCGCTCCTAGTAGTCCGAATCGGTTGCACGAAGCGGTGACCAATGCGACCAAACTGAATGTGTTGCAGACTCCGCTGTCTACCTGGCGCTGCCCGTCTGACACGGGGCCCGAATTGAACTCGCACTACAAGATCAACGACGGTTCAGGAACGGCCGCCAACCGCAAAGAGTTGGCGACCGCCAACTATGTAGGAGTGAATAGCGCCGGTGACATCGATCGAACAACGACGCATAACGGCATTTTTGTGCCGGGAACGAATGTGGATGGAAACAAGCGTTGGGTCGTTGCGATGCGGGATATTCTGGACGGGACTAGCAACACGGCGATGGTCGGCGAACGTGCTTGGATGCAAAGCGGCGTTGAGATCGGCGCCGCTGTCGTGTTTGGCCATAACGGCAACGCCGATATCGAAAAAAATCACGACTATGACGATGGGTTCATCACTGTTGTAGGGGGAGGAAAACCGCATATCAATACGATTGAAATCTGTGGAACCGATTGCGACGACATTGATGGTCGGCAAGGTTTTTCGAGCATGCATCCCGGCGGAACGCAGTTCCTGTTGGGAGATGGTTCCGTTCATTTTGTGAGCGAGAATATCGATCACACAATCGGGATGGGGACCGATTCGACCTACGAGCGACTGTTGAATCGCTACGACGGGCAACCGGTAGGTTCGTACTAAACCTCGCTGCGAACAGCAACGCAGACTTTGGGCGTTTTGCGCCGTGATCGCCATGGAATTCATAGAGGAAATCACAATGAATCGTATCCTTCAAACCAGCGGCTGGCTGGTGTTGACGCTTCTGAGCGTCATGATGAGCGGCTGCAGCACCGACGAGATTCCGTTGGGCGAAGTACATGGTCAGATCAAACTGAATGGCCAGCCGGTCGATGGTTGTCTGGTGATGTTTGAACCGGTCGTGGGAGGCCGAAGCTCGACGGCTGTGACCGACATCGATGGCGAATACAAGTTGCAGTTCAAAGGGAATACCGCCGGCGCGATGTTGGGCAAGCACAAAGTGCGTCTCATCACGGGACGCCAAGGGCGAAGCGACGACAATGGCCGCATCGTTGAACCGGGCCGGAAAGAAGAATTGCCGAAAGAGTACAACACCGAGTCGACTCAAATCGTCGAAGTGACTTCCGGAGATAACCGGATCGATTTCGAGGTCGATGTCGCAAAGTAAACGCTTCGGCATCGTTGAGCAACACCCTGGAAAAACGGGGCGGTGAAAGCCGCTCCGTTTTTTGTTGCGCGGCGCCATTTGCGGACTGTTCCCCTTCCCGGCTCGCTATTTTATCAATGGTTCGCCGAAGGACGTGGACATGACAAGGTGACAGAATCTTGCCGGTCGCTGGCTCGAAGGAATCGGGCGACTCCCCCTAGATAAAGGGTTTTTCGTGAGGATTTTCACATATCGAGAGAAATTAGAACATTTTTGAGGATTTCATGGCCAAACTAGGGCAATCCAGTGGAGTGCTCCTGAAACTGAACCATTTGGCCACATGCAAAAGGGCGGCCGCGGCCGCCGGCGAAACTTCATGATTTCTACCCCTGATCCCGCTTCTTCAATGAACCAGGCAAGTTTTGCCGAGTCCTATATCGCCAACCAAGAACGTCTCAAGGCCTACGTCTATTCCCTGATTTTCAATTGGAACGACGCCGAGGAAGTGTTCCAACGGACCAGTCTTGGTCTCTGGAGAAAATGGGAGCAGTTTGATCCGCAGCGTGATTTTTTGCCTTGGGCTTTTGGAATGGCGCGCGTCGAAGCGAAGCGGTTTCTGGCCGAAAAGGGAAAGCAAGAATTGATGTTGAGCGACGCTGCGATGGAGTCGCTCGACATGGCGATGGTCGAAGGCGTCGACGGCTGGAACGAACGACTAGCGGCGTTAGAGCAGTGCGTCAAGAAACTTCCCTCGCTGCAGCGTTCGCTGCTGTGGGCTTCTTATAAAAAAGCGAACTCGGTGGAGCAAGTCGGCCAATTATTCGGCCTCTCGACCAACGCGGTTTACAAACGGCTACGACGTATTAGGGAACAACTTCACCAGTGCATTGATCTACAGCTCTCATTGTGGGGAGACGGCCAATGAGCGGACGAGATGCAATTCAAGGCAAATTAGTCACGAACGCGGCGGTCCTGGATTTGATGGACCTCTGTTTGACAGATCGCGCGACTGCGGACCAGTGGCGAACTCTCAGCGAGTTGATTGTCGAGCAACCGGAGGTGCGGGATTGTCTTGCGGCGCAAGCGATCGCCAGCGCTAGACTGACGCTAATTGCGCAGCTGGACGAAACGCACGAAGACCGATTGGTGGAACGTACTGGCGATAAGAAAGAGTCTTCGTCGACCTGGACCCAAGGAATATCGACACGCTTTCGGATTAGCCGCGCTGCGATGGCGACATTGGCCATCGGCGTGACAATTATTCTGGTCAGTTGCGGTTTATTGATCGGTTTTCAATGGATGACGCCCAGCGGCAATCAGCCGCCGATCTTGGCGAGTGGACCGGTGCCGCCAGCGGTGAAGATTTACGGCTTTCCGGGCGAGCATGCTCCCCGCGAGTTTCATGGGGGTGGTGAAGAGATTGAACTTCCAAGTGGAAAATTTCGGGCTGAGACTTCAGCTGGCGCCCGCCTGCAGCTGACGGGGCCGCTGCGATTGCGGGTCGAGAGTCCGCTCGTTTGGCGTTTGTTTTATGGAAAGTTGATTGCGAACGTGCCGTCGGAGGGCTTTGGGTTTACGATCAAGACGAACCAGGCGAAGGTGGTCGACTTGGGGACCAAGTTTGGCGTCGCCGTCGACAAAGATGGCGACACTAAGGTAGTTGTTTACGAAGGGCACGTCGAATTGACCAGCGGCAGAGTCATACGACGGATGCTCGTTGGCGACGCGTTCATCATTCCAACTGCCGGAGAGATTGAGCCTTTAACGTTTGCGGATCCGTCCACCTTTTTGGAACCAGGCGAGATTCCTCCGTCGGTCATAAGCGACGTGCGGCACAACGGTATCGATCAGACAGCGACGTATCAGATTGTCCGCGGCGGCTTTCAAGAGGATGCATTGGCCTACACTGACCGCGTCCATCAATGGAACGGTGTTGTTTTTCCGGGCTTGTCGTCCTATCTCGTTGGTTTGGACTACGTGCGGATGGCCAATGACTGGAAATTCAACGCAGACAACAGCCTGCGAGATGATTTAGAAATCACGTACGTTTTCGCTCGCCCTGCCGTCGCCTACTTGTTGGTCGATGATCGCTTGCCCAAGCCGAAATGGCTGCAAGACGATTTTGCAGATACCGGTTGGTTGGTTGGTCTCGACAAAGGGGATCATCGCGACTCGGAAACGAAGCTCAATTACCAATTAGAGCAAGCCAAAGGCCCTGGCGCCTCGGTCGACGTGGTGTTGCGAGTTTGGCGAATTGTCCTTCCCCAAGGGGGAGAATTGAAAATTGGTCCGCTCGGTAGTCGTGCGGATGACTGGGTTGTGCCGTGTTTGGTGGCTCGTCCCATCTAGCGCGGTGCGATTTCAAACTAGGCGTTTCAGGCATCGTTTTTTGATTTTTTATCTCAGGAATTGCAATGGTAATAAAGACAACCGCAAGGAAGGGCTTCACTTTGGTGGAGTTGTTAGTCGTGATTGCGATCATCGGCGTTTTGATTGCGCTGCTCCTTCCGGCCGTCCAGCAGGCCCGTGAAGCGGCTCGCCGGATGCAGTGCACCAATCATCTCAAGCAGCTCGCATTGGCGCTGCACAACTATCACGACACGTTCGGCGCTTTTCCGGCGATCAGCTATGACCACGAAGTCAACGGCGGCGACGAAACCCGTCACGCTAGTTGGAGTTGGGGAACGATGATCCTGCCCCAGATCGAACAAACCGCCGCGTACGACATTCTTTCACCCAGCAAGCCTGACCGTATGCATGAAGCGGTGAACAAAGCGGAAAAGCTGCGCGTCTTGCAATCGCCGATCAGCAGTTGGCGCTGTCCGTCGGACGTGGGACCCGCGCTGAACAGTCACTTGAAAATCAACAATGGTTCTGGAGACCAGTCGCAAGACGTCGAAGTTGCAACGGCCAATTATCTGGGGGTCAATCATAGCGGAGACATTGGGCGGACGACCAAAAATGCGGCGGTCAACGGCATCTTTGTCGCAGGCACGAACGTTGCCCAGAACCGACGAATGGTTTGTCGCTTGCGTGACGTATTGGATGGGACGAGCAATACCGCGATGGTCGGCGAACGAGCATGGATGCTCGGTGGAGTGGAACTTGGCGCCGGCTTAATCTACGGCCATACAGGCAACGAAGATATCGAAGATAGCCATAACTATATGGATGGGTTTATCGCCGTCGTCGGCGCCGGCAAAACGCACATCAACATGAACGACACGTGCGGCACAGCCTGCGATGACCGAGATGGTCGCCAAGGGTTTTCGAGCTTGCATCCCGGCGGAGCTCAGTTCACCTTTGCAGACGGCTCGGTTCACTTTCTCAACGAAAATATCGACGACGATTTTGGCGGTCCCGTCGATACGACGTACGAACGGATCTTGTCTTGCAACGATGGTCAAGTGAACGGCGCCTATTAGTCGCTTGGTTGGAACGTACAATCTTACCCCATCGACGCCTCCCTTCTGCTTGGTTGGGAAGGGAGCGAAACAGGAGTTTTCGATGAATCAGTTTTCTCGATGCAGTCAATGTCTTGCGATCGCATTATTCGGCTTTGCCCTGGCCGGCTGCGGCGATAGCAATACGCCGCCGCTTGGTGACGTACAAGGGCAAGTAACTTTCAACGACGCACCGGTGGATGGTTGCAATGTCGTTTTCGTGCCGCTGGAAGGCGGCCGCAGCTCAAGCGCGGTGACCGACATGGACGGACGCTATGTCTTGAAGTTCAACGCAACATCAACCGGCGCGTTGGTGGGCGAGCATAAGGTTCAGTTAACGACGGCACGCGATCGAGTTGTCAGCGACGAAGGAACGTTACGAGATGCCGGCCGGAAAGAAGTTTTTCCGAAAGAATACAATTCCGAAACGACGCAGATCGTCGAAGTAGCCGGCTCGGACAACACGATTGATTTTCACGTCGTGGGCAAGTAAACGGCGAAGACCCCCGACGATACGATCTAAGACCTAAACGCGGCAGTTGCAACTGCCGCGTTTTTTGCTGCGCATGTCGCGCAAATGATGGTGACGCGGGTGTCAGGAAAGTCCATTGGGAGGGGTTTCGCGTTCAGAAATGTTTGCCATCGCACCAATTGAATATAAAATAGCTGCCGGGTTGGCGAAACGCGCGGTGACTTTTCGTGTTTGCACCTTTGATTCGACTTGCTATTTCCTGCGCTGGAGGTTTTTCGATGGTTTGTAATTCGACGTTATGACGACGATAGAGCATCCAGATCAGTTGATCGAAGGGAAACGATACCGCTTCTTTGTGGATGTCGGTCAGTCGCAGTATGAATTGGAAGCGACATTCTTGCGTTTAGACCATCATTTCCGCCGTCTGATCTGCGTCCTGCATATGGACGACGACGATTACAGCATCGAGTGGAACTGGGCGACGGAGATCACGCCGGTCGAAAATTAGTGTCTCCCCTGCTCTCTTTTATCTGGGGAGATTTTTCTGTCTCCTGGGGGAACCTTTCTCGCGTCTTAGGTAGCGCTGCGGATAGAATCGTCGCCAGTGACGATACTTTCCGCCCCCAAGAGCCAAGCCATGAACGCCGAAAAAGAAGAATCCAATCCGTTTGAGTCGCCGATCGCGCCAGGCGCGGATATCGACCAGCGTCATTGGTGGGCGCTCTGGTCGGCGACCGCATTGCTGGCGGTGATCGCCGTGGCTTGCGCTTTTTCGGATTCGTTGCTCGGACTCACTTTTTTGATCCCCTTGGTGGGCGTTCCCAGCTTGTTACGAACGATCTACGACCTGGGACGAAAACAAACCGCCGGTTGGATCATTGACGCCGGCGTGCAACTCCAGTCCTTTTGCGCTTCGATCGCGATCTCGATCGTCGCGATCGTCGCAGGCGGTATCGCTGGTTGCACCGTTTGTTTAACAGGAGCGATAGGCACGGCGTCGATATCGTCGAGCTTAGGGGATGACCTGATCGTCCCATTCATGGTCATCGGCGTCCTGTTGGGGGTTGGCTCAATTTTGGGACTTTTCTATCTGATGGGGCCGTCGAAGCTTACCAACTTGGAACGGCGAGCCGCACTTCACGGCGGCCAGCCGAAGCCTCCAGAAGACGCCAACGAAGGTAGATCGACGCGTGAGTAAAGATGGCGACAATCCGTACGAGTCGCCGTATGATCCGGCGGTCGCTGCGCCATGGCGCGGTTGGCACGTTTGGTGGGCGGCTTCGGCGTTGTCCTCTTTACTTGTACTTCCTTTCCTTTGGGATGCTCCGCTCTTCGGCTCAATGATCTTCATCGCCGTCGCGGCGGTCAACGTTCGTTCGCTGATCGATCTCCAACGCAAATTCGAGATTGGCTGGTCGATCAATGAGAAAGTGCAGTTGATCTCGATTGGTCAATCCGCGTTGATTGTCATTGCGGCTGGAATCGGGAGCGGGATCGCATTTGTCACCAGTTGTATGAGCATCGCGATCGCGACCGAAACGCCGATGTGGCATCCGGTGGGCGAGCAAGTTGCACGTGGACGGTTGGTGGTCGCCATCGCCTACGTGATCGGGGTTATCGCCTTTGGGCTATTGGTTTGGCTGATGGGGCCGCCGTCGAAAAAAATGCTGCAAGCGAATCATCCAGGGAAAAAGGAAGCGACGTCGCCTGTGGAGAAAGGCGAAAACCATGACTGAGGATCGAGGCGGAAATCCGTTCCAATCGCCCACCGATTTGATCCGCGTCGCGCCCACAGATCTACGAGCGGAAAACGAGTTCGTGTTAGGCGTCGTCGTCCTCTTTCTGCTGAGCGGCGCCCTGTTTTCAGTGAACGCTATCGCTGGTTTTGTCGCGATGTTTTTGGCCGTAATCGTGGTAATCCGGGCCTGGCTCGAGTTACAGCGCAAGCAGAAGGCAGGCTGGAGATTGAAATGGGGCGCGGCGACTCTGATTTTGATTTATTCGATCGCTTGCGTCTTCGCTGCGTCGATCGGCGGCTATTTGGCTTTTTTTATCACCGGGTTTGTCGGGTTTTGGGCGACTCTAAGTTCCCCAGGCTCCCTTCCCTTATCGCAATTCGATGTTTTTTTAGGGGCCGGAATTGTCGGCCTAGCGACCGGTTGGACATTGATCTATTTCCTCGGTCCTGCTTCGGTCGATAAACTACGACAGCAGTTTTACCAGCAGAGTTCGCCAGACTTATCCGACCAAGGAAACAAATCGAGTGACCACACCTGATCGCGATTGGTATATCGTTCGCCGCTGGCAGTCATACGTCGCCGAGATGCGCGTCGTTGCGCTGCGGATGGCGGCGATCGTTGTTTGCTATGGCCTGCAATTGTGGCATCACTTGGGACTGCTCGACGAAGCGGGGCGTGCGGCTAACGCCGATTTTCACCAACAAGCGACCCTGCTCGCTTGCGGTTGGCTCTTTCTTTCCCTGGCTGTCTGGCTGATGCTGCTGCGCAAATGGTTTCCTCCGGCGCTTAGTTATGTCAGCACTGCAGTCGATATTGCGTTTCTCACCGCGTTGATCGCGGCGTCTGGCGGACCAACCGCGACGCAACTCGATACGTTTTACTTTTTCATCCTTATCCTGGCTGGTTTGCGGTTTGACCTGCCGCTGGTCTGGTTCGCCACGTTGGCCTGTATGGCCGGTTTCATGGCGAGCGTCGGCGCCGTCGACAAGTCGTGGTTCGACGCCGAGCATACGACGCCGGTAATCAGTCAAGGGATCACGCTGGTTAGCCTGGGAGGCGCCGGAATCGTTGTCGGTCAGGTTGTTCGTCGCGCGAAAGATTTGGTGGTCGCTTATGCCCAAAGAGTTGGGAAGGAGAGCGAAGCGTGAATGTACGCGCCCTGCCCCAAGTTTGCTGTCCGGAATGCGGCGCCGACAACAACGCGTTTGCGGCGAAGTGTTGGATTTGCCAGCGCCCGCTGGTGGATGAAGCGGAATTGGTTTCACCCATACGCGACGAACGTCCTCCGTTTGTCGCCGGCGTCAACACGAAGGTCGCCAATACGATCACCGCTTGGACGTTGTTGGCGATGGTGATCGTCGGTTTCGGCGTGTCATTGATTCATCCGATCTTAGTGTTCTTCTACATCATCTTGGTTTGCGTACCCTGTCTGGCGGTTGGCCTTTCGCTACGCGGGATATTAAAAGCGAGAGACAAACCGACAGCGACCAGCGGTTTGACCGGGCTCCTGATTTTCGTCAGCGTCGGCGGACTAATGGCGATCTCGGTTGGAATTTTGTTCTTCATGCTCTGCCTCTCAATGGTCTTATCTTGAATGTGTCGCGAATGAGCGAATCGAATAGCCATCAAGAAGAGAGCCCAGACTCGCGGACCATTTCCCGGATGAAATGTCCTGATTGCGGCGCCGAGAACGACGCATCCGCCGTGAACTGCTGGATTTGCCTGCATCCGCTTGACGGTCGTGCTAAAGTGCCGACGCCACCGCCGATCGACACGCCAGCGTACATCGAAAAACTATTTCAGCCTGAAAGCAGGTCGATACTAATCCTCGCGGTAGTCGGGATCATCGTTGTCGCAATCGGAATAGCCCTCACCGATCTGTCGAAGCTTCCTCAGTTCGTAGTGGTCGTCGTTTCCCCCTGCATTTATTGGTTGATGCGAGAGCGAACGCCTGCGCATGAGCGTAAGAATGTAACGCCAAAGAAGAGTCTGCTTGCAGCCTTGGGCATGATCCTTGTGTGCGGCCTGGTCGTGATGTCGATTGGCATCGCATTTCTGGTGATGTGCATGGTGGCCATGGGGCATACGACATGGCATTGATGAACGAACCGGACGATCGGCGAAGTCCAAGCCAAAAGTCGCAGGAGATCCCTACGATTGATTGTCCACAGTGTGGCGCCGAGAATTATGCGAACTCGGTGCTGTGTTGGATTTGCCAGAGCTCGCTGCATGAAGAAATCGATAGGGACGAAAAGAAGACGGGCGACAAGCCGGAGTTCGCCCAACAATCCAGCAGCATCTACGCCAATTTGCTGCTGTTTTTTTTGATACCGGCGCTGATCGTGATTGGGATCGGCCTGTTTTACCTGAATGTGACTTGGTTGGTTTATTTTGTCGTTTTCATCAGTTTGCCATTGTTGGCGATAGCTGTCGGATTGCGCCAATCGCTGCTGAGTGCGAATCAAGATATTCGTAACGCAGGCGAAATTCTTACCCCGATCTACCTGATGTTTCTGGCGGTGTTTGGGACGTTGGGAATCGTCGTATTGGTGATTTTGGCTATTCTGGCGTTGGTGTTTGGTTTCTTTGCGGCGCTCTTTGAAATGTGTACCAATATGTCAAATACAGGGAGATGATTTCGTGCTAAAACCACACGAGCTTTCGCGACGCGACTACATCGTGCTGGGCGTGACGCAAAGTCTTTGCCCCGAATGTCTGGCGGTCGTGCCGGCCAAGATCATCACCAAGGGAAACCGCGTCTATTTTCGCAAGCGTTGTCCGCAGCATGGCGAGCGGGACGATTTTGTCTGTTCCGACGTCTCGCAGTACGATCAGCTGCAATACAGCGTGCCTGGCAAAGTGCCGCATGCGTTTGGCGTAACGCCAGAGAAAGGGTGTCCGCTCGACTGCGGGCTTTGCACCGAGCATGAGCAGCATAGCTGCATCGGACTGCTAGAGATTACCTCGAGTTGTAATCTTGAGTGCCCGATGTGTTACGCCGGCAGCGGGCCCGGCGGCAAACATTTGAGCGTGGCGCAGTGTCAGGCCGCGATTGATCGGCTGGTTGAAGTCGAAGGTCGCCCGGAGGTGCTGCAACTTTCTGGCGGCGAGCCGACGATTCATCCCGAATTTGAAACGATCTTGGCCTACGCCCTGTCACAGCCGATTGATTACGTGATGATCAACACCAACGGAATCCGTCTAGCCCGCGACGCGCAGTTGGTTGAGCGATTAGCCCAGCACCGGGAACGGATCGAAATCTATCTGCAGTTTGACGGATTCAGCGACGAAGCGTCGCTGCTGCTGCGTGGCGAATCGTTGGTCGAGACCAAGCGGCAAGCGGTCGAGCGTTGTGGTGAAGCAGGCCTGCACGTCAATTTGGTCGCAACGCTGCAGACTGACGTCAATCAGGATCAGTTGGGCGCCCTGGTCGACTTTTGCGTCGACAAGCCGTGGATTACTGGGCTCAGCCTGCAGCCGGCGACCTACAGCGGTCGGCATGTGCTGCCGGAAGTTTTGGAACGCCGGATCACCTATCCGGATGTGATTCGTGGGATTGATGAGCAGACGGAAGGTCGCTTCCGGCAAAGCGACTTCATGCCGCTGCCGTGTGCGCATCCTAACTGTCACCAAATGAGCTACGCCTATCGCTATCAGGGCAAGCTGATTCCGTTGATGCGATTTATCGATGCGACGCAGCATATTGATCTGCTGGCGAGCGGCATTTCGTTCACGCGCCCCGCCGTCCGTGATCTGTTAGAGCGGTATCTGGCGCGGCAAGGTTGTTGCAGCAGCGGAAGTTGCGGGCCATCGACTCCGGCGGCGAGCGATGATCCATTTGCAATCATTGAGCCAACGGCGTGCGAGCCGGCGGAACTGGCGCTTGCGCCAGAGATGTTCTCGGATCCGGAGATCGGCGCCGCCGCGGTCGACTTTTTTACAAAGGCGATGCGGCAAGAGCTAGGCGCCGGCGACGTCTTTCGCGTGATGGTCACGTCGTTTTTAGACGCCTACAACTTTGACGTTCGCCGTGTAATGAAATGCTGCATCCATCATGTGTTGCCTAGCGGGCATTTGATTCCATTTTGCGCCTACAACGTTCTCTATCGAGATGGACACGTGCCGTTGCCGCCGCTCGATCGTGTCGTGTGACAGAACACTAGCCCGCCAGCGCCAGCGAGGGAAAGCGGCTCGCCAATTCAATCCGAGTTGGGATTGCCAACCGCATTCCCTCGCTCGCGCAACGGGCTCGTGTCCAGCCTGTTCGCAAAAACTCCACTACGAGATACGCTCACAAGGGAACTCGGCCGATGATGATCAACCCGACATATATCGTGATCATGGCGACGGCGATCGTGCTGTGCAGTTTGCTGGTGCGGCGGTCGCAAAAAAAATTGCCGCTGACGACCGAAGAAAAATTTGGCTTAGGGCTGGGAGGTTTTTGCGGTGCGATGATCGGCGCCAAGTTGCCATTCGTCCTGTACGACTTGGAGGGGCTTTGGAGCGGCGGCGCCTGGTTCGCGCATGGCAAGACGATCGTCTGCGGGTTGGCCGGCGGTTATCTGGGGGTAGAAATCGCCAAGTGGATCATGCAGATCCGGATCAAGACCGGCGACTCCTTCGCGGCGCCGGTGGCGTTCTCGATCGCGATCGGACGGTGGGGATGTTTCTTTGGCGGATGTTGTTTTGGTACGCCGACGAGCTTGCCGTGGGGCGTTGCGTTTCCCACGGCGATTGATGATCCGTTGGCGCTGCGTCACCCGACGCAGATTTACGAGAGCCTGTTTCACTTGACGATGGGCTGCGTGCTGGTTTGGCTGGGGCGAAACGGCTGGTTTCGCGGCCAATTGATGAAACTCTACATTTTGACCTATCTCGGTTATCGTTTTTTGACCGAAATGATTCGGCCCGAACCGCGACTGTTTGTCGGTTTAACCGCCTACCAGTGGGGAGCGATCGGTCTGGCGATCGTCTTTGTCTGGCTCTGGCGTCGCGATCAGGCCGCCCTGAACGCGGAGAGCGCACAAAAAGAGCCGCGTCCAGCGGACGCGGCTGCAGATTGAACGTGCTTGGCGAGCGCCCGTTAGTGGCGACTCTGCGTACCAGCGATCAGGCTGACAAATTCCAAGTTGCTCTTGTACTTGCCTAACTGACGCGTCAACTGCTCCATCGCTTCAATATGATGCATCGAGGTTAACGTGCGACGCAGCGCGATGACGGCCCCCAGGGTTCCTTCGTCGAGCAGCAGTTCTTCGCGTCGCGTACCTGACTGCGAGATATCGATCGCGGGCCAGACGCGACGATCGGCCAGCTTGCGATCAAGCACTAGCTCCATGTTGCCGGTCCCTTTGAACTCTTGGAAGATGAGCTCGTCCATGCGGCTGCCGGTGTCGATCAGCGCGGTGCCGACGATCGTCAGCGAGCCCCCTTCTTCGAAGGCGCGGGCGGTGGCGAACAGCTTTTTGGGGATGTCGAGCGCCTTGATATTCACGCCGCCAGACATCGTGCCGCCGCTATCGCCGACCCATTTATTGAACGCACGCGCCAGACGCGTAATTGAGTCAAGCAGCAAGAAGACGTCGTGTCCCATTTCAGAGAGACGCTTGCAGCGTTCGATCACCAACTGCGACAGCCGAACGTGACTTTCTACGTCACGATCCAAGCTGCTGGCGATCACTTCGCCGTTGATGTTGCGCTGCATGTCGGTGACTTCTTCCGGACGTTCGTCGATCAAGAGCACGATCAACTTGACGCCGGGATAGTTCGCCGCAATTCCCTTGCTAAGGTTTTGGATCAGCATCGTCTTGCCGGTTCGCGGCGGAGCGACGACCAGAGCGCGTTGACCTTTGCCGAGCGGAGTCAGCAGGTCGACGATGCGATTGGTGAGCGGACCTCCGTCCGTCTCGAGTTTTAAATGCTCGCGGGGATTGATCGGCGTCAACTTATCGAAGGGCGCGGTCACCGCATATTTTTCGGGCAGCATGCCGTCGACATCCGATAGCTCTCGTAGTCGCGGGCCTTGGCCACGGCGAAAACGTTGAACCATGCCGCGAAGCATCAGACCTTCGCGAAGTTGATATTTTTCGATCATCGTGCCAGGCACGAATGGATCGGTACGCTCACGAGCGTAATTGTTTTCTGGGCTGCGGAGGAAACCGTAGCCGTTGGGATGCATTTCGAGCAAGCCAAAGCCGGGTTCCAACGGAATCGGTTCGCCTGGTTCGAATTCTTCCTGCTCCAAATTGTTGCGAGGAACATTGGAGCTGGGGGCTGTTGCACGACGGTGGTTGGCGCCTCCGCCTTGGTTGCGACCGCGTGAGCGTCCGCCACCTTGCTGCTGTCCGTCGTTCTGGCCTCCTCGACGCCGCCCGCCGCCTGAGCGAGAGCGGGCCTGCCTCTTTTTCGCCATCGAAATCACCTAAGTTGCGCGAAGCAAATCGAGATAGTAGAGAATGGAGCGCTGCATAGCGCCGCCTGTGTTATGCGTTGCAAACGATGGGCATTCCATTGTCGTTTGCGCAGCTTCCGTTTGGTTTGAATCAACGAAGATCGTATGAAACCGAAAGTATCAGAGTTGGCCGACTCTGCGGCGCGTCTGAAACAAGGGTTGAGAGGTTGCGAGGTTCATTTATGAACCCGGCGCCGCTCTCAGGGAGAATCGAATTGCACCGGACTTCAAGCGTCGCTGCGGATATCTTGTCCGCCATCGTCGCTTGTGATGCACATGGCCTACGGCAAAGTCGCTTCTGACAGTTGACTTAACTGTATCGAAGGATCGATACCATTTCCGGTGATGGATAACTCACACGGTCCAATCCGACTCGTTCTAAGAGCCAGGGACCGAGGTCCTTCCCGCCCAATCAAAACTTCCGTCGCACTTGGCGATATCGCCGCGGGGAAGGTTTCTTGAAACTGGTTTCGCAAGGTCGACTCCGCGACAGCAAACGCTGTAACGGTAAAGACGATCGTTACAAAACCAAACCTCAAGAGCGTCTATAGTTCGCCGGACGCATACGCGAATGAGAAATCAACTATAAAACTTGAAGACTCGCGACCGCGTCGCCGAACTCCGCCCGCAGACATCTTAGACGATTGGGCGTGAGGGTTTATGCCGAGTTGGCATTCTTAAACCTTCGGCATCTTATCCACATTCTATCGGGCATGTCAAGCTATCATCGCCGCTCCATCTGGGTGAAAAGGGAAAAATTGTTCGATTTCTTGTGGCTGCAAGCACTTGTGACAAATCCCGTAACGTGCGAATTGGGAATTGATGGAAAAATCGCACTTTTTGCTACGGTCGTTAAAGTCAACGTCCGATACCACAAAGGATTGTTGATTTTGGCTGGACCACGCTTGCTAGCGAAAGGCGCCGCAATGGGAGCGAATCGCTCTATTTGGACTGTTATTCTTCTGCTGTCGATCGGCTCGGTTACGAGCGCTCAAGAGGCGATGCCCTGGGCCGCTAGCCTGGATGCCGCCAAGCAGCTTGCTGCGCAGAGGAATCAATTAGTAATGATTCACTTTTGGGCGCCCAATTGTCCTCCTTGCCGCATGCTTGACGCGACCTTGTTTCGCGATCCAGACTTTGCTGCGCAGGTTTCGAAGGACTTTGTGCCGGTCAAGGTGAACGCAGCCGAAGAAACGCAGGTCGCCAATCAATACGGCGTCGATCGCTGGCCTCAAGACGTGATCATTTTGCCCAGTGGACAGATGGTCTATCGCATGGTCAGCAAGCAGGAAAAAGAGAAGGACCAATACTTGGCGGTCTTGCACGGCGTCGCCGTGAAGACGGCTGGCATGGGACAGCTTGCTTCCAGCGGTGGTCCTGATTCGCAGCCGGTTTCGTATCCTGGAGAAGCTGTCGCTCCTGTGGCCACCTATTCCCGCTTTGGCGGCACGCCGCAAACCGAAACCGCTTCGGCGCCAGCCGCTCAATCTCGTTTTGCAGCCCAGCCGCCCGCCTCTTCGTATGGACAAGAAAACACGCCGGCTCAACCGGCTGTTCCGACGCAGTCGCGGTTTGCGAGCAGTTACGGAAATCCGGACAACATGACCGCGGCCGCTCCGCAGCAACCCAGCGGGTACGCTGCTGGTCCTGGTCAGAGCGAATACGCAACCAACTCGGCGCCGGCTCAGTCACGATTCGCGGCTCAGCCGAGCGGATCTTCGTATGGAAACGCCGCGCCGCAAAGCAATCAACCGGCGCCGCATACGCAAGATCGTTTTGTCTCGCAGCAATCGACGCCGCCGGCGGCACAAAATCAATACGCTTCGCAATCTGCTCCGCCGTCGGCCGCGACGCCACAGCCGAATCACGCGATTGCTCCGCAAGCACAGCCGGCTCCCCAGCAGCCGCAGTTCGCTCTTGATGGCTACTGCCCGGTCACGCTGGCGGAAGGGATGAAATGGCAAAAGGGAGACGCTCGTTGGGGCGCTGTCCACCAAGGTCGCGTCTATCTGTTCGCTTCGGATGCGGAACAACGAAAGTTCCTCGCGTCGCCAGATCGCTTTAGCCCGGTGCTATCGGGAAATGACCCGGTCGCTTACCTAGAGCAAGGCCGCTTGGTCGAAGGAGATCGCGCTCACGGTTTGACCTACAACGGCGTTCTTTATCTTTTCTCCAGCGAAGAGAGCTTGAAGACGTTTTGGGGATCGCCGCAGCGCTACGCCGCTCAAGTGCAGCAAGCGATGCTGCGAAACTCGCAACAGTTGCGTTAGTACGCAACTGGCCGCAATACTAGATATCTTCCGCCGCCGGCTCAATCACGCCGGCGGCTCTCATTTCTTGGGCCTTCTTCCGCAGCTTTTCGTAACGCTGGCGATCTTGCGCGTTCAGCTTGTTGGGTTCGATCTTCGAGAGAACCTGCAACGCCTGACCGGGACGCGAATCGGCGTCGATCAGCACATGGGCGATCCGCAAGCGAACCGGAAACTGCCGAGCGCCTCCGCGGCGAACATATTCGATCATCGCCGGCAACGCGTCGCTGCTGCGCTTTTGTTTCAAATAACCTTGAATGATCTCCAGCAGGTCTTCTTCTGGGAGATGCCAGTTTGCGTTGGAGTGTCCCAGCTTGAGGTGCGCCCGGTAGGCCATCGCTGGATCGCCTCCCTCTTTCAAAATCTGGCGAATCTGCTGCAGACCAAGTTGCGTTGATCGCTGCTGCGCCGCCTGGAGGCTGGCCGTGTCGACTTCTACTTCACGCGGCGCGTCGGGGTTGCCAAAGTAGACGGTGAAGAAGTCATAGTTTTCGCAATCAACCCACTTCCTTCGAACCATCACCGTACCGACCGCCAGGCCGATGAAGGCGCCAAAGACATGAAAGAAGCTGCTGGTAATCAGCCCCCCTTCGTCAGGAGAGTATGTGAAGTACATAATCAACATTTCGATCACGATGCTGAAGGCGCAGTAGACCGAAATCGGCAGCGCAAACGCCAGCGGTCGAAAGCCGAGCAGCAGAAAACAGTTCACTTCGTTCATCGGCGCCCAGACCAGCGCCATCGCGATTAGGCCGAAAATAATCGCTGACGCTCCTAACGAGTAACTCGGAACGTCATTGAACAAAAAGAGGACCTGCTCTATCCCTGATTGAAAAACGCCGATTCCTGCGTACAGCAGCAGGAATTTCTTCCAGCCGATCTTTCCTTCGATCAGCGCGCCGAATGGCCACAAGATCAGCATATTGCCAAACAGGTGCCAAAAATCGGCATGCATAAAGTTGCCGGTCAGCCATTGCCAGGGTTTGATGCCGTCGCCGTAGTGCAGTGTGCGCCAGTCGAAGTCGGGGGACGACGCCGTCTCGGCTTGGGCTGCGAGTTCGCCGCCGGCCAGATCGACAATTTCTTCCCACTCTTCGTCCCCGATCTCGCCCGAGTCGTGCGCTTCCTGCAGGCCTTCCCAGATGGCGGGAGGCAAATAGGTATGATCGGGGACGTGAACCGGCCAGAGGAAGAGAAGCAGTACGTTGACGACAATTAACGAAGTTGTCGCGACCGGCGCATGGTAAAGAGGCGCATCGGTTGAATAAGGGATGATCATGCGCGTAAATCGCTCTAGTGTTTTGTCAAACCGCTATTTTCGGCTTCCACGAAATCAGCCGCACGGCGTTAGCCGCGGTTTCTGTCACTAATTGTCTTTCGCAAATGAGTTCCCACCAGAAACCGGTGCTAACGCACTACGGCTAATAAGAACATGGCGCCCGAAAATTGTCGCGTGACGCAACACTAGCGAAAAGAAACTGCGTATCTTGCAGCATAAAAGCGATTACGACGCGAATCAATCAAATACATGCGGTCGACGACTTACATTCATGGAAAGGTCAAAAAGCTGATCGCCAAGACCAGCATCAAAACGCCGATGACCGCCAGTAAGGTGCGCGAAGAGCGACGTCCCCAGCGTCGTTCGATCCAGGCGACCTTACGTAGTGCGAATGCATCGTCATGATTCGCCCAGGCAGCCCAAATGGCGCTTAGTCCGATTGCCGCCGCAATGGCGAACATAAAAGGATTATGCGGAAGCTGCATAATACTCTCCTTCCCTCTGCTATTCTTCTTGCGCCCAGTCGCGGCTTCGTCCTACGGCGCGTCGCCACTGTCCATACAGTTCTTCGATCTGGGATTTCTCGGCGTAGGGAGAAAACTCTTGATCGAGTTGCCAGTTTCGCTTTAACGAGTCGAGGTCTTCCCAATAGCCGACCGCCAGGCCGGCGAGATAGGCGGCGCCCAGTGCGGTCGTTTCAAACACTTCGGGCCGACGGACTTTCGTCCCCAACAGATCGGCTTGGAATTGCATCAAGTCGTCGTTGACCGCAGCGCCTCCGTCGACTTGCAGTTGCGCAAGCGGGACGCCGGCGTCCCGCTGCATCGCTTCGACTAGATCGCGTGTCTGGTAGGCCATCGACTCAATCGCCGCTCTGGCGATGTGCCCTGCAGTCGTGCCGCGGGTTAAGCCTAGGATTACGCCGCGAGCGCGGGGATCCCAATACGGCGCGCCCAGTCCTACAAACGCCGGCACAAAGTAAACGCCTCCGTTGTCGGGAACCGACAGAGCCAACGGTTCGACGGCGTCGGAGGTATCGATGATTCCGAGCCCATCTCGCAACCATTGCACGACGGCGCCGGCGACAAAGACCGAACCTTCCAGGCAATAAGTGGTTTGATCGCCAATTTTCCAGCCGACGGTCGAAAGCAAGTTGTTGTCAGAGGCAACCGGCTCATGCCCGACGTTCATCAGCAAAAACGCGCCGGTCCCATAGGTGTTTTTCGCGCTGCCGACGTCAAAGCAGGTCTGACCAAATGTGGCCGCTTGCTGATCGCCTGCGATGCCGGCGATGGGAATCTCGCGTCCCAACAGCGAAGCGTCGGTCATGCCGTACACTTCGCTTGAACTGCGAATTTCGGGCAAGATCGCAGCGGGGACGTTCAAGATCTCCAGCAACTCTGGATCCCACTGCAGAGTATGCAGGTTCATCAGCATCGTGCGACTCGCGTTGGTCACGTCGGTGATGTGTAATCTGCCGCCGGTCATTCGCCAAAGCAGAAAGGAGTCGACGGTGCCGAAGCATAATTCGCCATTTTCAGCGCGACGACGAATCGCCGGATCTGAGTCGAGCAGATACTGGATTTTGGTGCCGGAAAAGTAAGGGTCGATGATTAACCCTGACTTGTCGCGGATCGTCGCGCCGTGTCCGTCATGTGACAGTTGATGGCAAATCGGCGTTGTAATGCGACTTTGCCACACGATCGCATTGGCGACCGGTTTGCCGGTGTCCCGCTCCCAAAGCAGCGTCGTCTCACGCTGGTTGGTGACCCCGATAGCGGCGACCTGATCGATGTCGATCTTCGCGGCGGCGATAGCGCCTTGGGCGGTTTCGATCTGGGTGCGCCAGATATCTTCTGGATCATGCTCGACATGCCCAGGCGCAGGCAGTATCTGGCGAAACTCTTGTTGATCCTGGCCGATGATTTTGCCGTGATGATCAAAGACAATCGAACGGCTTGAGGTCGTTCCTTGATCGAAGGCGAGGATGTATTTTTGCACGGGCGTTTCTCGCTGGGGGCGTTAGGAGACTCGTTTGCCGTAACGTTTCTGTAAGCGAACGACGTAGTGGTCGACCTCGTCGTCAATCTGCGATCTTTCGAGCCAGCCAGCCGTCGCCAATTGTTCGCCGAGCGTGTACAAGCATTGTCGCGACAAGTTGGGATCAAAGACAAGCATGAGTCTTCGCTCGACCAAATCGGCCAGCGTCTTGGCCGCGAAATGTTCGATTACATAGGCGACGTGCGCGACGGGGATATTCACGTCGGGCAGCAACGCGGCGTCTACCGGCGTGTCGCCAAAAAAGGGCGCCGGCAAGGGACGGTCGCGCGAGTTGTACTCGACTTTTTGACGCAAGTCAGGCAGCACGACCTTCACCGTATCTTCGGCCAGCGATCGACAGGTCGTCAATTTTCCGCCGATAATCGAGTAGAGAGGAAAAGGCTCGCCTTCGTGCCGATGCACGACATGGCTGCGTGTGATCGAGGAAGTCGTCCCCTCGCCGACGGCCGGCAATGGGCGCACGCCGCAGTAGTGTTGCTGCACATCTTCCCGGGTAAATCCAACCTCGGGAAAAATGGCGTTGGTCGCGTCGATCAGATATTCGATCTCTTCGTCAGAGGCGACCGCTTCGGCCGGATCGCCGTCGTAACGAATGTCGGTCGTGCCGATCAAACAGGCGTCGTTCCATGGGAGAATGAATATGGGGCGACCATCGGAAGCTTCGGCATAGACGCCACGTGGGCCCAACGCTTTCCGTAAGTCAGGGCAACGCGAAATGAGATGGCTTCCCTTGGTTCCGCCGATCAACTTGGCGGAAGGGACGTTGAGTCCGGCAAGTGCGGCGTCGACCCAGGGGCCGGCGGCGTTGATGACCGCTGCAGGCGTCACCGCGATTTCATTGCCGGAGCTTTCTTGATTGGGATGAATCGAAGAAAAGAAGAGAGTCTCGCCTTCGCGACGGACATGCTGGTAGGTCCGCAAAGAGAATGCGCCCCCCTGCTCTTTTACGGCGGCTTGCGCATCTTGCACCAGCGCCAGCACAAACTGCTCAGGAAAGGTAAGTTGCCCGTCAAAGTAGCTGAAGGCGGTGAAGAATTTCTTCGTGTTCAGTTTTGACTCGGCAAATTGCGCCGCGGTTAAGCGGCGGTGTGAAGGAACCGCTCCACTGGCGAACCGATCGTACAGCGTCAAGCCAAGTCGCACGACCAACGAGCCGCGTCCATCTTTGGGAGCGGCGCCTGACTTCAAGAAAAATCGCTGGGCGCCGCTGATCAGGCCAGACAGCCGATTGCCGACCGGAATGAGCAACTCAAGCGGATGAACCATCTCTGGGGCCAGGTGAAGCAGGCGATCTCGCTCGGCCAGCGATTCGCGAACCAGAGAGATTTCGGCATATTCTAGGTAGCGCAAACCGCCGTGGATCAACCGAGAAGAATAGCTGGTCGTGCCGCCGGCGAGATCCTCGGCGTCGATGAGCAGGACGTCGGCGCCTTGCAGGGCCAACTCTCGGGCGATTGCGGCTCCGTTGATTCCGGCGCCAAGCACCACGATTGGTCCGACATTGAAGCGATCCATCGCCATAGTATCTCCACGCCTGACAGCGGGTTAGTTTTGTTCGAGCTGACGTTCCAGGTAGCCGACCTGGCTACGGACGGCGTCGAGATTGGGGTTCAAACGAAGCGCTCGACGGAAGTTCTCCAGGGCCAAAATAATCTCCCCTTGATGAAGATTGCACTGGGCCAAGCAGATCGCCGCCGGAAAATGATAAGGGTTAATCTCCAACGCCTGATGGTTGTCTCGGGCCGCCAATTCCCAGACCTGACGGCGGAAATAGGCTTCTCCCCGAAAGTAATGCGCTTCGGCGTACCAGGGAGCATGGTGAATCAAAGTGGTCGCGTCAATCACGGCGTCATGCCAGGAGGTGGCGCGCAAATGACCCGCGACTCGTTCCAATTGGCGACGTTGGAGGGTCGACCCGGCGCGCACCCAGAGGTTGCGAATACCGTTTTCGGCGATCAGGCGGACTCCGCGATCAATGTCGCACAACGCTCGACCGACGGTCGCATTGGAGCCGAAATCGGCTAAAAAACAGAGAGCTAACATCGCAGCGCGACGAATATCGGGCGTGCTGCTTTCGGCCAGTCGCTCCAACGTGCCGATCTGATACTGACGAGCGACATCCCGAATAAACGTAGCGGTATTCTCCCGCTGCAAATATTGGCGGTAGGTCTTTAGCAGGACAGGCGCACGTTCCGGTTGGTCAGTCACGGGGGATACCATCAGCAGGATAGCGGCGACGGGAGACTTGACGCGCTCGTCGAACAAGATTCGAGTGTAATTGGGCGATAGGGAAACGGCAAATTGTTCTCCCTGAACGCCGCCAAACGTATGGAGCAGGAAATGATCAATTTGCGGCAGTTTTTCTTCCCACTTCTCGTGATGGGGTTGCTCACGACCAGTACTTGCGCCACCGAATGGAAGACCGGTGTTGCGTTTGAGAAACAACTGGAAGCGGAAGTCGATCTGCATTGGGAGGACGTTCCGCTGCGTGACGCACTCCAGCGATTGTCCAGTTCGCAAGAAATCACGTTTTTCCTCGATCGTCGCGTCGATCCGGACCAAACGATCTCGATCAGCGCTGATGCGACCCCGTTGGAGGTGTTGGTGCAAATGCTGGCCCAAAGGGCGGGCGCAGGGAGTTGCCATGTCGGATCGGTCGTTTATATCGGTCCTGCCGATACTGCCAAGGATTTGGCGACCATCGCGGCGGTCCAGGCTGATTTTGCTCGCCAAGGGCGCGATGCGGCGGTGCGTGAGTTGTTTGAAACCGACACGCTGGCTTGGCCCGAGTTGACCGAACCGCGCGCGTTGTTGACCAATTTGGCGAAAAAGCACCGGCTGACTTTTACCAATTTGGAAGCCGCCGTTCCGCACGATTTGTGGAGAGCCGGTGAGCTTCCCAAGCAAACGACGGCTGAGTCGCTGACATTGTTATTGGCCGGATTCGGCGCGACCTATCGATTTGAGAAAGATGCTGCTGGCAAGCCGCAATTGCAATTGACGCCGCTTCCAGAAAATCCGCTGCTAACGCGTCGCTTTCCCTTTCGGGGAGATCTCACGGATGCGGTGTCAAAAATCAAAGCCGAGTTTCCAGAACTTGCGATCAAAACGGAAACGGGCGCGCTGGAGGTCACCGGACGGTTTGAAGATGTGTCGCTGGCCGGCAGGATGTTGCGCGGCGAAACCGTTCGGCGTATGAATGTTACGCCGGGCAAGAAGGTTTATTCTCTCACCGTCGAACAGCAGCCGTTAGGCGCTGTACTTAGCAGCTTAGAGAAATCGCTGGGACTGAAAATTGAAACCGCCGATGATGCGCAAGAGTCGCTGCACGACCGCGTCTCCTTTTCCGTCGAAAACGCCAGCTTGGTGGAACTTCTCCAAGCAGCGTTCGCAAAAACGTCGCTTCGCTTTGAGCTAAGGGATAAGTTGCTGACAATCACCGCGATCAAGAAATAAAAAACGCCCGAACGTCGTCTAGCGACGTGATCGGGCGGCGAATTTGATCGTAAAAGCAAAGCCTAGCAGCCGTGCTTTTCTAGTTTTTCGCGAAGCGTATCAGCCGTGAACGGCTTGACCAGATAGTCGGAAACGCCGGCTTGAATCGCTTCCAAAACTCGCGTTTTTTCGGCTTCGGTCGTGACCATCATGATCTTGACGTCCTTGTCGATCTTGCGAATCTCTTGAACGACTTCCAGACCGTTCTTACCCGGCATGTTCCAGTCGGTCAAAACCAGGTCGAAATCGCCTGGTTTGAAAATCTTGAGCGCTTCATCGCCATCCGCCGCTTCCGTCGCGTTGGGTACGCCTACCGCTTGAAGCGATCGGAGAATGATTTTGCGCATGGTGCTTGAGTCGTCAGCAACAAGAACTCGAGTGGACATAGAACTGGTGACTCCTGAGTCTCAACCCCGTGAATTGTGTATTTAGATCGCTGCTCATTCGAGCTTGCGTCTCTGCCCACCTACCTTGGGCTAACGAACGATAGGTCGCGTTGACAGCGCGTCAAGCGACGAACTGGGATAAGTCAGAAAAGATGCTTGTTAGCGGAACGCCCTGCGTAGTCGCCGCAAATCCTAGGACACGTGCGATCGGACGAAGTGCGTCCGGTTGTAGCGATTGCGAAGCCTGAGGGGAGCGGGCGTCTTTGGAAGATGGGAAAAGTGTCTGTGTTGGCTAATTTGTAACGGCCTCGAATGCCGAATTCTCCAACGAACGGCTTGTCCTTGGGGCGAGACGGGGGAGCGAGCGTCGTGCGACTTACAAAAGTCAGCAATGTGGCGATCGCTTCAGGGCCAGTTTTCCACTACATGCAAGGAAACGAATCTTGTCCGCCACGATTCAAGACATCGGCTCGGAGCGTACTGCGAGCGGAGCACGAGGCGAGAGCGCCAACTCATTGCAATTGGTTAGTTTTCGTCTAGCTCAAGAGGAATACGGCATCGCGATTACGCGCGTTCAGGAAATCATCCTGATGGGCGAGATCACTCGCGTGCCGCAAACGCCTGAGTTTATCAAGGGACTTATCAACCTTCGCAACACGGTCATTCCGATCGTCGATTTGCGCCGACGCTTTGGGCTGCCGGAAGAGAAGCCCAGCGATGAAACCCGCATCATGGTAATGAACGTCGCCGGCAAGACAATCGGCATTATCGTTGACGCGGTGAGTGAAGTTCTACGCATCGCCAAAGATCAGATCGCACCTCCGCCGCCGACGGTCGCTGGATTGGGCCGAGACTATTTGACCGGTCTGGTCAAACTCGACAAGCGATTGCTGATTCTGCTGGATATGGACAAGATCCTGACCTGCAGCGAAAGCGTCATTGTTGATGCTCTTTAGTTCGCTAGTTGCGTCTGCCCACGCAATTGCCCGTGTTGCGTACTAATCCGGTTCGAGCGACGAACGTCCGTCGAGCTGAAACTTATTTTAATCCAGTACACTTTCCATAAGTTTCGAGAGAGCAGTAGCGATGGCAGCCACAAATTCACGCAGCAAATCGGTCGCAAACAGAAAGTCCACAGCAGGAGATCAACTACAGCATGAGTTGGCGCTCGCCAAAGCGATGAGCGACAACTCGCCCATTAATATTTTGGTCGCCAATCGCGATCTTGTGATTACTTACGCAAACGCCGCGAGCATCAATACGCTGAAGCAACTGCGCAAGTTCTTGCCGATTGATCCGGAGCAGATTGTTGGTCAATCGATCGACATCTTTCACAAAGATCCGGCGATGCAACGTGGTCTGTTGGCTGATCCCAAAAATCTGCCGCATCGTACGACGATTCAAGTTGGCGACCAATTCGCCGACTTGCTGGTCAGTCCGACGTTTGACCCGACCGGTGAGTACCTTGGTCCGATGGTGACCTGGGAAGTGATTACCGAAAAGCGTCGTTTGGCCCAATCGGCGGCTGAAATGACCTCGATGGTCGAAAACGCGCCGATCAACATCATGTTGGCCAATCGCGATTTTGAGATCACCTATCTCAATCCAGCGAGCATTCGCACGCTAAAGACGCTCGAAAAGTTTTTGCCTTGCAAAGTCGATGACATGGTCGGTCAGAAGATCGACATCTTCCACAAAGATCCATCGTTTCAACGCAACATTCTGAAAGACGCGAGCAACTTGCCGCGCAACGCGATTATCGAAGTCGCCGGCGAAAAGCTTGACCTGTTGGTCAGCCCTACGTTTGACGTCGATGGAAAGTACTCTGGCGCGATGGTGACTTGGAGCGTCGTAACCGAGAAGTTGAAGTTGGAGAAAGGGGCGGCCGAGAAGACGGCGATCATTGAGAACGCTCCGATCAACTTGATGTTGGCTGACCGGGACGGCATTATCACCTACATCAATCCTGCTTCGGAACGAACGTTGCGTTCGATCGCGTCGATTTTGCCGATTCCGGTCGAAAAAATCGTCGGAGCGTCGTACGACATTTTTCACGCTAGTCCCAGCCAACAGCGACAGCTGTTGGCCGATCCGAAAAACCTTCCGCACAAGACCGAGTTTGAACTTCGGGGGCATTGGTTTTCGCTGGAAGCGGCGGCCATCTTTGACGACCAGGGCGAATACCTTGGCCCGATGGTCTCGTGGGAATTGATCACGGATCGTATCAATGCCGAGAAAGCCGAGCAGACTCGCCAATTGCGACAACGAGAAGAACAGGAAGAGCTGAAGCTGAAGGTCGACTCGTTGCTGGTTGTGGTCGAAGCTGCGTCGCAAGGCGATTTGACCCGCGAAGTGACCATTGAAGGCGCTGACGCGATCGGCACCTTGGCGGCTGGACTGAAGAAGATGGTCGTCGATCTTCGCGATGTGATCAGCCGCGTGATTGAAAGCGGCAGCCAGTTCGCCGAAGGGGCTTCGTTGATTGCGGAAAACTCGCAGCAAATGGCCCAAGGCGCCCAGTCGCAAAGCGCATCGGTCGAAGAGATGAGCGCCTCGATTGAAGAGCTGACGCGATCCATTGAGGCCGTGAAAGAAAATGCCGGTGAAGCGAACCAGGTCGCCGTCGACACCAGTCGTATGGCGGAAGAAGGTGGTCAGGCGGTGCAGAAATCGGTGGAAGCGATGGACCTGATCAAGAACTCTTCGGAGCAGATCAGCGAGATCATTCAGGTGATTTCCGAAATCGCCAGCCAAACGAACTTGTTGGCCCTCAACGCTGCAATCGAAGCGGCTCGCGCCGGTGAGCATGGGCTTGGCTTCGCGGTGGTCGCTGACGAAGTTCGCAAACTCGCGGAACGATCAAGCGAAGCGGCGAAAGAGATCTCGTCGCTTATCAAAGAGTCGACGCAACGCGTTCAAGATGGATCGAAACTGAGCGAACAAGCGGGAGCGTCGCTGGAGAAGATTATTCATGGGGTCGAAGCGACCGCCGCGAAGATTGCTGAAATCGCGACTGCGACAGTCGAACAGGCTCAAAACGCCAACGAGGTCGCCAATGCGATACAGTCGATCTCGCAGGTGACTGAGCAGAACGCAGCCGCTTCGGAAGAAATGGCCTCCAGCAGCGAAGAGCTTGGCGCACAAGCCGAAACGTTGCGAGGACTGGTTTCAGGTTTCCGTACTGAGTAAAGATTGCTGCTGCCGGCGAAGCTCTTCTCAAGTGGGTTGAGAGGAGCAGCGAGTAAACGAAGACGTCGCCTTTGGCGTACGTCTGGGGCGACGATGAAAGCAACGTGACAATGACCGCTACAACTGGGCATGAACTGGTGACCGACTCGCAATTGAAGCGGTACGCCAAATTGATTTACGATGTCGCCGGCGTGGAAATCTCGCCGCATAAAAAACAATTGCTCTCGAATCGAGTGCGACGCCGGCTGAAAGTGACCGGGATTGATTCGTTCGAGGCGTACTACAAAAAGCTGGTCGCTTTGCCGGTCACCGACGAAGAGTGGGATCACTTTTTGCAAGAAGTGACGACGCACGAAACCTATCTGTTTCGTGACGATAGTAACTGGAACTGGTTTCGCACCGAATATCTGCCGCAGATCGTTTCCGAGGCTCGCACGAGCGGGCGCGCTAAAAAGCTGCGTGTCTGGTCGGCCGCATGCAGCACGGGGGACGAAGCTTGCACGGTCGCGTGTTGCGCCGCCGAAGCGATCGCCGCCCACTCGCAATGGGAAATTAAGATACTTGGCACCGATATTGGAGTTGGCGCCGTACGAGACGCAACCGCCGCAAAATTCAACGAGCGTGCGATGCGACTGACTCCTCCCCTGCTTCGGAAGAAATTCTTTGATGAGATCAAAGGAGAAGCTTGCTGGACACCTAAGCCGCAGTTGCGAAAAACGATGTCATTTCGCCAGCATAATCTCCTGGATCCACTGAACGAACGGCCATTTGACGTCATCTTTTTGAAGAACGTGTTGATCTATTTCAATACCGAATCAAAGCTGCGCGTGCTGGAAAACATCAAACGGGTCATGCAGCCTGGTTCGTTGCTGGTGCTGGGCGCCGCCGAAGGGGTGAGTGAACTTTTAAGCGGCTATGAACGAGTTAAATCTTGGCTTTATCGGTTTACAAATTCCGCCAGTCCAGCTAACGGAAAGGCGGGTGTCTGATGACCAACCCCGTTCAAGACGAATTTTTCGACAATCTGCTGAGCGACTTCCTGGATGAATCTGCGCAATTAATCGATCGTCTCAACGATAATTTGCTCGAACTCGATGAATGGGCGAAGCTCGCTGCGGAGGATAGCACCGCTGTCCTGGACGCCGACTTGGTGAACGATATGTTTCGTTCGGCCCATAGCGTCAAAGGGTTATCGGCGATGCTGGGACTCCCGAGCATCAATTGCCTGACTCACAACGTCGAGAATATCTTTGACGCCGCTCGACGCGACGAATTGAAGGTCACTGCTCACGTCGTCGAGATCGTGTTTAATTCGGTTGACCTGCTGAGCGCGATGTTGCACGAGTTGCGTGAAAACGCATCCGATGATGTGCCATGCGAAGATATGATCGAACAGATCAAAGCGGTGCTCAACGAAGCAGGCTGCGCTCGCGAGCAAACTTCGCAAGCGGACGCCGAATCGTTTTTGGGCGGCGACGACGCTGCAAGCGAAGCTGAGGCCGAAGCGAACGCGGAATCCGAGGCCGGCCAGATCGAAATCGCCGCAGCAGCGATTTGCGCCGAAGTAGCGGCAATGTTCGAGGGCGTGACCGACGAGGCGGAGGTCCCGGCCAAATATGTTTCGATCTTTATTGACGAAACCGAGATGGCGGTCGACGAATTGAGCGACATTCTTGTCTCGATCGATAGTGAAGTAGCCGAAGCGGTCACAAGAACGTTGCTAGTCACTTCGCATCGCATCAAAGGCTCGGCCGCGTCAATTGGGCTAAACCGGCCGGCGCGACTCGCGCATGTGATGGAAGACATCTTGCAGGAAATCCGTGACGACGGAGGAGTCGTTTCTGGCGAACTGGCCGATGCGCTGCTTCCTTGTATCGATGGATTTCGCATCTACGTACAACAGCTCAAGGAAGGCGCTTGCAAAACGGACAGCTTTGAGCAACTGACCATCGATTTGCTGATGGCCTGGCGTGGTCGAAAAAGTGCGATTCCCCATTTTGAGCTCCCCCCGGTTCCTGCGGCGCTGCCGATGCCCAGCGGTGAAGAAGTAACGACTTCGCTGGTGAAGGATCGAGACTTCGACGATGAGGAAGGGTATCGCATCGATCTGACATTCGATCAGAACTTGCCGCTTTCCACGTTGAAAGCGCAGTTGCTATTGGAAAAAGTAAGCCGTATCGGCGAAGTGCACGATAGCGTTCCAACCTATGAAGAGTTGGATCACCTCGAGCATGTCGAGCGATTGATGATCGAAGTATCAACCGACGAATCGCTCGAGTCGCTTTACTCCTTGGTCGACGTTTCCGGCGTCGTGTCGGCGAAAATTATCGCCAAAGTCGAAGCGTCTCAACCGGAGCCTCCGCACAAAGCGGACGCTCCGCCTGCCAACAAAGTTGAATCAAAGGTTGTCGATCCGGCGCCCCAAGCACCGCCGATAGCAAAATTGGACGAAACTCCAGTCGTTCCAGCTTCACCAGCGAAAGTCTCCGCAGCTGCGCCAACAAAAGTCGCTGCAGCAGCGCCAAAACCGGCCAACCCCGCCGCTTCATCGGAAGCCGCAGCGCGCCCCAAAACGGCCGACGCTTCGACCAAGCCGGCCGAGACCCTTCGAGTGGACATCGAACGACTTGATCAATTGATGAATCTGGCTGGGCAATTGGTGATCAATCGCGCCCGGTTCGAGCAGTTGAGCGACGGATTGCGAAACGCACTTCCCCGCAAATCGGCCCAGCACAAAATGAACAATGTTTGCAGCTTGAGCAGCAAACTGCTGCAAATGGTTGACAGCGTCGACGAACGCTCTGCGAAGGGGCAAGGGGAATGGAACGCGATTAAGTCGCATATTCGCATGTTACACGCAGACCTGGAGTCGATTTCTCAAGAGACCGTTCGCTACCAGGCGATGCGGAGCCGATCCAACGAACTGCATGAAGCCGTCCATCAGTTGGAGCGTGTTTCCGATGGCATTCAAAAGTGCGTGATGGATACTCGAATGGTCCCCATTGGTCCCTTGTTTGGACGATTTAAACGGGTCGTTCGCGACGTCTCGCGCACCAATGGCAAAGAGATCCGACTTGAAATCTCCGGCGAAAAAACAGAGCTCGACAAGCGGATGATCGACGAACTCGGTGATCCGTTGATCCATATGGTGCGCAACTCGGCTGACCATGGGATCGAATCGCCTGAAGTGCGAGTCGCCAACGGCAAGTCGCCGCAAGGAACAATCAAGCTGGACGCATTCCATCGCGGCAATAGCATCATCATTCAAGTAACCGATGACGGCAAAGGTCTCGACCCCACTTTGATTTTACGAAAAGCGATTGATCGGGGGATCGTCGATCCGGCTGAAGCCGACAAGATGAACAATCAACAGATTTTTCAATTGATCTGGGAGCCTGGCTTTAGCACGGCGGAGAAGATCACCGAAATCTCTGGTCGCGGCATGGGCATGGATATCGTTCGCTCAAAAATTGAAAATGTAAACGGCGTTGTCGAAGTCGACAGCACGCCGGGTAAAGGCGCTACATTCACGATCAAACTCCCGCTGACAATGGCGATTTTGCCCAGCCTGATGACGCGGATCAACGGCGAAACTTTCGCGCTGCCGATCGAATCGATCAGTGAAATCGTCCGAGTCCCGCGTCAGGAATTTGGCACCGTCCAAGGGGTGCTAACCGCATCGATTCGGGGGCGAGTCGTTTCTGTCGTCCGTCTTGATGAGCTGTTTGACGGAGTTCGCCCACCTGCAACTGATACGATTGACGCAACTGATGCGACGGTCGTCGTAATTGGCCAGGAAGGGCGAGAATTAGGATTAGCGGTCGACGACTTGCTCGGAGAGGAAGATATCGTTGTGAAGTCGATGGCCGAGAATTATGAGAACGTCGTCGGCCTTTCCGGCGCTTGCATTCGGGGCGATGGACGTGTCGCGTTGATTTTGGATCCTTCGGCCATGATTGACGCAGCGTCGCAGCGTCGCTGCTCGCCAGCCGGTACGAAATAAGGGAACAGATGTCAGATAATCATCAAATAAGTAGTGGGCATCTTGAAGTTCTACATCAACTTCTGGGCGCCGCTACGCACGAAGCTTCGGCAGCGATGTGTCGCTGGACGAACGGTTTGATCACCATGTCGCTGGATGAGGTGCGCGAGATCCCGTTGGAGGAAGTTTCGATAGAGTATGACTTTGGCATGGAAATGCTGACCATGGTCGTGCTGACGCTCAACGGCGAGATCGGCGGATCGATGATTCTCTGCTTCGACGAAGAGAATGGCCGCGAGTTGGCCTCGTCGCTGCTCAGTTCCAAACAGTCCGGTTCCGGCCAGTGGTCGCCGCTCGAGCGTTCTGCGTTGTGCGAAACAGGCAACATCTTGGGATGTGCTTACTTGAACGCGTTAACACGACTCATGGCGGTCGAGCTGGTTCCCTCGCCTCCCTATTTTTTACAAGACTACGGCGCCAGCGTCCTTCAGCAAGCGTTGATGGAGCAGGCCGGAATCGACGATCAGGTGCTGATTTGTCGAACCCGTTTCACGCAAGGCGATCAAGAGCTCAACTGGAACGTGTTTTTCGTTCCTAACATCCAGATGCGTAAAAAAATGGAAGATGCGCTGCATATCGACGCGTAGTTTTCTATTTCCCGGCGAAAGCATATTGGGCAGGTATCGGCTGAACGCATGGTAATTGCAGTACAACATAACGTAGGGCTCGGCCAGATTCTGGTCGCCCGCAATGACGAAATGCTGACCTCGATATTGGGGTCGTGTATCGGCGTGGTGATCTACGATCCGTCCCGTCGGATTGCGGCGATGGCCCATGTCGTGTTGCCGACCTCCGGCGGCCGGCCAGGCTCACCGGGGCGATTCGCCGATTCGGCGATTCCCGCGATGTTGCAACAGTTGCGCAACGAAGGGGCGAACCCACAGCAATTGCGCGCCAAAATCACCGGCGGCGCTTGCATGTTCGGTAACAGTCAAATCAATATTGGCGAACGAAATGCAGAAGAGGTTCGTCGACAACTGAAAGAAAAGAAAATTCCACTGATCGCCGAAGATGTCGGGGGAGCGAAGGGACGTAAAGTTCACTTCTCGCCGCAATCGTCGCAGTTGGAAGTCGTCGTCATGGGTGTGACCTCAACCGTTATCTAAAGAAGCGATTTTCTGATCGTAGGATTGAAATTATGTCGAAGCGATTACTAGTTACTGATGACGCGATGATCATTCGTGAAATGATCAAAGAAACGGCAATCGCGTCGGGCTGGGAAGTTGTCGGCGAAGCGGATAACGGCCACGCGGCCCTCGAGGCGTTTCGAAAATTCCGTCCAGATGCGATGACGCTTGACATCGTCATGCCCGACTACGATGGGATTTACGCTTTAGAGAACATCCGAGCCGAGTTTCCCGACGCTCGTATCCTGATGGTCAGCGCCATCGATCAAACCAGCGTATTGAAAGATGCGCTGCGCAAAGGAGCGACCGATTTTATCATCAAGCCCTCGAGCCGCTGCGCCGAACAAGGCTGCATGATGCCGGCGGTGCAAGCCTTCTTGCTCCGTTGCGAAAAGGAGCAAGGCCTTCCCTGCCCGATTTCGAAGCCGTGCCATTGCATCGAATGCCGCGACGTGCGTCGTGTCGTAGAGCAATGGAGCGACGTCCAAGGAAAGCCGGCGGACGGCGCTATGGCCAAAGCCTAGTTCGACACGACTGCCGTTGGCGACTCGCAACAGCGGACTACGTACGTAAGTAAGAATCGGGCGCAAAGTCAACAACTATTGCGGCGGATCGGCCTTCGGCGATTTTGAGGGTCGATTGACGATTTTCTCGAGTTCTTCGCGAATCGATTTTTCGATACGACCTTTGAACAGCATCGCGGCGAAAGGAAGACTACCTTTTACGATGACGAGATCCTCCAGGACCTCCATCGTTCCCTTGATGTCGACGCCCATCGTGCGAAAGGAAAACGCCATGATGTTTCCTTCCCACGTCTGCTGCATATCTTTCACTTGGCCTTCAAAGCGGCCGCGCATTTTCTCCAGCACATATTGCACTTTTTCTACTGCCGCCGCTTGGCCAAGCGGATGGGGCACTTCGACGTGAAATCCTGGCATGGGTTGACTCCTCGCCGACGAGGCGACGCTGAATGATGTTCCGAGATGATCCCGTTGGGCTAACGTCAGAACGAAACGTTAGAACGAAAAAAAACGGGTCGCTTCCGTATCGTCGAAGGTACGGCGATCGCTCGGATGCCACAAGGGGAGCCCTTTTTCTAAGCGAGCGGCCAGGATATCTAATTTCTCCGAAGTGCCAGGCAATGCGTCCGTCGAATCGAACGAAGTCGATTTCGTGTCGGTGGGTTCGTAGTCCCAAATGCCCATCTTGATCGCTTCAAGTACGGAGCTTGGCACGATAGAGTCTCCTTCGAATAGAAATTAACTGGACAGGGGTCGGCGCCTGCCGCGCGACGCATCAAAAACGACACGCTAACTCGCAAAAACGCCAACGATCCAGCGCGGCCCGCCTTGCCGCCGAATCGAAAGGAACAGTATCAAACGGCGAAAATGAAAAGTCAAGCAAAACGTAGCTATGTCGCGCAAGCTTGCGCGACGTTCGATTCGCCATCAAAGGAATTCATCGTCGCTTTCAACTGACGAACAAGCTGTCGATCAATCGCACTCGTGCGTAAACCATTGCAAACAGCACCGCGCACGGCTAACACGTCTGCACCGGCGACGATCACGTCTGCAAAGTGCAGCTTGGTGAGGGAACCGCCGCAAGCGGCGATTACGCCGGCGGCGCGTATCTGCTGAATTGCGGTTGCAAGCTGGTCGAGCGACAAAAAATCGAAGAGCGTTTGGCCATCCTTCACAAAGGTATCGATCAAAATCGCGGAGGCCGAAATCTGCTTGCTCCATTGTACCACATCGGCGAGCGGCGGGCATCTCGCTCGTTCTTCATCGGCATAGTAAACCGCGACGCGAGAGCAAGAATCGGGGACTCGCTCATAAGCAGTCGAAGCGATTGACATCCAATCGGTACAGTCGGACAGCTTCGCCAGACCATATTTCACCATGCTCGCCCCCCGAAAAGAATCGGGACGCCATGTTCTAGCGCCGTCGCTGACTTCGCCCAAAGCGATACTGACCGGCACGCGCTGGTCGACCGTTTGCACAATCTCGCGCCAAACGTGCGGTTCCGCCGCGCCGAGCGATCCCAGGGTTGGCTCTTTGATGTCAATCCAATCGGCGCCTCCGGAGAGCGCCGCTTCCGCTTCTGCCGCCGAGCGCACCGAAACGAGCAGCTGGGTCATTTCTCGATTCCTGTAGTTGCCGGCATTTTTTTGGCGTCGACCAGCCAGCGATTGAGTTGCAGAACTTTGGCTTCCGCGATCGGTTCGCACCAGGTTCCGTCCAAGACGACATAGCCGTCGCACCACCGCCCATACTCGGCAGGCACGTCACGTTGTTTCCATTCGCGCGCGCGCTCGGCCAGGCGAACGACGACGGCGACTGATTCGCGCGGAGGCGATGATCCGGCTGCTTCGTATTTTGCGACGCCGATAAAGAAGCATTCGATCGCTTCCAGCGGGACGTGAAACGCGCCGGCGCCGGGAAACCGCAGCACCAGGTTGGGATGCTCGTAGCGGATTCGGGGAGGCTGCCACAAGCGAAAGGTCACCACCGCCGCAACAATCGCCGCGGCGAGCAGGCCGAGGGCGAATCCCCCAGCGACCGGGCTGCGCAGCAGTGCGGATAATCCGCTACAAGCGAAGAAAATGGTGGAAAACAGGGCCGCGACCTGGGCCGGGCGTTGATTGGCGGCAAGCCAAAGAGAAGGAGGAATTGGGCTATTCATAATGGCGGGAAAGTGGCGATGCGCCCGATTATCGCGACTATGCATCGGCGCAAGAGCCTTATCATAGAGGGGATGCGACGATTCGCCAATAAATTAAGGCTCGTTAATGCCGCCTTGGCGACAAATTGGCTCCGTGGTAGCTTGTTTGTCGTTGCTAGTGACCTATGTTTGCCTGCATTCGCGTCGATCAGATTATCTCCAAATTGGAGGAAATGGCCGTCGCTTCCCACCGCAAACCGTGCAAGTCAATCGCTTTGGCCTGCATGTCCGAACCCTTCGGAAGTAGAGTCATGCCTAACGCAATCATCAATTCTGACCACAGCGAATCAGCTTTCTCTGGAACGGCTATGTCCCACGATCACCACGAAGGCGGTTCGGATCGGCCCGTATTGCTTGCGATTGCCGCTATCCTTGTTGCGTTTCTATTGGCGACGCTCGCCGGCTGGACGCAACCGCAAGCGTCGCACGTCGCCGTCGAAGCGACGCATGACGAACATGCCGCAGCAGGGGAACACCACGAAGCGGAGCATGCCGCGGCCGATCATGGTCATGCACACGCGCCGCCTCACATGGCGGCAGTTGCTCCGTTTATCTTGCTGTTGGGCGCGATTGCGGTTTTTCCGCTGGTCGGATTTACGGCTCACTGGTGGGAAAGTAACACTAATCGCTTCCTGGTCGCGATAATTCTGGCCGGCGTTACGCTGGTCTACTATCTGGTCCTTTATTCGGAAGCAGGATTTGGCGCCGCGATCTCCCGCATCGATCACGCGATCTTGAAAGAATATATCCCATTCATCGTCCTCCTCTTTTCGCTCTACGTCATCTCGGGCGGAATTCGCATTGAAGGAGACATGCCGGCTCACCCGCTTACCAACGCCACCTTCTTGGGCGTGGGGGGATTGTTGGCCAGCTTTATCGGCACTACTGGGGCTGCGATGTTGTTGATTCGCCCGCTGATCGAGACCAATAAAGAACGCAAATACGTCCAGCATACGGTCGTCTTCTTTATCTTCGTCGTTTGCAATTGCGGCGGCTGTTTGTTGCCGATCGGCGATCCGCCGTTGTTCCTGGGATATCTGGAAGGCGTTGATTTCCTCTGGACGATGTGGGCGCTGTGGATGCCGTGGCTCATGGTCAATATTGTGTTGATCGCGATGTTCTATCTGATCGACAAATTCTACTATTACCCCAAAGAAAAGAAGTCAGACGTCGCTCGTGACGAAACCGAAATCTCGCCGCTCCGCATTCGCGGCTTGATGCCGAACGCGCTGTTGCTGGTCGGCGTGATCTTGTCGGTCGCCTTGTTGGATCCGCAAAAGCCGTTCCCAGGAACCGATTGGCATCCGTTCGTCTACTTGCGAGAAGTGGTGCAATTGGCCTTGGTCGGGCTCAGCCTCTGGTTGGGCTCGAAGGCGGTTCGCACCGATAACAAGTTTAACTACCATGCGATCGTCGAAGTCGCCGCGTTGTTCGTCGGCATCTTCATCTGCATGCAGCCGGCGCTGGAATTGCTCAACTTGCATGGTCCCAACCTGGGGATCGACACGCCGCAAAAGTTTTTCTGGATCACCGGCAGCTTGTCGGCGGTGCTAGATAACGCTCCCACCTACTTGGTTTTCTTCAAGACGGCTGACGCTCAGTACTCGGGCCAGCATCTGGTTCAAATGCTGCACATGGAGGGAGGCGCCGAAGCTTCTCTGAAATTGGTCGCCATTAGCTTGGGCGCCGTTTTCATGGGAGCGATGACCTATATCGGCAACGGTCCCAACTTTATGGTCCGTGCGATTGCCGAAGAATCGGGCGTCCGGATGCCTAGCTTTTTCGGTTATGTGCTGTTTTACAGCTTGCCGATCCTGCTGCCGGTAATGGTCGTGATGTCGTTAATCTTCCTGCGATAAGCGGGTAATACTTGGTCGGCGAAGCGAGGGGCGCCTTGTTTCGCCGCTAGTCGTCCGGCTCTCGACTTAGTACGCTGGAGCAAAGTACCGACTTTCGCTCCAGCGACATAGATGCAGCCGTGAATCACGAATACGTCGAATCTCAAGCCCAACTCACTGATCTTTGCGACCGGCTTCGGTCAGAGTCGCACATCTATTTTGATACCGAGTTCGTCTCGGAAGACGTCTATTTGCCTGACTTATGTCTGGTGCAAATTGCGGCCGGTGACATATTGGCTATTATCGATCCGAAACGGATGGATGATATGAACGTCTTTTGGGAGCTGATCGCCGGCGGCGATCATGTCTCGGTCGTTCACTCGGGGCGCGAAGAATTTTTGTTCTGCTATCGTGCGACCGGCAAACCGCCGGCCAATCTGTTCGATACGCAAATCGCCGGCGGCCTGATTGGAATGGAGTACCCTGCTTCGTTCGGTAATTTGATCCTGCGGCTGCTCGACGAAAAGCTTCCCAAAGGCGAAACACGCACCGATTGGCGCGTTCGCCCCCTCAGCTCGCGGCAGATCGAATATGCGCTGAATGACGTCGCCTATCTCGGCCCCGCCGCCCAAGAGTTAGAAAAAGAGCTGATCAAGCTGGATCGCTTCTCCTGGTTGCAGGAAGAAATGACCTCCTGGCAGGAAGCGCTGATCGAATCGACGCAGCGCGCACGCTGGCGAAACGTTTCAGGCACCGGCAGTCTCAGTCGCCGATCGCTGGCGATCGTTCGCGAACTCTGGAAGTGGCGCGACAATCGGGCGTCCGCCGCCAACATCCCTGCTCGTCGAATCTTGCGTGATGACCTGATCGCGGAGTTGGCGAAGCGAAAATCGTCGAACCTGAAGCAAATTCGTGCAATCCGCGGCATGCAGCGCAGCGACCTGAATCGCTACTTTGAAGAGATCGCCGACGCAATTCAAATCGCGCTCGACCTGGACGAAAACGACTGCCCCTCGTCGCAGCCAAGCTGGAACCAGGGAAAGCAATATGGCGTGCTCGGCCAATTTTTGGCGGCCGCGTTGGGAAGCATCTGTCGCGAGGCGAAAGTCGCGCCCAGTCTAGCTTGCACCGTGCAAGATGTCCGTGATCTGATTGCTCATCATATGGACGGAGCCCCAGAAGCGCCGTCGCTAACGCAAGGTTGGCGAGCCGAAGTGATCGGCAAGACGATCGAGGAACTGCTGGACGGTTCGCTGGTCGTTCGTGTTGGTGATCCTCGCGCGGTGGAGCCGTTGGCTTTTGATCGCCGCAACGACTAAGCGCTCGATTGAAAGCACAGACGCTGCTCCACTCTTTCGTCTCTTCTCCGCTCAGGTCAATCTTCACCGGAGCTTCGAGACGCGAGTTTGACGTTGCGCTTTTTCCCTGGTTGGCCGCGATAGCTCCGCTATCGGGGCGGCGCAGCCGTAAGAGGCATTGGTTCCCGGTATGCAGCTCGGGGCCATTTCGCCATTTCAAACGGCGCGGCAACCACCGCTCTAGGTCCGGCCGCGGCTCGATGCCTCTTACCGACTTCGTCGGCCCCGATAGCGAAGCTATCGCGGCCAACCGGGATCCGTTCGGCCAAATAGCGCAACCTCAAAACTCGCGTTTCGGGCTACGAAGAGGATGGGCAAGGCATCAGCGTTCTGATTAGCGAAAGCGGCTGTACGGCGTCGGCGACAAGGGGGTCGGTTCGGCCGGACGATGCGCTTCCATGAGCGGCGTCTTCAGCGGAGTCGCCGGCGACTGCGGCGATTTTGACAGCACTCCTTCTCCATAGAAGCGAGTCGTCTCTTCGCTTGCGAGTTTCGTGACCGGCTCGCGGCAGCGAACTTCGGCGCGAAAACTGTGACTGCCGGCGGTCAACGCTTTGGCGGAGACTTTCAGGACTAGGTTCTTCTCGGGACCCAGCGACTGGATCGGGCTGAAGATCACCTGACCGGCGTCAATGGTCGCCTGGCCTCCAGAGACTTGCGTCGGTTCGATTCCTTGCGAGAATTGAACGGTCACTTCGATCCCTTCGGCCGCTTTGGTGCCGCGGTTGTCTAGGCGAAATTCGTAGGTTACTTCTTCGCCCACCGGCGCCGGACCCTTCGGATCGTTGACGTATAGTTTCAGATCGGCGACCGATTCGACCATCGTCGTGATGTTTTGCGAGGCCAGCAAACCGTCGGACGATCGGCAATTGGCGACGATCGAGTTGTTGCCGCCGACCATCAACGTACAGTCGAGCTTTAACGAGCGAACCGCTTTGGCTTCGAGTGCGCCAATCGTCCAGACAACTTTATTGGATACGGCGTTAAATTTGCCGCCTTCTGAGCAGGATTCAAACTTGGCGCCGGTCGGCAGGGTCGCTTCGGCGGTCACGTCGCTCGCTTGGGCGTTGCCGTTGTTCGTGACGTTGAAAACGTAGCTGGCCGAGGTCGCCGCGTATTTGACCGGTGGGCCGCTGGCGACCATTTGCAGGTTGGCGCGACGCACAATCACCGCTTCCGACGCTTGCGATCGGAGTCCGCCATCGGCGAACGCTTCGGCCGAAATGTTCAATTCTCCCGCCTGGCGAGCGGCGAATTCGACTTCGATCACTTTCTTTCCGCCCGGCGGAATCTCACCGATCTGGTCGAAGGTGGTCGGGTCTTGTCCCGCTTTCAACGGCATCAGCGTGATGCCGACGTTTTCGGCGACGCCGCTGCCTGGGTTGGTGATGACGATGCTATAGATCTGCGTTTCGCCAAACAGCACTTCGCTGGGGCCTTGAATCGCCATGTTCAGTTTTGGTTCGAGCACATTGACCATGGTCGAAGCGCTGGCCGCCGAAAAGGCGACGTCAACGCCCAGGTCAAAGCCGCGACTGTTGCGAGTCGCCAGTTCCAATTGAAGCGTCCCTTCCGACCCGGCTGGCAAGACTGGAATCTGCCAGACGATAAAATTTGACGCGCCCCCCATCGTGTTCGCTTGGGCGGTGCCCATGCCGGCGCGTTGGTTGACCAGCTCGACGCCGTGCGGCGTTTGAATCTTGATGGTCAGTTCCCGAGCGTCGACTTTGCCCAGGTTTTTTGCGACCACTTGGAACAACGCAGGCTTGCCGACGACCATCGACTTTGGACCGATTGTTTGCACCGCGACTGTCGGCGAAGCGACTGTCAGCAGCGAGCCGTCGGTCGGTTGGGCGGTTGTTGCCGATTGACCGGAGTCACTACCGCTAAATCGCATCGGGCTCGGACTCTTTTCAGCAGGCTCTTGTTTCTGCGGAGTTGGTTGGGCGCTCTCGGCTGGGTCAGCGTTCCAACGCGAAATCGGCGCCGGAGCGGCAGGCGCGAAGCGACTTCCACTGGAAGGCGCGGCAGCAGCCGGGGCTTCCGGTTCGGTCGGCTGACTTGCGGCCGGGTTAAAGCGTCGTGAAGATGGCTGCGGCGCCGCAGCAGCTGGCGGCGTCGAAGGTTTGAGCGACTTGGAGACTGGATTTCCGCCTTCTTCCATCGCCGACAGCGCGGCTCGCAAAGCTGGCGGTAGTCCCGCGTCGCTGGCTGCTCCACCAGATGCGGCTACGGCATGGCGTCGGCTTGACGGCTTTTCGTCTTCTTCAGCCGCGGTCAATTGCGTGGTCGGCGCCGGTAGATCGGTCACGGAGCGTTCGATCGGTCGGCGAATAGGCAGCGCGCCTTGGGGCTGAAATTTTTGCAGCGGAGTCAGCTCTTCTTCCGCTCCGGCCAAGCGAATCGCTCCATGCGTATGCCCCTCATCAAGGGCGATCGCACGGACAGCGCCAGGCAAATGGTCCGCAATTCGGCCCGGCTCCGCAACGTTGCTATCATTCGCAGCGGCTTGGTCGCTGGTAAGATAGTAGGCGCTGACGGCCACGAGGACGCTAAGGCTGACCGAGATAAAGATCGCTTTTCGGAACATAGCTGAAACCCAACTGGGGGATGGAATTCGGTGGTCTCAGACGTTGGTATCGGTCGTAACGCGCCAACCGGTTTAATGCATTTTGCCGATAGCGGAAAATAGCCTGACTTTGACGGATGTAACGTCCGTCGGGAGAAAGTAAGAAATATGTCGAGACGCGAACAGATCGAAGCGTTGCTAGCAGACGAGCCGAACGATTCATTCCTGCTGTACGGCCTGGCGATGGAATATCGCAAAGAAGGCGCTCATGCCGAGGCGCTCGCCCGCTTTGATCAATTGATCCAGCAAACCCCTCCTTATGTGCCGGCCTACTTCATGGCAGGGCAAATGCTTGCCGAAGCGGGCCGCGCCAATGAATCGCGAACCTGGCTGCGCGATGGGATCGAGGAAGCGCAGCGACAAGGGAACGCGCACGCTGCCGGCGAAATGTCGGAACTGTTGATGACGCTCGGCCAAATGGGAGAGTAGCCTGATGGAGAAACGGTTGCAGCTAGAGTTCCACGAGCATTTGATCGCTCCGACGGCTTGGATTGCTCCCACCGCAACGGTGTTGGGAGACGTCACGTTGGGGGCCGAATCGATCGTGCTCTTCTCAGCCGTCGTCCGCGGCGATACCGAACAGATCCGCATCGGCGCCGCCTGCAATGTGCAAGATGGCGCCGTCTTGCACGCCGATCCCGGCTCCCCTTGCCTGCTGGGAAATCGCGTCTCGGTTGGGCATCGCGCGATTGTGCATGGCGCGATCGTCGAGGATGACGTCTTGATCGGCATGGGGGCGATTGTCCTCAACAATGCAAAAATCGGAGCCGGCTCGTTGGTCGCTGCCGGCGCTTTAATTACCGAGAACTGCGAAATCCCGCCGCGCAGCGTCGTGATGGGCGTCCCCGGCAAAGTAGTTCGCCAAACGACCGACGAAGATCTGGCTCGTATCCGTCATGCGGCTGAGCACTATCGGTTGGCTTCGCAGGAGTATCTGGAAGCGTACGAAGGATAGGTGGGGAAATGTCGAATGACTAAATCCTAATGACGAAGGAGGCCAAGAGGATCTGGCCAAGTCCCCTCTTCATTAGACATTCGTTCTTCGTCATTCGTCATTCCAACAACTACCCTTTCGTCTTCTTGACGCCGCAACCGCCGACCAGCGAGCAAGTCGAGCAACTACTGCCGCAGCCGGGGCCTTCGTCGGTTCCACAGCCGGGGCCGCAGCCTTCGTCCAACAGCTTGGCGAACTCGCGAATCCGCACTTTGGCGTCGTACGTTTCGGCCAAACCTTCGGTGAGACGCTCGATTTCCGGCGATACTTCTCCTAGGAAATAGAAGAAGAGCGATTGCCCGTCGAAGAGTTGTTCGACGTCGATCAGCGTTGCGTCCAGGTTGCGCTGGGCTAGCTGAGCCGTGCAGGCAGACATCGCTTCCTGCTTGTTTTTCTCAAGTCGCTCTAGCAACATTTCGTCTTGCTGCGTCATGCCGCGCAGGATCGAACCATCGGTATCTTGCCCGCGATCGTTCGCCGGGCTAAGGATCTCTCCCACTTCCAGGCCGCGCGCAGTACGACAAACGACGCGCATGCCGCGGCGATAAGCGACCGCGTCAACCGAGACGAAGCGGCCAATCTGGCCAACAGCGCCGACGCGGACTAAGTGAGTGCGTTGGATCGTCGAGATCATGCGAAGCCTTGCGGTTGGGGGTATCTATCCCCAATTTTGCCTTGTTTCGCGCGGTTCGCCAAGCGGCGCCCCGTTTGGCGATGGATGTCGCCTTTTATCGTGACGGTCGCGCCAGCTTCATTTCTGGGGCGCTCACAGCGCGCCGTGCTGTTGAAGCCGCTGCTGAAAGTTCGACCAAAATTGGGTTCCGCGCTCATACTGCTGCGGAGACATCTGGTATCGATATTCCTCCAAATAGTCGAGCTGCTGCTGTGTTGCGTCGAGATACGAGTAATCGCCGCGAGCGAGCGGATTGACCCAGTCGACGTCGCCTGGCTCGCGCTGTCGGACGAAGGAGCCTTGGTCGTCGACAATGATATTGGCGAACAAGACCGGCAATTTCATCTGCAATTCGTAGTGCATCTTCTCTTGGGGAGAAAGATCGGCGGTCGCTTCTTCCCAAGCGTCGGCAACATTCTTGGGCGTACGGCTGTCAGGAAAACGAATGCCGAGCCCTTTGCCGCTTTGCGTCAATCCATCGAAGTTGAGATCGACCTGCGCCGGCGGCGGAATCAACAGGTTGAGCGCGCCCTCCTCGTTCAGGCCATCGACCTGAATCGGATCGGCCAGCCGTTGCACATGCTGGATCGTTTGCAGTTCGTCCTGAGAAAGCCCCTTCAAAAAGCTCTGAGGATCGTTGTAGCCCCCTTCGTTGAGCGAGCGGACCAGGAGATCGCCGTAGTCCTGCTTCAACTGGTCCGGATCATAGTCGGAGGCGTAGCTGGCCGCTTTTGCGGGGCCAAACCAGTTGGTCCAACTGCTGCGAATATCCTCTTCCAGCGTTTGATCCGAGGAATACTCCTCGGCCGATTCGTAGCCGGAATGGCCTGCTTGCTGCAATATTTCGCTAAACAGGCTCTGCAGTTGATCGTCGGGCGCAAGCGGTTTGGCGGCGATCGCCGTGCCGGCGCTAGCTGAAGCGTCAATTTGCATCGCTGATTTTCCCCCACAATAATCGCGGCCAGCTTCCCCCAAGTTGGGGCTTACTCTGATTTTCGGCAAAGAAATGGGGGAGACTTCAGCATCTCGCGAAAAAGAGGCTGCCCGCACCTGAAATGCGCAGACGCTTCCGAAATCTAGAGAGACCAGGAGAAATGGCGAGAGAGGGTTCCGCCGACCTACCCTCTTCCGCCGCTTCGTTTTACAATACGGGGCAATTCTGCAACACACTTTGGGCGACGAGATTGATCGATGGCGATTGTTGAAGAGACGACCCTGACGGCCGAAAACCGCTGGATGAAACTGGCCCACGACGTTTTGGCGGGCGCCCGCTTGAGCGAAGAAGATGGCTTGGCGATCTTGCGCAGCAACGACGACGAGCTGCTCGATCTGCTGTCCGCCGCATTCGCGATCCGCAAACGTCATTTTGGCAAAACGGTTCAGCTGTATCAGTTGATGAACGCGAAGAGCGGGCTTTGCCCCGAGGATTGCGGCTACTGCTCGCAGTCGAAGGTCTCCGACGCCGAGATCCCCAAATACAACTTCCTCAGCCGCGACAAACTGATGCAAGGCGCCGAGATCGCCGCCGAGCGCGGCGTGAAGACTTACTGCATCGTGATCTCGGCCCGCGGTCCCAACGAACGCGAAATGAACGCGGTCGAAACGATCGTGCCTGAAATCAAGCAGAAGTACGACCTGAAGATCTGCGCCTGTCTTGGCTTGCTGTCGCAAGATCAGGCCGAACGGCTGAAGGCCTGCGGCGTGGATCGCGTCAATCATAACGTCAACACCAGTAAAGATTACTACGAGAAGATCTGCTCGACCCACACCTACGAAGACCGAATCGAGACGCTCTCGGCCGTTCGCAACGCCGGCATTGAACTTTGCAGCGGCGGCATCGTCGGCATGGGCGAAACCGATCTCGACGTCGTCCGCATGGCGAACGAACTGCGTGACTTGAACGTCGAATCGATCCCCGTCAACTTCTTGAATCCGATCGAAGGAACTCCGCTGCACGAACAAGGCCGCGACCTGACGCCGCGCCGCTGCTTGAAGATCTTGGCGATGTACCGCTTCGCCAATCCGGCGAGCGAACTGCGCATCGCCGGCGGTCGCGAGATCCATCTCCGCAGCTTGCAACCGCTTGGTTTGTACGCGGCCAACTCCATCTTCCTCGGCGACTATCTGACCACGTCCGGCCAACAAGCCGAAGACGATTATCGCATGTTGGAAGATCTCGGCTTTGAGGTCACCAAATGCGACGAAGCCGTCGTCGGCCAGCAACCCGCATCGTAGGACCGCTCTTCATAGGGTGCGTCAAGACGCACCAAGTCCTGCTTATGCATGTTGAAAACATTCTCGCGTGGTAACGCAACATCGTCGATCAGTGGCGTTTCCACGCTTCTCGGTTGGTTGCCGATTTGGCAGGTTCGTGGTGCTTGCGCGAAGTAGGAAGTAGGACTGGACCGGACCGCTCCATGTTTTTTCGGATCGAAAGGTTGGACCGGACCGCATCGTGTTTTTCGGGTCGAAAGGTTGGACCGGACTGGACTCCGCGCTTTTTCGGGTTGGACTGGACCGTTTTGTTTTTTTTGCATCGGGGCATTGGCCGATGTTGGAAAGTTGGATGGTGATAGCACGAAACGCCGCGGCGCATAGAATCTCCCTTCCCGTCAACGTTTTGGGCTGACGAGTGATCGTGATTCGAGGGTTAATTCTCCACCGGTAATCGACCCGAATTCCGTGCGTTTTGTCAACCAACAATCTTCGCCCCCTTTGCTTATCGTGGCGCTGACGTTGTTGGAAGTTACAACTGCTTCAGCATCTCGGCTGCGGTTGTTTCAAATTTCTCTTGCCACTGCGGCGCTAGTAGGCAATCACTATCTTCCTGGGCGCCGCCGCGGTTTTGCATCTGTTCCACCGTAGGGCAATAGTAAATGTAGCCGTTGGTGTACCCGGCCACGAAAGTCAGGTCGTGGGGAGAATCGCCTTTGATATTCATGCCGACCGGGCTGGTCAATTCGCCAGGAAACGTCAGCAGCACAAAGTCGCCGATCCGCAGCGCGGCGACCTCGACGTCGATCGTCCGTTTGCCGGAGTCGACCATGTTCGTCTGATGCTTGCGCAAGAGAGCCCGGTTGGCTTGCAAACGCGTCAGCTTTTCCATCGTAAAGACGTTTTGCAGGTAGGCTTGCACCGCTTTCTTGTTCTGAGCGTCCAACGACCTCAGATCGCTCCGCTCTTGCGCTTCGTCGTAAAGATAGCGATGCGAATAGTAAGAGGGAAATTCTGGCGACAATTTGTGTTTCAGCATCAACGACATAAACGTCTTGAAGTTCAACGTGGTCCCCTGCAGGTTCCGCAGCAAGAGCCGTTCTTCCGCGTCCAACTCGGCGATCTTGTCGGCCAGATCGCTGCGCGGCAGCGTCAACGTTTCATTCAATATCGCCAGGCGATTGTCGGGTTTGCACTCGATTTTTCGAATCGCTTTCAGCGTGCTCAGCCCCAACAAATTGCCAAGCGGCTCGGCGCTGCGAGGATGATCGACATCTTTGTAATAAGCGGGGTTAATGTCGCCGGCACATCCCTGCAGGAAAAGCGCCAGCGTCCCTTCGCTTAGGTTTTCTTCGATCACCTTCGACGCATATCCGATGATGTCGGCGGTGTTGGCTCCGTTGGGAACGCCCTGGATCGGGTGACACGCGAAATTGTAAATAACCGCCAAGGTTTCGCCGTTTTCGCGATCCAAACGGAGCACGCCGATCTCGGGATCGGTCGCGCCGACGCCGGCCACTTCTTCATCCGGCGGAAGCGAGTAGGCATGGCGAACGTCGACTTCTTGGCCGCTTTTGAGCTTTAAGCGGCGATTCTCCATGATGCGGTTCTCGCTGCCGCTGCCGGCGCCGATTCGCACCGGCGTCATGTTGCTGACGGCCTGCTTCACCGCTTTGACCGTATGATCGGAAATGTCGGGAAGAATTACCCCGTGACAGTGACTCGCATTCACTAAGACGTGGGTCGGCGGAATGCCGAGTTCCGATTCGAGACGCTTCCGCATCGTCGGCAGATAGTCGTTCTTGATGCGTCCGATTTCGCCGATCGCGACCGCATCGACCGAGATCAGCACCGTCATCAGCGCGTCGTCTTTGATTGCGACTACTTTCACGTAGAGCGGATCGTTGACCGGACCGGCGCTATAGTCGGTCACGTCGATCTTGGCCGTTCCGGCAGAGAGTTGCAAAGGGGCAGCGGCGGAAATGGTGCTCGGCATACTAATCGAGAGCATCGCCAAGCAGAACGAGAAATGCAGGAATCTTGCCAGCATGGGTCTATCTCCAGTCAACAAACTTGTTCGGGCGGGAGTTGAATTCTCATGGCGAAGGAGGGAAAGGCGTCGCCGGGAATGATTGCACGAGAAATCAGTCTGACAAGATTATCCCAGCTTGCGAGCCGGTGTCAAATTTCCGCAGCGGCGTCTTCTTCATCGCTCGAAGCGCTAGTTTTTTCAGACGCCATGCTCTTCTCACGTCTTCGTGACTTCGTGAGAAGAGCATGGCGCGGCCCATATGAACATCAGCCGCACGGCGTTAGCCGCGGTTTTTCATCTTCCATTTTCCTTCGACAATCAGTTCCTGTCAGAAACCGCGGCTAACGCCGTGCGGCTGATTGTGTGGGAGAAGCCGCGCGCAAAAGGTGACAATTGGTTCCGCTTGCTGAAAAGCGGGCTACGAAGAAAAATTGCGGCGACGTGCAAGCTAAACCCCAATGTCCTCGTTCCATAGCTCGGGGCATTTTGCGATGAACTCGCGCATCAGTTCCTTGCATTCGGCGCTATCGACAATTTCCAACTGAACGCCGCGGCTGCGAACGTAGTCTTCGGGCCCTTGGAAAGTTTGGTTTTCGCCGATGACGATTTTCGGAATCTTGTACAACAGCGCCGTGCCGCTGCACATGTCGCAGGGAGAGAGGGTCGAATAAAGAACGGCGCGCTGATAGTCTTTGGCGGTCAGTCGGCCCGCCGCTTCCAGGCAATCCATCTCGGCATGCAGGATCGCGCTTCCCTTTTGCACGCGGCGGTTATGTCCTTGGCCGCGGACTTGGCCATCGACCACCAAGACCGAACCGATCGGGATGCCCCCTTCGGCAAGACCTTGACGAGCCTCTTCGATCGCGAGCTTTAGAAATTGGTCCATGGCGCTAGTTCTCCAAGTTGGAAATAAGATGTGACCAAACACTAGCCCGTAGCGCAAGCGAGGAAATGTGGATGGGCACTTCGAGTCCTGTTCGCATCTCCATCCACATTCCCTCGCTTGCGCTACGGGCTAGTGTTTGGTTGGTTCGAGAGTGCACGTTACACCGCTTCTTCCAGCCACTTTCCATCACTAATGTTATCGATCGTCACCGGTCGCCAGGCGATGGTTTTTTCGCGCCAGCGCATCAGGGCTGTGATCGTTTCGTCTTCGGAGATCACGAAAACGATGCCGTTTTCTAAGCGACTTGCGAGCCACGCGGCCGATTGGTGGCGCGTGCCGAAGCTGGTGAGGTCAAATCGTTCGATCCGGCTGGCGGCGACATCGCGGGCTCGATAGATCTCGGCTACTTTGCCGACGTTGCGAATCATCACGCCGAAGCCGAGGACGCTGAGGTCGGTCCCCAGTAACAGGGCGCCGTCGGGGCTTGCGAGACTGCCGATCGCGTACTCGGCGTCGCGGACGGCTCGTTCCGACGACTGCAGCATCTCTTTCCAGACGTTGAAGCCTTGCGTGTTGCCGCTGCGGCGATTGCGGGCCGCCATCTCATCGGCCGCGGCCCAGTGGGCCGCCAAGCGTGAGAGAAAACGGCCGTTGGAGAGCTTTTGGATCTTACTTTTGAAAACCTCGGCAGGTGAGATGGTCCGATGGACGCCGCTATCGATCGCAATGTCGACATGGGGAGGATTCAGCGGATTCGGTTGTTGATGGAGAGCCGCTTTGACGCGCGACCATCGGCGGCTGTTTTGTTCGCTGCTGCGATAGATCGAGATCGAGTCGCTCAGCGCGATGTCGTACTTCGACTCGAAGATGTCGTTATCGCTCTGGTTGAGCCGCGCGTATTCGGCGATGTCGGCAATGACCACAATGCCGCCGTGCCCAATGTCAACGGCGCGGCGAACGAGCCGCTGGATGATCGGCAAAATCGAGAGTCGGCAAGGCGCGGCGCCCAGCTTTTTGCTATCCAGAAATCGGCGAACCGGGCCGTCATCACGAAAGATGGGCAAGTAGTCAGTAACGACGGCGCCTGATTTGTATTCGCCGACCCGATAATCGAGGACCTCGGCGATCAGATGGCCCGGCGCACGCGAACGCAATAAGACGGGGTGCGGTCCGACGGCCGACCATTGCGAAGCTTCTCCCATCATCGAGTTGTGAAGCGAACGGCCGCGCGCGACCATGCCCCAGATCTCAAAATGGCCGTCGTTCTCTTGCGCCAGGATCGAAGTTTGACCAGGATCGATCGCCGGGCCCAGTTTGATCAAGTTGGCCGGAGTGAGCGGCAGCGGACGCTTGAGCCGAAAGAAGCTGACGTTTTGCTCCATGTCGGCTTGCTCGAACACGGTACGCGGGATCAGTTCGATGCGCAGCGTGTACGAGATCTGCTCTTCTTTTTCCAAGCTGGCGAAGTAGAGCGAACTGACCGAATGGCAAACAAGTTCGCGCGACGGCGCCGTGGGAAGTTTACGCGATTGCTCGAAGACCAGGTGGGCGAACGCGTCGGGATAGGTCAACGGAGGACCCGCCGCAACTTCGACCAACTGCGGATCGGGAAGATCGACCCCCGAGACCCAGGCCGGATTGGTTTCGAGCGCGTACTTCTGATGCTCTTCCAGATCGTGCCGCTTCATTCGCTCCATGTCAGGCACAATCTTGTTGTCGGCGCGGATGTAGTCAATGCCGGTCAACGGCTCAAATCCCATTTGCACTTGGAAGCATTCCAAGTGTTCGCGAATGTCCCCGGAGTCGTGCGAGAACATGACGACGCGTCCTTCTTTGGTCAATCCAGCGAACATGAACTTTTTGTGACCCCGGGTGAATTCATGCTTGCGTATCTTTCTTCGTAAGCGCTTTACAAACCTGCTTTGATCTTCAGCACGCGGCCCCCCTGCTCTCCCTCGCCAAATTCGGTGATGTAGAGAGTTCCGTCTTTGGCGAAGTCGAGCGCCGTCGGTTTCATCAGGCTGACAATCTTGGTCGCTTTGGCCGCTTGCTTGCCGTCGACGCGAACGGCGTCGATGCGAAATAGGCCTCCTTGCGAAGGATCGTGCCAACTGAAGTCGACCGCGTAAAGTCTGCCGGTCTTGGGACTGTAGGCCAGGCCGACAATGTCGCTGAGTCCGGTCGGCAGCGACATCAGCAGCTTCTTGGCTTTCACGTCGTAAAAGGTAAGCAGGCTATCGCCGGGAGTCGCAATTTCTCCCATCTGACCGACGACTGCTTCTTGTCGCGGGCTGATCGTAATCGCGGCCGGAGCGTCGACCTTGGTCGCTTTTTTGGTGGCGATGTAGCGCGTGAGCGGTTTGAACTTGGCTTTCTCTTTCTCGGCGGCGGCGAGCCAACCTTTTTCGTCATCGCCGTTGGCGGTGGTGACGATCCAGTCGACGTTATCTAACTTGACCACGGCGACGCCGTAAAAATTGCCTTCCGCTTTGACATCGCCTTCGGCGGGCAAGGGGCCCAATTTTTGCACCGGCTTATCGGCGGTCGACTTTTGGCCGAACTCGTAGATCGCCACAAAGTCTTCCCCATCCGGTTTGCCGCCGCCGCTGACGACGATGTGATTTTGATCCAGGAACGTCAGCCCGAGCGGGCCGATGTCGTAGGTTGGATCCATGCCGTACTTGTCAAGCGCGAAGCCGGTCACCACATCGACCGCTTTGCCATCTTCGATCCGAATGATACGTCCGGCGGCGCTCTCGGCGACGTAGACGTCGCCGCTGTCAGCGTTGACGGCGACGCCGGTCGGATTGGCGAGTTCGCCGATCACGACTTCGGTTTCGACTTCAGCCCAGACAAAGGTGACGGCGGAAAAGAGACAAGCCAGCGGCAGCAGATATTTACGCATCGATGTCAGTCCAACGAAGGTTTGAAATCAGTTTGTTCGCTTCTCTCTAATTATGATCCGTCAGCGTGACCTGCCGCAACCGCAGCGTGAATTGGTTTGAACTTTAGGATTCGACTTGGCGCATAAAAAAAGGGACGCCGGCGGCGTCCCTGGATCGTGCGATTTCGCTAGCAGGGCCGTTTACAGACCGTTCGCTTGTTCGTAGGCGGTGATCTTGTCTTCGTTTTGCAGCGTCAACGCGATATCGTCCAAACCGTTCAGCATTTTGTGCTTACGAGCTTCGTCGATTTCAAAGTTGAACAAAAGGCCGTCGTTGTCGGTAACGGTTTGAGCGTCCAGATTGATCGTTAGCTCAAAGCCGGGGCCGACGGTTTTCGCTTTTTGGAAGATCTCCTCGATCTGCTCTTCGCTGAGACGGACCGGCAGCAGGCCATTCTTAAAGCTGTTGCTGTAAAAAATATCGGCGAAGCTGGGCGCCAAAACCGCGCGAAAGCCGTAGTCGTCAAGCGACCAAACGGCATGTTCGCGGCTGGAGCCGCTGCCGAAGTTACGACGCGCGACCAGGATCGACGCCGAAGCGAGGCCTGGCTGATTCAACTCGAAGTCGCGATTCGGCGAGCCGTCATCGTTAAAGCGCCAGTCGAAAAAGAGGAACTGGCCAAAGCCGGTGCGTTCGATCCGTTTCAGAAATTGCTTCGGAATGATCTGATCGGTATCGACATTGGCCCGGTCCATCGTCGCGACGACGCCGGTGTGGGTGGTGAATTCTTTCATGATTTCTATTCAGCTCGCAAAGGCGGTGATTGGGTTTGGCGAAGGCGATCGGGACTATTGATAGGTCCAATCGCGGATGTCGACAAAGTGACCGGTGACGCCGGCCGCGGCGGCCATGGCCGGAGAGACCAGATGCGTGCGTCCCCCCTTCCCTTGTCGACCTTCAAAGTTGCGGTTGCTGGTCGAAGCACAGCGTTCGCCGGGCGCGAGTTTGTCAGGGTTCATCGCCAAACACATGCTGCAACCAGCTTCGCGCCATTCAAAACCGGCTTCGCGAAAGACGGCGTCAAGCCCTTCCGCTTCGGCCTGGTCTTTCACCTGACCGCTGCCGGGAACGACCATCGCATGCACGCCGTTGGCGACTTTGTGCCCTTTGACCACTTTGGCGGCGGCGCGCAAATCTTCGATGCGAGCATTGGTGCATGAGCCGATGAAGACGCGGTCGATTTTGACGTCGGTCAACGGCTGTCCGGCGGTCAGCCCCATGTAGTCGAGCGCCGCTTGCGTCGACTTCTGCTCTGTCGCGTCGCCGTAATCGGTCGGGGACGGAACATTGGAGATCACCGGAGCGACTTGACCAGGGTTGGTTCCCCAGGTGATTTGCGGAGCGATATCTTTGGCGTCGAAGATCAGCACTTTGTCATACTTGGCGCCTTCGTCCGAAGGAAGCTGTTTCCACTTTTCGACGGCGGCGTCAAAATCTTTCGGAGCGAACTCACGACCTTTGACATACTCGAACGTCGTTTCGTCCGGAGCGATCATGCCGGCGCGGGCGCCAGCTTCGATCGACATGTTGCAGACGGTCATCCGTTCTTCCATCGACAACGCGCGAATCGCTTCGCCGGTGTATTCCAACACGTAGCCGGTGCCGCCGGCGGTCGTCAGCTTGCCGATCAAGTACAAGATCAAGTCTTTGGCGGTGACGCCGGGCGCGAGCGTGCCGTTAACGCGCAGTTCCATCGTCTTCGGCTTCGCTTGCAACAACGTCTGCGTCGCCATGACGTGTTCGACTTCGCTAGTGCCGATGCCGAACGCAAGCGCGCCAAACGCGCCATGCGTCGCGGTGTGACTATCGCCGCAGACGATCGTCATGCCGGGCTGCGTCATGCCTAGCTCAGGACCGATCACATGGACGATCCCTTGCTTGCTGTCGTTCAGGTCGTAGAGATGAACGCCAAACTCGACGCAGTTGTTGCGGAGCGTATCAATCTGTTGTTTCGAGATCGGATCGGCGATCGGCAGCGAGCGATCGGTCGTCGGAATATTATGGTCCGGCGTCGCGATGTGACGTTCCGGGCGTCGCAACTTGCGGCCAGCGATGCGTAGCCCTTCAAAGGCCTGAGCGCTGGTCACTTCGTGGACCAGTTGCAGGTCGATATAAAGAATCGCCTGTTGACCCTCTTCTTGCAGAACAAGGTGGTTGTCCCAGATCTTCTGGAACATGTTTCGGGGCGACGATCCGCTCATACAGTTACTCCGATAGTCTCGCCTAACTGGGCGCCAGCGCGGCGAGCGTGGTTGTCCGCCGCAATCGATAGGGTGGATAGTGTTGCTAGAAGCGGCCCCTCCCGGTGAGGGAAAGAGGCTGTCGGCAAACTATTTAAGATAGCCGAGATTTCGCCGATTGGCGAGTCGCCGAGCGGCATCTGACAAGAGGTTTTCGCCGAGAAGGAGGTTCGCCAAGCACGGAATCTCGCCCATTCATGTGGGGGGGCGCCTGCTTGGGTATCTTCGCGATATGGCTGGGAACCAGCAAAAAATGGGGGCATCTAGCCAATGTTAGAAATGCCCGGTATCAGAAGTCTTCCCATCTAGGCTACAGCCCCCACTCGCGGTTTAGAGCGTGAGCGTAGGTCGCGCGGATGATTGCCGCCGCGACCCCCAGGAGCACCAGGGAAATAACCGACAAGAGCGGAATTTGGAGAGCCGTCGGTATGACTTGCAGGGCAAGCATGGAGGTGAGACCAAAACCGAGCGCGAGCGAGACGGCGAACATCGCCAAAAAATATCCCAAGAGAACCCATAAGCGTTGGATCGCAAAGATCGAAGTGCTGGTCGCATAGCCCCACGCGAGTGCGACTACCAGCAACAAGGCGATCGCTGTGGCCGTAAAGTCGTTCCCACCTTTTTGCGGATAAGCGAGCAAGTAGCCGACCCCCAGCAGCATGGGAATAATCGCCCATGCCTGGTCGAGCGCCAAAGCGACAAACAATTGCCGCGTGAGATCGTTTTTGCCTGCGGGCCGTAAGGACTCCACTTGCAGAGTGCGGCAACGGCGATACCACACGGTGACCGGCAGCAGTAACGTGATCAAACTGAATTGAAAGAGAAACCCGATCAGCAGCGGCCATTGCGTTTGACGCGCGGGTATGACGTACGACATCCCCAACACCACCAACAGAAAGATCGCCCCCATCAGCGGGAATGCGAGTAGCGGACGATAAGCATTGCCAGACTTCCACAGCTGCGCCTGACGCCACACCGAACTACCGGCGAGTTTGGGAAAACGTCGGCCGCGACCCCAGAGCGATTGCCACCAATGCTGAGAACCGTAAGCGGTTCGCCGTTGTTGCTGAGGATCCCAGGGAGAGAATCCAGGGTGCAGGGATGACTGTTCGTAGACTTGATGCGCAATTCGTGGCAATTGTCGAAAGCTTGCCGTCAACAAAACGACTTCCCCTGCGAGTAGACCGACCGCCCACCACCAGGTTGCTCCTCGAAAGAACCAGTTCATTTCGCCTGCCATGGTAGGGGACGCAAAAGAGCTGAACCAAGGTATCCAAATCAATGTCCCGGCGAGAAGCCCCAGGGGAACGCAAGCTATTCGAATCCACGGCGAGCGGGCCTGAGTTCCCGTGTAGATCGTCATGATTAACGAGGGCATCGCCAGCGCAATAGCCAAAGCAGGCAACAGCGAAAATTGCGCATTCCACAAAAGGAGCACTACCACAAAAATTCCCCCCAGCAACACGATCAATGCGGCCTGTCGATGGGGCCGATGGTAACCGGGAATAATCACGCTCTGCTGCGTCATAAAGTGAGCCCAGGTTTGTAGCGTGACGATCACAGAGAGGGCCGCAGTCAAGAGAATGGAGAGCTGCAATGCAAAGTGCAATGAGTACGAGAAGGAAGCGGCATACAGCATTACGCCGGGAAGCACCGGCGTGGTGCGATGCGGCGGGCCGGGCCAATCGATGAAGATTGCCTGCAGGTGAGGATGATTTTGCAGCGGCGCCAGCTGCGCGGGGTCCCATGTTAACGGCAGCGTCGGCGCGGCGTCTTGGGGCGCTTTGTAATCAACGACGCGATGCGTAAGCACCAAGTATTTCAGGTTCGGGATTTGCGCGATCACCGACATCGCTTCTCGGCTCAGGCCCGAACGGTCGATCCGAAGAACTTCAAGTCGCTCAAGCTGCGAAACCTCTTGCGGATAATCGACCAACAGCCGCGCAGGTATTTCTAGTAATCGCAGTTGGGGACCAAGCTCAGACCAGGCGCCCGCGGGGATGTTAGGCGCTTGAATCGCCAAGTTGTGCAACGGGTCGAGCGCTGCAAGCTGTGCGATTCGCTCGGCGGTTAAGTTGGGACTGGTGAGTTGAATCGTCGTCGCATGCGTGAAGGGAGTTAGATCAGCCGGCGGAGCGCCCCGAGGATCATTGACGAATAAGCGATCAATCTCGCTGGGCTGACGACCGGCCAGATTCGCCTGCCAATCGGCCGAAGTAATCGCAGCGCTGCTTCCCATCAAAGGAACGTCGGGTGCAATCGAGTTTCCGCCGGTTTTTCCATACAGTCCCAAGAAAAATAATCCTACCGCCAGCAGCGCGACGACCGCGCCAATCAACAGCAGAATCGGCCGACGGGCATAGGTGAGAAACACCTGGTATAGTTGGGCGTTCATGACGATACCTTGGCGGGGGAAGAGGCCTGATCTTGACGATTGCCGGTCCACTCAAGAAAGATCTCTTCCAGATTGAGGTCTTCGACCTGGACGTCGGCACGCCACTTTTGGGCGATCGACTCGCGGAGTTCTTCATCCATCTGCGCGACGGAAACGAGGGCATGCCGGCCATGCAGTTCGCACCGGATTGCACCCGGAATTTGAAAGTCGAGCGGCAACGCTTGGTGAGCGTTGATCCGCAGTCGTTTGCAACCTTCTTTCAGCGTGTCGAGCGGACCGAACCAAGCCAGCTTTCCGTCGCGTAGAATGGCCACATGCGAAGCAATCCGCTCTAAGTCAGAAGTGATGTGCGTTGAGAAGAGAATGGTGTTTTGCTCGGCCTCGGTAAACTGGACGAGCGACTGCAGAAACTGCCGCCGAGCGAAAGGGTCAAGACTGGCGACCGGTTCATCGAGCATCAATAGCTCCGGTTGATGACCAAGAGCCAGGATGACGGCCAGTTTCTGCCGCTGTCCAACCGACAAAGCGCCCACGAGCTTATCACTCGGCAATTGCCATTCATCCCGCAAACGCTCGACATGGGTAGGCCGCCAACTTTCGTAGAACGCACCGGTGTAGTCGCACATTCCCTGTACGGTCATCCAGGGGAGCATCTCGAAATCTTGCGAGACGTAGCCGATTCGCGCCTTGGCCGCTGCGCTCAAATCCCAAGAGTCTTCTCCCAACAGGCGACACGCGCCGCTGGTCGCTTTCAAGAGTCCTAGCAGGCATTTGATAAGCGTTGTTTTTCCGGCGGCGTTGGCGCCGATCAGCCCGACAACCTGGCCCGGCTCGATCGAGAGGTCGATTCCCCGTAAGACTTCCTCATCTCCAAAACGCTTGGTAAGAAGCTCGGTTTGCAAAGCAGGAATGCTCACGATGGAATCTCCCGAAGAATTTGGCGAACAAGTTCCAGAATTTGATCATCAGTAAGGCCCAATTGCCGACTACGGACAACGGCGGCGCGCATCGTGGGACGAAGTTCTTCGAGCCGCTGCGACTTGCTGCCTGAGGGGGATCGGCGGCGCACCATCATGCCTTTGCCGCGAACTCTTTCGACCACGTTGTCGGTCTCCAAGCGGGCGTAGGCTTTGGAAATGGTCATTGGATTGACCCCCAAAGCGGTCGCCATTTCGCGAACGCTCGGCAGCATCTCTCCTTCCCTCAAGCGTGCGCCGACAATCATCGCTTCAACCTGGTCGATGATTTGCCGGTAGATGGGCACACCGGATGAAGGGTGAACTACGAATTGTGTGGGGTCGATCGTCATGCCGCGTCCTGTAGTGTATTACTACATTGATACACGCGGTTGACGGTTAATGTCAAGCAGTTTTATTGACCGTTGGGGAAATTGATCGACTTGTGCCAGATTTCCTCTCTAGCAATTGCCCAGAGGATGTGTCTGGCGGAACGCTTGATAGCATCGCACGTACATGGATGCATGAGACCCGGCAGAAATCTTGCCCAGCGGGGGAGGATTGGCCGAAGCCGAAATGGCGGAGAAATTCGGGCTATCGCGTTCTTCTATTCGCGCCTCTTAGGCGAAGACTTCTTCTTCGGCCACCGGAATTCGCCGTTCGTCGGCCATCCACCAGTTGGCGGCCTTCTGTCGGTTCCAGCGGCCATTGGCTTCGCAGCGTTCCAGCGCGTTCGCTAGTTCGACGGCGGTCTGGTATCGATCGTCGGGCGACTTTTCTAAGCAGCGGAGGACGATCGCGTCGAGTTCGGTCGGGATGTCCGCATTTAGTTGCGACGGGGGGGCTGGCTTTTCGTGGGCGTGGGCGATGATTACTTTGATCGGGCGGTCGTAATTGAACGGCGCCTGACCGGTCAGCATGAAGTACATCAGCGCGCCGAGCGAATAAATATCGCCGCGAGCGTCTGGTTCGTGCTCGCCGGAGGCTTGCTCTGGCGACATGAACAACGGCGAACCGGTGATCGAGCCTTCCTGGGTTAGCTGCGTATCTTCTTCGCTTGTTTCGATCGGCTTGGCCAGGCCGAAATCAAGCAGCTTCGCCACGTCGTAGTGACCTCCGCGCTGGGCGGCGAAGACATTCGCCGGTTTGATGTCGCGATGGACCAGTCCTTTGGTGTGCGCTTCGGAGAGCGCGTCGCAGGTTTGGGTCATCAAATAGATCAATCGTTCCGCCGGCAATGGACCATATTGCTTGACCAGGTCCGACACCGAGAGCCCCGGCAAAAATTCCATCACGTAATAAAACGTGCCGTCAGCGGTTCGTCCGTAGTCGTAGATGTCGATGTTGTTCCAATGAGAGAGCTTCGACGACAAGCGGACCTCTCGTTCGAACCGAGCCAAGACGCGACTGTCAGCGCCTTTCTCGGCGCGGATCAATTTGATCGCACAGGGACGTTTCATCAGCGTATGCTCGGCGAGATAAACTTCGCCCATGCCGCCAGAACCGATCAACTTGCGGAGATGATATTGGCCCAGTTGCTTGGCGCGAAACGCTTCGGACCGAAGGCGATTGATCGTATGGACGCCGAAGACCGCGACGCTGCTGCAGACCAACATCACCAGCATCGTTTTGCCGACCATGTCCCAATTGCTAGAGATCGCTAGACGGCAATCAGGCCACAGGTAGCCGCCGACCGCCATCAATGCGAGCGGCGCCAAGGCCATGACGCCGATCACGATTGCTGCACGCGGCCATTTGTTGGGGATGAACAACGCATAGGTGAAGATCAGCAGCAACCAGAGAGGCGCCGGACTTTGAATCATGTGATTCGTCGTATCGCAACGTCCCAACGGTTGAAGCTGAATCAGGAACGTGAAAATCGCCGGCAACCCAAAGACGAGCGCCTCTTGCACGCGTAACAGCGGCGTCTGGCGATCGCACTTGGGGCAAAGATAGTAGCCGGTCGTGCCCAACAGCGCTACGAGAGCAATGTGAAAGACCAGCAGCACATAGCTTTCACCGTAGGTGGACGAAAAAAAGAACGCCCACAAGTGAAAGAGGAGAAACACGCCGTAGGCGGCCGCCAGTGCGAGCGCTGCGACTCGCAGTCGTACGCGCAGCAGCGATTGAGTGATGGCCGAAAAGTGAGGGCTGGAGCCTTCGACCAAAGCGACATTTGGGGAGAGAGAGCGGGACGCATCAGTCGATTCCGATGGCGCAATCACCGTCTCATCGATTTCGGGGGGAAGCTCACTCGATTCAGATGTGCCGCGCATAGACTCGCCGGAGCTCGCAATCGTCGATCAAAGTTCGTTTCAAACTTCCCTCATCGTAAGCGTTTCGATGAAAGAAGGCGAATATCGCCTACTGGCGTTTGCTTATTATTCGCGTCGGAAGGGGGAAACGCCAAACCGATGTTCGGAACTGGCGTTTCCCTACTTATACTCGACGATGCACGAAAAGGATTCGTTCGCGAAATTCTCGCGCCGTTTAGGCGGCTTTACGTGCCGGTGCTGGCGCCGAGAGGTCAGATAGAGAGAGCTTTTCTAGATGGAGACCATCGTTCCCTAAACGCTCCCAGAAGATGACGCTCTCTTCCGTTAGCATCCGCGGCAGCCAACTGAACGCTGCATTGATGTCGTGGGCGTCCTGATCCGCAGCGATCAACAGAAGCTGCGTATTGGGCAAACCATTCGCTAAACGGGGGATCGCCATCGAGGCCGTTCCCGGCGTCAGTTTAATTTTGGCGCCGGTTGCGACTAGACATTTGTGCGCCTGTTTTAGCGGCATACCGTCTTGTTGCTCACGCGCCTCGAACATGTCGATGCCGGTGTACTCAACCTGCGTATCACCCGCATATTGTTGAGTGAACTGGATCACCTTTTGCGCAAGCTCTCCGTCGCCAACGCCGACCTGAACGATGCGCGTCATCGGCGCCGCTTGGCGAATTGTGTGATAGATCTCGCGCTCATGACGAGGCGACGAAAGGTGAGCCTGGTAGAGATAACGCAGGTAACGAACGGCAGTCAATTTGAGTCCCTTCAAAACGACGCCCGATAAAATCGGTCTAATTTACGGCGCACGACGGATCTGTAATCTAGCTCCGCCGTGTCGATTTATCCTTCGACCGGCGGTGAAGCTGCCGATGAGGAAATCTGCGAAGTTCGGTTTGGCAGTGCTTTGGATGACTGCGCAGATTGGCGGAAATGCGTTAGTCAGGCGCCATGCTCTTACCGCGTCTTCGCGTGAAGAGCATGTCTTAGAGTCCTGGTAGCTAGTGTTCTGTCAAACCGCTATTTTCGGCTTCCACGAAATCAGCCGCACGGCGTTAGCCCAATGCCGCTTACTTTACGGCTATTCAGGGGGTGGCGGGTCTGGTGATTTTGCTTTTTTGCGAAGCGATTTTTGGAACTTCGTCGTCTTTGCGCGGCGAGGATGGGCGACCCGAGGGTAGCTGCGCGGCGACTTGCGGTTCGGTAGTGTTCGCTTCGACGCGCTGACCAAGGCTTTCGTAAAAGCCGTACTCCACTGCTCGAACGTCTCGTACGACTTGCGCAGCAGTTGGACCTGAAAGGTCACCCAGACCCCGGTGAAGCTCAGTTTTCGCGGCTCGATCCGCGCCAGCTTCGCGGCCCCGCGACGAAGCTGCGACACCAAGTTGTACGCAACCACGGAACCCATTAACTCCTTCATCACCATCTCGACGCTCTGGGCCCGCAGATTCTCGGTGTCCATCGTCACCTTTAAATCGCGAATGTCGAATTCCACGTCATAGCGCCGATGGTAAAGCTCCGCCAAGCATCGTGCGTCGAAGCTCATTGACGTCACCAATCCCAGCGTCGAGCCGTCGTCCAGTTCGACTTCGTGCACAAATACATTCAGCGAAGCGTCGGTCGGCAAGTCGGGATTGGTCTTGCGTTCCTTGGCCGAGGGACGCCAGTTCAAATGGAAGCTCTTATAGCCTTCGCCTTGATCGATTAGCTCGGCTTGCTTGCGATGCGCTTTTAACCGTAACATCGACAGGCGAAACAGAAAATCGTGCCCTGCTGCTCGCGTGTGATAAGCTACGCTGAAGATCCCAAAACCGCTGTCCGCTAAGACGATACTGCGGCTGGGCAGTTCGCCGACAATCTCGCGTGCTTGTTTGGCTTCGCTGGAATTATGGGGGCCGTACATCGGATCGATCTTGGGAACCAGGATGCAGCCGGTTTGCATCTCGGCGGCCACCATCAGCATCGCGACTGGCCAAACCGTTTCGCCAAGCTGGTTGGTCGCCGGCGGAAACGCCTTTTTCAGAACAGGCGTTGGCGGCAGCGTGATCGTGGTCCCGTCGATGATGAACACGCGCCGATCATCGAAAACAGGCTCGGCGCTCCGTCCAAGATGGTCGCAAACGCATCGCGAGAATCTTTCGATCGCATCCAACGGCAGACGTTTGCGAGCGGCGCTGAACGAGGAAGTGTTCGCTCCCAAGGTGCCTTCGTGGACCCGCTTGTTGTCAGGAAAGAGTTCGCTCGGATGTTCGATCGCTTCCGAGACGACCGCTTGCAGCGACGCCCCGCCGAGCAGACGTTGCAGAATCAACAGCCAAATCGTGACGGCCTGAGTGTAGACCATCTTGGTGTTGGGGCGATCATCAAAATCAACGATCGCCTCGATTTGTGGAACGCGCAGAATCTCACTGAGCAGAGTTCTGGCGGCGACAAACTGCGCTTCGGGCGAATCGGGCAGAGTGGGAGATGGAATCATGACTAGCCGCCATTGTGACAGAGAGATCAAAATCTCTCAACTTGGCGCAAATCTCGTACCCAAACCGAAATGCGGTCAGGATTTTGACAAAGTAAGCGGCATTGGGCGTTAGCCGCGGTTTCTGTCACCAATTGTCTTTCGCAAATGAGTTCTCATCAGAAACCGGTGCTAACGCACTACGGCTAATAAAAACATGGCGCCTGAAAATTGTCGCGTGACAGAACACTAGAGTGATTCGTTGCGCCAAGTTGGAAAGGCATGCTCTTTCTGCAAAGACGCAGTAAGAGCATGGCACACGACGCTAAGAGGTTCGAATCGCCATCAGATAGCGGCGGCATTCCGCCTCGGCGTCGGTGAATTGGCTACGCAGATAGTAGGAGACCGGCGTCTTGGGATGTTGACGCTGTGCTGAGAGGTACTGGGTCAAGGATTGCTGTGCTGCCGCTGGTCCATGACGTAAGAAATGGAGCCACGCCCAGCAGTGGCGATATTGGCGGTCCCCCATTTCATTGACGCTACGCAGACGCTCTAGAGTCACTAGCGGAGAGATTTCGCCCATTTTCGCTTCTTGGATCACCTGCGGCAGATAGTCTCCCCGATGTAGGCGATTATGAAGCGGAGGTTCAAAGTATTCGGCGATCCCTTCATCCAGCCAAAGGGGAAGATCGTGATGCGTTTGATGGACGAGCGCATGACAGCATTCATGCCGCAGGTCGGTCAGCAAATGGGGAGAACGATGGGCGAATACCATCGGCACTTCATTCGCTTGGATGAAGAGTGCGCGACGTTGGGGAACGCCTGGGAAGTAGCGTGTGACGTAGTCACGATAGGTGGATGCCGATCCAAAGAGATAAAGATGAATCTCCGCCGGCTGTTCTGGAAGCGTGAGAAACGTCGCTAGATCTCGACGGAGACCGGCGAGCTCCCCTTCGAATAGCGGCACGGTGTTAAGCGCGAAATCGGCATGAATCACAAACGGTGGAATCCGTTGTTCATCTGGCCATTCTGGGGTGTCTGCCCAGGCAAACCAAGGTGCGCTTCCGGCGGCAAGTGCGGCCGAAATGAATAGTCGCCGGGTAAATCGCGGGGAAGGCATAACCCGGCTATCCGAAATTGATCTGCGATGAAGTGTCCATGAAGCGAGCGAAGAGTAGAAAAAACGGCGGTAACAAGTCAAGGTCGAACACTTCCTGGGCTAATCCGGTCTTCCCTACTTTCCCAGATTCGTTAAGCTCTGGTAGGCAAACGATTAACGGTGAATGATGTACCTATAACGGCGACATCTTCAGCTTGGGTAAAAAAGCAAAGGACGCTTTGTGAAGTACGCGTCGATCGGACCGATCGCTATCCATTTGCCGGAACGGATCGAAACGAACGAACAACTGCAGGCGGAATTTCCGCAGTGGGACATGAAGCTGATCGCCTCGAAAACGGGGATCGAACAACGGCATGTCGCTGCTGAAGGAGAGTGCGCTTCAGATTTGGGCGTGAAGGCGGCGCTGCGTCTGTTTGAAGAGCACTCAATCGATCCCCAGTCGATCGACTTTCTGTTGTTCTGCACGCAAACGCCTGACTATCCGCTGCCAACGACGGCTTGCTTGATGCAAGATCGACTTGGCTTGCCGACAAAATGTGGTGCGCTCGATTTCAACTTGGGGTGCTCCGGCTTTATCTATGGGCTTGCGCTGGCCGATGGTTTGATTCGCTCGGGAGTCGCTCGCCGCGTTTTGTTTATCACGGCCGAGACGTACTCGAAATACATCGCCCCCGACGATCGCAGCATTCGCACGATTTTTGGGGATGGCGCCGCCGCAACGCTGATTGAAGCGAGCGACAAGCAGGAACTTTTCGGTTTTCAATTTGGGACCGACGGCAGCGGCGCAGATACGCTGCTGGTTGGCGAAGGGGGAGCTCGCCCGACGGAGGATGCGATCCAACCACGACATCGCAAACGCTGGAGCAGCCGGCTCTATATGGATGGACCCAGTCTGATTAGTTTTACGGTTGGCGCCGTTCCGCAACTGGTCGAGAACATTCTCGCCGCCGCTGCGATGGAACGCGAGCAACTTGATCTCTATCTGTTTCACCAAGCGACGCGGAAAATGCTGGAGCAACTGCAAGAGCGGCTCGGCTTGGACGAGAAACGGATGCCGATCGAATTGAGCAAATACGGCAATACCGTCTCGGCGACGATTCCGATTTTGATCCATGACTTGCGCAAGCAAGGTCGCCTGGCGCCGCGTCGCAAGCATGTCATGGTCGGATTTGGCGTCGGCTGGTCTTGGGGCGGATGTATTTGGCAAGATCCGTACGGCTCGCGTTGGTAGAGCTCCGCAGCTAGTACATTGACCACCTGCGCCGCTATTTAGTAGCTCGTCAGATTGAACAAGCGGCGAACTGTCGCGGCGTTGGACAAAACGTGTCCGCACTGGCTTTTTGCAGCGGGCGGAACAAAAATAGAGCTACGAGGCTCACATCCGCCGTTTGGCTTGCCGCAAAAGGTTTCGCACGATGCAGTCGCTCCAAGGTCAATTGCTAATCGCGTCGCCTCATTTGCCCGATCCCAATTTCTTGCGGACCGTCGTCTTGATGGTGCAGCATGACGAAGATGGAGCGTTGGGATTGGTTTTGACCAGGCCTACCGAGTTGACGATGGCCGCGATGTGGCGAGAGGTCGCCGGCGAAGAGATTGGGGATGAGAGCCTGGTCTTTTTGGGCGGACCCGTGCAAGGGCCGCTGATGGCGATTCACTCGCATCCCCCCTGCAAAGAGATCGAGATCTTGCCGGGCGTCTATTTCTCCAGCGACAAAGAAAACATCGAGAAGCTGGTGCGCGAGGAACACGAACCGAAGCGGCTCTTTATCGGCTATTCAGGCTGGGGCGAGCAGCAGTTGGAAGCCGAGATGGACGCCGGCGGCTGGCTCTTGCTGCCGGCCGAAGCCGCTCATGTCTTTACGACCGACGTAGAGCGGCTGTGGAAGGATGTAACCGGCAAGATCGGCGCCGACATCATGCGAGCGACGCTGCATCTCAAAGGAATGCCGACCGACCCCACGATGAATTGACGTTTTTTTCTGCGTAGCCTGCCGAAAGAACCGTCGACGGTGAGACATGTCGCGGCCCGTATCGACATCAGCCGCACGGCTGATTTTGTGGAAGAAGCCGAAGCGAAAGGGACTTCGTCCCCTTCTACGTCAGTCCCATCGGGAAGTCGGAGAGCAACTCCACTCCGCTGGCGGTGACGAGATAGTCGTTCTCAAGCCGCATGCCGAAGCGGAGCTTCTCGTCGTAGATGCCAGGCTCGACGGTAAAGACGTCTCCCTCGGCGAAAACATCCTCCCAGCACGAGTTCAAATGGGGCGCTTCGTGCGGGAAGAGGCCGATCCCATGTCCCAAGTGATGGTCGAAGACGCCGATCGGCGCGGCGCTTAAAATACCGACCACCTCTTGGAACAGTTCTTTGCAGCTTTTGCCGGGACGTACCGTTTTCATCACGTGATCAAACGTCTGCATGACGATTTCCCACGTCTGCTGTTGCTCGTCGGTCGGCTTGCCGTTGACGGCGATTGTGCGGCAGTTGTCAGCAAAGTAGCCGCGGAATGCAGGGCCCAAGTCGAGAATGTAAAGCTCGCCATCTTGCGTCAAGCGATCACGCGGAGGGCCTCCTTTCGCGCCGCACGCATAGTCGTTGCCGGTGCCGGTCAGCATCTCGCCATACTCTTTGACGGCCGCCGCTTGCAGCGCGTTAAAGACGTTCAGTTCACTCACGCCGGGACGGATCATGTCGCGGGCGACTTCGTACATCCGCGCGGTGCCGGTGATCGCCTTTTTCAGGCGGGCCAGTTCATCGGGGTCTTTTTTGCGGCGCAGCTGATACAACGTGGGTTCGACATCGACCAACGTCGCGTCAAGCTGTTGCGATAGGTGGAGTGAAAAGGTGGAGTATTCGACGCCGATCTTCCCCAGCTTGCCGCGTGACTTCAAGTATTGCAGCAAGACAGCGCTGCTGGCCTCGCGTTGATCGTTTCGCAGCGTGCAAAGCCACTGCGCTTCGTAGGTCAAAATCTCATCGGCGGCGGCGGCGTCGGGCGCTTCGTTCGGCGCGATCAACGTCGCTGTTCCGTCCGCGAACAAGATCGCCGCCGGCTGATGAACCCAGGCGAATTTCGGGCCGATCAAGTACTGGATATGTTCGATTTGGGTGACGATGATCGCGTCTAGTTCCGCCCCGGCAAGCGCGTTCCAAAGTCGTTGCTGGCGTGCTCGGCTTGCGTCGAGATTCAGGTCCAATTCGCTCATTGCCTCTCCGATCGATTCGTGAACAGGGTCGCGGGTCCGCGGCGGCTGCCAAAAGCGCCAGGGTAAGGCCAAACTAATGGAAACCTGCTCGGGCGAAAAGTGGGGAGACCGCGCCGTTTTTTTGTTGACGCTCGTCTGCTGGCGGACAAGGGAAATCGCACATCCCCTTTTGACGTTCATGACGTAGAATTACAACGACGCCAATTTCCACTTTTTTATAGTCCAGGCGATGACTTCACGAATTTTTGCGATCGGCGACGTGCATGGATGCCGCGACGCGCTGGCGGGACTGCTAGAGTGGATCGCGCCGGAGCCGGCGGATCAGATCGTCCTGTTAGGCGATTATGTCGATCGTGGGCCGGACTCGGCCGGCGTGATTGACCTATTGCTCGACTGGAACGAGCGGCGACAGATGGTTTTTCTGCGAGGAAATCACGAAGTCATGATGCTTAACTCCCGCACCAGCGACGAGCAGTTGCATTTTTGGCGCGAATGCGGAGGCGCCGAAACCTTGGAGAGCTACGGCGGCAGTTTGGACAAGGTCCCACAGCGTCACTGGGACTTTTTGTCGGCGACGCTGCCCTATTACGAGACGGAGAAATTCTTCTTCGTGCATGCCAACTATCAATATGATCTGCCGCTGGCCGATCAGCCGCCGCTCTTTCTCTATTGGGAGCATCTGCGGCCGGCGCCTCCGCGCCAACACGACAACGGCAAGACCGCATTGGTTGGGCACACGCCGCAACGAGACGGCCTGCCCAGCGACTATAAGCATCTGGTCGCGGTCGATACGTTTTGCGTCGGCGGCGGCACGTTGACGGCCGTCGAGTGCAATGCTTCGCTCCAATATTACCAAGTCGATCACGAAGGCAAGTCGCCAACGAAGGACTCTTTGCGATAGCTCGCTTTGACTTGTCTACTGCGCAATAAAAGAGGCCGCCTGTGAAGGCGGCCTTTTTCATTGTGGGATTGATTCTCGTGGCGATTAGGCCATTTCGATCTCGTCCCATTCGGCGAACAGATCGTCGATCGAATCCCCGTCGTTCGAGTCGTCCGCGTCGGAATCGATGTCCGAGATGGTCGATTCGATCAGCGTTGAGTCATCGAAGTAGGTTTCGACCTCGGTCATCGCTTCCGAGACATTGTCAAACTCGGCGGCCGAATAATTCGACAACGTCTTAAAGGCGATGCCGCTTTGTTCCAGAGTTCGGCGAGTCGTTTCGGGCATCACGACCGGGACGCCGGTACGACCGCTGACATCGGCCAGATTCGCGACATTGTCTCCCAGCACAAAGCTGGTCGCCGTTGGGATCACGTTGACATCCACGGTCGACGTTTCCGAAACCGGGCTGACGATATTCACCGGTTGTTCAACGGCCGATTGTTCCGTCAACGCGGCGCCATGGCTGGCGATGGTCGTCGACGAGTCGGCCGAGGAATAGGCGGTCAAAATCATCTGCGTATCGAGCGCCGAAATCTCTTTCCGAATGCCAGGAGCCAAGTACGGGCTCATCACGTCGCTGGCGTAGGTGTCGACATCGAGATGTTCGCCGCGCGAATCGAGTTCGACCGCGTACATGTCGCCGACAAAGAGCGTCGTTCCTTCAAAGTCGGTCACATGTTCACCGAACGCCGAGTACTGCGGCATGAAGCCGTACAAGTGCCCCAGTTCGTGCAGCATCACCGTGTACAGGTCGTACTGGTCGCCGCCGGGGCCATTTTCGAGATCGGTCGACCAGCCGAAGCCGGCGCCGTCGTCGTCAATGGTCAATACGCCGCGAACCGGCAGACCCTCGGTATTCAAGCCAACCAGCTTGGCTTCGCCCAATTGAGCTCCACCCAGGTTGGTGACTTCCAAGCGTACGTCCAACGGTTTGTCCAAGCCGAGCGCTTCGGCCCAAGCGTTGTTCGCCGCGGTAAAGATCGATTCGATCGTATCGGGGCCGTTGGTGACCAGACCGGCTCCGACCCACAGTTGGGTGAACGAGCTCGGGTACTTGATGCTGGACGCGTTCGCCTTGGAGATGCCGAGGTTGCGAATGAGGTCGGATAGGTCGACGAGCGACGTGTAGCCGTCATTGTTAAAGTCGGTGGCCGCCGAGATCGCATCTTCGACCGCGATCGACGACGTGCCGATGCGACGAATGAACTGCGACAGGTCGATCATCGAAATCACGCCATCGTCGTCCAGGTCGTAAGGAACGGCCCAAACATCGATGTTCGGGTTCGCGTCAGTACTGGCGCGGACCAGACCGACTTCGCTAAGCTCCAACTCTCCGCGGGTGATTTCCAGTCCCAGTTCGGCCGGACCAAATTGCAGGCCGTCTTCTACCGACAGGCCATCGCCGGCCAGCGATTGGAATTGAACGCGACCGAGCAAGACGAAACCATCTTTGCCGAGATCGCTAGAAACCGTACCGCTGCCGACGTTGGTGATTTGCCCTGCATGGTCATTGATCATGCCGCTACGATTTTGATCAAACTTCGACGCATACTCGATCCGCGTCGCGGTAAAGAGGTCGGTGTTGTATTTCAGGTCGACGGCGCCTGCTTGAATACCGGCGGCGTCAGCCGTGTTGGCCCAAATTTCGACCCAGAAACCGTCCCATTCGCTCAGCCAGGTTTCGCTGACCGGCAAAGCGGCGATCTGCCCTGACGCGTCGAGTGCGGTCGGCGCGTCAACTACCGAGAGGAACACGCCGCTCCCTGCTTCCAATGGCTGGCCACCGTTGGCGGAGACCGTGCCCATTAACGCTGGGCTGTTGTTGTGACTTGCGGTGATCGTCATATCAGCGAACAACTGCAATACGAGCGAGTCGAGTCCACCATCAGTGAACGTTTGATTCGCCAGCATGCGATCGAGCGAGAAAGTGATCGTAATGTCGTCGTTGGAAAAATCGCTGTCACTGCCGACGTTTGTCGCGCTGACCGAACCCGATTCGGCTCCGTGGGGATCCAAGTCGGCGCCGGTCAATGGAATTAACTGATCGTCGCTGGTCGTGTGAGTACCAGGTATCTTACCATCCGCCACCGTTTCAACCGTGCCCGATGAAAGTACGAGATCGAGATCGGACGTATCAAACACGCTCAGATTATTGGTGTCGTAGATATCGCCGGTGATGTCTAAAGTGATCGGTTCACTCAATACGAATGAAATCTCACGGATCGCTATGTCCGTATCGAAAGCATTCAAACCGAAATTGCCTAGTGCTGCATCCGTCGGATTGTCCTCAGCAGGCGTACCGGGGAGATAAGAGTTTGGCGACGATACGAGGATATCAGCCGCAACAATTCGGAATTGAGCGCCCATGTCATCGGCACTGAGGACCTGTACGTAAAGATTGCCGCTCAAGCTTGCGGTATTGCTATCGACGCCCTGAAGTGCAAACATTGCCGCGTTGCTGATGTTGCTATCTGCTAAGTTCAACCCAATGGTCGAATTGTTCAGTTCAAACACCAAGAAGTCGGTGATGACTTCCATCTGCGTGCTGGCATCCGAAATCTGATTATAGTTTACGACCGAATTCTGCGATATTTCGGTGTCCTCTAATATGACCGGGCTGCCGTCGCCGGTGAATCCAGTCGGATCAAGTAAGAATTTGAGTTCGCCGTTGCCTTCAACACCGGTGGCGACCGTATCTCCATAGTAAAGGCTAATCAATTCGCCGTTGAAGTTCTCCATCGGCAGCGGATTGTTCAACTTGAAACCGATCGACGCAAAGCGGAGGTAATCGCCCGACGCAACTTCGGGAAACAAAAAGGCGCCGTTGCCGGTAACGGTGGGCAATTCATCGTCTTCGGCCTCACGGCTGAGGTCTGTCAGGAAGCCGAAGAGCCCCACCGCATATCCGGTGCTTCCTTGTGAAGTGAAGGACGGTCCAAAGCCGGTGACGAAGGTCCCATCAATCTGTTGATACGTGTTTGTTAAGACGTCGAGATAGTCTTCATTAAATTGAAGGTTTAGATTGATCAGACTAGCGCCGTCAAAATAGACGCGGCCAGGCGCCGCATCGTTGACGCCGTAGTTAGTCGAGATCCAGATCTCGTAGTAGAAGGTGCTATCGATATCGGCGGAAGCGAGCAGTAGCGACGCGTCCGATTCTTGCAGCATCTCTTTGGTGACGTTCTCGTTTTCGCCGGTGCCGTCCATGTCGGACAATTCTTTGACAGCCCGAATCTGCACATCAATGATATTCTCGACCTTGAATCTCAAAGTGAGATCGGCGGTCTGCGAAACGGCGCCCGAGTCGTCCATCACGTGTATTGTGAGCGTCTTGGGAGCTCGGCTCTGCGATGGCAAGTAGTGCAGAATGCGGACGACCAGTTCATCGCCGTCGATGGAATAACTATAGAAGGAATCGTTATTGGCGTAAGCCGGGAACGAGTCGATAACGAGTTCCAGCGAGTCGCCCGGGTCTGCGTCGGTGAAAATCGGATTGCCCATTGAATCCACAATTTCACTTAACGCAAAGCGGAGTTCATATCCGTCGCGTTCGATCGTATCTCCCCCGTTGGGGATCATGATCGTGACATTTTGCTCTGGCAGGAGCTGCGATTCGTCTACGATGAGGTCTACCGCCGCTTCACCGGTCCATTCGGGATCATCGTTGGCGTCGGTCACCGTGATGTAGACCGTCGAGACGCCGCTGAGGAGTGCTCCCATCTCGCCGTTCAAGTCGGAGACCTGGACGTTGAATTGGAAAGAGTTCTTGGAGTCGTTTTCGAAGTCCAGCTCGACGTCATCCTTCACGGTGATGACGCCGTTGCTGTCGATATTGAATTTATCCGAGTCGCCGCCGCTCAGCGTGTAGACGAGCGACGCGAAGTCGGCGCCGTTCGTCGGCTCCATGTTACCGGCATCCGCGGCATCAGGATCGGTCGCGATGACCTGTCCAATCGCCTCGGTTCCGCCGACCGAGTTTTCGGGAATGGTCAGATGAAACTCATCTTCTTCCATCGTCGGCGCTTCGTTGACATCCGTCACCGTTACGTCGACCGTCGTCGAACTGCTGCCTCCTTTGCTATCGTTCGCGGTGATCGTCACCGTAAACGTGTCGGATGCGATCACCGAGTTGTAGATCGCTTCGTAATCGAGATTGGCCGAACTGTCGACGACCAGTTGGTATTGCGATCCTGAGACGTTGACGACCTTGAAAATTCCATCAGCAATCCCCGGCGCCGACGCGGTGACCGAAGTGATCATGTCGCCATCGTCGGGATCGATCACGTTGAACGTCAAAACCGGAATCGTGGGGGAATCGGGATCCGAGTTTTCGGCGATTTCCACATCGGTCTCGGAAACGTCTGAGATGACGGGATCCGCGTTCTTGACGATCGTGATCGTGAACTCAATCGAAGTCGCGCCCAGATCCGCGGACGTCAACGATTCGGCGTTATTGTCGGTGTAGCTGAACGAGAGCGTAAATACCTCTTCATCGCCTAGTGAATTCAAGAAGTCGGTGTCAGTGATCGTGATGTCGCCGTTGGCAGCGATCGTGAATTCGGCGCTGCCCGTCAATTGGAGGAATTCCAGCGTGTCGCCTTCCGGATCCGACAGGGCGCCTTCCGGGCCGAAATTCAAGATCGAGTAGATGTTTTCAAGGCCGGGAACCGCTTCGCCGTCATTGAGGGCCTCTAAGTCAGCAAAGCTGAGCGTAATGTTGCCCAGGTGAACAACGCCGCCGCCGTCGGCCGCGATCGGTTCGTCCATTTCGTCGAGCGGCAGAGGCAACTCGTTGACGGGATCAATGGTGATGGTGATATCCTGCGAGGCCATTCCTCCCATACCGTCCGACGCTTCGACGGTAACCGTGTATTCCGTCACCGCGTCCACTGCATCCGTGTCGAGCAGGCTCGGATCGACAATGATCAGATTTTTGCCGCTCATGTCGAGACCGAACGCGCCGGTCGCATCGACAACGTTATAGGTCAGCGTGTCGCCATCTTGATCGCTGAATGCGGTAACCAGGTCCAGCACCACTGCGTTTTCTGCGGGCGTGCTCGCTGTTGGCGGGATCTTGGCGACGAACTCATCGAGATTGAAAGTTGTTGAGTCGACAAAGTCAGGCGCGTCATTTTGGTCGGTCAAGTTGACGGTGATTTCGTAATCTTCAAAGCTGCCGACATTATCGGTGACGCGGATGGTGAACGTCAGCGGCGTGTTGGTCTCGAAGTCCAACTGCGTTGTATCGTTGACGATGACGTCGATACTATTGCCAGAAAGGGCGCCCAGCTTGAATGCTCCCCCTGCATCGGATTGCAGGACAGCTGATTGGATGCCGTCCATTTCTGCGTCGGAGAAAGTGAGCGTGAAGGCGACTTCGTCGTTGGCCAGATTCTCTGGAACGCTGAACGTGTCTTCGTCGACGGTAGGCGGCAAGTTAGCCGTCACGCGAATCGTGATCGTCTCCTCAAAGGACAATCCCTCGATATCAGTCCCTTTGATTTGTAGCGTATAGTCCTCGAAGGTATCGGGATCGGGCAGCGTGTCGCCAATGAAGGTGATGCTGCCATCGGCTTGCAATTCAAAGACGCCGTCGCCGGTGCCGGCGCCGTTCGACGTAAATGTGACGACATCGCCCATGTCGACATCCGTATAATCGACGACGATGCCGATGTCCGGGTCGCCGACCATTAGCGAAAGTTCGGAAATCGTATAGATCGTTTCATTCAGAACCGGGGCTTCGTTCACGTTATTGACCGTGACCTCGACCATGACCGAGGAACTTTCCGCCGGTGAGCCGTTGTCGGTGACGACGACTTCTAACATATAGCTGGGGGTCGTCTCATGATCGAGCGTTTGACCTGCAGCGAGCGAGATGGCGCCGGTGGTTGGGTCTATCGCAAATTTGCCGCCTCCATCGCCGTCGGTCGCAAAGCTATACGTTAGCGTTTGAGCCGGAGTATCTTCGTCGGTCGCCGTGATCGCTGTTCCGAGAACGACCACCGTTCCTGGACTGGTATTTTCATCAATTTGACCGCTGTAGGAGTCCTCGCCAAACTCAGGCGCTTCGTTGATGTCGGCGATGTTGATCGTCACGGTCGCGGTATGGCTTTTGACAGGGGCGCCTGCGTCCTCAACCATCACTTCCAGAGAAATCGTCGGCTCGGTTTCGTAGTCGAATTGAGAGTCGGCGACGATCGAGATTTCGCCGGTGGCGCTGTCGATCGCAAAGCGCGAATCGAGGGTTCCGGTGAAGCTGTAAGTCAGCGTCGCATTCTCGGGATTGGTCGCAGTCGGCGTGTCATCCGCAGCATCGGGATCCGTTGCGGTGACCGAACCGACAACGCCGGAGGTCTTGTCTTCATCGAATCCAAAGACGAACGGATCGTTGTCGAAGACGGGGTCTTCGTTGACGTCCGCGACGCTCACCGTGACGGTCGTCATTGTAGACTTGGTTCCGTCCGATACGGTAACCGTCAATTCATACGACTTGGTCGTTTCAAAGTCGAATGTCGATCCGGTGTTGATTCCAATCGCGCCAGTCGCCGAATTGATGGTGAACAGCGAAGCCGATGCGCCCGAGAGCGAATAGATCAAAGATTGAGTCTGATTGGCGTCATCCACTTCTGGATCGGTTACGCTGCCTGCGAGGGGAGCAACCGGCGTGAACGCATCGGTGTCATCTTCATTGATCGAGAAGCTAAATGGTCCGTCGGCGATTACCGGCGTCTCATTGAGCGGATTGAGGTCCACCGAGAAGGATTGAACTTCAGAAGTCAGACCAGCGCCGCCATGTCCATCCCCGAGATTGTCCATTGTCTGGACATCAAATGTTACCTTGCGAATGCCTAGTTCGTAGTCCAGTTCACCATCGGGATCAGAGATGGTCACCGTGGCGCCGGTAGGCGTGTTTTCGACAACAATAACAACGTTATTCAGCGTGACCGGATCGTCGTTGAGATCCCGCGCTTGGACATTGAAGGCAGAATAGGAGAGGGTCTCGTCCATATCAGCGCTGGACGGCTCCAGAACGATCTTCTGATCGAGAACCGTGCCGGAGTTCATATTTTCGGACGTCGTTTCAAACAAGTTTGTGACGCCGTCCAGGCTCGTTCCATCAATCTCCGGCGTATGATTGCTAACGACCGTGATCGTCTTGGAGTTGGTGTTGCCGGCGAGGTCGGTGACCATTGCGGTAATGGAGTTGTTGCCCAGCGTCAACGAAACGTCATCAAAGGTGACGACTCCATCCAGATCACTATCGGTCACGTCGACTCCGCCGATTGAGACGGTAGCTCCTGCTTCAATAGTGATCGAGAAGTCCGCGTTGTCTTCCTCGGTACGGAAATCTGCGGCGCCTACGTCGTCCGATTTGTTGGTCAGCGTGAAGATCGGCTCGGCGGTCGTGCGATCGATGGTGATGGCCAACTCGCCGCTCGTCACGCTAGGATTGCCTGCCGCATCGTAGCTTTTCGCGGTAATTTTATAGAGGTCGTCCGCTGAGAACGTGTCTGACAGCGTGAAGGTGACCTTGCCTGAATTGGTTGAATCGTAGAGCGTGCCGACTGACGCGCCATCGACAAACAATTCGACAACGGAGCCAGCTTCCGTCGTCACTTCAATGCTGAGCGACGACGCGTTCGTCAAATTATCGGTATCCGAATCGCCGCTGTCGCTGATGCTCAGCAGATCAGGAGTTGGCGCTCCAGGAAGGGTCGTATCAAATTGGAAGGTAAATTCGATCGGGTCGCCGTAGGTGTTGCCCAGGTCATCGACGGCGTTAATTTTTAACGTATAAGCGGACCCGTCGGTGACGTCTTCCCCGAACAGCGTCTGCAGATCGTCAAGGCTGAGGCCAAAGGTGATATTGCGAACATCAGCGGTGTTCGATTCGGCGATAGTTTGGTTAAAGACATTCACTGAATCATCGGAGCCGGAGATGATAACCGACGTGATGTTGCTGAAGTCGGTTACCGTACCTTCAATGACCACTTCAGTGTTGGTGGCCGGGATCACATTCGTGATGCCATCGGTCATGCCGCCGGGGACGCCGTCGGCAGTCGAGTCATTAACCAGCCCGACCGTAATCGAGGGCGGGTCGATGTCGCCGATCAGATCGAGCTGGACGCCGCTCGCCGATCGGTTGGTTGATACCCAATTGAGTTCGTTCGCTTCGACCCGGCCATTTTGATTCAGGTCAAATTCGTAGTCGTATTGCGATTGGTTAAAATCGATTCCCCAGACCGACTTGTAGTACATCGCGGTGTTCGCATTGCCGGTGCCGGCGCCTTGCATCTGAGCGGCGCTTGCCTTCATGTATTCAGCTTCGGTGATCGCTCCGTCACCGTTGGAGTCGCCGAACAGGAAGATTTCGGCCTGGAAATCACCACCGCCGCTACCGCCGACTTCGATCGTCAGCGTGGAGGTTCCCATCTGGAAGAAGACCAAGCTGTCGGTGGTGCCGTTGACGTTGGCCATCGCGCCAACCAGCGGAATGGTCTGCGAAGGATTGTCCTTCACATGGATCAACGGAACGCCTGGATCAAAGTTGCCGCTGGTCCCTTTGATCTTCAGACCGACCAGAACCGACGAGGGGCCAGAGAGATGGTCGAGCGTAATATCTCGGTGCGTCCCTTCTGCAATGGTGAGATCGGTCACCAAATCGATGGTCGTTAACGCAAGCAGTTCGCGAAGCTCAAGTTGTTCGCTGGCCAACTTTCGTTGTCCCAGGCGACGACGAGCTCGTCCATGTTTGCGAAGCTTGCGATTATTTTCACGAGTCCAATCTGTGTTTTTCATGCTATGCACCGACCACCCAACTTCAGGGGGAATGTAGGAGTTTGGGGGGTTAAGGAGAGAATGGAAGAACGAGGGAGTTTGGAGAGTTGGAACGAATCTAACCGTCGGGAAAAAATCCTGGGTTAGAGAGGGGGTATCGCTCCTCGGAGTTCCATTTAAATCAGCCGGTTTGGTGATTTCAACGAGAATGCTGGCATCTCACCAATCTTGTTCCCCTTCCTCACCCTCTCAGTCTTCCTGTTGTGCCAGATGTAGAGGATAGGAGATGCGAATCACTCGGCGCGGGAAGCATGCATCAATGAATGGCGATGTGTTTGGTGTAAAGATATTCCGATTAGCGATTCTATGCGGCCACTGTTGCAATAATCCCTTTGGTACCAATCATTTCGATCAAACTTTAGAAGGGGATTATTCCGATTGAACTACTGCCTACCGCACCCATTTGTGTGGCGTCCTCTCGTTGTTGTGCTACCAATCGCGACGAAGACGCTCCGTGTAACCCACGGGGAGGAGCGAGTTTTTGGTCCAAGGAGTGCAGGATGCCGCACTACCCAATATGGCGATTTTTCATGCTGGCCGGCGCGTTAACGTTTGGAACTGCGTGTTATGCGCAAGACCTCGACGTTGAACCGGTCGTTTTGAGCCCCTCTTTTGAGGTGTCGCCGGTTGCGTTTGAAGACGTAGAAATCCAGCCGATCTCGTTATCCGACTCGTCCACCCAGGCCGAGGTCTATTGTGACCCGTGCTGCAACTATGACGTCGGGTCTTGCCGCGATTGCTGCGCAGGGGGCGGTCTAGCTGGCGGCGGCTGGTTTTATGACGGTTGGATTTCGCAGGGCTATACCGCCAACTTTGATCATCCGGCGAACAATTTCAATACGCCGATGACTTTCAACGATCGTGCTGATGAATACCAGATGAACCAGCTTTATCTGGCCATGGGTAAGAAAGTGGAAGAGGAGAGTTGCTGGTCGTTGGGAGGACGTGTCGACCTGCTGTATGGTTCCGACTATTTCTTCACGATGGCTCGAGGTCTCGAAACGCGTCAAGACGGCACGCGGCACTGGAACGGCGACGGTCCGCGAGCCGCTGGCGAAGCTGCGTTGTATGGCCTGGCGCTGCCGCAGATGTATGGGGAAGTCTATGCTCCGATCGGCAATGGTCTCAAAGTGAAGTTCGGTCACTTTTACACGATCATCGGATACGAGTCGGTGATGGCGCCTCAGAACTTCTTTTACTCTCACGCTTACACGATGCAATATGGCGAGCCGTTTACCCATACCGGCGTTCTGGCGAGCTACACCGCTGGCGACCATCTCACGCTGCATGGCGGCGTGACGAATGGCTGGGATAACTTCGACAATCCCAACGGTCAGCTGTCGGCGTTGATGGGCTTTCAGTACGCGAATGACATCTCCTCACTCTCTTATTCGTTTATCAACGGAAAAGAGGATATCGATGGCCTGAACAACCGATTCCTCCAATCTCTGGTCTATACCCGCAAGCTGGGGAGTCGATGGACGTATGTCTTCCAGAGTGACTTTGGTTTGGAAGAGAACGGCAAGCTGGATGCGAACTTTGAGTCGGACACCGCGTTCTGGTACGGAGTCAATCAGTATCTGTTTTTGAAGTACACCGAAACGGTCGACTTGGGCGTGCGGCTCGAATGGTTCCGCGACGAGGACAACGCACGGGTCATCGCGGTGCCGATCGAAGCGTTTTCAACGGGAGGCAACTACTACGAGGTGTCGCTCGGCGCCAACTGGCGGCCTTACGACTTTGTCAATGTTCGACCGGAGCTGCGTTACGATTCGTCGAATGTTAATCTGCTGGGCGCCCAGGGCCCGTACAATGACTTTATGGACAAGCAGATGTGGACAGCTTCGTTTGACGTGATTTTCAAGTTCTAGAAGACTCCGGGCGCCATCACTGCTGTCATGGGGCCCCCATAAAATCGCTGTAACCGTTAGAATCGACTGAAGCGACTTCGGCCGAAGGGTCGATAGGTTGACTGTGGCGGCAAAGTTTACGCGCGAATCTAAACTTTGCCGAGTTGACAGTCTTCCCCCTGGACTTCAGGCGATTCAACATGTCGCGTTACTTATTTTGCGTTGCTCTCTTGTTTGCTTGTGCTCCGCACATTGCCTTGGGACAGCAGTCGCTATTTTCTTCGGATCGAGTTTATCAACCTTCGCGCGGTCCCTCGGATTCCTCGTCAGCGCTGGTCGTTGCGCCAGCCGAAGCTTCGTACGTCAAGGCGGAAATGGCTTCGCCCGATGGCTACGAGTACGAAGTAGACGCTTATCAACCTGCTTGCGGCACGGCTTGCGGCGGCTGCGACACGTGTTGTCCGCAGTTATGTTTTGATCGCTTCTTTATTGATGGTTGGCTCGATCAGGGCTTTACTGGCAATCCGAATGCGAGCAGCTCGAATGGTCCGGTTGGCCAAAATGGCCCGTTGATCTTCAACGACCAAGCCAACGAATACATGATGAACCAGCTTTACGTCTCGATGGGGCGAGCGCTCGATCCGGCGAGCTGTTGTTGGGACATCGGCGGGAAGATCGATCTGCTGTACGGCACTGACTATTACTTCATTCAGGCGAACGGGCTCGAGACCTACTCGGACGGAAGCCAGAAATGGAATAGCAATAAAGGACCACGCAATGCGGGAACCGCTGGTCTCTATGGACTTGCGATGCCGCAGGCCTATGTCGAAGTGCAGGCGCCGATCGCTGGCGGCGTTCGCGTAAAGATGGGGCACTTCTACTCGATACTGGGCTACGAGTCGGTCAAGGCTCCGGAGAACTTTTTCTACTCGCACACTTATATCATGCAATATGGCGAGCCGTTCACCACGACCGGCGTACTCGCTAGTTGGGATAGCTCTTGTTGCATGACCTGGACCGCAGGCGTAACGCGCGGCTGGAACACTTGGGAACAAGACAACGGCAGCACAGGCTTTATGGGAGGCTTTAACTGGACCTCGCCCGATCAAGCGACGAAGCTACGACTCGGCGTCATGTCGGGCCCTGAGGATCCGACCGCCGACAACAACCGAACGGTTTTGGACATCGTGCTGCAACAACGGCTAACATGCCGCTGGACTTACGTCATGGATGTGAACTATGGAACCGAAGACAATGTTCGCGTAACCGATGCGAGCACGCTTGACAGCGCCTCGTGGTACGGCATCGCCAACTATCTCTACTACGAAGTCAATCCCTGTTTGGACTTGGGGCTACGCTTTGAATGGTTTGACGATCGCGACAATGCTCGGGTCTTCGCCTTGCCGAATGACAACATCACGACGGGCGGATCGTATTATGACCTAACGCTAGGAGCCAACTATCATCCCAATGATTGGCTGATCGCGCGGCCAGAACTACGCTGGGACTGGTCTGATTTGGAAGCGCCTGGAATTAACGGCGCTTTTGAAGACGGGAACTCGAAAGAGCAGTTTACGCTGGGCTTTGACGTGATCATGGTCTTCTAGCGGTCGCCGCGAGAACCAAGCGATCTGGGCGTCGTGCTATGCGTCTTCGTCAGCCAACGCTTGATCGACCAAAGCGGGATTAAGGAGTTGGAAGATCGGCAGATCTTCAGGAGCGAACAAAAATCGCTTGCTGGTGTAGAGATAATCCGTGAAGAGGTCGTCTTCGGTCTCGTCCTGATGCGAGATCAGCTCGTGCAAGATCACGGTCAGCAGATCGATCTTGCCGTCCGCGTCGCTTTCCGCCAACGCATTCCAAGAGTTAACGCCGCTTGAACTGAATTCTTCATTCTGCGCCGGGGTGCTATCGACAAACCAGCCATACCCGGCGGCGTCGATATCTAGGTATAGGATTCCGTTATTGCGGTAGCTAAGTTGGGAGCCGGGCAAATCGACGATTTGGAAATTTGTCGTTATGACAAAGTTGAAGACTCCTAACTGACTGTAGGCGTCGGCGATCTTCGCGGCTGCAGCGTCTAGCACCGGCTGAACAACTTCCGGCGTAAGCGACGTCACATCGTCGGCCGGCGGAGAGATTCCGACAGACAGCGGAGTTTGCGACAGTGCGTTGGACAGATAGTTGAAGTCGTAAGCGATGAAATGCCCGGGTGCGGCGTCGCTGACGTTGGATCGCGTTTCGCCGATTTCGCGGATGAGCAACGACAAGTCGTAGGTATTCACGGCGCCGTTGAGATCAAAGTCGCCTATCGACGCAACCGCCGAAGTGTTTCCAAGGTAGTTGTCACGGAAAACGAAAACGTCGGACAGGTCAATTTTGCCGTCATCGTTCAGATCATAGATGACAGGCAAAATCTTGGTTGTCGGCAAGGCGGTGACTTGGGCGTCGAGCATTTCGGTGTCGGCCGCTTGAATTTGAGCGTCGCGTACCGAAAAGAAAGCGTCGAAAGGAATGCCGTCGCTGTCAACTGACAAGCCGCCGTCGGCAGACGGCTGGAAGCGAATTCGGGCCAACAAGACGCGCTGGCCAGAGCCGAGACCCGCGGTCGTCGCAACCGCTTCCAATCCGGTGATCTCTCCTGTTTCGCCGTTGATCGTGGGAGTGCTGTTGAATTGAAACCCTGCGCCAGGCTCAATCGTCGTCGCGTCAAAAAGCCCGGGAACAAAATGCATGCCAAGGGCCGCGGTGCTGATTCCTTGCGTCGAAATTCGATCGCTGTTGACCCAGACTTCCACCCAGAAGGAGTCCCATTCGTTGAGGTAGGGATCACTAATCGGCGGCGGGGCTAGGTCTTCCGTTTTCTCACGCGAGACGGTAACGCCAAAGTCTTGAATATCGACAATCGATACCGACACCGTACCGGTCACGACCGAGGTTCCGTTGGTGACCGTATACGTGAACGTATCGAGGCCAGAGTAGCCAGCGGCCGGTATGTATCGGATTTTCCCGTCTTGAATGGCGATCGCTGCGCCGACAGAGGAAACGCCGACCGAGGTGATCGACATTCCCATATTGCTGGTCAAAAATTTGTTCAAACGATCGTTGTTGAGCACGTCGAAGATCGCGATGCTGTCGACATCAATCTGGTACGCGTCATCTCCGGCGACGGCGAGCGTGTTGGGTGAAACATTGATCGTTAACGAGGCGAAATTTCCAGCGGCGCCGTAGATATTGCTGATTTTGTAGTCCACCGTGAATGACCCGGAGTAGCCGACCGGAGCGGTGTAGGTGATCACGCCGTCCTGAACGCCCAGTTGAATACCGTCGGGGACCGAGAGAATCTCAAGCGTATTCAGGTCAAATGCAGGAGCCGACGCGTTATCGTTCGCCAGTGGAGTAATGCTGTTGACCGATCCCGCGATCGTATCAAAGGTGTCATTCACCAAGATCGGCGCGGCCGAAGCCGAGATGTTGATGACTTGAAAGTCATAATTCAAGGAACTAGTGCTGAGGAAATCGTAGGCGGCGACGATCACCTGGCCTTGGCCGCGAAAGCTGGAAGGAGCTTGAATCGTGAGCACGCCGGTGCTGTTGTCGACCGAGTAGATCAAGCCGTTTGCATTGGTCGTTTGGATCGACACTGGCACCGAGGACAAGCCGGCCTTGTCAAGGAATCTAACCGTGTCGCCGTTGGCGTCGTATCCAATCAGTTGATAAGTAAGCACGCTGCCTGGATGAACGATCAGATCCGGAATGTCCCCTAAATAGGCGACCTTATTCGCCGAGGTGGGGAAATAGGCGACGTTAACTTGTCGGCTGAACGTTCGTCCGCTCGCGTCGGTAGCCGTAATGGTAAGCGTGTCGTTGCCGGTGATGCCTGCGATGAAGGTGTTTAATTTCACCAACGCATTTTCGTGGTCTTGGAAGACCTCGACTTTCTCAATAATGACATCCGAGGTTGGATAATCACCGCTGTTGGTCGGAACCTCGCTGATCGCCTCGCGTACGGCGTCTCCCTCGGTCAAATATCCAAAGATCGTGTATTTGAAATCGAGCGATTCGCGTTGCGAGCCTTCGGTAATGAAGAACTGCGAAGAGTTCGTATCGTCATACGACTTGGCCATGCCCAGTACGCCGCTGCGATTGTAGCGCAAATCAAAATCGTACTGGTCATCGAAGTAGGGAATCGTAGGATCGCCGGCGCCGGTTCCTAGCGGATCGCCCCCTTGGATCACGAAATTGTCTTTGACGCGATGAAACTTCAAGCCGTCATAGATCCCGGCCTGAGCGAGCGCGATGATTTGATCGGTCGCCAAGTTGGCGTAGTCTTCCAGCAGTTGGAATTCCATGACGCCAAAGTTTTTGACCGTGATCCGCAAACTGCGGGTCTGTTGTCGGACTTCTGTTAACACGGTGCCGGAGCTGCTGGTCACGGTGTAGGTCAGCGCCTCGCCGGTTGGCGAATAGCCGTCGAGAGTCAGAAACAACGGTTCGCCGGCATAGAGCGTGATGGGAGCAATTTCAGCGATGTACGGCGTGGTCGACGTCGGTACTGTGACGCCGGTCAATTGAACCAGCTGTTCAATCGTCAACGTACCCTCGACGCGCGTACCGTTGGCGAAGATCCAAGTTGGCAGCGCTTGAATCCCCAAGCTTGAACCGAGAGCATTCAGCGTGTGGTCCGAGTTGGTGACTTCGTAAAACGGCAAATAGCTTCCGCCTTCACCGAAGAATCCCTTTTGCGCGGTGCAGTGAGGGCACCACACGGCGCCGTAAAATTTGGCTCCAGAGGCGGTGATCGCTTTGGCCAGAGCGACCATGTCGACGTTTTGATAGATCGTGCCGTTAAGGAAGAGGTCCTCCCCTTCCAGTTCGACGCCGGCGGCGTCAAAAACCTCGCGGACTTCGAGCGTTTCAATCCGGCTTTGTTGATGATTGCGGCGGGTTCCCCCTTTGCCGGGAACTGGCTGAATTCTAACCCGAGCATGGCGCGCATAGATCATCGCCATCGTAGAAACGGCGACGAAGCAGGCGAAGATAAGGATGACGATTTCGGGCGGAAGCACAGGAGGAACTCTTCGGTACTATGGCTGGTCGACCCAACGGCGAGACGAGATAGGTTCCAGAATACTTGGAATACGAATACTGTCAAAGCTAGGTGGACGGATCACTCCACCCTCTTCGACGAGCGGCGGAGGCAAGAAGTTCCGTCGGCGTCAATTGCGGGAATTACCTATTTTTCGGGGGGCTGCTTGCGCAAAAAAAGCGACAGCCGTTGAGGGCTGTCGCTTTAGATGGGATTCAAGGGGCGAAGCGGTCTTCGCCAGGCACGTAGGCGAGAGACGCTATCCGCTTGCGGTGGGATTAGCCTTGTGGGCGAACCGACGGCAACATTCGCTTTTGGAAGTCGATTTCCAGATTGCCGAAAGCCGCTTCATGGCGTTGGACAGAAACCTGGAGAGCCGCCAACATGCGCTTCGCCGTGTAGTAGTTCAGGATAATGCGTTGGCTGACCTTGATCGCTCCTTGTTGAACTCCGACCGGTTGCGTGTTCAAGGCGAAGTCGATGATCAGCTCTTCGGGCGTACCCGTAACGCGACAGAAGTTGGCGTACGAAGCGATGAGTGCGCTTTCGTCCAACTCGACCTGTTGACGCTGAGGAGCGGCAGTTTTGGCGGCGGCTTCGGGCGTAGTCAGTTCTTCTTTTTCAGGGGCGTCGGCCATTGAGATTCGACTCCTTGTAGGCAAAGCAGATTGAGCGAGGTGAAACAGATAACGATTAGCTTAGTCAGGCTGCCGCCGCATCAATGATCAAATCGCCATTTCTGCGTCGGCAAGTGGGTTTCTGCATCGCCATAATCGCTGGAAACGTTACAGACGACATCGGCAGCTACAGTTTGAAATGGAACGTGCGGTTTACGTATCGCCACATTCGAACGCCGAGCGGCTCCCAAGCGACGAAGATCTTGGCTCGACCGCGAAGTCCAACGGCGGTCATCGCTTCGGAGTCGTCTAGCGGCGCTTGAGCGGGGAAGGTCGCGTTTTGCGGTCGAGCACGTCCCGACATCGGATCGGTTTCAGCCGCGAGTTCTCCCCCTTGCTGCACGGTCAGGCTGGTCGGCACAAATTCGACCTGCTTGTCGCCGATTTCCGCCAGCTTGGTCTCGAACGTTCTTCCCGGAAACGCATCTAGCTTAATATAGACCTCTTGTCCCACGTGGACCAGTTCCACATAGTCTTGATCCACGTAGATGACCGCTTCCATTTGGTCCGACTGACCGATTTGGCAAAGCGCGTCACTGGTCGTGACATAGGCGCCTTGGTTTTTCAGCTCAAAGGGTGAGCCGGACCAGGATGGCAACTGACCTGACCCGGCTTGCGGATCACGTCGGTCGGGAGATGGGAAAATGAAGCCGCTCGTCGGAGCCGGCACGTTGATCAGTTGTTGTTCGGTCCGCTTCTTCTTCAATTGTTCGGTGGCCGATTCTAACTGTTGGCGAACTTCCATATAACGCTGTTCAAACGAACCGCCGGCCGTGTCGCCTAGACGCAAGTGCTGCAGGCTGTCGCGCAACTTGGTTAGGCGTTTTTCCTCTTCTTCCAATTCCGCGATCTGCATCAGCAAGTCGTAGTTCACGACCCGAGCGAGCTGGGCGCCTTTTTCGACGCGTTGACCCGGCTGAACGAGCATTTGCTCCAGCACGCCAGGAACGACGACATAAGCGACCTCAGAATTTTCAGGACGGACTTCAACCGGGCAATTTACCCATTGCGGCAATGGAATCAGCGCGATTGCAGCGACTACGCCAACGGCCACGGCGACCGTCGCGAAAACGTTTTTGCGTTTCACTTGCGACATTCTCCCCGGCACGTACATGAACTTGCCGAACTTCCAAAGGGGCATGACGACCAGGCCCCACAAGCCCATGATCGCGATCGATTGACCGATAACCTTCAAGCCCATCGGCTCGAAGACTTGATTGAGAAAATACAGAATCGAAAACATCACAAACCAACGATAAATGTTGGATGCGATTGTAAATAAGCCGAACCCCAGCAGATTGCGCTGCGGCAGGAACGGGTCTTCTGGTTGCTCTAGACCTAAGCACCATTTCGACATGGAACGCTGCAAGATCGAGCTTGCCTTCTGCCGCATGTTCGGCACTTCCATGATGTCCGACAAGATGTAATATCCGTCGTAACGCAGCAGCGGATTGCCGTTAAAGATGATCGTGCTGATCGAGCTGACGAACATCACTTGCAGACACAGATGGTTGAGCAGCCCGGGCTCGCTAAACCACCAAATAAACGTCGCTGTCGAAGCGAGAAATATCTCGATATACATCCCCGCCGCGCCAATCGCAGCGCGATGCCATTTGTTGGGAAGCATCCATGAGTCGGAAACGTTGCAATACAAGCAGGGAGTGAGCACCAGAAACATCACGCCCATTTCGTGGCATTCGCCTCCGAATCGCTTGCATGACAGGCCGTGACCAAACTCATGGCAGACCTTCGTTACCGCTAGGACGCAGCCAAGCAGCATCCAATTGGAAAGTTCTGGGCCAAAGAATTCCTGGAACTCCGGCAAGCGGCTCCGAAACGTGTCGTACTGGACCAGCACCAGCAGCAGCGCCGAGAGAGCGTACAACAGCACGAAGATCATCGCCGGCATGGTGAACAGCCAACGCGTGTACGGCATCAGAAAGTTCAGGATCCACTCGGGATCGATTCCCTTAAAGCGAATCGACAGAATGTTTGACGCCGATTGCAGCAGTTCATTCCACTTGCGATCATCACGGCGTTTTTTAAGTTGACGCCCCTGCTCTCTCGATTCGGCGATGATCAATCCGCTGCGATGCAGCGTGCCGATGAACTGCTGTAAGTCGCGGAATCCGATCTTTTGCGGCGCGAACTCTTTTTCAAACTTTTCTTTGATCGTTTCCAGCGATGTATGTCCATCCAGCATCATCAGGATGGCGTATTCTTCTTCCTGAAAGCGGAAGTAGTTCAGCCCGAGCGGTTCTTTGACGACCCAGTAGGCGCGTCCTTGATAATAGTGTCGACGTGCGATCAGGTCAGGACGAGCGCGCAGCCCCAGCGAACGAGAGCTGCTGGCGATCAGACTGTCAGTTAGCGTTGCCAACGTTTTGCTCGTCTAGTTTCCGGTCAATGCGGCGGGCGTCTTTTCGTTCCGATTGTGAAAGCGATCCAGTTCGCGTTCAGAAATCTGCGGACGATCGACATGCACGGTGATTCCGGCGATATCGCCTGGTGAGAGAGCCCAATAGCCTTTGCCGCTCACTTTGTTTTCGACAGCAGCCGAAATGTCAAAAGCGCCGGTTGCGTCAATCTCAGGACTGATATAGTTGACGAAGCCCGAGAACTGCTGCAGTCCTGATGCGGTGCGAACCGAGACCGTCACGGGCCGGTGAATCAATTGCTCTGGTTCGTGCAAATCGGCGTCGAGAGTGCCTTCCACTTTCAGCCATTGCAGGCCGATGATCCGCATCAAAGGATCGCCAGGGCGAACCCACTCCCCTTCCTGTCGATAGACTTGAACGACGACGCCGTTGATCGGAGATTCGGTGCGGCAGCGATCCATGACCATCTGCGCTCCTTCCATTTCGGCGCGACTTTCGGACGCGGCCAGCCCGCTGATTTTTTGGTTCATCGCGGCCTGCTCGATTTGCAGCACGGCGCGCTGATAGGCGAGCCAGGCCTTGTCGAGTTGGATTTTGCTGATTGTGCCGCGACTGTCCTTGTTACTTTGCTCAAAGACTTCGTGTTCTTTCAGTGCGACTTCCGCTGCTTTGGTCGCGTAGCGAACATCGATATCGTTGGCCGCTTCGGTGGTCGCTTTGTCATGACGGAACTTGGCGATCTCCGCTTGTTTGGCGGCGGTGCGGTCATCGATCTGGGCGAGCAAATCCCCGTCGACGACAATCCGACCGCGATAGGCAGGAATCGTGACAAGCATGCCGGTTTCTTGCGCCGGCACGTTCACCTGATCCAGGAGCGAGACCAGACAATGGTTGACAACCACGTCGTCAGAGCTGGCGGTAGCCGCAGGCGCTTGTCCGACCGCGGCGGCGAGTAAGAGAATAGCGAGCGTCATTGAATCTTGTTCCTGAGGTTTGGCTGACTAGAGGAGCGGCGAGCAAAGGGGGAGTTGGTCACGCTGCGTTGCTTAAAACAACACGCGCGACTGGATGAACTCCCAAACCTCGTGCAGCCAGGTATAGCCAAGCGACGCCGTCCCGCAATTGATTTTAGCGGTAGCGGTCGCTCCGGTTCGTAGCTGCGGCATCGCGGCCAAGAGTTTCTCTTTGTTAATTGCAACTTTGATGCGAACGATTTGTCCTTCGTCCGGATCGGCTTGGGCAAGTCGCTGGATCTCCACCAACTTCCCTTCGAGCTGCGTTCCGGGGTTACTGGCCATGATGTAGGTCACGTCCAGTTCATCTCCCAGTTCCTTTTGAGCGCCGACGATGTGTTGCAGACGCTTCTCGGGCATCTTGACTTCCAGAACCCATTCTTGATCGGGATCGACGACTGTCATCAAGATTTGTCCCGGCGAAACAGGGCGTTGCATGAGTGAGTCGCGAACGTCCCAGCTGACGATTTCGCCGGCAATTGGACTGCGAACTTCCAGAAACTGCTGCTTCTGCGCGAGTAACGCCAACTGGTCGGTCAGTTTGGTGATTTCCATTTCGGCAAGAGAAAGGTCGATCGCTAGTTGACGCTTTTCGTCGTCATCTTTGGCGAAGTTACGGCGGTGAATCAAACCACGCAGCGACTGCTCCGCTTTCGACTGTTCGCCCATCAGCCGTTCGTACTGCATGTCGAGATCGCGATTGCGCAACTTCGCGACAAGTTGCCCCGCTTCGATAAATTGACCATGGCTCACCGGTACGTCGACCACTTCCCCTTCTTCGCGAACAAAGATGTCGCGTTTTTCGACCGGGGTGAGCGTCGCTGTACCCGAGAGTCGAAATGGGACTTGGATCAGGCACATCGCCAACGTCGCCGCAATCACCGCGACGACGACGCCGACCGTTTTCGGAAGATTGCGAGCTTCGACCAGCAGTCGCGATTTGGCGAGCAAACGCCACAGCGGGGTCAGCGGGATATTGTTGTAGTCGATCGCATTGGCCAGCGCTCGGCAGCTATGCTCCGAGATCAGCTCGACCCCTTTGCGGAATTCCGTCTGATTCGAGCTATCTTCGATTTGCTCGACGATCAAAGCGCCCAGGATTTCGCCTTGGAATTCTCGTTCCTCTTCGCCTTCCAGTTTCTCGTTTGCGTCGGTCGCATGTTCGGGACGACGAAGCGGAATGATCGCGATTGTTTTGGTGTGTGATTCGTCGACATAGTCGTGAACGGCCGTTTCCAACTGCGGCGAAAGATCGTCGGTTTGCCCGTTGAACCAAAAGGCTTCGCCGGTGTCCATGACCGTTTTGGTCAATCCGCCCAGCAGCGTGATCTGATTGGAACGTGCGTCGAAAACGTCTTGCCCACTAACCGCTTCCACTTTCCAGCGACGTCCACGCCGCAAAGCGACGCTCACGCGGTCGCAGCCGATGAGCCGACGCCCTTCGTTAGCGATGGTGTAAGCCGTTTGGCGAAGATCCAGATTTTCGTGAACCGCGCGGGAGAACTGCTCGATCTTCGCCCATAACGACTGGCGGTCTGAGTAGTCCTTCAGCTGACGCGTCTTAAACCATTCGGTCGTCAGCCCGCACATCTGTTCGAGAAAGCGGAGATAGCCGCGCTGACTCGCCGGTTGCGAGTCTGGGCGCTGGAAGATCTCAATGACCCCTTCGACCTCTTGGTCTTCGTTTTTGATCGGAGCGACCACCAGCAGCGAATTGGTCGGATTGCCGGAGGCGCCTTCTTCAATCGAACCCGATTGAGGAGCAAGCAGTTGGCCGGGAGCGCCTTTGAACATCTCTTCGATCAAGCGCAGATGTCGAATGCCGTCGGCATCTTCCGGGTCAACGAGACTGCGCGTCAGATTGACCTGATAGATCAAGCGCGGACGCCGTTTTTCATCGTAGATCCAGACGGCGCCGCCGATTGCGGCCAGTGCAGAGACGACTTTCGGCAACATCTCGCGGAAATAATCTTCCGGCGGGACATTTTGTTTCGAAAGCGCAGCGATCTCTTGGATCAGACTTCGAATCTGTCGCTTCGTGCTTTCGAGTGACTCTGGATTAACCGAGGACGATTCGGAGGACATAGCGGATTGTTGATTCATCGAGAACTTGTGAGGGGATTGGGAACCCGGCTTGGGGGCTCCAACATCAGAATCTTACTTCCCACCTTACCAACGGCGAGCGAAAACCGAAATCGACGTATTTCAAATCCAATTCAGTTCTTTGGGTAATCGCCGGCAATCTGCCGCATCAATCTGATTTTGCGGTTCGTCGCGGTCGTAAGGACCAGCGCCGATTGAAGTTGAATACGAACGTGCGTGTACAATCGCCCAAACAATTGAGACGTTCCAGCTGCGGTTTTCGTTCCGAAGAGAACGGATTTGCGGACTATTGCGTTAGTCTGGGGAGTCTAGGTAGGGGTCCTGGCCCATTTCGCGGTGCATTTTCTTCCGCATCTTTTCGTGATACAGCAGGACCTTGCGGTCGCCGAAGTGTTTGCGTTCGATTTTTCGCTGCGCTTTGCGGAAGAGGGAGGCGTAACTATTGAGTTCGCTGGTCGCTTTTTCGCCGATCGCCGCTAGCTTTTTCGCGCGGATCGGGCCATAGCCGATTCGCAGACAATCGTCGTCGAGCGACATGTATTGACGGACCGAACCAGGATCTCCCTGACGTCCGCAACGACCGACCAACTGGCGATCGATGCGGGCCGAGTCGTGCAGCTCGGTGCAAATCACATGCAGACCGCCGAGGTCTTTGATCTCCTGCGACAGTTTAATGTCGGTACCGCGTCCGGCCATGTTGGTGGCGACGGTCACTTTGCCGGGCGCGCCGGCGCGAGCGACGATTTCGGCCTCAATCGCCACATGGCGGGCATTGAGGACTTCGTGAGCGATTCCTTCGGCCTCTAATAGTTTGGCCAGATGCTCGCTCTTTTCGATGGTTCGCGTGCCGATCAAGATCGGACGACCGATCGCATGGAGTTCGCGGATTTCCTCGATGATCGCTTCCCATTTGGCCTCTTCGGTGCCAAATACGCGATCGGACCACAGTTTTCGCTGCACCTTACGGTTGGTAGGACAGCGAATGACGTTGATCTTGTAAATCTTCTTGAATTCGGCGGCCGAAGTCGACGCGGTGCCGGTCATTCCACCCAGATGCGGATAGCGAATGAACATGTCCTGCACCGTGATCCGCGCCGCCTGACCGGTGGCGACGGTTACTTCGATTTCTTCTTTCGCTTCGATCGCCTGGTGGATGCCTCCGCTCCATTTTCGACCTTCCGCTAGACGTCCGGTCGACTCGTCGACGATCACGATCTCGCCATCGTTAATGACGTAGTGCTGATTGAAATGGAAGTCGCGGGCAACCTTGATCGCACGCTCGATGTAGTCATACAGGTCGACAAGACCGACTGGATCGAGTTCCGGGGGTTTGGTAAGCCGGCGAACCAGCAGGCGTCCTTCGATGGTCAGCTCGACCGACTTCCGGTCGTGATCGTATTCGTATTCGTCGTCTTCGGCGAATTCTTTCGCCATGTCGGCCGCCCATCGATAGCAGGCGACCGCACGTTCTTCGGCTTCGCCGGGGATCGAACTGATGATCAGCGGCGTACGCGCGTCATCAATCAAAACGCTGTCGGCTTCGTCGACCAGACAGTAGTACGCACCGCGTTGAACGGGGAGTTCGTTTTGTTCCTCTTCTTTGGACATCAGCGTACCGAGGACGCCGAGCCCTTGCTCGCGAGTCTGGCGAATCAGCAATCGATCGCGGAGAAAGTCGAAGCCGAATTCTTTCGAGGTGCCGTAAGTGATATCGCAGGCATATGCTTTACGACGAGCGTCCGACGGCATTTGGCCTTCCACAACGCCGATCGACATTCCTAGCATTTCGTAGAGCGGCGCCATGATCTCGGCGTCACGTTTGGCCAGATAGTCATTCACCGTGGCTAGGTGCGCTCCATTGCCGGGCAAAGCATACAGATACATCGGCAGCGTCGCCGTCAGCGTTTTGCCTTCGCCGGTCTCCATCTCGGCGATGGCGCCGTTGAACATGATCATGCCGCCGATGAGCTGCACGTCATAGTGACGCATATGAATTGTGCGTCGACCTGCCTCGCGAACCAAGGCGAAAGCCTCCGGAAGGAGGCGAGCTAGCGATTCGCCGCTCTTGGCGCGATGACGCAGGCCAAGGCTGTATTTGCGGAGTTCGCGATCCGATTTGGTTTTGAACTGTTCCTCAAAACGCTCGATCTTGGGGAGTTCGGCAATAAAACGCCCCAGGCCGCGTCCAGTGACCCAGCTATACGCGTGGGAGACAGGATCGGCTTTGAAAGTGCGTGATTCGGCGATTTGCGTCGACATAGGCTCTTTAAAAAGGGGGTTTCACAGCTACTTAGTATGACTTCCAGCTGCGAAGGTTCCCACCGCCTGGTCGCCGGAAACCTTCGGATTGCCGTCGTTAAAATAGGCAAGATCGGAATGAGGTTGGTGCTGGCGAGATGAGCCCGCAAAGTTTGCGCAGTCCTCCTGTTTGCTCAATCGAGAATCGTTAACGGATCGATAATTCGGTTTATGACGGCGACCGCATGCTTTTACTTAATCGCTACAGGTCGTTTCGCCGACATCACTAATACGTCCAGAACAACCGCACTACGCTCGGTGAGCGGAGGCGGTTCGCCCAGTGACGTACAAGCGAAGCTGGCGATGAAGATAACTCTTCGTCGCACCTGAACCTACTTGAATTCGCCTCATGCTTGCGGCCTACTCCGCATCGCTCCGGCGCATGGCATGAAACACGTTTGGCAGTCGTAGCGTGCGAGCAAAGATCATGAAGCCCAATATATTGATTCTGTCGACGGCCTTATCCGCCGTCGCGCTATTCTCGACGCAAGTCGGCGCTCAAACGCCGTACGCACCGGGCTATCCGCCACAAGCGGCTCCGGCGTATGGTGGACCAAGCGGATATTCGATGATGGGTGGCGGCAATGCAATGCCGTATGGTCCCATGGGACCTGCGCCTGGCTATGCCGCCTCTCCGGTCGGATACCAGCAAGGCGCTCCGCTTGATTATCAAGACCCGAGCATGCAGCCGATCCCGGCGACCGATTACGGCGACTACGGCCCTCAAGCGGCGTACGACCAAAGCGTTCTCGAAGGTTCGCCGTATGCCGAAACTTGTCAGGATGCATCGTGCAACAGTTGCGACCTGCCTCCTCGCGTCTATGGATCGGCCGACCTATTGGTCATGTGGCGCAAGAACTCGACGCTGCCGGCCTTGTTGACGACGAGTGCTCCCGCAGATGAAGGAGTCATCGGCGCTCCGACCACGCAAACGCTGTTTGGCGGCCACGAACAAGGTGACGCGTTGACCGGCGTGCGACTCACCACAGGGCTTTGGCTCGACGACTATCAAAATTGGTCGGTTGGCGGTCGCTTTCTGGCGCTGCAACGAGAAGTCTTGGGCATCAGCACCACGTCGGCTCAGTTCTCAACGCTCGCCTATCCGTTCTTCAATACCAACACCAACATGAATGCGTCCTTTGTCGTCGCATTGCCGGGGGCGGGTACAAATGCGGCCGACGACACTTCGGTGAACATTCGGAAAACGAACAACTTTTATACCGGCGATGTTTTTGTCACCAAGCATGTTGTTACGAGCCATGCGAATCGCGTTGACTTTGTCACCGGCTATAGCTTCGCTCGGATCGACGATGCGTTGGCGATGAACACAATGTATACGGTCAGAGACGGGGGCGGCGCCATTGCGGCGGGGTCGACGGTGGCTACCTCTGACAATTTCTTAGCCAAGAATGACTTCAACGGCGGTCAGTTCGGCTTGATCTTTGATTTCCAAGACGGTCCGTTCACATGGCGTGCTCTGACCAAGATCAGCGTTGGCGGCATGCATCAACGCATGGCGATCAGCGGCAGCCAAACGGTGACTGAGTTTGGAGTGCCTTCGACAGCCGGCCAGGGGTACTACGCTCGCAGTTCCAATATCGGCAACTATCAACGAGACGTCTTCTGCTATATTCCGGAAGCCAATGTCGACCTGATCTATGCTTTGAACGGCAACTTGGACTTGAAAGTCGGTTGTACTTACATCTATGTCAGCGACGTCGCTTTGGCTCAGAGCGGCGTGTCGGGATCGCTCAACCCGAACGGCGGTGATCCGGTGTTCCAGTTCGCCAGTGACGACTATTGGGCGTTGGGCGCCACGTTCGGTCTTGACTTCCACTACTAATTGGTCGTGGAGACAGATCGAAGCCATAAAAAAAGAGCCGGCTCGAAAGAGCCGGCTCTGCTTGTTTCTTGCTGCTTGGCGGCGGTCCTGTTGTCGACTAGAAATCCTCGAATGCGATGTCCACATTCGACAAGCGGTCGACGATCGTTTCGATGTCGCCGATCAGTCGGAAAATAACCGCATCGCTCGTATCAGCGATCAACAGGAAGTTCGGATCGTAGAGCGAGAAAGTAATTCCAGCAACTACCGGATCGGTGTCCGTGTTGTTGTCGTGGTCGATACGCAAGAATGCCTGGCCTGTTTTGGTCGCGGAATTGAACGCGAAGCCTTCGACCGAAATAAGTTCGTCCCAACCTTGATCAGGCGAGTACCATTCGAGTTTGCCCTGATTGTTCGGCTGCTTGGAGACGGCGAACAAGATGGAGTTTTCGCCCACGCCGGAGATCGAATCGTTGGGCCCGCGATACGCAGCCTGGCGACCCACAAATCCGAGACCGATTGCAGCCGGCGTGAGATTGCTGGGAGTGATCGAGATGTTGGAGATCATGATCGATCCATCGCCCATAACGGACACGTTGGGCGGAAGAACTCCTCCACGGCCGGTGCCGTACGGATGAACGAATTTGGGTGGGGTGATCTTGACCGAATAGGCTCCGGCGTCAATTCCGGCGAAACTAAAGGAACCGTCCGCTTGCGAACTGAACGTCGTGCCGACAAGTACTCCGTTTTGGTACAGGCCGACTTCAATGCCGCCGATGAATTGCTCGGGGCTGGCGCTGTTCCCGGCGTTGTCGTTCCAGACGCCGTCATTGTTGACGTCAAAATAGAATCCGCCTGCGATCAAACTGTTGAACGGCACGCGGATGGTCACCGTCGCGGTATCGGTGTGTTCGACGTTTTCGTCGTCCGTATAGAGGACCGTGTAGGTGAAGGACTCGATTCCTGGAAGCGCCGCCCCGGTATATTCCAGCGATTTGTTATCCGCCGAGATCGCCAGGCGATTTTCCGTTTCCGCTGTGCCGCTGATCGCCGTAATCGTGATCTGGTCCGCTGCGACGACCCGACCGCTATCGGTGATGATATAGTCGTTCGCCAGCACGTCTAGCGTCACCATTTCTCCCGGCAGCACGGTGGCGAAGGGGGTCCCATTCTCCAAGTCATCCACCGCTTCCACGGTAGGCGAAATCTTGACCGTCACCGTCGCCGTGTTCGTATTGTTGCTGTCGTTTACGTCGGTCAGCGTGTATTCAAAAACTTCGGTGCCTGCGAAGTTGGTCGGCAAGCGGTAGACGATGTATTGATCGGAAAGGCCAGCAATCGCAGGCATCGGCGTGTCCGCCAAGGTTCTCACCATTACGCGACTCTCAAGATCGGCAATTGTGGTGAGCGAATCCAGACCATAATTAGCGCTCAGGGTCAGATCAACGCCGGCGCCCAACACGAGCGGATTGCCATTGAAGTCAAGGTCGTTCGCCTTGACGTCGATGACGAGATATTTCTCGCCATCGATATCGATGACGCGTGGGTCATCCGCCGCGATCTCGTCAACCAGATCGGCCGAAGCGCCGACGACGTCATTGTTGGCGCCGTTAACTGCATTGACGGTGATCGTGATCATTGGGAACGCAATGTTCACGACGTCCAAGGGGCCCGAATCTGGGTCGACTAGATCTTGGAATACGATCGCCGACTGATTCACGTCTTTCGTATCGGGATTGTTGTTGTCGACGGTTGCATTCGCAAAGAGACCTTCAAGCGTGAATGTCCCGGTCGTGGTCGGCATAAAATCGATCGTAAAGAGAACCTGGTCAACGGTCCACCCGCCCGGTTGCGCAGCGCCGTCGGGGGTAAACGAAGATCCGCCGGCGTTTTCGATGCGGCCTGCGCCGGTGACTGTCGTACCGACGCTCCCTTCATTGAAGTACTGGCCCAAAGTGCCGGGGGCATCCGCTTCGACGATTAAAGGATCGAATCCGATATCCAGATAGGCGCCGGTGATGTCTGGCGTGGCAAGATTACCGCCTGTGATCGCAGACGTGTTGCGAACGGTGACGATCAAAGTGAAGACGTTTTGATCGACGTCGATGACAACCGGCATGCCGGGGTCCGGTTCATCGTTTATGTCAAAACCAGTGCTGGTTTTTCCAATCGTCATGCCGCCTTGCTTGATCTCGAAATTAAATGCGGCCGAATAGGAGTTGTCGGCGTCTTCCGCTTCGATCAGGGACTCTAACATCCTGGCGACGTCGAGAGGATTGAAGACTCCGTCGTTATTCACATCGAGAAACAGAACCTGCTCACCTTCGAGTCCGCCTGCGGCTTGAGAGGTTTGTAGAAAGGAGCGGCTCCCCTGCTCTAGCTGCGACAGCATGATCTCGAGGTCGGCGTCGTTAACAAGTTGATCGTCGTTTACATCGAGCCCCATGTTGGGGTTATGCCAGGCGTTTAGATCAGCCGCCAGCATCGCGCGGGGCTCCAGAGCTTCCATCTTTGCGCCTACTGTCCGCGAGGAGCGACGAACAGATTGACGGCGTTTCGAGACAGATTTATTTCGCTTTTTCATGGCCAGCCAACGGTTCTGGAGGTGGTTAATCGGGAGAATCTGAGGGGGATGGGTTGTCTGTTGCCCCAGGATAATTGTGCGATTTGGGCTTCGCAAACAAATTCCTCGAATCGACTCAACCGCTACGGTTCTCCTGGTCGGAATATCTTAAGCAGTTCGGCGATTCGATGCTTTTGGTCGCGGTGCTTCAGCCCAAAGTTCCCCAACTGCAGGCTTTTTTTGCAAAATCGATAGATTCTGCCGCAACTCAGTCACTCCAAAGGAACTTTGCCCCTATTAAGCGCATCAGAATTTCACCAATGGTTCCTAAATATCCTGGAATAATCGCTACAGACGCCATGATCCGCGTAAGTGGTGAATTAGCGGCAGGATAATTGTTGTTGGTTCTGGGGGACGCGATTATTGTGAGATGGTTGCATTTCGGCATCCATCGTATTTCAGCCCCTCTTATTCGCTACGCACCTTCGCTCATCGCGAGAATTGCAAATGTCAAATAGCTTGCGTCGACTACTTCCTCAATTTGAGAAGCTAGAAGCTCGAGAAGTGCTTACCCCCTATATGGCTGTCTCGCTGGTGGCGACCGACTTGTCTGGGAACCAAATCACCACGGTTGCGGCGGGTCAAGCGTTCAATTTGCAAGTTTGGGTCCAGGACCTGCGCCATATTGCGCTACCACCAGATAACTATGTCGATCCGGTGGAAGGGGGCCCCACAGGCCCGTATTATGCGAATCCGTACGGGGTATCCGTCGCTTATGTGGATCTGTTGTACGAAGGGAGTGCGTTTGATTTTGACGCGCTCTCCGGTCCCAAAGCGGGGACCGGATCGCCGGCGTTATCTGCGCCAAGGTACGATGCCCAAAAAACGACCGACGGGATTATTGAAGAGTTGGGCACCAACAAGGCTTCAACGGCGAGTGGGAGCGACGCTCCGCGAGTCTGGATCACGGTCCCCATGGTCGCCGAAGATAGTCTGGGACAATTCGAGTTCAAGGTCCAACATCCGTGGCTCAACGAAATATTCCCCGATACGGATGAAGGAAATTTGGCTTCGCTGGCGTTCATAAAAAGTAAACCGAGCACGTTGTATTTGACCGGTCCCACTCCGCTGAATCCGGACGAAATTGACTATTCGAACGCGACCATCACCCTGAATGTGATTGAACCAGGCGACCCAGTCGATATCGACCTGCGGATCGTAAAAACGAGAACTGCAGTCAACGGTTCCGGCGAAGTCGGAATGTTGCCGGAAAACGCCGCTTGGCTGGATGAGTGGGATCAATTTTACGTTGAGATCTATGCGACGGCCCCCGAGGGCGCTTCTTTAAGGTCGGTCACCGTAACGATCGATTTTACCGATGAATTTCATAACGTCAGCCAAATCATCGACGCGAACGCCGATTCGACGCTGAAATTTATCGCATCGCAAGTTTCTTACACGAGCACCTCGAACAGCGTGTCGGCCAAGTTTAGCACCGCGCTGAACAACATCGGCGACAATAATACGCCAGCGCTGCTGGGACGGATCTATTTTGGCCCTGACATCAATCCAGGTCGCGGCGTCGAATATGACGCGTCGGGCGACTATGCCGAAGCGGAAACGACCGGCTTCGTGGTGACCGGCGGAGAAGCGAGCGTCCAATATAGCGGATCAGCCGAACCGACCGGCGTGACGAGCGGATCGTCCGCCGCAACCGATATTTGGGCCGTTCCTTATGACATGGATGATGATGGAGCGATTTCTTTGATCGATCTGACGCAAATCATTCGTAAGATTGGTTCGCCGGTAACGCCGTCCAACAATTTGTATGGCATGGATTTCAACCGCAATGGATTCGTCGATCTGGTGGACATGTCGTTGCTGATCAGAAATATCGGAATCAGCAAGACGATTCTTTCGTCACGGATTTATTACTCTGGTTTTCCGTTTGATGATGATTCGGCCATGGCGATGATCGAAGGAGAATCGGTCAACGCCAGCAGTCCCATTATCTTGGAAGGCGAGTCCGTTTCGTCGGAAGAGTCGGCGATTTCACCCGAAGTGACAGCGAAGGTCAGTGATCCGGTTTCGACTCCGACCTACTATCCGCTGCTGCTGACGGCGCCGACGACGAACTCGACCAGTCAATCGCAACCAACTTCGGCGGATGACGAATTGCCCCCGGAAGAGTCCATGACGACGAACGTGCCGACAACCGGCGGCGACTTGCAGACGATGCTGATCCTCGCCGCGGCAGAAAACTTGGCGTCGGAAGATTCGTCGACTGACTCCGAGGTGGTCGACGAAGTATTCGCCGATCTGGAAATCGACGAACTGCATTTAACGATGTAGTCGCATTCGGGCGGCTCTGCCGTCGGTTTCTTTACTCTTCGTAGATGGCTTAGCGCAACCATGACTTCTCATCGCCGATTTCGGAAAGGTCGCACACGTCGCGACGCGAAATCGACGTTGGCCACGCTTCGGCTCGAATCGTTGGAGTCGCGCATCAATTTCTCAGGCGTTCCACTCGGCGCCGCTCCGACCGATACCGGCGAATTCATGCTGGGGGACGTTTCGGTCACCGTCGTCTTTCTCGAGTCGATGCAAACCGGCGGCGTTGATCCTAGTTCGGAAGACTGGACGGAAGCGGAGATCGATGCGAGCAAAGCGAAAATCGACGAAGCGCTGCAGTGGTGGGTCGATACTCTGGAGCTGCAAAACACCGTCCACGAACTGAACTTTCAGATCAACTACCAGTACGCGGATAGCCCGGTTCCGACTCGCTACGAGCCAATCACTCGAGCTGCCGCCGAATTCGACAAGTGGGCTGGCGATTTTCTCGATTATGTCGGCGCCGAGCGGTCGGACGACATTATCCAAGACATCCGGCTGTTCAATGACTCGCGGCGCGTCGCGGAAGGAACCAACTGGGCCTTCACGATCTTTGTCGCCGACGCTTCCAACGACTTGGATGGGTATTGGAAAAACCCGGGAGGCATCGCCGGCGGGTTCTCCGTAGCCGGTGGCGCCTTTATGGCGATTCCCAATAGTCGCCCTGCGATTTCCATCGCGCATGAGACGGCTCACCAGTTCTGGGCCATGGACGAGTATTTAGGCTCGAAAGGTTACTACGAGCATCGCGGCTACTACGATACGCAAAATACGAATGCGCTAGTCGACCGTCCTGCGGATGCGCCGCCGGTTGTCGACAGCTTGATGCTGTCGAACATGGAGATGCAACGCGCCTACGACAATCACACCAGTTCGACGGCGATGTTTGAGTCAATCGGCTGGAAAGATTCGGACGGCGACGGCATTTTCGACGTTCTCGATCAACCCCTTTCGCTGAAGGGAAGCGGCGCGCTGGACGCCGACTCGCTGGAATATCATTTTGTCGGACAAGCGTCGGTCGGCGTTTTGCCAAATTTGAATACCGCGGGGACGCAGCAATCGTTCAATCAATTTTTGCAGCATGACATGACCATCAATACGGTCGCTGCCGTGCAGTACCGAATTGATGGAGGCGAATGGCGAACGGCGGAGACGTATGACGAGTACGTCGCGGATATTGATATTAGGATTGAACTGCCCAGTTCGGCGCTTCACGTGGTTGAAATTCGTGCGATCGACGCGACTGGGGCAATCGTTTCCGATGTCTTCGCCGGATCGACGACCGAGATTACGGCGACCACCGAAATTGGTGCGACAGGGTTTCTGTTTGACGATCAAAATCGAAACGGCGTCTTTGATCCGGGCGAAGTTGGACTCTCCGGTTGGTCCGTTGAACTGGTCGATTCCCAAAACGCGCCGGTCGCGACGCAAATCGTGGTGGAGCCAGACAACTTTGGCGCCGGCGATCAGATTGACGATCTTGTCCCCGGCGCCTCTTTCTCGGCGTTTGGCGAAAACATCATTGGCGCGTTTCCCAACGTCTTTTCGCAGACCAACGCCGCCGCAACCACCGGCTCCAGAGTCTTTGGTTACTATCGTTCGACCGTCGATTCGACCGGGCACTTCTCGGAGTGGAACGCGCAGCAACAACTGCGAGTTGACTTGGATTGGCCCGTAAGCCGCGTCTCGATTGACGCAATTGGAGCCGGCGCCGGCAGTATCGGGCGTCTGGAAGCGTATGACGCACAAAACAATTTGATTGGTCGGTACACGACCGCGGAATTAGCGGCCGGACAAGCGGAAACGATGCTTGTAGAAACCGATTCGCCGCAGATCGCCTATATCCTTGTCGCCGGCCAGCTTAGCACCAGCGTTCGGCTTGACAATTTTGTCGCCGGCCAGGCCGCTGCGGTCGAGACCGATCCGTTTGGCGCCTTCGCACTGCCGATGGATGTCGCAGGCGACTATCAGTTGCGCATTACGCCTCCTGACGGGGACGCTCAGACCTACGTTATCGCTGGCTCGGCAGAAGCGACATTCGCGCTTCAGCCGCTGACCGGTTTTCGCTTCGCGATCAAACCCGATTCATTGGATTGGCGGAATCCCTACTCTGGTTCCGACATCAATGACGATGGCCAAGTCGATTTGACCGACTTTGAAGTGGCGATGGCGGAATTGTTGGCTCCAATCTATTCCGTAGCAGATCAGCTTGATGGGGATCACCAATCCCCGGCCCCGTTTTTGGACGCCAATGGGGATGGCGTCTTTAATGTTCTGGATGCGGTGCGCGTGTTAGAAACCATCGCCATCGCTGAGTATTCGTTTCCGTCCGAAGAAGAAGCTGTCTTGCTGACCGGGAACGCCGCCGATGAGAACGACAGTCTGGACGAGCCGGAAACGAGCACGTCGGATCTTGACGCTTCTTCACTCCATGTCGCCGCATCCTCTGTCACGCCGCCAGATGCCGCTTTGCCATATGTCACCGTGAATAGCGCGCCGCCTTGGTCGGCCTCTTATGAATCGACGTCCCTTGACGGCGACTGGGGACTGGGCAATTTGTCGGCTGATGACCAACCTGCTTCGCAGGATTTCGTCATCGAGGGAGAAGCGGTCGTTGCGGATGGCGCAACCTTCAGCGGTTCGCCCAACTCTGTGGTCACGGATGATCGTATCTTGGCGGATGCGGCTGACGATATCTTCCTGGCGATGTTCAACGGCGACGAAGAAGAGGAGATTGGTGAACTCGATCCTTTCTTTGCTCCCTGGGGATTACTGGATTAGCTCGCATTTGGTCGAGCGACATCGCTGCTGGAATCCGCTACGGAGAGGGCTTTGACCCGAGGCCAGCGCTCTTGTGCCGGCACGTCTTCGCCGGCTCTCACAAAATCAGCCGCACGGCGTTCGCCGCGGTTTCCGTCTCCAATTTTCCGTCGACAAAGAGTTCCTGTCAGAAACCGCGGCTAACGCCGTGCGGCTGATGTCGATACGTGCCGCGCAGCACCGTCTTCACTTTCAATCGTTGGAAAATCAAAATGGGTCAGCTAGCAGGAACCCGCTCTAGTAAGAGGTTTTTCCCGATGCTTATCCACGAAGTCCCAAGCTAGCAGTGAATAGGTGCTAGCTTGACAAGAAGAGGCTCACGGCTTCGAGCAAAACCTGTCCTGAAATACTCCCTGGACCGCGGAATCCGTTACTATTTGGCGACAAAGTCAGGAGCGGAGCGCGGGTTACACCCCTTCAAAAGCGATGGTGCGCGGATTGTTGGGTTTCGTTGCGCTGCACGGGGTAGTCGTCCATAAAAAAAGGCCTCCCCGGGAAGGGAGGCCTTGGGCGATGTGAGTCGCAGGCGATTATTCTTCGTCCTGAGAAATCAGAGCGATCAAATCATCCATGTCGTCCGATTCATCCGTATCGATTCGCCAGGCGTCATCCACATCATTGGCGACCGAGAGCAAAACGGCGTCCAGCGAATCGTCAAGCAAGACTTCGTCCGTAAACGATTCGTCGACATCGTTATACGATGTTGTCGTCGAAGTCGACTGACTGAGCGTTGTGACATTCGACTTCGACTGCTGAATGCTGAGGCCGAAGAGGTCAATCGTCGGTTGGCTCGTCGGGTTCGACGAGATGGCCGCCGACGAGGCGGTCAACGGAGTCGACGTCATTGTGTAGGACGGTGCGTCAGTGGTGACGATCTGCACCGAGCTGGTCGACGAGTCGATCAGCGGCGTATTCTCGACGGCCGGATTGACAATCTCCGAGGACGAAGAGAGCAACGCGTCTTCGACAAACTCGGGGTTAAGCTGCACTTGGTTCCGCCCGAAGTATTCCAGAACAGCCTGATAGTCAAGTTCCGAGACACGGCCATCATTATCCACATCGAGATAGTTCGGGACGACGCCTTGTACTCCGCCGATGCCGATGAACGGCATCGTCGGGTTGAAGGGGTCATATTCTGGTTTGAACTTTTCGGTAACAGGATCCGTGTAATCACGGCGTTGTATTTCACGCAAGATCGCAGCCAGATCGTGTGACGAAACGATGCTGTCGCCGACGGTCACCGCCTCTGGCAGAGTCGAGTTGTGCCAGGGATTAAACGGTGCGGCTTCGATGGTGACTTCGTAGTCTTCCACCTCACCATCTTCGGCAAGCCCGGTGGCGGCGAGCCCGCCGGTGCTGCTATAGCGGAAACGCATGTAAGTTTGGCCAGAGACCGCATTGGGCATGTCGCTGTCGATGATGAACTTTTGACCCAATCCCAGGTTGGCGCCGTTGGTCGCGTTCACATTCAACGCTCGATTCAAGACCATTTCCTCATCATCGAAGACGCCGTCGCCGTTATAGTCCAACCAGGCTTGGATAAAGCCGTAGTTGGTTTCGTTCAACGGCACCGTCGCTTCAACATAGATGACGCTCGAGCCTCCGCTTCTGATTACGCCGGTCCCAGCCAAACTTGTTTCTTCGAAGACGATGCCGTCATCGAAATTATCGTCCTCAGCGCCGTCGCTCGGCTTGCCGTTGAGTTCCGAATCAATGCTTTCGCCCAGGAAGAAGTCTTCGCGGATTCCATGACGAGCACCGTTGTTCTCAATCAGAGTTCCATAGCTTTCGGGAGCGTCGCCGAAATCGAGTAATCCGCCCACACGTATAAAGAAGCTCGTTTCGTTACCGGTGAATTTGTTCGGTTCGATTGAGTTTCCGGCGTTGTCACTGATCAGATCGGGATGATCTACGCCAAGCGCCATACCGGTGTCCGGATCGATGGTGTATCGATTTTTGAGCAATATCTTGTAAGTGACCCCTTCTTCAAAGATGCCGGAAACCGGAGTGATCCGAATGACGTTGTTGGTCGCGTCATAGTCAAAGCGATAATCGACTCCTTCAGCGAGCGTCGTCTCCGAGTTGCCGCTGATCCGTTGCACGATGATCGAGTCGCCCGTGACGGTCGTGTCATCAATGCCCGAGCCTTGCGGTTGACTGGAAAGACCGCTGCTATCGATCAATTGAATCGAAATGTTGGTCAACGGGCCGTTGAGCAGCTGAACCACATCTTGCGTCTGGTCCAGGTCCAGATTGGCGGCGTCGTTGTCTTGAGGATCAATCAGCTTGCCGCCGGGGCCGCGCGTGTCGGCCCGGTCCAGGGCGCCGATGTCTTTAAAGCCGCTGACACCCGAGCCGCCGCTTGAAACGACCGTTGGGTCGTCGTATCGCAGCTGTCCCGATTGATCGCGTGCAGGCGCGATGACCGGCGAAGTAGCGATTCCAAGGGGACTGTTCAAAGAGTTGAATTCCGCTCGATCCGGGACAGAGTCGATCGCCGCATCAATCGCTTGCGAACCCGAAGAGAGATAGAAGTTTCCGTTCGCCGCATCCACAAACAGCGGGGCGGCGGCGGCAAGCAGAATCGGCGATTGTCCGGTGTCGCCGGAAGCGCTGTCGGCGCCGTTTCCTTGGAATAGCGTACGCGAAATACGGGTCTGAACGGGGGAGACTCCATCGGCGGCTACATCAATGCCGGTAGCGAAGTTGGCGATGATATTGTTAACGATCGACGGACCAGCTTGATTGTTGACTTGGATGCCGACATCGCCGGCGCCCACGCCATACAACGTATTGTTAATGATTCGGCCGACTGACACGGAGCCTGGCGTCTGTGACGTTGGAGCCGCATCTCCACTGAAGAGAATGGCGCCGGTGCCGTTGTCGTAAATGATGTTGTTGACGATCGTCACGCCGGTCGTGAGGCGGTTGGTGTTGATTTCGCGGGTAACGCGAACCGCTCCTTGGTGCGGCAGATTATCGCCGCCGTCGGCGGCCAAACCGCGAGGAGCTGCGTCCACCAAGACGCCCCATTCGGACGAATTAGAAACGCGATTCGAGCTGATGATAATCTGCCCTTGATCGCGGAAATTGTTTTGATCGCCATCGTCGGCGTAGGTGACAAACTGGAACGGATTCGGCGAATCGTTATCGACGCTGACCGTCAATGCATACTCGATCTTCTCCAGCGGCATATTGGCCAGATCGTCAGCAGGAACTGCCGGATCGTAGTTGTCGTTGTCCTCATGACTGATTGCGATGAAATAGCGACCCGCCATCAAAGGATCGCTGACGGTATAGGACAGCGTTGGATCGACGCCGGCAACCGCGCTGACGACTTCCGTTCCGTCGATATAGAAGAGACGAATCAGCGAGCCGACAGGGGATCCGAGCGACAATGACTCTACATCGACTTGTAGGGTGCTTCCCAGCCCAAGATCGACATTGTACATGTCGACATCGCCGTTCACCGGCGGATCCGTGCCGTCCACCACCACTGGGTTATCGCCGATTTGACCGCGGGCATGGAATTCCATGTAGCCGTTAAACCGGATGCTGTCGAGCTTCGTATTGGTCGCGCCGAGGAAGGTGTCATTGCCGTTTTCGCTGAACCGAAGCGCCCCGAGATTGGTCGTTCCCAGCAGGCCGACAATAACTTCGTCTGAGTAGGGACTCTTCGGCGAGAGATCGATTCGACCCGAGGTCGCGTCGACCGCCAGCGTCGAATTCACGCGGGCGATCACGCCAAAGGTGCGCGTCGATTCGGTCAGTCGGCGTGCAACTTGGCCGACGGTGTCGTTGATTGCCGTACTCAACGCACGGGCGATGTCGCCTTGCGTCATCGTCGAGCGATAGCCAATGGTATAGACGCCTAGCTTTGTGTCGGTGCCTCGATCTTGCAAGTATGTCGGGATCGTCTCCTCCTGGTCGAGATCCCAGAAACGGAAGACGATCGTATCCACGCCATCGCTAACTTCCAGAAGCGTGTTGTTCTGGATGTCTTTACCGGCAGGAGCGATGATCGAATGCCCGTCCAGCAAACGGTCGTTCGTATCCCAAGTGTATACCGCGATACGTTCGCTGCTATACGACCCGCCTGCGAAGACGTACTCGGTTCCTTCTCGCAGTTCGAGTTGGTACTCCCCGACAAAGACGTCGATCAGCAAGGCGTTGGGATTCGTTTCAAATCCAGTGCCGTTGATCGAGGCGCCCGTCACCATTTCGCCGCGTTCCGCAAAGCCGATGATCAAGTCATCGATAAAGATGCCTTGGCGAGCGTTGTCGACGCCGCGTTCGTTCGATTGATTAAAGGCCTTGCGAGTGTCGAAGACGTTCGGCAAACCATTGTCGGTATTGACCGTGGTCGGGAAGTCCTGCATCACGCCAAACGTGTCGCTTTGCAGGTTTGCGTCGAAACCGAGATGGGAGATAGCGCCGTTGTCTCCATCCACGTATCGCGTGAGCTGGTAGCCGCCTAGGAGGTAGAGGAATTCCTCATGTTGCGGAATCAAGGTGTAGATGATGTCTTCATTCATATCCACGGTATCGGCGGCGATGGCCTGTTGCATTCGCACCTGCATGATTTGTGCGAGTTGGATGTCGCTGATCCGTTGTTCGCCATCGGCGTTGGGAGCAACTGTGACAAACAGGTCGTCGTGAATGTCAATCGTATGAAGATCGTACATGCCGGGCGTGAAAATTGGCAAGCCGGTAATCGGGTCAATGGTCGGATTGTCCAAGTCCAACAAAGAGCTGGTTGTGGCGCGGCCTTCTTCCGTTCCGGCAATTTGCAGACCCGTAATGCTGCCGCCGCCGTCCGTGACAACGGTCAGGCCGTTGGGTTCGGTCGACCGGCCAATATCGTCGATATCACGAATCGTGAGTTCGTTGCCGTCACGGAATGTCCGGACGATCGATCCGATAGCCGCGTCGTCATTGATCGCATTGCGGACTGCTTCGGCGATCGAGTTGGGCGTATCGCTGAGCGAAATGGAGATCATGTTGTCCGCGGTCGTGTTTCCATCACCCGTGTCGAACTCAAAAGTCCGAGTCATTCCGTTGGCCGTGATCGCAAAGGTGTCTCCATCCACGAACTGAGCGTAGGACCCTACGGTCAGGGTCTGGCCTTTGTTGATTTCAAAGTAGAAGACTTCCCCTGTGTACGGGTCTGTCACCGAGAAGACTTCACCATCTTCATGCTTGTTGGAATCAAGGGCGCGGACGTCGGTCGTGTTGGCGGCGAAGTTTGCTCCCGTTTGTTCATCTACGGCGACGCCGCCGATATTGATTTGGCCGCCGGTGGCGAAATCAAATCGCAACTTCAGATTGTCTTGCCCGGCGAATTGCGAAAGATCAACACGAGCCTGGCGCCAAGAGTTCGTGTTGTCATACGTCGGTTGCACCGCGTTCGTGGCGCCGTTCGTGGCCTCCGGCGTGGAGACGGCCCGGTCTTCTAACGTCTCTTTATCTTGGGCGTCAAACTCGTCATTGTTGCCGCCGCCAGTGTTATAGTTGTTGTTGGTAGTAACCTGTACCCAGTTGCCGTCGTCTCCGGCCACGAAGACGCGGAAGGTGTCTCGCGCCAGGTCTCCGTTGACGTTGTCGGTTTCCGAGTAGTAGTTGAAATACAAGACCGGCATATCGGCCGCATCGTATCCCTTCAGGCTAAAGTCTTCGGTGATCAGCGTGCCGTGGGCGCCTTGGGGAAAATCATAGTTGTCCGATGTCGCGTTACCGTAGGCTGCGTTTTCCGCAAATGTCTTATCTTCGTTGCCAAAGTAGAAGCTGACTCCTCCACCTTCTGCGTCACGCCAGCCGGTCACGGGGACCTCGATGCCGTGCCCTGCGTCACCGCTGCGGGTATTGGTCAGATTCCAAAGGTTGCGACTTAATGTCCCCATCGCAATACCGTTGATCGAGCCGCCGATATTGGGATTGTCGTCTAAGACGTTGAGCGCCGTCGCAATACTCGTGCGACCACCGACAAAGATGGGCGCTAAGTCCGCTTCATCGTAAGTACCGAGTTCTTGAATCGCGATCGCATACATCACGCCGGCAGAGGACATGCCAAACAAGATATTGCCGTACTCGCTGGCCGCTTCTTGCATAGAGGCGGGAGCTGCTTCAAGGCTGACAAACTCAACGGGGTTTCCGTTCACATCGTTGATAATGCCGAGGAAATCGCTTTGGGTCGGGTTGGTAAGGTTGACACGGAAAACGCCGCCGTTGTCGTCAACGGCATACAAGTCCGTATTCTGGATAGCCAAGCCGGTTACGGTTCCGCCGCTTGCTTCACCGCCGATCTGGAAGAGACCTGCCGCCGCTTCGACGGTTGCGTTCGTACCGTTGTAGGTGAAATGCACGCGCCCAGGAGCTGCACTATCGGCGACAAACGTCGCCTCCGTGTTGACTGCCGCTGCAATCGCGTCGGCTACGGCTTTCGCGTCGGAATCGGCGCCGATATTGACCATCACATTTCCGGCGCCGGTGGTCACATTGGCTTGGGCGGTCGCAAGCGTGCCGATACCGGTGAAGTCAGCGGTGGTCGCATTGACTGTCACGCGCGTCCCAAATTGACTGGCTGTTCCGGCCGCTTGGCCGTTGATCGCCGCGGCGACGGCCGTCGCGATCTCCTCCTCATTGGCGCCGGGATCAACGCTGACCACCACATTTGTACCGATTGCGCCGTCGCCGCCGGAGATGGTGACGCCGCCAAAAATAGGCGCCGTATCGGCCAAGCCAGGCAATAGCGCGATGCTCGAATCATTGGAGACGACGATCGTGTCATTGAGTCGGTAGGCAGGTCCGGCTGTTGCTGCGTTGTCAGTAATGGCTTTCAAGACGGACTGCAGCAAGATCTCACGTGTCGTAACGCCAGCCGTATATTGAACCGCGACGACGGTATCGCTGGGGGCGGCCCCGAGAGTGGCGCTGTTGATCCCATCTGTCGTACTGCCATCCGCCGTGTCTTCGAGATACAGGAAGAGACTCGTGCCGGTGGTGTCGTCGACGATTTGAATCGCCGAACCCTCGTCATTCGTAGCCAAGAGGCCGCCGACGGAACCGAAGTCAATGTATTGATCGAGATCGAGTTCGTACGTCACGCCATCCACGACAAAGGTAGACCCGTCCGTCGGGAAAGTACCGCCGCTGCGTCTCGTGAGCGTAGTGCCTTGGAAGGTTGTCGTGGTCGTCTGACGATTGAGCGGCGTGAACGACAGGTCATAGCCCAAGTTCAGTTCGACCGTGATGCGATCACCAAGAGTCGCCGCATTGCCGTCGCCGTCGATGACAAAAGTATCGCCGTCTTCGTAGTTGCTGAGAACTGCGCCATTCGCGTCAAACGTCGAAACAGGATTGACGATAATGATGGACGATCCAGGGGTGACGAAGTCAAAGTCCGTGCGGATTTGTCCCACCGCCTCCACGTCCGTGCCTGAGTCGCGTATCGCTCGATCCTCATTCGTGTCGTTATTGGCGCCCTTGTTGGGATCACCGTCCGCATCAACCGCGACGCCCAGCGGCGTAGAGTTGCCATCGGTGTCAGACGCATCGACGCGGAACAAGATATTGGTGCCGTCTGTGGAGGCGCTACCCGGACCGCCTGCTCCACCAGCATAATTTCCTACGGCGTAGCCACGGATGCTTTGTGCACTGGGATTGGCGGAAAGGTAACCATAGGCCAACGCGTTGTAGTCGTAGCCAAAGCCGTTTCCTTTGTTGTCAACTACCGGGTTGCCGTTTTTGTCGAGTACATAGGTTTGCACCCCATCGTCACGAACGATTGTGGACGCCCCGGTTCCGGTATCGATCTGCAGGAAATTGCCGTTGGCGTTGGCCGCAGGAGCATTAGGACCAGTATTGTCTTGGCTATAAGCGAAGAGACTGCCATCGGGACGCATGCCGATATCGCCCACCGCTTGATTAAATTCGCCAACATACGCTTCGACGGCGCCGGTGAACGGATTGACCGCCCAGACTTGGGTCCGTTCGACGCCGACAGCTACCGAGACAAACATCACCATATCGCTCAGGTGATAATCTTTCGCCTGTTCGGGATCCCTTAAGAAGGCCGCGATATCGGGAGCATCGGCCGTGCTGAACGTGCTAGTGCCGATATGTTCTTCGACGATTCGTTGGATTGAATCGACCGGCTCTAAACGAACCAGCGAGTTGGTCGGATTTTCTTCGTAAAACTGAGAGAGTTGATTAGAAATCTGCGCCGTCGATGATACGGCGACATAGTAAGTTCCTTGCGGGATATTGATCGTGCCGATGTACGGATCGTTGGTGCTGAGCGATCCGCGCTCTAGGTCGGCCAGCGACGTGTAATCAGGATCATACGTCGTGTTCGCGACAAACTGCGTTTGCGTTTGATCGTCGTTGACGCCCGAATCGGAGCTGACGAGCACCAATTGGCCGCTCGCGTCGTAGACGGCGATTTGAGCGTTGCCGCGAGCGCCCCCCATATAGTCGAGGTCGATCATCAAGCTGGCGAACACCTCGTCGGCCGAAAACCCTTCAATCGACTGAAGAAAGTCACGGGTCAATTCGAACTCGAACCAATCGACGTCAGTGTCCGAGGCGATCTCGGCCGCGATGCTGATCGCATCGCGGTCCGTGGTCAGCACATTGCCGACATTGTGAGCGCTGTTCTGCGAATTATTGGTGTCGACGCCATCTTCGGCCGATTCGCCAAGTAGCGGCGAGTGTGCCGGTTGTCCCAGCACTTCGATGCCGTTGGTCGCATAGCGGACGTCCGCTTGCTTGATGGTCGAGCCGCCGAATTCGTCGACTTCCCGCAGACGGATTTGCAATTGATAAACGCCGGAAGTGAGCCCGCCGGTCAGTTGCTCTTGATTGACGAGATAGCTGCCGCTCGAGTTGGTCGTCGTGCCGATGTCGTCGCCGTTGCTGCGAATACGGACATGGTAGGTGCGAACCGAAGAGGTCGGATTGCCCGGCAAGACGATTCGCATGCTGGCGTCGCGCGGATTGATCGTCCAGCGATCCTGGTCGTACGTGCCCGATTTGGGCATCGTGTTCATCTGATTCGAGGCGTCGTTGTTGCCGAACAGCGTGTTGTTGTCGAGAGAACGTGCGATCACGTTGCCGTTGTCATCGATCAGTTCAATGATCGCGTCCAAGGCCATGGTCGTGCGATCCAGATCGAGCCAGACCTCGGTTCCGGGGGTCGCTTGGAATGCGTAGACGTCGACATCGCTGGGCGAGCTGAGATAGCCTTGGATCTCGAAGCCCAAGCGGCGGTTGTCGTCGCCGGCATATTCGTCAGGAGCCAAAATGCCGATCGCTTGGGCCGATTGCGGCGTGCCGTTGGTTCCGACCGAGACGGCGTTGTTGCTTTCCGCTTCGACAATCACTTCGACATTGCGGTCGTTGGCGAATTGGTCGATGAGCAAACTGCGCCAGTCGCCCGGCGCCGGCGCAGTCGCATCGCCGGTATTGTCGGTGTCGACGGCGGAATTTCCATTTTCATCAAAGCCAGCGCCGACCGTGTCATCATAGAACGAGGTGAAGACGACCGGGAAACCGGGTTGGCCGATCACCTGCAGCATGCCGCCGATGCGATCTTCGATATCGAGCGGCCTGCCAGACGCGGTGATGCCGGCGTTCTCGGCGCCCATCAGCTTGACGACCAGGCTTTCTTGGGTCGAACTTTCGATCCGCAAACCGCCGTAGGTGTGCAAATCGGGAATGACGACTTCGCTGAACAGAACATGCACGATATCGGTGTCGTCCCACACGCTTTGCGTGGTCAGCACCCCGCCGCGAACCACCATGCCGTTCACGCCGTTGTTTGTCTGCAAGTTGAAGCGAATCAACGCGCCTTGGTTGTCGCCGACGCCGGGAGTGACGTCGACTAAGCCGGTCGAACGACCCCAGTCAACCACCAGGTTCGAGTTGAGCGAATTCACGTTGATATTGACCGACGCGTCTTCGTTGTTACGGAAATTGTTGTTGACAATGACCGGTTGCGCCCCGGCGACAAAGATCGTACCGCCGGCGTTGGCGCTATGACCAGCTCGCGTCGGGCCGGGATCATTGGTCCCCCTGCCGTCAGCGTTTTCTTCAAGCAGACTATGGGCAACACGAACGGTGGCTTGATGCACTTCGATGGCGTTGAAGAAGGCGAGACCGCCGTCCACACGTGAATTTCCACCGCCGTACGCCAGGATGACGCTATCCAGGCTGCCGGTTGAGGTTTGCCCGAAGTAGATGCCGCTCCAATCGCCTGCCGCGGCCGTCGTTGCAAATCCGTTGCCGTTGGTGTCAAAGGTCCCGCCAAAGCCGTACCGGTCATCATGCAGCGAGGTGAAAATGATTTCGTTGCCGCTCGAAGCCTCTGCGATCAGCGAAGCGCCCATCTGAACTTCGATTCGCGATCCGTTCGACTTCATCACAATGTTGGGATCGATCACCAGGCCGGCGTCGAGACGCGCGGTCAGCGTTCCGAAAGGATCGACCAGCAGACCGCCGGGTGTTCCTTCGATCAGCAGATTTTCGAGCAAGACGTGGACGATGTCGGTATCGTCAAAATTGGCCGTAACCGTGAGCTTTTCGGTCAGGTTGCCTGCCGGAGTATTGATGCGAACCAAGATGCCGTTCAGCGAGTTGGTGTCGTATCCCTCGCGAAGCGTTGTGATGACGGCTCCAGTGTCGTCGGTCGTCACCAGAGCTTTGGTGACGAAGTCGTTGCCGAAGATCGCCGGACCCGAACGGGTGTAGTCAGGCGTCGCCTGGTTGAATTGACCAATGCGATAGCTGTCGCTGAGATTGAAGTCGGACTTAGGGGAGTAAACCTGGAAGTTCGTCTTCTCGAAGCTGTTCGGATCGGCCGAGAATGCAGCGCCAGCGCTGCCGACGATATTGTTGAAGTACAACGCCGGTCGCGTCTCTTCCATATAGACCGGAGCAAGCGTAAAGTCTTCGCCGTTGATCGATGCGATGCCGCCGCCATAACGGAAGTCGCCGCCGACGATCGAGTTGAGGAAGATGCCGTTGTCTTGCCAGTTGCCGTGGTTTTCTTCTCGATCGACTTCGTTATTAAAGAAGACGCCGCCCCAGTCGCCGCCTTCAGGGTCGAACTGCGTGTTGCTCTTCGTGCCGACGTTTTCTTCGTTGTACGAAGTGAAGATCACGCGACGCCCGGCCCGATCGACGTCTTCGACGATCGCATCGGAGGAATTGACATAGGGGTCGAAACGTTCCGGAATGCCGAGAACTTGCAAAGCGGCGAAGCTGCGATCTTCGTTGACCGACGTACTGCCGACGACGACTGCGCCGCCAACGCCAAATTTGAGGATGGCGCCTTCGTCGATCATCACTGTTACGTCTTTGGGAATGATCAGCTGTTGACCATCTTCTAAGACCTGACCTGCCGTCGTGTCATAGCCGATGTAGTAGGCGAGATTATCTGCGAGCGTGGTTGGATCGTCGCTATTGCCGGCAAGACCGATGATGCGAATCACGTCCCCCATACCGCGTTGGTCGGCGAGCGTGAGCGCGGCTTGAATGTTGTTGAACGGTCGCTGCAGCGAACCGTCCAGGGCCGGGTTGTTTTGCCCGCCGCGGGTCGATGTTTTGTCGACGTAGATAACGAGCGGCTGATCGAGTTCGGAAGAAGGAGTCGTCGCTTCGAGCGGAGTTTCGGCCCGGAACCAGAAGTTGTAGTTCCCGCCGACGGCTCCATTCAAATCACCATCGATCGCCGCTCCTTCCGAAGCGCCGCCGGTGATGCGCATCGTGTCATTGGCGTCAATCAGCGAGGAGAAATCGACCGGATTGTTCGACGCCGCGTTCGCCAGATCGATCCGATTTCCGACGTTGGTCGCAATGATGGCGAAATTGGAAGTCCCGTTGATCGCCGTGACCAAAGCGTCGACGATGTCGCTGGCCAAGGCCGAATTGAGGACTTGGACGGCGACGTTGTTTGCTTGGACCGTCGCAGGCACGCCAGGCGTGTCAACAAAATCAAGCTCGTAAGTGACCGACGTGCCGTTGCCATCGATGAGCGTAATCGTATGCAGTCCGGATTGACTTCGTTGAGCGTCGGTTCCGAAGTCTTCAGCTGCGTTGCGCACCAGGATCGAAGTGCCCGATTCCAGGACGGCCCCGGTGTCGCGGATCGAATTGGTCGAGTCCGGGCGGAAGCGAATCTGCAGGTCATAATCGCCCTGCGTCTTGCCGCCGAATCCCGAGTCGGCGATCGACGGATCGTAGGCGTTGTTTCCGCTGGCGCTGACGCCGATATAGTAGGTGCCCTGTTGCAGCAACAGTTCGACGAACGGATCTTCACTGTAGTAGTCGTCGTTTCGGGCAATGACCGTGCGCGTGCCGTCTCCGTTCTCTTGGTAGATCGTAATCAGCGCGTCGAGACTGCTTGGATCGCGCGGATTCGACGGGTCCAAATTGCTCAGCCGCTCGGCCAGAATTTCCGCCGTTAATCGCCCCGTTTCAGTGATCTCCAATTTATAGAGATCGATATCTTTCGATTCGGGATTGTAGAGATGCTGCATGTGGACGATGTCATTATCGCCCGGGAAGATATTCTCGGCGCCTAAGCCAAAATTGTTCGCGCCGCCGCTCTGTGTCGTCAGCGGCGGAAGCTCATACGAATGTCCTAGTCCGAGGAAGTGACCGATTTCATGGATCGCCGTGCTTTGCCAATCGCCGCCATATTCGTCGTCACCTGCATCCTGGTGATCGAAAATGTCCATCACAACCAAGTCTCCCCCCGCGATACCGGCGACGCCGCCAGGTCCGGTGGGTACGTTGGCCTGAACAGCACGCAAGTCGCCGGTCACGACGCGCAAGTCGTACTCTTGGAAGAAGGGGCTGTCCGGTTCGTAATAAGGGACTTCAACGAAGGTCACGCCCGCATAATAGCTGTAAAGGGCCATGATTTCTCGAGTCCGCTGCTTTTGCGCCTCGGTAATCTGGTTGAAGAGAGGCGTCCCCTTCGCCGGATCAACGCCATATTGCTGCGGGAACGTATAGCGAATCTCCGTGATGCCGGAATGATCATCAGCGCTTCCCAACAAATGTTCTTGTTGTTCGGCGTAGTCCTCACGATGCCCCGGTTCATCGCTGGCGCCCGGCAGATCTAACGCGTATTCTTCCCCCGCTTCGTTGATGATCTGTCCATGAATGACAACCGTTTGCGAGCGGTCGACGATCAAACCTACGGTCGTATCGCTCACAAGCATGGTCGGACGACCATCAGGGCTGGAAAGCGCAAAACGCGTTCCGCTGATGCTGGAGGTCGGCTCGTCGACGTTGACCACCAGGCCTTCAGCGGCGAACGCTGTTGTGATTCGCATGGCGATGCGATCCGCCAACATGGCTCGGGTGCTCGCCGGGTCTATGATCAAATCATGAATGTCAATTGCGACATAAAAGGGGTTCGACGTCGTTCCGCCGTCGATCAACTGAAATGTGAGGGAATTGCCGACGCCGTTGTTCGCGTCGCTACCGTCGTTAATCGTAAATATTTGGCCTACAACGTCGTAGACCGTGGCTCCGGTGGAAGTAAGATGAGTCGCGTGTGCGGGACGAGTCACTTCAAATTCGTGATTACCGTCCAGCAAGCTTTCGTTATTCGGCCCGACCAGATCCTTCGCCGAGTCAAACGTGTCGCCGGGATCGTTGGGACCGATCGCATCGATCGTGTCGACGTCCGGCGTATCAGTCCACTCTTTCGAGGTGATCTCTTTGCTGCCGATTTGCAGTCGGAAGACGGTCGGCTTACTCGGATCGACGAAGCCGGTTAAATCGCCAGGTAAGGTATCGAGATCCTTGGCGAATTTCAAAATGATGAGGTCGCTGTCGGCGTCATAGTCGACGCTTGTCGGGAAGAACGCGACTTCCCCGTTTTGAATATCTGGATTGTCATCGTCGGTTCGCTGAAAGAGAAGTTGGTAGTATCCGGGGTCCAATACCGACGCCATATCGAGATCGTCATCATTCATGTAGATGTAGATCTGATCGCGAGCGATTTCCAGCGCACCAGTCGTCTCATTGCGCGTGACCGGTTGCGGCACGATCGACAGAATCTGGGCGCCCAGATTCAATTCAAACGTCGAAGAGAACGGCGTTGCGGCAGTCGGCATTCCGCCGGGGGTTGGCGCCCCGTCGGTGAGCGGCGTCCCCATTAAGGAACTGGTAATTTCGATTCGATACTGATCGTCGAGCAAAGCTTCGCCAAAGCGGATCACAACTTCATTCGAACTGTCGCCGATGCCGATGAATCCCCCGAAATCGGCGCCGTTTCCTAAAATGTCGACATCATCGGCATCTCCCAGGATGCTGTTGGCCCCCGCACGATAGATGCGAATCCCGTCAGCGAGCGTCGCTGGATCGACCGCGTGGTTCTCATCAAACCGCAAGGTTAGATTGTGCGGCGCACTATTGAGTACTTCCAGGTCATCCAGCAGATCGCCGTTATTGTTTTGAATGCCGATCAACTGAAAGACGTCGCCAGCCATCAATTGGCGCGATTCGAGTTGCTCATGATTCAAAGAACGCGGAGCCCCCTTACGCTTGCTGCGCAGATGGTTCTTGAGGGCAGCTTTGCGCTGGGCGGATGTACGTCGACGTGTGTAGCGAATGGTCATTGAGACGACCTCTATCCTCACTGGAAGGGTGCGGTAGCTTCTCCGGGGGGGAGAACCGCGTAGGACCTGGATTGCTTTTTGGGTTTTCGACCACCCCCCATATCACGTTGCAAAATTGCAACATCCAGGGGTTAAGCCGGATTATAGTTACGCCAAATCTGCGTTACGCACCAAATACGCTGATCTTTCGCAAATTGCGTAGACTGCCGTGTTTTACCGGGTTGGGTTATGTCTTCGAATCCGGTTTTAACGAATTCGAGGGCAGTTTCGATGTCGCTTAATTTGCGCAAATCGAATCTTGGTTCGACGTTTGGACGTAGAGGCCAAGCGGGAAGTTCCGGTAATTTCGCTTCAACCGGTGAATTTTGGCAACTCCTGCTGGCAGAAAAACAGGATTTAGGCTTGGCGCTTCAAAGAGTGACCGCAAACCACGTAGGATCGGGGGCCAAAATCCCATCTCCAGGGAGGGGTGGTTGTTAATTCGCGAGTCGGAGCCAAGTTGAGAAGTTCGCCGGCAATCACGGCAGGGTTCAAACCCATAAACAATTGCTGCTGCATTGCCAGTTCCACCAAGAGAGGGCCTAGCAGATGGTCGTCGCTGGTCGCGACCTTCGGCTCCGAATCGCTGGAGACCGCTTCGTGGGCGAGCACCATACTTCCTTCGGTTCCGGCCAGATGTGACAGAAGGCCAAAGTGCCGCTTTCGAATCTGTTGAATCTGCGGCAGAGCTTCCTCTTTTGACATCTCCTGATGAGGAATCGCGTCGATCAGTTGCGATAGAACGCAAATCGAAGCGACGACGTCAAAGTCGCCGATCGACGAAAGGAGGGAGATCGCATCCGCCCCATCCAAATCGACCGGTGCATGAATGAGGATCTTCCCCTGGAGGCCGCTGAATTGTCGTTTCAATCCTTGCTCAACGGCGTCTTTGTCGAGATCGACCAAGTGAATTTCGCGAAACGTGCGCGACAGTACGGTCAATTCGATGTCATTGCAGTTTCCAGCTCCCAGCAGGCAAATTCGAGACGATTTGGCGGGAGCGGCGTCCAGAATCAGTCGCGTCGCCTGACGACGATGCGAAGCGTAGCGTTTCCAATCCCCCGCCGAATCAAGATTGCGCTTCCGCAATTTGGCCAGTGATTCTTCGTTCACCTGAAAAGTCCTTCTTCGGCAAATAAAAACGGCGGAGAGACTAGCTGCTCCGCCGTAGGTGGATGGTTCGCCGCAAGGCGCGCTAGCCGCTGATCAGATCTTCTTCCCAGGCGGCGTCAACGTCAATTGCGATTTCATCGATGGTCGATTCAACATCTTCGGACATATACGTGGAGCTACTGGCCGAATCCATCAGCAGAAACTCAAACGAGTTGTCCGAGAAGATCTGCTCGTCGAGCTCCGAATCGGATTCCGTTTCGCTGGTAGGCGTTGTCGACTGCTGGCTCAGCAGATTGCTTTGCTTACTCGGTTTTTCAAAGACCCCAGCCAGGTAACCGCTGACATCGTTCGTTAACGACGACGATTGGGTCGTCGTCAGTCCCGAAGCAAGCGGCGTCTGCAAAGTGAGCGGAGCCGCCATGCTGGACGTGGAAGGCGCCGCGGGTTGGTCTTCAACGAAGGCCGCGTCGACAGCTTCCGCTTCCACTTCCTCTTCTTGATGCCGGATTTGATTTTGCACCATCTTTTCGAGAAGGGAGACGATGTCGAGCGCGTCGAAGCTGTTGTCGCCGTTGGTGTCGATGTATTTTGCGAATCCCTCCGTCGGCGTGCCGATTTGCGGCAGTGATCGGGTTCCGTAGTTGTCTAGTTCACGGAGCACAATGGCCAAATCGTGTGACGTGATAAAACCATCGTTGTTGACGTCGCCGCCAAACGATGGATTGAAGAAGGACGCGCTGGCCATGACCGCGAGATTGGCGTCAGCCGCTTTCAGCGTAACCTCGGCGGTCTCCATGAATCCCTTGGAGTCCATCACCGTGTAGCTGAAAGTGATGTCGTTCTCCAGATCGACGATTCCCGTGGCGTCGAAGACAATCTTGTTGTCGACAATCGACAGCGCGTCCAAAATCGCCATGGTAGGCGCGTCTGTGATGTCGACGATTGTCAGCGCTCGGTTGAAGAAGCTCTTGTCGTTCGCCAGCACGTCAAACGTTTGGTCCGCCGTATCCTCGACATAGGTGAATGTGTCATCGGTCAGTCGGATGCCCCCATCGGGACCTTGAGCGATATTGACTTCGTAGTCTTCCACTTCGCCGGCGAACGCTTCCCCTGTCGGTCCAAGATTCAGCGTGTAATCGACGCGGAATCGAACGTCGAGCGGAATGCGATACATCGGATCCTGCCCTGAGTCGTCGATCACGTAGTCGGGAATCACGAACGTGTAGTTGTGCGTACCGTCTTGCAGCGTCAGATTTCGGAAAATCTGTTCGCCCGGATCGTTGAAGTCGCCGTCCTTGTTGAAGTCCATCCAAGCTTGCAGGATGCCAGGCGAGTAGAGGGACGAGGATGCAATCGAGACGGAGTTCGTACCGACTTTCAAGCCAGTGCTAAAGACGACGCCGTCATTGGCCAGCGGCGAATCCCCCAGTTGAAAGCCATCGACCACGGGGTGCGCGGCGTAGGGATTGCCTGGATCGCCGTAATCAATCGCGACCACAGCGCCCGAATCAAGCGAAGCGTTGAGAGTAATGCGCTGTCCATTTACCGAGATGACATGCTGGACGTCATCGGTGCTGAAATAGCCAGGCTCCACAACTTGCAGGACGTTGAACGTGCCGCTGTAGCGAGGGTAGAGCGTATACTTGCCGGAAGCGTCCGTGACAGCCGATGGCTCGCACAAGCCGATCCGGCCATCGCCATCTTCGTCAATAAAGAACGTGAAACCGGCCAGGCCTCCTTCGTCGCCTTGGCGGATTCCGTCCAGATTCGTGTCATTAAATTTGTATCCGGTCACGCCGTTCAGCATGTACGAACCGGCTTGACTGATCGAGATAATTTCGTCGTTCACAAAGGCGATATTCGTGGCGGCAAGCGACACAATTTCGGAGACGGCTCGCGTTTCCAGTTCATGCAGGTCGTCGTCGAAATCGGTGAACTCGACCGCAGCTTCAGCGGCGTTCGCCATTGCGTAGGTGATGCCGATCGCTTGTCCTTCGGTCGTTGCGGCATACGGAGTCGCATTGGCCGTGAGCGCTGCAAAGTCTACAGCGCCTGTCGGCAGGATATCGTAGTAGCCGGTGCTGGCGCTGCCGGCGTTGGTCCAGAGATCCAGCCCGTGGGTGTTGACCGCTTCGGCGATCGCATCTTTGGCGTCGACGATGGTATCGATCTGTAGACCGGTCAAGCCGCCGGTGGTGACCGAAGTGACGTCGGACAGGATGATCAAAGCGTCATTGGAGAGAATCTGAGACCATAGCGCCGGCGTGATGTTGTCGACATCATAGAAGGTGGTCGACTCATAGCCGGTCGCAAATTGAGTTCCTGTCGAGAAACCCCAATCGGCGTCGCTGTTACCGATGACCGCGATCGAGTATTGCGACTTCGGAATTTCCTGGAAAGTGCCGATGCCGCGCAATAAGTCGAGCACTTCATAGTCATAGCCCAATTGGCCGTTGGCGACGCCGTTGTCCAGCATCGGGTGACCGGTGACAAACAGATTGGCGCCCAATGCGGCCTGAACTTCGACCGCCGCGGGACCATAGTAGACGCCGCAGGAAGGAGGCGTGACATCGCCGCCGCCGCCATCACCACCGCCGCCGGGATTCAGACCAACCGTGTTGATCGCCAATTCAATCGCGGCCACGCCGTCAACAAAGCCGTAGCCGGTGGCATAGTCAAATCCGGTGTCAAACTCAGCCGTGACCGGATCATCCATATCGATCGCGGTATCACGGAGGATGTCGTTCACCTGCGTCGAAATCAGTTCGGGATTGGCCTGCAGCATGAGTGCGGCCAACGCAGCAGCATGCGGAGCAGCGGCCGACGTGCCGAAGAAGTTGGGAAAGCCATTGCTCTCAATATCGCCAGCGCCAGTGGCGCCAAAGAACGTCGTGTCAGTACCGTCAGGAGCGACGATGTCGACGTTTTCACGATAAACAGGCGTCGCCAGGCGAACGCCCGAAGCGTCAAAGATAATCGGCGTTCCACCGTATGACGAAAACGTCTCCAACTCCGCTGGATCGGCGCCAAATACAGGAGTCTGTCCATAGAAGGCGGCTCCAACGCTCATCGCCAATTCGGCGTTGGAATGGCCAATCGCGGTGCTGCTATTGGTTTCATATTCATTGATCGTTCCTTGACCGCCCCAGATCAGGAACTTGAGTCGCGTCGGATCGACGCCTGCAAAATTGGTGACCATCAAATCAATAGTCGTGTCGGTCGCTGAAGCTCGGTTATCGAAACCAAAGAACTCGTAGGCGTCGCTTCCTTGATTCATGTCAACGCCGCCGGCGACAACCTGATTGCCCACGAGGAAATAGGCGTCGATATTAGTACCGGCGCCCACTCCTTGGTCCGTTAAAAAAGGATCGTCCCATTGTAGTGAAATGACGAAAGTCGCACCGGCAGGAACCGTAATGGACATTCGATCATCAACCCCGGCGCCGGGATCAAAGTCCATGGACGTACCACCCATGAACACTGGCGCGCCAGTCGCTGAAGTGAACTGACCTTCGGTGTAAACGGTCCCGCTGCTTACATAGGCGTCTTCATAAGAGTCGCGTGAGCTGTTGCCGGCTGCCGTGAAGTACGGGATGTTTTGCGAAACAACCTGATCGGCAGCTTGGGCGATTGCGCCGTCCGAGAAGAACGGTTCGGTGGCATATCCAATATCATCGACGATGACCGTCGATCCTGCGGCCGCAAGGTTAAGAATGCCCTGGGCAAACGCCGTTTTCCCGGTGAATGCCGTCTGATAAGCAAGTTGAGCGCCGGGGGCGACATCATGCACAAGCTGCAACATGCCGCGTCCCTCATCGGTCGCATCAGGCAGAAAATAGTCTTCTAGCACTTGGACCGGCGTCGTGTAGCCGTTGGGATTGGTGGCGCCTGGCAGGTCGCCCGAAGCGATGTCCGCTGCGGCTCCGCCAAGGGCGTCATAGCTGTCAGAGAGAACGCCAATCTTTTGTCCAGAGCCATCAAGACCGTACGTCACTTTTGCGACATCGGTCTGCATGGCCGCATCGCCTTGGCTGTTGACTACGCCGACATAGCTCTTCGGCGCCGCGGCGCCAACGGCGCCTAGTGCTGGGAGTGCCGCCAATTCGGCGAGGGAATCAATCGGCAGCCAACCAGAGATCGCATTGTTGTATTGCCCCGTTAATTCAAAACCGATCCCAGCGAGATCGTTGAGAAACTGGGGGAGACTTGCGGCATCTTTTGCCGCCAAATCAAGCACGATGCGATTATTGGAATCGATGACAAACTGATCCCGCAGAAGGCTCTCTCCCTGATTCGTGCTGCCGCCTGCAGCGTCCGGATCCGATACTTCATCAAGGTCCGCGCCATAATAGATTTGCGTCAAATTCCAACCGATCGATGCGGTTGGTCCGTCGCGTCCGATACGATCTTCTCCCATGAATGCGTCAAGGGCCATGTCGTATCCAGCCGCGTCCATGACCATCCGGGCTTCCAGCGATTCGATTTTCGCCTGAGAGCCTCGGAACTTTTTGCGGTTGCTGGTTTTACGTGGGCGATTTCCAGAGGACCGTTTCATGTAGTAAATCTCCGAACGCTGCGCCTGCCAGAGAGAAACGAATGGCAGAATGCTGAGCGTTATGGCTGTCAGGTCTGACGGTGGTGAGGAGCGGGTGAATTATTTGGGATCAGCCAGATATCCCGACAACGATAAGTCGGTAGAGGGGAATCCAAGCCGTAGTAACAAAATTAGTTGCCCCGACGACCGATTACAACGGACCTCTACGCAGTCTTGTCAAATTACCCAGACATTTAGTCTTTGGGGATCGGAAAGACTTGGCAACGCGACTTAGACGTGGGCAACTCTGGCTGAGTTCCCCATTTTTGGTGCGAGAAGTGCAAAAAGAAAAGGCCGGCGAGATTCGCCGGCCTTTTCGTAACTTATTTAGTATCAATAGGTAACAGCTACCAGACCAGCTCGAAACCGCCTGTTAGGCCGTGGTACAAAGCCGATCCATTGTCGTCCACCAAGACGCCGCGGCTCGCTAAAGCGGCCGGCGCGGCGCCCAACCCGGTCGTAAAGTTGTAGTTGTCCATCGCCAACGCAACGCCGTTGACGTAAACCACCTGATAGCCAAGCTTTAGGGCCATGTTGGGCGTGATCTTGAAGTTGCCGTGTACGCCGCCTTCGGTCACCATCGACGCTCGGTTGGCGGCGGCAGTTTCAAACACTGTCGCTGTGCCGCCGGCGTTATTCAACAAGATCGTCGTCGACTGCACGCCGCGATTGCCATAGATACCGCATTCCAGGAACCCGCTCAGGCTCAACCGCGTCGTTAGCCGAGTCGTCAAGTCACCACCCAGCTGGGCGCCGTACATGTCGTTGTCGGTGTTACACGCGTAGTTCATCGATCCCGACGCTCCTTGCGTCACGTAGTTCGAGTCTTCGCTCAAGCGGAAGTAGCGGAAGCCGCCCCACCACGATCCTTGGAACCAGCACCCGGCTCCGGTCCAACCTCGTTTCAGGTTGATTTCGACCGTGTCAAAGCGATTTGACATCGACAGGTTGGCGAGATTCGACATATCCGATTCTGAGTAGCCGCCCAGCGGATCGCTACCAAAATTCGACAGCGGCGAGTAAAGGTTGCCGGCGCCGGTCGCGGTGGAAGAACTGGCCCAGTTGCCGATACCCATGTAGCTGACTTCCAGAGTCGAACCGGCAAAGCAAATCCAGTTCATCATAAAGCGGACGCCAGCTTCGTTGTCAAAGTTGAGCTGGTTGCTGTTGAGCACCGTGGCGCCCAAGATGTTTTGAGAAGCGAAAGCACGGTTCGGCGTGTTTCCCTCGAGTTTGAAGTAGGTGAACTCGGCGCTGGCGTCGAAGTAACGAGGAGCACAACGGCCGCCATATTCTGACAAATCCCAGGCGTTGCCGATGCCGCGGCTAAAGCCGCAGTACTGACCGCATCCCAGCAAACCGCTGCAAGCTCCGCAGCCTGCACCGCCGCAACCGCAACCAGAACCGCGACAGCTATCGCAGCCGTATCCGCCGCAAGTCGCACAATTTCCGTTGTCGTACGACGCTTGTTGGACGTTGGGGTCTCGCATCGGGGGACCACCCAGCGACTGATTGAAACCAGCCGGAGCAACTCCTGGAGGCATCGCCGGATATCGGCCAGGCTGCGGCATCATGCCGGGGTAGCCCATCCCAGGTTGCGGCATCATGTTCGGCTGCATGCCGGGTTGAGCCATCATGCCGGGGTGCGGCGTCATCGGTTGTTGGTACTGACCAGGCTGCGGATATTGGCCCTGCTGGGCGTATCTGCTGGCGTTGGCTGGTGACGGTGCGTTGTCAACCACTGGCTCACGCCACTGGCCGCTTGCCAGGTAGGCGATGCCGGAGGGTTGGCCTGCGGAATCCTGCTGGTCGGAGCCGGTCGCATACGTGGCTTTCTGCGCGACCGCATCCGTCGATGCTGCGAGCATCGCCATTAAGGAAACGATCCACAAACTATGGGCTCTCATGGGTTCCTCTTTCGCAGACGAAAGGCTGTCTTATCGTTGTGGAGACGAAGGCGGGCCAAATGCCAGGTCCACGCGCTCCGTTGATTGCCCGCCTTAGGAGACGAACAATCGATACGATGACTGCGAGGCGTATTTTCGATACCTTCACCACCACCCATCGGCACGAAACGCTCGCATTAACCAGCACTTTCAGAACGAGCCGCACATTTTCACCAAAATCGCGCGACCGGAGATTTGGCGCGATCCTCAAAGGGGCGAAAGGTCTGCCAAAATTGCCCAAATTGAATGCTAGCGGGCGGGTCGTCCAATCTCGGCAGCGAAGGCTGGAAAATCGACTTGGGGGAAACCTCGTTTCGAGACGACTACGCACAATAGATTGGGAGTCGTTCATCGGGAATCGGGGGCGCTGCGGCTCTGTTGTAAGCGGTGTGAAGCGCCGAAGGACCGCCCAGACGCCAACAGGACGAGCCGCGGCTCTCCAAAAGAATCCCCATGGTCGCCAGCAACGCCAGCGAAGCGTGATGTCCAGCAGCAGACCGTGCCTGTGCTGCTGATCGAGGATCGCCGATCTACTATGATAAAGGGGAACCGCCAAGCGATAGCGTCCAAATTGGATGCATCCTCGCTGGGCGTTCCCTTTCAATTCTCACTCCACTTGGTCAGGACTTTTCCATGCCGATTCACCTCTCCTCCGTTAATCGTCGTCAGTTTTTATCGCAATCTGCCGCCGCGTTGGCCGGTGTGTCGGTCTTGCGAATCGGCTACGCCGCTCCAGTCGCCGAGTCCATGACGCTGGCGCTGCTATCGGATACGCACATTCCCAAAAGCGCAAAGGTCACCGCGCGGGAAGTCAACATGACGGCCAATCTGCAACAAGCGGTCGGCCAAATTAATCAACTGCCGAGCAAACCGGCCGCAGTTCTCTTCAACGGCGACTGTGCTTATCTAAGTGGACTGCCTGCCGATTACGCCAACTTCGCCAACTGCATTCAGCCGCTGATCGACGCCGACCAGGAACTGCACATGACGATGGGGAATCATGACAACATCCCTGCGTTTTATGACGCACTGAAAACGCAGCGGCCTGAGCAACCGCCGGTCGAGTCGAAGCATGTCAGCATCCTAGAAACGCCGTACGCGAATTTCTTTTTGCTCGATTCGCTGATGAAGACCAACGTCGTGACCGGCGAACTAGGGGACGCTCAACTGAAATGGTTGAGCGATGCGTTAGACGCTCGGGCTGACAAGCCGGCGATCGTGATGGCGCATCACACGCTGCAGAAGGTTGCTCCGCCAGAAGGAAAAGCGTGGGGTGGAATTCTCGATACCGCCAAATTCTTAGAGTTAATGCACGCCAAGAAGCAGGTCAAAGCGTACGTCTTCGGTCATTCGCACGTCTGGTCGCATACCCGCGATGGCGATTTGCATCTGATCAACCTACCAGCGTCCGCCTATGTCTTCGATCCAGCCCAACCCAACGGCTGGACGCTTGCCCGGCTGAACAACAGCGGCATTGAGTTTGAACTGCAAGCCCACGACCAAAGTCATCAAAATCATCAGCAGGTGTTTGCGGTGAAGTGGTAGCGGCGAACCAGTTAGCTGGGTGCCCCAACCAGTTCTGTACAAACTGGTCAGGCCACCTTGGGGGATGGGGTGACGTTTTTGAAAGCGGCGGTCGAAGAGGCGTCCGTTTGAAAAGGCGCCCCTTTCAGGCCTGTCAACTTGCCCGCCGATACGAACGGAGGAAACTGGCCAGAATCTCCCAGACAAGTAGCGCCAAATAAGAAAGTCCGATGGTCGGAAAAATGATTCCAACGGTGATCAAGCAGGCAACGAGAGTTCGCGACATCGCCGCCGTTTCTCGAGTTTCCGCTCGGAGTTTTGACCTTTGCGGACGGGATGCCGACAGCTTGCGGTTTTTTCGCTTCCACCACCAAATGAGATAACCGGAGACCGTAAGGAGAGGAACCATCAAGCATGCGAAAATGGCTATCAGCTTGGTTGGCAAGCCAAAGATAGAGCCATAGTGAATGGTCATGCTCAAACTGCGAAACTGCAACATCGGATGCAAATCCGACCAGGTGGTTTGAGCGAGCAGTTCGCCGGTGTATTGATCGAAATGCCATTGACGAAAATGATGGCGATCCGCCCACTCCGGCCGGGCTTCACGGTAGTTGGAAACAACAAAGCATGCCGTTGGCGTACGCGGCCACTGAATCACGAACGCCTGATCTTCGCCTGCGTCGTTTCGAACAATTTCCAGAAGCGGATCAATTTCGCCAGTTTGTCGATCCGAGGCTGGTGTAGATTTTGGAGCCGGAGCGCCAAGCGGTTCACCGGTGGCGGCCAGCAATGCTTGATAGAGTTTGCCGGAGTAAGTCGAGAAGACCATACCAGTCAGGCACATCAAGAGGACGAACACCGCTGACCAGGCGCCGATCGTATTATGCAATCGCCAATTAATTTTGTAGGCGGAGCCCCGTAAGGGGATGGTCAACCCATGTCGCAAGCCTTTGCGTGTTTTGGGCCACCACATAAAAACGCCGGTCAGAGTCAAGACGATTCCCCATCCGGTCATGAATTCAACGATCGAGCTGCCAATCTCTCCTGTCAGCAACCGACGATGAAGTTGCTCTACAATTCGAATAAACGCCGTTTCGCGCATGCGGTCGCCGACGATCTCACCCGAATAGGGATTGACCCAAATCTCGTGGACGCCTTTTTCGGTCTTACTTATCAGCCAAAATTCATAGGGGTGATTGTGTTGGCGACTTTGCCAATACAAAACGATCGGCTCATCTGGAAAACGGTTTTGAACCAAATCGACCATCGCCTGATCGGAGGCATGCGGAGAATTCGTTGAGGGAGCGGGGATGGTCTTTACATCTGGTCGGAGCCAGTCGTCGATTTCTGGAGAGAACACCAGAATAGAACCGGTTAACGCGATCAAAACGAACAGCGGTCCGCCGATCAATCCGGCGTATTTGTGCCACTTCCAGAATAGTTTTCGATATTCAAATCGTAGGCGTTTGGGGGAGGGCGCAATCACTTTACGTTGGGCGTTGTCGGCAATCAATTTCTGTTCTACGTTCATCGGCGGCAGAGCTACTGGGGAAGATTTTTTGCTTGGAAAGCCTTATGCGCCGCTTCGACGGCTGACGCCGATGCGTTGAGTTTGAACGGCTCGATATCGGCGTTTGAATCGCCAACGGTGACCTCATACTCTGAGCCTTGCGTTTTTAGATACTTTCCCATTAGAAAATCTCGCGTGCTGTTTCCGCCTTCCGGCCAGAAAAAAGAGACGATATAGGTTCCCGTTACGGCTCCGTCTTTCTCTCCGTTGGTGGAGAGCTGAAAATGCCCTTGTTCGTCCGTGACCGCGACAGGTCGAGAAGCGTTTTTCGTGACGGTGGGATCGGTGTGCTTGAACTGCACGACGATTCCCTTTTCCGGATTTCCATTGACCAAAACCTGGCCAGTTACTTGTTGCTTTACCAAACCGTCATCCATTTTGTCGCCGCATCCGGCAATGAACAGGAAAACGGCAATGGATAGGATAGACGAAATGGTTCCAGAGGTGGACATTGCGAATGGTTACTCCCAAGTAGAGATACGTGAGCAGCGGCGACTAATCGCTTTCAATAACTTGTCCATCGCTTTTCATGACCAGTCGTTGCATCGTCACAATGTCAAGACTTGCGGCCAAAAGTCGCGCAGATCCATCACCAAACAAAACCTGGGCTCCACCGGGGTGAAAGCTATAGGGGTTGCTGCCGCCGCTGTTGCAATTGATCACGCAATTTCCTCCGAATTGCGTCAAGCCATCCAGGCTAAAGCCTCTCAATGACAGCCGACTGAACCCCGACCACACTCTCCAGTGAAGAGAAGTTAGGTTTTCGCCGATGACTTTATGGCTGGCGTCATACGTCGTTGCGCCGCCTGCGATTTCAGCGACATGAATGGTGTTGCTCAAACCATCCGTTACTTCGGCGATCTTGGTCGAATAGTCGTTGTAGGGCATCAATCCTAATTCGTAGACGCCGTCGACGTTTGCATTAGAAGAGCAGCCGTATTCCGTGACGCCGAGCTTGATTTTTTCACCATCGACCGTATCGGCGTAGTGGAATGAAGCGTGGTCAATTTCCATCTCGACTACCGCAGGCGCAGGCGATGAAGGGCACTTGAATAGCGACAGAGATTCACCAATGACTGGACGATTGTCCGCATGAAGATGCGACAGCTTGTCGTTGTAACTGTCGGATATATTGCTCTGTTCAAGGAACGGCAGCAAGCCTCGGCCCCAGCAAGCCGAAATCGCATACTCTGGTCCCAGTTGGGACCAGCTTTGACTGATCGGAAAGCTGCCGTACGTATTGCAATAGTTGTGCATCGCCAACCCCATTTGCTTCAGGTTATTCATGCAATGCATCCGTCGAGCTGATTCGCGAGCTTGCTGAACGGCTGGGAGAAGTAGGCCGATCAAGATGCCGATGATTGCGATGACGACTAACAATTCGACGAGCGTAAACCCAACGCGACGCGTCGAGCGAGCAGAGGCTTGCATGGTATTCCCTCAAAAATTTCAAGAAAGCTTGCGCGAAGCAAAGAGGACGATAGAAGCTGGCGCTGCAAGAGAGGCTGGCGTCGTCAAGATGTCAGAGAACCCAACTTCACGCAGTGCGGTGAGACTGATTCTCTTGATCAATAGGTTAGCTGGCGAGCTGGAGTCACGCAACTACGCATCCCTCATTCTTTGTTACAGCAAGCCAATTTGCGATTGGGAGGATGATAAGCCGAATTTGGGTCGACCCGCCTGAAACGGCATCGCCGGTTTGCTAAGACCAGTCAGCGCCCTTTGAAAATTGCGACTCAGCCCCGCGCCAAAAATTGTCTCTCGACAAAGCGCACGCTGTTCGGGTCGAATCCAGGGTGAGAATCCATCAGCAAAACATAGTCGCACGTCGGCCGAATCGGTTGAAGTGGGTAGAAATGCGATGCGCAATTGCGTTTTCACGCGGGAGGGAGTTCAGGTTATAAGCAGGCTCTGGTGCGTCCAGACGCACCCTACAAAAACTTCCCAAATTAACGCTCAGGTAGGATGGGCAGCTTTCCAAAAAACGAGCAGCGGTCCGGTCCAACTAGTTAAGCCGTAGGGAAGGCCGTGCCTGCCGCAGCGAAGATGTCCCCAAACTAACGCACAGGCAAGCGAGGAGATGTGATGGCAAAAATTTCGGCGGCCAGTCCAACCCAGTCCAGTCCAACCCAGTCCTGTCCAACCCAGTCCTGTCCAACCCAGTCCTGTCCAACCCAGTCCTGTCCAACCCAGTCCTGTCCAACCTTGTCCTGTCCAACCTTGTCCTGTCCAACCTTGTCCTGTCCAACCTTGTCCTGTCCAACCTTGTCCTGTCCAACCTTGTCCTGTCCAACCTTGTCCTGTCCAACCTTGTCCTGTCCAACCTTGTCCTGTCCGGGGAGTCCAGGTTCTGCGCAACGCTGCGGCGGGATCAAAGAAGAAGAGCCAGTCGGTGAGGACTGGCCCTAGCGTGAGTTGGGAATGACTTGGAGTAACTTAGCTGCCGTGCTGGGTTTTTTCGGATTCAGTTTGACTCGTGCCGTTGGTTCCATTTTTCCCGTGCGAACCGTTGGCGCCATTGGTTCCTTGATCCGTAAGGACAAAGTCATGCACCGTCTCTTGCAGCGATTCGTGCGACGTGTCCGGCAATGCGCGGGTGACGCGCGGCGTTTCGAGCTTACCCTTTTTGCCCCAGATCATCCGGACCAACGCTTCGTAAGTTTCGACCGTCAGACTAAACAGGCTGGGGACCAGCACGAGGGTAAAGATGGTCGAAAGGATCAAACCGCCCAGGACCACGCTGCCGAGTCCGCGATAAAGTTCGCTGCCGGAGCCGGGGAACATCACCAGCGGCATCAGACCCAGCACCGTGGTCGTGGTGGTCATAAAGATCGGGCGAATACGAGAGCCGACGCTTTCCAGCACCGCTTCGTCCAGCTTCATGCCATCTTCGCGCATGTGGTTGAGCGCCTGATGCACGATCAAAATCGGGTTGTTCACCACGGTGCCGATCAAAATAACGAAGCCGAGCATCGTGAGCACGTCGAGCGACTGCAGCACAAAGACGTTCAATAGGCTCAGCCCCAGGATCCCGCCTGCGGCGCCTAGAGGCACGCTGAAGATGATTACGAACGGGTAGAGCCATGACTCAAACAAGGCCGCCATCAGCAGGTAGGTGATAAGCAGCGCCAACATCAGATTGAAACGAAGCGAGGTCCAGGTCTTGCCTAACTTGTCGGCGGTGCCGGCCAGGTTAATGCGATATTCTTGGCCCAATTCGCCGCTGGCTTCCAGCGGTTTGATGATATCGGACGTGATCAAATCCATCGCCTCTTCCAGCGGAACGGATGGCGGCGGAGTTACTTCGATGATGATCGACCGGAGACGTTCGCGATGATTGACCTGTTCGGGACCGCTGTTGATTTCGATGTTGGCGATCGCCCCCAGCGGCACGATCGAGCCGAGCGGAGTCGCGACCGGCAACGCTTCGATCTTTTGCGTCGCGTCGGCGAATCGCGTTTCACCTTTGATCGTGACGTCGATTTTCTTCCCTTCCAGGAAGTAATCGCCGGCATAGGCGCCGTCGACCAGCGCGTTTACCGCGTAGCCCATGTCAGTGCTGGAAAGACCGATGTCGGCCGCTTGCACCCAGCGCGGCGTCACATGGACTTCGGGGCTGGAAAGGTCGAGACTGGGGACCGGGCGAATCTGCGAATTAGGAATCAGCTGGGCCGATTGCCGCAAGATGCCTCCGCCCAGCGTCACCAGTTTCGGCAGTTCGGGACCGGTGATTTCGATTTCAATTTTGCGCCCGCCGGTCAGCCCGCGTTCAAACAAGCTGGACTGCGACGCGACCGCGAATGTGCCCGGCAGCTTGCCGCTTACTTTTTGAATCAGGGGGATCAAGTCGGCGACCCGTTGCTCGTCATACGATCGCAAGCCCATGAAGACCTGGCGACCACGAGCGACGAAAAAGAAGTCGCGGATCGCGGGGAATTCTCCTTGATTGAAGTCGGGATCGGTCGGGTTGACGTCCCAGTATGGTTTCAGGTCGGCCTCGACCACTTCGCCCAGTTCCATCAGCTGATCGAGATTGTAGCCGGGCGGCGGCAACAACACGCCGAAGACCAGGTTGCGATTGCCGTTGGGCAAGTATTCGACCTTGGGCCAAAACGCCCAGCAAAGGAAAATAGCGCCAGCGGTAATGGCCGAAATCAAAACCAGACGGCGAAGGACGCCATGCTGGAACCAGCGATTGAGGCCGACGATGCCGTTGACCATTCGTTGGCCGGTATGCGAGATCGTACGTTCGACGGTCCCCATGCGATGACCGTCGGCGGCGATGTCCGAAGGCGCGTTTCGCTTCTCGCCGATTTGCTTGTTGGCGTCTCTGTTTTTGTCATCGTCTTTGCTGAAGAGACGGGACGCGGCGACTGGAATGACGGTGATCGATACGACCAGCGACAGAGCGACCGCGGCGCTGATCGCAAGCGCGATGTCGGCGAACAACTGTCCCGCTTCTTCCTGGACGAAGACGACCGGCAGAAACACGGCGACGGTCGTTGCGGTCGACGCGAACACGGCGCCCCACACTTCCGACGTTCCTCGCGCGGCCGCCGCCAGCGGCGAATAGCCCTTCGAGTAATAGGTGTAAATATTCTCGAGCACGACGACCGCATTGTCGACGAGCATCCCGACGGCGAACGCCATGCCGGCGAGACTAATCACGTTCAACGATCGCCCCAAGGCGCCCAGGATCAAAAAGGTGCCGACGATACTGATCGGAATCGCCAGTGCGACGACCAACGCTCCACGAGCGAACCAGAAACCGGAACCGATCAAAATCGCCATGCAGAGGACAAACCACCAGGGGCTGAGATATGCCGACGCGATCGCCGACGCCATGGCGAACGGAATCAAAATCAGCGTCCGTGCGCCCAGGTGCAAAAAGAGCATCAGCACGCACATCGTCAGGGCGCCGCCGACAAAGATATTCTCTTGCACCAGCCGGATCGACGACTTGATGTAGTCGGTCTCGTCATAGACTTGGGTCAATTCAAGGTTGTTGTCTTTCAGCACGCCGTCGTTCAGCATATTCATGGTCGCCTGCAGGCCATCCATGACATCGAGCACGTTGGCGCCGGTTTCGCGCATGCAGTTGATCGCGATGCTCGATTCGCCAAAGCGGCGAACGACGCTATCGGGCTTCTTGTGTCCCAGTTCGACACGCGCCACATCGCGGACAAAAACGGGGGCTCCGTCACGAACGGCGAGTAATTGGTACTCGACCTGTTCCGGCGATTTAAATTGACCGAGGGCACGCACGACGTAGCGGCGTTTTCCTTCCCAGAAGTCGCCAGCCGACGTGTCTTGGTTTTGACTAACCAGAACGCGGCGAACGTCGGCGATGGTGATTTGGCGAGAAGCGAGCAGTTCGGGATCGACGATCACCTGCAGTTCGTCTTCCAGACCGCCGTTGACGTTGGATTGCGAAACGCCGGAGACGCGCTCGAATCGCGCTTCAATTTCATCCTCAGCGAAGCGGCGATAGTTCATCACGTCGAACTGCTTGGGAGAGCAAAGCTCGATGAATTCGGGGTAATCTTGGGCCAGCAGTTGCAAGCGATAGAGGAGTTCGGCGTTGTTGTCGACTTCGTCGCGGGCCTTCGTCAGTTCGGGCGCAAGCGGAGGATGCGCGTAGGCGAAAGCGTCCAGCTGTTGTTCATTAAAAATGGGGGGAGGGAGCAGCTTGACATATTCGGGATACGTGAGCGCGAGCTTCCGTAAGCGAACCATCAAAACGGCTGGGTTTTCGGTGGCGCGGGCCTGTTTTAAGGCTTCCGCTTGATCGGGATGTTCGCTGACAAACTTCGCGTATTGGGCTTCGCTCGGCATCCGCGCGCTGAGCATGAACCAGGCGATCGGTTTGTCGGACGCGTTGCTGGTGGTGATGACCGGCTGATCGGCGTCTTCTGGGTAGTCAGGAACTTGAGCCAGGCGACTGTTGACCAACAACAGGGCTTCGCTCATGTTGGTGCCGATCAGAAACTCAAGCGTGATCGTCCCTTTCGAGTCAGCGCTTTCGGAGGTCATCTTGCTGATGCCTTCGACGCTTTTCAGTTGCTCTTCCTGCTCAACGATGATCTCTTGTTCGACCTCTTGGGGGCTGGCGCCGGTCCATTTGGTTTCGACGGTCAACGTGGGAGTTTCCACTTCCGGCGTCAGCTGCATCGGCATGCGGAGCAGCGCCACCACGCCGAAGAGCGAGACCAGCAAGACGCCGACCGCGACTTTGACAGGGTTTGTGAGGAGTGCGTCGATCATGACAGGGCCTTAACGCGGAGCGCGACTAGTGGAGGTGGGACTAGAGAGCGATTCGGTGCGAGCGAGCACATTGATCGCCTGACCGGGACGAAGTCGTTCGTTACCGCGCGTGACGACTTGGCTGCCGGGAGGAATTTGCCCGATGATTTCGATCCGATCACCGCTGGTGACGCCGAGTTGGACTGGAACCAATTGCACGATGGTCGTGTTGTTGGGGCCGGGGGCAGTGATATAAACGGCCGCTTTACCGGCGCCAAGCACCAGCGCGTCTTTCGGGCAAAGCAGCGCTTGCTTGGTTCCGCCGGTTGGCAATTGAACGCGAGCCAACATGCCGGCTTTCAGCAACGGCACGCCGTTTTGAATTTCGTTGGTCACACGTACTTTGACCGGAAAAGTGCGAGTTCGGACATCCGCTTGCGGGACGATTGCGACGACGGTTCCGGTGAAGATGCGATCGGGAATCGCGGAGACTTCAATGCGGACTTCGGCGCCGAGAACGACGTACGGCACATGGTGTTCGGCGACATAGGCGGTAATATCGACTTCGTCCAATTCTACGACATCGACCATATCGGCGCCCTGCTCTGCCCACGAGCCGACGTCGGTATGTTTGCGGCTGATATAGCCGTTAAAGCGGGAGCGTATCGTGTACTTCTTCAGTTTGTCTTCGAGCTCGCCGACGACGGCCTCTTGCACTTGAACGCGAGCCTGGGCTTGGGCGATCTTCTCGATCCGCGGTCCCTTCACCATCAAGCCGTGCGCCGCTTCGGCGGCGTTGAACGCTTCACTGGCGGCTTCGGCGGCCGAGATCGCTTCGTCATATTCTTCCTTGGAGCTGACACGGCGGGTTTCGTAGAGATCGGCGGTTCGATTGCGGCGCGCGACCAGATAGTCCTTACGCGCTTTGGCCGACATCATTTCCGCTTTCGACTGGGCGAGCTCTTCTTCACGGCTGCCGTTTTTCAGTTCTTCCAACTCGGCGGTGCGAAGTTCGAGTTCCGCTTTGGCGGCGGCGATTTGCAACTTGATCGTTTCGGTCAAGATTTGAGCGATCGGCTGCCCTGCTTCGACGGCGTCTCCTTCGTCAAAGTAGAACTCCGAGACGCGGCCCGCAACGGCGCTGCCGATAACCGCTTCGCGGCGCGGCATCACGGTGGCGACAAACGCCTGACTGGAGGAAACTTCCGCTTCTTCCAGCGGCGCGATCACGACCGGCGCGGCGGGCTGCGCTAGAGCTGTCGTGACGCTCGCTATCGCCAACATGGCGCTGAAGAACAAAGAGCGTGTCATTGCGGCGATTCCTGTTGCTGAGTGGTGAGAGCGGCGTCCATCAAGAGCGTGGGGCTGGACGCGGGTGGGGATAGGTTGTTCAGAACTCGCTTCAAGAGCGATTGCAGCTGGTCGATCTCTGCTCGCGTCATGCCGGCGGTCGCTTCCTGACGCGACTCAATCAGACAGTCGACCACTTGTCGCCATACCGGCGCGGCGCCGGGAGAAACCGTGATCAGTTTGCGGCGGCGATCATTGGCGGCCGTTTTCCGCACGATCCAGCCCATCGCCTCCATGCGGCACAAGATGCCCGCCAGGGTCGGCGGTTCGATCATCAGCCGCTTCGCGAGATCGGCCTGGGTTAGTTCGCGATCATGAACCAGCCAGGCCAAAACCTGAAACTGGCGGAACGTAATGCCAAACGGCGCCAAACGCTCGTCAAGCGTTTGCTGCATCGTATGCGCCGTGAGCCCGATCCAATAACCGATGCTCGCGTGAAAGTCGTAGTGTAGAGGGTCCATATTTCTCGCGAAGGATTAGTTAGCCTGGCTAACATAATTATTCGCTAGCGAGAATGGATCGCAAGAGCAATCTGGAAAGAGCTGCCGATTATTACCGGCTTCGCCCACCCCCCCGACCGACGTAAAACGACGGGTCATCGATAATCCACGGAGTGGACCAGCTCTTACCGTCATCATGGTTGAAGATGTTAAAAAACATCCCCTGCACCGATTCGACCGTGAAATTGTAGGGTTTGTGGGAGCCGATCAGGTCCTGCGGCGTCAGATTGTCGACCCCTTCCGAGATGTAATAGTGGCAACGCCCATCCGGCGTAAATGACATGCCGATCGTGTACCAGCCGGTCTCGGTGATTTCAGGGCCGCGATAATCGCCGCGCTCCGATCCGCGAATGACCCAGAATGCGCGCGAGCCTTCTTCGGTCATGCGATGTTCAATGAAGATGCCGGGCCAGCTTTGTTCGCGTTCGGTCTTGGACGAACTGAATAATCCGCCGCCGCCAGCTTTGCGGCGACTGCCGGTCACGGTGGCGCGGAAACCAAACGAAGCTGCGGCCGTGTATTGCTCCCATTTTTCAAATGGTTGCAGATAGACGCGAACGACGCAGTTGGGATACGAGCCGGCGGAATAGGAGCCTGGGATGCGGCAGATCAGATCGTCTTGTCCCAACTTGCCGTTGGGACGGCCAGGGATGTTCGACTGCAGCGTCATCATCAGCAGCGAGCCCTCGCTCCCTGGGATGCCGTCTGGGGGCGTATGGAAGCGTTCGATGTGATCGGGGTGACCACGCTTGGAGCTTTCGCCCCACATCTTGTTGTTCGACATTCCGCCTGGCAAGCGAGTTTGATTGTCTTGCTCGTGGCTTGCTTTGGGATTGTTGGGAATGTAGGCCCACTCTTCATTTTCAAAGTCGTCGTACCAAATCCGCGTGCCGGATCCAGGCACAATCGGGGATTGGGCCGCTGCAAATTGAGTGAAGGAAGCGAGACTAAGGATAATCGATAAGACCAAAATGCGTGGCATAACAACTTCTCAGGTGACGCTAGTGATAGCGGAATAAAAAGGTAACGAGCAGCGCCCTAGCCGACGTATCGGCGTAGGACGGGTTGGGATTTCAGAAAACCAAGCGGATTGCAGCCGGTTTTTGCCGAACTACTGAGGACCGATCGCCCAAAGCGCCTTGAACGTGCGAAGATAAATCCGCCCCCCCGAGATCGCCGGGGATGCCGAAATTTCTTCGTCAAGCTTGTTTTCGGCCAGAATCTCGAACTTGGGACCTGGTTTGACCACCGTCACTTGGCCGTCGCGGCTAGTGAGATAGATCTTGTCGTCGCCAAAAACGGGAGAAGCGCGATGGCGGTCTCGGTGGGTTCGTTCTTCGTATAACTCCTCGCCGGTTTTGCGATCCAGGCAAATCAGATTGCCGTTTTCACGGCAGAGATAAACATAGTCGCCCACTGCTAGCGGCGAAGGGACGTCCGGCGTCGTGTCGAACTTCCAGAGGTAACGATCGGCTTTGTCGGTGATATCGCCGCGCGAGTCGGGTTTGACCGCGACGAGGATTCCGCGTTTGGCCGACGGCACGACAATCAAACCGGGCGCGGCCAACGGCGAAGCGACAAAACGGAGCGTCTCGTCATAGCCGGCCGGCGGATGCAATCCGCCGACGCGCCACAGTTCTTTACCGCTTTCCAAGTCATAGGCGATCGAGTAGTCGGCGCCATGCGTGAGGAGAAATTTCAGTTGTCCATCGTCGTAGATCATTGGCGATGCGTAGGAATGTTCGCATTCGGCGTAGGCGTCGCTCTTGCGTTTGACTTGCCATACTTCGGCGCCGGTCTCCGCATTGAGTGCGACAACTTTGGCGCCGCCGCTATGGATCAATTGCAAGTAAAGCTTGCCGTTGTCGAGAACAGGAGTCGACGTCATGCCAAACTGAATATCAAACTTGCCGAAGCGATCCTGGACGTTGGTCTTCCAAATCTCTTTGCCGGCGAAGTCAAAACAGGCCAGATCGCCGGTCGTAAAGAAACACCAGACATGCTTGCCATCGGTGATTGGAGAAGGCGAAGCGGAGTTCCCCTCGTCGCTTCGCACCACGCGATTACCGCTGCCGACCGCTTTCTTCCAAAGCTGCTTGCCGGAGGTGTCTAAGCAGAGGAGGACCAGATTGTCCCCCTCGACCGAAGTCAAGAAGATATGGTTACCCCAAATCACGGGAGTCGCGCCGGCCGCGCCAGGCAGTTCAACGCGCCACGCGACGTTCTGATCTTTCGACCATTGCGTGGGCAGGTTCTTTTCGTGGCTAATGCCGGCGTTGTTGGGACCGCGCCAGTCAGGCCAGTTTTCGGCCTGCGCGAAAGTCGGCGTCAGTAGGATTGTTAGGCAGGCAGCGGCGGTCAGCAGGGAGCTGAACAGGATACGAGAAGGCATGTTTTCGGTCTCGGTAGGCGGAAAAAACGACCAAGATGGTCTAGTTTCCGGCATTTGGGGCGGCAGGTCAAGCAAAGCGGGTGCTGCTTGAGGGGTGAAGTAAGCTAGAATAGTGGAGAACATTCCTAGGCGAAAACTGCATGCGATTGTCCAGCATCCCCCAGCTTTACCGCAACATGAACCGCGGCACCGAGATATTCACGGTGCTCAGCCGGTATGGATTGGCCGATTGGATTCATCAATTGAATCTCGATTTTGCCAAGGGAATCTTGAAAGCGAAGGATGGTGAGCTGCTCTCGAAGTACTCGCGTGAAGCTCGCATCCGGATGGCGATCTCCGATCTGGGACCTACTTTCATCAAGCTGGGCCAGATTCTGAGCACGCGCCCCGATATCGTCGGCGTCGAATTGGCCGACGAACTGAAAAAGCTGCAGGCCGACGTTCCGGCCGATACGTTTGAAGCGGTCAAAAAAACGTTGGAGACCGAACTTTGTCAGCCGATCGAATCGATTTTCGCTCGCTTTGACGTCGCGCCGATCGCGTCGGCGTCGATCGGGCAGGTCCATTTGGCCGAACTGCTCAACGGCAAGACGGTCGTCGTAAAAGTGCAGCACGCCGCCATCGAAAAGAAGGTCAACGAAGATCTCGACATCTTGGCTGGCTTCGCATCGCTGGCCGAGCGCTTGCCAGAGTTCGCTCCTTATCGTCCCGCGACCACCGTCGCCGAGTTCCAACGCGCCTTGCGACGCGAGCTGGACTATGGCCGCGAAGAGCGGAACATGTTGCAGTTTGCGGCGCAGTATAGCGACGACAAAACGGTTTTGATTCCGGCCGTCTATTCCGAGTATTGCACCTCTCGCGTGCTGACCATGGAATACGTCGAAGGAGTCAAACTGTCGCAGCGCGAAGCGCTGGAGGAGATGGAGGTCGACTTCGCCGAGGTCGCGCGTCGCGGCGCCGAACTCTATGTCAGTATGATCTTCGACCACGGCTTTTATCATGCTGATCCCCATCCCGGTAACATCTTGGTGTTACCAGGCGACGTGATCGGCTTGCTCGATTTTGGGATGGTGGGTCGGATCGATGATCGTCTGCGGGAAGAGATGGAAGACTTGCTAGTTGGTCTGACCAGCGGCGACGCCGACATGCTGAGCAGCGTCATCATGCGGTGGGGAACCTTGCCGAAGGAATTGGATGATAACAGCCTGCGCCGCGAAATCTCGGATTTTATCGGCGACTACGCGCATCGTCCGCTCGAGAAGATGAACTTTGGCGAAGTGATCAACGACATGTTCAAGATCATCCGCCGTTATAGTATTGCCTTGCCGCCGCAGGTCGCGATGTTGTTAAAGACGATGGTGATGCTCGACGGCACCGGCAGACTGCTTGACCCCGAATTTAATCTTGTTCAGTTGCTGCAGAAGCATCGTCGCCGGATCATGATGAAGCGGTTCTCGCCGCGGCGCCGCTTGCGAAAGTGGACCCGATTTTATCGCGAGATGGAACGTCTGGCCGAAGTCGCTCCGCGGCGTTTGTCGGAGATGCTCGAGCAGGTTCGAACTGGCCGCTTTGATGTGCATCTGGATCACCGGATGTTGGGGCCGACCGTCAATCGGCTGGTGACCGGGATTGTCGCCAGCTCGCTCTTTCTTGGTTCGGCGCTGATGCTCAGCATGAAAGTGCCGCCGCTGATGTTTCACCATCCGCCGCGGATCGAGCAGTCGGTGGACGACTCGCCAGAATCACCGACCGCGCCGCAACCTCGGCTCGTGGAAGACAACGCCTACATGGGCATGCGCGATATCTCGATCATGGGCATGTCCGGCCTCATCATCAGCTTCGGCATCTCATTGCGCCTACTGCTGGCGATCAACAAGTCAGGGCACTTGGATCGGCCTGAGTAGAGAAAAGCAGCGAAGATACTTAGCGCCGCATTTTTCTCACTGGCGCATCGAGCTACGAAAAAGAATGCATTTGACGCTACGCCGCGCGGCGTCGGTCTTCTTCGACCGGGACGGGGATCGGCACTACGCTTGGCTCGGTGGTGGGGCGAGCGGTGAGAGACGCGAGCAAGTCTTCGAGACGGCGATTCAGCACGTCCAACTCTTCCAATACGTAGTCTTGGCGAGCGTTGATCTCTTCGACGATATTGTTGCCCAGCGGTAACTTTAGCAAGGGGTGCTCCTCGTCGATGGTTGGCTCATGGCTGTCTACCGAAGATCGACCAGCGCAGCCCTTGCTGTGCACGCGCGGAAGCGCCGCGAAGAAAGATCGCGCGGCGCGAATGAGAAACTTTGACGCCTGCGCAAACCATGTCTGGCTGCTGTCGCGGTTTTCGCTAGCAAGTCGGCGCCGTCTGCCTGCGCTAGACGTTCCGTGATAGCGAGAAGATGGGTAACAACAACGCCATTGCGATGCCGCCGACCACTGCGCCCATGACGGTGATCATCAACGGTTCGATCAGGCTAGTCGCCGTTTTGATGGACAGGTCGACCTCTTGGTCGTAGTGCCGACTAATCTTGTTGAGGACTTCTTCCAGACGTCCCGTTTCTTCACCGGCCGAGATCATTTGGACGACGGTCGGCGGAATCAACTTACTTTTGGCGAGCGTCTCATGGATTTGATTCCCGGACGTAACCGAGTCGATCACGTTCCGCCAGAGCTTGTCGTAGTAATAGTTTTGGCTGATATCGGCCGTCAGTTCGAGCGACATCAGCACCGGCACGTCGGCACGAACCAACGTTCCCAGCGTACTGAGACTGCGCGCGATGGTGATTTTTCGCAGCAGCGGACCGAGAATCGGCAGGCTAATCTTGACGCCGTCGATCGTTTTGCGGCCGCGCTCCGTCTTGCGGAAAAAGTAAAAACTAACGCTAGCGGCGATGATCGCGGTCAGCCAGGCCCACCAATAGTCGAGCAAGATGTCGGAAGCGGCCATCATGATGATGGTCGGCGTCGGCAACTTCGCTCCTTTGCGCTCAAACAGCGGAGTGAACTTGGGAAGGACATAGGTCAGCAGAAAAATCGTGACCGCGGTGGCGAGCACGACCATCACCGCTGGATAGGCGAGCGCTGCGCGGACCTTGTTGCGAATCTCGACCTCGTTTCGCATGTAAGCGGCGATTCGCTCGAGCATTTCGCCCAGCATGCCGGTCTGTTCGCTCGCTTTGACCAGCGAGATATAGGTCTTGTTGAAATGCTTCGGATACTTCCCTAATGCCGCCGAAAAGTCTTCGCCTGACTCGACGTTGCGGCGGATATCGACCAGCAGCGTCTTGAGCGCTTCGTTCTTCTCTTGAGACGAGACGGACTCGATCGCTGTAGAAAGGTTGATGCCGGTATCGACCATTACCGCCAACTGGTTGGTGAAATAGATGATGTCCGACTTGCTGATTCGAGATGGAAAGAGCGAGCCTGCTTCCGCTTCTTGTTCAAGCGACAAGACATGCATCCCGTCGCGGTGCAGCATCATCTGCGCTTCTTCGGGCGAACCGGCGTCGACGGCGCCTTCGTGCACCTGGCCGAGAGAATCGCGAGCTTGGTAAGCGTAAGTCAACATGATTGGGGCTCTTGGCGACTTGGGTTAGGTTGTTCCGGTCATCGAAACGTCGCCGGTGGCGTGCAGCACTTCTTCAATGGTCGTGATTCCTTCACGAACTTTGCGGAAGCCGTCATGCTGCATCGTGATCAAATTTTTACTGCGAATCGCGATGCGGCGCAGTTCGCCGATCGGCACTCCTGCGACGACTGCGTCACGCAGTTCATCGTCGATTGTCAAGATTTCATGGACGCCTAGTCGACCGCTATAACCCGAATTGCGGCAGTAGCGACACCCGATGCCTTTGCGGAATACGGGGATTTCGTAGCCCATCCGGTCGAGCGTTTTTCGCAAGTTGCGCGGCGGTTCGTACGATTCGCTGCATTTTGGACAGATGCTGCGGACCAGACGCTGCGCCAAAACCATGTTGAGCGCAGCGCCGATCAAATAAGGCTCGACGCCCATGTTGATCAATCGCGTCACGGCCGAGACGGCGTCGTTGGTGTGGAGCGTGCTGAAGACCAAGTGCCCGGTAAGGGCCGCTTGGATCGCGGTGCGCCCCGTTTCTTCATCGCGAACTTCACCGACCATGATGACGTCGGGATCTTGGCGAAGCAGCGTGCGGAGCGCTTTCGAGAAAGTCAGACCGACGCGTTCTTGCACTTGGAACTGATTGATCAGCGGAATGTGGTATTCAATCGGGTCTTCGACGGTGCAGATGTTGTTTTCCATAGTGGCGATTTCGTTGAGCGCCGCATAGAGCGTCGTCGACTTACCGCTACCGGTCGGTCCGGTCACTAGCACGATTCCGTTGGGAGCGTGAATGTTGGCCATGAACCGATCGAGAATATCTTCGGCGAACCCCAGGTGCTTCAGCACCAACGTCACCTTTTTCGTATCGAGCACGCGAATCACGGTTTTTTCGCCCCGGTTCCCGGGGAACGTGCTGACGCGCAAATCGATCTTGCGCGAGTCCAGCATGACGTGCACGCGGCCATCCTGCGGCAAGCGGCGCTCGCTGATGTCGAGTCCGGCCATGATTTTGATACGGCTGTTGACTGCGTTCAGCAGATGTTGCGGCACTTCGAGCGATTTGTGCAGCTTGCCGTCGATTCGATAACGGACGCGCATGCAGCGTTCGGCCGGTTCGATATGAATATCGCTAGCGCCCTCTTTGACCGCGTTGTAGATGATGTAGTTGACCAGGCGGATGACCGGTGATTGGCCGGCGATTTCCTCGACATCGCCGATGTCTTCAATCGCATCCTCAATCAATGTCACTTCCGACTGATCGCTATCCTCGATGATGTCGTCGATGACGAACACCTTCGAGTCAGGCAAGCTTTGAATCATCCGGCGGACGTCTCGCGGAGACGACGCGACGATTTGCACCTGCTTGTCGGTGAGCGTCTGGATTTCGTCGATCAAAAAGAGATTGGAAATCTCGGTGACCGCGATCGTCAGGACGTCGTCGATCAAAAAGAGCGGGAGAACCAGGTTCTTTTCGATATACTCGCGTTGTAGGATCCCGATTACTTTGGGATCGTACAATCGCGCTTCGAGCTTGGCGTAGGGGATGCCGTACTCGACCGCCAGGCACTCGATGATCTGATCTTCGGAGCAGTAGCCAAGTTCGACGAGAATCTCGCCGAGCAGTTTGCTCTTTCCCTTGTTCTTTTGGTAGTCGAGCGCACCTTCCAACTGCTCGATCGTAACGAACCCTCGTTTGGTGAGGACGTTACCTAATCGCATCGGGGCGCTCGTGGTGGGCGCGTTCATAGGGGATTCATTCCGGTGACGATTAGACGAAGCTCTTGACGGCTTCGATCATGTTTTCAAATACTTCTAAACGTTTGTCCAATCGGGTGATCTCCAATATCTTGCGATTGACGTGATTGGCGGTCGTAATCTTCAATTCGCCCCCTGCTTCACGCAGACGCTGTTGCGCCGAAAGCAAGCAGGTCAAACCGGCGCTGTCAAGCGTTTCGGTCCCGTCGAGGTCGACGATCACACGATTACGTTCGCGCGAAAGCAGGAACGCTTCGACCGCATCGGCTTGATCCTCTCCCAATTCTTCGGGCGTATGGACCACGACGACTTCTCCAAATATTTCGGTCGGCAAGCTCATGGAAATCTACAGGGGGACAGGTTTAGCGAAGGTAACTGATCGGCGGTTGTTCGAACGAACCGGTTGTTAAGACCGCCTCGACGCAGTTGACCAGGCCGCGAGGACTGAACGGTTTGGCCAGGATCGCGGCGATATCGAGCGATTCGAGGTTGTCGTCCGACGTCATCTCGAACCCCTTGGCGGTCAGCATGATGATCGGCAGTTGACGCGTCGCTTCGTCTTCGCGTACACGACGACAAAGGCCGAGTCCGTCCAGACGCGGCATGTGGAAATCGGTGATCAGCAAATCGGGCAGATGCTCTTGAATCGCTTCCCACGCTTGTTGGCCATCTTCCACGCATTCGATCTCGTAACCGCTCCGTTTTAGTTTGAACTCAGCGGCTCGCAGGATGTGCATTTCGTCGTCGACCAACAAAATGCGTTTACCGGCGGTCGACGGAGCGGTGGTTTCCTGCAAATTGGTCACCACCTGCGGAAATGTGTCGAGATAGTTGGGGGAAGCGTTCATCTTGATTGCCTTCAAGTCGGAACCAGCGCTAGTTGACGGTTTCGGCCACTTGGACCGTAGGAAGACGAATTCGGAATGTCGAGCCGACGCCTTCTTTGCTGGTGACGTTCAAATCGCCCCCATGTACGTCTTCGACAATATGTTTGGCCAGCGGCAAACCGAGTCCGGTGCCGGAGGCCATCTTTTGATCTTTTTTCACGCGATAGAACTTCTCAAAAACCCGATCGCAATCTTCCGAGTTGAGACCGACGCCGGTGTCTTCGACTTCAAACACCACTTCACGATCCTGTAGGCGACTACGGAGCGTTACCTTGCCATTATCGGGGGTGTACTTGAGCGCATTGGAAAGCAGGTTGATCGCCGCCTGCATGATCATGTCGCGATCGACCAGAACGCCCAGGTACATGGGGCTGAGGTCGGAAATGAGCGTGATGTTCTTTTGCTCGGCGGTCGGATGGACGATGCGGAACGCTTCTTCCAGCAATTCGTTGAGCGAACGCGGCTTTTTGTTGACGTTGACGACGCCGGCTTCGATCCGCGCCAAGTTCAGCAGATTATCGATCAGCCGCTGCAGGCGATCGGCCTGGCTGTTGATGACTTGTAGAAACTCGTCTCGCGTCTGCTCGTCCTCGGCTTCGCCATCGGCTAGCAGTTCGACATAGGCTTTGATGCCGGCCAAGGGAGTTTTCATTTCGTGGCTGACCGCCGAAACAAACTCGGCGTTGCGACGCTGAATCGCTTTGTAACCGCTAATATCGCGCAAGACGGCGACGGCGCCATAGTTCGGCTCATCAGCGCCCATCTCGTTGTCGAGATGCTGCGCGATCGTGCTGACGGTGATGCGATACCAATGCTTGTCGTCCGCCGAGTCAAGCAACTCGATTTCGCTCACACGCTGCGTCGGCGTTTTCCGCAGACGCGTCTCTTGCAGCAATTGGACGATCCCCTCGGATGCGATCGCGTCCTCGACCATCGTCTTTTCCGCCAGATCGAGGATGCCGAACAATTCGCGGGCAACTTCGTTGGCGAAGATGATTTCGTCGTATTGATTGGTCATCATGACCGGTTCTGACAGCTTGTCGACGATCTCACGCATCTGTTCGTGTCGCAGCCCGGTCAAATGCGCTTTGACTTCACTCCGGACGCGAGACTGTTGCAGTTCACGTGCGTCGTCGGCGAGCGATTTCATACGGCGATAGCATTGCTCCAGCGGCGACTTCCACTTTCGCAGCTCACGCGCCTGGGGGCACGCCGCTTGAAGATCGTCATGTTCGAGCTGTTCGATCGATGCGGAGGCGAGTAATTGGAACTGACGAATGGCGCGATCTTCGCCGGTTTGAGCCGTTCGCCATACAGTGAAACAGCAAATCGTGGCTAGTGCGGCGGCGCCGCAAGCGACCATGGCGCCGATTCCCAAGTCTCCGGTTACCAGGCAAGTAACGGTCGCCGCCGTGAACAGCAGCGCGCAGGCGATCGCGGCTATCAGTTCCGTGGCGATATGCGACTTCTTGCTCATCGTCTTGCTCATTCTTCGTTCGAGTTTGCCCCTACGGCGCAACGCCAACGCGTGGGTCGCGGCGCATTGCGACCTGCTCGTCGTGGATTGACGTCTACCCAAAATTAGGTCGGACAACGCATTTGTCCAAAAATCGGCGCAATCGAACCCAAGGAGAAGCTACCCCTTTTCGGGGTTTATGGCGCCGCAGATGCCGGTTATGCGTATCGCGCCGAGAGAACGGGATGCCGCGCAGAATTCAGTTATGCGACTTGAGGCCGCTTTTGCTCGCCGGCGCGAGTCACTTGAAGCGTATCGCCCAGTCGCGTCAGTTCGGCGCCGGCCTCGTATTGGAATGAAATCTCGATCACGTCGCCGGCCGAAACTTGCAACGGCCGCTCGATTGGCATCACCAGAAATTGGTTGTGCCAAGGAATGACGCGCTGGTCTTCGATCAGCACCGTCAGCGCGTTCTTGGTGATAAATCGGACCCCATTCAATTGGCCGTCTTGGGCGATCTCAAATTTGCCGCTCCATGCGATATCAGATCGGAGCGGCTTGTCGTACCAGACCATGTGATGGATCGCCGCTTCCGCCAGCACGCTGGTGTCAGCATGATCGTCAGCTGGCGCCTGAAAGAGGGGACCTGTCGCTAGGAAACCCTCGAATACAAAGTCCTGCTCCACAGGCTGGCAAGCCAGCAACGTTCCTTCTGGAATAAAACGGGGAAGCGCCGGACCATGAGCTTGTTGGTAATTGCGTTGAAACGCCGAGATTACCTCGATCTGTTTTTCCCGCAGCAGTCCCACATGCAGCATCTCGCAAACGACGAAGTCGACCGGAGTCGGCGGCGCGAACTCGGCTGCGTCGGCGTGGACGATATGAACCTGCTGCGACACGTTGTTATCGCGAAGAATTCGTTGGGCGGCCTCGACCAATTCGGGATTCCGCTCGCAGTACCAAACTTCGGCGCCTGCTCGCGCAGCGAAGAACGACAGCACTCCGGTGCCGCCGCCAAGATCGACCACTTTATCGCCGGGACGGACCGTCGCTTCAATCGCTTCGCGAAAGCTTTGCATGCGATAACGATCGCGCAGCATTTCAAAGTGATAGTGCAGCGGGATGAACTGTCCAAGAACTTCAGCGGCTTTGGGCATTATTTTTTCTTCGGTTGACTCACTAATTTTCATACGCCCACGGGGGCGCGGAAAATAGCAGGCGCCAGCAGTCGACGCAAGCGAGAAATGTCCCCTGGATTGCAGACGCCAGCAGAGATTCTGCTGGCAGCGACTGGAGAAAGTCTAATTTCCAGGAAATCGGCTCGTAATTTTTCGATGGTATGGAATAAAATAGAACGGGTAGGACGCGACAGCATCGCCGCCTATCCCACAGACGCTCATCTCTCGAAATGGAGTTCTCCTATCATGCCGTTGAAAAGCTTGCTTCTGATGATCGGCGCCGGTTGGATCATGCTAGGCTCGTTCGCCTTGGGGCCCGGCTTGATCGTTTACCCTTTGGCCTGGACCGCCGTGGCGGTCAGCTTCTGGGGGTTACATTGTCTGCTGGGCGGGCACATCTCCGGCGTAACCGCAAAAGCCGTTGCGGCAACCGACCCAACCCCGCAGCATGCCGCTGGCGGATCCTCAAAGGCTTCAACCGTCTAGCGGCATCGACCGAATAACCATGAGCTTTTAACATCGCGTGCTATCAACACGCGCAGGATGTGCCGATCGCTCCGATAAAAATTTCGTGACGCTTCGCGATCTGGAAGAACGTGGAAATCCAATCGAAGGCAATCTCAATCCGACGCATCGCCACGCCGATACTTCGGGATAGTTTCGCCCCGATTGGTTTCTTACTGCTCAGGATCGCTCATGCTGAAGGAATTGGACGTCGAGAATCTTACCGCCGAAGAGATCGAGATTTTGCTCTCGTGCGGCAGCGACATTTTGTCCCCCTCGCAAGTGCTCGAAGTACAAATCTTCGTGCAGCGAATTGGCGGACTTGTGAACGCCTACGAAGCAGTACGCGTTCTGAAGAATCTGGAAGCGGCCGGCTAGCTGCTAAAAGCAGCCGGCTGCGTGGGAGCGTCCGCCATCATTGGGAAAGCTCCGATAGCGGCGCCTATTCGGCAGATCCGCTAGAAGCTTCGCACCGCATCAGCTCGACCCAATCGAGATAATCCTCGATCTCGTCATACGGCATTCCGAGCTCCAGCGACGACTGAATCGCAGCAATGCGATCTAAATAAGAGTGCGACGACTCGAGCAGCAACTTCGCTTTTTCATGGGCCATGGGCGTTTGCTCCCCAAGGTTTGACCGGTTCGGTGCAACCATAGCACCGAAAAGGCATTCAAGAAATACGAACTTCCAAAATTGTCGCGCGCTAGCCTCCTATCGACCTGCGCGATGGGCTAACAATAGCCATCTGTAATAAAACTATGGCGCTAGCGGCGCTATCGCATTGCTGGCGCGTGATGATTATGACGGTCGCGCCAATTATAGGAGCTCGACTTGTGGCGGGAATGGTCCGCCGGGACTGATTTACTGAACTAAACTTCAGCGCCCCCCAGTCCCGCTGCCCAAACGGAGAGTCGCCGTGTCTGTTGCTTCGACGCTTGATCTGAAAAACAGCTTGCTCGCCTCGCTGATGTCGGACGAAAACTTTCGTCCAGAAGAGCCCCGGTCGCTGGAAGAGACGCGGCTCTCGCCCCAGCTGATCGAATCGCTGATCTGCAAATTGTTGCTCAATATCGGTTCGGCTAGCGGACGACAGATCGCAGAGAAGATTTGTTTGCCGTTTGGTATTCTCGAATCGCTCTTCACATCGCTCCGTACGCGCCAGATTTTGCAACATACCGGCTCGGCGGCGCTGAATGACTATACCTATGCGTTAACCGATCAAGGGCGTACCCGTGCCCAGTCCTATATGGCCAGTTGCACCTATTTCGGAGCGGCTCCCGTCATTTTGGAAGACTACATCACATCGGTAGAAGCCCAGTCGATTCGGAACGAATCGCCGCAACGTGAGCAGTTGGAAGAAGCGTTCGCCGGACTCTCGGTCGACGACGATCTGTTCGATAATCTGGGGCCTGCGGTGAATTCCGGCGCCGGACTCTTTTTGTATGGAGCGCCTGGGAATGGCAAAACGACGCTAGCAAAGCGGATCACCGCTTGTTATGGCCAGCATATCTGGATCCCACGGACAATCATCGAAGATGGCCAATACGTCAAGCTGTTCGACACCGTTTATCACGAGGTGATCGAAGAAGCGCATAGCACCATTTTGAAGTCTGAAAGCTACGATCATCGTTGGGTTAAGATTCGCCGTCCGACCGTGATTGTCGGGGGGGAATTGACGTTGGACAGTTTGGAAATACGACACGATGTGATCAACAACATCGGCGAAGCGTCGCTGCAGATGAAAAGCAACTGCGGTTGTTTACTGATTGACGACTTTGGTCGCCAGCGAATGGAGCCGACGCAATTGCTCAACCGTTGGATCGTTCCGCTCGAAAATCGGGTCGACTATCAAGCGCTAGCGAACGGCAAAAAAATCCAGGTCCCCTTCGAGCAGTTGATTATCTTCTCGACCAATCTCGAGCCGAAAGACCTGACCGATGACGCCTTTTTGCGGCGTATTCCGTACAAAATTGAGGTCCGTGACGCTCAACTCGACGAGTTCCGAACTCTCTTCCGCATCTTCGCCAAACAACTGAACTTTGAATACAACGCCGACGCCGTCGAGCATTTGATCGAACGTCACTATCAACCAGTCAATCGTCCGATGCGCCGCTGCCAGCCGCGTGACCTGCTGAGCCAGATCCGCAACTATTGCCTGTACAAAGGGGTTCCGATGGAAATGAAACCGGAATACTTTGATCGCGTGGTGAAGAGCTATTTCACGGTGGTCGCGGGGGACTAGAAGGAAATTGGAAAGCGGAGAAGAAGCGTTCTTCGCTTTCCTTCTTACTCTCCTTCCCCTGGTCCGACTTCCACCAATTGCGGACGGCTAACCACGTAGAACTCCGTTGTCGGGATCTCGTCGCTTGATTCGGCGTAGCTCGCTGAATCAAGCGGTTCACTGAGCAGCGCTAGATCGTCGCGTGAGACAAAGCCGAGCGGCGTTCCTTGACGCAGGATCGCCACGCAGGGGGACGGATTCTCGGAGAAGAAGTTGACCAATTCGCTGAACGATGCGTCCGATTCCATCTGTGGAAAATTGGCGTCGACCAGTTCCGCCGCTGTGAGCTCGCGAGATCGGGCGGCTCGGTTTTGCACCACTTCGCGTGTGATAGCTCCGGCAAATTGTCGCTGCGCATCGATCACCGGAGCGATATCAAGATCATGTTTGGCGAACGCGGCGATGACTTCATCTGCCGGCGTTGTGGTGGAAAGTTGGACAAAGGAAGGTCGCAGAACGTCGGCGGTTGTCGTGCCGTCAAACAGCCGTCCATGCGAGCTGCCGCTCGACGTATCCTCGGCTTGAAGTTCTCGAATCGAAGCGACAAAGTTGCCGCCAGAGTTTTTGGCGAATTCGAGCCTTTCCTGGGCGTTTTCCCACAGTTCTTCGGCAATGGGGCCCGAATCGGCCGACGCGGCGACTCCTACACTGACCGTCAGTTTGAGCGTGCTTTCGGCATGCTGGAATTCGGTGTCGGCGATTTTTTGACGCAGTTCGTTTCCCCATTCGTACGCTTCCGTCGCCGTGGAATTTGGCAGCATGACCGCCAATTGGTCGGCTGAAGGTTGGCACATCCGGTAGGAGGGAAGCAACTCGCTGCGGATGGTCGATGTTACCTGTTCGATGATGAGATCAAATCCGGGATCCGGCCCAAATCGCAATGCATAGTCAATATCAAACAAGACCAGGCTGACTTCATTGCCGGTGGTTGCGGCGTCGCGCAGATCTTCGCGCAACTGACGCAACAGAACGCCGGCGTTCCCCAATCCGGACGCCGAACGTCGACCAACACGACGATGCAGGCGGCTTTCGACTTCCAGCGAACGTGCGGCGGCTCGAATCCGAACGAGCAATTCTGTAAACCGCAGCGGTCGGGGGATCACGTCGTCGGCGCCACCGGCGATCGCGTCGAAAATGCGTTCCGGCGAGTCGCTGTCGGTGATCACGATGGCGTAGACATACGCTTGGGTGGTGTGCCGATCACGACGCGAACTTTGCAAAACGGCGGCAGCCCGGGGCGCCGCTGAATCGACGACCACGATATCCGGTTCGCGGCTGGCCAACGCCCATTCGGCCTGATCGGCGTCGCCGGCGACATACGCTTCCAACCGGCACGCGTTTAAAAACTCGGCCGTGCGCCGAAGAAAAGAACGGTCTGGCGATACGAGCAAAACGCGAAGCGGTCGGCGTTGCATATACGTCTCTTGGCTGAATAGCAATCGAGATGGGAAGCGTGTTGACTTTTGGCGTCATTGCCGCCGAGGCGGCGCTGAGGCCATCGAAAACATAGGTCAAAAAGAACCGGCAAGCGCTGTGAACAACTTGAAACAATCCAAATCGAATTCGGAAATTCCGTCTGGGCGAAGAATTCAATGCTATGTTTTCGATGCACAAGGTTGCGGCCAAAGTGCGTTTTCCCTTATCCAACGTCCCCTTTTTCGGCAAATTCTCCTTGTCGTAAGGGGTGAAATCGATGTGACTTTTCGCCTGCGAGAAGGTTCCCTATGCACACCGAAGTCCTGTTCGATCCTCAGGTAGGCGCACCGTTTTTCGAAATATTTTCGGCGGAAAGCGGCGAGACGCGAAAACTGCCGATCGAAAAATTTCCTTTTTCGATCGGCAGAAATGATTCGTGCGACTATCCGGTGGAGTCAGGACGCGTCTCCCGTGAACATGCGCTGTTGTTGAAAGAAGGAAACCAGTACCTGCTACGCGATTTGAACAGCACGAATGGGACATTTGTCAACGGCGAGAAGATAACGGAGAAAGTCATCTCCGATGGCGACACCTTGATGGTCGCCGACATCGAATTTGATTTCCATAACGGCAACCAGTCGCAACAGCGTCAAACCGTCACGATGCAAATGGATGGCGGCGGGGCTGCTGCTGAAAGCGGCGCGACCTATTTTGATTCGCTACAGGCGTTTCGTCGCTGGCAAGAGATCGCCGCAGTGGGGGGAGTTCGCGTCGATTTTGACGGGATTTATGATCTAACAAGCGGCGATCCCTTTGGATTTCTCGTACGTCGCATGATTGAAAGTAACGTCAGCGTCGACGATCCAATCAGCCGCAAAATTCTGGATACCGAGTGCCGACTAACCGAACGTTTACAGCGCGTGCATCGATTGCGCGCCTATTCGGCGGCGGAGATGCTGCCTGAAAACGTCTGCTTGTTCTTGCGGCCAGAATCGCACGAGATCGGTGCGACCAGCTTTCTCGATTCGGTCGCCTACGCTCGTGATCAATCGCCGGAAGCGCGGCGCACTGTGATCGTTATTCCGGATGAGGCGGTTTGCGAATTGCCGTTCTTCCGCGACTTTATGAACGAACTGCAAGCGATCGGCTGCGAAACGGCGTTCGCCGGCTTTCATCCTTCCAAATCCCGCTTTGAAGACTACCTCGATCTGGCTCCGGACTATATCGAGTTCCGCGAAATGGTCGCACGGGAAATTGACGACGATACGGCGCTGCAAGCAGGAGTGCGCGAAGTGATCGGCGTCTGCGAGGAAAAACATATTGTGACGATCGCGACTGGAGTGCATGCCGAAGCGAGTGCGCAGCGGTTTCGCGATCTGGGAGTCAACATGAGTCGAGGAAGGTATCGACGTCGCGACGCTGGGCAAGCGTAGCAAGCGACGTCTTTCCGATAACAAAAATTGAGTGACCAATCAGAGAGAGTTCTCGGCTGGGCCGTCGAGAATCGGACGCACACATGAAAGCGTATTGAGGCGAATTTTTCGTGACAACCGAAGTCCCTGCACATGTACGTGAGGTAGCAGGCTACCGCGTGCGCCAAAGAATTGGCGCCGGCGGCTACGGCGAAGTATGGATCGCCGAAGCACCAGGTGGACTGCAGAAGGCGGTAAAATTCGTCTATGGATTCCATGACGAAGCTCGCGCCGCTCGCGAATTGAAAGCGCTCCACCGCATTCGGAGCGTCCGGCATCCTTTCTTACTCTCGCTTGAGCGTGTGGAAGTGATTGACGGTCAATTGGTGATCGTGACCGAATTGGCCGACAAAAGTTTGAAAGATCGCTTTGAGGAATGTCGCAGCGAAGGTCTGCCTGGCGTTCCTCGCGCCGAGCTGCTTCGTTATCTTTGCGATTCGGCCGAAGGTCTCGACTACATGAGCGAGTCGCACTCGCTCCAACATCTTGACGTCAAACCCGAGAATCTGCTGATTGTCGGCGATCACTCGAAAGTGGCCGACTTTGGGTTGGTGAAACATCTGCAGGACGTCACCGCATCGATGATGGCGGGACTGACGCCGGTTTATGCGGCGCCTGAGGTGTTTCACGATCAACCGTCGATGCAAAGCGATCAATACAGCCTGGCGATCGTTTTCCAGGAAATGCTGACCGGCGCCCTGCCCTTTCCTGGGAAGACTCCGGCGCAGTTGACGGCGCAGCATCTTAGCAGCAAGCCGCGGCTCAATTCGTTGCCGGAGGCCGATCGCGCGATCATCGATCGTGCGCTTGCCAAAGATCCTCTGCAACGCTTCCGCAATTGTCGCGAGATGCTGCAAGCGTTGGTCGCTGCGTCCGATTCGACGACCGTTTTGCCCTCGTCGGGGGCGACAGGACAGCAGGAAAGCGCCAATACCGATACAAAGACAATCTGTGCCGCTGATACTCGCACCACCGATCCTGTCGCAGAGCAAGCGGCGTGCGATCAGGCGCGCACGCTGGAGATTGGGACTTCTGGTCCGTCGCCGATCTCCCCCTTGCTTTGGGACGATCTGCCAGAGCGTCAAGTAGAAAACAAGGGACCTCGGACCTGGAACACGACGGATTGCAAACACCGCCCGACGTTGGTGATCGGCGTGGGGGGCGTCGGCGTACGTCTGGCTTACGCAATTGAACAAAAGTACCGCGATAGCGGCAAAGATCAGGGGCAAGCCTGGTATCGTGCGATCGCCGTCGATACCGATGCGCGTACGATGAATTCGATGGAGATTCCTCCGCCGCTTCCCGAGGCGACCGACATTACACGGTTGTTGATTCCGTTGCGACGCCCGCAATCGTATCGCAGCGAATCCGCCCGAATCACGCAGTCGGTCAGCCGGCGGTGGTTGTACAATATTCCCAATTCGTTGGCGACCGAGGGGCTGCGGCCGTTGGGGCGGATCGCTTATCTGGATCATATCGATACAATCTTGCAGTCCATTGGCGATGCGCTCGATAGCGTCGCAGAGCAATCCCAGTTAACTCCAAACGCCGTAGGCGGCGATCCCCGCATCATTTTGATGGCGTCTATCAACGGCGGCGCCGGCAGCGGAATCGTGTTGGATATGGCGTTCGCAATCTCCAATTTACTGCAACAGCGAGGACAGCATCTGAGCGACTTGGAAGTGATGCTTATCCATGCTGGTCCGCGAAAAGCGGACGAACAAGATTTGGCGCGAGCGAATAGTCTGGCTTGCTTGACCGAACTGCATCAGATCTTGCAATCGCAGAAATATCCGGGCGATCCCTCCGCTAGAATCCCGGCGATTGACTTTCGCGGTTCGCGTCGACCGGTGTTCCAGCTTCTCCATTGGGGAGACGAACTGAACGACGGCGACTACGATCGACAGATCGACGAGCTCTCTGATTATCTGTTGATGCGCGCTCGCAGTCGTAGCGGCGGCTATCTGGATAACTTGCATGCCGACAACGCGCACGATGATGGGGAAGCCCCGACCGTCAGCACCTTCTCCACCTACACGGTCCCCCTTAGTTCGCGATCCGCGACTGAACGCTACAGTTGTGAGGTCGCCAGCGCCGTCGTTCAACGATGGTTAGGATCGGACGAGAGTCCTGCTGGAGATCGTCGCCGGATGGCGATGCTAAACAAGCAGGATGACGATGGCGATGAACGCCAGAATCGCTTTGAACGGATCTTGCAACAACACGTCGAGAGCCTGGTGGTGGAGGAAAATTTGGCGCTCGATCCCCTGCTGCAAACGATGTTTATGATGGTGCACAACGAACTGGGGGCCGATCCTGACGAATATTTTCGCTCGCTGCTGGCGCAAGAATTTAAACAGCTTGACCAGCCATGCGATGATCCCGTGCAAAAATCGCTCAGCGTTTTTGAGTTTCTCGACCAAGTCATCGGTCAAAGTGCGACCGAAATGGAGTCGTCGGAGAAACGTGGAGTTTCTCTTCGCAGTGAAATCGCTCCCAAGTTGCATGCCCTGGGAGAAGTGACGGCGCAAAAGGTAATCGCTTGGCTGTTGTCTCACTTGGATCAGGAAGAGTTTCGTCTGCAACGGACTCGCGAGTTGCAAACCGCAGTCGACGGTTATTTTCGCTTGTTAGAAGACAAAGCCCGCGCCATGGCGGAGCGCCTACAAGGCGAAGTCTATCGGCATCGGCAAAAATTGCTGGAAACGAATTTTGACGGCGCCGATGGACGATCGCGCGATCGCGTGAAGAAGGTCGCCAGCGACTATGACGCTTGGATCAAATACGCCCATCTTCGCACGCATGGCGTCGCTCTGTTGGGCGTTTGTCAGTTCGCCCAGGTCGTACGAGCCAAGATACTCGATTCCAACTTGGCGTTGAAGAACGTCGAGGGAGAACTGCGGAGACTGGCCAACTTCTTCGATCTCGAAGTCGGGAATCTTGCGGATACGTCCATTCGCGCGGTGGAACCCCGTTTCCATGAATTCTTGCTGGTCGCCGATCGCGAAGCGCGTGCTCGGATCAGCGAAGAACACCATGGACTGCAGAACTTGCTGGTGTGCACGCGTGACGGAACGATGAAAGCGGCGAAGATGCTGGAAAACATCTGCCGCACCGTCGTCATCCGGGCACAAACCGATTTGTCGCAGACGGCAAGCGCCACTTCGCTTACCGGCGCTCCGCCATGCGATGAGATCGCCAAAGCGTTGACCGATTGTCGACCGCGACTAGCGACATTGGGAGGATCCTGCTCGGTGAGCGTCTTTTTTCCATGCTCGAACATCGCCGAATCGGATGTGGGCACGCTACCGACATCCGAAGGCGCTGCAGGCCTTGTTCCATGCGACGTGCCGGAAGTTGTCTATTGTCAGCATGTGGATGGGACGCCGCTCCGCGAAGCGGCTCGGATGTTGGTTGACAATCGACCGGAGTACCGCGATATCGCGTCGCGATTGCATGGCCGAATCGACGTCAATTGGCGCGAGCTGTAGCCCGCAGATTTCTAGTATTTTCGCGTCGCTTGACTGCGGCGTTGTTGCTGCATGCGGCGATATTCTTCGACCGTGACCACCGGCGCCAGCTGCGGAGTCGCTACCGGCGAAACGACCGGCGACGAGGTCCGTGGAGTCGAGATGACCATCGGCTCGACCGCTGTTGGAGTCGGACGCGCGGCGACCTGAGGAGTCGGTCGCGAAGGTGTGGTCGAACGCGACGTGGCTTGCGGAGCGACCGCAACACGCGGAATAGCACGAACCGGATTGGTGGGTGTCGTCGCGAGTTGAGGAGTCGGCGGATCAACGGTTGGTGCTGTTGCCGGTTCGGCTGGCTGACTGCCGGGTTGCTCCAACAGAGCGGCAGTTATCGGCGCTTCGGTGGGGACCAATTTGGAAAGCGCCTCGGGGCGATACGGAGTTGCGATTGGCTCTGGATTGCTCATTGCCGGTTTTGTCGCGGCGGGATTTTCCAATGGAATGGTAGCCGCAAAATCAGTCGGAGCTTGCTGTGTCGGCGTAGGAGCGGCGATTTCTACTGGAACTGGCGTTGGTCTTGCGGCGATCACCGTGGGGCTCGCTGGCGGCGTGGATGGTCGATCCGAAGCGGTAACCTCTTGCCGCGCCGGCGTCGGAATTGCGGCGACAACGGTCGGATGAGCTGGCTGCGGCTTAATCGGCTCGATGTCCGGAGCAGGACGGACTGCAGCGGTGACGGCTTGGGCTGGAGTTGGTGCAAGCGATCGCTTGGTCGCAGCGGCGGCGGTCACGCTTTCCGTTTCGTACATCGGTCGGTATTGATTGACACGACGGCTTTGCTTGAGTTGGTCGATGATCGAATCGCCAGAATGAACGTGCGATTGAAATGCGACAAGCGTGGTCGCATCGGTTGGCTGCGCGGCTGGTTCAGCTGCCGGAATAGCTGCCGGAATAGCTTCTTGCGTCGGATAAACGGTTTGCGGCTTCTTGGTGACAGCGCCGAGCGGTTGTGTTGCGAGATCGATCATTCGCGTGTGGCTCGTCGCATCTTCGCGGAGCGGATTGCTGTCTGACTTCTGGGCGGCAGTGACGATTTGCGAGGAGGTCGTGGTCGGATTCTCAATTACCTTCTCCGCAACCGCGGGAGGATTGGCGATTGCCGGGACTGGCTGCGAACGCGGAGCGACCGGTTGGGAGCCAAGTGGTGACGAGCTCAACTCGACAACTCGTGATTTCGTTGGGGACGGAGCGTTGAAGCGTGACGCGCTGCTAAGAGCGGCGGCGACCGACTGCGACTCGCGCTCTTGCGTTTGCTGGGCCAAGCCATCCTTCGTCGCATCGTCCAACGCGTTACGAAGTGCGGCGGTCAGTGATCCCGATTGCGATCGCGTCGATTGCGACGCAAATGTCTGCTTGGAGGGATTCGGTATCGTCGCTTTTTGTTGTGACGCCGACTGCTCTGGCGGCGCTTGCGCGACAGTATGGGGCTTGACGATTTCGGTAGGTTGCGGTTTGGCTGCTGACTTTGGTTCTGACGCAGCTTGGCGGGGGGGCATTTCGGCCAGATTGCTGACTTGCGGCGCGGCGGCTGGAGTAGGCTCGGCTGCCTTTGGTGCTACGATGCCGGCGCCGACATCGCCAGTCTTGTTGAATTCGATTTTCGGGTGCGACGTTTTTGCGACGCTTTCAGCTTGGGGTTCATCTATCGTCGGCAGAGTTGAGATCGGATCGGCCTGAGGCTTCGATTTGCCGCGGCCGAAAAAACCGCCAAAGAACCGCGCAATCGGCGGCAGCGGCTTATCTTGATCGGCGACAGCCGGCCTTGGTTCGACCGCAGGCGTTTTGGGGCCTTCTTCGGCCATCGCTTCGACGGTCACCATTTCTTCCAGCGATTTGTCTTTCGAGCGGAAGAAGGGAAAAGCGCAGCCCGACATTAACGCCAGTGCGAGTACGGTTAGGCGAGGAAGCAGCGAGGTCGCGCGTGGCATTTGGTCGACTCCGTCGATGATGCGTCAGATTCAAAGCGGAAATCGCTGCTAGCAATCTGCAAGAGCGCGTTTCCTCTCTTTTGTTTCGGTCGCATCGACTAGGCAAGTTCAGGCGAGCTTGTCGTTTTTTACGATTCTGCCGAATCTGTCGCTTGCGCCGCTAGCGATCGCCCTACTGAATAGGGGCCATCAATCGAGACAAAGCGACGGTCAGTCGGAATGCATACGACTGCTGCGCCAACTCATCTGCGTGAGCTTCGCGGCATTGCTCGAAGTCTTCTTCCAGCATTTGCGCGACTTCGGAGGCGAACTGATGATCGGCGGCCGCGATCATGATTTCAAAATTAAGATGAAACGAACGATTGTCGAGGTTCGCCGTGCCGACTGCGGCAAAGTGATCGTCGATCAGCACCACCTTTTGGTGCAAGAATCCAGGCTCATACCGAAAGAAGCGAACTCCACTGGGCGCCGCTTCGGCGATAAAGGAGAAAGCCGACAAGTAAACCAAGATGTGATCAGGACGCTCTGGCAAGATAATGCGAACATCGCATCCTCGGATCGCCGCCAACTGCAACGCGGCGATGACCGGCGGGTCAGGCACAAAGTAAGGACTTGCGATCCAAACCCGCTTTTGCGCCATGTTGATCGCTTGGACGAAAAAGAGCGTGCAGCGCTCAATATCGTCAGCCGGGCCTGTCGGCACAACCAACACCTGTTGGTCATCGTCGGAGGGTTCTGGGATCCATTCAACCGGCGGCAGTTCGTGCGTCGCCCAGTTCCAGTCTTCCAGAAACGAACGTTGCACGGCTTGTACGGCAGGCCCGCGCAGCTCTACATGCGTATCGCGCCATGGACCGATCTTCGGGTCGCGCCCCATATACTCGTCACCGACGTTGTGCCCGCCGACATAGGCTGTTTGCCCATCGACGACCACGATTTTGCGATGATTACGAAAATTGAGCTGAAAGCGATTGCCGCGTCCTTTGGTCGTATGAAACGGTACGATCAAAGCCCCCGCTTCTCGGAGTTCGGCGACATAGTTGCGAGAGAGCCCGTAACTACCAATTTCGTCATACAAGACGGATACATGAACGCCGGCTTTGGCGCGATCGATCAACTGTTGCTGCAGCGCTCGCCCCAACTCATCATCGCGGAGGATATAGAACTGCACGAGGACATATTTTTCGGCCGTCGCGATCGCGGCGAAGATCGCGTCAAAGGTCGCTTCGCCGTTGACCAGCAGCCGGATCGAGTTCTTGCGGCTGAAGGGAAACTCAGCCAGGTTCTCGAACGTCTTCAATTCATAGGGCATTTCATCCGAAATGATAAACTCGCCGGCGGCTCCGCGCAGCGTGCTGGTCATGTGTTGGACGCCGCGGTTCTCGCTACGACGCGCTTCGACATACCCATGAAAGCGATTACGTCCGAAGATCCAATAGGCGGGAACCGCAACATAAGGAAACATGAACAGCGTGATCGCCCAGGCAATCGCCCCCTGCGAGGTGCGCGTCTTCATGATCGCGTTGATGGCCGTCAGTACGCCGATCGAATGGGCGCAGAGGGCGAACAGCCCAATCTCTCGAATCCACTCCATACTACTATTTCCGGACGGCGAACGCTTGTTGACCTGGTTCTTTCCCAGCGGGGGCGTTCAAGCATAGCACGATCCCTGCATCAGGCCGATATGCGGAAGAAACGTTCCGCCGAGAATCGAGGCAAACAGGAAGAATTGAATCGATCGCTCGGGCGCCGCATACTAGATAACCATCAAACCACGATATTTGGCGCCATTGCTCACAGAGCCCTGTAGCACGGCTTCCCCCTTCCGTTGGAAATTTCCTATGCCTCGCCTTGCCCTGTTTGTCGGTTTGCTCGGTTGCTTGTTGCTTGTGGCCGATCTGCACGCTGACCAACGCCCCAACATCCTGCTTGCGATCTCGGACGATCAATCCTGGCTTGACACGTCGATCGCCGGCAGCAAGTCGGCGGCGACTCCCAACTTTGACCAGATCGCGCGTCGCGGCGCCTATTTCAAGAATGCGATCTCTGCGTCGCCCGGTTGTTCTCCATCGCGAGCGGCGCTGCTGACTGGGCGTTATCCCTGGATGATTGAAGAAGCAGGGACGCACGCGTCATCGTTTCCGAAAAAGTACGTCGTCTATCCCGATCTGCTGGAAGCGGCGGGCTATTTTGTCGGCTATACCGGCAAAGGTTGGGGCCCAGGCAATTTTAAAATCAGCGGTCGCGAGCGTAATCCGGCAGGGCCCGCCTATCAAAAGCGAAAGCTGGCGAAGAAGCCGGCCGCCGGAATCAGTAACAACGACTACGCGGCGAACTTCGCCGATTTTCTGGCCGACCGGCCTGCGGATGCTCCATTCTGTTTTTGGTTTGGCGCCACCGAGCCGCATCGTCCCTATCAAAAAGGGAGCGGCGAAGAAGCGGGCAAAACGCTTACCGACGCGACGCTGCCGCCGTTTCTGCCCGATGCCGAACCGATTCGCGGGGATTTGCTCGACTATTGTCGCGAGATCGAATGGTTTGATCAGCAGCTGGGAGCGATGCTGAAGCAGTTGGAAGCAATCGGTCAGCTCGACAATACGATTGTCGTCGTCACCAGTGACAACGGCATGCCATTTCCGCGAGCGAAAGCGAATAACTACGAATATGGAATCCACATGCCGTTGGCGATCGCATGGCCCGCGAAAATCACAGCCGGACAAACGATTGACGAAGTGGTCAGTCTGACCGACTTGGCGCCAACGTTTCTCGCTGCTGCCGGCGTCCAATCCCCTGCGGATGATACGCCGCCGATGATTGGACGAAATCTACTGCCGCGACTTACCGGAGAAGAAGAGAAGCTCACTGGCGGAGCATTTAGTTCGCGAGAGCGACATTCGTCGTCGCGATGGAACAACCTTACCTACCCGCAGCGTTCGCTTCGCAGCGCCCGATTTTTGCTGATCCGCAATTTTCAGCCGCAACGTTGGCCGGCGGGGGCTCCGCAGGCGTTCACCAAGCCCGGCATGCTGGGGCCGCCGCATGGCGGATATCACGATATCGACGGCTCACCGACACTCGACTGGATGGTCGAACATCGTGAGGATGCGGCGGTCGCTCCGCTATTTGGCGCCGCCGTCGATCGTCGCCCTGCGATCGAGTTGTACAATATTCAAACCGATCCAGGCTGTCTGCGCGATCTGGCCCAGGCTCGATCCCACAAGAGCATCCGGCAGGCTATGGAGCAGTTGCTCAACGGCTATCTGAGCAAGACCGGAGATCCCCGGATGAGCGATTCCGGCGATGTTTGGGAGTCTTATCCTCGATTTAGTCCAATTCGCGACTTCCCGAAGCCCGATTGGGCCGAATAGCGCGTGTTATCACTTAGTGGAGAAGCGGCCAGCAGCCTTGCCTGATTAGGCATGCTGTTTTTCCGTTCTTGCGGGGAAGGTCGCATTTATTCATCAAAAAATCTTGATGGACTGCGGTAACTCCCTCCCCCTTTGCGGCGACTCCCCTACCGCATAATTGGCGCCATTTGGTACGATTCACGATTCACTTTTTTCCAGAATCGCGCTAGAGATACGTCCATGCGTCGCGACGACATTCGCAACATCGTAATTATCGCCCACGTCGACCACGGCAAAACGACCTTGGTTGACTGCCTGCTCAAGCAAAGCGGCCAGTTCCGTGACAGCCAATTAAGCAGCGAGCGAATCCTCGACTCGAATGATCAAGAAAAAGAGCGTGGCATCACGATCTTGGCCAAGAACATCGCGCTCCCCTTCAAGGGCGTGAAGGTCAATATCATCGACACCCCAGGTCACGCCGACTTTGGGGGCGAAGTCGAACGCGTCCTCAGCATGGCGGACGGCGCGCTGGTCCTGGTCGACGCGGCCGAAGGCCCGATGCCGCAGACGCGGTTTGTGCTGTCCAAGGCGCTGGAATGCAAACTGCAGCCGATCGTGGTCATTAACAAGGTCGACAAGCCTGACGCGCGGCCGATGGAAGTGGTCGACGAAGTGCTCGATCTCTTCTTGGCGCTCGGCGCCGACGACACGTTGGCTGATTTTCCTTACATCTTCGCCAGCGCCAAAGAAGGCTTCGCTTCGCACGATCCCGCCGATCGCAGCGGAACGATGGAGCCGCTATTGGACATGGTTCTGCAGCATATCCCCGGTCCTGAAGTAGAGCCGGAAGAGCCGCTGCAAATTCTCTGCACGACGCTCGCCTGGTCAGAATTCGTCGGACGTATCGCGATCGGCCGCATCAAGGCCGGACGCATCAAAAAGGGACAGACCGTCGCCGTCACCAAGGTAGGCGACAAATTGCAACGAGCGAAAATTAGCTCGGTGCAGGTCTTTGAGAATCTCGGACGCGTCGATGTCGATTCAGCCGAAGCAGGCGACGTCGTCGCACTCTGCGGTATCGAAGATATCGATATCGGCGATACGATTTGCGATCTCGAAAAGCCAAATGGGCTGCCGCGATTGTTGGTCGACGAGCCGACGCTGGAAATGGTCTTCACCATCAACACGTCGCCGTTTGTCGGCAAGGATGGAAAATACGTCACCTCGCGTAATCTCCGCGATCGTCTCTACAAAGAGCTGGAACGCAACGTCGCGCTGCGCGTACGAGACACTGCTTCCGCCGATGCTTTCGCTGTTGCGGGACGCGGCGTGCTGCACCTGGCCGTGTTGGTCGAGACGATGCGTCGCGAAGGGTTTGAATTGGCGGTGAGCAAGCCGCAAGTCATCATGCGTGAAACCGACGGTCTCAAAGAAGAGCCGTTCGAAAACCTGGTGGTTGAAGTCCCGTCGATCAAGATGGGCCCGGTCATGGAAATGGTCGGCGAACGTCGCGGCGAAATGGTCGAGATGTCGCCGCGCGGCGATTTCACGCAGGTCGTCTTTTCAATCCCGGCTCGCGGCCTGATTGGGATTCGCACCAAGATGCTCAATGCGACGCAAGGAGAAGCGATTATCAATCATCGTTTCGATTCGTATCGCCCGATCAGCGGCGATGTGCCGCGTCGTCCCAACGGCGTGCTGATCTCCAACTCAACCGGTAAAGCGGTCGGCTTTTCGCTCTTCAATTTGCAGGATCGCTCTGAACTGTTCATCCGACCGGGCGAAGAGTTGTACGAAGGCATGATCGTCGGCGAAAACGCGCGCAACGAAGATATGGTCGTCAATCCGATCCGTGAAAAGAAACTGACCAATATGCGCGCCTCAGGCTCGGACGAAAACATCGTCTTGAAGCCGCCGCGTCAGATGTCGCTGGAAGCGGCGCTGGAGTACATCGAAGACGATGAACTCGTGGAAGTGACCCCCAACTTCATCCGCCTGCGCAAGATGACGTTGAAAGAAGCGGATCGTCGTCGCACAGGGCGCAAAGGTTAGTTGCTGGCTGTTGGAAAATCTGAATTTGGTTGACCCCTATCCCTCAGCTGGGTAATCTTGTGTCTACTTTTGGATGCAAGACAAGTAGAGGGCAATGTGAATATTTGGTTATCGCTTTTGGCTGAAGGGAACGAGCCAGGCAAAGGGCCGGCGCTCATTTTCTTCTTTTTGCTCAGCTTCGTTTTCTTCGGCATGGGCGTCTATGGGATTGTCACCAAAACGGTTTTGTTGCGTGCGCGTGATCAATTCATCTTTCGGATGTTTGGCGTAACCAAGTTCTCGGGGACCTTCGCCGTCTTTACCGGTGCTACTTATTGCGCGATGGGGATCGGTTTGTTCATCGTGTCCACGACCATAGCGATGGGCTATGGTCTCGACAAAAAGGGAAACGTCACTCTGAACGGGAAGCCGACGAACGCAGCGCAGCAATCTGGACAGCCGGGCCCCCAACCGCTTGTAGAAAGTAAGCCGGTCGCCGGTGAGACGCCTGCCGAAAGGATGGTGCGAGAAGCGGAAGACGCCAAGCGTCGAGAAGAACGCGAAGCGGAAAGGCGTCGCGCTGAAGAGGATCGCAAAGCGAACGACGCCCTGCGGATGCGTGCACAAGAAGAACGCGAAGCGGCCGATCGTGAGCGCGAACGGCTTGCCAAAGAAGCCGAAGAGAAACTACAGCGCGAAAAGGAAGCGGCCCGACTGGCGGCCCTCGAACTGCCAAAACCACCGCAATCGCTTGGCAGTATTTCGTATGTGGATAAAGCTGTCAAAGAGAGTCCGCTGTTGGGGAAAGCGAACGGAGAACGCTTTATCGATCGCGCCCCGGAAGGGGGCGTGATGGTCGGAGCTATCTTTTTTATCGGCGATCATTTTGGCGACTCGGTCGCCGGCATTCAGCCGATTTACCAGGTTGGCGGCAAATACGTCAAAGGCAAGATCTGCGGCAACGAGACCGATCGCCCAATCCAACAATTGGCGGAGTCCGGCGGAGTCGTCGCCGGCGTGAAAGCGCGGATTGGTTTGATTATGGACTCCGTGCAGCTGGCCTATGGTCCGCTCAAGGGAACGAAAGTCGATCCGAAACAAGGCTACTTTGGTGATCTCATCGGCTCCGACGGCGGAAGTCCGAAGGATTTTTACGCCGAAGGTCACGCGATCGCCGGCATCTTTGGAACGTATGAGCAAGACAAAAGTCTCAGGTCGCTGGGAATGTATGTGATTCAACGCATGCAGGTTACCGAGCCGCCTGCGGAAAACGAGATGCGTACGTTCACCAGCGCCAATGGCAAATTTTCGGTCGAAGCGAAGTTGTTGAAAGTAAACGACGACGGAACTGTCAGTCTAGAAAAAGCGGACGGTTCGACGATCTCGGCGCCGACAGCGAGTCTCAGCGCCGAAGATCAGGCGTATATCCGCGCGAATCAGTGATTTGTTGGCGCTGCGGCGAAGATTGCTCGACGATGGCTCGGTAATAAAGCACAATGCAGGTTCTTCCCTGCAACAACGCTGTCTTTCTCTGGGACCATCGATCATGCGAATCGCACGCTTGTTGTCGCTATTGCTATTGGCTATCGCCGCTCCTCTTTCCGCCGCCGAAAAGGGAAAGCATGTGCTCTTGCTTGGCGTCGACGGTTGCCGGTTTGACGCGCTGCAAAAAGCGAAAACGCCCAATCTGGATCGTCTAATCGCGGATGGAATCTATTCGCCGACCGCGTTGATCCTGGGAGATCGTTATCAGAAGAATGACACGATCAGCGGACCCGGTTGGGGAACTATCAATACCGGCGTTTGGGCCGACAAGCATAACGTGCAAGGGAACCAGTTCAAGAAGCCCCATTTCGACAAGTTTCCTCACTTCTTTCACTATGTGAAACTTGCCGATCCCAAGGCGAAAACCGTCTCGATTATCAACTGGTCGCCGATCGCAAAGTACATCGTCTCGTCCGCCGATGTGTCGACCGATACGGCCAGCAGCGGAAAGTCCTATGACAAAGCGGATGCAGATGCCGCGGCCGAAGCGATCCGACTGTTGGAAGCGGAGTCACCGACGGCGATGATGCTTTACCAGGGGGAAGTGGACGAAGCCGGGCACGCCCACGGATTTCACCCCAGCGTTCCTCAGTACATCGCCGCGATTGAAAACGTTGACTCTCTTCTCGGTCCCGTGTTGGATGCGATCGAGAAGCGAACCGACGAAGAGTGGCTGATCGTCGTCACCAGCGATCACGGCGGATCGGGACGCGGGCACAGCAATGGCCATACGAACCCCGACATTCTCCACAGTTTTTTAATCGTCAGCGGCGCAGGCGCTCAGCGCGGTAAGTTTAACGACCAGGTCTATATCGTCGACGCCGTACCTACTTTGTTGACCTATTTGGGAATTAAGATCGACGACGCCTGGCAGTTGGATGGACATGCAGTCGGGCTAAAAAAGTCACTGACCACCGATCAAACGACCAGCGAGAAGTAACAGAGCATCTCGAAGAAACTGGTCGCCGCCAACCAGCCGGCGGCGATCGCGGCGCCTTGGGGCGTTACTTTCTGGGCGCTGGCGCCAAACCCAATATCGCAAAGCAATAAATGCCTTGCGTCATTTCACGCGGCCAACCGGGCGAAGGCCGGCGCCTTTGGTTTTGGTCAGGCCATCGCCGAGATCGGCTCGCGCCTGGTCTCCTAATTTTTGCAGTCGTGCGACGACTTCGGGATGCGACTCTTTCACATCGGTCGTTTCGCCGATATCGCTTTCCAGGTCAAACAACTCCAGGCCAATACGGGCCTGTTCATAATTGGTGGGCAAGCCATCTTTGCCGCCGGGGCGACCATTCAGCGTGCGATAGCCGTGTGGGAAGTGCATTTTCCACTTGCCGCTGCGAATGGCCTGCAATTGATTGCCGTAGTAGAAGAAATACGCTTCGTGCGGGCTCTTGGCGTCGGGCTGGCCGGTAATAATGGGCCAAATATCCTTGCCGTCGATCTTGTGGTCGGGCAACTTGGCGCCAATCAAGTCGGCGACGGTCGGCAAGATGTCGATCGTCATCATCGGCGTCGAGCAGGTCTTGCTGGCCGGAATGGTTCCCGGCTGCCAGAAGATTGTGGGTTCGCGACAACCGCCGTCGAACATGGTCCCCTTCCCTTCACGCAGCGGACCGGCTGAACCAGCATGATCTCCATATGAGAGCCAAGGGCCGTTGTCGGAAGTGAAGATAACCAGCGTGTTTTCGTCCAGCTTGTTCCGCCGCAGCGCTTCGATGATCTGACCAACCGACCAGTCGACTTCCATCACGACGTCGCCAAAGATACCGGCGCCGGACTTGCCGGCAAACTTGTCCGAGACGTAAAGCGGCACGTGAACCATCGAGTGGGGAACGTACAGAAAGAACGGCTTGGCGTGATTGTCATCAATAAACTTGACAGCTTTCTCGGTGTAAAGCGTCGTTAGGTTGCGCTGTTCTTCCGGGGTCACTTCGGTGTCGATGATTTCATTTTTTTCGTACAACGGCAAATCTGGATAACGCTTTCGCTGTTCGTCCTTTGGCAGGTTGCGAAGTGCGGGATGATAGGGCCACATGTCGTTGGAATATGGCAGCCCCACATAGTCATCAAAGCCATGTTGCAGCGGCAAGAATTCTTCGTGATGTCCCAGATGCCATTTGCCGTAACAAGCGGTTGCGTATCCCTTTTGCTTGCAGATTTCGGCGAGGGTCGTTTCTGCAGAATTGATGCCGATTTTGGCCTGTGGTCCAAGCGCCCCCTGGATGCCGACGCGAATGTTGTAACATCCGGTCAACAAGCCGGCTCGCGAAGCGGAGCAAACTGCCTGGGTGACATAGAAATCGGTGCAAACGGTCCCTTCCTGCGCCAATTGATCCAGATGCGGCGTTGGATAGTCCTTCGCCCCAAACGGCCCGATGTCGGCGTACGCCATATCGTCGATGAAGATGATGACGATGTTGGGCGTTGCGCTTTTCTCGGCGGCGAAAGTTGCGGTAGCAAGCCCAAGCGACAACGTTAGCGCAGCCAACGCCATGGCGGAAGTGAGCCGAGATCGCAGGCGACGACGAGAAGCGAAATTCATGAAGGAATCCTCAAAGGCAGGCGGCCTCGTAGAGAGGCGAAGCGGGAGATTCCTTCAGTATCTATCGACGCCGCCGACGGGTCAATGTTCGTGCGTTGCCTGCGGCGCTGGGAATTGCAGAAATAGCCGGCTTAGGGGGCTGCGGCAGGCTGCATCAACTGCCGATAGGCGAGTTGATCGGCGTGTAACCGCTGAAATACTTCGTACTTGGCCCGATGATATTCGGTCGTAGCGCCGGATGTTGGCGGCAAGATCTGGCTTACGCCGCTCATCGCGGCCATTGCCGACAACAGGTCAGGATGTACGCCAGACGCGACGGCGCCCAGCATGGCGCTCCCCAGCAAGACCGATTCGGCTTCGCGCGGCAGGACAATTCGGCACTGGGTAATGTCGGCATGTTCCCGCAAGAAGATCGGATTTTTGACGCCTCCTCCGCAGGCAAAAATGGTATCGATGCGGTAGCCCTCGCGGTTCATCACTTCGATGATGTGTTTGGTTCCATAGGCGATTGCCTGAATGACGGCCAGATACAACCGGGCCAAATCATCCAGCGAAGCCGACATCGATAGGCCCGAGATCATGCCGCGCAGCGTGGGATCGGCCCACGGAGATCGGTTTCCATGAAAGTAGGGAGAAACGTGCAGTTGGCGCGTGAGAGAAGCGGGAACCTGACGATTCTCGGCGAGCGCCGTCAAGCGATCGTTGAGAACTTCATAGACGGTTTTCCCGTTTGCTGCGGCGAACTGCTGCAGTTGACCTGTGGCGCCGTGGTTTTCGATAACGAAATCGATCAGCGCCCCGGTCGCGGATTGGCCCCCTTCGGTCAGCCACATTTGGGGAACCATGGCCGAATAATAAGGGCCCCAAATCCCATCGATATAGCGCGGCTGAGCCGAGACGGCCATGTGGCAGCTTGAGGTCCCGCCGATCAGCGCGATTCGACGATCAAGGTCGATTGGATTCGCCCCATCCTCCTCGAGGCGCGCGCCGATCATTCCGATGCCGCCGGCGTGAGCGTCGATGATCGAAACTCCGACGGCAGTTCCCTGCGGAACTCCCAGTTCTGCCGATGCTTGTGCGGTGACTCCTTGCCCGATCGGCTCTCCCATCGCGCGAACGCGCCGTCCGATTCGCTGGAAGTTTTCTTCCGCCAAATCCTCTAAGCCGATCGCCCGAAAGTACGCTGCATCCCAGCGTCCGAGCTGATCGGCGTGTTCATCAGCAGTGTGACCTAGGTAGGTCCATTTGCAAACGGTGCTGCAGAGGGAACGCGTTTCATCGCTCGTGGCGCGATACGTCAAGAAGTCTGGCAGATCGAAGAACTTCTGGCCGCGTCGCCAGGTGTCGGGCAGATTTTCCTTCAGCCACAGCAGTTTCGGCGTTTCCATCTCTGGCGAGATCACGTTGCCCACATATTTGAGCACTTCATGGTCGCCGGCGTTGATGCGATTGGCTTGACTCGCCGCGCGGTGATCCATCCAGACGATAACATTTTGTTCGTCGTCACCATCCAAGCTAACTGTAACAGGGCGCCCCTCGGCGTCGGTGACCACCAGCGAGCAGGTTGCATCGAAACCGATTCCGTGGATCTTGGCGCTATCGATATCGGCTTCGGTGGTCGCTTGCCGAACGCAATGGCAAACGGCTTGCCAGATGTTGTTCGAGGACTGCTGGACGAAATCAGCCTGAGGGCGATAGGTCTCGATTGCCTGCGTGGCCGAACCAAGCCGCGTTCCCTGACTGTCAAATACGCCGGCCCGCGCGCTTCCGGTTCCGACGTCAACGCCGATGAAATAGTGATCACTCATCGAATCATGTTGCTCCATTCCAGCGGACGCCCTCTTTATTTGTCCCACACAAATTGACCTTCAGTCCCAACGCAGCGGCCATCGCGGCCCGCGCCCAAAGGGCCTGATCGGCGGAGGCTGCATCGTTGGCGTAGGCGACCTGAACGTGATTCGCTTGATGCTTGGCCATCATCTGATCGCGAGTTACGCCATAGGTCACGCCGTGCATGATCGGCCAGACGGGAGTGGTCGCGTCCAAGCGGCGTTGCGTTTCCGCTTCCGGTAATGCGATCGACGCGCCGCGGCCTAAGTCGAGATGCAACGCGTTGTCGGCAATATAAATCCGCGACCAGACGATCTCGCCGGGACGCGAAACGCCCGAGAGCGTCGAGCCCCCTTTCGGGAAATACATCGGCGGCTGGCGATAGCCATGGCACTGGTCCCAACCTCCGAGATGTTCCGCCGGCGCCGATCCCGAAATCTCGAAGACCCACACGTATTGGTCGGTCGTGCCTGATTGGTCCTCGCTTCCCCAACGGAGATCGTGGAGCGTTGTTTCGACAGGCTCACCGAGCGCCTGATGCAACCGTTGGATCATCAACGCGTCGAGCCCCGCACATTCGTCTACTTCGTTGAAGTGAGGAATGCTGCGCCCGGCGAATAGCTCCCGTTGGCCGGATGCGTCCAGCACCGGCGGACGTGACGTGCTGTTCAGCGTCCCTTCGACCAAGTCGCTGGCCGGCGTCATGTCCTTCAGGCCCTGTTGATACTGAATTCCGATCGTCTCGCAGCCGAAATGATCGGCCAAGCGGACGGCGGCCACATACATGCGGCATTGCTGCAAAACCTGGCGTTGCGTCAATTCTGTGGCGTCGATCTCGCCAAAATGGAACTGCATGCCGTGAGCTTGATACCAGGCCAGCACTTGCTCCGCTTCGGCATCGGTGACTTCGCCCATGGCGGCGACCAGCGCGGACTGGCTTAAGCGTTCTTTGAAAACCCCGACAGGGTGCAGCAAGTGATCTGGAATGATCGCGTTGAACATACCCATGCAGCCTTCGTCGAAGACGCCCATGATCGCTTTGTCGCGGCGTAACTGGCTCGCCAATTTTTCGCCCACAGCCGCTGCTTCGCTGGGGATCTGCTGGGGATCGAGCGCAGCGACATGCTCGGTCGGATGAACGCAGACGCCGGTATCTAGCCATTGTTTCAAACGGCTGGTGAAATATTCGTCGGTGAAATCGGCGCTCCAGAGCGTGGAATAAGTGACGCCGGCTTTCGTCAGCGAACCATTCAAGTTGAGCATGCCGACCAGGCCGGGCCATTGTCCCGACCAATTGGCGACGGTCAAAATGGGACCGCGGTGGCTGATCAGACCGGCAAGCACATGGTGCGAATATTGCCAGACCGCCTCGGCGACGATCAGCGGCGCGTGGGGATCGATCTCACGAAAAACTTCGATGCCCCGTTTTTGGCTATCGAGAAAGCCATGTCCAGCGGCGGTGACCTGATGGGCGCGCTGCAAGCGATAGCCTAACTGCTCGAGGGCGATCTGTAATTTGCTTTCCAACTCTTGCTGGGCCGGCCAACAGACTTGATTGGCAGACAAGCGTGAGTCGCCGCTGGCGACAAGTTGTACCGAGGGTTGATGGAGGGGCATGCGCTTCAACCTTGAACGACGGGGATATCTAATTCCTGCAGAATCTGCGCGATCTGTTCACGCTCGGGCGCGTGAAAGCTATGAAAGGGATCCGCCATAAAATCATCGCAGATATTTAGCAGCGACAAACAACACTTGGTGGCCTTGATGTGCTTCGACGCATATTTGCCGACATCGTAGATCCGTTGGAAGTCGACGATCCGACGATGCAACTCGGCCAGCTTCACATCGTCGCGCGCCACGATTGCATCGTAACATTCAACAAACAAACGCGGCAAAATATTGGCGCCTCCGTTGACGCCGCCATCTCCGCCCAGTCGCATCGCGGCGGGAAGCATCGCTTCGGGGCCGATCAAGATCGACCAATCAGGGCGTTGTTCTTTCAGACGCGTCGCCTTGGCGAAATAGTCGAGATCGCCGCTGCTGTCTTTCAGCCCAACAATCCCTTCCAGATCGGTCAGCTTCTGTAGCGTATTGATCTCGAACCAAACTTTGGTCAACGCCGGCATGTTGTACAACATCAACGGCAGCGGCAATTCGCCAACCACGTTGCGGACGTAGGTCAGCAGTTCGGTTTGTCCTGCGGGAAAGTAGTACGGCGTCGATAGAACGACCGCTGCGGCCCCAGCATCCGCCGCATATTCGGCCAATACGATCGACTCGACAAACGCCGTGTCGGTGACGCCGACCAAGACCGGGACGCGGCCTGCCGTTTGGCGGCAAACGGCGGCGATAACTTCGCGCCGCAAGCGATAGCTCAGGCTGGGAGCTTCGCCGGTGCTGCCGAGAATAAAGAGTCCGTGCACGCCCCCTTCCAGGACATGCTCGATCAAACGCTCCAGCCCTTCATGATCAAGTTGATCACGCCCCAAAAGCGGTGTAACAAGCGGCGGAACGATACCATGAAATGTCGACATAGGGTGACTCGCGCAGGTCTCTTTGATAGGGAATGACAGCAATCGTTAAACTTCTTCTTGCGGCTGGGGTTCGCTGGGATCCCGCGGGTCCGCTTCCTCGGATTTGTCGGCAGGTTGGTTGAATAATTGCGTCAATGCAAATCCGACTAGCAATATGGTGAGCGTGCCAAACACGATGACTAGAAATTGATCAAACGGGCTTTGGGCGTCCGCCCAAGCCTCAGGCCAAATCGAAGTACGCGAGAGAGTCATCCATAGGATCACCATGACGCCTGTGATCACGGCGAGAATCGCGGATGGATTGCGTGCTCGCTGCGAGAGAAATCCAAGCAAAAAGAGCCCCAGCATCCCACCGCTAAAGATGCCCGCTAATTTCCACCAAGCGTCGAGGATGCTCTGCACTTCGATCATGGCCAACGCTGTTCCTGTTCCCAGACAACCCCAGAGCGTCGTGCTGACATACAGGACGATCATCGACTCTTTGGGGCTGGCCTGCGGACGATAGAAGCGTTGGTAAAAGTCGGCCAACGTTAATGTTGCGGCGCCGTTTAGACTGGTGGAGAGCGTACTCATTGCGGCCGCAAAAATAGCGGCGACCAGCAAGCCGGAGACGCCGACCGGCAGTCCGGCGACGATGAAGTAGGGGAACACGCCGTCCCCAGTTCCCTGGGCGATATCTTCCTGCAGCGCCGGAGGCAAGAGGTCTGGCCGGGCGTCGTAGTAGGCGAACAACGCTGTTCCGATCCACAGAAAGAGGATCGAGATCGGTACGTAAACCATCGCGCCCAGCCAGACCGATCGGCGAGCGTCGGTATCCGACTTGGCGGCGATGTAGCGCTGGATATAGCTTTGATCGATGCCGAAGTTTTGCAGGTTGATGAACAAGCCGTAAACCAACACCACCCAGAACGTCGGTTCCGAAAGCATCAACTCAAGACTGCCGAGACTAAACTTGTTGTGCGACGAAGCGATCTCAAATAGTTGCGAGGGACCCTCCGGCATATTCAACGGAATGAGGAGGGCGCAGACGATTGCACCGGCGGCCAGCACCAAGCTCTGCAACGCGTCGGTCCAGATCACCCCTTCGATACCGCCTAGCAACGTATAGAAAGTCGTCAATCCGCCGGTGACCAGAATCAACGTGGGTATATCCCATCCCAACAGCTGATGAAGCGGCAACGCCAGCAGATACATCACCGAGCCCATTCGCGCAATTTGCGTCAGCAAATAACAAGCGGCCGCATAGGTGCGCGCCCAAACGCCAAATCGCTTTTCCAGATGTTCGTAGGCGGATACCGAGTTCCCTTGGCGATAGTACGGGACGAACCAGCGAGTCGCGACCCAAGCGGCTAACGGGAGCGAAATACTGAACGCGATCGCATTCCAGTTGCTAGAAAACGCTTTGCCTGGTAGTGCGATAAAGCTGATGCTACTGACGTAGGTGCCAAAAATGGAAAGCCCGATGACCCAGCCCGGCATCGAGCGACTTGCCGCCATGTAGCCTTCGGGATTGCTGCTCTTGCCATAAAACCAAGCGCCCAAACCGACGACACCCACCAAATAGACGACGAGCACGACCACGTCGATTGGGGAAAATTGGTGCACAGAGACCTCCTCGGATGATATCGACACCGAACCATTTGGCTCGATGTATCCCGCTGGTATCCCAGCAGTATGAACGGCGAAATAAGGGGATGCAACCCCTTAATTTCAATGTTTGGCGACTCGTACGCCGAACGTGGTTTTTCGTCCCTTGTCCAAAACTCTGGCGTTAGGCAGTCCAGGTCGTAACAGTAAGTAGGTTCGCAAACCAACGCTGCAAGTGGTCGATGCGGAAGACCGTGGGGAGCTGCGGAGAATCCCGTTGCAACTGGACTCGATGAAGCGGTGGGGCCAAGCCAACCAGGATCGCTGCTCTGGCATTTTGCGAGCGTATAGACTAGGGTTCAGTTGGTTACGCAGCAAAGTTCGTCAGGCGGAAGTTAGGCGACCGGTTCGCTGGTCGGATCCTCTTTTCATTTTCGTTTGATTCGACACGCGGTTGATTCGCGCCGGTTTGTGATGCTTTTCCTTGGCAGGCGGCAATCGCACCGTGTAACCTACATTTCCATCGGCCATGGTCAGGGACGCACGACCACCCAACCGCCGCCTTACTCGGCTCCTGCGTCTGCAAGTGCAAAAGAAAGTCATGGAAAAGATTCCCCGGCGACGTCAGGCTTATCTCCATATTCAGCAGCGGATTCTCTCGGGAGATTTGCCGGCCGGCAGTCAGATCTCGGAACTCGCGCTGGCCAAAGAGATCGGCATGAGCCGCATGCCGATTCGCGAAGCGATTCGGCAGTTGGAAGTTGAAGGACTCGTGCGTCAAGTTCCTCGGTTCGGCACAATTGTCCATTCGCTTGATCGGGCCGAAATGGCGGAGCTTTACGAGGTTCGCGAAGCTCTTGAGAGTCATACCGCCGAGTCGGTCGCCGGTCGCTTGACCGCCGACGATACGCAAATGCTCTCGCTCCTCTGCAAGCGGCTGTTGCAAGTGGCGAAAGAACTGCGAGATAGCAACGAGCCGACCTTCAGCCCTGAACTGCTGCAAAGTTTTTTGGCGGCCGACATGGGGTTTCACATGGTGATCTTGCGCGCAGGCGGAAATCGCCGGATGATGAAAATCGTGTCCGATCTTCGGGTGTTGTCGCGCATTTTTACGGCGAAACGGGAACCCCACGACTTAAAGATCGTCGTCAATGTCTATCGATTTCACCGCCGCATCTTGCGCGCGTTGAAGAACACCAACGGCAAGATGGCCCGCTATTGGATGCAAGAGCACATTCGCGCGAGCCGTCGTCTGGCCCTCGATTCGTTTGATCGTCGGCAAGCGCTGGGCGAAGCGAAAAACGCGATGCCGTTAGCGCTGCCGCAGGATTTGCTGGAAGAGCTAAATCAGATCGAAGCGCGCGAAACGAACAAGACTTAGTCCGGTCGCTTCTCGCAATCTCGCGCCAGCCGATCTGCCGACGAAATCCGAGCCCAAGTTCGCCATGTTACGCTCACCGCTCTCGGTCTAGGCGATGCTTTTTTTCGCGCAATTGCTTCCTTGATCGCTCTCTTCTGATTACTGTCAGAAAAAACTACTTGATTTCACTATTTGCATGACCTATCTTGGGATCCCAGCGGGATGCATCGTCTGTTTGCGATGTTTTCCGTTCCAATTTTTACGACTGCGATCGCGTTTCCTTGGCGTCGCCGTCTGATTTTGGTTCCTCAAATCACGTTCGAAATGCTCACTTCCTCACGCGTCCCCAACGCTTCTTAGTCCTGCCGGAGTTTCGACTGACGATGAAGATTACGCCCCCCTGCGTTCTATCCGCCTGTTTGGTGCTGCTCGCTTCGCTGCATGTAAAAGCCGAAGAGCCGCTGCAACCGGTGCTCTACGGCGATTCGCAAAAGAGCGTTGATTTGGGAGTCGGGCTATGGGCCTGGCCATTGCCGATGGATTGGGATGGAGATGGCGACTTGGATCTTGTCGTTTCGTGTCCTGACGTTCCGTTTAACGGGGCGTATCTGTTTGAGAACCCCGGCGGCGATCGCAAGTTGCCGGTCTTCAAGCCGCCGGTGAAAATCGGTCATGGGATGCACTCGCTGCAAGTTTCCTACGTCGACGGCGCACCGCGCGTCTTATCACCGGCGACCGAGTGGCGAGACATTCGGCAAAATCGGTTCACCAAGAAAACCAGCATCTATCCAAAATCGAACATCTACAAAAACAGAGTGCGGGCCAATCAGTGGCGCTACGCTGACTATGACGCGGACGGCGTGCAAGATTTGATCGTCGGCGTTGGAGATTGGAGCGACTATGGTTGGGACGATGCATTCAATGCCGAAGGGAAATGGACGCGCGGCCCGCTGCATGGCTACGTTTACTGGATCCGCAATCAAGGGACCACGGAGAAGCCCAAGTATCAAGAGCCGGTGCAGTTAGAAGCGGCAGGCGCGCCGGTCGACGTCTTTGGGATGCCGACGCCCAATTTGGCCGACTTTGACGGCGATGGCGATCTCGATCTGTTGTGCGGCGAGTTTCTGGACGGCTTCACCTATTTTGAAAACGCAGGAACGCGCAGCGAGCCGCACTTTGCCGCAGGTCGCAAGCTCACCGCCAACGGTCAGCCGTTGAAAATGGATCTGCAAATGATCACGCCGACGGCGATTGATTGGGATGCGGACGGCGATGTGGATTTGATTGTCGGCGATGAAGATGGACGCGTCGCTCTGGTCGAACACACCGGCAAGATCGTCGACGGCACGCCGCAGTTTCTGCAGCCGCAATACTTTCAACAACAAGCCGATCGCTTGAAGTTTGGCGCGTTGGTCACGCCGTTCAGCGTCGACTGGGACAACGATGGCGACGAAGATCTGATCGCTGGCAACTCGGCAGGCTACATTGCGCTAATCGAGAACACCGACGGCGGCAATCCTCCGAAGTGGGCGCCTCCGCGCAAGCTGGAAGTCGACGGTCAACCGATTCGCGTTCAGGCCGGTGAGAATGGTTCGATCCAAGGCCCCGCCGAAGCGAAGTGGGGATATACCACGCTGAACGTCGCCGACTGGGACCATGACGGCCGGTTGGATCTGATCGTTAACTCGATCTGGGGCAAGGTCGAGTGGTATCGCAATCTCGGTGGTACGCCGGCGAAACTGGCCGCCGCTCAACCGATCGAAGTGCAATGGCCTGGCGCACCTCCCAAGCCGGCCTGGAACTGGTGGAATCCTGAGGGAAAAGAACTCGTCACGCAGTGGAGAACCACGCCGGTCGTCATCGATCTGAATCAAGATGGTTTGAACGATCTGGTCTGCTTGGACCACGAAGGCTACTTGGCGCTGTTCGAACGCCAGAAGCAGGGCGAAACGCTCACCCTATCGCCGGGCAAACGGATTTTCACCCAACCCAACGGAGAGCCGTTGCGCCTCAACGAAAAGACCGCAGGCAAAAGCGGACGCCGCAAACTTTGCTTTGCAGACTGGGATGGCGATGGACGCTTGGATCTGTTGATCAACAGCGGCAACGTCGACTTTTTCCGCAATGTCTCGACCGACAAACTCCCTTGGGCGTTTAAGAATCAGGGTCAGGTTCACAAGCAACGCTTGGCTGGACACACCACGAGTCCGACCATCGTCAACTGGGATCAAGACGCGCGTCCTGATCTGCTGATCGGAGCTGAAGATGGACATTTTTACTATCTGAAAAACAACGAGGCCCCGGTCTCGGCGAAATAACACGTAATCCCCCTGGTGCTCTCGCCGCCTGTTCGACGGCGCGAGCATCCGATCCTGAATACCTGTCGAAACGGCGTGCGTTAACGTCGCTATCGAAAACTCGCAAAGTCGCCAACGACACGCGAATCGACGATGCGTTCCGCTGTTCGACGAGTGCTGCTGATAAGTCCGTCAAGGTTCACAGCAGCGCAATTATCCTCGATATCGATCTTCTCCTGTTCTCATCGATTCCACTTAGGAGAGTATTCTCATGAAGACCAAAAATTTGAATCGCGGATTTACGTTGGTAGAGTTGCTGGTCGTCATTGCGATCATCGGCGTCTTAATCGCGCTGCTGTTGCCGGCGGTGCAAGTTGCTCGCGAAGCGGCGCGACGCATGCAATGCTCAAACCATATGAAGCAAATCGGGCTGGCGCTGCACAACTACCACGATACTTTCGGCGCATTTCCGACGCTGAAAGGAGGTCCCGAATACGGGACGTCGACCAGCACCGGTTTGATTCTGCGGTTGGGGCCGTTCCCGCGCATGTCGGCGTTTTTAGAACAACAAGCGATCTTCGACATTACAATGGGACCAGTGGCGACCGAATCCTACAGTCACCCTGTGGGAGAATACGAGATATCAACGTTGATTTGTCCCAGCGATCTCAATGACGGCGCGTTGGCCGGCACTACCGGCAAGCTGAACTACGGTTTGTGCGTCGGCGACAATCGGATCAACCAAGACCATACCGGAACCTATCGCGTTTCCCGCGGCGTCTTCACCAATCTTTCGTGGACGCGGATCGCTGATATCGCCGACGGCACAAGCAATACCATCGCCAGCGCCGAATATGTTCGGCCAGCAACGCACGGCGACTTTGGCGACATCACCAATCTGAACGGCGCGTTCACCTTGTCGGAGTGCACCGCGGCGTACGACAACACGACGAAACAATACGCCGGCTCCAGCTTTTTGGCCGCTCGCGGCTGGCGTTGGCATGACGCGTTCGTCGCGTTTACGGCAGTTCAGACCATCCTTCCCCCCAACTCTCCGAGCTGCTCGACAACCAGCGGTTGGGCGGGCAGCACTGGAACGCAATTCGGCGTCTATTCGGCCAGCAGCCGGCATCCCGGCGGCTGCAACGTGTTGATGTCGGACGGCTCGTCCCGTTTGATCGCAGAAACCATCGACTCCGGTTCGATCGCCGCCGCAATCCCGACGACCAGTCAAAGCGGTTCGACCCCGTATGGCGTTTGGGGCGCCCTCGGCACCAAGGCCGGCGGCGAAGCCGTTGCGATTCCCTAAGTCATCGTGACGTTATCCCTCTTGAAGCGGTAGACCTCGATGCGTTGATCCCTTCCGTCGCACGTTATTTGGCCTCCTTGATACGAATCCTTGGAATTGTCGTGATGCCCCAGCCATTGCAGGAGTTACGTATGGTCACGCGAATTAGGCGAATTTTCGCCGCTGCGATGACGCTTTCGCTCGCTAGTCTCATTCTCGGGTGCAATCGTGGCCCCGCATTACCAGCAAACTTACCGCCGCTGACGGCCTGCACTTTGCAGATTCAATACAAGCAAACGCCGGTCACTGAAGCGACGGTTACGTTAATCCCCGCTCATGGCGATTGGGTGGGCGTCGCGCGAACCGACGCTACCGGTAAAGCGGTGGTGCAAACGCAAGGACGCTATGACGGTGTCCCCGCAGGCGACTACTCCATCACCGTCACCAAGTACGAGCCGGTGACCGATTTGCCTCCGGATCCAGCTACGCCTGAAGAAGACGCCGCGTCGACGCTTTCCGCTTCACACCAAAGCAAACGCAAATCGTTGGTGCCGGAAAAATATACGAAGCCGGAAACAACCGACTTGAAACTGACCATCACCGATCTTCCGGTGGAACAAACGCTCCAGCTTTCGGAATGAGCCTTTTCATGAATAGTCGCCAGTTCATTGCCGCAATCCTTGTTTTGCTGGCATGCGGCGCTCTGCAAAGTGATGCAGCGCCGACCAAGCCAAACATCGTCTTTATTCTGATCGATGACATGGGCTGCAAAGATACCGGTTGCTATGGTGCGACTAACTATCAAACGCCGCACATCGATCGTCTGGCGAATCAGGGGATGCAATTTACAGACGCTTACGCGGCGCCGGTCTGCTCTCCCACGCGGGCCAGCTTGATGACCGGCAAACATCCGGCGCGACTCCATCTAACCAATTTCATTCCCCAGATCGGACGTCAATTGCCGGCGGGCAAGCTGATTCCGCCTGACTTCAATCATACGCTGCCGCTAGAAGAAAAGACGCTCGCCGAGGAGTTGCACGCCGATGGCTACCAATGCGCCATGATCGGCAAATGGCATCTGGGCGAAGAGCATGGACCCGAGTATCGCCCGCAGAGTCGCGGTTTTGATCACGTAGTGTTGAGCGAGCACCATGGGATCTTCAACTACTTTTACCCGTTTGTGGATCAGCAGAAGTGGCCCTATGCAGGCCCACTTCCCGGCAAGCCCGGCGACTATCTGCCAGACCGGCTGACCGACGAAGCGATCGATTTTGTCCGTGAGAATCATGATCGCCCGTTCTTTCTTTATCTTTCTCACTGGTCGGTGCATGGACGATATTTTGCTCCTGAACCGTTGGTCGCCAAGTATCGTGAACTCGGACTTGAAGAGCGACCGGCGATTTATGCGGCGATGATCGAAACGGTCGACAATTCGGTCGGGCGGCTAATGGAGACGCTTGACAAGTTGAGCTTGGCCGATAACACGTTGTTTGTGTTTATGTCTGACAACGGCGGAGAGCGGATTACGTCGATGGCGCCGCTGCGAGGATCCAAAGGATCGTTGTACGAAGGAGGCGTGCGCGTCCCGCTGATCGTGCGTTATCCCGGCGTTGTGAAACCGAATACCACTTGCAGCGTGCCGGTAATCAGCCATGATCTCTTTCCAACATTTCTTGATTTCGCCCAACGACCCTATCGCGCCAATGAACTCGACGGGGAAAGCATCGCCGGCTTGCTCAAGGGAGAGCAGAGCGAACTCGACCGCGACGCGCTCTATTGGCACTTCCCGCATTACTGGGGATCGACCCGGCCCTGCAGCGCGATGCGTCAAGGGCGTTGGAAATTGGTCGAGCATTTTGAAACCGACCGCGCCCAACTCTACGACTTGAATTCGGATCCCGGCGAGCAACAGGATCTGGCCGCTGAAATGCCGCAACAAGCCGCCAAGTTGCGCAAGATGTTAGGCCAATGGCGGAACGAAGTTGGCGCCCAAATGCCGACGCGTCCCTGAAAAATTGGCGATCCGGGCCGCAGGCCGAAAAGGTCCGCCCTAGGGTTGGGGCTTTCTAATAGGCAAGTGGACTCGCAGCTCAACCTCTTTCGTGCGACTAACCGGGCATACCGCGCACATAAACGCCTGAAACGGGCAATCCTGTGCAGAAAAGATTCCACGTGGAATCGACTGCGACTAGGTTGCATGAATGCAGGGTCAGGTTGCATGAATATTTTCTAGACGACAATTTTGTGAACTGGTAAACTTCAAGTCCCACCCTGCCATACCGCTACTCATTGTGAATTCCCTCGCAATAAGTCCCTCCTGCAACCTTAGTGCGAACCATGATGGTCCTCCCTACCTGCCATTCGATCAGGGGCCTTTTGCCCTGGGACAAGTGGCGCAGCGGCGCTTTATGTGCAGCGTTCGCATTGTTCGTGAGCCCCGTGGTCTCGGCGGCGGAAACGACGTCTGAGAAGGTTAGCTTCGTCAACGACGTCGTGCCGGTGTTGACCAAAGCAGGCTGCAACATGGGAACGTGTCACGCGAAAGCCGGCGGCGGTCAAAACGGATTCCAACTCTCTCTGCTCGGATTTGAAGCGGCGGAAGACTACGAAAGTATCGTGCGCGAAGGTCGCGGGCGACGTCTATTTCCTCCCGTTCCAGAGGAAAGCTTGCTGCTGTTAAAAGCGGCGGCCGAAACCCCTCACGGCGGCGGAGTTCGCTTGCCGAAGGACTCGGAAGGTTACGAGATCATTCGCCGCTGGATCAGCCAAGGGGCGGTTTACCGACCAGAAGCCGATCCTGACTTGCGAGCGATTGAAGTTCAGTCGGATCGCAGCTTGATCAACATGGGGCAGCAACAACAGCTGAAAGCGATCGCGACGTTTTCTGACGGCAGCCAACGTGATGTCACCAGTTTTGCGCTCTTCGAATCGAATTCGGAAGCGATGGCCGAGGTTTCGCAGGACGGGCTCGTCAAGATTCACAACATCCCCGGGCGCGTCGCGATCATGCTGCGTTACCAAGACAAGTCGGCTGTCTTTACGGCGGCGGTTCCATTGGGAGCGTCGGTCGGCGATCTGCCGGAGCCCAAAAACTTTGTCGACGAGTTGGTCTTCGCCAATCTGACTGAGATCGGCATCCCCCCTTCTCCGGTCTGTGACGACGCCACTTTTCTGCGTCGTATTTCGCTCGATCTCGCCGGGCGTCTACCGACGGCGGAAGAAGCGAAAGAGTTTCTGGCGAGCACCGAACCGAACAAACGGGATCAGCTGATTGACCAGTTGCTGCGAAGCCCCGGCTATGCCGACTTCTTCGCCAACAAGTGGACGTCGTTGTTGAAGAACCGGCGTGACGACGCAAGCGACATTACCTCGAACTTCGCCTTCCATGCGTGGATCCGCGATAGTCTGCTCGAGAATCTCCCTTACGATCAAATGGTTCGTCAGCTGTTGGCGGCGACCGGCACGGTGGTCGCAAATCCTCCGGTCGCTTGGTACAAGCGCGTGAAGGAACCCAAAGAACAGCTGGAGGATGTCGCTCAGTTGTTTTTGGGCGTTCGTCTGCAATGCGCCCAATGTCATCACCATCCCTTCGAGCGCTGGAGCCAGGATGACTACTACAGTCTGTCCGCATTCTTCAGTCAGATTGGGCGAAAGCCGTCTGACACGCGCGGCGAAGACTTGATTTTTCATAAGCGTGGAATCGCCACGGCGACCAATGTCAAAACCGGCGTCGCCCTAAAACCGGCTGCTCTGGGAGATGACATTGGCGCGATTCCAGCCGACCGCGATCCGCGTCTGCGTTTGGCGGACTGGCTCGCGAAGCCTGACAATCCCTTCTTCGCCAAGGCGCTGGTGAACCGGTACTGGAAGCATTTCTTCAAGCGAGGATTGATCGAACCGGAAGATGATATCCGCGATACCAATCCTCCCTCGAACCCCGAACTGCTGGCTGCGTTGGAAGCACACTTTATCGAGAGTGGTTACGATCTCAAAGCCTTGGTGCGCGTCATCACGCAATCGAAGGCCTACCAATTAAGCGCACTGCCGAACGAGTACAACCTGGTCGACGAGCAAAACTACTCGCGCTACTATCCACGACGGATGCAGGCCGAAGTGATGTTAGACGCCGTGAATGACCTGACGGCGTCGCCGACCAATTTCGCCAACTTGCCGCCGGGAACTCGAGCCGTTGGCTTGCCTGACAACAGTTACAACAACTCGTCGCTCTTCCTGCGCGTGTTTGGCCGTCCTGATAATTCGAGCGTCTGCGAGTGCGAGCGGGTCCAGTCTTCCAGCCTGGCCCAAAGTCTGCACTTGATCAATTCGGCTGAAATCAAAACGAAACTCAGCGCGGCCCAGGGGCGCGCCGCCACGTTAGTTAGTGCAGACGTTCCTCCGGAGGAAAAAATCCGCGAGATCTATCTGGTCGCGTTCTCGCGCGAACCCGATCCGAACGAGATGGAAATTGCGCTCGACTATCTCCAGCAAATTCCGAACGACGCCGATGGAAAACCGCTCGGCGCCGATCAAGCCGCCCGTCAGAACTTTCAAGACCTCATTTGGGCGATTATGAATTCCAAAGAGTTCCTGTTTAACCACTAGAGGATGCGATGAGCGACAATCATCTGGCCGTCGTCCCCCGTTTGCTGTTGCTATTGCTCGTCGCCACAGCATGGCCGTCGGCTTTGGCAGCGCAGTCCGTCTGTTTGCCGGCTCCCCGCTTGTTGACCACGATGCCGATGGGCGGAAAAGCAGGAACCACCGTCGACGTGGCGATCACCGGAGAACATCTCGAAGATCTCGACGAGCTCCGTTTTTCTCATCCCAAAATTCAAGCGACGCAAAAGCTCGCTGCCGACGGAACTCCTGTCGCCAATCAATACACGGTGACGATCGCCGCCGACTGTCCCGAGGGGATTCATGAAGCCCGCATCATGACGCGGCTCGGTATTTCTTCTTCTCGCGTGTTTAGCGTCGGCGCGTTGACAGAAACAAGTTCGACGACTCCAAACACCAAGCTCGAGACGGCGATGCCGCTGGAGTTGAACTCGATCTGCAACGGCAAGATGACCTCCAAAGCGGTCGACTATTACACCGTTGCCGCCAAGCAGGGAGAGCGACTGCTGGTCAGCTGCGCCGCGCAGGGAATCGACTCGAAGCTGAAACCGGTCCTCATTGTCGCCGACGAACAGGGGAACGACTTGCGGGTCGAACGTCGCGGCGGCGCGATTGATTTCATGCCAGAGGCCGATGGTCAGTATGTGATTAAGGTTCATGATTTAACGTTCAGCGGCGGGCCCTATCATTTCTACCGTCTCGCAGTGCAACAAATTTCGACGGATGCCGTCGCACCGCAGTTCGCTGCGACACGCAACGTCAACGCTTTCTCATGGCCCCCTGCCAACTTGAGCGATGACAAGCTTGCGAGTGAGCAGGAACCGAACAATACCGCCGAGCAAGTGCAGTCCATCACGCTGCCATGCGACATCAGCGGCAGCTTCTACCCCGCCGCCGATGTCGACGCGTTTGAGTTCACCGCCAAAAAAGGGGAAGTCTGGTGGGTCGAAGTCGCATCCGAGCGACTTGGTCTTCCTACCGACCCGTCGATTGTCGTTCAGCGTGTAAAGGGAACGGGCTCCGAAGCGGAGTTAGTCGACCTGGTCGAGCTGACCGATATCCCGAGCCCCATCAAGGTTTCCAGCAACGGCTATAGCTATGACGGTCCTTGCTACAACGCCGGTTCAGCAGACATCAACGGGAAAGTTGAAATCCCCGAGGATGGCGTCTACCGTCTGCAACTGACTGATTTGTTCGGCGGAACTCGCAACGATCCTCGCAATGTTTATCGACTGATCATTCGTCAGGCTCAACCCGACTTTGCTGTGGTGGGCTGGGCGCTGCACATGAATCTTCGCAACGGCGACCGCAACGCACTTTCAAAACCAATCGCGCTGCGCGGCGGCGCGACCATGGCGATGGAAGTGGTCGCGATTCGCCGAGATGGTTTCGCCGGGCCGATCGAACTAGCGGTCGACAATCTCCCGCCTGGCGTATCGGCCAGCGGTTTGACGATTCCGGCCGGCAAGTCTCGCGGTATTCTGTTGTTTACCGCCGAAGAAAATGCTCCCCGCGGTCTCACCAGCGCCCAGTTTGTTGGCAAAGCCGAGATCGACGGCATCGCCGTGACGCGCAAGGGAAGTATGGCTTCGATGGCTTGGCCCGTTACGAATGCGTGGAGCGAGATTCCCAGCCCTCGCTTGTTGGCGGATTTTCCGGTTTCGGTGGGCGGCGCTGAAGTAGCGCCCATCTCGATCGCCGCCGCTCAGGATCAGGTTTGGGAAGTTACGGCTGGTCAGACGCTGACCATTCCGCTGGTGCACACGCGACGCTGTGAATTCTCTGGCCCCAGCATGAGCCTGAAGACCTTTGGTCACGGCTTTGAAGGGAACGCGGCGTTTGATTTGAAATTGACCGAAGATTCCTCCGAAGCGACTCTCGATCTCGCCAAGCTGAAACCGGCGCCGGGAACGTATACCATCGCTTTCTACGGCAGCGCGGTGGCCAAGTATTGCGAACACCCCGACGCTGTGGCTGTGGCCGAAGTCGCTTTGCAACTCGCAAAAAAGGAAGCGGCCGAAGCGGCGAAGCCTCCGACAACCGCCGAGCCCACCACCGAGGAAGAGAAGCAGGCCGCCGACGTTGCCGCTAAGGAAGCCGCCGCACGCTTAACCGCGGCGACTGCCGCCGTCGCCGCCGCCGAAAAACAATTGCAGGCCGCGACGAAAAAAGGGGCGCCCAAGGATATTGTCGACATCGTTGTCTCAAAGCCCATCGAGATCCGCGTCGTTCCCGCGGTGGAGGTAACCCAAAAATGACTCACCCATTCAACGCATCGTCGGCCTACTGTCCTGGACCTGTCTCCCGTCGCGGCTTCATGCGAATGGGGCTGGCCGGCTTCGCTTCGCTCAGCTTGCCCGGCGTGATGCGTCTGCGGGCCGAAAGTCCCACGACGGAAAGCCCGAAACAAAAGACCGCGGTCATCATGGTTTGGCAGCCAGGCGGTTGCTCTCACATCGATACCTACGATCCCAAGCCGAATGCGCCGCTTGAGTATCGCGGTCCGTTCAGCGCGATCCCGACCAAAGTGCCCGGCATGCACTTTACCGAACTGCTGCCGAAGCAAGCCGCCATCGCCGACAAATTCACCGTGCTGCGTTCGATGCGTCAGAACGCCGGCGGGCATCCGGCCGGGTCGATGCAGCTTTTGTCGGGAGACTCCGATACTCGCGACAAACCGGCGCCGCGTTTGCCTGATTGGATGTCGGTCGCCAACTACCTGCGATCGCAGGACGGCCCGCGCACCAATCCGCTGCCGTTGTACGCAGGCGTGAATCCGCCGACCAACTACACCGGTCCTGCTTACCTGGGCGACGCCTACTCGCCGTTTGCCGTGACCGGCGATCCCAACAATCCCAGCTTCTCGGTCCCCAACATCGGCGTGTCGGATCCGCGCGAACTGACGCGTCTGGAACGCCGCGCCAGTCTGCGTCAAAAGTTGGACACGCTGGAGCGGGCCTTCGACAAAGCAGGCGAACTGCAGGCGCTCGACGAGTTCGAGATGCAGGCGATGACCTTGCTGACCAATCCCAAAACCAAAGTCGCTTTCGACTTGAGCCAAGAAGACGAGAAGACGCGCGACCGTTATGGTCGCAATGCGTGGGGACAACAATTGCTGTTGGCGCGTCGGTTGGTCGAAGCCGGCGTCGAGATCCTCACGACCAGTCTGCACGGTCCGTTGTGTGGACGTGTGAACAACTGGGATGACCATGCCGTCAACCATCACGTTTTCGACGCGATGCGTTTTCGCGCACAAGCGTACGATCAGGCTGTCTCGGCATTGATTGAAGATATCCATGAGCGTGGACTCCATGAGCGCGTGTTGGTCGTCGTTACCGGCGAATTCGGCCGGACGCCCAAAGTCAATTATCAGCCCAGCACCGGCGCCGGAAACGCCAGCGCCGCGGCCGGAACCAAGCAACCCGGCCGAGACCATTGGCCCCGAGCGTTCTCGAACATCTGGGCCGGCGGTGGAATCGAGACGGGACGTTTTATCGGTGCGACCGACTCGAAAGGGGAAGATTCGATCGACCGCATCTGCAAACCAGGCGACTTTCTCGCGACGATCTATCACCACCTCGGCATCGATGGCAGGAAGGTCTTTATCAAAGATCTCAACGGTCGTCCCACGCCGATCGTCGACCACGGGGCGCCGATTCCGGAATTGATCTCCTAGATGGGAAATAGCGAATGTGCACCCGCTGGAGGAGGGGGTGTTCTGATTTCGATATTCCCCAAGGTTGGACCGGACAGGACTGCTCAATTTTTTGTCCCACGGATCCAATCAGTCCAACACTAGCCCGAGTGCGCAAGCCGAGGGATTACGGCTCCCGTACTTAATAACTGCAGACCAGAAAAGGTTGGACAGGACCGCTCTGTTTTTTTTGTCCCACGGATCCAATCAGTCCAACACTAGCCCGAGTGCGCAAGCCAAGGGATTACGGCTCCCGTACTTAATAACTGCAGACCAGAAAAGGTTGGACAGGACCGCTCTGTTTTTTTGTCCTATGGATCCAACCAGTCCAACACTAGCCCGAGTGCGCAAGCCAAGGGATTACGGCTCCCGTACTTAATATCTGCAGACTAGAAAAGGTTGGACAGGACTGGATCGCTCTCATTTTTTCAATCAAATTGCCTATTTTGCCCTCTTGGTGGTTTGTGCTGCGTCAGGCCGAGGCCTGACTTACGGTTTGAGCAGTTGGACTGGACCGCTGCGCGTTTTTTTGGGGGCACATGTCCAATCGGTTTCAATGGGGAAATAGGGTGTTTGGGATGGTTGAGCATGTCAGGGCCTGCCCGGTATTTTTGGCTCCGGCTTGCTTCACCGCTGACTTTTGCATCTCGGCCCAAACCGAGGTCGCAAGAAAATAAATGCCCTGGGCGATAGATCAGACGCCCAGACCGTAAAGGGTATTATCGCAGAATATCGAACAGACGAGCAAGCGACAATCTTTCACCTCCAGCGGCTGCGGTAAAGGCGCTCTCACGGCAATTTTTTTGATGTCGCGCTTTTCAGCAAGCTGAACAAAGAGTCCCCTGTCGTCTAGCTTCTCCCCCAAAATCAGCCGCATGGCGTTAGCCGCGGTTTCTGTCACCAATTGTCTTTCGCAAATGAGTTCCCATCAGAAACCGGTGCTAACGCACTACGGCTAATAAAATCATGGCGCCTGAAAATTGTCGCGTGACAGAACACTAGCCCGCTGCGCCAGCGAGGGAAAGCGGCTCGCCACTTCAATCCGTGTTAGGATCGCCAACTCTATTCCCTCGCTGGCGCTGGCGGGCTAGTGTGACGATTTGCGGTTGATTCTGGCCGTATTAACGTCCTTTATTCGTGTTCGATCGTTCGCGAATTGCAAATAGCGCAACTTCAAAACTCGCACGTCGGGCTACGAAGAGAAATAGGCGTCTGCGATTTCCAATAGCGCCGCTTCAAATGGCAAATCTGGCGTTGCGGTCCGTCTACAGCAGATCCACTATTGCCCGACGCTAATCGCATGCAGTTGCTTACCATTGCCGCCGTCCCAGACGAACAAGCGTCCATCGTCGCTGCAGGCGACGACCAACTGGCCATCGGCCGTCACATCAACGCAGTGCAACCAGATGCCGGCGGCGAAGTTGCGAACGGTCTTGCCGTTGGCGCCTGTCTGCAGCCGAACCGTTCCGTCGCCGCAACTGGAAATCAGCTGGTCGGTTTCGCCCACATACTTGAGCGCGGTGATGTCTTTGCCGAAGCCGGTGATCGTGCGCTGTTGATCGGTCGATTCCACATTCCAGACTTTGAGCGTCTGATCCGCCGACGCGGAAGCGATCGTCTGAGCGTCCCCTTTCCAGGCGACTCCCAGCGCGTAGTCGGTGTGTCCCTCAAATTGCCGTAGCATTTTTTCGGTCTTCACGTCCCAAATGCGGAGGTACTTATCGGCGGCTGCCGAGAGAAACTGCGTCCCATCGGGAGAAAATTTGGCCGCGTAGACCACATCGGCATGGGCCTTCGGCAGATGATGAAGCTGGCTGCCGTCGGCGACGCGGAACAGCCCAATCTCGCCGCTGCGTGACGGAGCGCCGCTGCCGACCAATAGCAGAGAAGCGTCGGAATTGAAGTCGAGCGAAGTGACGCGATGCGAGATGAAATCGGCCTGCTCCGCCGATCCGATCGTCCGCAGCAGTCGCCATGGGGGATTGAGGTTCCAAAGAACCGCCTCCTGATCGCCAGCAGCGGAGACCAGACGCTTGTCATCCAAAAATGCGAGCGGGTAAAGCGCCGCCGTTTGTTCTGTGAACGCTTCCAACGGGGCGCCGGTCTCTGCGTTCCACCGTTGTACGCTGGGAAAATCACCAGCCGTCGCGATCGTTTGACCATCCGGAGAGAAACGGACCGAACGAAGCGGGCGTTCTGACTCTGTGGACTGTTGCTTGGCGGCGTCGAAACGCGCTTGCATTTGTTGGACGTTCGCCTCGGCTTCGCTGACCGATTGTTTCGCTGCGGCGAGAAGGTCTTGGGTTTGTTGGGTGGCCGTGATCGCCGCGGTTTGTTTTTGCTGCGCGAGTTTCTGGGCCATTTCGGCGTCAAGTAACGCTTGCTGATGGTCGACTTTCTCTGCGGTGTCGGTCGGCGCCGCTTTGTCCGGCGCCGCTTCCTTGTCGGTTGGTTCGTCCGGCTTCGCTTGATCGAACGCCATCTTCTTCTTGGCGACTTCATCGTTCGCAGCTTGGAGATCTTCGTCCGTCGTTTTCTGCGCTTCGGTGCGAGTCGTCAGATCTTGCTCCGCCGCGGCGACTCTTTGTTTTAAGAGAGTCACGCGCTGACTGGCCGCGTTCAGATCGTGTTGCAACCGGGCCGCTTCGCGTTGTTTCAGCAGGTCCCCTTTCAACTCGGCGATCTGCTTGCCGCTGGCGTCCCATAATTTCGCGGTCTTGTTTTCACTGACCGACGCGATCCGCTTCCCATCAGCGCGGACATCGATATCCAACACGGGACCGCCGTGGTCCCATTGTCCGATTTGCTTCATCGACGTTAGATTCCAGCGGCGAATCTTTCCGTCCAGACTTGCCGAAAATAGCTGCATCGGTTGATCGGGCGCCGCGACCAGTGCGGTGATCGTATGGTCGTGCGCAGCGAACTCACTAATCGCCTGCGCAGGTTCGTCGCCAGACGCCGACTCTGACGACGGCGTCTCGGGCAGCTTCCAGGTACGGAGCAGCTTGTCGGCGCCCCCGGTGACCAGTAATTGAGGAGGGTTGGCCTGTTCTTGGGTCGGTTGGGCGGTTGCGACCAGTTCCATCGCATGGACGGGAGTCGGCGACTGCAACACTCCGGCCGCGGCTCCATCTTGGCATCGCCAGATCTGGATCGTTCCGTCCAGCGACGCCGACACGAGTCGTTGGCCGTCCGCGGTGAAGCGGAGTGTGGAAATTCGCTCGGCGTGTCCGGTCAGTTTCTGGCCCGGCTCGGCGGTAGCGGCGTTCCAAAGCTGGATCGTATGGTCCGCGCCGGCGATGGCCAGCAATTTTCGATCGGGACTTACTGCAAGTGCAGTCGAGGCGCTGCCGGTCGGCAAGGTCGTCAAGCGGGCCTCGTGCGGTTTTTGCCAAAGTTTGACTTCTCGGTAGCCGCCGGAAGCGAGCAACGTTCCATCGCTGCTCCAGGTCAGCGTCTTGCTTAAATCGCGATGCGCCGTCGGCGGATCGAGGGTGGAATCTTGAAGTTGGGCGAGCAGTTGGCCAGACGCCGCATCGTAGACGTAGAGCTGATTGGCCCGCGTGACAGCGATCTGCCGACCATCGGGGCTTAACGCGACGGCATAAGCCGGACCGAGACTACCTGCCAGCTGCTCCCATTTCCAAGGCGCCGCCGGTGTTACTGTTTCACCGCCGCGTGCGCCTTGGTCGATCCAAAGACGGATCAGACCTAACTCTTGCGACTTTAATGTCGGCGCGTTGACGTCGTTGTCTGGGGGCGGCATGAACGACTCTTCTTGGTGGGCCGCCAGTTGAAGCAACAGACTTTCGGCGCCTTTGCCGGCGACGATCGCAGGACCGGAGTCTCCCCCTGCGAGCATTGCCTGCGGGGTTTCCAGCACCAGACCTCCATTCCGTTCGCTGTCGCTATGACAAGCGAGACAGCTTTGTCGAAAGATCGGCAGGATCTCTTGCTCAAACTGAACCGGCGTTGTGCGCTTGAGCTCGGCAACCGGAATGGGCTCGCCGAATGCGATCGAACCATAGGCCAGCGCCGCAACAATCGGGAGTGCGAGAAGTCGCATAGTTGGATCCTGGCAGGATGGACCACGTACGACCGGCGATGGACAACCGGCCGAAAATTAACACGAGTCCAACAAGGGAGGGAGGGTCTGGGAGGCAAGTTGTCAGAAGGTGGGTAGGCGAGCGAGAGCCGCAGATAATCTACAAACGGCGCTATCGAGATTCTAACATATCGATGTGGATGCTCCAACGAAATCCTTTTCTCGACAACTTCGATCAGACCGCACTCTTGCACCAGATTTGGTCGATATTGTGCGCCGACCGATCATGCGTTGCAACTCTACCGAGGGCACATTGGCATCCGGCTGTTCGCTCCCTCGATCGCCGCGAAGTTTCGTCTCGATTAACCCTCTTCAAGCGAATGCGAGAGAAAGTTGGCGATCGGTTGCGGGCGGCCGAAGGCGAAACCTTGGTAGTGGGTAAAGCCGATCTCATCACACGCCGCAATCGATTCCGGCGTCTCTAGGCCTTCGGCCAATGTGGTGATGCCCAGTTCAATCGCCGTTCTATGCAGATTGGCGACCAGTCCTGTCTGAGCGGCGCCTTGGCGAAGATCTTTCACGAGGGAACGGTCAAATTTTAGATAGTCTGGCGAAACCTGCGACAGCTCTAACAAACGTGATTGCCCCACGCCAAAATCGTCAAACGCAAGCTTAATATCGAGGCGCCGCAATGCGACGGCAAAATCTCGTAGTGAATCGACGTCGGTAACCGCTTCTTCGTGGATCTCTAAAACCAGCGTGCGATCGCCGGCTTGTTGGCGAATCTCGCGCATCGATTCGATCAGTTCCGGTCCGAGACGTTCGTGGCAATGCGTGTTGAGAAAGAGAGCGCCCGGCACGCCGGAGGCTTCCAACGTTTTGATCGCTTCGGTTCGACAGGCCTGACTAAGGCGAATTTCCAGTCCTAGTCGCGAAGCCGCGTCAAACAGGGCAATCGGAGATTCGAGTCCCGGCACGTCGGTTCGCACGAGCGCTTCATATCCAAAAACCTCGCGAGAGACGCTGGTAACGATCGGCTGAAAAAAGATCGTCATGCGGCCTTCGTTCAGCACTTCGTGCATGCGTGAAATCGTCCAGCTCTGTTCGGGCTGGTAGTTGATGTTCGTGCATTCGACCTCGGGGACGATCTCACTGGACAAGAGCAAACGGAATTCAACATCGGCGAGTTGAATCAAATCGCCGTGATTGACGAAAGTTGGTTGAGAGATCGAGCGTCCATTGACAAAAGTGCCGTTGGTGCTTCCCAAGTCCTCAACGATTAGCTTGTCGTCGACCAGTTGCAACGTGGCATGCCGCTTCGAAACATTCGGCGAGGCGACCTGCAGTTCGCAAGCCGAATTGCGACCGGCGCAAAAAGGGAATGTCTTGAGCGGAGTTCGCGAAATCGATTCATGATCGGGCAAACAGCCTTCCAGCAACCACTGCGGCGAAGCGGCGAATTCGTCGCCATGCGTGTCAGACGATGAATTCAATCCAGAGTGATTCATTCGTGAGCCAATAGTTATCAAGGTAGTTGAGGGCAGATTTTCGGGGTAAGCCGCAAAGTAAAATCGAATTATGACTTGGTTACGAAACCGCCAAGCGCGTAGGCGATTGTCGTTTGGTTGTCAGAAATGGGACGCAGTTCAAAGCCGTTCTCGGTACAAAGATTTTGGCAATCTTCGTCGTCGAACAGCTCTTGCGAAATCACCAACTCATGCGAATCGTTGGCGTCGAGCAAATGATTGGCGAAGGTGACGGAGCGGCCGAACACGTCTGAGCGACCGTTGAAGCTGGTCGACATCGTCATGCCGCGATGCAGCGCCATTTGCAGTTGCGGCGCTTCGGCGTCGGCGGCGGTTGGGATGTCTTGTCGGATTTCCAAAGCCGCGGTCAGTGCTGAGTTGGCGGTGGAGAATGCGACCAAGATCCGATCGTCCGATTCTTTGACCAGCTTGCCGCCATGTGATTGGAGAATACGAAGGCACGACTGGAACGTGTCGTGAACGCGATCGCACGTCGCGATATCGCCAAGCGACGCAAACAAGTCGAGGACATTGGTGATTCGCAAACCAAGCAGCGTACTGGTCGCCAGATTGGAGAGTCGATCACGCGTGATGACTTCGGCTGGGAAGAGCTTTCGAAATTCAGGCAATCGCATCGCATCTGCGGCGGTGACCGCATCGCTGGCGGCCGCTGCGCGTTCGAGACGAATCACCAACGCGTGCGGATAATCGTTGACCAGCGTCAGCAGTTGGCGGCCAGCGCGAACGCAAATTGGGCGGCGATTGGGTAAGTCGGTATTTAGACGAACCCGTGGATGATTCACGCCGAAGGCCGTTTCCGCCGAGATGCTGATCGTGTAAGGAAGTTGCGTTCCGCGGAGGATGTACGAGCCGGGATCAAGCGTCAGGTCTAGCTCGAGCGCTTCGCCGGGATTTAAACGCGTTTGAGCGACGACATGCGGCGCGTGTTCGGGCCCGCCGATGCAGTAAGTGCGGATATCGGCCTGGCGGATTTCAGGATGAACGCGGAAGATCATCTCGACCGAACTGGAAAAGTCGGTTTCGAAATCATGATTGCAGGCTTCGCATCGTGCGTGACGGTCAATCTCGCTCAACGTTTGCTTCACTTCCGCCGCGACGCGACAAGTGGGACAAATCACGTCCCAATGCATTTCCAGCAAGCCTGCATGGCACGCGGCCAGGCAAGCGATGGTAAACGAATCGGGATTCGCCTGGAAGCGAGTCGCCAACGCGCGGGGACGAATTCGAGCGAGTTCCTGCGCGGGACTTTCGGCGAGAAACTCCAGCAAGTGATCGAGACTGGTCGTATCGCTCATGTCCTCCGCCAGGCGAGCACGCACCGTATCGAGCTTCTTGTGCAAAGTACGCGAAATTTTGGGCGCGGACTCGTAGGGATCTGTCGCCGCCGAACCGCGCAAACGACCGGTCACCATCTCGTTGATCCGGCGATAAACGCGATCGAGCGGCTTGCGACCTTTGAGATGGACTTCGATATATGCGATCATGCGACCGAGCCAGCCGCGAGGAGCAATGCGTACGCTATGCGTCAGGCGACTTCCGCCGGTCGGTCTAGGGGTTACTTCTACGACGCTCACAAACCATTGGAACGGGCCATTTTTGAACTCGCGCAACACGCCCAAGCGTCGCCCTTCGACCCATTCAAACGGATGCTCTTCCCATTGAAGATGCGTGAAACCGAGTCGAAACGAACCGATGCGATGCAACACGCCTTGCTCGTCGCGATGGTTGACGTATTCAACCGGCGGCAATCCGACCGCGGCGTTAATGCGTTCGGTGTTGGAGACGAGCGGCCACAAGTCGGCCGGCTGTCCGTCGAAATCCCACTCCCACTCCGCTGCGAAGACTTTGCCTTTCGCCTCGGGAACGACCGGATGCAGCGCGATGTTGTTCGCTTCACCGCGAACGAGTCGATCCAAGTCGGCGCGCATGTGTCCGGCATCGGCAAACCGAGCAGCCGGCGCCTTTTGCAGCGCTCTCAGCACCAAAGCGGCGGCTCCATCACTAATCAGCGGATTGAGCTTGCGCGGATCAGGCGCTTGCTCGAAGCAATGCCTTGTGATCAGTCGGACCGGATCGTCTCCGGTGAAGGGAGGTCGACCTGTCAGTAACTCGAACAACGTTGCACCGAGCGAGTAAACGTCGGACGCCGGAGTCACCTTCGCTTTGTCGGTGCATTGTTCAGGAGAGATATAGTAGGGAGTTCCCAACATGGCGCTGGTTTTGGTCAGATCCAGCGAAGCGGCCTGATCGACATGACGAGCCAAACCAAAGTCGGTTAGCTTCACGTTAGGAAGCAATTCGGCGTCAATTGCGGCAAAGACCGATTCTGTCGGCGACGCTCCTGTTTGAGGTGGAGCCGAAAGGAGGATATTGCCGGGTTTCAGGTCGCGGTGGACGATGCCGGCGTCATGAGCCGCAGCCAAAGCGGCCGCGACATCGCTGATGATCTGCAGCGCGAGTCGCTCGGGCAATGCTCCCTTTTTCTGCACGACCGCCTTCAGGTCGGTTCCTTCGACCAACTCCATGATCAGATACGAAACTTCGCCGCAGCGACCGACATCCAGCAAGTTGGCGACGTGAGGATGCTGCACTTCGGCCAGGAGTCGCGATTCTTTTTGAAATCGCTGAATTGTTTCTTCGTTGGGCAAAGACTCAGGGGGCAGAACTTTGGCGGCGACCAAGCCGCCGGTCTCGGTATCAGCAGTGAGATAGACCGCTCCCATGCCCCCTTGGCCCAGTAAACGAATCGGCTGGTAGCGTTTTCCGAGAAAGGGAATCGCCCGCACTGGGCTATAGCTGCTGCGTGAATCTGCGGCGTGATCAACTTCGGTTTGCGCAAGACGAGCGCATATTTCCTGCATGCCTTCCGACCAGGAAGGATCACCGACGAATTCGTCGTCAGGGATTACACCAGTCTTGTCGAGAGGGTCTTCGGTCATGGCGCGATTCGGCGTCTCGTTTGTCTAGGGGCGGCAAACTGATCGAGAAAACAGGAGTCAATCACTTAAAACGTAGGACACTTTTCCCCCGATTCTAAATGGCTGCTGATAACCGCACCCCTCCTCTGGCGGCGCCAGCGTCTCGTTTTGTCAGGAAGTTGCGACTACAAACGACCGCGAAGCGGGGCGAAACGGTTCTCGCAAGCGTCGTTCGCCGCTCCAAATCCGAGCGTGACTCTGCCTGAAATGGTTGATGGGGTGAAACTTGCAGCGATCGCGAATCCCCGCGACGTCCAGTTGCTGCTCGACTTGAAGTTTGCGTGATGCAGAAATAGCGCTGCTGGTATCGATGGTGACGCTTGTCACAGTTGTCAGAGGGCGTTTAGGAACACTTTTAATGCGCTTGCAAAATATCCGACGATAACCTGGGTAGTGCGCGGTCGCATGATGCGTCGGAAATCGCACCCCTCAGTGCCCACGGACGGGATAGATTGAATATGTTGCGTTGGACGTTTGGCTGGTCGCTTGCTTGTTTGGTCTGTCTGCCAACTATCGGCGTCGCCGACTCTTGGATGACAGAGCACGATTCGACGATCTCGATGGATGAGATGGAGCGTCACGCCTGCTTCTCTGAGGCGCCCACCTATCCGCTGAATCCCCCCCAAGCCTGTTGTTGGAACTGGACTGATAGTCTTGAGCTGTTTTTGGGACTGGATGGTTCGAAGCAACCGCAAGACTTTGGCGTGAACGCACATTTTGGCGGACGGGCCCACGTTAACTGGGGCGTGCCGTTGTCGTTTGATCGTAGCATCGGACTGCAGATCGGAACCGCGATCACGCAGACCGATCATGCCGTCGCCGTGACGCATGCGTTAGAAGGGTCGTCGAGTCGCACGCAAAGCTTTACGACGATCGGACTGTTTCAGCGAGCCGATAGCGGTTGGAACTGGGCGATCGCTTGGGATGTTCTTTATCAGCAAGACTACGATACCGAAACGCTCAGCCAATGGCGCGGGCGGGTCGGCTATGACCTTACCAATCGCGACGAAATCGGCGTTATGGGCAGTTTGCCGATGTCCGGTTCCGACGCCAACTGGGCGGGCAACGCGGTTCATTTGCGTCCCTTGGCGCAGGGGAGCTTCTTCTGGCGTCACCTATGGCGATACGGCAGTCAGACCACGATGTGGCTCGGCGCCGCCGATTCGCATGGGCAAGAGAACGCCGCGCTGATGAACACGCAAGGAACCAATTCCGTCGTCGTCTTTGGCGCTGACTTGCAGTGCCCGCTGAGCGATCATTGGGCGATCTTCGGCGAAGCGAACTTTGTCACGCCAGCCGATACCGGATCGGTCGACGCTTATCTCGGCTTCGCGTTTTACCCTGGAGGCGGCGCACTGGGATGGCGACGAAAAACCTTCTCGCCGCTGTTGCCGGTCGCCAGCAGTCCGACGTTTGTCACGGATCTGTCACGATAGGCAGCGTCGTTTTAACAGCGCTCCCATTTCTTCGTAGCCCTCGCTTACGCATTTTGAAGTTTCGCAATTTTCCGGTTGGCCGCGATAGCTCCGCTATCGGGGCGGCGCAGCCGTAAGAGGCATTGGTTCCCGGTAAGCAGTTCGAGGCCATTTCGCCATTTCAAACGGCGCGGCAACCACCGCTATCAGGTCCGAGCGCGGCTCGATGCCTCCTACCGACTTCGTCGGCCCCGATAGCGGAGCTATCGCGGCCAACCATGCCAAATAACGCAACCTCAAAACTTGCGCTTCGGACTAAGAAGAAATGGGGGCTGCACTTTGTCGTTGGCTTCCTGACGACTCTAGCGCAGCGGCGGAGTCGTCGGCAATTGGCTCATTTGATAGACGGTATTGCCTGGCGCCAATTGAGCGGCGCGTTCGAAGTGCTGATTGGCTTCGATCACTTGACCTTCGATTTCTAACGCAACGCCCAACAGATGGTGCGTCTGGGCGTCGCCTGGCTGAACTTCGGCCAAGCGGCGATAGTAGCCGATGGCGTCGGCTCCGCGATCTTCGGCCAACGCGACTTCGGCCGCGAGACGCAGGGCCGGAATCGAATCAGGACGCAGCGCCAGCGATTCTTCCACCAGAGTGCGGCACTTGGCGGTTTCACCGGCGGCGAAGCGAGCTTGAGCGGCTTTTAGTTGGGTATCGGCTTGACGCTGGGAAAGCGTATCGGCAAGTTCCGCTTTGCGCGCTTCGATATCCCGGCCGGGGTGCAAAATTGGTTCGCTCCAACTCGGCAAGTTTGAACAACCGACGCCGCTGGACAAGGTGAAAGCGATGATGCAAAGCGTGCGGATCATGGGTTCATCTCAGGGAGCGGATAAGGAGCGGGAGAAAAGTCTTCTGGTCTGACGACCGGCGCCGGAGCGTACTCCTGCGGCGCGGCGACCGGCGGCGTTTGGATTTGTTCGATGTGCCAGGGCGAGATCTGCACCGGGCGAGGCGGACTGGGAGGAACCCAGCCTTCACGCAAATGAGTGACCACTGATCGATCGCCCAGTCCCGATTGTTGCGTCACCACGTTACGCAGTTCGGCCGCTTCCAGGTTGCCGTTGTCAAAATGGATCGAGAGGTTGCAATAGCGAAGCGCCGAGTAAGCGTCGCCGGTCGCCCAAGCGGATGTCGCCAGACGATAGTATTTGCGGCCCAGATAGCGTTTGCCGAGCGGCGACATTTTGTCCGCCATGTTTTCATGCTGTTGTTCGAAGACTCCTCGCAGTTCTTCGCCGTCGCTGGGGATGTGAGCAGGGTCGACAATTCGCGGAGTGAGCAGCACAATTAACTCGTCACGCACCGTCGTCTCTTGCTTCTGGCGAAATGCAGGCCCCAAGATCGGGATGCTTCCCAAGTAGGGGATTTGCGAGCCTTTTTTGCGAAGATCGCTTTTGATCAAGCCGCCGATGATGATCGTGCGGCCGTCAGGACAAATGACGTTGGTGGTCACTTGCGTCACGATCTTGTTGGGCAGCGTAAATTCGCCTTCCACTTTGACGTCGCCATCCGAAATTTCGGGATGGACTTCCAGGCGAACCATTCCGTCGTCGGTGATAAACGGACGCAGGCGAAGCTGAGTGCCGATCTCTAAAAACTCCACCGATTGCGTCGACGCCGTTTCGGTGACCGTCGTGCTGATATAGCCTTTCTGTTCGCCGATCAAAATCTCGGCGCGTTGTTTGTTGAGCACCAGCAATTGCGGCGAAGCGATGACGCTGGTGTCGCCGAACGACTCCAAAGCGTCAATAAATACGCCTAAGCTCGAATCGAGGAAGCCGAACTTCAGCCCCCCGTCGGTTAGTTTGATCTGGTCAAGCGCTGACAGAGGAAAGCCCGAAACCAAGCGGACTTTATTTTTGTCGAGCAGCGTCTCAAAATTAACCCCAACGTCTAAGCTGTCGTCCAGTTTGACAGACAGAATCGTCGCTTCAATTGCGACTTGCAATGGACGCCGGTCGAGTTCGCGAACCGCTTCGTCGATTTCGTTGAGCTTGTGCTCGTAGTCGCGAACGATCACCGCTTCGGTTCCCGCGAAATCGTCACCACCAGCGGCGTTGCTATCGGCGGAGATGCCGACCTGGGAGGCGGACGATACGCTAATGACGCCGACTTCGGCGGTAAGCAACGGAGTCAACAGCGTTTGCAGGTCGACGGCGCGAACGTAGTTTGGCCGATAGATCCGCGTTTGCACTCGATCGGCCATATTGTTCATCGCGTGCAGTTCGGCCGGCGTACCAACGTAGATGAAATTGTTTTCTTCCAAGGTGATATAGCCGGTCGACCGTAAGATGGCGTTCAGTGCGGTTTGCACATCCACTTTAGTAAGCGAAGCCGAAACCGTGCCGCGAACGCTATTGGTCGGCAGGATGTTGAGATTTCCCTGCTCGCTCAACATCTCCAGGACTTCGCGAATGTCGGTGTCTTGAATCACGATGGTCAGGCCATCGTCTCCTTCGCCGCGAACGATTCGCGGTCCGGTCTGCAACGGTTGCGGCTCGGGCAGCTCGTTCTCGGCCGGCCGTATGTCGGCTGGCGTCCTGTCGGCGACCGGTGGAGGAGCCTGAATCACGCCGTTCATGGGGGGGACGGCCGGATTAACCGGCGGATTCTCTTTTTGTGCGTTGATGCCGGTTTCTGCGACGTCCCGGATCGAGTCAAGCGCCTTGGTGAAGAATTGGAAGCTTTCGCTTTGTCGATCGTTGACCGCTTCGATGCTCTTTTTCAGACTGTCGATATCAACCTGTTGCGTCACCGCCGGCACGTAGGGAGCAATCGCCGCAGTCGGCGCGGTCACTGTTGGCGCTGCGGACGGCTTGGGCTCAAGAGTCGCCGCAACTTGCGGAGCGGCGAACATGGGGCTGTCGAGCAGATCGTCCGAATAGTGAACCAATCCGATCGCAGCAGCGACACCAGTGACGGCGCACAGTACGAAGACCGTTGTTCGGAGTAAGAATTGCATGCGACTTCCATGTCGTAAGTAAATTGACTTGCCGTGTTACGGCTCCAGCGTTCCCTGCCGCATCACTAGCGTATGGTTCGATTCGACCGCATCGTAAGTTTTGAGCGGCAAATCGAATTTCTCTCCGTTGCGAGCGAGTATGACGCCTGCCGCTTCGATCGAGCTGACGACGAAATCGGCTCCTTGATTCGAGTGCACGACATCTCCCACTTCGTAGTTCGCTTGATTGATTCGCGCGATCGCTCGCTTGCTACCCACGATTACCGAACGAACAAACAAATCCTCCGGCTTGGTAGCGACCACCGCAACCGGCGCGGCGACCGTATCGGCCGGAGACTCGGAAACGGCGGCTTGCTGCTTGCGAAACGGATCCAGGGAATCTTTCGGAAGGTCGGCCGACTGCATCCGAGGATTCTCCTTCATGCGTTTCGCCCAGGTTCGCCAATTCATGTCGTCTGTCGTGGTCGGCGCCGCCGCTTCCGGCGTGGCGATCAACGGCTGAACGATTGCGACGGCGCTGGAGGCCGCCTTCGACTTCATTGCCGGCATCCATTTGATGACCAATGGAGTCCAAAACCAAATCGCGATCAAAAATAGCCCGGCTAGCACTGCAGCCTTCTGCGGACTCTTCTGAATCTCTTTTTTGATCCGTGGGATCAAGGATTGCGATTTCATTGTCTCTGCAGAGCGTTTCCGCTCCGTCTCCTTATGTATCGGACGCTGATAGCGTTGAGCTAACCGGATTTACCGTCAAAATCGACAAAAAACTCCAAGGTTAGCTCGCATTTCAAAACATCATCGCCTGGTGATAGCGGAGACAGCTCGATGCTTCTCACCCAAAGGACGTAGGGGAGCTGCTCAAATCGTTTCAGCATGGCGTGAATTTCGGCAAACCGGGCTTGGCAGCCAATCTGAACGGGTTGGGAGATCAAGCTGGCGTGACGTTGCTCGGGCATCGGGACCAGGCTCAACTTTTCGGCGCCAGCGTCGCGTGCTTGCGACGTCAACAAATGATAGACGCGGCCGGCGTCGATATCTTTTTCCGAAACGGCGCGCCAGGAGGCGAGAAACGTTTCGACCTGATCGAATTCTTGTTGAACAGCAGTCAATTGCGTTTCAATCGCCTCTTCCGATTCGATTGTCGATTTCATTAAGCTAATCTCATCGCGCAGCGCCGAGATGTGTCGTTGCCGCGGTAAGTAGACGAACGCAGCGTAGGCGACGGCGATGGCCGCTACGACGACAACATACTGCCATTTGACAGTTTTACTTTTTTGCGTTTTGAAAACGGATTCGGCCATGAGCTGGTTTCCTTATCGCTCTTGACGCAAAGCGGTTGACGCTGCGGGCGCCGGACGGGTTCCCAGCGGAGGAGTCAATACGACTTGGAGTTCAAAATCGGATCGGCCAGAGTCGTCCCCTTGGGCGACCGGTTCCACCGATTCGATCATCGCTCGTTGGACGAGGGGATGATCGTTGAGCTTCACCAGGTATTCGTACAACTGAGAAACGTCCATCACGGCGCCATCGACATCGATTTTGGCGGTTCGTTTTTGGCGTTCTGATCGAAAGAACTCAAAATCGCGTAGCGTCGCCGATTTTTGCTTGGCGGCCTCTTCGTCTTCTTCTTCACGGCGTCGAGCGACCGACGCGATCTCTTGGTAGAGTTTCAACTCGCGAAACGACAAGGTATCGGGAGTCGGCGCTGTCACGCAGGCCAGCAATTGCGTCGCCGGCCAATGGCTCTTGAGCGTCGCATAAAGTTGCGCTTCGTTTCGATGTTCGGTCAGATCGAATTGCAGCTTGGCGAGTTGATCCCGTTTGGCGACGACCGCATGATGTGCAGGCTCTAGCGCATCGCGCTGAACCTGTAATTGATGTTGTACGCCCAACTGCAACAGCGCGGCGACAGCAAGTAATGCGCCGATCGACGCGGCGCCGATCCAGCGATAGAGACTGGCTCGACGACGTTTGCGCCGGTCGCGAAATTTTTTCGGTAAAAAGTCGATGTCTTGCATGATTGTTTCCTGGAAACGCGTTTACGTTTCCCGCAAAGCCAGCCCGGCGGCGACATCCCAGATGCCGCGGCGGGTGATTTGTTGCGTTTCGTCATAAACGCGGAGCGGATCGCCCAGTTCAGCGTCTAGCGAGAGACGTTTGGCCAGAACGTCGGACAATTGATCGTTCGCTTCTCCCCCGGACAATACCAGGCGGACCAAGGGTTTGCCGCGGAACGTCACGCTGTGATAGCGAATGCACATCGACATTTCGGCGAGCAGCTTTTCCACAATCGGGCGCGTCGCTTCGGCCAGGCTGCGGGCGATTTCCGGGTCTTGTTGAGTGCGCCGACGATCGCCGTTGTGTTTGCGTAAGTCAGCCGCTTGTTGCGACGACATGTCGAGCCGCTTCTCCACTGCTTCGTCAAATTGGCGTCCGCCCAGGTCGAGATACTTGATGAACAAGATTTTTTCGCCTTCCGCGATAACGACCACCGTGGTGGTGTTGCCGATATGAACGTACAAGACGCGATCGGTAACATCCGATTCTCTGCGATATTGATTGCAATAGCTGCGCAGGATCGCCGCTGGTTCGACATCGACCGCCAACGGTCTCAAGCCGGAAGCTTCAATCGCTTCCAGGCGTAGTTCAAGCGTGGGCCGGTGGCAGGCCATCACCACTACTTCTTGGGCGACGACATCTCCCTGGCGTACGTCGCACGTAGCGAAATGGCGAATTTCGGCGTCGGTTACGTTGTACGGAATTCGCCCGGCCGCTTCTTGTTGCACGAGCAGTTCAAGCGGCTTGGTTTCGTTTTTGGGAATACGAATGTTCTGCAAAAACAGATCGCGACGGCCGACGCAGACGACGGCGTCTTTGCCTCGAAAGCGTCTTCCTTCCATGCAGTGCTGCAGGGCGGCTTGCAGATTTTCGCCGGCTGGTACGTTCTCGGCGCCGCCGCCAGGAAGATCGTAGTTGGCGTATTCGAACAGCTGTTGTCGATCGGCGGTGAATTGCACCATCTTGATCGAACGAGAGCCGATGTCGACGCCGATAGGACCGGTCGAGTTGAAGGGAAGACGAATCATGCTTGCTAACGAAGGCGAATTCGAGAATTCCGCTTCCATCGGCCGCTTGTCGACAGCCGCTAAGAGGCGGGAATACTCGGAGTGACTTGGGTAGGTTCTTCATAGGCGGCGATGCCTGTAATCGGATGAATCCGCACGGCCGCGTATTTGGAATCTACGCCACTCCCGGCGCGCAGCCAAATGATTGTGGGCTGCGTCGCGGTAGTTTCTCCCAGTGGTCCAAATTCAACGAAGGTTGTGAGGGTGTCGCTGTTACCGGTGATGACGGCTCCAACGATCGTAACGCTTACGCCGACATGCGGCAGATCCGAAAGCGAGGTCACCTGTTGAGCGGGATTCGCGTCGGTATTGTGGAACGGCGAGTGAGGCAACTTGTCGAGCGTCACGTTCGAGCCGACGTGCGTCAGCGTATAGGCGTTCGCGACCGTGTCAAAAGTGACGCGATAGGTCGAACCGTTGGCGATCGCCAGGCTTCGCGCATAGTCCAAGTCAGAGACGAGAATCTCGCCGCAGCTTTCCAGCTGTTGATCAAAGGTCGGCGCAAGCTGCGGCAATACGATCGCCGTGATGACGCTGATCAGCGCCACCACCAACAATAGTTCGATCAGCGTAAAGCCGCCGTGATTTTGAGCCAGTCCACGCGTCAATCTATTTCTCCACGATTTCCACTTTCAGTTTTCCGCTGCGGAGCAACGTATTCTGTTCTTTCAGCAACTGGTTGGATTCTTTGAGAAATTGGATCATCTGCTCGCGTTGCGTCACAGCATTGGCGAACGGCAAGTTCGCGGCCGGCGGCGCAGCCCACGATTGCCACGAGATCATGGACACGATCACCAAAGCGTTCAGTCCAAGCAGAACAAACCACCGTTTTTCATTGTTCATCGCAATTTCTCTCCTAATTCGATTGGTTTAACTTGGGCCGTTTTCACTACGGCGAATGTATTCCCACACCAGGCCTTCGTCCCCGGGATCCGCTACGTATATCGGTTGAGACAGATCGGGCCAATAGTAGCTTTTTGTCTCTGCGGGGGGGGAGACCGAAAGGTTCTTGTTCAAATCAAGTCCTCTTTCGTCATCCAGCCATTGCGGAAAGTAGTCGTCGGCGTCACCGCCGGTCGCATTCACGAACTGCGAAAGCTGCGATTCCCAATCAGAATAGTGGTAGTCCCAGCTGTTCCGCGTTGCCACGGTCGCTCGTTGAGCATGCAACATTCCGGTCAAGACGCAGCGCGTCTCATCGGCGCCCGCTTCGATCTCAAAACGATCGCCGACAATGACGGCGCCATCGATCGTGACATCCGCATCGTCGATCAACACGTCATCGCGACCATAGATGGCCGGCAGTTGCCAAACCGAAGATTCTCCGACCAGCGCCGGCAACGTCGTCGCGCGTACTTGGACATTGTCGCCGCGGAAGGTAAGGTCGACTCCATCGCCAGGCGTGATGCACATGCCGTCTATGGTCACGCTATCGCCGAGCGTCGTGTTGCCGTTTATTCGTAAAACGCCTAGCGGATTGTCGAGCATGTCGGGCGCGTAGTTCCGATTGCTGATATTGCCGGCAATCGCGGGGACTGAGTAGCTTTTCCCGCCGGGATACAGTTGATAGGCGCTTGCCGCTGCGGTGATCTCCGTCGGGGTCGTTACGCTAAAGTTGGAATAGTTGACCGTCAGTCCGAGCAGCCGGGACAGGCATAACCAATTGGCGTTGGAGTTGGTCGATTGATTCAGACGGATGTCACCGGTCAGGGGGCGATAGTCTCCCCGCCCAGCATTCTTCATGCTCAATAGATCGCCCAAGTAGCGAGTTCGGGGACTTCCTGGCGGGTTGTCGCCGATCCAAACGCTCGCAGCGGGATTGTTCACCGGCGAACCCCCAATCCCATGCGTGGAGATCAAAATTCCGTTCTTGTAAAACCGATATTGATATCCGTCGAAGGTGAGCGCGACGCAGGCCCATTGCGAAAATGAAAGCGTTCCGCCGCTTGCAGTGTAGGTGTAGGTATAATTACTTCTGTGCAGCCGAGCTCTTAAGCGAGGGTTGCTATCGCCGTTATCCAACCCAAGCATGAAGGTATGATCCGAAGCATCAATTCCGGTTGACTTCGAAATAATTCGTCCTTGATCGTTGTCAGCATCGCCGTTCAGGGGAGCGATCCAGGCGATAATGCTGAATCTTCCGGACGAGGGAAGTTCAAACTTTCCGAGATCGACATAGCCATTTTCACCATCGAAGAAGGTTGCTCGGTTCGAACCGGAGACGACGACGCCAGGCAAGGTGCCACCGCCATAGGTTCCGGTTCTTCCGCCTGCTTGTGCGGCGACCGTTGCGGCGGTGGATGACGATTCGTTGAAACGCCACCAATGTCTGGGCCCCAGCGCGTTCATCTGATAGTAAAGACTCGAGTTGCTCGAATTGCCTGCCAGCGCCATGAGCAGGAGACTCAAGCCGCCGATGTCATAGTCATAAATCGCCAATTCGTCGATCAAGCCGTAAAAGGGGCGCGTCGCAACAGGCATCGATTGGCAAAGTTGCAGTTCGCCTTGAATGTGCGTCGGCCCATTTAGCGAGATCGGCATTTCAATGCGGTTGGCCTGGGTTCCCCAGAGATAAGTCGTATAGGCTTGCGACGTCGTAAAATGGGCCGGATTGTCGGTGCGGCGTTTGCGAACTAATTGCACGACCGCTTCGGTGACATATTCAGACTTGTAAGTCGTGTCGAGCGGATCAAATGCGATTCCAATAGCCCGAACCGTGACGCGGTAAGGATACTCGCCCCAGTCTGGATCGGCTGCGGTCAGTTTTGCATCGCCTGTCTCGTAGGTGACGATGTAGCTTTCGTTGTCGCTCAGCGATCCATTCACCGAGACGCCGACTCCCTGCCAGTTGGCGGCATGCATTTTTCGTACGCCGATCGCCAGACCTGACAACGCCGCATGTCGCGCTGAGCCCGCACGATGCAAATTTCGTTCGATTTGTGCGGCGCTCATTTGCGTGCGCATCATCGCGTACGACATCGCCAACGTGATCGACAACAGCGCAAGCACGATCACGACGGCGATTCCTCGTCGTCGTGGGCGGAATTCTAAGCGTTGCTGGCGATCCATTTTCATTGGTTTAGCGTGTAGTAAAGGGAGGCCGATCCAAAGAAAGGGGCTGCTTCTACGTCGACCGACGACCGTTGCGCCGCCGTTGCATCGGGCGCAACTTGAAACTGAAATGCGACCCACGATTGCCGCGTGCCTGAATGAGGGCCATACGATCGTTGCGGCCATCGGAGCGACGCCCAAGTTTTTAGGCCGTCGCGCATATCGGCGACTTCGGCCTCATCGGGGCGCAGACGCATCTCAAAACGGAGCGTGCTGTACGAGCGTGCGCCGCCGGCGACCAGCTTGGGAGCGGCGATCAGATCGGTCAATTCGATCTTCTCGACGTCGTCGTTATCCAGAAGTTCTTCGACCAGATCACGCCAAGCGGCGGCGGTGGTTGGCGCCGGTCGAGCGTCGCCAGTCGCTTGAAATTCGAGCAAGCGATTCGGTTCGCTCGGATCGGACGCGAAAAACTTCAGTTCTCCTATCAGCGGCGAACCGTCCGGATCGAGCGCGATAGTCTCGGGATTCCAGATCGCGATCGCTTGCGGAAAGGGATAGGTCGAATCGTAGTAGGTGATGATTTTGGCGCCGGGAAACGACTCGCTGGCGGTCGCGCCGGAGAAGGCGCGTTGAATTCGTTCGATAATCACTCGAGCATGCTGCGCCATCACGCCTTGGTCGGCGGCGTATTCATGCGCCATTTGCACCGCCAAGGCGATCGTGCTGAGCGCAGCGGCCATCATCCCCATAATGGCGGTCGCCACCAACATCTCGGCAAGCGTCATGCCGCGGCGTTTCGGACGCTTAGGTGCTTGGCGGTACATACGTGAATACCCTTCGCCGTGTCAGGACTTCGCGCCAATCGGTTCCATCTTGATGGAAGATGCTCACCTCCAGCGCGCGATAAGGGCCGGCGTTGCTATCGTCGAGTTCCATGCCCTGGTCATCCTTGTCGACGTAATAGACTTCGCATTTGCAGCGCCAGCGCTGCATAAACGTGCTGCTCATTCGAAAGCTGGCCGGCAAGTATCGCCCTGTCCCATCGCTTTGTCCAAGCGCTATTCCATCGATCGCCACAGGCGGGGTCGACGTATAGTCGTTGTAATCGTCGGTATCGTTGTATTTGGTCCGGCCATCCGCGCTGGTTTCGCTGGAGGCGGCGCTGAGCGTTGTTGGGTAGGGATCGCTTAGCGCCGGATCGACCCAGTCTTGCCCCATTACTTCGTCCAGCATTTGATCGGCCAGGCCAGATGCGATCGTCATCTCCTGTGCGTCCATCGTCGCTTCCAGAGTGCTCTCGACGCTTAGCAGCAGCGCAGCCGAAGTGATCGTGATGATCGTTAGACAGACTAACGCTTCGATCAGAGAGAATCCGCGGCGTGGGAGTTGGTGGTGCAGTCGCATGGCGGGCTGGGTGGATGAAAGAATGAATAAAGCGCGGCGAGGTCCCCTCAAGCTCCTAGCTTCCTCGCCGCGCAGCGAACTTCACCCCTCCCCAAGGCTTCAGTTCATCTGAAAGATAGGGTCTGTAGGGCCAGAGTCAAATCCCGCTAAAAAATGCGCAGCGGGATCGAAGAATGTTGCGAAAATGCAACCTCCCTGCGGAGAGTTCGCCAAAGAAATAGGCAAGGGAGCGAGCGGCTTTTACGACTTCCAGTCGAGCCCCAGGTCGAGCGAGACTGCGCCATGCGTTAGTGCGCCGACGCTAACCCGCTCGACGCCTGATTCCGAGATGGAGCCGATCGTTTGCAGGTTCACACCGCCGGAAGCTTCAAGTTCGACCTGCGGCGCCAGGCGATTGCGCATCTCCACCGCTTGCCGTAATAGTTCAGGCGGCATGTTATCCAGCAAGATAATATCGGGCAGCGACGGAAGCACCGCTTCCAACTGCTGGAGGCTGTCTACTTCGACTTCGATCAGTTTCTCTGCAGCGGCCGCATCGCCCAGTTGAGCGACCAAGAACTCGCGCACCTGCGGGGTGATGTCGGCCAAGGTCCGCTGCGTGGCGCTCCAGGCCAAATGATTGTCTTTCGCCATGACGGCGGCGAACAAGCCGACACGATGATTCACTCCGCCGCCGCATTGTACGGCGTATTTCTCTAGCCGTCGCCAACCGGGAGTGGTCTTCCGCGTATCATAGACGCGAGCCTGACCGGTTGCGGCGTCAACATAACGCCGCGTCAAAGTAGCGACGCCGGTCAGCCGACACAGAAAATTAAGAATCGTTCGTTCGCTGGTCAGCAAGTCACGGACGTTGCCTTGCAGGTTGCCGATCACATCGCCGCATTGGATCGAATCGCCATCCTGCTTTTGCGGCGTCCAGACCAAATCGAGTTCGGCCTCTTCGATAATCAGCGGAATCACTGGCGCTCCGGCCAATGTGCCGGAGTCCCGCGCGGCGATATCGGCGTTCCCTTGAGCGTCGGCCGCGACCAGCGAGACCGTCGACCAGTCTTGCTCGTCGTCGAGATCCTCGCGAAACGCTAGGCGGATCAAATAGCGGCAATCATCGACAAGCTGGGGATCCCACGAAACCTGGCGGTATTCTTTCGGCATGCTTCTATCAGAAAAACAGGGAGAAATGTTGCTTGCTTTAGTCTCGCTTGACGCCGACGGTTTGTCGATAATGGGTAGCGCCTTTCCACCACAAATTCGTCATGACCAAGCCCGCTTCACCGCCGCCAGGATCCAATCGTCGCATGCGTTGGACGCTGCGCCGGGGAGATCAACTAGCGGTCGTGATCGTACTGCTGCTCTTGACCGTCGGGATGTCGATCTACGCGTGGCGCGATCAGAATCGTCGCACGCACTGGATCGACATCGAGCAAGTCGAGCCTGTTCCGGTCGCCTATATCGTCGACATCAATCAAGCTGACTGGCCTGAATTAACGCAGTTGCCAGGCATTGGGGAAACGCTGGCCAAGCGAATTGTCGAGTCGCGCGAAACGATGGGGCCATTTTTAGATCACCATGATCTGCAACGCGTCCGCGGGATCGGGCCGCGAACGCTGGAGCGACTGCGTCCCTATTTGCTGCCGACCGCCGATGTCGAGAGCATCGCCGGCGATGCTCTTTCAGCCCCAAGGCCAGGCGGCTAGTTGGACTCGGTCGGAGAAGCGGTGGACTCGGAAGAGCTATGTGGTCCGTCACCATGCTTTCCATTTCCGTTTCCATTGCTCCGATTTTGACGCAGCGACTCTTCCCAACTCTTGGTGAGCTCTTCTGGCGCCGAACGAATATGAAGATCGGTCTGCGGAAAGGCGATTTCGATCTCTGCTTCGCGGAAAGCGTCGTCAATTTGCAAATGCAATTGATGAATCGTTTCGAGCCGATGGTCGAAATTCGCCAGGTAAGCGCGGACGGTGAAGGTCAACGCACTATCGCCAAACGCTTCAAAAGTGACCAGCGGTTCAGGGTCTTTGAGAATATAGGGATGGTTGCTCAGCACCTTACGCAACGTCGCTTCGGCCTTGCGGGTATCGGATCCATAGGCGATACCGATCGGAATCTCAATCCGGTTCAGCGTGCTGCTCAAGGTCCAGTTCAACACGCGCCCAGTGATGAACTCTTTGTTGGGCACGATAAACTCTTGACGGTCCCAGTTTAAAATGGTCGTCGAACGAATTTGAATACGGGCGATCGTGCCGGTGACTCCATCGATCGTGACGATGTCGCCGATCCGAATCGGACGTTCGATCAAGAGGATCAAACCGGCGATGAAGTTCGCAAAAATTTCCTGCAAGCCGAAACCAAGCCCGACCGACATTGCGGCGACCAGCCATTGGATTTTGTCCCATTGCAAGCCGAGCCAACCGGCGGCGGCGATCACGCCGAGCGTAACCACCAAGTATTGACAGATCGTAGCGACGGCGAAACGCCCGCCTGAGTCGAGTTCGAGTCGCGGCAGAACAAACAATTCCAGCACGCCAGGCAGATTGCGGGCCAAGACGAATGTCACAAAGGCGGCCAAGATCGCCAGCGTAAACGAACCGAGCGTTAATCGATATTCGATCGTCGACGCGGGAGCATTATCGAGCGACAAGGAAGGGATGACGGTCGACTCGACTCCAGCTTCGCTTGTCTTGGTTGCCGAAGTCGCCGTGACGGGGGACGAAATTGTCGGGATATCTAACGTTTGACCAAATTCCATGACAGGATAGATGGTTGTGCGGCCGAGACTGCGCACCGCCGGCAAAACGTCTTTCCAGATAACCGCCAGACCGACGAGTAAAATCCCGCCGAACATCACTTTCACCAGATGCCGCGTCTGCTCGCCGATGATCGAGGGATCCAGTTCCGGCGTTTCTTGGGCGGCTCCGACGACTTCGCTAGAAAGCGTTTCCTTTTCGCTCTTTTGCAGTTGCGCCTTTAAGCGTTCGCGTAGCAGCAACGTTCGCTTGAGCATGATCCAGCGGAACAGAAAGCCTTGCCCCACGCCGACCGCAATCACCAGATAGAGCGTTGAATTCAGCGTTTCGGCAATGCGAACCGCGCCATAGTAGTAGCCCCAGGCCGCGGCAATCGCCAACCCCAGCGGCAGCGCGATAAACGCGAGGAACGCGGCAGGTGCGAGGGTTGCAAAAATGCCGCTGCTGTAGTTGTCTTGGATCCATTTTCTCGCGGAACTCTGCTTGCCGAGCGCTCGCCACAGGACGACGGAAACGAGTGCGATCGAGATGATAAAGACGGCTCGTGCGAGCGGGTCATCGACGGCCGACCCGCTATGTTCTTCTGCGGCGGCGTTAATGCCGGCCGCCAGCGGCAGCAGGTATTTCAGCGATCCGCTGGTCCAGCGGATATCTTTGGTCACCTCGTCCGGAACGCGAAAGTGGGCCGCCATGACGCCGTTGGGGCGGGCCAGTTGTTTCAGCATTTCTAGCGGAAACAACACGAACGTCGTCGCATAGAATCCAGCGGAAAGCGCCGCCGCCAGCGCCGATTCTCCCCGCAGCAGTGACAGGAAATAGCCGATCGCCAAAAAGATCGACGGCCAGATTAACGCTGTCAGCGTCGTCATGATCAACGCTTCGGTCGTCATGCGCAGCGGCGAAAGTCGCTTCCAGGCGAGTTCCGAGCCAATATCATTCAGCCGATGCCGCATCCGCCGCTTGTAAAACAGCAGGACGCCAAAAAAAGCGGCCGTGATCAGAAACGCGTAAGGACGTCGTTTGAAATCGTTGAACGCCAGTTTGGCGAGACTTCGCCAATTGGCGGGAGAAAGCAGCCATCCGGCGGTCCGAACCACTTCGCTGGCTTCTTCCCAGTCGAGAGCACTGGGAGAGCGAATCCACAGAATTCGCTCGTCGATAAAGGTTTTGAATTCGCGGGTTGTGGTCGCCAGATTCTGCTCGCTCGCCTCCAGATCAATAATCTTCGTGAACAGTTGTTCGGTCGATTTATAGTAGTCGTCAACAATGGTTAAACGGTTATCGTAAACGGCGGCGATACGTTGCACGACTTCCGGATCATCCAAATCCGGGGTCTTCAGCGCGGCGTCTTGCGGCGCCAGTTTGGCGAACGCGAACGTATCGTCCATCTGCGCTAAGCGATTCAGACTGCGCGACAGACGCAGGCGAATTCGCCCCGCCTTTTCCAGAAACTCGGCGGGATCAATAACACCGGCTTCCACATCCGACTTGAGCACCAGCACATCACTATAGGCGTCGCGTACGTCCAGCAGATTTAATTGCAGCGTTTTGCGCTCTTCGTCTCGGTTTTGCAACTCCACCTGAAATTGCCGCTCTTCGGTCAACTGGGCGCGAGCTTCCCGCAACATGACGCCGATCGCGTCAGAGGGAAGATCTTTGGCTGCTTTGTCTTCCGTTTCTCGCTTGAGCTGAAGCAGATTTTCCAAACGGGTTTTCGACTTGGCCAAGTCGTCTTCGCGCTGCTTCAGTTCGTCCAGTAATTTGGTGCGAACTTCCAGCAATTTTGTGTTGAGTTCAAAGAATTGCGTAATCGCCGACGAGGCGTCGGTCGTATCTTTTTTGGCTTCTTCCAACTGGTCCTTGGACGCTTCCAGTTGCATTTTGGCTTCGGATTCACGCTTTTCGGTCGCCAATTGGCGAACACGCTCCAACTCCTTTTTTAAGAAGGCGCTTTTCTTGCTCGCCAATTCCTTTTTTAGATTGAATAGCTCGCTCGACGCATCGTACGCCGCGAGTTCGATCTTTTCGGCGCTTAACTCCGCGCCGATTTCGACCAGCTTCGCTTCGATTTCGGTTCGCCGGGCCAACTGCGATGGATTCGCTTCGATTGCCGCCGGCAAGGTCGCTAGTTCGGTTTGCAGCGTCGCCGCTTGAGCGGGCAGATCAGCGATCGACTTGGGATTAGCGACCTGGCGTTCGGTGCGACGAGAAACTTCGGCGGTGATATTTAGCAGATCGGCTTTCGACTGATCCAGGTCACGCTGCAGCTTTTCGACCTCCGATTCAATGGCCGGCAGTTTTGAAGTTTCACCGACCGGCGAGCGGGTTGCCTGTTCGGCCGTTTCCAACTGGCTCTTGAGTTTGGCCGCTTGTTCGTCCGGCTGATCGATAGCGGCTTGCCATTCCGCTTTTTTTTCTTTCCAGATGGCCGCAGACTTCAGGCTTTTCGCCGCCGCGTCAAACTGTCCGGCCAGTTTTTCTTTTTCGGCGTCTTCAATTCCACCGAAATCGGCGACCGCTTTTTGGCGAACTTCGACATCCTTCACCGTAAGCGCAGCGTCCGTAGCGGGTGGAGGAGTCTCTTGAGCTGGCGCAAAGTTAGGGACCAGCATGGTCGCCAAGCAAAGCGCCAGAGAGAAAAGTAAGCGGTTTTCCGTCGATCGATTCAGCATTTTTGTCTCCTACGGATTCGATTCTACGGCAATTTGTGGGTTCTCGTGAAGATGAGTCAGCGACGGCGAAGGACGTGGGGATGTCATTTACCGCCGATAAGGCGATAATAAAAAGATTCGGCCTGCACGATCCAGGGCCACTCTTTTGCGCCGCTTCCACTGTTGTACGAGATTGTTGATGCAGTTCGAGCTTCAAGCCCCTTTTGCGCCCGCTGGGGATCAGCCTGCCGCTATTGAGCAGCTTGTCGAGGGACTTCGCGCCGAGCGCCGCCACCAGGTTCTGTTGGGGGTGACTGGTTCCGGCAAGACATATACCGTCGCTAATGTGATTCAACAGTTGCAGCGACCGGCGCTGGTGATTTCGCACAACAAAACTTTAGCGGCCCAGCTTTATAGCGAATTCAAAGAATTTTTTCCCCACAACGCGGTTCACTATTTCGTCAGCTACTACGACTACTACCAGCCTGAAGCGTATATCCCGCAGCGCGACATCTATATCGAGAAAGACGCGTCCATCAACGACGAGATCGATCGTTTACGGCTCGCTTCGACCAGCGCCCTGGTCAGCCGCCGCGACGTGATCATTGTCGCGAGCGTCTCAAGTATTTATGGGCTCGGTTCCCCTTCAGACTACAAAGCGATGATGGTCAGCATCGCCAAAGGGCAGATGATCGACCGAGATGAAGTTTTGGGCAGGCTCGTTGGGATTCTCTACGAGCGCAATGATGTGGCGTTCGAACGCTCGAAGTTTCGCGTTCGCGGCGATTGTATTGAGATTTGGCCTTCGTACGAAGAATTCGCCTATCGCATCGAGCTGTGGGGGGACGAAGTCGAGCAACTTTCGATCATCAATCCGTTGACCGGCGAAGTGATCGCTCCGCAAGAGCAGCTGTACATTTATCCGGCCAAGCACTTTGTGTTGCCGGAAGAGCGCGTCGCGAAGGCGGTGGTCGATATCAAGCATGAGCTGTCGGCTCGTCTGCAAGAGTTGGAGTCGGCCGGCAAATTGCTGGAAGCGCAGCGATTGAACGCACGCACGCGGTTTGATATCGAAATGATGCAAGAGGTCGGTTTTTGTCCCGGCATCGAAAACTATAGCCGTCCCCTCTCCGGCAGACCCCCAGGCTCGGCGCCCAGTACGCTGTACGACTTCTTTCCGAAAGACTTCTTGCTGTTTGTCGACGAATCGCACGTCACGATCTCGCAGATCCGTGCGATGTACCACGGCGATCGTAGTCGCAAGATGAACCTGGTCGAGCATGGTTTTCGCTTGCCTAGTGCGCTCGACAATCGCCCGTTCAAGTTCGACGAGTGGGAAAACATCGTCAATCAGGCGGTTTTCGTCTCGGCGACTCCCGGCGACTACGAATTAGAAAAAGCGGGAGGCGAAGTGGTCGAGCAGATCATTCGCCCGACGGGTCTGCTTGATCCCGTGGTCGAATTGCAGCCGGCGCGCGGACAGGTCCAGCATCTGCTTGAGGAAATTCGAGAGCGGGTCGCCGTCAAAGAACGCGTGTTGGTCACCGTGCTCACCAAGCGCTTGGCCGAGGATTTGGCCAATTATCTGAGCGAGCAAGGCATCGCTTGCAAGTGGCTGCACAGCGAATTAGACGCTTTCGAGCGAGTCGAGTTGCTGCGTGATTTACGCGAAGGAAAATTCGACTGCCTGGTTGGGATCAACCTGCTGCGCGAAGGTCTCGACTTGCCCGAAGTATCGCTGGTAGGGATTCTCGACGCTGACAAAGAGGGATTTCTGCGGAGCGAGACCTCGTTGATTCAAACGATCGGTCGCGCCGCACGTAACGTCAACGCCAAAGTGATTCTCTACGCCGATCGAATGACCAACTCGATGCAAGCGGCGATCGACGAGACCGACCGACGTCGCAAGATTCAGCAAGAGTACAACCAGAAGCACGGCATCACGCCTGAATCGATTAAAAAGAACATCCGCCGCGGAATCGAGAACGACGCCGACGCCCATCGGACAGCCAGCGCCGCAGTGGGCAAAACGGATGACGCCGAATACATCACGCTGGAGTACATCGCCGAACTACAAGCCGAGATGCTAGCGGCGGCGGAGAATCTGGAGTTTGAGCGAGCGGCCGGAATTCGCGATCGCATCAGCAAGATGCAAGACTCGGTTGGCAAAAAGATCAGCGACGTTGGCCGCAGTGACGACAAAAAGGGACGAGGAAAACGGCGCCGCGGAGGCGCCAAAACGCCGCGCCCGAAACGGGGCTAGCAGCTCTTCCGAATAGGCGCCTGGCTTTCTGGGTAAGTTGCGAAAACCCTGCCGGCCGTCAATTGTGGGACTCTAACGTTTCGTCCAGATTATGCGGATCTGCGGGCGAAAAACGCCGAATCCAGACGTGTACACGGACGACGCGCGTCCGTCGTGCACTTTCTTGGCTGATAATCCGCCAGCGAACGAACATTGCCTGGAGTCGAATAATGAAGATGATGATTTGCGTCGCCACGGCGCTGATGACGTTGCTGGTCTCCTCGGCCACGATGGCTCAAGATTTCACGATTCGCAGCAGTCCGAGCGATCAGCCGTCGCAACCGCTGGAACAAGCGCCGGCTCTGTCGTCGTCGACGCCCGAGATGTGGTTCTATTTACAGGAAGCGCGTCGAGCCGAGAGCCCGTCGGTGCTGCGACTGCAACGAGCCCAGTTCATCGCTGGTCAGCGCATCTCGCGGATCGCCGCTCGCGACTGGTACGGCGTTTCGCTGGCTCGCCCCGAAACGAACTCGACGCCGATGTTCCGTCACTACTCGAACCTGCGAACCGACGCGACTTGGGATCCGGCGATGCAACTGCGTTACTCGACCGGCACGCGTCCGATTTATGTCACCGGCGGTCAGCAGTTCTAAACTGATCAGCGTTGACAAGACCCAACCAGTGAAACGGCTGAGCTAACGCTCGGCCGTTTTGCGTTAAGATCGTCTCATCTCAGAAGGCGAGAGACCGCAATCGAAAGGTGGTCCTGTCGATTGGTGACCGTCAGCGTTTCGGCGATCTCAACAAACGGTTATCTCCAGTAGAACAGGGCGATCCACAGGAAATGAAAGACGTAGATCCATCCAAAAGTTGAGAGAGTGATGGTGATCCAAGCGGTCCGCTTCCGTAAGGTGGCGACGGCGACTCCGAAAAATAAAGCGCACAGCGGTACGAGCCACAAACGATCCTGCCATGCGAAGAACTGATCCGTGCAGGCCATAAAGACAAAGACGTAGAAGATTAGTCCATGCATGCATAAGACGTCGATGCGGCGAATTGGTTCATCGTCGCTGCCAGGATTCGGGCGAATCGGCGTGAGCAGCGCATAATAGACGAAGTTTAGTTCCTTATCGATCGGGCGCCGCCAGCCGGTTTGTTGGGCGTCGTCCCGTTTTTTTAACGAGCGGGCCATCGCCTTTCGATCAGGGAGAAAGGACGCTTCCGGAAAACCGTCGGCCGAAAATTCAAATTTCGCGACCTCCGAAAGTTTCTCCAGGCAACGTTCCGTTTTTTCGCGCAGCGGCGTTAATTCTTCGATGGATAGCCGGGGATGGGCGCCGAAGTAATTACTCGAATCAAGCGTCTCTATCTGCAACAGCGCTTGCATGGGATTGATCAGTACCGAGAAGACTCCTTCGCACGATCTTTCGCCAAGCGAGAACTTCCAGCGCCAGCCGAGATTACGCCAGTTTTCGAGTTGCGCCTCCATTTCATCTTCTGGCAGAAATTCGGTCGCGATCTGCTCGGCCAACTTCATTCCTGGCGGGTGACCGCTTTTCTCGGCGATGTGCAAGTCGAGCAAAAAGTTGAGCGACTTGACGGGACTCGGATGCGGCAGAGGCGGGTACGCATGCCGGGGAAAGATTCCATTGTCGGCAGAAAGGGGGTCGACGAGATCATCTAAAGGAATCGAGTATTGAACGAGATCGTGCGCTGCGACTCCTTTCTGTTTCCGAAAAAGCGTATTGGCCGATTGATTGTCGCCTGTCGTCAGCGACCAAGCCGAATTGCAGTTCAACTCACGTGCTTTGACGAGCAAACGTTCTAGCAAAGCAGTCGCCACATCGGCGTCTCGCCAAGCGGCGGTCACCGCGACCTCGCTGATGAAAAACTCCGCCGGCTTATCCGGGTAAGCCAGGTGAACGCCGCTGGCGAAACCGATCGCAATTCCTTCCACAAACACGACGCAGATATAATGACGAGGATCCGCAAGAAACTGTTCCAGGGAGGTAATCGTCATCGAATTGGCGAACAAATCGCTGGGCACATTGCGGAGCCGCGGAGCATCTTCGGCAGAGAGAAAACAAAAATCCACAAACGGCCTCGGCGATGTTCAGAGGAGAAGAAGCATCGCATTATCGTACACGCTGACGGTAATCGGTTCACGCAACAAGGCAGAAAACGCGCACCCAATGCCCGCGTTTTCTGGCTTTGGCTTGCCGAGGGGCGCGACTTAGTCGACCCGCTTGTAGACCGCCTTCATAAAGGTGAACCACTCGCCATCTTCCCCTTTGACGGCGGAAGAGAAGGTGCGCTCCTGTGGGCTGACCATCTGCAGCGATTCGCGATAGTCCGACATCCCTTTGCCGTCGAAGCTGGGCCCGTTCGTATTCAGCAACAGCAGCCCTTTCTCCATATCGAGCGAACCCTCATAGATCCACATGTGGTTCATCATCGAACCGATCCATGTGCCGACCATCGCTTTTTTCTCCGGCGAGTAGCCGATGGTGATGACGGTGTAGCCGATCCCTCCTTCTGTTTGTCCTTCTGGGCACGGCATCTCCCCTTCCCCTTCGCCGATCAGCCAATTGGGGCCCAGCATGCGGACGGTTTCTTTACCGGTCGCCTTGGAGGGTGGTTGATCGGGCCCCATGAAGGCTTCCGCTGCAAACGTCCATTTGCCCACCAGCTGTTGGAGCCACTCGTGCTCCTTGGTAGTTTGATTCTCGAACATCGAATTATCTCCAGCAAAACGAATCCAATGAAACGCGACAGTACTGTAATCTTACGAGGGCGTGTCGGCGGCCTCCGGCGAAGTAGGCTTCGCCTCTTCTTCTGCAATCTTCTTCAAGTTTTCCAACCCTTCGGCAAACTGGGAGCCCACCATGTTGTCCATGCTCATAAACAGGCACATCACTTTGCTGAAGAAGGTGTTCTTGCCATCCATTTTCCAGGTGATGGTCGTTTGTCCGGCATTGGGAACGAACGTAAAGACGACATCGTTTTCACAAGCAAAGGGACGAATGAACTTGAGGTCCATGTCAATCTGCTGGTCCGGAGTCGATTTCACGATCGTCAGCGAGCCTTCGCCGATGTTACTGTCGCCGTCCCAACTATACGAAGCCCCTTCGCCGACCACGTTGTCGGTATAGGTTTTTCGCATGTCGGGATCCAGTTTTTCCCAGGGAGACCAGGCTTCCCACTTTTTCAAATCATTGATGTGGGAGAATACGATCTCCGGCGGTGCGCTGATCGGCAACGAACGCTGAACCGTAAATTCGTTCGGCTGCATCATTGCCGCGATCACCACGATCACGACCAAGATGACTAGCGCCACAACAACGCCGACGATAATTTTTAGAATCATAATCTTGCTTCCCCAACAAAGCGACTTAAGACGCACCGGAAATCGGTGCTGTTAACATTCGTCGCCGCCAGCAGCGAACGCCGCAAGACGATCCAGCGTTTGGCTCCAACCTACCGGCATGCCCTCCAGAGCGGCCGATGCGTTATCAGAGAAAATCTCCAGCAGCCTCGCTCGCATCAGCAATTCGGTTTTCCCACTTTTTTCATCGAAATCGACGGTTGTATGGACCGTGAACATCGGCTGACCGTCCGATCCCAACGCGGAAGAAGCAAAGCCGAACCGCGAAGGCGTTTGAACTTCCAACACTGCGCCGTTCATGGGATAAATCGTCCCATCAGGCCCGCACATCTCGATGTAGATCGCGCCGCCTGGGGTAGGGTCGATTTGGCAAACCGGATTGGTGAAGCCGGTGGGCCCCCACCACTTCGCCAAGTAATCCGAATTGGTCCAAGCGGCGAAAACTGCGGCGCGGGGCGCATCGATCAGGCACGAAATGACCAGCCCTTCATCCGTTTTCGGATCTGTAGAGAGAATCGTATTCATCGTCGAAACTCCATTAAGTGCGTGAAGCAGGGTATGGGCTCCAGCGAATCGCCAGTTTCGGCAAGCGGCGCAGCGCCAGATAGCCCATGGAAATACAACAACTCGCGATCAGGCCGGTTCGCAAATATCCGGCCGTCGAAAGCGGAACGCCGATACCAGTAAACAACGCCAGATACGCCGCCAGGCAGATTGGGCACTTGGGGATCAGCGCCAGTACGGCGCTGGGGATGATCCACGCGATCGCTTCCAGCGTCCGGCTCCGCCATGACGCTCGCGATTTACGACAGCAACAAGACGTAGCGGTTGGAGAGGTCATCACGCGTTTCCTGATTGCGAATGACAGCACGCGTGTGCTTTCGACGAATGCTCATACTCGTCGTGCAACCGCCACCACATCGTGCCTTGCCCGTTCAAGTCCGGCATGCCGTCCCAACCTTCGCCCCGTCCCATCGGCGTGAGATCAAGATATTGATTGGTCGAAAGCAACGGATCGAGCCCGCGGCCATAAGTGGAATAGGTATGAAACAGGCGATCGCCGTCTCGTAGGAATACGCTGCAACCAGGCTGTTCCCCTTCCAGGTGATACGTTTCTTCTTTTTCGTTCAGCGTCGCTTGATCCTGGAAGTTGTAGTTCACCGGAGCAATCGACGCATCGATGGTGACATGAAAGTCGTAGTTGAAATCGCCGCCATAGGACGAGTACCACGGCACGTTCCAGCCCATCCGCTGTCGGAATCGCTCGATCTTCGCCAGTGGAGAGCGGGAGATCATCACCAGATGCGTGTCGCGAGCATGCAAGTGTTCAGCCCGCGGCAAGCAGTCGGCGAGATGCGAACAACCGGGGCAGCCGGCGTCAGTTACCCCCTGCTTTTTCGCGAGCGGCGAATCGTCCGGCTCCAGCATGAAGTGATAGACGATCAATTGCCGTTTTCCGGCGAACAAGTCGAACAGTTTTGCCGGACCGTCGGGGCCTGTGAACACGTAGTCCTTGTCGATCTCGACCATCGGCAAATCGCGACGCGCCATGTTGACCGCGTCACGCTGCTTCGTCAGCGCTTTCTCGGCGGCTAGCAGCGTCATGCGCGCTTTAAGCCACTTTTCTCGTGTGACGACTTCAGGCAGAGTGATTTCAGAAGTTGCAATCGCGTCCATTTTCAAACTCCGCAAATGGTTGATAGAAGGATATGACTTATAACGTAGCGAGATACGCTTCCAACTTATCCAGCGTCCCGCTGAATCGTTGCTGCATGTTCTCGCGCTCCTCCAGAAAGGTCTGTTCCTGTTCCCGGCTAGAGTTGATCGGCGTACTCCAAAATTCGGCCCGAGTTTGCCCATCTTCATCGAACAGTTCGATGGCGCTCAGTATTTCTGGGGGCCAAGTTGGACTCAGCGGATGCACGACAAGCTTTTCGTCGGCGTCAGCAAAAGAGAGGACGTAAGTCAGCATCCGATTCGGTTCGATCTCGCGATAGACGAACTTGCCGAACATCTCCGGTCCATCCGGCATCTTCATCGCGTAATGAAACACGCCGCCTGGTTGGAGGTCGAGCTTGACGACCCGCAGCGAAAAACCAAGCGGTCCCCACCACTTTTCTAAATGCTGGGCCTCGGTCCAGGCCTGATAGATCAACTCGCGGGGAGCGTCGAAAATGCGGGTGAGTTGGAAATCAATTTCAGGATTCGTATTCGCAGCGGACATCGATTTACTCCTCAAATTCTCCACCGTTAATATCGAAGGAAAAATCAATCTAGCGCTGGCTAACCAGCTTTTCGGCCAACTGTTTGATCCGCTGGTTGCGGAAGTCCCAGCCGCCGGTGACCCCGTCAAAGACTTCTTGCGGAATCTGACCTAGCGCGCGGTGGGTCAACTGGATTGTCGTCATCCCCTTTTCTTCCACCAGACGATATTGCAGATGGTTGGTCGCGGCGAAAGACATGAACATCGGTCCGCAGATCTCGAGCAGCTTGGGAGGTTTGATTACTTGCACGTGACCCCAAAAGTGCCCTGCCCCTTCGCCCAAATCGCGAAACCAACGTCCGCCGGGCCATGCTTCCAACACCATGGGGAACGGCTGGTCCCCTTCTGGCATTACGCCTGCCGGTCCCATTTCGGTCAGGACCGCTTCAAAGGTGATATCGATCGGCGCGGCGATCTCGATCTCTTGGTAGATGTGCAGCACGCGAACAGCTTCTGAATTGTTGACAGCAACCATCGATTACAACTCCTTGGAATTGGAAGACTTCTTTTTGCCGGCTCGCTCGGCAGCGAGTTTTTCGGCCCGCTGTTTGATTCGAGACAGTTGACCGCTCCAAAATTGCTCGTAGGTTTTGACCCAGTCATGCACGGGACGTAACTCCACCGCATTTAATTCGTATAAGCGATGCTGCCCCTGCTTGCGAACCGACACGATGCCGACTTTGCGGAGGACGGCCAGATGCTTCGACACCGTCGGTTGCGACAGCTGAAGCGCCTCGACCAAATCTCCCACCGCCTGAGGGCGAGTGCTCTGCGCCAACAGGTCAATGATCTGCCGACGCCGGGGTTCGGCGATCGCATTAAAAACGTCGGTTGTTGTGGCGGCTCTGGGCATGTCTTTATTTATATTCCCATAAGGGAATGTGTCAACGGTCGGCCTGAGAAAAAGTTCAAATCCAACTTGGTGGATGAAAGATGGGATCGCAATTTGGCGTTGCGCTTGTCGCGTTGCCAAACTCACCGGTCTGCGAGTCGTCCAGCTAATGTCGACATCGCCTGATTAGTTGTCCTCGTCAGATTTTCCGATGACGAGAATCATCGAGAGGATCGCCCCCAAGGTCAGCACCAACGCCAAGGAAAGAAACGACCAGTGCATCCAAAACAAAATGCGATAAAAACTCGAGTCCGAAAGACTGCCGGCGAAAATCCCTGCGGGCAACGGCAACGTTCGCATCCAAGCGAGACAGGTCGCAATCAACGCCAACATGCTGGCCAGGAAAAAATCGATACCGGCTCGGTAGATCTGCTTTAAGATGACTTCCGAAGCGAAGGTCGGCGTGACGCGGCACCAATTGAATGCCAATGCGCTTAAGGACAGGATTACGATGAATGAAGTGAACGAAAGGATTTCATTACGATTCTTCATTTCCGCAAATTGAGAAATTAGAACCACGCCCGATATCAGCACCAAAAAAGGAGGGACCAGCAAACAGGCGATGCTGCGCAAAGTGCGTTGGGCTGGTGCAAGATATTTGGAATCAAATGAGGGCATGATTTTCCTTCGATACAGCCGTGGGTAGAAATCAGAGCAGTTTGCGTAGACATCATAGTCGCTTTTCCAGCAAGATTGAGACATCCTTTTCCGACTTTTCCCGCCCAAGTTGGGAGCGATTTCGCGAACCAGTGAGCTGGTATCCTTGTCACGACAGGCTTCCCCCTATTATTAAATGCTGTTGCTGGAGATACCCGATGACCGACGAACTTGCCGGCGTTCGCCAAGGTTACGACCGCTGGGCGGCTATGTACGATCATGAACGGAACCCAATGCAAGCGATCGAGCAGCCGCAAATGCGTGCTGCTGTTGGTGATGTCCACGGCAAACGGGTGCTTGACCTTGGCTGTGGTACCGGCCGCCATGCACTTTGGCTGGCGGCGCAAGGCGCCGACGTTGTGGCCGTCGACTTCTCAGCAGGAATGCTGGCCGAAGCGCGGAAGAAGTCTGGCGCCGAGCGCGTGCAATTCGTCGCGCTCGATCTGGCGCAGCCGCTCCCCTACTCCGCCGAATTTGATCTGGTCGTGAGCGGACTGGTGCTGGAACATCTGCGCGAGCTCGAACCCTTTTTCGCCGCTGCTCACAACGTCTTGAAGTCCGGCAGCCGCGCGGTAATCTCAGCGATGCACCCCGCAATGTTTTTGCGCGGCGCCCAAGCGCGGTTTACCGATCCAGCGACCGACGAACTGGTGATGCCGGGAAGCTTGGCTCACTCGGTCAGCGAATTTGTCATGGCGGCGGTGCGGGCTGGCTTTCAGGTCGAAAACGTCCGTGAGTTTTCGCCGGATCAAGCATTCGCCCAAGCGTTCCCGCGGGCCGAGAGATACATCGGCTGGCCGATGTTGGTGCTGCTGGAGCTGCGAAATGACTAATCCAAACGAACTTCGGCGAAGGTTCTGGTTCATACGCACGCAAATATCCAGCAAAATGCTAGCGGCAAACTCAGCGTACAAGCTTTCGAGCCTGCGATCGACGCTTCTCTTGGTGTTGTTTTTACGCTATCCGATTGGAGGGGCTCACAAATCTTCTCGCGACCGAACGCAAAGCAGTCGCAGGCCGAGAGCGAAAAGCCGCGATTTCACGATTTCTTCGTCACAACAACCGCGTTGCGGCACGCTCGAACGCCATCGCGGCTATATTCAGGGGCGCGTCGGAAGCGGCTGGCGCGTTTATTCTCTCTCGGTTCAAGTTGGAATCCACTCATGGGTCTGTTTCTCTCAATGTCTGGCGTCATCGGCAAAGACGTCGCGGCGGTTCAAGCTGCACTAGCCGCTTACGCGGTGGAAAAAGAGGGAGAGTTCGGCGAAGCGGAGCGGACGACCGACGATGACGACTGCTTGGTGTTGGCCGGCGAAGGAGATCGCGTTTCAATTTTGTATCCCTATGAGTTCTTCGATTGGGACGCGGCGAGTCAGTATCTTTCTCGCGCGCTCGATACGCCGGTCTTCTCGCTCCATATACATGACGAAGATCTTTGGATGTACTTGCTGTTCCGCAAAGGTCAGGTCATCGACTCGTTCAATCCGACGCCCGACTATTGGGACGAATCGCTGAGCGAAAAAGAGATGGCCGAATGGGCCGGCGACGCCAAAGTGGTCGCCGAAGCGGCGCCTGGCTTGGACCCTGCCGAAATCGAGAAGTATCTGATCCGCTGGGACGAGTCGCTGTTTGACGAAGAACGCAAAGCTTACGAAGATGACGAGTTCCCGGCGCCCGACTGTTGGCAGATGCTCGACTTCATGAAGAAGCTAGGGCTCACCTATCCGATCACCGCCGACGGCGAAATCGAAGGCGCTACCTTCCGCTTCGTTTGCGAAACGAAGGGGGAAGGCGTTTAAAGCGTCGTAGGGTCCTCTGTGCGGACCAAGCGTCTGAGATCGGTTAGTTTTCGCGCCACCACCAAGCGGCGATCTCTCCTTCGTCCTGCATTACCTGCACGATGTCATCGATGCCAGAAATCGCGCCGATGTCATTGACGACCAGCACAAACGCGAACTTGCGTCCGCTGGCGGCGTCAATATAGCCGGCGGTCCCTTGCGCTTTGATCACCATTTGGCCTTTGTCGTTCAGGGTGATATACGTTCCGGTTTTGGCCCACACGTTTCCTTTGGCCCCCTGGATCGCTTCGATCTTTTCATAGTTATTGACGGTTGCAAGCGAACCGTTAACGCCCATTTGAGGCAGCGCCTTTTTGAACGTGGGGAAGTTGTCAAGCTTGGCGCGGGCGGTTAGCAACTGGCCAATCGCTTTAGGCGTCGCCGACGAATCGCCGCCGCCGCTGCCATCAACAAAGTGGTAGTCGTTGGGTGAAATTGCAAAATTGGCCTGCAGCGCTTTGGCTTCCACTTTTAAAGCGTTCTCCAGCGTATCGACGCCGTTATGGACGCCTAACAGAATCAAGCTGGTGTCGGCGCCGATGTTGTAGCTGACTTTCAAGATCCACTCGACGAATTGGCCGTACTTGGCGGAAGTCAGTTTTGCGACTTGCTGTTCGGCTTGATAAGCGTTGCGAGCAGGTAACTTGTCGGCGGCGTTGGGGGCCGTTTTGTCCGCCGACACGGTCACGCCGGCCTTCGCTAATTCTTCGATCAACACCGTGCGGGCATAGTTTTGCGGCTGCGTGATGCGAACCGTACGAACGAGCGGCCAGGCGCCGGTCAGCACCGGTTTTAGGTCGATCGGCAACGTGCCGGCAAGCGGCACGCTGCAATGGGGCTGGCCGACGCATTGGGGGAAGGGATCATAGTCGATGTCCAGTTCAGATCCGGCCAGGCTCGTCTGCAGCGTGGAGGTCAACGAGAGCGCCGCCGACCGGGGGCGCCAAGCGACGTCTGCTGTTTTCCCCGCTTGGCCGGGCTGCATCTTCAGGTCGACAAAATCGTCGTTGATAAAGATCGAGCGCAGGTCAAACTCTTCGCGAAATTCGTACGGCTGAAACAAGCGATCATCCATGATCACGTCCCCTTCGATGCGCTGGATTCCAGTTGCGGCGATCTGCTGGGCCAAGTTGCGATAACCGGCCAATGGATCGGTTTTCGTGAGAATCGCGTTGCCCAATGCGTTGGCTTCGCTGTGATCGAATTTGGTGTAAGCAATGGTGCCGTCGGCACGTTCTCGTCCCCCCATCGACAGATCGCCGCTGGCGACCAAAATCAAATTGCCGGTGAGGACGCCATCCTTCACGTCGCCTTGGCGATAGATCGGCGTGACGAAGCGATAATCTTCGCCCAACTGGTCGAGCGCCAAGCCAACGCTAAACAGTTTGCGGATCGACCCGATCAGAAGCTTCTGATCGGCGTTCTTCGAATAGACGACATCGCCGGTTTCGAGGTCAAGAACCAAGATTCCCCAGGTCGCCTTTTGATACAACGGCTTCTGCAAAATCGCATCGACTTCCGGCGCAAGCAGAACTTGGGCCTGGACTGAGGCGGTTAAGCTAAGCAGCATTACCGGAAGAATCGTCAGGAACGTTTTCGTGAAGTGATGCATCTGGATGCTCGTTGTACGTAGGAGAATTGACTGCGCTTGCGCGCAGCAATATGGCAGTACAACCGTACGACATGCGACAGACAAGGCAACGGAAAAGTTGGCTTCCATTGCGCAGAAGACGTAGGGTCCGCTGGGCGGACCAAAGTCGATGGCGCTTCCATGGTCCGCATGGCGCACTCTACTGGGAGGCGGGCTAGTACCCGAGGCCTGGCTCGGTAAGAACTGCTGTGCCGACATACCCTTGCGTGATGTCAAACATGCTCGGGTAGCGCTTCGCCCATTCGGTATTGCCGGCCGGGCAGTATTGTCGCCCGTTTCCTTCGATCGCGGCGATCGTGGGCATGCGAGCCGCCAAGCTGGCGGAGTGCAAGAACGACGCGCCGGGGCAGGTCAGATCCTGCACGCAGAGGAACATTCCGAACTTCTGCGCCGCGGCGCCCATTAGCAGCGCCTCGCTTTGGCCTTTGCAGGCCTTCAGCGCAACGCCGCTATAGCCTTGTTCACGCGCGAGCAGCAGCGACTCGTAGTCGATCAGCGATTCGTCGATGACGACCGGTTTGATCTTCGCGGCGGCATGCATCCGGTTTTCGGGATTGGCCCGCAGGTCGCGACTAGTTGGCTGTTCGATGTACTGAACTCGATCAAGCGCCTCGGGACTCGACTCGCTCAGTTTGGCGAGAAAGTCGAGGATGTATTGCACGTTGGGGCAGCGCTCGTTGAAGTCCAGCGAGTATTGCCATGCTTTGCAGCCCCGTTTCGTTTGAGCGTCGATCGCGACGGCGTCGATCTTCGCGACTCGTGCGACATCCCAGTCGAGATTGTCGCCGTTCAACTTGATCTTTAAGTGGGTCAGGCCATCGGCGATGATCCAGTCGCCCAGCGTCTCGGGCAAGCCGTCCCCCACAGGGTTTTGCAGTTCGTCCTGATCCAACGGATCGAGTGCGCCGATCAAATGATAAAGCGGCATTTGCGGCTGCGGCGTTCGCAACGTGTAACGATCGAGATATTCACCGGCGAATTCAGCCGAGAGATAGGTCGCCAGATCCGTATTAGCGAAGTCTGCACCAAGAACGTTGTAGCTGTTGAGCCCCAAAGCTTTGCCGTAAGCATCGTGGATCGCCGCTTCCACCGGGCTGGCTGCGACCAACGTCGCCAGTTTGGGAACCGCTTCGGTGACGTTCGCCTTCTGGGCGATCGTGCTGGCGATACCGGCGTATTGCGAGTGTGCCGCGGCGGTCAGTTCGAGCGGGTGTCCGCTGAGATCGAGTTGCGGCGCGGCTTCCGCGATCGCTGTCCCAATGTCGACCATCGCTTGCAGCGTCGCGTCGCCAGAAGTGATCGATGTCGGCCAGGCCCAAACGTTGCCCATCGGCATCGAACCGAAACCGCTGCCGCGTCGCCCGTCGGCTGTTTCCACATCCAACGCCACGTTCAAGAGCGTGACGTCGTTGACCACGCGCCCCCCGAACTTGATCGGGGTGCGATAGTTGATATGTTCCGCCGAGATGCGGACGTCGCGAATGCGGATATCGGTAGGTTTGGCCATTGAGTTGCTCCTAGGTTCGACGCGAGCGGGAAAATGCCGGCGTGGGATGAACCGTAGAATATGGCGGGAGACAGGCTCCGCCGCAACCAAGCTTAAGAGCTTTTAGACTAAACCTTTGCGAACGGCCCATACAGCTGCTTGGGTACGGTCCGAAACGCCGACTTTTCGCAGAATGTGTTGGACGTGTTCTTTCACGGTCTCATAGCTGATGTGGAGCGCCTGGGCGATTTCTTTATTGGTCAAACCCAACGCAAGTTGCCGCAGCACTTCGCTCTCGCGTTGCGTTAGCGGCACTTCAACATCTGCATTCAAACGGGGAGTCGCGAGAGCGCCGGTAACGCGGCGTAACTCATCTCGCGTCCAAGCGCTTTCGCCGTTGGCGGCTGTGTGGATCGCATCGACCAGACGATCACGAGGATCCCCTTTCAATACGTAACCGTTGGCTCCCAGCGCGACGGCTCTCGCGACGTAGGTCGGATTGTCGTAGGTCGACAGGATCAGAATCGGCAAATCAGGACGTTCAAGCTTGATCCGACCTAGCGTGGTCAGGCCGTCCCCTTCGGGCATGCGGATATCAAGCAGGACGACGTCAGGATTGACGGAAGTAACCATCCGCACCGTCTCTTCCCCGGTTCGGGCTTCTCCAGCGACTTCAATGTCGGTACCCGAGACAAGGCTCTTCAAACCGCAACGGACGACTTCATGATCGTCCGCGACTAACAATCGAATGGTCATTCAACACTCCAGATGCAACGCTCTACTTGTCGTATTCGCCCTTATTGTACCCGCCATCGGTGTTAGTGGCGTCGCGGCACTAGGTTCTTTGCGAAAATCGGGGCGGATTTACGACAATTTTCTAGCACTTCCGGCGCCAAACAGCTTACCTAAAAGTTAGGTGGCGAAAGATGTTGGGTGTTGTAGGGAAAAAACGACAAAAAATGGGTTATTCGAACCTTCGCCTCGCGGCTGGGATTCCACTGGGGGGAATGCTTGCCCTCTCCCCTCTAAAGCAATCATTACGACAACCGCTCGTAGTTGCTACAGCGGTTTTCCGCGGACGGCCAATAAACATCGCTATTTTGAAGGAAAACAGCCGGGTTGTACTCGATTGAGCACAGTATGATGCGGTGAAAACGCATACATCAGCAGCGAATCGGCCCTGCCAATGTATGCAGAATCAACGCTTTCAGCAGAAAAGCAAACTGACAATTGCGCTCAATCCGCAGAATTGAGTAAGGTAAAAAATGAGGGAAAATGGTGGAAAATTCGGTTGGGTCGAGTCTTAATGAATGACCGGACAGACGTCAAACCACTGGCGACCCTGCTTCATCATCCAATCGGTTGATGAATCGGGGCCCCAACCGCCCGCTTCGTACGTCACCAATTCAGGCGCAGCAGGGCTATTCCATGCGGCCAGGATGGGATCAACAATTCCCCACGCAAGTTCGACTTCGTCGCTTCGCGCAAACAGGCTCGCGTCTCCCTGGATCGCGTCGAGCAGCAAGCGTTGATATGCATCCGGTAAGTCTCCGGCAAATTGGCGGCGGAAACGAAAATCAAGATCAGTCGTACGCGTCCGCATCCCGGCGTCGGGGACTTTGCTCTGAATGTGCATCTGGAGACCTTCGGCCGGCTGAATCTGGATCACCAAGCGGTTCCCTTCCATCGACTCGCAATGGTCAAACAGGGTGAGCGGCGGCTCTTTGTACTGGATGACAATTTGCGTTGTCCGGCAAGACATCGCTTTTCCACTTCGCAGATAGAAAGGAACGCCTTGCCAGCGCCAATTGTCGATCCACAGTTTTAACGCGGTGAAGGTCGCGGTTTGACTGTTGGAGGGGACGCCTTCTTCGTTGAGATAACCTTTGTATTGACCGCGTAAGGTATTCTGTGCGAAGTCGGCGCCGGTCATCGGGCGAACCGCTTCCAGCACTTTTACCTTTTCGCCGCGGACCATATCGGCGTCAAAGCGAACCGGAGATTCCATCGCCGTGATCATCATCAATTGCAGCAGATGGTTTTGCACCATGTCGCGCATGACGCCTGAAGTATCGTAGTATCCGCCGCGACGGCCAACGACCACTTCTTCGGCCACCGTGATTTGCACATGGTCGATATAGTTGCGATTCCAGAGCGGTTCAAAAATCGAGTTGCCGAATCGCAAGACCAACAGGTTTTGAACCGTCTCTTTGCCCAGATAATGGTCGATGCGGTAAACGTGATCTTCGGCAAAGACCTTGTGGACGCGCGTATTTAGTTGCTCGGCGGTCGTCAGATCGGTGCCGAACGGCTTCTCGATCACCACGCGGCGCGGACCGGCGGATTGATCCGCCAAGCCGGCGGCGCCCAGCATTTCGACCGCGATCGGATAGAGCTTGGGCATGGTCGAGAGATAGTAAATTCGAGTCGACTCACCCTCTTCCAGCTCGTTCAAAAAGGTCGCCAAACGATCCATGTCGGTCGAATCTTGCAGATCGCCAGGTTGATAAAAAACTTGGCCTGCGAACTCAGCCCACATTTTCGGCTCGAATGAATCGCCGGTGAACTGCTTGGTGGTCTTCTCCAAGTCGGCTCGCCAGGCGTCGTGCGAGTATTCGGTTCGTGAAACGCCTACCACGCGAGTCGCGTCGGGCAAGCGCCCTTTGCGATATAACAGGTAGAGCGCGGGGATCAGCTTGCGGCTTGTCAGGTCGCCGGAAGCGCCGAAGATCACGATCGTGTGCGACATGTTGGTTGTTTTCATGGAGAGTGATCGAAGAGGACGCGCGCAGTGCGATACAGGTATTTTAGAACTTCTCCGGCGGCATGCGAAACCCGACAACCAGGTTCTTGCTCAACTAGCGGAGACTAGAATCGCATCGAAGTAAATCCGCCGTCAACGTAGATTGTTGCGCCGGTGATGAAGCTGCCCGCCTTGGGGGATAAGAGGGTGATCGCCGCCCCTACGAGTTCTTCCGGTTCGCCAAAGCGTTTCATCGGCGTTTGCGCCATGATGTTGGAAACGCGATCTTGATCCAAGATTTTTCGGTTTTGTTCCGCCGGAAAAAAACCAGGACAAAGAACATTGACGCGCACCTTGCGCGTCGCATACTCGCGGGCCACATTTTGCGACAAATTGACGACCGCCGCTTTAGAGGCTGAATAGGCGTAAACGCGCGACAGCGGCAAATGCGCGGTCACGCTGCCGATGTTCAAGATCGATCCGCCGCCGGGTTGCTCAGCCATCAGCGGTGCAAAAATTTGGCAGGCCAGATGCGTGCCGGTCAGATTGGTCGCGATCACACGGTCCCAATCTTCTTCCGTGATTTCTTCGTAAGGTACCGACGAATTGATGCCGGCGCAATTGACCAGCATGTCGACCGAACCGAACTTGTCGAGCGTGATCTCCTTCAGCTTGGTCAGCGACGCCCGACTAACGGCGTCCACCGGCTGAAAGATCGCCTCACCGCCGAGTTCCTGGATGCGGACCGCTTGTGCGGTCCCACGTCCCTCGTTCATGCCAGACACGACGACGTTGGCGCCGGCTTGGGCCAGCCCTTCGGCAATGGCCCCGCCCAATACGCCGGTCGCGCCGATGACGATGGCTGTTCGACCTTCGAGACCGAACAAGCCCCGCAAATAACTATCCGACATTTCGACCTTTCTCGACCTTGAAATCTATTCCCGCTATACCGTACGCCTACGACTTACGCTTTCGGCTCTTTACGCAACTTCAGCCATTCGGCGTGGAAGGTGCCGTCCATGTCGTTTCGCTTGAACGTATGAGCGCCAAAGTAGTCGCGTTGGGATTGCAGCAAGTTGGCAGGCAGATCCGCGCGACGATATCCGTCGTAGTAGGCCAATGCTCCCGCGAAAGCAGGCGCCGGAACGCCGAGTGTCGCCGCCGTAGCGACAACGTTGCGCCAGCCGGCTTGCGCCTTGTCGATCGCATCAGTGAAGTACGGAGCGAGCAGCAGGTTTTCGAGGTTCGGATCGGCGTCAAACGCTTCTTTGATCCGGTCCAGGAATTGGGCCCGAATGATGCAGCCGCCGCGCCACAGCAAGGCGCAGTCGCCGTAGTTCAGCGGCCAATCGTGCTCGGCCGCCGCGGCTTGCAACTGCACGAAGCCTTGGGCGTAGCTGATGATCTTCGATGCGTACAACGCGTCTCGCACATGTTCGATGAACTGCTGCTTGTCGCCGCTGTAGGATTCCTTGGGACCGGCCAGCACTTTGCTCGCGCGAACGCGAGCTTCTTTGACCGCCGACAGGCTACGCGCATAAACGGCCGTCGTGACCAGCGTGCTGGGAACGCCCAAGTCGAGCGCCAGTTGGCTCATCCATTTGCCGGTCCCTTTGGCGCCGGCGGCGTCCAACACCTTGTCGACCAGGAAATCGCCGGTCTTCTCGTCTTTAACGCTGAAGATGTCGCGGGTGATTTCGATCAGGTAGCTTTGCAGGAAACCGCGGTTCCACTCGTCGAAGACGTCGTACAGTTCTTCGTTGGTCAGTCCGATCCCATGCTTCAGCAAGAAGTAGGCTTCGCAGATCATCTGCATGTCGCCGTACTCGATGCCGTTGTGAACCATTTTCACGTAGTGACCGGCGCCGCGCGGGCCAACCCATTCGCAGCACGGGATGTCATCGTTCGGACCGACCTTGGCGGCGATCGCCTGAAAGATCTCTTTCAATTCGGGCCAAGCCGCTTCGCTGCCGCCAGGCATCAAACTCGGACCTTTGAGCGCGCCTTCTTCACCGCCGGAAACGCCGGTTCCCGAGTAAAGCAGCCCCTGCTCTTCGACATACTTGGTGCGACGTTCGGTATCGCTGTAGAGCGTGTTGCCGCCGTCGATGATGATGTCCCCCTTGTCCATCAGCGGGATCAGCTGATCGATGATCGAATCAACGGCCGGACCCGCTTTGACCAGCATCATGACTTTGCGGGGAGCTTTGAGCGACTTGACCAGGTCTTCCAGCGTATGACAGCCGACAAACTTTTTGCCGGCGGCGCGACCGCTGATGAATTCGTCGGTCTTTTCCGTCGTGCGATTGTAAACGGCGACGCTATAGCCGCGGCTTTCGACGTTCAAAGCGAGGTTCTCGCCCATGACGGCCAAACCGATCAAACCGAAATCACATTGTTCGGACATGGTTCTTCACTTTCTTACAAGATGTCGTAGTCAGACGCGGTGACGCGCTGCTGGCGGAAACTTCAAATTTGCGGTGTTCGTTAATCTTCAACGGGCCAGCTGGGACGCGAAGGCAAGTAGCGATCGAATTCGTCCAACAACCCCTTTTGATAGGCGCCGGCGAACTCTCCGCTGAGGAACTTGTCGATAGCTTCGGCCTCAAATCGCTTCCAGCTGTTTTCCTCGTCGCCCGGATTGATTGGGTAGAAGAGGCAGTTGTTCGCTTTGGCGGCGGCGTAGTCGCCGGGAGCGTCGCCGATCATCAACGTATGATTTTCGGCGTACTTGGTCGCATTGGTCAGGGTCTCTTTTTTGTTGCCGGCTTCCTGCCCGCAAATCGAGGTGACGTACTTGGACAGGTCATGCTCCGACCATTCCGCTTCGAGCGCTTCGTTTGGCGTGGCCGAAACGACCAGCATGTCGGCGCTATCTTTCAGCTTTTCGAGCGATTGGCGAACGTACGGGAACGGCGGAACTCCGCGGACCATCCCGGCGATCATGTCGTTGACGGCGATTGACCACTCTAGGCAATGCTTTAGTTCGGCGTCGCCGGTTTCGGCCACTTTCTTTTCGAGGGCCGGATTGCCGAGCTTGGTTTCTTCTTTCACCCACTGCGCGATCGATTGCGGAATCTTGATCTCGTAGCCGCGTGCTTTGACTTCAGGACGCTTGCCGAGCCACTCGAGCGCTTCGATCAAAGCCGGAAAGCGATTGATGCCGCGGCTCTTCGAGTAGAGATTGACGAACTCGGCAGCTTCCCGAGCGTACTTGCTGACTCCCTGCAGCTCGTAGTAGTTGATGATGTTGGGAATGAAGCATTCTTTGTGCTTCAGTTCCATCGTGTCGAAGACGCAGCCGTCGGAGTCGATGCCAACGAGAAATTCTTTGCTCGGTTCAATTTGATAGGTCATCGTCGTAAATCGCTTTGAGAGTGTGTGATTGGGTGAAAACGCCAGAATCGGCTGAGTTATTTCGGCGCCTTCTGGCGATCGGCTTGCGGCACGTAAGCGGCGAGCTTCTGGTCGGCGAACAGCGGCTGCAGCCGAGTCATTCGCTGGCGACCGTCCACCATCGGCAGCGAAACCATCCCTTCGCCCAGCAACGGCTTGGCGTAGCGAATAAAGTCGTCAGTTACATCATAACCGTTGGCGGTGATCCATTCTTTGGGGAATGTCCGTTCGCTGTTGGCGACTTCGGCCAGCGGGGCTTTGTCGTAGCGAACGCTATAAACCGGTCCGTCGTTCCGCAAAATGGTCGACATGAAACCCGACTCACGCTTCGACGCCAACAGCGCCGCCTTTTGACCGGCGTGATACGCTTCGTCCAGGTCAACGCTTGATGCGTACGCCATCGCGTGACGCTGATCGGTGCCGGAGACGTTGCAGCGAGCCGCGCCTTTGGCGGCCAGGCCGTTTTGATTCAGATAGTTGGTCACGGTCTGGGCGACCGTGATTTGGCTTGAGCTGAACGAAGTGTGCCCGAACGAGTCTTTCACTTCGCCGATGTCGCCCACGTTGAAGCCTTCGCTGATGACGACCATGCAGCGGCCATCTTTTTTCAGCTGCTCATTGACATTTTGGTGCAGCTCTTCCAGCGAACAGGGAGATTCGGCCAGATAAATCTGCAGCGGCATTTCACGATGGGGATCGGCCAGACGCGCCGCCGCCGGGATGTAACCGATCTTGCGCCCCATCGCCTGCATCACCAGCACCGGATCGGCAGGGCTGCTCCCTTGGTTTTCTTCGTTGGCGTACTGAACCATGTGCATCCAGTACTTCGCCGTCGATGCGTAGCCTGGCGTGTGGTCGATCAGCTTGAACTCGCTATCGCCGACGTCATTGTCAATCGTTTTCGGACCGCCGATGCCGATCAGATCCAAGCCGCGCTCTTGGGCCATCAACGCCATTTTGTTGGCGGTGTCCATCGAGTCGTTGCCGCCGATGTAGATAAAGTAGCCGATGTTATGGGCCTTGAAGACTTCGATCACGCGGTCAAAATCTTCGTTCTGCCAATCCTTTAGCTTGTAGCGGCAAGTGCCGATCGAGCCGGCGGCCGGCGTGTAGCGAAGCAGTGAGATTTCGTCCGCCGGCTGATCCGAAAGGTTGATCAGCTCTTCTTTCAGCACTCCTTCGATACCGTGATGCGCTCCGTACACGGTGCCGATGTTGTCCAGGTCGCTGGCCATCTCGATGATGCCGCGCAGCGTATTGTTGATCACCGGACTCGGGCCGCCGCTTTGGGCGACGATCATATTCTTGGGAGCGCTCATTTCATAACTCGGGCAGCAAAGGGGCGTAAGAAATTCGCGCTGCTCGCTCCTCTGGGTGAAGAGTGAGCCGCGACAAAACCGCCAATTTTAGTCGAGTAAAAAGAACCGGACAATTAGGGGCGAGAGAACCCAGGCAAGCGCCGAAGATGGCGGAATTGGGGAGGAGATTGGGGGATTAACCGTCGGCAGACCGGAAAAGAGCGACCATCGCTCCAAGTTTGGGCGCCGTGGGGATAGAGCCCACGGCGGATGAAAAATGACGAATATCTAATGCCAAATGTCTAATTCGAAACGATGGACGATCCTCTGGATTCGACATTCGTCATTAGCAATTCGTCATTTCACTCCCTAGACCGTCGACGATCGCCCTGCCCGTGCATACGCGCCTAGCAACTTCAGCACGTGTCGTCCCGCTTGCTGTTTGTCACCCCCGGCTGCGGCGTTGCAGACCGAACCGGCGATCTCGGCGATCTCTGGATAGCCGTAAACTTCGCTGCAGCGATAGATAAAGTGACTCAAGCGTCCCGCTTCGGACCAATTTTTTTCTTTGACCGCGGCGACCAGATCGTCGATGTGAGGGGTCAGCCCGTCCAAAAACTTTTGGACGCGGACATTGTTAAACGCAATCCGGAGCGACATGCCCGAGATGTCGGGCAATTGGGTATCGGCCAAGGTAATTAGCTCCTGCTAGGCTTTTGGCGAGATCGTAATCGCTTACGCCGCCTTGGCGAGACGAATGAGTTCGCGCGATTGCTCGACGGTTGGTTTCAAAAGTTCGGAGACCAGCATCAGCGACAATGCGGCTTCAAACAGTCGCTCGCGATGGCGAATCACCAGATGACGCTCGGCGCCTCGGATTTTGTCGAGTTCGAGATGGATTGCTTGTGCGGCGCGAGCGCGAACAAATCCACGAAATTCGGCGTCTGACATGTCACGGCATTCGTCATCCAGACGGCGCTGTACCAAGGGAATCGCCGAGGTGGCGATTTTGGCCGACAATTCAGCAACCATGCGACGTCGTGTTCTTCCCCAAGGGTTCAACCAATCCATGGCGTTCCCCTCCTATGTTTAGGCAGTGTGAAGGATAATTGCGTCGCCCACAGCTTGGCGCCGGTTTAACGCATCTCTAATTTCGAACTTTTTCACCCGGCGCGATCAAACTTCTCGCCGCTTGTCCTGTTAGTCCGTACAGCGAAACGGCGCCGCTGGTAACTTTCGTAACATTTAGATCAAGCTGAACGATCATGACGCCGATATTGAAACCTATCGCTAACGAACCAATCGTTACGACCGGAACTGCTACCGCCACTTGACCAGCGAAAGCAGTTTCCCTAAGTTTGCGTGAATACAAATGACATGGCGCCGTAGCCAAGTGGCTAAGGCAGTGGATTGCAAATCCACCATCCCCGGTTCGAATCCGGGCGGCGCCTCTGATTAAACCCAAGTCCGATAATGACTTGGGTTTTTTTGTGCGCGGTTGAAATTGCGGAATTCGCCTCTTCTTTCTCGTTGTTTGGCGATGCCTTTACTACATTGCCAAAGATCACTATTTTGCCTCTCCGCGCAAGCGATAAAGAAGAAGCGCTAAAAAAAGGGGGTCAGACCCCAATTACGCTGCGTAATTGGGGTCTGACCCCCTTTTTTAACTCAGCGGAACGGACAACTTCTCTGAACCGCAAAAATCCTCCCCGGCTGGCCATTCGGCAGGTAAACTTGAGGAGACTAGTCAAAATATCTCGCCCTTCTCCTCGCCGACGATACACGCATGACTTCTTCTGATGCTCGACTGAATGATTCCAGCGTCGCCGCAACCATGGCGCACAGCAGTAGCGGCGATTTTTCCAAAGAGCAGCAGGATATCGCGATCTCGGCGTTGATTCTGCGGATGGGGATGCTGACAGAACGTCAGCTTGCTCATGGGTTTGCAACTTGGACCATCCACGGCAGCTTGCCGATCAATGAGCATCTGCTCGCGTTGGGGCTGATCGATGAAGATGCGAATAAGCGGTTGCTGACGAGCGCTCCTCAATTGTTGCAAGAGATTGAGCCGGGGAACGAACGGAATTCGTCGGTTGAATGCGCCGTCGCGCAAACGCTTGACTCGATCGATCCTTCTGGAACCATCGCTCGGTTGATGGGAGTGCGCAGCGTGGCCGGCGCCGGAGCGAACGACGCGACGGGAGTGCGGACTTCGGCGGCTCGCTATCGGCTGTTGCGCAAACTGGGGCAAGGAGGACTAGGCCGCGTTTGGCTGGCTTTCGACGAACATCTAAAGCGTCCTGTCGCCGTCAAAGAGATCACCGCACGGGATCAAGTGGTCGCGCAAGAACGATTTCGGCGCGAAGCGGAGATCACTGGACGATTAGAGCATCCCGGCATCGTGCCGATCTATCAACTGGGAGAAGATGCGACCACCGGCGAAGCCTTTTACGCGATGCGTTTTTTAGGGAAGCAGACGCTGCATGACACGATCATGGAGTACCACGAACGAAGGAGCGAAGGGGATCATGATCCTATGCTCTTGCGGCGATTGCTGACCGACTTTGTGAACGTTTGTCAGGCAATCGGACATGCTCATTCGCGTAAAGTGATCCATCGAGATCTGAAGCCCGAAAACGTAGCGATCGATAGCTTTGGCCAGGTGATCGTCATCGACTGGGGCATCGCCAAGGTCGTCGACGAATTGCAGTCGTTCGACAATCTATCAGGCGGATTTGAGAGCTCGGGCAGCGGGCAAAGCACTATGGAAGGGCAGGTTCTTGGTACGCCGTTATACATGGCGCCGGAACAAGCGGCCGGGCGAGTCGACGAATTGGATGAGCGGACCGACATCTACGGTTTAGGAGCCATCCTGTTCGCGATCCTCACCGGCGCCGCTCCGCATGAGCAAACGCGAGAAACATCGAAGTCGACGACCAGTCGTGAACTGTTGACCGCAATCGCTTCGCATCCGGCGCCCAACGCGCTTGACGCCAATGCAGACGCAGACCCGGCGCTCGCCGCGATTTGCGCCAAAGCGATGACTCGCCGCCAATACTCACGCTATCAGACGGCGACCGAGCTTGCGCAAGATGTCGAACGCTGGATGGCTGGCGAACACGTTTCGGCCTATCGCGAACGCCCTGCACAGCGACTGGCTCGCTGGATCCAAAACAATCGGATCATGTCGCAAGCGATCGGTTTGTTGCTGGTGACCGGTATTGTGGGACTGACCGTGATGATCGTCGCTACACATCAAGCGTCGCGGGCCAATCGCCAAATTCGCTTTGATGAGATGCGCGCCTACAACCGCGAGATCGAAGTCCAATTGCGGACGACGACCGAGCAGATCTCGAAGGACGCCCGATTCATGTCGAATCTCCCCCCCATTCAGGCGCTGATCCCTACCGAAGCAGACAAGCCCGCTGGCGAGTCGGAAGAAGTTTGGCAAGATCGGCTCGAAATGATCTATGAAGAATTTTTGCGGGCCAATCCCGACTATGTTTCGATCGCCTACATGAAGCTGACCGAGGAAGCGGCGACCGATATCGTCCGCGTGGAACGCAACACCACCGACCCTGCCTACCTCCGTCGCGTGCCGGCGAGTCGCTTGACGAAGTTTGAAGACCAGGACGTGTTGAAAAAGGCGTTGCTTCTCGACCGCGGCGATATTCAATTAGTCCTGCGCGGCGCCAACGATGATCCCCAGGATAACGTGGACGACGGCGTTCGCCTGTTTGCGGCGACTCCGGTGTACGACGCCGTCCAAGGCGAACTCTTTGGCGTGGTCGTCCTCGAGACCGATCTATTGAGCCGAATCTCCAGATTTCTTCAACGCGTCGATCAACACACGGCGATCATCGACGTGACTGATTCTGCAGGAAACATCTGGGTCAGCGACGAGCCAGATGTCGGTGTCGTCGCAACCAACAAGCCAACGCCGATTACTGCGCAAATGCCTGAACTGAAAAACTTCTTCAGTGACGCCGAAGCGACACGTCACATCGACGCCGCCAACGGCGTGATCGCCACGAAGCTGACGCTGGATCGATTGGATGACAAGACGACGGTCGGCGTGGTGCTGCAATTGCAGGAGAGATAGGAAAGAAAAGCGGAAAACGGAAAAAGTGGCCGCCGTTTTATCGCTCGGTTTCTGGGCGATTTTTGCAGTGCTGCAACGGCCCATCTCCTGCAAATTGCTTGGTTCGCTTGCTAATGTGTTGGATCATACCGAAAGACTATCTCGTCTAGCGGTAATATCAGTTGGTGTGTACGACCACGCCTGCCTGCCAATTCCTCTCCACGATCCGCACTTCGACAACGAACCGGTTGTTGTCCTCGAATTTTCCTGCTTTACCCGCTCCCACACGCGACAACCCGAAAATTGTTGATTTATCAATCAATTTCCGCGATTCAATATTCTAACGAATTAGTTTTAGGCTAAGCTTTATCTCCATGACGGATAGGTAAGCTGCCGAGGCGCGATGCGCCATGGGCTCAAAAACACCAAAAAACCGCGGCATTTGTCGAATTTTTTCGTTAAGTAACTTGCTGGACCACATGGAAAAAATCCACCTACGCCCCCTGCTCTTTCTGGTAACCATCTCTGCCGGATTCGGACTAACATGCCTGCAGGGCTGCGGCGGAGCCGTCGTCGCCCCCGCCAAAGCGCCGCCGCCGACCGTGACGGTCGCCCAGCCGATTCGCAAAGGGATCGTCGAGTGGGACGCCTATACCGGCCGGCTCGAACCGATCGAATTTGTCGAGATTCGTGCGCGAGTCAGCGGCTATCTGCAGTCAATTCATTTTGACGAAGGGCAGATGGTGCATGCCGGCGATCTATTGTTTGTGATCGACACTCGGCCATTTGTCGCCGAACTGAACGGCGCCAAAGCGGCGCTGAACCAGGCGCATTCGCAATTGGCGCAAGCCAACGCGCAGACGCAAGAAGCAAAGGCTCAGCAGCAGCAGGCTGATGCTCGCCTGCAGTTGGCCAATGCACGGGTCAAACGTGCGCGATCGCTGCGATCTTCGGCAGCCGTCTCTCAAGACGAATTGGACCAACACGAAGCGGAGGTCTTGCAGGCGCAAGCCGACGTCGCCGCCGCCGAAGCGGGGATGGGGCTGGCCGTCGCGGGAATCGCAACCGCCAAGGCCGCGATCGAATCGGCCGAAGCCGGCGTTGAAACCGCCGAACTCAATCTGAGCTACACCGAAATTCATGCGCCGGTCTCCGGTCGCATCAGCCGTGAATATGTCACCGAGGGAAACCTGGTGAGCGGCGGCGCGGCAACTTCGACCTTGTTGACGACGATTACCTCGGTCGAGCCGATTTATTGCACGTTCGACGTGAACGAGATGCAGGCGCTCAAGTACATTCGGCTTGCCCAAGCCGGTAAACGCGAGAGCTCGCGCGTCGCCAAAAATCCGGTCTATCTGGGACTGGCCGACGAATCGGGATTTCCGCATCAAGGGCACATGGATTTCGTCGACAATCGCTTTGACGTCAACACCGCAAGTATGCGTGTACGCTGCATTTTTCGGAACGAAACGCATGATCTCGTGCCGGGCATGTTCGCTCGAGTTCGCTTGCCGGGAAGCGCCGCCTACGATGCGGTTTTGATCCCCGATTCGGCGATCGGCACGGATCAGTCGACTCAGTATGCGTATATCGTTGTCGATGGAAAAATCGAGCGCCGCGATCTGTCGCTGGGCCCCATCGTTGACGGGCTGCGCGTCGTTCGCGAAGGTCTAAACGGTGATGAATCGCTCGTCGTCGAAGGGTTGCTGTTATCGCGGCCTGGCCTCGAAGTTCAATCGACTTCGGAAACGATCCAAATCGTCGAAGACGGCTTGCCCAATACGTATCTGCCGTTGCCGCCGGACGAGTGGATTTCGGCAGGGCGCAATTCGTTGCAGACTGCCGAAGAGACAGCCAATGCGGCGATCAAGAAGCGGGAGCAAGTCCAATGAAGTTTCCTCACTTTTTCATTGAGCGTCCGATCTTTGCGTCGGTGCTTTCGTTCCTGATCGTGCTGGTCGGTGGAATTACGTATCTGACGTTGCCGGTCTCGCAGTATCCGAGCGTCGCGCCCCCTACGGTGCAAGTGCGCGCCAGCTATCCTGGGGCAACGCCTCAGGTGATCGCCGATACGGTCGCGACGCCGATCGAGCAAGAGATGAACGGCGTCGACGACATGCTTTACATGGAGTCTTCGTCCAGCGCCGACGGCTCGATGCTGTTGACCGTGACGTTCAAGCTGGGGACCGATCTGGATGACGCTCAGGTGTTGGTTCAAAACCGGGTCGCGATCGCGTTACCTCGATTGCCCGAAGCGGTGCGTCAGATCGGCGTGACGACGACGAAACAGATTCCCGACATGCTGCTGGTGGTCCATCTCAATTCGCCAGACAGCAGTCGCGATCAGCTTTACATCAGCAACTACGCTTTCCTGCGCGTTCGTGACGCGATGATGCGCTTGGATGGCGTGGGAGACGTGCGCATCGCCGGCGGTAACGAATATGCGATGCGAGTTTGGCTTGATATCGAGCGGATGACCTATCTCGATCTGACGCCTGGCGATGTTGTCGATGCAATCCGCGGTCAGAATGTGCAAGTCGCCGCTGGCGTGATTGGGCAACCGCCGACCGATGAGACCGGCGCGTTTCAGTTGAACGTCACGACGCAGGGACGATTGCGCGACCCTGAAGAGTTTGAACAAATCATCGTCAAACGGGGTGAGGATGGTCGCGTTACGCGACTGGGCGATATCGCTCGTCTCGAACTTGGCGCCCAGGACTATTCACGCATCAGTTATCTTGACGGCAAGCCGGCGATCGCCGTCATCGTCTATCAACGCCCCGGCACCAACGCGGTGGATACGGCGGACGAAGTGAAACGGACCATGGCCGCTTTGGAAAAGGATTTTCCTCAAGGAGTCGGTTACGAGATCGCCTACAATCCGACCAATTTTGTCGAAGAATCGATCGCCGAAGTATTCGATACGCTGGTCATCACGACGGTGCTGGTGGTGTTGACCGTGTTTTTATTCTTGCACGGTTGGCGCCCGACCATTATTCCGGTCATCGCAATTCCGATTTCGCTGATCGGCACGTTCGCAGCGATGCAGTCGCTGGGAGTGACGCTCAACACGCTGTCGCTGTTTGGCCTGGTGTTGGCCATTGGGATTGTCGTGGATGATGCGATTGTGGTGGTCGAAAACGTGGAACGCCTGATCGGCGAAGGAATGGAGCCGCGGGCCGCGACCCATAAGGCGATGGACGAGGTCGGCTCGGCGCTGATTGCAACCACATTGGTGTTGATCGCGGTCTTTGTGCCGACCGTTTTTATCCCCAGTATCAGCGGAAAGTTTTATCAGCAGTTTGCGTTGACAATCGCTATTTCGACCGCCTTTTCGACCTTTGTCTCTTTGACGCTTAGCCCGGCGATGTGCGCCTTGCTGCTGCGACCCAAGAATGAAGAGAAAAAAGGGTTGGGCAAAGTTGGCGACATCCTCTTTGGCTGGTTCTTCCGCTGGTTCAACCGTACGTTTGACATCACGAGCGATCTGTATGGTCGCCTGATTGGACGCACGATCCGCGTCTCGGCGGTTGTGCTGGTCGGCTATGTCGGCTTGTTGGCTTGCACCTGGTATAGCTTTGGGATGGTTCCGACCGGGTTTATTCCGCCCCAGGATCAAGGCTATTTGATCGTCGCGATTCGCCTGCCGGATGGCGCCTCGTTGGCGCGAACCGATGTGGTGACGCAAAAAGTCGCCGAAATCGGCGGCAAAGTGGACGGCGTCGCCCATTCGGTCGGCATCGCCGGTCTGTCAGGCGCAACGTTCACGATCAGTCCCAGCGCGGCCGTGACGTTTCTGCCGTTAGAAGATTCGAAAGAACGAAGTGCGCGGGGACGCGATCTACAAGCGATCATGGCCGATCTGCGAAAAGACATGAGCCAAATCAATGAGGCCGAGATCTTTGTGATCCAGCCTCCTCCGGTGCGCGGCATTGGCCGCGGCGGCGGTTATAAGTTGTACATCCAGGACCAAGGCGGAGCCGGTCTTGACGCGCTGAACGAAGTCACCAATCGCATGTTGGTTCAAGCGAACGAGCAGCCGGGGCTGGTGCAGGTCTATTCCAACTATCGGCTCAGCGTGCCGCAAGTCTTCGCTGACGTCGATCGGACGAAGGCCGAGATGCTCGAGATTCCGGTGAGCAACGTGTTTGAGGCGCTGCAGGTTTACCTCGGTTCGTTGTACGTCAACGACTTTAATTTCCTAGGACGAACCTACCGCGTGACGGCCCAGGCCGAACCAGAGTTTCGCGACGATCCAAGCGATATCTTGCAGCTGCGCACGCGCAGTGTGCGCGGAGCGAGCGTCTCGTTGGGATCGGTCGTCAAACTGAATCGCGTTACCGGTCCAGATCGATTGGTCCGTTATAATTTGTTTCCCGCGGCCGATATCAACGGCGACACCGTGGCTGGTTTCAGCACCGGGCAGTCGCTCGCGACCATCGAGCAACTTGCAGAGCAAAATCTGCCGCCGGGCTTTGGTTACGCTTGGACCGATATCGCGTTTCAAGAGCGTCAGGCCGGCAATACCATCATCTATCTGTTTCCGCTGGCGGTGTTGTTCGTCTTTTTGACGTTGGCCGCCCAGTATGAAAGTTGGATCTTGCCGCTGGCGATTATCTTGATCGTTCCGCTCTGCTTGCTGTTTGCGATTCTCGGCATCTGGTTTCGCGGGATGGATAATAACATCCTCACGCAGATCGGATTTATCGTGTTGGTCGGTTTGGCTTGCAAGAACGCGATTTTGATCGTCGAATTCGCCAAAGCGGAAGAAGACGCCGGCAAAGACCGCTTCGAAGCGGCGATCAGCGCTTGCCGATTGCGTCTGCGTCCGATCTTGATGACGGCGTTCTCGTTTATCTTGGGCGTGATTCCGCTCTTGATCGCGACCGGCGCCGGCTTTGAAATGCGCCGCGTGTTAGGAACCGCCGTCTTCGCCGGAATGCTGGGCGTGACGATTTTTGGTCTGTTTTTGACGCCGGTGTTTTATGTCGTTTTGCGAAAATTCGCCCAGCGTCCCGAAGAGAAATCAAAACCAGCGGCGTAGAAAATTGAGACGCAAGCTCGCAGCGCCAGTTTTGAGATTGCGCTATTTGACCGAACGGATTCCGGTTGGCCCCGATAGCTCCGCTATCGGGGTCGACGAAGTCGGTAGGAGGCGTCGAACCGCGGTCGAACTTACTTCGGTGGTCGCTCTACCGTTTGGAATGGCGAAAAGACCCTGAACTGCTTACGGGGAACCAATGCCTCCTACGGCTGCGCCGCCGCGGATAGCGAAGCTATCGCGGCCAACCGGGGAAATTGCGCAACGCTCTAGGGGGATGATTTTCGGTTGATTGTTATCCCTGTTTTTCCATCCGCTTCACGATGGCTTGGCCCTGTTCCATGCTGCTTTTCCGGCAATGCGCGCAACTGCAAAGCGCTTGCGCTGCAGGCTACTGTTTTGTCTCAAGCTACGATGACGGATCCAGTCTCTCATCGATGTGACACACGGCGTAGATCGGCGGCAATTGCGTGGAAAAGTTGCGCCACGATTCTCCCCGATCTCTGGACGTAAAAAGGCTGCCGCCGGCAGTCGCCAGCGCGAGGTGGTCGCCGCATAGGGCCAGGCCGTGACGATACGCGAAGTCGTAGCTATGCTCTTGCGGCAATCCTGCGCGGAACTGTCGCCAGTTCTTTCCGCCGTCCGTGGTTTGGGCGACGAAAAGTTTGCGGTCGATTGCGACACGCACTTCGTCGGCGATGGCCGGCACGACCCAAGCGACGTCTCCGTCTTGCGGATCGACTTGAATCGCAAAGCCAAACTTGACGCCGGCCTCGGGCTGCGAGACGTCGCGCCAATTGGCGCCACCGTCGTCACTATGAAAAACGCCGCAGTGATTTTGTTGCCAAAGTTTGTGCGGTTGGTCACGACACTGAACCAACAAGTGAGGATCGTGTCCTAGTTCCGACTCTGGGTTGGGCAGAAAATCAGCACGCAGCCCTTTGTTTTTCGGATTCCAAGATTGACCGCCGTCTCGCGATTCAAAGACGCCGCTGCAACTGACGCCGACCAACAGATGGTCGTCGTCCCGCGGATCGATGCAGATGCTATGGATGCCGGCCTCGTCGCGTCCGCCGCCAAACCAAAATTCGGGACGCGACGGATGATTCCAAAGTGACTCGTTCAGCGTGATCGTCGCGCCTTGTTCGGCCGCTGCAAACAAACCGCCAGGTTCGCTACCGAGATAAAATTGCCCCGGTCGCTTGCTGCTCGGAAATCCAAATCCCCACAGATATTTCAACACCGCCGCCGTGCCGGGACGAACTTCGCTCCCTTCGGGATACTTGGGCGCATCCAGCTCGGACCAGGTTTTGCCGAGATCGGTAGAGCGATGAAATTTGACCCCCCAGTGCCCATGATCCAGACACGCGTACAACACTCCGTCGCGCGGATCTTGAGCGGTCAGTGAAACGCGTGCGCCAAGAAAAGACTCGCTCAGCAGGACGAACCTGTCGCCGGCATCGCGAACCAACAGCAGACCTTTGCGAGTAGAAAGGGCTAGCAGCGACATCGATCAACCTCCGGAAAGAGCCTGCATGATGAATAAGCGAGTTGCGCCAGCCGTCGAATCACTCAGCTGTCGGCGATCACGAACAAATTGTTCGTCCAGAAAAATATTGACATGTTGCCGCAGCGAGCCATCTTCGTGCCGCAGATACGAGTCGATCCCCGGCACGCGATCGGCCAGTTGATCAAGGGCGGTTGCGACGGTCGGCGCATCGACTTCGACCGTTTCCGGAATTGAAACCAGACGGCGCAGATGGGAAGTAAATTGAACTTCGAGCATGGGACTAAGTTTGCGGCGACTAACAAAAGCGAAGCCGTTATGATTCCGGCTGCAGCGTTCTGATGCAAGAAAGAAAAAAGGACCGATCGGTTGGGGCAGGTAACCGATCGATCCCAAAGAACGCCGCCTACATGCAGCGGACGGCATCTTGTTAGAATGTTGTCGCAACGGACTTGTCGATGTCCGACATTCGCGGATTCCCTCATGTGGGGGCAATCCGTCCGTTCCTACTAGACGCTATCGTCATATTGCGGTGTACCGCTTTAGCGCAAAATCGACGCAATTCCCCACATTCTGGTAGGGCGGTAGCCGCCTTATTAAGCGTTTATAACGCGGGGAAATACTGTCGCTGTCGAGAATGGGAATCGCGAGCGATATGACAGCGGTTAACTGGTTTTTAGTTCGATGAATGTTGAAAGCAGGATGGAATTGACTCCTTCAGTGTCAGCGCCGTTAATGATTGGGCCGATTCAACTTGATTTTCCGGTTGTTCAGGCGGCGTTGTCAGGCTACAGCGACATGTCGATGCGCGTGATCGCGCGTCGCTTTGGAGCTTCCTACGCGGTTTGCGAAGTAATGCTCGATCAGTTTTTGGTGACCTTCAAAGACCGCAGCAAGAACAAGCACTTTCTGGCGATCGCGGACGAAGAACATCCCGTTGGCGGGCAACTGATGGGCGCCGAACCGATCCAGTTCGCCGCCGGCGCGGTCAAACTGGCCCAAGCCGGCTATGACGTGATCGACATCAACTTCGGTTGTCCGGTCCGCAAAGTCCTGGGCCGTTGTCGCGGTGGTTTTCATCTCAGCCAGCCCGAAGTAGCGCTCGAGGTCATCTCACGCACCCGCGACGCGACGCCGCCCGAGATCCCGGTCACCGTCAAAATGCGCCGCGGCATCGATGACACGCCCGAGAGCCGCGATAACTTCTTCCGCATTCTCGACGGCGCGTTTGAACTGGGCGTCGCGGCGATCACCGTCCACGGCCGCACCGTCCAGCAGCGCTACGTCGGGCCGAGTCGCTGGGAATTCTTGCGCGAAGTCAAACAACATGTCGGCAGTCGCGTCATTTTGGGAAGCGGCGATCTGTTTAGTGCGCAAGATTGTTTGGACATGATGCGCCAGACCGGCGTCGATGGAGTGACCGTCGCGCGGGGCGCGATCGGCAATCCCTGGATCTTCCAACAATGCCGCGCCCTCTACGCCGGCGAGCCCCTTCCTCCTCCCCCCACGGTCTTCGAGCAACGCGACGTCATTAACGAACATCTCCGTCTGGCCGAAGAGCTCTATGGCGAAAAACGGGGAATCACCCAGATGCGCAAGTTCGGCATCAAGTACTCGTTCCTGCATCCTGACATGGAACAGTGCCGCGCCAAGTTCACCAAGATGCGAACCCTCGCCGATTGGCACGCGATCCGCGAGACGTTTTATGTAGAAGATCGCCCTGGGCAGTATCTAAATCCGGGAGTCCATGCGGGAACGGCCGAGTGTTAGTTGGCGTCAACATGGAAGCAGCGTCAAGCTAACGCTTCGAACGGCGCCGTCTAATCTTCACGTCAACGATCGATGATTCTGTATCGCGTGTCAGAATCGGTTCGACCGCCGCGGTGTTCTCCGCGACCAATTCTGGGGCCATTAACGGATAGTTGTCAGGAATATCCAGGACGTGGGTTTCTTGGAAACGCATTTCGCTGGAGTATTCCGCCTGCCCTCATTGCTCACGATGGATGGGGCGGCCATCGCCGCGAGTTTGCGGCAAAGGTTGTGCCTGCATTTTCCGTTTGGCGGGCGCCCAAATGGGGTGAACTTCTAGATTGGTGCAGTGTTCCAGCGCTTCGCCGAATATAGTCGCCGGCGCATGCATTACCAGAAAACGGCGCCGCTGCGGGTGGGCGATGTCTTCGTTTCTCGCTCGTTCGATCTGGCGGTGTCCTGCGGATTCGCGCGAACCGCAATTCGCTTCTCTTTTTCGGTGCAAGCCGATCACTGACCGGTTTTCCCACAAATGAGCCCAAAATGCGATTAAGGGATTCGATTACTAGATTATGCCAGAAGTCTGGGGAAATGCCACAATTGGCACCCTAATTCGATATCTGTGGTCAATAAATGGCCTTTACGTGGTGGTGATTTTAGTATACTATTCCTGCGTTCCCTCCTGCCCTTCCCTACGTCTCGCCCGTGCCGGCGGTATTCGAGACTGGGGAATAAAGGCAATTATTGCCTCCCTCTGTTTCTCAATTTTCCTTCCTTCGACCGAGGAACGTGCGCAATGAAGCGACGAACTTTTCTCGCTGCCGGACTTTCGCTCCCGCTAGCAATGAGCGGGCTTCTGCCCCGTCGTGCATTGGCGGAGTTCATTTCCAGCGAGCCTGCCCTCGGTCAGCCTGGCGAAACGTTTGTTCGCGATATGCAGCGGCGCTGCTACCGGTATTTCTTGGAAGCGGTCGATCCTCAAACGCAATTGGTCGCCGATCGGGCTCGTGCCGATGGCAGCGGGTACAGCGCGCACGCCAGCAGCGCGGCTTGCGGTTTTGGGCTCGCATCGCATGCCGTCGCGGCCCAATACAAATGGGCGCCGCGCGGCGAGATTCAAGAGCGCGTGCGGACGATGCTCGGCTCGTTGGTTAATCTGGCGCCCCATGAAAACGGGTTTGTCTACCACTTCTTTGACGCGAAGAGCGGGGCTAGAGCGATGCAGTCGGAAGCGTCGACCGTGGATACGGCGCTGATGCTGGCCGGCGCGCTGACGGCTTCGGTCGCTTTTAGCGACGATGCCGAAATCACGGCGTTGGCTGACCAGTTGTATCGCCGTGTCGATTGGCGCTGGATGCTTGGCGCCAACGGGTGTATGCACATGGGATACAAGCCCGAAACCGGCGTGCTGCCGTATCAGTGGGACCAATACAGCGAACATTTTATCTTGCTGCTGTTGGCGATCGGCGCGCCGACGAATGCGATTCCCCCTTCGTCCTGGGACGCATGGCGTCGCGAACCGGTGCTGGAGCATAACGGCGAGAAGTTTCTCGGCTACCCGCCGCTGTTCGTCCATCAGTACCCGATGGCGTTCTTCAAATTCCAAGATTACCGTTCGCCGCAAGGGCGCGACTATTGGGAGAATGCGGTTGTCGCCCATAAGGCGCAACTTTCGTTCATGACCAGCTTGGGCAAGCGGTTTCCAGAGCAACTGGGGCATTACGGGCAAGACCTATGGGGCATCACCAGCAGCGACAGTCAGACCGGCTATCGCGACTGGGGCGGTCCCTACAAACATGGACGTATCGAACCAGACCGAGGAATTGACGGTACGATCGTCCCCAGCGCCGCCGCCGGCGGATTGGCCGCGGTTCCGGCCGAAGCGTTACGAACGCTGGAGTACCAGAAGGCCCAATTCGGCGACAAGGTCTACGGTCGTTATGGATTCGTCAATGCGTTTAACCCGGCCACCGGCTGGATCGACTCCGACGTGATCGGCATCGACACCGGGATTTCGCTGTTGATGGGAGAGAACATGCTAACCGGCAATGTGTGGAACATGTTCATGCAACATCCGGCCGCAACTCGAGCGCTGAAGCTGGCCCGGTTTACCGATGTGAAGGCTCGCGCTTCACGAGCATTGACGGAGACGGATCCGCCGGTGCGCACGCCGGAAACGATTCGCGTTTCGGTAGCGGAAACCGGATCGGCGGCGCAGTAGCGATTGCCGCTGGTGCTTGGTTATTCAGGAAAGCCGCGGAAGACGCCGTCTGAATCGGCGGCGCGGGTGAAATCTTCGAAGTCCATGTTGGCGATCGACAGATTGTTTTGGATCGCTTGAATCGTGGAGGGAACCGCGCGCAGCGTCTGGATGTCGGACGGGGGCGTTTGTTGCGGCGTTCGTTCGTAGTCCGCCGCGTTCACGCTATTGGGCGAAAAACCGATGACCAGGATCGGATGCTCTTCATCGCTTAGCGTGGTTGCATCGACCGCGAAACAAAAGAAGCCTGGGTAGTCGTCCGGCAGCGCATGGATCAGCTCGGTCGGGGCGAGATCGGCGAATTGCTGATCATCTTTGAAGTGGACATACGCGTAGAAGTCGATCCCCACGATGGAATCGCGCTGAGGCGCCGAGACCTGTTCGCAGACCGCCGACCACTTTTCGTCGTCGGTGAAGTCGGTGCGGATCATCCACGGATCATGTTCGTTGGGGTCGTACATCGGACCTAAGGGAAAGCCGCAACCGACCAGCAGCGTAACGACCACAGCGAATGTCCGGTTGGCGTATGTCATGGTTTTTCGGATGACTTGTTGATAGATCGTTGCTTCCTATCAGCCATGCTTGATATTTATGCCAGTCTCGTTCTTGCAGAAATGTAGAGATTCTCACAAACCGTCAGTTTGTACGAAAAGGAGTGATTGAAAAGTATTGCAATCGAGAAAAAACAGGTGTAGGTTTGACGGGCATTAAGATTTTACAAAGTTGCGCGAATTTTATTTCCCCATCTGGCGGAGGGGTCTTGCATGGCTGGATATGTTGCGCGAATTGGGATCATGCTCCTGATCGGCTTCGGAGCCGGGTGTTCAGAAAATCCGAAGTCTCCCATCGTTCTGGGGAAAGTAACGATCGATGGCAAAGCGATCGCCGATGGTTTAATCACCTTCACGCCGTTAGAAAGCGGAATGGGGACATCGAGCTCGGCGGTCATTAAGGATGGTCAATACCGCGCGGATGACGTGTCGGTTGGTCGCGTGCTCGTCCGATTTCATGCGATGAAGGAAACAGGCAAGACGTATCTCGAATTTGGCAAAGAGTATCCGGAGACGGTTAGCATTATTCCGCGGAAGTATGACATCGGAGAGGAGATAACGGTGCCCGAGGGCGAGACGATTCGCGACTTTGAACTTACCTCCAAATAACAAGGATGTGCGAGATCGGCGACAGCTTGAGACCTCAAGCAGGCTTCCCTTCATTCCAGTGCTCTTTCGGGTTTGCAATCTTTCTCATCTCTTCTAATCGGAGACCTTCTTGTGATTCGCAAAACATCTCGCGGGTTTACGCTTGTAGAGCTTTTGGTGGTGATCGCCATCATTGGGGTTTTGATCGCACTGTTGTTGCCTGCGGTTCAGCAAGCGCGCGAAGCGGCCCGGCGCATGCAATGCACCAACAATCTCAAACAGCTTGTTCTTGCTACGCACAACTATCACGATACGCATCTGGTGTTTCCGCCAGGGGTGGTGCAAAACAACATCGACGCCGAATTCGTCAATCCTCGCCTAACTTGGGGTATTCATCTTTATCCCTATTTGGAAGCGGGAAACATCTACGATGATTTCGACTTCAATCAGACCGGCATCGTCTGGATCAATACGGCCAATTCCGGTGGTCCGACGCGACCGGTGGGCCAGGTCCTTTCGATGATGCAGTGCCCTAGCGACGGCGTGGGAGCCGATACTTATGAACACCCCTCCTTTCCCGACAACGTGTTCGCCAGAGGAAACTACGCGGTGTTCTTCGGAAATCTGACGAAGGGAGATACGCGAACTCTATCGACAAATCATCTGCCGGCCGCATTTGGGTATCGAACGGTGAAGATGGCGTCCATTATCGACGGCACCAGCAACACCATGGCGTTTGGCGAATTGTTGAAAGGGGTCGGATCCATCTCTGACTCGATGCGTGGTTCGTACTGGTATGATTTTCCCGGAGCGGCTTGGATCTTTACGCGTGAAATTCCCAATACGAGCGTGCCTGACTCGATCCGCAGCTCCAGTTGCGGAACCGCCGCGAATAAGCCCGATTTAAATTTGCCCTGCGTCGGCGTCAACGGCGCCGGCGAAACGGCAGCGTCGCGGAGTCGGCATCCGAGCGGAGTGGAAGTCGGAATGTGCGACGGTTCCGTCCACTTTATCTCGGAAACCATCGGCCTCGAAGTATGGCAAGCCTTAGGTTCTCGAGCCGGCAACGAGACGTTCTCTCTGCCTTAAGAAAATCGCGCCCGCGTCGTCACCACGCTTGTGGTGACGACGGCGGATGCGGATCTGGCGCGGGGCCCCCTGATTGCTTTGGAGACGAAGCAACTTTGCGCGCCCCGTTGTTTTCCTTGTAGGCTCCCTCTTCGCCCATTAGACTGCATTACTACTGGCTCAGTTCGACGAATAAGCACGATTGATTTTCCTTCCCGCCTCCCTTTCCCTGCCCTTTCTTTCAGCTGGCCTCCAAGCATGATCGTTGCCCGAATGATGCGATTTGCAACTTTGCCGCTCATCTTGGTGGCGATGGTTTCGTACGCCGTCCCGCTGCAAGGCGCTGACCAAGCGGCGGACGATGTCGACTACACGCGTGACATCAAACCGTTGCTCTCCAACAGTTGCTATACCTGTCACGGACCGGATGAAGGAACGCGGGAAGCGGATGTTCGGCTGGACGTGCGCGAGGTCGCGATCGACAGTGTGATCGTCCCCGGCAAGCCAGGTGAGAGCGAGTTGGTGGCCCGCATCGCGAGCGACGATCCCGATTTGCAAATGCCGCCGGCAGATTCAAGTCGTCCCCGGTTAACGCGCGACGAAGTCGATCTCATTCGCCGGTGGATCGCCCAGGGCGCCAAGTACGACGAGCATTGGTCGTACGCGCCTCCCAAGGCGGTCGAGCTTCCGCAGGAAAACTCCCTATCGCCGATCGACGCTTTCATCGATCAACGTCTCGTGGAAAAAGGGCTGGAGCCTGCGGCGAAGGCCGATCCGCGCACGCTCATTCGCCGGCTCTACTTCGATCTAACCGGGCTGCCGCCGACGCCGTCAGAAGTCGCCGCCTTCGCCGCCGATCCATCCGACGCCGCATATGCGGCGCTGGTCGAAAAGCTGCTGGCCTCGCCGCGCTTTGGCGAACGGATGGCGATATATTGGCTCGATTTAGTGCGTTACGCCGATTCGGTCGGGATTCACGGCGATCAAGAGTGGAGCATGTCTCCGTACCGTGACTACGTCATTCGCTCGTTTAACGAGAACAAACCGTTCGACCAGTTCACCATCGAGCAATTGGCGGGCGATTTACTTCCCCACGCGACTCGAGAGCAGCAAATCGCTTCTGGCTATAACCGTTTAAACATGATTACCGCCGAAGGGGGCGCTCAAGCGAAAGAGTACTTGGCCAAGTATGCGGCCGATCGCGTTCGCACGACGAGCACCGTTTGGCTTGGCGCGACGATGGGATGCTGCGAATGCCACGATCATAAGTTTGATCCCTACACGATCAAAGAGTTCTACCAGTTCGCCGCCTTCTTTGCTGATTTGGAAGAAAAAGGAGTCTATGCCGGCAGTAGTCGATCGAGCTATTGGGGCCCGAGTATCCCGGTACCCAGTCCGCAACAGGAGACGCGGTTACAAGAACTCGATCAACAGATCGCGACGCTCCGTCAAACTCTGGAGTCGCCCACGCCAGAGTTGGTGAAATCGCAAACCGCATGGGAAGCCAATCTTCCGGATGATCCGTCGTGGCGAGTACTTCAGCCGACCAGCATGAAGTCGCACCCCGAAGTCGACTGGAAGACGTTGGAAGATGGATCGCTGCTGGCCACCGGCGCCAATCCAGAGAAGCCGACCTACGAACTCGAATTCACCACCCAACTAACGACAGCGACCGCAATTCGGCTGGAAGTTTTGCCCCATGATTCGCTGGCGGCCGCAGGACCTGGTCGAGCAGGCAACGGCAATTTTGTCCTGAACGACATTCAATTGGCGATCGACGGCAAGCCTGTCGCTTTCCAAACGGCGACGGCGACCCATTCGCAGTCAGGTTGGCCTGTCGCTAGTCTGCTGACAAGCGATAAAAAGGATGGCTGGGCCATCTTGCCAGACATCGGCAAGGCCAACGAAGCGGTCTTGGAGCTACCGGCTGATTTGGCGCTTTCTCCGGCAAGTAAACTGACCCTGACCATGACACACAACCACGGCAGCAGTCATGCGATCGGAAGGTTGCGGGTCGCGCTGGTCGATGCTCCGCGACCCGTTAAGGCGAATCAGGCGATGGGCGTACCCGCCGAGATTCGCGATATCGTCGAGACGCCTGATGCGAAACGAAACGAAACGCAGCAGAAGCAACTGGCCGCTTACTATCGCACGATCGCCCCGCAGTTGGATCACACGAGGAAAGAACTCGCGGAGCGAACCGAACAGCGCAAACAACTGACCGATTCGATGACGACGACGCTCGTTTCCGTTTCCACCGAGCCGCGCACGATGCGCGTCTTGCCGCGGGGAAATTGGTTGGACGACAGTGGGGAGATTATCGAGCCAGGGGTTCCTGGTTTTTTGGGATACGATTTAGAAACCGACGGTCGGCGCGCGACGCGGCTTGATCTGGCCCAGTGGTTGGTGGATCGTCGCAATCCTCTGACGGCCCGCGTCTTTGTGAATCGCTTGTGGCAGTTGACGTTCGGACGCGGACTGGTCTCGACCGCAGACGACTTTGGCTCGCAGGGAGCGATCCCCACGCATCCGCAACTATTAGATGCGTTAGCGACCGAGTTTGTTGACAGCGGCTGGGACGTCAAGCAGATGATGCGCCGTCTGGTTCAGTCGCAGGCTTACCAGCGATCGTCGGCACGAACGGCCAGTCAAAAGCAGAAAGACCTGAGTAATGCGTTTCTAGCGGCTCAGTCGGCGCATCGACTTCCGGCCGAAATGATTCGCGATAACGCGCTAGCGGCCAGCGGTTTGTTGGTCGAACAAGTCGGCGGCGAAAGCGCTCGCCCTTATCAACCGGCCGGGTATTGGTCGCATTTGAACTTTCCGAAGCGTGAGTACCAGCGCGATCACGGCGGGAACCTTTATCGGCGCGGCCTCTACACGCATTGGCAGCGGACCTATTTGCACCCGAGCCTGGCCGCGTTCGACGCGCCGACGCGGGAAGAATGTACGGTTCGCCGGAACATTTCCAATACGCCGCAACAGGCGCTCGTGCTGATGAACGATCCGACCTATGTCGAAGCGGCCAGGGCGTTGGCCATTCGTCTGCTGCAAGAGGGAGGCGACACGCCGCAGGCGAAGATCCACTTTGGCATGCAAGCCGTTCAGCAACGCGACGCGACCGCAGCAGAAACCGAGATTCTTACCGCAACCTATCAGAAGCATCTCCAGCAATATGGCAGTGATCCGCAGTCGGCTCAACAACTGTTGAGCGTCGGCGAATACGTCACGCCGGAAGGGGTCGACCCTGTCGACCTGGCGGCGTGGATGTCGGTCAGTCGGATCCTGTTGAACTTGCATGAGACGATCAATCGCTATTGATTCCGCTGGATCGTCAACGGCTCGGCGTGATCCATTTTCCCTTAGGCGACCTTATGTTTTCTCAATCCGCAGCTTCCCTTCGGCAAACGCGACGCACCTTTTTAGGCCACGGCATCGCCGGGCTCGGTTCGGCGGCGCTGGCGTCGCTGATGACGACCGATTCGGTCCGTGCCGACCAACAGCCAGGCGCCTTCCCGAATTTTGCTCCGAAAGCGAAACGGGTCATCGTTCTCTGTCAGGCCGGCGGGCCATCGCACTTGGAGACATTCGACGAAAAACCAGTGCTGAAACGGCTCGACAATCAGCCGATGCCAGAGTCGTTCACCCAAGGGCAACCGATCGCGCAGTTGCAAGGACAGCAACTCAAGTGCTACGCGCCGCGATTTGACTTCAACCGATACGGAGAGTCAGGGCAAACGATCGCCTCGCTCTTCCCGAAGATGGGTGAGATCGCCGACGATCTGTGCATCATCAACTCGATGGTGACCGAGCAGATCAATCACGATCCGGCCCATACGTTCATGAACACCGGCACGTCGATCTCGGGCCGACCTTCGATGGGCTCGTGGGTGCAATATGGCTTGGGAAGCGAAGCGGACGATCTGCCGGGCTTCGTCGTCCTGACGTCGATCGGCAAAGGAGGCCAGGCCCAACCAATCGCCGCTCGGCAGTGGCACAGCGGATTTCTCCCCAGCCGTCATCAAGGGGTTGAGTTCCGCTCGGCCGGCGATCCGGTCTTGTATGTGAATAGCCCCCCCGGCGTCACCGCCGCACGGCAGCAAGACGTGTTCGACGCGGTCAACCAAATGAACGCGCTGCGCCAACCGACGCTCGACGATCCGGAAATCGCAACCCGGATCGCACAGTACGAGCTGGCCTTCAAAATGCAGACCAGCGTCCCCAGCTTGATGGATGTCTCCGGCGAACCGCAGCACGTCCTGGACATGTACGGAACGCAAGGAGGCGACGGAACCTTCGCCGCGAATTGTCTGCTCGCGCGGCGCCTGGCCGAGCGCGGCGTCCGCTTCATCCAGCTCTATCATCGCGGTTGGGATCATCACGGCGGACTCGAACGCGGCATGCAAATCTGCGCTTCCGAAGTCGATCAAGCCTCCGCCGCCCTGGTGACCGACCTCAAGAACCGAGGCATGCTGGACGACACGCTCGTCGTCTGGGGCGGCGAATTCGGCCGCACCCCCATGGCCCAAGGGAGCGGCCGCGACCATCACATCAAAGGTTTTTCCATTTGGATGGCCGGCGGCGGAATCCAAGGCGGACTCAAATACGGCAAGACCGACGACCTCGGCTACAACGCCGCCGAAAACATCGTCCACGTCCACGATTTCCACGCAACGATGCTGCACCTGCTAGGGATCAACCACGAAAAGCTGACCTACCGTCACCAAGGAAGAGATTTTCGTCTAACCGACGTGCATGGGCACGTGGTGCATGACATTCTGGCGTGATGGTGACTTTATTCTTTCGCAATGTTCAGCGAGCCTGAAAGAATCGGAACGTTCGGCGCGTTCCGATTCAGGTTTATCTTACCCGCATCTTGGAAGCAAAATGTTCACTTGAGGCCCCACTCGGCGGCGGCCTGTGGATCGATTTGACGCGCGGCCCATGCAGCGGCGACGCCGAACGCGCGGGTATCGCGATAAGCAACTTCGGCGAGCAGCGGGATTGCCGCCTTGGCGGGGGGCCCAATTCGGCCCAAGGCCCACGCGATATGCTGACGATCACCGCGACCCTCGCAATCTTCGACAAAGGGAGCCCGCTCGGGCTTCAACTGCCGCATCAGCTCGGTCGCCACGTCGCGATTTTCTTCGAGCCGCCAAATCGTGAGGCCTGCTACACCGCTAAAAATGCCGCCATCGCTCCGCTTGAGTTGGCCCCACAGCGCCGGAAGTTCCTCGTGGGCCCGCGGTCCGATCAGCGGCAGCAGCAGCGCCGCGGGCATTCCATACGCGGTTTTGTGCCCGTGCAGGAAGGGACCAAGGGCCCCGCCAACCGACCCCATCTCGCGGACTGTTTGCGCCGGGGCGACGCGGGCATCCACCATGATCGCCGGGATGAGCGGCGACTGCGTCAGCCGCCACAAAGCGTGGACGATCGCTTCGTGCTCGCGCCCACGATGGAACTCGAGGCGGTGGCGTTCGTGTAAGAGCAGCAGCAGCGGAGCAGCCGACTGCGCGGGCAGTGGTCCCTCGCCAAACTCCAGAATCCTCTCCGCATCACCACGGTTCCCAAGCCCAAAATGCTCCGAGTCCGCCACATAGTCTGGCAGTGTTCTTCGAATCGACGACGGCCGCGCCGCGGACGGCGGATCGATGTTGGCGTCGTAGGGTGGCGTCCAGAGCGCCGCACCTTGGGTCACGCGCTGGGCATAGGGAGCGGTGCTGGCGATCGCAGCTCGCGTGCTCTTCGGCATGTCGGACAGGTCCGGTCCCAGCCGCACGCCGATCTGCCGAATGGCGAACTCCGCGGCGAGGGAAGCTTCGCTCGCATCGCGCGGGGTCGCACGGAGAGCCTTGACGATCCGGGGTGCTGATTCTCGCGTCGCGACGCGGCCCAACGCTCGAGCTGATGAACGACGGATTCGCCAGCTCGGCGAGTCGAGCTGCTTGAGCAGATCGTCCGTGGCCGAGGCGGCAGGCGGACCGATTGCAGCCAGCACGTCCGCGGCCAGCCGGGCCGGTTCGAACTGGTCGTCGTCGAAAGTCCTGATTGGGGCGGGTGGTCGGCTCAGGAGTTGGGCGAGCTGGTCAACGTGGGCCTCAACCCTTTCGGCCTCCTCAATCAGCACATGGGACACGTTTCGCCGGCAGAAGCCGTTGGGGCTGTCGCCCATGAGTTCGACCAGCCACGCGATCGGCCGCGGCTGCAGCTGCTTGAGTTGATGCCAGCTTGTTTCGAACTGGTTGTCTGGGCCCGGCAGTTTTGGCTCAATCAGTTTTCGAGCGGAATCCAAGCGACGGGGCGTTGGCTCAAGGCAATACAGGGCGACCGCCAGATCGATTTCGCGGCGATCGAGAGTCATTTCACTCAGCGGGCCGATCGCTTCGTTGGCGGCAGGGCCGATCGCGCGGAGCGCTTCAACGGCACAGATCCGCACTCGTCCACGGGGATCGTCGAGGCAGACAATCAGCGCAGGCACAGCGGGCGCCGCAATTGGGCCAAGTTCCTCCAGGAGCTCGGCAGCCAGTTCTTTCGAGCGCACGTCGTCGCTCCTGAGCACCTCGATCAAAGAGGGCGCCGCCTCCGCACCCCAGGACCGAATCGCGATGGTCGGTGGACCTGAGGCATCGCTGGCTCGGTTGCGGGTCATGGCAAATACTAGCTCGACCACTACGTCTGGACTGTAGGTGCGCACCAGTTGTTCGGCGGCGATGTAATCTAGGTCGCTGGACGCTCGCTCAATCAGCTCGCCAGCCGGCGTCGGAAGCTCAGCGCCGCGAATCTGGGACAGCGCCAATCTGGCGATCGCGGCAATTCGTTCATCATTTTCGTCGTTCAGCAGTTCGGTCAGCGCTTTCTCGATGTTCGCTCCCTGGGCCTGACGTGCGCCCAAGCAGGCGGCGGCATAACGTCGTGTAATTTCGTCCTGGCTGGCCAAGAGCGCCAGCAAATCAGCATCGGCTTGAGGCGGCAAGTCAACGACGAAGAAGGGATTGATTCGCAACAGAGCGGCGACCGCGCGACGCCGCATCGCCGGGGCGCCCTCTTCCGCCGCCAGCTTTTGCAGATCCGCCGCCGCTTGGTGGGCCTCAAAACCGATCGCGCCTAGCGCATCGACTGCGTGCGGCGCCAGTTCAGCATGTGTCAGCAGCTTTGCCAGCGATTCAATCGTCGCCGCCTCCGGTGGATGCAGTTTTGCGAGCTGAATGATCGCCTCGCGCTGAGAGTCGACATCGTCGCCAGCGAGTATTTGCTGCAGCTCCGCCGGGGAAAGTTGATCCACCTTGGCGGCAGGCGGAAGCTGAGCGGTCGCGGGGGCAGGTTGATCTAGCCGGCTCTGCTGGTCTAGCTCCCACACTTTCCGTACCAGCCCGAAATAGAGCCCCGCAGCCGCCACGATGCCGACGAGCACGATGCCTTTCACCAGCCAGGGCCGCCGCCGGGGTTCATCCGGCTGGTTCTGATGTTGGATCAGCTTGTGGAGCTGACGCCGTTTTTCTGCGCTGTCGTCGCTCGGCAGCATGCAAGGCGATCTCCAATGGCCCTAAAGAATTCCGCGCCGGTCTTTCCGTGCGTATCAACCGGGATTTCACATTTGGGTTGAACCAAATCGAGTCTGGAATCGCTCCAAGCCTATTCCCCTCCGCATCTTAGCATCGGGCCCCGCCATGTCTAGGGTTTGGGGGATTTCTGAAATTTTTCCGCCACGGAAGCCTCCGCTCGCCTTAGCCATGCCAAGCAAAATGGATAAATAAGGGACGCGGGTGAATGACGCTGTCGAAATGGAATGTGCGCGTAAGTTGATCTTGGCTTGAGCGGAATTTCTTTCCTCGTCCAATCACGAAAAGCGGACCTACCGTCAACAAGGGAGAGACTTTCGTCTGACCGACGTGCATGGGCACGTGGTGCATGACATTCTGGCGTGATGGTGACTTTATTCTTTCGCAATGTTCAGCGAGCCTGAAAGAATCGGAACGTTCGGCGCGTTCCGATTCTGGTTTATCTTACCCGCGTCGCGTTGCTAGTGTCCTGCGTGGGAAGTCGTGACTTGATGTCCACCGCTCGATGGGCCCGAGCCCTCTTGCTGGTGGTAGTGCAGGATGTGCCCTTTGGTTTCGGAATTGCCGTTCTCATCTTCGGCATGAGCGGCAATTTTAACGGGGGCGCCTGGCTTCACTTGCAAGTCAATGGTCCAGTCCATTCCAGCGGGGTCGATCAAGCGTGCAGGCGCGCCATTCACGAGGATCTGCTTGACATCGTAATTGTCGGTCGTCAGCCCTTGAACACGGATCATGCCGCTGGAAATCGGTTGAACAGACGTAATGACGGTAATGGGGGGCTGATCATCCACAGGCTCGAGGTCGAAGTAGTCTTCAACTCCATATTTGTAGTCAGCGTCATTCGAGCCCCGCGGAAAGAATACGGTAGTGTTCACCTGCGAAAAGTTCATGCGCAGATGCTCGTGCCGGTGCATGACGCAACGCCATAGCCCGTATGCACAATCGTGTAGTTGGGCATCTTGGATCTTCACGCAAGGAGAGCCGATGTGAAAGGCCCAGTGAGAATCCCATATCTTCGTATTGCGAAGGATAAACGGGTGCTGGTAATCAGGTCCTACCCCTTCCACGTCGCTGTCTTTGTCTTGGAATCTTCCACCCGCGAATCCGCCCAGGTTGACGGCGAATAGTCGCTGGCAATGAGCTTCGTTGCTGTCAAATCGGATGAACGGCAAAGTCCGAATATCGACTTTTTGGAAGGCGCCGTCAGACTGGAGAATTTTCAGATTCGGGTCGAAGTCGTCTCGTTCGACCACTTCCAGTCGAAATCCGTCTTCATCACATTCCGCCGCGACGTTTCGAGTAAACGTATTTAGGCTATTCGCCCACCAGAAGCCGGATCCGAGATTGTTGTCGAAGGGCAAAACCTGTTCCGGCAACGGATCTCCATCCAAAGCTTGAACCGCCAGATTGCGATCGAAGATGTTGTAGACTTCCGTTCCATCTTCCAAAAAATAACCGTGACCAACGCTCTTGTAGCCGACGCAATCTTTCACCACCAGGAACTGCGTCCCATGAATCGTGATCCAGCGGTTATGACTGTCCCACACGGACAGGCCAATCAAGCTGCTCCCGCGCATCGATTGATCGACCAGATGATAGTGAATTGGGTACTTTCCTAGCACGCCGCGTTTTCCGAGATGACGAAACTCGGCGTAGCTAATCCCGCCGGCGGAATTATTGTGGTACATCGTGTGTCCACGGATTCCATCGGGATTCGCGGATTCCACCACGACGTTTCGTGACAGATTCGCAACCTCCGCGCGGTATTCGCCTGCGCCTAAATGATCAAACGCCAGCGGTTTGTCGAGACTGACGATCTGCAGTTTTGAATCGATTCCGCCCCACTTACGCATTCGCGTAATGACCCGTTCTTCGGTCGTGGGGTTATCCGCTACGGAATTGTCATCTCCGTCTCGGCGATGACGCGTGCCGATGTAGCCGAATTGACGTGTGGTGCCGGTGATGATGATTCGATCTCCTACTTTCCACCCCGGCAGAGAAGCAGGCATCACCAGTCGAGATTCGCCCACCTTCGCCGTCTGGTAAGGAAGCTTGATCCAAGTGCGCTCTAGCGGAGCGCCATGGATGTCCATTCGTCCGCCGCAACAGACAATCGCAGGACAGGTATTGGGATCCATCCCCTCTAGATAATGCAGGCGAATCGTCGCCTTATATTCGGCGGACAAGGGAGCTTCCGACGTGCCGATCTCCAAGGCGGCGCGGGAAGCAGGTTTTACGTCATGGTCGTGTCCCGCTTCGTCAGGAGCATGCTGACAATCAAACCCTGCTTCGCTGTATTGTTCGTTCGCTTCAATGCGAATCAGGCCGACTTCCAGACGCGTATCGCGATCGGGGGCGAACTTCAAAGTTCCGGCGATCTGAACGCCGCGAATGACTTGATCAGAATCGACATCATACAGGACCTCATGTCCGTGTCGAATCACGACGCGATCACCCGCTTGAGGAACTTTCCCTTTTTCCCAAGTGGTCGCCGCAGACCAGGGCCCGCTGGCGGCCGTGCGAAGAACGTCTGGCGATTGCTGCGCCATCGTATGATGATGCTTGTGATCCTCGGCGGATGCGACAGCGATGTTGAAAGAAGTGAGCGTCAGGAGAAACGACGCGACACGAAGCGATTTCATGATCATAAAATTTGTTTCCGTATCTCTGGAGAGAGAGAAGCGTACTTGGAGAGAATTGTCAGGGGGCGGAGATCAACGAATGACCTCAAGTGTTGGTGAGATGACAGTGCAGTTGGGAAGGTCGCACTAATCCACTTGGTCAAAATCAGCGGAATCTGTACGAGGACGACGCGTGGCGAGTCGGACCCCTGCCATGGTCAGAGGCGCCAACTCGGTGGTGTTTTCGTCGATCGAAACGTGCAGATTCGATTTGCCGGGCGCTGCGTAACGGCCGCCCAATTTGTCATGCGGATTGGATGAGTCGGGATTGTCGAACCACAACACGGAAAGATCGTATTCGCCTGCGGGGATTCCATCGTCCGACTGATAGGTCGTCATCGAAAATTGACCATCCTGCCCGACGATCGCACGAGGGCGCGTTCCGCGGACGTCAAATTCTTCTCCATTGGCTGGGTGAAAGACCAGCATTGCGCCTTCGGCAGGTTTGCCGTTGATCGCAAAGGTTCCCTTAACAGGGATTAACTCGGGGCGCGGCTCTTCCGGCTGACCGCAACCGGTGAGGACCGTAAAAGCCAGGCTCGCGGCAATTAGGCCCGCGCTTCGTTTGGCAGTACAAGCGGCGAATGCAAGCGGAATCAACATAAAATAGTTCCTACAGGAAGGCGATTGAGATCGTGCAAAGGAGTTGCTGGACGGTCGTCTAGTCTTCACTGAAGACTTCTCCTCCGCTGTAGGTGCACAACGCGATAAAGACATTGTTGTTGGTCGTGTCGCTCAAGAATCGAACCGATCCATCCGTCAGGGCGACTTCGATTCCGCCGGTATGGAAACTAAGCGGATTGGCCCACTTGTTCGAGGCGTTGATAAAGCGCGGGCCTTTTTTGGTTACCCCGTCATCTTCAAATCCATACATCCAGCCAGCTGAGGGGCCGGCCCAATAGTCAAACCAGCCGCCAAACTCCGGATTCGCGCTGATCAGTTCTCCATTGTCGCGATGCAGCCATTGGGCGCGACCGGCCGATTCGTGCACGATAATCGTGTTGGTCGTTCCATCTGTAATGTCCCGGAACTTGCGGCCCGTTCCGCCGCCGCCGAAGACGCCCAGATGATTCGTGCTGCCTGCGCCGGGTGCATAAATCGCATGGGTGCTGCTATGGATTCCCCGTTGGCCTGCATAGTCGGTCGTCCAGCCTCCGCGATCAGAATCGATATTAAAGCCGGACGAGTCGCGATAACGAAGCTCGGGAGTCAGTTGCGTGCCTCCCGGAGTCGATGGGCACTCAAAAACGTTTAACTTCGTTTCGATCGCTTCTTGATTCTTGACATCAAAAAACGCGTAGTTTTGGTCATAGAGATTCGCCAGCGCAGATTGCTCAAAGTACGGCAACAAACAGGGGATCCAGCTGTTGTAGTAATAGTTTCCGTCAGGATACTCGGAGACGTACGACTCCAGCGGGAAAGTGCCGTGCGTTCCTGCATAGTTGTGTAACGCCAGCCCAATCTGCTTCAGATTATTGCTGCACTGCATCCGCCGTGCAGCTTCGCGAGCTTGTTGAACGGCAGGTAGCAAAAGCGCAATCAGAACGCCGATGATCGCAATGACCACGAGCAATTCGACGAGCGTAAATCCTCGCGGGGACTGGTGTGGGCGTGACATCCAATAGCCTTTTCAATCGACGGAGAGGGGGAGCGTAATCCTGAGCCCCAAATGGCCTTGCGAGCGACGGATCTGGGATCAAGTTAAACGGCAAATTGACTTGAGAATCAGTATCAACTAGGTCCAGTCTAGCCGATTAGAGAAAAATGACAACCTGTGACGTCTGATTTTCCGACATCACTGGTGTGGATCTGTCGAAGCGAGCGTAAGCGTGCCCCGCTTCTGCATGGCCACAGAAATTGCGAACCGACTTGCCGACGGTGCTTTCGCGTCTGGACGTAGTCCAAAGAATGCAACGGGCTGGATTGCCGGCGTTGTCTGAAAAACGCGCTGTTGCGTCCCGACCCCACCGGTTAGATTAATCTTTGTCAGCGACGACCATGTAATGGCGCGGCATGGTCTCTGGTGCGACTTGAGCGCGAAAGCCTGCGGCTTCGAGTTCTTGTTTGACCTGTTCCGGGGGGACGCGCATTTCTTTAGGCGGTCCGATCTCTCCATCGATTACTGACTCGACGATAACAAGTCTGCCGTGTGGTTTGAGTGCTAGAAAGATCTTCTTGGCATAGTCCAAGCGTTCGCCCATGTGATGCCAAGTGTCGAGAATTAGGATCGCGTCAGCACTCTCGTTAGGCAGATGAGGGTCATTGGGACTGGCTTTCTGCGGTATGACTGTCGCCGGTCGCAGTTCCTCAACGCGGTTTGAAAGGTACGCGAGCATCGCGTCCTCGGTGTCGACGGCGATGACCGTTCCCCCCTTGCCTACCGCATTGCTTAAGTGCGCCGCCATGTAGCCTGTCCCGGCGCCGATATCCGCGACCGTCGCCCCCGGTTTTAAAGCCAGCGCCGCAACGATTTCCTCCGGGTGTTGCCATTGGTCCCGTTGCGGATCGTTCCATTTCTTGGCAAGTTCTGCGGGGTCAGCGAAGGCGTGGTGATGATGGTGATCTTCGTGCATGGGTTGTTTTTCCTGTCTGGATTCCTGCGGGCTGGCCTTGTCGTCGTGGACCTCCGTCATGGCGGTTTCTTTGCGCTGGCTACAGCCTGCGATGCTGACCGCAATGGAGATTACGAGAATGAGAATGGCGCGGTTCTTCATTGGACTGTCACCGATTCATGGGGCTCTGTTCGTTCAAGAGGCATCCTGCGCTTCTTGACATTTAGGGGACTTTTCACGAGCAATGAGGCGAGCCTGATAGTCGGCGCTCAGCATGGCCAGCGTGACTTCGCCCAGGCGCGAGAGCAGTAACTCCTCGGCGTCATCAAACGTCTGTTGCAAGGCGGTATTTACGGCTTGCTCAACCAGACAGCCGGGCGCTTCCGTGCGATTGCCGATAGCGAGCAGCGAAGGGCTGCCCAACGCAACATAGATATCGCGTAGCGTCACCTTCGATAGGTCGCACGATACCGTCCATCCGCCGCCGTGCCCCTTTTCCGATTGCACATAACCTTGCTGCCGGAGGCCGGCCATGATTCGTCGGATTACCACCGGATTGGTGCCCATCATTTTGGACAAGTCTTCCGAAGTAACGGGCTTCGCCTGCTCGGCCATGTGGAGCAGGATGTGAAGCACGCCCGATAATTTGCTGTCGCGTCTCATGTAACTTATGATATTACATGAAGTGCCCCGGCGTCAAGCGGCCGCGGCCGCTTCATTTAACGCGGGCACATTTATTGCTCGGAAGAGGTCGCACCGACACTCGCCGAGCTCGATTTTATCGATTGACAAAACGCACGGAGTTCGGGTCGATTACAGAGGGCAGATTCGCCGTCCAATTGCAATTGTGCGTCCGAAAGTGGAGACCATACGTCGTTCAACATGGCCGTTTCTAAAATCAGCTCAGCGTGATGACGCAGCTCTAGATTTGCTTGCGATCGCATTGCGCGCAAAGGGAACGATTTCATGGTCGTCATTCGGGCCCATGATCCGCCGCGAAAAAAAACGTCGCGGTCCAGTCCACACTGTGAAATCTATCACGAAGTCGGAAACCCGAACGTCGAAGGAAGTGCGAATGAACGTTGGAACGGTCCGGTCCAAGGATCCATCGCAAAAAAAACGTGCTGCAGTCCACTGCCCAAAAAAAGCGAAGCGGTCCAGTCCCAGGTTTCGATCCGAAAAAAACGTGTGGCCGAGTCCACCCCGTCTCCCAGAAAAAAAGAGGGCCAGCCTCAGTCCACTCGGCAGTCTAGAAAAAACGAATGCGGTCCGGTCCTACGGTCCCACGAGAATGGGCAAGTTGGGTAGCTTTGTTTGGAGCGGCTTTGCCAATTCACGGCGCTAGATTGCGACAGCCCCGTTCTTGGAGTCCCAAGAGGATCTCTTCGACGACTTCTGGATCGGTTTCGATCGTTGCCCGGTTTTTTAATGCTTGTCGCGAAGCGTCGCAGTCATACTTGCCGAGCGCCCAAGCCGCCGCGCCGCGGATCAGCGGTTCCTGATCGTTTAACCCTTTTATCAAAGCGGCCGCGGCAGCCGGGGTTGGTCGATTGCCGAGCGCGATCGCGGCGTTGCGGAGTAGCCCGCGGCGTCGTGGACGCCAGATCGGCGATTTGCGGAAGCGGCTGCGGAATGCGTCGTCGTCGAGATCGAACAGGGGGATTAGCTCGAGTGGGTTCGATCCGTTTTGAGGGATGAACGTTGGCTCGACGCTCAGAGGCGCTTTGCTGTTCCAGGGGCAAACGTCTTGGCATAGGTCGCAGCCGAAGACCCACTCGCCGAGACCAGGGCGCAAATCGCGCGGGATCGGGCCGCGGAGTTCGATGGTGAGATAACTGATGCAGCGGGTTGCATCTAAGACGTGCGGCGCCGGGAACGCATCGGTTGGGCAGACGTCGAGACACGCGGTGCAGGTGCCGCAGTGGCTCGCGTCATGCGGATCGTCGTAGTCGAGTTCGATCGACGTGAGCAGCGCCGCTAAGAAGAAAAGACTGCCGGCATGTTTGTTGAGCAGCAGCGTGTTTTTGCCGATCCAACCGAGCCCGGCGAGTTGGGCGAAGTCGCGCTCTAGCAGCGGCGCGGTGTCGACGACTCCGCGGATGTTGGCCTCGGCCGATAGTTGTTGAAACTCCCGTTTGAGTTGTTTGAGTTTGCCATGGATCAGGTCGTGATAGTCGACTTCCCCCCACGCGTAGCGCGAGACGCGCCCCTGCCCTGTTGCGGTTGGCCGGGGATCATCCGTGCGATACGGCAGGGTCAGCATCACGATGCTGCGAGCGCCGGCCAAAACTTGGCCGGGGTCAGCGTAGGCTTCGGCCCGGTCGGCTAGATATTGCATTTCGCCGGCGTATCCGGCGGCGAGCCAATCGCGGAACGCATCGATGCCGGTCGGCGATACGGCGGGGCAAACGCCAACATGTAGGAATCCGAGTCGACGCGCAGCTTCCTTTAACGAATGCGTGAGCGTCGATGGTTGGGGGAAACTCTTCAAGCTTTTGGGTTGACTGCTAGCTGATCGTAATTAGCGTGGAACTAGTGGAGGTATACCGTCCACGATAGTGCTTATCGCCCCCCCTCGACAAGCGAGTCTCCCAATGTTGCGTCCCCTTTTGTTCAGTTTGATCGCGGTTGTCGGCCTGTCGGTGGTCAGTTCGAGTGCCGAAGCCTACTTCCCTGGAACCTTTGGACCGCGCGTCGGTTACCGGGGCTTTGGAATCACCAACTTCGGCGGCCCTGGCTTTGGTTACGGCAGTTATGGGTATGGGTATGGCTACGTTCGCGGCAATGTGCCGACGCCTCCCTACTTTGCGCTGCATCCGCCGGTCTATTATTCGCACTCGGTCGCGCGACCTTATGGGATCAGCCCGTTTCCGATCGGTTCGTACCAGCCTTCGCAGCGGGTCGTTTATACAGCGCCGACCCCGGAGCCGCAGGTCGTGATCAATCCGTACGTGACGACCGAAGCGCCTGTCGCCGAAGAAGCCCCGGCCGATGTGGTCGAACCGGCCGAAACGACGGCGATCGATGCCGAAGCAGTGGAGCAGCCGGCTGAAGAAACGACCGAAGAAGCGCCGGCCGAAACCAACGAAGCCGCTGCTAGCTACTGGCCGGCCCCGCAAGTGGTGATCAACCCGTTTGTCGATAGCGACGCGGCCGTGCCGGTCAGCTTTACCAAAATTGTGACTCCGTAGTCAGATTTTGGATAATTCCTCTTGGTCGGCGCCAGCGATCTAGCTATCCTTCGCGTGCTTGCATCGACCCACTCAATCCGCTCGCCGTAACTTCCAAGCGAAAACGACGAGCGTTCGCGTACGGCTCGTTCATCCAACGAGACGATTAAGGGGAAAGGAATTCCCGATGAATCGAATATTTCTGGGGCTGGCGTTCGCTGCGTTAGGACTGACGCTCGGCTGCCAAGGAAAAAACGCTCAGCTTAATCCATTTTCGGCCTATGGCCCGCAGCGCGTACCGCCGCCGGCGACCGGCAGCTATGCTCAGCCGGGGACGACGGCGCCTTACTATCAGCCGACGGGTCAGCCGAGCGCGACGCTCGGTGCGCCAGCCGCAGGAACGTATGCACCGCCAGGCGGAACGTTGGCGCCGCCACCGGGAGCATCGCCTTATGGGGCTCCGCCGGCCCAATATCCTGGGACCAATGCACCACCGGCAACGTGGACGCCGCCGGCGGCCAGCAACATGCCGAGTTCGGGGATCAACGAGGCTGGCTCCTCCCAGATCCAGTTGACGAGCGCCAACGAGCCGCTCCCGGTTCCATCGGTCACGACTGCGGTTCCGGCGACAGGTTCCTCTTCGCTGCAAACGCAAGGGATGGCGCCCAACGAGCCTGCCGGCGGATTGAACTGGAACGCCGTCAGTCAATAGCGACTGCGGCAAGCGCGGCTTGACGTCAAGCGGCATGGCGCCGACGATAGAGCGTTATGAACGATCCCGCTGAAACAACTTTGCCGCCTGTCATTGTGAAACCGCTGAAAATCGGCGATCTGGTCATCGATCCGCCGATTCTACAAGCGCCGATGGCGGGCTACACCAACTACGCTTTCCGGCAGATCGTCCGCGATTATGGGGGCGTGGGACTGCAGGCGACCGAAATGGTCAGCGCTCGCAGCTTTGTCTGGCTCGATCAACAGGCCGAGTTCCCCGACCGTCTGTGGGGGATCGAAGATGAGCCGCGGCCGTTAGCGGTTCAGATGTGGGATAACGAGCCGGACACGATGGCTCGCGTTGGAGAACGGCTGGTCGAAGAATTTCAGGTGAGCGTTGTCGACATCAATTTTGGCTGCCCAGTCAAACAGGTGACGCAGTCGGCCCATAGCGGATCGTACTTGCTGCGTTGGCCCGAAAAGATGTTCTCGATCATTCGCCGCGTCGTCGAGGCCTGTGCTCCGACCCCGGTGACCGCCAAGATTCGCTTGGGTTGCAGTCGTGACAAGATCAACGCCAACGAGATCGCCCAAGTGGTTGAAGAAGCGGGCGCCGCCGCACTCACCGTGCATGGCCGAACCGCCGCCGATTTCTTCAAAGGGAGCGCCGACTGGGAAAAGATCTCGGAGATCAAACCATATCTGAAAAAGATCCCGTTGATCGGCAACGGCGACTTGGATTCGGCCGCTAAAGTGGTCGAAGCGTTCCGCAGTTACCAGGTCGACGGCGTGATGATCGCGCGGGCCTGTTTGGGGCGACCATGGCTGTTCGCCCAAGCCGCCGCCGCGCTGCGGGGAGAGCCGGTTCCGGCCGATCCGACCCTCGCCGAGCAGCGGATGTGTCTGCTGCGGCACTATGATCTGGTGGTGCAGCGATTTGGGATCGAAAAGGGAACGATGCTGATGCGGAAGTTCGCTTGCTGCTACGCACAAGGAATGTACGGTGCTCGCGCGTTTCGAACGCGGGCGGCGAAGGTTTCGTCACCGGCCGAGTTCTACGAGATTGTCGAGAATCTCTTCCCGCGCGATCCCGAAGTCGACGCGGCCGATTCGGCCAGCGCTGAGTTGGCCAGCGGGTCGTAAACGCGGACTACTCGGCTTCGACCAGTTCTTCTTCGTTGGCTTCTTCCGGTTGCAGGATCGTGCAGAAAGCATGGAAGCCGGGGAAGAAGTTCGGGGAGGAGACCGGCTCGTGAATGACCGATTTCTCGCTCCCTTGCCGCCAAATATGGAACGTCCCTTCCTGGATGTCGAAGTTTTGAATCTGGTTCCAAGGGACTTGCACCGGCGCTTTTTTGCCGCCAAAAAATGAGGTCGGAACGAACTCGATACGGTCGTTGTAGAAGGTGATATTGGGGGTCCAAGCGACAGGGCGCCCCTCGGCGATTTCACGCAGCATTGCCGAGCCGACTACCCCAGAGACGTGAGAGCGGAGCACTTCCAGATCGTCGTCGGCGCCTTGAACGTTGGCGCTGTAACTGATATTTGCGGCTCCAGAACCGGGACGCGGTTCGAAAGACATCTGCGTTTGCGTGCCGGTATAGGCGCCGTTGTGGTACATCCGCGTCGCCGAGTAAGTGAAGGACTCGACATCTTCGTAACGCATTTTTTTCTCACCGGTAATGCCCGATTGATAGACTCCCTGCTCGTGACAGCGAAACGCGGTACGCTCGCAATAGAAATAGACGAACACGCTGAGGCCGATCACGCCCAGCGGCGCCGCGATCCCGAGCAACGGATGTACGAAGAACAGCAAGGTGGACGCCAGGGTGAACAGGATTGCAAGCGCCCAGCCGATCGCTTTGAACCGCGTCGCCCGCTCGAAGAGGATCCGACCAAGTCCGCCGCTAGGGGCGGCGTCGGCGTCGCGCTCAGGAATCATTTTTCCCAGTAACCGAATCAGCAAGTACGAGTTCCGTCCTTTAATCGGAAAGCGGATCGAAGCATGTTCGTCTTCCGTGCGCCAGATGCAGACTTCATCCCCAAACACATCGACGGCAAGCAACTGTTCAAAAGGGATCAAGCTCTCTTGCGAAGCGCCGGTTGCAAGCGCGGTTGGGCTGATCGCCCAGCCCTCGCCGGCCGCGTGTTCGCCGCGGTCGAGCGATTCGGTCGCGCGCTGCTCCAGCATGTCAAGCAGCCGATTGTGCAGATTGACAATCTCGTCAGGCTGGTCTTCTTTGACGCGATAGTTCATCACGATCGGCTTGTCGCGATCGGCGACCCAGTAGCGAACATCGCGCTGCACGCCGGCCGCATTGCCGTTGTTAAAGACCTTCTTGTCCCACAGCGACATCGCCAAAACGTCGCCGTCCGAGAATGTATGATCTTCTCCTGCTTCGTGGAGGGTGAAGCCTTCGCCCAGATCGGTGCACCAAAGACGCGAGCGACGTTTGGCGAAAGCGATCGCTTCGATCAACCCGGTGACGGCAATGCCCCCGTAAAAGAAAACGTCATCCCAGACATCCGCCTTCTGAATGCTAAGCACGATCCCCGCAACGATCAAAATGGGGCCGATGGCGCGGAGGAGATGAAAGACCCACGAGATTTTGCCGCGAACCAGGACCCGCTCTGAAGTGGAATCAGACATGACGCGCCTTTCCTGCATGAAGAGAAGATGAAGAGCACCGAAACAGAAAGAGGTCGATGCGGTTCTTATATCGCAGGCGGAGAGCGATTGCAAATATTTGAAGGGGGGCAGTTCTTTGTAGCCCGATGCGCGAGCGAGGGAAAATCGCTTGGCGATTTCAAGACGGTTCGAAGTAGCCAACCGCATTTCCCTCGCTCGCGCGTCGGGCTACGAAGAGAATGGGGGCAAAAAAAAGCCGGCCCGATGGGGCCGGCTTACAAATTCAAGTGGCATCCAACTTCTACCGTTTGGTCGATGGCTTACCGGCGACTTTCGCTTCGGGCGCGGCGCCCAGGAAGGTCATCAGGTCAGCGATCTCTTCGGCGGTGAGCGGGTCGAGCAAGCCTTCCGGCATCACGCTGGTCGGGCTGGCGGCGATCTCGTCGATCTCGTTGGAGAAGATCGTCCGTTTTCGTCCATCCTGACCGGTGAGGATAATGTCGCCGTCGGTCGTGCGGGTCACGAGTCCCACATAGATTTGACCATCCATCGTGAGGACTTTACGAGCGGCGTACTGATCCGAAATTACATGCGACGGGAACAGCACCGATTCGAGAATCTGTCGTTTCTGGAAGCGGCGCGCCACTTCGGTCAGGTCGGGGCCAACCGCTTCGCCGACCGAGCCAACGCGGTGACAAGCGACGCATTGCGCTTTTTTGAAGACCGCTTTGCCGTTGGTCGAATCGCCGCCGGCAAACTTGTCGTCGGTCATGTAGTCGAGCAATTCTTCCAGGTTCCAGTTCCCTTTCGCCACATCGATCGGCTTCGCTTCCGGCATCTCGGGATGCGTCTGGGCGAACCAGTCTTGCCAGGCGACGACGCGATCGGCGATCGGCGCCGAGTTGCTGGCCGGGAATTCCCCGGTCCATTTTTCGAGCAGGCGAATCGCGTTGATGCCCCCTTCATCTTGCAGTTGGTCGGCCAGGATGATCAGCTGGCGGAGATGTTCAGGATTGGTCGAGGTCGCCGGGGCGTTGCGTAACTTGGCTAACACGGCGCTGGCGAACTCTCCTTTCAAAATCGAAAGGCTGTCCAGCAGTAATGCGAAGTTCTCGCCGGTCGGTTGTTGTGCTAGACCCATCGCGACCGAAGTACGGCGTTCTGGAAAGTCGCGATAGACCTCTCGCAGATAGGACATCATCTCTTCGTCGCCGCTTTCGGCCAGGATCGCGACGATCCCCATTTGCAGACGTTCGATCACAGCGCCTTCGCGGCCTTGCAGCTTTTGGTCGACGTCACGCAGCGTTTCGACAATATATGGAGGGCGATCTTCGGGCAGTTCAAATAACGCGGCGAGCGTTGCGTTCGGCCAAACGTCGCCCACGGTCAGCAGCAACAGTTTCTCGGTGTCATCCAGATGGCCGACAAACTGCTTGGTCGACATTTCGACATAGCCTCGCAGGCCTTCACCCCCTTCGATTTCAAGTCCCTTTTCCAGGTGGCCGATCAGCTTGAGCTTTTGCTCGCGCGTCCAGCCGGTGGGAATAAAGGTCATTTGCATCGCTAGGAACAAGCGTTCGCTGTTGGGGATATCGCTGTCGAGATGTGCGATATAACGATCGGTGATCGAGGATTCCTGCAGGAAGGCGAGCGTCTGAATGAGTTCGCGATTCATCACGTGATCGCCGGCCGGAAACTCACGGGCAACTTGTTCGCCGATCCGTCCCAGATCGGATTTTTGCAGTTCGCCCCGCAAGATGGCGACTTGAATGATACGCATGATATCTTTGAAGTCTTGGTCGTTTAGGTAGGTGTCCAGCAGTTCGCTGGCTCGATTGCAAACGGCCGTCGCACGCTCATGAGTGGGAGCTGCGGTCATCGCCGCCAGAGCGCCCATGTTGAACAAGTGAGCATCTTTGGTCGCGATGATTTCGGCAAACCATTCGTCGATCGGCTGACGTTCGAGCAAGCGTCGCGCGGCCCAAGCTTCGCGGCGATCACTGGAGGTGAGAGCCGCTTCAATAAGGCTCAACGGAACGCGAGCATCTTTGTAGGCGAGCGCTTCGCAAGCGGCGCGACGAACTTTGGGGCTGCCGTCCGAGACGAGGTCCGCGATCCGATCCATCGCTTCCTGATCGGATCGCAGGCCGAGCAATTTCAACGTCTTCAGACGCACGTCGGCGTCCGGATCGGCCGAAAGTTTCAGGAGAAATTCAATGCTGGGCGTCGGGCCATAAAGCTGCATCAGTTCCAATGCGCGAACGCGGAACTGCGATGGATTCTTTTCGGCGATCGCGACTCCTTGGACTTGCGCGTCCCAGGTATCGCCCATCGACTGTTGGATTTCGGCGATGTGCTGACGTCCCCAGGCGCTGTGCGGTTGGGGTTGGCGAACCGCAGCGGCGATGCCGGTTTCGTCTTTCAATTGGCCTGCGGGCTCCTCCCCTTTCCAGACGATGCGATACAGCCCGCCGTCGGTGCCGCGACCGCCGGTGCAGACATACAGCCAGCCGTCGGGGCCGACATCAATATCGGTCGCGTTGAACTGCTTCCCTTCCAGGAAGACTTCCTGTTGGGCTCGATAGCCGGCGCGTTCGGTAATGAATTGCAGCGTGGTGATCCGGCCATTCGACCAGTCGCAAGTGAAAAGACGATCTTGATAGCGGATCGGGAACTTCTGGTGGTCGTAAAAAACCATGCCGGTCGGCGAAGCCGCTTTGGTTTCGAGCGTAGCCGGCAAGCTGTCAATATAGAACGACGGCCACTTGGCCCAACCGCTGCGCCAGCCAAATTCGGCGCCGGGGAAGACTTGCAATACGCGCGGCGGCAAGTGCCAGACGAGCCCTTCGTCCCACTCCATGTCGGAATCGTAGGTGAAGAGATCCCCTTCGCGATTGAATGCGATGTCGTACGAGTTGCGGAGGCCGCCTGCGACGATCTCGACAAAGCTGCCGTCGATATCGGTTCGCAAAACCATGCCGCCGGGAGCTTTAACGCCGACAGCATGGCCGCCGGGATCTTCAAAGCGTTTGACCAGGTCCCCTTCGTAATAGTTGCGGTGGGGGCTGGTTTCCGAAATCTTGCCGGCCAGTTCCGTATGGTTGCCGACCGTCAAATAGATCAATCCATCCGGGCCGAGCGCCATTTGATGCGCGCCATGTTCGCCCAGAGGACCAGTGAACCGGATAAGCGTTTCGCTGATCGAAAGCTGCCCATCTTTATCTTCGTCTTTCAGGTGATACATCGCGGTCCCCTGCGGCCCTTCGCCGACGACATAGACGTCGCCGTTGAGCGGCAGGATCCCTTGTACGTTTTTGACTTCGTCGCAGTAGACGCGTGAGTTGTCGACGACGCCGTCCCCATTTTCGTCGGAGAAGAGCATCAACGGCCCTCCTTCTTGCGAAGCGACGACGCTGCCGAACTCGTTAAAGGCCATTGCGATCAATGAGCCGGTCTTTTCGGCTGAGATTACTTCCTGAATCGCGAAGCCCGGCATGATCTGAAAACGGGGCTCTTCCTGCGGTTCGGTCGACGTTGAGACGCTTGTCGCCGGCGCACCGACCGGCGGAACCGGAGCGAAGCCGTCAGCCAACCAGGGAGCGGTCGTCCCTAGCGGGCCCAATACCTGAGCTGCCGACCAAAGCGAATCATTCAATTGCAACGATTGCCATTGGGGGATGGACTGGATGCTCGTCAGCCAGGTTCCGTCAGAGACGACATCTTGGACACGGCCATTGGAGTCGGTGAACTCGACTCGAACCGACAAACCGGCCGAAGAGCCGGTGGTATTGGTGACTTGAACGCCGACGACGTTACGCCCTGCAATCAGGTGACGCGTGATGTCAATCGTGCGCATTTGTCGCCAATTAGAGCCGGAAGCGATGCGAGCTCCATTGATCCAGAGCTCATAGGCGTCATCGGCGGCGACCTGCAGGATCGCACGTTGCGATCCGCGCACGTTGATCGTCTTCCGAAAGAAGCAGCTAGAGCGAGGAACCGCATCTTTGGAATGCTGCGGGGCCCAGATCCAGTTGGCGGTCTCGGCTTGAACAGTTCCTGCTGCAATGAGCAGGAGACCGCAAGTCACGAGCTGAGTCAGTCTTTTGGCGTTCATGGCTGGTTGGAGCATTCGAGCAGTCGGCCTGTTTTCGTCGTTTCGTGTCTCTGCCCTGGGGTATGCCGATCTCCCACGACACTGCGTCGTGCGAAAGGAAATTCGACATCATTTCAAGAATCGGGACTCTGGATTCACAAAATCAGCAAAACTGACATGTCCGGCATAATTATGAAAAATTACCATGCCTGCTAGCGAAAACGTGCCAGAGGGCTGGCGCATGCATTCCGAGAAAAGTAAGGGAAAAAGGTAACGCATTTACTTGTTATTGACCGTCACCGCTTCAACGGGCTACGATGCAAATGCCCCGTCTAGATAGAATGCAGCGTTTGTGAGAACGCCCTGCCTTCCCCCATTTGACTCTATTCCGATTTTCCCCACTCGCGGCCTCGCTCGCTTATCGCGGCGCTGTGGAAAGGATATTCCCCGATGAAATGGCGTCTACTGTCTTGTTTCTTGCTCTTTGCCTGCTTGTTGATAGCGGGGGTTTCGGGCTGTGGCGGATCAACTCCCACGGCCACCGACTCCTCCAAAGAAGGAGCATCCAGTTCTGAAGGAGAAACCACATCCGGGGATGGGATGGCTGCGGGGACTGGGGAGGAGAAAAAAGAAGATGTTGAGGAAGAGCCAGAGATGCTGCTGGAGCCGTTTGACGCTCCCCCTTTGGAAGAAATTGACGCGAAAGTGAAATGGGTCGACCAGCGCGTCATCGATCCGATCGAACTGCTCGCAAAGCAACTCGAAAAAGAGCCGCCGCTCACCGATGTCGAGACGGCGTTAAAACTAAAAAACAATTTTCCCCCCAACAAAGAGAACAACGACAAAATCTTGTCGGCGCTCGGGCGCTTGCCGAAGTCGGATAAAGAGGTCGACTATGACGCGACGATTGTTCGGCATGTTGGCGGCGACGCCAAAAGCACCAATCCGCTGATGATCAGCTCGGTCACCGAGTTTGATGTGGTCGGGTTGATGGGGATCGAGATCTACGGTTTCGACTGGAACATGGATCCGCTGGCCAATTCCGACTACGTCGTCAGTTGGCAGACCAGCGAAGACGGCATGTACGACAAGCTCGTCTTGCGTGACGACATCTACTGGTCGGACGGCAAAAAGTTCACGGCCCAGGACGTGATGTTCTCGTTTCAGGTGATCATGGATCCTGAATCGCGCGTTCCGGCCGTCAAGCAAGGAACCGACAAGATTCGTTGGGTTCAAGCCTACGACGATCAGACGATCGTCTACTTTCACCGCGAGTCGACTCCGGTCAACGTCTGGAACATCAACTTCCCGGTGATCCCTAAGCATGTTTACGAAGAAACGATCAAAGAAGACCCGACGATGCGCTTGAGCGCGGCTCACGCCGAATTGGAGTCGAATCCGGTTTGCGGCGGCGCTTACAAGCTGGTCAAGCATGATCGCGGTCAAGAAATCGTGCTGGAGCGACGCGAAGGGTTCTACATGGTCGACGGCAAGCAAGTCCGCCGGAAACCGTACTTCAAGACAATTCGCTTTCGAATTATCGAAGATCCCAATACGGCGATGTTGGCGCTCAAAACCGGCTCGATCGAAGAGATGGCGATCACGGCCGATCTTTGGACGACGCAGGCCAACGACGACAAGTTCTATGAAAAGAATACGAAAGTGACCGCGACCGAGTGGGTCAGCTTCCATATTTGCTGGAACACGAAGTCTCCGTTTTTTACGGACAAACGCGTTCGCCAAGCGATGTCTTACGCATTCGATCATCAAGAGATGATCGACAAGCTGTTTAGCGGGCTTTACGAACCGGCGGCCGGACCGTTTCATCCGACTTCGTGGATGTCGCCTAAACCGATGCCGGAGCCTTACAAGCAAGATCTCGACAAAGCTGAAGAATTGCTGGACGAAGCCGGTTGGGTCGATAGTGACTTTGACGGTATTCGTGATAAAGAAATCAACGGCAAGCAGGTCCGCTTTGAGTTTTCGGTCACTTGCCCTCCCAGCCCCAATATGGAGCGGGTCGCCCGGTTGTTGAAACGGAGTCTGAGCAAGATCGGCGTCGCGTGTAACATCAAGCTGGTCGAATTCACGGCGCTGCAGCAGATGAACCTGGACGGCCAGTTTGAAGCGACCTTGGGAGGTTGGGGAACGAGCACCGATCCCTATTCTTCGGAGAACATCTTCGCCACCGGCGAAGGTCGCAACTACGGACGGTATTCCAATCCCGAAATCGACAAGCTCTTTGACCAGGGGCAAAAGGAATTCGATCGCGAAAAACGAGCCGAGATCTACGGCAAGATTCACAAAATCTTGTACGAAGATCAGGTCTACACCTGGCTCTTCTATCGCAATTCGTTCTACGGTTTCAACAAGAAGCTCCGCGGCTATCGCTTTAGTCCCCGTGGACCGTACAACTACAGTCCCGGTTTCAATAGCATTTGGGCCGCCCAGCCGTAAGTTGTCATCGCTCGCCGAAACCGAAGAAATCGAAGCCTATGCTTGTTTATATCATTCGCCGATTGTTGATTAGCGTTTTGACGTTGGTCTTGATTACGGCTTTCGTCTACGGATTGGTTCGCTCGATGCCGGGCTCTCCTTTAACGGCGATGATCGCCGGCGGAGGGGACTCGTCAGACAAGTCGATCAGCACGCAGCAGTACGAGCGGATGAAGGAACAGTTCGGGCTCAACAAGCATTGGACGCTCGGTTATTTGGATTGGCTGAACGGCGTACGCAAGGGAGATTTGCAAAACGCGCTGACGCAGCCGGGAACGGTCGCCAAGTTGATCAGTGATCGGATGGCGGCGACCTTGCTGCTCTCGGTCACGTCCTTGATTTTGGCATATCTGCTGTCGATACCACTGGGGCTTTATTCGACCGCGAGAAACGGAACGATACCTGAACGCAGCACGAGTCTTATTCTCTACATGCTCTACTCGTTTCCGGTCTTCGTCGCGGCGCTCTATCTGCAGATCTTGTTTCACGTCAATTTGGAATGGTTGCCGTTATACGGAGTGACCAGTTCCAACTACGCCGAGATGTCGATCTTTGGAAAGGCTTGGGATCTTTTCTTGCATTGCCTGTTGCCGGTTACCTGCTTTACTTACACGTCGCTCGCTTACTACACCCGCTTCATCAAAGCGAACATGCTGGAAGTGGTGCAGCAAGATTACATTCGGACCGCCAAAGCGAAGGGAGTCGGCCCCTTCAAGATTTTGACGGTGCATGCTTTCCGTAACTCGCTGATCCCGTTTGTGACGTTGATCGGTCTGACGCTGCCCAGCTTGTTTAGCGGCGCGATCATCATCGAGAAGATCTTTAGCTGGCCGGGGATGGGCGCTCTTTTTCTCGAAGCGATCAGTCAACGCGACTACCCGCTGGAGATGGGGCTCGTCCTCATGTTTTCTGTCCTGACGTTATTGGGCCAGTTGCTCGCCGATGTGTTATACGGCGTGGTTGATCCGCGAATTACTTATTCTTAGACGCAGTTAAATATGTCGAGCGAAACAGCTCCTCCCACACCCGCCAAGCCGCGCGAGTCGCTCGGTTTTTGGCGAGAATCCTGGCGAAATTTTCGCCGTCGTCCCCAAGCGATGGCGGCGTTGTCGTTCGTCGTGTTCCTCTCCCTGGTCGCTTTGACGGCGCCGATGATTGTCGGCACGCGTCCGATCATCTGCGAGTACAAGGGAGAGATCTATTTTCCGGCGACGTACTACTACTACCGCATTCTTGGCCTAAACACGCAAGCCTACAAAACCGAGGCCGTGTTCACCAACGACAAGTTTCGCGGCGTCTATCCCGGCAATCTGAAAAAGAACGATCCTGATAGCTGGGCGATTTGGCCCTTGGTCTATCAAGATCCGTATCGCCCGATCGAAGCCGATGAATGGCCAGGCCAACCGGCAAGCCCGTCCGGCATTCAGGGAGCTCCCAACAAGTACAACCTGTTGGGGACCAATGACGATGGGGTCGACGTCTTTGCGCAGATGGTCCACGCGACGCAGATCTCGCTGTTGGTCGGCTTCGTCTCGATGGGGATCGCTGCATTCATCGGCGTGATCGTCGGCGCGTTGTCCGGATTCTATGGCGGTTGGATCGATATCATTCTCAGTCGCGTCATCGAAGTGGTGATGTGCTTGCCGACGTTGATATTGATCCTCGCCGTTCGATCCATCTTGGATGACATTACGATCTGGCACTTGATGGTCTTGATTGGGGCTACTGGGTGGACCGGCATCGCACGACTCACACGCGCCGAATTCATGAAGATCCGCGAGATCGAATATGTCTCGGCGGCGCGATCGCTTGGCGCCGGCCAGATGCGATTGATGTTCGTGCATATCCTGCGAAACGCGCTGGCGCCGATTCTGGTGCCGATTTCGTTTGGCATCGCTTCCGCGATTTTGACCGAAGGAGCATTGAGCTTTCTGGGCTTTGGCGCTCCGCCGCCGAATCCCAGTTGGGGAACGCTGCTGAGTGAAGGTCGGACGAGGATCCAGACAATGTGGTGGCTGGTCGTTTATCCCGGCATGGCGATTTTCTCGACCGTGCTCGCCTACAACCTGATCGGCGAAGGCGTTCAAGAAGCGACCGACCCGCGGACGCGTGAGACGTCGTAGACGCATACTTCTCAGACGAATTGAATCATGACTGACACGCTTGTCCAAATCGATCATCTCAAGACCTATTTCCACACCGAAGATGGCGTGGTGAAAGCGGTCGATGACGTTTCGCTGCACTTTGACGCCGGCACGACGATGGGAATCGTCGGCGAATCGGGATCTGGCAAGAGCGTGACGTCGCTAACGATCATGCAGCTGCTCGCCAAGTCGGCCCATATCGAAAGCGGTTCGATCTCGTTTCTGGGACGCGATCTGGTGAAATTGCCAGAGACCGAGATGCGCAAGATCCGCGGCAAAGATATCGGCATGATTTTTCAAGAGCCGATGACGTCGCTCAACCCGGTCTTTACCGTCGGCGCGCAAGTGGCCGAAGCGATCTTGTTGCATCAGAAGGTGACCAAAGCCGAAGCCAAGCAGCGCACGATCGAACTGTTTGACGAGGTCGGCATTCCTGATCCAGAGCAACGCGTCAACTCGTATCCGCATCAGATGTCTGGCGGGCAAAAGCAACGCGTGATGATCGCGATGGCGCTCTCTTGCAATCCCAAACTGCTGATCGCCGACGAACCGACGACGGCGCTGGACGTAACGATCCAGGCGCAGATTCTCGACATCCTGCGCAAGTTGCGAGACCAGCGCGGCATGGCGGTTCTCTTTATCACGCATGATCTCGGCGTGATCGCCGATATCGCCGATCATGTGACGGTGATGTATCGCGGCAAGATTGTCGAACAGGGCGACGTCGTCTCGATCTTCGAAAACCCCCAGCATCCTTACACCAAGGGTTTGTTGGCTTGTCGGCCCCGGCTCGACACCAAATACAAGCTGTTGCCGACGGTCGATGACTTTATGGAGGTCGTTACCGAAGGGGACGAGACGAAGATCATCGAGAAGTTTGTCGATGAGAAACGCCTGAACGAATTGATGACGACCGGTCGTGGACGTTTGCTGCATCCGCAGGCCGAACTGGCCGCGATGGGGCATCCTTGGGAAGAGGGGCATCACGCCGATGACGCCAAGATGGTTGCGGAAGGTGAAAAGCCGCTGTTGGAAGTTCGCGGTTTGCATGTCCACTTCCCGATTCGTAAAGGACTTTTTCGCGGCGTCGCCGGTCATGTGAAAGCGGTCGACGGAATCAGCTTCAATGTCTACCGCGGGCAGACCCTTGGGTTGGTCGGCGAATCAGGTTGCGGGAAAACCACCACAGGGCGCGCAATCATTCAATTGATTCGACCCACGTCAGGCGAAATGTTGTTTGACGGGATCGATCTGGCGAAATTGAACCCCGCTGCTTCGATCCTCGATTCTTGGCCTCCGATCATGCTCGATCGCTGGTCGAAGTCGAAACAACTCCGTCGATTGCGCCGCCGTTTTCAGATCATCTTCCAAGATCCGTACGGAAGTTTGAATCCGCGGATGACGGTTCAAGCGGCGATCTGCGAGCCGATGGTCATTCAAGGGATCGGCAAAGCGAAAGAACGCCGCGATCGCGCGGCCGCGTTGTTAGAAGAGGTCGGGCTGAACGCTTCCCATTTGCGTCGCTACCCGCATGAATTTTCGGGCGGTCAGCGCCAGCGGATCTGCATCGCGCGAGCTTTGACGGTCGAGCCTGAGTTTTTGATTTGCGACGAGTCGGTTTCGGCCCTCGACGTCTCAGTTCAGGCCCAAGTGTTAAATCTTCTGAAAGATTTGCAGCTTCGCCGCGGTCTGACTTACCTGTTTATCAGCCATGACCTGAGCGTGGTGAAGTTCATGTCGGATATGATCGCCGTCATGAACCAGGGGAAGATCGTGGAGTTTGGCCCGGCAGACAACATTTACGCCAATCCGCAGCAGGAATATACCAAACGGCTAATCAGCGCCACGCCGCAGGATGACCTGGATCATATTCGCCGCCGCCAAGCGGAGCGGAAAACTGCCCTAGCGGCCCGCCTTTCAGCAGTTTAGAAAGGTGATTCTTCTTTGCTCTCAGGAGGCAGGAAGCAGATCGGATAGTGATCTGCTTTGTACGAATTGCCCCCAAAAAGCGTGATTTCGCCCACGATGTGAACCCGCCGTGGGTATTTTGGCTCTTCTGGTAGTTCGGACACGAATCATCCCCCCCTACCCTCGTTCAGGTTGTCGCTATAATGTCGAATTCCACTACTATGACCGCCTCCTTAGGCGCAGTTCCAACCCCGGCAGAGTGCATGTCGTCGCAGCAAATTTATATCAACGGTAAGTTCTTTAGCAAAGAAGAAGCGGTCGTCAGCGTCTTCGACCACGGCTTGCTCTACGGCGATGGGGTTTTTGAAGGAATGCGGGTCTACGAGGGGAAAGTTTTTCGGATGGCGCAACATCTGAAACGCCTATACGACTCGGCCAAAGCGATCATGCTGCAAATCCCGATTCCGATCGAAGGGATGCGGAGCGCTGTGCTGGAAGCAGTGGAGAAAAACGGACTGGACAACTGCTATATCCGTCTGGTCATCACGCGCGGCGCCGGCACTTTGGGACTCGGTCCCGAGCGGACCTCGAATCCGCAAGTGATCATCATCGTCGACAAGATCGCGCTCTATCCAGAAGAACATTACCGCAACGGGCTAGAGATCGTCACCGCCAGCACGATTCGCAATCATCCCGGCGCGTTGAGCCCGCAGATCAAGTCGCTGAACTACCTGAACAACATCATGGCGAAGGTCGAAGCTTCGAAGGCGGGTTGCCTGGAAGCGTTGATGCTGAACCACAAGGGCGAAGTCTCGGAATGCACGGCCGATAACATCTTTATCGTCCGCAACGGCGTTCTGATGACCCCGCCGACCGACGCCGGCATCCTCGAAGGGGTGACCCGCGAAGCGGTGCTCGAGCTTGCAAAAGAGGCCGGCGTTCCAACTGAAGAAAAGACGCTGACCCGACACGATGTTTACATCGCCGACGAATGCTTCATGACCGGCACCGCCGCCGAAGTGATTGCCGTGGTTCGCATCGACGGACGCCCCATTGGTGACGCTCGGCCTGGTCCGATCACCCTCAAGCTGCAAGAGCTGTTCCATAAACTGGCCCGCTCGTAAGAAGTAGCCGATAACACTGCCGACGATACCCAGCGCTATCGATGCTGCAACGGTAAGTCTGAAGAGCGGCAGGCACGGCCTGCCCTATGCTTACGCACGGACGATCTTCTCTCGTCCGTGCTTCACGTTCTTGGTTGCGTTTCTGGTGTCGATCACCAGCTGCGAGTGGGTGACGATCTCTTGATAGTCGTACTCATCGTGATCGGTGACAATCATCACCGCGTCGAACGACGCCAGATTTTCTGGCGTTAGCTCGACGCTGGTCAAATCGGGCAAGTCGTAGTGCCGCATCGCCGGCAATTTTGGGATGAAGGGATCGTTGTACGAGAGGACGGCGCCCCGCTCGGCCAGCAGTTCCATGATCTTGAACGACGGGCTCTCGCGCGGGTCGTCCACATTTTTCTTGTACGCGGCGCCCAGGATCAGCACTTTGCTGCCGTTAGCCGGTTTGCGAACCAGGTTGAGCGCGTCGCACAGTTTCTGAACGACGTACTGCGGCATCGACGTGTTGATCTCGCCGGCTAGTTCAATAAACCGGGTCGGCATCTCATTCGCGCGGGCTAACCAGCTGAGATAGAAGGGATCGATCGGAATGCAGTGTCCGCCGAGTCCCGGCCCTGGGTAGAACGCCTGAAAGCCGAACGGCTTGGTCTTAGCAGCTTCGATCACTTCCCAGACGTCAATGTCGAGCCGATCGAACAGCAGCTTCAGTTCGTTCACCAGCGCGATGTTCACCGCGCGATAGGTGTTCTCAAGGATCTTGCAGGCCTCGGCGACTTCGCAGCTACTGACGGGAATCGTTTTGACCACCGCCTGAGCGTAAAAAGCGTCGGCGATTTGCAAACTAACCGGGTCGTAGCCGCCAACCACTTTGGGAATCGCGCTGGCGGTGAAGTTGGGATTGCCGGGATCTTCCCGCTCAGGGCTGTAGGCCAAGAAGAAGTCGACACCCGGCGTTAATCCTGACTTGGCCAGGATCGGCGCGACGACATCGCGCGTCGTGCCGGGATAGGTGGTGCTTTCCAACACGACCAATTGCCCAGGACGAAGATTCTCGGCGATCATCTGCGCCGTCGACTCGACATAGCTGAGATCGGGATCACGATTCGCGGTCAGCGGCGTTGGGACGCAGATCAGCAGAATGTCGGCTTCCTTCAAGCGCTGGGGATCGCTGGTCGCGGCAAATCGCCCGCTGGCGACCCAGGCGGCGATCCACTTCGAATCAACATGCTTGATGTAGCTCTCGCCGCGCGTCAGCGCGTCGACCTTGCGTTGGTCGACGTCAAATCCCAATGCCGAGAATTCGCTGCCGATAAAGGCCTGCACGAGCGGCAGTCCAACATAGCCCAGTCCGATGACCCCCACTTTGGCTTGTTTGGTGAGGATCGCCTGTTGAAGTTGGGCTGCTAATTGCTGGGTGCTAGCGTGTTTGCTCATGGTTTCCGTCGTCGAAAGCTTCGCAGTTGACTTATCAGCCTGTTGAAAAACGCCCTCGTGGCGTTGTTCAACCTCGCCAAGTTCAGAGCGGAGCTCTTCACGGCTCGCAAAATAACGACTTACGTCGCTATTTTGGGCGTCTCATCCCTGAGACGCAGCAGCCGGTTGAGTAAACCAACAAGCTGCTAATTTCAAATCGTAATTCTAGCACAGACCTCTTTACCCGTATTTCGCGAACGTTTTGCCAGAAACTTTCGTCTAAGGACCTAAGGTGTCGGGCTGACTGCGATACATACAGCAGGCGAGAGTGACTCGCTAATAACCGCAGGAAGCAAAGGAATCAAATCATGTCGAAATATTACGTGGAATCGGGTTCGGTCCGTCTGGTCATTCAAGCTGCTGACGCTCGCCGCGCTGCACTTTGGTCGGTCCATCGCGTGATGGAGCAGGTCTTGCCGCTGGTCGAAGAAGTGCCGGACGAAATGGATCAAGAGCCGGTCGGCGGCATGGTCTTGGGAGACGCGATCACGTTGAACGAACAGGGCTTTGGCCGGCTTGCCGACACCCAATACGACACGATGGACGTGGTCGCCGAATGGAGTCAGCTGATGCTGGTGCTAGACAAAATTGAAGGCCTGGCGCGAGGAGTTTGCTAAATGGCGACATGCATCGGGTTAGCCGCGATAGCTTCGCTATCGGGGCCGACGAAGTCGGTAAGAGGCGTCAACCCGAGGGGGAATTCCACCGCAGTGATTTGCTTACCCTTTGAATGTCGCGTTGCTCCGATTCGCAACCAGCCGGGGTCCAAGGCCTCCAACGGCTGCGCCGTCTCGATAGCGGAGCTATCGCGGCCAACCGAGATCGCCATTGAGGTTGTCCCCCAACAGGCATTTGGCTACACTTCGCCTCATCAATTTGCGTAGGAAGTGGTTGCGGCATGGAAGCTAGCAAAAGAGGATCGCATAGCATGGGCGTTTCGGTCGTCGTTCCGATTTACAACGAACTAGAAAATATCCCTCTGCTTTACGAACAGATTCATAACGTCGTCGCCAAATTGGATCGACCGTATGAAATCATCTTCGTCGACGATGGATCGAATGACGGCACTTTGGGTCGCGTTCAGGAGATCGCCGCGAGCGATCAACACGTCAAAGTGGTCGAGTTCCGCCGCAACTATGGCCAAACAGCCGCGATGCACGCCGGCATTCAATACGCTTCGCTCGACGTCGTCATCACCATGGATGGCGATCTGCAAAACGATCCGACCGATATTCCAATGATGTTGGCGAAGATTGACGAAGGTTACGACTTGGTGCATGGTTGGCGGAAGAATCGCCAAGACACGTTCATCAATCGCAAGCTGCCGTCGAAGATCGCCAATTGGCTGATCTCGAAAGTGACGAAATTTCCGATTCATGACCTGGGCTGCACGTTAAAAGCGGTCCGCCGCGAGATCGCTCAAGAGCTGGAACTCTACGGCGAGATGCATCGATTTATTCCGATCTTGGCCCATCAACGCGGCGCTCGTTGCGTGGAAGTCGTCACGCAGCATCATCCGCGACGCTTCGGAACCACTAAATATGGCATCGGACGTACGACTCGCGTCGTGCTGGATCTGTTGACCATCACCTACATGCTCAACTTCTTTTCGAGCCCGATGAAATTATTCGGCCGCTTGGGGCTGGGTTGCTTGGTGCTGTCGATGGCGTCTGCGCTCGGCGTAGTCGGCATGAAGTTGGCTGGCGGCGTCGATATGACCGGCAATCCGTTGCTTCTGCTCTGCGTGCTTTCGACGATTATGGGGGGGCAGTTTTTTAGCTTAGGCATGATCGGCGAAGTCAACGCGCGAATCTACTATTCGGATCAGCGAAAACAGCCTTATGCTGTACGGTCGCTGACCAATTTTGAGCATGACTATGATCCTGCGGTGCCGCTGGATCGACGCGCGGCTTAGGCGCTGCGCATGTCGTCAGCCTTTGTCAGTTGCGATATGATACGGAAGATCGTTTGATTTTTCGTATCATGCCCCCGCCCAGGTTGACGCACCATGAAAGCCGCTTTCTTTACTGAGCCCGGTCCTCCCTCCGTCATTCAATACGGCGACATGCCGACTCCTTCGGTGGGGCCGCGACAAGCGCTTGTCAAAATGACGGCCGTCTCGGTCAATCCGATCGATACCTACATCCGCGGCGGCGCCGCTTATTGGGATTTGCCCCAGCCGTATGTCATCGGCGCCGATCTGGCCGGCGTGGTCGAAGAAGTCGGCGCCGAGGTCCGCGATTTAAAACCAGGCGACCGCGTTTGGTGCACCAATCAAGGTTTTCACGGCCTGCAGGGTACATTCGCGGAATACTGCGCGATCGACGCCGATTGGCTCTACAAGTTGCCGGATGGAGCGCAGGATCGCTGCGCCGCCGCTTGCGCACTGGTGGGGATCACGGCGCATCTTGGCCTGTTCAAAGAGAACGCCAATCTTCAGCCGGGCGAAACGATCTATATCCAAGGGGGCTCTGGCGGCGTCGGCTCGATGGTGGTTCAAATGGCGAAGCTTGCCGGAGCCCGCGTCATCGCTGCGGCAGGCAGCGAAGAGAAAGCGGCGATCTGCCGCGATTTGGGCGCCGATGAAGTGGTGCTCTACAAGTCAGAAAATGTCGGCGAGCGGATCAAAGAATTGGCGCCCGAGGGAGTCAACATCTTTTGGGAAACGCAGCGCGAGCCGAACTTTGACCTGATTGTGGATGCGCTCGCCGAACGAGGCCGGATCGTGTTGATGGCAGGCCGGACCGCTCGTCCCGAGTTTCCGGTCGGTCCGTTCTACGTCAAGCAAGGTCGCATGTACGGGTTTGTGATGTTCAAAGCCTCTGCGGCCGAAATGCGCGTTTGCGGCGAAGAGATTAGCGGTTGGCTGGCCGCAGGCAAATTGAAAAGCCAGATCGGCGCCGAGTTCCCGCTCAGTGAAGCGGCGAAGGCTCACGCGTTGCAAGAAGGGAATACGCTGCATGGTCAGCAAACCCTGGCTGGCAAAATTGTGTTGCACCCGTGATTCGCGCTTGCGGGTGAACTACAATAGTTCCAACGTTGATCGCACCCGCCTCTTCGTAGCTCGAATGATTATCCGTAGGGTCCGCTGTGCGGACCAAGAATCGTCAAACGATTCGGATGGTCCGCACAGCGGACCCTACGGCTGCACAAGGAATAATCCTGCAATGCGCCCTCTCGCTATCCTCCTTTGCCTTTGTCTGTCGAACTCTCTGTTGGCCGAGTCGCCGTCGATCGTCACGATCGCCGGGACCGGAAAGCCCAAGCTTAACGCCGTTGGAGCGGCGCTCGAAACCAACGTCGGCCAGCCGTTTGGCGTTGAGATCGGGCCGGATGGCGCTCTGTATATTGCCGAGGTCGAAAATCATCGCGTGTTGCGGCTTGATCCCAAGTCAAAACAGATCTCGGTGGTCGCTGGAACCGGCGAGCCAGGGATCTCGGGCGACGGCGGACCGGCGACCGCGGCGAAGTTGATCGAACCGTACGAACTCCGATTTGATACGGCCGGCAATCTGTACATCGTCGACAGGATCGGGCACAACATCCGCCGCGTTCTGAGCAAATCGAACACGATCGAAACGCTGGCCGGAACTGGCAAGCCGGGCTTTTCTGGCGACGGCGGACCGGCTGTCGAGGCCCAGATGAATCAGCCGCACAGCATCGCGGTCGATCCGGCCGGCGAAAACCTGTATGTCGCCGACATTCAAAATCATCGCATTCGCCATGTCAACTTGAAGACCGGCGTTATCGACACGCTCGCCGGAAACGGCAAAAAGACATTGCCCAGCGCAGGACTGCTGGACGCGACCAAGCCGCTGCTTGGCCCGCGTGCACTTTTCTTGGATGGCGACACGCTCTGGATCGCCCTGCGAGAAGGACACAGCGTGTGGCGACTGGATCTCCCCTCAAAGCAGTTGACGCATGTCGCCGGCGAGGGAAAGCAGGGATTCGCCGGCGATGGCGGCCCTGCCAAAACCGCTCGGTTTAACGGTCCCAAGGGAATCGCTTTGGGGCCTGATCACGACCTGTTTGTGGTCGACACCGAGAACCAGACGATCCGCCGGATCGATCTCGACGAAGGCACCGTGACCACCGTCGCCGGCAGCGGACCGAAGGCTCGCGGAGGCGCCGGAGATGGCGGCGCTGCCGTCAAAGCCGAACTCGATCGCCCGCACGGCGTTTGCGTTGGCGAAGATGGCGCGGTCTATATCGGCGACACCAACAATCATCGCGTGCGGATGGTGGAGCCGAAGAAGTAAAGGGGGCGCCCTATTTTTTCGTAGCTCGAAGCGCGCATTTTGGGGGTGCACTTTTTCCCTGGTTGGCCGCGATAGCGGAGCTATCCGGGCCAACCGGAATGCGTTCGGCCAAATAACGCAACCTCAAAACTCGCGCTTCGAGCTACGAAGAAAAAGATGCAGAGGGCTACGGTAGGCTTCCCTAGAACTCGGGAACCATCCGGTCGAGCGCTTGTAAAGCGACGGCCCAAGGGGCGCGGCTTAGCTCGTAGGTTTGCCACCATCGCATCGCCGTAGATGGCAAGTCAAGCTGCGGTCCCTGGGGAAAACGCCAGAGCTCACATGCCAGGATGAGCATATCCTGGTTGAATTGCGTCAGTTCGACATGCTCACCTGCGTTAAGTATCGCCGGCAGCGCCGCGAGTCCTGCGATCGTAGGAAGTCGATCAGGCGAGATCACTTCGCTATAAACCGGCAGATCTAAATTCAATTGCGAAAGGCCCCAAGCCAATCGCACAACTTCTGGCAGCTTGGGCTCCGGATCGTAGAGCACTGCTTCTATCCGAACGCTGTTGTACGGCAGATGAGCGCGCAGCCCTCCCCCCCGGCATGGCTGAACGAGAATCACTTGCGCCGTCTCCACCACCAGTTCGTCGCTGGTCAGATCGGCGAATTGCCGCAATAGTCCAGGGCCGCGGGCTTCCCAATGTTCGCGCAGCGGACCGCCGCGTTGGGCCAGTTCGTCGGTCAGATTGGGCTTGGCGTTTCGCATCGCCAGCTTGAGATCACGGATGCGGCCTGCGATTCGAGGGCTGGCGCCGCCGCCACCGCCACCGATTTTGCGAAGAATCACGTCGACCAGTTCTTGGTCGCTTTCGATTCCGGCCGCTAGCGGAACGACGTGACGCCAAAACAGGCGAATATTAATTCCTGACGTATCCAGCTCTGCGCAAAGCAAGTCCAGCGGCTGTTGGATCGCTTCAACCAGTCCCAGATCATCGATCGTATCGCCCCGCCGCAATAGCTCGGCGACGTGCAAACAACTGGACGAACTACTAGCCAACCAAGTCAACTCAGGTTTCATCGGGGATGCTTCCTTTCACAACAGGCGCTAAATGACGTAGAATACACCCCTGGCGTTTCCACCTCCGTACCGCCTGATTCCAGGCGATTCGCCTTTGACATTCCAATCTAAGGTTAGCGATGCTCACAGAGGCAGGCAATCGATGGACCGTTTCCGACTCCCGTGAACTCTACGAAGTTGCGCGCTGGGGGAAGGGGTTCTTCTCGGTCAAAGAAAACGGCAAACTGGCCGTCCATCCCAATCGTGATCCCGAAGTCTCGGTCGAGCTCGAGTCGATCGTCAACCGATTGGAGCAGCGCGGGCTCGATCTGCCGATCCTGATCCGTTTTAGCGGAATTTTGGAAACGCGACTGAAAGAGATCCGCGACGTCTTTGATGTGGCGATTCGCGAATACGGCTATCAAAACAAATATGCCTGCGTTTACCCGATCAAAGTCAATCAGCAGCGCCAAGTGGTGGAAGAAGTTCTGCAATATGGACGCCAGCACGGATTTGGGCTGGAAGCCGGCAGCAAGCCCGAATTGTTGGCGGTCATTGCGCTGACCGACAACGAAACGCCGATCATCTGCAACGGCTTCAAAGACGCCGAGTACATCGAAATTGCGATGCACGCGTTGAAGTTGGGGCGAAACATCATTCCGGTAGTCGAGAAATATAGCGAATTAGAGCTAATTCTCGAATATTCGGCCAAGATCGGCGTTCGCCCGCAGATCGGGATGCGGGTGAAGCTCGCTTCGCGCGGCGCCGGCAAATGGTCCGCTTCCGGCGGTTATCGCAGCAAGTTCGGCCTGACGGTGACCGAAGTCCTGAAAGGACTGGAAGAGTTAAAGTCGCGCGGCATGGAAGATTGCTTCAAACTGCTTCACTATCACCAGGGGAGCCAGGTTAGCAACATTCGCCATGTGAAGTCGGCGCTGGTCGAATCGGCCCGCATTTATGTCGACCTGGTTCGCCGCGGCGCAGGACTTTGCTATCTCGACGTCGGCGGCGGATTGGGGGTCGACTATGACGGCTCGCAGACCGATTTTGAGTCGAGCATGAACTACACGATCGAAGAGTATGCGCGCGACGTCGTTTCGCATGTCCAGGGGATTTGCGACGCCGCCGGCGTGGCGCATCCGCATCTGCTGTCCGAAAGCGGCCGCGCGATCGTCGCGTTTCACAGCATGCTGATCTTTGAAGTGCTGGGCGTCGCCGAGCAGACGACCGGCGATGAGATCGAACCAGTGCCGGATGACGCTCCTTCGCCGCTCCGCGAATTGTATGAAGCGTATCAAAGCGTTACGCAGCGAACGGTGTTGGAAAGTTTCCACGACGCGCAAATGGCGCTCGACGTATCGTTGAACATGTTTAGTAACGGCAACTTGACGCTGGAGCAACGGAGCATCGCCGAGACGGTCTATTGGAATCTGTGCGCGAAGATTCGGACATTGACCAAGACCATGTCGAACGTGCCGGAAGAGTTGCAAGGGTTGGATCGCTTACTCTGCGACACCTACTTCGGTAACTTTTCGCTGTTCCAATCGATGCCTGACAGTTGGGCGATTGGCCAGTTGTTCCCCGTGATGCCGATTCACCGCTTGGAAGAAGAACCGCAGCGCAGCGCCGTGATCGGCGATATTACTTGCGATTCGGACGGCAAGATTGATTCGTTTATCGATCTGCGCAATGTGAAACGTTCGCTGCCGCTGCACAAGCTGAACGGCGGACAGTATATTCTGGGCGCTTTTCTGGTGGGCGCCTATCAAGAGATCCTGGGAGATCTGCACAACCTGTTCGGCGATACGAACACCGTGCATGTCGAGTTGGGCGAAACGGGACAGCCCCATTTTTCGCACATCATCAAAGGGGATACCGTCACCGAGGTGCTGCGGTATGTTCAGTTCACCGATCGAGAACTGATCGACAAAATGCAGCAGTCGGTCGAAGAAGTGACGCGATCCGGCGTATTGGATCATAAAGAAGCCGGCGCGATTATGCAGTACTACGAGCAAGGCCTGCGCGGGTACACCTATCTCGAAAAATCGTCGTAATGCAGCGACCCAACGCCGCCAGCCGGCGGCGTTGGGCCCCAATGAGTAGAGGCGGAATTGTCCACGCATCTCGTTCGTGCGACCGGCGAGTTTCGGCCGATGTTGCAACTTGCGCTGCCGGTCTTGGCCGAGCAGTCGCTTGAGTTTCTGGTCGGCATGGTCGACACCTACCTGGCCGGACATGCGCTGCCTGATGAGCTGAAAACGCCGGCGCTGGCCGCCGTCGGGCTGATGGCCTACGCGATGTGGATGACCTTTACGATCTTCGCATCGGTCGGCGTTGGCGCTACGGCGGTTGTCGCCCGATTGATCGGCGCCGGCGAGACCCAGGACGCCGCGCTTGCCGCGAATCAGGCCTTGGTCGCCGGCGCTTGCGCCGCGGTCATCGGCACGATTGCGCTCTATTTTGGCGCCGATGCGTTTGTTGCGATGATGCAATTGGAAGCGGACGCCGCCCAGTTGGCGACCCGCTATTTGCGGATCATCGCTCCTTCGCTTCCCTTCCTGATGGTGATCGCCGTTGGGACCGCTTGCTTGCATGGCGCGGGAGACACCGTCAGTGGGCTCGGCGTGATGACGATCGTCAACTTGATCAACGTCGCGGTCAGCACGACGCTCGCCTTTGGACTGGGGCCGGCGCCCAATCTGGGGTGGACCGGGATTGCGGTTGGAACGGCCGTCGCGCACATCGTCGGCGGGTGTCTGGTCTTGTTGCTGATGCTGGGGGGACGCGCCGGCATGCAGCTTCGTCTGCGTTGGCTGCGTCCCAATCGCGTGATGATCTGGCGTTTGATTCGAATCGGTTTGCCCGGCGGCGCCAACGACGCGCTGACGCTCGGTTGTCACCTTTGGTATTTGGGAGTGATCAACAGTCTGGGGACGTTGGCCGCTGCGGCGCATGGATTGGGCGTTCGCTGCGAAGGGCCCAGCTATCTGGGCGCTGGCGCTTTTGCGGTCGCCGCGTCGACGATGACAGGCCAGTTTCTGGGAGCGAAAGATCCCGCGCGAGCCATGCGCGCAACGATGCTTTCCCTAGTGGCCGGCGCTTCGTTGGTGACCGCCTACGGCGTGTTTCTCTACTTCGGCGGAGCGAGTCTGACGTGGCTTTATCTGGGCGAAGTAGAGCCCGGCGGCGAGAACGCTGAGACGGCCGACTTAACGGTACGACTGCTGAAAGTCGTCGCGTTTTCGACTCCCTTCATGGCGGCCCTCTCGATCATCAGCGGCGCGCTGCGCGGCGCGGGAGATACGAAATTCCCGTTTATCATCACGCTGGTCGGACTGTTGCTGATCCGAATCCCCGGCGTCTATCTTTTCGCACTCGACGAAATCCCGCTGCCGCTGATCGGCAACGTGCCTGGCTTTGGCTATGGAATTCTTGGAGCCTGGTGGGTGATGGTGTTCGACATCACCCTGCGCAGCGTGCTGGTCGCCGCCAGGTATTGGCACGGCGCTTGGCGACAGATTGAAGTTTGAGAGAAGCCGAGCGGCTTGCGTCTTTTGAAGTCGCGCTATTTGCAATTCGCGAACGGAACGATCGAACACGAATAAAGGACGTGAATACGGCCAGAATCAACTGCAAATTGTCACACTAGAGCGCCAGCGCCAGCGAGGGAATAGAGTTGGCGATCCTACACGGATTGAAGTGGCGAGCCGTATTCCCTCGCTGGCGCTGGCGGGCTAGTGTTCGATGGATTCGAAATAGCGCAACTTCAAAAACTCGCGTTTCGGGCTACGATTGGAACTCGCTTACCTACCCTACCGCTTAATGGTGCGTCGGAACCATGCGCAGATCGTCCGGCGTATCAAACTGTTGATCGGGGCCGGCGCTGCGGACGGCGTATTGGCCGGAGTCTTCTGGTTCGTAGCGCAGCGATTGTTCCCAGGCATCAGTGATCGGCAGAACTAGTTTGTTGCCGTCGACACCTTCGGGCAGTTCCCCTTTCGCTTGGCGATCGGTTTCAATCACGACGATCGCTTCATCCAGATGCGCCAAGGTTTGCTCGATCTGCGGCATTTCGTGCGCGTAGTGATGATAGGCGTCGGCCGCTACCGTCGCAGTGCCGACGATCGCGGCAATGAGGGCGGTTCCCATCAGGCCGAACAGCACGCCGGCGACCGCGAATCCACGGCGCGGGTGAAATAGCGCCATCAAGCTGATCAACAGTCCGACGGGACTGATCGCCCCGAGGGTGAAGACCAATCCAAATAGCGAAACGAAAAAGCCGAAGACTCCCATCGAGTTGACAGGAGTACGCAAAGATTTCTCTGGCTTGGAGTTACGGCAGCACATTTTCGATCCCTCAGGACAAAAAGATTCTTGTTCCAAGAGGGTGTTCGTCGGCTATTTGTACTTCTTGAACTCTCCGCCCTTATATTTTTGCCAATATTCGTGAAGAGCACGTTTTACTTTCGGAGCCAGCAGCACAACCCCCACAATATTGGGGAAGGCCATCGACAACAGCATCATGTCGGAGAAATCGACCACGGCGCCCAAGTTGGCGACGGCGCCGATAAAGACGAACCCGACGTAGATGATCTTGTAGACCATCGTGCTGTCGGCGCCAAACAGCCGTTCCCAGCACCGTTCGCCGTAGTAGCTCCACGAAATGATCGTCGAGTAGGCGAAAAGCAGAATCGCGATCGAAAGGACATAGGAGAACCAGCCGACTTCTTTCTCAAATGCCTGGGAGGTTAGCGCCGCTCCTTCGAGGCCTTGGTCGACGATCCATTCTTTGTTGTTCCACGCGTTGGTAATCAAGATCACCATCGCGGTCATCGAGCAGACGACGATCGTATCGATGAACGGGCCGAGCAATGCGACCAGACCTTCGCGAACCGGTTGATCGGTTTTGGCGGCGCTATGTGCGATCGCTGCGCTGCCGACGCCGGCCTCGTTGCTGAACGCGGCTCGTTGGATGCCGATAATCGCGACGCCGATGATGCCGCCGAGCGCGGCCTTGGGGGTGAACGCTTCGGCGAAGATACTTTGGAAGAGCGCCGGGACTTCGGTGATGTGGACCAGGATGACATAGATGCACATCAGCACGTACGAAATGCACATGACCGGCACGATCTTGCTGGAGACCGCCGCAATCCGCTTGATGCCGCCGATGATTACCAGCGCGACCAGAATCGCAAAGACGACGCCAAAGATCATCTTGAAGGTTTGCGCGAATTGGGTGACTTCGGTTTGCAGTACGGTTTTTTGCTGCTGCAACTCACCCAGCGTCTCCCAGTCTTCCGCCGCTTCCGCCGCTTTGATCTGCAGGCCAAGATCGGATATCTGATCTTGTTTGGCGCCTTGGATCAATTGGACTGCCGCATTTGCGGATTGATTCGACTGGAACATGTTGCCGCCGCCGAAGCTGGCCATAATGCAAAGCACGGCGAAGACGATAGAGAAGACGACGCCGACCGGTTTCAGGCCGATTTCTTCAAAGCCGCGTAATAAATATTGCATCGGACCGCCCAGGATCGTCCCGTCCGGTTTCACTTCGCGATACATCTGTCCCAGCGTGCACTCGGCGAATTTGCTGGCCATCCCCATAAAGCCGCAGACCATCATCCAGAAAAACGCGCCGGGGCCGCCGGTGGTCATCGCGATCGTTACGCCTGCGATGTTGCCGAGACCGACGGTCGCCGACAGCGCCGAAGCGAGCGCCTGAAAGTGAGTCACTTCGCCCGGCTCATCGGGATCGTCATAGGTACCGCTCACGACCGAGATCGCATGGCGGAAACCCCAGAAATTGACGAAGCCAAAAAAGATGGTGAAGAACAACGCGCCGCCGGCGAGCCAGACCACGACCAAGGGGGCTTTGCCGACCGGCTCGACTAAGATGTAAGGATCCTGGGCGTTCTTCCCTGCGTCGGAATTCAATTTCAGCAGATGGCGTTTGGCCATCTCGGCAACTTGCTCCGGCGTTTTCCAATCCGCTTCATCCTTGCTAAGCAGTCCGCGAATGTCGCCGGCAAGTTTGTAGACGACTTGGCCGTCGGCTTCGGTCTGCTGAACGTATTTGGTTTTCGTGTCGACGCGGATAGCGATGACTTCGACGTTTTTCCCGCCCAGTTTGCCGGGACTGAACGGCTGCTTTGAATTGCCGGAGAGTAGTTTGCCGCGCGCTTGCCAAGTGTCCGCCTCTTTTACGGTGAGCACTTCGGGATAGTTGGCCGGTTTCTCGGCGGCATCCGGGGGATAGATCGTAAACGACGGCGATTCGCCGTCATCGATCGGACGCGTGTAGTGGACGACATGGTCGAGCTGCACATACTTCTGGTCGGTCCAATAGACGGGCCGCATTAAAACCATCCCGGCTAAATCAACGCCGGGTTTAAAGACCGAGTTGATCTTTCCGTTGATGATTTCGGCCGTCGACTGATCTTCATCGAGCGTTTCAAACGTCAAATCGGGGGCGGAATCTGACGTCGCTTGTTCGGTCGGCGGCGATTTCGGCTCTTCTTGAGCCTTGCTAGCGAGTGGTGCGAAAGTGATTGCAAAGCAAGCAATTACGCAGAGGGAGAGAGGCGCGCGAAACATGCCCGAAGAGTCCTTCGTGATTGGCGGCGAAATGGCCGTTAGGGATGGGATTAGCCAGCGCATGAGGTTTTAGGGCGTCGTGGTTCTACCATTTTAACTAGTTTCCTGTCAACCGTTTACGTCGCCAGATAGGGCTGGCCGCGAATTTTCAAACATATGGTTGTCAAAAATGCGATAATCAATAAGATTACCTACAGAGGACTTAAACCTATGGCGGAACAAGAGTACATCTCGAGCAGCGCCGAACAGGTCAAACAGCCCGCTAGCGATCCCTATTGGACGCAAGAAGTGGTGCCGTCGGACATTGTGTTGCTTGATCTGTTGCGAAATGTTCCCCACATGACGATTGCGGTGCTCGCCGGCGAGCTGGAAGTGACCGCAACGGCGGTGCGTCAACGGTTAAATCGTTTGATGGCACAGGGTTACGTCGAGAGATTTGCGGAGAAGTCTGGTCGCGGTCGCCCGATCCACCATTATCGCTTGTCGGAAAAGGGAAAGCGAAAAGGTGGGGGTAACTTTGCCGATCTGGCGGTCGCTCTCTGGCAAGAGGTCCGATCGATTAAGGATCCTGCCGTCCGTCGTGGTTTGCTGCAGCGGATTTCGGAGCGATTGGTCGCCCAGTATGCGGAAGAGTTGGAAGGGATCGAGCTGGACGAGAAGCTGCGAAAGATCGCCGAGATCTTTGGTGAGCGTCGCATCCCCATCCAGATCGAACAGCAAGAGGGAGAACTTCCCGTGCTGAACGTGATGGCCTGCCCCTATCCGGGACTTGCCGAACTGGATCAATCCATTTGTGCAATGGAGAAGATCATGTTTAGCGAGATGCTGGGTAGCGATGTGCGGCTTGGTAAATGTCGCCTGAACGGCGAGAGTTGTTGTTCGTTCGAGTTGTCGTAAGCGGCCCCTAAAACGTGTAGGATGTTCGCGTTATCCGCAGCGGCGGATTCGCTTGGTCCTGCAGACGGAGCTTGGTGATGACGAAACCTTGGATTGAAGGTCGGTTTGAAGAAAACGTCGTATTCACGACGTTGGAACAAGCGATCAACTGGGCGCAGCAATCCAGCATTTGGCCGATGACGTTCGGTCTGGCTTGTTGTGCGATCGAGATGATGGCGGCCGGCGCCAGTCGTTACGATTTGGATCGGTTTGGGGCGGGCGCATTTCGCGCGACTCCGCGGCAAGCGGACCTGATGATCGTCGCCGGGACCGTGACTTACAAAATGGCGAGCCGAGTTCGTCGCCTTTACAACATGATGCCCGATCCGAAGTATGTCATTGCGATGGGCGCTTGCACCGTCGGCGGCGGCCCTTACTTCAAGTATGGCTATCACGTCGTGAAGGGTGTCGACCTGGTCGTGCCGGTCGACGTGTATGTGCCTGGATGTCCGCCGCGGCCCGAAGCGTTGCTGGAAGGGCTGATGCGAATCCAGGACAAGATCAAGGGAAAACGAATCAACAAGCGAAACGGCGTACGCGTCGAAGACGAGTTGCCGATTCCGCATCACAGCGGTTGGGTCGACGCCCCGGGGGGCGACGCTCCATTAACAGATCATCAAAAAATTACGGGCTAAGTTGGACCGGTTCCAACTTCGTTTAGTTCGATGCTTCGCCGCTCGGTATTAAAGAGTGTGGTGAAGCGCTATGGGATTGATTGAGACGAGCATGACCGACGTTTTAAAGATTGAAAACCTGCATGTCGCCGTAGAAGGCAAGCCGATTCTCACCGGCGTCAACTTAACGATTCGCCGTGGCGAGACGCACGCGCTGATGGGACCGAATGGTTCCGGTAAGAGCACGCTCGGTTACGCGATTATGGGGCACCCCAAGTACGAAGTGACCGATGGCGCGATCTGGCTGAATGACGAGAACGTGTTGGAGATGGCCGCTGACGAACGTGCCCGAGTTGGGTTGTTCATGGCCTTTCAGCGCCCGATGTCGATTCCCGGCGTTAAGCTGGCCGACTTCCTGCGTCATGCGACGACCAATGTTCGCAATCCCGAACGTAAAGAGGGTGAAGAACTGATTCCGATGCGGGAATTCCGTCAGGAAATGAAGTCGAAGATGCAACAATTGCAGATGGATCTCGACTTCGCTCGCCGTTATGTCAACGACGGCTTCTCTGGCGGCGAAATGAAGCGTGCCGAGATCCTGCAGTTGGCGATGCTGCAACCGAAGTTCGCCATCCTGGACGAAACCGATAGCGGTCTTGACGCCGATGCGGTTCGTTTGGCGAGTCAAAGTATCGCCGAGATCGGCGGCGCCGAGATGGGGCTTTTGATCATTACGCACCATGACAAGCTGCTGGAACACAATCCGCCGGATTTCGCCCACGTGATGTTGGGGGGGCGGATTGTGGAAACCGGCGGCGTCGAACTGGCGAAAGAATTGCATTCGTCCGGTTACGATCGGATTCGCAACGCCTATCCGGACGCGGCCGCGATCGAACAAGTCATGAATGAAGAAGAGACGCAAGTCGCCGGGTAACGAAACGTATTTCGTTTCGTCAGCACGTAGCGACTTCGACCTCCAGAAAAAGAAATAGAGCAAGAAAATGGCGACTGATATTACGACAGACGCGCTCGAATCTCCGGTCGGCGAGATCAATAAATATGACTTCCGCACCGAAACCACCGGCATTTTCAAGGCCCGCAAAGGGGTCGACGCCGAAGTGGTCAATCAGATCTCGGACATCAAGAACGAGCCTGATTGGATGCGCAAGTTCCGGTTGGACTCGCTGGAGATCTTCAACGCGAAGCCGATGCCCAAATGGGGCGGCGACATCGCGATTGATTTCCAAGACATCTTTTACTACCTGAAGCCGACCGATGGTCAGGGTCACACCTGGGACGACGTCCCGGCTGAGATCAAAGATACGTTTGAGCGGCTCGGGATTCCGGAAGCGGAACGCAAGTACCTCTCTGGGGTCAAGGCGCAGTTCGAGAGCGAAGTGGTCTACGGTTCGTTGCAGGAAGATCTCGCCAAAAAGGGCGTGCTCTTCACCGACACCGATACGGCCGTTCGCGAACATCCCGAATTGCTGCGGGAATACTTCGGCAAAGTCATCGCGCCGGACGACAACAAGTTCGCCGCGCTCAACTCGGCCGTTTGGTCCGGCGGATCGTTTATCTACATTCCGAAAGGAGTGAAGATTGACTTCCCGCTGCAGGCCTACTTCCGGATCAACGCCGAAAGCATGGGGCAGTTCGAGCGAACGCTGATCATCGTGGACGAAGGCGCCCAGGTCCACTACGTCGAAGGGTGCACCGCCCCGATGTATACGACCGAAAGCTTGCACTCGGCCGTGGTCGAAGTGGTTTGCAAGAAGGGGTCGCGTTGTCGTTACTCGACGATTCAGAACTGGGCCAACAATATTTACAACCTGGTGACCAAGCGGGCCCTCGCTTATCGCGACGCGACCATGGAATGGGTCGACGGCAACTTGGGAAGTCACCTGACGATGAAATATCCGGCCGTTTACATGATGGAGCCGGGCGCTCGCGGCGAGATTTTGTCGATCGCGTTTTCGGGCAAGGGACAGCATCAAGACACCGGCGCCAAACTGGTGCACTGTGCTCCCAACACCACCGGACAGATCGTGTCGAAATCGATCTCGAAGGATGGGGGACGCGGCAGTTATCGCGGTTTGGTCAAAGTGGAGGAAGGCGCTACCGGCTCGAAGTCGAGCGTCGTCTGCGATGCTTTGATTCTCGACCCGAAAAGCCGTAGCGACACCTATCCCTACATCGAAATCGCCGAGCCCGACGTTTCGATCGGTCACGAAGCGAGCGTTTCCCGCATCGGTGAAGAGCAACTCTTCTATCTCATGAGCCGCGGTTTGTCTGAGTCGGAAGCGAGCACGATGATCGTCAACGGCTTTATCGAGCCGCTAGTCAAGGAACTGCCGATGGAATACGCCGTCGAGTTGAATCGCTTGATTGAATTGCAAATGGAAGGTTCGGTCGGTTAGTCCGAATCGTTCCACCCCTATAATTGCAGTTCGGCCGGGCCCGCTGCCCTGGGTCCGGCCGAAACTGTTTTCTTACTGAGACACTTCCGCCAATAGAGTTATGCCGATGGGCGTTACTGCCGTGACTGATACCGCCAAATTCAGCGCCTCCGCGTTGGACGAATTGATCGCCAAACGACAAGAGCCAGATTGGCTGGTCGATCTTCGCCGCGCCGCGTTCGAAACCTTTTGCGAAAAAGCGTTGCCTTCGCGCAAGGAAGAAGAGTGGATGCGGACCGATATCCGCACGTTCCACCTTGATAAATTTGACCCGCCGGCCGAACTGACCGAAGTCCCGGCCGATCTGCCGACCGGTCTGCTGACCGAAGGGGTCGATCTCGGCGGTCGTCTGGTTGCTTATAACAGCCGGACCGTCTCTTCCGAGCTTTCCGAAGAACTAAAAGCGCAAGGAGTCATCTTCGGCAGTTTTTCCGAAGTGTTGGCATCGCATCCCGAGATCGTGCGTAAGCATTTCGCCCAGGCGGTCGATCCGCACTTCGACAAGTTCTCGGCGATGCACGCCGCGTTCTTCACCACGGGACAAGTTTTGTACGTTCCGCGCGGCGTGGTGGTGAAAAAGCCGTTGCACGCGTTGTCGTTGCTGGGCGCAGGCGGCGTCGATCTGGGGCACACATTGGTGATCTTGGAAGAAGGCGCCGAAGCGACCATGCTGAACGAGACGGCCAGCATCGATGAAGCCGCACCGGGGCTCCACTGCGGAGCGATCGAACTGTTCGTTCACCCGCGAGCTCGCCTTCGCTATATCAATTTGCAAAACTGGGGACGCGGCGTTTGGCACTTCGCCCATCAAAAGGGGGTCGTGGAACGCGACGCCCACATCCAGTGGACGATCGGCGCGCTCGGCAGCAAGCTGTCGAAGGTCAATCAGCATGTCGCGTTGGCCGGCGTCGGCGCCGAGAGTGAAGTGAACGGCGTGATGTTCACCGAAGGTCGTCAGCATCTGTCGTATCACACGCTGCAGCATCACGAAGCCCCCAATTGCCGCAGCAACTTTCTGTACAAGACGGCCCTGCAAGATCGCTCGCGCACCGTGTGGCGCGGCATGATCAAGGTCGACAAAGACGCGCAAAAGACCGACGGCTATCAACGGAACGACAACCTGTTGTTGACCGAGCATTGCCGCGCGGACTCGATTCCTGGGTTGGAGATCGAAGCGGACGACGTTCGTTGCACGCATGGCGCGACGATCGGCCGTGTCGACGAAGAACAAATTTTTTACGCCCAATGCCGCGGCTTTACGCGGAAAGAAGCGATTCGTGCGATCGTAATCGGTTTCTTCCAACAGGTCTTTGACCGGATTCCGGTCGAAAGCGTGCGGGAAGCTTTGGGCAAAGCGATCGCGACGCGCGTTCGCGAGTACGAATAAAAACGCGGCTAGAAAGCATAAAGAATACATGGCTGAATTTGTACGTGTCGCGTCGGTGGATGCGATTGCGGATCCTGGCAAAAGCGTTTTTGAAGTCGACGATCAAGTCGTGGTGGTGTTTCATGTCGATGGGCAATTCTCTTGCCTGGATGATGTTTGCACGCACGACGATGGGCCCCTCGGCGAAGGCCGTTTGGAAGGGGGTACGATCGCCTGTCCGCGGCATGGAGCCAAGTTTGATATTCGCACCGGTGCGGCGCTCTCGATGCCCGCCACGCGAGCGACGGTTTGTCACGAAGTCAAAGTAGAAGACGGCGCCGTTTGGGTTCGGCTTCGCAGTTAGTAGGGAGAATCAGTTCAATGGCGATTAGCGAAGATTCCGTACGCGAAGAAATCAAGAAAGTGATCGACCCCGAGTTGTTCGTCAACATCGTCGATCTCGGTCTGGTTTACGTCATCGATGTCCAACCGGCCGACGAACCAGAAATGTCGAACGTCTTGATCGAAATGACGATGACCAGCCCGGCCTGTCCCGCTGGCCCGCAACTGATTGGACAAACCAAGCAGTTTGTCGGTCAGATCGAAGGCGTCAAAGAGGTCGAAGTGAAGATCGTCATGGAACCGCCGTGGACGCCGGATCGCATGACGGAAGACGCGCGAGATCAGCTCGGCATCTTTTAGAAAACGGGCCAGATAATTGTCTCGTCACGCGAGCATTTTCGGGCGTCATGTTTTTATTAGCCGTAGTGCGTTAGCACCGGTTTCTGATGAGAACTCATTTGCGAAAGACAATTGGTGACAGAAACCGCGGCTAACGCCGTGCGGCTGATTTCGTGGAAGCCGAAAATAGCGGTTTGACAGAACACTAGCCCGTTGCGCCAGCGAGGGAATGCGGGTCGCCACTTCAAGCCGTGTTGGCGTCGCCAGCCGCATTCCCTCGCTGGCGCAACGGGCTAGTGTCGAATCGATTCGGATTTCGATCTCCGTCATTCCTTTGCGACCGTATTTCCCTCGCTCACGCTCTTGGGCTACGAAGAGGTTCGCACCGTGAAACGCGTCTTCGTTTACGAGTTCATCACCGGCGGCGGGCTTTTCTGCTTACCCAACGCGCCCTCACCTTCCGGTTCTCTCTTGGAAGAGGGAGCTTTGATGCGGTCGGCGGTTGTGGACGGACTGTTGGAAGCCGGCGTTTCTGTCTCATTGCTGCGAGACCAACGACTGCCGGCTGAAGGGAAGCCAGGGTGCGAAGAGGTGGTCGTTACCTCGTCGGCAAACGAACGAACCACGTTTGAGGCCGCCTGTGAACGCGCAGACGCCGTATTGGTGATCGCTCCCGAATTTGACTCTCTATTGCTGGATCGCGTTCGCTGGGCCGAAGCGGGGGCGGCTCGCTTGATCAGTCCCGGTTCCGACTTGGTGGCAATCGCCGGCGATAAGTGGAAGACTTACCAATGCTGGCTTCGCGCCAGCGTGCCGACTCCGCCCACTTGGCTAGCGAAAGACTTCACGCTTGCAGACGATTGCGATCGTTACGTTCTCAAACCAAGGGATGGAGCAGGCTCACAAGATACTGATTTTTTAGATTCCGTCGAAAAATTGGCCGAACGTCCCGGGGCCATTGTTCAAACTTACTGTGATGGTTTGCCTGTCAGCACTGGCCTGTTGAGTGACGGAAATCAAATCGTTTCGCTTCCTCCAGCAATCCAGCAGATCGACTGTTATAAGGGATTTCAATATCGTGGAGGCTCTTGGCCCCTTACTGGGGATCTGAAGGAGCGTGCAGAGACGTTGGCGCGACGCAGCGCTGCGGCTCTGCCACCTTTTCGGGGTTATATCGGCGTTGATATGATTCTGAACGCGATGGATGGCGGTGATTTCGCCATTGAGATCAATCCTCGCTTGACGACTTCCTATTTCGGATTGCGTCAGCTTTGTCGCGGCAACTTGTCAGCGGCGATGTTGGCTTTCGCTCTGGGCGAACCAATCGAAATCGAATTTTCCAGCGAAGCGTATCAATTCAAACTTTGACGACGTCTACGGTGATAAACTGATGCCGGTACTTGCTCTCGACGTTGGCGGAGCCAATATCAAACTCGCCAACGCTTCTGGCTACGCCGATTCGATGGAGTTTCCTCTTTGGAAACGTCGCGACGCGCTGCCTGAAATCCTGAAGGAAGTTCGCGAACATGCGCCCGTGTTCCAGCGGCTGGCGTTGACCATGACCGGCGAGTTGGCCGACTGTTTTGGCACCAAGCAGGAAGGGGTTCGTTTTATCCTCTCTTGCGTTCAGGACATTTTCAACGATGTTGAGATTCGGGTCTATCTAACCACCGGCGAACTAGCGTCGGTATCCAGCGCGGCGGAACGTCCGTTGGACGCGGCGGCTTCGAACTGGCACGCGCTGGGGCGCTACGCATGTCGTCACTTTCCGACCAAGGGAGATGGCGCGGTGATCGATATCGGTTCGACGACGACTGACTTTGTGCCGATTCGTGACGGCAAACTGCTCAACGTAGGGCGAACCGATCCGCAGCGGCTGCTCGCAGGCGAGTTAGTCTATTCCGGCATCGAACGTACGCCGATCTGTGCGATGGCTCAAACCGTCCAACTACGCGGCGCCGATTGTCCGCTGGCGGCCGAATTGTTCGCGACTTCGCTCGACATCTTTTTGGTGATGGGGCTGATCGACGAAGCGACCGAGAATCATGAGACCGCCGATGGCCGACCGGCGACGCGCGAATTCGCCAAATCACGACTGGCCCGCATGGTTTGTGCCGACGCTGAAGAGCTGACCTGGACCGAAGTGAACGAGATGGCGCGTGAGTTATATCGCAAGCAGGTAAAGTTCGCGGCCGCTCGCTGGGAACGTGCGATGAGCGCCAAGAGTTTATCGCCTGAGTTGGTCGTCATCTCAGGGCATGGCGATTTTCTGGCGGAAGCGATCTTAGACGCCGCTGGGGTCACCTCGCAACGGATTTATCTTTCGGACTTGATTAACGATCGCGCCGCGCGCTGCGGTCCTGCGTTTGCGCTCGCGGTCTGGGCGGAAGAGAACTGGTAACGCGGCTATGAACCTACGCGTCGTTAAACTGGGAGGAAGTCTCTTTGACTTGCCTGACTTAGGGCGACGCGTAGAAGTCTGGCTCGCTGAGCAAACGCCGATGCCGACCGTGCTCATCGCCGGCGGCGGCATGTTCGCCGACGCGGTTCGCCAGTTTGATGCGATTCATCAGCTCCCCTCCCCTACTTCGCATCAGTTAGCGCTGAGCAGCATGGAGTTGGGCTCGCAGGCGCTTGCCGCCCTGTTGCCGACGCTCGACTTTATTCGCGAAGCGGATCGGCTGCGGCTTGGTTTGGCGTCCGCTGCTCAAGGGATCTGTGCCGACTCGTATGTCGGCGTCTGGAATGTGATCGACTATTGGCGCAGCGAAGTCGAGCCGACGTTGAGCCTAACGTCGCTCGATTGGACGCTGACCAGCGATTCGATCGCCGCGACATTGGCCCATCGTTGGCAGGCCGATTCCTTGGTCCTGCTGAAGTCGTGTGATCGTCCCGGCGAGACGGTTAGCGATTGGGCCCAAGCCGGCGTCGTCGATCCACAGTTCACCACAGCGGCCTTAGGCGTCAACGTGACCTGGGGGAACCTGCGAGGACGAAACTAAAGAAGGCCGCGTCAAACGCGGCCCTCTTATTCTCTTGATCCAGCGGTAAGAACTAGTTCCACCACCAAGTCGCATCGCCGGATTTGGCGTTCTGTTCTCGCAGCGGCTGCATGGTTGGGACCGCTTCGCTGTTGCTGGCGACCGTCCACGAGTCGATGTCGACGCCGCCAGAGACGGTGATAACCCAGTTGCGGCCTTTCTTCCCGGCGCTGACGATGCTCGGGACATTCTTCGGAGCGTAGTATTCCGATTGGGTCATCGAGTTGGTCGCGTCTCCCAGCATTGGCAAATCGAGATTCGCTTTCTTCAGCATGTTCTCTTTCGAGATTAGTGCGGCCACGACACACATATCCATGATGTTGCGCAGTTCGCCGAAGATCTTGTCTTCGCCCGACAGTTCTTCGTAATTGGCGGTCATCTTGTCGGCCCAAGCTTTGGCGGCCAAGCCTTCTTTGCCGGTCTGTTGGACCTTGCCGTCCGCGGTGATGATCTCGTCTTCGGTCATCGCTTTGACGCCGGGGCCACGCAGTTGCCAGGCGAGGCCATCTTCGCTTTTGGCGAGCGGCTCGTAATTGCAGGCCAACCACCAACGAGGCGCGGCATTTGCATTCAGCACTGCGACCGAGGCCGTTTCAACAAAGCTCTTCAAACCACGAACCGGGGCCTTGTCGTGTCCCATCGCGATTCGCTTCATGCGGTAGTCGGCGCCGACCAACACGCGAGCGAAGTGGCTCGTTTGCGGAACGCCTTGGACGGTGACGTCCTGCATCCCCATCGCTCGTTCGATGCCTTGAACCAAGGCCGGGGACATCTGCGACGCTCGTTTCACATTGCTCATGTATTGTTGAAAGTTGATGCGACCCTGTTGGGTCGGATCGATCGAACAGGTAATGCCGCCGTTGCGGGCGTTGTCGACCGATTGCAGCGCAACAACCAAATCTTCCAGCAGCAAGACCGGTCGACCTGTCGTCACGCCGACGACCGTGCCGTGATCGTCAACTGTCCAGCCTTCGCCGGGCCCGGCCAAAACAATATCGTTCTCTTCGGGATAGACGAAGACGTATTCGATTCGTTGCAGTCCGGCGAGGTATTTCACTTCGTCCGGCAACACGCCCAGGTTGTTCGCTTGAGCGTCTTTGATTGCCGCATTCAGACCACGCAGCGATACTTTTCGCATCTCGGTGGGTGCGTTGAGTTCGCCGGGAGCCTTCTCCAGCGCTTTGACCATCTCGGCCCGCAGCATTCGCTGCGAATCGACGCTCGCGAGACCCACGACCCCTTGGGCGTCGATCGAGATACCACCGACCGAATTGGAGCGGAAGTTCTGATGCCCTGCCATCGCTGCTGTCGGCAGGGCTAACGCCGCAACCACTAGCAATAGTAGAGATTTAGTGGAAAGATAACTCACGGTCCGAATCATTGCGAAACTCCTGAGGGATGCTGGCGAAAATGACGTGCACCCAAAGCGTCTGACTTGCGTATTGGTTCCCGGAGAACCCGAGAGGGAATCTGAAGAGCGAGCGTCACCCAGCGCCGGATTTCGACGAGAGGGCAAGAAACTACACAAACTTACGATAGTTCCGGACTGCGGTATTTGCAAGAAAACGTCCGCTAAGTTACCCAAGTTCTACGGATTTGAATTATTCGCCAGGAAATTGCCGTCTCGTCCTTGGAGAGCGAGGTTACCTATAATTTAATAAACCGGCGCTCCGACTCCCCCCAAGGATCTCGGCAGACGACTTAAGTTTAATTCTGGCATGCATTTACGCTGAAAAAGCAAGGGACGGCATTTAAATTACCTGATGGTCGCCTTTTTGATTATCCGAGAAGGTTCGAATTGGACCGACGTTTTTCGCCTTGTACCGGGTCATACGGTGACGATCGGTCGTGCGCCGACCAACCAAATTGTGATCAAGGACGATCGTTGCAGTCGTTACCATGCGGAGATTTTCCTCTCGGAGGGGGAATGGATTTTACGCGATCTCGACTCTCGCAACGGGACGGTTGTCGGGGAAAACGCGATTCGGGGGGACTGGCAACTCGATTTTGGCCAGGTCATTCGGATCGCCAGCATGCAGTTGGCGTTTGTGCAGGATCTGAATACCGCCTTTCCAGACGGATCCGGCAGCAGCGCCCATCTCTTCAGTGACGTCGCTCAGAACGATCCTTCGACTTTTCGAACGGTGGATGAAGGAGAGCACGTCCTCGACATCGCCGAACCGACCACGATCACGCACCGCCGCGGAGAGACAAAGTTCCTCAAAGCGGTGGAAGTCAGCAAAGAGACCGACGCATCGACGATCCCCAAAGTTGGTAAAGCGGCGACGTTGTTGTGCAAGTTGGCTTTTGATCTCGCCAACCAGACCGACATTACCGCAGTGGCCAATTTGGCGTTGGAAGGGTTGTTTGAGTGCACCAGCATCGACGCCGGAGCCGTGTTGCTGTTGCCGCGAAGTCATAAAGGAATCGCGACCGAGAAAGATCTGGAACTGATCGCGTCGCGCGCCGACAAAGGACCAAACTATCACCGCGTCTCACGTTTCTTAGCCAACACCGTGTTGCGTGAAGGAGAAGCGGTGCTGGCCCGCAACGTGATGGACGATAGTCGCTTCGGCATTCGCGATAGCAAAGGAGACATCCACGCAACCAGCGTCCTCTGTGCGCCGATTCGTCAGGATGGTCGCGCGATCGGCGTGGTCCATCTCTATTCGACCGACGCCGGACGAATCCCTGATCCTGATGATCTTGAGTTCGCGCTGGCCGTGGCCGACAACGTAGCACTCGCGCTCAAAAATCTAGGACGTCAGCTCGAACTGACCGAGACGATCTCCCAAACGCAGGTCGAAATTGACGAACTGCGCAAGAAGCTGGGCGCCGAAAGCCAGATCGTCGGCCGCAGTCCGTTGATTATGGCGCTGCAGCAGCAAATCGCGCGCGCTTCGCCTAGTCGAGCGACGGTGCTGATTTGCGGCGAAAGCGGCGTCGGCAAAGAATTGGTCGCGCGAGCGGTTCACTTCGCCAGCCCCCGCAAGAAAGGGCCGTTCGTCTGTTTGAACTGCGCCGCGCTCTCTGAATCGCTGTTGGAAAGCGAACTGTTCGGTCACGAACGAGGTGCGTTTACCGGCGCGACCGATCGCAAGATGGGCAAATTTGAAGCGGCGCATAACGGCACGCTGATGCTCGACGAAATCGGCGAAATGAGCGAAGCGATTCAAGCTAAGTTTTTGCGCGTGTTAGAAGGTCATCCCTTTGAACGCGTCGGCGGCAGCGAGCCGGTGCAAGTCGACGTGCGGGTGATTGCCGCGACCAACCGCGATTTGGAGAAAGAAGTCGAGCGAGGAAGGTTCCGCCGCGACCTTTATTTCCGCTTGCGGGTCGTCGAGATCACCGCTCCCCCACTCCGCAAACGCCCCGAAGACATCGTCGAACTGGCGAGTCACTTTCTGGAAAAGTACAACGCCGAGACCGGCCGCAAGTTGCTTGGTTTTACGCAAGCCGCCTACGAACACATGAAAAAATATCGCTGGCCCGGCAACGTGCGCGAATTGAAGAATGTGATTGAACGAGCGGTCGTATTGGCGCAAGGAGAGCGAATCGAGATCGACGATTTAGCGCTTTCGAACCTGGCGACGTCGGGAGACACCGCCGACAATATTTCGCTCTCGGACGAGTATGAGCCGGCATCGTTGGCGGAAGTGGAACGTCGGCATATTGCGTTGACGCTTGAGTCGACTGGCTGGAACAAAAGTCGCACGGCCAGCATTCTAGGGATCGAACGATCGACGCTCGATCGCAAGATTCGTCGCTATCAACTTCGTCCCAATACGACGATCCAGCGCTAGTCCGCCGCCTGGTGAATCGTTGGTTGCGGGGAATCGCAAGGTGCGATTGCAACGATCGCGTCGTCTACTTCAGCCTAATAAGATCTTCAAAACGATTGGGACGTTCCGATTATGTCGGTCACGGCATTTCTACGCGTTTTAGACGACTCGACGTTTCAGAAAATGGACATTGACGGTCGATTCTCAGCTTCAAGCCTAAAATCGTAGCGAATACTTTTTTGGAATTGTGCGGCCATGTTTGGTCGCGAATTAGCCACAATTCAAGCACCGTACAGAGCGGCGACTAAACATGGCGACAGCAGAAGCGAATAGCTCGGCCAGCTTTACCTGCACCGATCCCACCTTAACGCAAGCCGTTATCGAATCGGTCAGCGGCGCACTTTCGATGTGCAACATGACGGCTCGCTGCGTCGGCGTCGCCGCAGTGCCGATGGGTGAAAAAGGGCTGGTCACCGGCATCATCGGCGTGCATGGCAAAGTTTCCGGTTTCATTACCGTGAACATGTCGGAGCGATTGGTGATCAAAGCGGTCGAAGGACTGCTGCAAGACGAGTTCGGCAAGTTGACGTCGCAAGTGGTCGACGGAGCCGGCGAACTGACCAACATCATTTGCGGCGGCATCAAGTCGAAGCTCGCGCGAACTCTTTGGGCCTTTCAAGGAATCACCGTTCCTTCGGTGATCGTCGGCGAAGGGTATCAAATGGCGTTCGCACGCGGACTGGAGTTCGTCAGCGCCACCTTTGAAAATGCCGACCCCGAAGCGGTGATGCTGGAAGATCGCTTGATGAGCGTCAGCATGTCCTTCTTGCGACTGTAAGCCAGCGCAGAAAGAGAGATGGTCGAACACGGCGGTTTCGTCGCCGCGTTCTCTATTTCGGTTGATCGTGTCGTCGATATCGGGCGGCCAGTTCCTCCAATGGAACGCCGCGGTGATAGGCGGCCAACAGTCGCCAGTTCAAAAGGGTTTGACGAATCACGCCCTGCTTTCTCCAACGTCGCGCCGATGTGATCACCGGACCCGGCAATAGCGTCGGCCAATGCTGCTGACGCAGTTTTCGCGAGAGCAGATAGTCTTCGAGAAACGGGACGTCCGCAAATTGGCCCGCTTGTTCAAAGATCGCTCGACGGACGGCGATCGCCTGATCTCCATACGGCAATCCTAGCCAGCGAATCCGCAGGCAGTTTCCCCACTCGACCAGTCGATAGACAATCGACGCCGCGTCGATTTTTTGGCGAAACGCCCCAAAGACAAAGTCGCCGCCCCGCTGACGAATCTGCGAGATCGATTCGGCCGAAAGCCGACAGTCGGCGTGTAAGAAAAGCAGCACGTCGCCGGTAGATGCGGTGACGCCTGCATTTTGTTGAATCGCACGACCCGGGGGGGAATGAATCAGGGTCGCGCCCGCTTGCGTTGCTAACGCGACGGTCGCATCGGCGCTTCCGCCGTCGACGACGATGATTTCATCCGCGCCAGCAGCTTGCGCCGAACCGACCGCGGCTTGAATATTGGCTTCTTCATTCAAAGCCGCGGTAATGACCGAAACTCGCACCAGGCGGTTTCTCTCGCTGCGACTATTCGCTTTCGGTATGCGAGGCCGTCACGACGGCTTGCTCGCCGGTCAGATTCTGTTGCGACGCTTGCATTTCTATAGCGCGTTCCACCAGGGTTTCGACCGTTGTTTCGGACTGGGCGCCGACCAACAGCGAACGACGCCAGCCGGTGTTCGTCTTCCGGTAGAGGATCAATTGCGGGATCGAACCACCCTGCATCAGCTGACCAGCCAGAGTCGACTGCGAATCGGCGTCCACTTCGGCGTAGGCGACGCCAGACAATTTCCCCTTGCGAAGCAGCGACGGCATCACCGAACGCTTCATCGTCACACAACCGGGGCACCAATTGGTTCCCACGAGAATCAGCAGCGGTTTGCCAGTTTCGTCAGCCGAGCGAAAAGCGGCAGGGTAGTCATGTTCGCCACCGGCCATGGTAGCTTGCAGCAGTACGGCGAGCAGAACGCCATGCATAGGTGAGTCCTTTGTGCGTAGTCAACATCGCGCAGCGGTAATAAAACAGTTACCGGTGGCGTGGAAAAAGCCTGGACGACTTGCGAGAAGAACTCGAGTCAGAAGCGATCCGTCAGAACCACATCCTGCGACGTCAGTCTTAACCTTGCCCGAGGTAGGAAACCGTGCTGCGCTCCTGCGACAGGGGTTTTGGGTCTTCCAAAGTCACGATTAACGCCACAGTTTACCTGAGTCGTTACAACCTGCAAGGACTTCCCTGTTATAAAAAACGGCGCAATTCCCCTATACCTACTTCCGGGGTGCATCCAACGCATAACCATTGCCTGACGGTGCAGAAACGCTATCCTTAAGCAGCGGAACATCTTAGTCTTATTCTAAACGGCCAGTTCATGCGTCTGCGAGTAGGTGTTATCGGGCTTGGGCCAGAATGGGATTCTCGTCATCGACCGGCTCTCCTGGCACTGGGAGATCGATTTCATGTCGAATCGATCTGTGACGAAGTATCTCTACGAGCCGAAAACGCCGCTCGTCAGATCGGCGCCAAAGCGGTCAACGGCTTTCGGAAGCTGGTCGCAACTCCCGAGATTGAAGCCGTTTTGATGCTCGGCCCGCAGTGGCACGGCGTCGAACCGTTGATTGCGGCCTGTGAAGAAGGAAAAGCCTTCTATTGCACGTCCATTCTCGAAATCGCCGGCGCCAACTCGGCCAATCTCCGCGATTCGGTCGATCGGGCCGGAATCGCGTTCATGGCCGAGTTCCCGCGTCGACATTCGCCAGCGACCATTCGGCTCAAAGAACTGATCGCGACGCGTCTCGGAGCGCCTCAGTTGCTCTTTTGTCACGAGCGAATCCGGAAACCCGAAAACGCCGCCGTCGATCGCTTTGGACAGCGCCCCGTCAAACGTCATGTCGCCGAATTGGTCGATTGGTGCCGCTATGTGGTCGGCTCGGAAGCGCAAACTGTCTTTGGCGTTCAGCACCGCAAAGATGCTGACAACAATCTCGACTACGAGATGTTGAGCGTCGAGTTCGATTCCCCCACCGGTGGCCCGCCGGTCATCGCACAGATTAGCGCTGGCAGCTATTTGCAACATCGCTGGCCCGAAGCTTCGTCGTTCCGGCCGCCTGCCGCATTGCAGGTCTGCTGCGCCAACGGAGTCGCTTTCGTTGACCTGCCGTCAACATTGATCTGGTTTGACGAAGCTGGCCGCCACATGGAGTCGCTCGACCACGAGCGCCCCGTCGGCGAGCAAATGCTCAGTCTCTTTCACCGCAGCGTCACCAGTTTGCTGCGCAACACCAGTTGCCTGAACGACGTCGACTGCGCCCTGCGCGTCATGCGGGCCGCTGACGAGAGCTACGAGAGCCGCACCCGCGTTGCAATTGACGCGGCGTAAAACCGCCGACAAAAAATGGGCCCTCTACTCTTCCACCGTCTCGTCCAGCTCTTCGTCCAGACCGCGCAACTCTTCCACCCACAGGCGAATCTCGTTGTCGTATTCGCTCGCCATGTCTCCTTTGACCAATTGGCGGTGGAATGCGGCGGCGCCTCCCTTGCGTAGTTCGGCGTCTTCGGCCGAGGGAAAACGGCGCATCGGATCAGGGGCGATCAGACCGCGACAGAAACTCATCAGCAATTCATTGCAGGCAACTTCGGCCGGCAAAATATCGTTCAATCGCTGCGCCAAAAAACGCTTCGCTTCCAGCAATTCGCGATAGTTGTTGATCCCGCCGAACAGCGATCGTCCGGCCAGCATTTCGATCAATACATAGCCCAGGCTCGCCAGATCGCTGCGCGGCGACGCTTCGTTTCCTTCCAGCACTTCCGGCGCTGCGTAAGAAGGAGTGCAGGTTCGCTCTTTCGGAGGCGAATCAATCAGAAAGGCCGAGCCAATATCGATCAGTTTGGCGGTGCCGGTCCGCTTTAACATCATATTGGAAGGCTTTACGTCGCCGTGGACGATCCCTTCGCGATGCAGCGCCGCCAGAGCCGCCAGGCAATCGCGTACGATCGCGACGGCGACGCCTGGCTTAAATCGGGGCTGTTCCGGCCCGCGCGTGACGATCACCTGATTGATGTATTCCCACCGCTTTTGCGTGACGCGGTCACGAATGCGTTCGACCATGCCGGGGGTGAGCAACTCTTGCAAGTCATAGCCGTCGACCCATTCCATCACCATCACTCGGATCCGGCGACGATCGAGGAAGTTATGGACTTCCAGCAAATTGTGCTGTTGAATCTGGGCGACGCGTGAAGCGATATGTGCGATGCGAGACATCGCCGCTTCGTACGAGTGAATCCCTTCGTAGCGCTCAGGAGAGAATACCTTCACCGCCAGCGGAATCGTGAAGTCATCGGCGCCGCGGCGCTCGGTCAAAAAGACCATCCCCTGGCCGCCGCAACCCAACAACCGCCGCAATTTGTAATGCTCGGTCCAACTGGATCGTTTGGCATGGACAAGCTCGTCGTACCGCCGCAGCAGATCCTCTGGGCACTTGAACGTTTTCCCCTCGCTGAAGGTGAGCGTGGGATGCAGGTCGTGGCGCGTGGTGGTGAGCATCGGCTGCGCCTGGTCATCACCTGAGGGGAATTCGGAGTCTGCCATTACTCGGACCGAATCATCTTAAGATGCATGATGGGAAAGCGTCTAGGCGAATATGCCGCGCCTGAAAAGTCAAAGCCGCGAGGAGCGTCGCCAACAAAGCCGTTTACGAGGGGGCGTTACGGAGGGGGAATCCGAGACGTTTGTCAACAACATTGATCAGGGGTTGGTTCGTACGGAAACGACGAAGATTTTCACAAAACAAGTCCGTGACGTCATCGTTACGGGTTCGGCCTTGGGCGCCGACGTGAGGAGTTATAATCACATTGTCAAAATCCCAGAGCGGGCTTTCGGGGGGCAAGGGTTCAACTTCGGCCACATCAACGCCTGCGGCGGACAGATGTTGGGAAGTTAATGCATGGATGAGGGCGGACTCGCGAACCACCTGGCCGCGAGCCACATTAATAAAGATAGCGCCCGTTTTCATCGCTGCAAATTGATCGGTGTCGAATAGATGCCGAGTTTCGGCATTTAGCGGTAATGCGAGGATCACAATATCGGACTGTGCCAATAAGTCGTGCAAGCGGTCGGCGGGCCATAATTCATCCACGCATTGCGGTTTGTCGTACGGACAGTAATCGGTCGCGATGATGCGAATTTGAAACGGCGCCAAGATTTCGGCAAGCCGCCGTCCATTTCCTCCCAGACCGACAATCCCGACGGTTTTGCCATGCAGGTCCCCTGTCGGACGGCGGATGTATTCTTTTTTCACCTGGGCGCGAAAGAAGGTTGGCAGCGAGCGAATTACTCCCAATAGCAGCGCCATTGTCTGCTCGGCGACCTGATTCGCGAATAGTCCCGAGGCGCTGGTAACCGGAATTTCCGAAGAAATTACTTCCGGAACCAGGCAATGGTCCATTCCGGCGGCCGAAGATTGGATCCATTTCAGCCGCCCTGCCGCGACCGTTTCTTGCCACGGGACCGGAACTTTAGCGTGTCCGCAGTAAATATCGGCTTGCGGAAGCGCGGCGGCGATTCCTTCCTGGCCGGCGTCAATCACGTTCCAGTCTTCAGCGACGGCGCGGATTTGTTCGAGATGAGCAGGGACAGTCTGATAGCAAAGAACAATATTCATAGGGGCAAATTCGCAGAAACTTTGTCGTAATTTTTCTATCGTACCCGGGGCGACGGCGAAGCGTGAGACCGGTTTGACCTGCGTGCGGATATAATGCGAGCAATTGGCGAACCTATCGGCGACCGCGATGTCCTGGGGAGACCGATTCAAAATATCGCTGCTAGGTTACCCCCGATGGACGCTTCACCCCGCTTGCTCGCCAACAACGCCTCTTGGTGGGGAAGACGCTGCGGAATTCGCGAAGTTTTGATCGTCGCGTTGCCGCTGGTCATCTCGACCGCTTCCTGGTCGCTGACTAACTTTGTCGACCGCATGTTTCTGTTCTGGCACTCCACCGAAGCGATGGCCGCTTCGCTGCCGGCCGGCATGCTTCACTTCTCGTTGCTTTGCTTTCCGATCGGCGTCGCGTCGTATGTAAATACGTTCGTTTCGCAATACAACGGCGCCGGCGAGACCCGCCGAATCGGGCCGATCGTCGTGCAGGGAATGATCTGGGGCTGCGTTGTCGCTCCCTTCTTCTTTTTGGCGGCGATTCCCGCCTATTACATCTTTGCTGCGACCACGGTTGAGCCAGAGGTCGCTCGGCTTGAAGGAACTTATTTTTGGGTGTTGGCCTACGGCGGGGGCGCCGCGGTGGTCGCGAATGCGATGTCGGCGTTTTTCTCGGGCCGGCAAAAGAACGGCGTCGTCATGGCGGTCGACAGCAGCTCTTGTTTGGTCAACATGATCCTCGATTACTTTTTCATTTTCGGTTACGTCTCGTTCGTGCCGGATGGAATCGCCGGCGCCGCATGGGCGACCGTGATCAGTCAGTGGTATAAGATCGCGCTTTACGGCGGTTTGATCTTACTGCCGGCCAACTGGCGGAACTTCGGCTTTGGCGATGCTCGCCTGTGGGATTGGGACGTGATGCGCCGCCTGATGCGGTTTGGCTCGGCCAGCGGCGTGCAATTGGCGCTGGAGGTCTCGGCGCTCACCTTTTTTCTGCTGCTGATGGGGCGGCTCGGATCCGAGGCGATGACCGCGACCAATTTGGCCTTTTCGATCAACGGCTTCGCATTTGTGCCGCTGATCGGCATCGGGATCGCAGTCACAACGTTGGTCGGCCGAGAAATCGGCGCCGGTCAGCCAGAGATCGCCAGCAACGCGACCTGGTCAGGCTTTGCGATTGCGCTCGTCTATAGCGGCGTCATGGCGATGATCTATTGGACGTTGCCCGATATCTTTCTCGCGTTCCACAAAGTCGCGGACGCCGGCGTCGTCGCGCACGCCGAAAGTGTCCTGTCGACAACGACGATTCTGTTGCGATTTGTCGCCTTTTTCTGCTTGCTGGATGCGGCCAACGTGGTGTTTGTCAGTGCGCTGAAAGGCGCCGGCGACGTCAAGTTTGTGATGATCGCCACTTGCGTTATTTCGGTGGTGCCGGTCTGCGTCGGCGCGGCGGTTTTGTTCGCCGGCGGCGGCTTGTACGCCTGCTGGGTGGTGATGACCCTCTGGGTCTTCGCGATGGCGGCGACCAATCTGGTCCGCTTTTTACTCGGCAAATGGCGCGGGATGAAAGTGATTGAACCTGAGTTGGTCTCGGCGTAGGCATATCCAATGGCCGGGGCGCCATGGCCACGGCTTTGCGTGGCCATGATTGTGGGTGAGTGACAGGCTCACTTAGTGACCCACTCGGTTGGCTATATTTCCAGTAGATGCACCGCAGCCAATTCGCCGACTGCATTCATGGCCACGAAGACGTGACCACGGCGCGCGTGCGAAAAAAGGCTGTTGTTCAGTGCCACTCAGCCGTAAACCATTTCGGGAAAGCGGCTTGCGGATCGGTTCGACAAAACAGCCTCTAAGGGGACGTTCTTTGATTCCCCGAAACAGACCGTTCGGTCAAAGTCCGAAAAATTACGAAAATAGTTCGCCGAGGATTGTCGGTCCCACCAAGAAGATTGGGGCAAAAGTGCGCGTTTGTTTCTGGCGCCCTTTTGGGGAAACCCCGGCCGTGCACTGTGATATTGGACGCAAAATCTCTTTTTCGGGCCATTCAGTCATCAGCGAGGATTGCTATTTGGCTTCGAGGGAATGGTGGAATTAAGAGGTGAAGAAAGAGATTTTCCTGACGCCATGTTATGCAGAGGCCCCCCCACTCCAGGAGTATAGAAGTGTTGAATTGCCCTTCGTATTTTAGCGTCTGCCCCCGCGGATAAGCGCAACCCCATCATGCCCATCGGTTGCGAATCAATGGCCTAGCGCAGGTGCGACAGGCTTTGAGTTTATTTTCCATAATTTAGGGGACGCTTAAGATGCAGATCTCTTGGTCCGACGGACGCCGTCGTAGCGCTTTCACCTTGGTCGAGTTGTTGGTGGTCATCGCGATCATCGGCGTCTTGATCGCTCTGCTATTGCCGGCCGTGCAACAAGCACGAGAAGCGTCCCGCCGCATCAGCTGCAGCAACAACTTGAAGCAGTTGGGCTTGGCGATGCACAACTACCACGGCACGTTTCAGTCATTTCCGTATGGTCAGTTCAACGATCAACAGTTGGATGAGGCGACGCAGCAGCCGAATCGCGCTACCTGGTTCGTGGCGACGCTGCCGTTCGTAGAGCAGTCGACCATGTACGACGCGATCAAGGGATCGATGGGGACGACGCCGGCCAATGAGTGGGACGAAACATCGCGTAAGACGGTCTTGAGCGCCTTTGTCTGCCCGTCGGATCCCAATGGCGGAAAGGTCGGCACGGACGGTTTTCAGGGGAACTATCTCGGCAACGCCGGCGTGGAAGCTCTGTCTCAAGCAGAGGCGGCTATATCGGCGACCGACAATACCGGTATGAACGGCTTGTTCTTTGTGAAATCACACATCAATTTCAAGGATATCACTGACGGCACTAGCAATACCTTGATGTTCGGCGAGATTCGTCAAAGCCCTCAAGAGAATTGCACGATCGGCAATTACTGGAACGGCTGGGGAATGGAGACGATGTTCTGCGCGGTGTTTAGTAAAATCAACACGACTTCTATGGACTTTGTTCCTTTCGGGGCCGGAGCCGACAATCCATGGCGGCCCACGCAACAGCTGCCGGCGAGTGCATTTACGGCATATCACCTTCGCAGCGCACATGTCGGGGGCGTAATGGCGACCCGTGCAGACGCATCTGTTTCGTTTCTGCCGAATACGCTTAGCGGCCAAGTGTATAAGGATCTGTTGAATCGCGGTGACGGTTCGGTAGTCCCCCCGTTCTAACGTGGGCGTCCCGCAAGTTGTTGCAGCGGTCTGCGATCAGGCTCGGCGTTCGATGATCTTCGCCTCGGCAGCGCTGATTGCGCGTTGCTGAGGCGTCTGTTCTCTCTGTTTATTGCGATAATATGTTCATAAAAGGAACCCATGTTATGAAATCAATGGTGGGTATGTGGCGAATTTGTGCGCCGTTAGCACTGATGTCGCTGTTTGCATTGGGGTGTTCGCGCGGTCCAGAAACATTCGCGATCAGCGGCCAAGTGACGCTGGATGGGAAGCCGCTTCATTCGGGGAGCGTCGTCTTTTCGCCGATCGATGGGTCAGAGTTCGTCGCTTCCGGAAAGGTCGTCGACGGCAGTTACAAGCTGGACTGCATCTCCGGTGAAAAGCTAGTGCAAATCGGCGGCTATACGGCCGAAATGAAGGTTGTGCCGGTCACCTACGTGAGCGAAGCGTCGGGCTTAACGGCTTCGGTTACCGAAGATGGCGAGATCAGCTTTGATCTTCAATCGAAGCGAAGCCGACGTCGGTAAATCCGGCAAGCAAAGAGCTGCGCCCCAGCGAGAGACGCTCGGCCTGTTGGTTTTTTCGACGGGCGGCTGGGGCGCGAAGAGCTTCGCTCAGAGTCCGGCCAGTTTGAGAAATGTCCCGATGGCATTTCTCAACGAGCAACTAAGCGGGCTGAACGGTTCGGCAGCCCGCTTGGATGGAAGCGACAAGCAGCGCTCCCCAGCCGAGCAGCAGCAGCATCGCCCCGACAGGCGTTAGGATGACAAGCGTAGGTTCGCTCAGCAATGCGCCGATCGAAAGGCCGCCGCTATAGATCACGCTGCCGAAAACAAACGCCGTTCCGCCAACCTGTTGGCAACGAACGCCGCCGTTGATTACTCCCAGCCCGATCAAGGCAAGCGCGCTGTAGAAGAGATATTGAATACCCGATTGATATCTTGCCAGCCGCTGCTCGCTTTCCTGGCGATCAATCGCGCTGATCTCCATCGTCTCACTTCCTTGCTCGCCGTTCGGGTAAGTGCGCCCCGGCATTGGCGTCGCTTTCTCCACCAGGTCTGCGTTGAACTTCGCTACGACGCTTTCGCCGAAGATCGGGGCGCCGAGGACGGCGATCATGCCGAAGAGCGAGCCGGCAATTAAGTTCAACCGCAACATGACAAGAGCCCTTTGTTCAAGATGAGATATGTACGAATGTGGAAGTATGTATTGTAGTGGATGTGTTGATGTTCGGTAGTGCTGGCGTATGGAAATGTGATAAAACTTTAGGATGGCTAGGTTATATTCGCTGTCATGAATTGCTGCATGGCCAGCACGCACTTTGGGTAATCTGGCGTAGCCGCTGGCTGGCACTGACCAACGGCTAGATTTTCCGTGTGCCACTGGCACGGGCGCCCAGGCGACTTTCTTCGTAAGTGCGAATCGCAAGATTTGAAGTTTGCAGGAATCGAAGAATAGAACACGGCAAGTCCACGGCTGGTGTACGGTAGTCGTGGGCTATCGCACTTTCCCTTGCTCCGATGCTTTGCTGTAGAGGAAAGAGAAGAGGCTGGCTGAAAAGAGCCAGTGAAGATATAGGAAGCCGAGGCTCCATGTGGCACCCGAAAAATAGACATCCGACTGTGCCGCCCCGCTCCAGGTCAAGGCCGCTGGCGCCAGCTCCATCAATCGATTTCCGCGTCGTGCTTGCAATGCTTTCGACAGCAAACCCGTGAAGCATGCCTTTTGGCCTTTGATTTACGTGCGATCTGCAAGGATACCACTACCACTAAAGTGGTGTGGCGATTGCTCCGATAGTATGTATGGCGCCCATCTAATCGATTCAATCGGTATTTATTTCGGAGCTGGCAATGTCGTCTTATTGGAAGATTCGCCTCTTATGCGCGGTACTTGTCGCCGTCGCCTTAGTTGGCTGTCATGCGACTAAGCCTCTCCGACGCGATCAAGATGATTTCAGGCAGGCATTGCTGGAGATGGAAACAAATCAGATCTTCAATAATCTCGTGCGTGCCAAGCGTGGTCTGCCAATTATCCATGTTGATTATGATCGAATTTCGGGAGTCGTAACGCAAACGGGTAACGCTCAGATTGGCGGTAGCTATACAGATATCGTAGGAGGCGCCGTCACACGCGTATTGTCTCCATCTGTAAGCGGAAAGCAAGACAATCAGCTGGGAGTTACTGGGAATCCCGTTCGAGACAAGCCAGAAGTATACGTGTCGTACCTTCAGTACCTAGCTCTCGGCGATGGGCTAGTCTTTACAACATTTGCGCCACCGCCAGGCTCCGCGCATCTATGCACGGAGACGTGTGATGGATTCTACTGGGTGCCCACTCATCGAACTGGGGATTTCTTTAAGCTTTCAATGGACGTAATGGGTTTGCGTGGCAAATTACTCGCGTCACCACCATATTTCGAAATCACGTTGAAGGGGGTATCGAAAGTCGAGCCCGGGGTTAGGGTGCTAATGCAAAACGAGAAACTTCCTCTTGGAACACAGCACGAGATGATTGTTGAGCTTAGTGAACCATTAGCCAGGAATGACTCAGGAACCGCAGCTGTTTCAATAGATGGATTCATTGTTCCGGTTCTCTTTTCGGCTGCCCCGGGTATTGCCATTGGCGAAAAGACATCCAAGTTAAAGATTGACTATACATATGGAAACGACATGGATAGTGGGGAAATTCCGATCACTCCCCAGAAATTTATTGACGGCCTGAGGGGGCAAACTGTTAAATTCTATGCTTCGCGATTTCAGCCGGAGCCCCCAAAGCAAGACGTGCTGCTGGGGCAAATCCGTGATGAACTGAATGCCTTACGGTTTGAGACGATTCGACAAGGCAACGACCAAGGCCGGTAGTCCCGTACTTAAATTGAACAAAGCAGCTAATTGCCATGACCAGTCATAGAGATGTCAGTTCGATACAGCTGAATATTCAGCTGGGAAAAACACAGCGAATTTCCGTTGTCGCCGACCATCGAGTCACGCGCGATCTCTGCCGAGTGGGCTCTGATCATCAGACTATGGGACTAACCAGCGTCCACCCCGAATACGTGACCCTTATAAGACAGATATGCTCAAAGATAATGTCTGCAATAGATAATCGCGAAGAGCAAATCACCGTTTCTATTGAGGACGACGGCGTAACAATTACTCCGGACCATCCGTAGACGGATCGTAAAATCGGCAAAGAAAAGGGGGCGAGGGCAATACTGTTTGGCAACAGCTGGATGGCACTGGTGAACTCGCATTCTTTCAGGCGACGCTGGCCAGAGCCAGTGTCTTCTCTTCCATCTGCTGCATTGGATCCAGTAGCAGTCGGGCACGTTGAGCGAAAGATTTTCTATTCGTCGCCGCAACATTCCATCTACCGTCCGCATCACGATTGTTGACGTCTACCTAGGGCTGCATCGCTTGGCGACTACGCCCTAGGCTAGGTTGGGTCGGCCCGCCGGGCCTGGGCAATTTGATGGGTGATCGCTGCGGCTGCGGTCAGAATCTCGCCAAAAATTGTCTCTAGACAAAGCGCACGCGTTTGGGGTCGATTGTGGGATGAGGATTTGGCAGCGTTCTGCTTTGTCGGGCAAATGTCGAATGTCGAAAAGCAGAATGTCGAATGACCCGATCGCCGGACTCCCCCAAAAAAAGCGATCGGTCCAGTCCAACGTTGTCCAGTCCGATCCAACGTTTTCCAGTCCGATCCAACGTTTTCCAGTCCGATCCAACGTTTTCCAGTCCGATCCAACGTTTTCCAGCCGATCCAACGTTTTCCAGCCGATCCAACGTTTTCCAGCCGATCCAACGTTTTCCAGCCGATCCAACGTTTTCCAGCCGATCCAACGTTGTCCAGCCGATCCAACGTTGTCCAGTCCGATCCAACGTTGTCCAGTCCGATCCAACCTTGTCCGGTCCGATCCAATTGGGCCTCCGTTATTTGGAATGGCGGTCACAGTCGCTCGGCTAGCGTATTTGGGCTGGTGTTGGATCGGTTTGACCCGTTGGATAGAAAAATTCAATAGTCCGGTCCGGTCGAGTGCGGGGCTCCAATTGGGGACCAGTTGATCCGTCTTTTTTTCAAGGCGAATTGCGCCCCGCAAGGAAATGCGGTTTTCAACGAATGGGGGGGAGTGAAATCCAGCATCAAGCGAGATGCGTAAAATCCGCATGCATAAATGAATCGAGTCCTGCTTTCAGGCGATTTGTCGGTTTCCGCCCCTGGCTGGGGCGTTTTAGGATGGGCGGCGAAGAGGCCCCCCCATTGGGTTTGGAGGGGCTGTTTAGGCGAAAAAAGGCGCAAATAGATGCCTGTTCTTGGCGAACAGCCTACTTCTGTTCATAATGAGTAGCTATCGGATCGTTCTGCATTCTTGGTGACCGCCCACGACCACACCTCTAGCGCGGCGCCGCTGAAGATCGCGACCTACCGACTTTCAGCCTATCCCGCCTATTCCGCTTCGTAGGGAGTTTGAGCAATAACTACGTCAAAGACCCAAATTGGCATGCTGACGATTGTAATTATCGTCGCGCTTCGCTTAGTCATCGGCTGGCACTTCTTTATGGAAGGGTCCAAGAAGATCAAGTCCGGCGATTTTTCGTCGGCTGGTTTTTTGCGCAACGCCAAGGGACCGCTGGCCGGCTATTTTCGGAACTTGAGCAATGATCCCGACGGTAAATTGCGTCTCGATCGCGATCGCGTGCTCCAATATTGGAATTTCTATCGCGACCAGGCGAACCAACAATTTGGCCTGGATGAAGCCGGCCAGAAGAAAACGCAGCGGACGTACAGCATCTACGTCAATCGGATCGATTCGTACATGGCCGACAAACGGGAAGAAATGGACGAATACTTCCTGGAAGTTGAACGGTTGGCCAAGGCCCGCTCGAAACCAGAAAGCAGCGAACTGCAGTACGAGCAGGAGCGATTGGCCAAGAAAGATAGTGAGCTGTTCGGTAAAATGAATGGTTGGACGAAGGACGTCAAAAAGATGCAGGATGAGTACGTGGAGGATTTGAATCGTATTGGCCGCATGGCCGGAGCGACTTCGACCTTCTCGGTCCGCGATCCGAACCAAATGCCGATTGATGTCGTAGTAACCTATGTCGTATTCGGCAGCGGCGTTCTCCTTATCCTGGGATTGTTTACCCGGATCGCTGCGCTGGCCGCGGCTGGATTCCTGTTGCAAGTGATGGCCGCCCAATGGCCCGGTGCGATCGGCGCCGAGCCGGTTTACAACCAATCAGTCGAATTCGTCTCCCTCCTACTTTTGGCCGCAGTCGGCGCTGGTCGATTCGCCGGTCTTGATTTCATCCTCGGCGCGATGTTCCGCCGGTGTTGCGCTCCAACCACATCTCCAACCGAAGGGGAGTAAATATGAACCTGAAGCCTGACGCCAAAAAGGCGGGTAAAGAAAACTTCAACGAAGCGGTCGGTGTGAATCGGCGCGACTTTTTGAAAGGGGTCATCGCCGCCGGCGCCGTCTCTGGCGGTGGTCTGGGAGCGATGTACTTTGGCTATAGCAAGGTCGAAAACCCGGTGCGTATCGGCGTGATCGGCACCGGCGACGAAGGGAGCGTGCTGATCGGCGCGCTCAATCCTGACTATGTGCAGGTCGTCGCGATCTCGGACATTCGCCCATACAACGTCCATCGCGCTTTTCATGGCGATCATTCCAGCGAAGCCGCTTACTCGGCTCGTCGCGGTTTGATGAACGTCTACGGTTGGAAGACCGAAGAAGAAGCTCGTCAGCATGTGAAAGTCTATGAAGACTATCACGATCTGCTGGCCGATGATTCGATTGAAGGGATCATCTGCGCGACCCCGCTCTTTTTGCATCATCCGGTTGTGATGGACTCGCTGAAGTCGGGCAAACACGTGCTGACCGAAAAGCTGATGGCCCACAACATCACGCAGTGCAAACAGATGGGCCGCGCCGCCAACGAAGCCGACCTGCATCTGGCGACCGGTCACCAACGTCACTACAGCGTGCTGTATGACAATGCGGTCAACCTGCTGCAATGGGGTTTGCTGGGTGAAATTCACCACATTCGCGCCCAATGGCATCGCGGCAACTTGCCTGGCGCCGATAGCTGGAGCCAACCGCTGCCCGGCGGCGAAGTGAACGCCAACGGCAAGCTGGTCGACAAGATCCTCGACGGCATGAAGAAGTTTGAAAAGGCTCACGCCAACGGGAAAGATGGCGATCCTTCGACGCTGGCCAAGAACTGGGCGATGTACGAGCAGTACAAAGCTTGGAACGAAGACCGCAACATCAAGCCTGAGAACTTCGGTTACCAAGAGTTTGAACTGGCCGACGGCCGCAAGATCTCGGCGATGGAAGAACTTTGCCGTTGGCGCTTGTGGGACCGTACCGGCGGCGGCTTGATGGCCGAACTGGGAAGTCACCAACTGGACGCGGCGTCGATCTTTATCAGCGCGATGCGGAAGCAAAAGGATGGCAAGAAGGTTCACCCGCTGACGGTTCACGCCACCGGGGGACGCCAGACCTTCCCGTACGATCGCGATGCGGACGATCACGTCTATTGCACGTTCGAGTTCCCGGGACCAGGTTACGACGCGAACGAGGTCGGTTACTACGACCAGTTCCGTGACTACCCCAACAAGGAAAAAGGGGTTCCATCGTACGAGCAGGATCCGAACAAGAAGGTCGTCGTCACCTACTCTTCGATCAACGGAAACGGCTACGGCGGTTACGGCGAAGTGGTGATGGGGACGAAGGGAACGCTGATTCTGGAGACAGAAAAGGATATCATGCTGCTCAAGAATGGCTCGACCTCGAACGTCAAAGTCAAAGACAGCAAAGATGGCCCGACGATGGATACCCAAGCGAGCGGCGCTCCGACGCAAGCCGCCAACATCGCCAGCGCGGCGACTTCGGGCCCGGTCAGCCGTGGTTATACCGAAGAGATCGAGCACTGGGCTTACTGCATCCGGAACCCTGCTCCGGAAAACAAGCCGAAGTGTCACCCGGAAGTCGCGATGGGCGACGCGGTGATCGCGCTGACGGCTCGCCTGGCGATTCAACGGTCGAACCAAGGCAAAGGTGGTTATGTTCAGTTCAAGCCGGAATGGTTCGACCTGAACAGCGATGCGACGCCGGAAGAAGACCTCGCCTAGAAGGGGCCTCTTAGTTCGCGCTTCTTTGCCGTAATTGTTAACTCATTGACCGCAGCCTTCCAGCTGCGGTCATTTTTTTGCGCTCGGCGCGGGTAGCACGTTGCGGAAGTGCTATCAGGGGCTTAAATTGCGTAGTAATACGAAGTTAGGCGTCTGGTCAACGATTGGCTGGCGCAGCAATCTAGATGATTCCAATCTTGAAGGAGTTGCAACGTGGCAAAATGGCCCTTAGGCGTCTTCGCCAGCATTGATGCGGGACTAGGCGTACAGTTGTCAGTCGCCGAAGAGTTAGGCGTGCCGACGATTCAGTTGCAGGCTCCTTCCAAAGAATCGCGTACTTCGGAAAACGCCGCTAAGTTTCTGGCGACCCTCGCGGCGATGGACATCACCCTGACCTGCGTCTTTGGCGGGTTTGAAGGAGAAAGCTACGCCGACATCCCCACCACCAAAGAAACGGTCGGGCTCGTTCCGCCGGCGACCCGCGCTGAGCGGTTGGCCGAGATGAAAGAGATCGCCGACTTCGCGCGCGTCCTTGATTGCGACGTGATCGGCTTGCATGTCGGATTCATTCCGCACGATACGGCTGATCCGATGTTCGCCGAAGTTGTCGCCGTGACCCAAGAGTTGTGCGATCACTGCGAAGCTAATGAGCAGGCGCTGCACTTAGAGACGGGACAAGAGTCAGCCGAGGGCTTGCTGGGCTTTATCGCCGCCGTCGACCGGCCCAACTTGCGCGTCAATTTTGATCCGGCCAACATGATCCTGTATGGAACCGGCAACCCGATCGAAGCGCTGAAAATGGTCGGCAAGCATGTCGGCAGCGTTCACTGCAAAGACGCGAAGTGGTCCGATGAGCCAGGCGTGACCTGGGGATCCGAAACGCCGCTGGGCGAAGGGGACGTCGGCATGGAAGAGTTTCTGCGAACCGTCAAAGAGATCGGTTACACCGGCCCACTGACGATCGAACGCGAAATTCCGCAAGAGCCGGAACGGCAAAAGGCTGAGATCGGCGCCGCCGTCGAACTGCTTACCGCGCTTCGGACGAAGATCGGCTAACACGCTTTTTGGTGGTCGCTTTGGATGCTGGGGGCGGTCTCAGCATCCAAAGGACGATCAGCAGCGGGATTGCGACGAGCGCCGCTTTCTTCCAGACCGACGAAGCGACCGCGGTGACGATCGCGACCAAGATGATCGACAACGATAGCCAGACCGGCAGCTTGACGATCTCTGGATAGGCGAGCCAGAGCATCGCAAAGACGCCGCCCACTTTGATCAACGCTCCCTGGAAGTGCTCTAGCGACGTTCCCTGCAGGTCGAACAGGAACATCCCGGCGCCGATCAGACAGCAGACGATGGCGACAATGCCGATTTTGGTACGAGAATTCACGATGGCGATTGTCTGGCGCTGTTCAATCAGCGCTGTTTGCATGGAGGGAAGGCGTCGCACAGGCGGAAGCAAATCGCAGGCTTAGATTCGATCGAGCGAATCAAGCCAGCGAGTGATCGCAGTACGATCGTCATCGGTCAGCTTGTCGGCGCCTTTGGCCGCGCTGCGATGGACGACGGGGAACTTCATCTTGGCGAGCGCTTCATCCAGCTTCTTCAACTGCGCCGCTTGCGGCGACATGTCGTCGTAGAGCGTAAAAATTGCGAGACGATGAAGCGGGTCATTATCAGGAGGTTGCACGCCGCGCGGAATGGGCGCGGCCAAGGTGACGACGCCGGCGATCGCTTCTCGGTTTTCAAAGGCGACCATGTAGGCCATCGCACCGCCGCTGCGAACGCCGACCAGCGCCGTGCGGCCTGGGGCGATATTGTATTTGCCGGCCAACTGTTCGATGCATTTGCGCACGACGCCGGTTTCGGACGGCGTCCAGCGCTCTTTCGACGCCGGCGACACCGACAGGAGAATGGCGCCGGACTGTTTACAAACCGCTTTCCACGCGTCGATCGTCGCTTGCTTATCGACGTCGCCTGGTTCTTGCAGCAGAACGAGCAAGCTGTAGCGGCGATCGGCGTGATAGTCGTCTGGGATCCAGGCAAACGCCGCGTTCGGCTCTTCGGCCAAGCGAACTTCGACTTCGCCGGTCTGCGGCGGTTGGGCTGGTTGCTCTACTTCTTTCGACCAAGCCGCCGGCAATTCGCCAGGCACGCTGGTCGGCAAGGTCGCCAAAGTGATCTCGGCGTTCTTTTCTTCTTCGCCGCGCCGGTAGACCAGTTGGATCGCCGTATCCGGCTCCAAGGCCGAGATCTGAGTTCGCAACTCATCAACGGTCGTCGCCGGTTTGTCGTTGACTCGCACGATCACATCACCGGCCGTCAGGCCAGCCGTTGCGGCGGGGCTATCGGCTAGCACGTCGCGGACGACGATTCCTTCGGCGTCGCGCACCGGCAAGATGCCGAGAAACGGATGAGCGTACGGCACTAGCACCGCGGTCAGCGTCGCTTTGACTTCGACCGAATCATCGCCGCGCTGCAAGGTCAAAGCGACCTCGTCGCCGGCGTACATCGGTTCGAGCTGGTGTTTCATTTGAGCATGGTTAACAACCTGGCGCCCTTGGATGGCGGTGATGATGTCGCCGGCAAGGATACCCGACTCTTGAGCGGGTGAATTGTAGCGAACCGCTCCGATCTCGGGGCGATCGGCCATGATGTCGTTCCCCTTCAGACTGATTCCCAGCAAGCCTTGCCGGAGGTCTTCTCCCTGCATCAACTTTTCTAGGCGGGGCTGCATCTCGGTCAGGGGAACCGCGAAGCCGATGCCAGAGTCATACCAGTCGGCGCCTGCCTGAGGACCGGTCGCTTGCGGCGATAGCGACGTGATGACGCCGATGACGCGACCATGAATGTCGATCAGCGCGCCGCCGTAGTTGTTCGGTGAGATTTTGGCGTCCGATTGAATCGCTTTGCCCCAGACGCGATGCAGCGCGCTGAGCACGCCGATTGAAGCGTTCGCGTCGACCGGCGAAAACGACTTGCCGACAGCGATCGTCCATTGGCCGACGCGAAGGTCGTCGCGAGGAACAAATGTGGGTACCGGCAGCGGCTCTTCGGCGTTGATCTTCAACAGCACCAGGTTGCGACTGTGATCGCGGGCGATGATTTTAGCCGAGGTGCGTTTGCCGCCGGGTAGCGACGCCAAAATAGAGGTCGGTTCATGGACGAAGTTATAACTGCTGGAAAGCAGGTAGCCGTCGGCCGAAACGACCAACGCACTGCATGGGCCGCCGCCGGCGAGTTGATCGCCAACTTTTTCGAGGCCGCCGACCGTTTCGATCTGAATGACCGAGGGGGCGACAACTTCGACCGCTTCGCGCAGCGCTTTCTGTTCGAGCGTATTGAGATCTTCCGCCCCTTGGATGACCGCCGACAGGGACGCGAAGAAACCGAGGGCGACCCCCAGCATTGCGAGCGAGTATTTCTTATTCATTAAGCGTAACTTCGATAAGTTCGTCGCCGCGAAGCAGCGTCAGACGGACGGGATCGTCCCGATCAATAAAGGTTAGCTCTTCGCGCAGATCTCGCTGCGAAGAAATCAGTCGCCGCTCGACAAACATCACCAGGTCGTTGGGCCGCAAACCGGCGGTCTCGGCCGGCGATTCCGGCGCGACACGTTCGACAAACGGCGGCGTTTTCGGCAGCACGTCCGGCAGCAGGATCAAACCAAGTTGCGCCAGCGTAATCGGCTGCATTGGACGATTTTGATTTTCATCGCGAGAGCGAGGGCGAAATCGGCCGCTGAGGATATCTTCGACCGAATTTTGCAGCTCACGAATCGGTATCGAATAGTTGAGCCAAACGTTGTTGGATGCATTGCGAATTTCTTTGCCTAGCACGCCTGCGATTTGCCCTTGCTGATCGGTCAACGCTCCGCCGGCGGCGCCGGGGTTGTTGGTCATCGCGTCGACGACGTAGACCGGGCCTTTGTAGCGAACCTCGGCGGCGCTGCGTCGTCCTTGCAGGTCGGTGATTGCGGTGATGTACCCATGCAGCACGCTCGCCGGTTCGTCGCCGGTAGCGATGCCGTACAAGTTGCTGAAGGTCAGAACGCGCTGTCCCGAGGTGAGCTCGACCGACTCGTCCAGGTTGAAGAAGGGCAAGTCGTCGGCGTCGACTTTCAGGACGGCGACTTCCAGTTCGGGATCGGCGCCGACCAGTTCGGCCGTAAAACGGCGACCATCGTTGGCGACAATGGTGATGACGCTCGAATCAAGCACGTAGCTCCAGACCGTCAGGATGTGTCCTTCCGGCGAAATCACGAAGCCGCTCTGGTACGATTCCAAACCGCGTAGACCGCCGGCGCCAAAGATCTTGACGATTCGAGGCTGCACGCCGCGAATGGTTTTCGCAAGCGAAGACTCGGCCTGCGCGGCCGAGGTCAGCAAGCCGAGCGAAAGGGTCAGCGCAATAACAAACGGGCTACGGTTCATGCGGCATCCTTCGGTTCGGACGACGACAAGGTCCACTTCAGACCATGTAGGATATTGTAAATCTGATCGCCGCGGCGAATGATGATTTTGGTTGGCAGCCGGACTCCCTCGAAATCGTCATACTCCTGGAAACGGAGCTCGCACGGATCCGAGTCTGCTTCGGGGAACATTTCCATCGCGATTAGATCGCCGGTCTGGGGAGCGAAGTAAAAACGCGTTTCGATCGCATCGTAGAGCCCGATCAGTACGTCGAATCGCTCGTCGATCGAATCCAATGGCGCGGTTCCTAAGTAGGAGACCTCGCCGAATTTTTCGAGGCCCTGCAATTGCAGTCGCTGCCAAGCATGCAGCGCGAGCAGCAATCCGCCGCTCCCGGCAGGTTCCAGCTTGCTGGTCAAATCTCCTTCGATCTCGATCGTCGAATCTCGGCCTGCGACCGAAGCGGTCACCTTCAGCGGGCTCAATTCAATTTGCGCGGCGTCGCCGTCCGCTAGTTGACCGGCGACTTTCCAGACGTCGAGGGAAGAATCGTCTCCTCGCTTCCAGGCTTGCCAGGTGCGGTCACGCTGCTCCAGATTGAAGTGATAGTTCGCGTAGCCAGAGCGAGCTTTGAACAGCTTTTTCAATTCATCCGAGACCGGCTTCGCTTCTTCGTCGTGATCTTCCGGATGAGATCCATCGGGGCTTGGAGGAGCGACCGACTTTTGGATTTTGGCGAGCAGTTCTTCCCGCGAATGGACCCCCGCCAAGCGAACGATAATGTCATGCCGTTCGCCGCCGCGGAAGAAGCCGACCGGAACGCGCCAGCCGCGCGGATAAATGCCGAGTGCGTTTTTAAAGCCGTTGACCGTCGTGACCGGTTTCGAGCCGAACGAGACAAGCTCGTCGCCGTAGCGGAGCCCGCGACGATAGGCGTCGGACGTGTCCAGGATGTTGGTGACGATCACTTCGCCTTCGGAATCGGTCGAAACCGTCGCGCCCAAGGTTGCGTGGTCGACGACTCGGCCGCTTTTCAGGTAACCGAGGAAGTTCATCACCTGGTTCATCGAAATTGCGTAGCCGACGCCGACATTGACGCGTCCTCGCTTCTCGATCGAGATCCTGCCGTTGATGCCGATCACTTGGCCATCGCGATTGAAGAGGGGCCCGCCCGAGTTGCCGGGGTTGATCGAAGCGTCGGTCTGAATGCAATCGGTGTATTCAATCAACGTGCCGCTGGGGTACTGATAGCGTCCGACGCCGGAGACCATGCCCCAGGTGACGGTTGGCTGCATGTCGGTCGCCAGTAAAAAGGGATTGCCGATGGCGAAGCACCAATCGCCGACTTCCACTTTGTCGCTATCGCCGATTTCTGCGGCTGGAAAATCGTCGCGGCCTTGCAATTTGATCAGCGCGACGTCCCCGACCGGATCGATACCGACGATGACGGCGTCATACAATTGCCCATCCGAAAGGCTGCACTTCATGAACGATCCGGCAGGATCGGCGACGTGATAATTGGTGACCGCATAGCCGTCACTGGAGATCAAGACTCCGCTGCCGCCGCCGGCGGCGCCGGCGAAAACGCAAACCGCAGAGCGGGTCGCTTTTTCGACCGCCGCGATCCGAGCGTTCTCGGCGTCTAAGACCTCTTGGGGAGGCGCAGCATCAAGACTCGCGAACGTTCCCAAAAACGCCGCGGCGAAACAGAGCGTGAAATAGGCGATACTACGCATCATTTAATCAGCCGTGGTTGGCACAGATAAACGCGGTCCCCTAAATCGCCGTTGCCGGCGAAGTCGACGACAATTTTCAGACGTCGGGCGCCCCGAACGTCGCCGTGTATATCGAGAGACGTTTGATTCTCATCCAGCACTTGGTCGACCAGCACCGTTTTGTCGGCCGTGATCGTCAGTTGCAAGGGACCGCTCGCCCCTGCTGGTAAACCGGCGAACGCATAAAACTGCCGCACATCTTCTGGAAGCAGATAGGTCAGCTCGGTGTGTGCATGCAGCGCGATGCCGTTGGCGAACGATTTCGCTTCGCCAGCCAGCGAGAGCTCGAGCGGCTGAGCGGCCGAGCCGGTTCGGACATCGGGTGCATAGATCAGCGAGAGCTGGTCACGCGACAAGTTAGAGGGAATAAAGCTCGTCCATGCGTCTTGATCGGGCGAGAGATCGGTCAGCGGAATAATGTTGCCGGCGGCGAAGTCGATCGCTTTGAGCGCCGCGAGCGCGACTGCGAACTTGCCGCCAGAGACCGATTCGATCTGCAATAACTGTTCGTCCAGCATGATTTTGCCGGCGAAGATCACTCCGCCATCTTGCAGTTCAAGCTTGCAGATCGGCGTCGCTAGTTTGCGGTTGTTACGTTGGTAGAAGAGGAGCCCGGCCATTTTGCTGAGCGGGATTTTGGCCTCCAGCTCATCGAGCTGAATCGACGCTTTGCCATCAATGATCGATTGAATGATCGCTTCTTGATACGAGAGGTCATCGCCGCGGCGAATGACGACGGCGTCTCCCAGAATCTTTTCTTCTAGCAATTGATCCCAACGCTTATCGAACGAACGCTGGTCGCCATCGAGTCGCAGCATGCGCAAAGCAGTCGCCGGAACTTCGAACAAGTCGAAGTTTTGAGACGTGACGATGAACTTGCGATTCTCGAGGATAAAGTTTTTCACCTCCAGACGCGAACCATCGGCCAATTGCAGCAACGCGCCGCCCGACTCCGGCGAGGTTTCTTCGCCAGGGAAATCAACCCGCATCAACGAATCGTACGGAAAGGTCTCGTCGCCAACGCTCGTGCGCAGACCGATCTCATCCGCCGAGAGTTGACGCAACTCTCCGTGCATGGTGCGACCGTCCAGCGTTTCGACATCGACGTTGATCGCCGATAACGTGGATGCTGCGATCATGATGAGCGGAATGCAATTCACTTCGTATCCTCTTCGCGGGCCAGCTTGCGGAAATATTCTTCGATGACGCGTCGATAGTGCGATGGAAATTCGTTGGAGATGTGCTGCAACGCTTCTTGTCGCTCTTTGGGAGGCAGATTGCCCCAGTTGTCGCCGGGGTTCATCTTCTTTGGGTCGACGTTGCCGGGGCCTGAACCGCCGGCCGGCATCGTGTCATTCAAAGGACTGCTCGGCTGCGTGTTGTTGCCTCCTTGCTGACCTCCCTGCGATTGTTGCTGTTGCTGCTGCATCTGCTTTTCAAGATCTTCGATCATCTTGTCGAGCTTGGCGACCACATCTTCTTCCTGCGTACGAACCTTTTTGCCGGCGCGCCCCAGATCAAGTCGACGCTCGACATCGCGCATCAGACGCGCGATTTCGTCCAGCGAATCGGTCTCGAGCGGTTGAATGTCGGCCAGCATCAGTTTGGCGACCGTCAGATAGCGGGGAGCGATCTGTTCTTGGTTCGAGAGCAACGTTCCGAGGGTTGCGACGCAGTCTTCTTTCTTCAGCAAGTAATGTTCGCAAACGGCCCGATGAAACAGCAGCGCCGCCGGGTCGGCGACCTCGGCGACCGGCGCCTCTTTCAACTGCAGGTACGCTTCATCCAGCATCCGCTGTTCGGCGAGCCAACGGCCATATTGGAAACGTAGGTTATCGCGCATCCATTTGGGAAACGGTTTCGACTCGTCGGCCAACCAGGGGAACTGCGGGAGTTCGGCCTGGACGCTGGCGCCGAGCGTCGTCACCGCGAGTTCACGTGCGTCGGCGTCGATAATCGCAGCGGTCTCTAGCAAGCGGATACCCAACTCGGCAGGCGTGTCGCTGGGGGCCTCCTCTGGCCAGAGCTGCGAGACGGCGGTCATTTGTGCTTCGGGAGCGTCTGACTCGGTGAGCCAGTCGATCAACTTTTGGCGGATCTCCGGATATTCCGGGTTACGCCAGTCGGCCTGTTTTTGCAATGCATCCGCCGCACCGACTGCGGAAACAGTCGCCAGGCTCAGCACGATCGAAAGCAAGAGACGCGGCGTCATTTGTTTTTCCCCAAAACGTTGTCCTGCGTGATTTGGTAGACGCGTTGTTGCCGTTGGGCGAGTTCGCGGAGCGCGTCGAGCACTTCCTCGCTCGTCGCTTGACCCACTTCATCTTCGAGATCGCGTAATAGTTTCGAGTACCGATCGGTCCGCTGGTTGATGCGCACCTGCATCGACTTGATCAATTTCAACTCTTGGATCTTGTTGACCAGCGATTCGTCTTGCTGGCCCTGCTGCTGTTGTTGTTGCTGCTGTTGTTGCTGTTGACGTTCTTCCTGATCCTTTTGGGCCTGCTTGAGCGCGGCCAACAACTCTTCCAGTGCGTCAATCACGTCTTGCTCAAGCGTCAACGTCAGCGGATCAACTTTGGATTGGCTCAAGCGATCAGCGATTTGCTGCATGTCGTCACGCAGTTGCTGCAGCGCTTCGGGAAAGGCGATCGACGATCCCTCTTCTTGCAATAACGTCAACGCCTTGTCGGCCTCTAGCACAATTTGCTTTTCAGCGAAGGCCAACTTGCCGGCTTGAATGTCTTCGGCGGCGCCGCGCTGCGGTTCGGGGACCTGCGACAAGCGTTCTGAATCGTCGTACACTTTCAGTTGCATCTCAAGCATTTTGGAGAAGCGGGCTTCCAACCGGGCCAGCACGCGTTCGATTTCTTCTTCACGCAGCTGACGCAGCACTTCTTCTAACTCAGCGATCGCTTTGGCCAACTCGCGTTCGGCCTCTTTTTGCTCTTCGATCGCTTCTTCGGTCTTTTTCTCGTCGAGATTCTTCTTCGCCTCTTCCATGCGCCGCTGGGCTTCTTCGACGCGCTGACGCGCCGGGAAGTCAGGCTGTTGCTGCTGTTGTTCTTGTTGTTGCTGATCGCCGGGCTGGGGCTCTCCTGGCTGCGGTTGACCCGGCTGAGGTTTTCCCGGTTGCGGTTGCCCGGGCTTTGATTCTCCTTCGCTCGGCTTCGATTCGCCTTCGCTGGGCTCATTGGGAGATTGCTCGCCTGGCATCGGTTCGCCGGATTTCGACTCTTCGCCCGGTTTCTTTTCGCCGGACTCATCTTCGTCCGGTTTTTTCATTTCCCCTTCTTCACCCGGTTTGTCTTCGCCGGGCTTACTTTCACTAGGTTTCGACTCGCCGGGTTTGGATTCCCCCGGTTTCGATTCTGAGCCTTCAGAAGGCTGGGACTCCCCTTCCCCTTTGCTCGGTTTCGCTTCGCCTTCACTGGGCTTTGAGTCCCCCTCTTGGCTGGGCTTCTCACCGACGGGATCTTGGTCGCCGTCCTGCTCTTCGCCAGAGGGATCCCCTTCAGATTGGGGCTCTTCGTTCTCTTTCATCCGCTGGGCAAGTTTCGCGGCGTCTTGCGACAGTTGGTCTTGTCCTTCCGCAAGTCGCTCAGAGTTTTCTCCCCCTTCGGCGCGACCTTGCAGACTGCGCTGGCGATTGAGGAGCTTGCGCGTGTCTTTGATGTATTCGCGAATTCGCTCTTGTTCTGACTTCAATTCGTCGTCGCGGTTCTCACTTTGCAGCAATTGCAGCAAGTTGCTGAGATCTTTCGAAACATCCTTTTGGCCGTCGACGGCTCGTTTCAATTTGCCATCGCCGAGGATCGCCGCCAGCGATTCGAGTTGCGAACGAATCAGCTTGTCTTTGCTGGAATGAGCCGCTTCACGCAGCAGTTTCGCGCGATCGGGATTCTCAATCTCGTCGATCTCGGCCATCTTGATCATCAGATCTTCGAGACGCGAAAAGCCTTGGGCGAGCCGCGCTTGGCGTTCGGACAGCGCGGCTTCGGGTTTGGGCTCGACCGGCGCTTCGCCGGCGTCTTGGGCTTGCAGGCAAGCGGCCAGGGATAGAAAGACGGTGACCGCAGACGCCGTAAGCGACAAATTGCGTACATAGAACATCGGTCGGTCCCTCCTGGGCGGCATAGCCCGCCGTTACTCCAGTTTAAGCGGATTGTCTCAATCCGACGACTCTAAATTAAACAGATCTCGGAATAGCCGCTTTTGCTCGGTTTCGGTATCTTTTTGCAATTCTTCCTGCAATTGAATGATTTCGCGGATTTGGTCGACCAGCTCGTTGAAGGTCTCCAGGTCGAGCATCTTGTCCAAGACTTGCTGCATCGCCAGGATGATCTCGTCCGTTTCGGCAATCGCGGCGCCAACCGACTCCACCGATTGGGTGGGATCGCTCAACGACGCTTCCAGCCGTTTGATCGCTTCTCGTAGGTCAGGCTGGCGGACGTCGGCGATCTGGTTGATCGGGCTGATCACGTCATTTTCGAGACGTTCCTTCCGTTTCTCGGTATCGACGCGATTGTTGATGATCTCTTGGCGAATCTCCTCGAACCCCGCCGCGACCCCCCGCAGTTCTTCTTCCGCTTTGCGGCTGGCCTGGGGAGTTCGCTGCACGCGGAGCAGTTGTAACTCGATTGCCTGTTGCATCTTGGCGACGGGATCGGCAGCGTTTTCCCCTTCCAACTCGCCTGAGGAGAACGAACTGGGCCCGGTCGCGATTCTTTTGGCGTCGAGCTGAACGCGGACGAATTCTTCCCGCAACTGCTGGGTCTCTTGCAAGATCTGTTCAAAGCGCCGGCGTAGCCCAAGCTCCCGAGCTTCTAGTAACGATAGCAGTTTGCTGGGGGAGACTACATCCAGCGGATATCGCGTGCTGACGCCGATATTGGAACCGCCGGTCAGATCGTGCAGGTCGCTCGCTTTGAGGGTGAGCGAAATTTGATCTCCGGCGATCAGCTGCGGCGCTCCGGTCGTTTCTTTCAAATCGAGCACATAGTTGACTTCGCCTTGGGGGGTCGGCTTGATCGCGAAAGGGGTAATGTCGCCGTCGCCCGGTTGAACGTCGAGCCAAGCGTCTTTGGTTTCGTAGTCGTCGGTGATGGTTCCCAGGAGCGGGATCCGGGCCTGGGGCGTAATCGCCGTGCCGATGCCGGCCAACTGCAAGTTGACGTTGGGCGCCTGATCCGCGGTCGCTGCGATCTGCACGCGGAAGGGAGCTTCGCTATAAATACCGTCGCTATCGATCAAGGTGAGTTCCAACGACAAGTCGTCGGTCAGCGGTGGGAACTCCAGCTCGAACTGATCGTTCGGCTCGGTCAGCGTGATTTCGCTTTGGGTCTGCTCACGTAAGTTGGCGACTTCAACCCGGACGATCGGTTTGTTGGTTTTCGCCAACAGCTTGTACTGCGATCCGATCGGCAGTTCGGAGGAAGAGGTCAGCTCTGAGACGCGCGGCAGCAAATTGGTGTACTCTGGCGGAGCGGCGTCGACTTGCATCGTCAAGACCGCCGGACTGTCAACCGCTTCGATCCTCAGACTGCGGAGACGATGGTCGTAGCCGATGACGTCAAACGAGATCGACGCCAAGATGCTTTTCAGCGGCTTGCGCTGGAAGATGTAACGCTGATAGTCGCTGCGAGCGGCGCCGACGCGCTGCATCGCGACGCTGCCGCGCGCTCCATCGGCGGTCTCGTACACAATCGTGCAGTAAGCGGGAACCACTTCGGCGTCCGACTTGGCTCGCACCAGCAGTTTGGGAGAAGATCCCCGTGCGACGGTTGCAACACCATCCTTAAACGGAATAACTTCGACCACATCGGCGGCGGTCGTGCCATCGCTGGCGGCCGAAGGGCGGCTTACTTCGACGCCGACTACTTCGATTCGAGCCAGACGTGGCCAGGCTTCGTCTGAGAGCCAATAGAGTCGACGTCCCCAAATTTGGAACGAATCAAACGAAATGGCGGCGAAAGCGCCGACGCTGATCAACAGGGCGACCGCCAACGTAATGTTGCGGGTCAGCGGCCAAGGATTGAAAATCTCGTTCAGCTTGACCTGACGGCTATTATCGAGCGCCTGGGTGACCGCCTGACGGATCATGCCTTCGCGAAAAGCGACATCGGTCAGATCTTCTTCGACCGGACTTTCGACGGCGGTGAGCAGGCTCTCGTGGAACGCCGGATAGCGCCGCTCGATCAAGATCGCCATACTCGTGTCGGACATCCGCGCTACGAGGCGAATCAGGATCCAGCGATAAAAGATGTAAGCGCTGACCCCGTAAATCGCGACCAGGCAGACGATTCGCGCCTCGCGAGGCATTTCGCTAGCGCCAAAAGTAACCGGTAGATAGTCGACCGCCAGACCAATCCAAAAGGTGACGGCCAGCCAAGCGACCAGCAGCGCCAGCCCTTCGAGCAGCACGTAGAGCCGAATCCGCCGGCGCAGCGAACCAAGCAGCTCGCGCAGATCGGCGGGAAGTTCGGATTTCGGTTGGGGCGTCGTCATAGTCGACCGCTCTTCAGGTTACGCTAATTTCAACAAGCGCCGCGTCAGCCATTCCAGGGCAAGCACCCCGCAAATCAGGCCGAGCAGCCATGTCCGCAGCAGCCGGTCGAACTTGCGATCGACCAAATCTGGCAGCGCAGTGTACATATCTTGGGGCGGCAACGTGGCCGGCAAATATACGGCCGGCAGCGCCGATTTGCCGAGCGCCGCGTCCATCCCTACGTAGTAGACGGCGCCGGTCCCCTCTGCGATTTGTCGCATCGAAGCGTCGTCGCGTTCCGGACGCTCAATCTCTTTGTCTGGCAGCCGCACGCGGATGTCCCGCGTCAGCAACGAATCTTCGCCGCCGCCGGCCAATTGCAACTCGATGTGGTAGTCTCCTTCGATCAGCGGCGTAAATTGGCCGTGGTATTGGCCCTTCCCTCCCTGCTCGGCTTGCGTCAGCGTCAGTTCGTCACGACGACCGTCCGGGCGAGAGACCAACGCTTTGACCAACGGATCGGTCAGCGGCTCATGCTTGGCGTCGGTCAGGTGAGCGCGAACTTCAACCGTTTCGCCCACCAGCAAGCGGTCTTTGTTGGTCAACAAGACGCCGCGGCTCGAGTCTCGCAGCAAGCGCCCTTGCGATACGTAGCGGATCAACTTGGTATAGAACTGCTCAAAGTAGCCTTCGTGCAAAGCGCGAATTCGCCACATCTCGGAACTTGCCATGAAGAAGACGCGCCCGGCGCCATAAAACTGGGTCGCCATATAAACCGGCGGATCATCGCCGAGCGTCGCATCGGGATCGTTGTAGCGCGCCAAAATTGAAGCGCCTTCTTTTTTGTCGCGCACCGCGTAATAGCCGTAAACGCCGGCAAACTCTTCCCAGCGAGCGGCGCTGCCGGCGCCATCGTTGCCTAGCCACAAGAATGATTGCGACTGACCTTCCTTGGTAAAGACCAGCGGCCAGGCTTTATCCGAATCGAAGCGATTCTGGCCGATCGAAGTGCCGCGGCTATGGAAAGTGACGGGGTAAAGCTGTTTGACGATATCGATTACCGGATCACCGCGTCGTTGGCTGGCCCATTCGGCCGTAAAGACCGGACCGGTGGTGACGATCAAGCCGCCGGCCTTCTCGGCGACCCACCGCTCGAGCAGTTCGGCTTGCTCCACGGTAAGTTGCGACCAATCGGGATCAAACGCGACGATGCAGTCGTAGTTTTCAAACAGGTCAGCCGCATCGTTGGGGAAACTAAAGAGCAACTCGTCCGACTCTTGCGAAATGCCGGGCTTGCCGCTTTGCAGATAGACGTGCAGTTCGACATCTTTGTCGCGATACAGTTGATTTCGCAAAAAGCGGAAGTCGCGGGAAGGTCCGCCGGCCATCAGCAGCACGCGGTTCTTCCGCTGAACGACTTGCACTTTGACATCTTTTTGATCGTCGCTGGTATCCTGATCAGAACCGGCCGGCGATAAAATTCGCAACTGATAGGTTCGCTCGCCCAGCGAGTCGGGAGTCACGTCAAACGTGGTCGCGACCACCGCGCCGTCAGCGCCCAAGGTAATGCGACGCGCTTCTCCCTCTAGCGATTCTTCGCGGAACTTGCCATCCGAGTCGGTTGTACCGGATGCAAGTTGCACGTTGACAAAGTCCGTCTTCGACGCGAAGGCCTGGATGTAGCCGGTGATTTGGAAGGCGTCGTTCGGGAAGACGCGCGACGGCGCTTCGAGATCGACAACCCGCAGATTGATCGGTCGCTCGGACGGTCCCAACCCGATCGGAAAGACCGGCGTCTCTGAATCGGCGGCGATCTGAATCGCTTCGCGAATATCGAGTCCGCCGTTGTTCACGCCGTCAGAAAGGAGCAGGATGCCGGCGATCGGCCGACCGCGCTCTTGTTGTACGATTTGAGCGATCGCGTCGCCGATCCGCGTTTCGACGCCGTGCGGCTTGAGCTTGTCGAGCCAGTCAATGTCGGCATAGGTCGGCGCAGCCGCTTGCTCTTCGGCTTCGGTCTGTTCTGGCTGCGACGGCTGGGCCGCATGGACGCTTAGATCCCCTTGGGCCAATTGGCGCAGGCTGAGCTCGGGGGCTCGCAAGTTCGCCGTCGCGGCCAATGAGGCGCCGACGACCAACGCAAAAGCGCCAATCATCGACCAAGCGGCGGCGGTCTCGCGCCAACTGGGAGCCAGCCGACGCGTTGCGAGTGCGATCAAGTAAGCGAGTAGGCTGATCGCCAGCACGCCGAAGCTGATCAGCAGCAACAAGCGAGCCGAGCGGAAGCGAGCATCCATCTCGGCCGAATCTTCGGTGTCCGAGACGGTATCGGTCTGCGGGCGACGAAAGACGGCCAATTCGGTTGGTTGCGCCGTTTGATCGAATTGATAGACCAACACGTCATGCGATTTGCGCAATTGTTCGAGCAGTTCCCCTTCAGAGAACTTGTTGACGATCTGCTCGTAGCGCGGCGACGATCCGCTTTCGATGCTGTTGGGCAGCGCCATGCTGAGGCTGGTGTCGACCAGTACGACGACACGCGAGTTTTCGTGCAGTTCGCTCTCGGTCTTCTTTTCGAGATTGAAAAAGAAGAGGAGCAGACCAGCCAGTGCGGCCAGTCGAAGTCCGGTCAACGTCCAGCGGACGGGACGTGATTGCTCACGCGTGTCGCGCCGATAGAGCCAGCCGACGAAGGTGATCACTGCGACGACCAGAGCGACCAACAGCGCCCAATGACTCCACTGCGTCATTTCGGCCAGACGCGAGAACTCATAGGTGGTTCGCGTCGCGGCGGCGTCGGTTTGTGCGAGTAAGAAGGTCATCGAGCGGCTCCCATCACAGGAGGATGGTAGCTCGTCAAGAATGCCAGTATCTGTTCCACGACCAGTAATCCTAACAACGCGTAGAGCAGATAGTCTTGCCAGGCGAAGCCTTCGCTGGCGCTCCAACTGTAGTCGACCGATTCGACGGTGTGATAGGTGAAGACGACCGGAGCGAGCGCCGCTTGCAGTTCACTGCGGTCGGTCGTCGTCAGATCGCCTTCAAGCGGATCGACGTTGAGCGCGAAGCGCCGCAGATTGGGAAGCCCGTCGCTTTGCGTCAGCCAAATGTCATAGACGCCCGATAGACCGGTCAGCGAATCGCCGGTGATGTTGTTCACGCCGGCATAGTCGAGCTTTCTAAATGGGCGCGTTTCTTCTTTGGGCAGGAACGCGTCATCTCGTTTGACGGTCGGCATGCGATCGGCGCCGGGCGCGTAAACAAGCGCGTCACTGCGGAAGTTCGCTTCATCGACTTCCAAACGTAGCGGACTGCCGACCAGACGTTCGGTCGATTGCCGCGTGCCAGAGGCTAAGTAAGCTTGCAACTCGAGTGCGGTGACGATAAAGCCCGGCGTAATCGACCAGTTGTTCCAATCGGGAGTCAAGCTGGTCAGGAAGGTGACGACGCTGCCGTCGCCCACTTGCTGTTCGACGATCAGAGGTCGTCCGTCACGAAGTTTGCCGAGCACGGCGCCGTTGTCGCTGGGATTCCAGGTCGCGTCGAGATCGTAGTATTTGTAGAACTTCAAGTCGTTGCGGAATCGATTTTTCTCACCGCGAAAGACGGCGAATATCGGATGTTCGGACGGCACAAAATCAACCGTCTCTTCGCCGGGAATCGACGGCGCTAGTTCTTTCGTGCCGATGACCGCCGCCGGCAGCAAACCGCCGTCATGCAGCGAATTCAACGCATCCAGCGTCGTGCCGGGGCCGGCGAAGATCGCGACTCCGTGACCGCTGGCGGCGTACTGGTTCAGCTTCTCGACCGCATTGCCGTCAAAGCGGGGAATATCAAACAGGTAGATCGCGTCAAAGCCTTGCAAGGTTTCGAGCGACGCATCCCGTAGGTATTGCGGACCAACGACCAACGGTTGAATGCCGGTGTTGACCGCTTCGCCTGGCTGGAAGACGGCGGTCATGAAGTAGGCGTTCCGTTGATTTAGATCCCCATCGACCAGCAGCACCGGAATGCTCGGCGGCGCGTTCAAGATTTGAAAGCGGCGATTGTCGGCGGCGATAGCGTCGTCCGGCAACTGAGCGACGGCGACATGTTGTCCGGCGGTCGGAAAGAAAATCTGGGCGCGGCGGGTCACTTCTTCGCCCGGCGGGATTTCCTCGAAGTACACGGTCGGTTCAGAGTGCGGCGTACCGAGCCCTTCGCCGGCGCTGGTGAACTTGCGATCGACGCCGTCGTCGTGATAGGTCTGCAACTTGACTTGCACGCCGTTGGCAGGCGTGTCGCTATAATTGCGGACGGTCACTTCCAGGAAGGTCGGCACTCCTGCGGCCAACGTCGCGGATTCGGGCGCGAGACGCGTGATCCCCAGATTCACCGGATTGCGCCGAGAGCAATTCACCAGATGAACTTCGGCGGTTCGGGTCGAAAGCTCTTGCAGGCGTTGTTTCACATCTTGCGATTGGGACCAATCGCGGCGGCGGAAGTCGCCAACCAGGTAGACGAGCGCATTTTCGTTTTCGACATTGTCGGTGATGAAGCGGTTGACGGCCGCAATCGCTTCAGCCGGTCCGACGGATAACTCCGACGAGTCGACGCTGCGTAACGCTTCTTCCAGCGAATCGCGGAACGATGGATCGACATCGTCGCCGCTAATATCGACACGGGCGACCCCGCCGTCACCGGCGCCGGCTCGGGAAGTTCGCAGCAAAGTCAGACGTTGCGGCGTTCGCTTTTCGGCGGCTGCGGCGGCGATCTGTTTGATCACTTCGCGGCCGCGGTCCATGACTTCGACGCCGCCGGTGCGGTCTGACATCGAAAGGCTATCGTCCAAAATCACATAGTGATGCGTACCACCCCCGCCGAACAACGAGGACCATTGGTCCGAAGTGGTCAGGCCGGCCATGATGGCGACCAACAATGCGATCGCCGCCATGCGAGCGAGCAGCAGCAGCAGTTGTTTGAACCAGACCGAGCGTTGGTTCCGCTTCTGGCTTTCCAGCAAAAACTGCATCGCGGCCCATTGGACGCGGCGTCGTCGCATCATGTTGATCAAATGGATCAACACGGGGACGAGCAGGAGCAAAAAGCCCCATGTCAGTGCTGGATGAACAAACTGCATAACGGAAACAAATCGGGGTTAGTTGCGGTGGTGCATGCCAAGTCGGCTGTTCAAGTAGGTCGAAAGAATCGCTCCCAACGAATCGCTGGTGCGAACCAACGCGTAATCGACCGTGTTTTTCGCGCAGCCGCGACGAACTTCGTCTAGGTACGTCTGCATCGCTTTTAGGTATCCATCACGCAGCGCTCGGGGATTGCAGTCCAACTGATCGTCGGTCTCCATTCCCTCAAATCGAGTCGGGCCGCTAAAGGGGAAATCGAGTTCGTCGTCGTCCAGGATGTGGAATACTAAGACATCGTGGCCACGCTGACGCAGCAGTTTCATTCCTTTGATGGTGTCTTCGACATCGCCAAATAAATCGGACGCGATCACCATCATGCCGCGGCGCGGATAAGCTTCGGCCGCTTCGCGACAGATTCGCAGAAAGCTGGTCTTCTCGCGCGGCTTGTTTTCGTCAAACGCTTTGATGACCGAAAGCAAATGGTTGCGTTTGCTCATCATCGGCACGCGCGCACGAATCTTTTCGTCGTAGATCGCGCAGCCGATCGCGTCTTGCTGCTTGAGCACTAGATAGGCTAGACTGGCCGCCGCGGTGCAGGCGTATTCGTACTTGTTGAGCGGTCCCGAGCCGTACTGCATGCTCGACGACGCGTCGATCAGCAACGTGCAACGCAGGTTGGTCTCTTCTTCAAACTGCTTGATGTAAAAGCGATCCTGCTTGGCCCAGACTTTCCAGTCGATATGACGTAGATCGTCTCCGGACGCGTATTCGCGATGTTGCAAGAACTCGATCGATTGACCGAAGTAAGGGCTGCGATGCATTCCCGAAAGAAAACCTTCGACGATATGCCGTGCCCGTAACTCTAGCCGAGTGATCTGCTTGATCGCCTCAGGATGCAAAAATCTTTTGGAATCGGGCATCGCTTGTTAGCTCGTCTTCCTTGGTGGGGGTCGATTCCAGAATCCGATCGATCACATCGTCGGGCGTAATGCCGTCACTATCGGCGGCGAAGTTCACCGAAACGCGATGCCGCAGCACCGGTTTGGCCAGCGCTTTAATATCATCGGTCGAAACATGCGTTCGTCCGTGCAGCAAGGCGCGAGCTTTGCCGCCGAGAATCAAAAACTGCACTGCGCGGGGACCAGCGCCCCAACTGACCAGATCCTGCACAAAGTCAGGCGTACCAGCCGCGCCGACGCGGGTTTGTCGGACCAGCGAAAGTGCATAGCGAATTACGTGGTCGGTAATCGGAACTTCGCGGACGATCTTTTGCAGTTCGATCAACTCTTCGCCGGTCAGGACCGGAGAGATCTCGCCTTTGGCGCCGCCGGTGGTGCGGCGCGCGATTTCAAATTCGTCGTCGAAATTCGGATATTTTACGTAGACCTTGAACATGAACCGGTCTTGCTGCGCTTCGGGCAGCGGATAAGTTCCCTCTTGTTCAATCGGGTTCTGGGTCGCCAACACGAAGAAGGGATCGGCCAGTTCGTGGCGGACGCGGCCGACGGTCACTTGCCGCTCTTGCATCGCTTCCAACAGCGCGGCTTGCGTCTTGGGAGGCGTCCGGTTGATTTCGTCGGCGAGTACGATGTTCGAGAACAACGGACCTTCGAGAAAGCGAAATTCGCGATGGCCGGTCGAACGGTTCTCCTCGATGATTTCGGTGCCGGTGATGTCGGCCGGCATCAAGTCAGGCGTAAATTGAATGCGGCTGAAGCTCAGGTTGAGCGTTTTCGCCAGCGAGCTGATCATCAATGTCTTCGCCAGTCCCGGCACCCCTTCTAACAAGCAGTGACCGCGGCTGATGAGCGAAATCAGCAGTTCTTCAATCACGTCGGTCTGGCCGACGATGATCTGTGAAAGCTGCTCATGAATCTGGCGACGTGCGGCGGCAATTCTCTCGACCGCGGCGGCGTCTGCCTGAAGAGGAGAGTCGGTCATGAGCGGTTCCTTCGATCTGGCGGCAGATATTTCTAAAGGCGGTAGTTCGTAGGGCGAATTCGCCAACCATTAAAACGGCGATTCGTAGACTTCGTGTCGCAATGTTCACAATTAGTTCATCAAAGCCGATTTTCGACCTCAAAAGGTAGCTCGCAAATCAACATTGGGCCGTCTCCCTTCCCAAACGATGGGGTGGTGACGATTATACCGATTGCGCTAAGTTGTTGTACCGCAGGAGTTTATCGGAGGAGTGCCCGCGACGGCCCCGATTTGCCGCACGCGGCTACTCTGCTGGGGGATAAGTCGTGTTGGGTAGGGAGGAACCGCTGGGCGCCGGCGGGGCCGGCGCGGCGGTAAAGTTGAGCGCGAACGACATTTTGGTCAAAAGAACGCGCAAGGTTTGGTTCTCTGGATCGCCAAACAGTTGGTAGGTCGCCGTATGTTCGGATTGCCCATCTCGCAGCAAGATGCGTCCGTCGCGGCGATCGACCAACAGCACGATCGCTTCGTGCGCCTTTTTGTCGATCCGATTTTGCCGTGACGCGAACGCCAGAACCGGCAAACGGGGAGACTGTTCTGCTTCGATCAGGTGAAAATCACGAATCGGCTCTGGCGTTTGCCATACTAATTCGCCCTCGTTGCGTGAGAAGCTGTAAACCCGCGAAACGGGGCCAGCCGGTTCTTTGGAGTTGTAGGGAATACTTTTCGAGGTGAAGCGGCTTTCCTTGCGACTGGTCGTCGCGATCAGTTGGAAGTCATCGGCGCCTTCGACGATTTTGATTTGCGAATCTCGCTGGCCGAGTTCCGGTTCGGCGTGCAATTTTTCTTCGATGATCGTCTTGCCGCTGGTTAGTTCAAAGACATGGAATTGGCCGCTCGGCTCTAGGATCGCGACTTGCGAGCCAAAGACGCGACCGCGTGAGCCGGGCTCCGCTTCGTAGCGCCACAGTTCTTCGCCGGTCAGCAAGTTGCGCGCGACCGCTTCTAATTTGACGCCCTTTTCCCAGGTCAGATAGTTCAGCCCTTCCGTCGCCCAAATCATTTCTCGCACCGGTGATTTGACGGTTCCGATCGGAACTCCGCTGCGCAGATCAAAGAGCAACGCTTCGGTTTCGGAGGCGTTATTTTCTTTGCGCGGTGGAATCGCCGCCAACACCGAGTCATCGGAAACCAAGAAACAGCCCGGCGGAACATTGTCCCGCTCCCAGTTCGAGTCGCCGGTCAGCGGATCGACGCAAATTAGCTTGTTGCCACGCTGGAAGCAGAGTGAATCGTACCGCAATGAGCTGAAATAGCCGATCGGTCGCTCGTTGAGCGAGTCATGTCCATCGTACAAGTAGTCGCCAAACGGATTGTCGTTGACTTCGACGACATTGACTTTGGGTCGACTGCGCGACGTGCTTCCTTCGGGCGAAAGATTCTCTTGCCAAAGGGCTCGTTCGCGAACGTCATCCTCGTCAGAGCGATCCAGCGTATCAAACGCATGGACTTCGTTGCCAAACGAGACGACGACCAGATGGCCGAGTCGATCGGCATGAATCTGGGCCGTTTGCGAATTGTAAAGCTGGGCTTCGTTGAGCATGGTGAACGGCAGATGAATCCGTTGATTCCCATATTCGTCCACGACGACGATGTGGCGTTCTTCATTGTCGAGTTTGAGCGCCTCGCGCGGGATGTCAAAACCGAACCGTTCGTCGATCCGAACCGGGTGCAACAACCGAACGGCGGCGGCCAGGTCTTCACTGCGGCGCTGCAGCGTTACGGCGCCATAGTTCCAGTAAGGGTTGGCGACCTTAACGGCCTGCTCCATCGCAAGTTGACGCCCTGATTGTCCGCTGGCGAGTTTCTCGTTGCGGAACCGATCGGCCAAGCGGCGATAGACGATTGAAGCGTCCGCCGTATGTCCGCGCACCGTTAACAGGCTCGCGAGTTCAGCGGTCGCTTGAGCGGCGATCGCGGGATCATCACAGAAGGCAAGTTGCTGCCAAATCGTTTCAGCCGTCAATTCATTTCCGTCGGTCATTGCAACGCGGGCCAATTCCAACTCGGCGGCTCGCGCCAAGCGAAACGCGCCAAAGCGTCGTGTGAAACGGCGGAGCTTATTCGCGTAGCGATCGCTTTTGGCGTGCTGTTGCAGGTCTGACCAGCGCTGGGCGATTGATTCGTTCATCGAAACGGCCACCGCCGGCTCGACGGCGGTTAGCAGCTGCGCCAACTGCCCGCCGATCCAGCGGTCACGTTGGACACGCAAATTCGGGCCGATGTTTTGCAGCGGACGTTCCGACTTCCCTTGCTCGAGGATCTGGTCTAGCAAGTCAACGTAGCGACTGTAAGCGTCAAACGCGGCTTGGTGTTCGCCGGCCTGGTTCAGACCAATCGCGGTCACTCGGACCAGCTCGAGACGATCGTCCATGCTTTCGACAATCGCTTCCAGCTTGGTTGCGGTTTCACGATTGCCGGCGAAATCTTCACGCAGCGCTTCTAGTGCGGTCGAGACGTACGCTTGCTGCGTTTCGGGAGAATCGACCAGTTCGAGCGATCGATGCAGCGTCGCTAAGGCCTCTTGGATTTTCCCGTCGTGAACGAGGAGTTCGCCTTGGTTACGCAGCGCTTCGGCGTCTTGAGGGTTCTTCGCCAGGCGAACGCGCACTTCTTCGCGCAGCGCGTCAATCTGCTTGAAGGATGCGACAAAGTTCACCCCTTGCGAGATGACGTAGCGGCCATGGCAGACCAAATTTCCCAACGTCCCTTCGGTCGGGATCGATTTGTCAAGTTTGCCGGTCCGAATGTTGATGCGAACGATCTCTTCCTGCGTCGAAGGGAGATAGTAAAAATCGCCGCTGAGAAAACCTCGACCGCTCGGCAGTCCGCCGTCCGGAATCGTCTGGCTCTCCCAAGCGGAGGCGCCGGTATCGACCTTCAAGCCGTAGATCGCATTCGTGCCGACAATGAGCGCTATGTCGCCTGATACGGCGGCCAGATAGACGCCGTCTTCACGCGGCTTTTGCCACAACAGTTTGCCGGTCATTCGATCCAGACAGAAGATTTCGTCGGTCTCAGGAGGCGTCATAAAGACCCGATTTCCGGCGACGACCACTTTGCCGTCGGCCCAGCGGTCTCCATACCCTGGGCGGGATTCTTGCGCTCGTCGTTGCTGGATGAAACCTTGTCGGGGGTGACGCTCGAGCGTTTGATATTGATAGCCCCACAGCAGTGAACGTTGACGGACGTCGATCGCCGCGACGACGCCGATATTGGTGGGACAGATCAGTACGCCGTCGGAGTATGAAGGAGAGGCGCCAAACAGCCGATGAGCCGGCTCGTTGACCGACATCCAAAGTCCATCAAGTTGCGCCAATTGTTGCGACCATTGGAGCGAACCGTCGACTGCGTTAAAGACCAATAGGCGAATCTCGCCGTTGACTTCCGCGATCGTGTAAAGCGAACCTTCGACTGGCAACGGAACGCCCAGAAACTGCGCTTCGGCCAGGGCAGGCTCGTCGCTCATTTCGCTTCCGGCGATCCAGAGCGTCTCCCCTTCCCCACGCAAGCCGAAGCAACGCAGGCGATTTGGCGATGGAGCGCGGGCTACGTTAAAAAAGGCGATCGCAGGGCCATTTTGTTTGGTCTCGGAGGGGGTCGCTTCTTCGATGATGAAGACGCGTTCGCCATCCGAAGAAATCTGGCCGTAGCAACCATCCAACCAGGTTCGTTTTTTAATCTGATCCAAATAGCTAGAGCCTGGATCGTTCGACATGGCGCTAAATCGCGAATCGGCCCGATTGACGTCGGATGCGTCCCAGGGGTAGTTCCATTTCACTTTGCCGGTCGTCAAGTCGACTCCTAGCAGATGCCAGGGAGTGCGGACCAATACCTGGTCTCGCACCACCAACGGCTGCGCCGCCGGCAAGGCGGCGACGCCGTTTTCGATAAAGCCCTGCGACGTATCGTCGGCTTGCTCTTCATCATTGCTGCTGCGCGCCATCCGCACGTGCCAATTCAAATTGCGGAGCGGCGCACTGCCGCGGGTCGGAGCATTGCGCGACGCGTCGCCGCCAAACACGATCCAGGATTGCGGGATCTTCGAGCTGGGGTTCGACAGGTCCTGAAACTGCATTGCAAGCCACAGACGCGGCTCGGTCGATTCGGCGAACAGCTGTTGCAGGGAAGCGGGGACGTTGAAGTTTTGGCTCTTCTGCTTTGCGCGGAGCGACTCGAGCGTCTCGACCGCATGTTCTTCTTCACCGGCGGCGAAATAGCCGATCGCCATCAACAGCGAAATCTCTGGTTCGTACTTCTGCATCGCCAGTCGGCTGCTCTGCAGCGGCAGCAGGGCCAAGACCGCGGACATCGGCATTCCCTGGTCCAACTGGGTGCGAGCTAGCAAGATGGTCGCCTGATAGCCAGCGTCGGTGTGAGCGTAGCGACGCGAGATTTCGGCGAGCATGCCGGGGTCGCGCGAGGTGATCGCCTGCTTGAGCATCGCCTTGGCGTCGGCGCCATAGAGCAGCTCGAAGGCTTCTTGCCCCTCTTTGGGGAGCGAGTTAAGCAGCTCGCGCGCTTCTTTTTTGATGCTCATGTCGACTGGGCCCGCGGCCTGGCCCGGCAGGAAGAAGTCTTCCAATTCAGGGTCGTTCAGCAGCATCCCCAGTTCTTCTGCGGCGGCGGTCCACTTCTTTTCAGCGATCGCTTCCCGGGCTCGTTCGGTTTGCAGCCGAATTTCACGTGGGGGCGCCAGAAAGACGGCGTCCTCGTTGGTTTCTACTTGTCCCCTAACCGAATTGGGCGGAATCGATACCCAAGCGGCTACGGCGGCGATCAATCCGATGATCGCCAAGCGACCGATGCGAAGCGGCTCGCCGGAAGTGGGGAGAGAGGGAAGGTTGTGAAATTTCACGCGCGGCGACTCCAACGTTTGGAAAAGAACTCACTTCCTCAATTTACGACAATTGGGCGAAAATGACCAATTGAATCGTACGAAGTTCCACCCTTGAAGAGACGTTTGGCACGCCGCGCCGCCGACCGTCTCGTGGGGACGAAGGACATTTTTGACGGAAAAAAGAGGGTCTAAATGTGCCGAAATGGCGTTATTTCCCGGTTTTTCGGCCTTTTTGGGCCTTATGGAGCGCTGTCAGGCTTGAAAAACTCGACTGAAATCTTTTAATCAACGCGTTCCGCTCAACGGACGGACAAATCATTCCACACTGCACAGCCTCGCAAGGAGGGAAAAAATGGCGAAAAAAGCCGTAGCGGCCACCACTGTCAAAAAGCCGCTGACGAAGACCGAACTGCTGAACAACATCGCGGAAGAAACGGGCATTGCCAAAAAGGACGTGTCGATTGTCCTGGACTCGCTCCAAAACCAAGTGAAAAAATCGCTTGGCAAGACTGGCGCTGGCGCCATCTCGCTTCCCGGTTTGATCAAAATCGAAAAGAAGAAGGTTCCTGCGCGTCCCGCTAAGAAGGGTGTTCCGAATCCTTTCAAGCCGGGCGAATTGATGGACGTTCCGGCCAAGCCGGCGTCGGTCAAAGTGAAGATCCGCGCTCTGAAAAACCTGAAAGACATGGTTTAATCACGAGCGTTTTACCGCCTAACCGCGATCGACGCACGTTGTCTCGCGTAAGGCCGCAAGATTTGAGGGGCGCAGCAGACCCGCGCCCTTCCTTCATGCGGCCTTACGCCGTTTCTTGAGATTGGCCACTTTGGTCGTCCGATATCGCGACTACGCCGAGTCGGCGCAATCGCGTAAAAACGGGGCAATTTCGCCAAATAATTACGATACCGGCGGCGTTTCCATCTCGGGCTCTTTCCCCAGATCGTCAAATTGTCGCAGTGCGATCGCTTGACGCCAGAAGGGTTCTCGCTTGAATTCGGCGACTTCTGCGGCGGACATCGGTCCTCCTTGCAACTGCAGGCTCTGCAACGACGCAGCCGACAATCCGCTTAGGTAGTCGGCGTCGGTCGCACAGAGAAACCGCTTGGCCGCAACATGCAGACGTCCTGGTTCGACGATCTCCGGCGTGAAGTAGCGCGAAAGAAATCTGGCTCCCAATTCTTCGTGCTGTGCTTCGACTCCCTGCTCGGCGATTCTCTCGTCTTTGCCCGGAGATGAGATGACCAAAGTCATGCAGAAAGCAAGCAGCGATCATTTCGTCGCCGGCCCCAGACATCTCAGCGAAATAAGCCGATTGCAGCGCATGTTGCCGCTCTGTCACCTCTTCGCCGTAGGTTCGATCACCCAGTTCGGCAAATTTCCGTTCGATAAATTCAATGGCGTTCATCGATGATCCAAAGCAGCAACAGAAAATTAGGTGCTGGAGAGATAAGGAACGTGCCACTTAGCTTATCCGAGCGGCGGAAAAGCGAAAGATATTTTGAACAATCTGAAGCGCAAGGCCACGATACGTCGGTTGCGCCAAGCAGTGGGAGCTTCCGAGAATTGGGGAGCAGGACAGTTGCCAATCGCCATTTTCTTAAGAAAACAACGCCTCAGCGGCGTCGAGAGCGACGCTAAATTGCAACGGTACAAAAAAGAAACGCCGAAAGTCTTTCGTATAAAAGACTTGCGGCGTTTGTGAAAAGTGGTCAGGGCCGGAATCGAACCGGCGACACTCGGATTTTCAGTCCGATGCTCTACCAACTGAGCTACCTGACCAAGCGACGAAAGACCAAATCTAGGTCAGTCGCGACGCCTTGTCAATTGGGGCGCCAGACGCCCGAGGTAAAGTCCCTGTCGTGACTTACGTCGTATGAAGTTCGTCGCAGATTGCTTGACAGTTTGCGGAGGAACTTCTAGTTTGACCAGAACCTCTTCTCACGGAACATTCGCTTTACAACAACGAATCCTGCGCCGTATGTATCGACTTGTCGATGCGTAACAGGGTTCGCGTTTTCCTTTTCCATTTGCGTCAGGCCATGCGCAGCGACGGACGACGTAGTTTATTGAGCCACCCATGGTGGGGAGCCCTCTTTTTGGCGCTCTTCCCGACGGTCCTTTGCGCCTATTCGCCAGAGAGTCCCGAAGTCGAGACGATGGTTCAAAAGGGCGCCGGATTTCTCAAGTCGACTGGAGTTCACGACCGTCCTGGCGGCAAAGCGTTAGTCGCCCTGGCATTGCTAAAAGCGGGCGAAAAAGAAAGTCACCCGCGCGTTCAAAGCGGCGTCGACGCGGCCAGAAGTCTGGGAAGTAAGACGCCGTCCAATGCCCACGACAACGCCTATGACGTCGGCATGTCGCTCATTCTGTTATGTGAACTTGATCCCGAAGCGAATCGCGAGCCGATTCAAAATCTCCTGCAATATTTTCTCGATACGCAAAAGCCCGGCGGCGGATGGGGATATGCAGGTCGAAATACCGGCGATAATTCGATGACGCAATATGGCGCACTTGGATTGTGGTTGTCGCAACGTAGCGGTTTTGAAGTGCCGATTCCGACGGTGGAACGACTCTGCAATTGGATCCTTCGTTGTCAGGATCCTTCCGGCGGCTGGGGCTACCAAGGTGTCGATCCGGGACCGGGAAACTTTCAACGCGTTCAGCAGGTCGAAATGCGACCGACCATGGTGTGCGCCGCACTGGGCAGTCTCTACATGGGAAGTGATCTGCTCAACATCACCGAACGCCGTAAACAGGACGTGGAAGAAAAGAGTCCCAGCCTGCCGGGCTTTGTCCGTGAAGTAAAAACGCCGGACGCTGTGGAGCGGTCGAAAATCTTGACCAAAGCGGTCGATGCCGGCAGGGTGACCGCTTCGAAAAACGCAGGGCGGAATAATCTCGCCGCGACTTTCACCATTTCGCCGAATCAGTGGGATTTTTATTACCTCTACGCGCTGGAGCGTTACGAAAGCTTTCGCGAATTAGATCTCGGGAAGAAAGACCCTAAACCGGCTTGGTACGATGCCGGCGTCAACCATCTCCGGTCGACTCAAGCCAATACCGGCAGTTGGCGGGGAAAAAATGAAGAGCCCATGGTAGCGACGGCGTTCGCCATCTTGTTCCTGAAACGCAGCACCGCGCAGTCGATCAAAAAACGGAGTCGCGTCTTTGACGAAGGACGACTCGTCGGCGGGCGCGGGCTGCCGAAAGTGGTGGAAGACGCCACCATCAAAAACGGCCAAGTCGTTAACAAATCGGAACTGCTGGAGTCCGATAAATTTCTCTCGATGATCGAAGCGGATGACGCCGAGCTGGAGCGGTTTTTGCACCAGGACGTCAAGTTTGAACTGAGCGAAGACGAGCGGGGACGATCTGAGCAGATCGTGCAACTGCGTCGTAAGATTCGCGAAGGTTCGTTTGGCGCTCGCTTGTTAGCGATCCGAGCGATTCGGCAATCGAAAGATTTCGATAGTATCCCGGCATTGATTTACGCACTAACCGACCCGGATGTGCGCGTTGCGATTGAATCGCGAGACGCTCTCCGATTTATCACACGCAAGTTCAACGGCTTCGGGATGCCACGCGGAGCAGATTTAACGCAACGATCCCTTTACGCGAACCAATGGAAACAATGGTATCGCTCCGTCCGTCCCGACGCTGAGTTTCTCGACTGAATGGCCGGCTCTTCGACTGCAACTTCTTCCGCTTCTGCACGGCCGCCGCGATCGACGCCGCCGATGAAGGTTTCGTCGTATGATCGCGTCGCCAGCATGCTGGTGGCGCTGTTGGTGTTGGTGGGTCTGGCGGTCTTGATCTTGTTTTTGATCTTCTTGACGACCCGCACCTATCCGACGCAAACGGCGGTGCCGGTCATTCTGGAAGAAGTCTCGGGACGAGGCGACAACGCCGCCGGAGTTGCCCGAGATTTAGAACCGCCAGGACTGGATGAGTTGGACGAAGTCTTGGAGCCGCAACTAGAAATGTCGCTGGAAGCGGTCACGGAAGTTGTGACGTCGCAGTCGGCGGCGCTGGAGTCGCTGGAAGGTCAACTGAACCCTAATGGCACAGGGGGCGGACTAGGAGACAGCCGCCCTGTCGGTCCGCCGGGGGATGGCGAAGATGTCGTTCCGCGCTACGAGCGGTGGGAAATTCAATTCGCGTCTTCCGACTTGAAAACCTACGCACGGCAGCTCGATTTTTTCAAGATTCAACTCGGCACGCTCGCCGGCGGCGACAAAGTGCGGTACGCATCGGCGTTGGCGACCAATCCGCAAAGTTCGGATGGATCGACCGCCAAAGAAGAGCGACTGTACATGACGTGGCGCGATGGTTCGTTCAAAGAAGCGGATCGCGAATTGCTAAGCTCGGCGGGGATTACGCCGGGACCGGTGGTGATGCAGTTTTACGATCCCGAAACGGAAAACATGCTGGCGTTTCTGGAGAAGCAATACGCGAAAGATCGCAAGATTGGACAGATTCGCCGCACCTATTTTGGCGTGCGAAAAAAAGGTAATGCGTTCGAGTTTTACGTAGTTCGACAGGAATATCGCAACGCTCGGTAACCGGTGAAACGGCCATTGGTTCGCCTACGTCACCCCCACTTTCCACAAGGTTTTGACAACTCGATGGATATTAGCGGCCTCACAACCATCTTTGGTTATATCATTTACGGCGCACTTGGTTTGATTGCGCTTTGGGGCGCGTTTTGCGTCATCGTAGTTTGGATGCGAGTCGCGGAAAAACGTTTTCGTAGCGAAGCCGACCAGGACGCATTTTTAGACGCGGTCGAAGAACCGCTGTTGCGCGGCAACTATTCCGCCGCCGAAGAACTGTGCGAAGACGATTCGCGAGCTGTTCCGCAGTTGGCGCTGTTGGCGCTGCAGATGCGCGACAACAGCTATGCGCAAATCAAACAGATGATGCTCGATCGGTTTCAACGTGATGTCCTCTCGGATCTCGAATACCGGCTCAGCTGGGTCTATACCGTCATCAAAGGCGCCCCGATGGTCGGGCTGCTTGGTACGGTGGTCGGCATGATGGGAGCATTCGGCAAGTTGGCCGCCGGCGAAAGCGGCGGGACCGACATTGCAACGCAAATGGCCGAAGACATCAGCTTGGCGTTGATCACCACCGCCGCCGGATTGGCGATCGCTATTCCGTTGGTGTTTTGCACCGCCAGCATCAATGTGCGGATTCGCAAGATGGAAGACTTGGTTGGCGTGGGTGTGACTCGGTTTCTCGGCGCACTGCGTGAACGAATGAACCGGGAATCGGAATCATGATCAACGCAAGTCACGGCAAATCGCCAGGGGACGCATCGCCGGTGGAGCCGGAAGCGATCTCGTTTCGGCGTCCGCAGGCGAAGAAGGATGAGGCCGATCTCGATATCACGCCGATGATTGACATTACGTTCTTGCTGTTGATCTTTTTTCTAGTCGCGTCTCGTCTCGACTCCGATTCGGTCCGTAACCTGCCCGACGCCAAACAAGGAATCAGCATCTCGGCCACCGAGACCGTGGTGTTGACGGTCACGGCCGATGGTCCCGCTGGCGCCGCAGTCGTCTATCTAGGGGATGGCCCCTCGGACGCGACTCGCACTTCGGGCAGTTTGGATGCGCAAGAAGAGGAGATCATGGCTTACGTCGATCGTGAAATGCAGTCGCGCCCGGCTCGATCGATTTTAGTCAAAGCGGAAAAGAGCGTGCATGCCGGCGACGTCGTTCGCGTGATGCGAGCGGCGGCCAACATCGAAGGCGCCGAGGTCTCCAAGGCCTATATCGGCGTGAAGGATGGAGCATGAGCGAACACCTGTTTCGATTTCGTTGCTCCGCTTGCGGAGACGTACTTTCGGCGAGCATGGACATGATCGGCGCCGAGATCAAGTGCGCCAACTGTGCGACGCGTTTGGAAGTGCCGGCCCCGGCCAAGACCCGTTCGACGCCCAGCGACGAGGTCGAGTCGAAAGGAAAGCGAAAGCGTTTGGAGGAAGACGCGATCGCCGACGAAACGCCGGTCCGATTTCGCGACAACCACGCGATTGAAGAAGATGAAATGGATCTTACGCCGATGGTCGACGTAACGTTCCTGTTGCTCATCTTCTTTATGGTGACCGCTTCGTTCAGTTTGCAGAAAACGTTGGAGACGCCGGCGCCCCGCAATGATTCGCCCAGTTCGCAGGCTCGTACGATGGACGAACTGATGGACGATCCTGATTACGTCGTCGTCCGCATCGATTCTTACAACACGTTTTTTGTCACCTGCGCCGCTTGGAGCGACGAACGCGAAGCTCCCAGTCGCCAAGAGTTACTGGTAAAAATTCAAGAGGCCCGCAATTCTAACCCGGCTTCTCCGCCAGGCACATTGCTGGTCAACGCCCATGTCAACGCCGCGCACGAAAAAGTGGTCGCCGCGCTCGATGCCGGCAATACCGTCGGAATGAATCAAGTGAAACTGTTGACGACCGAGGAAGAATAACCTCCTCGATCGCCGCCCATCGCTAGTCCGCTGAATGAAACGTTTTCGCTTATGATGAACATCTCCGAATTTCTCGATCTGCTCGAAATGTACGAGTATCTGGCAGAAAACCAGATCGCCGCACTACGTCGGCAACTTGCGCAAATGGATCGGGATGTTACGCCAGAGCAGATCGTCAACAGTCTTTTGCAGCGCGGACACCTGACCAAATACCAGGCGAAGCGGATGCTTGCTGAAGCGCAAAGCGGCAAGGCTCAGCGCACGCAAAGCGTCAGCAGCGGCCGCCGCCGCGCCCAGGAGAAGTGGCTCAGTTCGACCCCGGTCGAAGAAGAGATCATGGATCTGGGAGAAGGCGATCTGGTTCCGCTCGACGAGGATGGCAGTTCGACGTTTGATGATGTCATCGGCGATGACATTCTGTCGGATCAAGATGATCTGGTTCCGATCGAGGAGGCTGCGCCTGGAAAGCGGAGGAAGTACGTCAAAAAGCCGCAGCGAAAAAATCGCTGGGATTCGCCGCTGCTCCTCTTTGGAGGCGCCGGACTCGTGATGCTGGTGTTGGCCGGCGGATTGCTGTTCGCCTGGCTGTCATGGGATAGCGGCGATTCGGTGTTTCAGTTGGCCGAAACGGACTATGAGGGGCGAAAATACGCCCAAGCGGTCTCCAAGTACGACAAGTTCCTCTCGTCGTTTCCGACCCACTCGCAAGCTCCTACCGCACGTGTGCGACGCGGTCTGGCGAATCTGCGTCTTGCGATCGAAGGGACCAACAATTACGAACAAGCGCTCACGCGAACGACCGAAATCCTCGACGAGCTGAAAGACGAGCCTGAATTTGCGCTTGCCCGACCCGAGTTGGCTTCGCTCTTGCCGGATGTCGCCAACGGTTTGGCGCAAGCGGCCATCGCCGAGGATGCGACCGCCAAGCGACGCGAGTTGGTCGCTCGAGCCCAAGAAGCGATGACGCTGGTCGACGACAGCAATTACCTTCCCACTTCGCTGCGCAGCGGCCAACAAACGCGCATTGACGGAATCGTCGCCGACATTCAGCGTGTGGAACGCGGCATCTCGCGCGATGAAGAATTGGCCGCGGCGGTGACCGATATTCAAGCCGCCGCGCAAAGCAACGACTTTGAAGCCGTCTATCGTCGTCGTCAGACGCTGCTACGAATCTATCCCAGCTTGAGTGACGACGCTCGGCTGCAAGACGCCGTGCGCGATGCGGTGACGGCGCTCGAGGCGCAAGTGGTTGTTTCCGCAGAGAACGTCCCAGCGACTCGCCAAGATCATCCCTTAGGTCCGGCTCAAACGGTGATGATCGCCGCACGCACGAGCAGCGTTTCGCCGCAACCAGCCAAAGAAGCGGTGACCGTTGTGCTGGATGGGGCCATTTACGGATTGGACCGCCGCGCCGGCAGCCCGCTATGGCGACGCTTTCTCGGCTTTCCAAATCAAGTCGATCCGCTGATGACCAGCGATCAATCGGCGGTGATCGCGGCCAGCAGCTTGCGGCAAGAACTGGTCAAACTGAACGCGCTGACCGGGGAGCTCGCATGGCGATTTCCGTTGACCTCAGAAGTCGTGCAACTGCTCCCTTTGGGGGAAGATTTTTTGGTCGTCACCAAGCAGGGAAAACTGCTGCGTCTCAATCAGAAGTCAGGCGATCAAACGCAAAGCGTACAGCTGCCGCAGCAGGTCGCCGTCGCCGCGGTGATCGGTAAAACGCCCGACCGCGTGATGGTCGTCGGCTTACACTCGACTCTCTATGTCTTGGACGCGAAGAGTCTCGCCTGTCAGCAAGCGATCTTCTTAGGACATGAAGCCGGCGCTATCGTCTCGCCTCCCGTGATGTCTGAACTGGGGCACCTATGTTTGTTCGAGAACGCAGGCTCCGATTTTTCTCTGCTGCATGTGCTAGGGAACCAAGAGAAATCGCTCGAACAATTGCAGCCGCCGACCCGTTTGCCGGGTCTCATTTTGGCGCCGGCGCTCACCTTTCAGTCGCGCGTCGCGGCGGCTAACGACCGCGGCGCCCTCTTCGTGTTTGAAGGGGGAATGACCAAAGAGAATCCTGTGCGTCTGTTGGCGCAAACCAAAGCGGAACGTGGAGAACGACTCTATTCGCTGATCGCGCTGGAAAATGGCTATCTCTGGGTCGGCGACAATCGGCTGTCACGCTATGCGCTGCAGCTTTCACAACAATCGATTGTGCCGCGCGTCGTCGAATATGATCGTGACAATTTCGTCTCGCTCCGCATCGACGGTGATCTGCTGGTTCATGTCCGCCGACCAGCGCAAGGAGGCGGCGTGATCGTGACTGCCGCCGATTTGAACGAGAATGGCGCCAAGCAGCGTTGGGCGACCACACTTGCAGCGCCGTTGGCTGGACCGGCGTTCGCGATGGCCCCGCAGCAGTCGCCGCTGGTGATGACCTCGCGTGGCGACTTGTTCGAGATCACCAAAACCGCCGTGGAATCAGGCGTCGCTGACGCACCCTCCGATTCGGCCAACTACGTCAGTCCTCCGCTGCTCAATCGCCAGGTGTTTGTGGCCGATACGCGTCGTCTGTTTCTGTCGGCTCCCCCAGAAAATCGGGCGATCTATTTTGACGCGGCCCGCAACGGCAGTCTGCTCAAACAACTCACGCTCGAGGTTCCCAGCGATAGCGTTACCTCCGGCGCCGTACTTGCCGGAGCCGGCGTGGCGGCCCCCAGTTCGCAAGGCCAGGTCTTCTATCTTGATCCCGCAACCGGCTCCGCCGCCGCTTTGCCGTTTCAACCCCGTTTGGCGCTCGGCGAAAACCTGGATTGGAACGAGCCGGTCGCCGACGGCCAGGCCGCGATCGTTTTTGACGGTCGACATACGCTCTACCGCTTGCAAGTGAATGATCCCACCACGCCGCAGTTGGCCAGCGTCGCCGAATGCGTCATCGATGGTAAATTGGGCCCGATCATGGCGGTGATGGGGCCAACCTTGATCGCCAAACAGATCGGCGACACGACCGATCAGCTCGTCTTTGTATCGCTTCCCGATTTGCAGTCGGTGCAAAAGGCGCCGATCGAGGCCCGCGTCATCGCCGGGCCGTTCGCCGTAGGAGATCGAGCTTTGGTGCAAACTTCGCAAGGAGTACTGGTCGCGTATGGCGCCGATCAGCAAGAACAGTGGCGCGTGCCGACCGAGACGTCCGTTTTGCTGGGCGAGCCGATCTACGCCGATGATCGCATTATCGTCACTTGCGAAGATGGACGGATTTTGCAAATCGACGCAACGACCGGCGAAGTTTCAAAAACGATTCAGATGGATGAGCCGTTGGCCGGAGGCGCTGCTCTGCACGACGGCAAATTGTGGATCAACGGGTACGGCGGCGTCGTTCATGTCTTGGATTGGAAGTAACGGATCTCGTGAATCGATCAGCTTGGACAATCCGAACGATCATGTTCAGCAGTTTTTGCCTGTTGACATCATCCCTGGCTGCGCAAGAGGTGCGAATCGCTCAGCCCGACGATGTTCCGTTTGACCAGATTGTGCTGCGCGACAAAGGCGATACGTATGTAATCAGCATTCGCCCGCTGGTTCTCCCCAAAGGGAAGTTCTGGGACACGATGAAAGAGACGGATCTCGTACGCATGGTCACCGACGATGATCGCACGTTGGAGGTCAAACGCAAATTTGTCACTTCCTACGTGAAGTTTCCCCAACTCTTGCTCAACGAAGCGGATCGTTTGACCAAGGGAGGCAAGCTTGACGCGGCGTACGACTATTTCGATCGAATGATGGCCGACTATCCGCAATACGACGGCTTAGCGGCGGCGCTTTCCGGCTATTTGTACGAAAACGCCAAGGTTTCGTTTCGCAACGAAAACTACTCGGAAGCGTTGGGATTTTTGGAGGAAGCGAAGTCGTACCGCCCGCCGGTCGATAATCTCGACACGGCGATCAGCGCCGCGGCCGACAAGTTGTTGGGGATTTATATTGCGAATGAGGAATTCTCGGCGGCGCGCGACCTGTTGTCGAGACTATCGCAAAAACGGTTTGGCGAACTTGCCGCTGTTACGAAATGGACGACCTATTTAGAAGCGGAAGCGGCGAAGAAACGTGACGAAGCGCAGCGACTGCTAACAGCGGGTGACTTGAACGCCGCTTTTATCGCCGCTAAGCGAATGCGGTTGATCTACTCCGATGTTAGCGGCGGCTCTCAACTGTCAGAAGAGATCGCAAAGCGTTTTCCTTTCATCCGCGTTGGGATCACGGCGCCCGGCGTTTCGGCCGATACTACTAGTTTAACCTTCGCCGCGACGCGCGATCGGCGGTTGCTGCATCGCTGTTTGACCGAGATGATCGCCTTTGGCGCCGACGGCGGCCAATACGCATCGCCGTTCGGCACGTTGGGACGCTCGGCCGGCGGCGTTGAGTTCAGTTTATTGTTTCGCAACCCGTCGGAAGCCTATTCCTGCTCGACTCAACTGTTGACGCAACCTGCCGCTTCTCCACGACTGAGCATGTTGCAGGAGTGCTTGAAATACGTCGAGTTTGAAAATGGTCGCGAACTGCACGTTCAATTAGAATCGCCGCACGTTCGCCCCGAGGCGCTGGCCCGCATCGAGATCGGCGCAGAACTGCCGGAAGCGATTCCGTACGTCGACAAGACCAGCGGCGATTTGCGACGTTTGGTGGTCAATCCGGATTACTCGTTACGAACTCCCACCCAGCCGCACGCGATTGAACTGCAATCCTATCCCTTTTCAAATCGCGCGCTGTCGGCGCTTCGTTCGGGACAGATCGATATCGTAGATCGATTGTTTCCCACTTTGGTCGATGACGCCCAAGCCGACAATTCGCTGGTTGTTGACTACTACCGGATGCCGTCCGTTCATTTTCTCGCTCCCAACTATGATAACCCCTTTATGCAATCGGCGACGTTTCGGCGCGGCTTGCTCTATGCGATCAATCGCAGCGCGATCTTGAATAGCCGATTGTTGGGAGATCACGAAATCCGTGGTTGCCATGTGATCAGCGCCCCGATTCCGGCAGGGCTCGAAGCGGACGATCCAGCCGGTTATGGATATGACAACTCGATCGATTCGCGTCCCTATGAGCCTGAGATGAGCGTGACGCTATTCCGCTTGGCGCTGCTAGAACTAGAGCAACAAGCGGAAGCCGATGGTTCTCAGGCGCCGACGATGCTAAAGACCTTAAAGATTGGCCATCCCGATAGCGAAGTCTCGCGTGAAGCGGTCACGGCGATCGCCAAATATTTGAAACGGGTCGGCTTGGAAGCGGAAATTGTCGTCACCCCTTCCGAGGCGATTCGCGCCGCCGATGTGGGCGTCGATCTGCTGTATGTCGAAGCCAGCGTGCAAGAATCGCTTGTCGATATTCCGTTGCTGTTTCAGCAGTGCGTTCCTGAGGATAAACAAAGTCGTTATTTGCGCGCTGCGTTGCGGCGACTGAACGAAGCGACCAACTGGACTCAGGTACGCGAACGCTTTTGGACGGTCCATCGTTTAGCCTATGACGAGACGACGGTGATTCCGTTGTGGCAGCTGCGCGACTATTTTGTGCGTTCGTCCGAGTTCGGCGGCGTCTCGCGACAGCCCATATCGTTATTTCAAGATGTCGAGCGTTGGACCGCCATTTCCCTGACTCCGAAAAAGGGAAACTAATGCGCCATCCTCTGACCGCCATCATGATCGGGTTTGCGTTGCTGATGACCAATACGGCGTCCGCGGCGCCGTGGGAATATGATCCGTATCGGATCGAAGTTTGGATCGCCGCCGATGATCCGCGCCTGCTAGAGGAAGCCGCACGGCAGCAACTGCGCGAGCGAATTCTCGAAAGAAGTTGGATCTCGGCGAAAGCGGTCTGGGAGATCGACGTCGCCGCTTGTCCGGCAGATCTTCGTTGGGACGCTTTTCACAATCTGTCCAGCATGACGCAGACCTTGGCGCCCATCAGAGACGCCGAGGGACCGGCGCTCGATAAAATCGCGCTGGTGACGATTCAAACCCACGGATCGCAGATCAAACTGGCGACGCGGCAATTTGACGTTCGCACGCAACAATGGGGGGGCGTTCATCGTGATCAGGTGGGCAACTTGCACCTGGTCAGCAGCGCGATCGTTGATTTGCTGAATCGATCGTTCGAGCCGATCGGTCAGATTGAACGAATCGACGAGGACGAAGCGCTGGTCGCGATGAAAGCGCAAGGTTTGGCCGACACGGCCGAATCGCCGGCCAGCGTACCGCCAGGCTCGGCGATGACTGTCGCGCTGCGGCGTCTGAATCGTGTCGGCGAGATGGAGCCGGATGGATTGCAGCCAGTCGACTGGACCGTGTTGGAAGTGCTGGAAGATCAATGGAACTTCAAACGCTGTAAAATTTTGTCCGGATTTCGTCGTCCGCTGGCCGGACGCAAAAGTATTCGCGTTCAACGACTCGCGATCGCAGTCAAGCCGTCGTACGAACAGACGGAGCTAAACCTGGCGAGTCGCCTGGGTAACGCTCTGGCTGGCTATGAGATCTACGCCAAAGACACCAAGTCGGGCGAAAGCGAGCGTTTGGCCGAAAGCGACGAGCATGGAGTCGTCAAGCTTGCCCTCGATCCGGCGCACCCGTTGCGTTTGCTCTACGTCCGCAGCGGCGGAAGTTTGTTGGCCCGTTTGCCGCTGGTTCCGGGGCTCGTTCCTCAGGTAACCGCATTGATGAGTGATAACTCACGGCAGATCGAAGCGGAGGGGTTCGTATTGGGTTGGCGGCGTCGAATGCTGGATATCGTCGCTCGCCGAGAATTGATCGCCGATCGGATTCGCCGTCGCATGGAAGAAGACGATGTTGATGGCGCCGAAAAATGGCTGGATGAGTTGCAACAGATGACCACGATCAACGATTTGCTCTACCAGTTTCGTCAGGCCAAGAATGACTTTTTGGAAGGGGATTCGTCGGATCCACGGGGCAGCGCTCAGATCACCCAACTGTTTGACAAAGCGCAGCAACTTGCCAGCAAGAACTACAATCGTAATCTCGAACGCGATTTGTCAGAACAAGTTCGCAAACTGCGCGATTCGAAGGGAGCCTTTGGCGGCTCGCCATCAACGCCAACTCCGCCGCCGAGCCCGACTGCGGGCTCCGATGCGTTCGGCTCGTAACTGGCGAAGTTGCTACCGCGCCGCCAGCGCCATGTAGGTGACGATAGCGCCTAAGATGGCCGATAGCGGTAACCCAACCAGCAGCGCGATCGTCAGTTGGCGTTCACGTCGCGTATGCCGCGGCTGAAAAAGGAGTCGCGAAGAACTGGGCGATTGGATCGCCTGAGTATCTTGCGAAGCGAACAACGATTGTTCGGTCGACTGCGACGTATGGCTAGGACTATCATCCGTGCTGACTTCGTAAGCGTTGGAGCCTGCTTCGGTATCGTTGAGGTGGCCGCCGTTGGCGTAAACCGGCGGCGGCGGTTGCCAGGCGGGCTGCATCGTCTGATTCAATTCGAATTGCCGGGAGTCGGAGACCCAGGGTTCGAGCCGCGCCACAATTTCCGCTGCCGACTGGATCCGTTTCTCCGGATTTTTCTCCATCATCTCCGCGATCACATCGACCAAATCCCGATCAATGTCGGGGTTGAACCGATGCGGATGCAGCGGCGGTTCGTCGCGATGACGGCGAGCTTTATCTTGGACCGATCCGCCGGGAAACGGAACCTTGCCGGTCAGCGCGTAATAAAAAGTGCATCCCAGCGAGTAAATATCCCACAGCGGCGAGACATCCAGCGGATCGCGAATCTGTTCTGGCGCTAGATAATCGATCGTGCCGACGATTTTGCCCGACGCGCCGGAACTGCTCGCTTCGTTCATGAAGTCGGCCAGACCCAGGTCAGAAACTTTCGCCTGACCTTCTGGCGTCACCAAGATATTGCCCGGCTTTACGTCGCGGTGGCAGAGATCTTTTTGATGCGCGTAGTCGAGTCCACGAGCCGCATGCGAGACGATTGTCGCCGCATGATATTGCGTCAAATGTCTTTTGGCACGGATGAGGCGACGTAAATCGGTTCCCGGCACATATTCGGTCACCAGATAGTGAACGTTGCCATCTTGTCCGGCGTCGTAGGCCCGCACCAAGCAGGGATGGTCCAATTGGGCCTGCATGCGTATTTCGCGCATGAACCGGGCAATCGCCTCGGGCGTGCTGCGCTGCAGCGGCAAAACCTTGATCGCGACCTGGCGCCCCATGAAGTTGTGTTCGGCCTTGAACACCTGGCCCATTCCGCCTTGGCCGATCCAGTCGGTAATGACATACGGACCCAGGGTCAGCTTGGTCAAGCCTTTTCGCAGCTGGTCCGCTTGGTACTGGGTGAGAATTTTGCGGTCGACCAACGCGGCGGCCAAATCTTCGTCGCTCACCGTGCGACGAATGGAAGCCGCGTGCAGTCGCTGAACAGTCTCTTCGATTTGTTCTGAAGAGATTAGTCCACTGACTAACGCGGTTTCTCGAAACGATTTAGCAGAGTCTGTCGACACGGCATTCTTGCCAGAAAGAGAAGTAGTTGAGTTGATTTTACTCGCTTCCGCCAATCTTCAAGAGGCGAGAAATGGAAATTAAGGATTTTTCAGATTCGCAACATTTCTAAGTTACAAATAAGCTTGCCATGCCTCTGGCAGCGGCGCTTCGATCGTAACCATTGTCTTCAGCGTAGGATGCGTAAACACAAGCCGGCGTGCATGTAACGCAATTCCCGGCGAATAGCGGTCGGTGGAGCCATACTTTTTGTCTCCCAGGATCGCCGCCCCACGACTAGCGAGTTGCAGACGGATCTGATGTTTCCGCCCAGTGATTAAACGCAAACTGAGTAGCTGGCAATTCCGGAGTCGCTGTTGCTCGAGGATCTCCATTTCGGCTCGATCGGCGTTGGCGGTCCCCTCTTCGGAGATCACCATGCGGTGGAGTCGATCTTCCTTGCGAATCCAGTCCACCAACTCACCATTGCGGATTTTGGGACCGGTCGGAATGAGTGCGGCGTACTCTTTGACGGTCGAACGATCCCGAAATTGCTCGGAAAGTCGCGACGCCGCTTTGGAAGTTCGGGCAAATAGTAGGACCCCGGTCACATGCGCATCGATCCGACTAACAATGCCGACGTAGACGTTACCCGGCTTGTTGTAGGTTCGTTTCAGATAATCCTTGGCCCACTGTGCGGCGCTCGGCTCACCCTCTTGCGCGCCCATTGTCGCTAGCAACGCAGGTTTCGAGATCGCGAGTAAATGGTTATCTTCGTAAAGAACTAGCGGAGTCGCGTACTTCATAGGATGATCGTCATTGCAAAGCGGTCCCCGCGAAAACTTCGATTCTACGCGTCCCACGCCCTCTCGTTCCAGACCTGCGAATGTATCCCAGCTTGATCTTGGCCAGCGGCTCTCCTCGTCGACACGAATTATTGACCGTCGCGGGAATTGATTTTCAGGTATGTCTACCGCATGCCGACGCCGAAACTCCGCCCCAGGCCGGCGAATCGCCGCGTGAAACGGTTTTGCGTCTGGCCCGCGATAAAGCGGCGAATGTCGCGCTGCGCACCGAGGAAGGAATCATTTTGGCCGCGGACACCTTGGCCCAATGCGATGACTTGCCGCTCGGAAAACCGCGTGATCGTAATCATGCCCGTGAAATCTTGCAAACGCTGCGTGGTCGCGAACATACGGTCGTTACCGCGATTTGTCTCTGGCGTCGGCCGGATGATTTTGTCGCCGTCGATGCGGCCGAATCGCATTTGCGCATGCGAATGCTCAGCGACCAAGAGATCGAATCGTATCTCGACACCGGCCTATGGGAAGGAAAAGCAGGCGCGTTTGGCCTGCAGGATCGTATCGACTGGATCGAAGTGGTCAACGGCAGCCAATCGAACGTTGTCGGACTGCCGCTCGAACTATTGGCGATTTTGCTGATGAATTTCCATGAGTAATGAAATTCTTTAAAACCCGCCCTGATAGTCGGCGATCAAATCGCGATCGCTCAAAATCGACTCGCTCTTCCGGCCAATAAAAAAGAAGGCCGACGCCGCGTCAAACGACGCCTTCCGCCGAACGAGGTAGTAATCGAAGTATTTCAGCCAAAACAGGCTGCATCGCGCCGCCAAACTGGCTGCCTGGCGAAGACGCTTCGATTGGAAGAAGCTCATCATGAAATAGCGCGCCGTCCAGGCCAGCGCCATGCCGGGGCCGCACGTCACGCCGCTTTCGACTTCTTCAAAATGGCGAAACAGCCGGCGATGTCCGAGTCGCGTGAAGCGGGTGAAATCGAACTGGCGACCATGCACTTGTTGAATGAACGGCGTATCGGCGTAAACAAGGCCATCCCGGCGAAGCACGCGGTAAATTTCTTCCACGCAGCATTGCGGGTCCACTACATGTTCCAGCACCGCTTGCACGATCACGGCGTCAAATGCGTCGCCGCGAAACGGCAAACTGTGAGCGTCGCAAATAATTTGCGTTCTCGGCCCCCAAGAGGCGTCCGTTTCGATCACTTCAATCGACGTATCGCCAAGCAATTGATCGAGTCCGGCGCCAACAACCCCGCCGCCGATGACCAACACGCGAACCGGTCGGTTACGGGCTTTCAATAACTCGGCCAGGGTTGCGAGATTTTTCTGGGCGGAAACATTGCACGATAAATCGGGAAGATGTTCGCTGATCCACTCGTGCAGCGGATGGTTCGAGCGAAAAAAGGTTTCCTCTTCCGCTTCAAATCCGCTGATATCAAAGATACTGTTCGCTTCGTTGATCAAAATCGGCACGCCGCGAGATGTGGGATAGACGTGACCACACGTCGGCGATTTGCACGCCAGCGTATCATCTTGATGAATCAAGGCTTGTCCGCAGATGGGACAGTCCAATACGTCTAACGGTAGCGACATGGCGAAAACATAGCAGAAGGAAGAAGCACCACGGCTAGCGCGCGGTTCTGCTCAACCATAGGTCGCAGGTAAGCGGCCTTCGTACGGAGGGCCTGGCATTTAAAGCAGAGAAAGGCATCGTCATCGCCCCAATCGTCACAAACCGACGTAGCGCCAGGCCGTGTCTGCCGAATTTGTCTGCTAGTTGATCGGGCGGACTGTCGCGCCGTTGGAAGCGCGAAAAGAAGAGCGGCAGGCACGGCCTGCCCTACGCTACGCGCATAAAAAAAGCCCCAGCTGATATAGCTGGGGCTTTGGAAGTAATAAATAAATCCGGCGATACCTACTTTCGCACTTGTGGTACTATCATCGGCTCGAAAAGCTTGACGGCTGTGTTCGGAATGGGAACAGGTATGACCTTTTCGATATGGTCACCGGAAAAGGCTTGCGTCAACGTGAGGGCTGACGCGAGCCTGATGACTCATGGCAAACGGCGGACCGTGTTGAGCGGTCCGCATCGTAGTGGCCATTTGTCGCAGGTCTGAAGCATTGAAGCTTCTTCGTTCTCGTTCAACGGATTGAACTTGGAACCTGCGGCAAAGTATTTGTCTAGAGAATGCTTTTCTCGAGTGAAAAGCGTTGAATATATGTGGTCAAGCTTTCGTCCGTTAGTACTGGTTAGCTGAACACATTACTGTGCTTACACATCCAGCCTATCAACCTGGTCGTCTTCCAGGGGACTCTCGCACTAAAGTGCTTACGAATTCTCATCTTGGAGCGGGCTTCACGCTTAGATGCTTTCAGCGTTTATCCTTTCCGACCATAGCTATCCAGCCGTGCCACTGGCATGACAACTGGGACACCAGAGGGTCGTCCTTCCAAATCCTCTCGTACTAAAGAAGAACCTCCTCAAAATTCGTACGCCCACAGCAGATAGGGACCGACCTGTCTCACGACGGTCTGAACCCAGCTCACGTACCACTTTAATCGGCGAACAGCCGAACCCTTGGGAGCTTCTTCACCCCCAGGATGTGATGAGCCGACATCGAGGTGCCAAACCGCATCGCCGCTATGGACGCTCGGATGCGATAAGCCTGTTATCCCCGGAGTACCTTTTATCTGATGAGCGATAGCCCTTCCATACGGGACTACCGGATCACTATGACCTACTTTCGTACCTGCTCGACCGATAAGTCTCGCAGTCAAGCACCCTTTTACCATTGCGCTCTTTGCCTGATGGCCAACCAGGCTGAGGGTACCATTGCACTCCTCCGTTACTCTTTGGGAGGAGACCGCCCCAGTCAAACTGCCCAACTGACACTGTTCCCTGTCCGGATTCACGGATATTCAGGGTTAGAGCTAAAACATATTCAGGGTGGTATTTCAAGGACGGCTCCTCCGACGCTGGCGCGCCGAGATCAAAGCCTCCCACCTATCCTACACAGAACATATCTCAGACCAATATCAGCCTACAGTAAAGGTTCACGGGGTCTTTCCGTCTAACTGCGGGTATGTGGCATCTTCACCACAACTACAATTTCACCGGGTCAGTGGTTGAGACAGTGCTCCAGTCGTTACGCCTTTCATGCAGGTCGGAACTTACCCGACAAGGAACTTCGCTACCTTAGGACCGTCATAGTTACGGCCGCCGTTTACCGGGGCTTCGGTCGCGAGCTTGCACCCTCTTCCTTAACCTACCGGCACCGGGCAGGCGTCAGACCCTATACATCCTCTTGCGAGTTAGCAGGGTCCTGTGTTTTTGATAAACAGTCGCCAGAGCCGATTTTCTGTGGCCCCCAACAGCTTGCACCGTCAGGGGCACCCCTTATCGCGAACTTACGGGGTCATTTTGCAGAGTTCCTTAACCACTGTTCTCCCGAGCGCCTTGGTCTACTCGACCTACCTACCTGTGTCAGTTTTAGTACGGTTAAAACGCCTTCATCCCTTAGAAGCTTTTCTTGGACGTCCTACCGATGATTACCTCAAATAGAGTCAGATCGACAGCTTGAATTCCGGGAGCGGATTTTCCAATCTCCCCATCTTGCTGCAAATCACGGGCTGTTCCACCAGCCCGATCACCTTTCGGACGCCGTCCCTCCATCGGTCCAACGTTCTAGCGCAGGAATATTAACCTGCTATCCATCGTCTACGCCTTTCGGCCTCGACTAAGGCACCGGCTAACCCTGGGCGGAATTGCCTTCCCCAGGAAACCTTAGGTATTCGGCGAACAGGATTCTCACCTGTTTAATCGTTACTCATTCCGGCATAATCACCCGATAGCCCCAACACCGCTCCTTTCGGTACGGCTCGTATCTGACTATCGGCGCTCTCCTACCACTTTCGTCCGCTGCTTCGGTGAGACGCTTACTCCCGATCATTATCGGCGCAGAATTACTCGACCAGTAAGCTGTTACGCACTTTTTAAATGGTGGCTGCTTCTAAGCCAACATCCTGGTTGTCACAGTAATTCAACCTCCTTAGTGACTGAGCGTCTCTTCGGGACCTTAACAGACGGTCTGGGTTGTTTCCCTCTCGACCACGAAGCTTATCCCTCGTGGACTGACTCCTGAGATAGTCGCCCCGGTATTCGGAGTTTGGTCCGACAGGGTACCCCGGGAAGGGGCCCCAAATCGATTCAGTCTCTCTACCCCCGGTGCGTAGTGGCTCAAGGCTAGCCCTAAAGCTATTTCGGAGAGAACGAGATATCTCCAAGTTTGATTAGACTTTCACTCCTCCCCACAAGTCATCCCCTCGGTTTTCAACCCAAGTGGGTTCGGTCCTCCACGCGGTATAACCCGCGCTTCAACCTGCTCATGGGTAGATCACTTGGTTTCGCGTCTACAACCTACGACTAACGCCCTATTCAGACTCGGTTTCCCTCTGGCTTCAGTCCGGAAGACTTTAACCTGCCGCAAATCGTAACTCGCCGGATCATTATGCAAAAGGCACGCCGTCACCCAATAATCGGGCTCCGACCGCTTGTAAGCGTATGGTTTCAGGTTCACATACCTCCCCTAACAGGGGTTCTTCTCATCTTTCAGTCGCCATACTGAGTTCGCTATCGGTTATCAGAGAGTATTTAGCCTTACGGGATGGTCCCCGTGGATTCAGTCCAGGTTTCACGTGCCTGAACCTACTCAGGTATCTCTCGGGAGGCAATTCCGCTTTCGTTTACCGGGCTGTCACCGTCTGTGGCCGACCTTTCCATGTCGTTCAACTAGCAGATTGCTTTGTAACTCCCATGTGAGAGACCCTACAACCCCGTGAGGAAAATCCTCACGGTTTGGGCTATTTCGCTTTCGCTCGCCGCTACTGACGAAATCGAGTTTTCTTTCTCTTCCTCCAGGTACTGAGATGTTTCAGTTCTCTGGGTTAGCCACTTACACCTATGTATTCAGTGCAAGTCATTCAGGAATCCCGGGATCAACGTTCGTTTGACAACTCCCCCAGGCTTATCGCAGTCTTCCACGCCCTTCATCGCCTTCTGATACCAAGACATCCCCCATACGCCCTTAATAGCTTGACCACAAATATTCAAAGCTCTTCAGCAAAGAACATCTTTCAAGCTATCGGACTTACTTACTGCCGACGCCTCACGGCGACGGCCATAGATATCCGATCTATTTAACGATATTCGCTCGAGAATTTCACCTTAAAATTAACCCCCAGCTTGTAGAACCGGGGGTCCGGTTACTTTTGCATTCTCTATATTCTCACGCTCACTTCCGCGGCCGCAAACTGAACTCGCCCCCTCCTTCCACTCCCCTTCACTTGCGTGACGAGTCGCTTCCAAAGAAAGCATGTTTCAATCGCAAACCACGTCTGCAAGACGTGATGAATGCCATCTACTTCATTTGCCAAATTGTCAAAGAACTTGCTGGCCAAGTTGGCCAACCGCTCGAACTGAGCGAGGAGAGTTCAGGCTCGATTCTCTCGAATCCTGATGACTGAACTCTCCTTGATCAGTCTCGATCCCCTTGGGGAAGCGTCCAAATATATCGAAACCGAAATCGAAGTAAAGGGGCTGACTGCAATTTTCTGAAAAGTTGTTCCCGAGGCTGTTTACGGCGATTCAACGCGTGTTAGCCAAGGTTGCTTTTCAGGTGAAAGCAGTGGAGCCGACCCGGATCGAACGGGCAACCTCCTGCGTGCAAGGCAGGCGCTCTCCCAGTTGAGCTACGGCCCCGATTCGGTCCAAACCGATTCGGAAGTGGGCGCACCAAGATTCGAACTTGGGACCTCGTCGTTATCAGCGACGCGCTCTAACCAACTGAGCTATGCGCCCTTGTTGACGGCATTGCCGTAACAGGAATTCGTTATTCTAGGCAGCAAGCCTTTCTTGTCAAACGGGCTACGGCCCTGTGTTCAAAAATATGCCCCAGGAACTAGCGAAAATGCGATAAAACCGCTGCCGATCAAGGGTTCGGCTCTGAAAAAGGAGGTGAAAAAATTGGGATTGGTTCGCCTAAACCCCTGCGATTCGTCGAAAATTGATGGTGAAGTAAAAGGGGAAAGTGTGGATAATCCCTGGTGCTGTCACCACTGGAGTCTCTCAGAAGCAAGGACGCATAGAACAATGGCGATATTCAAGCCTTACACAACTCTCTCGTTGGCCGCCGCGCTGGCCGCTGCGGCAACAGGGACGCTGCAAGCCGCGACTCCCACCGTCGAACAGGCGCTGCAGCTTACTCCGCTTCAGGAAGTGGAATACGAAATCCCCACGGCGGACGAAATCGCCAAGTGCTCTATCCGCTCGGAAAAGATCAACGGCGCGACCGGCTGGGTCGTTTATGGTCCTGCCGGCGAAAAGATGCGCCAGTTTGTCGATTCCAACGGGGACAATAAGGTCGATCTCTGGGCCTACTACAACAATGGAATCGAGGTCTATCGCGATCTCGACACCGATTTCAACAGCAAGGCCGACCAGTATCGTTGGTTGGCGACCGGCGGCTCACGCTGGGGATTTGACGAAAACGAAGATGGCGCGATCGACCGCTGGGAGATCATTTCTCCCGAGGAAGTCTCGGCCGAAATCGTCGCCGCTGTCCGTGACAAAGACGTCAAACGCTTTCAATCGCTGTTGCTCACGGCCGAGGAAGCGAAGGAATTGGGGCTCGGCAAAGAGAAGGCTGCCGAGTTGACCAGCTCGCTGGCGGCCGCCGCGAAGGACTTCACGCAATGGGCCGCCGCCCAAACTGCCGTGAAGAACGGCACGAAGTGGGTTCACTTTGGAGCGACCCGGCCTGGGATTGTCCCGGCCGGAACCGACGGCGCGAGCCAAGACTTGCTGGTCTATGAAAATGTCGCCGCCGTCGTTGAAACCGCTGGCGAGCATAGCCAGATCGATATCGGCACATTGGTGAAGTTTGGTAACGCCTGGAAAGTGATCGCGGCGCCGCGCAATGCTGCCGTCGCTGATTCGGCGGCGTCGCAAGGCTTCTTTTTTCAAGCGTCGTTTGCGGCCAAACGTCCTGGGATGGACGGGGCCGGCGGGCGTCCGGCGGTCAACGCCGAAGCGCAAAAGCTGCTGGATGAGTTGGAAGCGTTGGATGACAAGTTGACGATGGCGACCACCGCCGCCGCTCGCCAAGACGTGACGAAGAAGCGTATCGTCACGATCGAAGCGTTGGTTGCGGCCAGCGGCGAAGGAGAAGCTCGCGACAACTGGCTTCGTCAATTGGCCGACGCAATTAGCGCCGGCGTGCAAACTGGCGAATATCCTGACGGCATGGCGAAGCTGAAAACTCTCGCCGATGCAACCGCCAAAGCGGCGCCGGGCAGCGATGTCGCGTCGTACGTCCAGTTCCGTCAAATGAGTGCAGACTACACCCAGCAGTTGCAAGATCCGAACGCCAACTTCACCAAGGTGCAGGACGCGTGGCTCGAAAACTTGGAAGGGTTCGTCAAGGCCTACCCCAAGAGTGATGACGCCGCCGAAGCGATGTTGCAGCTGGCGATCGCCAACGAATTTGCTGGTGAAGAAGACAAGGCGCAGGCCTGGTATGCACAAATTCGCGACGACTTTGCTGGCACTTCGCTGGCGAAAAAGGCGGAAGGTTCGGTGCGACGTTTGACTTCGGTCGGCAAGACGATCAACGTGGCGGGCAAAACGCTCGACAACAAGCAGGTCAGTCTCGCGTCGCTCAAAGGTCGCGTTGTCTTGGTCCACTTCTGGGCGACCTGGTGCGAACCTTGCAAGCAAGACCAGACGATCATGCGTCAGCTGCAAGCGAAGTATGGTCGCAAGGGCTTTGAATTGATCGGGGTTAGCCTCGATTCGGACAAAGCCGATCTGTCCAAGTACCTGGCGGAGACGCGCCTGACCTGGCCGCAGATCTATGAAGATGGTGGACTCGATAGCCCGTTGGCGACCGATTTGGGCGTGTTGACGCTGCCGACGATGTTTTTGGTCGGCGCTGATGGCAAGGTCATCAGTCGTAATATTCACGTCAGCCAGCTCGATACCGAATTGAGCAAGCTGCTGAAATAGCTGCTAGCGTCTGCTTGAGTCGAAGTGAACTAGAAAGCCGTCCCCATCGGGGGCGGCTTTTTTTGTGACAAAATGGGCTGACTGCGGGAATTGCTCTTCGGGAAACATGGCGACTTTAGTAAAAAGTGCCCCATCGGGTGAGAAAGTGGAAAAGAATTCACGACCCGACCGAGACATGGATGTCTTGGCTACGTATTGCTTCTGTTACTTCGAGGGCACGGATGCTAGGACTTATTGATGTGGTCGACTCCAGAGGGTTGTGGCTGTTGGCCATCATCTATTGCTTGAGCGCTGCTTGGGTAACGCTTGCTCGCAAGCGGCGGTTCCGCGGCTGGATTGCAACGGCATGTCGCTGCGGCGCTGTCGCGTCGATGATTGTCGTGTGCGGGCTGGCGATACTTCAGATCGCGATCAACTGTCCTTATTGGATTTGCAGCGCCAGCGTGTTGTCGCTCTTGGTAGTGGGCTGCGTCTTCGACAGTCAGGGAAGTCGGGTCTCTTATCATTCGATCTAGCGAGTGATTCTTTGCGGCATCGCACCTGCTAGCGGCGGTGTGGTTTGCCGGTTGCTTGCATCGCTCTTTCTCGGTTCAGCCCGGTGCTTCCAACGCCTGTAGGCGATCTTACTTTCGGCATGATTGCCAAAACCGGAAAAAAACCTACCTTTCAGCCCTCCGATCTGCCGAAATCATTGCTAGAAGTCTGTCGCTGTTGTTTTGCCTGTGGTGAAAGCAACGCCAGCCTTCTGGATCAATGAATCACTTCGCCCCCAGCAGCAAAGCAGGGTTGGGGCGAATTCATCAGATGTGTCGCACTGCAATCAGGAGGCGATGATGCGATTTTCGTGGATCGGGAGCGCCAGCACGTTCCTTTTATTCGCGCTGCCGATGTTCGCATTGGCTCAAGCGCCCGGTCAGCAAGTGCCGCTTGGCATGCCGATCAGCGCTGGCCAACCTGCCAGCTATCAGCAGCAAATGCCTCCTGGCTATGCTCCGGGTCAACAAGTCCAACAGGTTGGCTTCCATGGTCAAGCATGCCCTCCAGGGCAAGGTTGTCCGCCGATGCGTGGTCACGGCCACGGAATGGTAGGCAACGGGGATCCCGGTTACGGACCCGCGCCCGGCATGGGCGGAGCTCCGGGCTATCCCGGTTTCGGCGTTGACCAATATCCGAAACAACACGCGGCCGCCGCGTATCCGTACATTGGCCCGCACTATCCGTATCCGCAGATTCCGCTCGGCTGGCAAAAGGTGAGTTTGGAATGGGATGACGGTTATTGGTGGCTGGACTTCAAGCATCGGAAGTCGAAGCACCACTAAATTGGGTCGCCAGCGGGTAGACATTTTCCAGAGCCTCGTCCCGCGACGAGGTTCTTTTATTGCGCAGGGAACGATTTTGAGGCCCTTTGTGTCCTCAAAATCGAAAAAATAGTGCCATTAGGACGTCTGCATTGCCGACAACTAATGACAGTTATGCCGCTTCCGCGGCGCCTAGCGAAGCGCAAGCGACGCAGCATGAGCAGCAAACGTCATCGCCGGTCGGCTTTTGAAAGTCGACGTTTCCGTCCCGCAACGGGAGCCAAGGCGGACGTGATTCACTCGGATCGCTTACGGATATACTCAGGAGGGGGAACCATGCGACGGTTTTGGAAATTAGCGCTTCTGGCGGCGATTACGCTCGCCCCGGTTGCGACGCTCAACGCTGACGACGCGGAGATTTCGCGCCAGATCGTTGAGCAGCTTAACGACAAGAAATCAGAAGGAAGCCTCAAGGGTTTCAACATCGGGCTTAGCGTCGAAAACGGCGTTGTTTGGCTCGAAGGGCATGTCTCCGACAAGTCGCAGCACGACATGGCGATTGATATCGCTCGTCGCATCTCGGGTGTCGAGCAGGTTGTCGACGGCGTGACCGTCAATCAGCCGAACGCTCCGACCGTCCAAGGCGTGTTGGTTTCCGCGGCCGAAACGGTCCAGCCAGAAGGCCAGCCCCGCGAATTGCAGGCTCAGCCGATCTACGCGGACTTGCCTCGCACGGCTTCGGCAGCTCCGCTGGGGCCGCAAATGCTTCGCCCGGTTCCGGCCGCTTCGCAGCAAACGCCGACCATTGCTCAGATGCCTGTGTATCAACAGCAGCAGCAAACGCAACAAGGTCAGGCGCAACAGCAGGGGCAGATGCCGCGTGCGTTTGCTCCGGCCGGTACGCAAGACTTCCGCTATGCTTCGGCTCGCATGCAGCCGCCGGCTCCGATCCAGCCGCCGTCGTACTATCCGACCGCGTCAGGCTACGCCGCTCCGGTTCGCTATGACAATCCGCAGATGCCTGGCTACGCTTGGCCAGCTTACGCGGCTTACCCGAACTACGCTGCTCTGCAATACCCGAAGCAGTACTCACCGGCTGCTTGGCCTTACATCGGCCCGTTTTATCCGTACCCGCAAGTTCCGCTCGGCTGGCGTAAAGTCACGATGGAATTCAACAAGGGTTGGTGGACAGTCGACTTCAAGGCTCGTCGACACTACCGCTAATCACCGAGTTTCGTAAGCGATACCATCACCGATAGCGAGTAGCCGTTTAGCCAGGGCGAAAGCTGGATGGCGATCCGAACCCCTGAAAGTTTGCTGCCTTTCAGGGGTTTTTTCGTGCGCAGAGCGAAAATCGAGCCCTCCTTTCAGGAAATTGCCGTGCGACCGGAAAAGGCCGCAAGTTTGTTACAGCTTTACACGATAAATAGCACTAGCAGCAAATGCCGCGCATGCGTGCGGCGACCTAAAGGATTGGGCTTCGCCCGCAAAACAGCGCCCTGGCAAAACTGAGAGGTTGATCCATGTACCGTATAAGCCTTCGCACCGCCCTTGGCCTGGCGATCGTGGCGTCGACGCTGAACAGCGTCGGATGTACGACTCAAGGTCCATTTTTGGGCCCATTTTTTATGCCTTTTCCGGTTTCGCCTTACTTCCAAGAGGCGAAGGAAGATGAATTCCTAGAGCATGAGCGGTATGGTCGCGTACCGATTCTGCCGCCGATTCCGCCAGGCGGACCGCACGTCGCGCTCGACCCACCGAGCGATGACGAAGTGATCCGCGCCTTGGAGCGAGCTCGCCCGACTGAAGGCGGCATGCCGTTCCTGCACGAAGTGAATCGTAACAACGTTCGCATCAAGAAAGAAAAGATCGCCGACTATGTCGATCCGCCCCGCGTGATGCCGCTGGTTGGCCCGGTTCAACTACACCATGCTCACTATAAGTGCACGGTCAACTTCACCGAAGTCAAGCGTATCGGCTGGCCCTTCCCGCATACGTTGGTGGACGAAGAAACCATCGAAGTGGTCTACATCGACCACAACCACCTGCATCGTGTCGGCGACCCGTACGAAGGTTCGCAGCCGATGGGCCCGCCCAAGCGATAACAAGATCGCCTGGCGATGCTAAAAAACAAGGAACCGCGTCCACGCCCGGATGCGGTTTTTTTATGCGCTGGTCGCGCACGTTCATTACGCGGCTGCCGATTGCGATTAATATAGACGCCTATGTCTCATCCTCCTCCCAAGTCGTCGCAGATCGACCCCCTTACGGGGCGACGAATGCTCGTGCGCACGCAAACCGCGCTCACGGAAAATCTGCCGAGTTGGGGAGTCGCGATCCTCGAGAGCCATCACGCGCCAGGCTTCGTGATGGAGTGGCGCTCGCACCCCTTTATCAAGGTTCTTTACGTCCTGGCTGGTCGCGGACAGATCCATATTGGCGCCGATAGCTACACGGTTGGGCCGCGCGATATCGTCGTTGTGCCGGCCGAGCGACGGAACCGGATCGAGGATGATCCGAGCTCGCCGATGTCGCTTTACGTCTTGTGCATCGAAAAGCGTCTGCTGGGGTTCGATCCGCACGTCACCTCGGTCTTGCCGCACGGCAAACAGGCCTGTCAGCTTCATTTCTCACAGCGGATCGAACGCCGGCTGCGCCGTTTGCTCTATCAGCAGTGGCAAGCCGATCCGACCACTCCGTTGGCGATGGTCGCCAACGCTTTGGAAGTGCTGGCGCTGCTCACGTCGGAGTCGATCCCTGCGGGGCAGACGATCAGCGATCTGAGCTTGGAGCCCGACGTTGACGAAATCGCCGCGTACGTCCGTCACGTCGATTCGTACTTCTTTGAGGCCAGCACCATCGACGATGTGGTCAAAGAGCTAGGCATGCCGCGCCGCCGCTTCACCCACATCTTCCGCCGTCTTACCGGACAAACCTGGCTGAACTACGTACAACGCAAACGCGTCGACCACGCATGCCAACTGCTCGAAGAGTCAGACCGCACCATCGCGTCGATCGCCTTCGAATGCGGCTTCGGCGAGTTATCGACCTTCTACCGAGCCTTTCGCAAGATCCGCGGCGTTACGCCGAAAGCCTGGCGCAAGACGCACCGCGAATAAGGATTCTTCGAAGTCTGTTGCGCAAGCCGTGCGGCAGCAATATGAGGCGCCAGCGTAATGCTCGGGTAGTGCGAAGCTACTTTTGCGGAGCATAAGTTGACTATTGGGCATGGTTTTTATCGTTTTTCTGCAGGCCCAATTTTCCACACGGTTCCAGGATGAAATATTGGGACTCGTGACGGCGTTTTAATTTCGCTTGCGGGGGGCTGCACTGGTTTAACATGCAGAATTGATCCATTGGTCTAGATGGAAAGAGGCGATATTTTATTTTTTTTGAGATTGCTAGTCACACTGACTAGGTCCATGACAAGGTATTGGTAATGAGCAGCCAAGATGCCGAGTTCGATGAATCGTTTGCCGGACTTGTCGCCGAGAATCATGTTCAATTGCGATCGTTCGTGCGGATGCTTGGAGTCGATCCCGAATGGGTTGACGACCTTGCGCAGGAGACCTTTTTGGTGGCGCTGCGTGAAAGGGAAAGCTTTGATGAACAACAGGATGTCGGAAAATGGCTCCGCGGAATCGCTCGAAATCTGGTGAGAAACGAAATCCGCAAGGGCGCGCGCCGTCAACGTCTCCAGCATGTGGTCCTTGCCGATATGTTGTTGCGATCGTCGGAAGCGGATGACGACTGCCCAGAGTGGAGTTCGACTCGTCTTGCGCATCTGCGCGATTGCGTAGAGCAACTGCCGCCGAAGAGTCGACAGATTGTTTCCGGCAGATATTCGGATGGTTGGAAAGCGCCTGACTTAGCGGCTCACTTGGAAATGTCGGTCGATGCCGTGCGACAAGCGCTCGTCCGGATTCGACAGCAACTGAAAACATGCATTGAACGACGAATCACGGAATCGATTTAGCTGCGGTTGCGATTCAGTCCAATTCGGCAATCCGAGATAATAGCGTTTTACTTAGGATGATTTCGTGGCATTTCAGTCTCGCTTTTACGAATTGCTGGCGCTCTTGCTGGATGACGCCGCTACCGATGCGGAACTGGACGAACTGGTTGCCGTAATCACGGCCGACCCTGCGAAGCTGGCTCAACTGAAAGATCATCTGGTTCTTAGTGATCGCCTTTCTCAGTACGAAGATACGCATCGAGACGCGGTGAGATATGTCGAATCTCTCAAAACGCGTGCTCGAGCCGAGAGGCAATCGGATGGCTTTGTCGCAGCGGTCATCAACTCGTCGCACTCCACGAACGGAGAGCGAGCAACACAGCCAGACCAGCCGCAAAGTTCTCGCATTTGGGCTTGGGTCGGACTCACGGTCGCCGCGTCTCTCGTGATAGCGTTATTGAGTTGGCGTGAGATGCGCCGCGACAACGAAGATTTGCCCGCGATTGCGACCTCGACAAATCTTGAACAGGAGGAAGCCGCCACCGACTCGGGCGTCGCCGTGTTAACGCGCGTGGTGGGCGTCGTCGGTGCAAACACCGCCACCTGGCACGAGGGCTCCACGCTGATTCCCCAGACGCTGGTCTGGGACAAGGGGGTACTGCAGCTTGAATTTTATAGCGGGGCCACTGTGGTTGCCGAAGGACCAGCTTCTTTAGAAATCGTCGATCCTAGTCACATTATTTGTCACTTCGGGAAATTGCGAGCCAATATTCCGGAGCCTGCCCAAGGGTTCACGATCTTGTCCTCGACGATGGAAGTGGTCGATTTGGGCACCGAGTTTGGCATGGAAATATCCAGCGATGGTTCGATCAACGTACAAGTATTTGAGGGGAAGATCGAACTCTACGAATCAAATTCAAATCGGAATTTAGCGACGCGTCAGGAGCTTTCCGAGGGGAAGGCGCTGGCGATCTCGGCCGATGGACTTTCTAAGCCGCTCGATTCTGAAACGTTGAATTTTATTTCGCCCAATCAACTTTCGACTTTGACCAGCGAAGCGTCTCAGCGACATTTGCAAAATTGGTTAGAGCACCGCGGCGCGATCTTGGATGACCCGCGAGTGATCGCTTACTTTCCCTTTGATCGCCACGAAACGGAAGATCGCCGCTTGGTGGGGTATGCCGCCGGCGGACAGGAATTGACGGGGGCGATCGTCGGTGCGCAATGGGCCGAGGGGCGGTGGCCTGGGAAGTCGAGTCTTGAATTCAAACGTCCTGGGGATCGCGTGCGGATCTCGATCCCAGGCAGCTACCCGTCGCTGACGTTGGCAACTTGGATTCGACTCGACGGACTAGACCGGCGCTTCAATTCCTTGTTACTGACGGATGAGTTCAAGGTGAACAATCCGCACTGGCAGATTCATCAAGAGGGGCACCTCATCCTCGGCGTTCCTGATCCAGGAGTCGTGGCGACACATAACTATCGCTCTCCCCAAGTGTTTCAGCTGCAGGATATTGGGAATTGGGTGCAAATTGTCACCGTCTATGACGCGACCGATCAACAAGTACGGCACTACCTAAACGGCAAGCTGATCTCGTCGGAACCGTTCCAGCCAACCGCACAAGGCGCGTTGGTCCTGGGCGATGCGACCATCGGAAATTGGAGTCCGCAGAAAGGCGCGCTGCCATCCAAAATCCGCAACTTCAATGGTCGTATGGATGAGTTGACCGTGTACGGCGTCGCCTTGAGCGGAGCTCAGATTTTAGAGCTGTTTCGATGGGGACGTCCCTGAAATTCGTTGGCGTAGGAGAAGCATGGACCAACTACATGACGTCACGTTTCGAAGAGACGGCCCGCAGCCGGTTCCGTTTTAACTCAAATCTGATCGGATCGGCGATTTACGAGAAATCGCCGATCTCACAATCACTTGATTCGCTTCATTTTATCGCTGCCTTTTCTTTATTCTCTTATCTCTAGTTCAAGGTAGATTCTATGCTTGTTCGCAAATCCGCTTTCACCCTTGTCGAGTTGCTGGTCGTGATCGCCATTATAGGCGTATTGATTGCACTATTATTGCCCGCCGTCCAGCAGGCTCGTGAGTCGGCTCGAAGAATGCAATGCACTAACAACCTCAAGCAGATGGGGCTGGGACTGCATAATCATCACGATACGTTCGGCAATTTTCCTCCTGGTCAAATGAGCGTTTCCAATCGGGATCAAGCAGGCGCCGCCAAAGCTTGGAGCGATAAGAATTCGTTGAGTTGGATGGTGTTTGTGCTGCCGTACATTGAGCAGGAAAGCCTGTTTCAACAGATCCGGGACGAGAATGACAATTTCGACGTCTACCTGGATCGATTTTCTTGGTGGACGACGGGGACCAATTGGGGGCAAATCGCAGTCGATGGTTTCATGTGTCCCTCGTGTCCGATGCCCACGGCGAATCCCCATCGCAAAGACAACGCCAAGACCAACTACAAAGCGATCTTAGGTACCGAATACCCCGACAATCTGGCCACCGATGATGCGGGTTATATGAAGAAGTTTAGCGGAACCTTCTGGCTGAACAGCGAGACGGGGTTTAATGACCTTACCGATGGAACCAGCAATACGGTCTTCATTGGAGAGCAAGACGGAGCCGAAAAGCCGCGTCGCGCCTCGTGCTGGGTGGGTTCGGATAAAGCGCATTGGCTGAATAACAATCTCGGGTCGACTTCCGCGAATCCGAGCTTCACGATCAATGGGTCAAACGCCTGGGGGGCTTTGGGGAGCATGCACCCCGGTGGAGCCAATTTCTGCCGTGCCGACGGATCGGTCGTCTTTATCCCTGAGACGATTGATGGAACCGTCTATGAGAGTTTCGGGACGAGATCCGGAGGGGAAGTCACTCCCAGTCTCTAGATCGTCGGCGTCAGCCTAGCGATGTGGAAGTTGGCCAGTTTCACAATGGGAGCTGCGTCCCGCGAGTGGTTGGTGAATCAATGAGATTGGCCGCGAGATTTGGCGATGTCGCCTAATAGCCCCCCCCATCGCTGTCGACTTCGCACGATGAAAGTCGACAGCTCTCTTCCTCGAAAGACGAGAATGCATAATATGTTTAGAATCCAATCGCAGTCATGGCTGCGTACGTTTCCTGCCGTTGCGACAGGACTATTGCTACTGGGATGTGGTCAATCAGGTCCCGCAACCGGTCTGGTGTCGGGAGCGATCACGCTCAACGGCGAACCGTTGCCGAGTGCGGAAGTTGTCTTTTACCCCGATTCGGGGCGCGCCTCAAGCGGCGCTACCGATGAAAATGGGCAATACGAACTGATGTTCACCTACGACACGAAGGGTTGTCTGCCTGGTGAGCATCAAGTTGTTGTCAGCACGCGGGTTCTCTCGAGTGACGAACCTGATGCGGTGAGAATGCCAGAATTGGTACCGCGCAAATACCGCAAGAAGGGAGAGTTGACCGCGACTGTGGAGCCTGGGAAGAATGTAATTAATTTCGATTTGACGAAATAGAAGCGGCTTGAAGATCCCAGCGGAGAGCTTTTTTCGCCAGGCTTATCGCAACGTTGTGAAGTCCTCGACTTTCGACCGCACCTGCAGATAAATCTGGCGAACGTGGTGCAGAACGCCAAGCAAAACCTTACGTCGATCGGCGTAAGGTTCACCTTCTCGATCACCTCAGGCTGCGAGGCGATCGGATCCCCTGCCCCGCTTTCGTTTAGCCCTGCAACAGGCTCAACACGTTTTGCGGGTTTTGGTTGGCGATCCCCAGCGTGTTGGTGCCGGCTTGGACCAGAATCTGGGCTCGCGTCAGTCTCGCCGATTCGGCGGCGAAGTCGGCGTCGCGGATCGAGCTTTCGGCCTCGGTCAGGTTCGCCAAGGTGTCGTTCAACGAGTAGATATTTGAGTCCAAGGTCGTCTTCTGGAAAGCTCCCAAGCGACCGCGTAGCGAGGTCACCACCGAGATCACTTCGTCCACGACTTTGGCGGCTCCGCCAACATCATTGGTCAGACTTTTGCTGCCGCCTGAGCGCAGCTCGAACAAGCGTCCGCTGACGCCGCCTAGGGTGGCGGTGCTGACGCTTTGAATACCAAGCCGCGCCTGCTGATTGCTGACGACGTCAGGGCCCAGTTGGAACAAGGCGCCGCCGCCGACGATCTCGAACTCGAAGCTTGAATTACTTTCGACGCTGGCGCTGAGCGTGAAGCTGAGGTCAAGCGACGAGGTGTTGATCGAGGCCTTCAAGCCGGCGCCGATCGCTTGGATGCCGTTGATGCGGACATCGACGTCGGTTCCGGACGCACGGTCCACGTTGGTGGCGCCGCTTTGATCGGCCAGGCTGAACGCACCGCTGAGGGCCTTCACGCTGACAAACGAGTCGGAGCCGAAGTTGGTTGCTTGGAAAGTCAGCCCCAGATTTTCTAAGTCCGAGTTTCCAATCAACGCGGCGCCATCGGTCGTTCCGTTGTCAACGACGCCGCCGGTCAGCGTCGCCGTGTCGTCGGTCGTCACCAGTCCGGCTCCGCCCGATGTGGTGCTGAAGAGTTGGGCGAGGTCTTCGTTGTAGTTAGCGTCTAGCGAGTCAAAAATGTCGGCGATATCGTCGGCGGAAGTCGTGCCTGCTTCGATAAAGAAGGTCAACGTTTTGGTGGCCGCTTCGTATTCGCCCCGTTCGTTAACGCCGGCGGTGACGGTTGCGTCGTTGACAAACCGGACCGTGACGTTGTCATACTCTTCGCCCGAATTGACCGCCGTGAAGCTCAGTTGAGCGTTGGCGCCGTTCACGGCGTAAGTCGAACCGGACGCTTGGGCGTCTTCCAGGTCGTTGCCGCTAGTCGCAAAGGCGATGTCATCCGCGGTTACTTCAAGTACCCCTGTGCCGTCGCTTCCTTCGACATTCGTAACGCTGATGCCGCGAGCTTCGAGGTAAGCGAGAGCGTTGGCTGCATGGGTCGGATCCGAGATAAACGCACTGGGATCATCAAAAAAGGCGATCAAATCGTTCGCCGTCGTCTTGATGTTGCCGTCGGCGTCGGTTTCGAGATTGACGACCAGCGTTCCCTCGCTGACCAAGCCGCCGGTGGTGGCCGCCGGGATTGTCAGGTCGGCGATGGTAACCGCATCCGAACCATCGCTGGAACCAAAATTCTTGGCTTCGAAGAACTGACTGATATAGGCGTCGTCGTTGATCGCGGTCAGCAGGTCTTCCGCCGTCGAGACGCCGTCTTCCAGGTGAATGGTTAGCGTCTTGTTCTCTTTGTCGAGTACGCCGAATTCATTCGCTCCGCCGGTGACGGTGGCGTCGTCTACGAAGCTAATGGAGTAGCCGTCGTAATCGGTTCCTTTGAGCTTCGCAATGATCGAGAAGGTGCCGTCAGGGTCGGCGTTTTGAATGATCGCCTGCGATACGCCTTCGACGCGGGGATCAGTCGTCGTGTCGATCGAGAGCTCTGTGCCTGCGTTCGACACAAAGCGGATGTTGGGTGAGTCTTCCGGCGCCAGAAACTGCAAGCTGGTGTTTTGTTCGGGAACGCCGTTGTAGGCGAAATTCGTGAATTCGGTGACCGCATCATGTCCGTCGTTACCGGCGGCCAAAGAGGCGGTGACCGTCGTATTGCCAACGGCGGCGTTGATCGCTTCGATCACGTCATTCGCGGTTGCACTCACGTCGCCGCCGTCGACGCCGCCGGATGTAGTCGTCCCAAACGTGCCGGTAAAGGCCACCGCGCCAGAGCCGCTTCCCAGCGTTTCGACAAGAGCCGCCGTGAAGAGCGCCGAAACGCCCGAGTTGTTGGCGGTGGTCGTGACGGCGCCGCTGTCGCCGATCGCAATTACGCCGGAGCCATCACTGCCGGCGACGTTGGCGGCGGCAGTAAATAATGGGCCGGTGACGCCGTCAAGATTGATCGCAGAGATCACCTGATTCGCGGTCGAGACGCCGTCTTGGATCGTGACCGTAATGATCGGAGCGTCCGGATCCGAGTTGTCATAGGCGACCGTTTCGGCGCCGGCCGTACCGCCGCCGATAAAGTTGATCGTGGTGTTATTGTTGGCCAGCCCGGTCGAATCGGACGTAATCGAGAAGTCCGAGTTCACGGCGGCGCCATCGACGATGGCGAACGGCGTGTTTGAGAGCGGGCTCGTGCTATTGATCGCCGCTATGATGTCCGCCCCGGTCGAAGCCGCGTTCTTGGTAATCGTCAACGTTTTGGCGTCGGCGTCAAAGACGGCTGTTTCTTGTCCGGTGATTGCGCCATCGTTGAAGATGATCGAGATATCATTGAAATCCGCGCCGGCTTGATTGGCCGTGATCGAAAAATCGTTGTCAGTGCCGGCGGTGTCGACAGTCACGCTGGCCGTTTCGTACTCGGTCACGCCGAGGGTCACTTCTAGTTTCGCAGGATCATCTCCAACTTGAGCGGTGTAGGTCGCGGTGGTCGTACTCGACGTCCCTTTGGCGTACTTAATCCGGACATCGCCGGGCTCAAAACCGGCTTCGTTGGCGGTCAAGAGAATGTCATTATCCTTACCGAAGCTGCTGACGGTTAGTTCTCCCTTGGTCGCAGCCGTTTCCAGCACCGCTTCAACCCCGGTAGCGTCGGAGACCAAATTGACCGCCGAAGCGATTTCTTCAATCGTCGAGCCCTTGGCGAAATTGAACGCCTCGGTCCCGTTGGCGCCGCCGACTTCGAGAATAAGGTCGTCTGCGACCGCGCCAAAGCCATAGTTGAGCGTGCCGCGCGTCGCCTGACTCACCACTTTGACGGCTACGCCGATTGAAGTTTGCGTGCCGAAGTTGGCTTGATCGATTTGCAGACCGGCGATCGATGAGCGATTGACATTTTGCGTGATAAAGTCAAGATTGCCGTCGAGCAACCGCTTTCCCTGGAAAGAGGTTACCTGGGCGATACGGTCGATCGCTTCGAGCGACGAGTCGATCTGCAGCTGATTCGCCGCGACCTGTTCGTCACTCAGTGCGCCCGTATTCGCGGCTTCGGAGATCAGGCCCCGAATATCATTGAGCAACGAGCTGACCTGCCCCAAGGCGCTATCGGCCGTGGCGATCAATTGATTGGCGCGTTCGCTATTGGTGATCGCTTTTTCAACGCTGGTGATGTCGCTGCGAAGCGATTCGCTGGCGATCAATCCGGCCGGATCGTCTTTGCCGCTATTGATTCGCAAGCCGGTGCTCAAACGAGTGAGGGTCACGTTCAAATCGGCGTTCGAACGGCCCAGGTTCTTTTGAGCGACAAGCGAACTAACGTTGGTATTGATGCGAGTCATTGGACGGACCTGGATGAGGACGCGTTACGTGAATAAGTAGTTGCTCTACCGGTTGGCTCTGGTCCCACTTCCATCGGCTTAAGACGCCAATCTGCAGCGATAAAGTGGATTTTTGGATAATTCCAAATATTCCAGTGGATCTATTCCAGTGAATCGACAGGAAAGAAATTGCGCATTAGCGAAAGTTTGCCGATTGGTCGGAATTTGCCGGGTGTGCGCACTTGGCGCGCCCAAGAAAAGTGGGGGCGAGCCTCGAATCAAGCGATCGATCCTGGCCAGAATTGGGACGGAAGAGCGTTGGCGCTAAAGGTAGCAAAGAGCAAGGCTTGCATCGTTTGGCGTACCGCCGATGTCGCCCCCGAGAGATTCGCCAGTTGTCTCGGCGGTGTGGCAGGGATGGCGCAAACGCGGTGCGGAATGCCGCGGCCCTGATTCTAGCGCGATTCAAGGCTAACCCGATATTTCTCCTTTAGTCCGGCTTCGGCACAGGCCCTTTCTTATTCATTCCCTTGCCGGCCGTTTGCAAAAACTGCGGCGCGGTGACGCCCATTGACAGGTAGATGCTCATCAGGCCGTCGACCGACATCTCGACCGGTTGGACTGCGTCGCAGGGAACAAAGACAATGCCGCCGGTCATCGGTAGCGGCGAGGTCGGCAGATAGACGCCGTGATAGTCGACGCCGTTGATGTCGTACCGATCCGAGGTTGGCATCAACGCGAGGATGCCGGCGCCATTTTCTTTGCCGAACATGACGAAAACGGCCTTCATGCCGCGCAACTCTCCGTCATCTTGTTTATCGAGCATGCCGACCAACTGCCGAGCGGTGCCGTACAACTTGCCGATGAGCGGCACGCGGATGATGATCGAATCGACCAACGAGTTGAACGTGTTTTTTAACCCCGTTTCGACGAGCATGCCGATCAGGAAGACCACTCCCAGGACGATCACCCAGCCAAACAAGTACGCGATCCAGTTGATATCCTCACTGTCAACCGGCACGGTCGGCGTACCGTTCGCCACGCCGATGCGGCTTAGCTGTTGCCCGACAAAGGAGGTCGGCCCCACGAAGCCGTTGAGAAAACCGGCGAGCCAGATCACGATCATTCCGGTCAGCGCCAGCGGCATGACGGCCAAGATTCCGGCCAAAAAATAGCGTAAAAAACGTTGCCAGAGCGCTGAAGTGAGTCTTCTCATCGTCAATTCCCGAGTTAATGAATGCGGCGGCGGGAAGATTGGCCCCGCCAAGGTGACTTATCGCAGGTTAGGAACTAGAATAGCGGTTCTTCCTCCCCCCCGTAGCCGTCAATCTGGCTTATTTATGCGCGGCCCCTGCCCTTGGAGATTACCCCCGATGAAGTACTTCAGTTTTTTCGCTGTGTTCGCCGCCGCTGTTTTGTCGGCCGCTTCTCTGTCTGCCGGCAAAGAATGGAAAAGCGGGATCGAGTGGCCCGAACCGCCGGTTGTCGAGCCAGGCGCCAAGCCGGGCGACGCTCCTGCCGACGCGATCGTGCTGTTTGACGGCAGCGACCTGTCCCAATGGGACGGCGGAGACAAGTGGATCGTCAAAGATGGCTACGCCCAAGCGGCGAAAGGTGGGATCACCACCAAAGATAGTTTCGGCGATATGCAGCTGCATATTGAGTTCGCCACGCCGGAGAAAGTCTCTGGCAAGGGACAAGGTCGCGGCAACAGCGGCGTCTATTTCTTTGGCAAGTACGAATGCCAGATTCTCGATTCGTACGACAATCCGACCTATTTCGACGGTCAGGCCGCTTCGATCTACAAGCAGTCGCCGCCGATGGTCAATGCGTCACGCAAGCCTGGCCAGTGGCAAGCCTACGACATCATCTTCAACGCACCGCAGTTCAACGACGACGGTTCTCTGGCCAAGTCCGGCTACTTCACTGTGCTGCACAACGGAGTGTTAGTGCAAAACCATTACGAGTTGAAGGGAACCACCGCGTGGGATAGCCCGCCAAAGTTTGAAAAGCACGGCCCGAAGGGAAAAATTCAACTGCAGTTTCACGGCAATCCGGTCCGCTATCGCAATATCTGGTTGCGGGAACTGAAGCCGCTGGTCGGCAAGCTTCCCGAGGCGAAACCAACGGAAGAGAAGCCCGAAGCAAAGGTCGAAGAAAAGCAGGAAGCAAAGCAGACCGAGAAAAAGCAGGAACAGCCTTCCGAAACGGGCTCGGCTGACGCCGCCAAGTAGTCCTGTCGATGGCGCCGCCACAATCTTCTTCTTTGGATACGCCGCTAGCGATTCTCCGCTGCGGCGTCCCTGCTCCCCCTCTACTGGCGTGACAGCATGCGTTAGACGAGCGGTTTTGCGTCGTAAATACGGAATGAAACAGGCGTTGCGGCGATTGTTACACAACTATTACGAAGCTGGAACGTTCCGTTGACTCACTTTGACTCGACACTCTCTACAATCACAACGAAGAAACTTGGAGTCGCCAGCGTCGAATGATGGATTTCACGTTAGCGGCCGAACCTCTCCCACCGGAATGATGAGCTCCCATGTCGATAGTCTCCGACGATAACAAACTAGCGGGCGACGACTTCGAAGATGACGCCGTCTCCTCGGAGGATTGGAATGAATCCAACCTCGCGACTGAAACCAAGCCGACGGCCAAAACGACGAAGACGCGCAAACCGCGTCGCATCGAACCGCCGATCGCTGAAAAACTGACCGATCGCTACAAGTCTGGCTTTGCGTGGATCATTTTCGGCTGGCTCGCCGGCATTCATGTCGTCGCTTTGGCCGCGCCGTTCTACTTTTCGTGGAGCGGATTTGCGATCTTTGTCGCTTTTTACTATCTGACCGGCTGTGTTGGCATCACGCTCTGCTTTCACCGCATGTTGACCCATACCAGTTATCAGGTGCATTACCCGACTCGCATGATCTTGGCCTTTATCGGCGGATTGGCGGGCGAAGGTTCGGCCCTCGACTGGGTCGCGATGCATCGCAAGCATCACGCACATAGCGATCAACCCGAAGATCCGCATTCGCCCGAGCATGGCGGTTTGTGGGCGCACATGTGGTGGCTCTTCCCATTCCGTAATCGTGAAGAACAGCGATCGATCCACGAACGCTGGGCTCCCGACTTGTTGAAAGAGCCAGGCATGCGTTTCCTGGACTACGCGTTCATCCCTTCGCACTTGGCGCTAGGCGGATTGATGGCGTTCGCCGGCTATTGTTACGGCGGTTCGTACTATGCGACCTCGTGGGTGTTGTGGGGTATGTTCGCCCGCTTGGTGGTCGTGTTGCACGTCACCTGGTTCGTCAACTCGGCGTCGCACATCTGGGGCTACACCAACTATGAGACGACCGACAAAAGCAAGAACCTGTGGTGGGTCGCGTTGACCGCCTTTGGCGAAGGTTGGCACAACAACCACCATGCTTACCCCCGCATGGCCAACCATGGTCACAAGTGGTGGGAATTCGACCTGACCTACAACATCATCCGCGTGATGAAGTGGACCGGTCTGGCTTGGAACGTGGTCGACTACAAGAAGCGAAGCAAAGACGGCTCGGCGATTCACTAAGCCGACCGCTGAATACAGAAAAAGAGGGTCCCCAGCGGCCCTCTTTTTTTATGCGCTAAGGTAGGTGCGCTAGACGCACCGAAGTGCCGATCGATTCAAAGAGGTGCGTCCAGACGCACGCTACTCAGGCGACGTTTCTTCTGGCGCCGCGTCATTCGCTTCCGCCGCTGCTTCTCTGGCCAAGAACTGATACCCGGCGTCTCGGATCGTGATGAAGTGCTGTGGGTTCGACGGGTCTCGCTCAAACAACTTGCGCATTCGCAAGATGAACTGGTCCGGTGCGCGGGTCGTGATGTTCGGCGACATCTGCCAGACTTCGGTCAGCAGTTCGTTGCGCGGAATGATCCGGCCTTCGTTTTCGCAGAAGTAGCGGAGCAGCTTGGCTTCTAACTGCGTCAGCCGGATCGGCTTGTCGCCGCAGACCACTTGAAACGCTTCAAAATCGATTTTTACGTCCCGAAACTCGAAATGTTTCAGCGTCTCTGGTTCTTCCCGTTGACGCGCTTGGTCGCGGCGATTGCGGGCCGCCAGCAGGTTTTTTACGCGGCTGATGAACTCATCAAGATCGAACGGCTTCATCATGTATTGATCGGCGCCGACGTCGAAGCCGCGCTTCCGATCTTCGGGCAACGTGCGAGCGCTGAGGATCAAGATCGGCATATCCTCGCCGTTAGCGCGGAGCGTTTCACAAACCGCATAGCCGCTCATGCCGGGAAGCATTAAATCGAGAATCACGATGTCGATCTGGCGTGGATTTTTGTCGACCACTTCCAGCGCGCTGCGCCCATCTTCGACAACCGTGACGTCAAAGCCTTCCGCTTCCAGGTTATAGCGAATGCCGATCGCGAGATGGGCTTCATCTTCGACCACCAAGATTCGCGTCTGTTGATTTGTTTTTCCCCCGTGCATCGGCACGACGTCCTCCCCAGCTACGCCGCATTTTGTTCTTCGGACTGCGGATTCTCATTCAGCGGTCGAGCGCCAGGCAAGGTGACGATAAATCGGGTCCCCTGCCCTTGCCGACCGTCCGTTACTTTAACCGATCCTCTCAGTCGCCGCACCAGCGTCCTTACGATGTACAAACCAAGTCCGGTCCCGGGCTTTTCTCGCTGCAGTTCTAGTCCCAAACGAACGAAACGACCAAAGATTTTACGGCGCATTCCTTTGGGGATGCCAGGCCCGTTGTCCGAGACTTCGACCACTGCCTTCTGGTTGGCGTCGAGCCGCAGATGAATCTCAATCAATGCGTTGGCGCCGGAGTATTTCATCGCGTTATCGATCAGGTTGCGAAAGATGATGTCGAGATCGCCCTGATAGCTGTGCATGACGCAAGGTTGCAAATGAAGCTGGATCATCTCGCGAGGCGCTCGATAGAGCAGCAGCGACGCGTCGGCGCAGCCGATCAACAGCTTGTCGAGTCGGATTTCTTCGGCTTCGGCCTCGTCGCGACTTCGGTCGAGCCGGCCTGCTTCGAGCAGGTGATTAATCAGGTGATCGAGCCGTTCGACATCTTTGAGCATCGTGCCGTAAAATTCGACCGCTTCGGCTTCCGACACTTTTAGCCGGTTGAGCGTTTGCAGATATAGCTTAAGCGATGCGATCGGGCTCTTGAGTTCATGCGTAACGCTGTCGATAAAATTGGCCTGGCGAATGTTCAAGTTGATCGACTTGATCGACAGAACCATATAGAAAATCACGCCCCCCAAAACGGTCGCTAGAAAGATGGCTCCGATTGGGAGGATGGTCCAATACAGGATCGCCGAGTCTTCGTCGTTGTAGGCGCCCCAGACCGCTAATAGCACCCAGCCGACGATCAACATGACCAACAGCACGATCATGATGACCGCGATCGTCACAGGAAGGCCGATAGGGCGTCGGGAGGTGGACATAAAACGCATCTAATCTGGGAGGAAATCAATTCAACGCGAATCGATTATACCCAGAATCGAAGCAGGACGAAGCTCCGCCGTCCTCCGCGAAAGAGAGCGGTCTCTTCATTATTGCTGCGGCGTGGCCAGGGCTTCGCTGAGAATTCCTTGGCGCTGAAGTTTCTCGAGTAGCTGCCCCTCGCTAAACGGCTTGGTCAAAAATTCATTGATCCCGGCTTGAATCGACTTGAGGATCGTCATGCGATTGCGATCTTGGCTCATCATAATGATTGGCGTCTCATTTCCACGGTTGCGCACACGTTGAATAAAGGAAATGCCGCTGTCGTTGCTGAAGTGAGCTTCGCACAAAATTCCGCAAATGTTCCCCCTTAATTCCTCGCACGATTTGGGCGTCATCCAATGTTCGACAGCAATCGCGAATTCGGATAGTGCAGCTCGAACATGCGTAGCAATTGCTGGGTTTTCGTCCACGACGATCAAAAGGGGAATCGCGTCATTTTTCGGGCTAACCGAATCGGCGGGGATTTCCGCTTCGTCCACGAAACCTTGGCTCGGTGCGCGGCCTGCGAGTTGGTCTCCAATTCCAATCACGAAATTTTTCCATTGTTTCGCATCCGGGATGGGGGTCTTGTACAAGTCGGCGGATTCGCTCGCCTTGGCGATCGCTTCTCCAAGACAACTCTTGACGTTGATTTTGTCATAGTTGGGAAGAGCCTGCAGGAGTTGCTCAAATCGTTGGAACCGGCATAAAGAAGGATAGTCTTGCATATTGGCGAGCGCTTCGCCGATTTGCATGGCTCGGATAACTCCCTGTTCCATTTCCGAAAGATCGACGGAGTCGGATTCCGCATTGTGATGGTGCAAAATCAGGCGAATAAACGAAGCGGGCAATTGCCATTGTTGCATGATCGCCGCCGACACGTCGGCGTGCGTTATTTCGTAGTCTTCCTCTTCCAGCATTTCTAGACGCACTTGTGGAACGGTTCGATAACGCTGGATGATTTTGAAATAGCTGTCGTATTCATGCGCCAGCGCCAACATGCCGATGTCTTGAAAGAGACCCAGCAGATAAGCCATGTCAGGACAAATGTCTTGACAACGTTGAGCGAAGACCGACGCCGTGCTGGCGATCATCGTACTGCGAACTCCGAACCAGGAGATCAAATCGCTATCCAGACGCTCCAACAAATCCGTTTGGCAGCGATGAATGCAAAAGCGGAGGACGATCACCACCGTTTGCTTGATGCCGAGCAGCGAAACCGCGTCCTGAAGCCGATGGACTTTGTTCGGCAGCCCCGCAGAGGAGCAATTCAACTTGCGGAAAATCTCGGCCGCGGCAAGCGCATCTTTAGAGATGTCATTCGCCACATCAGAGATTGTCGCCGATTCGTCGTTGAAGTACTTGGCGATCTTCACCGCTAACTGAGGCAGCGGTTGCAAAAAGTCGGCGTCGCGCACCAAATGGCGAGCGCTTTCGGGAATGAATAGTCCTCGATTCGCTTCCCATCGGCAAGAACGAAAGCAGGCGTCGGCAATCTCGTTGGGCGAAGCGTCCCAGCCGAAGAGATAGTCGACATTCCCATCTTTTGCGGATGCTTTTTCTTTTTCCGATAAGGTTCCCAGTAGCACCGTGACAGGCCGCACCAAAGCTTGTTCGAGACGCGATAACGTTTCTAGACCAGTCAGAAAGCTATTGAGCTTATTCTCGATCACAATCGCATCGATTTGTTGTCGATTAACAATCCGATAGAGAGATTCTGAATCATGGATCGCCAGCACGTCAAAGTCGGCGGCTTCAAATGCTTTCACTAGTGGAGAGGAGTCTTTCTCAGGGCGAGTATATAGCACGGCGACATTCTTTTTCATTCTCGAATCCTTTTCTCGCATCCACGGATTTCTCGACAGTCGAAGCCGATAAGCAAGCCTAGCCCTCGACGAATTTCAATGTCGGCTGTTCCTCTCAAAAACTAGGTGACGAATCGAAAGAGGCGCAGAGCGGCTCGCCGCATGTTTCACCGATGCAACAACCTGGTTGAAAGGCATGCAGTCGCGTTGATCGTTCGCTGTTCAAGGAGAGCGATAATTGCACCAATGGAGGCGCTGATTCGACCTTAGAAAACGGATTTGTTCTGTGAAAACCGATAACTTTTACGGCAAATATCACTCATCACGCCACATTGCAGCAGTTAAACCGAATCGTGGAATGGCAGAACTTAGGGGGGCGTAGCATTCGGTTTTTTGGGGGCTGTCTGAAGTTGTTGAGGAGATGCGCAAAGTACGAAGCAAGACGGATGGCTAGAAGGGAAATACCATGTAAGGAAGTGGGTTTCCGGTGCTTTAGCAGCCAATCGTCGTCACCCCCGCCGGCGCACGTTATCTAGGCGGACTGCCGCATCTCCCTTTGCTGACTACGGTTATGAACCGATTGCGGACTAGAATGGAGGCGCTGTCACTCTTTCTCACTGACGGTACGCGATGCGGTAATCTCGCTCAGTTTGTGAGCCGTCGTTCCTTCCGCAGTCCGCGCTTTCTGTTACGTTGGTACGCTTAATCCTTTTGGGCGCGAACTTTCTATCTGCATCGTGCGTCCCTGGGATGAATTACTTTCGCAATTTGAAATACTGCCTGCATGCGACCGACTGACTACGCGAAGCTGACGGTTTTGGCCGCCATTTGGGGCGGATCGTTCTTGCTGATGCGCATCATGGCGCCGGCGTTAGGACCGTTTGGACTGGCTTCAAGTCGTTTGCTGATCGCCGGCATTGTGTTGGTCACTTTTTTTACGGCTCGCGGACTCCAAATCGAGTGGCGCCGTAATTGGCGGCAATATACGGTGATTGCGCTGCTCAATGCGGCGATCCCGTTTACGATGTTCGGCATTGCGGCGCTCTACATTCCAGCCGGCTATTCGGCGGTGATCAACGCGACAACGCCGATCTTTGGCGTCGCTTGGAGCGCCTTTGTCTTTGGGGAACGTCCGACCTGGATGATGATCGTCGGCGCGATCCTCGGCTTGTTAGGCGTCGGCGTCATCGCTGGATTGGGCCCGGTCGCGCCGTCATGGGAATTGTTGGCAGGAAGCTGCGCCTGTTTGACCGCCGCCGTTTGCTATTCGGCGGCCGGCGTCTACATCAAGACCCACACCGGGCGCCTGAAACCGATGGCCGTCGCCAGCGCCGCGCAGTTGATCGCCGGTACGCTGCTGATCCCGGGGTTGTTCCTCTATCGACCGACGCCAGAGTTAATCACGCCGCTGGTGATTGCCTGCACGATCACCCTGGCGCTGCTATGCAGCGCTGTCGGTTTTGTCTTGTATTACCAACTGCTGGCCGATTGCGGCCCAACCAAAGCGCTCTCGGTGACCTACGTGGTGCCGGTCTTTGGCGTCTTGTGGGGCGCGCTCTTTTTGGGGGAGACGATCACGCCGCTGATGATCGGCGGAATGGCGCTGGTGATCGGCGGCACTTTCTTGCTGGTGCGGAGGCACTAATCGTCTTGCCCGGAGACGCGAGCGGTCATTCTTCGGCGGTCGCTACGCTGACTGCGTTGATCGGAAGCGTTTCCTCGGCTTGTTGATCTGCCTTGGTGAAAATTCCGTGGCGCGTGTCCACGAACGCCCAGAAGATGGCTCCGATAAAATAAATCGCCGCGAACAGGATCAGCACCAAATTCCAATTGGCGGTTCGCTCGAAGAGGATGCCGACCAAAATAGGACAAACGGCGACCGCGAGGTTTCCGGTCATATTGACGGCGCCTAGCACCTGGGCCGCGCGTGAACCGCTGATATCTATAACCGCGGCGAACATCGCGGGACTGGCCAGTTGCGCGAACAAGACGCCGAACGCTAACAGGCCGATCGCAAAATTGAGATCTTCAACGAACCAACTGCAGAGAATCAGCACCGAGCAAATACCCAGCGCCGTCGCACCGACACCGCTACGACTAAGCCATAGGCTCCCGGTCTTTCGCCAGATCCCATCGGTCAAGATTCCTCCTAAGAGGCTGCCAATCAGCGCTCCCGCCAAGACGACCCCCTGCATATAGCCGGAATGTTCGATCGAAACGCCGCGCGTCTCTTGCAGAAACGTTGGGAACCAACTGACGAAAAACATATAGCCGGCTGCTCGACAGATCTGTTGTCCATGGATCAGCCATAGCCCGGGATGAAGCAGAACGGCTCTCCAGTCGGTGGGACCGCCATCATCGTCGGCAGCGGCCATTTGCTCGCGCGGTCGACCTGCTTGGATCAACGCTTGTTCCGCCGCGTTGGCCTCGGGAGCAAGTCCTGGTCGATCACGAAACCGCAGATAAAACGCCAGCGCCCACACGACGCCGGGAAGCGAAATCAGAGCAAAACTCCAGCGCCAACTCATCACGCTTAACAACAGACCGGTCAGGATGCCGGCCGCGATTGCTCCGACTTGCATTCCCGCGGACAGCACGCCGCACGCCAAAGATCGGGAGGACATCGGCATCCAATAATTAACGGTGTTGGTGGATGCCGGAAAGATGCCTGCTTGGGCGACGCCCATCAACAGTTGGGCCGAAATCAACAGCCAGAGTCCGGGAGAGAGCGCCGTCGCCAACGTCGTGGCCGACCACGCGATCGCAAAAATCGTCAGCGCTAGGCGAGTGCCGAAACGGTGAGAGAATGCTCCGGTCGGGACTTGAAAAAATGCGTAGCTCCAGAAGAACGCTCCCATGACGTGCCCGGATTGAACCAAGGAGAGCCCCAGGTCGTCACGGATCTGACTTTCGGCAATGCCGAGCGAATTGCGACAGAGATAAGCCAGCGCCGCCGCCGCCGTGAGCCAGGCGACCACGCGGTAGCGAATCGCCGTTGGACGATCTCCTTCCGGCGCGCAGGAAGCCGCGATCTCGCGAGTTGTTTCGGCGGATAGGGAGGGCTGGACCAGTGCTGCTTGTTCTGGCGTTTCAGCATCTCGCTCGACCATGAATGGAATCCTTGCAACTTCCGTTTCATCAGAAAATGTTTCCCGCAAAGTGGGAAGCGTTTTCTCGTTCTTGCGTGCAGGGGCTCGTCAACAGTCTACCAAGGCATCACGTGCAATCCAGCAGAATTTGACTGATTCTGCGGCGCATCCACCGCGCACAAAAAAAGGCTGGCCCGATGGACCAGCCTCTTTTTTTTATGCTTCTCAACCAGGTTAGTCCCAGTTCAGCGCCCCCGAGCTTTGATACTCGGTGACCCGGGTTTCGAAGAAGTTCTTTTCCTTCGCCAGGTCCATCGTTTCGCTCATCCACGGGAACGGGTTGGTCTTCGAATCGAATTGCTTCGGCAAGCCGATACGTTCGACGCGGCGATCGGCGACGTAATGGACATAGTCGCGGAACAGGTCGCGGTTGAGGCCCAAAATGCCGTTCGGCAGACAGTCGCCGGCGTATTCGATTTCCAACTCGACCGCCTGTTTGATCAGGTCGATGATCTCGGCCTGGAATTCCGGCGTCCACAGATCGGGGTTTTCGGCTTTGATGCCGTTGATCAGGTCGATGCCAAAGTTCAGGTGGACCGTCTCATCACGCAGGATGTACTGGAACTGTTCGCCGATGCCGGTCATCAAGTTCCGGCGATGGAACGACAGCACCATCACAAACCCGGTGTAGAAGAAGATCCCCTCCATGATGATGTAGTAGCCGATCAGGTTCTTCAGGAACGCCTGGAGACCTTCGTACGTATCGGTGCTGAAATCGGGGCTGAGGACTTCGGCCGTCAGCTTCATTTCAAACTGGTCCTTGCGCGTGATCGCCGGGACCTCATGATACATGTTGAAGATTTCCCCTTCGTTCAGGCCGAGACTTTCGACGACGTAGAGGAAGGTGTGCGAGTGAACCGCTTCTTCAAACGCTTGACGCAGCAAATACTGGCGACATTCGGCGTTGGTGACATGCTTGAAGATCGCCAAGACCAAGTTGTTGCCAACCAGGCTTTCGGCGGTCGAAAAGAACCCGAGGTTACGCATGATGACCAGACGTTCGTCGTCGGTCAGCTTGTCGCTGCGCCAGGTTTCGATGTCCTTGGTCATCGGCACTTCGGTCGGCATCCAATGGTTGGCGCACCCATTAATGTAGTGCTCCCAAGCCCAATTGTATTTCAGCGGCATCAGCTGATTGACGTCGACCTGCGAGCAGTTGACCAGGCGTTTGTCGTTGGCCCGTACTCGTTGGCCGTCGCCGGTTTCGAGTTGGTTATCGACACTGGGAATAGACATCGTATCGCTCCCTTGCGATTGTGTGCGAATAAAAAAGCAAATCTCGACACTAGCCCGAGGCGCAAGCCAAGGGAATGCGTTTGCAAAGCGAAATAGGATCTAGGATCAGCAATCCCGCTGGAAGTGGCCAAGCGGATTCCCTCGGCTTGCGCCTCGGGCTAGTTTTCTTCTCGTGGTGCAGCCGGGCACATCGCGTGGCCGGCTGAGAAAATTTCGGAAGCGCGACGATCGCCTACTGGCAAGATTCGCAGTCGCCGTCCAGATTGCAGGCCTTCGGTTGTTCCGGCGGCAGTTCGTCCAATATTTCGGCGGCATCACCGCGATCGACGCGGATATCGGCCGAAGCGCTGGCGTTCTTCATCCAGCGAGGTTGGATGCCGAAACGATTGACGTCGATCGTCGACTTCTCGACCTGCGTCGCGCTGAGCGTGCGGAGGTAGTAAGTCGTTTTCAGGCCGACGTTCCAGGCCAACATGTACATGTCGTGCAGCTTGCGACCGCTTGGTTGGGCCATGTACAAGTTGAGCGACTGACCCATGTCGATCCATTTCTGGCGCCGGGCGCCGCACTCGATCAACCACTTGCTGTCGACTTCAAATGCGGTCAGATAGCGAAGCTTCAATTCGTCCGGAACTCGGTCGATTTCGGTCAGTTCGCCGTCGTAGTACTTGATCGCTTCGACCATGTCGCTATCCCACAAGCCTTCCGCCTTCAGGTCTTGGACCATCCGCAGGTTGAGCTGCGGGAACTCGCCCGACAAGTTGCTCTTGACGAACAGGTTCTTGTAGGTCGGTTCGATCGATTGCGAGACGCCGACGATGGTTGAGATCGTCGCGGTCGGTGCGATCGCCATGACGTTGCTGTTACGCATGCCATGCTCACGAACCGAGTCGCGAACAACTTGCCAATCCAAGGTCGAGCTGCGATCGACTTCGATCGGCAGGCCGCGCTCTTGTTCCAGGATGTCGAGCGAGTCGATCGGCAGAATGCCGCGATCCCATTTCGATCCCTTGTACGTTTCGTACGTTCCACGTTCGGCCGCTAATTGCGACGAAGCGAGGATCGCGAAGTACGAAATCGCTTCCATGCTGCGATCGGCGAATTCGACCGCTTCCTGGCTGGCGTAGCTGACGCCGAGCGACGACAAAGCGTCTTGGAAACCCATCAGACCCATGCCGACCGGGCGATGACGCGCGTTCGAGGTCTTGGCTTCGCCGGTGGGGTAATAGTTGATGTCGATCACATTGTCGAGCATGCGGGCCGCGGTGGTGACCGTTTCACGCAGCTTCTCGAGATCGAGCTCGCCATTGCGGATGTGAGCGACAAGGTTGATGCTGCCCAGATTGCAAACGGCGATTTCGTCTTTGGACGTGTTCAGCAAAATCTCGGTGCAGAGGTTGCTGCTATGAACGACGCCGACGTGATCCTGCGGCGAACGGACGTTCGACGGATCTTTCCAGGTGATCCACGGATGGCCGGTCTCGAACAAGCGAGTCAGCATCTTTCGCCACAGTTCGTTGGCCGGCAAGCGGCGGAACAGACGCATTTTGCCTTCGTCGGCCAGCTTCTCGTACTCTTCGTAACGAGCTTGGAAGGCCGAACCGCACAGGTCGTGCAAGTCGGGCGTTTCGTCCGGGCTGAACAGCGTCCAGTCGGCGTTTTCGCGAACGCGCTTCATGAACAAGTCGGGGATCCAGTTGGCCGTATGCATGTCATGCGTACGACGGCGATCGTCGCCGGTGTTCTTGCGGAGGTCGAGAAACTCTTCGACGTCCAAGTGCCAAGATTCCAGGTACGAGCAGACGGCGCCTTTGCGTTTGCCCCCTTGGTTGACCGCGATCGCGGTGTCGTTGACGACCTTCAGGAACGGGATCACGCCCTGGCTTTGGCCGTTCGTTCCCTTGATGTGGGCGTTGGTGGCCCGGATGTTGGTCCAGTCGTTGCCAAGTCCGCCGGCCCATTTTGACAGCATCGCGTTGTCGGAAACGACCTTGAAGATGTGCTCCAGGTCGTCATCGACCGTGCTCAGATAGCACGAGCTGAGCTGCGGGTGCAGCGTGCCGGAGTTGAACAACGTCGGCGTGGCCGAGGTAAAGCGGAACGTCGAGAGAATGTTGTAGAACTCGATCGCGCGGTCTTCTTTGTTCTCTTCGTTCCAGGCCAGACCCATTGCGACACGCATCCAGAAGTACTGGGGAGTCTCGATCCGGCGACCGTCGATGTGCAGCAAGTAACGATCATAGATCGTCTGCAGCCCCAGGTACGGGAACGCCGCGTCACGTTCAGGACGAAGAGCCGCCGAGATTCGCTCGAGATCGAAATCACGCAGTCGTTCGGCCAGACGGCCCGCTTCGATACCGGTCGAAATATACGTGCTGAACTCGCGACGCGTGACTTCGGCGATATCTTCTTTCGGATGCAGACGCCCGATCGCTTCGTTGTAGATCACCATCAGCATCAAGCGAGCGGCGACCTTGTCGTAGTCGGGGTCACGTTCGATCCGCGAACGCGAAGCGAGAATCATCGCGCGATAGATCTCTTGCGGCGTGATGCCGTCATAGAGCGAACGATAGGTCTCTTCGACCAGTTCTTCGGCCGAGCAGTTTTGCTCCAGACCACGAACGGCCGAATAGACCCGACGACGCAGACGAGTCGCGTCGAACGGCTCTTTCGTCCCATCTTCCTGCTTCACGTTGATCCGCGGAGCGACCAGATTTCCGTCGCTGTCCGCGGCGCGCAACGCACGCAGTTTGGCGTGCTCTTCTCTGTAGAGGATATAGCGGCGAGCGACCGAGAAGTGGCCGTGACGCATCAGTTGGATTTCGACCGCGTCCTGGATCGACTCGACATCGACTCCGTCGCGGCTGAACGGGCGACTTTCGATCTGATCGATGACCGCTTCCGAGATGCTTTTGACCTGATTTTCGAGCGAACTTTCCAGTTCTTGACCGTCCGGCACGCCGATTTCAGCGCGGAAAGCTTTGCCGATCGCATAGGCGATGCGAACGACATCAAACGAAATGATGCGGCCGTCCCGTTTACGAACTTCCAGGGCTACGGCGGGGGAGGTGACAGTCGTCATGACATCTGCTCCTTCGAAGGGTTCTTCCTGAACCGGCTGACGGCCGGATAAGGCGCGAGATTGAGATTCCATGGTTTGTGCTTCCAATGCGAATGTCGGGAAACTCAGGCTCGAACATCAAAGTTCGCTCCATGAGCGGCGGTCAGGATTAGGCGACGTCATCAAAATAGAAGCGCGCGTATCAACGCACCGTCTTCCTTGACGCGAGGTCCTCTAGAGAGGACTGCCAGACTCCTTATCCGCTTCCCCCCACGCGAGTGGAGTTCTACGGCCCCAAACGCTAGCAAGGCTGGCGTGTTGGGTGCGAGGGCAGCATTCATTGCCCACAGTATATTGTGCCAGGGCTTCCGCCGAAGCACAAGATGCTGTGGCTGATAAAATTGAATATCGCCAGATCTTGGGTTCCGACAACATCAATTCCACAGCCGGAGGCCCAATATATCGTGGTAGCACTTTGCGTCAACCACAATCTCTTCACCTTTTCCTAACATACGACGCGCCAGGACTTAGCGTCATGCGAGATCGCCGTAAGTTCAAGGAATTGCATTGCCGTCGCTGCTAGCGTTTTGCCGATTTCCAAACGCAAACTTAACGTGCTGCAGACGCCTCGGCGAAGGTTGGAAAGTCGGTGTAGCCCTGCGCGTCGGGACCTGCGCCATACCACAGCTTCGTGTCGGCGATGGGGGCGAGCGGCCATTGGTGCGCGAAACGCTCCGCCAAGTCGGGATTACTGATGAATGGTCGCCCAAATGCGATCAGGTCGGCGGCCCCGCTCTCGATCGCCGCTTCGGCCATTTCTTGGTCGTAGCCGCAATTGCCCATCAGCAGACCCGAAAAGACCTGCCGAAATTCCGCCAAGGTCATCGGTTTTCCATTTTCATGAAATCCAAACGCCAGTCCGTCGACGACATGCAGATAGGCCAGACCGAGCGGCGAGAGCTGCTCGGCGGCGTAAGTGAACTGCTCGCGGAAGTCGGCGGAGCCCATGTCGTTGTAGACGCCGTTGGGAGACAAGCGAACGCCGACCTGCGATGCGTCGAAGACTTCGGTCACCGCAGCGACCACTTCTCCTAAGAAGCGATAGCGGTTTTCGATCGAGCCGCCGTACAAATCGGTGCGGTGATTGGTTTTCGATTGCAAAAACTGGTCGATCAAATAGCCGTTGGCGGCGTGAATCTCAACTCCATCAAAGCCAGCCGCTTGGGCGTGCGCTGCCGCGGCGCGATAGTCAGCCACAACGCCGGGGATTTCTTCGCTCGTCAGCGCACGCGGCGTCTCGTACGGCTGTTTCCCGTCGTAGGTATGCGCTTCCCCTGCTGATGGCGAAATTTTGATCGCCGACGCGGAAACCGGCGGTTGCCCGTCATGAAAGCTGCTGTGCGAAGAACGCCCCATGTGCCACAGTTGCAGGAACATCTTGCCTCCAGCCGCATGCACCGAGCGAACCACATTGGCCCAACCGGCGACTTGCTCGTCGTTATAGATGCCCGGCGTATTGATCCAACCGATCGCTTGCTCGGAGATCACCGTCGCTTCCGAGATGATCAAGCCGGCCGAGGCGCGTTGCGCGTAATATTCGGCCATCATTTCGGTCGGCACGCGATCTTTGCCCGCTCTGGCGCGCGTCAGCGGCGCCATGACGACGCGGTTCTTCAGCTCCAAATTTCCCAGCATCAACGGCTGCATCAGCGGCGATTGCGACATAACTTCATCCTGCAGGAAACCAAGGAAACGGTCAGCGTTTCCCTTTCTGATGAAGTGAGTCGCCGCAGCGTTACTGCGGGAATCTGACTATTTTTGCGCCGCTTTTAGCTTGGCGTCGCTCAGATCCAACCGATAAAGCAACTGGTTGTAGTCATAGCGGGGAGTCGGCGATTGGGCGGCGGAGAACATCGCCGTGTAGGTCCCCTCGAAGTAGACCACGCGGCCTCCATTGGTCGAGAAGAAGGGATGCTGCCGCGGGTTATAGAACGAATATTGGGGATGAGTCGCGATTTTGACGGCGCTGCTCCAAGGACCAAGGGGCGAATCGGCTTCGGCGTACCAGACTTCGCCCAAGTACGAGGGAGCGTCTTTGTCGCCAGCTTGGTTGCCGATCAGGATCCACTTTTGGCGGTGCTCATTCCAGGCGATCGAACCGCCGTGCATGATGACGCCCTTGCCGCTGACCGCATCCTGCAATCGATAGCGGGCCGCGGTGTGCGGATCAATGGAACCCTGCTCGACGAGCTTCTGTTCCTCTTTCTGACTTGTCGGCGGTACGTCGCGCCGCCAGACGTATTTCTTTTCCTGCCGATCAAAGACAAAGGACTCGTAGGCATGTTGATCCAAGATGCTCGCCTCATCGGCGGCGACGCGCGTGTAGGCGAAAGGGGCGGCAAAGTAGATGTAGTTTCGCTGGTCCGCTTTGTCCTTCGCCATGAAAGCATTACCACGCGGGCCGCGCCATAATTCGTTCCGATCAAAATTGGCGACTTTCTGAAAGACGCCGGCCTCGTCGTCGAACTTCATTACCCCATGCTCGACCACTTCCGAGAGCGACTTGTGACGCGTGAAATGGGCGTAAAGCGTCTCGCTGCCGTCGTCGCCCGCCAAGTTAAACAGGCCAAACAGCCAAACGGGGCCATCTCCTGCCAGCGGCGCCATGCTGCGAATGCGCCCATCGTCACGCGTGAAGTATTCAAACGGCACGCCGCGCTCAGGCGAAGGCTGGCCAGCGACCGGCAACGGCGATGTGGCGCAGGTCGTTTGAAAATTGCCGAGCGGGTAACTCGCAATGTTCGTGTCTCCCCACAGCCAGAATAGCTTTCCCTGGTAGGGAACAACTTGCACCGAGTCTTGGCCGGTGACGTCGGCATTCAAGTTTTTCATTCTGGCCGGCAACGGCAACCCCAGCAAAGCGCTGTCGCGATAGATCCCCTCCCCGGTCAGCCGACAAAGTCGCTCGGCGACGTTATAACGGGGCAATTCAATAGTCGCGCTGGCGCCGGCCTCGGGATGCAAGCGAACGCCGCGAAAACCGAAACCATCCGGCTTGAGCCAATATCCGGGGCTGGCCACCTGAAAATAGACCTCTTGTCCCATCAGCCCTGGTTCCGCGAAAGCGACCCAGCCGTCCGAGTCGGTCCAGTAGGTGACTTCGTTGGTCGTTTTCAGTTGAACCAGCGGAACGCCGTTGCCGGTCGCCGGATCGACGACGCGAATGCCGAAGAAGGGGTCATGAACTTTCGGCCCTTTATCGCACTTGGCGGACGTCGGCAACAGCAAAATAGTCGCGATCAACGTAGTCAGCACGCCGGCGAGTGAGCGAAAGCATGGCATGGAGAGAGGCCCGGGAGCGAGGAAAGTAACGGCTCTAATATAGTTCAACGCACGCCGCCGTTCCAAAATGAACTTCTCTCTATTCTTGTGCCGCTGGCTCTTTACTTATCCGCCAAAGCCGTTTTACTCATTCAGATTGCTCAAAGATTGTCCGTTGACAATGCGCACGGATTCGTGGTCGCTTGCGGGGTGACGAACAGAAGATCGGGCGTTCCCTCCGAGCATGCCTGACTTGCAGCCGCATTTCCCTTGCTTGCGCAGAAGGTTACGAAGAGTGAAGTTGGACAACAAAACGAGAGCGTCCTGTCCGGTCCGGTCCAACCTTTCCGGTCCCAACAGATAGTCGCCCTTCGCTCCCGCGAAAGTAGCGTCTTCCTTCCGCTTTCGCAGGAGCGAAAGGCGACTAGGAGTCCACCCGGGCCGCAGTCACTTGGAAATGAACACAGTCGCTCGGCTTGCGGTTTTGAAGTTGGGTTATTTGGCCAGCCAGGGAAAGATCGCAACCTCAAAACTTGCCCACTCGGGCTGGCGTTGGATTGGTTGAATCCGTTGGACAAAAAACGTCGCGGTCCGGTCCAACCGGTCAGGCCGTGCTTGATGATATCCAATCCCCCCTATTTTAAACCACAGGCAGGATAGGCAATTTTGCAGAAAGTAGAGAGCGGTCCGGTCCTACCTTTTGGTCCTAGACAAAGTAGCCGTGGCGCCGTGGCCACGAAGAATGAATCTGAAAAAAAAGAGCGATCCAGTCCTGCCCGCCGAAAAAAACGGGCGGCGGTCCGGTCCTACCGTCCATGATTTCAGCTTCGGGGAGCGGCGCTAAAGCCGCCGAGGCAAAGTCGTGCCGCTGCGCTGCCCTGAGGTCTTCTTAAAAAGCGCAACGAAGGGGAATGAGCTACGCAGGCTTAATGTTCCTGGCCCGGCAGATGAGCGTCGTCGAAATGGACGTGCAGTTGCGGACGTTGCTCGATCAACTTGGCCAAGCCAGGCTCGGTGATGTCGGTTTGATCGAGATAAAACGACTCTAGCGAGTTGATTTCGGCGATATGTTCCAGCGCGGCATCGGTCAGCGGCGTTTGTAATAGGTGTAAAAAACGGAGCGATGGATTGTCCCGCAGCGCGGCGATTCCCGCGTCTGTTATGTGAGGACTGCCGATTCGCAATTGCGTCAGCTGCGGCAGCTTGGCGATTTCGGCCAAGCCGGCGTCCGTAATTTTTGCTTGGGGGAGATTAACAAATTGCAGATCTGGCAGCGCGCCCAACACCGCGGCGGCTGGATCATCGAGCGGCGTTTGATCGAGACGAATTCGCTGCAACTTGGTCGCACGCGAGAGAAGTTGCAATTCGGCGGGCGAAACGACGCGCTCGGTCACTTCGATCGTGTCACTTTCGCCAGCGATTACCTGACGCAGTTGCTCACGAAACGACAACTCCTGCGGCGATTGCGACGGAGCGTTGGGTGCGCTGCATCCGGCGACCAGGAGGAGCGGGACGAATAAGCAACATGCAGCGTGAGAGAGAGACATTTTCATCCGAGTTATTTGCGTCCAATTTATTTGCATCGGGGGCACCGCATTTTGTAACGGGTCATGCCGCCGCCGCGACTGGTGGAAAGAGACATGATCTCGCCGCACTTGGGGCAAAAGTCGGGCGTGGCGTGATCGTCGGCGTTGTCCAGCTTTTCGCGACAGCCGACGCACGTATCGGCGTCTGGAAAAACTTCGAGCCGCTCCAGCGGAATCGGTTGGCGACAAACCTGACAAACGCGGCGCTGATCCCACTCTTCTTCGTCATCGCGAGGAAGATCGACTTTCAAGCCGATCCGACTACAGTCGCCGCACGACAACTTGCCGGCGCTGCGACGGAAGAGTTCGACGACGAGATCGGCGTTGGGTTCTTCTTCGCGACGAAACATCCCGAGCGTCGTCAACTGACGAACCATCGCCAGATGATCGCAGATAAGATGCCAATGGCAGTCTGGACAAGAGATTTCGAGGCGTTCCATGAGCGTTTGAAAGTTTCGGGGGCAAGTTACGGCGGCAAGAATGCGGCGGCAAGAATGCGGCTGGGCCGGCGAATCGCCTGCGCAGGATCCATTCTGGCCGACAACCGCCGAGGGAGGGGAAATTCGGATTATACCAGCCGAGCAAATCGGCCATAATCTGGGAGACCCGATTTCTCGCATCGGAAGCAGAGGACCAGCGATGATTGATTCGGCAATATCAAGACGTAGAGAAAAAGTGGCGCTCATCCATGGGTTCTTTTCCTCCAGTTTGTGGATGAATCGATTAGAACGGCGGATACGGGCCGACGGCTTTACCACGCAAGCGTTTGGGTATGTCACCCTGATCGGCGATATCGAAGCGTACGCGCAAAGATTCGCCGAGGCGCTGCGTCAAATCGATAGGGAAGAGGACGTCGATCGACTGCACATCATCGGGCACAGCTTGGGAGGGCTAGTGACGCGGCGCGCGTTGCAGATTTATCGTCCGACGCGTCTCGGTCGCGTTATTTTTATGGCGAGCCCGCATCGTGGACTGTTTGCGGGAAGATTTTGGGGAGGTCTGCTCGGTCTGTTGCACTGCCGCGCCGTCGGACAAATGTCGGACGTCCCTGACAGCTATGTGAATCAAATGGCGCCGCCAGATTTTGAGTTTGCCGTAATCGCGGCGGCGCACGATCACTTGGTGACCGAGCAGTCGGCCAAACTGGAAGGGCACGCCGACTATCGGCTCTATCCGACGATGCATACGGCGCTGCTGCTGCGGCGTGACGTGGCCCAAGATGTTTGCAGCTATCTTGAACATGGACGCTTTCTCGACGCTTCTCTTACGAAAGCCGCAAGATGAACGAAGACCAACGCGAGCTATGGCGGAAGATCGAGCGGTTTTCGATCGACGAAGGGGATGAGCAACTAACCTTCGCGCGGCGTCTGGCGCGCGAGAACGGCTGGTCGCTGCGATTCGCCGAGCGCGTAGTGGAAGAGTACAAGCGGTTTGTTTTTCTCGCGATGGCGTCAGGTCACCGCGTTACGCCGTCGGAACAAGTCGATCAGGCCTGGCACTTGCACCTGGTCTATTCGCGCTCGTATTGGGAGCGAATGTGTCAGCAGGTGCTGGGGAAGCCGCTGCATCATGGACCCACCAAAGGAGGCGCGGCCGAAGCGGAGAAGTTTGAGGATTGGTACGAGCGAACCCAACAAAGCTACGCCGCGCTGTTTGGCGAAGCGCCGCCAGAGGATATCTGGCCCTCGTCCGCCGTTCGCTTTGATCCGTCGGTCCAATGGCGAACGGTCGACGTCGGTTCGCATTGGGTGATCCCCAAGTTGTCACGACGCGCGCTGACCTTGTTAGGCGGCGGCGTGCCGCTGTTGGTTGGCGCCGGCGTATCGCCGGCGCTGCTGGGAGCGGGGGGACTTCCGGTTTTGGTGAAAGTGATCATCGTCGTCTTTGTGCTGTTGTTGGTCGTTTGGTTGTTAGCGCTGCTCTTCCGATCTGGCAAAGATTCTGGCGGCGGTTGCAGCAGTTGCGGTGATTCGACCGGAGGGGGATGGTTTTTCTTTGGCGACTGGGGCTGCAGCAATGATTCGGGCTGCAGCAGCGACTCGGGGTGCGGAAGCAGCTGCGGCGGCGGTTGTGGTGGGGATTAGCGGAAAGCGGAAAGCGGAAAGCGGAAAGCGGAAAGCGGAAAGCGGAAAGCGGAAAGCGGAAAGCGGAAAGCGGAAAGCGGAAAGCGGAAAGCGGAAAGCGGAAAGCGGAAAGCGGAAAGCGGAAAGCGGAAAGCGGAAAGCGGAAAGCGGAATGCGGAATGCGGAATGCGGAATGCGGAATGCGGAATGCGGAAAAGCGCGGCATCAAAATGGGTTGGATTGCGAGGGCTTGTTGGACCGTTTGGGGGGAAGAAAATCTTTGTTTCTGCGCGTCTGTTCGCGCCAAATTGCTGCTCGTTGGCATGCTGGCCGAAAATTCGGGTTTGCGTATAGTCAGCCGTGCGGTCGGGGGCTATTTTCGAATGTTGCGAAACGCAAAACCTGATTCCCTCTCAATCTCTCTCCCGTCAAGGACCCACCTGATGAAACGTATCTTGCCGCTGTTGGTTTTCACCCTGATTGGCGCGCTGACCGGCGCTGCGACGTTGCACGCCGAAGAAGAGGGTTTCACCACTCTGTTCAATGGCAAAGATCTAGATGGCTGGGTCGGCGCAGTCAAAGGTTACGATGTCGAAGATGGCATGATCGTTTGCAATCCCAAAATAGGGGGCAACCTCTACTACGGCAAAGAATTCGACAACTTTGTGCTGCGGTTTGAATTCAAGCTGGAACCGGGCGCTAACAATGGTTTGGCCATTCGTTCGCCGATCGAAGGGAATTCGGCCTACAACGGCATTGAACTGCAAATCTTGGATACCGAACATGAACGCTACAAAACGATTGCGCCTTATCAAGCGCACGGATCGGTCTACGGCGTTGTGCCGGCGAAGCGCGGTTTCCTGAAACCGGTGGGTGAGTGGAATGTGCAAGAAGTCGTTGCGGACGGCAATCAAGTCAAAGTGACCCTCAACGGCGAAGTGATCGTTGACGCTGACATCAAAGAAGCGTCAAAGGATGGAACCTTGGATCACAACAAGCACCCCGGTCTATTGAACAAAAAAGGGCACATCGGCTTTTTGGGGCATGGAACCAAGGTTTCGTTTCGCAACATCCGTATCAAGCCGATCACGAAGTAAGTGCTAGCGACCGCCTGTTAAGTTTGGCGAACTGCGCAGCTTACGTCTCGCGCGGTAGTTCTGGTAAATCCATCGAGACCGTCCGGTCGATTGCATAGATATCGCAGTCGACCGTGGCGGTCTTTGCTTTTCTCTGCGTCAAATTGGCGACTAGAAAATGCTGGCGAATCGCCCTGTCGCCGCTCTTCTGCGATCAGTATGATTTCACGGCTTCTTTTCTTACGCTAACGAGCCGCAGCTCTCAAGGATTGAGACTGTACGCACAACGGAATGATGCGAAACACGAGGTTACTACTGACGCTGGTTCTCATTGCGACATCGTTCGTGATGACTCGACCAGCTTGCGCCGACGGGGCTGCTGAACTGTATGCCGTCGCGGCGAGCCAATATGCTCGTAAGGATTGGGAAGCGGCGATCGTAGCGTTTGATCGTTTTCTCTATGACTATCCGGATCATTCGCTGACCGGCCCCCTCCTCTTCTATCGGGGCGAAGCGCTGATTCAGCTCGAAGATTTTGCGGATGCTCGCAAGTCGTACGAAGATTTCCTGCAGCGCGTTCAAACTCACGCGAATCGCAGCCAGGCCGAATTTCGGATCGCCGAATGCTATTATCTGACCGGTGATCTTGAAGCGGCGCAGACGCAGTTCGAGACCTTCATCACCGCGCACCAAGATCACGCGCTATACGCTCACGCATTGCCCTATCTGGGCGAAATCGCGTTGGCCGATCAAGACTACGACATGGCCGAACAGCTTTTCCGCAAAGCGAAAGCCGCCGCGCCCAGTCTGACGATGCAGGGAGAAGCGGAGCTAGGCTTAGCCCGGACATTGCGAGACAGTGGTCAGTTGTCAGCCGCACGCACGGCCTATCATGCCGCGCTGAAACAGGAACTATCCGAAGCGCACGACGCCAGATTTGAGTTGGGAGTGCTGGAATATCGCCTGGGCGAACATCGCGTCGCCGTTGAGCATCTGACCGAAGTCGCCAACGCTGGCGATCGACACAGCGACGTCGCCAAGCTTTGGATCGCTAAAGCCTATTATGGAGTTCGCGATTGGCCGCAAGCCGAACAGCGACTGCAAGAGTTGGCCAACGAGGAAAAGCTGAGTCAATATCGTGACGAGATCGACTATCTGTCAGCTCGCATTCGCTTGGAGCAAGGGGGAACGAGCGAAGGCCTAACGCAGCTCGAACAGCTGTTGAAGGACCATCCCACGTCGCCTTGGTGCGACGAAGCGCTTTTCTATCTGGCCGAAGCGGCGGTGGTGACCGGCGACCTGGACAAAGCGACCGTGACCGCCCAACGACTCATCGTAGAACATCCCCGGCAAGAAGCGACGCCGCAGGGGGTTCGCCTGGTCGTGCGGAAGTGGCTTGAGCAAGAGAACTATACGCGTGCGATCGAGTTGCTCGCGTCGCCTGAGATAGATGAGGTGGCGCCCGATCTGGAAAAGACCGCAGCAGCTTGGAGCTTTGAGCTTCCCTACTTGCGCGGCGTCGCTCAACTGGGCGCCGGCAACGTGAAACAAGCGATGCGGCAGTTAGAAACGGCGATCGCCGCGACCGACCTCCCGCAGCAACAAGGTTCGGCCTACTACGCGCTTGGCTTGGCCGCCGATCGTAGCGGAGAAGACGCCAACGCGGCGCGTCATTTCGCCAAGTATCTGGAAGTCTCGCCGACCGGCGAGGAAGCGTCCGCTTCACGCTTGCTGCTCGCGTCGTCATTGGCCCGCATCGGTCAATTGGAAGATGCGAAGACCACCTACGCTCAAGTGGATCGCGCCAATTGCGAGACGCGGTTGTATTGGCTCACCACGCGACGGCTGGCGGAAACCGCCTTGAAATCAGGCGACAAATCATGGGCTGGCGAACTGTTCCAAAAGCTGACGCAGGACGGCAATCCGGAAGAATTTGTCAAAGCCGGCGTCGCCGGACTGAGCTGGGTTCAGCTGGATGCGGCCAGCGACGAAACTTCGGCCGCCGCTATAGAACAGTTGATCGAGAAAGATCCGACTAGCACGCTGATTCCGGCGGTATTGTCGGCCCGGGCGCAGATCTTGCTCCAACGTGATCAAGCGGCCGAAGCGCTCACGATCTACCAGCAGATCTATCGTGACTATCCCGATTCAGACGCAGCACCGGCGGCGATGCTGTCAGCGGCTCAGCTGCTGAATCAGCGGAAAGAATATGGCCGCGCCGCCGAACTCTATCGCGCACTGATCCAGGCGCCCAGCAAAGACTTGCAGCGAGACGACCTTCATTATCAATTGGGTTGGGCGTTGCACGACCAAGGAAACCAGGCGGCTGCCGCCGAACAGTGGCGCATCATCTGCGAGAACTACCCTCAAAGCCAGCTCTGGAGCGACGCCGCTTATCGTCGCGCCGAACAATTGCTGACCACGAAACAGCCGAACGAAGCGAAGGCGCTGCTGCAACAGATCGTCGACAGCGGTGACGCCCAAGTCGCTCCTCACGCGACCTACTTGCTCGGACAGATCGCCGTCAGCCAGTCTGACTGGGAAGCGGTGGCCACGCAGATGGCCAAGCTCGAAGGGGGTGACAACGGCGAAGAACTACAGACCATGGCGAGCTTCTGGCACGCCGAGTCACTCTTCCATCAGCACAAATTCAGCGAAGCGGCGAAGTTGTTTAATGATGTTGACGCATTGGCTCGCGGACGCGAGTTGTCGTGGAACGCGACGGTATCGCTCCGCCGCGCCCAACTCGCGGCGCACCTGGGCGACTGGGACGAAGCGCTTCGCCTGGCCGATCTGGCGGTGGTGAGCCATCCCGATTTTGAACAACGCTTTGAGCTCGACTATCTTCGCGGCCGCTGCTTGGCGCGTCAGGCGAACTTTGCCGAAGCTCGCAAGGCCTACCAACGCGTGATTGATTCGCGTCTGGGGGGAGCGACCGAAACCGCCGCGATGGCGCAGTGGATGATCGGCGAAACCTACTTCCATCAAAAGAACTACCAATCGGCGATTCAAGCTTACTCTCGCGTCGCCGCATTGTACGACTTCCCACGCTGGAAGGCCGGCTCACTGCTGCAGATTGGGAAGTGCTACGAGATTTCGCGCCAGTGGGATAAGGCGCAGAAGTACTACGACGAAGTTTCGGCCGGTTACCCAAAGTCCTTTTTTGCCGGCGAAGCGCAGCAGCGGCTGAGCGTCGTCCGTCAACGTCGCGAGACGGCCGGAGTCAAGACAACGGAACAACGCTAAGCGACGTTGGATGCGCCACGACATTTTTTTATTACCGCCGGCGGCGCCCCTCGCCGGTGATTTGAGATCGGGAGTCTACTGAAATGGATGTCAGTCAGATGCGAACCGTTAGTCGCGGCATTTGCCAAATGGCGCTGATCGCAGCGCTCGGGGGCATGGTTCTAACAGCGCCGGCGTTTGCGCAAGAAGGCGTGGACGCATTGGCCTCTGCGGCTGAATCTCCTATTCCCACCAAAAACATGCTGCAAGCGGTTCGCGATGGCGGCTTGCTGATGTATCCGATTGTGCTTTGCTCATTTCTGCTGCTGGTCTTCGTCTTTGAACGAGCGATCAGCCTGCGAACGGGCCGCGTTATTCCGCGGCCGTTCGTCAAACGATTTATCGAGCAGGTCCGCGAAGGGCAAATCGATCAGGAAGAAGCGTTGGCGCTGTGCGAAGAAAATCGGAGCCCTGTGGCCGAGGTCTTTTCGGCTGCGGTCAAAAAATGGGGCCGTTCTTCGGTCGAAGTCGAGCAGGCGATCATTGATAGCGGGGAACGCGTCACCAACGTACTAAGACGCTACCTGCGACTGTTTAACGGCATCTCGACAATCAGCCCGCTGCTGGGGTTGCTCGGCACTGTGCTCGGCATGATTAAAGCTTTCAATGCGATCGCTACGGCTGATGCGATGGGCCGCCCCGAGTTGTTGGCCGCCGGCATCAGCCAAGCGTTGTTGACCACGGCCGCCGGTTTGACTGTCGCGCTGCCGGCGTTGATCGCCTATCTCTTCTTTGTCGGCCGCGTCGACAAGTTGGTGATGGAGATCGATTCGCTGGGACAGGAAGTGGTCAATGCGATCGCGTCGGATGGTTGGAAAGAGCGAAAGAGCGGCGCTAAAAAAGCGTCCCGTCGCGCCGCGTAATCGCTGGGTGAATGGAATCGCCCCCATAAAGGAGCCAGGAAGGTGCCTCTCAAAACGCATATCGACGAGACGCCGACGCTCAACTTGACGCCGATGATCGACATTGTTTTTCTGTTGATCATCTTCTTCATGGTCGGAACCAAATTTACTGAGCTCGAACGAAAGATCGGGCTCGAAGTTCCCGCTGTCAACGATGTTGGCGCGTTGACCGCCGCCCCCGAGCGAAAAGTGGTCAACATCTATCGAGATGGACGCATCATGCTCGATCGGCAAGAGCTGACGATTGAGCAACTGCAGTCGACGCTAATCGCGGCTCGCGGCGAGTATGAAGATCTGGGCGTGCTCGTTCGCGGCGACGCCGAGATCCCGTTCCAGAGCGTCGCCTCGGTGTTGAACGCTTGTCGTAGTGCGGGGATAAACGAGATGGGCATCTCAGTTCGTTTGGCGCAACAAACCACCACGAGCACGAGATAGTCATGGGCCTGCTGGCGGACGTCAATCCGAGCTTTTTCTCGTCGTACGTGATCTGGAATGTCATGTGGGCGGGGCTTGCCGTATTGACGATCTCGCTGCTGGTGTTGATGCAAACTCGCTGGGGGCAAGCCAAACCGCTGTCGAAGTGCGTCGTTCTCTCGATCTTCGCACATTTGCTGCTGATCGCTTACGCGCATATGACGCAACTGTTTGCGCCGGGGCCGGCGCGTTCCCCAGCACCGATTAGCTTCAAGCTTTCCAACGTCGCATTTGAAGAGAAAGCGGATCGCCCGACGCAGAAGGCGCAGCAAGCGAAGCCTTGGGAGGTTTCCAAGACAGCGTCGCTTCCCTCGCCGCAAGCTGTCCCCTTGGCCCGTCGTGAAGACCAAAACGCAACGGTTAGCGATCCCACTCAAGACTGGCCCAGCGAAGATACGCCTCTCAGTCAAACGATCGCGCCGCCGCTGGACGCCGCAGACGAATCCGAGCTGGCCGAACCCAACCAAACGCCGGTCGAACCGTCGATCGCACCGCGAGGGTCGATGATTGCGGCCGCCGAGATCGCCCCGATTGCGGCGGCGCCCATTGCGGCCGAAGCGGCGGCAGAAATCGCCGAAGCGATGGGCAACACGCCGATGGCGCCCACCCTGGCCCGACGTGATTCGACCGGACCGCCTGCCGCCGAGACAACGCCGCCGCTGATCGAGCCAACCGAAGATGATCGCCACATGGACGATCAGATTCATCAGTTGGCCGAAATGGCTGCGACCGCCAAGCCGGCCGATGCAATCCAAAGCGAGATCGATCAGCTGCGCGCCGCCGACAATCGGATCGATGGTCCGACCGCATCGTCGGCGCGTGCTGAAAATGGCACGCCCGCTCAGTTGGCGGCTGCCCGCGCCTCGGGCGATCAAAAGAAGCTCGCGCAACTCGATCAGCTCGGCGTCCCGGCCCCGGCGACCAATCGCCGCACGCTGGCCGCTTCCCCCTTGCCGTTGGCGATGCAGGCGCGCGTCGCGGAAAATCAAACAGACATCATCCAGGCCCAAGGGGGCGATCCGCGGATCGAAGCCGCCGTCGACGCGTCGCTGGTTTGGCTCGCGGCGAATCAAGAAGACGACGGGCGCTGGGACGCGAGTCGGCATACCGCGGGCGACGAACAACGTGTTCTCGGTCACGATCGCTACGGAGCTGGCGCCGATGCCGATACCGCCGTTACCGGCCTGGCGGTTCTCGCTTTCATGGCTCGCGGTCATACGCATCTCGAAGGAAAACATCGCGCACATGTGCAGCATGGTCTCGAGTTCCTGATTTCGCAACAGGCCGAAACCGGTTCGCTGGCCGGCGAGGCGCGCCTGTTCGCCCAGATGTATTGTCACGGCATTGCAATGCTGACACTTAGCGAAGCGTATGCGATGACCCGCGACGATCGCATTCGGCCGGCGCTCGAAGCGGCCCTTAACTACTCGTTTCAATCGCAGCATCAAACTTCCGGCGGCTGGCGCTATCAGCCCGGCGACCTGGGAGACATGAGCCAATTTGGTTGGCAGGTACTTGCGCTGCACAGTGCCCAACTGTCGGGGATCGAAACGCCAGAGCGGACGCGGGACCTGATGACCCGCTTTTTGCGCAGCGTCTCGTCGGGCGACAACAATGGTTTGGCTGGATATCGCCCCGGCGAACGGACTACCCCCGTCATGACCGCCGAAGCGCTGGTCTGCCGCATTTTTATGGATGCCGAGAATAGCCCGGCCACGGTTGAGGAAGCGGCCAACTATGTCGCCCGTTTTGAGCCTGGTCCCGGCAAGCCGAATCTCTATTTCTGGTACTACGGCACGATCGGCATGCACCAGCTGCAGGGGGAACGCTGGCGAAGCTGGAGCGGCTCGCTGCAGCGTCAGCTCCTCAATAACCAGCGCGGCGGCGGCATCGAAGCCGGCAGCTGGGACCCCGATACCGTCTGGGGGTGTTACGGCGGCCGCGTCTATTCGACCGCGATGGCGACCTTGTCCCTCGAGGTCTATTTTCGCTATCTTCCCATTTATTACGACCTCCAGAACCGCCCTGCTCCGGTCGCCCAGGCGCCGGCCAGGATCCCCAGCAGCGTGCGAATCTCGTCAAAACCGGAAAATTTGGCCCCGCGCTAGGGTTCCCGCAGTCGACGGCTAGCGATTGCTCCCTTTACAGTTGGGTGCGTCTGAGTAAAATTGAGCAATGGATGTGGCAAGTAGCCGCACCCTTCGCGCATTTGGTTTGCGCAAAGGACCGCACGAGTATTGGTTCTGGTCAGGCCCCTCGGGGCGCCGACCCGCTTTCGCCTACTTGGTTGCGTGTTCTATCTCCGTCTTTCGTTTGACAACGAGGTAAGAACATGGGTTTAGGCTGGCAAGAATTACTGATCGTGTTGTTCATCGTTCTTCTCCTGTTTGGATCTACCAAACTTCCCCAATTGATGCGCAGCCTAGGACAAGGCGTCGGCGAATTCAAAACGGGAATGAAGGAACCGCCGGTTCATGATGACGAGCATGACGAAGAAGAAACGAAACAGGCCTAAATCGCCCGGCTCGTAGCTTATTTCTCATTTCACGTCGCGAACAAAGGTCCCGTCGTATGATGACTGTACCCATTTCCGTGCCGGTAATCTTCGGATTTCTAGGCGGCCTGGGAATGCAAGAAATGATGATCGTCGCCGTCCTGGCGGTGCTGCTGTTCGGCAAAAACTTGCCGGGAGTCGCGCGCTCGTTGGGCCGCAGTTACTCCGATTTCAAAAAAGGCCTCAGCGATATCCAGTCTGAGTTCCATAGCGCTACCAAAGAAGTAGAAGACACGGTCAACGACCGAGGCTACTCGTCAAAATCGAGCAGTTCCTCCAGTTATGATGACTATGACGACTACGCCGAAGCGACCGCCCCCAAGTTCGAGCCCCCTCCGGCCGAACCGCACAAGTCGGAAAACGGCTAAAGCCGTCGCTTCCCCCGACTTCGACCAATTTTGTCCCCCGCTCGACCGCAATATCCGCTAGTCGAGCCAGGGTAAAACCGATAAACTGACGAGCTTGGCAGAGAGCAGAAAGCGGCGAACTTTTCGCCGCGCGAACTTTCTCTCTTCCAGACGCCTCTCCTCAAGTGCCCACCAAGCATTTGCCGAGAGACCCCGTAAGCTGGGCCCCAACCCAGCAAACGCCCGGGCGATTAGCTCAGCTGGTTAGAGCGCCGTCTTCACACGGCGGAGGTCGTTGGTTCGAGTCCAATATCGCCCACTCCAGCAAGGCGCCTTATGTACCGCATAAGGCGCCTTTTTTGATGCGCCTCAATCTACTGAGTCGTCGAGGGCCGAATGTCTAATCAAGGAGACCGGAAGCACCGCTCTTCGCGCTGTCTTAGTCATTCGCCCTCCACCAGACCGGACTCTTTTTTGTCCGCCGGGTTGGGTAGGACCGGACCGGACTGTTTTTTGTCCGCCGAGTTGGGCAGGATCGGACCGGACTGTTTTTGTCCGCTGGGTTGGACAGGACCGGACCGGACTCTTTTTTGTCCGCCGGGTTGGACAGGACCGGACCGGACTGTTTGTATTTTTTAAGTTGGACCAGCGGACTCCGTTCAAAATGGGAAGCAGGCGCGCACCGCGAACGCACCGTTCTGTTCCCTGGAAACAGATCGTCCCTGTGTTGGCCTGAGAGTGTGAGTAAATATTGGCAAAATCGTAAGTATTTGTCAATACTTGTTCCCGCCTAAACTGTCCCTGCCGGCAATCGGGCGGTGCGTCCAGCAGCGTGCGGTTTCAGAACTCCCTTACCCGGCTGCTCGGGCTCGCAGTTGCTCGTACAAATCCAACCGATCCAATAGCAGCCGTTGCAGGCCGGCTCGGATCTCGGGCGAATTGAGGGCTCTGCTGCTCAGTTCGGTTTGGATGTCCATGCTTTCCATGATCGCTTCCATGATCTGATTGCTCAGGTCAGGCGAGTTGGCGAATTGCTCTTTCGTGTTGTTCGCCGCTTGCTTCTGCAGGATCTCTGATTCCAGCGTTTTTTCGGCCACGGTCCTGGCGTACGACAATTGATCTCCGTCGGTCGTATCTCCTCCAAACAGCGTGTTCAGCTGCTCGATAATCTCGCTCAACAGCGCCTTCTGCTTTTCCTGCACCGATCCGCTCCCCGCTTCGGTCATCGGTTGCAACTGCGGCGCGTCCTCGGCCGACAGCGCCAAGTTTTGCTGTCCCCGATGGCGGAGCGTATGATGCGTCAGCGTCACTTCGGACAGATCGACCCCTTCTCGCTCGCGGCCGAACTTTAGCAGCCGCACCAACGCTTTGAAGAAGATCGCCCGCTTTTCAAAGTCGGTGTTGCCGTAGTCCAGGATCTGCGACAAAAAGGTGTAGGCCCGCACGTAGGTCGTGATGTCGCCGCGGAAGATCACCAGCGACTCCATCTCATCTTTGGCGACCGCCGCCGCCGACTCGTCTTTGGCTTCGGTGGCTACTTTGTACGATTCCTTGGCGGCAGCGAATCGTTTGACCAGGCGATCGGCGACCGGCGTGATCGCCGCTTCTAGCTGCGATTGCTTCGCCTTGGGGTTCATTACGACGTTGATCACCCGCTCGATCTCGTTGTCGTCGTAATAGCCCAGCGCATCCAGCTTGGCCCGCAAGTTCAAAATGATGTTTGGGTCGGTCACATCCGACAGCGACGCCGTCGCATAGTACGTCTTGAACGCTTTCAGCACTTCATCCGGATCGTTGACAAAGTCGAGCACAAACGTATCGTCTTTGCCCGGGTAGCAGCGATTCAAGCGCGACAGGGTCTGCACCGCCTGGATGCCGTCCAGCCGTTTGTCGACATACATCCCGCACAGCAGCGGCTGATCGAAGCCGGTCTGGAACTTACTCGCGACCAGCAAGATTTGGAACTGATCCTCCTTGAACGCTTCGCGGATGTCGCGTCCTTTCAGGTCGGGGTTCAGCTCGCGGCTTGTTTCTTTGAACGGATCAGGGCCTGACGGCTTGTCATCCACTTCGCCCGAGAACGCAACTAACGTTCGCAGCGCGTAACCCTTCTCCTGAATGTACGCGTTGATCGCCAATTGCCAGCGGACCGCTTCGACGCGACTGCTGACCACGACCATCGCTTTGGCCTTTCCTTCCAGCAGCGGCGCGACCACTTCGCGGAAGTGCTCGACCACAATCTGCACCTTCTGGGCGATGTTGTGCGGGTGCAGCCGCACCCAGTTCATCAGCCCCTTCATCGCCGTGCTGCGCTCCACTTCCGAGTCGATAAACTGCTCGCCCGCTTTGGCCAGCTTAAAGGCGGCCTTGTAAGACGTGTAGTTCTTCAACACGTCCAGGATAAAACCTTCCTCGATCGCCTGGCGCATCGAGTAAACGTGAAACGGCTCCGGCAGGTTCTCCTTCGACGCCGGCTGCGACCGATCGCGCGGCCGCCCAAACAACTCCAGCGTTTTTGACTTCGGCGTCGCCGTGAACGCGACGTAGGTGATCCCTTTGTCGCTGGCCCGCGACGTCATCTCGGCCGCGATGATGTCTTCGGTGCTGACCGTGCCGCCATCGGCCAACTCTTCCTGTTCTTCGACTGACAGGACCGCTTTCAGCTTCGCCGCCGTTTCGCCCGACTGACTACTGTGCGCCTCGTCGGCGATCACCGCGAACCGCTTCCCCTCGGTCGCCGCCAACTCACGCACCTTGTCGAGCGCAAACGGAAAGGTCTGAATCGTGCAGACCACAATCTTTTTTGTGCCTGAGAGCGCCTCGGTCAGCTCGCTCGCTTTGCTTCCCTTGTTCCCTTGGATCGTCGCGACCACGCCGGCGGTTCGTTCAAAGCCGTAGATCACCTCCTGCAACTGCCCGTCGATCACTTTGCGGTCCGAGACGACCAGCACCGTATCGAAGATCTTTTTGTTATCGGCGTCATGCAGATCGGCCAAAAAGTGGGCGGTCCACGCGATCGAGTTGGTCTTGCCCGAGCCGGCTGAATGCTGGATCAGATATTTTTGCCCGGGGCCTTCGCTCAGCACCGCGTCTTGCAGCATCCGCGTGACGACCAGCTGATGATAGCGGGGGAAGATCAGCTTGGTGATTTGTTTCTTTTTGTCGCGTTCGGCCACCATGTAGCGGGCCAAGATCTCTAGCAGGCTCTCGCGCCGCCAAACCTGGTCCCACAGATAGGCGGTCCGATGCCCGGCCGGGTTCAGCGGATTGCCGGCGGCGCCGTCGTCTCCCTGATCGAACGGCAAGAACGTCGTCCGCATCCCGGCTAACCGGGTCGTCATCTTCACGCGACTGCTGCTGACGGCAAAATGAACCAGCGCCCCCGACGGAAACGACAACAGCGGCTCAGCCGATTTCCCCTTCGGCGCCGGGTCTCGGTCTTTTTTGTATTGATAGACGGCGTCCTCCAGACTCTGCGTGTTGTCGGTCTTCAACTCGGCCGTCGCGATCGGGATGCCGTTGAGGAAAAGCACCAGGTCGATGCTGTTCTCGTTATGCAACGAGTACCGCACCTGACGCACGACTCGCAGGCGATTGGCCGCATAGCGGGTCATGATGTCAGGATTCATCGCCAGCGCCGGTTTGAACTGGGCCATCTTTAGCGGCTGCTGCAATCCCAGCACATCAAACCCAACCCGCAACAGTTCGAGCGTCCCGATTTGATTCAACGAATCACGCAGCCGCTTCAGCAGTGTGACTTCGGCGGCGGCGCCGTGGTTCTTTTGCAGCCGCTCCCAGGCATCCGGCTGCGTCGCTTGCACCCAGGCGATTACATCCGCCGGAAACAGGGCCAACTGGCGGTCATACAGGGCCGCATCGTTCGCCGCGTACAGCCAGCCATGTTTTGCAAGACGCTCGCAAATCTCGTCTTCAAACTTGATTTCGGTATGCAGGCTCATCGCACTCAGTTTCTTGGGGTATCGGGACAGCTGCAGCTGGGGGCCACATGTACCTGTGACTCATCTGTTACTCATTGGCAGCTTCGTGAGTCATGGATCGGAAAATACGAGTCACTAAAGCCAGAAAAGACCAAGTTTTCACCTGACACGCCATCCGCAACGCATAAGTGCCGTAAGTTATTTCATACAAATAGGTTGTGTGATTCACGTGTTTTTAGCGACTCCCGCGTTGTGTCTATCTGAATCGACAGAACGCGGTTTGTGTCTATCCAGGCTGGCATGCAGCAGACACAAAAACGTTTGCGTCTATTGCAGCAAACTTAAAGCAAGCAGGATCGATTGGTTACGCATCCCCATTCTCTTCCTGCTCGTCTTCTGCGATTTCATCCACATCCGCGATCAGTTGCCGCACGCGAGGCGCGAAAACTTGATGGAGGGCGTTCAAGTTTTGATACAACCATTGATAATAGTTGGACCATTGCGACTCATCTTTTAAATCGACGTATTTCACCAAGTAGATTCTCTTACGCTTGACCTCCTCGTCCGAGGCCCAGTTTAAGGGCTCGCCCATCTCCGTTTCCAATTCCTCGCGCTGCGCGTAGAACTGGTCGAAAAAGGTTTGAGAAGTCTCTTTGCCCATACTGACTTCGACTCGCAGCTCATCCTCGTTATTTGCAAGCCCAAGCGAAGCGATCGCGACCAAACGCACGCCCGAACGGCCCAGGCTAAACCACAGCGAAGTTTTCGTACTTGGCTTATGGGTAACCGGAAAACGACAAGTCCGCTGTTGCAAGTAATCCAAAAACTTCGTCCAAAAACGGAAGCGACGATCCTTAGCGGGCGTCAGTTCGCCTCCTTCGATTCCTTTCGCTCCTCCAGCGGCCCGTTTCTGCCAATTGTTGGGGGAACTGATCACATGAAATTTAGGTGCAATCGCCGAATTGCCGATCCGCCACAGTTCGACTTGTAGACCGAAGAACCGCACCTCTTCACTCGTCACGCTATTCAGCCAGTCGAGCGCTGCGCGGTGCTCTTCCCGAAACTTCTGCGAAATCCAAACAATGGTCACCGTGTTCAGGCCGGCGGCGTAGGTGATCAACTGTCCCAGATGGCGATGGTCGGTTTGCTCCAGTTGATTCTCGATGAGCACCAACTGGTCGTCGAGATCTTTGCAGAGGATATCGGCTCGAAACGGCCCTACACTTTTCTCCATCGCTTCGACTTCCAGATCGATCCCGATCGTCTCGCTTAGCAACGCGATATTTTCCTCTTGCGCCAACCAAGGGGTGAAGTCACTCGCCTCCGATTGCCAAGCGTCGCGTAAATCTACAGGCATCAATCTGCCCAATTGAATTGGCGTCGGCGTCACGTCCGTTCCCTCGTCGTTTTATTTGTGAATGAATCTTTCTGAATCCACGCTACTTCCGCAACAACTTGGCGAAGACCTACCTTCAATGGGCAAGCTCATCGTCAGGATCCTTCATAGCTGGCTTGCAACAGCGGCAGCGCCTTTTCCAAATCGTTTTGACTCCGAATCATGATTTCTAGATCCCCAGTTCCCCAGTGACCGATGTTGCGTACGTCACGTGTAAAACCTTCCTCTAGCGCAATCATGTCAGGATCAAGTTTTACAAAGACGGCCAAGCAATTGGTTCCTGCCCTCACCTCGGCGGTGGCGAAATTCTTTAATCGCTTGAACGCCACGTATAACTTCAACATTTTCATTTGCACATCATCGCCAAAGCTCATACACATCGCTTCAAGCGATCCAAAGAGATCCAATAACTCAGGCGAGGCGCTCAGCATTTGTTCGGAGACGGACTTGTCCTTCTGTCTCGCTTTATTTCTGGCACGGATAGCAGATTCGACTTCCTCGGTTGTGTTGGCTTCCACGAGTATCTCTATCGGCGCTGTAGTTCCTACTTCCACCAGCGATTTCGCTTGAACCGCATTGACCAACTCCAACAACAGCAACTCATCGCCGAACCGCAGATAACGCAGCAACTCAATATTGCGATTGATCTGCGAAACCGCGTGCCCATCGTACTTGGTGAAACCGCCAGCGATACACAGCAGTCGCGGGCTCGACCATTCGATATTCTCCGCCGCTTCAGCGCCCAGCGTTTTCAGCACCAGCAGCTCGAACTCGCCGCGATGATCCAGCAGCCAGTCCAGGTAATAGAGCCCCTGGTTGATCACGTTCTCGTTGCTCGAGCGTTTGTATTCGATGATGCAGGGGCAACCATTCTCGTCGATCCCCAGCGTATCGATTCGCCCGCCGTGCGTTTTGCCGGTCGAATACTCGGTGGCGAGGAACCGTATCCCCAAAAAGATGTCGAGATGCCGTTCGATCAATTTTTGCAGCGACTTTTCGAGCGCGACCGATTGCCCTTCAAGCTGGGTGACGGTCTCGCCGTTAGTACGAAAGAGTTTGATATCACTCATGATGTCTCCAGGCAAGCAAACTGGCGAACGTCAATCTTGCCGGTCACGGCGGCGGAAATGAGAGCGGTGCGGCGTTCTTGGAGGAGGGTTATGGCGCGTTCAGCTTCTTCCGAGAGTAATTCGATTTTTGCAATCGACGTATCAAGATATTCAATAATATCTCGCTGTTCTGCGTTCGGTGGCAAAGGCATTTTCAACTTTTCTAGTTGACCACACGTGATTGCCCCTTTTGTGCTTCCAGTTCCATCGCTTTCTTCTCGGATATTCCAATATGCTTTCTGGAAAAATCGATGAATATACGACACTGATGTGCGGTTTTCACGTGGCTTCAAGTATGCGAGATGCTGATTGATCGTAGCCTCGAATTGAAGAATCGTGGCCATACCACGAGTCCGACCTTGACCAGTAATTCCGACAAGAACAGCTGGTGGTGTGATTTTTGGCAGATGGCATTCATCTAGTGCAACCTGAGTAACGAACTGATCCGCTTTCGTTACTTCCGATTGATTCACTACCGAGCTATTGAGCCAAGGGTAAATTCCGTTGTCCCAGTAATGAGCGTTTTTCCTGTCCGGTGTCGAGCCATTGCCAATTTGAGTAAGCAATTTCAGCTTTACCACCTCCCAATGTTCAGGCACATCCCCCAGCCACTCAATCCCCGACGGTTTCATCCGCACGTGGGGGTCAAGACCTTTGGTGACCGCGTGGCTGATGACCGCCTGGCGTTTTTCCTGCAGCAGCTCAATCAACCGCCGCTGCTCGGCCACCAACGCGTCAATCTTGGCGGTCTCGGCGTCGAGGAAACTCGCGATCGCTTGTTGTTCTTCGAGTGGGGGCGCTGTAAGTTGAAATCTGCCGAATTGCTCCTGTGTGAGATTCTTCATGCTCGAACTTGTGCCTGTGCAACTCGCTTTTACTTGGTGACGATAGCTCGACGTTAATGTCCAATAGTGAACGAATTTGGTCAGAGAACCGTTAAATGTTACCTGCCACAATCTATCTGGCAGGTAGAGATTTGACGGAGCGTGTTCGACATAGCCTGCCGCACCAATCAAATCAGGAGTATTCATTCGACTCACAATCAGCGAGCTCGGTTTCAAGGGACATGAAACCCGATCGAGTTCATTGACATCGACCTTCTTGTTTTCTGATGCTCTAAATTCACCGGTGTAAACGGCACTTGTTTTCAATACGCCAATTTCATTTTCGCCCGCAGGGTCATCCGTTGCATTTACGCTTGTGCCCGACTCCACCGCAGCGATAATTCGCTTCAAGCGAACCACATTCCAGTTCGCCGGCACGATCCCCAGTAATTCATCGCCACTATCCCTATACTCCTCATACTTTGGAAAACTCACTGCGATAGCCCTCCGATCATCTCCACAATCCGGTCGGTCACCCCTTTCAATTCGGCGTCGATCTCGGCCAGTTCGCGCGGCGGTTTGAAGACGTAGAAGTGGCGGTTGAAGGGGATTTCGTAGCCGGTTTTGGTCTTGTCGTGATCGATCCATGCGTCGGGGACATGCGGCAGCACTTCCCGCGCGAAGTAGCTTTCGATCGCTTCGCTCAGCGGGACTTCTTCGGTATCGCGGAGGCTGCTGTCGGGCCTGGGTTGGCCTTTCCGTTTTCCTTTGGTCTCTTTCTCCACGTTGCCGGCGTCGTCGCGCTGGGGGCGTTCGACCGTGATCGTTTGGTAGCCGAACTCCTCGTTTTTGAAGATCCGGCTGATCGGGACTTTTTGGCCGTCGGCGTCTTTGGTGCTCGCGTTCTTGGCGTCGCCAAACAGCCGCGTGATTTTTTCGATATGTTCGTCCGACAGTTCTTTTCGTTTGCTGCCCAAGCTCTTCCGCATTTTTTGCCATAGGCCGCTCGCGTCGATCAGTTGGACTTTTCCCTTACGGTGTTTCGGCTTGCGGTTGGTGACGATCCAGATGTAGGTGCTGATGCCGGTGTTGTAGAACATGTCGGTCGGCAGGCCGATGATCGCTTCGAGCAGGTCATTCTCGAGGACGTAGCGGCGGATCTCGCTTTCGCCGCTGCCGGCGCCGCCGGTGAACAGCGGCGAACCGTTGAGGACGATGCCGAACCGGCTGCCCCCATCTTTGGCCGGGCGCATCTTCGAGATCAGATGCATCAGAAATAACAGCGAACCATCGCTGACCCGCGGCAACCCGGGACCGAAGCGACCGTTGTAGCCGAGCTGTTCGTGCTCTTTTTTGATTTCCTTTTGGATCTTTTTCCATTCGACCCCGAACGGCGGATTGGAAAGCATGTAGTCAAAATGCTGCCCGGGCAGGCCATCGTCGGAGAGGGTATTGCCGTGGATGATATGGCGGATGTCTTGCCCTTTGATCAGCATGTCGGCCTTGCAGATCGCGTAGGACTCGCCGTTGAGCTCTTGGCCGTGCATCACGAGGCGCGCGTCGGGGTTTTGCTCGCTGAGATGATCTTCAGCGACCGAGAGCATGCCGCCTGTGCCGGCGGTCGGATCGTACATCGAGCGGACGACGCCGGGCTTGGTGAGCGCGTCGTCATCTTCGATAAACAGGAGGTTGACCATCAGCCGAATCACTTCACGCGGGGTAAAGTGCTCTCCGGCGGTCTCGTTGGAGATTTCGGCGAACTTGCGAATCAGCTCTTCAAAGACGGAGCCCATCTGCTCGTTGGTGACGACGTCGGGATGCAGGTCAATGTTGGCGAACTTTTCGGTCACCAGGTACAGGAGGTTGGCCTTGGCCAGACGCTCGATCTGCACGGGGAAATCGAAACAGTCAAAGATATCGCGGACGTCGGGCGAAAAGGCCTGGACGTAGGAGAAGAGGTTCTCGCGAATGTTGTCTTGGTCCCCCATCAGCCGTTTGATATCGAGCGGAGAGGTATTGTAGAAGAGCTGCTGCGCCTTTTTGAGCAGGAACGGCTCGGGATTGACGCCGGCCGCGGACCGCTTCTCTTGCTCTTTCAAAACGGCGGCCTTGGTCGGCTCTAACACGCAATCAAGCCGCCGCAAGACGGTAAACGGCAGGATCACGCGGCCATATTCGGACTGTTTGTAATCGCCGCGGAGCAGATCGGCGACCGACCAAATGAACGAGGAGAGATTTTGATTCATCGCAGGCTTTGCATTCTGGCAAATTCAAACGGCGTTCATTTGCCGCAGAAGTAGGGAAACCGCCCTACTTTAACGGGGCAGCCAAGCCAACGCATCCCTGTTGGCGCCGATGAGCGGCGAATATGGAGAGGATGGCCATACAGGCCGTTTTATCCGTACGGTTTGACACGGTTGGTCCAAGGGGGGCGACGATCAAGGAGAAACTTGGATCGACGACCGAACGACGCGTTAGACCGCCCCTCGCAGGCAACCCGCACCCTGCGTAACAGGCATGCTTCGGCGCTTGCGCGAATGGTCATAAATGTTGTGCGCCGGCGGTTATATACGGGTAAAGATCGTGTCAATTATATTCGGGTTTCTCATTCAAGAAAAATCGCTGCTTGCTTGGGTGAGGCGCCGCATCATGCCATTTTCGTTTTTTATTCTATCGTTTGGAACTGGGGAGGTATCTGTGATGGCTGTTCAAAATGGGGAGTCGCGCCGGCGTGGTTTTACGTTGGTCGAATTGTTGGTGGTGATCGCCATTATTGGGGTGTTGATCGCGCTGCTGTTGCCTGCGGTGCAGCAGGCTCGCGAGGCGGCGCGGCGCAACTCTTGCTCGAATAACTTGAAGCAGATTGGCCTGGCGCTGCACAATCACCACGACGTCCAGCAGAAGTTTCCGCCGGGTTACATCGCGACTGCGAAAGATAGTTCGACCTACGGGTGGGCGACCTATATCTTGCCTTATATGGAGCAGGTCAATCTCTACGAAGCTATCGGAAAACCGACCTCCGTTTTAGATAGCGGCGTCAACAAAGGGGGCGCGATCATTGGGGCTTATCAATGTCCTTCGTCCATCATGAAGGACAAGCACGAAGATGGTTTCGCCCGGTCGAACTATGTTGGCAACGGCGGCCAAGCCAACGGACTGTCGAGCGACTACGGCGGTTTTTTTGCGGACAAGAGCAAGTTCAAGTTTCGCGATATGGTGGACGGCACAAGCAACACGATCATGGCCGGCGAAGCGGAAGGACCTGGAGATGATGCGGACCCGGGTTTTCCTGTTTGGTCCGGCACTTGGCATAACCGAGTCAGCTATACCAACGGCCGCTTGGCGACCGTCCGCGTGGGGAACGAAGCGAATCCGATCAACGGCGGGCTGACCGCGACCGGGGCGGATCGCTCTCCCTTCTCGAGCCGTCATCCCGGTGGCGCTCAATTTGTCTTCGCTGACGGAAGCTCGCATTTCATTGCAGAAACGGTGGAGGTCGGCACCAACGACGCGATCGCCAACTACGGCGTTTATCTGCGGTTGCTTGTCCGCAACGACGGCTTGGTGATCGGCGACTACTAATCCAAGCTTGTTTCAACCAGGGATTTTTTTCAATGAACCATGTTTTGAAAATGTTTTGCGGGGCCTGTCTTGCCGGCATGATGATTGGTTGCACAGGCGGAGATTTGAAGTCTGTCGCTGGGATGGTCACCATCGATGGCCAACCAGCCGCGGGAGTCAAAGTGATCTTCGTACCGCTCGAAGGGGGCCGGGCGAACTCGCTGGCTCGCACCGATGAGGAAGGCCGATATACGCTGGCCTACACCAGCCAACACGCCGGAGCGAAGCCGGGCGCCTACAAGGTGCTGGTCACCCAAGAAGAGATGAACACCGGGCGAGAGCTGATTCCACCGCGCTATAGCAGCGGCGGCAAGACGGATCTGCGTGCGGAAGTGATCGAAGGGGGCGAGAACGTCTTCAACTTTGAGATCGAGTCGAAGTAAGTCTTCGGTCGGTAGGTTCTTGTGTAAACCACGGCGCACGCAATGAAATGCGTGCGCCAGCGTCATGTGCGATTCTAAAACGTGCTAAAATTCAATCGCATTGGTTTAGCAACGACGCACGAAATAGTGAGTGACGCATGTCAAACCGCCCTCGGCTTGACCTGGATGTGATGCAACGGCGGGTCTGCGATGTGGCGTCTCGTCAGCTTTGCATTCCGCGCAGTGAGATCAGCCCTGCGAGTCGCCTAATCGAAGACTTGCAATGCGATAGTCTCGATTTGGTCGAATTGTTGATGGAATTGGAGGAGGAATTTCTGGTCACGATTCCAGATCGTCCAGAAAGTGCTGTCGGCAAATCGATCTTTACGCGTCAACCTTTTCGGATTTGCGATCTTGCTGAGATGGTCTACTTGCAGCAAGGGACCGGCATGCCTGTTCGCACTCGTAAGGGGCGACGACGAATGGTCGCTGATTTTTCCAACGCAACGCCGTTCTCTCAACTAAGTGGTCATTTTCAGGCCGATCCGAAGTTTGAACCCTTTGAGCCGCTTGGCTGCGAGCAGGGGATCCAGCAATTCCGCCGTCGTCGCGATGGAATGCGCTGCGCGCTGATTCCGGCGGCGGAATTCGCAATGGGAAGCGATGACCCCGCGTGTCAATCCGATGAGCGACCGGTTCATCAAGTTCTGTTGGATGCGTACCTGATTGATATCGAGCCGGTATCGACCACCGCATACTGCCGGTTCCTGAATTCGAATGCAACGACATCCACAGAACATCGCGACTGGTTTCTACTTGACCCGACCGACGACCGCGCCCCCCAGATGCCGATCATTCAGGTCGAAGATGCGTGGCGTCCCGTCGTTGGGGCCGAGACCTTGCCGATGGTGTTGGTCTCGTGGTACGGCGCCAACGCCTATTCACTCTGGGCGAATGGATCATCGTTTGCTCAATACCGTACAGCCGCTGGTTTTCTTCCGACTGAAGCGCAATGGGAGCACGCCGCAGCCGGCGCCTATCCGCAAGGTAATGACGCGCCGTTGATTTTTGGGCAGCACCAGCGAGGCGCGGTTTATGACGCCCATTCGATGCCGATGGCGGCGGTGAACGCAGCTGCAGGACTCTCGAAGTTCGGGCTGCATCATATGGCCGGAAACGTCTGGCAGTGGTGTCGAGACTGGTATGCGGAGGACTTCTATTCTCGGGGAGAAGCTGACGCCGCGAATCCGGTCAATCTAGTTGAATCGGGCGTTCGCAGCGAACGAGGCGGAAGTTGGGTCGGCCCGCTCGACTTGTGTCGCACTTCCTATCGCCGCGGCCGCACACCGAATGCGCGAGGGCGTTGCTTGGGATTTCGGTGCGTTAGTCCTGTTGAGCAACTTACTGGTCGCCGCGGCCTGCCCGTTTAAGCATCGGCAGATTGTGCCGTTGCCTGATTCGCGGAGCTAACAAGTGCGATGTTCGTTAGAGGCGTCAAACGTTTCGCTCTGAATGCCGGAGCGGGTTCTGAGAATCGAACTCGGCCTTTTCTAAAATTTTTAAGCTCGGATCCCAGGCGACCGATCCACGATTCGCTGGCGTTTGCTTGAACATGGATGTTGGTTGCAGCGACAGGCTTCGACAGCGGCTCTGACGGCTCAGCCTCCTGGAAGGGGGGGGATTTTCCTGCTAAACCGAGATTAACGCAGGGCCTGGTTTTTTCGAGTTTTGGTACGCAAATTGTTAGTTACAGGGGCTGCAAGCAGAACAAACGCATCGACTTGAGCGACAAGGCTGGAGTTGTTGGCAAAAAATCACCAGCAACTGTATTGAGAATAGTTCTCATGTGGGGCTGCGTTGTGTTACGATGAGAGCCCCAACCAAATGGCCAGATTCAGGGCAGCCGATGAAGGTTGGGACCTACCCACAAAATATCTCGCCAGCCAAAGCTTTCTTCGGTCGATCCATGTCGCATTTGTGAAGCGGCGTTTCCGGATCCCAAGAGAGTGTCGCCAGCCGATCACTCCCCCAATCAGATGGAATCTGCGGATTCACAAGGAGAACTGGCATTGGCTACTACAAATTCTATCTATCGATGTCGCGGCCGACGTCGCGGTGGTTTTACTCTGGTCGAGCTGTTGGTCGTAATCGCGATCATCGGCGTCTTGATTGCACTGTTGTTGCCGGCCGTGCAGCAAGCACGCGAAGCAGCGCGACGGATGCAGTGCACCAACAACCTACGTCAGATCGGTTTGGCTTGTCACAATTATCATGACACGCACCGGACATTTCCGCCGGGACGCTTGGTCTATGATGGAAAAGATTCAAGCGGCGATAGTACAAAAATCGTGACTGGTTTTCTCGCGATGGTGCTCCCGTTTCTTGAACAAGGCAACTTGGCTGACATCTATTACACCGAGTATGGATTTGACGATCCGATCAATCAGGATGCGGCGAATCGTCCCGTCGACATTTTTCAATGCCCCTCGACGCCTGGCTCGGACCGCACGACGCCGATCTATAGCGGCTGGAATTTGGGTTGGTCGGATGATATCGCGGACCTACCGGGGTTGACCAGCATAGCGACCGATTATCAAGGAGTGCGAGGCATGCACTTTATTAAGGACGATGGTGCTGGCTCGACGGTGCATGAATGGCAAGAATATAGCGGGATCCTGACCGAGAACGCGGTCAGCTTCAAGGACATTACCGACGGAACTAGCAACACGGTCTTGCTGTTTGAGATGTCGGGCAAGCCTGACCGGTGGACGCTCGGGAAAAGGCAACCGACATCGACCAGCGCCCGGTTTTATCAACATGGTCCGTGGGCCGGCAACAACGGCGTCGGCATCTTCAATTGGCAAGCAGACGCGACGGTCAATCAATGCGATGATTGCGACAAATATTTGAATATTGACAATATGTATTCGCCCTACGGCTTTCATCCGGGCATCGTCGTGATTGTGCTGGCCGACGGTTCGACGCGGGGAATTGCCGAGACGCTGGAGATGCAAACCTTTTTGGATCTCTGTCGCAAATCGGACGGCAATGTGCTGGGCGAATTTTAGACGTCACCATTTAGCGCTGGCGATCAAAAAGGTAGAGAGATGAAACAGGCAGCCCGCTGGTCGCCGATAGAAATCGCGGCCCTTTTGTTTTGTTTTGCGGCGATCGCCAGCGTGCTGTTGCCGTTGGCGGCGACGGCTCGCGAGAATGCGCGCGCGACCAACTGCAAGCAGCGGCTGGGGAAATTGGCTGGCGCCTGTTTGTCGTTCGCCGATGTTCACGCCAAAAGTCTCCCCAGCAATCGACGCCAACCGCATGTCAGTTGGAACGCATTGATCTTGCCGCACATGGAGCGGCAAGATTTGTACGACCAATATGATCTGAGCGCCGAGTGGTGGGAAACGAAGAACCGCACCGTCGGCGCGACCTATGTCGCCGAGTTGACCTGTCCGGCGGCGCCGCATCCCCAGCGCATGATCCCCCTGTTAGATCCCGAAGGAAAAGAGTTCACGGCGGCGGCGACCGACTATGTCGCGTCGGCCGGCGCGTACTTGCACCATAATAAGCAAGAGAAGCTGTATCGGGGGGCGCTGGCTTCCCCGGGCCGTTTTTATGGTGCTTCGAACGTGACGACTGGGCACGCCGTCAAGTTGGCGGAGATTACCGACGGTCTTTCGCAGACGGCGCTGATTGTCGAGATGGCCGATAAGCCGAATACGTGGCGCGCGGGGAAAATGTTTGGCGAAGAAAATTCGCAATACGCCGCAAAGCCGCTGGTTGAAGGTTATAGCTTTGGGCAGTGGGTCGGCCCCAACTGGAATCACCTCCGCTCCTATGACAAGCAAGGCTTGAATCAATTTGGCGATTGTGCGGTCAACTGTTCTAATAGCGGTTCGATTTATGGTTTTCATCCCGACTTTGCGAATGTGGCGATGGCCGATGGCAGCGTCTGCTCGGTGCGAGCCGGCCTGTCGCAAGAGGTGATGGTCGCCCTGGTCAGCATCGCCGATGGTGAGTTGATCACCGCCGCCGACTTTACCGTCGCCGCTCCCTAAGCCGCTCTTCCTGGAAGCGACAAGACTTGATGATGACTTGCGCATTTCGCTTGGCGATCTTGGCGACGCTGCTTGTCGGCGTCTACAACTCGGCGCCAGCCGCCGAGCCGGACCGAGCGCAAATGTTGGCCGATCGCATTGATGCCCGATTGCAAGTGATTTGGAAGGCGCACGGCGTCGAAGCTGCGCCGCCGGCTGACAGCGCCATCTTTCTGAGGAGAGCGAGTCTCGATCTGCTGGGTCGCATCCCCACCGCGGCCGAAGCCAGAGCGTTTGTCCGGGACGATTCGCCGGAATTGCGCCGAGCGACAATTCATCAGATGGTGGACAATTCGGCCAGCACTCAGCGGTTGGCGCGCGTCTTACGCCGCACCTGGTTTCCACAGACCGACGTCGCGCCTTACCAGTATCTGACGATCGATACGCAGAAATGGCTCGCCGCGCAACTGCAGCAAAGGACTCCGCTGAACGAGATCGCGCGGCAGTTGATCGCCGTTTCGTTCGCGCCCAGTGAAGCGTCGATCAAAGCCGCCGTCGATGCGGTTCCTCGAACGTTGGTTGAAGCGAATGATCATCGGGCCGAACGGATGGCGGCCAACGCGACCGGCGCCTTTTTGGGGATCGACATCAGTTGTGCGCAGTGCCACGACCATCCTTTCGGCAGCTGGACTCAGGATCAATTTTGGCAGACCGCCGCTTTCTTTACGCGCACCACAAGCGCGCCGGACCAGGCGTTCTCGCTCGATGACTTGTCGATCGCCGTGCCAGAAACGAATCGCCAAGTATCGGCGCTGCTCTTCACCGGCGACGCGATCTCCGCTGACGAGACGCAGGAATTTCAGAGTGGGCGTGAAGCGTTCGCCGCATGGATCGCCGGCGATGAGCATCGCTACTTTGCGCGGCGTATCGTGAATCAGATTTGGACGGAGTATTTTGGATCGCCGTTGCAGGTTGACGGTGAAGTGGAACCGGCCGACTCTCGCTTGTCTGATTTGTTGGACGAACTGGCTGAAGAGTTGGCCACGTCCAATTTCGACCTCCGCAGGCTGACCGAAGCGCTGGTCCTGACCCGCGCCTATCAACTGGCGCCGCCGCAGGAGTCCACTTTTCAGTCCTCACCGAATCTATTCGCGGCCGCTGCTGTCCGTGGGATGACCGGCGAGCAACTCTTCGATAGCTTGTGCGTGGCCGCTGGACGTCGGCCGCTGCGGGACGACCTTGATTCGGCCGCCGCGCTGGAGCAGCGGAGAGCCTTTTGCCAGCAGTTTCGAATTGCTGGTTCGGCCGCCGCTGAACGTTCGATGACGCAGTCGCTCGCGATGATGAACGGGGCGTTTACACGCGACCTGGTCGATCCGATGCAGAACCCGACGCTGCAAGCAATGGACTCCACTCCCTTCCTTTCGGCCAAAGATCGTGTCGAGACCCTGTTTTGGGCGACGGTGGGACATCCGCCGACCGCAGTACAATGGAGTCGCCTCACCGAGGCCGGACTATTGGCCGATGATCCTGGCGCACGCGCCGAGCGTCATGCCGATTTGTTTTGGATCCTGGTGAACTCCGTGGAATTCAGCACGAATCATTGAGTCGACGCGGTTCGTCCCGAACCAAGCCAATTTGAATTTTCCCTTGGAGAGCTGACACGTGCCGCACAAGACCAGTCGACGACGAATGTTGCGATCTTTAGCGGCCTCGCTGTCGATCTCAACGCTGGGCGCTGGAGGGTTGGCGCCTGTAGGGTGGTTGCGCCAGTTGGCCGCCGAACAAGCGAGCCGCCGTTCCGCAGCGAAGAATATCATTTTGCTCTGGCTCAACGGGGGACCGGCGACGATCGATCTGTGGGATCTCAAACCGCAGCACGCCAACGGCGGTCCGTTTCGTGAACAAGCGACCCGCACGCCGGGAATGCGGTTCAGCGAGCATTTGCCGCAACTAGCGAAATGCTCGGATCAGTTGGCGATTGTGCGATCGATGACCTCCAAAGAAGGTGATCACGATCGCGCGGTTCATTTGGGACGTACCGGTTACATCCCGCAGGCCGGCATCGATTTTCCGGATCTCGGGGCGCTGGTCGCCAGCGAAGTTTCGCCTGCAGATGGCCTGTTGCCGGGGTTTGTCAGTATTGCACCGCCGCCGCGATCCAACTTTGGGGGCAGCGGATTTTTGGGGCCGCGATTTGCGCCGATGAGTATCGGTGAAGGCGCTAATTCGCCGGCTGATCTTCACGTGCAAAATTTGTACTCGGCGTTAACCGATGCCCAGCGACGCGAGCGCAATCGTCAACTGTTGACGGAGTTCGATCGAGAATTTGTTGACGCGCACGCCGGCAAACTCGCTCATAACTATCAAGCCTCGCTCGAGCGAGCGATTCGACTGATGACCCCCGAGGCGGTCGCCGCGTTCGATTGGGAGCAAGAGTCGGAAAGCATTCGCGACCAGTATGGCCGCAATTTGTTTGGACAAGGCTGCTTGCTGGCGCGTCGCCTGGTGGAACGAGGAACGTCGTTTGTCGAGGTCACCCTCGATGGTTGGGATACCCACAACGATAACTTCAATCGTCTCAAGTCGCTCTCTGGACAACTCGACGCCGCAATGGCGGCGCTGATCAACGACTTGCGAGATCGCGGCTTGCTGGAGTCGACTTTAATCGTCTGTCAGGGAGAATTTGGCCGCACGCCCAACATCAACGTCAACGCCGGGCGAGACCATTGGCCGCGCGCCTGGTCGGTCGCGTTGGCTGGCGGCGGCGTCGGTCAAGGTCAGGTGATTGGCGCGACCAGCGACGACGGCACAAGCGTGGTCGGTGATTCGTATGTCGTGCCAGACTTGATCGCGTCGGTCTGCGACTGGCTGGGGGTCGACTATCGCAAGCAAAATGCGTCCAACGTTAATCGTCCAATTCGGATCGCCGATCCCGACGCTCAACCGATTCCAGGTCTCGTGTCATGACGCGTGCGATTCAAACCTGGACGCGATTGGCGATTCTCTTGGCGCTGATCTTTCCCGCGGCGGCTCTAGCCGAACCGACGCTGCAAGCGACGTCCGACGATCGCACGCTGCTAATATCGTTGAACGGCGATAATTCTAGTGAGACGCTGGAATTCGTCGTGACGGCGGACGGCCAAGCGGCGGCGGAGGCGCGTCATCAAGCCTACCACGCGATCTTCGTTTTTTTTGACGCTGACCAAAACGGCCGGCTGTCGAAAGCGGAAGCGGCGCTGATGCCGACGCCGTTTGGGCTGCGGCAAATCGCTTCGGGACGTTTGTTAACCACTTCGGGCCCGCTTCCGCAGACGGTCGACCGAGACGGAGATGGCGACATTCAGCCAGACGAGCTTGCCCAGTTCTATGATCAGTCAGGCTGCGGCGGATGCGTTGTCACGTACGGCGCCGATCCGCACAGCGAACAACTGACCGCTGCGCTGCGAGAAAGGCTGGCGCTGGCGAGCGAAGGGCCTGTTAGCTACGCCTCCTTTCAGCAAGCGGCGCTGGGACTCAAAAAACTTGACGGCAACAACGATGAACTGATCAGCCCCGGCGAATTGCTCGCCAGCGCCCGCTACCCCGGCGCCAGCGCCGCTCGCTTGATCTTACCGATGTCGGAGAAAACGCCAGCAGAAAAAAATAGGCATGCTGCTGGGATTTGTCGCATCGATTTTTCTAGCGGCGAAGTGCTGATCGACAAAAAGCAGGTCGCATGGCGAAAGTCAGATCGCGTCTGGACGCGCATTCATACAACACGCGGCAAGCACGCCGCTTCGCTTGACAAATTGGAAGAGCTGACCAGTCAACTGCGCCAGCTGCAAGCGACCCGTTATCCCGCAGGAGTCCCGATCGACCAGCTAGAGGGGGTTCCGAACGCGTCCGAACTTCGCAGTTTCCTGCGTTTGATTGACGCCAACGATGACGGCCGCGCAACCAGCGATGAAGGGGAACGCTGGTCCAACGTCTATCGGCAACTGGTGAAACTGCAACCAGTGGTCGCCATCTTAGACTTGGGCGACAGCTTGTTCGCATTGCTGGACGAGAATCATGACGGCTCGCTATCTCAGGCCGAACTGGCCAATAGCGGTGAACAAGCGGCGTCTGTGGGGTTGATCCAGGACCAAAAAATCGCCTGGGATCGCCTGCCGCGACAATACAGGGTGGTCGTCGCCAACGGTCTGCCGCAGTCACTGCTGGACCAATCCCCGGTCGCGGCGCCGACATGGTTTCAAGCGATGGATCGCAACGGCGACGGCTTGGTTTCTCGCGGCGAATTTCTGGCCGACGACGAGCAGTTCCAGCGTCTTGATCAAAACGGCGATGGATATGTTTCGCCGATTGAGTTGTAGAATTTTTTCTTCATCGCCTGAAAAAAAAGGGGGAGCAACCCCCGGCGGTTTGCTCCCCTGCTCTTTTTTCGTTGTTGTTTAGCAATTAGCTGAACAACAGATCGTCGAGCGATTCGGAATCGGCGAAGAATTCTTCGACCGATTCAGAGGGCGTGACGACGATGTCGAACGTGTCGACGTCGGTTCGCGGACTGCCGGTGCCAGTTGCTCCTCGATCATTGGAATTGATCGTGAAGGTATCGGTGCCGGAGTAGCCGTCATTCGGCGTGTAGACCAGGCCGTTCAGCAGCGACGAAATCTGCTCGAATGATCCGACCAACATGATCCGCGTTGCATTGAGCGAAGCCAATTGCAGCGTTCCATGTTGGACCGAAATCGTCACTTGCACAAAGGCGCCGTTCGCGTCAGGGTCGCTGACAGAAATAGCGTTGCCAGTGGCTGAACCAAAGGCCAAGGATTGTCCCGCGGCAGTCGTCTGAGTACCGGGGACATGGTTCAAAGGGGGCAGGTTCGTCCCATTGTCGGTGTCCAAACCGTTGATGGTCAGCACCACCGTCGCGGTGTCTGATCCTCCATCGCTGTCACTGACCGTATAGGTGAAACTGTCGGTCGCTAGTTCACCGTTGGCTAGTTCGTCGTACATCCCGTTGGGATCGTAGTCAAAACTGCCGTCGGCGTTGAGCGTCAACAGTGCTCCCGACGCCAGCGTGATCGGCGTGCCGACATCGACCGTGACATCATTGACGGCGGTGATCGCCATCGCTTGTCCTTCGGTTTCGACATCGTTAAACATCACGCCAACCGGTACGATCGACAATGCGGTCGCCTCATCGGTCGAGAAGGCGTCATCATTGGCGACCGGTGCGTCATTCACTCCGTTGATCACGATCGTCACCGTCGCGTCGGCCGTCGTCCCGCTACCGTCATCGGCGGTATAGCTGAACGAGTCGAGCGTCGACTCGCCGCCGGGAAGCGTTTCAAACGATCCGTTCGGGTCATAATCGAAACTGCCGTCGGCGTTTACCGTCAGCAACGCGCCGGAGGCCAAGGTGATTTGCGATCCCACATTGACCGCTTCGCCGTTAACGGAAACGACCGTCGCGGCGCCGGTATCATTGCCAAGCAAGCCCGGCGCCGAAATCGACAACGAATTGTCCTCGTCGGTGACGAGCTCATCATTTTCGACGATAAGGTTAGTCACCCCTTGGATGGTGATCACGACGGTCGAACTGCTCATTAAACCGCTGCCATCGGCCGCGGTATAGGTGAAGCTATCTTCCGCAGTCTCCCCTTCAGCCAAAGCGGCGAAGGCGCCGTTGGGGTCATAGTCAAAACTGCCGTCGGCGTTCAGCGTGAGCAATGCGCCCGAATCGAGCGTGATCTGCGTGCCGATATTGGCCGGTTCGCCGTTCACGTCGATTACGGTTAACGCATCGCCATCGGCATCGGTGTCATTTTCGAGCACGCCCGGCGTTGCGATGTTGAGGGCGGTATCTTCCGTCGTTTCATAGGCATCGTCACTGCTGACCGGTGCGTTGTTGACCCCGGCAATGGTGATCACGACGGTGGAAGTGCTCATCAATCCGCTGCTATCGGCGGCGGTATAGGTGAAGCTTTCCTCGGCGGTTTCTCCTTCAGCCAGTGAAGCGAACATGCCGTTGGGGTCGTAGTCAAAGCTGCCGTCGGCATTCAGAGTGAGCAAGGCGCCCGATTCTAGCGTGATCTGCGTACCGATATTGGCCGGTTCGCCGTTCACGTCGATTACGGTTAACGCATCGCCGTCCGCATCGGTATCATTTTCGAGCACGCCCGGCGTTGCGATGTTGAGGGCAGTATCTTCCGCTGTCTCATAGGCATCGTCACTGCTGACCGGTGCGTTGTTGACCCCGGCAATGGTGATCACGACGGTCGAACTGCTCATTAGACCGCTGCTGTCGGCGGCAGTATAAGTGAAGCTTTCTTCCGCAGTCTCCCCTTCAGCCAAAGCGGCGAAGGCGCCGTTGGGGTCATAGTCAAAACTGCCGTCGGCGTTCAGCGTGAGCAATGCGCCCGAATCGAGCGTGATCTGCGTGCCGATATTGGCCGGTTCGCCGTTCACGTCGATTACGGTTAACGCATCGCCATCGGCATCGGTGTCATTTTCGAGCACGCCCGGCGTTGCGATGTTGAGGGCGGTATCTTCCGTCGTTTCATAGGCATCGTCACTGCTGACCGGTGCGTTGTTGACCCCGGCAATCGTAATCACCACGGTGGAAGTGCTCATCAAGCCGCTGCCATCGGCCGCGGTATAGGTGAAGCTATCCTCTGCGGTCTCAGCTTCGGCGAGTGACGCGAAGGCGCCGTTGGGATCGTAGTCAAAGCTGCCGTCCGCGTTCAACGTGAGCAACGCGCCCGAATCGAGCGTGATCTGCGTACCGATATCGGCCGGTTCGCCGTTCACGTCGATTACGGTTAACGCATCGCCGTCCGCATCGGTATCATTTTCCAACACGCCCGGCAAAGCGATGTTGAGCGCGGTATCTTCCGCTGTATCATAGGCATCGTCATTACTGACCGGTGCGTGATCGACCCCAGCAATCGTAATCACCACGGTGGAAGTGCTCATCAAGCCGCTGCCATCGGCCGCGGTATAGGTGAAGCTATCCTCTGCGGTCTCAGCTTCGGCGAGCGACGCGAACATGCCATTCGGGTCATAGTCAAAACTGCCGTCCGCGTTCAACGTGAGCAACGCGCCCGAGTCGAGCGTGATCTGCGTACCCAAGTCGGCTGGCTCGCCGTTGATGTCGACGACAGTCAGGCTATCACCGTCAGCGTCGACATCGTTTCCCAAAACACCGGGAGCGGCGATATTGAGAATCGCATCCTCCGCTGTCTCATAGGCATCGTCACTGCTAACCGGTGCATTGTTGACCCCAGCAATCGTGATCACGACTGTCGAAGTGCTCATCAATCCGCTGCTATCGGCCGCGGTATAGGTGAAGCTATCCTCTGCGGTCTCAGCTTCGGCGAGCGACGCGAAGGCGCCGTTGGGATCGTAGTCAAAGCTGCCATCGGCGTTCAAAGTGAGCAATGCGCCCGAATCGAGCGTGATCTGCGTACCGACGCTGGTTGGTTCGCCGTTGATATCGACGACGGTTAACGCGTCTCCATCGACATCGGTGTCATTTTCGAGCACGCCTGACGCCGAAATATTGAGCGCAGTATCTTCGGAAGTTTCGTAAGCATCGTCGCTGCTGACCGGCGCGTTGTTGACCCCGGCAATGGTGATCACGACGGTGGAACTGCTCATTAGACCGCTGCTGTCGGCGGCAGTATAAGTGAAGCTTTCTTCCGCAGTCTCCCCTTCGGCCAAAGCGGCAAAGGCGCCGTTCGGATCATAGTCAAAACTGCCGTCCGCATTGAGCGTGAGCAACGCGCCCGAATCGAGCGTGATCTGCGTGCCGATATCGGCCGATTCGCCGTTGATATCGACGACGGTTAACGCGTCTCCATCGGCATCGGTGTCATTTTCGAGTACGCCTGACGCCGAAATATTGAGCGCAGTATCTTCGGAAGTTTCGTAAGCATCGTCGCTGCTGACCGGTGCGTTGTTGACCCCGGCAATGGTGATCACGACGGACGAAGTGCTCATCTGGCCTGTGCTGTCGGCGGCGGTATAGGTGAAGCTTTCTTCCGCGGTTTCTCCTTCGGTCAGAGCTGCGAACGCGCCGCTGGGATCGTAGTCAAAACTGCCATCGGCGTTCAACGTGAGCAGTGCGCCTGAGTCGAGGGTGATTGGTGCGCCCACGCTTGCCGATTCGCCGTTAACTTCGACCACGCTGAGCGGGTCTCCATCGGCGTCGGTGTCATTTTCGAGCACGCCTGGCGCCGAGATGTTGAGTGCGGTGTCTTCCGCCGTTTCATAGGCGTCGTCGACGGAGACCGGCGCTTCGTTCGCCATCACTTCGACAAAGAACGATTCGACGTCTGCCAGGCCGGCGTTGTCGAAGACCAGGATTGAAATCTCAAACATCCCGGGCGTAACGTCAAGGCCCGGCGTTAGCAGCAATTGGGCGGTTCGCGTTCCGACTTCTTGGATCAACGAAACGAAGGTGGGGGATTCGGGGTCGATCATGAACGAGAGTTCGTCCTCCGCGTTCGGATCGGTGGCTGAGATCTCGAACATCAAATCATGGCCGGCGTCCAGTTCCTGATCGGCGATCGGCGACAGGTTGGGGGGGAGATTGACGTTTACCATGCTAGTTGCAATGGCGCTGTCTGAAAGGCCATCGTTGACGCTGAACTCAATGACGCGCGGCGTCGCATCGGCGGCGGCGTTGGAATTGCTGTAACGAACCGAACGAAGCACTTGTTGGTACTCGGCGATTGTCGCTTCGCCGGTCAGTTGCAACTCGCCGCCAGCGTACTCGGCCGAGATGCTCGTTCCTTCGGTGTTGACGGTCAGCAGCTCGGCATCACCGTCGGCCAAGTTGGTGATTGTCACTGTGGCCGACATCAGCGTTTCATTGTTAGGATCGGCGACGGTCATATCGCTATCGGCGACGCTGACCGGCCCCTGGCCAAACTGATAAGTTGTCTCGAAGTCGACCCCTTCGGCGTCTTCGCCGTTCAAATCAACATTCGGTTCGCCCAGCGACACTTCGATGGTGATCGACTCGAAGTCCCCCTTTTGCGGCGAATCGTGGTTCATCGCGATAACGCGGAACGTGTGCGATCCGACTTGATCCATCGACGGAGTCCAATGGATTACCCCTTCTGGAGAAATCGTCGCGCCCGAGGGCGTTTGATCGGGATCCGGGTCGAGCACAAAGGTGAATTCACCCTCGGTGATGGTTCCGCCGGCGGCCAGCAGATCGAGCGAGTATTGGTCGCCGACATAGGCGGTTTCGGTCTCGACGCCAGAAAGATCGAAGTTCGGCGCGGATGCGTCCATCACGCGGCGCTCTTCCAGGCGTTCGGAACCCATACTAAAAGCGTTGCGACGTGTGCGATATTTATTCTTCATCGTCATATCGAATCCTTCAAAGAGATATGGCAAAAGAAAATGGGTCAAAAATCTCCCATTCGCGCAGAGAATCTCCCCGATAGCGATCTCGCAACATGCGAAAACGAGGGTTGGGGGTCTGGGCGAATGAGCAAAGATGGAATTACTTCAGGCGGTTCATCCACGCTCGAAGCAATTCATCCGACGGCAAAGAAACGCACGCGTTGCAATCATTCGCGAGAGTGCGCTGTGAACTGAATTTAGCGGCGAGCTCCTTCTTACTCTGGTCAGTTCGGCGCGGCGGTCAAAAGCGACAGCACGATCTAAATGCATCCGATGCGATCTGCTGTGCTTTTGGTTCTTTTAAGCTGGCGCTGGCAGTGAAATCATCGCTTGCCCTGTCGTTCTCAGTATCGACTATGTGCGACGAGCAATAGGTTAATCAGTAAGATATAAGGTTTGCAAGAGGCCGTGTCGTGTTTTTGCATAAATATTATATATGCATAACATCGATATATGTGTTGCTGTTGTTCGGTCCGCTCTTTCGGTTGGTGTCCAAGTGGGGAGCGGTGTAAGGCGAGTCGTGACGCGGAAATCGTCGAGGATTGGTGTACGGTACGCCGCGCCGCGGGATGCGGTTCGATGGTATCGGCAAAGAATCGCAGACAGGCTGCGAACGTGTGAAAAAGAGGGGAATGGACGCTCTAGAGAGCGTAGATTTCTCGGTCAGGGGAGGTTATCATGCATACGACTTCGCTCATGTATCCTCCCACCGGAAATCCCGCCATGCGACGACCCGCCTATTTGTCGATGATTCTGTTTCTTGCTCTTTCGATGTCGGCCGTCGGCTGGGCGCTGTTTCGTCCTGCGACCACAGGAACCGCAATGACGGTCGCCGCCAACGCATTGGTGCAATCGCTCGACGAGGACGAGAAAGCGGTCGCCGTATTCGCATACGATTCTCCGAAACGCGTCGATTGGCACTTCATTCCGAAAGACGCGCGAAAAGGATTGAAGATCGGCGACATGAGTGAGGATCAACGGAAGTTAGCGTACGCGTTGCTCAAGTCGGCGCTTAGCGATGTCGGCTATGAAAAAACGACCAAGATCATGGATCTAGAAAATTTGCTTCTGCAGTTGCAGAAGAAGGGCCCGATTCGCGATCCGCTGCGCTACTATGTGACGATCTTTGGCCAGCCGAAAGTTGATTCGCGCTGGGGACTGAGCTTTGAAGGGCATCACCTGTCGCTCAACTTTGTGGTTGAAGGCAACAGCGTTATCTCCGCTTCGCCGCAAGCGCTCTGTACGAATCCGGCCGAGTTGAAAGAAGACTATTCGGCCAAGTACTCCAAGGGCTATCGCATCCTGAAACTGGAAGAGACGTTGGCCTTTGAGTTGGTCAATAGCTTGTCGGCCGATCAGGCGAAGACCGCGCTGATCGCCGCGAAGGCGCCGGCCGAGATTCGCAATCCGGGACTGCCTCACCCGCCGACCGACAAAGCGGAAGGAATCGCCGCCAAAGATTTGACCGCGTCGCAGCAAGAGATGCTCCGCAACCTGATCGACATCTACGTCTCGGCGATGCCCGCCGATGTGGCCGAAAGCCGCCTGCAGCAAATTCGCGCCGCTGGTTTTGACAACATCCATTTCGCCTGGGCGGGGGCAACGAAGCCGGGGGTGGGACATTACTACCGCATTCATGGTCCGAGCTTTGTCATCGAACTGGTGAACACGCAACCCGACGTGGCCGGCAATCTCGCGAACCATGTCCATTGCATCTACCGAGACATGACCGGCGATTTTGCATTGCCGATCGAGTAAGCGGCTCGAAACTTCAGCCGATAGATATTTGAAAAACGCCGCAGTCGACTTCGACTTGCGGCGTTTTTTTACGATTCAGGCAGATTCGGCAAACCAGGGGGCCTGGCGCGGGGTCTTTTGTCTCGTCGGAGTAACGTTTTGTTGCCTGTTTCAGTGCATGGCTCTAACATGACAGTGGTCATGGTCCGGTATCGTTTAGCAAAAGAGGCGTGCGAATGCTCGCTGGAAACTCGCGTCAGTTCGCCATCACGTGCGGTGTTGGCATCCTGCTCTCTATCCAGGTGATGTCGACGCGTGCTGCGGGCGCGTCGTCGGGCGTCACGCAAGTTTTAGAGCAAGGCTGGGCGATTGGGCCTGATTCGCTGGCGACAGCACGTCAGGCGCGAGCTGCATGGATGGGCTCCACCTCGGATCAGGGCGCTCTTGATACGGCCTTTGGCTTGGTTTTGGTCAAGCATCACAAGTACGAAGAAGCGGCCACGTTGTTCGAGAGTCTTACGACCAGCGACGAAGAAAATCAGGTCGCTTGGCGGGCCTTGATCTGGCTTCAAGTGCTGCAGAAAAAGTCGGAGTCGGCGCTGTTGAAAATCGATCAAATGACGTCCTCGATTCGACCCGACGAAGGGGATGATGCGAGCGAAGAAGAAACGCGCGCCACAGCCCGATTTTTGGGACGGATTTTCGCTTATATGGATGGCCCCGCCGAGGCGGATGTTTCGCAAGGCGTGCGGAAACTGGTGCGACGGAAAGTGGATCGATTGATGGTGGGAGCGCGTGCCGCCGACTTCAAAACCAATTATGACGAAGTCATGCGCGAGTTTGAAAAATTGACCGACAAAGGAGATCAGGCCCGCGATCAAGCGGTGGAAGATCAAGAGATGGCGAAAGAGCAGGAGAAACAGAATCTCGCCGATCTGCGTAAACGTCTCGAAATTGATCAGGCCGAGGCGCAAGAGCGACTTGATACGCTACGTAGCGAACTCACCAAAGAGTTGGAGGAGTTCAATCGCATGGAGGCGCCGCTCAATGATGCGATCTCGCGGTTAGAAGTTCAGCTTTCGATTGTTCGCCGTGAGCTGCTTAGCCTGACCGATGACCTGAATCGCTTGCAATCGGAACTTGATCAGACAAAGGATCCGCGTCGTCGCGACAATTTGCGTCGCGATATCGACCGCGCTGAAATCTTGCTAGGACAGTACCAACGCGACAATCAGGTGATCTTGGGCGAAGGCAACCGATTGACGCAGCGTCGTGACGCCGTTCGAGCGAGTCGCGCCGAAATGACGCGTCGATTTGAATCGGATATCCAGGAAACGCAGGAGCAAAAGGCCAACTTGATGCGACGAGAGAGACGGACCGATCTGGATGAAAAACGAATCCGCCGACCGGCCAAGGGAAACACGCCGCATGTCCGTGTGATGAGCGCCAAAGCGACCAGCTTGCGGACCTACTTCGATTTTCCGCTAGAGTTGGAACGTCACAAGTTGTTGACGGCGGGATCGTAAGATTCGTTTAGAGCATCACTTGCAAGATCTGTTCCTGCGTCAGAACGCCGACCAATTCGTTCTGGTGGTTCGCAACCACCAGCGCTTGTAATTGCATGTTGTGCATCGTCTGGGCGGCGCTACGCATCGTATCGGTTGGCAAAATCGAGTGTGACTCACGAATGATGTCGGCAGCTCGAATCGATTTCGGATCTTCCGATAGATACATCACGCGGGCCAAGTCGCGACTTTTGGCGCGACGGATATCACGGCGAGAGATGACGCCGAGCGGGAAGTCGCCGTTCATCACCACGGCGTAAATAGCGCCTTCGGCTTCGCACGCCATCTTCACTTCTTCAATGCTGGAATCAAACGGAACCTGCACCGGCGTGAGATCGAGATAGGTCTTCACTGCGGCGCGGCAAGCGTCATGGTCCGAAAATGAGAACTCGCGCAAGAAGTCGGACGAGGTGACCATTGCGGAAAGACGGTCATCTTCAGTAACCGGTAGAGAATTCACTCCCTTGTCCAGCATCATTCGCAGTGCTGTCGAGACGTCGGTGTCGTAAGAGATCGCATAGACCTTGGACGACATGAATTCGGTGATGCGAATCGGCCCGCGAGCGTCGCAAAATCGATTCGACATATGCGCCGATTCATGCATCGCTGCAGTGCGAACGACATCTTCGTCCGAAACGATCCCCACCACGTGTTGATCCTCGTCGATCACTGGCCAATGGTGGAATCCAACCATGTAGACTTGCTCGAGCAGTTCCTCGAGAGTTGTATCCAACGAAGCGCTCATCGGATTGTAAGTCACGATGGTGCTTAACGATTGGTCAAGAATGGGCTTGGCGGTCGCCATGCGATTTCTATTGCAAGATACGCGAAAAAAAATGCCTGGTGCAATTGAAATCTAGGTCGCGCCGCTCAAGGAAGTGAAGATTGCACGATTTAAACGGCCGATTTCGATCGCCGTATTTGTGCATTGGCGCAATCAGAAGGGTCCTACTGGTCGCAACAGCGACACGACTGACGCCGCAGACCAACTCGTTCGCGGCCAGATTGGGGGCCGTTCGCCATAGAAACGCCCCCAGCTTTGAAAACGGTGATTATTTGCCGGTTTCCGTTTTGGTAGAGAGCATCCCCTGGCCGGCGAGCCAGGCTTCGCACAATTTGGGCCAAGCGGAGGTGCCGGGGATGTTGGCGGCCAGACCGACTCCGTGACGTCCTTTGGCGAAGATGTGCATCTCGGCCGGGACCTTCGCCTTTTGCAACGCTTCATAAAAGACGATGCTGTTTTGCGGCGGCACGCCGGTATCTTCGCTGGTGTGGAACAAGAAAGTGGGAGGCGTATCGGACGTCACTTGTGATTCGTTCGACAGGCTCTTCACCAACTCTTTGTCAGGGTTCTCGCCCAGCAAGTTCTTCTGCGATCCACGATGGGTGAACGGCTGATCGAGCGCGATCACTGGATAGCACAAGATCGCAAAGTCAGGACGGCACGAGACCTGATCAATCGGATCGGCTGCTTTTGTATCGCCCGCGTCAAAATGCGTCGCCGCGGTCGACGCGAGATGACCGCCGGCTGAGAAGCCCATCACGCCGATTTTATCGGGCGAAACTCCAAATTCGTCGGCTCGCGCACGAACGGTGCGAATGGCCCGCTGAGCGTCTTGGATCGGCGCCGGATGTGCGTAACCACGACCGCGATGGCGGTACTCGACCACAAAGGCGGAGACGCCGAAAGAGTTGCACCAGTTGGCGATATCGACCCCTTCGTGTCCGGTTGCGAGGTGGCCGTAACCGCCGCCGGGAAGGACGACCACTCCGCAGTTGGTCTTGTTGGCGCCATTCGCTAAAAAGATGGTGATCGTCGGCTTGTCGTTGTCGGTATCGCCTTTGGCGCCCGGCGCTCCGGCAGGCCATAGTAGTTCGCGCTTCGGCTCGGCAGACATTGCGACCAAGGGGAGAAAACCGATGAGAAGGAGTGTGAATACAATTTTTGACATCAGGCGAACTCGCGTAGAAGGGGTAGGCAGGCGGTCAATTCGTGCTGAGAAACCTTGGCGGACCAAGTTCTTAGGGTAACTGGTCCAGCGACGGAATCAATCTGGGGGGAGCGTACGGACTTGATTTTTGGTTTTGCAAAGGTGAAAACGTGTGTCTCACCTTAATCCCTTCTCGCTCAACTGGAATTTTTCCCATGGCCGCCGATCTTTCGCACCAGCATGCTCCGATCTCCACATCGTTTCAGGGCAAGTCCTCTGACGGAGATTTCCATCTCTCCGACGAGCAAGTCGCGTTTTTTCATGAACATGGATATCTGAGCGGCGTCAAGATTTTGGAGGACGAGCAGGTCGACATCCTGCGCGAAGAACTGGAGGCTTTCTTTCAGTCGGATCATGACGGACGCGAACTGTGGTACGAGTATCACACGAACGAATCCGCGACGCCTGACACGGTGCTCTTTCATGCGCTGGGCGCGTGGCGCGTTTCGCCTGGATTTCATGATGTGCTTTGGTCGCCGGCCTTTATCGCAGCGGCCGAACAATTGCTTGATGGGAAAGTTCGTTTTTGGCATGACCAGCTGTTCTGCAAGCCGGCCAACCATGGAGGCGTCGTCGCTTGGCATCAAGATTACTCGTACTGGACTCGCACCAAGCCGATGGCGCATCTGACCTGCTGGATCGGCTTGGATGACGCCGATCGCGACAACGGTTGCGTGCAGTATGTGCCGGGAAGTCACAAATGGGATCTGCTGCCGGTCACCGGACTGGCCGGCGACATGAACGCGATTCGCGAAGTTTTGACCGATGACCAATGGGAGCAGTTCCAGCATCCCGTCGCAGCCGAACTGAAGAAGGGAGAAGCGACCTTCCATCACCCGCTGACGGTGCATGGTTCCTTCGCGAATCGAACCGACCGACCCCGGCGAGCGACGGTGATCAATGCGTTCCGCGATGGAGTCTGCAGCGATAGCGATGATGTCCTGCTGCACGGCATTCCCCCGATCGCCAAGGGGAAGAAGATGGAAGGCAAGTTCTTCCCCCTGCTATCGGCCGAATCGTTCGATGCGTAGCCGATCGCAGGCGCACCGTCGGCGAGCGAACTGTCGTCGGTCACTTGGATCGACGCTTTACGATCAGCAAAACGTGTTGGCGCCAGCCGGACAGGAACGATCGATTTATTCGATTCGCACGTTGTTCTCCTCCCTCATTTTTGACCTAGAATTGATAACGGCGATGGCTCTCGCGTCTGTAGATATCTCTGTTTCCGAAGGCCAATGGAGAGTTCGCGTGTTATCTCAGAGACGAACTGCGGGGCTTTCGAATGCCTGGTCTTTTCAGCCAGCCTCCATTTTTCAGGCTGAATACCAACGTCATTGATTGATTCGAGACGTATTCTAGAAAACGGCGCTAATAATTTGGTTGCTCTGGAGAAACTAGCCGTTAACAATCGAATAAAATGCGGCGAGTAGTTACTAGCAGAAACGACGCCCGCTAGTGCGTTAGAAGTACGCTCTTTTCTGTGAAGCGAGATCCGACCCATGCTTGCAAATATCTGTCCCCGATTCTTTTCCGTCGTCGCATTATTGGTTCCGTTGACCGCTGTTTCATTGCAGGCCGACGAGCCGTTGCCGTCATGGAATCACAGCGCTGCGAAGACCGCAATTATCGAATTTGTTGAAAAAGTCAGCGATGAGAATTCGCCCGACTTTGTACCTGCGGCCGATCGGATTGCGACGTTTGACAACGATGGAACCTTATGGACGGAGCATCCCATGTATACGCAGCTTGCGTTTGCATTGGATCGGGTCAAAAAGCTTGCACCGGATCATCCCGAATGGCGAACGAATCAACCCATTCAAGCAGTCCTGAAAGGTGATCTTGCGGCGCTTGCCGCCTCGGGAGAGAAAGGTCTCGCCGAAGTGATCATGACGACTCACGCCGGAATCACGACGGCGGAATTTGAGTCGATCGTTTCCGAATGGTTTCAGACGGCGCGCCACCCACGCTTTCAGCGTCCTTATACCGAGTGCGTCTATCTGCCGATGGTCGAGTTGCTCGAGTATCTCCGGGCCCATGGATTCAAAACCTACATCGTCTCTGGCGGCGGCATCGAGTTCATGCGTCCTATGACCTTGGATGTTTACGGAATCCCGCGAGAACAGGTCGTGGGCTCGTCGATCGAGACCAAATTTGAATACCAAGATGGCGAGCCGGTGCTGATGCGCCTGGCGAAAATTGACTTTATCGATGACAAGACCGGCAAGCCGGTAGGCATCAACAAGTTTATCGGGAAGCGCCCGATCGCGGCGTTCGGGAATTCGGCCGGGGATCGCGAGATGCTGGAATGGGTCGGCGCTGGCGATGGGCCCAGCTTAAAGATGCTTGTATTTCATGACGACGCCAAGCGAGAATACGCCTACGGTCCAGCCAACGGATTGCCTGACAGCAAGTTTGGCGCGTTCCCACAATCTCTGATGGACGAAGCCCAAGAAAAAGGATGGAGCGTGATCAGCATGAAAGATGACTGGGCTCGCATTTTCGCGTTTGAAAAGTAGGTAGGGCTGCGGCGGAAGCGATCCGCTTTACAGGGTTAACCCAATCGGCAACGCTTCGCCAAAGACCTGATCGCGTTCTTCGTGATCCAAGCTTCCACCTGTACGGACGATCCGAGCAAAGTGAGACGGAGCGTTTTCGGTCTCTAGCCAAGCGGCAGCTTCCTCGCGATCAACCAGCGCAAGGTCGCGATAGCGATCCTCGGTCAGACGGGCGATTTGCATCACCGCCAGCAGATCCATTGGGTCGCGATTCCGATCGCGATAGATCGCATCGAGCCAACGTGTTGCGATGTCGGCCGAAATAACCGAGTTCAGCGGTCCATAAACCGGAGTGCGACTGCCTAATCGGCCCAGCGCCCAGGCCATTGCCGATCGCGCGGACGCCATCTTGGGTTTGTTTAACAAGTCGACGATCCAGCCGCCGATCTCCAGCTTGGTCGAGACATCCAACAGTTCCAAGCTCCCCAGCAATCGCCAAGCTTCGAGCGACTCTTGCGGAGTAAAGGTCGCGGTCCCCTGCCCTGTCCTGACGCGACGATGCAGCGCGCGTAATGCTTGGAGCAGCGGTTCGGCGACCGCTTTTTGTTGTCCGCGATTCAGGCCGCCGGCGATTCGACGCCAGAGGATCCAAGACTGCACGCGGCAATTCGCGTCGTTATGCACCACTTTGCCTTGCAGCGCTTTCCAGGTTTCGGAAACGCGCCAATCGTCGAGCGCCAATCCATAGCCGGGGCGCAGCGCGAAACCTGCCAGATTGAGCCAACGTATTTCATGGCTGCTGCTGCGGCGCCGACCCGGCTCCAGGTCAAGCAACTCGCCCCAGATGCGGCGCAGTAATGAGGCCGGCCAAGCGTTACGCGGCGTCTCACTGGTCGTCTCCAGCGCTTGCAGCAAACGTTGCGGTTTAAGCGTCGCCGTCTCGCCAAACGTCGCCGTCAGTTGCGACTCGAGCGCGGTCCAGGCTGCCTCGTCCAACACGCCTTCCGCTTCCCGATCCGAAATGTGCGCCGCGACATCGGTTTGCGTCGCGCTGCGAACGTCAAACTGCAATCGCCAACGACGATCGCTCTCAATTTCGTCACACCAAAGTTCAATCGTGCCGATCTCGGTCAATCGCGCGTGCAGCTTGACGGCGACTTCCGTCGCTTCGCTGCGACGCTTGGCTCGCAAGACGGTGCGGATCGGCGGCAGCGAGCGAATCTGCTCTTGGTCGACGCGGACGATCTCGCCGGCCTGGTCGATCAAACGGATGCTGGATACGAACAATGGGAACTCGACCGGCTCCGAAACTCGCAAACGGAATGTCCGCGATTGTAGGTCGATCTCTTCGCCGGGCTGCGTGGTCGCGGGGAGTATGCAGAGCGCCTGGGGTTTGCCTTGCTCGTCTTGGCCGACGCCGATGTAATAAGTGCGGGCCAAGTTCGCCGCGATGCGTACTCCTTCGCCGCGACGAACCAAACCGTAATACGCGGCGCCGCGTGCGACCGCCAGGTCGAGTCGATCGTTGTCGAGAATCTGCAATTGGAATTGAGGATCGGTCGGCAGGAACCAGGCGGTAATCTCGTCGATCAGCTTGCGCCGCAGACGTGAGGATTCAAAGAAGCCGCCGTTGAACAGCACAATGTCAGGACGAACCGCGACGTTCTCTGCTTCGACGACGTGGCGATGATTTCGCAGGAATGCGGAGAGATGACGCGTGATCGCGGGATCGTTGGCGAACGGCAAGCCAAATTCCTGAAAGCCGGAACTCCGTTTTTCAAGCGGCGTTTCGATCGTTCCCGAGGGCAAAAAACCGTCGACCAGGACTTGCTCGATCTCGTTTTTGGTGAGGGTCGCTTGCCGGCCGCCGCCGATCAATTTCGAACCTCCGCTGGGCAAGTTGATCGTCATCTTGTCAGGCGCGTTGTCAGTCAGCATCTCTTCTTTGGCGACACGACAGCGTCGAACCAGTGTTGACCAATCGCCGGGAGAGAGCTTGCCTCCGCTGGTCAGACGTTGTTCGAGATAGGTCGCCAAAGTGAGGTCAAGATTGTCGCCCCCTAAGATCAAATGTTCGCCGACAGCGACGCGGTGAAATTGAACCTTACCATCCTCTCCCTGGCGGACGCGGATCAGCGTAAAGTCAGAAGTGCCGCCGCCGATATCGCAGACCAGGATCGTCTGACCTGGAGAGACGAGCGACTCCCAATTTTCTTTGTGCTTGTCGAGCCAGGCGTAAAACGCCGCTTGGGGTTCTTCGATCAACACGACCCGCTTCAGGCCGGCTTCGGCCGCCGCCGCGACGGTTAACTCGCGGGCAATCTCATCAAACGACGCCGGCAACGTCAGAACAATATCTTGCTCTTCCAGCGGATGCTGCGGATGGGCGTCGTTCCACGCGGCGCGGATATGACCCAACAAGCGAGCGCTGACGGTCAGCGGCGAGAGCTTTTCCAGGTCTGACGCGCCGTGCCAGGGCAATAGCGCCGCGGTCCGATCGACGCCGGTATGCGAGAGCCAGCTTTTGGCCGAATTGATGACCCGCGACGGTACTGTGATTCCATGGTCACGGGCAAACATGCCGACGCAATAGTTGGCGTTCTGCTTGTTCCAAGAAAGCTGCAGCGCGTCCGCCGGAAATTCCGATTTCGCCGCTTCGTAGTGAAAGGAAGGAAGCGTTGAGCGGGCTTCGACTTGCTGCGGCGCGACGATTTGCGGAATCGAAAACGATTGCAGGAGGCCTGGCGCCGTTTCGGTGTCAACGTACGCGACTGCCGAATTGGTCGTGCCGAGATCGATTCCTACGACGTAACGGCTTGGCGCATCTTCGTCACCGATCGTCGCCGCTGCTTGATGTTTCACCACGATTCCAACCGCCTAGTCGTCTTCGCGAACGTTGAACTCTAACTTCCAGCGTCCGCCGGTCCGCGGACTGACGCACCATAGCTCTAATTGCCCCAATTCGGTGATCTTCGATTCAAACGTCACCGGCACGGATGACTCTTGAATCGCGTCATCTTTCGGCAGCAATGTTTCTAGCGGATCGGTCTCGGTGATCTCCTCTTCGTCCCAGCGACTGAGGGCCTGACCGGGTTGATCGTCTTTGCGGATGGGAGACGAGAAAAAACGAAACTTGGCCGTCTCGCCAACGATCAGGCCGACCTCTTGGGACGGAACATGGATCGACGTCCCTTCTTCCATTCCGATCGGCACGACATTGACTAGGTTCAGCGGACGCGGAGCGCCGGGGATCGCCAAGCCGGCTCGTTCGACGCCGATGTAATAAGAGCGAGCGGTCCCGCCGCGGATGCGAATGCCGCCGTGTCGTTTCGCCCAACCATAGAAGGCGGCGCCGCGCGCCACGGCGTAATCCAGATCATGCGGGCCCGCCAAACGTTGCGGGGCTTCGCTGTTCCAGTCGGCCAGTACTTCCATCAAGCGATCCTGGAACGCATCGCTCTTGAAGACGCCGCCGTTAAACAACACGTGGGTAACCGGTTTCTCCGCTTCATCGCGGTGAGCTTGTAAGAAAGCGGCCAGGTGGCGCGTGATCGCCGGATCGGATTCGTAAGGAAGGCCCAACTCTTGAAAGCCAGAGGAGTGCCCGCGTTCGGGATGCGCATCGGCGCCGCACTTGGGGAAAAAGCCGTCGAGCAGCAATTTCAACGCGCGATCGCGGGGCACGTCGACCGTGACCGTACCGCCGATCAACTTGCTGCCGCGCCCCAAAACCGAGATCGGCTGCGCGGCGGCGTGCTCATCTTGCAGCAGCGTTTCTTTGGCGGCGCGACACGAATGCCAGAGCGAAATCGATTGCCACGGGTCGAGATTGATCCCTTTGTCAGCGAAGAGGGTCGAGACGTCGAACGCCATCGCGAGATCCATGTTGTCGCCGCCGACCAGCAAGTGATTGCCGACCGCGACGCGGCGGAGCGAAAGTTCGCCCCCTTCTTCGTCCACTTGAACCAGCGTCAAGTCGGTCGTGCCGCCGCCGACGTCGCAGACCAAGAGACGATCGTTCACCTTCAACTGCTTTCGCCACTTTTCGCCCCAGTGGTTTAGCCAGGCGTAGACGGCGGCCTGCGGCTCTTCGAGCAGCACCAGCGTCTCGGGCAGACCAGCGCCTTGAGCCGCTTCACGCGTCAGCTCTCGAGCGCTGGCGTCAAACGACGCCGGCACCGTCAGCACGACGGTTTGCTCTTGCAGCGGCGACTCGGGGAACTTGGCGTTCCACGCGGCGGCCAGATGTTCTAAATAGCGGCGAGTCGCTTCGACCGGCGAGATCTGCGGAAGGCCCTCGGGCGCATTCCAGGGCAAGATCTCTTGTTGCCGATCAACCTTGTGATGCGAGAGCCAGCTTTTCGCACCGCCGACAGTGCGATCGGGCGCGTCGGCCGATTGCCGCCGCGCGATTTCTCCCACCGCAAAGTCGCGCTGTTCGGCCCACGGCAGATCGAGCGCCTGTTGCGACTTTTCGGCTTCGCCGCCGAGATAGACGAACGACGGCAGTGAATGGCGACTGTCGACCGTGTTGGGAGCGATCAATTGGGGCAGGTCAAGCAACTCCACTTCGGCTTGCTCGGTTTCGAGCGACGCGTAAGCGACAACGCTGTTGGTCGTGCCGAGATCAATCCCCACGACATAGCTGGCAGGCATCTTCAAATCCTTTTCAGAGGGTGATCGCCGCGGGGAAGATTAAACCTCGGCCTCGGCCGGGGCAAGAATCTTGGCCGCTTCGGGCTGACCGTTCCACTTGGGCAATTCGCATTTGGTCGCTCGCCAGCCTGCATGCACCAGGCGAGCCTTTTCAGGAGGAGTCGCTCCGACCGAGCCGACAAGCCGCAGTTCGAGCGGATTAAAACCGGGCGGAACGGCGATGCTGGTTCCCTCTTCTTCTTCGCGCAGTCGCTCGATCCCAAAAATTCGTTCGAGCGTCGCTTTCGTATCGCGGTGAACATCGCGAACCGCGGCGCCAATTTGCGCGTCTGCAAAGGAGCTGAGATCTTCCTGAAACAGATCGAGGAAGCGCGCTTCACGCTGCAGCGCCGCCAACAGAACGAGTGCGTCGACGCCGCGCGGAACTGCCGGCTTCGGAGGCTCCGCCGGCTTGGGGGGCTCGGATTTCGTCGTTGGTGCTGGTGTTTCGCCGGCGGCGGGCAACAGCAACACCGCTTGCGCTTTCTCCGCCGTTTCGCGATTGAACAGGATCTTAAAGAACAACGTCAGTGCTGTACCCAGGCGGCCCATGGAAGTTCGTATGTCCTCTAATGCGGGAGAAAACGGCGTCGGCAGACTGTCCAACCTATCGAGAGTCGCCGTTGGCCGCAATTACCGACCGACGAAGGGAAATTGACGCAACGTAAAGCGGCCCTTAGGGAAACAGCACTCACAACCCGCGATATCACGCCAACCCGTAGTCGAATTGACGTATCTGACGAGCGCCAAGACCGTTAGGATATGAACTTTCCAGGACACCATTTTCTTGAGAGCCAGATGGCCCCCGTTGTATCGCTTGAGCCGAAACTGCCCAAGGAGGAAACCCTCCCGAAGCCTGCGGAATCAAATTCTGCAGGGGCGTCATCGGCGGCTGGTCAGCCAGACTTGGTCGTGCGTGCGGTTCCTTTCTTTTATGGTTGGCTGATTCTGCCGATCTCGATGGTCGCCCAGTTTTGCACTAGCCCTGGCCAGACCTACGGCGTGTCGCTGTTCAACACGCATTTCACGACCGATTTGCATTTGAGCAGTCTCGACGTGTCGTTCGCTTATATGTGGGGAACGATTATCGCTTCGCTGCCGATGTCGCTGATCGGCGGATTCGCCGATCGATTTGGTTTACGACGATCGATGACCGGCGTGGTGCTGATCTTTGGCTGTGCTTGTATTTTTATGTCGCAGGTGGGCGGAGTCTGGAGCCTGTTTCTCGGGTTTCTCCTGATTCGGATGTTCGGCCAAGGATCGCTGACTCTGCTGGCGACCAATTCGGTCGACATGTGGTTTCGCGACCGACTTGGCTTTGCCGTTGGAATTCGTAATTTGTCGATGCCGATCTCCTTGGCGCTATTCCCTCTGATTTCCGAATCGTTGATCGACAGCGTCGGCTGGCGCTCGACCTACTTCCTGCTGGGCTTGGGAGTTTGGGCGGCGATGTTGCCGTTGTTGTTCATCTTCTTCCGCAATCGTCCCGAAGATATTGGGCAATTGCCCGACGGCGTGAAGCGCTTGCCGGTTGATCCCCAAAGCGAAATTCAGGAAGCGGAAATTCCAGTCGATTTGCATCTGCCGCAGTTCACCTTAGGGGAAGCGCTGCTGACTCGGTCTTATTGGATCCTGGTGACGCTGATGTCGTCGTGGGCGATGATCGCAACCGCGCTGACCTTTGTGATGGTCAGCTTTTTGCAAAGTCGCGGACTGAGCGCCGAGCAGGCGCCGGTGATTTTCCTTTGTACCGCGTTGACGATGGCGATCTGCCAATTTGTCGGTGGTTGGTTGGCCGATCATGTTCGCCTGCATTGGTTGATGGCGAGCGGCGCCGCGATGCTGGCCTTATCGGTCATTTGCTACGCCCAGATCAACTCGGTTTATGGTTGTGCAATTTTCGGTTTGGTGTTTGGCGCCGCGCAAGGAGTCGCCGTCTCGGGCGCGAGTTCGGCTTGGGCCCGGTACTTTGGCCGAGCGCATCTCGGTAAGATCAAGGGAAGCTCGATGACGATGATCGTCGCCGGCAGCGCCGCCGGTCCCTATTTGCTCAATTTGGGGGCCGCTTATTTTGGCGGATACGAGCCGGTTTTGTGGCTGTTTACGGCGATCTTCGCACTGCTGGCGGTCGCTTGCTTGTTCTGCACGCCGCCGCGCGTCCATTATCCGCAACCTGAATTCTGATCTCACGCTGCTTTGCTGCTGTTCTTTGCCGGGATGACGATCTATGACTGCCGCGGTTGACAAGTATTTTGATAGCGACGGCGTCCAGTTGCGTTATATCGAGCAGGGATACGGCGAGCCGGTGATCTTGCTGCATGGATTTACGCGAAACATCGAGCAAGGTTGGGTCGACTACAAATTGTTCGACCGGCTGAGCGAATTTTTTCGCGTTATTGCGCTCGATGCGCGCGGACATGGCAAAAGCGACAAGCCGCATGGCGACGTCTATGGCAAACAGATGTACGTCGACGTCGTCCGCTTGATGGATCATCTGAAGCTCGAATCGGCCCATCTGGTTGGATATTCGATGGGGGGGCGTTTGTCGCTGAAAACGACGATTGACTATCCCAAGCGAGTTCGCTCGACGCTGCTGTTGGCCGCCGGCGCCGGTCGCGCAGAAGAGGGCCAGCAGTTGTGGAGCGAGTTGAGCGAGTCGCTCGAAACCGCCGGCCAACTCCATCCCCTGATGAAAGTGCTGTGGTCGAACCGCAAACCGCCGAGTGAACGACAATTGACGGCGATGAACGTCAACATGATGCTTGGGAATGATCCTTTGGCGCTAGCCGGCGTCGCGCGCGGCTATCACGAGCTCGGCGTAACTACGGAAGAAGTCGCGTCGATTACGACTCCCCTGCAGGTGGTGATCGGCGAAGAAGACGCCGCCGCGCGCAGCGACGCCGATCGATTGTGCCGCGATGCGCCCCATGCTACTTGCATACTGGTCCCTGGCGCCGATCACTTCTCGCTCTTGTTACGACCGCAGCTAGGAACGTACATTGTGGACTTCCTACTGCAAGTTTCTTAATCCACTCTCTTCGTAGCCCGCAGCGCAAGCGAGGGAAATGCGATGGCAATCAAATGACGAATGTCGAAGCTTGAATGTCTAATGAAGCACGAATCACGAAGTAATTCGTTATTCGCCCATTGGGTCATTCATTCGACATTCGTCATTACCTAGAGACCGCATTTCCCTCGCTTGCGCTGCGGGCTACGAAGAGGATATCGCAACTTCCGTTCCTCTTCTGTCGGCGACATGCGCTCTATGGCCAAACTCCATTTGGAATCGCTCCCTCTCGGTACGACCAACGGCGGCGTCTTCAAGCTGCTGATCGAAGAGGCCGGCGTCAATAATCGTGATATTGGCCGGATCCAACTGCAGCGGCGCAGCGCCGCGATCGAACTTCCGGCCGATGTCTGTGGACGTACGCAGCGAAAACTTGCCGATAGTGCGCCGGAACTTGTCGCTTGGGTCGAACCGGACCACGTCGAGCAACCAGCCCTTTTTCGCCAGTTGGAACGCTGTCTGCAGTTTGAAGCGAAAGAGCAGGAAGAGCGGATCGCCGGTGATCCTGGCTCGTTGCGACTGAAAGGTCTGCGTCTGCAAGATCAGTGGTCGGCGCTCGGCGGCAGGATGGTCTGCCGACTGACCGGCAAGAACCCGCAAGCCAGAATGGCGATGCACGGGCTGCGCGTCGGATCACCGATTGTGTTGCTTTCCCACAGCGGCGAAGATCGCGCTCGCGGCGTCGTTACCCGCGTCTCCTCCACCGCGCTCGAAGTCGCCATCGGCGGTTTATGGGAAGGGGACGAAGACAAACTGGGCGTTGCGATCTCGACCGACGAGATTGCCCGCAAGCGCCAAGAATGCGCGATGCTGAAAGCGGCGTCGGCCAGCGGAAATCGTACGGCGGAGTTACGCGACGTGTTGCTAGAGCTGCAGCCGCCGTCGTTTGACGAAAAGGACGACAGCCTGACCTCACCGCAATTGAACGCATCGCAACAGGCGGCGGTTCAGTTGGCGCTCTCGGCTCGTGATTTCTCAATCATTCATGGTCCGCCGGGTACCGGCAAGACGATTACGTTGGCTGAAATCGTGCGCGCGGCGGTGGCGCGCGGCGAGAAGGTCTTGGCCTGTGCGCCGAGCAACCTGGCGGTCGATAATCTGGTCGAACGCTTCTGGGCGTGTGGATTGAAAGCGGTTCGCTTGGGGCACCCAGCACGCGTCAGCGAGTCTTTGCATGACGCGCTGTTGGAGTCGCTCGTCCGCGAGCATCCTGACGCTAAGTTAGCCGAAAAGCTGGTCAGCGAGGCGAAGACCCTCTTTCGCAAAGCCGATCGCTTTACGCGTTCAAAACCGGCGCCCGGCGAAAAGCGATCGCTGCGCGACGAAGCCCGCGAGTTGTTGGACGACGCAGCGCGTATTCAGCAGCAGACTTTGGAGCGTTTGCTGGATGACGCGCCGGTCGTCTGTTGTACGTTGACCGGCATCGATGATGATCTGCTGGGCGCTCGCCGCTTTGACCTGACGGTGATCGACGAAGCTTGCCAAACGACTGAACCCGCTTGTTGGATTCCGGTCTCGCGCAGTCAACGTTTGGTGATCGCAGGCGATCATTGTCAGCTGCCGCCGACGATTGTCTCGCGCGCAGCGGAAGCGGCCGGCTTTGGCGTCAGCATGTTGGAGCGGTTGATCGCGCGATATCCGCAAGCGGCCCAGCGGTTAGAGCAGCAATATCGGATGCATGCCCACATCATGGAGTTCAGTTCGCTCGAATTTTATGATGGCGCCCTGTTGGCGGACCAGTCGGTCGAAGCGCATTCTCTGACCGACTTGATCGCTGCCGATGACCAGTGGGCGAAGCCGGTGCAGTTTTTTGATACGGCAGGCGCCGACTATCAGGAAGCGCAGGACGACTCGTCGAGTCGCATGAATCCGCGTGAAGCGGAGATGGTCGTCCGCAAAGTGAATCAGCTGATCGCCCTGGAAATGCCCCCAGAGCAGATCGCCGTCATTTCTCCCTACGCGGCGCAGGTTCGGCTGTTGCGCGAAAGCCTGCCGGAGGGCGTCGAGTGCGATTCGGTCGATGGGTTTCAAGGGCGCGAGCAGGAAGTGGTGATTTGCTCGCTGGTTCGTTCCAACGAAAAGGGAGAAATTGGGTTTTTGGCCGATGTGCGGCGGATGAATGTCGCGATGACGCGAGCGAAGCGGAAATTGATCGTGATCGGCGACAGCTCCACGATTGGGGGGAATGAGTTTTACGCTCGATTCTTGGAGTACGTGGAATCGATCGACGCTTACCACTCGGTTTGGGAAGAAATCGAGTAGGCGAGCGACGCAGTCGCCAGCTCTAATCGTGGATTAATGTCGCCGTTTTTTGCTATGCAAAGAGAAGTAGCGACGGCGAGAGACTTTGCGACTCTCGGGAATTGGGTTATTCTTAAGGTCTCTGGCCTTTCTATCCTACCCGCCCAAGGGAGTCCCTTTCATGACGCAATCTGCTGCAAGTCGTCGTCAGTTCCTCAAGACATCGGCTGCTGCTGCGGCCGGCTTGGCTGTCGCTCCTGCTTTTATTCCTTCCACAGCGTTTGGCGCGAACGAGCGCATCGTGACCGGCCACATCGGTTTGGGTGGGCAAGGTCGCGGCAACTTGGGCAAGTTTGTCAAAAACGCCGTCGCGATCTGCGATGTCGACAGCAAGCATGCCGAACAGGCTGCGAAGATCGTGAAGGACAAAGCGGGAACCGAATGTGAGATCTACGGCGACTACCGCAAAGTGCTCGATCGTAAAGATATCGACGCCGTCGTGATCTCGACCCCCGACCATTGGCACGCATTGCCGACGATCCACGCTTGCGAAGCGGGCAAAGACGTCTATTGCGAAAAGCCGCTGACGCTGACCATTGTCGAAGGTCGCAAGATTGTTGATGCGGCGCGCAGCAACAAACGGATTGTGCAGACCGGTTCACAGCAACGATCGTCCAGCAACTTCCGCAAAGCGTGCGAATTGGTTCGTTCTGGCTATATCGGCAAGTTGCAGCAAGTGTTGGTCGGGATTCCAGGACCGAATCACCCCGGCAAACCAGATCCCGTTTCGGATCCGCCGGCCGAATTGGACTTTGACTTCTGGCTTGGCCCGGCCCCGCAGCGTCCTTACGTCAAGAATCACGTTCATTACAATTTCCGCTTTTTCTGGGACTACTCTGGCGGTCAGATGACCAACTGGGGCGCGCATCACATCGACATCGCGCACTGGGGCATGGGAATGGATGATAGCGGTCCGCTCTCGGTCGACGGCGAAGCGACCTTCCATCCCCAGGGTTGGCACGACGTGACCGAAACCTGTCGCATCACCTACGCCTATCCTAACGACGTCACCATGATCGTGGGCCAAGGCCAAAAGGATATCCCCGGCGGTACGACTTTCATCGGGGAGAAAGGAAAGATTTTCGTCAATCGCGGCAAATTCACTGCGACTCCGGACGAGATCGGCAAGATTGAATTGACGTCTAGTGACGTTCATTTGTACGACAGCAACCATCACCACAATAACTTCCTCGATTGCATCAAGTCACGTGAATTGCCGATCTGCGACGCCGAGATCGGGCATCGCACTGCGACCGCTTGCCATCTGGGGAACATCTCGTGCCGACTAGGCCGCAAGATTGCGTGGGACGCTAAGGGGGAGAAGATTGTCGGCGACGACAGCGAAGCGTCGGCCCTGGTCTCGCGTCCTTATCGCTCGCCGTGGGAGTTGACCTAATGCAGCGATTGCTATTTATCATGATCACGCTGGCGGCGCTTGTGTCGCCGGCGATGGGCGAAAAATTTGACCCCGCTCGCTGGGAAAAATCGATCGCGGGGCTGGAAGCGAAGGACGCCAAAACCACGCCTTCGAAAAATGGGGTCGTCTTTATCGGCAGCTCCAGCATTCGCAAGTGGGATTTGCCGAAGTACTTTCCTGGGCAGGCGGTGATCAATCACGGCTTTGGTGGTTCGCACCTGGAAGATTCGGTCTACTACGCCGATCGTCTGGTCACGCCGCTCCAACCGCGAGCCGTCGTCCTCTACGCCGGCGATAACGACGTCGGGCACGGCTATCAGCCAGAGCGGATCAAGGACGCCTTCCTGAAGTTTGTTGACAAGGTCCATGCGAAACTGCCGGAAACCGAGATCCTGTTTATCGCGGTCAAGCCGAGCATTTCTCGTTGGAAGCTGGTCGATCAGGTTCGGGCAACCAATCGCCTGATCTCGGCCGAGTGCGAAAAGAGCGACCTGTTGACCTTCATTGACGTCGACGCACCGATGCTGGGCGAAGATGGCAAGCCGCGCGCCGAGTTGTTTCAGAAAGATGGCCTGCACATGACAGACGCCGGCTATCAAATTTGGACCAAGCTGGTGCAGCCGGAGATCGCCAAGTAGCCGAGATCTGGCCTCCAAGTTCGACAGCGCATGAAAAAAGCCGACGTGAGATTCACGTCGGCTTTTTTTTGTACGTTTGTTTTCAGCGAGACGCTTCGCGTCTGCGAACGTATGCCGAATGGATACGTGTGAAAACTAGTCGAGGTACAGAGAGCGTTCCTTGGCGGAACGGCGTTCAGCACGAAGTCGAGCACGGCGCTTCAAATCGCTTGGCTTTTCATAGAACTTGCGGCGGCGCATTTCTTTTTTCAAACCGCTGCGCATGACCAGTTTGCCAAAGCGACGAACAGCTTCTTGAATCGACTCCTTCTCGCGAACCAGAACTTTGACCATGTCTTTCCTGAATTATCGTAGCGTGAACGAATTTAACGTTGCAAAATTAACAACGTGAAAGAGGCCAGAAACCCTTCTAGCCTCGCCTGCAAGCAAGTGCGAAACGCCCAATATAACGAATTGGACGCTATCTCGCCTAGACCTATCTCAAGAATATTGAACACTTTACGCCAAATTGGCCCCTGTCTAAGCCGGCAGGACCGGAGCGGCAGTCGATTTTGTAAAGTCTTTTGACGAAACATGTTGCGTCGGTTTTAACAGATTTACCTCGGCTCGATCCACGATCCAGCCGCGACAACTCCGCGTACCGCAACCACAGGGAATGGCCGCATTCGCCGGCCAGGCGTAGTCAATCGTCAGCTGGTCACCGGCTTCGATATAGCGAATAGTTTCTACCCAAATACGCGCCGGCGGCTCCGCCTCGTCTTCGTCGTAGACCAAGCAGCAATTCGGTTCGCAGCTGTGATTCAAATAGCGGAACGGCTCGCCAGGTTCCAGCGAGAAGGTCCCTCCGAGATCGATGCAATAGCTGCTCGAATAGTCGTCGTCGTCGATGACTTCACCAAGCACTTCAGCGATGAGGTGGTACTTCGTGAAATCGCGTGATGCGAAGAGTCCCTTTCCATAGGGAGTCTCCGCAATTTGAAACAGATCGTTCAAGATCGTCGCCTCTTGAGTCACGTAAATAAATTTTGCTCTTCCCATGCTATCGTTCGGCGCAGATTCGGGAAGGGGCTAGGTTGGGGAATGACGAATGTCGAAATCAGAATGTCCAGTGACGAACACGATCAAATGCTTGTGTTCAGATTTGCCCGCCAACGTACTTCCTAGAATGGCGCGTAAGCGTCGTTCTTGCGTAGTAAACGCCATTGGTTTTCGTACTTCTGTAGGAACGTCCAATCTAATTCGCCGTAGATATCAGCTCGCTTTTTATAGAGGATCAGCTTCGTCGGCTCTTGCTTGATTAGCTTATTGAGCAGCTCGAGCGCTTCTCCTTGACGGTCCAACCGCCGCAAGCGACGATCATGCACCAACGCATATTTCACATCGGTCGTATCGACCCACTGCGCAAGCTGCTGATAAGTTTTTTCAAACAGCTCGGCCCGTTTCTCCGCATCCGCCGGGCGTTTTTTGATTTCTACGGGATTGTCGGCCAGCGGATCGACCGGTAGATCCATATAGGCGACCGCACGACACTTGCGATAGAGAGCATCCGTTAAAAAATCGCGTAGACGGGTCATCTCTTTTTCCCGCTCTTTTTCTTTCTCCGTTTTCGGATCATGATTGCGGCCGAAATATCTCGCCAGTTTGTTTTGCGGGATCAAACGGATGATTTCGTTGGCGGCGTCAACCACGTCCGGCAAATGCGCTTTGCGGTCATCACTGTCTAATTGGTGCAAACGTGCCTGTAGAACCTGGAGATTTTCCGGCTTTTCGGCTAATAATGCGTCGGCCAACTCGTTGAACTCGGCAGGATCTTTCACCTTCGCCAAGCGAGCCAATTCGGTGACCCGCAAATCAAACAGCTTCTCTGCAAGCGGCTTCTCTTTCGCTTTCTCGCTGTTCGCGGCTTCCTTCGGTTCCGGGGGAGCCGGAAAATAAACGAGGTCAAATCCACCGGGCCGACGGCCCGAACCGGCGACATCCTTTTGCTCTTTGCCGAAGTAGAGCTTGCCGAGCAGCCGATCCCGCGGGCCGACCATCTTCGGCAACGAACTGGCCGAGGGACGACCGAGATAGAACGCTTCCATTTCGCCGTCGGCGATTTTTTGCGTTGACAATTTCCCGGCGCCGCGGATCACCTGATCGAAGCTGCGCCGGACCGGCAAAGTCAGTTTCGAGCTCAAATCTTGATCGAGAAAGATCGGCATCGACTCTAGCTTCGCCAAGATTTCGCGGTCAAAGTGCCGGAAATAGAGCTGCAACGTGTAGTCCCCTTTCGGTAGTTCGATGGATCGTCCCGAAACGCCGGTCCCCATCTGCCGCTTGTTTTTGTCGTAGATCGACCAGAGTCGGCCCGACCAGATCTCGAAGGCGTAGTCGTCTGACATCACCGACGGCCGCGGATTGACCTCGCCTGCTTCAGCCATGTGAAACGCATACGTCAGCGTCAGGCCAAAGTTGCGACGCTCCTGCGGCAATAGGTCACGTTCTGCGGAGAGCGGCGTGAGCTCTGATTTCTTCGGTTCGACAACGCGTCGCCAAGTCGATAGCTCGGCCTTGGGGTCCAGAAGTTCAAGCCCCAAGGCGCCGATCACTTCGACCCGCTTCGCATAGTCGATGCCGTCAAAGACGATCGTTTGGTCGGTCGGCTCCAACGAGTGAAATGTCAACTGGCATTCAAAATCGGCAGCGCCCAAACTATTCCAGTATTGCGCCAAGCAAAGCTCCATCGTGCGACCAGGCACGACTGCAAAGCTAATGTTCTTCACTTCTCCTTCCACAAATCGCAGATAGCGCTGTTCCTCTTGATCACGGCTATCCTCTTGCGGCAGCAATTGCTTGGTGTGGGCGACCATCAGGCGTGAGCCAGCGAATTCGCCGGCAGAGAGCTTCAAGTCAGCCCAAGTTGCTCCGGCCGGAACGTTGAAGAAGCGCCGTTCTAACTGACCAGCGGTCGATTTCATCGTTTCACGCCAAAGGTGCTTCGACTTCATTTTGACAGTCTGCGTCACGGTAATCGGCACGCGAAAGAGGGGACCTGCCGCCGAATTGTCGGCGTCGTATCCGCGGATTTCACTGTAGTAAGCCCCTGGTTCCAGCGATGTGGGATCAATTTCGATCTCAAATTCTCGACCGCCGTAGGCGAGAAAGAAAACCTGCGGCGTTTTGATCCACGCGTCGTCACATTCCAGCCGAATCTTCATGTCGAACGAGGATTTGGCGGCGCTCGCGACATCTTCAGGAAAGAGCGGCAGCACTTCCACTTTCGCCTGCGTCGGCATCGCCAGATCAACCGCTTCGCGGAGATAGATTCCGCGTGCGTCTTGGTGCGTTGTGATCTTCACCTCGTATCGCAGGCGCGCGTCGATCTGCGGCGAATGTTCGGCGAGCCAATCGTAGGCGGCGTCCACTTGCAACAGGCCTTGTCCCATGACAAACGGACTTCCCGCTTGCAACGCGCGCGCCGAATTTTGGATCGCGCGTTTGACGAGTGTCGGTGAATACGGGATCTTCGCCTGCTTCAAGGCCGACACAATCAGCGCCAATCCGCCGCACGCATTGGGCGAAGACATCGACGTGCCGTTCATCAGTTGCTTGGGAGTAAGCGCCCATTGCGAGACAGGCGCAATCGCGCCGCCGGGGGCGCAGATATCGACTCCCAAGTCTCCATCGGAGGTTGGCCCGCGAGAACTCCATGTGTAGGGAATCTCTTCCACTTTGTCCCGCAGCGAATAGCTGACTTCCGCCAACTCGGGCGAAACATACGCGCCGACGCCGATGATCGACGATGTCGTTCCTCCGGGAGCGGTGACCGTCGTCAAAGCCGGGCCATCATTGCCGGCGCTGGCGACGAAGATCACGCCATGTTTGTAGACCAACTCGTTTTGCAACTCGGTAAGGGGACCGACGTTCGGGATTGGGGTCGCGCCGCCGTAGCTCATATTGATCAGGTCGACTTTGTTTTCGATCGCGGCGATCATGCCCCGCGTTTCGCCGGTACCTAGCGAATTTGATCCGACGCGGGTGTCGCCGATCTTCACGGCGACAATTTGGGCGCCGGGCGCGATCCCGTTTTGCTCGGGATGTTCCGGGTGATAGGCGGCGATGATTCCGGCGACATGCGTTCCGTGGGTGCCGCAATCGGTCACGACCGACAGCAAGTTTCCCGAGTCATAGATGTTCAGAGCGTAGTTCAGCAGCCCTTCGTCATCGAACGTCGCATATTGTCGTTCGGCGCGAAAGTTGGTCAGCAATTTTTCATCGTTCAACTGGCCATCTTCATCGGAGTCAAGCGCGGCGCGCCAAGATTTTCCATCAAAGAAGACGACACAATCGTAGATTGGGCCGGGGTCATCCCAGTCGGCGTGCGCCTTGTCCAGCTCTTTTTGTCGCGTCGTCAGCTCGGTCAGTTCTTCTTTTTCCGCTTCGTTCGGTTGGGGGTGGGCGACGTGAAACGCTTCGATTTGGTCGCTCAGCTTGGCCTGGACGGACCGAAAATCTTCGTCCCAATCTTTCCGGCGTTCCTTCTTCAAGCGACCGACAAGCCCGTCGGGGAAAAGATCATAGCCCCGCTTCATGCCCACGTGAAACTCGCCGCTGGGGCATTTCCATTTTTTCGGAATCGTCAACTTGCGGCCGGTCAATCCTACGACGAGATGCTCGTCATCCATTTTGCGAACCGTCGAAGTATCGATGTCGCCGCTCCCCGACGCGTCGACCATGTCGATGATCTTGGGGCGACCATCCGGCGTCGTTTGCAGCCCGACTGCTCCAGGATCGACGCCGGTATCGAAGACGGCGACAACAACGCCGCGACCGTCCGCTTCGGGATGCTGCTCTAGAAATCGGATCGCGCCGATTTCGGACTTCGGCAGCAATCCATACTGAGGAAATTGAACCTCTTCGCCAAAAGCGTCAGGCACAACAAACCAGCAGAGGACGATCGTCAGCAGCGAGCGCAAAATCATGGCGGTCGATCGGTTAGAGAGGGAGGATTGTAGCGAAGATATCAGGCAGGGCCTCCCTATCTTACCTCAGCCAAATGAGGTCGGTGAGGGATTGCGGACAAAAACTGCGGCAGATCGCCAATCGGGGAGTCAGCGGAAAAGCCGATTAGGAGCATAGTTTTCGATGTAACGTTTAACCGGAATTTTTCTGGCGGTATTGTCGCTGCTCATATAGCGAATCTTGCCAAAGATCTTTCGCTCTGGACCCCAGGCACGGTCGTATCGACCCAGACACCAAAAGATGCCGCTGTAGGAGTTCGGATTGCGGCCGTCGACGGCGTATTTGTTGTTGAGGTGAATCATCGCCGCCAGCGCCTCTTCCGGCGTCGTCGACCACTCTAGAATCTTCTTTCCCCATAACATCCGTAGATAGTTGTGCATCCGCCCTTCGCGGAACAGTTGCGTCTGGGCGGCGTTCCAAAGCTCGTCGTGCGTGCGTGAATTTTCCAACTGCGCCAGATCGTAAACGTACGGCCGGGGATCTTTTCGATGTTCACCCAAGGTCGCTTGCGCCCAGTCGGGGAGTGATTGGTACCGATCGTAGTTGGTCTCTCGCGAGCACATGTTGTAGCCCACCTCGCGCCAGGTGATCAGCTCATCCAGAAAACTCTCGGCGTCCGTCGACATGTTCCACCAACCTTCACGCGAGCCAGTCGCTTTGTCGGCCAGTTGCGAAACGTTCCACGACTCTCGCACGCTTAGCTGCACAAAGACGTCATGCGCCGAGATGTGTCCAAAATGGAGATAAGGAGAAAGTCCGCTGGCGGCGTCCGCTTCGGGCGAATTTCGCTCTTCGCCATATCGAACAAGGCGTCCTCTCAGGAAACCGTCGAGCGTCTGTTGCGCAGCGACGCTTCCCCCGTCCATCACTGCGTCACCGACTGTTTGATCAAGCGGCAATGCGTCCAGAGCTTCGGATGCGACGCTTAATAGTTTGGACGATGCCGGCGGATAGCTGGCTTGGATGGCGGCGATCAATTTTTTTGACCCACGCGGGATCAGGGCGTCTTGCAGCGGATCTTCCCGTGGAAAATCGACGAGATGATCGCGCACGTGGTGATGCAAAAATCGCCGGAAACTGTGCGCCACGGTAAAAGTGCGATCCGCCGCTCGCATCGGCAAAATGCCGTTGGAATCGACCTGCTCCAGCAAAACGTCGACGCGCCGTGCGACCGCGCGCACCATCCGCGGCAAGAAGAAGCAGGGAAAATCATCGGTGACGATGACGCATGCCTTCGCCGCTAGCGCCGCGAACAATCCGTGATCCTCGTTTTTGGTCGATTCGACATACGGATAATAGAGAATCGGCGATTGCCGCAGCGCAGCGGCGTTGTCGCGCATCCCCTGGAGGACAAAGCGATGAAATCGTCGACTCGCCCAAGGATAGTCGATCCGCAGCGCCTCGAAGACGACTAGCGGCTTTTTTAAATGCTGAGCCCAATCGACCGCGCGTTGCAGACTGAAATTACAACGCGTGCGGCGGTTGGCGATCATCCAATAGAGGACAAAATCGCGCTCAGCGCGAACCGGCGCATCATTGCAGGGGGCAAGTCTGAGCGAGGGGAAATCTTCCAAAACGGCGAGTCTCTTACGGCCAAGGGGAGAAAGATTATCGTCCCAGAATTCGCCGCAGCGCCGGCTCTAACTCAGGGTCGCGAAACGTGTAATTCGTCTCCAACAAGCGGGCAGGCGTCACGCGCGAGCTGGCCAGCAGCAGATCGTCCGCCATTTCTCCCAGCGCCAGACGCGCGGCGAAACCAGGCATCGGAAAGATCGTAGGGCGGTTTAAGACGCGCCCCAGCGTCTTGGTAAACTCGCGATTGGTCACCGGATTGGGCGCTGTCAGATTGACGGGGCCGACCAGTTGGTCATTCATGATGCAGTGATGGATCGCGCCGATGACGTCATCCAAGGTAATCCAACTCCATACCTGCTTGCCGCTGCCGATCACGCCGCCGGCTCCTAGCTTGAAAGGAAGCAGCATCTTGGCGAGCGCTCCTCCTTGCGGGCTGAGGACGACGCCTAATCGGACATTCGCGACACGAATACCTGCGCTCGCGGCTGGCGCACATGCAAGCTCCCAGACGCGACAGACGTCAGGCAAAAAGCCTGCGCCGGCGGGGCTTGTTTCATCGACCGGCTGATCGCCAGAGTCGCCGTAATAACCAATCGCCGACGCACAAATCAGGCTTTTCGGCAGAATAGAAAGTGCGGCCAGTTGGTTGCTCAGGAAGGTGGTTCCGTCAACGCGCGAATTGCGGATCTTCGCTTTTTGTTTTTCGTTCCAGCGAGAGTCGGCGATCCCCTCGCCGGCCAAGTGGACGACAGCGTCGACCCCGGCGAGCGAAGCCTGATCAATCTCCCCTTTCTTATAGTTCCAATAGACGCCTGACTTCTCGCGACTGCGAGTCATCGGCACGACCTCGTGGCCGCCGGTTGATAAGAAGGCGGAGAGCTGTTTGCCGACGAGACCCGAGGCCCCGGTGATCGCAATTTTCATGGGTCGATTTTCTTGATAGGGCTGATGAGCGGCGAGGTCGGCCAGCATGGTCGCATGTCGATAGCGAAACATTCGCTCTATTTTGCCGGCGACGAAACCGCCTCCCAGCATTCTACCGAGCGACCCGCCAGGCGCCGAATATTCGACATGGTCTTCGAGGTACGAATGGGTCGTGTCGGTCGCGCCGAAGCGATGCTCATGATCCCAGTGGGCGAAGGGGCCAGAGAGTTGAACATCGCGGAAGAGACGGTTTTCAATCAGCTCGCGATGTTCGGCGACCCAGGTCACGCGAAACGGACCAACCTTGGTGATTAGTTTCGCTTGCGTGCCTGGCGCCAAACCCGGTTCATAGGACTGGACCGTCAGCGATTCCCAGGGAGGCGTCAAACGCTCCAGTGCGCCAGGGCGCTGATGCCAGCGAAAAACGACTTCGACCGGCGCGGGGACTTCACTACGAAGTTGGAAGACTTGATGCGGCATCGATGTTGCATTCGGGGGTGATAAGATTGTCTTATCATAACGAAAAAAAGTTCGCCCCGATCTGAGCGACTCTCTCCATCCCCTCCAGAATGGATCGAATCGCCGGTTGTTCGGGGCGAACGTTACGCCAGTGGGTTACTAGGGAATCAGCACCGTATCGATGACGTGAATCACGCCGTTCGACGTGACGATGTCGGCTTTCACCACTTTCGCTTTGTTAATCATGACCGTGCCATCTTGGGCGGTGATCTTGATCGGTGCGTCAGCCAGCGTATCGGCCGATTTCAGTTTTGCGGCGTCCGCGGCCATCACTTTGCCGGCGACGACGTGATACTTCAAAATCTTGGCCAACTTTTCTTTGTCTTTCAACAAGCTCTCGACGGTTCCTTTCGGCAGTTTCGCGAAAGCGGCGTCTGTTGGGGCAAAAACGGTGAAAGGTCCATCACCCTTCAATGCGTCAACCAGACCGGCTGCTTGCACGGCGGCGACCAGCGTTTTGAAATCGCCAGCGGAGACTGCCGTATCGACGATGTCCATTTTGGCTTCTTCGGCAGCGACCGTGGGACGAACCAGCGCAACGCAGGCAACTAGCATGGTCGAAGCGACAATCCAATGAAAAGCACGCATGAGTAAAGCTCCTGGTGGAAATAAGGGGACGAAGCGATTGGCCTGCGAAGTAGAAGAACCTAGCGCTACGGATCGTGGATCCGTAGCGCGCATAATTCTCACTACTTGGCGTGGGCCGAACTTGGCAGCTTGTCATGACGCGTCGCTGACTTCTACCAACCTTATAGACGCCTCGTTTTAATTGACCAGCCAGAAAAATCGCGAAACAGAAACCTTTCCCGTTTGTCACCGCGCAGAAAAGAAGGCGTCCGAAAAGGACGCCCATTTTTGCGTTTGAGACGCCATGTTCTTTCCGTGAAGACGCGGTAAGAGGATGACGCTTTGAAAGTGAGCCGTTCGTCTACTAACCCGAACTGCCAACAGCACAGGCTTCGGCGACAACTTCTGCAAATTTCGAGGTCCCCAATTTGCCGCCTAGATCCCCGGTTCGGGTCTCTGGATTTTGCAGGACCGAAAGCAGCGAGCTTTCGATGCGATCGGCGGCGTCCGTTTCGCCCAGATGCTTCAGCATCATCGTCGCGCTTAGCAGCAACGCGGTGGGGTTGGCCCTATCTTTGCCGGCGATGTCCGGCGCCGTGCCGTGCACCGCTTCAAAGATGGCGTAACCATCGCCATAGTTGCCGCTTGGCGTAACGCCGAGACCGCCGACAAGGCCGCTCGCCAGGTCCGAGATGATGTCGCCAAACAAGTTTTCCATCACCAGGACTTCAAATTGCGTTGGGTCCATCACCAGCTTCATCGCCGCGGCGTCGACGATGCAGTCGTTTAGTTCGATATCGGGGTATGACTTCGCCACGTCGCGGACGGTTTCGAGAAACAGCCCGTCGCTTAGTTTCAAAATATTGGCTTTGTGCACGCAAGTCACTGTTTTGCGATGGTACTTGCGGGCCGTTTCGAAGGCGAAGATCGCGATCCGCCGCGAGCATTTTTCGGTGATGACGCGCAGGCTTTCGACCACGCCGGGAACGACGATGTGTTCCAAGCCGCTGTAGAGACCTTCGGTGTTTTCGCGAATGACGATCAGGTCGACATTTTCAAAGCGAGTTTTGACGCCGGGAATCGTCCGCGCTGGGCGAAAGTTGGCGTACAGTTGCAGCTCTTGGCGCAGCCCGACGTTGACGCTGCGAAAGCCTTGGCCGATCGCGGTGGCCAACGGACCCTTCAATGCGACGCCAGTCTCTTTGATCGCGGCGATCGTTTCAGGAGGAAGCGGATTGCCGGTCTTCTCTAAAGCAGTGACGCCGGCCAGACAAGGCCGCCAATCGATGGTGACGCCTGCCGCTTCGATGATGTGTTGGACCGCAGCCGTAATTTCGGCTCCGATACCGTCTCCCTCGATCAAACAAACTGTATGCGACATGGCGCGCCCCTCAGAATGATGGCTAGGAATCGCTCACTCGACGGCGAGTCAGTGGGCGGACTTCGAGCGACAACCGCCGCGGCCGCTTCTCGATTATTTGCGCTGCGATATCGCGCCGTCGAGGTCTAGTTGACCGGAAGACGCTGCACATGCGGTCAGAAACAGACGTAGCGGAAAGATGAGGTCCGCTACGTGAAAGAGATGGAATCATCACTGCCGCTCTGGGGAATAATTTTTTTGGGCGTTTCTGTCAGAGATATCGCCCAATCGCTCTGCTTAGCCGGTGACCAACTTCATGTTCATTCCCCCTTCGTTCACCGTCGGGCGTTCTGGGCGACCTTTGTGGAAGTAGGTCAGCTTCATGTTGTCGAGCCCCATCAGATAAAGAATCGACGCATGGAGATCATGGACATGCATCCGATCTTCGACGGCGTGCAGGCCAATTTCGTCGGTCGAGCCGATCGTCTGACCGCCGCGGACGCCGCCGCCGGCAAACCACATGGTGAAGCCGCTCGGGTTGTGATCACGGCCGTTGCCTTGCTCGCTCATCGGAGTTCGCCCAAACTCGCCCCCCCAAACGACCAGCGTTTGATCGAGCAGGCCGCGGCGTTTTAGGTCGGCCAGTAAGCCGGCGACCGGTTTGTCGGACGAGCGGCAGTTGGTCCCATGATTTTTTTCGATGTTGGAGTGGGCGTCCCACTTGCTGCCGGTGCCGTGATACAGCTGAACGAAGCGAACGCCTCGTTCGACCATGCGCCGCGCTAACAGGCAGTTGCGACCGAAGGTCTCGGTCTCCTTTTCATCCATGCCGTACAGTTGTTTGGTCTCTTCCGTCTCTTGCGTCAGGTCGATCGCTTCGGGAGCATGCTCCTGCATGCGGAATGCAAGTTCGTAGCTTTTGATGCGCGCGTCAAGTTCGCTCTGGCCAGGATGTTCTCCAGCAAAGTCGCTGTTCATGCGGCTGAGGTAGGCGAGTTTCGAGAGCTGACGGTTGTCAGTGACGCCGTCGGGATTCTCCAGGTTTCGAATCGGAGTTTCGCCGGGGTGAAAACGGGTTCCTTGGTAAACCGCCGGCATGAAAGCGGTTCCCCAATTGCGCGGACCGTTGACCGGCGTGCCGTTGTTGTCTTGCAACACGACGAACGCCGGGAGATTTTCGTTCTCGGTTCCTAGTCCATAGTTGACCCAGCTTCCCAGAGAAGGACGACCGCCGATGATCGCGCCGGTATTCATCAGGCAGACTCCGCCGGCGTGGTTGATCCCTTCGCCATAGCACGAGCGAACGACCGCCAAGTCGTCGGCATGTTCGGCGATGTGCGGCAGCCAGTCCGAGACCCAGAGTCCGCTCTCACCGTGCTGTTTCCATTTGCGCGGCGAGCCATAAAGGGGCGCTTTCCCTTCGCCCATCGCCAAGATGACCTTCTTGAACGAGCTGGGAAGCGGTTGGCCATGCAGCTTGTTCAATGTCGGCTTGGGATCGAACAGATCGATGTGGCTCGGTCCCCCTTCCATGAACAGGAAGATGACGTTCTTGGCGCGCGGAGCGATGTGAGCCATTTGGTTGCTCTCGACCAGACCGCCGTGGTCGGCGCGACCTTCGCGAGCCAACATCCAAGCGAGGGCGAGCGAGCCAAATCCGGCGCCGGCGCGCAGCAGCGCTTGGCGACGATCCATCATTTGCTCGTGGTGAGGTACGCCGAATTGTTGGCAAACGGTCGAAGGCATGATGCTATGGTACGTAAAGAAATTCGTTGGAATTGAGCAAAATATGGCAGAAGTCGACCCAGGCGGCCGTATCTGAGTTGATCGCCGAGTCGCCGGAGGTGAGGTCGACGCCCCCTTCGAGCGACGCCAGCGAACCGGTCGGCTTGGCGAACTTCCAGTGACCGACCACTTCGTTTACTTCGTTGGTTTGCCGAATCAACAATTGATCGGGCGACAGTGCCGACGGAACCGCGCGGACTTCGGCGACCAGTCCGTCAAAAGAACAACTTTTCGTGCCGGTGCGACCACCGATCACCAAGGGATACTCGTTTCGCAGGCCGGCGATGATTTCAGTCTTCACCACCGCGGTTTGCAGCGGCGCTGTCTTCTCTGTCAGGTCTTGTACGAAGAAGTGAACTTCAGCGGCGCCGGAGTCATCGCGAACATACTGCACGCAGGCATAGTAAGGACGTCCGAGCTCGAAATGAATGCCGGATGGAATCACTTCAGAGACGGTTTGATCCAGCGAGTTGGCGCCGACCAACTGCATAATCAGATTGCGGGGCCTATAGCGTGATTTTTCGCTGGTCACGCCAAAGTTCCAACCAGGCTGGGAATTGCCGCCGTTCCATTGAGACGCGATCGTCCGCACGGACGCGTCAGGGTAGATCGAATCGAGCTGAACGATCGATTCGACCGTGAACGAGGTCCCGGTAAAATCTTGCAACCTGGCCGAGAGTTGCGAGACTTCGGCGTCTGGTTGCAGACGAACGCCGGACTTGTCTATCTTTTGGAACTTGGCGATCGCTAGCGGCTTTTCTGCGGCCGTGTGCTCACGCGTAATCGCCAGTTGCTGTTGAATGAACTCGCGAGCCCCTTCCAACTCGGCAGTCGTCGGTTTGCGGCTCAGCGCTGATATGTAGGCGGCGCGGATGCGATCTTCGTTGGTTGGGCCTGCTTTGCGAATGGTGGCCGCCATTCGCTCGGCTTGTTGCAGCGGGAAATCGCCGTTGATCAATAGCAGCGATTGTGTCGGCGTCGTAGTGGTGTTGCGGGTCGCCGAGCTGCTGAAACGTTCGGGGAAATCAAACGCATCCAGCAGCGGTTCACGCGTATTGCGGATCACTTTCAAATAGACGCTGCGACGCGGCGTGGTGCCGCTAACGCTGGGGCCGCCGGTGGTGCGATCCAACTTGCCGGCCGCAGCCAACATCGCGTCACGCACCTGCTCGGCCGACATTCGGCGAACTTGGCTGCGCCAATAGGTGCGGTTCTCAAGATCCAGCTTGTCTGCGGCGGCGGTACGCGTCGTAGCAAGCTGATACGTCTCGGAAGTGACCAGCAAGCGAATCATGCTTTTCATGCTCCGTCCTTGGTCGATAAACTCTTGCGACATCCAATCGAGCAACTCGGGATGCGATGGAGGCGTTCCCAAGTTGCCGAAATCGTTGGGCGTTGCGACCAGACCACGATGAAAGCACCATTGCCAGAGTCGGTTGGCGATGACGCGGCTCGCCAACGCGTTGTCTTCACTGGTAATCCAGCGAGCGAGTTCGGATCGTCGACCCGTCGAACTGCCGGAGGATTCAATCGAAACCGGCGAAGCGTCGAGTACCGTCAAAAAATCGGGCGAGATCTCTCCCAACCGTTCTTTGCCGGTGATGTAAGTCGGCGGAGCCTGTGGACCGACGTCACTGACCGAATAGACGGTCGGCAGCGGTTTTGGCTTCGGATGTTTGGCCAGTTCTGCTTGGAGCTGTTTGTATTCGGCCTTCTTTTTGGCGTCGCCCACCTTTCCGCGGCTTCGACTGATCACGGGATTGACCTGCTTAAACGCCAATGCGACCAGTTGGTGTTCAAGAGGTGAACGTTGATCGACCGGCTTATTCATCATTTCCTGGATGTCTTCTGGGAATTTTGTGGTCTGTGATTGGATGGTCGCCGCAATCGAGGCTGCTTCCAGTTCGTCAATCTTGGTGCGAATATCACGCGTTTCCGCTTCCCATTCGGTGAGTGCTGCTTGGTATTCGGCAAGTTCTTTGGGCGATGCGGCGGGAACGTCGTCACGCGGCATGAGAGGTGAGAAAAAGGCCTGCAGTTGGAAATAGTCGCGCTGCAGCAACGGGTCAAACTTGTGGTCGTGACACTTGGCGCAGCCCATGCCGACGCCCAGAAAGACGTCGCTGGTCGTGTCAGTAATATCGTTCATGATGACTTGCCACTGCGAACGGACATCGCGCAGGTTGTACTCATAGATCCAATGCCGCAGAAAACCGGTCGCGACTATCGCGTCCGGATTGTTCGGCGCTGCTTCGTCACCGGCCAATTGCTCCAGCACAAATTGATCGTACGGCTTGTCTTGGTTGAAGCTGTTGATGACGTAATCGCGATAACGCCAAGCGTGGGGGCGATAAGCGTCTTGTCGGTAGCCGTCAGACTCGCCGTAGCGCACCAGATCGAGCCAATGGGTCGCCATGCGTTCGCCAAAGTGCGGACTGTCGATCAGCGAATCGACCAACTTTTCATATGCCTGGGGAGTCGGATCCTCCATAAACCGCTCCGTTTGTTCTGGAGTTGGCGGGAGCCCTGTCAGATCAAAACAGACGCGACGCAGCAGCACCAGCTTGTCGGCTTTGGCGTTGGGAGTGACTCCGGCGGCGATTTGCTGCTGCCGGACAAACCGATCAATCGGGTTGCCGTTCCAACGCGCTTCTTCCAACTCAGGCGGAGTCACTGTTGCCAACGGTTGAAACGCCCAGTAGTGGCGATCTTCGTCCGTGATCTTGTCTTTCGCGCTATGGCGAATCGGCGCGTCATCGCCGCCGGGCCAAGGCGCTCCCATCTGGATCCACTTGGTCAGCAGTGCGATCTCGGCGTCTGGCAATTTGCCAGCGGGGGGCATCTCGAAGCTTTCGTAGCGGATCGCTTCGATCAGCAAGCTTTCTGCCGGCTTACCAGGTTCGATCGCAGCGCCGCTATCGCCGCCGGCAAGTAATGCTCCGCGTGAGTCGAGACGCAGATTCCCCTTCTCGGTCTCGTCGCTATGGCATTCGAAGCAGCGCTTGATCAGCAACGGACGAATATCATGCTCGAAGAACGCTGCTTGCTCCTTCGATATATCGTCAGCATTGATCGGAGTTTGAACGGCGAGGGTCAAACAGCAGAAAAACGCAACTAATAGCGTACGTGCGTTCATAGCTTCGGATGTTAGAGGCGGGAAGAAGCTACCGCAAAAAAATGCAGCGGTATTGAGGTAGGTGTGACCTGGATTTTAGTCCTATCTGCAGAAAGCTGCAATTGAAATAAGAGGGTAACCGTGGTGAAAAATGTTTGTTTGCGCCCTAATGAATGTCGGTATGTTCCTGATCGAGTTCGCGAGGCCGGATAATCGATACCAATTTCCATTCGCCGCGCGAAAACGCCGACTGCCAGGTGACCGATTCGACAGTAAGCAGGACCGCCATTCCGGTCGCCATTTCTAGCGACTGGCCCGCCAGTTGGCTGGCCGCCATTTCCCATCCGGGGTTATGCCCTAAGAAAAGGGCCGATAAGCAGAAGTCGGGTAATTGGGCCGCAGCGCTGACCAGCTCAGAGTAGCCGCTGAGGTAGAGACTCGCATCCAGGACGATTGGCGGCTGGGGAGAAAAGTTCTCCCGCATCCGCTCCCAAGTTTCCACCGTACGCCGTGCATTGCTCGCGACGACCATCTCAGGCGCCCAGCCGCACTTCTGTAATTCCGCCGCGACGAGCGGAGCCGCGGCGCGTCCTCGCCCATTTAAGGGACGCTCATGATCCGATAAGCCCCCTTTCCAAGAGCTCTTGGCGTGTCGCATCAAGATGAGTTTTCGCTGGGGCATGGTGCAGGTCGTTTCCAAATGGGGGATTTTAATGCTTCTCAATTCGGCCTGTCTGCACGCGTATGGTTCCTGTTCGGCTGGCGAACCAGCGTAAATTTGGTCATCGTGAAGAATGGCCGAATTTGTTATCTTAGCCGTTGGAAAGTCTTTCGACTTCTAGATTTTTCGCTGGACGAAGAAGCCGCGAAAGGATGAAACGCCGCCGCATGAAGAATATCGTCGACACGCCTCCCGATCTTCAGCTCTCGCCTGGCGACAAACTTGCCGCCATCGATATCGGCTCGAATAGCTTGCGTTTGGTGGTTGCTCAAGTGACGCCTGGCCCCGATTATCGAGTATTGGACGAAGAACGACAGTCGACTCGCTTGGCGCGCAGCGTCAGCTCTACAGGTCGCTTGGACGAAGACTCGATCGAAGAGTCGATTGCGGCGCTGCGCCGCTTTAAGAAAATCGCGTCAGGTTTTGAAGTCAAAACGATTCGTACGATCGCAACTTGTGCGGTGCGCGAAGCGGAAAACGGCGACGATTTTTGCGCGCGGACGCTGCGCGACGTCGAGCTCGATATTGACGTGATCTCGTCCGAGCAAGAAGCGCAACTCGCCTTTTTGAGCGTCGCCAGGGCGTTTGATATCTCTGATCGCAACGTCGCCGTCGCCGATATCGGTGGGGGCAGCACCGAGATTATCCTCGCTTCCGCTGGGCACGTCGAAGAAATTATCGCGACGCAGTTGGGCGCGGTGCGCATGACGGAGTTATACGCTCCGCAAAACTCGCTGTTCCAAAGTGCGGAAGACTACCACCGCATGACCGAAGAAATCGATCGCGAATTAAAAAAGACGGTTCGCAAAAGGCCGTTCGTTCCGCAAGTGATGTACGGCACCGGCGGGACGTTTACGACCCTCGCCGCGATGCAAATGGCGCAAAAGGGAGAAGTCGGTCAGCCCGAATGGGGCTATCGCATCACGCATGCCGACGTCAGCCATATGCTCGACATGCTCAAAAAAATGAATGTGAAACAGCGCCGCGGAGTCGCCGGGCTAAGCGCCGATCGCGCCGATATCATCGTCGCCGGTTTGATCATTATTGATCGCATCATGGCCCGACTGGATGTCAACATCCTGCATGTGCATGATCGCGGCATTCGCGACGGGCTCATCATCTCGATGATCGATCCGACCGATGACGCGCGGGTCTCCGAAGAAGACTCAAAGCAAGAGATGGAGTTTTTCGCCAAGAGCTGCGGCGTCGATATGCCGCATACGCTGCATGTCGCCCATTTGGCGGTCGAGCTCTATCAGCAATTGGCCGAACCGCTAAATCTATCGCCGGCCGACGCGCGGTTGATCTATGCGTCGGCGGTGCTGCAAGACGCCGGCTATCTGATCAACTATGAGAAACACCACAAGCATAGCTACAACCTGATTCTTAACAGCCAGCTGCCTGGCTTCTCGCGTCACGAACTGGAGCTGATCGCCAACGTGGCGCGCTATCATCGCGGCTCGGCCCCCAAGAAAAAGCATCGGAACTTCACTCGGTTGTCGAGTGAAGATCAAGATCGCGTCCGCGCATTGGCTTCGATCTTGCGATTAGCCGGCGCGTTAGATCGCAGTCACAGTCAGCATGTGCAATCGGTTCGAGCCGAGAAAACGCCGACCCAAGTCAAATTGCTGTTGGCCTCCCAAGGGGATTCGGAAGTCGACCTCTGGGCTGCTCGCAGTCGGGCCGAGTTCTTTGAAAAGGTCTTCAATTTAGAAGTCGTCGTTTGCGTCGGAAAGCCGGCTTCGACGAGCGCAAGTGCGGGAGCGCCCACAAGTTGACGATCAAAAAAGTGAAATGGCTGGATAGCGTCAAACCAGACACGCTGGTGTCCAAGGTTGCGCGCATTGCGCTGCAAGAGCGTCTCGATCTGGTTCGCTACTATTTGCCGCTCGCTGCGCGCAAAGCGGATGAAAATATCGAATATGTGCATCAGTTGCGCGTCTCGGTGCGTCGTTCGCAAGCTGCGCTGGAGTTGTTTCAACCGCTCGAACCGATGCGCCGTTCAGAGAAGCTGCGGAAGCGGCTAAAAAAAATCCGCCGAGCCGCCGGTGAGCCCCGCGATCTGGATGTGTTTATAGCGCGCTTGACCGACGAACATGAGAAGAGCGACAAGGTCGCAGCGCAGACGCTCAAACAAATGCGAGCGATGCGGAAAGAATCGCAAACGTCGCTCATTGAGATCGCCGCCTGGGCGAAAGGGAAAAACCTCGCACGCAAGTTTGATCAGTTTATCCCGCGAATTCGCTGGCGCGACACCGGCGCCGAAGATAGCTTGCAGACGGTGGGGCCGCTTTATTTGGATCCAGTGATGCTGCAGTTTTTCTATCAGGCCGAACAAACGTTGGCGGCGCCTGACACGCTGCATCAATTGCGGATTCAAGCGAAACGATTGCGTTATGCAATGGAGTTGACGGCAGTTGCGTTTGACGAAGGATTTCGCCGAGATCTCTATCCCTATTTCGAGACGGTCCAGGATCGATTGGGACAGGTCAACGATCATGCGACCGCGATCATCAAGATCGCCGCGTGGGCCGACAAAATAGAGGACCCGGTCGTGGTCGACTACCTACACGGCGTCATGGCGCGGGAAGAAGCGGCTTACCGCGAAGAGTCAGAGTCTTTTCGGCAATGGTGGACGACCGATTTAATCGCTGACCTCAAGCTTCGATTTGACCACTATCTCCGCGTCTCGATCGATTAACGTCGGTCTCTCTTGGCGGGAAAATCTTGACCAGCGAGAATCGATCCCATGGAACCAGAATTCATCCAACGCCTGCGAAAGTCGCTCGACACGCACGATCGGCTGCGCATCGGGTTGGGGGATGACGCGGCGATCTTGGACTGGCGAGATCGCGATGATTTGGTGGTGACCACCGACTTGATTTCGGATGAAATCGATTTTCGCTTGGCCGAAGTCGATCCGCGACGCGTGGGGCGCAAAGCGCTCGCGGTCAATCTCAGCGATCTGGCCGCGATGGGAGCGGAGCCGTTAGCCGTCGTCGTTTCGTTGCTGCTGCCGCGCACTCCGCCCCGTGGAACCATGCTTGAGTTAGCGATCCAACTGTATGATGGAATGCTGCCGCTGGTTGAGCAGTTCAACTGCATCCTGGCCGGCGGAGACACCAATAGTTGGAGCGGTCCGTTGGCGATCAACGTGACGGCGTTTGGTTCGTGCGGCGATCAGGCTCCGCTGCTGCGCCGTGGCGCAGCGCCCGGCGATGTGATCTTGGTGACCGGCGAGCTGGGCGGCAGTATCCTGGGGCGTCACTTTGATTTCACGCCGCGAATCCACGAAGCGCGGCAGCTGACGCGACTGGGACTGGCGCAAGTCGGAATGGATATCAGCGACGGGCTGCTGCTCGATCTGTCGCGATTGCTGAAAGAGAGCGAAGTCGCCGGCGTTGTGGATTTGACATCGATACCAATTTCGAACGCAGCGCATCGTCTGTCTGCAACAAGCGGCAAGACGCCGCTGGAACATGCGCTGGCGGATGGGGAAGATTTTGAGCTATTGTTGACCGCTTCGCCCGAGAACGCGCAACAGATTGTCGCCGATGGTTTGCTCGGCACGCCGGTGACCGCCATCGGCAAGATCGTTGCCGGCGCAGGCATGTGGGCCGATCATGTCAGTGGAAAAAAACTGGAGCCGCAAGGATATTTGCACCAATGAATGACGCCGCCAATCGTCAGATCGAGTTGAAACTTTCCTCTGAAGTTGACACTGACCGGTTAGGTCGTCTGCTGGCCGAACTACTGCCTGACGGAACTACCATTGCACTGCTGGGAACCTTGGGCGCCGGCAAAACGCGACTCGTGAAAGCGATCGCCGCCGCGTGCGAGATCGATCCGCAAACTGTCATCAGCCCCACTTTCGTGCTGGTGCAAGAATACGATGCAAAGCGTCAGCTCTACCACATGGACGCCTACCGCATCCAAGATGACGATGAGTTCCTGGAGCTAGGCCCGGAAGAATATTTTAACTCCGAAGGGCTCACCTTCGTCGAATGGGCCGATCGCGTCGTCGGCTGCATGCCGCGCAGCTATGTCGAGATCGAAATTTTTGTAGTCGGCGAAACCGAACGGCGAGTCACCATCGCCCCCCAAGGAAAAGCCCCGGCCGATTGGATCAAGCAATTAGCGACCCGCTACGCGACTTCCTCTTCGTAGCTCGAAGCCCGTATTTTTTCGAAACCATCAACACCAGCCAGAGGCGCGAGCCGATGGAATGCGGTCGGCGATCCCAACTCGGTTTGAAGCGGCCGACCGCATTCCATCGGCTCTGCTTCAACGGGCGCAAAATCTAGTGTCGCACCGGTCCATTCTGGACTAAATTAGAAACCTCCCGTCCATCGCCTACCTCTCATTTCTGAAACCTCATGACACTTGAGCGCCTGTTTGCCTGCGGTACGATCGTCGTCTCCCTCCTGATACGCTCCCCGAGAGCGCACATCGGCTTGGTGCTGCTGGTCATCGGCGTTTTCATGGGCGGCCAAGCCAGCGCCCAGTCATCCGCCGAATGGATTCAATTCCGCGGCCCGACCCAGCAAGGAATCGCAAGCAGCGTCAAGTTGCCGACCGAGTGGGGACCCGAGACCAACATCACCTGGCGGAAAGAGTTGCCCGGCGTTGGTTGGTCGTCGCCGGTGACGGCCGATGGTCGCATCTATCTGACCACGGCCGTTCCGTTGGGAGAGGGCCGGAAAGCCGATCAATCGCTCCGAACCGTTTGTCTGGATGCAGATTCAGGCGACGTGGTCTGGGATGTAGAGGTGTTCCAGCAAGATGGCGAAACCGCTCCGAAGATCCATACCAAGAACAGCCATGCCAGTGCGACGCCGATCCTTGAGGGACCGTTCGTCTATGTCCACTTTGGGCACATGGGCACGGCCTGTCTCCGCAAGCAGGATGGTTCGATCGTGTGGGGCAAACAAGAGCTCGCCTACAAACCGACGCATGGCAACGGCGGTTCGCCGGTCCTGTTTGGCGACAACTTAATCTTCAGCATCGACGCCAACGAAAAGCAAGCGGTGATCGCGCTTCACAAAGCGACCGGCGACATCGTCTGGCAAACGCCGCGCAACGTGCCGGACCTACCCAAGTATTTCGCCTTCTGCACGCCGCTGTTGATCGAAGTGAACGGTCAGACTCAACTCATCTCGCAAGGCAGCGGCGCCGTTATGTCGCTCGATCCGCACAATGGCCAAGAGATTTGGCGCGTCACCTACGGAGACGGTTACTCGGTCGTCCCGCGTCCGATCTTCGCCAACGGTCTGGTCTACGTCTGCACCGGCTACGACCGCTCCTCACTGATCGCGATGCGGCCAGACGGTCATGGAGATGTGACCGAAACGCACGTCGAGTTCATCCTCGATCGCAACGTCCCCTACAATCCTTCCCCGGTCGCGGTCGATGACGCCGTCTACATGATCTCGGATAACGGCATTCTCTCGTGCGTCGATGGAATCACCGGAGACGTCCGCTGGAAGAACCGCATCGGTGGAAATTTTTCCGCCTCCCTGCTCACCGCCAACGGCCTGATCTACATGCTGGACGAAGCCGGCAAATCCACCATCGTGCGTCATGCTGACGAGTACGAAGAGGTCGCCCAAAACGACCTGGCGGAACGAGCGCTCGCCAGCTTCGGCATCCACAACGACGCGATCTTACTGCGAACCGAGAAAGCCCTCTATCGAATCGAGAACAAGTAGCGCGCGATTCTCTTCGTAGCCCGAAGCGCAAGTTTTGAGGTTACGCTATTTTCCAAACCACGCCCGGTTGGCCGCGATAGCTCCGCTATCGGGGCCGACGAAGTCGGTAGGAGGCATCGAGCCGCGGTCGGACGAACTTCGGTGGTCGCGATACCGTTGGAAATGGCGAAAAGCCCATGAACTGCTTACGGGGAACCAAGGCCTCTTACGGCTGCGCCGCCCCGATAGCGGAGCTATCGCGGCCAACCAGGGAAATCGCGCAACCTCAAAATGCGCCAGCGAGGGAATCCGCATGGCGATCCCAGCACGGATTGAAGTGGCGAACCGCAGTCGCTCACTGGCGCTGGAGGGCTTGGGTTGCGACTTGTGAATGTGCTGACGTTTGCATTGGCGCCGCGATCTTTTCATTGAGCGTCAACATCCCAACTTGTGATGTTTCCCAGGGCTTTGCGTGTTTGAGATTGTCGCTTGACAAAGCGTACGGAATTGAGGTCGATTGTGGATTGCGTTTGTCAAAGCGTGCGGGGGTTCTGCGCGCTGTGGGTGTTGTTTTGTCCTGGGCTGGGGCAGGCTGCGGCAAAAGCGTAGTGGTCCTGTCCGGTCCAACCCGACGGACAAAAGCGTAGTGATCCTGTCCGGTCCAACCCGACGGATAAAAAGCGTAGTGGTCCGGTCTAAGACTATCCGGAGCGTCCTGCCGCATTCCCTCGGCTTGCGCTCTTTGAAGTTGCGCTATTTCGAATCTATCGAACACTAGCCCGCCAGCGCCAGCGAGGGAATAGAGTTGGCGATCCTAACACGGATTGAAGTGGCGAACCGTATTCCCTCGCTGGCGGGCTAGTGTGACGATTTTCGGCTGATTCGGACTCTGTTTTATCGTGCTTCACCCGTGTTCAACACTTCCTGAATTGCTAAATGACGCACCCTCAAAACTCGCGCTGCGGGCTACGAAGAGTTGGGCTACGAGAGAACGTGTATTTCCATTGGCGATTTGGGCACGCCGATTAGCCGATCGGGGACTCGCCGATCGGTAATTTTGCCTGACCGGCGAGCGTGAGTTGGCGGACCGCTTCGTAGGCGACCGTGGCGGCGGTGGCCGAGAGGTTGAGACTGCGGACTTCGGTTCGCATCGGGACCGAGATGTTGTTTTCGGGCGTCGCGGCCAACAGTTCTGGCGGCAGACCTTTGGACTCGGCGCCCAGCACGATCGCATCTTCCAGTTGGAAATCGACGGTCGTGTAAGAACGTTTGGCCGTTTTGGTTAAGTAGAAGAATCGTCGGTCTTTAAGTCGCTCTTGCAGGTGAGCCCAGTTCTCGACCACTTCCCATTCTAGGTGTTGCCAATAGTCCATGCCGGCGCGTTTTAATTCGCGATCATCGACCCGAAAGCCGAGCGGTTTGACCAGCCAGAGTTTGGCCCCGATCGCGACGCAGGTGCGGCCGATATTGCCGGTGTTGGGGGGGATTTCGGGTTCGTGCAGAACGATATGGATGACAGGCGAGTATTTCAACGGAATCGGTTTTTCGGCGGCGAAGGACTTTTCAAGTAGACCAGGGGAAGTTAGTTTGCACCCCGATCCAGACTCTCCCATTTTGTCTCACCAGATAGAAATACGCTAGGCGGTTGAATATGACGAACGAGCGCATCGCAAAATACGAATCGGCCCTTCAGTTCGCCCAACAGCAAGTCGCGCATGTCGTGGAAACCTATCCCGACTATCTGCCGATCTATACGGAAGAGGGGAAGTGGAAGCATGGGGGAGAATTGTGGACCGATTGGTGCGGCGGTTTCTTCGCCGGAATGATGTGGCAGTTTACGCTGCGAACCGGCGACGCGACCTGGCGCGAGCGGGCCGAACATTACAGCAAACTGCTGGAGCATCGTCAGCATGATCGGGACGTGCATGATCTGGGATTCATCTTTCTCAGCACCTACCTTCCCTGGTATCAACTGACCAGCGACAACGCGATTCATGACGTGCTGATTCAAGCCGGTCGAACGTTGGCGATGCGGTTTAAAGAAAAGGGACAGTACCTGCGCAGCTTTGTTTCGGATGATTCGCTGTTTATCGACATCATGATGAACGTGCCGATCATCTTTTACGCCGCCAACGAAACCGGTGACGAAGAGCTGATGCGCAAAGCGGTCGCGCATTGCCGGACCACCCGCGACAAGATTGTGCGCGCCAACGGTTCGACGGCGCATGAAGGGATGTTTGATCTGGAGACCGGCGAGTTTCTGCACGAATCGACCCATCAAGGCTTGCAAGGCGACAGCGCTTGGGCCCGCGGTTTGGCTTGGTCGCTGTATGGCTACAGCAAAGTCTATGCGTTGACGCAGAGGGAAGAGTTTTTGGAAGTCGCCGAACGGAACGCCGACTACTGGCTCGCGAATCTGCCGGCCGACGGCGTGCCGCTATGGGACTTTGACGCCGATGTGAACGCTCCCCTCCCCTTCGGCCCGCAAAAAGAAAGTTCGGCCGGCGCGATCGCGGCCAGCGGACTGTTGGATCTGGCCAAGCAGACCAAAGACCCGGCGAAGGCCGAAGCGTATCGAGCGACCGCGTTGAAGATGCTGGATGCGATGGTCGAGCCTGAGTACCTGGCGATCAACGATCCAGGCTGGGAAGGAATCTTGAAGCACGGCGTCTACCACACAGCCAAAGACCTGGGCGTTGATGAATCCGTAATGTGGGGCGAATATTTCTTTGTCGAAGGTTTGACGAAGGTCGTTCGCGAAGCGAAGTAGGCGTTAGGGCGCTACGAAACGAATTTTTAGACGCCAGGCGCCTGGCAAGAGCCTACTGCTCAGATGGATTGGTCTGGCTTCGATGGAGCCAGCCTGGACGCTTTCTTGCCAGCATGGGGATCGCTTGTCCCCCTTCTACGCTTATTTCTTACGTCAGATTCGCTGTTTCTATCGAATTCGGGCGCATAACGTACGTGCATGTAAGTCATGCATAAAAAGAATTGCGTGAAAGGCACGGCAATTGCGATTTGTTTCAGCGAAACTTCGATCGATCGACCCAGCGATCCCATGTTTAAGCTAGGAAACTCATCATGTTCAAGCGATTCCCGCTCATCGTCGAAACCATGCTGCTCTTATTCGGCGCCGCTCATTTGTTATTCGCCCAAGCTCCGGCGACTCCACGTTCGCCGCAACCGACGAAAGCCGAGCCTCCCAAGACCTACATGCCGATCATCGACCAAGACTTTGACGCCGTCTTTGCCGCCGACAGGGAAAAGCGGGAGATGTTCAACGAGCGGCAACAGAAGTTGCTGAGTGCTCGCTACGATCTGAGCGATACTCCTTCTGACGTGATGATGTCGGGGAAGCGGAAGAAAGTGCAGCAGGGAGTTCGCGTTAAGTTGCCTGAAAATCTGATGTGGCAAGAGCTGGCGCAAATGACGCCGGACGAAGTAAAGAAGGCGAACGCGTTGCCGGCCGGCTTTCGTCCCCTGCCCCATTCCAAGCATTCGACTGGCGGAATGGTGTTTCCCAAGAACCAAATTGAGACGATCGCCAAAGCGGAGCATCGCGATTTGCAGCGGTTTGATACCGACTTTGATCTGCCTGATCACCTGATGCCGGAGTATCCCCCGCCGATGTTTCTGACGTCGCGGACCGATCTGGGGGATGTCAGCAACGGCGAAGTCATGACGATCAAAAATTACTTTCGCCTGCTTGATGGAAAAGTAACGCCGGTGCAGATGGAAGGAATGCGCTTGCTGCTGACTCCCTTCCCACAGCAACAGTTCAATCAAACCAATGATCGAAAGACGAAAGAGGCGGAACTAGGCGTTACCTGTCTCGACTGTCACGTCAACGGGCACACCAATGCGACGTTCCACTTGAATCCCGATACGCGGCCGCAAGAGAATCGATTTCGGATCGAGACGGTCAGCTTGCGCGGCATGTACAACCAGCAGATCCATGGATCGAAACGCTCGCTCCGCTCGGTCGAAGATTTTACGGAGTTTGAACAACGGACCGCCTATTTTGACGGCGACCATGTGACGGCGGCCAAAAAAGGAGTCCATTTGCCGAACCGATCCGACCAGGTTTCGATGATGGCCCAGATGCAAAACATGTTCGACTTTCCGCCGGCGCCCAAGTTGGGTCTCGACGGCAAGTTGATCGCCGACAAAGCGACCGAGTCCGAAATGCGCGGCCAAGAGCTATTTTTTGGCAAAGCGAAATGCGGCGATTGCCACCCGGCGCCGTTTTATCTCGATAACCAGATGCACGATCTTCACTTAGAACGGTTTTATGAGCCGGAAACGATCAACGGGCAAAAGAACGTCGCCGCCGGCCCGATCAAAACCTTCACACTGCGGGGAATCAAAGATTCGCCCCCCTATTTGCACGATGGGCGTTTGCTGACGCTGGACGATACGGTCGAGTTCTTCAACTTGGTCCAAGAGTCGAAGCTGACGCAGGAAGAAAAAGCGGACCTGATTGCTTTCCTGCTTTGCCTATAATTGCCATGCTGACAGGCCGCGCGTAAGACGACAAAGACGGCAGGCAAGGTATGCCAGCGGTCTTTTCGGTTGTCTCCCGCAGCGTTGGGCCGAAAAATGGTGATGTTGCCAAAACTGTTGCGGTACAAGAGAATACGTGCAGTTAGACAACGCCGCAGGAGACATTTTCGGTGCAAATTCAGCGAAACTCGACTCGCCGGGTCGTGATTGGTTCGATCGCGATCGGCGACGGTAATCCGATAGCCGTCCAAAGCATGACCGCTACGAAGACGCAGGATATCGACGCGACTGTCGGTCAGGTCCGAGCGCTCGAGGAAGCGGGCGCCGATGTGGTGCGAATTGCCGTCGACAACAAGAAGGACGCCGAGGCCCTGGCCGAAATCCGTCGGCAGACGTCGGCGAATCTCTCGGTCGATTTGCAAGAGAATTATCGCTTGGCCGAATTGGTCGCTCCGCACGTCGATAAAGTGCGCTATAACCCAGGGCACCTTTATCACCACGAACGGAGCAAGCCGTGGCGCGAGAAGGTGAATTATCTGGTCGGCGTCGCCCAAGACAACGACTGTGCGATCCGGATCGGCGTCAACTGCGGCAGCGTTGATCCAGACAAGCTGGCGCTGTACGACCCGGCCGATTCGATCGCGCCGATGCTGGAAAGCGCCCTGGAGCATTGTGAGCATCTCGACTCGCTCGGTTTCACGCGTTATTGCGTTTCGCTGAAAGACTCGGACCCGAAAAAGGTGATCGAAGTCAATCAGCGCTTCGCCGAGCGCCGCGCTGACATTCCGCTGCATCTCGGCGTGACCGAGGCCGGCATGCCGCCCGATGGGATCATCAAAACACGCATCGCTTTCGAGCAGCTGATTGGCCGCGGCGTCGGCGATACGATCCGCGTTTCGCTGACCGTCCCCAATCCTCGCAAGCCGGAAGAGATCGCCGCCGGACGACAGATCTTGGCCGACATCGCCGCTGGTCGCGTGCGCAGTGTGGTCGACTTCGGCTTGAACACGCTCAACATCATCAGTTGTCCCAGTTGTTCACGAGTCGAGAACGAAGCGTTCGTCGATTTGGCCGAACAAGTTCGCGACATGACGCAGTACGCCAAAGAGCATGACATTACGATCGCCGTGATGGGGTGTCGCGTCAACGGACCAGGCGAAACAGACGACGCTGATCTGGGGCTCTGGTGCGGGCCGAACTTCGTCAATCTGAAACGATCTGGCGAAGAGCTGGGAGCATTTCCCTACGATCAGATTCTCGGCAAGCTTAAGCTAGAACTCGATGCGATGATTGCAACGCGCGTTGGGGCCAACTAGCCGCAATTCGGTTTTCGCACTGCTTGGAAAGGACGCCAATTTGTCGTGCGGTTGGGTTTTACGGCTCTGCTTGTTGACCGCCATCGGCGGCATATCAGGCTGCGCCCTCTGGGGTCGATCCGCCGCGCCGCTGATTTTGCCCGATGTCTCTTCTAGCAATCTGGTGATCGTGGCCGACTTTGAGCTGCCTGCGGAAGCGGTGATGCGAGCCGATGTCGAGACGCTCCGATCCGACTTGTCTGCTACGCTGCAAATGCCGATGAAAGACGTGCCGATCCAGGTTCACTTGTATCGCGACGTCGCCGCCTATCGAAGCGTCGTTGCGCAGAGATTTCCTCAGTTGGCCGGGCGTCGTGCGGTGTTTGTCACCGACGCCAGCGGCGCGCATATCTACGCGCATTGGACCGAGCATGTGGTCACCGACCTGCGTCACGAACTGACGCACGCTTACTTGCACGCAAACGTCGGGCGATTACCGCTCTGGCTGGATGAAGGACTCGCCGAGTATTTTGAGGTTCCGCCGCAAGCGGGGCGGATGAACGTCGAACATCTGCCAGTCTTGAACGGAGCGTTGCAAAATGGCGGCTGGCGTCCGAATCTTGATCGTCTCGCGGCGCTCGAACGTCCAGAAGCGATGACGCAGCTCGATTACGCCGAAGCTTGGCTCTGGACGCATTATCTGATGTCGGGCCCGCAGCGAGGATTGATCACCGCTCAACTAGCGGCCGAAAGCCGTGAAGAACTGATCGATCCGATTCCGCTGCAGATTCGCCACGCGAATTCGAATGCGGAACTCGCGGCGACGGAGTACCTGACGACGATCTTGCGGCGCTAGAATGTCTTCGCCATGCGCGTCGACTGATAGGCTTCGTCGAAGCCAAGCGTCCGCAGCATGGCGTATCCGGCGAGATCTTCTTTGTCGATTTGGGTCTCGATCCGACCGACGCCGGTTTCGGCAAGTTGCCGCAGCGCCTCGCCGAGCAGATAATTCGACTTGGTCTGGTCGCCATCTTCCAGCGCTTCGACCGTGACCAGCGCGGCGGCGTGGACGCCCCAAAGTTGGCTGTAGTGCGGCAAGTCGATAAAGGTAGCGGAAGCTGCGACTGCTGAATTTAATTTTGGAATCAAGTCAAATTGCGAACGTTCAAAATGCATATAGATGCAGGAATTGAGCCAGTCGAGCGGCGGCGGACTGTAATTCGCTTCGACCGAAAAGCTGCGGCGAATCTGCATCATTTCGCGACTCACCGCCGGACGAAATCCGTGGATGTTGGATCGCATCGCCAAATACTCGCCGATGACTTGATAGTCGCGCTGATCCAACTGATGCCGCAGAACCTCAAACGTCGACGGAACGCCCACGTTGTGCGATCCGCCGGCCAGCCCAAAGTAAAAGGGCCCCAACGGCGGCGCTCCGCCGATGAGCAGTTGCGCTGCGCCAGCTTCCTGCGCCAAGGTCTCGGCCTGATCCAACAGCGCGTTGGTCACTGCCGCATGATCGGCATGTCCGGCGACCAAGGCGAGAGAGAGATAGGCGTAGGAGACGCTTTCGGTTTGGTAATTTAAATCACGCGAGAGCGCCACATGTGCGAAACCGACGAGCTGCCCTTGGTCGACGGCGACCAGGCAAGTTTCGGGATGGAAATAAGGCTTGGCGAAAACGTACGTTTCCATCGAGCCGACCGTCATCGGCTGCGCAAGTTGCGCGCCTAACGGTTGGCTGTTCCAAATTTCCACCAACTTCGGTGGGTCGGAATTGAGAAAGCGGCGAACTTCGATCAAGGGCCAGGGCAATTTGGAAGTGACGATCGGGGTATTCTCTCAGGCTACCCGATCGCGAGCCTGCACAAAAGATGTCGCTCTAGGAACCGCGCTCTTCCATGTCGACGAAAAGTTCGTCGCCGCGTCGCTCTACCGGAAAGGTTTGCTGCCGAATTTCACTCAGTTCGTGTTTGCCTGACGTCACGTCATATTGCCAACCATGCCAGGGGCAAGTGACGATCGCGCCGCAGATTCCCCCTTTGCCGACAGGTCCCCCTTGATGGGCGCAAATGCCGTCGATCGCGAAATAGTGGTCATCGACGCAGAAGAGTCCGATGATGCGACCAGCGACGACCCGCTCCAGACCGCCGTCGGCGGGGACTTCGCGAATCTCGGCGACACGAACCCAATTTGGCATAAGACGGAACAGGCAACTCGGCGGAAACGGTCTAAGCGGCGCGGCGCGGCGCGTCTGATTCAACGGCATCCGGCGCCGCGGTCTTTTTCGCCTTCTTCGGAGGGCGATCATCGCGCCAGCGATTGTGGATCCACCAGTATTGTTCGGGATTGCGGCGGATCATTTTTTCGAGCTGTTCATTGTACCAGCTGGCGAGCTCTTTCACGCCCAACGGCGTTTCCGCTTTTAGCGGGTCATAGATCGCGTCAACCGTATCGATCCCCATTTCAAATTGCATCGGCCGGTCGGTGCGACGAAAGTGGGTCACCACCAGCGGCGCGCCGCTCGCCATCGAGAACAACGATATCGCCTTATGACATGATGCAGGTCGCCCCATGAAATCGACCCAGCAACCTTTCGGCCCGGCGTTCTGGTCGCACAACAAGCCGAGCGTGCCGCCATCGTTCATCAGCTTTTCAATCGCCGGTGCGCTCCCTTGTTTCGGCAGAATAAACTGCCCGGTAGCGCCCCGAAAGCGCTGGACAAAGTCGTGCAAAAATTTATTGTCGAGCGGCCGGGCCACCGTATAGGTCGGAAATCCCATCAACCCGGCACAGTAACCCATCAGCTCGAAATTGCCAAAATGCCCCAGCAAAATCACCACTGGCCGCTCGCTGAGCATGTAACCAATCTGATTCGAGACATTCTGCAAATCGACATAGTCGCGCCAATTCGTGTCATGGATCTTGCGCGGCGCGTGGGCGATTTCGCAAACCATCAACAGCAGATGCCGCCAATTTCGTCGAGCCAGCTTTTTCCGCTCGGCGGCGGTCATCTCAGGAAAGGCATGCCGCAGATTGGAATCAAGCAGCTCGCCGCGAACTTTGAACACATCGCTGATGAGCCAGGCCAGAAACTGGGCCCCTTGGGCGCAACGGTCCATCGGGATCGCTTGGACGACGCAAATCGTCAAACGAACCGCCACATAGACCAGGTAATCCGCTACAAGTCGTAAGTTCACCGACGCTTCCCTGCTTGGTGCTATCAAACTGCGCGATATTTTGCCGTGAAACCGGTTTGCGGAAAAGGGCAATTTGCCGATCCCGCTCGATCTTCCGGCTATTTGGCGGTGCGCGCCTTCAAAACTGGATCCGATTTCAGCGGCAACGGGACCGATTTGCCGGTTTCGGCCGCTTTGTAGATCGCCAGAATCACTTCGACGGCTCGGCGACCTTCAGGCCCGTTAATCAGCGGCTCGCGGTCTTTTTTGATTGCGTCAACAAAGTCTTTGAACTGGGCGGTGTGACCATGGTGCCCGATCGCTTTCGGATCGGCGGCCCCTCCGCCGGTGTGGGTTTTGCCGGCCAGCTTTTCTTGGATCGCCTGATCGCGCTTCGTCATCTTGGCGAATTCCCACTTTTTCAGGTCTTCCTCTTCCATGATGGCCGAGCCCTGCGAACCGCTGATCTCGATCCGCTTTAGAAAACCGGGATACGATGCGGTCGATGCCTGAATCACGCCGAGTGCGCCGCTGGCAAATTTCAGCGTCGCGACGGCGACATCCTCAACTTCGATCCGCTCGTGGGCCAGCAGCGACGTATAGGCCGAAATCTCGGCGACGTCTCCCATCAGCCAACAAAGCAGGTCAACGCTATGGATCGCTTGATTCATCAAAGCGCCGCCCCCATCCAACGCCCACGTGCCGCGCCACGCGCCGCTATCGTAATAGTCTTGCGTGCGAAACCATTTCACATAGGCGTCTCCCATCGTCAGCTTGCCGAAACGCCCGGCGTTGATCGCTTTTTTCAGCTCGACCGAAGGGCCATGAAAGCGGGATGGAAAGATCGTCGACAGTTTGACGCCCGCCTTCTCGCACACGTGGATCAGCTTGTCGCAGCGCTTTAGCGTGATTTCAAGCGGTTTTTCAATGATGACATGCTTTCCCGCGCGAGCCGCCGCGACGCCGGGCTCCATATGAGCGCCGCTCGGCGTGCAGATCGACACGATATCGACGTTCTCGTCAGCCAGCATTTCGTCCAGATCGCTGTAAGCAGCGCAGTCATGACTGGCGGCGAACTCGGCGGCCCGCTGCCCATTACGAGAAAAGCAGGCGACCAACTTGGCGCCGCGCAGGTCCGCAATAGCACGGGCGTGGAAATCGGCGATCATTCCACAACCAACAATGGCAAAGCCGAGCGACATCGTGTCGTCCTTTCTAAGGCAGGATGAGAATCATTACGCGGGGGAAAGTCGCCCATTATAGACGCTCCGGCCCTCTCGAATACCCGTCCCGCACCAAGTGAAAGAAACCGACGGCGCTCAAAAAATTGGCGCAGACAAGCAAATGTCGATTCGCTATTTATTGCCCCGCCGCGTCGCTGACAGGGATGCGGCCGCAAAAATTGAATTTGGAAAGGCTCGTCGTTGCTCGCAAGTTTGCGGGAACGTGCGACAGCCCCCCTCCTGGGTCGAAGCTACTTTTGATGCCGGAGCACGTGGTTAACTGGGTCGACCGCGCCGGCATTCGCTTCACGGCGAGTCTTTTTAGGCCCCTGGAACTTGTCCTATGCAAGCTCCAGGGGCTGGATATAAGCAAGGGTGAGAACCGCAGGGTTCTCGCCCTTTTTCAATTTCTTGGATCGGACCGTTCGATCAAAATTGTCGAAGGACAAATGGCTAAAGCAGGAGATCAGTGAGCATCGATCTTGGCTCTTCCTTCGTCATTCTCGCCGGGACCGGACAACATTGGACCGGACCGGACCGCTCCGTTTTTTTGGTGGGCTGCCCCAGCCCAGGACAGGACAACAACGTTCTTTATTAGACATTCGTCCTTAGAAATTAGTCATTCATTCTCCTCTGAGACCGGGCCAGAAGCATCTGCGAAAAGGTCGTCCCCCGACCCGGGTGATCGGCGGCAGCAATCGGCGCGCAGCACACCAGCCTCGAATCGGCCTTCGCGGCCGGCGATCAGTCATGGTTGGTTCGGGATTTCCTGGGTAGTGGACCCCGGATGCGTGCGCTATGTCAAGCGACAATCTTGACGCGACAGCGGCGGCCGAGAATAACATCCATCCATTTTCTTAGGCCCGGCGGGCCGTCCCAACGAGCCGAGGGCGAAGTCGCGAAGCGACGCAGTCGTAGCGTCTACCTGCGACCTGCACTAACATCGCTGTGATGAACCACGCTGTGATCATCGGGCGACCATCAACGGGAAGATAAAGCAATCATGCAGCCGAATCAAAAAATAGGAATCGGAGTCTTCTAGCTTGTTCCGAGTCTCGAAATGGTAGAAAGAGAAGACACTGGCTGAAAAAGGCCAGTGATACCCAGCCGTATTTCTCGGCGTTTTTTGCGTTTTCTCGTTCCAGTAATTCTCTGAAAAGCACACGTTCTTTGACGTTTCGTCCATTATTTTGTGCATCTCTTTTGGGGCGGACATTTAGATTCTCACTGCCGCTCTTGCCTTTTAATTGCAGGACTGCAAATTGAGTTTTCCGAGTCGACAAGAAAGTACTCAAAATCCCTGGGTCGCCTACAGCCCGCGCCCTCGAGTACGACCGCTCTTCATCGGTGTTTCATTCGTGAGTTCTCGCTTCATCTGGTCGGTGTCTTCTAGACGCTCAGGAGACAATTGGACGGGCTCAACACGAAACTCACGGAAAATCATTGGAACTAGCGGGCCGAATTCACGAACAATTGCGTCGGCATCGCTCGGTCGCGATTTGTACCAGAAGAATCGATGCCCACCGTCCTTGCCGTTCTTCGGGACCTCATATTCTGAATGAATAACTTGAAACTGTTCCAGCCTATCTTGATCACGTCTCAATGCATCGAGCGCCGCCATTCGATCATCATACTCTTGCAGTCGATCTTTGCCTTTAAACAGAACGTCAAAAAGGGTTGTCACATCCTCGCGGCTCAGCATATTGTTGGTAGCTGGTCGAATCCTCTGAACGCGTTGCTGATAGCCGTCTGGCAGCTTGATCGGGAAAGAGCCAGGTTTGAACGTGAGCGGCCGATCCAATGCGTAGTAGACAAGCGGAGAAAAATTACAAATTTGCTGCTTGGCTTGCCAGGCAGCTTTGTGACCATCGGAACCCAGTGATTCATTGTTCGCAGATTGGGCGATCGCATCCAAATCGACCATCGATCCATTTGTCGTCTCTTTCCACGACTCTTCGGCAAACTTGCGCAATTTAGGATGATCAAGTTCGACGGCGATTTTATGGGCGATTTGCTGGATGACATCGTCTGGCACGTGGTATCTGTTTTTCGTTTTGAGATATCGAAAAATGCCTGGGGTGAGCGTTTCAATTCTCTTTTTGCTTTTGGCACGGTCAATTTCGTTTTGCCGCTTAACGTCTATTAGCAACTTTGCCCCGAAGTTGAGTGTAACCTCTAAATTGCTCGTATCGAGATCGGCCGCTAGCCACGGACCTTGCAAACGCTTGACCATCGTCAAACCTTCGCGTTTGACAAACTCCGAATAAGTTCGCATCACGGAATCCTCATCAAGCGATCGACCAATGTATGCGTCATCCGCAAATCGCAGCGTCGAAAGCGTGATCGCCGGAACCCGGTAGAACCTTCCTTTTTCGCGATAGATAAAGTCATCATGCTTCAGAATTGCGTCGCATATGACGCCGCAATGATAGTCTTCTGCTTTTTCATCATAGTAAGAATTGGTCGTGTAGAGTTGAAGCCGAAGCGTCGGTCCGCTGGTTGTCCCAATTCCTGCTGAATGCAAGTACGTTGTCCATTCACGCTTCGCCCACTCTTTATTCACGCCAAAATTCAAGAGACCGATCGATTCTTCCCGAACCCAAAAATCCCCTAGTCGCACGCTTGGGATCTTAGGCATGGGCGTCGCATAGACATTCATGCAAAAAGGAGCCCACTGCGGCGAGTCCTTAATAAGTGCTTTCGTCTTTTCAGTCCACTCATCCTCCGGCACCGCTAAATTGAAACTAAGATCGGCTATCTTTGCCTCCAAATGGGTTGCTTCTGCTTGGTAAAAAGTTGAAAACGCATCACGGAGGCGATCTAACTTATTGCGTTGACTGTTTTCTGACGCATCGTTTTCATAATCGAGAAGTTTCGCCAGTGGACTCCAATCACGCGAACTTGCCTCGCGGCTTTTCAAGTCCTTGGTCATCGCTTCAATCGCAGTGCGCATCATCTTGGCCACCTCGTCCTGGGACGCCCACTTCCCGGCTCGGGAATCCATCCCGCGGGCAACGATTGCAACAACTGGGCGAAACTCTCCCTCGACAAACACGAAGCCGCGCCGTATCAAATAGGCCTTAACGAGCAAGGTTTGATGTTTTTTCTCTTCGTCGAAAAGGAGATCGTAGTCGACCAATACGAAAGGCTTGTCGATCGAAACATTGTTTTCATGGGTGAAGATTTTTCCGATCGTAAAACCGGATCGCGCTAGTTCGGCTTCTGCGACATCGTCGAAGTCAGGATAATGCTCTCTGACGAATGGATCTCTTACATAAACGCCCGCCATCGCTTGCCACAACTTGTTTTGGGTAGCCGCAGGCGCAGCGTTCAATTGTTGTAGCAACTTCAAATCCTCGGGATTCATTCCTAATCCCTGATCACGATCGCGAGAGGTTGACGCCGCTTTAAGAGATTCTCGAACTTTCTCTAACGCCTGCTGTGGTTGCATCGGCGGTGCTGTGGCTGTTTGTGGGGTGTCCATGAAACTTGCCATCGCAAGAATGCCAGCGCCTCCACAGAGCAGTACGAAGAAACCCATCGCGCTCACGACAATCGCGACAAGAGTGCCGCGCGAGAGCGAGCTTATCGACGAAACGCTAGCCTGCGGCTCGGAGTCGTTTTCTGGGTCGGGCGTGACTTTCGGTGGCTCGACAACATTCGTGATGGGTTGCACCAAGGGTTCGATCGTGGAGTCGGCCGCTGCTAGTTTATCAGCGGGAAACAGGCCTGCAACTCGTTGGGCTTTCGCCCACTTCTTCATCCCCTCCCGGAAGACCAGCGTTTCACGCGTAATTTTGCCGCTTTGTGCAAGATCTCGCAATTGTCGAGAAGTAACAGGCCCTCGTCGCACGCCATCTTGCTGAAAATACCACTCTGTATTTGTTGACATGGATTTCCTCGAAGACCGGTAAACCATTGGGGAATGATTTATCGTCATCAATTTGGTGTTGATGCGAACAGAGACGCGAACAGCATGCTCGTCTTCGCCACTCGAAAGAAAGCGGCAACCGACTTTAATTTTAGTTTGCCAAGCATTGTCTTGAACTGGAAGGAAACAAACAGTATCCCACCCCATGAACTAGTTGCCAATCCCCATTGGAGGTTGTTGTCAAGTCTCGTGTTCTAGCCCAGGCTCAAGCCGCGTAATAGTACTTGTGTGCGAAGTTGCAACGTGTGGGAAGTATCCGTTGAACCTATTGACGTCTGCGCAAGCAATTCAAAACAAGTCCCGCACTACGGAAATGGCTGCGTAACAAGTCTTCACTAGCGGCTTGAGCATCGAAGTCTTCATGGACGCCGCCTGCTAGATCGTAAATATCTTCGGCCGGCCAGTTGCAAAGCCGACCCCACTTGGTCGTTGACCAGACATGTTCGACTGGGTTCAACTCGGGGCAGTACGGCGGCAGCCATTCAAACTTCGCCCAGGGGATCTTTAGCGTGCGGAAGGCTCGCGCTGCTTTGCGATGTGCGCCAAGTCGGTCCCACACGATGATCAGCTTACGCTGTAGTTGCTGGTGAAGCATTTGCAGAAATTCGACGAAGTCTTCCGCAGTCGCGTTATGGTTGAGCAACTGAAAGTGAAGCTGCACACGACAATTGATCGGCGTCCAGCAGAGAGCGGCCAAGGCCGTGACGCGATCGTGTCGATCCCAGTTTCGCATCACAGGCGTTGCTCCTTGTGGGGCCCAGGTTCTGCGCACCAACGGTTGCAATTGAAAGCCGCTTTCATCGATCAGCACGACGCTAGCTTCGCTGCGTTGGCCCCTTTTTTATCCGTGGCCAGTTGCTACGCCGCCACTCGACGATCGCTTGCGGATCTTGCTCGCGAGCCTGCTTCGTTGGCTTCTGACAGCTAAAGCCAAGATCGTGCAAGATTCGGCCGAGGTGATCGGCGTTGTAATTGATGTCGAACTCGCGCCGCACGACTTCCGCCACGCGCTTCGTCGTCCAGAGATCCGTCGGAAAGCCTGCTGCAGCCGCCCCTTTCATCAGAAGCGAGCGGAGTTGCCGTTTTTGCGATGCGCTAAGTCGGCACTGTGGCACGTGCTGCGGTTTCGACTTGATCGCCCGCTTGCCGCCAGGCGTGTTCTTCCAAGTCGAAACGGTCGTGGCTGATACCCCCAACGCCTCGGCGACATCCTTGACGCGCCAACCTTGGCGAACCAAATCCAACGCCTTCATCCGTCGAGCTTCCAATTCCGCCGCCGTGCCGTGAGGACGCATCGCACTTACTCCATTTGCACGCACCAATCGCCTTGCCGTAAGATAATTTTACAACGGCGTCGCGTTTTGGGGCAAGCAAAGAGAAGCTTTGATTACTAGCGCAGTCGTCAATAAGCTTTGATGCACCTTATGTAATGCAAAAAATATGCATTCGCAAACATGAGCCTTTTTTTCTTTTTCCTGTAAAAACCCACGAGTATAGTACATACGAAAAAGGATGCATGGGACTGAACATGCTTCGTTTAAATTTCTATGGCGAGGCGTTCAACGCTCAGGGTGCTCGTGCGTTTGAAAATTTGCCGGCCGCAGTCAAGGCACAAGAAGAGATGATTCGCACAAATTCCAAAGATACTCGAATTGTCATCACAGTCTACCAGAGCAACTATCTTAACTCGCAACTCACCCACCTTTTAAAACCTGGCTCGAATGCTGAGTATGATCTGGACGCAATTAAAATGGTCAGGGGTTCGGTTCCAGGTGTTACGCCAATGGGCAAACTCACTGTTTTTGATTTTGTGACGGTCCATCAAAACAACGATCTTTCCGTCCGCTTCTATGAGACTATGGACTATGGCGTTAGTCAGAATCCAAACCTCACTGTAAAACATAAGTCGGCGCTGTATTCCGCTGATATAGCTGGATCAATTTATATTGTGACTCCAATAAAAGAGCACATCCGAACTCCACTATGCCCACGGGGCGTCAAGTAAAAAACAAGGACAACCTGATGCGACTTCCAGTGTTGTTGATCCTCCTTGCAGTTTGGGCCGGTTGTCATAGCCATGCATCTATCCCATCGCTTCGTCCGATTTCCAAAATATCCGCAAAAGTTCGCGAAGTACCCGAACTTAATTTTTCGGCGATTGATTCCGTCGAAGTTCCCGAAGAGAGCATTGAAGAATTTGCATTTCTGATCAGGCCAGTCGCACCCTGCACGCAAACGATTAATCCGAAATTTGATTACCATGTCGCAGACGTCATACTACAACACCCAGATGGATCCACGACCACTCTGCTTGTGCGCTGGACAGGACACAATCCGGCAGGAATTTCGTTAGACGATCGCAACTATTACTATGGCGGCACAGGTAAATTTCCGGACGGAGCGACGAGAATCGTTCAACTACTCAACCAATATCATTTTCAATCGCTTGAGCCTGACGATTGATATTCCTTTTCGTTCTGCGCTTAGAGCCTATTCGATGATGCCCAAAACGGACGTGTAAAAAGGGGACGGCGTTGAATGGCACTGTCAAAATTCAATCTGCGCGTAAGTTGATCTTGGCTTGAGCGGGATTTCTTTTTATACCCGATCAAGCTTGAAGTTATTCAAGTTTTTCGCCCTCCCAGGCGATGTTGTTTACGCCCTCCTTGGTTTCACTTGCCGTGATTCGACCAAGGAGGGTTTTTTTATGGCTGCTTTACCAAATTCTGAATCGCCATGCAGCTCCGATTTTCAAAAGATCACCGACGCTTTCTTGGCGCGTGAGGGATTGCCATTTGCCGATCTCCTCTCGGCCGAGCGGATTGCGGAAGTCTTCGCCAAGCATCGAAACCTGTTCGGCTTGGGGGCCGTTTACAGCACCGCCGTGATGGTCTGGTCGTTTCTTGGTCAAGTGCTGCGCGACGGCAAAGAAGCTTCTTGTCAATCCGCGGTGGCGCGTGTCGTGACGTACTGCATTCAGCGCGGCGAGCAGCCGCCGACCTCAGACACCGGCGACTATTGTCGCGCGCGGGCGAAGCTTTCCGAACAGGCGCTCCACGAACTGGCCGCCGCCATTGCTGCGGACGTGGAGTCGGCCGCTGATCCAAGCTGGCTGTGGAAGGGGATGCACGCCAAGCTGGTCGACGGCTTTACGTTCAACATGCCGGACACGCCAAAGAACCAGGCCGAGTATCCGCAACAGAAAGGGCAGAAACCGGGATGTGGATTTCCCGTTGCCCGCGCGGTTGCGATCGTTTCGCTAGCGACGGCGTGCGTCATGGATGCGGCGATCGGCCCTTACCAAGGAAAGCAGACCGGAGAAACCGCACTGCTGCGTTCGCTGCTTTGGCGGTTCACCAAAGGAGATGTCGCCGTGATGGATCGCTACTACTGCTCCTTCATGATGATCGCGGCGCTCGTTGGCCAGGGAGCTCAGGTCTGCGCTCGCAAGCATCACTTGCGACATAGTGATTTCCGGCGCGGCATGCGATTGGGAAAATACGATCACCAGATCTTGTGGGAACGCCCTCAACGCCCGAAGTGGATGGACGTGGAAACGTACCAGTTAATCCCCCCGACGCTTATCTTGAGAGAGATTCGTTACTGGGTTGTCGAGAAAGGTCGTCGCACGAAATCATTGACGGTTATCACGACGCTGCTGGCTCCTCGCCAATACGACAAGCAATCGATCGCCGACCTCTACGGCTTTCGCTGGAACGCGGAAACGGACATCGGCCACATCAAGACTTCGCTGAACCCGTGGCAGGTACGCTGCAAATCTCCCCAGATGGTTCGCCGTGAACTCTGGGCGACGCTTCTGGCCTACAATCTGATCCGCACGACTGCGGCCGGCGCCGCTTTCGTGCACCAAAAGCTTCCCCGTCAGATCAGCTTTACCAACACCTGCCAATACCTCTTGTCGACTTGGATGCTGACCGCCGCTGGACAGCTGAGCGCTGCAACCTTCTCGCTGCAAATGGAAATCGCGCTCCAGCACATCGCACGCTGCGAGGTCGCCAATCGCCCGGGGCGACAGGAACCACGCGTCCTCAAACGAAGACCGAAGCAGTACGATCTAATGCAAAAGCCGCGAAACGTCCCGCGGACCGAAATCGCTAAAGGATGCACCTGAAGCGACTTACGTTTGACAGTGCCATTCACCATCGTCCCCTTTTTCACGTCCTTACCAGGTCGGAGCGAGTACCAGCGACATTGTCCTTGGGGCCGGCCTTGGCGCAGCATTCGGAGCGATCAATCCATTGGGGGGAATTGGCTCGCTCGTCGGCTCCGTCGGCGCCGCGGGAACGACATCCGCCCTAGGAGGAACTCCAGGTCAAGTCGGAATGGCTTGGTCTGCAGGAGGCCTAGTCGGCGGACTCGCAGGCGATTTCTCCAGCGGCGCATTGACGGCGGCGAAATTCGGCACGCAGCGGGCGCTGATGAGTGGTATAGTTAAAATTGGCCCCGACCTAGTGGGCGCCGGAGCGGGCGCGATTGCGGGATATGCAATCGACGGCACTACGGCAGGGACGTTGCATGGCGCTATGCTAGGGATGATGGTTGGAGGAATTGCTGGGGGATTGATTGGGCGGCTGCGCGGTTCTGCCCTTTCCCCCCGGTCAGTTAATGGTCCCTTCGGCGCAAGAGGACAAGGCCTAATTGGCTTAGTTCAACCCGGCGGAACGGTGGATGATAGTTTGAAGGAGGTTTACTTGGCAATCGCTCGCTCACCGGAGATGGCGAAGGCTATCCGCCGCTACAACCGAATTGCCGGACGTTTGGGCCAAAAGCATTCGGTTGGGGTTGATGACATCGTAACGGCACTGGAAAACGACGTAACTTTTGCAAGAACAGAGCACATTTTTTCAGGTTTGTTCCCATTCGGAAGAGAAGGATACGTGGTGTATGCTCGTAACCGAGTGGTCGTTCCAAAGAAGTACTGGCTCCAAGGAACCCCAACAACAGCTTATGGAAGGCGGGCCGGTCGTCACGAACTATTGCACTTAGGCGCGTCTCTTAACGGCCAAGGAGATGAGTATCTGCACGAATTTGCGGTGCAGGCTGCATCTACACCGGAAAATCTTGTCATTGGCGGCGCAGCGCTCGGGGGCATCTTTTCATACGGGTTTTATCGGTGGATAAACGAATGATTCGCGGGAAGGCCTTTCTTTACCTTGGGTTTGTAGTTTCCGTTTTGGTTGCTTGGGCTATTGCGATTTCCGTGAAGGAATTCTGGGGCACCCCAAGCACAGGAATGATGGCGGTGTTGTTTGTGACGCCGTACATTGTCTTCGTAATATACTCGTACATTGTTTACAAGATGGGGGGGTAATCATATCTCTAACTCTGCCATCGCAAACTAACTCCCTTCTCCCCTCACGGCGATTGCGCCATGAGGGGCATTCTGTGACAATCCGGCAAGAGCGTCTCGCAGTTTTGTGATCGCTGGGTTGCGGCCAGGCGTTCGTTTTTCAGAAACGTCTTTGGCATGCCCTCTTCCAATGCTTCGCTTCAACAGCACTTTGCGGAGTTGACCGATCCACGCACGCGCAAGGTCACCTATCCGCTAGTCAACGTCGTGACGATGGCGCTGCGCGCCATGCTGAGCGGGGCGGACGATTTTGTTGCGATCGCCATTTGGGCCAAAGCGAAGAAGGAGGGCGTGCATAAAGGGGACGTGCATAAAGGGGACGGGGGTCTTTTTTGTGTCGGGAAAATCTGTTATCCTGTTTTCGTTCAAGTTCGGGCCACTCTGTTCGCGGGAAAAAACATGCCCAGACAAAAGCGTGCGGATGAAGGGGGTTCGATTTACCATGCTCTGAATCGTGGAAATGCGCGGCAAACGCTCTTTCACAAAGAGGAAGACTACGAAGCGTTTCTTCGCGTGTTGGGCGAAGGTCTGCAGCGGTATCCGGTCGAACTCTTTTCGTTGACGCTGATGCCAAATCATTGGCACATGGTTCTTCGGCCGTCGCAGGACGGCATGATGGGCCGGTTGCTGCGCTGGGTGACGGCGACCCATACGCAGCGCTACCACGCTCACTATCATACGGCAGGCGAAGGGCACTTGTACCAGTCTCGCTTCAAAAGTTTTCCGATTGCCGACGACGATCACTTCTTGGTTGTTTGCCGATACGTCGAGCGAAACCCGCTGCGAGCGAAATTGGTGAAGCGGGCCGAAGATTGGCGCTGGGGTTCGCTCTGGCGTTGGTCGCAGAAAGCGGATCGCAGCCCCGGCCTACTTTCACGTTGGCCGATTCCGCGGACGCCGAAGTGGATCCAGCGTGTGAACCAGCCGCTCAGTGAAAAGGAGCTGAACGCATTGCGCGAGTGCGTCGGGCGTGGTCGACCGTACGGCGATGCCGAGTGGACGCAAAAGGTAGTGCAGCGGACAGGTTTGGGCTATACGCTGCGCCCCCGCGGTCGCCCTCGAAAAGACCGGGCGTGAAAAAAGACCCCCGTCCCCTTTTTAGTTGCCGGGGGCGCCGAAGTCGACTTCAAAGGGTTGCATGATTTCTTCGAGTTGCGAAAACGCGCCTTCGGAGACTTGGGTTTTGCCGATGATCGCCGGCATGAGGCCGAACAGCGGTTTGGGGCGCTCGGGATCGGCGAGTCGGAGCGCTTCGTCGATGAACTGCGCCGGCGTATCATCTTGGATCAGCTTGTCGACAAATTCACTACCATACTTCTTGTCGAGATAGGCGAGCGTTTCTTCTTGCGTATGGAACTCGTCGCCTGCGAACAACCAGTGATGGAACTCGTCAAAATCTTCCGGCTTGTTGCGCCATAGATTGATCGCCAGATAGGCGAGTTGGCAGGCGCTTTCATGTTCGGGTTCGGTCTCCGGCACGTAAGCGTTGCAGTGGTGGGAGAGCGGCAGCGGCATCACGATCACCGCCAACTTGCCATCGTACTGCTTGCGGGCTTCATCCAGAAAATGACTCGCATCGCGGCAATAGTCGCAGGTATAGTCCATCACGTCGATCACGACAAACTCGGCTTCGGGATCGCCCAAGATTGGCCAAGCGTAGGTGTCGATCTCGACACTGTCGCCGGCGAACAAGTAAGGACGCGACTTTTCGGTCGTTTCTTCCTCGGGCGACTTCAAACGAAGTTCGACCTTGAGGCGTTGCTCTAATTGCACGACGGCGTTGCGCGGGCCTTCTGGTTCGGGCATCGCGACTTGACCAAAGACCAGCAGCACCAAACCGAGGAAGCTGACGACGCCGGCCGACGTCGCCTGACGTACTTGTGGAGGAAACGCGATCCAGGCCAAGACGACGGCGATCAGCGAGCAGGCATGCGCGGCCATGCAATACGGGCAAAATTTGCCCAAAACGCCAGCTTGAATTCCGATAAACCAAACCGCCGAAGCCGCCGCCAGAGTCATCAGGATGACGACGAATTGTCCGCCTTGCTGACGGGTTTCTTCTGGAATCGGGCAGAGCGTCATTACCAAGATTCCGAGCGCCGACGCGTAGAGCGCAAACCCCACGACGCTGACCGGCAGCGTAAACCATTTTGACCATTCGCTGGTGAGAACGTCATGGCACGAGGAATGGAATCCACAGCCGGCGACCGGCGACGCGGTCAAACTGGCGTAGGTTAAATAGCCGCACAACGCCAGGCCGACAATCAACACAGCCAACAAAGCAGAACGAAGCATAAGTCATCAGGGGGTGTTAAACATGGGAGGAAACGCTCCGTCTATTGTAGTTGCCGCCGAGTCCCATTTCCTGTGCGTTGACAGGCCAGCCGGCCGGTTCTAGGTTGATTCACGCAGAAGTTACGCCTTTTGGGAGGGGATATTCGTGTCGAAAAGCTTGCCTGTCGCTGTGGTTACTGGCAGTTCGCGAGGAATTGGACGAGCGATTGCGACCGCTTTGGCGGCCGATGGATTTGCAGTTACGATCAACTACAACAGTCGCCGTGACGCCGCCGACGAGGTGGTCGCCGAGATCGAAGCGGCCGGCGGACGTGCGATCGCCGTGGGGGCCAGTGTCGCCGAACCGGCCGGGCGAACCGCTCTGTTAGAGAAGACGCTCGCCGCGTTTGGTCGACTCGATTTGTTGGTCAACAACGCTGGGATCACTTCGCCAGGGCGGAAAGATCTGCTGGAAGCGACCGAGGAAAATTGGGACCTGGTGTTTGACACCAATTTGAAAGGGCCGTTCTTTCTCAGTCAGTCGGCGGCCTTGTCGATGATTGATCAGATCGGCGCGAAGCAGATCCCAAGTGGTAAGATCATCAATATCTCGTCGCTGTCGTCCTATGCGGTGTCGGCGAACCGGGCCGACTATTGTATGGCCAAAGCAGGCCTGCAAATGATGACCTGGCTGCTGGCCGAACGGTTGGCCGATGATGGGATTCAGGTTTTCGAGATTTGTCCCGGCGTGATCGCAAGTGATATGACGGCGCCGGTCAAAGAAAAGTACGATCAGTTGATCGCCGACGGCATGACGCCGATTCGCCGCTGGGGTCAGCCGCAAGATGTCGCCAAAGCGATCTTGGCGATTGCTCGCGACTTGTTTCCCTTTAGCACCGGCGAGCGGATCAATGTGGACGGCGGTTTCCATCTGCGAAAGCTCTAGTCCCTTTTGAAAGGGGAAGCGATGCGTCTCGGTTTGCTTGGATGCGACGAAGATACGCTTCGATTGGCGCAGGCGGCGCAGCGACTTGGTCATCAAGTCGTGGCCGCCGTCGATGCGCAAACTTGCGCCGAAGAGTTAGCGAGCCGATTTCCGCAGCTGCGGTTTTTCGCCGGTTGGGAAGAATATCTCGGCGGCGTGGTCGACGCGGCGATCGTCACACGGTCGAACAAGCCAGAACAGGAATCGGCGCTGCGAGCCTATGTGCAAGAAGGGTTGCCGTTGTTGCTGGTCCATCCGGCTTGCGAAATGATCTTTGCGCTAGAGTTGGAGATGATTCGTCGCGATACCGGCTGCGTACTAGTGAGTTGTTGTCCCAATCTAGAGAGTGAAGCTAGTTTTGCGATTCGACAAACGGCGGAACTGCCTGAAGATCTGGGAGCGATTGATCAAATTGTGATCGAGCGCCAGGCCCGCGATACGTCGCGCGCGGCGATCTTGAAGTCACTGGCCGGCGATATTGCGTGGGTGGTCGCGACGTTTGGCGAGATCACGTCGATCTCGGCGACTGGGCCGACGCCGACGGCGGATGATTTCTCGCGGTTGACGGTGCAAATGGGGACCCGTACCGGTCAGGCGATCCGCTGGGATCTGCTGCGCGGGGATCGATCGCTCGAGGTCATGTTTCTGGCCGAACATGATCGCCCGCGCTGGCAGTTGCGTGCGGCGCTGACCGACGAAGACGCCGAGTTCGCGCTGGCCGAGTTGCAACAAGCGATCCGCGGCGAGCCTGCGACGCTGGCCTGGAACGAAGCGGCGCATGCGCTGGAAGCGAGTGAAGCGGTGCTGATAAGCCTGCGCCGCCAACGCATGATTGCGCTGCGCGAAAATGAGATCTCGGAAGAGTCGACCTTCAAAGCGATGATGGCGACCGGCGGTTGTCTGTTGTTGCTAGCGACAATGGGGATCGCGATGGCGATGGTCGTGTGGGGCGTCTTCATCCCCGATCGCGCCGATAGCTGGCTAGGACGCAACTGGCCGCTAGGATTGCTAGCCGTGCTGGCGATCTTTCTCGGGATGCAACTTCTGCGACTTGTCTTCCGCAGCGAAGCGACGCCGACCGAGAAGCTGGAAAAATAGAGCGACTTTGCCGATTTCGGCGAAGTTGACGCCGCTGGCGCGACGATGAATATAGCCAGGTAACATTGCGCCCTGTGGATGGATCAATGAAGGCAAGCTGGCGCCATCTCGGAATTCTTTTGATATCAACGCAGGCCGTTGGCTGTTTTGGCGTGCGATATCGTGACTCGATGGCGCCGCCGACATGCAACGCGGCTTGCCAGACCGCTACGGTGGGAGCATCGCACGGGCACAATGCTCAAGGGCCGGATCATCAGGTGGTCTCTTATGACCAGCCGATGATTCCGCCGCGACCAAAATTTCATCCGGTGCCGACGCGGCCCGCGTTTGCTCCTCGGGTCGAATATTCGCCCCCTGAGTTGATGCGGCGAACGGTCGAAGTAGAGATGCCGTTGTCGCCCGAGATCGCGCCGCCAGCGCCGATTCAGGCTCCCGCTCTGATGCCGGCGCCGCCAGCCGAGGCGATTTCGATCCCGCCGGTTAAAACCAATCCGCCGCAACCTTTGCCGCCGCCGACGGTCCATGCCAGACCGATCATCGCGCCCCTGCCGCAGCAAATTGACCTGGATCAACCAGCCGAGATTCGCCCGATTCAAGGGATGTGGCGCACGAAGTCAGCGCCGTAAACTCGAGCTATTTCCCAAGTTTTGCGCAGCAGCGCAATCGACGCGTGAAGTGCTAGCTGGCAGGTTGTCAAACTAGGTCGAGTCTGCGGGTTGTCGGCAGACGTATCAAGCGGAGAATCCCGCTGTTCCGATGAAAGTTTCGAGCCTAATTGCCTGCGTCGTTTCGCCGGTTGGGCGTACGAAGCCGAACTCGACTCGACTCACGGAACGACGAGACCTCTATGCGTCACCCTGCCTCGCGTCATCCCCTAAGCCTGTTCGTTCTGGCCTGCTTGGCGTCCTGCCTGACGTTACGCACTGCGGCCGGCACCGAACTCCGTGTGACGCCGATCGTCAAAGCGGTGCAAGGGGTGAAAGAGTCGATCGTGAATATTCACGGTCACAAGACGATTTCTACGGCCAGCGCCATTGGCGACGCACCCCGCCAGGTAAACGGCATGGGGACTGGCGTCGTTGTGGACGATCGCGGCTATATCATCACCAACCAGCATGTCGTTGAAGGCGTGCGGCGGATTCAGGTGACGCTGCATGACGGCACCACTTACATCGCCCAGCTAATTGCGTTCGACGAAAAGACGGACTTGGCGCTGATCAAGGTCGACGCCGAAAAGCCGCTGCCGATCGTCAAGACAGGCACCTCCTCGGATCTGATGCCGGGCGAGACGGTAATCGCCGTCGGAAACGCCTACGGCTATGAAAACTCGGTGACTCGCGGCATCATCAGCGCCTTGCACCGCACCGTACAAGTCAGCGACACGCAGAAGTATTACGACCTGATCCAAACGGACGCCAGCATCAACCCCGGCAACAGCGGCGGTCCGCTGTTGAACATCGACGGCGAGATGATCGGTATCAACGTCGCCGTTCGCGTCGGCGCCCAGGGGATCGGCTTCGCGATTCCGGTTGATACCGTGATGGATATCGCTTCGCAGCTGATGTCAATTGAGCGTCTCGATCGACACTGGCACGGCATCACCGGCGAAACCAAGTTCGTCGACGGCGTCGCTCAAATGCACGTTAAGTCGGTCGATCCGAACAGCCCTGCTTCCCTTTGCGGCGTGCAGGCAGGGGACGTGATTACTTCGGTCGACGAACTCGATATCTGCTGGATGTTGGATATTGAACGAGCGTTGCTCGATCACGAGACAGGCGAAGAGGTCTCGCTGAAGGTGCAGCGGGGCGAAGGAGACGAAAAGTCGCTCGCCCTGGTCCTGCAAAGCCAAGGAGGCGCCAACGCTCTGGTCGACGCCGCTTGGGACCTGCTCGGTATTCGCGTTCAGTCGGTGCCGACCAACGAGTTCCGCTCGAATAACACTCGGTACCGCGGCGGCCTGAAGATTACGGCTGTCAAAGCTTATAGCCCAGCGGCTCGCCATCAGATTCGTGTAGGCGACGTTTTGGTTGGGATGCACGAATGGGAAACGATCTCGGTCGATAACCTGGAATATATCTTGAAGAGCGACATTATCGCTCAGAAGCGTCCGATCAAGTTTTACATTCTTCGCGACAACGAAACCTATTATGGGGACATCGCAGTCGCCAACTATCGCGTGCGATAGAAAATAACCCGAGGCGATGAACATGATGCAACCTTGGGTATTTTTGGCCGGCGCCATTTTGCTAGAAGTCGCCGGCACGACGTCGATGAAAATGTCGGAGGGCTTTACACGCCCTCTGCCGTCGCTGTTGCTCTTCTTCTTTTATGCGGGCTCTTTTACAGCTCTGACGTTCGCGCTGAATAAGATCGACGTCAGCCACGCCTATGCGATCTGGTCGGGCGTCGGTACGGCGCTGATCGCCGTGATCGGCATTTGTTTTTTTCGTGAGACCTTCTCGCCGGTCAAACTGATCAGCATTCTGTTGATCATCGCCGGCGTAGTCGGGCTGAATGCCTGCGGTACGAAGCACTAGATCCGTAGGGCAGCCCGTGCCTGTAAAGTTTAGTCGATCGATGCGCTGATCATGAGCGGCAGGCACGGCCTGCCTTACGTTACCCGCGCGGAAATTTCAACAGCACTGGGCCATCATCTTCGACCGGGGCTTCTTTCGGGACGTCATTATAGAGCCAGCTTTGAGCGATTTGTACGTCGTCGAGCGGCAGTTCTTCTTCTCGCAACGTTTGCAGATTGGGAGTTCCACGACCGGCGATCAGCACTGTATCTCCGGTTTGCGCTTCGGACAGCGCCCACTCAATCGCGGCGGCGCGATTGGGGATGACATGGGCTCGGGCCGGGCGTTCGTAGCCGTCTAAAATGTCATGAATGACTTCCAGCGGACTTTCGTCGCCGGGATTGGCGCTGGTGATCAGCGAAAGATCAGCGCCACGTTCGGCGACGCGGCCCAACAGCGGACGCTTGCTGGGATCACCTAAGCCATCGGCGCCAAAGACGCAAATCACGCGACCATGCGTCACACGACGCAGCGATTTGAGCGCCATCGCCAACGCGTCGTGGGTGTGAGCCAGGTCGACGAAGACGCCAAACGGCTGACCACACTCGATCCGCTGCATCCGGCCGGGGATCGAATCGACCCGTTCCAGGCCACGTACGACGGTCTTCAGGTCAACGCCGTAAACCAATCCAACCGCCGCGGCGACCAGACAGTTATAAACATGGTGATCTCCGATCATCCGTGTACAAACCGGGACCGTTTCGTCGCCGGCGGACAGCAAAAAGGTTTGTTCGCTTTTGTGGCGTTCGACGACGCTCGCAGTGATTTCGGCGGCGCCATGCAGCGCGACCGACAACGCAGGCGTATCGATCTGTGAGAGAAGTTTGTTACAGGCGGCGTCGTCCGCATTAACAACGGCGAAACCCGTTTCGCGCAATCTGCCGAGAATTTTCTTTTTGGCTCGGTGATAATTGGTGACCGAACCATGAACGTCGAGATGATCTTGGCGCAAATTGGTGATCGCCACCGCGTCCAGTTCGATCCCATCCAAGCGATCCCGTGAGAGAGCTTCGCTAGAGGCTTCGACGACGGCGTGCGTGCAGCCGTTGAATTCCATCCGAGAGAGGAGATCGGCCAAAACAGCAGCGTTAGGCGTGGTGCAGTCCCACGGTTGGCGATCGTATCCGTTGTCGTATCCGAGCGAAGAGGACATGCCGACCGTCGCTCCGGCCGTTTCCATGATCGATTGAATCAGGCGGCAAACGGTTGTTTTGCCGTTGGTGCCGGTGACGCCGATCACCCGCATCCGTTTGGAGGGATCTCCAGCCAAGGCCTGGCAGATTTGTGCGTAGGCGCTGTGGGTGTTCTCGACGATGCAAACCGGTCGGGTCGTCGGCAAGGATCGCTCGGACAAAATCGCCGACGCGCCGTTGGCGACCGCTTCTTCGACAAAATCGTGCCCATCTTGATGGGCGCCGACCATCGCGACAAACAGGTCGTCAGGCAGACAAAGCTTCGAATTCGCCGCACAAGAGCGGACGACGATGTCCTCGGCGCCCAGGATTTTGGCTCCGGGCAACAACCGGCGAAGCGATACCGCGGACGTTGGCTGCGTAGACAAAGTCATGTTCGGCCTCCTTGCCTGCTGCGACTTTGATCGAATGGGACGTGCTATCGGAATCCGTTCCAACAGTCCTACGTCGCCGCGGCCGAGAAGTTCTAGCGAGCGAATCTTTTCGCAAGCAACTGACGACCGTTTCGATTTCCCAAGAATGTTTCCCAAAAAGGCTCAAGAGTCAACCCGGCTTTGCCGTCAATCATTTTGCTAGCGGGGCGGGTTGGACGAAAACCGCTCGTCGCATAGATTGAAGCAATGCCCCCAAACTCCCTTCTGGGTTCTTCCGATGGCTAGCCAGGATTTCGATATCGATCAACTTGCCGCGTACCTCCATTTGACCCCGCCGCAGGTCGAAAAGCTCGCGAATCGAGGGACCGTTCCCGGCCGCAAGGTCGCCGGACAATGGCGTTTTAGCCAAGCCGACATCCATCATTGGTTGGAAGATCGGATCGGACTTTCGGACGAAGCCGAGCTCGTGCAGGTCGAAAGCGTGCTCGATCGCAGCGGCTCGAACGACGATGAAGTGGTTTCGATCGCCGGCATGCTTCGCCCCGAGACGATCAAAACTCCACTAATGGGGAAATCGCCGCGAAAAATTATTTCGGAACTTTGCGAGCTTGCCGCCGAAGCTGGCCTGCTGTGGGATCCGGCGAAAATGTCAGACGCCGTCCTGACTCGCGAAAATATGCATACCACCGCGCTCGATAACGGCGTCGCGCTGCTTCACCCGCGGCGACCTTTGCCTGACATCATCAGCGAAGGCTTTCTCTGTCTGGGTCGCACCTATCAAGGGGTCCCGTTCGGCGGCAGTCGAGGAATTTTGACCGATGTTTTTTTTCTAATCGCGTCGGTCGATGATCGATCGCACCTGCGGACGTTGGCTCGGCTGAGCCGCGTCATCAGCGACTCCGCGTTTTATACGAAACTGCGTGACGCCGCCGACCCGATCGCGACGATCGAAATGATCGCCGAATTTGAAGAAGACTTGTAAAGGCGAACCCAATGCAGCGATCTGTGCTGGTCGTGGGAGACGCTTCAGCGACCGAATTTTCTGCGGCGGTTGCTGGATTACGCCAACAGGGTGACTGCCGATTCTCACTCTCGGCCAAGGTTTCTGAGGATGCAGAGTCGCCGCCGCCGCATTGGATTGTCGTCCTGCAAAGCCGTATTGGGCAGTTTCCCCTGGCCGAACTCGCCGCCCTTCGGCGGCGCTATCCGCTGGCCCGCTGGATTGCGATCGCCGGATTTTGGACGGCCGGAGAATTGCGAACCGGCAAATTGATCCCCGGAGCGGAGTGGATCCCGTGGCAATCCGCCGCCGATCGCTTGGAGTCGCTGTTCACTTCGACCGGCGAACTCTCGCCGCTCACCGCGCCGCCGGAAGAAACGATACTGCGTGATCTGGAGAGAATGGAGGATCTGTCAGGTTTGGCCGTGATCGCCGCTGCTCGGCAGGTCGATTTCCAATTTTGGGCCGACGCGGTGCAAAGTTTCGGCTTGTCGGCCGTTTGGCGAGCTGGCGGCGGTAAAGTGCGAGCCTCCGCGATTGCCTGCGTGTTGTACCAGCCATGGGATTGGGGGCCTAAGTCGGTCGACGATGCGACCCAGTTTCTCGCCGATCATCCCTCCGCCAGCCGGATCTTATGCATCGGCTTGCCCCGCTGGGAGGATCAGCAGTTGGCCCGCAAAGTAGGATTTACGGCGATTCTGGGCCAACCATTCCGTTTGCGCGACCTGCAATTGGCCGTTTCGGCCAGATTAACGACGGGGAATACCGCATCTTAGCGGGTTTCGCCTCTCGCCGATTTCGCCTGCGAAGAGTAGGATAAAGGTTTTCCGCGCGGGCTTTCCCTTCGATCAGAGGGTGAACGCCGGGCGTGGAACTCGCCACCGCTGGTCGTCTTTCAGCCCCTGGCGAATCGACATCGGCTCACTGGAGCCTGGATCAAAGATATTCGATGACGCAACTACCAATACTCGATCAATCCGCTTCACCCGCTACCTCGTGCAAGTCGTCCGGCGAGTCGAAGGGTTCCTATTCCTTCGTCAGTCTTGGCTGCCCGAAAAACCTGGTCGACAGCGAGCGGATGCTTGGTCTGCTGCAGATCGACGGTTATTCGTTGGTGCAGGAGCCGGTTGGCGCCGATTTTGTGGTGGTCAACACTTGCGGATTTATCGAAGCGGCTCGCACCGAATCGTTCGCCGCGATTCATGAGATGCTCGAGCTGAAGCGTCAAGGCAAGATCCGCGGCGTCGTCGTTTGCGGCTGTCTGGCCGAACGTCAAAAAGAACAACTGCTGATTGATTGCCCCGAGATCGATCAAGTGGTCGGCGTCTTTGGGCGCGAAGAGATCACCAAGGTCGCCGATCGTCTGGTGGGGAACTTGGATGAGCAGCGCGAAGTCTTCCGCCCTGCCCCGGTTCGTGCGCTCGAAGATCGTCATCGTCTGCGAATCACGCCGAAGCACTTCGCCTATCTGAAAGTTTCGGAAGGTTGCGATCGGCTGTGCACTTTCTGCGCGATCCCCAAGATGCGCGGCAAGCACGCGACCAAGCCGATGGAAGAAGTGATTCGCGAAGCGGAAGAGCTGGCCGCCGACGGCGTGCGCGAATTGATCGTCGTCGCGCAAGACACCACCTACTACGGGCTCGATCTGTACGGCGAACCCCGGTTGGCTCAGTTGCTGAAGCAACTGAACGAGGTAAAGGGTTTCGACTGGATCCGTTTGATGTACTTCTACCCGATGTACATTGACGATCATCTGCTGCAAACGATCGCCGACGCTGACAAGATTGTCCCTTACATCGACATGCCGCTGCAGCATATCAATGACAACATGCTGCGTCGCATGTCGCGCCGCGTGACGCGTAGCTCGACCGAAGACACAATCGCACGGATGCGGAAGTTCATTCCGGATCTTGCGATTCGCACCACGTTCATCACCGGCTTCCCCGGCGAAACCGACGAGCAATTTGACGAACTGTGCGGCTTTGTCGCCGAGCAAAAATTCGAGCGCGTCGGCGTCTTCACCTACTCGCGCGAAGAAGGAACGCCGGCGGTTAAACTGCCCGATGCATTGCCGGAAGAAGTTGCCGCCGAGCGTCGTGATCGTCTGATGGAAGTGCAGCAAAATGTCGTCTTCGATCGCAACGACGCGCTGGTCGGTACGACGATGGACGTCATCCTGGATCAGCAAGTGCCGGGACAAGCGACCGCGTGGATCGGCCGAACCAAGCATGACGCGCCCGACGTTGATTGCGTGGTGTTCGTCTCGGGAGAAGGACTCGCAGCCGGGCAGATCGTACCAACCGAGATTGTCGCGACGCACGAATACGATTTGATTGGCGCAGCGGTCGATACGCCTCGTTAGTCGAGCCGAGTGCAGTTCGCGGGCTTTCAGGCGCCATGCTCTTACCGCGAAGACGTCGTAAGAGCATGGCGCCCTAAATCCGAACTCTCCTCTCTGGCGATGGGCATCATGACTGCTGCTGACACCAAGCCGACGGCGTCGACCAAAGTGGTCAACGTGCCGAATGCGATCACGCTGGCCCGTTTTCTCTTGTCCATCGCGGTCTTTGTGCTGTTGCCGCTGGGGCAATATGTCGCGGCGGCGATTGTCTTTATCATTGCGGCCGCGACCGATTGGATGGATGGCTATTGGGCCCGCAAATATAACGAGGTGACCCAGGTCGGCCGCGTCTTTGATCCCTTCGTCGACAAGATCATCATCTGCGGCACGTTTATCTTTCTCGCCGCCGAGCCGGGTTCGCAGATTGCGGCCTGGATGGCGGTCGTGATCGCCGGCCGCGAGATGCTGGTGACGGTGCTCCGCAGTTTTATCGAACAGCATGGCGGCGATTTTTCGGCCAATATGCCGGGCAAGATCAAAATGGTGCTGCAATGCGTCGCGGCGGTCGCATCGATGGTTGTTTTGGCGTATGTTCAAAAGACGACAGCGGGTCCCTACACGCTGGCGCTAGAATGGACGGCGCTCGTCTCCGCCTGGTTGGCGGTCGCATCGACGGTTCATTCCGGCGTCATTTACATCTTTGCTGCGGCGAAGATGATTCGCGATCAATCGACCACCACGTGAGTCTCGCATGGGACAAATAATATTCGGATTCGCGGTGCTTTGCTTGATGGCGCTGCTGCTGGTGATCTGCATCTCCGGCTGGAGTTGGTCGCTGCGCCAGCTATTGCGGGGCGAGCCGATCTTGCGACAAGAGACAGGCGAACCGATTAGTTGGGGCCTGATTGATATCGTGGCCACGATCGTGATTGCGTTGATGTTGATGGCCGGCTTTCAGGGTATCGCCATGGCGGTGACCGGGGCCAAGCTGCCGATCAAAGAAGATTCGCTGGATGCAGTCCAACAAGCGGCGATGATCTTGGCCTTTTCTGGCGCCGAACTTTTGTCGCTGCTCGCGGTTTCAGGGCTGATCGTCGTGCGCGGTTATGGGCTGCAACTGTTTGGCCACCGCGGCGAGAAGTTTTTCGCCGACTTGTTGTTGGGGATCGCTGCCTTCGGCATGCTGGTCGTGCCGACCTTGATCCTGCAGGCAATTCTCGCCTACTTAAAGCCGTACGAGCACCCGTTGATCGACATGCTGATCAAAGACAAAAGCGTGCCGATGGCTGTCGCATCGGTGGCCGCGGCGGTGGTCGCAGCGCCGTTGTTTGAAGAGTTTTTCTTTCGCGGGCTCTTTCAGGGTTGGCTGCAAGATACCGTCGACGGGCGTTTGAAAATCAGCAACGTCTTGTTGGGGCGAGTCCGTTGGCTGTCGCAAGAGGATGCGTCGCCGCCAGAACTGGTGACGGCGGAGGTTGATTCAGCGGCGGAACAAGAGCCGAAAGAAGAAATCATTACGGCCGTCTCCGCTTCCGGCGGACGAGAGAATCCGTTTGACTCGCCGACAACGGCGCCGGTGGTTCCGACGACCGAATATGAATCGCTGGCAGCGTCGCGTCAGCGAAGCTTATTGCAAATCTGCGGACCGATTTTGCTCAGCGCGTCGTTCTTCGCGCTGATGCATCTGGGGCAAGGTCTCGCACCGATTCCCCTCTTTTTTCTCGCCCTGGGGCTAGGGTATCTCTATCAACGGACGCGGCGCTTGACGCCGTGCGTCGTTGTCCATTTTCTGCTCAACGGCCAATCGATGGCGTTGCTGCTGATTCAGGTTTTTGTTCTCGGCGAGGACGCCGCGCTGATCGCTAACTGAACGCGGCTTACCAACTTCTTGCGACTGGCGACCGCGTTTGAACCGCTAGTAAGCGATTCCTGGAAGTGCCGACTTATTCTCGTTTCCCCGCGCGCATCGACTCTTGGCGCCGCCCAGGGAGTTACAAAAAGTCTCATTTTCAATCTCCCTGAGTACGGAAGCCATTACGGCGATTCCCGGAAAAAAAAGCAGTACCTCTGCTATTTCTTGGCGGAAGCAAAATATTGGGCGGCAAGAAGTTATGTAAAAATTGTCATCTAAACAAAAAGATACTGTTTTCTTATACCCTGATTTAGCTTCCTTCATTGGAGGGGGCGGTGTAAAACATGGCTTGTTTAATTTTTTGTCAGACAAGCCTCCTGCAACACAATCTGGGACGTTTCCGTCAACTTGCCTGCACAACAGGTATGCAGGAATCTAAGAACGCAGCAATCCAGCAAGGTTTCTTTGGCAGCTGAGTTCAACATCGTTTTCTCATCTCGACGCATTCATTGATTATGAAAGAGAGTTACCCATGGAACTTCTCAGGACGCGACGACGTGGTTTTACTTTGGTCGAACTATTAGTTGTCATCGCAATTATTGGGGTGCTTATCGCTCTGCTCTTGCCGGCCGTACAGCAGGCCCGGGAAGCTGCACGACGGATGCAATGCGCTAACCATCTGAAGCAATTGGCCCTGGCTCTGCACAACTATCACGACACTTTCAGTACGTTTCCCTCTGCGGCCTACTGCGTGACTGCGGGGGCCGCCGACGCTTCGGGAAGGACGGATATCGCTCATTGTCACACTTGGATCGAGTCGTTGATGCCGTTCATCGAGCAGAACGCCGTCTACGACCAGATCAATTTCAACACGGCGAACAATTTAGGCGACAATCCGAGCGTCTTGAATGACTTGCTGATTTCGAGCCTGCTTTGTCCGTCCGATCCTGATAGCGGGTTGTTTCCTAATTCTCGCGAAAGTGGTTATACGCCGGGGACAGGCGATTCAATGGGCGCCAACTATGTGCCATCGGTCGGCCCAATCCATATGAACAGTTGTGCGATCGCCGCCCAAAGCCCGAACGTGAATTGCAAATCAACCGGCGGGGCTCGGCTCGATGTCGATGCTCCCGGCATGTTCAACGGCGGTCGCGACGCCTACAAGTTGGCGCTGTGCATGGACGGAACGAGCAATACGTTTCTGATCGGAGAGACGCTGCCGATCTACAGTTCGTTCCATATGTATTTCGCCTCGCATATGCATATCGGCTCGACGAACACTCCGCCGAATTATCAGAAGATCTACGGCGACGCGTGCCCCATGTCCCGTGATTCGCGCATCGGCTCTTGCTACGTCCAAATGGGCGGTTACAAGAGTCGGCACCCCAACGGCGTGCAGATGGCGCTAGCCGACGCCAGCGTCCGTTTCATCCCCGATACGATCGATTATCACACGTGGGTATTTCTCGGCGACCGCGATGATGGTAACGCCGTGGGAGAATTTTGATTGTTCCGCCTGGATCTGTTTGACGTTCGGTTCAGCCTCCTTTTCGCGATTCCACGTTCATCGTGATTTGCGAAGCGGCGTGATGCTTGCCTGTGAGGGCGCAGTAGGAAGTCGCTGCTACGTATCGCCTAGCGAACAACCAGGATTCCAATTCGTGCTTCCCTTCATTATCTAGCAGAGAAATTAAGGAATGGAAAACGTCATGCGGTTTCTTACGCTTTTGCAATTGAGAACGACACTGGCGAGCGTCTTTGCGATCCTCACGATTGCAGTGACAATTTGCGGATGTGAATCCGCCGAAAATCCGCTGACTGCGGTTCATGGAAAAGTTACTCTGGATGGTCAGCCGATCACCAATGGGCAGATCACTTTTCACCCGATCGGCGGCGATTCCAATCGTCCCGCCATCGGCCGAATCAACCAGAACGGAGAATACGTAATGAGCACCTACGCAGCCGGAGATGGCGTTCTCTCCGGCGAGTACTTAGTTCTTATCGACACCAGTACCGATGGGCCGACGATTGAGGACCCGAAACGTCGAGAGAAATGGCTTGCTCCCAAACATTACGCTGACGCAAATACCAGCAAGCTGCGCATTTCAATCCCTTCCGATCGGCAGGGCGAAGTGACGCAGGATTTCGATCTAAAAAAATAAGAAGAGGTTAGGCTGCGTCAGCGCTCGGCCAGTTGCCTGGTTAAACCGCGCCGTAACTCGCGCGGTAAGTAATCACGCTCAATTAGTTCTGGGTCGTGCTGCGTCCAGGTCTCGCGACGCTGGATCGAGCGGACCTGCCGAATGACGTCTCCGTCACGCCAACTGGTGACGTAACCGCCGCGCTTCCAATCTCGTGTCGGAACTTGGGCGGGCGTTTTTAGAAGACGCCAAGCGACGACGTCGAAGCGAGCATTCTTCGACGACCATTCATAGAAAATCACCTGATCGAACACGAGCCTTCCCTGCGGATCGTAGTAGTGGTTGATCTCGACAAGATCAACTCGATCCGTCACCGCAGGGTCTCTCGGCTGTGCCGAAACGGCGGCCATCATGGCCGCAAACGCGAATGCAACGCCGCTCATTGCCGACCTCCTTGCCGGAAGTGTTGAGACTGGCAGCAAAATCACAGTAGGCCGTATCTAATGCGATTTTCGTCATACAGCAACGCCGAACTATCAAAAATTATGAAGTTTGGCGCAATTCCGCATCAAAAAATGCAAACGGACGGCAATGCTAGCTGGAGAGCGTCGCTTCGCGGAGATGTTCCCAGGTAAAGAGCCCGGTGTCGTGGCCGTCGGTCCAGCGAATTTTGATCGCGTAGCCGCCGACCAGTTCCATCGAGTCGATGCTGACGTCGCGCGGCACGTCGTCGGGGTTCAAGATCCGCTCGCCGGTATGTTCGCTAATGCAGCGAGCACAACGACAGCTGACGCGCAGCGACCAAAAATCGACCGACCCTATCTGGCCATCCGACCACTCGATCTTGAGTGTGCGGAGAGCGCGGTCGGCTTGGATATCGGCAGGCGTCATAGTGAGAAAATCATCGCCGGCGAATTTTGGCGGAGAAGTCAGGATCGTATTCGTATTTTTCGGCCAGCTCGCTAATGAGCGACCGCTTCTTCAACTCTTCAAAAGGAACGCTTTGATCGAGCAATCCTAACTCGTAGGCGTAGGAGTCGCTATAGCCGGTCAGCAGAACTTTGTAGTTGTAGTGAACTTTATCCGGCGCCAGATCGTTAACGTGTCGCACGATGTTGGTCGTGCAGTTGTTGGTGACGGTGTTGTAAAACTCGGGTTTTACGGCCAATTGGTTGGCTCTTTCCAACACGTCGATCAACAACGCTTGCGACTGCTGCGGCGTTGCGATTGTCGGATAAAGATAGACGTCGCTCTTATATTCGTTCGAGCTAAGGTTGATGATGTCGCGTTCGTCGCCGATGACGTACATCAATTCGTACTGGTTCAAAAAGCCTTTCCAGGCCGAGTACTCTTCGTCTGCTTCTTTGCGGATTTCGACCGACGAAACAATCTGATCGCCGCCGGCCAGGCCAAAGCTCAGCATCGTATGCGCGACCGCAGGCGTATCGTTAAACGGCGCAACGATAAAGTCGACCGACTCCACATCGCTGAGATTGAATTGCTTCTCGTAGTACTGAATCACATAATTATCAGACGACGCGTAGCGACAGTTTCTAACGTTGTGAATGGTGATCTGCCCGCCAACATTTTCGTAGGATGGCAACCGCGTTTGATCGGGCGCCCAGTTGCGGCTGTTGTTCGGAATTATTGAAGCACATCCCGAAAAGAAGAGCGCACACGCGGCCCAAACCCAAATGCAGAGCATTTTGGTGGAAAAAAAAGAGGGCGGTCTTCCGCGTTGAAATGGTTTCACGGCTCGCGGCTGCTGGGCTCAAGTTCTTTATTCGTCGCGGGTTATAGCAACGGATCGACACTCACTGCAACATCGGTTTCTGCGACCCTACGGCCCATTGGGAGAGTTGAACCATTTTGCCCAGACCGCAAAAATGCGAGTCTTCGAACGGAGTCCTTCCACCCCTACCCCCCCAGAATGCAATATGACGGATCAGAAGAAGATTCTTGCGCTCACAGTCTTGCTTGCCCTCGCGGCTTCGCTGCATGCCGAGGACGCTAGCGTCAAACCGCAAGCGACTGACGACAATGCAGACGCCGAAGTTAAAGATAAGTTTCTCCATAATCACCCCAGCCTGGTGAAGATGTGGAAACACTCCAACGCAGTGCGCGGGCAATACAACTTGCCGGCGCAACGGATGAACCCCGAACTAACCAAAGCCGCCCAGGATCATGCTTGGTACATGGCCAAAACCGGTCAGTTCAGTCACCATGTGAACGGCGGCTTCGTCGCTCGCGCTCGTCGACACAATTTCCAAGGAAGCCCGTCAGGCGAGATCATTCTCTGGAACGCCAAGTCGATCGAAGCGACGTTCCAAGGCTGGTTGAACAGCCCTGGCCATCGCGCTATTTTGCTCAGCGGCGCTCGTCAAGTTGGTTACGGCTATGCCGTCGCACGAGACGGATCGACCTATTGGGTCGGCGTCTTTGGCAACTAAGCGAGGCGCCAGAAACCAAGGGCATGCTGCGTCTCGACGCACCTTGCCCTTGACGCTATTCGTGCTCCGGCAAGATGCCGGCCATCAAATTGCCGATCACGCGGGTTGTCTCAAATCGCAGCATCACGATCCGCAGGGTCGCCGTGATCGGCACGGCCAACACCATGCCGACTGGTCCCCAGAGCATGCCCCAGAAAGTGAGACTCAGCAGGATCGTCACTGGGTGCAGTTGCAAACCATCTCCCATGATCTTCGGTTCGATCACATTGCCGAGCGTCATTTGAATCGCGCCGGGAACGCCGATCACCAGCACGATCATCCAGACGCTGTCAAAGTCAACGATCGCCAGCGGAATCGGCAGCAGCGTCGCAATGATGGAGCCGACTGACGGGATGAAGTTCAACATGAACGCCATCAACCCGAACAGCGACGCCAACCGCATTCCCATCATCGCCAGACAAACCCAGACCAAGATTCCGGTGACGGCCGAAATCATGAACTTGGTCGCGATGTAGCGGCGGATCTTCTGGTCGATCTCGGCGTACATTCCTTTGGAGACTTTGTACGGATCGCGTCCGGCCAACATAAAGCCGACAAAAATCGTCGTCAGCGCGGTGCTTGAGACCAGACTCATCAACAATGCCCCCAACTGCTGGGCGTACGACGGCATTTGCGAAATTAAATTGGTTTTGATCGCGGCGATGATCAATTCCGAGTCAGGCCGATCAAATTGGACTCCCAGCCAGCTATCGGCCAGCGCATATCCCTGAATCACGATCGCATCAAGCTTGCGTTGCAGATCAAATTCAAGCTGTCTCAACATTTGCGGATCTGAAATGCTTTGGATCACCAGCAAGACTAAGAAACTCATGCTGACTAGCGCCAGGCCGACTACCAACAGGGCCAGCGACACGGCGGCAAATTTGGAAAACCGCAGGCGAACCATCGAAAAATCGACGATCGGCGCGACCAGGTAGTTCAAGAAGATCGCCAGCGTAAAGGGAATCAAAATGCTGCGGGCATAGGCGACGGCAAAAGAGACCGCAACCGCCGCTAGTATTAGCAAAGCGCCTGTTTGCAGGTTCGATCGCTCTTCGCTCAGCTTGGGTAGAGTCGCCTGTTCTGAATTCATCGATTATTCCGCGCTTTCGCCCACGGGGCGGCCAGATTGGTAAGAAGCTGCGACCGATTATGTCCGCCTGGGGGCGGAAGATACAACCGCTACGGCGGCCGGTTCCTAGCAGACAACGGACATAAATTGCGGTAAAATCACTCTCTTGGTGAGGACGGCATGTTCGTGTTCATTTTGTGCAACTTTGTGGAAAGAGATTGACGCATGGGTACGGTTTTCGATCCGTTTGGCGCTCGCGATACATTTTCGGCCCCTCAGGGAGAAATGGGGATTTACCGGATTCGCCGGCTTCAGGATCAGGGACTTTGCGACGTAGATTCGCTTCCTTATTCGATCCGTATCTTGCTCGAAGCGGTTCTCCGTTCGTGCGACGGATTCATTGTCTCGGAAGATGACGTTCGCCGTTTGGCCGCTTGGAATCCCCACAATCCGGATCCCAGCGAAGTTCCCTTCATGCCGTCCCGCGTCGTCCTGCAAGACTTTACCGGCGTGCCGGCCGTGGTTGATCTGGCCGCGATGCGCAGCGCCATGAAGCGACTGGGCGGCGACCCCAACAAAATCAATCCGCTGATTCCGGTCGACCTGGTGATTGACCACTCGGTGCAGGTCGACGCCTTCGGCGGCGCTGATTCGCTTGAGCGGAATGTCGAGCTCGAATTCCAACGCAATCGCGAACGTTACGAGTTCCTCCGCTGGGGCCAAAAGGCGCTTGATAATTTCCGCGCCGTTCCGCCGAATGTCGGCATCGTCCATCAGGTGAACTTGGAATTTCTGGCCAAAGGGGTCTTCGTTCGTCAGGACGCAAAAGGCCCGGTCGCCGTGCCTGATACGCTGGTCGGCACCGATAGCCATACGACCATGATCAACGGCCTGGGCGTCGTTGGTTGGGGCGTCGGCGGAATCGAAGCCGAAGCGGTCATGCTGGGCCAACCGATCTACATGCTCACTCCGGAAGTCGTCGGTTTTGAAATCTCCGGCCAACTTCCTCCCGGCGTCACCGCGACCGACCTGGTGCTGACCGTCACGCAGATCCTGCGTAAGGAAGGGGTTGTCGGCAAGTTTGTCGAGTTCTTCGGCGACGGCGTCAGCAAGATGAGCCTGGCCGATCGCGCCACGATCGCCAACATGGCGCCCGAGTATGGCGCCACCATGGGCTTTTTCCCAGTCGACGCCGAAACGCTCAACTACCTGCGCCGCACCGGTCGTAGTGAGGATGAAGTCGCGCTGGTCGAAGCTTACACGAAAGAGCTGGGCGTCTTCCGCACCGATGACGCGCCGACTCCCAAGTTCACCACGCTGTTGAAGCTTGACGTCAGCACGGTCGAACCTTCGATGGCCGGACCGAAACGGCCGCAAGACCGCGTTTCGCTGGCCAACATGAAGTCGGAATTCCATCGCTCGTTGCAGGCGCCGGTCGATCAACGCGGTTTCGCGCTGACGGCGGAAGAAATGGGGAGCACCGGCACCGTCAAAAACAACGGCAAGTCGGAAGAAATCGGGCACGGCGCCGTCGTCATCGCGGCGATCACCAGCTGCACTAACACCAGCAACCCTTCGGTGATGTTGGCGGCCGGTTTGCTCGCTCGCAACGCCGCGGCCAAGGGGCTGCGAGTTCCTTCCTACGTGAAGACCAGCTTGGCGCCTGGTTCTCGCGTGGTGACTGACTATCTGATCAAAGCGGGTCTGATGGACGACCTGGAAACTCTCGGTTTCAGTCTGGTCGGCTACGGCTGCACCACCTGCATCGGCAACAGCGGTCCTTTGCCTGATCCGGTCGCCGCCGCAGTGACCAGCGGCAACCTGGTTGCTTCGGCCGTTTTGAGCGGCAATCGCAACTTTGAAGGTCGCGTCAATCCGCTGGTCAAAGCCAACTATCTGGCGAGCCCGCCGTTGGTGGTCGCGTACGCCATCGCCGGCAGCACTGACATCGACCTGGTGACCGAGCCGCTCGGCCAGGATGGCGAAGGCAACGACGTCTTCTTGAAGGACATCTGGCCCACCTCGGAAGAAGTGTTGGCGACGATCGAATCGTCGGTGAAGCCAGAGATGTTCCGCAATCAATACGAAACGGCGTTCGAGTCGAATCCGACCTGGAACAAAATCGCCGTCGTCGAAGGCGAACTGTACGACTGGAACGAAGAGAGCACCTACATCCAAGAACCGCCGTTCATGGTCGCGATGGGACAAGAGCCCGATGCGATCCAGCCGATCTCCGGGGCTCGCGTCTTGGCGCTGTTGGGCGATTCGGTCACGACCGACCATATCTCGCCTGCCGGAGCGATCGCCAAAGATGGCCCCGCCGGGCGTTACCTGATGGAAAAAGGGGTCCAGCCGATCGACTTCAACAGTTACGGTTCGCGTCGCGGCAATGATCGCGTGATGCATCGCGGTACTTTCGCCAACATTCGCATCCGCAATCGTCTGGCGCCCGGCACCGAAGGGGGCTGGACCCGTTATCTGCCGACCGACGAAGTGATGTCGATCTACGACGCCGCCGAGAAGTACAAAGCCGACGGCACGCCGTTGGTGGTCTTGGCCGGCAAAGAGTACGGCACCGGCAGCAGCCGCGACTGGGCCGCCAAGGGAACCTTCATGCTGGGCGTCAAAGCGGTCATCACCTCCAGCTTTGAACGGATTCACCGCAGCAACCTGGTTGGCATGGGGATCTTGCCGTTGGAGTTCCCCGCTGGCAAGTCCTGGGAAACGCTTGGCCTCACCGGTGACGAATCGTTTGATATCGTGGTCGAAGACGGCTTGCTCCCCGGCGGCGACGTCGCCGTCAAAACGACCAAGCCGGATGGAACCGTCATGGAGTTCCAGGCCAAGTGCCGCATCGACACTCCGGTCGAAATGGAATACTACCGCAACGGCGGCATCCTGCAGACCGTGCTGCGTAAACTGCTGAAAGGCTAATCGCCCCCAGCAACTTCATGGTTCAAAACCAACGGCCGCAAGCAGCAATTCTTGCGGCCGTTTTTGTTTCCTCCGGACCGGACCGGACCGCAACGATTTTTTCGCCCCGCACAACCATCCTCATTGCCGAGGTAGTTTCCACGGCAGGGTGAATCGACGCCACCATTGTCGCCTTTCGCTCCCGCGAAAGTAGCGCGCATAAGACGCTACTTTCGCGGGAGCGAAAGGCGACTATGGGGCAGATTCGGTCGGGTGCGCAAACCGGTCCGGTTGATTTTTCGATAGTGAAATCGATTGCGGTGTTCTCACCCGCCCTACGATTTTAGAGAGGCGGACCGGACCGGACCGTTGCTTTTTTTCTGGCGGGGTTGAATAGTCAATCCAGCGGTAGGTGGGGCGGCGTTCTGATTTTTGTGCGGCGGACCGGACCAGTCCGATTTTTCCGGACTCCAGCAAGCGATTCCATGTGGCCGCGAAGCGGGTTCCGTTGATGCCGCATTGATCGCGAATTCGCGATTTGGTCGCTTTCGTTTCCTCAACCTTAGTCATTGTCGCGCGAATTTTCGCTTGCAGCCGCTCCTCATGCGCGGCCGTTTCGCAGGCCTTCGTTTCCGCTTCGATCGCGTCGGCGTCGCGGAGCGTTACGCGCCAACTTCTTCCTTGCGGGGCCGCCAATTTTCCTTCGTCGATATCGACGCCCCAAACTCCTCCTTGCCCGGCGCAGCCGCCGCAGGTCAGACGCAACCGATGCAGACCGCCGCCAGGCGAATAATTTTCGCGGCGCTGAATCAACATCCATTGCCGCGCGAAATCGAGACATGCCGAAACATCGGTCGCCAGAGTCGCGCTGCGCGAGATCGCTTGGCGAGACTGACAACACAAGATCGGCGTCGCGCCGGCCATGACGCAGCATTTGACCAGGTGTTGCAACTGCTCTGCCTGCGTCTGCTTGTCGGTCGAAGTCAGACGCAACGCGTCGATCACAATCACTTCCAGTTGATGACGGCGGATCCACGCCCGCAGATGCTCCAAGTGCTTCGAATCGGCAGGGTTGGCGACCGCCAGAGACCAGATCAGATTCGGCAAATTGGCTGGGTCAACTTCGCTGGATTCGCTCCAGCGCCGCGCCAGATCGGCCAGCGCTTGCCGCTCGTCATGACGGCTGACATAGCCGACGCGAAACGGGCGATCGACGGCGATCTGCCCTAAAAACTTGCCGCCGCTCGCCAGCGCCGCGCACAAGTCGACGGCGATCGAAGACTTCATGCTTTTGCTCGGCCCGACGATCACGGCCGGCTCCTGTCGCACGAACATCCCCGGCAACAGCCACTCGAGCGGCTCTTGCTGCGCGATCAATTGATCGGTGGTCAGATCGAGAAACGGATTGCCGCCGCCGGCGATGTCGAGCCGAACGAGTTGGCTCTCCGGCGCCAATTGGAACGCCGCCTGATGGGCCTCAAAACGTTTGTGCAAGGTCGCCGCGTAGTCTTCAAATTTTTTGATTTCGCCGCGGCAATACAAAACGTCGCACAGCATTTCGATCGCGCTCTCTTCGTTATATCCGGCCGCCGCCAACCGCTTGAAGAGCTCTGGCAGGTCGTTGCAACGGATCCCTTGGGCCCGCATTTCCAGCATCGCGCTGCTGATGTCGTAATGCGACTGATGTTCAAAATATTCATGCCGCACCGGGCAAGTCGAAAACAGATCAGGCCGCATCAAAACCACGGCCAGCCAACGCGCTTCGGCGATTTCGCCCCGCGTCAGATTGCGGGTTTCAAAGTCAACGTGCGGCGTTCTTTGATTCTCGGTCAAGTGGGCGATCAGCCGACGAAGTTGATGGAGCGACATAAGAATTGCCTCCTCGCGAAAAGTGAAAACTTCAAACTCGCGCAGCGAAAAACCGCCACGAAACCGACCGATTGGGTAGTCGACCCCAGTTCCGTGCGCTTCGTCAAGAGACAATTTTTGCCAGAGCAAAAAGCCCGGCGCGGCCAGCCATAGTCGCCTTTCGCTCCGCGAAAGTAGCGTCTTAAGGATCGCGCTACTTTCGCGGAGCGAAAGGCGACTATGGGGGCTCCGATGGGCGAAACCAAGACCGTGCGTTATGACTTTTGCGGCAATTTTAAGAGAGGAGAGCATGCGCCGTTTATTCGGCTTGCTTCGTATTTCGCCGGTTTTTCCAATAGGCGGCTTGCAGGTAGAAGATCCCGCAACTGGAGACTTTTTCGCTATCGAGGCGCAGGATGGCTTCGGCTAGAAACGCTTGTTGTTGGGGAGGGAAACTTTCGCTGGGGGCAATTAACTGCGCTAACGCCGCCTCGCCGCTTTCGCGAATGCAGTACCAAACCTTGCGATAACGACCTGTCGAGGTAAGTCCTTCGCCGGTTCGCCAGTCGGTGCAAAGCATGGTTAGATCGAGCGTCTCGGCTCTTTGGTTCGCATGACGAGCGCGGTCAGCGCATCGCGCGGCGATCGAGGTCGAAATCTGCGTGATCGCCTCTTTCAGTTTGGCGTCTTGCTCCAAAACGTAAAGCAACTCGAGAGAAGCTTGCATTTGCAACAGAGCATAGGTCGGCGTGTGCTCTTCGATCGTGTGGGATTGCTCAATCGCCGGCCGCAGATACTTTTGATACTGGTCGTAGTATTCACGTTTTCCGGTGACATCCCAAGCCGCCGCATAGATCATCGGCAGTCGCGCGACTTCGTGCCCTTTGACTTGCCACATCCGGCTATTGCCGCGCACCGCGCGAGAGCCATCAGCGCGGAGCGAATCATAGTTATTCGCTTCGATCACGGTCGCCGTCATGCGATCGGCGATGGCCGAGAGGATCTCGCCGATTTCCGTTCGCGCTGCTGGACTGCAAAGGGGGCTACGAGAATAAAGCCACATGCCGTGGACGGCATGCGTGTATTGGTCGCGCGAAGAACTGAGGTAGATTGACTTCAAGTCGTCGGCGCTGACGGCTCTGGCGACAAATCCGGGAACGCCGTGCGCGGTCGCGGAAAGTTTGATTCCGGCAAACACATCTTTGGCGCAGCGGCGTAACTCTTCGTCGCCGGTCACCGCATATTTGTCGACGATCAGCGACATCATGACTCCAGCTGAAATCATGCCGTCTTCCATGCCGGTGTCATAGCCGCAATCGTTGGGAAATTCTCGCTGGATCTCATCTAATGACGGCAAGTGATCCAGTTCGTGACCGGGCTCATAGCTCGACAGATAATCATAGAAAAGGTGGGTTCGCGGCAAATAAAACCGCTCCCACGTGACGTCCCACAGGCCCTCGATCCGATCCTTGACTGGGAGGGCGCTAAGGCGATCGCCGCTGGCTGCTTCCGCAGAAGAATGCTCTGGATTGGATTCGTCGGCCATCAGCAAACGAACCGAAAGACAGAAAACTAGCAGCAAGAGAATCTTAGCTCGTGACATGGCGATAAATATCGAAGCGTGGAAGTAGAAGTTGGTGGGAATGGGCAAGGTCTCGCAGTGACAATGACGCACTTTCCTACGTCGAATCGACTAGGAACGAGTCCGCATGAATGATAGTCCAACCAGGTAGGCAGGGCAACGCGATCTCAAGCGGCGGCGGCAAGGCATACATTCGATGTTAGGTGAGTATAAGTACTCGCACGTCGAATGAAGCGAGAAAGTCAAAGGTGTATCGATAGAAAATAACCCATGGGAAATTTATTGACGGTATCGGGGGCCCTCTGTATACTGCGGAATCGATGTTTGCTGTAATGAATGCAGCTGCGTTTTTTGTTGCAGATGTGATCGTTTATTGCCTTGCATCAATGGTTTGTTGACGCCGTCAGGTGTTGTAGCCAAAGTCTGGTTTACTGTTGTCTTGAAGTGATGAATTGCTTGCAGTTCGAGCTGTCGAAGCCAGACTGGTTAGCCCTTTCGCGACTGCAGTCCCTTGCTTTGAGTGGCAATCATTCACAAAGCTCAGGTTGAGTGGGCCATTTTTTTCGCGTTGTAAATCCATTGCCGAACAGGTCACGCCTTGGGTTGCTCGACGGACCATTGCTGGCGTTTTCATCACAGCTGAATTTCAGGCGAAAGAATCGCGACATCGGTTGGTGGATTCTAGGCGTCAGAGATGCAAAGAAATTCATAAGTACATAGATGAGTATCATTGTGAGTCGTGTGACTTTGATGTTCCTGGTTGTAAGATAATTTTGTATGTATATATTGTTGTTGTCATTATTGTCGTAATTCGTCTTGAGGAAAAATTATGCAGTCACCTACTCGATCCGCCCGAGGTTTTACCTTGGTGGAATTGTTGGTTGTCATCGCCATTATCGGCGTGTTGATCGCGCTCTTGTTACCAGCCGTTCAGCAAGCGCGTGAAGCGGCGCGACGCATGCAGTGCTCCAACAACTTGAAGCAATTGGGGTTGGGCGTTCACAACTGGCACGACACGTTTGGCAAACTTCCACCGCTGGTGCTGAATTCTGGCCGTGCGAGCTTTTTCGTACAGATTTTGCCACAAATGGAGCAACGGGCCGCGTTTGACATGCTGAACGGCGGAAATGCAGATTCGGCGAATCCGACGCACATGGGCGATGAGATGGAGACCAATTGGGATCGTCTGAATGATACGGAGAAAGAGGGCTTAGCGAACATTAACTATATGACTTGCCCGTCTCGCCGCTCTTCGAGTGAAGCAATTCGCCCGAGCGGCGCCGCGCGGGGCCCGCTGGGCGACTACGCCGCTGTCGCAATTGGATTGGATGTTTACTCGACATCCACGCTGACCGACTCGTTGTGGTGGCAGCATCATGATGCGGCCGACTCGGCGAGCGCCAACCGTCTGAAGTCGGCTTTGATTGTCGCCAAGCCTGGCCCGTCGTCGGTAGCGGCCCCTGAGCGTTGGGCCCAAGGAACCTCGAGAAATTCGTTCGCCAATATTACGGATGGACTCAGCAATACGGCGATCGTCGGTGAGAAGCATGTTGCGGCCAAAGAAATCGGCAAGTGCTGCAGCGGCAACGACAATTCGGATGGAAGCTGGTTGTTTAACAGCCATACAGGACGCGAGTACAACGTAGCTCGTAACCTGCGTGCTCGTATGGGACGCGGACCCAATGACATTGACGTTCGCCCCAGTATCTTGATTGGATTCGGCAGTTGGCACCCCGGCATCAGTCAGTTTCTACTTGCAGATGGATCGGTTACCAACCTTTCCAATACGACGCCAGAGCTGGTGCGTCGCCAGTACGGCCACATTAGCGACGGCACGGTCATCTCCGAGTAACTCTCCTTTCCCTCTTACTGCTGGGACTTGGACTGGGGTGAAGGCAAACCCGAACGCCAGAACCGTTTGCACGGTTCTGGCGTGACGACGTTAGGTTGGTCGCAATGTGCCGAGCGTTGAATGATTGTTTCGGCGGCGGCATTCTGAAACTGGGAGAGTCAAGTGAAACGTATTGATCTGGCGATATTATGTGCGGCGGTTTTCGTGTTGCCCCTGGTCGTAGGCTGTTGGAGCAATTACGAAAACACCGTAACGGCGACGGTAACTTATGAAGATGGAGCGCCGGTGCCCACCGGCACGGTGAGTTTCACCAAGAATAATTTCGAGACGTTCGGCAAAATTGAGAATGGTCGCGTCAATATCGGAAACATGGATGGAGGGGTTCCCGACGGAACCTACAAAATCGCTGTGCGCGCGTTCGTGCAAAAGTCCGAAACGGACTTTACGTTAGAGTCGATCGTCGCACGCAAATTCGAGGATCCAGAAACCTCCGGAATCGTCATCGAAGTCCAAGGTAATAAGAGCATCGAGATTGTCGTCGCGAGACCGTAGTCGCTGACGACTTCCAATCACGCTGTTTTAGGATTTGGAACCCAGGTCTAATTTATACGGTTCCATCCCTTCTCCTACTTCGACGATCAAGGGAGACGTCGTCTCTGACCTGTAGACGGCAGGGATGCGTTCTTTGGCTGCCTTGCGGCGGACAGGCTGAATCATGCTGATCGCAGCAGGAGGCCCGATCCCTTCGATCGATTCGCCTTGGATCGATTCCAGGGGAAGCGATCCTTCTGAATTGGCGGCATGGATAGGAAACATCGGCTCTTGGACAATCACGTGATAGCGTCCAGGCTGACAGCCGCGGTAGTCGCGCACCGCGCCGGGAACGATTGTCAGCAAGTTGAACTTTCCTTCCGCATCGGTGTTGCCGGAGGCGCCTTGTCCGTCTGTTCCATCGACGGGGTAAAAGGTAATGCTCTTGAAGGGAAGCGGTTTCCCATCCAGCGTCAGTATTCCCTGGGCTGGAAATCGCGCTGGGCCTGGATCGCTGCAACCGACGGCGCCGATTGCGATCAAGACAAAGGTTATTTTCGATAGCTGGATCATCAGACTCATCCTGTATTTTGATAAATAATCGCACTGATCATGCGCGACTTGAAAATATGGAATGTTAAGCCACCTTTTCTTCGTAGCCCGACGCGCGAGTTTTGAAGTTGCGCTATTTCGAATCAATCGAACGCTAGCCCGCCAGCGCAAGCGAGGGAATACGGCTCGCCACTTCAATCCGGGTTAGGATCGCCAACTCTATTCCCTCGCTGGCGCTGGCGGGCTAGTGTGACGATTTTCGGTGGATTCGGCCCCTGTTTGATCGTGCTTCACCCGTGTTCAACACTTCCTGAATTGCTAAATAGCGCAACCTCAATACGCGCGAGCGAGGGAAACGCGTTTGGATAAAATGCCGAATGTCTAAATCCTAATGTCTAATGAAGACCGAACGGCCGAGTCGTTTCTTCCTTCATTAGACATTCGTCCTTCGACATTAGGCATTCTAGTTGAGATGCATGTGCTAACGAAGCGAGACTACTTTTCCATCCGCCATCGTGGTCAGATTTAGCAAGGTTGGCTTATCGATGGTCTCTGCGATGAATTGAACCGATCCGTCCCCCATGACAAAGTGACAACCGCCGGGATGCAAACTGGCGGCTGCGACCCACCAACTACGTGCGCGACCACGAATGGGAGTGAAGGGAGGATTTTCCCAAGTTACATGAGCCCACGGTTGATGCCAGACGTTGATGCCGCCATAGGTCGCATCGCGATGGGGATCAATGCCGGTCATGGTCCAGCCGCGATAAGCCCAAGCAAACGCACCGCCGTTGACGTGATACTTGGTGGTCTCTCCTAGCATGAATGTGTTGGACAGGCCATCCACAACTTCGGCCAGACGCGTATTGACGTCGGATCCAAACATTCGTTTCGTTTCGGCAGACGCCTTCACGTAGGCATTGCAATCATAGAGTTCCGGAATGCAGGAAACGATGAATTCATAATTGGTCGCGGCGCCGGAATAAGATCCGCCTGGGCCATAGGCGGATCCCGCACATCTCCCTTTGACCGGATTGTTGTCGGAAACGCAGAGGAACGCTTCTAGTTCCGTTTCGGCTAGTGCGGCGTTTCCATTGGTGACTGGGTCACCCACGATTGTGCCGCCGAGCGCATATTGGTGAGTCGTCGAGATCGCGTAGGCTTCTTTGTGGTTGAATTGGTCGTACAGGTTTTGTTGCTCGATATAGGGAAGCAGCGACACAAGCCCATTGGCGTTTTTGATCTCGCCGTTCACAGGCCCCAGATCGTCACATCCACCGTAGCCGCGACTTGACGCTGGGAGTGCGCTATGGGTCGAAACATAGTTATGTACGGCCAGGCCCAACTGTTTCATTTTGTTGCTGCAGTCCATGCGTCGCGCCGCTTCGCGGGCTTGTTGCACCGCCGGCAGCAACAGTGCGATCAACACGCCGATGATGGCGATCACCACGAGCAATTCGACCAAGGTAAAGCCGGGCCGGATTGGGAGAGTTTGCCGAGAAAGTTTCGGGATGGAAGGTGGTGATTGAACAGCCAGCCGAACGCGAGAAGAACCAGCGAGAAGGAGTCGATAAGAGCGAGCCATGAGAGGAAATCTCCGAATGATATTACGGGATATTACCGCGAGTAACGCAACCATCCGCCAGGATCACAAGATCGAGTCTATCGCTTTTTGACACAAAATCGACACTTCATTTGATACAATAATTTGAAATGGCAGCTTGCAATAGATGCAATCGATGGGGTGAAGCGAGCGAATGTCGATGATCCACGCAATATCACTGCACTAACTGGAATTCTCTTCCCAGAAGCGGCCGATCGCGCGAATGCCGGCAGCCCCGGGTGTCGAGAAATAAAGAGAGACGCAGTGCGAGTAAAACCGCAGAACATGGATTTCAGAGCTGAATCAGCAAGAGCTGGGGCTCGCTTTCACTCTAGATGGGCTGCCTTGGTTGGCGGTGCGACGACAGGCGCCCAGCGCTTTCATTCCAGGCAGAGCTTGTCTGCGATGGGACTGCCGATCGCCGCTGAAAAATTATCCGAACAGTCGGAGACCTTCTACGAGACGCACGATAAAGCCGGATGGACCCCAAAAAAGAGATTTGCAAAGCAGGATTCGCAAGCCTCTCTGTGAAAGATCGGAGGATTACCGGAGGGCTTTCCCCTACTTTTTCGTAGTCAGCTTCAATTCCACAGGTTGTCCCGAAGCCACAGTCGCTCTCAATGCAGACTGTTCCTGGCTTGAGTATCTGGAAGGGAGTGATTCCCTGGCCGGCGATTCGATGGGAGGCGTGGTGTCATTTTCCGGAACCGGGGCCCCATCGGGCATCAGACGATAGCTTACCGCCACTCGGTAGTCGCCTGCCGGCAAACCCTGACCTCCCCGGTAATAAACAATTTCGAACTCGCCTTCTTCTCGGGTTCGACCTTTTCCCCCGATACCCGGCGTGTCATTGATCGGCAGAAAATAAACGTCGGCATTCACCAGCGGCTTATCATCCAACATCACCATTCCAGTAGCGGGCGTTAGTTCAGGGCCTTCCTCACTGGATCCACAACCGGCACAAACTCCACTTATCAGTAGGACGATCGCGATCATTGACAGCCGGAACTCGATAGCACTCATGGACAACCTCAAATAAAGAGAACAGAAAAGTATCAGCAGGCTTAAGGGATTTGCACCACAGAGCCATCAGAAATTTTTCCCAGCCCTATCAATATTGTGAGGTCCATATTCTCGGGAAAGAAACTCACTGCGCCACTGCCCAACGCGAAATGAGCACCACCCTTGTGCAGGCTTCCGACCTGTCCCCAGCTGTTTAAATTTCCAACATCAGGGCGAGTCCATCCAGTCGGAATGTCCCAGACGTTGATCCCAGGATCGACATCACCGCCAGATGCCACCCAGCCACGCATCCCCCAGGCAGGCGCGTCGCCGTTGTAAACTTCCCGAGTCGTTTCACAGACCATGATCGTATTGGACGTGCCGTCTGTGACATCACGGATTTTACACTTGCTGTTTTCGCCAAACATTTTACGTGAGGCGCCTCCCTGGGTCGCCCAGTAATTACAACTAATTGTCTGATCTGAACTCAATTCATAATTTGTTTTGGCAGGCCCCGGTGCGACCGTCGTTCCATAGGCTGCGCTGGTTCCCAAGTGGGTGCTTCCAGAATCGGAAGGACAGAGAAAGACATCAAGCAGGGTCGTCATCTCATCGGCATTATCAGCCGGATCGCCAGCCAGCGGCGCACCCGCTCCCGTATAACTGCAGCAATAGCCGGTGTTCTGGGCACTGTTGGCCGAATTCTGATTGATGCTGTCGTAGAGGGCCGACTGTTCGAGAAAAGGCAGCAGGAAGGACAGGCCATTTTTGTTATGTGTGGTTCTATCGGGATCTGGAGTTCCCAGGGTGCACCACCCGTAGTTGACGCCGGCCGGAGGAAAGACGCTGTGCGTATCGTGGTAGATATGTAACGCGAGGCCAACTTGCTTTATTTTGTTGATACAAGTAGCACGCCGCGCCGCTTCGCGAGCTTGTTGCACCGCTGGCAGCAGCAGCGCGATTAAGACGCCGATGATTGCGATCACCACCAGCAGTTCGACCAAGGTAAAGCCGGGTCGAATTCGGCGAGTTGGTCGAGAAGGCTTCCGGCTGGAAGGTGGTGATTGAACAGCCGGCTGAACGTGAAAAGAACATGCGAGAAGGAGTCGATGAGAGCGAGCCATGAGAGGAAATCTCCGAATGATATTACGGGATATTACCGCGAACAACGCAACCATCCGCCAGGATCACAAGATCGAGTGTATCGCTATTTGGCATAAAATCGACACTTCATTTGATACAGTAATTTGAAATGGCAGCTTGCAATAGATGCAATTAATGGAAAGGGTATCGTAGATGTTCTAGAATGCCTCACTAACGCCTTACAACAAAGAAATCTCTTCCCTGTAACCGCGAAAGCGCTACCGATGGGCTGTCTGGTCGGTTTCTAAAACGGATGCGCGTTTCGAGAAAAAACGTCTGAGGAGAGTCGTCGCCGACTTGTTACATGCTCAAAAAAGCTTGCTTGTTATGCGGTCGTGATCGCGACGGCAAAGATGCGTCGGACCGGCGCCGTTTCCTGGTTTTGATAGGCGTCGGGGTGCGCAGTGAGATCTGCGGCGAGTTGGCGAATTGCCAACAGATGGATGGGTAAGATCGATTCGTCGGCGGCGCTAAGCAGTTCTAACGCTCGGGCCGCATGTCGCGCGACGCCTATCGGCGCTCCTTCGCGCGCCTTGACTCCGGCGGCGGCTAGCTTGATGAGGCCTTTGATCGCATCGGCTTGCTCTCCTCCTCTTCCCAAGGCTTGCCAGACGGCTTCCCAGGCCTCGTGCGCTTCCCAATAGTAGCCGGTGTTAAAGAGATCGATTCCCCACAAAAAGCATTCGCAAGTTCGCAGCTCGACCGGCGTCGCGAGCTTTGGCGGATGCATCTGGTAGCTATGTCCGTCAGGATGCGACAGCGGATGAACGTGCATCCCCGGCACGTAGGAATAAGGAGGAAGCTGCAGGTGGGGGACGTAACGATGCATCGGCGGCTCTGGTTTTCTCCAACGGACTGGGGCCGTATGCTGAGTAGGAGCGAACGGCCGACGGCAATCGTAAGGATAGCGACAAGTGAGCGAAGCGAAAGTTATTGTGGTCACAGGAGCCACCCGCGGGCTAGGCCGGGCGCTGGTGTCCAAGTTTGCCGACGCGGGACATACGGTCATCGGCTGCGGGCGAAATGCGGAGCATGTCGCCAAGTTAACGGAGCAGTTGGGAGGCCCGCATCGGTTTGACGTGCTCGACGTGACGCAGTACGAAGCGGTCGCGGCTTGGGGTGCCGAGGTGATCGCCCAGTTTGGTCCGCCTGATCTGCTGGTCAACAACGCCGCGTTGATGAACGAGTCCAAAGTGCTGTGGGAGATTGATCCCCAAGAATTCAGCAATCTGATGGACGTCAATCTGAAAGGGATGTTTTACGTCCTCCGCAGCTTCGTACCGGCGATGGTCGCACGCCAGCAGGGGGTGATCGTCAACTTCAGTTCGGGCTGGGGCCGTTCGGTTTCGCCGAAAGTAGCGCCCTACTGCAGCACCAAATATGGGGTCGAAGGAATGACGCTGGCGCTGGCGAAAGAACTTCCCCGCGGCATGGCGGCGGTTCCGTTTAGTCCCGGCGCGGTGAACACCGATATGTTGCAGATTTGTTTGGGCGAAAGTGCGAATGGATTTTCCTCGGCCGAGAAATGGGCCGAGGTCGGCGCCCCCTTTTTGTTGAAACTTGGTCCCCGCGACAACGGCAAGTCGCTTACCGCATCTGTCTAAGTGACCCGTCGCATGCGCGAACATCCCGCCGATCAGAACGAAGATCGCCTTTTGGGCGAGTGCGACATGCGCCGCGAGCGGCGCAGCGGCCCGGGGGGGCAGCACCGGAACAAAGTGGAGACCGCCGTCGTATTGACCCATCAGCCGACCAAGATCAGTGCCGAAGCGAACGAGCGCCGGTCCCAGGCCGAAAATCGCCAAATTGCGATCTTTCGGCTAAGATTACGCTTGGCGGTGCAGGTTCGTTGCGAGACTTCGCTCGACGCTTCCCCCAGTTCGCTCTGGAAATCGCGGGTGCGGGGAGGCAAGATCGCCGTGAATCCAACGCATGATGACTTTCCGTCGCTGTTGGCCGAAGGGCTCGATTACCTCGCGGCGGCCGATTGGGATGCAAAACGAACGGCTCAGGCGTTATCTTGCAGTACGACGCAGTTGGTCCGTTTTCTTAAAGACGAGCCTGCCGCGTTTCAACAATTCAATCAACAGCGGGCCGAGCGTGGTTTGCGCCCGTTGACATAGTTACTCGCGAACCGCACCCAGCGGACCGTTCCTAGGGAAGGAGCGAGCGAGTGGACGCTTCAACCAAGGATAGTGCGATGCGAATTTGGATAGCTTTGCTCGGAATCAGCGTCATGTCGCTGGCCTCTTCTGGCGCCGCCGCCGCCGAGGCGATCGCGATCAGCGGACAACCGTTCGGCGTTGGTCAAATCACGGTCTCGTTTCAAAAAGCGGACTTTGGCGACCCGATCGACAGCAACGGTTTTTCGATCCATGAAACCGATAACCGGATCTTCTATCCCGCGTTTGAAAAACAACGCGTGCTTGGATTCCTGCAGGCGCTGACGGGGATCAACAACGTCACGCCGCCGCAACGGTTGACGATTTACTTTTTGTTCACGGGGACCGAACCGCTCGACATTACGGTTGCAACGCCGACTCCGCAAAAATTTCGCCTGACGCCGACTCCTCCGCCGCATGCATCGATGCTGACAGCGATGGAGATGCTCTGGTGGCGCAAGTATCACGAGAATCTACGTGAACAAAAAGAGTGGGCCAACTACCCGATGGTGATGGAGACCTACATGACCGCGATGCTGTCGCGGCGATTGGGTTTGCCGGCGCCTCCGCTATCGCAAAATGATTTGAAAGATCGAGACGCGTTCAGTCCTGAACAGTCGGTCTTCGTGCTGCTCAACTCTGACAAAGTTCGCGCCGCCGAGATGCGTTCGGTGATGCTGGACGAATCGATTACCGACCCGGCTGATTTACCGGCGCCGCGGCCGATCAACTGGTCTGATATTATCGCGCCCCGGCCGGCCTCTGATGTTCCGATAGAACCGCTGGCGAAAGCGGCGCCGCCCGACTGCTTTTACATCCGCTTCGGCAAGTTGAGCAACTATCTTTGGTTCAACAAGCTGATGGAGGAAAACGGCGGCGATCTGGGGATGATGATCGCGAATCGCGGCGTCAAGCTTGAGCTGAACGAAGTTGTCCAAAAGCAGTTGGCGTTGAAACAGTCGGAACTGTCCGAGCTGTTTGGCGATTCGGTCGTCGCCGACGTCGCGATGATCGGTCGTGACGCCTACACCCGCGAGGGAGCGGCGTTTGGGTTGCTCTTTCAGGCCAAATCGAATGACCTGCTCGCAAACGACATCAACACCAATCGGAAAGAATCGCTGAAGCTGAACAAAAAGCTAGGCGCCAAACTAGAAACGATCACGATCGCCGGCAAGGAGATCTCGGCGTTAACGACGCCGGACAACAAGATTCGTTCGTTCTACGCTCGTCGGGGTGATTTTCACCTGGTGACCACTTCGCGCACGATCGCCGAACGATTTGTCACGTTAAACCCCGATACCGACAGCCTGGGGGCGACGGCCGAGTTTCAACAGGCGCGCACCTTTTTGCCGCTGAAGCGGGAAGACACGATTTTCTGCTACATGTCGTCGCAGTTCTTTCAGGGGTTGTATAGCCCGCAGTACCGCGTCGAACTGCGCCGCCGATTGCGCGCGACGACCGAGATCGAACTGCTGAAAATGGCGCGAGCGGCGGCGATGAACGAAGGGTTTGTCAAACTCTCGGAGGATGAGTTGATCGAACGCGGCTTTTTGCCGACTTCGTTCGGACGCCGCAGCGACGGCAGTCGAGTTGTGGAGATTGATGGAGCGCTGCAAGATTCGTTGCGCGGAGCGCCGGGCAACTTTTTACCGATTGCCGATGTTCCGGTGACCAAGGTCAACGTCGCGGAGGCTCGCGATTTTGAGCGTGTTCGTGAATTTCACGTCTCTCATTGGAGCCAGATGGATCCGCTCATGGCGGGCATCTACCGCTTTAAGCTTGACGACAAGGGGACGGAACGACTGACGATTGATGCGCGGATGACGCCGTTTGTCGAAGAGAAATACGGCATGCTGACCGATCGGTTAGGCCCGCCGCTAAAACGTCAAATTGCTCCGGCTGCGCGTGACGTCGCGATGCTTCAGTTTGTGCTGAAGGGGGACTTGGACAATCAACTGTATCACTACGCGCTCGGTTTGCAGGATGTGCCGTTTCCGATCGATAACTACGCCAGCGGCGGAATTCTCAATACGTTGCGGATGATGCAGGCGACGCCCGGCTATCTGACCGCGTGGCCGAAGCCTGGTTTGCTGGACAAAATTCCGGTGATCGGTGCGTTCGCCGCGCCGGATCAATATGGTTACTCGCAGTTTCCGCTGGGACTTTGGCGGCGCGAGTACAACGGCTTCTCGACGCTGTCGTTCCACTTTGACATTTTGCGGAACGTAACGCCGCAGTTGGCGCTGACCGAGGACGAGCATCCTGCTCAGGCGCGCTTACACATCGGCGACATCTCGGACGCCGATGTGACTCCCCTCGCCAACGCGATGGCGCAGTCTTGGGCGAAACGAGGCTCGCTGGGAAGTGCGCGCTTGTTTAACGCGGTTTCCGCGCAGCTCGGCGTGCCGGAGGAGAAAGCGAAAGACTTTGTGGAAGACCTGCTGGCCCTGCAGTTTGTCTGTCCGCTGGAAGGAACCTATGAGATCACCGGCACGGGAGACGCGATGCGGTGGCAATCGACCGCCTGGGGAGACGAGCAACTAGAGTTTGAAGCCAACTTCTTGAAATGGTTCCGCGGCCTGAACGCGCGCGTCAACATGGGAGACGGGCAAGTGGTGCTCAACGCCGAACTCGATATGTGGCGCGAAAAACCAGAGCCGTCGCTGAAGCTGCCGACCTTCAACTTCTTTGGTCTCGGCGCTGCGCCGAAAGCGAAAGAGGAGAAGAAGCCGGTGAAGAAAAAGCCGGCGGAAGAAATCGCTCCTCCGCAGACGGAAGGGCGCGACTTCTAGCACGGAATGAGTGATAGAGGAAATCGTTCTAGATCAATGACGGAGCGATTGGATTCGATGGAAAACTTGACAAGCTGCACGCAGGATACTTCGAGTGAAGCGGAAACAGTGCAGCGCGAATTTATGGCGTTCGCTTTCAGACTTAGCGCCGAGATGTGAGCGAGTCAAGGTTTTACCCTTCCTCTTCTCCCCGCATCGCGCGCCACATTTCGGCTAATTCGCGCTCGAATCCTCCCGAGAGGATCGGAAAGCGGCACCAGGTTTTCGGGTCTAGGTTCTCGTCATCCAAGTGGAAGCTGGGAGCGTAACGCTCGCGCTTCCACTGGTTGCGCGACCAGAGCTTGAAGAACCGCTCGATCCAGACGGCCAATTGCTGCTCGTCGTATTGCGGAAGCTGGGCCAGCATTTGGCGATACGTTTCTAGCGGCGATTGCTTGTCGCGGATCGCCGCCCGTTCGATGGCGTCGAGCAAGTCGTACGGCATCAGGTCGTCTTCGTCGGTCTGCTTTGACTCTTGCGGGCGAAGTTCGGCGGTCGGCGCTTGAACGTTGATTGCGTTCAATTCGGGCGTCGCACCAAAGCCAGCCGGTCCGGTCGTTTCCATCCAGCTGAGCCATAGTCGCAAAAAGGCTTTGTCGATGCCGGCGATCGGACAGAGCCCGCCGCTGGTGTCGCCGTCCATGGTTGCGTATCCAACCGCCGCTTCCGAGCGATTGCTGGTCGACAACAGCAACGAACCGCGCAGATTCGCCAGCAGCCAGACGCTGGGCGAACGTGTGCGAGCCTGGATGTTTTGCAGCGCGATGTCGTCGGTCGCCCACGTGAGGGGGCGCCCCAACGCCTGCGCGCCAAGTTCCGTATACAGTTCGACCAGGCGATCGATGTGAAAGTGATGAAAGTTGGCGTGGATCGCGGCGGCGACCTGCTTGGCCGCTTGAAGCGTGGTTTCTCCGCTGTTGCGAGTCGCTTGATAAACGCAATCGAGAGTCGCGGTCACCAGCGCCTCGATCGACTCGGCTTCTTTGGCGGCCGGAATAAAAGGGAGGGACTCTTTTAACGCTCCAAAGCCCAACTCTTCGGCCGCCATGCGTAGCGACAGACTGCACAACAGCGCGGTCGCGGCCGAATCGGCGCCTCCGCTGAGCGAAACGACATAGCCGCGCGAATGACTCTTGCGCAGATAGTCGTAAAGCCCCAGCGCGACGGCGCGGGTGAACTCTTCCTGCTTGACATCGCTCCCTGTTTCCCATGTCGCTCGTTCAAAGTGACTTGGCTCCGGCTCGATTTCGGGAAGGGTAAAGGGAACGCGAACAACCGGTTGCAGCGTACCTTGATAGTCGGGGCGGAACGCATCGCTACGAGCGCGATACATGCGCGTCAGATCGAGATCGATCACCGCCGTCGTGACCAGATAGGCATGGAACGAGAGTCGCGGGCCAACCGTCAACATGCGGCCGCCGGAAGCGATCATCGCGTCGCCGTCATAGATGGCGCGGCCTGCTTCGTTCCCCAGCAGATTGGCGTAAACGTAACTGGTGTGAAACGCTCTCGATCCCTCCAGCACAAATCGCTGACGGATTTCATGCTTGCCGAACGCAAAGTGGCTGGCGCTTGGATTTAAGATAATGTCGACGCCGATTCGCGCCTGTCGACTGCCAGGGCGATCGGCGACCCAAGCGTCTTCGCAGATTTCTAATCCGATCAACGCATCATCAATGCGGAAGACCAAATCGCCAAACGGGTACGAGCGACCCTCGATTTCGACTTCGGCCCGCAGTCCTTCAGGCCAAGGTTTAAACCAGCGAGGCTCGTAATGAATGCCGTCGCCGGCCAGATTTTGTTTGGGGACGAAGCCGGCGATCTCGCCGTCGGCCAGGACCGCGACCACATTGTAGAGCACGCCGCGGTAAGGCATCGGCAAGCCGAGCGTGACAAACATGTCGCGCGTGTGCGGCGCGATCTTTTGCAGTATCGCCAACGCGGTATGTTGCATGTCGGCCGAAAGAAACGCATCCTCACAACCGTAGCCGGTAATGCACAGCTCCGGCAGGCACAGGATCGACGCTTCGTTGAGATTTGCTTCTTCGATCGCGGCGAGGATACGGTCGCAGTTTCCCTGCCAATCGAGCGGCGTTTGATTGACGACGGCGGCAGCGACCTTGACCAGTTTCACCAAATGGACCCTTTAAGGTGTCGAAATAACACTATCTATAGAATAACTAGATGCCGCCCGAGGAAAAGAGGTTCGCGGTCGGCACTCTATTCTACGCTAGCAGAAAGAGGCTGCTGGCCGATTTGAGATCGGCTTGCGAATAGGCGGCTTCCGCTTCTTGGGCGAAATAGCTGATGATCGACGATTTGGCTGCGGCGTCGGCGTTGCTTGGGCCGGAGGACGCATTCACGTCGACCCTGGCGAGGAGCGAATCGCCATCGAGCCCCTCTTCTGCCGTTGGGTCTGCGTTTTGTTGTTGCAGCTCTTGCTGGGCCGACTGAATCAGTTGGACCGCGGCTGCAGCGACCGCTTGATCTTGCGATGAGGGCTCACTGGGCGAAAGGGCGGCCGCTTGAATCACTCGAGCCTTTTGGAGCGTCGCTTCAGGGTCTCCGTCGATGGGAGACGTATCGATTTGGACTTCGCCGCCGATCGCATATCGCTGGCCGTCTGGGCCTTGCTGATAGGTGAACGTCGGGCCTCCCAGGGCAAAGCCGCCAGCCGCCGCCAAATGGGCTTGTTCGTGTTGACGAACCTCTTGGTCGCGGCTCTCGAGCTTCTGGACTTGTTCTTGCTCTTCCGGCGTCAGCTCTGTCGCAGCGGCTGCGGCCTGGGCTTCGGGAGAGAGGGTGAGTTCATCCTCGGGCTGCGTCGACGGTTTGGCGTCATCACTGGAAACGCAATTGGAGCAAGCCGACGTCGATCCGCTGCGCAGCGTCGAGCCGATGAGGCTGGTCGACGAAAGTAGCAACGGTTGAACGTGCATGGCCAGAGTGCGGTTTGAAAATGGGAATGCTCCATTTTCAATTTCGACCTTGGGCGGCGAAGTCTTGGCTAGTTTTCCGAAAATACTGGTTATGCAACCAGAAATTGTCGCGATTAGCCGTAGCCAAGCTCTTGCAGGTCGTCTTCTGAGAGCCCGTGAAAATGCCCAAGTTCATGCAGGACGGTGATGCGAATTTGATTCCGGAGCTCATCGCGCGTCAGGTTTCCGGCGACCGAGATCGTTTGGGCGATGATCCCTTCGCGAAATATCTGGATCGCGTCTGACAAGATTCCGCTGTGCGTCACGCTTTTTTCGGTCAGCGGAATGCCGGTGTAGAGGCCACAGAGGTGACTGCGGTGCTGGATCTGCAATTGCTTCATCAAGCCGAGTGACGGATAGTCTTCGACGTACAGAGGGACTTGATCAAGGATTTGATGGACCGCTTCGGGCAGCGCGGCCAAAACGGCGTCGAGTTCCGTGTCGAAATGATCTCGTAGTTCTGAATTCATGGAAGATAATTCTCGGGACAAACGCGACCAGCTACGAATAACCATAGGGAAAAATGGCCGCTTAGCCAAGATTGCGCCCCCCTGGTCGAACAGTGGATAGGGGACGAGATTCACAATATTCTTGAAAACCTCGCTAAGTCGAAGACAATAGGCGACATGTTAGGACTGCAATTTACGATTCGAAGCATGTTGCTCAGCACCGCCGTGCTGGCGATGGTCTGTTGGACATTGGCCAGCGCCGTGCGTGGTCACGGTTGGGCGATCGCCGTCATGCTGTCGCTGGTCGCGCTGGCTATTTGGGTGCTTGGCCAGGCGATGTTGTTCTCGGTTGCGGCGCTTGCCTCGGCGGTATTTGGGGCGACGCAACGCAAAACGCTCCGTTCTCCGTTCGCCAACGAGACCCCTGCTCCACAGATTTTGCCGACCGATCACCATGTCGCCGATTAACGCCGGTTGTCGCCGCCGCTTTCTCAGGAACCACCATCCAATGCAGGCAGACAAGCGAACATGGCGTGCGCTAGGGATTGTACTATTGATCCTGACATCGACCGCAACGGCGTGGGGGCAAAATTGGGGAATCGTTCCGTTTCCCCAAAAGGGAAAGACGGTCAAGCATGGCCTGACGATGACCGTCGAGACGAACTGGGTGGAGAATAGCGGCTATCGACCGATATGGGTCACCGTGAACACTTCGAACGGCATGCCGACCAAGGCGGATCGTGTGTTGACGGTCGAGCTGAGCGGCGCCGATCAATGGTATTGGCGGAACCGTCAGACGATTAGCGCCGTAGTGGAACTGCCGCAAGGAGCGACCACGGTGACCACCGAGGTTCCGGCGCCCTCGACGGCGCTCTGGTACCAGATGGATGTAACGACCTATGAAGATGGGACCCAGCTGAAAGACCTATCAACCGGCAGCGCCGGTCCCGTGGCGATTACAGACGGACTCTACAGTGCGAGCGAGTCGTTTCCGGCGACCGTCGTGATTGATTCCGACGCTCCCAATCGCATGCAACGAGCGTCCTGGTACAACGAGCAAGTAAAGCGGATCCTCGACAAAAAGGGGAAGTCGCCGATTCCTGATTTGCGCGTCTTGATCAACGAGACCGGCACTTCAGCTCGCGGATCGGTGAGCGCGCTGGTCGGCGGTGGGCAAACGGGATTGGAGGTCATCAATACGCTTTGGTCGATGGGGCGAATGGACGTCTTAAACCCGAGTGAAATGCCCAAGCAGTGGATCAATCTGACCTCCGTCGATCTGGCGTTTGTCTCGTTGTCTGATCTGCGAGGGATGAAAGCGAACCAGTCGGAGCAGTTCGCGGCGCTTACCGAGTGGATTCGTTGCGGCGGCAATCTGCTGGTGACCGACCTGGGAACGGAGGAGAAATCATTTTCCACCGATCGCAGTGAACTGGCGAAGCTGTTGGGAATGCCCCCGACCAGCGAGAATGACGATTGGCTCGATCAAAGTCCGTTCGCGCGCCGCGCCGGAGTCGATCAGCTACGGACGCGGGGCTACTACGGCAACAACTATGTCGGCTCGTACGTGGGAGACGACGGCACGTTTCGCGCCGGAACCAATCCGAAGGGACCTCTTCCACCGATCGAAATCAAGATGCGAGCCTGGCAAATGGGATTGGTCGTAGCGATCGAAGGTTCTCCCTTTCCAGGCGACACGCGGCAATGGAAAGATCTGCTTGACCGGGTTGGGAGCGATCGATGGATGTGGTTTCAGCGAAACGGTCTCTCGCAATTGCGAGAGAACCAGCATTACTGGCAATTTATGATTCCCGGAGTCGGTCAGGCGCCGGTGACGTCATTCCAGTTTCTGATTTCACTGTTCGTGATCGTGATCGGCCCTGTCAATTATTTTCTGTTGCGTAGTGCGGGTCGACTCAACTGGATTATTGTGACCGTACCGGTAGGCGCCGCGATGGTGACCATGGCGCTGGTCGGCTTTGCGTTGTTCTCTGACGGCTTTGGGGTCAAGCTGCGTACGCGGGGAATCACGCTGCTGGACCAACGCTCAGGCGACGCCGTCACCTGGTCGCGGCAAGCCTACTATGCAGGATTAGCGCCGTCATCAGGCTTTACCTTCCCGCGGTCGGCGGCGGTGTTTGAGATTAATCAACTGCCAAGCGATCGAGGGCAAGATCATGTTTTGGTGGTTAGCGATGATGCCCAACACTTGAAACGGGGCTATTTTCGCTCGCGCGTAACGCATCAAATGCTGGTAGTGCAGCCGAACAAAACCGAACTTAAATTAGCGATCACCGAGCAAGGAGACGCGCTGGTCGTCGAGAACTTGTTGGGGGTCGACGTCTCAATGGTCGTGATCACAGGGAAGGACGACAAGCATCTCTATACGGCGACCGATTTGAAAGCGGGCGAAAAGAGAACGCTGACGTACAGCACGCCAAAAACGGCGGGCGAAATTCGCAGCCTGCTTAGTGGCTTTGATCTGCAACTGCCGATCGGCTTTGATCAGTACGCCTATCGCGCCAGCAATCGCTCGCGCAACCAATATTACTATCAGCAGATTCCGGAAGAGTCGATATCAGTGTCGCACGCGACAAGTCGGTTGGAGCGGGAACTGAACGAATCGGTCCGGTCCGGTTTTCCCAACGCTCCCTACACCTACGAAGCGTTGGTCGAACGGTCTGCGTGGACGCCAGTCGGAGTCCCCCGCTTTCGTTCAGAAATGAGCGTCGAAGTGATTCGAGGAAAATGGTAAGCCGATGATCGCGACTTCGTTTCCGATGATTGAACTGCGGCGCTTGCATCGCTTTTTTGGCGCGACGAAAGCGGTGAACGATATCTCGTTCGAAGTCGAAGCGGGGCAAGTGTTTGGCTATATCGGCCCCAATGGCGCCGGCAAAACGACAAGCATGCGCATTTTGGCGACGCTGGATCTGCCTACTGCAGGCGACGCGCTGATTGATGGGTTCTCAGTCATCAATGACCCGGATCGCGTCCGCCGTCGGTTGGGGTTCATGCCTGATTATTTTGGCACTTACTCGAACGTGAACTGCTGGGAGTATCTCGACTTTTTCGCGAGAGCGTATGGGCTGCGCGGCAATGATCGCCGCAAAGCGCTGAACTATACGATGGACTTTACCGGGCTCGATCTGCTGGCGAAAAAGGCGATAAACGGCCTCTCGAAAGGGATGAAGCAGCGACTTTGCCTAGGGCGTGCGATGATCCATGACCCGGCCGTCTTGATCCTGGACGAACCAGCCGCCGGATTGGATCCACGCGCGCGGATCGAATTGCGGGAAATGATCAGCCGTCTGGCGAGCGACGGCAAGTCGGTTCTGGTCAGTTCGCATATTCTGACCGAACTGGCCGAGATGTGCGATATTGTCGGGATTATCGAACAAGGTCAATTGCTGGCGACCGGCAGCGTCGCCGACATTCAACGCGGCAGAGTCACCCATGCGACGGTGCGAGTTCGTTGTTTAGAAAACGCCGCCGGGTTAGCGGCCTGGTTGACCGAGCGCGAAGATATGTCAAATGTTCTGGTCGATGGCGAACTGGTGATGTTCTCGCATGCCGGCGATCGCGTCTCGGAAGCGGCGCTGTTGCGTGAAATGATCAAAGCGAATTTTATCGTCGCTGAATTCGGCGCCAAACATACGTCGCTGGAAGACGTTTTTCTGACAGTGACCCAGGGAAGAGTGCAATGACGACGGTGGAGTCGGCCGCAACCAGCGAAGAGAAGCAAGCGACCGCGCCCCCCGCGAGCCGTTGGGAGCGTTTTGATCAGTGGGTCGAATATGGGAGCGAATTTCTCAATCCCATTTTGGTGAAGGAGACGCGGCAAGCGCTCAAAAGCCGTCAATTCGCCGTCACGTTCATCTTGGTGCTGGCCTGTGGTTGGGCCTGGTCGCTGCTAGGCGTGGCCATTAACTCGCCGGCGATTTACTATTCGGCCAACGGGCCGATCATGTTGGTCGGCTACGTCGATATTTTGCTCTTCCCATTGATGGTGATCATCCCGTTTACCGCGTTTCGCTCGTTAGCGGGAGAACGTGAGGATGGAACGTATGAGTTGCTGTCGGTGTCGACCTTGCCGCCAGAGAAGATCATCAGCGGGAAATTGGGGAGCGCCGTCTTGCAGATGATCGTCTATCTCTCGGCGCTGGCTCCCTGCGTCGCGTTCACCTATTTGCTGCGCGGCATCGACATTATCACGATCTGTTATGTGATGATGGCCGCAACGCTGGCTTCCGTCTTGTTGTCGATGGCGGGCCTGTTGTTGGCGACGGTCACCAGTTCCAAGTCTTGGCAATCAGTATTGTCCGTCGCGGTCATCATCCTGTTTCTGATCGCCTTCTTCGCGGCGATTGGACTGACCTGGGGCGCGGTGGTCGAAGATTCTGGCTGGCGGCGCTATGACGACCCCATGTTCTGGACGATTACGGTCTGCGCTCTTACCTTTTACTTCAGCTATCTCGCGCTTCTCTATTTCGCGGCGGCGGCGGCGATTTCGTTCGCCAGTGAGAATCGTTCGACAAAGTTGCGCATCGTCATGCTGACGCAACACTTCCTTTTTTTCATCTGGTTTTGTTGGGGCTTCATCGAATCCTCCTATGACACCGGTGCGTTGATGGCAATGGTGACGTTTTTGGCGATTCATTGGGGAGTGCATGGTGCGTTGATGGTCGGCGAAAGTCCGGCTCTCTCGCCGCGCGTTCGTCGCTCGATTCCCAAATCGACTTTCCGTCGCTTGTTTTCCAATTGGTTTTTGCCGGGGCCGGCGCGCGGATATTTATTTGCGACCAGCGGCATGATTAGCGGAGCCGTGTCGATCATCGTGCTGGCTGCCGCCACGCAACAGTTAAGGATCGGCGCCGTCGCCGATCTCGAGATGCTCTTCGCGTTTGTGGCGGTCGCGACGGCGTATGTCGTGATTTATCTTGGCGTCGGAAGATTTCTGATGATCGGTTTGCGCCGAATCGGCTCCGGCGATATTTTCCTGTCCGCGATTATTCACTTGTTGCTGCTGCTGTTGGGAGTTTTTATTCCCATCATCGTGCAGTTTTCGACCTATTGGCTGCCGAACGATGACTATAGCATCGTGCAAATCAGCAATCCCTTTTGGACGCTGGTTGCGATCAGCGATAGCGCGAACGTGGTTAGGAACCCGGAACTTGGGGGGAGCGTTCTTATGCTGACGCTGGGAGGCGCCCTCATTTTTTTCCTGCAAATCTTGATTTCGGCCTCAGACATTGTTCCCACGACGCAAGCGATCCCTCAACGTGTCAGCGAAGAAGATGAGTTGCTGGCCCCTCTCCGTTCGCCTGGCGCTGATAGTCCGTGGGATGATGCATGACGATTGGGCCGATTGTTCCGGCTTTGCGGCGTTCGACGGTCGACTAGTCCGTCTGACTTCTCGGCTTGTGACCGCCGACAACTCGTTTTCGCCCTACGTTTGAAATAAGGATGTTTCTCAAGCTTGGGGGGTAGAAAGATGATGACTTTTGTCCATGCGCTGTTCGGATCGATGGCGGATTTTGATCAAGCGGCGGCGCCGACGATCGCTGTGGCGATCATGTCGCTGGCGGTTGGCGTACTGGTCGGCTATTTGCTCACTAGCCGTTGGTGCAAGTCGATCGCAGCAGCCAAGCCGGACGCCAAAGCCAGCGAAGGTCGGCGTTCTCAGCTTTATGAAAAGCGACAAGTCATCCTCCGCCGCTTGCAAAAAGATCTCGACTTGCTGCTGGAAAACCAGATCGAAGTTCGCAGTCTGATGTCGACTCAGGTAGTTCGCGTGGCTCCGGGCCGTTCGGTGGTGGAAATGCGCCGCTTGATGAACGCCCAGCATTTGCGACATCTGGTCGTTGTCGATGAGACGGAACGCGCCGTCGGCGTGATTAGCGATCGAGATCTGCTCGCAGCCAAAGATGGCGTGGCCGCCGACCTGATGCATAGCCCGGTCATGGCCATCTCGCCGCAATCGATGTTGCTGCCGACGGTGTCGCACATGATTGAGAACAACATCTCCTGCTTGCCGGTGGTGGATGAGGATCGTGTTGTCGGCATTATTACCACGACCGATCTGCTGCTCACGCTGCAAAGCGTCCTGCGCATTTTGCAGATGGAGCGAATATCGCGCGGCGAACCGTCGCAGCAGGAAGAGTACGCCGAAGCCTGCTCCAACTAGAGTCGCCGACGTTCTAGTTGGCGCCTGGTCGCACGACGCGCAGTCGCATCGGCAACGAGGTTTGCTTTCCTTCGACCTTGGTTGACGCTTGAAACGTGCGCTGCGAAGCAGGCGTCCAAGCGGCCGCCGTCAAATGCAGCGTACGCTCTCGCTGACCAGCCGGAATCAGAACGCCGCTGAGTCCGATGTTGTCAACGATGACTCCATGCGGCAAGTTATTGACGTCGAACTGAATGCGGTCGTCGAAGCCGTTGCGATCCACGCGCAGTTGGCACGTGATCGTTTCGCCGGCGACAATCGTTAATTCTTGAACCGCCGGAAATGGATAGTCGGGCATGGCCGGCGGCTCCTCTGTCGCGGACAAGCGAAAATGTCCAAGTTGATGACCGGCGTTTCCTTCGTGGCGCAGCTCGCAAATCAGCTTTCCGGCTTCCGACGTCGCCAAAGGTTGGGCCAATTCCAACACGGCGTAGTGGGCCGGATCTTCCCCATTTCTCTTGACAGGAAATTTGCCATCTTTGGGCTCGGCGATCGCCCAGCCGGTTTTCGCATCGTCATCGATTAGGCCCGTCGCACTGAAACCGTCTTGCGCATAATCAACGCTTGCTGCGGCGATATCGATGGGCTGCGGCGTTTGTCCGGCCGACTGATACGAGAACTTCACCTCGGTCAAAACAAAGTTGCCGTTGTCCGCGCCGCGACCAGGCGATCCGCTCGGCAACGACGCATGACCCAACGCATCGAGACGGATCGCATGCAGCGTCTCGCCTGCGGCCAGGGGAATTTCTAGCCGATAGTGATCGTGGTCTGGATTGGCGCCGATCGCTAACAGAGAACCATCGTTGAGCAGCGCGAGCTCGGAACTGTCCTCGCTGGTGGTGAACTGGTCCGCGCGCAACGATTTCCAAGTCCGCTCTGGCGGCGGATCGCCAAAGGGGCTGCCGGTCGAACTTTGCGGAGAAAGATAGACCGCCAGCTTGGGGCGCTCGGCGAGTTGGATTTTGCCGAGACTGCCGATCTCCTTCGTCACTTCCTGTCCATCGATCGTCGCTCGAGCGATCACCTTAGAGATCGCTTCATTCGCCGCGGTTGGCGCCGGCGCCCAAGGCAGCGCCGAGAGTACCCCGGTCGCTTCTATATGACCAGCTTCGATCACCAGCGGCGATGTCGCCTGAAAACCAGGGGGCAAGCCAGTGATTTTGATTTCTACCGGACCGTTGAAGTTGTCAAACCGTTCGATTTTGATGCTGAACTCTTTGCCGCTTCCGGCGTTGATGGTCGCATTGGCGCCGTTCAACTTGGCTGAAAAATCTGCGAACGGCCGCCGCGCAATCAGCTGATACTTGTAGTCGGCGCCTTCAAAGCCGCGCACATCGCGGACGCTTACCAGGTAATCGCCGGTATGCGGCGCAACAAAGGAGAGCTGTGAGTCGCCTGATCCGCGACCTGCGCTGTCGTCGTCATTCTGATAGTTCAGCGTAAACGTCGGCAGACCATTGTCGGGCAGCTCGGATCCCGGCGCGTACGGCTCGACGATATAGCAAGGTTCAAACAGCGCATGAGCATGGGCGGTCGTGTCAAAATAAGGTCGACGGTTTCCTTGTCCGGGATAAAAATTAAATCCAGAATCAGGTCCTTGCGGCATGCGATAGAGTCGCACGACTTCTCCCTGAATGTAGAGGAACTGGTTCAACTCCATCTCTTCCCAGTTGGTCGTGCGGCAGTCGATTGTCGAAGAATTGATTCCGCGGAAGGTCACCTCGGCGTCCCGTACGCCGCGTAGCAAGACGTTGGGTACAGGCGCTCCGTGCGCATCCAGAATCTCCAAACAGGTATCGGCGGGACTTTTGTCACGTGCGGCGCGCGTCTCGAAAATGATCTGCTCGCCGGCTTGGGCCGTAAAGCGATAAAGATCGACATCAGCGCCCTCGCCATCATCCTGCAAAACGCCCCGAATGACTTGCGGCCAGACCAGCGATCCTGCTTGTTCCACCACGTTGTTCGGTTCCGCTTCGTCGGCGCTGGGGAGCTTTTCCCAGGCGACTTGTTCGGCGGAACGAATTGCTGGCGGCGAGTGGTACGGAAGGCCGATCGTTTCGGCTGCATCGTTCAATTTGGCGCGAATCGCCGCGAGCGGTTCGACTTGCCAATCTCCGCGCGCCAGGGCGACCAGCGCTTGTTCTTGCGTCACCGCCAGCGATACCGGCCAGTCGGCCTGGTGCGGTGTCGCGCCCAACAATTCCATGTCGGCAAATCGCCAAAATCTTACGGTGCGGTCTTCGGCCGCCGAGACCAACAGTTGGCCGTCGGGAGAAAGAACGAGATCAAGAATCGGCGCATCATGAGCGAACTTCGTAAAGAGAAGCCGATTGGTTCCTTCAGCGGCCGATTTGCTTACCTGCCAGACGCGGATACGATTGTCGGCGCCGGCGGCGGCGACGCGATCTCCAGCGGGAGAAAAACAGACGGCGTTGGTCTCGTCTAGCGCTTCGCCAAAGGTTTCGAGCCGTTCGCCGGTGGCGATGTCCCACAATTTGACGGTCCGGTCAGCGCTGCATGTCGCTAGTACTTTCGAATCGTTGCGGAAAGCGAGATCGTAGATCGCATCGTTGTGCCCGGTCAGAGTCTCCAGCGGCGCGCCGGATTGCCGATCCCAAATAATCGCGTCTTTGTCATAGCTGCCGGTCGCCAGCACGCGAGCATCAGGCGAAAACGCGACGGAATAGATCGCGTCGCGATGTCCACGAATCGTTTGCTGCAACTGGCCCGTCGCGGCGTCCCAAATACGAACTTCGCCGCTCACGCCGACTTGCCCCCCTGCACCGGCAACCAGGGTTCCATCCGCCGAGAAGGCGATCTGGTTCACTTTGCCGGGAAACTCTAACTGGAAAAGCGTTTTGTTAGCCGGAAACGTGGCGAGTTCTACTTTGCCATAGCGTGCGATCGCCATTTGTTCTCCCTGCGGAGAGAGTGCGATGCAGCTTGTGCCGGCTTGCAGATCGGCGCGGACCGCGATCTGCGGAATGTTCATCTTGGGAGACGCGTCGTCAGGCTGGGGGCCTTTCGCGCCGGCAAGAATCCAACGCCGCAGCAAAGCGAGTTCTCCCGCCGTGGGCTGCGGCTCTTCTTCGGGGGGCATTTTGGGTTCGCCGTCTTTGGCGAGCACCGCCAATAGAAGGCTCTTGTCGGGGTGATCGGACGAGAGAAGCGGGCCGCTTGCGCCGCCAGCTTGCAGACCGTCATAGGTGGTCAAGATCAGATCTGCGTTCGCGTCGTCCGGATTGTGGCAACCGGCGCAATATTTGGTCAAAAGCGGGCCGATATCGCGCGTATAGTCGACGGTCGGCTCAGCGGCCGTCGCGGTGCTCGCAGCACAAAGCAGGACTGTGGTGAGAAGTAATATTCGCATCGCACGCCGGGGGAGAATGATTTAGTGATTAAAGAGAAACTCTTTCGACGTGAGCAGGCTCCAGAAAAGATCGTCTACTAATTCTTGACGATCCTCGGCTTGGAGTTGCTCAAACTCGGCGGAGATCGCTTCCGTTTCGGCGGTGGTCGGGAAGCGGCAAAGAGTCGCCAGGTAGGCCTCTTCAATGATTTCTGCTGCGGACTTGTCGCTTGTCGCTAATTGGCGCGAACGGCTATCTTTGGCGCCCAGCTTTTTCAGCAACGTCTCGCCGTTGTAGAGATGCAGCGCCTGCGTCATCGACGGCTCATCGCTCCGTTCGCACTCGCAGGTGATCAGACGTTCGGGACGACCAAAGGTCGCTAGAAAATCGGATTGAACGCTCGCATCGGGAAGCTGCATCGCGCGGGTGCCGGCGTCAAAGCCTTGGAAGGTCGACGGCGCCTTGGTTACGGCGGCGTAAGCGTCCAGGATCACTTCTGCGGAAAGCCGACGCGGGTAGTAGCGAGAATAAAAGCGTCCGTCGTTTTCGTTTCTGGCGAGCGGTTGACTACTGCGCTGGTAGGCGGCCGATTGCATAATGACCCGCATCAGTTCTTTTAGCTGGAAGTCATGCTTGACCAGATACTGTTGCGTTGCGGCGAGCAGTTCTTCGTTGCTGGCCGGATTGGTGAGACGGACATCATCTACTTTTTCGACCAGGCCAACTCCGAAGTAGTTCGCCCAGACGCGATTGACAATGGCCCGCGAGAAATAGGGATTCTCTTTCGAGGTAAGCCAGTCGGCCATATGTTCGCGGCGATCGTCTGTCGCATCAAACGGGATCGCTTCGCCGTCCAAAGGACGAGGCAATTGCGGCTTGCCGGTTCTCGGCTGGACCAATTCTCCGGCGGTGTCGGCAAAGACAGTTCGCTTGCCGTCGCCGCTGCGAAAATCGCCTCCCCAGCCTTTGCCGCGGACGCGCGAAAAGAGATTCGCCATGCCGAAGTACTGGTCGTTGGTCCATTTTTCCAGCGGATGGTTATGGCACTTCGCACAACCGATCGAGAGACCGAGAAACGCCTGGGCGACGGTTTCAGCCATCACGGTTGGATCTTGGTGGAGCGCATAAAAATTGGCGGCGCCATTGTCGTAGGTCCCGCCGCTGGCGGTCACCAGTTCATGCACCATCTCATCCCACGGTCGGTTTTTTTCGACCTGACCGCGGATCCAACCGTAGTAGCTCTTCACCGCTTCAGGACGCAGGCGATCGCCGCTGACCAACAGCAGATCGGACCATTGGTAGGACCAATAGTCGACAAACTCAGGACGTTCCAAAAGTGCGTCGATCAACTTGTCGCGTTTGGCCGGATCATCGTCAGCGAGAAAATCGCGCGTCTCGGCGGTGGTCGGCAAAACGCCGATCGCGTCGAGATAAGCGCGGCGGACAAACTGGGCGTCGTCGGCCGGCGGAGACGGCGGCAGATTCAAGCTATCGAGTTTCGCCAGGATCATCTCGTCGATGAAATTGCGTCGCGGCGCGGCTGCGATCGCTGCTGAAGCCGGTTCGCCTGGATAAGGAACGCTGACGAATGCGAGGACGTTTTGGTTCAAAAACCAGGCCTTCACAGCGCCTTCGCCGGGGCCGACGATCGAGACGTGACCGTCGGCGGCGACTTCGGCGACCGAAGTATTGACCGAGTCAAACTTGGCCCAACGCGTGATATCTTCGCGGCGACCGTCATCGTAATGCGCGATCACGACCAACTGTTGCTCGTCGCCGGGAGTTTGACGACTTGCCGCCGGCAAGATCTGGAGGTGATCCAACCGCGCGTCGGACTCTTGGGGAGGAGGAGCGCCATCGGCGATCCACTCGGCGATCGCCATGTAGTCGGGCGAACTCACTTCAAATCGCACGCCTCCTTTATGTGGAAGCGTACCGGTAGGCTTCAACAGCAACAAACTGCGGCCTGGATCGCTGTACGTCACTCGGCGTCCGCGGGCATGCCGCGTGATCGAGTCATAGTCGGACGCCGGATCGTACCCGAAGAGCGAGAGTTTGAATCCCTTTTTGCCGGCCAATGCGCCATGACAAGCGCCGCCGTTGCAGTTCGCTTTCGAGAAGATCGACAAGATTTGATTGCGGAAGTTCCAGTGGAACTCCGCATCTTGCCCCGTGACGCGCACTTGCGCTGTCGCGGTCTGTTCTCCTGCGGTCGCGGTGATCGTCGCCAGTCCGTTTGCGTGCGGAAAGACCGATCCATTTTTTACAGTAGCGATCGATTCGTCCGACGATTTCCAGACCACATCGCGGGCTTCAGCCAACGCCTGGTCACCGTCCAATCGCTGCGCAACGATTCGTTGCGACGATTTGACAGTATCGAGGACGATCTCGCCGGGGAGCACGCGGAGCGAAGGCTCGGTTGCATGCAAATCGCCGACGACGGCGGCATAAGCCGCGGCCAGTGCGAGTGAAAGGAAAACACGATGGACGCGCATGGATCCTCTGTAAGTGGAAGAAAATCAGGGAATAGCGCCGCGTTAGAATAATTCATCGATTGCGTGCGCTCCAAAATCAACTAGCGGGAATGGCCGACCGGCAGGACCGGGCAGCGTTGTTTCTAAATCGAGTCCGAGACTGCGATAGATGGTCGCGACCACCTCGGACGGCGGTGTGGGACGTTCGGCTGGATAGGCGCCGTTGGGATCGCTGCGTCCCACGACGCGACCTCCTTGAACTCCGCCGCCGGCGAAATACACGGTAAAGCATTGCGGCCAATGATCGCGACCGCCGGCAGGATTGACACGCGGCGTTCGACCGAACTCGGCCAGATTGCAGACCAGCGTGTTGTCAAGCAAACCACGATCGACCAAGTCGGTAATCAATGCCGAGTAGGCCTGATCGTACATCGGTGCGACAATTTCTTTCATCCCTTCGATCGACGTAAACGGCTTCGAGCCATGGATGTCCCACGTGATCTCATTGAAGACGGTGAGAAACGTATTGACCGTGACAAAGCGAACGCCGGCTTCGATCAAGCGTCGCGCCAACAGGCAACTTTGCCCAAAGCGATTCATGCCGTAACGCTCGCGCAGCGCCGGCGGCTCTTTCGTGAGATCAAATGCGTCACGAGCAGCCGGGCTGGTGATCATGCGATAGGCGGACTCGAAGTTCGCATCCATCAGCTTGGCGCTCTCGCTCGCCTCAAAATTGCGCATCGTTCCTTCGACAATCTGCCGCAAGCGGCGACGACGCTCTAAGCGGGCCTGGCCGATTTCTTTGGGCGGCAATAAGTCGGGAACCTGGAAGTTCGGTGTCGATGGATCGGCCATCAATGCGAACGGATCAAACGCTTTGCCTAAAAATCCGGCGTCTTGTCCATGCGGCAGATTGCCGCCGGTGTTTCCCATCGGCTCTGGCAAGATCACATGGGCCGGCAAGTCGGTCTTGCGGCCGCGGAGATACTCAAGCACGCAACCGGCATGCGGCGTGTTGACGCCGCCGGTAAACAGGCGCCCCGTTTGCAACATCTGATGGCCGGTGTCATGAACGGCGGCCGCCGTGTGATAACAGCTGCGAACCAGCGAAAATTTATCAGCGATTTCCGCATGTTTCGGCAGGATCTCGGTCAGTTGAATGTCGGGGCTTTTGGTGGCGATCGGCTTGAAGGGGCCGCGAACTTCGGCCGGCGCATCTGGTTTGGGATCGAACGTATCCATCTGGCTCGGCGCGCCGAGATTGAAGATCATGATGACGCTGCGCTCGTCATGATTATCGGCGACGGCGCCTTGGGCTTGGGCGGCCAACAAGTGGGGAAGCGACAAACCGAGCGCACCCAGCGCACCAACTTGCAAGAAATCGCGACGGACCATGCCGTCGCAAGTCACCGACTTGGCGCGAGAAGTTAGTTGAAGCATATCGCCGCGCGGGGTAGGTAGGATGCGACTGGAAGGAGGGACTTTCCTTCAACCTATCGACCCAGCCTAAACGCGTCAATCTTTTTTGGGAGCGAATATGACGATTTGAGAGGGAATCTATACGATCCCCATATTCGCCCCAAAGCTTAGCGAGAACTTGACTTACGTAGCGCCGCCGTCTTGGCTAGGGGAGAATCTCCGGGCGCTAGAACGACCAAATCATCCTTGCGAAGGAAGTAAGGAACCGACTCGACGACGCTCAGTTGTTGCTGCATTTCGGCCGATAGTCGATCGTAGTGCCCGCGCGTGGTGACGATCAACGGAGACCGACTGGTCGCGATGGACTGCCGCAGCAGCGTTTCGTCGCCGTTCACTTCGCGAATCGCGCGACCGCCATAGAAGATCCAACTTGGCTCCAGCGTGTTATAGGCGAACAGTTCGTCGTCGCTCTCGCGCAGCAGAGAAATAATCGGTTGATTCAATTGATGATGGTCGACGCGCTGGGCCGCGAAGGCGAACATCAGCAAGATGAACGCGAGACTCGTCCCTCCATAAACCGACAGCGCGACGCCAGGCTGATTCTTGCGGAAGAAGTAAATCGCGGCGATTCCTCCGACCAATGGAGCGATGCCGACCACCGCCAAAATCGCTTCGCCCGGGATGAATTGATCGATTGCCAGCGGGACGCCGACCAAAAATCCAATCCCAACCACAATCGAAATCGCAAATCCAGTGATGTACCAGTTCCGGCTGACTGGCGTCTCTCCTGAGACGAGTCGCGCCAGCGCCGTGCCGACCAGCAGCGCCAAAGCAGGATAACAGGGCGTTACATAACTGGGCAGTTTTGTTTTGGCGATCGTAAACAGCGTGATCCAAACTCCGCACCAACAGGCCAGAAAGATCAAGCCGGGGGTCTCCTTCACGCGGCGGCCAATTTGCGCACCGACGTCGAGAATAGTCTCGAGGAAGAAAATCGACCACGGAAAAAAGCCGATGCAGATCGCGACAACATAGAAAATGACAGGCCCTTGATGCCCTTCCATCGCCGACGTCGCGCGGCCGAGATTATGCTCCCAGAAGAATCCTTGGATCCAAGCGAACTCACGCACGCCGACCCACAGATACCAGGGAAGCGCGACGGCCAGTGCCGCGACGATCGCCAGAGCGGGACGCATGAACCAGCATGTTTTTAGAAAATGCAGCGGCGCGAACGGCATCAGCGGCGTGAGCCAACGACGCCAACCGGTCGCTGGGCCAGCCGGCAAGCGCTGGATCAACAGGAACATTCCGATGATCGCCGTCGGCAGCACCAGGCCGATCGGACCTTTGGCCAACATCGCCAGCCCCATCGATCCGTAGAGCAACGCAACTTTCCACCACGTTTCTGGATAATATTGGGAATCGGGCTTCGACCAATCGCCAACTCCCCAGACATAGACCCACATCGACAGGGTTACGGTAAAAACCAATAGCGCATCGGGAGTCGCTATCCGAGCCGCCATTGCAAACATCAACGATGTCGCCAGCGCCAAAGCGCCCCAAAAGGCGGCTTCTGGATTGAACAGACGCCGCCCCATGTCGTAGGTTAGCAGCACAACTGCAACGCTGAACGCGGCGGACCAAAAGCGGGCGGCGAACTCGTTGACTCCGAACGTCGAGTAGGAAGTCATCATCAGCCAGTACAGCAGAACCGGCTTGTGAGAGCGAACTTCGTCGTTGAAGCGAGGGGTAATCCAGTCGTTGGCTTGCAGCATTTCGACCGCGCAGCCGGCATTACGCGGTTCGTCACGATCCCACAGCCGAGGGCCGCCGAGATTGGTGAAAAACGCCGCTGCAGCTACGCAAGCCAACAGCCAAGGGGCAAGTCGTCCCCCCTTCATAAGCAATCCTTTGCTACCGTGTGAAAATAGGCTGCCGAAGCTTACTCGGAGGCGCCAGCAGAAAGCAACGTCAATTCGATGGCTGGAATTTGCTGTTCGACGCCAGCACGCGCCGCGGTACACTGTTCGGCTTGTATGATACGAAGCATCCTGAACGATTGTTTGGCAGTTTAGAAATTGGCGTCGAAGCCCCAAAAACATGCGACCTCGGTCGAGTCGCCGTCGCTAGCGGATTATTCTGCGGAACTAGAAAGAACGCCGACATCGATGCGGCGCATCTATTATCTGGCGGCTGCGCTGTTTCTGCTCGGATTTCTCGCGTTGCCGATTGACCATGCGGTAAGCGCCAATTTTGTGGAGCCCGGCGATCTGGCCTGGAAGATCGAAGGGGATCTCCGGACCCTCTTTTTGCTGAGCGAAGCGTTCGCCCATGGGACCGGCGTCCTTGTGATCGTGATCGCGATGGCCGTCTTGGATCGGCGGCATCGTAACTTGTTTTATGTGCCGCTGCTCACTGCGCTGGGGGGCGGCATGATGGCCAACATTCTGAAGGTTTCGCTGCTGGCTCGGATTCGCCCGCACGCGTTCGACTTCACAAAATCGAACTGGGAGTCGTTTTACGCGGCGCTCCCCTTGTTCAATTCCGCCGCCTGGCCGCATCTGGGCCAACATGACTACCAAGGCTGTCCGTCGGCACACTCGGCGACCGCCGCAGCGCTGGCGGTTGCATTGACGTCGATCTATCCACATGGCCGCTGGCTGTTTGTCGGGCTGTCGCTGCTGGCCGGTTTTCAACGCGTGTTGGTGGGTGCGCATTTTCCCAGCGACGTTATCTGGGGCTGGTCGGTCGGAACCGCATTTGCCGCGGTCATCTTGGATCACAATCGTTTGATCCGCTGGACCAATGCCTGGGTCCGTCGCGTTCGCCGCGTCTGGGGCGTCACGAAGAGCGCAGAAAAATAGCGGACGTCGCTAGGCGACGCCCGCTCTGGGTTGAACCATCTTGATGTGGCAAGCGGCTCCATTGAGCCAGTTGGCGCTACTTTGCACCACCTGGGGCAGCCGCGGCGGCCGGCGGCAGGACTTCGAGCAGTTCGATGTCAAAGACCAGCACCGAGTTCGGCGGAATGGTCGGATTGCCCTGTTCGCCGTAGGCCAAATCGGACGGAACGAACAGTTTCCATTTGGCGCCGGTTTTCATCAATTCCAGCGCTTCAGTCCAGCCGGCGATCACGCGGCTGACGGGGAATCGCGCTGGTTCGCCTCGCTCGTACGAGCTATCGAAGACGGTGCCATCCAGCAGTTCGCCTTTGTAATGACAGACCACGTCGTTTTCTTTGGTCGGCGAGGGGCCGGTCCCTTCTTTTTCGACGATGTACTGCAGGCCGCTCTTGGTCGTCTTCACGTTCGGCTTCTTGGCGTTTTCGGCCAGGAATTCAATTCCCTTTTGTTTGGCGGCATCCATTGTTTTCTGCTGTTCGGCGATCAACATTTTCTGGAATTCGACCATGGTCGCTTGGATCTGTTCTTGGGTCAGTTGCGAATCCTTCCCTTCCAGCGATTCGGTGATGCCCAGCAACAAAGCTTTGACGTCGATCGTCGGCAGATCCGATTTGATGTTCGTGCCGAAGTTACGTCCGATGACGTAAGAGGCCTTTTGCATCGTCGAACCAAGTTCCGCTTGCGGCGCGGCCGGCTCTTGAGCCTGCAGAACGGCTGGACCGAACGAGAGGAGCGCCAGCGTCATACATAGGACGCGTTTCATAAATAATCCTTTCCAGGAGAGGCCGCTACCGGCGGCAAGTAGGTGGGTAGACGCTCGCGGACGCGCCTTGACTGTACGTATTATTGAAGATCTGGCGCGAAATGGAAATCGGGGAAGAGCGAGACTAGCGGATTGAACGCAGCCATTGTGAGGCGAATCGCTCCGCTTCCCCTCGGTTACGAAACAAGCGAACCTCGACTTGAGCCCCGGCGCGTTGCTCTGGAGTCAGCTTTTTTAACTGCTGCGTTTGCCACTGGGCGGCAAGGTCCTGAGCATGAAACACATTCGCGGTTCCGTAGGTTTTACCGTCCGAAATGATCTTCACGGTCGCCGTAAAATGGGCGAATTCTGCGAAGGGATGGTTGTATTGTTGCGATTTGAGGTGAGCGACCATCCCCTTTTCGATCTCGCTGAGGTCAGCGCCAAAATGTTTCGAGAAATCCTCCTGATTCGAGAGGATCACCCCGCCGCTCGAGACGTCGACCGAGCCTTCCATCGGCTTGATCGCGCTCAACTCTCGCATCAGTTCATTGAAATCAGACCGCCGCTGCGAGGCGAGAAAATGGGTTAAACCCCATGCCGAAGCGTAGCCGGTCGAAGTCAGTCGGGCCGCTTTGACCGTTTGTTCGACCATGATTCCATCGGCTTGTTCGGCGTCTTTGCCTTTGATGTACGACTCCAATTCAAACATCCGCATGTCGTTAATGACGCCGGCGCCTTTCCATTTCATCCGCACGCCGAACTCGGTCGGAGCGTAATACTCGGCGATTCCTTCTGAAATCCACATCGGCCAACGCGAAAGTCGCTGCTGCACGCCGATGTTGTGCAAGATCTGGTGGGCGCCTTCGTGGGCGATCGTGGAGATCGCCTGTTTGTAGTAAAGGTCTTGTTTTAGCGGGGGATTCGTGGGGCGTTCATACATCACCACATGATTGGCCAGCGTGTCGTAGAACGCGACAATCCCTTCCGGAACCTCGCTGAATTGTTGGTATTCGGCCTCGGTTGCAAACATGATCGCGACCAGCGGAACGTCCGGTTCATGGACATCAATCCGCTGCGCCTTGGCATGTTTTTGCATGCCTGGAATCATCGATTCCAAAATGCGCATCGTCGCTTCGGCAAACTCGTTGGACGTGTTGTAGACGAAAACATAATGCCGACTGGTCCGCGTCTTGAAGCCAGGGAATTTTTCTTCCAGACGCTTGGCCAACGACTTTTTGTCGAGCCCCTTGAATGGCGCGTCGGTCCGTCGCAGGTCGTTGACTGCTCGGGTCACCAATTGGCCATCGGGAAGCTCGACAATCAGATTGCTGCCGATCATCACATGAATTCGACCAATGACCAATTCGCCGGCTTCATCGCGTACTTCGACACTACCGGTGAGATTGTGAGAAATGACTCCCGGCGGCAGATCGATCCCAAAAGCTCTGGGATTGGGGACTTTCGTCCCCTGAGCAAGTAGATGAGCCTCCCCTGCTAGCAGGGCGAGCGACCAAACGGCGAGGCAAATCGCTAGTTTTCTCATGGCAAGCATACGGCTGCGATCGAGGATGTTGGAGAAGAGGCTGGGAGGGGTTGATTCTATTTTGCGGCGAAACTCCTTTCTGGCAAGGAATTTCCTACCGGTGAAATCCGAGAAAAACGAAGAGTTTGCGGACACAAACGCCGGCTTTCCGGGTTAAACAAACGGGACAGTTTCTTGTTCCGCTCAACTTGCTCTACCGAATCTCGCCAAACGTGATTCTCTAAACTACTGTTTTAGAAGAGCTTACGGCATTATTTGGCGAAATTTTCACCTTTTCGGGTCAATGCATACCACGATGGTCGCGAATCCCCATTTCAAAACCGGCGGGCTCCTTTTGGCGGCGCTTGTCTGCTTCTCCACATTTCTGACGTCGGCTTCAGCGGCTCCCCCAGAATTTGTAGGCGTGTTGGCGTATGCGCTCGAACCAGAAGCGACGGAAAAGCTGAACATCGACGCCGAGACGCAAGAGAAGCTGAAGCAGCTGATTGCCGACCGCGAAGACAAAGCCCTCGAGCTCGCCCTCTCGATTCAGGATCTGTCGAAAGCAGAGCAAGCCGCGAAGCTAGCCCCTTTTGTCGCCGAATCGGAAAAGCTCGGTTTCGCGCTGTTGACCACCGATCAGCAAGCGGGGCTGAAGCAGTTGGGCGTGAAGCAAGCAGGGATGAAGTCGCTGCAGACGACGGAAATCGCCGACGCGTTGCAGCTAACCGCCGATCAACAAACGCAAATCGGCCAACTTGCCGCCAAGATCGACGCCGCCCAAGCGCTCGGTGCTCCAGCGGTGGAAGCGGCGCGCAAAGAATTTGAACGCGAATCCCGAAAATTGTTGAGTCCTACGCAACAAGCGGCCTGGGATCAATTGGCCGGTCTGGTTGGTGAGCCTGCCGATCCGCTGCCCGAAGTGACTCCGCCTGCAGAAGCGAAGCCCGCGGAGATGAAACCGGCAGTCGCCGCCGCGCCTGTCGATCCAAATGCTGCGTCTCCCAGCGACAAGCCGGCGGCGAAGCCGGAAGTAGGCCCCAATGGCGAACCGCTATTGCGATTCAGTTTCCGCTACGCTCCCTGGCGTGACGTGCTGGATTGGTTCGCGGAACAATCGGACCTGTCGATGGTGATGGACGCTCCGCCCTCCGGCACTTTCAACTACACCGATGGCCGCGCCTACACGCCGGCTCAAGCGATTGACCTGCTGAACAGTGTTCTGTTGACCAAAGGTTATACGCTCGTTCGGCGCGATAAGATGTTGTTGGTGGTGAATCTGGAAGACGGGATTCCGCCCGATTTCGTGACGACAGTTCCGGCCGAAAAGTTGGACGATCGCGGCGAATACGAACTGGTCAAGACGCTCTTCACGCTCAGCCGCATGACAGCCGAAGAAGCGGAAGCGGAGATCTCGAAACTGATCGGTCCGCAAGGTCAGATCGTCGTTCTGCCGAAGTCGAAGCAGATTTTTGTGACCGAGACAGCGGGACGATTGCGGACGATTCGCGATGTGATTAACGCTGTCGAACGGCCCCTGAGCGAAAAAGTCCATATTGTCGCGCTTGAGAATGTTGGCCCCGAAGAGGCACTGACCGTCGTGCGACAATTGCTTGATCTTCCGCCGGAAGCGAACGGCACCGACGACGGCACATTGCGGATTGCGGTCGACGCTTTGGGGGGACGCTTGTTTGTGAGCGGTGAACCCGAGTTGACCAGCCGCGTGCAAGAGATTCTCAAGATGGTCGATGAACCGGGCGGCATGGTCGCGATCAGCGAACAGCCGCAGTTGGAAGTTTACGCCGTCGGCTCCTCGCAGCCGCAGACCGCGCTGCAAGTGATGCAGACGTTGCTAGCCGGCTTGCCGGAAGTCCGCTTGGCGATTGACGAAAATACCGGCAATTTGGTCGCGTTGGCCAAACCGTCGCAACATGCGACGATTCGGGCGACCCTTGACCAGATGCAACGCGACTCGAAAAAGATCTCGGTCATTCAGTTGCAGACTGTCGACCCACAGTTGGCCGTTTTATCGATCAGCAAGTTGTTTGGTGGCGGTGGAGAAACGCCCAACCCCAGCGCTCCGATCGTCGACGCCGACCCAATCAGCGGCATGTTGCTGGTTCGCGGAACGCAAGATCAAATCTCGCAAATCAATGATCTGCTTAAACAGATGGGAGAAGACCCGGAAGCGGCGCTTGCTTCTTCGTTGGATCGCGGTCGTGTTCGCACGCTCTCTTTGCCGGGCGCGTCATCGTCGCAGATTCTGGACGAGCTGGAGATGATTTGGCCCACCGTCAGCACCGCGCGGATTCGGGTCGTGCGACCTTCGGCTCCGCCGATTCGGACGGTCGCACCGCAAGATTCGCCGGTAGAAGCGGAATTCCAAGAAAATCTGCGTCTCCTTTTCCCGCCGGCCCAAACGCCGACCACTCCGCGCGAAGATGAATCGGCCAAGGCGACCTCGGCCTCTCCTTTTCGCTTTGTGAGTGAAACGACGGCAGCCGATGCAACCGAAGAGGCGACCACCGAACCGGTGCAGACCGACGTCAACGAGCCGAAAAAGCCGGCGAGTCCGAAAAAGCCTGCCGAGATCATCATCATGCCGGGACCCGGCGGCATCGTCATCGCCTCGGATGATACCGAAGCGCTTGATCAGCTCGAAGAATTGATCCAAATGCTGGGAGACCGAATCGCCAACAGCGGCGCTGACTATACGGTCTTCTATCTGAAACATGCGCCGGCCGACGTTGCCGCCGATTTGCTCTCGAAAATCATGACCGGCCAAGCCGCTTCGGGCGGCGGAGACGCGGGAGGCGGACTGCTGGGCGACATGGCTTCCAGCATGCTGGGGGGCGGCGGCGGACTGATGGGGTCGTTATTGGGATTAGGCGGAAGCGACGGCGGCAGCTACACCGCATCCGGCAGCTTTTCGGTGGTGGCCGATGGACGTCTTAACGCCCTGGTCGTCAAAGGGAGTGCAGCGGATGTCCAAGTCATCGACCAGTTGCTCAAAATCATCGATCAGCCGCATAGTCCCGAAGATGTGCAGACCAAAGCCAAGCCGCGCATGATTCCGGTTTTGTATCAGCCGGCCAATGATGTGTTGAATGTGGTGAAGCAGGTCTATGCCGATCGCATCGCAGAATCAGGCGGCAATGGCCAGCAGCGTCAACCGAGTCCGGAAGATTTCATCCGCGCCTTGGGCGGAGGTCGCGGAGGTCGTGGAGGCGGCGGCCAAGGTGGTCAGGGAGGCGCTCCTAGCGAACCGCCCAAGATGACCATCGGCGTCGATGCACGCAGCAACGCGCTAGTCGTATCGGCCCCAGATCCGTTGTTTGAAGAAGTGAAGTTGCTCGTCGAACAGCTCGATCAAGCTGGCTCCGATTCGCAAGAAACGATGCAAGTGGTCAATATTCGCAAGTCGAATCCAGAGACGGTGCAAAACGCGCTGAGGTCGATCCTGGGCGCCAACGTTACATCCAACACCACGTCGGCCACTTCTAGTACGAGTGGTCAATCGAGCCCCAATCAACCGCAAGCTCCTAGTCAGGCCGACGCCGATGCAATGCGTCAGCGGATGGAAATGTTCAACCGCATTCGCGGCGCAATGGAACAAGGCGGCGGACGCGGCGGTCGTGGAGGCGGCGGTGATCGCGGCGGACGAGGCGGCGGCGCCCCAGGCGGAGGCGGAGGTCGCGGTGGACGCTAGTAGTCTGGCGCGGTTCAGATTTCGAGTAAACGGGTAACTCGTAGCGTTACGGTTGGAAGACATGCTCTTCTCGCGAAGACGCGATAGAAGCATGGCGCCTAGCACATGGCATAACGCCAGACAAGAAATGAAAAGAGACCGCACTTAGAACGCGCGGTCTCTTTTTTGGCAAGAATGAGCTTCTTCGCGTCTCGCGAAGGTCCGATTACATCCAGCCTTTGGGATACTCTTTCGTCAGGAAGGGCTCGGCTTGGCTGAAGCCGGGGATCGTCATGTTCGCCGCGTCCCACTTCAGCTTCTGGCCGGGGAAGCGAATCGCAACGGTGCCCAACAGTACGGTCTCGGTCAGCGGCGCCGAGTAGTCGAACGTCGATGTCGTTTTGTCTTCACCACGACAAGCGTCAGCCCATTGCACGTAGTGATCAACCCCTTCAACCGTGTCGTATTTCGCTTCGGTCTCTTCCCCTTTAAGGTAGAGCTTCGGCATCGCGACGTGCGGGATGATCAACGTTCCCTTTTCCCCGATCAAGATCGAGCCGGCGTTGGGAAGCTCGGCCGATTTCGGCAAGCTTGTCAACGCTTCTGCAGGAGGTCGAACGCCGGCGGCGTCGTACCAGGTTACGCGAATCGTATCGCCGGCAGTACGTTCGGCGCCGGGGAAGATGTAGCTGACGGTCGCTTTGTCGGTCCAGGTTTCTGGTTTCAACGGCGGCGCGTCGGCGACCAGTTCAAGCGGCGCGGTGAGCTCGAGCGATTTAAAGACCGGGTCGAGAATGTGGCAACCGAAGTCGCCCAGTTGTCCGGTGCCGTAGTCTTGCCAACCGCGCCAGTTGAACGGATGGTAAATGCCTGTCTTGTAGGGACGGTGCGGAGCGACTCCTTGCCAAAGATCCCAAGCGACAGTCGTCGGTACGGGATCCGATCCAGCAGGACGATCGATATTGCGGGGCCAACTTGGTTGGCCTCCTTGCCAGGAATGGACCTCCAGGACCTTACCGATCTTGCCGGCATGCACCAGCGCGACCGCGGTGCGATAGGCGCTGTGCGATTGAATCTGATTGCACATCTGGGTGACCAGTTTGTGCTTTTGGGCGGCCAACTGCATCTGCCGAGCTTCTTTGACCGTGTGTGTCAGCGGCTTTTGGCAGAAGATATGTTTGCCTAACGCCATTGCCGAGAGCGAGATCGGAGCATGCATAAAGTCAGGCGTCGAGACGATCACGCCGTCGATGTCGTCCGACTTGTCGAGCATCTTGCGATAGTCGGCGTAAGTGCGAGCCGACGGGTACTTCTCTGCGGCACGACCTAGATGATCGGCCGAGCTGTCAATATTGCAAAGCGCAACGACTTCGACCGCCGGACTAGCGGCGACCCCCAGCAAGTCGCTCCATCCCTTACCGCCGGTTCCCACACTGGCGACGCGCAACTTTTCGTTCGCGCCCAAGACGCGCGAATAAGAAGCGGCCGGAAGGGCCAATGCAGCGCCGGCCAAGCCGAGCTGTTTCACAAACTGACGTCGACTAGTCTTTTGAATCATGCGTATTTCTCAAGAGGGTGGGTGCATCTAGGTAGGAATCCCTAGTCTGTCCGACGGGAATAGCGCCCGTCAACCTGATTTTATAAAATTTTGGGGGCTCACACATGGGAAAAGATATCACCTGAGATCATGCAGGGCGAAAAAGGCTGCCGAAAACACTTCGGCGCCCGGATCTCTATTGTTACTGGGCCGACTACCGCAATTTCGAAGTCAAACCGGTTCGTCCCTAGAAATCGGGAACGTATCGTCCATCAAGATTAGTGATCAGGCTCGATTTGACTCGCCCTTGTTTCTTGCGCAGTCCGAACATCTCGTGCTGTGCTATCCGACGACAGCTCGGAATTTTCGGCGCAGGCTGTCTATGTTACGCCTTTTCCCCAGGCAGCTATCGCCGTGGTTCTTGCAGGCGAACCGCTTCGGCGGTCGATGTAGGGAGAAGGACGATAGCTTGTGTCTAAGGGAAAGGTCGCCTGTGCTGAACTCGGAGCTCCAAACGCTTCAGACCTATGTCGCCGACTGTGCCGCGCGGAACTTGATTCAGTGGTGGTTTGAGTCGCTGGGGACCCCTGCTCGTCAAAGTTTGAACCGAGCGTTGTTCGATGGTCAGACCCGCGGTCTGAAGCCGCTCTCCTCACCGGCGGTGCGTCGCGCCGTCTGGCAATGTGCGCTGCGGCACGAAAGTTTGCATGCGTTGATCGCCCGATCGGCCGGTACGATATCGGCAAGCCAACCCCTGCAACAGGGAGATCGAATCCGCCTGCGGAATTCGTTACCGATCTTGGACGCCGCGGGCCGTATCATCCGCGTCCACCGGGGAGGCGAAACTTGGCGCGTCGTCGGTCGAGAGGGGCAGCGCTCGATTTGGCTCGAGCAGCCCGATGGCTGTCGCCAAGAGTGGGGAGATGATCGGGAGATCTTGTCGCAGTTTGAAAAGATCGCGGGGTAGAAGGAAAGCGGAGCAAGAAATTGGCGTCCTTGGCAGAGAGGGGCAAATCGGCCCTTCCGCTTTCGGCTTTCCCGTTTCCGCTTTTCTTACTCGGCGTGTTTCTTCCGCACCAACCGGCTGACCTGTTTGAAGAGCTCGTCGCCGGCACGTTCGCACCATTCAAACATCGCTGCTTCGGTCGTCGTTAGCACGGCGCCGGCGCTCTCCATGCGGCGAAGTGCGATCTCTTTTTCAAGCGGAAATCGTGAGCCGACCGCGTCGACCGCAATATAGACGTCAAAACCGGCCGCCAGCAGGTCAAGCGCCGTTTGTTGCACGCAGACATGGGCTTCGACTCCCACGAGCAGCAATTTGTGAATTGCCCGCTGGGGCAACTCTTTTAACAGACCGTCGACGCCGCAGGCGCTGAAGCTGAGCTTCTCTGGCAGGTCGTTCAACAGCGAATGAAGCGGCTCAACCGTCGGACCCAATCCCTGTGGATATTGTTCGGTCCCCAACACCGGCATGTCGAACAGCTGTGCTGTCAAAATTAGGCGTTGTACGTTCTCGACGATTAATTCGGACTGGTCAATCACCGGCATCAGCCGCTCTTGCAGGTCGATTAACAACAGCGCCGTATCGCTGCGTGACATCAACAGCGGGCTCCGGAAATAGCCGGGAGATTCAGTCGAGACGTTCATAGGCGGCGAGCGATCTTACCTGCGAGAAGTTGGCGCTGAGCGGTCCTAGCCGCGAGAAGGTCGATCCGTCACAATAACCAGAGATCGAAACCCAGGAAATCTTTGCGATGAAAATACGCTCTACCACGATATTGACCGTACGGCACAACGGCCGCGTCGCTATCGGCGGCGATGGTCAAGTTACCATGAATTCGTCGGTCATGAAATCCGATGCGCACAAGATTCGCCCGCTGCTGGGCGGCAAGGTGATCTGCGGCTTCGCCGGTTCAACCGCCGATGCGTTTTCTCTGCTAGAGCGATTTGAAGGGAAGCTGAAAGATTATCCCAACAACGTTCCGAAGGCGGCGACCGAGTTAGCGAAAGAATGGCGAACCGATCGCGCGATGCGCCGTCTGGAAGCGCTCATGACGGTGATTAACGGGGAACATACCTTTTTGATTAGCGGCACCGGTGACGTAATCGCGCCGACCGACGGCGTGCTGGGAATTGGATCCGGGGGCGACTACGCGGTCGCCGCAGCGCGGGCGCTCGTCAATCACAGCGTCTTGTCCGCAGACGAGATCGTCAAGGCTGCGCTGCAGATCGCCGCCGGAATCGACATCTATACGAACGACAATATCATGGTCGAAAGCATGGAGAGCCAATCGTGAGCCAATCGCCTCAAGAGTTGACTCCGCGGGAGATTGTCGCGGCGCTGGATCAAAACATTGTTGGTCAAGCCGACGCCAAACGCGCGGTCGCGGTCGCAGTTCGCAATCGTTGGCGACGTAAGCAACTGCCGGAAGATCTGCAAGCCGAAATCGCTCCCAAAAACATCATGATGATGGGACCGACCGGGGTCGGTAAAACCGAGATCGCGCGGCGACTAGCGAAGCTGACCGGCGCCCCGTTCTTAAAAGTCGAAGCGACCAAGTACACCGAAGTGGGCTATTACGGTCGTGACGTCGAAAGCATGGTTCGCGAACTGGTCGAAACGTCGATCGCGATGGTCCGCGAACGCGAACGTAAGAACGTCGAGAAAGACGCCGTGGTTCGCGTCGAAGAACGCTTGCTTGACTTGTTAGTTCCCCGCCCTGTCTCGTACGAAATGGCGAGTGAAGAAGAAGAGGCGACCGATCACTACGAGCGAACCCGCGAGCGTTTTCGCGGCATGCTGCGCGGCGGAGAGTTGGAACAGCGAAAGGTTGAGCTGACGATCGAGCAAAAGTCGGCGCCGATGATGATCGGCGGCATGGGACTGGAGCAGATGGATGTCGATCTGCAAGGCATGTTCGAGAAGATCCTGCCGAAGAACTCGTCACGCCGTGAACTGACCATCGCCCAGGCGCGCGGCGTGTTGCTGGAGCAGGAGAGCGAAAATCTGCTCGACAAAGATGCGATCAATCAGGCGGCGATCGAACTAGCCGAGAACCTGGGGATCATCTTTTTGGACGAACTCGACAAAATTGTCGCGACCGACGGCAAAAGCGCGGATGTTTCTCGCCAAGGAGTGCAGCGCGACTTACTGCCGATCGTCGAGGGAACGACCGTGCAGACCAAGCATGGCTACGTTTCGACCGATCATGTGTTGTTTATTGCGGCCGGAGCATTTCATAAGTCGAGTCCCAGCGAGCTCATGCCGGAACTTCAAGGACGATTTCCGATTCGCGTCGAATTGAACGACTTGACCAAGGATGATTTCGTCCGAATTTTGACCGAGCCGAACGCTTCGCTCACAATGCAATACAAGGCGCTGTTGGAAGCGGAAGGTCTGAAGATCCACTTTACCGAAGATGCGATCGAAGAACTGGCTGAGTTTGCGTTTCAAGTCAATCAAACGACGCAAAACATCGGAGCTCGCCGGTTGTACACGATCATGGAACGCCTCTTGGAAGAGTTGAGCTTTGAGGCGCCCGACATGACGACGAAGAAAGTGACGATCGACGCCGAATATGTGCGCGAGCGACTGACGAAGATTTCGCAGGACGAAGATCTTAGCCGGTTCATTTTATGAGTTACCATTCGCGGTCTGCGATTATTGGCGTGCTGGTGCTGACGATTTTCGTCTCATCAGGGTGTCGCTCATCCCGCGACCTGGCGAAGTCTCGCCAGACGATTACCTTGTTGGCGGCCGCCAGTTTGACCAATGCCATTCAAGAGGCGGCCGACGCCTGGTCGCACAAGTCAGGCATTCAGGTCCGCATCAGCTTTGGGCCGTCGAACGCGCTGGCGCAACAAATTTTGTCCGGCGCTCCGGCCGATGTTTATCTTTCGGCCAACGAGCGTTGGGCCGATGCGCTTGCTGCGCAAGATCAAATCGATCAGCGAATCGCGATGCTTTCAAATCGGCTGGTTTGGATCGCGCCGCAGGAGAATCGCGCGGGGATTGCCAATCCGAGTGAGATCGTCGAGAAAGCGCGGCGAATCGCCCTGGCCGGCGAGAACGTGCCGGCCGGGATGTATGCCGATCAATCGCTTCGAAGTAGCGGCATTTATAATAAACTGGCCGATCGCATCGTGCGCGGCGCCGATGTGCGAACGACGCTCGCCTATGTGGAACAAGGGGAAGTCGACGCCGGGATAGTTTATGCGACCGATGCGGCGATCACCAAGCGAGTGATCGTGTTGGGAGAACTCGATCCAGCCAGCTATGACTCGATCATCTACCCTGCAGTTTTGCTGAAAGATGCGCCGCCAGAGGCCGCAGGCTTTTTCACCTTTCTGCAATCGTCAGAGGCGCGTGAGATTTTCGCGCGTCATCATTTTGCCGCTCTGCCAACATCCGCCGGAGAGAAGCATGACGCCGGCCGATCTTAGCGCCATCGCGGTTAGTCTGCAGGTCGCGTTGGTCGCCGCGCTGGGCAGTCTGCCGCTGGGAATCGCCGCCGGGTGGTTGTTGGCTCGAAAACGATTTCCAGGCAAGATCGTATTGGAAACGGTGATCAATCTGCCGCTGGTCATGCCGCCGGTGGTGACCGGCTATTTGCTTTTGGTTACTTTCGGTAGACGAGGCCCGATCGGCAGTTGGTTGGAAGATTGGTTCGGCGTTCAACTGGTGTTTGACTGGAAAGGTGCGGCGCTGGCCGCTGCGGTGGTCGCGTTTCCGCTCCTTGTTCGTTCGATCCGTTCCGCGATCGCCGGCGTCGATATTCGTTTAGAAGAAGCGGCGCGCACGCTCGGCGCTGGCCCGCTCGATCTTTTCTGGAGCGTCACTCTGCCGCTGGCTCGACGCGGCGTGATCGCCGGCGCCGTGTTGGCGTTTGCGCGAGCTTTGGGTGAATTCGGCGCGACAATTATGATCGCCGGCAACATCGCCGGTGAAACGCGGACGATTCCCTTGATGATCTATAGTGAATTAGAAACACCAGGCGGAGATCGTAATATCATGATGTTGATCCTCGCGTCCATCTTGATTTCTACCGTCGCTTTGCTCGTCAGCGAGTACTTGGAACGCCGCGTCGAACCGACTACCCACTGAGCATCGCATGGCTTTGGCGCTAAATTGTACGTTCCGATATTCGCAAGGATTTGCGTTGTACGCGACCTTGGAGTCCGATGCGCATGTGACGGCGTTGTGCGGCGTATCGGGAAGCGGGAAGACGACTGTGTTGATGTTGATCGCCGGACTGTTGCGGCCGCAGTCAGGCGTAATTCAGTGCGATGACGCGACCTGGGTCAACATGGAGCAAAAGCTGTTTGTCTTGCCCGAGATGCGACGCGTTGGCGTGATGTTCCAAGAGCCGCGACTCTTTCCGCATCTCAACGTGCAGAAGAATTTGGATTATGGCTTTTCACGGCGGAGCGGTGATCCGGTGCAAAGAGCGAAAGCGATTGAGACGCTGGAGATCGGCGATCTGCTGACGCGGCGGATCAGCAGTTTGAGCGGTGGGCAAAAGCAACGCGTGGCGCTGGCCCGGGCGCTGGTCAGCTCGCCGGAACTCTTACTGCTGGACGAGCCTTTGACGTCGGTTGAACCCGCGCTGCAAGAACGGATCGCTGATTACATAAAACGGGTCGCCGAAGAGTTTGCGACCCCGATCGTGTTGGTGAGTCATTCGGCCGAGTTAGTCGAGCAAATGGCGGAACGGACGTTCCGGTTGCATGAGGGAACGATTTTCCCTGCTGCGTAGATCGCGGCGCAAACGAGGAATTTTAGTGATGTCTGCGCACGGAATCCCATATTCCGTCGAACCGATCCGCCACGAATACCGGGGCTTCCGTTGGTCGCCTCTGTTGGATTGCCAGCGCAGGCGTCAATAAGATTGGACCGTTTGATCGGGCCGAAATCGAATCTTTGATGTTGCGTGAATTGCATCGAATCATCCGACTTCCTGACTGGACCGTACAACAACGCTGGCATGGCTATTATGCGAAGAGCTTGAATAAGTCGGTCGTATTTGAACAGCCGAAGCCAGGCGTGACGATCGTCAACGGTGTCGGCGGCGCCGGAATAACGTTGTCGATGGGGCTAGCCAAGCGGGATCATATCGCCGCTGTATTGGAGATGCCGGCAGTCCAGCAAGCTTGGACCGCCAAGTTTGACCGAGCGCCGAATGACAGCGATATTGATGCGCTGTACAACGAGTTTTTGCCGCTGCAAAAAGAAGTATTGTCGAATCATTGCGATATCATCCCCGGAGTCGTTGAATTGGTTGAGACGTTGCGCTCGCGCAAGATCGCCATCGGCGGCATGACCGGCTATACCCGCGAATTGATGAGCGTGGTGACTCCGGCGGCGGCCGAACAAGGCTATTCGCCGGACGCCGAGATTTGCTCAGACGAAGTTCGACAAGGTCGTCCTGCGCCCTGGATGTTGTTTGAGATCGCACAGCGAACCAACGTCTATCCGATGTCGTCCGTCGTCAAAGTCGATGATACCCCGGTAGGCATCTCGGCCGGGCATGCAGCCGGAGCGTGGACGGTCGCCGTGACCGATACCGGCAATGAAATGGGCCTGGCGCTGGCCGAGTATGAAGCGACAAGCGAAGCCGAGAAGACCGCTCGCCGCGAGGTTATCACTTCGCGATTTGACGACGTGAAGCCGCACTACTTTGTGCGTCGCGCTGCTGATCTGCCGGATGTTCTGGCGACGATTGATCGTCAACTGGCGTCTGGTCGGCGCCCGTAAGCCAACTAAGTACGAATGGAAACTGTCGCCGCGGCTTTTCGCCTATTGGGGCGGATTCGCGGCTGTTTATTGCGCGAGCGTTGTGGACGCTTCGCTTCCCTCGATCTTCTTCTCACGCGAAAAACAGAGCAGTATCGCAGGCAGGATGAATAGGTCGCACAGCAATGCGATCAAGAGCAGCGAAAACATCATCCAGGCGAATCGTGAGATCGGCGTAAATGGGCTCAGCGCAAAGACCAACAGGCCGAACGAGCAGATCAGCGAAGTTTGAACCATTGCGGCTCCGCAATGTTCGTACGCCAGACGCGTCGCTTCGCGACGATTGGCGCCGGAGGCGATCCCCTTGTTGAACCAACTGATAAAGTGAAGCGAGTCGTCGACGGCGATTCCAAGCGCCGCACTAGCCGTCAACAACGATCCAACTTCGACCGGCATGCCGAGCCAGCCCATCGTGCCAAAGGCGATCAGCGTTGGCAAAATATTGGGGACCATGCTGAAGAAGCCGGTGAATACGTTGCGAAGCAGGACAATCATGATGCCGGCGATCATGATGAACGCTAGGCCGAAGCTTTTGATCAGGTCGTTGAGCATCTCGGTCTGAGCTTTGAAGACCAAGGGGACCGACCCGGAGTAGATCGGCGCGATATTAGGATGATCTGCCAAGATGCTATCGACGTTCTTTTTGACTCGATCCATCAAGTCGCCGTAGTGCAAACGATCGCCGGCCGGCACACGGGCGCTGATTCGCCACAAATGGTCGTCCTCTTCGTTACTGAGGTAGTTCATGTCGACATATTGGTCGAGACGATTTTGCAGGATCTTACGAAAAGAAGTGCGTCGCGTGATGGCGATAAAACCTCGTTGCGTAGGATCGGGGAATTGGGGTGCGAACGTCGCAGCCGACATCGAAGCTTCGACTCCATCAACATCCGAAACCGCTTTCTGCACCTGATCCAGAATATAGAACTGTTCATCCAGCTTCATTCCATCCGGTTGGGTATCGGTGGAAGTAGGCATGCGCAAGACGATCTCGATCGGCACCAAGGGGCCGACGTGTTCTTCCAGCCAATCGTAGTCATGGATGATTCGCGCTTCGGGCCAAAACAAATCGTGCAGTTGGGCTGACGTCGTGATCCTTGAAACGCCAACCAGACAAACGCCGATCAACGCGAGCGACGTGGCGAAGATAACCCAGCGTAGAGAGTCGATACTCTGGGAGAGCTTGTCCCAAAAGGCATGCAGCCAACGCGGGCCATGATTGGGATCGTGCCAAAGCTTCGGATTTACCGGAAATTTGTAAAGAGCGGCCGGCGCCAACAGCAACAGGACGATGGAACCGGCGCCAATCGATGCGGCGGCATAGAGCCCGAAGTTGGTCACTGGGCGAATCTGGCTGACCGTTAGCGAAAGCATGCCGACAGCTGTCGTGCCTGCCGACAATAGACAGGGAACCAGCGCCGCACGCAACGCCCAAGCGACGGACTCTTTGGTTGTTCGATCGACGAGCGACTCGCGATAGTAGTTCACCAAATGAACGCCGGAGGAAATACTGAGCACATATGTCAAGTTGGCGACCAAGGTCAGGACCGAGTCGATCTCCTGACCGCTGAAATACATGATCGACATGCTGAGCTGTTCGCAGAAGATCGCGATCAGAAATACGATCATCGTCGCACGCATGCTGCGAAAACCGATGTACATGATCGTGATGCAGACGACGAACGAACCCAGGTTGAGCAGATCAAGCGAGTTTTTACTAGCGTTGTCGATTGCGACCCCATCGCTGGTTGGCCCAGCGACGATCAAGTTCTCGCGCGTTAGTTCCTTGACCTGATCCGCACATTGATAGGCGTATTCAATTGCAGCGGCTCGATTTTCTTCGCCAGCTTTGGAAACGATCGCGATCAGACAAGTTTGCTGGTGATCTGGTCCGATCAGCCAACCATCCATGCGAGCGAGCGCATCAGCTTTGGGGAGTTCTAGCGGGTCGGAGGTAAGGGACTCGATTGCGTCGGCGCCGGTGATGATTTCGCCAAACCACTCGACCGGCTCCTGACCGCTGGTGTCTAGCTTTGATAATTGCGTCTTGTATTGATTCAGTCGAGGGTCATCTAGCGTGCAACCTTCCCAACTGATCATCAGCAATTCGTCCGTGCCGAACTGTTGATAGAACCAGATGAGCCGCTGCGTCTCTTCAAATGTTTCCGGAAGCCAGTCTTCGACTCGGTTTTTGATACTGTCCCAAGCGCCTTTAGCGCCGTAAGTCAGAACCGGCGTCACCGCCAGAAAGAAGGCGATGACCAGCCAACCGTATCGATCTTGCCACGAGGAGGAAGATGACGACATATCAACTTGCAAAAAAGGTCTACGGCGTCGGAATTACGAAGAAAAGCGGCAATGCTCGCCGAATTTGTCGAATGAGCATAACACATCAATGAGGCTTGAAATAGGATGAACTCATCGCGAAGACGAACTTCCCCGCAGCATTGACGGCGACAACTCATGCAGATTGGCGATTGGCGACTTGACCTGGTGTCTGGAGGCAGATTCCTGCACGACGGAGGCATATTGTATGGCGTCGTGCCGAAATCGATCTGGCGAACAATTACTCCGGCCGATGAACAAAACCGCGTTCCTTTAGCGATGAACTGCGTCTTGGCGCGCAGCGCATCTCACACGGTGCTTATCGACGCTGGGCACGGCGAAAAAATGTCTCCGTTGGATCGCAAGTCGCATAGTCTGGAACCAGGTTGGCCGCTGCTGACTGATCTGGCGGCGCTCGGCGTCGCTCCGGAAGATATCGATATCGTCATTCTAAGTCATCTGCACTGGGATCATGCTGGAGGAGCGACGACCCGGCTCGAGGGGAGAATCGCGGCGACCTTTCCCTCAGCGACTTACTATATTCAGCGGCAAGAGTGGGACGACGCGAATTCGAATACGCTCGAACTTTCTGGCGGGTACGACCTAGATGACTTTCTTCCCTTGGCCAACGAGGGGCGTTTAATGCTGATCGACGGCTCGCAGGAAATCGTGCCTGATGTTCGAGTCATTCAAACGGGGGGGCATACCCGCGGGCATCAGGCGATCGAAATCGCGTCAAGCGGCGAGGGTCTGATGTTCCTGGGGGACGTCGCTCCGACGGTCGCTCACATTCGCCGGATGTGGTGCACGTCGTATGACCTTGATTTAGTCCAATCCCGACGCGTGAAGTCTGAACTGTTTGGACATGCGGCGGACCGCGGGTATTGGGTTGTCTGGAATCATGACCGTCATAACCCGGTCAGCCGTATCGAAAGACATCCTCATCGCGAGTTCTTGCCAGCGGACATCCGCGAAAATCTTTAAAGTTCTCCGTAAACCATAGTTTGCATGCTAATCAATAGGTCAATTAAGTGCCTGTTCGAGAGCGCTTTAAACGACCAAATTCTCCTAAACTATGTGGCTCAACTCGCCCTACTCATTTTCTGCATTCTGCGCTTTCGGGGGGGTCGCATGCGAACGGCCCAAATGGGGAGAAAAATCACCCGTCGTATCCTGTGGGAATGTTGCATTTACCCCATCTTGTGTAATCATAGGAGTTTCAATGCTCAAACGCATGAGAAAGCCCCTACTCATTCCCGCCTCCGAATTGACTCTCAACATTGATGTTCACCTGAATTAGTGCCCACGAAGGGCAAGCTAGCAGAGGGTGAAGCGCCAAGTAGCGCCAGCAATGCGCAATAAGAAACCATTGTTGGTTGCCAATGAATCAGGATAGGAAACATGACAATCTCGACTGATCGAACCGATATCCCGGTGGCGATTGTCGGCATGGCGTGCCGTCTCCCCGGCGCCGCCAACTTGAACGAATATTGGCAACTGATCTCCGAGGGGCGATCGGCCGTAGGCGAAGTCCCGGCGGATCGCTTGAATCGTGAGATCTATTACCATCCGGACAAGGGCGTCCGCGGAAAGACGTACTCGACCAAAGCAGCTGTGCTGGCGGATCGCACGTTCCATCGTGACCGTTGTCCGTTGCCGCAAGAATTGATTGACTCGGTCGATAACACGCATCTTTTAATGACCGAAACGGCCGCCGAAGCATTCCGCCATGCCGGCTACGATCCATTCCAACTCAAAGATCGTAATTGTTCTGTTTTTATCGGCCATGCGCAGGGTAGCTCGCGCCTCGGTGAACTGACGTTTCGCACGTATGTCGATGAAGCGGTCGCTCTACTGGAGGAAACCCCCGAGTTCCAACATTTGGCTCCCCAAGAGCGCCAAGCCGTTGAGCAGCAGTTGCTGCAAGAGCTCATGGCCGACATTCCGGATGGCGCCGAAGGGTTCCGCTATCTGAACTGCAACATGGTCGCCGGCACCGTCGCCAAAGCGTTCGGTCTGAACGGCTCATGGTTGGCGTTGAACTCAGCATGCGCCTCCTCGTTACACGCGATGTTGATGGGCGCTAGAGCGCTGCAGCGCGGTCGCGCTGACATGGTCGTGGTCGGGGGAGCGTCGGACTGCAAGTCCGATTCGCTGGTCCTCTTCTCGAACGCCCAAACGCTTACAAAGGATGATAGTCGCCCCTTCGACTCCGGCGCTGATGGCCTGATCATGTCGGAAGGTTACGTCGCGCTGGTCATGAAAACTCTCGATCGAGCGATCGCGGACGGCGACCAAATTCAAGCCGTCGTCCGTGGTTTGGGCGTGGCGACCGACGGACGCGGCAAAAGCTTGTGGGCGCCCCGAAAAGAGGGGCAAATGCGGGCAATGCGCCGCGCGTATCGCAGCGGAGTTGATGTTTCTCGACTGCAGTACTTGGAATGTCACGCGACGGCGACGCAGTTGGGGGACGCTACCGAACTGGAAACGCTGCGCGAAGTGCTGGAGCCAAACTTCCCTACGGGGAAGAAGATTCCCATCACCAGCGCCAAAGCCAACATCGGGCACGCGCTCGAAGCTGCAGGCGTCGCTGGGATGATCAAAACGATCCTCTGCATGCAGCATCAGCAATTTCCGGCTGCGATCAATATCAAACAATTGAATACGAAGGTGCCGTGGGACGAGTCTCCCTTCTTCGTGCCGATGCAGCCAGCCCCGTGGGGTGCGCCCGCCGATGGCGGACCGCGCTGCGCCGCGGTGAATGCCTTTGGCATCGGCGGTCTAAACATGCATGTGGTGATCGACGAGTATGTCGGTCAAACGGCGGAGCAGATTACCGGCGGACCGCGTCCGGTTGCCGAGACAGCGGACGATCGCGCCATCGCGATCATCGGCTTAGGCTGCATCGCCCCGGGCGCTGCTGAAATCAACGCCTTCTGGGAATCACTGCAACAAGGGACCGACCCGAAAACGGAACCAACGGCCGATCGCTGGTCGCCGTTGGCGCGCAAAAAAGCGGCCGATAAGGGAATGCAAGTGCTGGGCGGTTTCATTACGGACTACGCCTACGACTGGCGCAAACATAAGGTTCCGCCCAAACAGGTTCTTGAAGCCGATCCGCTGCAGTTCATGTTTCTCGACGCCAGCGAACAAGCGCTTGCTGACGCCGGCTACGATCGCGAATCGATCCAGCGCGAACTTTGCGGCGTTGTCATCGGAACCGAATTTGGAGGCGATTTTGGCGATCAACTAGAAATGGGGCTTCGTCTCCCCGAAATGCAGGCGAAGCTGACCACGCTTCTGCAAACACGTGGACTCGCCGCGGAGAAGATTGAAGCGATCAATCAAGATTTCGCCAAGGTCCTGTTGAAAAAATGGCCTGCTCTGGTCGACGAAACAGGCAGCTTTACCAGCAGCACGCTGGCTTCGCGAATCAGCAAAACGCTCGACTTGAACGGCGGCGCCGTCGCGATCGATAGCGGCACGACTTCCGGCATGTCAGGAATCGCGCTTTGCATCGATTCTCTGCTGTCGGGCGACAACGACATGATGATCTGCGCCGCCGGACAACGTCGCATGGGAATCACCATGTTTGACGGGCTGCGAGAGTCGGGCCTGTTGCATTGCGACGCAGCGCCGAAAAACGTCCTCGACGCCGGATACAACGGCGTGGTGCCGAGCGAAGGCGCCGCGGTTGTCGTCTTAAAACGACTTTCAGATGCGAAACGTGACGACGATCGGATTCGCGCCGTCATTCGTGGGCTGGGCGTCGCAACGCATGATTCGCCTGCCGAAGCGATGCGATTGGCGGTCGAGCGCGCCTCGACCATGGCTGACATCGCGCCGAGTGAAATTCAGTTCGTCGATATCGAAACGGACGAAAACAACAGCAGCGTCTCGCAATCGCTGTCGACCTTGGCTCACGAGCATACTTCGCCCGATCGCAAACAGCCGCTCCACTTGACTTCAGGCACTGCGCAGTTTGGGCACATGGGAGGGGGCAGTTCGCTGATCACCGTTCTCAAAGCGGCCCTGGAATCGCAACATCACGAAGTTTCGGCGGCGCGCGAACTTCAACAGCCGACCGCAGCATTTAACGGTTCGACCGCCAGCGTACAGACGGCCACCGTCAATGTGAAATTGAACGGCCGCGGACTTGGCGCCGTCGCCACCTGGTCGAAGGGCCAAGCCTTCTATCTGATCTTGGATGACGGATCCGTTGCGCCGCCCAAGCCGGTTGCTCAAACGGACACGCCGACGACAGCGGAGCAAGTTCAAGCCGCGCGGATCGTACGTTTTGGCGCCGCGTCGCTGGCCGAATTGAAGAGCATGGTCAACGTTGCGCTGACGGAAGCGGACCAAGCGTTTCACCAAGCCGAGACGAAGCAATTTGCCTCCAGCGACAAGGTGCGTCTGGCGATCGTCGCCGACAGTGTTCCGGCGCTGACCAAGAAGCTGACGATGGCGTTGCCGCAACTGGGCAATTCCGCTTCGCGTCAGGTGCTGGAACAGCAGGGAATCTTCTGTCGCGAACCGCTCACCACCAAACCGCGCATTGCGTTTTTGTTCCCAGGGCAAGGATCGCAGTACGAAGGAATGTTGCGTGATCTGGTCAGCCAGTCGCCGGCTGCGGCTCAAATGATGTCGGAAGCGGATGCGGCGATGCGACGGCTTGGTTATCCGATCTTTGCAGATCTTGCCTGGAACGCGCCGACGCAGCTAGGAGCCGACGTTTGGAAAACGCAGATCGCCATGTTGTTGGCCGATTTGATCTGTCTGGCGGCCCTTTCGGAACGGGGCGTAAAACCGGATGTTGTGTTGGGACACAGCTACGGCGAATTCCCTGCTTTGTACGCTGCTGGCGTTTGGAACCTGGACGCGGTCATTCGTATGACGCGTGCGCGCTGCGATGGAATCAACGCTACTTCACTGAACAACGCCGGACTGTTGGCCACGACCGCTCCGCCAGAAGAGATCAAGAAGGTCATCGCCGCGAGCGGATGCCAAGCCTATCTGGCCAATTACAACGCTCCTGATCAGACCGTGATCGGAGGCAAATTGGCGGCGCTGGAACAATTGTCCAAAGCGCTGGCGGCTAAATCATATCCGGCGAGAATCTTGGCGGTTCCGGCTGCATTCCACACGCCGCTGATGGCCGGATCAAGCCGGATGCTGCAACAGGCGCTCGAAACGGCCGACATGCGAGCGCCGCAAACGCCGTTTATTAGCACCGTTGATAACAACCTGACGGAAGACCCCGTCCGAATCCGTCGCAACTTGGGCGTGCAACTAACGACTCCTGTCAAATATGCCCCCTTGATTGAACAACTTGCGTTGGAGACGCCGACGATTTTTGTCGAGGTTGGCCCTCAACAAACGCTGACGAAGCTAAATCGCCGGATCCTTTCAGGCGATGCAACGGTGATTGCTTCCGACAATCCCAAGCATGGCGGCATCGAGCCCATTTTGTGCGTCGAGGCGCTGCTGGAATGCCTGGGAGTGAGAGCTCCCGTGGTCAGCACGCCGAAGCCTGTTGTCCCCGCCAAGACAGTAACAGAGACACGTGCGGCGTTTAAGGCCCCGCAACCGGCAACTGCTCCTGCTGTATCACAACCCATGACTTCTTCGACGGACCGCGCGCCAGTCAAGCCGCAGCCTGTCGCTTCCTCCCGTAGTTCGATTAGCACCAACGAGAAGAACCAGATGGACGATATTCCGCACTTTGACGCTACTGAGCGTCGTCGCGCGAAGATGCGTGGTTCTGCCCAGGCGTCGCCGCCTGCGGCATCGCCGCCGACTCCGGCTCCGGCCGCAGTCACGCCTCCCGCGCCGGCGCCGGTCGCAGCGCCAATTGTTCCGAAACCAACGTTTGCCGCCTCGCCAGCGCCTGCCGCGGTTCAGCCGCCTGCACCACAACCAGCGCCGCCGACTCCGGCCCCTGCCCCGGTTGCGCCGACGCCTGCGGCCGCTGCTGCGAGCGGTCAAAGCGAAGGGATCGACCTGGAGAAGTTCCTGGTCAACTTTGTGGTCGAGCAGACCGGCTATCCGCCGGAAGTGGTCGATCTCGACGCTGATATGGAAGCGGATCTCGGCATTGACAGCATTAAGAAGGCCCAGCTGTTTGGCGAGCTGCAGGAATATTTTGACATCAGCACGTCGGCCACCGAATTGTCGCTGGATGATTTTCCGACGCTGCGTCACGTGATGGACTTTCTTTCAGCCAGCGGACAAGGAAGCGCCGCTTCGGCGGCTCCTGCCCCCGCGGCGCCTGCTCCGGTGGCCGCTCCGCCGCAACCGGTTGCTCCGGCAGAGCCGGTCGCTGCTTCGACCGGAACGAGCGCGGCCGAACTCGAATCGTTTCTAGTTAACTTTGTGGTGGAGCAAACCGGCTATCCGCCGGAAGTGGTCGACCTGGATGCCGATCTCGAAGCCGACTTGGGCATCGACAGCATCAAGAAGGCCCAGTTATTTGGCGAGCTGCAGGAATACTTTGACATCAGCACGTCGGCCACCGACATGTCGTTGGATGATTTTCCGACGCTGCGTCACGTCTTGAACTTCCTCTCGGCCAGTGGTCAGGCCAGCGAGAGCACGGCGGCTGCTCCGGTTGTCGCGGCGCCTGTCGCACCGTCGCCTCCGGTTTCGCCTCCTCCGTCGGCCGCGGCGCCTGCTTCGACCGGAACGAGCGCGGCCGAACTCGAATCGTTTCTGGTTAACTTTGTGGTGGAGCAAACCGGCTATCCGCCGGAAGTGGTCGACCTGGATGCCGACCTCGAAGCCGACTTGGGCATCGACAGCATCAAGAAGGCCCAGTTGTTTGGCGAACTGCAGGAATACTTTGACATCAGCACGTCGGCCACCGACATGTCGTTGGATGACTTCCCGACGTTGCGTCACGTCTTAAACTTCCTCTCGGGCAACGCTTCCGCCGCGACCGAGGAACCAGCATCTTTTTCCCTGGCCGCTCCGGCGCCGGCTCTGGAAACTAAAGACAACGCGCCGGCCGTAGCAAACAGCGCTGATGCTGCTGCTGCGGAACTCAATGGTAAGAATTTGGATTTTAGTGCTGCAGCGCCGCTGCCCCTCGTCGGTACGCCGTACGAAATGGGCTGGCGACACGGCAGCCAATATCGGTCAGAGATTCGTCGCGTACTCCGCACCTATGCGGAGTACGTCGGCGAGTCGATTGACGAACTCCCTGGCTCAGCTCAATCTGCTCAGGCATTGCAATTGCTGACGCCTGATCAATTGGATGAATTGCAAGGAATCGCCGACGCGATTGAGACCCCGCTCAGCAACGTCTTGGCTCATCACTTTGCAGTTGCAGAAACGCTGACCGACATGGAGCAAGCGGCCACTACCAGCGACTCTGAAGGCTCATTGCTGCACGCCGCACAATTTGAATCGCCAGCGATCAATCCGATGCGCGAGACGATTCAGTTAGCGATGTTTTTGCGAAAGCCGACCAGCGGCTTGTCGCACGTGGTGGTTGCTCCGATCGGCACGCGTTTGGTGTTAGGGGGAGTCAACTCCGCAGGTTTAACCTGCAGCGGCGAGAACCATTCAGTCCAAGTATTGCAAAACGGAGTGAACCTGGAAACTGCGATTGACCTGATGTTGCAATCGTCTGCCGAAGCAGGCGATGTCGTGCTAGGTGATCTCCAGAGTGGCCGTCTGGCCAGCGTTCAGTCGAATGGGCAGCAACGGCAAGTGATCAGCGATCAGCCAACCGTTTATTGCGGCAAACGTCAAATGGCGCTAGCCGGCGATTCTTCGCTGACAGAACAAGATGTCGAGTCGTGCGAAGTCGCGAATCTGTTGCTGTCGGCTGACAGTGACGCCCTCGCCTTCTTGTTCGATTTTGGATCGGGACAGTTGTCTCTAAAGAAATCGACCACATCGCGCTCGATTGAGAATTACTCGCTACACGGACTGTTTGCGGACGCCAGCATTACCACGCCGGCAGTTCCGCAGCGACCAGCAACGACTCCACTGACGCAGCCGAACGTTACCGCTCGTTTTGAGCTGGAAATGTGCGATTCGCTGCTCGCTCCAGACGCCGCGACGACGCCTGTTTTCAGTGGAGCTGCAATCGTGCTCGGCAATGGAGAGACAGCCGCCGCCCTGATCGAACAACTGCAACAAGCGGGCGTTACGACATATCAAATCGCCGACGCAAACGGTCTAGAGAGCGCCGTCGCCCAGATCGAAGCGATCTGCGCCGCAGGCCCGGCGCCACATCTGTTCATTACAACGGCTCGCGATGATCGCGCGAATATGCGGTTCGCTGTCGAGTCGACCTGGAACGCTCAACAACAATCGGCTATGGAAACGCCGCTGTTCGTCTGCCAGAAATGGCTGTCGTTGGCGGATGCTGGTGGATGGCTGGAGAATACGACCGTAGTTGCAGTGACCGCGCTCGGCGGTGACTTCGGCTTCAGCCGTGGAGCGACGGCGGTTCAGGGAGGCGCTTTGACCGGATTGATGAAAGCGATTTTCATCGAATACACCGTGATGCGCGGCGGCAAAGGCCCACGCGTGAAAGCGTTCGATACGTCCTCGCAAGAATCACCGCGTCAGATCGCGAACAACATCTTTGCCGAGCTCGCCTCTGGCAATCAAGATTACGAAGTTTCCTATACCGACGGCGTGCGACGGGTGCCGTTTGCAATGGATCGACCCGCTGCGACCAAGTCGGCGGCGGAACTGCCGCAAGGCGTTTGGGTTGTTACGGGCGGCGCTCGCGGAATCACGGCCGCATGTGCGTTGGAATTAGGGAAACGTTACGGCCTGAAGCTCCATTTGATTGGTTCCAGCGAATTGCCGGCGATTGATCCCGCCTGGCGCCAGCTGGATGAAGCGGGTCTGCAAAAGTTGAAGGCCGAAACGATGATCGCCGCTCGCAAAGCGGGCCAACAAGCGCCGCAAGCGTGGGAACGCGTGCAGAAAAGCTTGGAGATCGACAAGTCGTTACGAGCGTTCGTCGATAGCGGCGTTTCGGCCACGTACCACGCGTGCGATGTTTCGGATCGCGCCGCGTTGGCGGTCGTGTTGGAAGAAATTCGCCGTGTCGATGGCCCGATTTCCGGCATTTTGCATGGCGCCGGCATCGACAAATCGTGCCGGATGGAAAAGAAACGTCGCGAGGTCGTTCAGGCGACAATCGGCGTCAAAGATGGCGGCATCGTTCATCTGGCGGCGCTGACCGAGCGGGATCCGATCCGACATTTTATCGGTTTCGGTTCGATCGCTGGTCGACTCGGCAGCTTTGGTCAAGCCGACTATTGTCTGGCGAGCGATTTGCTCTGCAAACTGATGAGCGCCTATCGTCGCACGCGTCCGTGGGTTCGAGCAGTCGGCTTCCACTGGCACGGCTGGGATGAAGTCGGCATGGCGGCTCGCCCCGAAACGAAAAACGTTTTGAACGATAAGAGCGCCTTAAAACTGATGCCGCTAGCGGAAGGCGTGGGGCACTTGATTCGCGAAATCGAGACCGATGTCCCGCGCGGCGAAATTCTGATCACCGAGCGGCGTCATTGGCAACGTTTTGCGGACGGTTTGGGGATTTTGGCCCAAAGTCGTGCCGAAGCGAGTCCGACGGCGACTCCAGCAGAGCCGACCGAAACCGCTTCGACCGAGCCGCTTGGCCCGGCGGACGCAGCGGTGGATCTGCGAACCGAGCGCTGCGAGTTGAAACTGATCGATTCGCCGCTTGCTGCGGGAACTCCGACCGCGCCGACGTTTGACGCGCCGGTTTGGATCTTGGGCGAAAACGCGGATGCGGTGGAACTAGAGCAACGACTGCAACAAGCGGGCGTCGAGGTCTATCGGTTTGGCGCACGCGCCGACTTGGACGAAACGCTGGCTTGGCTTGACTCGCTGCATCCTGAGAAGCCGGCGAAGCGGCTCTTTTTAATGACCAGTCGTGATGTGTTGTCGGCCGACTCGCTGTCAGCCGCCGAGATTGATCGTCGTCGTCACGAAGGAATCATCGCGCCCTACTTCATCGCCCAAAATTGGTACAAGCGGCTTCTAAAATTTCCCCAAGCAGGAACCGGCGATCTGGTCGCTGCAACTTCACTGGGGGGAGACTTTGGCTTTGAGTCGACAGTGCAAACCCCTGATGGGGGTGGCGTCGCCGGCTTTATGAAGTCGCTGCACATTGAAGACTCGCGACTTGATCATCGTGTTGCCCGCTGCAAAGTGATTGACGCTCCGGTCGAGGAATCGCCTGCAAACCTGTTTGACGCAATGATGCGTGAACTTGCCGCCGCTCAGCCCGAAGTCGAAGTGAGCTGGAGCCGCGGCGTTCGCCGTGTGATTCGGCCGATTGGAACCCCGCTGGAACTTGGACCGGCCGCGAACATTCCGCGTGGCGGAACTTGGGTCGTGACCGGCGGTGCTCGCGGGATTACGGCGATCGCCGCGCGCGAGTTGGCGGCTCGCTACGGTTGGAAGTTACATCTACTGGGCAAGAGTCCGGCGCCGCTGGTCGACGCCGCCTGGCGCACCTTTGACGAAGAACAGCTTAAAACCTACAAAACGCAGATTGCTCGAGAAGCGGTCGCCGCCGGCGGTTCGCCGGGGCAGGCATGGGATCGCGTTTTGAAAGACTGCGAGATCTTCAACAACCTGCAGCGGTTTGCGGATGCCGGCGTTCAGGCGACCTATCATCAATGCGACGTTACTGATCGCGATGCAGTCGCAACGGTTTTGGAAGAAATTCGTCGCGTCGACGGTCCGATCAACGGACTGATGCATGGCGCCGGTTTAATTGAGCCGGGGCGTTTTGATCACAAACGTCGCCCATTTGTCGAAAAACTGATTCGCGCTAAGTTTGACGGGCTGCTCCATTTGTTCGCGCTTACGCAGCAGGATCCGTTGACGCATTGCATCGGGTTCGGCTCGATCAGCGGTCGATTTGGTGGGAACGGACTGAGCGACTACGCGGCCGGCAACGACTCGATGTCGAAGGCGCTCGACTGGTTTCGCTCGGCGCGTCCTGATTGCACGACGCTCTGCATCCACTGGGAATCGTGGGAAGGCGCCGGCATCGCGACGCTGTCTCGATTTGCGTGGGGACCGCGATCAGTGATGAAGATGAAATATATGCTGCCGGAAGAAGGAGTTCGGCGGATGGAGGAAGAAATGGCCGGCGGCGGATTGAAAGCGGAGACGCTCTATACGTTCGGCGACTTCTACCCGATGTTCTATCCGAACGAACAATTCCCGTTGGGCGAGTTCCAGCCCCGATCTGGCGATGCGGTCGATAGTTCGTTTCCACTGGTCGCGACTTCGCGCACCGAGGGAGATGAGTTGGTTGGCGACGTGCCGCTCGACCCGGTGAGTGATCCCTTCTTGTCGTTGCATCGACTGCGCGGCAAACCGTTGATGCCGGTTGTCGTGACGTTGGAAGCGCTGCGAGAAGCGGCCGAGTTGGCTTCCGGCAAAAAGGTAGTCGCCTTCTGTGACGTCGACATGATTGACGGCCTGGCGTTTCATACCGACAACGCAGCAACTGCCCAGGCGCGAGCCAAGCTGGTTGGCGACCATGTCGCCGAGTGCCGCTGGACCTGCGATTTCCGGAATCGAACCGGCGGATTGATTCAAAAAGACCGCCTTTACTTGCAAGCAAACATCGAACTGGCCGATGCGCCAGTTGCGATCACAGCCGAACTGCCGCCGTTTCCGAGCGAGTGGAGCGCTGTGACGTATCCCGAGGATAGCGCCATCTATCATGGCGCTCCATTCCGCTGCTTGAAGGCGCTCAGTTGCGACGCCGCGAGCGGTTGGGGACATATCGTCGCGCAGCCTTTGGCCGATTTGACGAAACCCGAACGCGTGGATGGATGGCGCATTCCTTCCTGCGTGCTCGATTCGGCCCTGTATGCGTGCGGCTGTCAGTTATACCTGCATAGCGAGGGAGCGGTTTCACTGCCCCGGAAGATCGAGCGATTGGAGATTGGTCGGCTGCCGAGCGATGGCGAAAACTGCTACGTCTATTTTGTATGTCGTGACGTGGCCGAAAAATCGGCGCTCTATGATCTGACTCTGTTTGGTGAAAACGGAGACGTGATCTTCAAAGCGATTGGCTATCAGAAAGTGATTCTTGGCCGAGGAGGAGTCGCATGATTACCTCGCCGACTTGGATCGTTCGATATGTCGCAGATACGCGTCGATTGCCAATCGACGCGCAAGACGCTTGGCTAAGCGCCGCAGAGGAAGCCGAACTGGCTTTTTTTGCGCACGAAGATCGCCGTCGACAATGGTTGCGAGCGCGCTGGATCGCCAAGCGTTTGATTGCTCTGTCGAGTGATTCCACCGATTTACGGCGGGTTGAAATTTTGTCCCGCTCGACCAGCGGCTTGGGGGTAGCGCCGCAAGTTTTTGTGGATGGAAAACCGACCCAATACCGCATTTCGTTGTCTCATACCGGCAGCGCCGTGTTGGTAGGGATGACGACCGATGCGACGTCGATCGGCGTTGATTTGGCTTGGGACGTTCCGCAAGACAGGCATTTTTCGAGCGCTTGGTTTAGCGAGCGTGAACAAGCCTGGCTTGCCGAACGCCCGGGGTCGGCTTCCCTGCTATGGGGATTGAAGGAAGCGATTTTCAAATCACAGGGAGACAGCCAGACCTGGAACCCGCGAGGCGTAGAAATCGAATCGTATGGCGAGCATGAGGTTCGCTGTTCTTTGTTTGGACGCCGACTAGCGCCCCTTTCGACGTGGATTCGCACGTCTAGCCGGGGAACTGCGACGGCAGTCTGGCAAGCGAAAACTCAGGATGCTCCAGTCACCGTCCGGCAGGAGTTTTCCTCATGTTTGTAAGCAAAGAACATCATCCGCAGGTTCTGCCGCGCGAGTCTTATTTTGATCCGGCGATCTACCAAAAGGAGATCGACACGATCTTGTTGCCGGCATGGCATTGCGTTGCAGTGATGAGCGAATTGCCTCGCAACGGATCGTTTGTGACGCTCGACTTGTTTCAACGCCCGATTATTCTGTGGCGTAACGAAGATGAAGTCAGCGCTTTCCTGAACGTATGCTCGCATCGCTATGCGAAACTGACTTGCAAATCGTGTGGGATCGCTGAGCGTTTGCATTGCCAATATCACGGTTGGGAATATGACGAAACAGGCAACGTCCGAAAAATCCCGGACGCGAAAACATTTCGCCCACTCGCGCAAGGAATGCTAGGACTAAAGCGATTTCGCGTCGAACGCTGCGGCGAACTCGTGTTCATCAACTTGTCGGAAGATGGGCCGAGCTTGCAGGAGTTTTTAGGAGACAAGTTTCAACTGTATGAATCCTGGTTTTCGCCGGAGATGCATACGGCGATCGTGATGACGCGCAAGATCAACGCGAATTGGAAGTGCCTGGTCGAAAATGCACTGGAAAGTTATCACACGACTGAGGTTCATCCCAAAACCTTCGGCGAGGCGCCGGACGAGAAAGATTGCACGCATCAGCTGAACGACACCTGGACATCGCTGTTTGTCGATTACAGCGAGGAACGCTCGTTTCGGGCGACGCTCGATCAGATCGGACATTGGCTGGTGGGACGCCAGCGAGATTCATCCTACGAACATATTTTGCATTACCCCAACGTCATGATCGCGCGATTGTCGCTCTATCGTTGGGTCGAATGCGTGATCCCCGTATCGCCGGATCAGTCGTTGTCGGTGGTCCGTTTGATGTGCCATATCGGCGAAAAAGGACAACTGCGGCGATTGTGGAATCGCAGCTTTATCAGCAAATGGGCCAATGATTTTTTGACCCAGGTGGGCTCAGAAGACGCTGGAATCTTACCGCACATTCAAGCCGGATTAGCGGCGGCCGATCAGCCGACCGGCGGTTTGATTTCAACACGTGAAGAACGCATTTTTCATTTTCAGAACTACATCGAGCGTGCGAGCCAAACGCCAGGTTCGGACGATGCGAACGAAGTACTTCCAATTCGATTTTCAGGAAACGCAACATGATTAACCTCTCCGGACGTATCGCTTTGGTTACCGGGAGTTCGCGCGGAATGGGGCGCGCTTCCGCATTGCGACTTGCCGAAGCAGGCTGCGACGTCATCGTCAACTATGTCACGTCACGCACCGCCGCTATGGAAACGGCGAAGGAAATTCGCGCGATGGGACGACGGTCGTTTGTCGTCAAAGCGGATGTGAGCAAAAAAGATGATGTCGAATCGATGATGGAGTACATCGGCGAACATATTCAACAACTAGACATTATCGTCAGCAATGCGGCGACCGGCGGATTTCGTCCGTTGATGGCGGCGAACGAAAAACACTTTGAAAACACGTATCACACCAACGTGCTGGCGATGCTGTTCCTCGTGCAGGCCGGTTTGCCGTTGCTCGAAAAAAGCAAGGGCCGCGCGAAAGTGATCGGCATCAGCAGCCATGGCTCAGACATGGCGTTGCCATGGTACGGGCTGATCGGCAGCTCGAAAGCGGCGCTGGAAAGCTTGGCGCGCCATCTCACCTTGGAAGTCGGTGACAAAGGGGTGAACGTCAATATCATCAAATCGGGCCTGGTAGAAACCGATTCGACCAAACGCCTGCCAGGCGCCGGCGAGATGTTCGATCATCGTAAAGACAAAACGATGATGGGCGACCGAATGCTGAGCATCGAAGACATCGCGGATGCGGTCCTGTTTTTGGCCTCACCGTTGTCGGATCTCGTTCAAGGCGAGACGCTCGTCGTCGACGGCGGCGCTGCGGTACACGTGTAGTCGATCAAGACGTAATTGCAAGGCAATATTTTCCGTATGAAGTATCACTTGTTAACCGGCGCAACAGGATTGCTTGGCCGGTACTTAATTCGAGATCTGACCTTGGCCGACGTGCCGTTGGCGGTTGTCGTGCGCCGATCTCGATTTGAATCGGCGGCGCAACGGATTGAGACCGCGATGGCGTATTGGGAAGCGGAGCTCGGTCGAGCGCTCGTTCGCCCTGTCGTCTTGGAAGGAGATATCACCCAACCCGGTTTGGGACTTTCGACCGCCGACCAAACATGGGTCGCTGAATATTGCGACACGATGGTCCACTCCGCCGCATCGCTGACGTTTTACGCCGATGACGAAGAAGGAGAACCGTGGCGCAGCAATATCTTGGGGACGCGTCATATGCTGGGCTTATGCCGCGACGCCGGGATTCGCAAATTGCATCATGTTTCGACCGCCTATGTCTGCGGAAAGCGTCGTGATGTGATCCGCGAAGAGGAAGTCGACGTTGGACAAGAGCCCAGCAACGACTACGAATCAAGCAAATTAACGGCTGAGAAAGAAGTTCGCGCCGCGGATTTCCTGGATGTGCTTACCGTGCATCGTCCTTCGATTATCGTGGGAGATGCGGAGACTGGGTTTACGGTTTCGTATCACGGGTTTTACACGCCGCTGCGATTGATTCACGCTTTGGTGACCTCATTGCCATGGGAAGTGTTCATTCAATGCGATCTGCTGGCTGCGTTGCAGTTGGATGGATCGGAACGAAAGAACTTAGTTCCTGTGGACTGGGTTTCGACGGCGATGACCGAGGTGATCGCACGTCCCGAACTGCATGGTGAGACGTATCACTTCACGAATCCCAATCCTGCAACCGTGGCCGACATGTTGTCGGCGGTTGCATCGATGGTCATTAAGTTGGCACGTCCGGATGAACCGTCCTCCGGCAATAAAAATATCTCCATTGATGAAATTGGTGATACGTTCCGCGAGCAAATGGGCGTTTACCAATCATACTGGAGCGACGATCCTGCGTTTGATTCGACGCGCACCGAGCAAGCTTTGCCAAATTTGCCTTGCCCTGCCGTGGATGACGCGATGATGGACCGTTTGATCACCTTCGCACTTGAAAAGAATTTCGGTTGGCCGCGCGAAGCGTCGGCCAAAATTAAGTTTCCGGTCGCTGAAAACTTGGCTCCTTGGCTGGCTAGCGCCAACGGGCTCACGAATGGATCCAGCGACCGTCGGTACGTCAGTTTGCAGATTAGCGGCAGCGGCGGCGGACAATGGCACATGATCGTAGATCATGGGCGGTTGGTCGGCGTTGGGTCGGGTTTGCAAAATGGCGACAGTCCCACCTGCTATTTAAACAGCGACACGTTTACGCGATTAACGCGCGGAGAGCTCTCTTGGGAATCGGCATTGCAATCGGGTCGTCTCGTGACGACTGGTCATGCGGCAAGTTCCGAACAGCTCGCTCGTTGTTTTCACGATCTTGCCTCTTTGACCCGCTCCAACACCACTAACAACTGCGCCAATTGAAAGACACAAAGCAATGAACGGGGGTAACGCCATGACGGGAATGATTTCCAAAACGGATTCAAGCGGAGCGGCTCTTAGTGCGAAAACGCTGGAACGCGGTCGCAAGAGCATCGCGGGCGGCGACAGCAGTACGATGCGAGTTCTGCCCTATCACATTCCTCTTGTCGCTGACCGCGGCGAAGGGAGCCGACTGTGGGATATCGACGGCAATGAGTACATCGACTTAAACATGGCTTATGGGCCGCTGCTGTTGGGCCATCGGCCCAAGCAAGTGATCGAAGCCGTGTATCGTCAGATTTCGGAACAGGGGAGTCAGCTTGGTTTTCCGACCGAAGTGACGATTCGGGTCGCCGAAAAGTTGAAACAACTGTTTCCGTGCATTGAACTGCTGCGATTCGCCAATTCGGGGACCGAAGCCTGCGCTTCAGCGATTCGTTTGGCCCGGACCTACACCGGCAAACGTAAGCTGATTATGTTTGAAGGTCACTATCACGGTTGGAGCGAAGCGGTCTTCACCAAGTACCACGCTCCGCTGGAGATGTTGCCAGAGTGCGGTTATGGTCCCGCGATCCCAGGCACTACCGGCATGACTGACGCCTTGGATGACGTGATCACTTGCCAATGGAACGATCTCGACGCGCTGCAGCGTTGCTTGGAAGAGCATGGCGACGACGCCGCTGCGGTGATCATGGAGCCGATCTCGGGTAACGCCGGCTTGTTGCTTCCGCGCGATGGTTACTTGGCCACAGCTCGCGAAATGATCCATGATCGCGGTGGTCTGCTAATCTTCGACGAAGTGATCACCGGCATGCGAGTCGCCGCAGGCGGCGCCCAAGAGCACTATCTCGTTTCGCCCGATATCACCGTCGTTTCGAAAGCGATGGGCGGCGGCTATCCCGTAGGATCGTTTGGCGCTTCGGCTGAGATTATGAGCTGCATTACCAATGGCCCGCTCTTCCACGGCGGCGTCTTCTCAGGAAATGCGGTTGTGATGTCGGCCGCCGAAGCGGTGCTCGACACCGTTCTGGCCGACAAAGAAAACATCTACGCCAACTTGCATGCTCTCGGTGATCAATTGGCCGGCGGTATCGACGATATCTACAATCGTCTTGGCGTCCCGCACCATGTTCATCACTTAGGCCCGTTGTTGGCCGGTTTGATCACCAAGACCGATGTCGAAGGGCTGTACAACTACCGCGATGTTCGACGTCATTGCGACTTCGAACGCTACATCCAGTTCCAACACCAGATGCAGCGCAGTGGAGTTTACTTCCATCCGAATGAATTCGAACCGATGTTCCTGTCAACCGCTCATACTTCAGCCGACATCGACGAGGTTTTGGAGCGTTGGGAAGATGGAGCCCGACAGTGTCTGGTCCGGTAATTTCCGACACGATTTGGAGTGCGGCGCCAATCCTGGATGCTGTCGAGAACTATCGCGGCAGCATTATCGATCTTGATGCGCAGCGCGTCATTTCGGCGGACGAATTTGCACGCGCTCGCGTGGCCTTGATCGGCGAGTTTCGCCGACAAGGCTTGGCTTCCGGCGATCGCGTCCTGGTGACGATCGGCAATGGTCCTCTCTTTCCGGCGGCGCTGGCGGCGCTGTTGGCTTGCGAGGCTTCTCCGTTGCTTGTGCATGTCATGACGCCGCCAGCCGAGTTGGCTCGCTATTCCAAACGGTTCGGCGTGAAGTGGCTCGCCAGTTATGGCGGCGATTCGCAAGCGGCTACGGTCCTTTCGCACCAACAACAACTGCAACCGCTTGACGGTTGGAATCTGTTGTGGGGCGCGTTTTCCGAACCGACGAGCGTCCCCGGTCCAGAACTGCGTGGAGTTCCGCTTCATCCGACCTCGGGTTCGACTGGCCTGCCAAAGATCGCACTTCGACCCGGTTTTGCGGCGATGGAAGAAGCTCGGCACTACGCCGAAACGATGGCGATTTGCGAAGATGATTGCCTCTTCGCAATTCCGCCGATGAGCCACGCGTATGGCTATGGTTTGACCGTGATGACGCCGCTGCTCTCTGGCGCCAGCATCGTGACGACCGCCAATTTCAGCATGAAAAAGCTGGCCGACGTCCTGCGCGACTATCCGGTGACCCTGCTGCCGATGGTCCCGGCGCATATTGATATGTTGCTGTTTGGCGGTTCGATTGATTTTGGTCGGTTACGTTGGCTGTTGACCGCCGGATCGATGATGCCGCGTCGCTCGGCAGTCCAGTTTCGCAAGAAGACCGGCGTCACCGTCTGTCCGCTTTATGGAACGACCGAAACCGGCGGAATATCGGTGGCGACCACGGCCGATGGACAAGATGTCGATGGTCGGGTCGGCCCTCCCATGAACGGCGTCAAAGTTTGCGTTCGCGCTCCTACGGACGCCGAAGATCTGGGAATGGAGCTCGGCGTTGGCAAGCTGCACATTCAAAGCAGCTCGATGATGGCCGGCTATCTTGATGAGCATGGCGCGATCATTCACCCGTGGGACGCTGACGGTTGGTTTGAGACAGGCGACCTAGCGAGAATCGCCGGCGACGGCGTGATTCATTTGCGTGGGCGTACCGGCGAGATGATTAACGTCTTGGGACTAAAAGTGGTTCCCTGCGAAGTCGAAGAAACGATCGCCGCGATGCCAGGCGTCCGCGAAGTCAAAGTTTACGGCAGTCGCTTGGCCTCTCAAGCCGAGATCGTCAAAGCGGCGATCGCGGTCGAACCCGGCGTAGATGAGTTAGCCATCCGCGCCTATTGCGAAGAGCATTTGGTTTACTACAAACGTCCGCAGGCGATCGCATTGGTGGATGCGTTGCCGCGTTCGCCCGCCGGCAAGATCGTTCGCGATCGACTTCCTTAGTGATAGGCCTAACAGCCGGGAGCTTGCCGATGTCGCAAGTCGCTGACGTTCCGCAAACGGAATTCAACACATCGTTGAACAAACTCTTCCCTCTGCCTCTCTCACCGGTAGAGAAGTTCATGTTCGCCGATGGTCGGCCGCAATACCCCATGATGTGCGACGCCGAGGCGCGCTTCCAAGGGACCATTGAGCGCGCCCCCTTTGAAGAAGCGTTTGAGTTCGCTCTGAGCCGCGCCCCGATCTTTCGCAGCGTCATTGAACACGACAAAAAGCGGGGCGATCTCTGGCGTCTGACCGATCTTCGTCCTGAAGTCGATTGGGGCGAATATGGCGACGCGCATGAAACTTGTTACGACGACCTGATTGACCTTCGCCAGAATGTAGGACTTCGCATCTACGTTCGCAGCGGCAGTGAACGATCGTCGATCATGTTTCACTTTCATCATGCTTGCGCCGATGGAGTTGGCGCGTTTGCTTTTATCGAAGATTTTTTGGCTGGCTACAACAACGCGACGCCTGGGGCCAAGCCGGTAACGCCGCGCAAACTGGAACCGGAACGCTTATTGGATCGATGCAATTCGGCTCTTGAGAATCCAACTTGGACGCAAGGACTGCGAGATGTAGCGAGCGGCGTCGCCAGCGCATTTCGATTTTTTGCGGAACGACCGCTGCCGCTCACAAGCGGATTACCATCGATTGCGACGGATGCGCAACGCCAACAAAACGGATTTGTCACGCAATCGTTGTCGCACGAGACGACGGTCGCGCTGCGACGATTCTCGTCAGAGTCGAAAGTAACCCTGAACGATCTGCTCTTGCGTGATCTATTCATGACGCTGCATGAGCAAATCGAGGCGCAGGGTTTTCCCATCCGCCGTCGACAGCTGCGCGTCTTGATGCCGCAAAATTTGCGTGGCCGCGGCGATAACGCAATGCCGACGACCAACGATGTGGGGTTCGCCTTTTTGACGCGTCGCGGCGAACTGTGCAAAATGCCCGACGAGCTGCGAAAGTCGTTGGCCTGGGAGACCGGCGTGATTCGCTCGGATCGCTTGTCGCGGTATTTTATTGGTGGACTGGCTGGAATCCAATCAGTCGGAGCGCAACCCTGGATCGTGAACGGCAAGTTTTGTTTCGCGACCGCCGTGTTGACCAACTTCGGCAATTCTTGGCGCCGTTTCGCCACCAAGCTGCCGATGGCCAACGGTGGATTGGTCGCTGGCAACGTTGTCTACGATTGCTTGATCGGCGTGCCTCCGGTGCGTCCCCGCACTGCCGGCGCTTTTAGCGTGACGACGACTGCGGACAAACTATTTTTGACGCTCAAGCAAGATCCGTTCTTTTTCACACGGGAAGAATCGGAGCATCTACTGGCGCTGTTCGCTCAAAAAGTAACGCAGACGGCCGAATTGGCCCGGTAAACAGCCATCTTTTAGGTTGGTGATGCAGCGCAATGTTCCGCTATAATGGAGCCGATTGCGAGCCACTTTCCCCCGCCTAAAATTGCCCTCCGTATGAACAAGCCGTGCGTTCCACTTGTCTATCTGCGTGTGCTGATTGCGTTCGGCGCGCTCTCGATTTTCGTCGGCGCTCTGGATGCAGCGGAGAAGAGTGAAGCGATCGACTTTGCTCATCAGATTGTGCCGATTCTCCGCAAGAATTGCTCGACTTGCCATGCCGCCGGCAAGGCGGAAGGGGGATTTTCGATCAATGATCGGACGTCGTTTTTGGACGACGGCATGGCGATCCCTGGCGATATCGACGGATCTTACTTTCTGGAACTGATCGTGTCAGACGATCCAGAGATGCAAATGCCTCCGAAGGATCGCCCGCGCGTCTCCCCAGAAGAGATAGCCTTGCTGCGCCAGTGGGTAGCGGCCGACATGCCGTGGGAAGCAGGTTTTACTTTCGGCGACAAATTCTATGAACCGCCGCTGCTTCCTCGTCGTCCCGAACTTCCCCCGGTGGTCGCCGGACGTGATAACCCGATCGATCGAATTATCGACGCCTATCTGACCAGCAACCAGATTCCACAGCCAGAACCGCTGGCAGACGCAGCGTTCCTGCGACGGATTTCTCTCGACCTGATCGGGTTGCCGCCGACCATCGAAGAACTGCAAGCATTTCTTGCTGATAACTCGGCCGACAAACGAACCCGCGCGATCGACGCTTTGTTGGCTCGTGACATCGACTATGCCGATCATTGGCTGAGCTTTTGGAATGACTTGCTTCGCAATGACTACGACGGGACTGGATTCATCACCGGTGGTCGTACGCAGATTACCGGCTGGCTCTACGATTCGCTCCGTGAGAACAAACCGTTTGACCAGTTCACGCGCGAGTTGATCGCGCCTCCCACGGCGGCAAGTCGCGGCTTTATTGACGGCATCCAATGGCGCGGCGAAGTCAGCGCCGGACAAACGACAGCGATCCAATTTTCGCAAAACGTGTCGCAGTCGTTGTTGGGCATTAATATGAAGTGTGCATCGTGTCACAACAGTTTTGTTGATCACTGGAAACTGTCGAATGCGTATGGACTAGCGGCGATCTATGCGGATCAACCGCTAGAACTTCACCGCTGCGACAAACCGACCGGAGAGATGGCGAAGGCCGCCTGGTTGTTTCCTGAACTGGGCGAAATTGACGCCGCCGCCGATCAGCCGGAGCGATTGCGTCAACTCGCAAAGCTAATGACGGCCCCCGAAAATGGACGATTCTCGCGAACGATCGTCAATCGACTCTGGCAACGACTGATGGGACGCGGCGTCGTGCATCCGCTCGATTCGATGCAGTCGCGTCCATGGAACGAAGATTTGCTCGACTATCTGGCGGTCTCTCTGGTTGATCAAAATTATGATTTGAAACAAGTGCTGCGGTTGATTGCGACCAGTCACGCCTATCAGTCGCAGACCGAAGTCATCACGGACGAGAACGGCGACGGCGAGTACGTCTATCGCGGTCCGCAGGCCAAACGAATGACCGCGGAGCAATTTGTCGACACCGTCTGGCGCTTGTCCAACGCCGCGCCGATCACGATGGACGCGAAAGTCAGCCGGATGGAAAACGACAATCCGGAGTCGGCCGTTGTGGAACTCCAGGCGCACTGGATCTGGGGAGATTCCGCCGCTGCAGGAAAGATCCCCCCAGCAGGCGAAACGATCGCTTTGATGCGTCAGTTTCAGCTGAACGATTCCATTGAATCGGCGGTTGCTGCGATCACTTGCGACAACGAGTTTCAATTGTTCGTCAACCGACGCGAAGTCGCCGCAGGCGATGTTTGGACCGAGGTCAAATCGGTTGCATTGACTCCCTATCTGAAAAAGGGGCCAAACGAATTGGTGGTGATCGCGAAAAACGCCGGCGCTGGAGCCAATCCGGCAGGTCTCTTCTTTCAAGCGAAGATCGATCTGATCAACGGCGAGTCGACGACCATCGCTTCCGACGAGTCGTGGAATTGGACGCCGGCTCCCAAAAAAGCAGAGGTCATGAAGCAGTCGCTGTCCGCCTGGGCTAAGCAGCCGCAACCAGTTGTGATCGTGCCGACGCTAGCGGTTTGGACATCCAACGTAGAAGACACAGCGAAAATTTCGCTGACCGGCCGCACTCCCATGGTGCGAGCCGCGCTGCTAAAAGGAGACTTCTTAATGCGGGCGCTAGGAAGACCGAATCGGGACCAGGTTGTCTCGACCCGTCCGAATGAATTAACGACGTTAGAAGCGATCAGTCTGGCCAATGGGCCAGCATTCGATGACGCTTTGTCGCGTGGAGCGAAAAAACTGCTCAGCCACGATTGGGAAAATCCCCAAGAGCTGGTCAATCACGTCTTCCTTTCGCTGTTGTCGCGACCAGCGACGGATCAGGAGCAAGCGATCTTCGCCGAGGCTATCGCCGAGAAGCCGGACGCTCAGAGCGTACAGGACATGCTTTGGACGGTGCTAATGCTTCCCGAATTTATGATCATCCGTTAACTGCCAACGAAAATCATGTCTGAGATGAACAACGATTCCACGCGTCAAGATCGCGCAACCATCCGCCGCGATTTTCTCCAACAGCTTTCAGCGGCAAGCGCTGCGGCTTGGATGAGCGGCGTACCGCAGTTGGTCTCCGCTTCAGAAGAGGCCGCGATCCAACAACCAAAACCTAAGGCGGATGCCTGCATCTTGCTTTGGCTGGCCGGCGGGATGGCGGCGCCCGAAACGTTTGATCCGAAGAAGTACGCGCCGTTCGAAAAAGGAATCTCGGTCGACAGCATGCTTAGCACATTTCCGGCGATCGACACCAACGTGGATGGGCTAAAGATCTGCAAAGGACTCGAGAATATTGCGCAGGTGATGGACCGGGCCACGTTGATTCGCTCAGCCGTACAACCTGACTTGGGCAGCATTTTACACTCGCGGCATCAGTATCATTGGCATACCGGATATGTCCCGCCGCAAACGGTCGCTTGTCCCCATATTGGCGCTTGGATGGCGAAGGTTTTGGGCCCCAACAATCCGGTGATGCCCCCGTTCATTAACATTGGCCAGCGGCTGGAAGGAGTCGGCGAAAAGGAAGAGCTGAAAGCGTTCACCACCGCCGGGTTCTTTGGCAGCGAATTCGGCCCGATGAATTTGCCGTTCCCAGAAGAAGCGGCCGCTGCGGTGCGTCCGCCGCAGGGAATGAACGCCGAGCGTTTCGCCAATCGCGATCGCCTGTTTCGCAAACTCGTCGATCAAACGCCGCAACGCGACTATATGAGCGACTACCAACAAGAGTCGATGCTTCGATCGCTCGATAACGCCTATCGCTTGCTCAGCTCCAAAGATCGCAATGCGTTTGATCTCTCGTTGGAGCCGCAAAAAGTACGCGAGCAGTATGATACCGGCCGCTTCGGACGCGGATGTTTGCTGGCCCGACGACTGGTCGAGTCTGGCGCCCGATTTGTGGAGGTGACTACCGAGTATGTACCGTTTTTGCATTGGGATACGCATGCCAACGGACACGAGACGGTCGCGCGCATGCAGCAAGAGATCGATCGTCCAATCGCTCAATTAGTGCTTGATCTGGAGCAGCGCGGATTGCTCGATCGGACGCTAGTGGTTGTCGCTTCCGAGTTTAGCCGGGACGCGATCATGGAAGGAAAACCAGGGTCGAACGCCAACGATCAGACGACTTTCAAAGTCGACAACGTAACCGAAATGAAGCACTATGGGCTCCACCGCCATTTTACCGGCGGCACGAGCGTGGTGATGTTTGGCGGCGGCGTGAAGCGTGGTTTTGTCTATGGTGAAACCGCCGACGAACGTCCTCTGATCGCGACCAAGAACCCGGTGAGCGTGATGGACTTGCATGCGACCATCATGACCGCGATGGGGATCAGCCCGCGCACCGGATTTCATGTCGAAGGACGCCCTTTCTATGTCACGCAAGATGGCAAAGGGAAACCGGTGACGGACCTTTTCACCTAGTCGAGAGATCTACACCGAAGCGGAATCGGCGGCGATTGACTCTTCCGGCGGAAGCGTCGGTAAGCCTGACCATTGGAAGAAGCCGATTTCTTCCAACTCGTGACGTAGCTGGGCGTACGCTTCGGAGGTGAGTGAGCGAATCGGCAAGCGGCTCGGGCCGCAGTCTTGTCCGATCATCGCCATGATCGCTTTTTGCGCGGCGCGAGGACCAAATGGAATGAATGTCCGCACCAACTGTTGCGAGCGCGATTGCCACATCCGAGCTTCTTCTAGATTGCGGTCATCGAACGCTTTTAAGATGTTGTGATACACGGCCGGCGCAAAATTGTAGGTGCTGCCGACTGCGGCATTTCCTCCAGCGGCCAGGCCAGACAGCAACATCTCATCGAGACCCCACAGAACTTCGTAGTCATCGCCGGCATATTCGATGCAGGACTGATACTCCTGGACGGCCGCCGACGTAAACTTGATCCCGCGTAGATTGGGAATGGTTTCGATCGCGCGTTGCAGAAAATCCAGTGGTGAGAATGTAAGTCCGGTCGTTGTCGGAATGTGATAGTAATAGAACGGCAAATCAGGAGCGCCAGCTGCGATTTGCGCCATTGAATCGACCAATGTTTCTATCGAATCGGGCTTAAAGTAAACCGGACTGACTGCCGAGACGGCGTCGGCCCCAATTTGTTGGGCGTGCCGTGCAAGTTCTTTTGCAGCGACTAGGCTCTCGTTACCAACCTGAACGATCACCGGGATCCGACCGCTTGCCGCCGTAACGAACGCTTCGGCGACGGTCTGCCGCTCAGGATTGGACAGCGAAATTCCTTCACCGGTGCTACCCAGAACGTAGAGCCCGTGAATTTGCTGGTCGATCAGATAGTCAACCATCGGCGCTACACTGGCGTCGTCAATTTTGCCGTCGGCATGAAACGGGGTAAATGTAGCAGCGATAAGGCCGCGTAGATGACCATAGGAAGGCTGAATCACGAGTTTTCACGCAATAAGTTGGAGGTAAGGAATCCGTGAAGAACGACGAAGCTAGACGTTACTGATTGGCGATCTTGCTGTTGGTCAGCCAATCCAAATCGAAACGAGCAAACACGACCTGCTTGTAATTTTCTCGCTCATACAAACAACCGATCTCTCCGTTGGGAAGTACGGTCAGCGAAGAATAGGCGCTGCTGCCGTCAAATAACCGTCGCTCGACTGGCCAGGTTTCGCAGTCATCGAAACTAGCGCGAACCGTCATTTTTGTCCGACCTTTGGCGTTGCTTGGATTGGAGAAGAGCACCACTCCCGACTTGTCGGCGCTCGGCCAACGATAGCGGCGTATGCTCGCCTGGCAAATCGGTTCGATTAGCGCCGGGTCGAACTTTTGATCGGTCCAGGTTTCGCCGCCATCTTTACTGACGCATACCTGACGCGTTGTCTGCTTGCGATCGTAGTTTCGCATGTTCAACAACAGATTGCCGTTCGCTAGTTCAACCACTTCGCATTCGTTGACCTTATAGCCTGGCGCTGATCCACCCCGTTTCCAGGTTTTACCATGATCGTCGGAGTAAATCACGTGCGATCCAAATTTTACCTGGCCGCCGGTGGGCCACTTGTGATCGCATGGAATTACCAGTCGACCTGCGTGCGGGCCATGTTGCATTTGAATTCCGGCGCCGGGACCGGTCGCATACCAGGTCCACTCTTTGTTTTTCACGTCGGTGGTGATTTCGGCAGGCTTGGTCCAAGTTTGACCATGGTCATCTGACGAAGCGACGAAGACGCGGCGCGAGTCTTGGCCCCAACCAGGTTGAATCTTCCCTTCAGGCGTTTTGCCAGAGTTCCACGTCAGCAGCAACCAAATCTTACCGGTCGACTGATCGACCACCGGACAAGGATTGCCGCAGACGTTCTCTTCGTCATCCCAGATTACTTCGGCGTCGCTCCAGGTCGCGCCATTATCTTTCGAGCGACGGAGCATCAGGTCAATGTCTCCGGTATCTGCCCCATTGTTCTTGCGAGCTTCGATAAAGGCCAACACCGTTCTATCTTGGGCGACGATCACCGATGGAATTCGATAGGTATGATAGCCGCCAGCGCCAGACTGGTAGACCACGCTTTCGTGCAACTCGCCAGCAGAGAGAATTCCGCTGCTGGTCACGATGGTTAACAGCACGAAAAGTAGGATTTCGAGAGAACGTTTCATCGGATGATCTTACTTTTAAATCGGAATGAAATTGGCTGGCGGGAGCAGTGAGCCGAACGCTGTGATTGAACGTGGAAATGGAGAGTCCGTGAACGATAGGACCGACGTTATTTGGCGAACGCCTCCCTAATTAAAGATCAATGGTAGTGGATTTTTCTTAGTGAACATGCAAATGTTGCTGAAAAAAGTTATCGTTTTCACTACTTTTTCCGGTAGGATAGATAGGCACACCCCTAAAAAATCTGGAAACGCCCCGTATGCCCACTCCAACTGCCGGTGATTGGAGTCGTCCTCGAACAACAGCGACCCACGTCTTGCTGGCGCTCGGCTGGTACTATTCCGAGATCCATCGGGGCGTAGCGCGGTTTGCCCGCGATCACCATTGGCATGTCACGTTCGATTTTGACGATCTCGTTCCGCGCGATTGGCAAGGAGACGGGGTCATCACGCTGCTAGGCGCCCAGCAAGAAATCTGGCGATCGCTACGGCGGTTTGACGTACCAATGGTCGATCTATCCGAAAGTCGGACCGAAATTCCCCTGGCTCGCGTCACGATGGACAATGTCGCGATCGGCAAAATGGCGGCGCTCCATTTTCTTGAACGCGGGTTTCGCCATTTCGCATTTGTGCATCGTTGGGAACTGGGAGTCAGTCAACGCCGGCGCGATGCTTTTGCGGCCGAACTGGCGCAATACGATCGCCGTTGCGAGATCTTGTCTTGGCAAATGCAACGTGGCCGCCGATCTGATACGCGACAACAACGGCATCGTTGGCTCGTGCAATGTCTGGCTGAGCTACCCAAGCCGCTAGCGGTTTTCGCGCCACGGGATATCGAAGCGGTGGAGATCATCGAAGCGGCGATGGCGATCGGCGCGCTGGTGCCAGACGAGATTTCGGTCCTCGGCGTGGACAATACCGAGACAATTTGCGACTGCCTGCAAACGCCGTTGTCGAGCATTGACAACAATCTAGAGCAAGTCGGCTACGAAGGCGCCGCCCTGCTCTCTCGTCTGATGGCCGGAGAAAAGGGACCGAGCGAGACGATTTATATCGCACCTAGCCGCGTCGTCGAACGTCGCAGCACCGATAGCATGGCGGTCCCACATCCGCAGGTCGCCGCCGCGCTCCGTTTTATGCAAGAAAACGCCCATCTGCCGATCAACATGGTCGACGTTTTTCGAGCGGTCGCGATGAGCCGTAGCGGTCTAGAGAAAGCGTTTCGTGAGAACTACATTCGCCCACCGATGGAAGAACTCCGCCACATCCGACTGCTGCACGCCAAAAAGATGCTGCTGCAAACGCACGAGAAGATCGTCAACATTGCGAAGGCGACCGGTTTTGAAACGTCGCAAAACCTTTGCCGTGTCTTTCGCCAAAGCGTCGGGATGACGCCGAAGCAGTTTCGTACGCAAGGAACGGTGACTTAATCAGATCAAGCGACGGTTCTAGGTGGTGCAAATCGCCGCATGTTTTTGCTCATGATCCAGCAGCCAACGTTTGCGCGGTAATCCGCCGCCGTATCCGGTTAATGCTCCGGAGGCGCCGATAATGCGATGGCATGGAACGACAATCGCGATTGGATTCGCCCCATTGGCCAGGCCGACAGCTCGTGATGCGTTAGGTTTGCCAACTTGACGAGCAAGTTCGCCGTAGCTCATTGTCACGCTAGCGGGAATCGATCGAAGCGCCTGCCAAATGGCGCATTGAAACGGCGTGCCTCCGGTGCAGATCGATAGATCTTCTATCGCCAACAAGTCGCCGGCAAAGTAATGGGTCAATGCATTCCTGATTTTCGCGGGAGTTGACGCTTCCTTCAATTCGTACGCGCCATAGTGGCGTGTCAGCAGCGTATGCAGGCGTGATTCGTAGTCATGAAAATCGAGGGCACGCAGATTTTCTTGCTCATCAGTAACGATTCGCAGCGATCCGAGCGGCGAATCTTGATGACTAATTGAGAACGGCATGCGAGATTTCCTTTTCCTTCTTGGCTTTTGCATTCGTCGAATCGCTGGTCCAAAGATGCATCACGGCATAAGCGCGCCAGGGGCGCCAATTTTCGGCATGTGATAGTAACTGTTTGGCGGTTGGGCGCACCCCATCAATCGCCATGACGCGTTGCAGCGCGACATCCGCGGCTAGAAACGCGTCGCTTTCACGCAGCACTCGCATCGCGATGTACTGGGCGGTCCATTTGCCGATGCCGGGCAACGCACACAGTTCTTCGGCAGCGTTCTCCAACTCGCCGATAGACTCAAAAAAACGGGGATCAGCGTGATACTTTGCGGCCAAATGTGCGATTGCCGCCGCTCGGGCACGCGGCATTCCCAACTTTTCTACTTCGTCCTGCTGAAAGCGTTCAGCCGCAGGAAATCGGTGCGTTAATTCCAGCGGCAATGCAGCGTCATCCAGCGGAGATCCGAGTTGAGCGACCAACTTGCTAGCCAATTTGCGGGCGGCTTGCACCGTGATCTGCTGTCCCAGGATAGCGCGGACGGCGATCTCGAAACCGTCCCATGCGCCAGGAATGCGCAATCCTGGTCTCGCTTGAACCAACGGCGCGAGTACCCGATCTTGGGCGAGCGCCCCCGAGATGGCGCCGATATCGGCGTTCAGATCAAACATCCGACGTACCCGTGAGATGATTTGCGGCAAGCTTTTTAGCAGGGGAAATTGAATTACCGCCAACAACGACGAATGCTCGGGCGAATCGCGAACTTGCAATGCGCCGACGGCTCCGTCGATTTCAATGGTGCGTGAGTAAGCATGTTCCGTAACATGCTCCAGACCCGGAATTGCGCGGACCGCGAAGAAATTCAGAATACTGGGCCAATCATACGGTTTGCGATAGGGAAGAAGCAGCGACAGTTGTGAGGTTGGCGCCGCCGATTGACGACGCAAGCGGCGCAACTGCACCGGCGGGCGATCATACAGTTTTTGAAATGTCTCGTTAAATCGACGCACGCTTTGAAACCCGCTGGCCAGCGCTACTTCGACCATCGACAGATCGGTTTGTTGGATTAGTTGCAGTGCGAGCAAAACGCGGCGCGTCTGTGCGACCGCGATCGGTGATGCGCCAAGGTGTTGCTGAAACAGGCGGCGCAGTTGGCGCTCGCCGATCCCCAAACGTTCCGCCACAGAAGCGACATTTTCATCGTCCAAAGCGCCGTCATCAATCCAACGCAGTGCGCGCGATACGATCGACGAGGTGCTGCCGCTGCCCCCTAAGCTGGGTGATCTCTCTGGGTGACAGCGAAGACAAGGGCGAAACCCTGCTTCTTGAGCCGCCGCCGCCGAGGGAACAAATTCACAGTTCTCTAATTTGGGGGGACGTGCCGGACAAACGGGGCGACAATAGATGCGAGTTGTTTTCACGCACGTGAAAAAACGCCCATCATGGCGATCGTCGCGTGCGAGCAAGGCTCGGTAACAAGCTTGGCGGTTGAGTTCCATGTCTCTCAATATAGAAAATGCCGTAAGAAGCGTCTCGCGGTTTTCGGACATCATGGTCGTGATCGACGTCGCTTGAGTATTGCGGGGAGAATTCTTTTACCAAGAAGAAGGGAAAACAGGACATTTCAACGTGTTCGCAGAGAAAAAATCGAACGCGAAAAGGAACTATTGGCAATTATCCATGGAACGAGATATCATGTAGACGATCGGAGAAGAATATAAAATCTCAGCAGACACCCACCTACCCTCAATCACGCCTCACATTCCCCGCCCGAGGCCAGTCCTACCGGAATCAATCTAATGCAGCCGCTGCGCAGTCTCCTAATCGCGTTTGTCGCCGTTATTTCACTTGTCTTCGTTTCCAATGCGATGGCCCAGTTTCAAGTTGGCGCGGCCGCGATCGATGTGACGCCGGAGCAATTTCCGGTGTTGATTAACGGCAGCTTCTATAGCCGTACCGGCTCACCCAAAAATATCTTCGCCCGTGCGATTGTCGTGAGCGACGGAAAAGAGCAACTTGCGATCGTCGTGACCGACAGTTGCATGTTGCCCAAGGATTTGATCGACGGCGCCAAACAGCTTGCGTCGGAGCGGACGAAGATTCCGGTGGATCGGATCTTGATGTCGGCGACGCATACCCATTCCGCGCCTTCATCAATGGGCGCACTCGGGACCGATGCGGACGAGACTTACACCCCTTACTTGCGAATCAAGTTGGCCGAAGCGATCATTACCGCGCAGCGCAATTTGGCCCCAGCCAAGGTTGGGTATGGTACGGCTGATGCGAACGAGTTTACGGCGCTGCGGCGCTGGATTTTGGGTCCCGATCAAATGCGGGATGATCCGTTCGGCAACAAGTCGGTTCGTGCCAGCATGCACACGGCCAAGAACAACCTTCTTAACGTCACGGGCGAATCGGGCCCCGAAGATCCAGAGCTGGCGATCATCTCGTTTCAGTCGCTGGAAGGTCGCCCAATTGCGATGTTGGCGAACTTCTCGATGCACTATTTCGGCGGCGGGGGCGCTTCCGACTACTTTGGCGACTATTGCCGCGCACTTGAAGCGAAGCTAGATCAAAAGAGTGACGATAAACCGCCATTTGTGGCGGTGATGTCGCATGGCTGCAGCGGCGATATCTGGCGCGTCGATTATCGCGCCGGCACCAATCAAACGTTTGAAGGGTTCGTCGAAGGAATGGTCGATCGGACCGATCGTGCTTTGGCCGACATTGAATATCAAAGCGACGCAACGATTGCGATGGCCGAAACGCGGATGCGTCTCAACTATCGCGTCCCCAGTCAAGAACGTTTGACCTGGGCCAACGGCGTGATCGAAGCGATGGGAGATCGAGGACCGAAAACTCCTGCAGAAGTTTACGCTCGCGAGCAACCAATTTTGCACGAGAGACAGTCGACCGAAATCGTGCTCCAGGCCATCCGAATCGGTGATATCGCGATCACGACGACCCCCAACGAAACCTATGCGTTGACCGGTCTGAAACTGAAAGCGCGCAGCCCGTTTGAGAAAACGTTTGTCATCGAACTGGCCAACGGCGGCGACGGCTATATTCCGCCGCCAGAACAGCATGTGCTCGGCGGATACAATACTTGGGCGGCCCGCTCGGCCGGCTTGGAGGTAACGGCCGAACCAAAAATCGTCGCGGCTGACCTGAAAATGCTGGAAGAAGTCACCGGCAAACCGCGCCGCGAAGCGACTCCTCCGCATAGCAAGATGGCGAAGGTGATCGCCGAACTGAAACCGGCGCGTCACTATCCGTTGGATGAGATGGAAGGGCCGACCGCGGTAGACGCTTCTCCTCACTTCCGCGACGCGACCTTTGAGGAGGGAGTTGTCTTTTACCTGAATGGAGCGGATGGTCCCGCCTTTTCGACCGCGACCGAAATCAATCGAGCCGCTCACTTTGCCGACGGACGCATTGTGACACGCACGCCGGAATTGAAGGAAGACTACAGCGTCAGCATCTGGTGCTGGAACGGACTGAATTTGGAAGCCCGACCGATCGCCGGTTGGATGTTTTCTCGTGACCAAGCCGATAGCGTCACCGCCGACGGCGTTCATTTGGGAATCGCCGGCAAAGGAGACCATGTCGGACGATTGGTGCTGCAACTGGGCGACAAGCAGCTGTTCGGCAAGACGCCGATCGAGCGTTGGATCTGGAATAACGTCACGTTGGTTCGCACCGACGGAGAAATGCAGGTCTACCTGGATGGCAAGTTGGAGATTACGGCCGACGCGGCGAAGATTGGCTCAATCGACGACACCTTCCTAGGCGGACGCAGCGATAATCAGTCGAACTGGGAAGGCCGTTTAGACGAGATCGCTTTGTTCGACCGGGCGCTAAACGCGACAGAGATCGCGTCGCTTGCCGCTGATGGAACCGCGAAAGCTTCCGATTCGGCGCAAGCAGCGCCGCTGAGCGAAGAGGATAAGTCCAAAGGAGGGAGACATTGGATCGACGAAAAGACGCCGGGTCCGAAATCGCCCGAGGAGCAACTCGCCGCATTCAAGATAGAGCCCGGCTACAAAATCGAATTGGTCGCAGCCGAACCGGTAGTGATGGATCCGGTGGCGATTGCATTTGACGCCCGCGGTCGGATGTTTGTCGCCGAGTATAGCGACTACCCGATTGGACCGGCCGACGAAAAGGCGCCGCCGCTATCGCGGATCGTACTGTTGGAAGATACCAACGGCGATGGCCAGATGGACAAGCGAACCCTCTTTGCGGATCACTTGACCTTTTGTCACAGTTTGATGCCGTATGCCGGCGGAGTTTTGGCCTGTGCCCAGACCCAAGTCTTGCTGCTCACAGACGCCGATGACGACGGCGTGGCCGAGTCGCGAGAAGTGCTGTTCGACGGATTTCTGCCGGCGCACCCGCAAATGCAGATCGGTAATCCGCGCTGGGGACTCGACAACAAAATCTATCTGAACTACGGCGTTGGTAAGATCACGCAAGGAACCAGCGATGCTGAACCTTTCGCGATGCCGCGCACCGAGTTTTGGTTTGATCCGCTGACCCGCGAGTTTGGTCCGGCGGCAGGAACCGGTCAGTTTGGCAATACGATCACCGCTTGGGGCGATCGCCTGTTCAGCACCAACCGCAATCCGATCATCGCCGCGCCGATGACTTACGAAGAAGCGCGTCGAAATCGCTTCTCGCCGATTTACACCCAGCAATATGACGTTGCGCCGTCTGGCGGTGATTCGAAGGTCTTTCCGCTGGTTGCGATGAAGAGCAATTGGCTCTCGCACGCAGGTACGCACACGTCGGCATGCGGTACGACCGCCTATGTGGGCGATGCGCTGGGCGCCGCGATGGAAAACAGCGTCTTCGCTTGCGAGCCGATCGGGCACTTGGTGACGCGTGCGATTGTCAAACGCGATGGTGCTCGCTTGACCTCGACGCGAGCACGGGAAGACGCCGACTTTCTAGCGTCGACCGATACCTGGTTTCGTCCGGCCAGTTTGGCGAATGCTCCCGACGGAGCGCTTTATCTAGCTGACATGTATCGCTTGTGGGTCGAACACCCAAAATTTCTGCCGCCGGAGATCGCTGCGCAGCTCGATTGGCGCGCCGGTGATGATCGCGGCCGTATCTGGCGCATCGTCGCTGACGGCACACCGTCGCTTCGCACTTATTCGCCCCCTAAATCGAACGAAGATCTGGTCGCCATGTTGGCCGACACCAATGGTTGGAGACGTCGAGAGGCGCAACAGTTGTTAGTGGAAGGCCAAGTTGCTGACGCAGCGCCGGAGATCGAAAAAATGTTTCACGACAGCAAATTTCCACTGGCCCGACTGCACGCGATCTGGACCTTGGCCGGCATTGGTCAATTGAAGGCGCCGTTAATCACGGCGGCGCTGACCGACGAGAACCCGCACGTTCGCGCCGCCGCGGTTGAATTGGCGAGTCGCCAATGGGGCGACCAACCGCAATTGTTGGCCGCTGCGCTGCCGCTGGCGAGCGACAAAGATCCGTACGTCCGTTATCAATTGGCGCTGGCGTTGGGAACGACCGCCGATCCGCGCCGTGTCGATGCGTTGGCGAAACTGACAGCCAGCGATGGCGCTGACGCCAACTTTGCGGATGCAATCATGACGGCGACCGAAACTTGCAGCGGCGAAATTTTGGCGAAACTGGCCGATAGCGCCGCCGCTGACGCGATGCAAAAGCGGTTGGCGAAAGTGGTCGGCGCTCGCAAAGACGAACAAGAAACGGCCGCCCTGGTGCAACTGGCGCTGACCGGCGCTGCGTCGCATCGACAGATCGTCTTGTTGGCTGGCCTGGCCGAAGGAATCAACAACAACCGAAAGTTGGAAGCGCTGTTGAAGCAAAGCGGCGCCAAGTGGGAAGGATTGACCGATCAGTTAGCTGACGTCGCCCTGGATGACGCGGCGCCGCTGCAGGATCGACGAGAAGCGATCTTGCTGGTCGCGCGATTCTCGACCGCCAAAGATGAATTCTTCGCCGACTTGCTCCATCCTCGGTTTCCCCCGCAAGTGCAGTTGGCTGCGATCGATGCGATGGGAAGCGCATTGAACGAGAAGCGCGCCCAGGTGCTGCTTTCGGCCTGGGCTGAGATGGAGCCACAGTCGCACGCCGCCGCTCTGGCTCACTTGCTAAAAAGCCAATTGGGCGCCGAAAGCCTGTTGAGCGCCATCAAATCGGGAACAATTGCTGCGTCGGCAGTGAGCTTGGATCAACAACGCGCATTGCATGAACATCGAATCGAATCGATTCGAGCGTCGGCTGCACAACTGTTCGGAAAAGCGGCGTCGACCGATCGCGATGCGGTATTAGCGCAATACAGTGAAGCTCCCCGCACCATCGGCAGCGCGGTCGCTGGTCGCGAAGTCTTTTTGAAGAACTGCGCGAAGTGCCATGTACCGACCGAAGAGTCTGGTCGCAGCGTTGGCCCGGATCTGGCCGACTCGCTAAATCGGTCTCGGGAAGCGATCATGTACGATATTCTGAATCCAAGCGGTAAGGTTGAGCCGCGCTACGCCGCGAGTCAGATTTTGACCCTCGGCGGGCAATCTTATATCGGGGTAGTCGCTAGCCAATCCTCGGAATCGATCGTATTGCAGTTGGCCGATGGGAAGTTGCAGGAAGCGCCCCGCAGCGAAATTGATCTCTTTCAAACCAGCGACAAGTCGTTGATGCCAGAGGGTTTGGAGAAAGAGATCAATGTGACGCAAATGGCCAATCTGCTCGAATTCTTAAAGTCTCCCCTTCCAAAGAAGTAGTCGGTCGCCGCGACAAACTGTGCGGATATTACCAATTGCCCACTAGAGACGACTGGTCTACTATGTAGACGCTCACCTAGTCGGGAGAGAAAGGGTACACGATGTCTTCGGAAACGAAACAAAACATCATCGAAGCCGGCTGCGAGGCGATGGTCGCCAAAAGCTATAACGGCGCCGGATTAAATGAGATTCTCAAAGAGGCTGGCGTGCCGAAAGGCTCCTTCTATCACTTTTTTAAGTCGAAGGAGGAGTTGGGGATCGCCATCATCGAGAAGTCGGTCGACGAAAACATCCAAGCACTGCGCCAGCGGTTGTCGGATCGAACGAAGACGCCCGTTCAGCGACTACGCGCCTATTACGAATGGGCGCGTGAGCATCTGCTATCAGTCGGTTTTCGACGAGAATGTTTGATTTCTAAGTTGGCGCTGGAGATCGGCACCCTGAGTGGTCCCATGCAATCGGCCGTCCGCTGCGGATGGGATCAATGGCGCTCGATCATTGCCCAATGTATCCGTGAAGGACAATCATCCGGCGAAATCGATCCGAACCAAGACGCCGAAGCGCTGTCTGACTTCATGATCTCGTCGTTCGAGGGCGTTTTGATCCGCGTGCAGGTCAATAACGACATCGCACCGATCGACGAATTCCTCCATTTCGTGTTTGAAGTATTAATTCCGCCGCGAACGTGAAACCTCTCACTTTTTGCTGCATCCAAACTGAGACGACTGGTCTACTGGACAACTGGAGATAACGCAATGTATCGCTTTACGATCCTCCTACTCGCCGCAATCGCTTCGAGCGCGACGCCGGTTGGGGCGCAAATGCCGCCGGTTTCGGTACGCGCCGTCCCGGTCGAGCTACGTAAAGTTCAACCCCACCATCGCTTTACCGGCAGTCTGCGGGCGATCTCGCGCGGCAAAGTCGCCGCGCTGGAAGATGGTCGCGTTTTAGAAGTGACGGTACGCGAAGGCGCCGCCGTCAAACGAGGGGACGTCATCGCCGTGGTCGACTCGCGCCGACTCGAAGCGCAGCATGGCGAGCTGCAAGCCGGTCTAATGACCGCTCAAGCGCTGGTCACCCAGCGCGAAGCGGAACTACGGCAGACGAAGCTCGACCTGGAGCGTTCGCATAGCCTGGTCGGACGCAACGCGATTTCGCAGCAGCAACACGAACATAACGAGACCGAAGTCGCGGTCGCCGAAGCTCGTCTGGCGACCGATCAACGTCGCATCGACGAAATCAAAAGTCAGCTCGAACTGTTTCAGGTTCGGTTAGACGACACCACCGTCCGAGCGCCCTATGACGCGCAAGTGATCGAACGTCTTGCCCAGCCGGGCGAATGGATCAAAGCGGGCGAACCGTTCGTCACGTTAGTCTCGACCGGTCAAATCGAAGCCTGGCTCGAAATTCCAGAGCGCTACGCCGGCGTGCTCAGTCAATATGCGAATCAATCGGCGGTGAAGATTGTCGGCAGCGACAAGCAATTTATCGCCGCCTCGGCCAAGCGGGTCAACGAAGTTCATCCCCGTACGCGCACGTTCCAGTTCGTGCTGACGCTCGCCGATCCAGAGTCAGAACTTTCGCCTGGAATGTCGGTCGACGCGTGGCTGCCGATCGGTCCAGAACAAGACGACCTGACCATTCCCAAAGACGCCGTCGTCCGCTCAGGCGGCTCCACGTTTATCTACAAAGCGGTGGCCGGCGACGAAGGAACGACCGCCGTTCGTCAGCCGATTCAGGTGAAGTTTGAAACCGGTCATTGGGTTGTGATTGACGCGCCCGGTTTAACACCCGGCGATATGGTCATCATTGAAGGGAACGAACGTCTGTTGCCGGGAACGCCGCTCGCCGTAACCAAAGTGTCGGCCCCAGCACTGCAAGCCGAAGTGCAATTGGATCGACAACCGCGCTAGTCGGCGATTGTTGCGACAAATTGAGAATACTTGAACCAGGACGCTACCGATGAACTTTATTCAGATGTCGGTCAAACAGCCGATTACCGTTGCGGTCGGCGTCATCTTGTCGGTCTTGGCTGGCGTGATCGCTTTTTCACGCGTGCCGATTCAAATGACGCCGGAAGTCCAGTCGGTCGTCATCTCGGTCAGCACCTATTGGGAAAACGCTTCGGCTCAAGAGATCGAAAGCGACGTCATTCAAGAGCAAGAGCAACGGCTCGGCGATCTGGCGGGATTGGTCGCGATGACCAGCATGAGCCAGCCGGGGAGCGGGCAGATTCGCTTAGAGTTTCAAACCGGCACGAACATCGACGAGGCGATGTCGGAAGTCGACCAGAAACTCTCCGAAGTTCCCGGCTACCCCATCGGCGTCGATCAGCCGCAGATTGAAGACTTTGACCCAGAGTCGGTCGACTATATCGCCTGGATCGGGCTTTCTTCGACCGATCCGAATTTTGACGCAACGACACTGTATGACTTTATGGAACGTCGGCTGCGTCCCCGCTTTGAGCGCATCAACGGCGTGTCGCAAGTCGGCATTCGCGGTGCTCGCGAGCGAGAAGTTCAGATTCGCGTCAATCCAACCGCACTGGCGCAGCGCGGCATTACGTATGCCGAGTTAGTCGCCGCATTGCAGATGAACAACGGCAACTACTCTGGCGGTAAGTTGGCCGATGGCAAAAGCGATATTCGCGTCCGCATGGTCGGGCGTTTCCGCGAAGCCGACTGGGTCGAAGGATTGGTCATTCGTCGCGAGGCGAGCGGTCCGATCTATTTGCGCGACGTCGCCGAAGTGGTCGAAACGCATAAAGAGATGACCGAGTGGGTTCGTGCTCGCGGCCAGCGAATGCCGTTTTTCAACTTTATGCTCGAGAGCGGCGGCAACCTACTGGAAACGATGGACTCGATCAACGCCGAGGTCGCCCGTTTGAACGAGCCCGGCGGCGTGTTGGAGCAAGAAGCGAAGGCGCTAGGCGTCAACGGTACGTTTGAGCTGGTGCAAACGTACGATGCGACCACTTACGTCGTCGACGCGATCGATCTGGTGCAAAGCAATATTTTGGTCGGCGGTTTGCTGGCGATCATGACTTTGCTGCTGTTTCTGCGCTCGTTCCGCACGATCGGAATCATTGGGATTGCGATTCCGATTTCGACCGTTGTCGCCGTGGTGGTGATGGTGATGCTGGGGCGGACGATGAACATCATTTCGCTCGCCGGGATGGCGTTTGCAGTCGGCATGGTGGTCGACAACGCGATCGTCGTGATCGAAAACATCTTCCGCCATTTGGAAATGGGGAAATCTTCGCAACAAGCGGCGATTGAGGGAACGCAAGAGGTCGCATCGGCGGTGCTGGCGTCGACCTTGACGACGCTGGTCGTGTTCTTTCCGATCCTATTGATTGAAGAACAAGCGGGCCAATTGTTCCGCGATATCGCCCTGTCGATCATGGCGGCGGTCGGCGTTAGCTACATCGTCTCGACCACGGTTATTCCGGCAGCGGCGGGACAATGGCTCTCGATCAAAACAAAGCCGAAAACCGAGAAGCAGCTTGCCGGAAAAACGCCGGCAAAACGCCCAAGTTGGATCGGGCGCGGCTTAGCGCTATTGCAAGCGGCGACAAACTTGCCGGCGATCGTCGGCGGTCTGGTCTATCGCCTGACGGGGACCTGGATGTCGCGTTTGGCGGTGATAGGCGTATTCGCCGCGGTGACTGCAGTCGGCACTTGGATGTTGATCCCGCCGCTTGATTATCTTCCGTTGGGGAATCGTAACATCGTCTTCGGAATGTTGATTCCGCCGCCCGGCTATAATGTCGATCAACTGTCGGAACTGGGGGACCGATTGGAATCGGTCATCAAACCGGCGTGGGAAGCGGCTGGCGACAAGTTTGGCGCCGAAGCCGCGGAGCGCGGCGGTGAATGGAGCGGCGAGGATCAACGAACCGCCTACCCGATGTATGGCAGCGACGAGAAGATCATACCGCCGCCGCTGGATCACTATTTTCTGGTCGCGTGGGACGGACGCGTTTTTCAAGTCGGCATTTCGCAAGACAAGAAGCGCGTTGTCGACGCATTGCCGCTGCTAAACGCGGCAGCCGCCGGCGCCAATGCTCCGGACGTGATCAATTTCGCCTTCCAACTGCCGCTGTTCCGCGTCGGGGGAACGACCGGATCGGCGATCAAAATCGACTTGGTGGGGGATGATCTCGACAAAGTGTCGGCTGCAGCCGGCGCGCTATTTGGCAATCTAGCGCAGTCGTACGGACCGATGGCGGTGACTCCGGTGCCGGCCAACTTTTCGTTGCCGACGCCCGAGCTGCGCATCACTCCCAATCGAGAACGACTGCAAGACGTCGGTATGGGGCAAGACGATCTGGGCCTAGCGATTTCGGCCAATGGGGACGGTATCATGATCGTTCGTGCGTTTGACGTCGGCGGCGAATTGAAAGATTTAAAGATCATCACGCAGGACGCGTTGCAGGGGGATCCCATCTACGCGCTGCACAATTCTCCGGTTGCAACTCCGGAAGGACGCGTGGTTGATTTTCAGAGTTTAGCGACGATCGAGCGCGTGGAAGCGGCCGATCAGATCAAGCATGCCGATCGTCAGCGCGCTGTGACGTTGCAGCTGACTCCGCCGGCCGGCTTGCCGCTGCAAGAGGCGATCAATCAAGTCGACGTCATGGTTGCATCGATGCGTGATTTGGGGGTGATTCCGCCGGAAGTCGATGTGAATTTGGCCGGCTCAGCCGGTCAATTGGCGCAGATCAAAAACGCGCTGATGGGGGACGGTTCGCTGGTTGGTACGCTCAGCAGTTCCCTCTTTCTGGCCTTGCTGATTGTCTACCTGTTGATGGTCGTCTTGTTTCAAAGCTGGACTTATCCGCTGGTGATCATGGTCAGCGTACCGCTGGCGTTGTTGGGCGGTTTCGCCGGTTTGGCGCTAGTGCATCACTGGAGCGTCGTTGATCGATACATGCCGATTCAGAACATGGACGTGCTCACGATTCTCGGCTTCGTCATCTTGGCCGGCGTTGTGGTGAACAACGCAATTTTGATCGTCTACCAAACGATCAACATTCTGCAGGGACGATCGGAAGAAGGAGAAGATACGTCGCACTATACGCCGCGCGAAGCGATCGCCAAAAGCGTCGAAAGCCGCGTCCGTCCGATCATGATGAGCACGCTCACTTCGGTCGGCGGCATGTTGCCGCTGGTCCTGATGCCGGGCTCTGGGAGCGAACTTTATCGCGGTCTAGGCGCGGTGGTGGTCGGCGGGCTGGTCGTCTCGACGATCTTCACCATGATCCTGGTACCGGTGCTGTTGAGCGTGTTGTTTGATCTGCGCCCGCCGGTCAAAGCGGAAGAAGCGGCTGTTGCGTAATTAGTTTGGCGCAAGCGTGAAATTCCTTGCCGCCCTCAGGCGGTCTTCTTGGTGGGAGAAGACCGCCTATTTTTGGGGAAAGAGGTCGTGCTGCGGCCACTGGTCGACTTGGTCGAGTATCGCATTGAGCGTCTCGCTGATCGGAACCACCGGATCACTTGCATGAGGCGATCTGCGGGAGTTCATCAGAATTACCAGATTGCGACTGTCGCTGCGACGGACGACGATCGAATTCGTGCCTGGCAGCGAACCGGCGTGATCTCTCGTCATTTTGCCGTCCGCATCGACAGCGATGACCCAGCCGCCTCCATAGTAGGTTCGTTTCGGATCGCCGCTTCCGTCATGTCCCGCCAACCCCTCGGGCCGCGCATCCAATTCGGCGAGACTTTGTGGAGACAAAAGGGGACTCGCTTGCGAGTCATCCAGCGCACAAGCGAAGCGAGCCAAGTCGGTCGCCGAAGCGATCCAGCCGCCGTGAGCGTCCAGCGTGCGTAAATCCCAAGCGCCATACGGCGCCGGGACGACTTGGCGCCGGTGGTTGGCCATCACGCTCATCCTCAGATCTGGGGCATAGTAGTAGACTTCGCCTGCGGCGTGTTCCTTTCGAATCGACGAACCGATTTTCATCTGCTCAATCCCCAGCGGCGCCAAGATCTGTTGCTGGACGTACTGTTCGTAGGATTGCCCTGCTTTCTGTTCGATGACGCGTCCCAACAGGCAGTAACCATAGTTCGAATAGGCGTACCGTTCGCCCGGCTCGAAGTCGAGCGGCTTCCCTAACATGATCCGAATAATATGGTCGGGCTTGGCGGCCGATTGCAGGCCGAGGATTCTGGCGAACGAGTCGACTTGGAACATCGGATCCAATTGCGTACGTTCCCACCCGCCGCGATGCTGCAACAGTTGCCGAATCGTGATCTTGCGCTGCCGCTCGTCAAATTTTGCATCCTGTTGCAGAAATGGTTCGTGATCGAGGATATCGAATACTCGATCGTCCAGCGACAACTTCCCCTGGTCGACCAGATGCAGGATCGCGGCGGCTGTGATCGGTTTCGAGACGCTGGCGATTCGAAACAAACTGTCCGGTTTCACCAATTCGCAGTTGGCCAATTCGGCATAGCCAAAACCTCGCGAGTAAATTAAGCGACCTTGATCGGTGATCGCCACCGCGGCGCCCGGTATTCGATAGCGATCGAGCGCCGCTTTCATCGCCTGGTCAATCGCGGTCAACTCCGGGACGCTTCGGCCCGTGACTTGTCCTGACGGCCCCACTTCAGGCCGATATCCGGGACCACGTAAGAGGCGCCCCGCAAAACGATCCGTATATTCGCCGTTGTCGATCGCCATCTGACCGTTGAGCACCACATATTTCATCCCCTCCGCATTTTGCAGCGGATCATCAAATGTCGCTTTCGGTCGAAACTCTTCTGGGGAGAAGACGATGACATCGGCCGCTAGTCCCTCTTGAATGCGGCCGCGATCTTCTAGCAAGAGGTTTTTCGCAGCAGCGGAACTTGCTTGGGCGACAAATTGCTCGATCGTCAAGATTTTTTTCTCGCGAACGAAATGCGAATAAAGATAGGGGAACGCTCCTTTGCCACGCGGGTGAGAGTAGATTGACGACGCTTCCATGGTTCCAGCGCCGGTGCAAAAAGAAACAAAGTCAAGTTGCAGCGTTTGGGCTTTGCTTTCCTCATTCATCGTTTCTGGCATGAGACTCGCACCGGCTCGCACCAACGCAAAAAACGTCGTCCAGGGATCTTCCTTCTGCTGCGTGGCGATCGTTGCGATGCTGCGCCCTCCGACCTCACTCGGATAAGGGCCGTCTAACGCTGATGTGGTGAGAACATTTTTCCAATCTTTACCAGCGTAGCGAAACCAGTTTTCCCAATGGCTGGTGGTCTCTATCTTGCGACGAACCAACTCTTGCACCCGCGGTTCATCCAATTGCATTTCTGATACGCGTAATTGGTATTGATCAGCCGGTTGCGGCGGCAGAAACCGCAGGCTGGCGATAAAGCGTTGCCGGTAAGGAGACACGTCAGCCGTTACTAACTGCCCGGCGGATCGGGCCGCTTGAATTCGGGCGATCGCCTGCTCTAGCTTCGCTTGATTCTCGGCGCCGGCTGTTTGAAAATGAAGGAGATGGACGCTGGCGTCTGATCTTACGCCGACTTCGAGCGCTTCGTCGAGCGCTTCGAGGAAGTCGTTTCCATCGCTCCGAATCCGCGTAAAGAAGCGTCCTCCATGTTCGGCGGCAACTTCCGCCAAAGCGACCAGTTCGCCGGTTTTGGCGTAGGACGTCGGAGTTTCGGTCAAGTCCGACGAAAACCCGATTGCGCCGTTTTCCATTGCGTCACGGACGACTGCCTGCATTTTGGCGAGTCGTTCCGCTGATAACGGTCTGTCGCCGTAGTTTTGAAACAGTTTGCGTAGTCGCGTATGTGCGATGGATTGCACGACATTGATCGGTACCCCTTGCATTTCGATCCGTTGAAAGTAGGAGACCATCGACGTGACGCCGTTATTTGGTACTAAGTCCCGATTACGATGGGGATATTCCGACTCTCCGCAACCGCGGTGAATGGTCGTAATGCCTTGCGCCAGCAGCGACCGGCAGTATTTTCTATCTTGCGAAAATATCCGTGACGGTTCGCCCGAGTTCATGTCGACGAAACCGGGCGCGACGATTAGCCCTTGGGCGTCGATCACACGCACTGCCGCCGCGGCCGGAATCTTGCCGATCTTGCTGATGACGCCATCAGTAATCGCAACGTCGGCGATATAACTTGGGTCGCCAGACCCATCGACCACACGTCCCCCTTGGATCAGCAGATCGTATCGGTCGTCAGCAGAGACCGATGGAGCGAATGTGACAAGCGTCAACATCGCAATCAAGAGTGATGAAGCGTTTCTAGCGGCGCAAAGCATAGGCGCAGGTCCAGAGTGGGAGTACTCGGAAAAGGCGAAGCGGCTAGAGGCGCCTTACCCACCGACGCTGCTGGTCGCTTTCAACGAGGCGCCTCCTCCCCAGGTATTCGACAGTATAATCCGCCCCTTGTCGATAATCACGCCGTCTGCCGGGTCTGCTTTCAGCAGCACCGCTCCATCGAGATCGGCGTAATCCAACAGCGGCGCCAGGTGCGCCGCGGCGCTGATGCCGATCGAACTTTCGATCATGCAGCCAACCATCGTCTTCAGACCAAGTTCTCGCGCCGTACGTAACATGCGCAGTCCCGGCGTCAATCCGCCGCATTTACAGAGCTTGACGTTGACGCCGTGGAAGAACCCTTCGCAGCGTGCGACATCCTCTTCGACCTGGCAGTTTTCGTCGGCGATAATCGGCAAGACCGAATTCTGGTAAACATGTCGCATCTCTTCCGCCGTGGCGGTATTGGGAAGCGGCTGTTCAATAAACTCAACATGGAGATCCGCTAGTTCGTGCGAATAAGCGATCGTTTGCTCGGCTGTCCAGCCGCAATTTGCGTCGACGCGAAACGTCGCGTTGGTCTGCTGACGCAGCGCGCGGACGATCGCCAGGTCATCTTGGGCGCCCAATTTGATTTTATAAACGCTCCAGCCGGGTTGTTCGTTCAGTTTGGCGATCATCGTTTCGATCGTGTCGATGCCGATCGTATAGCTCGACTTCGGTACGTCACTCCAGGCGAGTCCCCATTGCTGATAGAGCGGTACGCCTGACCGGCGCGCCGTCAGATCATGCGCCGCCATGTCGAGCGCACTGAGCGCGAACCTATTCTGTAAACGGTTTTTCGCAACGGGCCAAACAGCTTCCGGCGATACGGTCGCGTATTGGTTCAGCAAATCTTGCGCATCGGTCAGCGCCGCGCTCATCGCTTCGATGGTGTGCCCATAAAAACTGTTCTCCGTCACTTCGCCAAAGCCGGAAATTCCATCCTGCTCTAGCTCGACCACCAAGCTGTTCTGGAAATCGATCGAACCGCGCGAGATGGTGAACTCATGCTGCAGCGGCAATTGCAGGCGGTGCAAGGTCATCTTCATCGCGCGAGCACCTCCGTACGTAGTTGCAGAGCCGCTTCGACCAGCGCAGCGGGCCCGGTCCGATAAACGTCGCAAACCGGCAATTGAAATTCTTCTTTCGCCCATTCCAGCTCGGCCATCGCCGCTTCCTCGCTGAGCGTACGCGTATTGACCGCGACGCCGATGATACGACACGGGTTGCGCAAGTTGGCGGCTACTTCGTAGGCTTTCAATAATTCATGATGCGAACGGAGTGGAACGTCTTTCAAGCCTTTCACGTTCTCACGGCCTGCCTCGTAACAGTAGATCAACCCATCCGGCGCCGCGCCATGCAGCAATCCGAGCGTCACGGCTGAGTAGGCGGGATGCGAGATACTCCCCTGCCCTTCGATCAGTAAAAAATCATGCTCTTCGTTCTGACGAATGAACCGTTCGATCGTGCCGTTCACAAAATCGGCGACCACACAATCGACCGGTACCCCGCGGCCAGAGATCATGATGCCGGTCTGTCCGGTGGCGATAAACGCGCTGTTGTAACCGAGTTGACGGAGTCCCTGCTCCACTTCGAGCGAAGCGACCATCTTGCCCAGACTGCAATCTTGCCCGACCGCATGAATACGGACGCAACCAGGGCGAAACGGTTGGCCGTCGGCGATCTGACGGAAACGATTGCGACGGACGTCGATCAAGCTGGCGCCGCTTTCTTCGGCCGCTTGAACCAGGTCGGCGTCGTCGATCAGGAAGTCATGCAAACCTGATACGACGTCGATATTCCGACGCAGCGCTTCGAGCAAGATCGGCTTCCATGCAGGGGGAAGACTTCCTCCTGGAGGAGCAATGCCGATATAGATCGCGTCGGCGCTGGGGACCTGCGTTAGATCGGAGACCAAAGGAATCTCTCCGCCCGCGTTAAAGGTCTCTTGTGCCGTCAGCGTCGACGTACCCGACTCCAAGACGGCGACTACATCCTCACTTCGATACCGTAACATGCTAATCGCCGTTTTGGCGAGAAACGGTGACGAATAGCCGTCGGTCAGCAGGACGATGCGATGATGATTCCGTAGTCGCTGACCCACCGATGCGGTCGCGGTGTCAGAAATAACAGCGGTTTTCATAAATTAGAGCTCGGAGAGCGGCTGATTTGGAAGGGGAAGTGTCGATAAATGATCGTATCCCGCAGCGGTTCTGATTAAAATGCGCAGTCGCGCACAAAGATATCAAAATTGCGCAGACGTTTTGCTGTCTCCCGGTTCTTATGTCGAAATAATCGATGCCGCCTGAAAACTATCATCGCGTCGCTATCCTGATTGAAACCGACGACAGTTGGGGCCGGAGCGTTGTCGAAGCGATCGGCAAATTCGCGCGCCAGCAGCATTGGCGACTGCTGATCGCGCCGCGTGACTCGCAGAACCGGATGCGGCTGCCCAAAAAATGGCGCGGCGACGGCGTGATTGTGCACCTGCGTACGCGAGCGCTGGCGACTCATTTACGGCGAATCGGCTTGCCGACGGTGGACGTTTCCTTGATGTTGCCTGCTGAATCCTGGCTCGGCCGTGTTGTGACCGATGATGAGCGCCGCGCTCAAATGGCGATCGAACATCTTCGTCAGCGAGGGCTGAAGCATTTTGCCTGCTATGCTCCGCCGCTGGGACGTTATTCCGATCAGCGCGTGCAGATCTTTGCTCGCCAACTGCAGGAGGCGGGCTTTCACTGTTCGATGTTTGGCTCGAAGGAGATTCGCCAAGGATGGGAAGTCGAGCATCAGCATGTAATGCAATGGTTGAATAAACTGCCGCGACCGCTCGGCGTCTTCGCCGCCGATCCCTATCCTGCGCGGCAATTGGCCGAAATTTGCGACTTGGGCGGAATCCGCGTACCGGATGAAGTCGCGATTCTTGCCGGCGATGATGACGATTTGCTTTGCAATCTCGCTTGGCCCCGACTTTCGGCCGTGCAGCTTGGCTGTCACGCACTGGGAACCGAAGCAGCCAAGTTGCTTAACAAGTTGATGAGCGGCGCCGCGATTCCAGCGAAGCCCAAGTTCATTCCGCCGCTACGTGTCTGCGAGCGACATTCGACCGACATGCTGGCGATCGCCGACAGCGAACTATTGGCGATCTTGCGTTACATTCGCGAGCATGCCGATCAAGGATTGCAGGTCAAGCAATTGGTGCGCGAATTCCCCGTATCGCGACGTTCGCTGGAGCAGCGCTTTCGAGAGCAATTAGGACGTTCGCCGGCCGAGGAGATCCGCCGCGTCCGATTGGAGCGAGCCAAAAGCATGTTGCTGGAATCAAGCCTGGCGATCGCCGATATCGCCCGCTTGTGCGGCTTCGCCACGAGCGCGCATTTTTCAACCGCGTTTCAAAAACAAAACGGCGCCACGCCGACGGCGTGGCGCGGGCAATATGCGTAAATGCAAAGCCGTTCGCCAATTGCTTCTCTTGGGCTGACTACTTGGCCGGGGCCGCTTCTTTCGTGTACCCGATGACGCCGACGGCAACTCGCGGGCCTGCGTCGCCCGAGGGTTGGCTCTTCAGATCGTCGACGCCGGCGTGGACGACGAACGAGCGGCCCATGATCATCGGCAGCTTCAGATCTTTCGCGACCTTGTTCACCGTGGCGATTCCTTTGTCATCGGCAGTGATGTTTCCGAGGTCGCCGGCATGATGATCGGCCGCATCGGGGCCGCCATGTTCATGGCCGCTAGGGTTGTAATGTCCGCCGGCCGCTGTTCCGTCCGCCGCAGTCAGATCGCCGAATTCATGAATATGAAAACCATGCTCGCCTGGCTTTAATCCGCTGACTTGCCCGGTGATCTCGAGCGACTCGCCGACCATTTTTAGGCGGATCACTCCTTGGACGCTATTTCCTTCGGTGGGGATCAGAACGGCGACAGCCGCTTTCGGTGCGGTCATCTCGGCGGCGTGTTCGGCATGCTCGGCGCCAAACATCGCGGCCAGCGCTAGGGCAATTTCCGTCGTGACAGCCAACATGAGGGTTGATTTCATCGGAACGCTTCCTTTTTAACCAAGGGACGGATAGAGAGACGATCATCGATTCGTGAGAGAAAACAAGCCGGCAAATCGCATGCCATTAGGCGAAGCGTTGCTGCAGGACAGGAATCGATCACGGCAGGAGAAGGAAGCGGCCAAAGTCCGCTTGCCGCTGGTCAGGTTCCTATCGGATTGAACGCTTTGCGATCAGGCGAGCGTCACGCATCGTCGCTGTTCATGATAAGGGCAGTACGCCAAAAAAGCCGCACCGATTTTGAAAATCGGTGCGGCTTTAGCTGTTGGCGGTTTCGTGTCGGTTAGGCTCGGACGAATTCTAGCTTGGCCGCCTTTTGATCGGCCAGCTGGAAGCTGAAAGCGTCGTTGCTGCTGGTTTCCAGCGAACCGGCCAGCTTTTGGTTGTCGGTCGAGCGGGTCAAAGTGAGCGAACCGTTCGTGATTTCGTAGGTTCCCTGGAAGCTGCTGGATCCTCCATCTTTGTTGACGGCCGACCAGTTAAAGCTGCCGTTGGCGTTCAGGTCGAGTTGAATGCGAGCTCCGTTGGCCAAAGTCGCCGACCAGCGGCCAACGTGGGCCGGCAGTGCATTGTTTTCGGCAACCGGCGTGGTCGACTCGGTTTGCGGCGGAGCAAATCCTCCCAACGCTTCCAAGGCCGAGGTCTCGGCGTTGGCCGAACCAACGGTCGGGGCTGCCGTTTGCGGCTGAGCGGCAGGACGTTGCTGCTGCGGTTGGCCCTGAGCTTGTTGCTGCTGCGGCTGGCCTTGAGCGAACGGTTGGCTCTGGGGAGCTTGTTGCGGCGGCTGACCTTGAACGAAGGGCTGACCCTGCTGTGAGAACTGTTGCGGCGGAGCGATCGGCTGACGAGGAGCGACGTAAGTCGGTCGACGATAGGTTTGCTGGTGCTGGTATTGCGAACGAAGCTGGTTGTGGTGGAGCGACTGCGAGAAACCGTGGCCGCCGCGGCTGCTGTGGCAACCACCAGCTTGCGATTGGGTCGACAGCGAGACGACCAGGGCGATGACAGCGATCAGCGTGACGATGTTTTTGGTGGAGCGGGTCATGGTAAATCTCCTGAGGGTAGGTTGGTTTTTTGTGTTGGTGAGAGCGTTTGTTTGCGTCTCTAACATGCTCAGCGAGAACCTGACCGGTTTGTTACAGACCAAATTAGAAATTTCTCGCGGCGACTGCTTTTCTTCGTCGACAGGCTCGCCTGAAACCTGAAATCGCCCGCATATAGCGACAAATCCTGGCTGAGCGTGCTTCTAGAGAAATCAGAGCAAGAAGTAGAGAAACGGCTGTCTCCCTCGGTCGTTTCGAGAGAGAGCAGCCGCTTCGGCCTTAATTACCAGTGAGGAACTGTTAGTTTCCAATCCACGAGTTCAGCACGTGGTGGTCAAAGTGGAGCTGATGTCCCGAATTGTGGTGGTTGTTGAACTTCGGGGCGTGCTGGAAGTTGTTGTGGTGATTGTTGAACTTCGGGGCGTGCTGGAAGTTGTTGTGGTGGTTGTTGAACTTCTGGACGTGCTGGAAGTTGTTGTGGTGGTTGTTGAACTTCTGGACGTGCTGGAAGTTGTTGTGGTGGTTGTTGAACTTCTGGACGTGCTGGAAGTTGTTGTGGTGATTGTTGAACTTCTGGATGGGCTGGAAGTTGTTGTGGTGGTTGTTGAACTTCTGGATGGGCTGGAAGTTGTTGTGGTGGTTGTTGAACTTCTGGACGTGCTGGAAGTTGTTGTGGTGCTTATTGTTATGGTGATTGTTGTGGTGCTTGCCGTTGCCTGCTTCGACGCTGCTGGCGGCGAAAAACAGCATGGCGGCGGCGACGGTGAACAGCGTGGCGATCGTTTTGGTCGAGTGGATCATGGTCGGAGGTCCTGGGAGCAAGTTGTTGTGGTTAAGTAAGTTGCGTCTCGTCTCTAACATGCTCAGCGAGAACCTGGCCGGTTTGTTACAGACTTATTTGGGAAAAAGCGGAAAGCGGAAGAAGAGGGGTGAGAAACGCTCGGCCAACGCCTTTTTAAGGGGGAAAGCACGCAATTCCTCCGCTCTCCGCTCTCCGCTTTTCCGTTTCCGCTTTCGAAACAACAGCGGCTACGTTCCCCTCCGAGGGAAACGCAGCCGCTGGGCGGAAATGGTTTGTCGCGCGGACGTCGCGACACCGCACTTACTTGGTCAGCCAGGAGTCGAGCGTTTGCGATGCGTTCTGGACTGACTCTTGGGGGGTTAGATCCTTTTTCGAGACGCTCGTCAGCTTCGAGACATACTGCATCGTGCTTTTCACCGCATCCGGCGTCGCCGTCGCGTCAATTTTGACGCAGTAGATCACCAGATATTCGCCGGTTTCACCCTTTTCGATCGACCAGGCGCCCATCTTGGTGCGAGCGTTCTGCCCCAGCAATTTGATCATCGTGTCGGTGCTCGGCGCCTCTTTTAGCGTTGCGGCCAGCGACCAAACCTTGCGGACGTCGGCTCGCTCGTAGTATTCGATATCCTTGGTCAGAAAGACCGACTGCTTGCCGACCTCTTTCTCGTCGAATTTCACCTCCAAGTGCCCTGATTCGTGGGTGGTGAACTCCAAGTCGGCTTGCTTCAACAGGTCGTCCGCCGCGATCGGCGCCGGTTTCCAGGGGCCGTTCAAAAATTCCTTCACTTCCGAAACATCGACGCTATAGCTCACCAGGCGAGCTTTCGGAGCGATTGCTTGTGAGATCGCGACCAGTTCGCCTTGGTTGTTGACCACCGGGCCGCCGCTGTCGCCGGAGTTGATCGGCGATTGGGTTTCGACCACTTTAAAATCATGCTCTCCAGCCCCGGTGCGAAACTGCTTTTGATAGACCGAACGAACCGTGCCTGACGTGTAAACCCACAAAGCGTCGGTCGAACCGGGGTTGCCGATCGACTGAACGTCTTCGCCAGGACCAACGCCGGTGGTCGACAAGGTAATTGCCGTGACGCCAGCCGGCAGCTTTTCCAACTCGATCAACGCCAGATCTCGTTTCCGGTCGACAGCGACCACACGGCCGCGTAGCCCCAGCTTTTTGACGTTCGTAAGGTAGTGCGATCGCGTGACTTCCGGCTTGCCGTCGGTCAGATCCGCAAAGAAAATCACCGCCGCTCGGGCATCGCCCACCACGTGATAGTTGGTTACCAGCAGCTTTTTCTCGGCGTCGACCAGCACGCCGGTCCCGCTCGAGGTTTCGCCGCCGGTCTTGGCCAGCACCCAAGCGGTCGATTTCAAGGTTTTCTCATAGACCGTGCTGTCGGCCCAGCTGGTCGAAACCATCCCGCTGACCACGATCAAGGTCGCAACAGCGGTCGTAAGCCATGTTTGGGTAAGAGTTTTCATCGTTTTCACCATTTCCGCGTAAGAATAAATTGCGTCCGCCAGACGAAGTGCCTGGATACTTTGCAAAGCGGAAATGAATCGCGAATGTTACACCCCCCTGGGAGAGAAAAGCGGAAAGCGGGGTTGCGAGGCGGTTCTTGCGGCTTCGTTATTCGACAGCGTCCTCTGCCCCAGCCCAGGACTGGTGCAGACAAAGGTTGGATCGGACAAAGGTTGGATCGGACAAAGGTTGGATCGGACAAAGGTTGGATCGGACAAAGGTTGGATCGGACAAAGGTTGGACTGGATAAAGGTTGGACTGGATAAAGGTTGGACTGGACCGATGCCATTTTTCTAAGTTCAACGATCGTTCATTCGTCATCCTGGTCTCGACATTCTCCCCGCGCGCACCCTGAGCGCCCGGCCAACCTACCGCCGATCAATCATTTTCCGCCTAGGGTCGCATCGCCGCACGAACCATTTTTGAGTTCGCGCAGCATTTCAACCCGCCAACCTCTCGCGAAGCCAACGATCCAACCGCCCGTCCCATGCACGAAAAGATGTGAGAACATTCTAAGAAAAGTGCAAGACTTTATCAAGGCTAAAAGATAGACGGGGATCGCCACGATCACGGCACGGCGCTGGCCGCCCTCTCCGGGACGCCGATCGATCGGCGCGTGTAGCTTCACTTTCAACTGCTCAACCGTAATGCGACGGCGGAAGACTTTGTCGACACCCTGCAGCAACTTCACCAACAACTCCAGCGTAAATTAATCATCGTGTGGGATCGACTTGGCGCTCATTGCAAGGCGCGCGAGTCTTCCGCACACTTAAAGATCTCTTGGGCGAAGTTTGAATGACTGCCGCCGCACTGCCCCGAGTTGAACCCGGTTGAACATGTCTGGTCAACAACCAAGTGGGGTCGGCTCTGCAACTGGCTGGCCGAAGACCAGGTCGATGGCAACTGCAAGTTGAACGGAACCCAGCTTGCCGACGCTGTCGCCGCCTATCAAATCGCCGAGGTCCAGGCGCTCCACGACCATCGCATCGCCATCGAGCAAACCGATCGGCCCCCAGCGTCGGGCAATCTGGCCGTTGTCCTTCTTTTACTTCGACTTTATACCGGCCGTGTTAATCGTGCGCACGCGATACGGATTGGCGTTGTCTCCGTGGGCAGGTTCGACGGTGAGACGCATTTCGACCAACGGCACGGTCGGCGTATCGCTGTATTGCAGTCCTTGAAAGATCGGTCGACCAAATCGATTTTTAGGATCGGCCGGAACGGTCTGGATCGTCTTGCCGTCGCGTTGAACTTCAAAATAAGCGACGCCGCTTTCCAAATCGGCGGTTGCGTCCCAGGTGAGTTGGTCGCCAGCGAGTTGGACGTTGGTCGGCGCCGGCGGCGGCGTGGTGTCGGCGACTTGGGTATCGGTCATGTACTGCATCCAGGCGTCAGCGACGGTTTTACTGGGCAACCAGATGGAGGTCGATTTGTCGCCTGTGTATTTGGCGGCGGGAACGGGCGCGGTCGCTTCTCCCTTGTCGGTAGGCAGCGGCGCGAGCCAGGCGTCTTGGGCCGGAAAGGGACGCAGCGCATCGCCCGACTTCGCCGGCAAGCGAACCGCGAGACACGCATCGAACCAGGGCATCGCCAGGTAGCGTTGATTGCCGCATTCATGGCTGGTTAGCGGATCGATCGAAACGCCCAGCAGCGCGCCTTGACCGCGCATCGCAGCGAAGAACGTCTTGTTGCTTTTCCATGCGCCCGAGAAGCGGCCATCGGTGACGGTGACTCCTTCCTTGGTTCCCAGATTGCACATCAGCGGGACTGCCAACGCGGCTTGGGGAAGTTCGTGCGGCTTGATGTTGCGGCCGGCGATCGGTTCAAACAGCGGCACGCCAGAGCGCAGCCAAGCGGCCGCGACCCGTTCGGGATAAAGCATTACCATGCCGCCGCACCAATGTCCGCCGCCGCTATGTCCCCACAGCGCCCAGGGAACGGTCGCGAGTTCGGGATGATCGGACAGCGCCCCCAAGTCGCTCAATGATTTTTGAAACGCGGCGGCGGATCCGTTGCGCGGATCGCACCACATTTGACAATCGGTTCCTTCCGGCTGCTCATACGCGGCGGCCAACAGCGCGCAATCGTATTTGGCGGCCAACGCTTGCCAATGTAGATCGAACGCGCCGGTTTGTCCTGACTTGCACGAACCTTCGCCGCAACCATGTTGATGCACGATCACGCCGCGGAGCGTTTTGATCTGGGGCGAAATCCAAACGGTATAGGCGACCGGATAAATCAACTCGCCTAGTTTTGTTGACGCTTCGTAACGCACGCGATAGTAGGGCGCCGCGACCGGCGGCGGATTGTCATAAGGAGGATTTTGAGCGTGAAGCGCGGCAACGCCGATCAAAAGTAGGAAGAACGATGCAAATCGATAAATCGGTTGGGTCATTGTTGCACGTGGGATGGTTGATGTTTGGGGGGGAGGGACAGCTGTGCGGACCAGGGGAAGCGTTACTCTGGGGCGTCGCCGAGGGGCAATATCAAGCGAACCTCGCTGGTCCGCATTGCGAGCCCTACTTCTATTTAGCGCAACCGGCGGCGCGAAAACTAGTCGGTTGCTGCAGCCAAGAATTACGCAGGGAGAGTTTGTAGGGCCGAAGCCAAACGTTGTCGGCGAACCTCCGAATCCCACCTTATCGCCAATGCTTCAGAGAAGTGGCCCGTAATTCATGGTTTATGTGGTCGTTTGCGGCGAATCCGATGTATCTATTGGCGTCATGTTAACTACTCACAGGCAGAGGGTCTGAAAAGTTCTCAATAATTGAGTGTACGGCGGAAAAATTTGCTTTTCGAGTCTATTGACAAAGTTTAAGTTTGATTCGAAAGCCATAATCTTATCCAACCATATAAAAAATGTTGGTGGGTAAGCCGACTCCTTCACCCCATCTCAGTGTCCTCAGCAGACGTCCTGATTCGCAGACACGATCCCTCAATTGCTAACCGCAAATCCTGTCTGACTACTCAAGCACCGTTTGGCGACGCTCGTCGCAGCCTGCCGCTTTTATCATGCCTTTGCGTCGCCCTCCTTTATTTCCTATCGAGGTGATTTCTTGCGCGTTTAATAATTCTCCCACCTTCTCTTATTCAGGGGACATTCCAATGACAAAGCGTAAAGCGTTTACGTTGGTTGAACTTTTGGTAGTCATCGCGATTATCGGCGTTTTGATTGCCCTGCTTCTCCCTGCAGTGATGATGGCCCGCGAATCGGTTCGCCGCGCCCACTGCACCAACAACATCAAGCAGATGCTGTTGGGAGTTCATTCTTACATGGACATGACCGGCGGACATATTCCGCGCGGCGTGACCGTCGATCATACGACGACAGCTTCCACTTGTGGAAGTGATGAAAATAATCCGTACGCGCACACACTGCATACATTTCTGCTTCCCTATATCGAGCAGCAAAATCTATTTGATCAAGTTGACTTTCGCTACGGCATGAAAGACGCGCACAACGCCGCGGTCCGAGCGACGCGCGTGGCGACTTACGAGTGTCCCAGTTCTGAGCTTGGCCCGCATCTTAGTACCGACGGACCCAACAACTATCCCTTGGCGATGTCGAGCCATGGCTTTGGTCAATGCGGCCGCTATAGTCCGCCCAACGGCGGCGTCTTTTCGATCTTTTGGGGCTTGAAGCATACCTTTTCAGGAGCGACGCAGATCCCCTTGGAGCAAGCAACTTTGGTCGCACCCGCGATGCGGATGCAGTCAATCGTCGATGGCCTCAGCAATACGATGGTCATCGGCGAGTTTGCGCCGAATCGCGACTACGTCATCGAAGCGAATACGTCCCAAAATTTTGGGCGCAGTTGGTTCAACGGGCAATTCCAAGCAAGCATCGGCTATACGATCAACTCCAACGGAACGCCAAATAGTCCGCTGGAGACTTGGGGAGTGGGGCAACCGTGGGGACGAAACAATTCGACTGTCGGCAGCTATCATCCCGGCGGAATTAACGGCGGCTTCATGGACGGCAGCGTTCACTTTGTGCCTGACACGATCGACGGCAGCATGTGGTTCGCTCTCGGTACGCCCAAAGGGGGCGAAGTCGTCCAAATTCCTTAGTCCCACGTCAGAAGGAGAGTCGCAATGAATAACCACTGTATTGGCATGACCGCCATCTTTTTGACGTTGTTCGCCGGAGCATGTTCTCAACAGATCGATCCAGGAAACTTCCTCACGGTTTCTGGCAAGATCACCATGAACGGAAAGCCGTGCCGAGAGGCGGAGGTGACGTTTCATTCGCCCAATACCAAAACGTTGGGGCGTGCGGTAACCGACGGCGCAGGTAAGTTCACCATCAACGAACTAATGCCAGGCGAATACACGGTCAGTGTGCTTCGCATGTCGATGGACGGCCTAGGAATCGCGCCGGAGTTCGAAAAATTTGCGAGTAAGGATAGCCCGCTCCATGCGGTCGTGTCGGAGGAACAAACGACGTTTGAGTTTGCAGTCGACATGTAAGAACGTACCGAGGGGCGCGGACATCACTTCGTGCGGGGCGCGCCGCTCAACTCGATTGAAAGAATCGAAACAAAATTGGATCCACCAAGAAAAAAAGCCGGGCCGCAAACGCTTCTAGGAGGCAGTCTAGAAATCGCTTACAGCCCGGGCTACCCAAAAGAGCCGAGTCGGGATTGCGAGGCCTTACTTGGCGGCCTTCGTAGGGGTCGCTTTGCTGAACTCGAGCGTGCCGATCGTCGCCGACGGGGTGAAAGTGAATTTGGTCGCCGAGGTGATCGTCAGCTTGCCTGCCAAGCGAATTCCGTCGTCGCCGACTAGCGAGAGAGTGTCCGCTTGAATCGAAAATTTTCCTTTCGATTTTGATTGCTTGCCCGATTTGACGTAGACCAACTGGAACTTGCTGTCAGCGTCAAAGCGGATCGCCAACGCTTCGGTCTTCGACTTCGCGGCGCTCCAAGCGCCGATCAGCGAGGCGGCTGTGATCGAAGTGGACGGCGCCGTCGCTGCGGGGCTCGCTTTTTCGGACGCGACCGCGTCGCTCGCATTGGTGTTGGCGCCAGGCATTTTCCAGAGATCGACGGTCTCTTTGGCCAGCACCGCCAGACGGTTGATTTCGTCGCGCAGCTTTTGTCCGGTGATCGCTTCGTTGGGCAAAATGCGGAACAGTTCGGTTCGCTTCCGCTGGGTGCTGAAGGTGAAAACCGACGGGGCATGCTTTTGATTCGCTTCCAGCAGCTTCAGCAACTGGGTCGAGGTCAGTTTGGATTCGTCTTTGAGCGTGCTAAGCGGCATCGTCAGTCCAATGCTCATCTCGTCTTCCGAGATCGTCACCAGCACGTTGAAATCCCAGTCATCTAGTGCCTTTTTGGCCAGCACGACGCGGGAACCGGCGACTTTGCTCTCGAGACCCGCTGCGGTCAGCATTTGGTTCAGTTGTTCGGTCGAATTGATCCGGGTGATCGGCGAAATCGTCCCTTTCGTCGAGCTGTCTACAAAGACGACGTCGGTGCGGACGCCGGAAAACAGGTCGTTTTCGTCGGCCAGTCCAACGGAAGTGAGCGAAGCGATCAGGCCGCAAACCAGGGGAGCGATCGTTTTGAACATGACATTACCTGCGATTTTGAACTTCGGTTTTCTTGGGTAGCGAAGGGCTCTACCTAGTTAAGCGAGAACCTCGGCAGTTTGTTACAGACCTTAGTTGGCGGGGGGGAAGAGAGCCGGAAAATCGCGACTGGGGCGCCGTCCAATCCAACCGTTTTTTGACGCTCCCTTTAATAAGGCCTGGAGCAAACGGGCTGCGCAGGAAGGTTTTTTCAGAAAGGGTGTAACAAACCGGAAGGGTTGTCGCTTTGCAGAGTATCAACGCAACTTCGGTCAACTGAAACTAACGGCGATTCAGTTGACTTCCAGCCAACCAACGCCGATTTAGGAATCCAAGTCATGTTGAAGAAAATCATGTTCGCGATCGTCCCTGTCTGCTTGTTCACCGTCGCGCTGCGAGCCGATGACTCGCTCAGCTTTGACTTGAGCGACATTAAAGATGCGGACGTGTCGATCGTCGAAGAAGGTTTTGACCTGGACGTCGATCTGTTGGCGGCCGACGCCGGCAGCGAAAGCGACGATCAGGCGATGGAAGCTTCCTTCCGTCGATTTGGCTATCACAGCCGCGGCTACCGTGGCTATGGACATCGCAACTACGGCTACCGCAGCTACGGTTATGGTTACGGCTACAGCTGCTACCGTCCGTACTACAGCTGCTATCGCCCTGTTTACCGCGCTCCGGTTTGTTACACCCCTTGCTACACCAGCTACTGGGGTTGCTACTAAGCACTACCGCGACGACGCGTAAACTTAGGAAGCCCGACTGGTCCATTGCGACCGTCGGGCTTTTTTTGATGCGCCGGCGATAAACATACGGACGCAAGCGAGCGTCGGGTCAGCTGTGCGGACCACGAACCACGTGTGATTCGGATGGTCTGCAGAGAGGATCGTATGGTTATCGGCATTCCCGGCAGGCACGGCCGCCCTACGCTCATGACTAGCGCAACTCTTGCTCGGCCAGCACGGCTTGCAGCTGTTTCAGCGTGCGCGTGAGCAATACGCGGACGGCGGCGTCCGATTTGCCTAATTCGTTGGCGATATCTTTGGATGGCCAGCCTTCGACGTATTTTAGACGGATCACTTCTCGTTGATCTTCTCGCAACTCGGCGAGCGCCGCTTGCAGGCGAGACTCGCGTGCATTGCGTGAAAAGGCCTTGCTGGGAGTGGTCATGCTTTTGACCAGCAAGTTGACCAGGCCTACGTCTCCGGCTCCCCCAGCAGGCCGCCCGTCGAGCGAACGTTCGCGACCGGCGTCTCGCTTTTGAGCGCCAAAGTGGTGGCGATGTGCGTCGACGATCTTGCGTTCAGCGATCTGGCAGAGCCAGGAGAACGGGTCTTTGTCGCCGGGAAACTCGGGGGTAATGGCGCGGATCGCTTCGACGCTTGAATCCTGGAAGATATCTTCCGCTTCGACCTTTGACTTGAGCGCCGGCCCCAAGCGGCGGTGAATATAGGCCATCAGATGATGTTTCCGCGCATCGATAAACTTCGCCAACGCGTCTACGTCACCGGTGCTGATTTGTTCCACAAGCGCCGCTTCATCGTTCACAAGCATGTCGCTCCGTAATCGTAAGCTGGGTAAATTCGGTGCGATTGATATTACCACAATTCGAAATAAATCGAGCTCACTTTTTTCTCTTCACTTGTCATTCGGCGGGCAGCGGGTGAAAATCGTTAGCCCCGTGGTGGCGCATTTTTGGCGCAGGCAAGAAGTATGGGACTGCAAGGTAAACCGAAAATCAATATCGACGACCAACCCACGATCCCGCTGAAGCTGGAAGATGCTGGCGCAAGCTGGGATGCGCTGGCCGGGTTTATGGAGCGGTTTCTCGAACAATGGGAAGCCGATTCGTTGCCGCCGCGTTTGGTGGACTATTTGCCTCCCGAGCACGGCGTCTTTCGCCGGATGGTCTTGATCGAGTTGATTAAGATCGACATGGAATATCGGCGGCAACGGAATTGCGATTTTCTGCGCCTAGAAGACTATCACGAACGCTTTCCAGAATTAAGTCGCCCTGACGGGATGCCGACCGATCTGATCTTCGAGGAATATCATGTCCGCAAAACGTCGGGCGAACAGGTCGATCTTCACGAATATGGGAAACGATTTCCCGGCCAGGCCGATGCGATCGTCCGCTTGTTCAAGTTGGATAGCGAGACGATGACCACGTCGCTGTCGGATGGCCGCGCGCACGCCAAGTTCGCGACCGGCGACCGAGTAGGCGATTTTTATCTGATGTCGGCCTTGGGCGCCGGCGCGTTTGGCAGCGTCTTTCTGGCCCGACAAGAGACGATGCAGCGCCTGGTGGCGCTGAAAATTTCGATGGATCGCGGGACCGAGGCGCAAACGCTCGCCCAATTGGATCACCCGAACATTGTCCGCGTCTACGATCAATGCCGCTTGCCGGGCGAAAACCTCCGTCTGCTCTATATGCAGTTTGTCGCCGGCGGAACGTTACACGGCGTCATTCGGGACGGAAATCGGAAACAACGCCGCGACGCCAGCCTGCTGGCGGAGACGATCGCCGAAACGCTCGACAAAACAGGGGTCGTCACAGCACAAAATGTTCCGCTGAAGTCGGAACTGGCCGATCGTCCCTGGTCGGAGATTACTTGTCGGATCGGCATGGAATTGGCCAGCGCCCTGCATTACGCCCACTTGCAAGGCATTTTGCATCGCGATGTGAAGCCGGCCAACGTCCTGTTAGAAGCGAACGGCACGGCGAAACTGGCCGACTTCAACATCAGCTTTAGCTCGCAGTTGGAAGGGACGAGCCCCGCCGCCTATTTCGGCGGTAGTCTCGCTTATATGTCGCCAGAGCAGTTGGAAGCTTGCCATCCCGAGCATCATCGCCAGGCGAGCGACTTGGACGGACGGAGCGATGTTTTTTCGCTCGGCGTGTTGCTGTGGGAACTGTTGTTTGGCGAACGACCGTTTGGCGACGAGGCGATCGTCGGCAGTTGGTACACGTCGTTGCTGGGGATGGCCGATATTCGCCGCGAGCAAATTCCGCAACCGAAACAGATGCCGACCGACGACGTCGGTCGACGGTTGTTAGCGATTTTGCGACGTTGTCTAAAGCCGGAGTTGAGAGATCGCTATCAAACGGCCGATCATCTTGCGCGCGATTTAGGGCTTTGTCTCGAGCCGCGAGTCGCGCGACTGCAAGATCGCTCGAAACGGGGCTTGTTAGGTCTAGCGACGCGACATCCGTTGTTGGCGACGACGATCGCCGGCATTGGACCGAACGCCGTCGCCGGGTTCTTCAACTTCGTTTACAACGATCAGGCCATCATTCGCAAGTTGGAAGGGACCAATTCCTACGACGCGTTCTGGAACGTTCAATTCGTCATCAACTCGATCGCATTTCCTCTGGCGATCATCTTGGGGGGATTTTATGTCTGGCCCTTTGTCAAAGGACTGCGTCATGTGTTGGATCAAGAAGCGCCGACCGATCTGCAATTGGCCCGACGGCGCGCCTTTCGTATCGGTCGATTTATCAGCTATCTGGGGATCGCCGAATGGACGATCGCCGGGATCGCCTATCCGGTCGCGTTACACCTGATCTTGGGAGGACTCGAGCGGCAGTGGTACGCTCATTTTCTGGGCTCTCTGTTGATCTGCGGCATGATCGCCGCCGCCTATCCATTCTTCTTTCTCTCGACGTTGGCGATTCGCGCCTTTATACCCCCTCTGCTCGAAGCGGAGCCGTTAAGCACATCCGATGTTCGCGAGTTGCGCTGGCTGGCTAAACATATGGATTGGTTTCTCTATTTGGCCGGCGGCGTGCCTGCCGCCGGCGTCATGCTGCTACTCTCGGCCGGGCACATGGACGATCCGCACAGTAGCTTAGCGCTCAAAGTGCTTAGCGCCGCCGGCGCGATCGGCTTTGGATTTGCGCTCAGTTTGTCCCGCTCGGTGCATGCCGATATCGAGGCGCTGCTGAAAACAGCCGATCTGTTTGCCGATACGCGCGATTCTAGCCGCTCGTAAGAGCTTTGAAGTTGCGTCATTTCCCGGTTGGCCGCGATAGCTCGGCTATCGGGGCGGCGCAGCCGTAAGAGGCATTGGTTCCCGGTATGCAGTTCGGGGCCATTTCGCCATTTCAAACGGCGCGGCAACCACCGCTCTAGGTCCGACCACGGCTCGATGCCTCTTACCGACTTCGTCGGCCCCGATAGCGGAGCTATCGCGGCCAACCGGACGTGGCTGGGCAAAATAGCGCAACTTCAAACCGTAAAAGCATGGCGCCCAGCGCTGGCGGGAAGTTATTCGTGGTCTTTTTTCGGCTTTTCTGGCCTGCGGCGATATTTCTTGGGAATGGTTGTAACAAACGGTTCGGCTTACCGCTGTGCAGAGTAACAAGTTAACCAAGTCAACTGAAAACACGGCGAATCAGTTGACCTTCATCCAAACCACGCCGTACCAGGAAACCAAGCCATGTTGAAGAAAGTTTTGTTTGCGATCGTTCCGGTCTTTTTGTTCACTGTCGCTTTGCGTGCGGATGACTCCCTCGGGCTGAATCTGAGCAACATTCAAGACGCTGACGTCTCGATCGTTGACGAAGGTTTTGACATCGATGTCGACAAGTTGGCCAGCAATGTCGGTACCGAAAGCGAAGACGACGCGGTCGAGGCCTGCTTCCGCAGCTTTGGCTATCGCAGTTACGGCTACCGCAATTATGGTGGCTACGGCGGCGGATACGGCGGCTACGGATATGGTTACGGCTACAACTGCTACCGTCCTTACTACAGCTGCTATCGCCCGGTTTACTACGCTCCGGTTTGCTACACCCCTTGCTACACCAGCTACTGGGGTTGCTACTAAGCAGAGCCGAGCCGGAACGAAATCCCTTACAGCCCGACGAGCCTTTCATGGCCGTCGGGCTCTTTTTGAATCCCAACCAAAACAACGCCAACCAATCCAATCCTACCGGAGTAGAAATCATGTCTCGTTTGAAGTACGTCTTGTTAACGCTGAGCTTTGTCTCGAGCGTTGCAATCTCCCACTGTTTCGCTGAGCCCGTAGCGGCGCCGGTCAACGCGGAAAATATTCGGACCGATCAAGTACTGGGCATTCGGACGCATAGCTGCGGCCATGTCATCCACTTGCTGATGCAGACGCGAATGCTGCGTCAGTCGGGCCAGGTCGGTTTTGGCGGAGCGATGTACAATCCCCATTTGGGCGTCATGTCCAAGCCGGGCGATCTGCAACTGCTGTGCGTCAGCCTGATTTCCGACGCGTGCGAAGGCGCCGGGCCGATCTATCAGATTCAACTGCAAAATTGCAGCGAAATTCCGGTCGGCAACTTCCGCGTGTCGGTCGTCGGCGCCTGCGGCCAAATCCAACCCTATTCGCCCACGGCGATCGTGACGGTTCCTCGCATCGAAGCGGGCGCCGTGCTCGAGCTGCAGATTCAGTTGCCGCTTACTTGCTTGGCGATTTACAATCCTGCGGGCGCCGCTGTCGAGTTCAACACGCTGATCGTCGCGATCGATAGTTTTGACGAACTGATCGAATGCAACGAAGTGAACAACATCTTGATTCTCAATCGTAGTGAAATCGCTCCATTGGTCGTTGAGGAAACGACCGTGGTCGAAGAATCGATCGAAACGACGGCGCCGCCGGCGGTGGATACGGCTCCGGTTGTCGAAGGTGGAGTCTCCGCACCGGCGGCTCCTGCATCGCCGATGGATTCGATCGACCTGGACGATCTTGACTTGGGAGAAGCGGAGCAGACCGCCGTTCGGTTTCGCTAGTCGAAACGAGAGAAGTTGCAGCGCTGCCGCTCATCACTCGATTGTGGTGAGCGGTTCTTTTTCTTGGCTGCTTCTCCAAAAAATCAGCCGCGCGGCTGATGTCGATATAAGGTCAACTAGCAGGAAACCGCTCTAGCCGGGGAACTTTAGAATCGGCGGTTCCTCTTCCTCGGTCTCCACTTCGGCTTCGGGATCGAATTCGCCCAGATCATCGACAATGTCATCCACCAAGTCATCTTCGACATAAATGTTGGGCGCTTCGGCGTTGGAGCCTTCGACGCCGGAGATCATGGTGACCAGTTCGTCGAGCGCCTCGATCTGAGCAAGCAAATTCTCGTCACATTGTCCAGCGATGATAAAGCCGATCGGCCCTTCGTCATGATCGTGTGAAAACTCCCAGCTTACGCTATGCTCACGCGAAAGCTCGCATAACACTTCCAACGCGTCGTGCATCGTACCGTCAGGCAGTTCTTGCTGATTGAAAGACGCGACATCTTTGGGATGCGGTGAAAAGTTTGGTTTGCTGCCACCTTTCAAGTGGCCATCGGTCGAATTGGAGAAACGAACCGGTTCGCAGCTTAGCCAATCTCGCTGGCGACAAAGGGCGCTGGCGGCGTCAGTAATTCGAACAGAATTGGTGTCCGAAACAGGTTCAGTCGAGCGGTAATAGACGGTAAATCCCAAGTTCATTTCTCCCAGCGGCACTAATTCGCGTTGCGTACTAAGTACCATCTTATGCGATTAGGCCGCAAAAGTCGAAGAATTAGGGACCTTGCCCCAGTTCCGCTACTCAGAAACCTTGTCGGCTTGCAGCAACTGCGAGATCGTTTTTAGCAACACTTGCTCAACTCGCGGCGAGACGTAGGACGCGGTAGGGCTCGTTTCGTAGCCTCCTTGGCTATAGGAAACTTCGGTGCCGATGTAGCCGGTTCCGTATTCGCCGTAAGCCGCCATGGCGACAAATAGGTCAGGCCGCATCTTCTGCGCGGCCAGTTGGTATTCGACGAACAATTCGCCCGGCATGAACAAGATGCGCGCTTCGCCGAGCGAGAGGCAAGAGACGGTGATCGGCTCTTTGCGCTCGCAGCGACGCCACCACGACAATCGCGAGGCGCTCTTCATGCGATCAAATACCGACGCTTTTTCATCGTTGACCAACGAGAGAAGATCTTCTTCATTCAGATGCAGCGCACATGGCAGCAGCACATCGATCGATTCGAGCGATACGTCGCTGGCGGTTAGCGGATACTTTACGGTCGCTTCCCAGGCTTTTTTCATCCCCAAGGTGACCTTGTCCGCCAACACCTGACGGTTCTCCTTTGCGCCGTCGTTCCACTTGCCGGCCGTCACGTTGCCGCCGGCGCCGTTGAAATGGAGATGAAAGACGCCTGTTTCTTTTTGACGCGCGTTGCGAGCCATGCCAGGAAAGTCGGGATTGGCCCAGCCGGTTCGATAGTAGCTTTGCGGATGAGTCGCGTAGTAAGTGAGCACTGCGAGCGGCTGATCGTCGTTCCAAAAACTGATCGATTTGCACATCGGATCGATCAGCCCGACCGGCATGGCGCGAACCTTGGGATCTCCTGTCGCGGAAGTGCGAGTAAACTCGACTTTGCCGCTTTCGCCGACGATGCGGCGATTCGACGCGACCTTTTCAATGATTCCCTCACCAAGGCCATAGTGGGTGATCGGTTGCATGTTGGCAGTCGCCGCTTGGGCGGCGTCGGCAGCGCCGCGGATGACCTGCTGGATCCACTTTTCATCAAAGTGCTGATTGGGTACGTCCAGGTCTTGCAGGATATCGGCCGTCGTGTGATCGGCGCGCGGCGCATCGTGCTGATGCAGCGCATGCAGCAGGACCAGCTCAGGCGTGGTCCCTACGGCCGTCGCGATCGCTCGTTTAAAGTCGTCTTGCGATTGATTGGCGACCCCCAGCCAATCAATGGTGCAAAAGACCATCGTTTCTTTCCCTTGCAGAATAATCCCGCGACAGCTGAGCGGCTCGGTCACGCCGAGCGTCGTCACGTAAGCCAACGGACTGCCGACCGGGGGAGATGCGTCCGCCGCGAAGGTCGCCAGGCGCAATTCCTGCGCCCATGAAACCGAGGTCATGGCGACCGTCGCGATCAGCAGCATGAGAAAACAGGAGGCGACTCTTCGAATCGAGTAGAAATGATTTGGCATAGGATTGGCGATCTATCTTGAGGAAGGAATTAGCGGGGAGGCGACACAGGCCGATCAGACGAGGATATATCTACTTTTGGTCGAGCAAATAGCGAAGCAAGTCGGCCATCGCTTGTTGGTCGATTTGCTTCTCCAGATCTTGCGGCATTAGCGACGCGCCGGTGCTGCGAAGTTGATCGATGTCGATCCGGAGAATCGTTTCCGACTTATTTTCTCCTTGCAGCAGCGTGATGCTGGTCGCGGTTTCGTTGGCGATGATGCCGGTCAACGCGCGACCGTCATTGGTCAGGCAAACATAACTCAGGTACTGCGGATTGACTTCCAGATTGGGATTCAGCACGTTGATCAAAATCGCCTCGGCGCCCCGGTTTTTCATCGCGGCAAGATTGGGGCCGATCGCGTGTCCTTTCCCATTCATTTGGTGACAGCTAGAACAGTTTTTCAGAAAGACCGCTTCCCCCCGCGTTGCATCGCCAGAGATCTGCAGCGCCCCGCGATATGCCTGAACAATGGCGTCGCGATCTGATTTGGACTCGGATTTCATCAATGCGTCGATCCGGTGCGCTAGTTTGTCACTGACCAGCGACTTCATCGTTTGCAGCATGGCCAGGTCAAGATCGGCAGTCCGAATCTGCTCGGCTTGCACTGCATCCAGCAGTTGGGCGATTCCATGGGGATTCGCCGTAAGAACTTGAAACGCCGACTGCCGCAGCGACGGGCTCATCGCTGGCCAACGCTCGATCACCAGATCGGCGACTTCGGCCGACTTAAAATAGGCCAGCGTCTGCAGCGCCGCTTGTTGCAACAGCAGCGGTTGCGACGGCTCCAGCAAACCGGCGAACAGATCCGCGTCGAACGGGCGAAAGCGAAGCGTCGGAATCGCGGCGGCTCGCTTGTCGATGGTCTCCTTCTCATCGACAACGATCGCCAACGCTTGGTCATACATTCGAGTTAACATCGATGCGCCGTTGCCATCGATCGAAGAGGACAACTGCGTCGCCAAGGTCGAATCGCCGTTGGCGACCATTTGCTGAATCAATTGCGACGCCAGGGGAGCGTTGGCTTGGTTCAACTGCGGCAGCGCGGCCAAGATCGCGGCGATATCTTCCTTCCGCTGTTGTTTGCCAACTTGTTTGGCCAGAGCGAGGATCAACGCAGTTTCGCCGCTGGAGGGCGGATTGGATTGTTTTGTCAATTCCGCGAGCAGCGATCCGGCGCCTGTCGACACGCTGCTTTGAATCGCGGCGGCGAAATAAGGATCGGAACTGTCCGAATGCGCGAGTTGCGCCAGCGGCATTTGTTTTTCCGCTACCGGCAACTCGCCCAACGTAAAGGCCAACTGGTAGCGAACGTGCGAGTCGCTGTCGGTCACCAATGCAGCGATGTTTTGTCGCAGCGCCGGCGACTTGCTGAGCAGCGGTTCACTAAGACGAATTGCATGCTGACGCACCCGCGGATGCGGATCCTTGATCGCAGTCAGCAGAGTCGCCGCATTGAGAGAGTCTAGGCCTGCGAGCGCGTAGAGCGCCAAGACGCGCCCTTGCGGCGTTTCGCCTTCGCTCGCCATCGCGATCAAATCTTGCACCGCTGTCGTGTCGTTGCGTTCATACAACAAGCGTGCCGCCGTTTCACGTCGCCAACTGATCGGATCCTCCAAGAGTTCGACCAACTCAACGGCGGACATTTTGGAAAGTTGCAGCGTCTGCGGGCGTTGATATTTTTCGCCAACAATACGATAGATTCGCCCTCGATCGCGACCGCTGGTCAGATCGAGATGCTGTTTAATCATCGGCGGCAGCGACTTCGGGTGCTCGATGACTTCGCGATACATATCGGCGATGTAGAGCGATCCATCAGGCGCGTTGGCGAATTGAACCGGCCGAAACCAGATGTCACTGGATGAGAGGAATTCACTTTTTTCATCGATACGAGCACCGCTGTAAGCGATCCCTTGCGGGTTCAGTTGTTTGCGATGGACCAGATTGCTGCCGACGTCGCCGACAATGGCGTTGCCTTGGAACTGGGCTGGCCAAGCGTCGCCGCGGAAGATCGTGACGCCGGTAGCGCCGGTGAAATATCCAGCCGGGCGCCCTCCCCCTTCGACCACGCCGGGCACAACTTTCTCGGCACGCAGCTTCGTTCGAATCACGCGCCAGTCTTCGACCGGACTGGTGCGATAGACGTCGGCTTGAGGACCATCGGCGGCGATGCTTTGCCGCGACATCGGTGGGACGACATAGGGGTTGCGAGAATAGTAAGGATCTTCGTACATCACTTGCTGCAAGTGATCGCTGTTCGAGCAGACGAATTTGTCGCCCCAGTCATTGAAGCTCATCCCGTGTTGTGCTCCGCCGCTGGTCGGCGACAGCGTCATCGCCGCGGTATCGATGGCGAAGTCGCGTCCGCGGAGATTGACGCCATCTCCTTGCGGCTCTCCATTTACGACCGGTTGGACGATTCCGCCGCTGCTGCTGGTCGCACCATGGATGCGATGATCGAGTCCCCATTGGAAGGTGTTCAGCAACCCTTGCACGTTCGTCTTGCCAAAACCGGTAAAGACGACGCGTCGTTGGTCGGCGACTCCATCGCCGTTGTCATCTTTCAAAAAGTAGATGTCGGGCGCCGCGCCCACAAAGACGCCGCCGCGGGCGCAAGTGATCGCCGTCGGCCATGAGAGATTATCGGCGAACACAGTGCTCTTTTCGTAGACGCCGTCGTCGTCGAGATCTTCCAATAATCGGACGCGCCCCAAGATTTGGCCGTCATCCTCCGAGTAGCCGCGCATCTCGATCACAAACAGGCGGCCATCTTCATCAAACGCCAGCGCCACGGGATCAACCACGTTCGGTTCAGACGCCGCTTGTTCAACCCGAAAGCCAGGGGCGACTTGCATCGTCTGCAGCGCTTCAGCAGGCTCGCGCGGCGCGATGCGCGGTAGTTGGTCGGAGAAGTCTAGTTCTTCGGCGAAACTGCAGGCTGCAAACAGCAGAATCGCGATGATTACGATTCGCCCACAGGCGAATAAGGAAAAAGGCATCCAATAAGGCTCCAAATGGCGGGTGTCGCGCCCAACAGCGAACTGCCGCAGGACGCGAGTTGAGTTAGGTAGGAGACGGCGTTCAAGGGAACGCCGCTGAGCGAAGCGGTTTTCAGGAAAGCTATTTTTTGGACGGGATGTGAAAGTCGATTTGATTGTCGCCAGCTTCGACGCTGACTCGCTGTTGCGTATCGGTGTTAAACTCTTTGGGAACCCGTTCACGCACAGCGGCGTTGGTCACGTTCCCAAAGTCGTCATAGTTAGCGTCTTGTGCCGTGGTGATTGTAACCGTGTGATCCCCCACGGTCGCCCCTTTTCGCGTACCGGAAAAGGTCAGCTCGTATCTGCCTTCGTTGTTGGTAACGGCCAACGAGGGGCGACCCGGCGTTATCGGCGAGTACAACACCATCGCGTTCTCCAGCGGTTTGCCGTCCAGAGTAACCTCTCCGACAACATAGCCAATCGCCGGCCCGTTGTCGGAACAGCCTGCAAGCGCGCAAACGGCGCTCAAAAGAGCCATTTGAATTTTCCAACGCCACATCTTCGCTTTCCTTGAATAAATGCACAGGGCGACTCGGTGGGAACGCTTTCGTGTCGATAAATTGCGTCTTTCGCCGCGCGATCGCCGGAATGTTCGATTCGGGAAGAATCACGATGGATGTTAGTATTCGCCGATTACCAGCCCGTCGTTGATCGACAGCAGCAGTTCATAGGTCGATTCGACCGACCCGCCAGGCGTATGAGAAATCGTCTCCGAAAGCAATTTGACGGAGCCATCCACAAACACAAACTGAGCGCCGCCGGGATGCAAACTGGAAAAGCCTTCGCGTCCGTCGACGTCATTGCAGGTGCTGCCGCAGGTCAAGGTCCAGTTGATCGGCGGTTTGCCGGCGCCGACGACCGAGATAAATCCATGGTTATAGTCGCCGACTAATTGCACGTCCGAATTGCCGCTCATGCCATAGATGAGGCCGGCCCCTAGTTCGACGCCGTTGATTTTCCAAGCACGTTCGCCCATCGCGATGGAATTGCTCGTGCCGTCGATGACATCGCGCATTTGACGTCGCTTTTCTGAATCATCCCCTTGAACGCGACTGCCGGCGACGAAAAGACCGCGCGGCTTACCGCGCCAAACTTCCTGCGGCGAATTGCAGCCGATGTAGTTGGACAACGCGATCTCCTCTCCCACGCATAAGTATTTGGAGTTCAGATCAGGACCAACGTCCGAAGGACAACGGAACGCTTTGATCGGCGTTTGCAGAATCGCGAATCGGGTGGCGTCGGCGATCGCGTCATGCATATAGTCATTAGGAGCCGACAAAATGTCGTACGTATTGGACTGCTCAATGAACGGCATGATCTGCGTTCCCCAGGTCCAATGAGCGTGAGTTCCTTCCGTTCCGGTTCCCGCGTCGGCGCATTTGTGCGATACGCCGGGAAACGCCAGAAACGTGTCGTGATAGTTGTGCAGCGCCAGCCCAAATTGCTTCAGGTTATTCGTGCACGTCATTCGCCGAGCCGCTTCTCGCGCTTGTTGCACGGCCGGCAACAGCAGCGCGATCAATACGCCGATGATCGCGATCACGACGAGCAATTCGACCAGTGTAAAACCTTGTCTTGTGGTGCGCATGTGCGTCGACCTCCTGAGTAGAGTAGCGGTAATAAAAATCGATAGTTATGAATTCTGATTATTTATCGAGCGACGTCACGACGATGCCATACGTGTTGGTTTCGTTTTGGTCGCCGAACTCGGGCTGCGGCGCATCCTATTCTCGGTGGGGATGGAAACTGACGAAGTGAAACCATCGCATGAATCTATTTGCTTGCACTACTTCGTTGTTCGGATGGCGTTACATCCTGGATACGGCCTTCCAACTTGGAAGTAACTTTGCCTCCAGATTTCTCAATAAATCTCCAAGCGGATGAGACCGTCGTCGGCTCGTGCCATTCAAAGTCAATCTTGCTACGTAAGTCGGCGAGTTCTAGCGTGTCTGTACGGGTTAGCACATTCGAAGAACAGGCGACTCGATAGATCCGGTCCGGGTCCAGGTCGGTCGAGGTGATCCTTTGGCCTAGCGGAGCGCTGAGGTCGAAGGCATACCGGCAGCCGGAAACATGCACCATAAACTGCTTCCGTTTACTCGGACTATCCAGCAGATTCAATTCGAAAATTTTCACCAGGTCTGCTCCGGAAATATCGAAGGTAACCAAGCGGCGTTCGCTGGGACGCAACCAATTGATTAGATCGACGAGGTAGATGGATTGACCAGGTTGGAATGGAATGCCTCGAAAGTGATTCTGCGTCTGAATGGCGATATCCGCCCCGGTCGCGTCGCGGATCGCATCACACGTCCAGTTTCCCATCGTCGTTTCCGCCTTGTCTTCCCAATTGGGAGAATCAACGGCTACGCCGATCTTATGAGTACGATAGGCGGTTCTCGATCGCGGTTTGCGGGGACCGATAGCGGCCGTCCAGGCATCCCCTTCTTTGACAAGCCGAATCTCCTCTTGAATGGAGCATTCGCCTTGAAACAACTTTTGGCCGTTGACCAATAGGGTGATCGGCGCGGCGAGATCTAGCAGGGAGGGTTCCGGTCGAATCGCCGCTCGGACGGTATTGCGAAGAGCAACGGAAATTTGGTTGTCCGCTTCCACCTGAGCATCGATCTCCGCAAAATTTCCGATCTCGTCGATCTCCTGAATTTCCGTCCAATAGGCGCGACCATGAATCGGCAGATAAGCGCGGAAGGTGACCCGTTTGGGAGCTTTGACGAGACGTTGCTCGAGCGCCCAGTCCAGAACTTTTTCAGTACTGACTTCCATGGTGTTGTGTCCCACGCCGGGGACCATCCAGAGCGTTGCGTCGAAACCGAGGCGCTTCAATTCGGCGGTCAAGGGAATCGGGCCGTCTTGAGCGTAAATCGGCCAGTCGTTTGCTCCTTGCACATAAAACATCGGAACGTGCCGGAGATTCGGCATGAGGGTGATATGCTCATAGGTGGAAGCCAGTGGAATCCCCGCCGCGAACAAATCGGGATATCGTACGCAGAGATAATGGGTGCCGCTGCCGCCCATCGATTGGCCGCTGCAAATGATACGATCCTCGTCAATCAGAAATCGCTGACAGACATCCTCGATCGCCATCATCACGTTGTTTTCGCCAACGCCTCGCCATTCAGTCGCCCTCTGCCATGGGAGGGAACCGCCTCGCTCCTCTGTTCCTAGCGGACAGAGGATAGCAATCCCGCGTTTCTCCGCTTCTCGTTTGTAAATGCCGTCTCCATACCCTGGGTGATCAAAATATTTGTTTTGATTGCCTCCCGTCCCATGCATCGCGATAAATAACGGCACTTTTCGTTTTCCGTCATAAGCCGAAGGCAGAAACAGCCGATAAGGTTGGTCTCCTTGACCGGTTCGAGAAGGGCATGTCAGAGCCAGATCGATCGGTCCAACGACGGATTGCGAAACTTCGTTGACAGCGACCTCCTCTTTTTGAGCAAGTCCATCGGCTGCACACGCCAACACAATCAACAGACAGGCTGAATATCGGGTTCGATGGCCAATCAAGGATGTCGGATTAGGGTGAAGTTTGGAGGGACTGTTCATGGAAATGAGTTTCTCAGGAAGGACGATTAAAATTAGAAATGCCGGCGTTCAAAAACAGCGGGATCGATTCGAGCCAGGTTTTTATTTTTGTGGCGGCACCGCGATATCAAACGTTGAATTCTTCTCTGGGAAAACGGTCTCGGTGATGTAAACGGGAAACAGCTCTCTTACCGGTCCCCCGGTTGGTTCAGCAGTCTCATCTTGCGAAAGACTTGTGTAGCCTGTAACGCGAGCGATATAGGCCGCTGGACGAACTCCATATTCGGCGGGGATTTCGTACTTGCCATTGGTAATACGCCCCAACGAGGCTTGGCCATGCTCCCCTTTCGCCGTATCTGGTTCAAAGGAGACTTCGCCGCTAGGGACCGGTTTCCCTTTGTAGGAGACGTGGCCATTGACGGCATAACGTCCATCCACGCTTGCAGAACAACCCGCCATAAAAAATAGCAACACCGCAGTAACGCATGATCGTTTGGATGACATGATTTATACCCAAGGTTGAGAAATAGGCGCCTTGTTGGATTCGAAATTTTGAATATGGATTAAGTACTTTGACGAACCGTGTCAGGCGAAGCGTAGTCAGTCATGCATCGCCGTACTTAACGCGACGACGCATAACGGTCTTTTCTTGCAGAGACGGAAGTAGCGACTAACGAGCGAAACCGCCAATCGGCAGCCCATCATCCCGGGCGCCGAGCGTGCGATAAATGCTGATATCCATCGTTTCAGGGGCAAAGTGAACGGATCCGTCGGCCAGCGTGAAATTGGCGCCGCCAGGATGATGGCTCCCGAACATGACGGTAAAGTAATCGAAAGTCGAGATGTAAGGATCCGCTGATGACAAGGTGTCATACGGCTTTAGCCCATTAATCGGCTTCACCGTCGCTGCGAACGCCGCTCCAAGTAAACTTGATGTGGTCTGCATGCCGGACGCCCAACTCATTCCGATTACTTCCGAGCCGCTCGGATTATTGCGCTGAAGTGGATGGTATCTCGTTTCCCCGACCATGAAGACATTGCTCGTTCCATCGGTAAGTTGAGCGAATTTAACGCCTGAATTGTTCGAGAAGATCCCGTTGTAGTAGAGCATGCGCGAAGCTCCTGATCCGGATCGACAACATCGGCAGGCAGACTGGTAGACTCCTGCGCTGCCGCTAGAAACGGAACCTCCTCCGCTGACGCCGTAATAATTGCAATTGGGAAGTCCACTACTCGAATTTGGATCCGAGGGACACTCGTACTTCGTATTGGGCGTCCATTGCAAATTCGGGTTTCCCGAGGTGAATCCTGCGGCCGTCGATGCATTTGCGGAACTATAAAATCTTGCGCCGAAGTCAAATGCGTCATGTAATGCCGAATCTTCCATGAAGGGAAGCAGCAACACGGACCACGGCGCTCGTGAATCGGCGGCATTGCCGCTTCCGCTGCCGCAGTTAACAGAAGGATCGCCAGAAACGGGGGTGATGCCGCCCGAAGGAAAAGTGAGATGCGTGTCGTGATAGTTGTGTAAGGCTAAACCCAACTGTTTCAGGTTGTTGGTGCAACTCATTCGCCGAGCCGCTTCTCGCGCTTGCTGCACGGCCGGCAACAGCAGCGCGATCAATACGCCGATGATCGCGATCACGACGAGCAATTCGACCAGTGTAAAACCTTGTCTTGTGGTGCGCATGTGCGTCGACCTCCTGAGTAGAGTAGCGGTAATAAAAATCGATAGTTATGAATTCTGATTATTTATCGAGCGGCGTCACAACGATGCCATACATATTGGTTCCGTTATGATCGCCATACTCGGGCTTCGGCAGATCATATTCGCGAATATCGACCCCTCCCAGCGTGATCACGCCGGGCTCTTCGATTTTGCGAGCCCAGACCCGAAAGTTGCTGTCGATGCTATGATTGGGACCGACGGCCAAGCTGCATTTTTGATGGATGAAATTACCGTCATGCAAATAGGGACCTTCATCCATCCCAACTTTGTAGCCGGTATCGACGAAGTCGCGCGACAGCCACTGGGGGACGTACATGCACTCGGTGTAGAGCACATAGACCATCGCCGGTTTGCGCAGCTTGAGATCGATTCGCAGCGCCGCTTCGTGAAAGCGGTCGTCGTTCATCGTCATGACGTATTCGGCATTCCGCAAAAACGGAGGGATGCCGTTTGGACCAAGGCTGTTCCATTCATGTTGGCGATCAACGTAGGCGACGGCGTCTTCGCCAAAGCCGTTGGGCGCCACATGATAAAACGCGTAGACCGAATCATCGTTCACGTTGTCGGTGACCGACTCGATGACGTTATCGGCGAGCGTCGTATGGTTAATGTCGCGATCATTCGGAAATAATCCGGCCAAGACCGTCGGCAAGCGTGAGATCGCTCCCTCGCCGTCAATCCGGACGGCGTCTCCCGTACGCAGCACATGCGTCTGGCTGCGGCGCGACAGGTTCAATTGACCTTGAAAGACGGCGATGTTGTCGGCTTGACCCACCAACGAGACGAGTCCAAAACGTCCTCCTTGATCGTTGATGCGGCAGTGAGGAGTTTCGATCGTGATCGGCTCCGATTTCTCTTGGGCGTTCGCGATCAAGCGACCTGAGATCAAACGGACGTAGTTGCGCGAAATAATTTCCATTTCGGCGGGACCATCAACAACCAGGTCAACGCCCGAAAGCAACGAAAAACCGACCGTACCGTCACTGAAGGTAATGCGCTGGCCCGGGGGAATTTGCGTTTCATACTCGGGAGTGCCGGTGATCTTCAAATCGCTGGCGGTCGAGAAAATTCGTCGCGCCACATGCGACGGCTCCCCCTTTGAGGATGGAAACGACCAAAGCAGGATGAGCGACAAGCCAACCAGCAAACTACAAGCCAGCGCCGCTGTCGCCGCGATCAGCCCATAGGATGAATGTCGCGCCGGCTTTGCAACGCGATCGGCGTCCCACTCAACCAGTGCGCCCAAAGTTGCGTTTAGCCCGCTGTGCGCTACGTAATACTGCAAGACGTCGTCATCGGTCTCAAGCAAATGATTCAGCGTGCGCCAATCTTCCTCGGTCCCTAACTCGCCGAGGCAACGACCGACCAGTTGGGCGATTTCGGAGGAAATTGGAGAGCGCGAATTGTCCGAGCGATCGACGCTCATACTAGGATACCTATCGAAGCGGATTGTTTTTGCACGCAAGCCAGCAGCCGCTCGCGAATGCGATGAATCTTGACGTACAGCGTGTTCGGTTGAATTTGCATTTCTTTGGCGACCGCCAACACGTCTAAGCGGCCATCGTAAAACCGACTGACCAAATCTCGCTGCGGCAGCGGCAGTTTTTGGAGACAGCTGCGCAGTAAGGTCAGCTGGTCGTCGACAAGATGCTGTTGGGCGTCGATCGAAGCGACGACGCGCTGCAGCGCGTCGTCTGACAATTGCGTTGGCGCTCGCGACTGTTTGCGATAGTGCATTAACACTTGGATTCGAGCGAAGGCCCGCATCCAAGTCAGAAAGTTGAGGTCGGGATTGTATTGCGACCGTTTCTCCCACAGCGCCAGCGAAACCTCTTGCATTACGTCTTCGGCTTGGGCCCGGTTGGGGACGAGTGAGACGACATAGTGCAAGATCCGCCCGTGGTAGGTGGTTAAGAGACGAATGAAGTCTTCGTCGGTCAACGTTTGGTCATCGTGCGACATGAAAGCCAGGTCCGGCAAGGAGTTGACGTGAGGAGCGTCGGTCTCGCCTTACTATCTACAGAAATGGGCCGCACCTTACAAAGATTCTTCCAACTCGACCGAAATTTTTCTTGATGCGCAAAAAAGAGCGCGGTCTCCCAATAGAGAGACCGCGCTCGTTGGTTCAGAAAGCTCGGTGAAATAAGGGGTTAACGTGATTTCACCCCGACTTTCGTTCAGAATGGCTAGACCTTCCAGCCGTTGCGATATTCCTTGGTGAGCAATGCGTTGGCCTGGGGAGAGTTAGTCGCTTGCAGCTTCGCAGCGTCCCAGTCGAGTTTTTCGCCAACTCGATGCGCAACATTGCCCAGCAGATTGTGCTCGATCAGTGCGCCGGAATAAGCGAAGTTACAAAGCGTTTCGCCGCCGGTTTTCGCCGCTTGAATCCACTCTTGATAGTGACCGAGACTTGGCGCGATGGTCTGTGCCGGCGGTTGGAAGTCTTGAAACTTATCGGCAGGAGCGAGGACCACTTTGCCATAGTCGGCGACCAAGACGCCTTGCGGGCCTACAAAAGCGACGCCGATCGACCAGTCGTTGATCTTCGTCGCATCCCCAACCAACGGCTGCAGGTAATCGCTGCGGCGCTGCATCCCTTCGGGACCGTGATACCAGACGACCTTGGTAGGCGCGGCCCAGTTCGGGTTCCCTTCGCGAGCCGGATGCTCCCAGGTCACCTGCTGCCACGGCGGACAGGCGATCTCATCAGCAGCGGGGCCTTCCGAAACGACGCTCGTCGGGCGATGCAAGCCGAGCGCCCAATAGGGCAAGTCAATCAAATGGCTTCCCATATCACCGAGCACGCCATTGCCAAACTCCCAGCGACGATTCCAGTTGAGATTGCCCCCCTTCCAATACTGCGTATTGTAAGGACGCATCGCGGCTGGTCCCAACCAGACGTCCCAGTCAAACCCGGCCGGCGTTGTTTCTTGTTTTAGTACGGCGGTCTCGACTGGATTGATGGTGCGACTGCACCAAACGTGCGCTTCGGTCACCGGGCCGATCGCGCCTGACTGAATCAGCTCGACGGCGCGGCGATAGTTGTTGGTCGCATGAATCTGCGTCCCCATCTGCGTGGCGATCTTGCCCTGGTTGGCCAGATAGACCTCCTGCATCAGTCGAGCTTCTTGCACGGTATGAGCGAGCGGCTTTTCGCAGTAGACATGCTTACCGGCCCGCATCGCCGCTACGGCCGCCGGCGTATGATGATGATCGGCCGTGCTGATCACCACGGCGTCGATCCCGCTCTCTTGCAGCAGATCACGCCAGTCGCTGAAGGTCTTTGTACCCGGCAGAACGGCGCTTACGCTTTCCATCGCGTCGGGATTGGTGTCGCAAAAAGCATAGATATTTTCGCCGGCGACTCCTTTCAGATTTGCCCCTCCACGTCCACCGGCGCCGATGATGCCGATGTTCAGCTTCTCTTTGCTGGGCGTCTCAGCCCCTGAGACATACAGGCTTGGCCCCAGCGTGGCGGCGGCGGCGGTGATGGCCGCCGTCGATTGAAGAAAAGCGCGCCGCGAACTGTTTTTCGCCATGAGAGTTCCCTTGAGATAGGTAAGGAGCCCCGCCGCTGACTGCCGACAATCATTCGCGACGCTCAGCTGCATGGGGAGGATGGGAAGGAGGTAGGAAGTTTGGAAATCGCCAGCCAAGCGCAAGGGGCCAACTTTCCCTGGGTCATCCTAAACCACCAGGAAAAACCAGGCTTTGCACCAGCTTGCCGCAACTAATGAGATATTCGCATGTCAGTAGGCGCGATGCTAGACTGGGGACTTCTCTCGTGTCCCTCCGGAGTTCCTGCCCAATGCTTGCGTCTCTGTCGAATGGCCTCCTTTGGCTCGCCGCACTGACACTATTTTTTCAGCTCCCTTACAGCGCTCAAGGTAAAGAACCAGCGGCCAACGTGCGAACGGTTCGTCTGCTGACGATCGGCAATAGCTTCGCCGATAATGCTTGCACGTATCTGCCAGAGATGTTTCAGGCCGATCCAACCGTCAATCTCGTCTTGAAGAAAGCAAATCTTGGCGGCTGCTCACTTGAGCGACACTGGAACAACGCGGTGGCGGCGGTATCCGGTCAAGAGGGAAAAAAATATCAACTACTCCGCAACGGCAAAAAGGAATCGGCGTCGTTGCAACAAATGCTGATCGCTGAGCCATGGGACGTGGTCACGCTGCAGCAAGTGAGCAGTAACAGTTGGAGACTTGAGACCTATCATCCCTATGGGGACAATCTGGTCGCGCTGATCGGTAAAAATGCGCCGCAAGCGAAGATCGCGTTTCATCAGACTTGGGCCTACCGCATCGACGCTCCTTTGCTGTCGCAATGGAAGATCTCGCAAGCGGAGATGTACGAGCAGCTTACCCAGGCCTACGGACAAGTCGCCGAAAAATTTCAGGCGCCGGTCATTCCTTCTGGCGCCGCCATCCAAGCCTACCGTCAGCGTGCGGATCGGCAGTACGTAGTGGACAAAGATTTCAACTTCCAATCTCCTCCGGCTAAGGGATTGCCGAGGCAAGAGAATTCGCTGGTCGTCGGCTGGTCTCGAAACCAAGGAACTGGGAAGCTTAAGCTGGATCCCAAACATATGAACAAACGTGGAAAATATCTGCTCGGCGCCGTCTGGTTCGAAGCATTGACCGGTCATGATATCCGGAAGAATGGCTTTGCACCGAAAGGGATACCGGCCGATGAACTGAGAGTGCTGCAGGAAATCGCCCACGACACGGTCGCTAGTTTCCCGCAGCCAGCCGTTTCACTCCATGCTTTGCAACCATAAGATGCGGGCTCACGCCGGTTGACCATTTGTCGTTGAACGTCAGATTCAAATCCCCCCCTCTGGATCGCATGTCGCCGGGCAAAAAGCTGCGTATTTTGCGTAAATTGCCGTTCCGTCTTGGCCGACGGTAATTACCATAGCAATCGAGGCATTGATTGCCGCGACGCTGAACGTGAAATCGTCGGATACGGTCTTGAAGAAGTATCCGCAGAAACGGCCAGCCGAAGTTTATTTGCACGATTCGATAAGAGCGCATGGGAAGATGTGTTCTAGCGTCGGATCGTGTGAAGTTTCTGAAGAGTCTTCTGCGCGGGGACTCCGATCCAATTCGTTTTTCTGCCGCTGTGATTGCGAAAACGAATCGATTGGATTCCAAATTTATCCGTAGCAAAGGTAGCGCTCTTGAACGTCGTCGCCATCAGCACCATGACTCCGCAGCATCGCTATGTATTGGCGAAGTTGCACGAAACTTGTCGATTGCGACATCTGATTCAACCGGTCTGGACCTCGCAGTCAACGACGTGGAAGCAATACGCGAAGGTTTTGCGATCACCGCTGTCGTTCATTGGCCGACGTATTCAATCGCGCTACAATCACTGGCGCGGCGTTCGGCATTTTCAAACGGTGGCCAAACTGCTGGGACCGACTGCCGCCGCCAACTTGTCAAACTTGGAGCCATCGATCGTATCTATTCACGGATTCAATTGTGAAGCGAACGTCGCACTGCTTCAAGATCTGCAGCCCGACGTGATTATTACGTCGGGATGCCCGATTCTAAAGCCAGAGATCTTTGGATTAGCGCGTCTGGCGACCATTAACATCCACTGGGGAATCGCTCCCACCTATCGCGGCGAGAACACGTTCTTCTGGCCTCTTTACTTCGGCGACTACGAACAAGTGGGCGTGACGATTCACCGGATCGACGCAGGGATCGACACCGGCCCGATCCTGGCGCATGGATTTATCGAAGTCACCTCAGAGGATGATGAAGACACGCTGACGGTCAAAGCGGCTCAAGTCGCGGCGCGATTGTTGCCGAGAATATTGACCCGCATCGAAGAGACGCAAACGGTTGAGGGTTTCGCCCCCCAAGAAAAGGGAACGCTCTATTTAGGCCGAAATCGGACATGGCGACACGATCTGGCCTATTGGTGGCGTCGCCGATCACAACAACGCAACCAACAGATCGCGACGGCTCGTGACGCGATCTATATCGGTAAACCAGCATCGGGCTTTTAGAGTCCGAACGCAGCGTCTTTAAATGTTTGGCAGGCGTTCGGTCGAATCGCCAAACTTGTCGAGCGTCACCCCAAATTTGTCCATCAGCGACAGATAAAGACTGCACATCTTGCGATTGGGCTGGTCGCGATAGTTGAGAACGCGCCCCGTCTCCAATTTGCCGCCGGCTCCGCCCAACAGCAGGACCGGCAACTGCGTCGCATCATGCGTCCGACCAGTCAGCATGCTGGAGCAAAACAGAATCATCGAATTGTCGAGCGCCGTTCGCTCTCCCTCTTGGATCGCGTCCAATTTGCGTGCGACGTAGGCCAATTGCTCTACAAAAAATTGATTCACTTTCAACCAGTCGTCAGAATCCTGGTGCGAGAGCAAATGGTGGATCATGTAATCAATGCCGAGATTTGCAAAGCGAAGCGACGAATGATCGTTGTTTAGTTTGAGCGTACAAATCCGCGTCGCGTCGGTCTGAAATCCCAGCACCAACAGATCGCACATCAGTCGCATATGCTCGCCGATATCTTGCGGCACGCCGTTGGCTGGACGAGCGATGTTCGGTTGCTGGAGAGTCGGCTTCCAGCCTTGCAGTTCGCCGCGCTCGGCCGCCATGTCGATTCGTCGCTCCACTTCGCGAACCGAATCAAGATACTCGTCCAGCTTGCGACGATCGGCGGTGCTGATATTGCGGCGCAAATCGGATGCGTCGCTCAGGACCGCGTCCAGGACGCTTTGGTCCGAACGATGCGAGCCTTCTTTAAACAGACGATCAAACGCGAGCGCTGGGTAAAGTTCGAGTGGAGTCGGCGTGGTTGGCGAACTCCAAGAGATATGCGAGCTATAGAGCATCGAATAGTTCTTGTGGACTGACGGATTCGACTTTTCGCACGCCAACACCAGGCTAGGAACTTTGGTCCCGCGGCCGTATCGCTGGGCCAACACCTGATCGACGCTGGCGCCAGAACGGATCTCGCCGCCCGAGGCGAGCGGCGCACCGGAGAGCAAGTTGCCGGTCTGGGAGCTGTGAATGTTTCCTTTGAGCGCTTCTTCGTTATAGAGCCCTTCCAGAAAGAGCATTCGCTCGCGATAGTCGGCCAGCGGAGCGAGAACTCCACCCAACTCCATCTCTTTGCCCGCGCCTTTGGCCCACCACTCTTGGCCATGAAAGCCGTTGCCGGCGAACAGCACGGCGAAACGCAGCGGCGCCTCCGCTCCGGCGTTCGCTTTGTTCGGTTGCTCACCCCAGACCGCGGTCGACTCCATCCATGGCAGCGCCATACTCACTCCGAGTCCTCGCAGCATGGTGCGGCGCGAAAGTCGACGTTTCATGGTTCGATTCCTAAGTTCGATAGGGGACAAGTTAATCGATGTCGGCGAACTGTTGGTCACGTAGCTCGCGAAATTGACGGCTCAAAACGACCGCTTCGATCGCGGCGCCGATGCGATAATCGTTTTGGGCCAGCTGCTCTTCCATTTTCGTCAGCAACGGCTGGTCCGACAAGCGAATCGAGCGACCGAGCGCGTAGCCGAGCAACTTGCGGCAAAACTGTCGCACAAATGCGGTGCGCCGATCGCCGGCAAGGTAGTCGCGCAAATCGTGATAGCCAGCGAGCTCGGTCCCGTCGAGCAGGACAGAGTCAGTGACGATCTGCGAACCTTGCGCATCTTGCTGGCGGAAGCGGCCGATCGCGTCGAAGTTTTCGAGCGCGAATCCATATGGGTCAATTCGTGCATGACACTTGGCGCAGGCAGCGACCGACGTGTGTTGTTCAGTCAGTTGTCGTTCGGTCAAACCGGCCGGCGCCGCTTCCGGCAAGATCGGCACATCTTTCGGCGGTCGCGGCAGTCGTTCTCCCAGCAACGTTTCAGAGACCCAGGCGCCGCGCAAGATCGGGCTCGTCCGCGATGCGCCCGCTTGCATGGAAAGGACCGACCCTTGGCCCAGGATTCCGCCGCGTGCATATTGCTTAACCCCATCCACGCGCCGCCAGTGAGAGCCGATCACGCCGGGGATCCCGTAATGTTTGGCTAATGTTTCATTGAGAAACGTGTGGTCGGCGTCCAGAATCTCGAAGATCGAGCCGTTGCGTCGAATCAAATCGGCGAAAAACTGCACCGATTCTTCGTACATTGGGCCGCGCAAGTCGGCGAATTCTGGAAAATGCTGTTCGCTCTTTTCGTCAAATTGATCGAAGTTGCGAATGTGCATCCATTGGCAAGCGAACTCGATCGCCAGACGCCGACTTCGCGGATCGGCCTGCATTCGTTCGACTTCTACTCGTAAGGTCGCTTCGTCTTGCAGTTGGTCATCAGCCGCAAGTTGTTCCAGCTCTGCATCCGGCAGCGATGACCAGAGAAAATAGCTCAAACGGGTCGCTAACTCTCGGCTGGAGATCGGAGACGATCCGCGCCCAGGCCGAGGAGTTTCTAATCGATAGAGAAACGCTGGGGAAGCGAATAGTCGGCCTAAGGAGAGACGAAACGCTTGCTCGTGGTCAAATTCCTGCGTGCGCAGTTTGTCGTAAAGCGTGCGAATGCCGGTCTCTTCTTGGATTGTCAACGGACGGCGATAAAGTTGGGCGGCGAACTCCACCAACGCGTTCAGCTGCGCAGGTTCGGCCTGCGCTAGTTGCCGCCGGTAAGCGGTCGCACTGTCTTGGATCGGCTGACGAACTGGATCAAAGTCGCTTGGACGACCATCTTGCGTCGCGTATTCCAACAGCTGTTCAAAAGCGCCGACAATTGTCAACGCGTCTCCGCTGACAAAGCGGAGTTCCGACCAAAGGCGATTCAAGCGGGCGGTTTCGGATTCAGTCAGTAACAATCGTCGCAGCGGCTCATCTTCGCGATGATACAGCACCAGTGTTACAACTTCGTCGACCGGCACAATTTGCGGATAGCAAAACGCGATCGGAAAGAGCTCGCGGAATTGGCTCATTGAAGTCGCAAATCGCTGGGCGGCGGCGCTGCCGGGGGCGGCAATGATTGACGCACCCGTGATCAAGCGAGTGGTCGCCGCACGCGTGCGACCAACCTCCATCTGGACGCTTCCCTCGTTCTGCGCTGCATCGGCAAGCGTCGCGGTGACGACAAACTCGTAGCCTGTCAGCATGTTGGCAGGCAGTGCGACTTCCAGAATCTCCGGCGCGCGTGAAATCAGATCGTTGGCCGAATCGGGGACAAAGCGATCGGGCGCGACGCCATAATTCAGCGGTGTCGCAACTTTCACGTTGGCGAGATCTTCGTTGGTCAACGAGGCAAGTAACGGGCCGTCGAGCGAAGTCAGCTCGCGAAATAGGTTGGGATTGGGATCCTCTCGACTCGCGGTGGAGCTCAGCTGGACGCGAAGTTCCATCTCAGCGGCGATTTCGCTAGCCCGCTTCTCGTCTGCGGCGCGACTCCACTGGGCAACGAGCGAGTCTTGAACGCGCCGGTCGTTTTCTAACAGTTCGAACGTCTGCGCAAAGAAGTGCCAAACGTCAGCGTTACCCTGTTTGTCGGCATGAGGGTTGCCGTCCGCAATTGAATCGGCGCAATCTTGCGAAAGGGACCAGGATCGGTTCTTGTCGGTCGTCGATTGAATCTCCAATTCGATCCCTGTCAAGTCGCAGGCATGCTCCTGATCGCGGGGGCCGATCAACAGCGCCAGCATGTCTCCTTTTTTCATCGCCAGATTGGGGAGCGAGGGAAACTCGGCCGCCAGGCCTGAACCGACATCGGCCGCTCCCAGAATCCGTTGTTCTCCTGGGCGCCGATGTTCGAGTCGCCATTGAAATCCATTGCCGCACGCATTGTGTGCGTCAAACGCTTCTGGTTGGGCGCGATAGGTCCCATCGGTTGGGCATCGCCAAGCGACGGCGATCCACCGCTCTGGACGAGGATGAACGGCGATCGAGTGGGGGCGAACATCGCCGGGGATGCGGATCGTTTCTTCGGTTGAATTGGCGACCAGCGAAAGATCTTTGAGCCCTGCTCTGCCCCAGCCGCGGATTGCTGTGCTATTATCCAGCGGCTGATCGAGATATTCGGCGAACGTCACCGGTTCAATCGCAGAAATCCCCAGATACCGTATCCAGGCCGATAGCAGCACTGGATCGACCTGATGCGATTGGGCGGTTGCGGTGATATCGGGCGCCTGGTTGGTCGTTTTGATCTCCCAAGCGGCGCTCAGATAGCGGGAAAGATGCTCCAACACCTCTTGGCGATTCTGTTCATAAGCGTTGGCCACATCGTGTAAATCACGAAGCGGAATGGTCCGTCCCCCGGTGCGGAGAAATCGGGGATTGCGCCAGAGGGCGACATCGTTTTGATACTCGTCGCCCGAGGTTCCGGTCGTCAGCAACAGGAGGTCTGGTTCGCCTTCTTCCAGATTGACTGTGATCCGGAAGTCTTGCGACGCGACGACGGCGTCTTGGCTTTGTTGCCAGGGGCGAATGCTGCCAAAATGACCTACTCGGTTGAATTTCCAAAGTCGCTCTTGCCAGGCGCGAATATCGCTGGCGATCTGCAGCGCCTCTTGTTCGTTCGCGGCGGCGATGCGAAGTCGCAAGTCATCCAGCAGCGGCGACTGGGTCGCACTGCCCAGCAGCAATTCGGCCATTCGCGAGAAATAGGGAGGATTGATTTTTTCAGCGACGGCGATCTTGGCAGCCGCACCTGGTTCCCTTTGCAGTCGCTCACGATGGCGAACCAGCGCCGTCAGATAAAGATCGAGATCAACGCGTCCATCCAACTTGGTGCCGACCTGAGGGTCAACAATGGTCCAGAGATCGAGGACGCTCGGGTCGCTTCCGTCCAGCGTATGTCGCGTGTAGATCTCACGAATCTGGGCAATCAGCTCGTTGATCGCGTCGCGGCGAGTCGTTCCTTCGATAAAGCGAAACCCATCCGGCAGCAGCACCGCGTGTTGAGCGATCGCCTGACCGGCGTCCAAGTATTTGCGAAATAGCGCTGGAGACATCACCAGCGATGCGCCTGTATTGGTAAACCCTTCGCCGGCGGCGCCGTCTATCGGAAACTCGCGCGTCGGGTCGAAATCAATTCCGGTCAAATCGTGCAGCGTGTAGGCGTACTCCGCATTGTTCAAGCGACGAAGCAATACCGGGCCTGGATCGCCTGCGTTGGCTTTCGCTTCGGCGTCGAGATAGCTGGTAGTCCAGGCCAACAAATGCTGGCGCTCGGCGGCGGTCGGCTGCGCGCTCTCCGCGGGCGGCATCTCACCACCGGCGATCATCTCGGCGACGCGTTGCCAAACCGCTGGGTCATGTCGGATTGCGGCGATATCAGCGAACCGCTCGAGATCGAGTTCTCCTTCTTTCGCGTCGGTCGAATGGCAATCGAGACAATAGGTCTTGAGGAGCGGTTGGAATTTCTCGATATATTGTTGACCCAGAGGCGCAAACGGTTCGGCGAGCAGCACCGCTGGCGCCATCGTCAGCAGCGCGCAGACTGTGATTATTCGCCAGCAAGGTCGATCATAAAATCGTGCCGCAAGACCAGGAGGCCGCATGTGCGGATCCAATGTGCTGAAGGAAGCGGAGGCGGGGAACTAGCAGCGGAAGGAAAAACGGGAGGAGTTCCAGATGAACCCTGAATCTAATCGATACGACCGAAATTGTCACATTTTTCCCTCGACAAAATGTAGCACGCAATTCTCGGCAATAAGAAGCTTAGGCATCCCTGGTTTCCTTATCTGAAAAGGGGGCGTTTCTGAAGGCTCCTAACGGAAATTCCGGAGGATATTCGCCGCCAGCAAGTATATTGCCGATTTCTCGCACGCTTATCCCAATCAGCGTCAGTCGCTGTGCTTCTTCTCCTTTCTGAAAAATATGCGAACCATCTCGCGGGTTCGTCGTCTAACTTTCAGGCAACACGACGCCTAACACTCGATGAACAAAGCAAAACCATGATTTTAAAACAATCCAATCAACCATTCGAAAGCGGCCGAAAACTCCAACGGCTCGCCGAACCGGAAGTCAATATTCGGTTAGCGATCTCGCTGCGTTTGTGACCCAGGCAAGATCGCCTGAACCCTATTTCAAGGGCTGACGTCACCAGCGACGTCAGCCCTTTTTTGTCGCGCTGGCGAAACATTTTGGCTCGTTGGACTTCGGGTGAGGTCGGCGGTTTTTCACGCCGCAGAGGCTGGGTTCGACTCCGACCCGCTGCTCACCATTTTCAATTCAGCAATGCGCCCATGATGTAGCGGCAGCCTACTGCCTTGCCATGGCGGAAGTGTGGGTTCGACTCCCACTGGGCGCTCTGACAACGTGACGACAATTTTTGCGGTGGGTCCTGTGTTGGTACGGGAGGGCGACTGTTAATCGCTTTGTCGCAGGTTCGATCCCTGCCTCCGCAGCTGGAGAAATGCGGTTGACTACTTCGAGCTTTCTCAAAATTGCCGAGCGATTTTGCCTCACTTGCGCATTTCGAGGTTGCTCTGTTTGAAATCGCAGGCGCCTATTCTTCTTCGTAGCCAGCCAGATTTTTCAAATAGCGTCCTCAAACCTTGCGCTGGCGGGCACGAAGAGGAAAAAAACAGGGCTCGGTAGGCAACTGACAGACCATCTTGGCTTAGAACCAGGAATGCTGTGGGTTCGAATCCCACCCGAGCTACTGCAACTCTTTTAACCGAATCCGGCGATACTCCATTTGCCCGCGATCTCCTTCCAGGCCGATGCCGCCGGTTGCCGGAACCTTCAGCGCTTCTTCCAACAGTTCGCCGTTACAAGTGCAGTGGGCGGTGTTGTCTTTGACCGTGACGACCAGTTCGTTCCAATCTTGCGGCTTGTAGTTCTTTAGTTCGGTGTAGGGACCAGCCAGCACATAGTCGCGGCATTGCAGCTGCGGTTGACGGATGAAGACGCCGCTGTCGGCGTTGGGAGTGGCGCGAAACTCCAGTTTCAAAACAAAGTCTTGTGCGAATTCTTGTGTAGTCCAAAGCTGTTGTATGCGACGTCCTTCGGCCGGAGTCGTCACAACCAAGCGTCCATTGACCGCAACGTAGCGACCGTCATCGCTGGAGGTCTTACCGTCGAACGTGATGGTCTGCGGAACTTCGGGACGAGAAATGCCGCCCGGCTTTCCTTTTCGCGGCGGCGTCGCATGAAATTGCCAGCCGGTCAGATCTTTGCCGTTGAACAGGCTGACGAAGCCTGGCTCATTTTCAAAATCGTCCTGTTCGGTTTCGAGATAGCCTAGCGTCGCAAAGATCGGTCGCAAAGTCGCAGCCCACATTGCATAACCGGCTTGGTTGGGGTGAAGCAGATCGGGAAACTCCTCCGCTTTGGCGTCACCCTTTTCGTCTGCGAAAAGGGTCCAAGTATCGAGTACGGTGATTTGCGGATCGCCGTGAACCACTTTTTCGTACAGCTGGTTCACCTGTTTGATTTTGTCGGCCGGGCGATTCTTCTTTTCAGAACTGGGGAAGACTTTGCAGACGATAATCGGCATCTCGGCGTTATGCTTCTTCAGCGCCGCAATGATTAGCTCGAAATTGGCGGCGATCGTTTCTGGCTCAGCATGTTCGTCCAGATCGTTGGTTCCCATCAGCATGACGACGGCACGCGGATGAAGTGCGAGAACATCTTCCTGCAGGCGAATTAACATCCCTCGGGTCGTATCGCCGCTGATCCCGCGATTGGCGACCTTCATATCGCCAAAATTGCCCCCCATATTGTCGCCCCAACCTTGGGTGATCGAGTCACCGAGAAAGACGACGGCGCCTTGATCGGCGGCGACTTGCTGGGACCAACCGCTCCGTTTCGCTTGCCACAGATTGCGGAACCAGTCATAGCGACGAATCGGTCCCGTCCCAGGCAATTCTTCGTCGGTCTCCGGTATTGTGAACTTCGCGTCGGCGTCCGCAGTTTTTTGCGCCGTCAACGGCAGAGTCATCGACAAGACAAGTGAAGCGGCGATCAGCGCGCGGCAGGAGTTTCTGAAGGTCATCGTGGGTTCCGTCACAATCCGAGGTCAGCAATGAGTAAGGGATAAGAGATCCATTGTAAGCGGCGAAAAAGCGGGATGCACTACGGAGAGAAACAGCGAGCAAGGTGATTCGTCGGCATGACCAAGGGCTTTTGAATCGTATCCGTTGACAAAACGCACGGAATCGTACGCGATTACCGCAGTCGCCACCGAAGGAAATTGAAGCTTCTTCATCAAAATGCCCCATCTCTTCCCTCTTCGACCGATTCGTTCAATAACGAACCAGGCAGGCGCTATTCGGGTCTTAGTCTGTTACAAATGGATTCGCCGTACCTGCGGCGACCTTTTCCGAATCTTTTCTCATCAAAATTGAGAACCTGGCGATCATTCCATGAACGGACGACAGCTGCAAAAATTAGGCGTGCCGGAAGAATGCGTACGGGAAGCGATCACGGCGATCCAGTTCGCGATTGCTTCGCGAACGACCGACAGCAAGCAGATCAAACCAAAAATCAAAGAGATTTTGGACGCTCCAGAAGCGTATCGAGCGGACGAATATTTCGCCAAGTTTGCGCAAGCGATCATCGACGATCGCAACTTTGTGCGGGCCGAGCCGGTCGCGTACGAAACATGGGGAAAGTCGGGGATCGACCAAGAGTCACACTTCCAAATGCGGCAAGCTTGCAGCGTGCCGGTGGCGGTCGCCGGCGCATTGATGCCGGATGCGCATGTCGGTTATGGGCTGCCGATTGGCGGCGTGTTGGCGTGTGAAAACGCGGTGATTCCGTACGCGGTGGGTGTGGACATCGCGTGCCGGATGAAGCTCTCGGTTCTGGATATCGGCGCCGACTCGATCGATTCTCAGTTCAATCGCTTTAAAGAGGCGCTGGAAGGGGGAACCCGGTTTGGCGTAGGAAAGGAGTATCAAAAGCCGCAGGCACACGCGGTAATGGACGCCGACTGGTCAATCACGCGGATCACGCGAGAAAAGAAGGATCGCGCGTGGAAGCAATTGGGAACGTCTGGTTCGGGCAACCATTTTGTCGAGTTCGGCGTGCTGACGCTGACCGAGCGCGATGAAGAATTGAACCTGGAAGCTGGTCAGTACGTGGCGCTGCTTAGCCATAGCGGAAGTCGCGGCGCTGGCGCAGCAGTTTGTTCGACGTACAGCGCGATTGCGCAAGCGGCGTTGCCGAAGAAGTACGAAGATCTCGGCCGTTTGGCCTGGCTCGACCTCGATAGCGAAGCGGGTCAAGAGTACTGGGCGGCGATGAATTTGATGGGGGACTACGCCGCGGCCAACCACGACGTGATCCACCGTCAGGTATCGAAGCTTTTGGGATCTCAGATTATCGCGGGAGTTGAGAATCACCACAACTTTGCTTGGAAAGAAACGCATGGCGGTAAGGAAGTGATCGTGCATCGCAAAGGAGCGACTCCGGCCGCGGCAGGCGAGTTGGGTGTGATTCCTGGCTCGATGGCCGATCCAGCGTTTGTGGTCCGCGGCAAAGGAAACGCGGCGTCGCTCGGTTCGGCTTCACACGGCGCCGGTCGACAAATGTCGCGCACCAAGGCGCGCGATAAGTTCAGCTGGAATGCGGTGAAGAACGACCTCGAGAAGAAAGGGGTTCGCGTTTTGTCGGCAGGCGCAGACGAAGTGCCTGGCGCTTATAAAGACATCCGCCAGGTGATGAACGAGCAGGCCGACCTGGTCGACATCGTCGCACGCTTCGATCCACGGATCGTCAAAATGTGCGACGACGGCAGCAAAGCGGAAGATTGACGAACCACCGACGAGAGCCTCCGTCCGCTGGACGCGCTCTCGTCTATTTTTGTGCGGACGCATGATCAGGCAGGATCGGCGAATCCCAGCCAGATAGTTCAGCCGGTTTTACTCCTTTGCGATGCCCGCCAAAGCGAAAGGTGACCGGTTGGTAAGGACCGACAAAAGCGATGTCGAGATCGGGCGTGATCTTCGCTTCCAGGCCGATCGTCCAGAGGCAAGCGTTGACCATCATCCGGCGGAAGTCGTCATCCAGGATGTCTTCAGACGCGCCATTGGTCGTCGTGAAGACGCGTCCGACGGCGCCATCTTTTCCGGTATAGCTGCGAACCCAAACGCCGGGACAAGGTTTTTTACCTTCCGCTGGCTCCGCGTCGGGAGACATCGTGCTGAGCGGTTGGGCCATCGCTAACACTTGGCTATCGGCCATCGGCTCGGTCCAGTAGCCGCCTGATTGCGCCCATGGTTTCTCAACGCCGCGGAGGATCGGATGGTCTTTTTCGGCAGGAACGATGTCGAGTCGCGTGCACATCTTATGATTCGTGCCGTAATGACCGGCCCAAGTTTCACCCAAGACCTGGCGACCGAATCCCTTTTCGTATTCTTTGCCGCGATAGCCGGTGTCGAAGCGTGCGAATGGGGATTTGCCGGGGATCTTAAAAGAGTGGGTCGCGGTTCGCATGCCGACGACCGGGCCGCCGCGTTCCAAGTAATCGACGATCGGCTGCATCTGCTCGGTCGGAAAGTTCTGGAAGCGGAGGAAGATGACCATTAGGTCGGCTGTCTCCAACGCTTCGGTGCCTGGCATGTAGCTAGAGCCGGGCAAGATGTCGCCGGTCTTCGGATCGAGCGAAAACAGAACGGTGCATTTGAAGCCGTGACGCTTCGCCAAGATGCGAGCCAGCGCCGGCAACGACTCTTCCGACCGATACTCATGATCGCCGGCGAGAAACACGATGTGCTTCCCTTGGCCGACCCCGGAGTCACCTTCGTAGACCAGCGGTTCGGCCAGAGCAAGGGTTGGCGCCGCCAACAGACTGAAGAGAAAAATCAAACCGATGCGACGCATGGGATACCAACCGAGGTAACAAAGGGAAGTGATAAAGATCGACGCTGTTCGATCAGGACTATTTTTTGTCATAGATCTTGTGCTGGGGATCGCCGCCGGCCAGCACAAACGCCGCCAGGTCATAAATCTCGGCTTCCGTCAGCCAATTCATCAAGCCGTTGGGCATGATCGTTGTGTTGGTCTTGGCCTGATCGTCGATATCTTCCTTCTTGATGATCGTCGGTTTGTCAGGGCTGAGCGGATCGGTCAGCAAATGGATTTCATCAGGCTTATCAAGGATCACCATGCCGGAGATCGCTTTGCCGTCGATCGTCAGGATCGATTGCATCCGATATTTTTGATCAATTTGCTTCGAAGGATCCAAGATCGACTCGAGAACATGATCGGCCGTCTGTCGCTTTACATCCAGCTTCGACAAATCGGGACCAAAGTTTCCTCCCTTGCCGTTCAACTGGTGACATTGAGCACAGCCCAGGCGACCAAAATAGATCTGACCCGTCTCGAACGAACGTTTACCGGTCTCAACCTGATCGGTTTTGAGTTGATCGAAGGTCCAGTTTTTAACAAACTTGGGGGTCCATTGATCGCCGGAAGGATTCGCTACGATCGCCGCGCTTCCATCTTCCAGCGGATACTTGGCCAACAAGTCGTTGGCGAACCAGAAGGTCTCATCGCCACGATCCACGGCGCGAATCTTCGCGACTTGTTTCGCTTCAATCGGCTTCGCACGGTTCGACCACGAATTGCGGACGAAGGTGAGAACCGCCGCGATTTCTTCGTCGTTCAGCAACTGGCGAAAACCGGTCATCGGCGGCAAGGGGGGAGAACTGTAGCGTTTCCCTTTCACTTCGATCGTGCCGTGCATCCCGTCCAGGGCCATGCTGATCAAACGATCTTCGGAACCGGTCGCCCAAATGCTGCCATCCAGCGGCGGATAGAGATTCGGCATCCCCTGGCCGTGCACTTGGTGACAAGTGGCGCAGTGACTTTCGCGGGTATAGACTTCTTTGCCCAGGGCCAAAAGCTGGGGATCAACTTTGACTGGAATGCTGTTACGCAGTTCGCGAAGCGTCGCGGCGTACTTCTCTTGATCGGACGACAAGCTGCGCGCGAGCGCTTCTCCCAAACCCAATTGGCGCGAGTATCGGTCGGTTTGGCGCTCGACCGGACTCGCCGTCGCGGCGAGATCAATCAGCGTCGTCAGCACCTGGCGGCGGTGTTGCGGAGTCAAACGGTCGATGACAGGTCGCGAAGGCAAGCTGGCCAACGCGTCGAGCCCAGCGGCGGCGATCGACTCGATCGCAATCAGCTTGGTGAAGTCATCCACCTTCTCATCCTGATGACCGGGCCAAGCCGAAATCGTTTCGATCGCGGCCAGACGCAAGTCGGTTTGACCAGCAGGGCGAAGCATCGACGCCGGGATCGGTTGTTTTTTGATCCCAGGCCCTTCCCAGGAGATCTGCAGGCCGTCATCACCGCTGTTATCAAAGTAGGTGACGACGATTTCGTGCAGACCAGCCGACAGATTCAGCGCCCCCCCTTTTTCATTCATGCCATGCAAACCGTCATGATCGACCAGCAGGATTCCGTCGATGTAGATTCGCGAACCATCGTCCGACTTGGTGTAGAACGTGTACTCACCGGCCGACGGAATATCGATCGCCGCGGTTTGACGCGTCGCGAACGCATCTTTACGTCCTTTCGGCACGTACTTTTGGAAATTCTCCATTCGGCCGACCAAGGTTGGTTTGACCGCGTCCAGGGTTTCCATCGCGACGTTTTTCGCCGGATGAGGTTCGTAATATTCAAAGGCGACGGCAAGTGCGTCCCCCGAGGTATCTTCCGTATTCGGCTGCAGATGTGCCGGCAGCGCGAACATCAGCGGCCGGATCTGGGCGTACAAAGGGGATGCGTTGGCCGATTTGCTAACTCGCTTGGCGGCTGTCAGAATGTCGGCCAGCTTCTCCCGCGACTGCGACGCTTCTCGCCAGGCGGCCTCCGCCGCACCCGACTGGATCGAGCCTTGATAGGCGGCCGCGCGCACCGGCGAGGTCGCAGCGGTCGAAGCGAGTTCGGCCAACAGGCCCTGCGATGCGGCCAGGTTTGCTTGCGACGCTCCCGCTAACAACCTGATCAAGTCGTTCAAACTCGCCAGCTTTTCTTGCTCGGCCTTGGTAATCCAAAAGATCAACTCCGCCGTTTGGTTGCGGCCTGCTTTTTGACCGAGAACCGACAACGCTTCTTGGCGATCAGCGCTCGGAACGCCAGCGCGGCTCAAAATCGCTTTGTACACCTCAGGCGTTCGATCCAGCTTCAACAACAGATTGGTGCTCGCCTTTTGCAACGCGTAAGCGGTCGCGGCTGGCGAAAGCTTGCGCCCGGAGGCGATCGCCTCGGTGATCATCGCGTCGACATCGATCTGGCTGCGAGCATAGGCCAGCACTGCGTCCAATTCGGGATCGGTCGGCTGCGAAGCGGCGACAAAGATCACCTCTGCGGCGGCTGCCCCTTCAAAATTGACGGCCGACTTAATCGCTTCAGCGCGAACCAGCGGAGCGCTGTCATGGGCGGCTTGCAACAGCAGCGGCTCCCAGTTTTCTACGGCGCCGGCCCAATGACCGAGCGAACGAATCGCGGCGGCGCGCACGCGCGGCTCTTTCGCCGCAAGCACGGCGGCGACCAGATCGCGATTGGGGAGACGATGTTCCTCATGAACCCAGATGCACTCGAGCATCGCCTGGGCGTCATCCGGTTTGCTTGCATCCTTGTCGGCGACCCATACGGCGATCGCTTGAACGACTTCGTCCGAATCGCGACCGCTGAGTTCGATGCGAGCACGGTATCGAGTCGATTTTTCTTGTGCGTAGAAAGCGTCCAGCACTTTGGACAGCGGTTTATCCTTCAACTTTACCGGCGTGACGAGCGGGCGATCTTTGGCGGTGACGCGAACAATCCGGCCATGCTGATGATCCCGATTGGGATCACGCATGTTGTGCTGCATGTGGCCAATCAGCGCGTTCGCCCAGTCGGCGACATACAACGCACCATCCGACCCGATTTCGACATCCGAAGGACGGAAGTTGGGATCGGACGAAACCAGGATCGGTTCGATCTCTTCCGCCGTAATGTCAGCGCCGTTGTACTTTACTTCGTGCTGCAAGACGCCGAGGAAGCCGATGCAATTGCAGATCAAAAAGTTGTCTTGGAACTCCTCGGGAAAATGGCTGCTCGAAATGATCCCGGTCGCGGCGACCGGACGGACCCGCTTTTTGAACCATTGTTTGTTGCCGCGTCCTTTGCCGATGTTGACGTACGAACCGGTGCCGCTGGTGCCGTCGTTGGCGAACTGATAGCCCCATTGGTCAAAAACATCGCCGTGCGGATTCGGGCCGATGGGGTAGTGGAACTCCATCTCAAAAGTACGTGGATTGAAACGATGCACGCCGGATTGCGTCGAGCGATAGGTCTGCGTCGGAGTTTCCATCGTGGCGACATTGAAGATGCCTCGCGACCAATAGATCCAACCATCTGGGCCCAACGCCATCGCGTTGGCCGAGTGATGCGAGTCAGCGCTGGAAAGCCCTTGCAGCATGCGAATTTTGACGTCCGCTTTGTCATCCCCATCGGTATCCTTCAGGAACCAAAGTTCCGGCAACGCGGCGACGATCATTCCCCCGCCCCAGAATTCAAATCCAGTCACGCTATTCAACCCGTCGGCGAAGATCACGCAACGGTCGGCGACGCCGTCGCCGTCATCGTCCGGCAGGCAAACGATGCGATCATGCCGCGGCTCCACCGGATTCCAGTGGGGATAGCTGGGCCAGACCGATGCGAACAGGCGCCCATTGGGATCGACCGCCAATTGCACGGGATTGATCAATTCAGGAAACATCGCTTCCGAAGCGAAGATGTTGGCTTGCAATCCTTTCGCCAAGGTCAGTTTTTCCAAACCGGCTTCCGGCGAAAGGTACGAAAAGCGGCCGTCGTCCAGATCGCCTTCTCGGTTCGGTTTGACCGTCAACTCTTCCGGCAGATTATCATCTTTGACTTCCAGCGCTTCGCCGCGGGCCGCCGCCCAGACCACCTTGTCGCGATTGGCGGTCATGACGTCAAAGATCTCCATCTCACGCAGCATGACGTCGGCGTTCGATTGTCCAAACCAGGCGAGCTTCGATCGGCCGCCGAAAACGTTGTAACCATCCACCACGCGATAGCGGCTGAACCAATAGTAATTTTTTTCCAGGACCGCTTCGCGTAGTTTTTGGACGAGAGCCGAATCGGCGCTGGGCGCCGGCTTATTGAACAGCTGTTGGGTGATGTCTGCGGCGATCGCCTGATCGCCGTGATCGAGCAAATGAATCCCGTTCATGGTCAGCGGCTGCTCGGCGGCGGCGTACATCGCTTGCGACGGCGTAAAGAGATCGACGAAAAGCAGGTCTTTCTCGGCGCACGCTTCACGCATCGCTGCGGTGTAGAGCTTCAAGTTGACGTTGTTTTTCGAGCCGTCTGGCAGATGACGGTTGTAGAGGTTTTCGTGAGCAATCGGCGAAAAGAGAACGATCTGGGGAGCGCTGGTACCGTTGTATTTCTGGCTCCGCATTCCGTCGATCGTCTCGAGCAGATCCTGTTTGAATGAGGCCAGTTTCGCTGGACCATGCAGCGCCTCGTTGTAGCCGAAGAAGCCGAAGACGACGTCGGTCTCGTTCTTGGCCAACCATTGGTCCGGGCTGCCGAAATTGTCTTCACGCGGCCGCAGTTTTAGTTCGTCGCCGGGGACGGCCAGATTGCGGAACGTGAGATTCAATTCGGGGTGGAGCGCGTGAATGTACGTTTCCAACCAGCCGTGATGCTGCATCCGATCGGCCGTCGTGTTGCCGATGATCGAGATGTGATCTCCCTGCTTCAGGTCAAGCGTCTGGGCGCTCGTCACTACGGCGGGAAGGAGAAACAAACACGCCGACAGAGAAAGCAGGGCGCTTCGCATAGAATCGATTCTCAACGTGGCAGGATCTAAGATAGGTCGCAGCACTTGCTACGTAAGGTAGGGGATTGTGGCCAATCTTAACCTTCCCTACTAGCATTTTCCAGTCGCGGATAAGGTTTCTGGGGGCGTTGTGATCGATTACTGGGGCGAATGCGGCCGTACATCGCAACTTCTAATGACTTGTTGGTTTCTTGCTACGATCGTGCGAGCAGCACGCAAAAAAAGCCGCCAACCCAATTCGGGTTGGCGGCTTCAGAAATTTCAACCGACGGTAGTCACGAAGACGTTTCGACTATTTGTCTTGACCGATTGCTTCCAACGCTTGGGCGGCGGAGTCACGCACGGCTTGGTCTTGATCCTTCAACAGGGCCTGCAGCGCGGGGACCGCTGGTTGGGCGGCTGAACCAAGTTGGCCCAACAGCTCGGCGGCTCCTTTACGCGAGACGGGATGCTCGGCTTTGCAGGCGGCCGTCAGTTCCGGCAATACTTTCGCCGCGGTCTCGTCGGACTTGCCGCTGATCTTCATCTCAGACCAGGCGCACAAGACGCGGAGAGAAATGTCGTCGCTGCTCGACATCATTTTCAGCAACGCAGGCTCCGCTGCGGCGGCGGCCGGTCCCATTTTTCCTAGGGAAAGGGCCGCATCATGCGGCGTGGCGCCTTCGCCCTCTTGCAAGGCCTTGATGAGTCGCGTCACGCTCCCTTTGGCGGCCGCCGGGCCAATTCCACCCAGCGCCAAAATCGCCACGTTCGCGGTCCGCGGATTCTCATCGTCAATCAATGCGACCAGGTCGGGAACCGCCGGAGCGGCGCCTTCGCCCATGTCGCCGAGAATCGCAGCAACCGACTGTTGCAGTTCGTTGTTCTTCAACGCCGCCGTCAAATGTGGGATCGCCGGGGGGCCAAGACTGGCGAGCACTTCGATCGCTTCGCCCAGGATCGCGGGTTTGGCGCCGGGTAACGATTTGTGCAATTCAGCAATGACCAATTCAGGCTTGGCCTGCAATGCGATCAACGCTTTCGCAGCGGTCGAGCGAACCCAGGGATCCTCGTTAGCGAGCGCGTTGGCGAGTCGCGTAACGACCTGCTTTTGCATCTCCTGGTTATCGGGATTGGCTCGCGCCAACGCCCATTCGCTAACCAGGCTCAAGACCGGATCTTTGCCGCCCACGTTGGCCAGGATCTTCGCCTGATCATCCGCTGGAATTTTGGCGATCCGCCCTAACGCGAAAGTCGCAGCGAGGCGGAGATATTCTTCGTCCAAGCATTTGGCGATCGCGGGAATCGACGACTCGGCCGCGTCGGGCATGCCGGCCAGCGCCAGAATCGCTTCGCGGCGCGTTTCGATCGGTGCGTCCGCCAGCAGCGCGGTCAGCGCCGGAGCGGCGTCACCGGCTTCCGGCCCCATGTCTCGCAAAATCAAACAGGCCCAGAAGGCTGATTTCTCATTTTTCAACGCTTCCGTCAATCCGGGCACCGCCGGCTTGCCGGCGACGGCGATGGCTTGCATCACTCGAAGACGAACGGCGTCATCCGAACCGCCCAGGAGTTTGACGAACAGGCCGATCACTTTTTGGCGATCGGGATGCGTCGCCGGGATCGCGCCAATCGCCTGGCGACGGACCAAGGGATCAGGATCGCCGACCAGTTTCACCAAGGTATCGACGGCAGGCGCCGCAGCGGGACCAATTTTGCCGAGCGCGTGAGCGGCATGGGCTCGAACGGCGGCCGAAGGTGATTTCAGCTTTTCGATCAGCGGCTCGACAGCGGCGGCGCCTTTGTCGCCGAGCGCGCCCAAATGATCAATCGCTTTCATCAGTACGAGCTCGTCGGTGGACGAGAGAGCCTCGATCGATTGTTCCGTGGTCGGAGCGTCGGCCAAAGCCGAACCAGAAAAAGCAAGCGCTGCAGCAAAAGCCGTCGACGCCAGAAATCGCGGAATATTAAAGTTCATGATTTGTCTATCTCAGGTGTGGGCGTCGGGGAATTACTGCAAGTCGACCTGGCAAGTCGCATAAAGCAAGCTCTTCAGAAAAGTGCTCGCTTGAACGTATTGCTGCGGCGGGACCTTTTTAATGCCCCCCTTCAGTTTGGCGTTCATTTCGTCCGCCGTCTGGATGAACGTGTTCACATCCTGATAGCCAAGTCCGCCGTGGGTCGCTTTCTTTTCAAGCAACGTGCTCAACTCTTCTCGCTCGGATTCGAAGGAAGGATATTGCAGCAACGTCGGCCATTGGACTTCGCCGCTCACCGCATTGACTTGATCGGGGGCAAGCGGTTTAGGAGCACTGGAACGCGCGAGATAGACCAATTGTTCTTCGGTCGGTCGCGGGTTCTTCTTGGCTACGTAGGCGTCGCGCGTCTCACGCATTTGGAAGTAGGTGTCCGCGTACTGCTGATGGTTCGCAATCTCGTTGCTTTGCGCTTGGGTCGCATAGACGGCGGCTTGCGACGTTTGCAAATTGTACGAACCGCGGGCGCTGGTCAAATTCGCCATGCCGTTGAGCGCGCCTTGTTCGGCCGTTGCGGTATTGGTATAGCTGCCGTAATACGGCGGACCACCGGGATACCCAGGTTGTGCCGACGCGGTTCCGGCGAGCAACAGGAAAGGAATCGAAAACAAAATCAGTTTCATCGTGGGAACTCTCAGAGATTGAGAAAGTTAAGTGTGCTAGTAACGCGAAACGGCGTTCTCGATTGAGATCGCCGAAACGCTATCCAATGGCAGCGAAACTTCGCTACTCGCTCAACGGGTCCGAATCGGAGTTGGAATCCGAGTCGGCGCCAGAGTCATCAGGGTTCTTCAGCCGCACGAGCAGCCATTGTTCGGTCTTCTCGGTTCCAAAGTGAATGAGGGCGGGAGCTTCGTCTTTGGTCAAGTTGTAAAGCCCCGTTTCAATCACGTTGGTCGTATTGTCACCAACCGTAAAAGCGACGCGTTGCGTCTTCTTATCCGCTGATCCTTGAATCACCTGCGTCTTGTCGGTCTTCGTATCGGTGTAGTTACCCCGAATGATTCCCTGCTTGTTGATCGCCAGTTGGATCGTCACGTCCGAAGTCGTTTCGCCTGTCTTGGTCAAAGCGAACACGCCGAGCGGCAGCCAGTCGCCCTCTTTCGACGCCGAAGCGTCAGCCCCATCCGTCGCCAACGTACTGGCCTGATCGTAATACTCCTGCGGAGTTCCGGCGTTTTGGCCGTTCACGTAGACGCCGTCATCTTGGTAAACGACCGTGTTGCCATAGTCATAGTAAACGGGCGCGACCGGATAGTAACCCATCCAGCTGTCGAGCGAGTTCCAGGTCGCGGCTCGCCAGCAATAGCCGGCCGTCCATCCGGCTGCGAACCAGGCGCCAGGATGATTCGTGTACCAACCGTGACCATAGACGCCCCAGTGATTGAAGTTGCCGCGCACCGCGACGGCACAGTTGTATCGTCCCGAAGGAGAAACTCGAGCGAATCCCGCTGCGGCGCCGCCATGCGGACCCACCACCGCTCCGCGAGCGGCTGCGCCTCCATTGGGGCCGCGAATCGCTCCGCCTGCAGCGCCGCCGCCATTAGGACCGCGACCGATGGCTTGTCCGCCAGCGGCTCCGCCGGCGCCTTCAAATCCGCGGCCCGCCACAGCGCCGCCGTTGGGGCCAACCGCCGCTCCGCGTCCAACCGTATTATCCCGTGGTCCCGTGACGGTTGTTCCTGCAGCAGCGCCGCCGCGAGGCCCATCAATCGAACCGTGATTCACATCGAAATTGTTGCCGTCCCAGCTGTTGTGGTTGACGTTCGTGCCCAGGTTATGCAGCCCTTCGTCCGAAGGCAGCCCCAAAAAGTTGTTCAATTGTCCGCGGCTAGGTGCTTTGCCGTTCAGGCCGCCAAAGTTGCCGGCGCCACGATCCAAACCGGCGCCGCCGAGTCCGCCAAAGTTACCAGCGCCGCGATTCAAACCGCCGGCGCCGCCGAGTCCGCCTGCACCTAGTCCACCGAAGTTGCCCGCGCCGCGATCGAGTCCGCCTGCGCCGCCAAGTCCGCCAAAGTTCCCGGCCCCACCGCCGAGACCACCGGCGCCGCGATCGAGTCCACCGCCGCCGAGTCCGCCGAAGTTACCACCTCCGCCGAGGCCACCGGCGCCGCGGTTAAAACCGCCGCCGCCTCCAAATCCACCAGCGCCTCCTCCGAACCCGCCGCCCCCCATGCCGCCGCGAGCACCTCCGCTGAAACCTCCTCCACCGCCAAATCCTCCTCGGCCGCCGCCGCCAAAGCCGCCGCGAGCCCAGCACTGCGAGTAGGAAATTGCAAGGATCAAACCGAACGTTACGGTCCAAGTGAGTCGTTGACGAATCATGGCATTCATCCGATAGGCGGTCGTGAGAGGAGAATTAGGGATTGGACGATTGGCGTTTGATTACGACTTCGTCCGTATCAGGCAACGCAGCGCCGCCAATCGATCGTTGCATCGACTGCCAGGTGTAGGCGTTGTCATCCAATTTAGTCAACGTGTTGACAGACATCGTAGGAACTCCGCTGCCGGTCACCCCATGCATCTTGGCCACAAAGCCATTTTCTTGGGGAGACCAGACGCCGATCGCATGTCCGCCGTCGGCGCTGAAGTTCCATGATTGAACATGGCCTTGGAGCGGATTCCAACCAATCAACTGAACGCCTGACGATTTCATCCCGCCAGGCGCGGTCGTCGTGTACGTACGTTCGACAAAGCTTTTATTCGAGACCCAGCGGCACTCGGATTCGATGCGAACGCCATATTCTTCCGCGGTCCATTTTCCGATCAACCATTCAAGATCGGCGACGTTCTGATGCGCTGTCGGCGTTTCGACCCAGCGATCTCGAACCGAAGCCATCAACCATTTTCCATCGACTTTTACATGGACTGCCGTATAGGTGCTGTAGCCGGGGGCGCCGGCCAACTTGGGGCCGACCAACGCTCGTCCTTCTTCCAGCGCCGCATCGTCACTCAGCAGACGAAGCGAATCGATCGTGATTTGAATCTTTGCATCGGGATGTTTGGCGAAAAGCTCGGCGTAGCCGGCTGCAATTTCTTTTCGTCCAGAAAAACTGCGCCCCGAGTCGTCGACATACTGACCATCGGTGGTCCAGAGCGCCGCGAGCGCCGCCGAATCGGCTTGATTGAAAGCCGTTTCAAACGAATTTGACTGCTTTCGAATGGCCGCCAGTTCGTTACTTTGATCGGTCGCAACGATCTGTTTGGCTGCGTCTTCAGCTCCATATACGGAGAACGGCGAAAGAAAGGCAACGAGCAAAGCGGCTCGAGCCGTCGCGTGCAAAATAGTCACCAGAATGCAATCCAATGAAAAGGGGGCGACGCGGCCGTGCGATTGGGTACCCGGTTTCCTTCCGGTAATTATGACGACGAGTTTAGTAAAGCATAGTTTGGCATCGCCGACAATTTTGCATATTACCGGCAAATTTGCCGGAAATTTGTTGAAACACAAATTTACCGAAGCAACTTGATTCAACTAGAAATTGTCGTTATTTGCGTTGGTAAATCGCTCTTAGTCCCAAATTCGTAATAATCTTCATCGAAATTACGCAACAAAGTCTTCTATTGCCGCCGGTTTTGGCCTTCCTATTCTAATTCGACGACTTTGCGCACGTCGAGACGTTACGACCGAATAGATCTCCAACGTATCTGGCCGAGAAAGGGATCTGCGGAAACCAAGTAGCCGCATCTCGAATTGGATCTCGCGAGTCGGTACGATTCAAGCGTTCACCTCGCATGAACTTGAAAGCGAGCGGGCAGACCCCATTTTGCGAAAGCAGATCATCCAAATGCCGAAACTACCAGCCGCACTGGGGACGGATGACGCTTCGCCTGGCGCGAAGTCGCTTTCGCCATTTCATCTAGCGGTTCAAGTGCATGATTTGGCGGAGGCGCGAAGATTCTACGGCGGGCTTTTAGGTTGCCAGGAAGGACGCAGCGCCGAGACGTGGGTAGATTTTGATTTCTTCGGACATCAATTTGTCTGTCATTGGAACAAGCAGCAAGCGAATGCTGCGATCGCTTACAACGAAGTCGACGGGCACGGCGTACCGGTTCCGCACTTCGGCGTCGTGCTTGATCTTGCCGCTTGGTCCGAACTAGCGGAGCGTTTGAAAACGCTTGAAATTGACTTTGTGATCGCCCCCTACATCCGCTTTGCCGGCGAGCCCGGTGAACAAGGGACCATGTTCTTTTTTGATCCTTCAGGTAACGCGGTCGAGATTAAAGGTTTCCGTGATTTGCGTTCGCTCTTCGCCAAGTAGACGATAGACAACCACGATCGCATGCGATCCGCCGCTTCGGCGAAAACCAGTCTGCGTTGCTCTTGGGGACGGTGATTGCCTCTCCATTGTTTGTCGATCACGGCGTGTCGCGACAACTTTGTGCTTGACCTCAAACAAAGAGGGCCGGCCGGCTCAGGCCGTTAAACTGGGGATGCTTGGTAAATTTTCTGTAGAAGTCTCGCCAAGCCCTTGCACGCCAAAGAGGGGGTTCATATCATCACGAGTGTTAGGTCCCCCCCCAATCCTACTTTTTGCCGCGGAAGCTGATCTGTTTCCAGCAGCGGTAATTTCTGCTGGCCGCGACGTATTTGCCTTGCTTGCGCTAGATCCAACCTTTGATTGCCCACTCTTGAGACGACTTGAAGGCGTAGTTGTATGCGAAGGTCACCCCGAGATCGATCACGATGGGAATCGACACCTACCTATCGATATGAAATGCTCGAACCGCGAACGATGTTCGCTGATCTAAGTTCCGTTTTAGGTTCCGATGCGACCGAGCTTGGTGAGCCTGGGGCCAGCACGTGGATTTCAGGACAACTACGCAACACAAATGAAGAGCCGCTGGCAGGCGTACCGGTCGAGATCGCTGGACGCACGGTCGTGACCGATGCGCAAGGATTCTTTCGGATTGAGTTGCCTTGGAGCGCGCTTCCGACCGATTCGTTTAGCATTCCGGTTCCGGCGGGCGATCCATATTTTGATCCTTACAATACCGGCACGGCGACCATCCCGATGCGCCGCGCTCGCTTTGATGCGACAACCGGCGATGAGCTTGGCGATCCGCTTCAGCACGCCAATCTGATCACAAGCTTTATTGACGCCAGCATGGTCTACGGCAGCGACGATGTTCGTGCCGCCGAATTGCGAACCGGCGTCGATGGCAAGCTGAAAACCAGCGACGGCGACCTGATGCCGGTCAACGATCTGGCGACGTTTCCGAATGGAATGCACGCCAACGATAACGAAGGACCCTATGATCCCTCGACTTTGTTTGTTGGCGGCGATGTGCGGGCGAACGAAAATGTGGCGCTGACTTCACTGCACACGTTGTTAGTGCGAGAACACAACCGCCTGGCGGATCAGATTAAAGCCGAGAACCCGACCTTCACGGATGAGCAAATCTATCAGCAAGCGCGGCGATTGGTGAACGGAATCGTGCAACATATCACCTACGACGAGTACCTGCCGATCCTGGTGGGCGGCGATGCGCTGCCAGCTTACAGCGGATACGACGAAACCGTCGATCCCGCCGAAAGCGCTTTGTTCGCCGCAGCCGCCTATCGCGTAGGTCATACGCAACTGTATACCGAAATTCTGCGCCTCGATGAGAACATGGTTTCGCTTCCCGGCGGATCGCTAGACTTGAAAAACGCCTTCTTCAATCCGCAAGCGATCTATGACGACGGCATCGAACCTTATCTGCGCGGGCTCTCGGTGAGCGTGTCGGAAGAGATTGACGCGTTCGTAATTGACGACGTGCGTAACTTTCTGTTTGGCCCGCCTGGATCTGGGGGGCTAGATTTAGCCGCGATCAATATCCAGCGCGGACGTGACTTGGGATTGCCCAGCTACAACCAGGCTCGACTCGATTTTGGCTTGTCCGCTGTTAGTTCCTTCAGTGAGATCTCTTCTGATCCCGCCGTCGCGGCGGCGCTGGAAGCGGCCTATGGTGACGTCGATCTGGTCGATATTTGGGTCGGTGGTATTGCAGAAGATCACGTCCCCGGCGCTCAAGTTGGCGTTCTGTTCCAGCAGATCATCGCAGACCAGTTCGCTAGAACCCGGGACGGCGATCGCTATTTTTATGAAAACGGTCAGTTTACCGCCGACGAAATGATGCTCATTCAAGGAACGACGCTCGCTTCGCTGATTGAGCGAAACACTCCGATCACCGGTTTGCCCGAGAACGTCTTTTTGGCGGGCTCGGCCGGCGCAGCGCCGGCGGCGCCCTATCGCCTGGCCGATGAAGTCTCAACCGACTACCGAGCAATCGATGGGCACGGAAACAATTTGATCGACCCCACGGCCGGCGCGGCGAACGACAATCTTGCGACCGATTTCACCGTTTCGTATGGAGATGGCTACTTTTCGCCGGCCGGCGCCGATCGCCCCAGCACGCGGGAGATCAGTAACAGGGTAATTGCTCAGTCGGCGTCGATACCGAGTGCGGCCGGAACCACCGGGTTCTTCGTCTTTTGGGGACAGCTGCTCGACCACGATCTGGGACTGTCTCCCGGCGGCGTCAGCAACGACCTCAATATCAACGGCGACGCCTATGTCGACTCGCTGACAAACGTCACCTATGAATTCGACTCTGGCAAAGTGAACCTTTTACTGGGACACGAAGCGTTCGCTGGCAACGAAAACGTCATCTTAGAGCCGATCTATTTGACGACCGCCGACACGGGATCGCAAAACGTCTTTGCCCATTTCCCCGGAAGAATTCAGTATCCGGGTCAAGCGAAGTCCTTCTCGATTTCGATTACGCCGGAGGATTTCGACCTGACGGCCGGCTCTATTTTGCTGGGTTGGAAGTTAAGCCCCGTAGCGGGCAGCTCACTCGATCCAGGAGCTATCCGCATTCTCAACTCCTTCGGCCTGCCCGTTCCGACGCGAATTTCCCTGCATGACTTACCGTCGGGCGACACCGAGAGCGTGGTTTTGGTCGATCTTCATCCTGGCGAATATCAGGTCTGGGTATCGGGTCAGAATTTGTCGACCGGTCAATTTATCCTCGAAGCCTTTTTGCCGGGAGATTCCTACGGCAGTCGATCGGTAGGAGTGCTTCAAGTCGTCTCCATTATGGAAAGGATCGCGGGCGCCGACCTCTTACCCGATTTCAACTTTTACCGGCCCGAATCCGACATCAACGTCGATGGTAAAATGACCGAAGACGATATGCAGCTGGCGTTGGATAATATTTTCACCGCTACGCGTCTCAATCCGATTTACCTGACGCTGCAGCTGGATCCGGCGTCGGATACCGGCATTCCCGGAGACGGCGTTACGTCTAACTCGATCGTCCATCTATCCGGAGTCGCGACGCCAGGATCGATCATCACGTTGGATGTCAACGGCGATGGAATTATCGATGGCCAGGTAGTCGCCGGCGAGTACGAAAACGGCGCCAACTATCGATACGACGCGCTGCTGACCGAAGGAACGCACGAGGTGATCGTGAAAGCGAAAGACTCGTTTGGTCAAACGATCACCCGGTCGCTGACGCTGACGCGAGATACGATTGCGCCTCATATAACTGCGACGGCGCCGACATCGAATGGACTGGTCGTGAGCGGAAACGCGAACGATTTTACCATCCAGATTCAACTGAACGAGTTCGCCCCGCTCGCTAACATCTTGACGGCGATGAGCATCACCGGCAATGTGACCGGATCCGTGTCGCCGCTGGGCGCTCGTTGGAACAGTTCGACGCGAACGTTGAGCTTCGAGATCAACGGCGCACTTCCTGATACGAACTATACGATCAGTTTCGCCAACACAGTGACGGATCTCGCCGGAAATGCGCTGACGCCTTTCAGTTTTTCGTTTCAAAGGACCGTCGTGCCGGGCTCACTGACGGCGATCTTATCCGCAGGAATCAGTTACCTGCAGATGGGAAACGGCTCGATCTACTTCAGTAGTCAAAACGCCGGCGCGATCCTCAGTCTGATCGCATTACTCGAAGGGGAATCGATCGATCAAACCGAAGTGGATCAGGCATTTGCCGAAGATTACGCCTAGTTGTTCCTTCGTTTGGCTTTCACGGTCCAGATATCGGATTGAGTGCGAGCCGATTCCAAGTAGTTGGCGAATTTTCGGACCAGTTCTGGTTGATCCGCCGCCACATTGTCAGCTTCGCTGATGTCTTGGCTGAGATCAAAGATTTCGAGCGGCTTATCGGCGGCGGTACGAACCGCTTTCCAATCACCGATGCGCGCCGCTTGCGAAAAGCCGCGTTCGTGAAACTCCCAATAGAGCGAAGGATGCTCCATCGTGCGGTTCTCGACCAGCGCCGGTAAGAAGGAAATCCCGTCGGTTTTTACCGTCAGCTTTTGCCCGGTAAGATCGGCCATTGTCGGCATCATGTCCCAGAATGACCAGACTTGTTCGCTTACCTGGCCTGCCGGAATGTGACCTGGCCAACGAGCGATGGGATCGATTCCGACCCGTTTCATTGTAAATCAGGCGACTTGATTGGTGAACCTTGTTCCAAAATGCTCGGCGGCGCGAGCCGATCGATTTTTCGCGTCATTTTCCTCTTGAAAACCAATTAATCGCTCTTTCCCCTATAACTGCGATATGCAGAGCAACTTCCAGATACAATCGGCGAGGCAATTGCCAGCGGGCGCCTGTGCCAGGCGTTTTCCCTGATTTTTACGGCTTATCATGACGAGTAGACCTTAGAGTATTCCGCCTCTCTTGGAGTTAAATGCGTGACCCCAACGCCGCAACGGCCTGTGAATCTGCTCGTCATGTGCTTTCTCTCGCTGGCAATCGGTACGATTGGCGGACTTGGCGCCTGGCTGTTTCGCCTGTTGATCGGCGTGCTGCACAATCTGTTTTTTCTGGGAGAGTGGAGTCTTTCGTACGACGCCAACGCGCACACCGCCGCGAATCCCTGGGGCGCCGGCATCATTCTCGTGCCGGTGATCGGCGCAATGATTGTCGCTTGGCTGGTGAAAACCTTTGCGCCGGAAGCCAAAGGGCACGGCGTACCCGAGGTGATCGACGCGATTCACTACAAGCGGGGGATCATCCGGCCGATTGTCGCCGTGATCAAATCGCTCGCGTCGGCGATCTGCATCGGCAGCGGCGGATCGGTCGGGCGAGAAGGTCCGATCATTCAAATCGGCAGCGCCTTTGGCGCGACGCTCGGCGAAATCATCAATGTCCCGGCTCGCCAACAAGTGACGCTGGTCGCTGCCGGCGCGGCGGCCGGAATCGCCGCGACCTTTAACGCCCCTTTGGGCGGCGTCGTTTTTGCAATCGAACTGTTGTTGATCTCAATCAATGTGCGGACGCTCTTGCCGGTGGCGCTGGCGACAATCACGGCAACCTATATCGGACGAGCGCTGTTGGGCGTTTACCCGGCCTTCAATATCGAGCCGCTGCAGGTCAATCAATTTGAATTGAATTCACCCTGGATGCTGCTGTTGTTGATCCCGTTCGGCGTTGTGATGGGCTTGGCGTCGGTCGCGTTCATCAAAGGGATCTACTGGACCGAGGATCAGTTTGAAAAAATGCCCGGCGGCGATCTGGTTCGCCACGCGTCGGGCATGTTGATCGCAGGCATTTTGTTCTATGTCATGTGGCGCTCGACCGGTCGCTACTATCTGGAAGGGATCGGGTACGCGTCGATCATGGACGTCTTGACCCGTGAATTGACGAACCCTGCATTTCTGCTGCTGCTATGCGTGCTCAAGTTGTTCGTCACTTTTTTAACGCTCGGCTCAGGCGGCTCAGGCGGCGTGTTTTCGCCGGCGCTCTTCATGGGAGCGACGCTGGGATCGGCGTTCGCGCATTTTGCGAACCAAACGCTGCCAGGCGTCGAAATCGATCCCGTCACCTTCGCGTTGGCCGGTATGGCCGCCGGCGTGGGAGCTTCGACCGGAGCGATGATCACGGCCGCCGTGATGTTGCAAGAAATGACCGACGATAACAATGTGATGATGCCGATCATCGTCACGACGATTGTCGCGTGTACGGTCCGCAAACTGCTTTGCCCGGCCAGCATCTACACGCTGAAATTGTTGCGCCGCGGGCGAATCGTGCCGGAAGGTCTGCAGGCCGCGCTCGATGACGCGCGCCATGTGGAAGACGTCATGGAAAAAAACTATCGCGTCGTTGCAGAGCATGCTCCCTTGGACCACTACAGCGGCGTAACCATTCAGGCGCAAGAGGGACAAGTGGTCCGAGTGTTCCATCCCTTCGGAGCCGGCGAGGTCAACTCACCGACTACGTCTGACAATCCCGAGACGTTCGTGCAACTGGGACCAAAGACCCCCTTGGTCGAAGCGATGCGCGAGATGCAACAGGCCGATGCGAGTTGCGCGGTGGTTTTCTCTCAGGCGGACTCGGATCGGGTCGACGACATCGCCGGCGTGATCACGTGGCGCGAGTTGGGGGTTTATCTCACGCGTTGGTCCGAGCTCCTCTGATGGAGCGTAAGCCGCGCCCCAACAGAAATTGGTAAAAGATCGCCGCTCAACTATGGCTTCTCGGCAATCTTCAGACTTTCCAAATAGGCGACGATGTCGGCAAAGTCTTGCAACTGCATCCCTTCTTGAATGCCGTTGGGCATCGAAGACAACGGGCTCCGTTTGAAATCATCGATATCCTCATCCGCGATCCGAACCGTCTTCCCTTCGGCGGTCACCAATTCAACCGCTTCGGGACTTTCCAGTTTCAAAACGCCGGTAAGAACCGTTCCGTCGACCGTCATCACCACGCCGGTATCGTAGCCGTTGGCGATCCGCAGCGAGGGTTCCAAAATAGAACGAATCAACTCTTCACGCGGATACTTGGTCCCAATCCCGACCAGGTCAGGGCCCACTTTGCCGCCGACGCCGCTGACTGAGTGACATTTGACGCAGGCGGCGCCTTGCGTGTTCTCGAAGAACTTCTTGCCTCTTGCGGCGTCGCCAGAATGAGCGCCGGCGAAGTTGCGGAACGATGCGATGTCGAGTTTCTCCGGCACATCTTGGTAAAGAAACGCGAGTTTCGGATCACGCTGGCTCGTCGCTAACGAAAAATCCCAAGGTCCGCCGTCATTGCCGCAACGTAACCAGACATGATTGACGCCGGCGTTGAAGTCGACGCTCAACGAATCGCGGTCTTTCGACCAACCGCTATTGCGGTCGAACTCGTAAACCTGCTTGCCGTTGACCCAAATGGTCAACTGATCATCGCTGCCGACCTGCAACGTCGCCGATCCGGCCGAATCGCGAACCACGGGGGTATAGGCGTAGCACCAAACGCTCTGCCGTGATCCCTGGAGATAATTGGCCGGCGAAACGCGGCCATCTTTGTCGTCGGTCTTGATCATTTGCCATTGCAAACTGCGCGTACCAACGTGGATCAACTGTTCCGCATTTGGCGCATCCTGGAACGCAAACGCCGGCGGCTGGTTGTCATCGCCAGCTTTTGGAAAAGGGCCAATCAATTGCCACTCTTTCACAGGAACCGGCGTTTCGAAGACGCTTTGCAATGGTCCGCGAGCACGATTGGCCAACTCGCCGCTCTGATTCAAAGCCACAATATCGTCACGTACTGTTTCACGCAACGCAAGCAGCGCGTTCATGGTCGCTTTGCGCAACTCTTGATTGGCGCTCGTGACCGCACTTAGGTATTGCGGCAAAGCACGACGATCCGGCACGGCGGACAGCGCCAGCTGAGCGTCAAATTGAGTCTCGGCGTCGTCAGCCGCCGCAAGCATCGCCGGAATCGCTTCGCTCGATTTTAACAACGCGAGCGTCGCCAAAGCCGCTTTGCGGACATCGACGTTCTCATCTTCCAGCGACTGGATCAAAGCGGAGACCGCTTTTTCTCCTTGGATTTCGCCCAGCGCTTGGATCGCCGCAACGCGAATCGCCGGATTGCCGTCCGAGAGCAGCTTGCGCACCGGATCGATCGACTTCTCGCTTTTGAGCGTGCTCAAAGTTTCAAGAGCGACGATCTTCAGCTGCGGCGAACTTTGATCGGCCGCCGTTATCGCCAATAGCTGATCGATTGCGGAAGCCGAACCAAGTACCGCCAGACCTTTAATCGCTTCCCGCCGAGTCGCATCCGCCAACCGTTCGTTGGCGGCGAGCGACGCGAACAACGTCGCCGATTCGCGATCTTTCAACTGCCCTAGCGCGATGATCGCTGCGGTCGACTCTTCCGCCGACTTGCCGGCCGCTGCGATTTCACGCAGCAGCGCCGTGCAGCGATCATCCTGCACATCTTCCAAAGCATGGATTGCCGCAAGTCGCACTTCGCTGGGCGCGGTGGAGTTCAGCACGTCACGCAAGGTCGCCGCGACCGGATCAGTCCCCGACCAGGCGATCGTTTTACTACGAGCCGGTTTTCCTCGGGCCGGTTGCGTTCCCCACCAACCTTTTTCGTAGGGAGGAGCCTGCATGTAAACTTCTTTGAGTGCGACGATCGCTTGCGCCTGTTCGGCGGGCTTCGAGCCATTCAAAGCGTACTGTCGCAACACGTCGATCGCCGCAAGGTCATAAACGCCGGTCAACGTCACCAGTGTGGCGGCGGCAGTCTTCTCGTCCTGCAAATAGTGCGCGGCGTCTTGCCAATTGTTGATCTGACGTAGGGCCTGCATCACGCAGTGACGAACCGTTGGGTCTTTATCGGCCAGCGCCGGCCACAGCACTTGGGCCAAATCGCGGTCCCCCTGCGACGGCGGCACATAATGCTTTTCGTCTTCGCGGGCCCGCACGACGCCGGGCTCACCGCTATCGACGTTACGCCATTTTTGCACGGCCAGCATGTCACCAATCCGCCCCAGAGCGACGGCGCTATGTAACCGAACCGTCGCATCGTCGTCCGACTGAAGTCGCTGGGCAAGCGAATCAATCGCCTGCTGGCTGCGATGCAGTCCCAACGCTTTGGCGGCTTGGGCGCGAACATCGGCGTTGGCGTCATTCAATGCCGCAATCCAAACGCCGATCGAATCGACCTTTTTACTCGCCGGAATCGCATCACTCTCGTGGTGGACCGAGCCGGCCCAAATCGCATGAATCTTGGCCAGCGGAGCAGCGTCTGCATCGCTCAGCAGTTGATTCGCTTTTTTCACCGCTGCGGCCGACTTGGCGATTGCGAACTCGGCCCGCATTCGCTCGGCGTGCGCAGGATGCGCGAGCGATGCGATCCATTGATCAACGGTCGCCGCTTGGAAAGGCGCCCGCGGCGGTTCTTTCGCGACCGCCGGTTGATCGCCGGTGTAGGTGACGCGGAAGAGTCGGCCTTTGACTTGCTTGTTGACCCAGCCGTTGTAGTTCCAGTCGGCGACATACATATGCTTGCCGTTAGGGCTAAAGCAAATGTCTTGCGGGCGAAAGGGTTCGCCGCTGTCGTCGGCGACCAAAAAGTCTTCCATCTGCGACTGGAAGGTAGCGCCATCTTTGGTCATGCGAAAGAGCTGCACTTTTTGTTTGCCCCATTCGCACATGAAAGGAACATCGACCAGATCGGCCGGCCAGGCCGCTTCTCGATAGGCGTCGGCGCCAACCGGCGAACCACCTCCATGCTCTGAGATACGCGGCAAGTGACGTTCGGGATGGGGGTGATAGTCGTACGGATAGCCAAAGTAGCCAGACGGCACATGATGCGTGAAGCGGGTCCACCAACCGACACCGTCGTCGGTATTGTCATAGGTGAACATATTGTCGAGCGAGTCCATCGCCACGTCCAAATGGTTGCGCGTTCCGGAAGAGACGATCTCCAGCTCGGTCCCATCCAGTTTCATACGCGCGATGCCGCCTCCTTCCAGCGTAATGGTCGAGCCATCGGCGCCGACCGCTTTCGGGATTCCTTTGTCGCCAACGCTGATATAGACGCGACCATCCATCCCCAAGTGCGTGCCGGTCACGATATGATCATTAAAACCGTAAACGCCGGCCGGCGGACCAAAGCCATCGGCCAGTTCTTTGCGTTCGTCGGCGACCCCGTCACCATCGGTATCTCGAAAGACCGAATAGTGCGGCGCGTGCAAAACATAGAGCGCTCCATCGTGCCAGATCATGCCAAACACGGCGGCCAAACCTTCGCAAAAGACCGTCTTGCGCGTCGGCTGGCCAGCGGCGTCCATCTCAAACCGCACGATCCGATCGAACTCTTTGGTCGTCGGCCCCCGCATGTCCATCGGGTCGAGACCGACGAACAAATTTCCCTGGTCATCGCAGGTGACGACCGACGGATGTTCAATTTCGGGGACTTCGGCCAGCAATTTTATTTCGAAGTCGGGGAGCAGGCATTTCTGAGCATTCACAGTCGAAACGAGGACCATTCCGATCAGCACAAAGGCGCTCAGTAGGTAGGTAAGTTTTTTCATTTCTGCCGGTACTTGGAAGGTTTGGGGGGCGAAAAAAATCGCAACTCGGGGCTCAAGCCGGTCTTACAGTAACTACCGGAAATCGCGAATACAAGTGCCGCAAACCCTGTGATTGCGGCACTTTAGATCCCCCGCAGCGATCATCGCCTAGCGCTTGGAATGCCAGCACAGGCGTCAATAGGATTGCTTCTTACCGGGGCGATGACGGCGTGGAAGAGTCCCATCTAGCATTCGATGCTTTTCTATTGCGTGAGCTGGATGCCCAACGCGGTTGACTCATCTAGAATGGCGTAACCATCCGATGCAACCGAGCGGCGAAGTTGGGCTTTTTTGAAAGTAGATGATCAACCGTCGCCGCCGGCTGATCGGTACCGTTAGACCTTTGAGCAATGAATAAGTCCGAGCTGCTGACCGTTGACGACGTCTTCATGATCGACCGTCTCGGCCTTATCGTCGCACCCGACTTTTCAGTACCCAATCATGATTGGAAACCGTCAAAGGAAACTGTCACAATCCAGCGCCCAGATGGAACCGAGTTCGAAGCCGTAGCGCAGTTCAACCACTCACATTTCAACATTCCCGACCCGTCAGTTCCCCTGGATCGACGCTGGCGTGTCACCATAAGCATCCTCAACATCGCGAAGGAAGAGGTACCGATCGGCAGTAAACTTTTTGTCTGTAATGAGCTTGCGAACCAATTGCTGGACAACCAGGCCTAACAATCGCATGCAACGGAGTCGGCGATCGGGCCGGTTTTGGAGTCAACGCGTATCGCGCGGCATGAATGCAGTTGGCGAATCGAGGCCGCGGGAATTGGGGCGGTTCTGTTGCGTCTGAACGCAACGTTCCAGGGCTTGCTGCGGTTGTTTTTGACCTTGATAAAGTCTTGCACTTTTCTTAGAATAGATTCACATCTTTTCGTGCGCGGAGCGGGCTGTTGGTCTGGGGTCTGCGAGCGGTTGTTGGGATCGTCAACTTCGGGAGAGGTTGGTCGGTTGAAATGCTGCGCGGGCTCGAAAATGGTTCGTGCGGCGATGCGGCCCTAGGCGGAAAATGATTGATCGGCGATAGGTTTGCCAGGCGCTCGCGGTGCGCGCTTGGAGAATGTCGAGGCCAGAATGACGAATGAATTGATCGTTGGACTCCGAAAAAATAGCATCGGTCCTGTCCAGTCCAACGTTCTGTCCAGTCCGGACTAGGCGTTCAGTTGGCTCTCAAACTACGCAAATTAATGTCCAGGTAAGATGGGAGGTTCGACGTCAAATTTTGCGGCGGTCCGGTCCAACGGTCCTGTCAGTTCGGCAAGCTGTGGGCAGTTAGGAAAGGGATGCACTTTTTCGAAGATGCGTAAGAGCATGGCGCTAGGCGTAGAAAAAAATGGGGTACGGTCCGGCCGCATTCCCTCGCTGGCGCAGCGGGCTAGTGTTGTGTCAAACCGCTATTTTCGGCTTCCACGAAATCAGCCGCACGGCGTTAGCCGCGGTTTCTGTCACCAAGTGTCTTTCGCAAATGAGTTCCCATCAGAAACCGGTGCTAACGCACTACGGCTAATAAGAACATGACGCCTGAAAATTGTCGCGTGACGCAACACTAGTTCCATCGGTTCTAGATAGCGCAGAGCTTCAAAACTTGCGCTGCGGGCTACAAAGATAACGGTTCCGAAGCTGCAGGATCGATCCTGGGCTGGACTTAGCTGGGGCGCATGAGGACTAACATTTGATAGGGCCCCATCTTCAGCTCGTGCGTTGCGGTGACGGTTTGTCCCGAGAGGATGTCGATGACCGTTTTTCGCAGGCCGAGCATTCGCAGATGGCGGCCTTCGATATGCTGCTCTTCTTCAGAGAAGTTCGCCAAAACCAGCACGGAGGAATCGACGGCGTTACGGAAGTAGCCGAGCACATGAATGTTGCCGGCGTCGACAAACTCGGTTTGGGCGCGGTTTAAGGCCCGCGTTTGTCCCCGGAGATGGACCAATCGCAAGATATCTTCGTAGACGCGGCCCACGATCGATTCGGGATCGTGCCGCTCTTTGGCCCGCTCCCAATCGAACTTACCGCGATGAACCCACCGCGTGTCGCCCAGCTTGTCGACATCTTGTTCGTATGCGTAATCGTTGAGCGACGCGATGCCGTCTCCCAGATAGATCAACGGAATTCCGCCGATCGTCATGATCACGCCGTGCAACAGGTGGATTCGCTTGATCGCCAGGTCGATCTCTTCGTCGCTTTTTTCCGCAATCGCTTTTTCGAGGCCTGCCAATGAAGCACAGGTGCCAGAGACGCGGGCGTCGCCGGTGATGGGATCTTCCTGAAACGGCAAACCGCGAGCAAAGGAGCCTTCAAACTTGCCGCAATAGAAGTCAGTCAGAAACCGGCGGTGCGAGTTGGCGTCGAAGCCGGCGCCCTCGACATCTTCGTTGGAAAACGCCCAGCCGATATCGTCATGGCAGCGAACGTAGTTCACCCACTCGCAACCGGGATCAATGCGAAATCGCTTTTCGAGCGCATCACGCAGCGTGCGGGTCTCACGCGTCGCGAGCGAATTCCACAGGAGCGCCATCAGTTGCGGATTGTACGAGAGCTGGCATTCTTTTTCGCTGATGTACGAGCGAACGTCGTCGGGATGGACGATCGCTTCCGATTTAAACACCATCGCCGGCGCCGCGATCCGGACGGCGGCGTTCATGGCGCGCAAGATCGAGTGCGCCTCAGGCAAGTTTTGGCAGGTCGTGCCGAGACGCTTCCAGAGAAACGCGACAGCGTCCATGCGCAAGATTTCGACCCCCTGATTGGCCAGAAACAGGGCCTCTTCGATCATGCGATTAAAGAGGGCTGGATTCTCGTAGTTCAGGTCCCACTGATAATTATGGAACGTCGTCCAGATCCATTTCCGCAATTGACTGCGATAGGTAAACGCGCCGGGGTGCTCTTCTGGAAAGATGGCGCCCATGCTTTTCTCGAACGCTTCCGGCATCGAGCGATCAGGATACATGCGATAGTATTCCTGGCACTCTAGATCGCCGAGCAGCGCCTTGCGGGCCCATTCGTGTTCGTCCGAAGTGTGATTGAGAACGAAGTCGAGACAAAGCGAGATCCCACGATGCCGCAATTCGGAGGCGAGATCGGCCAGCTCTTCCATATTACCGAGCGCCGGATTCACTTCGCGATAGCTGCTGACCGCATAACCGCCATCGTTATCCCCTTTGGGCGAACGAAAAACCGGCATGAGATGTAGATAGGTGATCCCCATCTCGGTCAGATAGGGAATGTTGTCGCGGACGCCTTGCAGGTTTTCGGCGAACAAATCGACATAGCACATCGCGCCGGTCATCCGCTGCGATTGATACCACTGCGGATCGGCCTCGCGCAGCGCATCAAGCGCCTTCAGTTCGGACGGTCGATCGAGCCACATCTCGGTGATCGACGTGAGAATCCCTTCGAGATGGAAGTAGAAGTCATATTGATGGCCATACAGCGCATAGAGCTGGCGGAACAATTCAGGGAAGTGTTCGTCGATTCGGCGCGTGTAGGTTTCCCACTCATTCGGTTCGATCCGATCGGCGAATGTCTTCTTGAGTCGTGGGATCAATCGCCGTAGCGCTGTCGCTTCACGCGTATGGTCGCTGGCTGGGGGCGTCGAGTGCATAGGTTCCTCCATCGAAGCAAATCTAGCTCGCCTGCCGGGTGCGACAAGTCGAATAATTCCGTGCAACTTCCGTGCAGGGGGATCCTGAGGGGCGACTTATCCGCAAATACTAGACACTTTCACTACTGCCTGCAGCGTCTTTCAAAGCGAGCCAGCGTCCTTAAATCGGTCGAATAGGACGCGGGGATCGCTACTACAGTATCGCAGAGTTTCCGGCAGGTGAACGCCGCTTCCCCTATTTACCGGCATCTTTTCGGGATACCGGAGCAAATTTGGGGTTCGTTGGCAGCGGGATTTTCGCTTCTGACGCTTGGAGCCAAGCCAGCAGGTCGTTCAACAAGTCGTCTCGTTTATCGGTCTCGACCGTCGCCAAATCGTGACGCTCGCCGATGTCGTCGGCCAGATTGTAAAGTTCCACGGCGTGATTGGCGGTCAGGTTTTCGCGACCGCCGTCGAGTTGCCACTCTTCGTGAAAGAGATGCAGCTTCCAGTCTCCCTTGCGGATGACGCTAACGGGACGTGACCGAAATCCGGTGCGCACATCCAGCTCTCGACCCCGAATCACCGGACGATCCAGATAGCCAGGAAAGTGCCAGAAGATGCCGGTCCGCTTCAAGCGGCCTTCGCCAGAGAGCAGCGGAAGCAAAGACTCTCCGTCAAGAATTTTGCCGGCCGGAACTTTCGCGCCGGCGGCCTCCAAAAAGGTGGGATAGAAATCGACATTGATCACCGGCACATCCGACTTGCCGCCTGGTTGGGTGACGCCGGGCCAGCGCACAATCAGCGGTTCTCGGATTCCTCCTTCGTAATAGCCCCCTTTGCCGCCGCGCAGCGGCTCTTGCGAAGCGGATTGCGTTGCGCCGTTGTCGCTGGTGTAAACCAGCAGCGTATTTTCGGTCAGATGCAATTCATCCAGCTTTTCCAGCAACATGCCGACGCTCGCATCCATGTCATAAGTACATGCGGCGTACATGGGACTCGGGTCATGCTTGCCGGACGATTTCGCTTGGAATTTTTCCAGCGTCTCCGCGCGACCTTGCAACGGACTATGGATCGCATGATGCGCGAGATAACAGAAGAACGGACGATGTTGATTCGCTTCGATAAACTCGCACGCTTTGCGAGTCAGCGTAAACACGCCTTTCGCATCCTCGGTGGGCCCCTTTTGGTTTCCTTCAGAACCTTCCCGCAGCTCCCCTTCCCCAAACGAGTCGAAGGTCACATCAAATCCTTGCTCGCTGGGGAGTGCGCCTTCAGGGCCGGCGAGATGCCATTTGCCGAAATGTCCAGTCACATAGCCGGCTGCTTGCAGCGCTTCGGCCATTGTGACGTTTTGTTTCGCCAAACCACTTTTGTTCGGAACCGGCGTGAGACGCATCTCCCGCTTCTTCCCTCGTTCGGTACTGAAAACTGCATAGACGTCATGCCGCGGCGTGTAGTTGCCCGAGATCAAGCAGGCGCGACTGGGCGCGCAGTTGCCGGCCGACGCATATCCGGAAGTGAAGACCATGCTTTCGGCGGCCAACCGATCCAGGTTCGGCGTCTCTATAAATCCACGTCCTTGGTAGCCGATATCTTTCCAGCCTTGGTCGTCGGCGAAGATCAGGACGATATTCGGCTTCTGCGCGGCGGCTGCGGACCTAGAGAGGATGAGAGGAATGAACAAGATCGCCAGCCCAAGAATCATCGTGGCGTATCGAAAACGTCGCGACATGAACTCCTCTTTCTGCGCGGAAAATAGCGATCAATCGGCTTCAGGAATTACTCTAGTGTAAACGAGTATTGGCGAAATCGCTGGTCGAGATCGCGGCCAGAACGAGCATGCCGCACCAAGGGCGGGCTGAACGCCCTTAGTGCATGATAAGAGCATTCCTTCTGCATATTCCAGTCCGCAACTTTACTATCGGGAATCGTGGTAAATGCCGGAGCCTGACTTGGGGGCTCATTCCTGCCGTTGATCTTCACAATTTTCGTTGACACAACTTATTTGCGCCCCTAGAATCAGCGTGTCACATAAATGAATACAGTGTTCCGCAATGCGGAATGGCGCTCCTGAAGCGGGCTTTTATGATTTTCATCGAACCTGATCCATTTCAGAATCCCCGAAATCGGCAAGGCCTTTCACTGAATTACTGACGTCCTAACGCTTATCGATTTTTTCCGTTGGAGATACCTATGGCAATTTTCTTCGTTTCAACTCCCACCAGGCGGCATCGTTCAGGCTTTACGCTTGTCGAGCTACTAGTTGTTATCGCGATCATCGGCGTCCTAATCGCTTTATTGCTTCCGGCGGTGCAACAAGCCCGCGAAGCGGCTCGGCGGATCAGTTGCTCCAATAACTTGAAGCAGCTCGGACTAGCGATGCACAACTATCACGATACGCATCTGAAGTTTCCGTACGCCTATCGCACGTTGGATAACCCGCCGGGGCCGACCGGCGTTTCTGGCGGCCAGTCGCATGCGCGGGACACCTGGTTCCATCGCATCCTACCGATGCTTGAACAGAACGGGCTCTATGACTTGTATGAGTCCGACCATACTCAATTCGTCAATAACGTTTCTCCAGCATCGATGATGAATACCAAGATATCGTCACTTGTGTGTCCATCGAATCCCGAATTCGGCGGCGCAGGCGCCAAACTAGCAGAAGGATTCCAAGGAACGTATGGAGTTTGCATGAGCGGCTCGAATACGACCGGAATTACAACGTCCACTACTGGACAGGGGATGTTCTTTCTCAATTCAAAAACGAATCTGCGCGACGTGACCGATGGAACGTCCCATACGATCATGGCCGGTGAAGGCATCGCACGTCCGATGGACGACGTGAATGCTCACGGCGATCTCGGCCAGTATTGGGGTGGAGGTTCCTGGGGAGCTTCTGGATTTACAACCGCTGAACCCCCGAATACGACGTTGCCGGATCAGGTCAACTCCTGTAAATCGACGACCGTCTTGCAGGCTCCTTGTCAGGCGAATACGTCACGAGGGCAGCAATACAACTTTACCCGCAGCTATCATCCTGGCGGCGTTCAAGTCGTGTTGGCTGACGCTTCGGTTCGATTTGCCCCCGAAACGATTGATACTCCGCTCTTTCAAAATCTGGGAAACAAGGCCGATTCCAACGTCATTGGCGAGTGGTAGTCCACCCATACCGATCTAGCGGCCTTTGGGCACACTGCGACAAAGGCCGCTTCACGACATCTGCAGATTATCTTCTTCCCTTGATTACATCTTTTCGTTGTGAGTGGAGCGATGAAATTTTACTTAACAGTTTTTGGAATCGCGGTTGCGGCGACCATGGCTCTGACTGGTTGCGGCAAACAATTGGATTCCGAAGGTTATTTCATTCTGCATGGCCAAGCGTCATGGAATGGAGAACCGATTAAGGATGGGTTGATCGTCTTTCGCACAACGGAGAGCGGCAAACGTAATGTCGCCGCCTCGATCAACGGCGGCGAGTTTGATGTCAAAATTCAACCGGGTAAGAAAACGGTTGAGATTACGGCAATGCGTGAAGTTCCGGGCAAATATGCGCTCGGCGCATCGGGTGAAAAAATTCCGGCCAGAGAGCCGTTTATTCCCAAGCAATTCAATACCGAAACGGAGTTGTCAGCGGATATCACCTTTCCCGAGATGACGGAATTGAATTTCGACTTGAAGGGCTCGTAACGTACGACACGATCCGCGCGTCCTGTTCAGAGACATTCGGCAGGTTCGTCACGCCCAGTGACGGGACATGCCGCAAATGCGAATGAAATCATGAGACATCACGCCATCCCCGACGCTAGTCTCCCGCCAGAACCACTTTCTACGAGAAGAGCAAGCATGCGAACTCCAATGCGCAGGACGCTCTGTTTGTTAACGCTGCTAATGAGTCCGCTGTTCGCTGGCAGTCTTTTCGCCGATGACGATCAGGCCGCTGGGATAAGATTCTTCGAGCAAAAAATTCGGCCGATGCTGGTCAAGCATTGCTACGAATGTCATTCGGCCGAATCAAGTCCCTTGCAAGGCGGATTGCAGCTTGATTCCAAGGAAGCGCTCCATCTCGGGGGAGATTCCGGCGAGTCGATCGTTCCTGGCAAGCCGGAAGAAAGCTTGCTGATCGAAACGCTGCACTACGATCCGCTCGGCTATCAAATGCCGCCAAAAGGGAAACTGCCGGCCGAAGTGATCGCCGACTTTGAAAAGTGGATCAAAATGGGAGCGCCTGATCCGCGCACGGATGACGCGCCGCAGGTAGTCCGCAAAACGTTTGATATCGATTCGCGCCGCGACTTTTGGTCGTTTCAACCTCCGCACGCCTATCCAGCGCCAGAGGTCAAAGACGCCGCTTGGCCGCAAAGCAAACTCGATTATTTTGTGTTGGCGAAGATCGAAGCGGCGGAGCTCACTCCTTCGCCGCTGGCCGATCGTCGCACTTTGATTCGTCGAGCCTATTTTGATCTGATCGGTTTGCCGCCAACCTATGCCGAAATTGAACAGTTTGTCGCCGATCCCGATCCGCACGCGTACGAAAAGCTAATCGACAAGTTGCTCGACTCGCCCCATTACGGCGAGCGTTGGGCGCGGCATTGGCTAGACGTCGCGCGGTATGCGGAAGACAACGTCAACATGGGACCGCATAACGGCCCCTACCCCAATGCTTATCGCTATCGTGATTGGGTGGTTGCGGCGATCAACCAGGACGTGCCGTATGACCAGTTCTTACGTCGTCAATTGGCGACCGATTTTTTGGACCAGACGGGACGTGACGATCTGCCGGCGCTGGGACTGATCGGTCTCTCTCCGCAAAATCATAAAGAGTTGATGTTGGCTCAAATATCGCTCGAAGGCGTCTACGCCGACGAATGGGAAGACCGGGTTGACGTCGTTAGTCGCGGGCTGTTGGGATTAACGGTCGCATGTGCGCGCTGTCACGACCACAAATACGATCCGATCGCCGCGAAGGACTACTACGCATTGGCCGGCGTATTCGCTTCGGTGCGACAAACGACGCGGCCGCTGATTTCAGACGAAGAAATCGCCGAATCTCAACCAGCCCGGGACGAAGTCGCCGCGATCGAAGCGGAAATCGCCACGATCAAAGCGAACCAGAAAGAACTGGCGAAAGAAAAGACCGAGGCCACGCCGAACCGAAAGACGGAGATCCAAACCGAAGTCAGCACCCTTGCAGCGCAAGTTAAGGAGAAGTTGGAGAAGATCGCTCAGATCAAGTCGGCGACTCCGGGCTTTGTGATTCCGGTCGCCGACGTGGTGACCGAAGAACAAGTGCGGATCGAACCGCTGAATGAAACGCATCAACAAATCGTCTTTCATCCGAATCAACCGCGCGACTTGCCTCTCTTTATCCGGGGAAATATTTCGACGCCTGGTGAGACCGTGCGACGTCGCTTTGTCGAAGTGCTTTCGCCGAGCGAGCCGCAGCCGTTTGAGAACGGTAGCGGACGATTAGAACTGGCCGACGCGATCGTCGCGCGTAGCAATCCCCTCACGGCGCGCGTCATTGTCAATCGCATCTGGATGTGGCATTTCGGCGAGGGGTTGGTCGACACTCCTAGTAATTTTGGAGCGACCGGTTCGGCGCCCAGTCATCCGCAATTGTTAGATGATCTGGCGGTTCGCTTTATGGATCAGGGGTGGTCGCTCAAGCGGCTGCATCGGGAAATCATGCTTTCGGCCACGTATCGCCAAGCATCGAATTCGCCGGCTTCGCAAAAAGCGGACGCGATCGATCCCGCGAACCGTCTGCTGAGTCGTTTCCCTCGACTGCGATTGGACGCTGAGTCGTACCATGATTCGGTCCTGGCGGCCGGGGGCGGACTCGATCTAACCATGGGAGGAGTCTCTGGCGACATCGACAATCCGCAGTTTCGCCGTCGGGCGATCTACGCCAAGATTTCGCGTAAATCGCTTAGTCAGTATCTGCAGATGTACGACTTTCCGGATCCTACCATCCATGCCGAACGACGTGTCGAAACCATGACCGCGTTGCAGCAGCTATTCATGATGAACTCGCCGTTCGCCAAGCGGCAAGCGGTTCGTTTGGCTCAGCTAACGAGCGGTGGCGATCTTGACACGCGAATTGAGTCGATTCATCAAACTCTGTTTGGCCGTAATCCAACGGCGGAGGAAGTCGCGGTCGCGAAGCAGTATCTTGACCACTCACAATCGCCTACCGACGATCGGTCCACGCCTCCTTATGCTCCACCCCGCTTCGCTGGCTCTCGAGTTCGAGCGGATGTGCCAAATCTCGGTTCGGCCTATGCGGTTGATTTCTGGATTCGCAATGAGTTGCCGGTAACAGATCGTCCGATCACCGGTTACTTCTTTTCGCGCGGCGAGTCCGCATCCGTTTCGGCCGACGGCGATCATTTGGGAATCGCCGGCACGAGTCCCGCAAATTCCGCCGGCAAGTTGGTCTTCTTCACCGGCAATCGCGACAAGCGACACTTTGTCGGGCGAACCGTATTGACGCCGAATCAGTGGTATCACGTTACGCTGGTGCGAGACGGTGACCAGGTGCGCGGTTATTTAAACGGCGAGACCGAGCCTGAGTTCATGGGAAGCGCTCCGGCGTCGTTCGATACCAAACTGGGCGAACTCTATCTCGGGGGACGTTCGGATCGATTCGCTAATTTCCATGGGCAGATCGCCGCGATGACGATCTTTGATCGCGTTTTAACCGCTGCCGAAATTGGGCGTCTCCATCAAGAGTCGACTGCCAGCAGTGACGAGCCGAATTACCTGGATTACTCGAAGTCCGTTCTCGATATGTCACCGGCCGCCCATTGGCCCTTGTATGAGTCAAGCAGTCTAGCGGCGACCGTTCGCGATGCGACCGCGCATCAACGGCATGGGAAGTACGAGGGAAAATCGCCCGTCGGCTATGGCCAGGCCAATCACTGGGTGTTGTATTGCCATGCGTTGCTTTGCAGCAATGAATTGCTGTTTGTTGACTGAGCATTTCGGCTTGATGTTGCTGTCGCTTAAGGTTCACCAATTTACCCCGCACTGCCGGAGCGTCTCATGAACAAATTTCCAATGACCAACACGTCTCTCCTTTCGCGACGTTCGATGTTGCAACAGGTTGGCGGCGGTATTGGCATGTTGGGGCTTGCCGGGCTCTGCGCACAACAGGCGACCGCCGGAAGCAAAAATCGGTCAACCGCGATTCCGCAATTCCCTGCGAAGGCGAAACGGGTCATTTTTCTGTCGATGAGCGGCGGACCTTCGCAGATTGACACCTTCGATCCGAAACCGCATCTCCAAAAATATGATGGGCAGCGGCCTGAAGGGACCAACATTCGGACCGAGCGAAAAACGGGCGGGATCTTAGCTTCCAACGTCAAGTTTGCGCCGGCGGGAGAGTCAGGGCTGTTGTTCTCGCAACTGCTCCCCGAGTTGTCGAAACATGCCGATGAGATGGCGATCATCAATTCGATGCATACCGATTTCCCCAATCATGCGCCGGCCCTCTGCATGATGAACTTGGGAACGCTGACGCCGACGCGTCCTAGCATGGGGTCGTGGTTGACCTATGGTCTAGGGACCGAAAACAACGACTTGCCTGGCTATCTGGCGCTTTGTCCTGGACTGCCGGTCGTGGGACCGAAGCTTTGGGGCAACGCGTTTTTGCCGGGTGAGTTTCAAGGAACTTATATCGACACCAAGCAAGCGACGCCTGAGGCGATGATCCCTCATTTGCGCAATTCCGAGCTCTCGGCCGCAGCGCAAAAAGAACAGTTGGAGCTTATCTCGGCGATCAATCGCCAGCATCTGGTCAGCCGTACGCGTGAGATGGATCTAGAGTCGCGCATTACCACCATGGAGTTGGCCTATCGCATGCAATTTGAAGCGATGCAGGCCTTCGACATCTCGCGCGAGACGGAGTCGACTCGCGAAGCGTATGGCCCCGGCAAATTCGCCGAATCTTGCCTACTGGCTCGTCGCCTGACGGAACATGGGGTCCGCATGGTGCAGGTCTACTATGGCAATGGGCAACCGTGGGATACGCATACGGATCACCTGGAAAAGAACGCTAAACTGTGCGGTGACATTGATCGGCCGATTGCGCAGCTGTTGACCGATCTAAAAAACCGCGGCCTGTTGGACGAAACGCTGGTGGTTTGGGGAGGAGAGTTCGGACGCACGCCGACTTCCGAAGGGGGAAGCGGTCGCGATCACAACCCATTCGGCTTCTCCATGTGGATGGCCGGCGGCGGCGTCAAAGGGGGCATTCGGCATGGGGCCACCGATGAATTCGGTTTCCGTGCGGTTCATGACAAAGTTCACGTTCACGATCTGCATGCGACGATCTTGCACTTGATGGGGATCGACCATCAAAAGCTTACCTACGAATACTCGGGACGAAATTTTCGCCTGACTGACGTGCATGGCCACGTCGTGAAAAATATTATCGCCTAAACCCAACGTCTCAACGCAGCGCGATAGAGACGTACTCACTCAAGCGTCGCTTGTCGAAATGGAAAATACATGGAGATCGTAAAGATCGAAACGGCGATTCCCGAGCAAATCATGCCGGGGCTTTTGCTGTTGCGGATTCATACCAGCGATGGACTGGTCGGATGCGGAGAGACCTATTACGCTCCCGAATCGGTCGCCAGTCTGATTCATGATTGGATGCATCATTATCTGCTCGGCAAAAATCCGCTGGAGATCGAAAAACATTGGCGGTTTCTCTATGAGCGCACGACAAACTTTGGTTCGCGCGGCGCCGAATTGCGGGCCATTTCCGCGATCGATCTCGCTCTCTGGGACATCTTCGGCAAAGCGACCAATTTGCCGATCTGGCAACTACTGGGCGGTTGCGTTCAAGAATCGATTCGAACTTATAACAGCTGCGGCGGACCTTCGTATGGCGGCAAGACCGCCGACTCTTCGGGTCATATTTGGCCCGGTCATGGGCCGATGGGCAATCAGGGCCCGCTCAACGATTATTGGGCGATCATGCACGAGCCGGTCGCACTTGCCCAAGAGCTGCTGAGCGAAGGTTACGACGCGCTGAAGACTTGGTCATTTGACTTTGCGGCGCACAAAACCAATGGTCCTTTGCACGTCTCGCTAGAAGATGTGAAAACCGGCGTTGAACCTTTCCGTAAGATTCGCGAAGAACTGGGAGGCAAGATCGAGCTGATCCTCGACGGACATGGATTTTTCCAGCTGCCGATGGCGATCAGGATCGCCCAGCAGCTGCGCGAATTTGATCTGCTGTGGGCCGAGGATCTGCTGCGGGTGGATGCGATCGATACGTTGGCCGATTTCCGCGAGAAGGCCGGAATCCCCTTGGCAGTCAGTGAGATGTTCAGCGGGCCGGATGACTTTCGCCTGGTTTTGGAAAAGCGTGCGGCCGACTATGTGATGATCGATCCGACGTGGGTCGGCGGAATCTCGCAAACGCGGAACATCACCCGCTTGGCGCAGTTCTACAATCTGCCGGTTGTGATGCATGATTGCACCGGACCGTTGACGCTCCTCTCCGGCGTGCAGGTCGCCGCCGCTTCCAACAACGTCGCCTGGCAAGAGAGCGTGCGCGCCCATGTGCGAATGCTCTATCCCAAGTTGATCGATACGGAAGTGAAGATCGAAAAAGGTCATATCCCGATTCCGCAGCAAGCAGGCATCGGCGCCGGCTGGCAGTCTGATCTATTCCAAAGCGGCAAAAATCAATATCGCGCGACGACCCGGTAACGCGAATCGGTCCTTGTTGAGCGACAACTCGCCCCGCGAAACTTCTCTAGAGCCAATACTGCGATGAATCCCACCAACGTCGAGAAAGAGGCTCTCCTGATCCACGAATCGCCTGGTAATCTCGATCCCCCGCAATCGCCGCAGCTGTGGGGACATCCGATTGGTCTCTACGTCCTGTTTTTGACCGAAATGTGGGAGCGGTTCAGCTTCTACGGCATGCGCGCCTTGCTGGTCTTCTACCTGACCAAGCACTTCCTCTTTTCGGATGAAGTCGCGTTGGGATTGTACGGATCGTACGTCGCGCTTGGTTATGCGACGCCGGTGATCGGCGGCATGTTGGCCGATCGATATCTGGGACAGCGGCTCTCGGTGATCTTTGGCGCAATTCTGATGTGCATAGGCCATTTTGGGATGGCGTTTGAAGGCGCTGCGGCCCATACGATTGTTTCTCCGGACGGAGTCACGTCTGTCGTGCGCGACGAAGCGGCGCTGCAAGTCTTCTATCTGTCCCTGGCGCTATTGATTGTCGGCATCGGCTTTTTGAAACCGAATATCGCGACGATCGTCAGCCAACTTTACCCGGCTGACGATCCACGGCGATCGTCGGCGTACACGTTGTTTCAAATGGGAATCATGCTGGGCGCCGCGCTTTCGGCTGGCGTGTGCGGTTATCTTGGCGAAACCTTTGGCTGGGCGTATGGATTTGGAACGGCCGGCGTCGGCATGCTGGTCGGACTGCTGGTCTTTTTAGGAGGGCAACGATTTCTGCGGGGAGTCGCCGAACCTCCTCCTCATGCCAATCTGAAAAAGCGAGTCTTGGGGCCGTTAAATACGTTGCATGTCATCGGCATTTGCGCGCTGGCGGCGGTCGGCATGTTCTGGCTGTTTGTCCAGAAAACGATGATCGTCGGCTATCTGCTGGGCGGATTTTCACTGATCGTAGTGACGTATGTGCTGGTCGTCTCGTTCTTCTATTGCAATCGAATCGAACGAGACCGAATGCTGGTTTTACTCGCGTTCCAACTGGCGCTCACGTTCTTCGCGACGTTGTTTGAACAGGCAGGCGGTTCGCTCAACCTGTTCGCCGATCGCAATGTTGATCGACATTTTTGGGGAGGCGAAATCCAAGCGTCGCAGCTGCAAAGCATCGTGCCGGCGACGATCGTCCTGCTGGCGCCGCTGTTCGCTTGGCTCTGGCCGGCGCTATCGCGGATCAACCGGAATCCTCCGACGCCGTCCAAGTACGCGTTTACGATGGTCTTTATGGCGGCCGGTTTTGGAGTTTTGGCCTGGGCGACCGGCGCATTTAGCGATCATGGTTCGATCAACATGATTTGGCTGGTCGTCGCTTATATCTGCTTTGGCGTCGCCGATCTGATCATTGTTTCGGTCAGTTACTCCACGATCACTTCGCTTTCTCTCCCCAAGATCGTCGGCATGATGATGGGGACTTCCATGCTGGCGATCTCCGGCGCCAACTATTTGGCCGCGATGTTCGCCTCATGGATGGCGTTGCCGCAAAAAGGAAGCAATCTTGCGGCGATCCCCATCGAAGAAACCTTGGTCGCGTACGGTACGCTGTTTACTTGGCTTGCGTCCGCCGCTGCAATTTGCGCGATCTTTCTTTTCCTGGTCACGCCGGCGCTTACCCGCAGGATGCACGGGGCGCAGTAATAGCAGGCATTAGAAACTCCAACTCTCTGTCGCCCCCGTTCTAGGCTGGGCGCCATTTTACAAAAAGCCCTGCTTTACGGACCGAGACCGGATAGGGATCATAGGATCGCTCCTTTCTCCTTTTTCAATCTTCAGCTCGGGCTCGGCGGATGTTTTTTTCCTGGTTCAAACAACGGTCGCGCGACCGTATCAAAAGCCAACCGTTTCCGCCGGCTTGGCGCACGTTTGTCGAAGATCACTTGTGGCAGTACCCTGCTCTGACCCAGGCCGAACAAGAAAAATTGCAGCATTCGATCGCGATTTTGGTCGCCGAAAAGAATTGGGAAGGCTGCAACGGGGTCCAGGTGGATGACCTGCACAAGGTGGCGATCGCGGCGCAGGTAGGGCTGATGACGCTGGGACTGGGGGAAGAATATTTTAACAACGTCCTGTCAGTCTTGATTTATCCGTCGGCCTACCGAGCGACTTCGCAGGTTGCATCCGCCGGCGGCTTGGTTATTGAATCCCAGTCGGATCGACTGGGCGAAGCCTGGTATCGAGGCCCCGTCGTGTTGTCCTTGCCCGATGTGCTGGAAGGGGCCCAAAGTCCCAACCATGCGCGCAACCTCGTGATTCACGAGTTCGCGCATCAGTTGGACATGCTGAACGGCAGTTCTGCCGACGGCATCCCGCCGATGGATTCTGAGGAACAAGCGCAGAACTGGATCCAGCACTTCCGGCGCGCCTATCAGCGGCAAGTTCAAGATTGCCAATCGGGGCATCGGCCGTTGGTCGATTGCTACGGTGCGACCAATGAGGCGGAGTTCTTCGCCGTTTTATCGGAAGCCTTTTTCCAGGCTCCCAAACACCTGGCCGCCGCGGACCACGATCTATTTTTGTCGCTTCGGTCCTACTATCAGCAAGATCCGCTGCGATGGACGCATTGACGATCCAGATTCCGTTTACCCTGGCCGTTCTTGTCGCGCTCATCGTGGCCGCGATCTGGACCAATACGCATCGAGCGGAGATCGCGCCGAGTGATCTGAACGATTGGGGATACGCGCCTCGGCATCTGCCAGCGCTGCAGTGGCGGCGAATCTTCACCTCCCTGTTTTTCACGGTCGGGGGTTGGCGTTTCTACGTTTCGCTGATCGCCACCGGTTTATTTCTGGGAAGTTTGGAATCGAAATTGGGCAGTCTACGAGCCGCATCCCTATTTTTGGGCGTTCACTTGCTGACGCTTTGCTGCGAATCATTTTTGATCGTGCCGCCGCTGCGTTACTTGCGACTTCCGTTGGGAGACATCCTCCACATAACGCAAGATGTCGGGCCCTCGGCGGGTTACTACGGATGCTTCGGCGCCATACTCCTGCTCAACCATTGGCCTGCGGCGATAATCTCTCTGGTTGCTCTATTTTTGCTGCTTCGCGTAGTCGTTAACCTCCTATTGTGGGGAGCGTCAGCGAGCAGCTTGCCGGCTGATATCGCGCACATGATTGCATTTTCGCTCGGTATCGCTGCGGGTTTTTGGTTATTGGCGTAAACCGTCACAACGGGCCCCCTCTTTTTTTTCGCCAGGCGTTTACCGATGGCGTTTCACGCTCTTATTTCGTTAGAATCTGGAAGCTTTATCGAGATACGCAGTGAAGGGACAGCATGATAATCTTGACCATCGACGTCGGCGGAACCCATGTCAAATTGCTCACGACCGAGCTTGAAAAGAAACGATCGTTCGACTCGGGACCGAATCTGACGCCTGAGCAGATGGTCGCTGGCATCCAAGAGTTGACCACCGACTTGGAGTTTGACGTCGTCTCGATCGGGGTTCCCACGCCGGTCGTGCGGGGAAAGATTCAGCAAGAGCCCCACAACCTGGGTGACGGGTGGGTCGGTTTCGATTTCGAAAAAGCGTTCGGCAAGCCGACGAAGCTGACCAACGACGCTGCGATGCAAGCGATGGGCGATTATCACGGCGGGCGAATGCTCTTCTTAGGATTGGGAACAGGGCTGGGCTCGGCGATGATCGTGGACGGCATTCTGCAGCCGATGGAGCTTGCGCATCTCCCCTACAAAAACAGCAAAACGTTCGAAGACTATCTCGGCGTTCGCGGGCTCGAGCGGCTCGGCAAAAAAAAGTGGCGAACGGCGGTCTTGGATGTGGTCCAACGACTCTCGGCGGCGCTGGAAGCCGAGTATGTAATTCTCGGCGGAGGAAATGGTCGCCTGGTGGATGATCTGCCGGACAACACCACGCTTGGCGCCAACAGCAACGCTTTTCTCGGCGGATTTCGCTTGTGGGATCAATCGATTGGGACTTCCTCGGTACGCGTAGGCGACGTCGAGAAGTCGCGGGTAATCCGCCGCACCAGCGACGATGCGCAGCAGATCACCACGTTATTTGTGGATATCGGCGGCGTGTTACTGACCAATGGGTGGGATCGCAAATCTCGGATGTTAGCTGCAGAAAAATTCGACCTGGACTATGCGCAAATCGACGAGCGACACCAGTTTACTTTTGACAAATATGAAGTCGGTAGACTGAGTTTAGACGACTATCTGGATCGCGTGATCTTCTTTGAGGAGCGCCCTTTTTCGCGTAAGGATTTCCAAGACTTCGTTTTCGCTCAGTCCCAGAAACTTCCTGACATGCTGGAGTTTATGCTGGAAGTCAAAAAGTTGAATCACTTGCATGTCATCGCCGTCAGCAATGAAGGACGCGAATTGACCGAGCATCGAATCAAGGAGTTCAAGCTTGGCCAGTTGTTCGACTGCTTTATGTCTTCCTGCTTCGTCCATTTGCGTAAGCCGGATGTCGAAATGTACCGCCAGGCGATGGACGTCGCTCAAGCGAAGCCCAATCAGATCGCCTATATCGATGACCGCTCGATGTTTGTCGACATCGCTCGCAGCTTAGGCATCCAAGGCATTCGTCATCGATCTTGCAAAGAAACGAAACATGCGCTGCTCGCGCTGGGGCTCAAGGTCGACGCGTAGGCTCCGATCCTCAACCGAGGCCGCTGCGATCTTTGCGTCTCACCGGTCTCATTGGATTTGCACGGTAAAATCGTGTTCTTCCCAGCGATCTTCCTCAATCCAGTGGATCGTAAAGACGACGACGCCCCCTGACGGAAGTTGCTCGATCGGCAAGTCCGCCGCATACAAGCCTAATGAGTTTTCGTGCGCTTCCAGATCGTGTCGCGTCTTCCACTTGTCGGTGCTCCAGTGGATGACGGCCGCCGTATCGACGATCACTCGCAACGGCTTACCAGCCAAGATCTCGGCCGGTTGATGGGCGAGCGTCCAAATTTCAACGCGATTCTGCGTCTTGTTGACCGCATAGCGCTGATAGACCGACTCAATCCGATCGAACACGGCGCCTTCGCTACGACTGCGAACCAGCGATATATATTCAGCATGCGCCCAACACAACGGCATCGCTGATCCAGAAGGCTCGCCGAAGAACATTTCTCTCTCCGGCAGGTCATCCGTGTCCCACACTTGCTCCGTCAACATTCCCCCGGCATTCGCAAAACCTTCGATTGCTTTGATATAGAGTGAAGGATCACGACCGGCCGCCAGTTCGTAGTGGCCTCGTTCTCCTGATAGCAAAGGCCAACAGCGACCTTCTCCGGTACCATCGAAAGCGCGTCCGTCGAGATGTTGGCCGTAGCCGTCATGGTTGTATCGTCGCCAGCAAGGTCCTTGCGGCAAATCCCGTTTTAGAACGGCGTCGATCACTTCAACCGTGTCAGTGATGATCGGATCATCAGCCGCGCGAATACCCATTCGCACAAGTTGCAAAAAGCCTCCGTCCACCACATTGCGCGCGGGATGCTGTCCGCCGCCGTTGGCGACTTGAATGATCGCCGTATTCGGATCGGGCGAAATGCAGCCCGGCTGCGGACTGGCGGGTGTAATTCGGACATAATGACGCGGCTTCCCCGGCACCAGCTCACCGCGATCGGTAACGGTCCATGTCTCCAACGACGCCGCAGCCCAGTCGCTATAGTCGCGCAAGAACTGAGCGATCTCTGGATCTTCCCGCAGATCGGCGAAGTCGGCAGCGCAGATAATGGCGGAAATCACTGCGGCCAGTGTCGACGGTGAATAACCTTCGTTCTCTTCCCAGCGCTCCTGCGCGGTTACCGGTCCATGCAAAATAAGATAGCGGACGGCGCGGCGAACCATGATCGTGGGATCAAACTTTTCCAAAGCGTCGACCTGCTGTAAACGCCAAGCGAGAATCACGGGCGCCGCGATTTCGTCTAACTGCACCCCTTTCCAATAGGCGGTTCCGTCAATTTTGCTGTTTTGAGGCATCCCGCCATCCTCCCCCTGCACGCATGACAACCAAGTTAGCGCACGTAGCGGCGATTCTTTTTCGCCGCAGGCAAGCAGAGCCGTCGTGGTTTGCACCATGTCGCGCGCCCAAACCAGGTGATAGCCGCCAGAATCGCTATCGTCTTTGGTTTCGCCCCAAGGAATACTCATCGACGCAACTGTCGCGCCAGCGAACATTTTGTCTTCGTGGGCCATCAAAATGCATTGGCTGAGACGCACCAGATTGGCGGTCTCCGGGTCTTTTAACGGCATCGGGTTGTCGTAGATTGTCCGCTTCCATTGCTCGATGTACCTTTTCCGCTGCACCTCGAATGGATAGACGAAGGCCTGCACGAGCTGCGTCGCCGCGTTCTTGCAGGTATATCCCATGCCGACTCCGACGTTAAACTGAAGCCCTTTAGAGAGATCGATTTCTCCCATCACCGCAATATTGCCATCTTCGGCACGTTGGTATTCCCAATCCATTTGGAAGTTGTCGGCCAGATCGCGCCACCCATCGCTGACGCCGACAAAACCGACTGAAGTTCGTGTGAAATCGGTATCGCAGCCCAACACCAGATGCGCAAAGTCGCGATGAGCGTGCAACAAGCGTTTGCCCCCCAGATGCAAACATTCGGCCGAATTGTGCTCTCCGGTATCGTTAAGATGCGGCGCGAGCAGCACGTAGATTTTCAGTTTGTCGGCCAACGACGAGTCAAGTACTTCGACCTTGACGTTCATCAACACTACGTTGGAATGCGGCTCGCTAATCACTTCTTTGACGATGCGATAGCGCTCGTCCGGCGCCGTGTTCGTTAGTCGATAGAGCAACGCGTGAGGCTCGGGACGCTCAATACGATGCGTTAGGTCTCGCTTTTCTTCATGAAAAAACGTCTCGCCATCGGTGATCAACAACTGCAAGTCGCGCGTGTTGGGCGAATCAACATGCGGATAGTAAATCTCGTTGATGATCCCATGGCTTAGCGTGAACCAGACGCGACTGCTGGTATGGTACGCCGTGCCGATTCCATCTTTGGCGCTCGACGTCCAACGGGGTTCAATGCCAGGTGCGCCAGGTGCGATGCGATCGTTCATAGGGGATAATCCAAGCGGAAGAATTTGACCAACAAACCGGAAGCAAGTACGCAACAAACGCTCGCCGCTTATCCTCCTTCGGCGAAGCTGGGATAATCGGTCATGCCGCCGTCAATAAAGATGGTGCGACCGGTTATATAGGATGCGACGTCGGACGCCAAAACCACGGTCATCTTGGCAATTTCCTGCGGCTCACCGATCCGATTGAGCGGAATCTTCGTCAGCAAGTCTTTCCGTTGCTCAGGGTCGCTCCAGACCGGCTTGTTGATTTGGGTCTTGATCGCGCCAGGCGCAATCGCCAAGACGCGAACTCCGTACGGAGCCGCTTCCTGCGCCAACGTCTTCGTCATCATCGCGACGCCCGACTTGCTCGCGGTGTATGCGCTATAACCAGACCAAGCGATCTCTTCATGGACCGAACTGACGCTAATCACCACTCCGTTGCTAGCCGGTATCATTCGTTTCAACGCTTGCTGAGCGCAATAGAAAGAGCCCAGCATGTTGACTTCAATCACCTTCCGCCAATCGTCGGAATCGATCTCCCAGCTCATCACCCGCTTGCCGTCGATGCCGGCGTTGTTGATCAGGATGTCGATTCCACCGTAAGAGCGATCCAGCTCTTCAAACATCTTCTCCACCGCCGACGGATCCGAGACGTCAGCTTGAACCGCGATGGCCTGGCCGCCCGCCTCGGTGATTTGACGCACAATGTCGGCCGCAGCATCAGGGTGCGAGCGATAGTTGACCACCACTTTGGCCCCAGCGGCGCCAAGCTCTACGGCGATCGCAGCCCCAATCCCAGAGCTTCCGCCGGTCACGAGGGCCCGTTTTCCATCGAGTCGGATTTCCATACATTCCTCTGGGGGTTGGCGAAAGATTCGTTTCCTGCACTGTAGCGCCGAACTTGGCGGTTGTCGCTATTATAGGGCGCAGCGTGGAACACGGTGGTAGAATAGAGATTGCGTAGCGGCCTAGCGTTTGCAGTTGCAGAGAACGTCCCAGCTATTCAAGGGACTCCGAAGCCGGCGTGCCGATCACCGCTAGTTCTTCACAAACCGATTGCAGTAGATTGGTCAACTCCGGCGGCGCTGGCTGACGTGGGGTTTCCGTCGTTCGACTCTTTTGCAGCGCAACCAGAGCGTCATTGCGACTTTGACGGATATGTTTTCGCATCCAGTATTGCGCCTTACGTGCGTTTTTTCGCTGAACTTCACGCGAAACGCGCGCATGCAATAGCCAAACCCAGGCCAAGTGCCGTAGCGTGCGTTCGTGCGTCGAATCGCCGAACACATAGTCGCGAATACGGCTGTCGGTAACAATCTTCATAGCGAATTGGTTATTCGCCGCTCGCAACAGCAGTAAGTGGAACTTGAGATCGGAGACGAGAAACTGCTTCAGCGCGTCGCCGGTCATCACCTTCTCGCCCGAGTCACGCAGCGCCGAAATGGCCGCATGCATATTGTCGCATTGCAGTTTCAGCTCGGTACGCTCTTTGACGCTCATCCGTTTTGTCGCTCTGACAACGGCTTGGCACTCTAGCGCCTCGCGCACATCGAACGCGTCCAGCAGTCTCTTGCGATCGGGTCGGGCGATATAAGTGCCGCTGCCCACGACCTGATACAGAAAACCTTCACTCTCTAGTCGGCAAATCGCTTCTCGAATCGGCGTTCGGCTAATCCCGAGCTTTCGGGCAAGTTCCGATTCCGAAATCCGACGATCACCCGACAACGAATGATCCAACATGCATTGCAAGATGCGCTGGTAGGCGACGGCACTGAGCGAAACGGAGGACATGCGAATTATGCCGTAAAAGCAGCAGATTGGAACATTGCAAAAGACCGTTACGGAATCGTAACAGGATTTCTATCGGCACGGTTAGCCAAATTTCGATCGACGCTCCAGTTTATCGTCACGCGATACAATCGCGCGGGGATATCCTGGGAACACCTTTCCATTCTCTTAATCGATGCGTACCGGTATCCTGCTGTTTGCGTTGTCCGCCTGTCGCGGTCGTACGACAAACGTGAGTGAAGGACTCGGTGCGTGCGGGCCTCTTCTTCACCGCAAAAACGAGAAAGGCGCAGCCATTGCTCTGTACCTGAATACCAGACCATTACTCTGTATACAGACTATTAACTTGCAAAGTCAAGAGAATTTCCTTGTTTTTCAGCGGTTGTATTGAATGTGACGCCCTTAAATTATCAGGGTTTATCCTGCGTCAGGCGAGTATGTTTTCTACGCTCGGTGCTCGCTTGTGAAAAGAAAAATAAAATCGGAAACCCACTACTGATTATTTGGTATACAGAAAAAGGAAGTCGTCAGCTCAATTCAAGAGCGCCTGAAATTGGCCCATAATCGTGACGCAACCGGTGTAGGTGATCAGTAGAGAGAAGAGAAATGCCGCGGCCAGGCCGGCGTTCAGCAAATAACCGGCGCGATGCTCTCGCATCAGATCCTTGCGATTCACCAACACGATCATTGCGCCGATGCAGAGCGGCAGGACAAAGACTCCGCCGATTTGACTGACGATCTGCGCTTGGACCGGATTGAATCCTAACAACGGAACCGTCAGGCCAATCAGACACGCGACCGCCGATAAGATGCGAAACATCGGAGTGGTCGTTTCCAACTTGCCGTTACGATAGTCGGCGATCAGCAGCGGCGCAACCATGATGATGGGAAACAAGGAGGAGAGCCCGGCACTAAGCGTTCCCGCGAAAAATAAAATCATCGCCAGTTTTCCGGCGGCCGGTTCAAGCGACTTCACCATATCCATGACTTGTTCGACGACCTGCCCCTGCTGATGCAAAGCGCCGGTCGCACTGGCCATCACCGCCAGACTGACGATAAACATCAAGACCGCGGCGGTGATGCTGTCACGCGATTGATCGCGCAAATGATGAATGTCCCACCCTTTCGCTTTGACCAACAAAGGGCGGACCACAAACGTCGCCGCGGCCATCGTGGTGCCGACGATCGCCGGCACCAACACAAACGCACCCTTTTCGGTGGGCAAGTGAAACATCAACCCGGCGATAAAGTCTTCAGGCGCCGGCAGCACAATCAACATCGAACCTAGAAACGTGATCCCCATCAGCGTGACAAAGAAGACTAGCACCTTCTCAAAGAAGGAGTAGGTGCCCACCCACACAAGCGCGTAGAGCGCACTGACAATTCCCATCGCAATCAGTACGCGCGTCCAATAGTCCGACAACGCGATGTCGGGGAAACGCTGATGCACCACATCACTAATCATCGAGGAGCAAAGCCCCAAGATCCCCATGATCGCGCCATATTGGGCCATCACCACCCCCGCGACCACCAGAACGGCGATCAACGGACCTCCTTGGAGATGCGTGCGAAAGCTGTGGATGGCCGTTTCGCCCGTCACGACCGCATAACGACCGAACGCCTCCATCAAGACGCCCATAAAAAAGCAGCATAGGAGCAGCAGCCAGAGCAGGTCGAGTCCTAGCATCGAGCCTGCTTTGCACATCGTGGTGACGCTGCCGGTGCCAACCGTATAGCCGATGCAAAAAATGCCTGGGCCGACAGCAAGTACGACGCTCCAGAAGCGCGTCAGCAGCGAGCGTTTCGGTGGTGGCGTTTCGGTAGTCACGGGAGCAGGGCGCATCGGATCGGGGACAATCATCGCTGGCGAACTTTCAAAAAAACAGGCGCCGCATCAAAACAAGATGACTCCCCATTTACCCAGTTCCAGCGTCTCTCCCTCTTTCAGATTTTTTTGATAGGTCGTGCAAACATTGCCGGGCGCATTCGTCTCAGAAAAGAGCAGAAACTCCGGCAGCTTCACCTTGGTGAACCCTTGCTTCAGCAGGTCGGTTGAAAGACTATCACCATTGCGTCCTTCAGTAGGCGTGACCACCAACACGACGCCGGCGGCGGTGCACTTGACCGATCCTTTGTCGATCGACGATTGCACAAACCTCTTTCCCGCGAGCGTCTTCGGCAGTTCGTGCAACGTGTAGTTGCGATCGGTGAAGAGTTGGGCGCCCAGCTTTAGCGGTTGAACTTCGCCAACTTGAGGACGGATCTCCGCAGCCGATGCGGTGCTGAGCGGCGCTCCATCGTCGTTGGACGCGAATTCAATTTTCACCGGTTTCGCTTTCGCGGCTTTTTTCACATTCAGACCTGTCGCCTGATTGATCACCACGCGCATCCGCACGTCGTCGCTGACCGGCTTCTTCGCCAGCACGTCCGCTTCGGTAAAAGTCGTCATGTAAATATACTTTTGACCGCGGCGATCATAGTCGTAGGTTAGATAGACGACCCCATCTTTTGACTCGGCGCCATCAGGGTAGGATACGCCGGATCGCTCATCGAGCAGCAAGCCCCCCTCCCATGATTGTCCGTCGTCTTTCGAGAGATAGGCGGTCAAATGCGAGCGGCCTGTCTTTTCGTGCAACGGTCCATGCTTGACCAACAACAGGTTGCCTGAGTGCAGACGGCGGATGAAAAAGCGAGAGGCCGTGTGTTGGATGTTCCAAGGGGTGACCGGCGTCCAGGTTTTTCCCCCATCGGTTGAACTACTTTCGCCGATGCCGTAGCTTGTGCGAACCAACTGCCAGAGTTCTCCATTCTTCCGCTGGACGATCATCGGTTCATCGCAATTGCGATCTTTCGCCTCCGGCACGTTGGCTGTTCCGCGTAGAGACCATGTTTTCCCTTGGTCGGTCGACGCGACAACGCGACAACTGTGGTCGCGACTCCAAATTGCGGTCGGCAATAGCCAATCGCCGTTGGCCAGCGCGGTCGGTTTGCACATCATGACGCCGCTGTGGATCAGCTGCGGCGTTGACCATTTTGGCTGTGCGTCATCGGGGTTCTCCGTCGTCATTGCAAAGGTGAACGGATCTCCCCCGCCGCCGCGCGTCGCCTGGCACCAAAAGAGCCAGAGTTTTCCAGAGGGATCGACCCACGGACAAGGATCAAAAGCGCGAACCGGTCCCTCCTTATCAGGATCGATCACCACTTTGTTCTCGGACCAGGTTTTTCCTTCGTCATCACTGGAAACCAGCAAGATATAGTTATGGCGATCTTCCGTCACTCCGCCGCCGTACCAGGTCGCCCAGAGTCGCCCGCCGGGTGATCGCTCGAGACCAGAAATCCCTTGAAACATTCGGACCGCATCGTCGTATTCGGAGTCGGGCGCAAAATTGACGGTCGGCGCGATCGCCGCCGGTGATGACTTACTCTCTTCGGCGAACGCCCAATTAGAAAACGTCCCCCAACAGGCCAAGAGACAGACGGTTCGAAAACAATGGGTTTGTCGTTGCATGAGAATTCTCGTCGAGGATGTCGGTCCCCCTCCCTTCGAGAACACGAAAGTTGCGTGCACGAAGAAGGGTGACGAAATACAGGAGGGTCAGGTCTATGGCAGGGTTTTCACCTTGCCGATGTTGCGCGCCGCCAATTGATTATAAAGATCAAAGTTGATCGTCTCAGGGATAAACCGGACCGATCCGTCTCCCAAGAGAAAGTTGCAGCCGCCCGGATGTTGACTGGCGAAGTTGGCGTCGTAGTTCCCCCAAGTCCCGAGGATCGGTTGGTTCATCGGAGACGCCGTGTTTCGCGAGGTAAAGTGACCCCACAAATATTGCGGACCGTCACTGGTTGTTTTACTAACGCCGTCAATGAGCGTGTTGGAGGCATTGCGATATTCTTGCGTTCGCTTTTCACCGATGGCGAAGGTGTTGGTTAGTCCATCCGTTACGGAGGCGAACGTCAATTGTCCCGGCTTGGTCCATAACTTGCCGCTCGACTCGTAGCGAGGCATGACGAACATCCCGTTACTCTTGGTTGAGCTCAGGTCGGCATGTACATGGCTATACGTCCCGTCTGGCAATTCCCCGCCGCCGACAAATGCGTAGTCCCCTTTATGACGATCTTGCCGCGCGGACGAAAACGAAGTATCGGTCTTCTCGCCCGACCGCAGTGAAGGACAAAAATAGGCGGAAATCGGCTGCGTGTTCTGTTCGACAGACTTGTTGTCTGCGTGTTCAAAGTCTTGATAGCGATTGTACGAATCGTGCAGCGCTCCTTGCTCGATATAGGGCAACAGCACGACCCAACCGCTGAATCGACTATACAACCATTCACTCGCAGGGGTCGGCGAAGTCGAAACGCGTTGCGGAAACGTGTTGGCCGGAATCACGCCAAATGTGTCGTGAAAGTTATGAACGCCGAGTCCGATTTGCTTCAGATTGTTCGTACACTGCATCCGTCGAGCCGCTTCGCGCGCTTGCTGCACCGCCGGCAACAGCAGTGCGATCAAGACTCCGATGATAGCGATCACCACCAACAGTTCCACTAACGTAAAACCATAGTATTGTTTTCGAGAGCGATAGTTGTTCCGCATGGGAAACTCCTAAGCAGATAAACGAGGAGAAAAACACCGAGGAGAAGATAAAAACAACGCAGCGACTACAGATCCAAGTCGATCACTTCTTTTTCTTTCGCCACTTTGAACTGCAACGGGGTCGTTTGCAGACTCGCGTATTTTTTGGGGGTCAACAGCTTTGGCTCGTGATAACGAGGATCCTCGGCTTGGATATCACCCGATTGTTTCTCGTACCATTTGACGATCACTTTGTACTCGGCCGGCTCGGCCTTTAGTTGGTAAGCGCCATCCGGCTGAATGTTGGCGCGAATCGGAGGCAAGTCGGCGTTCAACGGATTAAACAGAATGACGCCGCCATCAAGCGGCTGGCCGTCGAATGTAACCTTCCCTTGCACATCAGAGCCTACATCCGGTTGGCTGCAGCCGACGGCGAACAATAAAAAGACCACAAGCGACCAACCACTGATCTTTGTCGGCAGCGTCTGATTGGAAAAAGTGTTAACGACGCCTTGCATGAGAAGCGCTCAAAAAATGGAAACTCGTGGCTGACTGGAAAACAGTGCTGTTTCCCCCAAAAAAGCGACGCAATTTTTGTCAAGTCAGGGGGGCTGAAGAGGCGAATACAGGTCGTTTATCACGTCATTTGGCTGACTGCGGCAACCCGTCGCCTCTACCTGTATACAGGTACTGCGGCCGTCTCGTCAACACTATTTCTAAAAAAACTCCTTTTTCCAGTAGATCTAATTCGGCTTAGAATAAAGTAAAAACCGCTCTAAATGACGACATGTGTCATTAATACAGCCATTCCAGCTTTGGGGTGATTGCTAACGAAGGAAAAGGTTGACCTCCAAACTTTACGCCTGTATACATGTAATTCATTCGAGCATTTCGACTGACGGTCGGTAACGCTTGGGTAGCGTTATCGACTGAGTTAGCGATGTTGACTTCTCTTACCGCGCGGTCTCGATGGCTCCATATTTTTTCAATTGCGATTGGGGGACAAGTCACTTTCGTTTGCGCCTCGTGCAAGCTGCTACGGGAGCGATCGTTTTCGAACGAGCGTCTGCAGAAGGAGCCGCCAACTTGGCGAAGAGCACTTCGCAACTCGAACGCGGCGCCCACTACGCGAAAGTCCTGAGCCGTCATGTCGACGCGGTCGCATCACAGATCGCGATCGATGCTGAACAGACGCCGATCTTGATTTCCGGAATGGCGAGCTCCTCGATTGGTTGGAGCGATCTTCCGTATGCGATGCTCCCCTTTCGCCTCGATGGTTCTGACCTGCCATGGCGAAAACTCGAGCCGATCTCGGGCCATCCGCTCTATCTATTCTCAGGCGTTCGCGCCGATTGCGACGTCATGCGCGGCGAAGAGATGGAAGCGATCGGATTGGGAGTACTCACTCCCGATCTGCTCCAGACGTCGCATCCAATCTGGCTCGTGTTGCCTGGCACGCATTCGAAGCATCTGTGCATTCAATACGGTAGGATCAATGACTTCCGTACCTACATGACCGGCGAGTTGTATCAGTTGCTGCAAGAGCAAAGCTCATTGCGACATTCTCTGCCGCTAGAGCGAACGATCGCATCCCAGCCATCAGCGTCTGAACAAGCGGCGTTTTGTGCTGGAGTCGAGAAGGCGCGACGCGGCGATCTAACCAGCGCCATATTCCAAGTCCGCGCAAAACAACTCCTGCATGGGGATGAAGCTGCCGTGAGCGCCGCCCTGTTAAGTGGGATCATCATCGGCGATGAGCTTGCGGCGCTTGCCCGTCTGCGCACTGACGATAGTTCGATCGTATTGTGCGCCGGCGCCACGTTTCATCCGCTCTATCGACAAGCGTTGGAGGTGCTGGGATTGGGAAGAGTCGTCAAGGTCGTCCCGCCGCGCGATGTGGATCATCTTTCCGCACTCGGACAGTGGAAGCTGTTTGAGGGGATCAATCGGGCTACACGTAATCACGATCTGGATTCGCCTGTCTGGCCCAGCGCGATCCCCTCCCCTGCTTCTTTCAAACCGACCTCCATGTAAGCGACCAACCGCCGTATGACTGGCTTATTTGACTGGGAACGTTTTCAAAAGTTGCCGCTGGTTGGAATCTTACGCGGGTTCGACCTCGCCGCTTCGCACGCAGCGGTCCAATCTGCCGCATTAGGCGGACTGACCACCGTAGAAATAACGTTGAATTCGCCTGATGCGGCGAGTCAGATCGAGCGGCTTCGCGATGAATTTGGGGATCGGGTAAACGTAGGCGCCGGAACCGTCTGTACGATCGAAGATGCTCATCTGGCGATCCAATGCGGCGCGACATTCATCGTCACTCCTATCGTCGATGGTGATTTGATCCAAGTCTGCCGCGACGCCGATGTTCCGGCCTTTGTCGGCGCGATGACTCCCAGCGAAGTGTTTCAGGCCTGGAAGCTGGGCGCAGCAATCGTCAAGGTATTTCCGGCCGACGTGCTGGGGCCCGCCTATCTGCATAGCTTGCGTGGTCCGCTGCCGCAAATCTCACTCATGCCAACCGGAGGCGTCACCGTCGAAAGCTTGGCGAGCTTTCATCGGGCCGGCGCGATCGCCTTTGGGATTGGTAGTCCCTTGTTCAACGCCCAACGAATTGCGGCCCAAGACTGGGACTGGATTCAGGAGCAAGCGACCCGCTTTGTCGACGCCTATCGAGCAGTCGCTTAGATCGAGCGGCTCGTTTGTTGGGTCGCGATTCGGTTTCGCAGCAGAAGCCGGCCGATCATAACCGACGTGAGGAGCGGTGAACTCGCATTTTGCCACGATGTCTTTATGCGAAGTTGCGCTGGGCGACTTGGCGGCGACGCTACGTTTCATCAACAGAACCAGCCCGATCAATAGCAGAGCGATAACGGCAAACAAATAAAAGTCGTCAAAATAAGCCAGCGAGGCCGCTTGGCGGGCACGTTCATTGGACAACGTCTGCAGCGCCATTTTATCGGCAAGCGCCGAATCTCCGCAAAGCTTATAGAAGTAGGCGTGGGCATTTTCCAAATATTGGTTGACTGCCGGGTTTAACGGATCGAGAAACTCGCCTATTCGGCTGGTATGGAATTGTTCACGGCGAACCTCGATGGTCTGTGCTACCGACGTGCCGACGCTCCCTCCTTCGTTTCGCAACAAGGCGAACAAACCGACGGCAGCGCCCCGTAAATTGCGTGGAATGTACAAGAACGCGGCGACGTTCAGCGGCGCGAAGATCATCGAGAGCCCAATGATCATCACCACCCGCGGCCAGACTGCTTGCCAAGGGCCGATCGCCAGCGTCATGAGCGACATCCAATAGCACCCAATCGCAATCAAGCCCAAGCCGCAGGTAACGAAGATCCGCACATCCCATCCGCGCGTAATCAGCGGTCCGACAATCAATATCGTCGCTACAGCAAAAATTCCTGACGGTGAAAGGACCAAGCCAGAAGCGAACGCATCATAGCCAAACAAAGTCTGCAGCAGATTCGGCAATGTAGTGCTAGCGGCGTACAGCACGCCGAATGAGGAAAAAATAACCAGGGTAGAGATCAGAAAATTGCGCTCGGCCAACGGCCGAAAATTGACGACAGGATCGGCGATCCGCATCTCATACCAAAACAGAAACGCCAGCCCGACGACAAACGCAATCGCCAGCGTCTGAACGCGCCAAAAGGGATCGCCAAACCAATCCCACTCTTGTCCCTTACTCATCAATACTTCCCAGGCAGAAACGGTGATCGCCAAAACGCCCAGTCCCATGCCATCAAAGCGCCAGCCAGCTTTGCGATGCTCCGCCGTCTCCAACTTCAAGTAGGGAGGATCTTCCAGCACCGCCCAAGCCGCCAAAGCGGCGAACGCTCCGATGGGAATGTTGATATAGAAGATCCAGCGCCAGTCGAAATTGACCGTGAGATAACCGCCGAGCGTGGGGCCAATCACCGGCGCAATCAACGCCGCGACGCCAAACACGGTCATCGCCGAGCCCTGTTTTTCCTGCGGAAACGCATCCAATAACACGCCCTGACTCGACGGCTGAAGTCCTCCGCCGGCCAGACCCTGGAGAATGCGAAAACAAATCAGCTGCTCCAAGCTGGTCGCGAAACCGCACAAAGCCGACGCGAACGTAAAGACCACGATCGAACCAATAAAGTAGTTTCGACGCCCGATCCGAGATGACAACCAACCCGAGATCGGTAAGATGGTCGCATTGGCGGCCAAATAGCTGGTAATGACCCACTCGCTGTCGATCACCGCCGCCGAAAGTCCGCCAGCGATATAGCGCAGCGCGACATTGGCGATCGTCGTGTCGAGCACTTCCATAAACGTGGGGATGACCACGATCGCTGCGATCACCCAAGGATTGACCGATCGAAACATCGCCGCCGAAGCGGACGCCGGTGAGCCGCCGGCCTTGGTCCCAGGCAAAAGGGAGCGAAGTGCGCCGATCATTGCGCTTCTCCTGTGGAGAGCGGCGTCCGCGGATCCCCCTGCGGCAGATCCTCTTTGCGCAACGGCAACTCAGCCGGCGTTTGCAGCATTTTCCCCGCATTCGGCCCCGACGACGGTTCTTGATAAAACACGTACGGCGTGACCGACAAGCCGGCGAAGAGAGGAGCTTCGTCCGGATCATAATCCAGCAGATCTATCCGCACCGGCAGCCGCTGAACAATCTTCACAAAATTGCCGGTCGCATTCTGCGGCGGCAGTAATTCTAAAGTCTGCCCGGTCCCCATCGTAAAGCCGCTGATTCGCCCCTGGAATGAACGCTTGCGGCCATACATATCGACATGCAAATCAACGCGTTGACCGATTCGCAGATTGATGAGTTGCGTTTCTTTGAAATTGGCGTTGACCCAGATTTCGGTCAGAGAACGGACGGCCAGCACGCTTTCGCCGCTTTGTACAAAGTTGCCTGGGTTCACGTTCCGCCGTGTGACGACTCCATCAATGTCACTGACGATATTGCAATACCGCAAATTGAGTTTGGCCAGATCCAGCTGACGCTGCGCTTGCAACAACGCCGCTTTGGCTTGTTTGATTGCCGGAGCGTCGGCGATCAGCTGTTGATAGATCGCATCGAGATCGCCGCTGACGTTCAGATGGAAGAAGTCATCGATCGCCTGTTGGGGAGTCAAATCCCACGACTTGGGCCGATAGCCGATCTCAGCGATGCTTTGCATCAGGTTGGCTAACGTTTCACGAACGACCGAAAAGTTCTGATCCAAATCGGTAGGCACATCCAGCGGGTTCGCCTCGTTGATCGGCAATCCCAGCGACGAACGCGTTTGTTGAACCACTTCTTTTGCGCTATCGACACGACTCTGGGATTCGGCCAACTGAGCGGTATAAAGGTCGAATTCGGACTGCGCGATCACATTGTCGGTCGCCAATTTGCGATTCCGATCAAAGTTGCGCTGGGCCAGCATCAGGCTCGCCTCTTCCACTTTTGCTTGTGCGACATTCGATCGCAGTACCGCAATCTGGTTGCGCACGCTCTCCATCGCATGTTCTAGCGCAAATCGATTACTGCGCGTCTGTGCGACGATCGCTTCGACTTGTGCTTCAGCGGCCGAAAGGTTGGACTCGGCGACTCGTACTTGAGCTTCTTTGAGCGCTACGTCGGTTTCATAGGGCTCCGGATCAATCTGCAGCAACAGATCCCCTTTCCGTACCCGTACGTTGTCGTCCACTAGCACATGCATCACCTGACCAGAGACGCGCGGCGCCACAAAAGTAACGTGGCCATCCACATAGGCGTCGTCGGTCGAAACCGTTTTCAGCGCGAGCAAGATCCAAGGACCAACCAACCAAACGCAAACGGCCGCCGCCACCATGATCGCGACCGATCGCACCCAAAAGCGGCGCCGCTTCCAGAACGGGGCTACCGTTTGAATTTCGATCGTTCGGGGAGAAGCGACAGTCGGCGTTTCTTTCACGGCCTTTTGCTTCACTTCGTCATTGTCTGCGGCGTTTTTTTCCGTCATTTCCATCTGTTTGCCTCGATTAGGGACGTGGATGCAATCCTGGAAAGGGAGCATCCAAGCAACTGCATCTCATCCCCCGTCTGTTGGCGGGGAAGCAGAGATTGCCGTCTCCTTGGAGCTTGTAAAGTTAGGCGTGAGCGTCAGACAAATGCGACTACTTTTCCGATGTCCAGCGATTCCGCTTAGCAACAGCGGGGATGGCGCGCGGTTTTGCCGTGAAGCAGAGCAGTGAATGGCCCGATATCTCTAGAAAGTAGAAATCGCATGATTTCCCACTCTGATGAAAACATGCCGATCGACCGATCGGTTTCACCTGTCACCGTCACCCGTATTTGCGGCGTCACGACGCAACCCGAGGCCGATCTTCTAGCGACCGAAGAGCCGCTCGAAATTCGCATCATCTATCATCTAGAAGGTCGGCGCAAACAGCAGCCGATCTCGGTCACCATGCGAACTCCAGGCGAAGACGAGTCCTTAGCGGCCGGCTTCCTGCTGACCGAAGGAATCATTCAGCGCGCTGACCAAATCGAAGCGATCCATGCTTGCCGACATGGCAATGTGATCCGCGTTCGCCTCCAAGCCGACGCGACGATTGATTTAAGCAAGCTGCAGCGGCACTTCTATACCAGCTCTAGTTGCGGCGTATGTGGAAAGAGCTCGATTGACGCGGTCCAAACAATCATTCCCTATCCACTGATTAGCCAATATCCAGTCGTAGAAAGCGAAGTTGTTCGCCAAGCGCCGCAGCGGCTACGGATCGCTCAGGCCGTATTTGAAAGAACAGGCGGTTTGCACGCCTGCGCACTTTTTAATACCTCTGGCCAACTATTACGCATGTCGGAAGATGTCGGACGGCACAACGCAATGGACAAGCTGATCGGCGGCGAACTGCGAGCCGGCGCCGAACGCTTTCGCGACAGCATGGTGTTGGTCAGTGGGCGCGCCAGCTTTGAACTCGTGCAAAAAGCGCTGATGGCTGGCATCCCCATCCTCGCGGCCATTGGCGCTCCTTCTAGCCTGGCTGTGCAATTGGCGGCCCAGCACGACATGACCCTGATCGGTTTCGTCCGTGCCGATCGTTTCAACATCTACTGCGGCGACGAGCGAATTTGCTAGCGCAACCCCAGCCCAGCTCATCCGATCCATAAGGAGCGTTTTGTGATCCAAAGTTCAGAATCGACCAACAACGTCAACGGAATCGTTCTGCACAAGGCCCTGCCCGACAATGGACATGGAACGATTTGCTTGATACCGACGCGACCTGAACCCAAGCTTCGTCAACGGCGCCCCGAGAGCAAAGCGACCGGACTACCAGCCGTAGCCAACAGTTTTCAGTATGCCATCCGTGAAGCGGGGATCGTTCGCGGGACGCTTCCTCTCTTGCAACTCAACCAGAAAGATGGCTTTGACTGCCCAGGCTGCGCTTGGCCCGATCCCGATGGAAAACGCTCCGCTTTTGATTTTTGCGAGAACGGCGCCAAAGCGGTCGCACATGAGTCCGATAGCCGGCGAATTACGGCTGATTTCTTTGCGCAGTATAGCGTTGCGGAGCTATCGACCTACTCCGATTATTGGCTAGAGCAGCAAGGCCGCCTGACCCAACCGATGGTGCTCCGCGCTGGCGCTGCCCATTACGAGCCGATCCAGTGGGACGAAGCGTTCGGCATGATCGCGACTTCGCTTAATTCTCAACAATCGCCCGACGAGGCGTCGTTCTACACTTCTGGTAAAGCGGTCAATGAGGCGGCCTTCGCTTATCAATTGTTCGCGCGCCAATTCGGGACGAACAATCTGCCAGACTGCTCGAACATGTGCCACGAGTCGAGCGGGTCGGCGCTGACCAACACGCTTGGTTTTGGCAAAGGGACGGTTACGCTCGAAGATCTGGAAAACGCCGAATTGATTTTTGTGGTAGGCCAGAATCCCGGCACCAATCATCCGCGGCAATTGACGGCGCTGCAGCATGCGAAACGAAAAGGAGCGAAGATCATCGCGGTAAATCCGCTGCCGGAAACCGGATTGATCTCGTTTATGAATCCTCAAGAAGTCTTGGGCATGCTCGGAGTCGCGACGAAGTTGGCCGATCTTTTTCTTCAGGTCAAAATCAACGGTGACGTTCCCCTATTCAAAGGGATCTTGAAAACGTTGGTCGAACGTGACGACGTGCAACCGGGCGCCGCGATCAACTGGGACTTTGTGCATCAATACACGACCAACATGGATGATCTGCGAAACAGCGTTCGCCAGGCTCCGTGGGAAGACCTTGAGCGATTATCAGGCATCTCACGCGAGCAGATGAGCGTCGTCGCCGATTGGGTCTGCAAGACCGAACGCATCGTTATTTGCTGGTGCCTGGGAGTGACGCAACATCAAAACGGCGCCGGAAACGTCCAAGAATTGGTCAATCTATTGCTGCTTCGCGGAGCGATAGGAATGCCGGCCGCCGGCGCGTGTTGTGTTCGCGGTCATTCGAATGTGCAAGGAGATCGCACGATGGGAGTTTGGGAGCGAGCTGCGCCTGAATTTCTCGATCAACTCCGCGATGCGTTTCAATTCGAACCGCCGCGCCACCACGGATTGGATGCACAGCGAACGGCGAAAGCGATGCATAACGGAAAGATCAAAACGTTCATTTCCTTGGGCGGCAACTTTTTGATGGCCCTCTCTGACACGCAGTTTACGGCCGAGGCGCTGCAGCGCGTTGCTCTGACGGTGCGAATCGGCACCAAGTTAAATCGCGCCGACCTGGTGACCGGCAAACAAGCGCTGCTGCTCCCTTGTCTAGGGCGAACCGAAATCGATTTTCGCTTGATTGATAACGTGGTGCACGAGCAATTTACCAGCACCGAAAACTCCATGGGAGTCGTGCAATGGTCGCGCGGACGGTTTACGCCGGCGTCCTCCTATTTGCTGGGTGAAACCGAGATCGTCTGCCGCATTGCCGCGGCCGCATTAGGCCCCCAAGCAAGCGTCGATTGGCAGGCCTGGGGTCAAAACTATGATCATATTCGCGCCGGCATCGCCAAAGTGATCCCCGGCTGCGCCCACTACAACCAGGATGTCCGCAAGCCTGGCGGCTTCTATCTTCCCAATCCGCCGCGCCAGCGCATATTTCCGACGGCGACCGGCAAGGCGCTGTTCACCGCCAATGCGTTGCCCGAGCGGAAACTGGAACCGAATCAGCTTTTGCTGACGACGATCCGGAGCCATGATCAGTTCAACACGACGATCTACGGGCTACATGATCGCTATCGCGGCATTCACAACGCGCGTCGCGTCGTGCTCGTGAATGTCGCTGACTTACGTCAACTTGGTCTGATCTCCCAGCAAAAGGTGGATGTCACGAGCCATTTTGACGGCCAAACGCGCACCGCCTATCAGTTTACCGTAGTCGAGTACCCGATTCCCCCAGGCTGTGCCGCGATGTACTATCCCGAAGCGAACGTATTGGCGCCGATCGATGCGACCGATACGGTGAGCAATTGTCCCGCGTTCAAGAGCATGGTGATTACGCTGGCTGCAAATCAAGCGTAGCGTCTGTTTTGAAGCTGCACGGACCTCTTCCAGCGCTGGCAAACCGCATTCGATACCACTCCCCAGTTCTTAGCCCCAACGCGGCCGGGCCTAAGAGCTGGGGAGTGCTCGGTTCGCACAGTCAGACTAGGCGGGATGGCCATCCCGCAGGACTGGAACACCCTCGTGAAAAATGGACTAGAGCGGTTTCCTGCTAGCTGCCCCATTTTGATTTTCCAACGATTGAAAGTGAAGACGGTGCTGCGCGGCGTTAGCCGCGGTTTTTGTCTCCAATTTTCCGTCGACAAAGAGTTCCTGTCAGAAACCGCGGCTAACGCCGTGCGGCTGATTTTGGGGGAGAAGCTAGACGACAGGGGACTCTTTGTTCAGCTTGCTGAAAACCGCTCTAGCGTGGATGTTGGATACGGCGAAGCGCCCCCTTCTCTCCAATCAACTTGTCGCTTGACAAAGCGCACGGATACGTGGTCGATTCCTGGTTGGACCAATAGAACGCAGCCTGAGTCGGCGATCACGGTACGCGCGATTCCTTGCGCACAGGGCGATGGGACCGTGGGACATCCAATTTGCAGTCCGGTCCCATCGACAACCCGGAAAAATTGCCAGTCCGGTCCAGTCAGTGACGAGACGCTCGCCCAGTTTGGATAGCGGCAAGAGCCTGGCGTCCGATGGAGAGCTCAAGTTGCCCAGCTTAACTTTCAGGCAAGATGGGAAAGACGTACGAAAATTTGGAGCGCTGTCCGGTCCAGTCCAACGATTCGGCAGGGACGCTAAGTCTGCCCAGATTAACGCACAGGCAAAGTGGGGTGTTTCGATGAAAAAAAACGCGTGCGGTCCGGTCCAGTCCAACCGTCTAATCCAATGGTCTGACGTTGGCTTCTAAAGCGCCCAGTCTACCACGCAAGCAAAGTGAAACAGTTCGACGAAAAAAAACGGGGCCAGTCCGGTCCAGTCCAACCATCTAATCCAATGGTCTGACGTTGGCATCTAAAGCGCCCAGTCTACCATGCAAGCAAAGTGAAACAGTTCGACGAAAAAAAACGGGGCCGGTCCGGTCCAGCCGGAGACGAAGTGCTTACCTGGCAGGGATAGCCGCAAGAGTTGGACGCCTAGCGATCAGCCGGGACGTCTGTTCTTTGACAATTTGGATTTGCCAAGATGGAGAGATCCGAACGGAGTTTTCGTGCGCTGCGCGGCTGGCTACACAGAGTGGGGCGGCTGGCGTTTCTGACCAACCATGCGTCTAGAAAGGGGGTGGCGCATCGCCTGATGACGGATGCTTGATCAGAACGAGTCGTTCTCTGCGGCGATTCCGACGCTGACGGACGAAAGGAGGATTCCCAGTGAGATCCAACGACACGCGGTTATCGCCAAGGAAGTCTGCATTTTCGGGATCCTTGTGCGTTCTAGAAAAAAAAATCCTGGGAGCAAACGCCAAAGGATTGCCGAGCTGATCACCAAAAAACGCTCGGCGACGTCCTTGAACGTCGCCGAGCGAAATCGAAATCAAGGTTGCACGTCAAGTTAGTTATTCTGCAATGAAGACATCTTTCTTCGGGAATTTGTCAAACAACGTCTTCGGCCTGCTGAAGTTCGTCGCCAAGACGTCGGTCGGATTGCCGGCGATCCATTGCGAAAGATCGATCTTCTCATACGTGCCGGAGTTAAATCCGATCAGGATCTTCGCCTTCTTGTCGCCGACGTTTTCGATTGAGTGGCCATAACCTTGCGGGATATATCCGGCGTCCCCCTTTTCCAAGGTTTCGGTTCGGAATCGTCCGTGCGAGCCGAACATGGTGACGCTGACGTTACCGTCGATCACGTATTGCCATTCGTCGGCGTTGGGATGCCAGTGAAGTTCCCGCATTCCCTTTGGCTCTAACTCAAGGTAAACGCCGGTGACCGTCGTGGAGATTGGAAAGCGTTCGGTATCAACGCGCCATTCGCGCCCCCCTTCAAACTCCGAGTGCGGCGGTCCCGCCAGAAGTTGGTGCTTGTGCGTCAGCGGCGGAATTTGCAATCCTTGCAGCGGCACGGTTGGCGTTTGCGGAGGTTGTTCGCCGTGAGCAAAATAGACCTCCTCTTTGGGGAAGTCTTTGAAGGTCGATTCCGGCAGGCCGAAATTTTTGGCCAACAGCGGCGCCGGCACGTGCCCCATCCAATCGCTGATGCTAAACGTGCCAAATTCCGAGAAATAGCCGTTATCGAAGATCAGGATGAAGTGGCAAGCCTTGTTCCCCAGACATTCCAGCATATGGCCATGACCACGAGGAAAGAACCAAACGTCACCCGGCTCAAAATCGTTCGTTTCAGCGTAGCCATCCGGCTGAATGACCGTCGTTCGGACGTTTCCTTCCAGCACAAACGCCCACTCGGCGGCTGTCGCATGCCAATGCAGTTCGCGCATTGCGCCCGGCTCTAGACGCATCGATACGCCGGCGATCCCGGTCGAAATCGGCAGTTGCTCAACGGTCACTTCCTTGCCAAAGCTGCCGCCGATGACTTTCCCCTTTGACTTTTCCAAGGCGAACTTGAACGTAGGCAGGTCTTTGCCCGCAAGTAGCGGCGCTGGAATGTTGTTCATGAACGACGGATCGCCTCCCAGCGCTTCTTCCTGTTTTTTCACGGCGCCGCCCAACGCGGCGGCGGCGCCAATCGCTAATCCGGCGGCGCCGGCAAAAAACTCACGTCGTGGAAATTCAGACATCGATCAACTCCAGATTTAAGAAAGAACGTTTCTAGCACAATGGCGCGAATCAGGTTCGCGGGACGTCTCGAATGGTCTCGGCCAAGAACCAGACGCGGCGCTGCGTTTCGTCAATCCAGTTTTCGATCAAGCTGGCTGTTGCAACGTCATTGTATTGATCGCAAACGGCATGCGTCTCTTCTAGACGCTGACAGAGTCGCTTGTTGTCGCCGCGTAGTTCGTCTAACATTTTCGCGGGCGCGACTTCAGCCTCGTTGTTTTCCGTCAGTTGACGTCGCCTCGCGATTTCTTCGATCGAACGGATCGTCGGTTGCCCCAATTTGCGACAGCGTTCGGCCAGATCGTCAACCATGGCGAAGATTTGTGCGGCGTGATCATCGAACATCAGATGATATTCGCGAAAGTGGGGACCGCTGACGTGCCAATGAAAGTTCTTGGACTTCATAAACAGTACGAAGACGTCTGCCAGCAGATCGTTGACCTTCGCCGCAATTTCTTCATCGATTGTCGCCGCTCGCGTAGTTGTGGTTTGCACGATTGCATCCTTGGAAAAGTTCGGATGTAGTAAGCGGAAGTCGACGCAACTTTTCCAGCATAAGTACGTATGTACTGGGCTGGCTCACGCGCGTTTGGGCTTCTGAACTACTGAGCGAGAACGTAGGACAAGCCGACTGACAAACAACAAGAACATCTGTAGCGGCGGAATTCGACGAGAGAACTGCGTGGAGAGATCGCGTCCCGAACTCCAACTTCATCGGGCAACAGAGTTACGGCTTTTCAGCGGTTTCTTCGCGAGAATTGGAGAGATTGCTCAATCGCTGCCGCAAGCTCAAAATGTCAGCGGGATCGGTCGACGTTGACAACAATTGACGTATCAAGTCGGCCGCCGAATCTTGCTGATCGGCGGCGATCATTGCATCGATCAAAGCGAACTGTGCGATGGTGAATTCCGAATCGCATTGAATCGCTTTGTCAAACGCTTGAATCGCCTGCTTCGACTCGCCCGCCGCCTGATGCGTTAGACCGAGTTGATAGTAGGTGAACGCATCACGGGGAGCAAGCAACAGCACTTGCTGAAAAGTGCGAAACGCCTCTTTGGATTGGCCTTGTGATCGCAAGAGAATTCCGCGGTTAACAAGCGCCGGAACAAATCTCGCATCAATCTGCATCGCCGATTCTAAGCAGGCGATCGCTTCCTCCTCGCGCTGCACCGCCGCGAGCGCCAGCGCCAAATTATTGCGTACGGGAGCCGAAACGGGACGAATCGCCAGCGCTGCCTGGTAGTAGCGAATCGATTCGTGGGGATCCGATTCGCGCAGCGCATCCGCCAAGGTGAAGTTCGCCAGGAAGTCAGCAGGATGCGTCTGCTGAACTCGGCTGCGAAATTCCGTCGAATCGATGTTCGCTTCGTCCATCCGATCGGCGATCGCACGCAACAACTCGACCGACAAATTGGCCATCGATTCAATGCGCGAGAGTTGAGCGAGATTTTCAGCGTCGTTCCAGCCGCGCGGATCTCGCGCGCGATCGCGCCAACCGGTCGTATCCGAATCGGCGCGACGAACCACTTCGAGAATCCAGTCACGCCGCGCATGATCATTCGTACAAACAGACCAGTCGTCCAGCGCTGCGATCAGAGGTTGTTTGATATCCGCGCCCCGAATTCGAACGGCGACCGTTTGCGGATCGTCAAACGGCTTGGCGACTCTCATCGCCGCAAAAAGCTGTTCGTACGCTGCATCGGCTTTGGCCAAATTAAAACGTAGATCGTAGTGATTATCGAGGACCGAACTACGATTGAGACCTATCAAGTCAAGTTCCTCGACAAAGTTCAAATCATCGAGTGATTGATTGATTCGTTGCCGTAAGTCGTCGAAACCGCCATCTCCCAAACGCCCCAGAATCGCCCGCGCTTCTGGATAGCGGCCTTGCTGCTCTAATTGAATCGCGGATTGCATCCGGGCGGTCAAGCGTGACTTTTCGGCGTTGCGTCCGTTCGCAAGCGACCACTCACGTAAGACTTCCCCCGCTAATAGTCCTGTAAAAGCGACCAGACAGATCAACAAACCGGCGAGCGCCGGATTGTGGCGCACCCATCGCCAGGCATATTCGACTTGGCTGATCGGTCTGGCCAGGATCGGCTCGTATCGTAAAAAGCGTTCCAGGTCTTCCGCTAAGTCCAACGCCGAAGCGTAGCGCCGATGAGGATCTTTCTGTAGGCATTTTAGACAGATCGTCTCCAAGTCTTGGGGAACGTTGATGTTTAAACGTCGCGGTGGATTAGGTTCATCAGAGACGAGTTGGCGTTCCAATTCGGCGACCGAATTGGCTCGAAACGGCGGTCGACCTGAAATCAATTCGTACAACATCGCGCCCAATGCATAGACATCGATCGCAGTGCCGACCGAATCTTTTTTGCCCAGCACTTGTTCTGGCGCCATATACGATGGCGTTCCCATCCGTGCGCCCGTAAGCGTCAACGTAAAGTCAGCGTCTAGTCGGCGAGCCAAACCAAAATCGGTGATCTTCGGCTGACCGGTATCGGTCAGCAAAATATTGGCAGGCTTCAAATCACGATGGATGATTCCCGCTTGATGGGCCGTCTGCAACGCACGCGCCAACATAGCGACCATTTCGGCCGCCCAACGCAATGGTTGCGGTTGATTGCCGCATTTTTGCGCAAGGTTGCCGCCGCTGACGTACTCCATAGTGAAGTAGGGTAGCCCGTCAACTTCACCCACGTCATAGATCTGCGTAATACTTGCGTGATGTAATGCAGCGACCGATTCCGCTTCACGAATGAACCGCAAAATTTCCACACGACTAGCATATGCACCGGTCAGCAGCATTTTCAGCGCGACAGGGCGGTTGAGATTGATCTGCCGCGCCTTGTAAACGACCCCCATTCCGCCGCGTCCCAGCACCTCTTGCACTTCATAACCAGGGATTGTCGGCAACTCATCCCATTTGGCGGCTAGCGTTTTCGCATCGAGCGGCAGTTCGGTAGGCGGCTCGGGAAGCAGTGCTTCAAGATGTGCTTCGACGCGATGATATTTCTCAAGTTGCGTTTTCACGAGTGACAACAACTCGGGACATGCGGCGCATGCCTCTTCAGGGCTCTGCCCCGATTCCAAAATTTCATCGAGCAGCGAATAGACTCGTTCGTCGATGGTCATGGAGGTTTGTCCGTCTGCACTTGCCGCACTAATTCTGGCGGTTGGAAACGCACGATCCGTTTTGCATCACATGTAACGCTATTCCGTCGGCGCTGCGCCGGGATCCAGGTCATTGAGAATTTCACTCAACATCATGATTGCGCGGTTAAGTCGTCGTTGCACCGTCTTGGTCGATACATCCAGAATCTCGGCCGCTTCGGTCTGCTGCATCCCTTGAATTCGGACCAAACTAAACACTTCTCGTTCCGCTTCAGGAAGATCGTCGATCGCCGTCAGAATGCGCACGGCTGTGACGCTGAGTTGCGAACCGCTGCTTTCTGGCGCCGCGACAAACGCTTCGTTCAGTTCAACCGCCAACGCATTGTTATCTAAGCGGCGCGCCAAATCATTCAATTCCCAACGCATATGCTGATTCGCCAATGCGAAGAATTGACGAACATTGTCGGGACGTACTTCACGCATCGCTTTCATCAGCCGGTCGACTACCGAACTGAGCATTTCATCCGCCTGCAAATTCAACGGCGGTTGCATCAAGCGAGGGTAACTGCGAACCAGCATGCTTTGGCAAAGCATATGCAACCGCTGAACCGATCGCGCAATGAGATCGCGAATCACCGGTTCGGCCATCGAACGTCCCTGCATCTGCGCAAGTTCGTGCAGGTACTGTTGCACCGCCATCGTCGTCTGATCACCGGTCATGGACACGTTTCCAGAAGATAACCAACAAGGGGTTCGCGAGTACGAATCGGTGGAGGCGATAAAGCAATATCCGCCTTTCGGAAAGCTACCACGACGCAGGAAAACTTGCTATCAGCATGACTGAAAATTCGACAAATAACCTGCAAAAAATGGCGAGAAAACGTGCTTGTCCACCGTCGACGCTTAGGGAAGTATGCGGCTATTGATGATGCGAAAAACTGACAAATATCGGGAAGATTCTTACTCGTTTCTTTCTCTTGGGAAATGGGCCAGGAATCGGCGGAAAGAGCAGTGACATGGGCTTAAAAGTGAGAACGCCAAAGTGGCGAAGATCGGCTTGGATCGTCGGCGGATCGCTGGGCGTCCTGTTTTTGGTTTTGCAGTTGTTCCGCCCTCATCTGAGTAATCCGCCGGTCATCGCCGAGATCGCCGTTCCATCGCGAGTGAGAGATATCTTACGGAAGTCTTGTTACGATTGTCACTCTAACGAGACGAAGCTTGCCTGGTTTGACCAGATAGCGCCTGCTAGTTGGATCGTTGCAAATGACGTTAGCGAAGGTCGCCGGTATCTGAACTTCTCCGAGATCGGAGAACTTCCGGCGGAGAAGCAACAAGGGATCTTATTTGAAGCGATCAATCAAATCGAACTGGGGGCGATGCCGCTGCGCGGCTATCGCTGGCTACATCCCCACAATGCGGTTTCGGCAGATGATTTAGTGACACTGAAGGATTATCTGATTTCGACCAGCCCACAAACGATCGCCGGCGCTTCAGAAAGAAAGGCGACCAGTGATCAATGGGCGGCATGGTCAGATTCTCACGTTCGTCCAGAAGTAGCTCCCGCTCCCAACGGAATACCGTTCTTCTCCGACTACAAGACTTGGACAGCAATCAGCACCACCGATCGTTGGGACAACCAAACGATGCGCGTCGTTCTGGGCAATGAGATTGCCGTCAACGCGATCCGTCAGCGAAACATCACCCCCTGGCCAGATGGAGCCGCGTTCGCCAAAGTCGCCTGGGCGCAAGATTCGGACGGTAGCGGTAACGTCCAGGCAGGCGAATTCAAACAGATCGAGTTTATGATCAAAGGCGCCGTCAAGTATGCGGACACAAACGGCTGGGGTTGGGCGCGATGGCTCGGTACCGAGTTAAAGCCGTACGGTGATAACGCTCAATTCTCTGGCCAATGCATTCGCTGTCACACACCGGTCAAAAACCGTGACTTCGTATTCACCATTCCCTTGGAGACGAGCCGATGAGAAGCCTTGGGCGATTCCTGACAATTTCGTCACTGATTTTGGTCGTGCTCGTACTAGCCGGCTGTCCCGCAGGGAGCAATCATGAATCGCCGGCGACCAATCAAGCAGCCGCTCTGGTTGGCGATCTCTCTGAGAATCCCCTGGAGTGGAACGCGATCACCACGCAAATTGATCGTCATCGTAGTTATATGTCGACGCTGTATGGGAATGATCCGGCGCTGGCGCACGCGATGTCGACTGAGGATGCGAAGATTCCTGCCGATGCGAGATTTGCGCTGGTAACCTGGCGCCAGCAAGCCGATCCCAATTGGTTTGGCGCCAAGATTCCTGGCAAAGTAAAGAGCGTCGAGATGGTTTACTGGAACCAGCAACCTGGCGCAGAAGACGAGTTAACGTACCTCCAACTGGAGGGCTCTCCACTCCAACCATCGCCCCATGTATCTCCGAGCCAAGCCGATCAGCGCAAACGATACATTACCTCTCTCAAAGCGGCCGTCATGCCGTAATTCCGCAGCTATTTTGTCGCTGCATCGACAGGCGGACTACTTTGGATAAAGTGCCAAAGCGCTTCGAATTGTTTCTCCGCATCTCCACCAGCGATATGCCGAATGTTGGTGGTTTTTCCATCCGCGGAAAGTTTGGGCATCTTCGTCTGCACATCGTAGCGAGGCGGATCGAGCACAAACCGCGTGTAGAAATCGTGTCGCAAACGTTCTCGCACGTATGAAAAATTGATTCCCAAGGCGATCTTCGTCTTTTCGTCTCCCAGCGGCATCTGGTCTCCCACGCCATGACACTGGCGACAATCGAGTCCTTCCTTGGTCGATAGTCGCTGACCGATCTCCACTTGGTCTGCGTTGATCGGCGCCGTTTCTAAGGAGATTGCCCCGTGCCCATGCTCCGCCGCTAGTCCTTGCGCCAACAATTCGGCATCGGCAAGAAAAGCCGGCATCCGCGCCTGCAACCAACTCCGCGAGTGATAGGGCACATCGCCGTGGAGTAACCGCTGGAGCCACGCAGTCTGCAACTTGTCGCCTGCCCATGTTAAATTTGGCAGCGTTTCCGGCGGTAATCCGCGACTTCCTTCGTCCAGAATAATCATCCCGCGAGGACTACGATCTCCATCACGACCGTGACACGCCTGGCAGTTGTAAGACTTCACCAGTCGCTGCGACGTTTCTGTTTGCGAACGCTGAGTCAGCGAACTGCCGTCGGTCTGCAAGAACGTTCGCAGTGCGGTCAGCTGTTTCGGATTGAAAGGATACTTCGGCGCCGCGTTCTGTTGGGCCGCTGATTCCGCCAGGCAACCGCTGTTGAACATGGTTGATGAAATCGCGCCAACGTCGATTTTTTTCTCTCGATCATTCGCCTTCGTCGCGTGACAATTGACGCAGCCGATTTTCTGAAACGCAACAGCACCGCGAGAGGCGTCGCCCGGCGGAAGATCCAAGGATGCGACTTCCCCCTGACTAGCCGATTCCACAAACGCGGCCAATTGCGTCGCTTCACTTTCACTCAGCTGAAAGTCAGGCATCCGCGTTCCGGCAAAATGTCGGCTCGGCTGCTGGAGGAATGCTTTCAGCGATTCAGGACGATACTTGGCCTGCGCGAAAAAGAGAGAGAGCCGGTCGAATTCATCCTCCTGGCCTGGTTCGGTCATTCGATGACACGCAATGCAGCCGAGATCCTCGTATAGCACTTCCCCCGCCGCAATCAGTTCGTCATCCGCGTCCTCTTTGCTATTCGCGCCAGTCGGTTCGCCACACAAAAACATGACAAGATCGGCTATCTGCTGGCGATCTTCCGCTTGAGCGGCATCCAGCAATTTCGGCATCGTCGTCTGATTCCGCAGCGCTGTGGGATCGAGCATCCATTGGGCGAGCCAATCTGGCTGCAAACGATCTCCCAGATCGGTCAAATCGGGAAGCGTTCGATTTAACTCGGGCATCGCAAATTGATCGGCGCTGACCCCGCTCGGAGGCGCGTGACAACGAAAACAATGCTGGGTCGCTGTTAATTCGCGCCCTTGTCGCAATAGATCCGCTTCCGCAAAATCCGCTTCACGACGATCGAACGCCAGCCGGTCAGACGGGATTGGTTCTGAGACAAAATTCTCTCCGCTCCAACGAACGCGGAACGTCGCATCGCCAGCGACCGGGCTCGCGTATTGAAATTCAATCGTGTTGTATCCCTGGTGCAACGAAACGCTGACCGGTTCGATGAGTGACAAGCTGGCGTTTTCTCCACCCAGGACGTCGCGGCCATTGATCCGCAGTTGTGCAGCTCCGCTTCCTTCCAGTTGAAACTTGTATTCCCCTTTGAGCGCGATCTTGAGATATCCGCTTCCGGTGACCGTAAACGGCCCCGGTTGAAGGAACGGCGTCACCGGTTCTCCTTCTGGCACATGCAAAGCGGCCAAGCGGGCGTTACGCGCGTCGGTTTGATCCTGCTGCGAAAATCGAAAGAGAAGTCCTTGTTGAAGGTGCGATTCTTCGTCGGTCGTCAGACGCCCCAGAACCCGGCGTCGCGTTAGCTTCGCCGGATCCATTCGTTCTTCACCCAGCGCGTGGATCGTGTACGCGATCGATTGGCGCAACGTTTCTCCAGCGGCGGACAGAAGCGTATAGTCGATGGTCAGTTGATCGACCGGTTGGATCGACGGCATTTCCAGAAACAAGGTCCGACCATCAGGCAACAGCGTCGCGGAGGAAACCAGCGCGTCGTCTCGACCTTCCTGACGCGAGTCACTCGCACGATAGTCGGCCGATCCATAATTGGCTGAGTATTTGTAGTTCCACTGCTGCAAGCGATAGTTGCTCGGATCTTCCGCCGCTTCTCGGTCGAGCAAGTCTGAGAATTTGAGCTCAAGCCCGTTCTGCATCGTTTTCACAGCGATCGGCATGGTGACCGCGCCGCCGGTGTAACGAACTCGTTGCAAACAACCATCCTGCGCCGCTGCGGTGGTCCAGCCTTTCAGGCCGGAGACGTAAAGCTGTCCATCTTGCGGACTAAAACATCCACGCATTACGCCTGAATCAAATCGAAAGGGAAAGTCAACCGTTCCTCCTTGCGCTTGCCCGTTCACCGTCTCGCGCGGCGCCAGCATCATCTGGCACTTTCCGTAGGAGAAATGCAACAGCTCACCGGCCGGCAATCCCCAGCGATCACCCACTACCCACGTTTGACTACCGCTCGAATTGTCACGCAAGCGAGGAATCCAACAGAGCGGCGGATCGTATCCCAGGGGACGTTCCGAGCTGATTTTTGGTCCGCCAAAGCCGTAGTATCCCTCCTGCTTGATCTCCACAATACAAGAAGCCGGCGTCCAGTTTCCCTCTTGCGGCGACGCCGTAATGGTCCCTTGCGGACCAACCGCCAAGCCGTTGGGATTTCGCAATCCGGTCGCGACTACGTCCAACATTTGACCATCGGGCGATATTCGCAAAACCCCTTGTTGGGCATGGATTAGATAAAAATTGCCCGCCGGATCGGTTTCGAGACAAGTCACATAGTCGTGCCCGCCAGGTGAGGTCACGTATTGATTGTTGAAATTTTGGTAGTAGTCGGCTTCTCCATCTGCGTTGCGATCGTGCAGTTGCGTGATTTGATCTCGCCCCAAGACGTGCACCACATCGTCGACCACTTTCAAGCCGAGCGGCTGAAACAGCCCCGTTGCAAACCGCCGCCAGGTCAATCGCTCCAGCGAATCATTCACGCCGCTCACGCGCCAGACATCGCCATGTACGGTGCATACGGCGAGATCTCCGTTCGAAAAGAAATCATGATCGCCGATAAACATCAAAGCGCGATACGGGTTTTCAAACGGAATCGTCAACGTATCCATTTGATAGGGGCCCTGCTCTTTTCCCCGCAATCCGTGCGTGATGATTTTCGCCGTCCAATGCGGTTCGGTCGGTTGCGCGAGTGAAGTAAGCGACTGCGGCGGTTCGCTGGCTTTCACCAGCAAAGCGAACTTTCCGATCCCTGCCTGATCGCCAGACCAGATCAGCACCTTGGCTGTTTGAGATGTAGTTGCAGCGCCGACCGTCAATGTGACGGTTCCCGCCGCATTCGTAGAGAGCTGCAGTCCTGGATCTCCCGTCACCGCTACAGCCACCACTTGATCGCCGGTTTTCGTCAGCACGATCGACGCGCCGTCAACGTTCAACAATTGGGCGTTTTCGCCAAACTTGCCGATGTTCATCGTTAACGGCGCGTCGGTCGGGCCGACTTGCAAGCTGCGAGTAAAAGCGACTTGATCGTTGTGCGACTCGATCCAAGGGGATTCCAATACGTCAATTCCATCGACACGGTAGGCCAACACCAATCGATCCCCATGGCAATAGTGCCCGCTCCATTGAACCGGCTGCACCCAACCTGCTTGATTCTGGGAAGCGAACAATAGCTTTCCGGCGATCTGCGGAGAGCTGATCAAACCAAAGCGCGCCGGATTGAACCGCAGAAAATCGCCGCTCCAACCAGCTCGCAATGCAAGCGTTGCGGTGTCGTAGCAAACAGTCGCTTGTTGTTGATCCCCTAGTCGTATCGAAAGCCCCTTGCAGACCGGCGGTTGATTGGGCAAGGGAATCGTGCTGGCCAAGAAGCGGCCGATTTTCATTTCGTTCCAACGGTTGTCGACCGAATCTGCCTCGGTCCAGCGAAAGCCCAACGCCTCTTCGCCAAAATGATTCACCACCTTCGGCTTCGCCACCGGCGGAAGATTCGCTCCTAGCACTGCGTTGTTCTTTAATTTGGATTGATCGGGAAATTGCTTCTGCTCATTCGCCTGATCGAATCGCCAAAGTCCGATCGTTGACTCATCGGCCGTAAACGGTGCGTCCGGAATCTGCTGAATCAAGCGGATTCCCTTCGAAATCCGGACCTCATCCACCGCTCCGTCGCAGCCAAGATTGCGTTCGACCAAAGATCCGAACGCCAACGGGCCTGGGAGCGGTTTGCCTCCTTGAAATTCAACCGCTTGGTCGCCTGCCTGTTTGCCGTCGACAAACAACCGAACCTGTTTCGGCTCGAAAATCATCGCCAGATAATGCCACTTGCCATCGCAAATGTCGACGTTCGATTCGACATGATCAGGCCGCATTCCCGGCATATAAGCGGTGAAATGACCGCTTCCCGTTCGCGTAAAGAGTTCCCAGTGAGTCGGCGAAGCTTTTGTTTCATTGGCGAGCAAGATATTGAAGTTAGCTTTCTTATCGACTCGAGCCCAAAATTCGACCGTCAACGGCGCTTGGCGATAGGCTGGTTTCGCATCTACAAATGCACTGCCTACCAAAGCTTGGCCAAATTGCGCCGCGACTTTGGGCGTATTTGAATTCGTCTTGGACGCTCTCTCTTCCTTCGCTTGGCTGATAGCGCGTTGTGGTCGTTTGGCGGTCCACGCAGCGGCGCGACGGATTAACTCGGCGACGCCTGGGGTCCGAATCGAATCGGCCGAGTGCCCTAACACCGTTTGAAAGACGCGTCCCTTGCCATACTCATAGACAAAGGCCAGCGGCTCGTCATTTTCGGTGACTTGCGAATGAGCGGTCATCAAAACTTCGATCGGATCGCTCCCTTCCTGGCGAAAATAGAGTTCGTCGGTCGTCCGAAAATCGCCCATACCTTGTGTGATCGGATGCTTTGCATCGGCGATCTCGACCTGAAATTGACCGTAGCTGTCATGCCCGCTTTTTCCCTGGTGATTCCAGACGCGACGGCAGATTTTGCGGAACTCGGGCCAGTCTGAGTCGCCAGCGTTAGGCAAGGAAAAGTGAAACGCTCCGTTGGCGAAGTGTATGATCGCAAGCCCGCCCCCATCTTGGAGATACTTCACGAAGTTTGCTTTAGCTTTGTCGCTGAGCCCGGGACGTTCCCAGTTGCAATAGTTCAAAACCAGCATGTCGTACTGATTGATTTTCTCGGTCGCCAAAACCTCGATATCGCGAGAGACGTCAACCTGCATGCGCGAATCATGCTCCAACGCCTGCACCAGCGCCGGCGTCGTTTCTTGCCAATGATGCCCGGGATATTGCCAACCGGTCAAAATCAGCGCACGAATCGGCCGATCGTCAATCAGGGCGCGTGCGGATCCATCCACGCTCGCCAGCGCCCCGTCGATCTCCGCATGCGTATAGAACTTCGCTTCCACGCCGGCGGCGGGGACTTCGACATGCGCCGACCAAGCGATCGCATTGAGAATCAGTTTGCGAAATTGCGGATCATTCCAATTTTCGTAGAAGTGGCCGCACGTCGTTCCAAAGCCGCGTCCCCCATTTTTCCGCTCACGCGCCCAAGCGACGACCTTACCGTTGGGTTCTCGCCCCGGCAATGTCGGTACGCTGGCGATGGATTGCAAACTTGCGTCGTCTGGATCAAATCGCAAGTTGTAGTAAAACTCTTCCCGCAACGTAAACGGCTTTACTCCCCGTGAAATCGGATGTTCCGCCGAGCTTAGCTCCATCGCGGCGTTTTGCGTTTCGATCGCCGAATACCACCGGCGCTCGCCGTTTTCTTCCCAGTCAAAATAACCGCCGCTCCAATCGAGGATTTGGGCAGCGTACTTGTCAGGCGCGAACGTCGAGAAGTGGAACGTGAGAAACCCGCATCCGCGATCGATCTGCTTTTGAATCGCCGAGACGTTTTGCGGGTTCTGAAAGTGAGGCGCTTCCTCATATTTGTCGCCGTCTCGACCATCCGAAATCACCATGATCGCATCGGCGTCATCCAGTGTGCGCGGATCTTGCGGCCAACCTTCCAGATGATATTCGACCCGGACTTGCTCGGCGACATTGGAATTGTCGAGCATTACCTTCAACAATTTCACCGACCAGGGATAATCGTGGACGCCGTTACCGACCGGTCCATGACTCTTTTTGCCGGCGATCAACACAATCTTTTTCAGCGGCTTGTCCGCCGCGGTGGTTGGGTTGACAAACCCAGGCAAGCCAAAGAGCAGGCTCAGCACGAAGATCAGCAGTTTGAATTTCATGATGGTTCTTTTCTGTCACAGCGAGCGAATCGAGAGGGGGCAAATAGAATTAGCCTGATTTTGGCGGCGACGCATTACGCAACCTCGGAACCTAACGAGCTGGTTGGGACTGCGTTTCGAGAGGAAATAGTTCAGAGAGAACGGCAACGAGACGCGTTGCGATATGTTCGGCCATTGCTGCACGAGCCGCTTCGGGGGAGTTCGTCTCTAGCGCATCAACGACAACTAAATGTTCACGGATCGCTTGTTGCAGATTGTCGACCGAGCCAACCAGGCGACAAAAACTGCGAATCAACAACCGATAGCGTTGAATATCGCTAGCCAGGCGTTGGCTACCGGCTAACTCGGCCAGCCGTCGATGAAACCAAAGATCGCACTCGAGGGCTTGCGCACACCAAGCGTCACGATCTTCTTCTTCGGAGACGCCATGCAGATCGACCAATCGCCGTCGCAGTTCCGCCGCTTCTACAGCATCAATCCGAATGGCGGCTCGAGCCGAAGCTTCCCCTTCTAAGAGCTGACGCAACCGATAAATCTCGATAACGTCATCGCGGTTAAACTGCGCCACCTTTGCGCGACGACCTGTTTCGCACTCGACCAAACCATCGGCCGCAAGTCGATTCAGCGCCTCTTGAATCGGCGTACGACTCACGCCGAGCTGCGTGGAAAGAGTCACCGTTGTCAGGACAGACCCACTGGGCAAATTTCCTGAGATGATTGCGTTCAGCAGCGTCTCATAGACCGACTCGGTCAGTGAGGTCCGTGCGATTGGTTTCTCACGAATGGTGCTCATTTCCATGTTCTTGGTTCCTTGATTTCGTCAGGACGACTCGCCCTTTTTGCATTCGAAGCGACCAGCAGAGGGAACCCGAGAACGATCTTTGCGATCTTTTCGGATTTTCCTTGATGCCTACCAAGAGAGCGGGTAAGCTCTCTTTTTGTCGACTGCATTCTGCATGCAGAATACAGAATAAGAAATCCAGGCCACTAAGCAAGGAAAAACATCCGCAGATTTCTGATAACGGAAAACTTCCTCATTCGGAGTCGAACATCATTCGCTGGCTAATAAATTACTGGATCTTGCGCATCTGCTCCCATCCGCCAACTTCACTACTTCGCGAGAGGGCGTTCCCTTGTCTTTGTCAGTTTCTGAACAGCGAATCAGCCTGGGTCAAATGACCTACAACATTGCGAACAGCCATTCGGCTGGCGCTCCGCTGTTGATGCTGCACGGAGTGACTCGCCGCTGGCAAACGTTTCTTCCGCTGGCCGCTACGTTAGCGACGCGTTGCAGAATCATCGCGCCCGATTTTCGTGGACACGGGCGAACCGATCCGGTCGTCTCCCAGTATCGCGTGATCGATTATGTCGAGGATGCGATTCGTACGTTGGTCGATCAAACGGAAACGCCTGCGGTGATCTATGGACACTCGTTGGGCGCGATGGTCGCCGTCGCCGCCGCGGCCGAAGCGCCTGACCTGGTTCGGGCGATCATTCTGGAAGACCCTCCGTTTGAAACGATGGGATCTCGAATTTTTAGTACGCCGCTACACAGTTACTTTACCGCCGCGCAAAGACTAGCAGGATCGAACAAACCGCTTGAGCAGCTTGCCCGTGACGTCGCCCAGTTGGAATATGTCGATCCCATCAGCAAAACGGCCATTAGACAGGGAGACTTGCGAGATCCCGCGGCGCTGCGATTTACGGCCAAATGTTTATCGCAGCTGGATCCCGCCGTCTTGGAACCAATTGTCGCTGGCGCTTGGCTCGAAGGATATGACCGCGCAGAGATCCTGCGGCGTATTCGTTGCCCTGTACTTTTGCTGCAAGCCGATATCGAGGCCGGGGGCATGTTGACTCCAGAAGATGCCGCCGCTGTGAAATCCAGTATCGCCGACTGCACAACCGTAAAATTGTCGGGGGTCAGTCATCTCATGCATAGCGCCCAACCCCAAAAAATTAGCGACGCCATTCACAACTTCCTCGAGTCGCTGGAAGTGGACCGTAGCGCGACGCTTCATCGCGTATCACAGGAGAGAGCCCATGAAGATTTCTGAAGCAGCGCTGCTGATCCATAACGGTCAGATCATTGACGGAACTGGCGCGGCGGCGATTCACGACGGCGTCGTCTTGATCAAGAACGGTCGCATCTCTTATGTAGGCCCGGCCGATGGCGCGCCGGACCAAGGTCAAGTCGATACGCTCGACGCGCGCGGCGGAACCATCCTGCCTGGCCTTGTTGAGGCTCACTTTCACCCAACCTATTTCAACGTCGAGGCGCTAGAAGACCTGGACATAAAATACCCGGTCGAATACGTCACCATCTTAGCGACATATAACGCCAAGTTAGCGCTTGAGTCCGGATATACTGCTGCCCGCAGCGGCGGGAGCCTCTTTAATGTCGATCATTGGCTGAAAAAAGCGATTGAATCCGATTTGATTCCTGGACCACGATTAGTCGCCAGCGGACGTGAAATCTGCGGCATCGGCGGCTTGATGGATTGGAATCCTGATTATCGCAAAATTGGGATGGAAGGTCTGGTCCTGCTAGTTAACGGCGCCGACGAAGCTCGCGCAGCGGTGCGGAAACTGGTCAAGGACGGAGTTGAATGGGTGAAAACCTATCCGACGGGAGACGCCGCATCGCCGGACGCAAATGACCACCACACGCTCTGCATGACCTTTGAAGAAATGCACGCAGTCGTCGATACCGCACATAACCATGGCCTCAAAGTCACCGGTCACTGTCGCGCCACCGAAGGAATCAAAAACGCGCTGCGCGCCGGTTACGACGCTCTGGAACATGGCACGTTCATGGATGACGAAGCGCTCGAAATGCTGCTCGAACGAGATGTGCCGGTGGTTCCCGCACTCTATTTCGAGATGGCCAGCGTCAAGAACGGTCCAGCGATCGGCATGCCGCAGGCAGTAATCGACGGACATCTAGAAACCTTAGAAGGAGGCGCCGAATCGGCTCGTCGCATCTTAAAGGCGGGAGGTCGTTTAGGGATGGGAGGCGACTATGGATTTGCCTGGAATCCGCACGGCGACTACGCCAAAGAACTGAGCTTCTTTGTTGACTATGTCGGCTTCACTCCGCTGGAGACCTTGATGTGCGCCACCAAAACCGGGGCCGAAATCATGGGCCGCGGCGAGGATCTCGGGACGCTTGAGATCGGTAAATTAGCCGATGTTCTCGTGGTCGATGGGGACGTTTTGGCCGATATCTCGTTGCTGCAACATCGCGAGCGACTTTTAGCCGTCATCCAAGGAGGCGAAATCAAAGCAGGCGTTTATAAAAATCAACCCAACGACCGAGAGTGTGGGTACCCGCTGCAGGGACGTTGATGCTCCGCACTTGGCTGACTCGACAATTTCAACTCTTCTCCACGTCTTATCCGATAGTCTATTCTTCTCATCTTTCAGGGAGATCACAAATGCGTACTCGCATGAGGAACCAGCGTACTGGCTTCACCTTGGTGGAGCTGCTTGTCGTGATTGCAATCATCGGCGTGCTGATTGCACTTTTATTGCCGGCGGTTCAACAAGCCCGCGAAGCGGCGCGGCGAACCGAGTGCGTCAACAAAATGAAGCAACTTGGCCTGGCGACGCACAATTTTCACGATACCTATCGCCATCTTCCATGGGCGTCGCGCAACGTTTCCATCAATGGAGTCACCAACAAAGGGTCACTCTTCTTCTGGATCCTGCCGTTTCTGGAACAAAGCGCTTTGTACGATCAAGCGAACCAGAGCATCGATACTTCCGTCGACGGAAAGCGCGCCGCGCGGCATCTGATTCCGCCTTTTCTCTGTCCTTCCGATGCGACCTCGGCCGATCATGTGTTGGATGGAAACTGGACGCTCGGTAATTACGAAATGAACTACCAGGTCTTCCGTGACGAAAACACGGAGCAGGGGTTAAACCTGATTTCTGATGGAACCTCGAACACGATCATGTTTGGCGAAACGCTACAGCGCTGCGGCGGCGCGATCGACGACATCACCTATGGCACGCTCTGGGCGCATACGCTGAATCAAAACGATGTGCGATGGACGCCGATCTTTGGCGGGGGGACGTACAGTTCGACCTCCATGATTACCGGAACGACGCTCGTTCCTCAACGGGCCAAGAGGAAGCCTGATTGCGATCCGTTGAACTCGCTCGCTTCCTGTCACCCAGGCGGAATTAACGTCTTGCTGGCCGACGCCAGCGTGCAGTTTATTCCCGATACGATTAGCGGAACGACCTTCTGGTCACTCTGCACGCGCGGCGATGGAGAAGTCGTCGGTGAATACTAAGCTGCCATGCTCCGGATAGCGTCAAAAACCAACTAACTTCCCATGGCGACGCCCCTTGTAGGCTTCGTCAGATTTGATCGAGTGAAGTGCGCCATGATCTATTATCGCTTCTGCTGCGTAACGGTTTTGCTCTTGACCTTGGGTTGCGGCCCGACCGCGTCACCCAATAGCGCGACGGTAAGCGGCGTCGTTACATTGAACGGCGCTTCGCTAAACTCAGGGAGAATTTACTTTAACATCGACAACGGTTCCGCAGTCCGATCCGCCGAAATTCAAGTCGACGGCTCCTACCAGGTCGTCGATGTCCCGGCTGGCATGGCGGGAGTTGCGATCATGGTTCCGCCGGCGCCTTCGATGCCATCCAACGATCCAACAGCTCCAGCGGTCACTGTTTCTAGCGTAACCCCGGTGTCGATCCCCAAAAAATATGAAAAGGTAGAGACCTCAAAGCTAACCTACGAGATCGTCCCCGGCGAGCAAACTCGCGATATCCACCTGCAGTGAACCTACGTGATTCGTTTCGCCTTTCATGGCGCCCAGTGTCGATGTTTCGGGCGCCATATAGCGTAAGGAGCATCACGCTCGGATAGCACTACTTGCTGTCGCTATCCGCTGGTTCGACGTTGAATTGCGCCGAAATCACAAAGACAAAAGGGATCTCCGCATATTTTGGACTAGCCGCTTGCAACGGGTCGGCTTCGACCTCGGCGTCGCTCTCTTCTCGATAGCCTCCGCCGTAGCGGTAGTAGTTCTGCATATTTGCGAACACGGCGGTTCCGCCAGCTTCCATACTTTTCAGGCCGGTCACCTTCATTCCGGCCGCGGCGGCCAACACTTCGGCATTGTTGCGGGCCGTTGCGAACGCCGTCTTGAGCGCTTCGCGTCGCTCCTGGGGAGTAATGGATGTTCGGTACGAAAACTGAGGAGTGCCTGGTTTGACTTCCTCGCCTGAAGAAAACGAGTTGTACCCGAAGGCTTCGGCCTCTTCCATCAATTCCTGTTCGGCAAGCGGAATCTCTTCCCCTTCAACGCTGGCAATATCGGATTCTTCAATCTTCTTCTTCAGCGCCGTCACTTCGCTCAGCCGAGCGATAACGTCCTCTCCTTCCAGCTTCCAACTAACGTGCAACTTGGAAGAAACCGTAAGCGAATCCTGAACCTTCAAACCCTCAGGGGTCGGTCCACCGCTGTTGCGGACACGCTGTTGGATCACCTCCCGCATCTTCTCCATCATTTCGGAAGAACGGCTTGTGGTAGTGGGGGCATCCAAAGTCAAGCTTTCCATTTCGGCGCCCAACGATTGCACCATATCTTGAGCGGCGGTTTGCTTCTCTTTCAGTTTGCTCAGCGCCTCTTTCAGCGTTTTGCCCCGTCCCAACAGCTCGATCGAGAGCTTCAGTTCGGTAGGATTTCGATTTAAGACGTGAGTTCCGTTACTCTTAATCACCGCTGGTTCTGCGGCATGGGACTGGCCGATCGACGCTACCGCCACCAAACTCGCCAATGCCCAAAGTCCTAAATTTCGCATATTCAACATCGGGAAAGCTCCTCCTAAGTCCGGTACGAGGCCCGGCGATTAACGCAAATTTGACATGCCCACTTCATCGCGAATCTTCTTTCGCAGCTCCAACACTTCGTCTCCGCTCATGATGCGAATCGTCCAATAAAACCGTCGGTTTTCGGTATAGCCAAACTGCTCTGGATTGTAGATGTTGCGAAGGATATCAATATGCTGGCTCGCATTCAATTTAGAGATCGCACGGAAAACGAGAATATTGGTGACCGAATTGCGATTCGCGTCGGTTCGCCAGTACTCCAGCAGCGGATCGAGTCCCTCCACTTCTCCCGCCAAGGCAAGTACGTAACCTGCATAGGCGCGAATTTTGGTCGATGGATGCTTCATCCATGGCCGTACGCTTTCGATTTCTAGCCCCGGAGGAAGCGTCGGAATAATCGGCCCCTGAGGACCGTTTATAGACAACTCATTGTAAGGCCAAGTAAACGTGAACGTGTCATAAATGCGGTAGAGAGACCTATCTTCAGAACCAGCGATCAACATTTCAAACGCTAGTTCTCTGCGCTCGGTCTGTTCGCTCTTCATCGCGGCGAGCAGATTCTCGACTTGCTCTTCCTCGGGAGTTAGCAGCAGACTGATATGAAACGCGTTACGGCGAAGCGCGTCTGGCCGCGCCGGGTCTTCGGCGATTTTTGTGGCGATTTGGCAGGCCAGTCGTTCGTCGATTTTCGCCAACAACTGCAGCGCTACGAGCGAGTCCATTTCGCCCCCGGCTTCGGCATGTTGCTGCGCGGCTGTCACAATTTTTTCGCGTTTGCTTGCACTAAGGTCTCCGCCGTACCAATAAGACTTGCCAAAGTAGGCGTACATCAAACTCTGGTGAATCCCTGCGGCCATCTCAAGGTCAACGTTCTCCTTCTCCAACAGAGGCCACAACAGACCGGCGGCCCGAGAGTCCAGCGCCGAACTTGCCGCGCGCAGTGCTAGTTGCTGCTGCCCCTCTTGCTCGGCGAGGGGATAAAGGTTTGCGAACAATTCTTGACGTTGCTCCCAAGATACCCACGGCAAGATCGCCAACGCTCGATTGATCAGCGCTGGCGATTGTTGGACTGTTTCCAGAATCACCGGCAACGCCGTCTGTTGATGGCCCCTGGGAGCTAAGACCAGCGCCGCGGTAATTCGCTCCTCGGGATCATCGCTCTCTATCATCTTGGTGAGCGGATCAATAATCTCTGGTCCGTATTCCGTACGGTTTTCTCCGGTGAAATATTTGTTCAGCCAAATCTCCCAAGGATGTGACGACTTTGGTTTTTCATCCTCCTCAGCAGTTTTTCGTTTTTTTCGATTCCCTGATGCGAATGGATTCCCCAGACCAAAGAACCGATTGGAACCTCTTGAAAAAGAAGCGGATGTAGAGTCGCCATCCAAGATCGACTCCTTGGCGTTTTCTCGCTCCATTTCCATCTGTTGAAACAATGCGGTGGCGCCAACAATCCGGACCTTCGCGCTCTCATCGTTCAGCGCCAGCGGTAACCATTCGGATAAGGTCTGCGCATCGGCGCGGGTCAACCCCATTACGGCTGCGATCCGCATCGATGGTTCTTCGTGTTCGAGTAATTTGCGGAAGTGCGTTGAGATGCTCGGAAATTCATCCGTGTGGTAGGCAAGATTCTTGAGGATCTCGGTGGCGATGGCGGGATGCCTTTCCGCCGCAACAAAAAGGGGCTGGATCGCCTCTTCGCTCATTTGCTTCGTCAACGCTTCGGCGGCTCGACTCACGACAAACGGATCGTCGTCCGACATGCGGAAAATCAACGCGGCTTTCAAGTCGTCCAATAGTTCCGGATTATCACCAAGTTCCTCATAGTCAAGTTCCTTCAGCGCTTCGGCCGCTTCAGCGCGGACTTGCCAGCTTTCATGCGGCAGCAGGTCGAGCAGCGCCTGTGCGCTTTGCGACTGCGAGATCTCACGCAGGTAGCGAATCGCATGCACCAGAAGATCTGCGTCCTTTTCCGTTTTGACATAAGCGGCGACATCCGAGAGCAATGTCGGCGAAGCTCCTTCGGCCAATTGTTGCAACACCGCGGCGCGAACGTTCGGCTCCGGGTCTTGCAGCAACTTCACCAACGACGCGGTCGCCTCCTCTCCCCCTATATTTTGCAGCCCGCGAAGCGCAATTTCACGAATCAGCGGGTCTGCGTCACTGAATAGCTCGAGCAACAGCGGTTGCTCGGCGGCTGACGCCAGACCGACCAGTTGCGTGGCCGCCTGACGGCGGACCAATGCTTCGGTCGAAGCCAATCGCGCCAGTCCACCGGGAAATCGCAGAACCAGCGCATCATTGGCCACTAGTCGGTAGCGCAGCGCACGGAGCTTGGTCCGCTCTTCGTCGGTTTGTACATCCTGCAGTCGGCTCACAACTTTTGGCAAAAGCGCCTCCGCATACCGTGCCAGGCGCGCCGCGATCACCTCTCCATCGGCTATATTCGCATGCAGCAAGCGGTCGATCTGCAACTGCAACGCGGCCATTTCCTGCGCCGAAAGCTCTTTGACGGCGGCGTCTTGCGGCTGAAGCTGAGAGGTCCACTCGCGTAGACGCGCTAATATCTGGTCGTTGATCGCTTCAGGCCGCCAGGGATCGATCGCATCGATCGGAGCGTTCCATTGGTCGAAAATCTCCAAGATCGCCAGACGCTTGGCTAAACTCCCCTCTTCAAATGCGTTTAGCAACGGCTCGCCGGCGAGTTCCGGAACGACTTGCAGCCGTCCGATCGCCGCCTGTCGGATTAGTGGGTCACGGTCATCCAAATGCCGGATCAGCCGCAGCACGTTTCCGGCATTCGGCTTATCCGCGCTCAGCAGTAGATTATCGGTCTGGTTAGCGACGGCGCCATGATTTTCTTCCAGCCAAGCGAGCAACGCAGCGGCGGTGAGATAGCCGTCGTGCTGAGCAACTTCCTGTCCGGTGATAGTAAGCAATCGTAACGCGGGAATCGCCGAGACTCCTAGTTTTTCGGCATCTTCGGGGCTCGCGTCGACGTCCACTTCAATCAGGGTCCAGCGCGTCAGCGCTTGCGCGATCTCAGGCTTGCGCATCTCTTGCTTCAAACGAGAACACCAAGGACAACTCTTTCCGCTCGCAATAACGAAGGCTGGCTTCTGATCAATCTGGGCTTTTTGAATTCCGGCGGTCAGACCGATGATCGCGCCCGGCAACGGCTCGTCCAAGACAAGCGGAGCAATTTCGTCCGACGCCTCCTCAGGCATCGCCGCATCATCGGATCGCGGTGCGTCTGATTTCTTGGAAGCTTCTTTGGGCATCGCTTCGTCAACGATCTCTCCGAGCGGATTTCCCAGCGATTTCATCAGTTCCTGATCGAGCGCAGAATCGTCCTTTTGCGCGCAGGCCGGCGCCGCGGACAACCCGATCCAAACGACCGCCGACAGCACCCCAATCGCCAATCGCAAACCGGACATGGATGACTTTTGTTGCATCATGGGTCAGAGCTCCTTTCCCCCGTGCTCGATCTGCGGCCAGTAAGTGGAGTAGTCGAATTGGGGACTATTCTCGCGGTCATGACATCGAGTGCAGGCCGCCGCAGCATTCGCAAAAAAGCGGGTGGGCGCCTGAGGATCTTTGGCATGCGCCTCAGAAGGTCCGTGGCAACTTTCACAGCCAACGTTTACCATCGCGGCTGACGCTTTGCGAGAAACGAACCCGCCTTCAGCTCCGTACCCAGTGACGTGGCATTGTTGACAATACGAGTCGACATGCGAACCATCCGCTTCCAGCGTTCGCCAAGCATGCGCGTGGGGCGATTTCATCCAAGCATCGTATTCTTCGGCATGGCACGTCTGACACGATTGATTGCCGACGATCCGCGCCGCCGTATTGCCCGAATAAGGGAGCCCGGCGGCAAACGATGTTTGCGACGGCGTAAAGTCTTGCTCCGCCAACAACTGATAAAAACGGTTCAAATTTTCCTGCTGTTTCGGCTGATCGGGGTACGTCTCTTCCATTTCGATCGCCGACCCGGAAATCGGTTCGCCCGACTTGTCGGAGAGGGTTAGCTGAATGAGAAATTTTCCTTTGTTGGTCGCCGCCGCCAACAAAGTATGACCCAATTGCTGCGGAGCGATCGCCTGACCAGTCGGTCCGCCGATCACTGCGTCTACCTCGGGCAGTTGCGCGACAAGCTGGCGAAGCTCTGCTTCTGGCGCATACGCCAAGACGACGATCGCCGTAAAAGGACCCTTCGACTTCGTTTCCGCTAGAACCGCGAGTATCTCTGTTTTGACGACGCCGACTTGTAGATTGGCCGCCGCAAATTCCTGTGAAAGGACACCGGTCACCAGGATTCGCTGTCCTCCTGGCTCGACGATCTTCCACGCGGCGCCAATCCGTTTTCCTGCGTCGTCGCGGACATTGGCCGAGAGAAAAACATCGCCGCCGAGCGACGCTTCTAATTGCCGCAGACCTGCCGCGCCGAGTGTCGCTTCCACCGCGCCGATATTGTGCATCACCAAACCCATGTTCTGTTCGCCGCGTACGATCGCCGCGAGCTTGGCGACATCATACGGCGAGTCCCCACTGCCGGCGCCGCCGCAGTCGAAATAGAGGACTGGGCCGTGATTCCGCAATGCTTCTAGATAACTGCCGCGGCGCAATAGACCGCCTGATTGATTGCTGGTGCAACCACACGGCACAATCCAGCCCTGCGTATCGCCGCTTACCACTAGCATGACCGGCGCAGACTTGCTCGTTGTGCGATTGCAACCGCCCAATGCTATCGCACATGCCAGCAGCATCCCCGGCAGACGATAGTACGTCTGATCCAGCGGTTTGATAGGAGATTGTTGAGTCGGAGACATAGCAATCTAATAGGTCAACGCGTAGGCCAGGATATTGAGGTTGATTTTTTCCGCGTTGCGAATTTCATTTCCTCCACAGCAGCAACAGCCTTGCGTGTGATGCGTATCGTTCAAACCATCCTGAGAGAATATCACGCCGATTCGCCCGCCGATACTGATCCCTTCGATCGGTTTCGGTGATCCATGATTGGCGGTCAGTTCCGTGATATCGTGCACGGTATGAAAGATCGGATGCTCCAGGTTCAGCGGCGTCAGCGCCTGCGTGGGAAAGACTTCGGCCATTTCAGCTCGAAACGAGCGATTCCATTCCTCGGACGAACATCCGGCGGAAGCGAGGAGAAATCCGCCGCGTTCAATATACCGTCGTAGACTTTGCCGCTCCGATTCTGGCAATTCGAACGCCCCTTCGCCGGTCATGATCACCAGGGGATAGTCGTACAGGTGTTCGCTGGCCAGCTTTACCGCGTGAAAGCGGCGACTCGTGCTGATCGACGTCTCTTGCTCGGCCAAGATCAAAAAATGATCAGAAAAGCACTTGCTGCTGCGTACGTCGGCGTAAACCAGGTTGGCGACCTGGACGATGCTTTCGGCTTCGCCGCCGGTTTGCGACGAGTCCGGAATCGGCGTGTCAGCAACAGACAATTCCGGCGCACTATCGGCAGCCCGACTAGGGGGAGCGCCCCCCAGCAAGAGCGCGACAAGCGACAGCGTCATCAAGGGGAATAGCGTTTTCATGGGGAGGGCTCCTCCTGAATTTCTTCGGATTGCTGAATTTCTGCAGAGAGGCGGCGGAAGTATTCGGCGACGCGTTGCCGATATCGCAGCGGAACTTCACCCAAACTGCCTCCACCGGAAGCAGCGCCCGGCGTCATCAAATCAAGCATCGTAGGGAGATCCGGATTCTCTCCGCCGACAGCGGAAATTCCTTCAGATCCTTGTTCATTCATTGCGGCCATGCTCGGCATCTCACCGTACAAGCCGACTTTACCGCGGCGGCTTGCACTGCGACCCGCTTGTCCAGCGCCAAGTCCCATCTCACCAAGAATTTGGCCTGCGGTATTCGACAGACTTTGCCCGAGTCCAGGAATCGCGAACAGAAATTGTAGCGATTGCTTGGCTGCGTCTTCCGATTCATTCTGAAACTGCTCTAAGATCTCAGCCGCTCGCACTGCGTGTTGGTGAGCCTTCGTTCCAGTGAACTCGGCCAACCCTTGTTCGGCCTGCGACATTTCGGCGGCCGCGTCACTTTCACGCAGCATCGTCACAAAATCAGTGACGTTCTTTCGCATCTTGTCGAACCGTTCTCCGGTCGGCAGATTTTCAGCCGCTTCCTGCAGGTCGGTCAGTAGCGAATCAAGCTCGGCCCGCAAACCTTCCTGTTCTTCCTGGAGATCCCGCATTCGAGCCTTCAGGGCCGGATTGTCTTCACCATCTTTCCCTTTGACCGCCGCTAGACGTTCGGCAAGATCGCGTTGCGCTTTGACCAATTGCTTGAACCGGGCGACGCCAACCAGGATCGGCATCGCTTGTTCTAACTGCTCCAGGGGAACCATCGCCGATTCGCCGTACAGATCTGATTGCTGACCGAGGAGCGCCGATAATTCCGCCAGTTCCGCATGGAGTTCGGCAAGTTGGCTCGTGTCGACCAGACGCTCTAAGCGGCGTTCCAAGTCGTCGGCGGCTTGTTCCAGCCGTTGGATCAACTCTTCCAACTTCGGCGTCAATTGTTGATCGATATCGTAGGGCAGCGCATGCTTGGCCGCTTTGGCAAGCGCCTGGGCGGCTTCGCGAAGTTGCTTGGCGAGTTCTTCGGCGGCGGCCTTGTCTGTTTTGGGGATCAGCCCTTTCTTTTTGGCGTTCTTCTCTTGCAGCTCGCGCGTTTTCTGCCGCAGCTTTTCTAGCATCCGTTGGGCTTGACGATACTTTGACATCAACACGTTCAGCCCCTCGCGCTGCCGGAGCATCTGTTCAAATTCTTGTTGCGAGATAATCCGCACCGTCACGACCGGCGTTTCCACACTCTGCGCTGGATCAGGATGATTGTCTTCGACACGGGCAAATAGTTTGATTTCGTCGCCGGCCTCTAGACCATACGCTGAGAGCGGTAGATAGATCGTCTCGACCTTGCTTGTTGGCGCCGGCGTTAATATAGGGATATCCAACGGTAGCGGACGTGATCCATTCAAGCTGCGATAGAGCGAGAGCCGCGCCACGCCGTAGTCATCCTCGCCGGCAATCTCGATCGGCAGATGTGCCGCCGGAGTCGCCAGCGAATTGGGCTGCGGTTTTAGGATCCGCACAAACGGGCGTTGGTCTGCAATCAGCGTGATCGTGCCGGCGATCGACTCCCGCGACTGTTGTCCGTCAATGTCGCGGACTTGAAGTTCAAATTTGCCGGCAGCCTGTATCGTGATCGTTCCGACGGTGATCTCCGGCTGCTCGATTGACGGTTCCAGTTCGATCGTTTGGGTCTGATCCCCCGAGGTCACCGTCAGTGATCCGCCAGAGAGAGGACGCTGACTGGTCACAGTGAACTGAACCTGCGTCCCCGGCAAACCGGCGATCCCTGTTCGAGGAAGTTTGCCCCGATATCGACCGATTCCGCCGGCATACGCGGGCGGGCTGACGACTACCTGCACCGATTCGATTTCGGGGGCAGTTAAGATGCGAATGTCATGTTTTTCGCTGCGAGCGCGAAACGCCCGCACGTAGTACTCCGCAGGCTCGGTAAGGCGCGTTAGCAGGGCGCGATATCCGCCGTTGTTATCGCGGAACATCGGCGCCGTTTCTTCCTGCTCGGCGCGAACCAATACTAGCTCGACCTCTTCCAGCGGAGTCGCCGCAGGCGCGACATAAATCTCCATCGAGTCGCCGTAGCGAACATCAGCATCCCCCGGCGTGATCGTCAGCAGTAAGTAGGAAGCCGGAGGCGCATCGTCCCAGGGATGTGCGAATCGTCGCCACTGGGCGGCTGCAAATTGCGATGTAAACAGCGCTACTATACCGACCAGCAGACTCAGCGCGAGTATTGCAGCCCACGGTCGCGCCGCCGGTCTCCAGGGAACTGCCTGACGTAGAGAAATAGGTTTGGCGAGTACGCCGGCGTTAGCGATCGCCAATTGGGCGAGCCCGGCCGTCGCGGGGAAAGTTCCCCGCGTTTGATTCGCATCCGCTTGTTGCAAATTCCAGCCCGAAATGACCATTCCGCGGGCCTGCGCCGTCTCGTCCACCAAGCGCGCCGCTTTCGATGGCGTAAAGCAGCGGACTCGCTGATAGATCAATGCAACGGTGAGCGTCAGACCGACGAACGCCGCGATCACAGGAACCGCCGCTCGCCAGACCGGAGTCAACTCAAACGCCAAATCGAGCCAAACCGAAATCAATAACACGCCGAACGCCGCCAACAATCCCCAAGCAGTCGCCTCCAGCGCCGAGACTTCGCGATAGCGACGCGTCACTTGGCGCAACTTGATGCGAAGCGCCTGTCCGCTTGATTCGGGGGGAAGTGGTGGTCGAGGATTCATAGATCAACGTACTTCAAGTTAGATGAGTCCTGACATGCGGCGAATGGCCCAAGTGCAACCCCACAAACCAAACGACAACGCCAGAACCCACCAGCGATCCCATGCAGAGGTGCGGATAATTCGTTCCGGTCGATTGCGATCACGATGCTCGACAAACGCCTGATGCAGCATCTCCGGTAACGGATCGACCGCGTCTCCTTCCAGCGCTTTGGCGCCGCTTCGATCGGCCAAATCTTGCATCGTCACTGGACGCGCGACCACGTCCAGTCGTTCCTTCAAATTGCCGGTAACATCAAAAGTGGTTTCTGCAGCACTTTCCGTCGCTGCGTCGGCCAATGCGTTCGCTGTATAGTGTCCCGGCGGCAGGCGGCCAAAATTGACCTGAAAAACTCCGCTCTCTTCGTCTCCGACAGGAACGATCGTTTTCGGTTTATCAAGCGAATCGCTGGTTAACTGAACGCTGGGAGTTGATTCCCACACGCCGGGTCGAAGCAGCAACGTAGCCACAGCTGGTTGATTGGAACTGAGCGTGACAGCGTCGGTACGTAGTACGATCTGTTGGTGCGGCAACAGGCCAGCATGCGAAACCAACCACCGAACCAGGCTGCGCCACAGTTGCGCGTAGACCGCGTCTTGTTGTTGATGTTCCGGCGGCAGAAAGGCCCAGCGCCACATGCCGGAGCCCTCCAGCACAACTACTCGACCGCGCCCCGTAGGTCGGAAGGTAATCAACGGAACCGCTTCCGTCTCGCCAAAACTGGTAGCCAAGACCGTTGTCAGCGGCTTCACATCATCCGGCTTCGCCGACACCGCCAACGAGGGCAACAGTTCTAACTTCTGTCCCATCTCCGGCAGCCATTGGGCAGATTGGCCCATATCGGTCAGCGCTAGACGAAAGTGAGATTCTCGATCAGGAGACCACTCTATCGGCATCAACGCATCCAGCTGTTGGTTCAACTGCGACGCCGGCGCTCCGCGAAAGCAGACGAGCGTCCCTTCGCTGGTGGTCAGCCAATTTTTTAGCTGTCGCAACGTCTCGTCGGTCAGATAGGCTTCGGTGCTGCGGCCCAGCAAGATGATTTGAAATTGCGACAGAAACTCCGGATCGGAAAGCACCTCCGGCGCTCCCTTGTGAATCTTCCACTGGTCACTAGAGACCTTTGTCGGATCTATTGCATCGGCATCAGCTTTGATTGCAGAGCCCCGCTGCACCTGCCGCTGCAAAAAACGACCTGGCGCCATTTGCACGACGCTGGTCAATGCGACCGACGGATCGGCGGAGAGCGTGCGTATGAGGAACTTCGAATCCCAATATGGCTTTCCTTCGAGCAGCAAGACTGACACCGGTTGGTCGATCACTCGCAGTTGCAACGTAGACGCGTTGTTCAAGTTAGTGACTTCGCCCTCCAATGGCTTAGCGACAATTGCGTAGTTGTAGAGCCCACTCTTCGCTTGCGAGACGTAAAACCGCTCTTCGGTCGGTGCATTATCTGTCAGCGAGATGACGCGGGACTCAACCGTTTCGCCGTTGTGCTGTAGCAAAAGCTCTGTCGTTTGAGGACTGCCGTAGCTGTGCGACAGTCGGACTGAGATCGGGACTTCTTGTTCGGCGAACGCAAGCTCTTGCGACTGCCGCAACGAAATCTGGAGATCACGCACTCCGGTTTGCGTGCCGATCGTATGGACAAACAGCGGCGTGCTGAGCGCCTTCGCTCGTTCGCCAATCTTCCGTAGCGAAGCCGCCGAAGCGCCAGACGTATCAATCCCGTCGCTTAACACCAGCACCGCCTGACCAGGCGGACGATCATCGCCCAACACTTGGTTCAAACTGCCGGCCAGATCGGTCACGCCCCCCTCGGGTGTAAGCTGTGCGAGTGATTGCAGGTCAGTCGGCGAAGTTGTTTGATCAAACGTGCGGAGTCGAATTTCGTAGTCCTCGCCAAGCTGGTCAACGACGCTCTGGGCAATCGCTTGTCCAACCGCCAGACGCGACTGACCGCTCGCGTTTCCATCGGCAGTCCCCATGCTCGCCGAACGATCAATCAACACCGTCAGCAACGGTTTACCTGGCGGGGGAGGACTGCGCTGCACCCAAATCGGGTTTAGCAGGATCACAAGCGGGATCAGCATGCAAACCCCCATCCCTCCCATCACCCAAATCAACCGACGACGCGGAAGTTTGCTGGCGGTACGCAGCGCGTAAACCACCAAGATCACGGCGGCGGCAATCGCCAGCGGCAACCAAAGAGCGAGCGGAATGTGAGGATCGAAACGGATCAAGAGGGCAAACCTTTTTGCGATGGGAAAATCAAGTTCGAAAGACCATTAACATCGCTACCTCGACCAACATACAAACGAGCACGCCGACGGCGAACCACTTCCACAGATCATGGGTAAGCGCCCGACTCGCATCTTGCGCTGAAAAATGAACCTCGTGTCCGGTAACCAACCGGTCCAGCACCACATCGGCAGGCAATGTCGACAGGTCGGCTTCTGCGGCAGGTATCGCGATCGCCGCCGCAAACAAGGTTTCACGGTTATCTTGAATTTGATAGACGTCTTGAGCGTCGGGCGCGTCCCACTGCCAGAGCACAGCGTTTCCTTCGTCGAGTAGTCGGCCCAATGATTCGTCCGTCTCTGACTGTAAGTCAGAACCGCGCACGATGCGAAGCGTATCAGCTGGCCGCCCTGTATCGACTTGGGCTACTAGTTTTTCACCGCAAAGATAAGTCTCCGATCCAGAATCGGTCGCGAGCAGCTCTTGCACCAACTCGTCCAAAATGGGAACCAACGCACCCGTTTTCCAGATGTTCGAGCTGGTTAGGTCGGCGTTCACAATCGCCAACGTCCCGCCAGAATCCGTCGACGCGACCACGATCGCAGGCGTGTCGTCGCTATACATAGCCCGGATCGAATCATCCGCCGCCGGATTGATGAGCGAGCCCCCTTGCATGCTCAGTCCGCCACCAAATCGAAGCGGCTCGACCAACGCCGCCAAACTATCACCAAAGTTGGCCAACGGCGGTCGGGGAGAATCAAACGTAACCAGGCGCAGGTCATGTCGTTCCGTTCCTGCCGCAGGAGGAGCAAAACGAACCGATAGTTGCAGCTGACTTTCTTCAACCAGCTGCGCTAGATTGACGGCGTCGATCGGGTCACTCGCGACATACAACAGCGAGCGTCCCCGCGTGAGTTGTCGCGCCAGCACCCCGATATGTTCCGGAGAAAGCTTGCCGCAATCGTTAATCGCGATCAGATCAGCGTTGGTCAGTGATTGATTATCAAGCAGACGCGGCGGAACGCGATGAAGTCGACTCGACGCCGAATCCAATTCGGCTTCCGGCGCCAAAGCGCAAGCCAGGATATGACTCGACGACGTTCCCTGCTCTGTTTGCTGCGTGATCAGCACATACCGCGGCTCACCACGCAGCCGCGCGACGATTGGTCGCCAATCGTCGGCAGGTATCGTATCTTCCATATCGACCAGCCGAACCTGTCCTGCAATCCAGCCGGACATCTGGATCGGAATCTCTTGCGTCAGCAGCGCTTCGTCCTGGGGCTCACAGACGCCGGAGAGTCGATACGCGGCGTCGCTGATTTCGGCTTCGACAGTCAAATTGCGACTGGTCGGACTGTAGTTGCCGACTCGCACGGTCAACAGCACCCGATCTTGTCGGGCTCCCATCGGTTGACACACAGCGCTCAATATCGCCCAGTTATCCGGCGTCTTTTCTCCCGCCGTCGACTCCAGCTGAATCTTTGTCTCCGGTGCAATCGCGTCAAAATTGGCGGCGCCCCATCCGCTTCGTTGAAAATCGCTAATCACAATCAGCTCACGCCGACGCTGGTCCTCTGCATTCAGCGGAGCAAGCTGACGCGCCGCTAGTTCGAGCGCCGCGTCTACATCCATTCGCTCAGGCCGCGTTTCGGTGTGGGACAGCTCTTCGCGGAGCGCCTCGAAGTTGGTTGATACGTTTTCGAAAACGGCATGCGGCTGGGCGCCGGCGATGATCAAATTCGTGCGCAGTCCGCTGCGATATTGCAGGTAACGTTCGGCGATCGTTCGGGCACGCTCGATACCAGGGATGTTTCCAGCGGCCGCAGCCATGCTTTGACTCACATCCAGCACGACCACGCGGACGGCGTCTCCGTCGTCATCCACAATCAGAGCCGGATCGCCCCATTGCGGCTTGGCGAACGCGGCGGTCAGCAGCAAGATTGCAACGCAGCGCAGCGCGAGGATGATCCAATCGCGCAGACGATTAGCCGCGCTGCGACTTTGCACCGCTTCGCGGACAAACCGCAACGTCGAAAGCCGCATGACGACAGGCCGCGGTCGCGTTAGCCAATGAATGAGCACCGGCGCGGCGACCGCCAACAAGCCCAAACCGAAGATCCATGGCGCCGCGAAAGTCATACGTATCCGTTCTGATCGAAGAGGCAATGTCGCGAGTAGTAGCGTTATCCCGAGCGTTCTCTCAAAAATCCGCCGAGCGATTCTAAATATGGAATTGAAGTCGAAATACGGCGATAGTCGCAACCGGCGGCCAAGGTCATCTGTCGGACCATCGCCTGATGGGCCGAAAATCGTCGTTGGTAATCGGCCCTAAATTCATCCGGCGTACAGTTCAATGATCCTCCCTTTTCCATCTCTTCAAATCGAAACGAACCGCCCTGCGGCAATGTCTCTTCCTCGGGATGAATCAGGTGCAGCGCTAACACTTCTAGACCACGATGGCGAAACAATCGCAACGCCGCGAAGGTCTCGTCCAAATCCTCCATCAAGAAGTCCGAGACGAACAGAAGCACGCCGCGGCGCGTCGTTCGCTCGAAGAGTTCTCGCAAACTTGGCGCCGATTGCGTCGTCGTCGTGGTTTGGATCTGCTCGATCCGCCTCATAATCTGCGTCACGTGCGCCGAAGTGCCGCCTGGCTGCAGATGATCTTCGAGGCGCGACTTGAGCACCGCGAGGCCAACTTGATCTTGCCCCAGACTGATAATGTAGGAGAGCGCCGTCGTCAGGTATTGGGCGTATTCGAGCTTCGATCCGTTGTGCGAATCGCCGCCCGAGAAAGCCATGCTTTCGCTAGCGTCGATGGCCAACATGCAGACTAGGTTCGTTTCTTCCTGGTGGAGCCGGACAAAGCCTTTGCCGGTGCGGGCCAGCAGTTTCCAATCGAGCCGCCGCAAGTCTTCCCCACCGCTGTACTCACGAAAGTCGACAAACTCGCCGGCGCCACCTTGTTGGCGCGATTTGTGACGGCCGCTGAACGATCCTTCGACACGATGCGCCGTCGTGAATCGCATGTGGGCCAGTGCGGAAAGTGCGCGGCGGTCAAAAAATCGCAACCCCGGGGCGAGCGATGTCATCGGACTTCTTTCAACAGTCCCTCAATGATCTGCAGCGCAGTCACCGAGTCGCCGATAGCGCGATGGTTAAGGATGATGCGATGTCGCAATATCGGGCCCGCCACGTGGCGAATATCTTCTTCGGTCGGCGCCGTTCGTCCGTCAAGCAGCGCACATGCTTTGGCGGCCAGGACCAAGTTTTGCGATCCACGCGGTCCAGCGCCCCACGACACATAGTCGCGGACCATTGCCTGAGCTCGATTATCTTCGGGGCGACTGCCGCCGCACATCCGCACCGCATAGCTGGCGACATTCTTGGGAACCGGCACGGCCAGGACCAGGTCGCGAAGTTCCAGAAATTCGTCTCGCGTAAGCGCCGCTGCCGGCATGACTATCGGACCTGAGGTGGTCTTCAAGACGATCTCTTCTTCCTGCTCCGGCGTTGGATATCCGAACCGGATCTCCATCATAAAGCGATCGAGCTGCGCCTCAGGCAGAGGATAGGTCCCTTCCTGTTCGATCGGGTTCTGCGTCGCAACCACCAGAAACGGAGATTCCAACGGATAGGTTTGCCCACCTACCGATACTTGTTGCTCGGCCATCGCTTCTAAGAGCGCCGACTGGGTCTTGGGCGCCGCACGATTGATTTCGTCAGCCAACACCAGATTGGAAAAGACCGGACCAGGCCGAAAGACCATCGTCGGACCTTGGCTCTCTTCTCCTCTCCCCAACAGTTCATATCCGGTCACGTCCGATGGCATCAAGTCTGGCGTGAACTGAATCCGGGTAAACTTCCAACCAAACGCCGACGCTAGCGCTTTGACCATCAACGTTTTGGCTAGTCCCGGTACGCCGACCAGCAGAGCATGAGATCCAGTCAATGCACAGACCAACAGCTGATCGATCGAATCATCCTGACCCACCACCACCTGGTGCAAACTCTCACGAATCGCTTGGACGCGCTGCGTAAAATCACCCAGCTTCTCGTGTGCTTCCGCAACAGCGGAAACTGTAGCTTCACTCATAGTCTCTCCTTGATTCCACGGCCGAAGATTAGAAAGGGGCCGAATGGATCGATCGAAGTGTCAGGTTAGCGCAGCAAGACCAGAATTGTGACAAGATAGGAACCGAGTATCTCACACGAAACGCTTTCGCAATATCGAATCCTCCGTAACCACTCTGGTGGCATAATACCGCGCCGTAGGGGGCCCCGCAAACTTTTGGTTGAACGTATTTTGATGAAAAAAATGCAAGAAGAAATGCGGACGATCTGAACCTATCTTGAACTCGGGAGAATTCTTCGCTCCGAGCGCCGCCTAAGTAGATACTTCGCTGCACCGCGCTCATTCTTGGAGAAAGACAACCGACAGTCCAAAGCGAAAATTCAGTGGAGTGCGTCTAGACGCACGCTACCCACTGCTTACGGTTGTTCCGCAGATTGATAAATCTTCGCCAGCGGTAGGAGAATTGCTTCCAATCGACTTAGATACTCCGCTTCCGCAAGTTCCGCTTTCTGTTGGCGGAGTTCGACGAGTTGCCGTTCAAGATCGTCGCGTTGCTGTCTCAGTTCTGCGGAGAGGACCAGCGCATCTTCGCCGGGAACCAGGACAAACTGATTGGCGAAGGTTCCATCAGGGAGCGATTCGTCTTTGGAAGTTTTGATAATGTGAATGCCGCGGAACCAGTCAGCAGGCGTTCCTTTACCATCACCGTTGTCGTCGAGCAGCGAATGTTCGGTCGCCAAACGCGAGTTGGAGTCATAATACTCCTGCGTTTGTTTGGCGGCGGCGAGCCAAGCTTCGAGTAGCGACGTTTGGCCATCTTTGTCGAGATCGCCCGAAGCGTCGCCGATTGCTTGGGAGAGGTATCCGCCAAAGCGAGCGAAATTTTGCTCATATCCGCTTTGGGTCGCCGCCAGGACGACGCGATTCTCCCTGGCGAGCTCGCTGACGAAGGGACTACTGGCCGAGGCGCAGTTGAGGATCGCCGTTCGACAAGTCAGGGGCGCTAGTCGTTCGGCCAATTCCGTCGCCGTGATGTCGGCGCCGCGGAGGTTGAATTTCGCTTTCTTACCATCAAATGTTCCGTGACCAATCAGGACGATCCAGAGCGTCTTCGGCGGATCTTTTTCGAGCGCAGCGAGCGTATCACGCAGGATCTCTCGATCTTCCTGTATTGACATTTCGGCGGAGGTGAGCCCGATACTGATGAACGAACTCTCCGCTTTGACGGTCGCTGCCCGCCAACGGTCGGCCCAGCTGGTGAACATTTCTGCGTACTGCGATTCGCCCGGTTCCCCGACCACCACGAGCACGGTGGTCGACGGATCTGGCTTTGCCGGTTCTGATTCGGCGCCAGACATCAGTGCGAAACAAGCCACAAACCACATCATCTCAGGCTAGTCCTTTCCATCGTCGCAGTCCCCATTCCGACACCAGCAAACCAACCGCCAACAGGAAGACCGCCCAAGTGTGCCAAACCGCGTGCACTTTTGGTTCGACAATCGGAATGTCTCGCTCCGACAAGGTTCGCACGAACTCGTCCAGATCGGCTAGCCGGACGACTTCGCCGCCTGACTGCTGAGCGATTGTTTCCAGAAAATTGCGATTCGGTTTCAACGTGAGAAATTCTTCGCCGGCCGGTTCCGATACCCAACCGGTATCAGTTTGTTGGATTTCGCTGCCGTCGGGATTCCGCGCGGTTACGTTGGCGCGATAGGCGCCCGACGTGCGAGGAACATAGCTGACCGCATATTGGCCAGAAACGGCGTCCTTCGCTTCGGCGGTCAGCGTCAGCGTCTCACCGGTCGGCGTATTGACCTCGATCGTCACGCTGGCGTTGTCGAGCGGTTTGAAATTCTCGTCGTTGACCTCAACCGCGATCTCCAGCGGACGATTGGGATCGGCTTGCTGACGAATCGTTTCGACTTTCACTCTTTGCGGGACGTCGCCGACCAACCAGCGAACGGTCTGTCGCCAGGCTTTTTCGAGATCCTCATTGTCGGGCGATTTCTGGTGCAATTTCCAGCGCCACAAATCGCCCATCAACATCGCGGCGGTCCGTCCTTTGCCAAATCGCTGTGTAACCAGCACGGGGCGCGATTCGCCATGTTCCAGCGGAGCCGTCAACAACTGGGTCGCCCCCGGCTTGAGCACACCGACCGAATTAAGCGTGCGTAGTCGCGGCATCTCCTTCAGGCGTTCAGTTTCTTCCAGTTCGGTCGCGCGGACACGCACCCAAGGTTCGAGCAATCCTTCGCGGGTCATCTCCAATGCAAATTCGGCTTGTTGCGGCGGTTTAGCGACTGCGGTCAGGTAGATCGGCAGCAAGTCGCCGATCGGCGTGCGATGATAATCCCCTTCGCCAAACGATTCGGTTCCGCCGAGCATTAGAAAGCCGCCGCCGCGGAGGCTGACGAAGTCTTGAATGAGCGATTTTTGATCCTGGGTAAAAAACTCCGCTTCTAGGTCATCCAGAATCAGCGCGTGATACTCAAATAATTCGTCCGGCGATTTCGGGAAACCGCCGGTCAGCTCCCCCGGTTCGAGCTGTCCTACGCGCAGCAACACCGCTTCGTCGTACTGCTCTACCTGCTCGTTCTTTTCGTCGTCCGAGTTGGTGAAAATTCGATTTGCGTTGGAGTCCTTATCACGAAATTGAAATTTTGGTTCTCGTTTGGCGATGCGGACCAATGCGTCAAGTTTGATCTCGTCATCCCCGGCTAGGGCGCGGTTCAAAAACTTGAACTCCCAGTTCGGTCGCCCCGAAACGTAAAGCACTTTGTACGGTCCTTGACCACGGTTAACGACCACCATTCGGCCGTTGTTGAGCAACGTCGCTTCCGAGCTTTTGCTCGCGTCTTCAAACAAGCCTGACTCTGATTTTGCGAAAGCGCGGACCTGATAAAAGAGAACGCCGCGCTGCGTTGGTTTGACTTGAAACCGGACGGAGAAGATTTGATCGTCTCGAATATCGCTGACCGTTTGCGTTTGTAAACGCTCTCCTTGGTCGTCGAGCAGTTCGACCTCGACCGACTTGCCGGCGAACCCTTCTCCTTCGATCTCAGCGGTGAGCGTGACTGGCGCGGCCTCGAAGTTGGTTTGATTCGCTGTCACCCGTCTCACGCCGATGTCATTGGCGGTCTGTTCATCGCCCAGGATCACCGGGAAGATCGGCGGAGATCGGCTCCAATCGATATTCTCGTCGGAAAGATCGGTCGCGTTGCCGTCCGTAAAGAGCAGGATCCCAGCGATCGGACGCTCGGCGTAACGATCAGCCACGGCCCAGAGAGATGTCACAATCGATGAGGCCTCGCCGGCGGCGGCGAACTCTTGGAAATCGGAAACCGGAGCGAGTTGGCTATCAAATGCGTAACGACGGACGTCAAACTCCTGCCCCAGACGAACTTGCCAGGCTTCGCTGCGATCGAGCCGCGCCTTCAGCTGGTCGGCCCGCGTGGACGACTGGCCGCGATCGGTAACCTGCAGACTTTGCGAACGGTCGACGAGAATCGCGAACAGATTGGCGCCGGGAACCGGTTTCGATTCGCTCCGCATCGGTTCGATCAAAATCATCGCCAACAGTGCAACGGCCAGCGTTTTGAGCGCGGCGCAGCAAAGCTTCAACCACAGGGGAGCTTCGATCATGCGATAGGCCCAAACGATCAGCAAGAAAAGTGCGCCGCCGAGCAACCATGCCGGAATGATCCAGTATCGATCGGCCCAGACGTTGGGCCACTCCAATATCCATTGTTCGCGAATCCAGTCGCTCATTCACTGCTCCCCAAGCGTTCGTAATAGCGACGAACGGCATCTTCGTATTGCGAGGGGACAGGATCCTTGTCGATCGGAACCCTGGCGTCGTCGGCAGTTCGCTTGAGTAGTTCTTCCGCAACTCGGTTTTGGAGTCGGGTCAACGGTTTGGAGATTTTCTCCTGGATGATATCCCACTGCGGCGCCTCGGATTGGCCTTTGATTTCGCGGCGAATCTCGCGGGCTTCATCCCGAATGCGAGCCGCTTCCGCTCGGAGCTGCGGATCGTCAACGATCTCTTCGACATCACGAAGCCGATCGGACCAGTCGATGAAATCATCGCCCGAGAAAGGCGAAGTCGGCTGAAAGCCCCCCTGCTGCAAGAACCGATCCAGACCGCTGCCCGCCGATGCGCCCTGAGCGCCGCCTCGGCTCTGTTGCGAGTCCGAAGGACTGCCTGGCTGACCTTGCCCTGGCTGACCTTGCCCTGGTTGTTGCCCTGGTTGTTGCCCTGGTTGTTGCCCTGGTTGTTGCCCTGGTTGTTGCCCTGGTTGTTGCCCTGGTTGTTGCCCTGGTTGTTGCCCTGGTTGTTGACCTGGTTGTTGACCTGGTTGTTGACCTGGCTCACCAGATTCTTGAGCCTCTGGCGATGGTTGTTGCCCTGGATTCTGGCCGGGTTGGTTGGGTTCGCGTCCTTCCGCGCGGGCGAGTTCTCCTTCGAGCTCTTCGTTCAATTGCTCCAGTTCACGCAGTGCTCGACGTAGCGTTTCGGTCTCGTCCCCTAGGATCTGCTCGGCGGCCTGTTGGACTCCTTCGGCAAGTTGACCGATGCTCTCCCGCGCTTGCTCTTCCTGCCGAATCGAGTCGTCTAAAAATCCGCGTCGCAGCGAAGACTCGGCGGCGTCGAGCGCTTTCTGCGGATCTGTCATGCGGGTGTCGCGGATCGATTCGTACAGCTTTTCGGCCAGCAGTGGTTGCGAATCCTCAGCTGCTTCGATCGTTTCCCGCATCTGGTTCAACAACTGCTCCAGCCGCTGCTGTTGTTCGGCGAGTTGCGATTGCGTCTCTTCACGTTGACCAGAATCACGGAGCGAGTTGTCCTCTTCCTTACCGCCGCTACGAAGTTGTTCGAGCTGCTCGGCCAGTTTTTCTTCTTCCTGCACTAGTTCTTCCGCTTGCTGCTGCAGATCGCGGACCTCTTGTTGAAATTCTCCGGAAGATCTCTTCTGAAATTCGTCTTGTAGTTCGTTGAGTTCGCTCTGTGCGCGAGTTCCGGCGTTAGCGGCCTGGGTGACCATTTGTTCTTGCAACGCATCAACTGATTGCCGGACGTTTTCCCGCGCCTGTTCCAATTGCTGACGCTCTTCGGCCATTCGCTCTTGATTCTCAGGCTCCTGCATCCGCTGCTGCAACTCTTCGGTATCGCGGAGAATCTCTTCTTGTTCTTCCCGCAAGCGTTTCAGCTGTCGCTCAGCCTCGGCTCGCTCTTCTGCGGTTTCGGCCGCTTCGAGCGCCCCTTGCTGCTCTTTGATCCGCTCGTTGAGATCGTTTTGACGTTGGGAAAGTTCCTTCAACCGGTTCAAGATCTGCCGATCTTCGCGGGCCTCTTGTTGCTGCTCGGTTTGGGCTTGCTCTTGCTGAGCATAGCGATTTTCGTCTTCGCGAAGTTGCAATTGCTGCAGTTGTTGTTGTGAACGGCTGCTCTGCGATTGCTGAGACTGACTCGATTGCTGCGATTGGCTCGACTCGACGACCTCATGTTCGCGGGCTCGCAGGCGCAGCAAGCTTTGATAAGCGGCTTGTTCGTGGCCGAGCGCCGACTGAAGTTCAGCAATTTTGGGTCCGCTGGCTGCCGTTTCTAGTGTAGAAATCGCTTGCAGCATCGACTTTTTGACCTGCTCCACATGTTCGAGCGACTGCGGATCTTGCAGGTTCTGCTCTAACTCGGCGACTTGAGCGAGCGCCTCTTGCTGCGATTCGACCAGCAGTTGGAGGTCGCCGCTATACTGGGAAGTCGGTTGCTCGCGAGTCTCACGGCGAATCACTTTCCAGGTCGCGTTGATGATTTGCTTTTGTAGTTCGGCCAGCTCTTGCGCCTGCTCGGCGTTCTGACCCCCTTGTTGTTGCTGCTGTTGCTGCGAGCCTGCAGGAGGTTGTTCTCCCTGGCGAAAGACTTCCTCGAAGGGACGGACTTCGGCGAAGAAGAGATCGCTGGACGTTCGGCGACTCTCGCCGCTAGGACCAATATCTTCGGCCCAGAAGTACCACGAGAGAAGCTGATCCGGTTCGGCGCCCAACTCCTCGAAAGCTAACAGGTGTTCGGCCTGGATCCGTTCTTTCGTCGGGAACTCTTCCCCGAGCAGCACCTCCCGCTCCAGCTTGCCGGGGATCGAATAGCTGACGCCGACCCGCTTGAGACCAAAGTCGTCCCATGCCGAAGCGGCCAGATCGACTTCTTCGATCGGGGAAACCTCGATATCGCGCGACGGCTGAGCCAGCTTAATATCGGGAGGGCGATTCGCAATCATGACGATGCGAAAGTCGGCGGGATGCTTGTTGGTTCGGCCGGCGCCATCGGTCAAACGCAGCATCAGCTGGCGGGACCTGTCGACGTCGAATGATACCGTGTAAGTCAGCGGATCGGTCGGATCGGGCAGAAGCGCGAGGGGTTCTGTTCCTTCTTTCGTCTCTTCCATAAACTGGGCGCTGGCCAGCGGTTTGTTCACGCGACATGCAATGGTCAACTCGGTCCCTTCGACCGCCGAAACGCGGCGCGTATCTTGCACCAATTTTTCGGCCTGACCGGTGTAGCTGGGAAAGACGAGCTTGGCGTCGGCCTGAAGCAGTTGCGGATACTCAAAGACCGTCACCGTATAATCGGAGGTGACTTGATCGCCGAAGATGACGCGATAGTGCAGCGTCTCGGTGACAGCTGCGATTCGTCCGCCGAACAGCGGATCATCCAGCGACTGCGACATCGCGACGGAATTCTCTTGGCCGTCGAGTGACGTATATTGAAGGGTCGCATCCGGCGGCAAACGATCGGCGAACCGCGCAAGCACCAACAGACTGGTCCCCTTTTCGACTTCGGTATCGCCAGGCTCAATACTCGCTTCGTATTGGGTTCCGCTCAGCACCACGTCGCCAAACTGGAGAGTTGCGTCGGGATTCTTCGCAATCAGGTCAACGTTAAGCCGTTGAAGGGCGACGACTGCGACGATCAACAGTAAAAATCCGCTCATCGCCAAACAGCGCGCCATCCCCATCTGGGCGCGGGAAATTAAGGTTCGCCAGTCGTGACGCAGCGCATGATGCAGCGTCTTATCCACGACGGCGCGCTGGAGATAGCCCAGCCCTTGGGGCGAAATGTGAGGATCTTGTTCGACCGCGGTCAACAAGGCCGAGTTGAGTTGCGGGAACCGCGCTTCAATCTGGTGCGCCAAGCGGCGCATGTTTCGCCCTGATCCGATGCCGATGGCCATCGCGACCAACGATCCAAACACCGCGGAGATCATGGCAATCGGAACCACTCCTTCCACGACCAGGCCGTAGTATTTGCTGATCCCATACACGACGCCTAATAGAATCGCGACCGAAAAGAGGACGATCCCCACGCCGCACCAGATGCGAAATGCCCGGACCCGCTGGCCGACGCATTGCAGCTGGCCTTTGAGTTGACGATCCATCATGCGAGGTCTCCCGTGACCTGAACAGGTTGACGACTTCGACGCGCTGCGAGCCATGTTTCGATCCCCAGCAGGATCAATACGGCGACGATGAGCCACTTCCAGATCTTCTGACGGTTTTCAAGTTCAATATCGCGAAGTTGTCGCATCTGATCGAGCTGCGCGATTTGCGAGGGCGCCGCGCCCAACGCAATATCAAACTGCTCAAGCCGCTGAATGTCGAGCGGATCCGTTTCACTTTCGCGATCAGCGACATTGACCGCGAACTTGGTTTCCTGGTCTTCGTCAAGCAGCGTGTAGATGCCGGGAATTGTGGTCGCGGTGAACACGTTGTCCTGCTCGGTCAATCCAATCTCGTCACCAATAGGCGTTCGCACAACTCGTTTTCCGCGGGCGGCAGGCAGCGGCGCCGGTTGATTGACAACGTACGACTGCGATGTGAGACGCCCCTTGGCGGCTAGTTCTAACCAACGAGAGAGCAGCGGTAAAAACTTGGTGGACAGCGCCAACTGGCTGTCGCTGCGGCTCCAACCGGCGCTCATAACGTACAACGTTCCCTCTCCGCGCTGAACCGACCAGACCGCAGGCGCATCATCACTGAACCGCGCGATAACGGTGGCGCCGTCGACTTCGTCCAGACTTACCTGGCGATGTCGCCAGAAACGAATCTTCGTAAAATCGTTATAGCGGGCGCCTGCAAACGGAGCGAACAGCGGATGCTGGAAATCAATATGTCCCAAGAGGGCGTAGGAATCTTTCGCCGCGCGATCCTGGTCGACCTGCGGTAAGGGCTGGACACCACCTAACCAGGCTCCCATTTCACGGACCATGTCGTCGCTGCTGAGTACGACCAGTGCGTTTCCTCCTTGCTCTAGAAACTGGTTGACCCCATCTTGTTGCGGCGCACTTAGTGATTGAGTGATCACCGCGAAGTACGGCGCCGCGTCAAATTCCCAGTTTGGCATGGTTGCGGTTTCAACGGCTTCGATTTCCACTTTGCGAGCAGGCGTTTCGCCAAAGGCTCGGCTAAGATAGAACCGCATTTGGTCTGAGTCATTTTCGGCGTCGGAGCCAAAATAGGCTAGGCGGATTTGTTCCTGAACCGCAGGGACTTGATAAAAGGTGTTGTCAAAATCGAGCCCCGGTCCGTCGCCGCGTAGCAGCAATCGGTCTGATGGCGAACTGCTAATCTCCAACGGAACGTCCAAGACCAGACTTTCGCCCGGCGGCACGTAAAACGAAACTGGCCTTGATTGATCTTCGACGCCATCGCTCCAGACTACCTCAAACTGTTCCACCTGAGAGCCGGCGACGTTTCGAACGCGAACACGCGGAACACGCTCACCGTCGGCGTCTTCCTCTTGCGACTCGACGAGACGAACGCGGGCGTTCGACACGTCGGCGGGAACCACGCTGTGAACTTCCAAGCGGACCGCCTTTGGCCATTGGTTGGTCTGCAGCGCATCCAACTGCGATCCGGCCTGCATGTCGCCCACCAGCACTATTTGCAGCGCAGCGTGCGTTTGATGCAGATCGTCGGTTGCTTCCAATCGCTCGGCTACACCGAGCAATGCTGTTCCTAAATGGCTCGCTCCCCAGGTGGGCGATAGCTCGTCCAATTTGTTTCGAACCAGCTCGCGACGTTGATTTTGCTCGAAACCATCCGAATTTTTCGGCGCTACGAGCATTTCCAACTTTTCGTCGAAAGCGAACAACGAGACTTCGTCGGTCGGTTCCAAATCGTCAATCACCGCATTCACTTCGGCGATCGCATCCTCCCAGACGGCGCCTCGGCGCATGCTGGCGCTGCGATCGACCAGGATCGCGACATGCCGCTGCGGCGCGTCGCTGAGTGACAATTCGGCCTGAGTGCGGAAGTAAGGTCGCGTGAAGGCGAACGCCAACAGCAAGATCGCCAACGCTCGCAACAGCAGCAACAACCATTCGTCCAATCGGCTCCGTCGCGTCAACCGCGGCGGCGACGGCTGAAGAAACATCAACGAACTAAATTCGTAACGGGCTTTAGGAGTCCGGCGGATCAAGTGAAACAAGAGCGGCGCCGCGATTGTCAACGCTCCCAGGAGAAATGCTCCGTAGAGTAAACTCATGACGAGCCTCCGGCCGGCCTTCTCTGCCGAACGGATCCACGACCTCGTTTCATGCGATCGGCGAGCAGATCAAAGAGGATCAATTCGAGCGGTCGATCGATCGAGATTGGATGCAATTCGATTCCTAACTGATTGCAAATCGTCTGCACCGCGCCGGAATGCTCTTGAAACGCCGACAGATAGTTTTCTCGCGCGGCGTCGGGATCAATGTAAAGATCTCGTCCCGATTCGATATCGTGGAACATCGCCGGCTTATCGAAGCGAAAATCGATTTCTCGCGGATCCAACACGCGTAAAAGGATAACTTCGTGTCCGCGCGTCCGTAGATAACTGAGATTCTTCTGGAGCGATCCAATCGGCGCCAGCAAGTCCGAGATCAAGACGACGACTCCCCGCTTCACGACGGTCGCGGCGACCTGTTCCAGCGGTTTCTCAAGATTGGTCGCCGTGCCGGTGGGCGCGCGTTCCAGACTCATCATCAACTGATGGATGTGCCCGGGACGAAACCGGGGAGGGATCAGATCGACAATCGACTCGTCGAAAGTCAGCAAACCAACCGCGTCACGCTGCAGCGAGAGGAAGTAGGCGATTGTCGCCGCGGCCGTCTTCGCGTAATCGGCTTTGTTGTAGCCAACAGTGCCGTAGGTCATCGAACGACTGAGATCGACAAGTAAATGGCAGCGGAGATTGGTCTCGTCCTCAAAACACTTGATGAAATATCGATCGGACCGAGCGAATAGCTTCCAGTCAAGATAACGCGGATCGTCTCCGGGCGAGTATTGGCGATACTCTGTAAATTCAACCGAAAATCCGTGATAGGGAGAACGATGTAGCCCCGATAAGAAACCTTCGACAATCGCTCGTGCGCGAAGCTCGAGGTTCTTCATCCGCATCAGCGAACCGGGATCAATGAACGAAGACTTTTTTTGTCCCGATCCGGTGTTGGTTGCGTTCTCGATTGGAATTGATGCGCTGCTCATCAAGCCCCCGGCACTGGAATGGTTTTCAGTAATTTATCGATCACTTTCTCAACCGTGACTCCTTCGGCTTCGGCGCGATAGCCGATGAGAATCCGGTGTCGCAAGGTAACATGCGCCAGCGCCTTGATATCTTCGACGGCGACATGCGGACGACCGAGGAGCAAAGCTCGCGCCTTTGCTCCTAGCACTAGATACTGTGCCGCACGCAATCCGGCGCCCCAGGTGACCCAATCGTTTACAAAATCAGGCGTCGACGCACGTCCGGGCCTGGACGCATCCGCAAGCCGAACCGCATAGCGCACCAGGTTTTCGGCAATCGGCGTTTTTTTGACCACACGATGAAACCGTAAGACGTCCTCACCGGAAAAGAGCGAACTGATCGGCTCGTTACTGCGCGACGTGGTTTGGCTAACAACCGCAACTTCGTCATCTTCGGGCAGATAGTCCATCCAGATATTGAACATAAAGCGATCGAGCTGCGCTTCTGGAAGCGGGTAGGTTCCCTCCATCTCGATCGGGTTCTGCGTCGCCAGCACGAAGAAAGGTTCTTCCAACGGATAACGGACGCCGGCCGCGGTCACTTGGTGTTCCTGCATCGCTTCCAACAGCGCTGCCTGAGTCTTCGGCGGGGTTCGATTGATTTCATCGGCGAGAATTACGTTAGCGAAAATCGGGCCTCTGGCGAACTGCAACTTTCGCTTGCCGTCGTGCGTCTCCTCCAGAATTTCGGTGCCGGTGATATCGGCCGGCATCAAGTCTGGCGTAAATTGAATCCGTCGAAACTCAAGGTCGAAGATTTGCGAGATTGAATTGACGAGCAGCGTCTTCGCCAAGCCCGGCGCGCCGGTAATCAAGCAGTGTCCGCCGGCGAATAGGCAAAGCAGCAATTGGTCGATCACTTCCTGCTGCCCGATGACCGCCTTTGACAACTCCGCCAAAATTCGTTCACGGCCGACTCGGATCTGCTCGACCGCCTGTTGCTCGGCGGCGTAAGCTTCGGTCTCGGTACTCACGATAGATGGACTTTCTCACTGATGTCAAAGGAGGAGGATCGCGCGACGTCGGCAAAGCCGACTTAGTGCGTCATCGCGTAGGTAATGATGTTGATTCCCAGGGGATAGGCGAAACGCTCCGAGTATTCTTTGAAGTAGGTCGGATCGACTCCTTCTTCTTCCCAGCCGTCCCCTAGGTCGGTGTTGTGGCAGATGATCGCCATCATTCGCCCTTTGTCGTCAAAGATGCCTTTGTAGTGCGCTTCCTGGGCGTCGGGGCGTTCGGTTCGTCGTCCCCCCATCCAGGCGCCGATGCTGATGATCATCGGCTTTTCCTGCAGGTCGTAGACGAGGTGAAAAATGTCATGCTCCAGCGGCAGTTCTTCCGGCTCACGATCCGGAAAGACCCGCTTAATGTTCTGATAGAAGTTGTCCCACTCTTGCTCGCCCCAAAAGTCATCCACCATCAGAAAGCCGCCGTTCAGCAGGTAACGGCGTAGCCCGCGGACTTCGTCATCCGACAGCATCATGTCGCCCGGTTCGACCAGATAGAGAAACGGATAGTCTGACAATTTTTCGTCGGTCAGTTCGACGATCACGCTCTGGGGATGGACCTCGATCGAAGTCAGTTCTCGCAAGCGGTGAGGTAAATTCAAATCGCTTTCAGGAAAGTCGACCGCCCACTTGTCGCGCCACCCATATGAGTTGTATTTGACCCGCGCAAAACGGAACGCGTCGTGTTGGAAATGCTCGTCGATTTCCCAGTCATTCTTTGCTCCGATCTCGGGCACACTGCCACGAAATCCCCGCCGGCCGCCAAATCGTCCCCCTGGCCCAAATTGAGCAAAGACGACGCCAGTGATGATTGCGACGACGACCATCGCCGTGCACCACCGTATCCATTTTTGTTTCAAGATCATTCGACCTCTTCCATAGGCGGCGCAGAATCTGGGGCGGGGGTCTCGTCGCTGGTCTCCGTCAGCGAAAGCAGCAGTTGGTGCGCCTCGCGATAGCGGGGAGCCTCTTCCAGCGCCAATAAAACTTGCTTGCGAGCCTCTTCGAACCGTCCTACTTGTTCCAGCAAACGGGCGGCCCGAAAATGAACGTCGGCCGGGTCATAGGGATCCATCAAAGAAAGCGCCTGCAAACCATGAATCGCCGCGGATTGATCACCTGAGCGTTCGCCTGCCGTCGCCATTAATCGATGTGGTTCTGGGATCAGCGGATTGACCGCGAGGATTCGCTTCGCATTGACAACGACAGCCTCCCAGTCCGCTTGCTCTTCGTACAGTTGGGCAAGGCGTCGATAGACCGCGACACTATCGGCGCTGAGCTCCGCCAATTGTTCTAACACTGCGATCTCCTGTTGGGTATCGCTCGTTTCGCGAGAAATCTTCGCTTTCATCGGCAGGCCGCTCCCCTCGCCGGCGTAGTTTGGCGCCAATTCCAAGAGTCGCTCGATCGGCTCTTGTGCTTCTTCCCATTTTTCTTCGTTGATCAGCGCCATCGCATATTGATGCAAACCCTTGAAATTGTCGGGGTGCTGCATGAGCCACTCTCGCCAAGTCGCCGCATCCGCCCGCGCAGGTAACTCTTGCTCGGAAAAATCGGCTCCAGCGGCGAACGCTTGCGCGCGCTCATGAATATATTGTTCGAAGCCTGCGTCGATCACATCTAATGGCGCCGCATGCCGCGCGATCGCGTCATTGATTTGCAGCCCTTTTCCCAGGTCGTCAAGAATCGCTCGCAGCGCGTCGATCCCAAATTGATCGACGATAAACTCCACAACGATCGACGATTCGTAATAAGCGAACATCAAATGAGTGGCGCTGGGGGGACGGAGAAATGCGCCGCTCAACTTACTGACCGGCGTCAGATCGTCGCTCAAGATCATCTTGCGATAGGTCGGCGACATCGATTGTCCCCACGAGCGATCTCGTAAACCTTCTTCGTAGACCGAGATCCCTTCGCTTAACCAGCGCGGCATTTTGTTACGCGTTTTGGTCAACGTGACCACATGACAAAACTCGTGCCAAAGTACGGCCTCCCAATTGGAAGGAGTGTTGCCTTGCGATGCCGGCGAGTTCATCGTGATGACGCTGCCGAAACAGACCCCCAAAAATCCAGCGCCGCCCGGCAAGCCAAACGTCCGGATCGCAAAGTCTTGCTGGCGCGGAAAGATCTCGATCGCAACCGTTTCCGGAAGTTCAACCTCATACTTGTCGCATAATACCTGTTTCGCTTCGCGTAATAGTTCGAGCACCCGCGGGCCATAAATCTCGGCCTCTTTGGCGTCCATTCGCACCACAAAACCGTCGCTGATCAACGTGCGGTACTTCGCCATATGCTCGTGCAGGGTCGAGAGATTATGAGCGACCACGTTATAGTTGTCGGCGTCAAAGACCTCTTCAGCCAGCTTCCAGCCTGCTTCTTCGTCTCCTAGACGCAGCAGATCGTTAGAAAGCTCCATCTTGGCCGGTAGATAGTCGGAGTCGAACGCCAGCGCCTTACGCTGGGCGGCGGCAGCTTCGGCAAAACGATATTTCTGCGCTAAGTACTTGCCGATCAGATAGTCGACCTCGGGATTATCGGTCCAATGTTTCAGCGCCTCGTCTCGAGCTTGCGTCTCTTTGGCGGCATCGCTGCTTAAATGGGCCAATACGGCGCGAATCGCCCAGGCCTTCGGTTGGGCGGGATTGATCTTGAGCACCTGCTCAATTATTTTTTCAGTCTCTTCGTATCGCTCTGTCTGCAGGTGCGCTTCCGCCGCTAACAGTAAGCTGGGAATATGATTCGGGTTGATTTCGAGCGCCAGATTCAGATACTGCTCCGCTTTTTTTGAATCGCTTGGCTCGAATGACCGCGCCAGTCCATACAGGATCCGTGGGTTGTCCGGATCGATTTTGAGGGCGTCCTGAAAATCTTCGGCAGCCAAAGCAAAATCATTCTTGGCCAGCGCCAACTCCGCCGCGGTGATGTATGCGCCGGAAAAACGGGGCGCTCGTTGTTGAACCTGCTTAAAGAGCGTGGTCCGAATCTGTTTGGGATCGGCCCCGATTTCAAGGAAGAATTGCCCAATTACGACCATGTCTTCAGGAGAGCGATATCGGCCGCTCGACCGTTCGACCTCGGCGGCAATCTCGGCGAGCACTTCTCTCGCTTTGGCTGATTCTCCCTGGAAACGGCGAACGTCTCGCTCCAACCAACGAAGACGAATACTGTAGGTGTTGACCTTCTTGGCCTCTTCCAGCGTCTTCACTGCGTCGGCGTAACGGCCGAGAATCATTTCGCTTTCCAGCTTCAGCAGGCGCCACTCTTCCGAAAACGTCCCCTCGAAGATTTCTGCACCCGCCGCGTCCACACACTTTGCGTATTGGCCGGTACGAAACAACTCCTTCGCCTCGGCCAAGGTTTCCGCCACACAGGGACGGGCCAGTAAAGAGAGTCCAGCGACTGCCAACAGCCAGCCAAACGATCGGGTCAGCCGAAAGAATCTCGACGTTCGACTGCTGCTCAACTTTTCCAAATCCGGCTCCTTCGCGAACTTTTGGACCAACCGCGGCGATGACGCCATTGTAGAAGGCTGGTTTTGGATTAGACAAGAAATATTCCCCCCTAACATTGCCTGACCGGCAATAAAAAAGGGGGAAGGAGTCGGGGATCTCGTCCGTTGGGAGGGGGAAACGGAAACTTCCACAGCAAGACGCGCCCCGTCTCTCTGGGACAAGCTGAACTCCCTGCGCAACCACATTCAGTTACGAAGCGCGTTGAACTCACTTCAAGAATAGTCTCCCAAAGGCCGGCGCCTTGTCGCAGAAGAGATTGAATTGACAGTAAGCCATCGTTACTCTCGCTACCGATTCAAGCACGTACGACCTCAGTTTTGGAAAAGGAATGAACGGGAGAATTCGCCAGGCAACGCGTCACTTGTAGTTCAAGAAAATCCTCTACGGTTCGTTCCTTGACGATCCCGCACGCTTCGAGTCTGGACCGTCTCCTCTCTCTTGTTGCCGAAGCCCCAAGAGGCCTGCAATATCTGAAAAATCGTCTGCAACATTTTCTATTCGCCATTGGATGTCGTCAAATTATGACAAGATGAAAAGTCGAAATCCAGCGATACTCTTCCAGCTTCTCGGAACACAACAGCATGCGGAACGAACCAAGGAATGAGTCAGACAATTCGTATGCGGCGAAATGTGAGAACATTTTACAGTTAGGCGGACTGCGGACAGGTACGCTCGATTTCCCAAATCCACTGGGTGGTCAATCCTGTCGCGTCGCCCATGTGAACACCGGCAGCGGGCTGCGTTTGCTGGTGCTTCTCGATCGGGGCGCCGACTTGGGAGAAGCGACATTCAACGATACGAATCTATCCTTCTTGTCGGCCAACGACTATGCGCCTCCGAGTCCTGCCTACAACCGCGAGACGGAATGGCTGCGCTCATGGCCCGGCGGAATGTTGACCACCGGCGGACCAGGTCGAATGGGCGAAGCTCGCTACGAAGAAGGAGAAAACGTTCCGTTGCATGGTCGATTTTCTCAGACGCCGGCAGCGATTGTCGAAGTCGTCAATCCAGATCGATTGACCAATGGAACCGAAATGCGGCTAACGGCGATTATCCGCGACACGAAGCTGTTCGGTCCGCTCCTCGAAGTCCGTCGCACTTGGCGGTTTCAACTTGGTCTGCCGATCGTCCATTTGGAAGACGTCGTCACGAATGTCGGTGACGAAACGACGCCGCATGGGCTTTTGTATCACATTAACTTCGGGTATCCGTTGCTGGATGAAGGAGCCAGATTTATCTTCGCCGGCAAGACGCAAGGTCATTGCCTTTACCAAGGATATGACGCCCAACAATTATCGGCGACGAAAATGGTTCCGGCGCCGCAAGAGCGCTTCCGCGGCGCGCGTGAAGGGTTGCTGGTTGTCGAGCCGAAGGGAGACGACGATTGGGTCCGAGCCGGTCTCATCAACGAGCGGCGGCAACTCGCGATGGAAATCGCTTTTTCGTCCACCGATTTTCCGCGGATGGCACATTGGCAGCATTTCGCTCCCCGGGGATGTTACGCCGCCGCATTGGAGCCTTTCAGCGGATCATTATTTGGTCTGCAAAACGACTCGCATTCGGCGGCCGATCTACGGCTTGCGCCGGGCCAGCAGCGGACCTATCGTCTGCGATTACGCATCTTGCAAGGGGAAGCGGAGCTTGCTGAGCTTCGCGACCAGGATGAGCCGTTGGAATAGCCAAACCATCAAGAGAGTTGCATCATGAACTTGAATTACAGCAAGATAGAGTCGTTCTGCGAGGGTCTCGACCACCCCGAATCGATCTGTATTGACGAACAAGGCATGATCTATGCCGGCGGCGAAGCAGGTCAGATCTATCGAATCTCGCCCCACGGTAAGGTGACGCTGTTGGCGACAACCGGCGGTTTTATTCTTGGGCTGGCTCTCGACGGCGATGGAGCGATTCATGCCTGCGATTGCGCCCAAGGGAAAGTTTGGAAGATAACGCCAGACGGATCGATAAGCGAACGATCATCGGGAACTCCGCAACGACCGCTCACCATTCCCAATCATCCAGCGTTTGACTGCGACGGAAATATGTTCGTCACAGACTCCGGCGACTATTGGAGCGAAACAGGAACGGGTTGCTTGATGCGAATCGATCGAAAGCAGCAGACGACGCTTTTCCATGAAGGGCCCTTCCGCTTCGCTAACGGTTTAGCCGTCGATCCAACCAACCGATGGCTCTACATCGCGCAAAGCACGGCGGCTAATATTGTCCGCGTACCGATATCAGAGACAAATGGTCCGATCGAAGTCATGTATCAACTTCCGCCGGGTACCGTGCCAGACGGGCTGGCGTTCGCCGCAGATGGACAACTGTTGATCGGCTGCTACAAGCCCGACGGAATTTTTATCGGGCGGATAGACGGCAGCGTTGAATTGCTGGTAGAGGATCCAACCGGAGAGCTTCTCAACCGACCGACGAACATCGCGTTAGCGGAAGGCCGCATCTATGTCGCCAACTTGGGAGGTTGGCACATTTCGGTTTTGAAATCGGAACTGCTCCCCTGCCCTCTGCACCGACCACGATTCGGATAGAGCGTGGTCGGCGCACAAATTCCCCCTCGCTTACAACGCGGCGGACGTCGCCTGATCGGGAGAATCAAGTTCGAGCAATCCAAGCAACAGGAGCCCGACGCCGTCGATAGTTTCGTAATAGGGTTTGGCGGGATGACCGACAAACAGCCCATTGTGATAGAGCTTGGCGATTGCGTCGTCAGCAACCTCATTCGCCCAGTTCAAATAACGTTGGTCATCAGTCGCTCGATAGAGATGAACGAACAACGAAATGCAGCGTCCATAGTCCTCTGCATACCCGCCGGTCATCTCAGCCGACTCGGGCAGCGCCTCATCCAACTCCGCTTTCCAGCGTCGACCAATTTGCACAGGGAGAGCGCGGTGCATGACGCCTCCCCAGCGCTTCGCGATTTCTAGGAGTTCTTGGTCAGGCTTGCCGTCAGCGACAGAAGTTTCATACGCTTGAACAGCGGCCTGTGCGGCTCCGAGAGTAAATTCATACGAATAAATCGTCGTTCGCCAAGGGTCGATCAAACCATAAGGAGCATAGGCGTCGTAGCCGTTTCCTTTCGGTTGATTCGGAATCGGCGTTCCATCAAGACGCAGCATTCCCCAATAGGTTTGTTGCTCTTCGTTCCACCCATACTTGTCGTAGGCCTTGATGTAGGTGAATGCCGCATCTCGAAAAAAGGGATCGCCGGAAAGACGATACGCTTCTAACAAACCGGTCGCATGCGGACCGATCACAGTCGTAAAGCAATGATGGCCGTCGTAGCGATTGGTCAGGCCAGGCGAATCAGGCGTCAATCCGGTCTTGGGATCACGATGATTCCAATGCCAGCCGGCGACAGTGCGCGCCTTGTCCAAATAGGCTTGATCGCCGGTCGCTTGATACATGAAAGCGAACGCCTTTGTGAAACAGCCGCCTGCAAAAGAAAAGTCGCAACCGTTTCGCCCGTCGTCATGCCGATTGAAGAGGCCAGAGGACTTATCCACGACATGGTGCTGCCAAATACCATCGATCTCGCGACGAACTCCCGAGGGATGAACGCGATACATCGACTTCCAATCGGCGTTGAATACGAGAATCTCATGCGGACCGTTTCCCTCTCCGTCGCCCCCGGGACGATCTTGAAAGCAATCCCAATAGACATGCGTTCCCCATGCCGGCATCCCGTTTTCATAGGTCGAACCAGGCACAATATCTTTGCGACAATTGGCGAAAAAATATCGCAGAGAATCGTCAGCTGCTTTTGCGTAACGATCATCACCGGTTAGTTCGGACATGCGATATAGCGCTTTGCGGAGGCTTTCGTCGTACCAAACGTTCGATCCCCGTTCTCCCCGACGATGAATGCGATCTTCCAATCGCACGAGAGAGCCGAGCATCAACGGCTTCTTTGGCGATTGACGCGTATCGGCGTCGAGAACCGCCATAAATAACGGCGAGGATATTGATCCATAAGTATCTCGTCCATGTTCCAGCAAGACGTCAAGGCAAGATTGCACATATTCGCGATTCGGTCGCTTTTTGTAGGGGGCTAGTTCAAACTCGGCGGAAATCGGCTTGCCAAATTGCGGTGCGAACTCTGCGACGTAGGCGACAGGCTGCCCGCTCGGCTCTGGCAGATAGACAGTGACGCTTTGCTGTTGATAATCTTGCAGCGTAATCTTCTTTGTCAACGTCTGGTCCCCTCCGCGAATGACTAGCGTGCCGGTCAGCGGAAAACGATCCTGGTCGGCAAAGGGGACGATGCGTACTGCTCGGACCTGGCGCCCTTCTTTTTCGATCGGCGTCATCGCTGGCGCAGCGGCCAGTCGAAGTTTGGCGTAGAGCGCTGCTCGATCATCCGCAATTTTCTGTTGCAAAGATGCTAGTTCTGCATGGTCCGTCCAAATCTCGACCTGGTCTACTTCCAATTGCGTATCATCATGACCAACGATCGCGACTTTTCCGGAGATCGCTTGATCGATGGTGGATGACAACTGCCAATCCGGCTCGGGCACGTTCTCGGGCCAAATCTTCGCCAACAGGCGGTCGCCAGACGTGGCGACTTTGAGTTGCATCCATTCCCCCTTCTTCAGCGAGAAAGGCTCCGCGGCTTCGGCAATGAATTGATGAGAGCCGTCTGAAAAATTGCGCAGTTCAAGCCGACTGATTCGGTCGTAGTAGCGGATCAGCGAATAGTTCTTCCCTTGTTTGCCGACGGCGACGCCGAAGGCGGTTCGCTCTCCGCCGGTTACACGGATCTTAGCGGTCAACAAAAAGTCGGCGATCGGCTGAGAATAGACGACGTACGTTGAGTCGACTCCGCCGGCGCAGATCAACTTCCCTTCGCGGACGCTCCACTGGGCATTGCTTTGGGATGGTTTTGAAGTGGTGAAATCCTCGACAAACTGAGGGGCTATTGCAGGCGTGGCGAAGACCGGCGCCGTCAAAAGACAGCAGATCATCGCCCCTAGAAAATGCAGGCAGGATGGACTCATAATGGGCTCCGGAGAAAGGTAAGTGGATTCGCTCTGGCGTTCATATTGCGCTCTCTTGACCTGTGTGGTCTTGCAAGCCGGATGGCTTCGAGGCGGGACGATAAGGACATGCATTCTTGGCGGCGACAACAGCGCAGCCCCAGATTTGAAACAAGAGAAGTTCGCGCCGTCGCGCTAACAACAAATAGACGACCCGCAGCAGGGCAAGCGTAATCAGCACGATAAACCATGCCCAACCGAGCGTCACGAGTTCCCAATAATGAGCGCCGCCAACCGCCGCAGTGAGCAGCGCCAGCGTCGCAGCAATGCGATCGGTTCCTGCGATCGCCAACAAGGAAAAGGACAGCAAACTGCCGAAGGTCGCCAGGGCTGTCGCCCAACAGATCGGACACATCGCGTTAGACCTCCTAAGTAATGGATGAATAAGGGGCTCAATGACAGCAGCCGCTCGCGGCGTCTTTGGCGGCGGACGGCGGAACGTCATTGCCAGGATTGAGGTCAAAGAAGCCAGATGGCTTTAATAAAAAGCCAATGTAGGCGGACGGCATCACGGGATAATCTTCGGGACGGGGGATGTGCGTATGCCCAAACGTGTACCAGAAAACAAGATCGGTGTTTTCAATCGGGCGATCCGCTTCCGTCCAACGTACGATCCCGTCACCGCCGCAGCTTTGATTGGGATAGTCGCCAGCTGCGTAACGCTCGTTCTCACGATAGGGAGTGACCCAGACGTGATGATTGACGAAGCCGGCGCGCTTGCGCCACCAGGCGTTGGGCGAAGCGTACGGGACTGCATTGTCGCCAGGCATGAAGCGGTAGGCGACGTGCTGTCCCACGGCGTTGTCGACAGACGGATTAACGATTTTCCAGGTTCGGGCCGATTCAAGGTTGAGATTCGCCTGTGCTTCTTTCTCAGAACGGAGCGTCGTCGACCGTACATAAAACGCATTCTCAAACGGGTTCGCCGCATCACAGGCTTCGGCGACCACGTCCAGCTGCTCGACCGCATTGTTCGGACCATCGATTTCAAAATCGAGCCGCATGTTAAAAAAATGCTGATGGTTCGGCGCATAGAGCTGCGGCGCCGCCAATGCTCCATACTTGGGCGTTTCGCCCGGTCGTACGGCGCCCAGCGATAAGATGCCGGTCAGCTTCATCTCAAACACGATGTTCCCATCCTGATAGAGGTACCAGAAGAATCCATATTCGTAATTCTCGACCGTCGAAACGCTCGATACGACCAATCTTCGCGAGCGGCGAACTTCTGGTTTTTCCAGGCGCCGATCCGTATGTTTCCAAAGAATGCCGAAATCTTCCTCATGCATGCAGATCGCATTTTTGATCCGCAGCGGTTCGCCGCGACTAGTGACTAGGTGCCCATCAAAATAGCGAATCTCCCCCAAGCAATCGCAGCCGAGTTCTAGACTATTGGCGCAGGCGCCCATGCCGTATTCGCCAACGTCAAACGCGTTCTTTCGACGTTGAGTCGGAGTCGGATCGCCGTATGGCACCACCATTTCGTCGAGAGAAGCCCGATACAAGATCGAGCGATCGCGTCCATCGTCGTGATAGCGAACATGATGCAGCGTCAGCCCTTCACGCGCGTTGAAACCGATGACAAATTTCCACTTTTCCCACTCGACTTGATAACCATTGACCTGAAAGCTCGGCCCTTCCGGCTGCTGAATATCGAGCGGCCGCAACGTCGTACGTTGATTTGGAACGCGATCGGATGCGTAATTGCCGGCCGTCGGAGGCAACGGCCATTGGCCATGCTCCTCGACCCGAATGACGCGCATCTCATTGAGATCGACCACCGGGCGAATCCCTTCCATCGGTCTCGCGTACCCGTTGTCGGTCGGATCCGCGCGTAAGAAACACAACGGGCGCGCCAGTCGGCGCGAGCGATCTTCCTCGGCGCCGTAGTTGCCTGCGCTCCAAATGTCGACCATGACCAGACTCGTATCTTCAACGCCGTAATGTCGTTTTAACGCGTCTTTGAACTCTGCCGAAGCAAGCACCGCCGCTTCACATTCATTTTGCTCGTCGATCGTCATCGTCGGCTGGACATTGGGAATAGGTTTCCAACCAAGTATCGCTGCGTCAGAGATCGATACGATCACTTCGTAACAAGCGTTGCAGGCATTATCGAACAACACTACGAAAGCTTCTCGCAAAGCAGCGGCGTACTGCAATTTGCGCACGATCTCTTTCGGCGGTTCATGCAACGCGACCGAGACAAAACGAGTCGTCATCGTGAAGTGTTCTGAAGTTTTCAAAACGCGTACGACCTCGGCGATCTCGGTCGGCGTCAGCGGTTCCAAGGGATGGCGGACAGATGCGCTCATACAACAATTTCTCTCCTCGATTCATGGAACGCCGCAGTCGCGCTGTACCGACGATGGATGCACAGCGAGTTCAGTTCCGCCTAACCAAATGGCGTTTGTCGTGATTAAATTATGAACGGCTCAAGGTGCATTTGCATTGTAATATGTATTAAGAGTCCTATAATAAATGAAAGCCGATTACTGCTCCCATTCCCGCATTCCGAATTACCAATGTCGCCTCCGCAACGCGTCGCTATCATCCCCGATTTTGCCGAGCGGTACGATCGCTCTGTGATTGATGGAATCAGCCGTTATGTTCACCAGGAAAGCAAGTGGAGCTTGTATGTTCCGGCGGATATTGAGCATCGCGACGCCCAGTTAATGCGATGGAAGGGGGACGGGATCATTGCGAACTTCGATGATCCTAAAATCGTTGACATTGTTCGCCACAAAAATCTTCCTTCCATCGGTTTCGGCGGAGGCGCCGGATACTCCAATTCAAAAATCGTCTACATGGCGACAGGCGACGAGGCGATCGGACGAATGGGAGCGGAGCATTTCTTGGAGCGCGGCTACTCGCAGTTCGCCTTCGCCGCAATGCCGCTGACGCGCCGCGACCAACCCTGGTCAGAGCGACGTGCGCAAGCGTTCGCCCAGCGTGTCGCTGAGGAAGGTTATCAGACGCGGAAGTTTCGTCCATCGCTGTCAGTCGCGCGCGATTGGGACCAGTTGCTTGGGGCGTTAGGCCAATGGATTGAGGAATTGCCAAAACCGATCGGTTTGATGGCGGCGTACGATACGTTTGCATTTCATGTCCTTGAGGCGTGCCGCGAACGGGAAATTCAAGTGCCCGAAGATGTCGCTGTATTGGGCGTCGACAATGAGGAGCACATCTGTGAACTTTCGACGCCGCAGCTCAGCAGCATCATTCAAGGGGGAGCAACGCTCGGCTATCGCGCCGCCGAAATGTTGGACCAAATGATGCAAGGAAAGATCAAAAAAACGCCGAAAGTGATTCATCTGCCTCCGGTCGGAATTGTAACGCGACGCTCAACCGATATCCTCGCCATTCGAGACAAAGACGTCGCTCGAGCTCTGCAATTTATTCGCGAAAACGCATGTCATGGAATTCAAGTTCCCGACGTCGTTCGCCAGGTGTCGCTGTCGCGCGTGACTCTGGAAAATCGTTTTCGTGAACTCATCGGCCGAACAATGCACCGTGAGATTAAACGTATCCAACTCGACAAAGTCAAAGAGTTGCTGCGAACGACCGATCTGCCGATGCAAATGGTCGCTAGTCAAAGCGGTTTCGAATATCCAGAGTATCTCTCTAATTTCTTTAGCCGGGAAACGGGACGCACGTTAGGTCAATATCGCAGCGAATCGCGAGACTGATTGTCTAGAGCGGATCGCGTTAAAAAGTGATCGTCAAACCGCCGTCAACCACTAACGTATGGCCGGTTATATAAGTGCATTCGTCGCCGCTGAGAAAAGCGATTGCCGCCGCTACTTCGTGACTCGCGCCAGGTCGGGCCAACGGAATACGACGCCGTTCGACATACCACTGACGAAACTCTTCGGTCTCCGTTTCGTCAATTCCGTTGATGACGCTCATTTCGGTACGGATACAACCCGGAGAAACAACGTTCACCAAGATGCCGTATTCGGCCAAATCAACGGCCAGTGAACGACTCCAAGCGTCGATCGCTCCCTTGCTGGCGGCATAGGCGCCCACCATCGGTTCTGCGGCCTTCGCCTGAATGCTGGAAACGTTGACGATACGGCCATAACGACGTTCGATCATGTGCGGCACGACCAGCTTGGTCAGTGCAAACATCGATTCGACGTTCGTTTCTAATGTTCGCCGCCAGTTTTCAAGGGTGCTATCCAACAGGCGTTCGTAAAAGCTCGCTCCGGCGTTATTGACCACGATGTCGATCTGACGATGGGCCCGAACCGTTTCGGTCACGATTCGTTCAAGTTGCCGATGATCGGTAACGTCAGCCGCCTGAGGATGAATATTTTCACACTCACGACGCAAAGCTTCGAGACGTTCTTCTCGCCGAGCGATTGCGACGACCTGAGCGCCTCGCGATGCGAGCAGCAAAGCGACCGCTTGGCCAATTCCGGAACTTGCACCGGTTACCAAAGCGATCTTCCCTTCAAATTGACTCATTTTGGATCCTCTTGCAGGGAAAATCCGTTGGCGGCTTGCACCTCGATCGCGTGCCGATTTTCCGTTTCTTCTTCCTCGTCGACAGCCGGCAGTCGGCGATACCAAACGAAGTACAGAACAACCACGCTTCCGGCGAGCGTCGCCAGAGCAATTGCAGCCGATGTCCACATGTGCGCGACGGCGTAGGTTGAAATAAGATAGAGCGACTGAAAGGCGACGGCCGTCACCGCGGCAGCGAACAAATCCCATGCGAAAGATTCCTGAAAGGCCGCGTTCTGGCGATCCACTGCTTCACGCACCGGTCCCCAAAATCCGGCCGGTCGAACCTTGCGGTAAAAGTCAATCAAAACGGATCGCTCGGTCGGCTCGGTACAGAGCGCCGCCAAAATGCTGGATACGGTACTGACAGTCAAGAGCACGAAAAAGCGGAGATGCGCCGGCGCATCAGGGGCAATGAACGAAAATAGAATCGCAACGATGACGCCGCATAGCGTGCCGACGGCGAAACCGAAACCGTTAAACCTCCACCAAAACCAACGCAGGATGTTTGGCGCCAGTACGCCGATGCCTAACACCATCATGATCCACTCAAAAATGGCGTTGATATCGTCCGCCGCAACGCCGACCGTGATTCCGGCGACCACAATCGCCAAACTAAACAGACGACTGACGTAGATGATGCGGCGGTCGCTCGCATGCGGGTCGAAATATTTCTTATAGATGTCAAGCGTCAGGTAAGAGGCGCCGGCGTTAACGGTTGCCGAAAAAGTCGACATGAACGCCGACAGCAACCCGGCGAGGACGACGCCTTTCAGCCCAGCAGGTAAAACCGTGCCGATGACGACCGGGTACAGTTGTTCCGGGTTTTCGATTCTTCCGCCCCACTGCACCAAGCCGAATACGCCGACGGCCGCCGCGACCATAAACATCGGAACCAATCCGGCCCCCCAAATCATGCCGGCCAAGCTCGCTTCGCGTGGCGATTTTGCCGCGAGAAAACGTTGCAAATCGTACAACTGCTGCGGACCTCCCATCCCCAGCGCCATTCCCTTAACAACCCAGGTCAGCGTAATCGGGGCCAACGCGACCCATGCGGACGTTAGTTCCCATTCTCCCAGTCGCGGCCAGTTCCAAGCCGGCGTAAATTGAAACCAAGCCGGCGGCACTTCGGCGGCGATTTGTTCGTAAGAGCCAAGCCGGATCGCTTGAATAATCAATACCGTCGAGCCGAAGATCATAATGATGAACTGCGCCAGGCCGGTAAAGCCGACGCCGACCATCCCAGAAGCAATCGTATAGACCGCCGTGAGCGCCATCAAACCAATCGCCAACACATGGGGCCAATACTGTCCGGCGAGTGTGCCATCCAGACTCGCCGGCGCCGGCCAAAAGACGCTGAAGAACGTTCCACAACCATACTCCGAAAAACCGGTGAAGGCGATCGCAATCACCACGGCCATGACGGCGTAGGCGGACCGGGCGGTTTCGCCTCCCCAATCTTCGCCAAAACGAATCGCCATCCATTCAGCGCCGGTACGAGCGCCGCTGCGACGCAGCCACTTTCCCATGAATGTAGCGAAGCAGGCCAACATCGGAACGCATCCCCACATGAACTGCGGCCAGACGAACTGCTGCCCCATCACATAAAAGATGCCGATCATCCACATAACGCCGGCCACGTCGAAATAACAGGCCGTGCCAGACAGCCCTAGCAGCCACCACGGCAACGTCCGACCTCCCAGGAAGTAGGAGTCTAGATTCTTCGATGCGCGGCCCGAAAGCCCCAATCCGATCGCCATGGTAAGCAACAAGTAGCCAACCACGATGACAATATCGATGACGTCGACGCCGACGCCGCTTAACTCAAGTCGCTGCATGTCAGTGAAATGCCCCAACGCTCATGAAACAGTAGGCGAAAACCGATCGGCGCGATGAAGCTGATCAATGGAACGGAGCCGCCGTTAATTCTCCCCGGCCGCGAACGTCATCCACCGAATACCGCTCAATCGCGTCCATATTCAACTCAATGCCGAGTCCTGGTTGTTCCGGCAAAGGAATAAAGCCGTTCTCCATCCGTACGCCGGAACTCACCAGTTCTTTTCGCAATACCGATTCGCACAACGATTCCGGCAAATACTCAATGAAAGGACAACACGCCGTCGCAGCCGCCAAATGGGCGCTAGCGGCGATTCCGATGCCGCTTTTCCAGCAATGCGGCACAATCAACAGATCTCGCTGTTCAGCGATATCGATGACTTTGCGGATTTCTGAAAATCCTCCGACGCGTCCAACGTCGGGCTGAAGCACTTGAATCTTGCCTCGATCAGCCAGATCAAGAAATTCCCAGTGCGTGTTTTGCCATTCGCCAGCTGCGATCGGCACAGGAGAGCGCTCACTTAAATAGGCGTATCCCTCCAAGTCATCGATGTCGATCGGCGTTTCGACAAAAAACAGATCATACGGCGCTAATTCCTCGATCACGCGCAGCGCTGTTTGAGCGTCAGGCCAACAATACGCCACATCAACCATCATGGTGAAGTCAGGACCAACCGCTTTGCGACATGCGGCGACCAAATCAATGATTGCCTGATCGTCCGCTTGAATTCCGTTATGTGAGTAAGGGCCGGTAACGCAAACTTCCATCTTGCCCGCTTTAAAACCAATCGCTTGCGCTTGTTTGGCGCTCTGGATCAATCCTTCGCAATATTCGTCTAGCGTGCGGCCGGAAGGTATTAAGCTCGCATACGGCGTAATCTTCTCTTTCGCAGCGCCCCCCAGCAGTTCATAAACCGGCTTTCCGAGCGCTTTGCCCCGCAGGTCCCACAACGCCATGTCGATGGCGCCCATCGCACAAATCACGGCGCCGCGACGACCGGTCATTTTTGAACCGGAGTACAGCTTTTGCCAAATGCGTTCCGGCTCCAACGGGTTCTCGCCGATGAGCATCTGCTCTAGTCCCAATCCCATGCAATGCGTTCCCAAGGCGCGAATGCACTCGCGAGCGACCCAGGGATTGGTATCGGTTTCACCGACGCCGACGAGCCCTTCGTCGGTATGAATCTGCACGACGATATTATCCTGGGCGGAACTGCACGCTTCTTCATTGAATTCTGGAACTAGCAACACATGGCATTCGATACGCGTAATCTTCAAGGCTCTTGCTCCGACTATTTGGCAAAAATTTGTTCTCATATTTTGCAAGTTACAAACGACTCTCTAACGCTCACTCTTTCTGCAAAATCTCGACGCTTCCCGTTCCGTCGGAAGAGAGGCTAATTTTGAATGAATTCAATTTTCCCGCGACCACTTTGCATGACAAACCGGATCGATCGGCATCGCCAAATCTGCGTGGAATGACCCAGACAACCGGGTCATATCGTTCATCCGATACCGACGATTTAGGTCGTTCGATCGTCGCACTGACGGTGATCTTGGCCTCTCCAATAGCAGCTCCCTCGCCGATGCCGTTGGTCTGAAGCTGAAAGCGGCCGTTACGGTCAATTACGCTAGTCGCCAAACGACCCGCTCTCGGCGTAAATACGACGGCAGCGTTATCGAACTTCGCAAGCGGCGCTCCATCCAGTTCGACAATCCCATCAACCTGTGCGATCGACGCGTCGCGGCCGCAACCCGTCAACAGCGAGATCGATAGACAGAAGAGACATAGCCGCGCTATCTGACGAAAATTGCTGTTGATCATCCGATCAATTACCCTGACCTTAAAGCGCCCCATTGTTGATCACCTCTTGGTCAGCGCGGCTTGCCAAAGCTTTCAGGATGCTTAGATTGGTCGTTTCGGAGTAGAACTGCACGCTTCCGTCGGTTTTGGCGAAATGTGCGCCGCCGGGATGCATGCTGCCAAAGCTGATATCGTTCAGGTCACGAAAATTGAGGCTTGGATCATAGCGGTACGAATTCAATGGGTAGTTGAGGTTCTTACTCACCATCGCATTGGTGTGACCAGGACTTAATCCTCCAAGCCAAGCTTCAATTTCGTCACCGAAATCCCACGCAATCTCGCCGACAATAAACGTGTTGCTTAACCCATCCAGGAAGTCTCTCGCCTTCAAGCCTTTGTTCCGGATAATCGCCCCGTTGGTAGCGAAGCCCCCGAGAGAACCTTCGTCGAGATATTCGTAGTCTTCACTGGTATCCATGATCGCACCTTTGGCGCCCATCACGCCCACGTAATGCGTGATCTTTTCGCCTTCGCCATACGCCCAACCCCCATTTTCATAGTAGTACGTCGCGTCAGATCTGCCCCAAGAAGGGCACATGAACTGCGATACTTGCGTCTGCCGAATTGGATCATGAACTGTTTGCTCCCACCCCTGATTCCAATCAATAATGTCGTACAACGCTGACTGTTCGAGATAAGGAAGCAAACGCCCTTGCGGACTAATGCGGAGCGTATCTTCCAAAGCAGAAGGCGGAAACCACCCGAGCACGTCATGATGATTGTGCAGCGCCAGTCCCAATTGGCGCAGATTATTCGAGCACTGCATTCGACGCGCCGCTTCGCGGGCCATTTGTACGGCCGGCAAAAGCAACGCGATCAAGATACCTATAATCGCAATGACAACTAACAATTCTACAAGTGTAAAACCATCTCGAAATCTATTTGATCGATTCATAGTATTACCTGCACTGAGAGAAAAGAAGAGAGTATTATTTAGATTGTTACTTTGCGCGAGAACCAGCAAACGCAGAGAGATAATCTTGATCGACCATCTCGGCGATCGGATCGCCAATCCGATCAGCTAAATAATTTACCGCTGCGTCGCGATCCCCCTGACGCATGACGCCGAGGATCGCTTTATGCTCACGATAAATGTCCATCAAATCGGAATACTCCGCATGCGACTGGAGAAAATAGCACTGGATCTGACTGACCAGAGTCTGCCATATCTTCACAAGGCGGGGCTCGTTCGCGCGTTCGATGATGGAGCGGTGAAATGCGACATCATGCTCGGCAATTGCCGACATCTCCCGACGGACGCACGCATTTTTCATTTCGTCTAGGATTTGTTCCCAATCATGAAAATCCACTTCCGTCAGGTCATCAAAGTAAGACCGCAACGCATGCGCTTCTATCGTGCGACGAATAGGATTGAGAAGTCCATGAATCGCGTCGGACGCTTGGCTGGCGACACGAGCGCCGCAATTCGGCGTCGTAACAACTAGGCCTTCTTGCTCAAGATGAATCAACGCTTCGCGAACCGGCGTACGACTAACCTGATACCGAGCGACCACTTCTTCCTGACGAATTGCTTCCCCAGGCTTATAAAATCCGTTCAGTACGTCATTCCGCAAGTTGATTATTAGTTGCGCTCGTATTCCTCGAATAATTTTTCGTACTGGAAGCTTTTTGTAATTTGAAGAATTGTTGGCGACAGGATTGCTTGACATGTCGAACCTGGCCATTCAGAAAAATGGATACAATACCCAAGCGGTTCACCCAAAATAGAGACGGCTCGAAAACAGGTCAAACAAATTTCGCGGCGTTGTCGAAAGTTACAGCCCGCTTGATGAAATCGTTTATAGTCGGCCGCCAGAAGAGCGTCTGACATCGCAATTGCACCACCACACCCCCCCTCTGTAGAACTTTCAAACGGACGTCTCTCTAACCTGTTTTGAGGGGTTGTTCTTCATGCCGTGCTTTGCTGTTTTATTGTTCTTCAACTGACCAGCGTCAGGCTGAAGCAGATGCAGGCATGACGATTTCACTTGGCGGCGACATCGACTTAATTCCTTGAACGATCTCCACAATCAACTGCAGATACGCATCTCAGGCCATGCCCAGTCTGCTGGAGACGGATCCTTGACGATCTGATGACGATAGTGAATCCCATAAAGACAGGTACGCCGCGACTTCTTCTCTTCTCGCGATTGTTGCCGAGGAACCTTGCGATTATCGATTCGGAGCACACGCTCTCCAGAGTAAAATAGTCCCCAACAGTAGGCTTCAGCGATATCTCGACCATTCCATCCGTCGACCGCTCACGGATTTGTAAAATGCTTACGAGCCAGGAAAGGCGCTTCCTTGAATAGTTCACTACGGGTAGCGCTTTTAATCGAGACCTCACGAGAGTATGGACGCGGTTTGCTGCGCGGGATTAGTCGGTTTCAAAGAGAACATGGCCCTTGGTCGATCTACTTTCAGCCACGCGGCGCCAACGAACCGGTCCCAACTTGGCTTTCGACTTGGAATGGAGATGGGATCCTTGCGCGAATTGAGGACCGTCGAATGGCGCGGGCCATCCAGAAGACCGGCGTACCCGCAGTTGACTTACGGTTCGCGGTTCCGAATCTGGGGATGCCCGGCGTTGGAGTCGATAATCTCGCACTTGTTAGGCTGGCGCTAGACCACTTCCTGGATCGTGGATTTACCCGATTTGCATTTTGCGGGTATCCAACCGGCGACTTCATTTGGATGGACCTACGCGCTAAGCTGTTTCACGATCAGGTGATTCAAGAGGGCTACCGTTGCGAAGTTTTTCAACAAAATCTCAAGACAGGAAAACGACTAACCTGGGACCAGGATCAACGCCAACTCATTCGTTGGATTCGAAAATTAGAAAAACCGGTGGCGATCATGGCCTGCAACGACAATCGCGGGCAACAATTATTGGATGCATGTCGTCGCGCCGACGTGGATGTTCCGGATAACATCTCGGTATTGGGAGTCGACAATGACGAATTCCTTTGCGGACTCTCAACTCCTCCATTGAGCAGCATCGATATCAATTCAGAACGCATCGGCTATTACGCGGCCGAAGTTCTGCAATCGATGATGAACGGAGATCCGGCGCCTTCTGAGCCAGTATTGTTTCCCGCAGAAGCGGTCATTGCCCGCACTTCGACCGATAGTTTCGCGGTTGAAGACGAAGAGTTTGCCGCAGTGCTGAGGTACTTACGAGAGAATGCGTGCAAAGGGATCCGTATGGCGGATATTACCAAAGCCACCGGAATGGAACGGCGGACCATCGAGCGGCGAATGAAAGCGACCCTTGGGCGTTCGCCGAAAGACGAACTGATGCGGATCAAGATCGAAGAATCTCGACAACTGCTGGCTCGGACCGATATGTCGATCAAAAATATTGCCCAAGCCGCCGGGTTCTCGAATAGCCGTTACTTCAGCCGCGTGTTTCAAACCCGTGTCGGAACTACCCCCAACGCGTATCGCAAATTGGCTCAAGAGGGATAGTTGCTGAACGTCAGCCCTTGGCCATTGGGCTGTCGCAAAAGTGCACCCATTTGTTCCTTTTATGGACTACGTTCAGGCGAGACTGCATCTAGAATGTTGGAATCGCGGATTCACGTTCGTAGTTACTCCCGCTCTTCTCCAATGCGGGTTCGAAACTACGTTTTCCTACCAATGAACACGCCAACCATTCGTTAACGCAAATGACTCTTTTGAACTCCATTCCTGATACGATCGAGAACGAACCGCAATTGAATGAGGTTCTGACCAGGCCATCGCCAGAGTTAGTGGAGATGATGCGCGGCTTGGACGGGAATCTTCTGATTCTCGGCGCCGGTGGAAAAATGGGGCCCACCCTGGCGCTGCGGGCGCAAAGGGCGATCGAAGCGGCTCAAAGTCAGGCCAGCATCGTCGCAGCAAGTCGGTTTTCTGATCCGGCTTCGCGTGAGATGCTGCAAGCGGCAGGCATTCGTACCGAATGTGTCGATCTGCTCGACCGCGATTCGATGGCGCGTCTTCCCGATGCTCAAAACATTATTTACCTGGTCGGGTGCAAGTTCGGTACGAGCAGTAACCCGGCACAGACTTGGGCGATCAACACGCTGGTCCCTGGACACGCGATTGAGCGATACCCGGACGCAAGGGTCGTCGCATTATCGACTGGAAATGTCTACCCGTTGATGCCGGTTTCCGGCAAAGGCGCTGCCGAATCGCAGCCGATCGGCCCTATTGGCGAATATGCCAACGCCGCGGTCGCGCGCGAGCGTATGTTTGAGTATTGGTCGCGTCAAACAGGGGCGGCCATTACGCAGATTCGCTTGAACTACGCAACCGATATCCGGTACGGCGTGTTGACGGATATCGCGATTCAAGTCGCGGCGGATCAGCCGATTGATGTGACGCAAGGATATCTCAACTGCATTTGGCAAGGCGATGCGAACGACGCCATATTGCGGTCGTTAGCGCTGGCCGAATCTCCGCCGCGAATCATGAATCTGACAGGTCCTGAGCAAGTTTCGGTAAGATCCGCCGCAGAAACTTTTGGGCGACTCTTGAATCGGCCAGTCCGGATCACTGGAAGCGAAGCGCCCAACGCCCTGTTGAGCGATGCTGCTCAATACTGCCGCGTCTTGGGGCCTCCTCTCGTATCAATCGACACCATCATTCGTTGGACGGCGCATTGGATCCAGATGAATGGACGGCTACTCAACAAGCCTACACATTTTGAGGTGCGTGATGGAGCCTTCTAAAGCATCTCCCATGACGAGCCTTCACTCCCAGGCGACAATTGGGAATGAGAGTTATCCGCTGCCGCCAAATTGGGTTGTTGAGACGCTCCGCGCAGGAATCGCTATTCCGGCACATCCGCTGGCCCTAACCGATCAGTTGAAGCTGGATGATCGAAAGCAACGCGGGCTTTCTCGCTACTACCATGCGGCTGGCGCCAAAGGCCTCGCCGTGGGCGTTCATACGACACAATTTGAAATTCGGCAGCCAAAGCATGCGTTGCTGCAACCGGTGTTAGAACTTGCGCAGGAAACGATCGTTGATTGCGATGAAAGACAGGGCCGCAAAACAGTGTTGATCGCCGGGATCTGCGGTTGCGAACGCCAAGCGATTGAAGAAGCGCGTCTGGCGCGTGAACTTGGGTACCATCTCGGCATGGTTTCGTTGTCAGCGCTTTCCAACCTGGATGATCAGGCATTGGTCGAACATTGCCGAGCGATCGCGCACGAGATTCCAATTTTCGGATTCTATATGCAAACGGCCGTAGGGGGACGAAAACTGTCGGTCGATTTTTGGCGAAGTTTGGCCCTGATTCCCAATCTGATTGGAATTAAGATCGCCCCATTCGACCGCTACAAAACGCTGGATGTCCTTCAGGCAGTCACGGAATCGGGCCGTGGTGACAAGATCGTTCTGTACACAGGCAACGATGACAATATCGTACTGGACCTGCTCACCAAATATACCTTCTTCTACGAGGGACGCATGGAAAGCTTGCGAATCGTCGGAGGACTGCTAGGGCACTGGGCCTGCTGGACGAAGAGAGCCGTTGAACTTTTGGATACTTGTAAGAAGACCTGGGATCAACAGACAGTCGCATCCGATTTGTTGACATTAGCCGGTCAGGTGACCGATTGTAATGCGGCCTTGTTTGACGCCAAAAACAATTTTCACGGATGCATTCCCGGCGTTCACTACGTTTTGCAGCAGCAAGGCCTGTTAGCCAATCTCCACTGCCTCGATCCAAAAGTTGGACTATCGTTAGGCCAGCGTGAGGAGATCAATCGCGTTCGCGCTTCCTATCCTCATTTGATTGACGATGCTTTTGTACAAGAGAACATCGATACATGGTTGACCTAGGCTGATCGCGTCCCCTTTTGACGGAATGGATTGGAAAAGCGTCGAAGTCGCAGCAGGAAAATCTTGCCGGGCTTACAAGACTGCGATTAGAATTGACGTAATCGAAACTCTATATATCGTGAATGCATTGGCCAGGAGCGGCGCCAATCGTGCGCTGCTCTCCCTCTTGCCTTCGCTACCGCTACCCGCCGATCCTCCTCTTCCTTCCCACCTTTGGTGCTATCGATGCTACGACAATCTTCGCGACGCCAATTTCTTCATTCCACCGCCGCCGCCGCACTTGGAGCGACAATCGCACAGCAGTGGTGGGCAAGCGGCGCTCTCGCTCAGCCGCAGCCGGCGGAATTGTCGCCGCTCAATCGGTTTCCCCGCATGATGCAGGAGTACTACGTCGATCGGATGCTAGCGTTTCACGATAAGCGGATCGCACGACTTGACGCGATCAAAACGAAATCGGACGCCGAGGCATATGTACAATCGTGCCAGACGCGCGTTCGAGAATGCATGGGGCCGCAGCCCGACAAGACTCCGCTCAATCCACAGATTACCGGAGTCGTGGAACGGGACGGGTACCGCATTGAAAAATTGATCTTTGAGAGCCGGCCAGGTTTCTTCGTAACGTCCAATCTCTACATCCCAACGAATGTCCAAGGGCCGTGTCCCGCTGTGGTTGGCACGTGTGGACATTCGCACAACGGCAAAGCCGAAACAGCCTATCAGTCATTCTCTCAGGGGCTCGCCAGACAAGGCTACGTCTGTCTGATCTTCGATCCCATTGGGCAGGGTGAGCGGCTTCAGTTTGTGGATGAACAGCTCAAGTCGCACGTTGGCGTAGGCGTTCAAGAGCATTTGCTAGCTGGAAATCAACAGTTTCTGGTTGGCGAATCGTTCAGCATGTGGCGCGCGTGGGACGGCATGCGGGCGCTTGACTATCTACTGACGCGCGAAGAAGTCGACCCGACGCAAATCGGCGTGACAGGAAACTCAGGCGGAGGAACCATGACCACGTTGCTCAGCGGGATCGATCCGCGCTGGGCGATGTCGGCCCCGTCCTGCTATGTGACATCCTTCGTCCGAAACCTTGAGAATGAACTGCCTGCTGATACCGAACAATGTCCTCCCAACGCGCTCGCATTGGGACTCGATCACGAGGACTTTTTGGCCGCCTTGGCTCCCAAGCCGGTGATTATTCTGGCCAAGGAGCAAGACTTCTTCGACGTTCGTGGCGCTGAAGAGGCCTACGATCGACTCAAACGCCTGTATAGCAAACTTGGCAAAGAAGAAAATATTGGACTATTCGTCGGTCCCACGCGCCACGGTTTCACGCAGGAGAATCGAGAAGCGATGTACGGTTGGTTCAACGGCGTGACCGGCGCGGACAACGGATCGGCGGAGCCGGAATTGACGATCGAGAAAGACGAAACTCTCTGGTGCGCTTCCAACGGACAAGTCAGTTCGCTGAACTCGAAAACCGTTCCGCAGTTTACCCGTGAGTTGGCGCAGACGCTCGCCGAGAAAAGAGGCGAAGCTACTGGCGATCAACTAAAAACGTTGGTGAAAAACTGGCTCGGCGATCGCACCCCATCGACGGATCCGCATTATCGCATTCTCCGGAACCGGAGTGATCGCAAGTATCCTCGCAAGTACTTCGCTACCTATGCCGTGGAGTCCGAGCCCGGCGTTCAGGCGATCGTCTATCGGATTAATGACGATATGCACTTCTCACGCCCGGCAAAAAACTCCAAGCAGGCCATCCTTTATGTATCGCATCACTCGGCCGATGCAGAGCTGCGCGGGAATGAAATGCTAAACCAGACAATTAGCGATCATCCGAGCACGCCGGTCTACACGCTTGATGTCCGCGGCGTGGGAGAATCACAGCCCAATACGGCGGGGACGAATTCGTACCTCAGCGCCTATGGTTGTGACTATCTCTATGCAATTCATGGAGTCATGTTCGGTGACGCTTATCCACGTCAGCGAACATTCGACGTGCTGACGGTATTGAACTGGTTAAATTTGTTCGATCATCAAGAGATTCATTTGATCGCAAGCGGCTGGGGAGCTATCCCGGCGACATTCGCCGCCGTTCTGCACCCCAGCGTCAAACAGGTTACTCTGCAGCACGCGCTGACTTCGTACACCGACCTCGCGTCGGCGGAAACGTACCACTGGCCGCTGTCATCCATGGCGCCTGGAATTCTTCAGCAGTTCGATCTAACCGATTGTTATCGATATCTAAAATCGAAAGGTCTGAAGCAGATTGATCCATGGGGTCCAGAGGCGGACAAAACGCACTCCTGATTTGCTGCGTCGTGCAAACCGAGGGCGAGATAAAGCGTCAAATATCTCAGAGAGTCTCCACGCGCCGCACCGCTTCTTTTTACTCCGACTTCCGCTGGCGTAGCTCTTCGGCCAGGTACTTCGCCGTTTCTACGGCGATCACGTTGTACCCTGCAAGATTGGGATGGCGATCGCCGTACCAACCTGGCAGATGCCCCAATATTCCGTCAAGTTCGTTATCGAGAACCACGATGCGTCCGCCATGAACATAGGGAGCGACAAAGGCATGATACTTTTCGGGCGCCTTCTCTAGGGGATAGCGCCGATAGTTCAGCGCATTGACGCCCTGCACTTGAAGCGCTTTGTCATACAGCGGGTAGATGTCGAACAACGGTAGTTCTTCCTTCTCAGCGACTTGGCGAACGCGCGAGTTGATCGATTCGCTAACGTCCGTTTTACTGAAGGGAATCACCGTCATCAGAACAATCTTGGCGTGCGGGTGATCCTTTCGAATCCGAGCGATCAACCCGTGAAAATCGAGGGGAAAGTTCGTCGTAAAATCTTCGCGACGTGCGAAATCATTGATGCCATACCGAATGAAGGCGTAATCAATCCCCGGTAATCCGGCAACCTCCTTGTCGTATCGACCTGACTCGACGAATCGATAGATCGTATCGCCGCTTTGGCCGTTATTGATAACATGCGTCGGGGGAAGATCCCCTTCCGCTTCCAACAACTGTTCGATCACTTGCTCTAACTGGGGCGCCGCTGGTTTGATCAGGCGAGGAATGGAGCCTTCGGTAGTGCTATCTCCCAGCAATAGAATCTGCAGCTTCCCTTCGTGCTCGGCCTGCGCAGTGAGCAAGCTCCCCAAAACGATAACAATCACGGCCAACAGCGTCAGCAGCCGAGGAACATGGAACCGGGGCGCAGGTGAACAATGAATCATGAGTCTCGTCTTTTTTGAAAATAGCAGCTTGAAGTCGTTGAATACCGGCAACGTAAAAGCAATTGTACGATGCCGACATCCGCGGCTGATCCAGATTTTTTTGATTTCCCAAAATTGACGCTATCGCCGTGGCGGCGTTGAATCGAACAACTGCCGAAGTAGACGCAGTGCGTATTTCATCTTGACCTATCCCTGGATCGGCTGCGAATAAATTTCAAGCACCACGCATTGGCCAGTGAAATACAGTCGGAAGGCATCTCGCGCTGGATACAGTTGATAAAGTGCGTCAACTCTAACTCGTTCCCCATTGCGGTGCTATTGCTTGCCGGCGAGTTCGACCTGAGGCGACTCGGCGATACGATGAGGCGAATAATCATCAATGGGAGAAATGGAAACCGGCGAATAACCACAGGTAGCACATTCCTGTGATGAAGATGGCATGCAACGCAACGATCAGCCAGAAGATGATCAGGAATGAGAGTTTCTGCGTCTTGTGCCGAAAAAATTGCTGCCCGGCCCAAGCCCCTGGCCAACCGCCGCTCAGGGCGAGTAATTGCAACGTGGCTTCGGGAATTCTTTGTTCGCCGGACCGCGCGCGGCGTTTGTCGATGCCGTAAGCGACGAATGTGACGCAACTCACTGCCAAGACCAGCATCGCATAGTAAATCAACATTTGTCCCAACGGGTGAAATCCTTTTTAAAAGTGATCGTCGCCAGAGAACAATTTCCTCGAAGGCCGACGCGATAGCTCAACAAACCGTGCTATGGTAGCGTGTTCTACTCGATCCGCCAGCGTTCTTTGCGATCACAATGTCTCCTGGTTGTGTTTCTTTGTTGGACGACAAGCGGTATTCGTCGAGAGCATACCGAGGATTGGTTTCTGTCTCCGGCGCCTGGAAGGCACGACAATAGCCCGCCAATTTGTGGCTTGTTTATTGTCACTCTACTAACAGGTTTGCTCCCATTGGCATCTGCAAATTCCTACCGGATCGGTAGGGACCGCGTTCCCTGCCTAAAAATTGAAGGCAGGATAAGCTCGCCGCACGAGATGGGGCAAAATGCCGCGCCGTGGTGGAACGCTACGCGCTTCCACAAGCCGCATGGTCAATTACGAGCTCTTTCTCGGCATATTTGCCAATTGAACGATTTGGCACATCGATTGCTATTTTGTTTTGGCGCCCTAAGGCCCCTTCACTCTCCTTTGCATAAGGCGCACTCAATGATTCAACAAAGTGCTCAACGTTCACGCGTCATCGAATTAACCGAAGAAATCAAGTTGCACAGTGCGCCGTTGCGGCGAATTGTCAGCGAGGTCAATCACGTTCTTGTTGGACAGGAAAGGCTGGTGCATCGGATGCTGATCGGGCTGTTGGCGAATGGCCATATTCTGATCGAAGGCGTGCCGGGACTCGCCAAAACAACTGCCGTCGCGAGCCTGGCGAAAGCGATCAACACGGGCTTCCAGCGTCTGCAATTCACGCCTGACTTGTTGCCTGCAGACTTGATCGGGACGCTCGTTTATCGTCCCCAGGAGCAAACATTCGTCGTGCAGAAGGGGCCGATTTTCTCAAATCTGATTTTGGCGGATGAAATCAATCGAGCGCCAGCGAAGGTGCAAAGCGCGCTGCTGGAAGCGATGCAAGAACGACAAGTCACGATCGGCACAGAAACCTTTCCGCTGGACGAACCGTTTCTCGTTATGGCGACGCAAAATCCTGTTGAGCAGGAAGGGACTTATCAGTTGCCGGAGGCGCAGACCGATCGGTTCATGTTGAAAGTGATCGTCGAGTATCCCAACCGGAATGAAGAGCTGCAGATCTTGCGACGGATGAGCAAGACGTCCGCCAAGTTTGAGATCGCCCCCGTGACGTCGCCTACCGATATTATGGCGGCTCGAGACTTGGTCGATCAGGTGTACGTTGACGAAAAAGTCGAGAACTATGTGGTCGATCTGGTCATGGCGACGCGTACGCCGCAGGCTTACGGGTTGAACCTCGACGAATTGATCCAATTCGGCGGGTCACCTCGCGCAACTATTAACCTGACGTTGGCGGCCAAGGCAAACGCCTTCCTGGCGGGTCGCGGTTATGTCACGTCGCAGGATGTCAAAGAAATCGCTCTCGATGTGCTTCGCCATCGTGTGATCGTTACCTATGAGGCCGAAGCGGAAGATCGCACCAGCGCATCGATTGTGCAGGAGATTCTCGATCACATTCCGACGCCGTAAGCGCTGCGTCGTCCTGTTCGATTCTCCTTGCCTAGGATTTCTCTCCATGATACCTCGCGAAATTTTTAGAAAAATCCGCCATATTCAGATTCGTACGTCGCACAAGGTTGATGAACTGCTGGCCGGCAATTGGCACTCTGCATTTAAGGGCCGCGGCATCGAATTTGAAGAGGTCCGTCCCTACCAGGTTGGCGATGATGTCCGCACGATTGACTGGAATGTAACTGCTCGTAGCGATCAGCCCTATGTGAAACTGTTTCGCGAAGAGCGCGAACTGGCGGTCTCGTTGCTAGTCGACCTCAGCGCGTCGCAAGATCTCGGCACGACGACGCAGACCAAACGAGAATTGGTCGCGGAATTGGGCGCCATCCTGGCGATGTCAGCGATTAAGAACAACGACAAAGTTGGCCTCACTCTCTTCAGTGACGACATCGAGAAGAACGTTCCGGCGCGGAAAGGTTCGCGGCATGTCTTGCGACTTATCCGCGAACTACTTTGTTGCGAACCGGTCGGAACCGGCACGAATCTACGTACCGTGCTAGAGCATTTGAATCGCACTGCGAAACGGCGTACGGTCGTGTTTTTGATCAGTGATTTTCAAGATGGCGGTTACGAATCAGCGCTCAAGGCGGCTTGCCGTCGCCACGACATTATCCCAGTCGTCATCGCCGATCCACGGGAGGCCCAAATGCCCAACGTCGGGCTAGTACGACTGCACGACGCCGAAACCGGACAAGTCGTTGTCATCGACACGGCTAGTCGGAAGAACCGCCTACTGTACGCCAAACTATATGTGGAGCAAGCGGAGTCGCGCGACAACCTGTTTCGCCGACTACGACTCAGCCCCATTCATCTGCAAACTGGTTGCGACCTCGTCGATCCGCTACGCAAATATTTTCATCAACGCGAGAACCGGCAATGAACATAACTCCTTTCACAAGCCGAATCGGTCGCCTAGTGCTGTTTGCCGTAGTCGCTAGTTGGACATCCATTCTTCAGGCGTCCGCGGCGGAACCAGCGCGCGTCACAACCACGCCCACTCAGACTTCACGACATGTGGCCGAACCCTTCTGGATAGACTGGACGGTTACGGCGTCAGCAGGCGTAACCGTCACTTTTCCTGCTACTGGGGATAAACTGGGCGACTTTGACATCCTCGATACGCAAGACTTGTTCGATATCCCGGGGGTCGACTCCGCCGACCGGCGGACTTGGACCAGACGGTTGCAACTAGAGAGCATCGTTACTGGCGAGTTAACGGTCCCTGCCCTCGAAATCCAGGTGGCCGATCCAAATTCGTCACAGATCCTTCGATCGCAAGCCGTGCCGGTGCAAATCGTCAGTGTGCTTGAGCAACGGGGGGATCCGATGCAGTTTCGTGACATTCAATCAGTCGTGGATGTGGCAGTCCCCAATCGTCCGTCGCACGCTTGGATGGGGTGGACGCTGGCCGGGTTCTCGGTAGTAGCGTTGACCATTTCGGCCGCGATCTTCACGCGTCGCAAACGCTGGTTGACGCCGGCTCAATGGGCGACGCAGCAACTCGATCAACTCGAAGCCGCCTCGCATGAGCAGGCAGGCAATGCGGCCGTCATCCAACTGGCGTCGATCATGCAGAGCTACGCTCAGATGCAATTTTTACCTCCTGAACCGGGCCGCACTTCCGAAGAATTGCTGCTCGAACTCACGGAAAAGGAATTGCTCGATTTCCCGACCCTAGAGCAACTCCGCGAGCTATTTGCTATGGCGGACGAAGCGAAGTTCGCCAGGCTGCCTGTTTCGGCTGCAGAATTCCAAGCCATGCTAAAGCTATCGCATTCGCTTGTCGGTCGTCTGCACCAAGCTGCGGATTCTGAGCCTACATTAACCGCTTCCAAAACGACAGAGGTGCTCTAGTGTTTTATTCACCTTGGTATTTCCTGCTCTTACTAATCGTTCCGGTGGTCGTGTGGCGGTTGTTCGCTCCCCGCCGACGCAGCGCCATCCGCTTCAGTTCGGTCCAGCTCGCTGGGCAACTTGCTCCGACTTTGCGGCAACGCTTGATGTGGTTGCCGGGTGCTTTGACATTGGCCGCCGTGGTAGTGCTGATCATCGCATTGGCGCGTCCACGCGAAGGTCGCGAGCAAACGATCGTTGAAAACGAAGGGATCGCGATTGAGATGGCTGTAGACCGCAGCAGCAGCATGCAAGCGATGGATTTTCAATTAGGCGGCGAACATGTCGATCGGTTGACCGCAATCAAGAAGGTCGCCGGCGACTTTGTGAACGGCGATGAAAATCTAAACGGGCGAGTGAGCGATTTGGTCGGTTTGATTACCTTTGCCGGATACGCCGATGGAGTCACGCCGCCGACGCTGGATCACACGTTTCTGGTGTCGCAATTGAATCATTCCCAAATCGTGACCAATCGCAGCGAAGACGGCACTGCGATCGGCGATGCGATTGCGCTGGCCGTCGAGAAACTCAACGCACTCGACGCACGACAGAAGGAAAAGGTCCAAAGCAAGATCATCATCCTGTTGACCGACGGCGAAAACAACGCCGGCGACCTAGAGCCCGTTCAAGCCGCCGAACTGGCGCAGACGATGGGGATCAAGGTCTACACCATCGGCGTTGGCACAAAAGGGCGAGCGCCGATACCGGTTACCGACATGTTTGGCCGTAAGAGCGTGCAGTGGATGCCGGTGAATATCGACGAAGAAACGCTCGAAAAAGTCGCATCGATCACCGGCGGAAAGTACTTCCAAGCGACCGATACAGACTCCCTTAGAAAAATCTACAGCGAGATCGACCAATTGGAGAAAACGAAGGTCGAGGCGCAACACTTTGTTGACTATCGCGAGTTGGCGGTGCAATCGTACGCTATCGGATTGTTCACGCTCCCTCCGCTGTTATTGATCGCTTTTGGACTGCTATTGGCGCGCGTCGTGCTAGAGCAAACATGGCTGAGAGAATTGACATAACCGCCAAATATTTCGCGTAGAAGCTCTCAGCAAAGAGTCGGCTACGAGTGGAGAGAATTCAAAATGGATATTCAATTGGGCAGCCCCAGCAACTTGGGATTGATCGCTCTGGCGGCGACCGGTTTGATCGTCACCGCTTGGGCGATCGTCGCAAGTCGCCGCGCTGCGGGGCAATTCGCAATGGCGCCGTTGCGACGAAGACTGATCCCCTCCGGGGCTACGTCACGTCGCTGGACCTCGGCCATCCTCGTTTCGGTCAGCCTGGCGATGATCGCTATCGCACTGCTAGATGTTCGGTGGGGCAAGATCTGGCGTGAGGCCCCACAAAAGGGAATTGAAGTTATGTTTGTCCTGGACGTCTCGCGCAGCATGCTGGCCGAAGACGTCACGCCGAATCGCTTACAACGAGCGAAACAACAAATTAAGGACATGCTGGAAGCGATGACGGGAGACCGTGTCGGCCTGATCGCGTTCGCCGGAGCAACGCGGCAATCGGTTCCGCTGACGAGTCACTACGAAGATTTCAAACAGACGCTCGACTCGGTTGGACCGCACTCAGTGCGCAGCGGGGGTTCTCGGCTGGGGGACGCAATCGCCGCTGCCGCAGACGGGTTCATCAATACGACAAATGACCACAAAGCGATTGTCGTGTTCACCGATGGCGAAGACCAGGAGAGCAAGCCGGTCGACGTCGCCAAAAAACTGTATGCCGAACAAGGGATTCGCGTTTTCACCGTCGGTCTGGGCGATATGGATCAAGGGGCTCGCATCCCCGAGTCCGAAGTAGGACAAAACGGATTCATGAAATATCAAGGACAGCAAGTCTGGACGAAACTGAACGGCCAAGTGCTGGAGCAAATCGCCACCGAAAGTAACGGCGCCTACGTTCCCGCAGGCACACGACACGTCAATATGGCGGACGTCTACCGCAACTATTTGGCGCAGGTCGAACAGACCGAATTCGAGACAGCGAAGATCAACGTCTATATCCCCCGTTTTCAATGGTTCGCGGCTCCCGCGTTGGCGCTGCTGTTGTTGGAAGTCTTCCTTTCTTCACGCAATAGCAAGTTGGCGCCCGCCGCCGCATCCCATGTCATGATCCGTTCCAGCCAGAAGACTGCCGCATCCAATGCGAGTTCGGCTTCAACCGCCGTCTAACCTCTGTGAGAAATAGTCAATCATGAGACATGTGACCATATTATTCACCGTATTGCTGTTCGCAGCGCTCGCAAAGCCTTCGTTCGCCGGCAGTCCTCTGGATTTAGAGATCGCGGCAGCCAAACGCATCAATGCGGCGAACGCCATGTTGCGTGAGGGGAAGATTGAAGAAGCGATCGGCGGCTATCAACAAGTTCAAGCGACTATCGAAGACCGCAATACGTTGCAGTACAACCTGGGCGTCGCTCAATTCCGAAGCGGCGACTTGGCCGCGGCAAAAGAGGCGTTCACCATGGCGGCAGCCGCGGACAGCGCATCGCTAGCTTGCAAGAGCCGCTACAACCTGGGCAATTGTTATTACAGCGAAGGTTTGCAGCAGATCGAGCAAGAAGACAAAGCCGCCGCGATCGAGTCACTGCAACAAGCAATCTCGCATTATCGCGGATCATTACGCGGCAATTCCCTCAATACCGACGCTCGGGCCAACATCGAGTTAGCCAGTGACTTGATCCGCAAGTTGAAACAGGACCAGCAACAGGACCAGCAACAGGACCAGCAACAGGACCAGCAACAGGACCAGCAACAGGACCAGCAACAGGACCAGCAACAGGACCAGCAACAGGACCAGCAACAGGACCAGCAACAGGACCAGCAACAGGACCAGCAACAGGACCAGCAACAGGACCAGCAACAGGACCAGCAACAGGACCAGCAACAGGACCAGCAACAGGACCAGCAACAGGACCAGCAACAGGACCAACAACAGGACCAACAACAGGACCAACAACAGGACCAACAACAGGACCAACAACAGGACCAACAACAGGACCAACAACAGGACCAACAACAGGACCAGCAACAGGACCAGCAACAGGACCAGCAACAGGATCAGCAACAGGACCAGCAACAGGATCAGCAACAGGATCAGCAACAGGATCAGCAACAGGATCAGCAACAGGACCAGCAACAGGATCAACAACAGGGACACAAGAACGACCAGAAAGAAGGTGAGCAGAGTTCACAATCGCAGTCGTCGGAAGACAAAAACCCCAAGGATCAGGAACAGCAATCCGAAGATTCCTCTCAGCCAAACAAGCCGAAAGCGGATCCAGAAATCCCAGAGGATCAGGAGCCGCAAAGAGAACAAGAATCATCCCCACAGCAAGACAATTCGCACGACAGCCAAGCGAATCAACGGTCACAAGACCTGTCCTCGCAATCGGCTGCCGACGAAGCATCTCCTGAAGAGGAAGCGGATGATCCCCAAGAGATTCCCACAGGCAAACTTTCCGGCGCCAGTGAACAGGAGCAGAAGCAGGACGATCCGCAAGCTGCAGTTATGGGGAACAACGAGAAAGATCTTATGTCCAAAGAAGAGGCGCTTAAAATGCTGCAGGCAGTTCGCGACCGCGACATGTTGCGAAGACTGCAACAGCAAAGAGCGGAACGTTCTCGCCATATATCGGTCGATCGCGACTGGTAGAACGATTGCAGACTCTTGCAAGTGTCTGACTACATCCACTGTCATATAAACGGCTTCGGCGTTGGAGAAATAGAGATGAGAAATATGAAATCGCACCAAGGGGCAATGCTCATCGTTGCAGTGATCTGCTTCGTCGGTATCGCGGCGACTGCCCAAGCAGGCGATGTCGACGCTCGACTGTCATCGCGCGAGGCCTATGTCGGCATGCCGATCACCTTACAGATTTCGATTGCCAATGCGAATGACTTCGAACAACCCACGTTGCCTTCGATCGATGGCTGCGATATTCGCTCTGCCGGAGCGCCGGCACAGAGTTCTCAAGTCACGATCATGAACGGACGCCGTAGCGAAAGTCGTAGCGTCACCTTTCAGTATCTCATCACCCCCCGACGCGCAGGCAACTTTGAACTTCCACCGCTGACGATTCATGCCGACGGACGCAATGTAACCACGCAGCCGCAACGGTTCGTCGCTACCAAGAGCATCACTGGCGATCTGCTGTTCGTCGAGATCACCGGCGGCAAAGAAAAGGTCTTTGTCGGCGAACCGCTGGAAATGACGCTAAAGATTTGGATCAAGCCATTTCATGACACGGAGCGGAACATCACCCTCTCTGAAGGGGATATGTGGAATATGATTTCCGAGCAAACGACCTGGGGCGGATTCGCCGATCGACTGCAAGAGTTAGCCGAGAACAACCAACGGCCAGGCGGACAAGAGGTTCTGCGCGATGACGGTCAGGGAGACGAACGCAGCTATTACCTCTATGAGATTACGGCGACCGTTTACCCCAAGCGAGCCGGTCAGATCGATGCGGATGACGTACAGATTGTGGTCAACTATCCCACGGCCTTGGGCGCGTCGCGATCTTCGTTTGGCGGTCTTTTTGGGGGGAGCCCTTTCGCCGGCAATTCGGCCATGTCACGAATGATGAACGACGACTTCTTCACGTCTCCCTTTGGAAATCAACTTTCCGTCACCTCCTCTCGCCCGATCGTCGGCGACGTGAGCGTTGACGCGACTGTCGTAACGCCGGTTCCGCAAGCGGGCCGCCCCGCCGACTATCGCGGCGCGGTAGGTCGTTATCGAATTGTCACACGAGCCACGCCAACGGCTGTTGAGGCCGGTGACCCAATCACCTTAGACATCGGCATCGCCGGCAGCGGCCCCATGGAACTGGTGCAGGCCCCGCCGCTGAATATGTCGTCTGAACTGACCACGAACTTTCACGTCGCCGATCAATCCCTGGCCGGCTTCGTGCAAGACGAGACGAAAGTCTTTTCGACAACGATCCGTCCTCGCCAGGCGGGAATCACAGAAATCCCCGCGATTCCGTTCAGCTTTTTCGATCCCGAAACAGAATCGTTCCAGACCGTACATAGTGAGCCGATTGCCATTGAAGTCAGTGAGTCGGAAACGTTGGCCTTAGATGCGATCGTCGGCAACGGGCGTGGCCAACAAATGCGCAATTCTGCCTCGAGAGACGTCGCCGTCGCGGAACTGCCCGACTTTACCAACAACAACTCTACCAGTATTCTCCTTCCCCAATCGCCCCCTTCGTCGGTCAAGTGGTGGTGGGCGCTGGTCGTGATCCCCCCTGGCGTCTGCCTAGGGCTGTTTCTCGTGTCGAATCAGCGAAGAATCGCAGATCAGCTGCTCCGTTTTCAGTCCCCGCGAAAACGTTGCCTCTCGACGATTGAAGCTGCAACCAACGACGCCGCGATCGCTGATGCTCTGGCGCAGTACATTGCTCGCGCAACTCGGACTCCATGCCAAACGACAAGCGGCGCGTTGGGACAACTCCGGCTTCGCGGCATGTATGAGTTGGCCAATGAACTGGATGCCTTTTTCCAAGAGCTCCAGCGCCCGTTCGTTTCTGAAGACTCTGCGCAAGCCCAACTTGTACAGCGCCAACTGGCGAAAGGCTTGGTTGAGAAACTGGACGCGTCACTGCAATCGCAAGCGAAATCGCCGGTTCGCCGATCCGAACGACAGAAGCCAAACGCGACTGTTCGCGTGTTGCAGCGTTCTCTGCCGCTGATCATTGCGACTGCTTTGTTCGCTATCCCGGCAAGTCGTGGTTTCGCCGCTGAAGACTCTCCGCAGATCGAAACTTCCTTAACCGGTGTTGAGTTAAACGTGCAGCAACAGCAAACGACCCTAGCCGAAGCTGGCGCCGACTACGCCCGGGCAAGCGAACTGGCCGCTACTGATTCCGCCGTTGCCAAGCAACTTTTTGAGAAGTCAGCCGGCAGATACCAACTGCTGGTCGATGCAGGCGTTCACAACAGTCAGCTCTTCCTGAACCTAGGCAACGCCTACCTGCAAAGCGGCGAGTTAGGACGAGCCATCGCTAACTATGAACACGCACGAGAGCTTGATCCTACGAATCGGCAACTGCTTGCGAATCTCCGGTTCGCCAGCAGCAAAGTGAAACGTGTCGCCGAAAATGACGCGATCGCCAGCTTTAGCGGCGCACCGATCTCGTTCCATTGGTGGCAGCACCATCTCCGATCCGCCAATGATCGCATCATTCAAGTCGTGGGGTTGCCGACGGTGATCGTCACTCTCATCTTGGCGTCGCTTGCCTTTTGGAGCCTCTGGAGCGTGCGAGCTGTCGGCGTTAACTTTCGTGCTTGGCGGTTGGCGGCGGCGCCGCTGTTGATATTTCTGGTTTCCCTAGGCAGTTACTACCTAGCGTCCACCGACCCCACAAGCGTTGGCGACGCCGTGATCGTGGCCGATCAGTTGCAGCTACACGCAGGGGACGGTAATCAGTTTGAAGAAGTAGCCGCCGTCGATCATATGCAAGGGCGCCGAGTCAAGGTGCTGGCCCAGCGCGGCCAGTGGACGCAAATTCGTACCGCGCACGGCCAGATCGGGTGGACTCGGAGCCAGGATATTGAACCTACTCGCCTGCGCCCTACCGGTCTGTGACCTCGATTCGGGTATGGTATAACATGACGCGCATCGCCGTCGGAAGATGGTGAACTGCGGAAGTCAATTAACATGCGCACAGGCATTCCCCATGCGATTAGCGGCCAAGCTGATCCTGATATTCCTCGTTGTCGTGGTCTTGCTGACAGCGACCAACACCTATATCGCGATTCAAGGACAAAAAGCGTCATTCGAACGTGAGCAAACCGAGTACGCTCAGCGCGTGGGTAAGTCGATTGAAAGCGAGCTGTTGCTAACCTGGAACAAGCAAGGCGACGCCGGGGTCGACGCCCTATTGCTGGGTGAACACTCCTCGAATCAGCTTGTCCAGATCCGCTTTATTTCGCTCGAAACCGAAGCGCCAATCGCGAAACAGCCCGCGGCTTCGCCTGAATCTTTGGCCCCTGTCACGCGTGGGCAGATGGTTTCCGTAATGGTCAATGGGCAAAAGGGCGCAGCCTGGCTGCATACCTACTATCCTGTGATCGGCGGCGATCAACGTCGAGCGGCGCTGGAGTTTTCGCGACCTGCCGACGATCTGCAGCAGCAGAATCGTTTGGCAATCTATCGCGCGCTGGCTACGATCGGCGTTTTGGCGATCGTGGGCGTCGGCTTGGTGATGTATGCCGGAGTAACGCTCGTCGGCAAGCCGCTGGACCGCCTGATTGAGAAAACGCAACGCATCGCGGCAGGCGATTTTTCGGATCCGCTGGCGATTAACGGCAGTGGAGAACTGAGCCAGTTGGCCCAGGCGTTGAATAAGATGTGCGAGCAATTGACGCAGCACCAGGAAACCATACGACGCGAATCAGCGACGCGCATCGCGACACTGGAGCAATTGCGCCATGCCGACCGGCTGAAGACGGTCGGGCGGCTCGCGGCCGGAATCGCGCACGAATTGGGAACGCCGCTGAATGTCGTCGCCGGCCGAGCCGGCTTAATCGCCGCTGGAAAACTCTCTGAGACTGAAACCCGAGTGAGCGCCGAAACGATCAAAGCGGAAGCCAACCGAATTACCCTGATTGTGCGGCAGTTGCTCGACTTTGCACGACAAAGTCGGCCGCAGCGCACCGAAGAGAACGTCAGTCTACTTACGGGACGGACAATTTCCTTGCTGCAACCGTTGGCCGAGAAAAAAGGGGTGACGATTACGGCCGCAGACGCAGAACGGATTGTGGCCTCGATTGATTCATCGCAAATACAACAGGTGCTGACCAACATCATCATGAACGCGATTCAAGCCGCGCCGGACAGCGGCCAAGTCACGGTATCCGTTCGGCGCGAGACGCGTCGCTCACCAGAAAAATTCGAAGCGGATTACGTCCGAATTGACGTGCAAGACAACGGCAGCGGCTTCGATGAGCAAACGCGTGAACAATTATTCGAACCGTTTTTCACTACCAAAGACGTAGGAGAAGGAACCGGTTTGGGACTGTCGATCGCCTTTGGGATTGTGCAGGAACATGACGGTTGGATCGATGTCGTCAGCCAACCGGACGACGGCGCGTGCTTCTCTATCTACTTGCCGATTCAACCTGCCGCGTCGGAACGAACCCATGTACGGTAACATCCTGATCGTTGATGACCAGCAAAGCATGTGCGAATTGATTCAGACCGACCTGAATCTGCGATCCTTCCAATCAAGCTGGTTCACATCGGCGGAAGCAGCGTATCACGCTTTGAACGAGAATGAGTTCGACGCGGTATTGACCGACATCCGCATGCCTGGCTCCTCTGGGATTGAGCTTTGTGAGCAGATTGTCGCGAATCGCCCTGACGTGCCTGTGATTGTGATGACCGCCTTTGGGAGCCTGGAAACGGCGGTGGCCGCGATTCGCGCTGGCGCCTTTGACTTTGTCACCAAGCCGATCGAAATGGATCTGCTGGCAATTTCATTGGAACGCGCTGTCAAGCACCGGCGGCTGCAGCAGCAGGTCAAATTGTTGGGCGAGGCGGTGGATCACTCGCGTCATTTTGGCGAAATCATCGGCGAAAGTCCGCCGATGCAACGGTTATTTGACCAGATTTCGCGGATCGGCGAATCCTCGTCATCGGTCCTGATCACCGGGGAAAGTGGAACCGGTAAGGAGCTTGTCGCTCGCTTGTTACATCGACAAAGCCGGCGGGCCAATGGCCCCTTTGTCGCCGTCAATTGCGCCGCGCTGCCCGAAACGTTGCTGGAAAGCGAGCTCTTTGGTCACGCCAAAGGCGCTTTTACCGACGCCCGAGCTGAACGCAAAGGTTTATTCCAACAAGCCGAGGGAGGGACCTTGCTACTGGATGAAATTGGCGAGATGCCGATTGCAATGCAAGTGAAGCTATTGCGAGCGCTAGAGGAGAATAAACTTCGCCCCGTAGGCGGCGACCAGGAAATTGAGTTTAACGTTCGTATCTTGGCCGCCACCAACCGCGATCTCGAAGCGGCCGTGGAGGATCAAAAGTTTCGTGATGATTTGTTCTATCGTATTAATGTCATTCAGCTTGAGTTGCCGCCGCTGCGATCCCGCGGGACCGACATTCTGCTGTTGGCTCGCCATTTCGTGACTACACACGCCAAACGTGCGGAGAAATCGGTTACCAGTATTTCCGACCAAGCCAGTGAAAAACTGTTGGCCTATTCCTGGCCAGGCAATGTGCGTGAGCTGCGAAATGTCATCGAACGCGCCGTCGCGCTGACGCGTTACGAGCTGCTCGCCGTAGAAGACTTGCCCGACAAGATTCGCGACTATCGCAGCTCACAGGTCTTCATCGGCGGCGAAGATCCGGCCGATCTGGCGCCGATGGATGAAGTGGAACGCCGTTATATCCTTCACGTGCTCAGCGCTGTCGGCGACAACAAAACCACCGCCGCACGAATCCTTGGCCTCGACCGCAAAACGCTTTACCGAAAGCTAAAGCAATATGGCGTGGAAGAGAATATCTAAACATTCGCGAGCATGAACAAGCAACGTATCGGCTGCCGCTTTCCATCTACCTGACCCAAATTTCCGCACCCACTGGCTGGCAGATTCTCCCCCAAGCTGGTTTATCTGTGTTTTGAGAGTCCCCAAGGCGAACGGAGACTCGAACGATGAAGATCCCAAAACGGCGTAAGTGGCAATTATTGGATGAGCGGCGCTCCTTCTTTTCCGCTCCACTGGCCCCGTATTCCTGAGCGTCTAAGAGCATTTGCCAGGGGATCTTTCCATGACCGCAATTGACATTCCGCCAAGTCGCGTACACATTGAAGAAAGGCTGCGGTGATTGTCGACAATTTGAAAAAACGCGGCGAAATGGTTTGAAAAATGGCGGATCCCTGCATGGTGGACAACAAAAAATCACGTCGATCCACTGAAATTGTCGAGCAATTGCGCGAGGAAATCCTCTCCGGACAACTCACCGAAGGTTCTCGTTTGACCGAGATAGATGTCTCGAAACGGTTCAAACTGGGGCGGAATGCGATTCGTGAAGCGTTTCAAAAACTGACGCACCAGGGTCTGCTGGTCACGCGTCCCAATCGCGGCGTCGTCGTCGCATCAGAACCGCCGAAACCGATTCGCGATTTGATCGTGCCGATCCGGCAAATGCTGGAAGGGTACGTGCTGGAGTTGATCTTCGACGAGTTGAACGACGAAGACTTCGCCCGCTGGGAAGATTTGCTCACGCGGATGAAAGAGGCCTGCGCCACAAAGGACTATGCCGCAATTGCCGAAGCCGACATCGCGTTTCATCGTTCGATTTTGGAACGAGCTGGACAACCAGACCTGCTAGCCATCTGGGAGGCGATGGTCTATCGCATTCGTTCCCATTTTCGTAGGACCCAGCGCCGTTGTCCCGATCCGATGGGGATCTACGACGAACATCGCGCCATCGTCGATAGCATTCGATCGGGCGATCTCCAAGCGACTCTTGCGCTACTGAACGAGAAGATCGAGTAAGCGTGCAATCGCACGCGCCTCTTGCAACCATCGCCTGACTTCGATGCAGTTGCTGTCCAAATCTGCTTAGTGGACTAGCGTTTCCGCAGCTCCCCAGATCCCGTCACCCAAGAGCGGTTTGCACATTAGTGCGATATCAGCCGCCTAAATAACGCAAAAAAGACCAAAGTCCGCCCACAGAGTGCGTTTGGCATCTCGACAAAAGTAATGGCACGGAGATTGCGTTATTTCTTGCCAAAAAGATTGTTGACAATCCATGCTGTTTTGTCGACAATCCAGGGATGGACAGTGAGGTGAAGATCATCGGAGCGAATGAGCCACGGCGAATCTCCACGACTTCTCCTCCGCACCATCCCTTCTCGATCTTCTTATCCCGATACTTTCGTTGGAGGTTGTCATGAGAGTTGTCGATTTGGTTGCGGCACGTCGCCGCACGCGCGGTTTTACACTGGTCGAACTGCTGGTCGTTATCGCCATCATTGGAGTACTGATTGCGCTTCTGTTGCCGGCCGTGCAGCAAGCGCGAGAAGCGGCGCGGCGGATGTCTTGCACTAACAATCTCAAGCAGTTGGCGCTGTCGATGCATAACTACCACGACACGCTCCAGTCGTTTCCTCCCGCCGCTTTGGCGTCAGCCAATGTTGTCGCCGGTAACGCGCCTGTGCAGCCAGGCCATGAGTGGTTCTCCGGCTACAAGGTTCTTTACGAGGGGATGATTGGGTGGCCTGCGTTCGTTCTCCCCTACGTCGAGCAATCGGCTCTTCACGATCAGATTGATTTCAACCGCGTCGCCTATGCCGAACACTGGTGGGACCAGTGGTACTATAGCGCTGAGTGGACGGCGAGCGGTGATCCGGCCAACAAGCTCCCCTCGGAGTTGGTTCCAGAATCGTTTCAGTGTCCATCCAGTGTGAAGGACGCCTTGATCGCCAACTCCCACAAGGATTACGCCGTCGCCGCCCGAGAAATGGCCGAAAACTCGGCCAGAGACGGGACCGGAGATGGAATCTTTTTCACGAACAGCGGGAGCAGAATGGGCGACATCATTGACGGAACCAGCAATACCTTCTTGATGCTCGAGCAGAGTACGTCGAGCAAACGCTTCCTGGATCGAGGAAGCAACCCCTTCTTCTTTGTCAGTCATCCCTGTGAAGGCATGGCGTTAACGGGATATGACCCCACCTCGATCGTTTTTCCGCCCAACATGGTTGGAGCGGATTGGGGACAGGTGATGCGATCAGCTCGAAGCTTTCATCCCGGCGGACTCAATGCGGCAAGAGCCGACGGCAGCGTGGCCTTTGTGACAGAAACGGTTGACACAACAATTTGGGTCAACACCTTCACTCCCCAAGGCCAAGAGGTGGAGACCTATCGATAGCATTCGAAGAACGGAAAAAAGGGGGGACAGGAATTGACTTCCCCCCTTAAGGAAACAGGAAAGGCGCCATGTTCGATACGCAACCTTCCCTGAGCCTAGCGTCGTCCCGCCAGGCTCCTAGCACCGATTATTCGGAGGAATACGATGTTCCACTACTTGGCAAGTATTGCAGTCGCAATGCTGTTATGCACCGTTGGCTGCAGCCCGAAGTCACCCTATGAGATTGTAGAGCTGGAAGGAACGCTCACCTACAAGGGAGAACCGCTGGAAGGAGTCATCGTTCACTTCCGTCCGAGCACTGGGCGTGAAAGCATGGCGACGACGACTGCAGGGGGGAAATTCGTCATGCTCTACACTTACGATTTGGACGGCGTGCAAACTGGGCCCGGCGAATTTTTCCTGTCGCTGCCGATGTCAGGCGGGGGAGTTGTAGGCGGGAAGGCGAAGAAGAATCCCGCGATCGCCGAGGCGATTCGCAAGTATTCCATGAACGGGACGCCTGTAGCGGTTCAAATCACCGAATCCAGCCGCGACTACAAGTTGGAGTTGAAGTAGGTCTGTGCAATTCCCCATCCCGAGATGAGGAAATCGTCAACGGAGAAACAAATCAAGGATTGCGATGTGTCAGTTTCGCTCCGTTAATGTTTCGTTATAGCCGCGAGTCAATCTGTCTCCAGAAGGTTGTCACCGGTCCGAGTAAGTCAATGCCAAGAATTGTCTCCAATCCAAGTTGCGCTTTGATGTTGCCTGTCCTCGTTTGGATTGTCGCGGCAGCGATTGTCGCCTATCCAACGGGGCTTGCGGCTGAGACGCCCAATGGTTCGCAAAATCAGGCAAACGACCATTTCGAAAGCAAGATTCGCCCATTGCTGGTCGAAAATTGCTACGAGTGTCACGGGCCCAAAACCCAATGGGGCGGTCTCCGCTTCGACGCTCGTCAGTTCGCCATCGCCGGGGGAGATAGCGGCGCCGCGATCGTCCCCGGCAAGTCGGCCGAGAGTCTCCTGGTGGAGCGAATTTCATCGAGTGACGAACTCGAGAAAATGCCTCCCCAGTCGAGCGGCAAGAATCTGTCGCAGGCGCAAATCGATCTTCTCCGTCAATGGATCGACTCTGGTGCGGCCTGGCCCGAATCGGATCACCCGCAATTGGATGAATCCGCCAAGCGAGACCATTGGGCGTTTCAACCGATCTCATCGCCGTCGCCGCCAGAAGTGAAAAATGCAACTTGGCCGCAGAATAACATCGATCGATTTATCCTCCACAAGCTAGAAGCAACAGCGCTTGCTCCTTCCCCGCCAACCGACCGCCGCACTTTCATTCGCCGCGCGACGTTCGACTTAACTGGTTTACCACCTTCGCCGGAAGAAGTTGAAGCCTTCGTCGCTGACCAACGACCAGACGCTTACGAGCGGTTGATCGATCGCCTGCTGAACTCTCCAGCCTATGGCGAACAATGGGCGCGGCACTGGCTCGATGTCGCACGCTATTCCGACACCAAAGGGTACGTCTACGGTCGTGAAGAGCGCTTCTTCGTTCACTCGGTTCACTATCGCGACTGGGTCATTCAAGCGTTCAACAGCGACATGCCCTACGATCAATTTGTACGACTCCAACTCGCGGCCGATCAAGTGGCTCCAGACGATCCCCAAGCGGCGGCGGCGATGGGATTCGTGACGCTTGGGCGCCGTTTCCTAGGAGTTGAACCCGACATCATCGATGATCGCATTGATGTCGTCACGCGCGGACTGCTCGGCTTGACGGTCGGTTGCGCCCGTTGTCACGACCACAAGTTCGATCCGATTCCAACGGCCGACTACTACTCGCTCTACGGCATCTTTCAGAATTCGGCCGAAAAGACCGTACCGATCTTTGATCAGTCGGCTAACGAGAAAGTTCAAGCCGAACTTAAAAACCGAAAGACCAAACTCCATACAGGATTGCAGGCAACGCGACTGGAATTCGCCAACCTGACAAGAAGTCGCGTCGGCGACTATCTGCAAGCCCAATTCGAGCTCGAAAAATACCCTCAGCAAGCGTTCAGCCAGATCCTCTCGAAGAAGGACCTGCTGCCCACAACTGTCTGGGGCTGGCAGCGCTACCTACGAAATGCGGAGAAAACGCAACATCCGGTTTTCGTCATCTGGACCGCGCTGGCGAAGTTGCCGGATGAAAACTTTCTCGACCAGGCAGACATCGCATTGACGCATCTTCGCGACTCGTCGAACGCGATCAATCCATTGGTCGCCAAAGCGTTTGCGACGACGCCAGCAACACGGACGGAGATGATCGCGCGATACGCAGAACTCTTTCATAAGATTAGCCGCAAGTGGGACGAACAATTGGCGGCTGCAGCAACGCAAGGAAATCCTCCACCGAAAGCAATGGACGATAGCGCGGAAGAAGAGTTACGGAAGGTGCTCTATGCCGCCGGGTCTCCTTGCGTGATTCCTGATCTCGACTTTATCAACATCGAGTTTGACTTCGATACCAACTCCTGCGTTGAGATGTGGAAACTGCAATCGGCGTACGATCAGTGGATCCTCGCCAATGCCGAAACGATTCCGCATGCGGTCCAACTGGTCGATAAACCGACAATCGCAACACCGCGAGTTTTACGTCGCGGAAACGCCAACAATCCCGGCGACGAAGTGCCGATGCGGTTTCTCAAAATACTTTCGCGCGAAGATCGACGCCCGTTTGAACAAGGAAGCGGGCGACTTGAACTGGCCGAAGCGATCGCCGCGGCCGATAACCCGCTGACCGCGCGGGTCTGGGTCAATCGGGTCTGGATGCATCACTTTGACCACGGAATCGTCCGCACGCCCAGTGACTTCGGAACGCGAGCTGACCCACCGACGCATCCCGACCTGCTCGATTGGCTGGCGCGCAACTTCATCGATGGGGGCTGGTCCACCAAGGACCTGCACCGCCAGATCATGCTATCGGCCGCCTATCAACAAAAATCGACGGGACCGGCGAGCCCCGCAGCGTATGCGCAAGCGAGTCAGCAGGATCCCGAGAATCGCTTGCTCTGGCGGATGAACCGACGACGCCTAACCTTTGAGCAGTTTCGTGACGCGAGTCTTAAGGTTGCAAAAGATTTGAATCGCCGCCCTGGAGGAAAAGGAGATCCCTTGTTCGCCGTGTCGAAAGATGGGGCGCGACGAACGATTTACAGCCTGATCGAACGAGAATCGTTGCCCACGATCCTGCAAACTTTTGATTTTGCGAATCCCGATCTGCACACGCCGCAGCGATCGGAAACGACGGTTCCGCAACAAGCTTTGTTTGGGCTGAACCATTCATTTCAGGCAGATCGCGCGCGTTCGCTCGCCGCGCTGATCCGTGAGCAATCTGCCAAGACTACTGCAGAATCGGTTGACTCTTTGTTTCGTCAAATATTACAGCGGTCTCCCAGTCCATCCGAACAAACCGCCGCACTTCAGTTTGTACAAGCGGCGAATCATCAGGAAGCTGACGATACTCTCGCTACGGCGGAAGCCTGGAAGTATGGGTACGGCGAAATCGAGCCGGTGACCGGGATGCTGTTGAACTTCACTCCCCTTCCCTACTTTACCGGCGACGCTTGGCAAGGAGCGACGTCATGGCCCGATACCCAACATGGCTGGGCTCAGATCACAGCCGACGGCGGTCATCCCGGCAACGACTTACGACATGCAATCGTTCGCCGCTGGACGGCGCCAGCAGACGGAACCTACGCCGTCAAATCAACGGTAAAGCATGAAGAGCCGATCGCCGATGGAATTCGCTGCTGGATCCTGACCAGCAGCGGCAAAGTCCTTCGCAAAGAACTTGTCCACAATACGACGCGGACGATGGACGTCCCCAGTGTCGAGTTGAAGCAAGGGGAATCGATCGACTTTGTCGTCGACATCCTTGAAGTGCTAAATAGTGACCAACACCTTTGGGCGCCGCAGATCAATATGCTCTCGCAAAACGGCGTCGCGTCCAGCGACTTGCCGCTTCCCCGGTGGAACGCTCAGCACGACTTTACCGGCCAGCGCAACCGTCAACTCGACGCATGGGAGCAGTTGGCCCAGGTCCTCCTTCTCTCCAACGAATTCCTGTTTGTGGATTAGCAATCATGCCTTCAAACCATACAGATTCGCTCAATCGCCGTGAGATGTTGCAGCGATCTGGAATCGGGCTGGGGATGCTCGGGCTATCGTCGCTTGTTCAAAGTCCCGCCGATGCACTCGCTAGTCCCGCAGCAGCCAAATCGCCCCTGGCCGTGAAAAACCCTCACTTTCCAGGCAGGGTCAAGCGTGTGGTCCACTTCTTTCTCAACGGCGGTCCGTCGCATGTCGATACGTTCGATCGGAAGCCGATGCTGCAGAAATACGCGGGACAAACGCCGCCGATGTCGCTCGCCACTGAGCGGAAGACCGGGGCTTGCATGCCGTCGCCGTTTAAGTTTCAAAGATATGGCGAAAGCGGGATCGAAGTAAGCGAGCTGTTCGCCAAGACGGCCGAACATATTGACGACATCGCGGTGATTCGATCGATGTACGCCCAGGTTCCTAACCATGAGCCTTCGCTGATGTTAATGAACTGCGGCGACTCGGTCCTGCCGCGGCCCAGCGTCGGCTCGTGGACACTGTATGGCCTGGGAACCGAAAACCAAAACCTGCCGGGCTTCATTGCGATGTGTCCCAATGGCCAGCCGGTTAGCGGCGCCGCTAATTGGCAATCGGGATTTTTGCCTGGCAGCCTGCAGGGAACCTACATTGACTCGAAACACGAACAACTTGACAAGTTGATCGAGAACATCCGAAGTCGACACGCAACGATTGAGATGCAAAGTCGCCAGTTGGAACTGCTAAATCAACTCAACAACGAACATCGCAGCCAGCGGCATGATCCTCGCCTGGAATCTCGGATCCATTCGTTTGAGTTGGCCTTCCGCATGCAGATGGAAGCGGCCGACGCATTCGATATCAATCAAGAAACGCAAGAAACTCGCCAGCTCTATGGCGAATCGGTTCACGGTCGACAAACGCTGATCGCGCGGCGTCTGCTAGAGCACGGCGTACGTTACGTCCAACTTTGGCACGATGCTGGAAACGCGTGGGACCATCACGCCAACCTAGAGCCGAGCCACCGCAAACTTTCGCAGCAGATCGACCAACCGATCGCAGCGCTAATGACTGACCTAAAACGCCGCGGCATGTTTGAAGATACGCTGATCATCTGGGGAGGCGAGTTCGGCCGCACGCCGACCGTAGAACTCAACGGCAGCGGCGCAACAACGTTAGGACGCGACCACAATCATTACGGTTTTACCGTCTGGATGGCTGGCGGCGGCGTTCGCGGTGGAACTGCCTATGGCGCAACCGACGACTTTGGCTTCAAAGCGGTAGAACGCCCGACCAGCGTGCATGACCTACACGCCACCATTTTGCACCTTCTGGGATTCGATCATACGCGATTAACCTATCGCTATGCTGGTCGCGACTTCCGTCTGACCGACGTGCATGGTCATGTGTTGAACGACATCCTCTCCTAGTTCCACGGAAAGTAACGACGCAGTTATGTCAGAACCAATCGTCTCACGACAAATCGTTCGCCCTGGAGATCTCGATCTCGATTCGCCGGGACGACGCGACTATTGGGTCGCGCTCGAACATGACAGCATCTGGGGAGACCACTTGATTCCGCTCACCGTATGGGTCGGCAAGAAAGCCGCCGCCGATCGCGGGTTGGTCGCCTTTGGCGCCAATCATGGCAACGAGTATGAAGGGCCTGTCGCGCTGAAAAAGCTGATGAGTGAGATCGAAACGGAAAACGTCGTCGGTCGCATCATCCTGATCCCGGTGCTGAATCCGTCAGCATTTCGAGCCGGCACGCGTGAGAGTTCGCTCGATGACCGCGTCAACCTCAATCGCGCGTTTGTCGACGGAGCGGGAACGACGCCAGCTCTTTCTGGAATCACGCATCGTATCGTCGCGTTCGTGCGTCAGCACATTTGGCCACGAGTGCACGTCGTGATCGATTTGCACAGCGGCGGCGATGTCGCAAGATTTTCTCTCTGCTCCAGTTTTCACCCCGTCGACGATCCTGTTCAGTCGAAAGCGATCGAGGAGACAGCTCGCTGGTTTGGGGTTCCTAGTCTGATGGTTTATCAGAATGCGACGCCGGGATTATTGCCGAGCGAAGCGGAACGTCTCGGCAAGATCACCATCGGCACCGAGCTTGGTTGGGGACGCGCGGTAAATCTGGAAGGGGTTCGCTACGCTCGCCATGGCGTTTTGGCGGCGGCGATCCATCACGAACAACTGCTGGGCCAGATCGAACCCATTGGTCACCACCGGGCCGGCACGCAAATGAAGCTAACAACGGTCGATCGCGACTGCTATAGCGTAGCGCCGTTTGACGGTCACTTTGAGCCGTTGATCGATTGCGGCACGGCGGTAAAGCGTGGAGACGTGGTTGGATTGCTGCATGATTTTGATCATATCGACATGCCCCCGTGGCAAGTTCGCGCCCAAATTGACGGCGTCGTCTTGGCGCAAGCCTGGGCCGCAGCCGTCCCCCGCGGTCAGCACATTGTTGTCGTAGGACGCATAACGCCGTAAGCGTTGCGATTACTAGTTTGTTTCGGAATGAGCCCACCTGTGAAAATCACTCAGATCATCTGTCAGATTCTGCGAATTCCTCAAGTCGAGGCAAAGACCGCCAGTAGCCAAGACTCCGTTTTGATTCGAGTTCGAACCGATACCGGGTTGGAAGGAATTGGCGAGGCCGACTCGTCGCCGGAAATGGTGAAAGCGGTCATCGATGCTCCCTTTAGCCACAACATCGCAACCGGCCTGCGCGATCTGTTGGTCGGCGAAAATCCGCTGGAGACCGATCGCCTTTGGCAAAAAATGTATCGCCGCACAATGTATTGCGGTCGCCGCAGTGTCACGATCACCGCGATGGCGGCGATCGATATGGCGCTCTGGGACCTGAAGGGGAAGTACTTTGGTGAGCCTATACACCGCTTGCTGGGCGGAAAACAGCATGACCGGATTCAGGCCTACGCATCGATCCTGTTTGGCAAAGATGGCGGCGAGACTGCCGCGATCGGTCGACGTTGGCGCGAAGCAGGCTATCGGGCGGTCAAGTTCGGCTGGGAACCGATGGGACCATCCGAAGCGGTCGACGTCGACCTCGTACGAGGCGCTCGTGAGGGGCTCGGTTCCGATGGCACTTTGCTGATCGACGCCGGCTGCGTTTGGGATGCGCGAACGGCGCTGCAGCGAGCTCACGCGTTTCAAGATTTCAAGATTGGCTGGCTAGAAGAACCGCTTCATCCCGACGACTACGAAGGGTATCGCTGGCTGCGTGATCGCTCGCCGGTTCCTATCGCCGGGGGTGAAGAAGAATGCGGACGACAAGCGTTTCGTCCGCTGATCGATGGCCGTTGTCTCGACGTCTACCAGGTCGATCTATCGCGTAACGGATTCACCGAAGCGGCCTATATTCGCCAACGGATCGAGGAAATCGGCGCTCGGCTGTGCAATCATTGCTACACGAGTCCTGTCACCGCTGCAGCCAGCCTGCATTGGCTATCGACCTGTCGTGACGCCTTTTTGTTTGAAGATTGCGTCGAGGATTCTCCGCTGCGTCATGAATTGACGCACGAGAAAATCCAGGCGATCGACGGTTGGATCTGTCCGCCCGATGGACCGGGACTAGGAATTACGTTGAACGAGGATTTCGTCAATGCACACCGCGTCTGTGAATCACACTGAAAGCCGTCAGGACGTTCAACCTGAGGCGACGACGCGGGTCCGCTACTGGATTCTGTTGTTGCTCTGCGTCCTCTCGATGATCACGTACCTTGACCGAGTCTGTTTCGGCGCCGCCGCGCCCGAAATTAGCCAGGCAATCGGACTGACCGACGTTTCCCAAATGAAGTGGGCGTTCACCGCATTTGCGCTGGCGTACGCCCTATTCGAGATTCCAACAGGCTGGCTAGGGGATCGCCTTGGTCCCCGCAACCTGCTGATTCGAATCGTCATCTGGTGGTCGGCTTGCACTATTTTAACCGGGGCCATCGGCCTAAAGTGGGGCGCGATCAGTTTTGGCGGTCTCGGATCATTGATCGCCCTCCGTTTTTTGTTCGGAGCCGGCGAAGCAGGCGCCTATCCGAACATCACGCGAGCCATTCACGACTGGTTTCCCAAACGCGAATGGGAATTTGCGCAAGGGGCCATTTGGATGACCGGGCGATTGATGGGAGGTGTCACACCGGTGATTTGGGCGATCCTGGTCGGCAACGCTCTCTTCCCTGTCGCACCGCTCGATTGGCGTGGCGCGTTTTTTCTGTTCGGTGGAATCGGCTTTCTTTGGTGCATTGGGTTCGCCTATTGGTTTCGCAACTCGCCTGCACAACATTCCCAGGTAAGCAAAGCGGAGCTAGCCGTGATTCATCAGGGTAGAACAAAGTCGACAGAGTCGCACAAGATCGTCTGGTCGATGCTGATGACCACGCGCAGCTTGCACGCACTATGGCTGATGTACGCGTTGGTGACGTTTGTGTGGATCTTCAACATCACCTACCTGCCAGCCTATTTGCTGGAGAGATTTCAGGTGGAAAAAGGGAATTTGCTAGGAGCGATCTATTGCGGCGCACCGCTTTGGCTGGGCGCCGTCGGTTGTTTATCGGGCGGATTTCTCGTCTCGTGGTTTGCGCGGCGTACAGCGACCCGGGCCCAAGCGCGCCAACGGCTTGGAGTGATCGCCATGCTGGTTGGCAGTTTGCTCTGGGTCGGCGCTTTCTGGAGTCCGAACATTCATCTGTTCTGTCTGATGGTGGCCCTCTCCGCATTTTGCATTGATCTGACGGTCGGTTCGGCTTGGGCCAGTTGTCAGGATATCGGGCAAGAGAACGCCGGCGTCGCCGCGGCCAGTATGAATATGATCGGTACGTTCGGCGCCGCCTTCGCCGGTTGGCTAACAGGAACGCTGATTCAGAATTCGCTGACCTACAGCGCCGCTCGCTCAGTAACGACGGTTGAGTTGCTGTCGCCACTACAACGACAAGCGGCGATCCTCGTTGGATATGACCAGTTGTTTTTGATCAACATCTTTGTGTTTCTGGCGGCGGCCATCTGCTGGCTGTTCGTGAAGGTCGATCCCCCTGCGGACGACGTATCCACTCCTTTCACCGATGAATCTCCTGGGAACATCTGATGAATCTTCGCATCCTCGGCGCCGGCGTTCTTCTACTGCTTACAGCATTCAGTATTAGTCGTGCCGAGACTCCACAGCCCTACCCGACATTCGGCGAAATCATTCGCTTGGATCCGCGAATCAATGCGATCCTCCCGGCTGACGCCAAGCTAGAGAAACTGGCGAGCGGCTTTGAGTGGAGCGAAGGGCCGGTCTGGTCGCCCCAAGACGAATGCTTGCTTTTCTCCGATATTCCCAACGACTCGATCATGCGCTGGTCGGAAAAATCAGGACTCTCGCTCTTTCTAAAACCGGCCGGACAAAGCGGCGCCGTGCGCCGCGGCGCCGAGCCAGGCAGCAACGGTCTGTTACTTGACCCGCAAGGCAATCTGGTCCTGTGCCAACATGGCGACAGGCAGATCGCACGGCTCGAGGGAACCGACCCCGCGTCTAAACAAACGGTGCTAATCGACTCGTACCGTGGGAAGCGACTTAACAGTCCCAATGACGGCGCTTTCAAGTCCAACGGCGATCTCTACTTTACCGATCCGCCGTACGGATTGAAGCTGGTCGAGAAAGATCCAGCGCGAGAGCTTCCCTACTCTGGCATTTTTCGGCTTACCCCCCAAGGCGAACTAACCCTACTTAACGACAAGCTGACCTTTCCAAATGGCCTGGCCTTCAGTCCGGACGAAAAGAAGCTCTACGTCGCACAGTCCGATCCCCAAGCGGCCTTATGGATGGTCTACGACGTACACGCAGACGGCACGCTCAGCGAAGGCAAGGTCTTCTTCGACGCGACCAAATGGGTCGCGATCAAGAAAGGCTTGCCCGATGGCCTGAAGGTCGACCAGCAAGGCAACATTTTCGCCACTGCGCCCGGCGGCGTCTATATCTTCGCCCCTGATGGTACGCATCTCGGCACAATCGCCACCGGCGAAGCGACCGGCAACTGCGCATGGGGAGACGATGGCAGTTCGCTCTACATTAACGCCGATATGTACTTAGGAAGGGTGAAAACATCGACCCGCGGCGCCGGTTGGTAGTTGATCGCCAGAATCTCATTCCTCTAGGATCATCTCCTCGATCGCAGGCAAGACGGAGTCGCATACGGTCCTCTCCAAATTCGGCGATCACACGCCGCTCTATCGACAAGAAGACATTCATTCGCGGCTTGGCATGACGATTCGCCGCAGCACGCTCTGCGGTTGCAAGCGGCGCTGGGCTATTCGTCGCTAAAGCACGTTGATCGATTCCCGCTACTCCGATCCCCGTAAATCGCCACCCAATAACGGCTCAAAAGTTTGTGCGCATGGTGTGCGCAAATGGGGACCGAAACAGACCATTTAGCGATGAGCGCATAAAAAAAGCCGTAAGCTCTTCCAAGCTAACGGCTTCTTTGAGTGCGGATGGCAGGGTTCGAACCTGCGACCTTCGGTTTCGTAGACCGACGCTCTATCCAGCTGAGCTACATCCGCATCTGCTACTACGGAGACTACTCTCCCGCGGCAGATCACAAAGTTTAGCCGCGCGGCCACGATCAGTAAAGGGGCCGAGACCGCTATGGGGGGCTCAATTTTGAAATTTTCTGTATGCGTAAACGTCTACTGCGTCAGGGTTTATCGGTGATATAGGTTATTGCGGCCGCGGCTTGATTCGCTGCTTCTGTTGAATTCTGCCGGCGAACCGTACGCTTGGCGGCCACTGCTAGTTGACGAGGTCGACGCTCATAGGATAGTTTGGCGGCGTGATTGGTTCGCTCCATCCAGGGAGCGTCGAAAGAGGGAACGCCGGTGAAAATCCGGGACAGCCCCCGCTGCGGTAACCAGAAACGAACGCCGTCGGTAAGCACTGATCCTCGTTGGATTGGAAAGCAACGGCAAGTAGGAACCGTCAGGCACGTCGCCTGGCCCTAGTCTGGAAGTCCGAAGACCTGCCAACCGCCTGTGCCGCTGGTGCAGTTTAGTCATACGCCTTCGGGGATGAAGGCGACATGGAGATCCTTACGATGACATCATTTCTTGATGTGCGCACTCCTGCTGCGCTGCGGCGAACTCGCTCCCCCTCTAGTCGCTCCCACGCTTTGTAGCGATCCGGCGAGTTCACGTTTGATTTCTTTCTGTTTCCGCGCGCGGGACTGGTCCCAGCTTTGACTGTCGGACGCGTCTCCTGCTGCGCTAAGAATGCGCAATTACCAAGGACAGCGTACATGATATCTGCAAATTTAGGTTTTCCTCGAATCGGTAAAAATCGGGAGCTCAAGCGAGCTGTCGAATCGTATTGGTCCGGCAGTTCGTCGGCCGAGCAACTGCAGCAAGTCGCCGCCGAGCTGCGTGCCGAACATTGGCGCCTGCAACAAGCGGCCGGCATCGATTCGATCCCGAGCAACGACTTTTCGCTCTACGATCAAATGCTCGACACCGCAGTCGCGCTGGGAGTCATACCGCCGCGATTCGCCCAGCTCGACGTTTCGTCGCTGCAACGTTACTTCTTGATGGCCCGCGGTCAAGCGCCAGGCGTCTCGCTGCCGCACGAAATTCCGGCGCTCGAAATGACCAAGTGGTTCGACACTAACTATCACTATCTGACGCCCGAGTTTGAAGTCGGGCAAACGTTTACGGCCGACGCGGCCAAGCCGATCGCCGAGCTGAACGAAGCGCAGGCGTTCGGCATTGCTACGCGTCCTGTGTTGGTCGGTCCGGTCACCTTTTTGTCGCTCGGCAAACTGCGAGCCGAGAGGGGAGATCGACTCGATCTGATCGCGTCGCTGTTGCCCGCCTATATCGATCTGCTGCGGCAGATTTTGGAAGCTGGCGCAACTTGGGTGCAGATCGACGAACCGATCTTGTCCAACGATCTCAGCGATAAACAGCGTGAAGCGCTGGTCCAAACGTATCGCCAAATCGCCGCCGAGTTGCCGCAGCTGAAAGTGATGCTGGCGACCTACTTTGGTCCCATGGCCGAAAACCTGCAGCTGGCGGTCGACCTGCCAACCGCCGGATTGCATGTGGATCTGGTGCGCGGCAAAGCAGACGCCGCTTCGCTCGCCGGCGCGGTATCGACCGACAAAGTGCTGTCGCTCGGCGTGGTCGAAGGACGCAACATTTGGAAGACCGACATCGACGCGGCGCTCGCGCTCGTGCAACCGTTGATCGAGCAGCTTGGCGCCGATCGAATCCAGATCGCGCCCAGTTGTTCCCTGCTCCACGCGCCGGTCGATCTCGACTCCGAAACCGAACTGGATGACGAGCTGAAAAGTTGGCTCGCCTTCGGAAAGCAAAAGCTGGTCGAAGTCCAACTGATCGCCGCCGCGCTGAACGGCGACAATTCGGTTCAGGCCGCGCTCGATGACAATCGGCAAGCGATCCTCCGTCGACAATCGTCGGAACGCGTTCATTCGCCCCAAGTGCAAGGCCGCCTGGCGTGGCTTGACAATTCGATGACGCGTCGCCGCAGTTCGTACACGCAGCGGCGTCAACTGCAACAAGCGTCGCTCGGTTTGCCGGCCTTTCCGACCACCACGATCGGCTCGTTCCCGCAAACCGTCGAAATCCGTCAGGCTCGTGCGCGGCGGCGGAAAGGAGAGATTTCGCAAGCGTCGTACGTCGAAACCATGCAGGCCCAGATTCGCGAAGTGATTCAGTTTCAGGAAGAGGTTGGACTGGATCTGCTCGTGCATGGTGAGCCTGAACGAAACGACATGGTCGAGTACTTCGGCGAAACGCTCGAAGGTTTTGCGATCACGCGCAACGGCTGGGTGCAAAGCTACGGCAGTCGCTGCGTGAAGCCGCCGATCATCTTTGGCGACGTCTATCGCACTACGCCGATCACGGTTGAGTGGATCCGCTTCGCCCAATCGTGCGCCAGCAAGCCGGTCAAAGGGATGCTGACCGGACCGGTGACAATCCTGTGCTGGTCGTTTGTTCGGGACGATCAACCGCGGAGCGAAACCTGCAAGCAAATCGCATTGGCGATTCGCGATGAAGTCGCCGATCTCGAAACGTCTGGAGTGCAGGTCATTCAAATTGACGAACCGGCGCTGCGAGAAGGATTGCCGCTGCGGCGGCGAGATTGGAACGACTATCTAGTCTGGGCCGGCGATTGCTTTCGCCTGGCCAGCAGCGTCGTCGCTGACAAAACGCAGATTCATACCCACATGTGCTACTGCGAATTCAATGACATCATCGAAGCGATCGCCGGTCTCGACGCCGACGTGATTTCGATCGAAACGTCGCGCAGTGATATGGAGTTGTTGGGTGCGTTTGTCAACTTCCGTTATCCGAATGAAATCGGACCCGGCGTGTTTGATATTCATTCGCCCCAGGCGCCAACGCCCGAGTCGATGTTGCGACTTTTAACCAAAGCGGCGGAAGTACTGAGCCCAGCGCAGATTTGGGTCAATCCTGACTGCGGCCTAAAAACACGCAAGTGGGACGAAGTACGACCGGCGCTGACCAACATGGTGAAAGCAGCCGAAGCGGCGCGTCAATCGTTGGCTACCTGACGCGACGTCGAGGTGAAAGGACCGCTGCGCGAAGCAATTCGTCAGCGGTCCTTTTTTTGCGCCTATTATTTTTTGCTCCGGCGTTTGGCTCTAGCTCGCCGCTGGTTAATCTCACGGCGGCTGCGCACCTTCGCAGGCTTGGACCGGACTGGAGCATCGGACCGGACTGGAGCATCGGACCGGACTGGAGCATCGGACCGGACTGGAGCATCGGACCGGACTGGATCGTTGGACCGGATTGGATCCATTTTTTCTGGCGGCGTTGATCGATCGGTTAGGTGATAGCGGGGGTAGGCGAATTGCGATGCTTCTTTGGCAGGGCTGGTCTTGGCGATTTCTCCGGCGGCGATCATTTGGTCCCAGGTCGGACTGAACTTGGTTCCGCTGATTCCGCTTTGGTCGCGGATCTTGGACTTGGTCGCTTGCTCTGGTTCGAGCCGCGTGATCGCAAGCCGAATTTTGGCTTGCAGTTTTTGCTCTTGCGAGCGCGTCTCTTGTTCGACCGCTTCGCCGCGCAGCGACTCGGTTTCGTGCAGCGCGACCTTCCACGTTCGGCCGGTCGGATCGTCCAGGCGACCTTCATCGATATCAACGCCCCATCGTTGACTCTGCCCTGCGTTGCCGCCGATCGTCAGCCACAAATGATGCTGTCCTCTGCCAGGCTCAAACGGGCGGCGGCGGTTCACCAGCATCCATTGTTGGGCGAAACTTTCGCACCCGACGCTGGCCAAATGAGACGTATCAATGCCGCGCCGCCCGAGCGTTTTTTGCGTGCCGCAGCAAAGAATCGGCGTGGCGCCGGCGTCGAGACAACATTGCACCAGATCGCGCAGTTGCGTCGCTTGGGCGCCGCGCTTCGCCGTCCATTGCCGCGGATCGATCATCACCACTTCCAGTTGATGCTTCGAAATCCACGCACGCAGATGCGGCAAGTTGGCGGCGTCGGCCAGGCCGCTCATCGTCAGCGCCCAGATCCAATTCGGCTGTTGTTTCGAGCTAACGCCGTTCGCATCGTTCCACCGTCGCGCGAGATCGACCAACAGCTGACGCTCGCTGGTGCTGCTGAGGAACCCGACGCGAAACGAACGCTCGGCGGCGATTTGTCCCAAGAATTTACCGCCGCTCGCCAGCGCCGCACACAAATCAACGGCGAGCGAAGTCTTCATGCTTTTGCTCGGCCCAACGAGCACCGCCGGTTCGTTTTGTGCGAGCATGTTCGGTATCAACCACTGCCGCGGTTCCGGCTCGTCTAAAAATTGTTCGGTCGTAAATTCCTGAAACGGGCTGCCGCCGTTCAGGTCGAGCCGGACGATTTTTCCGTCGTCTAAATTTTCTTCGTCGGCAGCGTCGTCGTTCGAAAGCCGCTGCAGCAAGATTTCCGCGTAACGATCCGACTCCATTTCGTCGGCGTCGCAGTGCATGATTGCGTGGAGCAAGTTGATCGTTTGTTGCCGGTGATATCCGACGGGCGACAGCCGGTCGATCAGCTGCGGCACGTCGCTGGCGGAGCCGCCTTCCGCGTGCAATTGCAACATCGTCATGTAGAGATCGCGATGCCGTTTGCTTCGAAAACAAGCGGTTGGCGGCGGGTCGGCGGACAAGATCGTCGGCGAGATCAAAGCACAGGCCAACCACTGCGCTTCGAGCGTCTCTCCCTGCGTCCGATCGCGAACCGACGCCTCGTCGCGCAGCGCCGCATTACTCTTCCGCAACCGCGTCATCAACTGACGAATTTCCTTGATCCTCATCCCGTTCGCCCCCCAATTTTGCGCGTAGATATCCGAGGTAGGGTGGGTGGAGCAAGCGATTTCCGGCGCACCAATTTCAAACGACATCACCGCTTGCGCAACCCACCAATGCGATCCAATTGATCGACAATTTTGGTGGGTTACGCAAACCGGTTATGTTGGTTGATGATGGTCAAATCGCTCGCGGTTTTTGCTTCACCCATCCTACGATTTTGCAGTCGACCCCAACTCCGTGCGCTTTGTCAACAGACAATTTTTCAGAGCCAAGAATCAGCCGTAGGGTGGGTGGAGCAAGCGGTTTCCGGCGCACCAATTTCGAACGATATTCCCGCTTGCGCAACCCACCATGGACGCCATGTCGGCAAGCAGGTTCTGGTGGGTTGCGCAAACCGATCACGTCGTTTAATGATGGTCGAATCAATCGCGGTTTTTGCTTCACCCACCCTACAATTTTTTAGTCGACCCGAAGTCTGTGCGCTTTGTCAACAGACAATTTTTGAGCCTGGGTGGCCCGACCAGTTCGTCCAGAACTGGTTGGGTTGCGCAGCAACAAGACGCCGCGCCATGCAGCCGCCAAGTCCGTAAAACGATTCCAATTAAGATCCGATTTTCGACGCCGGTGAGAGGTGGGGATCTCGGCATGAAATCGATGCCGATGGCGCAGCATCTTGTTGCTAAAGCAACCCAAGCGAGTCTTGAACAGACTGGTCGGGCCACCCAGCGCTAATTAGCCCGTTCCAATCGCAATAGCCTTTCTTTCAACTTCAATCCTTGCGGCGCTGAGAAGCCATGCAGCTTGCCGGAGCTGGCGATCACGCGATGACAGGGGATCAGCAGCGGGATTCGATTGCGGGCCATAGCTCCTCCGACGGCTCTGGCGGCGGCTGGTGATCCGGCTCGCGCGGCTAGTTGTCCATAACTGAGCGTCGTGCCGGGCGGAATCTTGCGGCATTGTTGATAGACGCGGGTCGCGAACGGGGTGAAGCCGGTCAAATCGATTGCGATGGATGCTAGATCAACCGGTTCGCCGGCGGCGTATTGTTGCAGTTGCGCGACAATTTGCTGTTGCCTGGGGAAGAGAGAAACGGCCTTGGGCTGCCGTTTGTTGGCGGTGGCGAAGCTGAGCCGGTAGACCACATCGCCGCGGAGTTCGATGTCTAATGGCCCCAAATCGGTCGATATCGTGAAAATCGTCAACGTAAGTGGGGCAAGCATGGTAGTTCGGCGGTTGGGCGGGTGCATCTCGGACTTTCCCTCTAGCGACAGGGATATATACTAAGGTTCAGGCGGATGAACGAACTTTCTAGTTTATCCGAGAATCTCTAGCGCTCGAGAAGGAAATACGGATGGCCGGCTACCGATCGCTGAGTGACGACTTCTACGTCAACATGAATCTCAATACTGAGATGGACCTCCCGAGCGGCCGCGACGCGGTGCTCCACTTTTTTGAACAGATCCGCAAGAAGTATCCGCTGATGCGGAATTTCTATGCGCGCGAACGATCTGAGTTTGTGCTCGAAGAGGACAAAGATCAAGGCAGCTATCGCTGGGCTTCGGTCGAGATGAAGCGGGTCCTCTCTGGCTGCGTCAACATTGAGAACCTGGAAGAAGCGATCGAGCAACATCGCTTCATCCTAGAACTGGCCCCCTATCTGCTGTCGGTCAGCCCGCTCGACTGTGAATCGCTCAACCTGATGTATGGGTTTGATTTCACCTATCGCGGCAATCACAACCAACTGGTCGCTGAAGCGCTCGGCCTGTCGCCGGCGTTTGAAAAGCTAGGGCGATTGGAGAACAGTCGCTTGGTCAGCTGCGAACCATCGATTCAGATCGCGCTGGATGACGAGTGTCGCATTCAATGTCGGATCAGTATCGAAACGAGAACCAGCGCCTATCATGTACGGACCGGAGAATTTCCGGAAGAACAACTGAGCGTCTACCTGACGCTGCGCAACTATGGGAGTCTCGATCCAGGGAATACCTACGTTGACGCCATGGATGGTTTGCACGCGGCCGCGGCGCGGATCATGGACGAGTACGTCATCCAGAATATTCTGGAGCCGCTCCGTCAGGCGATTACGCTGCGATAAGCGCTCGACCGCTTCACGAACCATCCGTGCTGGGGTTTACAACTCTTCGTAGTCGGAAGCGCCCGTTTGAAGTGCGAGCCGTATTCCCTCGCTGGCGCAGCGGGCTAGTGTTCTGTCACGCGACAATTTTCGGGCGCCATGTTCTTATTAGCCGTAGTGCGTTAGCACCGGTTTCTGATGGGGACTCATTTGCGAAAGACTATTGGTGACAGAAACCGCGGCCAGCGCCGTGCAGCTGATTTCGTGGAAGCCGAAAATAGCGGTTTGACAGAACACTAGCCCGCTGCGCGAGCGAGGGAATAGAGTTGGCGATCCTAACCCGGATTGAAGTGGCGAGCCGCATTCCCTCGCTGGCGCTGCGGGCTAGTGTTCTGTCACGCGACAATTTTCGGGCGCCATGTTCTTATTAGCCGTAGTGCGTTAGCACCGGTTTCTGATGGGGACTCATTTGCGAAAGACTATTGGTGACAGAAACCGCGGCCAGCGCCGCGCAGCTGATTTCGTGGAAGCCGAAAATAGCGGTTTGACAGAACACTAGCCCGCTGCGCGAGCGAGGGAATAGAGTTGGCGATCCTAACCCGGATTGAAGTGCGAGCCGTATTCCCTCGCTGGCGCTGCGGGCTAGTGTTCTGTCACGCGACAATTTTCGGGCGCCATGTTTTTATTAGCCGTAGTGCGTTAGCACCGGTTTCTGATGGGAACTCATTTGCGAAAGACAATTGGTGACAGAAACCGCGGCCAGCGCCGTGCAGCTGATTTCGTGGAAGCCCGAGCGATAGAACTACGCCAGGCGCCTACGAAGCGCAAATCACAACGCGCACTTCGGCTAATTCGGCGAGCGCGTTCACCAGGTCGCCGGGAAGTATCGGCTTGGTCAGAAAGAGTTGGAATCCAGCGGCTTGACAGGCGATCCTGTCTTCACGACGAGCGCAAGCAGTCAACGCGGCGACCGGAAATTGCTCATCGAGCCGGCGAATTCCGGCCAACGTGGTGATACCATCTTGCCGCGGCATTCGCAGATCGAGGATCGCCAAATCAAAACGATCGGGATGGAATATCGCCGTCGCCGCGTCCCCATCACAAACTTGCGTCACTTCAGCGCCGGCCCCCGTCAAAATGATCTCCAAAAGTTGACGATTCAAGTCGTCATCTTCCGCGATCAAAATGCGAAGTCCCGCGAGTGATTGCGAGTTGGTGATATCGGTCTGCATTATGTCGACCAAGTGGGAAAGAGAGGAGATTGTTCAACTGCTCAAATCTAGTACGCAATTGACGGGCTCCCCCTCATTTTGCGCCCTTCCGCAGCCCCAAGGGGTTGATTCTGCGCTAAACCGGCGACTCCGGGGCGAGCTGCATCTCCCAATCGTTCGTTTTGTCGCTGATCGCCAACCGTTCCCCCACTTTGGCAGGGAATCCTTTTTTGCGCAACCCAGCGGCGATCCTCGGCTTTGCTTCGGCAAAGTCTAATCCAACGGACAAAACAGTAGGACCATGAAACCCGATCGGCGTCGCCAACAAGATGGTTGGATCGGTCGGCAGCGTCTGAAACAATTGGCCGAGTTGGTCGTTCTCGTTTTGATTTCGCCCCAACAAGATCAGGCCGCGATCTTCACTCCACTCGTGATGACGGATCTCGAACAACCCCGGCAACAGCCAAGCGGGCGACAGCTGAGACACGAGCGCCGCTCGCAAACGCTGACCATACGCCGGATCGACCAAACGACACCGCGCGGCGCCTTTTTCGCTGCCGGTCAGGCCGAAGCGCAGGCCCAACTCACGAATCTGCCGTCGACCGCTTCCATGAATCGCCAACAACTGACTTCGGTCGATCAGCCCCTCCGTTTCTGGCAGCGTGGGAGTAAGCAGTTGTGCTGACAGCGGACGGACCAATCGTCCTGGGATCCCGGCGTGGTGCTCCAGCATTTCGAGATGGGATCGCTTTTGGCCCATCATCTTTTGCCCCAGCACTTCGCCGGTGACCACAAACTGACCTTCCAGCTGGGTGAGATATTCAACCGCTGCGGTCAGCATCGCCAAGCGACAATCGCCGCAAGGGTTGGCGCCTTTTCCATAGCCGAACCGGGGACGCGCGATTAGCTGGAGATACTCGGTTGGCTGCGGATGGACGACTCGCAACGGAATCTGCAGCTGATCGGCGGAGCGGCGGGCCGCATCTTCGACCGGCGAGAACTGCGTCGCGAAGGCGAGACCGAAAACTTCCACCCCTTGCGCCTGGATCAAAGCGGCGGCGACGGCGCCATCCAAATCACCAGAGAGAAGTGCGACAGAGCGCGTCATGACGCGGTTTTCCTCGTGTGAAGTGCGGAGCATCTCTTCGATGCCCGAAGCGCGAGTTTTGAGGTTGCGCTATTTCGAACCAAGCGAACACTAGCCCGCAGCGCCAGCGAGGGAATACGGCTGGCCACTTCAAGCTGTATTGGGATCGCCGAGCGCATTCCATCGGCTTGCGCCTCTGGCTGATGTGACGATTTCCGGCTGATTCTAGCCGTGTTTCCCGTTCTTCACCCGTGGCTCGGCTTGTTTCCGAAAAATAGCGCAACCTCAAAAAGCGCGAGCGAGAAATGGTTGTTTGCGACCACGTCTAACGGGTTCGGCCTGGGCTTATTCGGCGAGATGCTCGGCCGGGCGTCCTTCGATTTCGCACAGGGCGTTTTGGGCGGCGCGTTGTTCGGCTTCTTTTTTGTTGCGTCCCCACGCGGCGACATACCGGATGCCGGCGACTTGGGCGGCGACCTGAAAGCACTTGCTATGGTCGGGCCCTTTTTCGTCAAGCAGCAAGTAGTTGGGGGTAGCGCCATGCTCGCGCTGGGCATATTGCTGCAGCGCCGACTTGAAATTGGCGCCGGCTTCGCCGGAGACCGCCAACTCGATCTCGTCTTCTAGATTGCGTAAGACAAAATCTTCGGCCGGTTTGGGGCCGCCATCTAAATAGATCGCGGCGATGATCGCTTCAAAGACGTCCGCCAACAGCGAAGGTGGAACCGAAGGGCTGGACGACATCCCTTTGCCGACGATGAGGAACTCTTCTAACCCCAAGACGCGGCTGAGCTTGGCGCAGGTCAAACGGCTAACGACGACCGATTTGATCCTGGTCAGATCTCCCTCGAGAAAGTGAGGGAAACTGTGAAACAAGGCCTCACAAACGACACGCCCCAGAATGGCGTCCCCGAGAAACTCGAGCCGCTCATTGCTCTCTAGGCGGTGACTTGCGCCGGAAGCATGGGTTAATGCAGATTTTAGAAGTGATTTTTCTTGAAACTCGTAACCAATGCGGACCTCACATCGCGAAATGGGGTCGTCCAATTGGTTCGGCGCTTCGGAAGATTCGCTCATTGCGGACCTATTTTCGCCAGTCCAGCGTTTCCTCCGTTGCGACCACGACGCCGGCTTCTTGCCGAATCGTGGGCGGAACGCAGATAACGCGATATGAATGCTATCAGCACCGACAGTCTAGTTGTCCGGCATGATAGCGTCAACGGCGATTGATGTCGCCGAATATGAAGATCTTCCCTTCTTTTTTGGGCTTCCAGAGGGTAACCGAACCTTGCAAGGGAAGTTAGATTGGTAGTTCCGCGAAACCGATCCACGATGAAATTGCGCCATGATGAACGTACTCTATCTACCTGAACTCCGCGAAATGCTGGCCGAAAACGACCATCAAGGGCTGCTCGAGTTCTGCACTGCGCTGCATCCCGCGCGTACGGCGGAGTTCATGGAAGCCCTGACGATCGACGAGGTTTGGAACGTCCTGCGGCATGCAGATACGCAGCTACAGAGTGAAATTTTCGCTTACTTCGAGCATCCGTTTCAGGTCGAGATCATCGAGTCCCGCGATCCGGCGGAAGTCGCGGAGATGATCGCCTGCATGTCGGCGGACGATCGCGTCGACTTGCTGTCAGGGGTCGAAGAGGAGACGGTGACCGTCATTCTCTCGCTCTTGCCGCTCGAAGAACGACGCGATTTCCAGCGTCTCTCGGGACATCCCGAAGGGACCGCCGGCGCGATCATGACCACCGAAGTCGCACGGCTCAGCGAAGACCTGACCGTTCGCCAGGCGCTGGAAGAGCTGACCCGTCAGGCCGAACATCTGGAGACGGTCTACTACATTTATATTGTCGACGAAAACGATCGACTGCATGGAGTCGTCTCGACGCGGCAACTAGTATCATCGCTCGGCAAATCGGATCGCAAGCTGTCAGAGCTGATGGAGCCGGAGGTGATTCACTGTCAGGTGACCGAAGACCAAGAGGAAGTCTTGCGGAAAATGGCCGACTACGACTTGTTGGCGATCCCCGTCGTTGACGACGCGTTGCAACTGGTCGGAATCATTACGCACGACGATATTCTCGACGTCGTGTTGGAAGAAGCGGAAGAAGACGCGTATCGCGCGGCGGCGGTCGAACCGCTCGAAGATTCGTACCTACAAACGCCGATCATCACTCTCAGCTGGAAACGCGGCGTCTGGCTGATCATCTTGTTTATCGGTGCGTTGTTCACGTCGATGGCGCTCGGCCATTTCCAGGAAGAGCTGAACAAATTCGCCTGGCTCGTCCCCTTCATTCCGCTCGTCATTTCGACCGGCGGCAATACCGGAAATCAATCGGCGACGTTGATCATCATGGCGTTGAACAAAGGAGACTTAACGGCCCGCGACTGGTTTATGGTCGTTCGCCGCGAGATCTTGATGGGGCTGATCTTAGGGAGCTTACTCAGCGTGCTGGGCTATGGGATCGCGTTTATGGAGGCGCCTTCCGCTTTTGCAGCGCTCGTCGTTCCCATCACCGTTTTAGCCGTCGTCATCGCAGGCACGACCGTCGGCTCGTCTCTCCCGCTCCTCTTTAAGAGCATCAATCTCGACCCGGCGCTGATGAGCAATCCCTTCGTCGCCGGCATCATCGATTTTTTAGGGATCGTTATCTATATGTCGGTCGCGATTTTATTGTTGGGCGAGTGACGAGATGCTGGGTGCGTCTGGCCGTATTTTGGAGTTGCGCTATTTGGCCGAACGGATTCCGGGTGGCCCGGATAGCTCCGCTATCGGGGCCGACGAAGTCGGTGGGAGACATCGAGCCGCGATCGGGCTTACTTCGGTGGTCGCTATACCGTTGGAAATGGCGAAAAGCTCCTGAACTGCTTCCAGGGAACCAATGCCTCTTACGGCTGCGCCGCCCCGATAGCGGAGCTATCGCGGCCAACCAAGCAAATAGCGTTTTTTTACAATCGCAACGTTAGACGTTGAGCGCCGGTTGTCCGACGTACAACTGCAAGATTTGGCTTTGCACTTTGATCGCGCGGATTAACACCCAGACTTGATCGGGGGTAAAACCACGCGGATCCGAGCAAGATAGTTCTTCCAACTCGGCGGTCATCGCCGCATGCTGGTCAGTCGCGGCTTGCAGTTTGAGCCCCACTTCTTTCCAGACGGTCGTGAGCAACTCTTCGCTGGCCAAATCCTGCGTGTCTTTCACCGAGTTCGACAGCAACAGACATAGTCTGGCGACATCTTGGAGGTCGGCGCTCGGTTGCAAATTTTGGATTCGATCAGCAAGTTCGCGACAAGATACGTTCATGGCTAACATTCCAGCCGGTAAGACGAGTAAGCGATTGCCCCATGCGGGCCTGCCAAACTTTAGCTTAGTTTGCAGCTCCTTTCTCAGAAATTTCGTCGCCGCTTGCAACCGGCTCGGCACAACCGTTACGACCGCGCGAACTGGTCGTTATAGAGCCCCAATATCTCCGCTGCAGAGTGCGATGGCTCGAACTTTAGACTGCGCAGTTGCGATTTCCCGCGAAGTTGGGCTCGATAATCGTCATCGGACAAAACTCGCGTAATTGCGGCGGCCAGTGCGTCGACATCGTCGACCGGCACAACTTCGGCCGTCTGCTTGGGAAAGATCTCCCGAGTTCCTCCCACGTCGGTCGCGATAACCGGCAAAGCCGTCGCCGCCGCTTCCAGCAGTACTCGGCCCAGTGGTTCCTGTCGAGCGGCATGCACCAACATCGTCATCTCGCGCAGCACGGCGGCCACATCGGATCGAAAAGCGAGAAACGATACGGCGCCTTCGAGTCGATTTTCGCGGACAAACTGGTGCAGCGACGCTTCGTACTCGATCGCTTCGTCCTTTTGCGAGAAACGCTCCCCCAGGATCAGCAGATGCGCATCACGATGCGCGCCGCGTACTTGGGCGAATGCGCGCAGCGCCACGTCAACCCCTTTTCGCATTCCGATCTGGCCAATCGTCGCCAACAAACGGGTCTCCGGCGGCAGTCCCAGCTCCGCATGCAAAAAATGGGTTACCGCCCCAGGAAAGAACTGCGATTTGTCGACGCCGTTGTAAATGACGCGGGTCGACGTCTCGGACAGCCCTTGCGCCACATGAAAGTCACGTGTCGCCTGCGAAACGACGATCCGCGCGTGCAGCTGATTCAAGTCGTCAATGACGCGCCGATTCAGCTTGATGATGTCGCGCAGGTGCCCCACTTTCACGATCTGCGGCGGCGTCGCGATCGGCCCCAACAAGCGACTCATCGAGAGACTATTCGCATGCACCACGTCAGGCCGCAGTCGATCGATCTGTTGCGTGAGTTCGGCCCGCAGTTGTTCAAGCGGGCGTTTGCGTCCTTGCTCGTCGAGCACGTCCCACGCGTGATACGCGGCGCCGGCAGCTGCGATCGCGGTCGATAGTTCGCCGCCGGATGGGCCCAGAATCGTCGGTCGCCATCCGCTGGATGGCAAATGCGGCAGGACTGAGAGGAGCGAGTTCTCACCGCCGTTCAGCGTTGCGTATTCGCAGAGATAAAGAACCGACGGCATTGGAGTCGCGTTCTGTAGTCGCCAGTTGGCTGAAAAAGTAGTAGGGCAGGCCGTGCCTGCCGCCCCCCTGCCCCATACCAAGTGCGTACCGTTTGATCACCGCTTCCGGCAGGCACGGCCTGCCCTACGATTACAGCAAACCGTACTTGGTCAACGTCGCACGTAGCTGCGTTTCTTCACTCGGTTCGAGCGGGGTCATCGGCAGGCGCAGTTCGCCGGTATCGCGTCCCAGCATCTTCATCGCCGCTTTGATCGGAATCGGATTGGTCGCTAGACCGAGCATCTCGCGGCAAAGCCCAAACAGCTGGAAGTGGAGCTTTTGCGCTTCGGCCAGGTTACCGGCGTTCATCGCGGCGACCATCGCGATCATCGCTTCCGGCACGATGTTACCGACGACCGAGATCACTCCACCGCCGCCGACCGACATCATCGGGATCGTCAGGCTATCGTCGCCGCTTAGCACGGTCAGATTGGTTCGTTCCAACACTTGCGACGTTTGGTCAAGCGAGCCGGTCGCATCTTTGACCAACTGAATGTTTTCCAATTCGCCCAACTGGGCGATCGTCTCGGGCTCAATATTCTTACCGGCGCGACCCGGAATGTTGTAAACGCAGATCGGCACGTCGACCGCTTCGGCAACCGCTTTGAAATGCTCGTAGAAGCCGCGTTGCGTCGGCTTGTTGTAGTACGGCGCGACCATCAGCGCCGCGTCGGCGCCTTCTTTGGCGGCCCACTTGGTTAGACGCAACGCTTCGGCAGTGCTGTTCGACCCGGTCCCCGGCATCACTTTCACGCGACCAGCGGCGGTCTCAATGACCGAGCTAATCACCCGCTCATGCTCGGCGTGCGAGAGGGTCGGCGATTCGCCGGTGGTGCCGACCGGACACAGTCCGGTGACGCCTGCCGCGATTTGAAAATCGACTTGCTGTTTCAAGCATTCATAATCGACATTGCCGTCCTTGAACGGAGTGACAATGGCGACCCAAACGCCAGCAAATTCAGAACCTTTTCGCGACATAACTCATCACCGATACCAACGGGAACCAGAAAAAAACGTGCTACAAATATGGTGGAAACGGGCCAATTCGACAACCGGGGGGAGTGATTCGCCGCTTGCGGAAGAACTCTTCAGGAACGCAAGTCAGGTAGAATGGGTGCAGCAAGCGGCTTTTCGCTGGCCATTCTTCCTCCACATGACTCGCTTGCGTAACCCACCTTTTGTTCGGCGAAATCTGGTAGGTTACGCAAGCGATCCGGGATGAAATCGCCTAGTGGGCCTCTTTGCGCTTGCTCCTCCCACGCTACTTTATCTACCCGGTAATCAATTGTTTCATATCGCGAACGGCTTGCTGCAGGCCCACCATGATCGATCGGGCGATAATGCTATGACCAATGTTTAGCTCGCTCATCTTTGGAATGGCCGCAATCGGCAGCACGTTCGAATAAGTCAATCCGTGCCCCGCCAGCAGTTCCATGCCCAGATCGCAGATTTGTTGACTTGCTTGGGTCAATTTTTCGATTTCGGCCAACTGAGCGTCCCCACGCGTGAGGGCGAATTGCCCCGTATGTAGTTCCACTCCCGTTGCGCCCAGTTTTCGCGCCATCACCAATTGGGCTGGCTCGGGATCGAGAAACAGACTGACCGCGATGCCGGCGTCTTGCAGACGTTCGATGGCGGCCTTCACTTTCTCAGGGCGGCGCAGCAGATCGAGCCCCCCTTCGGTCGTCACTTCTTCCCGTTTTTCCGGGACCAAAGTGACTTGGTCCGGCTTCACTTCGCAAGCGATCTTCAGCACTTCTTCGACGGTGGCCAGTTCGAGATTGACTTTGACTTTGGCCGTTTCGCGGATGATTCGCAGATCGCGATCCTGGATATGCCGCCGATCTTCGCGCAAATGAAGCGTGATGCAGTCGGCGCCGCCCATCTCGGCCAAAGCGGCGGCCCATACCGGGTCAGGCTCGTTCGTCTGGCGGGCCTGTCGCACGGTCGCGACGTGGTCAATATTGACTCCCAAATTGGGCATGGGGGGATTACCTCAAAGAATCGCAGAAGAAATGGGTGAGTGAATGGAACCTTTGATTTTACGCCGCATCGGCTTTCGCGCCAGCAGGACATCGCCGGGGACAATCAGGTTCGGCATTAGAGAATGACGGCACGATCGAAAAAGGGGGTTAGCGAAAAAGAGGGTCAGGTCCGAATTTTGCAGCAAAATTCGGACCTGACCCTCTTTTTCGCTACCTCTGCGGCGCGACGGAGTTCTCCACAGCGTCGTACCAATCGCACTGTGCATCCGCAATCAGTTGGGCGCCGCTGTTATCGGCGGCGGTGATCTCCATTTCCAACTCTTCGCCGGCGAGCGTTTCTCCCAGATAGTCGCGGGCCGCTTCGGCTTGTTGGCGATTGGCGCACAGCCCAAAGATCGTCGGTCCCCACGAACTTTGTCCGACGCCGCGAACCCCAAACTGTTGCAACGCGTCGACGGTTCGTTGGCTGAGCTGATTGAGATAGGCGCCCCCCTGCACTTTTACGAAACAATTGCCGGCGAGTTCTCCGTAGCGAAACAAGCCATCCGAAAAGTGGTCATAGTCGGCCCCTTGCAGCGCCGGCGTCATCTCGTCGTAGAGTATTCGTTTCAGTTGGTTCGTGACATCGAGCGACACCGGCGGCAATTGCCGAAACGCGGTGGTCTCGGCTTTGCCCGAGATGCCGCTCCGTTTCGCCTGAAAGACGAGCAGAAAGGTCCAGTCGGCCGGAAACTTGGTACGCGACTCCAGCGGCGAAAGTTGCCCTGCGGTTTCGACGCCGCGTTCGGCGATGAAACCGCCTTGGCGGAATCCGTAACAGCCAACCGCCGAGCGAGCGCCGCGACCGACCGAAGCGGCGAGCGACTCGATCGATTCCGGTCCGGTCTGACTTGCGCAGTTCAACAGGGTCGCGACTCCCAGTCCCAACTGCGTGCCGAGCCCCAGCCCGACATGCTGACGCGGCGAATGCGTTGTGCGAATCGTCACCGCCGGTAACGCTTGTTCGTGATGACGACTCCAGCGCTGGGCGAATTCCCGAATGCGAGCCGCCGCGACGCCGTGTGCCGAAAAACAATCGGCATGGTCGACCGTCAAACGCAGCGCCGGTTGCTGGATCATCACGCCGCACCCGCCGTACGCCGCGACCGACGGATTGCCAAACGACAATAGTCCGAAGTGAAGTCGACTTGGCGTGCGAATTTCGAGCAACGTTCGATCGGGGTAGGAATGATGGGAGGGAGTATTTTGGCGCGGTTTCAGGCGCCTTGTTGTAGTGTAACGCTTCTGGGGCGTGGGGAAAAACCTGTTAGTCGCCGGGCTTTGTTTGGGCCGCAGCGACAAAGTCGCAAATTTGCTGAAATGCCCGCTGTTCGGCGGCGCCGCCCGTTTTTTGCACGAGCGGCTGCAGTCGCTGCAAATCGGCTTCGATCTCAGAAATGGGGAGAAAATCGACCCGTGTCGCTAAAATCGCCGCCTCGACCACGGCATGCAGCGAGCGGTTCAGACCGAAAAAGTCGCGATTGCGTCCGGCAGCGACCACGTCGCACGCGATCGTGGCCCGCTCGGCCGCTGCGTCAAACTCGGTTACCTGCAGCGCATACCAACGACACGCGTTCTGTAGAATCACTCCGCCGGTTAGCGGGCAAAGTGTCGTTGGGCCAATGAAGGCGTCGGTCGCGGCGCCGATGGCGGCGGCGGCCAGCAGTTCAACATTGTCGGTCACGTGCACGATGACCGGCGATCCGCGGCGCAGATTCTCAAACGTCCGCGAGGTTTGAAACGGCCGCAGCACAACGCTGCGAAACTGTCGATCGACCAGCGGTCCCATCGGCGCAACGTTCACCTGGCCATCTGCGCCGATGGTCGTGACCAGCCCTTCGAGCACCAAACGTTCCATCGCAAGCTTTCAGTAATAAAAAGGAACGTTGGTGGGAGAAAGATTCGGTGTGGAAGTGAGAATCGCTTGATCCTTGGTCGCAGTGATTTTCCGCTTGGCCGCGATGCCGGCGCTCTGCAAAAAATTGCCGATCATCGCAAATCCTTGCTCGGTCAGAATCGACTCGGGATGAAACTGCAAGCCATAGACCGGGCGCGTGAGGTGACGAATCGCCATGATCGAGCGATCTTCGGCCGCGGCGATGGTGCGCAGCGAGGTAGGAAGCGATTTTGGCTCGACCGTGAGCGAATGATAACGTCCTACTCGGATCGAGTCTGGCATGCCGGCGAACAGCGGATCTTGATCGTGCCGAATAATCGAGGATCGCCCATGCATCGGCTCGGCCGAACGGATGATATTGCCGCCGAGCGCCGCGGCGATCGCTTGATGCCCCAAGCAAACGCCGAGAATTGGCAACGTCTCGAGAAACTCGCAAACCACTTCGACTGAGATGCCTGCTTCCTCTGGCGTACATGGCCCCGGCGACAAAACGATCGCTTGCGGTTTTAGATGACGAATCTCCGCAAAATCGATCGCATCATTCCGGACCACGACCGTCTCTTGACCCCACAGGCGAAAATACCGGGCCAGGTTGTTGACGAAGCTATCGTAGTTATCGATGACTAGGATCATGAAAGTGCGGTGATCGCTCGCAGGATGCCGGCCGCTTTGTGCCAGGTTTCTTCGTATTCGCGTTGGGGATCGCTTTGCACGACCAGGCCGCCGCCTACTGGAAATTGCCACCAACCGCCGGTTGCCGTGACTGTGCGGATCAAGATGTTGAGATCGATCGCCCCATCCAAACCAATGTAGCCTAACGAACCGCAATAAGCGCCGCGAACGGTTGGTTCTAATTCGGCGATAATCTGCATGGCGCGAATCTTGGGAGCGCCGGTGATCGAACCGCCGGGGAACGCCGCCGGCAACAGGTCGACTGGATCGACACCTTCACGCAGCTGACCGACAATCGTTGAGACCAAATGCTGCACCGTCGCGTACTGTTCCAAGACGCACAACTCGGTCACGGCGACGCTCTCGTCGGTGCAAACGCGCGATAGATCGTTACGCATCAAATCGACGATCATCATGTTTTCGGCGCGATCCTTTTCGCTCGCCAATAAATCGCCGCCCGAGTACATATCCCACTCAGGGCGACCGCTGCGCAAGCGTGTCCCTTTGATGGGGCGCGTTTCGACGTTGCGATTACGCACCTGGACAAACCGCTCGGGCGAGGCGCTCAGCAGCGTCACCCCATCCATGTCAAAGTAAGACGCGAACGGCGCCGCATTGCAGCTGCGCAAACTGCGATAGAGCGTCGCGGCGTCGGTTGTTGCGCGCTGCAATAACCGCTGCGAAAGATTGACCTGAAAGATGTCGCCGGCCCGAATATATTCGACCGAGCGTTCGACCGCCGCCAGATAATCGGCCTGCGAGAAGCTGCTAGTGACCCCAGCATACGGCGTGGCGTATTGCGGCGCTAGTTGCGACTCCGCCAACGCGACTTCTTGTTGGGTCGGCGGTTTCTCGGGAAAGCCGTTCGCTAACCAATGCAGAAACTGTTCGGCTCGCTGCTGCGCTCGGGTTTGCCGTTTCAGCGGATCGGTTTCGGGAAATCCTTGCGATATTAACCACGCGTCGCCGCTGGCATGATCGACGCCGATCACCACATCGTAAAATCCGATCGCTAATTGCGGCAATGCAAACTCATCGTGCGCCGCCGGCGCTACTTCTTCCAACGCCGCGCCAAACTCATAACCGAACAGACCGGCGGCGCCTCCTTGAAACGGCGGCAAACCGGTGATGGTCGGCACTTTAAATTGGCCCAATAAAGCGCGGATTTCGTCGAGGCGATCTACCTCTCCCGGCTTTCCAGCGATCCAACGCCAAGGATCGGCTGTTAGAAAGCTGTAGCGGCCTAAGCGCACATGTTGCAGCGCACTGTCGAGAAACAAGCAGCGAGGCGCCGCACGCAGCTTTTCCCACGCCGCGACGATCTCAAAATTCGGGAGCGGTACGATCACCGGCGCTGGATCGTTCAAGACTGCTCCTCCCGCGCCGCATTCTTGCTGCGCGTCAGACGATGCAGTTTCTCGGCCTGGGTGAGATAGCCCCAGTCGAGCGATTCATCTTGGCGGTATTGTTTGTTCAATTGGTTCGCCGTCAGCGCCTTGCAAAGTTCAAAGCCAAGATAGAACGCATGCGACGCGTCGACATTCTTCGGCGCCGTTTCCAGCAGTTGCGCAAACAATTGAAACGGATCGGACGCAACGAGATGCAGATTGCGACTGATCAGATGCAACTCCTCTCCGTCCGCGAAGACCCGATAGTTGTTGTCTTTGATCGTCGCCGCGAGTCGCTCTAAATCTTCTGCGGTTTCATGCACGACGCGATCATCACGCAGCGTGATCAACTGCGGCTCAATCCGTTTCGGCAACACTTGATTGTTCACGGCGTAGTGCATCAAACGCCGCGCCAGATCGCATTCTCGGACGCTGCTGCGAGCCCAATTGATTACCTGCGTCGTTAACACGCCGCGAATCCCTAGTTCCTGACAAATCCCCAGCAGTAACGTGTTGACGCCGGCCGAGTCGACATCGGTCAGTTCGGTCAGATTGCCGATCCCCATGAAGAGTTCGGCGTCTGGATAGCGGCGGCGAACTTCGACATACCGGGACAAGCTTTCAGCGAAGCCGAACGAGATCGGCTCTAAGATGGGATCGATCCGAAAGGGGACGCCGGCGGTTTGCAACTGCGCGATCGTCTCGTCCATCCCCGCCAGCGTTTTGGGATCGTCCGGAATCACCACCACCTCGCAGCCCCACTCGGCCGCCTGGGCGACGTTGCTCGAGTTGACCGACAACACCAATTCGGCGCCGGCGGCGACCGCAGCGGCGATCTCCAGCGGGTTGAGACTATCGATGGAAACTCGCAGTCCCGCATCGCGCAAGGTTTTCACCGCATCCGCAACGCCGGTCCAAGTAGCGCCGGGATCGCACCCAACATCGATCAGATCGGCCCCGTCGCGCGCCAGTCGAAGGCCTTCGGCGCGCAGATCAGCGAAGGAGAAACTAGCGGCGTGATTGATCTCGGCGACGATTTGAATGTCATAGGCGCCGTAGTCGTCGCCCCGATTGCTTTCGCCAAAGTAAACCGGCAGCAGCCGCAAATCTTTCGGCCCCCGCTCGACGGGCATTCCGGTCTTGGCGGCGATTACAGCGAGGTCTCCCAGACAATAGCCGGTCACCATCACCAGGGTCGTTCCGACCGGCGCATCAATCCGCGCGGCGACCCAATCGGCGGTCATCAGCGCGGCGACGGTGATGTTCATCGTCTGTACGGTGTATTGAAAACCGATCCGCGGCGCTAGATCGGCCAAAATCGAACGGAGCGCCGGCTCGGCCAGGCGCCCCGTGACAAAGTGAATTTGCGGCGTCGACATCATTCGGTCCGCTGCTGGAGGTGCGCATGATTCAGGCCGCCGTTGACCGGCAAGACATGTCCGGTAATGAAGGAGCTATCCGACGAAAGAAGAAACTCGACCGCCGCCGCGATATCTTGCGGCGTTCCCCAGCGCTGCATCAACGACTCGTTGATCGCGCGCTGGCTCCAGACGTCGCTCGCCGTTTCGCCCCACGACGTTTTGATCCAACCGGGCGCGACAACATTCACACGGACATGCGGAGCGAGCGTACGAGCGAGACTGCGGCTGAATGCGGTGATCGCCGACTTGATCGTCGCAAACATCTCTCCGCTCTCCCCTTCCATGCCGCGTTCGGACTGATCCCAGCCGATGTTCACAATCGCCGCTGCGTCGCGCTGCGCATCTTGGAGCCGCTGGCCGATTTCGCGCGACAGATCGATCGTCGCTTCGACATCGACCTGCCAGAGAAGTTGCAATTTTTCCGAAAATGTCAGCTCTCGATTGGCGCCGGTCAAAACGTCCGCGCCGGCATTATTGACCCAATAGTCAACTCCGCCCCATTTTTCCCACGCCGCGGTGACAAACTGCAGCCGTGCAGCTCGATCCCGAAAATCGCAAACCAGGGGCTGAGACTCTCCCCCCGATCGGCGAATCTCGTCACAAACCGCATCGGCGCCAGCCTGATTTCGCCCGGCATGCACGACGATCTTGGCGCCGCTGGCGGCCAAGCGGAGCGCGATCGCTCGGCCAATTCCGCTCGAAGAGCCGGTAACGACGGCGATTTTTCGGGTCAGATCGGGCATAAAGCTCCGGTGCGAAATCGAGTACGTCTGGGGCGCCAACCACAAGGTCGACAGTATAGTATGCTTGCTACCGAGGTTGGCGTTTCCCCGTCGAGTCGAGTCACGACCTGGCAGCCATCTCATTCTGATACGCCGCCGCTTTCCCGACAACCAGCACTGGCCGCATGCCCAACTCCCCTCCCCCCTTCAATCGCCTCAGCAGCACCTGTTTCGCGTTTCGCGGTTACAACTTTGAAAACCTCGGCCGCACGCCTGAGTTGTTAGCGCATGCGCAGTATGGCCCGCTCGTTCGTCGCCGCTTGATCGAGTGCGGGGAGATCGCGGGCCGGAACGTCGGCCGCGAGGTCAATTTGGTGCGGCGCGTCGAATCTCGCATCGAGCCTGACTTATCGGCCTATGTCGACGCGGTTGCGTTGATCATCGCCGCCGAAATGGCGCAGCTCGATATCCTGCGCGAGCTGTTCCATGTCGAACTCGAACAATCACAAAGCTATTTTGGGTATAGCCTGGGCGAGATTGTCGCGCTCTGCGCGTCGGGCGCTTTGTCGATCGAAGATGCGGTCGGCATTCCCACATCTCTGGCCGACGATACGGCAAGTCTCGCCGCTACGTGCCAATTGGCGGTCGTCTTTTGTCGCAAGCAAGAATTACCGCTAAAAGTCGTGCAGCAGTGCTGTATTGAAACCAATCAGGAAGGGGACGAAATGGTGGGCGTTTCGGCCGTCCTCTCGCCAAACTCGGTGCTGATTATCGGCGAGGGAACTTCGCTCGAACGTTGCCGGCAAAAAATGGCGGGCCGGATTCCGGCTCGGATCTTTTTCAAGATCAACGAGCATCGCTGGCCGCCGATGCATACGCCGCTCGTTTGGCGGAAGAGCATCAACACACGCGCCGCGATGTTCATGGCCAAGATGGAAAGCGGCTTGACAGTCCCGCAGCCGCCGGTCCTTTCGATGGTGACCGGCAAGCGCAGCTACGACGAGATCAATCTGCGCGACACGATCTATCGCTGGGTCGATCAGCCGCAACTGCTCTGGGCGGTCGTTTACGAAACCTTGCGCAGCGGCGTCGAGACGATCGTTCACATCGGACCCGGCCCCAACATCATTCCGGCCACCTATCACCGTCTGGCCGACAACGTGCAGATTCAAACGCGCGGCAGTCTCGGTTCGCGCACGCTGTCGACGTTCGTCAATCGTCCCTGGCTAAAATCACTGCTGCCGGAACGAGCGGCGCTGCTGCGAGCCCCCATGATTCAGCACATCATGATCGAAGACTGGCTGCTAGCGCAAGAATTTTAATCAACAAAGCGCCGCGTGCGGTTTGAAGTTGCGCTATTTTTGAAACAAACGATGGTTGGCCCGGATAGCTCCGCTATCTGGGCCGACGAAGTCGGTAAGCGGACCCAATCCGCGATTGGCGTCTGATCGGTTTTCGGCTACAAGGATTAGAGCGCTGTAGCGTCTTCAGCGTCAGCAAGGCGACCGAAGCAGGCGAATCCTGAGATTCGTCAACGCAAACCAGCGCAGCCGCAGCAAAGCTGAAACGCTACAGACGGAGTGGGAACCGCTCTAGGATCGAAAATCCTCATCCGCTGCGATCCGCAAACAGAGTCCGGCTGCGCAGCCCCGATAGCGGAGCTATCGCGGCCAACCAGCAAAATAGCGCAACTGCAAAACGGACGCGGCGGGTTCGTTCTACTTATCGATGTCGCTCTGTTCGCGCGTCGCCAACCGATAGCAGGCCGCTTGCTCGGCGTTGCGGACCAACAACAGATCGCCGGTCAGGCACAGATTGTTCCAGTTGGGCGAGATCTCACTCTCCAGCGCCTGGATGCGTCCTCCTTCTTGGTACGCATCCGGGTTCGCGGCGACCAGCACCAATTCGCCCTCTTCGGTCATTACGAGTAGTTGGTCGCCGACCATTAACAGCTGACCATGTCCAAACCCACGTTCGCGCCAGGTTCGCTCTCCATCGGCGGCGGTGACGCATTCCAGGATGCCGTCGTTCAGACCATAGATAAAGCCATCTTTCACCGCGACGTTGGTGAACTTGGTTTTGAGCAAACGACCGTCGGACCAGACGTCTTGCACTTCGTACTTGTCATCCGCTGGCTTTTCGATCGCAAAGACGCGGGCGCCTTGGCCGTACCCTTTGCTGACCAAAATTCTTCCCCCGCCTAGATCCACCGGTTGCGAGCAAGTCGCGGCGCCCGACGAGTCGCCGGCCCAATCGGTGATCCAGAGTTGCTTTCCGGTTTCGGGATTGTGTCCACTGACGGTGCTTTCGTTGACCGTCATGATTTGCGTTTCGTCGCCGAGCTGGAACAAACTGGGGGATGCGTAGCTCATCGGCTGCTCTCCGCCGGTCCAAACTTGCTCGCCAGACTGAGCGTCATAGGCGACCAGCGTGGTCGATTCTTTGCGTGTCGGTCCGCCTGCCGGCAAGATGATCAGTGCGCGTTCTTTCCCCTCGTACAGCAGCGGCGAACCTGCGCGGCCCCACGCGACGATTCCATCAAACTGAGCTTGCGTCGTGTTAAATTCGGCCAACAAATCGTGCCGCCAAATGACGTCGCCGGTCACCGAATCTAAACAGACCAAATTGCCGGTCGCTCCGACCGCGTAAACTTTGCCGTTGTGCACCAGCGGCGTTGAGCGCGGACCGACATAACCCAACACGGTTTCGTGCCGCGCGTCATGTTTAAAATTCCAAACCGGCTCGCCATCGGCGACTCGATAGCACGAGACGTATTCGCTGGGACCACGCTGCTCCATCGTGTAGGCGAGATCGCCGACAACGACAAAGCCCGACCAGCCTGCCCCGATGGGACGCCGCCAAACTTCCTGCGGCGGAGTTGCGTTCCAGTCGCCAGCTAACGCTGGGCCAGCCAACTTCAGATTGCGGTCAGGCCCCAGAAATTGCGGGAAGTCATGCTCGGTCGAGTTCGTACTGTCGCCATCGGTTGCCCCCCCGCCGTCGAGCGCGCCAAGTTGCTGATCGGCGCTCTGTGCAAACCGATAGGCGAAAATCGGCTTCATTTCGCCGTCGACATGCACAATGCGAAAAACGCTAAAAAAGATCGCCGGCGCCAACAAAACGCACGCCATCGGTAGGAGGCGAACCGAGAGATTCCAATCGCTGAACAAGGTGAACCAAATCAGCGGAATGAAAAAAGCGAAAAAGACGCCGATCAGCGTCATCACATTGCCCACCGCGCCGTCAAACAGCAGCGGCGCCATGTCGCGAACGCTGGCCAATGGGCCATCCCCCAGCTCGATGGCTGACTGGCCAAATAGCGCCAGCAGCACAAATATCCCGGAAAATAGCCAAGTGCGGAGCGGCGGAAAGAGACGCGGCGGCCGATCCTGGCTGGTCGAGGTCTCGTGAGTAGGACTAGATTCGACCGGCTCGGTCATGCGCTGCTCCCAAAAATCATTTTTTGTCACGCAATGATTGTAGGTAGGAGTACAAATCGGCCAACCCCGGATCGTCCACTCCGTTCAGCAAACCGACCGGCATCATTGATCGCCGGCTAGGACGACGCAAGATGATCTCATCCTCCAAGATCCGCTCGGTCACGCCGGGCCCGGTCTGAATCAGCGTCCCGGCGGGTGATTCGTAGACGATCGTGCCGGTAAAGCTTTTGCCGGACCGGGTCATCAACTGCGTCGTGTGGAACAGCGGCGAGACGTCGCGATTCGGATCGACGATCGCCATAAACAGGTCGTACTGGCGAAATCGCCCGGTGATATTGTCGAGGGCCGGTCCTAACCGCCCCGAGGTCGCATGACACTGTTTACAGCCGCGAGCGGCGAAGATCGCTTCTCCGCGCTTCGCGTCCCCGGCTTCCCAGACGACTTCAGTCAGGCGACTTTTCCAGCTCGCTTCGTCCGCGGCGTAGGCGAACAGCTCTTTGTGCAACAGCGGATACTTCGCGGCGAACCAATCAAACCAGGGCTGGTACGTCTCGCTTGTCGCGGCGTCTTGCTTTTCCGGCGTCGCGATCGCCGCACCGGTCCAAACTTGCAACAACTGAGCGATCGCCTGGCTTTGATTTGCCGGCTGCCCCGGCATACAGGCCGAGCGCAGCGCTTTCATCGCCGTCAACAGATCCGCTTCGGCGACAGCGGCCTTCGGCATCTTTCTCAAAATTTCGGCCGCCAACAGCACCGACGCCGGATTGGCCGAAAGGAGCGAGTCGACAAACCGCTGGCGATCCTCCTTTTGGCGGGCTTCGCCCAATCGTGCAAGTACGGCATGTCGCATGTTGAAGTCGTCCCAGCGCGCTCGCAGCACGTCCAGACGTTCCGCTACGGGCAACGCATCCAGCAACGGCATCATCTCGTCAGGCCAACTTTCCTCGATGTCGTCAACGTCATTTTCCGCGAGAATTTTGGTCACCGCAGCCGCTTGTTGCGGGAGCGTGAAGTAAGAAGCGAAGAGCGAATGTTCGAGCATCCCAAAATCGTCGCTCGCAATCATCGCAGCGGCCAATTGCGGCGTCTGCTGCAGCTCGGCGGAGAACGCTTCGCCGATGCGGAGCGACCAGTTTCGACTGATGGTCAGTCGAGAGTCGGCGATTTTTGCGAACAGCTGCAAATAGGCGTTCGCCTCGGCGGCGATCACTTCTGGCGAACGCTCACCGGGGATTCGCGACAGACAAATCAGGTAGTGCTCATCTTCTTCGACCGTTGATTCGTCGGTCCAAAACTGCGCAACCTGCTCGACAAAGTTGGGCGCCGGTTGCTCGATCATCGCCAGCGTCCGCGCGATTTCGGTATCGACCGTCGGCTCGTCCACCGGAAAAATCGGATCCAACTTGCTCGCCAATTGATCCCACATCGTCAGCGGCGCCGTGCGCGGACGCCCCGGCGAGTAGCCAGCGTAAACGTCGGGATCGACGCGCTCGGCGGTAATGTCGCCCAGGGCAATTTGCACGACGCGAATCGCGTCTTGCTGTTCATGGAGCGTCTTGGGATCCGCCAGTCGATCGACCGCCTGGTGAATCACGTGGACGATCTTCTCGGAACTTGCATTGTGAGCCGCGGTCTGCGACCAGATCGCCGCAATCGAATGCCCGACGTCGACCTTCGTATCTGGAGACTTTTCCAGAATTCGCTCGAACGCGACGAGCGCCGCGCTGCGGACATCGCGATCCTCTTCCTTCAGAGAGTTCCAATTGCAGCTTTCGACCTGTTTTTCGTAGGTCGCGGCTGAAGCGATCGCTTCCCAAGCCGCGCGACGCACGATCGGCGACGCGTGATGGGTCAGTTCATAAAATTGCACCGGACAAACGTCATCTCGTCGGCAAGTCAAACTCCAGATCGCCCGGGCGACAACCGCGTCAGACGTTGAGCTCAGCACTTGCTCTACTTCCGGTCCATTTTGCAAGCCGCCGAACAATTCGGTGACGATTTCAACCGCGCGGACGCGCTCGACGGCCGCACGTTCTTCCTGCTGCATCGCCGCGATAAACGGCTGACGTCCCAGTTGCAACGCCCGCGGCGCCCACTTGGCGTACGACCAGGCGGCTTGCGGCTGCGGCGCATTGAGGACTTGATCGACCGGCTGGCTGTCTCCACTTCCTGCGGCCTGGTCGCCAACATACTCAATCTTAAAAATCCCGCCGCGCGTGCCGCGCCCGCCGATCGCTAAATACATTTCGCCCTCTTTGCCGACGGCGATGTCGACCGGCGCCAGGCCGGCGGCGCCGGTGGTTTCTAAGAAGGTTTCTTGGCTTGCTTTCATTCCGGCCCCCTCGGGGGTTAGCGGAAAGAAGTAAACTTTTCCCAGGGTCCAGCAGCAGCTGAAGACGCCGCGGCGATATTTTTTGGGGAAGGCCGTGTGGCGATAGGTTTCGACGCCGGTCGGCGAGCCGCGGCCGATATCGACAAGGCGCGCACGGCTGTCGAAATAGGTCGGCGGGCGATTCCAACTGCGTTGCCAACCATGCAAGACCCAGCCATGATGCTGCGCCACGCCGATGTCAAACAAACGATTGGGCGTGTACCACGGCAGATGTTGATCTCGTTCGCCATCGGCGTCGACCGTCAACATGTGCCCAGCGGCGTCGAAGGCGAAGTCGTACGGGTTACGGAAGCCGTGCGCCACAACTTCCGATTGGTGAGTCTCGGGATTGATACGAATGATCGCGCCGGTCTGAGGATGTTCGATCGGCGAGTGAGAAGTGGTGACGTGACGCTCGAAGATTTTTGCGTCGTTTCCGCAGATCACATAGATCCAACCGTCGGCCCCACAGACAACGCCGTTGGTTCCATGCTCGGGATGGTGCGACTGCTCCAATATTTCGGCAGGCCCATCGGCCTTGCCATCCCCATCGGCGTCGCTCAGCTTGAGCAAGCCCAAGTCGCCGCTGCAGTAGAGATCGCCGCCACGAAACGCCATACCGTGAGCGCCGCTACGCGGAACGTCGGAAAAGAGAGTCGCCCGATCGGCGATCCCGTCAGCGTCGTCATCATGCAATGTTTTGACGTAGCCGGAGCCTGCGACCACGACACGGCCTTCGGCGTCAAGCGTCATCGAGTAGATGTCGTGGGCCAAGTCGTCATCAGCAAAGAGCGTCGCGCGGAATCCGGCCGGGACCGAAATTCCAGCTGCCTCTTCGGCAGAAAATCCAGCAGCGACAAGCGATGTCTGGACGGCGACCGTCAGCAAGAGCAAAGAAAAGCGGGGCATAGCGTCAGAACCAATCAGGTGGGCTGGGTAGGTGGGAAGCTACTCACATCCTAAACGCCAAGCCTCTGCCGCTCAAATGCCGTTGCGACTTAGCGATGAACCCCAACCGACCACGAAACGTGCGGCGGATGGTGATGGTGGCGATGGTGGCGATATCGATAATAAGGGGGCGCACACCAAGGATCGTAGTATTCCTCGACAACAACGGGGCGACTTTCGACATAGCGCACCGGCTGAACCAACGGGGGCGGATTCTGCAATGCGGCCAAGACCGGATCGGTGACTCCTGCCCCTTTTAGTTGGATCAAATCTTGGGGGGTCGGCGGCGTCGCGACGCCGTGGCGGTTGATATGCGAGATGATCACCTGATCGCCGAGTCCAGCCTGGCTCATCGCGGCGACGTCTTGAAACGTCGTTGCGCCCGCCAATTGACGACCGAGTCGCTCTTGGAAGATCGCCTGATTACGAGCATCGGTCTCATCAATACTCGATCCAACCGCCGAACCGGCGACCGCTCCGACACCGGCGCCGATCAATGCGCCCGCTCCGGTATGTCCAGTCGCATTACCAATTGCAGCACCGGCGACAGCGCCGGTGAGACCGCCCACGGCCGCCAGGCGATCTTGCGCATAAGGAGAGCGACAGCCGATCGCCATAACGATCAGCGCGGCGATCGAGAATTTCACCAAATTGATTGTCATCCGTTCCATCTCCGACGGCGCTCGTACTTCCGTTTCCCTCGTTATCGGCGCCTAGGCGGCGATAGAGCATCCGAGCGATGCGGAATCATGGCAGCGGCGGTTGTATGGGTCAAGCTGACTTTTGAAGAAGGGTAAGCAGCTAAAGTGGGGCAGCTAAAAAGGGGGTCAGGTCCCAATTTTGCTACAAAATTGGGACCTGACCCCCTTTTTAGCGGAGGGACCTAGTGTGCTATCGCCTGCCGTGCTAGCTGCCGGGCGATTTGGGTGAGAATTTGGCCCACTTTTCAAACGCGGCGGATCGTTCTACATCGGTCGCAAAGCCGATCGTGCGGTAGCTGTACAGATAGTTCGCGTCGGCTGTGATCCGGTCAAAGCTAAACTCCCGCGGATTACGGCCGCTTAAATGAACTGCCGCCGCCAAAGCGACGTCGCGAACCTGGCTTTCGAAGGGTTCCCGTTGATTGACCGGGACAATGCCATTGTCGTTGTCGAATAGCTGTTCGAGAAATGGGATATCTTCGGTCGAACCCAATTTGGCGATCGCTAGAATCGAGTAAGCCAGATGCAGGTTGTTCGGCACCGCTTGCGATGAAGGACCGGGATCCTCGACCATCGACCGAGCGAGTAATACGCCGGCCTGAAGATCTTCGCGAATCGACAACAACAACACCGAAAAACGATGCTGCATCGACAAATGAGGGCTATCGACCGAGTTGCGGATCCAGCAGTTGAAGAGCTTGCGGACGACTTCCGCCTCGTCGGGGTTGTTGAGCGCCTGGGTAATCGGTCGCGAGGAGAGCGAGTACTGCAGTTCGGCGAAAGCGGGCGCGGTGACTTCAAAATTGGGACTGCTAGTCAGCAACAACAACGCGGCGACGCTCGCCATGCTGGGAGGAGATTGCGAATTGTAAAGGCGAAGTCGCAACTCCAACGCGCGACGATAAACCGCATAGTCAATCTCGTTCGGTCTGTTTTTCGCCAGATCCAACAACTCCCATTCGCTTTCGGACATGCGCGCGAAAATTCGCCGCGATACGGCGTCATCGCCGACGATCTCACGAAACTGCGGCCAACAAGGGAGCGAAAGCTCGTCACGAGAGTTCCGAAACGCGTTGATCCGATCACGCCGATCTTTGGCGACAATTCCATCCAGCAGGTTGATCGCTTGCATTTTGACGGTCGGATCAGGTGCGGTCGATGCGACGACCAGCGCCGCATGTGCCTCCATCCCGCGTTCTAACAGGCATTCGGCCGATCTTTTGCGGGTCTGAAAGTCGTCGGCGCCTAGTCCAATCACCAACTGGTCAATCGATTCGGTTTCTTCGGCAAAGCCCGGCGACGCCCAGCCACAGGCCAAAACGACGGCGAAAAGCAGGAGGCGAGAATAGGTCATCATGCGGCGCCAGATGAAAGGAAGGGACTGTGGAATCCCATTTTAGACGCCAAGCAGGGGAATCGTCTATGAAAAACCTGGGTGACGCCCCGCTTGCCGCCAACCGGGCCGGCAAGTAAAGTGATGTCTTCTAGGGATTTGTGGCCGCTTGCAGCTTTACTGCTAAAGTGCCCTCATCAACGAAAAGTTCGTGTGATGAGCTGAAGAAACAGTCGTTTCTGCTGCGGCCAATGTATTTTTTCAAAAGCCGCCTTCTTTGCGCCACTTGGGTTTCCCCTCTGCGGCGCGACTGTGCGGCCATTTTTTAAGCCGCCATTATGAACGACCCAAATCGCGTCCCGCTCGACGTTTCTGACCTTGGTTTGTCGACCTCTTCCGTCCAAGCTGGCGAAGCGCGTCAAAAACCGGAAAGCGCGATCACCGATCCGATTTTCTGCGCTTCGACCTACACGTTTACCGATACCGCGTCGGTCATTCGCTATATCGAAGAAAACGAAGAGCGCGAAGAATATGGCCGTTACGGCAATCCCGGCGAAAAAGTCGTCGAGAAGAAACTAGCGGCCCTGGAAGGGGGCGAAGACGCCGTTTTGTATTCCAGCGGCATGGCGGCGATCGTCGGCTTGTTGATGGCTAAGCTCAACGCCGGCGACGAAGTGATCTTCTTTGACGAATGTTATCATCGCAGCCGCGAGTTTTGCTCGAAGCATCTCTCGCGCTTCGGCGTCGTCACGCGACAGGTCAAAGCGTGCGACTACGACGCGATGGAGCAAGCGATCAACAAAAACACCAAAATGTTGGTCAGCGAGTCTCCCACCAATCCGCACTTGAGCGTCGTCGATCTCGAAAAATTCGCCGCAATCGGCAAAAAGCATGGGGTTGAAACGCTGATCGACGCGACGCTGGCGACTCCTTACAACGTTCGCCCGTTGGAATATGGCGTCGACTACGTGCTGCACTCTGCGACCAAATATCTGGCCGGTCACAATGACTTGCTGGCCGGCGTCATCATCGGCTCAAAAACGCAGATGGAGTCGGTTCGCAAGCTGCGCGGCATCATGGGCGGGATCAACTCGCCCCACAATATCTACCTGTTGCTCCGCGGCTTAAAGACCTTCAGCTTGCGAATGGAACGCCATAACCAGAACGGTCAGGCGATCGCCGAATTCCTGGAAACTCATCCCAAAGTTGAGAAGGTTTACTATCCCGGTTTGCCGTCCCACAAATATTATGAAATCGCAAAGCAGACGATGCGCGGCTACGGCGGCCTGATCACGTTTTTGGTCAAAGACGCCGATTGGCGGAAAACGGCCGACGTGATCGATGCCGTGAAGATCCCCCGCATCGCGCCCAGCTTGGGAGGCGTCGAGTCGCTGATCGAGCAACCGCTGGTGATGAGCTACTATCAGCTCGCGCCGGAAGAACGGGCCAAGTTCGGCATTTATGACAACATGATCCGAATGGCTTGCGGCATCGAAGACGCCGCCGACTTGATCGCCGACTTGAAACAAGCGCTCGATTCGATTTAGACAAGTAATCAGGTAGGGTGGGTGAAGCAAGCTGCCTTGGATTCGGCTATCTTCAACAGGCGTGATCGGCTTTGCTCCACCTACGCTACGGCTACTAAACAAAATCAGCCGCACGGCGTTAGCCGCGGTTTCTGATTAGCCGCGGCTTTTTCGCTGATTGTTGGTCATTACTGAGCTCGCATCAGAAACCGGAGCTAACGCTCTGCGGCTGATATTATTCAAGCAGAAAGTGAAGACGGATGCAGTTCCGCACCAAAGCGATCCATGTCGGTAATTCTCGCGATCCGCAAACCGGCGCCGTTGTGCCGCCGATCCATGTCGCCAGCACTTACGTGCAGCCTGGCGCCGGAGAATGGGGCGAATTCGACTATTCGCGGAGCGGCAATCCGACGCGCAAAAACCTGGAAACGACGCTTGCCGCCTTGGAAGGGGGAACCGGCGCTCTCGCCTATGCTTCCGGCATGGCGGCGATCCATGGCGCGATGATGCTGCTGGAATCCGGCGACCATATCGTCGCCGGATCGGACATTTACGGAGGCGCTTATCGCTTGCTCCATAAAATCTGCAATCGATCTGGGGTAACGACCACGCTTGCTCCGTCAAGCGATCTGGGCGCGCTGGAAGCGGCGATCACGCCGCAGACCAAGATGCTGTGGATCGAAAGTCCCGGCAATCCGCAAATGTCGATCACCGACATCGCCGCCTGCGCCGAGATCGCCAAGCGACATCACTTGCTGCTAGGAGTCGACAGCACCTTCGCAACGCCGGTGTTGACCCGTCCGTTGGAATTGGGCGCCGACATCGTCATGCATTCGGCCACCAAATATTTTGGCGGACATAGCGACGTGCTGGGTGGTGCGTTGGTCGTCAACGACAAATCGCTCTACGACCGACTTTACTTTGTGCAAAACGCAACCGGCGCGGTGCTGGGACCGTTTGAATCATTTCTGGTCAGTCGCGGCCTGAAAACGCTGGAGCTGCGTGTGCGTGAACAATGCCGCACCGCGCAGAAGATCGCCGAGTTTCTTGACGCCGATCCGCGCGTGTCGCGCGTGCTTTACCCTGGCCTGCCAAGTCATCCAGGTCACGAGATCGCCGCTCGCCAGATGGAAGGCGGCTTTGGCGCGATGCTCAGCTTTGAGGTGAACGGCGATTTCGCCGCCACCAAAAAAGTAGCCGAGTCGACCCGACTGTTTCAATTGGCCGTCAGTCTGGGCGCGGTCGAATCGCTGATCGAGCAGCCGGCGTCGATGTCGCACGCTAGCTATGATCGCGACGCTCGCTTGGCTCACGGAATCCGGGACGAACTGATCCGACTCTCGATCGGCCTGGAAGCGTTTGAAGATCTGCGCGACGACTTGGATCAAGCGCTGGGCGCATAAAAAAAACGCCTCGAACCGGAGGCGTTTTCAGCAATTCTTACGGGTCCAAGTCAATGACTACTTCGACCTGGGCGCCGCATAGTACGAAGCCCCCTTGGTGGTGTGGCTGACGCGCGACACCGGTCGCTTCTCGGCGATCACTTTGCTGTAGTACAGCTTTGATTGCGCCGGCGTGGGGCCAGCTTGGGCCGATTTCCAGCTTCCCGGAGGTTGGAAGCGGGCCGGTTCTGGACGGACCGAAGTCGGCTCATCGACTTGCGGAGGAGTCGGCGGAGTCGGAATTCCGCCCCCTTCCCACATCGGCGAAGCTTCAATCACCGGCGAACCATAGTGCATCGCCGACGGAACGCCAGCGCCGCACGAGTCGCAACCGCCGCCGCAACTGCTGCAGCTTGAGCAACTGTTACAGCAAGGGTTGTAGCGAATCGGGCAAAGCAGCCGCTCCACGCCTCCCTTGATGTGGCACAAACCCGTTTTGATACCGCAGCCAATGTTCTTCAGCGCGGTTCCCAGCGGGTTGCAACAAGGATCGCAACAGGTCGATCGGCAAGCGCTGCAGCCGCATGACGAGGGAGCAGGCGCGGAGCAACCGCAATCTTGAGCCGACGCGACGTTGACCGCTAGCAGGCAAGCGACGATCACTCCACAAACCAAGTTTTTGACCATTGTTCTTTCTTCCTTCACTGATTCGTCCGCCTGGAAAGGCGGTCTATTAACGATCCCGGCGAATATTGATCGCCGGAATACTTCATCGAATCGATGCGATACAAAAAAACAGAACTTCCAGAACAACCGCCACACTCCACGACGTCGCCCCAAACCTCCCCGCTTACATCCATGGCAATTTACAGAAACTTTTCCGATTGCGACGACTTTTCCTTCAGGTTGCGTTCCTGTCGTGACGATTACATCGATGGTAGCGGAAGATTTCACCGCTCCATCCGTCCCCCCGGAATGAAGGAAATCGAGGATGACCCTTTCTATTCGTACGGCGCTAGCTGCAGTCCTGTTGGGCGCCAGCATGCTAACGTCGATTGGCTACGGCCAAGAACATCAAGATCCGATCACTCGGCTATTTTCGCCCTCGTCGGACCGAATCTATCAAGCGCGGCAGCGTGCCGCCAAAGCGAGTCGCATCGCTACGCAGATCGAAACCAATGCGGAAGTCGAAAAAGTCGACTATTCGGTTCTGGACGATCAGGCGACGGTAGAAATGATCGAACCAGGCGTCGAGTACATGGGCGAACAACCCATGATGATGGAGGGTTCGATGCACGTCGGCCACGACCACGGCCCCGGCTGCGAAAGTTGCGGAACCGGATCTTGCGGTTCGAGTTGCGGAGGCTGCGGCCAATGCAACGACTGCATGATGATGTGCGTTCCGCTTTGCTTTCGTCTGAACTGGGATGACTTTTCGCTGCACGCCGGCGTACAAGGCTTTAAAAATGGCCTGAACCGCGGCATGGACGGCAGCTTCGGCTATCTCTACGGTTTCAATTGGGGAATGCCAATCGGCTTTCTCCCGAAATCGGGTTTGGGATTTCAGATCGGCATGTCCGGTTCGAACGCCAATCTGTATGAAGCGAGCTTTACTGATTCGACCCGCGATCAAACCTTCTTCACCGTCGGGCTATTTCGCCGCGTCGACTGGGGCTGGCAAGGTGGCCTCGTCTTCGATCACCTGAAAGATCAGTGGTACTATGACGTCGAAGTGAGCCAGGTTCGCGGCCAGCTAAGCTGGGTCTTTCCGAAGTGCAACGAACTTGGTTTCCAGTTTTCAGCCAGCGATTCGGAAGGCAGCGGCACTACCACCATTACCGTGCCAGGCGCCAACATTACTCAGCTCGAAGAAACCATCGGAGCGACCAACCTGTACACCTTCTTCTGGCGTCGCAAGTTAGATGACTGCGGCAAATCGATGCGAATCCTGGGAGGTTGGACAGGCGACAGCCAGGGCATTCTCGGCGCTGACTTCCACGTGCCGCTGACCAATTGCTTGGCCCTGGACACCGGTTTCACTTTCCTGCTGCCGGATCAACAAGATGGCCGGACGCAAAATGAAGAAGAAGCCTGGAATATCGGCATCAACTTGGTTTGGTACCCACGCTGCGGCTCGGCCTCGGGCAGCACCAGCTATTATCGCCCGCTGATGAACGTGGCGAACAACGGCGACTTTATCCTGCGTCGCCAATAAAAGAAGTCATTTCGAGGGGAGGAGTCAAGCCGCCGCTGACCAGGCCATGCCTGGAACTGCGGCGGCTTGCTCCATTTATTTCCTTGAAGAGACCCAAGTAGACGTAACTCTGCTGGGTATCATGACTTCACAAAACCAGCTGGCGCCGATATACTTGCGCGTTTACCAGACTAAGTTGCACGTAGACCGGGTGATCCGCCGAAGCTCATCGTAGAGAATCGGCCTGCTCCGCAGTCGCCAAGTTCGATTGCGTCGAGCTGCACACGAAACTAACTTACTGCTGCCAATAGGTTTATGAATCAACCCAAAAAGAGCCACTGGGCGTCGCTGGCTGCCGCTCTTGGCGCCGCACCTGCTGAAAATCTGAATGACGAGCCGTCGAGTGAAACTCCGGAAATCGCAGAATCGCAGGAAAATGTAGAGCCGGCTGCAGAAAAACAAGAATCCTGCGAAACGCCTGAGAGGGTCGAGATTCAGGAACCAGTCGCAGAGACCGCGCCGCCGGAAGAAGAGCCGGCGATGGAAGACGAAGCGCCGGAAGCTTCTCCCGAAGTCGAAGAACCGATCGCGATCGCCCCACCAACCAAGCGACATTGGGCCGGTTTGGCGCAGTCGCTAGGCTTGCCGGTCGAGCGCTTGTTCGGCAAGGCGACCCCGGTCGAGACGCCTGCGCCTTCTCAACCGAAAGCTCCGAAACCGCCGGCCGCCAAGCCGGCGGCCAAAAAGCCCGAACCAAAGCCGAGCATCGTCGAAAAAGAACTGACCGAGAAGGCGCCGCCCAGTCGAGCCGAATCGACCGCTCGCACGATGTTTGATGAGCGTCCTGATTCACCCGAAACCGAAAAGCGGGCCGCCAGTCTCTTCATTCAGATTGATTCTTCCTCGAAGAAATCGAGCGAATCCACTTCCGACGCGCCGCGTAACTTGTTGCCTGGCGACGAGATCTTTTTTGATACCGGCGAATACGATCTGATCGACGACATCAAGGACGAACCAGATACGTCCAACTATGATCGCGACGATCACGAAGATGATCAAGACGCCGCGCCGCGTGAAGTCGTCGCTCGCAAACGCTCGCCGAAAGTGGAAAACACCTCAGACGACGAAACCGCTGCGGAAGAATCAACCGACGAATCGGGTTCGCCCCGTCCTCGCCGTCGCCGCCGTCGCCGCGGACGTCGCCGTGACTCACGTTCAGAAACGACGACCGCCGAAGAAGGCGCTGAAGAACAAACTTCGACCGAGTCGACCGAAGTTTCCGCCGAGTTGGAACCGACCGCCAAGAAGACTTCAGACTCTGACGAAGATTCTGAATCGAGCGGCGCTCCTCGCCGTCGCCGTCGTCGCCGTCGCTCACGCAAAGCGGACGAAGGGGAAGCTCGCAAGACTCCCGAAGTCTCGCCCAAACGCGAGCTGACCGACGTTGACTTCCCCGACGATGAGGATGACGACGACACGTCAATCAGCGACGTCTATGACGACGATGATGATGACGATCACGACATGCGTCGCCATCGGAACATCCCGTCCTGGTTGGATGCCGTCACGGCGATCGTCGAGCTAAACATCGAACGTCACAAAACGGCGCCGCAGCATTCGGAACGTCGCAGCGGCGGCGGAGGTGGTGGTCGTCGTCGTCGCGGAGGCGGTCGCCGCCCAGCCGCAAATTAAGGCGACGTCAAACGCGCCAGATCAGATCAAACATCCTGCCGCCGGCGTAATCGCACGGCGGCATTTTTATAGGATGGTTGTCGTGAGTAAGGGTCGAACTCGGCGAACGTCAGCTGATTGACCGTTTCCCAGTGCATCGGCATAAAGACTTGCCCACGCTGCACTGCGGCAGTGAGATTCGCGTGCGCCTGCACGGTTCCGCGGCGCGACTCGACATGAATCAACTCGTGCGGCGAGATCCCTAGCGACTTTGCATCGGTCGGATGCAGATCGACTTGCAGCACGTTGGGATAAAGCTTCCGCAGCACGCTGCTCTTGGCCGTGCGCGTTTGCGTATGCCACTGAGCGGCGGTCCCGCGACCGGTCAATAAGACAAAGGGAAACTCCTCATCAACCGTTTCGCCAGGCCGGCGGGAATCTTCAAAAATGAATTTCGCTTTCTCATCGGCGTGATAAAACCGACCGGTTTCGAAGAGCCGGCGTTCCACCGAGCGATCGGTTGCTCCGGTCGGACAAGGCCACTGGACGCCGCGTCGATCATCCAACTCGGCGTACCCGTCGATCCCGCTGATGTCGCACGGCTGCCCCTCGGAGAGTTGCTGCATCGTCTCGAAAACTCGTTCCGGTTCGGTCCACCCCGAGAACATCTCGCCGCAGCCCCAGTAGTCGGCGACCGCGCGAAAGATCTGAAAGTCGGCCAGCGCCTCACCCGGAGCCGGCGAGACCTTCTTGTGCAGGCCATACCGTCGCTCTGAATTGATGAACGTTCCCTCTTTCTCTCCCCAAGCCGCAGCCGGCAAGACAAGATCGGCCAGTTGCGCCGTCTCGGTATTGGAGTACATGTCTTGAACGACCAGAAAGTCGAGCTTCTGGAAAATCTCCTGCAGGTCGTTTTGATGAATCCAGGAGTGGGCCGGGTTGGTGGCGATCACCCACAGTCCCTTGATCTTCTCCTGGCGGATCCCCTCAATGATCTGGTCGTAGGCCCAGCTATTTTCGGTCGGAATCCGTTCGACGGGAATATTGAGGATGCCGGCAACTTTTTGCCGATCGGCTTCGTTGGTGAAGTGATGTCCCCCCAGCAAATTGGTCGTGTTGCTGAAGAGGCGCGAGCCCATCGCGTTGCATTGGCCAGTGATGGAATTGGCGCCGGTCCCAGGCCGTCCGATGTTGCCGGTCATCAGCGCCAAGTTGATGATCGCCTGAGCGGTGCGCACCCCTTCATGGCTTTGATTGACTCCCATCGTCCACCAAAACGAGACCCGTTGGCCACGATGGATCTTCTCCGCCAGTTCGACAATCGCCTGCTCCGAGAGTCCCGTTCGTTCGACGGCCCGCTCGATCGTGTACGACTCGACATGTGCGGCGAATGACGCAAAGTCATTCGTATGAGCGGCGATAAACTCGCGATCGATCCAATCCATTTGAATCAGATAATTCGCGACGGCGTACAAGAGCGTCAGATCAGACTTGGGCTGGATCTTCAGATGCGAAGTCGCCGCTTGCGCCGTTTCGGTTAGTCGCGGATCGATCGCGATGATTTCTGGTTGATGTCGGTTGCGCAGCACACGCTCCCACAGGATCGGATGTGCGATGCAAATGTTGGAGCCGACGAAAATCAGCGTATCCGACTCTTCAAAATCGGCGTACGAAAATGGGGGCGCATCAAATCCAAACGATTCTTTGTAGGCGGTCGCAGCGGTCGCCATACATTGCCGCGTATTTCCATCGCCGTGCAGCATCCCCATGCCAAACTTGGCGAGCGATCCCAGAAACGTCATCTCCTCGGTCGCGATCTGCCCTGTGCTTAAGAAGGCGACCGCATCATTGCCGTACCGCGATTGGACCCCTTTCATCTGTTGGCAAAAATATTGGAGCGCCTCATCCCAGGTGGTCGGCTCCAATTCTCCTGCAGGGTTGCGGCGAAGCGGACGCGTCGCGCGATCCGACGACTGCAGCACGTTGAGCGCTTCCCATCCCTTGGGACAGGCCATCCCCAGATTTACGGGCCAGTCAGTCGACGGCGTCAAGTTGACCGAGCGTCCCTCTTTCAGATGAATTTCGAGACCGCAACCGGTCGAACAAAATCCGCACACCGAGGTAGTCGTCGCATCGGGTGATTCCGCATTACGCGTCTTGCCGAGTCCAAACTTCGCCGGCTCCAGCAACAACTGCCGAGTCAAATGACCGTCGCGCGCCAGAATAATATCTCCCACCATCTTTAACGGAGAGAACTTCGCTTTCGGTTCTTCACGGGGTATCGTGCTCATCCATGATCTCCCGCACGAGCGACGCCCGGCATGCTGGGGGTCGATTCTGCAGCAAAATACAAATACCGATCGATCAGCTCCGCCGCCGTTAACAACAGGAAGCTGACAGCGGCGATTGCCTGCGACGCCGCGGGATCGCTAGCCGTTAAACAACCGATCGATAAAATAATTCCGCCCCCAGCCCACAAACAGTTGCGCGCCTGCAGGGGATACTGCAACTTTCGCGTTAAAAGAGAGACGGTTCGCGTAAACGGATTCGCGAAACTCATATCGGCGCGTTCCATGAATTGCCGTTCAAAAATTGCTCGTACGACAGTCAGTGTGATCTGCGACATCACAAGCGGAAACAAGAGCCGACGATCGCCGCTGGCGGCGACAATCGCTGCTGAGAGCCCCAGCAATACAACCGTTCCGCCAAATCGACCGCCTGTCCAAAGTAGGCCCCAGACTGGGCGTCGCGTCGCGACATAAATCATGATGCTGCAAAAGACCCCCACCAGACCGACGGCGACGCCGAGCCAGGCGGCGATCGCGCCAAACATCAGGTATTGCTGAAACCAGATCGACGCAGTGGCCAACGCGATCAAGGGAAAGTATTTGCCAAAAATGACCGCTTCACGACTGAGCCAAGAGGTTCTTAATCCCAGAAAAACGCGATAGCCGTAAAAGGGTCGCCCAAGATGGAGCCCCGATGCGGCGAGTCCCAGCATGCAGGAAATCGTCGCGAGTAAGAACAAGCCCAATCTCTGCGTCGGCAGCAGACAACCGGCCAGCGCGGCGCCGACCGACAACTGGGTGAAGACCAGCAGTACGACCAGCGGCAGATGACCATGGTTGAGTCGGAGTGAAAACTGATCGCCGGAAGCCAACTTCACCTTTCGCGCTGCGCCCACAAATTGCGTGGTCGGAGCGGTCGTCGCCGGGTGAGCAGCGCCGTCGAGAAATTCTCCCCGCTCTCCGGCCGCGCGTGCGTCTGCTTGACGGACCAGCGTGATGCGGATCGCCTGATTGGGACATGCCTGAACGCAGGCAGGCGCTTCGCCGACATCGAGCCGCTGGCGACACATGTCGCACTTCCGCACGATGCCCTTCGCTTCGCTATACTGCGGCACGTCGTAAGGGCACATCATCGTGCAATACTTGCAGCCGATGCACTGGTCATCCAAGTGGACCACAATGCCGGTGACGGGATCCTTGTCGTACGCTTTCACCGGGCACCCCTTCAGACAGCCGGGGTCGGCGCAGTGATGACACGCAGTCGTCACATGCTGCAGCGTCGCGCACTCATCTTCGGCTTGGAGTAGTCCGACGCTGCGCCAGGTCTCTTCTTCTTCCAAGCCGTTTCGATTGTGACAAGCGACGACGCAAGCTTTGCAGCCCGAGCAAGCGTCAAGATCAACTTCGAAGGCGTATTGCTCTCCAGCACTTGGCGCAGCGGCGGGCAACAGTTCTCGATAAAGGGGCGCCATCAACGGAGCCGTCGCGTCGGCATGCCGCTGCGAAAATCGTTCGACGGCAGTCAGATCCTGTTGCTCAACGAGCAAAAACTGAATCAGGTCAAAGCCGTCGGTGATCTTCGGCTTGTCAGGTTGTAATACGCTCGCCATCAATATTCCTTTACAGCGTCACGCAAACGACCGAAGCCAGGCGATTGCCAACAAACTGCGGGAAGGCGACTTGCCAGGTCTGTGAAGAGCCTTCGCCGACCAACATCAGCTTGGGGAATCTGGCGGCGGCCACGTAGCCAACGAGCCCTTCGCTTAACCGTAGTTTCGAGGGCGTCTCGTCCGCTCCTTCCATCGCAATCCGATGTTTCCGCTCTAGTCCGACACCTTCGCTATCCAGCAGCCAGACCTCGACCGCCGAGAAGAGCGGCAATCGGTAAGAGCCCATCACGAGCAGCACGCTCGCCAGCTCAAATTCGGACTTCATGAAAGGGAGCCCCACGCCAAAGTCGAGCCCTGCCGAGCGGGCGCCGGCCGAGCGCATGAAATTGGGGGAGGTTCCCAAATGATTGACGCAGGCGGCCAAGCGGTTTTCCCACACTTCGCCCGGTAACCCCGAACGACGCGGGAAGCGGACATACGGCGTAATGCGCTCGATATAGTCGAGACTACGATAGATCCCCTGAGCCAAACTTAGTTCATCTCGATCGTCCCGTTTCCAGACTTCAAAGGCGCCGATCGCATCTTCAGGCAGCTGAAACAGCATTTCCACAACGCCGCGCAACGATTCGCTGGTAGCGCAAGGAAAGGCCAAATAGACCTGGTCGCCGATATCTTCGAGCCAAATGCCTCGCTCTTGCTGAAATCCGACGCTCACGTTCTGATCGCCGCGAACCGACCAATCGCCGGTCGCGTCGATCGTCCACCCAGCCGATTCGGCGTCATCCACGGCGGAAACACGCACCGCTTGCAGCATGCTCATGGTATCGATTTGCATGGGGACAATTTCCCTATTGGTTCTGTCGGTTGGTTACGCTTCGGCGTGCGCCAGCGTCCGTTTTTTTCGTAGCCCGTTGCGCAAGCGAGGGAAATGCGGTCGGCTACTGCGATCCAATTTTGAATCGCCGAGCGATTTTCCCTCGCTTGCGCAACGGGCTACGAAGAGAGATGTCAGCCAAATTTTCTTCATGGATAACTTCAAAACTGGCGCTGCGGTCTAGTGGCCAATCGATTCAGAAAAACGCATTTTCAAAATCTGTGCGTCGGCTTCTTCCGACGCGTCGTTCGACTTCGTCGCATCCGATTCAGCGATTGTGGGAGCAGGCGCTGGACGATGCTTACGACGATCCTGTTCTTCCAAAAACGAAACCAGGCAGCCGCGCAAGTCGTAGTACAGCGGATCTTCCAGCACTTCCTCGCGTTGACGCGGACGCTCGAACGGCATGTCTAAGATTTGGCCGACGCGGGCCATCGGGCCGGTCGTCATCATGCAGATTCGATCGGCCATATAGATCGCTTCGTCCACGTCGTGGGTCACCAGCATCGTCGTAATCTTCTCGCGATCGAGAATCTTCAAAATGACATCCTGCAGCTCCATGCGGGTCAGCGAGTCAAGTCGTCCGAACGGCTCATCCAACAACAGCATCTTGGGTTTCAGCGCGATCGCGCGAGCGATGCCGACACGCTGTTGCATGCCGCCAGACAACTCGCGAGGATACTTGTCCATCGAGTCCGCCAGGCCGACCGCATCGAGATAGTACTCGCAGATTTCTTTCCGCTGCTGACGCGTCCCATGGGCGAAAACGCGATCAACGCCGAGTCGCACGTTTTGAATCGCCGTCATCCAAGGCAACAAGCATGGAGACTGAAACACGACCGCGCGATCGGGACCGGCGGACGAGATCTCTTTGCCAGACAGAACGACGCTCCCCTCGGTGATCGAGTTGAGCCCGGCTACCATGGTGAGGACCGTCGACTTACCGCACCCAGAGTGCCCGATCAAACTGACGACTTCCCCCCGTTTCATAATCAGGTTGAAGCCGTCGACGACCGTGACGCGATCACCGTACGGATTGGGATACGCCTTCGAGAGCCGAAAAAGCTCGACGTAGCGTTGTTCGCCGCCGTTGGACATGACGATTTCCTTGCTGAGGGACTAGGCGCCCAAATTGGCTGGCACAAGATCCGGCAGCGTAAACCGCCGCGTTTCAGTTCGCGTTTTTTTATCGGCGCTCAGTTGCAACATGTACCGCGTCGCTTCGTTGCGCAAATGTTTGTATTCAGGATCAAAATTCAGCGTGGTCCGGTCTCGCGGTCGCGGCAGCGTAACGTCAAACTCGCGTCCCAATTTCGCCCCAGGCCCCGGCGTCAACGGGACAATCCGATCGGCCATCAACACCGCTTCGTCGACGTCATTGGTGACCATCACCACGGTGCGACGGTCTTCTTCCCACAGTCGAATGATTTCGTCTTGCAGAACGCTACGGGTCAACGCGTCGAGGGCGCTCAACGGTTCGTCCAACAGCAACACTTCGGGCTGCATCGAAAGGGTGCGCGCGAGTGAGAGCCGTTGCCGCATACCGCCCGAGAGTTCACTCGGATATTTCTTTTCCGAGCCGGTCAAGCTGACCATGTCGACATACTTTTGCACGTAGTCACGTCTTGCGCTCCCGGTCAGATCGCGACGCAAGCGTTTAACGGCCAGGTCGATGTTGCCGACCACGGTCAGCCATGGCAACAACGAATAGTTCTGAAACACAATTCCGCGGTCAGGGCCCGGCGCCGGCATCGGTTCTCCTCGGTACAACGCAGAGCCGCGAGTCGGCGTCGTCAGTCCGGCCAAGGTCGAAATCAGCGTCGACTTGCCGCTGCCGGAATATCCAATCACGACGACGAATTCGTTTTCTTCGACCTTTAAGCAGGCCTCGTCCAGAACGACATATGCCTCCGCTCCCATCCCGAAGGAGACGGTCACATCTTGCAGTTCCAGCACCGGCGGCTGATTTGCATCGTCGCCGGGAATGTTGGCGTTGCGGATCATAGGGCGGTTGCGCCTCCATCAAAACTGACCAAGCGTTGGAACACGATCATGATGCGATCCAACAACAAACCGACGACGCCGACAACAAACACTGTAAGCAGCATTTGGGAAAATGTGTCGGACGAGCCGTTGTTAAACATGTCCCAGACAAATTTGCCTAAACCGGGACTGGACGAGAGCAACTCGGCGGCGATCAACACCATCCAGCCGACGCCCAACGAAATCCGCAGCCCCGTAAAGATCAGCGGCAACGCCGAAGGGATCACGATTTTCGTCAAGCGATCCCACATGCTCAGCCGCAACACGCGAGCGACGTTCAAATGATCCTTGTCAATCGACGCAACTCCCAACGCGGTGTTCACTAGCGTGGGCCAGAGCGAACAAAGGGCGACTGTGATCGCGGAACTCAAAAACGCAGGTTTGACCCACGCTTCATCCGGACGTTCGATAAACCCGCCCACGACGATAAAGACAATCGGCAGCCAAACGATCGGCGAAACTGGTTTAAACAGCGAAATGAGCGGCGATAGAGAGGCCATGATCACTTTGTTTAATCCGCAGAGGACGCCGATCGGAATTGCGATCGCCGTCGCGAAGAGAAAGCCGACAAAGACGCACTCGATGCTGGTGAAGACCTGATCAAAGAAGGTTGGAGGTTTGGCGTAGATCGCGCCGGCGCTCGACAGGACACGTTCTTCGGCGCCAAGATAGTTGAGGGTCGCGTCATAGCGCTGAGCGGGATCGGCCGCGGCTAACGCAGCGTCTGCATTTTTGAGCGTCAGCGCTGCACTGGCGACATTGTTACGTCGATTTCCATCGCTCAGCAACGAAGCTCGCTTGTCGAGAAATTGCGTCTCTTGATCCAGATCGTTCTTTTCGCTCAGCAGCGCCGCAAATTGCGGCGTCGTCGATTTGCGGATCGCCGCCAGGTCAGATCGCAGTTCTTTCAGATGGGTCGACTCGCGGGCCGATAAGGTCTGATGCTCACGCACTGCGGCGACGTATTGCTCGCGCGGCCCATCCTGAGAGACCTCCAGCTTGTTCCCCAGTTGGTGCAACTCTTGCTCCCGCTCGACTTGCGCCGCTTGGTAGACGATCGATTGATTATCGATTGCTGTTTCGTACTTCTGCAGCGTTGCAGCCGTCTCGGCGTCCAGCGTCGCCGTCAGCTCGGCAAGTTCCGATTCGACCACCAACTTGCGTTCGGTCGCGTCGGCCAACTGCTGCGTGACCAGAGCCAGGGTCGTGTCTCGATCATCGCCGGTGCGGGCGAAGTCCGCTTTCTTGGCGTACTCGCGCCAGTGAAACTCATAGACGTCGACCAACGAACCGGCGACATCAACCGGCGAAGGAAGACTACCGGCTTTGGTTTTGATCAAAGGCGCGATCGCCGCCCAGGCTCCGATGAACAGGGCGAATACGACCACCGGCGCGACGATAAACAGGCCGATCTTCCGCACCTGCTGCCGCGGTTCTTCGCCGTAGCAGAGCCGGACGACCGGCTCAAAACAGTTCAAGCCGGCGACATCCAACAAACGAATGATTTTGTATTTCATCGCGAATTCTTGAGGGGTAATCGGGGGGCAAAATCTTCTTGACGACTGCCTGGCGCAACGAACTATTCGTCTTTGTTGCCGATCTTGTGCGCGTTGAGATAGGCGATTGGATCGTGACCGTCGTACGAGATTCCATCGATAAACTCCGCCGTCGGCGGCTTGTAGCCGTCGGTGTCGGCCTCGGGAACTTCGGAACGATCCAGCTTTCCTTCGCGGATCAGCCGCTCGGCCGCTTCCCGATAGATGTCAGGTCGGTAGATCTTTTTGGCGGTCTCGTCGTACCACGCGGCCGACTTCGGTTCGGTGATCTGTCCCCAGCGGCGCATCTGCGTCAAGAACCAGACGCCGTCGCTATACCAGGGGTAGGTTGCGTGATCTTTGAAGAAGACGTTGAAGTCGGGCAATTCTCGTTTGTCCGATTTTTGAAAGTAGAAGTAACCGGTCATCGAATTGCGAATCACATCGACATCGGCGCCGACATAGTTTGCTTTCGACAGCAGTTGCACCGCTGATTCGCGGTTGACGAATTTTCCTTGGGCATCCGCTTCGTCCAACCATTTTCCGGCTTGGATCAGCGCCTTTACGACCGCGACGTGCGTGTTGCGGTTTTCATCATTCCATGCTTTCGTAACGCCAAACACCTTTTCCGGGTTGTTCTTCCAGATGTCATAGTTGGTGACGACCGGTACGCCGATCCCTTTGACCACCGCTTGTTGGTTCCAAGGTTCACCAACGCAATAGCCTTGGATCGTGCCGACTTCCATCACTTGCGGCATCATCGGCGGCGGCGTTACTGATAGCAACACTTCCGCATCGGTCACGCCGGTCGTATCGGCTGACGTGTACATGCCGGGATGAATTCCGGAAGCGGCTAACCAGTAGCGAAGCTCGTAATTGTGCGTCGAGACGGGAAAAACCATCCCCATCTTCAGCAGGTCGCCTGATGCTTTGCGTGCTGCGACGACCGGACGCAAAGCGTCGGCCGAGATCGGATGTTTCGGTTGCGGCGATTGGAGGGCCGGATCGGCTTTCTGCATCTCCTCCCAGATCGAATTCGCGACGGTGATCGCGTTACCGTTCTGATCCATCGTAAAAGCGGTGATCACATGCGCTTCGCCGTTAATTCCGATCGTCGAGGCGATCGGCTGCCCTGACAACATGTGAGCGCCATCCAACTCGCCGCTAATCACCCGTTCTAGCAGCGTTTTCCAGTTCGGCTGCGCTTCGATCTCGACCTGCAAGCCTTCGTCCGCAAAGAAACCTTGCTCTTTAGCGATGACCAGCGGAGCACAGTCGGTCAACTTTATGAAGCCAAACTTCAGTTTTGTCTTTTCAAGCCGCAAGGAAGCAGGACGATCACTCTTGGCCGCTCCCAACGAACTCGGCTTCTCTTTCCCTAAGACCTTCATCGCGGCAGTCGCTTCCGCCGCTAATGCATCGATATCGAGATCTTGCAGACTTGGACCGCTTCGCTGTTGTCCGCAGCCGCAAATCACCATGCCGGCGCAGGCTAACCAAAACATCGCTGCGAAAGGAGAGATTCGATGACGTCGCATGAAAAAGATCCCGGGGTGACTTCGGCGCTGAAGGCTCGACCTCTAACGGATCGCGCACTAAAGGTTCGACATAGAGTCGATTTCGTTGCCGATAGCTCTATCGCAAGCGGCGTGCCGTCCGGCGAATGCACGATTTACAAATGACGTAAATCCAATCTATGCGGATGCTTGTGACAGGTACCCCACCCTCTTCACCATAGGCGCCGCATTGCCCCACTTGCGTTCATTCCCGGCATGCCATGCACTCCCAGGTTGCAGTCTGCCAGGAGAAAACTGCGCATTCCCTGGCCACCCCTGGTCTCATGGTGCTCACTGCTGTCGGCGATTACTTCACGCTAGGCAAACTTCCAGGGCCACAAGAGTTTCCGTCAATTTTTATCGCTGACATTTCCGAACCTTGCCTTAAGTGGCCAATTGGCATGGCCACCCCGACGTTTCCTTGCGATCCAGGTCATTTTCATGTTCATCGACTTACAAACCCGGTACTGGCTGCAAATCGCAGTCGTTGCTGGACTCCTGTTTGGGGGAAGCGGTCTGCAGGCGGAAGAGCCTTACTCCTTCGTTTCGCCGTCCGATTTGACGAGCGTCCATCTCGAAGGCGTCACGGCCGAAACGACCGAGAACATGGAGTCCATCCAATCGATGGACTACTTGGAGTCGACCGCCGGCAGCCCGGTCGTCTGCGATGAAAAGAAAAAGAAGGAGTTAGCCGCCCAAGTCGCCGGCGCGTACAAAGGGGTCTACTACGAAAATAACTTCTCGTATCTGTGCGACCCCTGCTACGACGATTGGCATCTCGGCGAAAACTTCAAACGCATCTGCGTCGGAGATTGCGGCGTCTTCGATCTCGGCGGCGAATACCGAGCTCGTTACCATAACGAAAACAACTTCCGCGGACTCGGCCCCACCGGTCGCGACGATAATTTCTTGCTGCAACGACTGCGGGTCTATGGAAACTATCAAATCAATGATTGGGCCCGCGTCTACGCCGAAATGCTTCATGCGACCAGCGAATTTGAAGATTTCGCACCGCGCCCGATTGAAGAAAACTATTGGAATCTGCAAAACTGCTTTGCGGACATCAAGTTCCTCGAAACTTGCGAAGGCGAATACTGGGCTCGCTACGGACGCCAAGAACTCCTCTACGGAGCGCAACGAACCGTTTCGCCGCTCGACTGGGCGAACACGCGCCGAACCTTTGAAGGCGCGAAGGTCTTCTACCGAGGATCGAACTGGGATGTTGACGCTTTCGGCGTTCGCCCGATTTTTCCGACGCGAGACACATTCGACACGCCGAACTACGATCAAGCGTTCTACGGAATCTACTCTACCTACAAGGGCAAGAAGGACCAGACGCTCGACCTCTATTGGCTCGCCTACGAGAACAACGCTCGCCCGTTCAACTACCAGACGCTTGGTTCGCGTCTGAAGGGCAAACGAGGCGAACTACTCTACGAAGCGGAAGCCGCCGTGCAGTTTGGTACGTTCACCGACAACGATCATAGCGCCGGATTCTACACGTTAGGCCTGGGGCATGAGTTCTCAGACATCTGCTGGAAACCGACGATTTGGACCTACTACGACTGGGCTTCCGGCGATTCGACCATCGGCAACGGTTACGATCATCTGTTCCCGCTCGCGCACAAATACTTGGGCTTCATGGACATCTTTGGTCGTCGCAATATTACGGACATCAACTTCCTGCTTACGGCGGCGCCCGATCCGAAACTGAAGCTGCTCGCCTGGTGGCACATCTTCAATCGCCAAAACGATGAAGACGCCGCCTACAGCGTTGTCATGACTCCGCTGGGAACCAATCCGACGAACCCCTTCACCGGCGGATCCAAATACTTGGGGCAAGAACTCGACCTGATGGCCTCCTACACGATCTCGCCTCACTCCGACCTGGTCCTGGGTTATAGCCACTTTTTCACCGGTTCGTTCTTCGAGAACGCCGCGAACCCCGACTTTCCCTACAAGGGTGACGCTGACTTCTTTTGGGCCCAATACTCGCTTCGATTCTAAACCCAAAAGATGCCTTCCTACGCATTGATCAACGCCCGCGAGTCCACTCCAAGACCCGTTGGGCGTCTTCTTTTTAACGCACAGATTGCCTGAAACTTGGGCAAAAACCGGCTTCTTGTCGTTTCGCCGCCGCGTTCGGTCATCCGCCAAAGTACGAAATACCGGGGAGAATCTCGACGAACAAACAACAATCACCTGATCGGCACGCGACTTGCAATAGAAGAATTTCAAATGAGTCGTCTCGAAGGAGACCGGTTTGAAATCTCTTGAGCGGAGCTGACGGAGTGCGACGTCCCATGCGAATGCTAGTGATCGACGATGATCCTGGCGTCGCCATCATCGTTCAGGAAGCCCTCAGCGGTTTCGCCATTGAATTTTGTTCGGCTGATTGCGGCGCTTCGGGGCTGCAGCTACTGGAGAAGCGACGACCCGATGTCGTTTTGCTCGATCAGGTGCTGCCCGACTGCTCTGGAATCGAATTGATCGAAAAGATTCAGGCGATCGATTCGCGTCTGCCGATCCTGTTCGCGACGGCGCGCTCGTCGAGTGATCTCGCGATCGAAGCGATGAAGCTGGGGGCGTTTGATTTTCTTACCAAGCCGTTCGCGCCAGAAACGATCGCCGAAAAAACGCTGGAAGCGCTCGAAAGCCGGCATCTGATGTTGATGCCGGTGCAGTTGCCCTCGCAAAGCGAATTAGCCGAAGGTGGGGATCGTTTGGTAGGCGCTTGCTCGGCGATGCAATCAGTCTACAAAGCGATCGGTCGCGCCGCGGCACACGATGTTCCGGTCTTGCTGCAAGGCGAAAACGGAACCGGTAAAGAACTGGTCGCGCGAGCCGTCTATCAACATGGGCAACGTCCTGATCGCCCCTTCCATAAAATCTCCTGCATTGACTTCACCGCTCATTGGCTGGAAAGCGAACTACTGGGACACGAGCCGAATGCAATGCCTGGCGTCCTGAGTCGCCGGATCGGCAAATTCGAACAATGCTCCAAAGGGACCATCCTGCTAGAAGAGATCGCCGCGATTCCGCACGCACTGCAAAGCAAGTTGCTCCGCTACTTGACAGAGAAGCGATTCGAGCGACTCGGTGGGGACGAGACGATCCATAGTGACGTCACGATCTTCTTTACCACCAGTTATGACGCTGAAGAACTGGTGGCCGAAGGTCGCTTGCGCCCCGACCTCTATTACTTGCTGAGCGGATTTATCATTAAGTTGCCTCCGCTCCGCGAACGTGAAGACGATTTACGGTTGCTAGTCGATCATTTTGTGGGTCAATTCAGCCGAGTCGAACGCATCACCAATATGGGAGCGGTTCGCACATCCGACGAAGCATTGCGGTTGCTCACCGAATATAGTTGGCCCGGCAATGTCGCTGAACTACGGAGCGTACTGAGAAGAGCCATGATCGAATCCCAAGGCGCCGTCATCGCTGGAGACTATTTGCGCAAAGCGCTGCGCGAACATGGCGTCGACCGCACGCATGGGGAGGCGCTTGATACAAACTGGGAACATTTTGTTGACGAACGGATATCGAGCAAGTCGAATGACATATATTCAGAGGCGGTTATTGAGATGGAACGCCATCTGATCTCGCTGATCCTGCGGCAAACCGGAGGAAACCAAGCGCACGCTGCTCGTTTGTTAGGGATCACCCGGACGAGTTTGCGAAAGAAAATCAACTATCTGGGCCTCGAGATCGAACAGTTTCTCGCGACGGCCTGATGACAAAAACCCCGTTGCCTGCATGCCTACCCCCTCCTTCTCCGCTTCGACGCGTCGTTTGACGATGCTCTATATCGCGGCGCTTAGCATCGTCGCGCTCCTTTCCATCTCTGGCCAAGTTCTCGTTCAGCAATCAATTGACCGTCAGCAAGGGGACTCGACCCTTGTTAATATCGCCGGTCGACAACGGATGCTTAGTCAACGAATCGCCAAATCGGCCTTGGTGCTGCGCGATCAGCCAGACAATCAGTCGGAAGCGTTGCAACAGTTGCGGGAAAGTCTAGACCTCTGGAAAGAATCGCATCAACAGTTGCTCGACCGTGGCGCAGCGCAAGACACCGGCGGCGCCAACAGTCCCACCGTGCAAACAATGTTCGTCGCGATCGAAGACGATTTTCGTGAAATTCAAACTTCCTCACAACAACTCTTAGAATCGCCAAGCGACGCACCAAACGTCGCGCAGTCGGTCGAGAACATCATGCGGCATGAACAGCCGTATCTCAGCGGCATGGATCGAATCGTCTTTCAGTATGACAAAGAAGCTTCACTGCGCGTCGCACGACTGCGACGGATCGAATCGCTGCTGCTCGGCCTGACCCTCTTCGTCTTGTTGCTCGAGGGCTTCTTCATTTTCCGACCAGCGGTAAGAGAAATACGCCGCAATCTCGACACGCAAACGCAGATGACCGAGCAACTGCAATCCGCGAAAGTGAAAGCGGAAGAAGCGAATCGCGTGAAGACCGACTTTCTCGCCAAGATGAGCCACGAGATTCGCACCCCGATGAACGCGATCCTGGGATTGTCGCAATCGCTGACCGAATCGATTCAAGATGAACGACAACGACGCCAGGCGCTCGTCGTCAACGATTCGGCTCGTTCCTTGATGTCTCTGCTCAACGATTTGCTCGATGTCAGCCGCCTTGAAATTGACGCGAGAAAACCGGTGACCGCCGAGCCCTTTCACTTGGCGTCACTCGTGCGCCGCACGCAAGAAATGTTTGCGCTGCAGGCACAACAGAAGGGAATCCAATTTCCGATCAAGATCGACCCGGCTCTGGAAGTCATCGTGCTCGGCGATGAACTCCGGACGCGCCAGATCCTGACAAACTTGATCCAAAACGCGCTGAAGTTTGTCGAGGTCGGATTTACCGCTGTCGAAGCGACGGTAACCGCCCAAGACGAACAGACGATCACCGCTTGCATCGCCGTAAAAGATTCCGGTCCAGGCATTCCCGAAGATCAACTGGAGCGTATTTTCGACGCTTTTTCTCAACTCGGCAATGCTTCGAATTCGCAACGCGGCGTAGGACTAGGCCTGCATATCTCGAAACGACTCGCCGGAGAGTTAGGAGGACGCCTGACCGTCACCAGTCAGGTCGGCGTTGGCAGTCAGTTTTGCTTAGAACTCCGACTCAACAAGAGTGACGCGATATCGGACGAAGTCCCCGCAGTGAGGATGGCGAACCCTGATCCGAATCTCAAAATCCTGGTTGTGGAAGACATCGAAGCGAATCAACTTGTCCTCCAAGAGATGCTCGACAAGCTAGGTCTGGTCGCTGACTTCGCCAGTGACGGACGATCAGCGCTGCAAGCAATCGAACTTTCTTCGTACGACGTGGTCCTGTTGGATCTTGAGCTGCCAGACATTTCGGGGCTCGCTGTGGCGCATCAGATTCGACAAAAGTTTGAAGTCGATGATCTTTCGTTGGTCGCCGTCACTGCCCATGCGGTCACCTCTTACAAGACGTCAGCCATCAAAGCCGGCGTCAACAAGTTTCTTACCAAACCGATCGGATTTGACGAGTTGCGAATTTGTCTGGCGCAGACGCCCGCCTCGAAGCACACGCCGCTTGAGATCACCGACAGCCTGCGACAGAAGCTGATTGCGCTCTTCCTCGAACATTCTCCCGCCGCGATGAACGATCTTCGCCAGGCCTATCAAGACCAAGACCAGCGCCGCGTCGTATTCCTAGCGCATCGTCTGCGAGGAATGCTCGTCTACTTTGATCGTCGCGAAGCGACCAGCTTGCTTGCGCAGCTCGATCGCGAAGATCTTGTGCTCTCTAACGATCGAACCGCGGCAATTCTCCATGACTTAGAGATCTCTATCGCGCAGCTGCAACAAGACTTGAACGCGCAACTCTCTGAGAGCGCTTAGTTTTTTTTGGCAGTTCGCCTGCAAATAGTTGACAACCCAGCGCAAGCTGGATGAAATAGGCGACATCCTTCCCCCTGCCTCCCCGCGCTTGCCTTCCCTCGACGAGTTGTGACAGCCTATGTTTCACGGCAACACCCGCTCACGGTCCCTCTTGATCCTGCTGTCGGCCTGGTCCGCTGGGATCCTTCGTGCCGAACAACCAACTTCGCCGGTGATTCCTGCCTACGAACGCTTTTACGCCGCAGCTGCCGCTGACGACGTTGCAGGTGGACGACTTCTCGTAAGCGAGCTGAATTGCGTCGCTTGTCATCCGACGAATGAACAGACGCGCGTCGCCCTTGCCAGCAAAACGGCGCCAGATCTTTCTAACGTTGGAGCACGCGTTCGCCCGAGTTACTTTGCCGAATATTTGTCCAACGTGCACGGCGCCAAGCCAGGCACAACCATGCCGCAGCCGCTGCGTGATCTCACCGAAACGGAGCGTGCTCAAGCGATTGAATCTCTGACCCACTTTCTTGCGTCGACCGGCAGCTTTCGCGAAACGCGGCGGCGCGAAGCGTTGATCGCTCCAGGCAAAACGCTCTTTCAACAGGTTGGATGCGTCGGTTGTCACAATCCGGACCCCGGCCATGGAGAATCGCTGGCGACCTCCAAGCCGCTAGGAGATCTTGCGAAAAAATACTCCGTCGGTTCGCTGGCTTCGTTCTTACAAGACCCGCTTCAGGTTCGTCATTCAGGACGCATGCCTAGTTTGAATCTTCGCGGTGAAGATGCGACGGCGATTGCTCAGTTTTTATTGCCCGATCTCGATCCCTCTTTTCCGGCGAACCTGCGATACAAGTACTATGAAGTAAATCTCAAAGAACTGCCGGACTTTGCGAAGCTCGAACCGAAAACCTCGGGCGAAGTCGACGGATTTTCGCTCTCGGTCGCCGACCGTCAGAACAACTACGCCATTCAATTCGAAGGTTTGTTTGCAGCGCCGCGTGAAGGGGAATACGAATTTTATCTGATCTCGGACGATGGAAGTCGCCTCTTGATCGATGGGCAGGAAGTTGTGAGCAACGATGGAATTCATCCGGAATCGACTCGCAACGGCAAGGTTCACCTGTCGGCCGGCAAGCATTCGATCGTGGTTCAATATTTTGACGGCGGGGGACAGACCTCGTTGGCGGTCGAATATCGCGGTCCGAAAATCTCTCGTCGCGAAGTCTTTGCAGAACTCTCGCTGAACGATGCTAAAGCCCAAGCCGGCGAAGAACCTCCTTTCGAAGCCGATCCCGCTTTGATCGAACAGGGAAAACAATGGTTCGCCAAAGCCGGCTGCGCCAGTTGTCATGCCAGCGCTGAGAAAAATTTGCCGCCCCCGACATTCGCCGCCAAACCGCTCTTGGATTTGAATCTGACAGCCGGTTGTCTGGCCGAGACTCCCTCCCCCAAATCGGCGGACTACCATCTGACCGCCCAGCAGAAATCGGCGATCCGCGCGGCGCTGCAGAAATTGCCCCAGGAAGAAACGTCGCCAGAGCTGACGATCCAACGCACGATGACGCAGATGAACTGCTATGCGTGTCACGCACGTAACGAGATCGGCGGTGTCGAAGAGGCCCGCAATCCCTTCTTTGCAACCACCCAGCAAGAGATGGGAGACGAAGGACGCATTCCTCCGCATCTCAACGGAGTGGGCGGAAAACTGAAAGCGGACTGGCTCGCTCACATCTTGAAAGACGGCGCCAAAGATCGTCCCTACATGACGACGCGGATGCCCAAGTTTGGGGGACGCAACGTCGGAAAATTGAAGGATCCATTCGAGCAACTCGATTCGCTTCCCGCAATGGAGGTCGTGATTGATGATACGCCGGCTCACATCAAAGCGATCGGCCGTCACATGGTGGGAGATAAGGTCTTTGGTTGCATTAAGTGCCATACGTTTGACGGCGTCAAAGCCTCCGGCGTCCAAGGGATCGACATGACGTTGATGACCAAGCGTCTCGATCACACCTGGTTCCATCGTTATGTGGTCAATCCGCCCGGTTATCGTCCCGGCACGCGGATGCCGACGGCGTGGCCCAATGGTCAATCGGTGATGAAGAAGATTTTGGACGGCGATACGGAGCAACAAATCGAAGCGATTTGGCAATATCTGAACGATGGAACCCGCGCGGCGAAACCGTTTGGCGTCGGCGGTCAGGCGATCGAATTGGCCTCCTACGGTGACGCGATCATGTATCGCAACTTTATCGAAGGCGCGGGCACTCGCGCCATCGGCGTGGGTTACGCCGAACATGGCAACCTGGCGATCGACGCCAACGAAATGCGTCTCGCTCTGATCTGGCAAGGCGCCTTCATGGACGCTGCTCGACATTGGAGCGGTCGCGGACAAGGGTTCCAACCGCCGCTGGGAGACAACGTTTATAAGTTCGCCAGCGGACCTGACTTTTTCGCGCTTGCGTCAGAAACGGACGATTGGCCCCCAGGAAACGCTAAACCGCTGGGGATCCAATTCAAAGGTTATCACTTGGACGACATCCGCCGTCCCACGTTTCGTTATCGGTACGACAACGTCGATGTAAGCGACTTCTACGAAGTGAACAAAAGCGACGACTTTCCGACCATTACGCGCACGATCCGCTTTGTCGGCAAGCCGACAGCGCCGCTCTATTACCGAGCCGCCACCGGCGATATTCAAGATCTGGGCGATGGTCGCTACAAAATCAACCAACAGCTGACGATTCAACTATCGCCAGGCGATGCCATCGTTCGTTCCAACCAACATGATTTGCTAATTCCGATCCGTTTCCAAGATGGCGAAGCGACCATTCGTCAAACTTACGCTTGGTAACCACCAGCCATCTCACCGCGAGTCATCCCCCCATGCGACACCTTATTCTCACGCTGTTGGCAGTTAGTTGTCTAGGCACGAGCAGCGCAACCGCCCAGTCGGACGAGCAAAGCAAATACTATAAAACCACGACCTTCGAGATCCCCGCAGATATCGTGCTGGAAGCCGGCGGTCTCGATTTCATGCCCAACGGCGAACTCGCCGTATCGACGCGGCGCGGCGACATCTACATGGTGACCCATCCTTTCTCGGCCGATCCGGCGAAAGAATCGAAATTTAAACAGTTCGCCAGCGGCCTGCACGAAGTGCTTGGAATCGCTTATCGCGACGGTTGGCTCTATGCCACGCAGCGCTGCGAGATCTCCCGCTTGAAAGATGAAAATGGAGATGGACGCGCCGACCTGTTTGAGACGGTCGCCGTGCCATGGGAAATCAACGGCGATTATCACGAATATGCGTTCGGATCGAAGTTCGACAAAGATGGTTACATTTGGGCGCCGCTCTGTCTGACCGGATCATTCTCGAGTCAGGTCCCCTTCCGCGGCTGGTGCTTCCGAATTTCGGCCGCTGGCGAAGTGATCCCAACGGTGAGCGGGATTCGCAGTCCCGGCGGCATCGGCATCAACGCCAACGGCGATGTTTTTTACACCGACAATCAAGGGCCCTGGAATGGAACCTGCGGCCTGAAACATTTGGAGCCCGGCAAATTTGTAGGGCACCCCGGCGGCAATCGTTGGTACGATCAAGCGCCCAACATGGGGCCCGCGCCGCAGACGCCCGAGAGCGGCAGCCGCTTCCATATCGAAGCGGAGAAAATCCCCGAGTATCTCCCCGCCGCTGTTCTTTTTCCCTACGACAAGATGGGCAAGTCAGCCAGCGGCGTCGAACTCGATCGCTCTGGCGGCAAGTTTGGGCCGTTCGCAGGTCAGATGCTCGTCGGCGATCAGTCGCACAGCACCGTGATGCGCGTCTATATGGAACAGGTAAACGGACGTTACCAAGGGGTTTGCTTCCCATTTCTCGACGGAATCGCTTCCGGCACGCTGCCGCTGTTGATGAGCGACTCTGGCAGCCTGTTTGTAGGCGGCACCAACCGCGGCTGGGGTTCGCGCGGCTCCGCCCCCTATTCGTTGGAACGGATCGAGTGGACCGGCGTGACCCCGTTTGAAATCAAAGAGATGCAGGCCCAGCCCAATGGCTTCGAATTGACGTTCACCACCGCCTGCGATGCGAAGTCGGCCACGTCGCCCGACTCATACAAACTGACCACCTACACCTACATCTACCAAGAAAGCTACGGCAGCCCTGAGGTCGATCACACCGAACCGAAGATCACGCGGATCGAAAAGATCAACGACAAGACGGTGCGGCTTTACATCGACGGCTTGCAGAAGGGACACGTCCACGAGTTGCACTCCCCCGGCGTGCGCAGCGCCACAGGCGAAAAACTGTGGCACGACGTCGCCTACTACACGCTGAATCAGATCCCAAAGAAGTAATCAAGCAGTGTAGGTCAGGCCAAGGCCTGACCTACACTGCTTGATTGCCTGGATGGTCTTCGCCATCCCCTGCTAGTTGGTCAACTTGAAGTCCTTTTCAACATGCGAGTCCGAGTCGGTGATGTTGATTTCCAAGTCCGACGTTTCCGCACGCGAATACTTGGTTGGAATAAGTTGCGACGCCTTAGGAGTGGATGAAACGCTCGCGGGATCAACTCCCTCGCTGATCGCCTCCATGGCGACAACGACGACCTTATATCGCCCGACTTCCAACCCCTGATCAGGTCGAGTCTCGTAACGGCCATCGACCAAGTCCGCGCTCACCGCTTTGCCTTGCGTGGTTTCTACGGGAGAAAACCCAACCGTGCCGGTGGTCACCGGTTGGCCGTTGTACTCGATAGCGCCTGAGACGGGAACCTGCTTAGGTCCAGCATCTTCCGAACAGCCCGACAAAAGCGATGCCGCCAGCATGATCGCCAAGAAATTTTGTAGATACCACATAAGAGAACCTGTTGTGTAATAAAGTCCCGGACCAAAGCTGCGGGAGGAAGAATCAGAAACTTTTTTGAACCAGCCAACATGGACAGGCTCTACTTGCAACCATCGCCATCAGGGCCCGCTCGTTAGTAGTCACCAAGCGTTTCGCCACCACCTTTGGTGCCTAACCGGTTGAACGTGATGATATCGAGCGTCTCGCCCAGGAAGCGACAAGACCCGTCCGTAGAGAGGAACAAGGCGCCGCCGGGATGCAGGCTGCTAAAGCTCCGGTCGTAATAGCTTGCCAACGATGCTCCGTATGCCGCGGTTCGCGTGTCGCTGTTGATACTTTTAATGGTCGATCCTAGCGAGAAGCCTTCCATCCAGTGCCCCAACTGCCAGATGTTGCCGTCCTTCGCAGTGGTGCGTTCTTCTCCAACGGCAAGGGTATTGGAGGTTCCGTCCGTTACATCCCGAAGTCGGATGGCGCTGGCTCGCATCACAAACAGTCCAGGGGCCGTTTTCCCGCTAGCGCCATTATGATCGTTCGACGCGCCCACAATCGTACAGCCTGTAGTCAGAGCACAGGGGCTTGTAGCGGTCGTGGTCGAACCTGTCGCCGCAGGCCCCGCACAGCCGAAATAATTGGACATCGGACCTGAGTACTTGGGCGTATTCGTCCAGGGACTGGTGGTCGAAGTCAGAGATGCGCCAGAATCGCTGGGGCATTGAAAACCAGAGATCGTTGTCTTTACGGCCGACAAGCCTTCCGCTTTCGTAGCCCAGGCACTACTTCCTGCTCCAGCGATAAATACGCCCGACGATCCCATTTCCGCCTTCATCTGATCGTATATCGCGCCCTGTTCGATGAAAGGGAGCAGAAATCCTCGCCAGTTGTAGACCGACGCGCCGGTACTTGGTCCATCTCCCCAGTTCACCGTATTGGGAAGCGTTCCCCCGTAGGGAAATACCAGAAATGTATCGTGATAGTTGTGCAATCCGAGACCAATTTGCTTCAGATTGTTCGTGCATTGCATCCGTCGCGCCGCTTCGCGCGCTTGTTGCACAGCTGGCAAGAGCAGCGCGATCAAGACGCCGATAATCGCAATGACCACCAGGAGTTCCACCAGCGTAAATCCACTTCGCTTTTTCATAACATTGTCTCTAAAACAGTAGATGGATGATCGAATAGGAATAGAAATTTAGTCGTTGCAAGCGACCGTTAGGCGGTAGGCTCACATAGTTTGACCGATAAACGGCGGACGACCGTTTCAGGAATATCACCTTGGGCTTGCTCGATGAGCAGCTCAGCAAGTTGCGAGCCGATCGATTCCGAAGAATCGACCGTCCGAATCGATGGCCAAGGCAACTTGGCCTGATTTCGACTGTAGACATCGGAGAGCACGATCGGAATATTTCGAATGCTGGCGTTTTTGGACTGCCGCACTGATTTTGCAGCCGTTTCGGCGATCGGCTGTGACCGGCAAATAAATCCAGTCGCCTGATGCGTGTGCGTCAATTCATGCGTAGCATGCTGAATCGCCAGTTCGTCGGCGGGCAGGAAGCGTATCGTCAAGTCATTGGGGTGCATTCCCAGCTCAGAGGCCGTGTTCCAGATGGAATCCATAAAGGAATGGTCCCCCGGCAACACTTGGCTCCGCATCAAGACGCCCATCTTGCGCACGCCTGCTTGGAACAACGCGGTAATGAGCAGCTTTCCGGCCTGAACTTGGTCTCGATCGACCGAAGGCAACGTATGAATGGAAGGAAAACGGGAACCGAAAATCACCGTGGGAAATCCGCTCGCTTCAAATAAGCGTTGTGATGTCAATGAAGATCGAGCCAGGATGAAACCTTCCGGCTGTGGCGAACGGGCCGACTTCGCGATCAAGTCATTCACCCAATCAAAGTCGTCGCTGCCGGGGAGGTGATTGAATTCAATTTCTGCGTCCGGCAGCACGCTGCGAATACCAACGATGACCCCATCGGCCATCAGACCTTCCGTCGAGAGATACGATTTATTTACCACCAAATGAACCCGATCGATGGCTCGATTCACCTTGGCATGGAGACCTTCCGCGACAAACGTCCCCCGCCTCTGCCGGCGATTGAGAACATTCCGCTGCACTAAAATCTGCATCGCTCGATTCGCTGCGGTGGTGCTGACGCCTAGCATCCGCGCCGCGTCGGCTGTCCCCAAATAAGGGTCGCCCGGCTCCAAGCCTCGGCCGGAAATATCGGCCAGGATCTGTTCCGATAACTGAATTACGCGGGGGATTTTCATGCTTTCCATAGGTTTAAACTAACGCCGCCATCAGAAATTGCAATATATATTTCCAAACACTAGAAAATTATTTCTGTTGTTATTGAAATTACTTCTCGGCCACGTTAAGGTGGCTTTTAATTCAAATGAAGCCCCATTAACCGTCAATCCCCCCTTCAACGGATGCAAACGAGACGACGATTTCGAACGCGTTTCGCGGTATCGACTTCTGGCTCTCACGGCTCCATGTCGCAGGACGAACGCAATGCACAGCCTTATCAAATCTCCTTCCAGGTCATTGCGTTTCGCAACGCTTGCTTTGCTCTGGATAGCGTGGCGCCCCGCCGATCTAACGGCGGCCGAAACGCTCTATGCCGTGCGTAGTGGAGTTGCACAAGATCTAAGTTTTGACGGCGCGACCTGGAAAACCACCCCGCAAGGACTCGTGGGAACCGGTGTCGCCAATGTTGCCTGGGCGAACCAATCGCTGTTAAGCAAGGATGCGGAGATCCAGATTCGGCTAACCCTGAACGAGCTCAATCACACGGCGGCGTCGATCTCGCTTGGCCCCGGCAGTCAATTTGGATTCGATGGCGACCAGCAACGCATGTTCGTGCAAGGCCCGTTGTTTGGCGGGATCACGAAATACCTCGAATCCGCCCATAAATACCTCGAACCAGGACGCCCCTTTCTCTGGAAACTGGAATCCCGAGATGGGCGCCTACGGATCTCCATCGATGACAAGCAGGTCTACGAAACGACGCTTCAGAGTCCGCTGGGCAATGTTGGTCTGCGACCACTGCGCGCGAAGATGACGGTCGAAAGCTTCACGCTTTCCGGAGAACTCAGCCAAGGGACCTGGCTCTCGCCTCAGCAGTCGGATGAAGTCACGATTCCAACGTTGCACTTGGAAAACGAAACCGATCGCCAGGTTGTCGTCGCGGCGGGGACGGCGGACGTCTATCAAGGACATCCAACCACGCTCTTGATGCCGGATGGGCAGACCCTCTTCGCCGCCTGGACCCTTAACCATGGCGGCGCCTGCGGCCCGTTGAAGAAAAGCACGGATGGGGGCAAAACCTGGAGTCCGCTCATCGACACGCCTGACAATTGGAGCAAGGTTCGCAATTGTCCGTGCCTGCAGCGGTTAGTCGATTCCGAGGGAACCGCCCGCCTGTTCGTCTTCGCCGGGCATGGCAAGATGCAACAATCCATGAGCCTGGACGACGGCCAAACTTGGACGCCGATGCAGCCCAACGGACTGCACTGTATTGTCGCCCCGATCACGATTCTCCCGATTGAAAACGGTCAGCGTCATCTGGCCGTTTATCATCGCGGAGCCGGGGATAAGGACCAGCCCCCTTTGCAGATTTGGCAAGCGACTTCCTCCGATGGCGGATTAACCTGGGGCAACGAACGGATGATCGCGGCCGTCGCCGGGGCCAACCCGTGCGAACCGCTGTTGCTGCGTTCACCCAACGGGAAACAGCTGATGTGCATCATGCGAGAAAACGCTCGACGTTTGAATTCGCTGGTCATGACAAGCGACGACGAAGGACAAACGTGGTCGAATCCGCAAGAGGTGAATGCGGCCCTGACCGGAGATCGCCATTGTGCGCGATATACGGAGGATGGCCGATTGGTGTTGGTCTTTCGCGATGTTGCCCCCAAGAGCCCTAGTTACGGGCATTTCGCGGCTTGGGTCGGAACGTATGACGATATCTTGAACGGTCGACCTGGTCAGTATCGCGCTCAACTTTTGGAACATCGCGGTTATCCGCGCGACACGGGCTATCCAGGGCTGGAACAACTGCCGGATGGAACTTTCGTGGCGACCACCTACGTCCAGCTTCGACCGAACGAAAAGAACTCCGTCGTCTCCGTTCGCTTTCAGATTTCGGAAACCGATCGCAGAGCGAACGAACGGAAACCGACACCGGTCGGGAAAAGCCGAACTGGCGGCTAGCGAGCAGCCGGCGCCGTTGTCGACGTTAGCTCGGCCGGCGTACGCAGATCGACCGCACCGGCGGCGATCTGCGATTCTTGCAGCGCCAACAGCATCCCGATTTTTTGCGCGGCGCTGTTCTCATGCGTGCGTTCAGCGCCGGGGGCGCTTCCCCAAATCAGATGCGATCCTTCGGTCGTGTGCAGCTCATAAAGATTGCGGCCATCTTCAGAAGATGCGGCCACAATTCGATGGAAATTCAATCGCGACCAGACGCTTCCCAGCGCGTCGGCGATGCGCGCCGCTTCGGTGATGCGAACGTCTCCCCACTCGTTGCCGGGCTTCTTGGTTCCATCCGGAGCGGCGCCCCCGAGATTGATACGAGGGAAGTTTTTTCGATTCGCTTCAAGAAACCCGTTGCCGCGACCCGGCAAAATCACCCCTTGGCTGTCGACCGGGATCAAACCCCAATCGGCGTCATCAATTTTCATTTTGACTTCGACCATCGCCACAGGGCGGCGGTATTGGATATCGACCAGAATCTTGGTCGGGTAATACTTGACGACGCGCACGACCGATTGGACCCAAGGGTTTTCGGCCTCTTCCACTGCCGTAGCGATTCGCTTAGTCAGATCGCGGTCACGAATGTCGAACGGCTTCTCATCTACAAAAAGAACGTCCGCGATTTGCTGCAGCACGCCTTCGCCTATCCAATTGGGCGGCGTTGAGAAAGAAATCCGCTCTTTCGTCACTAAATAGAGCTTGTCATCGGTCTGCGACTTGATTGACTGAGACAGCGCGTAGGCGCCCCCAATGAAGAGGATCACCATCAAGGCGCAAATCCAAAGCTGGCGCCCCAGCGGATCGGCAAGACCAAATCGCGTAGGCGCGGCGTTTCGCGATGGACGATTCACCCCTAGTTGCTCCCTGCTCGTAGAGAAAAGACTGGCCCTTCAGTTCTGGCCGGCGCAAACGCGCCTACCAATCGAACCTTAGTCTTGTGATCGGCCTTCCGGTCTCACGAACATTAGATCATCCAGACGAGAATCTAACGGAGGAAGCGTTCCCCTTAAAGCAGATCGCCGCTGAGTTGGCGATCGTTCGGATTCGATCGCCAACCGGCAGTCTGACGTTACCAAATGGTGACGCCATTTTTCAGCTCAATCCCGAAGACTTCATGCACCCGGCTGCGGACCAATTCCATCAACTGCAGCACATCGGTTGCTTTAGCGCCGGCGGCCGCAACCACAAAGTTGGCGTTGCGATCTGACAGCCGAACCGCACCGACCGACGCGTCACGCAGGCCGGCCTGCTCGATCAAGCTAGCAGCACTGACGTCAGCCGGATTCCGAAAGAGGATCGAAATGTTTTGCTCCGGCAGCGGCTCAGCGGCTCGCTTGACGATCCACTGTTTTTGCATTCGCCGGGTCAATTCGGCGGCGTCCCCTTTTTCGAGCTTCAGCGCGGCGCCAAGGATCACAAATTCGTCCAAATTGCTCTCGCGATACGAAAACCGGAGCTCGCCGGCGCCGCATTTCCGAATTTCGCCTTCCGCCGTCATCACGTCGATGGTGGTCGCCCAGCGCCCCACGTCTTCACCGTTGTTGCCTGCATTTCCTCGCAATGCGCCGCCGATGGTGCCGGGGATGCCGACCAGCGATTCGAGGCCGGCCAGGCCGAGACCGACCGTCGTCGAGACCACATTAGCCAAGCGAGCGCCTCCGCCGCACTGCACAACAGCGTCGTTGACATCAATGCTGGAGAACGAAGGATGACTCAAACGGACGACGACGCCTGTGAGCGCCTCGTCACGGATCAACAGGTTCGACCCGCCGCCGAGCAAGCGGACCGGCTTGTCCTGCTCGCGACAACGCTTGAGCAGAGCGGCAAGTTCCGTCACGTTATTGGGTTCAGCAAAGTATTCCGCCGCACCGCCGATTCGCAGCCAAGCGTACGAGGCCAGCGGCTCTTGCGTGCGTACAAAATGCTCAAAACCTTGGCAAAAATCCATGTGAAGTCGTTCCTTAGCTTGCTAGCGCTCCGCCATCATCTTTCCAGCGGTCCATTAAACCGGGCTGCGGCGTCGTTGACAATGTCGGTGACGCCCCGCAATTGCACCGCACCGGGCAACGGTTTACGCTAAATACATTCGCCACGAAACCCGCCATCGGACATCGCCCATGAATTCCCCCTCCAGTGACGATCCGCAATCCCGCTATTCTCGCCGCTCTATGCTGGCCGCCGCCGTCGCCGGTACAGTCGCCGGCGCCGCCGCATCTTCGGTGGGTGGTAAGGTCCTGGCCGAAGAGGTGAAATCGACTGTCGGCGTAAAAAATGGCCGAATCAATCAGTCGATCGTGCCGTGGTGCTTTAACCCGATGAAGCTGGAAGAGTTGGCGCCGCATGCGGTTCGCCTGGGGATGAAATCGATCGAATTGGTGCAGCCGGTCGATTTCCCCATTTTGAAAAAGCATGGCCTCATCTGCGCATTGACCAGCTCGCATGGATTTGTGAAAGGCTGGAATGACGTCGCCAATCACGAATTCTGCCGAGAAAAAATGACCTCGGCCATCAACGCAACCGCCGACGCGCAGTTTCCGGCTGTCATCACCTTTAGCGGGATGCGCGGCCAGCTGACCGATGAAGAAGGAAAACGAAACATGGTCGCCGGGCTCAAGACGATCATGGGTCTGGCCGAAAAGCGGGGAGTCAACATCTGCATCGAACCGCTCAACACCCGCGTGGATGTCCACATGAAAGGGCATCCCGGTTATCAGTGCGATACGATCGAATGGGCGGTCGACGTTTGCGACGCCGTCGCATCGCCGCGGCTAAAAATCTTGTTCGACATCTACCATACGCAGATCATGCAAGGAGACGTGATTACGCGGATTGGCCAGTACCAAGACTACATCGGCCACTATCACACCGCAGGCGTCCCCGGCCGCAACGAGTTGGACGACCAGCAAGAGCTGAACTATCCGGCCATCATGAAAGCGATCGTCGCTACCGGCTACACCGGATACGTCGGCCAAGAATTCATTCCGAAGAACAAAGACATGATCGCTTCGCTGGAAGCGGCCGTGCAACTTTGCGACGTCTAAGACGTTATCGGCGGCGTGACCGTTGACGCGCGCGCTTCAAGAAATTCGGCTTCGCGACAACATTGGTATGCGGAGCGTCAGTTCGCGCGTTTCGCGGCCAAGAGTGCGCCTCGGTGCACAGCGCCGACGCGAAAATGTCTTCTTTCGCCAGGTAACGACTCCAAGCGTTAGGAGCGTTGAGCGCACAAAGAACGGCCGAGTTTAGCTCGTACAGATTACCGTCGAGACCTTGATCGACCAAAGCGCGCTGCAGCGTGCCGGAGACTCCCATCGTCGCCGCTTTCGCCGCTCGATCGATCGGGATCCGTCCATCCACCTGGTCGGTCGCGATCGACTCCGCCGCGGTTTCGCAGGCGTCTTGATTAAAGGAATGGACGCCGGCGCAAACCAACGGTCGCGCCGGGTAGACCATACAAGCGCCGTCTCCCCCCAACAGTCCGCAACCTAGACGCTTGGTTGCGATTTCTTCACGCGTCATCATCGCGCGGCGCAGCGTCAACTTTTCAAGACGTTCCTGAATTGCGGCGACCTGCTCCTGCGACAGACACTGAGAGATATACTCGGCCGCTGCGATCGCTTCGAGCGGAGTGACGTCAATCGCAACCGTAAAACAACAGGCCGAACAACCCTGGCGACACGCGCGCAGAGGCGCCGTCAGATTCTCGGTCAGCGGATCGGGCTGCAAGCCGCGCAGCGTGTCGATTACGTCCAGCGACTCTCCCTGTTTCAGATCGGCGATTAGTTGAGGAAGCTCACCCTTGACGCGAGCAACCGCCGCGTCAAACGCGCGGCGAGCGTCGCCACCAGATTGAATTTCTTGAACCAGAGAACTCATGCGAGTCGCTTCAGAGGAGGGAGAGAATTTTGCGGTGCTACATGATCACTACCGATAAGCTTCGGCAATCAGGGCCATCGTGAGGGACAAATTAGCGATCGAAGCAGTGGATTCGCGATCCTCTCTGCATGCGGTAGGAATTTCCGCAAGTTTGCCGGTCAGGTCGTGCTTTCGGCTTGTCAGGCATGACAAGCTGACGGAAATTGGGCTAGAGCGGTTTCCTGCTAGCTGACCCATTTTGATTTTCCAACGATTGAAAGTGAAGACGGTGCTGCGCGGCACGTATCGACATCAGCCGCACGGCGTTAGCCGCGGTTTCTGACAGGAACTCTTTGTCGACGGAAAATTGGAGACAAAAACCGCGGCTAACGCCGTGCGGCTGATTTTGGGGGAGAAGCTAGACGACAGGGGACTCTTTGTTCAGCTTGCTGAAAAGCGCTCTATCCCTCAGTGCAAATTCATTTTGGAGACGACTCTCTGGCGACAAGATCAAAGTGAGAAGCCGTTCGTTGCACAAGAAAAGAAGCGGAACGAGCCGGGTGAACTTGATCTCGATTGCTTCAGAACAAGCGAAATGCTGGCGGAGTTACGAACGCATCGGCTTACTGTTTAAGACTTTGCGCTTTTGGTCATATGTTTTCTGCGCCATTGGTGACATCCCGATTTTTAGTGCGTTCGTTAAATTAAAAGCCACGAAAACGCCCATTTTTTTTCGTGAATTGTTAGACGGCCCCATCCTTTCCTTCTACCCGCCGCAAATATCTCGGAGCGTACGAATGTTATCCTCAGTCAAACGTCAGGGCTTTACCCTGGTCGAATTGCTTGTCGTGATTGCAATTATCGGCGTCTTAATCGCCCTCCTCTTGCCGGCCGTGCAACAGGCCCGCGAAGCAGCTCGCCGCATGAGTTGCACCAACAACATGAAGCAGCTTGGCTTAGCGGTCCACAACTATCACGATACGCATCGCGTCTTTCCGCCGGGACTGTTGCATCCAGATCCGGCCGCCACCGCAGGCGCCAAAACATCCTGGTTTTCGCCCAGCGTTTGGGCGAATGGTTATGGCTGGGGCACGTTCATTCTCCCGTTCCTCGAACAAACCGCGATTTATGATGAGCTGCGATCGGTTCCAGTCTGGACTCCTGCGGACGCGCAACACACCATCTCCGCCTATCACTGCGCCTCGGACCCAAGTCCGCTGATCAATCCGTATTACTTTGACCAATTCTATCTTCCCAGCGGCGACATCCCCGACGAAGAGCGGATGGCCAAATCCAACTATGTCGCCAATATCGGAACCGGCGTCGCGCTTCCCAGCGGCGTCACCTTGGGCGATGGCGCATCCAGCTTGCACAGCAATTTTCGGTTTCGAGATTTTACCGATGGGACTTCGAACGTCATTTACTTTTCCGAACGGGACGGCGTGCGTAAGTCTTCTCTGTCATCCTCCAGTCCCTGGGGCGGCGCGATCTGGATTGGCGCGCCAAAAATCACCACCGGCGGCTCGTACTGTCACAATCACTGCTTCTTTGCCGGCGACGCGACCAATGCGACCAACGCGCCGATCAATGCTCCTAGCGGAAAAGCCTTGGTGGGCGATGTCGCCAGCAGCCAACACCCCGGCGGCGTGAATGTCACCATGGTGGATGGTTCGGTTCATTTCCTCAGCGAAAACACTTCCTGGGAAACCGTGGCCGCTTTGGCGAAACGCTCCGACGGCCAAGTGGTGGGAGAATGGTAATGCAAGAATTACGAACCCCACTTTCCGGCACGCATGCCTGCGGCTTGATCGTGCTGGCGTTGTGCCTAACGGGATGCAGCCGCGATCCGTTCGCCTGTGTTCCGGTCTCTGGAACCGTCACGCTCGACGGAGAACCGCTTTCGACGGCGCGCGTGATCTTTTCGCCCCAAGGGGACGGAAAAAGCGCGATTGTCGGTCCAATGTCGTACTGCATCACCGACGATCAGGGACGCTTTGAACTCGCGACTCCGTATGGCGAATCAGGCGCCGTCGCCGGAAGCCACAAGATCTCGATTTGCGGCGAAGTCCGGGACGAAGAGAACCCACGGGTTGTCCTCAAAAAGGAATACCTACCGGCTCGTTACTGGCAAGGCGATACGCTGACCTTTGACGTTCCCAATCACGGAACCGACGAAGCCCACTTCGCTCTCGACAGCAAATAAGAGCCCTTCTGGCTCTGAAAAAATGGAAGCGATCCGCCGAATCTTCGTCGCGGAGCAGCTCAAAAGTTATCGCTGCGCTGGTCTTGTCGACTTGTCAGACGAGACCAGCCAGCGGAAACTTTGACTTGCCCCCACTACGAATCCATTCCGGACACTTCCTCATGCACGCAGAAATCGTGGCGATCGGCGACGAACTAACCAGCGGCCAACGCCTAGACACCAACTCGCAGTGGCTCAGTCAGGAACTGGGGAATCTAGGAATTCCGACCCGCTTTCACACGACCGCCGCCGACGATCTAGAACCGCTGATCCGCTGCCTGCAAATCGCCGCCGAGAGAGCCGAGATCATCCTGGTCAGCGGAGGACTCGGCCCGACTGCCGATGATCTGACGCGCGAAGCGATCGCCGCGGCGTTTGGATTAGAGCTGCAGTTGGATCCCGAGAGTCTTGCGCATATCGAGCGGCGATTCGCGTCGCGCGGCTTCCCCATGCCTGAAAAGAACCGCGTTCAGGCCCTTTTTCCGACCGGCAGTGTTGTGATCCCCAATCCCAACGGCACCGCGCCGGGGATTTACCTCACGATCCAGCGCAAAGGACGCAGCGTGCGGCTGTTCGCCTTGCCGGGCGTACCGATCGAGCTGAAAGAGATGTGGCAAGCAACGGTCAAAGCGGCCATCGCTGGCGAGTCAGGCTTGCCGGTGAACCTCATTCGCCACTTTGAACTAAAATGTTTTGGCGTCGGCGAGAGTCGCTTGGAAGCGATGTTGCCTGACATGATTCGCCGCGGACGCGACCCGCAAGTCGGCATCACCGTCCACCAGGCGACAATCACGCTGCGGGTGACCACCAGCGGCAAAGATGAAGCGGAATGCTTGGCGAAAGCTCAACCGACGCTCGATGAGATCCGCACAACCCTCGGTCCCCTCGTCTTTGGCGAAGCCGGCGACGAACTCCAAGACGCGGTCGGACGCTTGCTGGCCGAGGCGCATCAATCGGTCGCCTGCTTCGAGTCGGCGACCGCCGGCATGATCGCTTTTTCCCTCTCGGAAGCGTCACCCGCCAACGAATACTTTGTCGGCGGACGAATCGCACCAAGCTTCGCCAGCGTCACCCAATATGTCAGCGAAGCGACCGACGATCCGGTCACGCTGATCGAGCGCGCCGCAGAAAAAATCCGCGCCGAATTTCAAGCCGACTTTGGCCTGGCGATCGGCCCCATCAACCAAGCCGGCGCCTACAGCTTCGCCATCGCCGACCTGGCCGGCGTAATCAGCGATTCATCGCAAACCCTAGGGCACCCCGAGATTCATCGCCCCAGAGCCGCGAAGCAAGCGCTCGATCTGTTGCGCCGGCGTCTACTATCAAAAGCTTCATAACGCTGCGGGAAAAATAGTTCCCTTTCTCTCTGCGATAGTAGCGATGACTAGAGCAAGGCCATCGCAAATTGGGCAGGAAACCGCCCAATTTGCAACGATATCATTTTTTAGTGTTTTATAAATAGAGACCTCTATGGCTCCGATTTTTTGACTAATATCACCGATTACTTAGTTCAAACGGACGATTACCAGATTCTCAGTAACATACGCCCTAATAACCCCTTTCGGAGTCTCCTTGTCATGCGTTCCAGCCCCGCTTCAAGAAACTTAGGTTTCACACTTGTTGAACTGCTTGTGGTCATCGCGATTATCGGCGTATTGATTGGGCTGCTCCTTCCGGCTGTCCAGCAAGCGCGTGAAGCCGCTCGGCGGATGCATTGCAGCAATAATCTAAAGCAGATTGGGCTCGCGATGCACAACTACGTCGACACCTTCAAAACGTTGCCGCCGGGCGCTATTTGTTTGGCCTCGGAAGGTGACATTACGGCCTCTGCTCATGACGCCGACGAGTTTCCTCGTGAGGACTATTGGACCGCTACATGGGCGACCATGTTGCTTCCCTTTCTGGAACAAGCGAACTTGCACGCGCAGTACGACTTCAGTTCGGTCGTGGCCGACAACGAGGTCGTCACGCAAGTCGAGGTCACCGGTTTCGTTTGTCCCAGTGATTCCAGTTCCCTCAACTTTACGCAAGACAGCCACAACTGTTCGAAAGGGAACTACGCTGCGGCCGTAAACACCGACGACACCTACAACCGTCGGGACTGGGGAGATCCCTTCTTTCGCGGCTCCTTCAATCCTCGTTACCAATACGGCGCCAAGTTCCGCGACATCACCGATGGAACATCCAACACGATCCTGGTCGGCGAAATCTTGAAGTGCAGCAAGGGGACGATCCAAGAAGGGGATTCTCGCGGCGCGTGGGCCCATCCGTCCGGAAGCCTTTTCGCCCTCAACGGCGACTCCACCCAAAATCCATTCACTGCCTCTGATCACGGCGGCATCAATACCGATGCTCGCATTGCGGGAAATGATAACAAGGATTACCCCGGCTACTGCGACAATTCGGTCGTCGACGATTCTCAACTCTCGTGCGTTGACACGCGCTCCGAGTTCGCCAATATCCTGATGCGAAGCCGGCATCCCGGCGGCGCGATGAGCGTCTTCGGAGACGGTTCGGTTCGCTTTCTTTCCGAGACCGGCGATAAGCAAATGCTTTTCCGGATGATTGCGATTGCTGACGGAGAGGTGATTTCAGACTTCTAAACCAATCATGAAAACAAACAGTTACCCCAACATGACAAACCGATTATTCGCCATTTCCGCCTTATTGCTGGTCACCGCCGCTTCACTGCTTGGCTGCAATACGGGCCCTCCCGCACTGACGGCGGAACAAAAAGCGGAGAACATCAAACGCTTCGGCGACGAGTTTCGGACCCAAGTGTTCAAGGCAATTCAGCAGACCCAACGGAAAAAAAGCCCAACCCTGCACCATGCCGATACGCTCTTGGAAAACCTGGGAGGCAGAAGCCCCGCCTACGTGACGGGGTACGAGCAACAATACGACCAGCTTGAAGCGGCGATCGCCAGAGCCGCTGAAGGCGTCACACCCAAAGAACTGGACGAGCTGGCGGCTCAAGTCGAGCAGTTGCCCGGTTCGGTCACTTACAAAGAGGTTCGCGAAGGACGCGAGCCCGACTAGTTCCCAACGATAATCGCACCGGCGCCGCGCCAAATCTCATCCGTCGTCCTGCCCAGAAGTCCATTGCCGCGTGCATGCGGAAACAAGTATCGCCACCCGCGAAGCAGGCGCTGGTTTTATTACGCCAACGACTATTGGCGAAAACCTCTTTGCAGTACAGCAACTCATAGCCCCCTTTCGCAAAGCGAAAGGGGGCTATGGTGTTACCATGCCCTTCTGGCTGCGCGCCAAGACTTGACAAAGTCTCACCATTTAATTAGTATGTTTTGATAAATCTCACGGGCAAGCAGGTGCGCTGGCGAGACATTTTCCCTTCCTGGCAACATCAGGAGGAAAGTTTGCTGCGCGCTTGGCTGCCTATTTTGGGGCACGCACTTACCACGGCCTTGCGATCACGGAGAGGGCGATTTCATGGTCGCTATCCGGTCCGATGGTCCAACCCGAAAAAAACGTCGCGGTCCGGTCCACATTGTGAAACCAGTCACGAAGTCTCGCAGCCCGCAGGTCGAATGAAACATTAGCCAGAGGTGCAAGCCGATGGAATGGGGTCGACGATTCCGACGCGGATAGAAGTCGCCAGACGCAATCCATCGGCTTGCGCCTCTGGCTAGTGTTCGCGGGGTTTGAAAAATCGCAACGAGCTTCAAAGAAACGGTCCGGTCCAAACCCATCGGACAAAAAACAGAGCAGTCCGGTCCAGCCCAGTGTCCAACCTGGCGGACAAATACAGAGCAGTCCGGGCCGGGCTACCAAGAGGTGGGTTGCGCAAGCGAATTCGGCTGGATCTGGGTGGTGGAATCGTGCGCACTTGCTCCACCCACTCTACGGTAGAAGGTTATTCGAGATTTGCCAGCAACTGCGGAACGTCGGCGACTTCGACCGCTAGATCTGCGCCGAAGGTGACGGGGTAGCGGACGGCGTCGGCTAGTCGTTTTAGATAGACGTGACGCGGGATTTCGTAAGCGCCCATGCTGCCGGTGTGCGGGGTCCATTGTTGAATATCGAAGAGATGATAGCCGCGTACATTGAGATGGGCGACCAATGTCGCTAGCGCTACCTTGGATGCGTCGGTGACGTTATGAAACATCGATTCGCCGGCGAAGAGTCCGCCGACGGCGATCCCGTAGATGCCGCCGGCCAGTTCTTCGCCTTGCCAGACTTCCACGCTATGTGCGTGCCCCTCTTCATGCAAATTGCAGAAGGCTTTGAATAAATGAGGCGTAATCCAGGTCCCATCGCCTCCTTTGCGGCGGCGCGAGCATCCCCGCATCACGTCCGGAAAGGCCCGATCGCAGGTCGCGGTAAATTGACCGCTGCGCAGCGTTCGGGCCAAACGACGCGAAACGTGCAAGTCGTTCAACTCGATGATCGCGCGGGGATCGAGGGAGAACCAAGTCATCGGCAGCCAATCATCCCACATCGGCCAGGGGAAAATCCCATGGCGATAGGCGTCTAACAGGCGCTCGGCCGATAAATCTCCGCCGACCATCACGAGCCCTTGCTCGTCGGCCGAATCAGCTGGGGGAAAAAACTTGGGCGGCATCTTCCGTTCCGTGGTTTCCGCGAAGGTCTTGTTCTTTCCAAATTGTGCTGGACAATAGACTTAAGAGCAATCGGCAGTCGATATCAAAAAACCTGTCGGCAGCGGCCACGATGAACTTGACTCGGAATCGCCAAAAAGCATAAATTGCCTCCACTCGCCATGGAAGGCGAAGACGGCGACCGACTTACGTCGCTTTTGATCAGCACGGAGCTGCATCAAAAACGGGCCGAAAACAGCCGACGCCGCGGGACGAAATGTCCCTGAAAGGATTTCAAAGTGCCACTGGACGACTCACGCGAGCTAGTACGCCAAGCATCCGATATTGCGGATGTGATGGGCGGTTACATGCCGCTGACGCGCCAGGGTCGCATCTATCTTGCTCTTTGCCCTTGGCACAACGACACTCGCCCCAGTTTGCAGGTCAACCCAGACCGCCAATCTTGGCGCTGTTGGGTCTGCGGAATCGGCGGCGACATCTTCAGCTTTGTGATGCGTCGCGAAGGAATCGACTTCCGCGAAGCGCTGGAGTTGCTGGCCGATCGAGCCAATATTTCTCTGACCAAAGCGGCGCCGACCCAGCCCGGATCACCGAACGACAAAAAGACGCTCTTTGCGGCCGCTGCCTGGGCCGAGCGGCTTTTTCAGAAAAATCTCGCCCATTCACACGATGCGGACGCCGCGCGACGTTATTTTCATGATCGCGGCGTTTCCCAAGATTCGGTCAACCGTTTCCATTTGGGATATGCTCCCGATCAGTGGCAATGGCTCGTCGATCAAGCCTATTCGACCCAGTTTTCGGCCGCTGTCCTCGAAAATGTCGGCCTGATCGGCCGCAGCAGCACTTCGGGCAAACCGTACGATCGCTTCAAGGGACGCGTGATCTTCCCGATTCATGACGTTCAAGGACGCACGATCGGCTTTGGCGGCCGTATTCTGCCGCAAAACACCGATGTCAAAGCGGCCAAGTACGTCAATTCGCCCGAAACCAAGCTTTTCTCGAAGAGCGACAATCTCTACGCGCTTGATTTGGCGCGGGACGCCATCGTCGAGTCCCGTTCGGCGATTGTGGTTGAAGGTTATACCGATGTGATCGCGCTGCAGCAGGCCGGCATCAAGAATGTAGTCGCCGTACTGGGAACGGCTCTGGGCGAACGTCATATCCATCTGCTTCGCCGCTACGCCGATCGAATTTATCTGCTGCTTGACGGCGATGAAGCTGGCCAACGACGAACGAACGAAATCCTGGAACTGTTCGTATCAGAGCAAGCCGACCTGCGAATCGTCACGCTGCCCGATCAACTTGATCCTTGCGACTTTGTGCAACAGCGCGGGGTCGACGCGTTTTACGCCGCGTTGGATACCTCGGTCGACGCACTTGAACACAAACTGCGAATCACCACAGCCGGCGTCGACGTCCGGCGCGATTTGCACAAAGCGAATGAAGCGCTCGAAAGCTTGCTCTCGACCTTGGCCCGAGCGCCTCGTTTGCGCGACGACACCGGGTCGGACGTTCGCTTGCGAGAACATCAATTTTTGGCTCGCTTGGCCCGCAAATTTGAAGTCGACGAGCTGGAACTACGGAAACGACTTTCCTCGCTTCGTCGCGCGACCAACGCATCGGTCAGGCCGACCGAACAAGCGGACGAATCGACCAAATTACGTGCCGCTGACTTGGATCCGTACGATCGAAATTTTCTCGAAGTACTCGCTTGCCAGCCTGACTTGACCATATTGGCGGCCGATGAAATCGGCGTCGACGAGATGAGCAGCGCGGCGGCTGTTCAGCTTTATCAAACATTTATATCGGCTTGCCATGACGGCTCGCCGGTCGAATTTAATCAGTTGCTTTCGCAGATCGAATCGGAATCGCTCAAAGGCTTGTTGGTGGAACTCGACGAGCTGGCGGCGGCGAAGAAAATTGTCGATCCGGAAACGCTGCTGAAAACGATCATCGCGGACTTTAAACGCCGCTATGAAGACCGAGAGGGACGCGATAGCGTCGCCGCTCTCGAACAGAAGAATTTGCAACCGCAGGAAGAACTAGATGTCCTGCAGCAAATGATTGAACGACAACGAAATCGACAGGGAATCGTTTCTCCCACGGACGGGTAGAACTGTCGAGCTATTGCTTAGTCCAATCGGCGCCCGCACGCAGATTAGACGGCATACAACCTGATGAACTTGAAAGGCAAGGAGGCTTTTCACGTGGAATTTTGTGATCAGGATTTGATTGCGCTCATGGAGCGCGGCAAGACCCAGGGTTATCTCACCTACGACGAAGTCAACAACTATCTGCCCGATGAAGCGAGTAGTCCGGAGAAGCTGGATAAGCTTTTGACCGAACTAGAGCAAAAAGGGATCGAGTTGGTGACCAGCGCGCCGGAGGACGACTTTGACGACGCACCGACGTCGCGAGCTCCTTCGCCCCAAGAATTTCGTGAAGCGATCGACGACGAAGAAGGGACCGACACTTTTGTCCCCGAAGAAATCTCGAAGGCGAACGATGATCCGATTCGGATGTATCTGTCGCAAATGGCTTCGATCCCGCTGCTAACGCGAGATCAAGAGATCGCGCTCGCCAAGAAGATCGAAATCACCCGCAAGCAATTCCGCCGTTCGGTGTTGGCCTGCGATTTCGCGATGCGAACGACCGTCGAAATCTTGACCAAGGTTCATCGCGGCGAATTGCCGTTTGACCGCACGATCAAGGTCTCGCTGACCGAGCAACTGACCAAGGAACAAATCCAGGCACGCATGCCGCATAACCTGCGGACGCTGAATCATCTGCTGGATCAAAACCAACGCGATTTTAAAGTGCTGCTCCGCAAATCAACTTCGCGAGAAGACCGAATCGCCGCGAAGCGTCGCTTCATTCGCCGCCGTCAAAAATGTCTGCAGCTGGTCGAAGAGATGAGCCTGCGTACGCGTCGGGTTCTACCGGTGATGAAGCAGCTGGAAGATTTCGCGAGCCGTATGGAGCAGATTCGCAATCGTTTGGACCTGATCGGCGATCAGTCGTCGTTCAAAGATGAGCGAGCGAACCTGCGACAAGAGCTGCGCGATCTGATGATCCTGACGCTGGAAAGTCCGCGCGGTTTGCGTCAGCGTTGCGAACGTTATCGTCGTCAATTTGACGAATACGAAAAAGTAAAACGCGAACTGTCGAGCGGCAACCTGCGGTTGGTCGTTTCGATCGCCAAGAAGTATCGCAATCGGGGGCTCAGCTTTCTGGATCTGATCCAGGAAGGCAACACCGGCCTGATGCGAGCCGTCGACAAGTACGAATATCGCCGCGGTTTCAAGTTTTCGACGTACGCGACCTGGTGGATTCGCCAAGCGATCACTCGCGCCATCGCCGATCAAGCGCGGACCATTCGCATTCCGGTTCACATGATCGACGTCTTGTCGAAGCTGCGAAACGTGCAGAAGCGTTTGCTGCAAGAGTTGCGTCGCGAACCGACGATGGACGAGATCGCGCGTCGCGCCGAGATCGACCTGGAAGAAGTTCGCCGCGTGATGGACATCGGCCGCCAGCCGGTCAGTCTTGATCGCCCGATTGGCGAAAGCGAAGACAGCAGCTTCGGCGAGTTCATCGAGGACAGCCATGAAGAGACGCCGATTCGCAGCGCCAGCAACCAGATCCTCCGCGATCGGATTCAAGGTCTCCTCAAGACTTTGACCTATCGTGAACGAGAGATTATCAAGCTCCGCTACGGCCTGGGGGACGGCTATACCTACACCCTGGAAGAAGTGGGGCGAATTTTCAAAGTGACGCGTGAACGCGTTCGTCAAATCGAAGCCAAAGCGGTTCGCAAACTGCAACATCCGGTTCGCAGTCAGCAACTAGAGGGCTTTCTGGCCGGAGCCGCCGCCGACTAATTTGTGCGGACTCCCCCACGAGGATGTCTAACAGTCCATTGGCCGCCTGGCTCGCCAGGCGGCTTTTTTGCGCGCTCCGGTATTCGGACTTTGGGGGGAGTGCTAACATTGAGGAGTGTGATTTCATTTCTCGGGCGAGGTTTGCGTCAATGTCGGCTCATGAATATGGCGAAACGCTGGCGCGGCTGCATCGCATCCACCAGCAACTCTCGGAACTGAGAACGCGTCTTAAGCGCGGCCCCGCCAGAGTGTCGATGGCCCGCCAAAAACTCGCGGCGATCGAAGGCAATCTCGCCGCGACCCAAGACGCGATTCAAAAGACCAAGATGACCGCCGATCGCAAACAGCTTCAGCTGAAAGAAGGCGAAGCGAAGATCGAGGTTACGCAGGGCAAGATGAACGCCGCGAAGGGGAACGAAGAGTATCAGATTTTGAAGGATCAGATTGCCGCGGCGGAGATGGCGAACAGCGTATTGGCTGATGAAGTTCTCGAAGCGCTGGATAAGATTGATCAGCTGACGGCGCATGCCGAAAGCGAAAAGCTGAATGTCGCCGCCGGCGAAGAGGAGCTGAAGAAGGTCCAAGCGGCCGCCGATCTGGAACGCGAAGACCTGGAAGGCCAAGTCGCCAAAGCGCAAGCCGAGCTCGCCGAAGTCGAACCGCGACTGCCGGCCGAGCTGAAAGCCGACTATCAGCGACTAACCAAGGCCCGCGGCGAAGACGCATTGGCCGCGGTCGACGGCGAAGAATGCGGACAGTGCTACGTCTCGATGCGACCTCAGGCGTTTCAAGATCTGAGAATGGGACGAATTGTCTATTGTTCGTCATGTGGAGCAATGCTCTACTTGCCTCCTAGTGATTAACGGGCCTCCTAGTGATTAACGGGCCTCCTAGTGATTAACGGGCCTCAGAGCCTTTTCGGCCTGGGAAGAAGACAGGCCTTCCGGCAGTTTACGTGAAGCTCTCTTTACACTTCATGCGGAACTGCGGATAATAGTGATAACTTGAATCGAGCGGCGACCATCCTTCGTGAGGGTCGCATTTTTTTTGAACCGCGGGAGAGTTCCAATGTCGAGCATGGCAGATCGCAATCCGATGTCGAGAAAAGGCTTTGACAAGCTCAAGGCGGATCTCGACCATCTTGAGTCGGTCGAAATGCCGCGCATCACCGAGAAAATCGCTACAGCGCGCGAAGAAGGCGACCTGAAAGAAAACGCCGAATATCACGGCGCACGCGAAACGCAGGGCATGATCCAAGCGAAGATCAACGGGATCAAATCCAAGCTATCCCGCGCTTATATCATCGATCCTGCTTCGATCGATCAATCGGTGGTCGGCTTCTTCGCGACGATCACGGTCGAAGATCTCGATATGGATGAGGAAGACACCTACACGCTGGTCGGCAACGGCGAAGAGGATTTTATGAACAACAAGATCCTCATCGACAGCCCGATGGCGCAAAGCTTGCTCGGGCACAAGGTCGGCGACGTCGTTCCGATTGAAGCTCCCAAAGGGACCTACGAGCTGAAAATTCTGAAGATCGAGTACAACCTCGACTAACGAATTCGCTCAGCTCTGAGTACGCACAAAGCCGCGTTGATCGGAACGCGGCTTTTTCATGCGCGGCGGTCGGCGTACGTTTCTCCGATTATTTCTGCAAAATGAAGTCGGATCCTGCTACAAACTCCCCCCAATAAAGTGCTATGATTTGAAAATTGCGACAAAGATTCGATCCTTCACGACGAATTAAACAGCAAAGCACTCTTGCCCCAACACAACCAAGACTTCAGGGAGAAGCAACGTGGCGACAGGAAATGAACCTCAAAAAAGCGGCGGCGGAGCATCGAAGATCCTACTGGGATGTTTGGTCGTCATTCTGCTGATCTTCGCCGTCTTCTGTGCCGGCGGGGTTTACCTCTATATGAATGCGGGCACTTTCGTCGCCCAGATCGCCAAAAGCGTAGGGCATCAGATGATCGACGAAACCGATCTTCCCGAAGAACAGAAGGTCGGCATGAAAGAGCAGATCGATCGTCTGGCCGATGGTTACGTTGACGGCGACATCTCCCAAGAACAACTGGAGCAAATCGGCACCAACATCAGCAAATCGCCAGTGATCTCGGCGATTCCGGTGATCGTGGTCGAGACGCTCTACATCAAAAAGTCGGGCCTATCCGACGAAGAGAAAGCCGACGCGAAAAAACAGCTCAACCGAGTCGCGCACGGCATGTTTGAAGACAAGATCACTTCGGAACAACTCGACCCGGCGATGGAAAAGATCGCCACCAAAGACGAGAACGGCAAATGGCAAATGCGAAATCCGCTTACCGACGAAGAGCTGAAAAGCTTTGTCGGCGAAATGAAAACGATCGCGGACGAGAATGAGATTCCCGACGAAGATTTCAACATCGATATCGTCGCGGAATTCAAGAAAGCGATTGACGACGCCCTGGAAAAATAGGGCCCCTCGTTAAGACGCATTCGCACCGATCCAACAGGGTGAGTCGCATGTCGGCTCGCCCTGTTTTCGTTAACCGTTGGCGAGCACCGCGTCGATCTTCGCTTGCAGCTGGGCTAGATCGATATCGCCTATCAACATCCGCTTCTGGCGATGCGTATGGCCCGAAATGATCTCTAGCTGCGACTTGCGCAGTGCGAGCTTTTTGGCCACCAGCTCGATGATCGCTTTGTTCGCTTTGCCATCTTCGGGAGCGGCGGTCACCGACACTTTCAGCGCCCCTTGCTGCTCTCCCCGGATTTCGTTCTTTTTCGAGCCTGGCAGAGCGCGGATCGGCAAGATGACGCCGTCGTCGTGCGGCTGCAACTCGATCACCGCTCGATTCCCTCGAACAACGAGGAGCCGACCCGAACCATGGTGGCGCCTTCTTCGATCGCCGCTTCGTAGTCGCCGCTCATTCCCATCGAGAGTTCTGTCAGCGCGACATTGTCAGGAGCATCCGCCGCCAAGCGATCGCGCAGCTGACGCAGCGCTGCAAAATTGGTGCGGGCGACGTCGACGCCTCCTTGCAGAGACGCCATTCCCATTAGCCCGCGGATTTCTAGCTGGGGAAGTTTCGCCGCTTCCTCCAAAACGCGAGCCGCATCGTCGGGCGCGATACCATGTTTCGCCGCGTCGCCTGAGATGTTGATCTCCAGCAACGTCTGTATGCGGCGATCGGCTGCCGCCGCGGCGTCCACCGCTTTCAGCAGTCGCCAACTGTCGCCGGCGTGCAACCACGAGAGGACCGGCGCGGTTCGTTTCGCTTTGTTGGTTTGCAGATGGCCGATCATGTGCCAGCGGACGGGTCGCGCGGCGAATTGCTCGGCGCGCTCCCACAACTGCTGAGGGCGACTTTCGCCGAAATCTCGGCAGCCCAATTCGAAGAGCGCTGCGGTCGTCTCTACGTCGACATACTTGGTGACGGCGATCAGCCGTACGTCATCGCTCGCTCGACCAGCGCGACCGGCGGCGGCGGTGATTTTGCCGCGAACCTCCGCCAGATTTTCCGCCAAACGCTCTCGCTGGGCCGTTTGCATGCCGGGTCTCGCGTCACGGGGAATCGGAGTGCTCAATTTCTAAGATTCGCTGGATTCCCTCATCGCCGTCAAACCGTGCGATCAAGCATTCGGAGGTCAGGTTGACCCCCATGATCGTCCGGTTCGCCTTGTCGGTGAACGAGCGATAGAGCATCCAGTTTTCGTGATGCAGTTGAAAGCGGAATCCAACCGCCACATCGCGTGGTTGAATCTCCAAGCTTTCTGCAATGGTCAACTGCCGCCAGGTAAACGGACGCAAACGGCGGCTTCGCTTCAGGTCGAACAGCAGCGGCGCGTAGAGCGACTTGCCCTGCGTATGCATTTGCAACGAGATCTGATCGCTTTCTCGTTCCAAACGACCGCGACTGCTGTCGATGCGCCATTCCGGCAGTCCGAGCGGTAAGATGCGGCTCCAACCACGTCCTTTTTTGATTTCCATTTCGCACGTTTCGCCGGCCGCGGTCGATTCAATATCGGCGACAAACGGCGGTGCGATTTCGTAGTCGATACGGCCGGAATGCTCCTTCAAAACGATCGCGTCGGCAATCATCAAATACTGATCTTCGCGGGCGAGAAAGAAGATGCGTTGCAAGCGATGACCGCCGGTCAGTTCGACTTCCAGCTCTAGATAGTCGCCGTCGTCATCCGTCAGCCAACCAACTTGCGTCCAGCTCTCATGACAATCGAGTTGCTGGCCATCCAGCGAGATCTGCGGTTTCCAAAGGCCGGCGGCCAGAATCTCTCCTTCCGACTCCAGCTCGATCTTCACGTCATCGCCTGAATAGTCGATCGCCAGACGTGGGCAGCGACGTGACCAATCGGTCCGCAAGATCGCCAGTTGGCTCCACTCCGATTCGTAGGCCGACTCCGACAGCGACCACTCGGCGACGTTCTCTTTGGTCGCTTTGCCTGGCAGTGCGAACTCAGCAATGCGGGCATCTTCGTCATCCCCATCCAACTCAAGCGCCGTTTGAAACAGATGCTTGGAGTACCGGCTCGAAACGCCGCCGGCGAACACCTGGCTTCCATCACCACGCGTGACGCGAATCCCCTGGCGAACGGCCCACGAATACTGGGCGACCGCGTCCTTGTGAAATTTAGCGCCTTTGATCTCTTTGCCCAGCACGAAAGATCGCGTCCAACATGCGAGCAAAGCGCGAAAGCTGGGGAGGTTTTGACTGTTCGGCATCCCTTCGCCGTCAAGCAGGTTATCAATCCCGTCGCTGATCACGGCGGCGCCTAGCTTGGCAAGTTCGGCACACGGCTGGATCTCAGGAAATTGATACGCCAAGGTCAGCGGCAGTTCGCCCGCCAAAAACTGCTCCGGCAGATGATCGTCAAAATTCGCCGCCAGCGCGTCTTGCGCCGATTGATAAAGTTGGGTGAGCATGCTCCACCAGGTCGACTCGCTGAGCGCCGCGGTCAGTTGCGGCAAAGCATGCGTCCACGCGATCATCTCCAAGGCGAGATTGCGTTCGTTGGCCCGTTTTCCGGCAAGCGCTAGCCACTCGTCGGCGGTCTTTTGCCAGTCGACCTTGGCCTGTTTGCCGCGCGCCGCTTTGCTCAGCTGTTCGATCCAAACGAACGTGCGTGCGTCGATCGATTCTTCCGGCAGAAAGGCCCAACCGAGCGGGGATTCTTTCTTTCCTGAAACGAGTTCTTGCAGCGGAGTCGGCAACTTCCGCTCCGACAGATATTTCGCCCAGCTCTTCCAGTCGTCGAGGTTGCATCGGCGGCGAAATTTGGGGGCGCAGGCGGCCCATTTCTTGCTCTCCGCCCCGGAATCTTCCGAGGCGGCGCCGATCGAATGCGTCGATGCGGTTGACTGAATCATGTTTTCTCTGCGTCTATTGAACCGGGAAACGAAATAAAGCTCGACGTAGACCGAAACGCGGAACGGCACTATCTTAACAGTGTGATATTTGATTGCCTTCCCCCTCACGTCAGAAAATGGGGTCCTGTGATGCGTACCTTCCGATTCGCGGCAATTTGTCTTCTTTTTTGCGGCATTGTTTCCGTCGCCGCCGCACAAACTGACGCTCCCCCCACAGAAAAAAAGAGTCCGGAGAAATCGCAGGTCCGCAAATTGTCGGATCAGCATCCGATTTGGTTCGATCGCGGCCGGAAAATGGTGATCGCCGACGGCGAGATCTGTCTCCGCAAAGGGACGCTGGAGATGTTCGCCTGTCTCCAAGGGACCAAAGAGCATGAGTCGATCGTCTCGCTGCCGGTCAAAGCGATGATGGTGCACGCCGGTCTTATCGCGATCGGCGCCAAGCAAGGTACGCCGGTGAAGTTTACGCCGGAGTTCAAACCGGCGACCGGCGAAGAAATCGCGATCTATGTCCAGTGGAAAGACGACCAGGGCAAGACGCAAATCGCCAACGCACGGGACTGGGTCCGCAAGTCAGGCACCGAGGAGACCCTCGACACCAACTGGGTTTTCGCCGGCAGCTACTTGTGGACGGACGAGCGAACCGGGGAAAAAGTCTATACGGCCGAAGGGGGCGATTTGATTTGCGTTAGCAATTTCATGACGGCGACTCTCGATCTACCGATCGAAAGCAGCCAAGAGAACGCGACCCTCAGCTTCGAAGCGTTCACCGACCGGATTCCGGCCGAAGGGACCAAAGTTCGCGTCTTCTTCGTCCCCAAATTCAAAAAGCAGGCCAACGCCAAGCCGCCGATCGATGAGACCGATCCGCAACCGATCGAAAAGCCGACTCCGATGCCCAAAGCCGACGAAGAGAAGCCGATGGAGAAGCCAGAGGCCGCTACCGCCGACAAGCCAGAAACGGACAAGCCGGCAGCTGATAAATCCGAAGCAGTGGAAGAGTCACCCACAGAAGAAGCCGCCGCCGAGTAGTTGCTGGCGACTTCTCTTCGTAGCCCGAAGCGCAAGCGCAATTTCCCGGTTGGCCGCGATAGCTCGGCTATCGGGGCGGCGCAGCCGTAAGAGGCATTGGTTCCTGGTAAGCTGTTCAAGGCCATTTCGCCATTTCAAACGGCGCGGCAACCACCGCTATCAGGTCCGACCACGGCTCGCTGCCTCTTACCGACTTCGTCGGCCCCGATAGCGGAGCTATCGCGGCCAACCGGGCGTGGTTTGGAAAATAGCGCAACCTCAAAACTCGCGTTTCGGGCTACGAAGGAGTTAAGTTGGATGGCGCGTCTTAGATCTTGAGCCCCAGTTGGCTGGCGAACATCGCCAAAACGAACCAGAGGAAGAGAATCGCCACGCTTGCGGTGGCGATCATTCCGCAAATCATGGCGATGCGTGTTTTGACTTGCCCCCCCTGCTCCATCGCGCCGAGTTGCATCGCTCGCAAGTCGCTTCGTCCCAACAACCACGACGGCAGACCAAACAACAGCGCCACAAAGGGCTGCATCAACAGCAGCAGTTCTCGGTCGTCCACATAGAAATAGGCCATCCCCAACAGCCCCAGCGACGAGCAAAACGCGGCTAACCCGATTAGCAGCAAGAAGCCGCCGCGATGTCCCACCGTTGCTTCATAATCACCGACGCGATAGGTTTCGCCTTCGGCAAACTTGGCCTCGTTACCGGACGGCGGGTCTTTGCTCTCCGAAAACGGATTGGCCTCTCCTTCGCCCAACTCGGGTCGGGCGATGTCGTCAAGTCGGAGAGGCCGATTGTCTTTCGCCATCGCATTTGCCTGTTACAGGGAAAAGCTACGCAGTGCGATCTTATTTCACGCGACAGTGATCCAACATTTCCGCCGCGGTGCTGATGTAGCTGGTATAGAACGGGCCGAACTCGGCGTAACGAGCGCTCGCTTCGTCAAAACGCATCTTATAGACGATCTCTTTCAGGTACTCGGGATTCCGCGCCCAGAGGGTCACTCCCCATTCCCAATCGTCGAGCCCGACGCTGACCGTGATTAACTGCGAGACCCGTCCGGCGAACTGCATGCCGCTCTGTGCGTGTTCGGCCATCAGGCTGTTCCGCTCAGCAAACGGCATGGTGAACCAGTTCTCTCCCACCTTCCGTTTCTTATTCATCGGATAGAAGCAGGTCGCCGGCCATTGAGGAAACTCCGGCGTCAATCGTTGCTTGCGCATCATCGGCTCGCGCTGGCGATAGGCGTTCAGCTTCGCTTCAAAGGTTTCGCTGCCTGCCTCTTCCCCGTCACGGATCAGCCGCTCCCCATATTGCTCGATCGAGGGAACATATTCGGATACTTCCGAGAGCGAGACAAACGAATAGGTTGGCTGAATCGCCGGTCCCAGCGTGGACGCCATGATCGACTGGTGAACCGAATCGACGATCAGCGGATTGGGGTCCATCAGCATGACGCCGAAATCGGCTTTGTGTCCGCTGACGATCGAGACCTGAATCCGTTCGGGTGCGCCTTCGGCTTCGCCGCTAAGAATCTGCGTCAGTTCGGCGCGACCGGCCATTATTTCGTCGGCGTCGAACGCGTTCAGCAGCGCGCGATCAAACGAGTAGTAATAGTGGGCACAATGCCAGCCTTCGGTCGGAATAATCGAAGGGGGCGGAGGAGGCGTTTGATTAGGGCGTCCGTGACTCATGCGACAACAGCTTTACTAGGGAGAGTGAAGGCGGCCAAGAAAGACGACATTCACAATCGTAGCAAATCGCACTACGCTTCAGAAGTAGATCGAATAATCAGGGATCGCCAGGCACGCGGATTAGTCGGTCGAAATGGAGTCGAGATCGCTGGCCAGACGCTCGACAATATCACGCGTCAAGCGCAGCGGCGTCGACTTTCGCGCTGCTTGGGGCGCGGCGGCGTAGCGCCGAAGGTTGAATCCATCCGGCTTGGCCCATCCTTCATAGTAGGACCGTTGGCCCTCCGCTTGGTGCGGCTGACTCGAACGGATCAAGACCGAATCTTCTTCCGTTTCGATCACTTCGAGCGGTTCCAGCAGATAGGTGACGCGGTCTTTGATCTTTCCGGCCAGATGCTGTCCGGCTTGTCCCCGCACGTCCCAATTTTGGTTCGGCGTATATTCGGCGCCGCTTGTCGATACGCCGACCGCTTCGACCGAGGCCTCTTTCAGGCGGAGCTGACCGCGGGGTAATTGGATATCCAAATCGCGGGGCGCGGTTCCGTGCCCGTCAAGTTGTTGTTGAATGGACTTGTTCATGGTTGTTGATTTCCTTCGGATCGCGCGGGTCCCGTTATTCGGCCGGAGCGATCGCTTTCTCTTCTGTCTTTTTGATTTCGTGGTTCGTTCCGTCGAACGAGATAATCGCGACGTATTCGTCCAAGGCAGTCTCAATATGGACTGGACGGCGCCAGAGCGCGTACAGGTTCTTGAGCGTGTCATGCGCGTAATTTAACTTCAGCTCCACTCCTTGGAATCGATGCTGAAGGTAAAGTTCGTTTCGATTTTTGTAGTTCCCATCTTTGACATAAATTTCAGGGCGTCCCATATTCGTCAGACTGTGCAGCAATTGCTGCTTTACCTTCGGAAACTCCCGGCTTTCGATCTCGTAATAGTCGGCATGCTTGTTGTATCCAAACTGAAACAGTTTGTTCTGCTGACAAAACTCGAGCGTCAGAAACTCGTCAATAAACGTCAGATCGTTATGGACCTTGCGGACTTCAAAAATCTTCTCGCGCCCCAGTCCCAGTTGTTTGTCCCATTCGGCTCGCGCACGCATGTCGTCGCAGTCATCGTAGTCCGAGCCGAAGCAGCCGCGGTTCCAACGATCCTCGACATCGCGCAGCAGTTCTAGCCCCAGCTTGTAGGGATTCAACCGAGAGGGACTGGTCGCCAATGTGCCTGAGGTATGGTCGGCGTAGCTGATTACCTCGGATGCGTTCAATCCATGTCGGGTCATGATGGTCGAGTGCCAATAAGTGGCCCAACCTTCATTCATGATCTTCGTCTGGCCTTGCGGCGCAAAGTAATACGCTTCGTCCCGAATGATGGAGAGAACGTCCAACTGCCACTGCTTGAGCGGCGCAAACTGCAGCAAAAACAGCATCACGTCCTTCATCGGCTCGGCGGGCGCATGGACCGCTTTCGCTTCGCTCAGCGCGAGCGGATCTTCTTCGCCGCGCGACGTCGGATTGATAAACGATTCCATGTACCCCTTGGCCGGTAGCCGCCGCGACTGGGGAAGATCCGCTTCCACCGAGTCGGTCGGCGACTTGAATTGGTTATGCTCGTCCGGAGCGTAGCGGCGAATAAACGGCGAGTGGATGTCAATCAGGTCCTCGATACTCAGGCAATTGTCGATAAAGTTTTCGACCTCTTCGACGCCAAATCGATCCATGTAACGGCGAATCCGATTGCCGTGATTCGCCATGTTGTCGATCATCTTGCGATTGGTTTGACTGAACCAATAATTGCATTTGAAAAAGTCGCAGTGCCCGTAAACGTGGGCCATCACCAGCTTGTGATCGGCGAACTCATTGCTCGCCAGCAAGTAGGCGTAGCAGGGATCGTTGTTGATCACCAGCTCGTAAATCTTCTGCAAACCATAGTGATAGCCGCGCGCGAGTTTCTCGTACTCCATGCCGAAACGCCAATGCGGATAGCGTGTGGGGAAACCACCGTACGCCGCGATCGCGTTCAGCTGATCGACATTGACCAGTTCAAAAATAGTGGGGAAAAAGTCGAGCCCATACCCGGCCGCATAGTCTTCCATCTGAAGTTGGACATCGACCAACTCCGCAGGAAGATTCGCAAATGTCCGGCTCGTAATGGGCATGATCCTTCTTTCTCCCAACTAATCCTGGTTCGTAGTCCGCCGTGATTAGGTTGCGGGCCACAGATCGAGTACTTGAAAGCGGCTGTCGGCCAGCTTGGCGATCACATCCCACAAGCGGGGAAAATCACGGCACAGCTTTTCTCGCGCGATGCGAATCGCTTCGTGGGGCGAATCGGATTGCACGACGACGCTGGCATGTCCGACGCTGACTTGATATTTGTGATGCTGCGAGTGGTCATCCATCGTTTTCTCCTTGTTGGAACAACGAACTATTTTCCTTTCCCCAAGAAGGACTTGATCGAATCGTAAATCGCGGCGCGATCTTCGATTTCGGAAAGGATCAAGTTCTCGTGACCGCGGCCGAAGTGACCGGCGAGCGAGCGAATGTATTCGCCGCTGCCGTAAGGGCTTTCGACTTGGCCATAACAAAACAGGTTGCAGATGGGTAAAAATTTCTCTTCCAGCATTCGCATGCAACGCTGGTTATCTTCGCCCCAGTTGTCTCCGTCAGAGAACTGGAAGCAGTAGATGTTCCACTGACCAGACGGGAAGTCCCGTTCGATAATCTCCGTAGCCGTTTTGTAGGCGGTGCTGATGCGCGTGCCGCCGCTTTCTCGCGTGTGATAAAAGGTGTTTTCGTCCACTTCCCTGGCGGCGGCGTCATGAATCACATAGCGACGCTCGACGCCGTTGTATTGACTCTTTAGCCAAGTATCGATCCAAAACGCTTCGGTTCGCACAATCTGCTTTTGCTCGTCGGTCATCGAGCCGGACACATCCATCATGTAAAGGATCGCGGCGTTCGCTTCCGGTTGTTGGATGACCGAGGAAGACCGATACCGCGTATCTTCGCGAATCGGAATGATAATCGGGTCATCCGGCGAGTAACCGCCGGAGGCGATTTGCCGACGCAGCGCTTTGACAAAGGTGCGACGAAAGTGCCGGAGCGATTCAGGCCCATTGTTGCTAATGCTGTCGTAGCGGTGCTTCTCTTGCTGGATGTTCGCGTCCCCCTTGGGCTGAATCTTCGGCAGTTCCAGCTCATCGCCGAGCATCGCCGCCAATTCCTCCAAGGAGACCTCCACTTCCAGAATGTGACGCCCTGGTTCCGACCCTGCTTCGCCAGTTCCATCTCCTTCCGAACCACGCCCGACCGGATCGCCGACCTTCCCTTCTCCTTGGCCGACGCCTCCTTCGTTTTTGCCGTAACGAAAGTGAGGCGTATCGAGCTGCGGAACAGGAATGCTGACGAGATCCTTCCCTTTGCGGCCGATCATCTCGCCGTGCGTTACGTATTTCCGGAGGTTGCTGCGAATGCGTCCCCGCACAATCTCCTTGAAACGAGACGCATCACGATCGATCTTTAACGACACGCTAAGGGCTCCTTCTCGTCAGCACATGCGGCGGACGAAATAAAACTACGTCGATTCTTTCGCAACGATCTGCGGCTAGAGCGATTGTTAGCAAGCTGAACAAATCGGCGCGTTTCGCTCCGGCATCTCTCCCAAAATCAGCCGCACGGCGTTAGCCGCGGTTTCTTGTCTTCAATTTCCGTCGTCAATGCGTACCTGTCAGAAACCGCGGCTAACGCCGTGCGGCTGATGACGATACATGTCTCACTGCCTCCGCTTCCGCGCTTCTATTGATGGAAAATCAATAGAGGGCGCTTAGCAGGAAACCGCGCTAGTTCTTCACATCTCCTCGCGCAAAAATGCTGGCGACAAAGTTCAGCACGTCGGTCGCGCTTTCATCGTCGTAGCCATAGTCACGAATCAAGCGACCTTTCACGACATCGATCTTCTCTTGCGTATCCTGGTCGATGACGTTTGAGACGAGACTGGTCAGTTTGATCGAGTCCTTTTGATCCTCAAACAGCTTCAACTGCAAAGCCTTGTACAGTCGTTCATTCGTTTTGTAATCGAATCTCTTTCCGTCAATCGAAAGAGCGCCGATATAGTTCATGATTTCGCGACGGAAGTCGTCTTTGCGACTGTCGGGGATGTCGATCTTCTCTTCGATCGACCGCATCAAGCGTTCATCCGGCTCTTCGTACTGACCAGTAAACTTGTTTTTGACCTTCTCACGCTGCGTGTACGCTTTGACATTGTCGATGTAGTTGGCGCACAGTCGCTGCATCGCTTCTTCGTCGGCGGCGATCGCACGTTGAACTTCGTTCTTGACGATGTTCTCGTACTCTTCTTTCACCACCTCCAGCAGTTCGCGATAGTGATCTCGCTGCTCTTCACTGGTAATCAGCGAGTGATTCTTTAGCCCCGCTTCCAGTTGGTTCATGACCATGAACGGATTGATCGAAGTCGCGTCGGGATGCGCCACCAACGCATTGGAAATTTTGTCTTGCACGTAACGAGGCGAAATGCCGAGCATTCCTTCCCGCTTGGTCTGGGACTTCAATTCCTTGACGTTCTCTTCGGTAAAGCCTGGCAAGCTTTTGCCGTCGTACAGTTTCAGCTTTTGCATCAGCGTCAAGTTGGCGTTTTTCGGCTCTTCTAAACGGGTCAGAATCGCCCACATCGCGGCCATTTCGATCGTATGCGGCGCGATATGCTTGCCTTTGACGCGTTCGCTGTTGTAGTCCTTCTCGTAAATTTTGATCTCATCGGTCAGCCGCGTGACGTACGGCACGTCGATCTTGACCGTTCGATCGCGCAGCGCCTCCATGAACTCATTGTTTTGCAGACGTCGATATTCGGGCTCATTCGTATGGCCGAGGATCACTTCGTCGATATCGGTCTGGGCGAACTTCTTCGGTTTGACCTTGTGCTCTTGGCTGGCCCCCAACAGGTCATACAAAAACGCGACGTCAAGCTTCAGAACTTCGATAAATTCGACAATGCCGCGGTTCGCGACGTTAAATTCACCATCAAAGTTGAACGCTCGGGGGTCGCTGTCGGTGCCAAACTCGGCGATTTTTCGATAGTTGATATCGCCGGTCAGTTCGGTCGAATCTTGGTTCTTCTCGTCCTTCGGCTGGAACGTGCCGATGCCGACGCGATCTTGTTCGCTGAGCAAGATTCGTCGGACGCGGATATCTTTGATCACGCTTCCCCAGTCGCCCCCTTTTTGCTGCAGCGCTTCGTTGTACATGAAGCGGCAGTAAGGGCATAAATCACCAGTAATTTTGACCGGGTAGCGCAGCGCCGGCGCGTCAGCGTTGAAGCGGGCGGCGACTTCGGCGCGCTGGTCGTCGGGGATCAAATGCAGCGGCTCTTCGTTCATTGGGCACCAGTGAACGTTGTCATCACCGGGAAGCACCCAACCGAGCGAATAGAGGGCCCCTTCGTCTTGCAACGAATAACGTTCAACTCCTCGTTTCAACAAGCGGGCCATCGTGCTCTTGCTGCTGCCGACTGGCCCGTGCAACAGGAGAACGCGTTTCTCAATCCCGTAGCCGTTCGCCGCGCTTTTTAGCGCGTTGACCAGGGAGGTCTGCGCATCTCGTAAGCCGAAGATCGCGTCACGCCCTCCTTCGAGCGGATCGTCGAAGAAGCGATAGTGCGTACGCATCTCGCGTGACTCTTCGTACTGCTCGACGCCGTAACCCAGAATCATGTCGTAGCAACGCTGAAATGCGTTGCGAACGATCGTTGGGTTCTCTGCGACCAGGTCGAGATATTCCAGAAAGCTTCCCTGCCAGTTCTTCTTACGGAACTGTTCTAGATTTTGCCGCTCCGTTAACAGAGCAACGATGTCTGATCCCTTCGCCATCCGAAAATCACCCTCCTTCTCCCACGGCAGCCAAGCTGCTTCCTTTCGCCGAAACGAAAGATGCGTCGATCGGCGCATGAGCCGACTGGGGCGGAGAATTTATTGAAGCGACGTCAACAGGCGCTGACGCCTATGCGATGAATCAGGGAGGCGGATGTAACTCAACTCTCGCTATCTCACCCCCATCTTTTCTATCTCTTTTGCGCACGCGCATGCACGTTCCCCAAGGAAAACATGAATCCAACGGCGCGCAGAGATTTAAAAAGATCGCGGCGAAAGAGAGCGAGGGTTATTGAGGAACAACAACCTCGTTATGCGGACGCATTTACCACCACGAGTCCGATAACGTTTAACCCTCATTTGCAAGTATCGGTCGATGGTCGATACGTAGCAATAGAAAGTTTTTGCGGATTGTGACGACCGGCGGCTTTGTGAAAAATAGAACGAATTGGAAAGCCGTTGAATCACAATGGTTTTCGTACATTTCAGAGGACGAAAACCGGCTTGGCAATTTTTTTAAAATCTCAAGAATTGAGGAGGAGTTTTGCTCCGAGACTCTCTTTAAGTCACCCTTTCGAGTCAGCGACGCGCGAGAAAACGCTCTAAATGACTTTCCCGAGACTACTTGAGGAGCCGATCGACGCTATCCAGCAAACGATCCATCGGGAACGGCTTCCGAATGTAGTCATCCACACCGAGCATCTCGGCATACGCTTTATGGCGGCTTCCTTCGTTGGCCGTCACCATAATGACCCGAATCGGGACTGGACGCGTCTGGCGAAGTTTCTCTAAGACGAGAAATCCGCTTCGTTTCGGCATCATCATGTCGAGGATTACCAGATCGGGATCTTCTCGTTCGACCAATGCCAGCCCTTGATTGCCATCGCGGGCAATCATGATCTCGTATCCGCGCGACTCAAGTGCATAACGGAGTGTCTCGACGATTTCGTTATCATCGTCGACCAACAGAATTCGCTTCCTGTTCGTTTCTTTGGTCGTGTCTTCGCTCATGCGGTATATCGCCCTACGTCCGGTGGGTTGCCGAGTGCAAGCAGCTGGTGCGTAATTCTCCAGTACTACCTGATTTAGGTCCCACTTGCAACATCCCCACGGCTCGGCAGCAATTGCTTCTGAGCCTTCTCTGCCTATCGTTATCTACACGAACTGCATCCCCAGTTGTGGTTGGTCGACCGGCCGTCCAATCCTGCGGAATCCGGAATTATGAGGTTGAGCTTCCCCGTGTCTCCTGAAAAACTAAGAAAAACGGTGGTTTCGGCTGACTCGCAAAGTCCCGTCGCAGCGCCCGATCTTCCCTATCGCCCGCAAGATCCGAAGTCGTACCGCCCTGGGATCGGACTGATCGGGTGCGGCGGTATCACCAAGGATCACCTGCGCGCTTACCAAGCGGCCGGCTACCGCGTCCTGGCGCTGTGCGACCTCCAGCTCGAAAACGCCGAGCGCCGCCGAGCCGAATATTATCCCGACGCCGACGTCTACCAAGACGCCGCCGATTTGTTAGCCCGCAGCGACATTCAGGTAGTCGATATCGCGACGCATCCGGCGGTCCGTCCCCGCTTGATCGAAGCGGCTCTGTTGGCGGGAAAGCATGTGCTCAGCCAAAAGCCGTTTGTGCTGGATCTCGATGTCGGCGAGCGTCTGGTCGCATTGGCCGAGAGTTGCGATCGCAAACTGGCCGTCAATCAAAATGCGCGGTGGGCGCCCCATTTTAGCTATTCACGAGAAGCGGTTCGTCGCGGCCTGCTAGGAGACATCAACGGCGTCCACATGTCGGTCCATTGGGATCATCGTTGGGTCGAAGGGACGCCGTTCGCCGAGATCAAGCACTTGTTGCTGTATGACTATGCGATTCATTGGTTTGACATGGTCAACTGTCTGTTGAGTAGACAGACGCCGCTACGCGTCTTCGCATCCACGACGCGGACCAAGACCCAGACGCTGATGCCGCCGCTGGGCGCCCAAGTTGCGATCGAGTACGAACATGCTCAAGCGTCGCTCTCGTTCGACGCTGCAACGATGTACGGCCGACAAGATCGGACCTATATCGCCGGCGATCAGGGCAGCATCTTCAGCATCGGCCCCAATGAAAAAGAACAGGACCTGACGCTATATACCGCCCATGGGATCGCTCGGCCCCAGTTGGTCGGAAGCTGGTTCCCCGACGGCTTTCATGGCGCGATGGGCGAATTGTTGTGTGCGATCGAAGAAAATCGGCGACCGATCCACTCGGCCGCCGATAATCTGTTCGGGTTGTCGCTCTGCTTCGCCGCAATTCATAGCGCCGAAACGCATCAAGTCGTAGCGCCGGGCGCGATTCGGCGATTGCCGACTGATATTTAAAAGTGCGTACTTTGTAGTTGCACTATTGGAAGTTGCTGGCGCCCAAAAATGCTTGGCGACTGAATACTTGTCGTGGCGGCCTAAATCCCTTCCTCGCGTTTCAGCTGGAAAGAGATGTAGTGGACGCCGGTTTCATCGTTGATCCAGATCCCGCCGCTGGGCGCCATGTATTTCGAGATGACGCTGAACGGGGGCAGCGGATTCGCTTCCATCTGTTGCTTGAGATTGCCGAGAAACGGATTCTTTTCGGCACGACTGCCGAGGAATTCCTTGGTCGAATCGGCTTCCGCTAATTCGTACCACATTCGCAGCGCTTGCTCTGGCTTGTAGAAGCTGATCATGCTGATTTCTCGTTCGCCGGCTTGACGCTGTAATTTGCTGAGCATCAGCTTGTAACTCAGGTCATCCGCCAAACGACGATCACCGGTCGCTTGCGTCCGAATCGCCTGATCCAGCAAGCCGGGACGATCGGCGACAAAGAGATATTCTCCTACAACGCCAAACGTCGGCTCGGGACGCATCGAGCGAGCTCGCTCGATGCGACGACGACGAGCGTCGTCCATATCTTCCGGCAGCGGACGATCGGGGGGAATGAACGTCCAATAGGTCGCCGTTCCAATGTCATGACGCTGGACGTCGAGTCCCAGATTCTCTTCAAAAAAGTTGGTGACGATCGCTTCCAACGTTTTTCGGGCAGCGGCCGAATCCCGCACTTTGGCCGCCAGCATCGTCCCCTGACTGTTGATGCGGGCCGGCGGTTCGTACCACTGCACGAGCGTGAATCGACCTTCCAGATTGTCGAGGATCTCGGTTTTGAAATCGATCTTCAACCGTTGGTTGATTCGCCGGTCGATATCTTCGGCCAACTTTCCTTCGCCGGTGATGCTGTCGTAGAGATTCTCCAAGGCGTTGTAGGTTTTATCGACATCCCAGTTGACCGTCATATAGCTGGTCACATCGGCCGGAACCCACATTTCTGGTTTGGTGTCGGCATTTTCGGGTGCGATCATCGCTAACACGCCGGTGCGCGGACGCTCGAGCATCAGGTGCATGTGCGAGATCGAATCAAAGTCTTCGGTCGCCATGATAAAGCTGCCGCCGGCCGCTTTGACGCCGTCCAGCCCCAGCACCGGCAAAAACGCCAGCAAGTAACCAGAGCCGGCGCCGCCGGCAGAGACCGTGCGAACCGTTTCGATCGGATCGACATACCAGACCAATTGCGGCGGCTCGTCGTTGGCGCCGCGCGAGTTGGACATGATGGTGACAAATTTTTGGCTTTGCGAGAGCGGGTTTTCTCGTAGTCCATCCCAGTTCTCGATCAAATCTTCGAGCGCCTCGGTCCGGTTAGAAAGGAGCAAGGTCTCGTCTTGCTCACAGTAGGCCAACGGGCCGCGGCGGCCGCGAATGATGTTGATGGTCTTGCCCTTGTACGTCGCCGTGTCGAGCGTCGCCCCGTCTCCGGTCGCCAACTCTTCAACGGTATCCATCGCTTTGCGCGCCGCGGCCGGATTGTCTCCCAGATCAATCAGCAGCATAAAGGCCATGGGACCGCTCTCTTGCGGCGCCAACGCAAAAGCGACTTCGCCTTGGGGAATCGAGAGAACTTCGTCCAGGCGGATGCCGACCCGGTCTTCGACTTGGGCGACCGATTCGGTCACCGCTTGCCAAACGCCGGCGACAAACGGCTGCATTTGCGGATCGTTCAGCATTTTGCCGATCGAGGTCTGGCCGAACTTCTCCTTCACCTCCGGAATGTCGGACAAACGAGCGTAAACGACCGTATTGTCGGGCAAGATATCGGACGCGGCAGGTCGAGCTGCCTCTAAGCGGGTGCTGCCAGAGAGCAACAACCCGACGATCACGAGCGAGTGGGTAACGAATGGACGCATTTTTGGACGCCTTACTGCAGATAATCAAAGGGATTACGAGCGAAACAGGACCGCTGAGAAGGGTTACGTAAGCAATTACTTCACCATTGTCGGAAAAGTTTCAGGCGCCGCCGAGTCGAACTTTCCGGATCTTTCCGCTTTTCTTGGTCGGGCAAATCACAGCAAGCAGATCAGAAAGAGGGCGCCCCCCGCAGAATTGGGACGATCAAGAGGATGCGCAAGGCTATTGCCGTCGCATGCGCCGATCCAAGAAAGCATTGCTCTTTGGGTCAAAACGCGAGATAATGTCCGTTAGCGCGGGTAATTTGTTGGAGTACGGAAATATGCGGTCGAAATATCTGGCTGTCGTCGCTGCTGTCGCATCGTGCTTGATGTGGACCGGTTCGACCTACGCTCAATCGTTGGTGAATCAACAAACCTTCCAACAGCCGTCCTCCAACTTTGGGGCCACAAACTCCGGAGGCGCTGCGCAGTCGATCAATGCCGGCGCTTCGGCCTTTTCCAATTTGCCGGCGACTTCGGCTCCAACCTTGAACGGCACGTCGACCGGAACAGGAAGCACATCGGGAGCTTCCTCAGCGGCCGGTGGAGATTCTGGAGTCGCCGCCGCCGCCGCCCAAATGACCCAACAGAACGCCATCAGTCCCTTTGCCGCTAGCGGAACGACCGGCCAAGCCGGCAGTCGCAACTCGATGAGCCAATTCGCTCGCGGCATGGGCGCGATGTTTGGCAATCAAGGGTTTGGGCAAAACTTTGGCGCCGGAACCGATGACAAACGAATTCCGACGCGGATGGTCGTCAAATTCAATCATCCAACCATTCCCTCGACAACGGTCGCTCGTTCGATCCGCCGTACGCTTCCCTGGCCTAACGTTGCGGTGTCGATGGAAGGGCCTGTGGCCACGTTGACTGGGTCGGTTGACTCGGCAGATTTACGCGCGTTGGCGGAGCGATATGTGAAGATGGAGCCGGGGGTCTCGGCGGTAAAGAATGAGTTGCAGATTGCACCGCAGCCGCTTCCCCAGTAGGTCGGCTTCCCGTCGCGAGGTACTGATTGTATTGCGTCGAGTTGTGAAAGTCGGGTTGGAATGTCTGTAAGTTGACGCCGGAGTGAATTCCGCCGCCGTTTCTCATTCCAAACTGTGCACTCTGAAAATTGACCGACTGATTCGGACCTAGCTCTAGTTGCTGGTCGATGGTTCTCGGCTGCTCTGTCGGAAATGGCCGATACTGTGGCGGCGCGTGGCGCGGCATGCCAGTCTCGTTTTGCAGTAGCAAACGTTGCTCGAGAGTCGTGGGGACCGGAATCGTGGTCGTCCGCAGTTGCTGACGTGATTGCTGCTGTTGATTCGGCACACTGTAAGCGGCCGGCTGAGCGTAGTAGGGAGACTGCGGCATGCCCGGCGGGATCGCTTCTTCGGCTTCCAGTTCGCTCGGCGATTTCGGCGTCCCAGGCAACAACGCTTTACTTTGGTCGCCGGCGACGACGCCTCCTCCATTTTCATTTTGGAAATATGGAGCCAAAGAGATGCTGCGTTGCTCACCCCCAACCGCGTCCCACGGAATCCAAAAGCTATACGAGTGCCCAATCTTGGAAACGCTGTAGTGGTCTTGCAGGGTCTCGGCATCAAAGACGTATTTGCGATCGGGCTTATTCGCATCCCGCTTCGTTTTATCGTCGTCATCAAAAGCGTACACTTTCAATGTGCCGCGGACTTTGACCGGCTTATTGGCGGCGTCATAAAAATAGACGCGACCGCCAAATCCGCGTGTAGGTCTTTGTCCCGCCGGCGTGTAGACCTGGTCTTTCCAAATCGCAACTAACTTCGCAGGCGGACCATACTCTTCTTCGTCCTTGTCTTGCCACGGCATACGCGGCGCTCGACGCGTAATCGTGTTGCAACCGGTCGATAATACGGCCAACAGCAATAAGATCGTCGAATATCGGATTGTCATGCGGGTTTTCTGGAACATCCGGCGTCCCTTTCACGTCTCTGGCTTCAATTGGAAAGCGATCGGTCGCAGCAGCTACATCTCGCTACCTTACCGCCGGCAGGCGAATCGGCCGCGGATCACGATAGGGGGCCACTCCGTTGAAGCCGACCGGCGCCACGCCGAAGTTGGCCGGTTGCAGTGACGCCGGGGCCAGTTGCGGCTGAACAAAGCTCGCTTCGTTAGTCGATTCGTACGGCGGCATATTGGGCGCCGATTGCGGACTCATCATCGGCAACGAGCTTTGTTGCTGATTGGGGGGCGGAATCGTTTCGTTCGCGTTCGGTTTCAGCGGGGCCGGAGGAGCCGACGGATTCACGTCTGGTCGGATCTCCATGATTTCGCCTCCGCCTGGGATCGCCAGGTCAACGCCGTACAGTGCGTCGGCGCCATACACATCCGCCACATCGGCCAGACACCAGCTCATGCGACCCATCTCTTCTTCTTTCAGTCGCTCCACATCGTCATCCGAGTCGACCACAACCGGCGTTAAGATGATCATCAACTCACTGCGAGCGCCATTAAAGCTGTCGTAGCGGAAGAGGGAGCCGACAACCGGAATATCGCCCAAAATCGGTACACGGCGTGAAACGACGGTCGTAGTTTTTTGAATCAAACCGCCGAGCACGATCGTTTGCCCCGAGCGAGCGCTGACCGTTGTTGTCGCGGTTTGCGTATCAATCCGCGGCGAACGAATCACGTCGCCGTTTTGGTTAATCGAGATCGGAATACCGTCTGCGTCGTCACCCACTTGCGATCGTTCGGCTTGCACGTACATTACGACCATGCCGTCGGGACTAATCCGAGGTTGGACGCTCAAGATCACGCCGGTGTTAATCAACTCCGTCGCATTGATCGTACCGTTTTGCGTCACTTGCGACGAAGTAATGTACGGCACCTTTTGACCGACCTGGATAAACGCCGGCTGATTGTCCATCGTCATGATCTGCGGACGCGCCAAGACTTCCATGCGGTTGTCTTGTTGCAAAGCTCGAATCAGCACGCTGACCGATTCGCTGGCCGCCGAAAAGACGAAACCGCCGTATCCCAAGCCGTTGTTAGTGCGACTGAGCGCAAAGTCGGTCAAACCTTGTGAGCCGACGGCGCCGGCGGTCGCCAAGCTGGCCGCACTCGAAGAGTTGCCAAGCGGCTGGTTGTTGAAGTTATACCCAGGATTGAGCGTACCGTTTTGTACGGTGCTGCGATCGAACAGCAGCGAGTCTTGCAGTCCAAACTCAAACCCCAACTCTTCAATTTTGCCGAGTCGCACATCCGCGATCAGAACCTGAATCATCACCATCGGAGGCCGAGCATCGAGTTCCTCGACGATTTTCACGATCTCTTTGAAGTACCGCGGCGTCGCCGTAATAATCAAACTGTTACTGAAAGTTTCCGGAACCACGATCACTTCGCGAGCAATTTGCTGAAAGGAGCTGGTCAGATTTGGATCGATCGATTGCAGTTGACTTTCGTTCTGCAACAGATCGGTAAGCGACTCGGCAACGAGTAGAGCATTCGAGTTCTTCAGCCGCACGACCAACATTTGTCGTTGCTGAACGTCATCTTGATCTAACCGGAGCAAGATCGCTTCGACCACCGCCAAGCTGGAAGCAGGCCCCGATGCGATAATGCTGTTCGTGCGCGAGTCGACTGAAAAGCGGATCGGCACGAGCGTGTTGTCTCCGCCGGCCCCGATCGCAAACGGCTGTTGGCCTTGCGTCGTCCCTTCGTCCAAGCCGAACAGCGTTTCCAACATGGTCGCCAACTGCGTCGCGTCGCCGTTGACGATGGTGAATACTTTGATCTGCGATTCGGCCGAAGGCTGCGAGTCAAGCCGCTGGATCAACGCGCCGATCAGCTCCATGCTATCTTTGGGCGCTCGCACGACCAACGCGTTGGAGCGCGTATCGGCCGTAATCTGAGCATCCGTCAAGATTCCGGACTTCAGCATTTGCCCTTCGCGTGAATCGAGCGTCATAAACGAGAGCATCGCAGCGCGAACTTGAGCCGCGGCGGCGCCTCCTTGCTGTTGTCCACCGGTTCCTGTCGCCGGCGTACCCGAGATCGCCGCTTGCATCACCGTCGCGAGATCTTCCGCGAGCGAGTTCTTCAATTCAAAGACTTTTAATTCCAAGGTCGACTCAGCGGCCGGAACGTCGATCTGGCGAATCAAGTATTCGACTTCGGCCATATCCCGCGGACTTGCCTGCACGATCAACGCGTTGCTGCGATAGTCGGCGGTCGAACGAACGCGGGGGTTAAGATTAACCGGCTCGGCGTAGAACTCCGTCACGCGCGTCTGCGCGTCGGCGGAGGAGAGATATTTGAGTTGGAAAACACGCAGCATCCGTTCTGGACCTACCGGTTGATCCAACTTTTCGATCAGTTCCAAAATGCCGTCAACGCTCTGTTGGCGACCAATCAGCAAGATCGCATTAGGGCGCCCCAGCGGAGTGATGCTTACCTGACCATAACGGGTCTGCAGTAAGTCCTCGTACAGTTGCAGAATGGTCGCGGCGACCGCTTCGCTGTTGGCGTGCAGCAGTTCACGAACTTCGATCACCGGCTGCGTTTCGGCGCTCAAGCGTTCGATGTCGTTGATGATGCGGGTAATTCGCTCGACGTCGCGGCGATGCCCGCGAACGACAATCACGTCCAGCCCTTCCAGAAACTCAATCTGCACCGGCCCAATCAAACCGGCGTCGTCTTCCGGCCCCAGCGTCACCTGATCATCGACGGCTGGCTGCATTTGCTCGGCAGGTTGCTCAGCCGCCGGCTGAGCATCATCGGCGGCGGCGCCATCTTGCGCTTCGCCCGGCTGGAAAATCATCGCCGCCATATCGCCGCTCCAACGCATCTTTTGCTCGCCGGCGACTTTCTTCAGCGCCTCGAAGATTTCGCGTTTCGCCATGCTGTTTTCATTATCAGTCAGCGGCGCGAGAGCCTCGGCGACGTCTTCTCGCTTCGCGTTGCGGAGCGACACCAGATCGGTACGGTATTCATCGCTGCGCGGCGGCGCATCAATCGCTCGCACTACCTGCGACCAGGCTTTCACCCCCTCTTCGTCGCCACGCAACAAGACCACGTTGTCTTTGCGGTAGATCTGCATGGCGATTTTTTTATCGGTACGGGTCGGCAATGTCAGGGTTGCGATCGCTCCTTCGGCGGTCAGCGCCACCGGCGGACGTTGCCCCAGCAACTGCGTTGTGCGGTTTTCGACCTGACGCCAATCGGCTTGGCCCAGTTTCACTTCGACTTCGACCTGACCATTGCCCAGCGAACGCGTATGTTGATGGCGAGCATTCTCGACCGGCGTCGCCACGCGTACCGGAGCCAGCTTCGTATTTCCATCGCGCAGATAACCGGAGCGATTTAGGAAGGCCTCGACCTGCGTTTGCACTTCTTCGGATGCGGCGACGACCAGCGTTCCCCCTTTAGCATCCGATGTGAAGGTCGCTCCTTTATCTTCCGCGTAAAGCTGACGGAAGACCTCCAAGAGGTTCTGCAGTCGCTCTGGATCGACCGAATAGCTGCGAATTTCGCGTGCTCCGGCGGTTACCGGAGCCTGGGCGATCGCGGGACCGACTGCTCCAGCGAACCAGGTCGCGAAGAGAAGCGCGATGATAAGAGACCTTCTCTGTCCCAAAATGCAATAAAGCATCAGCAAACCCTTCTTCGGATTTTACGTCCAATGGACGAATCGACCGCGCACGTTGACTTCTTGGATTGATCGGAACATGAGGTCTAATCCCTACAAGCATTCCTGCCAGGAAAAGCGCCACAGATTGCCACCGATGAGAAGCTGTAACGCCTCGGTAAGCCGCGGCGCAGCAGTGCCAGCAGAGGCGAGCCAGCTAGCAAGAGCTTCCGTGTTAGCCGCGGCAATCAATTGCTCTTCGTAGTCCGCCAGCGCAAGCAAGAGAAATGCGTCTGGCTACATCGATCCGCCTAAGAATTGCTGAGAGAGGTTCCCTCGCGGGCGTATTTGAAAGCGCCCTATTTAGCCAAACCACGCCCGGTTGGCCGCGATAGCTCCGCTATCGGGGCGGCGCAGCCGTAAGAGACATCCATACCAAGCTCACCGTTCCATGGTGCGCAGGCCACTTCAAACAGCATGGTAAACCGCCGATTTTAGACGCATTGCGGAGCAACGCCTCTTACCGACTTCGTCGGCCCCGATAGCGGAGCTATCGCGGCCAACCGGAACATTGCGCCACTTCAAGCGATGGAAACAGAAATCCTACAATTCGGCCGCGCTGCGGGCCTCGCTTAGCGGTTGGCCGATGCGAAGTTGGACGGTTTCGTCTCCGATTTGAAGCTCGATCACCTTGTCGCCGACCGAGAGGATCTTGCCTTTGAGTTGGCCAATTTCAAACTTCTCGCCTGGCTTCAGACGGAGCATTTTGTTTTTGGTCCGTAGGCTAACCCACGCTTCGGGATACTCGCCAGAAACGATCGTCGCAGTCAAAAACGCATGCGCCGCGTCGTCAAACGATGGCTTTGGTTCTGGTTTCATCTCCGGCGGTTTTGGCTCGACGACGGCGATGGTGAATTCTTTGGAGTCCATGATGGTCGGTTGACGATCGTCGTGAACCATGACGTTGAATTTGAATTCTCCCAATTCGGTCGGTTTCCAGCTGATCGTTCCCCGCTCGCTGATTTGTAATCCCGTCGGAGCGCCTTCTCCCAGCTGGAAAGAAACGCGATCCTTCTTGTCGGGATCTTCCGCTTTGACGGCATAGCTGAACGTCTTCCCCATTTCGGCCGTATGCTTGGTGGTCGACACCAACTTGGGCGTCTTGTTGCCGGGGCGGAAAAAGTCGCGCGCCAAAATCACTTTTTGATAATCGGCTAACTCACCATGAGTGAGCAGTTCTCGACGCTTGGCTTTGGCGTCCACCAAATCGTTGACCCCTTCGATCCCAATCGCTTCGACCGACAGCGTCACCTCGAGATTCTCTGAATCGGGCAAGGGACGTAGCGACACCGATTTGATCTTGTGCAGCACGTTAAACGCATAAAACTCGTAGCAAAATTGAGTAATGCGAGCCAACGGCGCTTTGGCGCGAACGCTGAACGCATACTCCGAGTGCATTCCTACTTTCTTCCTGCTTAGCGGCTTGATGCTGACATCTTCAAAGCCGACCTCGCCCACTTTTTCGTGCAGCCAGTTCGAATACAAGGACTGCGAAACGCGATAGTCCTCGGGCAGACTATGTTCGCGATAGGTCGCCAAGCGTTGGGCGGCGAGGATCGCTTGGATTTCGACGAACTCTTCCTGATCGATTTGTCCTTGCAGCGCCGCGAGCTGTTTGGCGCGTTGGTCGTAGGCGCTCGCATAGCGGCCGTAACCCAAATAGAGCACGCCGAAAATGACTAACAGCCCGACAAGACCAACTAAAATTTTCTCACGTTGATTCATGACTGGGCTCCCTCTTCCGTCTTGTCCGCGGCATCCTCGCCTTCGGCGGATTTGGTATTGACCGGCTCGGTAGAAGCTGGCTCCATTGGGTTAGGCTCAAGTTTGGCGGGTTCTTCCTTCGTAGGCTCTTCGGCGGTTCGCTTTTCGGCCGGCTCCACTTCGGCAAAGGGAGGTTCCGTCGGCTTGGCGACGATGATCCGTTCCTGGAAATTCCAGTCGTAACCCGTCACTTCGGATTGTTTGCTGCCGAGATTGCTGACCTGGTGCTGGTCATCTCGTAGCGAGGTCTCCAGCTTTTTGATTCCCCCTTCGCTGGCGACAAAGCCGTCGAGCATGATCACGCCTCCTTCGGTCTGCGACGCGTCCATCTGTAACCGGGAGAGGATTGTTTCTTCGGCCGGCGGCAAGCTGGTCGCCATCCAGTAGGCCTGATCGAGCCACTGCACGTTCGACTCGAGCCAGCGATCGATTTTCTCGACATCGTTCTGCTGCGCGACGGCCGCTTCGTTCGATTCTTTCAAAACGGCGAGCTTGGTCTTGGCGGCGTCGATGTCACTATCAAGCGAACCGAGCCGCATCCAGATCACCGCGGCGACCAGCGCCACGACGACTGCAGCCGCTGTTGCGTACGTCACATACTGACGACGCTTGCTCGGCGGCGCCGGACGACGACGCGGATTGCGCAGATCCAACGATCGCGTCGATGGCGCCGATTGCTCGACCAACAGTCCCAACAAGCCGGCGTAGCGTCCCCGATTGACCAGCTTCTCGGCGCCGCTGTATTTCACGGCGGGGCTTGAGAATGGGTCGTACAACTCGGCAGGCAAACCTAATGTCGCCGCGAGCGACGTTTTCATTCCCGACAGTTCTTCCTGCCCGACCAGGATGATTTTTTCGACGCTATGCGCGCCCAGCTGATTGCGAGCGGCGATCAACGTGCGGCGCGATTCGAGCTGCAACGCTTTTTGCCGCTCTTCGCTTCCTTCTTCGCCTGGCAGGCGCGTCGATCGAGTAAAGACAACGGCGCCATCGGCGATGATGGTCAACTCAATATCATCTGAACTCGATTCAACGACCAACGCGACTGACGAAGCGTGGTGCGCGTCACGCGCCATCAGCGATGCGGCCGCCAGCGGACGAACGCCGACATGCTCCACCGCCAGCGAAGCGGACGAACAAGGGGTCTCGACCCCTTTCAGGCCTTTGCCCGAGATGCCGGCGGCCAATACGATCGTCTGACCAACGGCGTTCACTTCGATCGGCGTATAGTCGAGCAGCCAGTCGTCGGTCAGCGCCGTAAACTCACGAATCGCCGCAAAGCGAACCATGTCGGGTAAATCTTCATCCGGCGCCGGAGGCAGCGTCAACACATGCAGTTCGACGCTGCTGCGCGGCAGCGTGACGCAGACTGGTCCCACGGCGATATTGCGATCGGCCAGCGCCGCGCTGATCGACTCCGCCAGGTCGCTGGTCCGCGGCGCGGCGAACGCCGAATCCACCGTCACGCCTCCGCTGCGCGGGCGCGCGACGACGACGCGAATCTCGCTGCCGTCCCACTCGATACCTATCAATTTCGCCATTTGGCGTCCGCTCCCACTTAGTTGGCTGCGCCTGTAAATCCGATTCCGATTCCCAAGACTTCCAAGGGATGACCGCGCCCGAGATGGCTTATATCTCTCCACAATAATAGCCGCGGCTCAGGCTGAGTAGCGTCAATCACGGCCTCATGCCGACTAAATGCAAGTCCACCTTCGTAATAACCGACAATTTGGGCGCGATGGACGTTTCCGCCGGCGTTGACCAGCGGCAACAGGGTCTTCATCTCTTCGAGCGTGACCAGCCCCTCCATCCAGATCCAAGTCTCGTAGGCCCGCATTGGGTTCTCTTCGTCGGCGACCGGCACGCGATTCGCGATAATCGCTTCCGCCGCTTCTTCAGTCATGCCGGGGATCGCGACCAGCAGTTCACGCGGCGCCTGGTTTATATTGATGCGGCCCGGGATGATCGGCGACTCGTTCACCGTCAGCAGCTCCATAAAGTCGGGCATCCACTGAGCGGCGTTGAGCTGCTGAAACGGCGATTTCATCATCTGCGTTTGGCCGTTTTGTCCAGAACTTTGTCCGCCGCCGCTTGACGGCGAAACGGAGACGACGGCGTCGATTAAATCGAGCGCGCTCGCAAAAGTTCCTTTCGGCTGTTGCGAAAAATCGAACTGGACGGTCGTTACATAGTTTTGATTGGTCGCATTGGAACTCGCAGTGCCGGCGCCATACATGCGATAGGCGACGATAAAATCGGCCCACTCTTGCGGCACAACTTCCATCAGTCGCGCGTGCAACGCTTGGACATCCTCATCGTTGATGAAGATTTTTTCCATTCCATCGGCGCCGTAGTTCTTTTCCATCCCATACAACGTCAGAAACGAAGTCCAGCCTCGTTCCGGCGCCTCGGTCAGCATGTCTTGTTCGAAACGATCGGAATCGGCCGACAGCGCGAGCTCTTGCGGATCGATGACGCCGTTGCGATTTTCGTCGCGACCAAACAAGAGCTGCGGAGTCACTCCCCGCACGAGCAGCAATTCTTCGACCGTCTCCAGCGGCCCATTCTTGGGCGCGTAGGGTGGATCGAGTCCTGAGTAGTAGTCGACTTCGGCGCCAAACTCACGCGGCTCATCGTCTTCGTCGATGTAGTCGAGAATCGCGTCGGCGATGTCTTCGGTCATGCCAGGCAAGCCCATCAACAATTGCCGCCCAGTGCTGCCAGAGGTAAGCGACTCGTCGCTGGCCAGACCGGTAATCGTTGAAGACGCGCCAGCGGCCGCTGCGCCGCTGGCGTCAGCGAGGCCGGCGGCGCTCGCCATTCCTGAAGCGGCGCTCGATTGCTCATCCAGCATCAGCAAAGCGTTCAAATTCAACCGAGCCGACTCATCCTCAAGTCCATAGCGAATTCCGTTCAAGTAGCCGTCAATATCGACGAGCGGCGCCAAAACCGTAAACCGGCCCCGCTGTCGCTCGTCTTCCTCGTCATCCACAAGCAACTGCCCTTGGAACATCGCGGGGTTGTCGTAGATCCCGCCCAATTCGGTAATGTATTCCGGCTCTTGAGCCAGGTACGATTCCAAAAAAGACTCGCCCGACTCGGCGAAAGCGCGGGCTTGAATTTGTCGCCCGGTCAATTGAACGGCATGGTTTTCGGTTTGCATCAATTCGGTGAACGCATAAGCGCCCAGCGTCAGCATCATCACGACGACCAGCACCACAATCAGCACGGCGCCGCGGCGGTCTTGTTTCCCCCGTTGGCGATTCATAAGGCGGCCTCCGAACCGGAGCCGGATTCCATCATTGCGTCTTCTTCGGCCAGCGGATCGATCGGCACGGCGATCGGAATCCGGACCAACCGACGATAGATCATGTCCCCTTCGGCGACGCCGACCACGATCGTCTCGCCGTCGTCGATGGCGCTGCCGCGATCATCGGTCGAACGAATCGCGACCACAATATCGACGGCCAGCGGTAGTCCGCCCATCGCGGAAGAATCCCATTCTTCGTACCACTCATAACCATCGAAGTACCGAAAGTTCAAGAAGCAGACTTCCGGCGCGATGATTTCAGCCGTTGCGTCCAACTGCTCGGTATCGCCGTTCTCCAGAGCCCATTGCGTCACCGAGCGATCGAGCACGCGGCGCACTAGTCCGGACTGCTCCACCGTTCGATCGGCGGAGTCCCCGACGGTTCCTTGATAGGCCGAACCAGGGATCAACAAATAGTAGGTGACCGTCTTCACATCGCTCGGCTTATCAGCCAGCTTCTGCGATCGGAAGCCGACGTACTCGGGATCGTACTCATCGACACGCGGCAAGCGGCTCATATCGAACTGCAATTCGGTCGCGTTCCCATACAGGCCAATCTGCATCGCGGGAACGCTCGACGCGGCCAGGTCAGTCGTATTGAGGCTGGCGTCTGTTTCGGTCGTTGAATCAAGAGTGCTGCTGATGTCCGAGGTAATCGCGCCGCCTGTTAGCGAACTCGCAGCGCTCGATGCAGAGCCGGACGCCAGCGCTTCGACCGAAGAAAAATCGATCTCGTTCTTCCAAATGCAATTACGGAGATCCTCTTCCATCAGTTTCATGACGGCGCGACCCAACTGCGCTTCTTCGACATTGGTGCGGCCGATATCGACGGCGCGCGAATACATATGAATCGCCGCGCTGACCGCCGCCATCAAGACGACGGCGATCGCCGAGGCGACCATCAATTCCAGCAGCGAGAGACCGCGACGCCGCCAACGATGGTGAGAGATGCGACTCATATCGCGCCTCCGCTCATGCTGCTGCTCGAATTCGGATCACTCGACTCCGGCATTTCCAAGAGTTCCGCCTCGGGATCGGGGATCCAGCGAATCAGCTGAAACTGATCGGCGTCGGCCAGCGAAGTCGCGTTGACGCGGCGAACCGATACCCGCACCGCCAACAGCCCTTCCATTGTCGCCGGTTGCGAGTCGATCGAGTACGACCAAACAACCTCGCGTGCCGGAAGCGTGATGTTGGTTTCGCTGAGCATGTCGACCGGAATATCTTGCACCGGATCGGGCAAGCGAACGCCGACAATGATCTCGTCCATGATCGTCTGGCAGATCATCTGCGACTCGGTCAACCCTTCCGCTTCGCGCGCGCTGCGAAAACCGATGCCGATCAACTGCCCCAGCACCGCCAATGCGCCCGCGAGAATCGCGAACGCCAAAACGACTTCCAGTAGAGAAAAACCGACCTTGCTCGTTCTTCGTAGCCCGAAGCGCCAGCGAGGGAAATGCGGTTGGCGAATCGAAGCCGGATCGAAGCCGAACGTCGTAACACTAGCCCGCTGCGCCAGCGAGGGAATCCGCTTGGCGATACCAACACGGATGGAAGTGACCAGCCGCATTCCCTCGCTGGCGCAGCGGGCTAGTGTCCAGTTGGCTCGAAATAGCGCAACTTCAAAACTTGCGCAACGGGCTACAAAGAGAGACGCCAGCCAAATTGTCGAAATGCGCAACCTCAAAAATCGTCCGCGAGGGCTGCGAAGATTTTCGTGACGAAGACTTTCTGTACAAAGATGCGAGTTAAACAGCGGAAGATTTGCGTTCACAACGAAAGGTCCTCCGTCGTTTCGACTTCGGCGACCTTGGCGATCCCCGTCAAGCCGCGTAGTTTGACCATCCGCATTGAGCCATCTTCCGACTTCAACACCACCATTGCGTCCGAGGTGGTTCCGTCCGGATAAAAAAGAATGGGCCGCGACTGGTCCGCGGCGCCCCCTTCGGCGATTTGTCCGTCGGTCGTTTCGTAGGATCGCATATCGATATCGACCTGCTCGCCCATAAAGACGACCCCTTCCGGCAACTCTCCTTGACGCGTGGTCGCTTCGACCGACTGCGTGATCAGCGAGTTGCCGACGACGCGGTCTCCCTCGCCGACCAGATTGTTCTCTTGCGTATCGCTCGCGCGCAGCCAGGGCTCAACCTGATAGTTGCCGGTCTCCTTTTGAAAGCGAAACATCCGCACGCGTCCCGATTCCATCGCTTCGACGCGCGACTTGCTGAACTCGGCGCAGATGGTGTCAGCGGCGCTTTTCAATCGCTGCGAACGTAGCGGCGCCAAGATGCTGGGCGCCGCGAGTGACAGCAGAATCACCAGCAAGGTCAGCACGACGAGCAGTTCGAGCAGGGTAAACCCGATCGATCGCCCTGAGTTCAAGTTGCAATTGCGATTCTTCATCAAGGTCCAGCTTATTGAATATCGTCGTCCGAACCGTCGACGCCGTCGGGGCCTGCCGAGTAAACGTCAGGCATGCCGCTAGCGCTCTTCTTGTATTTGAAATCATTGTCCCAAGCGTCCTTCGGCAACTCCTCTTTTTCCAAGTAGGGACCTTTCCACTTGGTCGAACCGGCCGGCGCGACGATCAAATCTTCCAGCTTTTCGGGCAATTGCCCCATGTTCAGCAAATAGGTTTTGCAAGCTTGTTCCAGCATCGCAGCTTGCACGGTCGTACTTTTTTCTTTCGCTTGATCGAAGCTGCTGAAGATTGCAACGCCAGCGAACGAGGCGAGAATCACCAAGATCACGAGGACCAGCAACACTTCCAACAACGTAAAACCGCGGCGCCGACGGCGATTGCGCTGATGCGACATAGCTAAACTCACTCCTAACCATTGAACGAAAATAGGGGATTACAAACTGCTGCTCATCCGGAAGATCGGCAGCAACAGCGCGATGACGACGACGAGCACGATGCTCGCCATCACCAGCAACATCATGGGTTCCAACAACCGCACGGTCAGATCGAGCCGACGTGACGTCCGCTTCTCGAGACCATCGGCGATTTCGACTAACACCGTGTCCAGCGAGTTTGACTCTTCCGCGACGCTGATCATTTCGACCACGTTCCGGGGGAAGTAGCCGGAGGCTGACAACGGACTCGCCAACGATTCGCCGGCGCTGATATTCTCAGAAGCGTCTTCGATCGCTTTGGCCAAGATCAGATTGCCGGCGGCGTCGCGACTGATTTCTAACGAACGGATGATCGGCACGCCGTTTTTCAGCATCGTTCCCAACACGCGGCAAAACCGCGCGACGGCCAGCGACAACAAGATCGAACCGAGCATCGGCATTTTGATTTTGATCCAGTCCCAGCGGCGACGTCCGGTCTCGGTTTTTAGTTGTAGGTTGATGTAAAACGCCAGCGCGACCAGTCCGATCAAAAGTGGAATGCCAAAATTTTTGACCGACGTGCTGAACCACAACAGCCAGTCGGTGATCGCCGGCAATTGGCCCCGCTCACGCAAGCGAGCAAACAGCTCGTCAAACTGCGGCACAAAGACCAGTAGCAGAAAGCCAAGCACGAACGAGCCGACCACGCCGAGAAAAACGGGATAGGCGAGCGCACTCATCGTGCGGCCCTTCAGATCTTCCTGATCTTCGGTAAATTTGGCGACGCGATCGAGCGCATCTTCCAGGAATCCACCCTCTGCGCCGGCGCGAACCATGTTGGTCGCCATTTCGCTGAACGCTTTCGGATGGCGGCGCATCGCTTCGTCGAGCGAAGCCCCTTCTTCGACCCGGCTGACGATGTCGTCCAAGATTTCCTGCAGCGCGACGTTCGACGCTTGTTCACGCAGCACTTTCAACGATCGCATCAGCGGCACGCCGCTGCGGATCAAAGAAGAAAGCTGCGCGTAAAGGATCGCCGATTGTTGCGCGCTGACTCGCTTGCCGCCGATCCGAAACCCGCTTCCTTTCGACTCGGCTTTCACTTCAATCGGAAAAAGCGACTTCCCCGACAGCTGCACAATCACGTCTCGCTCGGTCGCCGCCGACAGCACGCCGTTGACCTTGCGGCCGGTCGTATCTCGCGCGATGTAAGTGAAGTCAGGCATCGGAGGCTACAGCAAAATGAGTGAGATCGAAAAGAGTGGATTCGTGAGCAAAACGGGTCAGGCAGGCGCCGAGACGCCGACAGCTTCCGGCTTCGTGACGCGCAGGATTTCTTCAACGGACGAATCGCCGCTCAGCGCTTTGCGCCAGCCATATTGTCGCAACGTGAGCATGCCGTTCTTTTTGGCGATCTGTTTGATCTTGTGCGTACTGAGCCCTTCGTGAGCAAGCTCGCGGATTTCTTCGGTGGTGATCAACAACTCGTAGATACCCATTCGGCCGCGATAGCCGACTCCGCGACACTGGCGACATCCGGTCGGCTGCTGCAGTTTGCCTCCGGCCGCGATAAAGTCATCCCACGGAAAATCAGCCGGCAGTTCCCCACGCTTCGGCACATAGGCGACTTTGCAGTGCGGACAGAGCTTGCGAACCAGGCGTTGGGCCATCACGCCTTCAATCGTGCTGGCGATCAAAAAGGGTTCGACTCCCATATCGATCATTCGCGCAAAAGCGCCAGCCGCATCGTTGGTATGGAGCGTACTGAACACCAAGTGCCCCGTCAGGGAGGCTTGCACCGCGTTTTCGGCCGTTTCTTTATCACGAATTTCGCCAACCAGCACGACATCGGGGTCATGCCGCAAAATACTACGCAGCGAAGCGGCGAAGGTGAGCCCGATCTTGGGATGGACCTGAATCTGGTTGATCCCGTCCAGCTGATATTCGACCGGGTCTTCGGTCGTGATGATCTTGGTCGACTCGTCTTGGATTTCAAGCAGCGAGCTGTAAAGCGTCGTCGTCTTTCCAGAACCGGTCGGACCAGTCACCAGCACGATACCGTGCGGCAACGAAATAATGCTTTTGAATTGTTGATAGACGTCTTCGTCCATGCCGAGCGTGCGCAGGTCGAACGAGAGCGAACCCTTGTCGAGAATACGCATCACGATGCTTTCGCCGTGAATCATCGGGATCATCGAGACGCGGATGTCGATCTCGCGGCCGCGCACCTTCAGTTTGATGCGGCCGTCTTGCGGCAGACGTTTCTCGGCGATGTTCAAGCGCGACATGATTTTCAAGCGGCTGATGATCGCCGCCTGAAAATAGTTGATCTCCGGCGGGACTGGCTGCGAGTGGAGCATGCCGTCGATGCGGTACCGGACGACCAGGCCGTTGCCTTGCGATTCGATATGCACGTCGCTCGCGCGCGATTCAATCGCTTCAAACATGATCTCGTTGACCAAGCGGACGACCGAGGCCTCTTGGGCCATTTCGGAAAGTTCCGAGCCGTCCGATTCGATATCATCCAGCAGTTCGATATCGTTGTCGCCGTCTTCTTCCTTCAGCGCGAGCAGTCCTTCCACCGTCTCGCCGCCGACGCCCAAATTGGCTTTGATCAGCTTGGCGATCTCGACCCGCGAGGCCAGCACCGGCACCACCGACAAGCCGGTGACGGCGGCGACTTCGTCCAGCGGGTACAGATCAAACGGATCGCTGGTCGCAACAATCACACTGCCGTTACGGCGCTGCAGCGGAAATAGAGACTGACGATAGATCAACCGCTGCGGCAACGTTTTCAACAGCGAGAGATCGATATCGGCGGTGGTTAGATCGACAAAATCGAGCCCCACCTCCACGCCGAGCGCTTTCAGCGCGTCTTCTTCCTCGACAAATCCCAACTCCACCGCACGTTCGATCGCGTCTCCAGGCAGCTTTTGTTCGCGACGAACGATCTCTAACTGTTCGGCTGAGATCAATCCATGACGTACCAAGATTTCGCCGGCTTCAACCATGATTGGGGCAGTTAATGGGATAAGGGGTGAAAAGGAGGAGGCGGAACTTATTGTAACTGTTCGTCCCCCAGATTGGCTCATTTGTTCGCTAGATTGTTTGTCTACTAAGTTCCAACGCCGGAAATGGCGCCAAAGTTTCGCAAAACATGCAAACCGCGACGAAAAAACCCCTGGCCCGTGCGGGCGAACCAGGGGTTTTCTGGTTAATTTTCACTCGCACGCCTAGATGCTGTCGTCACCGGCAGGCGTTCGGCCGCGACGGTTATTCTGATTGCCGCGGTTGTTCGGGCCGCCTCGCCCGCCGAACTGCAATTCGTACGGTTCGCCGAGTAGTTCTTTCCATTTCGCTTGCTGCTCCGGCGTCAGCACGCTCAGCAGCTTTTCTTCCGCTTCTTTTTGGGCGGCCGCCAACTTCTCACGCAGCTCTTGGGTGACTTCTTCTCGCTTTTCACGCAACTGGGCGATCTGCTCTTCGGTCAAACCCAAAGCTTCGACAACGCGCTCATTGGTCAAAGCATTGGCTGCGCCCGTTCCGCCGCCAGGACCGCCGCCGCGAGCGACTTGCTGCTGTAACGCAATTTGCTTCAAGCGAGAAACTTGATGCGGCAGCAACACCTTCTCCATTTCAGACTTCACTTCGGTCTGAACTTCCGCCATTTTGGCCTGCATCGTTTCGCGAAATTCGGCCCGCTCTTCTTCGCTCATGTCGCGAAAATTGCCCATTCCTTGGAAGACTTCGCGCATTTTTTCGCGAACGGAATTCTGGATTTCACGGATCTCTTCATATTGGGCGTCGGGAATTTCCAGTTCTTCTCGAACTTGCTGGCTGTTCAACAGGCCAAACTCGTCACCGCCGCCGCCAGGTCCGCCAAATCCGCCGCCAAACCCACCACGTCCGCCGGGACCTTGGGCCAGCGAGAGGGAGCTGAGCGTAACCACAAGTGCCGCAACCATTAACGACAAACCGGCAAATCGATATTTCATGACCGTACTCTCCGCATCGAAAAGACGAAAAAAGCCTTAAAAGGCGTTTGTTGATGAATCTCCACCGTAAATCTAACCCGCAAGAGGGCCCGAGGTTCCGGCGATTTCGGCTTGATTCCGATAAAACCGAAACAACCGATCGACCGCTCGGTTAATAATAGGTATCTCTACTTGCTGCTTTTATTTCCGGCCCTCCTATGAGGACGATTCCGCGATGCGAAACTTCATTCTGCTGCTCGTTTTAGCTCTCTCGCTCCCTTTGATTGCCCAGGCCCAAGGTCCCGGTGGGGATCGTGGGAATTGGGGCGGACGCGGCGGTGATCGCGGCGGCGATGATCGTGGTAGAGACCGCGGCGGTGATCGCGGCGGCGATGATCGTGGTAGAGACCGCGGCGGCGATCGCGGAGGAGATGATCGTGGTAGAGACCGAGGTGGCGACGATCGACGGCGTAGTTTTGATCCGACCGAAATGCTGAAACGTATGGACCAAAACGGCAACGGTGTGCTGGATGATAACGAAGTTTCGGATCGGGCTCGCGGTTTTCTCGATCGGATGAAAGAACGCTCCGGCTATACCGACAAAGGCCCGATCAATATTGAGAAACTGACCGCCGCGATAAAAAAACAAAGCGAAGGAGCCGAGCCGGCAACCGTTCCCGGTTTTGGTGAGAGCGACGGCCTGGAAGCAGCCAAAGGATTTGACGCGCCCCCTCCCTACACCGGAATGGCGCTGGAAAACAAGTTTGACCAGAAGACGATCGACAGCGTCACCAGCATGCTGGACCGCTATGACAAAGACAAGAACGGCTTTCTCGACAGCTACGAATGGTCGGGCGCTCGCTGGCGCACTCCGCCGGAAGGTTCCGACCTGAACAAGGATGGTAAGCTCGATCGTCTGGAACTCGCCAAACGCGTTTCTGGTTTCTCGGCAGGTGGTGACAAAGACAAAGATGACGATGGCGGGGGAGATCGACGCGACTCCGGCGACAAAGGGGACGTGCGCGAAAACGCGAAAGCCCTGTTGAAACAACATGATAAAAACGGCAACGGCTACCTCGAAAAAGAGGAATGGTTCAAAAGCGATCTCGGCAACTACGACAAGAACCGCGACGGCAAAATCTCGACCGATGAACTGGCTAGCCGCATCTCAAGCTTCGCCAACCGGTCATCATTTGCGTCCAGCCGCGCCGAGGATCAAAAAGTCGAAACCTATCGCTTTTTGAGCCCGCTAGAGCGTCTACCGAAAGGGTTGCCCGATTGGTTTAACACGAACGACGCCGACGAAGATGGTCAGATTCACATGAGCGAATACTCGGTCGTCTGGTCTGACAGCAAAGCGGAAGAATTCGCCCGGTACGACCTGAACGGCGACGGCTTTATTACGGCCAAGGAAGCTTTAGGGGGCGGAAGTTCGACTTCGTCCACTTCCTCGACTTCGTCCAGCCGCACTTCTTCTTCGACCGCGTCGGCGGCGCCATCGGAACGGAGCGGCGGACCGCCGTCACGAGGTGATCGCCCGCGCAGCGGTTTTGGCTTCGGCCGTCGCTAGACCCCCAACATCAAAGTTCATTTCGCTACAACAGCCGCCTCTCGCCGAGCGGCTGTTGTTGTTTCTTGGACAAGCGGAGCCCCCAGACGCGAGTTTTGATGTGCGTTATTTGTGGCCGAATAGAGTTCGGGCGCCCCGGATAGCGGAGCTATCGCGGCCAACCAGGGAAATAGTGCAACCTCAAAACGCGATCTGCGATGAGGCTACTTCGCCGCTTGCTTCGCCGACTCGCCAACCGTTAGTTCGCCGTCGCTAGCGTTGTCTTCGATCGTCGCGGGGTCAAACACCGGCAGTGTGATGCGGAAGGTGGTGCCGACGTCGGGCGCGCTTTCGATCTGGATACTGCCGTCGTGCGATGCGATGACCGCGGCGCAGATGCTGAGTCCGAGACCGGTTCCTTGCGTCGGTTCGCCGGGAACTCGTCTGCGATCGCCGCGGTAAAAACGTTCAAAGACCTTCTCGTGATCTTCTTCCCGAATGCCGCACCCGTTGTCGGCGATCGAGAGCTCCACCGTCCCGTTGTCGGCCGACTTTTGGATCAGCACGTCAATCCGACCTCCCTCAGGCGTAAACTTGATCGCGTTGTCCAGCAGATTGTTGACCACCTGGCGAAGATGCTCGACATTGCCGCGCACCCAGCAAGATTCCATTTCGCTATGGAGCGTCAACCCATTCTCTTCGGCGGCGCCGCGGAACATATCGACCGACCTTTGCACAGCCAGATCCAACGACATCCGATGGAGATGAAAGAAACGCCGATCCGACTCGGTTTCGGAGAGCAGCAACAGTTGATTGACCAGCGTCTCGAGATGATAGTTCTCTTCGATCAGTTCGCCGAGCAACTCTTGATAATCTTCGACCGGCCGCGGTTCGTTCAGCGTTACTTCGATACTGCTGCGAATCGCCGCGAGCGGCGTGCGCAGTTCGTGCGCCGCATTGGCCAGCAGATCTTGTTTCCGTTCGACATGCACGGCGATTCGATCGAGCAGCCCGTTGATTGTCGCCGCTAGTTGATCCATCTCGTCGCCGGTTCCCCGCCAGGGCAAACGTTCTTCAAGATGGCTAGGTCGCAACCGGGCCGAAGCGTGAATCATGTCCGATAGCGGTTCGGTGGCGCGCCCGGCGAGCCAATATCCGCAGAGCGGCGCGAGCAATAATACGATGCCCGACGCGACCAAGACCTGACGATCGACACGCGTTAAATCGTCCCAAATCGGCCGCAAACTGGTTCCTAAACGGATCGACGCGATCCCTTCTTCCGGCTTGCCCAATTGGTGCTGTACGAATCGAATCGAACCAACTTCGATCGGTCGGGAATCGGCGATCTTCTTTGCGTAGTGCAGCGCCTCGTCCGGCGCTTTCGCGCTCGCCCAAATGACGTCCGAATTCTCGCCCATAAAAGCGACAAACCAACCATGCTGCAGGTGTCCTTCCGCATGCTGTTCGAGCGTCTGACGCATGTCGACCAGATCAATCGGACGTTCATTGAGCATCAATACGATTTGCCGCATATCCTCTGCTAGCAGCTGATCCACTTCGTGATAGAGCGCGTAGCGAACCCCTTCGCGCAGCCCCGCTAGCGTCGCTCCTGCAGCCAACAATACGACGATCGCATTCCAGACCATCAGCCGAAATCGCAGCGTTTGAGACGCGGTTTTCAGGGTCTTCCAACGTTCGTTGATCCAGAGAGAGGAGGGACTCATGCTTTACCTTCAAGTTTTCAAACTAAGCAGTCGTATATTTTGTGAATCGCAAACTCGATCGCTAGCACTACGTGAATTCGGGAAGACCAGGCGCCTTAAGGGATTTTAATAGTTGACATCGTCAAATGAGAAAGCCGATGAGAATCCAACACCCCACTCCCTACGCCTAATACAAAAAACTGTCGGAAGTATCATGATGATGCGCCGGATCGCGACCCTGATGTTCCTTCTTGCCTGTATAGGCTTTGTCCGCACGAGCTTTGGGCAGGAAGGCTACGTTGAAACCGATGTCGAACGACGTCTCCTCTCGATGGAGAGCGAAATCGAATTGTTGCGCAACGAATTGGCCGCCGCCAAAACGGTCGGCAGCGCCCCCTACCAAGAGGCCTCCTATTCGACAGCTGCGGAAGAGGCCGGTTGGGTGATAAACACCAACGTCGGCCTACCGCCGTGCCCTCCGGCCACAACTTATCCCACGTTGAAGGTCTCGGGCTTCTTTCACTTGGACTCGGATTGGTTCGACCAAAATCAGGCGAATATCGCTACGGTTGGCGACATCCAAGATGGTAGCGGCTTCCGTCGCTCGCGTTTGGGCGTGAACGGCAAAGTCGCCGAAAACGTCAACTACAACATGGAATATGATTTCGCAGTCAGCCAGGCCCGCTTCACCGACGTCTGGGTAAACTTTAGCGAAGTGGCCCTGCTGGGCAACGTTCGCATCGGTCGCTGGCGCCAGCCGTTCGGCATGGACGAATTGACGAGCGTGCGCGAACTGCCGTTTCTCGAACGTTCGCTGTTGTTTTCGATGTCTCCGTTCCGCCAAACCGGCGTCGGCTTCTACGATCACAGCGAAAGCGAAAACATGACCTGGGCCGCTTCGGTGATTCGCTATCAGACCGATAACTTTGGCAACACCGCCGGCGACAACGGCGGCTATGGTTTCGTTGGTCGTTATACGATGCTGCCGATCTATCAGGATGATGGCGAACGCCTGGTGCATTTGGGCGCCGACTATTACTATGTCGATCCCTCCTTAAATACTACTCGCTTCGCATCGCAACCTGAAATTCAAATCGTCGACAGCACCGGGTTCCAAGGAAACATTCTATCGAGCGTTCCGCCGTTCATCGACACCGGCGTGGTTCCGACCAACCACGTCAGCTCGTACCGCTTAGAAGCGGCCGCCGCCTATGGACGATTTTACGTCCAGTCCGAAGCGCAATGGCTGCAACTAGATCAGCTAGGCGGACCGAACCAAACGATCGAAGCGGCCTACATCCAAGGTCGCTACATCCTGACCGGCGAAAAGCTGCCGTACAATCGGAAGACCGGCGTATTTGGAGCGATCACCCCCTTCCACGACGTGAAGCCCTGCTACGGCGGAATCGGCGCCTGGGAAGTGACGGCTCGATGGTCCTATGCGGACTTCAATGGCGCGTGGATTGGCGCCAACGCCGGTCCTGGTCGTCAATTGAACGACGCGACGCTCGGCTTGAACTGGTACGTCAACAAGTTTACCAAGTTCCAGTTCAACTACATCCATGCGATGTTGAACGATCCAACTCTCGGCGACAGCAACGCGAACATCTTCGCCGCACGCTGCCAGCTGGCGTTCTAAGCAATTCCGGCGCGAAAGCGAGCTCACTTAGCCGGTTCGTAAAACGTAGCCCCTGCCCCGCACGGTGTGGATCAGGGGCTCGTCGAATCCGCGATCTACTTTTTGCCGCAGATGGTTGATGTGGACGTCAATGACGTTAGTCATTCCATTCCAGTCCTGCCCCCACAGATGCTCGTTCAGCATCTTGCGCGAGACGATCTGACCTGCATGCCGCATCAGCAGTTCTAAGATGCTGAACTCCGACGGCGAAAGATCAATCTCTTTGCTGCTGCGCGTCACTTTGCGACTCCCCAAGTCGAGCGCTAGTGGGCCTGCTTCGTAGTTGAGCGCCGGCCGCGGACTGGCTCTGCGCCACATCGCGTTGAGCCGCGCGAGCAGCTCCGGAAATGCGAACGGTTTCACCATGTAGTCGTCAGCGCCATGATCCAGCCCTTGGACGCGATCATCGACCGATCCCAGCGCCGTGAGAATCAACAGCGGAGTGCCGATTCCTTCGTCACGCAGCGTTTTGACGACCTCCAACCCGCCGATCCCAGGCAGCATCAGGTCAAGCAAGATCGCGTCATATTGCTGCGTCCTGGCGTATTCCAGCCCCTTCTCGCCGCTGCGGGTCCACGTACATTCGTGCCCGGCCTCGGTGAGCCCGCGTGACAATGACTTGCCCAGGAGTTGTTCGTCTTCGACGACTAAAATGTGCATTACGGCGACCCGAGCTTCGTTTGTACGTCCTAAGCGGCAGTTACTTTGCCGCTGAAACCATTGAATCTACCGTACTGGATGAACGTAACCGGGAGAACATGAATGTTTTTTAATTCTAACTACCTTTGCACTTCCTGGCATCTCGACGCAAAATTGCATCACCGTTGAATTGCACCGCTTCACCCCCTGCGAACGGCGAAAAACCGATTCCGCCATCGCGCTAGAAACAACACTGCTGAGCCCCCCATGATAACCTCCGCCCGGTTCCGCCGCTTCGCTCCCCATCGCGAAGTTTGGCAACATCCGTCGCGGACGGCACGCGTAACGCAAGCCCCGTAGCAGTCCCCAGCACCTGAGCGGCGGCGGCGACGTTGTCGCACAACGCCGCCGCGCAGGTTTGCTGAACAGGAACGCCCGCCGCAGAGAAACCGAAGCAAGACCCGCTGACTTACCGCAACAAAAAGTTTTCGCAATGGCAGCCGATAACGTCGCGAGCAGCATCGCAGGAGATCCGCTCAGCTTGCTGCGCGAATCCTCTCACGCTTTGCTGCAAACGGATTCTGAGCTCGCGATCATCAGCGGAGTTTTGTTACTGCTGATCGGTCTGCGTACGCTGCTGCAAGGGAAGTTCACTCGCTTGATTCCGGTCCCGTTGAGCGCGATCTTTCTCGCCGCTTTGCCAAGCGTCTACTTCGACGTCAGCTGTCCCGACTCAGACAAAACCGCGCTGGCGGAAGCGGAACCGTGCGACGTCCAGTCCAAATCGGACGCCGACTTCCTCTGGGCGCCAATCGACTATCGCCCTCGCGTTGTGCGAAACTCCACAACTTTGCAAATCGTCGAGGAACAAGCAGCTCAGACGCTGCGCAGCCGGAATACTTTTCTCCTTCGTGGGCCCCCTGCGGCCTAAACGCCGCTCTCTTTTCGCCCACCATGCCTTATTCACTTTCGTTTTGGATTCATCGCTGCTCGATCTCAGAAAAGTCATCTGTCCACGCGTTTGGCTTCCAACTTTGAGAACCTGCCGCGACCAAAACGTACGCCGGCGACGACTTCATGCAGGAAGTCCGCCCAAGATTCAAATCAACCCCACAACTTAGTACAGGTGAAGTATGCGTAAGCAGAAGCATCGCTCTGCTCAAAATGCGACCACCGGCCGCGGCCGGTGGTGGAAAGGCGCTTGCCTGGCGATTGTCCTTGTGACCGTCGGACAAAGCGCGTACTGGCTGACCAATACGGCGAAGGCTCAAGAGAAGGAAGCCTCCGCCGTTACTGCGGTCGTCTTGGGCCAATCGATGAAGAAGGAAGCGGAAGTCCCTGCGGCGAAAGCGGACGAACTGAAAAATCGCCCCATCGGCATGCGCGAGTTTCGCGCCGTCGTCGAAGTCGAGGATCCGTCGACACTAAAAGCCGGCGACGAAGTCGATATCTCGCTGGTCACGCTCGGCGGCGATCATGGCCACGTCGAAAAGATCTTAAAAAAGGTCCGCGTCCAATCGGTCGAAGTTCCCCGCGGCGAAAAGCCGGAACCGGAGAAAGTTGTCACCGCCGAGGAAGCCGGAGCCGAACACGTCACGCCAGAACTTTATCCGACGCGCGTCGTCACCCTCCAGGTGACCAGCGGTCAACTCGAGAAGGCCCGTGTCGCCGACGCCCAAGGCATCCTCCGCTTGTCGCCGTACGTCGATCATGCAAACGTCGGCATGTTAGAATCGATCGCAAGCAACTTTGTGGCCAACTTGTTTCAGCCGTTGTTGCTCTTCTTCTTCATGGGCTTCGCGATTCCGCTGTTGCATGTCCCCTTTGAATTTCCCAAAGCTTTGTATCAAAGCTTGACCATCTATTTGTTGGTAGCGATCGGCTGGCACGGCGGCGAGCTGATGGCCGCTTTGGCTCCATCAGAACTGGCGGTCGCCGGCGGATTGGCCGTAGTGGGGTTCATCGTGAACGGTCTCATCGGAATCGCAGCTACGTGGATGTTGCGAACCTTTACTCCGATGCGCCGGATCGATGCGGTGACCGTCGGTTCTTATTATGGCTCTGACTCGGCAGGCACCTTTGTAACTTGTTTGGGTATCTTGGCGACCTTGGGCATGCTGCACGACAGCTACATGCCGGTCATGCTGGCGGTCATGGAAATCCCCGGCTGTTTGGTCGGCTTGTTCCTGATCTCCCGTTTGCGGCGTCAAGGGATGGATATCTCGGGCAACATGCCGGACGAAGCCGGATATTCGGGACCTGCAAGCGGAGACGATTCATGGAACGACGGGGCTGGAACAGGCGAAGAGGATCCTTACGCGCATGACGACTCGAAGAAGCTCGTTCCTAAATCGGTCGGAGCGGCAGCCGCGCATAGCGGCGGAATTTTGAGCCCGAAGATCTTGCACGAAGTCTTCCTGAATCCAGGACTCTTCATGCTGTTTGGCGGTTTGGTCGTCGGCTTTATTAGCGGTCGCCAGGCGCTGGTCGATCCGCACGTTGTCGAAGGCCCCAACAACTTCTTTGTCATGATGTTCAAAGGAGCGTTGTGCTTGTTCCTGTTAGAGATGGGCATCACCGCATGCCGCCGTCTGCAAGACTTGAAGTCGGCCGGCGTCGGGTTCATCATCTTTGGTCTGCTGGCGCCCAACTTGTTCGCGTTGATGGGAATTTGCGCCCTGCACGCTTACAGCATGGCGCTGGGACATCACTTTGAAACAGGCACCTACGCGTTGATGGCGGTCCTTTGCGGAGCCGCATCCTACATCGCCGTTCCGGCGGTGCAGCGAATCGCAATTCCAGAAGCGAGCCCCACATTGCCGTTGGCCGCTTCACTAGGTCTGACGTTCACTTGGAACGTGACATTGGGGATCCCGATTTACATCGAGATGGCGAAGTTCGTCATCAGTACGTTCCCGGTTACCTAAGCCCAATTGCAATCATGGGATGGTTGTCGGCCGATTTTGGCTGCCCGCGGGTCGGTCGACAACCTCCGTTTTAAGAAAACAACGACCTTGGGAGATATTCCGTGTTTACTACCAAAAACGCGCGTCGCGTCACGATTGTGATGGACGCGGCGCTCAAAGGCTTCATGCTGGAGAAGCTCTCCGAGTTGGGAGTCCGCAGCTATAGCTTTATGAATTGTCATGGCCAAGGTCACCACGCGGTGACCGGCGATCTCTACAACGGCGACGATTTGCTTCGCCTAGAAATCGTGACGACCACCGAAATCGGCGCCAAGATCCTTGACTGGATTCATGCCGCTCAGTTCGCTCAACTCAGCCAATATGCGTTGTTCGCCTATGCGGACCACGTCGAAGTCGACGAACGCGACCAATCGTTTCGCAACACTCCGTAGCCGGCGCAATGAACTTCCCTGGCCCGCTCGGCGCGTTGCAACTCGCCTGGCGGGCGACCTTCTGCTCTTCGATTTGCACTTCGCAACCACCCACTGAAGGATTGCGCCGTCGTGTTCTCTAGCTTCGCTTACAACCCCAACAGCCAGTATTCGCTGGGCACGACCATGCAGCGTCCCAATGACGCAGACTCCGCCAAACAGGCGTTGGAACAAGGAAACCTGGCTTTCCGTCACTGGATCGCCAACGCGTTCACCGGCAACGAATCGACCGACGAAGTCGACTTGGCTCAACGTCGCGCCACGCTAGAGACTCTCTTCCCGACCGGCAAGGTTCCTAAGCAAACCCCGTTCGCCGCGGTGTTTGGCTGTTCTGACGCGCGCGTTCCGGTTCGCCAGTTGTTGGGGCAATCGGCGAACGATATCTTCGAGATCCGCACCGCCGGTCAGACGATGGGAGACGAATGCCTGGGCAGCGTCGAATATGCGCTTCGCCACATGCCGACCATCAAAACGGTCGTCGTCCTAGGACACGGCAGTTGCGGCGCCGTCTCTGCGTCGGTCGATTCGTATCTGACCAGCTGGGGGCTGAACCTGGGGCTCGCGTCAGTTGGACTGCGCAGCATTTTGCAACGCATTAACCCCGCGGTGGTCTTAGCCGCTCAATCGATTCAAGCATCCACCATCGGCGTCGACTTCCGCCGTGAGACCGATCGCAAACGCCTGATCGACGTCGCGACAACGCTGAACGCCGCCGCGTCGGCTCATCAATTAAAACTATTGGCCAACAGCGTCGACCGTTCCGATGTCAGCGTTCTGTTTGGCGTCTACGACATCGCGACGCACGCGGTCGTGCGCCCTCCGCTCCGCGCGGTCGACGGAGACGCGTGGGAAGATGGCCTGGCCCTAGCGCCCGAAGAAGATGACCTCTTAGAATCGCTCGCGGCGATTTCCGTCACCGCCGCCGATCGACAACCGCTCGGTTAACGGTTGGCCAGGATTCCAGCCCCTGGCGGATCGTTACTTCGCAACCCGCATCGAGTCTCCCTACCGCTTCGATGCGGGTTGCCGTTTTTCTTGCCCAGTCGTTTCTGGGCCCTCATTCTCTCTTCATAGCCTGAAGCGCGAGTTTTGAGGTTGCGCTATTTCCCAGGTTGGCCGCGATAGCTCCGCTATCGGGGCCGACGAAGTCGGTAAGAGGCATCGAGCCGCGGTCGGACGAACTTCGGTGTTCGCTATACCGTTGGAAATGGCGAAAAGCCCCTGAACTGCTTGCCGGGGACCAAGACCTCTTACGGCTGCGCCGCCCCGATAGCTCCGCTATCGCGGCCAACCCGACGTGGTTTGGCTAAAAATCGCAACTTAGAAGACGGAAGGTATAATAGACCGGCCCCCATTTTGACCGACAGCCAGAGTTCGCTATGCTTCGTTCCATTTTGATCCTCGCTTCCCTCCTCTGCGCTCCCTTGCCGATCGTGCAGGCGGCGCCGCTGCAGCGATACGAGAGCGTTCGCCCATTGATGGGAACCGTGGCGAAAGTGATCGTCTACGCCGATTCGCCCACCGCCGCCCACCAAGCGATCGACGCGTCGTTCGCCGAGATGAATCGCCAGATCGCAATTCTTAGTGACTATGAGTCGACCTCCGAGGTTTCTCGGCTCGGCCAAATCAGTCCTGGCAAAACGGACATCGGGCCAGAGCTCTGGGATGTGCTTTCGTATTCCGAGAAAATCAGCCAAGCGACCTGCGGCGCATTCGATGTCACCATCGGCCCGCTCACCAAAGCCTGGCGCCGGATGCGGCGCCGTCGGCAGATCGATCCACAAGAAATCGCCGACCATTTGCCAGCCGTCGGTTACGCCAAACTAAAGCTTGACCCGGCCTCTCACACCGCCGAGCTAACGACCGCCAACATGCGTCTCGATCTCGGCGGAGTCGCCAAGGGTTACATTATCGACGCCGGCTTAAAAACGTTACGCGATCATGGCCTCAAGCACGCACTAGTCGATGCAGGCGGAGACATGGCGCTGGGCGCCGCGCCCCCGCAGTCCGCCGGCTGGAAGATCTCGGTCGCCCAGTCCAAACAGCCTGGCGCCGAAGTGATGATCGTCGAACTAGCCAACTGCGGCGTCGCAACCTCTGGCGACGCCTACCAGTTTGTCGAAATCAACGGCGCCCGCTACTCGCACATCCTCAATCCCCACACCGGATACGGCGTCACGACCAGTCGCACAGTAACGGTCTTCGCCCCCACCGCAATGCAAGCCGACGCCTGGGCTTCGGCGATCAGCGTCTTAGGCCCCCAACAAGGCTTCGCCGCATTAGCCCAACACCCCAACCACGCCGCCGCCGTCACCACGCTCGAACAAGATAAATTGGTGGTCGAGAAAAGTAAGAATCTAGACAACTGGCTAACAGCGCATTAGCTTTCTCCTCATAGCCCGAAGCGCAAGTTTTGAGGTTGCGCTATTTGGCCGAACGGATTCCGGGTGGCCCGGATAGCTCCGCTATCGGGGCCGACGAAGTCGGTAGGAGACGTCGAGCCGCGATTGGGCTTACTTCGGTGGTCGCTACATCGTTTGAAATGGCGAAAAGCCCCTGAACTGCTTACGGGGAATCAATGCCTCTTACGGCTGCGCCGCCGCGATAGCGGAGCTATCGCGGCCAACCAGGGAAATAGCGCAACCTCAAAACTGGCGCCGCGGGCTATGAAAAGAAGCGCCAGCCAGATTTTCAAATATCGCGAGCAAGGGCAATGCGTCCGGCACGTCAGCATCGCCCCATCACGTCTCAACCGGGCTTAAAGCGGTTGAAAGGGGCAGATCACTTTTTCGTTTTGGCGAGGATTTCTTTTGCTTCTGAGGCCCCAATCTCGCGTACGAAAATATTTCGCCAAGAGATTTGGCCTCCATGCGTTTGCAGCATAATTGGCCCTTTAGGTGGAAGCGGTTGACTTCGCCCCCAGAAGTTCTCCATGATCGCATTGTCGACTACAAGTTTCCCGTTCAGCCAAACCGACGTCCAGGCGCCAATTTGTCGAATACGCAGTTTATTCCATTCGCCAAAAGGGAGATCGGCTAATTCGAGCGGGTCACGACCTGGGGCCCCTGGAGTGTTGTTGTACAAACCCCCGGAACCAAGATGAGGTTTTCGGTCCGGACTTTGCGCGTTGAATTTTTGATTCGTATCCCAAATTTGTATTTGGGGTGCGCCTCTTAAATAGACCCCGCTATCAGCCCCAGGCGCCGTCTTGTATTCCAGTTGTAATTCAATATCGCCAAAATCATCTTCTGTAGTTGCATAGGGTCCCTTGCCATCGTTGACAAGGCTTCCATCTTCGACTCTCCAATATTTTGAAAACTCGGCTCGCTGCTTGAGCAAGTTCTTGTCTTTTTCCTCACCTACTAATTTGGCGGACAGGTGTGGATTTAACCCATACCATCCGCTAAGGTCATGCCCGTTAAACAAAGCACGAAACCCTTGAGGCGGCATAGGTTCCGCCGAATATCCAGGAGTTGGCGCTAAGTCCATAGCAAGGATCAAAGCAAACAAACATCGAGTTGCGAAATGAAAATCAAGCTTCATCGTAATTCCAGAGTAGGACAGCGAAGTTTAAAGCCGTGAAATCATGCCAAGTTGTGAGTAGGTCAAAAGGCCGTCGGCAGATCGCTCGGGCTAACAACACGAAAACAATCATTCGCGCGGTCGCCGAATCAAATTCACCGGAGGAAAGCGAAGCCATGCGTGTCGCGGCAGCGCTGTCTCTGCGGGAAGTCAATCGACTCTCCATGCAAACATTGACGCAATGCTCAAAGAACGGCAAGCTTACTGAGTTGGATATTTGTCGCGGTCGGCTTCGATATCAAAGTCGAATGTATTTTCACCCGGTTCGATCGTTACGAACTCCGTCCCCTGAGAATATTCGGGAGGAAATCGCTCCGGCTCCCCTAAGCTACTCACTCCGTCATCGTCGCGGAAAGGCGAAACATAGGTCGATAGGACCACCCGGTTTTCACCAAGCTTGGCGCCCTTCACGCCGGGGGTGTAGTTTAGCTCATAAGATCCGTCCGCTTTCGTTATCGCCATGGCGGATCTTCCTCCAGCGACCGGGGAAAAAATGACCACGGCATCTTCTACTGGAGCGCCGTTGATCTTGATGACGCCGACAACGTGACCGTATTCGCTGCTGTTAAAGTTGCAACCAATCGCTGACAGCAATAGGCTGCACAGACTGATACAAATCAGGGAATAATTCATGGCACTCACTTCGTGAGAATAAGGGAATGTCAGTGGACGAAGAGCCGTGGTTGCATAATGGCGAAAGCTCCACCCCTCGAAACAAATCTAGGCAGGTGGAGCTTACGGCTTTTAATATAGGCTTAGAAAGAATTTAAGACTTGCCCATCGTCCTTTTGGATCAGCCGCTCAAACGTACTGTTCGCTGCTCCAAAGTTGCTGCCATCGGGATTATGATCGATCGTATCTGGAATGAAATGCACGGAACCATCCACCAGAACGAAGTTGACTCCGCCCGAATGATTCGAGGCGAATCCCTGTCGATGAGAATTGTTGGCGTCACTGACCGTCGAATTAATGGGGTAGTACCCCGAACCAGCCACATAAAAATATCCCACTTCGGCGCCGGTCGGCTGGTCTCCATCGTCATTGCCAGCATGCCCAAAGACGACGCCGCTGCCAATCAACTCGCCTCCCAATTCATAACAACGTTCGCCAATGAGCAAAGTGTTGGTGAGGCCATCAGTAATATCGGCAAATCTTACCGGAGGGTTCATGCGGGTCCAGACGAAGCATCCATCGGGGCGATTGGTGCTACTACCCCGGTAAATCTTATCCTTGTCGTTGACGACGACATAGTCGGACCGAGCGAGAAACGTATCACCGTTGCCGCTATCGTAAGGAATGGGCTTCGAGTCGTTCAGTTCAGGTCCAGAAGTCGATGGGCAGATGAACGCTGAAATGGGCGTTTGCAGAATTGGCTTCAGGGCAGGATCGGCCGCCGCGGCGTGCAAGGTGTTTCCTGTCGCTTTGCGCGGCCAGTAGTCGCTAGTCACAACCCCCGACGTGGGATTGAGCGCTTCGACCGTGCTATTAAGTTCCATTTGAGGCATCACAAGAACAGCCCAACCCCAGTTGGCCTGGGTATCATCGTTGCCCCAATCTTCATGGCTCATGGGGGGCAACTTGCCATAGGTGTCATGGAAGTTGTGCATCGCCAGACCCAACTGCTTTAAATTGTTGGTGCATTGCATGCGCCGCGCGGCCTCACGCGCTTGCTGAACGGCAGGCAACAAGAGAGCAATGAGTGTTCCGATAATGGCGATGACCACCAACAGCTCAACCAAAGTAAACGCACCGCGTGCGTGGGGGAGCCTCTGAAAACGCTGCGGCGAAGATCCGCAATATGACTTACTGAACAACATTAATAATCTCCTAAATGATTAAATCGCTAAGAAAACAAATGGGATACTAGTGTTGCAGTGATGGGTGAAATTCGTCTTGAGCCTGTGCAGGGCGTAAGGAATTTCCCTTTCAGTGAGCATGCATTCCGCAAAAACTAATTCACGGAAACCATGTGAATGAAGGGGAAACTCGCCGACCAATGATTTGATCCTGGCGTCTACACGCCAGGCACGGTCCAACCAGCCCGGTAGTCCTTCCTCAGAAACTGGTTTGCCTCCGGAGCGTTCGTGATTTTCATTTTGGAGGAATCCCAGTCCAATGACTGTGTCGGTAGACGACTGGCGACAATTCCTAACAGAACTGCCTCCGTTAGCGGTCCTGAGTAACTGAACGAAGAGGATGTCTCCGCTTCTCCGCGACAGGCATCTGCCCATGCGGTGTAATGGTCCCGCCCTTCGACTTCAGCGACTGGATACTCTTCAAATGCTTCTTGAGGCGAGAGCATTGGAGCGCCAACGTGCGGGAGGATAAGATGCCCCTTTTCTCCAATAAACACGGAGCCTGCCTTGGGTATCTTAACCCCTTCCGGCAAGGTCAATTGCTCGCGCGTAGGCCGATGATCTACTCCACTATACCAAGTGACGTTAATTGTCGGATCAGCAGTATACTGCGTGCCTGGGAAAATATATTTTACGATGTTTGTCTTTGGCCAGACTTCCTTGTTCAAAACCGGATTTTCTGCAACGAGCGAAGTCGGCGCTGTCAGCTCCAATGCAGTAAAGACAGGATCCAGAATATGGCAGGCGAAATCCCCGAGTTTGCCGGTACCAAAATCTTGCCAGTTTCTCCAATTGTAAGAATGGTAGCATTTCGAGACATAGGGGCGCTCGGGAGCGACTCCGAGCCAAAGATCCCAATGGACCTTGGGGGGAACAGGATCACTGCCTGGGACTCGATCGTCCCAGAGATTCCATGACGTACCTCCGCTTTGCCACGAATACACCTCACGGATTTTGCCAACTGCCCCATCCTGCAGTAGTCGAACAGCAGTACGATAGAACTCGTGCGATTGGATCTGATTACCCATTTGCGTGACGACCCCCATCTTCGCGGCGGCCTCTTTCATTGCGCGGGCCTCAGCCACACTATGCGCCAATGGCTTTTCGCAATAGACATGCTTATCTAGCGCCATAGCGGCCAGGGAAATCGGGGCATGCATGTGATCTGGAGTCGCAACAATCACGGCGTCGATATCTGACTGCTCCATCATCTTTCGCCAGTCAACATAACGCTTCGCTCGGGGAAATTTTTCAGCAGCCCGCCCAAGATTATTGGGCCCTTCATCGATATCGCACAGCGCGACGATATTTACATAAGGACTAGCGGAAACCGAATTCAGATCTGACCAACCCTTTCCTCCTACTCCTACGGCTGCGACGTTCAGCTTGCTGTTTGCAGGAGCAGCATGCGAAATCCCGCATACCAGAGCGGCCCCACTCAATGAAGATGATTTCAGAAAGTTTCTTCGCGTAAGCATTGCCATAAGAGCAAATCCTCCAAAAGATTTGTATTTCTCAGCGGTTCGCTATCAAGGATATTGCAGAGCTATCTTAAAACTACTATTTCTAAAGTCCAGCCTTCTCTCTTCTAACCTCTCCGCAAAACTGATTTGACCAAACTCACCAAGAAAAAAAGCGGCCATTCACTGGCGCCCACTATTGTACCTAAGGTGATGTCACGTGTCATCAACTTTTTACGCACCTTCTTCATTTTGTATAAAGACAGTATTGCGCTGCGAAACGCCCGCCAAACGAGCAAAAATTGGAAGGGAGCCTTGGCGCATAATCAATGCGCCGGGAACTCCAGGCGTCCTAGGCAAACGCGTAATATCTTCTTTCGCCTTTGGTCTTCCCATGAGCCCCTTTTCTTCCCTCGCGAATCGCATATTCAAACTTCAGCAACCATCCCAGTAGGCCAGTAGGCCTCCCTTTCATTCACCACATGCGCGATTTCCAACGTCAACATCCGTTGAAGTCGAACTTATCCAGGGCTGCAGTGAAGTAGGCGCGTCTCGGCGCACCTACCGGAACTTACGCACTTCGTATCCGAAGCAAGAGTTTTGAGGTTGCGCTGTTTCGATGGTTGGCCCCGATAGTTCCGCTATAGGGCTGCGCAGCCGTAGGAAGTATTTGTTCCCCCGAAAACAGTTGACGGCATTTCGCCATGTCAAACGGTCCAGCGGCTATCGCAGGAAAAGCGCCCAAAATTTGTCTCTCGACAAAGCGCACGGAATTGGGATCGAATAGGGAATGAATCCACCGACGGTCAGTGATGGCTGGCGCGGCGTGAATTGCTGCGCGGTCCGGAACAACTAGTAAAACCGTAGGTCAGGCCATGCCTGCCGCAGCGCCAAAACACCCCAAACTAACAACCCAGCAGACTGAGCAATGCGATGCAAAAAATAGAGCGGTCCGGTCCAACCTTTCGGACAACAAACAGTCCGGTCCGGTCCAACCCTTCGGACAACAAACGATCCAGTCCGGTCCAACCTTTCGGACAACAAACGATCCAGTCCGGTCCAACCCTTCGGACAACAAACGATCCGGTCCGGTCCAACCTTTCGGACAACAAACGATCCGGTCCGGTCCAATCTTTCGGACAACAAACGGTCCGGTCCAAGGCGCCGCCGCACACCAATGCCCCCAAGCTACCCCCAGGAAGACCAGGTAATTGGATGCAAAAAAATGCAGCGGTCCGGTCCAGTCCAACCAAGGTCTGACCTACTGCTCCGCGGGCTCCGCAGGAGCGGGCTCTTCCAGCGGGAGAGCGTCGGTCGAGGGTTCTTCGGCGGGCGGCTGTTCGGTGGGGGGAGTGATGCCGAGGATCGCGTGCAGCTTTGACGTATCGACTTCGATGGTGCTCAATCGACCTTGTCGCTCGACGACCAAACGGAGCGGTTTGGAAAAGTCGGTCACCAGGTCGTAGAACTGCTGGCCGTCGTCAAATTTTTGGCCGTTCGCTTCGTAGATGCGATCGCCGAGTCGCAGGCCTGACGCTGCGGCGAGTGATCCAGGGACAACCGTTGTGAGAAACATGACATCGGGATTCGCATCGTCGCCGCGCCAGCGAATGCCGAGCGGCGATGGTTTTTCGTTGAGAGTGACCGGCAGTTCCAGCGGGCCCTCTTCTCCTTCGCGCTCGACCGTGATCGTGGTCGACTCGGGAGAGGCTTGGACGTTAATCAAAAACTGTTCGACATCGTTGATCGGCAAGCCAGCGAACGCGACCATTTTGTCGCCGCTGCGGATACCGGCCAGAGAAGCGGGGGACGCCGGAACGACTCCTTTGACGGTCAAGCCGTCGATCGTTTCTTCTTCGGCGGTCGCCCAACGGACGCCTAGGCGTGAACCACGACCGAGATAAGGGGATTCAAATCGTCGTCGCTGCGAAGGACCTTCGCGTCGCGCCAAATCGCGAAACTTGCGAGGCGTCTCTTCGTTAGCCAACAACCAGATCAATTGGAACGCCATGCGAGCGACCGACTGGGCGCCGTCGAACGAGATGAACTCGACATCGTCTTGCGGGCGATGGTATTGGTCATGCAGTCCGGTATGCAGCATGACGTACGGAATGCTGCGTTCATAGAAAGGATGGTGATCGCTGTTCGCTTTGATGTCCCAATCAAAATCGAGCGTCAACTGGGTCGCTTCGTTGGAGCGCGTGATCAGACTGCGAAGCCGATGCGACGTGCGACCGCCGGAGACTTCGACGCGACCTTTGCGTAGTCGCCCGATCATGTCGAGATTGATGTAAAACTTGACGCGCGACAGCTTGATCGTCGGGTGTTGCAACCAATGTTTTGAGCCAAGCAGCCCTTTCTCTTCGCCATCCCAAAAGCAGAAGAGAATGCTGCACTGCGGCGGTTCGGCCAATGTTTGAAAAGCTTCGATCACTTCCAACAAGCCGGAGGTTCCGCTGGCGTTGTCATCAGCGCCGTTGTGGATATAGCCGGTTGGCCCAAAGCTGTTGGTCGAGTTGCCGTAACCGACATGATCGTAGTGAGCGCCGACGACGATCACCTGTTGGGCGAGGGTTGGATCTTTGCCGGGGAGCATGGCCAAGATGTTGCGATATTCACTACCAAACCACTGGAAATAAGTACCGTTGTCCCCGGCCGGCTGGAGCCCGGCCGCTTTGACAAGTTCGACGATGTAGTTGCCAGCGGCGCGACCGCCGCGGCTGCCGGCTTCGCGTCCTTCAAAGGAATCGTCGGCGAGGGTGTCGACGTGCCGCTTGATTTCGTCGCTTTGGATCGAATTGACCGCTTCCCCCAGGGTCGCCTCACCGGCGGTCGCCAACGGCGAGAGGAACATCAAGGCAAGAATCGATGTCAGGCGGGTCATCCGGAAGCTCCGAGTGCAAATCGAGAAAGTCTGCCCCAACAATTCTGATGGAAATAATATCGACAGCGTCAGGGGCAAAGATGGGATCGAAAGATAAACGACCGTACGCCATATTTAAGTCTATTTACCGGCGGTTTCCTCCCCAATGGGCGAAATTTTACCGATTAGTCAGGCAACTCCGCCAAAAGCAACCGAACCCGGCCCGCGATTTCCCGGTCTCCCCATTGCCGAAACGGAAGGCAAAAGTTAATCTGTTCGTTCCACTGGAGAGGTGGCAGAGTGGTCGAATGCGCCGGTTTGCTAAACCGGTGAACGGGTCAAACCGTTCCACGGGTTCAAATCCCGTCCTCTCCGCTTTAGAAAAATGGCTCGTCGTAAGGTCTTTAAACATAAGACTTTCCGGCGGGCCTTTTTTTTTGGCCCAATCGATTGGGTCAAGATTGGGCCAAAAACGGAGAAAACCGGGCGGTCAATTTCTCCTCGATTCATTGTTCCGAACGGAAACTCCTCTCAAAAAACAACACGATCAGCTCGACGGTCGGCAGACGATCTGCCGAGCCACCATCAAACTGAAGTGAATTGGATCGACTTCATCCGCGATTGGCTCGTGTCGTCGAACTGATGGCGATAAAGCGCCACCATCTCTGAATCCTTGTGACCGACCCAGTCTTTGATCTGGCCGTCCGATGCCCCAGCTTCGGAGCATTTACTGACAAAATAGTGTCGAAAGCTGTGGAATCGCGCGTGGACAAATCCGATGTCACCTTCCTCCGTCGGAAACTGCTCTGCGAGTTGTTCGACGACGTCGCGCTTGAAAATCACGCGAGCCGTATCGGCCTTGAGCCGGCCGCCGCGCGGCCCATGGAAGACGTACCCGTCGCGATGCCGAATGATCTGCTTGAGAATGGGCTGAAGGTCGTCGTGAATCGGTACGATACGTCCCCGCTTCCCCTTTGTTTTTCGCGCCGACTTCATCTTCGCTTTTCGCTGACTGGCGCCCTCGTCCGCAATTTTGAGAAAGGGGCGCGGTTCCCACTCAATATCTGAATGACGCAAGTTAATCGCTTCGCCGATTCGCATTCCGGTCATCGCGAGAGTCGCTAGCAACACGTACAGCCAATCCAGTTCTCGGTTTGAGTTGCAGTGAGCAAGGATCGCGTCTACCTGAGCGCGAGTGTAGCAGTAGGTGTCGGATCCGGTAAGCTTCTTCAGACCTAGCTTCATTCGCTGCTGCTGGGGAAGCCGCTTTTCATCGATAAACCAGTGGACGACGTGCTGAACCAAATGAAGCTCAAGAGAAATCGTCCGCTGAGCATAGTCCAGACGGTCTAAATCGCCGCCGTATCGCTCGACAACCGACTTCGTCACGCCTTGCCAGGAAGAAATATTGATTTGCTTGCAGAACGACGAAAATTTATCACCTACCGCCCCATACCGCTTGATCGTCCCCTCCGCCTTCCCTCCCATGACGCGAGGGCGGCGACAATGATCAAGATACTGCCGCATTCCGACTTCAATCGGAATCGCAGGAAACGGCGTTTCGCCGGCCGACTCAGCAACCAGGCCATTGAGAACTGCCAGCTTTCGATCAAGCAATTGGAGTTGCTGCTTCGCTTCCGTTAGGTCGCGAGTACCAAGAGAATGTCGCCCAAGATTCGGCATATTCGATCGCCCGTCCGCGTAATACATACGGCGACGCTGGAAAACGCGCCAGTTGTAATAGAGATCTTCTTCTGCAGTCTTTCGCATTTCGAATTCCTAATGGTTCACGCAGAATTACGATTCCCACTTCGGACGTCGCCCCACTCGGGGCGCACTTCGCACCGAGGTGGGGATAGAGTGGATGGACGCCTGGATTGCGTCCGCCGAGAACAACAGGCGGCCGTTCTTGCCGCTAGGCTGAAAGAAAGGAATTCGTCCCGCTTTTGCCCATCGACGCAGCGTGACGATAGGAACTCCAGAGCGAGCGCTTAGCTCTTGGATCGAAAAGAGTCGCGTCGACTCGCTAGATGGCTCTGACATGATGCAACCGAGGGGAAAAAAGGATTAACTTTCTATCCTCTCCCGGTTGCAAAATAGTGAGCACGCTATTTTGAACGCTTTCCTTCGCTATCTACGCGCTCGAAATAACTCGATAAGTTCGTCAATAGCGGTGATCGATTCAGACGGGACTTCGAGAGCATCGCGTATTTCGATGTTCAACTTTCCCTTTTTGACAAACTCATCGATATCGATCAACAAATCGGTAACTCTTTCAGATGATTGCGAAGCGGCATCTTCCTGGCTACTTGCCATTAATTCAACCGTACGTTTCCCTCCCAAAGCAGATTCAGGTACTTCACGTTTGGAACGTAGTTTGATCGGCCGTTTTCGAGCAACCTTCCCAATCACTTCCTGCGTCACCGTTGACAATTTTTCCCACCCCATGAATCGCACCCAGGTTGGCGCGGAATAAGTGTACCCGGTGATTAACTCAAATGCTGATCGATATCGCATGTTTGCAGTTGAGGGATTGATGTCCAACTCTGCTGCAACCTCGCCCAGCGTTTTTTCATTTTCATTTGAATAGACGCCAACCGCCCAGCCTTCGCGAAGATCCCAAACACGGAGATAGTCTCTGTAACTAGCCGAACGGTCCCTACCAACCGAGATGTTTCTTTCGGCACGCCATCGCTCCAACAGGGGGCTCAGGTCATGATGGATCTGGCGATCCGAGACAGTTGGATTGATGGAGACAATCGGTTCGTTGATCATCTGGTCAAGCCGCATTTCCTGAATCTGCTGAAGAGCTTGAAGACCAGCATTTCTGCGCTCATTGGGCTCCAACTCAGTCAGCATTGCCGCTGAGATTTGCGAAGCAGTCGCTGAAAATACTTCCGCAGGTAAAGTCGCAATGAGCAGTCCCCAAATCCCCCGCAACGTGATGGGCGAAATAGATCCACCAAGCCAGCCATTTTCGTTAACGCCCTCTCCAAGCTGCGCGAATTCGAGTCTTGGATCTGGAGCAAATGACGTTACGCCGATCTCGTTTAGAAACCGAGCGGCGATACTGGCTACTTGCAACGCAGGCAGATCGGCTTCGGAAACTGTTCCGTCGGAGGTTCGAGCCCAGTCGAAAAAAGTCCGCGCTGCCGTCCAGAATTGACCATAGATTGGATGTCGTCGCGTAACTTCCCAGCGAAAATTTACTGGCAGAAGACGCAACTGCCCGCGCGGCCGAGGCAGGAAGAGATAGGCTAAGCGGCTGAATTCGTCAGTTTCATCCATGGCGACTCACTTTGTTTATTTTGGATCTCGACACGATCGGCCAAAGCTCAACGACTTTGCTAATATTTCGCCATCGGACGATTGTCGCCAACTCGTAACGATCCCCATCATCTTTTATGACACCAAACGGATGGAAATTTAGATGCCGTCGAACCACCTAACGTTTCGCCAGTCCCAATCGCCTGTTGGCCGATAGTTAGTTCGCCCTCTATCTATTATGACGCAAAAAGGCCCAAAATTTAGCGGAGGGCCGGCTGATCGCTAATGCCCCTTCCCTCTCTGCCTGATGAATTAGGACTTTTTTGTTTTATGACACATTCGCCCGATAAATTTAGCTGACCTCTATCCGAAGAGAACTTTGGACGCCGGCCCAACTCGGCGACCTGTTGGCGATTTCAGCGCGGCTGCGTTTGGTCGACAAACTAGGCGGCCGAATTCATCGGCCATCGCGACATGAACTGCTCCATAAGAACCTGGAGCAGCAAAATGGCCAGACAACGCCATCAAGGTTTTTGACAAGTTCTCAGATGAAAACTGGACGTATACCTTGATCGAATATTTTATTCGCAAGTCGTGACCTGCATGAAGGTTACGCCGCGATGAATTTCTTCATTAGGACGAGACATCGACAACTCCGTCCAATTTCGTCGCGCGAAGCTACATACCGCGCGAGGCGGACGCGATTCGAGTCTCTAGGTATCTTGCTTCGTTCCACTCAATAACGACGCGAGCAGAGGCGAAATTTTCAACAAATCTGAGCGGTTGTGACCAAACGTGTCACGAGGCTGGTTTAGGATCAGCATTACTCCAAGTCAACAAACGACGCCGTTAGCGAAACGAATTTGTTGGCGTGGCGAGTTGTTTTCCAATGACGCGAAAACGCATCTTTATCAGCCGGTCGCGCACGATGTATTACGCACATACCCAGGGAAATGGGCCTGAAGATTGGGAGCCGCTCGAAGAGCATTTGCGGCTGGTCGCGCTTGGCGACGATCAGTTCCCTGGAGCAGCCGGTTTCGCCAAAAAATTTGGCGCCGCCGATTTTGGCGAACTCCTCGGCTGGTGGCATGATCTGGGAAAATTCGCGCCGCAGTTTCAAGGTTATTTGCGCCAGCAAAATGGTCTCGACTCCCATCTCGAAAATCTGCCAGGTCGCGTCGACCATTCCACCGCTGGCGCCGCTTTTGCCGTTCAGCGATTTGCAGATACTCATCCCGCCGTGGCGCGGATTCTAGCGTATTGCATCGCCGGCCATCATGCTGGACTGGCGGACTGGGATACCGACAGCGATGCGTGTCTTCAGCAACGTCTAAATGCGAAGAAGCCGGAAACAATCGCCGCCTTGAAGGAAGCTTGCGGAGAATTTCTTCACTTGCCGCTGCCCCCTCTGCCTTCGTTGACGCCCGGTACAGATAACGCCGAGAGGAGCTTTCAATTAGCATTTTTTACACGAATGCTGTTTTCGTGTCTGGTCGACGCTGATTATCTGGCGACCGAGAAATTCATGGCGCCGGAAACTGCCGGACAGCGGAGAGAGCAACAGCCGTTGCTGGCGGAATTGAATGCGGCGCTCGATCGCTGTTTGGCTGACAAACGTTCCCAGTCCGAACCGACTCCCGTCAACGCAATTCGCGGCGATATCTTATCGGAGTGTCAAAACGCCGCACCGCTTCGCCCCGGGTTCTTTTCGCTAACGGTTCCGACAGGCGGCGGCAAAACGCTCTCGTCGCTTTCCTTTGCGTTGCGACACGCATTACAGCATGACCTTGATCGGATTATCTACGCGATTCCCTTCACCAGTATCGTGGAACAGAACGCGGACGTATTTCGCGCGGCCCTGGGAGATTTGGCGACAACCGGACTTGTCGAGCATCACAGCAATTTTGACCCCAAGAAAGAAACCCCCTGGAATCGCCTTTCCGCCGAAACTTGGAACGCGCCGCTGGTCGTGACTACGAACATCCAACTTTTGGAATCGTTATTTGCCTCACGGACTTCGCGCTGTCGCAAGCTGCACAACATCGCTCGCAGCGTCATTATTCTGGATGAATCCCAAACGCTGTCGGTGGAACTTCTGCATCCCTGCTTATCCGCACTTCGTGAACTTGTGCGCAATTATCAATGCAGCGTCGTGCTTTGCACCGCAACGCAACCGGCGCTGATGGCGCGAGACGATTTCAAAATTGGAATTCCGGCGAACGAAATCGAAGAAATCATTTCCAAGCCTGCCGCGCTTTATCAATCGCTAAAACGCGTGCAGGTCCAATACGTGGGCGACTTATCCGACGATGACTTGATCGATCAGCTCGCGTCCGAGCAGCAAGTGCTGTGCATCGTTAACACTACTCGGCATGCGGCCGAACTCTATCAGCGACTTAAACAGCGCGGCCAAGCGGTTCATCTCAGCGCCCGGATGTGTCCCGAGCATCGCAGCAAAACGATCAAGGATATCAAACAGAGCCTAGATGACAAAAAACCGTGCCGTGTGATCAGTACGCAAGTCATCGAGGCAGGCGTCGACATCGATTTTCCCGCTGTCTATCGGGCGATCGCCGGGTTCGACTCCTTGGCCCAGGCGGCAGGCCGGTGCAATCGGGAAGGGAGACACGCCGCCGGCAAAGTGGTCGTATTTGCCACCGAACATCCGCTTCCCCACGGCCACTTACGGCAAACTGCGGAAACCGCTCAAGAATTGATCCCGCTCTACGACGATTTCCTGAGCCTGGATGCGATTGAACATTACTTTCGCAAACACTACTGGCAACACCAAGGGGGCTGGGACCGTCCAGGCGTTTTAAGCAGTTTCCGTTCGGACAGTGGTTCCTTTGCGCCGCTAGCCGATTTTCGCAGTGCCGAGCAAAAGTTTCAGCTCATACCTGATGAAACGAAGCCGGTTATCGTTCCCTGGGGCAAGACAGGCCGCCGCCTTGAAAGGCAACTCCGCAAATCGCCATTTGTCAGCCGTGAGATTCGTCAACAGTTACAGCGATACACGGTCCAAATTCGCCAATTTTATTGGGATCGTTTCGTGCAGAATCATTGGGTCGAGTTGGTTTACGAGCAGTACCCTGTCCTGGTTGACTCGTTGCGATACGACGACAATTTAGGAATCGGTCTAGATGATCAGATACTACTGGACCCCGCTCAGTCGGTGGTATAAACATAGCTCCAAGGAGTGCCCAGCATGTCATATTCGGTGAAGTTACACGTTTGGGGTGAAGCCGCCTGCTTCACTCGTCCCGAGATGAAGGTCGAACGCGTCAGCTATGACGTGATGACCCCCTCGGCAGCTCGCGGGGTGTTGGAAGCGATCTATTGGAAACCGCAAATGCGGTGGGAGATCGAGCGGATCCATCTGCTGAAACCGGTCCGATTCACGAACCTTCGCCGTAACGAGGTCGGGGTAAAAGCCTCCGCCGCCAACGCCAAATCGGCGATCAAAAGTGGAAGCGGTTCTTTAGGTCTTTATATCGAAGACGAACGGCAACAACGAGCAGGCACGATCCTCCGCGACGTCGGCTACGTTATCGAGGGACGTATCGTCGCGCTCGATGCCGAGAATCCTGCCGAAAAACATTACCACATGTTCAAACGTCGGGCCGAAAAAGGGCAATGCTTTCAACGTCCCTATCTTGGCTGTCGCGAGTTTCTCGCTGACTTCGCCTGGGTTGAAAACGAACTCCCTGCTTGCGAACTTTCGCAGTCCGAGCGAAACCGCGACCTGGGTTTCATGCTGCTCGACATCGCGTATACGCCGGCTACCGGCAAAGCCTACGATGTCATCGAAAGCAACACCGGAAAAAAGCTGCTCGCCCAGCCGCAGTTCTTCCGCGCTGCCTTGAAAGCTGGCGTCATGGAAGTTCCCGCCGTGACATCAACGGAGGTGGTCGCATGATTTTGCAAGTGTTGAATGAATTCTACGAGCGGCTTTCCGACGATCCAAGTCAAGAGATCGCTCCCTACGGCTATAGTGTGCAGAAGATGAGCTTTTGCGTCGTCCTTGCTCCCGATGGGCGACTCGTGCAATTCCAATCGCTCATTTCCGAAATGAAGAATGGCCGCGGCATCGCCAAGCCGCTTGTCGTCCCTGGACAAGGCAAACCGCCAGGCTCCGGCGTCAATCCTTGCCTGCTGTGGGACAACGCCGCCTACATGCTCGGCTATCGCGCCGAGGATCCCAAGCCAGAGCGAACGTCGCAATGCTTTGAAGCGTTTCGTGATCGGCATCTCGCGCTCGAAACGGAGATCAACGATCCGCAATTTTCGACCGTTTGCAGCTTTCTCAAGCAATGGCGCCCAGAACTAGCCGTCGAACATCCGGAACTTGCTGAGATCTCGCAAAGCTTCGGCTGTTTTCTCCTGCAAGGCGAAACCTCGTATGTTCACGAGCGAACCGCTGTAAAGCAGTGGTGGGACCAGCAAGAAACTTCGGACAGCGAGCGACGCGGCGCCTGCCTGGTAAGCGGCCAGCAGCGGACGCTCGCTCGGCTACATGCGCCCAAAATCAAAGGGGTTCGGGGAGCCCAAAGTTCCGGCGCGTCTATCGTCAGTTTTAACCTGGATGCGTTTGAATCGTACGGAATGCGGCAAAGCTACAATGCGCCGGTCTCTGAGCAAGCCGCATTTCAATACGCTACGGCGCTGAATCAAATGCTGGCTGATCCGGCCAGAACGGTTTCGCTAGGAGATACGACCATCGTATTCTGGACAGCGAAACCGACCGCAGCCGAAACGATCTTCCCCACCTTTTTCTCCGGTCCGCTGCCAACGCAAAACGAAGCGGAAGACGCCGCAGTGCTTGCTCGCCTCAAAGCATTCCTCTCGCGGCTCGCTCAGGGCAAGCGGGACAAGTCAGCTTTGCCAAGCGAAGACGCCGATACGCCGTTCTATATTCTCGGCCTTTCTCCCAACGCATCGCGGGTCTCGATTCGGTTTTGGCAAGTCAGCAGCGTTGGAGAGATGTCCCAGCGACTTGCCCAGTATGTGCAGGAAGTCGAACTGGTGAACTCGCCGGATGAAATCCCGCCGACGCCCCGGCAATTGATTCGCGAGACGGCGCGTGAGGCCAAAGATGCTCCGCCGCTCCTCTCCGGGTCGCTCATGCAATCCATCTTGACCGGCGCGCCCTATCCGCTCGCTTTTTATCAAGCAATTCTGCGGCGGATTCGGGCCGAGCAACTCGTTGACAAAAGCCATCGCAAGGATTGGATTCGCGCGATGCATCGCCGTATCGCCGCGATCAAGGCCGTCTTAATCCGCAACTTCAACAAGGAGATATCCGTGGGACTCGACACCAACCGCTCCGAACCTGCCTACCACTTGGGGCGCTGGTTCGCCTTGCTTGAAAAGGTGCAGAAAGACGCTTTGGGAGAACATATCAACGCGACGATCAAGGACCGCTTCTTTACCGCCGCTTCATCGACGCCTGCGACGGTGTTTCCCCGCCTGATTAGCATGAGCCAAAACCACTTGAACAAAATCGATGCGAAAGGACTTCGCATCACGCGCGAAAAACAAATTCAAGTGATCGCCGATCGGTTGAACGAATTCCCCCGACACCTGGCGCTCGAGCAGCAAGGCTTGTTCCATCTCGGCTACTACCATCAGGTTCAAGATCTCTATACGAAGAAGTCCGAAACGCCAGCTATCTCCTCCGCCCCAGAAAGCGAGTAATCCCATGAATCGATACGACTTCGTCTACTTCTTTGACGTGACCGATGGCAATCCCAACGGCGATCCTGACGCCGGCAATTTGCCGCGTGTCGATCCCGAGACAGGGCACGGTCTGGTCACCGACGTCTGCCTGAAACGAAAAGTGCGCAACTACATCGGCCTGGTTCATGGAGAGCATCCCCCTTACGAAATATACGTCAAAGAGAAAGCGATCCTCAACCAGCAGCACGAGCGCGCCTACCAGGCGACCAAGCTCACCGCCAGCAAAGGGAAGCTGCCCAAAGAACTGGCCCAAGCCAAGCAGATCACCGACTGGATGTGCAATAATTTCTTCGACATCCGCACTTTTGGGGCTGTGATGACGACCGAAGTCAATTGCGGTCAGGTTCGCGGCCCGGTGCAAATCGGTTTTGCCCGCAGCATTACGCCGATTATTTCGCTAGAGCACTCCGTAACGCGCTGCGCCGTCACGACCGAGCGCGAAGCGGAAAAGCAGGAAGGGGATAATCGCACGATGGGCCGCAAGTATTCCATTCCCTACGGGCTCTACCGGGCCCACGGGTTTATCAATCCCTTCCTGGCGGAGAAAACCGGCTTTTCAGACGACGATTTGGAACTGTTCAAGTCGGCTTTGAGCAATATGTTCGAGCATGACCGCTCGGCAAGTCGCGGTCTGATGACTCCCAAGGCCTGCTTTGCGTTCAAGCATGAGAGCCAGCTGGGCAACGCCCGAGCGGATGAACTGTTCGCCCGCGTTACGTCCGAACGCTCGAATGCTGAAACCGAGCCGCCGCGAAACTTCAACGATTATACGACCCGCGTTTCCACGGAAGATTTACCGAGCGGCGTCACCATGGAGAAATGGGTGTAATCGCAAAAATGCACGCCGAAACCGATCTCCTTCCCCTTTCCGCTCTTCAGCACTTGCTGTTTTGCCCTCGGCAAGCGGCGCTGATTCATGTTGAGCAATTATGGGCGGAGAATCGGTTGACGGTCGAAGGGATGAATTTGCATCGCCGCGCGCATGAGGCGACCGACGAGTTGCGCGGCGATACGCGGATCGTCCGCGGACTGTCGCTTCGCTCGCTGCAGTATGGCTTGATCGGGAAATCCGACATTGTCGAATTCACGCCGGCTGATGTCGCCCGAGTTGGCCAACTTCGCAGCACTCCCATGCCGCAACTGTTCGCCGCGATCCGCGAGGAGCCCACCGCGTGGCTGGTGACGCCGGTCGAGTACAAGCGAGGCAAACCAAAAAGCGACGATAGCGATCGCGTTCAACTATGCGCCCAGGCGATTTGCCTCGAAGAAATGTTGGCCGTCAAAATTGACGAGGGCGCCCTGTTCTATGGTCAGCGCCGCCGTCGCATGTCAGTTCCCTTCGATGTATCGCTACGGACGGCAAACGACAATTCAAACCGCCGCACAGTGTCATGCTCTCTTTTCTGCCGCAAAGACTCCGCCCGCAGTCTATGAAAAGAAGTGCGATAGCTGTTCCCTCCTATCACTCTGTCTACCGAAACTGGCGGATCGCATGGCGGCGAGCCGTTTTCTCGATCGCCAGTTCACGGCGGCCTTGGCAGGCGAAGCTCCTCAGACCGATCTGGATATGTGGGAAGAACCGGAATGAAACAGCACCTCAACACGTTGTTCGTCACCACCGAAGGGGCTTACCTGGCGAAGCAGGGACAAGCCGTCGCCGTCCGCGTCGAAAAAAAGACGCGACTGCGGATCCCGCTTCATAATCTGGACGGCATCGTTTGTTTCGGTCGCATCGGCGTCAGCCCGTCTTTGATGAGTATCTGCGGGGAAATGGGCGTCACGATCTCGATGGCCGATTCAAACGGACGATTTAAGGCGGCGATCGTCGGCTTCTCGCCGGGAAATGTGCTATTGCGGCGGACGCAGTATCGATTGGCCGATGAATTGGAGAAATCGTGTGAAATTGCCCGCGTGATGGTCGCCGCCAAGCTGGCCAATTGCCGGGCCGTCCTCCTTCGAGCAGCGCGCGAGGCGCCAGAAACGCCCCGTCAAGAAGCGTTGGAAGCCGCCGCCAAACGGCTTGTCACCAATTTAGAAGCGGCGCGAACTTGTGCGTCGCTGGATCGCTTGCGCGGTATCGAAGGAGAAGGTGCTGCGACCTACTTTGACGCCTTCGCGTTGATGATCCGCACGCCGGGTGATGCGTTCCGCTTTACCCATCGCAGTCGACGGCCCCCGCTCGATCCGATCAACGCGCTGCTGTCGTTTCTGTACGCGATGCTCGCACATGACGCCCGCTCGGCTTGCGAAGCGGCGGGACTGGATGCGGCGGTCGGCTTCCTGCATCGCGATCGCCCCGGTAGGCCCGGCTTGGCGCTCGACTTGATGGAAGAGTTACGCCCCTTTTTGGCGGATCGTTTGGCGCTTTCGCTGATTAACCGCCGTCAGGTGTCGGCCAGCGGATTTACGACTTCCCCCAGCGGCGCCGTGCTGATGGATGACGCAACGCGAAAAACGGTGATCACCGCTTACCAGAGTCGCAAACAGAATTCACTAATGCATCCCTACCTGCAGGAAAAGACGTCAGTCGGAATCATGATTCACCTGCAAGCTCGCTTACTGGCTCGTCGATTACGCGGCGATATCGACGCCTATCCTGCTTTCATCTGGCGGTGAGAAAAACCATGTATGTGCTCGTAACCTATGACGTGAACACGGAAAATCGCGAAGGACGCCGCCGGCTTCGCCAGATCGCCAAAACGTGTCTCGACTACGGGCAACGAGTTCAATACTCGGTATTCGAGCTGAAGGTCGATCCGGCCCAATGGGCCGCCTGCAAAGCCAAACTAACGGACCTGATGAATCCGGCTAAAGACAGCCTCCGCTTCTACTATCTGGGCTCTAACTGGAAACGCAAAGTAGAACACTGCGGCGCCAAGCCCTCGCTCGACGTTGACGGGCCGCTAATCGCCTAGCCGGATGTCCCAGCTCAACGAGGGTGAATAAGTCTCTGCGAACGAAAAGCGCCAGACAAATCCCCGGCAGGTTCGCGATTACCGTAATCCTCGAACCTAAAAGCATTTACGAAAACCATATCACCCACCCTGCCGATGTAAGTTAACCGCGAGCCGAGGTTCGCGAATTTACAGCCGTTGCCCCTGCCGTAGTAAGCATTTAGGCTGGCGGCGTCGCTCCCTGCGCGGGAGCGTGGATTGAAACTTTTGTCCGTATTGTCGCACAGAACAGAGCTACGTCGCTCCCTGCGCGGGAGCGTGGATTGAAACGATTCCGCTATTGATTCCAACAAGTGCGGGGTTCGTCGTCGCTCCCTGCGCGGGAGCGTGGATTGAAACTGCGCAACAGGCGAACATGGTCGCAATTCAGAAAGGTCGCTCCCTGCGCGGGAGCGTGGATTGAAACAAATTCGTCGATCATTTTGCGATCGAACGCGGCAGGTCGCTCCCTGCGCGGGAGCGTGGATTGAAACAGGTCGTCGGGGACGACGGCCTGCCGATCAGCGAAGTCGCTCCCTGCGCGGGAGCGTGGATTGAAACTTTGTGATTCTTCACGCGCTGCGCAATGATCTGCTCGTCGCTCCCTGCGCGGGAGCGTGGATTGAAACTGTCCGCATTACCCCTGGCCGAAGCAACAGTTTTGTCGCTCCCTGCGCGGGAGCGTGGATTGAAACAACGAGCCGTCAGGATCGCCGGCGGCAGTCAAGCCGTCGCTCCCTGCGCGGGAGCGTGGATTGAAACTGTCGATCGATGCGCGCGAAGCAATGTTCGGCGGGTCGCTCCCTGCGCGGGAGCGTGGATTGAAACTAAAAGGGGAAGTCATGAATAATAAAGATGATCTGGTCGCTCCCTGCGCGGGAGCGTGGATTGAAACATCTGCTTCGAGACGCGATCGCAGTTGTTCGAGGTCGCTCCCTGCGCGGGAGCGTGGATTGAAACTTGTCACAAGCTGCATCTGAATCCCGAGACGCTGTCGCTCCCTGCGCGGGAGCGTGGATTGAAACCGTACGGTTGACGAAAAAAAACGTTAGCTGCTATGTCGCTCCCTGCGCGGGAGCGTGGATTGAAACGCCTGTTCCTCTTCGCTCGTCGGGCCAACTGCGAGGGTCGCTCCCTGCGCGGGAGCGTGGATTGAAACTTTTCCGCCTGCTTGATCAGGTCCGTCGTTATGCAGTCGCTCCCTGCGCGGGAGCGTGGATTGAAACGACTTCGATTGAAGCACCGAAAACATGAAAACCGTCGCTCCCTGCGCGGGAGCGTGGATTGAAACGCCTTACGAAGGGCTTTCGATCTTCGGCGGCAAGGTCGCTCCCTGCGCGGGAGCGTGGATTGAAACACTTTCCCGAGCGGCGCGACTTGCGAGTTCGGCCGTCGCTCCCTGCGCGGGAGCGTGGATTGAAACGTCACCTCGAAGACTTTGATCGCGTCGACAAGTCGTCGCTCCCTGCGCGGGAGCGTGGATTGAAACCAAAGGCGAGCCTTCCAAGCTTCGGCCCCGACTTCTTGTCGCTCCCTGCGCGGGAGCGTGGATTGAAACTTCCTGACTGAGTCGCTGAAGTGCTAGACCCGTCGTCGCTCCCTGCGCGGGAGCGTGGATTGAAACAAGTTTTTTAGGCTGAACTTCATAAGCACCTAGCCGTCGCTCCCTGCGCGGGAGCGTGGATTGAAACCGACCTTCGCCCATCGTCTTACATGAGACGCATAAGTCGCTCCCTGCGCGGGAGCGTGGATTGAAACACAAGAGGGACGAAATCGAAGGGTTGATTCGTTCGGTCGCTCCCTGCGCGGGAGCGTGGATTGAAACACGTTGGCAGGACGCAAGGCGACGACGGAATCATTGTCGCTCCCTGCGCGGGAGCGTGGATTGAAACGTCGCGGCGCAATGGGAAAAAATTTGGTCTTGTTGTCGCTCCCTGCGCGGGAGCGTGGATTGAAACTTCAAGTCGGCAGGCTTCATTTTAGCCCTTTCGTGTCGCTCCCTGCGCGGGAGCGTGGATTGAAACATTTTCGCTTCGCCTTTATTACGCGAGGCCAAAAAGTCGCTCCCTGCGCGGGAGCGTGGATTGAAACAATCAAGCGCAGGGCAGGATGGAGCGAGCGATTGAGTCGCTCCCTGCGCGGGAGCGTGGATTGAAACTGAAATGCTTGCGTCTGATTTCGAGGTCGAGAACGTCGCTCCCTGCGCGGGAGCGTGGATTGAAACATGATCTTTTATTGACGTTAGAAAATGCCTCAGAGTCGCTCCCTGCGCGGGAGCGTGGATTGAAACCTTGAAGGCCGCGTAGAAGGCCGCTTCGACTTCGCGTCGCTCCCTGCGCGGGAGCGTGGATTGAAACTCGACAACCTCAGAAACGAATGACTCCATCGTCGTCGCTCCCTGCGCGGGAGCGTGGATTGAAACATCGTCTTCGCCTGCAGCGTCGCGAAGTCATGAGTCGCTCCCTGCGCGGGAGCGTGGATTGAAACGGCGAAGCTTGTCGGCCTGCGCCTCGCTGAACGTGTCGCTCCCTGCGCGGGAGCGTGGATTGAAACAAGTTGAAAACGCCGGACGTCTCGCCAGATCATGAAGTCGCTCCCTGCGCGGGAGCGTGGATTGAAACAGCCGGCCTCACCGTCCGTGCGGTATCGCTGATTGTCGCTCCCTGCGCGGGAGCGTGGATTGAAACATCTCTGATTCGGAAGGGTCGTATCGAAGCAGCTTGTCGCTCCCTGCGCGGGAGCGTGGATTGAAACAGGCTGAAAGTCAGGCGAAGAATCATCTTTTAGAGTCGCTCCCTGCGCGGGAGCGTGGATTGAAACACTTGATCAACTTTGCTCCGCATGTCAGACGCGAGGTCGCTCCCTGCGCGGGAGCGTGGATTGAAACCCGTCGAAGTGAATCACCCTAGATTCGGCAAGCGTCGCTCCCTGCGCGGGAGCGTGGATTGAAACCTCTCGAAAGCGTCCCAAGCGCGAACTGCTGAAGCGTCGCTCCCTGCGCGGGAGCGTGGATTGAAACACGGCGGCGGTCGCAACAAGCGCGGCATGCCTGATGTCGCTCCCTGCGCGGGAGCGTGGATTGAAACTGGCCGACTCGATCATGACCGTTAAGTCGGGCGTCGCTCCCTGCGCGGGAGCGTGGATTGAAACGTTGGGTCGGTTGGCCGGCCCCTATTCGTTGAAATGTCGCTCCCTGCGCGGGAGCGTGGATTGAAACATCGCATGCAGCCTTCGCCGTAAGTAGGTCTTTTAGTCGCTCCCTGCGCGGGAGCGTGGATTGAAACTCGCTTGCGAAAGCTGACGACGATAAAGCGAAAGGTCGCTCCCTGCGCGGGAGCGTGGATTGAAACAAGCCCGAACGGCTCGTTCACTTGTTCAAACTTCGCGTCGCTCCCTGCGCGGGAGCGTGGATTGAAACCCTGCCGCAAAGGTTGCTGTTAATGCCGCCGCGCTGTCGCTCCCTGCGCGGGAGCGTGGATTGAAACCAGTAGATGTTTTCGCCGGGATCGTAGTCGGCATCGTCGCTCCCTGCGCGGGAGCGTGGATTGAAACGGCAAAGGCCAGTTGATTATTCTCGGCGCGCGTCCGTCGCTCCCTGCGCGGGAGCGTGGATTGAAACTGGCTGGGCACATTCACGGGACGATCTGCCAAGGTCGCTCCCTGCGCGGGAGCGTGGATTGAAACTGCGAGTCGCTTTCCTGCGGAACTGAACGGCTGGCGTCGCTCCCTGCGCGGGAGCGTGGATTGAAACTGGATCTTAGACTAAACTTGGTCCTCGTGTAATGAAGTCGCTCCCTGCGCGGGAGCGTGGATTGAAACAGAATGCCCAGCAGCCAGTAAGAGTAGAAGGTCGGTCGCTCCCTGCGCGGGAGCGTGGATTGAAACACTCAATGGCGTATGCGGAATACGCCAGCTATCGGTCGCGGCGCCTCCGCGCAGCCATACCAATGATCTGCTGGGAGTAATCGCCGAGTTCCGCGCCAACTTCCCCGACGTTCGCCTGGTGATGCGGGAAGTCTTTGAGTCGCTTGGCAACGAAATGCTCGAAGCGAGAGAAGTCGATCTGGTGATCGGCGACAACAAATGCTGTCGCAATCCTGCAGAGCTGTTGGTGGAACCGATGCACGAGATCGAACCGATGGTCATCATGCCGGTCGGTCATCCGTTGGCCGATCGCCGCCGGATCCTACCGAAAGACCTCGCCAAGTATTCGGTGCTCAACCATCGCGATTCGTACGCTGACGACGAAGGACGTGCGATCCTCACCAAAGCCGGCGTCTTCGATTTTCCGGAACGATGATTCGATTTGATCCTCGCTTCGTCGATTCGCAGCTGCGTCAAACAAGGGCACGGCATCGGTCTGGTCGGCCGCGTGATTCCTGACGCGGTCGGCGACCCCGAGCTAGTCGAACGCTCGCTGAAACATTGTCTGCCGCCGACCGAAATCAACGGCTACCGCAGTCACCGCATTACCGAAGATCCGCTCCTGCGATCCTTTATTAACTTGGTGAAAGCAAAACCAGGCAAGTAACTTGAGCGCGTTTTGAAGCTGCAACTAGCGTGGCGCCTGACCCATGCGGCGAAACAGTCCCAAGGTCAGAGTAATGCTCTCAACGCATATTGCCAGCGGATTTGAGCTTGAACAAGATTCGCCGCCGTATTTACTCAGGTAATTCCTTAATTCGCAAATTTCGGATCGCGACCTTGGCGCCGTGCCCAAGGAAGCCAATGTGCCCGATCGAACGTTGCAGACCAGGGTGCTCCTTCCCATCGAGAGTTGGATTCTTACGGATTCCTTCCAGATTTGCGCTAAGTATCTCGGCGCCATTCAGCACTACCTTCACGGTATCGCCATCGAAAGTTACTTCCTGCTGGTTCCATTCTCCCAGCGGCTTCTGGAAACCACGCTTGGCAGGAGCCAGGCCATAGAGGGATCCATGGTATTGATATGGCTGTAGGTTTTCGTAAATCTTTGCCGAATCGTCCAGGATCTGAAGTTCGTAGCCGTCATAGGCCGGGTTGCCTGTTATAGGAGTCCGGATCCCCAGGCCGTTGTTAGCCCCTGGAGGAAGCTTGAATTCAAAGCGAAGAACAAAGTTGGCGTATTCTTTTTCCGTGTAAATGCTGCCGCCGCCAGATACCGGATCGCAGACGATACAGCCTTCCTCTATAGCATATCCCTTGGTATGTCCAATCCAACCATCGAAGTTTTGGCCATTAAAAATGGTGACAAAGCCTTCATCGATCTCAGTTGCGGAAACAAAAGCAATTGGGACGACGAATATTAGCCAAGGCAGAACGAAGACAAATGGGGTTCTCATCGATGTTTTCCTCGATAGGTTTGACATACAGGAGTGGGGCTGAACTGGGATAGGGTCGTCGCAACGATTCAATTCCGCAGATTTCAACCAGCAGATTTTCATTCGCGATTAACCCAGATCAGCCCAACCTTCGCGGTACTTCGGCTTGATGATATCTGCAACTTCGGGGGCATTCTTCGCGACCAGATTTTTGGCGTCCCACTGAATTATTTTTCCCTTACCTGATTCGCCGGTCGTCCAGACGGACAGGTTACCCAGCAAAATGGTTTCCGTTAATGGACCAGCGTAGTTCGGGAAATTCGACATCGGCTCAGGACCTCCTTTGATCCCATTGACGAATTCCTTAAAGTGCCCCGGCGAACGTGGAATTGTTTCTTTCGGACCTTTGTAATCCCTATATTTCTCTTCAGGCAGCAGATGGAACTTTGAACCGTCGTTGCCTGGCGAATAGATCTTTCCTGCGTCGCCGATCAGAAGACTGCCAGTGACGGAAAGCGCCCCGTCTTCCAGCGGAAGATCTTGGGTCAGCGCGGGTGAAGGCAGTTGGCCGCCGTCATACCAGTAGACAGTACATGCCGCACGACCATTCAACTCGGGGAACTCGAATTTGATGACCGACCACTTCGGATAGGTTTGCCCGTTGTGGCCAGACGAATCAGCGACCACTGAAATCGGATCGCGCAGGTTCAACGCCATAAAGGGCATATTGAACGTATGGCACGCCATGTCACCGAGGGCTCCGGTGCCAAAATCCCACCAACCTCGCCACATGGCGGGGTGATAAGCATCTGCGTATTCGCGGAATGGAGCCGGACCGATGAACATTTCCCAATCAATATGATCGGGAACCGGCTGCGGCTTAGGCATTCCGATGCCTTGCGGCCAGATTGGTCGGTTCGTCCAAACATGAATTTCATTCACCGTGCCGATACCGCCGGCTTGAATTATCTCTGCGGCTCGGCGCAAGCCATGTTGGGCTGTGCCTTGGTTGCCCATCTGGGTAACCACTTTATTTTCCTTTGCGATTTCGCCCAGACGACGCGCCTCCCAAATGCTGTGGGTCAGCGGCTTCTGCGTGAAGCAGTGTTTGCCCATCTTCATCGCCATGGCAGAAGCGGCGGCATGCGTATGATCTGGAGTGCTGACGGTTACTGCGTCAACCTTATCGCCCATTTCGGTAAGCATCTCGCGATAGTCCGTGTACGTCTTGGCGTCCGGATAGAAGCTTTTGCCTTTTTCAAGCTGACTCTTGTCGATGTCGACAATAGCGACCATGTTGCCTGCACGCCCCGCATCGGTCGAGTCGCTAGAGCCCTTACCGCCGATCCCGATGCTAGCGAAATTAATCTGTTCGTTGGGTGAGTTCGATTCCTGAGCTTGCACGCCGGCAGCGGCCCAAAAGCCTGCGCTGGCGGCAGTTGACAGCTTGATGAAGTGGCGACGGTCTTGGTGAGAATTCATATTTCTGTCCTGGTCAAAAAAGTCGTATGTCATTTCAATAAGAGCGTAAACTATTCAATTAATGCGTATCGGGCGTGAATATAGGTAGGCGTGCTTGGAATGGCCAAAGAACGAAGTCAAAAACTTTAGCGTTCTCCAGCTGTCACCATAGGGAAGCGATCCGTACGGAATGGGGAGGCAGGCAGGCCTTCTAGATTGAAAAGATTAGGCGTAGCATCATCTCGCCACGCAAAACGTGCCGCCACAGGATTCGCCACTTGAGTACTGCGCACAACGACGGTGTCGCCTTCTATCGTTGCTTTAGCTTCGACAAATTTTTTGTCACTAGCGGCAATGGTGAAGTGCGTAAGCGATTCGTCGTTGCGAGCGACCAAACCGCTTCCTATGTGAGAGAATCGAATGCGAATCGAATCCTCTTCAACCGTGTAGCCTGCGTAAAGTGGGCCGCTATGGACGATCTCTTTTTTTCCATAGGCTTGCGCCAAAGCCCATAGAGCAAGCCGCTGGCCGACATCCTGTTTGTTCCTGGGATGAATGTCGCGTATGTCGCCGATGTCCGTGGTTACCGCCATGCCTGTATTGGGCAATTGGAGCGTTAGCCGTTGGGCTTCCCGTAATTCGGCGCATGCCTCTGGGTCACGCGGGCCGTAACGAAACGGAGCTAATTGCACAAACAGAAAGGGGAAGTCGCGCTGCCCCCACTGCTCTCGCCAATCGGTAATCAAAGTGGGAAACAATTGGTGATATTGAGCAGCTCGAGTAGTATTTGCTTCCCCCTGATACCAGATTACTCCTGCGATTGGATATGGGATAAGCGGGTAAATCATTGCGTTGTAGAGAACGGCAGCTTGATTTGGCGAATTAGGCTGAAAGACGGCGGAACGCTCAAGGATCGGAGCGAATTCTTCTTTGTCATGCAATGCTTGACGACGAATCCAGGCCTCGCAATCCGAACCTCCCCAACTGGCGATTATTAATCCAATTGGAATATGGAGTTCTTTATGCAACCGACGGCCAAAAAAGTAAGCGACCGCAGAAAAATCGGCGACCGTATCCGGAGTACAGACCGACCATGATCCTCCGCAATCCGTTTGAGGCGTGGCGCTGATTTTAGGAGCAACTTGAAACAATCGAATTTGAGGGATATCCGCCGAGGCAATTTCGCTGTCCGCATTATTTACAAACTTAACGGGAAACTCCATGTTGGACTGGCCGACCGCAATCCATACCTCTCCAATCCATACGTCTTGAAACTCTTTCGTGTTGGTTCCTTGGCATCTCAAGACATAGGGGCCGCCTGCGGAAAGCTTATTCAATTGTACGGACCAAACGCCAGTCGATTCGGTTAACGCTTTCTGGCGGCGAGTGACTCTTCCCGTACTATCTAAAATGGAAACGGTCACCCATTCCTGAGGATCAGACCAACCCCAAACGGGGATAGTCTTTCCTTTCTGTAGCACCATGTGATTGGAGAAGACAGCTGGCAAACGGATGTCGGCCAGACAATGAGAATTACCCATCAGGTGAACCAGCATGCCGACCGTGGTCGCCAGCGTGATTCGCCAAATATTATTACTATGTTGAAAATTCATTGAAGGATCTTACGAGGATATAACTCGATACGGCTAGGCATGAAAGGCTGGCGATCCACTTACCTCAAGAGCGCTTTAACAGGGTGTTGCGCTTCGACGCCTGTAAGCTTCATATCAAGCCCTTGAAACTTGTAAGACAGGCGACTATGGTCGACTCCCAAGCAATGCATGATGGTGGCGTTTAGCTCGTGAACAGAGACAGGGTTTTCGATTACATCGTAGCTGTAGTCATCCGTTTTTCCATATTCGACGCCTGGCTTGATTCCGCCTCCAGCCAACCACATTGAGAAGCAGCGTGGATGGTGATCTCGGCCATAGTTTGTTTTGGTCAATTGCCCTTGACTATAGATCGTCCTGCCAAATTCTCCTCCCCAAATCACAAGGGTATCGTCAAGCATGCCGCGCTGTTTTAAATCTTGAATCAAGGCATAGCATGCTTGGTCAACGTCTCGGCACTGATTGGGCAGGTCCGTAGCTATTTCGGCATGCTGATCCCAGCCGCGATGGAAAATCTGGGTGAAACGAACGCCTCGCTCGGCCAATCGTCGGGCCTGTAAGCAACTCGCGGCGAACGACCCGGGAGTATGAACCTCGGGGCCATACATATCGAGAACATGTTTAGGCTCATCTGCAGTATTAACAAGTTCAGGCACTGCGCTTTGCATTCGAAACGCCATCTCATATTGAGCGATGCGGGCCTGAGTTTCTGGATCTCCAAATCGATCAAATTCTCGGTGATTCATCTCCGAAAGAGTATCCAGCATCTTCCTGCGCATGTTCTCGCTCACCCCCGGCGGATTGGCCAAAAACAGGACGGGATCTCCCGTGTTGCGCAGCAAAACGCCTTGATGCCTTGACGGCAGAAATCCGGAACCCCAAAGTCGATTGAACAGTCCCTGGGCAACCTTGCGGCCAGTCCACGAAGCCGTTAATACGACAAACGCAGGCAGATTCTGATTTTCGGTACCCAACCCGTAACTTAGCCATGATCCTAGGCTCGCACGTCCGGGCAACTGATTTCCGGTGCAAAAGAAAGTGATTGCGGGATCGTGATTAATCGCCTCGGTTTGCACAGAACGAACGATCGCCAAATCATCAACCATCTTCGCCGTATGCGGAAGAATGTCGCTAATCCAAACGCCATTTTTTCCATGTTGTGAGAACTTAAACATACTTGGTGCGACCGGAAGTCGATCCTGCCCCGAAGTCATTGTCGTTAGTCTCTGCCCCTTGCGTATGGAATCGGGCAAATCCTTATCGAAATACTTTTCCGGATTCTTGGCCATGTCGGGCTTGTAGTCGAAAGTATCCATTTGAGATGGACCGCCAGCCATGAACAAATAGATCGCCCGTTTCGCTTTGGGGGCAAAATGCGGAAGATCTGACAATCCGCCGGTCGTCGCAGTTGCGCCGTTTGCGGCGCCCGGGAGCATCGACGCTAACGCTGCGGCCCCAATGCCAGATGCGCCGCTTTGAAAAAAATGCCTTCGTGTAATAAGGCTGGCATAGTCTTGTACTGGATTCATGATTGTGTCTCCTACGTTCGCATTCTGATTACTAATTCTTCGTTATCACTTCATCCAGATTCAAGATGGTATTGGCAATCAAGGTCCATGCGGCAAGTTCACTCGGATTGCTTGTACTAACAGGAGGAGTCTCTCCAACCGCAATGAGTTTATTCGCCGCTTCAACGTCCTCTTGAAAACTTTCCTGATTTGATTGATACGCTTCCTTTAAAAGACGCAGGTCTTCGTCGTCAGGCAAACGAGCGGTTGCAAGGCGAAAAGCGAACTTGAGTCGATCTTCAACGGAATCGCCTCCTTCATGCAGAATTCGCTCGGCAAAGGCCCGCGCAGCTTCCACGTATTGAGGATCATTCATCAGCAAGAGAGCTTGAAGAGGAGTGTTGGTGCGTTCGCGGCGCACGGTGCATGACTCCCGTGAAGGTCCATCAAGCGTACTAATTTGAGGAGGCGGAGCCGTCCGTTTGATAAAAGTGTAAAGCGTCCGCCGATAAATTTTGTCAGCCCCTTCGTCTTTACTAAATCGCACGGTGTTTGACGAACCATAGCCGACAGCCAACCATAATCCGTCTGGCTGCGGCGGTTTGACGCTTGCTCCCCCCATTTTGTAGACGAGCAATCCGCTGATGGCCAGCGCCTGGTCTCGTATCGGCTCCGCATCAAGACGAAATCGTGGTCCGCGAGCCAACAAGCGATTATTCGGATCTCGTTGCATCGCCTCCTTCGTCGCTCGCGATGACTGACGATAGGCCGAAGACAATACCATGCGACGCAAGCTACGCTTAATATCCCAGCCATCTTCGATAAATTGCACCGCTAACCAGTCAAGAAGCTCCGGATGGCTTGGCATTTCTCCTTGAGAGCCGAAGTCTTCCGATGTTTTGACGATGCCTGTACCGAAAAGCTGTTGCCACAACCGGTTAACAAAGACACGTGAAGTCAGGGGATGCTGAGAGGCAGTCAGCCATTTGGCAAGACCTAGCCGATCTAGCGACAACTCATCGGTCATCGGCGGTAAGAACTTGGGCGTACTTCGCTCCACCATCTCACCTCGATTGGCGTACTCACCTCGTTTAAGGACATAGGCGGGCCGATGTTCATCTCGCTCACGATAGATGAGCGTGGTGGGTGCGTTTTGCCGGACTTCTTCAATACGTTTTTCGGCTTTGGCCAAGCGATCGAAGAGGTGGGAAAAGGCTTTCCGAGTTCCAGTATAAACATGCTTCAGGAAGTGCCGTTTTAATTGCCCTTGTTCCTCTATTGAGCGTTTCGTCTGGTCCGTTTGAATTATCGCCAAAATATCTTGGGGCAAGTCAGGCTGGTCGGTCGCCAGCACGTCGCGCTGCCAGATCAGCAGCGACTCGTATTCCGTTTGCTGCGGCTTCTTGGTAATGACGCCGGCCGAATCCCAATAGATCGTTCCATCGAATTGAGTAAACGACCAGCCATGAACCTTAGCGCCAGGAGTCAGAGCCACTTGTTGGATAGGGATTTCAAGCTTCACCCAAGTCCCTGCTTCAGGCAGCGCGCCCATGTATTGTCGACTAGGCGTTTTATCTTTTCCCCAAGTTATATGGTCTTCTCCCCAATATGCGCGATGCTCCCAGCTACCGTCATACCATTCCAGCATGATTTGCTTGGGTGGATTCTCCGGATCGATATAAACGTGAGCGAAGAGAACATCTCCGGCAGTAACTTCGAGAGGCGGGGAAGCCTCTATGAAGTAATGCTGGCTTAAGCCTTCAGCCGATCGGTAAAAGGCTTTGTCGCCGCCGAAAACAGGTTCAGGAGCGGAAACATAATTCCAGCCTCCTCCCGTTTTCGCGCCAATGGGAACGGCGTCCTCGATCCAAACAATTTCTGTCGGTTCGTAGGGGGCCACATCGCTAGGGGCGATGGGGTCTTGATAATCGATTGTTTCAATTTGTGCAGCGATCTCTGAAGTCACTGTCGCAATCTCTTGATTCAATTCGTCAATCTGCACCTTTTCTTCCGAGGTAAGAACTCTCAACATAGGGGCGGAATCTTTTTTGCCGTCGTCAATTGAAGGCCCATCCAGATTGTTAAAAAATGCAAATAGGGAATAGAACTCTTTCGATGTAATTGGGTCGTATTTATGATCGTGACATCGAGCACATTCCAATGTTAATCCCATGAAAATAGTGCCTGTGGTCGTAACGCGATCGACTACATTTCTCACGAGAATTTCTTCTTCGATCGATCCCCCTTCCCCGGTTGTCAAATTACATCGATTGAATCCTGATGCGATTTTTTGCTCGATCGTAGCGTCCGGCAATAGATCGCCCGCCAACTGCTCAGTAAGAAACTGGTCGTAAGGCATATTCGTATTGAAAGCGGATACAACCCAGTCTCGATAGGGCCACATTTCTCGATAGTTATCGAGGTGTAACCCATGCGTATCGCCGTAGCGAACAGCGTCGAGCCAATAACGAGCCAAGTGTTCGCCGTATCGAGGCGATTCCAGCAAGCGATCAACGACCCGTTCATAGGCGTCGATACGATCGTCTGCTAAAAATGCGCTTACATCCGCCGTTGTTGGGGGGAGACCGGTGAGATCAAGGGTCACCCGCCGAATGAGCTTCGCCTTGTCTGCCTCAGGCGAGAAGGTTAAACCTTCCTTTTCTAGTCGCGACAGTATAAAAGAGTCGATTTCATTTCTCACCTTGTCTACCTGCCGCACCGGAGGCGCTGTTGGCCTGGCGGGGGAAGTGAACGCCCAGTGCCCTTCCCATTTTGCCCCTTGTTCGATCCAGCGGGTAAGTAGATCGACCTCTTCCTGCTTGAGGGCGTCATGCCCATCCGGCGGCATCCGCAAACTGGGATCTTCTGAGTTGATTCGCGCGATGATTTCGCTTGTCATGGGAGAACCAGGAACAATCGCCGTCGCTCCAGAGTCGCATTTGCTTAATGCATCTTTCTCGATATCAAGCCGTAAACCAACTTGGCGAGATTCCTCGTCAGGTCCATGGCAGGAAAAACATTTGTCCGAAAGAATTGGACGCACATCACGGCTGAACTGCACCTCTTCCGCATGGATTGGCTGCACGAAGAACTGGAGAACAAGCATGGTGAGTACGGGCAGGAAGTTTAATCGCTTCATGTTTGCTTGGAATCCAAAGATGGGTCACTTAATAGCTTTGTAGGCGTGAAGTAAAGGGATGCAATATATTCAACTTTAGAGAGACTGCGATTGAGTGTCACTGAGAATATGTCGCAATCGGATGTTGAATATGTGTTAACAATAACGCCGATTGCGGCCCACGGCTGGCGCACACTTTGGGTATTTTCGCACAGCGATGATATTGGCTTTCCAATTTTCCATCACGCGCTGCAAGAAGAGCCGCAGTCTCGACAAGTCAACCAAGATGAAATCGTTTCGATTCTCGACCATTTCACGTAGCTTGATGATCCGCATCGCCATATCAATCGCAAGCATTTATTGGGCGATCTGCTCAGGATGAGCAACGTGAGCGTCAATCTGCTGCTCTTCGAGGTTAAGCTGCACCTGATCCACCGACCACGGTGAGGACCGATCGAGAATGGCCTAATAGATTTCTTTGTCTCGCACGAGGTTACTCCTTCGCGGAGAATTCTGCCCAACCCCAGAAGAAGCCGAATCGGCTAATATTTATGGAGAAATGCGACTTCGCAAGGGAGCCGCAGAAGATGCCTGAGGAACGCCTGCGTTTAGCTGTTCTTTCAGCTCCGGCAGATGATCTTCATAGACATCTCTTGGGTTACATGCATGCTTTTTGCAAATTCCCGCGGCCATCCCAACAACTTCGCCCATCATGCCTGTGGTTCTCTGAACGCGCACGGTCCCCAAGGCAATATGGGTAACGCTGATATTTCGCCCTGCCATAAAGAGGTTATCAATATTGCGCGAGTACAAGCATCGATAGGGGATTGGGTAAGGTTCGATTTGTAAATGATGGGCTTCGGATTGAAACGCTTCGCAAGCGCAAATCGGCTTTAGCGGATAATGCAGGTCGATAGTCCAAGTTGTTGTGACGCATGCGTCTGGAAACTCTTTCTGCTCAACGATATCTTGTTGGCGAAGAATAATGTCGCCGAGCAGGCGTCGCGACTCTCGCTTTCCTCCAATGTAGGCTATCCAAGACAGCTTCCAGGGAGCATATTTTTCGCGATACTTTTCATCGTTCTTCAGAGTAGCCCAATTTCCGTAAACAATTCGAAAGGCGTAGTCACGAATACGCTCAATTTCGCTGACTTGATCGCGCTGAGCGCCTGTTTCCCAGTCCCAGTCACCGCGCGTCGTCTCAACGCATGATGTGCTGTCGAATTGAATTGCCCAGGGGCATTCCGGGAAGGTAGATGACTTCTCCTCTTGTTCGGCATTCCATTGAACTGATGTCCCCATGACTAATTTATCGGCAACTTCTGGCGCCAACGCTTCATTCGTTTGCGATTTGGACTCACGACCAACTCTCAGATCGGCTTTTGCGAGATAGCCGAGCGTTCCGTCTCCTGTGCAATCGACAAACATGCGTCCGCGAAATAAGTGTCGTTCACCTGTTTTGATGTTTTGACCGACAACCGAAACGATGCGGTTGCCGTCCATCATGACCTCATTCATGTGAGTGTTGAGAAATAGGTCTATGTTTTTCTCGGATAGTATGGCTTGAAGCTTTCGATCGTCTTCGTAGTTGCTAGCCGCACCTGCATTGTGCTGTTTTTTTTCGGGATGCGCCTTAATGACCGCTAGTATCCGTTTGCTGCGAAGTGAGTCGGGATTTTGTTCGGCCTCCCACAGATTCCAGTGACCGATGGGGCCAATTTCATCGACGACAGATCCGAGTTTAGGGTACGGACTTTGAAAGATAAGCCCGGAGAGCCCAACGCGAACTTCAGAGCTATTGTTGCCGCCAAGCACGGGGCGGTTTTGAAGCAGCGCGACACGGCAACCGTTTCGTGCGGCGCTAATGGCAGTGCAGCAGCCAGCCACGCCGCCTCCTACAACGACCAGGTCATATTCGCCCACTAAAGGGGGCGCGTCCGGATAGCCTAACTGCTTTCTTCTAAAGCCAGCCATATCCGGGTCTTGATTCGGAGGCGAAAAGTCGTGATCCGTACTGAAGAGAATTGCATCGCACCGTCCTGCAAAACCGGTAAGATCATGAATCGCCAGCGTCCGCCGCCCTTCGGATATCTCGACGATGCCCCCTTCTTGCCAATGCCACTGTTCATCTGCAATACCGAAAGTACAATCCAACCTCTTGCCGTCAATAGAAAGCTGAAACCTACCGGGAAATCCTACGGCTTTCATTGCAGGCGGCGTCGTCTCTTTTTTCCATGGAGCGACCCAGTCTCGAGTTCGAACCCAAACCTTGTAAGCTCCAGCGACTGGAAACGCAACTTCCGTCTCAGCATCTGCAACTTGCTGGCCTAGGCCGTGGGCTAGAATAAAAGGGGAGCCCATTTGGCCCATTGCTTGTTGGTCAATTACCCAGCCTCCGAGATTTGAAAAGCTTTCCGCTTCAACGAGGACGGTTGCCGCCGATGCAGCGGTGGAGGTGATGGCCAACCACAGGATGACGACTATACAGCGGGCAGTATGCATGATTTTCGTTTTCGCAAAGTGGCGTGATTCTGAAATCGCGTAGTAGATAGATGGCTCAAGTAAGCGAAAATGCCAACATGTCCTAGCGTCTTAAAAAATGGGGCTCGGCAGGCAATTGCTACTTTAGCCAAAGGTCAATTGGCCTCTTGGCGTCAACATGAAGCGGCAGATCAATTCGCCGTCCTTCTCCCGCTGAAGCATAAGCCGCCATCACAATTTCCATAACGGCGAGTCCATCTTCGCCAGTTACGATTGGCTGATTGTCATGCTTAACACAGTCAACAAAATGCGCCATTTCCTGAGGGAATCCATAGTTCCAGAGTTCTTCATAAATAGTAAAACTCCATCCCTTGGTGCCACCAGACTTTTCTACGGCATACTCATATCCATTTTGTGAGTACGTTTGAATGGAATTTCCTTGCAGTAAATTAGCGTATGCGAGACCTTTGCTCCCATAGACTTCGGCCCTGTCGTCCATTCCGCCAAGCTTGGCCCAGCTTTCTTCGGCTAGGCCACGGCAGCCATTTTCGAATTCCACAATGATTATCGCATCGTCATCTCCACGGGTTTTGTCGCCGTGAACATAGGTGCCCATTTGAGCCAGCACGCTGACTGCCCTTGGGCGATTGAGACAATCTGGCCCTGATAGCAACCACCGGAAGAATTCAAAGGCATGGCACCCCAGATCTAGCGTGACGCCCCCTCCCGAGCGTTCCATATCCCAGAACCATTCTGAGTGGGGACCGTCATGTTTCTCCGATTGCTTTAGTAAGTAAGGAACGCCGATAGCTCCCTCATCCACAAGCTGTTTTAATCGCACGTATTTGGGGGCGAAGCAAAGCTCTTCGGCGTACATCAGCTTCACCCCAGCCTTGTTGCATGCGGCGATCATGCGATTACACTCTGCAAGACTAGGGGCCATCGGCTTCTCTAAAACGATGTCCTTGCCTGCTGCCGCCGCCGCCAGTACCGCCTCGCAGTGCAAGTGGTTCGGCAGCCCGATAACTACCATGTCGATTTCTGGCATTTCCAGAAGCTTTTGGTAGTCCGTAAACCAATGGGCGATCTTGTGCTTGGCGGCGAATGAGCGGACATTTTCTTCCGTTGCAGAAGCGACCGCAAGGATTTCTGCGTCTTTTACGGATCGAAGCGCCTCAACATGAATGCTGCTGATGAATCGGCTTCCCAGCAGGCCTACGCCTACCTGGCCGGCGATAGAATTTTTTATACACGTCATGTTGATTATTTCTGTGAACTTGCGGCAGCACAAATGCGTTCCAGTAACGCTTTGGATTTTCGAATCCCATCGTACTCGGATAAAACGGGACCCTCGTATTCAATCCCAACGTAGCCGTGGTAGCCGGAAGACAAGACGATGTCCATCATGCGAGGATAGTCGATGCTGGTTTCTTCGCCATTGTCATTGAAGTTGTAGCTCTTGGCCGACACCCCTTTGGCGTAAGGCATTAATTCCTGGATGCCCCGATATCGATCATAAGTCTGTTCCGGCGTGATATTAAAATTTCCGAAGTCAGGAAGCGTTCCGCAGTTGGGCAAATCTATCTGACGAATCAGTGACGCTAGCCAAGCGCCATCGGAGGACAGGCCGCCATGATTTTCCACCAGAATGTTTATTTCTTGCTTCGCCGCAGCCTCGCACAGCATGCGAATGCCTTCCGCAGCACGATCTCGCTGCTCATCGGCGCTTCCTTCGGCGTCTGCATAAACCCGAATCGAATGACAATTCAAGAACTTGGCGGCCTCTACCCATCGCAAATGGTTGGCGACGGCTGATTCCCGCTCTTTCTTTGCAGCAGCGCCGAGGGTGCCTTCGCCGCCGCACATAATCAGCAGGCTCCGGACTCCATGGTCCTCGGCTCGCATTTTCATCTCTTTCAGATACTTGTAGTCAGTGACCTTATCTTGGAAGAAGCGATTCACATATTCGACAGCGGTGATCCCAAAATCTTCGCTGGCCATTTTAGCGAAATCGAGGTTGTTCAAAGTTCCCCCGTAGAAGCCTCGATGAAGAGACCATTGCGCCAACGAAATCTGAAATGCGACCTTCTCTTCAGCAGCGACTAGCTTATCCGCCAAGCAAGCGGTCAAGCCAGTTCCAATGCAGGTTAACGTCGCATTTTCAAGAAAGTTCCGCCTAGTAATCTTATTCATGTTTACCGCTCTAAAAATCATCATCGTTAAGGCAAGCGTATGCCTGATCTGACCAAAGTCTAGGTGCGAGTCCCGAGCTCGTCACTGAGATTCTGTAGCGTTTGAGTGTTAAATATGTATTGCGTAATTAAACTGAGAGATGATTCAACGTGATCCATAGCGTCCATCCAGCTCATAGCGTATTCATGTAAGTGGGGGGAATTCGTTGCACAGCGGTGGTTTGAACTATCTTGAAGTGGGAGTCGCAGGCAATGTCGCTATCGGACAAGCGGGAAAAATTACGGCCGCATGTTGCAGTTCTTGTTGACAGTACTGGAAATTACGGTCGCTTGCTGCTTCTTGGAATTGCAGAGTATGCGGAGACGCAAGAGAACTGGTCGTTGTTCATCGAGACGCGGGGGACAGGTCGGCTTAACACGCGGTGGCTGGAGAATTGGGCAGGAGACGGCATTCTGGCATATATCGAAGATATCAATACAGCGTCTAGCTTGCTGCAAGCTGGAATACCGATTGTTGAAACCTATGGGCATGCATGCTTTCCGGATGTGCCATCGGTTGGAAACGACGATATAGCCATCGGCCGTATGGCGGGTGAACATCTAGCGGAACGCCGTTTTATTCATTTCGGCTATTGCGGGTATCCTAGTCAGTCTTGGTGCAAGCTTAGGCTTCAAGGGTTTCGCGAAGCAGTTGACAAACGAGCCTCTTGGTTTGATACGCACTTTATTCCAAGAAGTTTTCCTTCGCTGCGGCGCTGGGAGAAGTCGCAAGTTGCCCTTGGGAAATGGCTGATCGAGGCTCCTAAGCCGCTCGGTCTAATGGCTTGCTCGGATCGATGTGCTCAGCAGGTGCTGGATGCTTGCCGTCGGGTCAATTTAAAAGTCCCTGATCAGGTTGCAGTACTTGGATCCGACAATGACGAGGTCCTTTGTCGGGTCTCTGACCCTCCTCTGTCCAGCGTTGCTGACAATCCACGTAAGATTGGATACGAAGCGGCCCGTTTATTGTCACGATTGATGCTAGAGAAACGATCGTCTGAAGAAAGAATGGAGCCGATCATGATTCCGCCTCAGGGAGTAATTACCCGGCGATCTACGGAGGCGATGGTAACTGACGACGCGATAATCGCTCAGGCGCTTCAGTACATTCGCGATCATGCTTCAGAGTCGATCGATGCAAGTGCCGTAGTCCGACAGTTTCCACTCTCTCGCAGCGCTTTTTATCGTAGGTTTTCAGATGCCGTTGGACACTCACCGCACGAGGAAATCATCAGAGTTCGGATTAATCGAATTCGCGAACTCCTTGTCCAGACCTCTTTGCCGCTCTCGCGGATAGCACACCTATCAGGTTTTGGGCATACGGAATATATGGTCGCTGTCTTTAAGCGACGAGTGGGCATAACGCCTGGCAAATATCGGACAAAGCATCGCATCGTGATTGACAATTAGCAGGCTGCTGAAAAGTCGGGCGGTTGGGCGCGCTGCGTGCTGTGGCCGGAAAGCGCTTCGCTTGCCTAGCGATAGGTGATGGATCGGCCGGCGTTTTGCCCCTTGATGACGGAGGGCTTGTTGGTTGGCGCATTGGGAGACGCGGCGGCCGTCGCCTGCTTGTTCCACTATAGCGATCGCGGTGGTCAATACGCAGGCAAACGGTTCCGATCGTTGCCGCGTCGCGCATCGATTCGCCAAAGCGTCGACTCCAACGACAACTGCGACCGAAAACACTTCAGCACCGGCTACCGAACGCCAGTTCTACTCAAGAGCCATCAGCCTAGCGAAAAATAAGACGCCAGCAAGCTTTCATTTCGAGCGCTATCTCAAAAAAACACTACAAGATGGGGGAGTCGGCATTTTTGAAAAATAAACCAGCTGCAAACTACGTCTTGAAGTGTTAGCGAGTGGTTCTTCTAGATGGATCTCGTCCAGAGAAGATGAGACCTTTGCGAGCGTCACTTTTCTGGAAATCACCTCAGTGTGAAACAGCGAAATCAATAGTGAGGTTCAGCCTGAGCGATCAGAACCCAAATCTAGGAGGCAAGGGAGATTTCATTTTGAAGATTGGGCGCGCTCTCGGTCGTCCGGCACGTTGATGTCAAGTGAAGTCGCCTCTGACGGCAACTCAACTTCCATACGATATTCTTTAAAAAGCTGCCTGCCCTGCGGAAGTTCTATGCCAACGGGATTTCCATCCATCCCTAAAACACGCACAACGTAAGAGCCGCCAAAGATCCCACGATTCACTTTTGTTTTGTATTCGCCATTTTGAATCTCAGCATAGGCCGCCGGGGCTGAATTCCCCTTAGAAGCGTCCGGTTCAAAAATTACTCTCCCGATTGGAACCGGTTGTTCACGAAAATTTACCTGACCATGCACTTCATATCCGTGCTGATCTGAAGCAAAGCAACCAATGAGAAAAGTCGTCTGGACGATTAAGCAAATACGCAACAGTTTTCCCGAGGCGTTTGCAAGATTCAATTTCAACGCCTTATTTGGAAAACGATGCTGGTCAGTACTCATTGCGTTACTCATTTACGTCAGTTTTGGGACAAAAACTATGGATATCCATATTCAGTAACATGGAAATCACCGAATAATGGTTAAACCATATTTGTCTTTCGCTGTCTCTGCATGTCCTGAAGCTTACACAACAGAAAGACGGGGGATTCTTCTAATGCGAAACTGGCGTTCCATCGGCACGGGACCCTAGCAATCGAAGGATAGTTAGGTCTGTCGTGTCAGACAAAAACTGCACGGAACTATCCGCAAATACAAACAATGCGCCTTGCGGGTGCTTGCTGCCAAACGTAGATGTAGCCGGCCCAGCTGGATAGTCGACAGAAGGATCAAGGTCAGAAGAGTTTATGCCTTCCATGGCAGCGCAAAGGCCGGACGGGAAATCGTACAGACCCATTGGATATGCTCTCAGTCCAGTATCCCAGCTCGTGTATCCCGTCGGCGCTCCAGAAATATGTGGGCAATATTTCGTCTCGCCAATCATTATGACATTGCTCGTGCCATCGGTAACCGAAGCAAATCTGTTTGACGAGTTGTTGTGAAAAATTCCGTTGTAAAAATAAACACGATCCGGGGCGTCACTCGCAGTGCATTTTGGCGCTGAGCCTCCCCCCTGACAAGCATAATAGTTTGTGTTGCATGAATCGGAGGTTGAATTCGGGTCTGATGGGCATTGATACTTGCGATTAGGAGAAAACTGAACCGCATGATTAGGAGCTGTTGAATTTAAAATAGTGCCGGCAAATGCGTATCGAAAATCATACTGATCGTATCTTGCTTGCTCTTCCATAAATGGCAAAATAAGAACAGCCCACGGCGCTCCGATATCGGATTCGTCATTGCCATCCAAATCACACGCCGTCTTGCTAATTTTGGTGATTCCGCCAGGGGGAAATAACTGGAATGCGCTATGGTAATTGTGCATGGCGATTCCGATCTGACGAATTTGATTACTGCACTGTATTCGGCGCGCCGCCTCACGGGCCTGCTGAACAGCCGGCAGCAATAGGGCGATCAAGACCCCGATAATTGCAATCACGACAAGTAATTCCACCAACGTAAAAGCATGGCGGATTGCCCGCCCCCCATTATTAATGCTCATGAAATCGCTTTCTTGAATGTGCGTGAAAGTGTGAATCTGTTTTTGCCGACAGGTCTGTTGGCTTACCAAGAAATGAATGATGTATTTGGAGATCAGCAATCCATTTTTGTAAAAGCAGATATGGCTCTTTTTAATACAAATGAGGGTCATGTTCTCTCTAGGTTAATTTAGCGTAATCGGGGATGTACGCTCCGTCACGTAGAATTTGTGTCATGAAAATGTAAATAATGTCCACTGCGTTTCGCGGGGCGGGAAAGGCATCCGACAGCTGTTGAAAAATGCCCTTGCGGGCTGTTACCCATTGATCCTGCTAGGCTCTGTCAGAAAACGCTCATAGTTGCGTTTTATAGAAGATCCTGGGCCCTGGTTTTTCCGGGACTTTTCACTTCGCAAGTTCCGATTTTTCAGCGGATTTAGATGTTTTCTGACAGAGCCTAGTTGCGCCCGTTCCGCTTCAGCCGGGCAACTGGTCGCGTTCGCCGAAAACATCGTCAGCCCAGCAGCACCGTACTGAGTCACTCCGATCGGAAGGCGACGAAGGACGTCAAGCGATTCATGGATGAACTGAGGAGGTTTACATTAGCCAACAGATAAAATATCGGTCCGCCGTTAGGCGAACTGCAAGCCGACGAATGGATCGAGAATTGGACGCAGGAGCCGCCGCCTGAGCCCTCCACGAACACCAAGCTCTGACGCTTGATATGGACCGAGATCTTCATACGCAGCTCAAAATCCACTGCGCGACGCATGATATTCAGGTCACCGATCTGTTGCGGCGGTTGATCGAACAAGAGCAGAGTTAGCAGCCTGTTGAGTTTCCCACCTTTCCATTATCCTGATTCCCATCTTCATCGGAGGCTTGAGCATGGCGTTGGGACGACGTCGCGAGGAGCGGCAGCAGGCGTTTTGGGTTTCGGCGGACGCGGTCGGTTCGGGGCCGCGGAATGTTTTTTACGATCGGTTGAATCGGTTGCTGGCCGAGATCGAGTTTGATCGCCAGCTCGAAGCAGCGGCCGAGCCCTATTATGACACCACGGGCCGCAAGTCGTTGCCGCCGGGTGTCTACTTTCGCATGATTTTCATCGGCTACTTCGAAGACATTTCGAGCCAGCGCGGCATCGCCTGGCGGTGCGAAGACAGTCGCTCGCTCGCCAGATTTCTCGCCTTCGGTCCTGGCGAAGCGACGCCTGACTACAGCACGCTTTCTTTAACGCGCGATCGTTTGCCGGTCGAGCTTCATCATCTGGCGTTCGAGTTAGTGCTGGCCGCCGCCCAGCAGTATGGCTTGTTAAAAGGAAAGACGATCGGCGTCGACGCGACCGACTTGGAAGCCAACGCGGCGATGACAGGCGCGAGTATCTTCGCAAGCTGTACGAAGCAGAAACGGGCACGAGCGATCCGGATGACGACGAGCTGCGAAGGTTTGATAAACGCCGAAAGGACAAGAAGGTTTCGAATGAAGAGTGGGTCAGCAAAACCGATCCGGACGCCAAGATCGGCAAGATGAAAGATGGCCGCACGCACATGAAGTACAAGGCCGAAAACGCGGTCGATCTCGAGACCGAGATCATCATCGCGGCCGAAGTTTACCCAGGCGACCAAGGCGATACGACGACGATCGAAGACACGATTCTCGCCGCGCAGACGCATTTGAACGAAGCGCAAACCGAGTGCGAAATCCAAGAGATCGTCACCGACAAAGGGTATCACAGCGAAGACTGTCTGGACCACTTGCAGAACGATCTCGGCCAGCGGACGTACATTCCCGAAAAGCATCGCAACCAGCCCCGCAGGGCAAAAGACAAGTCGCCGGAAGTCAATCATTCGTACTATCGCAACCGGCGAAACACGAAGGGTAAACGCGGCCGCCAACTGCAACGTAAGCGCAGCGAACGAGTCGAGCGATCGCTCGCCCATCTCTGCGACACAGGCGGCGCGCGGCGCACCTGGCTGCGAGGCCTGGAGAAAGTTCAAAAGCGTTACAAGATGGCAGCCACGGCGTTCAACCTGGGGCGAATCCTGCGCAGCCTGCTGGGCGCTGGCAAACCAAGACACCTGGCGGTGCTCGCCGAAGCGTTTTGTTTTGTCTATCTTGCCATGTGGTGGTATGAGAAAGCGCGAATGGCGTTTAAGATCACATTCCAACCGCACGAAACAGAAAATCGGAATCCAGCGCCGGCAATCGCGTAAGAGCCTATCCGGAAACTGCTATTTCTTGAAACCTCGGTTTTCGTAACACTTGCGTGCTTCAATAACCAGTGGAGCACGCGATGTCCGAAGAAGGCCGAAAACGATACCCGAGTGATTTAACCGACCAGCAGTGGGAGTTGATTGAAGGTTTGATCCCGCGTTCGCGACGAAGCAAAAAAGGAGGTCGCCCTCGCTCGGTCGACATGCGTGAAGTCATGAATGCGATCTTCTATCAATGCCGCTCCGGCTGCCAGTGGGATATGCTGCCGCATGGCCTGCTGCCGAAGAGCACGGTCTACGATTACTTCGCCGCCTGGCGAGACAACGGCACGCTGCGGCGGATCAATGAGACGCTTGTCGGCGCGATTCGTCAGCTCGAAGCTCCGAGCCAAGAGATCGATCCCAGCGCCGCCAGCATCGACAGTCAAAGCGTGAAAACGAGCGAACGTTCCGGAAGCCGCGGCTACGACGGCGGCAAGAAAATCACGGGCCGCAAGCGAAATATCGCCATCGATACGCTGGGGTTGCTGCTGGCCGTCGTGGTGACAATCGCGTCGATGGATGATGCGTACGCCGCGCGTCCCGTGATGAAACAGCTCTCGAAAGTGAAGCAGCCTCGATTGGAAACAGTGTAGGCCGATTCGAAGTATCATAATCATGGCCTATCGCCTTCCCCGTTTGTCTGCATCAATGATCCGTCTAGATTTTCGTCATAGACAGCCGCTTCCTTCGTAACACGATCTGCCGCAACCTCTCTCTCCGTAACCACCTTGCTAACATCCGCCTTCACCTCGCCGACAATCCGATCACGATCGGCCTGAGCGTTTGCAACATCACTGGCTTCACTGGCGGCGGCTTGGCTCATGTCATAGTTGTAGATGTCAGAGGCGATGTCGGTGGCGGCGTCATGGACGGCGGCGGCGACTGCCAGGGCTTTGGTGGTCCAGGGATCGGCGGTGTCGTTGTTGGCGGTGGTTAGTGCGGTCAGGGCGTCTACCAGGGAGTCGTAGTCGTTGTCGACATCGAACTCGGCGAATTCTTTATCGCGGGCGGCGATCGTCTCTTGCTGGGTTCGGTAGGCGGCGGCTTCGGTGGTGACGTAGTTGACCTGGGCGTCGGCGATTGCCTTGGTTGACTGGGCGCGGGATTGGCCGACGTTGTTTTCGTACTGGGCTTCAGACTTGGCGACGGTGGATTGATGGGCGCCTTGGGCGTCGATGGCCGCTTTGCAGTAAGCTTCGGTAAAGGTTTCGCGGGCAGCACGGAGCGCTTTGTTGGCGTCTGTGAGGGAGGTGCTGTGGGCGGTCGTATCGCCGTTGTCGGCGAAGCGACGGTCGGCTTGTTCAATGGCGATGCGATGGTCGCGGAGCGCCTGGGCTTCGGCAATTTGGTAGACGGCGATGGCATCGGCCAGCTGCGTTCCGTTCGACTGGTAGCTGCCGGCGATCTGGTCTTCGGCCTGTTTCAGACTAGAAGCGGCGAGCAGGTTGTGGGCGAAGATCGTCGATTCGCGAAGGCTGGAATAGGTATTGCTGGCGACGGCGGCGATCGCCGCGTAGGTGACGTTGGAGCCGATGTTGCTGCTTATCTAGCTTTGGATTGGGCTCTCGTTTTCGCTAGCAAGGTGGTTTTCTGCTTATCTTATCCACGGTCGGCCTCAAATGCCCCGGCATGAAAACGATGACCCTCGTCCCTTTCTGCCTTTGCTTCCAATTACTTGGGGCAAGTGAGGGTGATAAGGAGTGGACTCGCCGCGCACAATCATTGCCACGCAAAGCCGCGGGCCCCGTGCGATTACGTCATACCACTGCCAGGCATTTAGCTAGATTTTGGCGGATGAAAGATATCTTCTTCCAGCCGAATGGCAAACCGCCAGTCGAACGGAAAAACTTCATCCTTCGACAGACCTAATGCAATCAGAGCATCTGCATCCTCGTGCTTGTACCAAGTCCCATCGATCCACCAAAAAATAGATGCAGGCGTGCCGCTACTATTGGTGTCTACTCGAAAGACAGACTCGATTTCTCGCCCAGACCTCACTATAGTTGATCCACCTATCCAGTACATGCCGGATGCCTTGGGAACCACTGTCATGGAAACCACGTTTGCTTCCTCTTGGTTACCATACTCTTGCAAAACAAATAAGCTGGAAGTTCGCACAAGATTGAGTCGTTGTCGCATGTCGGTATCGGTAATCACTCCTGGTACTGCTGAAAACTACCGGGTCTCGGATTAACAGATGGGACTTTCCCACCCAACCGATAAAACTTGTGTGTGTTTCTGTGCAAGTCCACGCCCTGGAGCACCATGTTATCGATGGTATCGGTGCCGCCATCAAAAAGTGCCTTCTTGTGGTGAACAGTGTATCCAGGTGGAACTTCACCACGCCGCAACCACGGCTTGAGTGACTTCGGTACATTCGGGTGACCAGCTATCGAACGCAGGAAAGCGTTTCGAGTATTGGGGGTGGTTTGATCGCATGAAAGGAACACTCTCAAAATGAAAGAGAACCGAATGAGTAATGAGTCAGTTGACAACATCCTTCCACAGATGCATGCATCGTATGGTCCTTTCATGGACAGCGTAACTAAGGCTAAACTTGATCCGAACAAAGTCCCCAGAAGCTTAGTTCCGTATTTGCCGTATGCTGCACTGTGGGGCGTTGCTGATGACTTGGAGCGTGAGCAGCGTGTCAGGCAAGCTCCTGCCGAGGCAAAGCAAGATCTCCTACGAATAGTCAGATTGATTGAGGAGCAACTTGAAGTATGGCTCGCAGGCGTCGAAGCGGATTCTGACGCACCGTCTGATGAGTACGTCGCTTTTGCAGCCATGTTGATGGCAGCGGACTTTATATAATGATGTTTTTCAAGGATTCGATGCCGGGCATTCGCTTCAACACCTTGACGACTTCACCGGCGTGACCGCGGACTTGGACTTTTCTTTCGCTTTCGGCTGATACAACGGATTGACGTTACCCATACCGGGGACCGCCTGAGGTGGTCTAGTCAAAAGCCTCCCCGCGGACATCGCCGAATCGGCCTGCTTCTCTCGCGACACTGTCGTGTCCACTGAATCCGGCTTACGCCCGATCGGCGAAATCCGCCCCGGTGAGCGAGTCCATTCTTTTGACTTCGCGAGCGGCGAGTGGAAACTGCGTTCCGTCACTGACCGCATCGACAGCTTGTACTGCGGCGCTGTCCTGACGATCGATACCGGCGACTCTCGAATCGAAACGACGATTCATCACCCGTTCGGGGTTGTGCAAGGGCACGAACTGACCTTCCGATCCACCTCGCGACTCCTTTCAGGCGGAGAAGATGAACGCCAAGCTCTACCAGGCCGCTGGGTCAACTCCCACGAACTGCAGGCTGGAGATATAATCTACAGTCGCGACGGGAAAACTCGCATCATTCGCAGCATTCACCAGCGATACGAAGATGCATTCCCGGTCTCAAATCTAACGATCGGCGATTTCCACAGCTACGCAGTTGGTTTTGATTCGATTCTGGTCCACAATACCTCCTTGTGTGATGAAGCGATAGGAAAACTTCAGGCGCGGTTAAACCAAGGAGAAACGACGCTTGATGAGATCGCCGATACGATAACGTCCTAATTACTGCGCAAATTTGAGAGCCAGCCCTGGCTCTGGTATGGATTTGATTAGCAACATCAACCACCACCAGAACCAAGGACTGACCATGGCGAATTTACCAGAAGATCGGACCGACGAAGAAATCCGGGATGCGATTAAAATTGACGGCGACGCGGTGCGGGGGCATCTTGATGAACAGGTCCGCTCAACCGTCGAGGAGACGTTGAACAAGATGCTGGACGCTGAAGCGGATCAGATTTGCAACGCCAAGCGTTACGAGTCAGGAGCCGATTGCCAGAAAGGGCTAACTCAATACTTCAAATTCTATAGCCACGAACGTCCTCATCAGTCGCTAGGTAATCGCCCCCGTGGGCCGTCCACACCAGCCAGCGACCAAGAGCCAAGGCATCCACCTAAGCAGCCCGCTCTCGTGGTCCGAAAACTGGGGTCCACTTCAGACAACCGGTCTACAACTCGTCAATCGGCGGTTGGCGGCGCTATGAAAAGCAGTTGGCGCCGCTGCTGAAAATATTGGAGTCGGCCGGCAATCTTCCTGATCAGCAGTTGCTGTCTTGATCGCTGGGTCGATGATTTCCAAGATCGCGACGAGGCCGGCGTCGCGATTCGGTTTTAGCGATCCGCGAAACGGTCTAATCGATCATGCGCCCATCACGGAAACGAAATGCGCCATCAACCGGCAGGACTGTGCCTGTGATGTAATCGGCATCTGACGACATTAGAAAAGCGGCGGCTCGGCCAATATCGCGCGGCGTCCCTAGCCTTCCCCAGGGCAGCTTCGGCGTTTCCTCCGCGAAAAACTCCGGACTGAACGCTTCTCTTTCGCCCGGCGTATCGATCCAGCCAGGCTCGATCACGTTGACATTGATGCGATGGCTAGTCAGTTCGACGGCGATCGTTCTGGCCAAATGGTTCAGGCCAGCTTTCGCTGCACAGTACGCGCTTTTGCCAGCCATGGGACGCTGAGCGAGGACGCTTGAAACAAACACGATCTTACCTAGAAGGCTTTGCTCCACCATCTGTTGCGCCACCAACTGGCTCATATGAAATCCGCTGAACAGCGTCCCCTGGACGACCTTCTCGAAGTCCTCGGGAGGGAGCTGAAGAAAAGAGGCTACTGTCTGAAAAGCAGGACAACTGACCAAACCGTGGATTGGACCAGATTGCTCAACGGCTTGGCGAAGCAAGGCTTCGCAACCTGCACGCGTGAAGACGTCGGCTTCGACGCCAATCACGCTTGCGCCGCTGTCACGCAGCTCTTGAACGGTTGATTGCAGATCTTTACCACCCGGACGATCGTTAATAATTAAGGCAGCGCCTTCTCGCGCTAATTCGATCGCACACCCTTTTCCGATCCCCCTGCCAGCCGCCGTGACGATGATGGTTTGATCTTTCAGTCTCATACTCTTCGTGTTGCTTTCAGGGATCAATCGATGATGGACGACAAGGCCTCATCAAATTCACCAGACCATTTTTCCAGCATTTGAAGCATTGCCAAGAAGTCGTTTCCATGCGCCAAGAGCTGAGCCCCTTTCGCTCGCATAGGGCGGATAAGATCGGCCGAAACCGGCAGGCCCCATGCCTTGCCTGACTTCATCGCGATCTTTGCGACTTGATCAATCGCCGATTCGACGCTCATGGGACTTTTGTCCTGAGAAATGCGAATTCCCAAATCAGCGGGGCCTACAAACATGCCGTCGAGTCCCTCAATTTCGGCGATCTGCTCTGCGTTTTTGATGGCGAGCGGCGTCTCCAGTTGAACGATAAGAAAGGTCTCCTGGTTCGCATGGTCGATATAGTCATCTAGCTTGTGGCCGTAATAGTCGCTATCCATGTTGGCGCCACATAGACCACGATCTCCTAGTGGAGGAAACTTTACGATGTCAACAAGTTCTCTCGCGACTTCTGGAGTCGAGACATGAGGCGCCATCAAGCCGGTTGCGCCATCTTCGAGATAGCGATAGAGCGACGTGCGTTCTCCGGTCTTGGGACGAACCATGCAGTCAATGTCGTATAGGTGAAAGCTGGGCATCAATCCCCTGAAATCATCCGCGGACATCGCATTGTGTTCCAAGTCGAGCCAGATACAGTCGTATCCGTGTCGCGCCGCATGCGCAACATAGGAAGCACTGAAGTGCCCCATCGAACAAATCCGCACAGGTTCACCACTTCTCAGGCGAGCAAGGGTACGGCTCTTTCTCATCGAGACTCCTTTAAGTGACTCATTTTTACCTCAGACGACGCAGGCCATCTTCCAGTTGAGAAAGTCATGCAACGGCATTCTTCATTGTCAGCCGGAGCAGTTGATGGAAATATAGGCGGCATGAAGCCTTCAACAGAGACCGATCAGACGCCGACTTCGCTTTGCTGTTGTAAAACGATCCGACTTGCGCCTGCCCAAAACTACCGCTAAGCCGATTGTCCAGATTCTTTTCACCTTGATGTTCCATCTCCATATCGCCGAACGTTCGAAATCCGGATTTCGCCGACCTGGCCGAAGAAGTGACCAAATCCTCCAAAGTTGAAAGCTCCTCCCAGTCTTGCCCAACCCTTTATTCGAGAGATGATGCTAAACTGCGCATCGTGCTGACGATTATTGACGAGCTTCCGTCCATCGGGACTGTTCATCCGCCAGATCAGCTTGCCGTCAAGAAACAGTTGATGTAGATCTTCGGCATAGTTGTACTGCCAAGCTACGTGATGCCATTCCGTATCACGAATGGCGGCATCTTTCGGATCTCCCACGATGCCTTCAGGGCGATGCCAAGGGTGGAGGTTCATCAATGCCTGATCCGGTTGTTCGCCGCAAAAATGGAGGCCAGGCGCCATGCTTCCGTCGGGCGAATTGATATCGGAAAGGTAGAGCTCCCAAACGCCTTTAGCGGTCGTGTCGTAGCTGCCGCAGATGTGCCCAAAATGGAATGGCTCGTTGGTATTACCAAACCCTTGAAACGCTCCACCTCGTCGAACCCATGCCTCCACAGTCCATGCATCTGCACACGTTTTCAAATCTAGTTTCGGGTTTCCCTTGGTTGAGGTCACCCAGCCGTGCTCTCCATGTCCGGTATCTTGGGGAAAGCGGCCTTCGCGACCAGGCCAAGAGACGCGTCTGTCGCCTCCCATGTTGGTCCAGGTGAGGGTGAGATCCTTGTCGCCCATTAGGTCAGGCATTATCCGACCATTCGGCCCCTGCCAGTCGTACAAGACGACTGTGTGCTCATCGGGGCCAAGGACTCGAAGCTCTTCTGGCAATACCCGGAGGGTGAGAGTGATGTCTTCCTTGAGTCCATTCGCGTCGGTAACCTCAAAACAAATGGTCGCATTGCCGACATCGGTCGGCGCCCCCTGCAGCTGCCCTGTATTGGCGTTGAGTTGAATGCCTTGAGGGACTTGACCGCTGCGCACCGCCCATTGAACGGGACCAGCCATGTGTTCGGATTTCAGAGTCGCCTGGTAAGGATGGTCCGGAAAAGCTGGCGGCAACGAACTGGTGGCAATTCGTCCTCGCTCCACACCAAGTGAAAAAGCGTGTTGGTCCGACTGATCCGCTTGGTCGATTGCCCGAACCACAAAAGTCTGTGGTTCAACAGCGACAGCAGCCTTGCCGTGTAGCAAACCGGTGCTGCTGTCGAGTTTTAATCCGGCAGGAGCTTGACCTTCGATGATCTCCCAGCTTACATCCCCCCTGGGAACGTCAGCCGAGAGTTGGACCGAGTAGGGAACATTCAACCCAGCCGTCGGAAGCTCTTGACCGATGATCGACAAATGCTCTGCAACCGGGTAACGCATGACGTTAGAGATACGTAATTCGTCGATTTCGCCTGCGAAGTTTCCATAATTGATATAGAAGGGAGGATCTTGCGAATGAACCAAGCCGCCAACGGTGAATGGGACGCAAACGTCTTCAGCGTCATTCTTAACTTTTCTTAGCCGAGTCTTTTCTAAAGGAAATCCCATTCTTCTGACGACTTGACCATCGAGCAAGAAGAAATGCGTTTGGTCCGAATAGCGAAACTGCCAAGCCACATGGCGCCATTGGTTGTCGGTAATAAACGCGGGCTTCGCGCCGGTGTAGCTGTCCGGACTGCGATCGGGGAAAAGGAGGCCACTGGTATCGTGATTCGGATCGTTGCCGCGTGGCGAGCCCATGAAACGCGCAGATGGTGAGATGCCGTTCTTCAACGGGCCTTTTTTGGGGCCATTGTAGAGTGCAAAGTTCCAACCGCCACGCATTCCGAGAGGGAGCCCAAAGCCTTCGTCGTCAGTGCCGCAGATGCACGCAAGGGTGTGCCCATTATCCTGACCTCCCTTGCCCGTATAACGCACCCAAGCTTCAACTGTCCACTCCTTGGTACAGCTGCGCAGATGAAGCTTGTCGTTATTTATCGGCCCCAACAGCAGATTGGCGTCATCCTTCCTACGCTCGAATCGCGCCGCGGCGCCGAATCCGGGATGTTCACTCCATAACGCCTGCTTGATTGCGTGCAGGGTAAGTTCCTGATCCCCCATCGCATCATGAGTTTCGTTGCCTTCGCCCTCATCGAAATGATAGAGCGCAATCGTATGCTCATCTGGCTGGAACGGTTCTCGCTGGACAGAGTCCTGAGCGCTGACACGGCAGACGCCGAACACTATCATCAATAAAGTGCAAATAGATCGCATTCCACTCTTCTTTCCAAATCTAAACGAACAAATGCACCATCGATTGCGACGATCATGCCTGGAGCGTTGAAGTGCGCCGACAGTTGGACTAGGGCTCGCTCCACATAGAGACGAGCCCTGAGATCATTCCCAGGAGCAGCGCAAGCGGCGAACAGATGGCCAGTAGATGCGTTGCCCCCATAAATAGCCCCTTCGGTAAATGGCGACTATTTATCCGAGAAAAGGCGATCCGTTTGATCCTTGCAGCGACGATTAATCATCGCCCTAAAGTGACTTAATAATCTTCCAAAACTTCGCCGTCGTTACGCGAGGCGAGTCTTTGAAGCGTAATTAGACTCATGTTTTCAGATAGATAGCGAACGGAAGCATCTCCCAGCGCGACGTGACATCCGCCCGGGTGATAACTTGAGGGCCCCGTGAAGTCATCGCTGGCGACATAGAAGCCGTCTAGGTCAGGAAAGTTGGAATTGATTCCGCCCTTGACCCCCATTCCGCCAGAGAACATCGCCCAACCAAACAGCTTGTTCGACCCGGGAGCATCGCCCACGACCTCGCCAAACGCCATTGTGTTGGTGGTTCCATCCGTGATGTCTCGAAACTTCGTCTTGGATTCGTAATAAAACATTCCGTCTCGATTGGAACCAACAATACCGAGCGGAGCCGTTCTTGCGGAATTGCCATCGATGCCGCTATGCGCGATCGGAGAATAGTGGGTTCCCCAGGCGTGGTCTCGTCCAGGCAATTGCGATGTAAAGTAGACGCCTTCATCCTGGGGATTGCTGGGGCACAGATACTCCTCAAGACGCGTCGCGATCAGAGGAGTATTAACATTCGGCGTGATGGTCGAGCCCGACTTAGTCGTCAACGGCAGACTGAAATTAAAGTGATCGTACAACGGCCGCTGCTCTACAAAGGGCAACAACATGGTGAGAGCACACTGTTGCTCGGTCGTGGTCGCGCCGTAACGACCGAAAGGAAACGTGAGATGCGTGTCGTGGTAGTTATGCAGCGCAAGTCCAATCTGGCGTAGGCGATTTTTGCACGACGTTCGTCGAGCCGCTTCACGCGCCTGCTGCACTGCAGGCAACAGCAGCGCGATGAGCACCCCGATGATAGCTATCACAACCAATAATTCTACGAGCGTAAAAGCATTGCGTCTCATGAGCATCATCCTTTTTCTGAAAAACAATCAATGAGAACCGTAAGGATAAAATAGATTTAGAGAACTGTATGTGATGATCTAGAGATCGAAGTTCTTTGTGATTTCATCAGAGCCTGTCGCCACAACAAGGGGGTCAATTTGAGAATCGACATTGAATTGCTTTGGTAGAAATTGCTCGCGTGCGGCCTCTGCGGCGATTGGATCGACTTCGGCTGAAGGGGCTCCCTCACGAGGGCGATAAGCGATAATCTCGACACGATAAGATCCCGCGGCGACGGCAAAGCGATCGGTAAACTGATAAGCCCCTTCTCTGATCTTCCGTGTCCGTACAGGAGTCGTCGTCCCCGAACTCGGGATCAAACGTATCACCCCATCGCGAATGGGCTCTCCCTGATAGGTTACGTTTCCGGTCACTGGCACGAGCCTCAAATCACCTTGGCCAGAACTACATCCAGTCGCGAAGGCGCCGAGAGCCGTGACTAAAGCCATTAGCAAGGAGAGATTCGTCATGAGAGTATTGCCCTTAGAGACACCTGCGGTGAAGCGTTCAATGAATGACAAGAGGATTAGGCGAACTGCGGTAAGCCACATGCCTTACTGCAGTGCAGTCTAACCTCGCCACAACAGGATCACAACACGTTTAAACGTCTTGCCCTGCAATTTTCTTGCAGATTGCACTGTTTTTTTATATCTAAAACTGTTCAATGCCGAAATATGCGGCTTTGAACAAGAACTACCGTGCCTTGGACGACTTGACGCTCTCTCTTTCCGAGTGGTACACTAAGGTCTATACAAACAGGAGCGGTGAGACGATATGTCGAGCGTTTTAAACGAGATGAAAGGCTTAACTTGGTCCAGCGAAGTCCCTTCGCAGCCCAAGTACGAGCAACTGCGGGGCTATATGGTCTCACAGATAGAATCCGGTGCGATTAAGCCGGGATCTGCATTGCCTTCAGAGAGTAAATTGGCCGAGTCGCTGCAGGTGGCCCGTAATACGATTCGTCAAGCGCTTGCCGCTTTGGAGCAAGAAGGTCTGATTCATCGGATTCATGGCAAAGGGACCTTCGTTCATGACGAGGCCAGGCAACGCATTCGAAAGGGGCTAGACCTGTTGGCTCTGATTGTTCCAGAGACCGACACGGCCTTTTACCCTTCGCTGCAGCGAAGTTTTGAAAAGGCCGCCGTTGAGTTGCATAACCAGGTGATCGTTTGCAATACAAATGGCGACATTGACAAGCAGGCCAGCGCGATTTTGCAGTTGATTGACCTACGGGTTTCGGGGGTCGCAATTGTTCCGACGGCCTCGCCGGTGACGCCGGCGTTACACATTCGCCATTTGCAACAGCACGGCATTCCCGTCGTATGTTGCTCTCGGGCAGTTGTCGGTGCACAGACGCCGCTGCTTGCTATTCCTTTCGAGGAAGTTGGTCGCCTTGCTGGGGAAGCAATCCGAGAAGCAGGGCATCACCGAGTGGCCTACCTCAGTAAAGGGCAGAGCACAGCTTCCACCGCCTACGAAAAGGGATTTCGCGAAGCGATGGGCAGCAAGGCCGACGTCTCCGTGTTTGTGGCGACTTGCCCGCCTACTGATTATCCGGCGTTGCAAGAAGAAAGCGCGATGGCGATCGAGGAGCTTTTTCGCCGCGACGCCCCGCCGACCACCCTCTTCTGCAGCTTTGACTCACTGGCGGAATGGGCCTACTTGCAAGTGTTGAAGCTTGGCCTACGAGTCCCCGAAGATGTTTCCGTGGTTGGCTTCGGTGGAACTTTTCGCGGTGGCGGACTAGCCAGCCAACTAGCTTCGGTGACTGTCGACGAAATTGGGCTGGGCACGCAGGCGGTCGAGTTGCTCACCATGATGCGTCGCGGCGAGGTTGCGATTGATGCGAATGAATCGCGGCAACTAGCGGTGTCGTTTCGAAATGGCGGCACCTTGGGTCCATGCTCTTCGGGAAATTGATAACGATTTGATTTTGATACTCGTCCATGCATCTTGATGCAATTGGACGCCTTCGTCGGCTGTGACACGAAATACCTCCGTGCGCAACTCACTTGCCAGGCGTTATTCTGCAGCATTGAATAGGCCAGTTTTTCCGCACGCTTCCAGGCGATCCTAGTGGTTGTCGTCCCAACCGAAGCATTGCAAAAAATGCGACAGGAGAACACTTGATGCTGGGCTGGATCGACATTGCCATCATCGCCATCTACATTGCCGCGATCTTTATCGTGGGCATTGCCAGCCGTGGCAAGCAGGTGGATGAGGCGGACTATTTCACGGGGGGCGGCGGCTTTTCCAAGTGGATCGGCGTGCTGGTGGTCGGGCTTAGTATCGGCGCCACATTCTTTAGCGGAATCAGCATGCTCGCCTTACCCAGCGTGGCCTATCAATCCGGCGTGGCGATTGCGTTAAGCATCTTTTTGTTACCGGCATCTGGCGCTGTGGTTTTATTTTGGTTTTTACCCCGCTTCTTTGCTGCGAATGTTCATCAGCCGTATGAAATAATCGAACGCAAGTTTGGCTACCCGACCCGATCTTTGGCGGCGGCGATGTACATGCTGTTGCGTATTGGGTGGATGGGCGTGCTGATCTACGCTCCCGTGATGGCGATTATGGCTGGTGGGCAATTGTCGAGCGGATGGTTTTGGCCTCTCGTGCTTGGAATTGGATTGACCAGCACGATTTACACCACGCTCGGCGGAATTCGTGGGGTAATGGTGACCGATGCAATCCAATTTCTTTTGATGGGATTGGGCGTAACGCTGCCAATTGGTTTTATCTTTTGGAATTACCCGTATGACTGGGAACACGCGACAGCGTTCTTGAAAGAGAGCCAGCGTCTGCAATGGGTTGACCCGTCGTTCAATGTCACCAAACCTTTCACGACCATTTCGATTGTTGCCGGTTTTTTCACAGCCAATCTAGGCGTATATCTCGCCGACCAGATGTCTATACAACGTTATTTGGCTGCCGGAGATCGTAAGTCGGCTAGTCGCGCTTTTGTCCTGAACATCGTCGGGGTAGTAATCATTATTGTACTTTTGCTCGTACTAGGTATCGCTCTATCTGTTTGGTACGAAGGCGTTGTCGATCGCCTCCCCCCGGATCAAGCCGATCATGTGTTTCCTGTCTTTGTGGCGACGCATTTGCCGGTCGGAACACCAGGGTTGATTTTTGCCGCCCTCTTAGCGGCGACCATGAGCAGTATGACCAGTGGAATCAATGCCCTAGCAGGCTGCATCACTCTCGACTTCGTCAGCCGATCGTCGGTCTTAACCTCGCACGAATCGCGTCTGAAATTCGCACGCTACGCCTCTATTTTGATTGGCGTTTCCGCGACGGTCACCGCTGGCGCCGTTAAACACCTCGGAACGATATTTGACATGTCTCAAGCATTTCTTGGCGTGCTTCTGGGGCCGTTGTTAGTTTGCATGTTGCTTTCCGTTTCGAAACTGAACGTCCGCCCCTTGAGCATGATGACGGGAATGCTTGTCGGCTGTATTTCCGGCGGCGCGGTAGTTCTGTCACCAGCGACAAGTCTTTGGGTCGCTCCGACAGCCGCTCTGGGAACTTTATTGATTCCTCTTGCAACCACGCTCACCTCCGCCTTCTTGGTCCGCTTTTCCGTAGCGGAGCAGAGCCCAACTGAAACACCGGCCGACGTTTCGTAACGACGCAAGTTGCGACTTATCATTCTCACGGAATTGCAGGCCTAACGTACGCGATCTTTAGATCCGACGACTTGATCTCTTGCAACGACAAGAGAGCGGCTCCAGTGATGTAACAAATGCGATCTTCGTCAGCAGCCCATTTTCGATCTGCAGAACGATCAGGGAATTCCGTTGGCGACGTTAATTCCCCACGGGGTTTTCCAGCACTTCATCGATTGGCAGTTTTTCATCCCCTGGCGGCGATTCGATTTCTTCCAAATTGGGCGGCGCTTCGAGCACCGGCGCCGGTTGACTCAGATAAGGCGAAGGCCAACCGCCGCCCAGTGAGCGATAGATGGATACGACGCCCTGCGCCACATTGCCTTTGGCCACCGCAGCGGCGACCTCCTGCTGCGTCTTGGTGTTTTGAACGCTGAACACGCGATTGAAGTCAATCTCCTCTCCCTCCTCAAACTGCAGGGTGATCAATTGATTGGTTTTGTCGGCCGCTTCGGCTGCTTCCAATTGCAATCGGAGTTGCTCTTGGGCTTTGAGGAATTGGACAATCGCGTTCTCGGCTTCAAGATTGGCGTTGAGGACCGTTTGCTGATAGGCTGCCAGCAACTCCTGGAAACGCGCATCTTGGAAGTGAATGTTTCCGGCGATGCGGCCATAGTTCAGAATATTCCAGTCGAGCGTCGGACCTACCGAACCAAATCCCGAACCTGTGCGGAACAGGTCTTTGAACTGATTCCCACTCCTGCCAACCGTTCCAATGAGCGTGATGTGCGGATATAACTCGGATTCCGCCACACCGATCAACGCGCTCTGCGACGCCAGTTCCCGCTCTGAGCGACGGACGTCGGGCCGCTGCAACAAGGTCGCGGCTGGAATCCCTAGCGCGATCTCTGGCTTCACGTTTGGTATTTCGCCAGCGCCCAACATGTCGACGATCAATTCAGGCGGTGCGCCAAACAGAACGCACAGCTGGTTCTGCGATTGCCGGAGAGAGATCTCCAATTGCGGAACGAGCGCTTCGGTCTGCACGAGACTCGATTTCGCCTGTTGCACATCGACTTCACTCGATTCGCCGTTGACAAAGCGAATCTCTGTCAGCTCATAGGTCTTCCGTTGGTTTTCCACATTCAGCTTGACAAGCTCCAACCGCGTCTGCAGCGTGCGGATATCGATGTACGTCTGAGCGACGTCGGCCACCAGTGTGACAACCACGTCTCCATAGTCGTACACAGCGGCGTCGAGGTCCGCGTCCGCGGCTTCGACAGCACGGCGATAACGGCCCCAGAAATCAACTTCCCACGCCAACCCAAACGATCCTCGCCAAGTGCTGAAGTGACGATCGAAACCGGCGCCAGTGACAAGATTATGCGAATATTGAGCGGAAAAATCTTGCTGTTGCGGGAACATGCTCCCCACCGCGATGGCGCGCAGCGCCCTGGCTTGCATGATTCGTGCACCCGCTTGGCGAACCGTCAGGTTCTGACTGTAGGCCTCGGTAACGAGTTGGTTCAAAACCGGGTCGTTAAAGGAGTTCGCCCACCAGGCGGCGGCGTCGACGGGGTCACCGATTACTCGTTTGTCGTCGGAATCGATCCAGTCCTGCGCCACGGGAACAGCTGGAGTACGATAGTTGGGGCCTACCTTGAAGCCGTTGGCGATCCAGTCGCGGGGACTCGTGCAGCCCAGGGCAACCAACGAAATCCAGACCAGCGAAACAATCAGGCGGATCCGGAGTTGGTAAAGTGCACTGCTTGCAGATGGGTTAGGTACGCATCGCATCAATTATCTCGAAAAATCAGCAAGACAGGAATATACGTCGCTTGCCCTACAATCGGTGAATCTGCCGAGATCGGTACAATTATTCCCGTCGTGCTCGAACAGCTTAACTCCGCCCCTGGCCCGCCGGGGACAAAGTCGCCGCGATCGGTACAATCGTTAAAATCGAACGCTAGTGCTTCCACGCGTAAGCAGAGCAAATTCGCCCCCCAGAGTGCGTGTGTCGAAGTACGTTCGACTCAGCGCTTTGTTAACCCGCCCCCCATGGATTATCGCCGATCCGTTTTCCGATGAGATCCGCGTCGAGATTCAATCGCGTATTCCCTCACTCGATCTTCCAACTATCGTTAATTGACGTGGTCGCAACGTATGGCAAAGTCTTCCATTTCACTTTCGATTCTCGCCGGGCACTTGCTAAGGCTTGCGATCCCCTGCGCTATTCTTGCCGCAGGCTGGTTCGGCTTTCAACAACTGGCGATTCAAGTCGAACGGCCCCCTCGACCAGTCCCCAAGAAAGTGTTGTTACGATCCCGGGTCGAGGAACTCGAAGTGGTTGACTATCCGGTGGTCGTCAAGACGCACGCCGTCGTCCAGGCACACAACCAAGTGACGTTGACTGCCCAAGTCTCTGGCGTGGTGACGAAGATCAGCCCTTCCTTTGAAGTCGGCGCTTACTTTAAGCAAGGGGAAACGCTCGTCGAGATCGATCCAAGCGACTATCAGACGGCGCTTGCCTTCGCCCAGTCCGAGCTGGCGGCCGCAAAGTCGGAACTCAAGCTTGCGACGCTAGTAGAAGAACGCAAGTTAAGACTGGTCGAATCGAACGCCGTTTCTCAGGGAGAGGTAGACGCGGCATCCGCGAGCCGAGAGCAGTCTGAAGCCAACGTCGCGTTGGCCGAAACGGGGGTCGAGCAGGCACAGCTGAATCTTCAGCGAACCAAGATCGTGGCGCCTTTTGATGGCCGAGTCATGTCGAAGCTAATCGGCATCGGACAATTGGCAGGGTCAAATTCGCCATTGGGTGAAGTGTTCGCCATCGATTATGTCGAAGTCCGTCTTCCCATCTCTGGTGAACTAAGGGAATTCCTGAAGTTGCCCGAGTTTGCGAATGATCCCCCCCTCCCCGTGCAGTTCCGCGATGGTATCCAAAAGTCGAACGAAACCATCTGGAGAGGGAACATCGTTCGCACGGAAGGGCAGTTGGATGAGGACTCACGCGACCTGTTCGCAATCGCTCGCATTGATCGACCTTTCGGTGGAGAAACAAGGACAGCGCCGCTACGAATCGGTCAGCCGGTCATCGCTTTCATTGAGGGGAAAGTCTTGCAAGATGTCGTTGCGTTGCCCAGAGGCGCCGTTCGCCAACTAGATAAGATCGTCTTGGTGAACCGCGCTGATCAAACGCTGTTGCCGATCTCGATCAAGTCGCTGTGGTCTGACGCGGAGAAGGTGATCGTTTCCTCGTCCTCGATCCCAGAGGGAATGTGGTTGGCGACAACCCCCATGCCATTCACGCCCAAGGGCGCCAAGATTGAAATCATCCCAGCAGCGGATACGGGTATTTCCATTGCGGACTCCACTTCGCCCGATACTGACAAGAACTCTACCAACTGACAAATACCGATGATTCGCTGGTTTACTACAAACGGGATCGCCGCGAACTTCATGATGTTCGCTATCCTTATCGCGGGCGCCTATACGGCGCTCTACAAAATCCCGCTGGAGGTTTCCCCGGAACGCAGCTTTGAATCCGTGTTCGTCAATATGACTTATCGCGGCGGGACCGCCAAAGATGTCGAGCGGGCAATCCTCATCCCAATCGAGGAATCTCTGGAAGGCGTGGAAGGTATTCGCGACATCATCTCAGAAGGTCGCCAAGGCCAGGGAAGAATCATGATCGACGCCGAGCCAGGGACTGACCTGCGGGCGCTGATGGACGACGTCTCAGCCCGGATTAACACGATCACCAGCTTTCCGGATGAAACCGAGCGGCCCCAGATCTCTATTCCCGATTCGTCCAATTGGTGGGAAGTATTGAGCATTGCAGTCACGGGACATTTGAACTCACACGAGTTGCGGGAAGTTGCACGCAAAGTGGAAGAAGACGTGATTGCGCTGCCGGGGATCAGCCGGGCGCAAGTGCAAGGAGACCGAGACTACGAAATCAGCGTAGAAGTGGATACGACGAAGCTGTTGGCGTATGGGCTGAGCTTGCAGGATCTCTCGGAAGCCATCCAACAATTTTCAGTCGACTTACCGGCAGGTTCGATCGAGAGCGCCAGCGGCACCTTCATCATCCGCACCCGTGGCCAAGCCTACTCTGAGCAAGAATTTGGCAATACCCCCATTCATGCCGCCAACGGCGCTGACATACTTCTGGGAGAGGTCGCGACCATCAACGACGGCTTCGAGGAAGGAGAAAAGATCGTTGAGTTCAATGGTCGCCCTGCCCTATTCGTCGAAGTGATGCGCACCGGCAAAGAGAATGCGATCGACATTTCAGATAAGGTGCACCAATACGTCCGCAACGCTCGCAGCCGGTTTCCCGAAGGGATCGAGCTGTTCATCTGGGACGACGAATCGGTCGAGATTCGGGGACGCTTGACAACGCTCGTCACTTCGATGGTGCAAGGAAGCTTGCTGGTCATGCTGCTATTGGGTCTCTTCTTGCGTCCAGGTCTTGCGTTCTGGATCGTGGCTGGTATCCCTGTCGGCTTTGCCGGTGGAGTAATGATGATGCCCTGGTTTGGGGTTACTGCAAACGTGATGAGCTTGTTCGGGTTCATCATCGTCGTCGGTATCGTCGTCGATGATGCAATCGTGACCGGTGAAAACGTCTATTTGAAAATGCAGGAAGGGTTAGATCCGCTAGAAGCAGCTGTCGAAGGGACCAAGGAGGTCGCGACACCGGTCACGTTCGGCGCGCTGACAACGATGGTTGCATTCATCCCGTTGATGTTTTTTGAAGGGAGCTGGGGTGATTTCGCGTCCCAGGTTCCGCCAATCGTCGCGCCAGTGCTCTTGTTTTCTCTCATCGAATCAAAGTTCATCCTGCCGGCGCACCTAAAGCATTTAAGGCCGGTTCCTCGTAACAACCCAATAACGCGATTCCAAACATCAATCGCCAACAGTCTTGAATACTTCATCGAACGGGTTTATCAACCGTGTCTCGAGTTTTCGGTGCGTCATCGCGCCTCGGTGTTGGCCGCATTTGTGTCGGCGATCTTGCTAATGGCTGGTTACTGTTTGAGCGGTCGCATGGAGTTCGTCGCCTACCCAACGGTCGAAAAACAACGCATCTCCGCCGAACTTGATATGCCGGACGATACCTCATTGGAGACGACAGCGCGATACATGAAAAGGATCGAAGACGCGTTGCTTCAAGTTCAAAAAGAGTTTATTGATCCCGAAAGCGGCGAGTCGCTGGTCCTGAACATCTCCAAGATCGTAGGGGCCGCCAGGATTCATCGCGACTTCGAGAAATCGCGCGGCGCGATTTCGTTCGAAGTGTTAGCCCCGTCGCTGCGCAGCGCTGCCGGGCCCAAGAATAGCGATCTCGCTGCTCGCTGGAACGAACTGATTGGCCCAATTCCCGAGGCGACGGAATTCCGCATTCGCTCTGACTCAAGCATTAACCGAGACCGCAACGTTGACAATGAGAACCTGAATATCGAACTGCGTGGACCGATGTCGCCTGAGAAGGCCGAAGCGGCGCGTCAAATAAAAAGCCTGCTGGAGGAATACAAAGCGTTCAGCTCCGCCTGGGCGAACATTAACTACGGTCAGGACGAATTAGAATTGCGTCTGAAACCGTACGCGGCCGAACTCGACGTGACGCAACAGCTTCTTGCTCAACAGATCCGCCAATCTTTTTTTGGCGAAGAAGCTCAACGCGTGCAACGTGGTACGGATGACATCCGTGTCATGGTCCGATTGCCCCGCGCGCAGCGAGAAGCGCTGCACACGCTCGACCGCATGCAGATTCGCACGCCTCGCGGCGCAAGCGTGCCGCTCGCAACGGTGGCCGAAATCGCTTTTACCCAAGCCCCATCGTCGGTGACCCGAAAAAATGGCGCCGAGATACTTCGTTGCGGCGCCCAACCGGTGGACGAAACGGTTGACATCCTCGGAATTTCAGAAGAACTATCACCCAAAATCGAGGAACTGTGCCAACAACACAACCTCAGTTTCGAGTATGTCGGTTATGTCGCGGAGGCCGCAGACGCCCAGAGAAAGACAATTCTCGGTTCGTGTATCCTGGCATTTGTCTTGTATGGATTGTTGGCGGTCGCGCTGAAGTCGTTGGGGCAACCATTCTTCGTTTTGATGGCCATTCCGTTCGCGATCATCGGCGCTCTACTGGGGCACATTGCAATGGATATCACGCCCTCCTACCTTTCGGTATTCGGAATGTTGGCCCTCGCAGGCGTCGCCGTTAACGACACGCTGGTGATGGTCGATTATGTGAATCATCGGCGTGCTGCGGGCGCTACTCTGTACGAAGCGGCGCTCCAAGCAGGCGCTCGGCGATTTCGCCCGATCATGCTGACTTCGATCACCACGTTTGTGGGCCTGGTGCCGCTACTGATGGACAAGTCGCTGCAAGCCCAATTCTTAATCCCGATGGCGGCATCGCTCGCATTCGGAGTGATGTTCGCGACGCTAGTAACGCTGTTCTTAATTCCGTGCGCCCTTCTCGCCGCTAACGACGCCGGCAGAGCGATAACGGCGATCAAAAGATGGTATTTCCAACCATTCTTTTCCGATCGTCACAACGAAGACGAGAATGCACAATAACTGTCCGCTGCCGTTATACGCTGCGAATTGCAACCTTTCCTAAGTCAAATTCGAGTCAATATCCGCCCCATTTGCGTTCTTCTGCGTTTACCACTCCGCTGCATTCACAATCACGATGCATTTCGCAAATCTTTTGCAAATAATGCGTGAAGTCAATTGACGCGCCACAAGCGCTGGTCAAAATGGAAGGGTTGACTATTTTCTCACCCGAAATTGACCATGCCGCAGCGGATCCGCCAAGTTGCAGTTACGCTCCAGATCATCTCTTTGCTTCTCGCAGGGGGATTGGCGGAAGGACTGCACGTCTTGCCCGGACTAGGTCATGACGGGCATGGCTGTCGCCATCATCCTGATGCGCGACATGCTTGCGACGAGCATCCCCATATTTCGCACAAGCAAGCAGCAACATCCGAGGTCTTCGCTCTCGATGAATGCGCGATTTGCAAGCTGCTCGCATCTTGGCGAAAAGTTAACCTGACGGCGTCGCTTCAAGTCGACATATCCCTGGAAACGGTGAAATGCGCGCCCGAAGAATTGCAACGAGCGTTTCGCGCATCTACCCATTGCGCGCGATCTCGCGGTCCGCCGGTGTTGTTCTAGACGTATTTGCGTCATTTCGCAGTGAGATTCTCTCCTGTCGTAAGGTACTACGTCCCTCACCTAACGGTTGACGTTTCAGCGTGAAGCCGTCGTTGTTAATCGCAGCGATGGAGGCGCTGATGCTGCGCCGCTGGATAAATATGAGCACCAAATCCACCTGGTTTTTAAGTAACGTCCTTACTCGAGACTATACGCCGTGGGCCAATCGTTACGTCTATTGGCTCAAGACGCCGTTTGGCGCTCTGAGCGCTGCAGCGTTTTGTGGGCTGTTGATCGGTTGGTTTGTTACGCCGCAAGGCTACGCGATTGTTGGCGCGATTGTTGGAGTACTAGCGATCGGCGTCGTCTGGCCCTGGATCGGCCTGCGCGGCATAGCTTGCCAACTCGGATTTTCCCAGGCGCGTTGCGAAGAGGGGACCAACGTTACCGTGGAAGTGGAAATTGTTAATCGCTGGCCATTTCCGGTCTGGGGACTGGCCATCGAACGTGGATTTTTTGTGAGCGATGCGCAGGGCAACTCGGCCGTCGTTTCTCTGGCGCGGATCCCGGGTTGGTCGACTTGTCGATTTACGTTTCCATTTCAACCGGAACTACGAGGAGCCTACCCAGAGATATCGCCGCAGATCACCACGGAGTTTCCCTTCGGCTTGTGGAAGGCGCTCCGTCCCTGCAATGTCAGTCAGAAATTGCTCGTCTGGCCGCGGTTCTATCCCCTCGCGTCTTTGCCGCTGCCAGCGGGGGCCGCTCAGCATCTCTTTTCCCCCAGTGATCAACGATCCGGGGATGAGGGAGAGCGAATCGGCGCTCGGCCCTATCGCCAAGGGGACTCGCTTCGAAATGTCCATTGGGCACAGACGGCTCGTTGCGACCGGATGATCGTTTGCGAACGTCAAGGAGCTGCGCAGACGAATGTCTGTATTGTGATCGATTGCCAAGCCGCTAGCCATCGCGGTCAGGGAGCGGATGCGACGATCGAGTGGGCGCTGCGAATAGGGGGCAGCGTCGCCGTTGCTCTATTTCAGCAAAATGTGCGAGTCTCGTTGGAAATCGAAAACCAAAACTTCGCGCTCGATGCAAATCCGGCAAGTTGGCGAAAAATGCAGGACGCGATGGCGCGATTCGCTCTTTCTAATCCCGTACGCTTACCATCACGCCGGAGAAATGGGGTTGTGATCGTCGTTCGGACCAATCTCTCTGAGCCGCTTTGCGGAGAATCACGAGCAATCGTGTTGAACGTCGCGACAAACGAATCCGAAAAATCAGACGCGCATCAACGCATGGCTTCGCCATGGATAGGGATCGATTCGCTGCCGGCAGCCGCCGCAGAATTGCAAAACGGCTGGAAAAAACAACGCAAGGAGGCTTGGCGTCATGTCTGATCGATTTCTGGTGCGACTCAATTGGATTCTCGTTACGCTCGCCGTTTTGGCGTTGCAACTCTCTTTACATCGCGGCGGCATTGGCGCCTGGTGGAGTTGGGGAGAAATTCTGGCCGTGTTCGCTATCTCGCTGCTGGCAACTCGTCCCTGGCGCCAAGCGAAAGTTGTGACGAAAGGAAATCCGCCGAGCGGCGTCGTCGTCCTGATGTTGACGATGGTCATGGCGCATATCGTCGTGGAAATTATCTTCGGCTTCGTTGCGCCTCCACTTGGTCAAACCTTCGAGTTGCAAACTGCTTTGGCGCTGCGAAACCTGATGATCGCCGCTGCCGCGTTTTCTCAATTCCCCTCGTTACTTCGATTGTCCTCGGGACTCAGTCTGACGCTTACCTGTTTCGCATTTATCTTGGAAATCCATGCGTCGATCACCGCGGTTGTCGCGATTTACGCGATGATCGGACTCTGGTGGTTGATTGGCAATTATTGGGACCGCATTCAAGGAAGGTTTCCCGAAGGAACGCAGCGCAGCGTTCCTAAGAATGCCGGCGCTCTAGCGATCGGCGTCGCACTACTGCTGGGGTCCGGAATGTTTTTGCTGATCGGCGGCGAACATGCGACCACCGCGTTGTCAGGTTTTATGCCCAGTTCGGGCGGCAATCAGATCGATAGCGCCGCGGCGAACTCCGGCGTTGGTGATGGCGACGATCTGGTCAACGGCACGGAAGATGCGATGAGCTTTGGACCGACAGAAAGCGAAGTCTTCCTCGAATCGCAGATGCCTAGCCTGTACGACGTATTCAATGATACCTACGACGCTCCCGTCAAACGCAAGAAGCCGGGAGAGCACCAACGATCAGTAGCCTTAGCGCCTGACAAACTGCAGCATCGGCATCAAAAGCTGGCCCGCAGCGAGCAGTCAGGACGTCAATTCAGCCTGGTGCGTAAGCAATCGCAGGTAAAGAAGAAAAGCCTGCAAGATCGCACGTCACATGCGCTGCTGTACGTCAAAGGCCGAACTCCGTTACATCTGCGTATGAATATCTACGATCGGTTGGAAGGAGATGAGTTGATCGAAGCCGAAGCGTTCCCGCCTGCTAGTTTTGTGATCTCGCAAGAGAAGGGAAAACCTTGGCTAGAAATTCCTTGTTTCGTGAATGACTCGGATATCGACTACGCCGAGGAAAGCTTGTTGAAATTCATCAATCTCAAGTCTCCCCGGGTACCAACTCCTTCTCATTTTTCACAGCTTCATATCCCCGATGTGGATCGCGCCGATCTTTTCCGTTGGACGCAAGACGGCGTGTTGAGATTGGACGCCGACCGCATCCCACCGACAACGGTGATGCGTCAGCGTTACTTCCTGATCGCTGAGGAGCGTCTTCAAAGTGAGCGCTATCGCAATAAGTTCCTCGCTGCGAACACCCCGATCGCTGCCGAAGAATCGTCGCCTTCCTTGCGGGAAATTGCCCAGGAATGGACGATCGACGCACAACCCGGCTGGGAGACGATTACGGCGGTTTCAGACCATCTGCGTAACGAATATCTACTCGACCGAAAGTTGCCGATTTCTGCGGCGACAGTTGGTCCGATCGAAGAATTCCTCTTTGACTCGAGGCAAGGCCCTGACTATTTGTTCGCAACATCCGCCGCGTTATTGCTTCGTGAACTCGGATATCAGACTCGAATCGTGAGCGGCTTTTATGCGTCGCCCGATCGATATGATTCTCACAGTGAGCAAACGCCGCTCTACCCCGACGACGCCCATTTTTGGCTTGAGGTTTCTGATGGCGTTAATTGGCACGCGGTGGAGCCGACGCCGGGCTACGATCTGCTCGCTCCTCCGAAAGACTTGAAGACTCGTTTGGCCGAATTCATCTGGAACGTTCTTCAATGGAGTTGGGGCTACAAGTGGACCTTCCTACTCGTTTTCACGCTCGCGACAACGGTTTGGTTGTTACGCATCGCAATTTTGGATGCGGCGGCGCGATTGGCTAATTGTTGGATTATCTCCGTCGATCATCGTCGGCGCGTATTGCGTACGTTGCAGATCATCCAGCTGCGCGAGCGATTCTTGCCCGTTCGTCGTCCGAAAGGGGTAACAATCGAATCATGGCTCTCTCGCAAAGTAGTCGCCGCAGAAGAAGAAACGCAGCAGATTCAATCGATCTCGCTTTGTGGTTGGGCACTGTATGGGGGCGCCTCGAAGTGCCCTGTGCCGGCGGCCGAAATTGAAACACTTCGTTATTTCACGCTCGAACTGAGTCGCCGTCCACTTTCACTCCGCTAACAATCACGAACAATGACTATGAAGACAAACCATGTCGCATCGCCGGAACCAAGAGCTCGCTCTGCAGGTTCGATCTGCGAATTCCAGCCGGTCATCGACGAACTACGCCGCGCACTTAATGCGACGCTTAAAGGCAAAAGCGAAGCGGTCGAACTTGTTATCGCCTGCCTACTAGCCAGAGGGCATCTTTTGCTCGAAGACTTGCCGGGGCTGGGTAAAACAACTCTCGCCAAAGCGTTGGCGATGTCGGTCGGCGGTCGTTTTGCCCGCGTTCAATGTACGCCTGACCTGCTGCCGACCGATGTAACCGGCTTTAGCATTTTCAACCAGAAAAAGCGAGAGTTTGAATTCATCGAAGGGCCGGTTTTCTCGGAGGTCTTACTCGCTGACGAAATCAATCGAGCGACCCCGCGAACGCAAAGTTCCCTATTCGAAGCGATGGCGGAGCGTCAAGTAACGATCGACAAAATGACGCATCGATTAACGGATTCGTTCTTTGTGATCGCGACTCAAAATCCTGTGGATAGTCACGGAGCCTATCCGCTGCCTGAGGCGCAGCTCGATCGATTTGCAATGAAATTAACCTTCGGATACCCAGACCGCGCCAGCGAACTAGAGATGCTCGCTGAAAATATTGGCGCAGCGGATCGCGATCGATCTCCGTTGCCGGCGATTCTAACGCCGCAGTCCTTGCAGCACCTCCAGGAACATGTCGCCGGCGTTCATATCCAAGAAAGCGTGCTCCGCTATCTCGTCGATTTGGCGACCGCAACGCGTCATCATCGCGATGTGACCTTAGGGCTTAGTCCACGCGGACTGCTGACATGGCAGCGAGTCGCCCAAGCGAGAGCTCATCTCCGTGGGCGCGACTATGTAACGCCTGACGATATCCAGAATGTCGCCATGCCGGTGCTGCAAGTCCGACTCTCCGGCGATTTTGACCATCCGCGGTCGATCATCGAAGCCGTACTAAACGATGTCGAAGTTCCTATCTGCGGTTAACAACATGGAGATGAATGCAATGAATTATTTATCGATAATTCTCCGACGCTTGCTTGCCGTAATTGGCCTGGTCGGCTTGTTAGGCTGCTTATCCGCTTCGGATGAACATGCTGAACACCACGATCCTCCCCATCGTCCGACCGATTTTGTCGCCGCCGTCGAGCGACTGCAAATCATTCAAACTGCGGGTTCCACCGGCGATGAAATTCCATCCACGCACCCTGATGGCGATATTCAACTTGAAGCGGCGGACCTTCTTTACTGGTTGCCTGAGCTCGCTGCCGAGTCCGATCTTTCCCGCGCAGACTGGAACCAGATGTATCATGCAACCGAAATGATCCGGCGCAATGCGTCGCAGGCTTCGTTGGTGGAATTTTCTAAAGAACTAGCAGGCGTTCTGCCTGAACTCGATCGTTGCGCCGATTCGATCCGCAGCCAGCGTCTCGCGCTGCAATCGTCAGACGCAGCAGAGATGGAGTTACGAGAAGGGGATAACCAGTCATGATCGAAACGATATTTTGGGGCGCTCTCTTGCGTTTCAGTCAAGCAGCCGTCGCCGCAATCCCCACGATCCTGATTGGAATCCTGGTCGCAGCGATTTTTCGCGTATGGTTAGGCGCAGTCGGCACGCGCAAGCTGTTTGGCGAATCAGGGATCAAGTCCTTGGTTTACGCTTGGCTCATTGGCATGCTGTTGCCGGTTTGCTCTCTCGGCGTAATCCCGATTGCGATGGAACTGCGTCGCGTCAAACTTTCTGGCGGCACGATCCTGGCGTTTGCGCTAACGGCGCCGCTGTTCAATCCGATTTCTGTCCTTTACGGCCTGACGTTATCGGATCCAGTGGTCATCATTACCTTTTCGTTTTGTTCGTTGATCATCGTAACCGGTTGCGGGCTCCTCTGGGATTGGTGCTTTCGCGCCGTTCAGCAGTCAAGCGCCGATGATCCGCCAACCGTGCCAGAAGGGTGGCGACGCTTGCTAGCCACCGCACTATTCGGTCTTCGTGAGATGACAGGGCCGTCGATGGGCTACATCTTGATCGGTCTGCTGGGAGTTGCCGCGCTCAGCATCGCTCTACCCTACGCCAGTCTTCAACAATCTGCCGAACATGATGATCCCATGGCGATTTTGTCCATGACGGTGATCGCTATTCCCGCCTATGCGACGCCGATGGTCGCCATGGTGCAATTGGCTTCGATGTTCGCCCATGGAAATTCGGTGGGAGCCGCTTTCGCACTCCTAGCGCTGGGAGCAGGCGCCAACGTGGGACTCATCGGATGGATGATGCGTTCGTACGGACTAGGAAGAACAGCCGCTTGGTTCGGAATTTTGATCGGCGTCGTCATTGGGCTTTCCTATGCGGTGGATGGTCCCCTTTATCCGCAAGGAGTCGAACCGGCTGGCCATACGCATGCGTTTGATTCTTACTGTTCCCCATTTAATGCAAATACGCCCAACCCAATGCGGTCAGGATGGACCGAATTGTCAAAGAAAATTGCTCCGCATGAACAAGTTGGCGCAGCAATGTTTGCGCTCGCAATGGTGTGCGCTATTGGCCTACGTTTTGCTGATCCCAAGCAACAAATCGAAGCCTGGCTACAGACCGCAACGCCTGCGACGAAATCGTTGGATCGTACTATCCCTGGTCCCGTTCTCGGAGTCATTTCTTTGGTCGGCCTGGTAGTCGTCAGTATCTCCGGTTGCTATCTCTACTATCCCCCGCCGCACGAAATCTTTGAAGAGATGCGCGCGATAAACGCCGAAGTCATTTATGGATCGCGAACTGGACGCTGGGAAGTGGCGCAGCATTGGATTCCGATCTTTGACGACTGGAGCCGCAAGCTAGAGGTAAGTCAGTTTTTGCGCAGCGGCGAAGTGGAACCCTACCATCAATACAAAGGGCTCGTCTTCCGCGAATACTTGGAGCGTCTCGAACACGCCGTCGAGGACCAAGAGACGGACAAGGCGAAAGAATTGGCTGGTAAAGTCAATCGTGCGTATACAAGACTACGCAAGTCGTATCAGGACTAACTTGCCGCATCTTAAGCTACGAGCGCAATTGCAACGATGTCTGGCCATCGATAGCCAAAGGACGACGGGAACAGCGATCCTCCCACAAGGCTTCTCTTCCACACATGCCTTCGCCAGGACATTGACCTCTGAAGAGTTGCCTGGGGCGTCGCTGGACGAGCGTCCCGTGTCGCTATCCGCCACATTCGCGGATCAGATCCATCAATGCGCGAATGACCTTGGTGGCTTGTCGCCCTTTTTTTCTCCGAAAGACGACGTAGGCCTGACCCAGCGAGTGCGAGAGTGAACGTTTTTCTAACTGATACGTTAACGGGCTTTCGATCGCTTGTCCTGCTACGATCCCGACTCCGAGTCCAGCGCGGACGCAAGAGATCGTGAAGGCGCTATTGTCCGTCTCGGCGGCGATTTGAAGTTTGCCCAGTAAATCCAAGCGATGCAGCGCCTGCTCGAAAAGAACTCTTCCCGACGTTCCGCGATGCCCAACAATGATGGGATACTTAATCAACTCCGCAAGTTCTAACGACTTTCTTTTCTTGAGCGGATGGCCCATCGGAAAGATCGCCAGATAGTCAATCGCATAGGCGCGCTCGCTGGAGACAGGCGTATCACGCTGCTCGGCGCCTCTTTCAAGTGTTAACGCAAGGTCCGCCGTCCCTTCCGAGATCATCCGTACAGCCGTGTCATCGTCACCATGAACAATGCGCAACCGAACTTTGGGCATCGCCTTATGAAACTTGGCGAGCGGATCCCCTAGTTCCTCGCACATCATCCGAACGCCGGTAACGATGGTCACCGTATCAGCGCCTAGCGTATTGAACTCTCGTATCTGCTCGAACGTCGAGTCGATGCCTGCAAGCAGGGGAAGTAGGGAAATGTACAAGACCTCAGCAGAAGCCGTCGGCTCGATCCGTCTCCCTTTCCTTCGAAATAACACCACGCCATAACGCTTTTCGACGGACCGAACTTGCTCCCACAGAGTGGGCGCCGAACGGCCGGTCTTTTGCGCCGCCGCCGCATAGCTGCGATGCTCGTAGACCAGGCAGAACGAACGTAACTGCTGAACTACCAATTCGTTCGCATTTTCGACATCCGCAGGCAGCAAAGCGCTTCTCCTTCTCCGAAAAAAGAGTTCCAATTCGCCGGTCGCGATCGTTAGGCCAAACCAGATGATGTTTCGATATTATTTGATATTAGATAACTAAAAAACACTTTACAATCAACGGCACTCTCTTCTCACTCACTTTTCGGAGATTGTTCGACATGGCGTACCGTCAGCTTGTCCTACGCTCGGCCCTCTTTAGGGACTTCCGATTCGCCATGGCTCCTATCGCCATTGCTTGTGTCATATTCTTTATCCTTGCCACACCCCCACGCATGGGGATCGGTGCGGAGATTAGCGGCGAGCTTAAAACTTGGCACAAAGTCACTCTTACGACAGACGGTCCACAAGCCAACGAAACCGACAAAAGCCCAAATCCATTCACCGATTATCGGATGACCGTTGACTTCCAACACGAGTCCGGATCTCCCCACTATCAGGTCCCTGGCTACTTTGCAGCGGATGGCCACGCTGCAGAAACCTCGGCCCAATCAGGCAATCAATGGCGAGCTCATCTCTCGCCGGATAAGCCTGGCAAATGGACTTACAAGGTTTCGTTTGTCAAAGGAAAGCATGCGGCGCTCGACTCGGCTGCAACAGGGACCGCCGTTAAAGGCGTCGATGGGCTTTCCGGAGAATTTGAAGTAGCCGCCAGCGATAAGACGGGGAGAGACTTTCGCGGCCAGGGACGACTTGGCTACGTCGGCAAACGCTATTTGCAATTCGCTGGGACGAAAGACTACTTCCTGAAAGCGGGCGCAGACGCACCAGAGACGTTTCTCGCCTACAAAGAATTCGATGATACCATCGCCAATAAAAAGAATGTCCCGTTGAAAACGTGGGACGCCCATCGTCGCGACTGGCGTGACGGTGATCCAACCTGGAAGAACGGCCAAGGAAAAGGGATCATCGGGGCAATCAACTACCTTGCGGAGAAGGGTTGCAACGTCATCTCCTTCTTGCCCTACAACGCAGGTGGTGATGGAGACAATGTATGGCCATTTGTTGAGCGCAACGATCAGGTTCACTACGACTGCTCGAAGCTGGATCAATGGCAAATCGTCTTTGATCATGCTCAATCGAAAGGGATCTACCTGCACTTCAAGCTGCAAGAAACCGAGATGGATGATGACGTTCCGACCTCACTAAATAAGGGCGATCTTGGTCCGGAGCGGAAGCTCTACTGTCGCGAAATTGTCGCTCGTTTCGGGCACGAACTGGCGTTGAATTGGAACCTTGGCGAAGAAAATACGCAGACCCCGAAACAGCAACGGGAGATGGCGCAGTACCTCAAAGATGTCGACCCCTACGATCACCACCTTGTTGTTCATACATTTCCGGGTCAGCAAGACAAAGTTTATTCCAAGCTTCTCGGGGATCAGTCGGTCCTCACCGGCGCATCGCTACAAAACGAATGGGACCAGGCTCACGCACGTACATTGAAGTGGGTGACCGAGTCAGCTAAAGCGGGACGGCCATGGGTAGTCGCCAATGATGAACAAGGACCGGCCTCGTTTGGAGTTCCGGCCGATCCTGGATACGAGGGAAAAGATGGAGTCGCGGGGAAAGACCACGACAAATATGACCTCCATGACATTCGGAAGCAAACGCTGTGGGGAACGTTAACGGCAGGCGGCGCCGGCGTCGAGTATTACTTCGGCTATCAATTGCCGCAGAACGATCTGATATGCGAAGACTTTCGGAGTCGCGATCAATCCTGGGACTACTGCCGGATCGCTCTCGACTTCTTTCAAGAGAATGAGATCCCCTTTTGGGAAATGAAGAATGCGGATTCGCGTTTGAGTTCCGATTCGCAGTCAAAGCCGCAATATTGCTTTGCGAAGCCGGGAACCGTTTATGTCGTCTATCTCGGTGACGGCGGAGAAGCAAAACTTGATTTGAAAAATGATTCGCAGGATTATCAAGTTCGCTGGTTTGATCCTCGCAACGGCGGCGAACTTCAAAAGGCGAAAGTCACCGAAGTCAAAGGGGGAGCCGTCGTGTCGCTAGGCGCGCCTCCCAAAAGTGTTGATCAGGACTGGGTAATCCTTTTAAGCCGATAGCTGTTTGCGTTGTCGCTTTATTTTTACTTCTACTATTTCTCGTCATACGCCTTTAGGACTTTTCGCATACCAAACAACATCCACTCGAACAGGTGCGTTTAAGATTCCGAAGGCAATAACTCCTTTTCATGCAGGAGATCATCGAATGTCTCGTCGAGGATTTACGCTAGTCGAACTGTTGGTGGTGATCGCCATCATTGGCGTTTTGATCGCTTTATTGCTGCCCGCTGTGCAACAAGCACGCGAGGCGGCGCGTCGAATGCAATGCACCAACAAGCTCAAACAGCTTGGTTTGGCGATTCACAACTATCACGATTCGTTTGGAACCTTACCAGCCGGTGCGATCACCACAGCTACCGCGTCAACTGCGGCCGGCGATCAGGGAAACGCCAGCTGGGGCTGGGGAGCGCTGATACTTCCCTTTCTTGAACAACAAAACATGGCGGATCGTTTGGGCGTAGGAAAAATTCCGCTTGACGATTACGTGAAAGCTACGGCGTCCACCGGAATCACGTTAGATGACAAATCTCTGGTCTTGAACGCATTCATTTGTCCCTCGGACGCCGGACCTGTCGTCAACGATTCCTCTAAATTTTCACGCACAGGAGGAAACCCCTTCGATACGACTCCGGCGAATCTGGCTCCGAAATCAAACTACAACGGCTGCTTTGGTCATAATCGATCACGAGTTTGGGACAACAGTCAATACAAAACCGTCGCGTCCGGCGCGTTCCGGTATTCCGGCGGCGCCTCGAAAGCAGATGCTCTCGGCCTCAAGGACATCACCGACGGCACCACAAATACGATCCTGTTAGGCGAACGGGCTTATACGCTGAAACAAAATATCCACTTTTATCCTGGAACATGGATCGGTTGTCTTGCAGGCAGTCATGAAGATTGCCATGAAGACATCTGGTTTACGCTTCGCGGTCCGATCAACGGCGCCCAGGGGGGACTTAACTTCACCGCTCCAGATACCGACACGGTCCAACTTTGGTCGCGTCAGGAAGGGCTTTCAAGCGTGCACCCAGGGGGCGTAAACGTCGCTCTGGCTGACGCATCAGTCCGATTCCTCTCGGAGACGCTGGAATGGAGCTACGGGGGTGATGGCGACAGCACCATTAACACCGTCTCGGAGCGCCTCGCCTCGATTAATGATGGACTCCCAATCGGCGATTTCTAATTTGTTGCGTTTCCATGAGGGGGCTTTCCTAGTTGAGGAGGCCTTCTCCGACCACCAGGAGAAAATCTAATCCGAAAGATCGACGATGAAAGAAGTTATTACGAGATGGTTTCTTGTCCTTTTTATTCCCCTTAGTTTTTTAGGGTGCGGTGCGGCGAAATACGACGTGGTGCCGCTGGAGGGGACGTTGACGTACGAAGGGCAACCGGTTCCCCAGATGATTGTTAGCTTCAAACCGGAAGGCAAGCGCGCAAGCGAAGCGACAACCGACGAGAATGGCAAGTTCCGTATGCAACACAGTATTGATCAATTTGGAATCGAACCTGGTCCACAAGAGGTGAGCGTCTATTGGGTCTCACCCTCGGATGATGGCAGTATTCCTGCAACCGAGGTTCAAAAAAAGGTCGTTCAGTACTTTCGCAAGAACCAGCCGATGCAGGTCAACATCGAAGAACCGAACAAAAACTTTGAGTTGAGTCTTCCCCAATAGCACCAGCTCACTTTCTTCACTTTTGACTTTCTACAGTGATGTGAAAGCAGCACTGAAAGGAAATCTCCTTGTATATCCGTCGAACTCATCTCATCGTAGGAGGAACCTTTGCGCTCTCGGTCCTGCTTTACGTCGACCGGATTTGCATCTCCGCGGCCGCAGGTCAGATCGCTGAGGAACTTCCCTTAACAACCCCGGAGCTGGGTTGGATCATGTCGGCGTTCGCCTTGGGGTATGCATTATTTCAGGCGCCAGGCGGTTGGATTGCCGATCGCTTGGGGCCTCGACGGGTGCTCACGGCAATCGTCGTCTTTTGGTCGATCTTCACCGGATTGACGGGACTCGTCTTCGGCTTCATTCCATTGTTGATCACCCGGTTTCTCTTTGGAGCCGGCGAGGCTGGCGCGTTTCCGGGAATGTCACGAGCCATGTTTTCGTGGATACCGATGAAAAATCGCGGCATCGTCCAAGGCATTAACTTTTCGGGATCTCGGTTGGGAGCGGCCTTTGCCTTGCCGGTGATTGCGCTGCTGATCGCCTCCTTTGGCTGGCGGAACTGTTTTCTGGCGCTCATGGTGGTCGGTTTCATCTGGGCCGCCGTTTGGTATTGGATGTTCCGAGACGATCCCACGGAGCATCCCACAATTGAGCCCTGGGAACGGGACGAAATTTTGACCACACGACAGGAGCCCGCACAAATCGATCACGACGCTGATCAGGGGCTTACATCCGCCATGCTCAAATCGCGGAACATGTGGCTGATTTCACTTCAATATTTCTGTTCGAATTTCACGTTCTTCTTTTGTCTGACTTGGCTGTTTCCGCACATGAAGTCAACGTACGAACTAAGCATTACCGAGGCTGGTCTCTATTCCGCCGCCCCTTTGATTTGCGGAGCCATCGGGAATTGGACATCTGGATGGCTTGTGGACCGAATCTATCAAAACGGAAATTGGACCTGGTCGCGAAGAGGGCCCGCGATGCTGGGTTTTGCCTGTGCGGCGGTCGGCTTGCTAGGAGGGGTCTGGGCGAACTCAGCACTAAGCTCGATTCTCTTTTTTAGTCTGGCGATCTTTGGCGCTGACATGACGCTAGCCCCTTCCTGGTCCTTTTGTATCGACATCGGAAAACGACATGCAGGCGTTGTATCTGGAACGATGAACATGGCGGGCAACATCGGTTCATTCATCACCGCTTTGGCTTTTCCGTATCTGGCGGCATGGACCGGATCGAACATTCCCTTCTTCTTCCTCGCAGCAGCGCTGAACTTGCTTGCCATATTCGCCTGGCTAGGCGTCAATCCGCATCGCGCCTTACAACCGGTCCAAGCCAAAGAGGCCGAGAAGGTTGTGTGCGTTTCATGAAAAAACTCCGTGGACTATGCGTTGGCGGCGGTTACTTCGCCAAGTTCCATCTCGACGCCTGGCGGCGCATCGAGAACGTGGAAATTGCTGCACTATGCGACATCGATCGACCTCGCGCTGAGGCGCTTGCGTCGGAGTTTGGGATCCAGCAGACTTTCTCTACACTCTCCCAAGCATTGGACGCCGTCGCAGTCGACTTTGTCGATATCGTTACTCCTCCTAGTTCTCATTTTGATCTCGTTCGCGACGCCGCCGCACGCGGCTTGCCGGTGATCTGCCAGAAACCTCTCGCCCCCGATCTGGCCACATCCCAGCGGATTATCCGTACGTCGGAAGAAGCGGGAATTCGCTTCATGGTGCACGAAAATTTCCGTTTCCAACCATGGCACCGCGAGATAAAGTCTTTGCTCCAAGCGGGAGCCATCGGAACACAACTTTTCGGCATTAGTTGCCGCACGCGAATGGGTGATGGTTGGAAAGCGGATGCTTACCTGAATCGCCAACCCTATTTCCGCGATATGCCTCGTTTTCTCCTCCAAGAGACTGGCGTTCATTTCATTGACACGTTCCGCTTTCTCGGCGGAGAAATCGACGAGGTTTACTGCCGCACACGTCGCTTCAACGACGCGATTCAAGGAGAAGACGCCGCGGTGCTGTCCGTTCGCTTCACCAACGGCGCTCTAGGAAACTGGGATGCGAATCGCTTCCATGAATCAACGAGTTCTGATCCTCGCTATACATTCGGCGCGTTTCAAATCGAGGGAGACAAAGGCTCGATCTGGCTCAGCGAAGAAGGGGATATCACGATCGCCCGGTTGGGCGAAGCGCCCGCCGCACATCCTTATGTTCACGAACGCATCGGCTTCGCTGGCGATTGCGTACGGGCGACTCAAAAGCATTTTGCAGATCGATTGATTTCAGGCGAAGAATTTGAGACCACTAGGCGCGACTACCTGAACAACTTGTATGTTGTGGAGGCCGCTTATCAGTCTGCGGCGCAAAATCGGCCGATTCGAATCGACGAGGTGAAAAGCTCTGCGAAAACAGGACCGATGATCGATTTGACGCTGCCAATCAACGCGACGATGCCTGGTGTTGATATCGCCGCATGCAAGTCGATCGCCCAAGACGGCTGGAATGCGACAACCCTTTCGCTCTACTCGCACAGCGGCGCTCACATGGACGCCCCCAAACATTTTCTCCCGCAAGGCGCATCGATCGACCAGATCCCCTTGGAGGTGATGGTGGGACCGGCCAAGGTCATCAATCTTGCTCCAGTAGCTCCGCGAGAACTGTTGACGCTAGAGCGATTTTCTCCCTGGATGCCGCGAATTCAATCTGGGGATCGACTCCTTCTCCGGACCGATTGGCATCGCTTGGCTGGGACCCTCAGTTATCGGGCTGATCTACCTCGAATCTCAACTGACCTCGCGCGATGGCTCGTCGAAAAGCAAGTTGCGTTGATCGGCGTCGAGCCCCCTTCGGTCGCCGATGTCAACAACCTCGTCGAATTGACAGAAGTTCACCAGATTCTGCTGGAAGGAAACGTCGTGATCGTGGAGGGACTTGCGAATTTGGATCAATTGACGCAAGACGTTGTCGAATTCATTGCGATTCCGCTGCGCGTTGAAGGGGGTGACGGTTGTCCAGTGAGGGCGATCGCGATCGAGTCAAGACACGCTCCACTTGCCGATGAGATTTGAACCTATGCCGCCGTTCTTAGGTTGTATCGCCGATGACGTGACCGGAGCAAGCGACCTTGCCAGCGCATTGACCGTTGGTGGAATGCGTACGGAACTGTGGTTCGACACAAGTTGCGCCTGCCGGCCCATGCCTGAAACCGACGCGATTGTGATCGCCCTGAAAACGCGATCGGTTCCTCCTGCTGTTGCGGTCCGACAAACGCTGGTCGCACTGGACGCGTTGCAATCGAGTAGGGTCAATCGTTTCTACTACAAGTACTGCTCGACGTTTGACTCTACCGAGCAAGGCAACATCGGTCCGGTTGCCGAAGCTCTCATGGCCGCGCTGCACGCTGACGGAACCTTGTTCTGTCCGGCCACTCCAGAGAACGGCCGAACTGTCTACTGCGGACATCTGTTCGTCAACGGAAGACTGCTGAACCGTTGCGGGATGGAGCACCATCCCCTCAATCCGATGACGGAATCTGATCTGACGCAGATTCTAAGTCGGCAGTCGAAACATGCAGTCGGGCTGATCTCCCGCGACATTATCGCAACAGCCCCGTCTGCGATCGCTAACGCGATCGAGTCTCGAATCGAACAAGGTCGACCGTTGATCATTGTCGACGCCATCAACGACGGCGACATGGAAACGATCGCCGCTGTCGCGGCCCGCATGCCGTTTGTGACCGGAGGGTCAGGTCTAGGCGGCAAGTTACCCGGAGCGTACCGGAAAGAGGGATGTCTGACTTCGCTATCCCTGGAACCGGCCATTCCTGTCGCAACCGGTCCCACGTTACTGCTCGCCGGAAGCTGTTCTCCAGCGACCCAAGCACAAGTTGCGAATTGGTCAGAGTCCGCTCCCTCCCTTTCTTTAGATATCGCCGCCCTCATTCGCGGCGACTTGAGTTTGACGTCCATTTTGGACTGGGCGCGCACACGTTTGCTGCAAGGATCGGCGCTGATTTCATCGACCTCGTCAGCCTCTGAGGTCCAGTCTCTGCAATCGAGGTTTGGCGTCGAAAAGACGGCGGCGGCTATCGAAGAAACGATGGGCGCCGTCGCGAGCACCTTTGTCGCGGAAGGGATACGCCGGCTGATCGTCGCTGGAGGAGAAACCTCGGGCGCCGTCATCCGCGCCCTTGATATTCGCCGATTTCGTATCGGCCCCCAGATCGCCCCAGGCGTCCCCTGGATGGAGACCGTGGATGAACCGTATTTAGCGATCGCGCTCAAGTCGGGAAATTTCGGCCAAGACGACTTTTTCCGGACTGCGTTGGAGATGCTTCCATGAGCGAACGGGAACTGCGTGAACAAATTGCGTGCTACGGAAAGTCGCTGTATGAGCGCGGCTACGGAGTTGGAACATCGGGAAACATCAGCGTGCGTCTTCCGGACGGCATGTTGATTACTCCTACCAATACTTCGCTAGGTCGGCTTGATCCCGACCGATTGTCCAAAATTAGCTGGTGCGGCGACTTGCTCCAAGGAGACAAGCCTTCCAAAGAAGCATTTCTGCATCTGGCGATGTACCAGGCCAGAGATAATGACAATGCGGTCGTGCACCTTCACTCTACATACTCCGTCGCCGTATCGTGCCTTCAAGATCTGAATCCCCAAAACGTCATCCCTCCGATCACGGCCTACTTTGTAATGAAGGTGGGTTGCGTGACTCGGGTCCCCTACTTTCCGCCGGGGGATGAAAAGCTTGGCGAAATCGTCAGAGACGTCGCCGCCAATTCTCGGGCCCTCTTGCTCGCGAATCATGGCCCGGTTTTCTGCGGATCCAACCTCGATTCGGCGGTTGCCGGCGCGGAGGAACTAGAAGAAACGGCCAAATTGTTTCTCTTGCTCAAAGACGAGAGGGCCAGCTACCTCATGTCGCAACAATGCCAAGAACTTTTAGAAAGGTTCTCCTCGTGATAGAAAGTTTTGGAGATGTAAAAGCCGCGCGCGCCGGATTGCAACGCAAGTACAAAATTGCACTGTTGCCTGGGGATGGGATCGGTCCCGAAGTGATGGACGCAACCGTCCAAGTTATTCGACGTCTTTCCGATGCTCTCCCCTATCTGCGGGTCGAATTCGAATACCATGAAGCAGGCGCCGAGCATTATCGCAAGTCAGGTGAAGCGCTTCCCGGCGCCGTGCTGGAAGCTTGTATGCGTGCGGACACGGTACTTCTTTCCGCGATCGGTCTCCCGGATGTCCGCAAAGCGGATGGCACCGAAGTACAACCCGACATGATGATGGGCCTGCGCCGCGCACTCGATCTGTTCGTTGCGGTACGTCCGGTCAAACTATACGCCGGCGTTCCCACTCCCCTGAAAAGCGACGCCAACATCGACCTGGTAATTCTTCGTGAGAATCTGGAAGGCTTGTTCGCTTCGTTTGGCGGCGGGTGCGTCGTGCACGATCAAGTCGCGACCGACACGATTGTGATCACCCGAAATTCTACCCAACGGTTAGCTGATTTCGCGTTTCAACTAGCAAGCCGACGAAACGGACGTCCCAGCGATGGACGGCGCGTCGTGACCTGCGTCGACAAGGCGAACGTCTTTCGCAGCTTCGCCTTCTTCCGAAAAATTCTAGTCGAAACCTCCGATTCGTATCCCGAAATTGGCTTTTCCGCTCAGTATGTGGATGCGATGGCTCTCTATCTCGTCCAGAATCCCGGGGCCTACGATATCCTCGTGATGGAAAACCAGTTCGGAGATATCCTTTCTGACCTGGGCGCCGCGCTCGTAGGCGGTCTGGGAATGGCCCCATCTGCAGAAATTGGCCCGAAGCACGCGTTGTTCCAGCCCTCGCATGGTTCAGCGCCCCATCTGGCCGGTCAAAACATCGCCAACCCAATCGCGACGATCCTTTCCGCCAGCATGATGTTTGATTGGCTTGGAGATAGGAACAATGATCCCGACGCCAAGCAGGCGGCGATACTGATCGAAAATGCCGTTATCGACGTGCTGCGAGAAGGCATCGCCAAAACGCCCGATATCGGCGGGACATCGAGCACCAGTGACGTCGCCGCGGCGATTGCCGATCAAATATCGTAGTCGGTGGACGTCACGATCATAAACAGACTCCTTCACTCCACTGAAATTTCAATAGCCCGGTTCTTATGTGCCGAAATACCCATTCCATAATTCTGATTCTGCTCTTCGTCGGAACTTACTTGCCGATCGGAGACGCAAGTCGAACTCAGGCTGACGATCAGAAACCAATTCTTGTCGAACAAGATGGCTTTCTTCTCGCCGAGGCGGAAGAGTTCTCCGAACAATCGATGACGGAAAAGCGTGCGTTTTACGTCACGTCCGCGATGCAAACGCCTGACGTCACTCCTGACGGAGACGATCCGCATTGGAAGAACGCGAGTGGTAAGTCCTATTTGGAAGTGTTGCCTGACACTCGACGAACGCACGCCGACAAGCTGCTGAAAGCAGAGAATTTCTCCGATCTGCCCGGAAAGCTGGCCGTGCTGAAGTATCAGGTCCAAATCACGAACCCTGGTCGGTACTATGTTTGGGTTCGGGCTTACTCAACGGGATCGGAAGACAACGGAATCCATGTCGGCTTGGATGGAACATGGCCCCCAAGCGGTCAACGCATGCAGTGGTGTGACGGCAAAAAAAGCTGGCGATGGGAAAGTAAACAACGCACCGAACAACAACACTGCGGAGAACCTTATAAGATTTACCTCGACATCGAGAAGTCAGGGGCGCACACGATCGAATTCTCGATGCGCGAAGATGGATTTGAATTCGATCAATGGCTTCTAACCACCGATCGAGAATTCATTCCCGAAGAACGTCGGAAGTAGAATCCTCTCTTTCTTCATGCATTTCAGGCGAATCTTTTCACGAGGCTTGTCTTAGCGAACGACATCTTCGACCGGCAATCCAATCGCAACGATGACGTCTGCCGAAGCTTGAGCGAGTTCGTTGTACAGGTCAAGGCGGACCCGTTGGTTTTGCAAGATGCTGTTGCGGGCCTGGACGACGCGGGTGATGTCGACTTCGCCGGCTTGGAATTGGCGTTCTAAACCTGCGAGTGCGTTGGGGACTTCGATCGGTTTTTCAAGACCGGAGCTGTGCAAACTTTCGTAGGCGAGTTGATACCTCTGCCAAGCCGCTTCGGCTTCGAGATTCGCCCTCCGGAACAATTGTCTCCATGCGGTCGATCGCTGATTTAATTCTGCGACTCGTTGCCGTTCCAGCGGTCGACCATTATTGAAGACCGGCAGGTCCATCTGGGCTTGTAAACCGAGATAGGTCACTTCGTCACGTCCGCGCTGATAGTAGGGACCAACCTGAACGTCAGGCGTTTTGGCCGCACTAGCCAGGCTTAGGTTTGCTCGGGCCGCATCGACATCGGCCAGCGCGGCCAGCACATCGGGACGTGACGCCGCCCAGCCTGAGATCGATTCGGGGGAAGTCCGCTGACAAGGGTCATCATTTCCATCAGCAATCAATGTGGGGAGGAGCCAATCATGCTGCGTCAGTCGATCAGCAAGTCGCAGCTCCGCTTCCGGCGAAAGCCCGACTTGGCGTTTTAAATCACGCAGCGCAAGCTGATAGTTCGCCTGAGCAAGTCGCAACTGCTGCGCAGTCGATTGGGCGTCGATTCTAGCAATCGCCACATCGGCGCCGGAAGCCTGGCCCGCATCCAGTTGTTTTTCTAAGGTGTTCTTCAACACCAAATTGTTCTGATGGCTTTCCTCGGCCAGGTAAAGCAGTTCCTGTTGATAGAGCGCAGTCAAGTAAAGTCGAGCTGACAGCCCTACGTTTTGCAATTCCGCTAGATGAATTGACCAGCGAATTTGATTCAGTGCAGAAGCGGCGCTGTTCTCGCGAAATCGTTGTTGATGAGCGAGTTCGATGCGCTGCATCAAAAGAACGTAGTGATAGGTCGTGCCGACGCCGGCAGCGGGAGCATCTTGATAGGGAGTCACCCGAACTTGCGCGAAGGGATTGTAGGGATAGGTTTCGGCGACGCCTAGCACAGCGGAGCCGACGTTTTCATTTTGACGAAGAGCGACCAGATCTGGGTTCTGAGCAAGGCCGAGAGAGATCGTTTCCATCAGGTTGAACGAAGGTTGCGGTCGCGTCGAGGAGACCGGCTCATGTGGTGTCGGCAGGTCCGTCGGCTCGAAATGAGCGGACGCCAAGGTCACCAGATCCGATTCCCATTCAAACGCGGCCGCCGACCGAATATCGGCTGGGGAAGAAGCAGCGGTTTCGGCTGGAAACGCTTCCATGGAATCGGTGATCGGCGGCGGCGTCAATCCTTGCGGTTTTACAGCAGGATCCATGCGGCATCCAATGCCCGCCAATAAAACCATGCCAAGAATAGAGCCTGACCTACGCATATTCATTTTCCGCCTGATAGCAATTTCCAATGCTGGCAACTGGGATTCGAAACTTGTTCGATTCGATTCCGTGGTCAGCTATGGGCTAAATTCGACGAATACGCGGTGGTAACAGCAGTAGCGAATGTAGCAGTAAATCGGAGTTAATCTTCTTGTTGGAAAGCTGTGGCGATTATGCGGAAAATAATCGCAATCCAAGTCTAATCTTCAACGACAGTTGGTTGAGGTTTCCCCCAAAGCAGGTAGAGAGGGGGCAGAATGAACAGATTAAGAATCGTCGAAGTGACGAGCCCCCCGACGATGACGACGGCAAGCGGGTACTCGATCTCATGCCCTGGCTTATTGCCAGAGATCGCCAAAGGCAGCAGAGCTAGCGAGGTTGTCAGCACCGTCATCAAGATCGGCAGCAATCGTTCTTCAGCGCCGCGGACGACCAGGTTAAGTCCAAAGGGCTCCCCTTCTTCCAACTGAAGATGCCGGTAGTGGCTGACCAACATAATCCCGTTCCGAGCCGCGATTCCCAAAACGGTGACAAAGCCGATCAGCGATCCCAACGACAACACGCCTCCGGCGATCCAGGCCGCAACCACGCCGCCGATCAAAGCGAATGGAATTGTCAGCGCGACAATTAGCGTCAGACGCAGCGATTGAAAATCGATGTACAAGATCAGGATCATCCCGATCAACGAGACGGTCGAAAGGGCCAGAAGCTGGTTTTGCGATTGCTGACGCGCCGTGTATTCGCCCAAAAACTCGGGATGATAGCCGCGATCGAATTGCACCGATAACACCGCCGCCTCGACGTCCCTGGCGACCGATCCAAGGTCGCGTCCTTCCGCATCGCAGCTGACGTCAATTCGCCGTGAGCCCCCTTCGCGTTTGACCTCGTTGGGCGCTGGAACAATGCTCACATCAGCCAGATCCTTCAAGGGAACCTGGCCGCCGGTGGGCGTATCAATCCGCAAGTCATGCAGTGCGGTTAAGTCGCTCCGAGCTTCTTCATTGCCCCAGACGACGACGTTGTACTTCTTTTGATTCTCATAGACTTCCCCCACCTTCGTTCCACGCAACATGGTTGTCACGGCGCGGCGAACTTGACCAGGCGTCAGACCAAATCGTTCGGCGGCATTCGGACGAAGGCGAACTTCGACCTGCGGCACCAAAACCTGAGGCTCGACCTTCAGGTGAGCAGCTCCTTCCACGTTCTCCATCGCCGCCGCGACTTCTTGGGCCTTCTCGCGCAAAACGTCGAGATCGGGGCCATAGATTCTCACCACGATGCTGGAACTCGAACCGGTCAACACTTCTTTGACCCGTTCACGTAGGTAGGTGAGCACGTCACGATACAACCCCGGATACCCTTCCACCGTTTCCAGAATCTGCTGGTGCGTCTTTTCGTAGTCCGCCTGTTCGTCGATGCTGATCCAAAGTTCAGTAAAGTTCGGACCAACGACTTCGTCCGCTGCTTCCGCTCGGCCGATATGGCTGCCGAAGTTGCGTACGCCTGGGATCGATCGCAGCTCTTTACTGGCTTGAATCGTGACTCGGTCCATCGCTTCAATCGATGTCCCTGGACGCTCGACAAAGTGCATCAAAAAATCGGTCTCTTGGAAGCTCGGAAGAAACTCTTGCCCAAGCTGGCTCGTTAGCCAGGCGGTTCCCAAAAAGGAAACGATCAGCAGCGCGATCGCTCCCATCGGACGCCGGATGAACCAGGGCAAGATCAGGTGATACGGACGGCGCAACCAACGACTCAAGGGAGGTTCGTGAGCATCCTTCTTTCCATACGGCAAGATCATCAACGAGAGCGCCGGGGTCACCAACAGCGCCACCAATAGAGAAGCCGAAATCGCCAGGACATAGCCCAACGCCAAAGGGCGAAAAAAGGCGCCCGGCAGTCCTTCGAGAAAAAAGATCGGCAGGAATACCAAGATGATAATCGCCGTCGCATAAACAACAGCGCTGCGAACCTCTAAGGAAGCGGCGAGCACCACACGAAATGGTGAACGCGGTTGGGCTTCTGCGCGGTTCAAACGGAGCCGGCGCACGATGTTCTCGACGTCGATGATCGCATCGTCGACGACTTCGCCCAGAGCGATCACCAAACCAGCGATTATCATCGTGTTGATCGTCAGGCCCCACCAATAAAGCACAACGATCGTCGCCATCAGCGAAAGAGGAATCGCTGTCAGGCTAATCACGGCGGTTCGCCAATCGTAGAGGAACAGAACCAGAATGATCACAACCAGCACGCATCCAATCAGCAGCGCATGCGTGAGATTATCAATCGAACGTTCAATGAAGGTCGCCGGGCGAAAAATAGTGGAATCGATTTCTACGCCGCGAAGCCCCGGCTTCATCAAATCAAGAGCTGCTTCGATCTTTCTGGTGACTTCTAAAATGTTCGCCGCTGGCTGTTTTTCTACGATCAGCAACAAGCCTGGCACATCGTTGATAATCGCGTCACCAATCGCGGGCGGCGATCCGATTTGCACCTTCGCGACGTCCCCCAAACGCAACACCGCGCCGGTACGGTAGGCGACGACAGTTTGGGACAAGTCTTCTGGCGTTTCGACCGGCGACAACTGCCGAACGGCCAGACGTTGGTTGGGCGTATCGACGAAGCCGCCTGCGTCGAGAACGACGGCGTCTCCGGCCGACTTCAAGATCATGTCGAGCGTCACCTGGTGATCGCGTAGCCTTTGCGGATCGACCAGAACCTGAAATTCTTTGTCGCGCTGCCCCCAGATCGCCACGTTAGCGACGCCAGGAATCGCCATCAAGCGAGGACGAATCGTCCAGACGGCAAGTTCCGTCATTTCGCGTTGGTCCAGCTCTTCGGACCAGATCCCAATCTTCATCATCCGGCTCAATGAAGAGAGCGGTTGCAGAATGACCGGAGCCCTGGCCACGACCGGCAATCGAGGAGTCTCAGAGGCGAGCCGCTCTTGGACGAGTTGCCGAGTTCGATAGACGTCGGCGTCATAGTTCAGCAACAAGCGGATCGACGAGAGCCCAAGCACCGATTTAGAACGAATCGTCTCGAGACCGGGGGCGCCCACCAGCGCATTTTCCAGCGGGAACGTGACAAGGTTTTCGACCTCTTCCGCAGACAGTCCTGGGGCTTCTGTCTGAATCTCGATATAAGGAGGCGAGAACTCCGGAAAGACGTCGAGCGGCAGATGAGGAATCAAGCGAATCCCCACGACGATCAGCATGATCGACAGCGCCAGTACGGCGATTCGCAGTTTTAACGCAGCTTCGACAAGCCAACTCATCGCGGTTCCTCGGTAGATAGTGCAAGTTGTCGTAGCAGAAAGAGAGATGGGATACGTCGAACTCGCTCTATTTCGCGAATCCAAACTCCGCTCCGGCCAACTCGGCCGCGCCTGCGGTGACAACCTTCGCTCCAACTTCAGGTCCATGCCGAATCGCCGCCCAGTCTTCGTCGACCCAACCAACCTGAACACGCCGCCGAACAAACTCACGTTCGCCGGTTTGTTCGTAGACCCATTGCCCGCCATAGATGTCGTGAATGACCGCGGCCCAAGGAATTGCGGTTTGTATCTCGTCTCCTGTGAGCGGCAAATGCAACGCGATTTTTTGCCCCGGCTGGAAACGATGATTGGGATTCGGCAGTTGGAAATACAAGTCGACGGCCGCCGCCAAGGGGGTCGCCGTCGGCGGAGACGCAATCGGTTGAACGACTACATCCTGATCTGACGGACGGCCGTCAAGCATCGTCACCCGAGCAGCTTTCGTCATGTCAATCTCGTGTAAATCACCTACGTATACGGGTGCTTGAACCCACAGAATTTCGTCATTCATGACCTCGAACAAGGGAGCTCCGGCGGCGACCATTTCGCCGGGTTGAACCTGAACTGTTCGCAAGATGCCGCTGATCGGCGTGGGAATTGGAATGGCGGCTAAGGTACCCGCATCCTCATCGAGGATGACTCCATCAATTTGACTTTGTCTCAGCTTTGCTGCGGCCAAGCCTTTTTCGGCCAGTTCCAATTGAGCTCTCGCTTCATCGACGCTCCGCACAGTGCCAACCATATCGTTTAGCAATCTCTCGGCGCGCTGGAAGGCGATCTGGGCAGAGTCGACTTGGACCGACGCCTGCTGAACGGCGCCTTCCGCATCGATCTTCGACTGAGCCAACGTATTTTTTGCTTCCGCAAATCGAATCCTCTCCGCAGGGGTCAGCACCGCACGTTCCGGCGACAACAATGGATAGATGGACAAAATCGGCTGACTTTTATCAACACGTCGTCCAACATCCAGTTTGGATTGATCGCTCGGACTGCGCAGCGTGCCAGCAAGCGGCGCCGAGACAATCACCGACGCGTCCGTCGGTAAAACCAAATCGGCTCCATAGGGACGCGTGCGGACCATCTTCCGCTTCTCGACCATCACCGTTTCTAATCCGAGTCGTCTGATTGCATCTTCCGTCAGTTCGATGACGTTCAGATCACTTTCGGCAACTGGTCGCGTGGTTTTGGAAGGCGCCTGGGCGGACTTCTCCGGCTTGGTCGATTTCTGCTGACAACCGCATGTCAGCGACACGCTTGCGCAGAGAACTATCAGGACCAGACGGCGCGCGCTCTGTCTAAGCGTTGGACTCATCAACTTTGACCTTTCCCCGGATGGGCGACTCATGGCGTTTCGTCTCGGGCAGCGACAAATTCTCATTGTTTAACGCGGCTTTGGGCAAGCAGATGACGACTTTCGTACCTGCATTGGGTTCGCTGTACAGCTCGATTGTTCCTTGATGCGCCACGATAATGGCTTGCGTAATCGCTAATCCCAGACCTGTACCGCCAATGGAACGGTTGCGAGATGAATCAACTCGATGAAACCGATCAAACACACGCTCTAACTGGTTGGCCGGAATCCCGACGCCGTGGTCGCAAATCGTGACCTGAACTTGCTCGCCGGCGTCAGAAGTCTCTACTTCGACGGCCGAAGCCGGCGAAGAGTATTTGATCGCGTTCTCCAGCACGTTGAAAAAAGCTTGGCTCAAGCGAACATCATCTCCTAACGCTTCGCATGCATGCATTTGATCCGTGGACAACGTAACGTTGCGCGATTCGGAGAGCGGCCGCAGTAGTTCGATAACGTCTTGCAATAACGCATCGATCTGCACAGGCTCACTCCGACAAGTAGTGATGCCTGCGTCCTGACGACTCAGCGTCAATAACTGATCCGCGAGCGTTCCTAGCCGCGTCGCTTCTTCCACGATTACCCGGAGTGCGGCCTTATACTCCTCTTCGGAACGCGTTTTTCGCAGCGTCGACTCCGCTTCCGAGCGCAGGACGGCCAGCGGAGTTCGCAGTTCGTGCGATGCGTCGGCCGTGAAGCGACGAATCTCTTCTACGGCCCGCTCCAAGCGAGCGATCAGGCGATTCAGCGTGCCGGCAAGATGCCCCAACTCATCATGCGGATTGGCGACGGCGATACGGCGATCGAGTTGGGAGATCGTGATCGAGTCAGCGACCCTGGCAATCTGCTCGACGGGGGCCAATGCTCTGGCGGCCAGGAAGTAGCCTCCCAAAAGGGCGAACAAAATACCGATGGGAAGCAAAATCGCGATCAATACGAATAGGGTTTCAATATCCTTGGTCAAAGGCTTGAGCGGCGTGAGCACTTTGATAACCAGTTTTCCATTCTTCCCTTCGACCGTTCGCATCGCGATACGATAGGATGCGTCGTTCATCGCTTGTCGTGTTTCAAATTCGTAGGCGGAGTCTGATAATTGGCCAGCAACTTCTGACGTTACGCCAGAGCTGGCGAATAATATCGCTTGGTTCTTATCAAAAATTACGAAGTCGAACGTTTCATGTTGACGAAATCGAGCCGCCAGATTGGCGTCCAGTTCGCTTGGGTCCTCAGCGAGTTGAACCTCTAGATAGAGCTCTTGCAGCTCTTCTCGCAATTCCGCATCCATGCGCGCAAGCAATTGCTGATAAGTCAAAGGGATCAGCATCGAACAAAAAACCGTTAAAATGACGGCCAACGCTGCGGCGTACCAAAGCGTCAAACGCCAGCGAATGGAGATGTTCAACATGGCGGGTCTCCCAGTAAATACCCCTGGCCGCGAATCGTGTGCAGAATGGTTGGTCGCCCTGGCGCTTCCAATACTTTTCGCAGATGGTTGATATGCACCTGAATGACGTTCGTCCAAGTTGCGGTTGGCTCTTTCCAGACATCCCGCGCGACCATCTCGCGTGTCACAATTTCGTTTCCGTGCCGCATCAGGTAGATCAATATCTCCAACTGACGATTCTGGAGTTCCAATTCGCTTCCGTCGCGATAGGCCTGACGGAGAAGCAAATTGACGGTAAGGGGACCGAACTTCAGCAGGGTTGATTCCGACTGCGGACCACGCCGCAAAAGAGCACGAATGCGGGCCAACAATTCATCCCAGGAAAATGGTTTCACCAAGTAGTCGTCGGCGCCTGTATCGAGCCCCATAACGCGATCTTCCACCGCATCTCGAGCCGTGAGCATCAGCACAGGGACGCTATTGCCGGCGCCGCGAACCGTCGCCAGCCAGTCGACGCCGCTTCCATCGGGCAGCATGACATCTAGAAGCACCAAATCGACCTGGTCGGAGAATTGTCGATCGGCCGCCGCCAATGTTTCGGCAGCAAGCGTCGCGTACCCGGATTCTTCCAGAGTACGAGCAATACTCCCTAGAAGTCGCGGTTCGTCTTCGACAATTAGAATCAGGGACATGCGGTCCAGCAGTGGGTGAATCGGCGGGTAAATTGCATCGCCAAACACCATCTTGATTCATCGAACGTCAATCGAGAAGTTCAGGACGTGAAGATAAACTCGAATTCATCTTCCAGCTTGGAAGCCAGCGTCTGAAAAATCGAAGGCGCAGCCGGCTGTCCGTTGATAATCACAAGCAACAAGTCTGCGAACGGATTCCCGTCGCTGTGAGGGCAAGTTTGACAACTTGCGGTCTTTACGGCGATCACGATCACTACTTCCCTTTGTAAGACTCCATTTCGGAACCAGTTTTCATAACGTCGCTCGATATCTTTTCGCAGCAAGCGGCGTTTTCGGTTTCCAGATGGTTTCGCGCCGATTTTGCAGTTTTTGGCGACAATCGTCGCTTCATGAACAAATGGTCGCCAGGGAGAATCGCTTCAGCTAAACTAGGAGATCACGCGACCGATTTCCCTCGACTTTCATTCCTTGCGAGCCTCCCCGCTCACGAGTGCGCTCTATCCCCAGCGCCTTGCCTTGTGCCCCATTTCGTAGTCCGGAGTTCCTACATGCACCGCCCCTTTCGACGTTTGATCTTGCTCAGTTCCGCTCTGCTGCTATTTGCCGCTGTCGCCACGGCGGAAGATCATCCAGATCGTGTCGTCCACCCAGGGGTTCCCCAAGGGAAGATCACCACGGGGCAGTTTAAAGAGAGCCAGATTTTCCCCGGAACCGTGCGCGACTACAGCGTCTACGTTCCGGCGCAGTACCAAGCAGATCAACCGGCCGCACTGATGGTCTTCATGGATGGCGGCGGTTTCGCCAACCCGAAGGGCGCCTATCGCGTACCCGTCGTCTTCGACAATCTGATTCATCAGAAAGCGATGCCGGTCACCATCGCCGTCTTCGTCAATCCCGGCGCCATTCCCGCAACCATCCCCGGCGGGAAGGCCCGCAGCAATCGCTCGTTCGAGTACGATTCGCTGGGCGATCGATACGCCAACTTCCTGGTCGACGAATTCTTGCCCGTTGCGCTGAAAGGATTGAACGTATCCACGGACCCGGCCGATCGCGCCGTTTGCGGCGGTTCATCCGGCGGAATCTGTGCGTTCACGACGGCCTGGGAAAAACCGGACCAGTTTGGCAAAGTGTTGAGCAACATCGGCAGCTACACCAACATTCGCGGCGGCTGGGCTTATCCCGGCCTGGTTCGTAAGACCAAAGACAAACCGAAACCGCTGAAGGTTTACCTGCAGGATGGCGTCGACGACTTGAGCAACCTTCACGGCAGTTGGCCACTAGGAAATCAAGATCTAGCGGCAGCGCTGCAATTTGCGGGGTACCCGTACAAATTGGTGATGACCGACGGCGGACATAGCGGCAAATGGGCCGGCGAAGTCTTACCGGAAGCGCTGAAGTGGTTGTGGGATGACAACGCAGAATCGACCAATATCCCCATCGTCAACACCAAGCCGAAATGGGAACCGCATCCCGACGCGGTTGCTCGCGCGGACGTTCCCAAGGGGACGGTTAAGGTCATGGAACCGTGGGAATCGAACCTATTTCCCGGCACGATTCGAGACTGGTCGATCTATGTGCCTGCTCAATACAAAGCCGATGAACCTGCCGCGCTGATGGTGTTTCAAGATGGTGAGAAGATGCGCGACGTCAACGGTCGCTGGCGCGTGCCGGTGGTTTTCGACAATCTGATCGCCAGCGGCGAGATGCCTCCCACGATCGCGGTCTTCCTCAATCCTGGACAAGATAAGACGAAACCGGTCAAAAAGGGTAAGTTTTCTAACCGCGGTTTTGAATACGACAACCTGGGTGATCGCTATGCCCGCTTCCTGGCCGAAGAGATCCTGCCCGAGGTTCGCAAGCATTACAACATTTCTGACGATCCCAACCTGCACGCGATCGGCGGTTCCAGTTCCGGCGCCATCTGCGCCTTTACCACCGCATGGGAGCGGACCGACCTGTTCCGCAAGGTTTATAGCAGCGTCGGCAGTTTCACCAACTTGCGCGGCGGCAACGTCTATCCGGCGCTCATTCGCAAGACCGAACCGAAGCCGATTCGCGTTTACATGGCCGACACCAGCGGCGACGTCGACAACGCCTACGGCAGTTGGCCGTGGGCCAATCAGCGAATGGCGTCCGCTTTGAAGTACATGGGCTACGATACTCGTTTTGACTGGGCCGAAGGTTACGCGCATAACTCGGACTTCGGCGGATCCAAATTTCCCGAAGCGATGAAATGGTTGTGGCGCACCGAAACCTCCGTCCCCCAGATCGACACCACCGACGATCTGGGCAGCGACTTTACGCTGTTAGACCTGTTGGTTCCTGGCGAAGGCTGGGAATTGGTCGCCGATAACCTGGGATTTGCCGATGCTCTTTGCGCCGATCAGGATGGCAATCTCTACTACTGCGACATGAAGGCCCCGGCCGTGATCCGCATCAGCGCCGCCGATGGCGCGAAGACGGAGATCGCCAAAGAGTCGGTCAGCGGCTTGGAGTTCAGCCCCGATGGTTCGCTGCTTTACGCTTGTCAGGGCTCCAAAAATCGCGTCATCTCGATCAACGTCAAGAGCGGCGAAGTGAAGACGGTTGCCGAAGGGGTCAAACCCAACGATTTGGCAGTCACCAAAGACGGCTTTATCTTGATCACCGAGACGCAAGCGCAGCAGGTGACGCGAATCGATCCCAAGACCGGCGCAGTGACTCCGGTCGACACCGGGATTAACAAGCCGAACGGCATCGCGCTTACCAACGACGGCGCCACCTTGGCCGTCTCCGACTATGGTGGAGCGCACACTTGGACGTTTCGCGTTAACGCCGGCGGAGTCCTTGACGCCAAAGCGCCAACGATGCCGATGCGACTACCTGTCGATCCCAAGGGAGAATTCCATTTCAATGAACCGCCCCCGTACATGGCTTCCCCCAAAGGAGACGGCATGGCCGTTGACAAAGCCGGCCGCTATTACGTGACCAGCGCATTGGGTGTCCAAGTCTTCGATCCGACCTGCCGCCCCTGCGGAGTTCTGCCGAAAGTCGACAACGACCAGCCGCTGACAACCTGCATGCTGGCCGGCCCCGATTTCAACACGCTCTACATTGCACACGGCAAAAAAATCTATCAGCGCAAGCTGACCGTAGCCTCCAAGAAGTAACCGGTTACTTCCGCTGCGGAAGTCCTGGAAAGAAAGCGTTCGTCCGGGCTACATATTCCTGGTAGCCCGGCTTGGTCGAGGAGAGCTTCTTCTCGAGCAACGTAACGCCTGAGACTTTCATCAAGAAGACCGACATTACGAGAGGACCGATCGTTGGCGACCGAATGCCAGCTGATCTGCTGATCTGCTGATCGGAGCAGGCAATTCCAACTTGCCGCGGCAGTGAGACGCCCTACATCGCCATTCCCTGCAAGCCCAAAAAATAAGCGTTACAGAACCGAAGTCAAAATAGCCGCCAGCAAGGCATAGTGCGGATATCGGGAACTCGCTGGTCCTATTTCTGGTCGGGGACTTCACCAGGGCTGACCAGGTCATCCCGATTTCGATCCATGCGATCAAACGCTGTCGACGGTCCGACAAATTCTCGTCGCGACACGTCTCCGTCGCCGTTGCGGTCCATCGCAAGAAACCAAGAGGGACCACTCCGCTCCAGCTTTCCCAGCGGAGAAGTCGGTTGTCCCAGACTAAAGGTCAGCAAGATCTGTCGCGGTAGCCGATCGGGATGAATCATGCCTGATTCGGCGGCGCCAGCAGATTCGATTCGGTTCCAAGCGTTGCGTAGTTCGCGTCGTGACAAAGCGCCGTTGCGGTCGAAGTCTAGCAGTTCAAAGAGCCCTGGGCCGCAGTCAATCGCCGTCATCATCACCTGGTTGGCGCCGATTTCACGTTGCAATTGGAGCCAAGCGTCCAGTTCAGCGCGAGTCACGATCTCGTCCTCATTCGCGTCCAGAAGGCGGACCATGGATGCGCCAAATCCGCCCCGTTCGGCCGACCATTCTTCTTTCGTCAGTTGATCGTCGTTATCGTTGTTCGCCGCGTCAAATCGATCGATGACATTCTTGCGGATACCTTCTCCATATTCTTTCAGACGACCTGCTTCGGTCCGGACGGTGATCCACCCGGTCTCGCTCTTCCAGCGCATCAAGTCAGAATCGTCAGAAGCCGCATCGGCGGCTTGAATCTTCCAGGCAGCGTCCGGGGCCGACGAGACCGACAAGCGCCACTGAGCATCAACCGGTTGCAAACGCCATGCTGACAGCTTCTCGACGGAAGCGGATTCGCCGCCGGCCGAAAGGAGCGAACCGACCCTCTTCATCCAGACGCCGTCTTTGGAATCGCGCGGCAAGACGACAATCGGAAACTTCTTGAGCGACTCAGGAAGCGAACGATCTTCTGCGCGCGGTGCGCCGCACAGTAAATTGCCTGAAGCGCCGGGGTAAAAAATTCCGGCGACCAATTCGCCAGCGCCTAGCAGTTCGTCATCGTTTTGATCGAGCGCCGGCAAAATCTTTTCGGCTTGCAACCACTCCGCTGCGGTCACTTGTTCATTCTGATCCAGATCCAAGCGCTCCAGCAAGCTGCTGGTTAGCTCGCTCGAAAAAGGGGCGACGCCGATCCCACAGACAATCGATCCCAGTCCGTTGTCTCGATAATACGTCGCGAGTTCCTGGACCGTCGCTTGTCCATCGGCATTGCTGTCGAGATCGTTCCATGCCGGCGGTTCACCGATCACCGGCGCGAATCCGCTGCTCGCCGATTCGCGCAGCGCTCGCGCCGAAGGGAGCCTGCGACACTCGCTCTGGCTGAGCGTCTGATCCTCGTTCAGGTCGCAATAATCTACGATCGCTTGAAACTTGGCGTCCCAGATCGCATCATAGTCGCGACCGCCGGCATCAATGACCACCTGTGCATGGATCAACTGTTTGACGTCGACAAAGGCCAAATCCAATGCGATCGCATCTTCCGCAACGGACGAGCCGCCAGCAAACGCATTCACACCGACCAACGCAAATACAAAAAATGCCAATCGAAGGCGAATCATAGTAGTTCCTCAATCGGCATGGCTTCGGGGTCGGCGATTCGAATTGGACGCCCAACATTGGACATGTTCTGTTTCATAGGATTGACGCCGATCGTCTCACAGACGGTCGCGATCACGTCAGGCACGACGACCGGTCGTTCGATGACTTCGGTTCCGTTCTCATTGGTAGCGCCCAGCGCTTGACCTCCCCGAATTCCGCCGCCCGCCAACACCGTCGCCCAGGTTTGCGGCCAATGATCTCGCCCGCTTCGTCCGTTGATTCGAGGAGTTCGTCCAAACTCTCCCTGGCACATCACGACCGTCGACTCCAGCATGCCGCGCTGTTTCAAGTCTTCCAGCAGCGCCGCAAAGCCGGTATCGAGCGTCGTGGAAAGCTCCTTCACGCGACTAAAGTTGTCATTGTGCGTGTCCCAGCCTCCCAGCGTCACTTCGACGAATGAGATTCCTCGCTCCACCAAACGCCGCGCCATCAAACAACCTTGTCCAAAGGTATTCCGGCCATAACGATCACGTAACTCGACAGGCTCGTCATCCAAACGGAACGAAGAAGCCGCTTCGGGACGCATCAATCGCAACGCCTTTTGAGACGCTGAATGCAACGCACTCACCACAGCATCCGGTCGGTCCGCGTGGAACGACTTGTCGAGATTCGACAGCATCGCCAACCGCTGGTTCTGCGTCTCGTCAGAAACTCCTTTCGTTCGACTGAGATCGGGGACGATCAGGTCTTGCTCGCCGCGTCGCTGGCCACCGATAACCAGGGGCGAATATTCCGGTCCCAAAAACCCGCCTCCCAGCAAGCTGCGTTGACGGCCTGGAGAAATACTGACAAAGCTCGGCAGATCCGACTCGCGATCCCCGATTTCATGCGCGCAAAGTGCGCCGATGCTGGGAAACTTGATCGCTCCTTGTGGAACGTAACCCGTTTGTACAAATTGGGTCGCGCGCCCGTGATCCCCTTCCTTGCTGGTCATTGAGCGAATGATCGCCAACTCGTTGGAATTGGCGGCGAGCTTCGGCATGTGTTCCGAGATTCGCACGCCGGGGGTCGCCGTTTGAATTTCTTGAAACTCGCCCCCGTTGACGTTACCAGGCTTGAGGTCCCACATATCAATCGTCGCGGGCCCGCCGCTCAGCCACAGCATGATCACCGCTTTGTTTTTCGTCCCACTCTCAGAGGCTTCGCGTGCGAGCGCTTCCAGCCAGCCCGAAGTAGCGCCAAATCCGACACCCAACGCCGCCATGCGTAGATAGTCGCGTCGCGACAATTTCAGCGATCTTGCCATTTTGTTTATCCTTCAAAGAAGCGAAAGAAATCGCGATTAGTGGTTGGTGTTAAACTCGGCGCTGTTGAGCAGCGCCCACATCAGATCTCCCAGGGCGGCGCCTTTGTCAGGCGCGGCGGCCAAGTAGCGAGCGAACGTTTCCGCTTCTTCCGGTCGAGGATCACGCGAAAGCATCGCCATGTAGAGGGTGCGTACCTTTTCCTGGTCGTTCAAAAACGGAGCATCAGCAAGCGTCCGCAGCAACGGGCTCTCATCCGCTTGAACAATCTCTTGCGTCGCTTCACCATTCATCAGCGAAAGCGATTGCAAAATCGAACGCTCGGCATGCGATGCGTCTTCCACGAAAAACTTCGTGGTGAAACGCTCGCGGGCGTCGCGATCCTTCGTCGGGTCGAGATCGTTCCGCTCGATCGGCAGACCGGCCGCCGTGCGGATGCTGTCGTACAACTGTTCACCGCTAAGACCGCGAACCGGCATCCGGGCATAAAGCGTCGGATCGACCTGCGCCGATTCACCGACTGACACCCGGCTCGAGCGCTGATACGCTTCGGTCAAGACAATCGCTTCGGTGAGCAACTTCAAGTCAAACTCACTGGTGACAAAGGCGTTGGCCAACTCTTCCAATATTTCGGGATGAACCGGCGGATTTTCTTCCGAGAGATCGTCCAGCGGCTCCACCAAACCCGTTCCCAGAAAGTTCGCCCATACGCGATTGACGGCATTGCGAGCAAAATAGGGATTTTCGGACTGGGTCACCCAGTCGGCCAGCGCCGTACGGCCGCTGTCGCCGTACATCTGCGTTGGCCAAGGGATTTCGTCACCGGTGAACAACGTCGCTTGGACCTGTTTCTCCGTTTCCGGCATCGAAATCTCAAAATCGCTGGTTGAGACGGCTTCGCTTGATTTAGGGCGCGCGAAAAACGCGGCCGTTTCCCAAAACTGTTCTTGCGTCCAGCGCGAGAAAGGATGATCGTGGCACTGAGCACAGTCGAGATTCACCCCCAAAAATGCTCGCGTCGTATTGGCGGCCAGATTTTCGGGCTGTCGTTGACTGGCCGATAGAAAACTCTCTGGAGTCGAAAGGAGGACGCGATTCGCTTCCGCCTGATCGCCGCTAGCGCCGACCGTCAGCATCTGACGAACGATTTCGTCATAGTGCAGCCCGCTGGTTAGCTGCATCGTCAGCCAGACTTCAAACTCTTCGCTCAACCCACGAAATTCCGGCGTGTCGGCTTGCGGAATCCAGGTTCTTCGCCAAAAGGTGGCCATATGCCGCGCATGCGCGCCGGAATGGACCAACTGATGGGCCAACTTCGTTCGTTTGTCTTCTTCATCCGACTGTAAAAATTTGTTGGTCTCCGCAACCGTCGGAATGCGTCCCGCCAAGTCCAAGTAGATGCGGCGGAGAAATTCGGCGTCGGAAGAAATCATCGTCGGCGTAATGCGGCTCGATTCTTGCGCTGCGGACAAATGCTGGTCAATTCGCTTGGCCAGTTCTGACGCGCTCGGCGGATCGGCCATGACCAGCAGCCCGCCTCCCAGGGCAATCAGCAGCGCCACGGTCGTCGTCAGGCTTCGTTGATTCATGCGTAAAATCATTTCTCTCACGGAATAGATGAACGAAAAAACGAACTAGAACGCGGCTAGGTCGATCGCTTGACCATCGTCGCGCGTCGTCAGTCGTCCATAGATCAGCCCATCCAGCTTCGGCGTCACAAAGCGGACCGATCCGTCGCAAAACAAGACGTTGGCGCCTTGCGGATGAAATCCATAGATGCCGAAATAGTTGTTACAGTTCACGGCGCAGTCGTTTGAATCTCCTTTGCCGCGAACAGTCCCAGTTTCTCGATCAAAAACCATAAACGCGATCGAACCGAAACCTGCCCAAGATCCGCGGGAGTTCTCGCCGCCGATCGGCGCCGTATCTGACGTTTTCTTGCCGACTCGCCAGCTTTCGGGCAAACCGGCTTTTTCAATGATGAGAAACGTATTCGTCATGCCGTCGGTGATCAGACGAAACGGCAACGGATCATTGTCGGTCATCGACTGATGATCGTTGCCGCGCAACTCCGAGGGCCAATTCGCGCCATATCCCGCGTCAGGCATGAACAAACCGTTCGACGAAATAAAATCGTTCGGGCCGGCGTCGACCGTGAACACCGTCGCCCGGTCAGCATTGCGCGATCCGGCCGATGCGCTGGCGCTGATCGTCATCTTGCGATCATGCGGCGCCGAGGGACACAGGAACTCGCTTACTTGCGTTTCGACAACTTCTTTGTTCTTGGGATCATAGAAGTCGAAATCGTGATCGTATTGATCGTTCAATGCCGGCTGTAAATGGGGAAGGATCTGGCTCCCCCAACCGCCATACGCCATCTTGCCGCCAAACCCCGTTCGACGTGGCGGAAACGCTTTGCGGGCGTCGGCATATCCATGAAAACTGTTGCTCAACAACCGGATATGGTTGGTGCAGGTCTTCAGATTCGCTTCTTCCGTAGCGACTTGAATCGTCGGCAAGAAAATGGCGACAAGAATCGCGATCAGACTGCAAGCGACGATCAAATCGACCAAGGAAAAGCCGGTTCGCAGAACCGCTGCGAAACGGAGTGCAGTGGAGCGTTGTTTTGATTTCATCCGAGTAGACCTTTTCTCTGCGGGTTGATTATTTCAACTCAAATGTCTCCAGGTCGTTTTCGCCTTCAACGACCTGAGCTTTCCATTTTGACTTTTGGGGATTGTTGAATTTGCCTCTCAAGCGATCTCGTTCCAAGGGAAGCTCATCGTCATCGCCGGTCGATACGTACATGGGGCATTGAAAGGTAACGACGTATTCGCCAGCAGGCGCTCCGTCCGGCTCTTCCTTCGAGTACGAGTGCAACGCGAAATTCCCCTGTTCGTCCGTCATTGCAGATGGTGCGAACTGCGGCCCCTCAAATTTTTCTACCGGATGAAAGACTACGCGAAAAGAAGCTGCCGGCTTCCCTGCGTACATCACCGTACCAGTCACAGGATATGGCTGCGGCCCCGGCAGCGGCTCCGATTTACCGCAGCCCAACAGCGACAAAACTCCGATCAAAAAGAAGGACCCCAGCAGCGCTGGCGACTCGAAAACACGCATACGTACCTGCTCTGTAAACATTCAATTCGCGTAGGTAATGACTTCGCCGTCGTTCGTTCCGATGATCCGACCGTAGTTAATCGGATCTAACTGTTCTGCAATAAACTGGACAGATCCGTCGCAATACAAAACATTGGCGCCGCCGGGATGAAACGAGTAAATCTGGTTGTAGTTGTTGCAGTTCACGGCGCAGCTGATCAAATCGCCGGATGCGGCGTCGTGATAAGAATCCATCGTTCCATCTTTGGAATACACCATATAGCTGAACGATTGCCAGCCAGCCCACGATCCGCGATTGCTGACGCTGACATCGCCGCCGGTATTTTTGCGGCCATGATATTGATCGGGCCAGCCAGCCGTATCGTTCAGGATCAGTGTATTGGTCAGGCCATCCGTAATGTCGGCCAACCGCCGCGGAGCGTAATTCGCATCGTCGCTCCATGAATCGGTCATCGCTTGTTGCTGATTGTTCAGCGTTGGCGCCTGTAATCCCCAACCAGCCGACGTCTTAGAAAATCCATTCGGCGTTAGATAATCGATCCAACCCTTGACCTCAAATACCGTGCTCTTATCTGGATTGATCGAGTTGTCCGTCGCTGCTCGTGCGATGATGATGTCGCGACTACGCGGCGTCGATGGACAAATAAACGCTTCTAGCTTCGTCTCCACCGCTGGCTTGTTGACCGGATCGTAAAAGTCGTAGGCAAAATTGTACTGGTCGTAAACGGACTGTTGCTCGATGTACGGCAGCAGGAACGTGCCCCAGCCGGTGTAGCCCAAGTCGACCCCTTTAAAGCGACGCGGAGGCAATCCATTATGCGTACTCACATAGTTGTGAAAGCCAAGTCCCAACTGCTTCAAATTATTAAGGCACTGCGATCGCCGCGCCGCTTCGCGGGCCTGTTGCACCGCCGGCAGCAGCAGTCCGATTAACACGCCGATGATCGCGATGACCACCAACAGTTCCACCAACGTAAATCCGCGTCGAGGGGATGTCTTCACTTTGCTTCTTTCTCCTTGTTCCCTATTTCGTCGCTGCAAGCATTTCATGTCGAAAGGTCGACAGAACCCCAAACGGTTGCAAAAACCGTCGAGTCAAAAGACCTGCGCTGCTTTCGGCGGGACGATGTTCCATGCGGTTGCGGAATGCATATCCCGTACCGAGCGACGCAAAATTAACGAACGTTAATGTTGCGCCCAGCGCATGCGATGCAGCAATCGCAGAAAAGCAGGATTAGCGGTGAAAGTGTTCCGATACGAACGGAAACATAATGACGCGACTTCTATTCCGCGATGGAATCAACTTCCACAAGACGGCGCCGCGGCATGCGACAGAGTCATCGCATTCGACATGCATGTCGCTTCGTTCAACACAGCAACAAGATAATCGCGGCGAATTCTTACGCGATCAGGTCATGCACAATCCGAGCAGGTTCAACACCGGTTAGTTTCTGGTTCAGCCCTTGAAACTTGACCGAGAGCCGATTGTGGTCGAATCCCAAGAGATGCAAGATCGTCGCGTGCAGATCGCGAACATGCACCCCATCTTGGATCGTATTGAAACCAAAGTCATCGGTTTCGCCATACGAAACGCCCCCCTTCGCTCCTCCGCCGGCCATCCACATGGTGAACGCGTTGGGATGATGATCCCGTCCATCGTCGCCGCCTCCTTGAACCATCGGCGTGCGGCCAAACTCGCCGCCCCAGATGACGAGCGTATCTTCCAACAGTCCCCGCTGTTTTAGATCTTGCACCAGCGCCGCGCAGGCCTGATCAGTCGCCAGGCAGTTTCCCTGCAGATCCTTCTTTAGATTGCCATGCTGGTCCCACGCCTCGTGAAAGAGTTGCACAAAGCGAGTTCCCCGTTCCACCAAACGCCGCGCCAGCAGGCAGTTTTTCGCGAACGACGGTTGATCGGGATCGACTCCATACATGTCCAACACATGTTTGGGTTCGGAAGACAAATCCATCAGTTCCGGTCCGCTCGCCTGCATCCGATACGCCATCTCGAACGAGTTGATCCGCGTCGCGATTTCGGGATCACCAGTCGCGGCCAGACGTTGCTGATTCAATTGGTTGATCGTGTCGAGCGAATCACGCTGGACCGTCCGATCGATTCCCGTCGGGTTCGATAGATAGAGCACAGGATCACCAACGCTGCGCAGTTGCACTCCTTGATAGACCGTCGGCAGATATCCGCTTCCCCAGTTGCTGGAGCCGCCGCTCGGTCCCTTTTTCCCCGAGCTAAAGACGACGAAGCCCGGCAGATTGCGAGACTCAGAACCCAAGCCGTACATCGTCCACGCCCCCAAGCTTGGCTTGCCAAACAAAGGAGATCCGGTGTTCATCATGATTTGCGCCGGCGCGTGATTAAACGCGTCGGTCTTCATGGACTTGATGATTGTCAGATCGTCGGCGATCTTCGCCGTGTGGGGAAGCAGCTCCGAAATCTCTGCGCCGCACTTCCCATGTTTGGCGAACTTGAACTTCGGCCCCAGCAGTTTTGAATGGGGATTGATGAACGCGGCGCGATAGCCATCTAGCAACTCGGCGGGCGGCAATGACCCGTCGAACTTTTCGAGCTGCGGTTTGTAGTCGAACATTTCCAAGTGGCTAGGAGCGCCGGCCATGAACAAGAAAATGACGTTCTTCGCTTTCCCCGCAAAATGAGGCTGCTTTGGCGCCATCGGATCTATCTGCTGCGCTGCAGACTCGCCGCGCAACATGTCGGCCAGTGCGATCGATCCCAGACCAACGCCGCAATCGCGGAGAAACCAGCGGCGTGAAATGTCGTTGGGTGTCATCTTCGGGTCCTTTCCACTTCGCGTGGAATTATTCTTTGGTGATCGTTTCGTCCAAGCAAAGGATAACGCGGGCAACCAGCGTCAAAGCGGCCTGTTCGTGAATGTCGTCGCTCTCTACGGCAGAGGACTTCACAATCTCCTGCGCGTTCAGTTCGCCCGCTGCGAGCCGAGTACGCTGCTTGTCGAGCATCGTTTGCAACATCGCAATTTCATCCGCAGTCGGCACACGTGCGATGCAGCAGCGCAGCGCGTATTCAAGACGCGATGCGTCGGTCTCGCCCCCTTCCTTTTGCGTTCGCAACGCCAGCGCGGCGGCGCACTCTTGCGCCAGCGGTTCATTGAGCAAGGTCAACGCTTGCAGCGGCGTGTTCGAACGATTGCGGCGAACGCACGAGACGTTCCCCGGTTCGGCGTCAAACGTCTCCAACATCGGGAAGGGAACGCTCCGAAAGCGGAATGCGTACAGTCCGCGGCGATAACGATCGGCGTCGGTCTCCACGTTCCACGTCTTGTAACCATAACTGGCCGGCGGATCAAACAGAAAAGCAGGCGCCGGCGGGTAAACCGGCGGTCCGCCGATCTCGTCGTTTAACAGTCCGCTCGCCGTCAAGCCAATGTCGCGCACGATCTCGGCATGAACGCGAAACCGCGGGCCCCGCGCCAAAAGGCGATTGTAGGGATCGCGCCGGTACTTCGCTTCCGTCACGACCGAGGACTGTCGATAAACCGCCGACGAGACGATCAAGCGGTGAATATGCTTCAAGCTCCAATCGTGCTCCATCAGGTCGACCGCGAGCCAATCGAGCAGTTGGCGATGCGACGGCGGCGTGCTTTGCGATCCCAGATCGTCACTCGTTTCGACCAGACCGATACCGAAGTACGATTGCCAGATCCGGTTGACGATCGCTCGAGCGGTCGTGGGCGAACGTCGATCCACCAGCCACTTGGCGAACGTCAGTCGTGATCGAGGATCGCCGGCGGGCAAATCATGCAGAAACTCGGGCACGCTTGGCTCCACAACTTCGGTCGGACTCAGGAAATCTCCGCGATGCAGCAGCGATGTGGTGCGCGGCTTCTGCCGTTCTTCCAATACCAGTTGTGACGAACCCTCGGGAAAACTTTGCCAGAGCGCTTCGATCTGGGCATTTTCGTCGGCCCACTCCTCGACGGTCGTTCTCCAATAGGCGAACAATGCTTGTTCTTGCGCTGGCGTTCTTTGGTCGGCGGAAATCGCCAAGGTCTCACGCACCGCTTGAGGAAGCGGATCGGCGATTGGATTGGCTTCCGTCGTCAACGAAAAACGATATCGGCCCATCAAGCAATTGTGCTTGTCGTTGTTGTTCCAACCGCCGTGATTCATGGTCGGCTGAACGGTGATCACCGTTCCCTCTTCGAATCCAACCGGCTTTTCCAAAACGAAGACCGCTTTGCGCGATTGATTTCGCCGACCTGGATCGCTGTCGGTCGTCCAAGCCGTACTCTTGTCCCCATCGAGCGCAAACGAAATCGGTCCTGTGACTCGCTTGTCTCCCCCTTTTGCTTTGATATTGACGATATAGTCCGGCTGCGGCGCTTTGGCCGGGTTGACGTCCGCAGTCGCCGAAACCAATTTCAACTTCGTCCGCTTGCCGGGATCGCTCGCAGGCGCCGCATAGACCGTAAACTCGGTCAGCGCCGCCGTCCCACGCAATGATCGGCCTGGTCCACGGCGCGGCAGTTGGGGATGCGTCAACAGTTCTAAACGAATCCCGGTGATCTCCTGCGCGGCGGTTGTCTTCATGACGAACCGCGGACTTGAACTGTGCGGCGCATAACTTTCGCTCAGGATCGAGTAGTCCTCTAGCACGCGAAACTTTTGCCCTTCAAACGGCAAGTCGACTGGCTCCAATACTTCCCATTGGCCGGCGGACGCTTGAGCGGCGGTTTCCCACTCCGCCATTTGCTTGCGCCAGTTGGGCGTCGCTGACTGGAGAGCGGACTCAATCGCGACGATCTTTTGCCGAATCACACCGATCTTTTCCGCTTCGGTGTTGGTGTACGCTGGGATGATCGCGTCATGCGTATTGTTCAAAAACGCAAACATCCCAAAATATTCGTGCTGCGACAGCGGATCGTATTTGTGGGTATGACACTGGGCGCACTGCACCGTCAATCCCAAGACCGCTTTGCCGACCGCATCCATCCGATCGAACATCGCCGCCATCCGAAACTGCTCTGGATCGGCGCCCCCTTCTTCGTTGACCATCGAGTTTCGCAAGAAACCGGTCGCGACCAAACTATCCTGGTCTGGATTGGGAACCAGATCGCCAGCGATCTGCTGAACGATAAATTGGTCATACGGCAAGTCGCGATTCAGCGCTCCAATGACCCAGTCGCGATAGAACCAACTTGCTCGTGGAGTATCTTTTTCGTACCCGTCTGAATCAGCGTAGCGCGCCGCATCCAACCAATCGCGTCCCCAGCGTTCGCCAAAGTGACGTGACGCCAGCAAGCGTTCGATCTGCCGGTCGTAGGCGTCCGCACTCGCATCAGCGACAAACGCATCGACTTCTTCGATCGACGGCGGCAGGCCGATCAGGTCGAGACTCAGCCGTCGCAGCCAGATCGCTTTCTCCGCTTCGGGCGATGGAGTCAGCTCTGCTTCACGCTCCAACCGGTTCAAGACAAACGCATCAATCGGATTGCGCACCCACGAGGAATTAGCGACCTGTGGAACTTCGGGACGTGTCGGCGGAGTAAACGCCCAATGCCCTTCGTACTTCGCGCCTTGCGATATCCAGTTCTTCAGCGACTCTATCTGCTCCGGCGTCAGCGACTTCCCCGCTTCGACCGGCGGCATCAACATCTCAGGATCGGCGGAGGTGATCCGCGCGACAAATTCGCTCTCCATCAAATTGCCAGGGACGATCGCCGACGCATGAGCTCCAGCGGCGTTATCCAGACGCAAGTCGGCCTCGCGATGCTCTGGATCAGGACCATGACATTGAAAGCAATTTTCGGACAGGATCGGCCGAATATCACGTTGAAAATCGACTTCAACAGGCTCCGCCCCAGCGGCGCCGCTGAGAGACGCGAGTGTCAACAGGATGGCGGTAGGGCGAATCATAGAAGGAATGGCCTAAACCGGGGCAAACGAAGGATGGGAGCAGAGGCAGGTTCGGAAGTTTTCCGACTTTTCCAATTTACAGGAATTCGAGCGTCAAGTCTTGAACTTTGCCTCGCATTCTTGGTACGTTTAGACCATCATGAATCACGATTCGCAAGCATTTCAGACCGAGTTTTTCCGCCAATCTCTGCAAGCGGAATCGGTCATTGCGCTGTTTGATTCACTACCCCAGACCTATTTTTATCTCAAAGATCGTCAGGGGCGATTCGTCAAAGTGAATCAACTCTTTCTCGACAATCATGACTTGAAAGACGAATCGGAAGCGATTGGCAAAACCGATCGAGATTTTCATCCACCGCTATTAGCCAACGCCTATATCGAAGAAGATCGCCGCGTCATGGCCAGTCGTCGACCGCTTCCCGGGCAGATCTGGCTCGTTCCGCACCGACGTCGCACTCCTCGATGGTATGTTTGCACCAAGACGCCGCTCTTCGACATGCAGGCGGAAGTTGTCGGCATCGCCGGTGCGATGTACCGGATCGAGCAACAGGACGAATTGGCGAAATACCTGCAGGAGCTATTCGCGGTCGCTCGTTATATCGAGAAACATTACGCCGAGTCGATTTCGATGGCCGACATGGCCGAGTTGACTGGCCTCTCGCCGACCCACTTTAATCGCCGCTTTCGCGAATTGTTGCGCGTAACGCCGACGCACTATCTGAAAACGGTGCGCATTCAAGCGGCGCAGAAATTGTTGACGACCACGTCGCGCAGCCTGATCGAAATCGCCGCCGCTGTCGGCTTCACCGATCAAAGCCACCTGACCAAACGATTCCGAGAAGTAACCGGGCTGACCCCGGCAGTCTACCGTCGGCAATATGTTCGCTAGGTGGAGACGAACAGGGGTAAAACGGTCGGAACCAACATTGCGCCGCGACCTAGCGTCGAACAAGGCGCTGGCTCGATATCTCGAAGTAAATCCTTGCAAATGTCTTCGTATTTTTCTAGAATATAATCGTAGACCATGAAGCAACGCACCGCTATCTGGGGGTTACCAGGCTCGCAACCAAACACAGCAATCTGGTGGTCCAATTCCCAAAATAAGATGCAGTTCGCTCCCGCGAAAGTAGCGTCTTGCTTGCGCATCTTTCGCAGGAGTGAAAGGCGACAACGGGTCCAAGCAGGCCACCTTCGTTATTTGGAAGGGGAGCCGTAATCCCTCGGCTTGCGCAGTTTGAAGTTGCGCTATTTGGCAATTCAGAAAGTATTGAACACGGAAGCAGAACGGTAAAACAGGGTCTGAATCAAGCGGAAAACCGTCACACTAGTGTTCTGTCAAACCGCTATTTTCGGCTTCCACGAAATCAGCCGCACGGCGTTAGCCGCGGTTTCTGTCACCAATTGTCTTTCGCAAATGAGTTCTCATCAGAAACCGGTGCTAACGCACTACGGCTAATAAAAACATGGCGCCTGAAAATTGTCGCGTGACAGAACACTAGCCCGCTGCGCCAGCGAGGGAATACGGCTCGCCACTTCAATCCGTGTTAGGGTCGCCAACTCTATTCCCTCGCTGGCGCTGGCGGGCTAGTGTGACGGTTTTCCGCTAGCTGCCCCATTTTGATTTTCCAACGCTTGAAAGTGAAGACGGCGCTGCGCGGCACGTATCGACAGGGGACTCTTTGTTCAGCTTGCTGAAAACCGCTCTAGTGTTGGACTGTTTTGATTCGTTGGACAAAAAGCAGAGCGGTCCTGTCCTGTCCAACCTTTTGGAGCCAACAGATCTGTATCGACCTCTGAAACTACCCAGATTAACGCAGCGAGAAGGAAACGACGTTCGGCAAAAAATGGATCCTGTCCTGTCCAACCTTTTGGTCCCATAGATCTGCACCAACGTTTAAACACCCCAAATTAACGTAGCAAGAAGGAAACGGCGTTCGACAATAAATGAGTCCTGTCCGGTCCAACCAGCGCTGGGGCGTTCCGCTTTCCCACGATGGGAGAACCGATACGGCTCGTTCCGTGGCCGAGAGCAAAGTAGCCCAGCGGATTCCCTCGGATGGCGCCGCTGATTACGATGGCAGGTGACCTCACGACGACTTCTTGATCGCTGTTACAGTCACTCCCTTCGCGCTGCGGTCGAACGGCGCAAAATCTTGTTCTTTGAGATTGCCCTATGCCCCTGAACTATCGAGCTCGTCTCCTCGTCGCGTCAATTTCTGTTTGCGCTATCTTTTTTAGCGGGATCCTGGTCGAGACCACTTTCGCTCAAGAAGCCAACGCCAAACCGAACATCGTTTGGATTATGGCCGAAGACATTGGTCCCGATTTGGCTTGCTATGGAACGCCAGCGCTGCAGACGCCAAATTTGGACAAACTGGCGGCGAGTGGGCTGCAACTGGAGCGCGCTTACTGCACTTCGCCGATTTGTTCGACCAATCGCTCGGCCATGATGACCGGAATGTATCAAACAACGATCGGCGCCCATCACCATCGCAGCAGCATCGGCAAATTACCGGCGCCGGTCCGACCGATCACCGCCTACCTAAAAGAACAAGGCTATTACTGCGCTATCGGCTGCGGTTATGGCAAGAAGACCGATTTTAATTTTACGATCGAGAAAGAAGATGCCTTCGACGGCAACGATTGGCGCAATCGCCAAGCGGGGCAACCCTTCTTCGCCCACATCCAATTGGGCGTAACGCATCGCGGCAATTGGTGGGAGAAGACGCGTCAGGCGTCGACCGATCCGGTAGATCCCGCCGCGGTTCAATTGCCTCCGTATCTGCCGGATCATCCGGCGATTCGCCTAGACTGGGCGACCTATCTAGATCAAATCGAAAAAGCGGATCAGCAAGTCGGAGAGATCGTCGCGCGATTGGAAAAAGAAGGGATTGCCGACAACACGCTGATCCTCTTTATCGGCGACAACGGACGGTGCGTCTTTCGGGGCAAGGGTTTTGTGTTTGAAGACGGTATTCGGATCCCTGCGATCTGCGTCTGGCCCGGCAAGATCAAGCCCGGCACGAAAAGCGATGCGTTGGTTAGCGTGATCGACATGAGCGCCGAAGTCTTAGCCGCCGCCGGCGCCAAGGTCCCCAGCTATATGGAAGGACGACCGTTTTTGGAAACCGAGAGCCAGCCGCGCGATTATGTCTTCGCCGCCCGGGATCGCTGGGATGAGGTTTACGATAAATCTCGCGCGGTCGTCGGCAAACGTTACAAGTACATTCGTAACGACATGCCGGAAGTTCCTTACTTTACAGTGCACGACTACGAAGAAAAGGTGCGTCCGATCCGTCCCGTGCTGTGGCAGTTGTTCCAAGAGGGAAAAATGAACGACGTGCAAGCCTATCTGATGCAGCCGTGCAAACCCCAAGAAGAACTCTACGACCTGCAAACCGATCCGTGGGAAACCAAGAACCGAATCGACGATCCGCAATTGCAAGCCGAAGCGAACCAACTTCGCCAGGTTTTGACCACCTGGGAAGAAGAGACCGACGACCAAGGTCGATATCCCGAGCCGGACAATCAAATCGTGAAAAAGTACCAGGCCGCAATCGCCGAGCGGCTGCAAAAACTAAAAGATGGGACCGCGAAATATCCACAGTAGCCGCAGTTTCATTCAAATCACCTTGTGAATACCGATGGGGCGACCGATAATCAATTTCTCGAAGTCGGCTTGGATCGCCGACTTCTCACTTTGATCGTCAGAAGCCGCCAGTCGAGCCATGCCACAACATCAAGAACCGTCAGATTTTCCTGGCGTGGACGTCTGCGCCAGTTATCTGAAGGCATTGGCCGATCCGTATCGACTGCAGATCATTCGCGTCTTGCAACAAGGCCCGATGAGCGTGACCGATATCGCATTGCTATTGGAATTGGAAATCGCCAACGCATCGCATCATCTGCGCGTGCTCTATCACGCCCAGATTGTCACGACCCACAAAGAAGGAAAGTTTGTCTACTACGATCTAAATCAAGCGTTTCTCAAAAGCAAAGCGGCCAACTCACTCGACTTCGGCTGCTGCAAATTTGATCTGCGGAAAGACGTCTAATCGGGCGTCATGTTACTGCATGTTCGCGAAAAGAATATTGGCGTCCTTCAGCGTATTCTACTTTTTGTTTCCCCAACCGCCGCCGCCTGGTGTTCGGATCACGAGCACGTCGCCCCGTTCCAATTCAAAACTAGCGATCGCCGGTAGGCGAATTTCGGATCCGTCGGCGCGGCGCAGCAGGTTTTCCCCTACTTTGCCGGGCTCACCGCCCGCCAATCCATATGGTGGATAGTCGCCGCGGCGCTGCGTTAGCAGCGAACCAGTCAACGGTCGTAGAAACTCAATCTCGCGTTCGACTCCATCTCCTCCGCGATGCTCCCCTGCTCCGCCGCTGTCATGACGAATCGAGAATCGCCGAATTCGGGCCGGAAACCGCAGCTCGAAAACTTCCACATCGGTCATCCGCGTATTGGTCATGTGCGTATGCACCGCCGAAGCGCCGGCAGCTTGCGGCGTCGCTCCGGCGCCTCCGCAGATCGTTTCGTAATAACCGAACGTCGCGTCACCAAAGGTAAAATTGTTCATCGTTCCTTGGCTAGCCGCTGCAAGCTGCAAAGCTCCTAGCAGCACGTCGACCACGCGCTGAGAAGTTTCGACATTTCCCCCCGCGACGGCCGCACATTTCTCGGGCGTGCCGAGAAACGGCGGATTCAACAAGCAGTGCGGCAAACGAATCTCCACCGGTTCGAGCACTCCTTGATTCAGCGGGATCTCTTCGTTCAAGAGCGATCGTAAGCAGTACATCACTGCAGCGGTCACAATGGCGCGGTTCGCGTTCAAGTTGCCCGGCAACACCGGCCCGGTTCCGGCAAAATCAACCACCGCCTGAGAGCCGGTAATCTCAATCTCCACTGCAATCGGCGAACCATCATCGAGATGATCTTCAAATCGATGCCGCCCATCCGGCAAACGTGACAATGCCGCGCGGGTCTTGGTTGCGGCGGCGTTCTGGATATGCCTGGCGTACCGCTCAACCAATGTCAGGCCATACGTTGCAACCATTGCTTCTAAGTCGATTCGCCCATGCTGATTCGCCGCCAATTGCGCCGCGACGTCGGACAAATTATCTGGCACATTTCGCGACGGATATGTTCCCTTACGTAAGATTGCCTCGAAACCTTCCCAATCGGCGACGCCAGCATGCATCAAGCGAAAATTATCGATCAAGACTCCTTCGTCGGCCAAGGTCTTCGAGCCAGACGGCATCGAGCCGGCGGCGATCCCGCCGATCTCCGCATGATGAGCGCGACTTGCCGCGAAGAAACTTGGCCGCTCACTCGCTTCGCCCATATAGACCGGCGTAATGACCGTTACGTCGGGCAAGTGTGAACCGCCGCGATACGGGTTATTGGTCACAAACGCATCCCCCGGCGCCATCTGCGGGTTGAAGGCGATCGTCGCTTTGACCGTTTCCCCCATCGCCCCCAAGTGAACGGGAATGTGAGGCGCGTTGGCGATCAGATCTCCGTCACCGGTAAAAATCGCGCAGCTGAAATCGAGCCGCTCTTTCACATTGACGCTGACCGACGTGTTTTGCAGCGCTACGCCCATCTGTTCAGCGATCGCAGCAAACTGGTTGTTGATGATCTCGAGCAATACCGGATCGGCGACATCATCATCCGTCGGACGGGCGATCACATCGTCTTTCGCCACAGCATCCTCACTGCAGCGAATCAACAGCTCGCCGCGGCTCAACATTTCGGCCATCCACCCTGGATCAATTACCGTGGTGGCCAGCGACTCCGACACCAGCGCTGGCCCAGCGATCACGGCGCCGCAACGTAACTGATCTCGCTGAAAAATCGGAGTCTTCGTATCGCGTCCCGCAAAGCGAACGTTCGCCCAGCTTGCTGGCTCCACTTGCTGGCGCTCGCCAGATTGGCTCGCTTGAAAGTCTCCACGATCCTGGCCACTTGCTTCGACGCGTGCAGCGACCACTTCGATCGGTTGCTTCCGACGACAATAGCCGTATCGCTGCTGATGCGTCTGATGATAGCGTTCGTCCAAATCGGCCAACGGTCGTGCTGCGATAGATAAAGACGCTTCCAGCCCCTGATAGCGCAGTTCTACTTCCTCGCGACAGGTGATCCGCGATTCTGGATCCCCTTCGGCAGCGACTTGCTCAACGGCGTTCGCTTTCAACTCGGCAAAGGTGGCCTCGAGCAATGCTTCGCTCCGCTCGAGGAAGCGATAAATTCCGCGTGTGGCGTAGCGCGTGGTCACGGCAGCGCCAATTCCGACGGCGCTCAGAATCCCAGCATCGGGATGGGATAACAGGGTGGAAATTCCCAGCTGTTCGGCGACGGCGCACGCATGCTGTCCCGCCGCACCGCCAAACGGAACGAGCACGTAGGCGCGAGGATCGTAACCTTTGGCGACCGAGATCGTCCGAATCGCTTTGGCGATGTTGGCGTTGGCGATCTGCAAGAATCCGGTCGCCAGTTCCTGCGTCGTTTTCTGTTGGCCAGTCGCCGCTTCAACTTTTTTCGCGATCTCCACCAGGCGCCGCTTCACCGCCGCTTCATCCAACCGAAACGGAAATTGCGCTCCTTGCAACTTGCCGAGCGCCAAGTTGACATCGGTCACGGTCAATGGACCACCGCATCCATAACACGCAGGCCCCGGATCAGCGCCGGCGCTGGCCGGACCAACCACCAGCTTCACTCCATCGAAATCGCAGATTGATCCGCCGCCTGCGGCGACCGTTTCGATCGCCATCATCGGTGCGACGATGCGAACTCCGGCTTTCTCGGTTTCAAACTGACGTTCAAACGCCCCGTCAAAGCGGGAAACGTCGGTGCTGGTCCCCCCCATGTCAAAGCCAATCGCACGGGCAAAGCCAGCTTGCTGCGCGACGGCCGCGTAACCGACTACGCCTCCAGCTGGCCCTGACAAGATGCTATCTTTGCCCGAAAACTGCTCAGCAGCGATCAAGCCGCCGGCCGAAGTCAACAAGCTTAAACGGCTGCCGTCGCCCAACGCACGTTCAATGGCGGCGACATAGTCGCGTAGCACCGGATTCAAGTAGGCGTCAACCACCGTTGTATCGCCGCGCGCCACCAACTTGATCAGCGGCGCCGTTTGGTGCGACACGCTCACGTCCGCAAAGCCTATCCGCCGCGCGATTGTTTCGACTTGCCGCTCGTGGATCGGTTGGCGATAGCTATGCAAAAGACAAATCGCCAAAGAGCGAATTCCTTCGTCGAACAGCTCGCGCAGTTGTCGCTCCACTTCCGCTTCGTCCAGCGGAACAATGACGTTCCCTTCCGCATCAAGCCGCTCTTTGATTTCCACAACGCGGCGAACAAGTGATGTCGACTTTTGGATATCTAATTGAAACAGGTACGGTCGATTCTGATAGCCAATCTCTAGAATGTCGCCCAAACCGGCGGTCGTCACCAAACCGACATCGACGCCTGACCGGGTCAATAGCGCATTGGTGCCGCGAGTTGTTCCTAACCGAACATCGATCGGCGGCAATGCTTGATCGCGGGCCAATCCCAACAAGCGACGAATCGCGACCAACGGCGCTGCTTCGTCCCCCTCCAGCAAATAGAGCGTCCCCACACAAGGCGCTTGGTCCAATGGACGATCGAGCGTCAAACTTCCTTGTGAGGGATCAAAACGTACGACGCGGCGCTGCGCGATCGTTTCTCCTTGCTCACTAAGCAAGCTCAAGCGATAGCCGCGCCATACGCTGGGCGGACCGTTTCGCCGCGCGTCATCGAGAATAACGCTGGCCTCGCTGCCGGCGCCGACTGTGCCTTGCAACTTGCCAGAGCTAAGAACTTTGATGCGGCGCGTTTCTCCGCCGCTGCTGCGCATCAGACAATCGGTAAACGTCCCACCAACATCAATCCAAAATTCAGTACGCTTTAAGTCAGTCATTTTCGCGGGAAGTACTTCTCAAAGGCGGCTATCGGTTTGCTCGAGCGTCACCCCAGAGTATCAATCGATTTTACGCCGTTGAGTAGATGGGCCGCGCCGCCCAAGCAACGGCGATTTTGACTTGCGAACACATGGAGCCAACAACGACGTACCGCATTCCAGGGCAACTATTTTCACACAACCGCCCCTTTTTTCGTCCTCACAACCCAAGATTCCCCACAATCTAGGAGATTTGCAACTCATTTTCGCGGCCGATCCCCGAACCACCCCGGTCCGGCCTTGTCAGAGTTTTTAAGCCGGTGTAAATTGCCGGTTTCGTCAATATCTTTAGACGACATCGGGGTATAGCGCAGCCTGGTTAGCGCGTTTGACTGGGGGCGCGATTACACGACGTAAGTCGTTATTTGACAAGCATTTTTGGGACCCCGCGAGCCCCAATTTTGCCTCAAAGGTCCCAACTTCTTTGGGTATTTCGGTCGATTCCGACCACTGGCAAACGCTCAGATAACCAAAGTGCACTAGCCCAATTCGACCCTTATTTCTGACTACTCAGAGGCTCTCGAACTCTGCCCCAAGTAATAGCCGACTGCGAGAGTCGCAATCGGCATTACACTAGTGATCATCAGCTTTGCAAACTCTATCAATTTGTCGAATGTCGCTCCTTCAACGAAAATTCCAGCGAAGCCAAGTACGAAACTCAGGACGTACACACCGCCAAAAATGACCATGACCCATCTAGCAATATGAAGAGTTGCGGATTGGTCAAATGTAACCTCGGGCTGTTCCTGCCAGTTGCTTGACCTACGTAGGTCAATTGAGGGATGCCGAGCCAAATCACTCGCGACCGACTTTGGTTGCTTATCTTCAGTTTTGTTCGATTCTGGGACATCAGTCATTTCAGTCGAGTCCAATGATTTCTTTAACAACTTCATTGTCCTTTGTGACGCTAATTTGATTTCCGACTCTACGTTCCTTAATTGCCACTTCGAGCAGTGAAAGCGCTGTTCGTAAAACGCCCGCTTTTGTCGTGTCAAGTTCCTCCGCCATTTGCTCAAGCGACTTCTGTTGGCGATCATTGAACTTAATGTTTAGACGAGTGCTGCTCATAACTTTTCCCTTAAAATCAATTAGTTGTATAAAGCTCTAATTTTGGCGCAATGCTGAATACATTGCTCCAAAACCTCATCCGGATCACTAATGCCACATGTAGTGTATTTTGCCAAGCAGTAGAGATACCGAGATAAACCAAACAGTGTGAGATAACGAATACTTTCGCGTGGCTTCATGAACCACTGCGAGATCAAGCGATCATCGATATCGTGACGAATTTTGTCTCTCGAAACGTGGTAATCGAACGTTCGCCGATAAAGTTCGCCTACTTCACATTCTTTCCACTCAATGAGGTCTGAACTTTCGAGCTGACGCTGCGCAATTGCTGCCAAAGTTCCTAGCGTGCGTCCTCCCCGACATGGAGGAAGTCCCTCAAATAGCGGGTTATCCAATTTTTTTGACAACTGCCAAAGCGCATCTCGGTTTTCATCAATCTGATGCTGGTAGCGATACGATGCGTCCACCACCAAGTCCTTTGTCAAAACAACCGAGTCAGCCATCCCTTTATTAATACGCGGTTGATACAACTCGAAATTCTCTGGGCGATCCTTGTGCGTCACGAGAACCCACGGCTTCACATCCAATTTCGGAAATGCCGATTTCACAGACCAGTAACCGATATGCAATGCTCGTAGCGACGTTCCTTTGAGCACGGGATCATCAAAAATTCGCAAGCGGAACAGGTCTCTTGAAGGCGCCAAATTTGATGAAGATATTGCCTGCACAACAACCACTGACCGATCTTGAATTCCTAGAATCCCAAGTTTTGGCAAACGTTTTCCGCTCTTGTTGAGACTATGTAGCCGTGCCTGCAACTCATCCTCCGCCACCATTTCGCACTGCAGTTTGCTCGCCAGGAAACTCAACAGTGGAATGCTGACTTCCGAATGGACGGCTTGAACATCAACACTGGCAATATTTCGCAAAAGCCACGCTCCACGACCGGCGTTTTGGTCGTTTGCGGATTTCCCTTCACCCGTCAATTCCGTGACTTCGTTGTAGTTGGGCGGCACACCCATGGCTTGATTGAATAACCGCTTGTACTCAATCACAACCTGGGACATGTCTCCGTTGTTCTCTCCGAACTGAACCGACACGGTTGCCAGGATATTTGCGAGGTCGTCGAATGCGAGTGGATTGGGATTTACATCGGTGACTGACTTCAACATGGCTTACTCCATTATTGTCGAAATAAATACACTTTGAATACACCAATTCTACACCCAAACGAAAAGACGGCAAGCTTTTTCCTGAGAATAGACTAAATATGAGGGCTAGATCGCTACTTCGGAGGTTTTGGACTTACCCGAAACGGGTACACCACAAATACACACTTCGTTGACAACTCTTCGCAATAATCGAATCCATGAATTTGGAAATCGTGGATGGTGCCTGTTGCGACATGCATGGGAACGATTGGCGGTTATCACTCACCTCACCCCCTTTCGGAACGCTTCCCTATTGGTTACGATCTCACCAAGAAAAGAGGAGTAAACTTGGGACCCTGTAAGGGTCCCAACAAAAGAATTTGCCTCAAAAGGTCCCAACACCTAAATAGGCGTAAATGCCTACAAATAAATAGCTTACGACGACATCGGGGTATAGCGCAGCCTGGTTAGCGCGTTTGACTGGGGGTCAAAAGGTCGCAGGTTCGAATCCTGTTACCCCGACTGCAAAGCCTTTCGTAGCAACGAGTTACGGGAGGTTTTTTTGTGCGCAGATTGAACTTGGCGCGTTGTGCTACCAATGTGCTACGCGCTGGAAGAATCGCAGTAAAGTTGCTCCTTTGTGGCCTTTCAGCAAGCCAATTTCGTCGCAGAGTTCCTCACTATCGTCGCGATAAACGAAGTACTCATTGCCGCCGATAAGACTGTTTATTGCTCGAGATTATTAAGTTCCAAATGCGCGGCGACTACCGATCATTTTCGCCCGTATCAAGCCGAGCCCTATTTCAGGCTTGGTAATCGCAAATTTTGGAGACGATTGAGCATTGCGATCGTCATCTGAGCCATTTCTCGCAACATAGGCCGCTTGGCCACTTCGGAGTAGATCCGCTGCCGTAAGTCGACCGACTTTAGTTTGCGGGAATTGAGGATTTGGCGACGGACTTCCGCAAGCGGTTTGTCTGGTTCGACGGAAAGCGCCGATCTTTGCAACTCCGAAAACCAGCGTTCCGCACCGCTGCGGCGTGTTTCTTCCGTATCCGTTTGCACCAAGTATTCGTCGGCAAGAAATCCTGAAAAGGCTAGAAAGCGATTTCTCCGAGCTTGGGCGTCTTCCCTTCGGAATGCTGCTCTGATTTGAGTCGAAAGATCATCAGACTCCAGCGCTTCATATGCTATGCCTTTCCCCAATAGTGAACTTCTGCCGGCTAAAACTACGGGGAGATCTCGCGCCAAAGCGACATATTCCAAAGTGGTGCCGTAGCTCACGACGACATCCGCCCATTCCCAATAGGGAGTAATATCCCCAGTCCCAATGACCAGGTTTCTTTCTCCTCTCGTATCGTACGAGGCGTAGTACGAACGCATATGCGGATGGGGTTTGTAGACCGTCGTTCCGTGGTGCTTGCGAGAAACCATGCATGCTAGTTGGTAACCCGATTCGTAGCCTGGCAAAGCTTGTTCTCGCTCCGGGTCACTTGCCGAAATCCCACAAACCGTATCAAAACATCCCAAGACGAGCACTTTGGGTTCCGACGGAATCGCTTTGTCCTGTAAATATTCGATCGTCTCGTCAGAAACGACCTGTGGCCATCGATTGAAGTCCTGAGAAACAAACGCCTGGCGGACGGACTCGCCCGTTTTCTGAAACGTTTCGATTTTCGAGGGGGGACAAAGATCCTCCCAGGTTCGATCCACAAGCGATGTATGAACACCAGCGACTTTCGGGTCGATGTTGAAAGTCCCAGGCAACAATCCTCGTTCGAACGCGGAAACGGGGATTCCGAGTCGAGACGCCATTTGATGCATAATTCCAGTCGTCGGATCGGCAGGATTCCAAGAGACAAACACGCTGGGTTGCAACGAATGCAATAATTGCCAAGAGACGCTGGCAAGATTGCGAAGCAAGGGAAGGCAATCGGATTGCCCATGCGGCGCTGCATCCACGGTTTTCAGTCGCTGAAGCCACATCTCTTGGTCCAGATAGGGCAGCGCCTGATCTGCTTGATCTTCTTGAAACCGATAAACTCGCTCCCAGTTTCTGACTCCACTGGGCATTCGAAGGATCGAGTCCGCCAATTCTGGGTAAGGAAACAGCGAGAACAAAACAAACTCGTAGCCGTGATCCGTAAGCACGCTTCGTACTACTTGAAGAAAACGGACTTCCTGCGGCTTTAACGGCGCCAGACAACTGATGACAATTCTGGGCATTGGAGCCGATCTGCCGCTTTTAGAAATGGAGTTGAAAAGGTTAACTGGTAAGCCGTCGGACGAACTGTTGGTGTAGGCGATCCACCATGTTGGGAGCAAAACGATGAATGCCTCGGACGATCGGACGAGCCGCAGCGAGACAATCCCCTTAGCTACGCTTGTTGCGGATTTTGCGCTACGCCTGCTCTTGTAAATGGTCTGGCGGCGATTTTCGCAACTCGCGAGAAAACGCCATTTGCAGATCGAACCGACTCTAACAGAACTGGGTGACGACCTAGCCACTGATAGATTGAATTGGTTAACTCGATCCAAAACAGTCGCCTCTGATCGACGAACTCACTACGAACCTGCGAAAATTCGCGTGTAGGCTTTCTGTCTGCGACGCGATCTGCGAGTTGTTGACACCAACGCGTCGCCGCCGCTTCACGCAGGTCCTCATCTTTCAAGGGTAATAGGTATTCTTGCATGAGATAACCGCAAAAGCCTTCGAGTCGCCGTTTTCGATTCTCGAAATCATTTCGATTGATTGCTGCATCGATCGCGCTCGGCAACTCTTCGGAATAGAGCGCTTCGTACGCGATTCCCTTTCCATAGAGTGCGGACTTGCCCGAGAGGACAAGTGGGCGGTCGAGCGCCAGAGCGGCATACTCCAGAGAGGTGCCATAGCAGACAACCACATCCGCCCATCGAATCAGATCCTTGGCTGCTCCTTCACCAACAACGTAGAGCCTGTCTTCCCCGCTGCTGTCGAATGCGTCCTTTCGATTCCACATCTTTACTGGATGAGGTTTGAAAACGGTGATTCCTTGGTGGCTGCGACTAACTTGTTTCGCTAATTCAAAGCCAGACTCAAATCCCGGAAGTAGCGCCAAACGCTCTGGGTCGTGTGGGCTAAATCCACAGGCGATGTCATGTGCGCCTAGAACGAGAACGCGAGGCCCCTTGCAATCCACAAGAGCAGGCGGGACACCTGCGTTTTCCAGCTTTTTCCAACGTGTAAACTCCGCTTCTTCGTAAGTGCTTTTTAAGAAGCTTTGGCCATATTGAATATAACTGACGTCGTCGAGCGCCTGAATTACTTCTTCAGAGGAATTCTCCACCATCGAATTGCGGATACCCCGGATTTTTTCATCGAAATTTAGCGTCTCAGGAAACATCCCCCGCTCCATTGCCGAAACGGGAATTCCCATTTGAGATGCGACAGCACACAATACCCCGGTTGAAGGTATGATGGGACTCCATCCTACGACAAGTCCTGGCTCCAAGGCTTCCAGCATCGCCTTGGATACGCCGGCCAAGATAGATAGAGTCTCTTCGTGGTTACCACTGCCATCCAAGCATCCTGATGAATGCTTAACCCGTCGATGCCAGAGGGGAACATCAATGTTTTCGATACCTTCCTGATACTGGGAGGCAGGCACACGATAAACTTGCTCCCAACTCTTGTAATCACCCACGATCCGAATGGATGACTCCAAGAGCTTTGGGATCTTGAGGCCGGTCAGGAAGACCAATTCATGCCCCATTGCCCGGAGCTTCGATTGTGATCGCACAAAAAAGTCGACTTCTAGGTCATTGAATGGAGAAAGCAGGGTGACGACCACTCTCGACATATTGCAACTTCCTTATCTGAATCCCGAAATTGCTTAGCGACGCTTTCCGTGTCCAAAAACGATCGACAAATCGGCAGTCACTCCAACAAATCGCTCATCGATTGCTTTTCTATCACCGTTTTTTGAAACAGCCATTCGGCAATCAAAAAGTCGAGTGGAGTATCGATATCGAGAGACTCTAAATGGCTTAGCTTTAACAGGTACGGATGGAGCCCCAGGTTGCTTTTATTCTTCACCATCATTTCGCGCGGCAAGATAGAAGCGGCAAAGGTCAGACGCGTGATGTCGGGCAAGTCTTGCGAACGTGGAATGCTCTGATTGTCGTAGTTAAGCGGAACTCCATCCCGAAGCAAAAACTCTTTGACGTCAGCGACGGTGGTCAAGGAGTCATATCCATCAGGAAGATCTCGGTACAGACGAATAGCGTGCTCGTAAGATGTGGTGGTGACCAAGGGGGAAGTCACGGTGGTATGAAGAATGTCGTCGCATTCAATTTCTCGAGCCATGTGGGCGTACACTTCGCTCATGGGAATCGTGTCGGTAGCGTAATAAGGATCACGAGCGTGGACCTTGGCGCCAAGCGTTTTGGCAATCTCAAGCATCTCTGGATCATTCGAGCTGACGCACACCCCATCCAATCCCTGGACATTCAGCATCTGCCGAACGCGAACTTCCAGGAGACTGCTCCCGCAAAAGGGGCGCGTATTCTTGTGTGGAATGCGAATCGATCCACTTCGTACGGGAATGACTGCGAAGAGAGTCCTAGACATGGGATTTCGTCTTCAATGCTGGATATTTGTGATGTTCGCAGCTAAGAACCCGCTTCTGGGAATCACCGAGCACTTCTCGAGCAAGACGAATATCACGAACATAGTTCGTGAATTCATCGGTTCTCAGGTCGACCGCTACTTTGTCAAAGTGGACCCAGTCGACGTCTCCTAGTTTCACATGCTTTTCGATCATTCTCGCACCATTGGCGACAGCCATCATCGAGGCGAGAGAACCGAGGTCGTGGCTAGAATAGCCGGAAAATATGCGTGGATCCTGCTTACTGAGTTCGCTGTATTCGTGGACGATCGAGATGTTGCATGATTCTCGGGGAGCGGGGTAAGCCGAGACGCAATGAAGCAGATAGATCTCACTGTTTCTCCGGAAGGTATCGAGCACATACTCGACATACTCAGCCTCTGTCGCGCCTGTCGATACGACGACTGGGCCGTCATAGCATTCGGCAATCTGTGCATGGAATTCTTCGTGTTCCGAAATCGTCGACGGGATCTTAATTAAGCTTGGATTGAAGCGTTGAATCGCTTCGAACGAGGCGAAGTCCAGCACGGAGCAAAACCAGCCGATCTGACAGCGGCGACAAGTCTCTTCCAGCAAATCCAAGAGTTCGTCATTGAGTTCCACCCCTCTTCGATAATCGCCAAGCGTAGAACCAAAAGGAGACCAGTACCGGCTTTTCAACTGTTCTGGGCTGTAGAAATTATCAACATCTCGCTTTTGCACTTTGACATAATCTGCGCCGGCAGCCTTCGAGCGTTCGACTAACTCGACGAGACGACTTGCGGATCCCAGGTGGTTATTTGTCAATTCCGCGACGACAAGCACATGATGGGGATCTGTCGCCGGCGCCGTGTATCGACCAGGATAAAGCCGGTTCAGAAAGGCTCCTGGAGTCAAACTGCTGATGTCACGATGTCCGACGTGGATGAGTCTTAATTCGCTGCGGTCTTCAAATACACGCTGAAATTGGCGGAAATGATGCTCCTGAGCATGGACATTCACCTCTCGTTCATCGAGCGATGCGCCGGCAAAATCGCGTTCGACTTTTGCGCTTAGCCCGCCTGAGCGTGTCGAAAAGTCGAGCCCCAATAGATAGACGTTTTGGGGGCGTCCGCGCAGTTGCGCAAGTTGCTGGCAAACTTTCAATGCGGTAAGCAGGACGAGAGGCTCATCCCACAACACCGGAACACGGAGGCGATGGACCGTCAATTCTTCCTGGTCGAGTTCAGCAGGAAGCGTCGGCAAGACCATGTGCGGTACATGGTCCGGCAAGGAACGCCCAGAAAGATAGAACTGACAGCCGAATCCAACCTCGGTGAGACTCTCTTTGACCCAAGAAGCACTCAGGATCCCGATCTGCCCCGGCAGTATTTGCTCGGAATCGTTCAGGTTGATTGTAATGCCTGCATTCAGCGGCGCATCCTGCAACTCATCAATGCTCGGTCCTTTACCAATGATAAAGATATCATCGCTGTCGAATGAGGAAGCGATATTTTCTAGTTGGTGGGAGAAATTCGCCAGCATAGGGCTCCCCTTCGACAAAAACCGATAAACCATGTTCCAGGGCTAAATTCAAGCCGGCAAGGATATCCCAGCTGTTGGCCCCTTTGGGATTCTCAAATGAGAAAAATGACCCACGTATCACATTCAACATGTTATAGACGCAGCAACCGAGAACACGGTATTCGGCGCCGGTGACGACCTCCGTCAGAAGCTGCAATGGTATCGACGAAGAGTAACCTCGAATCCGAGATTCGAACTTAGGAATATCGTCGCCGGTACGAATCCATGAATTCATTTCTGGACAAGCCAGCATCGACGCTACATGCTTCCCGCGGGAGAAACATGCAATGGAAACTCCCCACTCCGGCAATCCGGCGGTAAAGTTTTCGGTTCCATCGATCGGATCCAAAACGATTGTCGCCATTTCAGCGGTCAACGGCTGCGAGTGCGCAAGCTCTTCAGATATCAGCCTGGTTTGGTCAGGAAGCGTCAAACGCATTTGATCCTGAACCAGATCCTGGACAAAGAGATCACCGTCAGTGACGAAGCTGTCATCACTTTTTTTTTGTCGCCGATGTCGCAGAGCCAAGATCTCGGCGAGATTGCTCATAACCACATTCTGAACGCCATCGAGAAAACGATTGGTGGATTCGACTACGCTCATGTCATTAACGGCGAATTCTCGCCTTCGCCCCTTAAATATTTCAGCATCGGCCCTCACATCGTAGAACGATGACATGGCGATCGTTGGGTGATGGTAACTTGCCGAATCAAGGGACGAAAGTCCTTCCAAGAAATCGCTACAAATCTTCGTGCAATATTTACCGATTGCTAATACAAAGGAGTAAACGAGGCTTTGAGCAATCAGAGACCTGGCGATTCACCAAAGGAAGAACGCGCCTCCAATCCATCTCCTTCTCGAGAGTCCGCGTCGACCGATTCCACCCCGAATCGGTCTAGTTCCTCGATATCTCTCGATACTTCTCCAAAACTTCTCCGGGAGCGCCATCGTGGATAATTCGTCCATGATCCAACAGGACTGCTCGCGTGCAATGTTCTTGGATCAGGTTTTCGCTGTGGCTGACAAAGAAGATCGTCTGCCCTTTGGCGACCGAGGCGTTCATGCGAGCAAAGCACTTCTCGCGAAATCGGGCGTCGCCAACCGCAAGGACTTCGTCGGCGACGAGCAGGTCGGGATCTAAGTGCGTCGCGACGGAGAAGGCCAACCTGGCTCTCATACCTGAGGAATATCGTCGGACTGGCATCTCGATGAATTTGCCGACATCCGAGAACTCGACAATCTGGTCATACTTCTGAATGACCTGGGCGTGCGTCATTCCCAATATCACGCCGTTCAGGAAGATATTTTCCTTTCCAGTCAGCATCGGGTTGAAGCCAGTCCCAACCTCCAGCAGGCAGGCCAGGTTGCCCCAAACAGAGATCTGGCCCTCTGTCGGAGTCGTAACTTGGGACAAGATCTTAAGGAACGTACTCTTGCCCGCTCCGTTGTGTCCGACGATTCCCAACAATTCGCCGCGACGCACCTCAAGGTTGATGTCTTTCAGGGCCCATAACCAATTCTTCTCGTCCGCTTCTTGCTTCCTGCGCAGACGGTCAAGCGGCTGCCGGAGAGACTTCAGCATTCCCTTCGTAAAATCGGCCATGTTTTCATAAGGGCCAGACTGATCGAAGCGGAATCGCTTGCCGAGGCCCTCGACCTTGACGACGAGTTCGCGGTTGGCTGCCAGCGTTGACTGCGGTTTCGGATCAAAGGATATCGACGACATTGCGTTCCACTCTTCGGAAAACATAAGTTCCGGAGAAAAAAAGTAGAGTTGACGAAATGGTTGTGATCGCAAGCGCCGTCCAAGGAGCGGAGCCGTCACCAAATACCACCCACCGAAAGCCGCTGATCAGACCCGCGATCGGGTTCAGGTAATACAACCAAAGCCAATCTTTAGGAATGACATCGACGGGGTCATAAAACACCGGCGACAGGAAAAACCAGGCTTGAACAATAAATGGGACAACCTGCTGAACATCGCGGTAGACCGCGGTCAGTGCGGATAACCAAAAGGTGATCGAAGTCGTCACCAGAATCATGATGACAACCAGAAGCGGTGCGAGTAATACGTTGATCGAAGGTACGACTCCAAAGATCAGCATCAAAATCGCCAACAAGCCGATCCGGATCGTAAAATCGACCAGGTTCACCACAATGGGAGTCAGCGGCAATACCAATCGACAGAAGTAAATCTTCGAGATGATACTGGCGTTTGAGATAATCGAATCGGCGCCGCGCGAGATGGAGACGCTGACAAACTGCCAGATGCTGAGCGCCAGGAATACGCTGACCGGGTACGGAATATCGCCTGAATGAAGCTCTTGGCCACGTCTGCCAAAAACCAGCGTGAAAATCACCATCATTCCCAGCGGCTGAAGAATAGCCCAAAGAACTCCAACCACGGTTTCCTTATAGCGAACCGACAGATCCCGCAATACCATGTGCCGCAGCACATGCCGATAGCGCCAAAGTTCCCACAGATTTAGCCTGTTGCCCGATCCATCCGACGTAATCACGAGAGTCGGTTCGGCGAAAGCAACGGTTCCTCTCGCTTCTGGTGAATCCGCAATGCTACTGACTTCTGGAATAGTGCTTGTCATTCGTTGATGCAAAGGCGTTTATTTCAGGACAACAGGGAAGAAGCAAAAGACGTTCGCTTCTGTCGATCACGAACAAAAAACAACCGGGTGAAGATCTGCAAACATTCCCCGAAAAAAGCGGCGTGAAGTCTTAACAAAAAACTCACACTTGCGATTTCTGGTGAGTCCTACTGAGACTGTTTCGGGATGCGGCATGGGCAGTACGGTAACAAAAATTCTATGGCTCGCTTGTCGCGCGGTCAACGGACAGGAACACCGTCTCATCCTCATCTCATGAAAATCTGTTACGTATCTGCGTACCGGAAAATTATCACATTCTCTTCTTTCAAAATTCATCATTGGGAAGTACGCGAAGCGAGTTCTCGAATCAGCGATTCAACATCGCGCCCCCGACTGCATGAAGCCGCTCCCTAGAACTTGCGTCGTAAAAATGAGGGCATTTCCAATGCAAACCTAACCAGCTTTCACCCAGAGACGACCTTTCCCAGAAGCAGTCGCTCGATGAATCGAATTACCGGCAACGGCAATTTTTGCATCAGATATCGCTTGATCGGAAGGGGTACAAGCAAGTCGATCCGCCCTCTCGCAATAAGGAACAACGAATGGAGACCACCGGCCGTATTTCCCGACAGCACCAACCTTGCGGCGCGACCGCTGCGGATTCCGGCGCCGTTCGGCCAAATCGTAATCTCATTGCGCGTTCTTTGATTGCCGAACAAAAAGGCCACCGCATTTCTTAACGAAATTATTGGTCCAATCTCGCCGACGGTTCGGCTTCCAGAGTCCGGTGAGAACGGAAACCGCCCGATGCATTCCGCGAACTCTTTGTCCAACCAAGGTGACTCAAGCAGATTGGTAAATTGACGAAGGCTTTCTATCGAGTCCGTGCGAAAACTCTCCTGTTGGAACAATTCCCCATTTTCGCGAACGGAGTCGAGACAACCTTGCACGAGGTCATCATAGCCCCAAGCAGTGATCGCGAGTCCCTGCTCGTCTAAGACGGGAATCACGTTCCCCTGCTCGTCCTCAGAGTATTCGTTCAAACTTCCGTGAGGCGCCGTCGCGAGAATTTCTACCATCGGCGCCCATTTGCCGATCCAAGCGTCATTGAAGTGCGCTTGATCCGGAGGTCCGCAAAAGGCCTGCATGGGAGACGCTGAAACCCGCTTTCCCATGGAAGCCAGGCAAATATAAAAACCATTTATGGGGCGATCTTCGCCAAGTATCCTCGCCAGTGCGGCTTGGCTACTCCCTTTCCAACCCACATCGACAATGCCGGTTCGCTGCGTACTCAACATTCCTTTGTCCTGAAGGTAACGAAGCAGCAAATCCCGCTGCTTTGCCGCCGCCGCAAGCGACTTTTCCGCCATCTCTTGTCGTAGCAAGACCCGCTTCAGCGCCGCTTGTCGCTTGGAAGTAAGAGGGGCGAGACGCCAAGCGTCGGCTCTCGACATTTCGACCACGAAGGGATCAGCCGAAGGCAGATCGCTCGAGGTCAGACCGAGACGGGTCATCACTCCCTCGACGGTCGTTTCCTTCTCCGTTAATAGCGCCCAGTTCAGCGTCGACTCATAGGTCTCGCTGGTTGTCGCGGCAAGTCTCCAGACAGCACGTGAAGAATAGACGTATTCAATCGAGATACCCTGACCAAGTCCAGCTTCCTGTAGTTTTTCGGCGACTCGCGAGAGCAGATAACCATCGCGCGCCAAGAATCCGAGGGTACCAATACCGGCCGCTTCGCTTTCACGAAGCACCCAAGCTACATACCCGGCGAAGATCGGCGCCGCGATACTATATCCGATCTGTGCCTGAAGCGACTTACCCTGCAGTCGGTATTGACGCGCTCTTCCGGAAAGAATTTGGCAACGAACCGAGCGTTCAACGGCGGGCTTCTCCCAACTACGTAACACGCCTTCGGAACGAACCGTTCCCCTGGCTCCGATTCGCCGAGGAACCATCACGTCGCTTTGAGGATGATCACCGCTATGAGACAGTCTGGAAAGAGGCGCCTTTTCAACTTCGCTGACATGATGAAAAAGTGCGCCGCTCCCCTTGGTCTTCAAGTGCTCGGATGAGACGTAAAGCTTGCAGCGACTTGCGATATCCGGACAACATTGATGCAGCAAGGATCGAATAAAGTCCGCGGAATGATACATGTCGGAAATAAGAACCACGCGCATTCCTTGCTCAAGCAGCAACCGGATCTCGGCGATCGTCGACATGATTGGAATGGAAACATCTAACTCGGTTTTCAATTCCATCGCCTTCATGCGCTCGCAGCGATCCAAGGTCAGACCGAGCGAAATCGCGAGTTGCTCATAGATCGCGTCGAACGTCGTTTCGCCATGGGACGCATTCCGCCGAGACATTCGCTCTGCGCGGATCCGTTGCTCAACAAACTGGTCTGCAAGATCGCTGTACTCTGGCTCCACCTTCAATCGTTCTGCAATCATGCAGAATACGCCCGCCGGCGTTCCCACGCTTCGCGTAATCAAAGTATCGAAAACGTCATACGAATGGAGTTGGTCAGAGCTATCCACGTTGCTATTGCAAAATCTCATGAAGCCAAGAGGAAGTATCCCGGCTCGCATCCGCCAAACAGACGCAGAGCCACGCCGCCAACAGTCTTCCAGATCACGCCATCTTTTCGAAGGGGATCCATGCGACGCCAGGTTTCTTGGGAAGCGCATTGATCCGCAGCTTCCACCCTGCCAATCAAAAGTAATCTTGGGGTCATAAGATTACGGCGGCGAACTGTTAAGTTTTCTTGAAGAAACCAAGCAATTCCGGCCCAACGCCAAGTCCCCAGCCTGCTTAACTCACAATTGGCAAACGCAGAACAAAGTCATCCCGTACGGACAGACTCGCTTTGTGCCGCGTGCGTATTCACTGGGCGTCAGTCGACCGAGCATCCGCACGCAACCCAAGACGCTCGCGTCGATATCCTTGGGCCGCAATTCGCTGGAGCCAAATTTCGTTGGCCAAATACCACTGAATGGTTTTCTCCAATCCAGTTTCGAACGTCTCTTGCGGGCTCCACTGAAGTTCAGAGCTTATCTTGGATGCGTCAATTGCGTATCGTCGATCATGCCCGGGTCGATCCTGGACAAACGTGATTAACTTTTCACAAGGCCGATGAGCAAGGTCAGGGCAAAGCTGGTCCATCGCCGCACAGACCGCTTGGACGATTTCTAGATTGGTTCGCTCGCAGTTCCCGCCGATGTGATAGACCTCGCCGGGTCTCCCTAGCTGCAGCACGCGGCGCAGGGCGCGGCAGTGATCTTCAACAAACAGCCAATCCCGCACATTCTGTCCGTCGCCATAGATCGGCAACGGCTTTCCCTCCAACGCATTCAAGATCATCACCGGAATCAACTTCTCGGGAAACTGACGCGGGCCATAATTGTTCGAGCAGTTGGTTGTTAAGGTCGGCATTGCATAGGTACGAAAATACGCGCGAACCAAATGATCCGCCGAGGCTTTTGACGCCGAATAAGGAGAGTTGGGAGCATACGGACTTGTTTCTGTGAACAGCCCGGTTTTACCGAGCGAACCATACACCTCGTCGGTGGAAACCTGCAAGAAGCGAAATTCAGCGGCCCGCTCGGCGCCAAGTTCGCACCAATACCGACGAGCCGCTTCCAATAGGGTGAACGTGCCAAGGACGTTGGTCGCGACAAACTCGTCCGGTCCATCGATCGAACGATCGACATGCGATTCGGCCGCCAGGTTCAATAGGGCGCTCGGCTGATATTCGGTTAGTAACCGGGTCACCAAGTTGGCGTCGCCAATATCTCCTTCGATCAGAATGTGTCGCGCATCCTCTTCCAACTCAGCCAAAGAGTCGCGATTGCCTGCGTAGGTCAGCTTGTCAAGATTAATGACCGTCGCGTTATCCTGCCGCACCAATTGCCGCACCAGGCAACTACCGATAAATCCTGCTCCGCCGGTAACGAGAACGGTCTTACTCATTCGTTTCGCCTGACTGGCAATACGCGTTTGTCAAAGCATAATTCATCAATCGCTCACACTGCACGATGCATTGACTTTTGTTCCTGCGTCAGTCGCACTCGATTTAATCGGCAAGTCGCCGCACATTGCAGCCTGTTCAATCACATGGCGATAGAGCAGTTCGAGCTGATCGACAACGGTGCGAATCTCAAAGCGTTCGGCCGCTAAGCGGCGCGCATTGCGGCTAAACTCACTTCGTTCTACGTCGTCGGTCGCCATTCTCCGGAGTGCGATCTCAATCTGGGACACATCCAAGGGAGTGATCAATCCTGCGTCAAAATCCGCGACTTCCGGCAGGTTGCAATCGGGTGACAGGACCATCGGCAGACCGTACCCCAATCCCTCGATAACGGCATTGGGCAGACCTTCGCTATGCGAATTGAGTGCGAACACGTCGGCTGCGCGAAACGCTTGACGCTTTGCTTGGTCGTGCAAAGTGCCGGCAAATTGAACTTGATGCTCCAATTTCGCAGCTGCAACGTCGCGACGCAAATTGGCTTCCCAACCAAAATCGGGGCCAGCGATCAATAGCCGTGCGGAAGGATGATCGCCGGCAAGTCGCCGAAATGCGTCGAGCAGCAGATCCACTCCTTTCAGCCGATCCAATCGTCCCAAAAACAAAAAAACGCACTCGTCGTCGCCGTAGCCAAAATGGGCGCGAGCCGTTTGTCGCTCAGCCACCGCAGCCGGCTCAGGCAACACAATTCCATTGGGGATTACATGAATCTTCTCGGCCGGCACGTGCCAGGACCGCAGCGTCTCGGCTTCGTACTGCGACACCGCCTGACATGCGGCCGCTTGGAGGACGATCCCCTGTTCTACCCAATGCCGAAAAGCCAACTTTCGTAGGTACTTGATTTTCATTCGCTTCGAGCAAAGGGCGCCCTCGGCGTTGTAAACATAGGGGACCTGTTCTCGCTGTGCCCAAAAACGAGCCGAGTCGTTTAAAAGGGTTAGCCCCACGTTCAGTTGCAGGATGTCGGCGTCACGCAATGCTTCTGAGAGGGGGCGATTGGCGCCGCGCAACAGATAAGGGGGCTGGCGACTGAACCAAGTCGACTTCATGTGCCAAACCTGGTATCCCGACTGCTCGACCCAACATTCGCGCGGAACATCGTCCGCAATTCCCATATCCGAAGTCACCACTTTGACCTGGTGACCACGCCGCGCCAACTCGCAGCAGACGGCGTGCGACTGAAGAACCGGACCGCCGAATTGCACGGCCGGATAGGGATACGGAATGACGCGAACGATCTTGAGAGCAGAGTTCATCTAAATAGGCTAGCCGCGCCTCGACAATACATTGTGAAGATTATTGGAAGATTGCATGAGCGACTTTTCAACCGCGTCTACCCCTTCTTCGACCAATCGCGGCGCTGCCGCGAACTGGGGATCCCCATCTTTTTGCGATACTTGGTAACGGTGCGGCGAGCCACGTTGAGCCCTTCGTTCTTGAGCAGCGTTACAAGCTCGTCGTCACTGTGCGGCTTCGCTTTGTCTTCGTTGTCAATGATCTCTTGCAGCTTCAGACGGATCGCATCCCAGGTCACTTCGTCCCCGGCTTCGTTGGTGGTGCCGCCGGCGAAGAACCGTTTGAGCGGAAAGATACCGCGGGGAGTTTGAATCCATTTGTCATCGACCGCGCGACTGACCGTCGTCACGTGGACGCCTACCTTGTCGGCGATCTGCTGCATCTTGAGCGGCTCGATAAACTCGGGCCCCTTTTCGATGAAGTCATGCTGGTGATCGACAATCGCCTGGGCGACGCGAGCCAGCGTGTTCTTCCGTTGATTGATCGAGTCGATCAGCCACTGGGCGGCGTTGATCTTTCGCTTGATAAACTCTTTTTCTTCAATGGTCGCCGTCGGATCCATCAAACGCTTGCGATAGTAGTTGCTGATCCGCAGTTGAGGTACTTCGCCATCCTCCGTCTTCACGCCGTACTCGCCGTCGTCCGAAATCTCCAGCGTCAAGTCAGGCATGACGTTCGGGATGAAATCTTCTTTGTAGGCGGAGCCCGGCTTCGGATTGAGCTTGCGTAATTCGGACCATGCGTCCTGGATCAACTCAATCGAATAGCCGGTCTTCTTCTGAATCAGCGGCAGACGATTTTCGCAGAGATCTTCCAGGTGATTGCTGATCAGCGTCCGCAGTTCATCGTAGTAGGGCTGCGAAGGTTCGAGCTGCAACAGCAGGCATTCACGCAAATCCCGAGCGCCGACGCCGGCGGGTTCCAGCGCCTGTACAATCGCCAGCGCTTCGCGAGCATGCGCGACCAGTTCTTCGCTCGAGTCAGGCGGAAGCAAGTCTTCGAGCGAAGTCGACAAGTAACCGTTGGAGTCCAGCGACGAGATAATTCGCATCGCCAGTTCCAGCAATTCCGGCTCGATGTTCAATTCGCCTAGCTGCGTATCGAGATGATCTTGCAGCGTCTCCACGCGCGACGCGACGTTCGCCAATGCGTCATGCTTGCGATTCGCATCGTCCTCCATCTGATTCAACGAGCGTTGCGGGCGATCGTCAAACGTGTCGGGATATTCGTTGTTGAGCTCCAGCAACCTTTCGAAGTCGTCGGCGTTGTCTTTGTTCTCATCAACAACAAATTCTTTTTCGGTATCCGCGAGCGAATCAGGGTCTGATTTCTCGACCTGATCGTCCATTCCGTCCGAGACGCTGTCTGGCTCGGCTTCTTGGATTTCGAGCAACGGATTTTCGTTCATCTCCTGTTCGATCTTTTCTTGCAGCGCCATTACGGGGAGCTGCAGGATCTCCATCGACTGGATCATCCTGGGCGCCAGAACTTGCTTCTGGACCAGCTTCTGTTCGAGACCAAGCGAAAGTCGCATAGGAATTTCTAGGTTTCAAGTGGATGAATGAACAACGTGAATTATAGCTTTTGGCGGCCCGAAAGTGCGTCCGCCAAAATCTCTTTATTCGTAAACTCCAAGACGCTGCCAGACGTGATCCCACGCGCCAGCCGCGTTAATGTTACGGGCAACTCGGCCAACAAGTTCGAGATATGCAACGCCGTCCCGTCACCTTCGGTGGTGGGATTGGTCGCCATAATGATCTCGCGAAATTGGCCGGCTCGTACGCGATCAACTAACGCATCAATGGTCAATTGATCGGGGCCGATACCTTCGAGCGGTGCGATACGCCCCAGCAGTACGTGATACAAGCCAGGGAACATGCCGGACTGCTCCAGCGCCATCAAATCACGCGGCTGTTCGACAATACAAAGCAGCGTTTGATCGCGACGCGAATCTTGGCAGACCGTACAAAGCTCCGACTCCGCCAGGTTGAAACATTGCGAGCAATAGCGGACGTTCTGCTTCACTGTGCGAATCGAATCGGCCAGCGCCAGCGCTTCTGACTCGTGTACGCGGAGAATATGGTACGCGAGCCGTTCGGCGCTTTTGCGGCCGATGCCGGGAAGCTTGGCGAATTCATCCACCAACCGCGTTACTGAATCTGTCGTTTGAACCATCAAGGGCGTCCGTTCACCTAGGCGTAAATTACTACTTGCCGCCCCCGGTCATCTGAGCCAGCGCGTCGTCCAACCCCGGCACATTTATACCGCTGGTCAGGGACTGCATCATTTCGGCGTGCAACTGCTTCGCCTTGGCGCTGGCTTGATTCACCGCGGCGGGAACCAAATCTTCAATGATCTCACGTTCGCCGCGGGCGACAAGATCGGGATCAATGCGTAGCGAAAGCATTTCGCCGGTTCCGGTCATTTCGACCTCGACCATGCCGCCGCCAGCGGATCCAGTGACACGTTTCGTTCGCAGCTCTTCCTGCAAACCTTGCATCTTGCCCCCCATCTCTTGGGCCTGACGCATCATATTGGCGATGTTGCCGAGATTGCCGAGATTGAACACCGCATTTCTCCTTGGTTGGTGAGAGAATCGCAGAATTCAGACAGGCGGCTAAGATCCTCCCGACTCGGGCGCCCGGACGCTGGTGACTTCCGCGCCGAACATCTCAATCGCCTGCTGAACCAACTGGTTCTGCTGTACCTTTCGAATCATTTGGCCCGAGGAGGGCGCACTTCGTTTCGGCGGTTCTTGCGTCGCAGCCGCTGGAATGTCATTTAAGACTTTAAACTCCAGCGTCACCGGATTGCCGACCGCTTCGGTCAGCATTCCTTCCAAGCGGGTTTTCGCCGCTGGCCGTCGCAAGAACTCGACCTGCGAATTATACGCTGCGGAAAATGAAACGACCAGTCGGTTTGGTCCAGAAGTTGCTATCGTTTTGTAAGGGCGAGCATACTCCCCTACTAGATCCGACATATCTGTCAGAATTCCTTCCCAGATATTCTTCGCCGTCGAATCAGTCAACTTGATCCCACCGGTCCGCGGCGGATCGCTCGATCCGATTTCCTCGGCCGGCTCTTCGACACGAGTTGATACCTCAGAAGGGCTAGGCGATTTAACAGGGCCAGGCGATGTCGGTATCGAGCCGTTGACCGGCGATTCAGCCCGATCTGCCGCGACGCGGACCGGCGTCGCGGGCATCGCTTGTGGTGCGGCCTGCGGCGGAAGTTGCGGCGTTACGGACTGCGGCGGCGCCGCGATTTGGATTGCCGGCCGAGCCGGCAACGGCTTTCCCGAGCGGATGGTCTCCACCAGGTCGGCGACGTTTTGTAAGTCCTCCAACTGGCAAACCCGCACCAGCGCCATCTCCCCCAAAATCCGCGCATGCGCCGAGCGCTGCATGCGGACAAGCGCATCATCCAAGATCTGTACGGACGCCATCACGTTGGCCAGTCCGTAGCTCTTGGCGACGGCTTCAATTTTCTCGGCGTCGGTGGGCAGGACAGTTTGCAAGAGCGTTGGACCGGCGCCCACTGCGAGCGTCATCATGTCGCGAAAGAAGCCGAGCAGTTGCTCAATCAACTGACCTGGATCAATCCCGCGGGTCAGCGCCTGATCAAAATATCCCAGCACCGCCGCCGCATCGCGTGCGGCCAGCGCGGTGATGATCACGGCGATCTGCTCGCTGCCGGCGGCGCCCAACATTTGATTGACGTCGGCGACGGTGATCTCGCGACCACCAAAGGCCAACAGTTGTTCGAGCAGTGACTGGCTATCGCGCATCGAACCGTTCGCTTTGCGAGCCAACAGTCGCAGCGCTTCGGGCTCGGCCGTGACCCCTTCGTTCTCGACGATATAGGCCAACCGCGTGACGATCTCGTCCATCCGAATCCCGCCGAAGTCAAACCGCTGACAGCGCGACAGGACGGTGATCGGGATTTTTTCGGGATCGGTCGTGCAAAAGATGAATTTCACATGCTCGGGCGGTTCTTCCAAGGTCTTCAACAGCGCGTTGAAGGCCTCTTTGGTGAACATGTGAACTTCGTCGATGATATAGATCTTGAACCGGGCGCGGCTCGGGCGAATATTGACGTTCGACCGTAATTGGCGAATCTCTTCGATGCCGCGATTGCTGGCGCCGTCGATCTCCAGCACGTCGACATCTTCCCCCACCGTTACGCTGCGGCAAATGTCGCACTCGTTGCAGGGAGTCGCCGACGGTCCACGCTGACAATTGAGCGCCTTGGCCAGAATGCGGGCCGACGAAGTTTTGCCAACGCCGCGGGCGCCGGTAAATAGATACGCATGGCCGACTCGTCCTCGCTCGATCGCGTTTTTCAGCGCTTGAGCGACCTGGCTTTGACCAACGAGCTCTTCAAAAGATTGGGGGCGATAACGGCGAGCGACGACCACGTATTGATCGTTCGCGCTGGATGGCTCGACGTGTTCGATTCCTTCTTCCGTCATCGTTTAGCGGCCGGCTTGAGAGGGGAAATTTCGGTTTGCCGGCAAATCCACCAGGGCGCCAGAGGGGCAAGTTTTCAAGTTGCGGTCTTGGACGATTTGCCAGGGCATTTCCCATCGTAGCCCGAGGCGCGAGCCGAGGGAATGTGGTCAGCTACTCCGAATTCGCTTTCAAGCGCTGAAATCCGTTTCCCACGGCTCGCACTTCGTGCGACGGTGACAGCAAACCAGGCTGCATCAGATCACTGGCGCTGACTCGATGTTTCCGATCGAACTGTCGAGGAGAGACCCCCGCACCAGAGTACCCCGGGTATGGCTGCTCCAGTTAAGGCCTGACCAGGTTGCCGGTTCCCCTCTGCGAGGGTCACTCTTCGACAGTTGAGTGGAACGTATCAGCTTAGAGACTCTTTCCCCCCGAGTCAAAGGGGTGACGACCAAATGCCCGCAATACGTCCCCGGCAAAAGGGGACCCAGTCGGTCTGACCATGACCCGGCCGGGCGGCATCAGCAACATGATGCCTGCACCATTCAGCGGCAAAATTCGGCAGCCGCAGGAACTAATTCAACGGCTGCCAAGCCGAGTCACGCCAACGCGAGTCCACAGGAGACGTGGGGTTTTTCCGTGGGCAGCAAGCAGGCTGGGGCTCTTTCCCTACGTTTCTTTCTCAATCTTATCGAGATTTTCTTGCTTGCGAGCTGCGCTTATCGTCGAGAGGAATTTCAAAATCAAGCTGCGCGTTCGATTCGTGAATCTCCTCCTTCGTATGATAGGGCAGAAAAAGCGACGTCCCCATTTTAAAGTGGAGCCCTTCGGTGCTGTCTCCCACTTCAACCCCATCATACCCCGTAATGGTCAGCAACATCGGTCCGGAAGGGACGAACTCTTCTGTTGCATATCGACCGTTACTAATTTCCGCGTAATACGCGCGACCTCGACCTCCGCGCGACGCATCTGGCTCTAACTTCACGATGCCTGCCGGCACAGGGTCTCCCTGGAAGGAGACTTCTCCAGTAACGATTGTGCCATGGGAATCTTCGCGCTGGCTGCAACCGCTCCCCATCAACGCGATAACCGCGATTGGGATGGATACGAACGCAGGATATCTCCAATGCATCTTAAAAATCTCCAACAGGAAGTCCATCGTTGCGAATCGCCAAAGCATGGCCGATATTCAGGTCAATGACCTCGGCTATAAAATGAACGGAACCGTCGGCGAACACCGCTTGAACGCCGCCGGGATGCCAAGATTGAAACGTGCTAGGCGGAGCTTCGCCGCTGCCTTGAGCATTCCAAGGAGTGTTTGGCTGATTGACGAATCCGGTAACGGCGAACGCCATCGCGCCCCCTTCATGCTTCGCGCTAGAAAGCCACCAGAGATTCCATGCTTCGGCATAAGCCGACTCGCCGATCATCATGACGTTCGAACTTCCGTCGGTAGCGTCGCGGAAGGCGTAGTGAGAATTGGCGTGAAATAGCCCGTTGGTATAGAACCGACGCAATCGATCTCCGTTGCCTCCGCACGACTTCATTGCATCGGTTCCTCCGCCTTGCACGGCCGCATAACATTTTTTGTGCGGATACTGCGACAACGTCGGATCTGAAGGGCACTGCATGACGCCAAGCTGAGGCAAAGAATCACGACCGCTCGCGAGAATAGCGTCACTCGGCTGTGCGTCTGCTACGGAATAATCGGCGCCCAGAACAAGATCATCATGCAAGTTCCCTTGCTCTAAAAAAGGCAAAACGAGAACCGACCAAGGCGCTTTGCCATAGGACGTCGTCGATGGTCGGCACCAATCGGAAGAAGAAAAATTAGGACTCGCGTTCCAAATGTAGCCCGAGGGAAAGTTGCCGAAGGTGTCATGATAGTTATGCATCGCCAACCCATGCTGTTTCAGGTTGTTGCTGCATTGACTTCGTCGCGCCGCTTCACGCGCCGCTTGAACAGCCGGCAGTAAAAGCGCAATCAGCACGCCGATAATAGCGATCACCACCAATAGTTCCACCAGCGTAAATCCGCGGCGGAAAAAATTCGAATTCTTCAACATGCCGCATCCTTCATAAAGGAGAATAGAATTGTAAAAATCGAGAAGATAAATGCCCTTGCGTCTTCGTTCCGCGGTTTTCCGCCGTTAGGCGATCAGTTCTTTCCATACGTCGCCATGGACGTCGGTAAGTCGCATGTCTCGGCCGCTATAACGAAACGTAAGCCGTTCATGATCCATGCCAAGTTGGTGCAAGACGGTCGCCCACAAGTCGTAAATGGTCGCTTTATTTTCGACGGCGTGATAGCCAAACTCGTCGGTCCCACCGTAGATACTGCCTCCCTTCATCCCGCCGCCGCACAACCAGGCGCTAAACCCGAACGGATTATGATCGCGTCCATCCCCTTGGGCGAAAGGAGTGCGTCCGAATTCGCCGGCAAAGACGATCAAGGTGGTATCCAACAGGCCGCGCCGTTTTAAGTCGGCGATGAGCGCGGCGATCGGCGCATCTACTTGCTGGGCCATCTCGCCATGACCGCGTTGGATCTCTCCATGTTGATCCCAGGGATTTCCGAGGCCGCCGGCTCCGATCCCCACGTTACTGCATAACACTTCAACGAAGCGCACATCACGCTCGACGAGACGACGCGCCATCAGACATTGCCGCCCATACTGCGATGTATGCGGATTGGAACTGGAAACCCCATACAGATCGAGAGTCTCTTTCGTCTCTTGGGAGATATCGGTTAGCTCAGGCACCGCCTGTTGCATCTCGAAGGCGATTTCCGCATTCCGAACGCAATCCAGCACGGCCTTTTTAGCAGCCACCCTTTGCGCAAACTGAAGATCCAGATCTTTGATCAGCGCCAACGACTTTTGCTGCTCTTGCCGGGCGATGCTCGGAGTAATATTTGGCACGGCGCTGTCGCCTGCCAGATTGAAAACGGAGCCGCCTGCGAAGGCCGGCAAAAAACCATTGCCAAACAAACTGACGCCGCCATGCGGTACGCCAACTTTTTCGCCCCGCAAAACGACATAAGGCGGAAGTCGCAGATTCGCCGCACCCAACCCATACGCAATCCAAGCGCCAGCACTTGGATGACCTAAAAAGGGAAAACCCGTATGAAAGAAGAAGTTGCCTTGGGCATGCTCAGAAAAGTCGGCCGTCAACGATCGAACAACCGCCAAGTCATCCGCTTTCTCCGCGATCTGGGGAAATAAATTGGTCATCTCCAGTCCTGAATCGCCATACCTTTTCGCTTTCCAGGGAGAACCCAGGATATTGCCGACCGCATCAAACTGCGTCCGCTCGATCTGCCCCGGCATCGGCTTGCCATGCAATTTGTGCAAAAGCGGTTTGGGATCGAACGAATCAAGATGAGAGACGCCGCCTGACATATAAAGCAAGATCACCGATTTCGCTTTCGCAGGGTGATGCGATACCGGCGCTTGCGGCATGGCCGCTGCTGTCGAATTGATCAGGCTGGAAAGGGCGAAAGAGCTGACGCCGACAGAGGACCACTTCAGAAACTCTCGGCGGCTTTGTTCATTAATAGACATAGAGAAACTCCTTCGAGTTAAGCATGGCATGGGCAATTCCATACGTTCCGTGCGAGCGAAGTTTCTCGTTCCACTTCTGTAGCTCGATATGGACTCGCGCTTTGGCAAGCGCGAGCGTTTGAAGTTCATCCTGGAGAACTGCGAATCGCTCTTTTTGCTCGGGGGCGCCGATTGGAATTTCCGCCAACGTGCTCCAAGCTAATTTCGATTCCGCAATCTCTTGGGCCGAAAGTGCGCGATCATACAAGCGCGCTTCATGGATTCGCCCCCGAAACATTCTGCCTGGACTTGGCGCGACGCCGTGCCGCATCCCCAAGAGGACCTCAGATCCACCTGACTCAAAAGTGAACGCTGGTCCCTTTCGATACGATTTGCCATAGAGTTCCGTGTTGCGGTAAACGGTGATCGTGCCGTCCTCGTCATAAACGATCGTCAACAAGAGAGGACGACCAAGCGTCTCTTCCGGAGCCCCCGCAAGCGGAATCGTTCGCTGGTGATGGTCGCTTCCAGCGATCCAACAGCGAGGTTGTATCTCACCAAACACGATGGAATCGAAATAATTTCCATCCAGGGTTTGCACGGAGATCACCCCACCGCCCGATTGCGAAGGCTCGCCAAGACTAACTAACGCTTCCAGCGTTTTCGCTTTTAACGGCTTCTTAAGCGGCGGCGTCTCCATATATCCGCCGTTTAAAATCAACGCTCCTCCTTCAATCTTCGCATCACCTTTCAGGACGCCGTCTAAATCGCCTCGCTGATCGGTCGCATCTCCGTCAAACCTCCATTCCGCGAGAGGGAGCTGTGCTAAATTCTCACCTCGATTCGCTGCGGTCGCTTGGGCGCGATCACTTTCCTCCTCTTTTCGCACTTTCATTATCAACTGGTCGATTTCCGCTTGCGTCTTACGGACACTCTGCTGAATGACTTGCATCTCTGCGGCAAGGTTGCGAATCTGCGAGTCTGCTGCCTGCGCTTCGCGGTAGTGAGTCGTCAGGATCTCGATTTCCGCTGAACTTGGCGGACGAACGTACGCTTCGAGGAACATCTTTTGGATCTTCTCTTCGTCATTGAGGGCAGGATGCTGACGGTCAATACGATCCGCCCATTGTTGCGCCGCCTCTTTCACGACTTGCCCGTTCATCATCGCCAGCGCCTGGGCAGGCACATTCGTATTGGTGCGAGCGCTATTCGTGGTGGTCGGTATCGGCATATTAAAGACGGCAAGAAACGGATCTTGTTCATTCCGTATCACCGGCAAATAAATCGCTCGTTCGGTTTGATTCGCGAACTGTCCAACCGAATCGTAGATCGCCTCGGCATCGAGCCGGCGCGGGAGAAAGTAAGAAAGGTAGATATTTTGGGGATCTTGCTGAATGGTTGGTTCGTCAGCTTGGCCCGCTGATCGAAACGCTCGACTGGTCACCAGCTCTCGAATCGTATGCTTGAGCGACCAAGCATTTTGTTCAAAGTCGATCGCCAGGTGATCGAGCAACGCGGGGTGCGTAGGCTCGCTGCCAAGCCGTCCAAAATTGTCGGTCGATGCGACCAGTCCTCTCCCAAAGACATATGCCCAAAGTCGGTTTACCAGCACTCTCGATTTCAGCGTGTTGTTGTCGCTCACTACATCTTTCGCTAGTTCTAAGCGTCCAGACGTCGAGCCGTCGTATGTGCGGCCGTCAAATACTTCTAAGAAGCCTTGCGGCACAGGCGCCGTCTCGTTGCGATGATCGCCCCGCACCAACAAGGGCTGATCGACAGGCTTGACTTCAATCACCCCGGGGGCGCGGGTCGGCGCCGGAATCGCTTGTTCCAGCTTTCGATAAAGCGACACTTGCTTTTGAATTTTTGCCGGAAGCTGATCAAGCTGGTTGTCAAAAAATCCCAACTGTAAAAATTCATTCAAAAATTCGGCTTGAACATCGGTGCAGTCGCCGCGACGCCAAGCGTTTACGGCGTCTCTCAATGTCGCTTCGTAGGCGGCTGAGATGGCTTCGGTCGATTTCAATACCTCCAGATCTTTCACCAATGCAAGCAAAGAAGCGCCTACCAAAAGGGGAGGAGAATCCCCCGCATAAATCTCGGTCACACCGAACCAAGATCGATCGGCGTCGCTAGGGTACGGCAACATGTCTTTGCCGGTACTCAATTCAAAATGACATTGTTCGCCATGCCAATATTCCCACTTGGCGCTTAGTTTCATCCAATCAAGCGATCGGCGGTCCAATCGATTGGATCGATGCAGACCTCCTCCTCGCGTTAGCGGATAAGCGCGGATCGGAGTGCGGGCTTGCGCTCCGTCTCCTACAGCTCTTACATAAGCATGCTTGCCGTCGATTTGAATATTTTCCGTATTGAATACGGCCGCATGCTTATTGGAAACAAGATGCGAATAGACCCCTCCTGGATAGATTGCAAGTAACGCCGCGTTTCCCTCCGGTTGCATCGCAAACGATCCGGCCGGGCTAATTGCAGTCGCCGAACTGTTGCCTGTCACCTTCCAACGGCTTTGGTTCGCAGGATCTTTGAGATCTAGATAAAGGGAAGCGTTGGCGATCGACTCGGCGCGGGCTTTTTTCATTTTCGCTAGATCCGCCGCGTATTCATTTACCTTCCGAGATATATTCTTTGGCGATTCGTCTTTTAACAGCATCCAGACGCCAATCGGGTCGGAGTAGTGCGGCGGCTCTTTTCGCTCGCTACTAAATTTCTGGAGCCAAGCGGCCAAGCCAGAAAGTTGAGTCAACCAATGGTCGGCGATCCGCTTACGAAGTTCCGCTTTGACCTCCAGAATTTCTTCCCTGTTCATGCTCAACCGAGCCGGGGAATCGATCACGATATTGGAAGGACGGCCGCTCGCAAAGATTCCGTAAAAGCGGTAGAAGTCCTTCTGGCTGATCGGATCAAATTTGTGATTGTGACAGCGAGCGCAAGAGACCGTCAGACCCAGCATTGCTTTCGAAACCACGTCAATCTGATTGTCCGTAAACGTGATTTGCTCTCCGTAGGCGTCCGTGACTCCATAGCCGTGCGGAACCATTCTTAAATGTGCGGCGCCGATCGCCGACTCGTTCAACGAAAGCGCTTCGTTAATTCGCGGCGTTTTCATCAGATCGCCAGCCAAATGCTCCATGAGCAACTGGTCATAGCCGACATCTGCATTGATCGCTCGAACCAGGTAATCGCGATATTGACGCACGTAGGGGATCTTGGGATCTTCTTCGCTGCCGTGCGACTCGGCGTAGCGATACCAGTCTTGCCAGTGCCTTGCCCAACACTCACCAAATGCTTTCGACATCAAAAGCTGATCGACCAACGCTTCATAGGCGGCGTCGCTCGGCTCTTCGACAAACCGGCGTGCAACTTCAGGATCTGGCAACTGGCCCGTTAAAATCAAATGAACGCGACGCACCAACGTCTCTGGCGAAGCGACGGCTTGCGGCTTGAGACCTGCTTGACGCATTCTGGCGTAAACGAAACGATCAAGGGGGCTTTTGTCCCATGCGGGATCATCCACATCAGGAATCGTCGCTTGTTGTAGCGGCTGAAAAGCCCACCACTGCTTGCGGCTATCTCGAACCTCATCCCAAGCAGGCGCTCCCTCTAGATTGGGAGACTTCGGCTTCTCAACACGCGGATCCGGTAACCCGATCTTGATCCAATGTTCAAAATCTTGGATCACTGCTTTTGATAGCGGAGGAGCCTGGGCAGGCATTTCATAGCCGTTCTCATGTCGCAGCGCTTGCAGCAAAATGCTCTCTTCAGGATCTCCGGCAATGACCACATCTCCCGAATCGCCGCCCGCTAACAGCGCATCTTTGTAGTCGAGTGCGAGCCCTCCTTTCGCCTTGCCGAAGCTGTTGTGGCACGCGTAGCAATGCTGAACCAATACGGGGCGAATTTTTGCCTCGAAAAAATCGTTCCCTGCATTCGGCGAACCGAAAACGGTCGTCGCCAGAAATAGGACGTAACCCAAGGATTGGAAGACCGTGAGAAATCTCGAAGAGGCGCACATAGTTTTCATGACTATCGATACAACAAACGTTCTATTTTTCATCCGCTTCGCCAGTCAGCGTGCATCTTGGTCGTCGCCCTGCTGCGGCTTGGCTGCAGCGGCCGACATCCTTCGCATCGATTGATACCGGTCTCTCTGTCGCCCAATTCTCCAGGCCGCTCGTGACGCAGTCTCCACTCTCTATTCAGAGTTACTTGCAATAGCTGGCCGTCGCTTGCCGCGTCGCATCCATGACGACCTTGCCAATTTCAGCAAACTGCTGCTCAGGCAGCCGATACGAGGGGCCGGCGATCGTAATCGATCCGATCGGGTAATTTTTTGAATCGCGCACGACCGCCGCGACGCAATGAATCCCTTCCATCCCTTCGGCATGATCGACGGCAAAGCCGCTGGCGACGATTTTTTCCAGCTCTTTGACGAACGCTTGCTTCGTGGTGATGGTGGTGGGAGTGAATCGTTTCAAGCGGAGACGGTCGACCAGTTCTTTTCGCTCTTCTTCCGGTAGATTCGCGATGATCGCTTTGCCGGGCGCACAGCTATACGCCGGGCATCGAGCGCCTAGTTCGGCGGAATATTTAAACGGGTGATTCGAGATAAGCTGCTCTAGAATGACGTTCTTGTCTTCTACCAAACAACAGATTTGAGTCGTCTCTCCCGTTGCTTTTCGCAACGCGCGCATGGCTGGAATCACCGCTTCCACCAAGCCCTTTTGACGACCTTGCGGTTGCCCTAACAGCAGAAATTTGTTGGTGATCGTATAGCGCTTGCTGACTGGATCTCGCGACAAGTAATCGAGGTTTTCCAACTCTTGCGTAATCCGAAACACCGAAGCGGACGGATACCCAAGCCGCTCGGACAACTCAGCGATGGTTGCGCTAAGTTGACTGGTCGCTAGAAGTTCAAGAATGGCCATGCCGCGATGCAAGTTGGGTACCGTAACTTCTTTGATTTCTGCCATCGAATGCAAAGTTCTCGTCGACTATTTTTGCTGAAAACCGTATGTGAAATCGAATCCACAGGTGAAATCCTACTGACAGCGATGAAGGCTGTCAAGAAAAACCGCAGGAATCACCAAATTTCACGGCGGTAAGGCAGTGCCCAAATCCTGCTTTTCGGCCGCAACAATAGAGGACGCGGCGAACCGGGGCACGGCGATCGGACGAGGGCGCCAGCGGCAAAGAATTGTCGCTTGACAAAGCGCACGAATCCGGGGTCCATTACCGAAGAAATCCTGAACGAACCCACCCCTTTGCTTGGCGGTCGAAAGGCCGATTTGAGACAAGGATGCTGCGCGATGACAATTTTGCAGACCGATCCGTTGTTGGCGGGCAAATGTCGAATGTCGAAACCAGAATGTCGAATGACGCGATCAGCAAGCTCAAAAAGAGCGATCCTGTCCGGTCCCACCTTTCCCGATCCGGTCCCACCTTTCCGATCCAGTCCAACCTTTCCGATCCAGTCCAACCTTTCCGATCCAGTCCAACCTTTCCGATCCAGTCCAACCTTTCCGATCCGATCCAAGCTTGTCCGATCCGATCCAAGCTTGTCCGATCCGATCCAAGCTTGTCCGATCCGATCCAACCTTGTCCGATCCGATCCAACCTTGTCCGATCCGATCCAACCTTTCCCGATCCGATCCAACCTTGTCCGATCCGATCCAACCTTGTCCGATCCGATCCAACCTTTCCCGATCCGGTCCAACCTTTTCCGATCCGGTCCAACCTTTCCGGTCCGGTCCAACCTTTCCGGTCCGGTCCAACCTTTCCGGTCCGGTCCAAGCCTGGCCAATGACAAATTTCAACGGAAGCCCCCACTGGGAAGCGGCTTCGTCATTCAAAATAGAGGCCGCATTTCCCTTGCTGGCGCGGCGGACGACGAAGAGTTGGGGAGGACCCTGAACAAGACTATTGGACGAGTTGCTCTTCCTCGTCTCCGGCGGAGAGCGCGATTTCGCCGGCGTCTTCCAGGCGGCGGACGATGTCGACGATTTGCTGTTGGACTCCTTCGACTTCCGAAACCTTGACGGCGCCCAGGAAGTCCATTTCCTCCAGCAGCATATCGGCGGCCCGTTTGGACATGTTGCCGACCACTTTGTCGCGCAGCTCTTGGCTGGCCCCTTTGAGGGCCATCGCCCATTGGGCGCTTTCGACGTTTTTGAGGACCGCTTGCATGTCTTTGTCGGCCAGCTTTTGGATGTCGTCAAAGACGAACATCAAGCGGCGAATCTCTTCGACCAGATCAGGATCTTCCTGGGCGAGATGCTCGAGCAGCGCTCGTTCGGTGGCGCGATCGGTGACGTTTAAGATCTCGGCGACGGTCGGGACGCCGCCGGCGTTTTCAAACGATTGGCTCATCACGCTGGCCATCCGCGTCTCGAGCCCTTTTTCGACCTCCTCAATCACTTCAGGATTGGTTTGTCCCATGTTGGCGATGCGGCGAATGACCGACAGTTGCCGATCGGCCGGCAAACCCGAGATGATTTCGGCGCCGTACGACGCGGGCAAGTGCGACAAGATCAACGCGATGGTTTGCGGGTGTTCGTCGACGATAAAGGTGAGCAGGTTTTGGCTGTCGACTTTACGCAAGAAGCCAAATGGGATCGATTCGACCGATTGGCGAACGTTGTCGAGAGTTTCGTTGGCCCCTTTGCCCAGGGCCCGCGTGACCAGGTTTTTGGCCAGGCCGATGCCGCCGCCGGCGCCAGCAAGTTGATTGGGGTTCTGCTCAGCGAAAGACAGGATCGCCGTTTCTTGCTCTTGGCCGGTCAGTCGATCGAGATGCGCGATCTCGATACAGACCGCTTCAACTTCCTTGGGGTTCATCCGGCCCATCAGTTGGGCCGCATCGTCCTCGGGCAGGCTCATCAAGACGATGGCCGCTTTACGCAGATTGGGATTGGTCTGGTGAGACCCGTTGTCGCGAACTTTTGGCATGCCCTTCCCTACGACTACCGACGATGAAAGCGCCGTCTCTCTTTTATCGTCGCGGAGGTTCGTATCGATGAGGAAAACTTTGCCGCCTCATCAGGGGCGATCGCTAGCTACGCCAGCACGCCAACCGGTGCGAAGCCGACTTTCAGCGACATGGGGCCCCAAGGGCACTCGAACGGAATCGCAATCGCATGCACTTCGGACGGAAAGCGAATGTCCGGAGGCGATCCGACCACTACGTTCGGCAGACTGATCGAAAGCTCGAATTCTTCGAGTTCCGCTTTGGCGGCGCCGGCGACCATGTTGGCGATTTCGCCCACGGCGTCGACGACATCATCGTTTAGCCCGTCAAATTCGGAGGGTTCCATCATCAACATCGCTGCGGCGGCTTGAATTGCGACGCTTTGCGAAAGGTTAACAACCACGACTCCTTGGGCTCGACCGGAAAGTCCGATCACGCCGCAGACGTCGTAAGAGCCTTTGAAGTCTTGGACGAGAACAAGCGATCCTCGCTTGATCTGGCACCCGAGCATCGTATCGAAGGTATTGGTCATCGAACGAATGAACGGGTTGATATATTCGACCTGCATTTCTCGGGTATCCTGCCGAACTGCGTGGATGTCTCGGTAGTACGAGAAGGGAATTTGTGCGTGTGGCGCTCCATTGCGTCAAGCAAACCTAGGTCCGACTTCACTTTCGTCAAGAAAGTTTCGGACGTATTTAGCGCACTACGGCAAAAACCGCAGACAGGCTCCCCGAAGCAGTGCAGTCGCCGACTTCATTGCGATAGATACGGCGAGCGCCGCAATCCTTATTCGCCGCGCAATTCGCAGACGCCCCATTGACCGTAGTTCTCGTCAATCGCGATGCGTAGATGTTGGGGGCGAACGCCGGTCCGCTCTTGGAGCAGGTCCAACAACCGGCGCCCAACGTAGCGCGCAAGCAGTTCTGTCGTCGTATTCGGCACAGGCAACAAAACGCATTCGGCCTGCGGAAAAACCCAGCGACGATCTTCGAATTTGGCCGTCACCTCTTTGCCATCGGCGACAACGTGGATCTGGGGATGCGCGGTCGGCAGCAGCATCCGATGATCAAGCTCTCCCACGATCTGCGCCAACGCATCGCGAGCGGCGATAAAGTCGACGACATAATGGTTCTCGTCAAGAGGGCCGAAAATTTCGGCTTCGACGCGATAGTTATGACCATGCACGCGTTCGCAGGTTCCGCCGGCGAACGTAATAAAGTGGCCGGCGCTAAAGACAAGATTGTCTTTCGCAATGCGTACCCAGTAGGTTTCGGTCATGACAATGATTCCGCTGATGAGGTCGGCGCCGATCGCAACGGCAGCGTCACTTTCCGCTGACGCAGCGCCACAAAGATCGCTCCACCGATGATATCGGCTGACGTGCCGGGGTTGCGCCGATGATCGTCGGCCCGTAACCAGAAGTCGAGATTGCGGAGCTCGTAGAAGTATTCTTCGCTAATCGGCTCTCCAGCGTCCAACACGCGCTGGGCCATCAGCGCGCTTTTGGCGGCGATCTCGTCTCCACATTTTCGCTGAATCAAACTATCGGGATATTCAGCCATTTGCCGGACATGCGCGTGGACAATTCGATCGGCGAGCGGAAGATGTGCAGCCCTGGCGTCGGTCAAATAGTCGACCGCGGCGAAGACCTGCTCGCAACCGTTGACATACTGCCGGGCGATCAGGTCTCGATCGGCGGCGGCCCGCATCGCAGCTAGCAAATCGGCCGGCGGGGGGCCAAAAGCGTCCATCTGGTCCACGTTTCCCATGCCGCCGGGTTTCGCCAACGCGATCGCCCGGTAAACGTCAGCGGCGTCATCTTCATTCAAATCGGCCAGCCCTTTGGCGACGCCGCGGGGATTCAACTCCCTGACCGGCACAACCGCCAGCGGCGCCAGCAGCAGCACCAGCCCCAAGTTGGTATTGGTGTCGACCACGCGGCGCGTCGCTCGAACCGCCGCTAAAACGGTCCGGCCGATGCGACTTTGTCCGGCGACATCAAGCGCCGGCCCAATCGCAACGGCGCTGGCGGCAAAATCGTTGAGCCCTAGATTGCTGAAATCGGCCCCACGATGGACATTGCCCGGCTTCGGCGCGTTGACTTCCAGCAGACAAGCGAGTGTCGCCATCTGGCCAATCGTCAGTTCGGACCAACGCCCGTCACTCTGGCTATTGTCACTCATGTGGCGGTTCGCTGCAGAAAGGATTCGACCAACGGAACAATGCGCTCGTGCGCGTCTTCAATCACATAGTGACCAGCGTCTTCTAATACATGCGACTCGGCCTGAGGCCAATACGTTTGAAATCGCTTCAGGCACTCCAGCGTAAAGCACCAGTCCTTCGCTCCCCAGATCATCTGAATCGGCTTCTGCTGCAGGTCAGGCAAATGCTGTTCGATATGCTTGAGCGTCGCGTAGGTCGGATGTCGCGGCGAAAGCGGAATATCCCCGACAAACCGCGAAATCGCAACGCGATTCGCCCAGTTGTCGTACGGCGCAAGCAGACCCGCAGTTACCTCAGGCGTCATCCGCTCTGGCTTTTCGGTCGCCATCGTGATCGCCGCACGAGCGAATAGATTCAATCCGCGCATCGCGGCGTTGCCGATCACCGGCGCACGACACGCAAAGATTCTCCACGGCACGTACGGCGGCGGAAAGGCCCCGGTATTAAACAGGATCAGCCGCTCGAATCGCTCTGGCTGGCGAACGGCGGCGCCCAGTCCAATTGCGCCTCCCCAGTCATGCACGGCCAAAGTCACGTCACGCAGATCTAACCGATCGAGAAAGCGGGTTAGATTGTCGATATGCTGCTCGAGCGTGTATTCGTAATTCTGCGGCTTATCGCTCAGCCCGCAGCCGATGTGATCGACCGCCAGCGTGCGATGGCTTCCCTGAAACGCCTGGATCAAGTTCCGCCAATAGAACGACCAAGTCGGGTTCCCGTGGACAAACAGAATCGGTTTTCCCGCTCCTTCATCCACGTAGTGATACCGTTGACCATCCAGGTCGAGCGTATGGGAGGCGAAAGGATAGAGCTTCCGCCAATCGGCCGGCGCGAGCATACAGGCAATCAGCTAATCAGGGTGAAAACCCCGATTATACAAGAGAATCGCCGTCGGATGTCGCCCCTAAGGCGCATTGGCTCGTTCGAAGATATCCCGCCAGAAATTCCGCGATTCGCGGTGCATTTCCAGGATCTCGTTCCGTTGGTCCCCATCTTCCAGCTGAATCGCTGCGGCCCGCTCAAACACCCAATCGTAGAAGAACTTGGCCGACGTCTTGCTGATCCGCGGCAGATCCCCAATCTGAACATAGTACGGGCCGGTCAGCGCAAATCGGTAGGTCTCCGGCACTTCGGCGACTGCGCGGACCAAAAACCAACCACTCTCGTCAAAAGGTATCTTCGGCAGTCGCCCTTGATTTTTGACAAGTTCGTCCAGCCGCACTTCCTGTTCGACCTGACCATTTTTGATGACTTCAAGATAGGCGATCTTGTCGCGGGTTCCCAAATTTAACGCCACTTCAATTTCGAGGGATTCGCCAGCGGGCGCCGTAAACAGGTCCCCCGGAAATCGGTTCTCGATAATGGGGCGAATCATGGGACCATTGGTCACCATCACGCGGCCAGCCGCCAACTCGCGCCACCAGGCGTCATACGAGAACTCGCCGTCCAAATGAACGTAGACCCGGTTGTAGCCCGGCGGATTATTCGTCGCGCCTGATCCGCTGGCCGCCGAAGGAGGAATCTGCAGCCCGCAGTTGAGCAGATGAAAATAAATCTGCTGCGCCCAGCGAGCTTTCCCTTGCGGCCCCGGAAACAACAATCGATCGGCGGGCCGAGAACCAGGCGCCGGTTTCGCCGAACTTCCCTTCATCTCTAACTCAGGTCCCGCGATCACTACTGAGTCGACCGCATCCAGGGCGATCCAGAGCGGCAAATCCCACGCGGTTGCATCCGCCGCTTGATGAACACGCGGGTTGCTCTTCAACTCGTTGGCGAAACGGAGCGTCGACGGAAATTCAGGCTTTGCCGATTGCAACGCCAACGGCGCGTCGACATTGGCGAAGATCATTCGCCCCCCTGCTCTTTCATCGCGTCCCCCCAACCGCCACCAGGCTCGGTTGCCGCCAAAGATCGCCAGCGGCTCGCCGATCGGTTTGCCGGCATAGACGTTTTGCTTGTTATCCCAAACATGATTAACCGCGACATGCAGATCTTCGGCCAGCATCAGCGTCTCGATGTCTATCTCGCCGCGTTGCACATACAGATCGCCCGACCACCAGCCAGCGGCCGCCATGTCGACAAAGCGTGTCATCTCCAAAGTCGAGTTATCTTCATCCCCGCTCTTCAACTCGAAATAGCCGGAGCGCGTGCGGTACTCAGGACCGGTCTCCATTTCAAACGTGTACCGCCCTGGCGCCAGCTCAAGATGCAACTCACCGGTAAACGAAAAGTGATCGTCCAGATTAGGAACGCCTGGAATCCGTTGTCGATTCCCACGCGGATTAACCAGATGCATCCGAGCACTGAGCGGAGCCTTCGTCTCGGAATCGACCACTTTCAGATGCAACACTCCCTTCGCCGCCAGTGCTGGGACAGCGGCGACAGATGCCGACGCGCAGATCAGGATCACCGTTAATCGCCCTAGAATCAGCAGTTTCTGCACGGCATCGCCAGCTAAAAGAGAATCGATTGGGATTGGATCGTTCAATCCTACCCCAAAAATAAGCGCTCGCGCAATTGCCTCGCGGTTATCCATCACGTACGACGAACTGGATATCCGCCGATACGATGTCAATGGAGCGGGAGAATCCTCCGCTACCGACCACCACCGGCAGACGTTGAATGGAATTGAGTTATCCATGCGCTGCAATCGGGTGGGAAGGAGCCCCTATAAATCGGCCCGCTTGGCAAATCATCAAGGGCCTCGCACTGATCGCAAGAGTCGGCATATTATTTGCTGATCCAGGGCGCGAGTTACATTAATAAGTGTTCATGTAGAACGCCCGCAAGCGGCGAAAATCAGCGCCTCCAACGCTCCTCACGGCGCCAAGAAATCAGGCTGCTATCAAAGCCTGAAAGCAGGCGAATTGAGAGCACTTTTTTCACTCCTGTCGACGGCGAAAAAGGAGCGTACTGAACGGGATCGCATGACGTGCAATATTGACGCAAAACCATCCACAATGAACCACGCTGCTCAACAAAGTCGATCACGAACCCGGCGTTATCTTGCGTCCTGCAGAACGATATCAGACGCCGTCACTGCATCGCCGATTTCTTCGTGAAACCCTATAAATACCGGCACTTCCACGTCACCGCCACTTGCGTGCAGCATCTTTCTATTGGGAATGAGAGCAATCGCTAGCGACTTGAAAAGCGACGCAAACTTCAAATTCAACATGCGTTTTTCTCCATCAAGTTTGCTGGACGACTTGGCGCATCTGTATCGATTTTTCGGCGAGCTATCTACGACACATTTCGCGTCCCATTCTCTTGAGTTGAAGCTCTTTAATTCGAGTCGCCGGCAACACCGTTCGGGGATCTAAAAGAGGCGGTGACAGCGACCAAAATTGGCCACGAATCGCAATTGGCGCCTACGGATAGTCGCAGTTGCCCACTTCCAGACCGCGCGATAAAAATCCCTTAGTGTAGGTAAGTGATCCTCCACGACGAAGGTGCACGCTTGAGCGATTCACGATCGCCAGATTGGAGTGAGAGCGAGCTTCAGTTGGCCGTTTCCTTTCATTTCATCTGGATCCGAGACACGCCGCCCCCACCTGCCCCGATATAGCAACGCCGAACCTTCGATTTTCGTTTTAGCCAGGCATTAAGAAACGTACTTAGAGCCATCCTGACGGAGATCGTACTGACGCTGCAGACACTCCATCGCGCCCTGCTTCGATAGGAACCTTACGGTCCCTTGCAGAATTTATGATTCCTTGAAAACAAGGGTCGATTCGACCCGCTTGGGCATTCACTTTCGTCTCGTTTAGACGTATCGCGACATCCCCAAAGATTGTTCTCCGGGCCTTTCCAGGCTGGTAACTTAGAGGTACGCACGAGCAATATGAAAATCTCAGCTATTGCAGCCGTCATCTTGGCGCTGGTTTCTCTTTCTCTGTCCGGCTGCGAGACGCAGACGGCCGAATCGCACGAAGCCGCGCATGCGGAAACGTCAGAAGCGGCGCATGGGGAAACCCATGGCGAAACGCACGAAGAGGGACATCATGAACATGTCATTCTGGTCACCAGCCCGCTTCGAAAAGATGTAATCAGTACGCAACAGTACGTCTGTCAGATCCACTCGTGTCAACACATTGAAGTTCGCGCCTTGGAAGGTGGATATCTAGAAGAGATCCGCGTCAACGAAGGTCAGGCGGTGAAGAAGGGGGATCTTATGTTCAAGATCCTGCCGACGCTATTTCAAGCCAAACTCAACGCCGAAGTCGCCGAGGCCAACCGAATCGGCATCGAACTGAAGAACGCACAAACGCTCAACCAAAAAGGGATTGTCTCGCCGCAGGAACTTGCAATCAAGCAGGCCGAACTCGCGAAGGCGCAAGCCAAAGTCGAACTGGCGCGGGCCGAATTGGACTTTACCAACGTGACGGCGCCTTTCGATGGCATTGTGGATCGTCAGCACTGCCAGCTGGGAAGCTTAATTGAAGATGGAGACGTGCTCACCACATATTCCGACAATAGCGTGATGTGGGTCTACTTCAACGTCCCAGAGGCGCGCTATCTCGAATACAAGTCAGATCTCGACGACAATCCGAGCGCCGATCCGTTGCAAATTGAACTGAAGCTGGCCAACGGCAAGGTCTTCTCTCAGCCGGGCAAGATTGGTGCGATCGAAGCCGATTTCAACAATACGACCGGCAACATTGCGTTTCGCGCAGACTTCGATAACCCGAAGGGGTTGCTGCGCAACGGCCAGACCGGCACCATCTTGATCCACCGCACTCTGAAAGATGTGATCGTCATCCCGCAGCGAGCGACTTACGAGATTCTCGCCAAGCGGTACGCTTTCGTCGTCGACAAAGACAATGTCGTTCATCAGCGCGACCTCACGATTGAAAGCGAACAGGATGACATCTTTGTGATCAAAGATGGGCTCGAAGAGGGTGACAAAATCATCCTCGAAGGAATTCGACAGGTTCGTGATGGCGACAAAATTGAATTCAAATACACCGCTCCTGAAGAAGTTCTTGGCAACTTGAAGTATCACGCAGAATAGGTAGGCCCCGGTAATGTTCTCGAAATTTCTGCATCGACCGGCGCTGGCGATCGTCATCTCGCTGCTCATTTTGTTTATGGGCGGCCTGGCGATTACCTCTCTGCCGATCTCCCAATTTCCATCCGTCGCACCGCCAAGCGTGGTGGTCGCGGTCTCTTTCCCCGGGGCCAGCGCTAAGATTCTGGTCAACTCGACGCTCGTGATTATGGAACGAGCGATCAACGGCGTGCCGAACATGCGGTACATGACTTCCGCCGCAACGAGCGCCGGCGAAGCGTCGATCATGATCACCTTCGAGCCGGGCACTGACCCGAACGTCGCGGTCTTGAACGTCAATAACCGCATCCAGATGATTAAGAATCAGCTCCCTCCGATCGTGGAGCGAGAAGGCATCATCGTCATGCAGAACATGACGTCCATGCTGATGTACGTGAACGTTTACAGCAAAGACCCCAACCACGACCAGAACTTTCTCTACAACTATGTCAGCGCCAACCTCTTGCCCGAGATCCAGCGCGTGCGGGGCGTCGGTCGCGCCAAGATCCTCGGCAACCGCGCTTATGCGATGCGCGTCGAGTTAGACCTGGACCGCATGCGGGCCTATAACGTCTCCTCTGCCGACATCATGGAGATGATCAAAGAGCAAAGCATCATCGGTTCGCCGGGACGATTGGGTCAGGCGACCGGAACGACATCGCAAACCATCGAATACGTGCTGACCTGGGTGGGGCGCTACGACAAGCCGGAACAATACGCCGAGATTATCTTAAGAGAAAACGAAAAAGGGGAAATCCTGCGGCTCAAAGATGTGGCCAAAGTCTCGCTGGGCTCCTCGTTTTATGACCTCTATTCGGATATCGACGGCTTCCCATCCGCTTCGATCGTGCTCAAGCAAACTCCCGGCTCCAACGCCGCGGACGTGATTGAGCAAGTCAAGGATAAGTTGAAAGAATTTAAAGACGAGTCGTTCCCGCCGGGGATGGACTACGCGGTCAGCTACGACGTTTCCAGCTTCTTGGACGCATCGATCGAGAAGGTGCTGCACACGCTATTTGAAGCGTTCATCCTGGTTTCGCTGGTGGTCTATCTGTTCCTCGGCGACTTCCGCAGCACGCTCATTCCCACGCTGGCGGTTCCGGTGTCGTTGATCGGAACTTTTTTCTTCATGAGCATGTTTGGGATGTCAATCAACCTGATTACGCTCTTTGCGTTGGTGCTTGCGATCGGCGTGGTGGTCGACGACGCGATCGTCGTGGTCGAAGCCGTGCACGCCAAGATGCACGAGAAGCATCTCTCTCCGTATCTGGCCACCAAAGAAGTGGTCGGAGAGATCAGCGGCGCCATCATCGCGATTACCTTGGTGATGACCTCGGTGTTTATTCCGGTCTGCTTTATGCCGGGCGCCGTCGGCGTCTTCTATCGCCAGTTCGCGCTGACGATGGCGATGTCAATCGTGCTCTCCGGCATCGTCGCTCTGACGCTGACCCCGGTGCTGTGTGCGATGATTTTGAAGCCCCACGCGAAAGCCGGAGACAAACAAACCGGTCTGATCGGCTTCGTGAATCGCGCTATCAAAAAAGTCGCCGGCCCATCCGCCAACATCGTGCGTCTGGTGCTATCGATAATTCTCGGCTTGGCTGTCGGATACGGCGTCTATGAGTTGCTGCATATTGAGTTCGTTCATGAATTGGTTTCGGAACAATTGCCGCTAACGCAACAACGGATGATCATTATCGCCAGCGTCGTCGCGGTACTGGCCATCTTTACCTTCCGGTCGATGTTCTCGGGAAGTGAGCCGGGCGAAACGAAGAAACGCGGGCCGCTTGGCATCTTTTTGCATTACTTTGACCGCGGCGTCGAAATGGTGACCGGCGGTTATGTCGGCATTGTGAGCCTGATCGTCACGCGACGGTTGGTGACCATGATTGTCATCGGCGCATTTAGCTATGGCATCTTGGTGGTGAATCAGATTCTCCCCTCCGGCTTTATTCCGCTGGAAGATCAGGGCGTTATCTACGGGATCATCCAGACCCCTCCAGGATCGACGCTCGAGTACACCAACTCGAAGGCCCACGAACTGCAGAAGATCTGTCAAGGATTTGATGAAGTCACCTCCGTCACTTCGTTGGCCGGCTACGAAATTTTGACCGAAGGTCGCGGTTCGAACGCGGGTACCTGCCTGATCAACTTGAAGCCTTGGGCCGATCGCGAACTAACCTCGAAAGAGATCATTGAACAGCTTGAGGAAAAAGGGCAAGAAATCGCCGACGTGAAGCTGGAGTTCTTTGAACCGCCCGCCGTTCCGGGGTTTGGCGCCGCCGGCGGTTTCTCGCTCTGCTTGCTCGACAAGACGAACAGCGGCAACTACGAAGCGTTCGGCGAAGTGACCGAAAACTTCCTGGCCGAGCTCGGAAAACGGAAGGAGCTGAAAGGCATCTTCACCTTCTTTGCAAGCAACTATCCGCAGTATGAAATCATCATCGACAATGACGTGGCCATGCAGAAAGGGGTTACCATCGCCGATGCGATGGACAACCTCTCGATCGTCGTGGGCAGCACCTGGGAACAAGGCTTTATCCGTTTCGGTCAGTTCTACAAAGTCTACGTTCAGGCCGCTCCCGAGTTCCGACGCTACCCCGAAGACTTGGAGAATATGTTCGTCAAGAACGACGAAGGGGAAATGGTTCCCTACTCGGCGTTCATGAAGCTCGAAAAGTTGCAGGGGATGAACGAAATCAACCGCTACAACCTTTATACGACCGCGATCATCCAAGGCGCTCCGGCGAGCGGTTACAGTAGCGGTCAAGCAATCGCGGCGATTCAGGAAGTCGCCGAACAGACGCTGCCTCACGGTTACGGCATCGGTTGGCAAGGTCTCTCGTATGACGAAGCTAGTAAGGGAAATACGGCGATCTATATTTTCATCGTCGTCGTGATCTTCGTCTATCTGGTTCTGGTCGGGCAGTACGAAAGTTTCCTCTTGCCGCTGGCGGTGCTCGCTTCGTTGCCGGTCGGTTTGTTCGGCTCGTTTCTGATGCTCAAAGCGATGGGATTGGCCAACGACGTCTACTGTCAGATTGGCCTCGTCATGCTGGTCGGTCTGTTGGGTAAGAATGCGATTTTGATCATCGAATTCGCCGTCCAAAGGCGCCACGAAGGGCTGAGCTTGCGAGACGCGGCGATCGAAGGCGGCAATCTCCGCTTCCGTCCGATCGTGATGACCTCGTTCGCGTTCATCGCTGGTCTGATTCCGTTGGTGCGTGCGACCGGTCCCGGAGCGATCGGAAACCGAACCATCGGCACCACGGCGGTCGGCGGCATGCTCATGGGTACGTTGATCGGCGTCGTGGTCATTCCCGGTCTCTATTACCTGTTCGCGAAGATTTCCGACGGTAAGAAGCTGATTCGGGATGAACATGACGACCCGTTAAGCGAGATCCTAGAACGGCATGACGGGCACGGGCATAGCACCGATGTCGATGATTCCGATGAAAACGAACCACCGGAAGCGGAAACGCCTGCCCATTGATGCCCCCCAATCTTTGTTGGCCCCGTCGATAAGACGGGGCCAACAGACTTGAAGTTACAGCCGCCGCTTCTCTTCGTAGCCTGACGCGCCCGTTTTGAGGTGGCGCTATTTCCCTGGGTTGGCCGCGATAGCTCCGCTATCAGGGCCGACGAAGTCGGTAAGAGGCATCGAGCCGCGGTCGGACTTACTTCGGTGGTCGCTATACCGCTGGAAATGGCGAAAAGCCCCTGAACTGCTTACGGGGAACCAATGCCTCCTACGGCTGCGCCGCCGCGGATAGCGGAGCTATCGCGGTCAACCGGGAAATAGCGCCACCTCAAAACGGGCGCACTGGGCCCACTCTCGCTGCATTTCTAATCGCTGAAGAACGGTCGCATTCTCGATACCGGGAACCTTGCGAGCGATCTCTACGACGTTGGCGACCGACAACCTTGGATCGGTTCCCACCTACCAGACCGCAAGCTTGCAGTATGGAAAATATTTTTGTTTTTAAGTATTGTCCCCGGCCCAGGTCGCATCTAACATGTTACCTAACATGACAGACGCGATCATGATTTACCGCTAAAGCAGGAAACCGAGGTTCATGAGTCAAGAGACCTACGCCGAGCAGGCCTATCAACAAATTATGAATCGCCTGCTCAAGCACGAAGTGGCCCCCGGCGAACCGATCGATCGACGGGAGCTCGCCAATCAGCTGAACGTGAGCCTTCTGCCGATCTCCGACGCGATTCAACGGCTGACTTATGAAGGCTTTCTGACCACTCGACGACGACAAGGAACCTTCGTCACCGTTCCCAATCGGAACGATATCCAAGATCAGCTCCTTCTTCGTGAAGCGCTGGAGTGCCAAGCGAGTCGCATCTATTTCGGCACATCCATTCAGTCCGCCAAACGCCAACTCGTCAAACTAGCGAAGGCCGCGGATAAGGCGGCGATGGAAGGGCGGCAAATCAGTTCGGAAGACTACGCTTTTCATACGGTCCTCATCAAATTGACTCAGAATAAGGCCATCATCCATTGCTTCCAGCGCGTCAGCAATCTGACTCTATTTCAACATATTTCGCTGATTAGTCCCGTAAAATCCACCGCCTACGATGGTCACCGGGAACTCTTAGAAGATCTGCTTGCAGCGACGACAGCCGATCAGGCGGAAGCGCGCATTCGCAAACACATGCACATCGGCAAGTCGCAGATCTTGGGAGATCCTCAATGAACAGTCGAGTCTTTCTACCGTTTTGGGCGCAATGTGGTCTCACGGCGACAGCGATATTTCTGCTGGGATTCGCAGTCCCCGCAGGTACGCAGACGCTTGCCGCACAGGAGATGACGCGTACCGATATCTTCACGGCCGGCGAAGGAGGATACGAGCTTTATCGAATCCCGGGGATCGTCGTCTCGCGCAGCGGCGCCATCTTGGCCTATTGCGAAGCCCGCAAAAGTGAGTCAGGGGACTGGGGACAAATTGACATCGTTATGCGAAGAAGCGTCGATCAAGCTAAGACGTGGTCGCCGCCTCAAAAAATTGTGGATGTAACCGGTCAACTGGCCGTGAATCCGGCGGCAAAATCGCAAAACCTGGATCAGCTCGACGAGAATACCGTCCATAACCCGGTTGCTATCGTCGATCAACAGACCGGCGCGATTCACTTTCTTTACTGCATTGAATACATGCGTTGCTTCTATATGCGCAGCGATGATGACGGCGTTACCTGGACGAAGCCGATCGACATCACAGCAACGTTTGACCAATTTCGTCCAGACTACAACTGGCAAGTCCTCGCCGTCGGTCCAGCGCATGGAATTCAGCTGGAGCAAGGCCCCTATTCGGGTCGCCTGGTCGTTCCGGTTTGGCTTTCGCTGGGAACCGGCGGCTATGGTCATCGCCCTTCCGTGACCGCGACGATATACAGCGACGATCATGGTAAGACGTGGAAATGCGGTGAAATCGCGGTTCCTCACACGCCGCAGTTCCTCAATCCGAATGAAACGGCGATCGTCGAATTGTCTGGCGGCAAAGTGATGTTGAACGTTCGTAGTGAATCAAAGCGGCATCGTCGTCTCTCAACGGTCAGCGCCAACGGCGCCACCGACTGGTCGTCGCCGCAATTCGACGAGGCGTTGCTCGAACCGATCTGCATGGCGGGGCTACTGCGCGTTCGAGACGCCAATGCAGGCAAATCGAATCTGATCGTCTTTTCCAATCCGCACAATCTATCGCGACGCGATGGGAAAGAACTGCCGGGGACACTGCGCGATCGTCTGAATCTGGCGATCAAATTAAGCGAAGATGACGGCCAGACCTGGATCGCTCATCGAACGCTAGAGCCGGGGTTCAGCGGCTACAGCGACCTGGCGCAGCTCACCAGCGGAGAACTGCTTTGCATCTACGAGCAAGGCAGCACCAACAATGACAACCTATTTCGACCGACACATTTGACCGTCGCCAAACTGGATCTGGACTGGGTGCGCGGTGCGGACTCGAGCGAAGCGGTCGAAACGAAGAACGAGACATCGGCGCAACGTCCGCTCCGGATTCTTCCCTTGGGAGACAGCATCACTCGCGGTTCTTACTTGACAGGCTATTCCGCCGGTCCGTTTCTGGAAACGCCGATTGGCTTGCCCAGTTGGGATGGAGGAGGCTATCGCAAACCGCTGCAAGATCTCCTGCGAGCGGCGCACGTTCCCTTCGACTTCGTCGGACCGTTGAACTACGGCGCGTTCGGCTCGGCAGGAAAGGTCGCCGCTGGCTTTGATCCCGATCATTGCGGCGCGGCGGGCTTCTCGAACCAACGTCTGCTTCACGGTGGAGACGTGCCGACGCCGCTGGACGTCCTGCATGAACAGGGAGTTGAAAAGCTCTCGATTCCCGGCGTCGCCGAGGTCCTGGATCACTACCGGCCAGACGTAATCTTGTTGATGTCGGGCGCGAACGGCCTCAACGCCGATGCGCGGGATCAACTGATCGAAACGATTGTCCGACGCAGCGACGCGCATCTCTTTGTCGCCACAACTCCACCGCAGCGCGCACCGCGTGCAGGCTGGGAGCAGGTCGAGAAATACAACGCTTCGCTGCCGGCGACCGTTCAGCGCTGGCAAGACGAAGGGAAGCATGTCACGCTGGTCCCGATGCAAAAGGCGCTCGGATCTAACGACCTGCTTGCGGACGGAGTTCATCCCAACCGCGCAGGGCAAGTGAAGATCGGAGAGACTTGGTTTCGCGCGCTCCTTCAAGCAGGCATGCTGACGCCTCACTAGCCTCCTTTGTCGCCGCGGCAGTTTCCAAATGTTTGACAGTCTTCACTATCCCCAAGTCACCGAACACTCTACCTCTGACACTGAGCACCGCCTTCATGCGTCCGATCGATCTAGAACAGCTTGCGAAGTTTGATACGCCCACGGTCTGTAACGTGATCGAACTGTTTGACGTTCGTCCCCGCAATTCCGGCTACATGAACGCCGAGATACGCGCCTGTTTTCCGCAGCTTCCACCGATGGTCGGCTATGCGACGACGGCGACGTTTCGCAGCATGTCCCCTCCGCCGCAAGGCAAAGCGTACGGCGGATTGAACGAGCAGTTGAAAGCGTTGCCCGAATTGCCGGGACCGGCGGTCATGGTCTTTCAGGACATTGACCAACCGACGGTCGCAGCCACGTTCGGCGAAGTGATGTGCACAATGTACAAAGCCTATGGATCAGCCGGTTTAATCACGTCCGGTGCGGGGCGCGATCTCGATCAGGTGCAAGCGTTAAACTATCCCGTCTTTACAAGCGGCACGATCTGTTCGCACGGGTATTGTCACCTCCCGGATGTTAACGTTGCCGTGACCGTCGGAGGAATTTCGATCACGCCAGGCATGCTGCTTCACGGAGATTGCAACGGCGTGACGACAGTGCCGCTGGAGATCGCTGACGAGATACCGGACGCCTGCACCGAACTGATGCGGTGCGAACAATACATTTTGGATTACTGCCGACAAGGGAACGTCACTCCGGATGGCCTCGCCGCGGCCCGCGCAGAGTGCGACGCGGGAATTCGGAAACTCGCCAGTCAAATCAGTCGCGGAGAGCGGCCTCATTAAACAGGCAATGCATGTCGCCGCCAGACTGCACCGCAATGACATTTTTCATAATGTAATTTTTCCCTTTTCTGGAGTCTTGTCATGAAAATCTCTTCTGCAAGGCAAGCATTTACGCTTGTCGAACTTCTGGTTGTGATTGCAATTATCGGCGTGTTAATCGCTTTACTGTTGCCGGCAGTACAGCAAGCGCGTGAAGCGGCTCGCCGGATGCAATGCGCGAACAATTTGAAGCAAATCGGCCTGGGACTTCAAAACTACCACGACACGTTTCTCACTTTTCCCTACGGCGGCTCAGTGGTCTCAGGCGTAAACTGGGGGGCGGGCGGAAGCACCGGCCAAGGTCTGTTCAACTGGCGCAGTTTCATTTTGCCGTTCGTCGAGCAAGGCTCCCTCGCAGATCAGATGAAGTCGGAAATGGGAACGACGTCCGACTTCGTCGCCGGCTCTGGAACGGCCGCCTGGGCGACAAAAGTCGAAGGGCTTACGGCGGCCCAAACGACGGTAACCATGTATCAGTGCCCGAGCGATTCTGGCGCTTCACGAGATTCGGTGGCGATTTCCTGGAGTAACATGCCGCACTTTACGGGTCCGATCGCCAGCTACTACGGTTCTGCGGGGCCAACTGCAACCGGCTCCACGACAACACCGACGAGTCCTTGTGCGCTGACGACCGGATGCACGATCTACGGCCCCGACAATGACCATCTCGGTGCAGCCGGCACGACGTCACCAGGGATGTTCGTCGAGCGAGCGAGCAAGATCGGAATGCGTGACGTGACCGATGGTACTTCAAACACGTTGATGGTGGGAGAGGAACGCAGCGTCAGCGACGACGGCTATCCGTGGCAGTTGAGCCATTGGATGGAAGCAGTCAGTTTGGGATCGACCATCAAAGGGATCAACAGCGACATTCGTACCTCCACTTACGGCTCCACTGTGGCCAGCTACTACGATAAGAGCTTCAGTAGTCTCCACCCCGGCGGAGCGCAATTCCTGTTTGTCGACGCGTCGGTTCACTTCCTCCCTGAGACGATCGACATCCGAACGTTCTGTAACCTGGGAACCAAAGCCGGCGGCGAAACGTTGAGCGACTATTAATCGCGGCATCCCCCTTCCGTTTGTCTCCAACAGCGTCATCGGTCTCCACGATCCGCATTCGTCGCGATCCTGGAGACCGAATCCCCAGGGATCTCATCCCGATTCGCAATGAACAATTCACTTAGGCGGTGAGGAAAACAATGAATCGCAGCGATCAACAAGCGAAGCTGGGCGTCCTTTGGGCGCTCTCAATTTGCCTGCTGGCTGGATGCTTCGGAGAGAATGGCCCCTTCAAGGTTCCGATAACTGGAACGGTTGAATTTCAAGGAGAGCCGATACCGGCCGGGACGATCGCTTTCGCTCCAGTCGACCCGGATCAAGGCAAGCCGATGTCGATCGAAATCACGGCAGGACAATTCGCGACCCCACCTGGTCAAGGCCTGATCGCAGGCCGCTATAAAGTAGTCGTAATTTCGACGGCGCTGTATTCGCCCGGCGCCGATCCGGCCACCGACGCTCCACTGAAAAAAGCGATCGCAATTCCGAGCGTCTACGGGCGTCCCGACACCAGCGACCTGGAAATTACGATCTCGACCGATGACCGCAAGATTGAGAAGCAATTCGTGCTCAATCATGGAACTTCGCGTAACGAAAACATACGCTGAGCTCGTGCAGACATTCCGCCAGGCGGCGCCCTGATTACTTCAGATGCGGCGCCAACGCAGGCGCGACAACCTTCAACTCTGCGACCACCAATTCAGCGATCGCGTCAGCGCCCTGTTTGGTGAAGTGCGTGATGTCCGTCGCCGTAGGATTGTACTTTGCGCTTTCGGCAGGCCCAATCTTGTTGTGATGCGCGACGCTGATCGTATAGAGATCCAAAAACGGCACGTTTTGTTGCTTGGCGACGGCTTCCGCTTTTTTAGCGTAGACCGGCAATGGCGCTTTCACGATATCATTTCCGTCCCGCGGTAGAATCTTGTCGTTGTCGTCGAAACCGCGTCGTGTCACCGAGCTTAAAACAATCGGCTTTCCGCCCGCGTTTTTCACACGCTCGACATACGAAGTGAGCTCGGCGCCGTAGACGCTCGTGTCGTATCGCTTTTGATCATTGTGGCCAAACTGAATCAGCACATAGTCGGGCTTCTGCAACAACAGCTCGTCCAATTTCTTGGAGAGGGACTGCAGCGTCGCGCCGTTTCTGGCGTAGTTCAGCACCTTCGTCCGCTCGGTCACCATTTCAGCGAAGGAAGGCCCCCAGCCATAAGTGCTGGCGACCGTCGAATCGCCGATCAAACCGATCGTGAGCGGTTTTTCCTCGGCGGCCAACGCTGGCGCACTCAACAGGATCAGAAGTGAGAAGACCCATCCGTGTGAAACTTTTCGAGACATATTTTACTCCTTGGTGCAATTCGATGGTATGCCGATGATTATTTTTTCGCTGCTGCTTTCCACACCGCGAGATTGCGGAATTGGGCGCCTTCGCCGCGGGCGACCATGCCGACGCGCCCTTTGCGATCGTGGAACCGTTCGTGCTGCGCTTCGATCGTCTGTTCGTCGATCCGGGCAACCCAGCGATCGCCGCAGACTTCGATGACGATCGTATGCCAAGCGACTGGGTCGATGTCGACCTGGATGCGCGTCAGTTCTTCTTTACGAGTCTCTTTGGCGATGCCGCTCATTTTTTGAATCCAAATCGCCTTGGGAGTAATCACGACGCGGCCCAGGTGATGGTTGGGATTGTTGGTGTCACGACAGACGAAGCCAACTTGCGGCGAATCGCCCAGGCGGAACTCACCGCTTAGCGCCAAATCGCCGAGATCGGTCACGTACTCGCAAACCGCTTCATGGCCGTTGGGGCGCTTTTCGCTCGGCCCTTCTTGGATCTCGTACGCAGCGCCGTCCACAATACTCCATTGGCCAATCCCGCCGCGCCAACCGTTGGCGCCAGGCTTTCCCTTGACGCCAAACGCGGCCGGCTGGTCGAACTTCTCGAAAGTAACGAGATCAATCGGCAGACAAAGTTGCGTCGCCGGAGGTGCTGGATTTTCGGCCTGTACCGGGGAAGCCAAGCACATCAGAGCGACAATCGCGAGGGTGCGGTTCATGAATGGAGCTTCGGAGGACGATGGAGACGACAAACCAATCTATTGGAAGATAGACCAGCGGCGAGTCCGAGTCAAAGCAGGATTGGAGCCGCCGCCTGACGGCTCCAATCCGTTGCTTTCGTCCGTACAGCAGACCGTACGCGCAGTGCGGTGCATCTCATGCGGCTGAATGTTGAGCGCTGATCTCACCGTCGGTTCGATCGAGTACGATCTCGGTCGCCAGCGGCAGCGCCCGTTTTTCAAACTCGACGATAAAACCGCGTGCATCTTCCAGCGAATCGGCGCGATAGATAGCGACCGGCATTTCGGCAGCGAACCGCGTGTACGTGACGACGAGATACTTGTTCATGATCTTCATTATTCCCGTTCTCCCTAAAGTTCGCTCAGTTCAAATTGGGTCGTCGCAGCAGCACATTGCACGTCAGATTCCGCATCCTCATCGGCTCCAGTCGTCCCATCTCCTACGCAGTCAATCTGAAACGTGCAGACAAGCTGACGCTTACAAGCGGCGCAGCGTCGTAACAGACAGCGCTGACGAACGAGTGAAGCGGTGGTCTCGTCGACAGGCGATGTCGGGCTGGTTCGTCTCGGCAACATAGGTACCTACCTGGGGCGCAAAGAAGTTGGGTCGATAGAGTTTCAGACAGTTCGGCGGCTCAAGAATTCGAGCAATAGAGGCGACGTCAACGGCTGTCGCGGCCGGCAGCAACCCAGCACTGTCTTGGTACGATCATTTCGATTACGAACTATAGAATAGTGAACATTCGTGCACTGTGCAAGCACTATTTTGAGCCTTGTTTTTAGGGGGTTTTTGCGTGAATTGCCGGGACGCGCGAAACTCGAAAGAAGAAACAAGTCGGCTCGCCAAAACGACGAGAAAACCGGCCCTCCGCGCGAGCCCTGAGAATGCGGATCGCCCTGCAAAAGAGAGTCGAGAATCGCTGCTCACTTCGTCATATTGCAACTCATCAACAGGCTTTTATTCCACCGGCGGCGGCAACTTTTTCTCCGAATGCCGCTTCATCAACTCCTCGATCGTTGGCGGCGCGTCGACACTGGAAATCACCGGCAAATCGGCGACTTCATAGCGGTAATAATCTCCCCACGCACCTACCAACAAAAACGTCTGACAATCGGACGGTATCGAAAAGCGATCAGCAAAGGTAAGTTCCTCTTCGGGTCGTCCTCGGTTTAACGTCACCCAACTGCGAGAAAGCGTCACCCACGGGCGTTGCTTCCCCCAAACCGAGACAGCGGAGCAATAATAGAGCGTGTTGGCCTCTTCTTCAAAATAGACAATCGATTCCGAATCGGTCTTTTGGATTCCGTAGATTCGAATCTGTCCCGGCGGATAGATCGACACCGCACGATATCCCAGGACGCCGCCGCCGCTGGCCAGACCAAGTGTGACCAGAAGTGACAATGCGAGAATAATTCGCACGGCTTTTCGATTGCTGGTCGAAACCATTTTTTTCGGCAAGGCGTTCATGGTTGCTGATCTTTTTACTCAGAGGAGTCGTTCATTCCTGGCATGCCGACGCAAAAAAAATGACTCCTGGGAAATATCATCGCCAAGGGTTTGCATGCCCCTACGAATAACGATACGGTAGTCACTTCGCGACACAGTTCGCAGCTCTCTTGGTCTTGATGAATAGTGGTGAAGCAACATGGCATTTATGCGATTCGCAAGCATAGGCTTTGTCAGTCTAGTCGCAATTGTCACAATTGCAGCAGGCAGCTATCACTATGGTTATACGACCTGCTATCGTGAGCTGAACGACTTGAATCGTCCCGAAGTCGGCAATCTACTTACGCCCGGCGACAATACGATGATTCACCGCGACTTGCAGCGTCAGTGCATGGATCTCGAAACCCAATTGATCACCTCGCAACGCGAAGTACAACGACTAAAGTCTCTTCTCAACCAACACGAATCGCAGTTCACGCAAGACTAAGCGACGCAGGACTAGCACATCGCCAGATCAAATCCTGACCTACATCAGCGCGGTCGCCCAGCAGTTAAGGTAGCGGATTTCTAATACTCCTGTCGCGGCGTTGACCAACTGAAAGCGGTCTCCTTTTTCGGCGGCTACGATCGTAGAGCCAGAAACGTTTACGAAATACGAATCGATCTCTTCAAACTGAGCCCAGTTTTCAGGTCGAGTGTAAACTCCTTCTTGCCAGGCCGGCAGGAAGATTCCGCTTTCGTCGTCGATCAGATCGATATCGTGCGCGGCGCCAACGTCAAACGAGTTTCGTTCGACCAGAAAACCGAGCGTCATCCCCCGCAGATCGACCCCCGCTTGCACCGCTTTGATCGATGCGGTGAATCCCAACTGGTAGACTCCGGCGTTGTTGCACAAGATCTGCAGCGCCCCTTTTTCGGCTGCGGCGATCGCGGTTTGCGTATCGCCGTCGCGCGACGGGGGCAAATTTGGGGTTCCCCAGTTCACTTGGCTATAGTCCGGGGCTCCTTCAGGCGCGACGGCGGCGTCGTAGGTGCGATAGGCGAAGTCGACAATGCTTGAAAGCTGCGGACGCGTCGCGCCGCCGGCCAAGGAGGCTCGATTGCTTTCGAGGATCAACCCGACGCCGGCATACGGATAAACGTATTGGCGACGGCGTTCTTCCGTTTTAAAGTACCTCGTCGGCGCCGAAAATGAAGGAGTCACCCAACCAACGCGAAACCGTTGCTGTGGTTGTCGGCGATCGCGATAGTCGGTTGTCGGACATCCGTCAAAACCGAGAAAGCGAAACGCCGACCCGCCGGCGATCAGCCCAAGACAATCGCCAGCGGCGCCTAAGAGCGAATCGGGGCGAACCAACGCTTGATGATCGACGCCGTCACTCGCGTCTTGTCGAATCAGTGCTTGCACGATGGCGCCCTGCGAGCAGCTTCCGCGCGTTGCAGGCGGAACCGCTTGCGGACCATTGACAAACAATAGAGCCGCATCTTGAAATGCGGCATGCGGCGCGTCGACCAGGGCCAAACGCAACAACGCGTCTTGATCGGCCGTTTCAATTGCGCCCAGTTTGGTGCTGGAACGCGCAGCAATGGTCGCCGGCGACATCACGGCGAACGGCGGGATCTCCTGCGAACCGCGGTTTACAAACGACAGCCAGCGTGGGGCGGAAATCATCGGCGTTCTCCTCGTTGTTCGCGGCGGCGTTCGGTGCGTGACATTTCAACGACACGTTCCAGCAGACGCCGTTCGCGATAGCTCATTTCGACAAGATCGTCTTCGCGGTTGCGGCTGACGATCGTGCTTCCCTTGCCGCTGCTGTTGATGATCCAGCTCACTTGGCGGATCGCGCCGTCAGGCTGGATCGGCCAAAAGCCGTCGTATGTCAACGTGCCAGGCTGCGAAGCCTGCAGTTCTTTGGCGGTCGCTTGCAGATAATACTCGGCCTGTCGTTTGACGTCGGGTTCGTTGCTGACGACCTTTTTCAACTTGTGATTGAAGTAGACCTCGCGGGCAATGTCGTCACGCAAGATCGTTAGCGCCGCCGTTTGTCGCGCCGGTTTCTGGGGCGAGACTTCCCAGCGCACGACGCCGCGCGTCTGTTTGTCGCGGCGCTGACACGCGATTCGCAGTTTTAACTTTGCCGGGTGAACCTCGTAGTTATCGTCGACTTGTCGATGGAGAAACACGGGTTCCGTGAAAATCACCAGACCGCGCTGATGGTCGACAGTGAAACCGCGGGTATAAAGATCTTGCGGCACGTCGTTCAAATTGGGATCGGGCTCTTCGTTTTCGCGCGTCTGCGGAAAGGTCGCCGCTCCTTTTTCAAACAGGCCATAAACCCACGGCGGACGACGCCGCATCGTCTTGTCAGGCAGCTTGTCCGCTTCGACCTGATGCGGCAGCAGCGGCAACACTTCGGCGATCTGCTCGATCCTGTTCTCCCGTTGTTGGGGATCGCCTGGCAGCGTGAATTTCGGCTGAATCTGGTAATACTTCCAGACGCAGCTTTGCGCTAATTCGCGGTGCGCGGCTTCGACATTGGGCAATTCCAGAACTGGTTCGTTTTTCCAGCCTTCTGGTTTCGGTTGGTAATGAACGTCATCCAGCGCCACGATATCGCCGTTCGGTTCGACGGCCACCGGCGCCAAGTCGAAGTCCATTTGATAAACATTGGGCGCCGCGACAAACTTCAGCGCCGCCGGCGTCTCGGGCCAATCGTAGATCGCTTCGCCGGCGATCGCGGCCAGCGTGATCGGCAGGGTCTCGCCTTGCCCGGCTGGTTCGATCGCCACCGATCCGCCGATCTTCAGCACCACGCGACACCCACAAGCGTCGGCCAGATCGGCCAACGCGAGCGCCGGGATCTTATAGTCCCAGAGAACGTAGGGACGCAGCTGATTCGGCATTTTTGAAACGTCGAATCGACGCTGTCCCATCGCTTCTAGACAAAGCTGCGCCAGCGCTTGCGGCGTCTTTTCCGTACCGTGCGCAATCGCTTCTCCATCGTCAACGCGAATATTATATTCGCCAGAGATATGGCCAAACCGCCAGCGCCAGCGCTGATCAAGGATTTCGACCCGCGCTATCGATCTTCCATCGCCGCTGGCTTCGATGGTCAAGCGGTCAAATCGGCAATCAGGCATTTGGATGACTGAACCTGCATAGCGAAAAAAGGCCGTACCTTCGGCGATCGGTCGAATCGCATCGGGCGCTCCGCGGATCGTAATCCGCCCCGGCGAAATCCCATGCGAGAGCGTGTAACGAACTTCCGAAAAGTCCCCAATTCCGGGATACTCAAAAACGGCTTCAGGCATATTCATTTATCGTCGCACCCCCAAGTTGCCGCCGAGTCCGAGGCGGTGGATTCGACGCGGGCCGGCGCTGTCGCCACCGCCACCGCCTGTCACCAACATCATGATCTCTTCGTCGGTCAGCGCCCGATCGAACGAGAAGAATTCGGCGAGATTGCCGGTCAAGTAACCAGATCCAAGCCCGAAACGCGTGAAGGTTCCGAAGGTTGTGTTCAACTCTTGCGGCGATCCCGATGACGTTGATAGCGTCACTTCCGCGCCGTTAATAAACGCCTCCACGTCAGACGTTGACGTTGCGCCTACCGGCACGCGAATAGCGACATGGAACCACTCGCCCTCTTCAAGGACTGCCGGACCACGCACCCTGTGATAGAAAAAGTTAATGTCAAGCAGGGGAGACTCTGTATCCAAATCGTAAACCGAAATCACCAACTCGTTCCCCAGCGTAACGAGTCCATCGCTTCCGTCGGCCGATGTAATTTTCGCCCAAAACGCGTATGTCCTTGGGTTCGCGCCGCCAGTGAAAGAGGTTGCGGGGTTCTCAAATCTTACGTTTGAAAATCCCCCTGGACTGAATTGATAAGAGTATGGCACAAACTCATTCGGCCCAGCTTCTCTAATTGAGCTAGCCGCGTTCAAGCCGTCGTTGCCTGTGGCTGTTTGATCGGCAGCCGTGGCTGACGAATCTTCATCTAGCTTCCAGTAACCGATCAAGTCTGGATCGGCTTGCAATGCTGCGTATGACATCTCGCCCCCTACGAATAGTAGATTTTCAACAACACGTCCGCCGATGAATCGGTCACCATCCGCAGCGCCACCGCATCGGCGCCCGCGATCGGGAAAAACTCGCTGCCGTCCGTCACGATCGTCTGTCCGTCCGTGTCGTTGTCGGCGTCGTGAACCACGATATCGGCAGTCGGCGCGACTACGTCAATTTGGATAATATCAGCGGCGGTTTTGGTCACTTCGCCGATCGTCGGATGCGCGTAGCTCGCGGTCGTCAGCATCGCCGCGATTGTTTCCAGCGAATCATCGACCGCAACGACGACCATGCGCATCGCCGCCGCGTACAGGGTAATGCTCACGTCTCCACCTCCTTCACTTTCTGAGGGCGTCCAAGATCCCCTCGCGATAATAATGTCGTTGCCCAGGTTGGAAAATCGCGTTGTGCCTTGGTAGTGGATCGACAGCGAACTTTCGGCGTTGACGACTTCCGCCGTGTCGATCACGTCCGCCGCATCGCCGTAGACGTTGATTGTGTTCGTCGCCATCTTCGCGCGTCGGTCACCGTCAAAAATCAGTTGACCGTCGCCGCTAACCGCTGGATCGCCCCCCAGCGTGCCGGTCGAGAGGTAGTAGAAATCGCCCCCCTCCACGCTCAGCGACTCGACGCCATCGGTCCCGCGCAAGTAAACGTCGCCGGCGGTGGATTGAATCGACGTGATGTCGGTTCCGCTGCGCCCGGTGATCGTCAGTTCGCCGCCATCCTTGGTAATGTCGCCAATCGTTACGTCATCACCCAGGTAGACCAACGCGTCACTGTCGCGACTGCTGACGAAGCTCACGTCCAGTGATGACAGCACCGCGGCCTCGCCAGCTCCGACCGCGACACCGACTGTCCCTTTGTAAACCGTCATCACGTTGCTGGCGTGCGTTCCGATCCAATCGATCGCGTAGCCGTCCGACGCCGGTGAGCCTGCGTTGTAGACTGTGATCGACGTTTGAGCCGAACCGTTGTCGAGCCGGATCAACGGTGATCCGCTCCCTTCGCCTTCGCCGATGCGGGTCGTGGTCGATCCGATTGCAAGATGCGTCGGCAGGTACTCATAGAAGCCGGCGGCGTTCTGGTCCGGCAAACCGATCGTGCCAGTGAAACTTGCCCGCACGTCGAGCGAAAGGAGCGTCACGGCGGATTGATCGAGTCCGTACAAAATGTCAGACGCCGAGTTTTCAATTCGCACGTCGGAACCATCCACCGGGAGACTGCCTTGGCTCCAGTTAGCCGGCTCGTCCCAGTGATGTGGTCCGGTCCCGGTGGTCGTGACCGTGGCAATGAACGACTGCGCATCGTCGCCGGTCAAGTTTCCCCCATTGCCAATCATGGTTGCGACGTTGGTTGCGGCCAGGGAGCCCTGAAACTCGACAATCCACGGCCCACCTAGAGAGCGAGTGACCGCGACGGCGTCGATGTTCGACAGCGCTTCTATCGCGGCCTCCACGGTCCCCGCTGACGCGTTGTAGGCGAGGGCGCTCGTCGTTTGACCGGAGTAAGTGAGCGTGAACGTGCCGCCGCTGACGCCGGGGGAAAGTGTGACTGCTTGCCGTTCATTGACGGGCGATAGCGCCGTTTGCACTGTATCGATTGCGCCTGATCCGCCCGTCAGGCTGGAACCGTCACCGATCAACAAGGAAACGTCGGTCGTCGCCAAGGCTCCTTGAAACTCGATCGTGTAGACACCAGCGTCGAGCGTGACCGCTACATCACCGCTGCCGATATTCGAAAGCGCTTCCAAGGCCGCTTCTACGGTTGCGGCGTCGGCGTTGTAGGCTAGCGCGCTCGTTGTCTGTCCTGAGTAAGTGAGCGTGAACGTGCCGCCGGTCGGTGAGCCCTGCAGCGTGACGGTCTGGATTTCGTTGACGCCAGTAGCGGACCCATTGGCAATAATGGACACGTCCACTGTCGCCGTCTGGGATCCAGTTACAGACCGCGTGAAGACCAGCGGGTACTCAATTTCCTGCCCTCCAAGAGTGCCGATAAACTCAACGTCATAGACCCGCTGCGATGCTGTCGAGGAAACGAGCGTCACCGTGATATCGGTAGGACCAATCAGTGAATGATCGTCTAGTCTCGACTTCATTCCGGCAGCAGTGGCGAAGTGGTCCGCGCTGTAAAAAAAAGGCAATACCTCCTCCGCCTCTTGCCCTGGTCCCCGCCACTTAATTGAAAACAGAGTGCTTTCTGTCTCGATCGCACCCGAACTGGTGATCGTCAATCGCTGAATCGCATTGCCGCCAATGCTTCCTTCGACGATCTCTGTCACCAGCACCGACCCTGCGGTCAGGCTCGACGTATCTACCGTGACAGCGGAAACATTTGTATTGGCGTAAGTCGCCTTAAACTCGATAAGCCACGGCCCGCCATCGGCGCCGGTCACCGCTATGTCGCCGCTCTCGATGTTCGACAGCGCCTCTAAGGCTGACTGAACCGTCGCCGCGCTGGCGTTGTAGGCGAGGGCCGATGTCGTCTGCCCATCAAATGTAACCGTGAACGTTCCGCCGGTAATCCCAACTGGTAGCGATACCTGTTGAATTTCGTTGCGGCCAGCGAAGGGGTCTTGCGCGTTGGTGATCGAGATTTCCCCAACGCCGCCGTTGTCGGCTAACGTTTCCACAAGGAACGGACGTCCATCGTCGGCGCCGATAATCACAAGTCCGCTGCCGAATTCGCCGCCGATCTCGATAGTCAGGCCGGCCAGCTTGGGTAAGTCTTGGACCGCTTCAATCGCCGCCTGCAAGAGGGCGTAGATTTCTCCGGCAGTCCCGTTGGTTGAGCGCGCAACGAACTCAACCCCGTTAAGGGTCAGCGTGAAGTCGTCGCCGATCTCGATATTGTCGGCCACGATATCACAAACCTGCGCGCGCCCCTGGGCGTCGCCGCGCCATACAAAAAGTGCCATTGTTGGTTCTTGCTCCGTAGGGTTAAGCGAAATGAGGACGTCCAGCCAAAGGACGATCCGACTCGTAGCGGATCTCCCAGCTGAGCGAAAAATCAGTAAAGTCGCCGCTCGAGCGACGCTTGCCGCCGCCATACGTCAGGCGAGGAGATTCAACTGCGTACTGCTGCGGAAACAGAAAGCCTGGGAAGGTTGGATACTGCAAATACCCGACCGCTTGACCACTTTGCACCGCGCGATAGATCGTCTGTCGACGGGTGATCTGCGGCCGCGGTGGGCCGAGCTTCGTTTCGGTCCACTCCACGCGACGATCGCCGCCCGAGAGGGAAAGGGACTCACGAAAGTTCAACAGCGCCGTCGCCGCATTCTCGATCGGGATCTCCGCTTCCAGCGTCACTGCAAAGGTCCGCTTAGTCGCGTACTCGGCGCCGCCGCCGTTCGGGAAGTCAGGCCCGCTGATCACCCGCACGCCGCCGACCGCGCGGTTGTTCTTTAAGACGTGCTGACTCGGCGTGACGCCGTCCGATAGCAACAGCGTCGCGTCAAACCCGCCGCCGCGATACGCGGCGACCAGCGCGGCGATCTTCGTGTCGATGTCCGTTTGCCCGCCGCCGGTGACGATCCCTTGAATCTGCCAGGTATGAAGCTGCGCGAGAGGAACGCCCCCTTCGCTCAGCACAGGCCGCTGCGTGATCGACAGTTGCGGGCCGCCGATCTCGTGCGTGTAGTCGCCGATTTTTAAGTACATTGCGATTGCGCCCATTGCTGGTTACGATGTTGAAAATGATCAGCACAGAGACCGACTCTGCGATTCGCTGAGGCTGTGCTATTCTTTGTGCGTACGAAATTCCTAAGACAATGGCTTGTTTGCATGAACGCCCCACCTCCCGTTAGACCTGCTGTTCGCGCCGCTCGAATTGTGGTCACGTTCTCGTTGATAGTTTCTGTACTTGTTATGTTCACGACTGATTCGGACAATGTTGTCCTCATCTCTGCGACTACCGCTACGTTTTCTTTGGCCGCATTGATGGGCTTGTACGGAATGCCGTACGGAGGTCCACACTGTTGACGCGCCTAGCGTCTATGCTGGCTGATACAATCGCGAGCCGCTGCGACATCTCGTTCAGTGAGACCTGTTCGCGACGAAATCCGCTAGGCGTTTATTCAATCGCCACATAATCACCTGCTCGCGTTCTTCTAATTGCGTCTCGATCTGTTCCGCGATGCGACTCACCAATTGGTCGACATCCTCTTCCACTTTGACGACATACTCGCGTTTGGCTTTCACCTGCAGTTGAAGCCGAGACTTTTCGATCTCGGCGGTTTCGATCGTCTGTCGTTCGCCGCCGCCGAAATAACGATCAAAACCGGCTCGCTGCGCCGACAGCAGGTCGCCTTGTCTTGCAAGTTCCTCGGCGCCTTCTGTCCCCATACTGCGGGTCGACAAGCGTTCTTCACGCGACGACAGGGTGAAACCATCGCTAGAGACTCCGCGCATCGCACTAATACGTTCCGAGTACCTTTCATATTCTTCTAATACCTCTTGAACATATTCTTGCACTATCTCTATGCGCCGCTCCGACTCTTTCCGTGCAATCCTGGTGGCGTCTTGCTGAACCTCTCGGAACCGCTGCAAAAAGCTCTTGGCTGCACGTAGACTATCTGGATCAACTTCTATTCCCAGCGTGTATGTTGCTCCACCTTCTAGGTTGAGTTCTGTCATCGATCCTCCCTAAGATCTCATCGTCAATAAGGAAAACTGCGCCGCTTGTTCCGCTCGTCCAACTTGCGCGTGTATCGCGTCCAGCTCGGCGAAATTGCGGCGAATAATCGCGTCGCGGGCCATCCTGCGGGTCAAGCAGCGCCCGAAGGTCGCCTTCGCTTCGCGCCATAGTTTCAACGTCCGCCAATTTTTTGGCGAGAGCTTCAACCGCTTTGCATTGCTGGGACTTTGCTTGGGACATTTTCCGCATTGCAGCGGCATGCCCGGCAAACGGGGTTGCGGCTGTTCGCGACGCTCAGGACCGCAAGCAATCATCTTGCGCGTTCCTTTTTCCAGGTCGTAGACGAACTGCTGGCAATCGTTGCAATCAATCAGTGCAGGGCCGGGGTGCATCAAGAGGAGTGCGACCCCGTCTCGGAGTTTTTTAGGTCCCTCGCCTCCGCTTCGCCGGGGGCCATGTGTAACCGCGCGGCGGTCTGTTGGACTTCGTCATGCGTCGCCTCAGGCGGAACGTCCGAAACGCGGGCGCCCGAAACGATGCCGTACAACCGCTCTAACAACTTGACCCGCATCTTCACCAATCGATCGGCCGTAATCGGACCTTTCGCCGACCACTTGGTGAGATGCTGCGCCAGCGCCGCCGCGACGACCGATGTCGAACTGTTGGGCGCCCGCGTCATCGCCGCGACGGCGTCGTCGCTTTCTTGATGCAGCATGGGACGAAACTCAAACTGCAGCGCGCCGTAGAGATTGGGGGCCTCGGCAATGTAGCCCTGCTCCGTGTAACCATCTTCGATAAAGTGGGGATCGCCTTGCATGGATTTCTCTCTTGTTGAAGTTTGTGAACGCGTCAACTCTCTTACTATTCCGTTTCATCCGTACAGGTCGCCACCAACTGCGGCGCACTGTTGGCCAGGTCTTCGTAAGCGGTGAACTGATGACTCGGGCGAATCGTTCCCTTTCCTTGGATCGGGATCGGCGTCCGCGGCTTTTGCAGCAGTCCGAAAGTCAGCGTGAGCGTGTCGACTCCATTGGCGTAGCTGATGGAACCAGTCACGCCGCGAGCGGCGTTGGCGATCAAATGGGCGAGTTCGTCGTCACCAAGTTCGGTGTCAAACGCCCATGTGACGACGCGCGCCCCTTCTGGAAGGACCGTCCGCGTCTGCGAATTGTTGAACTGCGTCAGTTCGAGCGCGTTGTTGATCGTGATGACGCTGTTGTCGATCGCGATCGCGGCGCCGTCGACGGTGATCGATCCTTGGTGATGAATAAACGGCAGCTTCGCGCTGAGCGTTGACGCGATATCAGGAAACGTTCCGGAATTAGCGTCGGCGTCGGCCAACTTGCCTTGCAGATCAAGCTCGAGTTCCAAATTTCCGCCGGTGGCGCTGCGAAACGTCGCCTGATTCACCTTCAAGCCGCGGTAGGTCTGCACTTTGATTTCGCGATCGACGCAGGCGACCAGCTCGGGCAGTGAATCAGCCAACGCGAACGTATCGTCGTCTGCCGCCGCGCCCAGGATGTACGGAAGCAAAAAGGTCAGGTCATCGGGCCGCGGCTGCAGCGTGACGGTCCCTCCCACCGTGTAAGTGCCCAGCTGCGCCGAATCGCCGAGCGGCGAACGTTTCCCCAGCATGCCGTCGGCGACGATGATGCTCTCCTGCTTGTCCAGGTTGCAGCCAAAATGCTCGAACTGCCGCGTCGCCAAGTTGCTGGCATGCTGAACGCCCAAACCAAACTGCGTTTGAAAACCGGAAACTGTCGTAACCATTCAATTACCCTTCATAAGTGTCAGCGCGAATCACAAAAGCGCTGGCGTCAAACTGTTTTTCAAAAGCTTCTGGCAACACCATGTCGCCAGGTTCACACCAAAATCGATGCACGCCTGCGACGGTGATCGGTCGTCGATCGTGATATCGCAAACGAATCGTCTCGCGCCATTGGAGGATGGGACTCAACGCCCCTTTTCCGAGTACTCCATTCGACGCTTTGATCATCGTGACGCTGATCCCATAGGAGGTCAGCATGCGCTGGTTGGAACCAGAATCGGGCAGCAGTTCATTTGCAGGACAGAGGAAGATCCCCTCGACAAACAACTGACTCGCGGGGTTGTAGGAAAACTGCTGCTGTTTGATTTCACCGGAAGACAATCCTTCGAGACCAAGGCCAACCATGTCGGCGTAAACCGCGTCCCAAATCGTCTCAAACGTGCTCGCCATCATTGAATCTCCGTAGGGTGCGTCTGGACGCACCTCTTCAAACCGTATGGTGCTTCGGTGCGTCCAGACGCACCCTACGAGTCTGTTCATCCTCAAGTAGGGTCCGCTGTGCGGACCAAGGAAGCGGTATCAATCGTGATTTCATAACGTCATTTGGGGCGCCGCATCGATTTGGTCCGCACAGCGGACCCTACGTCACTTGTCGGATGCACAAGCAATGCCACTGCGTTTTCCACTGGGCGCCTTCGACCGCTTGCACGGTCCACTTGACGCCGTCGGCTTGCGTGATCACGCCGCCGCCGGCAGGCTTCTTTCCACTGAGCGAAACGTCCCACACAATGAACGTCGCATAGTCCCCTTGAAACGCCGCCAGGCCGCCGACCTTGGACAACATCTTTTGGTCCGGCTCGATCAAGCGGGCCTTCACGTCGCTCGCTTCGCCGGCGGCGTCGGCGTACGTGACTTGCTCGATGTCGCCAAAGGCTCGCCAGTTCTCTTTCAGCGCGTCGTAATAGCTCATGTCATCCGTCCTTGTCGCTTGACGGCCCAGGGGCCTCGCAACAGACCGATCGAACGATCAATCTGCGCGAGTTCGTCATACAAACTTTTCCGATAGGCGACCTGCTGCACATGATCGCCGGGGCCCGAAGTATCGGGTCCGCCGCCGACCTCGCTATCGGTCAACGCCGCGATCTGCGAGAGGATCGCATCCCGTCGCGTTTGCAACGCTTCGATCTGTTGAATGCTGGTTAGTGACACTGGATTTCCTGTACGAGAATGAATCGCTCGAATAACGCGACACTAGCCCGCTGCGCAAGCGAGGGAATGCGGTTGGCGTCGCCAAAATGGATTGAAGTGGCAAGCACATTCCCTCGCTTGCGCAGCGGGCTAGTGTTTTGTCACAAGTAAGTTTCCTGCGGCTGCTTCTTCAGCTCGGACTACGCTTCAATCCGCCGCACATGCGGGTTGTAGGCTTGCGTGTTCTCGATCTTCAGCGAAGCGAACGCGATGCTGATCGCTTCCGATTCGTCGATCGCGACGACGGGGCTCACCACGCGCGGACGTCCTTTGCCGCTGCGCAGCGTCACTTCGTAGTCTTGCACGATCCCCTTCTTTCCGTGTGCCGTGAGCCAGGCGGGGATGTTGTCGATGTTCTTCGGCAGATCGCGGCGATGAATGCGGGTCGGCGGCAGGTTCGCTTGCTCGGCCAGTTGCCGCAGCGCCGCGATCTGCTGGGATTTCTCCAGCTCCGCCGTTTCTTCATCCAGCAACTGCCGCTCCTCGGCCAACTCGGCCCGCAACTTCTCCAATTCAGCCCGCTGGTCGGCCAGAGTAGTTTCGTTTGTTTTTGCTTGCGTCATTGATTGTCTCGACTTGGGAAGAAGAAAGAGGAGGCGCCATGCTCTTACCGCGTCTTCGTCGGAAGAGCATGGCGTCCTAAAAACTTGAAACGCTAGCCGCTGGTCGACTTGACCACTTTGCGCGGCTCTTTGACGGCCATCACGCCCCGTTCGCTGATCTTGAACTGGGCGGCGATGTCGCGGGTCATTTCGAGATGGCTGCCGGTCGGCGCTTCGACCGCTTCCGGCGCCCAGTTTTCGACATAGGCGAACGCACCGGGGAAGTCGCCGTAGAACCAGGTCGACGGCGATCCGGTTCGCGACTGCACATACTCGTTGGAGCGGATCTCGTAATCGCGCGGCAGGCGATTCCCTTGCACGATCGTTTCGCGATCGCCGCTCACTTCTCGCACTTCGGTCGCGTTGAGGATCGCTTTCGCTTTCCAGGCCAGCGACTTGGGGCAAACCAGCTGCGCCTGGCCCAACACGATCGGCTCTCCATCTTGCGGATCGGTCATCGCCTGGAATCGCTCGTGAACCGCGATCAGCGAATCGAAATCGGTCAGCGCGTTGGAGGCGACCAGATTGTCAAAGTCATGGTCGCCGCTGTTGTCGCCGTAGGTATCGATGATCGGGCGATTCTTGCGACGATACGAATTGACGATCCCCAAGCAGGTATCCAAAATTCGCTTCTCACGATTGACGGCCAAAATCATCGCCGCTTCGCCAGCGCGACGCAGCACCATGCCGGTCATATCAAAGAAGATCGCTTCGCGCGTGATCGGCACGATGAAGCCGTACTTCTTCGTCTCTGGCGACATCACCCAATCTTCGGCCAGGCTGACCGTTGGGTAGTCGTGCCCCTCTTTCACTTCCTGCGCATGATCGCCGAGCATCGTCATCCCGGCGAACTTTTCCCACTGATGCGTCGACGGAATCAGCTCGACCAACGACATCCCGATCAGCTCGGGCTTGTTGAACTCTTCCATCATCCGCGAGTAGAAAACCTGACCGATCAAGTTGGCGAACGCCGCGCTGCGAACGCCTGACTCATAAATGCGATGCCCTGTGACGCGGCCATCTTTGGTGTCGCGCCAACTGTTGACCATCTCGCGGCCGCATCGTTTGCCCATGCGATCGGTCACCGTCGCTTCAAAGATGCTGCGGATGCTGATCTCGTCCGGGCTCAGCTGCCCCGACTTCAGCGCGGTCTTCATCGCTTCCATCGCCGGGTTCGGCACTTCGTCGTAACTGATCGACTCATGCACGCCCATCCGTCGGCAAACCGCTTTCCGCTGATGTTCGCCCACTTCAAAATCGTGCGCTAGTTCCAAATAGTTCATCAAACGCTCCGTAGAAGGTAATTGGTATAAAGTAGGGCCCGCTGTGCGGACCATCGCCCTGTTGAGTGACGTAGATCGAACGCGCTTCTTTGGTCCGCACAGCGGACCCTACCAATGCGTCGCTTACGTCGTCATGCCGAACGCGATTGCGTCGAGGTAAAAGATTTCTTGCGCGGCGCTGCCCGTCTGTCCGCCGCAGAGGACGTTCATCTCGGTAGCGCCGCTCAGGGGAACTTCGTGCGTGATCGGCTCGTTCAGGTTCGACGTCGCTTTGACGCAAACGTGTCCGTCGATCAGAAAGACGAAGCGTCCATAGGCGCCGTCAGGCGCGACTTCAAACTGAATCTCGAAATCGGCAAGTTCGGACGAAGCGGCCGCAATGCCGGTGTCGTCGATCTGTTGCGTCGTGCCGGACGAACTGATGCACTTCCAGGTCGTCTCGCCGTCGACCTTGTAAATCATCGCTCCATAAAAATTGGCGGCCGGTCCGGCGCCGTTGGCCGCCAGGATCGTGCCGACGGCGGCGTTGCTCATGCAGCCGATCGCAACCGCATTGGCGACATCGGCGCCCGCTTCGCTGTACTTGAACTTCGACTTCAAGACGAACGCCTGGTCCATCTTGACGACTTCGCCTTTGGTCGCGAGATAGCAGCCATCGTTATCGGCCGGAGTCGACGCGCCGGTCGCGATCGAAAGCACTCCGCCAGACGCATCGGTCACGCCGATCGAGGCCGACCCGTTATCGCTCAGCTTTTCGAACACGTTCGCGTCGAGACCAAAACAGTGATCCGCATATGCGGCCTGAAAATCGAGCCCATAAACGGGGCTACTGGGATTCAAAGACACAGGCATTTTTAGCAATCCTAAAAAGGTGAAGTGGTTGTGAAACGGTGATATGGCCCGCTGTGCGGACGGTCGCCCTGCTGTATGACATCCTTCGAACGCGCTTCGCTGGTCCGCACAGCGGACCCTACGATTACTTGCTTGTTACGCCCCATGCGGCGAGCATTTCCTCTTTCGTGCGAACTTTGCGTTCGCCTTGGCTGGCGGTCGATTCCCAGATCGGCATCTCGCCGCCGCCGATCGGCGTAAAAGAGCGGCCGAGATCGCCGGCGTCGACGTGAGCTTCCATTTCGGCGCGGCTCGGCAACTTGCAAAGCTCCGCGCGCAACGGAGAATCGTTCGGCAATCCGGCGGACTCCAACACGGCGGTCGCCCATTGTTCCCGCTCCAGCGAATCAAGCCGCTCGCCGATCCGTCGCACGCTGGCGAGCAGTCGTTTGCTGATGCTTTCCTGCACGTTCGCATCGCTCGATGGAACTTCGCTCCCTTTCAACAACTCTTGGGCCTGCCAGATTGCGTGGATCGTTTCGGACGTCGCGTCGGCGTCGAGCGCGGCGATGACCAACGCCCGAAAATTGACAGCGATCGCTGCTTCCGGCGATTTCTCACTGGCTTCGGCCGTTCGCTTTAACAACGATTTGCCGTCAATTTCGATCGGCTCTAACTTCGCCAACACGCTTGTTCGCGCCGGATACTGGGCTTCGTCCAGCGACTCGATCCACTCGCTTATCGTCTTCTTCATTGCAGTTCGCTCCGATTCAAAAATGCCGCGGGCTGTCGCCGGATCGCCTACCAGGTCGACCGACCGCACGGCGGTGATTTTGGTGACTTGAAAAATCCCTTCACCGTCGACGTATCCGTCGATATCAGCGTCATGTGAAAGCCCGAACGTTTCGGGAAAGCGTTCGGCTCGTTCGCAAACGAGTTCGGCCAACTCGTGCGATTTCAAAAAATGGAGATCGCCGTAGATCGCGTCTCCTTGACGTTTCGCATGGCGGATCACGCCGAAGCCTGCGAAAAATGAACGTTCTTCACCTGGCGCAAATCCGTGATCAATGTTGACCTTCACTCCTTCATAGAGCGAAACAGCGTCATCCAGCGCCTGGGAATAGTTGCGTCCGTTGCGTGAGAGCGGCCCGCAAATCTGCACCTGGCGAATGACGCCGGCGTCACGATCGACCATCCGTGACGATTGCGCCACGCCGACCGCTTCTTTGACTTTTAGATGTCGTTGTTTGTATCGTTTGGTCATTTGTTATTCTGTCTCCTTGAAAGTTGTAATACGCCTGCCCTGTTGTTCGATGCGACACTAGTGTTGTGTCAAACCGCTATTTTCGGCTTCCACGAAATCAGCCGCACGGCGTTAGCCGCGGTTTCTGTCACCAATTGTCTTTCGCAAATGAGTTCCCATCAGAAACCGGTGCTAACGCACTACGGCTAATAAAACATGGCGCCCGAAAATTGTCGCGTGACGGAACACTAGCCCGCTGCGCAAGCGAGGGAATCGGTTCGGATTCATCGATGGAGATGCGATTGCAATCGAAGCGGATCTCGCATCCTTGTTGTCACGGTTGGCTAGACGCATTCCCTCGCTTGCGCTGCGGGCTAGTGTCGTATCGGTTCTGTCGCTGGATGCTGAATTTGCATTCACAACCGCATTTCGTCAGGCCGAGGCCTGACCTACTTCCGCTCTCCGGTTTCCGCTTCCTGCTTTTCTTCATTCGCGTCGTTGCGTTGCTCTTCGTCCAAGTCGAGATCGAACCGACTCGCCATGGTGCGGCGTGACATGACGCCGGCGGCTTGCAGCGTTTGGGCGACGCGGAGCTCTTTTTCTTTGTCACTGACCGCCGGCGAAGTTCCTTCGATCGTCATCGCTAACAGCGTCCGAATCTGACGCCAGGCGAAGCCGAAGCGGTTGAAGCGTCCCATCTCAAAATAGATTCGCAGCACGCGCCAGAGCAGCGACTCGAAGGCGGTGATATACTTTTGTTGGGCCGCTTCGATCGAACGCGTGAAGGGGGCGCCCGCTTCCAAGATTGACGCATAGTTGTTGTTGCTTGCGTCACCGCTAATCATGTGCTCCGGCATGCTCCAACGAACGCCGGTCGCGCGCCGCATTGCCTGTAAGATCTGCACAAAGTTGGCGGCTTGTTGGCCCGCCATTGGACCGGCTTGAAACTCTCGGCCGAAAGTATCAATCACCTCGCCGTTGCGCCAGTTGCTGCTCGCGAATGAGGGACTGCCGCCGGCGTTTTGCGAGCCGCCGGTCAAACTTTCGATCGAACCGCCGCCAACGCCGCTGGTCGCGTTCTTGATGACCAGCGCGATCGACGCTTGGATTCCTGCGCCGGTTCCCATTCGACTAAGCAGTTCGCTGGCCCCAGTGATGCGACCACTAACCGGGTAAAAGTCGGTCAATCCTCGCTTCACATGCCGCGGCACGTTCCGTTTAAGATGCAGAAATCGCGACGGCGGATAAAAATTCCACTCGGCGCCGTCGCCGTTCCAGCTGACAAAATAGCCGTAGATCTCGGTCGCATCCCCTTGTCGCGTTGCGATTCCATAGCGCCAGTCGATTGCATGCGGAATGCGTCGTTGACGACGCAGCTGCTCCTCTAACGGCCGCGGATCGATCGGCTGCGTTAACCACGCAGGCTCGACGTGCCGCGCTTTCACGCCTCCTGCGTCTTGTTCGAGCGCGATCAGCATTTCGCCGTCGATGATCGAGTCTTTCACCAACTCTTCCTCGAAGTCGAGCTCCCATTCGTTTTGCGAAAGAAACTCTTCGACGCAGCGGCGCGCCTCGTCTCGCAACAGGTCGACGCTGGCCGATTTCTCCACCGCATTGACGGTATAGGTGAAACCGGTATGCACGACGTAGTGGACCAGGTTTCCCAAGACCCCTACCGCCGTTTCGTCCCCGTCAGCCAAGGCGCGAGCAATACCGCGATAAAGCGATAGCTCAGACTCCGATCGAAAGACCGGCCCATAATGGCCATCTTTGCGATTGGTCGCCACATCAGGCGTCGCCCAAGATTCTAGACTGACGGTTTCATAGAAATCGATCGGCCGCGATACAGCCGGACCGTGAGCAAGACGTAGATCGCCTAGAGACTCGCGGACCTGTTGCGGACGAGACGCTGCATCCACCAGATGATCACGAAGCGGTTGCAAGCGGCTGCGGACTTCAATTTCGGCCCGCAGTTCTTGCTCTTGCGTCACCCAGCTTGTCGTTTGTTCATTCATGAGAAGTAATCGATCCTGATTGCGTGCGCTTTGTCAACGGACAATTTTGGAAGTGCTCAAGCGTCGCTTCGCATCGTTGTGGGGTCATTAAATTTTTGTTCCGTGCGCTTTGTCAACAGACAATTTTTGCACGGTCGACGCCGCGACATGCAGGTTTCGAGCGACATTACGAACCGACATTCCTTCCCGCAGCAAGCACCGAATTCGCGCCCGCTTTTTCTCTGACAAAGGTCGTCCGCGATTATCCATCGTTCCCCCCTTTTTCATCTCGTTGTAGGGTCCGCTGTGCGGACCAAAGAAGCGCAATAAGTCCATAAATTCAGCCGCCATCTTTCTCTTCGTATCCCGCTGCGCAAGTTTTGAAGTTGCGCTATTTGGCCGAACGAATTCGGGTTGGCCCGGATAGCTCCGCTATCAGGGCCGACGAAGTCGGTAGGAGGCATCGAGCCGTGGTCGGACCTGACAGCGGTGGTTACCGCGCCGTTTGAAATGGCAAAATGGCCTCGAACTGCTTACCAGGAACCAATGCCTCCTACGGCTGCGCCGCCCCGATAGCGGAGCTATCGCGGCCAACCGGGAAATAGCGCAACCTCAAAACTTGCGCAGCGGGCTACGAAGAGAAGAATGTTTGGTCCGCATAGCGGAACCTACGCCTGCTTTGCATTGCCGTGCAGTAGATCCGCTAAGAGCGAAATGCCCATCTCCAGCGCATCGGGGCCGTCGTCGTAAGCTCCGATCGGAAAGTCTTTCAACTGCGACACCAGCAACTTGGCGCCGCGGCTGTGCGATTTGAAGTGCAACTCGCCGCGTGATAAAAACGGCGTTAACGTTCGTCGAATGCGAGTTCGCTTGTTTTCCGTATGCGTCTTGCCAAAGATCTGCAATGAGCGATTCCGTTTTTTCGCCAGGTCTTCGATGTTGCAGCGCAACAGTTCTTGAAATTGATTCGTTTCGACGATCATTCCGTTCGGCTCGAACAACGCACACAAATCGAACGCTTTTTCGGTGATCTTCCGTACGTCGCACCGTTCAATATCGGCGTCGACATAAATCTGACCGTTGTCGGTAAGGGCCAGCATCACGAAGGCGCTGTAATCGCTCCTATCGTTCTTCCCTTTCGAGGGATCGAGCCCAATCACACGAAAACGGATGTTCGAATCGTCGGGCCATTCGTCGAACCAAAAATCAGGCGTTTGAAAGTAAAGCCCCGAAAACTCGGCGCCGCTGATGTCGACAAATTGGGCTCGATATTCCTGATCGAACGACGCTTGCCCCAGATCTAACAGCGCCGAGTCAAGCTCGGCCTGATCGATAAGGCGATTGTCACTGGTCGGGCATTGCCATGATTTGTAGGTCGGATCAACGCCGTCCAAGTCGTGCTGGTCTTTAATCCAGTTCGGCCCGTTGGGGGTTGTTAAAAACATCGACCAACCGCGTCGATCCGACAGCGCCGGACGCAGCGCGTCAGTCCAGACCTCTTTCCGCACAAAGGCGAACTCGTCACCGATCATGCCGTCGAGACCTTCGCCGCGCAAGCTGACCGGCGCCGCGGCCGTTTTGATGGTGATACTGCCGCCGCTGGGATGTGCGATGCGGCCTTCGCTTTTCAAATAGGGCAATCCGCTGGCGGCGAAAGCCTGCATGATGTCGCGTTCGATCTTCTTCGACTGGGCGAAGGTCGGCGCGACCCAGAACAAATTCCCGCCGTCGATCATGCCTTTCCAATGGCCTGGGCCGGTTGGATCTCCATGACCTAAGATCGCTGCGATCAACCCGGCGCCTGTTTTTCCCCAGCGTCGCCCGCAGATCACCCGCTTGTGCCGATGGCGATCACGCAGGATCGGCAGTTGGTGCGGAAGCGGTAGCGGCACATCGATCCGTCGCCTTCTCGCATGCTTCGTCAGATGATTTTTGATTCGCACATTCAGCCGTTTCATGAGCGTCATTACCAAAGAAGTTCTTATTGGTCACGATGTCCATCGCATCGTCATTCACATCGTTTTCGTCCAAGATCGCGTGGATCTCGGCCATCAACAAAATCCGTTCGAGATTGAACTCGTTCAACTTCAACACAAACGCTGCAGCACTAAGCCGCTCACGGATGTTCGCCTCATTGCTCTTGAGAGTGTCGCGGACCTGATCGATGCAGAGTTGACGCAGTTCGTCGTCGAGGCAATATGCTTCTCGACTTGCATTTCGCAGCGCGAATAAGATTTCTCGACGTCGCTTACTGCTGGCGTCTTTGTCGTGGGAGAGTGTTTCGTTCATCGTCTCTCAGAGGGTTGAATGACAGCATCTTCGTAGCTCACTGCGCGAGCGAGGGAAAAGCGCTCGACAATTCCAAAGTGACTTGATGTAGTCCACTGCATTTCTCTCGCTCGCGCATTTTGAAGTTGCGCTATTTCGAATCCATCGAACACTAGCCCGAAGCGCGAGCGAGGGAATACGGCTCGCCAATTCAAGCCGTGTTAGGATCGCCAACTCTATTCCCACGCTTGCGCTTTTTGAGGTTGCACTATTTTCCAAACCACGCCCGGTTGGCCCGGATAGCTCCGCTATCGGGGCCGACGAAGTCGGTAAGAGGCCTTGAGCCGCGGTCGGACCTGATAGCGGTGGTTGCCGCGCCGTTTGAAATGGCGAAATGGCCTCGAACTGCTTACCGGGAACCAATGCCTCTTACGGCTGCGCCGCCCCGATAGCGAAGCTATCGCGGCCAACCGGAAAATTGCGCAACTTCAAAACTGGCGCTGGCGGGCTAGTGTGACGATTTGCAGTTGATTCTGGCCGTATTCACGTCCTTTATTCGTGTTCGATCGTTCGCGAATTGCAAATAGCGCGACTTCAAAACCTATGCAACGGACGAATGTTCGGGCCGCTTTAGCGAGCGCGGCTTAGTTCTGCTCGCTGCTGGATCGGCAACAGCTCGCGCTGACGAACCTCGGGATCATAGGTCGTCCAGGTTTCGCGTTTCTGCGGCGCATAGACCTTCCGCAACTGCTGTAAATCGCGCCAATAGCAGACGTAACCGCCGCGATTCCAATCACGCAGCGGAAGTTGCGACTGGCTCTTGATCAGTCTCCAGGCGCGGATCTGAAAGCGATCACGATCCCAATTCCAAAAGATGAGCTGGTCAATCACATGCCGACCTTGCTGGTCGTAAAGATGGTTCACTTCGATGAGATCGACCTGGTCAATCACGGCCGCTTCTTGTGGAAAAGCGGTCAAAAGCAACAGAAGTGGGATCATGTTATTTCTCCACAGAATGAGAAATCGAGCTGCGGCCAATATCCGAACGCGATCAACGAACCATCTGCCCCCTTATGAAGCGCCGGCGGGAGAGAGTTGAACCGAGCCTTTTGCCGTTGGAAGGGACAAAAGAATCTCGCCGATCTCGCGAGCGGCCTGCGGGCGCGACTCTTTCGCTTTACCACCGACATAGTGATAAACCGATAGCGCCGGCAAGGTCCGTCGCGTGCCCATGACGTTGCGCGCCGTCGCGCGATCCTGGTCATGGTCGAGGATCACCAGCGAGACGCCTGACAGCTTGCCGGCTCGTTTCATCTGCAGTAGTTCGTTCTTCATCGCCGGACAATAAGGACACCAACTGGCCGTAACCATCACCACCATCGGCCGCTGGTCTCGTTTGTAAAGCGCGTAAGCTTCGCGGTAATCGGCTGGTTCGCTCTCAAGTGGCGCCGGCTTGTTCGGCGTCACCAACACCGGCATTTCGCGAACCACCGCCGCGTAAGCCAAACAAACGGCCGCATCAGCTCGCGAAGGTTGTTGCGCCCCAGCCAACGCAGGTACGAGGAGAAGTAAAACCAAGTAGGTCAGGCTTTGGCCTGACAATAAACGACGTCGTATCAAATCCGATTTCATTTCGCGTTTCCTATGAGAGATTGAAACTTCACCGTTGAAGTTTGAAACCGTATTGCGTCAGGCACGGCCTGACCTACGTTGTTACCAACCTTGGGCGTGATTGATCGTGTCGCCGTCATGTAGCAAAAATTCGCTTGCTGGCGGCGTGTAAATCGCCATCGATGTCGGCGGCTCGCTTTGGCTTTCAGGCGGTCCGTCGCGCATTCCTTTGTCGATCATCCAATTGGCGATCGCGCGGGTGAATCGTTTTCGCAAACTATCTTTTTGCACGTCAGTCGGAACGGGCCCATTGACCACGTCATCCATTTTTTCCAGCAGCAACAAACCGCCCAGCAGCAATACAAACGCAAACAGTCCGGCAGTCAAAATTTTCATCACAACACCTATAAAGCGAGAGCGAAGATCGGCTCGTCCGGCTGCTTACGATGCACCCAGGCGGCATGATCCAATTGGCGAAAAGGAAATCCGTCGTAACCGCTAACCGAGAACGAATCGTTTTGTCGCAGCATCCGATTGACGGTCGCTTCTTCGACCCAGAACGAGCCTTCCGGCATATCGTCAGGCCATTTCGGACCGCTGACCCACGTTGGTCCCCAACTGTTGAGACAAAGGAGCCCGCGTCGATCGTGTCGCACGCCGATAAAACACATGCAATGCGACCAGCTACCCGAAGTTTTGCAAAATCCGTCGTCATCACGCCGACTACTGAACCCTTGCCCCGAGCAAACCGGCACCGGATAGCCGCTTTGGATCGCCGCCGCCGCTTCGTCAAACGACTTGACCAAAGCGACGGTGCGCACCGGGCTCTTCTTCGCCTGAAGATCAAGCTGGCCGTTGTCTTCGCGGCCGCCGTTGCCATAGTTGCCCCAATCTTTGGCGCGGCGTGAGGAATAGCTGGAAAGATCAACCGACGGATACGCCTCGCGAAAGATCAGCCCGTAGTCACGAACCCACTTGGCCGCGGCGCCGCCGTAGCTGCCGTCGGAATAACCGCCCGACTTCACGCCGCGGGCTTCGACGCGTGAACCGCCGTAGATTGACTCGGTCGCAACCGGCCGCCAATCGGCGCTATCTCCCTGGCAGTACATAATCGCCAAGTGAATGTCGCAGGCGTGCGCCCAACCCCAGCTGACGCAATCGCCGATCCCCTGTCGCCCTACTTGCCAATCGGTTCCAAACTTGTCGCGATGCGCTTTATACAGAGCACGGTACAACAGCGCGTCTTGCGGAGGCCCGCGAGCAACGAAGAGTTGCGGCGCCGCTTCACGCAGATTTGGTTGCGGAAGCGTCTGCAAAAATTGACGCGTTTCGGCTGGCTGCGGCTTGTAGCCGAACAGCGCCGCCGCAGGTTGATGCTGATCGGGCAAAACATCGGGCGAAGGACGGCCTGGCTGGATTTCGGCGCCACCGCCATCCACATGTTCAACCGTTGTCGGAGCCTCCTTACTGGAGAAGTAAGCGAGCCCGACGATCGTCCCAATGATCAACAGGGACAAGAGACCAGCGACTGAATTTTTCCGATTAGGCATCGGATCGATTCGATCATTCGACATTCGGGTTTCCTTTATCATTCGGGTTTTGGTTTTGAGACTAGCCCGCTGCGCGAGCGAGGGAACGAGGTTGGTAATCCCAACTAGGATTGAAGTGGCGAGCCGCATTCCCTCGCTGGCGCAACGGGCTAGTGTCATGTTTGGTTATCTTGGTCCGCACGGCGGCCCCTACGATTTCCAATTCAAATAGTCGGCGGCGTAGTGCGCTGACCTCGCTAACTGGCGATAGGCGGCGATCCACTTTCGACGGCGATCTTCGTCTAGCGCGCCGCCGTCGACGCCCAGTTGTTGATCGAGGTAAACCTTGATTTCGTCCCCTAATCTTGGGTACTTTGTTGAATAGCTGGCTCCGCTCAGTTGCGTATCACGAGCAATCATCCGCAGGTTTTCCAGCTGTACGCCGCTGCGCAGTTGCGGTTCCGTCCGAGCGGCGTCATACGCGATTACGTTGGCCAGCGCGCTGCACAAGTCGCCAAACTTTTGGGCGTCTTCTTTCGCAGCGCTGGCGTCGTCACTCTCACGAAATGCGGCGAGCAAATCGGGCAGTCCAGGGTTTTCAGGCGGCGGCGTGATGGTCGGCGCCAGGTCGAGTTGCGAGAGACCTGCGGCGGCCAACATCAGGGCCATCAAGAGAAAGAAGACGCTAGGCTTCATCGGTCGGCGCCTCCATGATTAGGTGCTTTACGAGGTCGAGCCCTGCCTGACGAATCTCCTCTGGCGACGCCTGACTAGCGACAAGCACCGGCCGCACGACGGTGAACCAAGCACGAAATGCGTCGACCGGATCAGGCTGCTTCGGCAGTTCGCCAGGCAACGGGTTTTTGGGAATCAGCTTCAACGGAATTGACGTTGACGCCGGTGCGCCGCTGCTAGCCGGCGCCGTCAGCGCAGGGGACCAGACGAGCGAGATCACGCCGATAGCGCCAAACGCCAATGCCGCGAGAAGAAAAAAGTTAAGCACGGAACTGCTCCAGGTTTTGGGTGTAGAGACCTTCGATCAAACCGGCCGCGATCGTCAGGATGATGCTGCGAATCGCCGAGCTGACGTACGGCAACTTCATCCAAAACAACCAAGTTGGCAGCGGCACTTTAGCGACGATAAAATCCCAAAAGGCGCCGACCCACTCGAGCACGGCCGCTTTCTTTTCGGGGCCGGGATTCAGCAGCTCCTCTTTAGCGGCGAGCATCGCCGAATGGATGAATGTGAGAAGCGCTTCGCTAAACGTGTCCCACGTGAAGCCTTGCCGCAGTTTCGCTTGAGCGTCAGCAAGCAGTTCAGACAGCTTGTCAGTGAATGTCGTTACCATCAAACGTTGCTCCAAGAAAGAAAAAAGGGAGGCGCAAACGGCGGTCAGCCGCTTACCCTCCCAATCGGGCAGCGTCGTATTGGGCGACTCCGCGATGATCAGTCGCATTCGCCCGATTCCGTGAGTAAGCGACTAGCCGCCGCTTGCTCCTCCCCTGAAAACTCTGTTCTGTTCCTTACGCTTACAGCGCTTTTTCAAAACTGCGCGTCTTGAAATCTCGCAATAGTTGTCGCACGCTATCACGGACTTCGCTGACGCGGGCTTGTCCCAAATTTGGCACGGCGAGCAGATCCTCGTACGTCACTCCTTGCAAATCGCCGACGGTATGAATCTCGCAATACTCCAGCGCATTCAAAATCTGCGGCTCCAAATGCAAACGGGCCAAGGGAACTTCGCGCGGCAGCGCGTACTCTTCGCACAACTCGCGCCGCTGCGACTTCACCTCGGCGATGCATCGCGTCAGAATGTCGTCGGCCGCCGCAAAATTTCCGTGCGCCAATTGCAATTCAATTTGCCGCGCCACAATCGCCGCTTGTGCAGCCGTAATTCGGGTCATGAAGAAAGCTCCTGGGGAATTTCTGTAGGGTGCGTCTGGACCGGAATCGCCAAACGTCTCCTAATTCTGGTGCGTCCAGACGCACCCTACTGTGGTTCGATTGCACTTTGTGACTACGTCTGGTAGCGGAAGGATGCTACGGATCGGCCTAGAGATACTTTCCAATCGGGATGATCGCGAAAGAATCCGCTGGCGCGGCGGCCTGTTTTTTTTAATTCGCGAAACCGCCACTGTGGCGACGCGTTGCAATGATGAATCACGGCTGGGTGACTGCCGCTGATCGAGACCAACTCGGCGTTTTCGTGTTCGACCAAATGCGCGGCGACTCCATCTAACAGGGCGCCGCCGACGCCGAGCCCTTGAAAACTGGGAAGCGTCACCAAGCGTGTAAAACGAAACGCATTCTTGCGAAAATGATTCAACACCGCGGCGAACGCGACCGGCTCATCGTCGAGCGTCGCCAGAAAGCAGCGCGCCGCCGGGTTGAGCCGCGGATCTAGATAGTGATGTTTCGCAAAGAGGGGCCAATGCGAAATGCTGCCGCTGCTAATTTGCAAATTGAGTTTCGGTCGCCGAAGACGCCTCCGCGTCAATTGGCCGCTCGACATATCGGCGACCCAATCTGGCTGTAACCAATCGATGACGTCACGGTGACAGGTAATCGCGACAAATTGTTTATCGATGTGACCGGCGTCGATCGACTTGCGCAGCGCCGCCGATCCGATTTGGGCGGTGCGGCGATCGACAACGCTGGTGTACTCGTCAAACGCGATCAACGGATCGGACGAAACGAGCGACATCGCCAGGTCGGCACGAAATTGTTCGCCGGTCGAGAGGACGCGATACGGCTTGCACCAGGCTGGCGGTGAACTGAGCCCTACTGAAATCAACGTTCGCAAAATCGAGCGGGTCTCAAGTTCGACCGGAAACGCATCGACAATCGCTTTGCGAGCCGGCCAACGAAACCCGCGATAGACCTGCGAACGGAACGCTTTGGCGGCGATCGTCGACTTGCCCGATCCGGAAGGCCCTACGATCATGCCGACGCGCCAATCGTCGTCGGTTGGAATTTCAATCGCGAACCGATCCGACAATTTTTCGTCCAACGAGACGTCAAACATGCCGCTCACCATTTGCACGCGGAACGAATCGAGCACGCGGCACGAGACTACAGATTCAATAACCGGCATCGGTATCCTTTCGCTTTCAACTCGGCGTACAACTTGCGTTGCTCTCGTTCGTTTTCACATTCGGCGACCACTTGGTGCAGCGCTGGGCATTCGGTTGGCTTGACGCGCTTCGTGCGTCGCCGTTTGTTGACGTTGCTTGTTGCTTCTCGATTCATCGTCTTCCTTCCCACCAGGCTTCGGCTTCCCCGGTCAACAGGCGCAATTCGGCTGCACGGGTCACTTCCACCAGTTCGTCCTTATCCAACCGCAGCGCCGACGTAATGGTGACGCCGTGCAGTTGATCTCCCAACGGGCTCCGATCGAAATGAAAATCGGCTTGAAATTCATAGCAACCGACGCCGGTTTCGTGACTCTCGAAGCGCTGCTGCACCGGATGGTCTTCCTGAATATCGCTCCAACCGTGTAATTCGGCAGGAACAGAAATCGAAGCCTTTGGCGCTGTCGCTAGAGGGCAGTTTCGCAATGGGGGAATCGATTGAATTGCGGTCCGCCAGCGGCGATCGATTTCGCTTCGCTCGGCGTCGAGCAGCACCGGCAGATCGCTCAGCAACGTTTTGGCGACTTGCAGATCGGCGAACAACGTTTGTTGTTCTGGGGATCCGGCCGCCTTCATCCAGTAGTAAACGCCGTCGACCTTGTCTTGGATCGAACGAATCCGGTAATAACTGAGCGGCGTTGGCGCCGTCGGCGGTGGAAGAGTAAGCATCCAAGTCCCCTGGTTTTTGCACAGTGACTGCATTGCAGCGGATGGGCGATGGGAATAAATGGGGTCAGGTCCAATTTTCACGGCGAAAATTGGACCTGCCCCCATTTATTCCCGCTGACCTCAATTATTCGCAGGTTGTTGAGGGGAGAAGAATCATCCGCTGGACGCCTTTGATTTTCAAACGATCCAGAGCGATCACTTCCCCTCATTTACTTACACAATTCTAAGCAAAGTCTAAGACTTTAGCAACACTTAAACCCAACAAAAGATCGCCAACATCCTTAGACTTTCCCCTCACTTGACGTAAGCTATTGTGTAGCAATATGATGTGTCTAGAAACTTTTTTTGCACTCGCGGAGTACGACCATGGGAATGGAATATCAGACCACCGACGACATCAAGGCGATGGAGGACCGGATCGTCAAATTTCTCGCTAAATTGCGAGAATTCCGGACGGATTGGGCCAAGGAGGGACCAGAAGAAGTGATGATCGAAACCACCATGGCGATCCGTTCGATCGACTATCTCGAAGCCTGGACGCCGCAGCAGCAAGCCCGACTGACACGCGCCAGACAAGCAGCGAGTAAAGCAGAGAAGAAGAAAGTACTAGACAAAAAGAAGAAAAAATAGCCATTCCTGCTTTACGCCAACACCTTGAGAGGCGGGCAGCGGCTCCCGGTCAGGGGCAAAACCCAACCTACGGAGTTTCGCAACCGTTTGGATCACGCCGAGGTCGGACCTCCCTTCCGCATTCCGCCAAAACGTAGAGCTATCGATCATGCCTTCAACCGAAGGAACCTCAGATCTCCATGCGCCCCAGCATTCCAATCGCTGGAAGTGGACGCTGGGTTTGATCGTGGTCGTCGCGATTCTCGTCGCCTATTTCACACTGGGACGTTATCTCTCGATCGATACGCTAGTCGCGCAGGAAGAGGCGCTGCGTGATTATCAGCGGCGGCATGCGGCGATCACCTCGATCGGCGGTTTTCTGGTTTACGTCGTGATCACCGGGCTGTCGCTTCCCGGCGCGGCGCTGCTGACCATCTTTTATGGATGGCTATTTGGTCCGATCGCCGGCGTCTTGCTGGTCAGCTTCGCTTCGACGCTCGGCGCGACGATCGCCTTTTCGCTGAGTCGCTATCTATTTCGGGACGCGATTCAGCAGCGTTATCAGCAGCGACTCGAGAAGCTGAACGCAGCGGTCGCAGCTGAAGGCGCCTACTATCTGTTTACGCTCCGCTTGATTCCGGTCATCCCCTTCTTTTTGGTCAATTTGCTAATGGGACTGACGCCGATTCGACTCCATACCTTTTGGTGGGTCAGTCAGCTGGGCATGCTGGCTGGAACCGTGGTATACGTCTGGGCAGGCGCAAGCTTGCCGTCGATGCGGACAATCCAAGCGGAAGGGTTCGGCGCCGTCGTCCAATGGCCAACCCTCGTCGCCTTCGCGATGCTGGGCTTGCTGCCGCTGCTTACCAAACAAGCGGTGAAACGATTTCGCAGCCGCCCCCTGTAGGTCCCACCTTGGCCTGACGTCAAATATTGCTTGTTTTCTGCGACAAAACCTGCGGCCGTATTTCCCGCAACAAATCTTCTGACGAACGATCGCTGCGATTGCTAGAATGGGAGTTTCGACCACCCTCTCAAGCGATCGCTCTCTTATGCCAGAAAACCGTACTGCCCCTGAACTACTGGCTCCTGCCGGCAATTGGGAGTGCGCCAAAGCGGCCGTCGCCAATGGGGCCGATGCGATCTATTTTGGGTTGACCAGCGGGTTTAACGCTCGCGCACGCGCCGATAATTTTGGAGTCGACGACCTTTCGCCGCTGATGTCGTTCTTGCATTGGCACGGAGTCCGCGGCTACGTCACGCTCAATACGCTCGCTTTTTCGCCCGAGCTGGAAGCGGTCGAGTTGCTCGTTCGCCAAATCGCCGCCGCCGGCGTTGACGCGCTGTTGGTGCAAGATTTGGGGCTAGTCGGCATGATCCGCCAGATCGCGCCGACGCTGCCGATCCACGCATCGACCCAAATGACAATGACCAGTAGCGAGTGCATTGCGTTGGCGGACGAAATGGGGGTCGAACGAGTGGTGCTCGCTCGCGAACTTTCAGTGGACGAGATCACCGCGATCCATGCCGAAACCGCGATGCCGCTCGAAGCGTTCGTCCATGGCGCTCTGTGCGTCGCCTATAGCGGACAATGTCTCACCAGTGAATCGCTCGGCGGACGCAGCGCCAATCGCGGCCAGTGCGCCCAAGCGTGTCGGTTGCCATACGAATTGATCTGCGACGGTGACGATGTCGATCTCGGCGATCAAAAGTATCTGCTGAGCCCGCAAGATCTGGCCGCGTTTGAGATCACGCCTGAGCTGATCGCCGCAGGGATCGTCTCGCTCAAAATCGAAGGGCGTTTGAAAACGCCCGAGTATGTGGCCAACATCACGCGACATTATCGCAGCGCGATCGACGCCGCCGTCGCCGGGCGCCCGATCGAGTTTACGCCGCGCGACGTCGAAGAGATGGAGTTGTCGTTCTCGCGAGGGTTTTCGGTCGGCTGGCTGCAAGGATGCGATCATAAGATGCTGGTCCCGGCCGTCAGTTCGGCGAAGCGCGGCGTGCTCGTCGGCGAAGTTCAAAAGGTGCAAGGACAGCGCGTTCGCATCGCGCTGCGTCGCTCGCTCAAAGCGGGCGACGGCGTCGTCTTCGAGGGAGACCGCAGCATCGGGGATGAACAAGGAGGCCGTATCTTCGCGCTCTATCGCGGCCAAAATCGGCTCGAAGGAGAAGTTTCTCACGGCGTGATTGAGCTGGCGCTGATGCGCGACTCGGTCGACGTGTCGCAGCTTTACCCGGGTCAAAAAATCTGGAAGAGCGACGATCCCGAGCTCAACCGCCGTCTGCGAAAAAGCTTTGACGGCGAGATCACGCCGCGCGAAGTTGACCTGCAATTGCACGTCACTGCGGCGATCGACCAACCGTTGCAACTGATCGCCACGGTCGCCGGTTTGCCGCAATTGCAACTGCAGACCGAACAGCCGTTGGAAGCGGCTCGCAAACATCCGCTGACTGCCGAGACGCTGCAAGAGCAGTTCTCGCGGCTGGGAGAAACCGGCTTTCGACTGACGCAATTGACGGCCGAGATCAGCGGAGCGCCGATGGCGCCGCTCAGCGTGTTAGGCGCTCTGCGCAAGCAAATGGTCGAACAACTTTCAGCTGCTCGCCGAGAAGCGGCGATCCGGGCGCATGCCGTAGATCCAAATCCAGTATTGCCGCGACTGCGGGCCGACATCCCAGCGACAATTCCGACCGACGAAACGCCGCACCTCCATTTACTCTGTCGCACGTTGGATCAGTTGACCTGGGCCAGCGAGATCGGCATCAAGCGGCTTTACGCCGAGTTCGCCGATATCCGTGAGTATCGCCAAGCGGTCGATATCGCCCACGCCGCCGGCGCACAGATCTACCTGGCGACCCCGCGGATCCAAAAGCCGGGCGAAATCGGCGTTTTCAGAGCGCTCGAGAAGCAAGCGGCCGACGGAATCTTGGTTCGCAACCTATCAGGACTACGCTACTATCACGAACGCCAAATCGCGTGCGTCGCCGACTTCGCGCTGAATGCGGCCAATGAATTGACGGTCGACTTTCTGCGTCATCAAGGCGCCGAACGGATCACCGCTTCGTACGACTTGAACCGTGAACAGTTGTTTGAGATGGCGCGGCGTTCGCCGTCGCAATTGCTGGAAGTAGTGATCCACCAGCACATGCCGATGTTCCACATGGAGCATTGCGTCTTCTGCGCCGTTCTCTCGCCGGGGACCAACAAGACCAACTGCGGCCGGCCCTGCGACGATCATGTCGTCCGCCTGCGGGATCGCGTCGGCAGCGAACATCTGCTGACCGCCGACGTCGGCTGCCGCAATACGCTCTATAACGCAGCGCCCCAAAGCGGCGCCGAAGCTGTCGCCGCGCTGATTGACCTGGGCGTCCGCTACTTTCGGGTTGAACTGCTGGACGAAGCCTCCAAGTCGCAGGTGTATCAAACGCTCGATCTCTACTCGTCGTTGCTGACGGGGCAAATCAGCGGCAAAGAAGTTTGGACCGAGCTGAAAGCGCTCAACCGCGTCGGCGTGACCCGCGGCACGTTGGAAGAACGCCGCAATCCGCTCGCGATTCTGTAAACCGATGAAGCTCCCCTTCCCTACTTTGATTCTGGCGACTGGCAACGCGCACAAAGTGCAAGAGCTGACCCGATCGCTCACGCCGCTGCAAGTTCCCCTGCGGTCGCTGCAAGACTTTCCCCCCATAACGCCGGTCGAAGAAGATGGCGCCACCTTGCGCGACAACGCGTTGAAGAAAGCGACCGGCTATGCGCTGCAACTGGGACAATGGGTCTTGGCCGATGACACCGGTCTGGAAGTCACGGCGCTGCAGGGAGAACCCGGCGTACGATCGGCCCGCTATGCAGGCGATCAAGCGACGGCGCTAGACAACCGCAAAAAGCTGCTCGCTCTATTGCGCGATGTGCCGATAGAAAAGCGCGCAGCCCGCTTCGTTTGTCATCTGGCCATCGCGAACCCGGAGGGCAAGATTTGGTACGAAGCGTCTGGAGAGTGTCACGGCCGCATCTGCGACGACGCCCGCGGCGAGTATGGCATTGGCTATGACACGTTGTTGGAAATCATCGAGTACCGCCGCCGCTTGGCCGAACTAAGTCCGGCGGCGACGCGATTGATCGGGCATCGCGGGCGAGCGACGCAGCGACTATTGCAGGAACTGAAGAACTGCGTGTAGGATCCGCCGTGCGGACCATGAAGCGCAATCAAACGTCGGTCCGCACCGCGGACCCTACCGTTTTTTTGACCGGAGCGCTGGCGAATGGAAATTGGCGTCGGTTTGAAATGGACGCTCGGCGTCGTGATTGCGATCTATGTGATCGGCATGTACGCGCTGGCGATCGTCGCCCAGGGAAAGGTCGAGACGAGCGAAGACTATATCGTCGCCGGCCGCAAGCTGCCGCTGTCGCTCGCCTGGATGACGTTGCTCGCGACCTGGTTTGGCGCCGGCACTTTGCTGACGGCCGCCGATGAGGTAAACGCCGAAGGGCTCCAAGCGGCGGCGCTCGATCCGCTGGGACCTGGCTTTTGCCTGTTGATCGCCGGCCTGTTTGTCGCCGGGCCGATCTGGCGGATGAAGTTGCTGACGTTGCCAGACCTGTTTCGTCAGAAGTACGGAACGTTCGCCGAGATCGTCGCGTCGCTCATCATGATCCCCAGCTATTTTGGTTGGATCGCGGCGCAGTACATTGCGTTGGCCAAGATGTTAGAACTCTACTTTGGGCTCGACCTGTCGATTGGAATCGCCGCCGTGGCGATCGTCGGCACGGGCTATACCATCGCCGGCGGCATGTGGTCAGTCACGTTGACCGACGCGGTGCAGATCTCGTTGGTATTACTCGGTTTGATCGTGCTGACATTCGTCGTGTTATGGGAGATCGGCGAAGGCCAGTTGATCGCCGGCTACGGCAAAGTCATTGCCCAAACGCCGGCGGAACATTTGCAATGGATCCCCCGCGAAAACGCCAAAGTGATGTGGGATTGGATCGCCGTCTTGATGGTCGCCACCTTGGGCAACTTGCCGGGGCAAGACTTGATGCAGCGAATCTTCGCCGCGAAAAGCGCACGCGTCGCCCAAGGCGCCTGCTTTATCGCAGGGGGCGCTTATCTGACCTTCGGCTTGATCCCGGTCGGGCTCGGCCTGGCGGCGAACCTGTTGCCGCACGAGATCGAAGCGAGCGTCTTACCCACCCTGGCCGCCGCGTTTCTTAGCCCGCCGGTCGCGATTATTTTTGTGCTGGCGCTGATGTCGGCGGTTCTCTCGACGATCGACAGCGCGATCATCGCCCCGTCAAGCGTACTCGCCCAAAACTTGCTCAGCCGCTGCACGACGATCGAGCCGCTCAAGCTTAACCGCATCGCCACGTTGATCGTCGCTGTCGGCGCATTAGTAATGGCCTACTCTGGCGAAACCGCCTACGGTCTCTTAGAGACCGCCTATGCGATGACGCTGGTGGGACTCTTCGTGCCGCTGATGTTTGGCATTTATACTCAGCCGCGCAATCGCTGGTCGGGCGCTGTCAGCATGTTGGCCGGTGCGATGGTCTGGGGACTGCACCAACCGTGGGGCTATGAAAGCTTCCTGGAACCATGGCTCGCGGGCACGCTGCCCATTCCGCTAGAAATCGCGGCGACCGTGATTTCATTGGCTGCGTATCTTTTGTGTGAACCGCCGTGGCGCATGCAATGGGCGACAGAGAACGCGTAGGGCAGGCCGTGCCTGCCCTACCGCTACTACTCGGGCGGTTGACTCGAGAGCGATGTCAACGCTTCCAGCGTTTTTCCTTTTTGCGCTTCTTGGATGATCAAGTAACGATCACGCCCGCCGGGCGATGCGACAAAGTTGGTGTAGCCTTTTTCGTCGATGGTGACGTCGCCTAACGGGGAGATATCAAAATATCCGCGGTCTGGACGGACAGGATACAGGACGGACGTCAGATCCCAGGTCGGTCGATGATGAGGCGGCTTGACGTACATGTTGTACGACTCGACCACCGGATGATGCGCCGCATACGTGTAGTCCTCGACGATGCTGCGGTACGGGTACCGCAGTCCCATCCCAATTTCATAGCCGCTCCAGATGATCGGAGTTGGCCAATGATCCGCTAACCGACGCGATGCAGCTAGATCCTTGATCACGTTGTATTCGCCGTGTCGCTTCCCGCGAACTTTACTCGGATCGACAAACGAACCGGCCATCACCGAGAGCAGACGCACCTTGCGTTTCACCAAATCGGCGCCGTTCAGCGGGCTGATGTCATCGCCGGGCGAATCGATCAGATTGGCAAGATTGGTGAAAAAACCAACCTGGCAAATCACGACCGTATGATCTTCGGCCGCTGCGAGCGTTTTTCGTAACAAGGTAACCGCGTTCGGAGCGGCGTCACCTGACATCAAATCATGCGGATAACGTAACTTGCCGTCGTCGGTCGTATTGGCGAGTCCATTGAAGTTCCCTTGATCCGGCGTCACGCCGCTATGACAAACGCCAATCGGCACATCAGGGCGCCCATAAAAGGTATTCACACTATCCACAAACGCCGCCGCCAGCGGATTGTCTTTGGTAATCGTCACCGCCAACAACTCGCACTCTCCGCGTGATTGCAGCGCGTGAATCATCCCGAGCGCCAGAACGTCGTCGCAATCGTTGCCGATGTCGGTATCAAAGATCAACGGAATCGGACGCGGCGGCGATTGGGCAATTGCAGTCGAAATGAGCGAAGTGAGAAAAACGCAGGACAAGACAAAGCGAGCGAACGATTTCACGATTCGGATACTTTCGAGCAGGAGGAGGGAATTTTCGGCAGGGTGGTTTTGACGACGAAAATCTATCTTACACGAATCGCCGGTCAGCCGAACAATGTTGTCGATCTCTTCATATTCCGCCGCGCAAGCGAGTCCAGCGGGGACGCCTTCAATGATTGACGCCGTATTTCTCTCGCTCACTTAAGCGCGCGACGAAAAATGTGAAATCCGAAAGCCTCTTGCGCCAGTCGCTATTTCTCGTCGGCTTACTGCAGCGACAGCACTTCCGACTTCGAGTAGATCGGCAGATGCCGATAGTAGACTTCCAACATGTAGACGCACAAACAAGTCATGAAAAGCCGGCCGCCGATGACGCCATGTTTGTCGCCGTCGGGAGACCAGCTTCCCTTTTCGCCGCCGACCTGCACTTGCTGCTCGGGGATCGCCTGACGCATCACTTTGTTCCACTCTTGCCAGGCCGAGCCTTCGTAGTGATGCGCCACTTGCGTGCCGTAGTACCAGTAGTAAACGTCCGGCTCTTTCCAACTGATCGGATTGCCGACCAGAAAGTCGACGCCGTCGCTCAAACGCGGGTCTTCTTGCGTCCAACCGAGATACTGACGGCAGAGCAAGCCTTCGGCCGTCATCGATAAAGTCGGCGGTTGATTGCGGGTCGGTTGATACGTGTAACGAGCACCGTTTTCTTTCGAGACGCTATCGAGAAAGCCGCCGACTCGCTGGAGCGTATCTTCCGGAACGCTCAGCCCGCACATCTGGGCGCTGGCGAATGCGATCACAAACCAACCGGTGACGGAAGTATCGGCGCCTTCGCCAGGAGTATAGCGCCACCCACCTTCGGGAGATTGAATCCGGACCGCGTAATCAATCGCACGTTGCGCCGGTTTTTTGTACTTCTCGTCATTCGTCATGCCGTACAACTCGCACAACGCGATTGTCGCTTGCGCTTGCGTGTAAAGTCGATGCTGATTGGCTAGCGGCCCGCTAATAAACGTGCCGTCGTTATCCATTTGCGACAGCAAAAATTCCCAGCCGCGGGTCACTTCTTTCGTGTAGACGCCTTCCAGCGTCGTGTGGCCTGCTCCTTGAAACGCTAACAGCGCCATCGCCGTTGCGGCGATATGATTTTCGATGCCGGCGCCATCACGATACGGACCTTTCAAACTCCACGAACCGTCGCGGCGCTGATTCCGCTTCAGCCAATCGAGCGCATCCTTTACCGATTGTTCCGTCGTCGCACTTCCGCCGTAGGCTTTCAATAACGCCTTCTTGCCGCCGCCATCGCTGCGAAAGTTGTACTCGACGCCGGGAGTCTCCATTTCGCTTTGCTTCGACTTGGTTCCGGTGGCGGCCAATGTGGTCAGAGACGCCGGCGGAGGCTCCTCAGACTCGAACAACGTGATATCAAAGCCGGTAATGTCATCCTCCATCAAGTCGGCGTCGTCCAGCACAAAAGGCTGGTCTAGTTGTTCCCCTAACTTTTCGGCATAGGTCGCCGTAACGACGACCGTTTGGTTTTGCCGCGGCGTAAACGCAAACATGGCCAGCGCGATGACCAACAGAAAGTGAACGATCGTACTGACCATCCACGGAGGCATCAACTTCGTCGACTTCGCCGTCAGATCTTCGGCCGGCGCATCATGCTCGGCGACTTTCAACTGGGGATCAACAATCGCCGGCGCCGTTCGCTTGGGAGCTTGCTGCGGCAAACCTTTGCGATCGGATGCGATACGCTCGACCGGCGCTGATTTGTCGGCTGGTGCGGTTTCTGTGGAAGGGGACTTTTGCGGCGCCGGCTTTGTGGAAACGCTTTTGGAAGAGTCCTGCTTCGCTGCTCGTTTTTTCTCGCCGGAGGTTGGCGGCGCCGCTTCCCCCCTCCACTTCGGCGGATCCGATTTTTCGCCGGAGTCGCGCGATGGCGTTTTCGCCGCAGGCGGCTTTTTCGCGCCGGGCGAAGTGGGTGGTTTGGAAGGAGGGCGAGTGGGTGTCGACGGTTTCGGCGCGGCGGCCTTTGCCGGCGGTTGCGGAGGCGCAGGGGGTGCGACAGGTTCCACAGGCGGCGCTTCGCTCGCCGGCGCGGCCGGCTGTTGCGGCGTCAGCGGAGTTGTCGGCGCTGCGGGCCATGGATGGGGATAGCTCGGCGGCTGATAAGGACCGACTGGAGGGGCTGGATACTGGCCAGCCGGCGGATACTGCGGAGGCGGACCAAGTTGGCCTGGCTGCGGATATTGCGGCGGCGGGTACTGGGAAGGAGGATACTGCTGCGGCGGATATTGCGGCGCTGGGCCAAACTGACCCGGCTGCGGGTAACTGTTGGGAGGAAAATAATTGGGGGCCGATTGCGGCGGAGTTTGCCCGAAAGAGATCGGCGCTTTCGTCTCTTCACCGTCAGGCGGCGGAGTCGATGGCTGGGCAGGCGGTTGCGAAATCGGCGCTGGTCGCTTTTCTGGCGATTTGTTGCGGTCTTTCGGATGTTCTTCGCTCGACATCCACAAGCTCCAAGACCGCTATCACGACAGACGGCCAAAATACCAGCGAAAAAAGGGGTTACGTCACTCTACCAGTCGCTTTTTCTAGCGGCAAGGAACCGACTTTGTACTCATGCGCCCTCACGCGGAATTCGCGCCGGTTTTGTCGATTTTGACGCGTCAACACGCTGCTCGCGACACCGCGGCTTTCCGCGTCGAAAAGAATCCCGTACGATTCTCTCCCTGCTATCGTCACAGAAAAACGCTCGCCAATAGGTCGCATACGAATTTTTTCCCTCGGTCCCCTGGACACTGCTCACTGTTCCTTTACAATTCACCACTTCCAACAGCGGCAATCATGTCGCTAGTAGGAGTTAATGTCGCGGGGTGGAGCAGCTAGGTAGCTCGCGAGGCTCATAACCTCGAGGTCGTCGGTTCAAATCCGGCCCCCGCCACTTTTTTTCGATAGAAGCCCTTTGGCCAACAGGTCAAAGGGCTTTTTTATTTTGACGTAAAGAGTTACGCCATCGAGCTTGCAGTTCAAACGGGTGATTCGACGCCTCGCAGCGTAATCGATCCGTTGCCGAAAAGGGCCTGAACAAACTCCCTTGCAGATTCGCTTCGTTTAAAGACGGGATATTGCAGAAGGTTGCAGCGACTTATCTTGCGTCTCTTTTGGCACGGCCGCCTACAACCATTGGCATCACGACTGCTTCTTCGGCTTCCGTTTTGTAGAAATTGCCGCAAAAAAACAGTTGCCGCTCCTCTTCGTCCATCTGCTCAATTCCAAGGACGAAAAGTTCTAACTGGTTTCTGAGAACTCCACTTTTTAAGAAGCCGTTCCTGACTGGGAACCTTTTTTTTGGGCGCGCATCGAATTGCTTGAGATGATCGCTCCCTGCGTCGACAAACGGATGGCGATTCTTTCCCTCGCTTATCGAATGGGGACGTCCGGAGAATTGGCGCCCGTTTTGAACCGTCGCAGCGCTAAAGAAGGCGCAGAGACGGGGCATCGCCAGCCATTTCCCTGTGTTCGAAATCATTTCCGTCGTCCCTTGCGGTTATTTGACGAACTCGATTTCGCCCCACGTCACTGGATGCAGCATTACTTCGCCGGGAATGTCATCGACGAGCATCGTGGACGGATTGGCCCAGTAGGATCGTAATTGCGTTTCGTGCCCTGCGGGGTCGCCAAAGGTGACGCCAAAGTCGCCGCGGTAGGCAGCGTCAGGCTCGATCTTCCAGCCCAGCGCGTTTAACGGAACTTTGACTTCTACCGAGTATCCGCCGCGATAAGTTTTCACGGCGACATCCGCTGCGGCTAGTTGCTCGACGTTGTCGACTTGCTCGCCGCGCCACGGCGAGGTGAACTCGATGGGGTTCTTCCCTCCGGGCTTGCGATGTTCGTACAAGACAGCTGTCGGCTTGCTTTCAAAAGGGGCGATCATCAAACGCTTGTCTCCGGAAACCGGTGAATTTCGCCGCGGGTTCGCGGTCGGGTCGGTCGCAAACTGGAAGTCAACCGAATCGCCGGTGGCGAATAGCGTATTCCAGCGTCGCCCTTGATTCACAAAGGGGGAGCCATCTTCGACGCGATAAGCGAGATACAGGTTTTGCTCATCCCAACTTCCCCACATCTCGACCGGAAACTTCCCCTGTTGGTCCCAGTGGAGGACAGGGGAGTCCTTCCATTCTTTCAGATCGCCGTCAATCGTTGGCGGCGTCTTCGTCATGACGATCACGACTTGCTTGGCTTGTTTCGCTTCGACCAACAGACGCATGTTCTTTTGCTCTGCGGCGTCAGCCTGTTGCTTGGAGACCGTTAGTTCTCCAGAAATTCGGACTGCCTGGTTGATGCCCGAAATGCCAAAGAGCCGATAGCTGCCGTGACCAATTTGCACGTAGTACTGGCCATTTTCCTCGGACCGGCCGAAGTAGCCTCCAAAGATTTCTCCCCCCAGACGATAGGCGTCATTCACATAGCTGATGCGAACGTCGCTAAACATTTCGTCCAGATAGAGTCCGTCGCTAGTCAGCAAAAAACAACGCCCATGATTTCCGTTAAGCATGAAGACGTCGGCTTGATCGTCAAAGGAGGCCATTCCCAAAAAGAACAACGTTCCCTGCATTACGCCTGGTTCAGGCAGCGGCGCTTTGTGGGATCCATGGACGCCGCTCCATTGATTCGCGAAACTCCACAAATGCTTGCCGTTGGCGTCGTAAGCGTTCATCTCGGGATCGGAGTTAATCACAAACCGTCCAAAGCGATCGTCGTACGACGCCGCATTGTGCCGGTTGTTTCCAGGCGTCAACGCGATATCGGATGCGTTGGCGACCGCCTCGGCGAGCGTGGGGTAGTTCGGCGCGCCTTGTTTGGTGAAGCCATTCGGTTCCAGCGTGGCGATTTTCACCTGACCATCGATCACCAGCGGCGCCTTCATGCTCAATCCTAAATGCCGATGCCCCCACGACGAGCCGCCGAAGTTGACCGATTCATCCGTGAATTCAAATTCCTCCTGCTGTGGTTCTCCGTCGTTGTTACGATCGATCCATAGCACGCCTGGCCCCTTTTGTGCGTAAGGCTTGCCATCCCCCTTCTGGCCCACTCTCTCGTTCTTCCGCTGCTCAGGCCAACGCTCATAGAAGGCGTCAATATAGGCTTGCGGAGGTCGCCAGTTGCAGCCATAGCTGAAGTGATGCGTGTTGGACAAAGCGGCGCAGTCCTGGATCGATCCGTCGGCGTGAACTTCGGAGACGGTCGTGATCTTTCCAAAACCGATCAGAAACGTGCGGCCTTGTTCGCGCACGATCTGGTAATGCAGCGGATGGTAATGCTCAAAATGGGCGTCATCCACCGCCAAGACGTGCGTCGGCCGCGCCGCTTGATTTTTAAAGTCAAGCTCCCAACGGCAACCGAGACCAACCCAGTGACGGTGACTTCGAGGATCGAAGCCGGCGCCGGTTCCACCGTAGTGAGGCACGCCGAACTTTTCGTAGACGACTTGATTCTTGTTCAGATCCCAAGCAAGAATTCGTTTAGGGCTCCAGCGGTCTTCCGTAACCCATAGCTTGCCATCGGGGCCAAAGCCGATCCCTTCAGGATTAACGATGCGGGAGGGATCATATTTGCCTGCGTAAGGCCCGCCAGGCGAGCCAATCTTCGTGAGGAACTTTCCTTCCGCGGTGAAGCGATGGATCTGGTGCGAATTGCGATCACTCACCAGGATGTCGCCGTTGGACGCGATGGCAATCCCGGCAAGGTCAAGATTTCCGGCAGGAACAATCAACTTTTGATCGCGAAGTCGAACCACTCCCCGGTCGGCGGCGACAAAAACATCATCGGCCGCATCCATCATGCGAGGCCCTTGGACAGGGATCTTCTTAACTAGATCGCCAGACCCCGCGTCGAGCACGAATACCGCACTGTGCTGTCGCGAACCGACGTAGATTTGGCCATCATGCACCGCCAATCCGCCCAGATTATAGCCTTGCAAAGCTGCATTTTTGGAGCCGGGCCCGATCTGCATTTCGTCGACGATCAGGTGACGCTTCTTCCCGGGAAACTCGACCATCTTGCCGCTTTTGATGTCATATCGCACCAAAGACAGATTCCAAGTCGCTTGCCATTGATCGCTCTTAAAATCGATTCCCCGCGTCCCTCCCCAGGTGAAGCCGTCTTGAGCGCAGTACAAATAGCGGTCGTCGGCGGCGATCGCATCGTGATTGATTCCCAAACCATGTTGATGCTCATACCCTTGCACCCACTTCCCCTCTGCGTCCAAAGCGATCAACGCCCAGCCCCCTTCGGTGACAGGAGCAGCGCAGAAGACGTATTCTCCATTGCTGGTCACATCATGAATGGTCGAGTGATTGGGGCCCCATGGCTGGATCGTTGGTTCGTCGCCGTTGGCGAAGTTCATCAAGTAGTTCGGCTTCAGGCCGGGATGACTAACGCCTCGCCAGCGGTATTTGCCTGGAGGAACGAGCCGGCCGCGTTCGTCGAGTCCATCCCAGGCCACGCGATGCGTTCCCGCTGACATTGTCTGCCCAGAGATCAAGTTGCGGATGCGATCCCCCTTGTCGTCCTCGACGACAATCGTCGCTTTTCCATCCATCGGCTGCTGGAACTCTACCCAAATCTCATTTCTCTGCTCGGAGACGCGCCGTTGGTATTCCGAGAAAGAGAGTACGGACCAGTCGTTCATGTTCTTCGAGAGCGGACGGAACGTCGCTCGGCGATCGACATGCCCTAGGCGCTCGCGCCGGTCGACAACCCCGTTCCAGGTGAGAGCCGCTCCCCAGCGGATCTCGTTCCAGTCTGCTTCCGAATCGACCAGCGAGGATGCTGGTACTTGGAAGTGGAAACCCTCCTCGGTGATCAGCGCACTGGCGGCATCAAGCACCACCGATTTCGTCCCCCCTAGGCCGAGTTCTATTTCCGGCGGCGGCGACATCTCGGTTCGTAATGCAATGAACAGCATTCCCTGTTCTCGTCGCAACGCGATCGCCGCAGACGGTCCGCCAAGGTTGCTGACATCCACAAAATCACTTGCCGCAAACAAGGAGTGCGACGGCGGCGAGAACGTAATGTGCGCCGCTACCGATTGCTCGGGGGCTTTGGCAAGCTGTTCTAAGCGCACAATGCGTTGATTCGCCGAGTCGTAAACGACGACGCGATTACCTTGTACAGCGACATGGGTCGGGGAATCGAGCGTATCCAACGACTTCCCCGCCTGGTCAAGCTGCCCGAACTGGTCGATCACGCGATGACTCGCGGGATCCAGCAACAGTACGCGGTGTCGCTGGGTGTCAGAGACAGCCAGTTGGGTTCCATCGCTCTGAATCGAAATCGTATCGCCGAACGGCTGGGTCGAAGTCCCTGCAGGTCGATTCCAACGCTCCACCTCTTGCCAGGGCTGATCTCCATTCTGCGCGAACGCGACAACCTGACCTTCACTGGCGGCATACAATTTTCCTTGGGCGTAGGCCAAACTCGTACAGCCACGAAGCCTATCCAACTGAATCGGCTGCGGAGCCCCTGCGAGCCGTCCTTGGGACTGAAGGGGGATCTGGTATCCGGCGCCGTTCGATTTCACGACGATCATCCGCAACTCTCCCTTCTCTGTAGGAATGACGGCAGCACCGCGTAGTTGCTCGACGTCCTTTAGCCCCTTTAGGCCATCGGTCTCGTATTTTGACCATCCGTGTTCGTCGATAAAGGGGCCCGTCGCGAGGAACGGATTGGAGTGCCGCTGCTGCAGGACGCAGATTGATTTTCCATCCAGTGTGATCGGCTGGGCATGATTCTGCGAAGCAGGAGCGCCGATCGTGCGCGGCGCATCTGGCGTATCGTTCCAACGCCATGCTCCAAAATGGGTCCAGATATTCCCATCCTGATCGAGTCCCAGTCCCTGAATGTCGACGGCCGGGCCAATCCGTCGCACAAGACGAAATTTGCTTTGGTCTTCGTCCCACTTTGCGATCTGAATGATTCCTTCCATGCCGGTCACGGCAAAGAGATCGTCTTGAAGGGAGGTCATCCCCCGCCCTGTAGAAAGATCAGCGCTTTCCGGCAGGAATCCAATGAACGAGCCAGACGCTCCTCCGAGAACGACCCCAGGCGCAGGTTCCAATTGACTGTTGTAACGCTTGATCGTTCCATGCGAACTGTAGGCGTACCAATAGTCGCCCAGTCTCCGCGGTCGATCACCTCCGATCGGCTTCGGAAAGCCATCAACCGGTCGTCCAGACTTCCAGGCATGCATCCCTGCGCCTCGCCGCTTCGCGTAGATCGTGCCGTTTGGGCCGATATTGATTGAATCGATCGTTTCCGCAAACTTGACGATTGGTTCTCGCTGGCCGCTGTTGGGATCGAACCACTGCAGCTCGCCGCCGCTGGCAATCACCACTCGGCCATCTCTTGCGTTACACGACATTCCGTTGACTGAGGTAGCGACGCGTTGCGGCACTTCTCCCTGCTTTGCATCCACCGGCAACGTATAGACGGAACCTCTTAGCAGGAGGACTAACAGATCGCCCGAGAGTGCGAGAACATCATCGCGCGAGTTGGTGCGAGGAATCTCGAATGAGCCGAGAAGTCGACCATCGATCGAATAATGGGCTAAGCGACCATCGCCGGCTCGTTCCCATAGTCCCCCTTGCTGGTCTTGGACCACGCCCAGTCCATAGATCGCATGGTCGGCGAACCGGACTAATTCCGCCCCGGCTTCCCCCGAGTTACCTAGTACGCCGACGACACGCAAATCTCCCGCAGAGAGAGTTTGTGCATAGCAGACAACCAAAAGAAGCAAGGAGAAAAAGGGGCGAATCATCGGAGACTCGTGCAGGGAGGAAATTGAGGGAGGGAGAATCGGCGTTGTTCCTGTACGCAGGATGCGCGCAGGAACAACGCTCTTGGGATGTAGTGATACGCTGCGCGCTCGAAAGAGCCGCAGTGCAAATGGTTATCGACTCACCAAATCAAATTCATATTCATTGACGCCTGGCTGCACTTCCTTCTGGAGATCCGATTTGGAATTGTACTTGGCAGGAACCAATTCTGGCGCCGTTTGTCCATTTTCTTGCGAGATCGCGGTCGAAACTAAGACGCGATGACTGCCGATCAATGCTCCGGCGGCGGTTCCCGTATATTGCAACTCAAATACGCCGTTGGCGTCGGTTAATCCATAGGACGGACGACCTTGCGTGGGCTGGAATTGAACTTGGGCGTTAGGAAGCGGACTCCCATCAAGTTTGACGAGTCCTTTGACTTCCCCCAAGTCACTATTCGCGCCAGGGCCACAGCCAACGAGAGCGATCGTCGCCAGAACAATAAGTGCGATTGGGGCTTTCACGAGATACTCCAGTATCTTTCAAAGTATTCCATACGAAAAATTCGGTAACGAGAAGGACTCGTTGGGCGCCGTTTTGTCGAACCAAGCACGCAACGAGTAGATTTATATCCCAAGAGCTTTAGAACGCCGGAATCGCGTGACCATCTTCGATCCCAATCAGATACTCAAACACGCTATTCACCGATGTGTTGGTGTTTAAGTCGATCGTTTCGGGGATAAAATTGACCGACCCATCGAAGAAGACGAACTGGGCGCCGCCGGGATGTTGGCTGCCAAACGTCTTGCCGCGATCATTGTCTGTACCGCCGCTGAAGTTGATCGGATAGTAGCAGGAGCCGCCGATGTCAAACATAAAGTCTTCATTGTTCGTATCGGCGCTGCATGTTCCGATCCAGGTCGGCACGGTTCGATTCGCGGAATAGGCTGCCGTCTTTCCGTAGGAACGCTCGCCAACGGCAATCGTGTTGCTAGAGCCGTCCCCAATTTTCGCGAATCGGGTTTTGCTGTTGAGCCCAAATCCGCCGATCTCTTGGCCGATTTCATCTTTTTCGCGACCGGCCGTATTGTCGTGCGAAGCAACATAGCTGGCAGTTGCGAGAAAGTCGTCATCATCAATCTTCTCGGCGAAAAAATTGCGACCATGCTCAATCCCACTCACCTGTGCGTCAGCCGAACTACTGGGACAGAGAAAACTGGAAACAACCGTTGCGCAAGCGGCGGCCGATTCCGCCGGATAGGTCCCTTCGCCGATTCCGCCGAGTTCGTATAAAGCGCCCTGCTCGTGGAAAGGCAACAAAAAAGCGCACCAACCCCACGCTGTCTTACGAGTTGTGTCCATCGTCAACTGACCGGTCCCACCGCCTATCGAGCGGGTGTCTTCATAGGGAGACGTGTAGATAAACATCGGCGGGAACACGAGATGGGTATCGTGATAATTGTGCAGCGCCAGTCCCATCTGCTTAAGGTTGTTGGAACACTGAATTCGGCGAGCCGCTTCGCGCGCTTGTTGTACTGCAGGCAATAACAGGGCGATCAAAACGCCGATAATGGCGATCACAACTAGTAGTTCTACCAGCGTGAAGCCTGGACGCTTGGGATGCGATGATGAGCGAGACATAGTGACGAGAACTCCCGTAAAATTACGACGAAATGACAGTACGTGAATAAGAAAATGAAAGATAAGCGAGACATCCCCCAATGCACCAACAGAACCGCCCAGCCAGCAATTTAGACGAGCCGAAACGCAGGTTTCGACAGCGGAAGGGGGCAGAACGCCAATCCACGGTATTGGAATTCAAAATAGGCCTTTCCCGAGAAGTAAGAGGCGAAGTCAATAAACCGTCGCGTATGGCCTCCTCTTGCTTTTGTCGTACAACGGGGGATCCTGACCGCCAATTCGACAAAAAAGCTCAAATAATAAAAAAACGCTCGACTCTGTTCGTACGCAAATCGTTCCATCCATTTCACCCTTTTCTCTGTAGACGATTGCTGAACTCCAGCGAGCGGCGCTCAAGAAAGAATGTCAGGTTATCTCCATTACCGACAAATGCTTCATAGAAAGACGCGATAGCTTGTGTACGAATAGAAATGCGGTGGATGTGGATCAGCAAAAGCATCAAAGGTTTGCGGAACTGTTCGTCCGCAACGAGGCGGCCGTCTATCGCTACATCGTTAGCCTGATTCCCAATCGCGCCGATGCCGACGAGTTGTTCCAACAAACCAACCTCACGCTATGGACCATTTGGGATCGTTACGATCCTGATCGAGAATTTTTGTCGTGGGCGTTTGGCATCGCGCGAAATGAATTTCGGAATTTCATCCGACGAAGAAAAAATAGGCATTGTGAGTTGACTGACGATGTGATCGCCGAACTGACCGAACGGCGTCTTCGTGAACAAGAACATTTAGTAGAACAGCAAGAAACGCTGAACGACTGCCTGGAAAAGCTGCCGTCGAAACAGCGTGATCTCATTCACCTTTGTTATGGAAGCGAGGCGTCCATGAAGGTTGTCGCGAAACAGCGGGGACAATCCCCCGATGCGCTCTACAAAGCTTTACAGCGTATTCGCGACCTGTTGTACGATTGCGTCCAACGGAACCTCGTCTTGGCAAGTCGATCATGAGCAAATTTAATCCGCACTCTTCCGATGAACTGATGAGCCTCGCTCGCGGCTATTGCGATGAGCGACTGGATGCTGCGCAGGTGCGCCGTCTTGAGGAATTACTTCGGGAGAACCCAGAGAACCAGCGGCGCTTTATCGGTTATCTCGATCTACATGCTCGCCTTTGCTGGGAGGCGCGTAGCGGCGAGCCGATTCTCGCAGAGCCTCATGAGCCGAAACTGACGGCGCCTCCTTCATCCGCGCTTCCCCGAGCAGTCTGGTTCTCGGCGGCCATCGCGCTAACGCTGTTGATGGGCTTCGTTGGGTGGACGTTTCGCATCCATCCCACAGCGCCTCCGATGCAAGCGATCGGCTTGGCGACCGTTGTTCGCGCCGTCGGACGCTGGGGAGACGATCTAGAAACGATTCGGCCCGGCCTCAAACTCGAAAGTGGGATCTTCGAGTTATCGCAAGGCGTTGTCGAATTGGCGTGGCCTTCTGGGGTTCGCATGATCCTTGAATCGCCGGCTCGCCTGGAACTGGTCGATCATCAAAAAGCAATTTTGCATACGGGACGCGTGGTGACTCGAGTCCCACCGAGCGGAGCCGGTTTTGTGATCGAAACCGAACGCGTTCGCCTAGTCGATTTCGGAACCGAGTTCGGCGTCTCGGTCGGATTGAGCGGTTCGACGGACGTTCAAGTCTACGAAGGAGCGGTTGACGCCTATTCTCACGTGGTCAATGACCAAGTCCCGCAAGACAACCGCTTGCATGCCGGCGAAGCGTATTCGTTCGATAAAACGTCTCGCCCATTGCCATTCGCTCCGGAAAGATTTCTTCGCACCTTTCCCCAAACGCCGCCTAAGACCAAATCCGAACTCGCCTACAATCACAGCGAAATCGAAATGATCCATGTCCGTCTTGCGGACCAACCTCCGGTCATTGACGGCGATCTAGCAGATTGGGATCTATCCGCAGCGTTCACCACCGCGTGTATCGAACCCTATGCGGCGACCTACCACGCGGAAGGAATGATTCGGTATGACGATCAACGGATTTACATCGCGATGCATATTGCAGATCCCGCACCGATGGCCAGCATGACAGATCCAGAGAAAGAGCCGGACTTCTTTTGGACCGGGGGGAGCGTCGTGCTGCGTGTTGGCGCCGACAACCAACTGGGCTGGCCGCTTAATGCGTCAAAACCGGGAACTCCTTTGCAGGGCCGCCAACGCGACCCGGCGAAAGATGCGAGCCATCAAGTCGTTCACATCGGCATGTGGTACTCAAAACCGAAAGACGCGTCGCAATTAATACTGCAATACGGCATCAGGTGTGACGAGCAAGTTCTTACCTCGGAGGGCTGGCAAGGCGCATTCCAACGCGATGCCGACGGCCTTGGCTACACCTTGGAATATGCAATCGACTACGAACTGCTCCATGCCAGTCCGCCTCAGCCCGGCGACGTATGGCCTTCCACATTGGCGATTCACTGGAGCGACCAGGAAGGTCGGACCTGCATGGGACGGCTGCTCGACATCACGCATCAAAGTCAAACTCCTTTTCGAACGTTCGACGCTGCGACCTGGGGCAAACTCGTTTTCGACCCATAACGCATCACGGCTTTTCCATTCAAACGCTTTTCGTCCCAGCCTCGCGACTGGCCGTCCATTGTGCATGCGCTCCTTGATCGTGCGGCCCGACCTTTTGCATCGCAATAGAGAATGAGATGACACGCAAAACTGCGATTGCTTTCCTGACTGCACTATCTCTGCTGACTATAGGTAGATCATTGGCCGCCGCAGCGCCAAACTTCAAGCAGGATATCGCGCCTTACCTCCAAGCCAATTGCATCCACTGTCATGGACCGAAAACGCAAGAGGGCGAGTTCCGTATCGACACGCTTTCGCCCAACATCGGGTACGAAAGCACTCCGCAATGGGCCGAGATCATGCAGCGAATCACATCGGGAGAAATGCCGCCTGAAGATGCGGAAAATCTGCCGTCGGCTCAAGAAAGCGCCCAGATTGTCGAGTGGCTAGCAGCACGAATCGAAGAAGGAGAAGCGGCTCGCATGGCGCAACGGGGCCGCGTCACTTACAACCGTCTGACGCGGGACGAGTATGTGAACACGGTTCGCGACTTAATCGGCGTCCACTTTGACGCGACCGATCCCGGCGGCTTTCCAGCAGACCCGCAGTGGCGCGGCATCCAACGCATCGGTTCGATCCTGACGCTCGCGCCGTCCAATATCGAAAAATATCTCCTCGCCGCCGAAACGATTCTGAGCGAAGCCTATCCCCAGAAAGAAGCGGAGTTTATTGACGTGACTCGTCGCGCCGTACCTGACGGACGGATCAGCAAAGAGCACAAAGAGCGACTAAGCAAGCTTGGACAGCTTGACAAAGTTCGCTACGAGATGTGGGCAGGAGATCTCTATCGCGACTCCAACTTCAAACGTCTTCCTGCGCCCGGCATCTACGAAATGAGTATCAAGCTCAGCGGGCTGAAGCCGGAAGGAGGGCGCGCACCGCGACTGTATGTATACGAGAATTCGCTCGATCGCGTTCTCTTCGAGCACGATATTATTGCACCGGAAGAAGAGCCGATCACGGTGACCTTCCGCGCTCACCTGCCTGCAGGAAATCCTAGCGTTCATATCATCAACGAAATTCCGGGCTTGTCCACGAACTTTCGTTCAGGTCGACACGGCGGCAGGCCCTTTGTCAGCATCAAAGATGGCCGCTTACCGTGGCAGATGAAGCTGACCGACGGCGCAGGAAAACCGCTGCATCCATTCCTGATTCTCGATTCCATTTCGTGGCGCGGTCCCTTCATTACCGAGCAGGAGCAGCGCCGCCGCGAAGAGTATTGGCCTGCCGAAGAAGGTAATCTGCATCACGTTCGTGAAGGTCTGCGCAACCTAGCTCAGCGGGCCTTCCGGCGGCCGGTGTCTGAGTTAGAGATCGATACGTACATGAGGATCGTCCAGGCCGAGCTCGACGCCGGTGAACAGTTTTCGGATGCCGTCAAAGCCGGCATGTTAACCATCCTATGCTCAAAAAGCTTTCTGTATATCGCCGAAGGAGATGAAGCCAAGGTTCGACATACGTTAAACGACTGGGAAATCGCTTCTCGCCTTTCCTACTTATTCTGGAGCACGATGCCGGATGACGAGCTGTTTCAGCTGGCCGAAGCGAGAAAGCTGCAAGATAAAGCAGAGCTTCGTCGCCAGGTAAAACGCATGCTAGCCGATCCCAAGGCGGACCGTTTCTGCGAGTCATTCCCTCAGCAGTGGCTTCAGCTTGACAAAGTCGGCATGTTTCCGCCTGACAAGCAACTCTACCCGGACTACGATCTGTCGTTAGAGCAAAGCATGGCTCAGGAGACGAAGCACTTTTTCCGGGAAGTGCTGCACGAGGGACTGACGCTTCACGAGTTCATCCACTCCGATTGGACGATGGTCAACTCACGTCTGGCTCAGTTTTACGAGTTGCCAGATTCGGTCGGTCACGATTTCGAACGAGTCACGTTGCAACCCGACGCCCATCGCGGCGGACTATTGAGCCAAGCCGCGATCCTTTCGTTGACATCAGACGGAACGCGCCATCGTCCAGTCCATCGGGGAAAGTACATCCTGGAAACGTTCTTCGGAAAATCGCCCCCTCCGCCGCCGGCCAATGTCGATCCAATTCCGACCAACCCGGTCGATTCTCCCAAGTCGACTCTGCGTCAAAAGCTGCAAGCCCATGTGCACGACGCGACCTGTGCTAGTTGCCATCGCAAGATCGATCCGCTTGGCCTTGCTTTTGAGAACTTCGACGCCATCGGTCATTGGCGAACCCAGGAAAGCGTGCGCGGATCTGGCGAAGACCCCGCAGTGGATCCGTCTGGACAATTGGCCGATGGGCGCAGCTTTCAAACGCCTGCCGAGTTTAAACATTTAATGCTGCAAGATATCGATAAGTTCAACGCAGCGTTCATTGAAAAGCTAGCGACCTACGGAATGAGGCGCGCGATGACCTTCGAAGACCGTGAAGATCTAGAAACGATCGCCGCAGTCAGCCGTGCGAGCGACTATCGCTTGCGAGAGATCCTCGAAGCGTTCGTCCTGTCCGACTTGTTCCAAAAGCGTTAAACCCGCCTCTCCTGCGTCCCGATCCCCAAGGTGAGATCCGATGAGCAATTTCAACATGAATCGATGGCACGTCAATCGCCGCCAATTGCTGCGAGGCGCCGGCGTCTCCCTGGCCTTGCCGTTGCTCAACGCGATGGAACTTCCGACGTTATACGCAGCGTCGCGCCCCGCGTCATCCCAACCGAAGCGGAGCGTCTTCCTCTACATTCCCAACGGCGTGAACACGCTGACCTGGCAAATCCAACAAGCAGGCGCCGATTACCAATTCAGCGATCCTATGAAGTCGCTCGAACGGCATCGGAACGATGTGACGCCGATCAGCGGCCTACATCACCCGATGGTGCTCGGCAAGCATCATAACTGCGACAAGGTTTGGCTGACCGGAGCGAACGTGCCGTCGGACGGCGGAGCCTTTCGCAATACGGTTTCGGCCGACCAACTGATGGCCGAAGTCCAAGGGCCGTCAACTCGCTTCGCTTCCGTTGAACTCGCGATTGAAGGGCACTCGCTGGCCTGGTCCAAAGATGGCATTCCGATCCCGGCCGAACGCAATACGCGTGTGATCTTCAACCGCTTGTTCGGCGTAGAAAAACAGAGCAAAAGTGAAGTGCGCCGACGGCTGAATCGACGAGGCAGCATTTTGGATGCAGTCGCCGAGGATGCGAGTCGCGTCCAGCGTAAACTCGGAACCGAGGACCGCTCGAAGCTTGAGGAGTACTTGACTGCCGTTCGCCAAGTTGAAGTTCGTACGACGCGGGCCGAATCTTGGCTGGACGTGCCTAAACCGACGATCCAGCCGCAAGAGGAAGCTCGCCTGACGCGGAAGCTGGACATGAGCCAAGTCACCGAATACTACCGTCTGTTCTTCGATCTGATGGTTCTCGCTCTGCGAACCGATTCGACCCGGGTTATTACCTGCATGATTTGCAGCGAATCAAACGGCGGAGCGATTCCCGACATCGGCATCTCGCAAACACGGCACGGACTCTCTCACCACAACGGCGATCCAGAGCAACTGCGACGCTTGACGGCGACCGATACGTTCCTGGTCGAACAGTACAGCTACTTCCTCGATCAATTGAAGTCGCATTACGACGATGATCAGCCGTTACTGGATACGACGCAAGTTCTCTGGGGAAGCGGCATGGCCTATGGACATAGTCACGGTAACGCCAACTTGCCGACGATTCTGGCCGGCGGCAAGGCCTTGGGTCTGAAGCATGGCCAGCATGTCGACTTCAATCTGCCGAAGATCGGCCAGTATGACGTCACCAATACCGACGGCCATTATCGAATCTGTTCTCGTCCAGTTGACGGAAACGCGCGTCTGAGCAATCTGCTGCTGACCATGTTGCAGCGGATGGATGTCGAGGTCGAACAGTTTCAAGACAGCGTCGGACCGATTTCCGAGATCGTTACGTAACGCGTTCCTTTTCATTTTATGCACGAAATCGTAGGCCTCCTATGCCAACTCTCCATCGATGCCTATGGACGATCCTTCCTTTCGTTCTGTTGGTCAGCGATCTGAACGCGCAGCCCCAGTCGAAGTTTCGTACCGATGAAAATCTCGATTCGACTCTCCCCTGGTTTCAGCTCGTCGATGGAAAGTTTCCCCCAGCCAGCGCAGCGCACGCAATCTCTGGCGAATTGATCTCACTCGATCATGTTGAACGCAGGTTCCAGATCCGAGTCGATCGAGACGACACGCAGGACAAAGGAAGACTCGACCTACCGCTCGAAGCCGACATGCTTCCGTACGGTTCGATTTATTACGTCGGCAGTCCGGCTGCGTTGCAACATATTCCTCTTATGACGCACCTGCACGGCCTCTTTTTTCTGGCAGATCCCCAGGAGAAAGCAGACAAGCCGGACGGTCCTTATGGACGGACCACCAAGGATGTCAACTTTCGTCGCTGCCTGCGTCTGGAGGATGACTTCTCGTTCTATGCTCGGCAGAATCTAACGTGGAAGATTGACGCGGTGAACCATGACGAAATGACCCTCACAGCGACGCTCCGGCATGCCGGAAAACCGGTTGGCGATTCGCAGACATTTGATCTGGTGAGCAGCACGCGCGTCTTCCAAGGAACAGGCTTCGCAAAGCTGGAGTCGATTGAAGTTGGCCAAGAAGTGCTGTTCAACTTGACGTGGGCGACCCTTTACGGCCCGGGACGCATCCAAGAAATTTGGCTCGATCAAGCAAGTCGCGATCTCGCCACCGAACTTCAACAGAACCAACATCGCGTGCATACGCGCGACCGCGGCTTGGCTGGGTGGATTGATGCGGTGGACGACGATAAGCGAATCGTCACCATCACTTTCTTCGACGGGGTCGACCCGACGTTGTTCGACGAATTAGAAGAGACGGACGAAAAGCGGCACGGCTGGCCATTCTCGTATCCCGAAGACGATCCCCTCGCACCCAAGGGGGGCATTTGCGTTGCGCGAAAATCGCTGATGACCTACGACCCCGTAAATGATCGGAAAGGGGGTAACATCCTGCAGATCAATTCGGTCCCCAAGCGACCCGGCAACAGCGGCGTGCAAATCCAAGTGAAATGCGGAATGTTGCTCGAAGGATTTCGCCCAGGCGGCATCGTTCGCTTTTACCCCGCAACGTGGAAAGTCGTCGCATTGCCGCGCGAAGAACAATATTTCGGTAGGGAATAACAGGGATTTCGTTATCGTTGCAACCCGGTCGAAGGGGTCGTTTTTTTTTGCGCTGTTCAGATGTTCTTATCCCCATTACCATGAAAGGAGACCTCCCGCCGCCTCTCCCTCCTTCGTTTCCAACCTTCCATGGCATCCCGTTACCCTCTATATCTGCTATGCGCGCTATTGGCGCACGGCTGGATCTCCCCTGTCGGCGCTGTAGAGCCTGAGGCTGCAGACCACTTCGAGAAGAAGATCCGTCCAGTCCTGGCCCACTACTGCGCCGCGTGTCATGATCCTGATGATCCGAGCAACCACGTCGAGTTTCTGAAAGCGAACACGACGGCCGACCTTCAACATCTGCGCGGTATCTGGGGAAGCGCCGCTGCACAGCTTCGCAATCGTACGATGCCTCCCCCGGATGAAGAACAACCAAGCGAACAGCAGCGGCTGGAACTGGCGAATTGGATTGACGACCATTTACGGGCCACGGCTTGCGAACTTGGTCCGTATGCCGGCAACGTGACGACGCGGCGGCTGAATCGTTTGGAATATGAGAACACGATTCGCGATCTTATCGGCCCGCAGCTTGGATACGACGAAACGTTTCCGACCGATGGCGGCGGCGGCGAAGGATTTAATAACAACGGCGAAACGCTTTTCTTACCGCCGATGCTGATGGAACGCTACGTCGAAGCGGCCCAAGAGATTCTGGACGCCGCGATCATCACGCCGCCGTTGCGAGCAGAATTCACCGCTGACCAGTTATTACCGCTCGGCGAATCGCAGGACGATCAGGCACGCACCTTGAAGTCTGGGCACGAGCTATCGGCAGGCGCCGTCATCTATGTCGCCGGCGATTACGAGTTGTCCGCCGACGTTCGCAATCCGTCGAAGTCGGATTTGACCTTGGTCTTAAAACTCGATGGACTACCTGCCGACCGTTTCCAGCTGAGTTCTCAAGATAAAAAACAATCAGTCAACACCACTGTGCGACTGAATCGTGGTTTTCATGCGATCGCTCTCCATAACCCCCAGGATCAGCCGGATCTCCAGCTACTGCGATTGCAGGTAAAGGAATTGGGCATCCATCGTCCCCAAGACGCTCAACAATTCCATGATCAAATCTTCGCCGCGCAAGATGGCAAGTACGAAAAGAGCCGAGACGCAGCCGAGAAACTTCTCCGTCGATTCGCCGCTCGCGCTTTTCGTCATCCAGTGAGCGCTGACGACCTGGCGCCGTTTCTGGCTTTGTACGATCGTGCCGCTGACCGAGCGGATCCCTACGAGGAGCGCGTGAAGCTGGCCCTGAAAGGAATACTCGTCTCGCCCTATTTTCTCTTTCGCATGGAAGAGACGCCGAAGTCCCCAGAACTAGAGCGCATCGACGACTTCGCTTTGGCGACGCGACTGTCGTACTTTCTTTGGTCGAGCATGCCGGATGAGCGGCTGTTTGACTTGGCTCGTCAACAAAAGCTTCATGAAACGCCGGTGTTGCAAGCGGAAGTCCAGCGTATGCTGCAGGACGAGAAAGCCGATTCCTTCTTCGATACGTTTACCGGACAGTGGCTCGGCACGAAGGAAGTCGGGGGAAGCGTCGCCCCCATCAACGGCCAGTTCAAAGGCATTTACTCCAGCGAACTCGCGGCGGACTTTCGCGCCGAAGCAATCCAGCTAACGACGTACATCGTACGAGAGAACCGTTCGATCCTTGAGTTTCTCGACGCCGATTATTGTTTCCTCAACGATCGTCTCGCGAAGCACTATGACCTGCCGCAAGTCGAGGGGCATGAACTTCGCAAAGTGGATGTGTCCAACGGTCAACGCGGCGGACTATTAGGGCTCGGCGGCGTTCACATGGTGACCTCCTACCCGCAACGTTCGAGCCCGGTCCTGCGCGGCGCTTGGGTCCTGGAAACGTTGCTCGGCACGCCGGTGCCTAGCCCACCAGCCGATATTCCAGCTCTTCCGAAGAAGGTGAGCGCCAAAAGCGCGAAGACGTTCCGTCAGCAGTTGGAAAAGCATCGCGACAACGCTTCGTGCGCCGCTTGTCATGACCTGCTCGACCCTATTGGTTTCGGCCTGGACAATTTCGATCTGCTCGGACGCTGGCGCGATAAAACCGAGAACGGCCAAGCGGTCGATGCGAGCGGCGTGTTGCCTTCGGGAGAAAAATTCGCCGGGCCAGCCGAACTGAAAACGATTCTGCTGGCGAGAAAACAGGAATTCGCTCGTCATTTGAGCCGTAAGGTCTTAGGCTATGCGTTAGGACGGAGCTTGGAAGATCCTGATAGTTGCACCATTGAAGCGCTGGTCACGTCGCTGGAAGAGAACGACTTCCGCATGCAGACGTTGATAGAACAAATCGTCCTCAGCACGCCGTTTCGGTATCGCCAACGGATGGCCGCCGCCGATCCTTCCTCTCCCTAAGCCTACCTCCCGCATCCTACCCGTCCAACAAGGAGATCTACATGTCAAAGCCTATCTCGCGCAGGACGCTGCTACGGGGAACTGGCGCGGCGCTCGCTTTGCCATGGCTCGAATCGATGAGCCAGCGCAGCTGGGGCTCAGAATCGCTCAGCGATCCGCCGCAGCGAGCCGCGTTTCTCTTCGTTCCCAACGGCGTGCGAGGCGATCAGTGGAACCCAGAGAAAACCGAGGACGGCAGTTTCGAGCTAACCCCGATGCTGCAGCCGCTGAAGGACGTGAAAGAAGAAGTCACCATCCTGGAAAACTTATGGCACAAGCAGACCGTCGGTCGCAACGGACACTGGCCTAAGGTCCCCGCATGGCTCTCCGGCGGTTTCGTCGAACGAACGTCGGGCCGCGACATCAACACCGGCGGCGTCTCGATCGATCAGGTCCTCGCCAGCAAAGTGGGCGATCGAACTCCGCTCCCTTCGCTAGAGCTCGGAGTCGATGCGGCCTACACCGGCGTCGACAATGTGGGGGGCGGTTTCACGCGGATCTATGGTTCGCATATCGCCTGGCGAGATCCGCATACGCCGGTTCCGAAAGAGATCGTCCCGCGGTTGGCTTTCGATCGCTTGTTCCGCACGACCACGGCCGGGCCGGTGGTGTCTGGATTCAATCCGAATCAAAAAGCGGTCGCCGATTCGTTGGCTCGCGATGACGCCAGCGTGCTCGACCTGGTGCTGGAAGACGCCAAATCGTTGCGAACCAAAGTGGGCGAAGGAGATCGAGCGAAGCTAGACGAGTATCTCGAATCGGTACGCAGTGTCGAAAAGCGGATCGAAACCGCGCTCAAACCGCAGAAACGTTGGATCAACCAAGGACGTTTCGATCTGCCGCGACCCGGTCCCGGTATTCCAGCTAGCCACGAAGAACATGTCCGTTTGATGCTGGATATCATGGTTTTGGCTTTTTGGACCGATACCACGCGGATCGCGACGTTCATGCTTGGCAACGCCCAAACCGGACGAAATTTCGGCTTCCTCGAAGGCGTTCGCGGTTCATTCCATGGTCTTTCGCATCATCGCAACGAAGAAAAAGAGCGCGAGCAGTACGAAAAAATCGTACTGTGGCACCTGACGCAATACGCCTACCTGATCGAGAAGATGCGCGGCCTTGATGAAGGAGGCCGCTCCCTCTTGGACAACAGCCTGGTGATGTACGGCTCCAGCATCAAAGACGGCAACACGCACCAGGAAGAAGACCTGCCGCTGCTGTTAGCCGGAAAAGGTGGCGGTACGTTCAAAACCAACCGCCGAATCACCGCTCCGAAAGAGACGCCGCTGTGCAACATGTACGTGTCGCTGCTACGGCACATGGGCGTCGAAGCGGAAAGCTTTGGCGACAGCACCGGTCACTTGGAAGGCTGGAGCTAGCGCTTCGACACCTAATTTTGCGAACGCGAAGCGCGAGCTACCGATCCGCAGGGACTCGCGCAAATTCCAAGATGCGGATCGCGCGAGGCGGCAGCTTGATTGCAATGGTCCGCCCCACGGCGGCTCTCTTGGGCAGCAACTCGATATCCGCCGTCAACGGCGACGATACGACATACGAACCGCCTTGGCTCACTGCGGTCTTCGGCAGTCCGAGCGTTCGGTCAAGGACGATTGAGAACTCGCGCGTCTCGTCCGACGGATTGTGCAGCGAAACGTACCCCATCTCCTCAGTCCAGCCGGTGTAGCCATAAACTTCGCCGCTATCCGGATTACCGCCGATCATCCGCGCTCGTTTGAATGCGGGGAACATGTGGTGCACCCACTTCATCCCCTCGGCCAATACGTCCCAGTCATCTTCGCTCAGGTCAAAAGTCTTGAGGTAGAGCTCGACGAATCCCGTGCCGCGAGAAAGGCTCATCAGCAAATAGCGCCGGAATGCGTCGGGATCTTCTTCGCTAGAGATCTTCTTCGGCTCGTGATTAAAGATCGAGTTGAGGGGGAACTGGGTGTTGTCCGCCGTCGTCGAAGCAAGCTGAAAATAGCCGCTGTCTCGATAGATCAGCTGCGAGGTGCGGTCATTTCCGCGAGCATGGTCTCCTGCGTTGATCATCCATACCGCGTCGACATGCTGCAGCCACCACGGACTGAGGTACGCGCCATTGGAGATCACGATGTAGACGTCTGGATTGGCCTCGCCCATTCGCTTGAAGATCTGCATCAAGCGTTCTGTTCCGAGAGACAAGTAGCGCTCCTTCGCGTCATCGTACTTCGCTTCGTTGAGCTCCTGCTCTCCCCCCTTGAAACCTTCGATGTCAAAGTTGCGCGTTCTGAGATGGCCGAAGACGCCGTCGAGTTTGAAGTAAGCGACATCATCCGCGGCAAGCTGGACCAGTCGATCTTCAAGGGCATCCATGTAGTCGGTTCCGGTCATCGACATCCACGGGTCGAGCGTGCGCCATCCGGCTGTGCGCATCGCGGGAATCGCCGCTTGACTGCCGAACAAACAGCCTGGACTTACCCACAATCCAAGCGAGGACTTCGCTTGTTCGATTGCCTGGCGAGACCGGCTGAAGTCAGGATCGAATTTTCCGTTGACCGGCCACACTCCCACCTTCGTCCAGTCTTTGGTCATATCTTGCCAGCCGGCATCGATCGCGTAGACGCGCAGCGGCGGGATTCCGCGATCAACGACGAGCTCTTCGTTCACCTTACGCACGCTGGCGATGAAAGTGTCGGCGTCGACCTGCCGGTTATAGTCGAACCACGAGTTATATTGCGTTTGCAGACGAAGCGGGCGAGCGCGAGTCACGTCGATGTAGTCGAGGAACGCGTCCTTCAAAAAATCAGGATCGTCCGAGACGCCGACGGCGGTTGTATAGCTTGAATAGGTTTCGCCAGGCTTGAGGTCCACCCCGGTCAGGTAGCCGCAAACCAGCTTGCCGTCCTTCACTTCGTTACGCGCCGCCGGAAACTCAACGCCCCACCAGGTTCCGCTTGTCCGCGTATAAACCGGCTGACCAAGCGGCGGGCGCCATTTCGCTGCGCCCTGCGCTGTAAGCTGATCGGAGCGGTAGGGAGCGTAGGCGTCGTCGACAGCCAGATGTTCGACTTCAACCTTCTCAATCCGCATCGACTGCCGCGCAGTGACGATAAGCCGTTTGCGCATCCAGGGTTCGCCTGGCTTCGCGAAATAACGAACGGTGACGTCTAATGGGGCGGTTTTTCCAGAGAGCCGAACCTCCAGTGCGTCGCTGCTGGCGGCAGCTTCGCTCCCGCTTACCTTAAAATCGGCCGCCGTCAGTCGGAGATCGGCTGCGGCCCCATCCAGGCGAACCGTCAGAGCGAACTCGTCGCCGCCGGAGATATTCAACTCGCTTTGATCAATGCGATTTGCGATCGACCCCGTTGTAAGGCGACCGCTGTCCCACGACACCTGACGTGCGATCTTGTCATTGCCGACCGAAGCGTGATCGGCGGCGGAAGCAGGCGCCGAGACCGCCAGGATCGATGCGAAGAAGAGCGAAGCTCCCAAGCGGAGGCCAGAATGAAGCAGATTCGTTTGTAGGGTCATGATTCAGGTAGGTGAGTGCTTGGATGAACAAGGAGCCCGCTTCGGCTCTGGGAATGAAGTCGCAGGGGAGACTACGGCTGGGAATCGAAGGAGGTCTGGAGCGGAGTATTTCTCTTTTCCATCCAAGGCCCCCAGTCAACGTCCGGATAGGTAGGAGCTTTGGACGCTTCATCCACCCAGACCAGTCCAAAAATATGGTAGGGCGCTTCATAGGCCCAATTGCCTTTGATTCGCACAGGCCCGTCGTACAAGACGTTCCGATTTTTCACGAACTCATGTTCCATGAAGGGCTGGTAGGCATGAGTTTCCGTGAGGTGCAGTTCCAGCAGCAACTCGGGATAGGGAAATCGTTTGCCCTCTGGAATGTAGGACTGATCGGCGGACTTAAAGTAAACCGACTTTCCAATGGTCACCAGGCGTCCCACGGCGTCGATGGAGCCTTCTTTGGCGAACTGCCGCATCCGGTCAGCGCGCGGGAACTCGTTGACTCCGTTCAGAATGATCGCTAGTTTCTGCTCATCGGTAAGCTTCGGCGCAGTCTTCTCTCCAGCGAGAAGAGGAGACGCTGCGAAGCAAAAACACCACGTTAACTGCATGGCGATTCTAAGATCGCGCCGCTTGCTGAAGTTGAATGTCAAACTAGCAACTCCTGGAGAGGGCCCTTTTGAATTTCGTCGCGGATGCCTTTCATCTGATGCCCGAAACTCTCGGCAGGAAGACCGGCAGCATGCAAGAGGCTGTTATGAATGGTATTGACCGTCCGCCAACCCGACTGACCGCGCGTGGGATAGACGATATAGCGGCCATCGAGCTTCAGCCGAGGCGAACCTCCCAGCAGCACGTAAGGCCATTCAAGACATCGCGTGTGATGCGTGTCCGCCGAATCACTGAGATAGACGATGATCGTGTTGTCAAGCATCGTACCGTCCCCCTCAGGAATGGAGGCCAATTTGTCCATCGTGCGGGCGATCAACTGAAAGTGAAATGCCCGGATCGCTTCCGCTTCGGCGATCGCCGCTTTGTCGCCGCCGATAATCGCATGCCCCATGGGATGCTTGGATTGAGACGCCAGTTTTGAAAACTGAATATTGAAATGCCGGAAACCCACCCCCGAAGCGATCGTGACGACATCCGTCAGACCGGAAACCAGCGTCGTTGTCGCCAGTTCAAAATGCGCATCGAGTCGGTCCTCGGGAAGCGCGGATCCAAAGCGATCGCCCGGCTTCCATCCTGCCAGCTGTTTCTTGCCAGCTAATTCTTTCACGCGGCGATTACGCACCTGAATGTTTTCATAGGCGTCCAGGTACAAGTCGAGCTTTCCAGTCTCCGCGGCAGGCAGTGAGCGTCGCGCACTGCGAATGTCCTCTTTCAGATAGTCGAGCAAATAGGCTTGCTCGCGCGTCGCGTCGGCACTCGCGATCGGCCCGAAAATTCGTTGGTAGGCGGCGGCCGGCTTACAGAACGTCGCGGCGCTTTGTCCGGGACCGGTTGCTGAGCAGTTGAAGACGACTTCGCGGTCCTGGGCCGAAATCCCTAGAACGACGTGCTCGAACACGGTCTTCGCATTCCGCCCCAAGACGTAGTCGATCGTCGCATCATGGATGACTTTACCATCGAGCGTATTGTAGGCCCCCAGTGCGCCATGACTGGTAGAGTGTCCACCGCCGCACACTTCGCCGTTGACGCCCTGCAGCACGACCATCCGGTCTGCGTATTTTTCCACCGGCTTGAGCGACGGAGGCAGATGCTCCCCTTCGAGCCGATGCGTCGTCAGCTGCTTTCGATCCTCGCGCGCCACGAACGGCAGGTTGCGAGGATGAAGCTGCGCCGGCGGCAGGCCGTTCCCCTCCAGCACGAACAGGAATCGGGGCGATTTGCGCTCGACTCCCTCGGCCCCCAACGCAAGGCTATGGAGGATGGGAGCCAAATAGGTCGCTCCACCCACGCCAAGCGACAGGCCCTTTAGAAATCTACGGCGAGCAAAAACAGGATTATTATTCATGGCTTTTAACCGTTGATGGAGCATCAGTGCGATAGAGAAACGAGTCGGACGTAAGCAGCGTCAACACCGTTTCTTTGAGGCTTCCCTCCGTCTGGTCGTAAGTCGTTTCCATATCGATCAGCGTCGGCGCGTCATCGATGGTCTCGTTACGGCCGGTGAAAAAGCGGAACACATGCCGCAAAAAGACTTGCTTGACTTGCCGTGAGTCGGCCAGCGCGGTTACGTAGGGAATCGGACCGGTAACTTCCTGTCCCCAAAGCTCGCCGGTCGTGACTACGGGCTTCGCCTTCTCTTGCGTACGGAACTGTCCAAACAAATCGAATTGTTCGAAGGGCAAGCCTAGCGGGTCCATGTGTCGATGGCAGTGAATACATTCTTGGGCACGCGTCACGTGCATCTTTTCGCGAAGCGTCATCGATTCGTCGGCAGGCAATCGAGCATCGACTTCGACCGGCGCATCGGGAATCATTCCGCCCAGCAGTTTGGTCGTAACCCAGCGTCCCCGTTGAATCGCCTGGTTCTTTTCATTGTCAGAAAAGGCCAGCAACCAGGCAGGATGCGTGAGAATGCCGGCCCGCTCGTTGGCGGGCATTTCATACCAGCGGGGATGTTTCTCGACGCTTTCTGGCGCAAGATTAAAGTTGCGATGATAGTCCTTGTAGCCGTTCTGCTTACGAATGGGGGAGATCTTGGCGCCATAATAATTAAACATGCCGCGAACGTAAAAGCGTCGCGATGTGAGCCACTGGCGAAGCACGTCTCGATCTTCGTCGAGGATTTCAACGATGAACTTGTCCGCATCTTCGACTAGTCGGTTGGGGTGATAGTCATTTTTGTCTTTGTCTTTGAATACCTCGATCGCCCGCGGATATTCAAAATACTCGTGAGCGAAACGCAACAACCGGCTGCGCATCGCGTCACGCTCTAGATACGGTCGCAAGGTCGAACGGAGTCGTTCGCGATCATTCAGATCGAACTGCTCCAGCGCCGCGGTCAGATCCGCATCCGGTCCCGCTACGTCGACGGCGTAGCCAAGCGTCACGGCCGCTTCCGTGGGGCTCAAATAGCGGCGACCGAACTTGTCCGCTTCGCCTGCACCGAGCTCAAATCGGAATAACACGTTGGGCCGTAGCAAGATCGCTTTCACAGTCAGCCGATTGGCGGCTGCTTCGCCCAGATCGCGTTCACTGCGAGCATGCAGATCCAACAACGCTTGCAACTGCTCGGGGTCGGCTGGCTGTCCCGTAATCTCCGAAAAAATAGTAGCCCAAAGTTTTTTCTGGTCACGATGCGAAGATTTCACATAACGATTCCAGCGCCGCTTGATGAACTCATCGACGATCGTTTCCGACTCAAGCAGCAGCATTTCTGTGGTAGAGCTGTCGAAACCATGGACGCCGGCGAAATCCAGAAAGGTATGGTCGGGCGTTTGGTACGGAAACGATACTGGTTTTGCATTATTGCGATTGTCAAGAAACAACAGTTCGTGCGAAGTAATCTGTCGAGCGCGAGCGATAAAGGAGTCAACGTCGAGTCGCCAAATCCTGGCTGGCGTCGCGGCTTTACGGACCGCTGGTTCAGAGAACAGAACGGCGTGGTCCACCAAGTTGCCATAACCTGGTTTACGCGTTCTATCGTGTCCATTCGCTTTCAGGAAGCTGTCGAGCGAACGCATGAATTTGGCACGCTCTTGAGAGGAGGGCTGGTCAGAAAACTCCGGCGGCATGTTGTGCAGCGCCGTCTGATCGTAAGCTCTGAATAGCAGTTGAATCTCCGCCGATCGGTAAAAATCGGTCAGATCGACATCCCCTTCGGTCGTGTCAGGGCCGTGGCAATCCAAGCAGTATTTCGTGATATACGCGGTGATTGCTACTTCTTCGGAAGATGCCGTCGAAGCGACCGCACTCATCGCGGTAGCAACCGCCAGACAAACGAACCATCTCACGAATTTTGACTTCGAAAATTTCATACTGCGGAGGGACTTTAGGAGGAAGACTTTGCTTTAACCGCGAGGCCATACATCAATGAATGGACCCCTTTTACGCGGTGCTGTAGAGGCGCACCGAGCTTCAATTCTCCCGGTCCCGCTTCGCACTTCCAGATCGAGAAGTTGAGATAGGGACCATCGGATTCAACCGTCGCCGCCGGATGATCCCCCATTCCAGGGTGCCAACTGCCGGCGCGAATAGAAGCGCCCTCCACGGGATGAAAACGCTCCTTCAACCAATTCGGCACTTGGCCAGGCGACACAATCAGAACATAAACATCCGCGGGTTCGTTCAGATCGAGGGTCAGTTGATAGTCCTCGATGTACCGAAAATTGTAGTACGTGCGAATCAGGTCCGCCCCTTCCAACCAGGCCGGAAATTCTTCGCCAACCGATGCGGACCAAACGGGATTCGGCTTATCGTTAAAGGCAAGCGCACCCGGCTTCATTCCCCCCTGGATAACGCTGTAAAAGGGTCTCAGGTTTCCTTCCCCCAGATTGTCATGAACCTCGCGCACCACGCCAACATGGGCGACCCGACTGAGTCCTGCGCGATCGGCTTCAATAGCGACCTGCTGCCAACGTCGCAATCCCGCTCGCGCCGAGAACCGCAAAGCTTCCCCTTCGGTCAGTCTTACAACTTCTCTCGAGGCCATCGCGCTGGAGGGGTAAAACTCGACTTCGCCAGAAAACACCGCTAGGCGCGACTCGCCGTCACGTTCTACTTCGAGACCAAAGCGAGTCCCCAGATCGACGATTTCGCCGGCGTTGGTAACGACGGTAAACCCTTCGCCACCGTTGCCTGCTTCGGCGATCATGCTCCCTTCCAACAGTCGCAGTCGCTTGCCGCTTTCAAACGTGGCCTCAACCGGCGCTACAAATTGAACGCGCACGTTAAATGGCAGCATGATTTCCAGAGTGCCTGTTTCAAGCCGGAACGAGCCGAGCGAAATCATCTCCCCGATCGCGGCATTTCCATCGACGCCGGTCAGGCGTGCGTTGGTCATCGCAATCACGTTGGCCTGGACGCTCACCGGTCGACTGGGAAGAACCAACCAAGTAGCCAAGAGAACGGTCGCCGCCGCGGCGAATATAAAATACAGCATCCGCGGCATTTTCACGTCGCGTACCGGGCGATTGGCCCCGACGTGACGCTCGACTTCGTCCGCATGATGCAGATGGCGAACCGCATCTCGGAGCTGTTGCTCTCGAATGTTCGCCGTCACGAACTGCCGCATGTGCTGTTCGTCTTGATTCAACCATTCACAGAGTTGTTGCTCTTCTTCGTCGGTGAGTTTTTTTTCCTGCCAACCGTCGAACAGCGGGTTTTCAAAATCGGTCATTAGATCGCTCCCTTGGATGGCAATTGGCCTTCGATGCACCTGCGTAGTGCGAGCCGAATGCGATGAAGCGTCGTACGTATGCTGGTTGAAGTTCGCCCCAACTGGCTTGCAATTTTGTCGGAGTTCAAATCCTCGACATAGCGAAGCCGCAGCATCTCTTGTTGCTTGGTTTCCAGTTTGCCCACGCATTGTCGTAAGGCCAAAGCTTCATCACCCAGTTGGGGAGAAATCTCCGCCCAGGCCGTGGTGTACTGATCGAGTAAGTCAGGGTCGCAGATGATGCGGTTTCGTGCGGTGTCGCGACGACTGCCGAGTATCTCGAATTTTGCAACTCCCATCGCCCACGCGATGAATGGACGCGTCGCGTCGTATTGCTCAAACTTAAGCAGCAGAGCTACTGACGTGTTCTGCACGATGTCGCGAGCCATCCAAGAATCGCTTATCAGCGAGTCAACATACTGGCTGACGACAGGTTGCGCCTCTGTCCAAAGCCGGGTGAATTGCATTTGTTGTTCATTTGTCAGCATGTTGCTTCTCTCTCCGTTCCATTACTCTCCACAAGCGTCACTTGTGTGGCACGAATTCTGACAAGAAATATTAGATATCTCCCCATTCGGTCGGACATGCGGAGTGCGCCGGCCCTGCTTCTCGGATTATTTTTTCGTTTTCGCGGCCGACCCCGGTCGGGGAGCAATTCGCAGTTCAAAGTCGGCGGCGTGTTCTTCTCGAGGAATCTCGACGGTAAGTTTTGTTTTTTCGTTGTACTTTCGCGGCACGATTTGCACGATTCTCGGCATCCCATCTCGGTCGAATCCTTTGGACTCGCTGGCGTAAATCTGCACTTTCTTCATGCCAGGGGTCGAGCTTAAGTGATACTTCCCATTCACGATCACTCCGCTTGACTCGGTGCCGACGGCGACATCCTCGGCCGAGGTGAAAATGATGTCACCATTTTCAAGCGTTTCTCCATTGAGAGTCACCGTCCCCGTGACCCTGTACCGTTCGATCGTCGGGCGCTTTTCACGGCAACCAACCGCTGCAATCGCAACGACGGCCAACAGGAGCCAAACGCTTCGGATGTACCCATCCATGAACTAATTTCCTCAGAAAAGTTAAAACAGGACGCGTGCAATCAGCACCATAGCCAGGCAACTTTCGCCAAGTCGCTGAATGGAGTCGCCCAATTTAGACGCGGGGAGCATATCAGTCCGATTCGACTAGTATTCGCCGAGGACGTTCCCATCATTGCGAACGCCGAGACTCGCGTAGACGGTCAAATCAATCGTTTCTGCAAGCAGATGGCAAGAGCCGTCCACAAACAACACTTGCACGCCGCCGGGGTGGGCGGAGTTAAGCGGATGGTTAGAACATCCATCGGTGCAAACGCCATCGGCGCCGCTGGTCGTGAAAGGCCGATCGGGGCCTGGATTCATTGCGTAACGAATCGCGGTAATCGCGTAGGTTCGCGTCCCTCCGCCAGAGTTCGCCACATCGGTGCTCGTGTCGCCAGCACCGAGGCCGCCCAGCGCAAAGCCGGCGCCAAAGTTTGGACGCAGGTCCACTTGTTCATTGTCGGTCGACCAAACCCAATTTCCCACTTCTCCGACCATCATGGTTGTCGATGTTCCATCCGTGACATCGCGAAAAGCGGTCTGAGAATTATGAAACATGACGCCGTTTTTAGAATAAACGCCGGCCCGCGACGACGACATATCGACGCCGACGGCCCCGCCAAATCCGTTCTTCACGCCTGCGATCGCCAGGTAATCGGGGATCATGGAGTATGGAGTGCCGCTAGAAAACTCTTCCAGCAACGGAGAAGAGGGACACTCATAAATGGGGAATTTTACGCCTTCCAGCGCATTTCTGATGGATGTGGTGTTCCAACTCCCTGCGCGGGCCAGACCGGCGCTCTCATAGGCGTTGTTGTTTTCCGAAAACGGCATGATGTAGCCCATCCAGGACGTACCATATCTTGCTCCGGGGGCCGTACCAAATGGCGGTAGATTATTGGACGAACCGGGAGGCAGACGTTGATAGGTATCGTGGAACATATGCAGCGCCAGCCCCATCTGCCTTAGATTGTTGGTGCAGGAGGAGCGACGAGCGGCTTCGCGAGCTGTTTGAACAGCGGGCAACAACAAACTGATGAGGACGCCGATGATGGCGATCACGACCAGCAGCTCAACAAGCGTAAAGGCATTTCGTCGATTCATGAAAAAACATTCCGTTGGGGTCGCAGCATTATCGATGTATGAGTACGTCTTGTCACTAATTAGCGAGATTAGAAGCCACCTCGATAAGTGATTCTCCTCAACCTGGGCGGACTGTGACAGAAATCTCGAAAATCTCGTCAAACTTTTTTACTGCGCTCGTTTGATCTTACCAATGTCTCCGACCGAAAGGATTTCTCTAAATGCCTTTGTGAAAAACACTTAAGACCGAGAGGCACAGTTTGTTTGGTGAACCTCCACGCCGCCTAGTTCCGTGAGATTGCGTTTCTAACTGCGGCAATCACCCTCTTCGCAATAGCGACGATAGAAGTGAACAGCTATCTTTATTGCCGGCATTCCAGATGACCGAATTTGGCTCGCGCAATCCTCCATCTCGGCAATCGCTGAGAGGATGCTGTTTGGTTCAAGCCAGCGTGACTCGGTCGAACAATGCAAACGATCTTTTTCCATTCTGAGGTACAATCTTTGTCCAACACGGCCTGAGGCGCCGCCGCTCGATTCTCAGACATTCTGCAACTTGGACGACTAGCAGACCATGTTCCAACGCATCCTTTCCACTCTTTTTCTCTTGGCAGGCGCACTTGGAACCATTGGCTGCGTCCTGATATTGATCGCGGTTTGGACCGTCAGCATGCGCGTGACGCGCGCGACCGACAAAGTCTTTAACGCAGCCGATGGCATACTCGCCGACGTCCGTGAGCGAGTCGCAAAAACGGAAGATCGCGTTCAAGCTCTCAAGATCACTTCCCACGAAATCCAAGCTAACGCCCAAACCTGGGCCAAGGCGGAAGCGGCGGAACTCGCTGGCTCGCGGTTGGGCGTGAAGAAAAAAGCGGAGTTACTTCTGACCGAGCTTGACCATGCCAAACAATGGATCGCACTCACCGAATCATCAGTGCAACTACTGCAACAAGCGGTTGAAGCGAGTCAGTCACTGGGCGTCTCCGCAAAGACCGATTCCGTGCAAAATCTCATCCAAGAAATCGAAGCGATTCAAGAGCAACTGCGCCAAGGGATCGAGACCGCGAAAAACATCACCCATCGCGCCGCGGAGGCAGGTGAAGGGAAACTGACGGCGGACCGATCCGATCAGATCGCCCAATTGGTGGTGCGCGTTGTGGCGACGCTAGGTATCGTCGATGCTCGAATCCAAGCAATCGAGAATCACTTAGCAAATTTTGAGTCTGCGCTGAAAGACGCCCAACAAAAGCTGATCCGCTGGGTGAATCTGGCGGCGATCGGGGCCACGGCCATCTTTGCTTGGATGGCGGCCGGCCAATGCGCATTGTGTTATCTCGGCATTCGCGGATTTCGTCGTCGCAGCAATCTGGCAGTTTCGTCGCCCTCGTAAGACTGCTGCGCCATCGACAGCGGACGCGGTCATGGAATAATAAGGCGGATCCCAGACTTTCTTCGCTCCCAGAGGCTCCCACGAATGCCGAACAAGTCAACCAACCGTTCGCTGACCGATCGCCCCTCGACCGACCCGACTCCCCTTTTCGAACACTTTCGCGGGATGCACGGCTCCGAATTGCTGACCGCTGCGGTCGCGCACTTCAATCTGTTTGGCCGGTTGAATCAAGCGCCAACCGACATCGAGACGCTGCGCAAAGAGTTGCAGTTAGAACTGCGCCCCGCGATCGTGCTGCTGACGGCGTTAAAAGCGATGGGACTGTTGAAAGAAACGGCTGGTCAGTTCAGCTTGACCGAGTTGGCCGCCGAACATCTAGTCCCTGGCGGCGCATTCGACTGTGGAGACTACGTCGGGCTGGCTGCGCAGAGCCCCGGCGTCCTTTCGATGGTTCATCTGTTAAAGACCAATCGCCCGCTGGGAAGCGACGACGATGACGCCGGCGGCGCCGCGTTTATCTACCGCGACGGCATGAAGTCGGCGATGGAAAGCGAAGACTCGGCGCGCCACTTTACGCTGGCGCTGGCAGGTCGCGCCAAGAATGTCGCTCCGGCCCTGGCCGATGTGATTTCGCTGAGCGATGCGCAACTGCTGCTGGACGTCGGCGGCGGGACCGGCATCTATTCGCACGCCCTCTTGCAAAAGAATCCTCACCTGCGGGCCATCGTTTTTGATCGTCCTCAAGTTTTGAAGATCGCGGCGCAAATGGGCGAAGAGTACGGCGTAAGTGATCGTTGCGAGTTTGTCAGCGGAGATATGTTCGCAGACAAGCTGCCGACCGGCGCCGACACGATTTTGCTCTCCAACATCCTGCACGACTGGGACCTGCCCGAATGCCAACAGTTGGTTGACCGTTGCGCCCAGATTCTTCCCCCTGGCGGCCGCCTGCTGATTCATGACGTCTTTCTCAACGACGCGTTGGATGGGCCGCTGCCGATCGCGCTCTATTCGGCTTCGCTCTTCTCCTTCACCGAAGGTCGAGCTTACAGCGGCGCCGAATATCGCAGCATGCTAGCATCCGCCGGTTTGAAACCTGAGCCGATCATCCCCACGCTCGTGCACTGCGGCGTTCTTGTCGGAACAAAATAACCGGCGGTACGCCGCCCCTCGCTGAGGCGAACCCCTGCAGATCGATCTGCCAGGGGGACCAGATACTGCGCTATCGTCACTGATCTTGAGAGCCGTTCGCCAGACGTCGAAATGGCGCGGTGTACACTGATGACCATCGACGTTCATAATCCGCTCCAATCTGCCGTCGCCTATCTTCATCACCGCAACGTCCCACAAGGGAAACATTCGGACCACTGCCTCAATTTAGACATTTTTTGCCAGAATAAAAATAAACTTTGGTAAGTCTGCAGTTGCCTGCGTCATAGAGAAGTAACCCATGAACGAATTAACCAATCACACGCTGCGGGTACAGCAATTGTTTGTGCAGTACCAATCGCAGTTGAAAGCGTTTGCGCTCGTTTTGAGTCCCAACTTCGTCCAGGCAGACGACCTTATGCAGGAAACATTCCTGACGATTACCGCCAAGGCGCATGAGTTTGATCTGGAGAGCAATTTTCTGGCGTGGAGCCGGTCCATCCTTCGCTTCAAAGTGCTGGAAGCTCGACGAGCCGCAGGCGTCAAAACAGTCGACTATCTCGACTCGTTGGTCGCTACTTGTCCCGATCAATGGGCCAGCGAGGAACGTCTGCACAAGTTGACCGAATGCATCCAAAATCTTGCCCCCAAAGCGCGTGAAATCATTTTGCTTCGCTACCAACGAGAGCATTCTCCTTCGCAAATTGCGGAGATGCTGTCCCGCACGGTGAACTCCATCAACGTTGCTCTCTCCAAGGCGCGGCTTGCCTTGCGTGATTGCATGGACCGACAACTTCAGACTGGGAGTTCACAATGAATGACCCCTACGTGGATCGGCTGATCCAGTCCCATTTGGATGATTTGCTCACCAAACAAGAGTTGGTCGAGTTTGAATCGCTCATGCTGCAATCCGAATCGGCGCGGATGCGATTTTGGGAACTCGCCGAGATTCATGGGCTAGCTCCTCAGGCCGTTGCGTCGCTCAGACAGGAACTTGAGCACGATCCCGTGACGCCAGTTCGTAATACCTCAACGCCGCGAACCGACGCCCATTGGTGGAGTCGAGCGTTTTCGTTCACACGTCAGCGACAATCGGGGCTGACCCTCGCTGGCGGCGTTTTACTGGGTGCACTGATCTCAGCTTTTGCCTGGCCGGTTCGCGGCATGCCTCAAATGTCGCCCCCCATCAGCTTAACTGCAGAGAGCTTCGAATCCGGTTTGTCGCCTGCGGTATCAGGAATGCCCCCGATCACCGATCTCTGGAGCGGAGATTTCAGCAAAGTGGTTGGGGCGCAACAAGGCGTCGTCCCCGCCGATGGCGAGAAGATGCTGCAAATCCTGCGTGCGGATTACGACGGTAAGCCGACGCCCGAAGGAAGCTATTGCGGCGACCTTTACCGCTTGATCGATGTCCGCTCGTTACGAGAGCAACTCGAAAAGCAAGGAACGATCGCGCATACCTCGGCGTTGTTCGATATGTCGACGCAGCCCGAAGGCGAGAAATACCGCTATTCCGTCCGAATTCTGGCCCTGACAACGGAACTGATTTCTAACCCACAGCAATTTGATCCCCTCATGATCGACGAATATGCGTTAGCGACGGCCCGACAGAACGTTCGGCTCGACAACGATCCACAAACATGGGAGCTGGCGCAGTGCGAATTACGGCTACCGGCCAAAACCGATTTCGTTTTGATTCACATCGGCATTACCTATGGGCACAACGACGAAGACATCCGTCGCAATACGTTCCCTGGTCACTTTGTAGATGACATCCAAGTTTCGCTTTCGAATTTCGCCCACTAGTTCCTGCTGCGATCCCTCCTGCCCTGACTTGATTCCAAGATAACTATGATGAAACCGCTTCTTGCAACATTCCTATTCGCCGCGATCTTTCTCTTGTTTGGATCGGCATCCGCAGCCGAAATCCCCGTCGTCGCCGTCGCGCAGAATCAGTTCGCGATCCTCGAAAAACATTGCGCCGACTGCCACGCCGGGGCAGACGCCGAAGCGGGATTCCGGATCGATAATTTGTCGTTGACGATCAACGACAAATTATCGGCGGCACGCTGGCAGAAGGTGCTCAACGCATTGAACTCGGGAGAAATGCCTCCCGAAGAAGAGCCTGCGATCGACAAAGCGGAAAAGGCGAACTTTCTGGAGCACTTGGCCAACAAGATGGTCGATGCGCGCCGTCTGCTGGCCGATCAGAAGGGAGAGATCACCATGCGGCGTCTGAATCGCCGCGAATATCGCAACACGCTGCGAGAGCTGCTCGGCGTGCAAGCCAACGTCAGCGAACTGCCAGGCGACACGGGAACGGGAGCGTTCGATACGGTCGGTTCCAACTTGTACATGTCGAGCACTCAGTTCGAGCAATATATCGCCTTAGGACGTGAGGCGCTCAACGAAGCGTTCGATCGGCAAGCGGCCGCCGGCGTCGAAAAGAAGACGCGTTTTGAGACCGAGGAGATCACCCCCAAGGTCGCCAAATTTATTGAGTACCAAGTTGACGCCAAAGCCCGCGCCGAGAACTGGATCAAAGAGGTGGACAAAGCCGTTGCCGATCCGGCAAACGCCGCGGCTATCGAAGAAATCCGCGCCGGACCGCTCGGCAAACACCGAGACATCCTCTATCGAAACTGGAAGAAGCTCAAAGGCGCTCCTGCTCCGGAAACGTTCGGATTCCAAACGGAAGAAGACAACGCCGACAAAGCCTTAGCGGCGTCGCGTCCCTTCCATCTTCCTTACCACCGCTACTATATGGAGCAACCGGCGATCGCGACCGGCGCCTATTTGGCCGCTTCCAGTGAGCATCCCTCGGTGCTCGATAACGCCACGATCAATATGCTGGTTCCCTGGGGCTGGCCCGTCGGCGACTATGTCGTTCGTTTCCGCATCGCAGCGACAGAACACGCGACGCCGGATCGTCGGTTTATTGAGTTTGGGATCAACCCGCGCCTGCAACAGGCGATCAGCGTGCATGAAGTCACCGGCACGATGGACGAGCCCCAGGTGATCGAGATCCCGCTGAAGTTCACGCGCGGCAATGCGGAACGCGCCAATCGCTCGCTCTACCTGCGTGAAAAAGGGACGCGAGACGACTGGGAACAGGCGACCCGCGTCGCCAGAGAGGGACGCGATGAGAATAACGGCATCGGACGAAAGTTCGCCTTGTGGATCGACTGGATGGAAATCGAGCGCGTCCCCAACGTCGAGCAACCGCCCGGCGTCGCCGCGCTTGGCCAACTTCCGCTGGATGACAAGTCGCCGGAGCCGCAAGACGCCGATCTCCGTGCCGCTTTTCAACAGTTCGCCGTCGAGGCCTTTCGGGGGAATGACCCCACGCCCGAGTATCTCGACCAACTCGTCCAAATCTACCATTCGTACCGAAAGCTTGGCCAGAAGCCGAGCGACTCGCTCAAAGACACGTTGGCGATCGTCCTGGCGTCTCCCATGTTTCTTTATCACTCGGAACCGAGCGATCCGAACCAGCCGCGACAACTGACCGATCGCGAACTGGCCAATCGACTCTCCTATTTCCTGTGGGGATCGCCTCCGGATCGTCCGTTGCAAGACCTGGCCGACAGCGGCAAGCTGCAAGACCGCCAGGTTTTGGATCAACAGGTGACCCGGTTACTTAACGACCCGCGAGCCGACGATTTTGTCGATGCGTTCACCTATCAATGGCTCGGGCTAGAACGCCTGGACTTCTTTCAAGTCAACCTGAAACATCATCCCCGGTTTGATAACAGCACCCGCATGGATGCGTGCCGTGAGATCCATGAAACGGTCGGTCACCTGCTTAAGAAAGACGGTTCGTTAAACGAGTTGCTCGAAAGCGATCAAATCGTCATCAACGGGGTGCTCGCCAACTACTACGGGATCGACGGAGTCCATGGCGATTTCTATCGCCCGGTCACGCTGCCCGACGATTCGCCGCGCGGCGGCTTGCTCGGCATGGCGGCCGTTCACTTGATGGGCAGCAACGGCGATACCTCGAATCCCGTGGAACGAGGAGTCTGGGTGCTGCGCAAGTTGCTGCACGATCCTCCTCCGCCGGCGCCAGCCAATGTTCCGCAATTGGCGCGATTGTCAGGGAAACCGCTGACGACGGAACAACGTTTGACGGCGCATCAGGAAGAACCCCAGTGCGCCAGCTGCCATCGCAAGATCGATCCGATTGGCTTTGGCCTCGAAAACTTCGACGCCGTCGGCATCTGGCGAACCGAGGACAGCTACCAGGCGCTCGACGACAACGGCAAGCCGGTCGCCGACGGAAAAGTGACCTGGAAAATCGATCCTGCAGGCAAGTTACACAAAGGTCCCATGTTCGAGAACTACCTCCAGCTGCGCAGCGTGATCGCCGCCCAAAACGAGGCGTTCGCTCGCGGGTTCACGGAAGCGTTGATCCAATACGCGTTGGGCAGACCGATTGGCTTTACGGACGAGCAACTCATCGATGATGTGATGAAGCAAGGCAAGCAAAAAAATTACGCGATCCGTAGCTTCGTGCACGCCGTGGTTCACAGCACCGAATTCCATACGAAATAAGAGAGGGAAACATGTTTCCAGCCAATAACCTCAATCGTCGCCAAGTCCTGCGTTCCGCTACCGCCGTGATCGCGCTGCCGCTATTAGAGTCGTTCGGCTTTCGCCGCTTTGCGAGAGCCGCCGCGCCGGCTGCGCCTCCCAAGCGTCTGGTCTTTCTGGGCTTTGGCTGGGGCGTGACGGAAGAGTCGTGGTATCCCGACAAGTCCACGCCTGGCGCCGATTTCGTGTTGCCCGCCGGCTTGCGTCCGTTGGAGCGACATAAGGCCGACTTCTCGATCGTGCAGGGACTGCGCAACAAGTTTTCGGTCGAGGGTCACGCCGGCAGCACTTGGTGGCTGACCGGAGCCAATCCTTACGCCCAAGCGGGACAAAGCTATTGCAACACGATCTCCGCGGATCAAGTCGCCGCCGAAGAGTTTGGCCGCTATACGCGATTCGCGTCGCTGCAATTCAACCATAGCGAGACAGGCGATCGATCGGGGCACGGACCAGGTCTCTCGTTGGCCTGGGATGCGAGCGGCAAACCGGTGGGGGGAGAGAACGGTCCGCTGGCCGCGTATCACCGAATGTTCTCGAAAGATTCGGTCCCGCTCGAACAGCGTCAACAATTGATCGCCCAAAAGCGCAGCGTGCTGGATACGGTTCTCGAAAATGCGCGCAGCCTGAAGCGCGGCCTCGGGCAAAACGACAACGAAAAGCTGGAGGAATACTTCGACAGCATCCGCAACATCGAGACTCGATTAAGCAAAGACGAGAAATGGCTCGATCGGCCGCGACCTGATGCGCCGCTAGGCGAACCCAACTCGACGTTGTCGGGACGCGACGAAATCAAGGTCATGTACGACCTGATCGTCGCCGCATTTCAAACCGACAGCACGCGTGTGATTACCTATCGCCAGCCTGTTGCGACGTTGCTGAAAAGCCTCGGCAATAGCACGGCGCCGCACGACATGAGCCATTACCACTCGACGCGGGGTGAAAAGCTCGTTTGTTCGCAACTCCGCGATCAAACGCAAAGCGCTTTGCTGGCCGGGCTGATCGATCAACTGAAGGCGACCCAAGAAACAGACGGCAGCAGCCTGTTTGATCACATTGCACTCGCTTACGGCAGCAATATCCGCACCGGACACGATCTGACTAACTGCCCGACCATCATCACCGGGGGCGGCGCCGGCGTCAAACTCGGTGAGAACATTGTGGTCGCCAAAGATACCCCGCTGTGCAACGCCTGGCTGACGATGTTGCAAGGAATTGGCGTTCCTGCCGAGCATCACGGCGACAGCACCGGAGTTATTCCAGAACTACAGGGATGATTCATCCCATCCTCATTCCATCTTATTTGCGTTCCTATTTTTGACTCATTCCCAGATTTTGTGCTTTCATGAGAAAGGAAAGCGATCCTCCTTTTTTCTCATCAAGATCCCACTCGACCGCTTGAATTTCCAATAGAGCAGTCGCTACCACTTTTCATTCGATCTATTTATTGAGAGTTTCGATCAATGAACATTCGTCATGCAAATCCACGATTCGGTTTTACGCTTGTAGAACTACTTGTTGTCATCGCGATCATCGGCGTTTTGATCGCACTACTGTTGCCTGCGGTGCAGCAGGCTCGCGAATCGGCTCGCCGCTTGCAATGCAAGAACCATTTGAAGCAATTAGGACTCGCGGTCCACAACTATCACGACACCTACGGCGTGCTGCCGCCAGCCGCGATGGGACCAGACGAAGCGAGCAACCGCTACAGCGCATTCGTGCGCTTACTTCCCTTCTTAGAACAATCGGCGGCTTACGATACGATTGCCGCAAATCCTAAATCTCCCTGGACTTCGTCTGGCGGCAATGGAGCTTACGTTTCGGTTTTGTTTTGTCCTACGGCGCCTCTTATCGACTATCCGATCAATGGCCTCCCTTATACGAATTACGTTTTAAACATCGGCGACGTTTCGTGGAATATTCATGAAGAAGCTAGTGTCCGAGGTTTGTTCGGCGGTTCCTCGGTTTTTGCATTTCGCGATGTTATTGACGGATTAACCAACACGGCGATGATGTCGGAGGCCCTGCCCTGGCAAGATGACGGTAACGGCAGAACCGCGAATGGTTTTGGCGCCGTCTCGCGAACCGATACGCAAAACCCGACGAATTGCAAAGCGAAGTGGATCAACAACCAGTTTACCGACTACTCGGACACCACTGCGACAAACCGTGACCGAGCCCCAGGCGGACGTTGGAGCGATGGAATCGCGGCCATCATTAGCTTCAACACGATCCTCGGTCCGAATTCCGCCGTCTGCGCGGACTTTGCCGGCAAGCAAGGGGTCTTGCCTCCCAAGTCGATGCATCCCGGTGGAGTGACGCTGCTCTTAGGGGACGCTTCGGTTCGATTCATCAGCGAGAACATCGACGCCGGCAACGTCGTTGGCTCTAGTCGCACTGGTCCCAGTAAGTTTGGCGCCTGGGGAGCGTTGGGCACGCGTGCCCAAGGTGAAGTGGTCGCCGAGTTCTAATCACCGGAAAATCATTCGCCTAATCCAATTATCGTGATCGAACGAAAACCCCCAATTTGGACACTTCTCATGTTCCATCGAACCATCGGCTTTGTTCTCTGTATAACGTGGCTGGTCGCCGCAGCGGGATGCTCCAGCGGCCAAGACAAATGGGAAAAAATGCGTCCCCAGGTCTTTAAGACCCAGGGCGTTGTCCGCATGGATGGACAGCCCTTACCAGGCGCGATTGTTGCTTTTAGCAGCATCGAAGGAAATTATTCCGGCACCGCAGTCACCGACGATTCCGGCAAATATCAGCTGACGACCTTCGAAGACTATGACGGCGTCATTGCTGGTGAATTTCAGGTCAGCGTCGAAAAAAACGACTGGGTTGAGTACGGGCCGGAAAAAGGAACTGACTCAACGGGCGGAGCTTATCGACGTCCCATTAAAAAGGTTCCGTTGACTCCGGCAAAATATCGAGACTTTGAAAAATCGGAACTGACGGCGACCGTTACCCCCGAGGGCCCCAATACTTTTGACTTCGACATCCAATCCGATGCAAAGTAAGTAACGCCGATCGTCACCAGAAACAGCGTTGAGCCATCTGCGCCTACGCTGCGATGGCTGCGGGATTTCGATTCGCCGAGCCTCTTCTGCTGCGCTCTAATTCTATTTTCCAGAAGCCATCAAATGGGCTATCTATACAACAACAGTAACGCCGTATGAACGGTGAGAGCTTCCACAAATGAACATTCGTCATGCAAATCCACGATTCGGTTTTACGCTTGTAGAACTACTTGTTGTCATCGCGATCATCGGCGTTTTGATCGCACTGCTGTTGCCTGCGGTGCAGCAGGCTCGCGAATCGGCTCGCCGCTTGCAATGCAAGAACCATATGAAACAGTTGGGCTTAGCGGTCCACAACTATCACGACACCTACGGCGTGCTGCCGCCAGCCGCGATGGGACCAGACGAAGCGAGCAACCGCTACAGCGCATTCGTCCGCTTGCTGCCTTTCTTCGAACAATCGGCCGCTTACGATGTTATTGCCGCGAATCCTCAAGCTCCTTGGGGTGCAGGCGGCGGCAATGGAGTTGAAATTTCGCTGCTGAAATGCCCTACGGCTCCCCTCGTCCCTAATAAGAACAACCTCCCTTACACGAATTATGTTTTGAACGTCGGAGACGTTGCGTGGAACATTCATGAAGAGGGAAGTGTACGAGGATTATTTGGCGGTCCCTTTATTTTTGCCTTTCGCGACGTCCTCGACGGATTGTCTAACACGGCGATGATGTCCGAAGCCCTGCCCTGGGAAGATGACGGTAACGGCAGAACCGCGAATGGTTTTGGCGCTGTCTCGCGAACCGATACGCAGAACCCCGTAGCCTGTAAGGCGAAGTGGATTAACAACCAATTCACCGACTATTCCGCGACGACCGCTGCGGATCGAGACCGAGCCCCCGGCGGACGTTGGAGCGATGGAATAGCAGGAGTCATCAGCTTCAATACCATCCTCGGCCCGAACTCCGCCGTTTGCGCAGACGCCGCTGGCAAGCAAGGCGTCTTGCCTCCCAAGTCGATGCATCCTGGCGGAGTGACGCTGCTCTTGGGGGACGCTTCAGTTCGATTCATCAGCGAAAACATCGACGCCGGAAACGTCGTTGCCTCTAGTCGCAACGGCCCCAGTAAATTTGGCGCCTGGGGAGCATTGGGTACGCGCGACCAAGGCGAAGTGGTTGGGGAATTTTAACCCCTTCAACTCTCTCACGTCTCATCGATTCAAATTTTCGATCGAACAGAAATTCCCCATGAGGATACTCTCATGTTTCATCGAACCATCGGCTTCATTCTCTGTATTACGTGGTTGGTCGCCGCGGCTGGCTGCACCAAACACGAAGACAAATGGACCGCGATGCGTCCTCAGGTCTTTAAAACCCAAGGCGTTATCCGCATGGATGGACAACCCTTACCCGGCGCGACTGTTGTCTTCGAAAGCAGCACCGGAAATCATTCCGGCACCGCGGTCACCGACGATTCCGGTAAGTATCAGCTGACGACTTTTGAAGATTTTGACGGCGTCACCGCAGGTGAATTTCTAATCAGCATCGAAAAAAACGACTGGATCGAGGTCGGACCAGAAACGGGAGAGGCCGTAGATGGCGGAACCTATCGACGTCCTCTCGAAAAGGTCCCGCTGACCCCCGCCAAATATCGAGACTTTGAAAAATCGGAACTAACGGCGATCGTCACCCCTGACGGCCCGAATCGCTTCGATTTCGATATCCAGTCCGATGCGAAATAAGAGAGGCGCCACGTCAAACGCAGCAGCGTAGCGCCGTCCGCGCCCTACGCTGCCGTTGCCAACCGATCGATCCCGGTTTGCCTGCTCTCGTTTCTTCTGCTACGCTCTGTTTACTTTTCGGAAGCCATAAAAAACGGCTATTTGTCAAAAAAACGACTCCGGACAAGTGAAGCGCCTTCGTTGCGCCCCATGCAGATCGCCTGCCGCAACTCCCTCCCTTGATTCGCTCGTCCCCGCTAGTTTCAAAATGACTGGGCATTCCTAGAAATGTTTGCGATCGTCTTGGGAATGCTAATCGTCGTTTTCGGCGTGCTGTTCTTGCGGCTGCATGCATTTCTAGCCCTCTTTTTCGCCACTTTAGTCGTCGCCGCAGCGACCGCTACCCACAGCGTCTCTGAAAGCGTGTTGCTGCATTGCACGGCGCAGGTGGACGCGATTTCTGGCAAGCAGCTTGATCTGTCAGAAGTCGGCAAAGACCTGGCCGCCAAGCCGGGCGCGTATTATCTAGTCAGCAACGTCGAAGCGATCACGAAGTCCACTTCTCCTTTGGTTTGGATCGAGCGATTTGAAGTTGCGGACGATTCGGCCACCGCCTTCCTGGGCGAGGAACTTCCTGAAAACGTGGTTGCAGTCGGCGCCCGACTCGTTCCCCACGACAAGTACCAGCATGCCGTTCAGCTAGCCAAGACGAGCCCGATCAATCGCGTAGCCAACGCGTTGGGAGATACGTTCGGCAAAATCGGCCTGCTGATCGCGATGGCGTCGATCATCGGTCAGTGCCTGTTGGCCAGCGGCGCGGCGGAGCGGATTGTCCAAACTATTCGCCAGGCGATGGGGGAGAAGTGGACCGCGCTGGCGTTCGTCGTCAGCAGCTTCGTGTTAGCGATCCCGGTCTTCTTCGACACCGTCTTTTTTCTCATGCTGCCGCTCGCGCAAGCGATGGCGCGAAAAACCGGTCGCGACTACTTAAAGTATGTCATGTCAATCATCGTGGGCGGATCTTTGGCTCATTCGCTGGTGCCGCCGACCCCGGGGCCGTTGTTTGTGGCGACCGAATTGAACGTCAGCATCGGCGCGATGGCGATCGGCGGAATCGGCGTCGGAATCTGGGGCGTGATCGCCGGCTACTTTTACATGCTGTGGGCCAATCGTCGCTGGCAGATCCCCTTGCGTCTGGATGCGCCGGAAACCCCGCCCCACGAATCGACGGATCTGGACCAACCGCGTGAACCGCAACTTCCCAGTTTCGGCCTTTCGATTCTGCCGGTGGTCGTCCCTATCTTTCTGCTGGGGATGAAGACAGTCAGTCAAACGTGGCTGTCCGATTTCGACGGTCCTTGGATGCCGTTCTGGAATTCGACGATCTCGTTTTTCGGCGACAAGAATATCGCTCTTTCCCTGGGCGCCGTGCTCGCATTATTGACATTGCTGGGCAAGCCCCAAATGACTTGGGCCGGCTTAGGAAAATCGGTGCAAAAGGCGCTCAGCGAAGGTGGGGTCGTCGTTTTAATCACTTGTGCAGGCGGCGCGTTTGGCGAGATGATTCGCCAGACCAACGTCGGCGCCACCATCGCCCAGTCGCTGCCCGAATCGGTGGGCGGAACCGGCCTGCTCGTCACGGCGTTTCTCGTCACCGTAATCATTCGCGTGATTCAAGGATCGGCGACGGTAGCCATGATCGCCGCGATCGGAATTGTCGTCCCGGTCGCGACGCAGATCGGCCTTCCCTTTCACCCCGTCTACTTGGCGCTGGCGATCGGCTGCGGATCCAAACCGCTCCCCTGGATGAATGACAGCGGTTTTTGGGTCATCAGCCGCATGAGCGGTTTCACCGAAAAGGAAACGCTAAAAACCTTCTCGGTGCTGCTAACCATCATGGGCGTCGTCTCGTTCCTGGCGACGCTCGTTTGTGCGATCTGTTTTCCTTTTGTCTAACATGCGAATTTCGAGAAGAGAACGCGGCAAAGCCACCGCAGGAAAAACCCCAAACAACCTCACTAGAGCGCTTTTCAGCAAGCTGAACAAAGAGTCCCCTATCGTCTAGCTTTTCCCCCAAAATCAGCCGCACGGCGTTAGCCGCGGTTTCTGACAGGAACTCTTTGTCGACGGAAAATTGGTAACAAAAACCGCGGCTAACGCCGTGCGGCTGATTTCGTGAAAGCCGAAAATAGCGATTTGACAGAACACTAGCCAGAGGCGCGAGCCGATGGAATCCGGTCAGCGATCCTAACTCAGATCGAAGTAGTCAGCCGCACTCCATCGGCTTGCGCCTCTGGCTAGTGTTCGCTTGGTTCGAAAAAGCGCAACTTCAATACCTGCGTAGACGAGTTGCCAAGCAACTTCCACATCTGTTTCCAGACGCCCTCTTAAGACTAAGATAAACATTCATCCGAAACCGTTTCTCTCCACGATTTGTTTCCACTCTCGAAGTTGAATTGTTTCCACGATGCCTGCAGAACCGTCTGAAAATCCTGAGTTGAATAGCAGTCGCTGGTTTGCACCTGACAGCCTGCGCGGCTTTGGGCATCGATCACGTCTGAAAGGGATGGGCTACGACGACGAAGACTTTCGCGGCAAGCCGGTCGTCGCGATTCTCAATACGTGGAGCGATCTCAACACTTGCCATTCGCATTTCCCCGAGCGCGTAAAAGAAGTCAAACGCGGGATCTGGCAGATGGGGGGCTTTCCGGTCGAAATACCGGTGATGTCGCTCGGCGAAATGATGATGAAGCCGACGACGATGCTCTATCGCAATCTGCTGGCGATGGAGACCGAAGAAGTCCTCCGTTGTCACCCGATCGACGCGGCGGTATTGATGGGCGGCTGCGACAAGACGGTTCCGGCGATGATCATGGGCGCCATCTCCGCCGATCGCCCGGCGATTTTTCTGCCGGCCGGCCCCATGTTAAAAGCGCGCTGGAAAGACCAGACGCTCGGCAGCGGCAGCGATGCTTGGAAATATTGGGATGAGCGCCGCGCCGGCAACCTGTGTGATGAATCATGGGGACAAATCGAGAACTGCATCGCGCGGTCGGCAGGCACCTGCATGACCATGGGAACCGCTTCGACCATGTCGGCGATCGCCGAATCGCTCGGCTTTACGCTGCCGGGCGCATCGTCGGTTCCGGCGGTGATCGCCGAACACTCACGTCTGGCCGTCGCTACAGGCCGGCGCGCCGTCGAAATGGCCTTGCAGAAACTGCTCCCTTCCTCCTTCTTGACGCCGGCCTCCTTTGACAACTCGATCGTCACCAGCATGGCGATCGGCGGCTCGACCAACGCGATCGTGCATATCATCGCGATGGCGCGACGCGCCGGAATCGAATTGACGCTGGAGCGTTTTGACGAACTCTCGCGCACCACGCCGGTCTTGGCCAATATTCGCCCTGCCGGTAAATTTCTGATGGAAGACTTCTTTGACAGCGGCGGTCTGCCGGCGTTGCTCCAAGAATTGGGTTCGCACATCGACGGCAGTTGCCAGACGGTCAACGGCTTTACCCTCGCCGAAAACGTCGCCGCCGCCGAAGTCATTGACGCCGACATTATTCGTTCGCTGGACAATCCAATCTCCGCAACCGGCGGCACGTTCGTCCTGCGCGGCAACCTGGCCCCGTCAGGCTGCGTTATCAAGCCGACGGCGGCATCTCCGCGATTGCTGGATCACACCGGCCCCGCGGTGGTGTTTGACGACTACGCTCAACTCAAGTCGCAGCTCAACGATCCAGCATCCGGCATCACGGCCGATTCGGTGTTGATCTTACGAAATGCCGGCCCCCAGGGAGGCCCCGGTTTTCCTGAATGGGGAATGCTGCCGATTCCAGACCACCTGCTCAAACAGGGCGTTCGCGATCTGGTCCGCATCTCCGACGCGCGGATGAGCGGAACCAGCTACGGAACCTGCGTGTTGCATGTCGCTCCCGAAGCGGCCGTCGGCGGACCGCTAAGCCTGGTTCAAAACGGCGACCTGATCCAGCTGAATGTCGAGCAGCGCAGTCTGAATCTGCTGGTCGACGAAGACGTATTGGCCGAGCGCCGCAAAGCGTGGACTCCTCCTGCGGCTCGCTACAAGCGGGGATACGGCGCGATGTTCCTCAAGCACGTCACCCAAGCCGACGCCGGCTGCGATTTTGATTTTCTCCATCACGGCGCTGACACGCCGGATCCCGATATTTTCTGAGACAGCTACCATCAAGGACCTCGATTGGCCATGGATACCCAACCCATAACCGCTGCAACCATTTCCCGTTCCGTGTGGGCTGTGCCCTCAATGGCGCGAACCGCCGCTGGCGCCCTCGATCGAGAGGAAAACACGAAAATCATCCGCCACATCGAGCAAGGCGGAATCTCGACGCTGTTGTACGGCGGCAATGCGATTTTCTACCATCTGACGCTCGCCGAATATCGCACGGCCTTGGAACTGATCCGCGAAAGCGCCGCGGACGAGACGCTGGTCATCCCTGCAATCGGACCCGCGTATGGAACGATGCTCGATCAAGTCGAGATTCTGAAAGACTTCGACTTTCCGACGGCCATGCTTTTGCCGCAGCGGGATGTGGTCACCTCGGCCGGCATCGCGACGGCCGTGCGGAAAATCTCCGAACGACTCGGCAAGCCGATCGTGCTCTATCTGAAATATGACCGCACGGTAAGCGTCGATGACGCCGCCGCGCTGGTCAGCGACGGAGTCATCTCGGCCATCAAATACGCCGTCGTCCGCGAAGACTACACGCAAGACGACTACCTGCGCGGGCTCACTGAGAAAGTCGACACCAGCCTGATCCTCAGCGGCCTCGGCGATCAGCCGGCGATCGTCCACATGCAAGACTTCGGCCTCGGCGGCTTCACCACCGGCTGCGGCTGCATCTTCCCCCAACTGTCGGTCGCGCTCCTGAAAGCGATTCAGGCCAAAAATTGGAACGAAGCCGAATCCATCCGCGAACAATTCCTACCGCTAGAACGCCTACGAGATTCGCTCGGCCCCATCAGCATCCTGCACCGCGCGACCGAACTAGCGGGCATCGCCAACACGGGCCCGATCATCCCGCTGCTGTCGGAGCCAGACGAAGCGATCCAAACCCGGATATCGGCGGCGCTGCAGCAGATGAGCACCACGAAATAGCAGGAAGCTTGTTGACAATTTAGAGCGCCAATTCCTAAGCCGCTGGTTTGCAATCGCAGACTGGCGGCTTTTTTTGGGGTTGGCAAGGAAGATCCAGTGACGCGTCAATTTTTGACGTCGCAATTTATCGCTCACACGCGAAGGCGGATAAATTAAAATTCACGGATGGCTCGCGTTTTATTCCAGAAATTTCTAGACGACACGTTTCAAATCCATTAGCTTTGATCTGACCTCCCCACAACTTGGTGTAGAGTCGATAGAAGACGTTCGTAAGATGGCAAGACCAGAGTCTTCCATTGCAGTTGCATTTGCCCCGCTCGCCCGCGTGCGTTCAGCTACGAGATGATGAAGCAGGCTGGCTAAATTATCCGACCACATGGCAGACTTTTCAATTCTTATGTACTTGCTGGACGGCGCCTCACAGCTGATCCAGGAGGGTAGCTGGACGGCGACAACCGGCGTCGTCGGCAGCATGGCGCCGCAATTATTGCAAACCGAGTTCTGGCGCAAGAACCGAGCGAGCATCTTTAATCACAGCATTCTCCGAAACATCAGCCACAATCATCATCTCAGCCGCGGCGTGGTCTGGGCTTGGTGCGTCGCGACGCAAGAGGTTCTTGACCAGGCAAAATCAAACGCAAAAGAGGGAGAGCCGAATCCCTATTTTGACGCCTTTGCTTCACTGCTGTCGAAGCAACTGGACGGCCTGCTCCGAAACGCTCATTCTTATCAGGAAAACGTCATCGACTCGGCGGTCATTCAGCGCGCCAAGCTCGTAATTGACGGCGTAGGCGTCTACTCAGCCCCCAATAAGCCAGACGCGGAAATCAACCATCAGACCGTCATCACCGCGATCAACGAGCAGTTTCCGGTCGTCATCTCGGAACTGACCGGTTGGGAACAGTCCAAAATCCCCCAGGCGTTTTTTGACGCAGCTCGCTTAAACTCACCCATCTCGGATCAAAACCGCAGCTTTGGCGAACTGGTGCTCGCCGCCTATGCCGACATTCTCAAGAACGCCAGCAACTTCGAGATCCGGACCGCCCAGGAACTGGCCGATCGCAACGAGATCAAGCAACTCGTCAAGCGAGTACTCCGCAATCAGGCCACTCCCAGGGAAGCGGATCAACCCATTTTGCAAGAGCAATACGCTTCGCTTTGCCTAGGCGTTCGCCAAGAGCTGAGCGACGGTTGCAGCAAAATGGTGGACGGCGTCAAAACCGAGTTCTGCGCGGAGCTTGACGACCAGACAACCCAACTGCTAGAGCAATTTGCCAAGCTGGACGTCTGCATGGCAGGTTTCCAAGACCGTTTAGATGATATCCATTGGTCGGTTAAGTCGGTCCAAGAAACGGTCAACCAATTAACGAATTCCATTAACCAGCTACATAGTCGGCTGGACCGTGCCGACTTCTTGCTTGACTTGCCGTACCTTGACAAGAGTTACACGCCGGAAACGATTGGGCGCTTTGGTTTCAAGTTCGGCTATGACAACTTTCGCGGCCGCAAGTTATTGATCCGGCAGTTGCGAAAACAACTTTTAGAAAAACAGGCTCCCCAGTCAAACGAACTTCAGCCGTTCGCGTGGTGTGCGCTTTGTGCTCCGGCCGGATCGGGCAAAAGCCGCTTCGCGCGCGAGTTTCTCATTTCCGCCGCAGCCGATGAAGTCTGGCGGACGGCCGGCTTCGCTTACCAAAGCTCCATCAATCAAACCGGCGCACTCGAACTGATCCGACACATCCAGACCCCCACAGTCGTTGTAATCGACTACGCCGGCGACCACCAAGGGGTCCGAGAATTCTTGCAAACGCTCGCCGCGAAAGGGACAACCAACGTCGCCAGCGAGCGTCTCTCCCATCCGGTCCGAGTCTTGCTGCTGGAACGTCGCAAGAATGACCCGGTATTTAACGATCTGCGGTCGGAGGTGCTGGACGCCACCCAAACATCCAAGGAGCCGATCGAATTGCCGCCGCTCGCGGAGATAAACCTGGTCCATATTATTCGGGGACGAGCGGCGGATGCAGGCAAGAATTGGGATGATGACGAGCTTGGGCGTGCTCTGAAGGTCTATGAAGACCACCCAACTCCACTCGGCGCCGCGATTGTCGGCGATCTGATTGGCCAAGGGATCCTGACCAAAGGTACGTTGACGCACGACACGTCGCATGCCCGTTTTCAATTGTATGGCGAACTGATTGAAGATGAGAAAAAGCGCTGGCTGAAACGATGCAATGGTGAAAAGCGAACGGCCTACCGTCACACTTGCTTATCCGCGTTGGCCACATTTGTCCAAGGCTTGCCGTACGAAACGCTGGATACCCTATGCGAGGAAGACCGTAGCGCCGCTCGTTACCTAGGAGAATATGACGAGCGCGATTTTGGAATCGCGCGATACATCTCAGGGCATGAAGACGAAGAGATCGTCAGCGAGGCGGACCAGCAATACTTTCCCTTGCAACCCGATTTGCTGGCCGAACGCTTTCTCCTGGATGCGGCCAATCCGCGCAGCCCTGATCCAACAAGCATCGCTTTCGGAAAATGGCTCCGAAAAACTGCCTGGAAAATCGCCCCCAACCAGGCCGCCGCGGTGGTCTACAAGTGCTTTCAAGACTACCCGCTGCAGACGCTCGGAGCGGGACTCTTGCTGCCTCCGATCGAGTCGGTCCCCTCGGACGTACTTGCCCGCCTGATTCGCAATTTGGCCAGCGACATCGGCTATCTCTGCCAAGACAAACCGGCCCCAGAGACCGAATTAGAAATGGTCGCCAAGATTGCGGCGCTGATCGACGCCAAATTGCTGGGCCGCGTTTGGGACGAAGCGACCAACGCCGACGAGAACACCGCCGTCAAAGGTCGCGAATCCGTGCAACATTTAGGAGCGGCCATTCACCAGATGCTGCAAATCGCCGCCAGAGTCCTCGATCCAAGCCTACCGGAGAAAAACGTTGGTCCAGATGGAAAAGTAAAAAAGATCAGCTCCACTTACAATCGAGCTGGCGGTGGAGACTTTTCGAAAGCGAACGGTGATTTAGAACGCAAGCCCTCCGTGTCTAATCATGGAGCCAGCAACGGCGCATCCGTACGGGATGATCGGGGACGAACGAATGCGGCCATACGTGCGATTAAACTTTTGCCACACCTATACGCCCAATGCATCGCAGTGTCGGGCATGCCCTGCTCGAATGAAGATGAGGCCGCCAAACACAACTACTACAGTACAAATGTTTATGTCAAACAATTTCTAACGGCTCTCGATCTTAACCCTAAAAACACCAAGAAAACTTATGCAGAACGAGCAAGAATAGGAGCGTCTCAAGAAGCCATCCTGGAACATGCGATCCTTGCTGCAATTAATGAGATACGCAGCTCGACCTTCACCATACTTAAAGATCCGACGCTTGATCCTAACACGAAGGCGCTGGCGCTCGCTCAATTCTCTGTCGTTGCAATATCGGGATATCGCGAAGCCACTTGCGAATGGGAGCCACACTATCTAGAGATCGTGAATGCGGTCATTAAAGAGAATCTTCGGCAGGGGATTAGCGACTGGGGCGCTAATGGTTTTTTTCGCACACTTCACTCCATCTCGTACTATGAGATCGAGTATCATTCAACACGAAAGACATTAAAAACAACCTCTAATTTACCTGAGCTCTTATGCCAACACGGTTTTGATTACAAACGATTTTCCTATCTGACTTCTGCTTCGATTTACGGCGCCTGGGCAAGTGTCTTTTACGCGTTTTACAATGCGAGCGTGTCTTCTTGCGATGGATTCGAGAAGACATTCGAGAATGCGCTCTGTCAATGTGAAGGCGCTCTTGAAACCCTGGGAGCAAGGGACTCAATACCGTTGTTTTCAAGAGCGGATCTTAGCATCTACATTTGTCTTGCGGCTCGTCGACACACCCCAGATAAAGCAGATGAAGCATGGGACCGTTTAAGAGCTTGGCATGGAAATCAACTTCGTCCGAAACACGAACAAAAGAGCTATAACTATTCTCCTTTGCTGGGCCTGGCGATCAGCGAAGAATTTGCGGATTCTGACAAAGTAGCGGAAGTAGTGCAACACGCTCTCCACCTCGTCTGGCCCGAGTTAGAAAAAGAACAATGTGCTGCAGAAAAACTTGAGTATTGCATTTCTGCTTGGCTGCCCCTAAGCACAAGCCAGTTGGTTGGTGCGTCCGGTGCGATAGCTGCGACAAACCTACTTATTCAATCGATTCAGCACGCAACGTCCGAAATTGATACGCGCGCTTTATGGAAAAAATCGGAAACAATCGCCAGGCTGGGAATTCAGTTCGCCATGCTGGGCAAGTTTGACGCGTGCGAACGGTTTCTGCAACAACTCTGGTCGCCGGAAAAAACGAGGACTGGCTCGGTTCGTCGAATGGCCTCCTATTTGATGATCTCCATCCTGGCCTTGCGACCTGTCCGCCTGTTAACTTCCAGTTTGATCGAAACGATGAAGCAAATTGTTGCGGACAGTGAACAGATTTGGGAAAGCGCTGAGAACGCCAAGGGGCGATCCCGTGCAATAGCTGCGTTCCTTGCTAACCCCGACATCGAATTTGACCCACCGCGACCGATTAACAGCGGATCATCGTCCGACGACTGCGACTTGCCTGCTTCTAATGTGAAAAAAATGGCTGACTCTTTTGAACAATTTGATGCGGACTACCTTCAGGCTCTCAATCAGAGATGCCTTGAACACTTGAAGGCGAACAACATGGATTTCGCCAGGGCGGAGTTTACGCACATGCTCTGCCTGGCCGCCAGGTCGCCCAACTTGGAAGTTTCACAACGCGTTTTCTCCTCCATCAAGAAATCGGAATTGCATCAAGGAGATCCCTTTGCAGCGTACATTTCTTCTTTGGGAGCGAAGGCCGCTACTTGGGACAGCCCAGAATTGAAACCGTATCAGTTCCAATCGAATCATTCACGAGATTCCTATCTGGCGATTCAGGAGGAGACATTCAACGAACATACCGCCTGGAACCTGGAACCGCTCTATCAAACTCAGTGGCAATCTTTAAATATTGACCACGCCGTCGACGCGATTTTGCGGACCGCATCCGCCTTTCAAGGCGCTCCGATCTTCGAAGACTTGTTGAACACCGGCATCCAGGCCGCACGGACAGCGACGCTTTCCTGCTACGAAAACGTCACGATCGTCGAGTTCCTTTGTAATGCAAAATCGGGCGCCGAGAACCAATCTCCCTTCTCACGCCTATTCCTATTCTCCGAAACCGGCGCGATTGACCTAAAAGGAAAGTCCCCCTGCATTCACCATTTGAATGCAACCAGCGAAGCGAAGCTTCAGTTGGACAGCGTTCCTCAGGTACTCGATTATTTGCGATTCTTCTGCGGAGCGGTCCACGGCCAAGAGGGCCCTTTTCATGTGATTGAAACGAGTGAGGACCTCGAGCGATTGCTGCCGTCGGAGTATGGTCACCTGACGATCGATCTTTGGCCGAAGTGCCGGCCCACGATTGCCGAGCGAGCCGCTGGCGACGCCGACACCGAATCCGCCGAGTCATGGCAAGTAAGCACCAACGTTCAGTATGAACACGCCCTCTTTCATGCAGATTTTCGCATCAATGCAAAGACAGGGATGGTCGAAATGTTGGGGGACAATCCGATTGAAACTCAAATCCCGTTTCGCTACTGCATTTTTACCAACACCGGTAGGCGGCGGCTGACAAACGCGAAAGTAGAGTAAACCTGCAGGCCTGCGTCTGCGACTTTATGCCTTGCAAAAGTCTTAGCATTTTGTCAGCATATACGCACAAACAGTCACTCAATACGCCCCTTCCTACCAAAGCGGACCGTTTCGTTGCTGCGCGAGATGGCGCGGCGGCAAGCTGGCCCCAAGGGAACCTCAATAAAAGAACAGCGGTCCGGTCCAACTGGCAAAACCGTAGACCAGGCCGTGTCTGCCGCAGCGCGAAGCCCCCCAATCAACCCTCCGGCAGATTGGGAAATTGGATGCAAAGCGCCCCTGTGGGACAAATGTCGAAATCTGAATGTCGAATGACCTGTTCACCATGCTCAAAAAACGATCGATCCAGTCCTGTCCCACCGATCCAGTCCGGTCCCATCGATCCAGTCCGGTCCCATCGATCCAGTCCGGTCCCATCGATCCAGTCCGGTCCCATCGATCCAGTCCTGTCCCACCGATCCGGTCCTGTCCCACCGATCCGGTCCTGTCCCACCGATCCAGTCCTGTCCCACCGATCCAGTCCTGTCCCACCGATCCAGTCCTGTCCCACCGATCCAGTCCTGTCCCACCGATCCAGTCCTGTCCCACCGATCCAGTCCTGTCCCACCGATCCAGTCCTGTCCCACCGATCCAGTCCTGTCCCACCGATCCAGTCCTGTCCCACCGATCCAGTCCTGTCCCACCGATCCAGTCCTGTCCCACCGATCCAGTCCTGTCCCACCGATCCAGTCCTGTCCCACCGATCCAGTCCTGTCCCACCTTGTCTTGGGGGCTTCGTCAGGCCTAGGGCCTGACCTACCTTCTGGGGCGGGGTCGTAATTGCTCACAGCGGTGAACTTGTTTATCCTGCTAGTTTGGCTTTTCCATCCACAATCCCCGCAAAGAATCCGTAGATCACGCTCATGGGACGAAGTTTCGAGAATCGGAAGCACTCTATCGCCAAGACGGCGGCTCAGAAGACCAAGCTCTATTCCAAGTATGGGAAAATGATCTATGTCGCCGCTAAAACCGGCGTTCCCGACCCAGAGTTGAACGGGTCGCTGAAGAACATGATGGAAAAGGCCAAACGCGAGCAGGTCCCGGCCCACGTGATCGAGAAAGCGATCGAAAAAGCCAAAGGCGCCGGCGGCGAGGATTATTCGGAATCGCGGTACGAAGGTTATGGGCCCGGCGGATGTTCGGTGATTGTCGACTGTCTGACCGACAATCCCAACCGCACCATCACCGACGTACGAAACTGCTTTACCAAGACCGGGTCGAAGCTGGGAACCGCCGGTTCGGTCGGGCATTTATTTGATCACCTGGCGATCTTCTCCTTCAAAGGCGAGGGGCAGGATCAGATTTTGGAAGCGATGCTCGAAGCGGACGTCAACGTCGAGGACGTCGAAGAGGAGAACGGTCAGCTGACCGTATTCGCCGCCGCCAGCGACTATTTCAAAACCAAGCAAGCGTTGCAAGAAACGTTGCCGGATGTCGATTTCGATATCCAAGAAATCGCCTTCGTCCCCCAAGCGCGCACCGAATTGAGCGGCGACGACGTCAAAATGTTCGACAAGTTCATGGATCTGCTGCACGACTGCGAGGACGTCCAAAACGTCTATCACAACGCCCAGCTGCCGGACCAGGAATAGTTTGAGTTGGGGCGTTTACGCGAGTAGTTCCCGAATGATTTGAGCCGGCTGACCGTCGGTCAACGTTTGCTCGCGCTCACCGCGGCGGAAGCTCATCGTCTGATGATCGAGCCCGAGCAGATGGAGGAGCGTCGCGTGGTAGTCGAAATGATTGACCACGCCCTCGACCGCTTTGTGCCCCCACTCGTCGGTCTTGCCGTGAACGTAACCTGAACGAAAGCCGCCGCCGGCGACCCACATGCTGAATCCATGCGTGTTGTGATCACGGCCCGCCTTCGCGCGGCCGGCGTCGTTTTGCACCACCGGCAGACGTCCCATTTCGCCTCCCCAGTGAACGACCGTCGAATCGAGCAGCCCCCGCTGCCTCAGATCGGCGACCAGCGCCGCCGAAGGTTTATCGACCTTCTGACACGCCGCCGGAAGACGCGAGATGATGCTGCCGTGACTATCCCAAAGTTGATTGGCGGTATAGACCTGCACGAAGCGGACGCCGCGTTCGACCAGCCGGCGCGCAATCAAACAACGACTCCCATACTCGGCGGTCTCCTTTTGATCGATGCCGTACATCTTCTTGGTCGCCTCGGTTTCCTGAGAGAGATCTAGAGCGTCGGTAGCGGCCATTTGCATTTTGGCGGCAAGTTCGTAACTAGCCATCCGCGCCTGGAGATCGGAAACGTCGGAGAACTGCTCCAGATGCTTCGCATTCAATTTCTGCAAAAATTCGATCGCTTGCGTCTGCGTTTTTCCCTTCAGATGCGTCGGCGGCGTCAGGTCGAGAATCCGCGGCTCGGTCGGACGAACGACCGTTCCTTGATAGATCGACGGCAACCAACCGTTCGACCAATTTTCGACCCCCAAGACCGGCAATTGACCGGGATCAATCAACGCGACAAACGCCGGCAGATTGTCAGCCGCGCTCCCCAACGCGTAGGTCAACCAACTGCCGAGCGTCGGTCGGCCGGCGGAGATTCGGCCGCTTTGCAGGGCGCGGATCGACTGGCCGTGATTGTTGACGCCGGTCTTCATCGAGCGAATGAGACAGATGTCGTCGGCCACCTTTTGCGTGTGCGGCAGCAGTTCGGAAAGCTCCATACCGCACTGACCGCTGGGTGTAAACTTCCAGGGGGAAGCAAAGACCTTCGAGCTTGCTTGGGCGGCGTTGTCTTGTTTGAGTTCGCCGGGGAACGCCTGACCATCGTACTTCGCCATTTCGGGCTTCGGATCGAACAGGTCGTGATGGCTTGGCCCTCCCTGCATCCATAACGAAATCATCGCTTTGGCTTGAGGAGGCGCGGGTGGAACCTTCGGCGTGGTGTCAAATACCTGCGGCTCTGTCGCCGGTTTCGACTGTTCGGCCGCCAACGCTTCTTGCTGCTGAAACCAGGCGAAGGCCAGCGAACTGACGCTCATCGCGCTGGTCGCGAGAAAGTGCCGACGACTTCCAACTGCGTGGTCGAGTGGAGAATTCATGCTATTCCTGCTTCCTACTGCACATACAGAAATTCGTTGGAGCTAAGCAGCACCTGACATAAAACCGCCAACGCTTCCTCTTCCGCCGATTTTGCCGGCGGCTTGTCACCCTTCGTTTGATAGGCGGGTTGCGACGCTAGACTCTCGGTCAGTTGGTTGACAAACGACTGGGCGCCGGCGAGCTCCGCCGCTTCCAGCGGACGACAATAGATCAGCCGCCACGCGAGTTCAAGCTGCTGCTGTTGCTCGTCGGACCGCTCTTGAATCAGTCGAGCCGCCGTTTGACGAGAACGGTGGATCAGTTGTTCGCTGTTCAACATCAGCAACGATTGGGTTGCGTTGGTCGAAGGACGACGTTGATCGCAATTAGGGCTCATCGCCGGTTGGTCGAAGGTCTCCATCAAGCTGAGGGGACGGCTGCGGCGAACTTGCACATAGATGCTGCGGCGGAGATCCTCTCCCTGCATGTCAATGACTTTTCCAGGGCGCCCAGCGTTCAGATTTTCCTTGCCTACGACGATCCGCCCCACCTTGTCTGGCATGACCGGAATCGGCGGCCCAAACTGCTTGGGATTCAACTCTCCCGAAATCCTTAACAGACTATCGCGAATCACCTCGGCCTCTAAGCGTCGCAAACGAGCTCCGCCGTACCAATGATTATCGGGGTCAAGCTCTTGCAACGCGGGGTTGTTGCGAACCTGTTGTCGCCAGGCGTTCGATGAGAGAATGAGTCGATGCAAATGTTTCATATCCCAGTCGCTCTCGATAAACTCAGCAGCCAGCCAATCGAGCAGTTTGGGGTGCGTCGGCAGTTCTCCCAAGACGCCAAAATCGTTGGGCGTGGTCACAAGCCCGACCCCAAAGTGATGCATCCAAACTCGATTCACAATCGCGCGAGCCGTCAGCGGGTGCTTGGGATCGGTCAGATATTCGGCCAGGGCCAATCGTCTGCCGGTCGTCGGTAAACTGGAAGAACGAACCGGAATCTCCGCTAAACCGGCTGCTTCGCGGACGACCGTTAAACCGGCAGGCTGCAGCTCTTGCTTCGGTTGGGCGTAGTCGCCACGATAAAAGAGACGCGTCGTCGGCACTTGGCCAGGCACTTCGGTCAGTGCGCGAACGAACTGCTGCTTTGGTTTGGCGGCGCGGATCTTGGCCGCTTCTTCCCCCATTTTTTTCAGCTCGTCGGCCGCTTTTTTGTTGTAGAGATAAAGGGAGCCTGCAGTGACGTTGAGATGGGGATACTTTTGAAAGATCCCCTTTTGTTCCGCCGTCCGCTTGGCGGCTGCGGTCGCATGCGCTGCTCTGGCAAGTTCGTGCGATTCGACAGGGACTTTCTCTAACTGTTCGTCGAATGTCGCTTGAATGAACTCGGCTCGCTTTTCGGCGACAGCGGCGTCAATCAACTTGGCCTCCGACTCGATCTCGGCGGCCGCTTTGCGATCTGCTTCCGTATTCAGAGAAACAAGACGCTGGTTGGGGCGCTTCCATTTTTGCCAGTCGAGCGCCGGCTCAAAGATCGCGCGAAAGCGAAAATAGTCAGCATGCGAAATGGGATCGTACCGATGGTCATGGCACTGAGCGCAAGACAGCGTCATCGCCATTAACGAGGAAGAGACGATGTGCACCGTATCTGCGATCGTGTCGTTTCTCGCCAGATTAACGTCGTCGACGGCGCCGCCGGTTCCGTCAGGCGCCATCCGCAAGAAGCCGGTCGCCGACAGCAGCTCGACATCGTCGGGAGAAAGATCGTTGAGCGGAGTGGTGATCAATTCGTCGCCGGCCAATTGTTCTGCAATGAATCGATCAAACGGCTTGTTGTCGTTAAACGCACGAATCACATAGTCGCGATAGCGCCACGCATGCGGGCGTTCGGCGTCGATATCGCTATACCCTTCGCTATCGGCGTAGCCTGCGACATCCAACCAATGCCGTCCCCATCGCTCTCCGTAATGCGGTGACGCGAGCAGTTTGTCGACCAACTTACTCCAATCCGCTTCGCCGCTGTTTGCTGAAAACTCGGCGACCAACTCTGCTTCTGGAGAAAGCCCATGCAGATCCAATGTCAGTCGTCGGACCAGCTTTTCAGGCGTCGCTCGTGGGCTGAAGCGATGGCCATGCCGCTCCAACTTGGCCAGCAAAAATGCATCGATCGGATTGGCCGCATCCTCGGCATGTTGTACCGCAGGAACCGTCGGCCGTTGAATGGGCTGAAAAGACCAGTGAGCTCGCTCCTCGGCGGTGATCAGGTATTCGTCGCCGAGCGTCATTGGCTCTGGTCGCGCGGTTTTGGCGCCGGCCGAAATCCACTGCTTCACAACAGTCAACTCTTCTTGCGAAAGCTGTTTGCTTTCGTCGGGCGGCATCTCGTGAGACTCGAGCCGCTGGTAGAGCAAACTTTCTGCTGGCTGGCCAGCGACAATCGCAGCGCCAGAGTCGCCTCCTTCAAGCATCCAGCGAACCAGCCGCAAGTCGAGACCACCTTCGGCATGCTCTTCTTCGCCGTGACAATGAAAGCAATGCTTCTTGAAGATCCCGCGGACATCCGATTCGAAATGAAGCTCGGCCTGGGCCGAGCAGGTTCCGCAAAGAACAAACAGCAACGCCGTGGCGATTCCACGAGACATCATAGTCACCTGCGTTTACCCGGGCGGGATATTAGGGGAAGGTGCAAACAGAAAATCGGGAGGAATGGTGGCGAGACCCTCAGTATAGTGCCGAGCGTTGCAAGAGTCACCCCGAAAATGAGCTACACACGCCAAGCATTGGGAGCCTCGCCTCTCTCACGACGTTTCCTTTGCTGAGAGAAACATCAGTAGACCGCCTAACTGGAGAGCGCCACTTTGGCGCAGATCCTCGTGATTCGCAGAGTTTCCTTGCATTCCTGTCAACTGATGCACTCGGCCCTCATGAAAAAAGGTGGCCCAACCAGTTCGCTCAGAACTGGTTAGGTTGCTACAGCAACAAGATGCTGCGCCATCCGCTCCAGATTTTGCCCAAAAAACGAAAACTCTTGATCGGGCTGGAAAGCGATTCCGATACTTCGCGACCGGATGGTGAGTCATCTTGTTGCTAAAGCAACCCAACCAGTCTTGGACAGACTGGGCGGGCCACCCGATCAGCGTCACGTAACGCCTTTGCTATAATCGGTTGATATCGGCTCACAGATCATTTCGTACAGAGGTCGGAAATTGATAGCTCGCTTCGCAATTCTCTGGATGGGATGTTTTCTAGCGTTCGCCCTGCAAGCGACGCAGGCGGAAGAGAAACCTTCGACCATGTCCAAGTCGGAACAGGCGTTTTGGCCCGGAGCGACGCCGTTGATCTTGGGACGCGACGACGACGGAAAGAGCCTGATCGCCTGGACCGATGCCCAGACGCTTGATCCGCTTGCCGCAGGCCCGTTGGTCTTCGTCGTTTTCGACGAACCTGCCAGCGAAGATCCCCATGGCCGGCATGCGCTGCAAATGCACAAGACGCTGCGTCAGAAGTACGGAGCAGACGTGCGCTGCGCTATGATTTATTGCGAGCCAGGCCAGAAATATCCTCCATTAGGATCCGCTTACAACACGCCTGACCAACGAACGGCGGCGACCATTTGGCGCGCGATCGGCTGGTTGGGCCCCGATCTTGTCATCGAATGTACGCCGGAGAATATCGATCAGAATGACGCTTCGATGCTCTGGAAAGCGGTCACGGTTCAGCCGGTGGCGCGCATCGGAACGGTCGAATCCGCGCTGGTCCGACTTTCAGAAACGACGGGCCCCGCCGCAGAGCAGACGCAGCAGAAGGTTACATTCACTTGGGGACAGACTCCCCTTCTCGGCAAGCAAGAATTTTCTCCGTTACGGACAGAACTGCGACAACGCTTGCTGCGCACGCCGGCGAAATGTGCGGAACAACTGGGCGTCGTTTACGGTCATGATTTGAAGAGCGTCATGTATCAGCCGGCGCTGGCCATCATGGCCCGTCTCGACTTGGCGGCGCAGTTGGACGACTCCAACGCGACAGCGGAGATCGAGAAAGTCCTAGAGCCCTGGCTGAAAAAGTCGTCCGCTCCCAAGACCTCGAAACAGAAAGGGGTCAACGGCAGCGTCAATGCTGGCCACTTGGTCTTCGCGGCGTGGGCCGAGCAAACCGGCGATCCTCGCGCGATCGAATTGGTCCGCCGCATCGCCGATCAGGCTTTCGACGCGCAAGGCCAACCGCTTTCGGCGATGCCTGCTCACAATGAGATGAGTGACGCCGTCTTTATGGCTTGCCCAATTCTCACCTCCGCCGGTCGTCTCACCGGCGAAGAAAAATATCTCAACATGGCGCAGCGGCAATTGCGGTTCATGCAGAAACATTGTCTCCGCAGCGATGGTCTCTATCGGCATTCGCCGCTGTGCGAAGCTGCCTGGGGACGTGGCAACGGGTTTCCCATGCTCGGACTAGCTCTCGCGATCACCGATCTCGAAGCGATCGAGAACGACAATTCTCTCGTAGAATCACTCCGGTCTCGCGCCACAGAACTCAAGCAAGAGTTTCTCCGAAATTTGCGACGCCATGCGGAAGCGCTCCTCCCTCATCAAGATCCAACCGGGATGTGGCGCCAAGTGATCGACGAGCCTTCCGCCTATCGCGAAATGACCGCGACCTGCATGATCGGCTTCACGCTGCAGCGCGGGATTGACCGCGGCTGGCTCGACGCCGAACGTTTTCAACCAGCCGTCGATCAAGCCTGGTCCGCCGTATCAAAACGCTGCAGTACGGACGGCGTGCTGTTCGACGTTTGCACCGGAACCGGAAAAATGAAGTCGCTGCAGGATTACTTCGATCGGACAGCGATACTCGACCGCGACGAACGAGGAGGAGCGATGGCGCTGCTGTTCGCCGTTGAGCGGATACGGAACTAAAATCCCCCTTCCTTCCTACTCACTTCGAGCGGCGAAAGCCATGCAGAGGGAAGCCAAGACGGCGGCGGTTATAACGGCGGCTATCTGAACAGGAGCAATAAAGCTGACCATTGTTTTCTCCGATAAAACGTAGCGAAAACGTATGTCAGCATTGTCACCTTACCCCCTAAAACGTCGGTGAAGCGAATCTAAAATCGACTTTATTCAGAAGGACGCGATCTTGATCACTTTCTGGCGACGCAAGCTTCCCGTACCTGCATCGGAAGATTAAAAAGGTGGAAGTCGCTGCTCAAGTGGCCCGGTCGATTCCATTCGCGAAACATTCAGAGTCAAGGAGACCGTCGAATGAACAACTCCCTAGAAGTGATTTCCAGCGGAAAGCTGTTGCACGTCAAAGTGACCGGCAAGTTGACCAAAGAGTCGTACGTCGTATTTACTCCCAAGGTCGATCAACTCGTCCAGGAACATGGCAAGCTGCGGATCTTGTTTGAAATGCACGACTTCCATGGCTGGACCGCCGGCGCTCTGTGGGATGACATCAAGTTTGACATGAAGCATTGGAAAGATATCGAACGCCTGGCGATCGTCGGCGAATCGAAATGGGAGCAGGGAATGGCGATTTTCTGTAAGCCGTTTACGATGGCCAAGGTCCAATATTTCGATCACACGGAACTTGACAAAGCGAAGAGCTGGGTCGAAGCGGATTAAATCCGCTTAGCGGAAATCGCGAGATATTATCGAGAGCGAGGCCCCAGGAACACTTTGGGTTCACACCACGAAAAAAACCGGACGAAATGCAATTCGCCCGGTTTGATGTAAGTCCTAGCTGAGAAACAGCTTAGAAGTAGCGGCGGAGGGATTCGAACCCCCGACACGCGGATTATGATTCCGCTGCTCTAACCGACTGAGCTACGCCGCCAGAAGATGGTTAAATCTAAGCATCACCTTTACATAGGTCAAGGAGGGCTAACGCGACAGGAAGGTTCTCTCTGATTTTTTTGAGCGGATCGATCAATACGGTCCTCGTTGGTCCCCTACGGCCGTTTTGGTCTTCCGAAAACGGTGAGTCCGTCAGACTGCATGTCGATCGCCCAGGCGTTCGCCAAGCGACGCCGAATACGACATCCCCCCTCGGCTGTGGGAATACCAGGAACGTTCCGATCGCATCAGGGCCTTAAGGGGTTTCCCAATTCAAACGGCGTCGCGATCGGCTCGATCGCTGCTGGAATCCGCGTGCCCCGGTCCGATTCTCCGAGTGGAAGCGTCAGGGCTGTTTGCGTCACGGGTTGCTGCAAACGAACGTTGTGCGGCCCAGGCTGCTCGATTGCATCCAAGGAAGTTGGCGTCAGCATCGCTCCGCCGACCGGAGCCGGGGGGATCGGCGGCGCCGGCAGATTTTCGTCGCTGGACATCGGCGGCTCGATTGCGTCTACAGGAACCGGCGGCGTCACCACTTCGCCCAGATCAATCTGCGGCGGCAGACAGAAGAGTTCGGTAAATTCCATGCCGGAAGTCGTCACCAAAAAGCCGCCGCCGAGGGCCTGATAAGCGCTGACGATCGCAGAAAGTTGCTGCTGCTTGGTTTCGATCAAATCGGTTCTTGCTTCCAGCAGGTCACGCTGCGAGAACAACACGTCGACGTATTCGGCTCGTGCTCCCTGGAACAGGTTCGTCGCGACGCTGACCGATTCTTCGAGCGCTCTCACTTGTTGCTGCTTCAGCGCGACGCTATCGCGATAGTTCTCAACTTTGGTCATGCTGTTCACGACCTGGGTGAACGCGTTGAGGATCGTACGTTGGTAGTTGTAGACTGCTTGCAACTGTCTAGCGTTCGCGTTCATGTAGTCGGCTTGAATCGCCTTCTTGTTGATAAGCGGCGCGACCAGATCGCCGGCGGCATTGGCGATGAACGCGCCTGGATCAAACAGATATCTTGGATTGAAGGCCTCGAAGCCAACGCCGGCGGTGATCGCGACCCGCGGATAAAAGTTCGCCCGAGCGACCATAATATCGAGTCCAGAAGCGGCCACTTCGCGTTCGGCGGCGATGATGTCGCGTCGATTTCGCAGCAGTTGCGCCGGCACGCCGACTTGCAACATGCTCGAGTCGAGACTGATAAAGTCCCATGCCTGGCGGTCGACCGGCTGAGGATAACGACCGACGAGAAAGTTGATCTTGTTCTCGACCTCGATAATGTCCTGCTTGACGATCAACAACTGACTTTCGTTCTTGCGAACTTCGGCCAGAAAACGCTGGACGCCCAACTCGGTGCCGCGGGCGGCATCTTTTTGCGCCTTGGCGACTTCCAAACTTTGCTGTTGAAGTTGGATGGTTTGATTGAGGAAGACAAGTCGCTTGTCGAGAGCCGCCAGCTCGTAGTAGCTCTTGGCGGTCTCTGCGACCAGTTGCGTGACAAAGTAATTTCGCGCCTCGATCGCTTCGATATAGCGTTGCATCGCCGAATCCCGGGCATTCCGCAGTTTTCGCCAAATATCGAGTTCCCAAAACAGGTCGGCCGAGATTCTGGTGTTCGTCAGAGGATCCGGAAACTTCCCACCAACAGGATAGGTGAGTTGCTCTTCCGCCGCGCCCAGCGGAGTGAACTTACTCGTTCTTTCCATGCCGCCTGACAGGCCGGCGGTAATGAACGGAAGATAGGCGCCGCGGCGAGCGAGGATCTCGTTGTTGGCGATCTGAATCTCTTGATTCCGGATCTTCAACTCTTGGTTGTTGACCAATCCCACGGTCAGCAGTTCGGCCAGCGTTGGATCATCAAAAAACTCAACGATGCCCATGTGAGCGGAGTTTTCGGCGTCGGTTCGCCCGTTGAAGTCTGGCGGCAAAATTGGACCCTGATCAGCACGGCGCAGACAGGGGATGGAGCAACCAGACAAAATCAGCAGCGTGATGAAAGCTACTAAATTTGTCATCACGTGCTGCCTGGGCATCGCCGCTAGAAAGCACATGGAGTTGTTCTGTCGCATCATGGAACACCCTGCCATTGTCGCAAATCTGCTGAATAGGAAGAACTTGGAGTTCGTCACGCTGGAACTGGAGAGGAATAGTGCCCCTCAACCCGGCGAAATTTCTGGAAAATTCATTTTCCCCCTCTCCAACGGCCAAATTGCTATTGACCGCAAAGGTAGAGGCGTAGAAACAGCCGGCAAAATTCTTATCGGCAGAAGATTGGACACAGACCAGAGAATCCCTACCTTGACCAACTTGCCTGGGCGAATCAGCCTTCGGTTCGCCTTCATTGAGCCGCGAAACCCTAGGAAATAGCCTATATCCGCTCGATATTGGTCTACATTAAAAGGCGTTAAGACTCCGCCTTATTGGGGATCTCTGGCGACTCTGACAAGGAGGTTTTGTCGCCTCTTTCGGCCGGCTTGATCACCAGAGAGCAACTTCGACAGAACTTCGTCAGCGCTACCAAGACAGCGGGCGGAATAGGCCCGTGCCGATAAGTGGGAAAGGAGAACTTCTCATCGACCCCGATAGCTTTGCTATCGGGGTCGGACTGACGTAATACCGCAATTATTTCGCGGACGCCGCCATCCGCGTTTCGATCTCTTCTGCTTCGACGGGGATATCCGCCATCAGATCGATTGGGCCAGATTCCGTGATCAGAATATCGTTTTCTAGCCGGACGGCGAACCCTTCTGCAGGGATGTAGATCCCTGGTTCGACCGTCAGCACCCAACCGGGGGCGAACGGAACGTTGGCTGGCGCCACATCATGCACGTCAAGCCCGATCGGATGCCCCAGGCCGTGCATGAAGTATTTTTTGCAGGCAGGCGCTTCTCGCGTATGCTTGGCCACCTCTTCTTTGGTCAGCAGGCCGAGCTTGACGAGTTCTTCGTTCATCATCAACTGCGACTCGTGTTGCCAGTCGCGATGCATCTTGCCGACGACGGCGCCTTCGATCGAGGCCCGCATGATTCGCAATACGGCGTCGTAGACATCGCGTTGACGCGACGTAAAGCGACCGTTGACCGGTATCGTGCGCGTCAGATCCGAATTGTAGTTAGCGTAGTTGGACGCTACGTCCAACAGCAACATATCCCCATCGTTACAGACCTGATCGTTTTGCATGTAGTGCAAGCCGCAGGCGTTCTTGCCCGAGGCGATGATCGGCGAATAGGCGAACGCTCCCCGATTGCGAATGAACTCGTGCCAAAGCTCCGCTTCCACTTCGTGTTCGGTAACGCCGGGCTTCACAAACTTCAATAGCCGTTCAAAGCCCCCTTTGGTGATGCTGCAGGCACGACGAATCAAATCAACCTCAGCCTCTGATTTCACCGCTCGCAATTGATGCAACAGCGGCGCCAAACGGCGATAGGTATGCAGTGGAAATTGGCGCTGGCAATCTTCCACAAACCGATCGTCGCGCGTTTGGACGACGGCGGCGGCTCGGCGATGTTCATTTTGATTGAGAAAGACTTGCTCGGCGCTCAACATGCAGTTGCGCAAAATTCCGGGAAACTCGCTCAGCCATTTGATGGTCGTGACGCCGGAAGCCTGGGTCGCTTCCTCCTTCGACAGTTTGTGCCCTTCCCAGATTTCCAAGATTTCGATCGGCTCGCGGACGAACAAGATCTCACGCTGGGTTGGCTCTGGGGAATCGGGAAACAGCAGCAGAATGGATTCTTCTTGCTCAACGCCTGACAGATAGAATAAATCGGTATTGGGGAAATTCTTGAACGATCCGTCGGCGTTCGTCGGCAATACGTCGTTCGCATGGACGATCGCCAGCGAATTGCCAGGTAGAAGTTGTTTCAGGTTGGCTCGATTTTCTACAAACAGGCCCGAGTCGATAGGTTGATGACGCATCCAAAGTTTCCCTGAAAGTGAAGCCGAAGCTGATGATTGGATTCCGCCGAACTGCTACGTTCAGCAGCCGTAGAAAACCGCCGCACATGCGCTTTGTAAGCAATCACAGCCGAAACCAACGGTCCAGCCGCCAAAAGAGCATTTTCGCCGACAAACAGACAACTGCCAGACTACCGTCCTGACTCGTCCGGTCAAAGAGTAGGAACGTAGAGAGCGACTTAATCGCCGCGCCAAAGCAAGCAGAGCATTCCACTAATTCCATTCAAAAATAGAGGGGGGACGGTAGAACCGTCGCCCCCTGAATTGCTGTAAGTTTTCCAACGTGTCGTTCGTCTCTAGTGGAAGTCGGTCGAGACGTCGGTGATCGGCTGCGGGCCATTCATTTCGATGACTTGCAACTTCCCATTTGCGGCGTCGAGCGCTGCACGCACATCGATGCTGCGAATCGACTGGTCATCGTACGTGCGGAACATCCAGCGGATGTTTTTCAGGTCAGAGACCGTCGTCCAAAGCGTATAGTCTTCACTCACTTTTTTCTCTTCGTGATCGCGGACCGAACCGACCGGGATATCGAACACGTTCATCAGGTGAAAAACCTGCTTGACCGTTTCCTCGGCGGTCTTCAACTGATTGGCCGCTTGCGAATAAGCGACGGCGCGAACGAACCGCGATGGCGGAGTCGAATCGCCGGGCAGTCCTCGCATGCCGGAGCCTTGTCCAAAGCCGGCGAGATCGATATCGTCCAACTTGACCGTCGGCACATTTGACACGGTTAAATTGATGTAGTTGCGCAGGTTGGTCAGGTGCCAGTCAAAGGTGGGCGAGTTGGTGATCACGCCCAGCGGGTTGTCATAGATGCGGAGCCCGCCGTCGACCGGCTCGATAACGACGCTAGCGCCGGTGCTGTCATGCACCACAAAATGGGCGGCGAAACTGTCTCCTCCCAGTTGTTCAATCGGCCGTGGGACAAGCACGACGTGGTTGTAGCGTTGCTTGACTTCTGCGATCGACGCACAGTTGGCCAAGAGCCACATGCCGTAATCTTCCGGCGCCAAAGCGCGATCTTGGTTATCAGGGCCCGGCTGAGCGTAACCGGCGTAGCCAGGAAAGTAGAACGAGCCGACATAGAGCCCCTTCTCATTGACACCATCGACAATCATTTCCATCCCTAGCACGTTGGCGCCGACAAAGCCATATTTCGCATCGTACGAAAGACCCTGCGTCGGGTCGACGAGCGTGTTAGACAAACGGTGACCGGCCGGAACGACGAGCGCTTTGGATTGGAGATCGAAACCAAACTCCATCGTTCTTCCGACCACAGCGCCCCCATCGGCCGAGACAAGCCGCAAACCGGTGCAAGCCAGCGATGGCTGGGCGATCAGAGCCGTCAACAGCGCCGCAACCAAACCGACGCGCGTGATAGAACTACTGGAAGTATTCATTTCTGCCTGTACCTGACGCCTTTGCGTCGTGCTAAGTGAGAACGCGCGGCAAAGCCGCGCTGCTGACCAATCGTCACCCAATGCGAGAAGACGACTACCGACAATAATTGCCCAAAAGCTTAGGTCACGAACAAGATGCTGCGAGAAGAGGAGACGTTTCGGCGAGATACCGCAACGGAGCGAGCAGTCGCTGTGCAAGATCTACGCAAAAGAAATTCGGTTGCACCGATTATGCCGAAAATTCGGCGCGTGGTTACAGAAATAGCCTACCGCCGTTCTCTTGCTGATGCGTTTTGAAATTGCACATTTTTCGAACCGAGCGAACATTCGCCCATCAAAAAAGCCGCTGGTGAAATCACCAGCGGCTTCTTGATGGAACCAATTTGTCCGAGCAAGTGCGGACTACATATTGATCTCAAATCCTTTGCGATTTTCTCGCGCGAGGAACGTGTTGGCCTGGTCGTCGCCCACGATTTCTCGTTTGGTCGGGTCCCAGTTCAGTTCTCGTCCCAGACGCATGGAGATATTCGAGAGATGGCAGATCTCCAGCATGCGATTGTGCGACCAAACGTCGGAGATTGGTTGCTTGCGCGACTCCATCGCTTCGATCAAGTTGGCGGTGTGGTTCGAGCTCACTTTACCGCCGTACACTTCTTCGATCGCGTCTTCCGGCAATGGGTTTTCCTTTAGCGCTTCGACCGGCGCTCCAGTAATTTTGCCGCGATTGACGAAGAAGCGACCGTCAGTCCCCTCGAAGAGAATTCCGTTGTCCCCTTCGCTGGTGATGAACAACTCGACGTCGTTCGGCATGTCGACCTGAATGCGGAACTGCGTCGCAACATTGTAGCGATCGTGGACCAGCGGATAGCCATCCTTGTACTCGACCGGCAAGCTGTACGAAACCGGCGAAACTTTGCTCGGTCCGTTGTTTTCTTCGCCCAAAGCCCAACATGCGATGTCGACATGATGAGCGCCCCAGTCGGTCAATTTACCGCCGGCATATTCGTGCCATTCACGGAACGAATAATGGCAGTTGCTATACAACGGCACGCCGCCGCCGTAACCCTTGCGCATCTCGGGCAAGGCGCGATAATCGACCTTGGGGGCCGGGCCCAGCCAGAAATCCCAATCCAACTCGGCCGGAACCGATGCGACCGGAATCTCGGGAGAACCAGAGGTTCCGTTGATGCCGCACGTGATCTTTTTGACCTTCCCAATGCGACCGGCGCGAATCAGCGCGATCGCCTTCAAGAAGTTCTGATTGCTTTCGGTGCGCTGCATCGTGCCAACCTGGAAGACGCGACCGGTCTTTTTGACCATCTTCTCGATCAGCTTTCCTTCGTCGATGGTCAACGTCAGCGGCTTTTCGCAATAGACGTCTTTGCCGGCGAGCATCGCTTCGACCGCGATCTTCGTGTGCCAGTGATCCGGGGTTGCGATCATGACCGCGTCAATGTCATCGCGATCGAGAATCTTGCGATAGTCTTTGTAAGCGTCCGGCGCTTTCCCTTGTCTCTCTTTCACGCGATTGACGTTCGTACCAAGCACGTTGGAATCGACGTCGGCCAGCGCGACAAAATCCGCCAGACCTAACGACTTGCTGGTGATTCCCCACCCTTGATTGCGCAGACCAATGGTCGCAAACACTGGACGTTCGTTCGGGGAATCGGCGCCGAACACTTGCGCGCTAGGCGACAGCAAAACGCCGGCGGCGCCAGCGGCGGCCATACCTTCGAGAAACTGTCGGCGTGATGTTTGACCGGATTTAGACATGGAGTGAGGTTCCTTTGGTGTGAAACGATGGGAAGTGACGGATGATGGAAGCGATCGCCTGAATGCAGCAAGCTTGGGGGCCATCCGGTCACGGTATCTATCGTAGTCGATTTCAAAAGTTTTACCGAATTCGCGGGCAACTTGCACGTGTCTGGATCTAGAAAACCCGGGAAGCTGGGGCGAGAATCCTGCCTTTGTAGCCAGAATTCGTTCGTTTTGAGACTCTGACTCGCTTTCATCCAGAAAATTCGCTCTTCTTGTGTTTCTTTTCTCTCCTGATGTCAGGAAAATAGGCGCACCCTCTCCGCCGATCGGCCCCATTACAAGATCTGAGGAAAATCCAAAGGCGAGACGCTCGCTTCGCACAAAGATGGAGCGGCGGCACGTGGGTGCGGCACGAAATAACCATGCGGCCATTTGAATAACCAGGAAAGTCCGATGAACTTTCAATGCAGCATTTTGGTTCGTGGCTCGCCGGCAGATTGGTTTGATCGGACGCAAGATTACGATCGCCGCTTGGATTGGGACCCGTTTCTCAAATCGGCCGAACTACTGGATGGGACGACCTCCCCTGATGTTGGCGTGCGAGCATGGTGCGTCGCCCACAATGGAATAGGAATGGAGACCGAGTATGTTTCGTTTCAGCGCCCCCGGACTTGCGCGGTGAAAATGACGCGCGGCCCCTGGTTCATTCGTCAGTTCGCAGGCTCCTGGCGTTTTGAAGAGTTGGAATCGGAGCAAACGAGGATCCGCTTTATCTACTCGTTGACGGCCAACCCGCGCTGGTTCCATTGGTTTATGACGCCGATCGTCGGCTGGTATTTTGCTCGCGAGATGCAACAGCGATTGGTCGCGCTGGCGAATACGTACGTCGATTCTTCGTGAAAGATAGGGACGCGATCCAGTCGTGAAATTTCGATTTTTCTCCGCTGCTCTTCTAACAACAGAAAATAATCGGTCTCCAACGCATTCTTGCGTTCGCGGCGTTTTGTCCGCCGATTCTGGGAATTTTCGAGAAACTTGCTGCGAAATCGCGCCGCCGATCGATATCATGAGGGAGCGTCCTCGATCGCCGCAGGAAGTCGGTTTCTCCTTTGACGGAAGGAAACTTTCCCATGCGTTGGAATGCCGAAACGGAAGACCTGCCGGGCCTTCGTGGTCGACGATATTTCGTTCACCGCGACTCGCAGCCGCTCAGTTACGCCGATGCGATCAAAGCATGGCGCAGCGATGCCGAGTTTTCGGACTGGCTCTGCGACGAACTTGCGGAAGCTCCCTTCTCGGCGTTTCGTTGGGAAACTCCTCCGATCGATCATGTGACGACCGATCGCCCTTGGGAATTCGTCCTGCTCAACAGTCCCAATCTTGCGCGCCCTTCCGAGCCGCATCTCTTTGCAGAACATTTTGAAAAGTCGGATGAGCCAATCACCACATTCGCTAATCTAGGGCGAAATGCGCTGTTGGTCGCGCCTACGCCGATGGCCGACGAATCGGCGTACGGGCACTTGGCCGCCTTCGTTCGGCAAGCGCCGCAACAACAACGGTTGGCCCTCTGGCAAGAAGTGGGCGAAGCGATGACCCGACGTCTGGGAGATCGCCCTGTCTGGCTCAGCACCGCCGGCGCCGGCGTCTCTTGGCTGCATGTGCGACTGGATGATCATCCGAAGTACTACGGCTATCAGCCGTATCGCAAATGGGACGCGATCTAAATCGCTCGTGTTGCTTCGCCATTCTCATTCGCAAAGAACGCCTCCACTACGATAGAATCAGGCTAGTCCATGGATGATCCCTACCGAGTCCCAATTTTCAAGGTGGCGCAATGAGCACGTTTGTCGGCAACGAGCAACAGTTCCAAAAAATCAAAACGCAGCCAGGCTTTATCGCGGCGTTGGATCAAAGCGGCGGCAGTACTCCCACCGCACTGCATGGCTACGGAGTAGAGAAGGACGCATGGTCAAGCGATGAGGAAATGTTTGCCCTGGTCCACCAGATGCGATCGCGGGTCATCACCAGTCCCAGTTTTACGGGCGAGCGGATCTTGGGCGCGATCCTGTTTGAAAACACGATGGATCGAGAAATTGCCGGACAGCCGACCGCCGACTACCTCTGGAACGTGAAGAACGTCGTTCCGTTTTTGAAGGTCGACAAAGGGCTCGCCGAAGAGCAGTCCGGCGTCCGAATGATGAAGCCGATGCCCCAGCTTGATTCGTTGTTGCAACGCGCCGTCGCCAAAAACATTTTTGGCACCAAGATGCGATCGGTTATCGCTCACGCTGACGAAGCCGGTATCCAGGCGATCGTCGATCAACAATTTGAAATCGCCAGCCAGATTATCAACGCCGGACTCGTCCCGATCGTCGAGCCGGAAGTCGACATTCATTGCCCCGACAAAGCCGCAGCCGAAGCGCTGCTCAAAAAGAGTATCGCCGCCAAGCTCGATCAGTTGCCAGAGGGGCAATATGTGATGTTAAAACTGACGCTCCCCAACCAAGATGATTTTTACGCCGACTTCGTCCAGCATCCGCGCGTGCTCAAAGTCGTCGCGCTCTCTGGCGGCTACGCACGCGAGGAAGCTAACGCTATCTTGCAGCGCAATCACGGCGTCATCGCCAGTTTCTCGCGAGCGTTGCTCGAAGGACTATCGGCCCAGCAGTCAGACGCCGAGTTTGACGCGACGCTGGGTGCGTCTATTCAATCAATCTTTGAAGCGTCAAAAACGTAAGTCGGCCCTCTTCGTAGCCCGAAGCGCGAGCTTTGAAGTTGCGCTATTTCGAATCCATCGAACACTAGCCCGCCAGCGCCAGCGAGGGAATACGGTTCGCCACTTCAATCCGTGTTAGGATCGCCAACCCTATTCCCTCGCTCGCGCTGCGGGCTAGTGTGACGATTTTCGGTTGATTCTGGCCGTGTTTTTCCGTGCTCCTTCCGTGGTATCCGTGTTCTATTCTTCTTGAATTGCAAAATAACTCAACCTCAAAACTCGCGTTTCGGGCTACGAAAGATACACGCACAGATCCCGCCCTACCCCATCATCCGTTGAATCAGCGACATCAACATTCGGCCAGACAAGAGAATCGCCAAGATCAGCGACGCCGTGGCGATGCAGCAGGCGGCCACTTTCAGACGTGATGGTTTTAGTTGAATCGACAAAAAGAGCATCGCGAACGCCAACAGCGGCACGCCGATGACCGTCAACGCTTGCGCGGTGACAATCAACTGTACGTTCGACATTTCCAGCCAGTTGATCGCAATCGCGACTAGCATGCCGATCATCAGTCCGGCGACGGTCAGCGCCTTGACAGGCGCGTCTTTGACGCTGGCCGACATTCCCAAACTATCGCTCAGCGCCGTTCCGCCGATCAATGCGTTGACCAACAGCGAGCTGAATGCTCCGGCCGACAGACCAATGCAAAACATCACCTTCGCTTGCGGGCCGATCAACGGCTCTAGTTGCTTCGCTACATCGGTAATGTTGTTGAGTTGAACTCCTTGAAGGACCGCCGCCGAAGTGACCATGATGATAAAGCTGATGCCTCCCAGCACGGCGATACCGGCGATCGAATCGACGATTCCATTCGCCAGATCATCATGTTTCCAATTCTTTTCGCGGACCGCGTAAATCTGATAGAAGGCGCCTGCAATCGAAAAGGTGGTGCCGAACATTCCAAGCAGCATGACGATGTTCTCTGGCGAAGTTCCCCCGGCCGGCAGCTTCGGAACCATGCCGCCCAAGATGCCGGTGATCGACGGTTGCACGACCACCAAATTGACCACGAACCCCAACAGCATGATGCCGACCATCAGCATCATCATCTTTTCAATAAAACGATACGGCGTGCTGCTGCCGTACAACGCCCAGATCAACCCCAAGTTGACCAACACGATCGCGATGAGCGAACCAAACTGCGCCAAAAAAGTGGGGCCTCCAGACTCGGCGCTTAACGACCCCGTAGCGATATTCACCACATCAATAATCGCCAGGTTATTGGTGAATTGAAAACAACTGGTGATGAGAAAGAAGACCAGTCCGATCACGACCGAAACAGGTCGCCCTAACCGATTGGCGATCTCGGTAAACGGCGTGTGCTGGTAGCTGATCCCCAAGACCGCCGCCAAAAAGACGGTCAGCGCCATAAAAACCGATGCGATTCCCAAGACCCAGATCATGTCGTACCCGTATGCCGAGCCGACTTTCGAGTTCGACAAAATACTGCCGGGTCCCAATACGACCGAAGCGACAATGATCGCCGGTCCAATCGCTTTTACGATCCGGAAAAATGAAAATCCGCTTTGTTTCTCAATCGTCGCTTCCGACATTCCGTGCTCGCCTTTAAACGAAGTGATCGACCAAGACCCGTTGGATCTTGATCGACAAGGAGGTGTGATTCGAAGTGGGTGAGTTGCGTTTCTGTTTTATCGTCGCGTTACTTGAGCGTAAAGTCGATCTTATTTTCACCGCCGACAACTTCGGCCGTCAAACCCGACTGCCGATCGCTGCCATATTTTGGGGGCAATAACGCGATCGCCGCCGCCTCGGGGCCGTTCTCTTGAACGGCCATAATCATAATGCGATGCTTGCCGACCGGAACGCCTTTGCCAAATTCCTCTGTGAAACCCTCATAGACGCCATCCGATTGTATCTCGGCATAGGCCAACGGCAGTCCTTCCTCCTCCGGAATAAACGTAATGGTTCCCGTATGCAGCGGCTTTCCTTTGTAGGTAACCGTTCCCGTAACATCTCCCATTTCTGGACCACGCGCACCGCAGCCTACCTGCGTCAACACGATCGCCGCGAGCAATCCGCTCATCAATCTTGAATACAGCATCAACAACTTCCTCAGAAAAGGTACATGACCGGCAAAAGAAAATCTCGTTGTGACGGCGTCGCCAATTCGACGCCGCATTTGGTCCACAACCCGAATTGGTCTAAAGCCCTGAAATCACTTCCCCATTCTTGCGAGTAGCCAGCGTTTTGAACGTATCGAGGCTGATCGTTTCCGGCAGAAAAATCACGCTGCCATCGCAGTTGGCGAACATCGCTCCCCCAGGATGATAGCTAGTAAACGGAGTATTATTAGTCGTGAATGAACCAGAGTAGTTGATCGGAAATTGCACCATCTTGTGGTCGATCATCAGCCAATCGGTCGCGTTGTAGCGATAAAATCCCCAGACCCAGGGCTTGATGCCGCCAAAGCCTTGCGCACGTGACGTCGTCCATCCCTTCGTACTTGACGATTCGCCCAGCAAGAGCGTATTGGTCGTGCCATCGATGATATCGCCAAATCGAACCTTGCTTTCCGGATAGACGACGCCAGAAGAGACATAACCATCGCGCGACGAATCGGCAGGCGCGTGAAAATCAACATCGAACGAACCAGCATTGGCGCGATAGTGCAACGCGCCTTGGACTTGAGTATGAGGAAAATTGGTCGTAATCGGATGATCGGACGCCGTATCGCCCAGCGGCGACGACGGGCACGAAAGGGAAGGAACGGGACCGAAGATAGGATTCGTTTGATTATGGCTCCGATACGGACTGCGGTTCATCATATAGCTGGCGTAAAGCGCATCCATCGCATCATAGCGGGCTCCCTGCTCAAAGAAGGGAAACAACCGCGGAACCCACCCCAAGGGATAGTTGATATTGGCGTCTAAACCGCCCGGCATGAATTTGCCGTAGGTGTCATGATAGTTGTGAAATGACAAGCTGAGTTGTTTCAAATTATTGCTGCACTGCATCCGGCGCGCCGCTTCGCGGGCTTGTTGCACGGCCGGCAGCAGCAGTGCGATCAAGACGCCGATGATCGCGATGACGACCAGAAGTTCAACCAGGGTAAATCCGCGTTGACGTTTCATGAGCAAACCTCGGAAATGAAAAGAAAGAAGAGAAAAGTACGTTCGAGAAGATGTTTCTATTTTTCAAGCTGGAAATCGATCTGATTTTCGCCCTCTTGAACTTCGGCCTTCAGCCCCGACATGCGGTCTCCGCCGTAGCGAGTTGGAATCAACTGAATCAGGCTGCCCCCTTCGCCGGAACCGCCATCCTTCATCGCCGTGATCATCACGCGATGATTGCCGACCGGAACTCCTTTGCCAAAGCTTTTGGTCGCGGCCTCGTAAGTTCCGTCGGCTTGAATCTGGGCAAACGCCATCGGCTGCCCCTCCGTTTCCGGCACGAAAGAAACCGTACCGGTCGGCAACGGTTTCCCTTCATACGTAACCGTTCCAAATACATGCCCCATGTCCGGACCACTTGGCCCGCAACCGCTGGAAGCGAAAACCGCTACGGCAAAAATAGTCGCGATGACTTTTGACTGAATCATGATCGCGCACCACGCAAAGATTGAAGGAGGGATAACATTTTGTAACCAGTGTCGCTACGGATTCCTATTTATTGACCGCTGATGACCTCGCCATTCTTGCGGGTTCCGTAGTACTTCAACGTATCGAGGCTCATCGTTTCGGCGAAAAACGAGACGCTGCCGTCGCACTTAGCGAACATGGCGCCGCCGGGATGATAGCTGGCGTAAGGCGTCAAGTTGTAACCAAACTGCCCTTGGTAGTTGATCGGAAACTGAATCGTCTTATGGTCGATCGTCAGCCACGATGTGGAACTGTATCGATAGAACCCCAAGACCCACGGCTTTAAACCGGTCAAGCCTGAAACGATGTTGGGGCTAGATGCCGACCAACCTTCGGCGCTGGAGGTTTCGCCCAACAAAATCGTATTGCTAGTCCCGTCAAGGATGTCCCCGATGCGAGTTTGGCTTTTGGGATAGATCACGCCCGAGGCGCTGTATTCTCTTCCAGAGGACGAACCGGCCTGATAGTCGACATCGATCGAACCCGAGCAGCCGCGATAGTGCAGCGAACCTTGGATGTCCTGGTACGGAAGCGACGAAGTTGTCGTTTGGTCCGAAGCGACTTCGCCGATCGCAGACGAAGAACACCAAATCCCCGGGACCGCGCCAAAGATAGGATTATCTTGGTCATGATATCGGAACGGACTGCGAGTAATCACGTAGTTATTGTTCAGCGACTCCATCGCGTCCCAACGAGCCCCTTGCTCCATAAACGGAAACAGACGCGGAACCCATCCCATCGAATAGCCGGCGATCCCATCAATATCCCAACCGCCTGACATGAATCGGCCGTAGGTGTCGTGATAGTTGTGCAGCGCCAGCCCCAATTGCTTCATGTTATTGCTGCACTGCAACCGCCGCGCCGCTTCGCGCGCTTGCTGCACTGCCGGCAACAGCAGTGCGATCAAGACGCCGATGATCGCGATGACAACCAACAGTTCGACCAGCGTAAAACCGTGAGTTCGTTTCATGAATCGACTCCTGGGAAAACTTGAATGATGAAAATCGATGACCATTCACGCGCCAACGGCGTTCGTATTTCTGGGGTAAAGCAGCAAACTTGATGTCAGCTGATATCTTAACCTGTTTAAAAAATCGCCCTCTTAGCGATCCTCACTCCACCTAGAAGCGGCGTCTTACGACCATTCGCTTTGCTGCGCCTCGTTACGATTCACTCTTTCCAAGAGCGAAACCAGACTCCAGGCAATCGTTAGGAAAAATCGGGCAAAACTTACAATGCAAACGATGCGCCATGCGCACCAACTCCACTAGAATCTTGTCGGCGATCGTCGCTACGTTTCCAGTTACCCCGTCTACAATTCTTCAAACGTCGTTCGGCGCGGTCTCCCTTTTGTGCATCCTTGCTTACGACTTCGTCTTCTCTGAGTGGAGATCGCTCGAAAAATGGGCAGTGCATGCTGGCGGCTGATTGGAGGAGATTTCCACGCTCGGATAAGGCGCCAAAGTCCAAAGAACGTTTGACGTCATGGAAGTCCATTTCGACTCCCGCATGATATCAGGTGATATCAGATCCGCAAACATTTTCTTGGGTTTTACCCTATTTTTTACTAAAATCGCATCGCGACTCGCTAAACCAGGGGATGGAGCGCTTTGCACGTCTCAAATTGCCCAGCCCTCCACCGACCTTGCATCTCTTTGGGCATTACCGCGAATTCTATTCTGGACGCCCTGAAGAAATCGGTTGACTTCGACGCCATTTATGACAAAATGATATCGCGTGACATCATCGCCGCGCCTAATTCCAACCCAAAATCATTGCCTGTTCCCACTCGAAAAGCCTACCGACCTGCATGAACATCCACATCTTTGACGACGCATCGCACCTCGGCGTCGCCGCGGCTCGCCAGGGGGCCAGCGTGATCCGAAACGCCATTGCGGAAAAGGGTTGCGCCAATATCATCGTCGCCACAGGCGCCTCCCAATTCGAGACTTTGGCCGCGCTCGTTGCAGAGCCCGATATCGACTGGAGCTGCGTAACCGGCTTTCATCTTGACGAATATCTCGGTCTGAGCGATCAGCACCCGGCCTCCTTCCGTCGCTACCTACGCGAACGGTTTGTCGATCAGGTCGCGCTCAAAGAGTTTCACTACGTTGACGGCTCGGATCCCGATCCGCACGCTGTTTGCGATCGCCTGGGGCAGCTCATCGCCCAACATCCGATCGATGTCGCTTTTGTCGGCATCGGCGAAAATGGCCATCTCGCCTTCAACGATCCGCCGGCCGATTTTGAGACCAACACGCCGTACCTGGTGGTCGAGTTAGACGAAGCCTGCCGAAATCAGCAGGCTGGCGAAGGCTGGTTCGCGACGCTCGACGATGTTCCCACACAAGCGATCAGCATGTCTTGCCAGCAGATTTTGCGCACCAAAACGATCATTTGCAGCGTGCCGGACGAGCGCAAAGCGATCGCGGTACGCAATACGGTCGAAGGTCCCGTTACTCCTGAAGTTCCGGCCTCGATATTGCAAACGCATGCGGAGATCTCCTTGTTTCTTGACAAGGCCTCCGCTTCGGAATTGACCGCCTCTTCGACTCTCTAGAACGCCTGGAACACCGCATGCCTGACTCCAAGTTCTTCGATCTGCAAATCAACGGTTACTACGGCGTCGACTTCAACCAAGACGACATCTCGGCGGAAGACCTGCGCAACGCCTGTTTGGCGTTGGAGCGTGACGAAGTCGATGGAGTGCTCGTCACGGTTATTACGGACGATATTGCTCGCATGGCGGCTCGCTTATCGCGGTTCGTTCAGTTGCGGTCCACCGATCCGTTGATCAGCAAAATGATCGCCGGTTTTCATATCGAAGGTCCGTTCATCAGCACCCAGGTCGGCTATGTCGGCGCTCATCCGGTGGAACATGCCAAAGAAGCGTCGTGGGAAGAAATGGCGCTGCTGCTGGACGCGGCGGACGGACTGACGCGGATCGTTACGCTAGCGCCAGAACAAGACCCCGATCAAGACGTGACGCGGCGCTTGGTCAAGCAAGGAATGATCGTTGCGGCAGGTCACACCAACGCATCGATCGACCAGTTGGACGCCTGTATTGACGCTGGCCTTTCGGTCTTTACGCATCTGGGAAACGGTTGCCCTCGCTTGATGGATCGACATGACAACATCATTCAACGCGCTCTCAGCCGCGCCGATCGCTTGAACTTTGGCCTGATCGCCGATGGGGCGCATGTCCCATTTTTCGCGTTGAAAAACTACTTGCAAATCGCCGGAATCGATCGGGCGTTCATCGTCTCTGATGCGATCTCCGCCGCCGGTTGCGGCCCGGGACTCTATCCGCTGGGAGATCAAGAAGTGCTGGTCGGCGAAGATGGAGTTCCTCGCGCTGAAGATGACAGCCACTTAATCGGCTCGGCGACAACCATGCAACGCATGGCCGAAAACCTACAACGCGAGGTCGGCCTGACCTCGGTCGAAATTGACCGTTTGACCCGCATGAATCCGCGTCGCCTAATCGGCGCCGCTATTCCAGCGCCAGCACGCTTAGCAGCCAAAAGCAACGGCGCCAAAAACGGAGTCCATCCGGCGACCGCTCCGTAATCCGCTTGTTCCCTTCGAAGCGCGATGCGCAAACGAAGACGCAAGAACACCAGAAAAGGGGAAAGCGCCATTCGCTCCCATCCCCTTTTCGAAGGTCACACTCAGCATGCGCCAGCTGAAGCATTTGGCTCCTGAACAATGGCCCCGACGGTACGCGGCCAAGGAGTTGAAAGATTTCTACTCGACTTTCTGAGACAATCTCCTACATGCTGCGAGCGTCTGCTCCATCCCCCTCGGCATCTACTTTCTTGTCGTCTTGGTTGGGAACGAAGTGAAGAGTCGACGGAGCAGTTCTCTCTCAACCGCGTTGCAGCAAGCCGGGATCGGATGTTTGGCGCTATTGCGTTTCTACGTAAGAGAGAGCCGAGGCTATCAGCGGGTTCTGGGGCTCCAGACGCACCTACCCAGCTAACGGAGAAAGCGTTCGAGCATCAAACACCGTGCATGTTCGCAACTCATGCGACAACATGGTCAAAAAGAGCGTACATTCTTGATGGTACGCCAACTATCAGCGCGTTACCATAAAGTGTCCTCGCAACGCTGAAGATCGACGTACGACTGTCTGAGTGGAATGTTTCCCGACGCTCCTTATCGCTGTGCAACAGGAACACCAATCATGCTTCACCCCAAATTGCTTTGGAAATGCAGTTTTTTTGCGGTCGTCGCCATGCTGAGTTACATCCCCTGCGCCTTCAGCCAAGACCATGCCGCCGACCTGACCAACGCCAAACTCCATGGCGACGAAGTGATCAAGACTCCGATCGGAAAGATCGAACTGATCAACAGTTATTTCAACGACGATGCGTCGCAGCGACTGTTTGATGAACTTGACTACCAACGTGCCTGCCAAGCTTATCTCTGGTCGACTCCGCTGGTCAGCATCACAACTTGGCGCGACAACCAAGGCAAAGCTTACGATGTCGAGAATGAAACGGACTTTGTCGTCCTGCGGTCACTCATCGAGAAGCGCGGGATCGTCACCGGCAATCTGACGACCCCTTACATTTTTAACTTCTCGAACTTGAAAAAAGGGCCGATCCAAATTGATTACCCTGCGGGGCAAACCGCCGGAGGCGTGCTCGATTTCTGGATGCGTCCCGTTTGCGATCTCGGCTTGACGGGCCCCGACCAGGGCCAGGGCGCGATGTACGTTATCGTGGGACCAGAAGAAGATCCGAGCAAGTTCCAGCAAGAAGGGGTTCACGTCTTTCAAAGTGCGACCAACAACGTGCTGGTCGGCATACGCATTCTCGATCCCGATCCCAAGTACTACCAAACCTACAAGTCCCAATACCAAATGGGCCGAGTTGGCGTCCAACTCAAGCCTTGCCGCTATATCGAAGACAAGAATGTAGAGTGGAGCGCCACCGCGCCACGGGGTTTAGCGTATTGGGAAAAACTATCCAACGTCATCAATGAAGAACCGGTGCGCGAAATCAATAAGCCTTGGATGGCCATGCTCCAGCCGCTCGGGATCGAAAAAGGAAAACCGTTCGCGCCCAACGAACGACAAAAACAGATCCTGAAAAAGGGAGTAGCGATGGGCGAATTGATGACGCGCAACATTCAAGTGAATCCTCGCTATTCCAAGCCTTACTGGGACGGGGCCCACTGGTACAAGAGCTTCGACTTCCAAGTTGAACAAGAGACCGAAAATATTCAACAGATCGACGAGCGAGCGACCTGGTTTTATGAAGCAGTCGCAGCCACCAAAGGAATGGTCGCCCCTACGCCCGGCAAAGGTCAAGTTTACATGACCACCAAGCGTGACCGTGACGGCAACTTCTTGCGAGCCGATAAGACCTATCGGTTGCACGTCCCGGCAGAAGTGCCCGTCGCTCAGTTCTGGTCGGTCACGCTCTATAGCGAGAATACGCGTCGCCCCTATGACAACGGTGGAACCGAATTACGAGACGACACCCTCGGCAGCCGATCAGAAGGTCTGAAAAAGAATGATGACGGCAGCGTTGATCTCTACATTGGCCCGCAGGCGCCTCAAGGCTGGGAAAGCAACCACATGAAGACGGTCGGTGACGACGGCTGGTTTGTCTACTTTCGCCTGTATGCTCCCACAGAACCTTTCTTTGACAAGTCGTTCAAACTGCAGGACTTTGAAGTGGTGGAGTAATTTACCGACTCGATGTGAATGAAGCAGTGAAACCGGCCAACGCTCTCCATCTTTCGCCCCGAGGACCTGCAGTGATGATCAACCAATCAATCGCCATCCTATTCGCAATGGGTCTGAGCGCTGCTTTGACCTTTCCTGTAAACGCGCAATCTCGATTTGACGAGTTGGCGAATCTTCCCTTCGAGAAAAACCGCCCCACCGCGAGTACGGCGGAGAGACTGAAGCAGGAACTCCTCTTTCAACGCGCTACGCAGACGTACATCTGGGCGATGCCGCTGCTCAATACGATGGGCATGCGAGACGGCTTCAAAGAATCGTTTGGAACCGGGTACAACGTCATGGCGATCTGGACGAAACGCCTTGACGCTCGGACGCGCATCACCACGCCTAACTCCGATCTCATCTACGGCATGGTTTTTGTCAATGTCGGTGAAACAGGACCGCTGGTATTTGAAGCGCCCCCCAAACTACAAGGGATTCTCCTCGACTTTTGGCAGCGGCCGATCCCCGTGGATGGTGGAAAATACTTTGGCGATCTTGGTTTGCCGGGACCTGATGAAGGTAAGGGCGGGAAATTCTTAATCCTCCCCCCCGGCTACGAAGGTGATGTGCCTGAGGGGTACTACGTCTATCGTTCTGGCACGAACAACGTTTTCATCTTCTTGCGTTCGTTCTACCAGTCTCTTGACGACATTCGTCCCGCCGTCGATGTGCTTCAACAATCGGTGCTCTATCCATTGGGGAAGAAGAAGGAGGCGAAGCTAATGGTGTTTAAAGACGCCTCGGAAACGGGACATGAGATGTTGCCGCGGACCGATTTCACCGCCTTCGAGCAACTGAAATGGCTTGTCGACTCGGAGGGAGCCAATCTCGCGAGCCCCGATTGGCTAGGAATGCTGGCCGGAATGGGCATTGTCAAAGGAGAACCTTTCAATCCAGACGCCGCTACGAAAGAGATTCTCGGAAACGCCGCCAAGACCGGTTACGAGACCACGCGCGTCCTCGGCATGGAAGCAATGCTGGGAGACGCCGACTTTCGCGTCTACGAAGATCGACAATGGCTCAACCCCGTCAATAATCTGTCCTCTCGCTGGCCCAACGCTTTCGTCGACCTGAGTTGGACTGATAGCAAGCATGGCTATCGCAACCTTGACGCGCGAGCCTGGTTCTTCACCGACTATTATTCGATCAGCCCCGGCATGGTCTCTATGACGCCCGGCAAGGGAGCGTTCTATATGATCGCTTTTAAGGACGCGGAAGGTGAATGGCTCAACGGAGAAAAGAGCTACAAGCTCCACCTTCCTCCCAATATCCCGGCGGATCTCTTCTGGTCGGTGACGCTTTACGAAGCCGAAAACGCTTCCGGCCTCGCCAACGGTCAACCGTTCCCTTCGCTCGGCAAGCTCAACAACCCGGCGCAACAAGACGACGGCGGAACCATCCTGCACCTAGGGCCCAAGTCCCCGAAAGGAGCTGATCGCAATTGGTTGGCTACGGTCCCGGGACGCGGATATTTTGTCATATTGCGACTCTACGTGCCCCAGAAAGCTGCGATCGACGGCAGTTGGAAACCGGGAGACATTGAGCAGAGCAACTAAAACTTCGACGCCAAATTAACGTCTGCCCTAAATCGCATCGGACCAGCCGAACGAAGCGGCGAAAGATTGGCGTTTGTTCCTCTGCTCGATTTTCTGAAATAATCCCTCAGGATGCGAGCGTCTGCTCCATCTCCCTCGGCCGGTTCAGGTGCATGCAGATGTATAGACCGCACCCCTAGGCAACACCCGTTCGGACGCATGGGTAACACTTTTTGTAACCTGGAATGCTTTCTCTCGGGAGGGCTTTCATCGCTTGGCTGGAATGTGATTGGTCTATCCCTTATTGGCTTTCGACGAGTAAGGGAGATGAGAGTGGGGACGTGACTGATCCAGTCGTTAGGTCGACTCGCGCACGATCAACTCGGGTCGAATCACGCGGACTCGCTTGGACGCGGGGATTTCTCCCTGCAGCGACTCTTCGACCAGGTCGAGCGCCGCCTTGGCGTAGGCGGCGTGACACTGATCGATCGTGGTCAGACCGGGTTCGATCACGTCGGCGATATCCAGGTTGTCATATCCGGTAATGGCCAAGTCTTCTGGCACCGAGTACCCATGGCGGTGTAATCCTTGCATGATCCGCACCGCCCATTCGTCATTCGACGCGATGATCGCATCGGCTTTGTTTTTGACGACCAACTTTTGAATGCAATCGTCAATCGCATCGCGAGACGGTTTTTGCGTCGCTTCGGGATTGGTCCAAATCAGAGACTCGCCGGTCGCCAGCTTGCGGCGCTTGACGTTCGCCTTCCAGGCTTCACAGCGAATGGCCATTAGCTGATCCGAAGGCGACCACAATTGAATCGCGACCCGTTTCCGGCCACGATCGGCCAGATGATCGACCAACTGCTCAATGGCCGACGAAGTTTCGACCCGCACGCAGGGCTGCGTTTTCAGAATCGGCGACGAGTGTAGGATAATGTGATTGCGCTCGCGGAAAACTTTTTTCAGCTTCGGCCGGATGTCTTGCATCACGTCAAACATGCACAAGATCGCGTCCATGCCGTGATCGGCGAAATCATCGAGATAGGTTTTGATTTCGGCCGGATCATGATGCGCCTGGCCGATCATCAAACGATAGCCGCGAGTATGGGCTTCGGCCTCGATCGCCGACAGACGCGCCGAAAAGACAGCCAAGTTGACAGTATCCAGCACTACGCCGATGATTTTTGTCGGCATTCCACGCAGGCGCTGTGCGGCGCGATTCGGCCGATAGTCAAGATCCTCGGCGATCTTCAACACTTTTTGTCGAGTCGCTTCCGACACGCGAACGCTATCGACGCCTGAGTTATTTAGAATATGTCCGACCGCTGCGCGGGAAACGCCTGCTTGGTTGGCGATATCTACGAGTCGAACTTTTCGTTCTTCTTCGGCCATGCACTTCAACTTGCCAATGCTGGCCAGCGCACGTTGACGACATCGTCGAGCGATTACGGGCCGCGAGTGATTTCGCAAGCCCTCCAGAATACGGAATTTATAGCCCCCACAGCAAGCCCGGCGAGGAAGTTTGCCGAGCCGTGCCCGGGGATTGAGAGGCTTAAACTTGCTCTGGAACGATGTAGGGCGCCCGATATTCGCGACGTAGCAATCGGTTGGCGGCCTCTTCGTTAGGAAACTTCTCCGTTTTCGGATCAATCGCCAATGTCCGCCCCATTTGCACCGCCGCCGAGTCAAGATCGATGCCGTTGGCGGCCAAGTGCTCGGTCATCCGCGTCGCGGCGTCGGCCATCAACGGTTGATCCTGCACTCGTTCTTGCAGCGAAGCGAGCGGAAGCGACTCGCCGGTCAAATGCGAGATATTCCCTAAATGGCAAAGCGCCGTCGAAAGGTGTCCCGCTCGGACTGGGCAATTTAAATCGCTTGTTTTCCGGGAGCGAACCGCTTTCACGAAGTTTTCACGATGCAGCTGACGCCCGCCGTCACTTCCGGTGTCGCCTGTGATTTCGCGAATCGTTTTACCATCAGGATCGACTACTTTGCCGGTGTCAAAACCGAGATAAGTCGCATCTTCGCCTTCGATGACGATCCCATAGCCGAGCCCCATATACTTGCAGGTGTCTCGCTTGCCGGTCGCGGTCGGCAGATCGCGAATCTCGAAGGTAATCGGGGCTCTGGCGTACTCGTACCGCAGCAAGTGCGTGTTCGGCGTTTGGCCATTGTCATCCCACGCGTACCGTCCGCCGACGCTCGAAACGCTGGTCGGAAATTCTTCGGCGCCAACGGCCCAGCGGCAGAGATCCAGGATATGGGGCCCGTTGTTCCCCAGTTCGGCGTTGCCGTAATCCCAAAACCAGTGCCAATCATAGTGATACTTGGCGCGCTGCAGCTTAGTTGAACCAGGGCCGCACCACAAATCGTGATTGACCGTCGACGGCGGTTGAGGAGCGGTGGACGGTCGACCAATCGACTCGCGACGAGAAAGGTAGAGCCCCTTCACGCTTTTCAACTTGCCCAGCGCCCCTTGATGCACCTCTTGGAAGAAGTCTTGCAAGTGCTTGAAGCTGCGCCGCTGAATACCGACCTGCACGATCCGATCATATTTCTCAGCCGCCTTCTCCATTTGGCCCGCTTCCCAAATGTTGTGCGAGCAAGGTTTCTCGGTATAGACGTCTTTGCCGGCCTGACAGCCCCAGACCGTCCCCAGACCGTGCCAATGATTCGGCACGCCAAGCACGACGGCGTCAACATCGGGATCGTCATAGACGCGGCGCAAGTCGTCATACTTTTTCAGGCCATAGCCAAACTTCTTATCAAACTCTTCCGTTCGCTTTCCTAATACCGCGCTATCGACATCGCACGCGCCGACCACCTTGACGCCGGGAATTTTTGGAAAGCCGTTTAAATGCGTATTGCCGATACTATTGACGCCGATCACGACGACTCGTAGTTCGTCATTGGCTTCGGCGGATCGAACGTTCGACGTCATCGAAGTAACAGCGGCCGCAGAAGCGGCGGCCAAAAATTGGCGACGATTAACGGATACCATGCGATGTTCCTTGCGGCGGAAGTTCCGACTAACGGAAGAAGAGGGACAATAAATAGTATGACTGAACCCGACGTTACTTGCTGCTCTGCATCACGCTTTCGAGCGTGACGCTCTTCCCATCGGCGTCGCGACTGACGTCGGCAGCCGTCATGAAAGCGACGATTTCCAGCGTTTCTTCTGGAGAAACCGGAGCTTTCTTGGTGCGGAAGAACTGGACGATTTCAGCCACCAGGTGGTCGTACCCGGCGCGAATCGGGACCAACTCAATCTTCTTCTTGCCAAACACCAACACGCCATATCCAGCCGAACCATCTCGAATGCCGCGGAACGTACCGACGCGGCCATCCTTCCAGACGCCGGTCGCAACCTCAACGCCGTCTGCTTGCGTACGCTCGACACTGACGCAGCCAGGCCCCATTACGGTAAACAACGTCTCGACCCCATGAACGCCGTACCAGAAAAAGTCGGGATGCGTCGGATCGAGTTTGCAAGGGCTATAGGCGACGCAGCCGACGATATTGCCTGCGGCATTTTCCTTGCTCAGCGTCTGTACTTCGGCACAGTAACGGAGCGTCGAGCACGAGAAGACCGGCGTTCCCGTCTTCTTCGAGATCGCAAACAATTCTTTCGCATCGGCCAGCGAAGCGGTTACCGGCTTGTCAACAAACAGCGGCAGTCCTGCTTCCAGCACCGGCTTGGCTTGCGACAAGTGAACGCGCCCATCGACGCTGTTCATGATGACGGCGTCCACCTTTTTCAGCAGCACGTCAATCGAGGGCACGATCTCGATGCCCATCGCAGAAATCTGTTTGGTAAAACCTTCGATCCGATCGGCGCTGGTTGGGAGATCAGGACTTCCGCCGGGAAACGCGGCGACGATCGTCGCATCCGCAAACTCGGGACGCGGGTTCGCAGCGTTGATCAGCTTCGAGAACGCGACCGCATGCGAGCTGTCGAGCCCGATCAAACCAATTTTCAACGGCTCGGCGGCGCTGGCGCCGCCAGCGATCAACGTGCCCAGGACGAAGCAAACGGCGGCGTTAAATAAGATCTTCATGCTTAACGTTCCAATCGGTGGGAGCGGGGGGGGAAGGTCTCTGTGAAGCGAAGGTCGGAATTGCGATTTTGGGAAATCGATTGCATTCAAGATACCACGAGATATCTTAGGCGTAAAGAGTTTTCTTTTTCGCACGAATTTCGCCCCTGGCGCCCCCCTGCTCTTCCCACGTAAACTGGTGACCATGAAACCTTTAACGCCGCAATCGCCGACGCATTGGACCCGAGCTTTGGGGACGCTGGCGCTGATTTTCGCGGCGGCGCAAATATCTGTCGCCGCTGATCCAGCTTGGTTCGCTCAGGCCGTAACGCCGCCCCCCGCGGTTGAGACAGCAAGCAGCAAGACGTTGCAAACCGCCGACGGCATGCCGGTCACTTCCCTGGCGGAGTGGAGAGAAAAACGTCCGCAACTCGCCGCCGATTGGCGCAAATTTCTCGGCGCCTATTCTGCTGCTCCGCAATTGCAATTCAACCTTGAGACGCTGAAATCTGACCGCTTAGAGCACTGCACGCGGACGTTGATTCGTTACCAGGCCGAACCTGGCCGTTCGGTTCGCGCCTATCTATTAACGCCGCACCATCCGGTCGGACAAAAGCTGCCGGCGATCGTCGCGTTTCACGGCACCAACGCCAAGACGTTTCAAAAATTGGTCGGCCTCGACGGAGAGCCAGATCGACACATCGGACTTCGCCTGGCGGAAAAAGGGTTCGTCGTGATTTGTCCCGAAAATTTTCTGTGGGAGCAAAAGTCCTATCTTGCTTCCACGGCCGCCGTGCTTTCGCCTCACCCTGACAGCAAAGGGATGGCCGTTATGTTGGCCGACGGATTGCGGGCGGTCGACGTCCTCTTGGCGCAAGCCGACGTTGATCCGCGGCGGATCGGCGTTTATGGCCACTCGTTGGGCGCCAAAGAAGCGCTGTACCTCACGGCGTTCGACGATCGCATTTGCGCGGCGGTCGCCAGCGAAGGAGGAATCGGGATGCATTCGACCAACTGGGAAGCCCCCTGGTATCTGGGCAAAGTCGTCAAGTCGGCCGACTTCACTCGCGATCACGACGACCTGATCGCGCTCATTGCGCCCCGTCCGTTTCTGGTCCTCGGCGGTGAAACCGGTCGTGGTTGTTCGGATGGTGAGCGTAGTTGGCCGGCGCTGCTGGTCGGGCAACGCGTCACCCAACTCTATGACGCGCCGGTTCGTATCGGCCTTTGGAACCATCACGAGGGACACAAACTGTCGTGGGAAAGCGGCGAGCGCGTGATCGAGTGGTTGACGGCCTATGTGGCGGAAAAGAACCAAAACTAACGCGAATTCGGTCGCATCAACACCGCCGTGTGTCCCGGAATAAGCCACTCTTGCGTATCAAGCAGCGCCGTGCCAGATCCGCCGTAACGCGGCTCTTCGCTCGACCAGAGCAGCGCCCAATTGGTATTCTGCGGCGGAGCGACCAGCGGCTCGGCGACCGGACGCCAACTCAGGTCGCGCCCGAGGTTGACGAACAACAAACGGTCAGCGCCGCTCGGCGTAATCCAACGCAACAAGAAAGCCTCGTCGCTGATCACCGAGCCCTCGAGCATCACGTCGTCTTGCTGCGAGATCGTCGCATCGGTCTTGCGCAGGTGAAGCAAATCGCGATGCAGCGCCACAACGGGCGCATTGCTTTCGACTTCCTCCCAGTTCAATTTCGAGCGTTCGAACGCTTCGCGCCCGATCGGATCATTCGGCATGAACGTCTGAAAATAACCTGCGGCTCGCGGAAAACATCGCATAAACTCGAAGCGGCCCTCCCGCGCCAACTGATCGATCCCCACTTCGTGATCGGCGAAAAAGAAAAACGGGCTCGACGCGGCGAACTCCTGCCCCATAAACAGCATCGGCGTCTGCGGCCCCAACAGCATCAGCGCCGTCAATGCCCGAAACCGGCCCGGCGAAGTGAGCGCATGCGTCCGCATCGCGCTGGCCGAATTCGAAACCTGATCGTGATTCTGCAAGAAGTGAATAAAGTGCTTGCGAGGAGTCCCCAGCGACGCCGATCCCCGCTGGCGTCCTTGACGTTGGTTCCACTGTCCTTGGTAGAGATAACCCCAACGCATCGCCGAGACCATTTCCTGCGGCGTGCCGGCGAAATCGGCGTAGTAGAACTCGCTGTGCCCGGTCGCGGCGACGCGACACGCATGATGGAAGTCATCGTTCCAGACTCCATCCATGCCGTAACCGCCCGACTCCGGCGACTGCACGTGACAAATCTCTTGCGCGTCATTCTCGGCGACGACGATGATCGGGCGCTGGCCGGCCGCGGCGCGGGCGGCGCTGGTCGTCTCGGTCAGCACATGCGGCGTCGAGTCATCAAAAATCGTTTGCGTCGCGTCCAGGCGCAGGCCATCAAGATGAAACTCGCGAATCCAGTACGCCGCGTTTTCAATCACAAAATTACGGATCGGCTTCGAGCTCTTCCCGTCATAGTTGATCGCGTCTCCCCAGTCGGTCCCATGTTTTTTAGAAGGAAAATAAGGGGTGTAGGCGTTCCAATAATTGCCGGTCGGACCAAAGTGGTTGTAAACCACATCCAACATCACGCCGATCCCTATCTGGTGCGCGGCGTCGACAAAGTCGCGAAAGTCATCCGGCGTTCCGTAGATGCGTGACGGAGCATACCAATAAACGCCGTCGTAACCCCAACCAAAGTCTCCCTGAAAATCGGCCAGCGGCATGATCTCGACCGCGGTGACGCCGATCTCTTTCAGATAAGAAAGTTTGGACTTCGCGCCTGCCCAATTCCCCTCGTCGGTGAAAGTCCCGAGATGCAACTCATACAGGACCTGGCCCTCCAGCGGCAAACCGGCCCAATCGTCGTCTTGCCATTTATAGGCGGAGGAATCAACGACTTGCGAAGGACCATGCACGCCTGACGGTTGAAAACGAGACGCCGGGTCGGGATAGAGCTGCCCATGACCATCCAGACGATACTTATAAAGATCGCCAGCCCGCGCATCGGCTACATGCACGAAAAAGAACCCGCTTTCCTGACGCTCAAGCGCGACCAAGCGTTTCGCTTTTCCATTCTCATCGACCAGCGCCAATTCGACCTGAGTCCGCTGCGGCGCCCAAACGGTGAAATCAACGCCAGAGTCGCGGACGATTGCGCCAAAGGAATAAGTCGCGTCTGCTGGTTTCGCATTCATCGCCAAGACTGCTCGCTGCTATGGGTAAATTACCGGCTTCGCCTGTTTATTACAACAAACGCCATGTTAGGCAATTTACCGAGGCTGCAAAGCCGTGAAGCGGCGAGATTTCGCTTTGCCAACGAATCCTGCTTAATGCGATCTCCTTCTTCTCTCTACTTTCTTCGTAGCCCGAAGCGCAAGCTTTGGAGTTGCGCTATTTCCCTGGTTGGCCGCGATAGCTCCGCTATCGCGGCCAACCAGCCGTAAGAGGCCTTGGTTCCCTGTAAGCAGTTCAGGGGCCATTTCGCCATTTCAAACAGCGCGGCAACCACCGCTCTGGGTTCGACCGCGGCTCAATGCCTCCTACCGACTTCGTCGGCCCCGATAGCGGAGCTATCCGGGCCAACCGGAATCCGTTCGGCCCAATAGCGCAACCTCAAAAAGCGCGGGCTAGAGCGCTTTTCAGCAAGCTGAACAAAGAGTCCCCTGTCGTCTAGCTTCTCCCCCAAAATCAGCCGCACGGCGTTAGCCGCGGTTTCTGACAGGAACTCTTTGTCGACGGAAAATTGGAGACAAAAACCGCGGCTAACGCCGTGCGGCTGATGTCGATACGTGCCGCGCAACACCGTCTTCATTTTCAAGCGTTGGAAAATCAAAATGGGGCAGCTAGCAGGAAACCGCTCTAGTGTGACGATTTTCGGTTGATTCGGACTTGCCTGACGCTGGGAAGATTCTACCTACTGCGGAACCATTTACTCCTCGGCCTTCGCATCTTCAAAGCAACTGCGGTAGACGAGCCCTGCGGCGATCGCGCCGACAATCGGCGCCACCCAAAACAGCCAGAGTTGCATCAGCGCCCATCCGCCGACAAAGACGGCGGGGCCTGTCGAGCGAGCCGGATTGACTGACAAGTTGGTCACTGGAATTCCGATCAAGTGAATCAGCGTCAGTCCCAAGCCGATCGCGAGCGGCGCAAAGCCGGCCGGCGCGCGACCATCGGTCGCTCCCATGATGATCATCAAAAACATGAAGGTCAGTACGATTTCGGCGACCAGACATGCCACGAGCGAGTACTCGCCGGGGGAATGCTCGGCGTAGCCATTCGCGGCGAACCCATCGGCCAGCGTAAAGCCGGCTTTACCGGCGGCGATGACATACAACACAGCGGAGCCGGCCAAACCGCCCAGCACTTGAGCGACGATATACGCCGGCAGATCTTTGGCTTCAAATCGCCCGCCGGCGAACAGACCAATCGAAACGGCAGGATTGAGATGGCAGCCTGAGATGTGACCGATCGCATAGGCCATCGTTAACACCGTCAACCCAAAAGCGAACGAGACGCCGAGCAGACTGATGCCGATATTAAAGTCGGTTCCTTCCAGTTTGGCGCCGACAACTGCCGCCAAAACAGCGCTGCCGCAACCTCCAAAGACCAGCCAGAACGTCCCCACAAATTCCGCGGTGCAACGTCTTCCAAGATCCATATTCATTCCCCAATAAACAGGATGCTTAAACTAGTAATTCATCGGCAATTTTGGTGTTGGCGACATCGCGTCGTTCGACTCATCGTAGCCGGTTTAAGGGACGATCGAAACGAAAATTAAGTGGAAATAAGAAGAATTCGCGTGCAGTCAGCGCATCTCATAATCCAACGCTGACCGACCTATTTCCGATCCAGCGGAAAGCCTTGAACGACAACGATCACTCTGCCCGCGGCGCTCCTCCAACCTGTTTTAACCTTTTCTTGCACTTGCATATTGACTGCAAGTGCATTCATTCTAGACTAAAGGGACCTGAACGAGAAAACCCTGGAGAAGCGTCGATGAAGACCGATATTTATGCCGCAGCAGTGCGGCGCAACGCGTTTACCTTGGTCGAACTATTGGTGGTGATTGCGATCATCGGCATCCTGATTGGGCTGCTGTTGCCGGCGGTGCAACAAGCGCGCGAAGCGGCGCGGCGGATGCAGTGCAGCAACAACTTGAAGCAGCTAGCGCTAGCGGCGCACAACTATGAGTCGACCTATAAAACCTTTCCCTATCCGGCCGAAGACTCAAACTACGGCTATTCGGCTCAGTCGAAGATGTTGCCGTTTCTCGAACAAGGGAACTTCCAGGATCAGCTCGATTTTTCGCAACCGCTAATGATCGGCGTCAGCTACATGAAGACGCTCAACCCGATCTATGACAACCTGGTCGGCATGAAGATTAACGTATTGGTCTGTCCCAGCGACCCCGGCGATCCGCTGTATGTCGATGACGATATTACTTGGGCCGGCGGCAACTATATGGTCAACGCCGGACCAGGTGTCGGCGTCCAATATTGCAGCACTAGCGATACCGGCGGGCTCTTCTGGCGCGGATCTGCAACGCGATTCCAAGATATTACCGATGGGACCACCCATACAATCTTGTTGGCCGAGACCCTGTTTGGGAATCGACTCACTTCGACCGAACTCTTGGACGCGCAAACGCAGATGCGTTCGACCAGCGGCGGCGGCAGTCCTTGCTCGACCACGGCGGACGATCTCGACGCCAGATCGGTCGCTAGTTACGACGGACGCCGCGCCGGTCAATGGCTGCGCAATCTAACCTATCAATCGTTCATCAACGGGTACTTCCCCCCCAATTCACCCTCGCCCGACATCTTGTATCACGGCGACGCCGTGATGGGCGCCCGCAGCGCTCACCCCGGCGGCGTGATGGTCAGCTTTGCGGACGGCAGCGTCCGCGTGGTGAGTGAAACGATCGATCTCTCGACCTGGCGAAATCTGCACGCTCGCAACGATGGCGCCGTACTCGGCGAGTTCTAAAGCAACCACATTCCCCTTTGTATTGACACGCATTAGGACCTCGAAATGAAAACCATTTCGCCCATTATTGCGCTGCTGACGCTCGTCTCGTTCGCAGCCGGACAAGATAGTTGGCCCCAGTTCCGCGCCGGCGGCAGCTCCTATGTCGGCGGCCCCTTGCCGCTTACTTGGTCTCCTCAGACAGGAATCGCCTGGCAGCGTGAACTGGAAGGCTATGGGCAGTCAACGCCTATCATCCACAACCAGCGGGTTTTCGTGACTTCCACCGCCGGGCCGAACAAAGAAACCTGCGTCGTTTCCTGCATCGACATCGATACCGGCGGTCAGCTTTGGCGGTATCGCTTTCCCGCCGCTTCGACGGCGCCTTCCAGTTACATGATGGCCCGCGCCGCTCCGACGCCGGTCGTCGACGATCTGGGAGTCTATCTCTTTTTTGAAAGCGGTGATGTCGCCGCGATCGATCCTACGGGCGCTCTCCGTTGGCGTCGTGATCTTGCCGCCGATTTTGGGCCTCTTGAAAACAATCACGGAATTGGAGCGTCTCCCGCCCAGACCGATCAATGCGTCATCTTAAACGTCGAGCATCGCGGCCCCTCGTACTTGATCGCGATCGACAAGCAAACAGGTGAAACACGCTGGAAGACGGATCGTCCTTCGTCGAACTCTTGGTCATCGCCGATTGTAATTCACGGTCAGATCATCATCAGTTCCAATGGCGCTGTCGCCGCCTATGACGCAGACTCGGGAGAATCGTTGTGGACCGTCGGCCAGTTGGACGGCAATTCGGTAGCGTCGCCTACACCGGATGGCGATCGGCTGTATGTGGGCGCCCGCGTCTCCGAGTTTTCTAGCGGCGGCGACGCGCAACGATCCAATCTCTGCATCCAATGCAAAGCGAATTCTCCGCAGATTATCTGGCGAGCCAAGAAAGCGGTCAGCGACTATGCGTCACCGGTCGTCTGCGGAGAGTGCGTTTATTATCTCAATAATGTTGGAGTCGTTTATTGTCTGGACAAAATGACCGGACGACAGCATTACGCCAAACGAATTGGGACCGATTGCTGGGCAACTCCGATCGTGTCACAAGATCGAATCTATTTTTGGGGGAAGGATGGACAGACCACCGTCCTCAAGTCTGGCCCGCAGTTTGAGCAGCTTGCTTCTAACTTGCTTTGGGATCTCCAGTCCCCTCCTCCGCCAGAGACCTATGTTGAAAACGTCTCGTCCGGAAAATCTCGCGGTTTCGAGAGTCTCTTGGAGACCGGCGACGCTAACGGCGATGGCTTTTTGACGATCGAAGAAGTCTCTGGTCGATTCCGCTCGATGTTTCCCAGTAGCGACATCAATCAGGACGGACGTCTGGACGCCGATGAACTTCGATCCGCTGCGAAGTTGTTGGCCGCACGTCGTTCCGAATCGCAAAATAACGCGCGAGATCCCATCGTCTATGGCGCCGCCGCAATCACCGGGCGAATCGTGATTCGCACCGGAACACGACTCTATTGCATCTCGCAACCATCGTCCCCGTCGCTTGTAAAGGAGCCTGTCAAAAAATGACGCATCGCGTTGATCACGACTACCATCGAATCCGCGTTCTTACCCTGATTCTTTCTCTCGCGTGCCTGGGATGCGGCGTTCCTGCCGCCGAGACGGTTGTTAACGTTGATTCCTTCGCCGTCAATCACTTCACCGATCAAGGCGTCCTCTGGCGCAAACAAGAGACGCTAACGAAGGAGGATCACGCAATCCTCGACCGTTTTTTTCAAAGCCAGCCCGACTGGAGTGACAGCACCGAAGTAGAAGGAACGCCGGTCGTGTACGCTTCCGGCGATCAGCGCCGCTTCTATTGGATCCGCGCCGCCCAAAAGGACGCGATTTGGACTTGTATTCATTGGGAGAAAAAGCGTTTTCGCGCCACTAGCGGCGCTGGCGATCTTGCTTCCTCCACAAACTAGAGCCTTGGATTTCTTCGTTTCCACAAAACTCCAAACACGAACGAGCGAGCCCAATATGCTGAAGAACCAAACGACTTTCACGGCGTTAGCGCTGCTACTGCTCCTATCCGCTGGATGGCTCTGCGCGGAAGAAGCGTCGAGCGACCAACATCGCCAACCGCGCGTGATCGCGCGGCTCTTCTGGCAAAACGAAGCGGACGCGACGCTTCGATTCGCCGATCTGGTCAAAGGAGACGAATGGACGCTAAAGCCCCAGCCGATCGCCGGCTTCCCCAAAATCGATCGCGACTCCCAATCGTTGGTGCAGATGGAAGCGATCGGCAACGTGCTGCTGGTCGGCGTTCGTGACGCCGAAGAAGGGGAACTGGAAAGCGGCTGGATCGCTCTCGACGCAGGCGCCGTCGAAGAAGAGCATGGCGATCATACGCATTGGCGTTTTCCGGATGCTCCGAAAGTAATCGCCAAACGTTTGGATGATCAGCAGGGAAACCCGGCGCATCTCTACCAATATGACGGCGCTTTTTATCTGGCGAACGATCAGAAAGATGGCTTTACGCGGATTCTGCCTGAGCAACTACTGGGAGACGACTTCGAACAAGCCGCGACCTTTTTCTCTGGCGGCGGCGATCACATCACCTTGGCGGCGGTCGACAATCAAGTCGCATACTCGACTTGGATTGATCGCGACGGCGACAACCAAGGACGCATCGACGTCATCAACTTAGGCGATCAACAAGCAGGAAAAGAAAATTACTCGATCCAGACGCCAACCGGAGGCTTGCACGGAGCAATCGCCAATTCGGGGCGCGTCTTCTTTGCGCCGGCAGATGGGATCTGCTGGGTCGACGCCGATCGTAACCTGTCGCAGAACGAGAAAACGGCCGAAGTTCGCTATCTCTCGCTTGGTAAAGATCCCGAGACCGAACAACCGCTACGGACCGGCGCCTTCGCTAATGCGGGTCATTGGGTGGCGTTCGCATCACGCTCTTCCGAAGAATCCTTTCTCGGCCTGATCGACGCTGCCGCGACCGAACCGAGCCTCCAGAAATTACCGATCGAAACGGCCGAGGGACTTCGCCTGACGACGCCGCGGATTTTGGAAACGCCCAGCGGTCTGAAAATGGCGTTTCTCTTTCAAGATCGGCACGATGGCGACGCCGAAGAGTTGCTGAGCGTCGTCAATCTCGATCCCGACCGCAACGGCGATTTCTCGGACGCCAAGTTGGTGAAGAGCATGCCGGTCGGCCGCAGCAAGGTCGTCGGACATAGCGGGCATCACGATATTTGCCTGTTGCCCGGCGGGCGATATGCCTGCGTCACCAATCCCGGAGACGGCGCGATTTGGGTCCTGTCACTCACCAAGTTGGAAGTGCTGGAGAAGATCAAGGTCGACGGCGCCCCGGGACGCATCGTCACCGTGGGGGAATAATCCGATTCTATCCCTTGTTTTTTCGTGACGCTTGCACAACGCTTCCACAGGCGCTATCGTCACAGTTACGGCGACGCGCCTTTGAGAAGGGGGCCATGATGCGTGCAGGTCGCATCCTGACTGACTTCGAGAAGTCCCTACCAAGCTCACGCATAACAAGGAATGTCACCGATGAAGATGAAAACGCACGGATCGGCTGTCTGGGAAGGCGGCCTGAAGGATGGCAAAGGCGCCATCTCGACCAAAAGCGGCGCACTCGAATCGTATCCCTATGGTTTCTCGGCCCGGTTTGAAGGCAAGCCGGGGACCAATCCCGAAGAGCTGATCGGCGCCGCGCATGCCGGTTGCTTCACGATGGCCCTTTCGCTGATTTTGGGCGAAGCCGGCTTCACCGCGGAGAAGATGGAAACCAAAGCGGACATCACGCTCGAAAAACAGGAAGAAGGATTCGCGATCACCGCAGTTCACCTGACGCTGACTGCGACGATCCCCAGCATCGAGCAAGCGAAGTTCGAAGAACTAACCGCCGCCGCAAAAGCCGGCTGCCCGGTCTCAAAATTGTTGAGCTGCGAGATCACGCTCGACGCAACGCTGACGTCGTAACAGATGAACCGTAGCGTGGGTGGAGCAAGCCGAATCCGACTCGGCCATGTTTAGTCAACACTACCGGCTTGCGCAACCCACGGGGAAAATGACGAATGTCTAAGGACCAATGTCTAATAAAATTCGTGGCTGCATTTCTCCTGCGCAGCTCAAAATCGAGCATTAGACATTCGTTCTTAGGCATTCGTCATTCCCATTAACCGCTTGGCTTGAGGATGATCTCGTAGCGTTCCAGATCGTGGCGATCGAAGAACTCACGATCGGTCAGATCGTCGTCGCAGGTTTTGCCGCGTTCGATGACAAAAATGCTGGCGTCGTATTTGCCGTTGGCGATCTCGAACGTGTAGATCTCGTCCGCCGACCAAATCTCGATCCGGCCGATCGCGACTTCTAGTTTCGAGCGAAAAACCAGCTCGCGCGGCTGCGAGACGTCAGGCTCGCGATTGATCCAAAGGTCGCAGCGGATCGACAGCGGATCGTCGAGCACATAAAACTCGATCAATTGTCGATCGAGCGCCCGGCCGCCGCGATCGACGTCGTCGTCATCCGGCGACAAGTCGGCCTGATCTTCCAATTCTTCAAATAGATCAAAGTTACCGATCATCACCGGCGCCGGCTCGAGCGAAATCAGGAACTTGCCGTCGGGATCGGTCGGCTTGCGCTGTGCGAGAAACTCTTGCCAGGCCGGCAAGACTTGATGCTCGAGCGCTGGTTCGGCGGCTAGGTTAGCGGAAGCCAGGACGCGATCAATCTCGGCCGAATCAAACTCATCGTGCGGCGCTCGAGCGACGACCATCACAAAGACCCATTCGTCGCCGCATTGCACCAGATAATCGCCGTGAGCAGCGCGGCCATGCGATCCTAGTCCGCGTAAATAGCGATGGATCTGCACATTGGAATGGACGCCGGTGAGGATGCCGGGATCGACGGCGGTCCGGTTCTGAACCATTTGCTGCATGACGCGCGTCAAGTTTTTCGCTCCATCGGGATCCAACGGAGTCGCGATCAGTCGCCAGCGGCGCGCAGCGATGGAGAGCTCGTCATCTTGAAACGACTCGACCTCAAATTTCGCCGTCGCTTCATCCAGCGACAATCGCAACAAGTTGAGTCGCGGCGTCTTGGTTTGCTGCTGTTCTTCTTCGCTCATCCATCCAATCCTAAGGGGACGACGCGCGACGCGAATCTTCACAAGGGTTCGCCGCCGGTAGAGTCGGCCTAATGGTTATTCTAGAGTTCGTCGCCGCAATATGCATCCATCGGCGCTGATCTTCGCCCGATTTATTGTCGCAAAAAAAAGACGTTTAGCGACCGGGCTCCATGCGCGCCGATGACTAGCGATTGTTCAATATCGGCCGTTTTGGAGGGGCCTGAAACGAACGTTCCAAATTGTGGTTCGCCCAGCGAGATTCGCTCGTAGGCCTGGTGCATGTTGTCGACGATTGCGTCGGCCACATGGGTCGGCGATCGCACAATAAACGACAAATGCTGGGGAATAAAGTAAATCACACGATGTTTAACCGCGGCGTCGTCTACCCAGACGGCCCCATTTTCGGCCACGGCGAACTGGGCCGGCAACACCGCAAAGTCGACATCTTCTAGCGCATGCGGATCGTCGATTGCGTCGAAATCAACATTGCCCGAAATTTGATCGCAAAGGCTAACAATTTTGGAAGCGTGCGCAAAAGCCGGAACCCTGCTCAATTCAGCCGTGATTTCTTCCGCCGAGTCAACCACATGCGCCGCGCCGCCGACGGCGGTTAAAACGGTCGCGAAATGCGCGACACGATCGTCGTAGCGAATCCAATCGCCGGCGAGTCCCGGGTGATCAACGCTGGCGACAACCTGATTACGAATGCTTTTTAAAATCTGATCGCGGCTACTCATCGCTGGCTTTTTTCGACTCATGAATTTGGTACAGCTGTCGGAAGCTTTGCTGGGGGGACTCTGGCATTTCGCGTTGTTTGCCCCAGGGATTCAGCCCATGGTAAATCGCCCAACGAGGCAAATGCCGCAAGCAGAATTTCCCGATCGCTCCGACCCAACGAAACAGCCAGGGAGATCGCATCATCCAACTGGTCAGTTTCATCGGCACGGTTTTCGACATCGGCAATTGACCGCGCCGATGAATTTCGCCGCGCCACTCCAGCAACTCGTGATGCAAATCAATTTTTACCGGGCAGACGTCGGTGCAAGATCCGCACAAGGTACAAGCGAACGGCAGGCTTTTATGCGCCTTCGAATCGCGTGACGGCGCCAAGATCGACCCAATCGGCCCCGGCACGGTTGTTCCATAGCTATGACCGCCGCTGCGTCGATAAACAGGGCAGGTATTCATGCAAGCGCCGCAGCGGATGCACTTCAATGAGTTTCGAAATTGCTCGCTCCCCATCAGATTGCTGCGACCGTTGTCGACCAAAATGATATGCAGTTCACTCCCTGGCGACGGTCCATGAAAATGGGACGAGTAAGTCGTGATCGGCTGCCCTGTTGCGCTGCGCGCCAGTAGCCGTAAAAAGACGCTGAGGTCTGCCGCGTGGGGAACAAGTTTTTCGATCCCCATGCAAGCGATGTGCATTTTGGGAAGCGAAACTCCCAGGTCGGCGTTTCCTTCGTTGGTGCAAACGACCAGACCGCCGGTTTCTGCGATCGCAAAGTTCACCCCGGTGATGCCGACATCGGCGGCCAGAAACTTCTCGCGCAGATGATTACGAGCCGCTTCGGTCAAATAGTTAGGATCGTTGTTGCCGGCCTCGGTCTGCAGGTGCTCGTGAAAGGTCTCGCTGACCTCTTCCTTTTTGATATGAATCGCCGGCAATACGATATGCGACGGCGTTTCTTTGCGCAGTTGCACGATCCGCTCGCCCAGATCCGTGTCAACGACTTCGATCCCCTGCGCTTCCAAAAACGGGTTCAGGTGACACTCCTCGGTCAGCATCGACTTGCTTTTCACCACCTGCTTGGCGCCTGCTTTTTGCAGCAGCGACAAGACGATCTGGTTATGCTCTTCGCTATCGCGCGCCCAATGGACCACCGCGCCCAGCTTGGTCGCGTTTTGTTCAAACTGCTCCAGATAGTCGGCCAATCGACTGACTGTGTGCAGTTTGATTTGCGACGCGGCGCTGCGCAGTTGCTCCCATTCGGGCAGGCTGACCGCCATGCGGTCTCGTTTCTCGCGCACAAACCACAGCGCTTGATCGTGCCAATGGGCGCGTTGGTCGTTGGCGACAAACTTAGACGCTTGCTCTGGATGCTCCGCCGTTTTCATGATTTCGCTTCGCTCTCGTTCAGAATCTCGGCGATGTGCTTGATTTGCAGCGGCATTTTTCCTCGCGCCGACAATCCTTGCAGATGCATCAGGCAAGACATATCGGCGGCGGTCAGCACTTCGGCCCCGGCCGACAGATGATCTTGCAGACGATCTTTGCCCATCATGCAGGAGACCGCTTCTTCGTTGACGGCGAACGTCCCGCCAAATCCGCAACACTCGTCCGGTCGCTGCGGTTTGACCAACTCGATCTTGTCCAGCATCGCTAATAGATGTCCCGGCTTACTGAAATCAACGCCTACCAGCTCGCTCGGTTTGCCCATTCCCAACTCACGCAGCCCATGGCAGCTCGAATGAAGACCGACCTTGTGCGGATAGACGCCGTCCCACGATTCGACTTTCAAGACGTCGACCAAAAATTCACACAGCTCGAACGTCTTGGCTTTCAGTTCCTCGAAACCAGGTCGCCCCGAGAGGAACTCGTCATAATGTTTTCGCACCATCGCAACGCAGCTGCCGCTCGGAGCGACCACATATTGATACGGCGCGAAGATCTCGAGGAAACGTTCGGCCAGCGGCCGTGCGTCCGAGTTACACCCGGTATTGGACATCGGCTGACCACAGCACGTTTGCGCCGCAGGAAAGACGACGTCGCACCCGCGACGCTCCAAAATTTCTAACGTCGCCATGCCGACGCGCGGATAGAGCTGGTCGATATAGCAGGGAATGAACAGAGCGACTTGCATCAATATCGAAGGGGGGGCGAAAGGAAGGACGCCGATTCGCATCCTGTCAGTCGGGAAATAGCCCTGCATTATACTCGTTTGACGGCTGATGGGTTACCCGCTATCGAAGCCCATTTATCGAAATCCTGATTGGCGCGAATCAGTGGAAAATCGATCGTCAGGCGCGTTCCGGCGCCGGGGCTCGAGTCGATTTTCGCCTCGACGTCAAACAACTTGGCGCGTTCGGCGATTCCCTTCAGCCCGAACCCCGAAGCGGCGGCCCCAGCCGCATCAAACCCGATTCCGTCGTCCGCGACCGACAAGATCAGCCGCTCGCCAGCTTCTCTTAAACCAATTTTGGCGTGTTGGGCCTGACTATGACGCATGATGTTGGCGACCGATTCTTGCACGACCCGATAAATCGTACATTCCAACAGCGGCAGCAAGCGATCGAACTGGACGTCATGTTCAAATTTAATTTCGCAACTGTCCGGCATCTGCTCCTCCAGCATTCCTTCGATCGCCGCAATCACGCCGATATCCTCCAGCAGCGGCGGACTCAAGCCTTTCATAACGCGACGCGCTTCGGCGACGCTGCCGCGCAAGATCCGCAGCGCCGTATCAATTCGACCTTGATCGATTTGGCCCGGCGCCGTCTCCAGATGCATCATCGCCGCGGTTAGCCCTTGCACGACGCCGTCATGAATTTCATAGGCGATCAGTTGCCGGTCCCGCTCATGCCCAGATAGCAAGTACTGCAAATAAACTTTGTCTTGTAACAACTGCTGCTCGACGAGCGAGCGTTCGCGAATCTCCGCTTCTAACTTGGCGTTCAGGTTTTGCAATTCGCGCGTACGTTCTTCCATCGCTTGCTCCAACTCCACTGGATCAGCGAAACTCGCTGCCCGTATATTCGATTATCTAATGATGCGCCGCCCTGCGCGAAATCGGACCCAACCGAGGATTTCTTCTCGATCATCGCAGGCCGCGAGCCTGGGAAAAAAAATCGGGATGAAAACTAACGCCCAGTTTCTGCAATTTGGTTTCTCTCGCCCCACTCTATAGGAGCCGAAAACAGGGCAAAATGGGATCCCTCTAATGACCTAATCCCTCGAGAACATCTCGTTATAATTTATCCAATTTAACCCAAGCTTGATTCAAAACGCCAAACGGCATCGTTACAATCAGCAAAGTCAGGGCAACTTCAATAAAACTCGGGGAGAAACCTAAATGATTCGCAGCTTGTTATTACTTACTTCGGTGGCCGCCGTGTTTAGCACGGTCGATGTGGCCGAAGCGTGCCGTCGTTGCCGACCGGGTTGTGCGCCCGTCTGCTCGACCTCTTGTGACGCACCTTGCGCACCAGAAGTCCAATATGTGGAAAAGACCATCATGGTCCCGGTGCAAACGTACGAAACTCGTACGATTACCTGCACCGAAATGCAGCCGGAAGTGCGCCAAAAGACTGTCACCGTTTATCGCTGCGTTCCGGAAACGAATTCCGTGACGCGGACGTATACGGTGATGGTCCCGGAAACCTTGACGAAGACCGTCGAGTACACCGTTCGCAAACCCGTTTACGGCACCCAGACCGTCACCAAGACCGTGATGGTTCCGTCCTATGAGACCCGCGAAGGAGTTCGCGACGTCTGCCGGATGGTGCCGGAAACTTCCACCAAAACCGTGGAGTACACCGTTTGCAAACCGGTTCATGGGACCAAAACCGTGACCAAAACCGTGATGGTTCCGTCTTACGAAACCCGCGAAGGGACCAACACTGTTTGCAAAATGGTGCCGGAAACTTCCACCAAAACGGTCACCTACAACGTCTGCAAACCGGTTCACGGTACGAAAACCGTCACCAAAACCGTGATGGTTCCGTCGTACGAAACCCGCGAAGGGACCCGCACCGTCTGCAAGATGATGCCGGAAACGATCACCAAGACCGTCTGCAAGGACGAAGGCGCTTGGGAAGAGAAAGTCGTGACGGACTGCTGCGGTTGCTCGAAGGTCTGCAAGACTTGGGCGCCAAACATCGTGCAAGTCGAAGTTCCCTGCACCGTCATGCGTCCAGTCACTGAAGAAGTCCCGTACACCTACAAGGTTTGCGTGATGAAGCCGGTCGAAAAAACCTACCAGGTTGCGACCTGCACCTATGAAACCGAAGTAGTCTCGAAAGACGTCACTTGCACCGTGATGCGAAAAGTTACAGAAGAAGTTCCGTACAGCTACAAGGTTTGCGTGATGCAACCGGTCGAAAAAACCTACCAGGTTGCGACCTGCACCTACGAAACCGAAGTCCTCACCAAGGACGTCACCTGCACCGTGATGAAGCCGGTTACCGAGCAAGTTCCGTACAGCTACAAGGTTTGCGTGATGAAGCCGGTTGAAAAAACCTACACGATTCCGACCTGCACGTACGAAACCGAAGTGCGGACCAAAGAAGTCCCGTATACGGTTTGCCATGCGGAAACGCGTGAAAAGACCTACGACGTGACGACCTACAAGAACGTTCCGGAAGAAAAGGTCGTTTCGTACACCTGCATGGTTCCGGTTCAAGTCACCAAAGAAGTCAAGGTCCCCGTCTGCAAGATGGTTCCCAAGACGATCACCGTGCCGACTTGCGGCTGCTAGTCGCTGCCGTACTGACGTAAACGACAAAAACCGACGGTCGATGACCGTCGGTTTTTGCGTTTCTTGACCAATCGCTTCGCAGTCGTTTGATTTTCCGCTTCGATAGCGAGTTGTTGAGACGGGGCCGATCCGAGAAAATCCAGAGGCGGTTAGGCGTGCGTCTGTCCCAAGCAGCGGCGGCAAAGTAACTGAATGTTACTCTCGTCGTCTCCCCCCCCCATCGACTTCGGGATGATTCGGACCATCTCCAAATAGTCGCCGGCGCTGCACGCGGCGCAGCGACCGTTGTATTTACGCCAGATTCGCGCCCGTAATTCGTGCGGGATCGTCATGGTTTCCAGCGCCTGCGTCGACTGCACGCGCGACTTGAGGCGCGCCATCTCGCTGACCGCGTACTGGCAAAAGTCGCTCGGCATTTCAAGTTGCTGCAACAGCCAGACCATGGTCTCTTCTTCGTGCGCCGAGATCTCTCCATCGGCTTTCGCGTCGACGATCACATGCTCGACAAACTCGTGCGTCTGATGCCGGATCGCCTGCAAAAACTCGTGATGCGAGATTCCCAATTTGTTGGCGGTGCTTAATAGCGTCGCCCATTCTTCGGTCAACAAATGATTGTCGGCGACCGCTTCCAGAAACATGCCGCGGAGAAACTTCTCCCCTTCCGCTTGAAAAAAGACGCCGGCGAATGTCGCCATCGGCATGCCGATCGTATCGCTGATCTTCTGCAGACGCCGCTCATCGTCAGCGTCAAGCGCGCCGTCCGACATCGCGCGCCCCAGCGCTGCGGCGAATTGTTGTTTGGCCAGATCCAATTCAATGGCGGCGAACTCCCCTTCCGGCAGATCGAGTCGCTCGGCGATCCAACGTGCGGTCTGTTGCTCGTCGCGGGTAAACTGTCCATCCTCCCACGCGCGCTCAATCACCTTCCGATAGACGGCTTGCTTCGCCTGATCCAGTAGTTGCGGATCATACGAATCGACAGGAAGCGCGGTTGATACCGAGAATGACTCTGGGTTTTGCGCCAAAGAGTTTTCTAGTATTTGGATAAGCGAATCTACACGCGACTCGACGTCGTTTTTCGTCGGCTGACAGGCAATCGTTGAATCGGCTGAGGACACAGCATTCCCTTTCGGTGAGTTCGTAGGTTCTGCGGCGCAAACCGCTCTACCAGAAAACTACGCCGCGCCGCTGCGGTAAGTCGCGTTCTCTCGCTCGAGGCTGGTAATTTCCGACCGTGGTCCACGCGTTCAGATCGTCAAATCGCGCCAATCGGCACATTCTTCCCGCGTCACGGCCATTGAATCTGGCGGTATTTCAAACTGTTTCGGCGGAGCGATGTCAATAAGAAGGGTTGACCCGCATCAATTTCTGGCGTGATAATCGAACCCTTCCCCCATTTGATCCCACCCCCATTTGATCCCATCTGATGAGCGACACCCCTCCGCCTGCCCCTGCCGAACGTCTTCCCCTGCTGCAAGAGATGCGCACCGCCGAAGATTGGTGGGCGATCTGGTTAGGCGCGTTGATTTTGGCGGTCATTTTTTTCTCGGTGCAGATGACATCGACTCCCGGCGAAGCCGGCGCCGAAGCGACTGTCTCGGCGACCAGTTCGCTGAAGTCGTGGATCGTCAAACCAGGGTCATGGACGAACAACCCTCTCACGGCGTTTAGCAAAGGGGACCAATCGCTGCTGCCATGCATGATCGCCATCGGCGGCGTCTTGCTGGCGATTTTCGCCGCAGCGCAGGGAATCATGGGAAAGCCGGTCGCCGGGTTCGCCGCGGCGTTTCCAGTCATCTTCCTGTTGGCTCTGCTCGCATATCTGCTTTCCACGCAAACGGTCATCAAGCATTACAATCTCGAGTATGCGCTGTGGGCGCTGTTGGTCGGACTAATCATCAGCAATACGATCGGCACGCCGGAGTCCTGGAAGCCGGCGATCAAAACCGAGTTCTATATCAAGACCGGCCTGGTCTTGCTGGGCGCCGAAGTCTTGTTAGCCAAGTTGTTCGCTCTCTCGGTACCCGGCATCGCAGTCGCTTGGCTCGTCACGCCGATCGTGTTGATCACGACTTTCATCTTTGGGCAGAAGATACTGCGAATTGCGTCTCCCTCGCTCAATATGGTGATCTCGGCCGATATGTCGGTCTGCGGCGTTTCAGCGGCGATCGCGACCGGCGCCGCTTGTCGCGCAAAGAAAGAAGAGCTTTCGCTGGCGATCGGAATGTCGCTAACGTTTACCGTCATCATGATGGTCGTCCAACCGATCTTGATCAAAGCGTTTGCGATTGACGATCTGGTCGGAGGAGCTTGGATCGGCGGCACGATTGATGCGACAGGCGCGGTGGTCGCCGCGGGCAACGCGTTGGGCGAACGAGCCGAAAAAGTGGCCGTCACCGTTAAGATGATCCAGAACGTGTTGATCGGCGTCGTTGCGTTCGGCGTTGCGCTCTACTGGGTCGCGTTTGTCGAAAAGACCAAAGATGGAGCCCGCCCCAATGCGATGGAAATCTGGTATCGCTTTCCCAAATTTGTGCTCGGCTTCGTGCTGGCGTCGATTGTCTTTTCGGCGATCGCCTATTTTGTCACCGCCGGCGATCTACAGGTCAAAGCGACGACCGATCTGTCCAAGGCGCTCCGCGGATGGCTCTTTTGCCTGGCGTTTGTCAGCATCGGGCTCGAGACTAACTTCCGTGAGCTTGCCGTCTACCTGAAAGGGGGCAAGCCGTTAGTCCTGTACCTTTGCGGTCAGACGCTCAACCTACTGCTGACCTTGATTATGGCCTACGTCATGTTTGGCTGGCTGTTCCGCGACTACATCGAGAAGATGCTCCGTGGCGCAAGCTAATCTCCCACTCGAAACGACCGGCGGACCGGCAGATCGCCGCCGCCGCTGGACGCGACTGCTGATCGCCGTCGGCATTGTCGCCGTCGTCTGGCTGGTCATCTTGCCGCAAATCGCCGAAACGCCCCCGGTCAAACGGCACATCGAAAAGATGCAGGCCGCCGGAATCGACCCCAGTGCGATGTTCTATAGCGAACTGGAGCCGCATCTCTTTTTGCAGCCGCAAAAGTAGATTTCCCCCTGGAATCACCAATTTTTGTCGCTTGACAAAGCGCACGGACTTGGGGTCGATTACAGGCGGAGAATTAGCCATCCATTCCCGTTTGCGCGTAGGCCGAATCGGTTAACGAGCCTGGAGATTTTATGCGCTGCTTTCGTTCCGAATCCCAAGATCATGTCATGATTGGGCGGCCCCCCCGCACGAGACCTCGGAGAGAGGGATTGATGGGGCAGACATTCATCGCCGATTCGACTTCCCATCCGCAGACTCGCCCAGCAAAACCAAAGCGGTCCGGTCCAGTCCAACCTTTCAAACGAGAAAACAGGGCAGTCCGGTCCAGTCCAACCTTTCGAACGAGAAAACAGGGCGATCCGGTCCAGTCCAACCTTTCGAACGAGAAAACGCGGCGGTGCGGTCCCACCGACCATGAACGACTAATTTCTATGCAGGAATGTCTAAAGAAGAACGGAGATCGATGCTGCTCGGTTCTTTCATTCGTCCTTCGACATAAGACATTTCTCAAGTCCGTTTCCGCTGTGAGGACGACAACGGACGCTGTAGCCTGACGTCAATCGACGATTCGCAAGTTGGCCGGTAGAATACAGTTTTGCCCACCCACGTTGATCCTGCGCACAGATCTATGCAATTCCCGAAACTCTTCCGTCTGCGTCAAACCTTCCCGCGCCCTCTGGTGACCGATGTCATCGGCGAAGTCGATCGCCAACTCACCATGTTGGAGTTGAGCGAGAAGGTAAAACCAGGCGAAACGGTCGCGATCACTGCGGGCAGCCGCGGCATCGCCAACATCAAAGAGATCATTAAAGCGATCGTCGACCATCTGAAGCAGATCGGCGCCAAGCCGTTTATTGTGCCGGCGATGGGGAGCCACGGCGGCGGAACCGCCGAAGGCCAGATCGGCGTCCTCGCTTCGTACGGAATCACGCCGGAGTACTGCGGATGCGAAATTCGCGCCAGCATGGAGACGATCGTCGTCTGCCAGGCGAAGGAAGGCTTTCCGGTTCACTTTGACAAGCATGCTTCGCAGGCCGATCACGTCGTCGTTTGCGGTCGGGTGAAAGCGCATACCGATTTCACCGGCGAAATCCAAAGCGGTTTGATGAAGATGATGCTGATCGGGCTTGGCAAGCATAACGGCGCCAAGGTCTATCACAAAGCGATCATGGACAACAGCTTTACGCAGATTGTGCAAAGCGTCGCCCGCGAAGTGCTGAGCCAATGCAATATCTTGTGCGGACTAGCCATCATTGAAAATGGCTACGACGAAACAGGGCACATCATCGGCGTGCCAGCCAACGAAATCGAACAGCGCGAGCCGGAACTGCTTCGACTGGCCAACAGCTTGTTGCCGAAACTGCCGTTTGAAGAAGCCGACGTGTTGATTGTCGATGAGATCGGCAAAAACATCAGCGGCGCCGGCATGGACACCAATATCGTCGGCCGCAAGTTCAATGACCATGCCGCAACCGGCGACGAAACTCCCCGCGTCAAACGGATTGTCTTGCGCGGCCTGACCGAAGAAACGCACGGCAACGCGTCGGGGATCGGCATGTGCGAGTTCTGTCTAACGCGAATGGTCGAGCAAATGGATCGCAACATCACGAACATTAACAGCATCACGTCAGGGCACGTGACGGCGGCGATGATTCCGATCCACTACGACACCGACCGCGAGATCTTGGAAAACGCGTTGCAAACCATCGGTCTACGTCCCCCGCACGAAGCTCGCATCATGTGGATCCCCCACACGCTGGCGATCGACGAGGTCGTCTGCAGCGAGGCGTATCTGGCCGAAGTAAAATCCCGCAGCGAACTTGAAGCGTTGTTTCAGCCGCTCGAAATGCCCCTGGATAGCGCCGGAATGCTCCCTTCGGTCACCAAGTGGCTACCGTAACGGTCGGTTTCCTCGACAAACTGCGGCGTTCGACTTTCCCCCAAAACGCTGCAGCGACCAATTACGGTTGTACAAATCCCACACGCGGATCGCTTTTTATGCAAAGCGATGAACTTCACGTTGTTAATTTGGCACGTAGGGGATATCAATGACTATTAGACGCCGAAAGTTCAAGACTTAACCAACTAGAACGAAACCGCGGCGTTACAATAGTGCCGGCCCCCCCCAAGCGATGCACCGACGGGCACGCTGCCCGGTCGCTTCCACCACATACCGCTAAAGGAAATTGCATGAAATTCTCGCACCTCACTTTGGCCGCTTTGCTGCTGGCCGCTTTGCCGTGCGTCTCGCTGCTTTACGCGGCCGAAGACGCGACGGCCGATGAAACCAAAGCAGCAACGGACCCGCTGGATCAACTGAAGGCCGACCCGAATAACGTCGAGGCGCTGAACGCCTATTTGCAGAAGAACCTGGGCCTGATCATGCGGGAAGCCGGCGAAGACGCCGACGGCGCGATCAAGCAGCTCGCCGAGATGAAAAAAACGCTTTCGCAGCTAAAACCAACCGAAGAAAAAGCGGTTAACTTCTTTGCTCAGGTCGATAACATCCTGGACTCGTTCACCAACCGTATCGAATTGCAGGCGATGTCGCTGGCCGATCTTCGCGCTAAAATCGCCGCCGCGCCAGAAGATGCGGAACTTGTCGGCAAGTACGGTATGAAAGTGATGATGGAACTCGCCGGCAAGCTCAGCGATGACTGGAAAGCAGCCGACAAACGCTTGACGGAAGAAACCGCCTATCTTGATTCGCTTGCCGAAGGGACCGAAGTTCCCGCCGTCAAAACGGCCGTCACCAGCGCCAAACTTACCTTGTCGCGTTTGACGGCTGCGATCGAACGTCAAAAGCGTCTGGAAGAACTCGTCGGCAAGCCGGCGATGCCTCTTTCCGCCGAAGCCTGGGTGAACGGCGCTCCGCTGACCGACGCCGAACTGAAGGGCAAAGTCGTGATGCTCGACTTCTTCGCCATTTGGTGCGGCCCTTGCATTGCGACCTTCCCACACCTGCGTGAGCTGGAAAAAGAATACGGCGATAAAGGCCTAGAGATCATCGGCGTGACCGGCTATTACAACTATGGGTGGAACGAAGAGCGGATGGCTCCAGCGCCATCGCAAGACGCGGAAGTTTCGCACGAAGATGAGCAGGTGATGCTGCAAAAATTCGCCGCTTCGCACGAGCTGAAGCATGTCTTCGCGATCGATCCCGAAGGCAAAATGTCGAAGTACTATGGCGTCAGCGGAATTCCGCACATGGTCTTAATCGACAAAGAGGGAAAAGTCGCCATGGTCAAAGTTGGTTCGGGCGAGGCCAACGCCAAAGCCATTGAAGCGAAGGTGAAAGAGTTGCTCGGCGAAAGCTAAGCCAACCGCACTTCTCGATCAAACGCCAAGAGCGGCGCTGGAATTATTTCCAGCGCCGCTCTCTTTCGAGATCGCCCCGTTAGCTGCTGAGCGTTGAATTGACCGCGAAGGTTCGAATGGTGTTCGGTTTGCGGATCTCATTGATTTCGATTTCCATATCCCGTTCTTCAAAGGGAACCATTTTCGGCAGATCCTCCAACGAGGCGAACAAATTGTTTCGGATCATGGTTGAAATGTCGCCAAGCGGTAGATGATTCAAACGGCGATGAGAAAACGGATCTTGCAACTCGACCCCAATTTGATCGAGCGACAGCAGCGGGTAAGCGACTAGCAGCGTCATCAACGGAGTAAAGGCGCCGACATAATCGACCAAGGCCAGCGGCAAAAACGTCAAATAGAGAAATAAGAACCGTCGGATCTTGATAGAGAAGGCCAGCGCTAATGGTGTCGCCAAAATACGCTCACACATGCCGATATGATCAATCAGGCGAGCACGTTCTTCTTCGGCTTTGAGAAAATAGAACCGGTCTAGCTGACTATCCTCCACGGCTTGCTTCAGTAGTTCAGCAATGCGTCGGACGACGTACATCGGCATATGATTGCAGTTGGCCAAGCGTTCTGCTTCGACTCTCCCGACGATTTTCACGAGATCTTTGATCTCATCAAAGCTGAATTGCTTGCGTAAACTATGCCGACAAACGGCGGAAAAAGCGGCGACCCAACGCAAATACGATTCGCGCCACTGAGGATCCTGCGGACCGTAGATGACGCCAATTTGCCCAAGATTACGAGATTGATTGACAATCCCTCCCCAGACTTTGCGTGCTTCGTACCAGCGGTCGTACCCAGCGTTGGTTCGCAAAACTAACAGCAGCGCCAGAACGGCGCCGATGTATTCGTAGTGTGAGTTCGCCAAAATGTGGGTCATTCCCAAGTAGGTCATAACCGCCGTGACCACGGCGGCGAACAAGGTGAAACCCAATAGGCGGCCGATAATCAGCGGAGTCGCTGACCCTCGCAACGTAAAAACTTCGCGCCAAAATTCAAAGCGTGGCATAGCGAAAAATGCTCCTCAATCAAGTTTGTTTCTATTGTTGTGATCTCGACATCCCCTAGGCGTACGCGTAGATCGTCAATTCCGTATGCTGCAAGATGTCGCTGCCGAGCTGGCCAAATGGCGAGCCCCACCAACTGCTCGTCCTGGCGACTCCTAGCACCAGTAAATCGGCCTCCCATTTCTGGGCGTATTTCGCCGCAGTTTTCACCGGCGAACCGGGCAAACAGCCAACTTCTAACGATTCCATTCGCGATCGGCAGTATTGCAACATCGCGCGATAGGCGCCGCTTTGCGGGCTAGCCGCTTCGCCGACACATAGCAACCGATACTGGCTGCCCAGATAGGCGGCATGTTGCGACAAGAATGAACGAATCGAACGGCTTGATGCGTTGGATCCGTCGTAAATCAACAACACGCGCTCGAGCTGCCTTGGCTTCTGCCGCAGCACAAGCAGCGGGTGCGCACCGCGCTGCGCCAACTCCATCAACTCATGGGCAGATAGCCCCACATCATGACGATGCGGGTTTCCACCGTAAGAAACAATCGTCAAATCATTGTATTTCGCTTCATCAGCGAGCAATTCGATCGGATCGCCACGAACGTCCAACACATCACAGTGGACTCGACTTCTTCGACAAACGCTGAGAAACTCCTCACGCGATTGCATCTGGCGACGATGCGCCAGAGTCATTCGAGTCGCTTCGACCCCAGCATAGGCCGCTGACTCGATCGCCGCCTTCTCAAAAAACGTACGCGTATCCAAGATCGAGACGCCGCGAATCCTCGCCTGGGCGACGCTCGCTAATTTCACCGCCGTTTCAACCACAGATTTCGTGCGACTTGAATTACAAAGATGTACTAACAGATTCTTCATCACAGAAACGCCTCTATTTCGAATCAAGAATATATTTGCAGACAATCGGTCAAAAATTGAATCAACGCTTACTTCGACCGAAGCGATTCTTCGATCGTGCGCTGGTCTGCGCCGCTAGATTCTCGGGGCGATTCTCCCCTTGGTTTTTCGACGTACCGATCATGAAAACGAGCCGCAAGTCCATCCCAGTCGATCACCAAGCTTCCGCCTGACGCTTCATGCTGCTTCTCCCAAGACATCAGCAAATCGAGACAGGCATGATCGATGTAGTTCAGTTGCTCGAAATTGACATGCAATTCGACGTTGCCTGGGATTTGCTCCAGCTCCGAAGCCAACGCCGGCAATCGCATGAACGTCGCGGTTCCGATCAGTCGCAAAGTCAACTTGCCTGAAGCGGGATCTCCCTCGCGACGTATTTCTAAGCGAGAGAAGACGTACAACAACTTGCAAGCGGCTAATACGATTCCGGTGACGACGCCGATTAACAAATCGGTCGCGACAATCGTGACCATCGTGGCGAAATAGATGAAGACCTCGCTCTTTCCATACTTGGCCAATTCGCGAATCGAAGCGGGATTCACCAGCTTATACCCGGTATAAACCAACACGGCCGCCAAACTGGCGACGGGAATTTGCTTCAACAAGAAGGGGAGAAACGCCACAAACAAGAGCAGCCAGCCCCCGTGCATGATCGCGGACCAGCGCGACTTTGCGCCTGCCGAAACGTTGGCGGCGCTCCTCACGATCACCCCGGTCAACGGCAATCCGCCGATTAGCCCGCAGACCGAATTGCCCAAACCCTGCGCCATCAACTCACGATCGTAGTTGGTGCGTTCCCCTTCATGCATTTGATCCACTGCGGTGGCGCACAAGAGCGTCTCCGCACTAGCGATCAAGGCGACGCCGGCGGCCGCCATTAGAATCTCAACAATTGGCGCTGACATCCACATGCCGAGATCGGGAAAGACAAAACTGCTGAAAAAGCTCGCTGGAATGCTCGCTTCCAGCCGCTTAATCGGAACGTCGAATAATTCGGAGAACAACGTCGCCAACACGACGCCAAGCAACGGACCAGGGATCAGCTGTAATTTTTTCGGCGCCATTTTCCAGAGCACGATCACCGCAATGGTGAACAAGCCAAGTCCCGCCGCAAGATGGTGCGACTTCGATTCGTCAAATGCAAATACGCGGCCAATCGCCTGGGGAATCGTCAGCAGATTCGCCAAGCCGGCTTCCAAATGAACGCCGCCGATCACCAACTCTTTCCGCGGCTGATCGTCGATCATGATGTGAAACTGACTGCAAAAAATCAGCACGCCGATTCCGGCCAGCATCCCCTTCACCACCGCCGGTGAAACTGCGCGAAACCACTGCCCCAGTTTCAAGAAGCCGGCGACAATTTGCATCAAACCCGCCACCACGATCACCAGCATCACAAGCTTGATGTCAAATTTCTCGAACAAGCTATAGACCAGCACCGTTAGACCGGCTGCGGGGCCGCTGACCTGCAGCGGAGCGCCTGCAAAAAAGCCGACGACCAGACCGCCCACGATACCGGAAATGAGTCCAGCCGCCGGGGGCGCTCCCGACGCGATCGCGATGCCGAGACAAAGGGGAAGTGCGACTAGAAATACGACAATCGATGGGAAGACGTCATTTCTGATCGTCTCCCAACAAAAAAATGGAGGACCACTGGATTTGTCGGACATTGAATCTGCCTTATCGCGATGTTATTTGGAAACCAGGAAAAGCGTCAGACTCGGCCATTACGCAAAACCCGATGTCGAGTCATTGATCTCGCTAAACGCCGCATCGCTCAGCGGCACAAACGCATCTTTCTCGCAATCAAGCATTTCCACTTTTCCCGATCCAATGTCGTACGCCCAGCCATGCAACTGAACCTGATCGTTGGATAACGCATCGGCGACGCAGCGCAACGCTTGCAGGTTTTCCAATTGCATTCGGACATTCTCCTGGATGACCAGTTCCAACATCCGCTCTGGCGACTGCTCGCCATGGCGCTGCAAAGTTCGCTGCGCCAATCCATCCGCGTTTTGCAACCACGCGGCGACAGCCGGAAGTTGGTCACACGACCCTGTTTGAAGAATTGCATTCATCGCGCCGCACTGAGAGTGCCCGCAAACGACGATATCCTGAACACGAAGCGCTTTGATCGCATACTCGATCGTCGCCGCTTCTCCACTCGCTTGACCATGTCGCGGAATCAGATTTCCCGCGTTCCGCAACACAAAGAGATCTCCGGGATCGCTGCGTGTTATCAAGTTGGGGTCGATTCGCGAGTCAGAGCAAGTAATAAACAGCGTCTGCGGCGACTGCCCGTGGGCAAGTTCTTCAAACAAAGACTGTTTGTGCCGATAGTCTGAGTTCTGAAATTGAGATAGTCCGCTGATCAGTTTCTGCATGGTTCGAATACTCACTGGGCGCATCGACATGCGCCATGCTGGCGTTTCGTATATCTGAAAGATTCCAGCGGCGCTGCAAACACTTCTCTCTGCTCGCGTCAGAGCATAGATGAGTGCGCAGCAGAAGCCGGAGTCACGATGTTTGTGCGTTCAAATCAACTCAGGAACGCTGGCCCAAGAAGAGGCCAAGAAATAACGCTTGTTTAAATGCGCAGCGCCGCGCCGATCCCGTTCCAAGCGCTTCGTTCGGCACGAATACCGCTGAATGCCGCCCGAGAAATACGACCAGGCAGTGGAGCCGACAGAAAATCGGCAGAACGATCGTCAGCAGTGATCTTAGGACGAAATTCGACCGAAACGATTTGCCCCAGCAGCACGACCTCCACTTCTCGCGAAGTTTCCGTCTCCTGCTCAGCAAGCGACCGCGGAGGCGAGATCGTCCCCACCAACATCGCAAACATCATGAATAGAAAAGGAGCAATTGGCAAAGGCGATCGGCGATTGATTCGTCTCATTGCGCTCCCTTCTTTTTTATGTTAGAGATCGGACAAAATGGCGAACCAGCAAAAGATTCCGCCAAGATGACGTATTCCAACTTTACGTTCGACGGCGTAGTTAAGTCAAGTCTGCTTTCTTCTCCCCTGATCGGAGAGAATGCGGCGCAACCTGAATAATATCAAGTGATTTCGGCGATACTTCACTACGCATGAAATCTTGCCGCGGCTTTTTTTCTCGGCATAAAAAAAGCTTGCCTTCAGGCGACGCGTCGCTGAAGGCAAGCCGATCTAAAACTGGAGGTGATGCTATGGCTATTGAGCAGCCGGCAGGAGCACCGGGACAACATACCCGCTCGGCAGAATGTCGTACTGCGGAACCGCTCCCGCGCTCACCGGCGGGACCATCGGCGGAATCGGCGGATCGCCCGCAGGCAGTTGAACATCGACCGGAGCGCTGCTGCAGGGAACGCATGATTTGAGGCACGTTCGGATCCACTCAAATTTCGGTACCGAAACTTTGTACTCGTTTCGCCACAATTGATTGACGGTGCGAACCTTACCGCACTTCACCAGCGGCGGTTCACATCCGCAGCAATCTGATTTTTCCCAAGGAAAGCGAACCGGCGGGATTTCGATCTGCTTGCAGCGCGTCGTCCAGCAATGCTCTGTTTCTTCTTCGCACGACTTCTTCAGCAGGTAGGGGGCGCACTCCCAACAGGGATGCTCACAGCAGCAGTTGCCATGAATGGTTGGCCTGCCGCATCCGCCCACCATCGCTTCGCCGCTATGGGCGATGTTCGCACACAGCGCCAATCCGGCCAACAAAAAGTAGATTGCAATCCGTCGCATAGTATTCATCCTTCTATCTTTCGCCGAGGCGTTTGTTTTGATTCATCTGGTTTAGAAATCGACCATAAAGCGACAACCCATGATCCAGAAGTTGCCTCCCGTGTAGCCGCCCACCGGCCTGTGCTCACTGATGTCGCCGTAGATCGCGTTGAACTGCATCTTCGAGTGCGAAGTCCACAGCCAGTTCAAACCTAGCGTCGCGTTGGTCTCAACGCCGCCCTGAATGTTATCGTCGGTTAGATCCAAGTACGAGATACGTGCAGCGACTTGCCAGGCGCCCCAACCGGTTCCAAAGTTGCCGTTGCAATCAGGAACCAGAAAGAAATTCTCAAACGGCTTCACGCGAGAGAGCGTGCTGCTTTTGCGATCGTACGCCATGTGCTCGCCGGTCAGAAAGTATGCGGCTTGCAAATAACCGCCATGGAAATTGACGTCGCTCATGCCGTTGTCACGCTGCAGCCAGGTCGCCTGATACTCGCCGCAGAAATTCCAGGCGCCCACATTCAGCATTGATTCCAACGCGAACACTTCGTACCAATCGGCTCCCGCAATAGCGCCGGTGTCGATCCAGCGACTGCTTGAACGCGCTTCAGGACGCGTACGAAAGCGTCCTTGATTGGAGTGCGGCGTTGTCGCCAATACATCACCATCAGGATTGGCCACCATACCGGCGATCGCCCAGTGGTAATAACCACGTCCTCCCGATGAATCGTCATACCATGGGCTGCTCGCCAAGCGAGCGTTGCCGCTTCCTTGAAACGCATCGCCGAGATAGGTTCCGGTGCCGGACACGTTTTCCATATTGAAAATGCCGTAGCGCCAGTTGTAGACCAGATCGTCTGAGTAGCTGTAGCCGCATAACCCGAGACGACGCGCATCTTCGTTGAACGCTTCCACCACCAGCGGCCGTTCCATAAAAATGTTGAACCGCGAACTGTTTAACGCGTCTAAACCAAGCGGACGCTTTTGATTACCCAGCAGCACGGTCGTATTGCCTGGCAGTTCGTCCCAGCCAATGTAAACATCCTTGATCGCAGGATCATTGGGATCAGCGAAGTCAACCTGAATGCGCCACAGCATCGTTTCAAAAGCATCACCGCTCGTTTCCAAGCGGACGCGTCGAAACGCCCAGCGATTTTCCGGGTCATTGCCGGTCGCCGGATTTTCAAAGAAGCCGATCCCCGGCGTATTACTAGGAAAGTCCCAAGTGTCAAAGTGAACGCGACCGCCGATCTTGAACGTTGGTTTCGTCGGCGGGACGTATTCTTCCGCTACCTTCGCGAGTTGAGCGCCTTGAACGGTCTGGGCCGCTTCCAGCCGTTCGATTCGTTCCATCAAATGCCCGACGTTCGTCATCGGCACATTTTGAATGTTTTGCATGTTCGGCATCGCGCCAGTCGGCGCCGGCGGCGCCGATAGGCCAGGTTGCAACGGTGCGTCTAGCTGATCAATTCGCCGCTCCAACTCCATTAGCCGTCGGCTGAATTCATCTTGCGGTGCAACATACAGCTCGGTGGTATAGCTACTGAAGGACGTCTCCTGAGCCAAAGCCGGCGCGGAGAAATGCGTAGCTCCGAACAGCAAAAGCCCCGCTGCAACCGTGCTAGCAATTCTTTTTGGTAACATCGTCATTTCAGCCATCCGTGACACACGAAGTAGAACAATCAATTTCGTCATGTCGCGATCATCGGGAAGAGCCCGCATAATCAAATATTAAGATTGCACGATTGATAGTCGCGCCGCCTGTGACGATTTCAGTGATCGTTTTGACCAGGCATGGTGGTAACGGAAAATGGGTCCGCAAATGCCGCAAATGCGCCCAATCCGCCATCCACTTCGAGATCGGTCGCGGTGACAAACGAAGCGCCGTCACTGGCCAACCACATCACGGCCGCCGCAATTTCCGGCGGTTCGGCGATCCGACCTAAAGGATGCCGATTCGCCAAAGGCGCTTCTCCGCCTTGCTGCGCGAGAGATGCCCGCAAAAGCGGAGTTCCCACCGCACCAGGAGAAACCGATACGACCCGCACTCCTTCACGCGCCAGCTCGACCCCCCATTGTTTCGCCTGCATGAGATTGGCCGCTTTGATCGGTCCATAGGCAGGCACCTCACGAGCGGTCCGGTGCCCTTGGGCGCTCGCCATATTGACGATCACGCCGCTTTGCTGCTTGCGCATCACCGCAGCCGCTTCCATCGCCATGTAAGCGTAGCCAGAGAGATTGATCGCGACCATCTTATCCCAGACCGCAGACGACAATTGGTCGATTGGTCGGTACGAGTCGGGAGGCTGGATCGCGGCGTTGTTGACCAACACGTCCAGCGCGCCTGCCTCTTCGACAACTTGCGTAATAACGCGCTGGCAATCGTCGCGTTGCGAGACATCACCCAAGATCAACTTGGCCGGCAGATCGACCCCCGGTTCGGGCTGCGACACATCCACAGCATAGGTCGTCGCGCCCGAAGCGGCGAACGCCTGGCAGATCGCCAAGCCAATTCCGCCTGCGCCTCCGGTCACCAAAACGACACGCCCCGAGTTATTAAATTCAACGTTTCCGCGCGGTCGCATAGTCAATTGCTTTATTACCAGAGTTACTTCGAAGCCCAGTAATCGATGACGAACGCTTCTTCCAAATGGGGAAGCAATAGTTCGACAAATTCTTTGTGCGCCGGGTGCGGCAGATAGGCTTCGCGATCCGCTTCGCTTTTGAAGGTCACCAGAAAGCAGTGCGTAAAGCCTTTATCAAGCATCTCGGGGCTGTTATTCGTGCCCCATTCAAAATCAGCGATCTGCGAAATCTTGCCTGGCAACGCGGCGAACGCTTCCTCAACCATCTTCTGATCCGAAGGCTTCACCCCTTCTTTGAACTTGAAAATCACGACATGCCGCAACAACTTCTCCGGCTTGGCCGCGTCATCGGCAAACGAACGCGTATTCATGGCGACCACCATAACCGCCAGCAAGGCGAAAATCGAATAACAGAAGACGCGATTCATGATGAATTCTCTCAGCAAGGGTAGGTATGTCCAATGCAGTTGGCCCTCTCTAGGATACCAACGCGCCGCCCCCGCGACAAATTGGCCCCCGGAAGAGCGGCTACATCTTCAACGAATGGAACACGAGCGGCCCGATCGTCGAAATCACCAGTACAATCAGCGCCAGCGACACCAGGTTCAACACGAACCCGGCCTTGATCATCTGCCGCATGGTCACCCGACCAGAGCTGTAGACGATCGCATTAGGGGGAGTCGCCACCGGCATCATAAAAGCGCAACTCGCGGCCAGCGTGGAGGGAATCAACAGCAACAGCGGGCTGACCTGCAACTCATCGGCCGTGCTGGCCAAAATGGGATTCAGCATCTGCACGCTCGCCAAATTTGAGGTCAGTTCAGTCAGGCAAATCATTCCGCTGGCGGTCAGCGCCGCCATGACGATCGGCGACAAGCCTGTCATCATGCCGGCAAGTCGTTCCCCCAAAAAGCGATCGAGTCCGGTTTCGTGCAATCCGCCGGCGAGCGCTACGCCGCCGCCAAACAGCAATAGCACTCCCCAAGGAATTCGGACGGTTGACTGCCAATGCAGCAAACGACTGCCATCTTCTTTTCCGCTGGGCAAATAGAAACAAAGCAGCGCCATGAGAATCGCGGCTGTGCCGTCATCCGCATATTTGCTCTGCAACAAAGGCCCCCATCCCCAGCCTTCGGTCGGCTCGCGCAAGATCCAGAGCAGCGCCGTGACAAGAAAGATTCCTCCGACGCGCCATTCCGCCGCCGACATCGCCCCCAGCTTGTCCAGCTCATCACGGATCACTTCTCGTCCGCCGACCGAAGCTTCGGAACCGCACGGAAAAATCCAGTAAGTCATCGCTCCCCAACAAATGCCGAGAAACATCAGCGTGAAGGGAAGCGCAAGGATCATCCAACTCAAAAAGCTGACGTATTCGCCATCGGGATATTCCTTGGCGTAAAAGCTGGCGAACGCGACGTTGGGCGGCGTACCAATAATCGTTGCGACTCCGCCGATGCTCGCCGCATAGGCGATTCCTAACATCAGCGCAGCCCCCAGATTAATTCGCCGCTCTAGCGACATCTGACCGGCGTCAACGCGCGTCAAAATGCTCGCCGCAATCGGCAGCATCAACAACGCGGTCGCCGTGTTTGAGATCCACATCGAAAGGGCCGCCGTCGCGATCATGAAACCTAGCACAATCCGCCGCGGCTGATCTCCCATCGCGTAGACGATCGACAGGGCGATGCGGCGGTGCAGTCCGCTTTCTTCCACCGCCAACGCGATCAAAAATCCCCCCAAGAAGAGAAAGATAAATCGACTGCCGTAGCTGGCTGAGACATCGGCCATCGATTGAATGCCCAACAACGGCATCAGCGCCAGAGGAACCAGCGCCGTCGCCGCAATCGGCAACGCTTCGGTCAGCCACCAAACCGCCATCAGCGCAGCGACGGCCGCCATGTAGTTCAGCTGAGGGTCCTCTGGGTGCAATTGCCACCCGAGACTTGGCCCGGCGACCAACGTGATCGCGATCGCCAATCCAAGCCAGCGACCGACCATCGGGATCCGGCCTGTTCCTTCCGTAGATTGCGTGCTCATGACGGCGTTTTATTCGAACTCACCGCCAATTTCAACCGCCATCGTTCCTTGATTGTCCGAGTTATCGACATCGAACATTTTCAAGAACAAGCGTCCCGACGCCGGCGCGGCGAAATCTCGCTGTTTGCCGATCGTAAACGGCTGCGGCTTTTTGTCGCCAGGCACGGCGATATAACCAACCAGGCTGCCAAGCTTCAAGTCGCGAAGTTCGCGCGGCGGCTCAACTCCGTCGGCGTCTCCTTCAAACACAAAGGTCCACTTCCCTTCGGCGACGATCCTAAGCAAAGCTCCCTTGTTCACATTGATGCCGGTATCGCGCCAATCGCCGTTGGCGCTGATCGTCAACGACTTGCGGTTCGATCCGATCAAATTGCGATTGATCGCTTCCAGCTTGTCTTTCGCCCCTTTGTACTGCGGAGCGAGCTTCAAGATCTCGACAAAAACCGACTTCGCTTTGGCCCAGTCTTGTTTGCGAGCGTACTCATCTCCCAGATCTTCCGCCTTCTCCACAAACTCTTTCTGAAACTTCAAGAGACGCGGATCTTGCGTCGTGGGCTCAGACGGAGCCGGACTTTGCGTCGAGCCGCGACCGCGGCCTTGTGCAAACAACGACGAGCTGAGCAGCAGCGATACGAACACGGCGAGAGCCAACGACTGGCCAGACTGCCGTAGGTACCAAGAGAGCATGAGCGAAACTCCAGCGGGGGGGCAAATCGATGAGGGAGCGGCTATTAGAACGTCTGCGACGCTCCGGTTCAACAAAGACGGCAGGCCGCAAACTGTTCTCTTAGAAAAAGCGAGCCGCCAGCGCTAGTGTACTTTAGAAATTGGGGCGATTGATGCAGAAATGTGCAAACCTGCGCGCCAACAAGCCGAAAATCGGTAGCTGCAGCGCATTCGGCGCGCCAAGGCAAGCGCGGCGGACAATTCCCATTAGTTACAATCTTTTATTACGACACCCACAAGACGTTTATCTCGATTCTTTTGATACCATTCATAATCAATCACTACCATGACATCTAAAAATTACTACAATAGACAATCACTCTATTCGTACATCTTTTATCTTGATCAAGGGTTAAGTTCATGTCGCGGTATAATTTAATCACCGGAGCCTTGTTTGGCCTTACGGCGGTCTTGGTTGGAACTGTGTTCGAATCAACCGTGAAAACGAAGCTAGACGAAGAGTTGTCCGAGAAAGAATTCGAACTGCCGGAAGAATTAGATGCTGACGGCAATATATTGAAACCAAAACGCAGCATTATTAGCGAAATGGACCGCGCAGATATTGCGGATAGATGGAAATCTTATCGAGATGGATGCCAGTACATAATGTACCACGGATTCTCGATGCTGTTTCTAGGATTCATCGCATCGCGTGCTGCGAAAACAAACATCCTAGCCAAACTTGGGGGCGCTTGTTTCACCTTCGGGGCCCTCTTTTTGGGATTCGGACTGGCCATTGCCGGAATAGGGGATTTGCCTATCCTCGCTGTCATGGCTCCGTTGGGCGCTTTAGCTTTTTGCGGAGGCTGGATCTGCATCACGATTTTGTCGATTCGGGCAGATGCAACCTAAGTCGCAATCTGGATGGGAAGCGATCATGCCTCGCTTCCCATTCGTGTGAACGCCAGCATACTTATCTTCGCGACCGGCGCAACTTCTTTGTGGTCAGCTCGAAGTTGTACTCGTTGCTACCTTCCGCTGAAACGTCTGCAAACAAATCAGAGTGTCCATCGAGGTAGTGAATCGGCACCGTCACCTTGCTTGCGGTTCGACCAAACACCGTCACGCTCTTTTCACCGGCGATACATTCGAGCGTATAACTGCCGTCCTTAATCTTGCCGGACGCTGCTCCGTTCGCCGCTCCAACTTTTGGGGAAAAGACGACGAACCCATCTTGGAGCGGCGTCCCATCAAGCGTGACGACCCCAATCACAGTGAACATCTCGGGGCCGCGGGAGCAACCTCCCAAAAATCCCGTCGCTAAAATGCCCGCTAGAACAGCTGTAATTCTAAATGCTTTTTGATACATGGCGTAATTCGCGGCAAAACGATTCGCACCGTTCGAATCCGCGCCCCTTAAAAAAAGATGAAATCTATGCGTCACAAATAATGACGCATGGCCTAAGCAACATCGATCGCGGTCCTCACGACGACCGCGATCGTAATGCGTTTTGGGTCATCGAAAAGTCAAGTGACGCCTGACGATGATCCGCCATTTACTAGAACGTTAGAATGAGCCAACGACGTTACCGTCATTGCGTGCGCCCAGGTTCCCATAGATATCTTTGTTCATCGTATCCGGCAGAAATGATACGGCGGAATCGGCGCGAACGACCATGACGCCGCCCGGATGATAACTACGCAGTAATTGCAGCGCAGCGGCGGGAGCTCCAACACCGCAAGGTTTCTTTAAAGAATCCGCACATCCTCCGTCACGGACAAGATCGGGAACCTCGGTATTAAATCCCCATGCCGCACGTGGGCTGAATACGGCCTCTAGAAACTGGCCATCCCAATAAGCTCCGATCGCGTCAGTTTCCGTGCCAGCAGGATCCTGGACGCACTCGCCGAACATCAGCGTGTTACTGGAGCCATCCGTGATGTCGCGGAAATTGATGCTTGACTTGTTAAAAAACAAACCGTTCGCATCGGCCAAATTGCCTGGGTGCAGAATGTCATTGTGACTGTTTCCAAGATAGTTACCCTGAAAACCAACCGCGCCAATCTTTCCGCCAGCGGGATCGGAAGGGCAAACGAAAGCACCGACAACAGTCTTGCGCGCCGTCTCATCCCATGAAGTGGACGCCATGTTCGGCATGTCCGACTTAACAGCGTCGTAAATCGCAGATTGCTCTACAAACGGAAGAATCCCTTGAAACCACGTAGCGCCAAATGGCTGTTCGCCGGGAGTGTCGGTATAAGCCGGGGCTAGTCCACTGTGAAATCCATAGGCGAATTGCCCATACGGCAACGACAGAAAAGTATCGTGATAATTGTGCATCGCCAAGCCCAACTGCTTCAAGTTGTTGCTGCAACTAATGCGTCGCGCCGCTTCGCGGGCTTGTTGCACGGCCGGCAGCAGCAATGCGATCAAGACGCCGATGATCGCGATGACCACCAACAACTCGACCAACGTGAAGGCGCTACGGCGGCGTCCGCCGAAGAAAGAGATCTGCATTTGAGCGTCCCCTAAAACATGAAAAATAAATTCGCTGCCTGTCGCACATGCGCTAGGCAGTTGATTCGCAAACGCGGGGCATGATGGGGTTGCGCTGCAATAGTTGGGGCAGACGCCAAAATACGAAGGGTTATCCAACCTATCTATAGTTCCGCCTGGGGGGCGCCTTTTGCATAACATGGCGTCAGGAAAAATTCTTTCTTCGTCTCAAAATATAGGCGACTGACTGCCAGCGAAGACCAACTCGGACTTAGGATGAAAATCACGAGAAAGATCGGCGTTCGCGTTCTTTCAGCCGAAACTCATCTTGAATTCCTGAAACGCTACCGCGAGAAATAAACGCGTAGTTTTCCCCAAACCTTCGCCGTAATACCCGCAAATCACCGAGAACTATTTTGACATTTATTTTGACTTCGATCACTCGATTGGAGTCGAAAAGCAGACTTATCCCCCCTTGAAAGCGACTTTAGCCGCAACGAGGTGGGATACTTCCCGATTACAGAAACATCGCGAATTTTAATTTCTACCTAGACACCACAAATTCGTTCACAATAGTCCAGGCAATTTTCTGACTGGTCACAGCAGACCGTCCTGGCGCAGAGCGGCGCAAGAGAAATCGAAATCGGGTGAATTCTGCCCGAAAATGCAGCGGCCTCCCTTCGCAATGATTGAGAACTAAATTGCCGCGAGTCGTCCGGCCGGCGTATCGGCCTTTAGCGCAGCGATCATATCGCGCGTTGCGGCGGCGCTGGCGTCTTGCCATTTCGCCGCGCCATACTGCGATTTGTAGGGCTCTTTGGCGAACGCAAAGTTCAGCCCGCGAGAGTTGTTGATGAGCGCTCCTAGTCCGTTGGGGTCAAACGCCGCGGCGACATCTTTCGGACCGCCCCCTTGGCTACCGAAGCCCGGCACGAGCAGCCAGGCCGACGGCATCACTTCGCGCAGTTCCGAGAGTTGCTCGGGATAGGTCGCTCCGACAACAGCGCCCACCGCGCCGTACTGCTGCCCCGTGTTTTTTGTCGCAGCGGCTAACGACTCGACATGCGCGGCCATTCGGCGATAGATCGTCTCTCCGTCAATCGACAGATCTTGCAGCGTGCCGCTGCCGGGGTTCGACGTCTTCACCAGTACAAAGATGCCAGAGTCGGTCGCAACGCACTGGTCGACAAACGGCGTCAGGCTGTCATCGCCCAAGTAAGGGCTGACCGTCAAGCAATCGGCGCCCCAGGCGCTGTCGTCCCCCAGATACGCTTTAGCGTACGCTTCGGCCGTGCTGCCGATATCCCCTCGTTTGCAATCGAGGATCACCAGCAAGCCCTTTTGTCGGGCATACGTCACCACTTTGGCGAGCGCCGCCATTCCTAGCGGCCCGAGTTGCTCGAAGAAAGCGGCTTGCGGTTTGACCACAGCGACCAGGTCGGCGATCGCGTCGATCAACTCGCACGAGAATTTTTCAAACGCGGCGGCTTGGCCGGCCAGCGACGAATCGGTTTGCAGCGCAGGAGGAAGCTGCTCGAACCGCGGATCGATACCGACCAGCGTCGGAGTTCCCTTCTGCTGGACAGCCGTCGCCAATCGTTCTGCAAAGTTAGCCACCGGGTGCTCCTTCGTCTTGCAAATCTTTCTTCCAGGACTGCAACAATTGCAATGCCTGTAGCGGGGTCGTCTCATCGACATCGACCTCACGCAATTTCTCGAGCAGCGGGTGCTCGTGCGGACCGAACAGACTCAACTGCAAATCGGTCTTCGGGCGTCGCTCTTTTTTTGACGCGATCTTCGCGTTGCCGCCGCTGTCAAGATGCTCTGATTCTAGCTGATTCAAAATCTGTTTGGCCCGCTCGTTCACTTCACGCGGTACGCCGGCCAAACGAGCAACATAGATGCCGTAACTTTTGTCGGCGGCGCCGGGAACAATCTTGTGCAGGAAGATCACTTTGTCGTCCCACTCTTTGACCGCCACGTTCAAATTAACGACGCCAGCCAGCGAACTTCGCAAATCGGTCAGCTCGTGATAGTGGGTCGCAAACAACGTGCGGCAGCCGATCTTGTCATGCAGATATTCGACAATCGACCAGGCGAGCGAAACGCCGTCATACGTGCTGGTGCCGCGGCCGATCTCGTCCAAGATCACCAAACTGCGATTGGTCGCCGTGTTCAAAATGCGGGCCGTCTCAGTCATCTCGACCATGAACGTACTTTGCCCACGCGACAGCTCGTCGCTGGCGCCAACCCGGGCGAAGATCCGATCGACGATCCCCAGATCGGCTTCGCGAGCCGGTACAAAACTGCCCATCTGCGCCATCAGCGAGATGAGCGCGACCTGACGAATGTAGGTGCTTTTGCCCGCCATGTTAGGGCCGGTGATCAGGCCGATAAAGCCAGACTCGCTGTCGAGCTGCGCGTCGTTCGGAACAAAGCCCCCTTCGATCTCTTTCAAGTCGAGCACTGGATGACGACCATCCAAGATCCGCAGCACCGTCGATTCGCCCACCTGAGGGCGACAATAGTTGCGCTCTCGCGCCAGTTCGGCCAGCGACAACAGACAGTCCAAGTTCGCCAATACGTCAGCGGTTTGCTGAATTCGCTTGGCGTCTAACTGCACCGCGTCGCGCAGTTGGGCGAACAGTTCGTACTCGAGGTCTTTCGCCTTTTCGTCGGCCGAGAGAACTTTTTCTTCATACTCTTTCAGCTCGGGCGTGATGTAGCGCTCGGCATTCTTGAGCGTCTGTTTGCGGATGTAGTCGGTCGGAATGCGCTCGCGATTGACGTTGGTCACTTCCAGATAGTAACCAAACACTTTGTTGAAGCCGACCTTTAAATTGGCGATGCCGGTCCGTTCAATCTCCTGCTTTTGATACTCGGCGATCCATTGCTTGCCGCCGGCCGCTAGACCTCGCAGGTGATCGAGATCGGCATGAAAGCCGGCGCAGATCACGCCGCCGTCACGCGGAGAAAGAGGCAAGCTCTCATCCAGCGCCGTCGCAAGTTGCGAGCGAATCTCGGGGCATAGATCCAACCGCTCTTCCAATAGCCGCAGCATGCTGCTCCGCCGCGAAGTGATCTTCGCTTTGATATGCGGCAGACGCTCGAGCGTCTTGCAGATGTAGCCTAGATCGCGCGGCGACGCACGGCCTGTCATCACGCGGGCAAGCAGCCGTTCGAGATCGTAAACCTCTTTCAAGCTCTCCCGCAGATCGCGGGCGAGCGCCGGCTCCAGCACCAGTTCTTCGACCCCGTCGAGCCGTCGATGAATCTCTTCTAAATCGGTCAGCGGATTCGAAAGCCAATCCCCCAGCAAACGGCTTCCCATCACCGTGACGCAGCGATCGATCGCGTCGAGCAACGAACCGTCGCGGCGACCATCACGCATCGTGCGGGTCAGTTCCAACGAACGCCGCGTCGCCTCGTCGATCTCCAAAGTCGAGCTAGCGCGATACGGCGTGAGCCGCTCAATGTGGTGCAGCGAAGTCCGCTGCGTTTCTTCCAGATACTCCAGCACCGCGCCGGCCGCACAAACGGCCAACTGGTCTTGATCGCCAAATCCAAAGCCTTCGAGCGTCATCGTCTCGAAGTGTCGCTTCAAAACCTCGCCGGCGCCCTCTTTGCCAAAGGCCCACGCAGGCCGATAGGTCATTAAGATCGACTCGTGCAGATGCGCCGGCACCACGTTCGACTCTTCGGGAACCAGACATTCTGAAGGGGCGATCCGGGCCAACTGATCGGCGAGCCGGGCCGTCGGAAAGACGCCGCTATAAAAGCGACCGGTCGACATCTCGACCCAGGCGACTCCAACTTCGGCGGCGGTCTCTTTTTTGCCCGGCAGCGCGACCGCGGCCAAGTAGTTGCTTTCGCGCGGTTCGAGCAACGCGTCGTCGGTCAACGTGCCAGGCGTGACGATCCGCGTGATCTCGCGGCGGACGATCCCCTTGGCCTCTTTGGGGTTTTCGACCTGGTCACAGATCGCGACGCGATACCCCAGATGGATCAGCTTGCCGAGATAGTTGTCCAACTGATGATGCGGGAATCCGGCCATCGGCGTGGCGTTTTCCCCTTTGTCGCGACTGGTGAGGGTCATCCCCAACACCCGCGCAGCGGTCTTCGCATCGTCGTTAAACAGTTCGTAGAAGTCCCCCATCCGGAAGAAGAGGATCGCGTCGCCGCAAACTCCCTTCGCTTCGAGGTACTGCTGCATCATGGGGGTGACGTTCATCGCGACAATTTATCACGATGCGCGCGGCGCATGAAGGGGCGAGAGGAGAAAGAAATTGGGAGAGATTTGCCGATTTGAAAAAATGCGTCCCGTAGGATGGGTGGAACAAGCGCCGATAGACTCACAACGCCATCACTTGTGCAATCCAACAGCCCATCTACCCGCTCCCCTCTTGGTTGAACGATCGCCCTTCGGGATTCGACAACTGGCCACCTAGAATCTCGCTTCACGGTAACCAGACATCGCGACGAAACCCGTGTGTGGCGGCGCCATCCATGAATCGCCGTCCGGCTGAACACCTTTTCTCGTATCGATTTCACATAAACTTTGCGCCCCCGCGGTAGAGTGCAGCTCCATCCCAGGGAGTAACTTCGGAGCATCCTCTACCATGTCGAAACGTATCCGTTGCCCACAGTGTGGTGAAGCAATACGCATCGCTTCTGATTTGCCAGACGGAAAGATTGCCTGCGCCAGCTGCGGCGGCCGCTTCAAGGTTCGCCGCAAAGAACGAGTCGAGGAGGAAGAACTAAAACTTGCCCCGCTTCCTGTTGCGGCCGAACCTCCCCCCAGGCTCAACCCTTTGCCGCTGCAAGAACCTTCTGCTGCTCCATCGAAAGAGATCTCTCCTTATGTGATCGTCGCGGGCATTGCAGCGGTGCTGCTTGGTGTTGTCTGCGGCGCAATCGCCTTGGGGCTCACGAGTTTTGGCGATCGCCAAAACTCCATCGATTCCGCAGTTGCCCAAATGTCCGAAGCCGAGAAGCCTGGTCCTACAGAGAATCTGCAGTCGGAAACGAGCGCGGCCAAGCCCTTTCGTCCTAGCGAATACTCTTCTCAGGGGAACTTTGTCACCTATGAAACGGCCGCGGCTGCAGCCCCGACCACGCCGGAGTTGATCGCGATTCGCGGCCAGGTGAATCCCTGGGAAAAGCGTGCTTTCTGGCAACACTATTTCGTCGCGGAGGGGAACTGGAATCTTGATATCGGTCCAGGCCGCAAGTGGACGATTGCCCCCGATTTGAAATTGCTGATCGAACCGAATTCGATCCCTTATAGCCCCTGCCGCGTTAGCCGTAGGAAAAGTATCGAATTTCCGACGATGGCCGACATGCAGGGACCTTTTGCAATCTTGCCCCCAGAAACCCGCTGGGAACAGCCCAGCTACAAGTTTACCGCAGAGAAAATCGATTTCGCAGGGATCGTTCAACAAGCGAATCGAGCAAAGCTCTCCGACGACGAATTGCGCAAAGCGTTCGCAGAAAAGATCAGGGAGCTGGCTCCCTACGAGATCCATCGCAACGCTCCTTTTCGTTTGATGGATCTGCGCACAGGCGAACAGGTCGGGCATTTCAGTGATTTGTTACCGCTGTGTTGGGAAATCGCACTCAGTCTTGACGGGACATGGGCCATTAGCGCGGATCCGGTTCCCGAAGATTGCAAATCACCAGAGCGAAAGCTGTTTGTCTGGAAGAAAGATCAAATCGACGGACCGATCGGCACGATCGATTTGGAACATACGTTGATCTGGCTGAGCTTTATTGACGAGAAACGTCTGCTGTTTTTGGATGCTGGGGAAGCGGGCGTTTCGTTGAAACTTTGGGATGTCGAAACAAACGAGCAAGTCGCCCGGTTGGAGATCGATCCAGAGCAATTTCCAGTGCGAGATCAGACGGTCCACACGGAAGCGAACAAGGTGCTGATGATGGAATTGGGACGTCGCAGCCGAGAGCGACGGGAAGAGGCGCCCCGCCCGCGACCCGACAGAAAAAAGAAAACCAATCTGGAAGAAGGGACGGACACTTATCAACTGAACGATCCGCACGCGATCACCACGCGTTGGTCGCCGCGGAAAGAACTGGGAACGCTAAGTCCTGATGGGAAGCACCTCATCTTGCATGGCCACGCAAGTTTGTTGATCTGCGCAATCCCTCGGTTGACGATTCAAGGGACGTTTAGCCGCACCCAGGAGTCGTACCGCACCTTCTCCGTTTATGGAAATTGGCCCACGTTCGATTTCTCGGCCGATGGACGGGAACTCTTGGGACATTTTGGAAATCAGCAACTCCGAATCTCGACGCAAAATGGTCAAGTTCTGGAGTGGCGCGAACCTGTTTCCGCGGTAATTCCCGGAGCGAATTTGACACGGCGACTCTCGCCGCTGCCTAACTGGCGAACGTGGTCCTTTACCGAGCAGGGCCTTCCCTTCTCGCATCTGATACGTCAGCCAAGAGTGCCCCAAGGAAGGCAAACAGTTATCAAGCTGGGCATCGACGCCAGTAACGCGCTGCTGGTGAAAGAGATGACCCATCAACCTGGCGGAAACAACGGACGCTATGAGATGCATCTCCGCTCGCTGGCGGAGGATTCTCCCAGCCCAGCGACTGCCCAACCCCAATCATCCCCACTGAATTCGCAACAATTGCTGGACGCCATCGCGTTGCATCCAGAGTTCTTACAAACGACGCCTCGGCGGAGGAAACCGGTCACCGCCGCCGAGTTGAAGCCGCTGAGTCGAGAGTTCGATTTCACCGTGGGAGGATCGCCTTGGACGCCGCCGCAATCGATGACTCCGCCCACCATTCCTTGGCCTGACGCTTGGAATGGGCTCGAAGGGGGAGAGCTTCAGTTACAAGCAGAGGATCTCGTTTGGATTCCGCCCGCAGATCCGACGAATAGCTTCCACTCGAAACAAGTCGTGCTGGCATTACCGGGTTTGGCGAAAGTTTGGCGACCGCGAGCCGATGACTTCCCAGAGCGGATATCGGCATTCAATTTTGAAAAATTGGAGAGTAACTATGATCGAACCCGCAGGATTCGAACTACCTGGGAAAAAGGAGAAGGCGCTGCACCTCTTGTCGTACTTGACCCGCAGCATTCTCGTTTCGCCCTGACGTGTCACTGGGGATGGCGCGACGTGGTGATCGTGTTCGACAAGGAGGGACAACCTCTGTTTCGCCTTACGCCGGGGATTGGCCCAGTCCAAGCGGTTGCGTTTGCGGGACCTCAACGGTTGCTCACCTTGGCCGATGGCCGATTGACCGCTTGGGATACGACGAGTGGAGCCGACCTATGGGAAGTCGATGGCAGTTATCACGGGACCATCGCCGTGGGCCCACAGGCGCGTTGGCTCGCGGTCGCCAATGCGAATAGCGTCGACTTACTGACGACGGAAACGGGGGAGTTGCTAAGCCGGGCGCCCATCGAACATGCGGCTGTAGTTCCTCGATTCGCGATCAGTTCTGACGGCCGCTACCTGGCCGCATGGGTCCAAGAAGAATTTACCAAGTTGGACGAGGAAATGGCCCGGAAACGCCCTGACCTGCCGCCGAACTATAATCCTGTGGTCGAAACAACCGCTCTTGTGGGCGACTTGACGACCCAAACGTGGCGCGAGATAGCGATCCAGGGAGGCGCATCTGGACATTGCTTTGGGTTTGTTGGCCCTGATCTATTGGCCGTGGGCGGGCACGACAGCACCCACATCTATGATTTAAAGCTTCAGCTCGAACTGGCCACAGGGCCCGGCAAAATGCACTTGGCCCCTAACGGCGCTTTGTGGAAGGTTGCGACCAAGTCGACCTTCGAACGAGTCTGGCGGCGCATCCCCTTTCCCGACCCTCAACTTGTCGACCACCAGGTTCTGCTGAATCCGGATCGGCGCGTCGGCGGGGGAACAATTCCCCAATACCAGCTTGAGGTTGATCTGGGCAAATCGATATATACCAATCAGCACGGACCCCAGATCGCTTCGAGACTGAACGCCGCCGGATTTAAGATCGGTCCCAGCGAGTGGACGATTCGCGTCACGGCTCAAGCCGGACTGACAGGCGATTCCCTGAAAGCGATCCGAGAGATTCATAATCCTGTCGCCGCAAAGTACAACATCCCTCAAATCACCTACCACTGGACAATCCTAAATGCCGAGGGGGAGGAGATCTACGCAACCAAGTCGCAAGGGCATTTTCTCGCGGGCAAAAGTCGCTACTACAAAGGTGCTCCGTTGGACCCGCGTCGTAACGCCAGAGATCTTCCGGAGGGGATGTATCAATTCTCAGGCGATCCCACTCGAGATATGGCCGAGGAAATCCTGCGAACAGGTGACGGCCTAGTGCGCATTCCGCTGCTGGCCAAATTCAAAAATGCCGCCGCCAACGTCGTCTCGGTCGAGAACCAACAAGTGGAGTTACCGATTGCCTTGATGGCTGACACTTCTTCTAAGTAGCCAGAAGCCAAGCAACAGGCTGCCCCTTGTGGCCGTTTTCACGACTGAACAATCCCACGATTTCTCATCTACTTCGCGGCCGACTCCCCTTTCAACTCGCGTTCAAAGAACGTCATCGCCTTCATCAGCGCCTGCAGTCCTGTCGCTGGGCCAAAGCCGTGACCGTCGTTTTCGTAGAGGACGAATTCTGACTTGCGGCCTGCTTTTTTGAGGGCTTCGTGCAGTGCTTCAGTTTGGCTCGGGGGGACGAGTTGATCTTTGCCGCCTTGCAGGATTAAGAAGTTGGCGCTCTTGTCGTCAACGTGCAGCGTGGGGGAAGCGGCGATTTGGTTTTCTTGGTTTCCCTTCTTCAGGAAACGATCGATCATCTCTTGGACGGCGACGTTGGCGCTGATTTCGTACTTCGTCCAATCTTTGGTCAAGTCGCCGGGGCCGTAGATGTTGACGACGGCTTGCACGCGGGTTGACGGTTCGCCCGCTTTCGCCGCATCGGTGGCGCCGAGCAGCGAGACGAGATGTCCTCCGGCCGAATCGCCGGCGGCGCCGATCTTGGTGGGATCGATGTTCAGCTTCTCGGCGTTCTCACGAATCCAGCGGACCGCCTGACGACAATCATCGATCGCGGCGGGCCATTGGTTTTCGATTTGACCATCGGCGCCATCTTTTACCAGGCGATAGTTGATGCTAACGGCGACGTAGCCCTGTTTCGCCAACATTTTTCCGATGGCGACCACGGTTCCGGCTTGCTTGTTGCCGCCGCGCCAGCCGCCGCCGTGGACGAGCAAGACGACAGGCCGAGGAGCGTCCGACTTTTCGGCCGGTGAATAGACGTCGGCCAGCAACTTCAAGTCGCCGACGGTTCCATAGACCACATCACGATCGATTGTCGAATCGGCGGCGCGTGCCTGCGTAACCAGAAAGCCAGTCAACAAGAACAACGACAGCAGAGATAGTTTGCGCAGCATGGTGGGGTTCTTTCTTAGGGCAGATCGTAGAGCAATAAATCGGAGCCTATTTTCGCGAACTCAATTTCAATCGCAAGCGCGCCGCCGCGCGGTCGATCCCTTCGCGGGTCAGGCGATCAATCACCATCGGTGGGATCGACTCCTTTTTCTCGGTCGTGACCAAGAAAAAGCAGTAAAGCATCTCGTCGTTCGTCTCTTCCCCCCAGGTAACGCGCTGCGGCGGTGAGCTGGGATTGGATGGGTTCTCTTCCGAGTTATCGTAGCTCGCTTCTGAGACAATCTGCGTTCCCTTGGGCAGCTGAAACGGTTCGGCGAAGACGTACTCGTCTTGCCAGTTGAAATCCCACTGCGGGACGTGGATCAAGTCGCGGGTCGTGCCGTCGGGCAAATGGGCGACCACGTTCATCGTCTGACCTAGCAAATGCATGTGCGGGATCATGCTGAGCATCGTGACGTCTTCGGTGAGCGTGTAGGAGGCTTTCAAGCGATAGTCGCTCTCGCCGGGCTTGATGTCATGCATGAACGAAGAGGTCCACAGGGCGAACGCTTCCTGCTTCGGCTTGTCGACAAAATAAATACCGACTTTCGAGCGATCCTTTTCGGCCTTGCCGCTGGGATGGTAATGAATCTGCATCACCAGGTCCGAGCCTTTGCCCAGCAAGCGGCCGAGTCCTTCCGGCAGTTTGCGCGGCGTCTTGCCTGGCGACCAGCCGCCGATGCTGCCGGTCGGCAAAAAGCCGGGACCGCCGAAGGTGCCGTAGCCCGGCTCAGGCGTTCTTTCGTCTAACATCCGAGCCGCGCCGTTTTTATCCAGATAAAGGAGCGAGTGATGGACCACGCTCGGTGCGCCCGGCTTGAACTCGACCGTTGCGACGAACTTGTCTTCCGGCACGTCAATCGGAATGACAAAGTTTTGATACAAGTCGCGACCGTCCGCCGGCACTGCAAACTCGGCCGGCATCTCCACAATCAAGTCAGGCTCGCCCAGGTACCAACCTTCCGGAAATTTCGGCAGTTGCGGCATGTCGGCCAGATCCCCTTGGGCCCGATTGGTTGCGGCCCATGCTTTCAGAACGGCGATCTGCTTGTCGGTCAGCGTTCGCTGCCCTTCAAACTCGCCATGCCGCTCGGCTACTTTCCAAGGCGGCATCAGGCGCGACTGGCAGACCCGCGCGATTTGCCGAGCGCGTTTCGCCGCGTCTTCGTAGGTGACCAACGAAAAGGGACCGACTTCTCCGTCACGATGACACGTGACGCAGTTGGCGTACAAAATCGGCGCGACATCGCGGGTATAGGTCACTTCGGCCGCTTCGTCTTCGAGCGGTGCGTACGATTCATAAAAACAGCCGACCGCTTCGGTAACGGCTGCTTTGACCGGCAAACCGGCGACGACCGCCGCGACGGCGTCGGCCAAGGTGTTTTCGCTCGCTTCGGGACGTTTACGGCCGATCTCGCGATACATGTCATCAATGCGACCGCGATAGACCAGCTTACCGTCGGCATCCAGTACAAAGGCTTCCGGCACAAACTTGGTTTGAAAACGCTGGCCTAATTGGCCATCTCGATCGACCAGAATCGGCAGATCAATGGAGAACTCTTTCGCGAACTGACGGATCTCGGCCGGCGTGTCGGTCACATCGGCCCAGACGGCTCGTAGCGAGACTTTGCTCTCGGGCGTATTCCACTGTTTATCGAGCCGGCCGAGCAGCGGAAAATAGCCGCGAGAGATCGGACACTCGCCGGTGACAAAGACAAAAACGCGGGCCTGTTTGGGCGAAGCGGCGGCCAAGGGGTGGATTTCGCCGGTAGAGTCGAGCAGCGAAATATTCTCGGCCAACGGCTGTTGAGGGCTCGTTTCGGCGGCTTGCAGGCTTGTCAGAGACAGTAGCAGAAAAATCAAGCTGGCGACTGCGAATCGATCCATGTTCAAGATCCTCACTCCCTTTTGGCGACAGGTGGAAATCGTGCCCCGCAGCGACCGGCCGAGACAACAAGATTTCAGGCGTTCACTATAGACTTACCCAGGCCTAGAGGGCAAAGGTTGCGTAGCGAATGAATTTTCTGGGAGAATCTAGAGAGACCGAAGAAGGGCGTGCGAAAAAGGGGGTCAGACCCCAGTTTCGCGGCGAAATTGGGGTCTGACCCCCTTTTTCAGCGCCCTGCCTGTGCGGGGCGCTTTGAACGGAGAGGAATTGTTGGCGGAGTTCCGACTTTACTCGTCGTCAGCTCGCAGCCAGGGAGTCAGGCTGAGCGTGCAATCGCACAATTCCGACTCGGTGAAATAAAGGCCGATTTCGCGAGCGGCCGCTTCGGGACCGTCGGACGCGTGGACCAGGTTCATTTGGCGGCTGCTGCTGAAATCGCCGCGGATCGTGCCGGCGGCCGCTTTTAATCCGCTGGTCGCGCCCAGGATATCGCGGATAACGCGAATCGCTTCCAGACCTTCCAGCACCAGCGCTACGACCGGCGACGCGGTGATGAACGCTTCCAAACCAGGATAAAACGGCTTCGAGACATGTTCGGCGTAGTGCTGTTTCGCCAGATCGGGCGTAATTTGCATCAATTTCATACCGACGATGTTCAGCCCTTTGTCTTCAAAGCGGCTGATGATCCGGCCGATGAGACGGCGCTGGACGCAATCGGGTTTCAGTAGAATAAGCGAGCGTTCCATATCTATCTATTCTCCAAAGCGTGGCTGAACCGAGCGATTTTAGAGAATCCTCGCTCGCGGCTCAACCGCGGGGCAGGCGGCAAGGGAAAGAAAATAGGCCAGCTTTGCGGGCTGGCCTAGTAGCTGTTTGATCGAGATATCGCCTAGTGCTGGACGAATTGTCCGGCGTCGACATCGTCGGTCGTGTCGGTCACGGCGCCTGGGTCGCGAAACCGATAGCCGACGCCGCGAACGGTTTCGATCAATTCGGCTTCATCGGCCATCTTGCGGCGGAGCGCTCGAATATGGACGTCGATGGTTCGTTCCATCACGACAGTATCTTCGCCCAAAGCGGCGTCGATCAGTTCCGAGCGTTCAAAAACGCGGCCCGGCTGACGGGTCAGCGTTTCGAGCAGGCGAAACTCGCTGCGCGTCAGTTGCAGCGGGCGACCGCTGGCGGTTGCGCGATGTCGGCGACGATCGATCGTAATCCCTTGGGAAGCGATAACGTCATCGAGCGAGTTGTCAGCGCCACGTTTGCGACGAACCAAAGCTTTGATTCGTTCCAACAGCACTTTGACGCTAAACGGCTTGGTGACGTAATCGTCGGCGCCCAGCGAGAAGCCGATCAGCTGATCCGACTCTTCCGACTTAGCGGTCAGCATCAAGATCATGATGTCTTTGGTCGATGCATCCGCTCGCAGTCGACGACAAACTTCGTGACCGTCGATGACCGGCAGCATCAGATCGAGAATGACCAGATCCGGAGTTTTGATCTGGGCCTGGGTAAGTCCGTCTTGGCCGTCGTAAGCCGAGATCACTTCGTATCCGGCTTGGCGCACGTTGTACGCCAGGACGTCGGCGAGAGAACGGTCGTCTTCGACGATAAGAACCTTCAAACGGGCCATCAAACAATCCCCAACGTAATGTTGCATTAAAAGGTGGATAGGTGACTAACTCGACAGTAACTAACTCGACAGGCCCGGCTGGTGCCGGACAATTTCGCCGTCGACCAGATAAATAACATCTTCGGCGATATTGGTTGCATGGTCGGCGATTCGCTCGATATGGCGACTGGCCGAAAAACAGTGCAAACCCGGCTCGATCTCGAACGAGGAGATCTTCATCCGGTCTTGCAACTCTTGAATAATTTCGCGATTGAGCAGGTCGACGTCGTCGTCCAATAGACGAACGTTCATCGCGGCTTGACTATCGAGACCGACGAACGCGTCGAGCGCTCCGGCGACCATCTGCCGCGTGATGTTGACCATCCGCTCCATCCGGAGCGGGATCTCAAAGTTCGGATATTGCACCAGGCATTTGGCCCGCTCGGCGATGTTGACCGTCAGGTCGCCAATTCGCTCCAAATCATTATTGACCTTCATCACCGTCGCAATTCGTCGCAGGTCGACGGCGACCGGTTGATGCAGCGCCAGCATCTTCAGGCACTCCTCTTCGATCACCACTTCCTTTTGGTCGGTCAGCTCGTCCGCGGCGATCACTTCTTCGGCCAACGGGAAGCTGCGGTCGTACAGCGACTTGATCGACTTTTCGATCATCTCTTCCACCAACCCTGACAGCGACAAAATCTCCCGGTGAAGAGAGTCGAGGTCGCGTTGCAGATGGCGGCTCATCGGGTGCGATCCAAAATGGGGGGCCGGCTGGATAGCCGGGGGGTAATTCTCCTGATGAGCTAGAATCTAGTCGCCAATTGTTAACTTCATGTTAACACCAGGTGAGCGACTTCGTTAATTTGTAAAAATCATCCCCGGGGAAGCCGCACCGTAAATTTGCTTCCTTCCCCTACCTGGCTTTCGACGGTCACGCCGCCGTTCATCGCCTGGGCGGTATGTTTAACGATCGAAAGCCCTAGACCGGTTCCCCCCATTTCGCGCGAACGAGCCTTGTCGACTCGAAAGAAACGCTCGAAAATCCGCTCCAGCGCCGCTTGCGGGATGCCGATCCCGGTATCCTTGACGGTGATCGCTACGTGCGACCCTTCCAACCCCCAAGCGACATCAACCGCCCCCCCCTCCGGCGTGTACTTCATCGCATTGTCGATCAGATTGCCTAAGATCGTGCGAACCCCTTCTTCATCCCCCAAGACGGAAATCTCCTCCTCAGGTGGATGAATTCGGAGCGCAATCTGACGCGCCGTAGCGACATCGCGCTGCACTTGCAGCACATTCTCAATCACGTCAGCGATCGGCACTTCGGTAATATCGAACGCTTCTTCCCGCGATTCGATCCGAGCCAGATGGAGCATGTCTTGAATCAGTTCGTGCAGTCGATCGGCCGAATCCATGATCTGCGACAGAAAGTAACCACGGTTCTCGATATCTTCGATCGCGCCTAGCTGCAGCGTTTCGGTATAAGCGCGAACGGCCGCCAGCGGCGTTTTCAGTTCGTGGGAAACGCTCGACACGAACTCGCGCCGCATATTTTCTAACCGCCGCAATTCGGTGACGTCATGCAACACCATCACGACGCCGGGACAAGGATCGCCAGGCAAGCGATTCGCCTGCAGACTAAGCGTACGTCGCGGCGTGGTCGAAACTTCAAACTCATTGCGATACGGTTCGTCACTAGCGATCGCCGCACGAAACGACTCATCCAACGACCGATTGCGCGTCAGCTCTAACAACGGGCGTCCCACCGCGTCGTCCGCTCGAATCGCCAACAACTTTCGGACGGCGCCGTTGGCCAACAGCACGCGCTGCTGGGCGTCGACGGCGATGACCCCTTCCACCATGCTGCCGAGAACGGTTTTCAAACGGTTCGATTCGCCGGTCAGTTGATCGACGCGCAGATCGATCGCGGCTTGCATTTGCGAAAACTGTCGCGCGGTCTCTCCCAGTTCATCTTCCGCCGCCGCCCAGACATGTCCGGTATAGTCCCCGTTCGCGACGCCGGCGCAGGCGCGAGTCAATTGTTGAACCGGAGCGACGATCCGCTCTTCAAATCGACGTGCAATGAAATAAGCGCCGGTCAAAATAACGATCCCCAGCGCCATCGATCCAATGGCCAGGCGATAGGAAGCATTCAGGCCGCCGGCCTCAACATCCTGCCCGACGCGGACATAGCCGACGAGCTTCCCTTGATCTTCGATCGGCAACACGATGAAATAAAACGGGCGCCCCGGTAGTTGCGGATCGCTGGCCGCTTCGCCGATTCCCGTTTCGGCCGCCGCTCTGAATTCAGGCAAGCGCAGAACGTTCGCCATCCGCGCCGCCTCTTGCCGCGTATCGATCAGCACTTTGCCATCTAAATCGGCGACGGTGACGTAAAGCTCGGACTCTTTGGCTTGCGAGTGGACCAACGCGTTCAACGCTTGCGGGTCAAACGACAAACCGACCGCTTCCAACTCACGACGAAAGAATCGCGCCGAGGTCTGCAGCGAGTCAAGTTGACGCAGTCGGGCTCGCTCCATGCCGTCAAGAAAAAAGAGCGCGATCGCACCGGTCGTAAACAGGAAAATAATCAGCCCAAGCCAAAAGAAGAGGGCCCAGCCGATTCGAGATTGCAGCATTCCTGAAAAGGCCTTCGTGCGACTGAGGGAAGTGGGGACGCGGCGAAAACGGGGTAACCGTATCCCAACAAATTGGGCGTAATCTCGTAACCTAGTCGGATCTCGTGAAAATGAGAAGCCTCTTCACGGGAACTTCTTGCGGTTACGAACGTAAAAAAGGGGCGCGTCCCGAAGAACGCCCCCCCCTGTTTGCATTTTTCCGTTGTCGCGATCCGACTTAGACTTTGACCGTTTTGCCTGGAATCGGCGTCGGGTACGGCGAACCGTCGACGCGGGTCGGCTTCCCTTCGGCGTTCGGCTGAACCGGCGCTTCGGTATCCATCGAAGTAATTTTGTCGAAGTCGGCCAACGTATCTTGCGAGTTGAACGCTTCGTCCCAACTGAGGTTGCGGCCTGAGTAGGTCGCCATGCGGCCGAAGATCGCAGTCATCGTGCTCATCGCGCCATATTCGGCTTCGTTCGGGATCTCGCCGCGACGCAGCTGCGCGAACAGGTCGTGATGTTCTTCCTGGTGACCGTTGCCGCCGCCGTTGCCAAACTCCCAAGCGACTTCGCCGTTGGGCTTGAAGATCTTGGCGCCGCTGATATCGCAGTACCCCTTGGTGCCGTGGGCATGTTCCGAAACGCTGCTCCACGTCTTCGGAATATGGCGACAGCAGCTCATCATCTTCGTCCCTTCACCATAGGTGAATTCAATCATATGGTGATCGAAGATCTGACCGCTGTCTTTGCCAACGCGAACTTCACGTCCTCCCATCCCTTCGGCCATGGTCGGATAGCCCTGCATCAACCAGTTGATCACGTCGAGGTTATGGATGTGCTGTTCGACGATATGATCGCCGCAGAGCCAGTTGAAGTAGTACCAGTTGCGCATCTGGTATTCGAGCTCGGTCTGCTTGGCGTCGCGGGTGTTCATCCAAACGCCGTTGCTATTCCAATAAGCCCGCGCGAAAACAATGTCGCCGATCGCGCCGTCATGCAGACGTTTGATCGTCTCGACATAACGGGGCTCATGGTGACGTTGCAAACCAACGGCGACTGCCAGGTTCTTTTCTTTGGCGATTTCGTTGGCGGCCAACACGCGACGGATGCCGGGAGCGTCGGTCGCAACCGGCTTCTCCATGAAGATGTGCTTACCGGCGTTCACGGCCGATTCAAAGTGAAGCGGGCGGAAACCGGGAGGAGTCGCCAGAATCACCAGATCAATGTCTTGTTCCAACACCTTCTTGTAGGCGTCGAAGCCGACGAATTGACGCTCTTGCGGAACGTCGACTTTGTCCGCATGTCGCGAGGTGACGCCGCGCAGACACGATTGCAGACGATCGCCGAACGCATCGCCCATCGCGACCAACTTGGTCGGGCCTTCGGTGTTCATCGCTTGCGTCGCAGCGCCGGTGCCGCGTCCGCCGCAGCCGACCAGACCGATTTTTATGACATCACTGCCGAAGACATGCGCCGCACGGGCCATGCTTAGCGAGCCAGACATTGCGCCGCCGGCAATCAACAAAGACGAGCCGGTTTTGATAAAGTTGCGCCGCGACGACTTCGAAGCGTCGCTGGTTGGTTCGGCGGCAGGTTGTAGGTTGGACTCTTCAGACATGAGGTGCGTATCCTCCGGATCGTAGAGATTTAGGTGCAAGAGGTGAGAAACATCAGGCAGGAGAGGGGAAGTTAGCAAACTCACAGCCTAAACTAGTTTCTGCCCCCAATCAATCAGATATTACGCAGAAGTCCCTTCCCTAATCTACTTTTCGCGTCAGCGGAAAGTCCCACGAAATCGCTTCAAGCGGACGATCTCGCGCAATCCCAAGAGCGCATCCCCCTGAACACGCAAAAGGGGGCTTTTTGGGGGCAGGATCTTCCGCACTCAGCGAATTGTCGACTTCGTTCACCGGACGCAGCGCCGCCGCTTGAAGATCTGGCGATCGTTTCGTAACACTTTTTTGCGGCAGGCATCAAAACCGAAATCCAATTCTGATTGCTTCCAGCGGTTGAACTTCGTTCGATCGGGCGTGGTTTTGCCGAATTTCTGCCGCGAGGATCGGCATACGATGTGCATTAGGGTTGGGAAAATCTTTGCGCACCCCCAGGATTTTCGCCCATCATGGATATGATCGCCCCCCCACAGGAAGTCGCTACAGAACGTTTTTTTCAAGATGTTGCGGCCGGCCTCTCCGCCGCCTCCAAATCGCTCCCGTGCAAATACTTTTACGATCAACGCGGCTCTCAGCTGTTTGATCAGATCTGCGAGCTCGACGCGTATTATGTCACGCGGACCGAAATGCAGATCATGCAAAGCTTCGCTGCCGAAATGGCGGCGGAACTTTCGCAGACGGAGACATTGGTCGAACTCGGCAGCGGCAGCAGTGTGAAAACGCGGTTGCTGCTCGACCAGATGGATCGTCTTGCTGTCTACGCGCCGGTTGATATTAGCGGAGAGCATCTCTATCAAACGGCGATAGCTTTAAAACGCGCTTACCCGCATTTGGACATCGCGCCGCAATCGGCCGATTTTACGCAGCCAATCTCCTTGCCTGAGCATCTTCCGCAAGACGGTGTCGCCGCGTATTTTCCAGGTTCAACCATCGGCAATTTTGAGCCTGACGAAGCTGTCAAATTAATGCAAGCAATCGCGACGACCTGCGGCCCAGGCGGAGAACTGCTGATCGGCGTTGATCTAGCGAAGCCGGAAGAAGTGCTCCTGAATGCGTATGACGATCCCCAGCAGATAACCGCCGCGTTCAACCTAAATCTACTTCGTCGCATCAATCAAGAGCTGGAGGGAAACTTTGATCTTTCCCAGTTCCGTCATATGGCGATCTTCAATGCCGAGGCGAGTCGAATGGAACTCTACCTGGAGAGCCTGGTCGAGCAAACTGTCTCGGTGGGAGAACATGAATTTCAGTTCTCCGCCGGCGAACGAATCTTGACCGAGTACTCTCACAAATACTCGATTGCCCAGTTTACCGACTTAGCCGCCGCGGCCGGTTTCACGATCGAAGCATCTTGGACCGATGACCGCGAATACTTTGCGGTGATGTTGCTACGCGTCCTCGGGCGTTAGCGCCGCATGCGTTTTTCTCGCAGGCGCTCCGGCGATCTGGCGCCTGTGCGAAATACGCATGGACGATTAAATCGATTTCGCCAGGCGTATCCCGCTGAACTGCCAACGTTTGTTCGGACCAAAAAAGTTGCGATAGGTCGCGCGGATGTGCGACTGCGGCGTCACGCACGATCCGCCGCGCAAGACAAACTGGTTGCACATGAATTTGCCGTTGTACTCTCCCAAAGCGCCTGCCGATGCGCGATATCGCGGGTACGCGGTATAGGGACTTGCCGTCCATTGCCAAACGTCGCCAAACAACTGCTGCATCGGATCTGTATCATCCAGCGATGCCGGCAAGGGGCGAAACTCTTCGCTTTCCAGAAAAACGCCATGGATCGAGTCTTGCGACGCCAGCTCTGATTGAGCCGCCGCTTCCCACTCTTGTTCGGTCGGTAGGCGATTGCCTGACCAACGAGCAAACGCATCCGCTTCGTAATAGCTGACGTGATGCACCGGCTGCGCCGGAGAAATCGGCGACAAACCACCGAGCGTCAATAGCAGCCATTGCTCCCCCTCTGATCGCCAGTAGAGGGGCGCGACCACTTGTTGGCTTTGCAAAAAGTTCCAGCCGTCCGACAACCACCACTGCGGATCTTGATAGCCGCCGTCGGCGATAAACTTGAGATACTCGCCGCAAGTGACCAAACGCGAAGCGAGCACATACGGCTCTAGTAAGGTCTGGTGCGCCGGTTGCTCATTGTCGTAACAAAATTGGTTTCCGTCGTAGCCGATTGAGCAGATTCCTCCTTCATACGCAATCCACCGCAGTTCGGCCGTAGCCGTATCACGGATCGCGGCTTGATCCACATACGCCGGGCAAAGCGGATTGCAGGAAAACGCATGCTTCAAGTCGGTCAGCATCAGCTCTTGATGCTGTTGCTCGTGATGCACGCCCAGTTCGATCACCGCCAACAGTTTCGCTTCGATCGATGTCGCCAACTCGTCGATACGCTCCTCGACATACCGGCGGTACTGCAGCACCTCATCGACCGTCGGCCGCGACAACAATCCGCGTTGCGAACGGGGAAAGGGACGCCCTACCGTGTTGTAGTAGGAATTAAACAGATACTCAAACTGCGGCCAGGGCGAGACGTAGCCAGCGATCGACGGCTGCAGCACGAACGTCTCAAAAAACCAAGTTGTGTGCGCCAAATGCCACTTGATCGGGCTGGCGTCCTCCATCGACTGCACCACATAATCTTCGACTTCCAGCGGCGCAACAATTCGCTCCGAACGCTGGCGTACTTCGCGAAATTGTCGCATCAAGGATTCAAGACGGGTGTCGACGTCGGTACTCATCGCGGCTGGCTCCAAGCTGTTTCGTTGTACGAAAGAGATTTTACCCGCCAATTTAAGGCATATTCCGTACCAAAACGAACAGACATCGCCGACTTGGCGGACAAAGAGAGAAGCCCAGGGGAATTCGCAATTAGCTTTCCGGCTCCAAATAGAGATCGCGAATGGGAATCGAGCGAAATCGAGAAGAAACCTTGCCTCCTCCGCCGACGTAATAAGTCATCAGCAAGCGGCCCTTCCAGAACAAGACGCTGGTATAGGCGTACCCGTAACCTTTCTCCGCTTCCACATTGCGGCGCAATCGCCAGGTCTTCCCTTCGTCAGAACTAATCGCCAGCGTCAGCGGATTGCGTGCTCCGCCGTGATGATGCCCTTTTTCCAGGTTATCATTCCAGATCAGCAACAGATCGCCGGTCGAGGGAATTCGCCGAATCGTCGCCGGCGCTTCCGGGCCTGGCACTCCGAGCGATTGCGGCTCGCTCCAAGTTTCGCCGCCATCTAGCGAGATCGATTGCGCGATGTGCCCTAGCTGATTGCGAAAAATCATCATCACCCGATTACCGTCGATTTCCACCACTTCCGGCTCCATCGCGCCGCGCTTGGGATAGTCGACGCTTTCCTGGCCTAGCCGCCAGGTTTCTCCCCCATCATCCGAGAGACAGCATTGGCAAACGAAATGATTGACTCGCTGTACGTCTTCGGTCGACGCCAAGGGAACGATTAAACGCCCCGTCGACAGACGCGTGACACGATCGTTATTGAGGATGTGATAGCCTAAATGCGGAGAAACGCGGATCGGATCACCGAACGTACGACAGTCGTCATCTGAGATGCGTAACATCACCCGGATGTCGCTGTACGAATTTTTGTTGAGATAGAACATGCCGATCGGGCGATGCCGTTCTGTCGGCGGCGCAAGATGGCGGAGCGTCACGGACATCACGTTGAGGCTCCCCGTGTTCGGTTGCAGCACCTGCTTCTCGCCCCAAGTCAAACCGCCGTCGTTCGATCGCCGTGCGACGATCTGCGCATCAGCATGATCTGAAGATTTGCGAAATTCGGTCACCGCATATAACAATACGTCATCGTTGAGGCCGATGACCGAACCTTCGCTATAACGCGGAAATTCGGGAGTCGCCGGAAAAACATTACGGGCAAAGTTCGCCGTCTGGTCGCTTGCCGCGGCGTCGTTGCGGTGCGCTAGTTTCAAAATCGCCTGAGCTGTGAGAATCGCCGTCCCTTCGTCGGGGTCGGCAAGCAAGCGAATCAATTCAGGCCGAGCGGTTGCAATTCCGGCTTCGCCGATAAACTTGATCGCGTCACTGCGCACCAGCGGATCGGAGTCTTGCAGAAAGTTGGGTAACGCACTACGCGCCGTCTCGTCGCCCAACAGCGCAAGAGCGGCGTCAAACGCCAACCGATCACGGACCGTACGAGCGTCTTGCTGGCGCATCTTCAACAGCGCCACGTCGTCCGTCTCTCCCAGACGCGCAAGCGCCCCCGCGGCAAGTCGGGCATCTGGCCATTCCGCTTGCTTGACGACTTCGCGCAGTTTTGCCGCCGCCTGAGGATTGCCCCATTGCGCTAATGCAGCGGCTGCCAGGATCGTTTGGGCGTTGACGTTTTGCAACTGATCGTAGCGTTTTCTTAAGATGCGTCCCTCGCCGATTTCATCGATCTGAAAGAGCGCGTCACAGGCGACAGCCTGGGTCTCCAATGCGACGTCGTCTTGCAACGCTTGCACGAGAATGGCGAGATACGAACGCTCGCCGGCACGCACTAATTCTCGAGCCAACTCACACTTGCGATCGCTCCCTTTTGTCTGCTTCAATTTCGGCGACAAAGCGGCGATCACTTCTTTTTGCTTACCAGCAGCAGTCAAACCTTCGGCGGCGTTCAACAAGTTGGCGAAACTCGAAGACTGAAGACCGCGTTGTAGAATCTCCAAACTACGTTGCTCTGGATTTTCCACCGCCGACGGTTCGTCTGCCAGGAGCGCCGAAGTAGCGAATAACATTGCGGCGCAAACGAACGGAGCGCTGCGGAACGTGTTGCTCCAGAGAAATCTTAAATTCTTCATCGGTACGCCAAATGAAAGAGATGGTGGTTGAGCCAACAGCGTCGCCATATTAACTTCGCCATCGAGAGGACGATTGGATTATTGAGGAACGTCGCAAGCCAGCGCTGCTCGAGAGATCGCCTGTTGCACGATCGGCAAGCTGCGAAACCGTTCTTGCTGGGGCGGCGAAAGCAACCGGAGCGGCTTGGGAGCCATTCGGCCCGGAATGCCGCGCAGATTGAGCAACTCGGAGGTCGTGGAAAAGATCGACGCATCGATCGATTGCATCGCCGCCAGCAACTCGTTGAATTGATTTTGAATTTGCGTGACGGCAAACCAGTCTTCGTTGCCGAGTGCGGTTTGCAGGTCGCGAATCCAGTGAGGCGCAAACCCGAAGACCCCGTCCAAATGCTCGCGGACGCCTGCTTTTAACAACACGTCCAGCATCGTCGGCTGCGCGATGATTACCCGAAATTGATCCGATTGCTGCTCCAGCAACGGGCGACTCTGGGCGAAGTGATCCGAACATTTGATTCCATGAATATTCGGGTGTTCGCTCAACGTTAGCACCGTACTAATCTCCAATTTCGTCCCGGTCAGGCGCGGAAGATCGTATAGGAAGAGCGGCTTTTTGCTGGCGTCCGCCAAGTCGGTGAAATAATCGACCAACTCGGCTTGGGTAAACTTCAAGAAGTAGGGGCTGATGATGACAAGCCCGTCGATCGGCAGATTCTCAACCGCACGAATTCGAGCCAAAGTGGTCGACGTACCGGTGTCGCCCACTCCCACCAACAATTCGGCTCGCGATCCGCTGATGCGAACGCTCTGGGCAACCAATTGCAGATACGCTTCCATCGACAGCATTTGCATGAACCCCATGGTTCCGGCGACTAATAGGCTGTCGATGCCGTTCTCTAGTTGATCCTCGATATGCGTTTCGAGGCCAGCGACGTCAATCGCGTCCTCTTCGTTGAGCGGGGTACAGAGCGCGGTGATGAACTTCGTAGCTTGCATGCGAACCCTGGCAATGAAAAGTAATCGGGAACTTAAAATGGTATGCGTTGACTCAAAGCCGTCGCATTCGACTGGGCATGTCGTTCGCGACGCAGCGAACGGATAACAACTTGCAGTAAGCCTCGGTCATTTGCCGTAGAACCAGTCGACGTCGATCCGCGCCAAGTGGACGCCGTCGTTGGCGTGGTAAGCGATCAAGGCCGTGCCGTCCTCCAAAAATTCAACGCATTGATAGCCAAAATCGTTTTCTGAATCTTGCACGATGTTCCGCTGATGAATGAATGTCTCACCTTCATCCTGGGAGATCGCGGTCGTCAGCGCCGAGCGGACCACCAGCTTAGGATTCGATTTCAGCGCAGAGCGTTCGCTGATCCAGACGAACAGCAAGTCTCCGGTCGAAGGAATCCGCCGCACCGTCGGCAGACCGGCGTACGGCATTTTTAACGCCGGGATCATTTCGCCTTTCGACCAGGTTTCGCCGCGATCGCTCGAGAAGGCTTTGACGGGATGCCCGCTGTAGGTTCGGGCAAACATCATCAGTCGGCCGTCGCGCAGTTCGACCGCATCCGGTTCTTGAACTTCGATTTTCGCCGACGCGTATAGGTCGACCACGTTTTTGCTGGGATACCAGCTATACCCCTGATCGTCCGAGTAAAATGTAAGGCCGACATACCCGTTGTGATCTTGCGAGCTGGGAAGATATTTTTTGTTGGCGGCGACGGCGATAATCCGGCCATCTTCCAGCATGAGCAACTTATCGTTGTGAATCAGCGTGTAGCCGGAATAAGGCGTCAGCGGAAATTGCTCGCCCCAAGTCGCACCATCGTCGGTGCTGCGTCGATAGAGAGTTCCCGCATAATAGGGCTTGGTCGGGTGAGTCGTGTAGTTATAGGACAACAGCAGATCGCCGTTGGTTAGTCGCAGCAAACTCGGATGGTTGAACCGGCCGGGGTCGGGCGCCACCGGCTGCGGGACCAAGATCTTCGCCTCGGTCCAGGTTCGTCCTTGATCGGTTGAACTCTTCGCGACGATGCCTCCCTCGGGGCCGTATTCCGTATAGCAAAACAGGAGCGAGCCATCTTTCCGCTGGATCATGTCTCCATTGATGCCGCGATACCCGCGAGGCTTATTCGGTTTGACGACCAGGTGGACGCTCTCGATCGTTTCCGTCGCTTGGATCGCAGCAGGAAGACCGAAATTCCAAGCTACAAGTCCGATCGCAACGATGATTATCAGCAACGGTTTCATGACAAAGCTCTCTGGCGGGTTGAGGTCTCAAAGCTGTTTCGAGCGGGACTGGCGAGCAACGCCAGCTATCCATTTGGCAGGACGACGCTGCGGCTAAACATGCGTCGGGTAGTCTTCTGGAAATTGGCGACGCTTGAACGAATAGGGGGAGCATTGATGAAACCAACCTCCATCAATTTCAATACAGGTTCCCGTGATGTAGGCCGAGTCGGGTCCCGCCAACGTGACGATGCTGCGAGCAATCTCCGCCGGCGTTCCGTAACGCTGAAGCGGGATCATCTGCTCCACCGCCTGACGAAGTTCCGCTGCAAGCGAATCGCCGTCGGCTGCAACGTATTGATCGTTTAAACGGGTGTCGATCGCGCCCAAGTTGACTGCCAGCACGCGCACGCCAGAAGGTCCATACAGCGTCGCCAACTCGTAGGTCAGCGCATCCAGACCTCCCTTGGCGGCGATGTAAGCGGGACTGACGCCGGCCGCGAACTTCGATTGAATGCTGGAAACGTTGACGATCACTCCTTGCCGGCGCGCTTCCATAAAGGGAGCGGCCGCTTGGGCGAGAAACGCCGGCGCGGTCAAACAAACGCGGATCGTTTTCTCCCACGATTCGCGGGAAATCGATTTCATGGTCGTCACGTCGCGCCAGGCCGCGTTGTTCACTAGGACGTCCATTCGCCCAAACTTTTCCAGACAATCGCGCACCGCCTGTTGGGCGAAGTCTAAATCACCGAGGTCGCCAATCGCGGTTGCGACCGATCGGCCTAGTTTTTCAATCGCTCTGACCGTGTCCGCCAACGCCGTAGCGTCGATATCTAACAGATAGCAGTCGTAACCACGCGCGGCGAACTCGAGCGAGGTCGCCGCGCCAATTCCGCCTGCGGCTCCGGTAATCAGTACGGTCGGCGCGTCAGTCATTCAGATCTCTTTTCCGTCTATGGATGCGATCGGTACGCGTCGGCCGAAAGTCTTAGAACTGCTCTAACACTTCGCCGCCGTTGCGCGTGGTGAGCCCCGATAGCAGCGTTTGATCGATTGTTTCCGGAAAGAACCGAACCGAGCCGTCCGCCAGGGCGAAATGAGCGCCGCCGGGATGGAAGCTCGAGAACCCTTGAGGGCGCCATTCGAAGGTTCCGCCGCCGGGAACCGTGAACGGGCCGTTGATCCCGGTGGACGTATCCAAGGTGTTGTAAACGGCGTAGGTGTTCGCGTTATACGTCGTTGTACTGCTGCTGGTCGCTTGATTCGGATCGCCTGTGACTTCGCCGACGAACAAAGTATTGGAAGTACCGTCGATGATGTCGCGAAAATTGGTTTTCGACAACGCGTAAAAGATTCCATTACCATCAGAACGGGGACGCAAACCCACGGTTCCCGAAGAATTGCAGCGCCAGTCGCGTGAATCGGCCACGCCGGCCATATCCGAGCGGGGAACTGACTCTACCCCCGCAGAAAAGGCCGGATTCACCATGGTGTCAGACTGCGGATTCGAGGCGCACAAGTAGACCGGAACCGGCCCCAATGCGATCTCCGGCTCATAATTCGCTTGCGTTTGAATTGGCGCCGCAACATTAAAGTTCACCGCATCGTAGCGCGCGTTTTGCTCGAGAAATGGCAACGTGTGAACGCCCCAGGAGAAGAAGTGCGTACCCGTAAAACCGCTGCAACCACCGCTGATTCCGCTTCCCAAGGGAAACGTCAGATGCGTGTCATGATAGTTATGCAACGCGAGTCCAACCTGCTTAAAATTCGCCGAACAAGACAATCGCCGCGCGGCCTCGCGCGCCTGCTGAACGGCCGGCAGCAACAGTGCAATCAGCACGCCGATGATGGCGATGACGACCAATAGCTCGACTAACGTAAAACCGTTGCGTCGAGATTTCGAGCTGTTTCTACAAAACATCGCGCGATCCCCTGGAATAAGAAATGAAATGAGAAAAGGTAGAATTGGAGGTTTAAAATTCCTGATAGCTTTCTTTAGTCGTGCGGATCGCCGCCGATCGCACTTCGCAAGAGATCCTTCGTACGAGCGATGTGCCGTCGCAGCAGATCGGAAGCGGCTTGAATATTGCCGTCGTGCAGATCAGCCAGGATCTGGCGGTGCTCTTGAATCACGCCGATCTCTTTCTGCACTCGGACGTCGTCCGGAACCGGCGCTAAAAAATAAATATGCTGCGCCGAATGAGAGAACATTTTGACCAGAATCTCGTTTTCCGAGAGTTCCAGCAACTTCTGATGAAAGAGGAAGTCCGACTCGCAAAACCCCATGGTCAATCCAGAGTGATGCAAGTCTTCCATCGTGTCACAGATCTTATGCAGCGGGGCTAAGTCTTTTCGCGCTGCGCCGGGAGCAAAGGAGATGTCGATCGCGCCGAGTTCCAGGACGATCCGCGCGTCGATCAATTCCTCATACCGAATCTCTTCGAGCGTCGGCACAAAAAAGCCGCCTGTCGTCCGCCGCGTTAATAGTCCGTCATGCGCCAGCAGGGCCATCGCTTCGCGCAAAGCGGCTCTTTGGGCGCCTAGCCGCTGCGACCACTCCACTTCGGCCAGACGACTCCCCACAGGGATCTGGCCACACACCAGCATCTTGCGCAGCGCGGAATAGCACTTTCCGCTCGCGTTCATCAAAACAGGTTGGTCGAGTCGCTTTTCAGTAATCATGTTTATCACTCTACTACGCTATGAGTACAAAAACAAGCCTTTTTTGAACTCACGCAAAAATTCCAATCGGTTTCAATAATTTCTGACACAAACGACCGACGATGCGAAGAAGTCCCTAGAAATCACCTAAAATCAAGGACAATCAGCGAACTTCATTGATCCCCAACGAAACCCAAGCCGCCTGGGCGGCTTGGTGACCACCCAGAAATGAGTACATTATCTGCTTGATTTTGTGCATCAGAATGTGCTAACCTTAAAAGCGTCTTAAATTGGGATTTTCATTTTCTCATGGGCGCCTGATCTTCACTCTTCTTCTGGGACGTTCTGTATGCTCAAGCAATTTCCTCTGTTCGGCCTGGTATTGCTCGTTGTCTTGGGAGCATTCTCCTCGGGCGGATGTACGCAAGAAGCAGGACTCGAGCGACGGATTGTCGCCGGTCATGTCACCTATCAAGGCAAACCGATCCCAGCGGGAGAGATTCGCTTTGTCCCCATGAGCAAAGGCCCCGTTTCCGCCGCATTGATTCGCAACGGCGATTACGAGGTAACGCATCGCGGTGGGGTCATGCTGGGCAACGCCAAGGTAGAAATCGTCGTCACCTCCGCTGCAGCGCCGGTCAGCATGGAAGAACTCGACAGCCTGGGGACGACGCGAAACTCCATCGTCATCCCGAAGCAATACAGCACGGAGTCAAAATTGCAGGTCGACGTTCAACAAGGAGAAGGAAAGCAGACGCTCGACTTTGATTTGACCCAAAAATCCGCCGCCGCAGCCCCAGCCTCCCATAGCCCGGCGGTCAGACTATCGCACCTCTGCTAATCCGCAACTGCCTGCGACCGGCGGTCGCTGCGTTGAATCTCTACCGGACGCGACAATCCCGTTCTACGAAAGCCCAAGCATGCAATTAACGTCCGTCGTCACTCCGCTCTCGGACGAAAACCTGGCCCGCGTAGCGCAGCTGGGCGTGACGAACGTTGCGATCCGTTACCCAGGCCCGCGCCAAAAGGACCTATTGGCGATCCAAGCGCGTCTAAGCCGCTTTGGCCTGAAGATCGCCGCCATCGAAGGAGAGCTGCCGATCCAGAACGCCATCCTGGGAACGGCGAACCGTGACGACGACCTGGCTCAGATGAAGCAACTTCTCGAGAATCTGGGAGCAGCGCAAATCGGCGTCTGCTGCTACAACTTTATGCCGGCTTCCGACTGGGTAAGAACGGGACGCCAAGTTCGTGAGCGCGGCGGCGCCTGGACGACTTCGTTTCGCCTGGCTGACACCGACCAGGCCGCTTCCTTGCATGCCGTCTCCAGCACGCATGCCGGCGCTGCCGTCACAAGGGAGCAACTTTGGGAGAACCTGCGGGCCTTCTTAGCCGAACTGCTGCCGGTGGCCGAAAAGTCAGGCGTCGCTCTGGCGATGCACCCCGACGATCCTCCGCTGGCCACGTTTGGCGAGCATGCGCGGATCATGAACTGCGTGAATGACTTCGAGCGATTGCTCGAGCTTTCTTCCAGCCCCAGCAACGGCATCTGCTTCTGCCAAGGAACGTTCGCCGTGATGGGGGTCGATATCCCCGGCACGATCCGCAAGCTGGGAGATCGCATTCGCTACGTTCACTTCCGCGATTCGCACGGAACGGCGGATGACTTTACCGAAGCGTTTCATGACAACGGTCCGACCGATATGGTCGCCGCGATGCACGCCTATCACGACATCGGCTTTCAAGGCCCAATTCGCCCCGATCACGTTCCGCAATTGACCGGCGAAGAAGAGGGGGATCCCGGCTACACCATGCTGGCGCGGTTCTTCGCCTTTGGCTATATCCGAGCGCTGATTCAAAGCGCCGAATATGGCTTGCAGCGCCGATAAAAGCCTGGGGGGCGTACGAATTCAAACGGAGCGGCGATTTTTCTTTTTTCCAGCCTCCACAGGCTTGCTCGAAACGGAGGACCAGAAGAGACTCAGGAGAAGGCCAGAAGCAACATGTGACAAGCTCACTCTCGGAAAAATAGAGATGGAACAAGCTTCAAACGCCGCTAACAAGAAAGTCGCCGCCAAGCGATTCCTTCTCATTGCCGTCATCGCGTTGGTTCCGATCTTGCTGCTGCTTCTGCGATATCGCTCTCATTTGGCCTGGAAAGTGATGGAGCACCAACTGGAACTGCGGGACGCCTTCGAATCGCCGACACGCCTGATGCCTTTAGCCACAATTCCCACCCAGTGGCGCAAAACCAAAGCAGCCGGCCTGAACTTGGCCCTTCCCAGCGATATGACGCAAATCCCCCTGGAAGACATCGAGGCCCTCCTTTTTGAGAATGAAGAACTCCGGGTTTTCATTTTCCCTCGCCTGCCAATCACGGCCGGCGATCAAGCGTATTTGCAAAAAGCAACGGAATTTTCGCCAACCCAACGTGAATTCACCTGGCCGAGCCTTCGCTTCGAGATCTTCCAAAAGAACGTCGACGATTTCCGCTGGTCAATGACCAACAAAGAAGTGCTGTGGCACTTCTACTGCATGAACATTCGCTGCGATCAGCCAGGCCAAAAGGTCGAAGGATTTTTCACGAACGACCTGGATGGTCTGTTGGTCACCGAGAACAACACCGCCAGCTTCGATTGGCAATCCAATTTGAAGCCCTATGACGGACTGCTGCAATTCGCGAGCAAGCAGGGCGAGTTGAACCTCGATCACGTTCGCGCCATTTGCCACAGCATTGAATTGGATGATAACGACTAGTTTTCTAAGCGGCGCCGGGACGCAGCGTAGATTCACGTGGGGCGAACGTAATGGGTAATTTTTTTCCCAAGCTTCTCGCAACACGTGCTACATCCCCATGCATGGACGCCGGGGCCCATTTTGTCGCTTGACATAACGCACGGACCAGAGATCCACTAACAAGGAAATCCCGAACCGGCAGACCGCAATCGCTCGGCGACCAAGAAGGCCGATTCGAGGACGCTTTGCTGCGCGATGCTGCTTTCCATCGCTGATCTACCAGGGATCTGGACAGAGACAGCGAAAAAAATCGCAGCGGTCCGGTCCAACTAGTTAAGCCGTAGGGCAGGCCGTGCCTGCCGCAGCGAAGATGTCCCCAAACTAACGCACAGGCAAGCTGGGAGATGTAATGACAAAAATTTCGGCAGTCCGGTCCAACCTTTGTCCGGCCTCAGTCCAACCTGAGATAGTCCAGAACAACTAATTTCTAAGGCCGAATGTCTATTGAAGAACGAAAATCGATACTGCTGATCTCCTTCATTAGACATTCGGCCTTCGTCATTCGACATTTTGACCAAACAGTCCGGTCCTGAAATGAGGCCGTCGCGGGGGGATATCAGACAACACGGCTCACCGAGCCGTGGCACGCAAGAAAGGAAAAACGGCAGCAATGCTTGAGCGCTGCTGCCGTACAAATTTCAAGGGAGTCGCTGTTGGCGTTACTACGCTTCCAACAACATCCGAGCCGGTTCTTCGATCGCGTCGCAGATGCGCTTCAGGGTGAGGACCGCTTCGCGGCCGTCGACCATGCAGTGATCGTAAGTCAGCGCCAAGTACATCATCGGGCGAATCACCACCTGACCGTCGCGAGCGACAGGGCGTTCCTCGATCGAGTGCATGCCGAGCACGCCGCTTTGGGGCGGATTGACGATCGGGGTCGACATCAGCGACCCATAGACGCCGCCGTTGGTGATCGTGAACGTACCGCCGGAAAGTTCGGCGGCGCTCAAGCGGTTTTCGTTCGCCCGGACGGCGAAGTCGGCGATCGCCAGTTCGATCTCGGCAAAACGCATCCGCTCGGCGTTCCGCAAGACCGGCACGACCAGCCCTTTTTTGCTGCCGATCGCGACGCCGACGTGGTAGTAGTCGCGATAGACGATTTTGTCGCCGTCACGGATCTCGGCGTTCAGGGCCGGCTGTTGCTTCAGCGCGTCGATCGTCGCTTTGATGAAGAACGACATGAAGCCCAGCTTGACGCCCCATTGATCGAGGAACCATTGGCCATATTTTTTGCGCAGCGCCATCACGTTGGTCATGTCGACTTGATTGAACGTGGTGAGCAGCGCGGCGTTTTGCTGAGCGCTTTTCAGCGTCTCGGCGATGCGGCGGCGGATCAGCGGCATCGGCACGATCTTTTCGCCTACTTGCGGCGCCAAACTCGTTTCGGCTCGCGGCGCGAGCTCTTGGCTCTTCACCGGAGCGGGCGCAGGAGCCGGCTTCTTCGGCTCTTCGGCCTTAGCCGGGGCGGGCGCGTGCTTGGTTTCGGCTTCGCCGTTGCTGCTGGCGGACGACTTGGCCGGCGTCGACGACGAGTTGATGATCGTCGGTCGCGAAGCTTTGCCGCGGCCCGAACTCGCAGCCGGAGCGGGGCTCGGCGCCGTTTTTTCGACTTCGGCGGCGGCGGGCTTCGCGGCTGGCGCGGCGGCCGGAGCCGCAGCGCCATCGTCCAGGATGCCGATCACTTCACCGACGGTGACCAAATCTCCTTCACGCTTGAAGATCTCGCGCAAGACCCCTTTGGCGGGAGCAGGCATTTCCATCGAAGCCTTGTCGGTTTCGAGCTCCACTAGGAACTCGTCTTCACTGACTTCGTCCCCTTCTTTCTTCATCCAGCGGCCGATTTGAACCTCTTGGATCGACTCTCCCGCTTCGGGCACTTTGAGTTCAATGCTCATTGGTTTGTTTAGTTATCTAATTGGCTAGTAGGTGTGGAAGGTGATTATTTCACGCGGTTAGTCGGCGAAAGCACGCTCGAGCAGATCCGCCTGTTCCCAAAGGTGAGCGCTTTTTGAACCGGTCGCAGGACTTGCCGAACGTGGTCGTCCTACTACCGTCAACTCATGGTCATCGATGCGATGGCCGGTAAATCGAGTCGCCCAATGCGGCCAAGCGCCCATGTTGAGCGGCTCTTCCTGAACCCAAGTCACCGGGCAATCGCTGGCGTACTCTTTCAGCGCGTCGGTAAACTTGCCGGCGCGAAGCGGATGCAGCATCTCGATCCGTAAGATCGCCACGTCGTCGAGCTGATGCTCGTTGCGGTAAGAGTCCAACTCGTAATAGAGCTTGCCGGTGCACAGCAACACGCGGCGCACTTTGGCCGGATCGCATGTTTCGTCCGGCAAAATCGGCTTGAATTCTCCCTCGGCCAAATCGGTCAATGACGAAACGGCGGAAGGATGACGCAACAGGCTCTTCGGCGTAAAGATGACCAGCGGCTTGCGCCACAATCGCAACGTCTGGCGACGAAGCAAGTGGAAGTATTGAGCCGGAGTCGATGGGTAAGCGACCTGGATGTTGTCCTCGGCGCCGATCGCCAGGAAACGTTCCAAACGGCCGCTGGAGTGCTCTGGCCCCTGCCCTTCGTAACCGTGCGGCAGCAGCATCACGATACCGCTGAGACGGTTCCATTTGTCTTCGGCGCTAGAGATAAACTCGTCGACGATCACCTGGGCGCAGTTGCCAAAGTCGCCAAACTGAGCTTCCCAAGCGACTAGCGCTTCGGGGAAGTCCAAGCTATAGCCATAGTCAAAACCAAGAACGCCAACTTCGCTGAGCGGGCTGTTGAGCAGTTCCACCGGCGCTTGATCGCCTGACAACTTCGAGAAGATGTTGTGCGTCTTGCCGGTGACGACGTCATGCAACACGCCATGCCGCTGACTGAACGTACCGCGTTGAGCGTCTTGCCCTGACAAGCGGACGCGGCGCCCGGCCATCGACAAGCTGGCGAACGCGAGCGCTTCGGCCGAAGCCCAGTCGAGCGGACGCTTGCCGTCTCCCATGGCGCGACGCGCTTCCATTTGGCGAGTCAGCTTCCGATGCAGATGGAACCCTTTGGGGATTTCGGTCAGCTTGACCAACATCTTCGACAGCTTTTCGACCGGCATGCCGGTATCCGGATCGTCTTCACCGACTTCCGGCTGCGGCCCGCCAAAGTAACCTTGCCAAACATTTTGCGGATGACGATCAGCTTGGGCCAGCTCTTTGCCGATTTCATATTCGGTCTGCAAGAATTCGTGATGCTGGGTGAGCATCTCATCCGCTTCTTGAACTTCAAACTGCCCCAGTTCGACCAGGTTGTCGAGGAAGCGATCGCGGATCGAGCGATGATGCTCGATCGCTTGGTAGAGCAGCGGCTGCGTGAAGCTCGGTTCGTCCGTTTCGTTGTGTCCGAAGCGGCGGAAGCAATACATGTCGATCACCACGTCACGCTGATGCGTACGTCGGAATTCCAGCGCCAGCGAAACCACTTGCGACACCGCCGCCGGGTTTTCGCCGTTGACGTGGAAAATCGGCGACTGCAACATGCGAGCGACGTCAGTCGCATAGATCGTCGAGCGCGAGTCGTGCGGCTGCGTCGTAAAGCCCAGCTGATTGTTGACAATCACATGCAGCGTTCCGCCGGTGCGATAGCCATGCAGTTGACTCAAGTTCAACGTTTCCTGAACGACCCCTTCGCCGGCGAATGCCGCATCGCCGTGGATCAACACGACGGCGCCCATTTGGCGTTCGGCGTCGCCGCGGCGATCTTGCTTGGCGCGCATGCGTCCCAAAGCGACCGGATCGACGTACTCCAAGTGGCTCGGGTTAAAGCAGAGCGAGACGTGAACCTTTTTGCCCGAAGCGGCCACATAGTCGCCGCTGGCGCCCATGTGATACTTCACGTCGCCGCCGCCGATGTGGCGTTGGGGATCGGAATCTTCAAATTGCGAGAAGATCTCACGCGGAGGCTGACGGATCACATTGGCCAACACGCTGAGACGACCACGGTGCGGCATCGCCAACACCAGTTCGCTGATCCCCTGTTCGGCGAAACCATGGATCGCCAGGTCGAGCAGCGGAATCAAGGTCTCGGAACCCTCGAGCGAGAAGGTCTTGGCGCCGAGGTATTTTTTGCGAACGAATTCTTCAAACACCATCGCTTCGGTCAGACGCTGCAAGATTCTGCGCTGCGTGTCGCGGTCAAGCGACGAGTCGCGATCGTCCCCTTCCACTTCTTCGATCAGCCAACGCCGGACGACATGGTCGTCGATGTGCTGCAGCTGAATACCAACGTCGCCGCAATAGACGCGCTGCATCCGCTCGAACAACTCACGCACCGTCGTCAGGATGGTCTCGCCGTCTCGATCGACGTAGACCGAGCGATCCAGGTCGCTCTCTTTGATATTAAACTGATCCGGCGACAGCGGAGGCGCCGGCGTGGTCGTCAGCCCCAGCGGGTCGAGCCGTGAGTGCAAATGACCGTAAGCCCGGAACGCAGTGATCATGCGGTCGACGCAGAATTGCAGCAGCGCATCAGCGCCGACGGCCGCTCCCCCTTTGATCGCGGCGTGGTCGCCGTTGACCGCGACCGGAGCGCCGGTCGGGTTGAACATGCTGGAGGTGGTGATCTGCGGGGCCAAGTTGGTCAGCGCTTCCGCGTCGCCGTTGGCCTGCGGCAATTTCCCAAACCATTCGCGCCAGTCATCCGGAACGCTGTTGGGATCCTCCCGGTAGGCGTCTAGCAGCTCCGCTGCGTAGGCCATGTTTTGAACATCAATGTCAAGACGCTTCGAAAGTGGAGTGCGCATTGGTCGGGTTGTTCCCGTGTAGTGGTTAAGCCTTGAAGGAAGGTGCGCGACGATGTCTTACGGTAAGTCGTGTCGTAGGTATGCCGGTCGTTTTCGGTAATTCAGTCTTTGGGTGAAAAGGAGTTCGCTGAATCGGAGTACCAAAACCGGGGAGGACGTGCTGCGTGATTCGGAACTAGCGCGAACATGAGTAACAGCAGCCCTACGACAATCTCGTTTTGCATTCCTGGTCCAGGGGACCCTTCCAATCCGAAACGCCCAAAGCCGATTAGCCAGATTGCTACGACCGCCGTGAACAAGTGTGCATGTCTTGTCGGTCGCCAATAGGATAACAGCGAGGCGCCGCCAACGCAGATGGCCGTAACGTAGTCGTTCCACCAAAGTGCGCGTGCGCTATCTGAATGATGAAATATAAACGGACTAGCCGCCAGCCAACAAGACAACATAAATTCAACAACACGGGCCCACATGATCGCCTCCGGGTTATTTTGACAATGCGTTAGGCGAAACCGAACCCGAAATCGTCCCTATCATTTCGAGCGCGACCTCATCTGCGGCCTTCTCAGGAAAACCCCATAATGCTCGCCAAACGATTTTTCGACTTTTCGTCTTTTTCCAAACTAGTGCGAGATACTTCAGCGAAACGTAGACTTCGTCGTACGCCATCACAACGAGCACCAGAGAAATAACAGCCGTAATCAGGCACAGAAAACACCAATTCCCCACAATTGTCGCTTGACAGATCACCAAGATCCCGCTGACCAGACCCAGCGGAATCACATCGATCCCGAACAAGATCACCAGCCAAGGGCGATACTGCCAACGCCGCGTTGACCCGGCCAATCCAAAGATGGCGTCGCCCAAATAGGCGATCGCACCAAGAATTGCATCGGGGACGCCTATCCAAAGGTGCATTTTTTTCGCGACGTCCGAGTCGAGCACGCGTTGACTTTGATCGCCAAATGCGGGATCCCACACGCCGTCAATCAGTCTCCACTGGTACAGCCCCATGTGGGTCGCCAATAAAAACGCGATAAACGCCAAGACGCAGATCGGCAATCGCTGCGACCACGCGGACGGATTGTACGAATAGGGGCTGACCCGAACCTCCAGATCGGCCGATTCAGCCGGGTAACCTTTGAGTGAACCTGTCATCGTGCGTCCCCTCCTTCCACTTTCGTTCAAGTCGAGGGCAAATGCTCGACCGGTAGGTGATTGATTTCATAAAACTTCTGGGGATCGCGGTGGAGCAGTTCGATCATCTGCGGCAGCGTTTCACGTAGAGAATGCTGCGGTTTCCAGCCCAGCAGAGTTTCGGCCCGACGAATATTGATCGGGTAATTTTGATCGGCCAAATCGATCATCCACGGTTTGATGAAGGGAGCGTTGTCGCCGGTCGCCCACTGACCTTTCACCCAAGCTCCCGCTTTAGCGACCATTTTGGGAATCCGAATCGCGGGCCACTGCTGACCGTGCAACAGCTCGCCAATCTGATCCTGCAGTTCGGCGTAGCTCATTACTTCTTCTTCGCCGATCAACAGATGTTCTAGCGGCGGCAATTCGGCACGCTGTTCAATCGCACAGCGGATCGACGCAACCGTGTCCTCGAGATGGACAAAAGATTGACCATGATCTTTATCACCAGGAAAGAAATAGCTCTCCAACTGCTTCTCATAGATGCGGCTGATCTGTTGCGTAATCGGCGGTGAGTGCCCTTGTTCGTCATAAGCCCCAGCCAAACGAAGAATGAGGGCGGGAATTTTTCCTCGCTCTTGCTCGATGACCTGTTCCGTTTTCAACTTCGATTGGGGGTAAGCCCATTCCGCTTCCACCGACGATTGATTGGTCAACGATTGACCGCTCTCTGACGATTTCATAACCAGCAGCGTGCTGGTAAAGATAAATTGCTCGACCTCGAATGACTGCAAATGGCGCAAAACGCTTCGCGTACCTTCGACGGTCAAATCGTCGTAAAGCGAGCTCGGCTCGCCTGAGAAGTCGTAATACGCCGCGAGATGGACAACGCTCGCGAGTTGATTTCCCCAACGATCACGAACTTCCTGCAACGTCTTTTGCACACTTTCATCATCGGTCAGGTCGCATTGTCGCCAGTCGATATCGGCTCGATCGCTGCGGGGTAGATCGATATCGAGCCCGATCACCTGATAGGAGTCCGCCAGATTAAGGATCACACGGCTGCCGATTAAACCTGCGCCGCCGGTCACAAGAACCACCGGGCGTTCCCTTTTTTTAGTCTCGTCCCTACTCATGTTCCTTTCCCTTTCGGTGCGAATAACGAACAATTCTGGTAAGTCGAACTCCGTCTTGTGAATTAAAACACGCAAGTCGGGCGCCGAAGTGGGCCAAGCCATGCATTTCTCCGCACATTCCAGTTCGAGCAATGGGTACCTAGCAAGAGAAGGAACCGTTATGAGAAAAGTCGAAGCAACGCCAGATTTGCACCAAGCCTTAGAACAATTTGAAAATGTACTCGAGACGCCTGTCGTTCCTGGCGAATTGCCCGAATGGTGTCAATCGGCGATGACCTGTTGCGTCTCCGTTCATCAGTTGCTGTTGCGCAAACTGGACGATCATGTCAGCATCTATCTGCAAATCGAACAAGAAGATCCTTCGTTGGAATCGCATGTGCAGACGATGCGGGAAGAAGACGACACGCTAAAGAGTGAATCAGAGCACTTTGTGGATGAGTTCACCCGTGCTGCCGCAACGGCGGAAGTCGCCGAACCTAACGAAAACCTGGTCCAACAATTGGCAGGCGAGATCGCCGACCGCGCCATTCAATTTATCATCGCCGTCCGCAAACAAGAGCGAGCCGTCGCCACGTGGTACGTGGAATCACTCGAACGCGATCGCGGGAACAAGGACTAACCAACGGCGTTGCGGATCACTCGCCGACATTAGCACTGGTAATAGAGTTGCTGCGCTCTGATAGAGAGCCTTGGCTCACTCCGCAACTTGCAGCACAATTTTTCCAACCGCGTGTCCATCTTCGCTCTTTCGATGGGCGTCGGCAGCCTGCTCAAGCGAGAAAACTTCGTCGATAATCGTGCGTAGTTTGCCCTGCTCGGCAAGACCATAAATCGCTTGCAGGTCTTTCTTACGAGCCGACGCCCAAATAATTCCGCAGCGTCGCCGCTGAAATTTAGAAATCACGGTAAACGCCGCCGTCTCGGCCGAAGGGAGCGTGGTTGCAAAGCGCCCATTGCGGTCGAGCACGCGACAGCAATCGCGATACGACGCTTTTCCAACGGCGTCAAAGATCACATCGAACTTACGATTCGCCTGTGTGAAGTCGACTTGATGATAGTTAATGACGTCATCGGCGCCCAACTCACGCATCAGCGATTCGTTTCGCCCGCTGCAAACGGCGGTGACCGTCGCATGATGGATCTTGGCGATTTGAGTTGCAAAGACACCGACTCCGCCAGAGGCTCCGTTCACGAGCACATTGTCTCCGGGCCGCAGCGAGCAGATGTCAAACAGCGCTTGCCAAGCGGTTGACGCCGCCAAAGGAAACGACGCCGCTTCGATCGGAGAAAGATTCGCTGGTTTCCGTACGACGCACTCCGCATCGACAGAAACAAATTCAGCGTAGCCCCCGCCGGGCGCATGATTGGCGTAAGCGCAAACTTCTTCTCCCACTGTCCACTGGGTCGCCAGATTGCTGCCGACCGATTCTATTTCGCCGGCGACATCAAAACCCAGAACTGCAGGAAACTTGAGCGGTAGTATCCAGCGCAGTTCGCCATACCGAATCTTCCAATCGATTGGATTAACGCTCGCCGCTTTGACCCGAATCAACAATTGATCGGGGGCCACTTCTGGACGGGGCAAATCCATCACTTGGAGTCGCGTTGCAGGTCCGTACGATTGAATCGCGATGCTCTTCACGGGATTGCGTTCTGTGAAAGGTTCATCCTGGGAAGACGCCGCTTTGGCTTCGGCCAAGCGAATCGCTGCAAACTACCCAGCGATCAAACGGGCCAAGTGGATAACCCCAGCATAGCTGCGACGCCGATTGACTTCGACCGAACCATGACGAAGCGTTTGATCCAGGACGCGAATACGGCGCTCGCCGTCGATTTTGCGTTTGATTTTTTCGGCGCCGCTCCAGTTCATTCGAATCGCTTCGCAGCGTGCCTGAATTTCTTCCCGCGTCAATTTTGGCATTTCATCGCATAACGAATTAAGCATGGGTTCGCTCCTTCATGGGAAATGGAATTGCTTGACCTCGAAGTTCGTCGTTCAATTTCAAGCTGTGCTCACCTTAAGCAAGCGTCGTGCCAGGACAGGCCGATTTTGACTCATCCCCCGTCACTGGCAGACTTGGCAAGCTACGGGGTTCAAGCAACCCGCAAACTGTTTGTGGGGCATCCACAACGGTTGAGTCGCGTGCAACAATAAACTCTGCCGGTATGCCCTTTGCTTCTTAACCGGCAACTGTTTTCTATTTCCCCCCATTTGCACGGAGGATTCTTCGCATGAAGATGGCTCAATCACTGAATCAAGCTGCTCGATGGATTGTTGTTGTCGCCGCGACCATTGCGTTGGTCGTCGCCTTCTCACTTCCCAGCGCTGGTTTCTTCTCTGCTTCCAGCAGCGAATCAGTCGTCGCTTTCGGTCGTCATCGCTGCGGCGGCGCTCGACGCGTTCATCGCCACCGCGGATATCGCTCTTGCGGTTCGACCGGTTGCAGCACTTCGTATTCCCCCTGTAGCACCGGCGGCTGTAATGTCGGCGGCGGGTGCACCGTCGGCGGCGGTTGCAACTAACTGCCGGATGAGCGCGGGTCGCGCAACATGATCGTCGTGCGACCACGCTTGCCGTGAATGAATGAATGAAGGGGGAACAGGCATCTGCTTGTTCTCCCTTTTTTTTCTTCGCCTTCCAACTTGTCGGAGGTTGATTCCGCAAAAGCGAATCGCTGTAATAAGCGGATGAACGTCGAAAAAATGGAAAGCTTGGACGATCCGCGGCTCGCTCCGTATCGTGGGTTGTCGAATTCGAGAAAATATCGCACGTCCGGCCTGTTAATCGCCGAAAGTCGCTTCCTGGTCGAGCGTCTGTTGTCCAGCACGCTCGCAGTCGAATCAATTCTGGTCGACGACCTTTCTAAAACGCCGGATCTGCCGGCGGGTCGTGAAGCGACGCCGATCTATTGCCTGCCGCGTGACCAACTGCAGGAATTGGTCGGCTTTAATTTCCATCGCGGCGTCATGGCCTGCGGGCGCCGCCCGGTCTTGTCCGATCTGCAGCAAATCGCATGGCCTGACTCCGAACGTCTCACGCTCATCATTGCCGCCCAAGTAGTTGATCCCGAAAATCTCGGCAGCTTGATTCGCGCCAGCAGCGCCTTTGGCGCCGACGCCCTTTTGATAGATGATCGCTGCGGCGATCCTTATTCACGTCGAGCGCTGCGCGTATCGACGGGTCACGCCTTCAAAATACCGATCGTCGAAACGTCGAACTTACTCGACCAATTGAACGTCGCCAGGTCGCTCGACTTTCAGTTGATCGCGACCGTTCTGGACGAATCAGCGACTCCCTTAAAAAAAGAGACGGTGCGACATCGTCGCACCGCCTTGCTGTTTGGCAACGAGGGCTTCGGTCTCGAAGCCGATCTAGTCGCGATGGCGGATCGCCGCGTGACGATCCCTATGAGCCGCGGCAGCGATTCGCTCAACGTTTCGATGGCTGCCGGCGTGTTTCTCTATCACTACGGTTACATGCTGTAAGGCTACTCGCGCGGAAGTTGCTCGAGATAAAAAACCCCTTGCTTGTTGGACGTGACGACATCCAGCAAACCGTCGCCGTTCATGTCGGCCACTTCAAACTGCGTGCCGACGCCGCTGTTGTCGTCAAAGATGTGTGCAGTCCAAACCGCTTTGCCATCTTTGCGTGACAGTTCGTACCAGCACATGATCGCCGGATCGTTGCCCCCGGGATCGCGACCGCCATGGGCCCAATGCCGTTTGCCGGTGACATAATCTGGCAAACCGTCGCCGTTCATATCGACCAGGTGCGACGAGTGGGTCTGCGAAAAGGACTTGTCGATGATGTGCCGCTGAAAACCTTCCGGCGTTTGCTCGTACCACCAGACGCCATATTCATGGGCGCTGCTGCTGATCACGTCATTGTCGCCGTCACCATCAAAATCGTAGACATACATGTGCCCGCATTTTTCACCGAAATTGGCCGGGTGAAACTTCCACGGCGTCTGGCTCCGATCTTCCGGCGCTTCCCACCAGCCTTCGGTGACCAGGATGTCGTTACGACCATCGTTGTTAATGTCGCCGGCGCCGATGCCATGCGAATAACGATCGGTTCCCGGCGCGTTCTCTTCGGATACGGCGGTGATTATCCACGGCGCCGTCGGATCTTCCGCCGGAGCGGCGTAGCCGACTTTCTTGCCTGGCTCAAACGAGAAGACCAACTCACGCTTGCCGTCGCCGGTCACATCGCGCATGTCGGGGCTTTCGTTATTGGTCACCGGGACCATTTCATGACGCGGCCACGGACCATCTCCTTTGCCGGGATTCTCAAACCACCAGGTCTGCTTGCCTGGAAAGTCGACGACCAGCACGTCAGTCCAGCCGTCGTGGTTGACGTCTTGAGCAAAGTTGCAAAACGAGTCACTGTAGTTTTTCGGATCGTACTCGTCCGCTTTGGCGCGAATCAGGTGCATTTCCCAATCAGGCGCGGCGTACCAGACGCTGCCGGCGGCGATGTCCATTTTGCCATCGCGATTGAAATCGCCGACGGCGACCCCTTCGCTGCGGAACTTGGTTTCGATTTGATGTTTCTTAAACTTCAGTTCATCCTCGCCGCGTACAACAAGCGGCAAGACAAACAACAACAGCGAACAAGCGGTCAGAGATCGACAGAGCATCATGCGGGACCTTTCAGTCGAAAGTCACGGTAGGAGGCGAGAGAAGCGACGCGGAAACTCCGCGTGCGAGGCGCATCTATTTTGCGCTGGATTATTTCAGATTTCTAGAACCGCGTGACCACGCCAGCCAAGATTCGGCGAACTCCCGTCGGAGAATTAACCAGTAAAGCGCCAGAATCGTCGATACCGCCGCAAATCCCGACGATCGTTTGTTCTCCGGACTGAATTTCGACTTTACGTCCCAACAGCAAACAACGGCTCCGCCACGCATCGGCCAGGGGAATCAGACGGTCTGCACACAACGCGAAGTTCGCCTGCATGCGCTGCAAAATCGCCAGCAGCACGTCGGGCAAAAAGAATTCGTGGTGACTCATTTCGACCAGCGAAATCGCCCGATCTTGTACTTCCTGCGGCGCCGCGGCGAGCGAATTGTTCACGTTGACGCCGATCCCCAAATGCAACATCGGCCGCGGCGAATCGGTTCGTTCCAGCAAGATGCCGCAGAGTTTGCGACCACGACAATAGATGTCATTCGGCCATTTGACGAAGATGGATTCATCGGGAACCAACGTCTCCAGCGCCTCGGCCACGGCGACCGCCGTCATCAGCGACGCCTGCGGCCAGCGCTGCAGCGGAATCGGCAGCGACGCTTGATCAAAGACCGCGGTGAAGGTCAACGCACCGTCGGTCGCATGCCAGGCGTTATCGCCGCGACCTCGGCCGGCAGTCTGACGTTGGGCGACGATGACATAGGGCAAGGTCGCCGCGATCACTTCGGCACGTTCTTTGGTATAGCGACTGGTCGAAGGAAGTTCGGCCAGCGCTTCCACCGCAGCGGCGCCGACGCTGCGAGCAATTTCGTCCAGCGCCGCTTGGGGAAACGGATCCATCGCTACGCCAATTTCACCAACAAGTCGCCGGCCTGCACCTGGCTGCCTGGTTTGACCAACACTTGCTCGACAGTGCCTTCGACTTCGCTGTAGATGGTCGATTCCATCTTCATCGCTTCCAACGAGAGCAGCTTTTGCCCTTTGGCGACTTTATCGCCAACTTCGACAGCGACCATCACCACCATGCCTGGCATCGCGGCCCCCACTTGCTTGGCGTCGTCCGCATCGGCCTGAATCCGCTTCGGCACGTCCGATTCCAAGCTGTGATCGATGACTTCGACTTCGCGCGGTTGACCATTCAGTTCAAAGAACGCGACGCGGGTTCCGTCGACATGCGGTTCGCCCACCGTCAAAAATTTGACGATCAACGTTTTGCCAACTTCAATGTCGACCGCCGCCTCTTCGCCTGACTGCTGCCCGTAAAAGAAGACCGGCGTCGGCAACGTGCTGACGTCGCCATACTTTTTGACATGCTTGGTGAAATCTTCGTAGACCTTGGGATAAAGCAGGTACGAGACGACTTCACGGCGGTGCGGCTCGCGGCCCAGCATCTTTTTGACGCTCGCGGTCGCGGCGGCAAAGTCGGCCGGCGTAAACTCGGCGCCGGGACGATCGGTCATGATCGGCTCGTCGCGCATGATGCGGGACTGCACCTCCGGGGGAAAACCGCCTGGCGGCTGTCCCATGCGACCGCCGATCAAATCTTTGACCGAAGCCGGGAAAGCCAATTCTCGCTGAGGATCCAGCACGTCGGCCGTGGTCAGATTGTTGGCGACCAAAAACAACGCCATGTCGCCAACCGCTTTCGAGGTGGGCGTCACTTTGACGATGTCGCCAAACAACTGGTTCACGTCGGCGTAGATCCGGCAGATGTCGGCCCATTGATCGGCCAGACCGAGCGCACGGGCTTGCTGGAACAGGTTGGTGTACTGACCGCCTGGCATCTCGTGACGGTACAAGTCGGCGTTGGCCGGCAGCACGATCGCTTCAAACGGCGTGTAGAACTCACGCACGGCTCGCCAGTATTCGGCGATGCCATCGAGCGCGTCGGTATCCAAGTCGCCGTCGCGGTCGGTATTGCGGAGCGCCTCGACCATCGTATTCAAGTTGGGCTGAGAAGTGCCGCCGGACCAGGGGGCCATCGCGGCGTCAGCGATGTCGAGCCCAACTTCCGACGCTTTCAAAATCGCCCCCGCCTGAGTGCCGGCGGTGTCATGCGTATGGAAGTGAATCGGCAGGCCGACCTCTTGCTTGAGCGTCTTGACCAACTTTTCGGCCGCGTACGGCTTGCAGAGCCCCGCCATATCTTTGATCGCCAAGATATGAGCGCCCATCTTCTCGAGCTGCTTGGCCAGATCAACGTAGTACTTCAGCGAGTACTTGTCCCGTTTGGGATCCGAGATGTCGCCGGTATAGCAAATCGACGCTTCGCAGATGGCGCCGGTCTTCTCGACCGCTTCCATCGCGATCTGCATGTTGGGCGCCCAGTTGAGCGCGTCAAAAACGCGGAAGACGTCGATGCCGGCCGCAGCCGCTTCTTCGACAAACGCCGTGACGACGTTGTCAGGATAATTGGTATAGCCGACGGCGTTCGAAGCTCGCAGCAACATCTGGAACAAGATGTTCGGAACCTTCTCCCGCATGTCGGTCAGACGCCGCCAGGGGTCTTCCTTCAGGAACCGCATGCTGGTGTCAAACGTCGCGCCTCCCCACATCTCCAAAGAAAACAGCTGCGGGCAGAGTCGCGAATAGGCCTCCGCGATGGTCACCAGATCATGCGTACGCACGCGAGTCGCCAACAACGACTGATGCGCGTCGCGGAACGTCGTGTCGGTATAGAGCAGCGGCTTTTGCTCTCGAATCCACTGTCCAAATTTGGCGGCGCCCAGCTCTTGGTATTTCTGCCGCATTCCAACCGGCGGATTTCCCTTCACGCTGTAAGTAGGCAGCGGCGCCGGATCGCGGCGCACAGCGACCGGGCGTCCTTTCACCAATTCGTTGCCGTTGACGGCGATTTCGCCCAGATAAGAGAGCAATTTGGTCGCCCGATCGCGGCGAATCGGGAAATTGAAGAGATCGGGCGTTTCGTCGATAAAACGGGTCGTGCAATCGCCGGCGAGGAACGTCTTGTTCGACATCAGTCGAATCAAAAACGGGATGTTCGTTTTGACGCCGCGGACCCGGAACTCTTGCAGAGCTCGCTCCATGCGCTTCACAGCGGCCAAAAACTGGCGCCCCCGAGCACTGACTTTCACCAGCATCGAATCGTAGTAAGGATGCACGACGGCGCCCGAGAAGGCGCTGCCGGCGTCCAGACGAATCCCCATGCCGCTGGCCGAACGATAATGGCTGACGCGGCCATAGTCGGGCAAAAAGTTATTGGCCGGATCTTCGGTCGTCACGCGACACTGCAGCGCAAAACCGACAGTTTGCACTTTGCTTTGATCGCCCAGATCAATATCGGGGTGACTCAGTTTTTCTCCCTGCGCGATCAAGATCTGCGTTTTGACGACGTCGACGCCGGTCACTTCTTCGGTGACGGTATGCTCGACCTGAATTCGCGGATTGACCTCGATAAAGAAGAATTGGTTCGATTTTTTGTCGACCAAAAATTCAACGGTGCCCGCGTTCTGATAGCCGACTTCTTTGCCGATTTTGATCGCCGCTTCGCAGAGCGCATCACGCACTTCCGGCAACAAATTGGGCGCCGGTGCGATCTCAACCACCTTCTGATGGCGGCGTTGGACCGAGCAATCACGCTCGAACAGGTGGACCAGATCGCCGTGGCGATCCCCCATCAGTTGCACTTCGATGTGCCGCGCTTGTTCGATGTATTTCTCGACAAAAATGTCGGGACTGCCAAACGCCGACTGCGATTCGCGCGTCGCCGAATCAAACGACGCGTCAAACTCGGCGGCTTCGCGGACGACGCGCATCCCGCGTCCGCCGCCCCCTTTGGCCGCTTTCAAAATGATCGGAAAGCCGAGCTTCTCGGCCAGCTTTCGCCCTTCGTCGGCGGTCGAAATCGCCTTGGGACTGCCGCTCAGCACGGGAACATTGGCCTGTTCAGCGATCGCTCGAGCGGCCGTCTTATCTCCCAGACGCTCTAGGCAATCGACGCTGGGCCCGACAAAAATGATCCCATTTTCCTCGCAAGCACGCGCCAAGTCCGGATTCTCCGACATGAAGCCGTAACCGGGATGCACGGCGTCGATTTTATGCTCGCGACAAAGTCGGATCACGCTGTCGATGTCGAGATAGGCGCGAACTGGTTCGCCCTGCGTCCCGACCTGGTACGCTTCGTCCGCTTTGAAGCGATGCAGCGCAAAGCGGTCTTCGTACGAGTACATCGCGACGGTGCGAATGCCTAACTCGTGGGCGCTGCGGAAGATACGAATGGCGATTTCGCTACGATTCGCCACCAACAGTTTTTTAATGCTCTTCATGATGCAAAATACTGGTGCGCAAGGCTGGGTAAGAACGCGTTGACGCGCAGCGCTCGGCCGCGTTAGAAACGGCCGCAGTATAGCAAAAGTTACGGTAGCCCGGCAGCTATGCCCCGCGATTGAGCGGCACGGCCGGAACCGGCTCGACCATCGGCGGCTGATTTAGCAGCGGCTCGATCGAATCTTGCGGCATTTCCAGCATTCCCGGCTCGCCGATTTGCTTGCGGCAATTCGGGCAATTGTCGACCGGCAGCGCTTCGGTCGGCGGCGGCATAAACGGCAAATGCCACAGACGGGGCAAATGATCGATTTGACCGGGTACGTAAACTTCGCCGGTACTGACGGCATATTGCGAAGAATTGATCTTTGCCTCTGACCAATGACTGCCGGGAGCGTGATAACCGTTGGACCATCCCTCGCCAAACCAGCGGCCAAATCTTGGCCACCCAGCTTCCGCCGAACTTGCAGCCAAAGCGAACAGCGAAAACGCTAATAACAGCGCAGTCAGGCGGGGAAGAACCATCGCGAAAGACTCCATTACGAATCGCGCAGCGAGAAACAGGCTTCGTGCTAGCTATTGTTATCGCCGCGATCGAACGGTGAAAACCAACGATTTGCTGGCATCGCCGCGGAAATGCACTGCCGCCGTTCCGGGCAGGACGATCTTGCCGGTTCTAGGGAGAAACGCGCAGAGCGTAGCCCGAGACGTGCGTGTTGAAATTGCGCTATTTCGAATCCATCGAACACTAGCCCGCCAGCGCCAGCGAGGGAATACGGCTCGCCACTTCAATCCGTGTTAGGATCGCCAACTCTATTCCCTCGCTGGCGCTGGCGGGCTAGTGTGACGATTTGCGGTTGGTTCTGGCCGTAATAACGTCCTTCATTCGTGTTCGATCGTTCGTGAATTGCAAATAGCGCAACTTCAAAAAACGCGAGTCGCGGGAATGTGGTTGAATCTTTCCACTATCGCGCTAACTCGGCGAGCGGGCCGATCGCCAGCGTGTTGCTCTTCGACAGCGGATACTTCGCCAGAACGGCATGGACATCGTCCAGCGTTACGCTTTTGTAGGCGGCGACCGATTCGGCGACGGTGTGGTATTTGCCGCGTTGGATCCAACCGTTACCAACCGAGAACAATCGGCTCGAAGGACGCTCGCTGCGCAAGACCGTACTCGAGCAAACCTTGTTTTTGGCTTGATCCAGTTCCGCCAGGGTCACGCCGCTTTTCTCAAGCTTGGCGATCTCTTCGGTCAGGATCGCCAGGTTGCTAGCCGCTTCCTCTGGACTGCAGCAGAGATAGTTCATGAAAACGCCGGCCGACTGAAACTCGTATGGATCGGACGAAGCGAATTCGGCCAAGCCAGGATCGACCAGCGCCCAAAAGAGTCGACTGCCGGTGTCATCGCCAAAGATCGTCGTCAGCAATCGCGCGGCGAATCGATCAGCGTCTTCTGACGCCGGACAATCGGCTAACTGAATCAAGTATTCTTGGGCGGCCGTTTCTTTGTGAATCACCTCAAAGCCGGGCATGCCTGCCGGTCGCGACAGATCGCGCGACGTTTCGGAGCGTTCCCAATCGCCGCAATGCCGTTTCGCTTGCTCGACTAGCGCGTCAAAGTCAACGCGTCCTGATGCGGCCAACACCATGTTGTGAGGACTATAACGGCGATTGAAATAATCCATCATCCGATCGGCCGACAGCGCGCCAACGGTCTCGGCCGTGCCGAGCACGCTATTTCCCAGGGGATGCTTGCCGAAGAACGACGCCATGATTCGCTCGTGACCGCCAAACGGAGGCTGGTCGTCGTACTTCATGATCTCTTCCAAGATCACCTGCTTCTCCGTTTCGAAATCGGAAACGCGCAGCGAAGGACGCATGATGTCGGCCAGCAGGTCGACCACTTGCTCTTGCAGCTCGGGCAGCACGACAGCGTAGTAAACGGTCTGCTCTTCGCTGGTGTAGGCGTTGGCCTGCGAGCCCATTTCGTCCAGTTCGCGATTGACGTCGGCCGCCGAACGACGCGGCGTTCCCTTGAACACCATGTGCTCTAGAAAATGGCTTACGCCGGCAATTTCCGCCGTTTCATCCCGCGATCCTGTTTTGACAAAGAAGGCGGAAGCGAGCGAGTAAGCGTTGGGGTTAATCTCAGCAACGATCTGCAGACCGTTGTCGAGAACTTCATGGCGAAACTGCAACGGGAATCTCCAATTTTTCAGCGCCGACCGTGGTGAAACGGAAATCGTGCGGCGGGTTGTCTTGCAAATAGCGGTTGATCGAATCGCAGCTCAAGCCGTCCAGAATCGACGTCAATTCGTCCAGCGTGCGAACGCGCCCCAGATGGCGCCAGTCGCTGGCCAACGAGGACGCACGGGATGAACTCGATTCTTGCTGCATCACCAGCGAGCTTTTGATGCGAGCCTTCAGCCGCGTCAGTTCGCTTTCTTCGATGCCTTCGCGAATGCGAACCAGTTCGCCCATCAATACGTCCAGCGTCTCTTGCGCACGCTCGGTGCTCGTACCGGCGTAACACAAGACGCTGGCCCGATCCAGCAGCGTATTGATCGACGCGAAAACGGTATAGCAGAGCCCGCGATTTTCGCGAACTTCGGTAAATAGTCGCGAACTCATCCCGTCGCTCAGCACGCCGACCGCAGCGCGAGCAAGGAAATAATCGGGATGGTTATAAGGTACGCATTCGTAGCCTACCCCGATATGCGTCTGGTTCGAATCAAACGGGAGATGGCGATAGATTCCTTCGGCCGGCGTTTCCACAATCGGCGCTTCGGCGGCCATCTTCCAATCGCTAAACAATCGCAGCACGTCCGCGCGCGTTTGATCCCAGTCAATATTGCCGGCGATCGCCAGAATCGTGCCGTTGGGACGATAGTTTGCGGCGAAGTGGGCCTTGGCGATTTCGGACGTCAACGCTTCGACCGAAGCGACATCGCCATACGACGCGCGGCCCCAAGGATCGGCGTAAACTTGCTTGCGCAGTTGCAGCATCGCCTGTTGAGAGAGATCGTCTTCCAGCGCTCGCAGCTCTTGCAGGCACACTAGTTGGGCTTCGTCGAATTCGTCTTCCGGCAAATGGGGCCGTTGCACGACATCGGCGTAAATCGCTAACGTGCGGCCGAGATTCTCGGCCAGCACCGCGCCTCCAAAGCTGGTATGCGAAGTCGAAACGCCGGCGCCCCGCGAGACGCCGAGATTGTCCAGGTCTTCGATAAACTGGCGGCTGTCTCGATTTCCGCAGCCGCGCTGCGTCCAGTCGCACAACAGATTGCTGACGCCAACTTGCGTTTTGGAATCACTGGCGCTGCCGGACGGGGTGAGCAAAGCAAACGCGGCCGATTCGAGCCACGGCATTTGCTCCACCACCAGCGTCATGCCGTTGGCCAGGGTTTCGTGACGGATAGTGGACGAATCGCTAGGAGACATACGCATTCCACGGGACAGGGAAAACAAGCCCCATATTAGAGACAGAACCTGGTTAAGTGACAACCTGAGTGGATGAGGGATTCCACGTCGAAACCAAGCGTTTGAGGAAATGTCGAATGACTAAATCCTAATGTCTAATGACATTTTTTCTCCACGAGACATTAGGATTTAGACATTCGGCTTTTCGCCGAATAGCCGCAGCGTGAAGCAAACCGGCGTCAAGAACAGGCGGCCTCGACCGCTTTATAAACGGTGCGAGAAATCCGGAAACCCAGTCGTTCGTACAGACGTATCGCCCCTTCGTTTTGGGCGGTGACTTCCAAGAAGGCATGCTGCAGACCGTAGTCGTAAAAACCTTGCAGCGCCTTGAGCAGCAAGCGTCCGCCCAACCCGCTGCCGCGATGCTCGGGAACGACTCCCAGATTTTGGATCGAACCGTGCCCAGATCGGTCGGCGACCCCTTGGACCGTCCCAACCGGCAGCATCATTCCGGTCGTTTCCTCTTTGTATTCGGCCAACCAGGTCGCACCGGGGATGAACCCTTCGCGGTGTGAGATCTCGGTCATCAACCGCCGACAGCCTTCGGCGTCTCCTAGACAAGGAAAGACGTTTGCGTCGATTTCCCAGCGAAAACTCTCAAATTTGCTCGCCGCGTGGGCGTCGATCAGCTCAGGCCGCCAGGAAACGAAACGATAGGCTGGGGGAAGCAAGATCGGCTGGGCGGGAACCTCCGCCAGATCGATCTCCATGCGGTAACGTTTGAAGTAAGTCAGTGTCACCGGGTCTACCACGTCCGTCGTAACGTAGCGTCGAATTTGAGGATTCATCTCGGTCGTCGTCCATCGAAGCGTTCTTGCAATTTATCGCGGTCGCTCCCTTGGGTCAATTTTCGACCCCGCTAGCACTCTCGGGCGAGACTACCTCTCTGGCTGACGTTTGGACCGATTTTGCCGCTGAATTGCTCCAGAAATCCTCCACAAAAGGAATTGACGCCGCTACGGGGCGACTCCTATACTTTTTGATGAGCCAAAAAATTTTTTGCGTGAGTCGAAAAATGCGAGCTTTTTCTACCTCTACAGCGATCCTACTAGCATTAACCTCGTCTTCAATCGCTTTAGCGGATGATCCGAAGCCGCTGATTGTATGCTCCACGACCCAGGTCGCTGATTTTGCCCGACAGGTGGTCGGGGATCAGATGGAAGTTCGGTCGATCCTCGCCGCCGGCCAAGACCCGCACGTCTATGAGATTAAACCCAACGACGCCGCTCTGGTTTCGCGTTCGGCTCTCTGTTTTGACAACGGCTGGCATCTGGAAGGCGCCGACTGGATGCGCAAACTGGCCGAAAACGCCAACAAACCGATCACGAGTTGCGCGAACGGCGCCACGCCGCTGGAGATCAATAACGGCACAGCGCACGATCCGCATGCCTGGTTCTCGCCGGCCAACGCCGCCGTTTATGTGCGTAACATTCGTGATGCGGTCAGCCAATATGATCCGGCGCATCGCGACCAATATCACGCTCGGGCTCAACTCTATTTGGATGAGTTGCGTACGCTAGATGGTTGGGTTCGAAAGCAGATGAATGCAATACCAGTTGAAAAACGAATCTTGGTCACCAGTCACGATGCGTTCAACTATTTCTGTCGCGAATACCATTTCACCGCGGCGACGCCGGTTGGCTGGTCGACTGGATCGGAAGTGGGCGGAGGAGTGACGCCTGAGCGACGACGGGAAACGGTCGAGTCGATTCGCAGCTTCGGAGTCCGCTCAATCTTTGTCGAAACGTCGGTCAGCCCGGTGATGATTCGCCAAATCGCCGATGAGGCAGGCGTCGTCGTCGGCGGCACGCTCTATTCCGATTCAATGGGACCTCCCGGTTCGGCCGGCGAAACCTACATCGGCATGATGCGCGAAAACGTGTTGACGATTGCGGCAGGGTTAAAATAATCGGTCATGCGTATTCTCTTTGCGATCACCGCCGCGGCTCTGGCGCTCTTGTTGGTGAAAGTTTATCTCACCGTCGATGAGCATCGCGCCGCCGCTGCGCCCCAAGCCGAAGTTTTGGAAAACGCCGCCGGCGAATTTCGCCTAGAGCTGGAACTTTCGTTTGACGCGGGTCCCGATCGTTTTTCGGCCGACCTCAACAATTCCAACGCCGTCAGCGTTCGCTTTGCCGGCAAGGCGCTTTATGCAACCGACCAACCGATCGCCGCCGGTGAAAACATCGAAATTGCCGACATCGACAACATCGTCGTCGGGCGAAACGAATTTCTGATCGAAGCGACTCCACAAAACCCTGGCCCCCCGCTCTTCGCGAAGGTCGCGATCTATTCAAGCCAACAACACGAGCCGATCGCCGAACGTTTTCTATGGGCGCCGGCCGGAGCTGCGATCCTGTCTGGCGTCGCTAATTTCTCCACCACGGCCGACCATCCGGCCGACGGAGGGACTCCATGATCGCCCGACCGACACGTTCTGGAGTTCCGGCCGTTCAGGTCGACCACCTGACAGTGAGCTATGGCCCGACGCCGGCGCTGCTCGATATTTCGTTTCAGATCGAAGCGGGACAGTTAGTCGGAGTGATCGGTCCCAATGGCTCTGGCAAGTCGACACTGATCAAAGCGATTCTCGGCTTTATGAAACCCGACTTGGGCGAGGTTCGCTTGTTTGGCGCGCCGACCGAAAAAGCCCGGCGGCGCGTCGCCTATGTTCCGCAGCGCGGCGCGGTCGACTGGGATTTCCCGGTCACTGTCGAGCAGGTCGTCATGATGGGACGCTATGGACAAATCCCCTTTTGGGCCTGGGGACCGTCGCACGAAGATCGTCAGCATGTCGACGACGCGTTGGTAACCGTTCGCATGGAAAAATTCCGCCGCCGACAGATCGGGCAACTCTCAGGCGGACAACAGCAGCGGGTCTTTATGGCGCGAGCGCTCGCCCAAGGCGCCGATATTCTGCTGCTCGACGAACCATTCGCCGGCGTCGACGCCGCGACTGAACGCGCGTTACTGGAAGTGCTGGACAGCACCAAGCAGGCAGGACGAACGCTGATCGTCGTTCATCACGATCTCGCGACCGCCGCCGAATATTTTGATTCGCTGCTGTTGATTAAGCAGCGTCTGTTCGCATTCGGCTCGCCGCAGCAAGTCTTGCAGCCAGAGTTGTTGTCTGAAGTCTACGAAGGATCGCTGAAAGCGTTTGAGCATTTGCGCGACGTCTCGACAGGAGGTGGAAAATGAACTTCCTCTATGACGTGTTTGTCGAACCGCTCGCTTCCGGCGGATATCTGTTTCGCGCGATGTTCGCCGGCTCACTCGTCGCAATCGCTTCGTCGATGATCGGCTGCTTTATCGTACTGCGTCGCATGGCCTTTTTGGGGGACGCGATCTCCCACTCGATGCTGGCCGGCGTCGTCGGCGGCTATTTGCTAATGAAATTGATCGCCGGAGAGGAAGCCCATTTTGGGGCGATGATCATTGGCGCGTTGTTGGCCGGCTTTGTGACGGTGCTGTTGATCGGCTTTGTCTCACGCGCTTCGCGCATCAAAGACGATACGGCGATCGGCATTATGTACACCGGCATTTTCGCCTTTGGCGGCGCGATGGCGAGCGTCTTCTCCAGCGAGATCCATGTCGACTTGATGCACATGGTGATGGGGGACGTCTTGGTTGTCGACGCCGAGCGACTTTGGATGATGGGCGCCGTCACCGCAATCATCCTGTTTGTCGTGATCTTGTTCTATCGCCAACTGCAATTAACCAGTTTCGATCCGATTATGGCCGCGTCGGTTGGCGTTTCGGCGCCGCTGGTCGGATACTTATTGACCGCCTGCACGTCGCTGGTCGTCGTGTCGGCCGTTTCCATCGTCGGCATCATTCAAGTGGTCGGGCTCCTGATTACGCCGGCTGCCGCCGCTTATTTGCTCTGCAATCGCTTGTCGAGCATGCTGGTCCTCTCGGCGGCGCTCGGCGTCAGCAGCGTAGTGCTGGGCGTTTACGCTTCAGCCTGGCTCAATATCGGCGCCGGCTCGTCGATCGTGATGGCAGGCACCCTGCAATTTATGGTGATCTTGATTCTCGCGCCGCACAACGGTCTGTTAGCCGGCACGCTGCGGCGCTGGAACCAGGTTCCTCAACATGTCGTCGAAGACGTCCTTGGTTGCTTGCGGCGCGACGAGACGCACGCGACGCGATTAGAAACCATTCGAGCCCATGTGCAAGCGACGCCGGCTACGTTACGTCGCGTGCTGCAGCGAATGGTGGCGATGTCGCTGCTGGACCAGACGCCGCAAGGTTTTATTCTGACCGAGTTCGGAAATCATGAAGCGCGACGTTTGATGCGCGCGCATCGGATTTGGGAAACCTATCTGCAGCGGGTTGGCATGCCGGAAGATTCGCTGCACGATCGCGCTCACCTGTTGGAGCACCTGAACGACGAGGCGACCGTCGACTATCTGGATGATCGACTGGGACATCCGACTCGCGATCCGCACGGGCAAGAGATTCCTGAAGACTTTATCGACCTAATCCCCGGCGCAGAAGTCAAAGCGAGTCTATTGCGTGACGGGCGCCGCGGCGTCATTACGGCGATCGCCGGCAGTCACAAACATGACCAAGTCGCGATCGGCGATGTGATCATCGCTGGCCCGCGTGAAATGGAGGACACCATTTGGACCTTCCGTTTGCCCAGCGGGGTAGAGTTGCATCTTGATCATGATTCGGCCGATCAACTAACCGTGCGGCTAGCTGATCCAAACAGCGAACGACAAGAGAATTAGCCTTTTTTCTTTTTTGATCCCAAGCCAAATAAGACCCGATTCATCGCTTGGTTCTTGTCCCCTTTGCTGATCTGTCGCTGGATGAAACCGGCGGCACGTTCGGCGGCGACAAGATAGTCGCGCACCGCCGGTTGATGATAGGCGACGGCAAATTGGATCGGCCGCAATCCATTCGAGTTATTGATTTGGATGTCGGCGCCTGCTTTGACCAGCACTTTGGCGACATCCAGAAACCCCTTGCGAGCCGCCCAGTGCAAAGCTCCGCAGCCGTCTGGATCGCGTGCTTGCAGATTCGCCCCTTGGGCGATCAGCATCGCCGCCGCTTCGGCATGTCCTTCGCGTGCGGCGTAGATGAGTGGAGTCTGCTCGGTTCGGGTCGCGCGAATCTCCAGCTTTGCGCCCCCTGCCAACAATTCTTTCAGCGCGTGCAGCTTGCCATGCAAACTTGCGACGTGTAGCGGCGTGTGGCCATCCCGGGGATTCTGGATGTCCAGGTCGGCCTGTTGATCGGCGAATTCGCGAATCACTTCGCCGTCATTCCGCCGCGCAGCAAACAAAACGCCCAGTTGCATACGCTCTGCAACGCTACGATCTGGAATAAAGAAACTGCGCCGACATTTCAGACACAGCACCTCATGGCCGCGCGCTTCGTTCGGCACGACGCCCAACGTCTCGCAAAGCGGACAATGATAGTTCATGAAGCAGTCCCCAACCGCTGCAAAACTCTTGCGGCCGATTCCGACCACAGGCCCTTGCCAAATGGTTATATCGCAGAGACTTCTGAATCCTGCACAAATTCTGCAACAGCGCCCTCAGAAGTGAGAGACTTCACGGGCGCTTCATCGAACGTTCATTTCAGTCGCTTCGCAGCGTTACGCACAAAGCGACGCTTATGATTTCATCAATCGCCGCAGCGTCGCCAGATTTCGCGTGTCGAAGGTCTCCCCTTCCTCTTCTCCCTTGGGAGTCTCCAGATACATCGGCATCTGCTCAAATCGCGCATCATTCACCAACAAGCGAAACGGTTCGATTCCCAGACAACCTTCGCCGATGTGCTCATGCCGATCGACTCGCGAACCAAGCGGCTTTTTACTGTCGTTCAGATGAATCGCTTTTAACTTGTCGAGCCCGATGAGCGATTCAAATTGCTTCCAGGTCGTTTCGTACTCTTTCTCGGTTCCAATGGGATAACCGGCGGCAAAGATATGACAAGTATCAAGACAGACGCCGACCCGATCTTTCTTCTTCACGCCATCCAGCATCGCGCCAAGATGCTCGAACGTGTGCCCCAAGCAACTCCCCTGCCCTGCCGTTGTTTCTAACAAACAGATTGAATCCAGATCCATGGTCGCCTCGATCACTTCATCCAGCGCTTTCACCACTGCGGCGATTCCTTCCGCTTCGCTGCTGTCAACAAACGCGCCGGGATGGACCACGACATACGGAATCCCCAACTGATCGGCTCGCTGCAGTTCGACTATCATCGCATCCCGCGACTTTTCCCACAGTTCTGGCTTGGGCGATCCCATGTTGATCAAGTACGACGCATGCGAAAGCGGATGCTTCACTCCTTTTTCGGCCAGCGCATCCTTGAACAGCTTTACGTCTTTCTCGATGATTTCCTTGGCGCGCCACTGGTTGTTATTCTTGGTGAACAACTGAACGCACTCCATTGACTCTTCCGCGGCGGCATTAACGGCTTTGTAATAGCCGCCGGCAATCGACATGTGAGCTCCGAAGATTGGCACAGCACTAATTTCCCAAAGAGTAATACGAGAGACGACAATAAGTCGACGATTTTAGACGTGATTGCGCTAAAATCCGAGAGGACTCATCGGGGGAGAATCCCCAAGGCCTCTTAAATCGTCAGCTGATGAAACAAAATCATCAGCACCATCCCCAGGATCGCCGTCGCCCATGTGATTGCGCCAAACATCCCCAAGAAGTAACCGATCTGCGTGATCAGCACCGAGCGTGTGTCGAGTCTTCCCTCGCGATGCGCCTCTAAATCAGACGCCCCCATCCCCCAGGCCAGCACGCCGAAGACCGGACAACCAACCCAACCCAAAACGCCAAACAGGACGATCATGATCCCCCGTTCCGACAATCGCGATGCCGACGCCGCGTTGGCCAACGGTTTGGGCTCTATCTTAAAGGGATTGCCGCTGCTGACCGTCGGCGGCAATTTGAGCACTGGAAAAATCGTCGCCGCCGATTGCCAAGGCCCATTCAAAGTAAGTCGCACGTCGCATTGATCATCAACGCGCCCCTGACAGATCCATTCTTCCAACTGATCCAGCGGCATTGGTCCATAGATGCGTCCCTCTGGTATGCGGAGCGATGCGATCGACTCGACAGGCGCCGTAATCGTTGGCGAATCAGGGTGAAATTGATGCCCGCACCCCGCGCAGCGAATCGAACCGCCCGGCGCAGCATCTAATTCCAATACAGCCTGGCAGCTGGGACATTGCAAAGTGAAAGTCATGAAGAGCCGTCAGCGAGAAGATTTTTTATGAAGTGGACGATATGGCAGGACTTACGCCCATAATCTTCGACCTTGTTAGTCGGTTTTCCGCCAAACAGTTGATTTTCGTCGCTGCGTGTCAGTAAAATCAAGTGCCTACTGAATTCCTCGGACTCACCAGCAAGGTGAGCGCCTCTATGGACGCAACCTCCCAATATATCGCGATCGGACTTGCGCTGGTTGCCATCGCCACCATCGCTATCGGGCTTTGGCTGCGCGCTCGCGGCGGACGCCAAAACCCTCGCGTCGACTTCACGGCCGCCCGCAAGCAGTTCTCACTGCAACGAGAATTGCTCGAAGCGAAGTTTGAGACGATCGCCAGCCACTCGGGCCGCCCGCGCGGTTTGGCCTGGAAACAGTGCGATTTCCAATCCGAAGTCCAATTTGCCCGTGACCCGGCCAACTCGCAACTCCGCGCTTTTGTCGCGGTCACCATTAGTTTTGAAGCGATCGAAGGAGGCGGCATGGAAGAAGTCGCCGCCGTCTCCAACCTACGTGCCGCAACCGCACTTTTCTCGTACGTCGACGGCGCCTGGATGACCGACGGGCGCACGATCTTCAATCTGAACCCGCAACAAGCGATCGAACACTACCGCCACACGCCCGAAGTCGCCCCGGCTCCAGTGCAGTAAAAGCGGCAATTCTCCCCCGGCGCCTCTAGCCGCCCAACATCCGGCGCAATTTGCCTTCTACCGGCACAAACCACCTATCAGCCAACACTTTACGCGCCGCCACTAGGGATTTCCGTCAGGCCCCAATCCAGGTAATATGAACCTTTGCGTCACGTTGCTCCTCCAGCGAGCAACAAGACTACACGGGCCAGTAGCTCAGTCGGTTAGAGCAGGGGACTCATAATCCCTTGGTCGCGGGTTCGAGTCCTGCCTGGCCTACTTTTTTTACGCAGCTTCGCCACATTTCGCTTCGCCTCGTTTTTCCGAGGCTTTTCGCTCCCTTGGGTCGTACTTAAGCGAATCGCGGCATGCACTGACTGCGCCGGATTCTGCGCCGCTTTTTGGGGACGGCGTAGCGCCTTCGTAAAGTGATCGTCGGTGACCTGCCAATAATGCTGCCGGGCTACCTTTACGCAATGCCCCATCCAGGCGGTCGCGACATGTTCCGGGTATTCGTCGGCCAATTCCGTTGCCCGGCTAGCTCGCATTTCCTGAAACAGCTTTTCCCAAGGTAGGACACTCGCCTTCTTGAGAATCGACGATGCCGAAAAGCAAGATAGCCTGATGATGACCAGTCCAGCCGCCAAAACTATCCAGATCTTTCTGCCGTCAGGCGAACCGCGCGGTGTGCGGATCGCTGAATTTACTAACCGTACGGTTCAGGTGATCGTTGTACCAAGATCGGACTTAGTAGAAGCAAAGCAGCGAGCCGAGTTGGATCATATTGCCGTCTATTTTCTATTTGGGGAATCAGAAGAATCCGCCAAACCAATCGTCTACATCGGCCAGACCGAAGACATACGAAAGCGGCTGAATAATCACAATTCAAAGAAGGATTTTTGGACGACTGCGGTCGTGGTTAGCTCCCGAACCCAGACGTTCACTCAGGCTCACATAAGATATTTAGAATGGTACTGCCTGCAGGCAGCGAAGGAGACGGGCCGTTTCGCAATCGCCAATGACGTTCAGCCAGGCATGCCGTTTGTGACGGAGCCCATGGAGGCCGATCTGCTGGATGTGTTCGAAACATTGAGCGTCTTGGTGTCGACCGTCGGATACCCTGTATTTGAACCATTCGTCAACAAGAGTACGAACTCGGAGACTTTCTTTATCAAATCGATTGATTGTGCTGCGGAAGGTGACTTTGTCGAAGATGGGTTTGTCGTCCTGGCCGGTGCGATAGCTCGTAAAGAGATCACTCCTTCCGGCGTCGACCTAATTGAGCCGGTTCGGAAGCTACTCATCGAAAGTGGCGTCCTTGTGGACCAGGGGACGAACCTAAAATTTACACAAGACTATCTATTCAACTCGCCCAGCCGAGCCGCAATCGTCGTACTTGGACGCCGAGCAAATGGTTGGACGGAATGGAAAAATTCGTCGGGGAGGACGCTTGATGAGGTCTATCGGATGAATGGCGATGACCAGACATCCGACTAAGACGCTCAATCGGGTGACGAATTTCAAAGCGGAAAACACCAAATCTTTCCTGTATGCCTGACGCGTCCAAAGCTTGTATTCCGGATCTCCATATCTTGATCCTTTCGCATGGTCACGCGCGACCAAGAGATTTTGGCAAGAACAAACTCGGCGATGGGGGTCGTTGGACTCCCTCCTGCGCAGAGCAGTCTGGTCGGGTCTGACTGATCCTCTGGCAACGCTTTTTTTCAAGCTCCTCTGATTTGGCTCGCAAAATGCATTGATTTGGTCGGGCGGTTTTTGCGACCAGTGGAGTGCTGATTCCATGAGCATTGCGACCTTTTCTCGGATTGCGGGCGCCGAAAATCTGAGCGGCGGCCCTTTGTTGGACGCCGACTTGGCCGACTTCTTGGACATCTTGCATCTGTTGATCCGCGAGCCGAGCGTCGTCGGCGCCGAGGATTCGTTCTTTCGGGTATTGCGGCGTGAGCTGGAGGAAGTGGGCGCCAGGGTTCAGTACTACCAAGGGGTTTTGGTTGCACAGGGACCGCGGCCTTATGACCTGATTCTGTCGGCGCATATCGACCGGCATGGGCTGCTTTGTACGGGTCCGAATGAGTTTCAATATGCGGCGTTTATCGCCAGCAATCGTTGCGATTTGACCGGCGACTCTGTCTCGGAACAGATGATGTACAACATCGGCGATCGCTTCGCCGGGCAGCGCGTGCAGGCGCATTTGCCGTACGCCGGAACCTATTTAGGACAAGCGGCGATTACGCGGTCGTTTGTCTGCCCGCAACGACACAATTTGATCTTTGAACTAAACGGGCTCGAGTTTCTGCAGCCGGGAACGCCGATTTCGTTTTTGGATCGGCTCAAGATCGAGAATGGGTTTCTCTCGGCCCAGTTGGATAACGTGTTGTCTGTCGCGATGCTGGTCCACCTGTTCCGCAAAGGTTTTCGGGGAACGTGCCTATTTACGGCCCAGGAAGAAGCTGGCCGCAGTTGGCGCTACGCGCTGGAGTGGTTCAAACGGCAGCATTTGACAACGCAAAAGCTGATCGTGGTCGATACAAGTCCCTTCCCCTGCACGCCGACGGCGACGGCTCAGCAGCTTGTGCTGAGGCGGAAAGACGCCAGCGGAGAGTTCGCCGGGGGGATCACTGACGAACTCCAGAATCGCTGCGATGATCTGGGGATCACGACGATGTTCAAAGACGCCTACATCGAAGCGCAAAACGTCGACCGCTGCAAACCGCTCTCGCTCGGCAGGACCGAGCTGGGGAGATTGGCCTCGGCGACCTGCGGAGAAATTAACGGTACCACGCTGCAGATTCCGACCACCGGCTATCACACGGCGGAAGAAACCGCTTCGTTGGAATCGGTCGCAGCGGCGATTCGATTGTTGTCGACCTATTTGTAAAGTCGATTTCGTGTGACTCACCAAGAGCTGCGATTCCTCAGCAGCTCAACTCTCGGCCGAGCTGCAATCACTTGGCGTTCGCAGTGGAAGCAGGTTTTACCGCAAGCGGCGCGAGAGATCTGGGTGATCAGCTCTTCTGACATCCCCCCGATTCCAGCGACATCTCCTTGCTTTTTCTGCTAACCATTTCGTTAAACCATCAGCGTGACATAGCAAGTCTCTCCACGCTCTGCGGTCGCGATGCTCTCACAATGTGCTCACCAAAAGCATCGCTTACCGATTCGAAGATTCTGCGATATCGAAGACCTCTTTTGGCCGCGTCGCTTTGCAGCAGACCTCTGCAGACGTGATGAAGAAGGCATGCATGCCCCCCGCCCCCCCCCCACTTCACGGGATGACACAAAAAAACTCTCCTACATTGATATTTTTATACCCAAAGAATCATCGAGTCACTACAATGTCTTTCCCCTCCTTAAAGTCAATCGAATGGATTGCGTTTCGCACTTCTATTGTTTTATCCCCTATATCTCAATTGAATGGAGTTTTACCAATGGCGCGCTCCAAAGGATTCACGTTGGTCGAACTGTTGGTGGTCATCGCGATCATCGGCGTTCTGATCGCCTTGCTATTACCGGCGGTTCAACAAGCTCGCGAAGCTGCTCGCCGGATGCAATGCTCGAACAATCTGAAACAGATCGGTTTGGCGCTGCACAATTACCATGATGTCGCCAAGCGATTTCCGCCGGCATTGCAGTTGGATAGAGCCCGGGTCCTGGCCAGCAACTGCCCTGAAGGGAAATGCGGCACTTGGACCTGGAGCGCGTTTATTCTGCCGTTTGTCGAGCAATCCAACCTGTACGATCAATTGCAAGTCGGCAAGCTGCCTGGTGAAGTCTCTCTGGGTGACGCCGATCGCTTGAAATCGGCCGAAGCGGGATTCGCCGGCTATCGCTGCCCTTCGTCCACCGCGCCCGAGCTCAATAGCGAACGCAAAGTCCCCGCCGGCTCCGGCGGCAATACCGACTGCACCGACGCTGGTTGCCTAGAGATCGCTACGTCCAGCTATGTCGGATCGAACGATAGCTACAACTTGGAACGGGCCAAATGGGACGGTTTCATGGGCAGAGACTCGGAAGGGCAATACGTCAATTTTGCCCGCATCACCGATGGCAGCAGCAATACGATTGCGATCGGCGAGCGAGCCTGGATGCTGGCCGGTTTTTCTCTACGGGCCTCCACGCAATTGATCGCCAACGGGGATACCGAAGACCATAGCCGCCAAGGATATTCTTATCCTGCGGCCGCGGGTCGCTGGCCGCTGAACTGCACCAACAACGCCGCCTGTGATCGAGGCTTCAGCAGCACCCATCCCGGCGGCGCCCTGTTTCTGTTTGTCGACGGGTCCGTTCATTTCCTCGCGGAAACGATCGACCACAATACCAACAGCACCACGAACAGCACCTATGAGTATCTGATTCGTCGCGACGACGGTAATCCTGTTTCCAACTTCTAGCGTACGCCCTAAGCTCCCTCCTTCTCTCCAGACGCGCGCGCTGCAAGCGTGAACGTCGGGTTGTCATCCTGCAGGAAAATACGATGAAACGGAACGCATTTCTTTTAGGGCTCGCGCTGCTCTTGACGACAGGCTGCTTTGGGTCGAGCGGCCCGCAATTGGGCAAGGTTCATGGAACTGTCACTCTCGACGGGCAACCGCTCGCCGGCGCTATCGTCGCGTTTGATCCCGCCGCCGGAGGACGGACGTCGGAAGCGACGACCGACGCGGAAGGGCACTTTCAGCTGCAGTTCGCCGCCGGCGCCGAAGGGGCGCTGCTGGGTGAACATTCGATTCGGATTCATACGTTTCAGGCCAGAGTACTGACCGACAACGGCAAGGTCCAAGATCCCGGCGTACCAGAGAAGGTTCCAGCCAAGTACAACGATGAGACCGAACTAAAGCGAACGATCGAGCGGGGAGAAAACAACTTTGACTTTGATTTGGATTCTTCCCAATAAGAATACCAAGCGGCCTCCAGCATCGCGACGACGGGGCCTGCGTCAAATCGAGACGATGAAAAGCTGGCGTTCGGTCGTCTCAAAAACGCCCGAGAATTGAAATCCGCTCTAGTACTTTGGTCCCGCTTGATTTGAGGGTCGTTCACGTCGCAACCCAAGACACTGCTGGACAAGCCAGACAGCGGCGCCCGAAATTTTAAGTGAACCAAAGCTCTAGTCTGTTCGCCCCTTCATTTGCGCCGCGTATGCTTTAGCGGTCTGTAGACGCGATTCGGTCAACGGTTTGATTTTGGCGGTCACATCATCGAGCACGTCGGCGGGCGCGGTGGAAGGGAGTCCCGCTTGAAACGGGGGTTCCGGCGCGTACTGGATGCCAAGCTGAATGCGTTGGGCGGCGGCATCGCCACGCAGCAGCGCAGCAATGATCAAAGCTCCATCGATGCCTGCGGTGACGCCGGCGGCGCTGACGATTTCGTCATCGATCACAACACGCTGGTCGACGGCGATCGCGCCGAAATAGGGAAGCAAGGCGATTGTCGACCAATGCGTAGTGGCGCGGCGCTCGTGAAGAATACCGGCGCCGCCGCAAAGCAGCGCACCGGTGCAGACCGAGAAGAGCGGCTTGCCGGTTGCATGATAGCGGCGGATAAACTCCAGCACCTGCTCGTCCTGCATCAACGCCTGCTGCCCGGGACCGCCTGGTACGACAAGCAGATCCAATTCCGGCGTATCGGCGAGCGTCATTTCAGGCGTTAGCACCAGCCCGTTGTAGTCACGTACGGGATCGGCCTGCGTGCCGATGATGTGAATTTTTGCGCCCGGCACTCGGACGAGAACTTCAAATGGCCCGGTGAAGTCGATCTGATCGATGCCGGGAAAGATCAGGATTCCGATGTTCAGCGCCGCTTTGTTTCGCAGCTTGGCGAAAGCGGCAGGTACGTGTTGCGTAAGGCTTTGTGCTGGTGCGTTGGAAGCAGGAAACATAGCGGAGGCGAGTCCCAAAGTACCTAGTTGAACTAAGTGACGGCGTGTGAGCGGCAAACTGCTGGCAGCAGATTCTTTACGCTGGTTATCATCGGTCGACATGACGGATATCTCTATGGTTTGACGGGGGGAATAAAACAAGCAATCAGCATCGTGTCCGTTTTGCGATTAAGACTTTTTCGCCTTCTGTTGAGCGGCGCGATGGAGCGATTTTTCGCAGCCAAAACCTAGCTCGGCGGCAAGCTCTCCGGTTTTGCCGGGCGCTTGTTGCATGCGGCGCTGGCCTGCTTCGGCTCGCAACTGACGTAGGTAGCTGCCGGGAGTCATGCCGGTCTGCTGTTTGAAGAGTCGAGAGAAGTTTCGCGGACTCATATGGACATGCGCGGCCATGTCATCGACAGTGGTTAGGGAGGGCAGATTATCAGGCGCCCAGCGCTGCAGTTGGCGAATCGGATCATGGTCGGCGATACGCTGCGCCAGTGACCAGCTGAGTTGCGTCTGGTCTGCATGACGCTGGACGAATATCACAAGATCGTGCGCGATCTGCTGAGACACGGCATGTCCGCAGTCTTGCTCGACGAGCGCGAGCGCCAGATCAATGCCTGCCGCGATGCCGGCGGAAGTATAGATATCGCGATCACGCACGAAAATCGGTTCGGGATCGACCGTTAGATCCGGAAATTGAGATTTGAGCTGGTCGATGTATCGCCAATGACTGGTCACCCTGCGTCCCACCAACAGGCCGGCTTGGGCGAGATAAAAAACGCCGGTACAGACCGAACCTATCCGACGCGTGCGACTTGCCGCATCCTGCAACCACGCGAGAAAAACAGGATCGGCGACGCCGTCGACGCCCTGCTGACTGCCGGCGACGAGCACGGTATCGAGCGGTCCTGGAAATTCATCCATCTTCCGTTCGCAGCAAATATCAAGGCCATATTTAGTGCTGACCCGCGCGCCGGGTTCGGTGGCGATAACGGCGACATCATAGGTTCCAGGAATCATGGCCTCGGCGCGGCAGAACACTTCCCACGGCCCCGTTACATCCATCAGCGTGACCTGCGGCGGCGCTACGATCAAGACCTTTTTTCTATCCTTATTGACCAATGAGTTCCTCGCATTCAAGTAGTGACGACTTCCCTATGAAGCATAGAAATCACGGCGTGCTCCGTCCATGACAAAGATCGGACAAATCTTGCCATGGTTGCGGATCGATGCTTACCGCCTGATCGGCGTCGGCGATAAACGGAACAGGAGAAGCGATTCACCACAAAAAAACCGCGGGAGATTTCTCTCCCGCGGTTAACCAAAGCATCGGTGCGAAAAAATAGTCGCCTAGTTCATCGGTTGTGGGATGATCATCGGCGGCGGGATTGCTTCGCCGGGGGCCATCGGCGGGACAGGGTTGTCCGGAGCCAGCGGATTGGCGCCGGCCGCGTTGGGCGCCGGCAGCATCATCTGCGGATCGAGCTGCAATTCACCCTGTGGGTTCTGGTCGGCGCCAAGGTTGCCGGCTGCGAAGGGTTCTTGCCAGCCGCCGCCCAGGGCTTTGTAGAGACTAACCAACGAGGTGTAAGTGTCGCCGCGAGCCGCGACATACTGGTCTTCCAAGTCGGCCTGGAAACGCTGTGCGTCCAAGAGCGTTTGGAACGGGATGATGCCCCCTTCGTACTGAACTTCGGAGATCGCCGAGGCTCCTTGGGCAGCTTCGACCGCTTTATAAAGTTGGTCGGCGCGAACCTGCGTGAAGCGATACGAGATCATTGCGTTCTCAACCTCTTCCGAAGCTTCGAGCACCGTTTGCTGATAGTTGTTCACCAGCTCACGCCAACGAGCTCGTTGGAATTCGATGTCGCCCCAGACGCGACCAAAGCTCAACACATTCCAGCGCGCCGTCGGGCCAAAGTTGTAGGCGAGACTGTCAGTCGTGAACCAGCGGTCGATACTTGTCGCGTTGACGCCCAAAGTACCGTTCAGCGTAAAGCGAGGCAACAAGTCGGCCATCGCGACGCCGATACGAGCCGATTGGGCCGCCAGCTGACGTTCGGCCATGCGAATATCAGGTCGTTGACGGATGATTTCGATCGGCAAGCCGACTGCGATATTCTCGGGGATCTTGAAGAGCTGCCGAGCGCCCATTACTTCGTTCGTCAGGTCTTGCGGCGGCATCCCTTGCAACACCGCCAAGCGGTTGTAAGCGATATCGAGATTCTGACGCAGCGACGGAATCAACGATTCGGTCGAGTACAAGTTGGAGCGAGCTTGATAAACGTCCAGCTTGCTGACCGTGCCGGCTTCCAGCTTCGTTTCCGCGATTTGCAATGATTGCCGTTGCAACTGCACGTTGCGCTGAGCGATCAAGATACGATGCTGCAGCGTGCGAACTTGAACGTAGTTGGCGCCGACATCCCCCTGCAGCGAAACGAGAATCGCGTTGTGATCTTCGATCGCTACGTCGATCTCGGCGTTGGCGGCTTGCAAGTTACGCCGCACAGCGCCCCAAACGTCGATTTCCCAAGATGCGTCGACCAGCGAGGCGCTCCAATAATTGAACGCCGGCGTCTGGAAGGTCAAACCGATCGGGCTACCGTTGTTGCTGGACTTAATGCGGCTGTAGCTCATATCCATGAAGAAGTCGGGAAACAAACCGCCGCGAGCAATCGCACGCTGCGCACGGGCTTCGGCGATGCGTTCGTAGGCCTGACCCAGCGTCAGGTTTTGCTGAGCGGTCCGAACCATCATTTCAGACAGAACCGGGTCATTGAACTTGGTCCACCACGCAACCGAGTCATTGGGTTCGTCGGTCAGCCCATCGGGTAGAGGACGACTCCAATGCGGCAAGAATGGTGCACCAGGATCACAATGATCAGGACCGATCAGACACCCAGTGCTCGCTAGTGCGGCCGCCAAACAGGCGATCGCTAGCACTCGTTGCGTCGAGAAAACTTGTTTGCACATCACGGGTCAACCGCCCCCAGCGATCATCGATTCGTAAGCTAACCATCGGTTCGCATGTTCCGATACTGCTTGACATATCGACCATTCCGAAAAGTCCGGATGAAAGTTCTTTAAGGGCGCGGCAAGGTGACTGGAAACGGAAAAGTCGCCGATAGCAACGCTTACAACGGTTGATACCGGCGACTCTTTGGATTGAGTAATCTGCCTTACAATTCACACCGCTTCGATGTGAATTCCACGACGGATACGCTCTTTTCGTCGGGCGCCATCAATCAAGTCAGCCACCCTTTTGACGTCCTCAATCCCGTCCAGCACCAATGTGGGGTGAGTTCGATCACTGGAGGTGACGGTGATCGTGCCGACGCCAAACATGCGATCAAAAATGCTTTGATTGAAAGTGACGTCGTCGATATCGATCACTTCGATCCGATCGGTCGTCCGGCTCAGGATGCCGCTTTGATGAACAAAGCGTTGCGTCGTCAGTTCGTATTGGACGCTCCACTTGCGCCAGGCTAGGCGGCACAAGAGAAAAATCCAGATCACGGCAACCACAGCGATCACTCCCAGAACAACGGGAAACATCGCCAAAAAGAAGACGCAAGCCACCACAAGAGCCGTCACTGACAGCACAGCGGTGATGATCCAGGTCCCATACATATCTTTGACCGAATAGTTGCCGGCCCACAGTTGCTCTTCGGGATCGTCGCGGCGACGATCATCCTGAGGCTTCATCTTGTCTGTGAAGTCGTCTTTATCCATGGCGCATCCTCGTTGCAGAGACTAGAGGGGACTTTTGAAAGTGTATTCGCTGCGACACGTCAATTCTTGGCCGCCGCAAGTGGGCCATTATAGCGGCTCAGAAATGTGGCTGCAGCGCACACCGCTTTCGATATTCTCCCCTTTGAAAGCGGCGGATTTTCGTACGCGAACCGACCCGTTCGTGTATATTGAAGAAATCGCTCGTTGATCGAGCTTCTCCCCCCTCGCGGAATTTTTTAGCATGCGTTGCCCATTTTGCCGTACGGATAACGACAAAGTGATTGACTCGCGCGCTAGTCAGGACGGGTTCTCGATCCGTCGTCGCCGCGAATGTCTTGGCTGCAAGCGTCGTTACACGACCTATGAGCGGGTCGAAGAGATGTCGATCAAGATCGTCAAAAAGGATAACGTGCGTGAGCCGTTTATGCCGGAGAAGATCAAAAAAGGGTTGGCGCTCGCTTGTTGGAAACGGCCGATCAGCGAATCTCAAATCGAGAGCATCGTCTCCGGCGTCGAAAGCGACATCTATGTCGAGTGCGAAGGAGAAGTCGAAAGCCACTACATCGGCGAGCTCGTGATGCGTCACCTGCAGAAGATCGATCAAGTCGCCTACGTCCGCTTCGCCAGCGTTTATCGCGAGTTCAAAGATGTCCACGACTTTGTGGATGAACTGCAACCGATGCTCAACACGCCGCGCAGTCCAACGCAGCCGTAAATCGCGGAACGTTTTCTCTTCATAGCCCGCTGCGCGAGTTTTGAGGTTGCGCTCTTTTCCAAACCACGCCCGGTTGGCCCGGATAGCTTCGCTATCGGGGCCGACCAGGGAAATAGCGCAACTTCAAAAAGCGCGAGCGAGGGAAATGCGGTTGGCTACTTCGATCCACGTTGGAATTGCCAAGCGATTTTCCCTCGCTCGCGCAGCGGGCTATGAAGAGAAATAGACGTAACGAAGATTAGCAAGAACGCGCCGTCACGAAGCTGGCGAGTTGCTCCAGCGTCGTTCGCGACTCCGACTCTGGCAAGATCGAAAGCGCTGCGATCGCCGATTGAATGTACTCGTTAGCACGGCGGCGAGCATATCCCAGCGCGTCGCACTGAGCGAGCCAAGGTCGCAAACCGGGGCCGCGATTCTCGGCCGGGCCTTCGACGATCGCCAACACTTGTTCGCGCTGCTCCCCTTGGAAGCACTGCAACGCGTAGATCAGCGGCAGCGTCGGTTTTTGCTTCTCGAGGTCGGTGCCGAGCGACTTGCCGGTCTCGACTTCGTTCCCTTCAACGTCCAACAAGTCATCGGCGATTTGAAACGCGATGCCGAGATCGCGGCCGAATTTCTCGAGCGCAGCGATTTGCTCTTCGCTGGCTTCGGCGTAGCGAGCGCCCAGTTCACAGGCACACGCACAGAGTTCGGCCGTCTTGGCGTCGATGATCGCCAGGTACTCTTCTTCCGTGGTTTCAAACGCCTGACGGCTGGCGATCTGACGTAGTTCCCCTTCGCAGACAATATTGGTCGAACGACCAATCATGCGGGCCGCACAGGTGGTCGGAAGCATTGTCGCCAGATAGAACGCATGCGAGAACAGGAAGTCGCCCAGCAACACGCTGGTCTCGTTGTTCCAGCGCGAGTTGACCGTCGCCAGATGGCGGCGTTGGTCGGCTTCGTCCAGCACGTCGTCATGAACCAGCGTCGCGGTATGGATCATTTCGATCACGGCGCCCAGCGTGTAATGGGCGTCGGTCACCTGGCCGCAGGCTTTGGCGGCCAACAGCAACAGGGCCGGGCGCATTCGCTTGCCGCCAAGCATGCAACCATACGAGACGACCTCGTTGACCGACTCGTACCGCGAACTCATCTCGCGAGTCAGAATGTCTTCGACCGCGGCCATCTCTTGCGAAATGCCGCCATAAGCCGACGTAAGAAACTGGGCGTCGGCTGGTAAAGAGCGGGTTACGCCGTTGGCTGTTTGACTCACAACAAAATCGCCTAATACTGTCGGTCGAAAATCAGCGTACCCGCGGTGATGCGGGGTCCGCAGGGTCGCCATCGGCCGATCGGACAAAATGACCCGAACGTCCGCCTGTTTTTTCTAGCAGACGAACCGCGCGAATCTCCATCTCCCGATCGATTGATTTACACATGTCATACACGGTCAACGCGGCCGCGGAAGCCGCTGTGAGCGCTTCCATCTCGACGCCGGTTTTACCGGTGGTTCGAGTCGACGCTTCAATCACCAGGGTTGTCGCGTCCACAAACCGAAAGTCAATCGTCACCCCTTCCAGTGGAATTGGATGACAAAGCGGTATCCACTCGCCGGTTCGCTTGGCGGCCATGATGCCGGCCAACCGAGCGACTTCCAGCACATCCCCCTTCCCCAGATCGCGCTGTGCGATTCGGGCAGCCGTGGCGGCGGCCATCACGACGGAAGCTTCAGCCTTGGCCGTTCTGATTGTCGTCGGCTTAGCGCTGACATCGACCATGCGGCTAGCGCCGGAGTCGTCGAAATGGGTCAGTTCGCCGGCCATATCCGCCGCCAGGGTTGAAGTGAGGACAACCCACCATGGTAACCTGCCATCAAACCTTGAAAAGAGGCCTTTTGGCCGCAAACTAGCGAGTCGCCCTCTGGTATGACAACCGCAGGGATCCCTCGGCGGTAACCACACAATTGGTTCGAGAATTGAAAGTTTGCGCTAGGCGCAAAAAAAACGCCGCGGGGGTCTGTCCGCGGCGTAGTATCGTATCGGCGATTTATTGTCGACTAGCTGACTAGACCAATTCTTTTTTGGCGCCAATCAGCGTGCGAAGGCGCTCAGCCAGCAATGCGGCATCGAACGGCTTCTTAAAGGTTTCATTGATCGTCGAGCGATCGAAGCTCATCGGGTTGCCGTCATCGGGCAACAAGGCGATGAGGATCGTTTCGGAGAAGTCGATGTTGCGACGCAGATTTTGGCAAATCTGCAACGCTTCGACTCGACCGATCGAAAAATCGACGATGATGCAGTCAGGGTGAAAACCTTCGGCTTGAATACCGGCTTCAAAACCACTCGCGGCCACAGCGACCTTGAACGATTTTTCGGGCGGCAGTTCACGACGCAAGTTCTCGACCAAGACCTGATCTTGAGCGACGATCAAACACTTGGCCATGGCCTCGTCTTCGAGGTCGCCCAAGGGCATCCCGTGCTCTTTCAAAAACTTAATCAAGTATTCCCGCGGAATTCTGCGGTCTTGCGACCCCGGAATCCGGTAACCTTTAAGACGGCCCGAATCGAACCACTTGCTTACCGTGCGCGGGGCCACTTTACAGATCTTCGCGACCTGTCCTGTTGTGAAGACCTTCATCTCAGGCTCTCCGTTACTCTCTAGTTGAGTTGACCTCCACCGCGTTTCCGAAAACCGGAAACACGCGTCCAGCCCTTGCTTGCAGCGTCGCCTTGACGCTTCTTCCCTCGCGCCGACAGTGGGACTTGTCCGGCTACCGCAAACATCTGGGTTAGGGCTGATAAAAATGCATCGCTTCTGTGGCTCGTGTTCAGTTCCTTCTGACTCCGCGCCTCAAATGTCTGACCACCGAAAGCGAATGTCCGCGAAGAGGGTGAGATATTACTTCCCAGCACCTTCGCTTCGCTATCGAATCCGATGATTCGGCGAGGTGGCGGCTTAAGGGATCCCCTCATAGAAGACGTAAATCCACCACGATTCGCTCCCGTCCGTTGCGAAACGTTGCGGCTTACGCCCTGACTGAGATGTACCCCCCTTGCCGGTCTATTCTGCGAGACGTCTTGTGGACGCGATTCGACGGAACAGACCTTCCGAAGCTTAATTTCGAGTCATTCGGGGGCTTTTCTTTAGCATCTTTCCGGACAGACGCCGTCAACAAGCAAAATCGTGTCGCACGGCGCGACCGGCGCTATCCGAATCTTATCGAGCCCGACCGATGCAAGTCGTTCTCATTAGCCGGGTTAGAATGGACAGCACAACGCATGTCGCCGCCGACGATTTCTTCGCCAAACATTTAATTATATGCGCGGAAGATAGAGAGGGTCGCAGCATTTGTAACGATTAGGTGACTTCTACGGTCATGCAACCTGCGCGTCACCGCTGTCGCGCTCGACCGCCGCTTGCGAAATCTCGCCGTCTTCGCTGACGTCATCGAACTGCACCGAGACCCGTTTCGACACGCCAGACTCTTGCATCGTCACCCCATACAACGTCGAGGCCGCCGCCATCGTCGCTTTGGAGTGCGTTACGATCACAAACCGCGTCCAGTCAAGGAACCCCTTAAGGACGTCAACGAAGCGTCCAATGTTCGCTTCATCGAGTGGACCGTCGACTTCGTCCAAAATACAGAAAGGACTAGGGCGAAACTGAAATATGGCTAGCAACAGCGTCACCGCCGTCAAAGCGCGCTCGCCGCCGCTCAGCAGCGAAATATGCAACGTGTTTTTACCCGGCGGTGTCACGACGATATCGACGCCAGCTTCCAGCACGTCGACTCCTTCTTCCAAAATGATATCCGCCGAACCGCCGCCGAAAACCTTGCGAAAGAGTTGCCGGAAGTTGTCACGCACCGTCGCCAGCGTCTCTTCAAACAGCCGACGACTGTCGGCGTTGATCTTGTGAATGATCTTTTCTAGCGATTGCTTCGCTTCGGTTAAATCGGTCAACTGACCGGACAGGTGGGCGAAACGCTGCTCCAATTCATCCAGTTCTTGCAGTGCGTCCACGTTAACGGCGCCGATGTTGGTCACCTTGCGGCGCAACTCGGCGATCTCTTCGTCGACCGCCTGGCGATCTTCGATCGGCTCGACATCCTGCTTGTCGACAAACTTGCTGATCTCGATGCCGTAATCTTCTAGCAGTCGCGACGCTAGCGTCCCTCGTTCGTGACGCAGATCGCCGCCGGCGAGTTCTTTGCGATGGACGCGCTGGGCAATTTCGTCCAGTTCACGCCGCATGCGCTGCGCTTCGGCGGTGATCTCGGCTCGCTGCGTTTCGATCGTGCGACGACGCACGCGGCCAGAGTGGACCTCACGATAGCGTTGCTCGCGAACCAGAAACAAATGGGCCAGTTCGCCGTTGGCGGACAGGATCTCCCGCTCCAGCGTCTGATACTGCGTCTGCTCGGCCAATAGCCGTTCACGGTTTTCCGTAATGGCCTGCGATTTTTCGACCAGCGCCTGCTCGGTCTGTTTCGCTTGTTGTCCGAGCGAGCCAACTTGTTGCTCGCTTTTCGCCAATTCAATCTTCAGGCTGGTCGCTTGCTGTCCGACCTGGGCTCGCTCGCTCTCGAGCATCGCCGCTTTGGCGTGATCGTCATCGGCAGCTCTTTCCAAGTCAGCGGTTTCGCGCTGCTTTTCCGCCAGTGAATGACGAACCGCCTGCAGACGAGAGTCCCCATCTTCGATTTGGCGACGAATCGCTTCCTGCTCCTGACCGCTGCGGTGCTGATCGCGCGCCAGATGTTCTAGCTGCTGTTGCACCGAAGCAAGTCGAGCGCGATGCTCTGACTGCATCAGGCTCGCTTCTCGATGTTCGTCGATCGCGCTGCGTAGCTCATCGTCGGCTTCGGCAATTTCATCTTGCAAAGCGGCGATTTCGCTGCGCCCGCCTGCAAGCTCTTCGTCCAGATCGGCCAATTGATCACGGAGCGAGCGCAGTTCGCTACGACGCGATATAATTCCGGACGCATTGGCTCGCGGCCCGACATAGATGCGTCCATCCGCTTCCAGCATTTCGCCGGTCTCAGCAACAAAGCGACGACGTGGGTATTGCCGTTGCAAGCGTCGAGCGGCCGCCAGATCAGTCACAATCCACGCGTCGCCAAGCAGTTGGTTCACGAGCGGCGTAAATTCTGCGGCCGTTTCGACAAACCGATCGGCCCGTCCGCGGACATCGCCATCTTCGGCCAGTTTCTCTTCGTCCTCTTCGCCAACCCGCGGCAGACAGCTCGCTAGCTCGATCAGTCCGACGCGACCCGGAAAATGGACAGTTCCGTCTTCAATCGCATCGACCAGCCCGCTGTCACGCAGCACGACATAGTGCGCGGCGTCCCCCAACGCGATTTCAATCAGCGTCGCGATTTGCACATCGACCTGAAAGACGTCGGCAACCAAGCCGGCGACCGAGCGGAAGTGATATTCCTTTTCGTCGCGAGCGCGTGAGAGCACTTCTTTGACGCCAGCGTTGAGCCCCTCGTACCGCTTCTCTAGTTCGTCGAGCACTTTGGCTCGTTCGTGAATCGCGGCGCGGCGATGCTGCAGGGTCGATAACGCTTCCTGGCGTACACGCAGGTCGTCACGCTGCCGGCTTAGGCGATCTTGCGTTACGTCCAGACGATCTTGCTTGCGTTGCAAGTCGATCGCGACGCGGGCGCCTTCTTCTTCAAAATTGGCCAGTTCTTGCTGCTGACTCGCGATCAAGCCGCAAATCTCGCTATATTGCTCACCCACTTCGCTGGAACGTCGTTGAGCGGCGGCGACTTCGGCTTCAATCGCACCGATCGAGTTTTCCAAGCTCGAAGCTTCTTTGAGCAACTCGACGTGCCGCTGCCGGCGCACTTCCCGATCTTTGCGAAGCTGTTCGACGCCTGACTCTAGATCGGCGGCGGTCTCTTCGACGCTATGCAGTTCTTCTACCACGGTGTCGTACTGCAAGCGAGCGGCGTCTAAGAGGCCGCGGATCGACTCGACGTCGATCGTCAGCGAGGCTTCGGCCGACTTCAGGCGTGAGACCCGCTCTCGACGACTCGCGACATCGCTGGTCAGTTCATGCAATTGGCGATATTGCATGTTCGAGGCGGCGGAAAGGGTTGCAACACGCTGCTCGGCCCGCGACAGATCCCCTTCGGCCTGGGCCATTCCTTCGCTGAGCGTGCGTGATTCCGCTTCGAGCGCCGTACTCTGTTCTTCCGATGCTTGCACCGCTTGCGTCAACGAGGCGGACTCGTCGCGCAGTTGCGATAACTCGACTTCGTATTCTTCCAGCCGAGCCGACAACGATCGCCAGTCGACCAAACCGACGCTAACCCGCAAGTCTTGCAGGCGTTGACTATATTCACGATAACGCTGCGCCTTGCCGGCCTGGGCGCGAACGCTTTTCAGGCGTCCTTCGACTTCGTCCACGATGTCGGCCAAACGAAGCAGGTTTTGATCGACACGCTCCAACCGGCGCTGCGTTTCCACCTTTTTCGCTTTGAAGCGGCTGATGCCGGCCGCTTCTTCAAAGATGGCGCGGCGATCGCGGGCCGACGCTTGCAACAGCGTATCGACCTTCCCTTGCTCGATGATCGCATAGGCGTCAGCGCCAACTCCGGTACCGCTGCAGAGATCGCGGACATCACGAAGACGGCAAGGATGGCGATTGATCAGATATTCGGCTTCGCCGCTGCGATAGACGCGCCGGGAGACATGGACTTCGGGCGAATCGATCGCCAACTGGCCTTCGCTATTATCAAAGACGATGGTCGCTTCGGCTGAGTTCATCGCCTTGCGAGCCCCAGACGCGGCGCCTTTGAAGATGACATCCGCCATCTCTTTGCCGCGGAGACTTTTTGCGCTTTGTTCGCCTAAAGCCCACTTGATCGCATCGACGATATTCGACTTACCGGAACCATTGGGGCCAACCACCACCGTAATTCCGGGGGGGAACTCGAACCGCGTTTTGTCGGCGAAGCTTTTGAATCCGACAAGTTCGAGCGCCTTCAGCATAGAAACGAACGATACGCGGAGGTGATGGTGGACCGGTCCCTCGCCGCGCAAGCGCGACAAGCGAGATAAGTAAACAGATTCCCCCTAATATACGCATGGGGAGTCTCTTAGTTTACCAAAACCGCCACCAACTTTTGTCGCCTGATTTCTCACTGGCGGCAATTTCTTCCGACTCAGCGGCTTCCGCATCCTCTGTAACCGCTTCTTCTTCCAACATTTCGTCATCCGCATAGTCGGAATCGCTATCTTCCTCACGTTCCAGAAAATAGACCCGATCGTTATGAGCCAGCGAATCGGCCTCTACCCGAGCGTCGATGGCGCCTTGCTGCTTCAAGCTGTAGATAACCTTCATCACTTCGGGATAATCGCCGTCGGCGTCGACAATCCCTTTGATCAGTTCGGTGACCGTCGGCTCGCAGACAAACGAGCGATTCTCGCGACCGGCGACAACGCGGGTCACCTTGACCTTGCCGTCGGTCGTGCCGGTGATGGTCAACCCCTTGGGCATCAGCAAAATCGCGTCCGTCCGGACCGGGATATTGTCGCCAAAGACGACCACTTCGGGGCGTTCGCTCAAGCGAAAGTGAACCAGCGGTGACGCTTTGGAGCGGATCGGGTGGAAGATAAACTTCCCTTTCATGTCGACGCCGCGAATGATCGGCGCTTTGCCGGTTTTCTCTAGCAGCGTGTCGAACGCACCGTAGCGAGCTTCGGCGCTTTCGCAGTGAAGCAAGCCTTCTAATTCGTCGATCACCGTCAAATCGTCAAGCGTCCCGAAAGCGATATAGGCGCGATGGCGAAATTCGCTTTGACTGCGCGCCGCTTCGGTCAGCGTGGGGATCGCCGCGGGATCATCCAAGTAAGCCAGCGCTTCGGCCGCGCAGAAGCGGACCAGCGGACTTTTCGATGCAAGCCCCTTCTTCAACGAATCGAGCGAATCCTTGCCTAGCGCTTCCAACTTCATCGCTCCGGCTTCTGAGGATTCGGGAATCATCAACTCGGCTTCGGCGTTTTGGATGCGTTGCAAGCGTTCTTCGGTCGTGTCGCCGATCGGAATATAGCGAACGACACGCAGGAAACGGGGGACATTTTCAAAGTATTTGGGATGAACGCGGAGTTCGATCTTTTTGTCGTCTAACGGATTGGCGACCCCGGTCTTGCCGCCTCCGTTTTGATAGCTGAAGAAACGGGAGTTGATCGACTGCCCGACCCGAGCACTGGCCTGAACCGACACATTGTCAGCACGCATCGCTAGTCCGATCGGACGATCTTTCTTGAGGATGCCGCCACCGAGGATCACGCCCCGTTTGAGTAGAATCTCGGAATCGTCTCGGCCTTCGCGGATATTGTCGGTCAAAATGGCGCCGTGGCCGCGAACGAACGTCTCCCCCTTCCGCAAACGACCTTCTAAAACGGCCGATTCGGACAACGAGGTTTCCAGCATCCAGCCATCGACCAGGCTGGTCGTCTCAGAATCACGCGAAGTCAGCACGCGAATATCGACACGCTGACCAACGCGAGCGCCCGGCTCGATATACGCTTCGGCGACCACCAGCGAAGTTCGCGGCGACGCAAGTTCGGTGTTGGGCTTGGCGATCTTGCGAATCCGCATCTCATTCAGCAGCGCCTCTTGCAGGGGAGACGGCGGCGGATCGCTGCCGGTGTTGTCGAGGCCGGTCACCATCGACACGCCTTGAATCTTGGCTACCTGCAGTCCGACAGGGACGGTTAGATCACCCACCACGCGCGAGAGTTCCCACTCGGCGGGCGATTCGTCCACAATGGCCACATCCTCTTCGTGAAACCACGAAACGCACCCCGGCGAAACGAGCAAACCGCCGGCAAGCAGTAAGATCGTGAGTGGTCGAGAACGAGATTGTAATGCCCGAATAGTCATAGCGTGCGACGCTCCCTGTCGGCGTGGCTGCCGCGCCGCAATCCTTGCAGCGCGTTCCAGTCGATGTATCGGGGCGAAGGCTATTTCAATCTGATAGCACGGTCAAGAGCGATTTAGGGCAATGATTTATGGAGGATCGTACCCACCACGACTAAACGGATGACAGCGGCAGATTCTCCATGCTCCGCGGGCGGCGCCGGTGAACGGTCCGTACTTTTGGACCGCGCCGATAAAATAGTGACTACAGGTAGGTTGGTAAATACACTGCCGGCCAAAAATCGGACTGAGAAAGAACTGATAGAGCCGCACCGCGAAGATCATCGATTCCGCTAGCAAACCATCCGCCGCCTGCCACAAGAACGCGAATCCGCTCATCCTTTGGCGCCTCGCTGACCTAATTTTTTGCGTGCTCGACGCGCTGTCTCGACTAGGCTGCGGCAAAGCCGTTCGAGCGGCGGTTCGATCGCCGCGCGGGGAATCACGATCAAATCGCAGTTCTCCGGCAGGCGCGCCTGCTGAATGCGAAACGCTTCGCGCAGGCGCCGCTTCCAACGATTGCGGCGGACAGCGTTCCCTACTTTTTTCGAGACGACCAAGCCGATCCGCGGACCAAGATGGTCATTCTGGGCGATGTAGACGACCAAAATACCGTCGGCCGCTGAACATTTGCCGGCGAAGACCTGATCAAACTGGGCGGTTCGCAGCAGTCGCTTTTCCTTGCCAAATTGATGTTCTCCCCGGCTGCTCATCGGATCACCAAGTCAGATCTTTGCGCGGGTCATCAGCGTACAGCTTGCCCAGTTCCCGAATCATCTCTTGGGCCTGCTCATCCAATTGCGGCGGCATTTTGATTTGCAGTTCGGCGTACAGATCGCCGGGCTCGCCTGACTTTGGCTTGACCCCTTGGCCCCGAATCCGCAGACGTTTGCCGCTGGAAGAGTTGGGGGGAACGGTCAGCGTGATCGTACCATGCGGAGTCGGAACATCGATTTTTCCACCGAGCGCCGCTTCTTCGAGCGTGATCGGGACTTTCACTTCCAGATTCTTGCCGTTGCGAACAAAGCAGCGGTGCGAATCGATATGCACATTGATCAAAATGTCCCCGGCAGGTCCGCCGCCGGGACCGGGCTCGCCTTGCCCGCGAAGTCGAATTTTCTTCCCATCTTCGATCCCAGCAGGAATTTGGGCCGAAATCGTTTCGACGCTGTTGCCGCGGCGCACGCTTAGTAGGACCTCGCCCCCTTCGACAGCGGTATGAAAAGGAACCGTTACTTCATGGTGCAGATCAGAGCCGCGAATCGGCGCCGAGCGAGCGCGTCGTCCTCCTCCGCCGGTAAATTGGCGAAAAATATCGGAGAATCCGCCGCTCGCTTCTCCGCCGCCCCCAAAAATGTCGCTGAAGTCGAACTCTTCGCCAGCGCCGCCGGCGCCACCGGGACGCCGCCAAGCTCCCCCTTGGGGGCCTCCGCCCATCTGCTCAAAGCCGTGGCCAAATTGATCGTACTTGGTCCGCTTTTCGGTATCTCCCAGCACGTCGTAGGCGTTCTGGATCTCCTTAAATCGCTCGTGGGCCTTTTTATCGTCTGGATTGAGGTCAGGGTGATACTTCTGGGCGAGTTTGCGATACGCCTTCTGAATTTCTTCAGCGGTGGACGAGCGTGGGACGCCTAAGGTTTTGTAGAGATCTTCTGGCATGGAGCGGAGGCGTTCTAAAGGCCCTAAACCGTTGCGGCAAAATCCGTTACGATTTGTGAAAAAACGAGAATGACTATTGTAGAGAGCAAGCGAACGATCAATCAAGACGCTTGACCCGGCGAGACGACGATACCTAGAATTTCGTTGCTTGGAACACCAATTATTTGTAGCCTATGCCTTTTTGTCGCGACAACTCGCTCTCGTTTCAGCTCGGCGTGGCGATGCGCCGCGTCGCGCGGCTCTATACGGAAGAACTCGCTCCCTTCCAACTGACTCCGCCGCAGCTCTATTTGCTGACTTGCCTAGAACAAAACGCAGGGTGCAAACCGCGAGAAATCGCGCGTTCGATCTGCGTCGACGCCAGCAGCATCACCAGCTTGCTCGACCGCAGCGAACAAGCGGGGCTGATCGAGCGCCAGGCTGATCCCGCCGATCGCCGGTCGCTGCAGATCTTTTTGACCGACCAGGGGCGTCAACGCTTAGCGACCGTCGCGCAAACGGTGGAATCGTTAAACCACCGCATCCGGGACGAATTGCTGTCCCCATTTAACGACGATCAGATCGACTTGTTTCTCGCAATGCTCCGCGGCATCGGAAAAGATGCGTAGCTAGCCATAGCCGACGACAATATTCACAGGAATTGCGGATGACCCCGAAAGAACGACTACGGAAGCGATTGACGACGGCTCGGGCTTTTACAGAGCGGTTGTTCGAAGATTTTCACTCGCCGGAAGAATGGACGCAGCAGGTCTGCGATCAGACGAACCATGCGCTTTGGATTGCCGGGCATTTAGCGCTGACCGACAATTTCTTCTTGACGCAGATTGCACCTGACCAAGCGGAGCCTCGCGACGAATATCAGACGCTGTTCGGAGTCGGATCGCAGCCGGTGGCCGATCCTGCACACTATCCGGCGGTAGCGGACGTGTTGGAATACTTACGCGATCGCCGCGCTCTGCTGCTGGCGGTATTTGACGCGCTGGACGAAGAAGCGATGTCGACGCCGACTCCGGATGGATCGCCCGATTTTCTCAACGATATCGGCGCCGTCTTTGAAACTGCCGTCTGGCACGAAGGCATGCACACCGGGCAATTGTCGGTCGTGCGGCGTTCGCTGGGGCACGAGCCGGTCAACGCACCGCAGCCGCAAGCGTAAAGCCAGGCGCGGAGGGGAATGGAGGGCACGACAAAAGGGGGTCAGGTCCCAATTTTGCAGCAAAATTGGGACCTGACCCCCTTTTGTCGGCGGCACCTACGTCAGGGCCGAGACCAACAGCTTTTCGGCGGCGTCTAACCCCAACGTCGTCTGACGGCCTTCGACTTCGATCGTCAGAACTCCGGCTTCGGCTCGAAATGCAATGATTTTGCCTTCGCAGCCGGGCGCGAGCGATTCTTCGGTTAAATATCGCAAAAAATCAGACGTTTGATCCATCACTCGGATCAAACGAAACGGCTGGGCCGCGTCCCATTTGGTCAATTTTTTTGAGTCGACGCTCACCATACTGCCGTCGGCTCGAGGAATTGGATCGCCATGGGGGTCGGTGTCGGGATACCCCAAAAAATCGTCGATCCGATCGACCAGCAGGTCACTGACCGCATGCTCCATGTGCTCAGCCTCTTCGTGGACTTCGTCCCAGGTCAGATCGAGCGTGCGGACCAGAAAGAGTTCGATCAGACGGTGTCGACGCAGCACGCGCAGCGCCAACGTGCGGCCGGACGGCGTTAGGCTCACCCCTTCGTACTTCATGTACTCCGCAAGTCCCGCTTCGCTCAAAGTTTTGAGCATGCTTGTGACCGTGCCTGGCGAAACGGAGAGCGCTGTCGCTAGTTCTCCGGTCGACGCGGCGTCTTTGTCAGCACGGGCGCAGACCTGGTAGATCGCTTTTACGTAATTCTCTATCGTCAGATTGTGCACTCAGATCTCCTTCCGGTGGCGATCGCCAATTCTACGAAGACCGGGCCTCGGGAACAATCGACCCGGCGCGCCTGACTTGCAAGTAACCCGTTTTGCTGAAACAACATGGGGTAGCAACCTTACCTACGGAGCCCCCCTCTTGAACCTGAACCAACGCGCTTGGGCCGCAGCACAGGCAATTGTCGACCAGCCAGAGCAGTTTCAAGCGATCGTCACCCAAAGCCGTTGCGGCGTGCAGATATTGGACCTGGGAGTCAACGCGACCGGCGGAGGCGAAGCAGGACTCAAAATGGCGGAAGTCTGTCTGGCCGGATTGGGGGAAGTTCGTTTTACGCCGGGTCAACTGCCGGGCGTTCCGCTCGATGTCCTGGTCCAAACCGATCAACCGGTCATCGCTTGCATGGGTTCGCAATACGCCGGTTGGAAAGTACAGCAAGGGGACTACTTTGCGATGGCTTCGGGTGCGATGCGGGCCTGCGCCGATAAAGAACCGCTGATCGCCGAACTCGGATTTGCAGAATCGGCCGAGGTCGCCGTCGGCGTATTAGAAACGGCGCAAATTCCACCGGATGAGGTTTGCGCCGAACTGGCGAAACAATGCAGCGTCGAACCGCAACAGTTGCGACTGTTGGTCGCGCGTACCGCGAGTCGAGCAGGCCATGTGCAAATCGTCGCGCGAAGCGTCGAAACAGCGTTGCACAAATTACACGAACTTCGTTTTGATCTGCGTAAAATCGTGCGTGCCGAAGGAACAGCGCCGCTGCCGCCGCTGTCAGCCAACGACGTACAAGGAATCGGCCGCACGAACGACGCGATTTTATACGGCGGACAGGTTACTTTATGGGTCGAAGCGAATGACGACGAAATCGCCAGCATCGGCCCTCAAATCCCGAGCAGCAGTTCGCCGGCGTACGGAACGCCGTTTGAGAAGATCTTGCGCGACGCCAAGTTCGATTTCTACCAGATTGACCCGATGCTCTTCAGTCCCGCCCAGGTGACCTTCATCCCAACCAAGACTAACAAACGGCATGTCTTCGGCAAAACGTCGGAAGAGCTGTTGCGCGAGAGTTTCGGCGTTTAGCGGCGTTTTACCGTCGGCTTCGTCGCGATCACGTCGACTCCGCCGCCGATCGATTGCAACCGCTCAAACGCGACTCCCATTAGAATGGTCGGGTCAAGTTGGCGGATCATGACTTCCTGTTTGTCGTTGGTCACGGCGACCCATTGGCCGTCAGCGGAGATCGCCGCCGTTTCGGTTTGACCGGCGACCTGCGGCAGTTTGACGCCAAGCGCCACTTCTTCTTTTCCGGTCAAATTTGTGCGGCGAATCAAACCTTGCAAGTCAATCGAAGCGAGCGCCCCGCCTGGCAAAAATCGGACCAGTTGAATTTGCTGTTCATGCCCCACCACCGGCGTCACCACGCCGGAGCCTCCATGGATCACGTTGATTTGGCCTTGTTTGCCGCCGATGGCGACGTTCCCACTGGCGAAGTCGACATCGGCCGCCAACGGCGCCATCTTCAGTCTGGCGACAACTTCGGGACGAATCATTTCCCCCAGTCGCCAACGACGAACGACGCACTCGCCGTTATTCCCTTCCGAGATGGTCACCAACTGCGAGCTATCGGGCGAAAAAAAGACGCGATCGGTCAGACCATGCTGGGCTCGCATCGCGACGGTCAGGCGATCGCCGCTTTTCGGATTCAGCCGCCATAGTTGCACAAAACCGTCGGCCGAAGAGGTGAACGCCCAGCGCGAGTCAGGGCTTAACCGAGCTGCATGCACGCGGCCGAAATGTTGCCCTAAGGTTTGCGTGACATGCGGATGCCCTTTGGCCTGTAGATCCCAGAGCAGGATCTCGCTGGGACTGCCCGGCGCGGCTTGAGCGGCGGAGAGCAACCAGCGCGAATCCGCGCTAAAGTCGATCGACAGGACGCGCTCGTCATGGCCTGACAGCACGACCGGCGATTGCGCCACGTCATTGGCCTGCACGTCCCACAAACAAATCGTCGCGTCATAGCTGGCGGTCGCCAGTTTCCGCGAATCGGGAGAAAACCGTACCTGACTGACGCGGCTCCAATGCGCTTCTAGCGGAATCGCAGCGCGTTGGCTCTGCAAAGCGTGCAGGATCGCGCGGTTGTCATCGCCGCCGCTGGCCCACATCGCCCCATCGGCGCTAAAGGCGATAGAGCGGATTGTCTCGACGTGCCCTGACGTCTGCAGGCGGGCTTGATCTTGGAGTTGATCAAATAGCACCTGCACGGCGCCTGCAGCTGGATGTTGATTCGCAGTGCGGGCGATTTCGACCGATTCGGCCGCCAGCATCAGCGAGCGATGCGGGGCCGTCAATTCCAGTCGGGTCGCTTCGTCCGCCAAACGAAGCGAAAGATCTCGACGCGCGTCTAGGCGAGCCTGGTCCAACTGCTTGCCAATTGAACGCGATTTGATCTGGGCCGAGTCAACCAAGATCCGCAGTTCTTCGTCCCGCTTCCCCGCTTGCTGGCGAGTCGCCGCATGCGAGGCCCGTTCATCGGCCAACTGCTGTCGTGCGACGACGCAGTTCTGCATCGCATGCGCGGCCAATCCTGAGATGCCCAGCAATGCGACCAGAAAGCAGGTGACGGCGCCCCAGTTCTCGTGCGCCCAACGATTCAAACGCCGTGAGATTGGCGGGGTCTTTTGTTCGATCGGCTTGCCAGAAAGCCAACGATCGAGTTGGTCTTCATCTTGGTCAGCGCAAAGCGATTGCGAAGGTGCGGTCGATACTTCGACCAGCGGTTCGCGCTGCTGCGCCAATTCGATCGACATGCCGCAACTGTGGCAATTCCACAGATCGCGGATGCTATCTTCATCGCGTTTTAGAGCCGTTCCGCAAAGCGGGCAATCGACTCCGCGACTCGTTAGCTCCGTTTGCATTTTCGATTCCGCCTGCCCGTCGCTACACCCTGAAATGTCATTCGACCCTTGCTGCCGAAGTAACAACGTTTGCTGATGTAGAAAATGATCGGGTTTTAACGCGTAACATGCGGCATGAAACGGGTTTGGATGGGACAACTAACTTGGCCGCTAGACTCCGGCTGATCGGAAGAGTCATTGACCGCCGGCCTAGATTGCCAAGAAACGAGAGCAGGACGTGCCTTGATAGCACGTCCTGCTGGGAGACGTCTTGCCCAATTTGCGGCCGCAATCCTGGAGAATTAGGCCGCTCGGCGTCGCGGAGTGATGCCGGGCTGCTTGTCAGAGAGATCTTCCGATTTGATTCCCCAAGAAGCTTTCTTGTTTTGCAAAGCTTCCAGAAGTTCAGTTAGCGTGACGGTGCGATTTTCAATTTCTAGCGGAATCTCACTGCCGGGATCGCAGTAGAGATCGACCGCGTCATCTTCACTCATCAAGTGATCGAGTTCGCGTAGCAGACCGTCACGGACGGCCTGACGCACCAGATGGCCGCGTGAAGCGGCGATGGCGCGACCGGTTTCACCCAAGTTCTCGTTGGCGCGTTGCACGAGTGCGGGCAAGTATTCGCTCGGAATTTCGACGGTTTTTGGTACGTAGACTTTGACTTGCATATTTCGGTTCCCGACCCTGAACGTTGACTTCGGCTTTGCTGCCCTTGGGTTTGCGGCCACGGCTAGCGTGCATTGGATTCTGTCACTATGGTGATCGGCAGTTCGACTGTAGCGATTGAACTGATTATTTGCGATTTCACGATTATTCTGATCCGGACCCGCTTTTGGCCCCATTTCATGTCTAATTCCCCTCTGCTGGTCGGATTGCTCGCAGCCGCTGATAGCTGGTACGGCCAAGATCTGGCCCGCGCCGCCGCAAAATTGACGGATGTCGAAATCGAGTGGGTCGACTTCCGCCGCTTCCAAGCGACAGTCGGCGACGCCCTCCAGTTTTCGCACGGCGATCTTCAACGCGCCGACGCTTTGCCAGCATTACTCGTCCGCACGATGCCGCTGGGAAGTCTAGAGCAGGTCATCTATCGCATGAACTGGCTAGCCGAGCTGCAGCGACATGGAACGGTCGTTTTGAACTCGCCGCGGAGCCTCGAAATTGCGATCGACAAGTATCTGACCCTCTCCCGCCTGGCGGATTGCGGCGTTTTGGTTCCCCAGACGCATGTCTGTGAGTCGTGGGAAGACGCGCTCGCCGCGTATGAAACGCTAGGAGGAGACGTCGTCGTCAAACCGCTTTTTGGGGGCGAAGGACGCGGAATCATGCGTGTCGAGTCGCCCGACTTGGCCGAGCGGGTCTTCAAAACGCTCTCACGGACCGACTCCGTTTTATTCCTGCAGAAGTTCATCCCCCACGACGGCTACGACATTCGCGTGCTATCAATCGGCGGTAAAACCTGGGGGATGACGCGACATAGCGCCAGCGATTGGCGAACCAATGTGCAGCGCGGCGCCGACAGTCGACCGCATACGCCGACGACGGAACAATTAGAAATCGCCGCTATAACGCTCGACGCCATCGGGCTCGAGATAGCCGGCGTCGATCTGCTGCCGGGGCGCGATGGGAATCTTTATTTGCTGGAGGTGAACGGCGTTCCCGGCTGGAAAGCGCTGGCCGCCGCTTGCCAGTGCGACATCGCCCTTGAGGTGCTTTCCCACGTTCGGGCGGTTGTGAAGAGCCGCTCGGCGGCCTAGATTACCGAGCTTTGATCCATTTCGCGCTCCTTCAACGGTAAGTCTTGTGGCGACCGCCGCTTCTTTCACCTCGAAAAACGTCGGACTTCTCTTAGCGCAAGTCGCTGCGGAGCGAGGGGATGCCGTCGCGATTGCGACCCCCGGCCGGCGTGACGCCAATGGTCGACGCGTCTATCAGACGATCACCTTCGCTCAGCTAGATGCCGATAGCACGCGTCTGGCGGCTGGTCTGGCTCAGATGGGCGTTACCCCAGGCACGCGACTCGCGCTGCTGGTGAAACCGAGCATCGACTTTGTCTCGCTGGTCTTTGCGCTGTTCAAAGTCGGCGCGGTCAGCGTGCTGATCGATCCCGGCATGGGGCGAAAGAACTTGCTGCGTTGTCTCGATCAGGTCGAACCGCAAGGCTTCGTCGCGATTTCGATCGTCCAAGCGGTCCGCGTTCTGATGGGACGACGCTACGGACAAGCCAAAATGAACGTTACCGTCGGCCGCCGCTGGTTCTGGGGCGGTCCGACGATCGACGATTTACGCAAAACGGACGCGAGCAACTTTCAACCGCTTGCCGCCGCTGATGATGATCCGGCGGCGATCATCTTCACGACCGGCAGCACGGGGCCTCCCAAAGGCGTCCTGTTCCGGCACGAAGGATTTTACGAACAAGTCCAGCAAATCCGCGATCGCTATGACATTCAGCCGGGCGAGATCGACTTGCCGGGCTTTCCGCTGTTTGGCCTCTTCAACAGCGCGATGGGCGTAACGTCGATTATTCCTGAGATGGACGCGAGTCGCCCAGCCGCCGTCAATCCGCTGAATATCATCGAACCGATCCATGACTGGCAAATTACGCAGTCGTTTGCGTCGCCGGCGGTCTGGAACAAAGTCGGCCTCTATTGCGAGCAGCACGAGATTCGCCTGCCATCGTTAAAACGGGTCCTCTCGGCCGGAGCGCCGGTGCCGCCGCATGTGCTGCGACGGATGAAGAACGCGATTCACGCCGACGGCGACATCTATACGCCGTATGGAGCAACCGAAGCGTTGCCGATCGCATCGATCGCCGCCAGCGAAGTGCTCGACGGAACCGAACTCGCTTCCGAAAAAGGCGCCGGAACTTGCGTCGGACGACGCTTCAGCGGCATCCAATGGCGCGTCATTCGCATCACCGACGCCGCCATCGCCACGCTCGACCAGTGCAAAGGAGTCGACCAAGGGGAGATCGGCGAGTTGATCGTAACCGGCCCGGTGGTGACGCACCGCTATTTCACCAGCGAAGCGGCGACCCAAGCGGCGAAGATCGCCGATGGCGAGCGAATCTGGCATCGAATGGGAGACGTTGGCTATCTGGATGCGGAAGATCGTTTTTGGTTTTGCGGCCGCAAGGCGCATCGCGTGCGGACGGCCAGCGGCGATATGTTCACGATTCCGTGCGAAGCGATCGCCAACAATCACGCCAGCATCTTTCGCAGTGCGCTGGTCGGCGTCGGCGAGCCGGGGGAACAGTTTCCGGTGATGATTGTCGAGCCGTGGTCCGACAAATATCCGCAATCCCGCGCGGCGATCGACGCGTTGCTAGACGAAGTGCGTCAGTTGTGCGCTGCTCATCCGCTGACCGAAACAATTCACGATTTTCTGCTTCACCCCGCTTTTCCGGTCGATATCCGCCACAATGCGAAGATTTTTCGCGAAAAGCTCGCGGTTTGGGCCGCGGAACGGCTCAGCGAACCGCCGCACGACTAAAATAGATAGGTCACGAAATCGGAGAGTCTTTGCCCGTTGCAACTATTGTGAAGTGACTCAACCTGTACGCAAAACCAAGAATCATCCCACTAGCCCGCAGCGCCAGCGAGGGAATACGGCTGGCGATGCGAACACGGATTAAAGTAGTGGGCCGTATTCCCTTGCTGGCGCAGCGGGCTAGTGTTTAATCGGTTCGAAATAGCGCCACCTCACTTTTTCGAAAAGCGCAACGTTAAAATGCAACTGCGATGTCCTCACTGTTCGACCGTGCTCGAAATTCAATCGGCTGCCGGAACTCAGGTGCAGTGCCCGACCTGCAGCGGCGTCTTCCTGGTTCCCGACATGCCGGCTGCGCCCGCAGCGTCTGCAGCGCCGGTGATTCAAACGCGTCCCAAATCTCCGGGTCGTAAATCAGCGCCGGCGCCTTCCAAGCCGCCGCAATCGGCGACGCCTGGCGGCGAAGGCGAAGAGGCCGTCGAGGGAGAAGCTGGAATCTCGTTCTTCAAACAGCATGAGAAACTGATCTTCAACATCGTCGCTGGCGGTGTCGGCGCCGTGGCGCTTTTCCTGGTTTTTGCGGTGGCGAAATATCTGATCATGGGCAGCGGCGGTGGCGGCGAAGAAGTCGAAGTGGTCGCCACCGAAACGAACACAAACGTCGGTAACAAAATCCAAGACGTGCTCGATAAGTCAGAAAATGACGACAATTATTACGTGAATTGGTCCGATGCCTCCAAGTCAGCCAAGTACATGGATGGCCTGCGTGTAAAAGTCCACCATATCGATTGGGGCGAAGTTCGCGGGCAAGACGAGAAAGGCGAATTGGTCACGTCGGGACGCCCGTTTATGGTCGTCTATCTAGAACTGGCGAATCGTTCGAACAAACCGATCGACTTCAAAACCTGGTACGGCACCGAATTCAAATCGCCGGCCGGTTTTCGCACCGCGCAGCTTTCCGACGAACAGCGCAACATTTACTATCCGCTCCGCTTTGACGACATCGCCAAACTGAAGTGGAACACGCCGGAGAAAACGTTCGAGCCAAAAGAAGAAGGGACCGATTCGGTCGTCTTTGACGTTGGCGAAAACTTTGATCCCAAGACGGTGCAAAATCTGTATCTCGACTTGCCCGGCCAGGCGATCGGCGACGGCGGATCGTTTCGCTTTAAGGTCCCACGATCGATGATCGAAGGCCTCGACTGATTTTTGGCCATAGGGCTCTCGAAAAAAAGGCGAATCTGGTGCGAGCGCTAGTCACCGGCGGCGGCGGTTTTCTAGGACGATATATCGTCGAGCAGTTACTTGCGCGCGGCGATCAAGTGCGCGTCCTTGGGCGGCGCGACTATCCTGATCTGGCCGCGGCGGGAGTCGACTGTCTGCGCGGCGATGTCGCCGATTCGCAGATCGTCTCGCAAGGCTGCGCCGACATCGACGTCGTCTTCCATACCGCCGCAATCGCCGGCATCTGGGGACGTTGGGAAGATTTCTACCAAGCGAACGTCGTCGGCACTGAAAACATTCTGGCCGGCTGCCGACAGCACAACGTCGGCAAGTTGGTCTACACCAGCAGTCCCAGCGTTACTTTTGACGGAACCGATCAAAATGGAGTCGACGAGTCGGTCCCTTACCCGAGCAGCTGGCTCGCGCATTACCCCCGCAGCAAAGCGATCGCCGAACAGCAAGTGTTGGCCGCCAATCAGGCCGGAAAATTGTTGACCTGTGCGCTGCGTCCCCATCTGATCTGGGGTCCGCGCGATCAACATTTGATTCCCCGCTTGCTCCAGCGGGCCCAGAGCGGCAAGTTGCGGATCGTTGGCGACGGAAAAAACAGGGTCGACATGATTTATGTCGAAAACGCCGCCGTCGCGCATCTGCAGGCGGCCGATGCGATGGCCGACGGCGCAGCAATCTGCGGCAACGCGTATTTCCTCAGCCAGGGGGAACCGGTCGTCTGCTGGGATTGGATCAATGAGCTGCTGGAATTGGCCAAAATTCCGCCTCTCAAGCGGAAAATCTCGTATCGCGCCGCATTTGCGATCGGCCGGTTGCTGGAGACGGCGTATAAAATTGCCCAAAAATATGACACAGAACCGCGGATGACCCGATTTTTGGCGGCTCAGCTGGCGACCAATCATTATTTTGATCTCTCGGCGGCGCGGCGCGATTTTGGCTATCAGCCGCAAATTAACATGAAAGAAGGAATGCGGCGTTTGGCCGAAACTCTCTAATCAACGCCGCTTCATTCGTCCTGCATATCTTGTCAACATGCAGGGGAAGCGGTAGTTTGGACTGTTTCTCTGGACCCTTCGGTAGCAGTTCATGATTGCGGGCCCCGACCAACTTCCGGATTCGCAACGCATCGTTATTACGGGGATCGGCCTGACCGCTCCGAATGGCAATTCGTATGCTGAGTACCGGTCTGCGCTGTTGGCTGGCAAGAGCGGCGTGCAGAACTATCACATTCGCTACGTCGGCGACACGCTGGCCGGAATCTGCGACTACGAAGCGACCCGCCATCAGACGAAACGGGAAGTTCGCCGCGGTACGCGAGCCGGCAGCATCGGCATCTACTGCGCGTCTGAAGCGATCGCCGACTCGGGGATCGACTGGGAAAATACCGACAAAAGCCAAGTCGGCGTCTACATCGGCGTTACCGAACACGGCAACGTCGAGACCGAAAACGAAGTCTACGAGCTGAAAGGGTACGACTACGACACGAGTTGCTGGTCGCACCACCACAATCCCCGCACCGTGGCCAACAACCCGGCGGGCGAAATCTGCCTGAACCGCGAGATCACCGGACCGCATTACACCATCGGCGCCGCTTGCGCCGCCGGTAACGCCGGCCTGATCCAAGGCGCCCAAATGCTGCGTCTGGGAGACTGCGATCTGGCGCTGGCCGGGGGGGTTTCGGAGAGCATTCACACATTCGGCATTTTCGCCGGCTTCAAAAGCCAGGGCGCACTGGCGCATCACGCCGCGCCAGAGCAAGCGTCGCGTCCCTTTGATAAGGCCCGCAACGGCATAGTGGTGGCTGAAGGGGGCTGCGTTTACGTGTTAGAGCGCCTTTCGGACGCGAAAAAGCGTAGCGCCAAGATTTACGGTGAGCTGGCCGGTTACGCGATGAACACCGACGCGACCGACTTTGTGCTCCCGAATCCGGAGCGTCAGGCGCAGTGCGTCGAACTCGCGCTGAAACGAGCCGGCCTGGCCGCCGAACAAATTGACATTGTCAGTACGCATGCGACCGGTACAACGCTGGGAGATTCGCAAGAATGCGACGCATTGCGACGCGTGTTCGGCAAGAGCACGAAAACGTACATCAACAATACCAAGAGCTTCATCGGTCATGCGATGGGAGCGGCCGGCGCATTAGAAATGTCAGGCAACTTGCCGGCGTTTGAAGATGGCGTCGTGCATGCGACCATCAATGTCGATGATCTTGACCCCGATTGCCAACTGCCGGGTCTGGTGATCAACGAACCGAAAGAAATTGGGCCGGTCCGTTACATCCTGAACAATTCGTTCGGTATGTTAGGGATCAACTCAGTAGCCATTATTCGCAAACTTTAAGCGGCAACGCAGGAGATAGAACGCAGTGACGCCAGCGGAAATTCGTGAGGAAGTTCTAGATATCTTGCGCGACATCGCACCGGATGACGACATTTCCGACATCGACGATGCGAAGCCGTTTCGCGAACAACTCGAGCTCGACAGCATGGACTTCCTCGACATCGTCATGGAACTCCGCAAGCGTCATCGTGTGCAGATTCCGGAAGAGGATTACACGGAACTCGCTTCGATGGCGAGCACCGTCGCCTATCTAGAGCCGAAAATGAAAGACCTGTAATCAGGTCCCATCGCAGCCGTCGTCCGTTGACGCCGCTCGCCTAGTAACCGTTCGCATATCCCCGCAGCAGCTCCATGTACGACGTGATCATCATTGGCGCTGGGATGTCGGGACTAGCGGCCGGAATCCGGCTCGCCTACTACGGCCAGAACGTCTGCATCCTCGAGCGTCATTACACGATCGGCGGGCTCAACTCGTTCTATCGCATGGCCGGACGTGATTTTGACGTCGGTTTGCATGCGGTCACCAACTATGCGCCCAAGGGAGATCGCCGCGGGCCGCTTGGGCGATTGCTGCGGCAGTTGCGATTCAAATGGGAAGAGTTCGCGCTGTGCGAACAACGCGGATCGATGATCGCGTTTCCCGACGTTTCGCTCGCGTTCGACAACGACATCGAACTGCTGAAAAGTGAAATCGCGGCCAAGTTCCCCGGCAAAAGCGACGCGTTTGATCGTCTGCTCGGCAGCATCATCGACTACGACGATATCTCGGACGACAACTACTCGGGTTCGGCTCGCGATATCCTGGAAGCGACGCTCGGCGATCCGCTGCTGGTCGAGATGCTCCTCTGTCCGCTGATGTGGTACGGCAATGCCCGCGAACGCGACATGGACTGGGGGCAGTTCTGCATCATGTTTCGCAGCATCTTTTTGGAAGGGTTCGCCCGACCGCTGAAGGGAGTTCGGCTGCTGCTGAAAAACCTGGTTCGCAAGTATCGCGAACTCGGCGGCGAACTTCGTCTGCGCAACGGCGTGCAGCGCATCGTGCATGACGGCGACAAAGCGGTCGGCGTCGTGCTGGACAGCGGCGAAGAACTGCAAGGGCGCAAGATCATCTCCTCGGCCGGTTGGTTCGAGACGATGCGGATGTGCGGGCAACCTCAAGAGAAGCTGGAAGGTTCGCCCGGCGTGCTGAGCTTTATCGAGAGCATCTCGGTCCTCAATCAGCAGCCGCGGGATGTCGGATTCGATCCGACGATCGTCTTTTACAACGACTCCCACAAATTCCACTGGGAAATGCCCCGCAACCAAATCTGCGATACGCGGACCGGCGTGATTTGCTCACCCAACAATTTCGTCTACCCAGGCGACGCCCAGCTGGACGAAGGTTTTATGCGGATCACGACGCTGGCCAACTTTGAGCGTTGGACCACGATGTCAGACGACGAATATCAACAGGCGAAGCTGAAATGGTACGATCAGGCGATCGCATCGGCGGTTCGCTTTATCCCTGATTTCCGCCGCCATATCGTCGCGACCGACATGTTTACGCCGAAAACGATTCATCGTTTCACCTGGCACGACAACGGCGCCGTGTATGGAGCGCCCGAAAAGCGGCTGAGCGGCGAAACGCATCTGAAAGACCTTTACATCTGCGGGACAGATCAAGGTTTTGTCGGTATCATAGGGTCGATCGTCAGCGGTTTGTCGATCGCCAATCGGCACGTCTTGCAAGCCGCCAGCTAACCCTGGGCGCTTCGCCGCTTCCCCCTCTCAAGCGGCCAGCGTTACTTCCGAAGAATAGAATTACCAGTATCAGGTCGAGTTTACGCATGCCGAAAGATTTTCTCGCCGGAGCGAAAGACTATTACGACGTCGTAGTGATCGGCAGCGGTCTGGCCGGCATGACCGCCGCCAACACGCTGGCCCGCGCCGGTCGATCGGTCCTTCTTTGCGAACAACACTACAAACTTGGCGGGATGGCGACCTGGTTCAAGCGCCCCGGCGGTCATATCTTTGACATCTCGCTGCACGGCTTTCCAATCGGCATGATCAAAAGCTGCAAGCGTTATTGGACGCGCGAAATCGCCGATTCGATCGTGCAACTGAAAAACATCCGGTTCGACAATCCGATGTTTTCGCTCACCACTTCGTTCAATCGCGAAGACTTCACCAAGTTGCTGATTGAACAATTTCAAGTTCCCGCCGAAACGGTCCACGCGTTCTTTGACGCGGCCCGGCAGATGAACTTCTATGACGATCAACAAACGACGACGCGCGAGCTGTTTGATCGCTTCTTCCCCGGTCGCGAAGATGTGATCCGGCTGCTGATGGAGCCGATCACTTACGCCAACGGTTCGACGCTGGAAGATCCGGCGATCAGCTACGGCATCGTCTTCTCGAACTTCATGTCCAAGGGGGTCTTCACCTTTGAAGGGGGTACCGACCGGCTGATCAACTTGATGGAAGCCGACCTCAAGAAAAGCGGCGTCGATATCCGCATTCGCTGCGATGTCGAAAAAGTGCTGGTCGAAAATGGCCGCACCTCCGGCGTGGTGATCAACGGCCGCACGATCAAAGCCGGCTCGGTCGTCTCCAACTCCAACCTGCGCGCCACCGTGCTGGAACTGGTTGGCGAAGACAAGTTTGACTCCAAGTTTATCGACGAAGCGAAAGCGGTTCGCCTGAACAACTCCAGCACGCAAGTCTACATGGGCTTGAAGCCGGAAGAACTCGTTCCGGAAGAGACCGGCGATTTGCTCTTTAGCAGTACGGCCGAAACCTTCCGCACTGACCTGCTGCTGAGCCGCGACATCACCAGCCGCACCTATTCGTTCTACTATCCGCGCACGCGGCCCGAAGGACGCCCGCGATGTTTGATCGTCTCCAGCACCAACGCGCGTTACGAAGACTGGGCGGACTTGCCGGAAGACGAATACGAAGCGAGCAAACAAGACCTGGTCGAAACGACGCTCGACGCAATCGAAAAATACGTGCCGAACATCCGCGATCGGATCGACCATGCCGAAGCGTCGACTCCCCGCACGTTCCAGCACTACACCAAGCACAATCTTGGCTCCAGCTTTGGGACCAAGTTTGAAGGTTTGGCCGTCAGCCGCGCGTTGCCCGAACAACTGCCCGGCCTGTACCATGCCGGCAGCGTCGGCATCATCATGTCGGGCTGGTTAGGCGCAATCAATTATGGCGTGATCGTCTCGAACGACGTCGACGCCTATCTATTGAAGTCGGCCGAAAAAAATCCTTTCGCTTCCACCACAAAATAAGCATTCATGACACGCGAAGCCATTTACGCGGCGATTCCTCACCGACCGCCGATGTTGCTGGTCGACGAGATCGTGCGCCAAGACGAAGAGACGATCGTTTGCCGCAAGACCTTCCACGCCGACGAATACTTTTTCCAGGGACACTATCCCGATTTTCCGCTCGTCCCCGGCGTTATCTTGTGCGAAGCGACGATGCAGTGCGGCGCGATCCTGCTTTCGAAGTTCGCCGCCGAAGGAAAGGGCGTTCCGGTCGCTACCCGCTTGAGCGATGTGAAGTTCAAAAAGATGATCCGTCCCGGCGATACGATCGAGATGGAAGTGAAATTGACCGAGCGCATGGCCGACGCTTTCTTCATGCAGGGGAAAGCGACCTGCGCCGGCAAAGTCGCCGTTCGGTTTGATTTTGCTTGTACTTTGGCGCCGGCGCCGGGAGCATAGTCGAGTGAGCGATTTCCTCCAACTAGCAGGCAAAACCTTCGTCGTCTGCGGCGTCGCCAACCGCAAGAGCATCGCCTGGAAGATCGCCGCATCGCTCGAAAGCGAAGGCGCGACGGTTGTCTATGTCGTCCGTAGCGAGACGCGTAAAGAAAGCCTGGCGAAACTGCTGGTCAATCGCGAAGTCCACGTCTGCGACGTCGAACATGAAGACGAGATCGCCGCGCTGCCGGCCAAGATCGCCGCGAAACATAGCGTCGTGCATGGATTGGTCCACTCGATCGCGTTCGCCGATTACAGCGAAGGCATGCGGCCGTTTCACGAGACGACCAAGAAGCAATTTCTGCAAGCGGTCGACATCTCCTGCTTCTCGCTGACGGCGCTGTCAAACGCCTTGAAAGACTTGTTCGCTCCGGACGCTTCGGTGGTGACGATCTCGATTTCGACCACGCGGATGGCGAGTGAGAACTACGGCTTTATGGCGCCGATCAAAGCGGCGCTCGATTCGTCGCTGGCGTTTTTGGCGAAGAGCTTCAGCAAATTTTCGCAGGTGCGCTTTAACGCCGTCGGGCCTAGCTTGCTCAAGACATCCGCGTCGGCCGGCATTCCCGGCTATGTCGACGCCTACTTGTTCGCCGAACAAGCGATCCCGCGAAAGCAGGCGCTGCAAACCGACGAAGCGGCGAACGTCGCCATTTTTTTGCTCAGCTCGCGCAGCAGCGGCATCCAAGCCCAAAACCTGGTGGTCGACGCCGGCATGTCGATCAACTACTTTGATCGCGACATCATTGAGCGGATAATGAACAAGTAGTCGCAGCCGCCCTGTTTTTTCTTCGTAGCCCGATCGCAAGTTTTGAGGTTGCGTTATTTTCCTGGTTGGCCGCGATAGCTCCGCTATCGGGGCCGACGAAGTCGGTAAGAGGCATCGAGCCGCGGTCGGACGAACTTCGGTGGTCGCAATACCGTTGGAAATGGCGAAAAGCCCCTGAACTGCTTACCGGGAACCAATGCCTCTTACGGCTGCGCCGCCCCGATAGCGGAGCTATCGCGGCCAACCGGGATAGGTCGCTGCAAAACTTCCGCCGGCAACTCCCCTGCTCCGCTGACGCGCGATTCTTGCCAGTCGACGCCCAGCATCACGCAGTTGATGCCAGAACCGATCCCGAGCATCGCGACATTGTCGCCGGCGTTGATGCGACCGTGCTGCGCGCCGATCGCCATCGTGACCGGCAGAGCCGCCGAGCCCGTATTGCCGAGCCACTGGACGGTGGCGAAATCATTCTCGACCGAGAGACCGAGCTTCTCGAGCACCAGCCGACGATGCGTCAGCCCGACCTGATGACTGAACGTCCGTTGAATTTCTTCGCGGCTCCAACGTGACTTCTGCAGAAAGTCCTCGAAGGTTGCGCCCCCCACTTCGATCCCTTCGACCATCAACCGTTCCGAATCGGTTTGCATCAGCGGACTGCCAACGCCAGTTTCGCCCGATCCGGCGATGCTGTGGCATAGCTGATGATGCTGCGTATGGGCGCGGACCGCGCCGGCATGCAGCAAGTTTTGCGTCTGACTTAATTCGCGATCGCACAATAACATCGCGCAACTGGCCGATCCGATTGTCAGCGACGCGACCGCCAGTTTGATCTGGTTGCGGGTCAGCGTCTTGTCTTCGTTGAGCGTGCGGACCGTGTTATCGACCAGCTGGCGGCCATTTTCAGTTCCGACCACCAGTCCAGCGCGAATCTGTCCCAACTCAATCATGCTTGCAACCTGCAGAGCGCCGCTAAGCAGCCCCAAGCACGCATTGGAGACGTCGTAGATCACGCAGTCTTGTCGGAGGCCGAGCTCATGATGAACGCGACACGCGGTCGCAGGCTCCAGATGATCGCGACATACCGAACCATGGACCAGCGCGCCGATCTCGCCGACGTCGATCCCAGCCGCTTCGATCGCATGACGACCACTCTCGATGCTGATCTCGCTCGGCATCGTCTCCGGCGACCAAAATCGCCGCTCGCGAATGCCGGTCATCAATTCGAGCCGGCCAGCCGGCAAACGAAGTCGCTCATAAAGCGGAGCCAGACGAGCTTCCAACTGATCGGAAGTCACAATTTCGGCCGGCAAAACGTATCCGAACGACTCTAAACAGACGTTATGAAAATTCATGCAGCGGCCGAATGAAGGCGAAAAGAATGCGTTAACCCTACTCAATGTATAGATTTAGGGTCATTTCGGCAACCATCTGCTCGATGAGAATCGCTGTTGCGTTGTGCGAGGGGCGAACAGCAACAAAACCAAGTCAACACAAGATGTTGTGCATGCACTAGCCAACTGCCCCAAAATCGTGAAGGCAATTGCTAAAGTCCGCGCAATCCTTAAACTCTGCGACTGTCTTGCTATCAATCTGGGCTGACTTGGACTGGTCGTTGCCCAAGACACTACGGATATGGAGGTCTGTGGTTAACGAAACCTCAAGCGAGGATTTCACCAAAAACAATTCGTCTCTGTGCGAATTCGGTCAGGGAAGGCATTCTGAAGGACTGCGGCATGCCAGCCCCACACACCGAAATTTCGCGGGCAATCTGTGTAGCAAAGTTGCGATCTCTGGACAAGATCAACGCTCGTGCACGCCGGATTGCTTGTAGAGATCGATAGGTGAAATCTGACCTGTGTTTCGCTAGCCGATGATCCGTGGTCTTGGGTAGGTCACCATTTTTCCGGCACATGATGTGCCCACACAGGAAAGTCCCAGATGCAATCCAAACCGTTGATCGGCTTGAACGCCAATTATCGCCCGGCCACCCACGACCGTCCCGCCTTTTCGTTTGTCGGGGCAGGTTACTACGACTCGATTATCGCTGCTGGCGGCATTCCCGTAGTAATTCCACCGGTTGCTGAAGCGGCGGATATGGATGCGATCCTTGATCGCCTGCACGGCATCGTGTTTATCGGTGGACCCGATCTCGATCCGCATCGCGATGGTTTCATGCGTCACGCGTCGGTTCGCACCATGGAACCGCGTCGTGAAGACCTTGATCGCCAACTAATGTCGTTGGTCGTTCGTCGCCGCTTGCCGGTGTTCGGCATCGGGGTCGGTATGCAGTTACTGAACATTACGATGGGTGGAAACTTGTTCTTCCACATTCCGGCCGACGTGCCGACCGCTTTACCTCACAAAGATCCATTGGACGCTGGTCATCGGCACGGCCTGGAAGTTGTTCCCGGTACGATTATGGACCGCATCTACGGCGACGGCGAAGTCCGCGTTAACAGCATGCACCATATGGCGATCGATGAACTCGCACCCGGTTTCCAAGTCGCCGCTCGCGCCCCCGATGGCATGATCGAAGCGGTCGAATGGGCTAGCGACGATTGGGTTGCGATCGGTACGCAATTCCACCCCGAAGCCGACTCGGCCTCGGCCCTGGATCAGCGGATCTTCGAAGAATTCATCGAAGGTATCCACGCCCAGTACGGCGTTTCGCGCACTCCGGTCGCCGCTGGCGTCTAATTGCTGACAAAGCTGGGGCGTCCCGCGATCGAGCCCGCAATCGGTCGCGGGGCGCAACCCTTATTGTTGGCAACCTTCCAACCGACAACATCAGCCGCTCGGCGTTAGCTGCGGTTTTTGCCCCTAATTGCGTATCACAATATGAGTTCCCGTCAGAAACCGGGGCTAACGCCCTGCGGCTGGTTGGAGCATGGCGCCCGAACGTTGAGCTGCAGTAGCCAACTAGACCGATTCCAAACGGCGGATTGCTGAACCATTCCTAGACGCGAAGGGACGGCCGTGAGATCGGATGCAACCATCTCGCTCGAACGTCGGCGCTGGTTTTTAGGCGCTTCGGTAGGTCTACGCGCTGAGACCGTGGACGGCGTCGTCATCGGAACGCGCGGCCGCGGACTGGAAGCTGCCGTCGAAATCGTCAGCGAAGGTTTTGTCGAACTGCCGAAACCAATCGCCGTAACCCTGCGCCGGCACCTGCAAGGCGAACCGCTGCCAGCGAGCGACAAAGCCGAACTTTCGCGCCAAGTCGCCGAACTGCAGACCGTCGTGGTCGAGCGGTTATTGCACGAGGTCGATCTCGATGCGCGCCAAGTCGCCGTGGGACTGTCGGGCCCCACCGCCTGGCGACCAATCGGCGAAACCTGGGCGCCAGAAACCATCGGCGTACCAGAGCTAGTTGCCGAAGCGACCGGCGTGACCGTGATCGATGCGTTCGCCCAGCGCAACATCGCCGCCGGCGGAACCGGCGGCCCGCTCGATGCTTTGCCTCTCTGGCTCCTCTTTTCTCCGCCGCAGTGGTCCAGCGCCGGTCGCCCGACCATCGCAATCTCGTTTGACGAGACAATCGACGCCTATTTCGTTCCGCCGCGCCGAGTCGGCGCCGAAATCCCGCCGATCTTTTGGTCCCCCGTTGCGCCTGGTCGCTTGCTGCAAGATCAGCTCGAGCAAGTTCAACCGGCGCCAGCCGGCAAGAGCAAGTTTGAGTCGGTCTTACACGATTGGCGGAAAATCGAATCGCTCTATCAAACCCCGATTTGGCGTCCTGACCTGTTTGACCTGCAACCATTCGCGGCGGCAGCAGAGGGTCGCGTCGACGACAGCCAGGGAGAAGCCCTGTTGCGGCGTTTCTGGCAAGACCAGGTCGTCCATGCGATCCAAGCCGACTTGCCCACGTCGGCCGCCGCGCAGCGGATCGTGCTGCTGGGCGAACCGCTGGGCATCGAAGAAATCGCCGATAAGATTCGCCAACAGACCGAGCGCACCGTCGAAACCACGATGGATCTCGGCTGGAGCCCTCGCATCATCGGCCCCGCCGTCGCCGCGCTGCTCGCGTTCGCATTTCTCGAACGCTTTCCGGCCGACGTCACGACCCTCACCGGAGCCAAAGCAGCCCGCGTGTTAGGCCGCGTCACCCCGGGCAGCCCCGCAAATTGGCAGTATTGTCTTGAGCAACTCGCGAGTGCGCCGTGCGGCAAAATGCCGTTGCGCAATGCGGTGTAGCGAACTTCTCGATTTCGAGTTCGGGCACCACTGCCACGGTCCCTTGTGACGATGGCGGTTGAACTCCTGATCTTTGCCTGAGCCCTCTATCGGCATGCCAACCTTTTGCTCACTAGAGCCAGACTCTTTTTTAAACAATTCAAATAATTCACTTGACGTCCAGGAAATTTATCTGGATAGTCAACGAGTCGAACTTCAAACATTTTCCTTGTACGAACTCTCGGCACATTCATATCCATCGCTGGATGAAAGTCGAGGGATCTAAAGTGATGTTTGGATTCTGCATCTTCACTTGAACGGCAAAGTTACCCTGCTCGTTGCTATTCTTTTCGTTCAATTATCTCCTTATCCCATAGAGATATATGTCAATGAAACGAAATGCATTTACCCTGGTCGAACTGCTGGTCGTAATCGCGATTATCGGCGTTTTAGTGGCTCTATTGCTTCCGGCCGTTCAGCAGGCCCGTGAGGCGGCTCGACGCAGCGCATGCCGTAACAATTTGAAGCAGTTGGGCTTGGCCATCCACAATTATGAAAATACCTTTCGTCAGTTTCCTCCTGGCGCCGTGCGAATCAACTTCGAGAATGGCAATAGCTATCGCATGCCGTTCGTGGCGCAGATCTTGTCCTTTATCGAGCAGGGCAACATCTATGACATCGTCAATTTCAAGCAATCTTGGTCGCATAGCTCTAACGCCGCGGCGCTGGAAGCTCCTCTTCCGCTTTATCAGTGCCCTACCGATCCTACGTCTGGCTCACAACTCATGCTGCCCGACGAAACGTTCGGCAACTATGGCTTGAATTGGGGCATGCATCGATTTCTAGATATTGATGGCCAAGGTCCTAGCACCAACGAGCCTGGCGGAAAGACGAACCTGGCTTCTCCGTTTGGCAACAATTACGGCGCTAGGATAGCGGACATTCAAGACGGAACGAGCAATACGCTGGCGATGATGGAGATGCTCAAGGGAATTGGAGCCGGAGGAGTCGATCGTCGCGGACGCATCTGGAATGAAGATTCTAACTGCTATCAAGTGATGACCAGACTCTCGCCGAACTCGGCCGCACCTGACTATTGTGAGTCAGGCAAGTGCATTGATCATCCCGAATTCAACTTACCGTACCAGCCGCCGCCGAATGCGACCGGGACCGGCCAAGGTCAGGCGTCTTTGGCTTCTCGCAGCCATCATGCCGGCGGCGTTCAGGTCGTCCTCTGCGATGGCTCGGCGCGGTTCATTAGCGAGACGATCGACTTGAACGCATGGCAGGCGCTGAGCACCCAATGGAATGGGGAAGTCGTGGGCAACTATTAGTCCTGACTTTTTGCGATCGGACTTTCCGTTGAATCTCACAACAGAAGCAGACGAAGAATGACTTCACCCGCCAAGGACGCTAACAATGCGTGCGATCAATAGGTTGATTCGTTGGAGCGCCGCTCGACGAAATTGGATTGCCCTGCTTTTATTGGGCGGGGTTCTCGGTTGCAGCGGCGGCGATAGCCTCGATCGCCGCGAAGTCCGCGGGTCAGTGACCCACGCGGGAAAGCCGGTCCAGGATGGAACGATTACGCTGTTTCCCTTGGGCGAAGGGATGGTCGCCTCCGGCAAGATCGAAAACGGTTATTACGAAATTCCACGCTACCAGGGCCCAATTCCCGGGGAGTATCGCGTTGAGTTGACCGGTCTGCAAGCGACAGGGCGAATGATTCGACTGGAGGAACCCGGTATGGCGCCACAGGAAATCCCCGAAGTGAAATCGGTCATTCCCGCAAAATACAACGATCGATCTGAATTGACGCTAACCATTGATCGCGAAAAGAAGGTAATCATGTCCGACTTCTTGCTGGAAGAGTAGCCTCTTGTTCGGAGCCCCACCGCGAGCCAGGGAAATGTGGTCGGCTATTTCGATCCACTTTTGATCCGCCAAGCGATTCTCCCTCGGCTCCCACTATTGAAGTTGCGTTATTTGCATGGTTGGCCGTGATAGCTCCGGCTGGCGGAGCAAGCCGGGCCAACCAGACGCGGATTCTCTCTTGACGAAGCGCACGGAGTTCGAGTCGATTGCAGGAGGAGAATCAGCCGCCGAATCACATTCGCGCGTCAACTCAACAAGCTGACGGGGGCGGAGATTCTATGCGCTTTGAAGTTGGAACAACCAACTTTCCAAATTTGGCGGCTGTCCTGTCCGATCGCCAAAACCATACATTTGCGATGAGAATTAGAGGGGGAATTCGTCGTCGAATTAAACTGCCGATCCGATCGTCCACCTCGAAAAAAACGACGTGGTCCAGTCCACTCATCCGCTCAGAAAAAAACGTCGCGGTCCAGTCCACATTGTGAAACTAATCACGAAGGCAGTCGAAAAAGCGAATCAACCTTGGGAGGCATCCAATATTTGGAATCGTTGGCCGTATTTCCCTCATAGCGCCTCCTCCTTGGTCTTTGAAAAAAAACGACGCGGTCCGGTCCACTCGTCCGCTTAGAAAAAAAAGCGGTCCGGTCCGGTCCTATCCATTGGCGGATGAGGGCGTTTCCCGATTTATTTGCCTTAGAAATGTAGGATTTAGGCATTCGACATCGACGCTGTCTCTACGGCTGAATCTTGGTGCCGAGCACTTCCAAGAAAGCCCGCAATAGCGCCGGATGCGCCGGCCAGGCAGGCGCCGTGACTAGATTGCCGTCGACGTGGGCGTTGTCAAATCCTTCGCTGGCGGCGACGTACTCGCCGCCGGCAAGCTTTACCTCGGGACCAACAGCTGGGTAACAGCTGCACGATTTGCCTTGCAGCACGCCGGCCGCGGCCAAGAGTTGCGGGCCATGGCAATGTGCGGCGATCGGCTTATCGGCGGCGGAGAAATGCTGGACGATCTCGATCACCTGGGCGTTCAAACGCAGATACTCCGGCGCCCGTCCGCCGGGAATGAACAGCGCGTCATAGGAGGTAGGATCGATCGCATCAAACGCAGCGTTGAGCGTAAAGTTGTGCCCCGGCTTTTCGGTGTAGGTCTGATCCCCTTCAAAGTCATGGATCGCGGTCTTGATAGTTTCGCCCGACTTTTTGCCGGGGCAAACCGCGTCGACCTGATGTCCGACCATTAGCAACGCTTGAAAAGGAACCATGACTTCGTAATCTTCTACGAAGTCGCCGACCAGCATCAAAATCTTTTTCGCAGGCATATTTTCGTCGTCTAGCGAGAAGTAGGTGGGGGGGATTATCGCTTGCTGTTGATCAAGTTGCTGAAATCGCCCAGCGTATCAATATCGGCGATCTCTTCGAAATCAATCTGCACTCCAAACTCTTGTTCCACCGCGGTGGCCAATTCGATCAACTCGAACGAATCGGGCATCAAATCTTCCGTCAAAGAGCTTTCGGGCTGAATAAGTTCAGCCCGAATTTGCCGTCGCTCGGCAATTTGATTTCGCAGCCAAGCGAATACATCCGACGGCGGCGAGTTTGAATCGCTCCCCATAAGGCACTCCGCATTTTGAATCGTAAGGAACGTTTACCGTCCGCGTCCTAAATATCGCATCGCAACCCAAGTCATCACGGTACCGATCATGATGCCGCTGGCCAAAGAGACCAAAACCGTGGGGAACTCGGTGTGCGTAATGTGCGCGATAACTTCCATCGAAAACTGACCCTAGAGAGGTTGATAAAGACTTCATTCAGGCCAGATTCTAGCAATCCCAGGAAAGGATTGCCATGCTCCGCTAAGAAGCGGACCGCCTCTATCTTGCATCTCTTTACGCCCTTGCCGAGGGGCAAATCCAAAATAGTGGCAAGAAGGTTGAGTTTTCACAAAGGATAAGCTGGGGAGTTTAGGTCTGGCTTGCCGATAAGCAAACCGTGCGGGCATGGAAAGCTAGCATTTGACGAGCAATCGTCAGATTGTCGGGGACGGAGCGGATGAAACAATCCTGCGGGTCACGACTTGAATGCAGCGATGAACGAATCAACTCCCCTTTACTTATTGTTCTGCGAATCAGCCGAAAGCCCCTACGGCGGCACCTGGCGTTTCGTGCTAGAAGGCGTCGGCCAACAAGAGCGTCTGGTCGCTTCGGGTGAAGAAACCTGGCGCGATCGCGATCGCCTGGCGCTCTTGTCGGTTGTTCGCGGACTAGAGGCGCTCCCAGAGCCCTCACGCGTGACGCTGCTCACTCCGTCGCGCTATGTTAGTCGCGGATTTCGTTATGGACTCTCGGTCTGGCGCGAATCGGGCTTCCGTTGGGAGCGATTTGGGCGTTTGGCTCCAGTACGCGACGCCGACCTATGGCAGCGCATTTCCCAAGCAATGCAATTTCACCGGGTCGATTGCCGCCCTTGGCGATTTGAGATGGTCGAAGCCGACGAAGCGGCGGAAAACAATCTGCCAGCGAGCAGAACTCATTTTAGCCAGCACCGCAAACGGCGCACGATTCGCATTGAAGAACAAGAACTTACGGCCGCAGCGGGCTGATTTTCATTCGCGGTTTATATCATTCCCCCCACTGAACACAACATCACGAGGAGAAGCGCGTGCGGACTAATGTTACACTAGATAACATGGGGGCTTTAATCGAATGCCGATCCGAGGATCCGTTCCGCATTCTCGGCCCGCACAAAGTTGATCACCGGGGTGAGCCTGCGATCGCCGTTCGAGCTTATTTGCCCGAATCAGAGCAAGCATGGGTTTTCCATCCAGGTCATAATAACTCTTTACCGATGCGGCGGATTCACCCGAGCGGTTTGTTCGAAGCGATTTGCCCAGAGGATGAAGTCATGAAATCGGGACAGTATCAATTGCGCACCAGTGACCAGAGCGGCCAGATGAACTCAGTCCGTGATCCCTACGCGTTTCCCTCATTTTTCAGTGATTACGACCTTTACCTGTTGGGGGAAGGCGCTCACTGGAAATCGTACGACAAATTGGGCGCGCAGATCCGCACCGTCAACGGCGTGACCGGCGTCAACTTCGCCGTCTGGGCGCCGAACGCCAAAAGCGTCGCCGTCGTGGGCCAGTTCAACAAATGGGATGGCCGCGTCAATCCGATGCGGAAGCTCGCCTCGAGCGGCATCTGGGAAATCTTTATTCCCGATCTGAAGCCGGGCGCACAATACAAATTCCGCGTCAATCAACATGACCGGACCGTTGACAAATGCGACCCCTACGCATTCGCCGCCGAAGTTCCTCCGCGAACTGCGAACATTGTTACTGACCTGTCGGTCCACACGTGGAATGACGGCGACTACATGGCGAAGCGTCGCGAACAAAACCAGCTCGAACGCCCGGTTTCGGTCTACGAAGTGCATCTCGGCAGTTGGAAATGGAACGCCGATTCAAAGAACGGCTGGTTTAACTATCGTGATCTGGCCCATCAACTGGTCGACTATTGCCTGCAGCAGAACTACACCCATATCGAACTGATGCCGGTCTCCGAGCATCCGTTCACCGGCAGTTGGGGCTATCAAGCGGTCGGCTACTTCGCCGCGACCAGCCGCTACGGCACGCCGGAAGACTTCATGTACTTTGTCGACTATTGCCATCAGCATGGGCTGGGCGTGCTGATCGACTGGGTGCCGGCTCACTTCCCCAAAGACGATCACGGCTTGCGTCAGTTCGACGGCACTTCGCTGTACGAACATGAAGATCCCCGCAAGGGGGAGCATCCCGACTGGGGAACGCTGATCTTTAATTATGGCCGCAACGAGGTCCGCAACTTCCTGACCTCGAACGCGTTGTTCTGGTTTGACAAATTCCACATCGACGGACTTCGCGTCGACGCGGTCGCTTCGATGCTGTACCTCGACTACAGCCGCAAGCATGACGAGTGGGTGCCGAACGAACATGGCGGACGCGAGAACATCGAAGCGATCTCGTTCCTCCGCGAGTTCAACGAACAATCGCACCTGCAATACCCAGGCGTTCTGACCATCGCGGAAGAATCGACCTCGTTCGGCGGCGTTTCGCACCCGACCTCGATGGGCGGCCTCGGCTTCAGCCTGAAGTGGAACATGGGCTGGATGAACGATACGCTCCGCTACATGCGGAAAGATCCGATCCACCGCAAGTTCCATCACGGCGAACTGACGTTCAGCTTGATCTATGCGTTCAGCGAAAACTTCTCGCTGCCGCTGTCGCATGACGAAGTGGTGCACGGCAAAGGCTCGCTGCTGGATCAGATGCCAGGCGACTTGTGGCAACGCTTCGCTAACCTGCGTTTGCTCTATTCGTACATGTGGAGTCATCCCGGCAAGAAGCTGCTGTTCATGGGCGCCGACTTCGGCCAATGGAACGAATGGAACGCCGACGGTCAGCTGCAATGGGATCTGCTCGAGTGGGAATCGCATAAAGGAATGCAGCAACTGGTCTCTGACCTGAACGCGATGTATCAGCACGAAGCGTCCCTCTACGAAGTCGACTTCAAGGGAGAAGGCTTCGAGTGGATCGACTGCGACAACTGGGAAGCCAGCGTCGCCGCCTTCATGCGAAAAGCGAAAGACCCGAACGATTTTACGATCGCCGTCTGCAACTTTACGCCGGTCGTCTACCACGATTACCGTATCGGCGTACCGAAGGCCGGCTCGTACCGCGAGATCTTCAACTCCGACAACTCGCGCTACGCGGGCAGCAACGTGATCAACGTCGACGAGCTCGACTCGGCCCCGATCGGCTGGAACGGACGCGAGAATTCGATCTCGCTTAACGTCCCGCCTTTAGGCTGCGTGATCTTGAAGCCTTGCTAGGCGATTAGTTCGACAATGAGAAAGAGAGCCGGTCCTTGCGACTGGCTCTCTTTTGGTGCGCGCCGTTGTCATTTCCTCATGGCTTGCAGTGCTGGATTGAAGTTGCGCAATTGCATGGTTGGCCGCGATAGCTCCGCTATCGGGGCGGCGCAGCCGTAAGAGGCATCGGTTCCCGGTATGCAGTTCGGGGCCATTTCGTCATTTCAAACGGCGCGGCGACCGCCGCTCTAGGTCCGACCACGGCTCGATGCCGCTTACCGACTTCGTCGGCCCCGATAGCGGAGCTATCCGGGCCAACCAGACGCTGTTTGGCAAAATAGAGCAACGTCAAAACTGGCGGGCTACAAACATAGGGAACACCACAGTTCAAAAAAAGAGCCTGCGATCACTCGCAGGCTCTTGCTTCTCACTCATGTAGCGCATCGACGATCTTAATCGTCGGCGATCGTTTGCCATTCGACGTTAAACCGCTCAAACAAGTCTTCCTGGACTTGATTCCAGCGAACTTGCGAACGCATTCCTTCGAGGTAAGCGACGCTGAACGGGAAGTCGCCGTTCATTTCTGACTTCAGTTGATCACGAAGCTCGGCTTCGGTCTTGCGTTCGCCGGTGACCCGGGCGACATACCAGACCGTTTCGTCGGCGTTGGGAACCACCACCGTGGCGCCGACCGGCGTGGAGAAGATCTTATCGAGCGTCTTAAGACCAGTCTTCTCGACGCCGGGGATCTGAGCCGGGTTGTACTGGCCCGGTTGGCGAATCTCTTGGTAGTAGGTGATGTTGTCCGCGACAAGCACCGCGTCTTTGACCGGCACGACCTCGTTGAGCGGCGCGTCTCCCTGGGCGGAAGCGGCGATCTTTTCCGCTTCGGCTTCGGCCAACTTGGCCGCTTGTTGCAACTTCCAGGCTTCGACCACTTGGTCGCGCACCTGATCGAAGGTAGGCAAAAAGCCTTTTGATTCTGCGGTCTTCCAGAAGACGAACTGTTGATCCGCAGGCATCGAGAACATGCTGGACGACGACGCGCCAGGAAACTCCTGCGGGCGATAGAGCGGCGATTTGTTGCCGAAGATAAAATCAACGAAACGACGATCGTTACGCTGCAGGCCGCCCTGTTGCGGGTTATAGCTGAATTCGGCATGCGTGATCTCACCGTACGGCGATTCCATCGCAGCGATATAGTCCATCATCGGCATCTCGCCATATTCGACGCCGTTCTCTTGGGCGAGCTTCTTCAGATCGAGATCGTCAAACGGGGTCCCCTGTTGCTCGTCGGCGTAGAAGTAGTCGTCATATTCACGCTGTAGAATGTCAGAGACTTTTTGCAGTGCGTCTTTCACCGCGGCTTGCGCCAACGGGCGAGCCAGCGACGCTTTGATCTGATCTTTCACTTCTTCCAGCGGACGATACTCGACCGGCGCTTCTTCCATCGACGGCTCGTCGGTCGGCTTCGTTTCGTCTTTGGGCGCCGCCGCGTCTTCCATCGGCTTCATTTCGGCCGGAGCCTCTTTCATCGGTTCCGCCGTTGGTGCAGCATCGTCCGCAGGCTTTTCGGTTGCCGGTTTCTCTTCCGCAGGTTTGTCCCCTTCGGTCGTCTCTTCTTCTTGGAAGGCGACCAGCATCGCTTCCGAACCGCGGCCCAGCAGGCTCGATTCTTCCGTAGCCGGCTTTTCGTCAGCAGGCTTCTCTTCCGTGGGAGCTTCCGGCGCCGATTTCTCTTCGGCCGGCTTTTCGGTCGCAGGCGGAGTTTCGGTCATCGGCTTTTCGACGGCAGGAGCTTCCTTCGCCGGTTCTTCCATCTTGGCTGGTTCTGCGGCTGGCTTGTCGACAGCGGGCTCTGTCGTCATCGGCTCAGTAGCAGCCGGTTTTTCTTCCATCGCCGGTTCGGTCGCTGGTACGCCCAGCGGCGTTTCGGCGGCGGGGTCCGCGACCGGTTTGCGATAGCTGCTGTCTTTATTTTTCTCGTAGTCGGCCGCGATCTGTTCGTCCGTGATCTTGGCCAGTTCGGCTTCCAGGAACTTCTCGTAGTCGGCCTTCACAAAACCAACCGCAGCTTTATCCAGTTGCAAGAAGCCGGGCTCGCCGGTCCCCGGATTGCGGATCTGATCTCGGTATTGATTGAACAGCTTTTTCAGCTCGGCTTCGGTCGGCTTCTGCGTCACTTTCGCCAGGTAATCCGCCGTATTGACCGGATAAAGCTGCACGTCGATCGTGCGATTCAAGTTGCGATAGTTGACCCAAGCCGAAGCAGGCGTCGCCGTGCTAACCCCTTCCAGCAGCAGCCGCTTGGTCTTTTGGACCAACAGCGTTCGTCGGAACATCTCAAACATTTGGTCGTATGAAACGCGACCATCGGCGCCCTGCGCCTGATTGAGCAGTTCGGCGTATTGAACGTCAGAAATCACTCCGCCGGTCACCGAGGTCATGAATTCGCGAACCATATCATCGCTGATCGCGACGCCCAATCGCTCTCCTTCGAGCGAAAAGAGATGGTCGGAAATAACAGCTTGCGTCGAAACTTCTTCCCGAACCGGACCACCGGGAGAATTGGGGCCAGATGGGGGCTGATAACGCAAGCCGGAGATCGGCGGAGCCGGCGGATTCGGAAATCCCCCCGCTTCTTGCGTTCGCGCCATCGCCATGCCGGTCACCAACGAGACCAGTGTGGCGTCCTGGTTCAACCGATCAATTTCAGGTTTGGTTAGCGGTTGGCCATCGATTTTGACGACGACCTTATCAGCCGCTTCATAAGCGGCCCGTTGTGGGAAAAATTGTGAAACCACACCCCCGACGGTGAAGACGATCATCAGCAAGACGCCGAAGACAGCCAGCAGGGCTTTTTGGTTTTTACGGAAGAAATGAAACGGGTTGCGCATGGGTTCCAATCCTTAACACTGACACATTTGGCGCCAGCGTCACCACTTGACATCGCGATACAAGACGCATTATTGGTTTGCAGCAGCATCTGCTCGCGGACGAATTCGACCGATTGTAGGGGGACGCGCCCTAAATTCAATCCCAGTCTCGCCTAGCGATGCACAAGTTGAACCGAATCCACGGGTCGCGCCAAAGGGAGAAGTCAAAACTTCTCGCCGGGCTCGGCGCTGTTTTTTCGTAATTCGCCCCCCAAGTGCCGGGAATTTTGGATACCCGGATTTTAACGAATAACCAACTTCCGAATACGTAACTTAGGAAGACCACGCAATCTGTCAGATATGTAATGACGACAGACGCCTTGCGCCGCGTAATGCCTTCCCCCACATTGAGAATGACACCCATGGCGAAAGCTGAAAAGCCCACGAAGAACGCACTAGTCATCGTCGAATCTCCGGCGAAAGCGCGGACGATCTCGAAGTATCTGGGCGCCGGCTATACCGTCGAAGCAAGTATCGGACACGTTCGCGACTTGCCGCACGGCGCCAAAGAACTGCCGGAACAATATAAAAACGAAGAATGGAGCTATCTTGGCGTCAACGTCAACGAAAACTTCGAACCGGTCTACATTGTGCCGGCCGGCAAAAAGGCACAAGTCACCAAGCTGAAAAAGCTGCTGAAGGAAGCCGACGAGCTTTATCTCGCGACCGACGAAGACCGCGAGGGAGAAGCGATCAGCTGGCATTTGCAAGAGCTATTGCAGCCGAAAGTTCCAGTTCACCGGTTGGTTTTTCACGAAATCACCAAAGAGGCGATCCTGACGGCCCTCGCCAGCCCGCGACAGATCGACGACGGTTTGGTTCGTGCACAAGAAACGCGACGCATTCTCGACCGCTTGTACGGGTACGAAGTTTCGCCGCTGCTCTGGTACAAGGTTCGCCCTCGTCTCTCGGCCGGTCGCGTGCAAAGCGTCGCAGTTCGCTTGATTGTCGAGCGCGAGCGTGAACGGATGGCGTTCCACTCGGCCACCTATTGGGACCTGGTCGGTACGTTCATCGCCGACGGCAAAAAATTCAACGCCGTGCTGACCGAAGCGGACGGTCAGAAAATTCCGTCCGGCAAAGACTTCGACACGACCAACGGGAAGCTGAAAAACCCCGGCGTGATGCTGCTGCTCGACGAAGAGGGCGCCAACGGCCTGCTCGCGCGTCTGCAAAGTGCGCAGTTCTCGGTCGAAACGCTTGAGAACAAACCGTACACCAACAAACCGGCGGCCCCGTTCACCACGAGTACGCTGCAACAGGAAGCGAACCGCAAGCTGGGCTTCACCGCGCGGCATACGATGCGAATCGCCCAAAGCCTGTATGAAAATGGTCACATCACTTACATGCGTACCGACTCGACCAATCTGGCCGAGGTCGCGATCGATGCGGCTCGTGATCTGGTGAAAAGCGAATATGGGGCCGACTATCTGCCCGAGAAGCCGCGCGTTTATGCGTCGAAAGTGAAAAACGCTCAGGAAGCTCACGAAGCGATTCGTCCGGCTGGTCACCCCTTCCAAAAGCCCGAAGCGCTGAAGGGAACGCTCAACAACGACGAATTTCGCTTGTTCGAGCTCATCTGGAAACGAACGATCGCCAGCCAAATGGCGGACGCTCGCGGCTTTCGCATTGCGATCACGCTGGCCGGCGGCGGCGCCAAGTTTTATGTGAGCGGCAAAACGATCGAATTCCCTGGATTTTTGCGAGCCTATGTCGAAGGTTCGGACGACCCCGATGCCGAACTCGCCGATCGCGAGACCCTGCTGCCGTCGATGAAGCAAGGCCAGCCGGTCGACAAAGACCTTTTCGAACCGAAGAGCCATACGACCCAGCCCCCTTCGCGATTTAGCGAAGCGTCGCTGACCCGCTCGTTAGAAGAAATGGGGATCGGTCGCCCGAGTACGTATGCGTCGATTATCGATACGATTCTCGATCGCGAATATGTCTTTAAAAAGGGAACGGCGCTCGCGCCCACTTGGCTGGGATTCGCCGTCGCGAAGCTGCTGGAAGAGCATCTTCCCAAGCTGGTCGACTATCAATTTACCGCGAAGATGGAAGACGATCTCGACGCGATCAGCCGCGGCGAAGCGGAGCAAAACGCGTACTTGCAAGAGTTCTACTTCGGCCAGAACGAACATGGTTTGAAGGAGACGGTTCAAGGGAAAATCAAAGAAGTCGACGCTCGCGTGGTGAACTCCATCTCACTGGGCAAGCCGGAGAACGGCGAGTTCCAAGAGGATGTGGTCGTGCGTGTCGGTCGCTATGGGCCGTTCGTCGAGCAAGGGGAACGGCGCGGCAGCATTCCGTCGGATCTGGCCCCAGACGAAGTGACGCTGACGAAGGCCTTGGAGCTGCTCGAAAAAGCGGCGCTCGGCGATGAACCGCTTGGCTCCGATCCCGAAACGGGACGCCCTGTCTTTATCAAGACCGGCCGCTTTGGCGATTACGTGCAGCTCGGGTTGTTGGAAACAGACGAAGATTCGAAAGAAAAACCGAAAAACGCTTCGCTGATGAAAGGGATGCAGGCCGGCGACGTCACGCTGGAAATCGCTTTGAAGCTCCTCTCGCTGCCGCGAGAAGTGGGCGTTCATCCCGAATCAAAAGAGCCGATCATCGCCCAGAACGGCCGTTTTGGCCCGTATATCAAGTGCGGCTCTGATACGCGATCGCTCGGCGACGTCTCGCCGCTCGATGTGACCCTGGAACAATCGATCACGCTGCTGTCTCAACCCAAAACCGGCGGACGCGGCCGTGCAGCGCCCAAAGAGCCGATCAAGACCTTCGAGGCCTCGCCGGTCACCGAAGAGCCGATCAAGCTGCTAGAAGGCCGCTACGGCCCCTATCTGACCGATGGTCAATCGAACGCGTCGCTCCCCAAAGGCGTCACGATCGAAGAAGTAACCTTTGACCAAGCGGTCGCTCTGTTGGCCGAACGCGCGGCGAAATCGCCCCCCAAGAAGAAAAAGAAAGCGGCCAAAAAGAAGGCGACCGCTAAAAAAGCGACCACCAAAAAGGCCACGGCGAAAAAAACCGCCAAGAAGAAGACGACCACCAAAAAAGCGACCAAGAAGAAAACGGCTTCCGCTAGCGCTGAAGAAGCGAAACCGAAGAAAGAAAAGCCGATCAAGGATAAGTGGTAGGGAGCAAGTCGCCGCAGTCGACTCGTGCAGTCGCTTCATTTCGTCATCACTCAACGAGCGGTCGAAGAGGGCGAGTCCGCCCAGAAGTCACTGGAGCGTTTTGCCTAGAATGCTGCCGACGGCTTAGTGGTCGCCAACCATAAAGTCGGCCCAACCGCACGGCTTTGATTCCTCGTGCTTTTCCGGATCATCGATAAAAATACCGCGGCCATGATCGTCCGGATTCATGCCGCGTGAGCCGTTGCTAGAACCTTCGCTGGCGAAGTAGCGATCTTCGCGACGGTCTGTTTTCGGATAACACGACGCGCGACGCGACTAGAATATCACGCCGTAGCTCTTCTCTGGCTTGGTGGGAAGTTCCGACTCATCGAGCATCTCTTTCAGATTCTGCTCAATCGTGACGCTGATGTTTGTCAGCGGCGTATCGCCGGGGCGATTTTCAAACGGGTCTTCCGTTCGTTCACCGATTTGGTCAAGACTTAAGAAGATGAAATTGATGAGCAACGCGAGCGGAATGTTGAAGATGCCGAGCACTTCGACAAATGCAAACGGGACGAGCGTTCCGTGCAAAAAGACGAACACGCGTGAAAAGAAGCTGTAGGCCCGGGGAAATGGCGTGTTCTTGATCCTTTCGCTTTTCCCTTGGTGATTGTTGAATTCGGTGAGCGTCTGAGAAAGCTGCACAAAACGATAATCGGAGAGCCAGCCTCGGCGGTGCGCTTCCAAAAGCTCGCATCCCTGGATCATCAACAGATAGTTCGGCGGATTCTCCTTGCTCAAGACTTCGTCCGCTTCCGACTCGGAAAGAAACGGACGAATATCGTCGTAGGTATTGGACGTTTCAACCCACTGGTCTTGGATGCGGTTGTACTCATGTCGGCGCCGCAAGAAGACTCGCAACGCGTGGACAAAGGCGATATGTCGATAGATGAGACGACGCCGCCAAGCGTCAAGCTCCCCGCTAGGATCGCCCTCCGCGGCGAGACTCAGGGTCAGCACTTCACGCCCCCAGGCACGGCTGTAATTGACCAACAGGCCCCAGATCTTGCGCGCCTCCCACCAACGATCGTAGGCGCTATTGTTCTTAAAGCCCAGAAAGATCGCCAGCGCCGTACTAAGCAGCGCAACCGCATTGAACGGTACGCTAAGCTCGCCGATTTCAAGTTCGTGATGCAGTACATACACGAGCACCGACAGGATGAAATAGTAGGTGATGCTCTTCCACGTGTAGAAGAGCACCTGACTTAATTTAAGATTTCTATTGACGATCATCGCGTGAACTCGACGGTTGCGGCGAAGGGATGTTAGACCGAATATTTGTCATCCATGATGTCGCTTCAAGTTTTTGCGATGCGCGGAAAAATCCGCCACTGGAAAAGCAGCGCCGCAGAGATGCTCGCTGGCGAGCGAATCAAGTCGATTCTGTTCTCTGTGTTTGGATGCCGATGTACGGCCTCCTCCACGTAGCATTCGTTCGTAAATGGACTAATCGCGCATCCCCAGCGGCGAGATATCCTCGCCGCCGATCGCCGTCGCGTATGCGATCGCATGGGAACGGCAGTGCGAGATGCTGATCATGATCTCGAGAATACCGCGGCGCTGGCTCGACTCGAGCGCGCCTCCAGAGAGGTTAATGCGCGGCTTGCCTCCAAAGAGATTCTCAACTTCGACGTCTCGCCAGGCGATTCCTTTGATCCAGCCGGTGCCGATCGCTTTCAAGACCGCTTCTTTCGCGGCCCAACGTCCGGCATAGTGCTGCGTCGCCGCTTTGCGGCTGCTGCAATAGTCGATCTCGCGCGGCGTGTAGACGCGATTGATGAAAAGCTCTCCGTGACGTTCGATCATCTGGGCGATGCGTAGGCACTCGATGATGTCGGTACCGATTCCGACGATGTTCATAGGGGTTTCCTTTGGCGCCTTACGCTCGTTTTAATCCGCATGCTTCTTGGGCGCGACGCAGAACAGCGCCTGCTTGCTGGCGAGCGGCTGCGGCGCCATCTCCCAAGATCTCTCGCACTTTCTCAGGCTGCGCCGCCAGCTCTTCCCGTTTCGCACGGACTTCGCCAAAGTAATCGTCGGCCGCGTCGGCCAACGCCTTTTTGACCGTGCCGTAGCCAAAGCCCCCTTTTCGATACATTGCGGCCATCTCGTCTTTGGCTTCGGCGCTGGCGAACAGTTGGAAGAGTTGGAACAGATGATCGGTCGCCGGATCTTTCGGGTCTTCCATCGGCCTCGAGTCGGTCACGATCCGCATGATCTTCTTCCGCATCTGCTTCGCCGGCTCAAAGATCTCGATCGTGTTGTCGTAGCTTTTCGACATCTTCTCGCCATCGGTGCCGACCACCTTCGCTGAGGTATCGAGCATCTTCGCTTGCGGCAGCACAAAGACTTCGCCGTACTGATGATTGAAGCTTTGCGCCAGATCGCGTGTTACTTCAATATGCTGCACTTGATCGCTGCCGACCGGCACAACATTGGCGTCATACGCCAAAATATCGGCCGCCATCAACACGGGATAGGTGAACAGGCCAGCGCCGGCGCTGAGGCCGCGACTGACTTTGTCTTTGTAGGCGTGGCACCGCTCAAGCAAGCCCATCGACGTACCGGTCATCAGCACCCAGCAAAGCTCGGAGACTTCCGGCACATCGGACTGGACAAAGAGATTCGCCTGGTTCGGATCGAGCCCCAGCGCCAACAGATCGAGCGCGGCGTCGATCGTGTTTCGCCAGAGCTGCTCTTTGTCGCGAACGGTCGTCAGCGCGTGCAAATTGGCGATGAAATAGTATGACGCTTCTTCATTCTGCAGATCGATGTACTGCCGAATCGCGCCGAAATAATTGCCCCAGTGGAATCTTCCGGTGGGCTGAATGCCTGACAACACGCGCATAATTCACGTCGAGCAAGTTAGGTGGTGGATAGATCAGGAAAAACGTTACGCGACCGGCGAACCGAGAACGTTGAGCGCTGGTTGCGACTGAGTCTGTAGCGAACCGATGATCTCTTGGACCGACGCAGCGCCCAGTTCGGCCAGCGCCGCTGGCAACTGATCGAGCAATCTCATCGACACGGTCGGATCATTGAAGTTGGCCGTACCGATTTGCACCGCCGAAGCGCCGGCGACCAGAAACTCCATCACGTCATCAATCGTACCGATGCCGCCGATGCCGATCACCGGAATTTTCACGCGTTGAGCGATTTGATACACGCAACGCAGCGCCACCGGCTTGATCGCGGGACCGCTGAGTCCTCCCATCACGTTGCCCAACAGCGGCTTGCGACGGCGCCAATCGACGGCCATGCCAAGCAGTGTGTTGATCGCCGAAATACCGTCGGCGCCTCCCGCTTCGGCAGCGGCGGCGACATCCGCGATCCGCGCAACGTTGGGGGTCAACTTCGCCAAGAGCGGCTTGGTGCATTGAGCGCGAACCGAAGCGATCAAATCACGACACGTTTCGGGACAAATGCCGAAGTCGACCCCGCCGCTCACATTCGGGCACGAGATATTCAGCTCGATCGCGCCGACTTCGTCGTACTGCGACAGCCGCGCCGACATCTGCGTAAACTCTTCACTGGTGCGGCCGGCGATACTGACAATCGCCGGAGTAGGCAGCGATCCCAAGTAGGGAAGATGATGCTCGATGAATGCATCGATACCGTCGTTATCGAGCCCGATCGAATTCAACAGGCCCGCGGTGGTTTCAACGGTTCGCCAGGGAACATTGCCGGCGCGCGGCGCCTGGGTGATTGTCTTAGGGACAATGCCGCCGAGTCGGCCGACATCGACCATGCCGGCCATTTCGCGCGCGTAGCCAAAGGTGCCGGAAGCGACCAGAATCGGATTTGCCAGGCGCAAAGAACCAATTTCGACCGACAAGCTGGCAGACATGGGCAGAGACATCATAGACCGGGGGGATTGGGCTGAACGACAGGACGTTCATCGTATCCCCTGAGCGCCAAAGCGACAATGCGGCGCAGTAGCGCGCGTCTCCGCTGCTGGGAGAACGCGCTCACGCTGTGCTACGCTGGACCGCACTTCCGCGAGGGCGGCTTAGATAATGCCGCCGTGAACCCGATACGGCTTCAAGTGGCTCGGTTGGTCCAAAAACCAAATCCGTTCCCACTCGTCCAGCACGGTGCGCAGATCTTCCGACGTATATAGCAATTGGTTCGTACGACGAGCCGGATCGGCCGAGTAAATCGGGACGAAGCAACCGACATTCGCCATTAAGCTAAGCCCTAAGAGGGCGCCAATCATCAACTTGCGCATTGCATTCCTCCATGAAGCGGCGGCTACGTACGACTCCAATAAGTCGCACGATACCGACAAGCGTGATTCCATTTTGCGCAGCCCGAGACTCCATGCTCGGCAAACGCTTATACAGATAGATCTTAGATCGCGTCAACGACGCTTAGCTGGATAATGAGAGTCTCAGCCGGATCTAAAGATACGCGGCTGGCTCAATGATCGAAATCGCCAGGCGGGGGGGCGAATGTATTGGTAGGGGGTTCTGGCGTCTGGCTGGGTGGATTCGAGGGACCACCCATCATTTCCGACGAACCCGAGGCCATTGCTTCGGCCTCTTCACGGCGGCGTTCCGCTTCTTCCATTTGGCGAACGCGTTCTTCCATCTCCTTACCAGGCTTGAAGGTTACGACGAATTTCGACGGAACATAAACCTTCTCACCGGTGCGTGGATTACGCGCCTTGCGGGCCGCTCGTTTCTTGACTTCAAAGACGCCAAAATTCCGCAGCTCGATTCGACCGTCTTCAACCAAAGTATCGACGATCGCATTGAACGTCTTTTGAACGATTTCCTTGGTTTTCAGCTGGGTGAGTCCGATTTCTTCTGAAATCGTCTTCACTATCTCTTTCTTGGTCACGACGCGGCTCCTGATCGAGTTTTTTGGGTCAACCAAACGACCCCAACGTCGCTCCAAGTGTAGGTGTCATAAGCACTAGAGTCAAGATCAATCACGACTTAGGCGAATTCTCTCGCCCTCGTCGTCACGTCATGACGCGAATAATCCGTCACGAACACGACGTGGTGAAATCTTAGTAAGTTTCGATTGTCAAAGAGCTTACGAGCCAAGCGATGGCTCGGGGCTGACCTGTATCGCCGTAAGTCCTTACTGCAAAACAAGTAACACCGCCGGCACAGTCGCTACGTACTTCAATCGCAGAAACTGCTGGCAGCGCCCACTAGACGTTATCGGCGGCACAATCGTCAATCTTGAACTCTTCCGCTCGATTCGGCCAATTGCACCAACACGCAAGCTGCGTCATCTCTGGAACATGACGTTCGAACGGGACGTAACTCGTTATTTTTCGAGCGGCGAAGTGCTGAGCCTGGCGATGTTAGATCCGAATCTGGCTCTTACGCTCTTCGATTTCTTCCAATTGATAGAGGGGGCCCTTACCGCTCCCCGGGCACATCTCGCAGGTTTCCTTCCAATCCGCCTCGGTGCGAATATTGGAATCCCAAAACGGCCAGGTTCGGCATTGTCGGGGGCGAGCCGAATAGACGGTGCACCCGCGTGAATTGGTATCGAAGAAGACGCAAGCACCATCGCCATACTCTCGCAAGCTTTTTCGTAGGCCCACTTTCCGTACGTACGTCTCTTCAAATTGATCGACCGAAAGCTCCACCAAAACGGCAAGTTGAGCAATTTCTTCGTCGTTCACCCACACATAGCCAGGCGCGCCAGTGCAGCAATCACCGCACTGCGAGCATTCGAAACGCAATCCGTCGCGATACCAAGGTGACTTCGACATGGCTTCCTCTTTGAATCGGTCAGGGCGCTTCACTTTGGAAGCGAAGGTACAAACTCGTCTTCCGGGTCTAGTCAGCGCCGGTTGTTAGTGGACGAGTGAACTGAGAGCAGATAGCACTTTCTCAATCTCGGCCGCCGTCGTAAAGGCGCCTACGCTAAACCGAACGGCGCCGCCGCGGTCGGTGGTCCCCAATTGCTGGTGCATCAGCGGGGAACAATGGAGCCCAGCGCGGACCTGAATATGGTGAGCCGAGTCCAAGTAACTCGCTAACTCATGGGGATCAAACCCCGGCACGTTCAAGCTGACGACGCCGATGCGGTCCGCCGCCGAAAGCGGGCCAAAGACGTCAATGCTTGGGATTCCGGCCAAGCCTTCCAGCAACTGCGCTGTACGCTCTCGCATTTGACGCTCGACCGCCGTAACCGTCCGATCTCGCAGGTATTCGACCGCCGCTTGCAAGCCCAAAATCGCGGTGACGTTGGGGTTCCCGCTTTCGTATTTGTCGGGCAACGTATCTGGCTGCTGCGGATGCTGGCTAAGCGTGCCGGTTCCCCCTTGGCGAAAACTCTCGGTCTCGATCTCGGCGCCAGGCGCCAAGTAGAGGACGCCGACCCCCAAGGGGCCCAACAATCCTTTGTGTCCAGAGCAAGCGTAGAAGTCGACGCCTGACTCTTCGAGACGAATCGGCGTATGTCCGGCAGCTTGTGCGCCATCGACCAGCACGCGCACACCGCGGCGATGGGCCATCTCGGTGATCGCTTCGATCGGTTGCAGCGCTCCGGTCACATTCGATGCATGACTGATCACGATCAATCGCGACTTCTCGTTCAGCGCTTCCTCGATCGCTTGCGGCGAAACAATTCCTTGCGCGTCAGGCGCCGCATGACGGACTTCAATTCCCCGTCGCGATGCGAGATAAGCCAACGGGCGAAGCACCGAGTTATGTTCGATCGTCGACGTGACTACATGATCGCCCGGTCGCAAGAAACCATGCATCACGGTATTTAGCGAGTCGGTGCCGTTGAAGGTAAATACCACGCGTTCCGCTTCGCGTACGCCCAACAGATAAGCGAGTTGCCGGCGCGTTTCCGACACGGCGCGTTCGACAACCGCCGCTTCATGATATCCGCTACGTCCCGCCGGCGCGCCGATATGTTCTAAATGCCGTAGCATCGCGTCAACTACGCCTGGCGCTTTGGGCCAACTCGTAGCGGCATTGTCCAGATAAATTCGCGTTTGCCCCTCTACGTTCATGCTCCCTCACCCTCCGATTTGATACATCGCCCTTTGCGTATCCGCGAATCCTTGATCATCGCTTCCATGCCCTCGTCGCTTGGCGCTAGTGCAATCCTGAAATAATTTCGCGACAACTTCGTTGGTCGCGCCGCCCCGAAGTAGCGATCGAACGTCCCATTCTTCGGTCGAAAACAGGCAGTTTCGCAGTTGGCCTTCGGCCGTGATCCGCAAACGATTGCAGTCGCCGCAAAACGGCTCGGTCACCGAGTTAATAAACCCCACGCGGACCGGCGAGTCCGCATACTCGTAGTCAACCGCCGGCTGACTCAGATCGGCGCGGCGAACCGGCGAAAGCTCGGCCACGTCGCGAGAAATGATCTCGCGCACCTCGGCGCCGCTCAGCACTTGTGCTGCGCCCCAGTTCTTGTCGGCGTCCAGCGGCATAAACTCAATAAACCGCAGTTCTAAGTTATGTTCGCGAGAAAAGCGAGCCAGCGGAACGATCTCGCTTTCGGTCAGCCCCCGGATCGAGACCGCGTTCAGGCGAATTCCTACAAAACCAACCGCCTGAGCGGCGGCAATCCCTTGCAAGACGCGATCGACTCCCTGACGCCGCGTAATTCGCCGGAACATCTCTTCCGACAAGCCGTCTAAGCTGACATTGAGTCGCCGCAACCCGGCGTCATGCAGCGCAGCGGCCTGATCGGCCAACAGCACGCCGTTGGTGGTCAGCGCCAGATCCTCGACTCCAGGGATCGCCGCGAGACGTTGGACCAGCTCGTGCAATTGAGCGCGTACGAGCGGCTCACCGCCGGTCAGGCGAAACTTTTGCACGCCCAGCGAGACGGCAATTCGAGCGACACGTTCGATCTCTTCAAAGGTCAACAGTTCGGCACGCGGCTTGAACTGCACATTCTCAAGCGGCATGCAGTAAAAGCAACGGATGTTGCAGCGATCGGTCACGCTGATCCGCAAGCTGGTGTGAATGCGGTCAAACCGATCGACAAGCGGCGGCTGCGGCGTCATGACGCGTCTCCTGACGGCAAACCGGGATGGACCCACTCGGTTGATCCATCCCGCCAATTTTCTCGCTTCCAGATCGGCACTTCCGCTTTGAGCGTGTCGATCAACCATTTGGCCGCTAAGAAAGCGGCTTCGCGATGCGCCGAGGAGACCGCAACCACCACGCTCGCTTCACTGATTTCCAAATGCCCCAATCGATGTACGACTGCACATTTTTCAACCGGCCAGCGCTCTTTCGCAACTTGCTCCAGCTCTTCTAGCTTGGCCAGCGCCATTTCGGCATACGCCTCGTAGTCGAGCGATTCGGTTTGCCGACCTTGGGTCAGTTCGCGGGTGACTCCGCTAAACGTCACGATCGCGCCGGCCGTCGGCGTTGCGACCATATCGTAGAGCGACTGCAAATCAATGGTTTCGTGAGTGAGGCTCGCCACGGGTCTATTTCTTATTTTGATCGGCGGAAATTTCGAGGTCGTATTTTTGAGAACCGTTTGGACACTAGCCCGCCAGCGCCAGCGAGGAAAAGCGGCTCGCCACTTCAGTCTCTGTTAGCATCGCCAACCCCATTCCCTCGCTGGCGCTGGCGGGCTAGTGTGACGATTTTCGGCTTGCTTCCGGTCGTGCTTTTCCGTTCCTCAACGGTTGCCCTGGCCGGTATTTGATTCTTCCTCTTCCCCCCAAAAGCGCCGCTTCAAAAGGTGGAAGTTACTTGTATTAGCCGCCGCTCACCGGCGGAATGCAAGCAATCTCATCATCAGCCGCGACGCGAGTTATGGCCGTTGCGTACGTCTGATTCACCGCAAAATTCAAAAACCGGGCATACGGCTCCAACGACGGCCACTTGGCGATCATCGCAGCGCGAACTTCGGCGATATCGGCGTCGCCGGAAACTTCCAATTCGATTTTTTCGTCCCCGGCAATGTCACGCACCGCGGCGAACAATTTGACGCAAACTCTCACGAAATCGTCAATTCATGCGGCGCCCGGGCCACCAACTGGTCGAGCCCTGGCCCTAGTCCATACGAGGCGGCCAACAGTTTAAGGGGATGAACCGTCGACTTAGCGGTCCCCTGCTCCATTTGCATCTTACACGCGCTGCATTCCGACGATCCGATTTGGATTTGCGGATCACGCAATGAAGAAATCATATCCCAGCCGGCTCGCAAGCTGCTGCGAAAGTTCTTTTTCGACAGGCCAAACGCTCCCGCCATGCCGGAACACCCTTTTTCAATTAAGCGTAACTGCAAGCCAGGCACCAGCTTTAGCAAGCGTGCGCCAGCCGATTCTTCGTATAGCGCGCGAATGTGGCAAGGAGTATGATAGCCAACCGACACATGGAGCGGACGGAAATCAAGATTCAGCTCGCCGCTTTGATGCAGCCCCCAAATGTAGTGGCAAGCCTCGGTCGTACCGGAGGCGACCAGATCGGCCTCTTCGCTTCCTAACAGTTGGCGATATTCATGCTTGAGACACATCACCGCCGAAGGTTCGGTCGCGACGATTTCGTAGCCTTGTCGAACCGCTTCAGCGAGCAAGCGAAGATTTTGCTGGGCTAACTTCTTCGCCGGCGGCGTCGCTCCCAACGCGATCGCCGGCATGCCGGAGACGGTTTGCCCCAAGTGAACATAGACGGCGACGCCGTTGTGTTCGAGGATTGAGACCAACGCTTCGGCCAATTGCGGATCGAACAAGTTGGCGTACATATCGACAAAGAACAAAACCTTGCGCCCGCTCCGCCGCGTCGGACGGCTCAAGCGCCGGCGCTGCGCCAGTCGCAAAAAAGATCGGCGGGCGAACAGCGGCAACTTGCGACCTTGAGCGATGCCGAAAAACTTTTCCATCAACCAGCGTGCGCCCCGATTGCGGATCGCCCAATTGGCGAGCGGTCGGAAAAAGTGCCCCCACGCCGCCCAACGATCAATCCGCGCCAAGACCGAGTCGCTGAACGACAGCCCGTTCGTTTCGTAGTACTGCGCTTTAACTTCAGTAACGATCTTCGGAATATCAACCGTCGCCGGACATTCGATCCGGCATTGATGACAGTTAACGCATAAGTCGACGATTCGCCGAAACGGCTCGGTCGCCATCTCTTCGGGCGCGATATGGCCCGTCATCACGCCGCGCAGCAGATTTGCTTTGGCGCGTGGAGACGCTTCTTCTTTCGGCTCAAACCGAAAGATCGGGCACATCCGCGCATCCGCGCCGCTGGTGCGGCAGCGTGCGCAGCCGTTACACGCACGTACGGCGGCGCCCATTTCCTCGGTCGTCCAAGCCAAGGTCAGCTCTTCATCTCGAATCCCGCGTCTGACCGGCTGCGCATCGCCGGCTTCGCTTTGGGCGACTGCCGAAAGTGGGCGAATTAAGGTTTCTAACGGCCGCGTCGTCGTGACGATCTTCTTGCCGGGATTCAAGATTCCAACCGGGTCAAACAACCGCTTGATCTCTTGGAACACGGCGTAAAGCGGACCGAACTGGCGTTCGAGATAAGGAGTGCGGCTTAGTCCATCGCCGTTTTGTCCACTGATCGTACCGTGAATCGCCAGCGCTTCTTCGTACAAGTCCGACGCAACCCGCTCTAACCGCGCGACATCTTCCGGATCGGCCAGATTTAGCAGCGGGCGAATGTGCAACTGCCCTTGGCCAGCATGCGCGAACAGCGACGCGGTCACGTGATGTTTCTTCAGCACGTTTTGGGTGGTCGTTAAAAATTCCGGCAGCCGATTCGGCGGAATCGCGAGATCTTCCAAATAGGGAAGCGGCCGGGTCGTTCCCTTCAGCCGATAAAGAATCGGCGCGATGCGTCGCGCCAACTCCCAGTAAACGCCAACTTCTTCTGGCGAAGTGGTCACAATCGCATGAAACGCCCAACGACGACGGCGGCGAATTCGATCGACCGTCTGGTTCAAGCGATCCTGCACTTCGGTCGTGCTCTCGCCGGGTATCTCGACCAGCAGCATCGCTTCCGCTTCGGTTGGGATCAAATTGAAGTAGCGTCGATCGGTCTCGCGGGCAATCGCTAACACACGGCGATCCAACAGATCGCAAGCCGATGCGCCAAGCGCCGGAATCTCGATCGCCGCTTTCGCCGCCAGATCAAGCTTCTCAAAAAACAGCAGCACCAGGCCGCGATGCTTGATCTTGGGAGAGATGCGGAGCTTCGCCTCGGTGATCAGGCCGAGCGTTCCTTCCGATCCGACCAGCAACTTGGAGACGTCGAGGATTCCATTTTCCAGCACTCCGCCCAGTTGGTACCCGGCTCGATTGACGGCGGTCGCCGGAGCATGTTTTTCGATCAGCGCCTTATTGCGCTGCAAGATATCGACCAGGCCGGCGCAAATGCGGGCACGTTCAGAATCGCCTTGCAGCGCGGTCTCGATCGGTTCTTCGCCAAACTCAACCAGATCTCCATTGGCGAGAATGACCTGCAGGCTTTCGACATGATCGCGAGCCGAACCATGCAGCAACCAGTGACTGCCGCTCGCGTCGACCGAGATCACGCCGCCCATCGTCGCGATCGCACGATTTGCGGGATCCGGGCCAAAGATCTTTCCAGACTCGGCGAGTTGGCGATTGAGTTGCGCCAGGATCACGCCCGGTTGCACCCGAACCGTCTGATCTCCATATTCGACCACGCGCCGCAGCGCATGTGCGAAATCAATGACGATGCCGCTTCCTAGCGATTCGCCGGCCAGACCGCTGCCGGCGCCGCGAGCATGGACTGGGATCTGATTTTCGTTGGCGTAACGAACGCACGCGACAACCTCTTGCGCGCGGCGCGGTCGGACCACCGCCAGCGGCTTGATCTCAAAAATGCTGGCGTCGGTCGCGTACATCTGCAACGACAGGTCGTCGCAGAGGACTTCGCAGTCGATCACGCCGCGCAGATCAGCTCGGATTCGTTCCCGTTCCGGATCCATGAATCTCCAAAATACCGCTTAGGCGCTGGGAGGTTGTTTTCCCAGGCGAGCCGCTTGTTGACGGTGACGTTCGTGCGTTTCTAAATCGAACGGATGATGAGAGTCGATGCCCGGAACGTTCCGATATTCAGCGCCGCAGCGATAACATTTTAACTGATTGCCGACGACCAATAACAACAGCATGTCCAACAGGGCCGAACCAAACAAAATGACAAATGTCAGGATCACTTGATGGTAATACCAAGTCACGCAGCTCAGTCCGATGCCGACGGCGACAATCAAAACGCCGAGCCATTGCGGAAAGTCTTTCCGCACGTATAACTCGCGGCTAGGGCAGACCATGCAGCGCGATAAGCGCTCGTCTTGGATCGCATCGTTCGGTACGCGCGTTTCCGCCTGGCAATGCGGACAGGTCAACTGTTCGCAGTTTTCTTCAACGGCGACGCGCCCAGGGGCTTCGCACTTTGGACAGATGTAATCAATCTTCATCGCAGCCAGATCCCCTTCAGCTGGGGCGATTTCGACGTAAACTCTCTATATCATAAGGGATAGGGCAAGCCCCGTGATAGTAGCTGCGACGAGAGTTCCCCCAAGAAGACGCAGATCACGGCTACGTAAAGTATGCCGGTTGCGCTTTGCGTATTCGGGATTTTCAGCGTTTGCCACGTCATGGCCGCCAAAACCCAAACGGCGACAAACCCCCACAGCCAGCGCAGAGCGAGAAAAGTTCCCCCCAAAGCGTCCAGTTGCGGCCACTGCCGCACGTCTCCCCACGCGCACAACAGACACCGCAACAGCGCGGCGACCACCGCCAATAAGACCAGCCGATTGAGCGGAGCCAGTTTCATGCCGGGATTGTTCAGGTACCAATGCCCCAGCAGCATCGCCAACGTGACGCTTCCCAGCAGCAAGCCGCCGGTCACAAAATCAACCGCGCCGGCCACTTGGTCTGCGCCGGTCACCGCCATGCTTCCGGCGACCCCGCAGAGTATGGTGAAAATCGCGATTCCGATCTTGCCGGCCAACGCATATTCGTAAAGCCACAAAACCGCCGCGACATAGCTGGCCACGGCCGCCGATATCGCAGCGCCGTAGAAGTAGAAGCTCGAGACCGCTTCGATCGGGCCGATCGTGGTTCCTGCTGCGGCGGCTCCGGCGGTCAATCCAAGTCCAATCCAGAGGTGAACCCGATAGAATCCGGCGTCAACTTGTCGACTGGAGGTCACCAACATGGCGACTCCCAAACCAAATGCAAGCCGCAAGAGAAATTGAATGAGTACGTCCACGTCGAACCCCTGGCGTCAATCGAGCGTTCGCATCGTAAGCGGCCGCTACGGCAGCGTCAATTGGCGCTTGCTGGCAAGGGAAACGGTGGACGCCCTATCGAATGCGGATCGATGTCCGTGTCCGATAGCCAACGGATCAGTTGCTCGCCTCGACGAATCGGGTTGGTTTCGGCCAGCAATTGTTGTTTCAGACGCAGCGGCCACGGCAAAGCATAGGCGGTGGCGTCGGTCATGACTTCGAGAGAAGGAGAAGTTCCGAGCGAAGGTTGCTCGAACATTTGCGAAAATTCCGTCTTAGCGAGCGCCCTCTTCAGTCGAGTTGCGACTTCGCTTGACTCGTTGGTTCCACCAGCGGCGGAGCCGAGCAAATCTTGAACCTGCGCTGTGCGATAAGACGACACGGACGGAATCTCATACAAAATCCGCGCACGCTGCATGCCGCGCATCAGAATGTTCGACGTTCCGTCGTCGTGCGTTTCACAGGCGACAATCTCGCCGACGCATACGACCTCATGCAACGCGGGACTCTGATCGTATTGTGGTTGCCAGCCGCGTCGCAACAGGGCCATCGCAATCTGGCCGTCATCTTCCTTCGCTTGCTCCAGCAATTCTCGATATCGCGGCTCAAAGATAAAGAGCGGCTGCAACACGCCTGGAAAAAGGACCAGATTGGGCAAAGGAAAGAGTCGAATTGGATACGAAGTCAACGAAGCCATAACCCAGAGCCAAAAAAACAACGAAGTGACGAACAAACCCTAGTTTAGTCGGGATTTTCGGAGTTGGGCTCGTCGATTGCGGCGGAATGGCGTAAATCAGGAATCTTCTCGACGTCGATCACCCCAACAGGGTAGGTCTCGGTGCTCGCGACGATCTCGCGGCAACAGTTCTCCATCTCTGTAAACAGCAGTTCCAAATCGAGCCCCAAATATTCGGGACGGTATTTACCCAGATAGTTGCGGCTGGAATGGAATAGCTTGACCGCGCCGCGCGTATTCTCGTTGACAAAATGGTGCAAGCAAACCGCGGTCTGAATCAACCCTTGATAGAACTCGCGAACTTCACCGGACGAATCGGCCCACAATTCTTCCCAGACATCGTGCGCCTCGAAATATTCGCAATCGTTGAACAGGCGAATCCCTTCGAGATAGCGTGGATCGTACTCGACCGAATCGTTCACGGGATTGGCTTTCTAGAGATCAGGGGGACGACGGCGTCCCGTTCTCAACCGAAACGTTGGCTCGTTGCGCGGACAAGTAAGTCGCCAGATCGTAAAATTCGCTCTCTTGCAGCGCATCGGCGACGTTGTCCGGCATCAGCGATAAGCGACTGGAGCGTCTCTCCTCGATCTCGTCAACGGCGATGATTCGCTCTTTACCAAGCGAATCGACCACCGCCAACTTCTCGGCGTTCTCGCTGCGGACCAGTCCGGTGAGGACTTCGCCGCTGACCAGTCGCAAGATCGACGTGCGAAACGCCTGATCCACATTTTGGTTGGGCAACAGAACATCTTCCAGCACGCGTTCTACTCCGCGATTGCCAATTCCGTCAAGTTGCGGCCCCACGAGCGCCCCCTCTCCCGAAATTTGATGACATGCGGCGCAATGCTTTTTAAACATCGCCGCCCCCTTCGCGAGATCGCCGGTCGACTGCTGCAGGCCGGCGATTCGCTGGGTCAGCAGTTCTTGACGCGCGGTATCGGCGGCCAGTGAACTGACATCCACTTTTTCGACCAGCATCTGCAACGTGTCGTCGGCATGCAGTCGTAATTTTTCACGCAGCGACACGTCGGCCAACAGCGCCGCCGGCAGCTTGCCTTCATCGACCAGTTGCAGCAGCAATTTGGCGCCGATCACAGTCGATCCCAACTCGTCCGCCAGCTTCCGGCTGCTGGAAAAATCAAAATAGGTCGCCGCCTGACGATAGACCTCCAGGGCGTCAGCTGCTTCCGGATTGCAGATAGTGTCGACCAGCCGAACGTCGATCGCAGCAGGCCAAATGCCGGCGCCTACACGTGCGGCCAAAGGGCGATAGATCACCGCCGCGCCGCGGCTAGTCAATTGAATCGCCAACGGACGTTGCAATTGCGGTTCTTCCGTCTTCAGGATCAAGCGTCGAATCACTGCTTGATCGGCCTTGTCTCGCAGTGAAGCGGCGAGTTCCGCAAAGGCGGTCAGCACTACAAATCGTTCCGCAGGCGAAGTCTCCGGCAGTTGCATCTCCTGCGAATCAAGATCGCCCAGCGCGATCCAGGCATACGAACCGCCACGATCTTGATCGACCACTTCCAAATATCCCAGCTGACCGGCGTACGGTTTCAAATCCCACGCGACGCGGGTCGCGATGTCGGTTCGCGGCGCGTCTACTTTCGCGACGACTTCGCCGGTCGCCAGGCGAAGTTGGACAAAATTTTCTCCCTGCGCTGGTTCGCGAGGAAAACGATTGTGACCGGCGACGCGAAACGAGAACGTCTCTGGCAATTCAAACTGCGGCCCGCGTAAACGCCCACTTTTCTGCTCGCCGCCGGGGAGACTCGAAAGCATCCGATGCGGTTTGCCTGCTTCGTCTATGCGCGTCTCGAAATTCCAAGGAGGCGCCGTCGCTTCTTGATCAGGCGGCGACGCAAAGCTCCAAGCCGACGAATTTTCGTCGATCTCTTCTTCCAGTCGCTCGAGCAATTGATTCACGGTTTGGACCAATCGGGCAGGGATCTCGCCGCGGGCGGCTGCGCCTTGCGTGATCGGCAACAAGACCCGCAACTGGGTCGCCAGATCTGGCGGCAAATCGGCAGTCACGACATCGATCAAAGTAGTGATCGCCGCCGGCGACGCATATTGGCTCGCGTTTTCCAGCGCCTGGCTGGAAAAATCGCGCTGCAGTCGAATGGTCGGCCAGTGCGTCAATAAGAAGTCGGCGCCTTGTGGAGAGCGTGACGCGATCGCGATTTCAGAGAGGAGCAATATTTCAATTTTCACCCATTCAACGCTGGACAGCGACGCCATGACCTCTGCATCGCGAAAGTGCTCTCGCAGTGCAATCCGCGCCGTCATCGCTAGATGACTGTCATCCTTTCGTATCCCCTTCCACAGGCTTAGCAGTGGCCTGACATTTTCGAGATGAGGGTGTCGTCCCAGCGCATCGGCCGCCGCACGAGCGACGAACGCATCTTGATCTTGCAAACTGGCGATCGCCAATTGGCGATGCGCGTCAGTCCAAACGGCGAGACCAACTTCGCCGAGAATGCGCATCGCATGGACGCGCACGAGTGGATCCTGATCCTCGGCGAGTCTCTGCAGTTCGGCAAGTTCCAGCAGCCCCAGTCTCGCCAAACACCACGCAGCATGGGCGCGAGTGACGGAATCGTCGGACTGGATCGCGTCACGCAGCGGGTCTTGGGCCTCGGCGCCAATTCGATCCACCAATTGATGCGTCGCCAACAGACGCGTCGTTAGATTGGGATCGGCCAAGCTGTCGATCAGCGCCGAAACATCGGCAGCGGCTAAATTGGGCGTCTTTTGGTGAGCGCGGTCGGCGCCCTCTCCTTCGTACGTGATTCGCCAAATGCGACCACGATGTCGATCGCGACCAGGATGTTCGAGCGGGACTTCGTAATGACCGATGATTTTGTTGTAAAAGTCGGCGACATACAAAGCGCCATCCGGTCCTAGCTGCACATCGACTGGCCGAAACCAAGGATCGGTCGATTGCACAAAGTCATCGCACGCGATCGCCTGAATGGTTGAGCCGTGATACTCCAACCGATTCCGATTGATCCGGCTGGTCATTACATTGCCGGAGAAAAAATTGCCGCGATACTCGGCCGGAAATCGATTGTCGTCATAGCGAACCACGCCGGCGATCGCGGTAGAGCCGTGCAAGTGCTCCATCATCGGCGGCACAAACCCCAGACCATCGTCGGGTCGACCGAAGCTGGGATAAAATCCCCCGCGCAACAGTTGATAGATCGGCTTGCTGTGGCAATCGGCCGTGAACAGATTCCCCCATGGATCCAGCGCCATGCCAAACGGATTGACCTGACCATGGGTAAAATGCTCGACCCGCTGACCATCGAGCCGCATTCGGTAGGTATTGCCGGAAGTCATCTCTACCCGATGACCATCAGCGCCGGCCACGCTAGTCACGTTGCTAAAACCATGACACGCATAGAGCCAGCCATCAAATCCACGGCGAAACGAATTGTTCATGCCATGAGTGTCGCGATCATAACCCATAGGGCCATACAACACGGTTCGCTCATCAGCGACGTCATCACCATCAACATCGCGTAACAGATAAATATTGGGGATGCTATAGACAACGCAACCGCCGGCAAAGGGATAGAGCCCGATCGGGATGTTCAGACCATCCGCAAAAACAATCGTCTTGTCAGCGCGACCATCTCCGTCGGTATCTTCCAAGATCTTGATCGCATCGCGTCCCGGCTGGCCAACCGGGACGGGATAGGGGTATTCCAGCGTTTCGGTCACCCAGAGTCGCCCCCGAGCGTCAAACGCCATATTCAGCGGCTTAGCGATCTGGGGCTCGGCGGCGAACAGATCCATGCGAAATCCGCTGGGGAGCGTAAACGAGGCTTGCTCGGCGGCAGGCGTCAGCGGGTCGGTCGGGCGAACGTTGCTTTGAAAAGGATCTTCCGCCCAGCAATAGGCGGAAAGCAAGAGCAACCACGCTCCCAAGGAAAGAGCAGGAGTTTTCAGCATTATTTGAGGGCCAGGAATGCCCGCGCGTCATCGTTGTTGCCTGACGCGCGGTCGGCGGTGGGAACTGGAACTAGCTCATCGCTCCCCGGATCGCGGCTCCAACCACTGAAATCAAAACAAAGGCGCCGATGCGAAGCGACCAGCAAAAGTAACAAGCGCTGGGCTTTTCGACGGTATCAAACTGCGTGTGGCAAGTTTGGCATTCCCACACCATATCACCACCCAGCGGACTGCCGCTCATCGACGGTTTTCTGCCTGACGGACTGGTGGGCCAGCGGCTTGGTTTCGACGGCGGTCGCACTTTCGGCGCCGGGGGAGTCACTTTCGGCGGAGCAGGCGAGCTCTTGGACGATCCATGCGACGGCGATTGATTCGCCCAAGGATCATAAGCCGGCGTATTGGAGGCAAGTTTTTCTGGTTCTCGCGCCGCAGGCTGAGCGGCGGGAATACTCGACTTCGCAAACTTCTCTTCAAATTCGCGAGCCAAACGGTCTCGTTCCGCCTCGAAATTGTTTTTGGGCTCCGTGCTCGACGGTGGAGGGAAAGAGCTCATCCCACTGGGCCCCATGCCCAGTCCGCTTGGTCGTCCCCGATCGCCGGGACCGGTATTCGATTCACTGGGCGTATTGTCGCTGGGAAATAGAGAGTTAGCGATCGCACCGTTGTTATCGATATTGTTGTTCTGGATACGGATCAAGATCGGGGGAAGCAGATCTCCTTCGCCGAGGATTTCCATCTGATCGTGGAGAAACCTCTGATCCATGTCGCTTAGTTTGTAGAAGTCGACGCTTTGCGCTTTGTTTCCTTGCAGCAGAATCACGTTCCCCTCAAAGATCCGCACAAACTTCGCCTTGATCCGATTTCCTTGGTTATCGGTCCAATAGCGAGTGCGTGCTAGTTCGCGACGTGCTTCCGCTTCTGAAGCATCCTTCTCTCCCGGCAGCAACTCTTTCTGCTTGTCCTGCATCCCTTCGCCATCGGAGGGCGAAGCGGCGGAGGCAAAAGGGTTCGACTGGAAAGTGTCGGGAGTGATTGGTTTTGCGGTGAAGGGATTGCCCTCCGTTTTTGTGGTTTTGTCGCGCAAGTCCTTGATACGGCGTTGGTCATCGTCGCTAAATTTTGAGAACGCGACCTTGATCGTTTTGCCGTTGTCATTGCGGCGCAAAGTGACCTCGCCCGACGCGTCATAACTGACGAACTCGGCGTCGACGGATCGTCCTTCAGAATCTACCCAAATACGTGCGTGAGCCCGGCTAGAAACACTCAACAGAATCAATGTCGCCAGACAAAATGCTAACTTGATACGGCCTGACATTGGAGGCTTGCCCCTGCAATATTTGATGAAAAGGAATGGATTGCCTCTCCTCCCTCTCCAGCGGTAGAGAAATTCTAATCCTTTCATCGACGAGCCGTCAAGAATAATCAATTTCGAGTTGCCAATTCCTCCCAAGAATTCTCTGTTGGGGTCATCCGAGAATTAGCGTCGAGATTTCACGCGTTATGCAAGCGACGATTTGTTTTTCGGGGCATAATAGAAGCTTCTCTGCACCTTTTTGATTTGCCTGCGAACCTTCTCTTTGAATGTGCCTATGGACGTCGCGACGCTCGCTAAAAAAATCATCGCCAATTCGGAACGAGTCATCATGGGAAAGCGACAACAGATCGTCTTCTCGCTGGTCGCCTGGTTCGCCGAAGGGCATGTTCTGATGGAAGACGTGCCTGGCGTCGCCAAAACGATGCTTGCCCGAACCTTGGCCAAAAGCGTCGGTTGCAGTTTAAAGCGGGTTCAATGCACGCCTGACTTGCTGCCGACCGATGTAACCGGCGCTTCGATCTTCAATCAGAAGACGAACGAGTTTCAGTTTCGCCCTGGTCCGATCTTCGCCAACATCGTGCTGGCCGACGAAATCAATCGGACGACTCCGCGCACTCAGGCCGCTTTGCTGGAAGCGATGGCCGAGTCGCGCGTCACGGTCGACGGAACCACCCATACGCTCGCGCCTCCTTTTCTGGTGATCGCGACGCAAAATCCGATCGATCATGAAGGGACGTTTCCACTGCCCGAGGCGCAGCTCGATCGTTTTCTGATGAAGTTCAGCCTTGGTTATCCCAACATGGATGACGAACTGAAAATGTTGGGAGCGCTGGAGAGCGGCAATCCGTTAGACGCAATTGGCCCGGTCGTTTCGGCCGAAGAGTTGGTCGCTTGTCAAAAAGCGGTTCGCACGATTCATATTGACGAGAAAGTTCGTCGCTACATTTTGGAAATCGTCCATCAATCGCGCAAGCATGAGCATCTGGCGCTTGGCGGCAGCCCGCGTGCTTCGATAGCGTTGTTCCGCGCCTCGCAAGCGCTGGCGGCGATCTTGGGGCGCAAATTTGTTTCGCCAGACGATGTGAAACGAATTCTGGCGCCGGTGATGACGCATCGCATGATCTTGCGTCCCGAAAGCCGGTTGCGAAAAGTCTCTGCCGCCGACGTATTGGAAGAAATTGTCAGCGCCGTGCCGGCCCCGGTCTTGGATGTGGAGGCCCGAGTTTAGTGCGCTGGTTTGTCGGCGCCATCACGATTCTCGTCATCTCCTCCCTGTTTGGGTTGAGTTTGCTCGTCTATTCGATGTACGCGCTGCTGGCGATCATGGTCGCCAGTCGCATGTTGACGCGCTACTGGGCTCAACATTTGTCGGTCAGACGCACGATCAACCGACTGGAAGTCGACGAAGGCGAATCGATCGCGGTCCAAGTGACGGTCACCAATTCGGGCACATTGCCGATTCCGTGGCTGTTGATCGAAGACGTTTTGCCGCGCCGCGCGACGATGCATCGCCCCCCTGCCCTGGAAACCAACGGCGATCGAATCACGCTCGCGTCGCTTGCGCCGCGCAAATCAAAGTCGTTCTACTATCAACTGCGCTGCAATCGCCGCGGCTATTTTCCGATTGGTCCCGCGATGCTGGAGACCGGCGATTTGTTCGGGCTCTATCGCCTATTTCGCGTCTTGGCGCCGCCCGATTATCTGCTGGTCTTGCCGAAGGTCATTCCGCTCGACGGGTTTGATATCGCGTCACGACGACCGATGGGCGAAATCAAAATGTCGCATCGACTCTTTGAAGACCCGACCCGCATCGCCGGCGTTCGCGCCTACCAAGCCGGCGATCCGATCAACCGCGTCAACTGGGCTGCGACTGCACGGACCGGCGTCTTGCACAGCAAAGTCTACGAACCTTCAAGCATCGCCGGCGCAACGATCTTGTTCGATTTTCATCAGGAGAGCTTCGACGCTAAGCATGAGCCGATTCGCTCTGAAATGGCGATCACGTTGGCGGTTGCGATCGCCGGCGCCGTTCAAGAGACGGGACAGCAAATCGGCCTGGTCACCAACGCTCGAGACGCCGCCGAGCGGTTGAAACGCGAAACGAACCAAGCGAAAGAAGTCAAAAGTCGCGCCGACGCCCGCAGCGCCGCGGTCGCCGAGCAAGGCAATGACCACCTAAAACCGCAGGTCGTCTCAACGCGACGCGGCGGCGAACAACTGACGCTGATCCGCAAGTTGCTGGCCCGCGCCGAACGCACCGACGGTCTGACCCTGCCGGAACTGATCGCCGAGTCGGTCAGCCGTATTCCGCGCGATGCGACCGTGATCGCTATTTTGACCGAAACGACCGACGAGACGGCGCTGGCCCTTGGCAATCTGCGCCGCGCTGGATTTACCGTCACCGCGATTGTGAACATCTTTGACGAGTACGAATTTGCCCAAGCCGCCGGCAAGCTGCTCTCGGAGGGGATTCGTTGTCGCCAGTTGTATAATTTAGAAAATATCAGTTCCATTTGCCAAGAACAGGCGTTCTCGTGGTTCTAACACGACGGCAAAAATCATGAGCAAACGGCAATCCGAAATCGACTATGCGGTGATCGCGATCAATCCGGCGTTGATCATGCTGTTGGTCGGCAGTCTGGTCTTTTTTCTGCTCGAGCTCTGCTACCGCGGCGACTATATCGGCCGCATGCAGTTTGTGATGAGTTGTTTTGTCTTCTCTTCGGTTCTGCTCGCGCGGGTATCGATCGAGGAAGGCATGGAACGAGCCGTGATGCTGGGGGGCGCGCTCGCGGTGGTCATGCTGTTGGCCATCATGCAGTTTGTGCCGGGCTCCATCGCACTCGGCGTCTTGATGCTGATCTTAATTTGGTGGTGCTCCAACCGGTTGACTTACGACTGTACGCTGGTCGATGAATCACGCGATACGTCGCAAAAGGGATTGATGCAGTGGATCGGCGCTGACTTTGATACTCAGGATGCTCCCGCCGCATCCTCCACCGTCAAGACGCCCAACGAACCGACTACGGCAGCTGCAGAAGAGGATCAGGAACCGCCAAGCAACTGGCTGTGGGATCTGATCAATCCGACCTCCACGCAATTTGCGCCCGGCGTTTGGGTGATCTACTTTTCGATGGCGGCGCTGCCGTTGTTTGGCCTGGGTCAATCCTTCGAACCGAGCGGCGACTCTGGCCTGCGTTGGCGTTTGTTTCTGTATCTTTTCACCTACGTTGCAGCCGCTCTGGGGCTGTTGATGACGACCAGCTTTTTAAGTTTGCGGCGTTACTTGCGTCAGCGCGAACTTCCGATGCCGCTCTCCATGGCCGGCGTTTGGCTCGGCACCGGGGCCGCGTTGATTGCGGTGGTGCTGATCTTTACCGCGTTGCTTCCCCGACCGCATGCCGAATACGAGGTCGCCCGCATCCCCGGCGTCGGCGACTTGCTGAATCGATCCAGCTCTAGCTACTCCGTCGGGAAAGAAGGGACGCAGGACGACGATCAAAAAGGCCAAACCGAGTCAAACGATCGTCAACAAGCTGGCGAACAACAATCCGAATCAGGCGACGGCAAAAAAGGCGCCAAGAGCCCAGACCAGAAGAAATCAGGCGACGGCGAAAAGCCCGCTTCGTCCGGCAAGAAGTCGGATCAAGGAAAAGGGAACAGCGGCGACGACAAGCAACAGCAAAATCAGCCTGGCGAAAAGAAAAGCGACTCGTCTGACAAATCGCAGTCCAACGATTCGCAGCAAAAGTCGGATTCAGGCAAATCGCCCAACGACTCTCCATCCAACCAGGTCAAACCCAACGACGAAAAGAGCGGCGAAAATTCCTCCGAAGAAAAGGCGAATAACGAGCAAAAGTCGCCCGACGACGACTCCCAATCGTCCGAGAAAAAGTCAGATTCGTCTCAGCAACCATCTTCCCCGCCGCCGCAATCGTCTCCTCCGTCGTCACCGCCGATCAGTTTGAGCGGCATTCTAGGTTCGCTGGGCGTGATGTTCAAACTCTTGATCTATGGATTGGTCGCAATTGCCGCGATTTATTTCGCCTGGAAGTATCGTGATTGGATCGCCGAGAGTTGGACGAAATTTGTGAAAGACTTGCAAGAGCTCTGGAAGCGTCTGTTCGGCCGGCCAGAGCCGGTGCTTGCGGCGGTCGAAGCGGCGCCAGCGCCCCGACGTGCGCTGTTTCCCTCTTTTTCTAACCCGTTTGCTCCCGGCGCTCGCCAGCGCACGGTGGAGCAACTGGTTCGCTACACGTTTCAAGCGATCGAAGCCTGGGGCGCCGATCAGGGCTACCCCCGCAACAGCGACCAAACGGCCGAGGAATATGCGCGATTGCTGGCCAATCAATGGGATGACCTTGGTCCGCCGGCGCGGGAATTGGCGACCCACTACGCCGAAATCGCTTACGGGTCCGGCAAAGCGCCGGAGAACGCCGTCCAATGCGCCAAACGGATCTGGCGCGTTCTTGCCCAATCGTGAAAATGCGTTTGGCGACGAGTCGTCGCCCCGATTGACGCTTTAGCGATGACGCTTGAAAATGCGTCAAAACGCTACTCTTTCCAGCAGACGAACGAACGTTGCCCAAAAAACTCTCGCTCGCAAACCGTAAAAAGCAGGCGCAACGCGTCGTCAAACAGTTGGCGACCGACTACCCAATCGCCGAATGCGCCTTGAACTACGAAACCCCATATCAGCTGCTAATTGCGACCATCTTGTCCGCACAATGCACTGATATCCGCGTGAATATGGTGACCCAAGAGTTGTTCGCCAAATATCCAACAGCGGAAGATATCGCTGCGTTACCGATTGCAAAAATTGAGAAGTTGGTGCAATCAACCGGATTTTTTCGGAACAAGGCGAAAAATATCAAAGCCGCTTCCCAGAAGTTAATGGATGAATATGACGGCCAGGTTCCCGCAGATCTCGACGCGCTGGTCGCACTGCCCGGCGTCGGACGGAAGACGGCGAATGTGGTTCTCGGCACGGCCTTCGGGATTCCGACCGGAGTGGTCGTCGACACGCATGTAGGGCGTTTGAGCCGCAGAATGGGGCTTACGGCGCAGGCCGACGCGGTGAAAGTCGAAGCTGAATTGATCCAGTTGTTGCCGCAAAAAGAGTGGATCCAATTCTCCCATCGAATGATCCATCACGGCCGCGCGATCTGTGACGCGAGAAAGCCGAAATGCGACCAGTGTCACTTTGCGAACTTTTGCCCTCAGGTGGGGGTCACCGTTTAGCGGCGGTTCGATCATTTCAATTTTTCGTCACCTCTTTATAATCACCCTTGGTACGGCGGTCGCTTCAGCCGGCGCCCCGATTTCGCTCTCTTCGTCCAAAACCGCCGGAACAGCTACCCATGATCCTTTCAGGGAATGAGATTCGAGCACGTCTAGGCACAGACATCTCGATTGATCCGTATGACGACAGCCGGGTCAATCCCAACAGCTACAACCTGACGCTGCATGACGAGCTGATGGTCTACGAAGAGATCGTGCTCGACATGAAAAAGCCGCATCGCGTCCGACGCCTGCGCATTCCGGAAGAAGGGGTCGTCCTCTCCCCCAATCAGCTTTATCTGGGGCGAACCAACGAACGGACCGAAACGCACAATCTGGTCCCGATGATCGAAGGCCGCTCGTCGGTCGGGCGACTGGGGCTGTTTGTTCATGTCACCGCCGGTTTTGGCGACGTCGGCTTCAACGGCTTTTGGACGCTCGAAATGTTCGCCGTCCAGCCGATCCGCATCTATGCCGGCGTGCCGATCTGCCAGATCTTCTATCATGAGATCCGCGGCGACATCGTCGAATACGTCAGCAACAAATATCAGAACAACACCGGCATTCAGCCTAGCTTGTTGTTCAAAGAACTGAATCCCGGCGCCGAGCGCGATGATCCGCAACTGCCGCTGAATTTTGGCTTTCAGCAGCCGTAACGCCGTTACATCACCGCAAAATAGTTCTCGACCGCCGCGTCAAAGCGACTGGTCGAAAGCTCGAGCGGCTCTTTCTCGAACAAGCAGAGATTGCGCACCTGTTGCAGCAAGTCGCGCGGCTGGCAACAGCGGTAAGGGCGATCCACCTTCTGATAGTGCTCTTGCACGACGTAGTCGATCACTTCCGAGTGATACTCGAAGCCCATCAGCGGACACATAATCTTGAAGAGCTGACGGAATTCCGATTCGCTGGGATCGCCGACCTCAATCTTGTACGGAATTCGACGCAAAAACGCATCGTCGCACAGATCCTTCGGCTCTAGATTGGTCGAGAAAATCACCAACTGATCGAACGGCACTTGAATCTTTTTGCCGTTCGCCATGTTCAAATAGTCATACCGTTTTTCGAGCGGCACGATCCAACGATTCAAGAGCTCATCGGTCCGCATTCGCTGACGGCCAAAGTCGTCAATCACCAGCGTGCCGCAGTTGCTTTTCAGCTGCACCGGAGCTTCGCTGATGCCGGTCGCGGTGTTGAAGGTGATCTCGAGATTGTCCATCGTCAGCTCACCGCCGACGACGATCGTGGGACGTTTAATCCGCACCCAACGACGATCTAACTTCGTGCTGTGCATAATGCCGCTTTCTTGCGGCAGCGGCGCTTCTTCATGGTTACTAGGGTCATACAACCGTAAGATTTCGCCATCCAAGCCGATCGCTCGAGGGATCCAGATATGTTGTCCAAACGCACGGGTTACACGTTCGGCGATGCTCGTTTTGCCGTTACCCGGCGAACCGTACAAAAACAGACCGCGTCCGCTGTTGACGGCTGGTCCCAGTCGCCGAAACATCTCGGGATTGATCAGCAGATCCTCGAACGCGCGCCGCAGATCATCCAGACTTGGATGCTGTTTCTCGAGCGACTGCGCTTTCACACTTTCGATATAGTCTTTCAGCGTTACCGGCGCGGCGCCAAAGTAGGTGCAGTGCTCCGAATATCGCTTGCCGCGTTCACGCCCCAGATCGGTCGGATAGTAAACGTAGTCGTTGGCGACCGTCGTATCTTTGTAGACGACCAACTGATCGTATTTCATCTTGCGCAGCTGTTCTTCGACGATCAAAAACGGCAGCCGCAGTTGATCCGAAATCTGTCGTCCGCTCGCTTCACCACGTGAAACCAGATACTTGAGCGCCAGCGCTTCGACTTCGGTATCGGTCAAACCGGCTTCACGAGCGCTCGAAGGTTCGCGCGGGATAAATGCGTCGAGAGGTTCATCATCCAAGTCGACGTGCGATGACTTGCTGGCCAACGCAACCGGCGCACCGCCGCGTTCGCCAGACGCCATTTTGTTCAAGCGGTCGAGCAGCGAATCGAGTTTCTCGTCGCCGCGTCCGCCTGCGTGTTCTTGGACCGGTTCATGCGCCGGCGTCGTCGCGGCGAGCGATGCCCAGGGATCGCCCCCTTCTTCAGAAGCGTGCTTGCCTGCCAACCGCGCTAATAGATCGTCCGCTGGGGTGTTCGCCATGTCCGTTGCGCCGAGATGAGATCGAGGGGTCGTAACCTAAGGGAATCACCCGAAGTTTAGGTCCTCTCGCGGCTGGGTCAAAAAAGGACCGCTCAATTCGTACGGAATAGGCATAACCGTCATAACCGTTACCAAGCCTGACGGCCCCTCACAACGACCTAATCTTCCAGGATGTACTCCACCAGGCGACCGACGTACGAACTCTCTCGGCCAGGGACGTTTTCCCCCTTGGTCGGCAGGGCGCGAATTTGCGGGTACAACGGCTTCCCAATCGCTCCTAATTCGTCAATGACGTTGAGCGCGAGCATCGCCGAATAGTGGCCGCTCTCGGCGATATTGGCAGAATGGATCAAAACCTGCAAGGCTTCCTCTCGATCGGCCTGCGAACCATATTGGGCCAACGCTTCCGCTGCAATGATGCGCGGAGCATAGGCGTCGTCCTGCAACGTCTCACGCAACAGGTCGGTCGACTTGTCGACCCCCTGCTTTCCGAGCATCAGAATGCCCAGCGCTCCCCAGTAGCGCACGGCGCTGTCGTCATCTTTCAACCGTTTTTGCAGCGCCGGCAGATCGTCGACCTTCCTCCTCGACGCCATATCGGAGGTCGCGGCGATCTTTTTCAACGGATACTTCTGCGGATCATGCCCCATTTCATAAGGAGATGAGCCTTCGCTGCGGGTATGGATTTCTCCTTCCGGCAGAAAGCCCAGATCGCGGATCTCCATCTGCCAATCATGGACGGCGCCGCGCATCTTCTGCAACGTTTCGGCATGCTCTTCGCTGGATGCGAGATTCACCACTTCATCCGGGTCGCTTGCTAAATCGTACAACTCTTCCGCCGGCCGCGGTTGCCAAAAGGCCGATTGGACCGCGTTCAACTCGCCGCGCAAAAACATCTCGTGCCAGATGCGGGTCGTCGGCGTTTGCATTTGGTAGGCCAGGACTTGACCATGCGGCTTGTGCGGCATGAAATTGCGCACGTAAACATATCGGCCATCGCTACAAGAGCGGACCATGTCGTAGCGCTCATCCATTCGCCCGCGGAAACCGTACATGTAGGCTGGCGACGGCGTTTCGTGCGGTCCCATGACGGCGTCTCCTTGCATCCAATCCGGGATCTCGGCGCCGGCCAAACTAAGCATCGTGGGGGCGAAATCAATAAAACTGACCAGACGCTCCGAGTCGCCGCCAACCATGTATTCTTGCGGCGCCAGCGATTTCCATTTCTCCGGCACATGCACGATCAACGGCACCTGCAAGCCAGAATTGACCGGGGTACGTTTGCTGCGCGGCATGCCGCTGCCGTGATCGCCCCAGTAGAAGATGATCGTGTCTTCTTCCAGCCCATCTTCTTTCAATTGCTGCAGAACGCGTCCGGCTTGCTTGTCCATCGTGGTCAAGTTGTCATAGTACTGCGCCCAGTCTTGACGCACTTCCGGCAGGTCAGGATGGTACGCAGGAACCGGCGCTTGGGCTGGGTCATGCACCGCCGTGTGGGGACGCTTGCGAATCTGACTTTCGTGACTGATCGTGAAATTAAAGACCGAGAAGAACGGCTGACCCTCCGGCCGACTGCGCCAATGCGCCTTCCCATTCGATTGATGCCAGACTTTGCCGGTTTTGACCAAGTTGTAGTCTTCTTTGCTGTTGTTGGTGCAGTAATACCCTTGGTCCTGCAGCAAGACCGGGAACAGCTGGAACTGCGACGGCAAATTGGTTTCGCTGCGCATATTCTCGGCTCCGCTCGACGGCGGGTAGATTCCTGAAATGATCGTTGTTCGCGCCGGTGCACAAACCGGAGCATTCGACCAACAGTGGAGATACTTCATCCCCTTGGCCGCCAACGCGTCCAGGTTCGGCGTGTCGGCATACTGGTCGCCGTAGCATCCCAAGTGCGGACCGTTGTCTTCGCTCGAGATCCACAAGATATTAGGATGTTTCTGCTCCGCCAAACCAAGCGCCGGCGAGACAAGAATAGCGAGAAGGGCAATTAGTTTGCGCATGGTAGGGCCTAACGATGCGAGACAATGTGGGAAAGGAGTCGGGAGGGCGGCAGACGATCGAAAGCCAAGCCGCTAACTTGGTAAGAGCGACCGTTGGCGAAAAAGTGGGTAGGCAGGAGCAAATTGGAACGAATCACCGCTGATTCGTCTCCCGTTTACTCGATTTCTTCGGTATTTTCGTCATCATCTCGGCGGTTACCGAGAGCTATGCTAATGATGATAGTGGAAACCGGATCAACTTTCCCACCTTTTTTTGCCAAATCGAATGCCCTCTCGTTTGTCGAAACTCCGTCAAATCCCGCTGATCGCGATCCCCTTTTTGGTCGCGGTGCTGCTGGGCGGCTTGGTGCTGGCCGATTGGTACTGGGCGATCCCTACGACTCGGCAGGCCGTCTATGTGGGACGCAACTCCTGCATTGAGTGTCACCAAAACCAGCATGACGCGTTTGTCGACTCGTACCACGACAAAGCAATGGATCTAGCGACCGAGCAAACGGTCCTCGGCGATTTCCAAGACGCGGAGTTTACGCATTTTGACATCCACTCGCGGATGTTCCGAAAGGATGGCAAATACTTCGTCCACACCGAAGGCCCCGACGGCAAGCTGCAGGACTTCGAGGTGAAGTACGTCTTTGGCGTCGATCCCTTGCAACAGTACATGGTCGAAATCGAACCTCCCACGCCGGGCTCTCCGGCCGGCTCGATTGGCCGCGTGCAAGTTTTGCGGATCTCGTGGGATACTCACAAGCAGGAATGGTTCTATCTGCCGCCGCCCGACGTCGACGAAAAGCTGGCGCCCAACGATCCGCTGCACTGGACCGGATCGGCGCAAAACTGGAACCACATGTGCGCCGACTGTCACTCGACCAACCTGCACAAGAACTTTGATTTGGCCAGCAATTCTTACCACACCACTTTCTCCGAGATTGACGTCAGCTGCGAAGCTTGCCACGGTCCCGGCAGCTTGCATGTCGAGATCGCCGGCAGCACGTCGCTCTTTTGGGACCGCAACCATGGTTACGGCCTGAAACCGTTGAAGACCGAGAGCAACGTCGCGCAAGTTCAAGCGTGCGCCGATTGCCATTCGCGACGACGCGTCGTCTGTCCCACCTACGAGCGCGGCGATACGTACTACGATCAATTCTCGAATGAGTTGATCATGCCGCAGACCTATTACTGCGACGGTCAGGTTCGCGAAGAGGATTACGTCTTCGGCTCGTTCCTGCAAAGCAAGATGTACCACAAAAACATCCGCTGCACCGACTGCCACAATCCCCACTCGACCAAGATCAAGTTCGAAGGGAACAAACTCTGCACGTCGTGTCATCAGCATCCCGCCGGCAAATACGACACCGCAGCCCATCATCGCCACCAGGCGGGCAGTACCGGCGCTTCGTGCGTCGAATGTCACATGCCCGAAACGACCTACATGGAGGTCGATCCTCGCCGTGACCACAGCATTCGTATCCCTCGCCCTGACCTATCGGTTGCGTTGCAGACGCCGAACGCCTGCACCCAGTGCCATCTCGATCGCGCCCAGCTTTCGCCCGAGAAGAAAGCTGGTCTGAAAACGTACGGCGACTGGATGACCGCCGCTCGCAACGGCGATCAAGAAGTAAAACAGGCCCTGGCCGAGATCGACGCATGGGCTCAAAAGACCGTCATCGAGTGGTACGGCAAAGACTACTCGAAGGACAAATCGCATTTCGCCTACGCCCTGTCCGAAGCCTGGAACGAGAATCCGCAGAGCTTCCCCGCTCTGGTCGATCTGGTGAAAGATCCCCAGCAGCCCGGCATCGTGCGAGCCAGTGCGTTGACGCAGTTGGGCGCTTTTAATGGGGAGCCCGAACTGGGCCGCACTGTGAAACTGTCGCTCGCCGATTCCGATCCGCAACTGCGCAGCGCCGCGATCATGGTGACCGAGTTCCTGTCGCCGTCGGTGCTGCCGCGTCCCGAAGTATTGAAACTGCTGATGAACAGCTTGGAGGATCCAACGCGCGTCGTGCGGACCGACGCCGCCAGCGCGTTGGCCGGAACTTCGCTCGAGTACCTCAAGCTCAGCGGCAAAGAAGAAGCGTTTAACCGCGCCCTGACCGAACTGAAAGAATCGCTGCTGCGAAACGCCGATCAGGCCGGCGCGTTGCTGGCGCTTGGCGCACTAGCCGAAACGATGGGCGAACCCGCAGCTGCCGAAAAGTGGTATCGCGCTGCGATCCGCGTTCAGCCCAATGTGACCGGTCCCCGCTCGAATCTCGCCGAACTCCTCACACGCCGCTTGGCGCCGGCGCGACAACGCTTTCAACAACTGGCCGCGCAAGGACAACGCGCCGAAGCTCGCAAACTGGCCGAGCAAGTCGCGATCGGTGATTTTGAAATTACCCATCTCCGCGAAGAAGAGTTGCACAACCTGGCTCGCGACGCATCGCAATTGCCCAACGTCGCCGAAGTCCAATATCGCTACGGCTTGGCCCTCTATCAGGCCAATCAGTTCGAAGCTTCCGAAACAGCGATCGCCCGCGCCGCCGAGATCCAAGCGAATTCGGTGACGTTCCTCACCGCTTTGGCTCGCTTGCAACAGAAGCGAGAAAAATGGGAAGCTGCGACGGCCACGATTCAGACGCTCCGCCAGCTTCGCCCGCATGATCCCGGTCTGGCCGAGGTTGAGCAGGAAATTCGCCAGCAGCGACAACCCGATAACGGACAACGTTAGAACAGTCCCCAAGTTCCGCCGAATATTGGAATGGATTCTCCCGTGAACATGACCCGCGCCCAACTACTTGCCCGCATCGATCACACGCTGCTCGCCCCCAATGCGACGCAGCATCAACTGGAAGATGCGTGCCTGCTGGGTCTTCATCTGAAAACGGCGTCGGTCTGCGTCCCCTCCTTCTTCGCCGCGCGCTGTGCGCGGATGCTGGTCGGCAGTCACGTGAAAGCGTGCACAGTGATCGGATTTCCGCACGGCGATCAACCGCTGCTCGCCAAGCTGCACGAAGCCGAGCAATGCCTGGTCGAGGGCGCCCAGGAACTCGACATGGTCGTCAACATCAGCGACGTCAAAAGCGGGCACTGGCGACTCGTACGAAAAGAAATCACGCAGCTCGTCAAAATGACGCATGATGCACGGCAAAAGATGAAAGTCATCTTCGAGAACTGCTATCTATCGCAACTCGAAAAGATCCGCCTTTGCCAGATCTGCAACGAAGCCGACGCCGATTGGGTCAAAACATCCACCGGCTACGGAACCAGCGGTGCAACGCTCGACGACGTCCGTCTGATGCGGCGACATGCCCGCAGCCCGGTCAAAGCCGCCGGCGGCATCCGCAATCTCACCGCGCTGCTGCAATATTGTGAGCTTGGCGCCGATCGCATCGGCTTAAGCCGCACCGAGTCGATCCTGGCCGAATTTGACGCGCGGTTTCCCAGCGTTTAATCTCATCTTTCCTCACCCATCACGCACGCAAAATTGCGTTATTTCGAATTGATCAGACACTAGCCCGCTGCGCCAGCGAGGGAATGCGGCAGCCACTTCAAACCGTGTTTGGAATGCCAACCCTATTCCCTCGCTGGCGCAGCGGGCTAGTGTGACAATTTTCGTTTGATTCTGACCCTGTTTTACCGTTCTTCATCCGTGGCTTTGCCGTGTTCTATTCTTCTCCTCTATAGCAAATAGCGCCTTCAAAACTCGCGCCTCGGACTACGATGATAGAAAGTTGCGTAGCGACTGCCTTGATCGTCAAGCAGTTTTCAGGTTTTCATTCCATGCTTTCCTCTTCCATCCAGCCTCAACCCCATCCAAGGCCCCGCATGAAATCCGCCCTACCAATCGCCTGCGTCTTGGCGTTTCTCTTCCTCGCTCCTGCGCTGGCCGCCGAGCCTCATCCACTCGCCGACAAACGCGTCGTCTTCCTCGGCGACAGCATCACTCAGGCCGGCGTGTACGTCACCTTCGTCGACTACTATCTTGAGAAGCTTTATCCGCAGCAAGACTTCGACATCATCGGACTCGGGCTCTCCAGCGAAACGTTGTCGGGACTCAGCGAAGAGAACCACGCCGGGGGAAAATTCCCGCGGCCCTGTTTGTTCGAACGGCTTGGACGATTGTTGGATAAGGCGAAACCCGACGTCGTATTCGCCTGTTACGGGATCAACGACGGAATCTATCAGCCGCTCGATTCCGAGCGATTTGCCGCTTTCCAGGGGGGCGTGAAAAAGTTGATCACGCAATGCCAAGCCGCAGGCGTTCAGCAGATCTACCTGGTCACTCCGCCGATCTACGACGCGACCACCCAACCCGGCGAGTTCAACTATGACTCCGTAATGACGGAGTACGCCGCTTGGGAAATGGCGTTGCAAGCCCCCGGCGTGCAAATCATCGACCTGCACTCCGCCATGCGTAAAGCCCGCGACGCCCAAACCGAGGTCTTTGCAAAAGACCATGTCCACCCCGGTCCCGCAGGTCACTTACTGATGGCGAAAACGATTTTGTCTGGGTTAAATGTGCCTTTGCCGGAACAATCCCTCCCCGAGATCCAAGCCGATCCCCTCTACAAGCAGGTCGACCAGCTTCGTAAGCATCGCTCTACCAACTGGATGAAACACATCGGCTACACGCGCGAAAAAACGGTTCCCCCCCAACCTTTGGGAGAGACGGAACAAGCGGCGGCGCAGATGAAAGCGACCATCAACGACGTTCGGCGCGCCGCAAAGAACTGAAGAATCGGCCGCGAACCCATGTCGCGTTTCGCAGAGCGCAAGGCGACTATTTCAGCGTGGGCGCCGCCAGATCTCATGGATGCTGGCACGTCAGCGTCCCGCTGTTTACTATAGAAGTCAATCCAAGCTTCAACGCGATTCCCACCTGATATGAATACCATTCGGAAGCAGAACTACATGCGCCGCTCTTTCTTCGCTTTGCTGCTGTTCCCCTTGTTTGCGTCGATCACCATGGCCGCAGAAGCCAAGAGCGGCAATACGGCGACGCCGATTGATCGCATCACGGCGCCCCCTGGGTTTCAGGTCGAGCTGCTCTATTCGGTCCCTGCCGATACCCAGGGCTCGTGGGTCAATCTTTGCACCGACGATCAGGGGCGACTCCTGGTGAGCGATCAATTTGGCGGACTCTATCGGATCACGCCGCCACCGGTCGGAAAAACGCTCACCGCCGACGATGTGCAAAAAGTGCCGGCCGAGATTCGCGCCGTGAACGGCATGGTCTGGGCATTCGACGCGCTGTATGTCGGCGTCAACGACTACGAGCGCAAGATCCCGTCCGGCTTGTACCGAATCACCGACAGCAACGGCGACGATCAGTTGGACAAGGTCGAGTTGCTTCACGAAGTAAAATCAAACAGCGACCACGGCGTCCATGCGGTTCTGCCCACTCCTGACGGCAAAGCGTTGTACCTGGTCACCGGCAACAACACGACTCCTCCGCCGTTGGAAGCGTCGTCACCGGTACGCCAGGTTTGGGGCGAAGACCACTTGTTGCCCAGCATGCCGGACGGTCGCGGTCACAACCGCGGCGTCTTGGCGCCTGGCGGAATCATTTATCGCGTCTCGCCGGACGGCAAACAATTTGAAGCGTACGCCAACGGCTTTCGGAACGTCTTCGACGCCGCCGTCAATCGCGACGGCGAACTGTTCACCTACGACGCCGACATGGAGTATGACTTCAATACGCCCTGGTATCGTCCGACCCGCATTTGTCACGTCACCAGCGGCGCCGAGTTTGGTTGGCGCAACGGCGCCGGCAAACGGATGCCGTTCTACGCCGACAATTTGCCCGGTATCCTCGACATCGGCCCCGGCTCGCCAACCGGCGTGACGTTTGGCTATGGCGCCAAATTTCCGGCCAAGTATCAAGACGCGTTATACGCGCTCGACTGGAGTTGGGGCAAACTCTATGCAGTTCATCTAGAACCCAGCGGTTCGTCCTACACGGCGACCAAAGAAGAATTTGTCACCGGCGCGCCGCTGCCGATTACCGACGCGATCATTAACCAGCACGACGGCGCGATGTATTTCACCATCGGTGGTCGACGCGTGCAGTCAGGTCTTTACCGCGTAACCTATGTGGGAGACGAATCGACCAAGCCCGTTCCCGGCAACACGACCGAAAATGAAGCCCGCGACATACGCCATATGTTGGAGGCGTTTCACGGCAAACAAGATCCGGCCGCGATCGACGCAGCGTGGCCTTACCTGGCCGACGAAGATCGCTTCATTCGGTTCGCCGCACGCACGGCCGTCGAACATCAGCCGCTCGAATCGTGGGAAGCCAAAGCCCTGGCAGAGTCGGATCCCGCGAAACAAGTCACCGCACTGCTGGCGCTGGCGCGAGTGAGCGGCGTCTGCCCGCAACATCGCACCGATGCGACGCCGGCTGTCGATACCGCGATGCGTGACAAGTTGCTGGACGCCGTTACGGCGATCAACGCGCAGCAGCTCGATTTGACGCAGCAACTCATTTTGGTCCGCACCACGCAGATCATTCTAAATCGCTTTGGTCGCCCTGATCAGGAGACCACCGACAAGCTGATCGCCCAGTTCGATCCGCTGTTTCCGGCTAACTCCGCCGAGTTGAATTGGCTGTTGTGCGAAACGCTCGCTTGGCTGCAGTCGCCGACGGTCGCCGAGAAAGCGATGGCGCTGATCCAATCGGCGCCTACTCAGGAAGAGCAAATGCAGTACGCTCGGTCGATTCGGCTGCTGACCGCCGGTTGGACGCCTGAACTGCGTACGCAATATTTCGAATGGTTCCTGAAAGCGGCCAATTACAAAGGGGGCGCCAGTTTCGATAAGTTCATCGAATTCATTCGCAACGACGCGGTTGCATCGCTCAGCGAATCAGAACAGCAATCGATGAAAGAATTGCTGGCGAGGAAGCCGGTCAAGAAGTCGGCCTTGGAAAACCTGGGCGAGATCTTCGCCGGACGAGAGACCAAAGAATGGACGCTGGACGAACTCTCCGCCGCCGCTCGCACCGGTCTAAAGCAGAGAAACTTCGCGAACGGTCGCAAGATGTTTGCAGCTGCCGGCTGTTACGCGTGTCACCGTTTTGGCGACCAAGGTGGCATGACCGGGCCCGATTTGACCTCGGCCGGACGTCGATATTCACCGCATGACTTGCTGGATCAGGTCGTCAATCCCAGCAAAGTGATCAACGATCAATTTTCGGCGATCAACGTGCTGACCATCGACGGCAAGGTCCACAGCGGCGTCGTCGTCAATCTCAACGGCGACTCGATGACGCTCAACACGGATCTGACCGACCCCAACAAACGGGTCAACATCAATCGCAACGATATTGAAGAGATGGCAGTCTCCAAGGTCTCCGCGATGCCGGTCGGCTTGTTCAAGTCGATGACCCAAGAAGAAATCCTCGACCTGATCGCCTACCTGATCAGCGGCGGCGATTCGCAGCACGACTATTTCCAGAAGTAATCGGACCAAGCCTGGGGAGGGAACCTTACTTCGCAGCGACAAGCCTGCGAGGAGAATTCGGTCAAGTCCGTTGTCTTGGCATATTTTTTTCAAGTATTTGACGGCGAAAACCTCTACGCTACGTTTTTTCTTTTTTCACGGAAACCGAAAATAACGGCAGTCGCCTTCCGTGGCGATAGTGTCGCCTTTCGCTCCGCGAAAGTAGCGTTTTGGAAAGCGCTACTTTCGCGAAGTAATCGCGGCGTTTTGCTCGCGCTACTTTCGCGGAGCGAAAGGCGACTTTGGGGGACATCGTGTGATGAACGACTCAATTCGGTTGGGCTCTCTGTTTGATCCCCAATCAGAATTATCGATTCGTGAGCATGTTCGACCTCATTGGTCTCAGGCTGGCGCGATCGTGTTCATTACGTTTCGAACGGCTGATTCCATTCCCCAAGAAGTTCTCCGTCGCTGGGAGCGGGAGAAACAAGGTTGGCTGCAACGCCATGGTTGTTCGCCAGATCGTTATTGGTCCGAGGTGCTGCCGACTCTCGACCCGGCGCTGCAATTTGAATTCAAAAAAACGTTCCAGCGCAGTCGCGAAAAATTTCTGGATCGTTGCCAGGGAGAGTGCGTGCTGCGAAAACCGGAACTCGCGCAGATTATCGCCCAAACCCTGCTTCACTTTGATGGCCAGCGATATCGGATGGGGGATTTCATCGTGATGCCCAATCACGTTCACTTGCTCGCCGTATTCGCGTCCCAGGACGCGCTGACCGCACAATGTGATTCATGGCTCCATTATTCCGCAAGGCAAATCAATCTAGCCCTAGGACGCAAAGGAAAGTTCTGGCAACAAGAGCCGTTTGATCATTTGGTGCGGAGTACTGAGCAGTATGACTATTTAAGGACATACATTCGCGATAATGGAACTCACGCTGGCCTGCCAAAATCGGATTATTACTATCACAGATACCTTAGACAAGAATAGTCGCCTTTCGCTCCGCGAAAGTAGCGCTGTCCAAAACGCTACTTTCGCGGAGCGAAAGGCGACGATGGAATAGACGATGGTTAAAACGGATAAGTTTGCGCGGGTGCGCCCATTGCCAGACCAATTTTGTCGATTGACAGAGCGCACGCATTTCAGGTCGACTATCGATAAAGTCTGAAGCAGCAAAAGGGGTTCGCCCGTCGACCGAGAAGGGGGACGCGGCGCCGTTTTGGTGTGCGCTGACTTCGATCTGCTGGTCGCACAGAGAGAGTGGGATTTCTCTCCGGCAGCGGTCTCCGATCCGGTCCGCGATTCCACTCAGTCACACGGCGCAGGACGGACTCCTCAACTGCGCAAATATACCCACAGGTAAATTGGGAGGTTTAACGCTCGTTTTATTGAGCAGTCCGGTACGATGGACCCGTCCAGAAAAAAAACGACGCGGTCCGGTCCGGTCCAACAGTCCGGGATCGGCGTCGAAACTACGCAAATTAACGCGTAGGTAAAATGGGAAGTTCGACATCTTTTTTTCAGCGGTCCGGACCAGGTCGGGTGAGGGGTCTGTCCAAGACTCGCTTGGGTTGCTTTCGCAACAAGATGACGCTCCATCGGCTTCCAATTCACGCCGCGATTGAATGACGCGTGTGCGTCAAAATCAGGGATCGTGATCAGAAAGAGGGTCAAGCTTTGCGGCCGCAGGGAGAAACATCTTGTTGCTGCGCAACCCAATCAGATCTGTACGAACTGGTCGGGCTACCCGACGTGGCCTGACCGTGTTCTATTCTTCGCCTCCTTGAATCGGATTCGACAAACTCCAATCCGCAATTCTCGATTTCCGCTGGGCGCAAGCGTGGAGATCCCTAGACTGGAATGAGTGAGATCGAATTGACAACAGGAACCAGCAACAACGCGATGACAGAATCTCGACCAGTAATCGGCCTAGGCGAAATTTTATGGGACTGCTTTCCGGATGAGCGGCGTCCTGGGGGGGCTCCGGCTAATTTTGCCTTTCATGCGCGGCAACTGGGTTTGAACGGCGTCGTCCTCTCGCGCGTGGGCGCGGATGAGTTAGGGGATGAATTTATCCAGTATCTTTCGCGGCATGGCCTGAGCGATCAGTACGTTCAGCGCGATGCAAAGCATGCGACAGGGCAAGTACGCGTTGAATTTGTGGATGGCGATCCGCAATATACGTTTGTCGACGATGTTGCGTGGGACTATTTGGAGTTTACGCCGGAGTCCGCAGTGCTGTGTGCGAAAGCGTCGGTCCTCTGTTTCGGCACGTTGGCCCAGCGCTGTCGCGAAAGCCAGGCAATGATCTCGGATTGCTTGCGAGCCGCGCCGAGTGACGCTTGGAAGATCTATGACATCAATCTGCGGCCTCCCTGGTTTAACAAGTCGCTGATCGAGTCTTCGCTGCAATTGGCCAACGCGCTGAAACTGAATGAAGACGAAGTCGTCTATTTGGCCGAAAATTTTGGTCTCCCTACCGACCTTGCCCCTTTTGCGGACGAAGTTCAGCGATTCTTCGGGCTAAAGGCGGTCTGCATCACGCTAGGAAGCGACGGTTGCTTGGTCGCGCGCGGCGACGAGCAGAGCCGTCAGCCGGGGATCCCGATCCAAATTGCCGATACCGTCGGCGCTGGGGATTCGTTTACGGCGGCGATCGCGCACGGACTGGTCCACGCAAAATCGGTCGCTGAGATGGCCCGCTTCGCCAATCACGTCGCGGCGCTGGTTGCTTCGAGTGCTGGCGCGATGCCTGATTTAAGGGCCGAAATCGCTAAAATCCCGCAAGATTTGGCGTAGATCAACGAGTGGGCCCTACTTTTCGAGCCTGTAGGGCCTTTGGTACGATAGGCGATCTTAGCCGCACCCTAGCGGCGTCGCTTGCACCATCTGATGAGAGTAACTCACCAATGAAGGCAGTCGCGGTAACGCCCGGCACGCCCCACAGCGTCCACCTAGAAGATATTCCCATGCCCTCGCTTGACCAGTTTCCCAAGGGGAACGGGGTCTTGGTGAAGATATTGAAAGTCGGCGTGGATGCGACCGACAAAGAGATCAATGAAGCCTGGTACGGCGGAGCCCCTCCCGGCGACAAATATCTCGTGCTCGGTCACGAGTCGTTTGGCGTCGTCCAAGAGGTCGGCCCCCAGGTCACGCGGGTGAAGCCCGGCGATTATGTCACCGCCACCGTGCGCCGTCCCGGCGGATCGATCTATGACCAGATCGGTACGTACGACATGACCAGCGAAGAAGTCTATTATGAGCGGGGAATCAACCTGCTGCATGGCTTTCTGACCGAGTACATGGCTGACGAAGAAGAATATATCGTCAAAGTGCCAACCGGACTGAAGCACTTGCACGTGCTGATGGAGCCGATGAGCTGCGCCGCCAAAGCGATTCATCAAGCGTACGAAGTCCAGCGTCGCATGAAGGTCTGGCGTCCCGAAGTCGCGTGGGTGATGGGCGCCGGCCAGATCGGCCTGCTCTCGACCCTGGTTTTGAAACTGCGCGGCTTGCAGGTTCATACGATCGCTCGAGCGCCAGGTCCGCATCTGAAATCCGAAATCGTCGCAGGGATGGAAGCGACTTACGTCAGTTCCAAAGAAACTTCGCTGGATGAGCTGGTGAAGAAGACCGGTCGGCCGCAAATCATTATCGATGCGACCGGCAGCAGCCGCATGGCCTTCGACGCGATGAAATATCTGGGACACAACGGCGTGCTCGTTTGGACGTCGATTACCGGGGCCAACGTGCAACACGAAGTTCCCAGCGACAAGCTGAACATCGAATGGGTCTTAGGCAACAAACTGCTACTCGGTTCGGTCAACGCCAACCGCGAGCACTTTGAACTAGGCATCCGCGATCTAGCGCTGGGCGACGTCACCTATCCCGGCGTGCTGGAAAAGATTTTGACCAACCCGGTCGATGGTCTCGACAACTACAAAGAGATGATGCGTCTGCTGGTCGAAGACAATTCGGCGTTGAAGGTCTACGTCAACGTCGCTGATGGCTAGATGCTTCGCGTGCCACGGCTCTGTGAGCCGTGTCTTCCGCCCCAATCCTAGACGCTCGACGAATGACAATTCGCCGAGCGTCTTTTTTGTCGCTAGGGGCGCGGTCTGCTATGATTCTTCTATTCCCCCTTCCCTTCTTTTCTCCCCCTTAGAAGATCATGCGCAAACTCACCAGCGGCGGCGGTTGGCAAGCGATCAAATACACGTTCACCAAAGGACGCCAGGCCGGCGGCATCTGGAAACTGTGGAAAGCGATGCGCAGCAAGAATGCCTGCAAGACTTGCGCCCTGGGCATGGGAGGGCAAAGCGGGGGCATGGTCAACGAAGCCGGCAGCTTTCCCGAAGTCTGCAAAAAGTCGTTGCAAGCGATGGTCGCCGACATGCAAGGCGCGATCAAGCCGGAGTTCTGGCGAACCTACAGCGTCGCGCAGCTCTCGAAGTTCACGCCGTATCAAATGGAGCATAGCGGCCGCTTGGTTCAACCGATGCTCTACGAGCGCGGCGCCGGCAACTATCGACCGATCGAGTGGGAAGAAGCTTTTCGCCGCATTGCCGACAAGCTAAAGAGTCTGCCGGCCGATGACACCTTCTGGTACTTCAGCGGACGCAGCTCGAATGAGGCCGGCTTTCTGCTGCAGCTGTTCGCGCGCATCTACGGCACCAACAACGTCAACAACTGCAGCTACTACTGTCACCAAGCGAGCGGCGTCGGCCTCGCTTCGACCATCGGCAGCGGGACGGCGACGCTGGTGCTGGAAGATGTGGAGCATGCCGATCTGGTCTTTTTGATCGGCGGCAATCCGGCCAGCAATCACCCCCGACTGATGTCATCGCTCAAGCATATTCGTCGTCGCGGCGGCGAGGTGATCGTCATCAATCCGGTGATCGAGACCGGCCTGGTTAATTTCCGTGTTCCGAGCGATCCGATCAGTCTGCTGTTTGGCACCAAGATCGCCACGCAGTATATTCAGCCCCATATCGGCGGCGACTTGGCCCTGTTGAAAGGGATCGCTAAGCAAATCGACGAACTGGGCGCCGCCGACGTCAAATTTCTGGCCGAACATTGCGATGACAGCGAAGCTTGGCTCGCCCATTTGCGTGAGCTTTCGTGGGACGAAATCGTCACCAAATCCGGCGTCAATCGCGAGCAGATCAACGACATCGCCGCGCGGTACGCCAAGGCCAAGAACGTCGTCTTCAGTTGGACGATGGGCATCACGCATCATGCGCACGGCGTCGACAACGTCCAAGCGATCGCCGCTCTGGCCGCGATGCGGGGGATGATCGGTCGACCGCACGCAGGGCTAATGCCGATTCGCGGGCACTCCAACGTGCAAGGGATCGGCTCGGTCGGCGTAACGCCGCAATTGAAAAAGGCGATCTTTGAACGTCTGGAGTCTAATTTCAATTTGCAACTGCCGACAACCGTCGGGCTCGATACGCTCGCCTGCATGGAAGCGGCGCATCGACGTGAGTTGAAGCTCGGCTTCTGTCTCGGAGGCAATCTGTACGGCTCTAACCCAGAGCAAAAGTTCGCCGGCGAGGCGCTTGAGCAACTGGAGATGATGGTCTTTCTCAGCACGACGCTCAACACGGGTCATGCCAACGGCCTGGCGAAAGAAACCCTCATTTTGCCGGTCCTGGCGCGCGACGAAGAGCCGCAGCCGACCACCCAAGAGTCAATGTTCAACTATGTCCGACTCTCCGACGGCGGACCGCGACGCTTGCAAGGTCCGCTGAGCGAGGTCGAAGTGATTGCTCGCATCGCCAGCGATACGCTGGGGGACGCCGGCGCGATGGATTGGAAATCAATGCAAGATACCGGCAAGATTCGGGACGCGATCTCCCAGGTCGTGCCGGGCTTCGAGAAGATCGAGACAATCGACAAAACGAAACAAGAGTTTCAAATCGCCGGGCGAACGTTTCACACGCCGATCTTCCCCACGCCGACCGGCAAAGTGCAACTGTTCACGCACGAGATTCCACCGCTCAAAGGTGCTGAAAACCAACTGCGGCTGATGACCGTACGGAGTGAAGGTCAGTTCAATACCGTCGTCTACGAAGAAGAAGACATCTACCGCGGCATCGATCGCCGCGACGTGATCTTGATTCACCCAGACGATTGTCGCCGGTTAGGATTGGGCCAGGATCAGCAGGTTGAGATCATCTCTGACGTCGGCGTGATCCGCGGATTCCTGGTCCGCGAGTACGAAGATATCCGCCCCGGCAATGCGTTGATGTACTACCCCGAAGCGAACGTCTTGGTCGCGCGTCGCGCCGACCCCAAGTCAAAGACGCCGGCGTTCAAAGGAGTCGTGATTGACGTCCGCCCGCTTGGATCGGGCGCCCTCGCTCCTTCGGTTCCTTAGCCCAGGTATTGTGCGCAGAATCATAGACGCCAGGGTGTACGAAGAGGGCAACGCGACTAAAGTAATAAAGAGCCCCCAACTCCTTCCACTCGTCCGAGAAGACTTATGACGCACCGCCTACTCGCACTGGGCGTTTTCTCCCTTTTTCTTGGCGTTTTTTCTGCTCTCGCTGCCGACGCCGGCGAAGAGTATCGCGTTTGTCGCTATTGCGGCGATGCGCATGACGCTCGCAGAATGTTTGGCGTCGATCTGGAAGGAGATGGACGCCGCTACGCGCCGATTCGCCAGGTAGACGTGTTGCACATCAAGTTGGATGTGACGCCAAACTTTTCTAAGCGGACGGTCGAGTGCGTCACCACGATCCAATTTGTCCCGCTGCGCCAGCCGCTACGAGAATTGAAACTTGACGCGATGGAGCTGACGATCGATCGCGTCCGCGGATCGGCCGAAATCTCTGACTTCGCTTCCACCAAAAAAGAATTGACGATCGCCTTCGCCGAGCCGATTCCGGTGGGAGAAGAAGCGTTTGTCGAGATCGCCCATCACAGCCAACCGACCGGCGGTTTCTACTTCCGCACGCCGGAGATGGGTTACCCTGCCGACGACATCCATTGCTGGACGCAAGGCGAATCGCATTTCGCTCGCCAGTGGTTTCCCTGCTTCGACTATCCCAACGAACGTTCGACCACCGAAGTGATCTGCCGCGTTCCGCCCACGATGACCGTCGTCTCGAATGGTCGGCAGATCGGGGACGAAGTCGACGCCCAGTCAGGGCTGCGAGTCGTGCATTGGCTGCATGACAAGCCGCACGTCAACTATTTGATCTGCCTGGTCGCCGGCAACCTGGAGAAGCTCGAAAAGATGTCAGGCGACGTTCCGCTCGGCTTTTACACGCAGCCTTCGTGGAAGGAACATGCGGAGAACTCGTTCGCGGATACTGCCGACATCATGGATTTCTATCAGAAAGAAATCGGCGTCCCCTATCCGTGGCCCAAGTACGACCAGGTCACCATCGCCGACTTTCTGGCAGGCGGGATGGAAAACACAACCATCACCACGCTTACCGACGGCACTATCTACGCCGACGAGACCGAAAACGTGAAAACGTCGCATGGTCTCGACGCGCACGAATTGGCGCATCAATGGTTCGGCGACTACGTCACTTGCGTTGATTGGAGCCATCTCTGGCTGAACGAAGGGTTCGCAACGTACTACACGCATTTGTACGAGGGGAAGAAGTCGGGACGCGACGCGATGCTGTACGGTCTCTATCGCGATGCAACCGGACGAATCCTTACGCAAACCAGCGACAAGAAACCAATCGTCTGGAACCAATACAAAAACTCTGGCCAGCAGTTTGACTATCGCGCCTACCCGAAGGGGAGCTGGGTCCTGCATATGCTTCGCAATCAGCTGGGCGAAGATCTCTTTCGCGCGTGCGTCAAGACTTATCTCGAGAGAAACGCGCTGTCGAGCGTCGCGACGCCGGCGTTGCAATCAACGATCGAAGAAGTGAGCGGTCGCAGTTTTGATCAGTTCTTCGACCAATGGGTTTATCATGCTCGCTTTCCCGATCTCAAAATCACCTATCGCTGGCTCCCCCACGAAAAGCTGGCCCATCTGACGCTTGAGCAAACCCACGAAACCAACGATGCGGTTCTGCTGTATGCGTTCCCCGCGACCTTCCGCTTTGACTCCAACAGCGGATCAGTGTCGCGTACGTTCCGTGCGGACGGCAAAAAGCAAGAGTGGTTCGTGCCGCTCGACGAAAAGCCGGAAGTCGTTCGCTTCGATCCCGACTACGCTCTGTTGGCACGCGTGACGTTCGAGAAGCCGAACGAAATGCTGTTCGCCCAACTGAAGAATCAGGAGGATATGGTCGGCCGCCTGCGGGCGATCGAACAGCTCGAGAAGAAAAAGTCGGACGACGTGGTCGCAGCTTTGACAACGGCTCTACAAACCGACTCTTTCTACGGCGTTCGCAAAGAAGCGACTCAAGCACTGCAAAAAATTCATAACGACAAAGCGTTTGACGCTTTGCTCGCATCGACCGAGCAAAGCGATGCGCGAGTTCGCCTGGAAGTGATCGAAGCGCTCGGCCGCTTCTATCGTCCGATGCAGGTCAATGAGTTTGTCGAAATGGTCCGCAGCGAATCGAACCCGGCGATTCAAGCCGCGCTGGTCCGCTCGCTGGGAAAATACCATGACGAAGCGGTCGATGGATTGCTGCTCGAGTTGTTAAAGTCCAACACCTTCCGTAACGAACTACTGAGCGCCGCCATCGATGCGATCAACGCTCGACGCGATTCAAGTATGGCGAGCGTGTTGATGGAGACGATTAAAACGCGCCGCGGTGATTTCACCACGTCAGGCTTGGCCTCGGCGTTAACCACGTTGGCCCGGATCAGCGAAGATCAAGACGATACCGCCGCGCAGCGCAAACTGCTGTTAGCCCAACTCAGCGACCTTCGCAGCCCGGTCCGCAAAGGAGCGCTGCAAGCGCTCGGTCTGCTGGGAGACGTCGAAGCGCTGAGCGTTCTTGAAACCTTCGCCGCTAGCGCCGCAGAAAAAGAATCGGAAGCGGCGGCGAAAAAGGCGATCGAAGAACTACGCGCCGAAAAACCAGCTGCTCCGCGTGAACTGAGCGAACTTCGCAAACTGATCGATGAGCTGAAAAAGCAAAACGAAAAGTTGACCGAGGATGTGAACACGCTCAAAAAGAAGGTCGAAGCCAAAGCGAAGTAAGCGGAGCAGTGCTGATCTTTGCACCTGCACAACCATAGCCGCACCGCAATTGCGGTGTGGCTTTTTGCGTCGGACCTGGGCCGGTCAGTGCATGTTTGACCGGCTTACTTTAGCGACAATTGGACTGCCGTATGGTCTTAGGGCTTCTCCACGACGATCTCGATTTCCTTGTCTCCAGAGACTTCGATCTGGATACCGGAGGTTTCGTAGGATTGGAACTTTTTCGCGACCAACGATTTCCTGCCAACGCCGCCTGACGGATCGGTCGCATAGGCGTCGATGGACGCTTGATAGATTCCGTTAGGAACGCCGCCATCAATCTTCCCTAAATCGACGGTGCCATCCGATTGGATGTAACCAAAGGTTTCGAATTCGTCGCCAATGATTCTCACCTGGCCGGACGTCAACGGCGTTCCGTCCTCAAATTTAACCGTGGCGATCACCCGGTTTTCAGTGTAGCCGGAGCAACCAACGAGCACGATGGTCGCCAACAGCAGAGTAATCATGCCAGACAATCTAGTCACGTTTGGTATCCTTTTCGAAATTGCATTGTTGTTTCCCACCCCAAGATTTGACGATGGCGTCAGATAGGCGCGCCATCGTCACTTTTGTCGCCGCACTAGCGCAGACATGGTCTTACTGGTTGGCGATGACCGTTCCGTCGCTGCGATGGCCATACTGGCGGCGAATGAGCTCTGGCGTGTTTTGCGACAGCGAGGTCACCGAACCATCGCACAGCAGAAATTCGACAACGCCGGGATGATAACTGCCGAAACCAACCTGCGTGTTTGGCGCGGTCGCGTACATATCGTCGGGAGTCGTGTCATTTGGTCCCCGGCCGAAACGTTGGCGAATATTGCGAGAGAGCAAAAATTCACGCCAGTTGCCGGCGTCAAACATGTACGAACCATCCGTTCCATCGCCGCCGCAGCACTTGCCGACTTCGTTACCACGAAGATGCTTCTCGCCGATGATCGCCGTGTTGCTCAAGCCGTCGGTGATCGAAGCGAACGAAAGTTGCGGCTTGGCTTGCGTAAATCGGACGTCGCCTGGCAACGATTCGTTGACTCTGGCCAACGTAAGCGCCCCTTTTTGCGCGGCAAGATGATCCGCGTTGGACCCGAAGTAATGGTTCCACCAGCCGTCTTCACTCGCCGTATCGTACAAATCGCGATAGAGAAACACGGCCGCATAGTCAGACAAAGGACCACGTGCGGGGTTGGATGAGTCGTTGATCATCTGCGTGCCTGAACGTTTCGAGGGGCAGTGCATGTAGGGGATGCTGGACAGCGCCTCTTTTTCCGTATCCGTTAAGCGGTCCCAGTTATCTAGGCTCGGGTAGTTCAAGTTGTTGCCGCCGTTAACGTTATTGCCGGATAACATGTCATGGGCGTTGTTTTGCTCCATCTGCGGCATCATATAAATCCAGAAACTCTGGTGATCCACATGACTCATCAACGGGGGGATCTTCCCGTAGGTGTCGTGCCAGTTATGGATGCCGAGCCCCATCTGCTTCAGATTGTTGGTGCATTGCATGCGGCGGGCCGCCTCGCGCGCTTGCTGCACAGCGGGAAGCAACAAAGCAATCAACACGCCGATGATCGCGATGACGACCAACAGCTCGACTAAGGTAAAACCACGGCGGGAATAGGGGGGTCTAGACATAAAGAAAACCTCAAATGCATGCATGAATTGGGATGCGTGAATGTGCCGGCGAACCAACATAATGATCACAACGTAGCAAGTATTTGAGGAAGGCTTCAGCAAGTCAACGGATGCGCAGCGTGCGCTAATTGACGCTCAAAAACGGCAATGCCTGTCACAAAAAAACAGGCTAAATTAATTCTGCGCCCATTCCGCTCGTAGTAGGGGAAAAATTGCAATTGAATTTCGTGTCATGTGAGATCGTTTGCAAATCGTGGAAGTATGGGGCAAGTGAAATAGCGGGGACAGAAGAAAAGAAGCGCTCCGCCACCTTTTCAAAGTTTCGCAGCGATTAACTCAATTGTCGGAAATCTCTCTTCAGCTTCGGCAACCCGTAGGGCAGCGCGCGACAACTTCGCAGCAGCGAATTTGCATATGTATTCTGTTTGTAGGCCTCTTTGACTTGGGAAAATCAGGCCGGTAAAACCCGTAGGCGTAGTAATCCCAAACCGCGCAGCGAACTCCAACGTGATCCAACGTCGAATGGCCAGCGTCTAGCCGACTTCGACCAACTTGCTTGCACCGTCAAGCGACTCGTGATGAACGGTCGCTTGGCGATTCGACGTTTAGATGGTGAGCTAGATCGCTTTTCGGCAAGCCGAACCAATAGTCGCCTTTCGCTCCGGCTTGTGAGTACTACGGCGCAATCACCGGCACGACTACATAGGGAGTCTCGTTCAACCAATTAGGCCACAGCGCGCCTCCTTCCGCGTGACGAGCTTCGATGTAGTACTGAAGATCGTAGTTGGGATCGATTTCTTCCGCTGGGATCTGTGCCTGATAAGCTCCATCCGCGCCTTCCTCCACCATCGCCATTTGGTTCCAGGACTTGGTTTGATTCAGCGGGCGATAATAGACCGATACCGAATCGAGCGGCCGATCACTAGAAACATGCACTACCACCGGAATCGCTTGTCCGCGAAAGGTCGATTTGATTCGCTCATGACGGAACGTAATGTTCGCATCTTCCAGCGTTTCGCCGGGATACCGCTTCATCCCTTTTTCTTCGGCTGCAGAGAGACTTCGCTCACTTACGGCATTTTGATCCATCAAGTGCGCCACAAAATCGACATCTTTTTGCACGTCAACGATCCGATCTTTCCAATGTCCAATGTGCTCTTGCAAGCGGCTGGCGAAATCGGAGTTGTATTCTTTGGAGAAGCCCAGCACGAGATCGTCGTAGTAGTGATCGTTGGTCAGATCGACGATTCGAGTCCAATGATTTTGAGCCGCTTGAATGTGCTTCCAGGCAAATTTCAAGCGGGTTTTCTCATTCGTGATCCGGAAGAACTCAAGATGGGTCGCCGCTATTTTCTTGTCCGCGTGGTAGCGAGCCAACAACGCCAGAACTTTCAAGTCGATCAAAGTTGCGTCAAATTCCGGATCTTGAGCAGCGCTGTTTTCTTGAAGTTTCTCCGCAGCGGCGAGCGCGACCTCGGTTTCGTCGGCGAGTTGCGACAGATAACGACTGACCTGAATCGGAGTCCACTTCGCGTTGAGGTTTCCCTGAATTGCATCTTCGACATAGGCGGAGTGAATGGAAGCCCAACCTTCGGATCGCCACTGCTGTCGACTTGCGAACGGGGCGATCGCATAAAATTGCGCGTAGTCGCTCGGCTGGATCGCACGATACGCATCAAGATGCATGCAGGCCATCATTTCTGGCCAAAATCGCCAATTGTTAGCGCTGAACTGGGTTGTGGCTGTAATCAACGGCAGAACCTGACTCGTCGCCCGAAACGCCGCTTCGACCTGGGCCCCAGCGTCTCCAAATCGATGGGCGAACTCACGCGACCAGACTCTGCGCGGCATATCGGGGTTATAGCCAAAACGTCCAAACGCGAGATAAAAGGCCCAATATCGCTCCTGTTCCCAGCGGTAATGTTCCAACGCTTCATCGGCGAAAATCCGCCAAGTTCCCGGCGCGTCGCCATACCCTTGATTGGAAAGAGGAGCGAACACTTCAAAACCTTCACCACCTCCCAAGGTGCAGCTCTCCGCAAACCGTGCGGCGTAACCAGGATCTCCCCACAACAAGAGTCGCGACGTTCCTACGTTCCATAAACGATACGTCACCCGATAGTTTCGATCGTGTCGCAGCATGCTGCCGTATCCATAACGGCTTGCCGAATAGGCGATGTCTTCCGCCGCCGGATTGTAGGGAAGCCCCATATGCTCGCACCAATGTTTCGTCGAAACGTTAACGTCTAACCCGGCGTCGCGCGCCAAGTTGATCGTTTGCTGACTGAGGCTCTTGTACCGCAAGTCTAACTTGACCGAGCGGCCGCAAGCGGCGATCCCCTCGAAGAGCAGTTGGTAGTAACGCTCTTGCTCTTCGTGTGGAATTCCGCTTTCTAGATTCATCCGCAATTGCACGCCTGCGATATCGGGACACAGTCTTAAAAGCTTCTCCAACCCTTTGGCGCAGTACTTCGCCCGCTCTAAACCACTCGGCAGATTGATAACAGGAGACTCGCCAAAGTCGAGCCCCTCGCGAACTTCGACGACCGGCAATTGGGTCCACAGCCCCAGCGTAAAACCAACCCCATGCTCCTGGGCGATTTCGGTAATCCGGCGGAAGCGATGCAAACATTGATCGCGGTCTTCGTGGGACATGCCGGTGACTTGCACGTCGGGATACTCAGGCACGTCAAACATCCACGCATACGGCGGAATCATGTAATTGGCGTTGTGTCCGAAAGTTAGTGAAAAGTTATTGATCCGATTTTTTGCGAGCATGCCGAAATACCAGTGCCAATATTCCTCGCTCTCGTACCAATCGCGTTCCACGTCTTGATTAAAGAGTTGCTTGGTGACGCTGCGCACTTTCAAGTAGGGCGATTCGCGACAATCTTGAATAGCGTCGCAAACAGAGTCGAGTTCCTTCGCCAAGCGGATCGACTCTGCGATTTCCAGCAATGCGTAGGCCGCGCCTCGTGGGTCACGTCCCGCAATCAATACTTGCGGTCTCGTAGCGTTCCATATTTTCGCAACTAACAACGACTCGGCCTCCTCCGGCACCGAGAGCTGTTGCTCGCTTAGCAGTTGATCCACCAGACGGCTTTGGCCCGGAATCCCAATAATCAAATTGACATCCGCGGATGGTTCCACTTTGAAACCTATGTCGACTGCGGCGCACTTATTTTGCAACCCGTTTTTCAGCGCCGTGATCGCATGCTCGACAGGCTTCGAGATCTCCCCATCCATCACCAAATGCACTCTCTCCGAGTTGTTCGCCAAGAGAGGATTGCGTGACAATCCGAACAAAATCAGGATCAAGCCAGCGATTGCCAAGCGGCGTCGTACGTCTCGCATTTTGGTCAATCTAGGCGGCTCAGCCAAACTACTGCCTCTGTCGGAACGCATGTCAGTAACTACTTTCAGGGATCTGGAGGTGTGGATGAAGGAAGACAAAATCTGACTTTCAGGCATTACGAAATTCGATCAGTAACAGAACGTGCGGCTACCGCAGCTCAGCGATTCGGCAAAGAACCCCGGCGTTAATCACAATTTCAAAAGCAACTTGCGACGCCGAAAACTTATGACGATTGGGGGAGGAAACCAAAATGGTCGAGTGGGTGATAATGCGCTTCGTCGTGACGGAAAGCGGTGGCGTCAAACTTGTGGTTGGCATGCGCGCATATCGGTAGCGCCAACGCAACAAGGCATCGAAAATTGGCTCAAGCAACGGCGAGGAAAGATCTTCTGCTTGACGATGGAAAGGCAAATTAGATTGCAGCTACCGCAAGCCAAGCGAAAGAGAGATTCTTACTTCAGGTCAATTACCAGCGGCAAGTTCTCTCCTTCTCGCACTTCCACTTCCAGTCCGCTCGTCGAACTTGCGCCATATTTTGGCGGAAATGGACGGACTGCTGCGATTGCTCCGCGCCGCGAAGCGCTCATATCAAAATGGGCCCCCTCCTCGCGCGGAGGCGGAGCAACTTGGACCTTGTAGTGGGCAACCGGAATTTGATTGGAACCTTTGAAGAGCAGATCAAATTCTCCATCGTCGCCGGTCTGGCCGGCTGCGATATAGCCGTCCGAGGCGATGAACGTAATAATCGTCCCCGGCGAAATTGGCTTACCTTCGAGCGTCAACTTTCCGCCGACCGTGCCGGTTGGCCCACGAAATCCATCCTGACTGCAACCAGCGAAAGCAAGACCTAACGCGACGAGCAAAGACAATTGGTAGAGATTCATTGATTGATGTTTCAACATTGGCGACTGCGCCTTTCCGCGAATCAAAGGAAGGGGAGAATTGCGAGTTCGCAGTCTCGAATGACAGTCAATCGAGACTTGCTGATTCTTGACTCCGTCGTTGTGCGCCCTACAGATTAGGCGTTACTTGTCCATCATTTCGGACGCCGAGGAAGGTCAGAACGCTAAGATCAATCGTGTCCGGAACAAAGTGAACGCTACCGTCCACGAACACGGCCAGCGCTCCGCCGGGATGGGCCGACGTTAACGGCGTATTGCGTCGCCATCCGCCTCCGCTCCCTACGCCATCCTGATCAAGCACATCAGCGTTGGGCGAATATCGGATCGTGACCGTAGAAGCGGAAACGAACGTATCCTCTTGATTCTTGGTGTCCGGCGCTCCCATCTGCCAGCCCCAATAGTAACCAGGTCGACGGTCCCCTTTTGACGTACGCGCCGCATCAAAGGTCAAGTTCGCGATCTCACCGACGATGAACGTATTCGACGTTCCATCGGTGCAATCCCGCATACCGATCGTCTCATTCACCGGCAACATTCCGTCCGCCGTGTAGACGCCGCCGGGGTTATTATCAGCCGGAGCGGCGACGTTTCGCGTACTACTGACAAATTTTCCATCCGGACTATTCTCTGCGCCGGAAATGCCGAAGTACGAAAATTGAAAGAGATTATCGCTCCCATTCACCAGAAAGCGTTCAAGGGGACTAGAAGGACATTCGCCCCAGTTCACGGTAAAACCGTCAATCAACGCCCGATTGGCTTGTCCAATCGAAGTGCTGTTCCAACCATGACCATTTCCAAATTGCCACTTATCGTAAAGCGCCGATTGCTCGGAAAACGGCATGATTCGTAGCCGCCAATTGCTCCCCCAAGATCCTGAAAGACCTTCATCACCATGAGGGAACACCTTGTTAGTATCGTGATAATTCTGCAGCGCTAGCCCCATCTGCTTTAAATTGTTGCTGCACTGCATACGACGTGCAGCTTCCCGCGCTTGCTGGACAGCCGGTAACAACAGAGCGATTAAGACGCCGATAATGGCGATAACGACCAGCAATTCTACGAGGGTGAAACCTCGGTTTTGAAACGTTTTCATACAGTCTCCTGCGGAAGATTTAGATGAGTATATTGAGTGCTAAACAGAAACATCGAGGAATGCAGATCTAGGCTGAAACGGAGCTCGCCACACGCTAAGTACGAAGCACAGCTCTCACGATGAATTAGCCCGAACGCTATTTTCCTTTCATCCAACTTCGATTCTTTCACGAAAAAACTTCGCCCTGTGCAGCGTGTGCGGCATCCCATTTCATTCGAGCGGCGTTACGACAATCCCATACATATTCGAACCGTCGTGACTTCCATATTTTGGTTTTGGCAACTCTCGTCGTCGAGAATCCACCCCTCCCAGCCGAATCGTTCCCGCCTCTGGAACCTTGCGCAACCAGACCGAAAAATTCCCTTCGATACTGCAGTTGGGGCCGACGCCCAATTCGGTGTGGGCATGCTGATCCTGCTCGATCCGAGGATCGAAATAAGGCCCCTCGTCCAATCCGACACGAAACCCCGTGTCGACATAATCTCGACTCAACCAGTCAGGCACGACAAAACATTCGGTGTAGAGAATGTAGACGTTCGCCGGAGCACGCAGCTCGAGATCAATTTGCAACGCTTCTTCATGGATTCGATCGTAGTCCATTGTTTTCACGTACTCGGCGCCACGCAGAAAATGCGGGATCGCATCAGGCCCAATGCCATTCCACTGATGATTTCTATCCACATACGCAGGCGCGTCTTCTCCAAATCCCTTGGGAGCGACTTGATAAAAGCCGTAGTCAGAGTCATCGATAATGTTGTCCTGCACCGATGCAATCAATGCGGAATGATGCGCCGTTCTGTTGATATCACGCTCATCAGGAAAAAGCCCGGCGACGACGGATGACAAACGCACTATCTTGCCGCTCTCGTCGATCTGAATCGCGTCCCCTTTGCGCAATACCTGAGTATTCCGTTGTTGAGCGACATGCATTTTCCCTTGAAACACGGCGATGCTGTCCGGTTGTCCAGCGAAAGAGGAGAGGCCAAACCGGCCTCCTTGATCATTCACCGTACAACGCTGCGCTTCGATCGAAATCGCTTCCGCTGCGCCATGGGCGTCGGCGATCAAACTTCCTGATAGCAGTCGCAAAGCGTTGCGATGGACGACCTGAAGCTCAGCAGGTCCTTCGATCACCATGTCGACGCCTGCGGCCAACGAAACGCCGACCGATCCGTCAGAGAAACGGATCGATCCGCCTGCGGGGATTTCGCGATTGGAGTTCGCTCCGTCGATCACCTGCAAATCGCTCGCGCTGGAGAAAGTGATTCTCGCAATCTCCTCGGTGGAACGCTGCATCTGCGAACGCACAACCCATGTCATCAGCAACGCGATTACGGCACAGGCCGCCAGCACGGTCACCATCCTCTGTTTGTCCGTCGGGATGGGAGAACCGAAATTTTCCGTCTGAGATTTGGTCGCGGTGGGAAGGTGGATATCGGGAGAAGTGACAATCAGAGACGCGTTTAGGTCGGTGTAGGCGACAAAATACGCCAGCGCGTCTTCGTCTCGGTCTAGCAAGTCATTCAGCTCGCGCCACTCCTCGGCGCTCGCCGTGCCAGAGACGCAGCGTCCGATAAAGTCGGCGACCTGATCGGAAACCTCAGGCAACTCGGGCAATCGTTCTGGGAAGCCGGATTTCATACGAGAACTTTCAGGCGAGCCAAGTATTGATGGACGCATTGAAGGAGAGATTTTCGAATCCGGTGAACTCTCACATAGACCGTGCTAGGTCGAATGTTGAATTCTTCCGCGATTAGCTCCACATCCGCCATCGGCTTATAAAATTTGCCCAGAAGTAATCTCTGCTCTTCGGGAAGTTGCTGTAGGCAATAACGCAGCGCGGCCAAGTGATCTTCGACGGCATGTTGATTCGAGTCGACGCGGGCAATTATCTTTTGCACCGTATCCTCTGTCAGCTGACAGGGAGCTCTCGATTGCTGACGATAATAGGTCAGCACCTTCACCTTGGCGAAGCCGCGCATCCAAACAAAGAAATTGCGATCCGGATCGTACTGATCCCGCTTTTCCCACAATGCGATCGACACCTCCTGCATGACGTCCTCGGCATGCGTTCGATTCGACACCAGCGAGCAGATGTAATGCAAAATGCGGCTATGATAGCTCGTCAACAGACGCACGAAGTCTTCGTCAGTAAACTGGCTATCCCTAGGGTTCATGAGCCAAATAGGTCCAACGGGCAACAACCGGAAATCAAAAAGGCGATAGATGCCTGCACCTATTTAGCAGTGCGCTTGAATTCCTTTCAAGAAAACGAGAAAAAAACGGGGCATTGTTCGTTTCTTACCCACTTTCCCTCTCCAGTTCGCGCCAAATGCAATCGCGACGTCGGCGCAAGATACCAAAGTCACGACATAGCAAATTAACTTGCCTGCGAACTCCGTAACGAGAAAGCCGAAGGCTTCCCCTTATGATCGGCGACAATTCAGGGCGATGACCTGATCAAACGTTGGACGAAACCGCTCCCCAAATTGCGTTCTGAGTCTCACGGAGAAGCAGTAGAATGCTTGGCGTCTGAGTCGACATGCGACGCTTTGCAAATCACATTGAGTGTGATTGACCAATGCAGATGGTCGGGAATGGTCGTTCGTGAAGAAAGCGCCCGCTGTCTCTGCCGAAATACACGATTGCGAAACCGACGATCCCTAACCAGGTTTCATCGCTTGCCAAATCGTGGAGCGATTAATGGGGCCTCACCATCAAGCACGCATCGTGCTCGACACTCAGCAGCCATGGGAGATAGCAGCGATCACCGGCGAGATCCAGGGGGAGCGATTGACAGTGCTGCGCGGTAATCCGCCATCGCAGCAAAATAGTCCGCCTGCGCCTCAATCAAGAGAAACCGAGCGTCTGTTGCGGATTGCTCATAGATATTGAGTGAAATCAGATCAATATCACCAGCGTTGAATTGCTCTCGTCCCAGGTCCAACGTTTGGGCGGCAAGACGCAAGTTTGTATTTGCCCTCTTGATACGTTCTGCGGACGCCTGCAGCGCAGAAACGGCGTCTTGGACGGCCGCAGTCACCCGGTTAACGGCAAACTGCCGTTTGATTTCATTTTGAGTAAGCTTGCCCTGTACGGATTCAATCATACCGCGGGCTTTTCGACGTTGCAGAGGTATCTCGCCGTACAGACCTGCTTCTAATTGAAAAGGCGTCTTGTCTCCCTTGGGGCTAGCGGCCGCGCCAACATCTTTTTTGGCCAGAATGCTCGCGTCTAATTGCGGAAGCAGCATGTTCTCTGCTCGGGCAAGTTCGATACGAAGCTGCTGAGCCTGCATGTTCAGTTCGCGCAACTCGGGAGAAGCTGCAACCGCTTGCGCGATGTCGCTGGCAAGTTCGTTACTGTCTGGTAACGAAGAAGCGGGAAATAACCTTGGAAGCTGCGATTCAGCCGGAATGATGGGCTCACCGTCATCACGACGCAAGTACAAGGAGAGTTTAATCGCCGCTTGCTGAAGTTTTCGTTCCGACTGGATTACCTTAGCCTCGCGAGAAGCAATCAATTGATCATTATTGATTCGCACGATCTGCGGCAAGTCGCCTGCTTTGACGCGTTCCTCAATTTGATTCACGCGATGTTGAGCCAACTCTAGCAAGGCTCGCTGCGCATCGACTGCTTGGCCAGCCGCTACCCAGTACCAATAGTTGATAGAGGCCAATCTTACGACCTCCAGCACCTGGGCTTGAATCGCCGGTTCGACAGCTTGTCTCGCAACAGTTGATTTCAGAAGCGCCTCGCGCCGTTTGTCGATTGTGCGACCTTGGAGCAGTGGAGTCCCCAAGCCTAATGCAAATTCGCCTCCCTCATTGGTTGCACGCTCGCCGTACCAGGGTTCAAAATTACCGTCTCCAATCTTGTACCCGCCGTAGGCATAGCCGCCGCCGTACAGCGGCTGCTCCAATGAAATGCCGTTTCGGTAGGTTTTGTAGTACCCCATCGGCGCAGCGATTCCAAATCCTTTGACCTTCAGGTCAAACTCTCCCGCGGCGCTCGCTTGCTTGCCATCCGCAATCTGGCGTTCCAAGATGGCGCTGAGAACTTTGGGATATGACATTTGCACCGAATGAAGAACTTCTTGCAGCTCAAGCTGTGCAGGCGCCAAAAGCAACTCCGCCTCGGCCATGGGAAGAACAAGCGGTTCTGGCAATAGCTGAAGCTCCTCCATCTCTTGAAGATGCGAAGCCGGTGCGATTTCACCAGCGTGGGATTCTAGTGTTGAGCTAACCTCAGACATATCAGCCTTATTGCGATCTTCAATCAGCAATTCGTTGTTGTCCGAAGCGATTGCCCGATGCTGGCTTTTGGGTGGACGAGGCGCACCAGAACGACATCCACCGCAAAATAACGAGAGCACTACAACGCAAATCAGGCTATATGAAGTGAGCTCACTCATTTCGGCAGGGGCACTTTCTTCTTCTCCTTGGAGTCGCTGACAGGCTCATCGGGTGAAATCACCGGAGGAAAGCCATTCAGTTGCCTCCAGATCTCATATCCCAAAGTAACCTGACTGAGCATTACCCAGCCATTCGCGCGAACTCCCTGACGTAGATAGCGATCCGCCGGCCATTGTTGCTGACTCGTTGGTTTCACCTGAACGCGAAAATTACCTTTACCGTCATCCGATGGATCGATGGCTGCGACTTCGCCCCCAAATGTCCCTACCGCCACAGATGGCCAGCCTGCAAATTGCACGGCGGGCCAGCCCTCAAATTGAAGGCGTACATGGTCTCCACTTCGTACTAACGGCATATCATTTCCCGAGATCCAAAGCTCGACAACGCGGTCCGTTGCGTCGGGAACAATCGTGAATAATGCGTCGCCTTCCTTTAACGTTTGTCCACGTTCAAAAATTGGCAATCGAAAAATAACGCCGTCGCGAGGAGCGTAAATATCCAATCGCTCTAATTCCGCCGACTTGATCTCTAGATCCCGCTTCTCTTTGTTGACGGTCGCCAGCTGCCCCAATGCGTCTTGTTCCATCGCGCGTGCGTAATCGACTTTTGTCTTGGCTTCGCGCTCTTTCTGGATACGCTCGCTCTTCTTCGCTTGCCACTCTTCCTTAACCGAGTCGATCTTTAGTTTTAAAGAGTCATACTCCGCTTTGGCGACATCCCAGTCTTTCTTGAACTTCTCAATTTCGACCGACGCTTTAATCCCTTTTTCGGCAAGCCCTTTTTGACGCTCGTAGTTTAGTTTGGCTTGGTATTTCTTCGCCTCGTATCCTGGGAGCAATTTGAGTTCCGCATCCCATTTTGCCTTAGCCGCTTCGATCAATTCATCCGCGCCTGACACTGCAGCGATTTGAGCGGCTTGGAAGTCGACGATATTCCGTGCATAGACTTCCGATTTGATTTGCGCCGTAGACATCTTCGCATCCAAATCCTGGATTTGTCGCTGCAACTGCTCTCGCAAGTTCGCCGCGGTAGGCTCAAGCTCCAAGATGAATTCACCACGTTTAACTCGCATTCCTTCCCTCAGTCCTTCCGCGACTCGCACGACAACTCCCTTTGAAGGAGACAAAACTGTTTGCTGTCGTTCTTGAGGAACATAGGCGACGACTTTGCCAGTTCCTTTGGCGGACTGCTGCCAGGGTGCAAAGATCATCGCAATCGTACAAACAATCAGAAAAGCTAGCAGGAGGTTCGCGAGTCGCCATGCGTTCCTTGATGATTGAACCAATTTGAGCGCCGGCAGCCTGTTTTTTAACGGCTTCTTCCCGCTAATGTTCATCGGATTCCCCCTCCGTTTATCGGGCTACGACGTTAATGCCCTTGATATCGATTCAATAAAAACAATCGCTGCAATCAGTTTTCTTGACGTATTTCATCATCACAAAGCACGAATCGCCTGTCGCAAGCATCCGCTACGCTACGCCGCCCGGTCGCGGTCAATAGAGTCCAGGAAGACTTGTGTTGTGATAAATTATCCATCAGTTCTGCCGCCAAATCGTCGGGAAGGACATCTAAAACGCCGTCGATCAACAGTAACCTCGGACGGCCAATGATCGCCCTCGCTAGCATCAGGCGAGCTGCCTGGCTCGTTGATAGCGACGCCCCATTGGTTGAAAGCGGTGTCCCCAGCCCTGCTGGCAATTGCAAGAATTCATCAAGCAAGCCAACCATTTCAAGCGATTCATGCACATCCAACGAACTCAGATGCGAACGGTTCAGATGGACATTCTCATTGATCGTACCGCTGAAAATTTCAATGCCGCGAGCGACCGCGATGTTGTCGCGCATCGAACCAGTACGCAACTCACGCAGATCAACGCCATCTAACTTGATATGCCCCGTCGTCGGCAGACGAATACTGCACAAAAGATCGATTACCGTACTCTTGCCAGAAGCCGCTGGTCCGACCAGTGCGACGGATTCGCCTGGGGCAAGACGGAGAGACAGGTTTTTCACCGCCGTTTGGGAATCGAACTTGTAGGTCACATTGGAGAGCTCAACGGATGCAGGCGCATTGTCGCCGACTTGGAACAGACTCTCGCGAGACTCCGTCGGCAAGTCAAAGAGATACCCAAGTTTGTCGACAGACGCCAACAGATCATAGAAGCTATCTAAATGTTTTCCCAACTTCGCGAAACCACCAACGATGATCATCACAATCAGTTCAGCCGCGACGAGCTGTCCTAAGGTCAGTTCACCAACAATGACAAGCCAGCCCCCCAGTCCAAGCAGGGTCGTCGCGGCGCATGCCTGCAGTCCTAAGGCAAAGAGGATTTGTCGCATCAGAACCCGAAAGTGGCTACGCCGTGAATCCAACCAGTCAATCGCAAGTTGATCAGCTCGATCCAGGGCAAATTGCGCCCCTGAGTTTAGTTTGAATGCAGTAGGATGCCGGGCAAGTTCTTGCAGCCAAGCTGCAACCGCGTATTTAGCCTTAGATTCTTTGATCGAGGTCGTCACAGCGCCGCGTCCCAATCCGAAAATTGCAAATGCAATCAAGCAGATAAGCACGACGTCAAAGCCCAGCAAAAATGGATGATAGAACGCGAGGACGATCATCCCGATGATTGTCTGCAGCACCAGTGCAATGCCATCCAACAGCAATACAGCAAAAGATTTCTGCACGCTAACGACATCAAAAAAACGATTGACCAATTCTGGTCCATGGAGATTATCGAATGATTTTTGCTCAACTCGCGGCAAACGATAGGCTAAGTCCTCGACAACGCGTACGAAGAATCGACGCTGGATTATCTCTACGAGAAATGTCAGCAAGCCTTTCATCGCTGCAGCAAAGGCCAGAAACGTGAAGAGCATGATTACTAACACGATCACTGGTTGCAAATACCGCCCAAACGCAACCGTATTCACCAGCGCCTCGACAGCGATCGGCGTCGCCAGCGCCAATACGCCGACAACAATCGAGAACACAAGAATAACCCAGATGTCTTTCTTTTCAGGCTTTAACAGTCCCAGCAAGCGGGCGAAAGGAGATAGGTGGTGATCGGGGCCATGATGAGAACTGGACTTTGGCGATTCACACGCCAACGCCGCTTGTCCGACAACCCAACAGCACGTCGTATCTTCATCCGTTAAACCTAAGCGCCGATTCAGTTCCTTGATCTTGATCCAAGCGTCCGTTTCATCTGCTTTCACGCCTGTTACTCGCAGACGATTTCCGCGGACTTCCTTGATCAAAATCAACTCTAATTCCGCCTCGCTACGCTCGATGTAAGTCGCAACCGGAATGCCCTGTTCGACAAAGATGAGCGCATCTTTCAAAGGCGAATCCAGAGAGCGAATCCTCAGACCAAGAGCCTCCCCTGCCTCGATCAATCGTCGCGACCAAGTTTGCCAATCTTCGCCAGATATATCGCGATCTTCACCCAGCGCGCGCGCCGCCAGGATTCGATCAAAGGAAATCTGTGCCGAATTAGAAAACGCCTCCAAGACATGAATCGCATTCTGTGACGGCATATTTGGTAGTGGATCGCTTTGGTTTTCCGGCATGGAACTGTTCATTACACTCAAGGAAACGGCCCTCCAAATGTCAGGAGAGCCGTCTGTCAAATGGATCGCTTGAAATCTTAGATTGCAAAACTCTCCCCCAAGCAGGTTTGAACTGGTTAGGAGCGTGAAATGGAAACTATCGAGAAGCCTTTTCTCTAGCAGACCATAAAGGCCCCACATTCCTCCTAATTGTTAATATCGCACGCCATTTTTTAGCGATGCTTGGGCCGCATTTGCTATATCGACATAAGTCGTAAGATGCCCCTCGCGTGTGATCGTTCGCGGCAGATCGGTCCAAGAGAAGGACGTTCCGTGCTCAAAGCCACGCGACAAGGCTAGCTAGAGTCCGCTTGCAGACAGAGATATCACCGGCTGGAGCAATACCGAAACGCGTCACGAGTACATCGGCCCGAAAGCCGAGAAGCCATCGCAAGCCTAACAGAGCACCACTGGACGCTTGGCAGGCGACCAAAACTCTCGTTCGCATACGATTGTTAATGAATACCCCAGGATAGATCCCCAGCAAATCTCAGCTTTTGCACCCACCCCAAGAAACACAAAAAGCCTTTCGCAGTAATAACTTACGAAAGGCTCTTTCAAGTGGAGCTGATGAGATTCGAACTCACGACCTCTGCATTGCGAACGCAGCGCTCTCCCAGCTGAGCTACAGCCCCAAACTTATTGCAGGATTTTAGTGGGTCGCCGTTTGGCTGTCTAGGTCCCACGGTGGTTAGACGAGGGTTCTGCCTGCGGGGTTCGCGCGGGCGGCTGGGACAATCGGAATGGTCGGAAAAACCCGCCGTTAGCGGATGCCCAGGCTGGCCGAATTGGCTTTGATTTGGTCCTTGCGACCTAGCTTGTCAGTTATCGCGTCCCAATCTTGGGCCGCTTTTTCCAGCGTCTGCTGGGGGTCGGCCTGGTCGTTCAAGATGGCCCCCACGCTGTTGTCTAAGACCTGCAGGTATTGGTCGACGCCTGGCAGGTTAAAGCTGATCGCTTCGTTCGAGCTTAGCTCTACGGCCATCGCTTCGCCGTAGGCGTTGGCCGTCTCCGACGACACACGACTGTCGACCCACTGCGAAACGCCAGCCAGATTTCCGTTTCGATAGACCATCGTCGCATCGCTGGCGGGAGAAACCTGCGTCGCTGACTCCAAAGCCGAGAGCAAGATCAGCCCCAGCGCGGCGTCGCGCAAGCTAGGACTGCCGGTCGAGACCGAGCCGATCCGGCCGCCGGCGGTTAAAAACGGAACCGTCGCCGGGCGATCCCCGCGTCGTTGCTCCCACGATTCGGTCAACTGATTCCAATAGGCGACGGCGCCTGGGATCGGAACGAAGTCCGGCGCAAAATCAAGCTTCCCTTGCGACGCGTCTGACTTGTGCGGCAACCAGCCGATCGCCAACGCTGATTTGCCAGCCAGAAACTGCGCACCCACTTCGGCAGGCGTCAACGATTGCAACTCGGCTGGAATCGTCGCTGCAATGCGACGCAAATCCTCGGCTCCTTTGACAAACGACGGTTGCCCGATCATCGCTTCGCCCGCAGCGAGGCCAAACAGAACGGCATAGTTGCTCGGGTTTTTGGCGTAGGCGGCCGAGCGAGCCAGCAACAACTTTCCGCGCCAATCGCTGGCCAATGGCTCTAACGTCGGCGAGTCAAATGCCTTGTCGTCGCCGGTGCAAAATCGACTGCCGGCGATCTGCTCGACGCATGCCTGGTAATCATTCCAAGTTTCCGGCACGGCCAGTTCCAATTCTTCCAACACTTCTGGGCGAACCATCAGCACCAGCGTTGGCGAGCCAAACGGAACGGCGACGGTGGCTCCTTTCCATTGCAGTTCCGACTGGCGAACCGCCGGAAAGATATCTTCAATCTCCAGCGCTGCGTTGTCGAGCAGCGACTCCGGCAGCGTCTCGATCCATTCGCGGCGCATCATTTCGCCCAACAACGCCGGCGGATAAATCACCGCGTCGGCGCCGATTTTGTCCCCTTTTAGCAGGTCTGTCGAAGTAGTCAGAGATAACTCAAGCGGGCGTTCTTCGCGCGCTTTCCATTCACGCTCGATTGCTTCGGCAAGCTGGGGATCATCCAGCACCAGCAGTTTGAACGGTCCGGAAGGGCGTTTTTCTTCCACCACGGGAGGCTTCGCCTGCGGGCAACCCAGCGAGCAAACCAACGTGACCAACAGCAAAGCGAAACTGCAGAAGCGACTCATGGGGCGGCGCATGCATAAGAGAAGTGCTCGAATAGTCCAGACTTCATCGTAGCCGGCCCGTTCCCCACGGGTCAAAGGGTCAGAGTCGCCCGGCGGCGGGCATTGGCCTACTTTTTGGTGAACTTCACGAAAAAGAAAAGTTGGCGGCGCCGTTGGTGGCAAGCCAAAAATGAGCCACAATAGGCGATCCGCATTCATCGCAGCTTCGCAACGCCCCGCACCCAAGGAATCCCCGTGAGCATTTATTTGGGAATCGATATCGGCACCTCTGGCACCAAGACCATCGCCATTCGTGAAGGTGGCGAAATCTTGGCCGAGTCGAGCGCCACCTACCCGCTGCACCATCCCAAACCGATGTGGAGTGAGCAAGATCCGGACGATTGGTGGAGCGCCGTCGTCAAAACGGTGCGCCGCGTCGTCAAAGAAGCGAAAGCGCGCCCCGGCGAAGTCAAAGCGATTGGACTCTCGGGCCAGATGCATGGCTCGGTCTTCCTCGACAAACAAGATCAGGTCATCCGCCCTGCTCTGCTTTGGAACGATCAGCGGACCGCTAAAGAATGCGCCGAAATTGAACAGCGGGCCGGCGGGCGAGCCAAGCTCATCAAGATGGTCGCCAACCCGGCGCTGACTGGATTCACGGCCCCCAAGATCTTGTGGCTGCGCAATAACGAGCCGCGCAATTACGCTCGCCTGGCGAAGGTGCTGCTGCCGAAAGATGACGTGCGACGACGATTGACCGGTGAGTACGCGACCGAAGTGAGCGACGCCAGCGGTATGCTGCTGTTGGATGTGTCGAAACGAGCCTGGTCGAAACCGCTCCTCTCGAAACTGGAACTCGACGAATCGTTACTCGGCACGGTTTACGAATCGGAAGAAGTGACCGGCACGCTCACAGCCGAAGCAGCCAAGCTGCTTGGCTTGACGACCGATTGCGTGGTGGTCGGCGGCGCCGGCGACTGCGCCGCCAATGCTGTCGGCAACGGCGTGGTCAAGCAAGGGATTTTGGCCAGTTCTCTGGGAACCTCCGGCGTGATGTTCGTCCATAGCGATGACGTCGCGATTGATCCTGAAGGGCGACTGCACACCTTCTGTCATGCGGTGCGCGGCAAATGGCACATGATGGGAGTCACCCTCTGCGCCGCCGGCACGCTGGAATGGTTCGTGCAGCGTCTCTGTGCCGATCTTCGTTCGGGCCGTGGCAAGCAAGATCCCTACTCGGTGCTGACCGCCGAGGCCTTGGATACTTCGCCTGGCAGCGAAGGGCTCTTTACGCTTCCCTATCTCGCCGGCGAGCGGACTCCGCATGCCGATCCCAACGCGCGGGGCTGTTTTATCGGCATGACGCTGCGTCACACGCGAGGGCATTTGACCCGCTCGATTATGGAAGGGGTCGCCTATTCGCTGCGCGACAGTCTTGAGATTATCTCGGATCTGGGAGTTCCGGTTCGCCAGATACGGGCCGGCGGCGGCGGCGCCAAAAGCGCCCTCTGGCGCCAGATTCAAGCCGACGTGTTTGGCAAGAAAGTGGTCACCATCAACGCCGAGCAAGGCCCCGCCTACGGTGTGGCGCTGTTGGCCGCGACCGGGGCCGGCGCCTACAAGAATATCCAGGAAGCCTGCGCCGCCACGATCCAGGTTGTTCACGAAACTGCCGTCGATCGCAAAGCGGCGAAGATTTACAACGAGGCGTTTCCGGTATATCAAGGACTATATCAATCGCTGAAAAACGACTTCCAGCGAATATCGGAACTGAGCCAATAGCTTCAGCAGTGCGCAGCGAAGGAGAGCCAGATGACGCCTCGGTTTTATCGCGAATCGGAAGTCTCTCAGGTTTTGGACATGTCCACCGCCGTGGAAGTGGTGGACGAATGCCTGAGACAACTCGCGATCGGCGGGGCCGAGAATGTTCCTCGCCATCGTTCACGCACCCCCGGCTTCGTGCTCCATTCGATGAGCGCCACAGCCGGCTATCTGAACGTCGCCGGGTGGAAGCAATACGCGACGACTGCGTCCGGCGCCAGGTTTCACGTTGGGCTGTACGACTGCGAAAGCGGACGGATGAAAGCGCTGATCGAAGCGGATCGATTGGGGCAGATGCGGACCGGCGCCGTCACCGGCGTCGCCGCGCGCTATCTGGCGCCAGGCGAAATCACGCAGCTTGGTTTGTTCGGCACAGGCTGGCAAGCCGAGTCGCAATTGGAGGCCATCCAAGCGGTTCATCCGCTCTCGCGGGCCTTCGTCTACTCACGCGATGAGTCACGTCGTCAATCGTTCGCGGCCCGCATGAGTGAAGAACTGCAGATCGAGATCATTCCGGTCCATGACCCACGCGAAGCGGTCGAAGACTTGCCGCTGGTCATCACGGCGACCGCCAGCAAGACGCCGGTCTTTGACGGGACGCTGCTCGCCGAAGGAGCGCTAGTCTGTGCGATGGGGAGCAACTGGCTGCAAAAAGCGGAGCTGGACGTTAACGCGGTTCGCCTGGCGGATAATATCGTTTGCGACTCGATCGAAGCCTGCAAACTGGAAGCAGGCGATTTTGTCGCCGCTTCTGAGAAAGGATACTTCGACTGGGACAAGCCGGTCGAACTTGGCGCTGTGCTGGCCAATCTGGCGGTCGGTCGCAACAACAAAGATAGCGTGGTGATCTTTAAATCGGTCGGCCTGGCGATCGAAGATGTCGCGCTGGCCGAAAAATTCTATCAACGCGCCGTGACAAATCCCGGCCTCGGCGTTTCATTACCGCTTTGACGGCGCTGGCGGCTTGTCGGTCAATTCCAGCTTCGGCGGCTGGGGCGCTTCGTTCAGCGCCGATACGGCGACTTCCGAAACCAGATGCGAGTCCCAGGCGTCGCAGCGGACTTCGACGCGATAGATCTGTCGGCCATAGTCATTGACCGTCGCCAAGACTTCCAGGTCGACATGACCACGCGGAGCGATCGTCAGCGGGCGAAAAGCGGCTTGACCGACGGCGACTTTTCCTTCGGCCCCTTCGATTTTGACCGGCTCCAGCCCTTCCGAGAAGAAGATGATCGCCGAAACGTTGGGCGCCGGCTTATCGCTCAAATTGATGACTCGCAGTCCAAAGTTGGCGCCAGCGCCCACGGCAATTGGTTTGGGGGGAGAAAAAACTTCGACGCGTAACGCATCCAGCGGAGCAAGCGTTTCTGGCGAAGACTCCGCTTCCGGCATTACCGGCTCGGCGGCAGGCGTTTCGGCCGAAACTACTTTCGCTTCGCTGGCGGTTTCTGCGGCAATTTTCTCCGGCGAAACTTGCGGGACGCCTGAGATCAGCATGGTCGTTTCAGCGTCCAGCAGATCGGCTAACGGTTTCCAAACATCAGGCGAGGTTTCGACGGCGCTGTCATACAGAGCGATATCGGCCAGCGTGATCGTCGTGTTCTGGTCGTTGGCGCGGCGGATGATTTTGTTCGGACCGTTTTGCAGATTCGCAGGCAGATCGCTCCACATATAACGTCGCGCGAACCCATTGTTGATCCACAGCGTAAGTTCTTGGCGAACGGCATGCAGTTGCAGCGTCAACGGACCGTCGATCACTTTCAACGCATCGCCCAGTTCCGGTTGCTGATCGGCGGACAAGCCGTTTATCGCCCGTAGAAACGACGCTGGAACATGATGCTCTTTGGCAATTTGTTCGACGGTTACGCCAGTCTTGATCGTGATGGCCGGCAGCGCCAAATGCTTGTGCGGCGCAAAGACGATTTTGTCGGCGAGCGGCTCGAGCAACGCGAGCGTCTTGGTTCGTTCTTCCGCGCTCAAGTCTTCACGCTGCAACAGCAACGAAAGCGTGCGATAGGCGCGCAGCGACTTCCCGTCGGCGAGCGATTGCTCGGCTTCGATCAGCAACTCGGCCGAAGTTAGCGTCTCGATCCCTGCCGTTGCCGACGAGACCGCGGCAGTCGCTAGGGGCGCGATTGTCGGGGGCGCCGCCGGCTGCGCATCAACCATGGCGGTTTCGGCAGGATTGGGAAACGGCGCTGCGTTGGTCGACAACACAATGGTCGGCGGCTGCGTCTTGGCGTTGCTTCCGAGGGTGGGAAACGAATCTGGCGAGAACAAGGGAGCCTCGTCGAGCGCCGTTGCTTCCGGCGAGCGATCTGCTCCGCTGTAATGCTTCCGATAAATCACATACCCCGAGTAGCCGACGCAAACGATCAGCCCCAGAACAAATAAATTTCGAGCGATAGACACTGCGGCCCACTCCGTTTTGTGTCGAGTACTTCCAATGCAGTCGCTTCCACTACCAAATCGGCGCAGTCGGATCTAGATCAATTCACTAGAAACAAACCTTTGGCGATTTCCGCATTACCCCGTAAGATAAGATACGGCGGAGCTTTACATTCCCGACGACCCTCCCCCCACGCCTACTAGTCAACTATGCAATCGGTTTCTGCACCTATTCAAATGCCGGCGAGTTCACAGACGCCGGAAATTGCGTTCCCAGAGGAGAATCGGGGATCGTTTCGCGATTGGTTCCGGGGAAGCAGCTCGTTTCTGGCGTCCTTGATCTTTCATATGGCGGCTGTGATCTTGCTGGCCCTGCTTACCTTTGATCCGCCGCCGGATCGATCAGCGCATGCGATCGTCCTGGATGACGTGATCGAAGAGCCGTTAGATCGACCGCTGGAGGATGAACTCGACGAGCTGGAGGATTTGGCGACCGAGATGTCGATCACGATGATGCCGAGTTCGATTTCGGGCCTTTCCGGCGCGGCGCCAGCATCGCTGTCAGCGCCTCCGTTTGAAACGCAGCTGATGGAAGACATGATCGGCCCCGAGGTCTCGCTGGTCGATCTGGAGCTGCTGACCAAGCCGAATGATACGCTGATGCAAGAGCTGCCGGTCGGAACGCAAGGCGCCGTGAACGCCGTCGTCGGCGACTACAACGAAGCGATGGATCGCATCACGCAAGAATTAGTCTGGATGCTCGACAAAGGGGAAGTCGTCGTCGTGTGGCTGTTTGACCAATCTGGCAGCATGAAGGATGACCAGGAAAAGATCCGCGATCGAGTTGGACGCGTCTATGACGAACTCGGGCTTACCGGCGTCTCCAAGGACGAAGCCTTGACTACCGGCGTCGCTAGTTTTGGCGCCAACTTCCAACTTCATACGAAAACGCCCACCAGCAATCGCGAAGAGATCGCCGCGGCGATCGCCGACGTTCCGGTTGATCCTTCGGGAGAAGAGTTGACGACGCAGGCGGTGATGGAAGTGATCACGCGGCATAAACGTTACGCCCAAATCTCAAAACGTCAGCTGGCGATCATTTTGGTTTCTGACGAGAGCGGCAACCCCGACAGCAATCAACGCTATCTGGAAGAGACGATTCAAGCGGCGAACAAAGCCAAGTGCCGCGTCTATGTCATGGGACGCGAAGCGATGTTCGGCTACCCGTACGGTCATGTTCGCTGGGAGAATCCTCGCAACGGCGATATCCACTTGCTGCCGGTCGACCGCGGCCCAGAAACGGCGCTAATCGAGCAACTGCAGACTGACGGATTTGGTAAGCGGCGTGACTCGATGCCCAGCGGATATGGCCCTTATGAGCAAGTTCGCTTGGCGAAAGAGACCGGAGGCATTTTCTTCATGCTCCCCGGCGAAGAAAAGGACCTCTATCAACTGAAGGATCATCGCTATAGCGTCGCCGCGATGGAGCCGTATCGCCCTGATTTGCGGCCGCGACGCGATCTGATGCGCGAAGCGATGCAAGATCCGCTTCAAGCCGTTATTTCCAAGGTGATCTACGATCTGAATCCCTACAACGAAGAAGTCGCCAGCGTTATCGAAATCCGGCGTCGCTTTTCTACCGACTTCGCGAAGCTAACGCAGCAGGTTCGCTATGAACAAGCGAAAATGTTGACCTACATTGAGTATCTCGACAAAGCGATCGCGGCGATCGAAAAAGCGCAACCGCTACGCGACGCTTCTCCCTACGTCCGTCAACAGGCCAACTTCGACTTACTGTACGCCCAGTTGCTCGCTTATCGCGTCCGCGCCTATGAATATGGCGCTTACCTGACCGAGTTTGTCAAAAAACCGCCGGCGCCCCCGAAATTGCCGACCCCCAAGCATGAGTTCCGCAGCTGGGATTTGATCACCGTCAAAAAGTTGTCGGCTGAAGAAGTGACTGCCGACGACATCCAAAAATCGCGAAAGCTACTGAAAGAAATCGTCAACGAGTATCCCGGCACTCCCTGGGCGGAACGCGCCAACTGGGAATTGAATCGCGGCTTCGGCGTCGCGCTGACACCCTGGCTATTCGACACCAGCCGCTTTCCGAATGCGAACAACAAATCCGCGCCGCCGATTCAGGTCCCCAAGCTGTAGGCTTGAAGATCGCGCACTCGGCATCGATTCTTCCCAAATGCCGAACGCTATTTTTTCTGGTTGGCCGCGATAGCTCCGCTATCGGGGCGGCGCAGCCGTAAGAGGCCTCAGGACTACGCTCGCCGTTCCTGGTGCGCAGGCCACTTCAAACGACATGGAAAGCAGCCGATTTTAGGCGCATTGCGGAGCGATGTCTCTTACCGACTTCGTCGGCCCCGATAGCGGGGCTATCGGGGCCAACCCTGGTAAATATTGCGTGGCGATTCAAAAGTAGATCGAAGCGGCCTGGCCGCGTTCTATTTCTTTTGGAGCGGCAATCCTGACTTGCGATCAAACTTGTCTGGCGTCCATTGCTGCGGAACGGCGTCTTCGGTCCGACTGGCCCACCCGTGGTATTCTCCTCGCATCCTCTCCAACGTCTGCGCGTATTGCGGCTGATCGACCAGATTCCGGAGCTGAAAGGGATCGCTCTTTACATCGTAAAGTTCTTCTTGCGGTCGCGGAGTCATCAATGGACCGCGCTGATCGGCGGGCAGCTTTCCTGCTTCCTCTAGCTTCAACATCGTCTCGAAGGTTGGGCTGCGCACGGCGTCGGCCGGAGGAGATCCGCTCAGATGGGGCAACGCGTTGTAGATGTAGAGATAATTTTTGGAGCGAATGCTGCGTTCGAATGCCTGATAATCGTGCCAGTTATGTTCGGAGAAAACATAGTCGCGCGTTTCGCTCCTTGGATCCTTCAGGATCGGCGCAAATGACTTCCCTTGAAATGTGGGGGACTTGGGAAGTCCGGCAAGTTCCAGGATCGTCGGCGCGATATCGACCGCGCTGACCAGGCTCTCAGTCGTTTGTCCCGGTCGTACGCCAGCCGGCCACTGCACGAGGAACGGCGTCTTCACGCCGCTGTCGTAGATCGTCGTCTTGCTGCGCGGAAACGGACGCCCATTGTCGGACATGAACAAGACGAAAGTATTGTCGGCGACCCCTTGTTCTTTCAGTTCGGCCATCACTTTGCCGACATACTCGTCGAGTCGAGCGATTTCGTCGTAATACATCCCCAAGTCATCGCGCACCGGAGGTTCGTCCGGCAAAAACGGGGGAACGACGATCTCGTCGCGCCGATGCGGCTTCTCAATGGTGTTAGCCGTATAAGGCCGGTGCGCGTCATTCGAGGCGAACCACATAAAAAAGGGTTGATCCCGCGGACGCTCGCGGAGCATCGTTTCCCAATTTTCGCAGCCGCTCGGGCGCCCCCCCATGATCCGATCAAAATTCTTTTCGGCCGGCTTGCCGAGATGCCATTTTCCCGCGGCGCCGGTGTAGTAGCCTGCTTGTTTTAATAGGCCGGCGAAAACGACCTGATCGGCAGGAAGCGGCATGTGAAGTTCCGCCGCGCCGGTGCTGTGGGGATATCTTCCCGTCACAATACTGCAGCGACTGGGGCTACAAGAGCTACAAGTCAGAAAAGCAGCGTCAAAGCGGATCCCCGCCGCCGCCATCCGATCAAGATTCGGCGTTTTGACATGAGGATGACCGTAGGGGCCTACGTCATTCCACCCAACGTCATCTCCGATAATAATAATGAAATTGGGTCGCTCGGCGGCGGACAGCGTCACCGGGGAGAGACTGAATGCCGCGATGATAAAGAACAAATACCTGAGCATGATGCGTCCTGTTGCGGATAACGGCGGGATGATCGGTTTAGGCGGGTGAAGGCTTTCATTCTAGCCAGCGGAGACGCGCCCGATCAAATTGACCTGTTTTTTGAAAATTTCGAAGGACCGCAATGGCGTTAATTTCTGTTCGAGACGTTTCCATCTCCTTTCATACGGCGCCGCTGTTGAATCAGGCCAATTTGCAGATTGAGCCTGGCGAGAGAGTCTGTCTGGTAGGTCGAAACGGAACCGGAAAATCGACGCTGCTGCGCATGTTGGCCGGCGAGCAGGCGACCGACGCAGGCGACGTTGTCGTCGGCCCAGAGGTCCGCGTCGCTACCTTATCGCAAACGGCGACTGCCGGAGAGGACCAAACGGTCTTTGATCTGGTCGCCGCAGGCTTGGGCGATATGGGCGAAACGCTGGCCGAATATCACCATCTGACCCATCAGATTGCAGTGGAAGCGACCGACGAAGTGGTCAACCGGCTCGATCAGCTGCAGCACAAGCTGGACATGGAGGATGGCTGGAATCAGCACCAATGGGTAGAGCAAGCGATCTCGGCGACCAAACTGGATGGAGACTCCAACTTCGCCGAGCTGTCAGTCGGCAAAAAACGTCGCGCCTTGTTCGCCCAGGCGCTCGCCAGCAAACCCCACGTTCTGCTGCTGGACGAACCGACCAACCACCTCGACATCGAATCGATTCTCTGGCTCGAAGAGTTCTTGCTCTCGTTCGACGGCACCATCGTCTTTGTGACGCACGATCGGATGTTCGCCCAAAAGTTAGCGACCCGCGTGGTCGATATCGATCGCGGCAAGTTAACTAGTTGGACCTGCGGGTTTGACGAATACGTCATCCGCAAAGAGGCGGCGCTCGAAGCGGAAGAAAAACAAAACGCCCTGTTTGACAAACGATTGGCGCAAGAAGAAGTCTGGGTCCGCCAAGGGATCAAGGCTCGCCGTACTCGCAACGAAGGCCGCGTGCGTGCACTCAAGAAGATGCGAGATGAATACCAAAGTCGCCGGACCCGGATCGGCACGGTCAAGTTTGACGTGCAACAAGCCGAACGGTCGGGACAGGTCGTCATTCGGGCCGAGGATATCAGCCACTCGTTTGGTGATTTCGTCATCTGTAAAGACTTCTCGACCACCATCATGCGGGGAGACAAGATCGGCGTGCTCGGCCCCAACGGCGTCGGCAAGACGACGCTGCTTCGCATTCTGCTGGGAGAATTGAAGCCGACCGAAGGGGAAGTTTCTGTCGGCAGCAAAGTGGAGATCGCCTATTTCGATCAGCTGCACGCCGCACTCAACGAAGAACAGACGCTGCGACAAAACATCGGCGAAGAAAACGAATTTGTGAACATCAACGGGCGTTCACGCCATGTCATCGGTTATCTGCAGGAATTTTTGTTCACGCCGGAACAGTCGAATCGCCCGATCAAAAATCTTTCAGGCGGAGAGCGAAATCGTCTGCTGCTGGCCCGCCTGTTCGCCAAACCGTCGAACTTGCTGATTCTTGACGAACCGACGAATGATCTCGACGCCGACACGCTCGATCTGCTGGAAGACCTGGTGGTGAACTACGCCGGAACGCTGATCGTGGTCAGCCACGATCGTAGTTTCCTCAACAACGTCGTCACGTCGACAATCGCGTTTGAAGGAGACGGCTTCGTCAAACAATATGCCGGCGGTTACGACGATTGGCTCGCCCAGCGGAAACGCCAGGAAGAAGAAGCCAAAGCCTTGGCGAAATCTTCCAGCAAAGAAAACGACAAACGCGACACCGCCCGAGCGCGAAAATTGACCAACAAAGAGCAGCAAGAATTAAAAACGCTGCCGGCCAAAATCGAGGCGCTGGAAGCGGAACAAGCCCAACTGCAAGAGCAGATGGCCGATCCGACCTTCTATCAGAAACCTGCCGGCGAAATCAAAGTTGTCACAACTCGATTGGATGCGATCGGCGACGAAATGCTCTCGGCGATGGAGCGGTGGGAAGACCTTGAGTCAATCGCCGGCGGTTAGGGCCAACAGGCGCCATGCTCTTATCACGTTTACGTGAAAAGAGCATGGCTTAAGTCTTGTAGGTTGGGTGCAGCGCAGCGAAACCCAACATCTGACGAATCGATTGGCGGGTTACGCAAGCCATCCACGCCGCAACGGACGTTTCAGCGACTTTTGGCTTGCTCCACCCTCTACCTGACTAAGCGGCTAACTGGTCAGCGCGAACGCGACCAACATCACCAGCCAGACGGCGTCGAGAAAGTGCCAGTAGTCGGAGCAGATCGACACGGCGACATAGTTTTCGTGGTCGTATCCATCGCGGCAGGCACGATTGGTGACCATTGCCAGCGTCGCCAAGCCGCCGATCACGTGCAATGCGTGAACAAACACCAACACAAACATCAGGCCATATAGCTTGATGTCAGGGCCGCTGGCGAAGTGCTCGGCTAACAGGCGATTCAGCCCGTTCGCTTGAAAAACGAGAAATACCAGCGCCATTCCGCCAGCGACAAAAAGCCAGCGGCGAAACCAAACCTGCTTCTCAACGCGGACCGATTGGACGGCGCGATGCAGCGCGTAGCCGACGCCGACCATAAATAGAGTGCTGATCCACAAACTGGCCGGAACGCCGGAGAACGAGACCGTGCGGTCGATCGAACTGGTCGACCAAATGACGAAATAGGCGATCAAGCTGGCCGCAAAAAACACGGAAAGCGTCGCAATGAACAGAAAAAATCCAAGCCGTGCCTGGTGAATCTCGCGGCGCATCGGTAATACCGAGAGCGAGTCCTTGATCATGTGCTGACTCCGTGATCGGAAAACCAGAACCAGCAACAAGGGAAAAGCCACCCCAATACTGGGGCATGCGGTAAGTCAGATGACGTTATACGTAACGCCGGGAACCGATGCAAGAGATCGCAGCGGCGACTTACCAGCCGACAGCTTGGCTTCTTCCTACTCTGCCGCTTCCTGCATCTGCGAGTTATGCAGCGCTTCGACCTGGGGTTCATACTCTTTGGCGTCCATCAGCGTCACGCTAATAAACAAAGCGACAAACGCCAACGAAAAGAGAAACGAGAGCGTGATGAACGGTTTCTCGTATCGCAAATGCATGAAGTAAACCGCAACCAAGGTCGCTTTGACCGTCGCGATCCCCATGGCGACCCAGATATCGATCGCGCCAAAGTCGATTTCATAAATCGCCACCGTCAGCCCGGTCAGCACCAGCAGCGCGGTGAACGTACCTAACAAGGTGCTCATCGGCATCACGTGCGCATGAAGGCCGTGACCGTGCGAATCGTCGTTATGTTGTGCGTGATCGCTCATCGCGTCGATCTTCCGATTAGTGGATCAGGTAAAGAAGCGGGAAGAGGTAAATCCAGATCAAGTCGACCAAGTGCCAATACAGGCCCACATAGTCGACCGGACCAAAATACTCGCTGCTGAATTCACCTTTGTTGGCCCGATAGATCAGCCACCCAATCGCGCCCATGCCGCCGATAATGTGAATCGCGTGAATTCCGGTCATCATGTAATAGATGCCGAAAAAGATATGGATGTTTCGGACTCCTTGAGCGCCGCCATGTCCGTGTCCGCCTTCTTCGGCGTGAGCATGTTCAGCATGATCACCGCCTGCGGAGGTCGAACCATGTTCTTCATCGTGAGCCGGCGCTTCGGTCGCGTGCTCGTCGCCGTGTGCGGCCTGATTCGCTTTCGACACATATTTGTCAGCGACGGCCGGATATTGCTCTTGGGCGAAATGGTTGTAGATGCCGGGATAAAGTTCGTGCTGAAACTTGGTGGTGTATTCGACCGTTTTCACGCCGAGAAAGACGCCGGCCAAAGCCAACGTAATCCACAGCAGCACGATCAGCAGTCTTTTCTGGCTCAGTTGCGCCGCACGCACCGCCCAGGCCATCGTCAAGCTGCTGACGATCAGCACGACCGTATTGAGCGCGCCGAGCATCGCGTTCAGCTCTTTGGCGGCGTCAATAAAGATTTCGGGGTGCAGCGAACGGTAGATCGCATAGGCGCAAAACATGCCGCTGAAGAACAGGACTTCCGTAATCAGGAACATCCAAATTCCCAGCTTCCCCGAATCGAATTGCTGTTGCGGCGATTCGAAATGGTGGGCGACATGCGCCTCGGGGCTGTGGTGACCATGCGCGTCGTGTTCGTGCGTCGACTCAGCGACCGTCATCGTACTTGTTTCCATCAGTGGCTAGACGTTTTTTTAGCTGGTCCGGGCACGGTGACATAGCCGCCTTCCCGTTCATCGTATCGCAAATTGCTGTAGTCGTAGGGATCGCCGACCGGCGGCGGGTTGTCAAAGTTGGCCAACGGCGGAGGCGAACTGCACATCCACTCCAGCGTGTTAGCGCCCCACGGATTCGCCGGAGCCTTCTTGCCGCGGTAGAGCGAGTACAACAGCACGCCGATCGCGCCCACCATACCGATGCCCAGCAAAAATGCTCCCAGCGTCGACAACTGGTGATAAATCTGAAACTCTTCGACGTACCGAGCATAGCGACGCGGCATGCCGCGAGCGCCCATGATGAACTGCGGGAAGAACGTCAGGTTGAATCCCAAAAAGACGATCAAGCAGAACAAACGGCCGGCGTTCTCGTTATACATGACGCCGAACATCTTCGGCCACCAGTAATAGAGCCCGCCCACAAAAGCGACCAGCGTTCCGCCCATCATCACGTAGTGAAAGTGAGCGACCACAAAGTACGTGTCGTGCAGTTGAATGTCGGTCGCCAAAGCGCCGAGAAACAGCCCGGTCAAACCGCCGATCGTAAACAGGAAGATGAACGCCAACGCGTAGCACATCGGCGTCGCCAGGCTGATCGATCCTTTGTACATCGTCGCGAGCCAGTTAAACACTTTGATCGCCGATGGAATCGAAACGCTAAAGGTGAGCCCGCTGAAAACGACCGCCGCAAGTTGCGACTGACCGCTGACGAACATGTGGTGCCCCCAAACCAGGAATCCCAACAATGCGATCGCGATCGAGCTATAGGCGATAAAGCGGTAACCAAAGATATGCTTGCGGCTAAAAACCGCGATCAGTTCGCTGATGATCCCCATCGCCGGCAAAATCATGATGTACACGGCGGGGTGCGAATAGAACCAGAAGAAGTGCTGGAACAACACGGGATCGCCCCCCATCTCGGGATCAAATATCCCGATATGCAGCGCACGCTCGGCGATCAACAACAAACCGGTGATGCCGAGAACCGGCGTCGCCAACAGCTGAATGATCGACGTCGCGTAGATCGACCACAGAAAGAGCGGCATCTTGAACCAGGTCATCCCGTGGGGACGCATGGTGTTGATCGTCACAATGAAGTTGAGCCCGGTAAAAATCGAGCTGAACCCCAGGACGAAGACGCCGAGCAAAGCCAAGATCACTCGCGTGCTGGTCGTCACGCTATACGGCGTATAGAACGTCCAGCCGGTATCGAGTCCGCCAAAGATGATCGCGCAGAGGAAGAAGATCGCACCGACGACCCACAGGTAGAAGCTACCGAGGTTCATTCGGGGAAACGCGACATCCTTCTGACCGAGCATCACCGGCAACACGAAGTTGCCCAGCGCCGCCGGAATACTAGGGATGATGAACAAAAAGGTCATCACCGCTCCATGCAGCGTGAACATCTGGTTGTATTGGTCTTCGGTGAGGAAGAGTTTCGTCCCGGTGAACAGTTCCGCACGCAAGATCAGCGCGAAGATCCCTCCCAGGAAAAACGATACCAAGATGCCAACCAGGTACATCACCCCGATCCGCTTGTGATCGAGGGTGAACAACCATGACCCGACGCCGCTGGAAGCCAACAGGTAGTTGTCTTCCCGCGTCTGGGCGCCGTCTAAATTGGCGGCTTGAAACTTATCTGGCGTCGAACCAACGCTCATTTGGATTTCTCGTTACTTCAGGCTCTTGATGAATTCGGCGATCGCCGTGATATCCTTGTCGCTCAAGCGCGAACTGGGGAACACCGGCATGACCGGTTGATATCCAGCGACCACTTTGGCTCGCGGATCGCGAATCGACTCGCGAATGTAGTTTTCATCCATCACGGCTTCAGTGCCGTCGGTGAACTTGTGCGCTGTTCCGAAACTGTCTTTGAACGAAGGACCGGCTTTCTTCGTGCCGTCGATCGAATGACAGCTGATGCAGCCTTTGCGTTTGTAGAGCAACTCGCCTACTTCGGCCATGGTGCGGCCTTCGTACAAGTTGGCGGCTTTTTCTAACCACGCGTCAAAGTCGCCGGTCTCGTAGACGTAAACAAACGCATGCATGTTGGAGTGATCGCGACCGCAGTACTCGGCGCAGAACAAGTCGTGCGGTTTGTGTTCATCGGGGTTAATGCCCGAACCAGTCGTGTTGACCGCTTCGACCCAGATCTCGTTGTAGCGTCCCGGCACGCAGTCCATTTTGGTCCGGAAGGCCGGCACAAACATGTTGTGCAGCACGTCTTCCGACTCCAGGATAAACCGGACCGGACGTCCCACCGGAATGTGCAGATCGCTCGACTCGGCGCCGTTCGGATAGACGAACAGCCAAGACCATTTCTTCGCCTGAACATGAATTTCATAGGCGTCGTCCGGCGGCGTCCGCATGCTCATGTAGTTGGTGAAGCCCATCACGAAGAAGACGACCAACAGGAACGACGGCAACACCGACCAGGCGATTTCCAACGTGTTGTTGTGCGTCGGCGACGGCTGCGGCCCATGTCCCGGTCGGCGATAGTACTTCAAAACGAAGTAGACCATCACGCCGACGATCAGAACGAAAAAGAAGGCCGAGATCCAATAGATCAGGTCGAACAGATCGTCGACCATCGGCGCAAACGTGGAGTTGGCGGGACCGAAAAACAGACCGCCGTCGGCGTCCGCCAACAAAGGCAAATTGCTGAGCAAATTCATTGTGCTTTAGCGCGTGGTGACAGAGACGTTCTCTTCGACAGGCCAGTTCGCCTTCCGTGCTTCTTTTGCTTGCCGTCGTCGGCGAAACCAACTAGAAGCAAGCCAAAACGGTGCGAGATACATCAGCAAAGCGGCCAACATGGTTGCGCCGCCAACTTTCATGATATTCATCGCCACCGGGCCATAGGCGCCTGTGCTGGGATCGTAATGAAAGCAGAATAGCAGAAATCGATCGGTCGTTGTGCCGATCTTGCCTTCACTTGCTTCCACTAACGAAAGCCGCAACGTTTGCGGCGGAAATTCCACGCCATACATATAACGGGAGATTCTCCCGTCTGGAGTGCAGAGAGTCAGCAGCGCCGGATGAGCGTACTCGTTACGCTCTGGCACATACCGAAATTGAAAGCCGATCGCGTCGGCCAATTTCTGAATGCTCGCTTGGTCGCCGGTCAAAAAGTGCCAACCGTCGGCGCTCTCAGGGCGACCATAGAGATCGAGATATTTTTCTTTGGTCTGCAGCGCCTTCTCCGGCGTCTCCGTCGGATCAATGCTGACCGAGATGACCTGGTACTCTTGTCCCGCTGTCCAGATGACGCGATCCAAGCCGTCCACCAAGCCGTTCAACTGTACCTGACAAAGCATCGGGCAGTTGGAATAGTTCATCGAGAGAATGACAGGGTTCTTCCCTTGGAAGTAATCTCCCAAACGCACCGTCTCGCCGGCGTCGTCGCGGAAGGTCAGATCGAGCGGCAATAGGTCATTGGGATGTTCGATGATCGTCAGATCGCGAAGCTCTTGCGGGTCTTCACCCGGAACTTCGGCGCGCAACTGCTGCGATGTCGCCGTCAAGGCGATCAGCAAAATTGCGGCATTCGCGAACTGCAAGACCGGCGACATGGGACCCTATTTGGCTTTCGTCGAGTAATCATTCACGACCAACTGCATGGCGCGGTCGATCGGCAGGCTAACCTGCCCCGCTTCTTTGTTGACCCAGCCGTAGCCGTTCAACGAAGCCTGTTGGGCGCTGAGGATATTGCCCGTCACGTCCGACTTCATGTTCACCACTTGCTCGTTGTGCAGCGTATTGGCGAACTGGTGATATGTGGCCTGCAGCCCCATCACGATCGCGAAGGTCAAAATGGCGCTGACGAAACCAACCACAGCGATCACCGGCGTGTTCAGGTCGTCCTTCTGAGCCGGCAAAACGGCTTCGTGCCCCAAATGGGCGTCGGTCGATAAAATCTTGCGTTCGAGTTCAGCAACTTCGGACATTGCTCTTTCCTCCTCTACTTACATGTTTTTCAATGCGAGCGATTCGGGAAGTCGCGGATCGCGGATCGCCAGCAAACGGCGTTCAGCAGCAATCCAAGCAATGTTCCCGATAAAAAAGCCGCCCAAACCGATCAGGCAGGCTAATTCCATCCATCCCAACGGAAGTTTTTCCGGCGAGTACTGCGGCATGACGAGCCAAAACATGTCGACCCAATGCATGACCAGCAGGAATATCGCCCATCCCACCATTAACGCCTTATTACGGCGAACTGCGCGGGACATTGTTCCAAGGAACGGGATGATGAACTGCCCAAATAGTAACACCAGAGAAACGCTACGCCATGCGTCATTTTGTCGCACCAGATACCAAACCGTTTCTTCCGGAATATTGCCGTACCAGTACAGCAAGTACTGGCTGAAAGCGATGTATCCCCAGAACAAAACGAACCCGAAAATAAATTTGCTTAAGTCGTGGTAGCGCTCGACTGTTATCACGTCCTTCAGCTTGCCCCACGATTGCAGGGTAGCGCAACAGATTAAGGTGAAAGAAAAGAACGAAACCATCGCCCCAGCGAAGAAATAGACGCCAAACATCGTGCTGAACCACTTCGGATCAAGCGACATCGCCCAATCGAACGAAGCGAACGTGACAGTTAGTGCGAATGCAAACACGACCAGCGGGCTCTTGTTTTCCATTCGCAACGTCAGTTGGGGATCTCCGGAATCATCCTGGGCCGTCGACTTCGCCAGGAAGTACCAAGCTGCGGCAATCCACACGCTGAAGTAAATCACCGCGCGGATGGTGAAGAACGTCGCATTGAGATACGGCTCTTTACCGGCCAACAGATGATCGGTCGCCATCAGTTCGGCGTCGTTCCACTGGAACAGCACATGGCTGCCCGAGAGCACCGAGAAGAGAATCGGCAAAAACAGCAGCGCCATCGGCCCTAGCGTCATTGCAATCACTTCGGTAATCCGGCGGACCGAAGCGCTCCAACCGGCTCGCGTCAGATGCTGCAGCGCCAGAAAACCCAACGCGCCTAGCGAGATGCTCAGGAAGAACAAATAGCTGGTTAAGTAAGCGAAGAAGAAGTGACGCAGCTGATCCTTGGCGAACATGCCAAGCAGCAACGCGACAATCATCGCCGCCAAACCAACGCCGTATCCGCCGATCATCAGCTTGTTGCGAATATCGCCCAGGCGGATCGTTTCGTCGTTGGGAACCGAAATATTGTTGTGATGGTCGCCCATGGTTAGTTTCCTTGACCCTTCAGCGCGTCGGCTTCAATTTGCGGCACATCCTGAATCGACGCGTCACGCGACTTCTGCAACGCCTTCAAGTAGAGGACGATCGCCCAGCGATCTTCGGGATCAATTTGCGCTGCATAGCCAGGCATCTTGCGAATGCCGTTGGTAATCGTGTTGAAAACTCGCCCGACCGGTTGCTTGACCACATTTGGATCATGCAGATTGGTCGGCTGCACCCAAGTGGGTTGCTGCAATTCAAAGGCTCGGATCGAGACGAGCCCATTGCCGTCTCCCGCCAAACCATGACAGACCGCACAGTAAATGTTGAACCGCTGCCGCCCACGCTCAATCAGAGTAGTGTTGATCTCTAGCGTCGCCGGAAACTGCGTCACCCAATCAGGTTCTGGCGGCAGATCCTCGGCCGGCGCCGCTGCGTCAGCCGCAGGTTTTTCATCCGCAGGTTTCTCTTCGGCGGGTTTCGCCTCATCTTCCGGCGTCTCGGCCTTTTCTTCTTCCTGCAGGAAAGCAACGTCCGAAGTCTCTGCTCCTTCAGGAACGATGCCGGTCAAAAACTCGAGCGGTCGCCATTCACCGCGAGCGACCGAACCGGGAACGCGCGGACGCATGGCGCGACCGTCGGCGAAGATCGGCGAAGTCGTTTGCGTTTTCGCTTTCACCTGATCGTCCATGTCAAGGATCGGGTGCAGACGAGGAAGCGGCGAGGTCGTATTGCGAGCGTTCCAGACCAGCATCGGCGGAACAGTCAGCAGCGATAGGAAAATGATCGCGGCATATTTGAAAATGGTCGGGATCTGATTGCTCGACGGGTCGGCTTCGATCTCATCGATCGCCAACGGCGAGAACGCTTCGAGCATCTCACGATGCTTGTGCAGCTTAAATTTTGGATCAGCGGCGTTGAGCACCAAAAAGAAGCGATCGTTCGTCGCTCGGGCGAAGTTGCGATGCCGAAAGAGCGGATTGGAGAACGTCGGCAATTGATTGAGGATCAACATGCCGAAAAACGCGCCAAACGCCGCCAACAAGATCGTCAGTTCAAACGTGACCGGAATATTGGCAGGCAAACTGAAGGTCGGCTTACCTGAAATCAAATAGGGATAGCCCGAAAAGAGTGCGCCCGGTTGCTCGGTCGCATTCAAGACGTACTGCATCGCCAAGCCGGAGATGCCGCCGGTCAGCCCCATCGCTAGGACGATCCACGGCAGGATCGTCTTGCGAATCCCGAGCGCTTCGTCGATTCCATGAACCGGAAAAGGAACATGCGCATCGGTCTTGGTCAGACCGGCGTCGCGAACCGCTTCGCAGGCTTTTAGCAATACGTCCTGGTCGTCAAACTCGACCAAGAGGCCTAGCGTTTGAGGACGCGCGTTGTCTTTCTTCTTAGACATGATCGGCCTCAGCTATGGGATCGTGTTCGCCGTGCGGCATGACGCTTTTTACTTCGGCCATCGCGACCATCGGCATAAATCGAAGGAACAAGAGGAACAGCGTGAAAAACAAACCGAAACTGCCCACGAACATGCCGATGTCGACCCAAGTCGGAGAGAAGTAACCCCAACTCGACGGCAGGAAGTCGCGCGACAGCGACGTGACCGTAATCACGAAACGCTCGAACCACATGCCGATGTTCACAAAAATACTCGCGACAAACATGATCCAAGGGGTCGTGCGACACTTCTTGAACCAGAAGATCTGCGGCACCACGACGTTGCAGGTAACCATCGTCCAGTAAGCCCAGTAGTAAGGACCGAACGCACGATTGAGGAAGGTGAACTGTTCGTTCGGCACGCCGCTATACCAGGCCATGAAAAATTCCATCGCGTAGGCGTAGCCAACCATCGAGCCGGTCGCCAGTAAGATCTTGCAGATGTTTTCGAGATGCCGCGTCGTGACCAGGTCCTTCAGGCCAAACCACTCGCGGGCCGGCACGATCAACGTCAGCACCATGCCAAAACCGCTGAACACGGCGCCGGCGACAAAGTACGGCGGAAAGATCGTCGTATGCCAACCCGGCAACTGCGAAACGGCGAAGTCGAAACTAACGATCGTATGAACCGAAAGCACCAACGGCGCCGCCAAAGCCGCCAACAGGATATAAGCTTTCTCATAACGCGACCATTGGCGAGCCGAACCGTTCCAGCCAAGTGCGGCGATGCTGTAACCAATTTGGTGAACGCGCGACTTGGTTCGATCTCGCAAGGTCGCCAAGTCAGGGATCATCCCCATGTACCAAAACAACACCGACACCGTCGCATACGTCGACACGGCGAACACGTCCCACAGCAACGGGCTACGGAAGTTCGGCCACATGTTGAGATACAAGCTCGGATACGGAAAGAGCCAATAGAAGACCCAGACGCGACCGATATGAATCGCCGGAAAAATACCGGCACAGCAAACGGCGAAGATCGTCATCGCTTCAGCGAAGCGGTTGATGCTGGTTCGCCAGTTTTGACGGAAGATGCAGAGAATCGCTGAAATCAGCGTTCCAGCGTGACCGATACCGACCCAAAACACGAAGTTGACGATCGGCCAACCCCAATAGACCGGAACGTTGTTACCCCACACGCCGACGCCGGTTAGCACTAGATAGCCGATCAGCGCGAACAGCATCCCCAGCGCCGCAAGCGAGACGCAGAAGCCGATGTACCACGCGAGCGGCGGTTTCTTTTGCTCCGGAACGCCGGCGACAATTTCGGTGATCGAGCCAAAATTAAGCCCGCCCGTCACAAGCGGCGCACGCTTGCCCGGAGTTTCCAGCGTAATGTCGGCGACTTCGTCTACTGTGGCCATGTTTCTTCGCGTGGACTACAGGGTTTTAGCTACAAAAGGGTTTAGCTATTGGGGAGCTTTGGATTCTGTCTTGGCGGGAGCATGCTCTTCGTGGTCGGCATGCTCATGGTCGTGAGCATGTTCGCCATCAGTCTCGACATGCCCTTCGTGACCCGGAATGTGCTCCAGCTCGACAAACGGATCGGCCAACCAAGGATGAGGGTTGCGAATTCGAGCCAGGTACTTGGTCCGCGGCTTGATATTCAACTCGGCGAGCATCGCGTAAGCGCGCGGATTCTTATGATTCTTGGCGGCGTTGTTTTCGGGATTGTTCAAATCGCCAAACTGAATGGCGCTGGTCGAACAAGCTTCTTGGCAAGCCGTTTTGATTTCGTTGGCGCCGATCGCGCGGCGATCGCGGCGAGCGTCGATCTTGGTGTTCTGGATTCGCTGCACGCAGTAGGTGCATTTTTCCATCACGCCGCGATTACGGACGGTGACTTCCGGATTGAAGACCAACTCGGCCAACTGGCGATTCGATTCTTCAAAACGATAGTCGCTGGCGCGATAGTCGAGAAAGTTAAAGCGACGCACTTTGTACGGACAGTTGTTGCCGCAGTACCGCGTACCGATACAGCGGTTGTAGATCATGTCGTTCAAGCCTTCGTCGCTGTGCAGCGTGGCCGCGACCGGACAAACCTGCTCGCACGGAGCGTTCTCGCAGTGGTGACAAGTCACCGGTTGCGTCACGGCGACGGGATCTTCCGGATCGCCAGCAAAGTAGCGATCGATCCGCAGCCAGTGCATCTCGCGTCCCTTCGAGACCTGCTCTTTGCCGACGATCGGCACGTTGTTCTCGGCCTGACAAGCGACAACGCAAGCGTTGCAGCCCAAACACTTCGACAGGTCGATCGACATCCCCCAAGCGTGCCCATCGTACGACGCTTCGGTCCACAGCGACTCGAGCGGCGGATGATGAACGACATGCTGAGCGAAGTCCGGATGATGCTCGAACTCTTCGACCGTACCTTCGCGAACCAGCGTCGGAATTCGGCGAGCAATTTCGGCCAGGCCGATCTTGTCGATCGAATGATGGTCTTGCGTCGTCGCCAGCAAGTACGATTTGCCGGTCGATTTGACCTGGACGCCGGTGACGACGCTCATCGCATCGGACCGTCGCAATTTACCAGCATCTACCCCCACCGGATCGATGCCGATTGCGACTTCGCCGCCCACTTTGCCAGCGTGCGTGCGACCGTAACCCAAAGCCAACGAGATCGTTCCCAAGGCCAGGCCCGGCATCAGGTAAACCGGCGCGTCAATCGACTCCCCACCCGAGGTGATCGTCGCCAAGATCCCTTGCTTCAAGCCCAACGCTTCCGCCGTGGTCGGATTGACCAGCAGCGCGTTGTCCCAGGTCAACTTGGTCAGCGTGTCAGGCAGTTCCTGCAACCAACAGTTATTGGCGAAGCGGCCATCGTAGGTCGACGTTCCCGGCGTCAACACCAGCTCGACTTCGTCTTTTGCAGGACGCTGCTTCCAGGCATCCTTAGCGGCGGTCAGCGCGGCGATGTTATCGGCCAGCTGAACGCTTTGCGTCTTGCCGGCGACTCCGCCTGCAAAACCATCATGCACCATTTTCTTCCAAACCGATTCGGTCGCGTACCCGACGCGATCTTTGGCGACGCGGCGAACGATCGTTCGTCCGTCCTTTTCTTCCGAACCAGCCAACAGTGCGACGAACTCGGCCTTCGAGAGTCCGTTGAAAATCGTTTCGATCAACGGCTGCGCCAAACAGTAACTTCCATCGGCGGCGACGTAATCGCCCCACGACTCAAGCCCGTGCGCTTCAGGCAAAACCCAATTGGCGTCGGCCGAAGTCTCGTTGTTGTAATAGCCGAAGAAGAGCCGGCGTTTGGCCTTTTTGAACGCGGCGGAAAACGGAATGTTCGCCGGAGCGTCGTAGCCGGGATTGCCGCTGATGACGATGACCGTATCGAGCGAACCGCCGTTCAATTGCGTGGTCAATTCTTCCAGCGTGCCGACTTCGCCCGAGATCGGCAATGCGGCGTCAATCAGCTCGACCGTCTCTCCGATCGCGCCAATCTGCTGATTCAATTTCCAGACGGCGGCCTGAACTTCGGCCGGCTGACGCGGGCCGACGGCGATGACCGCTTTGCCTGGATGTTTCTTCAGGTCGTCGACCAGCGCGATGATGAACTTCTCGTGACGATCGGCGTCTTCGGCCGGCTCGGCGACTTCGCCGCCGGCCATGCGAGCTTCAAGGTCGGCGACAAAGCTGGCAATCCGCGTGGCCGGAACGGCGATGCGATGATCGGCGGCCAAACCGGCGGTGGTGAACTGACTCTCGACAACGTACAGGCGATTCATCTCGCCTTCTTCCGGAGCGCGACGAACCGCAAACTCCTTCGAGTTGCGCTGTCCGGTTGGATGCATGCCGAAGAAGTCTTCGTCGATGACGACGATCACATCCGCTTTGTCGAGATGATACTTGGGCGTGACGCTCTGGCCAAACGCCGCTTGCACGCCGGCCGCTTCGCTCTCTCGCGTGATCGAGTCGTATTGATAAACCTTCGCTTGCGGAAAACGCTGGCGAAGTTTCTTGAGCGAGTCTTGATAGCTGGGAGAAGCCGAGCCTTGCGTCAGCACGGCCAATTTGCCGCCGGCGCCCAGTTCTTCGGCGATGTTCTTCCACGAGATTTCGAACTCGTCCCAGGAACGATCGAAATGTTCTTCGCCTTTGAATTCGGTCAAACCGCGGAGCCGATCGGGATCGTAAACTTCCAGGACGGTCGCCTGAATGTATTGATCCGAGCCCTGCCCTTCGGGATGCTCGGCGTTGCCATCCACTTTGATCGGGCGACCGTCATAGCTGGTGACGACCACCGGACGAACCGAGCCGGCGATCTCCAGCGTGCTGGCGAACTTCTCGGTCTTGCCGGGGACCCGATTTTCGGGGCGAACCGCGAACGGCGCGATCGTCTCTTCCGGAAAACGCAACGCTTTCGGAAAATCACAACCGACGACGCCGGCGCCCAGCGACAGGGACGCTCCCATCAACTGCATCCAGCGACGGCGCGAGACCCCCTCAGGAAATTCCGAGGCGGCGACCGGAAATTCACGGTGCAGAAACTGCTCGAACTCGGGCGTATTTTCGAGCTCGTCGAGGCTGCGCCAATAGTTTTTTTGCGAGTCGGACTTCATCGATGACACGTCGAACAGTTCGTGGAAGGTTGAATATCGTTTTCTTTGCGGATTTCAGCACCCAACAGTGCGGCGGCGTGCGGGTCCGTTTCGGAACCGGGCGCTTGCCAGGCCAAATTTGTCACTTCATCCAGCGGACGGATATGAGCGTCAGGACTGCGGTGACAATCAAGACAGAAGGCCATCGAAAGCGGCTCGACTTGGGTGACGACATCCATCGTGTCGACCCGGCCGTGACAGCTAACGCAGGAAACGCCGCGGGTCACATGAGCGCTGTGATCGAAGTAGACGAAGTCAGGCAGGTCATGCACGCGCTGCCAATCGACTGATTCGCCGGTCGCGATGCTGCTGTGCACCGGCTCTAGATTCGGACTGTTGACCAAAACCGCGGCGTACTTGGCGGTTCCATCGGCGCCAGCCGGGCTGTGGCAGTTGCCGCAGGTCGCGGTCGGCGGCACCGCGGCTTGAGCCGCTTCGTCCACCGTGTTGTGGCAATAGCGGCAATCCATCTTCAATCGACCGGCATGCAGCCGATGGCTGAACGGCACCGGCTGGATCGGAGCGTGCCCGACGCTGATCGTTTCGGGCGCCGTCGCAAAGACGAAAACTACGCCGCTATAGATTGCGAACGCAACGAAACCGGCGCCGGCTAGCGGCACAAAACGGTTTACCCAACGTGGAAATAGGAAGCGGTCCATGACTGCAATTCGTCCTAGGGGACGGCTGGTCTTTACCGAGCACGACGATAGAAAGTCTCACCGACGAGACTTCTCAGCGCCAAGGCCGAAATAGCGTACTGGCTAAAAAAAAGCCACTGAACGCCGTTTGGCTTCGCTCTTCGGCGGTCTGTTGACCGCGTTAAAGATTTGGATGTTACCGAAAACAAACAGCCACCTGTAACGCGTCAAAGAGTCGCACTACTTTGAGGGGTGACCAACCAGCCCGCTGCTTTTGAAGAAAAATCAGGGCGCCAATTTCTTCAATTTGCGCTGGAGAGTGCGCCGCGGGATACCCAGCAAGCGAGCCGCTTCGGAAAGATTTCCACCACAATCATCCAAGACCCGATGGATATGCCCCCATTCCGCTTCGGCCAGGGATTGTGGTTGATACTCAATTGGAGAGGCGGCCAGATCCTCCGCCGCCTTCTCATCAAACGCGGCCAAGATCTCATCGGCGTCGGCCGGTTTTGTCACATAATTGACTGCGCCTAACCGTATCGCTTCCACCGCATTGGAAATACTCCCATAACCGGTTAGCAGGACTGCCTTGGTCGTGGGGGAGACTTCTCGCAGATCGCGCAGCAGATCTAAGCCAGAGCGGCCAGGCATTTTCAGATCCAGCACGGCTCGTTCCGGCTTCGCCTCGATCGCCTGGCTGATCGCTTCTTCGTAGTTCGCCGCCGCGTAAACGTCGTAACCACGGGCCGAAAAAGCCCGCGTCAGCCGGTTCCGCAGGGTATCGTCATCGTCGACAAGCAATAACGTGGGTCGAGTCATGTTCGTCCTGCTACGAAAGTAAAACCAGCTTGCAATATAAAACGATCACGGCGAATATGCTATTCAATCTCGGTCAATTCGCTTCGTTTCAAGGGGCTGGCGTCGTTTCCCAGGGCTCTCGCTTGCGGATGAGTTGCACGACGACGGTCGTCCCTTCGTGCGAATTCGATTCGATTCGCAGCGCCCCATCGATCCGTTCGATCACGTTTTTCGCTAGAAAAATGCCGAGCCCGGTTCCTGAACCGGGATCTTTGGTCGTAAAAAATGGTTCGCCAATTCGGGACAAGATCTCCGGCAACATCCCCGGCCCTTCGTCTTGAATCGTCATCACCAGGTGTTTTGCCGTTCGCTCCAACAAGACGACGACTTCACTTCCCTCCGGCGAGGCGTCAAACGCATTTTTGATCAGTCCCCGCAGCGATTGCGCCAACAGATGGCGCGGAGCGCGAACCGCGGCGTCGTCAGAGCGATCGGTGATTCGGAGCCGATCAACCAACCGAGCATCCAACAGACTTCGAATTTCCTCGGCCAACTGGCTCGACGTAACTTCGACCAGCGGTTCGCCGGTCGCCTGACCAGCGTCAGCCGACATTTGATCCAAAATATGCCGACACCGATCGAGCTCGGTTCGGATCAGCGCGATATCGGCTTTCAATTCTTCGGAGACCGGCGTACCGGCCAATTCTCGCTGCACCTCTTTCGCAACGACAGCGATGGTCGCTAGCGGCGTCGAAAGCTCGTGAGCCGCGCCGGCGGCCAAGGTCCCCAGCGCTTCCAACTTCTCACTGCTCGCACGCTGCAATTCGGCGCGGCGCAGCTCGGCGTCGCGGCGGCGGACTTCGTCGGTCAAACGTGTCGTGAAGTAGACAATCACGAAAATACAAGTCAAAAACGCCACATACATGCCGGTTTGCGCCAGCGGAATTTGACGCAACTCACGCAGCGTTTGCATCCGCTCAGGCTGCGTCAGCAGCGGCACGTCAACATGGTCGTAGAATAAGAACGCAATTGAAACTGCGGTAATCGCCGCCAGCCACCAGACGCTGCGACCTGGGAGAACAATCGCCGCCAGAGTAAGATTCACCATATAGAAAATGCAGAACGGGTTGGTCATGCCGCCGGTAAAATACAACAGCGCCGTCAGCGAAAACAAATCAAGCAGCATGACTCCCAGCAAGACATTTTCCCACCCGCGTCCGCTATCCATCGCTTTGCGCAACCGCCGATAAAAGAGGGTCAGCAAGATGTTGCTGCCCGCCGTAACGGCGACCGCGGCGAACAAGACGACCCAGCGGATCGGAATGTGGAGCAACGAGCCGACCACCAGAATGGTGATCAATTGCCCAAAAACGGCGACCCACCGCAACTTAATCAGCCAAGCCGCGTTGATCGACATCCGATCGCCGGCAGAAGCGGAGGAAAGCGGGGGAGCAATGCTTGGTGACATACGCTGACTACGGCGAAATAGTGAAAAAATGACAAACGAAGTTGCTCAATCGAGACCTGATTTACCACGTCTTAGCCGTCGCGGCTTGATCATTACGCTCGCCTCGTTGGCGTCGCTCCCCATTTTGGTTGTCGGCCTGTTATACGTGACGCTGCCCGCAACTTCGAGCGCACCCCTGGCGGTTGACGTGAAAATCATCCGCGACGTCGATCCTCCCCAGGTCGTCATCCTCAATCAAGACGACAGCGATTGGTCCAATCTAAACGTCACCTTAAACGGCGCATTCTACCACTACTACAAACATTCCCTTCCCCAGGGGAAGGAACTTTCGCTTCCGGTGACGGCATTCGTACGACGTAGCGGGTTACCGTTTGACCCGGCGAATCTCGAAATTGATGACGTCAACGTCGCGGCTCGGCGGGTGAGCGGCTATCGAGCGACGCGAGATTTCGAGATCGCGCGGGGGCAAGATCCTTAGAATCGCAAAAATCGGCGCTCGGCCCACTTCTGGACCTACTCTGGCGCGGCTCTTTTTTGGCCGAAAATTGCCGACGGGCTAGAGGTTCGACGCGATCCGTGCGAAAATAAACGTTTGCCCCTTCGATTCCCATCGTGACGAACCTAGCGCGCCGTGAAAAATAGTCCACTCGCCATGCACCAGACTGACAACGTCAACGTCCGTAGCATTGAAAAGCTCGTTTCGCCGCGAGAAATCAAGCAAGATATCTCTGTCGCCGAGGAGTCGCAAGATTTCGTCTTTGAATCGCGCGAGCATATCAAGCGCATTCTCTCGGGCGAAGATGATCGCATGCTGGCGGTGGTCGGCCCTTGTTCGATCCATGATCCGGCGACGGCGCTCGACTACGCGCGTCGTCTAAAAGAAGTGGCCGACGAGGTCAACGATCGCCTGTTTATCGTCATGCGGGTCTACTTCGAGAAACCGCGCACCACTGTCGGTTGGAAGGGGCTGATCAACGATCCTCACCTGAACGACACGTTCGACATCGGTTCTGGATTTCGCATCGCGCGTCAGCTGCTGGTCGATATCACCGAGCTCGGTCTGCCGGCGGCGACCGAAGCGCTGGAGCCGATCACGCCGCAATATATCGCCGATCTAATCTCGCTGGCCTCGATTGGCGCACGCACGACCGAATCGCCGACCCATCGCCAAATGGCGAGCGGCCTTTCGATGCCGGTCGGCTACAAAAATGGAACCGATGGTTCACTGCAAATCGCGCTCGACGCGATGACCTCAGCCGGCAGCCCGCACAGCTTTCTGGGGATCGACGCCGAAGGCGCGACTTGCGTCGTTCATTCCAACGGCAACCCCTGGGGTCACTTGATCCTCCGCGGCGGTCGCTCGGGCCCCAACTATGCTCGCGAAGATATTCGTGATGCGATCGCCCAATTGGAAAAATCGAAGCTGCACTCCAACTTGCTGGTCGACTGCAGCCACGCCAATTCCAACAAAGATCACACGCAGCAAAAAAATGTCTGGCGTGACGTGCTGACTCAGCGCACTGAAGGAAATCGCTCGATCATCGGCATGATGCTCGAAAGCAACATCAGTCCCGGCAACCAAAAATTAGGCGCCGAGCCTTCGTCGCTCACCTACGGCGTTTCGATCACCGACGCCTGCATCGGTTGGGACGAAACTGCCGACTTGCTGCGTGAAGCCCACGCGCAACTTTCGCAATCCGCGGCTAGCACCACCTAGCAAATCCCATGTTCCGGCCACTCGCTCGTCTTGACGAACTCCTCGCAGAAGGAGTTCTCTTTCGAGTCGTCGGCGAACTCTGGGTCGGCCTGTTTGAAATCGACGGCCAAGTCTACGCGCTCGACGCGCGCTGCTCGCATGCCGGCGCTCTGCTGACCCGCGGCGAAGTCTGCGACGGCGCCGTCACCTGCCCGATCCACCATTGGCGCTTCCGCATTTGCGATGGCCGCTATCTCGACCAAAACATGCCGCGGCATGACCTGCGAACCTTCGTGGTAAAAATCATCGACGATCAAATCGAAGTCGACCTGCCAGAGTACTGACGACGACGTGGCGAGCCGTATTCCCCTCGCTCGCGCTGTTTGAGGTTGCGATCTTTGCCCGAACGGATTCTGGTTGGCCGCGATAGCTCCGCTATCGGGGCCGACGAAGTCGGTAAGAGGCATCGAGCCGCGGTCGGACTTACTTCGGTGGTTGCCATACCGTTGGAAATAGCGAAAAGCCCCTGAACTGCTTACGGGGAACCAATGCCTCTTACGGCTGCGCCGCCCCGATAGCGGAGCTATCGGGGCCAACCAGGGAAATAGCGCAACCTCAAAATGCGCGCTGGCGGGCTAGCGTTCACTTGGTTCGAAAGCACCCGACATGCAATCAATGCCCACCATCCTTTCGCAGCAAGGATCTAGCTGATCAGCGGCGTTAGGACGTGACCATGAACATCGGTAATACGGCGTTGGATTCCATTGTGGTAATACGTGAGTTGCTCGTGATTCAGCCCTAGCAGGTGCAGCGCCGTCGCGTGCAGGTCATAGCAGTAGGTCGGGTTCTCTTCAGCCTTGAACCCTAATTCGTCGCTTGATCCGAAGCTGACGCCGCCGCGAATTCCGCCGCCGGCCATCCATGCGGTGAACGCTCCTGGGTTATGATCGCGGCCTTTGCCGCCTTGAGCGGCGGGTTGCCTGCCGAACTCCGTCGTGCAAATGACCAGCGTCGACTCTAGCATCCCCCGCTGTTTCAGATCGGTCAAAAGGGCGCTGGCCCCGCGGTCCAAGACCTGCCCCCAATAACCGTGGTCGCGAGGCAAGTCTTCGTGGCTATCCCAGTTGGGCCGAATCTTCTCGGCTGCAGTATTCTCGGCGCCGCAGAAGATTTGCACGAATCGCACTCCTCGTTCCACCATGCGTCGAGCAAGCAAGCATTGCCTCCCGAAGGGACCAATCTCCTCGTGTTCGGTCGCGTACAGATGGTGCGTCGCTTCGCTCTCTCGGGATAGATCGGTCACTTCCGGCGCGGCCAACTGCAGTCGAGCCGCCAACTCGTACGAAGCGATTCGCGCTTCCAAAATCGAGTCACCGGGACGATCCGCCGCGTGCTTGCGGTTGAGCTGTTGCAGAAACGCTCGCCCTGCGTTTTCTGACTCCGTCGATACGGCGTGTCCGTCAGCGGGAAAAAGATCTGCGATCGGCGGTTCGCCCGCAGTTGTTTGAATGACGGTCCCTTGGTGAACCGCCGGCAAAAATCCGGCGCCCCAATTGAGCACTCCGCCAGGCGGCAAGCCGCGCGTGTCAGGCAGCACGACGAACGCCGGCATATTCTCACTTTCGCTTCCCAGGCCGTACGTCACCCAGGCCCCCATCGACGGAAAGCCAGGGCGGATGAACCCGGAGTTCATCATGAACATCGCCGGGCCATGCAATGCTGATTTACTTTGCATCGAGTGGATAAAGGCGATGTCGTCGACGCACTTGGAAAGACGCGGAAATAAATCGCTCATCCATTTGCCCGACTCTCCATGTTGTCGAAACTTCCAAAAGCTGGGCTGGCAATTGCCTGGTTTCGAAGCGAAGAATGTCAGCTCGCCGTTCGGGTCAAACGGCTGACCGGCGCGGCGCTCCAATTCGGGGCGGTAATCCCATGTATCAACGTGACTAATCCCGCCGGGGCAAAAGATCTGAATCACCCGCTTCGCTTGGGGCGGATGATGCGCTATTTTCGCCGCCAATGGCCGAGGCGCCATTTCTGCAGCCGAAGGTTCTTGCGCCGACGCCCCTTCTTCGGCTAGCATGGCGGCGAAGGCGACGCTACCGAGGCCGCCGCCAAATTCGGCGAGAAAGCGGCGGCGCGACACCGGCGAGCGGAGAGAATTCAAAAGCGATTGCATAGGGGCTAGTCCACGTAGATAAACTCATTCGTATTCAAAAGCATCCGGCAAAGTTGCGGCAATCCATAGCCTTCGATCAACTCGGCGCTTGCTTCGACCTCGGTGGGACTCGGCCTGCGGGCAAGCGTCAAGCGAAAGGCCGCGTCTGCTTGAGCAGCCGTCGAGTCGCCCGCTTCTTGCCGCACTTGCTCGGCGAGATGATCCGCCTGCTGCAGCATGAAGTCATTGTTCAGCAGCGTTAGCGATTGCAAAACCGTGGTCGTCGCGTTACGAGCCGGCGTTAGATTCGCCGGATCGGGACAGTCAAGCGTCATCAGATAAGGATGAGGAGTCGTTCGCACGACAAAGCGATAAATGCTGCGCCGCTGCAACTCGGCGCGGTCTGGCGTGATGTAGTCGTAGACAGGAGCATACGCTTCCTGATAGTCGAAGTCGCGAAAGCCGGGCCCATACATTTTGTGGTTCAACTTGCCGCTGACCGCCAACACGGCGTCGCGGACCGACTCGGCGTCAAGCTTGCGAGGATTCATGCGAGACAACAAACGGTTGTCAGCATCCTTTTCTTCGGCGTTGGGATTCCTACTCGACGCTTGGCGATAGGTTGCACTGGTGCAGATGAGCCGATGCAGCGGCTTTAGCTTCCAATCGTTGACCAACAGTTGATCGGCGAGCCAATCAAGAAGTTCGGGATGGCTCGGTTTCCCCCCCGCCAAGCCAAAGTCGCTTGGCGTGTCGACCAACCCTGTTCCAAAGTGGTGATGCCATAAGCGGTTGACCATGACGCGCCGCGTCAAAGGATTGTGGGGATCGACGATCCACTCCGCCAGCGCCATGCGGCGATTCCCTTCGGGCGTCGTCTGGTCGCCGAGAGCCGCAGGCAGCCCCAAGCAACTTAACGTGCCTGGATCTACGTGCTCTTGCGGATCTTCAGGATTGCCCCGGCGCAGCACGTGGACCGGAGTGGGCGGTTGCGAAACGATCGAATAAATCTGTTGCGGATCCGCAAGAGACTTCAGTTCGGCCTGGAAACTGTCCAATTGTTTTTTCAATTGAGCGATGGTCTCGATCGTCTCCGCCGAACTCGACTCTCGCTCTGCGTTTAATAGACGCGGATTTCCGAAACCGATTTGATCGTGGCCGATGCCGTTGCCGCCGTCCGTCGCCATCAGCGTTAAGAACCGAGCTTCCTCCGGCAACGCGACTTGGATCGGCACAAGTCCATCTTCGGCTCCAATGGCCGCGTGGCGATTCGTTTGCAGGCGACCATCGACATAAACGGCGAATTGGGCGCCCTGAGTGGGCGTTTTACCAAAGTATCCGACTTGCGACGTAAACGTCAGCGCTTTGGGCGCCCCTGCTGCGCGAATTGCGTCCAGGTCAAAGGTGATTGCAGCGTTCGCATGCAGAGAGAGCAGCGTTTGGCCTTTGTCCGCAAAGTCGATCCCTCCCAGCTTCAACGTATGCTGGTAGTTCACCGGACCATTGCGAATACCGTCCCAAACGTCTCCGGAAGTTAATGGAACTTCATTCACGCGGATCCCCGTCGACGAGACTGGAGTGCCTTCGTTGCTGGCGTTGGGGATAACCACTCCATCGATGAATGGGTGCTCCGACAGAGCAAAGTGATTCACTTGAACCCCTTCGCGAAATCCCAACTTGCCAGACAAAGGATTGCCGTTCAACGGATCGACGCCATGATCGGGCGCGCCGCCGCCATGCCCGTCGCCGCCGCCGACGATATCGGCCAAGTCGCTCCCTTTTTCCTCGAGTTGGTCCAATTTCGCCAGCGTCTCTTTGATTTTTGCGTCCAGGGCTCGCTCTTGATCTTGGCGTCGCTGAACTTCGCTGGCGCTAATAGGGCGTTCCCCTTGTTTGATTCCGGCGAAAACGGCCCAGAGCGCGTAGTATTCTCGCTGCGAAATCGGATCGATCTTATGGTCATGACATCGCGCGCAATTTATCGTCATGCCGCACGTCGCTGTGATGACCTGTGTCGACAAATCGTCGAGCCCGTCCGCTTGGGCAGCGCGGCGGAGGACCTCGCTTTGCGTTTCAACCTGACCGACGTAATCCCATGGTCCGGCAGCCAGGAAGCCCGTCGCTTGAATCGACTCGGGGTCTTCGGGATGATAAACGTCTCCGGCAATTTGTTCTTCCAGGAATTGATCGTACGGCTTATCGTCGTTGAACGCTCGAATGACGTAATCGCGATAGGGCCAGGCATTCTTGCGAATCATATCTCGCTCGAAACCATGCGTATCGGCATAGTGGGCGATATCCAACCAGTGCCGCGCCCAACGTTCGCCAAAGTGGGGCGATGCCAGGTAACGGTCAACCAGTTTTTCATAAGCGCGGGGGTCAGGATCGGCGACAAACGCCTCCACTTCCTGAAAGGTTGGCGGCAGCCCGAGCAGATCAAATTTAAGTCGGCGAATCAACGTACGGCGATCCGCTTCGGCAGCAGGCCGAAGGTCGCTCGCTGCAAGCTGTTGCAGAACAAATGCGTCGATCGGGTTTTTCGCCCATTCGGGATTTTTGGTATCCGGAGGTTCTGTCGGCGCTACCGACTGCCAGGCCCAATGGTCCAGCCGCTCGTCTTTCAGCGCTGACAGATCTTCTTCCGTTTCAGGCCAGACGGCCCCTTGTTCGATCCACGTTCGCAAAAGTGCAATCTCGCTATCGGTCAGCTTCGCCCCTTTGGGCGGCATGACTTCAAATTCATCCTCGCTGGTCACTCGGCGGATCAATTCGCTCTCGTCACTATGCCCGGGGACGATGATCGGTCCGCCATCGCCCCCATCCAAGGCGAATTTTTTGGCGTCTAAACGCAGCCCGTTATGCTGCGATTTCGCACAATGGCACTCGACGCAACGGGCCTTCAACAACGGGCGAATTTGCGATTCGAAATCTACTTTATCTTCGTTCGCCAGGATGCTGGAAGCGCTGAACAGCGACAGGCATATGGCCAATGCGAAACAGCCAAATCGAGAAGTCGCGAAGGGTCTTCGAACAAGGGACCAAATCATGGAGGATCATTTCTTGAAGGCAGGAGACAAGCCCCATCGGCAGAAGTCAGTTCTAGGATCCAGACGCCGTCAGATCAAAGTCAAGCTGGTTCTTCCCAGCAACGATCTCACGTTCCAGAGTACTTTTTGCGTTGTACTGGGACGGCACCGTTTCGCCGATCTCGTCCACCAACGCTCCCATGGGACCTTGCGATCCCGCTGACACTTTGCGTCCCGTGGGACCAGGAGAGAAGATCCGCACTTGATATTTGCCAAGCACCGGGCCTTTCGCTTCGTCTAGTTCATATTTTCCATCAACGATCCGCGCGCCGGCTGTCGGGCCTAGAGTGTCGGCGGAAGGTATGAATTCGATCGCGCCCCGAGAAATCGCTTTTCCATCCAGCGTTACGCTCCCCACAACCGAGGCCCGCTGCGGACCATCGTAGTTTGGTCCGCAGCCCAGACCGAAGGTCAGTACGGCGCCTCCTAAAAAGAGGCCAAGTCCCCAGCGACTAGAGCGGGTAAAGTCGCAGAGGGCGGTTTGGATGTGCGTCACGATGGAATTCCTCGGAAGGCAATTTCAAAAGGTGGATACTTCCCGCGTAGCGATTGACAAAGTTCGATGAGGTTACGGCCCTGACGAGACCGTGCCATCGCTAATCCAAGCGGCGCTCTGCCAGACGCTTAAAGCAGTGCTGTCCGAAGCGAAACTGACGCTACCGTCTCCACGCAGGAAGTTCACGCCGACCGGGTGACGGCTTCGTGACGAGGCATGGTTGGAATCGTTGTTGGCCACGCCCACGCAAAAGGGATCATTTGCCGGGCAAAAGCGCCCCGAGTCATAGTCGTAAAGCTCGTCCGCAATCGACGAATTTGGGGTATTGCGAGCTTGCAAAAATTGACAGCCGGCTCGAGCCGTAATGAAACAGCCGCGAACATCATTGGGAGTGCCGGAGATGTACTCGGCGACGATCATCGTGTTGCTTAGCCCATCGGTCACATCGGCCATGCGACGAGCTTTCTTTTCGGTGGTCATCCCAAACAAGCCGCGGCGCAATGCGTCAGCGTCCGCAAACGATTCGCCGTCGTTGGAGCCGGAGAAGATGCCAAGATAATTCGAGTTCGCAAGGCGCAGTCCGCCGGTGATTTCCTTCGGACCGGTTTCGGCGGCGCTAGGACATTGAAACGCTTCGAGCGGCAAGTTATGCAAAAACTGCCATTGAGCATGATCGGCGGCGATGCCCCAAGCCATTGCATTGGTGTAGTTGTTGAGCCGTTCGTGATAGGCGCCCTGCTCCAGATAGGGGAGGGTGAAATGCAAAAAATAAGGCCATTCGGGGCTTCCCCAACGCGTACCGTTGTTGGAAAGACTTCCCGGCGGGAAGCGACCATTCACGTCGTGAAAATTATGCAGGCCTAGACCGATCTGCTTGAGGTTGTTGGTGCAGTGCATCCGCCGCGCGGCCTCGCGGGCCTGTTGAACTGCCGGCAAAAGAAGGGCGATTAATACGCCTATAATTGCGATTACTACCAAAAGTTCCACCAAAGTGAACCCGCGGCGCAACATTTTCCTTGGCGAGTTAATAGACATGCGATTCCCCGTAAAACAGATAAGATAAGATAAGAAAGTTTTTTATATCTTATCGACTTCGCAGTCCGCGTCAACGCAATTAGCATCCGATTGAGCGTTTCTTCTCTAACCAGAAGGGGGCACAAAGTGCTGTCCGATGAAGAACGGAATTCGCTGCTTGCCGGCGTGCCGTGCCCCTTTTCAGCCTGTGTCTGTGCGATTGCGAGCGTGTTTGATCAGAGGGGCGGCGTCCGACAATTCCCGGTTCGCCAGGGGCATCCTGCCGCAAGCGGCGATGTTGTTTGACGGAATTCGCTTGCATCTGCCTGCGAGCCAATCGAGGAATTCGCCATGCGTACGAATCAAGGCTTTTCCCTGCGCATCAGTTCCGCCGCCGCTGGCCCAGCGATTGGAATCGGCGTCTACCGCATAGAGCACGATGTTCGCATCTGCTCAAGGCTCGCCTGTTGGGAGAAACTCCAGAACCACTGGATATGGCTTTGGCATGCCTTCTGGCATTTCCAGCTCTGCCTGGCGCCCGACGGCCAGCGCGCACTTTGGGTGATCTAGTGCAGCGCGGCGGTCTCGGTTTTGCGATGATAACGCTTTTCTGATTTCTGATTTCGCGTCACGCATCGCAGGAAGAGCGGATGGCCGGCAAGCTGAACCAAGACGACGTCGTTTCAATTCTCGACTACTTTGCGGAACTTGATGATCCGCGTTGCCATCTCAATCGCAAGCAGTTGCCAGGCGACATGCTTGTCATCTGCGTGCTGGCGGTGATCGCCGGAGCAGATGGGCCGCAGTCGATCGCCATCTGAGCCGAGCGCATGCCGATTGGCTGAAGAAGCGATTGGAACTGCCAGGCGGCGTACCTTCGCACGATACGATCGATCGTCTGCTCGCGTTGCTGAAGCCAGTTGCATTTCAAAAATGTTTTGACGAGTGGCTGAAATCCTGGGATTGGCAAGGAGTCCGCGTGCCTCAGCCGATGGTCCGTTTCCTGCTTCGTCGCACCCCGGATCGACTTCCGTTGGAATCCCGGTCGCATTGACGCGTTTCGCCGTCCTGCAAAGCTTCCATCACCCGGATCAAATTCCAACGTATTTCGCCGCGAAGAAATGCTACACTTGCCCGCAGCGCGGTAGCTCTGCTGCTACAAAGCTAGCGAAACAATTCAGCCCCCCTCCGCCAACGGCGATCTCTCTGGAAAGGTTTCCCATGATTCGGTTCTCGCGATACGTCTTGTTTTCTCTTGGGCTGGTTATCGTCGCCGGACTGGGCATTGCGTGGGCCCATGAAGATGGTGGGCCGCTGAAGGTGACGGTTCTCGCCAAGTCGACCGACGCTTGGGATGGCAAGCCGTTGCCGACTTACCCGGCCGGTCAACCAGAGATCACGATCTTGCGAATCGTCATTCCGGCCGGAGAGAAAACTCCGCTGCACTTGCACACCGTCATCAATGCAGGCGTCCTCCTACGCGGCGAGTTGGTCGTGCATACGGAGAACGGCTTGTCAAAGCGACTGAAAGCCGGCGACTCGCTGATCGAACTGGTCAACAAGCCGCACTGGGGAGCGAACGACGGGAAAGTCGACGCCGAGATCATCGTCTTCTACGCCGGCATCCAAGGCGAGAAAGTGACCAAAAAACTGGACGATCATGCCGATTCTCCAGATCCATAGTCAACATTGACAAAGTCTAAGACTTTTCATACGATTTACTTGCACTTCCAGGTCTCGTGCGGCGGCCAGCAAATTTCCCTAGTGTTCTGTCAAGCCGCTATTTTCGGCTTCCACGAAATCAGCCGCACGGCGTTAGCCGCGGTTTCTGTCACCAATTGTCTTTCGCAAATGAGTTCTCATCAGAAACCGGTGCTAACGCACTACGGCTAATAAAATCATGGCGCCTGAAAATTGTCGCGTGACAGAACACTAGATTGGGCCGCTTCTTTCTTTATTCAACTCGCACATCTACCAGGATGTGGGCGGATTTCCCTGCTGCGCGAAACTCAAAAACCGATGCCCAGACGCCTAGTAGTCGACAGAGTCCTATCGAGAAAAACAAAGCGATCCAGTCCTGTCCAACCTTTCGGACGGAAAAACAAAGCGATCCGGTCCTGTCCAACCTTTCGAGCGGAAAAACAAAGCGATCCAGTCCTGTCCAACCTTTCGAGCGGAAAAACAAAGCGATCCAGTCCTGTCCAACCTTTCGAGCGGAAAAACAAAGCGATCCAGTCCTGTCCAACCTTTCGAGCGGAAAAACAAAGCAATCCAGTCCTGTCCAACCTTTCGGATGCATTACTAAAGACCGATGCGAGATTGAATGAGGCCGGAAGTCAAAAAGGGCGCTTCGTGCGACATTCGAAATCCCCAGCTTACGCCTTCGCGATCGCCGCGATCACCGCATCGTGCAATCGCCCGTTGGTTGCGACGACGCCGCGATTGTTCTTGAGTGTCGAACCGAGCGAGAAGTCGAGCGGTTGGCCGTCGATGTCGGTGACTTTGCCGCCGGCTTCGGCGATCACCAGCGCGCCGGCGGCGTGATCCCAGATTTTTTCCTGATAGCCGGCGATGGTCGGCAATCGCAGATAGATATCGGCGTCGCCGCGAGCGACGGCGGCGTATTTGGCCTGGCTATCCATCCGGACGCTGGGCCGCGCGATCTGCAGCGCGGCGGCGATTTTGGCCGACTGATCGTGATCGCTGTGGCCCGACTCCACCGACTCGCACAAGGCCGCTTTGGCCGAATTGGAAGTGGGCGTCACTTCGATCGCTTTGTCGCCTGCGGCGGTGCGCTGGAAAGCGCCCACGCCGCGAACCGCCCAAAAGACGCTTCCCTCGTCGTCCAGCGCCGGGCATGCCAGCGCGGCGACTTCGACCTGACCTTCAATAATCAGCGCCAGCGCCACAGCGTATTGCCCGCCGCGCAAAAAACCTTTCGTGCCGTCGATCGGATCAAGCGTCCACACGCGCGGCGCGGCGTCACGCGATACGCCGGCGTCAATCCAAGCCAACGCTTGCGCTTCGTCAGTCGTCGGCACGATCTTTTTAAGTTCGGCCACGACGCGTGCAAGCAGCGGCGCCTGATCTGTTGTTCGGAGCGCATCGGCGTTTTCTTCGGCAATAATCAGATCATGCGAAAACGCCGCGCGAATCGCTCGACAGACGATTGCCTGACTGCCGAAATCGGCGACCGTCACCGGGCTACGATCCGATTTGGCCAGCGCGACAAAATCGTCCCCCTGGCGCACGTTCTGACAAAGAACCGCTGCCGACGTCACCGCCTCGAGAGCGATCTGAACTTCACGCTGATAAGCAGACATGCGTTTTGCTTTGATTATCGAGAGAAGGAAACAGTGAACCTGGTCGCCAGCAGCAACGTCTAGCACGCGCGACTATTCACACCTAGAATTTCGTGTGCGACCCGGGAAGAAACTGCCAGAATAAGCGAATATCGACGACTCCCCAAGGGGCGAGCCGCCGGAAGGAGAAGACCCAATGCAAACGATAAAGGCGAATTGTGCGTTTGACGGCAAGGCGATTTTAGCCGAAGGCCCCGTCTGGGACGCCGATCTGGGCAAATTGTGGTGGGTCGATATCGAGCGATATCTGGTCAACCGTTGGGATCCGGTTACCGGAAAAAATGAATCGTGGTCTCTGGGGCGCCAAGTTGGCTTCGCGATTCCCACCACCTCTGGCGACGTGATCGCAGGTACGCGAAACGGCATCGTCCGGTTGAATGTGGAAAGCGGCGCGATCATTCCGCTGGTCGATCCCGAAAGCGATATTTCGACCACGCGCTTTAATGACGGCAAATGCGATCCGCGGGGACGCTTGTTTGGCGGGACAATCTCGGACCAGCGAATCGAAGAGGCGAGTCTCTACCTGCTGGACGAAACGCTGCAGATTCGTCGCGTTGTCGAAAAAGTGACCAACTCCAACGGGCTCGCCTGGTCGTCGGATGAAAAGACGTTTTACTACATCGATACGGCGACGCGCAAGATCGACGCCTTCGACTACGACGTCACGTCGGGCGCGATCAGCAATCGCCGGAAAGCGTTCGACATTCCACATGATCTGGGCAAGCCGGACGGGATGACGATCGACAGCGAAGGGATGCTGTGGGTGGCGCTCTGGAGCGGCTGGGGCGTCAGCCGTTGGAACCCCAACACCGGTCAGATGTTGGCCAAAGTTGACCTGCCGTGTCAGAACGTCACGTCCTGCTGCTTTGGCGGTCCGAACCTGGATCGGCTTTACATCACCTGCGCAAGACAAGGACTATCGTCCGAGCAACTTGCTGGCCAGTCGCTTGCCGGCGGCATCTTTGTCGCCGATGTCGGCGTCAGCGGAATGGCCGGCGTCAAGTTCGCCTATTAGACGTTACGTTGGCGCGCCTTTGGATGCGGCGCCATAGAACAGGGTTGGCCCCGATAGCGGAGCTATCGCGGCCAACCAAGGAACAACGAACAACGCGACTCACTTTTTAAGAGCAGCGGCTTTGGTCGTCTCTTCGACTTGGGCTTCTTGCTGGGTCGGCGCCTCTTTGGCCGCAGGCGTTTCGATCAGCTTGCGGATATCCTCGGCAGGAACGACGATCGATAGCCCCAGTCGCTGTCGCACCATTCCTTCGCCGTAGACCAACTTGTAACGTTCATCCAAAAAGTGTTGGGCTCGCGTGAGCCCGATCACTTTGATTGCGCCGTCGGCGGTTTCCAAATAGACGAGGCCGCCGCTGTCTCCTTCAAACGTATTGAAGTCGACCAAAAACATCGGCTCCTTCTCGCGCGTCACCGATGCAATGCAGCCAAGCCGCACCATCGGATAACCTGCTTTGCTCGGGTTGAACTGCGATGCATGTGGAAAGCCAACGCAACGAACCAACTGGCCAGCTTCGATCGGCAGTTTCTCCCAATCACTTGCAGGCGATAACCAATCGAACGGAATCGCGTCGACGGCCGGATCGATATCGCTGGGCAATCGCATCACCGCGACATCGAGATCATCCGCTTCAGACCAGAGCTTCTTCTCGCCGTCGCGGATTTTCAGTTCCAACGGGGCTCGCTCCCAGAGATCTTTTTCCTTGTCAAACTTTCGCAGCGTCAACGTCGCTTTCTCGCCATGCATCGCCGTCAAAACATGCGTCGCCGTGACGAGCCAATATTCGGATTTCGTCGCCTCCTGCGGATCGGCTCGTTTCACCACCCAGCCGGTGGCATTCGAACCTTTGCCGCCGAAGCGATAAACCGAGGAGGCGACCAACGTCTTGTCTCCCGGCTTGGCAAGCAGATTCGATCCGAACAAAGCGGAGCAAAAACAGGTCGTTAACAACAACAGCGGCAAACGATACACGGGAAAAACCTCGATATTTTGGCGACGGAAGACGCTCCTTCAACTTAGTTCAAAACTACCGCAAGCGAAGCTGCTAGGAAAAGATGACGCCAGACGTTGCGAATTCTTCCTGAAAACCGGCTTGAAGAATGTACGCATGTTCAGTATCATGGCGAATATTCCGCCAACGAGAAAGCCGCGATGGATGTGATCGGACGAGGCACGGACTTTAATCCTACCAACCGTTTTGAGCGGCTGGCGGTCGTCGACGACTGGGAACATCTAGAAACGACCGAGAACGACGACGCGCCGCGCAAGTTGGCGACCGAGTTGTTTGACGATCAATCGCAGTCGGTCGTCAGCGAAAACAAAAGCCCTGATCTTTCGTTCCGCTACAGCTTGAATCCGTATCGCGGCTGCGTGCATGGCTGTTCGTATTGTTACGCGCGTCCCTATCACGAGTTTCTGGGCTTTAGCGCTGGCCTCGATTTTGAGACCAAGATCATGGTCAAGCGCGACGCGGCGCCGTTGTTTCGCAAGTTTCTTGCGCGACCCAGCTATCGCTGCGAGTTGATCGTCATGTCAGGCGTCACCGATTGTTACCAGCCAATCGAACGGCAGTTTGCCGTGACCCGGGCTTGTCTGGAAGTTGCGAGCGCAGCGAACCAGCCAATCGGCGTGATCACCAAAAATGCGCTCGTCACGCGCGACCTCGATCTCCTGGCCGACATGGCGACGCGCAACCTGGTGCAGGTGAACGTCAGCGTCACTTCGCTCGATCAAACGCTCACCCGCAAGATGGAGCCGCGGACCAGCAGTCCCACAGCACGGCTGCGAGCGATTCGCGAGTTGTCGGCCGCCGGCGTTCCGGTGCACGTGATGACGGCGCCGATCATCCCCGGACTAAACGACAGCGAAATCCCCAAGATATTGGAAGCGGTCGCCGCAGCCGGCGCGGTTGGCGCTGGTTATACGATCTTGCGTTTGCCGCACGCCGTGAAGGAAATTTTTCTGCATTGGCTCGCGCAACATCTTCCCGAAGCGAAAGAGCGGGTTGAGTCTCGACTGCGAGCGGTTCGCAGCGGAGAACTGACCAACAGCCAGTTCGGCGCCCGAATGCGGGGCGAAGGCCCGATCGCGCAGCAGATTGATCAAACGTTTCGCGTTTTCAAAAAACGTTACGGGCTCGATAGCCCTAGTTTGCAGCTCGACACGACCCAGTTTCGGCGTCCAGACAAGAGCGGACGCCAGAAGAGCTTGTTCTAGCGGCAAGTTGCGAGGAGGTTCGCTTCGGGTCATAATGCGACCTTCCGCCCTCCCCCATCCATGACCCCGCCCCGTGAATCAGGAGAATACTGAATGCGTAAAATCATCTTCCCGGCGCTGCTGACCGCGCTGCTGCTAAGTGTTACCGGCGTTGCCTCGGCCGCAGATGGCTGGATCAAGCCGTTTAACGGCAAGGACCTTACCGGCTGGACGCAAAAGAACGGTACGGCGACTTACGTGGTCGAAGATGGCGGCGTGATCCGCGGCAAGACCGAAGTCGGCAGCCCGAACTCGTTTCTGTGCACCGACAAAGATTACGGCGACTTTGAGCTGGAATTTGAAGTGAAGTGCGACGACGGTTTGAACAGCGGCGTGCAGATCCGCTCGCAAACCGCCGAGGCCAAAGGGGACCAAAAATTTGGTCGCGTGAACGGCCCGCAGGTCGAGATTGAAAAGAGCACCGGCGAAGCTGGCTATGTCTACGGCGAAGCGACCGGTCGCGGTTGGTTGACGCCCGAAGATCGCCTGAAGCCGCATGACCATTTCAAGAATGGCGAGTGGAACACCTATCGCGTGGTCGCCAAAGGCCCACGGATTCAGACCTTCATCAACGGCGAGCCGATTGAAGATCTGACCGACGAAGAAATCTACAAGACGCACCCGACCGGCTTTATCGGTCTGCAAGTGCACGGCATCGGCAAAGACCAAGGCCCGTACGAAGTTCGCTGGAAGAACATTCGCATCAAGCCGCTGTAGTCGGCCGATTTTTTAAACCAGGAAAGAGGGACGCCTATCGCGTCCCTCTTTTATTTCTTCGTAGCCCGAAGCGCAAGCGAGGGAAATGCGGTCTCTATTCAATGACGATCGAACACGAATGAAGGACGTTAATACGGCCAGAATCAACCGAAAATCGTCACACTAGTGTTGCGTCACGCGACAATTTTCGGGCGCCATGTTCTTATTAGCCGTAGTGCGTTAGCACCGGTTTCTGATGAGAACTCATTTGCGAAAGACACTTGGTGACAGAAACCGCGACTAACGCCGTGCGGCTGATTTCGTGGAAGCCGAAAATAGCGGTTTGACACAACACTAGCCCGCTGCGCCAGCGAGGGAATAGAGTTGGCGATCCTAACACGGATTGAAGTGGCGAGCCGCTTTCCCTCGCTTACGCTTCGGGCTAGTATTTCGTCACACGACAATTTTCGGTTTCGGGCTACGAAGAGATATGCCGTGCCTAATCATTTAATAACGCAATGCGACTTCGCGACAAAGACTACCTTCGCACGCACGACGGACTCATCTTTAATGTCCTCGGATATGATCACGAACCAAACGCAGCAACCAGCGGGCTGAAGTATGTTGACGGCGTCAAGTGGCTCGACAGCTATGATCAGGCGCTCCGGTTTCTTCGCGAGCAGTATCCGCACTATGTGGACCAGCTGATACGCGTTCCCGACGATCGAGTCGCCCAGGTCTATCGCAGTGAAGAACGTCTGCCGCAACTCCAGCAAATAGAAACCAGCGGACTTCTTCCAAAGTCGCTCGATTTTGTGAACCTGTTGCAGTCGATCTTGCGCTGGCCGTCCGAAGCCTTTGGGCTGACCGACTCGCTGCTGTGGGGCAGCGGCGGCGCCGATTCCGATATTGATCTGGTGATCTACGGCGAAGCTCGCTGCCGCACTTGGCTGGACCAAGCCGAGCGAGTGTTCGCGGCGCCTGAGATCGAGCCGATTGCGCCGCAGTTCATACAGCGTCCGCCGCATCTGGACGATGAGCAGTTCGCAATCTACTGTCGTCGCAAACGAAACCAAGGCGCCTTTCGCGGGACGCGATTCAGTGTGCGCGGCGTGCGTGATTGGCATGAGTTTCCCAAGCCTTCGCCATTGGTTGCCGGAACGGCGACCGAGCATGAACTGACAATCGCCGACAACCGGCAGTCGATGTTCGCTCCGGTGATTTATGAAACGGTGGAGAAGATAGACATCGTCTCGTTTCTGATTGGGTACGAAGCGACCTTCGCGCCGGGCGATCGAGTGCGTGTCCAAGGCGCGCAGGTTAATGCGGAGACCATTTTGGTTGGCTCTCGCTATGGCTCGGCCGAAGTGATCCGTCTTATTTCTTCGGCATGATCCGCTTGGCGGCGGCCGAGACCGGCGAACCGTCGGTATCGACCGCTCGGTTGGCGTCACGCATTTCGTCGGTCGAAATCGAGTTGATCATTTTAAGGAGCTGATCGACGGCGACCGGATCTTCGACCAGCCGTTTCGACGCCAATAAAATCGCATCGTACGGCGGCAACGCGCGCGCCGGATCGGCGATTTCGACCAAGCCGCCAGCCGCGATTCGCCCGTCGGTACGAAACGCGACCACCACATCCGCTTTGTCATTGGCGATCGCGCCATACATCAACGTAGCGTCCATCGATTGCTTCTTTTTGAAGTCAAACTGGTAAATATCGCGAACGCGGGCCCACTCGGGACGTTCCCAAAATTCGATGTCAGTCACGGCGTTCAGCTTGTCGGCATGCTTGGCGAGATCGTCCAGCGTTTTGATTCCCAGTTCAGCCGCTTTTTCCTGTTTCATTACAAAGACATAGTCGTTGCGAAAACCGAGCGTCCCTAGCGAGTAAACCTGATGATCCGCTTTGAGTTCGGTCGCCAGATCGATCAGCATCTCTGGCGACGAAACGAACTCTTCGCGGCCTAGCACGTTCGCCCACAGCGTGCCGCTATAGTCGACGTAGCAGTCGATCTGGCCCGTCTCGAGCGCGCGAAAGATCACGGCCGAGCCGATCCCTTCCTTCAGTTCCACTTTGCGCCCAACTTGCTGCAACTCCTCCTGGATCACCAGAGCCAAGATGCGCTGCTCGGTAAAGCCCTTCCCGCCGATGATGTAGGTGCGATCGTCAAACTGAGAAGCCGTCGCCAGATCTCGGTCGCCGTGCGACGTATAGTTCGTTTGCCCCAGCGGCAACAGCGAGATCAGAAACGGACTGAGAATGATCGCGACGATCCCCAGCGCCGCTCCCAACCCCATTTTGCGGCTACGCGTTTGCACGGCGATTTCGAGCATCCCCAACAAAGCGTCGATCGAGAGCGCCAATGCGGCGGAGAAGAAACAACCGACGCCGAGCGCCACCGGATTGAGCGTTTGCAAGCCGGCGAAGATGTAGTTGCCCAAGCTGGTCGCACCGACCGGCTGCGCGATCGTCGCGGCGCCGACGACCCAAACCGCGGCGGTTCGAACTCCGGCGACAATCGTCGGCGCCGCCAGCGGCAGTTCGACCAGACGCAGACGTTGGCGATCGTTCATCCCCAAGCCTTGCGCCGCTTCCAAGCAAGCCGCGTCGACCGATTGAATGCCGGTGATCGTATTTCGCAACATCGGCAGCAGACTGTACAGGACGAGCGCCACGAGGGCCGGAAACCAGCCGATCTTTCCCCACGCGAATACCATCGCGGCGAGCAACGCCAAGCTGGGAATCGTTTGAATGATGCTGGCCACCGTCAGCGCGATCCGTTCGGCCTGCTTGCGACGCGAACACCAGACGCCGAGCGGCAAGCTGATGGCGCCGCCGATCAGCAGCGCCATGAAGGAGAGAAAGATGTGCCCCGCCAAGCGTTGCGGCAGGAAATGCAACTGTTCCAGGATCTCAGAAATAGGCATGACGATCTGGCTTTGTGAGGAGTGAGTCTAGTTGGTTTCCAAATCGTGGATCAATCGTCCATGCCGACGAGGCGTTTCCAACAGCTGAGCGACATAGTCGTCGCCGGCGTCCAGCAGCAAATCACGCGGAGTCCCCAATCGCAACAACTTGCCGTCGCGCATCACGGCGATCTTGTCGGCCAGCAGTAATGCTTCGGCCATGTCATGCGTCACAATCACCGCGGTAAACCCAAGCTCTTTCTGCAATCGCGTAAATTCTGACTGCAAACTATCGCGCGTCACCGGATCAAGAGCGCCAAACGGTTCGTCCAGCAACATCACTTTCGGGTCGACCGCCAAGGCGCGCGCGAAGCCGACGCGTTGGCGTTGACCGCCAGAGAGTTGATGCGGATAGCGATGGGCGAACTGAGAGGCAGGCAAGTCGACCATCTCGAGCAGACGCGAACCTTTCTCGCGATACTCAAGCGAATCGTGCCCCAGCATCTTGGGCAAGATGCAGACATTCTCCAGAATCGTCATGTGCGGAAAGAGGCCGATGCTTTGAAAGACGTAGCCGATTCGCCGGCGCAGCTGCACCGGATCTTGCTCGACGACGTTTTCTCCGTCGATCTCAATGACGCCGGAAGTTGGTTCGATCAGGCGATTGATCATTTTAACGGTCGTGCTTTTGCCGGAGCCGGAACCGCCCAGCAACGCGAGAACCTCGCCGGGTTCGATGCGTAGCGAAAGGTCGCTCACCGCGAACGACTTTCCCCCATCCCACGTTTTGCAGACCCCTTCTAACGCGATCATGACGCAGTATCCCCCAATCTTCGTGTCCATTCGCCAAGTACTACGCCGATTTTTGCTCGGCGGAAGTCGGCATCTCGCTGACCCAACTCCGCAGAGTGCGATAATCGGTTTTGCCGGTTCCCAGGACCGGTATCTGCTCAACCAAGCGAACTTCGTCAAGTCGCATGATTCCTTGCATGCCGGCTTCGCGAATCAAAGCGTTCGCGTCACGCAGCGAAATCTCGGCGCAAGTAAACAGGACGATCTTTCGCCCCCCATCCAGTTCGACTCCTTCGACGGCGATTTGCGGCCCCTCGTCACCGCTGGGAAACGCTTTGGCGAGCGGTTCTTCGAGCGCCGGCAACGAGACCATCTCGCCGCCGATCTTCAAAAACCGCTTCATCCGCCCGCGGAAGTGGAAAAAGCCGTCGGGGTCTTTCATCACCAGATCGCCGGTGTTGTACCAAGCGGCGCCGTTGATTTCGACAAACGGCTGCGGGCCGTCATGTTTCAGATAGCCGCTGAAAATGCTTTCGCCGCGCACCAGCAACAGCCCGGTCTCGCCGTCGACGATCGGCTGATGCGTTTCGGCGTGCACGATCAACATCTCGACGCAATCGAGCGGTTTGCCAATCGTACCGCGGCGACTGTCGGTCGGACGACTGCCGGAGACGACCGGCGAGCACTCGGTGATACCGTACCCTTCCAAGAGGACCGCGCTGGGCAACGCCGCTTCAAAACGATCATGCAATGCGTCCGGGCATTTCTCGGCGCCGACCATCACTGTTCGCAACGTTTGCAAATCCTCCGGCGTACTGACGCCAAAGATGTACTGCAAAAACGTGGGGGTCGCAAACATCAGCGTCGCGCTATAGCTGCGAATGATGCGGGCCAATCCGCGGGCATCGGTCGGATCGGGATAGTGCACCACGCGGATCCCGGTCAGGACCGGCATCAGGAACGCGGCGGTCAACCCAAAGCTGTGGAACGGAGGTAAGAAGCCGAACAGGACATCGCTTTGGCCAAATTGAATCAGATTGACGCCGGCGTTGATGTCGGCAATCAAGTTGCGATGCGACAACGGAACCGCTTTCGGCAGCGTTTCGGATCCTGAGGTAAACAACACGGCCGCTGGAGCGTCGCGGTCGGGCTTTGGCAGATTCCGTAAGAACGATTGCGGAGCGAGATAAGTCGCCGCGTAAGTCGACAACTGCTCCCACTTGCCGATTCCGCCGCGCATCGCTTCCAGACTAACCACTTCGGCGGCGGGTATTTCGATGCCGAGTCGATCCAGGAATCGCTGGGATGTCAGCACATTTTTCACTTCCAGCTTTTTGATTGCATGCTGCAGGCCTGCGTCGCCGGTCGTCCAGTTCAACATGACCGGCAATTTGCCGGCCAACTGAATCGCCAAAAACACCGTATCGGCGGCGACCGAGGCCGGTAGCAAAATACCAACCGCGTCTCCTTCGAGCTTGGCGATCCGTTTGGAGAGGAGCGTCGCACCGGTCAGCAACTTGCGATAGGTCAGAACGCCGGAGAGTTGATCAGCGACGGCGGCCGAGTCGGGGCGTTCGATCGCGCGCAGCACGAATGATTCGGCCAACGTTTCTCCGAGCGCCTTGGGAATTGTTCCATCATCTTTTGGCGGCTTGCTCCAGATTTCGGGAATCTTGGCTTCGTCATTTTCGTCCGAGGCCAGTTGCCCTTCGGCCAACAACCACATTTCGCCCACGGTGGTCGGCACGTGATTGCTGCGAAAACCGAACTCTCGCTCCATTTCGAGCGCCATGTCCATACGCTCGAGACTGTCGAGCCCCAACGCGTCGAGGGTCGTCGTCGGGCTGGTTTCGGCCGGCTCCAAAGGACGCCCCAGATGTTCGGTCAGCATCTCGGCGATCGCCTGTTTTGTGGCCGGTTGGACCGCATCGGCGTCGACGGCGCCTTCGCGTTGGACGGCGTCGAAGTCAAATTCACGCGGGCCGAACCAGGGATTGTAAGGAACGAACTTTGGCTCTTCGCCGCCGTGGGCGTTGTACCACGCTTCCAGAAAGCGATTCAGCGATTCTTTGCTTTCGAGCGGCAGTTGGTTGCGATCGATCGCTTGGGCGGTGAGCGAAACCTTGCGTTTGGGCACGAAGAATAGAAAGCTCGAAATCAAGCTCCAGAGCGCCATACGAGCGGCGCCGGCCAGATCAGGAACTCCGCCGGTCTGCGCGCAGCCGAAGCGGCTTCCCCACATGCCTTCGGTGCGGACCAGGATGACTTGCAGATCAGGAGAGCGCTTTAGCAACTCGTACGCCATCCGAGCGCCGCCGATCACTTCGGTTCCTTGACGTTTTAACCGCCCCGAGGGATAGATCAAAAAGTCATTTCCAGCTTCGACGCCTGCGACCACCTGATCAATCATCTCGGTCGTCTGGCGATGCGCGTCACGGCTATGACTTTTCAGATTCGGAACTTCAAACGCGTGGCTCGCTTTGCAGAAGGGATAGAAAATCCAACTCCGAAAGGTGTCGGCAAAGACCAACGGTCGCAGCGATCGCCCAAACCGCAGATGGCTCAAGACCAGGGGAGGATCGACGTAAGCCGGATGATTAGGCAATACCAAAACCGGGCCCTGAACGCTCCGTAACTGATCCAAGCCGTGCAATTCGACCCGATAGCGAAAGCGAAGCAAAAACCGCAGCGTCGCCCACATGATTTTTTGTAGTAGACCGTTCATCGGTCGGGATTCCTCGCAAGTAGCTTCGTGACCACCGTCTACTTAGGCGTAAACGACGAGGGCTAGGGATAAGCAAAGTGGGAAAATTTGCGCAAATCCAAAGCTGCACAAACGTTTATAACCCGATCCAGCCACGACAATCCAGGCGAATGCCTGCGAGATCCTGGCATTTGCCCTTCCATAGATGGCCGACGTTATTTCCCTTCGGAACGAATCTGGGCCAACATTTTTTCGACGCGAGGGATCTGAGAGCGAATATGCTCCGACAGCACGCTCTCCGCTTTTTTCCAATTTTGCGAAAGTAGCGATTCAAGAATCACGCGGTGTTGCTCGGCCATTTCCTCGACCGCCGACATCTCGACGGTCGCCAAATCAAAGATCGCCGCGTGAAAGACGCCGTGCCGCTCAAAGAAATCGCGAATATAGTGATTTCCGGAGAGATCAATCCAATAGCTATGCAGGCGGTTATCGATCTGCGGCTTCCCATCCGACGACGGCTGATTGCCGGCCAAGATCTCTTCCAGCATCGTCGCGTCCAATTGATCCTGTACCGATCGCAGCGCCATCAGCTCAAACATTTCGCGCACTTCGGAATAGTGCTCAAGATCCTTCGGCAAAAACACGCGACTTCGCCAGCCGCGCCGCTGAACGTGTTCGACAAAACCTTGGCCTGCTAATTTTCCGAGCCAATGCCGCAAGACGGTTCGGCTGACCCCAAAGTGCTCGGCCGTCGCTTCCTCGCGCAAAAAGGAGTCGTCCCCGGCCAAGCTGCGGCGGATGATGAACTCGCGAATCCGGATTTCGAGCGACGCTTCTTGTGTATTCTCGCGCTTAGGCCGGCGTTTGAGACGCCGCTCGGGATTGGGAGCGAGTCGCCCTGCAGCGTCCCGAATCAGCAAACCTTCCTCGACTAATTGATCAAACGCAGTCCGAACCGGAGAGGCGCTAACGTCGAATACCCGGGCGACATTTGCGATGGAGAATGGTTCTGGCAACGATTCTCGCGCGTGAATGCGATCCGAAAGTTCTTCCGCGATGCGATCAGACAACGACACGGGCAAAGATCCTTGAGAATGGGGCGAGCAAGGGCGCCTAAGATTTTACGCAATTTGATTGACGAAGCGAGATGAATCGCCTAGCATGTCTTTGTACACAAAAGACGCCTTGTTCGTCCAAAGGACCTACCGAATGAATGTCGATTGGAGCGGAGTATTTCCGGCAGCGACGACGCAGTTCAATGCGGATATGACCCTCAACATTCCTGCGACGCTGCGGCACGTTGACCAGATGATCGATGCCGGCGTGCATGGGATGATTATGCTGGGTACCGTCGGCGAGAACTGCTCGCTGAGTTATGAGGAAAAATTGGAAGTTCTCCGAGCCTGCGTCGACCATGTCCATGGCCGCGTCCCGCTCTTGACTGGAGTCGCCGAGTATACCACGCAAACGGCTTGTCGGTTTGCTGCGGATGCTGCTCGTATCGGCGTTGATGGTCTGATGGTGCTGCCGGCGATGGTCTATCGTTCAGACAGCCGCGAAACGGCGGCTCACTTTCGCTCGGTCGCCGCCGCGTCAGACCTGCCGATCATGATTTACAACAATCCGATCGCCTACAAAGTCGACATCACGCCGGAAGAATTCGCCGACTTGGCCGACGAGCCGAAGTTTGTCGCGATCAAAGAGTCGAGCGAAGATACGCGTCGAATCACCGATATCCGCAACGTCTGCGGCGATCGCTTCCTGTTGTTCTGCGGCGTCGATGACGTCGTGCTGGAAAGCATGGTATTGGGAATCGACGGCTGGGTTTCTGGACTGGTCAACGCTTTCCCCGCCGAAAATCGCTTGCTCTGGGACTTGGCGGCCGAAGGACGTTACGCCGAAGCAGTCGAAATCTATCGCTGGTATACTCCACTGTTGCATCTCGACACCGACAGGAAGCTTGTGCAATATATCAAGCTAGCGGTCCAGGAATGCGGATTTGGCGCCGAGACGACCCGGCCTCCGCGCCTTCCGTTGATCGGCGCCGAACGCGACCAGATTTTGCGCATCATCCGCCAGGCGATCAACACGCGACCGGTGCTCACCGCCTAAGAGGATCCTGTGCCCCCACTTCCCCAATCGGTGACAACGCTCTCGGTGGTCGATTCCCACACCGGGGGCGAACCGACCCGCGTTATCGATCAAGATCTTGACCTGGGAACTGGTCCGTTAGCGCAGAGGCGAACCCTCTTCCAGGAAAAGTTTGACTGGATTCGCCGCGCGACTTGCACAGAGCCGCGCGCCTCAGAAGCGATGGTCGGCGCCATTCTAACGCCGCCAACCAATCCTCTAGCAGTAACTGGAGTCATCTTTTTCAATAACGTCGACGTTCTCGGCATGTGCGGTCACGGCATGATCGGAGTTGTCGCGACGCTCGCCTATCAACGCAAGATCCAGCCGGGAAAACATCGGATCGAAACTCCAGTCGGCGACGTGCTGGCGACCCTTCACGAAAATGGGGAAGTCAGCGTCCGCAATGTTCCCAGCTATCGCCATCTGGCCGATCTGGAACTTAACGTCCCAGGCTACGGCAGCGTGATGGGGGATGTCGCGTACGGCGGCAATTGGTTTTACCTGGTCAAATCGCCGGCGATGACGTTAAGCTACTCCGACCGAGACGAACTCCTTCGGTTCACCAAAGCGATTCGCCATACGCTCGACAAGCAAAAGGTGACCGGCGCCCACGAAGGCCGGATCGACCACATCGAACTTTATGGCCAACCGAGCAGCGAACTCGCCGCCAACTCGCGGAATTTTGTCCTTTGTCCCGGGGGAGAATACGATCGATCTCCTTGCGGCACCGGTACTTCGGCCAAAATCGCCATCCTGGCGGCGGAAGGCAAATTGGCGCCGGGACAAATCTGGCGACAAGAGTCCATCACTGGAAGCATTTTTCAGGCCAGTTATGATTTAGTGGATGATCAGATCGTACCGACGATTCGCGGCTCGGCCTATGTCACCGCTGTCTCTCAATTGATCATCAACCCGGCCGACCAATTTGCGTTCGGCATCCAAGCCCGCTAAACCGCCAGCAAGAGTTGAAGCACCCGTGAGCACTCGGCGAACCATCGTCATCGGTGGAGGCGTCGTCGGCGCCGCCTCGGCCTATTTTCTGGCCAAATCAGGTCGCGACGTCGTCCTGATCGACAAAACTGAATTTGGCGCCGCCTGTTCGCACGCGAATTGCGGCTACGTTTCACCCAGCCATGTCTTGCCGCTGGCGCAGCCAGGCGTTTTACTGCCGTCGCTGCTGTCGATGCTAAAACCGAATTCTCCCTTCTCGATTCGGTTCCGCTTTTCCCCTGCCCTCTGGAGATGGTTGACTCGATTCGCGCTGCGCTGCCGCAGCGGCCCGATGATGAAATCGGCCGCCGCAATTCATGCGCTGTTGCAGTCGTCGCGACAACTCTATAGCCAGATCATCGCCGACGAGCAAATGGACTGCGAATTTGAAGAGCGGGGATTGCTGTTCGTCTACAAAGACCGGCATGAGTTCGACGATTTCGCCCATGTGAACGAGTTAGTTTCACGCGAGTTCAACGTCTTCGCCGCTCCCTATGCTGGGGAGTCGCTGAACGAATTGGAGCCGGCATTGAAGCCCGGCCTGGCAGGTGGCTGGCTCTTTAGCGGCGACGCCCATCTACGTCCTGATCGCCTGATGACCGCTTGGCGCCAAGTGCTGGAGCGAATGGGGGTCGAAATCCGGGAAAATTGCGAGTTTCTGCAATTTGCAAAAAGCGGCAAGTCAGCGACCGCCGCCGAAACGTCGACCGGGACGATCGACGCCGAAGATTTTTTGATCGCCGCTGGGGCCTGGACTCCGTTTCTCAATCAACAGATCGGCTGCAAGATTCCGATTCAGCCCGGCAAAGGCTATTCGATCACGATGCCGCGGCCCGCGATCTGTCCTAAGTACCCGATGCTGCTAGAGCAACATCACGTCGGCGTCACGCCGTGGGAAAGCGGCTATCGCTTGGGATCGACGATGGAATTCGCCGGTTACGACAACTCGATCCGCGAAAAACGACTCTCGCTGCTCAAGCATGGCGCCGAAGTCTACCTTAAGAATCCGCACGTCGAACCGATCGTCGAAAAATGGTGCGGCTGGCGTCCGATGACGCCAGACAGCACGCCGTTTATCGATCGTTCGCCGCGACTGGGCAACGTCTATGTCGCCGCCGGACACAACATGCTGGGTCTGTCGATGTCCCCCGGCACCGGCAAGTTGGTTGCGGAACTGATGAACGACGAAACGCCGCATCTGGACGCGGAGCGATATTCGCTATCGCGCAAGATTTGAACGCGTGCAATACCAGAGTGCTCTGTGAAGCGACAATTTTCGGTAACAACAATGGAACACGGCCAGAATCAGCCCAAAATCGTCATACCAGCCAGAGGCGCAAGCCGATGGAATACGGTCAGCGATCCTAACTCAGACTGAAGTGGCCAATCGCATTCCATCGGCTTGCGCCTCTGGCTGGTGTTCAATCGGTTTGAAATAGCCCACCTTCCAACTTGCGTAGCGGGCTCGTGTCACGTCGTTCCTATTTCCACGATTCTATCACTAGCGATTTGGATTACATCGCCGCCAGCGTCGCTTCCAAGTTCTCCAACAGCTTCGTCCAGCCAGCTTCGGATCGATCTTTGTATTCGATCCATTTCGGATCCATCTCGTGAACCAGCGTTAGGATGCAGCCGGCGTCGGTCGGAGCAATCTCTACGGTCACCCGGGTTGGCTCTTCATTGCGGATCGTTGCAAAGGCAAAAACCAGGCGCCGCGGTCGGTCGATCTCCAGATACTCGCCAAAGTGTTCGGCGAGAGTCTCTCCCCGTTGTTCGGCAAGGAGAAATTCTCCCCCAACAACCGGGTTCATTTCAACCGTTTTCATCTCGCCGGTCGCGGTTGCGAACAGCCACTGCCGCGCGACTTCTGGATCGAGCCAGGCGTCGAAGACCAGCTCGGCCGAGTAAGGAAATGCGCGGCGAATCGTCAAAACGATCGGCTCATTTTTTTCGGACACGTTTAACTTTCTGTTTGGTTTTGGCTTGCAAATAGGCGTCAAGACGATCCAGGCTCTGCTCCCAGAAGTCGCTGTATTGAGCGATCCAATCGGCCGCCGCTTTCAGCGGTTCTCCCTGCAAGCGGCAAGGGCGCCACTGCGCCTTCCGGCTGCGCTCCACCAAACCCGCTCGCTGCAACACTTTCAAATGCTTGGTGATCGCCGGCATCGTCATCTCGAACGGCTCGGCCAATTCGGTGACCGATTTTTCGCCCGCAGAAAGCCTCGCGAGAATTGCGCGGCGCGTGGGATCGGCCAGCGCCGCAAAGGTCGCCGAGAGTTTTTCGTCCGCCGTAACCATTTTACCTCATAGTTAAATTAACTATTGGTAAAATACGATTATCGCCGTTGCTTGTCAATGTCCGCAGAAATCAATCTCAACTCGATTTAGAAATCCAACGCACCGAACCTGCTTCGTTTGACCAGGCCCTGTCGATCGACGAAACTCAAGTCAACACGCTTCTCACTTCCCCCATTGCTGAGCCGTCTCTCTATGTCATGCAATTCACGATTACTACTTTTCATTTTGGCGCTGAGCTCTTGCCTGGGTTACAGCGCATCTGCCGCAGAGAGCCAGCCGCCGAATATCGTCATCTTTCTTTCAGACGATCACACGTTGACCGACTCTTCGGTTTATGGCGCTACCGATATCGATACGCCGAACATGCAACGTTTGGCCGATGCTGGGATGACGTTTGATCAAGCGTTTGTCGCTTCCCCCTCCTGCGCCCCAAGTCGCGCTGCGCTGCTGACCGGATTGATGCCGGCTCGCAACGGCGCCGAGCGGAATCATGCTCGACCTCAAGCCGAGATCAAGAAGCTGCCCGCCTATTTGCAGGAGCTTGGTTACGAGGTCGTCTCGTTCGGCAAAGTAGGTCACTACGCTCAAACGCCCGAGTATGGCTTTGATCTGGCGCGACACTTCGGCTACCACGACGATGTCGCGGTGGGCGAAGCGGTGAAATGGCTGCAAGCCCGCGAGAGCGCCAAGCCGCTCTGTTTGTTCGTCGGCACCAATTGGCCGCATGTTCCGTGGCCTCGAGCGACCTCCATCGATCGCCAGTCGATTCGAATCCCGCTAAAGCATGTCCACACGCCGGAGACGCGGGATGCTCGCGCAAAATACTATCAGGCCATCCGCACGATGGATGACGAACTGGGAGAAGTCTTTGACGCCGCCTACGCGAAACTGGGCGAAAACACCCTCTTCATTCATACCAGCGATCACGGCGCCCAATGGCCGTTCGGCAAGTGGAATCTATATGACGACGGCATTCGCACGCCGCTGATCGTGGTTTGGCCAGGCCAGGTGCAGGAAAAAAAGAGGACCAGCGCGATGGTCTCGTGGGTTGACCTGCTACCCACCCTGGTAGAAGCGGCCGGCGGAAAACCGGCGGAGAATTTAGACGGGCGTTCGATCCTACCGGTGCTGCGCGGAACGACCGAAGCGCATCGCGACCTGATTTTCACCACGCATAGCGGCGACAGCAACTTCAACGTTTATCCCACGCGGAGCGTGCGAACCGAGCGGTTCAAATACATCCGCAATCTGCACCCTGAGTTTCTCTACGAGTCGCACGTCACGAAGGCCGACAAGGAAGAAGCTTATTGGAATAGCTGGGTCAAAAAAGCGAAGACCAGCGCCGAAGCGGCCCGCAAGGTAAATCGATATCAACAACGGCCGCCGGAAGAACTATACGACCTGACGACCGATCCGCTGGAGCAAAACAATCTGGCCGACGATCCGTCGCATGCCGCTACCAAACAGCAGTTGAAAAGCCAACTTGACGCTTGGATGAGCGAGCAACAAGATCAGCAGATCGTCTACGGAATGCCGACGTTGCTCTCGCAGGGGAAGAATCCGCCAAACGTCATCACGCTGTTCATCGACGACATGGGCTGGGCCGATCTTTCCTGTTTCGGCGGGCAGGATGTCGAGACGACCAACATTGATCGCTTGGCGAGCGAAGGCTTGAAGTTCACCAACTTCTACGTCAACTCGCCGATCTGCTCTCCTTCGCGCACGGCGCTGACCACGGGATATTATCCGGCCCGACATCGCATTACGTCTTATCTGGCCAACCGCAAAATGAACGAGCAGCGCGGCATGGCGCAGTGGCTCGACGTCCGTGCGGCGACGTTGCCGCGAATGCTCTCCGAGCAGGGCTACGCGACCGGCCATTTCGGCAAATGGCATCTCGGCGGACAACGTGACGTCGGCGACGCTCCGCTGATTACCGAGTATGGCTTTGACGCTTCGCTGACCAATTTTGAAGGACTTGGTCCCCGCGTCCTTCCCCTTTGCGACGCCTATGACGGCAAAGATCCCCAGCGTCACGACCTGGGAAGCGCTACGTTGGGGCATGGTCCGATTGAGTGGAAAGATCGCTCGCAAATCACCGCGCGTTTTGTGGAAGAAGCGCTGCTGTTTATCGATGCTTCGGTCGCCGCCGACCAACGGTTCTTCATCAACGTTTGGCCCGACGACGTTCACTCGCCGTTCTTTCCGCCAGAAGCAAGACGCGGCGATCAAGCGAAGCGAACGCTCTATCTGGGCGTGCTGAAAACGATGGACGAGCAACTGGGCCTGTTGATCGATCGCGTGCGCAGCGATCCCAAGTTGCGTGACAATACGCTAATCCTGTTAGCCAGCGACAATGGTCATGAACCAGGCGCCGGCCGCGGCGGACCATTGCGCGGCGCCAAAGGAGACCTGTACGAAGGAGGCGTTCGCAGTCCTTTGATCGTTTGGGGCCCCGGCTGGATCGACGCGACCGCTGTCGGAGAGACGAACGACACGACCATCGTCTCGAGCGTCGATCTGGTTGCTTCCCTCCTCGCGCTGACCGGCGCAGCAACGCCTAAGGGATACCAGGGTGATGGAGAAAATCTCTCGGCGGCGCTGCTCGGCAAGACCCAAGCCCAACGCAGCGGTCCGCTCTTTTGGCGTCGTCCGCCTGATCGACCAGGGCCGCCAAAGTCTCCTAATCCTGACCTGGCCGTACGCGACGGCCACTGGAAATTGCTCTGTAATCTCGACGGAGGAGCGGTTCAACTTTACGATCTGACCAAGGATATCGGCGAAATGAAAAACATGGCGCAGCGGCGTCCGCGCATCGTCAATCGCTTAAAACAGGCGGTGCTTGCCTGGAATGAGACGCTTCCGACCGACGGCGTCGCAACGCCCTAGTGTTCTGTCAAACCGCTATTTTCGGCTTCCACGAAATCAGCCGCACGGCGTTAGCCGCGGTTTCTGTCACCAATTGTCTTTCGCAAATGAGTTCCCATCAGAAACCGGTGCTAACGCACTACGGCTAATAAAAACATGGCGCCTGAAAATTGTCGCGTGACAGAACATTAGCCGCCTGTCCGCTGTCCCAACGACAACTTCCTGACCAAAAAAGCAATATCTGCGGTCGAAGAGTGGTAGCATGCGGCTTAGAATGGCTAGTTCGCATTCGCCTGGCGCTGTGGAGCATGCGCCGATTCTAGGGTGAAGTCTGGTCTGGAAAATTGTGGACAATCGATGCTGACATCTTCGTTAGGAAAAGCGTTTCACGTACTCGAGGTATTAGCGTCGGCTGATGGCGAGATGCCGTTGGCTGAAATCGTCAGCGAACTGGGCTACCACAAGCCGACCGTCCATCGTTTGCTGCAAGACCTGGTCGAACTTGGTTACGTTTGCCGTGTCGACAAGGGAAAGTATCAGCTGACCGGCAAGCTGCGCCGCATGACCCTTGGCAAGTTGGATGATCATTTGCTGGAAGCGGCCGATCCCTTTTTGCGCCAGTTGCATGACTTGACCGGCGAGACCGTCAACTTGGGCGTCTTGCGGGGAACGTCGATTCGTTACTTGCAGGTCCTCGAAAGTCGACATCCGTTTCGCTTGGTGGTCGAGGCCAACAGCAAGGACCCGTTTTATTCGACCGCGCTCGGTCGAGCGCTCACGTCTGAACTAAGCGAAGATGACTGGAACGGGCTAATCGCCCATGTCAAACTGGTCGCGCGAACTCCCCAGACCGTCATCGATCCCCAAGCATTGCGCGAGATCCATGATCGTGTCGGCAAAGAGGGATATGCGATGGAACAAGATCAAAACGATATCGGCGTGACCTGCATCGGCGCGCCGATCCGTGACGGCAGTGACATTGTAGCCGCCGTCAGCGTCAGCATTCCGACAGCGCGTGTCGATAACATCTCGAAACCGCAATTAATCGACGCGGTGAAACAAACGGCCGAACAAATTTCGGCCCGCATTTCATCCTAGACAAGGTTCCCGTCAAGCGGCGATTTCTGCGTCGAACTGGGGACATTCGCGAAGCTTTGCCTGGCCGTTACGATTTTTTCAAGACGGACAATCGCGACAACCGATGCGACAAGAGTGAGTTTATTTTCTCTGTGAGTCTATCGGCGTGCGACAAATAACCTTCATCGCGAAATGCTTCCTTTGGCTGGCTGCACTACTTGCGCCAGCACAAGCGATCTTTGCGATGCGCTGCCAATGCGACCACTGCGCCCAGGAGCATGTCGAACATCGACATGACCATCAACACGGCGCCAATTGCTCTCATCTGTGCCAGCACGATCGCTGCACCGGCGTCTGCTGTCAGTTCGATTCGGTCTCGACCGGTCATTCTCAATGTCAGTGCGACCATCACACGCAGCCGCAGCAGCCAGGCACGTCGGCATTTCAAGTTCGCGGACAGGTCGCCAACTACTGGGGTTGGGCCCATTTTTCGGCGATCCCCCATCGCACTTCTTCCCAGCGCGGCGCGTTGGCTCACGTCCGACAAACCGCCAGCGCCATGGAAACATGCGCCGTACTCTGTCGTTTTCTGACGTAAAGCGATCCGCTTTTCTTCGCCTAACAACGCATCGCCGACCTTGCTAGCGGCAGTAGGAAAACACGCGTCAAAGTTTTCCTAGCCCGAATGATCGGCGCCGCTCATCCGCGTAATTGCGCGACAGGGCGTCAACCTATCAACTGGTTTAATCGCGGCAACCGAAGAATTCATCACAATCACTTCGTGAAACGTGATGGCGCTTGCGCGAAAATGAAACAGACTTTCCTGGGATATCCCACTGGATGGACTTTATGAATAAGGCAAGCATCGCCTTCACGATCGGACTCGCGGCGATAGCCGGCGGATGTCGCACATCCGCAATCCGGCACGAATCGACCACTCTCGCCTCCACGGCCGCATCGCCTTCGAGCGTGATCGTCTCGGCCGAACAAGCGCTGGCCAGTTCCAGTGATCTACAACCAGCAGCGACAGCGCCGCCGCAAGATTTGCCGGCGGCTAAACTGGTCGCATACCAACAGAACGCCGCGCCGCCCGAGGCGATCGCACCGCCGGCCAGCCAATGGTCGTTGCCCGAACTTGAGCAATTGGCTCTGCAAAACAATCCGGCCATGGCCGAAGCGGTCGCACGCGTCAACGCGGCTCACGGCAATTGGCTGCAAGTCGGGATCGCCCCGAATCCAGTCTTGGGCTATTCGGGTCAGCAACTCGGTAGCGGGGGTCTGGCGACGCAAACCGGCATGTATGTCGGCCAAGAGTTTGTCACCGGCAACAAGCTGGGCCTGAACCGCGAAGTCGCGGCCTGGGAAATCCAAAAAGCGGAACGTGACCGGGATGCGTTTCGACTGCGTGTTTTGACCGACGTCCGAATCGGCTACTACGACGTGCTGATCGCTCAGCGTCGACGCGAACTGGCGACCCAGTTGGTGCAAATCGCCGAAAAAGGAGAGCAGAGCGCCGAAGCCCTCTTCAAAGGACAGGAAGTCAGCCAGGCGGATCCGCTGCGTGCCCGTGTCGAAGCGGACACCGCACGAATCGTTCTGCAAAACTCCATCAACCAGCATATCGAAGCTTGGCGACGACTTACCGCCGTGCTTGGCCTGCCCGACTTCCAACTACAGCGGCTTGAAGGAGAAATCAAAGCCGAAGATTTGAAACTGCAGTGGGACGAAACGCTAGCAACCCTCATGCGAGACAGTCCCGAGATAGCCGCCGCATTGGCGAACGTCGAAGCGGCGCATTGGGCGGTGCAAAGAGCCTACGCCCAGGTCATTCCCAATATCGAAGTTCAAGCGATCATTCAAGATGACCGCGGCACGCGCGGGACCGACGGCAACCTGCAAGTCACGCTTCCTTTGCCCCTGTGGAATCGCAACCAAGGCGGCATCCAACAAGCGCATGCCGAAGCGGCGGCCGCCAATCGTGCAGCCGACAAGCTGTCGATGGACCTGCAAGCTCGCCTGGCGATCGCCTTTCAGCGATACGAAAGCGCCCGCAACCAGGTCAATCAATATGCTCGCGAAGGGGGCATCTTAGAAAACGCCAATCGTTCGTTAACGCTCATTCGCACCGGCTACGAAGCGGACGAATTTAGCGTGCTTGATCTGTTGAGCGCTCAGCGAACTTACTTCCAGACGAATTTGGCGTACTTGGATTCGCAGCGCGAACTGTGGATTTCGGCCATGGAAATTCGCGGCCTGATGCTGCAGGGAAGCCTGCAGAAATAACGGAAGCGGCCACCCCCTGTTTGGCTGCATCCCTTAATCGAAGTTAACCATATTCGCCGTTCCATCGGTTCGGCGAGTATGTTAGCTTCAAAAGAACGGCGCTGACGTGACGAAAACGTAGGCGACGCCCCAACCCAATCGCCGGTTGCTTCGTAATGAGTAGAAGCGCCGCTCCCCTTTTGAATTTCTTCCTTCCGTACCACCGCGGATCACCGGATGTCTTTCCCTCTCACCCGCCGATCGATTGCGATGCGAACTACGGTTTGGGTCTTGGGGATTCTGTTGTCGCTCCCCAGTCATACGCTCGAAGTTTGCGGTTGCCTGCAAGCGCTCGCCAGCGTTTGCACCAGTTGCACGGCGTCGGCGCCAGATGCGGCGGCGCATCGTCATCCGGTTGTCACGCCTCATCGCGGAAGCGATTGTCCTTGTCAGTGTCATCACGACACGCCGCAGCAATCCTCGATCGTCGCCCGCGAAAGTCGCTCTACCGATGACGTCGATATCGCCATCCGCTTCGCGACTTGTTCGCAACAAGTGCGCAGAGAATCAACCGCACAAGATCTTTTCTCGGGCCACGCAGGCGGTCGTCCTGCGATCCCAGCGCTGATGCGCTGCGCCACGCTCTCGCGTTTTCTGCTTTAAAGCGACGCAGCCTCCTATCGACTCGCCATTCGAAGTCGCAGGGAGGTTCGCCCCTTTCTATCGTCGCTTTACCATGCTGATTACTTTATTACGAGAGTCTTGCTATGTTCGAAAAAATGAAATCGGATCGCAGTGAGTTGTTCAGCCGTCGCATCGATCCCACTTTCTTCCCCGCGATTGTGCGGCGTTTAGAAGAATCGCCGTTTGAACAGACAGCGCTTGTCGTTGAGTTTCGCGATGAAGCATATGTCGAAATCCGCATGCGACTCGCTGACTGCGGCTGGCAGGTGATTCGCGCCGAACAGGCCAGCGATGTTGCCGCCTGCATGAATCTCTACGACCCGCAGTTGGTGATCGTCAATGACGCCATGCCGGACGAATCAGGCTGCCTGATTACCTTCAAATTGCGGCTGAATCACTGTTTGCCGATTGTCTGGCTCTATTCTTCGCAGCCCCAAGCGGTCGCTCGTCGCTATGGCAAATTTTGCGGCGTGGACAAGGTGCTAGAATACGACGGCGTATTGCAGAATCTCGGCGAAGCGATCGAAGGCCGGCTGCAACGTCGATTTCCAGTAATGAACTACGTCGAACTGACGCCGACGACTCGGCGTCAGTCTCGCTTAGGATAACGCCGTCGGCGATTTTCCCACCTAAAAACCCGGCGTGACGTTTCGTTCGCCGCGCCGGGTTTTGTCTTTCGCAGAGATTTAGTGATCGTGACCTTCGTGGTCATGATCGTGAGCGACTGCTCCCCGATATTGCTTGCCGCCGATGGTGACCACCAGTTGGGCGTCGGCGCCTTCATGATCCAAATCTTCCGCGAGTTCCGCATCGCTCGAGACGAACTTCGACGACTTTCCGGTTGGATCGCCGGCGTCCGGTGAAGCGGTCAGTTTGAACTGCTCTCCCATGCCGTCATGCTTCAGATTGATCGTCAGCTCGGTCGCATCGATCGGCGTTGCGACTTTCGCAGCGGAGTCCAACAGATAGATCGTCACGCTGCCCGCTTTTTCGTCATGAACGAGTTCGGCGTGATACTCTTCCGCGCCAAGCTCGATCAACGAACCGCCATGAGGACCTTCGCTCGGATGGTCGTGGTCATGGCCATCATGTTCCGAGTGCCCATCACCGCTCGGCTTGTCTGCGGTGGAACTGGAACAGCCAAACGCAGACAGCGACAACAACAGCAATGTCGTTGCGATAAAACGGGCCGTTTGACCGGCGAACAGCTGAGTCATTTTCATCGATAGTTACTCCTGGAAACTAGTAATTGAAAAGCGATCGCCGTTCAGGCGATCGCGCAAAAATCATCGTATTAAGACTTCGCGTGAGCGTGCCTCTCTTCATCCTCTTCCACCAGCACAATTTCCTGCTCGTTGGACGCGACGATCTTGCGGGCCGCATGAATGCCAAGCGTCCAAAAGAGAGCCGGTCGGACGAGAAACTCGAGCGACGTGCTGGTGATCAAGCCGCCGATAATCACGGTCGCAACCGGATAAAGAATTTCTTTGCCCGGCTCTCCGGCCGCCATCGCTAGCGGCACCAGGCCGATGCCTGACGTCAACGCCGTCATCAACACGGGAGCCAGTCGATCTTTGCCGGCGCGAATAATCATCTCTCGCGACCAGGTTTCTCCCTCGTACTTCACCAAGTGAAGGTAATGGTTAATCAACAAAATACCGTTACGCGACGCAATCCCACACAGCGAGATAAAGCCGACCATGCTGGCGACGGTCAACGTTTGTCCCGTCAGATAAAGTGCGGCGACCGATCCGATAAACGCCATCGGCAACGCAATCATCACTTGCAGCGACAGATTGACCGACTGAAACATTTTGTAAAGGACCAAAAACATGCCGACCATCGAGATCGCGAACAAGACCGTAATCATCCGCGACGCCGACTGCTGGCTTTCAAATTGACCGCTATACTCGGTGAAGTATCCGGTCGGCAAACTCGCTTCGATCGGCGCCAAGCGCTGCTTGATCTCTTCCACCACATCGACCAGACCGCGACCGCTGACGTTGCACTGAACGATAATTCGTCGTCGCACCTGCTCGCGATTGATCGTGTTCGGCCCATCTGACTCATAAATTCGAGCGACATCTTCTAACTTCACCGCGCCGCCGGTTGGAGTTTCTAAAATCAGACGACTCATCGCGTTTCGATCTTCGCGAAATGGTTCGTCGAGTTTGACCAACAAATCGAACGTTCGTTGCCCGTCCAAGACTTGAGAAACAACTTCTCCTTGCATCGCAGTCTCGACAAATTCGTTGACATCCATACGGCGCAAACCATATTGCTCCAACTTGTGTCCATCCGCTTCGATCCGTAGCTGCGGAATGTTCACTTGCTGTTCAATCTGCAAATCACGGACGCCGGGCACCGTGGCGATGGCGGCCTGCATCTTTTGCGCTTCGCGGCGCAACACATCCAAGTCGTCGCCATACAGCTTGATCGCGATTTGCGCTTTGACGCCTGACAGCATGTGCGAGATCAAGTGGGCCAGCGGTTGCTCGACCGCGGTCACAATCCCTGGAACATCGGCCAGCGCTTCGCTGATTTCGTCGATCACTTCTTCGCGAGAGTTGGTTGTTTTGGGATCGATCGTTGCGACAAATTCATTAATGTTGACCCCTTCGGCATGCTCGTCTAACTCGGCGCGCCCCGTCTTGCGGACAAACGCGGAGATGTCACGGACTTCCTCCAGACGCTTCTCGACCCGATCCGAGATTTCATTCGATTTGGCCAACGAAGTTCCCGGCGGCAGAACCACATTGATTTGCACGGCGCCTTCGTTAAACGGCGGGAGAAAGTCGCTTTCTAGCTGCAACATTCCCCAACCAGAAATCGACACCGCGACCGCCGCAACCGCCAAAATAGGCCACGCCATGCGAACGCTGAAATTCATCACGACGTCAGCCAGGCGTTTCAAACCGCGTAGCAGAAAACCATCTTTCTCTTCATGCGAGAATTTCTCGTTCCCCAGCATCCAATAGCTCAGCACCGGCGTCACGGTTAACGAGACGAAGAGCGACGACACCAACGATACGATGTAGGCGACTCCCAGCGGAGCGAACAAACGTCCTTCCATCCCAGAAAGTGCGAACAACGGCACGAACACCAACACGACGATCAACGTGCCGTAGACGATGGAATTACGAATCTCGCAACTTGCTTGAAACACGACCAGCAGCGGATGCTTGGGATGGTCACTATGCCGGTTCTCGCGCAAGCGGCGAAAGATATTTTCGACATCCACGATCGCGTCATCGACCAACTCGCCGATCGCGACCGCCAAGCCTCCCAAAGTCATCGTATTGATCGACAAGCCGAACGTAGCGAACACCAGCGCCGTGATGACGATCGACAACGGAATCGCGGTTAGCGTAATGAACGTCGTACGCAAATTCATCAAGAAGAGAAACAAGATGATCACGACCAGGATCCCGCCGTCTCGCAGCGCTTCCATGACGTTTTCAATCGCCAAGTCGATGAACGTCTTTTGCTGATAGAGATCCGGTAACATTCGCACATCTGGCGGCAATGAAGGCTGCAATTCCGTTAGCGCCTCGACGACTTGTTCGGTCACGCGGCGCGTGTCGGCGTCGGGTTGTTTCATCACCGTTAATACCACGGCGGGACCGCCGCTAAAATTTCCTTCGTCGTCCCGCGCAAACGCTGTACTGTCGCCGCGTTTCGTCTGCGCGCCTTCGACAATCTTGGCGACCTGCGAAAGACGGATCGATTGGCCATCGCGATGAGCGATCACGATGCGCGACAGTTCGTCGATCGAAGTCACGCGCCCCAGGGATCGCACCAACAATTCATTCGGCCCTTGATCATCCAGGTAACCCCCAGCCGTGTTTTGATTGCTTTCGCTAAGCGCCTGCTTCACTTGATGCAGGTTGACGCCGTAGCGGAGCATGTCGTTCGGGTTGACCAGCACTTGAAACTGTTTTCGTTCGCCCCCCATGACGACGACTTGCGAGACGCCGGGAATGGTCAGCAGGCGCTGCCGCACCACCCAGTCTGCGACCGTGCGCAGTTCCATCGGCGGCGTAACGCCCCCTTCGCTATACATCCCCATGATCATGATTTGACCCATGATCGAAGAAATCGGCATCAACTGCGGCTTCACGGTCTTCGGGAGAGTATCGGTCGAGAGCGCCAATCGTTCGGCGACGATCTGACGGTCGTTGTAGATGTCGGTCCCCCAATCGAACTCGACGTAAATCACCGAGAGACCGACGCCTGACTGCGTGCGTACCGCTTGCACGCCGGTCGCGCCATTTAAGACCGTTTCCAGCGGAAAGGTAATCAGCGTCTCCACTTCCTCTGGCGCCATGCCGGGCGCTTCGGTCATGACGACCACGCGCGGTCGATTGAGATTCGGAAAAACGTCGATCGGCAATTGAGTTGCCTGCCAACCGCCGTAGACCAGCAAAAAGATGGCCAAAGCGATCACCAACAGGCGATTCAGCAGCGCAAAGCGGATAATGGAATTAAGCATGCGTATGAGCGAGGGTTGATGGTCGTGGAAAGCGAGAAATGACGTGCGACTTCCGGCACGACCCTAGTGATTGTGTCCTGCATGCGGATCGACCGCGCCGCCAGACTTGTTTTTGATCGCCAGATGAATTTGGTACGCGCCGCGAGCCGCGATCACGTCGCCCGGAAAAATCGATCCGTCATTGGCGACGACCACCGATTCTTGATCACGGAATTCGACATGCACCGGCACCCGATCAAAATGATCGCCATTTTGTTGATAGACGTACGACTCGGCCCCTTCCTCCACAATCGCCGAGACCGGCACGACCAGACGATCTTTCCACTGAGCGATCGGCACGCGCACTTCCATCCGCTGCCCCGGCTTAAATCGCCATTCGATATAGCGATGCCCATTAGCGGCCGCTTTGTCCGTAACGACGTCATTCGGCAGACTTAGATAGAAATGAAACGCACGCGACTGCGAATCGACCACGTCCGACAGGTACAGCAATTGCAAGTTCTCGATTTTTTCCCGTTCGTCTTTGCCCGACATTAATTCGGCCGTGACAGGCCATCCGTTGGCCGCCGCTTCACGCAATCGCACCGCGTCATCTTCAAACGCTTTTCCTTCGATATACAACTCACAATGATCGGCCACGATCCCCATCAGCTGTCCTGCTTGCACTTGTTGGCCGACGTTGACGGCGATGTTCTGCACGTGGAAGAAATGATCCATCGAGCAGGCCTCCCCTTCGTGGGAATGCTCCGGAGCGTTGACCGTCAACGTTTGGAACAGCCGTCGCTCTTGCGTGATCGCATCGACTTGCGTCTGCGTCAAACCATGTAACAACAACGCCTGACGGTCCGCTTTGAGCGAAGCCTCGAGTTTTTGCTTCTCGTATTCCTGTTCCAAGATGCGCTTCCCAGGCACAATCCCCTCGGTCAGCGACGTCAGACGGGCGATCTCGCTGTTCACCACTTCCAGGTTTTCCGCGGTCCGAATTAGATCGCTTTGCGCGGTAACCAACTCTTCAAAGGTCAACCGGATCTCAAACAACGGGCTTCCAGGCGCAACGGCGGAACCCTGCATCGGGTAGATCCTGGAGATGACGCCGGTCAGCGGAGAAGAGATATGAATCTGCGTCCGACCGGGTCTTTCGACCACCATCGCCGGCAGATTGATCCGCCGCGTATAGGTCCCCAGTTCCAGCGTCAGCGGACGATAGCCGATGTTCTTCAGTCCGTTGGCGCTCAACTCAATCGAAGTCCCTTCCGAATGGCCGGCATGTGCATGGTCATGCTCATCCTCGTGCGCATCACCTGCGTGCGAATCGGCCGCAGGCTCCGCTTTTTGGGTAAGCAGCGGCCACCAATAAACAGAAGAAGCCGCCGTGACGGCAAGAGTTCCGACGACAATAACCGTCGGCCAGATCCAACCAGAGCCAGTTTTTTGGGGAACGTTCATCCGATTTTCCAATCTCGCGTCCGCAGACGCACGCACGTTTCGTGACCTGCACGAAGGATTCCACAATCAGCCAAGAACTTACCGACACGCCCAAACTGCCGATACGTCAACAAGAACGTAACGACGGCGTCCAAGCACAGAAGGAACGACGTTAAGAGAAACGGATTTAAATCCGCAAAACGCTCAGCGCAAGATGCCGGCGCAGGGGGACGTCGGCGGGGGACGCCAAACGGAAAGAATGCAGACGCAATGAGTCCAACTCGCCAGCAACGATCTGAGTTGCACCAACTCCCAGAAAATTCGCTTGCGTCCAGTTGTCAGCCAAAGCGGAAGCGTCGTCCGAACGTGCGCCGACAAAAACGCATTTCGCCTCTGCACATTCCGATTCGTGATCGGGACAATTAGGCGTTTCGGCCTCGGTCGCGACAGCGGCGACTTCATGCGAGTGGGTGCAGCAACCGCCGTAGGCGTCGGCAGCAGCGGTTTCGCGCTGGGCGTGATTCACCCCATCCGGGATGGTTTCGACATGCATGTGATGAGCGCAACAGCCGACGATCGCATGCCAAAGCATGGCCGATACCGTCAGAAATGCCGTTACCCGTCGAATCACAAGCCAGAATCCGGTTATTGAATCTCGTTGAACCAGATTAAATTATCGGCGAATCGTCCAATCAAGCAACAGGACTTTCCCCCCCAAATCTGTCATGACAGGAGACATTCTGCGTCGCTTTGCGTAATTGCAGCGGTTTGACCGAGAAAAACTAGGGGCAAATTACTTCCGAAGATGTCGCGAGAGGCTCTCACAATTCTAATCGAAGTCCGCCGACGTGCCTCGGCTGCGTCCCCATAGATCGGACGAGTTGAGCAGAAGCTCCGAATCATTGACTTCCGGCAAATCCGCAGGCAGCTCGCGCAGTCGCATCGGGACCCCATAGGCGAGCATCCGCGGCGGGACGTCGCGATTCACCAGCGTTCCGGCCCCCACAAACGCCCCTTCGCCAATTGTTACGCCGGGGCAAACAGTCACTCCTCCGCCGATCGCCGCCCCTTCTTTCACGATGGCCCCCTGCACCGGCGCACGTTGACGCATCGGATACTTGTCATTCAAAAAGGTCGTCCCTGGTCCAACAAAAACCAGACTCTCGATCTTGGTCGTACTCGAGACATAGACATGGGCCATCAACTTCACGCCGTCGCCGATCGAAAGATTTCCCTCCAATGTCGATTGATGCAGCACCACTACATTATCGCCGATGGTGCAGCAAGCGCGGATCACGACGTTGTGCCCACACGTAAAACGATCGCCGATTTGCGTATCGGCATAGATAACGCTTCCCATTCGCACGACGGCGTCATCCCCCAGGACCGTCGGCCCCGACCAACCGGGATAGACATATCCCAGCATGACGTTTTGATCGATCTCAGCTCGAAGCCCAAGCCGAACCGGCGACGGAGAATCGCTCATCGTGTCGACTCTCCCGCCATTTGCGTCAATACGCGAACTCCTTCATCCGCAATGACGTCGCCGCCGGGAAGATCGAGCGGAGGACGTGGACGAATGTTTTTGTCCTCAGCAGCCGTGTAGCGATGAAAGGAACTCATGTATTCTCGATCCCCAATGTTGGGACCATCGGGAATGTATCCCATGGTGAAATTCGCGTAACCGCAGGGAACGGTTAACGGCAACGGTGAGTTCCTGCGCAGCTTTCGACCGATCCCCAAAAACGGCTCGAGCGGCATTCCGACGAAACCGACGTCTCCCACGCGAAATACCCACAATTCGACCGGAAGCACCTTGGGAAGCTCCGTTTCGCCTCCTGCCTGACGCAGTTCCAGCGCCCAAGCGGTCCACATCCGCACGCGATCTACCAAACCGGCCCGATACGCAGGCGACAAATCGCGGGGAAAATTCAGACCAACACAGTGCAGCGTCTCTTCATCACCATTTCGCGCACGGCGAATAAACGCTTCGATTTCATCCAGATCACGTTGTAACTCGGCTTCGGTCGGCAACGGCCCTAGCGGCAACTCCGCCACCGTTGCGGCGAAGGCGAGATCATTGCGTTCCGATTTTTGCAGCTTCGGCAACGCGTCGACGTAGCTTTGTCCCAACATTTCACCAAATTCGATCGCTCGCTTGACGCCGCCGCGAAACATTTCTTTCGAGTTCACATCACCGGCACAACCTTGAAAGAACGCAACCGGAACCTCGCTCTCCCCCCCCAACTTCTTTCCTAACACATCGCAGGCAACCTGCGGATAGTCGCCAAAGACAACAGGGATCTCGGGCGAAAAGCTGGTCACTGGATGACCGGCGAACTGCACCCACGCGACGACCGGCTGGCCGGCTTCGTTCTTAAAGACCACAACCGGCGCCTGGGTATCAATATCGCCGCGAAAGTCGACGCCTTGCAGAACGCGATCTTCTTCCCGCATCATAAATGTAGAGCCATCCGCGCGGCGGCCTTTGCGGTTGTACGTGATGCGATCTTCGTTCCCTACCGCCCACCAGATGCTGACCGGCTGCAACTGGCTCTCCAGCTCGCGCACGCTGCTGATAAGTCGCGCCAGCAGTTCGTTTCCGATTTCGTTCAACTGCGCGGTTGGGCCCTGATAAGGAGGAAGCCCCCATTCAAAGCCACCCATTTCGTTCATAATTAGCGACGTATCGCTGTGATTGTGCGAAGCGAAAAAAATGACCTGCTCTTCGCGGATCTTCAACTCAATGGCGATCGCTCGACGAAACATTTGCGTGACATTGCGAGGAATCTTGACCCAATCGCAGCAGATGACGCAAACACGAGTCTGGCCATCATCCAACAACGTGACTGTTGTCTTCAATGGCCCCGCAATTTCCGCCTCTTTCGGAAGCTTCGCCGTGTTGGTCTTGATCACTTTGTCCGGCGTAATCCCAAACCGAACAGCGGCCGCCTGCAGACGATTTCCGGCGGTTGTCGCTGCGTCGGCGCAGACTCCGGAACGGCAACAAGTGCAGACGATCATCGTGACCCAACAAGCGATCATCGATCGCCAGACGGATCGAAAAGAGGTAGCCGCACCCCATGCGTTGATCGGTGCACATCCCAAGTTTCCGCGGCCGATAACAGGCCTCAATTTACAAACCATCTGCGACAGCTCCTCACTTCTACTTGGTGAATACTTGGTCGCCGATAGGGTCCGTTGCAATGCGATTCCCCCATCGGCGCACAAGTCGTCTCATTCAGTTTAGTTGCTCGGCGACAATATCAACTGCGCCAGGTAAATGCTCGTCTTGCCTTCATGGGAGGAGTAATAGCTGACCCAGAGTTGTCCATCATGAAAAACCAGTCCGGGATAACTGGTGTCGCCTCCGCTGGGAAGCACCGCCAATTCTTGCAACGAAGACTTGGCGGGATCGAGTCGCCAGAGAGCGGTTTTCGCCTTTCCGAGATATCGGCGGCCAGACACCACCAGTTGACCATCGGGCAATTGCAAGATCTGCGGACCACCGACCCGTACGCCTAAGCTTTTCCAATCCCAATGCGTATACGGAGCCTTGGAGGCGCCAAGGACGGCGGTCGCATCTGGCTCCCCATCTCTTCGCACCACGCAAAGCGCCGTGCCATCTTCCAAAAACAACAAGCTGCTTTCGTTCGGAGCGCTCCGCACCCCAAGGTCTTTGACCAGCGTCTCAAACGTTTCTCCATCCTCGCTCTTGTACAAGCGAATGTTCCCCCTCTTTGTTCGCTCGGCGCGACTGCCGACACCGGTTTGATACCCCACCGCATAGGCCGCGCCGTCTGACCAGACGATCCGCCAGATCCAATAGTTCTTGTCACCGATTGCGTGCGGTTGCGTCCAACTCGCTCCATCTTTGGAGAACCAAACGTATGTCTGATGCGATTTTTCGTGCGGAGGTTGCGTCACCGCAGCGCCGCAGAGCATCAATTGATCGTCCGGCGTCACGCAAATCTTCGCATCTCGCAGGTCGAGCCCCGGCATCGAAACCAGCGCCGCTGATTCCCATTTTTCACCATCCGAAGAAACCAAGATACGGAGCGAGCCGTCCGCCGAAACATGTTTCTCGCCCTCACGAAAAGCACAAAACCACTTGTCATGAAATCGCACCAGATCGGTGAATGCGTTGTGCCTTCCTTGGCTCCAAATCTTTTTCAGTTGCGTTAACTCCACCCCTTTGGCGAGTTCCGCTTGCGGCTCATCCGCTTGTAAGGAAGGAACCTGGACGAATGACAGGCCAACGAGAAGCAAGGTCGTTGGAAACAGCACACCTAGGCGAGAGAGCATCAGAGGCCCCTTAGAGAAAACAAAAGGTAGGAAATCAACCAAATGGAGGGATTACGCGGCTGCGACGAGAGTATCGTACCACAGCAATACCTCTCGTCAATAAAAAACAACTTGCGACCAAGAGTTTTGCGCGGAACTGATCAAGTTGGCTCGATGCACTCACCTCCAACATGATTGAAAAAGAGGAATTTACACGTAGTTTTCCGACATTCAAGAAGGATTCGCCACCGTTCGTTTGGATCTTAGCATCGTCTTGACAGACTCCCCCCAAAACAAAAGCTTGACACGCACAATAGGTCCAGTAGGATGTCATGCGTACCAATTAAGACATCTCGGACCACTACCTATGGCAAGTTTTGAAGCTCTCATTCAGGGACCGACCGGAATTGCGTTACGCGATTCAAGTGGTCAGCCGAAGTACGAGCAACTCCGAGACTTTGTCGCTCAGCAGATTGAACAGGGACAGCTTCCGGCAGGGGAAGCGCTTCCTCCCGAGGCGCGCATTTCGGAAACTCTCGGTATTGCTCGCAGCACGGTGCGCCAAGCACTTTCGACTCTGGAGCGAGAAGGGCTCATTCGCCGCATCCACGGCAAAGGAACCTTTATTCATGAACAAGCGCGGCAGCGTCTCCAGAAGGGGCAGGACCTGTTCGCGCTGATCATTCCGGAAACGTCCGCTGGTTTCTATCCTTCACTACAGATGAGTTTTGAAGAAGCTGCCGCCGGATTTCACAACCAAGTGATCATCTGCAACTCCAATAATGAGATCGATAAACAAGGAAACTCGATCCTGCAATTGATGGACTTGAACGTCGCCGGCGTCGCAATTGTTCCGACGACCAATCCGCCGACCCCGGCGTTTCATGTTCGCCAACTTCGCGAACGCGGCATCCCCGTCGTTTGCTGCTCTCGTCCGATCGAAGGAGTGCAAGCTCCGCTGCTTTCCATTCCGTTCGAGGAAGTCGGCAGCGAAGCCGGCAAATTGATTCGTGAAGCGGGTCATCAACACGTCTTGTTTCTAACCGGTACAAAATCGGACGCAGGCACCGCCTACGAAATCGGCTTTCGACAGGCGCTGGGCCCTCGGGTTCAGGTGGAGACCTATTATGGAACCAACCCCAATCCGGACGTCACCATCCAAGAAGCGGAACTAGCGGCGGAACTGGAACGCCAATTCGCCCAGCCAGCGCCGCCGACGGCGATCTTCGCCTCCTTTGATTCCCTCGCCGAACTTGCCTTCGTGCTGCTCAGTCGTCTCGGATTGCGCGTGCCGGAAGATGTCTCTCTGGTCGGATTTGGCGGTTCTCGCCGACAAGGCGCATTGACCAGTCGACTGACGTCGATCACGGTCGACGAAGCGAAGATGGGCCATGAGGCGATTGAGCTCTTGGAACAAATGCGGGCAGGAGCACTTCCCCTGACTTGCCATGAAGTTCGCATGATGCCGCTAGGAGTCAGCGAGGGACGCACACTAAGCCATCCCAAGAAAAAGTCGGAGCTGCTGACGTAGTCGACCAGCGAGAGACGCATCTCTCGTCGATGTCGCCTTTCTCGGAAAACGCCATTCACCGAAAACGCCGATGCCTTCTATTCTCGACATTGCGATTGTACTTGTTTACCTGATCGCCACGATTGGCGTCGGCTTGGCTTGTCGAGGACGGCAACAAAACGATGATGACTATTTCACCGCAGGCGGAGGCTTCTCTCAGGTATTCGGCGCTTTGCTAGTCGGCTTGAGCATTGCCGCGACGTTCTTTAGCGGAATCAGTTTGCTTGCCTATCCGAGCGTCGCCTACAACAACGGACCGGGAATCGCCATCGCCGCATTGGCGATTCCACTTGCTGGCCTGCCGGTTCTGTTTTGGTTTCTCCCCAAATTCCTTCAGCACAGTGGACGCGAGCCGTATGGCTTGATCGAAACCCAATTCGGTTATCCAACGCGAGCGCTCGCATCAATCATGTTTATCCTGCTCCGCTTGGGCTGGATGGGAACGCTGATCTATGCTCCGACTGCAGCGCTGATGGCGGCGTTTCAACTTTCGCAAGACTGGTTCTGGCCCATCATTTTGACCATCGGGCTCAGCAGCACGCTCTATTCGGCTTGGGGTGGACTGCGCGGCGTCATCGTCACCGATGCGATTCAGTTTCTCGTCTTGATCCTTGGCATCCTATGGCCGATCGCCCATGTATTTACCCATCTGCCGGTGAGCGTTTTCGACTTCTGGTCGAACATGGAATCCTCCGGCGAATGGGTCACGCTCAACACTTCAATCGACATGACCGATAAACGCACGGTCTGGTCGCTACTGGCCGGTTTCTTCGTATCGAACGTTGGGATCTACATGGCGGATCAGATGTCGCTGCAGCGTTATCTGGCCTCGGGAACCTTGCGTTCCGCCCGCCGAGCGTTTGTGGTCAATATTGTCGGCGTGATGGTCGTAACGCTCTTGCTTACGATGCTCGGCGTCGCTATGGCGGCTTGGTACAGCCAGGCGTTGCAGATCGCGCCGGAAAAGGTAGACGACGTATTTCCTCGCTTCGTCGCGACCATCCTGCCGCCGGGCGCCGCCGGTTTAATCTTCGCGGCAATTCTAGCGGCGACCATGAGCAGCATGACCAGCGGCGTCAACTCACTAGCGGCGGCGATCTCGCTCGACTTCGCTCGTCACTTCAATCGCGATCGCACTCCTCAACAGGCGCTGCAGTTCGCACGTCGACTCAGCGTGACGATCGGCTTGCTCGCCACGGCGACCGCCGGCGTCGTGCGCCATTTGGGAACAATTTTTGACATCGCGCAATCGGTGATCGGCGTCTTCCTGGGACCGCTGCTGATCTGCATGTCGTTTGCGGTGTTTCAAGTGCGCGTCAGTCAGAAAAGCATGATCCTTGGCATGCTGTCAGGCACGCTCGCCGGTTGGGTGATCATTTTCTCTCCCTGCGATAGCCTGTGGGTCGCTCCCTTCTCGGCGATCACCAGCGCGGCAATTGCGCTCTGCGGCAACCTGTTTAGGAAAGGAGAGTCGGCCGATCAGAACAAGACCGCTCACCACACGAAACGGGGTGAATCCATCACCATCGCATCGGAAAACAAGCCATGAACCAACCCCGAAAGACATTTCGTGGATGCGTTCCCGCGATCCTCATGCAAATCGACAGAACCCCATCTGCAATTATTATCGATCTTAGGGTGACGACAGCGCGCGTATTAAACGGCTGTCGACATCAGTCTCCTATCTTTTATCTAGAGGAAAATCATGACCCAACGTCGCATGCTTCATAGTGGCTTTACCCTGGTCGAGTTATTGGTAGTCATCGCCATTATCGGCGTCTTGATCGCTTTGCTGTTGCCGGCAGTGCAACAAGCCCGCGAAGCGGCCCGACGCGCCCAGTGTCAAAACAACCTCAAACAGCTGGGGCTCGCGCTGCATACGTATCACGACACGCATCTGAAATTTCCTCCCGGCGCAGTCGATGTCAATTGGCTTAGCTGGGCCGTACTCATTCTTCCGCAGATCGAACAAGGCCCACTCTTCGATCAATTCAATTTTAACGCAGGATCCTACACCAATACGAACAAGTATATTCATGGATTAAATCGCATGCCGATGTACCTTTGCCCGAGCAGCAACTCCGAGCACAGTCTTGATCCCTCCTATTTAAACGATTACACGCTGCACTACATGGGAGTCGCCGGCCCCAAAGGAACCAATCCCGCGACACTAGCAACCTACGCAGTTGAGAAGGAGACTTCTTCCCGCGGCGGCATGGCGACGCAAGGCATGCTCTACATCGATAGCGACACTCGTTTTCGCTCCATTACCGACGGAACCTCCAACACGTTCATCTTGGGCGAAAGCTCGTGGAACAAAAAAAATAAATTTCGCAGTTGGATCCGAGGAGGCGCCTACACGAATACGACATCCGGCTCCACATACACCACCAATCCACATCTCGACTCCACCCGAAATGTCGCGAATGCGATCAACTCGGAATACACCGGCGGAACAAGTCCCGAAGGCTGGAATGACGTCTGCTACGGCAGCGAACATGCCGGCGGAGCCCTCTTCCTGATGTGCGACGGTTCCGGAAAGTTTGTCCCCGAGACAATCGACTACGGAATCTACCTGTCGACCGCAAGTCGCGACGGCGACGAAGTAACGACAGCCGAATAAATTAGCTCAAGCGCCTCGCGAAGGCGGGAGTTTCTCAAGGTGGTGCATTTTCTTTTCATTTCACTTTTTGCCATCGATCCTATTCCATGAACCGATTTCGCCAATCTTTGCCCTTTGCTTTGCTGAGCCTGTTGCTCGCATCTATTTCCCTGGGATGCGGCGCCGGCTCGGGAGGGCCAGAAACGTTTCCCTTGACAGGAACAGTCACTTACCAAAATAAGCCGGTTCCTGCCGGGCGCATTGATCTTCTCCCTGATCCATCCCAGGGAAACGCGGGGCCGGCCGGCTACGCGGAGATCAAAGATGGCGCCTACGATACTTCTCGCTCCGGACGGGGAACGGTCGGCGGCGCGTATGTCGCCGTCATTACAGGATCATCCAGCGCGGAAACGCCGCAAGTTCTCGGTGACGAGGAACTGCTCAGTCAATCGCAACCATCCAGCGAGTTATTTAGGGATGTCCGCATCTCGATCAATCTTCCCAAGGAAGCGAGCAAGCAAGATTTTCAAATTCCCGTCCAAGCCGCCGCGAATCGCTAGAACCTGCTGATTTCAAGCATTGGATTCTGCCGCCGATCCCGGCGCCGACTCAACCAGGATAAGTCGGCGCCTGATGTCGATTTTTCCTCGCGTTACTTCGTCGGCGTGCGCAGGTTTTGCGGGGTTTCTACTTCGATCTCGACCAACTGATTGATCTCACCGTTGGCTTGCTTATGCAACTCAAAAGCGTCGTACAATTCGCCGATCGCGGTGCGGGCCTCAAAGCGAAGCGTTGCTCCGTCTATGTGGATGACTTGATACAACTGCGTATCTTCACCCAAGCGTTCCATAAACGGCCAACGCGTGTTGGGGTACATCTTGGGACCGCTCACTGAAACGACGTAGACCGTACCGTTCTCTTTGTCGACGTTTTGCACGCCGGTCGGAATATTTACCGTCCCCACTTGCACTCCCTGCTCTTTCGCCAGATCGTCGGCGGCGCCAAAGCTGGAATAGTCGCTCTCCGGCACATCAACGCCAGGTACAGCAAATCCCGTTCGACCGTAGGTATGATCATGTCCCTGCAGCACCAGATCGACTTTGTACTTATCAAAGATCGGCTTCCAAATCGCACGCAACGAGGCGTTGTCGCGTCCCTTGCCGGTCGAGTAGATCGGATGGTGAAAGGTGCAAACGACCCACTGCGATTTATTGCTGGCCAATACCCCTTCTAGCCAGACCGCTTGCTCTTCTTGCAGTTCGTTACTGTTCAGCGCGATGATCCGCAGATTGTGATAAACCAGGGTGAAGCAACTCTCCTCGAGCCCGCGAGGTCCGTTCTGCGGGAACGTGAAACTAGGGCGCCAATGTGGAGACAGTTGACGGTCGCCGCCAGCGGTTTTGGCCTGCTCATGATTACCGGGAACTGCAACGCTGGGAATCATCGCATTGAGCCAAGATCCGGCCCCAAACCATTCTCCCCACTCGGCATCTGATTCGCAACGATTGACCAGATCGCCGGCATGCAGCAAGAAGGCGGCTTTGGGAGCGTCGCGATAGGCCTCGCGAATGACGCGCGACCACATCGAGCGAAGATTATTTTGCGCATCGCCAAAGTAAATAAATGAGAACGGCTCTGGTTTTTCGGACGCGGTCGAAAACTGAAACCACTCACTCCAATTCACGCCATCCCCCACGCGATAGGCGTAGCGAGTTCCCGGTTGCAAATCCTGGAAACTGACGCTGTGAAAATGCGCGGTGTTGAGATCGGTCTTCAATGCTTCCGAGATTGCTTTGTACTGGGTCGCTTTGTCGGGAAAACCAGGCCCCGCTTCGGCAACGGCAATCTCGGCCAATCCGACATCGACCGCCGTCGAAGTGCGCCAGTTCACCGCTTGAGTCGTTTGCGGATCGCCGTCCCAGCTCAACACAATCCGATCAGGCATCGCGGTCGGCTGGTACATCTCCGCCGGTTTGACGGCGATCGGAGCATGCGTATGGTCGTCATCTCCTTCATGGGCCAACGCCGCTGGATGGATCACAAGCAGAGCAAACGCGCAAGAGAGCAGCACTCGAATAATCGTCATTGAAATCAACTTTGCGTGGAATGCGTAAACAAGTAGGTAAGCTAGAACCAAAAAATATTCGTGGCCACGCTACGAGGCCAAGTTACCAATGAAGTTCATCATCTCGCTTATTGACGCCTGCGCTGGCAATCCAACAGGCGCGACCAATGGAAACCCCGGAATTCGTGGCAGATCGGTTCGACGGAATAAATATTGAATTCCGTGCGCAGACATCAATAGAACCAAGGCAGTGATGAAGCATGCTCATCACAACTTTTCCACATGATATCGCCAGACCAAGCTTGGCAAATCCTGCTCCGCCTGGGGCTGTCGATAGGCCATCGTAGCGGAAATGCGATTCTCGCCCAGTTTCGCTGGGGTCGGTTTCCAAATCCGCGACAACTATTCACCAACTCTTCATCAATTTTTCACCCAAGCATCCGGATAGAATCGAATGATTCTCGATCAGCCAAACTACCTGGGGATGACTCGTGCCCATAAAAGGTTCATGCCAGGGAAGATCCAATCGACCACATTCGGCGACTTGGGGATTGGGACCGCTTGATTCATCCCCATCATCGGCGTGCTAATCGGTCTCCTTTTGCGTCGCGGCGAGAGCGTTTTTCAGCAAGTTGAACAAACAGCCCCCTTTTGCTCCGGAGAAAGCAGCGTCTTGCTGCAGCGCCGGTCAACCGCGCTGGATACCACTTCCCAACTCTTAGGTTCGCACAGCCAGATTGTGCGGGGGATATGTCCATCCCGCGGGACTGGAACACCCTCGATAAAAAGGCTCTAGGATGCCGAGCCTCGGCAAAGATTACACGTGACATCTCCTCCGCACTTTACTACCATAAAGGACTCTCCTCCCCTCCCGCCACGATAGCAGCGAACCGTCGCCATGCCTGACGATCCTTCGGCCAAGTTGCCCCGCCGCCAGTTCTTGCAAGGAGCGATCGCCGCGACCACCTTGGCCGCCGGAGTCGGCGAAGCTCGCTCGGTTCTCGCTGCGGACGCCAACTCGACGCCAGATCGGATTCGCGCCGAAAACGCGCTGCCCGGCGCCGACGATTGGCAATTGACGCGCGTCCGCGTCGATGGCGACGGCTTTCGCTCACCCTGGATCGAAGGGTACTGCTCGCGGCAAAGCGTCCTGCTTGGCGAGTCGATCGACATTCTGGTTTCGACCAACCCTACCCGCTCGTTTCGACTCGAACTGTTTCGCATGGGTTACTACGGCGGCTCCGGCGCTCGGCTCATGAAGACGATCGGTCCGCTGGAAAGCGAAACCGAGCCCACCCCAACGCCTGGCGAAAAAAATTTGCACGAGTGCCGTTGGAAATCGACGGTTCGGCTATCGATTCCCACTCACTGGACCAGCGGCGTTTATCTCGGTCGCCTGACTACCGTTCCCGAACCCGGCGAAGCGTATTGGCAAAGCTATGTCATCTTTGTCGTGCGCGACGAGCGCCCGGCCGACATCCTTTTTCAAGTCAGCGACAACACCTGGCAAGCCTACAATCGCTGGCCCAACAACTACTCGATCTATACGCACCCGAAAGGAACTCAGGGACCATGGGCCAATGTTAGTTTTGACCGACCTTATGGACGCGAAGCGCAACACCAAGGCGTCGTGAACGATCCCCGCACCGTCGGTTCCGGCGAGTTCCTGCCGTTCGAGTTCCCGCTGGCCTATTGGCTCGAACAGCATGGCTACGACGTTTCGTACTGCTCCAACAGCGATATGCTCACGCCGGACCGTGGACTGCGGTGCAAGTCGTTCATTAGCGTCGGTCACGACGAGTATTGGGACCTGCGGCAGTTTCGCTCGGTCGAGAAGATGCGCGACCACGGCGTCAATCTGCTCTTTCTGTCAGGCAATTCGATCTGTTGGGTGACGCCGTTTCAGGAAAGCAGCAGCGGCGCGGCCAACCGGATCATCTCTCGCGGCGGTCCTTACGGAGCCAGCAACGATTACGCAGTCGGTCGCGAGCAAGACCATGGCCCCTTTCCGCATCGCGGCCCCGACGAAGGTTTGCTCATGGGGGCGCGAAACGTTGAACCGGTCAACGGCGGCGGAGACTGGATCGTCACCCAATCGCAGCACTGGATGTTCGCCGGAACCGGCGTCCAGCAAGGCGAAAGCATTCCGGGACTGGTCGGCTGGGAGTATCACGGGCAACCGGCTGATATCCCGGGCTTGCAAGTGGTTGGCGCCGGCACCGCTTGGCAAGGAGGCGTCAATCCTCAGCAATGGACAGCGACCATCTACCCCGGTCCCCAAGGCAACTTCGTCTTCAACGCGGCCACCATTTTTTGGGCGCAGGGTCTTAGTTCTCCGCCGGGACACGTGCTTCCCTGGTCGCACTGGAGTCGTCCTCACGGCCCTGACGCACGCGTTCAACAAATGACGCACAACTTGCTAAAACGAGCGATCAGCACTTAATCGACGCGCTTCCTTTCACGGAAAATCATGATGACACGCCGGTCTATCGCATGCCTGATTCTGCTGTTGGCGAGCAGCACATCATCCCTCCTGCTGGGCGCCGATGCGACAACTCCTCTGCTGCAAGTTCCTGACGGCTATACCGTCGAAATCGCCGCCCCCTCTTCGCTGATCGCACATCCGCTGATGGCCGACTTTGACGAACAAGGCCGGCTTTACGTCGCGGCGAATTCGGGTCAGAACCTTCCCCGTGCAGAGCTTGAAAAACAGTTGCCCAATTTTGTACAACGCTTGGAAGATGTCGACGGCGACGGCGTCTTTGACAAAGTGACGATGTTCGCGGACAAGCTGACCTTTCCGCAAGGCTGTCTCTGGCACGCCGGTTCGTTGTACGTCGCATCGAGCGGCGCCATCTGGAAGTTTACCGACACCAACGAGGACGGCGTCGCCGACCAGCGCGTCAAACTGGTTGGCGATTTTGGTTACACCGGCAACGCCGCCGACATCCATGGTCCCTTTCTTGGTCCCGAGGGGCGACTCTATTGGTGCGAAGGACGGCATGGGCACGAAATCAAAGATAGCGCCGGCGCGCTGATTAGCAAAGGAAAAGCGGCCCGCATCTTTTCGTCGCGACTCGACGGCAGCGACGTGCAAACCTATTGTGCCGGCGGAATGGACAACCCGGTCGAAATCATCTTTACGCCTGCAGGCGAGATGCTGGGAACGGTCAACTTAATGTACGCTCGGCCGCGCGGCGACTGCCTGGTCCACTGGCAACCTGGCGGCGTCTATCCACGCACCGATTTTGCAGAAGGTCTTGAAAGCGAGTTTATTCGAACCGGCGATCTGCTGCCCGAGGTGCATAACTTCGGTCACGTCGCCGTGTCGGGACTTTGTCGGAATCCCGCGCGCGACAATTCACTCTTCATCACGCAGTTCAACACCAATCGGATTGTCCGTGTTGATCTACAGCCAAGCGGATCGACGCTGGCGGTTCGCAACCTAGAAGACTTCGTCGTTTCAACCAGCGAAGACTTTCATCCGACCGACGTTTTGCCCGCCGCCGATGGTTCGCTGCTGGTGATCGATACCGGCGGTTGGTTTCGGATTGGTTGTCCCCAATCGGAATCGGCCAAGCCCGATATTCGCGGGGCCATTTATCGGATTCGCAAAACGGAAACTTCTGCGACTCCTCCTGCAACCAACGATCCGCAACTTGCGCTGCAAGCGAAGATCTGGACGCTCCGCCGTAGCGAGTCGCCTGCGGCGCTTTCTGAAATCGCCAAGTTATTGCAGCATCCAGAATCCACGATTCGGCAAACGGCGGCTCGCTCGCTGTTGGATTGGCCCCGCTCGCAAGAAACAAACGCCCTCGCGCCGCAACTGTTGACCATGCTGCAAAACGGCGAACCGAGCGAACGCCGCAGCGCAGCACAGGTGCTGGCCCGCTGGGCGAGCGATGTGCCTTCGATCGCTCCCGCTCTCTTAGAAGCGTTGGCCCATGCGGACAATGATCGAGCCATACGACACGCATTGGTCTTGGGCCTGATCCACAGCGGACAGCGCGATCTGCTCAGCCAAGCGTTGCTCGATCAGCGAGTGGAAGTCGCGGGCGCGGCGGCAATCGCTCTCGAACAACTGCGGCGTCCGCAGATTGACCTGGCGAGTCAAGATTGGCTCGACATCCCCGCCGCTTCGCTGGGAAAACCGCTGACGCCGGAACAGCGTCACGAATTACTCGAACGGGAAAAGAACCTCGCGACCGGCGATCCGCTGCGCGGCAAGCAAGTCTTTCAATCGACCAAAGCGGCTTGCAGCAAGTGTCATCAGATCGCCGGCGAAGGAGGCCAAGTCGGTCCTGACTTAACGACCATCGGCCGCAGTCGCGGACGCCGCGATCTGCTGGAATCGATCCTCTATCCCAACGCGACGTTCGCCCGCGGCTTCGCCTCTTATGTGGTGATGACCGAAGAGGGGCAAATTTTTAGCGGCATCATTCTGGGCGAAAGCACGAAAGAACTTCACTTAGGAGTCGACAAAGAAAACTCGGTCCGCATCGCCAACAACCGCATCGAAGAAATCCGCGCCAGCGACATCTCGATCATGCCGCCCGACTTTCATCGCGATCTATCCGACCAAGACTTGGCCGATTTGATCGCGTATTTGGAATCGAGAAAGTAGGAAGAAACGCGGAAACGGGAAAGCGGATGAAGAGAGGCTAAGCGTCTCCGTCGCTTCTACGAATGACGACTTCTCCTATCAAATTACTTCGCCGCAGGCCCCAGCAATAATTTCTTGCGCCGCTTTTCTTCCTAGCCCCAATAGACCGACTGGGCCGTCTTTCGCAGCATCCATGCTTTGTCTTCCGCGGTCAAAAATTCGAGTTTGTCGCGAATGAGCGAAATCGATGCGGCGTAAGTGTGTTCGTTTTGCACTTGGTAAGGACAATCGCTGGCCCACATCAGTCGCTGGGCGCCAAAGGTGTCGCGGAGGCGCTTGATCATGGGGCCCAGGTCGAGATAGGGCGCCTGCTTCTTTCCGAATGCGTAGAATGCGGAAGTTTTGACGTAGGTCTGCGGGAACGACGCCAGCTTGCAGAGATTGTCTAGGTCGGCTTGCTGAATCGTTCCGCTTCCTCCGATCCGAGAAAAGTGATCGACCACGACGTTGGTCTTTGGGAAGCGGCGGCACAATTTTTCGATCGCCGGCAACGCGTCCGGATTCGACAGCAAGCAGATCGCCTGGCCGGTATCGGCGGCCGACTTCCACATCGTCGCCATCGCTGGCGAATCGAGCCAGGCATTGGCTGACTTGGCGTCAGCGTACAAGCGAAATCCGGTCACTCCCTGATCTTGGAGATTGCGCATCGTGATGCCGACGCCCGGCTTGCTGTGATCGACGATCGCGACGCCGCGGAACGTATCGGGATACTTGGCGATCGAATCGAGCATGTATTGATTATCAAATTGGTAGAAACTCATTTGAATCAAGACAATTTGCTCGACCCCCTCAGGGCGACACTCGGCGAACAATTCGCCCGGGGTAAAGCTCGCCGGCTTCATCGCCGCTTTGTCATAATCTTTTCCCAGCGGATAGGTGGTCGTATCCGGCGTCCAGACATGCACATGCGCGTCGATATAGCCGGGCTTTTCTGGTTCTTTCGCCAGACTGAGCGAAGCGCCAGCGACGGCGACCGCGGCGGTTTGCAAATAGCGGCGACGCGACATCCACGGTTGTTCCGGATAATTGCTCATCACAAAGCCCCTTGTAGTTCTTGCTTTTCATCGCCCCAATCAAGCGGGACGATCTGTCTTACCAGCCCGACGTAAGCGAAGACGCCGACCACCAACATGACGGAAGCGGCGGCGAAAGCGGAGTAGTAGCTGCCGGTCTCTTGCACCAGCCAACCGGTCAGCGCCGGCGAGATTGCGCCGCCGATATTGCCGATCGCGTTTTGCAAGCCGGTCCATTGACCGGCGGCGTTGGGTCCTGCCAAGGTTTGCGTCACCGCCCAGACATTCGAAGTGTAAAAGCCCAGCGACGCACATGCCAGACAGAGGAGCAAAATACAGGCCCGCGGATCCGGCGTCAGCACCGACGCAAACATGAACAGCGAGCAAAGCACCAGGCCGCCGATCAAAAAGACTTTGCGAGCCAGCGTCGCCGAAGCCCCCGCATGGATCCAGCGATCCGCCAACCAACCGCCGCAGAGCGAAGTGACCGCCATCGCGGCGAACGGCATCGAACCAAACAGGGCCATCGATTCTTTGGAGAAATGTCGGGATTCTTCGAGATAGGCCGGCAACCACGACAGCAAAAACGCCCAGGTATATCCCAAGCAGAAAAAACCGAGCGACGTTCCCCACACTTCCTGTCGTTTAAACAACTTTGAAAACGGAACGTTAGTGCGGGTCGCCGGCGCATCGGTGGTTGGCTTCTGCTGCGAAGGAACGAGCCACAACCAAGCCGGCAGCCAAAGCAAGCCGCCGAGTCCGACCACCACAAACAACGATCGCCAACCGTTACTAGCGACGAGCAGCCCTCCGAACAGCAGCGCCAGCATGGGGCCGAGCTTTGTCGCGGCGTCGATTGACGCGTTGGCGATGCCGCGGCGGCGCTCTGGAAAGTTCATCACGATCATTCGTGATGTCGCTGGATAGGCGATGCTTTCACCAGCGCCCAGCACTAGGCGCAGCAGCAAGAAAATTGCGAAACTGCCAGACATCGCCATCGAAACGGTCGCCAACGACCAAATGAGAAAGCCCCCGGCGTACAGCCATTTCACATCAAAGCGATCGACCAGCCAGCCGGTCGCAACTTGCGACAGCGCATAGCTCCAAAAGAACGCCGAAAACAACCATCCCATCTGGACGCTGCTCAACTCAAACTCGGTGGCCACATCGGTCTTCACGATCGAGAGACTCCCTCGATCGATATAATTGACGCCGATCGCAATCACCATCAAGGTGAGCAGCGTAGCGGAACTCGCCGATTTTATGGTCATTCGCAGGTCCTGACGGCGGAGGTGAATCGAATTAGGCAGGCGACTGCATGTCGATCGGGCGGAGACAAAATTGATAGTAAGTTTCGCATGCTTGACGAAGCTGCTCGATTTCGATCCATTCGTCGGCCGTGTGAGCCTGGGCGATCGAACCTGGACCGTAAACCACCGCTTGCGCTCCCGCTGCGGCGAGACTACTCGCGTCGGTGCAGTACCACGCACCCAACTTTTCGCGCGGACCAGAGATCGCTTGAATCTGTTGAAGCAATCGATCGACCCAGCGCGGATCTTGATCATCGGCCAGCGAATCGGCGTCGATCCACGGAGGATGCATCACAAAGTCGACGCTCGTCTGCCCGCGCAGATAGGCCTCCAATTCCGTTAACACTTGATCGGAACGTTCGCCGGGACTAGTGCGACGATCGATTTCAATCTCGCACTCGTGCGGTACGATGTTCACGCTGGTCCCCCCCACGATTCGCCCAATGCTCAACGTCGGCGCTCCGCAAAGGGGATGCTCACCGACACGCTCCGGCAATTCGCCGGCATATTTCTGCAACGCTTGAATCACTTCAGCCATCGCATAGATCGCGCTGACCCCTTCGTGCGGTCGCGAACTGTGACACGCGAGTCCCAGGGTTTGCAGTTTCCAGCGAACGACGCCGCGATGCGCGACGATGATGTTCAAGTCGGTTGGTTCGGCGACGATGCAAAAGTCGGGCGGCGACGTCAGGAACGATTCCGACCGATCGTCATTACGCCAACTTCGCGCCAAGTGACGTGCGCCGGTGGCGCCAAACTCTTCGTCGCAGGTGCAAGCCATGATGACGTTCGCACAGCCATCTGGGCGCTCGGTCGCTAGTCGAGCGAACGCCGCGAGCATCGCCGCCATGCCTCCTTTAACGTCGCAAGCGCCGCGGCCATACAGACGCCCCCCTTTTAACACCGGCTGGAACGGCGCGATCGTCATGCCGTCAACGGGGACAGTGTCTTGATGCGCTTCGAGCATGATGGTCGGCGCAGCGGGGTCAACATCCAAACGGGCGACCACGTTGCAGCGTCCGTCGGCGACTTCCTGCACCTCAAACGGCGTCCCAAGTTGGCTGAAAAAGCGGGTCAACCAGCGCGTCATTCCATGTTCAAAATACGTCGCTCCCGAGAGATCCGCTCCACAGGGGTTCACGCTCGGAATGGCGACCAATTCCTGCAAGATCTCTAACGGATCAGGCCCGGCGAGCGACGCTCCGTCGGTAAGAAAATGGGTCTTCTGGAGTTCCGCTTTCACTTCGGTTGTTCCTCTGTCGGAGATCGTCTTCATTCGTGCTGTGCGCAACCCTGTAGAGTCGCTCTTGATCGTTATGTCTGTCGCCATGTTTACGTCGAACTATTCTCCAGTCGCGTTGTCGGAACTTTTGCGTCGTCAAGCAGATCACCTAATGCTGTCAAATACTGCTCGACGTCTTCTTCGGTGTTGTACCAATGCAGCGCCGCGCGAATTCGCCGGTCGTCTCCCTGCACAAAGATCCCACGCTCAGCCAGTTGTCGCTTCATTTCGGCTGAAGACTCATAGGCGAATGGGACGATGCCGGCCTGTCGCGACGGGGCCTCTGGCACGAGCGGCGTTAGCCCCAGTTCAACCAGGCTTGCTCGCAGCTGACTCACCAGCGGCGCTAATCGATCGGCACGCTCCTTCACCGTTTGCGGCGTATGAAAATCGAGTGCGGCCGCCAGCGAGTAGACCGAGTCAAAGTTGGGCATTCCGGCTTGAAAACGTTGACCGTCCGCGCGGGGATGAAACGTTTCGAGTCGATCGTCGGCAAAGCAGCTTTCGGCCGAGAGCCATCCGGCCGGGCCCAGCAAATTTTCTCTCAGTGCGCGGCGACTGACCGACATGATCGCGGCGCCGTGGATCGAGTTCATCCATTTGAACGCGCTGGCGACCGTAAAATCGGCCATGCGGCCATCAACGGGAACTCGACCGGCCGCCTGGGTTGCATCGACGCACAAGAGCGTCGGCGTCCCTTGTACGCGTCGCCACAAAGGTTCTGGATTCAAATGTTCGCCGGTTGCGTAGCTGACCTGGCTGACGGTGACCAGTCGCGTTCGGTCGTTGATCTGGGCGAGCAAATCGTCGACCGAAATCCCGTCGGCGCCGGGATGCACGATTCGCAGCTTCACTCCCCGACTCTGCAGCGCCACCCACGGAAAGATGTTGGAGGGAAATTCGCTCGAGGTGAAAACAACTTCATCGCCGGGCCGCCAATCGATCGAATGGGCGATCGTATTTAACGCTTCGGTCGTACTGCTAATCAGCGCGATCTGATCCGCGTCGACCGAGAAGAGTCGCGCGGCGCCCTGCTTCGCGCGCTCATACTCTTTCCAGAACTCGACTCGTCCTGGTTCGCCATGCGATTTCGCCGTCAGATATTGCTGAACGGCGTCGACGCACGACTGCAGCGGCAAACCTTCGGCTGCGGTGTTCAGGTAAGCTTTGCCGTTCCAGTAGGAGCTATTGGAGAGTCGTTGCTTCGACGGCATGTTGTCGTTTCGTGGGGGGGAGAGGATTAAAAATGGGGCACAGGACGCCAGCAAGGTCAGGCCAGGATCTGGTGATGGACAACGCCATGCACGTCGGTCAGGCGGAAATCGCGACCCGCGTGCTTGTAAGTAAGTTGCTCGTGATTCATTCCCAGCAAATGCAGCAGCGTCGCATGCAGATCATGGACATGCATCTTGTTCTCAACCGCATAATAGCCATAGTCATCGGTCGCGCCATATCGCAGTCCTCCTTGGACGCCGGCGCCGGCCATCCACATGGTGAAGCCCTCTGGGTTGTGGTCACGTCCGTCCGCTCCTTTTCCTTGGCAAGTTGGCGTACGTCCGAATTCGCCCCCCCACAGGACAAGCGTGTCTTCTAACAGCCCGCGTTGTTTCAGATCGGTCAGCAGCGCGGCGATCGGCTTGTCGACCTCAGCCGCGTTTTTGGTGTGGCCTGCTTTCAAGTCGCCATGCTGATCCCATTGCACCTTCGAGTCGCTATGCGTCACCTGGATGAAGCGAACTCCCCGTTCGGCGAAGCGGCGAGCCAACAAACATTGCCGACCGAAGTCTTCGGTCATCGAATCGTTGAGCCCATACATCTCTAAAGTGGCCGGCGTTTCCTCGGCCAGATTTTGGGCGAGCGGCATTTCGGTCTGCATTTGATAGGCGAGTTCAAACGCTTGAATCCGCGCTTCCAGCGACGATTCTGGTCCCGACGTCGCCAGATGTTCTTGATTCATCGCCTGCATCAGATCGAGCTGCATCCGCTGCACCTGCGAGTTCCACTGCGGATTGGCGATGTACTTTACTTCGGCTTTGGTCGATGGTTGCGATGCGACGCCGAGCGGAACTCCCTGAAATCGCGCCGGCAAAAACGCCGAGGCCCAGTTCTTGGCGCCTCCATGTGCGAAAGTAGGGCAAATGGTGACAAAGCCCGGCAGATTTTCGTTCTCGGTCCCCAGACCATAGGTAACCCACGAGCCCATGCTCGGGCGAATAAAGTTGTCGCTGCCGGTATGCAGTTTGAGCGCTGCGCCGCCGTGCGAAGGATTCGTTCCATGCACCGAGTTCAAAAAGCAGATATCGTCGACATGCTGGGCGACATGCGGAAAGAGTTCGCTGACATGGACGCCGCTTTCGCCATACTGCTGAAACTTCCAGGGAGAGCCGAGCAGGTCGCCGGTCGGAGCAAACTGCACGCGCGGCTTTTCAAACGGGAACGGCTTGCCGTCGTCTTGCTGCAACTTCGGCTTGTAATCGAAAGAATCGACATGCGACGGACCTCCCTTCATAAACAGGAAAATCACCCGCTTCGCTCGCGCCGGAAAATGCGACAGCGTCGCGGAAGCGGCGTTCGCGGTCGAGAGACTTTGCGGCCCCGAGAGCATCGCCTGCAGTGCGAGATATCCAAAACCAACAGCCGAGTTCCTCAGCATACAGCGGCGACTGAGCAAGGTGGGGGAATTTTCGTTGTTCATTTTTATTCACCGTCCGAAACGCGTTATTCCACGTACGTAAACTCGTTCGACGCCAACACGCTTTGACAAACCGCTGACCATGCGGCGCGGTGCGGATCTTCGATCTTGGCGTCGGTTTGCAGCAGCGGCTCCAGCTGCGCCGCGTACTTCAACAACCGCTCCACTTCATGCGGTTGCGGCAGTCGTCCCAAGGTGATTTCGTAAAGCCGCGGCACGCGAGCTTCTACGTCGCTCGGAAACTCTTCGATCAATCGTTTCGCGAGCCCTTCCGAGGCCGACAAAAACAGCTTGCTGTTCATCGCATACAACGCTTGCGGCGCCACCGTCGATGTCCCCCGGCTTCCGGTTGTGACATCCGCCGTGGCGAAATCAAACAGCGAGAAGCCGTCGTACATGTTGTTGCGAATCACCGGCAGATAGATCGAGCGGCGGTAAGTATCGTACGTGGTCGCATCTTTCGAGGTGTGATCAAACACCAACTTCCACTTCGGCAGATCCAAGACCGACTCGCCGCGACTCGTGTCCAAGAGCCCGCTCACCGCCAACAGCGAATCGCGCAACGACTCGGCGTCCATGCGCTGTACGTTGGCTCGCCAATGCTCTTTGTTCTCGGGATCCAACTGCTCATTCTTGGCAATCGCCTGGCTACTGAACTGATAAGTCTCGCTCAACATGATCTGCTTCTGCAGTTTCTTGATCGACCAACCGTTCTCTCGCAGTTCGACGGCCAACCAGTCGAGCAGTTCCGGCTGGGTCGGAGCTTCTCCGAGCCGCCCAAAGTTGTCGGTGGTCGGCGCGAGAGCTTCCCCAAAATGCCAGCCCCAAATTCGGTTCACGGCCACTCGGGCAGTCAACGGATTTTGCTCACTCGTCAGCCAACGCGCTAGTTGCAAACGACCACTTTCCGACTCGCCGATCTCCAGGGCGCCCGAGCGATTCATCACCGCAGGCACGCCCCGCTCGACTGATCGCCCCAGCATCAAATGACTGCCGCGAACATGAATCTGCGTATCGGCGGCCGTTCCTTCTTCCACCGCCATCGCGGTCGGCAACTCGGGCGCTGCGGCGGTCAACTGGGCGATTTCTTCGCGCAGTTTGTCTAATTGCGTCTTGGTTTCCGCCGGGTACTTTTGTTCAACGTCGGCCGGAACCGCGCTGCCGGCCTCGGCGCCTGATTCTTTCAGCAGCGCCGCATTGGCCGCTTTGACGAGCGCGTTGAGTTCGGTCTGCTTCGTTTTTCGCTGCGCGTCGAGTTCCGCTTTCCGCTTGATTTCTTCTTCGGTCGCCAACGTTCGTTCGTTGTACTTGGCGATCACCGTGAAGTTCTGCATCGACTTCGTGCTCTTAAAGATCCCCGCCAACGCGTAGTAGTCGGCCGTATAGATCGGATCAAACTTGTGATCGTGACACCGAGCACAGGCGATCGTCATCCCCAGAAAAGCCTGGCTAAACGTATCGATCTGCTCGTCAATGATGTCCATTTCCATTTTGACCGGGTCTTTCTCGGCCAAAACCTTCGGCCCTAGCGTCAGAAAGCCGGTCGCGATCACCGCTGAATAGTCGCCAGACGTTTCGCTCCGCTGCTCTGCTTTCTCCAGCAGATCGCCGGCGACCTGCTCTTGCAGAAAACGGTCATACGGTTTGTCCGCATTGAACGCGTCGATCACATAGTTGCGATATCGCCAGGCGTCGACAAAGCCTTGATTCTCGTCCAGGCCGTTGCTGTCGGCGTAGCGAACTACGTCCAACCAATGCCGCCCCCAACGTTCACCATAGCGGGGCGAACTCAACAAACGATCAATCACATGCTCAAACGCCGAAGGGGTCTCATCCGCCAAAAACGCGGCGATCTCTTCCGGCGTCGGCGGCAAGCCGATCAGATCCAACGTCGCTCGGCGCAGGAGCGTTCGTTTATCCGCCGCGGAACTAGGGGTCAGACCCTGTTTTTGCAAATGAGAAAAGGTGAACGCGTCGATGGGATTCGGCTTGGCCGTTTGCCCGGCGACTTCGGGAACCTTCGGGCGGACGATCGGCTGAAAAGCCCAATACTTCCGCGCCTCTTCCAAGTCGATCGCGCCGCGCCGCGGCGTGATCGAACCGGCGGCGCCGCTCTCCGGATGCGGCGCCCCTTTTTCCACCCATTGTTGCAGCAATTGGATTTCGTCAGCGGCCAATTTGCCGTCCGGAGGCATCTGCAGCAACTCATGCTTAAAGCTGACCGCGGTCAACAGCAGACTTTCCTCCAGACTGCCCGGCACGATCGCTGGTCCCGACGTCCCTCCGCTGATCATGCCAGCGTAGGTATCCAATCGCAGCTCCGATTCTTGGGTATCCTCGCCGTGGCAATCGATACATTTGCTGACCAGCAGCGGACGAACTTTCGATTCAAAAAACTTCAGATCATCGCTGCTCGGCGCCGGCGGTTCGGCGGCGTGCGATTCGAACGTCGAGCACCACAGAATCGGCAGGATCAACAGCAAAGCGATCCAGCGAAATGATCGGCGATAGCAGCGGGGAGTCGACATGGAGTTCTCTTTAGGCAGGAGTTTTCATGCAGCTCAAAAGCCAGCGCGCTCGTTGGTCAACATCGAACGAAATCTTCCCAGGAAGGAGAGGAAGCGTTGCGTTGTCAGGCGTGTCGCATCGGCTTTCGCCTGTGGACCAAATTCGCCGTTAAAAACGACAATTCACCCAGGCGAAACCCATGCAATGAGTATATCTTGGAAGTGATTTAAATCGAGACTTCATTTGGTACAATAATTTGAAACGACAGATTGCACCCAGTGCAATGCCAAACAGGAATCGTTCGGATGCCCCCAAAAACGCCGCTCACGCTGCTCTACAAAGACATCTCCTACCCGCAGCTGCGCAGCTATTGCGAAACGGTCCGACACGGCAGCATGTCGGCCGCCGCAGATTCGCTGCAAGTCTCGCATCCGACAGTCTGGAAACAGATCCGGGCGCTCGAACAGTTGCTGGGACAGACCTTGATCGAGTCGGACGGTCGCCGCAGCGAGATCACGCCGGCCGGCCGCTTGTTGGCCGAACTGGCGACGCCGATCATCGCCGAATTCGAAACCTTGCGACATCGTTTTCATGATGCGTGTGAGACCGCGCCGCGCACGCTATCGGTCGCGGCGCCACCGCGCAGCTATACCGACGATCTGCTGGGAGTAATCGCCGAGTTCCGCGCCAACTTTCCCGACGTTCGTCTAGTGATGCGGGAAGTCTTTGAGTCGCTCGGCAACGAAATGCTCGAAGCGGGAGAAGTTGATCTGGTGATCGGCGACAACAAATGCTGTCGCAATCCCGCTGAGCTGTTGGTGGAACCGATGTACGAGATCGAACCGATGGTCATCATGCCGGTCGGTCATCCGTTGGCCGAACGCCGCCGGATCTTACCGAAAGACCTCGCCAAGTACTCGGTGCTCAACCATCGCGATTCGTACGCCGACGACGAAGGACGTGCGATCCTCACCAAAGCCGGCGTCTTCGATTTTCCGGAACGAGGATTCGATTTGATCCTCGCCTCGTCGATTCGCAGCTGCGTCAAACAAGGGCACGGCATCGGCCTGGTCGGTCGCGTGATTCCTGACGCGGTCGGCGACCCCGAGCTAGTCGAACGGTCCCTGAAACATTGCCTACCGCCAACCGAAATCAACGGCTACCGCAGTCGCCGCATCACCGAAGACCCAGTCCTGCGCTCGTTTATCGACTTGGTGAAAGCCAAACTAGGCAAGTAACTTGAGCGCGTTAGGTGATAGAAGAGAAGAATAGAACGCAGCAAAGCCGCAACTGGAGCGATGTGCGTGCGTAAATGGCAGTTTCCTAACGCAGCCTACCCAGCGTAATAGCTTGCGGCTTCCAGAAGCGAGAGGTGAAATTTCAGCGCCAGCCGCTCGTTATTTGACGTTTTACTTTTTGACCTTCTTTTGGGACGCTGGCACCTCAAACGATTGTGTTGATCGTTCCGCAGCAAGATCGGTGAACGTCTGAAATTCAGCGAATAGGGGATCGCCTATCATCGGATCCTCTTCGGAAGACATTCCTGTAGGAGCAGCAAATCCAGTGATCGACACGACATAGGCGCCACCGACGACGCCACGTTGAGCTGGAATACGAAATTCGCCATTGCGAATGATTCCCGTGGAGCCTGGCCCGGTGTTCCCTTTCTGAGGATCCGGCATCAGAAAAATCGTCCCCTGAGGAACTGGCTGGCCGGCGAACGTGACGTTCCCGCTGATTTCATATCGCGGCTTCACGTTTCCTGGCTGCGACGTGCAACCAAGGCTGTATGCCAAGCAGGTGAATACGGTCCAGCCAAGAAGTATGCGCCGCGAAAATAACATGTAATCCATATCCATCACTTACCTTGGGGACATCCACAATAGAACGACACGATCATTCGCTACGGTAGTCCTCCAATCGGCAGGCCATCGTCGCGTATCCCCAAAGTGCGGAATATTGTCAGATCGATGTTCTCACTCAGAAAATGGACCGAGCCGTCCGCCAGCAGAAAGTTACAGCCGCTGGCATGGAAACTGCCAAAGTGATGCGATTGATAATCGCGAGGATCTTCACTGTTAGGATCGATCGGCGCCGAGTTGATCCCTCCATCGGCTGCGGCAAGATTGCCTGTCAATGGACCAGTAGAGCTGGGCTTGGCGGAAGACGCCCAGCCGAGCAAGGCGCTTGAAGTTGAATTCGCGGACGTCGTATTGTAGTGCGATTCGCCGACCATGAGCACATTCGAGGAACCGTCTACCGTGCTTTTGAAGCCTGTCCGCGAATTTACATAGAGAAGTCCATTGTTGTAAAAACGTCTAATCGGGCCGCAATGGTTTGTTGGAGAGGTCTGTCCACCTTGAACGCCGCGATAATTTGCGGAAATCGCCTCTGCGGCGGAGACAGGATCGGAGGGACATTTAAAAGTTGTGGGTGCTGGCAGCAAAAAAGCGGCGTGATTGGCCGTGCTTCCAGCATAGGAAGACCAACTCGTAAACTTCTCCTCAAAAATGAATGCCTGCTGCAGACTGCTCTGCTCTAGTCCAGACAAAATCAGAACCGTCCAGGGAGCTCTTTGCGTAGCGTTGCTCGTACTAGAGGTGCACCAGTCGGAAACCGTATTGGACGGGATCAACGCAATGCTTCCCGGCGGAAATGTGAGGTGAGCGTCATGATAAGTGTGCAGCGCCAAACCGATTTGCTTCATATTGTTTTGACATTGCATCCGCCGGGCCGCTTCACGCGCTTGTTGCACCGCCGGTAATAGCATCGCGATCAACACGCCGATAATGGCAATCACCACCAACAGTTCGACCAAGGTAAAACCAGCCCAAGAACGATGCGAAGGCAACTTTAGGAAAGGCTTCGGTTCGTACGTTTGCAGTCGGATCATAGCGAGTCTCTGGGGATGCGAGGAAATTAGCAGAATCAACCCTCGGGTCGCAACACTGCATGGGGCGCAACAGGCCGCACGCGAGAATGAGCAACCGGCCTCACGAATAACAAATTACCCGATAAATATAGTACTTCAGTGAAAGGCCAGCTTAACGAATGTCAAACTATCCGACATCCTGAAACAGGTCAAGAAATATCTTAAATCCGCATCACAAATGACGGTCTTTCAAAGTCATACTATATAAAATTCAGCATGCGCACTGCGTGGCCTAGTACGCGCGCAATACGCGGCGCTGGCGAACCTGCGAACAGCGCGAGAAAAAGGGATGCACGGCCAGCGCAAACTCCAGAGGACTCGCCAAAGGCACAAGAGGAATAAATGCACATCCAGCGCAAATCAACTACCACATCTGGCGCTGATGGTCACTGATAACTAGCCAATTTCGCCAGCCTGCCTTGTCGTGCAATCCGTCTTTGTTGGTGTTCGATCGTGTGCGAATTGCCAAATAGTGCAACTTCAAGGTTTGCGATTCGTACGCTGACGACGAAGGACGTGCGATCCTCACCAAAGCTGGCGTCTTCGATTTTCCGGAACGAGGATTCGATTTGATCCTCGCCTCGTCGATTCGCAGCTGCGTCAAACAAGGGCACGGCATCGGCCTGGTCGGTCGCGTGATTCCTGACGCGGTCGGCGACCCCGAGCTAGTCGAACGGTCCCTGAAACATTGCCTACCGCCAAACCAAGAGTCCCCTTTCGCTCCGGCTTCTCCCACAAAATCAGCCGCACGGCATTAGCCGCGGTTTCTGAAGGGAACTCTCTGTCGACGGAAAATGGGAGACAAAAACCGCGGCTAGCGCAGCGACTTTACCCAGACCGCCAAAATTTGTCTCTAGACAAAGCGCACGGCTTTTAGGTCGACTGTGGGATGAGGATCCGGCAGTTGTCTGCGTTGGCTGGGGAAACCAGATGACAGACGGAGCGGGGACTGCTGCGCGATTGGCTTTTCGTGGGTCGGTCGGTGAAAGCCCCAGCAACTCTTGGCGACCCGGTGTCCAATCCTGTCCAATGTTCCAATCCGAAAAAAACGGAGTCCAGTCCGGTCCAATGGTCCTGCCCAAAAAAACGTGATCCAGTCCTGGGCTGGGGCAGTGAGCAAGATTCGACTCCACGTCCCTTGAGGCGTAGCAGTCTCAAGGGCGGAATAGACAGAGTTTCCGTCCAGATTGACGCAATCAGAACGACGGGGATCAAAATATTAATGGCGATTACAACGTCGCTGACCAAATTACGAGTATCGTTTGCACGATTACGAATGCTGTCAAAGTAGAGAATCGCCAATCTTTACTTCCGTTCCCTAGCCAACCGTCGTACATGGAAGTCAAGATGAATAAAATGGTTCCCCAGGTGGCGATCGAATACTCCAATAGATTGCCAACGCCGATTAGCGAAGTAAGCAGTCCTCCAACGACGTAATTGATCGGATTCGATTTGACGCCGGACACACTTGCCGAAACGGCGGTAGCCGCCTTTCTGCCGCCGGCTATCGCGCTGAAAATTCCGGTCAAAATATTAATGGTTCCCATCCAGAAGAATGGACTCTGAATCCAAGTCATGCCTTTCAATCTCCAAGAAACGTTTTGCGCAAGTTCAGCCAAGGGGCTTATTTTTTCCGGCAATCACGTTGCTGACAGCAAGAGCCTTCCCTCGAAGGATTCAATCGAACTGCGGAGGGAAGCGACCTGGCGACGAATTGGCCGATCGTGAGATCGCTCCGCTGTCAACTTGCCGCTTTTGAGTGAAGGCTGATGGGAACAGAACGGCGCTTCGAAAGCGGTTCAAAGAGCGCCGCTAATCCTTTTCCGACGTGCTTGCGACTTTGGCCTTGAACAGGTTATCGCCGAAGCGATGCAGGTCCGGCACGTTCGCCTTAATACAGATCGCATCGACTACGAGTTCGCCGTCATCTTCGCCGACCACGTGAACCGACAATGACCGCGGCCGGTTGTTGTCGCTGACGTCGATACTCAAGATGCGCATCCAACCAAAATTGCGAGCGGGGATTTCGTCAAATTCAAAACCTTCCTTTTGGGTCACGACCGTCTCGTTTTCGCCAAACGGCGTTGCGACCGTTTGATCCAGCGTCTTTTGATACAAGACGACCGAAACCGGCTTCCAGCCCTGCTCAGAAATCCATTCCTTTACTGTTTGGCATGAATCTTCGGCAATTTCTCCACTTATGATCATTCCAGACGCCGTTTCCGCCTCCCAATGGAAAACCGGTTTTGAATCGAGAGAGAGATAATACGTCGACTTCTTCGTTCGCGTTGAGGACGCAGGCCACGTTACATACACCTCGTAGTGCGCAGGAGTGATATTGTTAAACGTAAAACTTGCCGCCGATTTCTCAGGTGGGGAACTACATTCCGTAAAGGTCTGTTTATTCTGCGTCGGTGGAGCGAGGATTGATGTTGGTAACGACGGGTCCTTGGCAGTTCCACGCAGAGCGTCGATTGCGTTCTTTGGCTTTCCTCCTTCGGACGAAGAGGAACCGATCGATGCAAGTTTCGCCCGATTCGCGAATGTCGCGTTTACGGACTCCCCGGCTGGCGTTCCGGCAGAACTTGCAGGGGCAATCTCGACGTAACTACCTCCGTATTGCCCTATCGCTTCTGTTTTCTCGACTCCATTCTCCGCATGGAATCCCAAACTAGCGTCATCGACGACCGTAATCGCGGCCAAGCCATACAAACTCGAAAGTTGATCGGTACTGATTTCTAACCAACGTAGATTTGGACAGTTTTTGAACTTATCGGCGTCCGAGATGGGATTGCCGGTGAGGTTTACGAACTCTAGGGGAGCGACAGTCGGCGGAGTCAACGCAAGACCGCTGATCGAATCAATTCCGATGTTGACGGCAGACAGGTATCGTAGCGACTTTAGACCTTCCGACGTTCCAACGGACGTCGAGTTCTCCAGTTGCCAGAAGCGGAATTCGTCGCCGCTCGTCAATCGATCCGCGCTTAGATACATCAGATTGGCCTGATCGCCTATGATACGAAACGCATGAACCTCGGCGCCAACCGCGAGATTGATCCCCTTGTTGTCGATCGGCGTATCGTCAACGTCGAGATAACGGAGCTGACGCGTTCCCAATTGACCGAAGACCGCATTACTCTCACCTCCCAATAAATGAATCCCTTCGTACAAAGGAGCCAGGTCGCGTACGCTCGTACCGGCTAAGGTTAAGTATTCGATGTTGCGGGCAAATTCCAAACTTTTGATGTCGTCAAGAGTCGTTAAATTAGCGAGATTCAGGGCGTGTAGTTTCGTCATGTCGCTCGTAAGTATCGGCCGACGAATTCTTAGGTCCCCATTCGCGGCACGATAGGTTTCGCCAAGTGCGTACGCCGCCATTCGCTTCAGTTTAGGAGAACTCCACACAACGATCTTGTCCTTCGGTCGCGGTAAGTTCTCTCGAGTCGCTATATCCCACGCATTGACATCCTTCACTTTTTCGAGGGCGATCGGTGCAACGGATTCCAAATAATCTGGAATCGAAGCGTGATGACCTCTGTCCCGCACCTCCATCTCTTGCGCTCTGAATTCATCGATTCCTTCACCACCATAGAGATGATCGATAAATCCATTTCCCACCAGCAGATCGTGTCCAGACTCGCCGTAAAGGAAGTCCCAATCGGAATAGGAGTGCGATTCCCCTACCTTGGGTGCGGCAATCTCAATTTCGAATGGTAACGGCGACCGCCACCGCGGCGATTCCGAAACTTCAAAGGGATCATAAACGCGTACGTAAAACTGTTCGGCAGGCAGTTTCCGCATGTCGGCGATCGTCAGCCCTCGATCGATTCGCTTCGTATCCCTGTCGAAGAAATCGAATCGCAACCCGCGTCGCGTCTTCGTCTTGCAGACCAGTCGGACGTAGGTTTCCTCTCCATTGTTGAAATCGGGCATTGTGATCGGATGAGCGAATCCTTCCCCCACGATGCGTAGCGTTAGGCGACTTCGCCCTGATCGCAGCGCGTCGACTAAGAGCGGACGAAGATCAAACTCGATATCGGTATTGTCGGCGGTCAACACATTGGGATCGGTCGCCACATCCTGTTTCTTCGGTTTTATCTCGGGAAACATCGTAGCGTCCGCTTCCCACAGAGCAATCCATTCCTTCTTTTGCTCCAGACTGAGATCGGCGGGGTTTTTGTTCGGCGGGCTTGAATACTCATGAAACTTGGGCTCCTCGTCTAAGCACATCAGCTTCAACTCTCCGAGATTGGAAGAGCGATAGGTAAACGACAGCGTCACCGATTCCAGTTCCTTTTCGATCGCCTCGACATGCGTCTGCAGGCACGAGAAGTCGAACATCATGACGGCTCTGGACTCTTCGTCTCCTTGGCCGCCAACCGCGAATCGGTGTTCGCCGGCAGCCGGATTGGCAGAAACGACTTCCGCGGTAACGCCGCTCTTCTTTAGTGAGACTCCCTTGCGAGGAATCTGGAATTCCCCGTCCAATACCGCGTGGGGAGCAACCGTCGAATACGTCATCGCCGGAAGCGGTTTTGATGTCGCATAGTTTGGCAACTCCTCCGCTTCCCGCGCCTCGGTAGAGAAGTTGTTGTCGAGGCGAATCTTCAACTGATTGCCTGGCTGTCCATCTCCCAACGTCGAGAATTTGAACCAGCGTTCCGTATCGCGAACGTAGAAGTCTTTAAAGCAAGTCTCGGATTGGTTCGCAAAGACCCCGACCTTGCCATCGGTTAACGATGCATTCAGGCCGGTATCGCAATAAACGAACAAATGGTCGCACTCTCCTTGCCCCAGGCCTTGACGTAATGAGAACATCTTTTTTTCGTCATTGAATCGCAGGCGATAATCGCCGTCGACTCGCCAAACGTAGCAAGTCTCATCGTGCTGCTCTGCGTTTATGGGGCGTCGACTGCAAATCCAAGTCCAGAGAAGATCGCCCCATTCCGCCTCGTTTTCTTGGCGGAACGTGTCATCAATTTTGGTTGAACCGCTGTTCGCCATTCTGTCCAAGAGGCCGCCCTCGCCCATCAATTTGGCGATCGACTCATTGACGCTCATTTGGCGAATAAGGTCAATTCGCTCAAAGCGGATTCTAGGCGAGCCATAGTAGACTTGACCAAGGTTCAACAGGTCCGCAGGTTGTTCGCAGGCATCCGGGTCGCATCGCTTCGAATAGAGTTCAATGTAGCGATCGGTGACCCGAACTCGGATGTCGTACGGCTCATCGCCAGCCGGAATATCGCTGTTCGCGAACGGAACCGACGGACACAAGAGCCCGTTTTGATCCCAGATTTCGTACCGCTTTCGATCCTGGCTAAAGCCCGCCATCACGAATTGATCGCGCTTGATAATAGCGGGGCCAGTGTCGGGGCGGTTGGAGCAATCTCCTTTGGCGGGAGACAAGCCGTGTAGCGACTCCTCAATCGCAAGCCCCGGCTCGCCGTCTGGATTGGGACATGGCTCGCTCTGCCGGTAATTAAGTATCAGGAACGCGTTTTCGTATTTTCCTTGGGGCGAACGAACTAGCGCGCCGACTTCAAAAAATGTTCCTCGATCGTCTGACTGGAGCAGCGCCACATGTTTCGTTTCGTCGCCGATCGAAGCGAGCGAATTTCCGTTACGATCCCAATGGCTCGTCTTGCCGAGCGCCAATGGCGTCGTCCCGTTGATTTCCGCAAATTCCATCTCTACCTGGTGAGCGAATGGTCGGTTTGTTGGTGCGTGGACGACAAATAGTCCCAAGCCTGGCACATCGCGATTCGCCAACGTTTCCATACCGCGTTCTGGACGCGCAAATTGGCGATAATCGCCGAATGCAAAATAGACTCGCCCCGGATTCTTGACCTTTTCCAAATCTAGTTCACTGCTTGCCTCCGGATCGCCGAAGGCCAAATCCGACAAATTGTCTCCGTCGAGATCAGACGCCGGATACTCGCTGAGCGTAAGCGACGCGGCCCCAACGTCTAGCATCGCGTCGGCTTCCTTGAGTTCAACAATTCGCGGATTCGCTGGCGGCGCATTGCTGGCAATTTCACCTATTGAACGGAATTGAAGCAATTTTCCCAAATGGCCGGCCTGAGCCGTCGATGGTTCGCCGCTTGACGTAGAAAGAACGTTGCCGGCCGTGGAGACGGCCAAGTCGAGCACACCGTCACCGTCAAAATCTCCACTCGTCGCTTGGATGTCACCTACGCGTTGCGTTCCCGATTCGGTATGCAGTTCACGCAAGACGCAGAATACATGCGTCGGCTTGGCTGGAGGTTCGCTATTGGGCCATTGGCTATTCTTTGACGTTCGTTCCTTATCAATCGAATAGTTGTAGCGTTCCGCTAGATTGCCGTCGGCGTCAAGCGACAATTGGCCTTCTCCCCCGATCAGGAAGGCGGCGCCGCGTCCCGCAAGATCCTCGACGGTGCAGGACTCCTTGTATCGAGAGAACCCGAAGTCGGCGAGACCATCGACGTTCACATCCCCCAGCGCGAAGACCGAGCCGCCAAGGTGCAGTCCTTCCCAGATCGTCACGCCGGTCGTTTCATTGAATTCGGCTGCATCTGGGGCGGCGTCAAGCCGTACAGGGCCATTCCCCGACCGGCCGGCGATCAGATAGACTCTGCCGACAATCTCTTCGGACGCCGGCATTCCCGATTTGAGCGTGACGAAATTCGAGTCCGCTAGGAGAATGTCTTCGGTCCCGTCTCCATTGACGTCTCCCGGAATTACCGCTTTAAACTGGCTCGGAATTTCCTCCAACGCAACTTCAAAGCCCTTGAGCAACTTGCCAATCGTCGTGGCGGTCGAAGTTCCGGGACGCACGCGGAAAGGCGAACCCTTTAGCTTGTCCGCTTTGATCGCGATTTTGAGCGTTGCGACCTCCTTTTTGATAATCCATCCGACGATATCGGAGTTAAACGCCGGCCGCTTCGCTAGAACCAACAGTTCCTCTCCATTCGCCGACTTGCCATCGAAATTTAAACGATGTACGGACAGGTCTTGTCCAGATCGTTCAACGCCTACTTTCTCGATTACGTCAAGGTCGTCTCCTTCGATCACTGCTTCGAAAGCAAAGTTTTTGTCAGTTGGCGAATCCATTCGGTTGTAAACTCTTACCCCGTTCTTGTCCGTTGCATGCTGGACAAGGGGCTTACTAACCAAGAGTTTGTATTGGTTCGACGAGTCATCAAACAAAACCGAGACGAACGCCCCGTCTCTGGACGGTCGACTGGAGATCGTTCCCCAATCGGTTAAATCAACATCCCCTTGCCCCAGGACGGAATACCGCTTTTGCAACTGCACCCATTCCTTCGAATTATCGACGCTGATTTCGTAGTCCCACTCATTGCCGCGAACGTGAAGATCATCCGCGAACGTTGATCGATCGATTTCCGAACCACGACTGGCGCGGAACAAATGATCCTGTTTGAGTGGGCCGTAGAACAGGAAGGCGGATCCAGGCTTCGCCCCAGAAATCACGTAGTCCTCGTAGCGATCGTTGTTCGTATCGCCGATCGGGGTAACGACGGCCAGCCGGTCTTCATGTTGGCCTTCAATGGCGAAACTGTTCAACAGCGAAGCCGCTTCCAAGCGCCCGTCTTTCGGGATCGTGTCGAACTTTACCCCAACAGCGCGGAACGATTGACGGTCGGAGTAGCCAAGCTCTAACGCGTAGTCGAATGGCGCGGCTTCCTTGGGTGAGCTGTAGTCGTTCATCGAGACGTCGGCGCCGTCAGGCGTAAACTTCGAAAGGTCCTGCATCAGTTGCGGCTTCTCGCTGATGAAGTTGTTTCCAGCTATCAGGTCATGGTCGTCCCCACCAAGGATATGGTCGTCCCCCTTGTTGCCGAGAATGACGTCGCTCTCATCCCCTCCCAATAGGATGTCGGCGTAGTCGGAGCCGTAAATGACGTCCTGTCCTGTTCCGCCCCGCACCTCAATTCGACGAAAAGCGTGGGCGCCGGCTTGTACGTCCCCCTGCGCGACGCCCCATGTTTTCTCTCCAAGGCTGGGAGCAAAATAGTCTGGATCTAGATGAACAATGTCTGATCCCCCGCGTGTGTCAATCAGAGTTCCTTCGATATCCTTCACCTGAAAGAAAGCGAATTTCTGAACGAACTGCCCCACCGTGTTGGAATCTCCATTCAGGGAGTTTGCAACGAAAGTGTGACGGTTGGTATCCCACTCGAGAGACATCAAGCGATGACGCCCCAAGAAGCGATCGTACCCCAACGCGACGAAATCGCGCACCTTGTCCGGCGAGGGACTCGCATCGCCGGGACGCTCGTCATCTCCCCCCAGAAAATAAATTCGATCGCGTCCTTCATCCCCAAAGATCATATCCGCCGTCGCGGGATCGAACGGGATCTTATAGAACTTGTGAATCGGCAGGTCGTCGGGAATGATTTGAAAAAGGTCATCCCCCTTCCCACCGAACAAGAGATCGGAGGATTGGCCGTCGGCGCCTCCACAGAGAACGTCATTTCCGTCGCCGCCAAAGATCCAATCCTCGGCCGAACCGCCAATCAGTCGATCGTTGCCAGAGCCGCCGATGATCACGTCCTTCCGCCGCATGTAACTTCGGCCTGATCGATCATTTTCCGCCGCGTTGTCAAGATTGATCGCGTAGGAATCGCGATTCGCATTGAGCGGCAGAATTTCGTATTTGATTGAGTTCGCCGTCGCTCCCTCAAGCGTCTGTTGCCAAATCGTCAGCTCTCGGCTCGTATCATCGGGCTCAAACTCACGCCACATTTCGGCTGAATTGACGACCCTCGCACGCAAGTAGTAAACCCCTTTGATCTCGGCGTTCGTTCTCCTCGCCTCCTGATACGAAACGGAGTCTCCACCGTCGATCGAGTCCGCATTACGGTATTCCAAAAAGCCCAATTCTTCGGCATCTTTTACCGCTATCGTCTCTGCAGCAACCCGATTAACCGGGATGCGAAATACGATTCGTCCGCCGTCCGTCATGCTCACTTCTATCTCGTACAATTCGAGCGTCTGTCCGCCGGAACTCGACTTCGCTTCGTTTAACGCCTTCTTGAGTCGCTCGAGCAAGCGAGTTTTGCGAGCTTCAGCCGTCTGAGAAGCGGCTGGCACGGAAACGTCGTCTTTGAGAAGCTTCACTTCGTGCGCCAAACCATCGATAATCACCTGAAAGACGACATCTTCCGAAAGATATTCCCCTTCCCTCGGCGGCGCGTTGGCCACCAGTTCCAGAAGCTGGATATCCGAAAGATCCATCGCGGTAACGCCTCGATCGATTCGCACGTCCTTATACGTCAGCAGCTTCTCGAGCGTGACGTCGTCTGGCCGCGACTTTGGCGTGGGTTGCCAAAATTCGAGCCGAAGCATTGGATAGACTCCTCCGAGCATCTCGGGAGCCGCGATAGCAAAGTGGAGCTTCTGCTCGAGCTTTTCGGGAATATTGATACGAAAGTATCCGCTTTCCCATCCAACCTTCGCGCCATGAAGTTGCCCTCCCTCGATGTGCACCTCGTAGGTAGCGCGTTCGTTGGAAACGCGCCAACGGGTCGATTCTTCCAAAACGTCGACCTTCCCCTTTTCCGCGCGGATTCGATCGCTCGCCAAAAAGTGAGGGAGCAGTTCGCTGGGCAGCGTGCGAGCGTCAAGCGCCTTCGTAATCGCCTCCGAAGAGACTTGCGTCCAGGTATGCTCGCACTTTTTTACGTCCCCTTTGAACTTGTCGGTCGTGAGATAAGAATCTGCGTTTCGCGCCGATTCAGGCGTAAAATTGTCTTCGTTATCCGGCGTATCATAATGGATATCGGGAATCAGGTCGTATCGTACCGGAGCGAGCGTCCTTTCCGGCGCTTTGCCGTCCCCTTCCTGGGATGACGAAACCTTGAGACGGAACAACTTACGTTCCTTAGCATCTTTCACCTCATCATACTGATCGAGCGCCAGACGAGTTGGATCGCTTGGCGTGACGACTGGTTGCAAGAGCACTCCTTCTTCATCCAGTAGTTCAAGCGAAATTCGCTGTCCAGCCGGAAGTCCATAATCGCTCACCTTGATGCCGGCGCCGTTCCCAATTTTTGGCGCTATCTGAAAGGAGAATAGGTCCGCGTCCAATTCTGCGGGTTCCTGATGTAACGTGAGCCCGCCAATTTTCGTGACGCGTTCCAAAGCCCCTAGACTGAATACTTCTCCTTTGGCTTCGGCTTCCGTCGAATCCAAATGGTTGCGAAAGCGAAACGTCATGTCATAGGCGACGGGCATGCCGACCGAATTTGCGTCGTCTTTCCGACGCACCATGAGAAAGTGCTTCGCCAGGCATTCGATTCGCAACCCTTCGACGCTAAGACGGAGCAGAAGATTCTTGCTCGGAATACGCAACACCCAACGATTCCCCGGATGTTTTTCAATCGTCGACGCGTCGGAGAGCGTCAAGCCTGAACATCCGACCGCCAAAGGTTGCACATGCCGCCACATGTGGCGAAAACTTTCGGTTACAGGCCCTGTCTCCGCTTCTCGCAAAGGGTCAAAGCTAAAGCCTCTCTTCCGAATGCAAAGGGCATGTCTCCCAGAATACGCGTTTTGGCGAACATACATCGCTTGTTCGGTACGCTGAATGCAGATCCAATTCTTCGGATCTTTGGGATCGGGACCACGGAGTATTCCCCAGTAATTCTCAAATGGCCTTTTGATTTGGATGATGGTTTCGATCTTGTAGGCAGGATGCTGGATGACTTCCGGCAAGCGGTTCCAAGTCGCTATCAGCGTTCGCCACGACGCTTCGGAATCTTCTTTGAGTAACGTTAAGGTTCGGTAGTACGGCGATTCCTGAACTAGCGCATCGCAACAACCATTTAATGTACTTTGCAGAACGAAATTGGGGACTGCGCCTTGTCCGTTCGGCTGAAGAATCGGCCAGCGATGGTTATCCCAGTTCTCCGGTTTCTCTTCGCGGAGAACCGATTCACGGTAAATGCCTAACTCCACTTGAGAATCGTGAAGCGTATCCGTCTTTTCTACTTCGATCGCATCTCCATAGTTGAACTCCATATCCTCCAAAATGGAAAACTGGTACCAGTCGATATCGTCACTGCTTGCATGGCCGCTATCGATCGTCAGGTTTTTGAATCGAGTGGTGCGCGACAACGTTTCCAACGGATACGCAAACCGCGGTTCGTCGTTGGTGACCACTCGCTTCTTTCGCCCCTTATCTGCAAAAGGTTTGTGGATGACCAAACGCCCATCCAGCTCGTCCGACGTAAATCGGTTTGTCAATTCACGTCGTGGGTCCGGCTTATTGGGATTCTTCGGTAACCTGCGTTCAAATTGATCCGGCAAGTAGGCGCGTTGCGGGTCAATTCGAACGACGTCCTCTCCATCACCAGCATCAATCCACACCGTCTTTTGAACGGTTTCGCCGACATGGACGTCATCGTCCCCTCCCAGCGTATCGATAATGATCGCCAAGAACGTCTCTGCGAGGTCCTCGTCGCGTAGCAAATCGTCGTCCGGATTAAGATCGCGAGGTTCAAGGCTTAGAGAAACTCGTTGCGGGCCGCGCGATTGTCGAACCTGCCCCCCAATTTGAAATTTCTCCGAAATGTCGTTGAGAGCGCCCTGTGCATTTCTGGCGGTTCCTGCCTGCGCTGCGGCGTAGCCAGGCATATCGGCGTTACGACTAAACAACAACGCTGACGCGTCGATGAATTCGCCCCCGCTCTTGAAGAGGGTCTCCCCGTTGGCGTTCTTTAGATCAAACGCTTCGATGCCAAAGCGAACGTCAACCGACCCTGCAGTCGCGAGATTAATCCAGTGCTGCCCATAGTTTTTTGCGCTTGGATTAGTAACGTAACCAATCTCGACTTTGTCAGCCGATTCCGACGTCGCCACATAAAGCGCGCCGCGGTTCGCCTTCGCATACGCTTTCCAGCGATCTTCATGCGATACGTCTTCGCCGGGCTGAAAGACCGTTCCGTCTTTCTTAAAGATCAAATCGCCATCGCCGGCCCGTCCATAGAGAAAATCGACGTTTTTGCCGCCGTAAAGATAGTCATGAGTCACCTCGCTATCGCTGCCGAGCATCCGATTGAGGCCCGTATCTTCGTAGTCGGAATTGGCGACGCGGACGGCGGAAAAGTGGTTACGGTGGTCTTTGAAGACGCCAAAGTAGTTCTCCTTTCCCCCTTCCGAAACGTCAAAGCCCCGAATCTCCTGCCATTTGATCCGATATTGGGCGTCAAGAAATTCTCCGACTTTCCGTCGCCACGTCTGATGCGGTACGCTCGGCTCAGACGTCGCTGGCTCTGGTTGTGAGCGATCGATGTACGGGAACGGATGCTCCGGCTCGCAATAGGGATGGAATGACCACGCGTAAAGTCGGTTTGAACCCACGCCGCCGATCAGGTCGTCGTTACCTTCGCCAGCGAATAGATAGTCTTCATCTTCGAGTTCGCCATCCAGGAAGTCTCCCCACAGCCGATCATCTCCTCCCAGACCGTAGAGCATGTCGCTTCCTGGGCCGCCGTAAATTTGATCGCGGGCGGAACTGCCGACGACCATGTCGTTGCCGGGCCCTCCGGAGAGGACGGAGAACCAGATTTGCAATGGCCCCGGCCCGGTCGGATCATCCTGGAACAGATCGGTAGCTTTCTGCGTCGTCTTCTCGGAAACGTCCAACAGAATACGATCGTCTCCCATCAAACCGGCGACTTGAATTTGTTCGATATAGGCCGGAAAAGCGTCGACCTCCGGGCGCCAGCGGATATCAAAAGTTCGAGGCTTTTCCGGTTCCGGTTTGCCTTCACGTCGTTTTTTTTCAACCGTCGCCTTGTCGGGAGCGTCGCAGCTCGCCAGATCCTCAATCCATTTGTTCTCGCTTTCCTTGAAGCTCTTGTACTCGATTCGCAGGAATTCTTTGCCAAAATCGCGAATAACAATGTTGTCATGTTCGTGATTGGTCGAGGCGGTGCGATTTTCGAACGTCGCGTCTCCTTGAACGAGGAGAATGTCGACGGCGTCGTCAACAGAGTCCCCTTCAACCACGTTGCCAAAATGACCGTCAACCGTTTCCGTCTCTTGGTGGAGTTGGTCCTCGTCGGAAGATTCCGTGTCGTCGTAGAAATAGCGAGAGTCAACGTCCGCGACGATAATATCAGGACCGCTCCCTCCGTACAGTTGGTCCTTCGCCGCCATCCCCTCGAGCCAATCACCATCTTCCCCACCCCAGAGGACATCTTTACCACCGCCGCCAAATAACTGATCGCTTCCACGGTTACCGTATAGAAAATCGCCGCCGCCGCTCCAACCGGCGTCATAGTTCAAGCGGTAGTCGTCTTTCAAATAGTCTCCATGGAGATAGTCATTTCCAGCGCTAGGCTGATCAAGCGAGTCGCCAATCAGGATATCTCGTCGCAAGCTCCCATAGAGGTAGTCCCCACCGCTGTCTCCTCGCAGGTCGTCTCCAATCGGGTAGTCGAGCCCGTCATGAACTCGTCGCGGACTCTCTTGTCCGGCCAACAGACGAACTTCACGGTCGAACTCGAAATCGTCCACGGAAGAATAGCCATGCAGCATATCGATCCCCGCTCCGCCCCACAGTCGTTGCCCCGCTTGCTGGATTTCTTTGACCACCTCAAAATTGCCGTCGATCTCCCGGATGCGGAACTTTCGGGCATCGCTGACGACAACCCAGCCAAGTAACTCGCCGTCTCGTTCTTCTTTTGCGAACGAAGCCACGATGGGACCAGAGGCGGGCACCCACTTTCCTAATTCGCTTCGAAATATCGTCGCTAACCAATCGGGAACGGGGACTTTGTCGCTTCCATGCAGTGACGAAAGCTCCCCTTTTCGCTGCGCGGTCGCCTCTCCCGCGGAGAAGACGATTTCGATCCCTTGGTCTCCATAAAGCCAATCGTCGTCTTCGTCCCCAAACAACTGGTCGATGCCCCAGTCCCCTTTGAGGATGTCTTGGCCGCGGCCGCCGATGAGAATATCGTCGTTCTGATTCTTCTTTCGATGCGTAGTCTTGAACAGCGCGTCGAAATCGTATGTAAAACCGTTCTCCTTCGTGAATCGAACGTTTTCGTGGTCCGCTTGTTCCTGTCGCGGCCAATTACCATATACTTCGTCGTTGCCGGCGCCGGCGTCGAGATAATCGTTTCCATTCCCACCAAAGAGGATGTCGCTTTCCGCGCCCCCGAATAGCCAGTCACGGCCTTCTCCCCCCAGCAACGCATCGTTCCCGTCGTTGTCGTCGCCATCGACAGAAATTCCCCGCAAGTAACCCGGAGTCGTATCGTTGGGAAACGGATATGGATCTCGTTCTTGCAGCCCCGCCGCCAGGTTTTCGGCCTTTTCGTAACTTGGGACTTGAACAAGACTCTGTTTGAAATTCTCGATAATCGTCTTGTACATCGTTACAAACGGCTCGCGCAAGGGGCCCTGCTTTCCGCTTCGATGCAGTTCCCGGGCAACTTCATAAAACACGGCGATCGGTACATCTTTCCCGCTGCTATCCTTGATCAGGCCATCGAGTTGCATATTCGGCAGGCCACCAATCAAGATGTCGTCTCCTTCATCCCCGCTGAGAATGTCGTCCTGAGCGCCGCCAATTATGATGTCATTACCAGCTCCTCCGTGAACAATGTCCGCATCGAGACCCCCTGGCCCTAATTCCTTCGGGTTGCGACCGGCGACAATAATATCGTCTCCATCCCCTCCGAAAACGATGTCATTTCCTTCGCCGGTCAAGATGAAATCGTGCTGTTTACCGGCACGCACAACGTCATCACCAGTCGTGGCGATGATAATGTTGTAGGAATCGTCCGAATCGAAAGCCTGAATGTAGTTATCCCCTGCATCTGCATTTACGGCGTTGATCCCTGCGCCGGCGAAAACGACGTCACGCGTATTGTCGGCGCCAGGCTCGGTCGTTTTCAAAAACTGCGTAGCGCTAATATCGATCGAACCCAGGAAGTGAACTTGATCGCCCATCGCCAGCGCCGACACTCCCTTGCTTCTCATGGCGAAGGCGATGGCGTTAGCAATATCCTCCTTCGAGTCGTCGTCCGCCACTTCAATGGGGTTGTCGCCGACCGCCATGTCGGTTTTCTGAAATACGAACGTGATGTCTTCAATTTTGAACATAGCGCCGTCAACGACCGCATCGCCAGCAGCCGCCAGCAATGTGCCATGGTCGCCCAGGGTTTCAATCCAATCATGACCGTCCCCACTCACAACTAGATCTTCACCGGGACCAGCGTCGATCATGCAAAGTTTCGCATGACATTTCCCGACTAGCGGCGGATCCGCCTGCGCCCAGTCGTTGTAGGCGACTGTGTGATCTTCCTGCACGCCGTCCTGTCGCACCAAGCCTGTAATAAAGGGCTTGTGGTTATGGATTGTGCAAATCTGGTCGTCGCTCTTTCCGGTAGAAATGAGATTCGTCTCGCCTACGTCCACGAAGCTGCTAGACATCCAAATCTGATTGACACCGTTTCCACCATGAACCTCGTTGCTGCCGAACCCGGCGTGAATCTGATTTGTCACGTCGGGGAGTCGCTCGACAATCAATCGTGCCGGCAAGATCACGACTTCTCGTGGCTTGACGGTCGCCGGAAGTTGCTCTTTTTCAAAAGAGGTTTTGTCGAGGCGCCTTGCCCCGGCAAAGATCCAATCGGTCCCTTTTCCGGTCCAAACCGTGTTATCTCCACCGCCGGCGATCACCAGATTGGGACCATTACTTCCTACGATCAAATCGTTACCGTCATCACTATCGAGCGGGCCGTCGCTCCAGCGCACATCTCCGCCGAAGATCTCGTGGCGGTGTTCGTCGTCGCTAGAAGGAGAAAAATATGTTTCTACGACGTCCGTAGTCAGCAATTTATAGAATTCGACGTTGTCCCCAGGCCGGATGACGTCGGGAGCCGCCGGCAGGTTGCTGGGGGCGAAGCCGGCATACAAGAAGTCTCCATTAGCGCCACCGACCAGCACATCCGCGCCACGGTCGCCTGACAACGTATCGACGCCATCGTTTCCAAAGAGATAGTCGCCGCTATCGTCGCCATGGAGGAGATCGTTCCCCTTTCCCCCCCAAATCCAATCGCTGCCGACATGCCCGTGCAGCACGTCCGCACCATTCGACCCAATCAAAAAGTCGTTCGTTGGGCCGCCAGAGAGTTCGTTCTTTTCGGTCGCATCCCCGTCGTCGGCGTCATCCTGTATGAGATCTTGAATGGTGCGCGCAAGCGCGCCCGTATCCCTCTTCGTCTCCAACCAATCGCTACTGCGAATGTCAGCGGCAAATTTTATTTGCTGTTTCAGCCCCACCAGCAGGTCCGCTTCTTTCGCTTTTCGCAGCTTGATCGTTTCCGCCGCCGGTAGGGATGACGTGCGATCGATCGACAGTGGATGCGCTTTCCAATCAATTTCGTCGAACTTGCCAATGAGGTTCGTCGCCACCAGGATGTCGGATCCGAGCTCCTTGTTCAGATCGCCAATCTTATCCTTCCCTGCGCCGCCGATTAGGACGTCGTTACCCGCGTCGCCGACGATATCGTCATGTTCCGCTCCCCCCCAAATCCAGTCGTCATTCAACCCGCCGGCAATCGTATCCTCGCCTGGTCCGCCGAAGATGTAATCGATTCCTTTCCCTCCGTCGAGCAGATCGTCGTTGTCATCGGTCACTGCGCCGTCGGCGCCAAATCCAAAAATCCAGTCATTGCCGTCTCGTCCCAGAATCGTATCTTTACCGTCGCCGCCGAGGAGCAGTTCATCCGCGTGGTTTGATCCGGTGATCTTGTCGTCGCCAGCTCCCCCATTAATTCGGACGTTCTTGCCGATGCCGTTATTGAGAATCGTGTCATCGCCCCCTTCTCCGTCGATCTGCAAATCAAACGGTACGTTGGGGCCGATAATGATTTGGTCGGCCCCATTCGAGCCCTTGATAATGAGCACCGATTGCGGTTTCGCCGGATCGGTCTCGTACTTGAAGCCCCAGTGCGGGATGACCTCCGGTTCTTCCCCGTTCTTATAGCGGTGTTCCGTCAGTAGCGGCTCTTCATAACGCCCGTCGACAAACCGACCTTCGGAAAATCGGAATTCAACCTTGGGAGTTTCCACCTTCACTTTTAGCAGGGTCTTGTCCGCGGATAATCCGGTCGGTTCGTCCTCCGGAGCTTGCAATAGCGCAACAAGCGAAGCCCAAATAGGGGGAGAAAGCGTAGCCATGTCGCCCGGGTCGCCGGCATCTATGGCCGTCTGATCTGATTCGTTCGACTTTTCGGCGCAATCGCATTCGCCAAACAACGTCTTCTCAAACAAGATCTTCTTGGGGAAGACTTTCTCTTTGCAAACGATGCACTTGAATCCCCCCAAGACGTTAAAGCCAATCTCAAGATATGCCCTCAGCTGCGCGTATACCGTCGCTCGGACGTTGAAGAGCTTCAACGGATTGTCGTCGAAAGCCTCCTCAATCTCTTCCCAATAGATTTTTCCATCATCGGCATGATAGCCCTCTTTGCATCCACAGTCGTTGAGATCAAGTCCTAGTTCTCCGAAGACGCCCCCTTCCACCCCGGCGCGCGCGACGACGACGTTGATTTCGGCCGCGGCGAACAGGCCCATACGCACGGCTGCTTCGACGACGTCCGGGCCGACGCCGCCGGGATAGAGACGATCATTCAGATAGAACCCGTGAAATACTTTGCGATGTTGACTTATGGCGCTGGTGTCGTAGCCGATCGCTACTGTCGCTTCAAACGAAGCGCGTCCGCCTACTCGCGCTCCCAAGGGGCCAAAGATCGGAAAGAACTGGCTATATTCGAATGACGCCCTGACCCGCGGCACTCGATACTCGAACAAGGTTGCGTCCTGGCCAAGGATCAAACCAAATATGACCTGCTGCGGCTCGGAGACGACGTACGTTTCGTTGTTCCCGCGATAGCCAACTACCGTTTCAACAAGAGGAAACGCAAACCTTCCGGCGTTTTCCTTGATGTAGCGGAATTCTGGATCGGCAATTTCGGGAAAGGGTTCCCGGTCTTTTAAGGAGGTCGCTTTGATTTCCCCTAGTGTCGCCAATCCTTTCGCCAGGTTTTCCTGCAGATCCATCGCCGACAAATTGGGCTTCAGGCTCCCTCTCGACGCCGATGAACTGGCATCCTCGTAATTGACATCAAACGCTCCAACGATGATCCATCCGTCGTCGGACGTAATGCTGCTGATCTTTTCGATACGGCGAGTCATCTGGCCAAGGTTTTTCACCGCTTCGCGTATGTCGTTGATCGATTCGACATCTTCTTCCTCTTCGACCAATAGCAACGCAAGATCGAAAATCGTCACGCTTCCTCCCAGATCAGAGATAAGCGGCAACGGCTTTTCGCATTCTTCGACTACCTCCAAGACCGGCTTGGTGAACTTAACGACCTTTTCGTGAATCGGCTTCAAGAACCTTTCGCCAAAGTCCTCGATATTCATCTCCACTTGGCCAAAGCGGATGAGATCTTCCTCTGGATTTTCATGGTCGGAGGCGGGATGGGAACGTCCCCATTGAAAATCGAAAGAAGTCCTGAATCGGGGGAGCATCTGCACCTGCCGGCTTTTGAACGACTCCACGTGGAACCCTGCGGTCGCAACGAGCCCATGACCGACTCCTTCCAGCTTTCCGTCGTTAACCTCCTTCGGCTTCGCAATGTTGCGAGCCAGTTCGCTAATGCGTGTCCGCTTTTTCTCACCGGACGCCTCGGAGTCGTCAGCCAGACTCGCTACGATCTTCAACGACAGGCCGTTGAGTTCTTTCGCATCGACAGGAAACGAAAGACAATTGCCGTTTGCTACGTTCGGAAAAGGCAGGCTCTTTAGCGTCGTCTCGAATCGAAGAAAGCCGAGATCGGTGTCAAACTGACCTGGCGCGAGAATCTCCGCCTTCGCCGCACAGTAGAAGTGAGCGTTCCACATCCAGATCCCTTCTTTGTCGAAGCCGATCGTCGCGTAATCGTCATCGCTCATTGGATCGGCATGACCGTCGCAAATCCCGGTTCCGCCAAACATCATGGTGACTTCCGTGGCTACTTCCGGACGCGGCGACATCTCAAAGCCGATCCCCTTGAGCCCAAGGTCAAGTTCGCTTGAGGTGGTCCGCTTCTTTTCAAATAACATCTCGAACTGAACGCTTGGGGCGTCAATGTCGACGTGTACGTTTTTCACTTGCAGACTAGGATCAATCCCCACAAGCGCATCCTTCAGCGATGCCTCCAGCTTCGCTTCGATACGCTCCTTAATCTCTGCTTTGACCTCCGGCGGCAAACTCGCGACGCCGCCTACAGTCAACTCTTCATTGATCCCGTCCAGATTGAGCCACTCACCTTGGAAAGCGTTCGAGATCCCGTCAAACACTCCCAGGATTTCCAACTTGTTGTCGCCCAAGACTGGAATCTCGAATCTGTCAAACAGCTTTTCTAACTCCAGATCAAGATCGCCATTGATTCGATCCCAATTGAGGCCCAGGTTTTCCAGATGTTTGGCAAGGTCGTATTCTGGAAGATCAGGCAACTCCGTCATAGGAATCGTCGGGAGGTCCGGAAACTCCACATCGGAGAAATCAAGTTCCAGTTTGATCTCCGGAAGATCGATCTGCGGCGGCACAATCCCCTGGAATTGATAGACTCGGCCCGGGACGTAGTCGGGTTGATTCTGATCGTCGCTATCCGGAAGCGCGTATTCGAACTCTTCCTCCCAAATTCCGTTGGGATAGTCTTTGATCTTCAACCCACTGATATGGTGTTGGAACGGGCCGATAATCACCTCAATATCGCCCGTGGGGATCTCGACCTTCGCCCCAGCGTCGACGTAGGTCCGAGGGCAACTCAAGAAGATCCCTCGTATCCCGCAGGCGTCCGACTTTTGCCGCAAGTCAATTCCGATCCCGACACTCACGTCAGCGTACCATCCGGCGGACGCCTGGCCTTTTTCTCCCACGTTCACTACCGCCAGGTTCTTCAGCGGCTCGAATGGACCGTCGTACGTCGAACTCAGGCCGCAACGTTGCAAATCTGACTCATTGCGCCGAAATACGAACAAAAACGACTCGGTGGCGGGATCAAACTCAACCTGGACATCGCCCGATTCCCCAATCGCCTCTTTGAGAAGCCCATGGAGCTGCGCCAGAACTTGAACTTTCTCCCCCCCCGATCCCGGCTTTCCGCTTGCTTGGGCCAGGCGCGAGTCGAATCGCTTGACCAACTCTTCAAACTCGTCATCGATTTGAATCAAGTTTTCCAGTCGAAAATTAGTCTGAGGAATGCTGAGCACTTTGAAATTCTTGTTGTTACTGAACGTCGTCACAAAGGCGCCCAGTTCCTTCAAACCCTTATTGAGCTGATCCAATACCAGATCACGGTTCTTCAGACGAGCGAGCGCAAGCTGGTCAAACGCCAGGCTATCGGCCAACGCAACCTTTCCGGTCCCCTTTTCGCCCAACCATTGGAACTGAAGCGTCGCGACCTCGTCGAATTCAGCGATCGCTCGATCGAGCCCCGTTCCCATTTGCGCAGGCCAGAGCTCTCCGGCAAAGTTGCTTTTCGTTTGGTCCGCTTGAAATTGCACGTCAAAGGAATATTCCGCATTCAGACCTGCGTCAAACGTGGTGTCGATTTGGCTAACAGAAGGATCTGAGTTATCTCCGTTTAAGAAGATGTGGAAATCGACATGGGCGAAACCTTCCCCGTTCGCCTCTAACTCCAATAAACCAAGATCGGTCTTTCCTGACTCTACGACTGCGGTAAGGTCCGCCTGGCAGTGCAACTCTCCGGTACTCGCGGCATCGAAGACTAGTCGTCCGGCGAAGGGGTCGACCTCGGTGATCGGCGTGCCAAGAATCACTCCGTCTCCATCTGCATCGAATGCGCCGATGCCCAAAAGAACCGGCAAGAGGAGTCGTTCTGGATAGGCGTCCTCCCTCACAATAAGGTCATACTTTGGTTCACTTGAGTTGAAATCAAACGGTTTGACGCACCGAACAACGAATCGTCGCCGCGCCGAATGAATCAACCATCGCTCCGCGGCAACTTGCTCTACACTGGCGTTATCATCCAGGGGGCAGGACTTCTCTGCAAACTCTGACGACAACTCTTGGCCAAGCCCATCCGGCAATCCGGATACCGGCTTCTTTCCTGACCACACCGGCAAATTACCGGTAAAAACCAGCGGTTTGAAGAGCCGGGAGTTGGTAATCGGCCGTTCTACCGCGATGTCGCCGATCCAATTGAGTTCGTATTCCCGACTATCATTCTCGTCCGTGGAGATCTTCCAGCGTTTGTCCATTTCGACGACTTCAACAACGCCGGCGTCGACGCCAAGCTCTTCTTTGAACTCGTCTGGAACCATCCCCGCATTCAAGAGATCCTTGTTCTCAACCGGAATCTCAAAGCCGACGAAATCGCCCATCCAAGGTCGGACGACAATCTCGCGTTTTCGCAACTCAAACCGCGTTCCTTCCGATAGGATGGACCATAATCTGTCCTTGACTCCTCGCTCAATTTGAGCGTCGGCAGCAAGCGAAATATTGGCCTGTTCAAACAGCGCCGGAAGCCCAGCCGGCATTATCTTGGCATTCAGTTCCGCGACATAGTCAAGCGGCGCCGCAAAGACCAACTGCGCCGACTCGAATCTCGTCTTCTTTCTCTCTTCTCGGTAGATGAGCCATTCATCGCCCATCGCAACTTGTCCTTCATGCTCGTTCGCCCATTGTTCTTCGAGCACCTCTTGCGTCTCGTAGGCAAACTGCCTCTCTACGTACCGTGCGGATACCTTCAACGGCTTGATGTAGTTCTTTTCGTCATCCCAGCCCGTTGGCTTGCTTTCAGTATCGGTGAGACGAAATCGGACGCCGTCAAACTCCACCTTCAGTCTCATGGGGGCGACCTCGTTGGCCGCTTCGACGATTCGGGTCGTTATATCTTCAATTTTTTTCACGCCATCCAGGAATACCGTAAATCGCAGCGCCGGGCGATCACTCGGCGGAGCGACTCCTAGATTGTCCGTCAGCTCGAAGACCAGCGGAAAGTTCTTTTCCCCCTCCACGCTCTCTTGCAGTTCCTCCAGAAGGCGTTGAAAGTTTATGGCGAGATTGGCGTTACCCGTTGCAGGAATCTTGATCGCGGCCAATTCCGTATCGGGCGCCACAATTTTTGGAGGAGCGTCATTCAAAATTAGCGATACGTCGAAGTTGGCGCGCGACTCAAAATCGGCCGCTACGCCGCCAGTCAGGTGGAGCGGCGAGAATCCGCTTGACGTCAGTTCGTCTCCTTGAAAGAGAGCGAACGGGAATGCTCTTGCCGACCGAACGCCAAAATCCTTCAGCGTAAACCGCAGCCTTTGACCGGTCGGATCGAGGGTCAAACCGAGCGCGGACAAGTCATCGTGAAGCGCGAATTGACGTTGCAAGAAATCAATCGTCAACGGTTGGAACTCGGTGATTTCTTTCATATTGGGAGCGCCGGCGGAAAACCCAAGCGTTTCGCCGTAACGCAGTACAAGCGACGTGTCGTCCGGATTATCGTCCAACTTTGTTCGCATGACCAAACGCTCACCGCGCGCGAGGACCTCGAAGTGGACAGCCGGCATTCCGCGATTGACGGCGTCGGCGACGCTCTGCTTGATTGCGTCGCATATTTCAACCACGCGAAACTCCAGTTCGCTTGCTCCAGAAGCTGGAACCTGGATCACATAGCCGTCGCCCGCTTGATTAACGACCTCGAATGCGAAGGCGTTGTAAATCTCCTCGGTAGCGGCAAGATCCGCTTCGGCCTCGAGAAACTCGAACCCGAGCCCCTCGATCCTTCCCAACCGGAAACTCTGGAGCGACGCATTTCTATTTACGTCCAAGTAAAACTGGTAGCGCGCGTTCGAGTCGGTCGATTCGATCGGCAAGACGCCAAAAGTGAACACGCCCCCCAACTTTCGCGAGCCCAGCTTTTCATCCAAAAGCTTGTTGAGATAGGCGACGTATCGTCCCTCCGGATTCTCTTCGTTCTCTTCCGGCACAAACGAAGCGTCCTTGTCGTCAAGCTTGATCGTCACCACTTCTCGATCAATATTGAACTTGAACGTCTTTTCATTTCGCTTTTCATAAAACGGCCAGTTTTCCGTTTGATGCGCCAGATTCGTCTCATCAATGGGGATCCCGTAGATCCGGCGTATTCGGAGTTGCGGCGCAAGGTCGACCGTCATTTCTTCCCGCAGACCGATTCCGGCAATAACATTTTCCTCTGAGAACGGCAGCTTCTTCCCTTTTTGCCCAATCGCGGCCTGCAGACGTCGTCCCAGGTAGTCAAACATGGTGACGAGGTAGGATCCCTGGAGGCCGGCATTCGTCACCGGCGAGATCTCCGCCACGGCTTCATCGCTCGTGGCAATGACGTAGGTTTTTGAAATATCCTTCGTGAAACCTTCTTTCTCTACTTTGACTTCTGGATAGACGTACAAGTCAAACTGCGCCGTGCCGTAGTTTTTCAGCCCGTCAATATTGTCAAACGCCAGCCGTTGCAAGTCCATTTTTTCGGTGACGCCAAGATCGACACGAACGCTCCCCACACGCGCCGTACCAGCGGGACTTGTCGACAAATCGTTACGAAATGGAGAGACGATTTTCGGTTGTCGGCTCGTCACTTCGTCGATTAAAGCTGTTCGATCCTGAAGCGGTAGATCTGCGATTGGAAAATCGATCGGACTAACAATCCCCTCCAAAAAGTCGAACGTCGCACGGTATTCCAATTGCTCTAAAAAGGGGCGGCCGACGCCCAGCAGTCCCAGGCCAAACGGAGAGGAATAGGCCGAGGAATTAGCCGAGGTGGTTGCTAGAGAGGCATTGCAGGCGGAAACAGCCAATGACAGATGGGCCCGTCGAACCACCAATCGTACGTCGGCAGATCCATCAAGTGGAACGTGAATCTCCGCATCGGCATCGGCCGTCATTTCCAGCGAGATTGGAACCTCGAAAACGAGGGTCGCCTCCCCTTGCGATGTGAGAAGCGCGAGATCCTGCAGCGGCTCTACGTCAAACGGATCTCGAAAGGCCGCTTCAAATCGAAATGCCCGCTGCGATGTCGTCGAAGCGCGAAAGGGAACCGCGACGACCAGCACGTTTTGGTTCCCCTCTACGTCTACCTTACCGGTCTTTAAAAGCTCGCTGTACGTGTTGAGATTGTTGATATTAGCTCTCGCTTTATCAAGAGTATCCTCCAGCTGCGTTTGTAGTTCAACGAACTCCTTGCCCTCGAGATTATCGAGGTTGAGATGATTGAACGAGAGCCGTTCGCGGAGTTGATCATGGAGTTTCGTCTCCGCCATCAACTTGGGAACTTCCAGAATTACTTTATCAAACGCCGCGAGGAGATTCGTTTTGACGACCGGTAAAATGGCGATCGATTGCACGACGGGAATTCGTCGCAATAGCGTCGGATTTAGATACGCGAGATCGTTCTCAGACGGTTGGGCCACAGGGCCGGAGGGGGCGCCGGTAATCGCTTCACGCAATCGCTTCAGCGCTTCCTTCGTCGGATCAGCCGCCGCCGCATCAACAACGCCGTCGACTTGAAGCCATTCGGCAGGAGTTGCGCTGTGTCGCGCGAATCGAAGTCGATGCTGCGTTTCCGCAACAGGGATGGAAAAACTGCCGACCTGCCAATTCGCCATGTCAGATATTTTCCGCGACGCGCCGCTCACAACGTCAATTGAGAACGTCGCTTGCGATTCGCCGTTGGGGCGCAGCGGCTTCCACTCAAGTGCGCCGGACTCTTCGTTGAGAACTTGCTGCGAAACGAAAAACTGCGCCTTTCCTTGGAAGCCTGGAGCGTCTTCTTCGTCCCCCGGAATCAGCATGTCGGCGACTCCTGGGGAAAAATAATATTTCGCCGAATTGGCGTCTTTGCGGAGGAGATACCCCAGGTCATCTTTGTTTTCGATCGAACCTGCCCCTCCTCCTTCAAGTCGGACGAACGCCTCATCCAATGGAACGTCAAAGACTTTTGCTCCCGCTGCCGCTCCGTAGACGATTCGCGTAATACTTAACTTCTGCGGGTACGGCCTCTCCTTTTGAAAGCGTTCAAGTCCGGCCAAGTCAAGCGGAACCAGATCTCCGGTATATCCATCTTCCGTTGCGAAGGTGATGGTCTTCTCCGTGCTTCCAGACAGCGGATCCTTCGCCTCCCGAACGACAACTTTGCATTGATATGTCGACGATGGGAGCGAAACGGTCGTTGCGGAAAGTTTATCGCCAGCGACTTGAACGCCTCCCCCTCCTTGCCATTCAGACCAGCCGCCGTCCGCCAACTTTCGCCGAAACCAGAGTTCGAACTTGCCAGTTCCTACGGCCGACTTCGTCCCAATCAAGCGGACGTCTCCTGCACGCACGACAAGACCCTTCTGTAAATCAACTCGGACAACGTCCTCGGGATTTACGTCCCATGAGGCGATTGTGAAAGGAAGATTCGCAGGAATCTGAGCGAACTCCGCTTTTTGCCGCCGTAAATAGGGCGCTCGTTGCCGGCCGGCGTCGTAACGGATCATCGTCGAATTCGACTCGATATAGTTGATCAACTCATCAAAATCGTTTCGCATCCCTTTGACCATCGGTCGTGGAGTTTTCGTAAATCCCTGAAACACGAAATCAATCAACACGTCACGAATCGGGGGATGCAGCGAATCCCAGCTCGCTCGGACATCAGAGTTTTCGTCATTCGCAGTCCAGCGTTCATAGTTGCGCCTCGCCTGTTCGACGAACGAATCGACGTTTCCTACAACGATTTGCCCGTCAATCGTTTCCTCCCAAGTTGATCCTTCACTGTAGATCAGGTTGAAAACTCTCACCTCAGCCGACGGCGATATCGCAAGTCCTGAATGTTGGTGTTCGTGGCGGGCCGCATCGGCATTCGTCAGTCCAGCGCCTTTCGCCAGCGTTTCGCGGACATCGTCCGGAATCCCTTTGTCCTTGAGCTCCTCCATCACCTGCGCCTCGGTGCGCCATTTCAGGTTGTACCCACGTCCGATCAGCAATCCCGTCTTGTTGTCTTCATCTTTCATGCCGCGCGGTTTGGGGTGACGAAGTCGCAAAGTCTCACTCGTGCGTCCTTGCGCCAAGAACGTGAAGACGCCGTCTCGAACAAACGTTAACTCATGGCTGAGCGTCGTACCGTCGCTGCGAATCGTTAGGACGCCGTAATCTTTAGGAATGCCTTTGACGTAGCGGGCGAACGAATATTCTCTTGATTCGGTCAACTCGCCGGCAGTTGGAAGGTCTGGGGTCAGAGCAATCTTTCCGCCGGCAGCCACGCCCGTAGCTGAGGTGATTTTCGAGGTAGCATGATCGGTAATTTCCCAGTCGCCAGCGGAAGCGACTTCCGCCTCCACTTTTGCGCCTTCCTGGACGGTCCCTAGAATCTTCAACGGATCTGGATCCGCCGCTGGTGCAGACGACAACTGAATCGGAACGTTCAGCCGTTCTCCGGCGGCAAGTTGCTGAATTTGTAGATGCGTTAGATCGGGAACCAGCCAGTTAGCGCGCAATTCGTCCAGCACTGGAGGGATCGATGTGTGCCGAAGCACGTCGAACTTGGCAAGTCCGAGGTTGACCGAAATTTCGTAATTCGTGTCGTCCACCTGTTCCACGACACCATATTCATCATCGGTAATCTTCGCGGCAAAGGGGCCTACTGCTGCAGATCCCACCGCTTTTCGATCAACAGGAACAAAGATGCCGTCAAAGTCCCAATCGTCGACAGTCTCTTGGCTGGGGCGTAGAAGAAACAACGCATTATCGAATACGTCGCGATTAGGGCTGGGATTGGGTCCGTAGACTAAAATGGCTTCGTTTGAATTGTTGGTAACCTCCCCGTCAATCCATCCGCGAAGCCGTCGCGATCGATCTTGCTGCTGAATGTATGAGATTTCATCGCTCGTCAGCTTTCGTGCGAAGAGTTTTCCATCCTTATCGACCTCAAGGATCTCGGCCCCGGTTACGTCGCGACCGCTCAGCTTGCAGCGGACCTTGGTAATACCGCTTGAGGTCGCCTTGAAACGCAAATAGATCGTAGCGTCGAAGATCATGCTGTTCACTCGATAGGAGCCATTCTGCGATTGCGGAGCGGCAAGCGAAACGCGTGAGTTGCTTTGATCCCATTCGCTCCCGGTCGCCGATTCGACGACGTACGAGATCTCCCCTTGCAAGCACTCGATTTCGAAATTCGCGGCATCTTTGTCGTCAAAGTAAATGCCATTTTCCATGCCTTCCGTTAGCGTGAAGGTATACTCAAATTCGTCGGTGGGATGATCGCCGTAAATTCGCCCCCAGTCGGTTGGATCCGCCGTCTGGCGCGTCCCTTCCGCGGCGAATGCCTGAATCTTCGCCAACTCGGCGGCGTCCACAGGCAGCGATGTGGATCGGCCTTGGAGAATCGCCATCACTCCCTCTCGAGTGAGCGGGCCTTCCCACTTTCGATCCGGAATAGGGTCGGAGGGACTGAGCCAATCCATGCTCCACCAACTTTCGTCCAGAAAGTGATCGACCCCTTGGACGTATTGATCGTTGATGTTGGCGATCTTGTGTTCTTTCAGAACACCCTCGACTGCAAAAATCCTGTTTGGCAATCCGAAGCTGCCAATCCCTCTTTTGAGCATTGCGATATCGTCCGACGGCGACCATAAGCTAACGACCTCCCCTTGGACATTGTCAGCAGCCGCTCCAAGCGACGTATTCGATTCGCCGCTGGTGATGATCTCTTTGTCGAGAGGAGATCCCATCAAGATCCAATTGTCGACCCTCATTCCCTCCTGAAGCGCGCAGAGCGAGAGCACCGTCCCTTGGCTGTGTGCGAGGACATTGATCGGCACGTCATCGCCGACCAACTCGCGACATTGAGCGACCACATCTTTTAGCTTGGCGACCGCAACGAGCCCCTCATCACTCATCCCGGTCACAGAGTTGGCCCGTCCGCCTATCGAATCGCTTGCTAGGAAAAACGGCTCTTTCCCCCAATCAAACTCGACCAGATGGACGTCCGGCAAATGGGGATGAATCTTCGTCTTGAAATCACCGTACGCCCCTTTGTCGGCGAATACTCCATGAATCAAGACAAGCACTGCGCGGGCGTCATCAGCGGCGCTGGTTGCCGGTACCGCCAGAACGGCTACCCAAAGAAAGATCAAAGTCCCGATGTGATTTTTGCCCATTGGTCTGCTTCTCTAAGAGTTGCTATCACGGTGGAGATGAAATCGATGAGAGTTAGGGAAGCTTTGCGCTCGCCTCGTTTCCTGGCCCGATGGGGAATAATGGCGGCTGCGCATGAGGATCATAAGAGACTTCCGCATTTCCCTCGGCAATGTAGGCCTGGATGATCCCCGCAGGCGTCGTCTGAGAAAATAGCGGACGATCCACTTTCGGATTTCCCGCAAACGCGACCTCCTCGGCGAAGTGGGCCGAGTTATATTTCAATGCCGAAAACTTCTTCCGATTCGGATCAAACTTGGGCGAATTCTCATCGCTCTTGGCGATCGCCTCCGAGGCGAAGGCTCGCATATGCGAGAAGCTCATGAAGCGAAAATAGGCGCCTTGCATTTTCGGCGGATTCGCAAGTCCGGCCTCTGCCTGTTTCGCCTTGGCGAGGAAGGCGCACAGATGCGTGAGCGAGGATTGGCTGGCTTCCGGACCGACGACTGACACGTTCGGAATAATGACGTTTCTAACGCGCCCATCCCCCTCTTGCGGCTCATACCGCCCAAATTCGTAGTACTTTGTTAGCCCGCGTTCGCCAATCAAGACAATTCCAACGTCCGCCCCTTGGAAGTCAGGAGCGATCCCCTTGAAATGAAACATGATCGCTTCGCCTGTTAGCACCGAGGCGTCGAGGCCTTGGACGCCAAGAATCTCTTGGAGCGTCTCCTTGCGTCGCTCAATATACGGATCGACTTCGATAAGGGGTTCCATATCCTTGATCGTAGGAACTGGATTCTGTCGGAAATCATCGATCGTCAATCCCCCGGGCAAGCTGGTATAAAGCGCAGCGACCAAATTGATATCTTCTTGCGACATCGTTTCGCTCGGAGGCGTTCCCTGCAACGCGATCTCAGCTAACACTTGCAGGTGCTTGGCGGCGACGAAGATATTCGCCTGGTTGTTCTTCAACAGATTGATGAGATCGCGTTCCTGTTCCTCGGTGATCGTCGCAGGGGAAATGCCAAGAGTTTCGGCCGCACGCCGGAGCTGAATGCTCACGTTACCAAACGAGGTTCTGTCCGCTTTTTCCGACTTCCCCATCTGCCGAAGAATCCATCTGCCGGCCTCGTTTTTGCGAGCTTCATAACCAGCGTCATCGGCCCATAGCGGATCGCCGCCAACCTCGTTGTAAGCGACGCCGGCAACTAGTAAGGGAGGGAGATTGTACTTCTTCGCAGCGGCGCGAATTGTTTCGACATAGCCGACGCACCACTGTTTCTTGAAGTCGAAGATCAGCTTTTCGTCTCCCAGAACCGGAGTCCGCCATTTCACCAGATCTAAAGTCGTCCACTCTTCGGTTCCCGGGGCTGGCGAATACTTGTTCGAGATCTCCAGAATTTCCTTGATCGCATCTTGCTGCGACATCGCAAAGCCTGGCGCCCCAAGCAGCGCCTTCCAGGTATCGTCGCCGACGACGCCGTCGACCTTCAGACGCATCTTCTCTTGGAACGCTTTCGCTGCGACTTCCGTCGCCATGTCGAATATGCCGTTCGCCGTGACTCCAAAACCTGGCCCTAAAACGCGAATCAGCGATTCCTGGAGAAAGGTTACGTCTGGTCCGGAACTTCCCAACTTAACAAGGGGACGATTTAGCTTCTGTCGCGTTTCCTCGCCAACGACGCCGTTGGCAGTCAGACCGACGTTCGTTTGATAAGTCTTGACGGCGTTTTCCGTTACCGGGCCGAAGATGCCGTCTTCTTCGAGTCTGGGACTGGGGACAAGCAGTCCGTTCAACGCTCCTTGCAGAAGAATGACGTCGTTGCCACGACTTGTTACGTCCAAACTCTTGGAACTTGCATCCGCCACATAGGCGACACGGCGATTGAATCGATCCTCCGGCACCGAAGCCCAATTGCTTTCCTTCCTGATTTCTGTTGCAAATCCCGCCAAATCGTTCTTTGCGACGTGCGACTGTAAAAACTCTCTTGATGAGCCGGTATAGTCTCCTCGGTACCGCAAATCGATGAGAACGTCCTTGATCTTGGAATCCAAGCCGGTCCAGTCGACCGATCCATACTTCGCAATCACGTCCGACTTTTGGCAAATACGCCGGACGTCGCGTTCCATTTCAGCGTAAACTATCTCGAAAAGAAGCTTCTGCTGATCCGGAGTGATCTCGACCAGTTGGGTATTGGCAATGAACGCCTTTGCGTCCTGACCGAACTTGCCAACCCCTTGGGCGTACTTGTTCGCATCCGCCTTCGACAGGGTCGCAGCGACGAGATCCTTGACAACTCCCTCCGCCGTCCGCTCCTTCAGGTCATAGCCTCGTCCGATGGTGACGCCAGAGGTCGGTCCAGGGACATGCGGCCTGCGACTATGGAACTGCCCCCCTTCTGTACCTTCCGCATCAAAGGTCAATTGCCCCCGCTCTACCTGAAAAGGGTTCGCCTCTGCCGGGGCATACCCCTTCGGTATTTCCAAGTGGTAAGCGGGATCGCCGGGCGGAAGGATATACTTCGAGATGCGTTGATCGTTCTTCGCTTTCAGAATTGCCTGCTCGAACTTCGCGCGGTCGCTAATGGAAGAAGGCGCCACGTCGATGACGTCATGCGTTTCGCTGCAATGCTTCGAGACCTTTTCCGGGCCAAGCAATTCAATCTTGGCTTGCATCAGAGCCTTAATCTCATCCTCCGGTTTGGTCTGATTCTTGACGAACACGTCAATCACTTGATCGCCGAAAAAGCCATACAGCTTTTGTTGATGCGGTACGCCATGTTTGACAATATTGCCGTACATGATTCGCGATTGGTCTTCGGGAGTACGGACGCCACTCGTAATTCGCGCGGTACCGATCTTCGCCGCATCGAGGATCTCTCGCAGCGCGTCCATTCCCTGAATCGATACTTTGACGTTCTGGTTTACGGAGATATTGAATAGCGCTTGCCAGGTTTTCGCATCAACGACTCCCGACGAGCTAATTGCCTGTCCCGTTTGAAACTCGATCACCTTCCCTTTCGTCGTCTCATCAAACTTTCCGTCCATAGGCAGCGGCGGATCGAGATTCAGCTTCGCGTTCAATATCGACTTTAGTAAGTCGACGGCGGATGGTTCGATGCTGCCAACCTGCAACGTCGGCTCAATGTCTTGTGACCAAGCGGTCGATGCGGACATGCAGAAAAGGACCGCTGTAAGAAGAAATACCGTCCGACACTGACCACTCCGACCAAAGAAAGTCGCAAAGCGGCTCCTTCGTCCCACGGCATCCCAATCGTCAAGAAAATAAAGCGATTTCACGTCATACTTTCCTGCAAGAAATATTCGTCGAACTGTTTTCGCAAGCATGTTTCGCCAGCCTCAAATGAAGTCCTGACGCTCGTGTACTCCGTCAAATAACAATATATCTCGACCCGCTAAACGCCGCAGTCGTTCGCCACCCACCTATCCTAAGACGCGAACAACAATACGCGTTGTTATCGTTGCAATGAATTTTTACATCTTGCAATTCGTCGATGAAAATCGTCATGCCGGTATTGGAACCAACAAAGAACCATTTTTTTGAGATGAAACCGCTCCAACGACCGATGGTTAGTCGCAAGCGCTATTCCATCCAAGGGCAAACATGTCGTCCGCTTAGGCTGCGCTTCATAGCTTGCTCAAAACAAAGCTGCATTGCAAACGTTTTTTCATGACACTCATTTTAGATCGCTACTAAGTTGTCGCGAACTTGCGAACGGCGCCTATACTAAACCGCAAAAACGGTGAGTTCCGAGTCACGCATAACTCAAATTTTCCATCGCTCGAATCAACTTTTTCACTCCAGGCGATGTTTCTGATCGATATTGTCCTGAACGTTTAGCTACAAAACCGCCTGGATAAGGTGCGAACCGGTGAAGATTTCTTCTCGTTCGGAACGCCCAGAACGAGCGCAAAAATAGCCGTCAGTCGATTAAGACTTGCGACTGTTGTTAAGAAAGATGGCAAGGGACGAACTTACAACTTGCGGTTTCGTCGTCTCATATTCCTTTCAAGCGATGCGGGCTAATTTACCCCGATTGTTGCCAATGATCGTCGCTCTGGGGAATTGCTGCTCATTTGCAGATGGACGGGAGTCGCTTCGCGCTACGGAATGTGTTGATCGACGGTATCCGATTCATTCTCAAACCTTTCGATCAACTCAGCTCGCTGTTCTGGGCTTTCAAAGACACGTTTCCAGTGATCCGCCCAATAAACAGCGTGGGCGGCGTTTCCCGTCGGAATCGCTTCTGGAACTTTTTTTAGTGCGATGCGAGCCAAATAGGCGCCAAATAAATCCGAATCGAGTAGCGCCTCCTCGATTGCATTATTGGCAGGCCAAGAACCTCCCGTAATCGCGTTCGCCGCAGATTCCAACTGCTGCTCCGATTTCCCCGAAGCGGTCGCCAGGCGATCCAGCCAATTTTTTTGCTTGGCGTAAAGAACCGCATCTTTTGCGAGAGGAGCTTCAAACTGAAAGAAGCTGCGCCCCGGACCTCCTCCAACCTGCTTCCGTTTCTTTAAGAATGCGCCTTCATGCCAGGCTACGTGGAGCAGAAATTTCTTCTTATTCAGCGAAACGGCGTTTGAGTTGCCGCTATCTAGATCCGCTACAACCGTGTCAAGAATCTTCCACATGGCGACGACGCGATTTTTGTCATTTTCGGATGTATCCACATTTTCATTGGCCGCTTTCAATGGAACGGCGAAGGAGGCGAAGACAACTGCGAACAGACCAGCAAGACGAACCATGGCAAACTCCTAGAGTGAGTGGTTGGAAAACCTACCTAACATCTTGTGAGCCAACACAAAGAGAATCTTACGAAGTATGTCGTCCATTTATCCTTACTAAAAGTTGCGTTCCCGAATGGGCAAGCGTTTCTTACTTATTCCCATACCTCAAATACATATCCTGGGAAAACGGTTGCGCCGGCATCAAACGCCCGCTTTCCTAAATTCCCCTGGTAATTAGACCTGATATCTTACCGTGCAGCAAGAACCAATAACATTGGTTTCTTCTACTACAATCACGGAAGACGCTTTTGCGGCTTCCAATGCGGAGTCTGTTTTCTTAACAGTTCATCTCCATCGCGCCGCCCGGCAGGAGAGTTGCAATCAAAATCAGCACCAGGCAGATAGAGAATGCAGTTCACGCCACGAACAGAAGAATTGAAGAAGAGAATTCGTCGCTGGATCACTGCCATGAAGAAAAGGGAACGGCGTACGCGAAGACATCAGCTACGGCGAAACCCCAGCAACTCGACGACAAACTGACTCGTGTGGATCCGGCGGAAGTAGTTCGGGATATCTTGTCCTGAGGGGCGCAACGGACAGGCTGGGACTATACGCTGCGGCCGCGTGGTCGCCCGCGAAAACCACGGGAATGAAAAAGCCCCCGTCCCGAACAAATTGCACGAGCTTTGCGTGCCCGCCTCAGCATGCGGTTACAAGCGGGAGCGATGTTCGTCCTCAAGCGCAATCGACATCAATCGCGGCTCCGCTCACGGCTTCTTTAAACCGACAAGCGAATTCTTTACGCCATACGACTCTTCGGCCTGGTTGAACGCGGTCAAGACCACTGCAATCACTCCGCCGATCGTCTTTGGCCTCTTCCACGTCTCATGACTTTCGATCCAAGCTTGGCCCCGCCCCTTCTTGCTTTGCATGACGGACAACGCGCCGCTGTATCCCCGCAAAGGTCATTTAGCCATGCAGACGAATTCCCCAAATGCCTCTTACTAATTTCCCCGCATTCCTCATCTCGCTGGCAGTCCTGAAGGTAATCGAAGCAGCCCCAGGCGACGTTCCAATCGCCGCCGACCAATGCACAAGGATCCAGCATCCAGGAGAGTTTCTACCGGACCAGCGCAATCCGCTCGCCGTTCTCGTCGAAGAGCGGGACAAGTTTTTCGTGCCGGGCTGCGCACAGCACCAGCTATCGGCCTGCTTCCAATGCCAGGTCGATCCATGGGATTACCGGCTTTTTTTTCGATTTTCTGTCCGTTTGCCTTCCCTACTCATTTGCCTTTGCGTTGACCCACGCGTCGGCCCGACCGATACTGAATCAGTCCCGCCAATCCCCCCCTCTCCCGCTTGCCGCAAAGGATCCGCCTAGTGTTGTCGACGCCGAAATCGAACCATTTCATACACAAATTCACTACATTCACCCTGGCCATCGGCTCCATTTTATTTTCTGCTACCCACGGAAAACAGGCGAATTCCGCAGAGCCGAAGCGTGCACCTAATATAGTCTTCTTCCTGGTCGACGATCTGGGCTGGAAGGATATCGGCGTTTATGGTTCGAGCTTTTATCACACGCCGAATGTCGATGGCCTGGCGGCGTCGGGAATGCGTTTTACCAATGCTTACGCCGCGTGCCAGGTCTGTTCGCCGACGCGAGCCAGTATTATGACCGGCAAGTATCCGCAGCGCGTCGGTATTACGGACTACATCGGCGCCGCGCAGCCTGACAAATGGAAACGGAACACGCTGCTGCTGCCGGCGCCGTATCAAACTCGTTTAGCCCTAGAGGAAACGACTTTGGCCGAGGCGTTGAAGCAGCGCGGTTACGCGACCTTCTTCGCCGGTAAATGGCACTTGGGCCCAGAGGGGAACTGGCCCGAGGACCAGGGGTTCGACGTGAACATCGGCGGCATCAACCGCGGAGGGCCTTACGGCGGCAAGAAGTACTTTTCGCCATATGGCAATCCGCGCCTGAGCGACGGGCCTGACGGCGAACATCTGCCCGATCGTCTGGCGAGCGAAACGGTGAAGTTTATCGAAGAGCACCAAGACCAACCGTTCTTGGCCTATCTCTCTTTCTACTCGGTTCACACGCCGCTGATGGCCCGCGAAGACTTGAAGCAGAAATACGATGACATCAAATCGCGGATTCGACTGGCCGGTCCGATCTGGGGCAAAGAAGGAAAAAGCAAACTTCGCTTGGTGCAAGAGCATTCGGTCTACGCCGGCATGGTCGAAGCGATGGATGCGGCGGTTGGCAAAGTGCTAAACGCGCTCGATCGCTTGAAACTGGCTGACAACACGTTGGTGATTTTCACCTCCGACAACGGCGGTTTATCCACTTCCGAAGGACATCCGACCAGCAACTTACCGCTGCGCGGCGGCAAAGGCTGGATGTACGAAGGAGGAATTCGCGAGCCGCTGGTCGTACGCTATCCCGGCGTCACCCAAGCAGGCAGCGAAAGCGACGCGTTGGTCACGAGCCCTGACTATTTGCCAACTATCTTGGCGGCGATCAACAAGCCGGGTGACAAGATCGATACCGACGGCGTGAGCATTCTCCCTGCCTTGGAAGGAAAGCCGCTCGATCGCGGCCCGATCTTCTGGCATTACCCGCACTATGGCAATCAAGGAGGATCGCCGACCGCGGCGGTTCGCGCAGGGGACTGGAAGCTGATCGAGTGGTACGAAGATGGCAAGGTCGAGCTTTTCAATCTAGCCGACGATATCGGCGAAATGAACAATCTGGCGGATAACCAGCCCGAGAAACGTAAGGAACTTCACCAAAAGCTGCGTCAGTGGCGCAAAGAAGTGGGCGCGATCTTGCCGACGGCCAATCCCAAATATAAAGCCGTGAAGTAATTGCCAGCAAGCTGGCCAGGGCGGTAGAAGCCAGACGAGCGAGAGTGGTAGACTATCTCTCTAAGCCGCGGTAACGGTTCCACTTTGATGACTCTCGAGAAGGAAGGCGCCTAATGCGTAGAACCATGCTTTGCAGTTTGTTTGTTGCAGCGTCCACTTGGTGCGGTGTTGCCGCTTATGCCGAAGTTGTTGATCTCGGCCTGCCCGAAGGCTACTCGGCGGAAGTCGCCGCCAAAGGTCTGACGAATCCGTCCGGAGTCAGCTTTAGCCCCAGCGGCACGTTGACGATCTGCGACTCGGGCGACGGCCGCATCTTGACTCTGGAAGCGGGCGAACTGAAAGAATTTGTCACCGGCTTTCCGACCGAATACTGGAAGGTTGACGCCGAATCGGGAACCAAACGTTTTAAACTTGGCCCGCTGTCGGCCATCTGGTTAGATGCCGAAACGTTGGCCGTCACCAACGCCGGACTTGGCGATGGCGAAGAAACGGTCGTCTTCTTTAAGGGCCCTGGTAAAGTTGAATCGGGCGAAGCGACCAACTCGGTTCCGCCGACCTCCGACGACATGGCCGACAAGGGCGAAGGGAACCTGACCGGTTTGACCGCCAGTGCGGATGGCAAAACAATCTACGTCGCCGGACAAGGCGCCGACGCCAAGACGTGGGTCTTGAAGGTCGACGTCGCAGACAAGAAGCTGAGCCCGCTCTTCTCGGCGGACGATAATGACATCGCGATCAACTCGCCGATGGCGACCGCGTTGTGGGGCGACGACGCAATTTTGACGCTGTACTCTGGCGCCGGCGGCAAAGATGACGGCTTGATCGTCGAATGGAATCTGGAGAGCGGGAAACCGACCAAGCAGTGGACCGTGCCAGGCTTGCTCGATCCGATGGGCTTCGCCGTCATCCCCGGCTCCAAAAAGCTGGCCGTGGTTGATAACAACTGGGCGCTGACCGAAGTGAAGCCCGGCAAGTTGGCCATCGTCACGCTACCTGAGGAATCGGGCGTCGCCGAAGTGGAAGTGCTGACCGACAAGTTGATGGGGCCGGTCGCATGCACGTTTGGACCGGATGGCAAACTCTACATCGGCCAACTGGGCAAAGAGTTCGACAAAAACGAAGGCGAGGTCATCGCCGTTTCGGGACTGAAGTAACGCACTTCAGTCTCCGTTGATTTGAAAATTTTAGACGCCGCGTTCCCCTTAGCTGACGCGGCGTTTTTTGGAGTTCTCGATCATGGCGACGGTGCATATTCCAGCTCAACTGCGCCCCATGACCGCAGGCGTCGAGCATCTTGAAATCGACGCCGCCAACGTTCGCCAACTGATCGAATCGCTAGAAACGCGATTTCCTGGCCTCCGAGTACGACTTTGCGACGGAGACCGCATTCGCTCTGGTTTGCAGGTCGCTATCGATGGCGCGCTATCCAACAAGGGATTCGACGCCCGGCTAGCAGCAAGCAGCGACGTCTATTTTTTGCCGGCCATCGGCGGGGGATAAAAGTCTTTAGGGGGCGTCGGTTTGCCGCAACGGTTCAATCACTCTTGCGATCAGAGGACCGTTCTCGATAAACTTCCACCAACTGAAACTCCCCGTGACGAGCTGACTCGGTATGCGTCTGAAATCTGAGGCCATCAAGAAACTGCGTAGCCGCCTGCTGAATGCGTGGTGGCGACAGTTCGGCGTCCCCGCGCCGACCGGCCGTTGTCTCGACTCGCCGATCGACTTTTGTTTGGAAGAACCGACACGCCAATCGTATCCCCGCCGCACAATGTGCGGCGCGACCGATCAAGTTGACCATGCGGTCGAATCGCTGATCTCGACCGGCTTGCTGAATGAAGCGGATCGCAATTGGAACGGTGAGTCGACGATCGACTATCCGCAAGGAGGAATCGCGCTGCTTGAACAGGGGAGCGTCATCAGCCGGCAAGGGGTTCTGTTGGCCCCCAAGCATGGCGTGCTGGAAAATCTGGGAGGCGGTTCGCTGGCTTCGATTTCCGGCGTTGGGACTAGCTTCACGCATCTCCCGCGTCCACGACGTATCGATGGCAACGTCTTGGTTATGACGCGCGGATTGGCCCAGCGCAATTACTATCACTGGACGTTCGAGATGCTGTCGCAATTGCGACTCGTCGAACAAGCAGGCGTCTCGTTTGACTATGTCGCCGCGCCCAAGCGACATGCGTTTGCATTGGAGTCGCTGCAGTTGCTCGGGATTGAGCGTTCGCAGATCTTGCCGATGGGCCGCTACACGCACATCCAGGCGACGCAGTTGATCGTTCCCAGCGTCGCTTGCTATTATCCGCAACCGGCCGGCGTCGACTACCTGCGAGAGAAGATGCAATTCCAATCATGGTCGCACTACGAGCATGACAAGCGAATAAAACTATACATCGCCAGGCGGCGGCACTCGTCGCGCCATATCGTGAACGACGCGGAACTCTTCGCCGCGCTGAAGCCGCTCGGATTTCGGCAGGTCTATTTGGAAGACTTGCCGCTAAAAAAACAGATACAACTATTTCAACAAGCCAGCGTCGTCGTTGGTCCGCACGGCGCTGGGCTCTCGAATCTTGTCTATTCGCGACCGGGAACTGCGATTTTTGAAATTACGCCGACCTGCCGCCCTCCCCTGTTTTTTCATTACCTTGCCGAAATCAACGCGCTGCGCTACGCCGTCTATTTTGGTCAACCGGTTGGTCAGCGCGGCGTGGACGCCAACATTCGGGTCGACGTCCCCCAAATGCGTCAGCAACTCACCAATTTCTTAGAACAAACGGACGGCGATTACTCGCAGGCCGCCGCATAGCGCGGTTTACTTTTCGGGCTGACTCATCGCTTTCCACAACCGCGGCGGAGAGATCGGCAACTGGGTCGCTCGTACTCCGGTCGCGTGAAAGATGGCGTCGGCAATCGCCCCCGGCGGAGGAACGATCGGCGTTTCGCCGACTCCACGGACGCCGAACGGATGATCTGGATTAGGAACTTCAACGATGATCGTGTCGATCATAGGCACATCCAAACAGGTCGGAATGCGATAGTCGAGCAGTGACGCGTTTCGCATTTTGTGGTCGTCGCCGTAGAAGTATTCTTCGTTCAGCGCCCACCCGATCCCCTGCACGGCTCCTCCTTGCATCTGGCCTTCGACATAGCTGGGATGAATTGCTTTGCCGGCGTCTTGGATCGCCGTGTAACGCAAGATCTTGACCTTCGCCGTATCGGGGTCTACTTCTACGTCGACGATATGGACGCCAAAGCCATTGCTCGGCCCTTCCGGCGAAACGGACGCGTGCCCAACGACCGGATCGCCGGTACCCGGCAGCTTTTCGGCCAACTGCTTGAAGGTCATTTGTTGGTCACGCCAACGGTAGAGGTCGCCGTCGACTTTCACTTCGGCCGGATCGCACTCCCACAAGAACGCCGCGCGGGCCGTCAATTGCTCCAGCAGATCGAGCCCCACTTTATGCGCCGCCATTCCGGTGGCGAAGGTGGTTCGACTGCCGCCGGTTACGTCGGTGTAGCCGATGCTGTCGGTATCGACCACCTTCGGCAGCACGTCGGCCGCGGGTATGCCGAGCGTCTCGGCCAATTGCATCGCGATCGAAGTCCGCGTACCGCCGATGTCGGTCGATCCTTCCAGCAGATTGACGGTGCCATCCGGATTGACCGATGCGGAGACGCTCGACTTCAAGCCGATATTGAACCAATAGCCAGCTGCGATACCGCGTCCTTGATTGGCGCCTTCTAAAGGAGAATTCCAATGCGACGAGTTCTGCGCCGCCTCCAAACACTCGAGATAACCAATCCGCGAATAGACCGGACCGTCGACACGGCGCGAACCTTCTTTGACCCCGTTGATCCGCCGGATTGCGATTGGGTCGATTTGCAATTGCTCGGCAAGTTCATTGAATGCGGACTCAAACGCAAACGCCGCTTGCGTCGCGCCTGGCGCTCGATAGGCCTGCGTCTTCGGCTTGTTGACGCAGACGTCGTAGCCGTCAACCACCGCATTGGGCAGTTCGACGCAGCTAAAGATGCACATTGCGCCGGGACCAATCACGCCGCCGGGGAACGCGCCCGACTCGTAGGCCAGATAGGCTTGACCGGCGGTCAACTTTCCATTTTTTGTCGCACCCAACTTGATCCGAATGTACGACGCCGGAGTCGGCCCCGTGCCTTCGAATACTTCGTCGCGCTGCATTGTCATTTTGACGGCGCGACCGCTCTTGCGGCTTAAGATCGCAGCGACCGGCTCTAAGTAGACGGCGATCTTGCCGCCAAAACCGCCCCCAATCTCGCACGGCGTGACCGTCACCTTCGAGATCGGCAGTTGCAGCAACTCGGCCGTTTGATGGCGAGCGGTGAACGAGCCTTGGGTCGAAGTCCAGATCTTTAGCTGGCCATCTTCATTCCAGAGCGCCGTGGAGACTTGCGGCTCGATGTAGCCTTGATGAACCGTCGCGGTTTCAAACTCTTTTTCCACGATCACATCCGCTGCTGCGAAACCGGCGGCAATATCGCCTGTCTCGAAATGGACGTGCCGGTCAATGTTGGTCGGCTCTTGGTTGGACTCGCCCAGCGTCTCGGTTTTCAAACCCGGGTGCAAGATCGGCGCGTCGGGCTTCATGGCTTCGAGCACCGACGTTACTGCCGGCAACAGTTCGTAGTCGACGCGAATCGCGGCAATCGCTTCTTCGGCGATATGGACATCTCGGGCAGCGACGGCGGCGATCGCGTGCCCTTTGTACAGCACTTTGTCGACGGCCAGGCAGTTCTCACTGAGATCCTTGAGTTGGACGGCGCCTTCCCCCAAGTCTGCGACTTTGTCGACCAGATCCGGCCAATCTTGGCCGGTTGCGATGGCGTAGACTCCCTCTATTTTTTCCGCAATCGACGTATCGATCAGCTTGATCCGCGCGTGCGCGTGCGGGCTACGCAGAACCTTGCCGAAGAGAGCGCCGGGAAGCTGAACATCGGCGCCGTAAAGGGCGCGGCCGGTCACCTTGTCGGCGCCATCATGTCGAATCGGTCGCGTGCCGATCACTTTGTACTTTTTGTCGCTGTAAGAAATTGGCGAAACGTCGCTCATGGATTCGCTCCTTCGGCAGCGGCTTGAACAGCGCGGACGATCTTGTCGTACCCGGTGCAGCGACAGAGGTTTCCGGCCAGCTGAAATCGAATCTCTTCTTCACTAGGATGCGGAACTCGATCCAACAGCGCCTTGGTGGTCATCAAAAAGCCAGGCGTGCAGATGCCGCACTGCAGCGCGGCGCCTTCCAGAAAGCATTGCTGCAGCGGTTGCAGTTTTCCGCCAGCGGCGATTCCTTCAACGGTTTCGATCTCGGCGCCTTCGGCCTCCAGCGCCAGCACCAGACAACTGACGACCGGTTCGCCGTTCAGCAGCACCGTGCAAGCTCCGCAGTTACCGTTGTTACAGCCTTCTTTGGCGCCGGTCAGTTGCAACGAATCCCGCAGCACCTCTAGCAAACTTTGCCGTGGCTCGCACGCAAATTCGCGAGGTTCGCCGTTGATCTTCGCCGTAATCAGCTTTTTCTTGGCCACGCTGTAACCTGTGGGGTTGGTCGTTCTATTTGTTCTTTGCTTGGGCGCGTTCGACGGCGATCGCCAGCGTTCGACGCGTCAGCACGCCGCACAAATGCTTGCGGTACTCGATCGTTCCACGCATGTCATCAATCGGACTAGCCGATTGCTCGGCCAGCGCGCCTGCTTTGACGAACAGTTCGTCGCTTGGCGACTGGCCGAGGAGCGCTTCCTCGGCTTTTGCGGCGCGAACTGCCGTCGTTGCGACAGCGCCCAATACGATCCGCGCCTTGCAAATGATCCCCTGTTCATCCAACTCTACAAAAGAGGCGGCGCTGGCGACGGCGATGTCCATTTCGTTACGCGGGATAAATCGTTGGTAAGCCGCTCCGCTTCGCGCTTCGGTCGGAGGAAAGATAATCGCGACCAGCAGATCGCCACGCGCCAGTACATTCTTGCCGACGCCGCTGCAAAACTCGGCGACCGGCATCTGCCGGCGTCCCTTGGGACCAGCGATCTCGGCGACGGCGTCATAAATGGCGAGCGGCGGAATCGAATCAGCCGCCGGAGACGCGTTGCAGAGATTACCGCCGACCGTGGCTCGTGATTGAATTTGCCAACCGCCGATGATTTTGGTCGCATCAACCAGTGCGGCGTACTTTTCCATGATCGCCGCTTCGCGATAGATGCGACTACAGGAAACGGCCGCGCCGAGAAAGAGTCCGCCATCGGCGGTCATCGCTAACTCATTTAATTCGGCGATTTTTTTGACGTCGACAACCAGCGTTGCACGGCGGCGACGTTCTCGTAACAAAACCAAAATATCGGTACCGCCGGCCATCACGACCGCTTTGTGGGCGGGGTCTGCGAGCAACTGGACCGCTTCGTTGGTGGAAATCGGCGCCGCGTAGTCGAAATCTTGCAAAAAAATCTCTCCTGACAGTCGTCGCCCCACAATCGAATGCTGGCATCGCAGGATCGCGGCGACTTGTATGGCGATCATTCTATCGCGAGCGAGAGCTCTTTCCAACGCAGCTAGGCCGTATCTCGCCTCAAAACCGATTGCTTGGGGCACGCGTTACGCCCTACAATGCAAATACCGACACTTCCTGTTACAAAAGGATTCCCCGTCATGGCTACGATTTCTCGTTCTAACTCCTCGACTTCGCCCGAAGTTCGCCATACGCAGTGCTTTATCGACGGCCAATGGGTGCCCGCGATGAGCGGCAATACCTTCGCCACGTTGAACCCGGCTACAGAGGAGGTGATCGCTGAAGTCGCCGAAGGGGACGCCGCCGATATTGACGTCGCCGTTCGCGCCGCTCGCAACGCCTTCGACAGCGGGCCTTGGCGAAAAATGGACGCCCGCGATCGCGGCGCGCTGATCTACCGTCTGGCCGAATTGATCGAACAAGAAAAAGAAGAGCTGGCCGCTCTCGAATCGCTTGATAACGGCAAACCGATTCGTGACGCGCTCGCCGCCGATCTGCCGCTGGTCGTCGACTGCTTGAAATACTACGCTGGCTGGGCCGACAAGATCCAAGGAGCGACCATTCCGATTCGCGGCGACTACTTTTGCTATACCCGCCGAGAACCGGTGGGCGTGGTCGGTCAGATCATTCCGTGGAACTTCCCGATGTTGATGACCGCCTGGAAATGGGGACCAGCGCTCGCCGCAGGCTGCACGATTGTGATGAAGCCGGCCGAACAAACGCCGCTCACCTGTTTGCGCATGGCGCAACTGGCGAAAGAGGCCGGCATCCCCGATGGCGTAATCAATGTGGTTCCCGGATTTGGTCCGACCGCCGGCGGTTCGCTAGTCAAACATCCCGGCGTCGACAAGATCGCTTTTACCGGTGAGCACATCACCGCTCAAACGATCATGAAGAACGCCGCCGACACGATGAAGCGGGTCACGTTTGAACTCGGCGGCAAGAGCCCAAACGTCATCTTCGCCGACGCCGATCTCGACGCCGCGATCGCTGGCGCCCACTTCGGGCTGTACTTTAACCAAGGCCAATGTTGCACCGCCGGCAGTCGCGTCTTTGTCGAAGATTCGATCTATGACGAATTCTGCGAACGGATGGCCGCGATGAACGTGGATCGCAAACTAGGAGACCCGCTCGATCCCGATACCGAGCAAGGCCCGCAGGTAGACCAACGGCAGATGGAAAAAATCTTGAGCTACGTCGATCTCGGCAAAAAACAGGGAGCTCGCCTGTTGAGCGGCGGCGCTCGACATGGCGACAAAGGCTTCTATGTGCAGCCGACCCTGTTTGCCGACGTGACCGACGATATGAAGATCGCGACCGACGAAATCTTTGGCCCGGTCATGTCAGTCCTGAAGTTCAAAGGCCAAAAAGACATCATCCAGCGAGCGAACAACACGTTCTATGGACTAGCCGCGGCCGTTTGGACCAACGACGTCAAAAAGGCGCACCGCTTCGCCGCCGATGTTCGCGCCGGAACCGTTTGGGTCAACTGCTACGACGTGTTTGACACGGCGGCGCCGTTTGGCGGCTTCAAAATGTCAGGTCTGGGACGCGAACTGGGCGCCGCGGGTCTTGACGGTTACCTGGAGAACAAGACCGTCACCGTCAATCTGGCCGACTGAGCAACCAAGTGGACGAAGGAAAACGGCCAACTCGACCGGATCGCGCGCCGACGCGATCCGGGACGAGATGGCACAGGCCAGTATGGGAGAACGCTAAGAGCACAAACCGTGCCAAGACGACGACGTTTTCCTGACGCGGCGAAAAAAGCGGGATACGTCGGAACAAGAACCTGAAAAACGACCAACATCGGTGACGACTGGTCGTTTTTTCGTGTCGCTTTGTTCGACATGCGCGTCGTTTAAATCGACGAAGAATCGAACTCTGATCGATTCGCTAGATATCATCCAACGAGCAGTCTTCCCGTTCTGCAAGAAACCCTGGCCGGGGCGCAAATCCGCCAAACGGCTCCACGAGCCGATTCTCGACGCTGTTATAAACGACAAACAGATTGGTCCGCGGCGTCGGACTGAGATTTCCGCCCGAGCCATGCATCGTGTTGCAGTCGAACATCAGCGCCGAACCGGGGCCTCCCTTGGGCGCTTTGATCGCTCCTTGATTGGTCAGAAACTCGATCGCCTGGCGACTGGGAACGCCAAACTCCTGTTTCTTCAGCGATACCTCATAATGGTTCTCAGGCGTTTCTCCGATACAACGAATGTAATAATGATGTGAGCCGCGGATCAACATCAACGGTCCGTTGAACTCGTGATTGTCGGTCAGGCTGATCGAAACGCTGATCGCACGGGTGCGCGGCATGCCATCTTCGACGTGCCAAGTTTCAAAGTCGGAGTGCCAAAAGAACTCTTTGCCGTGAAAAGCCGGCTTGTAGTTGATTCGCGATTGATGAATATAAACTTCGCTGCCCAGAATTTGTTCGACCTTGGAAACAATTCGCCGATCTAGGCAGATGCTGCGAAACAGTTCGTTGTCGCGATGGACGCGAAAAATCGTACGTACTTCGTTCCGCTGCGGTTCGGCGATCACTTCCGGCCGATCCTGATCGGCGCTCCGCCGCATCTTTTCAGCTTCGGCCAAGTACTGCACCGCTTCGCTCGAACTGAGTAGTTGCGGAAACGACAGATAGCCGTTGTCTGCGAAGTTGCTGATCTCGGAGTCGGGCAAAGTACCGCTTCGCCCTGGCCAGACAACCGGATCGATGCGCGGCGCGGCCTCCCAGATTTCTCCCATACGTGACGCATAGGGATCGTAGTGTGCTTGAATGACGTTCGACATTGGGTTTTCCTTCTCCAGTTGGATCATCCGATTGTCGGTTGCTGGTTCCTTTACGAAGTTGTGCTTGGTCGTACGACTACGACACGATGATGTCGTGGCTAATCTAAGATCGCCGGGTAGACGCCGTTTTCGTCGTGAACTTCAGTACCAACAACCGGCGGGTTGAAGACGCAGACCATCCGCATATCGACGTCGGCCGACAGCAAATGTTTGTCATTCTTGTCGAGCGCATAGACAGTGCCGGCTTCGATTTCAAAGACTTCGCCTGAGTCGACTAGCTGGACGCGTCCTTTGCCTTCGATGCAATAAACGGCCTCGAGATGATTCTGATAATGAATTGGGGTCGTCGTTCCGGCGCGAATAATCGTGTCGTGCAACGAAAAACCCATGCCATCCTTCTTGAGCAGCAAGCGACGACTGGTCCAATTATTCGAGATGACTTCCGCTTCGGTCCCGATGGTATCGTTTAATTTTTTGACGATCACTGTACAGTATCTCCGTGCAGCGCGCCGCAGAGTGCGACGCGCGTTGGTTAGTTAGAGTTGTTACGCGAGAGCATGAAGACGCTGCTGGACTAGCCGGCAGCGTCGCCTCATCGCTTTTTATTTAGCCAGAAACCTCGTCGGCGGCCGCCATCGATTGGGCCGGCTTCTTGGTCCGGGGACTACCCATGACTTCGCGAACCGAATCGACCAGGATCTTCAGACCGTTGTCGAGCGCATCTTCGGCGATCGTCAGCGGCGGCAATGTCTTGACCACTTCGTCGTTGGGACCGGCTGTTTCAATGATCAGCCCGCGTCCAAACGCCGCATGAGAAATCTTCGACGCGACATCTTCTTCATGGAACTGAATTCCCTGAATCAGACCGCGACCACGAACGTCGGCGCCATATGCTTCGGCCAGATCGAGCAATGTCGCTTTGATCTTCTTCGCTTTACGATTGACGGCCAGCGAGAGTTGATCGTCTTGCCAATAGTTACGCAACGCGGCGGTCGCCGTGACGAACGCCGGATTGTGTCCACGGAACGTTCCGTTATGCTCGCCCGGTTGAAACGCATCGAGTTCCGGCTTCATCAGCACGACGGCCAACGGCAACCCATAGCCGGAGAACGATTTGGATAAGCAAACAATGTCGGGCTTGATCCCCGCAAATTCAAAGCTGAAGAACGGACCGGTGCGACCGCAGCCGACCTGGATGTCATCCATAATCAGCAAAGCGCCCACTTTTTTGGCCAAAGCCGCCAATCGCTGCAGCCATTTTTTCGAAGCGACGTTGACGCCGCCTTCGGCTTGCACCGTTTCGACAATGAAGGCCGCCGGCGGTTCGATGCCGCTGCTGTTGTCGCTCAGATAGCTTTCGATCAGCGAGATCGTATCGGTATCGGCGTCAAAGTAATCGCAAAACGGCATGTGAGACGCGTCCGACAGCGCGACGCCGGCGCCGGCGCGTTTGCCCGAGTTGCCGGTCATCGCCAGAGAGCCGAGGGTCATGCCGTGGAAGCCGTTGGTGAAGGCGATCACATTGGCGCGACCGGTCACTTTTCGGGCCAGTTTCAGCGCCGATTCAACGGCGTTGGTGCCGGTCGGTCCGGGAAACATCACCTTGTAATCAAGTCCACGCGGAGCAAGCAGCACATCCTGCATCGCTTGCAGCAAATCGCGTTTAGCGGCCGTCGACATATCCAGTGCGTGCGTCACTCCGTCCGCCGAAAGATACTCGAGCAGGGCCGACTTGATCACGTCATTGTTGTGACCATAGTTGAGCGAACCTGCGCCCGCGAAAAAGTCGATAAAGGAGCGGCCTTGTTCGTCAAATAGCAGGTGATCTTTTGCGCGAGTAAAGATCGTCGGGAACGAGCGGCAATAACTGCGCACGTTTGATTCCATTCGCTGGAAAATATTCATTCTGTCTCCTAAATAGGGCCAACGCGGACGAGCTCTTCCGCTTCATGACCTGAAGCGCCAAAGTCCGCGGATTCAAAACGTCGCGAGTATTCGATCACTGCTCCCAACCGGGACGCTAGCGACGCAAACAGACGGCGCGACGGAACATTTGATGGGGTAATCGTTGCTTCGATAAACTGCACCGCTTCTCCCTGCTCTACCAAATACAGCAGCAACTGCTTGGCCAGTCCCATGCCGCGCGCTGGAGGCGCGACAAGCACTTGCCATACAAACAGGGATTGGGGACGCGTCGGAGGGCGGAAACCCGTGGCGAAACCGACGATCTCACCGTTCAGTTCCGCAACGACGCACGAATCGGCGAACTCGGTCGCCTGAAGCAAATAGAGATAACAGGAATTGGTATCAAGCGTTTCGTCAGCGCACACCAATCGCCACAACGACTGAGCGTCCCGTTTTTCGGGACGACGCAGACGAACGGACTCCCTGTCGTTTTCCGCCGGGGGGGAAGTCTCGGTCATCGCATGAAGTAGTGTGAACGTTTCCTGTTTGCCGTGGATGGTTAATCCGACGCTTGCCATTGCCTAAAGGTGAGTTCGCCTATCGAAGGCGATCGAGTCACCCTAACACGATCGAGATTTGGTTTCAACGCAGACACCCCGAGAAACTGGCTCAGGACCGTATTTGCCGCAGTAATTCACGCTTTTGCGCTGTTTTTATATGTTGAGTTAACATTTGCGAAACTTTTCCCGCCAAAGTTGTTTAAATAGAAGATGTCGTTCACCCCTCATGGAACAGGAAAGAGACGATATGCTTCGACAGACATCAACGTACGCTGGCGCACTTCTTTTAGGGGGATTGCTAGTTCTCCTCCGTTATCACTCGGCTGCGGCGGAACCCGCACCGGCCACAGTAGAAGGAGTCATTACCTATCAAGGCGAACCGGTTTCGAACGCATTTGTCACGTTCAAATGCCGTGGAATGTCAGAATCACTTTATGGCCAGACCGACAAACAAGGTCGCTACGAACTCTATTCGCGCATGGAGCACGAATTGCCGATTGGCAAATACGCCGTGACGATTGTCAAACGCACGACACAGGAAGATCGCGCAAATCGAAAAGGTGGTTGCCGAAATTCACGGCGGCGCAATCGCCATTCGCATCGTGTCGTCGATTTGCTTCCTGAGCACTATGGCGATGGCCCTACCTCCGGTCTGATCGCCGTGATTGAACCGGGTGACAACGTCTTTGATTTCATGTTGTCAGACGTCGCGCCGAAGAGCAACGCAAGTGACGTCGCCAGCGGACGAACTGCCAAGCTTTCGCTGAATTGATCGACCTGTTTGGCAGGTACGGTTGAAGAGCGGGCGCGATCTGGTCTAAACTGACCCCCTTCATGCACGCCGCAATTGAGCGGCGTGCTCTCCTAGCGCTATTCAGTTAGCGTCGTCGCGTGCTGCTATGTCAGTGCGGTCGCCATCTCCTTTCCAAACTTGGAAGGAAGCGATGCCGCAAGCGAAAAATCAGATTACGCCGCTAGGCGTCGTGTTGGCGATTCTTTGGATCACAGTCATCGGGGCGATTGTGTGGCGAGTCTCACATCCGCCGCAGCCCAGTTCCGCCTTAGAGCGCATCCGCCGTACAGGCACCGTACGCATCGGCTTCGCCAACGAACCCCCTTACGGTTACTACGTCACGACGACCGGTCAGATCACCGGCGAAGCGCCCGAGATCGCGAAAGTGATCCTGCACCGCTTGGGCGCCAAGAAGATTGAACCGGTTGTGACCGAGTTTGGCGCACTGATCCCCGGCTTGAAAGCAGGCCGCTTTGATCTGATCGCCGCCGGCATGTATGTCACGCCGCAGCGCGCAAAGGAAATCGACTTCTCCAATCCCACCTATGCGATCGGCGAGGGTTTCATCGTTCGCGCCGGCAATCCGCTGAACCTGCATAGCTACCAAGATGTGGCGGGCAATCCGCAAGCGCGGATCGGCGTGATGGGAGGAAGCGTCGAGCATGGTTACGCTCAGCAACTTGGCGTACCGGAGGAGCGAATCGTCGTTTTTCCCGATTATCGCAGCGCGATCGATGGAATCACGGCCAATCGAATCGACGCGGCGGCGGCGACCATCCTGACGGTCAACGATTTGTTGGCGAAAGCTGACGATGACCGAATCGAGTCCGCCGAGCCATTTGAAAATCCAGTGATCGACGGCAAATCGATCTTGGGCTACGGCGCGTTCGGCTTCCAAAAACATGATGACGAATTGCGTCGTGCGTTCAATCAAGAGATCGCCGATTTCGTCGGCACGCCGGAACATTTGCAATTGATCGAACCGTTCGGGTTCGGCAAGTCGACGCTTCCCGGCGACATCACAACCGCCCAACTCATCGGTTCTGACGAACCATAACATCTGCGAATCAGGATGCCTCCTCCGTTTGATTTATTGCCGATCCTGCTGCAAGGTCTGTGGGCCACGATTTTAATCACGCTCGGTGGAATCGCCGTGGCGTTGGTCAGTTCGCTGTTAGCGGGCCTCGGACGTGATTCGCGTGATCCGATCGTCCGCTGGACGGCGACCATCTATGTCGAAACCTTTCGCGGCGCCTCGGCGATCGTGCTTCTGTATTGGTTTTATTTCGCGATGCCGGGCTTAATCGGCGTCAGCATGCCGGCGATGGTCGCAGGAATCGTCATCTTGGGACTGAATATCGGCGCGTATGGCGCCGAGGTCGTCCGCGCCGCGATCCAATCCGTTCCTGTTGGTCAACGCATCGCCGCCAAAGCGTTGAATCTGACCCCCTGGCAAACGATGCGTCATATCGTGTTGCCGCAAGCCGCTCTGGCCGCAACGCCGCCGCTCGGTAATCTGATGATCGAGTTGCTGAAGAGCACGGCGTTGGTCTCGATGATCACCGTGGTTGACCTGACGCAGATGGGAATGTTTCTGCGGACCGAAACGCATCGCTCGCTCGCGATCTTCAGCATGTTGCTGCTGATTTATTTCGTACTCTCGCAATGCATCGCCGCCGCGGTGAGACAGATCGAACATCGTCTCGCGCGTGGCCAAGACTATGGGGGAGCGCGATAATGTGGGACTGGGAATTCGCCATCCGAATCCTTCCGGACATTCTAGAAGGTCTCGGCGTTACGCTCTTGGCGGTCGCCGGCGGCATGACGCTCGCGATTCTACTGGGACTCGCCTGGGCGGTGATGCGCCGCTCGCAGATGCACCTTGTCAGTTGGCCAACCTACGGACTAGTCGAGTTCATCCGCAGCACTCCGCTGCTGGTGCAGTTATATCTCGTTTACTACACGCTGGCCGAGCTTTCCGGCGGCTGGCTTTCGCCGCTGTGGTCCGGCATTTTCGTTTTGGGCCTGCACTACAGTTGTTACACCGCTGAAGTCTATCGAGCCGGTTTAAACGGGGTTCCGCACGGTCAGTGGATCGCCGCCAAAGCGCTCAATCTGACGACCTGGCAAACCTATCGACACGTCATCTTGCCCCAAGCGATCCCGCCGATCTTACCGGCGCTGGGCAACTACTTGATCGCGATGTTTAAAGACGCGCCGTTGTTGTCAGCGATCACGGTGCTGGACGTGCTGCAGCGCGCCAAAATCGTCGGCAACCAAAGTTTTCGCTACCAGGAACCGCTGACGATCGTCGGCATCATCTTCCTGACGCTCAGCATTCTTTCCGGGGCTGGCGTCTCCTGGCTGAAGCGCCGCGTCGAAGCGTCACAATCGTAAAGGATCACTACTGTATGACTTCCGACCAACCGATCGTGAGCGTTCGCAACCTTGTCAAGCGATATGGCGAACTGACCGTCCTCCGCGGACTGGATGTCGATATCCAAGCCGGCGAAAAGGTTGCGATCATCGGCCCCAGCGGATCGGGCAAGTCGACCCTCTTGCGCATGCTGATGACGCTCGAACAGCCGGATGACGGCGAGATCTTCATCGCAGGCACGCCGATGTGGCATATCGAGCGCAACGGAACCAACGCTGCGGCCGACGAACCCCATCTGCGTAAAGTTCGCGAGAAGCTGGGAATGGTGTTCCAACATTTCAACCTCTTCCCGCACATGACGGTGCAGCAAAACGTGACGCTCGCGCCGCAGTTGGTGCACGGAGAAGCGAACGACGCCGCGACACAAACGGCTGAGCGACTGTTGGATATGGTCGGTCTGGCCGACAAAGCCGACGCCTATCCCGCCAAACTCTCAGGCGGGCAAAAGCAGCGCGTCGCCATCGCCCGCGCAATGGCGATGTCGCCGCAGGTCATGCTGTTTGACGAAGTCACCTCGGCGCTTGATCCCGAACTGGTTCACGAAGTGCTGACCGTGCTGCGCAAGCTGGCCAAAGAGACCGACATGACCATGCTGCTGGTGACGCATGAGATGGCGTTTGCCCGAGAAATCGCCGATCGCGTCCTCTTTTTCGACGAAGGACGAATCCTCGAATCAGGGCCCCCGGCGGAGATCTTTACTTCGCCGCGAGAAGAACGGACGCAGCAGTTCTTGCAAACCGTGCTGGAACGGTAAAAGGCCTACGGCGAACCCGGGAATCGGCATCGCAATCGATTAGGCGACTTGGGAACGTCAACGCTTGTTCTCGCGCCCTTTTATTACGTTCTAATCGGCGCCTTCCTTATTTGTTGCGAAGAAAAGCACTCGGCTTGGCCGAGTGCTTTTTGGTTGAATCTTGTTGTTCGCTCGAACAAAGCTTAGCGCGGCTTCCACTTTCCGCATTTCTTTTCTGTGCGCACCTTGACCGATAACTGATTGAGCGATTGAACCCCCTCGCTCTTCAGACAAGCCTGGAGGGATAGCTTGAGGGCGGCGGTGGCGGCGGCAATATTGCCGGTGTAGATACCTGCCAGCACTCCAGCTGCGACCGCCTTTTTCACGCACGACTCGATCTTTCGTTTCACCTGATTGGCTGACGGCAGCTTGATCTCGGCGAAGGCTTTGAGCTCGCAGTTGCGTTGGTAAGCCTGCGGGACGTTGACGCAGATTTTACGGCCGAGAACTCTTCGGCACTTCTTTTTCATCTCAACTTTGAACTCGGGCCAGTTTTTGACTTTGAACAGCGCTATCTTGAGGGTTTGCACACTGGCCGAAGCGACGATCGATTCATCGGACGCCTCGGTTTCTTCGGAGACGGAAAAGGAGACAAATTCGTCTTCGGATTCGGTGGCCAAAGCAGTGGGATCGCTGTCGTCAACCGCTTCTTCCCAATCTGCCGTCTCGTCGGCGAGAAACTCGACTCCCCAAGTTTCGGCTTGGTCAAAATGGTCTGCTTCTGGCAATCTTGTTTCTACCGAGTCCATTGGCAATTCGTCGGGGGTGTAATCTTGCGCGCTCTTAGACATCGAAAACTCTCCAAGTAAAACCAATAGATCTATGCGTGTGCGAGCCTGAACTGTGAATCCGCCAGCCCCCTCCCGAGAACTATGGCCGTTTATCACAACCGTGCTTCTAAGGGAATAACCGCAAGATCGTGCGTGGAGAGATCTTGGATATTGATTCTTTTTTAGTGGAACGATGCCCTACATATTGACGCTGCATTCCCGGTCAGAGGAAAATACAAAAGTAAGTTTATGCGTAGCACTTGAGGGACTTGAAATGCCTGATTCCCAGTCGGTCTCCGATTGGCTTAGAAATCTTGAGGATGGGGATGCTGAGGCGGCCCAGAATCTGTGGGACCGCTATTTTCAAAGCTTGATGCATCAAGCGGAAAAACGAATTGGAAACGTAATTGGTGGCAAGGTCGAAGCGGAAGACATCGCGGTGTCTGTGTTCGAGAGCCTCTTTGATGGCGCGCGCAAGGGCCGGTTTGAGTCGGTCCAGAATCGAGATGAGCTGTGGTGGCTGCTGCTAGCCATGACTCAGAGGAAGGTCGTCAGTGCGGTGCGGCACGAAACGGCGGACAAGCGTGGAGGGAAGAATTCCAAAATCTCGATCCATCAGGAAGGAAACTGTAATTACTTCGCGTTGGTGTCGCGCGAGCCTGGACCAGAAGAAGCGATCGCTCTGGATGATGAGTTCAAACGGGCGATCGATATCTTGCCTAGCCCCATGTTGCAACGAATTGCGACGATGACGATTGAGGGAAAAACAACCTCTGAAATTAGTGAAGAACTGGGAATCGCTACGGCGACCGTCATCCGAAAACGAAGCGTGATCCGTCAAGCATGGCAACGCGAACTGAGTCGATAAAACGATTGAATCCCAATACACCCATTGATCATGCGCTTATTAACGCATATCAATTGGACGAAATCTGTGACTCATTCGAAAACCATTGGAAGTCAGGATCTCCGCCTGAAATATCCCAATTTGTCAGCAATGTTTCCCTGACAAGCATGGAAACGTTGCTGCCTGATTTGATTCGAGTCGATGTGGCTTATCGACTGCAGCGAGGCGATCGAGTTACGCTTGATGCCTATCTCCAGCAATTTCCAAATTGTGCTGAGACCTTACTTTCGTTGAGGCGAGAACTGAAGGCCAACCATATCGAGGCCTCGATCCCTAGGAGTCTCGGTCATTATCAGTTGTTGCAATGTATAGGTGAAGGTGGCTTTGGATCGGTCTGGAAGGCCCGGGATACAACACTGGGGCGCGTCGTTGCGATCAAGCTATTGCGAAACGCATTGGCAGGTCCTCAAGAACAGCGCCAGTTTGAAAGAGAAGCCCAATCGCTGGCTAGGTTGCAGCATCCCAATATCGTTACGATCCATGAGTTTGGCTACTGCGATGGGTTCCCCTTTCTCGTATCGGAGTTCATCGAAGGGACCACATTATCGGCGCTTATCAAGTCAGGGAAGGTCGATCCTCGCCAAGCTGCTCGGATTGCCTTGGTGTTGGCAGATGCATTAAGTCACTTGCATGCGAAGGGAGTGGTGCATCGTGATCTAAAGCCGGACAACATTTTGTTCGACAAGAGAGGCAACCCACTGATTGCCGACTTTGGTCTTGCCAAGTGCGTTGATTCTGACGGTGGAACAACGTTCGTTCGCGATGGCGAGATTGTCGGCACCTTGGCCTATATGAGCCCTGAACAAGCGCAAGGCCAAACTGATCGAGTTAATGCAACGACCGATATCTACGCGCTGGGAGTGATTCTCTACGAGATGCTGACCGGGAGGAAACCGTTTCCCGGCAAAGGGAAGCGGGTGCTACAGGAGATCGTGGCGACCGAGCCGCGGGAACCACACCGGATTGACCGAGCCATTGCAATCGATCTGAGTGAAATCTGCTTGAAGTGCTTGGCCAAGGAGCAGGCAGTTCGATATGTGAAAGCGGCGCAGTTGAGCGCCGACTTGCAGAACTTTCTGGATGGTCGCCCGGTAATCGCTCGGCAAGCAACGCCACTGGAAAGGGCGCGACGCTGGATGCAGCGGATGCGCAGACGGACACTCTCAAGTGCGCCTAGTCTCACGGCGACGATCATAATAGGGGCAATCCTGGTAGCGGGCATGTCGTGGTACGCCATGCTCGGAGCAACAGCGGCCGAATCGGAGAATATGGTCGTCTCGCTTGACACCATGCCTACGGGAGCCGAAGTTGTCTTCTATCCTCTGGATCCAATTTCCCAACTGCCGCAGCCAAAAGCGGCTATCTATGCTCCCAATACGACGCCGATTTTACTGGACCTGTCGCCAGGTGATTACCTGGTGGTCGCCCATGTCAGCGACGACCTGTTCCACGAGGTCTATCGGCGAGTACCTGGCAAGAAAGAGTCCCCCGGTGGATTTGGTAGTCCGTACGAACATTTGCGTTGGAAATCGATCTCAAATGGGCATATCGAACTCCCCGAGATTCAGCTGTTCTCAACCCAAAAGCTAGTGCAAGGAATGGCGCCCGTCGAGGGAAGTGAAGCATTCCTGATGGGAAGCCTGGGTGAATCGCTATGCCCTCAACATCAGCGCCGGATGCCCTCCTTTTATATGGATGTGAAAGAAGTGAACGTGGCGACCTATCGTCAGTTGTCCCACGGAAATCGACTTCCTGCCGATGGACGTTACCAGGCAGTTCCGGATGACTGGGCAATGACGTTGACCTGGGACAATGCTGTTCACCGCGCCGAACAACTGGGTAAGCGTTTGCCTAGCGAAGGGGAATACGAGTATGCGGCGACGTTGGCAGGTTCCGTCGAATTTCCCTGGCAACATGATATGAATGCGGATCTCGCCGTATTGTTTTCTCCCCGCACGCAGTTTGGACCAGTAGGAACTCCGGTGCAGGATTTCGTCAAAACGGATCCACCGATCTATGGCCTCTGCTCAAATGTAGCGGAGTGGACGATGACAGACATCTCGGCGTTGTATCCAGGCCAACAGAAGCTCAGCGATCCTGCCGTCAATATGGTGAATACTGAATTTACGAAGAACAAGGTGGTCCGGGGCGGAGACTGGAACGTTGCGGTCAAAGGAAAGGCCGTGGTGAACGAGCAAGCACGCTCACCACGGCGGCGTTTGGGGCTGGCCTCCAGCGTCCTAGGCCATGGCGTAGGTTTCCGAGGAGTACGCAGTGCGAGTCCCAGGTTGGTACCGGACGACTTTGAATCTCCGCTGCCTGAACATGACACCGGATCAGACTTGTCGCCTACTTCTCTTTCATCAGCAGCAAAACACTGAAACCTTCTCCCAGGTTAACGCGAAACGCATGCGCGCCTTTGAGTCGCGTCACTTCGCTTTCCGAAAAGGAAACAACGTCAAATGCCGCTTGTTCCATTTTTGAAGGTTCTTCCGCCAACTCAAGCGCGACGAAAAAATGATCATGATCGCAGGGTGAAGTGCGAGCCGGATCGATCCCAAAAACCTTGTAGTAAGTAGGGTTTTGCCTTGATGGCGTATATTTCAGAAGCACCTCCCTAGTATGGCCAGGGACCGGGGCCTTTCGACTGGAGGCCCGCGCACGTCCCGCTGGAATCCGATTGGTAAGTCGCTCGGTACCATACCGGTCTACCGGATCAGTGACGATCATCTCGTGATCCAAGGAAATCCCTTCCGCCAGCCCATTGAAGGTGCAGTCGCCCACACTACAAACGAATGAAAACTCGCAGGCCCCATCGCAAAGCTCTGGCCAGCTGGGATAGTCGCCAATCAGATAGTCTGCCTGAGGATCATCGTCGCAAGTTTCAAAGTAGTAGGCGTCGTATAGCGTCAGCAATTGCCCTGAGCTGGGCTCAACCACTTGAAGAATTGGCTGTTGAGGGCAGATCTGTTCGCCTGACATCGCGACAGTTTTCGCTTCGCCATCTGTTTGCGCCGTGCCACCACTTTTCATTGCTGGCGTTGGTTGCTGCGAGAACACAGGGACAATGCCCAGCAGTCCGAGCACAATTGCCAAAGACAAACCAAGTTTCATCTTCTTCATATAAGCCCTTTCCCCTCAAGTCATTTACCAGTTACATAAGAACATCCAAACAATCTCATTAATTGAGTGAGATTCATTCGTCACAGCACCAAAAATAATTTGAGAACCTCTGCCTCCTGACTACGACTCTGCGGTCTGCTGTCAAGAAATCGTGATTCAACGAGTGTGAGTCAAGTTAGTGCGATCTATACCCGAACAATGTTTCAATTCAAATTGGCGATGACTTCTCCATCGTCACGGGCTGATAAACTCTTGAGAGTCCAAAGTTCGATGGCCTCACTGACGAAGGAACACGAACCGTCAAGCTTCAATGCTTGAACGCCCCCAGGATGCAACGAGTTGAGTGGGTTGTTCGCACCATGACCGTTGTGGATTCCTGGCTGACCATAACGACTATTTGGCGCATAGCGAATGGTCGTAAGATTGAAGGCCGGCGGTGGCGGATTGCTGCCTCCAGCGGGGTTGGTCATATTCGGGGGCGTTCCAACTGCAAGGGTGCCAGTTATCCAACTTTGAGGGTACGCACCATCGACACGATAGCTGGCTTGAGCATCATCGAAGGCATAATTGGATGTCTCACCTACGCAGATAACATTACTAGTTCCATCCGTAGCATCTCGCATACGTGTGGCTGCGTTGGGAATCAGGATTCCGTCGGCCGACATCTGTCCGTCTGGAGACGAAACGCAGCAAACGCTGACTCGGTTAACTGGAAAACTATCGTCGGAACTTGCCCCAGAGATGCCCACATAGGATGGCGACAGGTGGTTATTTGGTGATAACGTTCCGATCTTGATCAGCTCTGGAAGCGTCGTGGAAGGGCAGCGATATACCGAAATCACCACTCCTTCTAAAGCCGACCCATTGCTAGAGCCGATCGGAGGGGGAAAGCCGACCAGTCCGTTGTTGATTGACTTCTGGTCGATCAAGCTGTGTACGTTGCCTTGCTCGAGTTGAGGAAGCAAACCCGTCAGCCAGCTTAGCCCGTAACCTTGACGTCGCTGGGCGCCGCAAGGAAATTGCCGGTTAGCGTCGTGATATATATGTAGAGCTAGCCCTACCTGCTTCAGATTGCTGGAACATTGCGTTCTACGGCTTGCCTCGCGGGCTTGCTGGACCGCAGACAAAAGCAGTCCAACAAGCAGTCCGATGATCGCAATAGAAACCAATAGTTCGACCAATGTAAAACCGGCGACATGCGAATTAGATCTCATGGGTCTTACATCCAGCTCTGTACACGGTACTGCCATGGTGTGGTGGAGATTGTATCACCGCTGCGAATCGATTAGAAGTTGCGGAAGCTATAAAATCAAAAATGAAGGTAGCGTTAAAACACGTGTCCATTGCATGTCATAGCGTCTGTCGGATGACACGCAAACCAGGAAAGGTTTCGTCATTGCGAAACCGCCATAAATATCCAGGGAAAATCTTAATTCGACCCCGCATCGATCGTGGGCTCGAAGCGGGAAAGCAGAAGACTTGGCATGCCTGGGAGCAGAAATGCCGCAAATTGAAACACTGAATCGCTTGCGACGCCTACATAGAAGTGGAAACATCGTAAATGCGATCGATGCCAATTTCACGCATGGACTACTGAGCAGTGAAGTCTCCCGTCTCTTCAAACCCGACAGGGTAACCACTGAGCCTTTCCACAATCAGTGATTTGGTCGCCTCAGAAATTCCAGCCGTTAGGATCAAAATGCAGAGTTGACCATCGTGATTCAATCCAATCCCCGTTCCCACCACGCCAAGTTGGCTGCTTAACCAGGGATCGTGGGCGACTTTCGCTTGATAGAGTTCTTCTTCGGAATGTGGCATGGTTCGTCTCCCAGAGTCGTCACGATGGGAATTTGCCCAACACGGTTTATCCTACCTCCAGTTGAACAAAAATGCACGCCGAACCGAGCCCGGATAGCTGGCGCTAACCTGCTACGAGCTGTCGAATGCCCAAGGTACGCATCACCGTCGCAATTGGGTTAATAATGGTATGCGTCGAACTTCCGGCAAAAAGAAGCCCAACTGGCTGCTTGCTCCCGCTGGATACCACGATAGAACCAGAGTCGCCACTCTGGCTAAACGGCGCCGAGCCAATTCCACGAACGATAATCTGATCGTTGAAAGTTGCCCTGCCCCCACTGTAACCCACGACAACATTGTCTACTCGGTGTGCGGTAATGACGCCTTGCGTCGATTGGGTGGTGCGCCCATTTTTCATCACCGAAAGCGAAATCGCCGACGCGAGCGGGGTCGGGCTCATTTGATAAGTGACATGACGTGAACTTACCTGTCCTCGAGAAGTCCATGCAACCGCGGCATCGACCAGGTTGGGGCTGGTAAAGCTGATCGGTTCAAACCGTTCCAGAACGCCGATCAGGTCGTTGGGATAAGCCCCTTGATCATAACGTCCTGGCTGAACGATCGGATCGCGAAGGTTCGCGGCGTTTTCATTGGCCAGCACGTGATTATTGCTCAGAATGCACAAACGATTGTTGTTCAAAATAACCAGACAGCCAATCGTTCCGGCTGTGATGTTGACGTGCCCGCACGAGACGCCGCAAGGGACAGGACGAGGGTAGCGGCCGGTATATCCCAGAGGACGAATCTCGCCGATCGCCTCGACATCGGTTGGTATGCCATCGATTTCAGATGGAATGACTGTACTGGCTGAAATGCGTGACTGGGGAGCCTTCGTCTGGACATACACCTTCACGACTAGTTCCCCCGTGTAGGCGCCTCCAGTTTCACGCATCCCAACACCAACGGCCTTGATGTTTTCCAACCCGCTGACCTCAGGCGTGCCAGCTGCGCTTTGCGCGGAAGCAATAACTTCGCTTCCTCCCAGTTGCTTAATCAATGCCTGCTTGGCCGCCAGCAGATCGTCTTCGGTCGGCATCGTTCCGACTGACTGTGCGGATGCGACCTGGATTTCGCTGCTGCTGTAGTCGGCATTGGGATCGAACTCCTCGGGACCCTGCCCCGGTGCTCCCGAAGGTTGCGGCGAATATTCGTCAGGTGATTTACCAAAGTCATCGTTAGGAATACTCATGGAACTCACTGCGGTGTCTAAGGAATGGAAGAAAGCAACATGAATGCGCCAGTCATGCCAATGCGCCAGCGCCGAGAGGAGATGTTTCTCTCGGCCTACAATGCAGGTGCATAAGGCCTTCAGAAATCAAACCGCAATCGACGAACTGGGAAGATCACCCATGGGAGAAGAAATTGATGACAGCGGAGGCTATCGGCACCTGAGCTGACCAAGATCTGTGCCTAAAAAAAGACGCCCTGGCTGGGAAGCGTCGAAGTGTGCTGAGTGTGCACAAAGCTCGCCAACACGTCTTTCGTGACTATTTTTTTGCTATGACTTGCGACGCAATCGTCGTTTATCGGCCATCAATATTGGCAAGAACGGCCGTTGTTGCTGGCAGCATTGGCGCCTGCCGTAGATGTCTTGACTTGTTTCGTCTGTGGACGTAAAGACGCAAGCTTCGCCATAGGTCATCACAGCCGCACCAGCGCCATCTGTAGCTGGGCTTCCCCAACTTGTGCCATCGAGAGTGATAGCCGAATAATTTTCAAAATCCGCTTCGACAAAATCACCAGTAGTTGAATCAACAGCAGGGGTCACATCGGTCTGACAGAGTTTGATAATTTGATCGCCGTTTTGAAGGGCGCATATCTCGCCCGAATTGCTGACAACACCAGCCATAGATTTACCTCGTGTGAAAAAAAACATTGCTGATATGTAGGGCTGGGCTTGGGGTTTTGATCGGGAGAAGCGATCAAGAAGAAAGGCGAAGCGGCCGCCAAAATCAAAAAAGGAGTATGCCCAAATAGAGACGAAAAAGGGGCATGAAAATCAGCGCACAAAAAAGCCCTAAGCCACAATGACTTAGGGCCTTAAGCAAGTGGGCGATGAGGGACTCGAACCCCCGACATCTTCGGTGTAAATGGAGTTGGGGATTGCGGAAACGCCCTATTTTTCGTTGATTTTGGTGTATCCTGGCTCCAAGGATTTCCATGAAGTGCACGATTTCCTTGTCGTTTCGTGCATTTATTCGTGCACTCCGTTGTCGAGCCAATTGTACTGGACACATTGGTGCGGCACATCGATACGGAGGTTGTCACGAATCAGCTCGCGTTGCCCATTTCTGTCGCAATCACCCCATTGCCTGTTTCGCAGTCTCGACAGGCCCCTCAGGTCAGTTCGTCGAATGGCACGTAGTTCTCTCGTAACCTGCTCCTCTGAATCGACATAGATCAAAAAGGCCTCGCTTGCGTAGATGGAGTTGTCACACACCCATCTTTGGCAAGGAGGCCTCAGGATGTCATTTTCTAACGATGGACGATTTCGTCAGCAAGTGCGGTTTCTACAGCAGCAGTTTGCGCAAGACGGTGAGCTGCCATTCACGGATGTGCTGTCTGAGGCAACGATATCACATGCTTTGGAAGCATTGGAAATTGTTTGGCTGGATCGGATCTACACGCCGCTGGTGACTCTTTGGGTTTTTCTTGGCCAGGCATTGAGTCAGGACCATTCCTGTCGGGCGGCCGTGGCCCGCCTGATTGCTCATCGTGTTTCACGCGGCCAACGTCGCTGCTCAGCAGAGACGAGTGCTTACTGCCAAGCCAGGAAACGACTGCCAGAAGAATTCTTCGCAACGGTCGCTCGGAAGACAGGACAAGCGTTAGATGGCCATGCCGATCAAAGTTGGCTTTGGAAAAACCGCCGCGTCCTGGCCTACGATGGCTCTACCGTGTCGATGCCTGATACGGCCGACAATCAACAAGCCTATCCACAACCTCCTCAGCAGGCGGAAGGCCTTGGCTTTCCGCTGGCACGTATCGCGGTCTTCTTCTCACTCTCCTGTGGAGCCATAATTGACCTGGCCATCTGCAGCTATTCAGGTAAGGGGCACAGCGAATTAGGAATGCTTCGTAAGTTGTGGGAGGTGCTGCGTTCAGGCGATATTATGCTTGCAGATCGCTACATGTGTTCTTGGTATGAAATCTTTCAACTTCGGCAGCGCGGGATCCACACGGTGACTCGCCTCCATCATTGTCGCAAGGCAGACTTCCGACGAGGGAAACGTTTGGGCAAAGGAGACCATCTCGTCGAATGGCCGAGGCCGCATATTCGCACGATTGACAACCGGACCCGCAAGGGACTTCCCGATCAACTCACCATGCGCGAAACGCGGGTGCTGATTCAACAGCCGGGGTTCCGCAGCCGCAGCATCATCGTGGTTACAACGCTGCTGGATGCCGAAGAAGTGACCGCCAGCGATTTAGCGGATCTTTATCGTGCACGATGGAACGCCGAACTCGATCTGCGATCACTGAAGCAAACGCTGCAGATGGACATCTTGCGATGCAAGACGCCTGAGTTGGTCCGGAAGGAAATCTGGACACACATCCTCGCCTACAACCTCATTCGGACTGTCATGGCCCAGGCCGCTTCCAAACAGAAGATCAAGCCGCGCACGATAAGCTTCAAAGGCGCTGTGCAAACTCTGGAAGCCTTTCAACCGGTGATCGCTATGCAAGGCCAGCACGGCTTGCGCCGAGCAGACCTATACAACCAATTACTCGAAGCGCTCGCAACACATCGCGTGGCCGACCGCCCTGATCGCTTCGAGCCCAGGCAAAGAAAACGACGGCAGAAGAAGTACGACCGTATGATGAAGCCCAGGAATGAAGTCAAACGTGAAATCCTGAAACGACTTGGGTAGAACTACGTGCCATTCGAGAGTTCGACCTGTGCGGCTAGGCGATTTGCGTCACCTTCACTACAGAGACGGCATAGATGGCGCCGGAGTGGCCGCAATCCCTGCAGCTACTGCTGGTTGATTGATATACCGGTCGTGAGATAGTTCCAATACGGAGCTTTGGCGAGATCTACGAGCCCCTCATAGCGGCCCGGAGCTTCCGCTTTCGACGTTTGTTCTTCACTCCCACCTTCGCCAGTTTGATTTTCTTCAGCAGGCTGAATTTGATGTCGGCGTGGCCCTTTCGGCTGCGACTTTGGTCTTCGCCGAACGTTAAGTTGAGTTGCCAGTGAAGCGAATCTTCGATGCTACAGTGACCGAAGTCCGCTTCCGCGAAGCGTTTGCCGAAGAGATATTGGCTCACGATTTAGTACCGCACCTCGCTCGTCTCTTGCTCATGTCGTGAAACTTCGCCACCCACTCCTTCTTATCATCCGCCCAATCGGCGATCGCTACGAAATCGCCGCCCAATTTTCCTTGTTCTGGCACTATCAAGAAGCCGCATGCGTCTTCAGAGCCGAAAGCGAACTTCCGTTTTGCCGTATTGCTCGACTGCCTGGAAGCATTGCTTAACCAAGCGCCTTTCAGAATCTGATCCAGCATTTCGACTTCAGAGATTCGAACTTCCAAGCTGCCTAGCTGATCACCCCTCCGAAGCAGGTTCAGCTGACTCGACTTGCGATGAACAGAGGAAAACGCAGGCAATCCAGCAGATTATTTTCGAAGCTCCTCACGTCTGTCAGATCGTACGATAGACAACCGACATGAAAACTACCGCTGACTGTGTAAAATAATAGGACCGGACGACTCTCCGTCATTGAGTTCGAAGAACTGAATGACGACGTCCGAATTGCCATTACCAGGATCGTTGCCAGGAGTATTAGCGGCGGCTTGCGGCGCCTGTTGGCTGGCTCTGATCGCGATGGATGCCAGTTTGTCGTCGGCGTTGTCGATGCGATTTTGGATATCGACCGATCGGAGCCGCAAGCGGTGCGCTTCCGCCGCCAGGGCGTTCTGGATGGCTGACCGGGCATTGCCTCGACTCGTTCTAATCGCCGTGACTTCACGCTCTACTTCCGCCAGTTGGGCGGCGACCGCTTCCAGTTGCGCTTCGTCTTCCACCTCTTTGGCACGAATCTCGTCCACGTATAGGAGCAAGTCCCGTAGCCCGATGCTTTCGGCGGCAAGCTGGTCTCGTTTTTCACAAGCTCGGCAAGGAACTTTGACTAGGTCCGCCAAAAAACGCTCGATTTCCTCTTTCACGCTCTCCGCGACGCTTTTCGCTTCCTGTAGCAGCGGCGCTGTATCAATCTGGCCCGCTGGCGGGGTTTTTCCACAGCATTCGACAGCTTTGGGATTGCCTGCCTTCAATGCCGCGCAGACGCCATTAATCAGCGTACGAACCGCGTTGAGCTGCCCCACGTCTCGTCCCGTTAATCCGTCAGGAATATTCAGACGACTCGCCAGCCAATTTAATTGACCGGGATCGTTCCCCGGCGGTAAGTCGGCGTAGGGAAGCGACAGTCCGCCTTTCTTTTTCAGATCAACATGAAACGCATGCTTATCGCCGACAAAAGGAAGCAACTGAACCCGCTTGCCCACGGCGCGAAATTCCGCCGGATTCGCGACCAGTTCCAGATCCGAACTGGCGCCAGTTTCAATTTCAACCGGCGTGTCACAGAGGTCGATAGCGACGGCGTCGCTCAGTTCGTAGCGCACCGAGCGTCCTCCCTGACCTACCAGGTTGAACGTGTTGCGGACATCAATCCCGGTTACCTTGAACAAAATATCGCTGGCCCGCGTCGAGGCGACATTCAACGTGCTTTTCTTATCTTTATCGAAGGAGAAGGGGGTTTTCTCCCTACTGTAGTAGAGAAACTTCGTAGCGGAATCAAGCTTCTTGTCGAGGCGGCGGAAGACGACTTCGTCGGCCAGCAATGCTCGATTCGGATCGACAAGCTTGGCATGAAGCGGGGCTGGCGCCGCGTTCACATTTCCATCCTTGGCCGGGGCAGCGATATAGATGATATCGGTAAAACCAAGCTTCTGTTCCAACGTGCCGTCAGGAAATCGCAATGGAAACTGCTTTTGGCCGCCGCGCGACACGCTGACGTCTAACAGTTGGTAGATGGGATCTGACTTTTTAACGTCCGCATGAAAGATGCGAACCTCGACCGATTTCCAGTCAAGCGCGGACTTGTTGGCCAACGTGGCCTGACCAGAAAAGTAAACCTCCTCTTCGTATACATCTTGATTTTCGATTTGGCGAACCTCCCCATCCAACCTCAGGCGGCTGGGAGGGTCGATCGAGGTTTGATACTGGATCGCCAGCTTAAACCGGAAGTCCTCCAGCGCGGTGAGCACCAGGGTCGTCGCGCCAATCTCCAAATGGGTTTGTAGGTTGCGCACTTGCGTGATTACTTCCGCCGGTTCGCCGAGTACGCGGATCGTTTCGATGCGATCGACCGGAACCTCTCGCACCTCTTGTCCCGGCGCCTTATCACCAGCCGGTTTCGAGAGTTGCATTAGCTTCTGATCACTCGAAAAGCCGAGCACGCGTCCACGGAGTTGCTCGTTCGGCTCCTCCGACTTCGCGTCCCCTACCTCGCCGACTTTCAACTCTTCAGCGTCCGAAGAACGAATGGTTAGCGAAAATTTTGTCACAGCAGGACGAACCGAGACTATGACTTCCTTCCCCGCCAACATCTTCCGAAAGCCATTGATCTGAAATTGCGATCCTGAAAACAGGCCGGCAGCTTGGGCTTCGATCTGATTTCGCAAGTCATCGCTAACAACGGTGACGGAATAGTCGCGAAACAGCAGTTTCGGGGGCTCCTCTTGAGTCGTCACCCTAATCGACTTCAAGACGTCTGGCAGATCACTCTCGGCCACATTCAGTGGAATCAAGATCTGCTCTCCCTTCTCCCAGGGACCGCGCTCATGTCGAAACGCAACGAGGGTTTTCTCCGGCTTATCCTCCGGTTTGGCTCTCTCGGCAGCAGCACCGGCAGCGGGTTTTTCTTTTACTCCTCGCCTTAACTCCACGACCTTCAGTTCGGGAATCTTCGCCAGAACAGCTTCCTCGGCGGGCTTCCGCCCAGCTGGCCTCGGATTGATTGGGGGCGGTGGAGCGCCGCCCGGCTCTTTTTGCGGTGCGGCAAAGGGATCATCGGCAATCGGTTCGGCGTCGAATGGCGATGCCGCCGGCTGGGTCGGCGGCGACTCTTGCGCCCATCCAATGGATATCGAAGCAATCAGGCCCAACGGTACGATTACGCCCCACAGGAGCACGGCGTTTCCGCGATTCGCAAACCGAGTCATTCCACAAACCTCTATCGTTGCTGCCATCAATGCGTGGTCGACGACGCGAACCTAGCCCCGCCAAAGAGGCCACCTCCGCCGCGTATAAAATCACCCCAACAAAGGGGTTTTGCGTTCAATGGTAATACCCCGACTGAGGAGGTTCAACGAAAAACAAATGAATTTCTGGGGGAGATGACGCCGGCTGCGAGCATTTCTTTAGCAGGGGCGAACGCTCGGAAAAAAGAAGTTGCGTGTCGGCGCTGTTCGGCCCTAGGAATCCGGGCCCCAGCGCAAATGAAAGCGGCCTCCCGGAGGAGGCCGCTTCGCCAGAGAGACGTCTTATCGTTGCGCGGCAGCGCTAGTTCCCCATCGCCGCGGCGGCAGGCTTCGTATCCTCACGATCGACTTTCACACGAATCGTTAGCGGGTTCTGAATTTCCACCGCGGCTCGCAGTGGATTCGTGATCACAAACGCCCGCGCTCGGATCGAAATCGTCGAGTCATCGGCTAGGTTCGTTTCTTCGACAAGATACTTGATATAGGGGTTGATCTGCTGCTGCATACCACTTGGCGTTGGCGCATTGTCGCTACCAACCAGACTCTTCAGATCGGCTCCTTCGATATAGAATGTGTTGGAACGAGGATCGAATCCACTCACTTTCGAGGGCGTCGATCCAACCAAGACCCCGTCGTGATCAAGCTGAAACCGAATCTGCGGTTCGTCGGTCAATTGTAGCAATGCTGGCGAGTTGAGCGTGATGACGCCCGGTTCAATAAGACTGAAGTCTTCAATATCAACCGTATACTTGTCATTGTCCCCTTCCTTGGCCGTCGCCTTCATCGAAACCGCGACCGGTTCGGCGAACGCCAACGCTTGGTTGACTGACGCAGCGTTGGGGACCGCCACCGGCACATGCAGATGGCTGCTGACGCCATACGGAGTCGCCACGTGCAGGTCGACCGCCTCTTCAAAATTGGTCTGACTCCCCGGCTCCGACCGTACAAATTGAACGCCCGGAGGAATCGTTGCCTGCATCACTTGCCGGCTCAGCAGTTTAAAGGGAACCGGACGACCGCCGGCAGTCAATTGCGTTTCGTGCACGCTAAACCCATCACCCATCAAAAATAGAGTGGTTGGGCCGTTACGATTGACGCCCGGCTCGCCGTACCAACCGATCAGCTCGGGCGCCAAATCGGTGATGCCGGAGCTGAACAGCTCAAATCCGCCGGTCGTATTTTCATATGGGATCTGAGCTCTCATCGTTTGCAGCGGAAGCTCGCGTTCCAACTGGTCAACACGCCGCAGCAGCCGACTCACCTCTCCGTCGCGGTAGAGGTGGGCGCACTGGCCGCAGGTCATCGCCAACTGCTGCATCGACTTGATCGACCGACTCAGCTTCATCGTTTCATGCATGCTTGGGTCGGTTTGCTTGGGATGCGTCAGGTGATACCAGTTGCTGCGAACATCGAACGTCATGAAAGGGACGAACGACGGCATAACAACGATCGCCGTACATTCGCGCATGCCTGGCTCCAATTGCCGCTTCCGCAGATCGGCGTCCTCCGAGGGGCCGCCAAACAGCGTTTCGCCAAATGTCGCCAGGTTCCCGCGGAACGGCGGAGTTTGAAAGCGAGGATTGAAACGCCAGCCAAAGGTGTCGTTTCCATGCGAGAAACCGACGACCGTTCGGTTGAGATCAATCGTCGCCATGTCAGACTCCAAACGTCGCGTATAATTCATCAGCGTTTGGACGCCGATCTCACCGCCGGCGAACGCTAGGGCGATCGCGACTTGCAATTCTCGGCGGCGAGAGAACTCGTCGGTGATGTTTTGTTCTTGATTGGCCGGATCAAGTGCGAAGACGCGAATCGGCCAGCGGCAGCGGACATACTCATTGAAGGCGTAACGAGCCTGGTCATGAGGATTCGGTCCATAGAACGGGCCAACCGCCTCGGCACATTCCATGCAGCCCTTGGCGGAGCCGATCTCACGCATGTCCTGGGCGAGTTTTTCGTCCAACAGCGCCGATTCAACAATGACCGCCCAGGCCATCGCAGTAGTTACGTCCAAACAAGGATTGAAAAAGTCTATGTCGCAAGCGCATTTGGCGCCGTACGGAGAGCCTTCGCTGAGCACGCCGCCAGTCGAGGCGATTGCATTGTTAAAGTTGCAGCGGCGTTTCGAAATCCCCTGCACGTCGCGCTGCCGAATCGCCGTCGCGAGCCCCGGGGCGAACAGGTGCCACAGATCAGCTTTTTCCGCGGCGGACAGCATTTCGTAGGCCGCCTGGACCTCGCCGGTCAAATAGCCGCGAATGTCCATCTCGTGGATGATTCGGTTTTCGGCCGAGACGCCGCCCAGTCGGCGGCGAATATCGATCGCGACGTTTAGCAGATTGCCGCTACCGAAGACTTGCGCGATCTGCGACGGCGGCAACGGGAGACGAGCCCGACGTGACCTGCTTGAGGGAAGATATATATGGATCTGCTCTTGCAGATCGACGCCGTCGCCCAACTGCCGGCTTTCTATATTCGCTTTTTTCCAAAGCTGATCTCTCTTCTCAAGATCGTTCGTATTCGCCGCCTCTTGCCGCATTTTCAGAATGCTCTCTGAGCGTGCGATGATCGAAGGCTCATTGACGATCGACGCCAGCGCGGGGGAAAGTAGGTCGACCAAGTCGTTCGTGACGAGGCTTCGAAACGTCGTGGGAAGCAGGTCCTCTCCCAGGTAAGGTTCGGCGATCACGGTGATCTCGGCGCCATAGCCTTCGCGGGTGTGCCCGCCAGGAAGAATCGATACCGGAATACGGACCAGATTGAGCGAGTAGCCGGGTGAGTCGGCGATGTCGTCCCCTTCATTGATCCGGCGGAGTTCGTGCAGGTGATTCAGATAACGCGACATCTGATCGAGTTGCAGCGTCGGCTCGAGGGCCAGCGTATCGTTACCGAACTCGAATTGAGTGCCGCCAAATGGGGCGGTTCGACTAATCACCGACATTGCTTTTCCGTCTTCTCCCGTGCCGGTAACCACACTCGGATCAGAAATCAGATTTTGAACGGTGGTGGTGGTGCTCCCCGTTGCAGTGGTGGAACCACGGCCGAAAAGCCCCGGAGCACTCTGCTCTCCATTGACGGCGGCCTGCAGAGCGAACGCCATTCCTAGAAAGGCCTGGTCGCTGCGTCTTAGGGCGGCGTTCATGCGCACCTCGAACCCGCCCAGCTGGGTCTCCATGATCTGTTCGTATTCGGCGCGGTGCCGCATCAGTCGGCTCTCTCCCCAAATATCGGGATGCTTGGCGACGACTGACCCGTATTTATCCAAATGATGCTCGAGCCAATCGAGTTCGTTGGCCAGCTCTTCGATGCAGTTGTCCTGATTCGTCTGCGGTTTAGAACGATGTACCGCCTTCAGGGGCGCTCCGAGATATTGGATAAGCTGATGAAGATCCTCCCCCTTCGCCTGCCTTGCCTGGGGCGTAGGCGGAAGCGCTAGTATCAGTATCGTAAGTACAGTGATTGTAGATTTGAGGTTGGGGCGATCCATCGTTGTTTCCTGTGCGGTAAGTTGCGATCCATCTAACGAAACGGCAGTGCGTCAACAATTTGCGTGACGCCGCAAGAAAGAAACCGCATATTCAGAAAACTCTATCGGACCCTCCTTGGCGGTATATTTAGAAATATACGCGAGGGGAGCACCATTTGTATGGGAGACGCCAGCACTGCAACGCTTGCTGTTGGTCGTGCGCGCGGCAACAGTCGAGTGCCGATCAAGCGGCTGGGATGGTTGGCGCGCTGTCTCCCCACGGGCGCGCGACTTAACGCTAGCATCGGTAGATGCGGCCGATGCTTTCGCAAACGCACCAGTTCACTGAAAAGTAGAAACGCCGGCCAAACAAGAACCGCCGGCATTCTCGCCTCGGCGTCCCGGCATCTATCGTTCGCAGGACGCCAATCCTCTTCGACTCTTCAGAACGTCGTCTCCAATTAGTCGACTAGCTCGGCCGGCTATACGAGGCGCACCTGGGAACTACTTGAACTCGAAATCCCAATCGTCGTCGTCAACAGCGGAGAAACCAGCGCCGCTGCCGCCAAACGCGTTATCCGACTTGGGATAGATCTCGCCCATGAAACGATAGTCGGTTGAATTGATATCGTCTCCCCCCAGAATCGGCTCCCCATCCTTGGTAATCTCGCCAGGAAGCTGATAACACATGATCGAAGTCTGATCAGCTGGAGTTCGCATGAGCGACTTCTCATCAAGCGGCGTCAAGACTTGCTGATCGACCATGGCCTGGCTCCAACCTTGGGTTCGCAGGAAATAGGCGTAGGCTTTGTTCTTGTCGATCCGTTTCACGAGATCTTTCCGCATATGTTCGTGCGGACATCCGAGCGTGTGCCCCGTTTCATGGCGAACGACGCGCAAGTATTCGCTTTCCGGTGTGTTCATCGTGAAACCTTGTAGATTCATCGTCTGACGGTTCTGAGGTATCAGCAGCACGTCAGTTCCCAAATAGGACCAATATCCGCCGCCTCCGCGGGAGATGCGAACTTCGCCGGTACCGTTCGTTTCAGCGAAACTAATTCCGCTGGTTTGGTTCCACGCGTTCATATGTTGCAAGATTCGGCGACGTAGCTGCGTCGAGGTCGTCTCCATAAAACTGACCGACAATTGCCGAGGCTGCGATCCCCAAAACTTCGAGGTCAGCACCGCAATTCGCGCCGGAGTCAAGTCAAAGCTCGCCCCCAACGCGGCCATCGGCCCCATCTGCGGAGCGTTCATCGGATTCACCTCCACCGCGACGTCGGCCGATTTCTCAAGCAGACGAGGGGGGAGCGATTTGGGCGTGCAAACCGGAAATCTCTCGAACGAAACGGAACCATCATCGTCATCATCCTGGCCGCCCCCCTGCTCTGCTTTATTGGCGAGCTCGGCAATCTTGCGAAGCAACTCATACAATTCAGTTTTTTTCATCTTCTTCAATCCTAACTGGCGTCAACGAACGAGGGTCCGCAATTCAGAGACGGAGCGCCCAACTACGAGATCTTATTAAGCGCCTATGCGCACATAAAAGCATCAGACCTTCTAGTCCAACCGAAATCAACAACTTCTCGTGCGAGCATCGTTCGAATCCCTTAACTTCACACCTCCCTAACGCGACTCCCACACCAACTACGCTTCCAGCGCCTCAGTTTGCTTTACACACAAACCAATTTCTCTCATACGTTATCCTTGCACATGTCAGCCCTATCGAATTCACTATAAGACGAAATAGCGTCTTAAACTTGCGACCGCCACCCGACTTTACCACGGAGATTCGTCACCATGGCCAAGCGAAAAGAGATCAAGAAATCGCCGAAGACGACTCGCTCCACCGCCGACGAACGACGTCCTCCGGAAGACGAACCGACGTCGCATTTGATCAATCGCAAATTCGATGCGGTGCCTGATCGGATCGATATCCGCGACTGGATTTACCAGCCCCATTTGCAACCGCTGCCCGATCAAGTGATAAGTTGCAATGACGTCCCGATGATTCTCGATCAAGGCGTCGAGGGAGCTTGCACGGGATTTGCGCTCGCCGCCGTGATTAACTTTCACCTCAAGCGTCGTAACCTGAAACGTTTCGTCAGTCCGCGAATGCTTTATGAGATCGCCCGACGTTACGACGAATGGCCTGGCGAAGACTATGAGGGTTCATCGGCGCGTGGCGCGGTCAAAGGTTGGATCGCACATGGCGTATGCGAAGAGCATGACTGGCAATACCAGGCTGCCGGCATTCAGCATTTCACCAAAGACATCGCCCAAAAAAGCCTGGCCAACCCTGGCGGCTCCTATTATCGCGTCTCCCATCGCGAGGTGCGAGACATGCATGCCGCGATCGTCGAGAACGGCTGCCTATACATGACGCTCATGGTTCACCAGGGCTGGCAGGAACCGGTTGGCTCTGACGATCCGAAATACGACATCGTCTACGTTGAAAACGGCAATCTGCGGAAACGCCGATTTCCGGTGATTCATCGTCGCGGCCGCGCTACTGGCGGACACGCCGTCGCCATCGTCGGCTACACGCACGACGGATTCATTATTCAAAATTCGTGGGGTACCGATTGGGGGCACGAAGGTTTCGCCCTGCTGCCGTACGAAGACTACTTGCTGCACGCGACCGACGTCTGGGTGGTTCAGTTGGGCGTTCCAGTACGCCTGAATCTGTGGGAGCAAGCTCAGGGCGCCGACGTTTCCTCCGGGCTTCACCGCGCGGCGGCGGCGATTCCGCTAGAGGCGATCCGTCCTTACGTCATCAATCTTGGAAACAACGGCGAACTCTCTTCGACCGGACGCTATTGGACCACTTCGGAAGATATCGATCGACTCATCACCAAAGAGATTCCCGAACAGACGAAAGACTGGGACAAGATTCGGATCCTCCTCTATCTGCACGGAGGCCTGAACAGCGCTGACTATAGCGCTCGCCGCGTCATATCCTACAAGAACAAGATGCTGGCCAATCAAATCTATCCCTTGAATATCATGTGGGAGACCGGCTTTCAGGAGACCCTGCTGCATGCTTTTGAAGATTTATTCGTCGACGCCGACGATCGGGCTACAGGGCCTGCCGCCTGGATAAAGCGGTTTCGCGAAGGACTATTGGAAGCCAAAGACCGTTCGATCGAGATGACCGTCGCACTTCCGGGAACGGCGTTGTGGGACGAAATGAAGGAAAACGCGAAACTCGCATCAAGACACCCCAAGGCGAAGGGGGGAATGCAGATCCTTTCCAAGCGGGTGGCGGACCTTCTCAAGAGTCTCGGCGATAAGGTAGATTCGTCGCCCGAACTCCACGTAATCGGTCATAGTGCAGGCGCCATATTCGCCGCTTATGCCCTTGACGAAATGGCCAAGTCAGGCGTTCCACTGAAGTCGATACAGCTGTTCGCACCGGCGATTACCGTCGAAGAATTCAAGAAGTTAGTCGTTCCCCATATCGAAAACAAAGACTGTCCGTTACCGACGCTCTACCTGCTCAGCGACGCCGGCGAGCGGGACGACACGGTGGGGCCCTACGGAAAATCGCTGCTCTACCTGGTAAGCAACGCATTCGAAGGAAAACGTGAGACGCCGCTACTGGGGATGCAACGGTTTGTGCAGCCGACCGAAGATGCTACCGAATATGTCGACCCTATGATGAACGTGCTCTTCTCTAAGAAGGTCGATGAACTCTGCAGTGTGGTTATCAGCGGCGCCGACGGCAAGCCAGGCGAGCGATCGCAGAGCAACTCACACGGCGGCTTCGACGACGATCCCGCCACGCTCAACTCGGCCCTGTATCGCATTCTGCGAACGGAGCCGAAACACAAATTCGAGGTTCGTGACCTTCAGTTTTGACGAAGGCCGGTCGAGCAGCAAGTTTGCGGCGAGTCGCGTCTTGTGTCTGGCGGGATTTTCCGGCCACCGATGCTGGGCTACCAACTCTTGGATTGCTTGTGGTAGAAGCGTTCCCGCTGCCGCGGCATGAATCGCCGCCGCGAAGCGGAGAAGCAAGAGGGACCACGAAGCGTAAATACAATTCTCCAGAGTCAGACTGAGAATCGAATGTGCACACTATCAGATGGGGCCCTGAAAATATGTCACCAATATGTCTCCATTCCGGGCGCCACCTCACATGGACAATTGGCTGCCCAAAAATAGCCTAGTTTTTTCATTCTCATCTTTCATCGGTTCAGCAAATTCTCTGCGTCCCGAATGGAGCCGGGAATTGCTGCAACTCTTTGTTTCTCGAGACTTTTTGCGATTTTCGACTCCAAGATTTCCATGACTTGGACGATTTCTGTGGCGTTTCGTGCATTAATTCGTGCACGGATATTTCCCTGGACACTTTTGCCAAAGTTGCATCTGGCTCGAATGGCACGAGCTTAAAGCCTCCGCCCCAGGATGCGGTAACCGTCGAAAGGTGCTGTCGCAAGATCTTGCGACAGCAGGTGCTCGTCACTGCAACTTAGCGAGATGATTTGAAAAGACGGCGGAGCTTCGCTGAATTGGTGGTGTAACAATCGCCGTTTCAGGAGGCCCCGCCGTGTCTGATCAGTTTAACGCTTCGCCGCAGGAAGTTCAAAGCAAGTTCCGTAACGTTTCGATCTTCGTCAGCGAGTTGCTGCTGCCCAACGGCGTTGTCACCGCGATCTGTCAAGAGATCGGCTTCTCGTTTCGGCAGCGCATCTATTCGCCGATGGTCGTCGTGTGGATGTTCGTCATGCAGACGCTGTCAGCCGATCATAGTTGTCAGCAAGTCGTCACTCGTCTCAACGCCTGGCGAATGGCGCAGGGGCTGCCGCGCTGCAGCGGCGACACCACTTCCTATTGCCAAGCGCGGCGCCGCTTGCCGATTGCATTGTTTCAACGACTGCTCGCTTGGACGGCGCGAAAGTGCGATGAAGCTGGCGTCGGCGATTGGCGGTTCCAGGGACGCGAAGTGGTCATCGTCGACGGCACGACCGTCACGATGGCTGACACCCGCGCGAATCAAACCGCCTATCCGCAAATGAAAAGCCAGAAGCCTGGCTGCGGCTTCCCCTTGACGCGGATCGTGCATCTCTTTTCGTTAGCGACCGGCGCGGCGACGATGTTTGCGATGGGACGTTACGCCGGCAAGGAGACAGGCGAGACGTCACTGTTGCGAACGCTCTTGTCGCAGTTTCACTCGGGAGAAATCGTGCTCGCCGATCGTTACTACGCCAGCTTCTGGCTGCTCGCTTTATCGGAACTGCGCGGGATCGATATCGTGGCTCGCGCGCACCATCTTCGCAAAATCGACTTTCGCCGAGGCTTGCGCCAAGGGGACTGCGATCAGGTCGTGAGCTATTCGAAGCCGCAGCGGCCGACGTGGATGACGCAGCGGGAATATGAAAGCTACCCGTCGTCGATTCTCGTACGTCACTTGCGATATCAAGTCACGCAGCGCGGATTTCGGACGCGTCAAATCACGTTGGCGACGACGCTGCTACAGGCTGACGTTTATCGAGCGGAAGACTTGGCCGATTTGTATCGTCGCCGCTGGCAAGCGGAGTTGCATATCCGGAGCTTGAAAACGCAAATGCAAATGGACCACCTCCGCTGCAAAAGTCCGGCGATGGTTGTGAAGGAACTTCACTGCCACATGATCGGCTACAATCTGGTGCGGGCCGCGATGCTGGCGACGGCGTTGAAATTTCGCCTGCCTCCGTGGCGGCTCAGCTTTACCGGAGCGATGCAAGCGATCGAAGAGTTCGCCGCCGCACTCCGCTGGAACACGAAGCAACAAGAGTCCCAGTGGGAAAACCTCTTGCAAACGATCCGCCAACTGGAAGTCGGCGCTCGCCCTGACCGGAATGAACCACGAGAACTTAAACGGCGGCCGAAAGCGTATAAACTAATGCAAACGCCTCGAAATCGTTACGCAACAGCGGCTTAGAGTTAAGCTCGTGCCATTCGCATCTGGCTCTTTTTGTTTGTGGCAGGAAGTGACTCCTCGACCGTGGGTTCGAATCCCTTTTCGCCCATCTTTTTTTTACACTTATCTTGCAGTTTCGCCGCCTTCGAACCTTCCGTTAATCTCGCTGGTCCAGCTTTACTGTACCCATTCTGTATCAAGTCGAAAAAACGCAAATGTCATCTCGTCACCTCTGAACGGCCATTCTCAAACGAACCAAGAGGACAAGAAAATTTATCTGGCTTAACACCGAAGAGACTTGGAGTTAGCACTTATCGTCGAGATATGCTAACTGTGACCGATGCAAGTTGACGGCTGAAGCGAAATTATCTCTGGCCGTTCGTTCAATGTCGCTCATTCGAAAATTTGAACGCGCTTTGATACCGCATCACGAAGCATAGGTCCGGCCCATGCAGGCCCGAGCTGCGATCGCAGCGGCAACGCGTTACGACCTTCCACGAGCATGGCTTGGCTAAGCGACTACGCGAATCAATTGGCAGATACAACCGCTTTAAGGCGTCACCTTTAATATTGCAAAATTGGCGAGGGACGTGCGATAATGGCCGTTGGTCCGACCACCGTCGCGTTTTGGGGAAGATTCAAGTCTTCGCGAATGACCTTACTTACTTCGTCGATTAACGCCATCGTACTGAGTCGGAGACGCTTGTCGTTACGCAGCCGTGACCGGCGTAAGCAATAGCCAATAGCAAAAGAAAATGCTCCGTAGGCCACTCCGCCATGAAAGTATTCGTACGCTTGCTCATCCATCCTGCAGTCCTGTAAAATGACAGGCATATAGGGACCTTTGTGGCCACGATCATTGCGACGTTGGCGGAACTGCGTGTCGGAAGTCGACGTACTGGAAGAGCACGCCCCATGCGAAGCGTCGCTCCATCTTCTCCCGCAAACGATTCCATTCGATTGGAATCGAGCGTTAGGTCGCCCATTAGCGGCTTCAGTTCTCGCCGCATCCACAACTGTCGTTCAGTATCCCATCGCATCGCACGATGGCGGATATCTTCCGGCGGATCGATCCCACGAATCGGGGCACCCGCGCGTGCCTGGCCACCGGCATGGCAACAGTCCAAAATCATCGTTACTTGGACGGCATAGGGAAGATTGACGTACATTTCGTAGATTTGCTCGTCCGTAACGGCCGAAGATATCGATCCGTTAAAGTCGTACGGAACAAGGCATTCATAGATCCGGTCGACTACAGTCTGAGCATTGTAACCAGGCAAGGCGGTACCATGCCCACTGAAATGAAACACAAGGCGATCGCCGTCCTGAACATCATGAAACAGCCACTCCAGACGTTCGCGAATACCAGCCGCCGTGGCGCGATCGTTCACGAGTAGCCGAATGTGATCCGGTGAAAACCCGTTCTCCTGCAGAACGCTGCTCATGAGAAATACATCGTTGATGGGACCTTGCAAGCAATGCCGAGGATTGGGGTATTCGTTGATCCCAACCAAAAGTGCTCTCGTTGTGGGTTCCCGTCGCGTCTGTTTTTCTTCCGCCACTAATGTAATGAATTCTGCTTGGTCACGATCCAAGAGCATAGGCCATACACGTTCCACAGTTTGCGGGTGCGCAAGATATTCCGCAGGATTGTGGTCTCCCCACGAAAGCCATTGGCCAAACGGCGTATCGATCTCGACAAAGGAAGAATCGAATAGACGTATTCGATGGGTAAATACATCATCCCAGCGATTGTAGAGGTGATACCATTTCACATCCGTGATCGGTTCGATTCGCCCAGCCATGAAGTTGCCTACAACGAACGGATTGCCGATTTGGGAGCCAAACGAAACGAATGCAGCATTCCGAAATTTTGGGCGATCGATCGGGTGCGTCAGAACATCGTAACCTACGAGTGATCCAAGACTATGCCCCAAGATGACATCTGGCCGCCACCGGTTGATTTCCTTATGAACGGCTTCCCGGAGCTCTTCTCGCAATGCGTTGTTTGCAACCCACTGAACTACCATTCCTGCGGTCAAACGGGCTTTTTGATTCAGGCCGTCGAATAACCCTTCGGCGGAAGTGCTCTTTTGCCATAGCTGGGTAGCGCCGCTGGCGGCCAGCATCGAAATCGCCCGCAGCGTATCCGTGTAGCTGATCGGATAACGTTCAAAAATATGATCGTATTCAAGAAAATTGAAGCTAAATTGGAAGTCGAGGCCACGGCAAGCACGACGCATCGCATTCTTCCAGTCCTCTTGCCAAACTCCGCCAGAGGCATGCCCGCCGACGCCATGGAGACATAGAACTCGCATGAGCCATCCGTCTTGAAAAAGGCCGATCCAAACGCAACTGCACCAGGGTAATGTGGCTCGTGACTATGCACTACAAGACGAGATCGGCGGGACCATTAATGGTGGGGAATGCGAACGATTCGACGGATTCGAGCGGATCAAATTCGCGTAAACCATTGAAACTGATGCCGGTTGCCTGCTCGATGACCCGAATTGGCGTTTGATATGTCCTGAAGCGTCCAATGACAAATTCGAGGTCGTCCATGAATTCCTTCTGACTCAGCATGTAACCAGTCGCTCGAAGTTTATTTCGATACACCATTACGGCGACCTTCCAAAAGTCATGTGGCAGTGTAGTCCCACGGAAGGACGTGTCGTTTTCCGTAAAGACTGGCCCAGTGAAGACGGTCAGCTTCTGGTCATCCTGGGTAGTATTTTGCAAGAGGTAATCTTCCAGATCGAGCCATGTCCTTTGATTTAAATCTTGATGTTGAGGTGCGCAATTCGTGTAGTGGAACGTGTCGGTATCGGCTTGCTCGGCTTCATCGTCCGAACCCCAGACCGGATCAAGTCGGCGGACCATATGCCCTCTGTCCAGTTTATTGCGCACATACAACTCATTGCCATACTGGTGGTCACGATCAATCCGGGGATCAAGCTTCCATTGCGTATTTCGTCGACGTAGTAGGACCTCCTGACTGCCGTCTATGTTGACTGCAGTGAAAAACGGCAGACGCCGTTTCTTGTTCATCACCACCGAAAAATGCGTATAGTCGAGCACGAACTTACTGACGCCGCGGGAACGTTCCCGCCCTTTGACTGGGGCAGCATCGTCGATCAAGTCGCCGGTGAGACTTGGAAACGGTACGCGATAGCGGCCTCTTCCCAGAAATGACTCGCTATATCCTTCCCGGTTTTCCAATGATTCCAATGGCAATGGCGCGTCATCGCCGCCGACGACTACGGACGACGATCCAGTGATCCGTAAGAGTTGCTGCTTGATCACAGTCATCGGAATCGCAAAATTCTCGGACATGAAACGACCAGCGAAGTGAAGTCCCACGACTTTGCCGGTTGCTTGATTGAGAACTGGCGAACCACTATTGCCTCCAAGCGTCGAACAGTCATGCGTGAACACGCCGTCACGAACATCTGCGATTCGCCCTGGCGCATAGCGTTTGACATTGTAAATGTCCTGGAAAATACGCGCCATCGCCGGGCCCGGATTTCGACGACCATCCCAAGCCGGATAGCCGATGATTCCTACATCGGATTGCTCTTCGGCGTCATCCACAGCCAACTCCAAGGGGCTAGGTAAGTCGTTATTCTGCTTGACTTTCAAAAACGCGATATCTGGATGGGCGGCGCCTGCAGGCGATACGAATAAGATCGACTGAATTTCAATTTCAATATAATCTGCGCGGCGGTGCTCCTCCAGGAAATCGACCCGCGCTTCAATCGTCGCACCGAATATTCGGCGGAATTGGTACGACATTCCCTGCTGTTCGCTGAAGACTTCGGCGACATGTCGGTTTGTGACCAGAACGTTGTCTGCGAGCAACCATCCGGTTCCGATCCATTCATAGTCCGGATGATGCAATAACTCGATCCGGCCGACCGATGGAATGGGGGCTTCAATGGTCGCCAAATTGTCTTGAAGACGCTGCCTCAGGCTTGGTAATTGCAGCGATGCAAGTTGAATGCGACCATCTTGGATCAAAAGCGATGGACGGCCTGTGGCCATTACAATTGCCTCTGAAAAGTAGGCGCTCTCTGGATCGTGCGATTCGGTCGGCCCGATTGGTTCTTCCAGGAATTCAACAATTGCTCGATGGCCGATCTGGGTTAGATCCTGGACGCTCTCCATGGCGTCGATTTTTCGACGTTTGTTGTTAAACAATTCATGAAGATCTTCCATTACCGCACGGTCGTCGCGCAGAGATTGCAAAGGCGTTTTCATCGGCTATCCAATGGAATGTAAAATTTCGACAGGAAATAATCCTTCCAACATCAAGACTCGAAACTACCACGTCTGGAAATAACCTCAATGACTTGATTATTAAGATTGCGATAAGTAACACTCAACCTCAATTTCCAACCCTCTGATCGACATTCGCAAAACCATGGACGAGCTCGGTGCCAAGACAACTGGCTTACAATGCGAATATCGCAACAAACCTGCGCAGTACTTCCAACCTACGCTGGACATTGCACACGCCAATTGCCACTCCGCAAATACGCATTGATCGACTGCGTGTTTTCCAACAAACTCCCCCATTATAGAAATCGTATTTCAACAGAAATCTGAGTCATTGAATTGTCAAAATCGATTTATTACATTTCGAACAAGCTCAATACACAGAAGACTCGCTGCATATTTAGTCCGATAGCTTGCGACTCAAACTTAGGGAGAATGAAATGGCGCACTTACTGTTGGTTACTTTGATTCTTACGTCTCAACCCAACGTGCTCTCCAAGTATGGCGAAGCGCCGCCATCCATAGGCGATCCGTATATGCGCGAGGTCGTCGAGTCGTACGAAATTCAGATTCCTGAGAAAAAGGTTGTTTGGGAACGTTGTATCGAGCGTTACGGTTTGTTTGGACGCCGTTGCCGCGTGGTCTACCGGAAACGCATGACGCAGACCATGAGTTCAGAGACCCGGTTACGCACTGTTCAGGTCGCCGAGTTGGCGCTACAGGGTCAGAGCGGCGCCAAAGAGACCGCGCCGATCGAGATTGAGTTAGAGGCGCCGAAAACGGCTGGGGCTATTGCGCTACTGCTGGCAAATGCACTGAACGAAATATTCCCGGACCAGACGTCTCCTTTTAGTCAGATGATTCGCACAATAAATGACAACGCTGTCGATTTTCGTTCCGACGTGCCGCTGCCAAATTCGGGCCAAAGCACAGGCTCAGTTGATCTGCAGGTTCGTATCGATATTGACCGGTTAAACCGTAGAAAAATTAAGCTTGTCGTTGTGGCGCGAGATAAACTAAACGGTAACAATTCCGCGACGGAAGCGCAAAATCGCGCCGACGAGATCGAGCCGCTAATGACGGCGCAACCGTAAGGACTCGAAATGGCAAAGCAAACGCGATCAGGTCAGGACCCCGCGACAGGGGAGGGAAATGGTTGGCTTGTCGCGGTGGCGATTTGGCTCGAAGGCTTGTTCGCGCGTCGAAACCCTAGCGCTGAGTCATTTCAGGAAGTTTGGCTCAGCAGTGAACCCCACTTGCAACGGATCGCCGATAAATTTTTCTCTCGCGGTAAACGGCAGAATTTTACGGCGAACATTCTATTGTGCGTGGCTATTGTTTTGGTTTTCATAGGCATGCTGGCATTCTTATACCCGACAAACTTTTCGGACGCTTCATCAGGCGAAATCGACAATCGTCTTGAAGAACTTCGCCGTGATTTACGCGAGATTTCCGAACAGGAGACTGACATCGAACAACGCCTGGTCACCCAATCGCAAGTACGAGCCGGTTTGGCGCCTTTCAATGAATTGAAGAATTTTTTGTTCAACCTTAGTTCTGCCGGAAAACTCGCGGAACAGCGCCCGGGTGATACCGTGTCTCAACGGTTTGTGGACACGAAGCAATTGCTTGTTGCAATCCAGACCCCGCCGGAAAAGTATTCACTTGACCTCCGAAATTACTCGTATACCGGCAGTCAGCCCAAGCGGATCGAGGCGTTGTCAATGCAATCACTTCTCGCATTGCGGACGACGATCGAGGCTGGTGGAATAAATGTACCGACTCTCACGGAGAACGTGGAAAAATTATCGAAGTCGGTTGGCTCGCCGATGCTTGCAGATCAGGCCCTATTTGCAAGTGCCTACGAGGACCTTGAGGTTCTGGCAAAAGCCTTTCAAAGCGAGGAAGACGCAATAGCTGAACTGCAGCGCCAAGTCGATGCCTTAGGCCAAGTAGCGACGCAACGCCAGCAAAAGAAAGAGGAGTTGCAACAGGAGATTGCTCAGGTACTGGCAATTCGGGAATTGGAGCACGCCGCCGGGGTGAACCTGCAAAGTTGGATTCCGGTCCTCTCGGTACGCGTTGGTGTGGTTATTTTACTGTTATTTCTCGTGCAAATTTTGCTTGCCACCTATCGGTATTCGATGTCGCTGGGAGCCTTCTTTACTGCTCGAGGGGACGCGATGCAGTTGGTAAGCGCCGGCGCGGGCAACGAACTCATGAACCGCGAACAGCTCAAAGAACTCGTGCAAGTCCTGGCGCCTGATCAACTCAAGATCGATCCGGTTGTTTCGCCAGACCAAATCATCGCCAAGGCGGTAGCCAGGGAGGGATCGTAATTCTCTCGTTGATGTATGAATCAACCATGTATGAATTTGGAACCGTCAACACATTTGCATAGCTCGCCTTCCGCCGTCTCTTAGGAGCAACAGACGGGCGATTTCACACTCCCTTCTCGAACAAATTTTCTAGCCCCACAACACATCTCTACGATGTCAATGGAGCCGGGAATTGTGAAAACCACTTATTTCTCAGGAGTGTTTGCTATTTCTGGTTCTAGGATTTCCACAGAATGCAGGATTTACTCGTCGTTTCGTGCATTAATTCGTGCACTTTTTTATCGTCGGGCCAACTGGACAATTTGAAAAATCACAGTTCCAAGCTGCTATGGTACCACCGCCTGCTCTGGATCAATTTTGTAAATATAAATCGAGTACCCCGCCTTCGCGAACAGCTCAAACCTCTGAAAATACGTGTAAGCGGGCTTGTCGTTCTCGTAGTGCTGGTAGCCATAAAGATGATTGACGCTGACGGCGTACCAGCCTGGTTCGAGTTTGGGAACATCCAGTCCAATCTCGGATTCAAGGTACTGCGGAACTTCCTCAAACTCAATTCCTGCATGCCCAGGCGTGGCGTAACCAAAATAGGCAAGGTGGATTGGCCGCGCCTCTGGATGCCGATCTAAGAATTTCTTGAGCTCCAACAGATCTTGCCCCCAGTCAATATTCGCGTCCAACAGATGCCGCGGGCCGCCAGTAGGGCCGCCTGCCGCCAAATTGAAATAAGACATCGAATGCGGAAAGACGGAGAGGCTGCCGATGACTGCGACGATCGCACAGGCGGCAACCGGAATGGCGATCGACTTCAGCCGCAACTCGAACGCCTTTGCCGCTGACGAGGCGAATATGAAGAGAAATGGGTACGCCGGTAGGACGTATCGCAAATAACGATTGAAGCCGGTCTGTGAACTCACCAATATCAAGACGGTGACAGCCGGCAGCAAGAGTACGACGGCATCGCTGAAACTCATTCGAAAGTCTGCTCGTGAAACGGCTAACGCGATGGCGAGCCCAAACAGTGCGATGGTTCCCAGCGGCGTCTTCACCGCCATCGCGTAGAGGTAGTAATACCACCAGCCCCCCTTTTTCGTTTCGCCACGCAGGTATGATGATTTCCCTCTCTCGAAGTCGTATTTCTGCACATCCATGCCGCTTAAAAAATTGGCAGGGACAGGAACCGGAATCTCCGCCAATAAGGTTCCTCGAAAGCGGTTGCCTGGCGTCTCGTTCGCTTCGGGACCGCCTAACGTTTGTGAGATAAACTCGAAATCTCCCAAGCGCTGAAAGCTCTTTTCAAAACCATATCCCATGTTGAGCAAATAAAGTCCGCCGATCAGAATCGCCCCCAATTGGATCAACTTCGGCTTGGGAATTTCCAGGTTCCGATTGCTGAATCTCCAAATTAGCCCAATCAATGGCCAAAGTGCGAAGAGCAGAATCCAGGTCGATTTCGTAAGCTCGGCCAAACCTAGCGCAAGTCCAGCAATGGCGACGTTAGCCCAGGTCGGCGATTTCAGCCAACGCCAGAAAGCATAGCCTGCGGCGACTCCAAAAGTTGCTGCGCCAGCGTCAGGGGTGATTGTCGCTCCCCAAGCAAGTAGATTGGGATCAAAGCACCATAGCGCAAGTGCAAGCAAGCCGGACGAAGTCCCGAACAGTGCCTTCGCCCAACAATAACAAATCCAACCGCCCAGTGCTGAGACGCTAATTTGAGCCCAGCGAGCAATCGTGAAATGCCAGAAAGATCGTTCGCCGTTTTTATCGAGGAACCTTCTGCCGACCGCGAATTCGGGGCGCGCATATGCCCCTTCCGAATACCCGTTCCAATCTTCTGCGGGGGCACTAATTAGCAGAGGAAGCGACGCAATCATGCGCATCAAAGGCGGATTAACCCGATAGAGCGAAAAATTGCCGAATCGCCAATGGCTTAATCCCGAGGGCAAGTGCGCAATCTCGTCATAGACCGGAGCGTTGACGACGGCAATCCGTCCTAACAAAAGACAATGAACGCCCAACATCAGCACGATGACAATCGTGACCCAATGCGCCATCAAGAGTTGTTTGAGCTGTTTCATCACCGATTCCTGGGCGACTATTGAGAACGTGAAAGCGTTGAAAAGCGATCGCCAACTTATATTGTGGATTGAGGCATGATTCTTCGGGGCGATTTGATCCAAGCGACGAAGTACGCAAAACCAATCGAAACGAGACAGCAGTCCATCGCGACGAACAGCACTAGTTCAGAGTTGCCGCGAAACGCGTCTAGCAAGGGAAAGCAAAGGTACATCGCGACAACGCCCAAGGCGTAGACTTGCAGCGAATGCTGACCAGCCTTGACGATTGGCGCCGCCCAAACGCTTTTCCAAAATTTTGCAGTAGGGCCCGGCAACAAGATCGCCAGCAGATAAGCCAGACAGAGGAAGTGAACAATCCGAAGCGGGTGCGGTCGCGTCTTCTCGCGCCAATCGCCTAGCCACTCCTGAATTCCTTCACCAAGAAATTCCAACTCCGGCAGTGGACTTGTCGACCACTGAACGCGAAGTCCCCAAGCCAGTACGGCGATGGCAAAAATAATCGCTAAGAATCGAGCGAGCCGCGACCCGGCAGTCTTAAAGTCGATTCGTGAAGCGACCAGCCCCAGAAAGAACACAAACTGCCACGCGAATGGATTGAAATACCATTCCCTATCTCCCCAAGGAAAACGGGGCAATTCTACCCAGTTGAAATTTCGAGCCGCCATATAGGCGCCCAGGGAGAGGAGACAAGCCAGTTGCCAATAGCGGTCATAAAGCCAGAGCAATACGGTTGCGAACGGCATTAAAACGACGTAGAACGCGAGAATCTCCAAACAATAGGGCTGGAAGCAGAGAGTAAACGACCAGAGCCAAGGCAAAAGCACGCCGTCGCCCAGGTCGATCAATCTTGTCAGTGACGCAGAAGATGCACCGAAGAGCATGGCGACAAGCAGCACGGCCCATGTCGCGAACAGAAAGGTGACATAGATCAGCAGTGCTCGCCAGAGTGCGCTTTTCTGGACGAATAGGAATCCATTCCGCTCAAGCCGCCGAAAACCAACGAGCCCAAACACCACGCCAGACAAAAAGACAAACGCTTCCGCCCCATCGGAAAAGCCCAACGAAATCGGAGTCCAGGCGCTGATGAGCTTAACGCCTCCCCGAGCTTCGATATGGTCCACCAACACTACCAGCAGCGCCACTCCACGTAAAAAATCCAACTCTAGCCGGCGGGTTCCCACTTGCGGTGGATGGGCGACACCGATGTCGCCATTCGGATCTTCGCTTGGCGTAAGCGACAACTTCTGACTCGGATAGGTGGACGACAAATTCAAGTTCGCTCGCCGGATTGATTATCGTTTCGGCCAGAACCAATAGCCCAGTCCACCAGCCATCGCCAGCATGTCAACGCAAACGATTCCTACCACGATCGGGTCCCACGAGTTCTGGTTCTTTTGGGCCAGTTGCGGTTTGTTCCTTTGTACTTGCGGTTCCTTGGGCATATTGATGACGCGCAGGATTTCGGCAATGCTCCGGTCCATGTCTGGTTGGCGCGATGCATCCTTGCCTTTGATGTTTTTTTGCAGAACGCCATCCGACTTGCTTTGAATTTGCTTAGGAAGGTTGTATCTGGCAATCTGGTAAATATTCGTACTAGCTGGCGACTTTAGGCCTCTTTTGCTAGTCGAATAATTCTCGATATCATCCGCGATCGCATCTAGCTTGGGCAGTGCTTCCTGCTGGAAAGCCTCCCAATCCGCATCGCTCGCCTTGCGCGCCTTCAGCTCTTTGCATTGGGTCTGGATCGCCAGGCATATTTCGTAGCCTTCCTGGTCCGAGAAATCGCGAAAATGAAACATTCGCGGGACGGTGATCGCCATGAACACGAGCAATATCGCCCCCAATAAATACCATTTGGGATCTGCTTGCATGATCGTTTCTCCTCTACAACGTATAGTGTGCCTAAACCTTCGTTCCATTTGGTGAGCGGTGAATTTCCATTGCCCTACCGACTTACAACTCCAACACACTTCGCTTGCCCGCTTCAACTAGCGGAGGTATCTCCAAGCACGCTACGACGCTTTTGCTGAAACAGCCAATCGAGCAGTTCATGGGAGTCGCGAAAAACAGGCTCCCAAACTCCATGCCCGACGCCTGCAAGTTCGGAATAATGGGGCGTTCCGCCCGCAGCTCGGATTGCGGCGATCATGTCGCGCGAGCCCGCTGGAGAAACGACATCGTCCGCGGCGCCATGGATCGCCCAAATTGTCGTTTCCCTTAGCAATTCAGCTCGATCGATACTTCCTCCACCAGCCACGGGAATCACCGCGGCGAACCTGTCAGGACATCGACAGGCCAACTCCCAGGCGCCATATCCGCCCATGGAAAACCCAATGACATAAATGCGATCGACATCGACTGCACACGTTTTAATGACGTGGTTAAGAATTTCGCAAACCGCATCCAATTCATCGGGAAAGGTTGCTCCCGGCTGACGGTTTCGTACAAACCACCAACCAGCCGCCATCGAGCATTGCGGCGCCACCAGATAACAGGGATATCGCTCCCGATAAGCGTCGCTGGCCAGCAGCGCCGGTAACGATCGCAATTGCCGTACATTGTCGTCTCCCCGTTCTCCCAGCCCGTGCAAATAGAGAATCAAGGGATAACGTCGCCCGAACTCTTGCTTGAGCGGCGCAAGCAACTCGTATCTTGCGAACTTGCGATCTCCATATTTAAGATCGACGAGGGGAGCCTTTCGATCCTCGAACTTCATCGCGACTTCAAAGGGGAGGCCATATTGAGTGCAGTCAGCGTTTCGCTCGTATAAATCGATAATCCGAAATGCGATCAAGTTGGCGGCCACCCAAAATGCGATGACAAATGCTAACTCGCCGGCAAGCCTTCTTCTCGACTGGCGAACGGAACTGGAAGCGGAAGCGCTATTCATCGCTTTTCGGCTCCTTCGGCTTGCGAGCAGAAAAGCGGATCACCAGGAACATGCCGACGCCAATCACCCCCAAAGGCAAGGCGAGACCTGGCCAGCGCGTCAGTGCGATCAGTTGCCGACGCAGCATGTTTTTCCAACTCACCGTACGGGGAACAATTTCTTCCCCACGCGAGATCGCCAGCACTTGCGGATAAGTCAGCGTGACGTTCTGCGTCGGGTCAATCTCAAACGGGCCATCTTCTAGAGCCAGAAATCGACGCCCTGCAACCAGATCCTCAACCCAGGCTAGCGGTGGAATTGCCTCCTTAAATGCGATTTCAGCATTAGGTTGCTTTTGAAGATCGCATTCAGTCCGTATAGCGGTCACAATTTGCGTTACGACCGCTGGTCCAGCGCCGAGAGTTAGTACAGTCCACTGTTTCGGTGCCCAAACTCCGTCTATCGGCTGATCATACAAAACATCCAACTGCACGACTGCCCGCTCTTCACGGTAACCGATCGCGCGGCGGATCGAGTAATCTTGACCTGCATCCAGAAAAAACTTCCAAGTGAGCGAGTTTTCGTCCGTCGAATCAGCCGGCAAACGCATCACTACATTCTCTTGACCAACTGTAGCTTGTTTGACTTCGATCATCATATCTTCCATTGTCGAAGTCAGTCTCGCGTCAAATAAAGAGGGGCGAAACGCCAGCAACAGTGGCAGCGTTAAAAGCTGATGCAAGACCGGGGACGGAACGCCCGAAAAATTCTCGGCAGAATCCGAATTGTAAGCAGTCGCTCTAGCCAGAGAGGCAATTTCGTGCAGCGAACTAGTCGGCAGGATGACAGCCCGAGGGTATTCTTTGTTGCCACCATGCCAAGCATGCGTTAGGACTGTCTGAGTCATCGTCAGCGTATAAGAAAGCAACTCTCGCTGCTCCGCAGCCGGGTCCGGAAATTTGGAAAGGAGAGCTGAGCGATAAAACTCTCGTTCGTTTGTTCCCTTGACCAAGCTATAACCGAACTCGGGATACTCGAAGCTCCGGCTGATGTACTGAAAATTCGGTCCCGAGAAAACGAGCTGCCCTCCTATCTCCACATTGGCTTGAGAATCGACAGGAACCCAGGTCGTCTCAAAGCGACCAAATTTCTCATCAGCGATCTCCCATTCAATGTCACCTGCCGCATAGGCGTCCGCTCGCTGATCCCAAGCGTCCAAGATTTGCTTCACGCTCACCGGGGCCGCAGCAGACGCGACACTCGCTTCGCCGGTGGCGACAAATAGAGAAGCGATGATCATGACACCAGTCATGTGCATTTGACTAACCCCGCTCCTGTACAGATCGCACTCGCAGGTTTTTCCAGCTGACTCCTTCGTCGGATACGATCGCCGGCCGCAATTCTCTTGCCTGGCCATTCTCTGAATCCAGAAGCGGCATTTCCATTGCCAGCCACCCATTGATTCGCAATTCGAGATGCTTCCCTTGGCCAGCAATACGAATATCATTGGCATGGTCGGCTTGAAGTTGTCGCTGAGCTTCGGGATTTAATGCTGCAATCCATTCGCCATTCAGCCGACGCACTCCGCCGATGCCTGCCTCAGAAAGAGGCAACACAATTTCCAATCCGGAAGGAGAAACGGAATCGCCATCGCTTTCGACCAGGACGATGCGACACAGAGATGCAGTTTCGCCAAAGATCGCATCGACATGGAAATCGAATGGGCCGTAGGCAAGATCGCTCACTAACATCGCAAAGTGATCGGCATCACCTACCGCAGACGAAGCAACAAGAGAGCCGTCTTCCGATGCTATCCAAGCAGAATCTGGACTAGCCGTCCATGCATCCAACGCCTGTTGCGGCGATAACAACTGGAACAGCCCATTTTTCGCACGGTCTGGGGTTCGACTCTGTTTGGTCAACCAATTCCACATTCCGACTGAACGAAATCCAAGGTTCCAGCAGTCGTGGCCGCCTTGCTTGTATTGGGTAAAGTTTGGACTCGCACCAGCTTCGAGCAACTGTTGTCGCGTCTCTTCATTCATTTTGACAAGACTTGCACTATCGCCCTGATTGTAGAGATTCCAGATGGGCAAACCTGAGCCAGCGAGCTTCTCAGCATCAACGCGGGGTTTGCCACAAAGCGGTACAGCGGCAGCGAAGCGTTCAGGATACTTGCTGATCGCATGCCAGACGCCATCGCCTCCCTGGGACACGCCAGTGATATAGAAGCGATCTGGATCTGTACCATACTCTTTTGCAACATAGTCGGCGAAATCGAGAGCGACTTCTAGCTGTTCGCCGTTAAAGTTTTTGTTCTCGGCGCACTGAGGAATGGCACAGACGAAGGGAAAAGACTGTTTGTTTTCCCAAATTTGAAGGCCGAAGTTGTTCTCAATCGTCCAATAGCCGTCGAACCCGTTTTCGCCACGACCATTGAGAAACAAAAGAAGCGGCAAACGTTCTACCGATTGATGCCCGGGCGGAACATACACCAGAAACGTGCGTTCATGTTCAAATTTATCGATAAACTTGGTTTCCACAAAACCATGAGCAATTACCGATTTACTCTGGAATGACATTGACCAGACACCCCAGAAAAATGCCCCGATGGCTACCGCGCCTACAGCAAAAAGAAACGCCAGTCGTACGGTATAATGCCATTTCATCAGCTTCCTCCCCACCAAGCCGTTCAAGTCCTGAAAAAAAGCTCAAAGCACTAAACACACCCTACGTTTCGCAACTGCCCCGCCGTCAACCATCACCAAAAGCGAGACATATATTCTTTCTAAATCACTCAAATCCGATGCGCCAGTCCTCTTTATTACAAATGACAGTTCCCCCTCCCGCAGCACCAAGCCCTTATCGTCAACAAGCACGGGATCATCCAAAGTAACTTCTGGCAAGATCCACTCAGGGCAACCCTCAACCCGAATTTGATAGTCAACACAATCCCAAGAATCAAGCGACGGAACCCGATAATAGCCCTTTAGAGCCATGACTAAGGGCACGCCCTCGCCGTGGCTCTCAGGATCCAAGCTGCCAACTGACAAACAAGACGGCGTCGGCTCTAAGTCATCAAGGACCTCAAGGACACCGCCAATCCGAACCTCGTTGGAGCCATCCGGCTCGGTCAAGAAAGCACTTCTCGAAACTCGACCGATCGTGCTAGGATATGGAATCGAAAGATCAATACCAAGCGACTCCGTACCAGCGGCAACTAAACGGTCCCCAACAGATAGCGTAGATCCTGCCTGAAATATAGATATACATCCACAACTCTTTGACGCTACTACCAACTCATTGGGCGTTCCATTGCCGCTGGGGATATCAAAATGAAAGCTTAAACGTTCTCCGCGACGAGCTTTCTCTAGACACTCCGAAAGAAGAAATCGCTTCATGACGTTGGTCTGCCCAAAATGCTCTCCTGCAACAGGCGATCCGAGCCCCACTACTAGGACGGTGGATGAAGCGATGACACATGAAACGCATGTCCATAACAATATCTGGATTGGTTTACTCATAAAGCAGGACAATTTAACCTGATGAAATAAAACATGCTTGTCTCAGCTAACGAAGTGTCAACTGCTAGATCCATTAGCCTATCTCAATAGACTCGCCGCATTAGTCGCAAGCCCCAAAACACCAAACTGGTTCGTCGCAACCAGGCCTTCGTGTGGGCAATTGCCCTGTCGTTGCGGATTTGCTGAAAGACACTTGAAAAGGACTATTCTCGCGATTCGATCGAGACGTAAACCAGCCCCTGACGTCCTCACCTTGTCCGAACGTATTCCTCTGACGAGCTAGTGGATCCGCACCAACAGATTGTCGAAATGGACCCTGCTCTTTGAATAACTTCGCCACCCTTGCTCGTCTTCTCAATTCTCAAGCGGGCCTTGACTGCTAACGCCTTCCAGGCCCAAATATTTACACACGTAATCAGGTGAAGTCTCATCCTCCTGGCGCTCCGTCAGATGTTCATATAGCACACCAACTATAGGGACTAAATTCGCCGAAACTGACGCTCTGTAACTATAAATTCGGCATGCCCCCCCTGCTTGCAGTCTGGCTGCAAAACAACATCAGAGAGAAGCGAAGGACTCCTTAAGCTAGATCTTTATGGGCTTAGCTTAATAGACCGCCCTCTTCGCCAATGTCGCCATATTCATCTATGTGGCAGTTGGTCTTAATAATCACCCATTTGAGTTCAGCATACCTGGCAAACACATCAAAACACGCTACACGTGAAAAGTGCGATTCGGTTCCAGTCGCATGCAATACAGATGCCAGATGCAACATGACCTACGCAGAGGATAAAAGGCATACACACGTGAGTGCAAGGCTAAGCACTAAAGTCCTTCCTGTTCCTACAGATTCGTATATTGTAGAAGAATAGTGCTTCTCACTTGCAATGACAATTGCATTAAGAAACGGACCCAATCCCCACCCTCTGTAGCTCCTTGCTTCCCCAAAGCCAAATTTCAAACCGCGAAAGTAGACGCCCATCGGTAGCGGTCGGGCGCGTCATAACAGGCCAAGCCGCTTCGAGCTAGTGATCAAATCTAATCTCAGCCAGCAATCTACCCAGCCGGCGACAGGATACATTTCGTAGTCCAGAACCGTCCGCATCCGCCGAAATCCAAAAAAAACAGTGGCTGCTTTACGGTGTCACCGCGTTGCGATTCCCACGCCCTCGATTCGGGATTAAGCTTTAGAGAGCTTGCGACGGAAAAAATTGACGGACGGCTAAAGGCTGTTACAGTCTAAACTGTCGAATGTAGCGCTTCCTCCAGTCGGGCCCAGGTAAACACAAGAGCATTCGAGGGTCATCTCATTTTCCTCGCATTGAAAGGCGTACTGATATGTCGTGAATTCCGTAAGAATCAAAACGGGCGGAACCTGAGTCGACTGCTCGCACTTTTCTACGCCGCCCGGGTAGACTCCCTCCTTGCACCCCCCTGGTTCCACGCTGTCCCATTGAAAAGCTGAACACGTTACCTTAGTAGTTTCTGGATTAATCTTAATACACTCCCCCTCTTCGCCCCAGTCGCCTTCTTCATCGTGATAGCACGCGAGTTCGAGGTCCCCGTACACCAGATCAAGGGGGGTGGAATACGCTGGAAAACATTTATTTCCTGGATACATTTCCTCTTGGCCAGTCGCATGCAAGGCAGATGCCAAATGTGCCATGATCCACAACGAGGAGAAAAAGAGGGGTGCCCTGAGTGCAGAGCGAAAAGTTGGTCTTTTTTTCATACTTACCTCCAAGAGAATCTTAAAGACATTGGCAATGAGGATACATGCCGTGATTGGAAAAAGTGAAGCCGTAAAATTTCATATCCACTATTGTCGCACAGCCCCCGGAAGACGCATATCGTCCCGAGCCAGAGCTATTGATCCGCGAAAGTCAGGCATGCCCTTTCCTCTCCCTGACGCATCATTAGTCCGAAGCTAAGACCGCTTGTACTTCAGCCAATAATAGACGAGCCCAGCCAATACGATCGCGTTGACGACTAAGAGCGTTACCCTCCATCCCCACCTTCCTTCCAGAACTGCGTTTTCTTGGGGGTGCAAAATGATGCCATCCGGGAGCTCTTTCATCACGTCTTTATATTCCCGACGAATTTTTTCAACTTGTGCTGTAGAGTTCGTTGGATTGACTTCCACATACGTATCGCCGGCACTAGCCGGCACAGCAAAAGCTGTCGCGGCAATAGGTGCATCTAAATCCGCTCGCTTAATAAAATAGGGCGAACAGGACCATTGATTTGGTGCCGATCCCTTTCTTAACTCGACGGTAATTGCGGGGCTGGTATGTGGCACGGGGGCACGCACGTCGTGATGGCCGAAGTGAAACCTAACTATTCGCGGCTCCCCCGTGGCAGTTCTCGTGGTAACACTGGCGAAGATCGAATCGCTATCATGGTCGGCCAGAAAATGCTGCGTCGCAGCCCCTCTGTTGATTGAATACAGGGTGAATTGGCCAATCCTTCTTTCAACTGCGTCACCAGAAAACCACACGCTAGATCGCGAGAAAAGCTCAGCGGTTCCCAAGTGACGCTCCATAGCAAACGGTCCGCTTGAGTGCGTAATTTGATCAACCTTTCCTTGCTGGCTCACGGAAGCCACGCCTTTGCTAGTCCGGACCTGCCTAATACCTCGCCCGCTTTCCTTGCCCCCAAATTGTTCAGAAATCGAATAGCTCTTGCCATCAAAATAAACATCGGATTGGATCCAGTCAGGGCGATCTGTTACATGCGATTTGCCGCCAGGAAGCCCCTCTAGGGAGACGGGAGGCGCTTCCTGCAAATTCAACCCGAATTCGCTGACAAAATCCCATGACGGCTTGGCATCTCGAAACCCAAAAGACTTGTGGCGTTCGTAAAACTCAACCACATCCTCGATGGAATCTAATTGAAGGCCCTCGATCCTGCGCGTTATCGCAGACCGCGAACAAACAACATGGCCGTTAACCGGCACATAGAACCTCTCGGACAGTTCAATTGCGAAAACATCGGAAACCGACAACGGGACCGCGATCAGCGCACAGACCGCAAGCCAAGGGGAAACGCCTCGGCGATGTGCCCAGATACGCAATACAAAGCAGGTTGCCGCGGAGCGATAAAACATAAATAAATAATTCTCCGTTATAAGCTCTGACAAAACCGCAATTTTATACGACGAAATTGTGGTGTCAGTATCGTAGCTGGTCAACTCCACGTCGCACTCCTAGTAACAATACTTCGTCCCCTTGGGATGAGAAGCATTCACGTCAATCTGCTGCTCTTCGGCGCTCTGCTGCACGTTATCCACCGACCACGGCGACTTCAAGCCAAGAATATCACTTGACGATCGCTTCCTATTATCATTTTCGACAACAACATCGAAGTTCTCGGAAGTATATCGAAGAGCATTCATTGCTCCAAATCCTTGCGCTTTGCGTTTTGCACCTGAGATCAATACGGAAATATCTCGATCAAGAACCTGGCCTGACTTGAGTCGTATCTCTAGTCCAACACGGAGCATTATCCCGCGCGAAACAGCGTGATCCTGAGCAGGCTCATCGAACTTAATCTGAACAGCAACCCTCCGCTCACCTCTTGCGTTGATGTAGTCGCACGCAGTAGCTACAGCACATTCGCAGGAGGTTGCAATGCTATCGACACCAGAGGCGTCTGCGATTTCTGCCACCTCAAGCGGAAAAGTGATGGTCGTCACTTCGCCAGGAAAAACAATCCCGGCATCCCATGCGCTACTGGGAGCAGATTCGGTCGCTTGGTGCCCAGCAGCTGCGATTGCTTCAGTCTCACGACTGCAACCGACGCTCGTCAATACGATGCCGAAGCAAGTAGCAATTATTAGTCCTGCAATGCGAAAACGCGTTGCTACAGAATCCAGCAGGTACGTCGAAGAGTTCATTTGTTAAAAGCCCGCTGAGCGGTTGCCAGCAACGACGCTCGCCAATTAGTATTGCGCGGAAAGAGAAGAGACAGCTACGCCCAATGACGACGAGCGTGTGGTCACAATTTATCATGGCATCGCTTCGCGTCAACATCTTTTATTAGCGAGTTTTCTCCGAGATAAAAGCAATAGTCGTGATGTTACAACACTCCTCAATTCCCTCGTAAGAGTTCTCACAATCCGCTACTATCGTGTGACAACATCCTCTCCACTCGCAATGGTCTCCAATGCTCGCCAGATCGTCATGTCGATCGTGTCCGATGCAAACGAAACCGATCCGGCGGCGAATGCAACACTAACGCCGCCGGGATGATAACTACGAGGCGCAGCATGTCCGCGGGTGCCTTTCGATCCATCCATGCAATCTCGTCGACCGGAGTTAGGCGTGAGCGTGTGCGTATAAAACGTGGCAGTCATGCTACCGCGATAGTATTGAAGTCCACGATAATTCCAGACGGTATTTCCGGATATCTCACACTCAGCAGGTGGCGCTAGTAAATTCTCGGGCGTATCGGCAAAGTTGCTGGTTAGCCAAGTCGCGACACGGTATCCGTTGCGATTGCCAAACCCTGTGCTGGCAGAAGAGGATGATCCGCCAGGCCCTTTTTTCGTTTCGCTTAAGACCGCCGTATGCGAAGCACTATCGACGATGTCTGCAAACCGGGCTCCACTCTGAACCGGTTTATTGAGAAAGATAAGGTTATCTGTCGTTACTTCCTGAAGAAGGCGAGTCATATATATGGTCGCCGATGAGTCGAAGGCACCGTGTCGCAGTGGATTACCACGTGGAAATGAACCATGCGTCTCATCGTAGACATGCAGCACGAGTACGAGTTGCGTCAAGTTCGCACTGCATTGAATTCGCCGCGCCGCCTCACGAGCCTGTCGTTCAGCCGGCAAAATTAGCGAGATCAGAACCCCGATGATGGCCATCACCACCAGCAGTTCGAGCAGCGTAAATCCACGTTGAAGAGCGAGTGCAGCCACGGAAAAACTCCGTCCGAAGCCCCTTCGACAGGCAGAACGCGTCCCTCCAAGGAGATGAGCTGCTACAGAGGGGAAAGCGACATTCACATTTGTAGCGGCGTAAAGATTTGAATGCGAGAAAAAAAAGACGTTTAGGCACGGAATTCAAAAGATTAATCGAGTATGCGCGTTTATTTTCCAAGCGATGGGTCTAAAACCCTCGCCTTCAGGCGAAACCTTTAGGTTCTTCCGTTTCCGGCTAAAATCGAGGAATGGAAAGATACCGCACCAGTTCGCATAGTCGTTTTGACATCAAGTACCACTTTGTCTGGGTGACCAAATATCGAAAGCCTATTCTCGCAGGGGAAGTCGGCGTTCGATTGCGGGAACTGGTTCGCGAGGTTTGTCGCACCAACGAGATTGAGATCTTGGAAGGGGCGGTGTCGCGAGATCATGTTCACGTGTTGCTGTCGTGCCCGCCGAACCTTGCGCCCAGCAAAATCATGCAGTACATCAAGGGGAAGAGTTCGCGGAAGCTGTTGATGGAGTTTCGGCATTTGCAAAAACAGTATTGGGGTCGGCATCTGTGGGCACGCGGGTACTTTGTGGCGACCAGCGGCAACGTGACCGACGAGGTGATTCAGGAATATATCCGCCAACAGGACGGGACCGAGCCCGGCGATGGCGGCGACCAGTTTCAAATTACTCCTTCGTGAGTTGAGGACTTCAGTCCGAATCTCACGAACACTCTTTAAACCTGCCGGCTTCCAGCCGGAAGTTGTTTAGTGTTCCTGCGGGGTTTCAATATCGTGTTAGTGGCAAAGGATTGATCGGTTTTGCCTTAAAATCGTAAGCTATCTCCGATTGGCATCCGCTTCATTTGCGCAATCGCTTCTCTCAATCGCGCAACGGCGGCATCATCATCATGCTGGCTTGCCCATCGGCCCGACCTCGACATTGCTTCTAGAAATGCCTCTTCGACGACCGCGGCATTTTCACCCGATCCTTCTTCTGTAGTTCTAGATAGGCCCGCATATCCTCATCCGAAACCCGCTTGCAAGACGCAATTTCATAGCACGGGATTTCGCCACAGGCGATCAACTTGTAGGCAAGGCTAAGACCTTAAGTCCGCCCACATCTCACGCGCATGAATTCCAGATCTGTCGATTTCCTGATCGCCCGTGCTAGCGTCTTTAAATTGGGCGGTGGCTTATAGCTTGGCGTTTTGCATTGGATTTATCGAGACTTCATGGGGGAATTTAGGGTGGATTTCTGATTGGCGATTGCATGGATGAAAGAGGAGGCAACCTACTTTTTCACCAAGAACGGAGTCGATCATGAGCGTCACTCAACAAGCGAATCAGAGTTTGGGGCAAGCCATGTTTGGGCAGGCGGAGTTGGGCGACAAGCGACGCACCAACCGCGCGGTTGCGGCATTTGACTCCCTCTGTCGGCATCCCGGCGGGACGTTGCCCGAGAAGTTGGCGATAGGCGCGGAACTGAAAGGGCTTTATCGACTCTGCGAAAATGATGCGGTCGAGCATTCCGCGTTGATTGCGGCGATGCATGAATACACGCTCGCTCGCATCGAAGAGCATCAAGGCCCCGTTCTGGTCGTGCATGACGCCACCGAGTTGGATTACTCGACACTCTATTCGTTGACGGACGACCTGGGTCAGATCGGCCGCGGCAATCATCGCGGCTACATCTGTCAGAACGTGCTGGCCGTTGATTCCGAGTCGGGCGAAGTCTTGGGTCTGCTCGATCAGATCTTGCATTGCCGCGACGAAGTGCCTGAGAACGAAACGCTGCCTGAGCATCGCAATCGCGAGACGCGAGAAAGCCTGCTTTGGCCTCGCGGCGCGCAGCATCTGCCGGACGATTGGCGCTTGATTGACGTGGCCGATCAAGGGGCGAGCACGTTTGAGTTTTTCGAGCATGAATACCGCAGCGGTCGACGCTTTGTGATTCGCAACGGTAAATCTCGCAAGGTCTATCCGGGGCATGAAGCGAGCGGTCAAAAGCGGCTTTTACGGGGGTATGCGAAGAGTTTGCCGGAACTGGGACGTTTCACGATGGATGTTCAATCGCAACGCGGCAAGCAAGCCCGAAAGGCGCGGAAGCAGGCTGAGTTTATCTTGCGAGGAGGTCCGATTCTGCTCTGCGCGCCGCACGGCAAACATGGACATCACGGTAATGATCGGCTCTCCATTTATGTAACGTATGTCGAGGAAGCCGCTCCGCCGCGAAAAGAAAAACAAGTCAGTTGGCTGCTGCTGACGAACGAGCCTGTGCGTACGTTTGACGACGCTTGGCGCGTGGCTCAGTGGTATGAACGGCGGTGGGTTATCGAGGAATTTCACAAGGCGCAGAAGACCGGTTGCGGGATTGAGAAATTGCAATTCACCAACGTCCATCGCTTGCAACCGGCGATCGCGATGCTCTCGGCGGTGGCGTTAACCTTGCTAAATTTCCGCACGGCAAGTCGCAGCCCCGACGCCAAAACGCGTCCGGCGAGCGAAGTCATCGATCCGGAATATGTCGAGGTGCTCAGCCGCTGGCGACACGGGAAGTACGATGCAAACTGGTCCGTGTACGAATTTTTCTACGCACTGGCACGCCTCGGCGGTCACCAAAACCGTAGAAACGATAAACCGCCCGGCTGGCTGATCCTGTGGCGAGGCTGGGAAAAAATGCAGTGCATGATCGATGGATATCGAGTTGCGAAATGTGGGTAAACCTAAGGCTAAGACTGATCCGAAGTTCGTTCGCCAGTTCTTTGATGGTCAGCAGTTTCATGGATTTCTCTCGGGGAGGAGCGTTCGCTCAATTCATGTCGATATCGACGCCTGGACGTATGCAGTCGCCGAGCGGATGAGGTTTGGGGCTAGTTAGTGTCGCGGCGGCGGTGAGCACCATGATGATTTTGATCACGTCTTTCGCTTGGACAGGGGCGATAGGAAGAGAACGGAGGATGGTCTCTTGTTGGCCGATTGGGCTTGTCGCGGTCTGACAGAGCATCGATAAGACAAGTTCGATGCAAACCGCCTCCTCGACATCGTTGCGAGTCAGTCGCTTGCTGTCTTCCAGCTGACTGGCGAACGTCTTGGCTTCGTCATCCGGCTGCATATGGAATTGGGTTTTGACCGGCTGCCCTTGCCAGCTGCGCCAAATGACGACTGGTTGATCGTAGTAGCGACTGCGGAAGGCGATCGCTTCTTCGCTGAACCAGATCGTGAGTCGGCTGGCGAAAAACTGCCGGGCTAAAGCTTCCGGCGCCAAGGTTCGCAGTAGTTGCGACGCGAAGGAGCCAATCGTCAATCCGCCCAGGATGGAGAAAGCGATTCTCAATCCGACTTCCTCGATCCCAAGGTGCGACCAGACAATCACGACAGAAACGCCGTTGATGATCCAGATCAGGCATTCCGTAGCGAACTGTCCCCAACCGATGCTACGCCAATGAACGACGCGGGCTGAGACGACTGCTCGACGCTTATCGGGATCAAACAGGAGCGGCGGCCATGGGGAAAGGCCGGGCGCCGACACGCGGATCATCGCTTACCTTTCGTCAAACTTGCCGCGAAACAGTTCGTGCTTGTCGTAGTAGGCCCGCTGCAAGATCATCGGCCGGTAACCTGGTCGGATCACCAATTGCCGCAATTTTTTGTCATCACGAGCGAAGTAACGTCCGATTTCCTCGGAAGTCATCAGCGGATGCGTCGCTACCGACCAAGATTCGCCGGTGGCGGCATGTTTGGCCGCTTGTTCGAATGTGGGCATGTTCGTCGAGCGGGTGATCGCTAGCGACTGTCCCAGGAGCTTCGAGCAATAGTCCAGCGTCGTCTGATCGGCGCCTCCAAAAACTTGGAGCATGCCGGCGTTGGCGATGAACGTTTCGAAATTTTTGGGGAAGTTCGCCCGGAGCTGATTCAAATCCTGCAGAACGACATACATACGCAGGCCAAAGCCAGCTACCTGCCCTATCGCGACCTCCAAACAGCGCAACGCCCCTAATGAGAAAAATTCTTCCAAGAGAAAAATCGTCGCGTGTCCCTGTTGGTTGTGCTCTTCTTCATGGGCGGCGATCGCCAACTGCACAATCAGGCGAAGCCAGCCGCTGAGATCGGCCATCCGCATCGCCGGCAAGCTCACATAGAGGGCGAGCGAGCTTCGTTTTAAATCGCGGAGGTCGATCGAGTCGCCGCGAAGCACCTCCTGGATGCAGGGTATTGAAATAAATTCGAGGTGCTTGTTCAGATTGGAAAGAACCGACGAGAATTCGCCGCCGGTCCGCGAATAAAAATTCATCGCGGCGACGCGGACCATGCCTTCGCCAGCGTCGCTCTCGGTCATTTCTCGTTCCAACCAATAGCGACGCGGATCTTGCGGATCAGGCGTCGCCAATTCGGAAGCCAATTTCCAAACGGTGACGAGGTCACGCGTGCCCGCAAAACTTTCATGTTTGGCGACGAAGAGGCAGAGCGCAGCAAGAATCTGTTTCGCCGTATTGTCCCAATGCGGATCTTTGGTTTCGCCCGGCACGATCAAAGCGTCAGCGATCAGCTTGGTGTTCGGCACGAGCGTACGCCGGTCGGAATGGAGCAGAATTGTGAGCGGATTAAACGCTCGGCGAAAGCGGCGTGTGGTTTCGCCGGAACAATCGAACGGATCGAGCATGGCGACCTCTTGTCCCAGCCCATCGGCCCGCCAACGAGCCGTAATCTTGGCGATTTCTCCTTTCGGATCGATCACCACGAGGGAGGTCGAGGGCGGCAGACTCAGTGCTTGGGGAATAGTGGCGGTTCACTACCACAACGACATTGCAGAGATTGAGCGTGAGCTGGAGCTTCGCTTCGGTCCCCATCACGATGATTTCGTCGAAGTGAAACTCGAGAACCTGAAAGACATCTGCAAAAAAAAGGGGATTTCGCCGACCGGTCTGGCGAGGCTCACCGGCATTAGTCAGGCCCAGACTTGGCGAATCCTGAAGGATGGCGCCCAAAAGCGAAATCTGGGGATGCTTCTCGCGATTTCGCTCGCTCTGGAGTGCGATTTGGGGGAGGTCGTGGCCTCGCCGCCCCGATTCGGCGCGGTAATCTCCGAAACCGAGCTGGAGAGAATCGCCCCGCGTCTGCTCGATGTACGCATGGTCCGTACGCGTATCGATCCCAAGACTCCGGTCGATGTAACGACTTTCTACTACAAGACCGTCATCAGCTCTTCCCTGGGAGAAAGCGAAATAAAATCGCTCCGCGATCTCCCTTCCGACGCCGTTCTCATTCAGGGGCCAGCAGGCCAAGGTAAATCGACGTTACTTCGCTACTTGGCCGTCCAAGCGGTTGAAAGCAGGGCCGTTATTCCTATCTTCCTGGAACTTGCGCAGATTCACGATGAATCGCTCTGGGGCGCCGTTTCCAGCGAGTTGCAACTAGTCGGTCTCCGCCTAAATCAAGAGCTGGAGAAGAGTATCTACGAGCGTGGAGAAATCGCCCTGCTGCTCGACGGCCTCCATGATTTGACGCCAGATCGCCGCTCAGGCGTTCTGAAAGAATTAGGGCAACTGAAGAAACAGTACCCCAATCTCCCTATCGTAGTCGCCTCTCGGCCGCTCGTGGCGGCAATCCCGAATTGGCTGCAAGTGGTTGATCTTGTTCCCCTTGGAGAAGCCGATCTCAGTTCGGTAATCGGGCTTCATACTTCGCCGGACGAAGCCGAGACGCTCGTGAAGGCGTTAGTCAGCGACGCCGTCAGTTTTTCGATCCGCAAGCTGATTACGTCGCCCCTCATGGTGGAACTTCTTATCGTCCATTTCCGCCGGAGTCAAAATCTTCCGGCCGGCGTCGCCGAATTCTTCAACGGGGTTCTCTATGCCGTGATGGAGACGCTCAACGTCAAGCTGCATGGCCCCAGTCTCCCCTTGCGGTGCGGACTTGATCCCCTGGCGTTTCGACGTTTTTTTGAAGCGTTCTGTTTCGTGATTCAGGGAGAACGGGGCGAGGCGCCGATACATCGGTTTGATCTCGAAGAAATGTCGCGTAAAGCCCTGACGCTCGTGTCGCAAGCCTCTACGCCTTCCGCGGCGCTCGACGATGTGCTTGTCGTAACGGGCCTGATGGAGGAAGAGGAAGGTTATTGTCGGTTTCTCCACAAGAGCGTGCGGGAATACTTCGCCGCCCTCTTTGTCCGACATTCCGACGAGTTTCAAGCCGAACTCCTCTATCAAGATCTTCGTCGCAGTTGGCAGAAATGGATGCCGGTTCTGGAATTCCTGGAGGTGATCGATCGTCAGCGTTGCCTGGAGTACGTTATTTTGCCGGAATACGCCGATCTGGAGCCGTTCGAGGCGACAACTCTCGCTTCCAATTATCTGCGACTCGCCTTGAACAAACGCGACTCGAAAACACTCAAGCCAGTCCAAGAGCCGCAATTTGACTGGCGACTATCGCGTTCCACTTCCTACACCCTTCGCCGAGAGGAGCTGTTGGGAGTTTTGGATCAGACCTCCGTTCTCCATCTCATTCAGAACGAATCATGGGGGCCATCCGCAAGTCAGAAGCTTGAGGCTCAGGGGAAAGTCGTCGTCGACCGAGCATCCAGCGATTCGTCCTCCGGACGGCCCGGTTGGGCATTCTCGCCGGAGACGAAGTGCGGTTGGCAAATTCGCAACAGCCGGAACTCCATTCAAGGCAGAATGTTTCTGCCCAGTTCGCCAACGTTAGAACAACGAGCCGCCTATCATCGACAGCGTTTTCAGCAACTACGGTCCGAACTCGATCCACGTTGACGCCCAAAAGATCTAGGGCATTTCCAAGGGATCAAAACGATATTGAGAGGTCCGTTTTCCGAGGAAGTGGGCTCGTAGTACCGCGGAATCCTGCTGAATTGGAAGTTTCTTTATTTCCTCGGCCGCTCCATTGGCTGCGGCGACTAGTCGCATTGCGTTTCGCAGCAACTCACTCAGCTTGTCGGCCTCCGCCCATTCGGCGTCGGTGAGATCACTCCAGTCAAAATCTTCCGGCTTTCCGTCGAAGCCGTGGATTCGCCAATCGACGTCTCGGACGCGGTTGAATTCCTGCTGAAGGGACTCGCTTGTTCTTGTGCCGCAGAGCCAATCGTTACAACTCTCGCCGACTTTTCGTACCAGTTCGACCAGTTCTTGCGGACTCAGAAACTCCGTTTGTCGCTTATCATCCTTATCTGATTCAACCCTGGGTTCCATTCATTTCACCACCGCTTCATTCGACCTAGCCAAACATTACCTCGAGAGCATCCTGCGGCGCAAGAGAAAAGTTGTCGTGATCGCTTGCCTGAATTCGATGTCAGGGGCGCCCATGGGGATCAAGAAACAGCTTGCGATATGGCGAATACTTGCGCTACGGTAGTCCTGTCGGGCGAATAGTCGCCCGATGAGGTGTCGTAGCCTCCAGACAAACGGTCCGTCAGGTCCGGATGGTCGCGAAATACAAGAGGGCCTCCGGTCTAAATACGCGGCACTGCTGTCTGGCGGTTACGAACATCCGGACGCCAACCGAGAGGACCGTCACCGATGGAAAAAATTTTCGTTACCCAAGCGGAAATTGACGCTGCCGAGCATACGCTCTGTCCGTATGGAGCCAGCGCCGCCGGGCGGCTAGCCGCCAACAACGATGTGGTCGCCAAGGAAGATAACTTCCGCTAAGCCGTCATTCACCTTGCTTTGCTTGGCTGTCGAGACGCAAAAGCCCGGAGAGATCGCCTTCGAGATCCATGGCAAAACGGCCAACGACAATCTTGAACCGAGCGGATGACGACTCCATCGCTTCCGCAGCGCGCGTTTTCCCCCTTCAACAACTCAAAAAAAGCAACAGGTGTCGCTTGACGGGTTTGCGTTTGTGGACAAGTTCGGGCATGCTTTTCGGGAAGAGTCGATTCCGGCTCTTTAGTTCAACAGTCCTTTAACAAGGAGATTTCATCACGAACCCATAGAAAAACCCGCCAAAAAAATTAGCGGGCTTCTCGAAACTTTTGCAACTAAAGCGATGCGAGCTCTCAACAGGTTCAGCATCGCACGAAAACGAAATGCGATGCAAGCACTAATTCGATTCTTGCAACAGTTTTTTGCGGCCTGAATTTTGGCGAGGTTTTCTTCAGCACGAAAAGGAGAAAACATCATGCTGCATATCTCACATACCGCCGCCATTCTGGCGCAGCGGCCCTATCAGGCCACCGAGGAATTACGAAACGCTCCGCAACGTAAATCACTCGCCTGCCCGTCTGACCGGGGAACCTTCATTCGACCGCTCAAGCAATGTTTTATTCGCAATCCGCGACTGATGCCGATGACCCGTCTCGCCCTCTCCTTACTTGCCGGTTGGGCCGGACATGGCGGTTTGATCCAGACCACGATTGGGATCATCGCCAGACATTTGAGGCGTTCGCGACGCCAGGTATTTCGTTATCTGCGTGACGCCGCCGAGGAGGGTTACCTCTACTATTCGAAAACGAAGGACCGCATTGGCCGCTATACCGGTATCTCGATCCGGCTCAACTTCTCCGCTATTCGCCATGAAAAGCAAGGGAAGCGAACGGCAACCGAGTCGAAAACCGCGAAAACGCTAGAGGTGACACAGGAGTCCGACACTAAAGCAAAGATTCTTATTTCTATGCCGAATGAAGAAGGATTCCAACGAAGATTAGCGGCGATTTGTCGGAGGAATGGAATTGATCCTCCTTCTTCCACATCGTTATGAAAATGATGGGGCGATAGGAAACAAAATTCTAGGGCAAAATCGGTCGACGGCGACTCGATATCGCTTCCCGATGGCGAAAATCTGACAAATAGGGTTCCGAGAAAAATCGTCTGTTGGCTGCCTGGGCTTCCAATCGAAAATTAAACCGTGACAACCTGCCAAAATGCGTCTACCCTTTTTGACGCATGCCCAGCTCGAAATTGCATCTCTCGCCTGTTACTGCCGCGTCTCTACGCGACGGCAGAAGACGGCCAGTCAGCGTGCGGAGATCGAAAGTTGGCTTCAAAGTCGCGGTCTTGATCCCTCTTCCGTTTGGTGGTTTGAAGATATCGAGACAGGGAAAAAGCTTGATCGGCCAGCGTTCGAACGATTGCAGCAAGCAGTCGCTAGTGGAAAAATACGAACAATCGTCGTCTGGAAGTTGGATCGCGTGTCCCGGCGACTGAAAGAGGGAGTCAATTTGCTGGCGGAGTGGTGCGAGTCAGGCGTACGGATCGTATCAGTCACCGAACAGATTGATCTCTCTGGACCGGTCGGCCGGATGATCGCCAGCGTAATGTTCGGTCTGGCGGAGATTGAGCTGGAGTTCCGTCGGGAACGCCAAGCGGCCGGAATTCGGCTCGCCAAGAAGAATAGAGTTTACCAAGGTCGCCGCCCCGGAACGACCAAAGCAAAACCGCTCCGTGCCCATGAACTACGCAAGAATGGCCTGCTGGTCGCGGAGATCTCCCAAGCCCTTGGCGTTAGCGAGCGAACGGTATTTCGCTATCTTGCTGACGAACCTAGTTCCGTGCCGTCGTAAAATCGTTTTATCGTTGGCACGACTTGCCGCATTCACGCAGGCGATTTTCTTTCCTATCGCCCCCGCAATGGATTTCGCCAGTCGCGAATTTCGGACAAATTCGTCAGTCTCGAGTTTGAGACACACTTTGCAACGACGCTTCTTGCTTTGACTTGCGGAACGCTCGAGTGGAACCTCAATTGCTTGAGAATTGAATACATCGTCTCTCTTCGGCCGGGCAATAGGAAACAAGAATGCACCCTGGATGATCGCCGTCTGTGGCGTCAAGGGTCGCGAAAATTTTCCTCATCGCAAAGAGCGGGAAATTTTTCGGCGATCCGCCGGGCGGCAAACCCTGGACGCCCAGACCTTAGCGATCATCCGATCGGCTGGCATCGTTTCCCACAACCAACCGAAAGGAGAAAAACGATGATCCTAACCACCGATCCACAAACTCTGGCCCCACAGTCTGTCCCCACTCCCAACAACAGCGAGCAAAACTTCACGCCGAAACCGAAATTCATCGAACTACCGGTCGCTCCGCGAAACGCCAGTCCCGTTCCCGAACTAACCAGCATCCACAGCGTCAAAGGACGCGGACCGTACGGCAATTGTCGCTATCGAGGCAACTGCGGCGGGCACATCATTCGCGATCTGTTGCGATACTTCCAACCCAAAAGCGTTCTCGATCCGATGATGGGCTCCGGCACCTGTCGCGACGTTTGCCGAGAACTCGGCATTCCGTGTCACTCGATGGATGTTCGCAAAGGACAAGACGCGGCCGATCGAGCCAGCTACGCCGACTGCGAACCGGTCGACTTCGTCTGGATGCACCCGCCCTACTGGCGTATGATTCGCTACAACGACGATCCTCGCTGCCTTTCCAATGCTCCATCACTCGACGATTTCCTGGATCGCATGGAGCTCGTACTGCGAAACTGCCAGGGCGTGCTCAGGCCTCGCGGCAAGATCGCCGTCTTGATCGGCGGCTATAGCGATCGCGGTCGTTACCAACCGTTGCCGCACCTGCTCGTGGCTCGGGCCATCCAAGTCGGTCTCTGGCCTGCTTGCACCGAGATCATTCGCTTTCAGCATGGCAATACTTCGTCCCGAAAAACGTATCAGTCGAGCTTTATTCCCAGACTGCATGACGTATGTCTCGTGTTCGAGCGGGTCTAAAGCATGACGACGAAGCGTAAAATCGCATTTCCGCCGATACGCTTCGTCGCCTCGCCGCAATTGCGACTTTCTTTTCCTATCGCCCCCGCTGCATTTTTGCTTGCCTCAGAGAACGCATCCGCGCTACGATTCCGCATGACTGAGGCGAAACGAACCGACGAGTTGGAAGACTTCAAATCGCAGATCAATTTCTGCCAATACGCCAGCTCACGCGGCTTTACGCTCGATCCCAAGCAGAGCAGCCGCAGCAGCGCCGTGATGCGGCACGCAAACGGCGATAAGCTGATCGTCGCTCGCTCGCCAAATCGCCATTGGATCTATTTCAATGTGCATGACGCTCGTGATCGGGGCACGATTATTGACTTTGTCCAAATACGTGATCGGTTATCGCTTGGCGAAGTTCGTAAGGAACTGCGTCCCTGGATCGGTCGCCAAGAGATGATCGCCCTGGCTAAGCAGCCAACATTTTCCGAACTGATGCCGGTGGAACATGACGTAGCTCGCGTGCTGGACGTTTGGCTAAAAGCCCAAGCAGTCAACGGCTCACAGGCTTATCTGGAGCAGCAACGAAAAATTCCCCAGGCAGTGATGGGCAATCCGATTTTTGCGGATCGAATTCGTATCGATCATCGCGGCAACGCCCTCTTTCCGCATTTTAGCTGCGATGGTCTGTGCGGGTTTGAGATTAAGAACAACAACGGTTTCACTGGCTATTCGCCTGGCGGCGTGAAAGGACTGTGGTGCTCTCGACCCCAGCTGGACGATCTACAGCTAGTGATTTGCGAAACGGCGATCGACGCCTTGAGCTATGCCGCGTTATTCGGCGTGACGCGAACTCGGTTCGTCAGTACCGCCGGGCAGATCAGCCCTGCTCAGGCAAAGCTATTGCAATCCGCTGCAGAGAAATTTCCCGAAGAGGGTCAGATCGTGCTGGCGATGGATAACGATCCCGGCGGGCGTCAACTGGTCGATACGATCTCCCAGGAACTGTCGGAGATCGATCTCGCGAACAAACTTCTTGTTGTGCGGCAGCCAGATGTCGAGGGAGAAGATTGGAACGATGTGCTCAAACGGACCGGCAGGACATCCCCGGCTTCACCGGCCTTTGGTTAGGCACGATCCGCTTTTACGACGCAACGTAAAATCGCATTTACGACTGTCCGCATACGCGTCTCCAACGGCTGCGACTATAATGGAGCGCGCCGAGTTGCTTTGACCAAACCGGAGCGTTCATGCTACGATCGCAGAAAAGGAGAAAACCATGGAAATTGACCTGCCGGAAGATCTGACGCAGCGGCTAAAACAGCGGGCAGCTAGCGGCATGAGCGAGATCGACGTCATTCGCCAAGGACTCGACGCACTCGATTGGCAAGACGGCGAACGTTCGGCGATCCAAGAAGGGATCGAGGCGATGGCGGCGGGCCAAGTCGGAGATTTCCACGAATTCGATCGCCAGTTTCGTCAACAACACGGCATCGCTCCCGACGCCTCATGATCGATTTGAAGATCACCGAGCCTGCCCAGCAAGATATTCAAGCCGCCTACCAGTGGTGGCGGGATCATCGTTCTCGGCGGCAAGCGGATCGCTGGTATCTAGGCCTCTATCAAGCGATCGAGTCGCTGCGGCAAAATCCCGAGCGATGTCCCCTCGCCCCGGAAGCCGCCCTGCTTCCCCAAGGCGTCCGGCAGCTTCTCTTCACAATCGGCAAACGCCCCACGCACCGCATTGTCTTCGCCTTTGACGAAAACGCGGTCACGATCTTGCGCGTTCGTCACGCCGCCCAGGCTGATCTCCAGGCGGAAGATTTACCTCGTGAGTGAACCGAACTATAGCGGGACGTAATGACGACGTTCCGGATCACCGTAACACCGCAACTGCTGCGATACGATCTTGCAGCAAATCGTAATCCGGTCCAGACAAGCAACTCGATCTCTTCTAACCCGCCGCCTGTTTTCACTGGTCGAGCGTGAGCTGCATGATCGCCTTATCGTGCCGTCGTATTTCCGCATTTACGACGCTGCGAAATTCCGCTGTTACGATCCGTCGCATTTGCGATGGGTTGAAATTCTGGATTCGATCTCGGTCCCATTTCGTGCTAGGAGAAATTCAAGCAGGCAAGACTCGCCAGCCTGGCCCAAGCTGCCGCACGGCCGCACCTATGCGATCAATGCCCGGCCCGCACAAACGTGTGGGGCATGACCGCGGAGCGTCGCGAGCGGCGAGGAACCAGCAAGGCTGGCAAGTGCCCGCTGAAATACTCAACTAGCAACAGAAAAGGAGACCATCATGTCTAAATCCAAAACCAATTCGCCCGTCCACCGCATCCACATCGGAAGCGTCAGCGTGTCGATTTTCGCCAACCAGTCGCAACTCGGGAAAACGTTTCATTCCGCCCAGTTCGATCGGAGCTATCTCGACGGCGACGAGTGGAAACATACCCGCAGCTTCGGACGGGACGATTTGTTGGTGCTGGCCAAACTGGCCGATCAGGCTCACAGCTGGATCGTGGAGAACCGCGAAGTCGACGGCGAATCGCCTGAGCCGAACTAGACGCAAATGGCCGTACCAGCGACTGCCGGTGCGGCCTTCGCCTTGCGATGAATCGCAAATGCAATTTTACGATTTTGCGGCGATACGGCGATAAACGTTCAAACTACATGCGATCACGCTAGTACCCAGGCCGACGGCGAAAATGGCAGATCGCCAAGCCGACGATATTGTCAGGCAGTTCCACGTAAATCAAACCATAAGGGAACTTGCGAAACGGGAAGCAGCGTGTGCCATGGAAGTAGGGGGTCCAGCTTTGGGGAGGCCCATCGATAACCACATCGTCATAGTCCGACGCCATCATCTCGATCTCTTTGTGCAGCGTCGCCTTCGCCATGCATTCGTCACGCATATGGAGGATGCAGCGGAATACGTGAAACTCGGCCTCCTGGTACTCCCCTAGGGTCATGTGTACCCCTGCGCGCCCGTGCGCGACTTGATTGCGCATCTCGTACAGTCTCTTGCTTAGAGCATTGTCCTCCTTACTCGGCAAACAGCTTATGCCGAAGACATTCGAGAAAATCTTGTGTCGCTCCACATTGTTTTCGGATTGCCTCGATATCCAAGTCCAAATCGCAGGCTTACTATAGATAACCTTATCGCCGTCTCTCGTTCCTAGTTCAGCTACAACTGACTCTTCGACCTCAATCTCGTCGTAGTCGTTTGAATTGCCCGAGCGGGCGCTCGGTCGATAGTATAAGAGGGCCTTAAGAACGTCTCGCTCAAATTGCTCTTGTGCCCCCAGCAGCCGTAGCAGCGCGGAAGTAATCACGAAATCTGACTGATTCTTGAAGTCGGCTCCCGATCGCTGCCTGCCGATGTCTTCTGCCGATTGCGCTGATCGCTGTCCCAGTGACGTGATGCGGCCCCCCCAAGGTTGCTTTAGGCGATTGAAGTCAAGCATCGCCAGAACAAACGGGGGATCATCCTCGTTGCAAGTGATTCCCTGGGACCGAATCCACTCACGAACTTCCTCGAGATCGACCGTTCGAAGTCCCTGAGAATTGTTCCGAATTGGATTGCCGTTCCCATGGCTACTCGAATGGCTTCAACTTGGCGAAGTAACGCCCAACTAGCAATTGGCATTGTGCACCACCATACTGACCTAATTAGAGAAATTTAATCGGACTGTTTTCTCATGCCCATCGAAACCCGATCTTGGGAGACACTAACCTACGGCCTGAGGTTCGAATTTCGCCATGCTCTGGATTCTGCGTGGATATCCAATAGCAGAGCGGCGGAACGAATCGACTTTCTTCTTATGATTCCGCTTTAGTCCACTACCTCAACGTCATTTTCCAATCGCCTTCAACGCTTGTTGCCGCAGGAACTCCGGATTCCTCGCAATGTGCGAATAGACGCGGCTAACCATCGTCGGATCTTTGTGCCCCATGAGATGGGCAACGGAAATCGGGTCGACGCCGCCCTTGGTCAGGGCCTCCGTCGCGAATGAGTGCCGGGCGCCATACGCGATCACGCGGAAGCCGACCGTTTTGCTGACGCGGGTCAGTTGAAGAATGATGGCGTTCTTCGTCCAAGGACGGCCACGGGTGTTACGGAACAAGATGCCGGTCGGTCGGTCTTTCGCCAGTCGGGCGAGAATGGCTTTCGCCTCCGGAACCAAGTAAATCACCCGCGGTTCGTGCTCCCCTTTCGATTCGTCTGCCGGGAAGATGACGAGATCGTCGTGAAGGTGACGGGCCTCAATCGTTCTGGCTTCCAAGGGACGGCAGCCGGTTAGGTAGAGGAAGTCGAGCAGGTCGCCCAAAGGCCCGGGAACATTCTCTCGAATGAGCTTCCATTGCTCCGGGGTATAGAAAACGTCGCGTCGTTTCCGTTTCCGTTTCGGCTTCTTCATCCGCTTGATTGGGTTGCGGTAGAGATATTCTTGCTCGACCGCCCAGTTCAACATTCGCTGTACGATCCCGACGGCGTCATTTTGCGTGGTCGTGCCGACGGCCAGGCCTTCGTGCCATTTGGAAACGTGGTGCACCCGCAGTTGAGAAGGCCGCATTCGCCGGCCGACGCTGTCGATGAACGATTTCAGGTAGCGTTTGTGCAGTTGGTAGGTCGCCGGTTTGCGGTTCGCTTCGCACCAGTCGAGATAGGCCTGGGAGAGCTCATAGAGGGTGGTGAGTTCGTCCTTGACCTGCTCGCGATCGGCCATTAATTCGTGGAATTTGGCATGGGCGGCGTCGCGGTTTTTGCCTAGCGGAATTTGCCGGCCAGCGATGCTGCAGTACCAGCTTTTGGTCTGCTTGCGGTAGAAGGGTTTGGGCTGCCGTGGCATGAATCGCCTCCGTTTCGTGCATTGAATCGTGCATTTGACGATTTCATGCTTGGAGGCCTAGCGGCGAAAGGCAAGTTTTGCCCGAGAAAAAAGCGAGTGGGCGATGAGGGACTCGAACCCCCGACATCTTCGGTGTAAACGAAGCGCTCTAACCAACTGAGCTAATCGCCCGCGAAGCCCGAAATAATACCGTACAGCAAGAAAGATCGTCAATCGGGCGCCTTTTGTCGTAAGTGGGAGGAACCTTTGTCGGGGAAGGCTCGCTATAATCTGGAAATAATTCGCAACTCCCATCGCCTTCAATACTTACTAACACCTTGATATTCCTACGCATTCTCTTTCTGGCGGCCCATTTGGCCGGCATGAATTTCGCCGCGGCGGGTCCTTTGGCGTCAATTTGGGTCGATTGCCGCGGCGGCAAGCAGCGGGACGAGCCGCTGTTTTGCCTGGCTCGCACCGTTACTTGGTGGTCGCTCGCCGCGTTTGCGTTGGCGATGCTGCTGGGAGCCGTAAATGGGCTGTTAATCTGGGCAAGCGGGGATCGGGAATTCTTCTCGGCGCTGCTGCGGTTTTGGGAGACGAAGATCTTCTTCGGGTGGTGGGAACTCGCTTTTTATGGGGCCTGCGTCGGCGGCTTTCTGCTGTGGAGATCGCTTCGCCCAGTCGCGACGCGCTGGGAGCGGATTGTTTCGCGAATCTTGCTGCTGCTGGCCGGGACCAATCTGCTCTATCATTTTCCGCCGCTGTTCAGCGTGATCCAGATGCTGGCGCGCGAAGACGGGGCCGCAGGGCCGACGATCGATTCAAGCGAATTTCGCCGTTTAATGGCGACTCCCCAGGTAATCTGGCTCAGCGTTCATTTTTTGCTGGCGTCGACGGCTGTGACCGGCATGCTGACGGCACGTTTGGCCCTTTGGCGGTTGGAAGCCAGCATCGCCGACCCGATCGTCGCTCGATCGTCCTTGGCGGCTCTGATTGCGACGCTGTTGCAATTGCCGATCGGTACAGCGTTTCTGTTGGCATTGCCGGCCGGCGAGCAACGGAGCTTGATGGGCAGCGATATGGTCGCGACCGGCTTGTTTGTGGTCGCGATGCTCTCGGCTCTCTGGTTGATGCATGTGCTTGCCGCAGCTGCTTTTTTTCAGCGTACCTCACGCCAAGTGAATCAGGCGTTGGCGACCCTGTTTGGCGTGATCGTGCTGATGACGGCGGCGATGTTGGTGAGTCGCTTGTAGGCGATGCTCTAGGCAGCGGAGTTCCGCTCCGTTTCAATAAGAAAAACGCCGCCACTTTCTATGAGAAAAAACATGTCAATAGAAATAGCCGCCATCCGCGACGTTGAATCAGGCGCATCGGCCGAGATCGCCGTCGGTCTTGGTTTCAACTGCTTTCGCTTTTCCGTACCAGACGGCGAGAAGTCGCTGGAAATTCTTTGGGCGGAAGAAGGATTTGAGACCGGAACGCGTCGCGCATCGAGCAGCGGCATTCCCCTGCTCTTTCCTTTTCCCGGTCGCTTGAAAGGCGGCGTCCTCGCTTGGGAAGGGAAAGAATATCACGTGCCGGAAGGGGATGGCGGCGGCAACGCGATTCATGGATTTGCGCATACGCGTCCGTGGCGCATCGTCGCTCAAACCGAAAACAGCGTGACCGGAGAGTTCACCGCTTCGATTGACGATCCGAGCATCCTAGAAATGTGGCCGGCCGACTTTCGAATCAAGGCCACGTACGCGCTGCATGGCGCGACGCTTTCGGCGACGTACGAAGCGACTAATTGCGGCGACGCTCCGTTGCCATGCGGACTGGGGACGCATCCTTACTTTCGCGTTCCACTAGGAGGAAGCTCGGCCGACGCATGTCAGATACATGTGCCATACAGTTGCCAATGGGAGTTCTCTGACAAGATGGCGACCGGCGGCAAACTGCCGACCGAGCCGTTGAACGCGCCATTTTCCGCCACGTCGTTTGATAACGCGTTTGGCGATATGCAGTGGGCCGGCGGGACTTGTTTGACTTCGATCGAAGATCCGGAGAGCGGCGTGAAGATTACGCAGAGTTTCTCCGAGGAGTTCATCGGCGTGGTTCTCTACAACCCCGGACACCGCCAGGCGTTTTGCATTGAGCCTTACACGATGATCCCCGATGCGTTTCAGTTGGCGGCCCAGGGCAAAGAGGCCGGTCTGCGCATCTTGGCGCCAAGCGAGTCGTTCACGGCGAAGGTTGATATCGCCGTTGCGATGACCAAATGATCGTTGCGCTGGCGGGGCAGACATTTCTCTTCGTCGCCCGAAGCGCAAGTTTTGAGGTGGCGCAATTTTGCCAAACCGCATCCGGTTGGCCCGGATAGCTCCGCTATCGGGGCCGACGTAGTCGGTAAGAGGCATCGAGCCGTGGTCGGACGAACTTCGGTGGTCACTATACCGTTGGAAATGGCGAAAAGCCCCTGAACTGCTTACGGGGAACCAAGGCCTCTTACGGCTGCGCCGCCGCGGATAGCGGAGCTATCGCGGCCAACCAGGAAAATGGCGCAACTTCAAAAAGCGCAAGCGAGGGAATGCGGTCGCTACTTCAATCCATGTTGGTGTCGCCAAGCGGATTCCCTCGCTGGCGCTGCGGGCTAGTGCTCTGGCACGCGACAATTTTCAGGCGCCATGTTTTATTAGCCGTAGTGCGTTAGCACTGGTTTCTGATGGGAACTCATTTGCGAAAGACAATTGGTGACAGAAACCGCGGCTAACGCCGTGCGGCTGATTTCGTGGAAGCCGAAAATAGCGGTTTGACACAACACTAGTAGTCTACCGCAGCTCAATTTTCGGGCGCCCGGATTTCTAACCGAAAACTAAGGTGCGGCAGACTACTCGTGTCCAGTTGGTTCGAAATAACGCAACTTCAAAACGGGCTGTGATGAGAAAGCTGTTCGCCGAGGTCACCACAAAAAAAGACCGTGGGGTTATCCACGGTCTTTCGTATTTCACACGCTGAGTTCTGATTGTCTACGGCAAAAGCTTACTCGGCCGCAACCGGCAGCTTGCCCGCTTTGATCAGTTCGCCAAAGGTTTCGCCCGACGGCGATTTTTCGCCTTCGACCTTGACGATGGCGGCGAGGATCACTTCTTTGCCTTTGTCTTTGTCTTCTTTCAACAAGGCGACGATTTCGGCCTTGTCGAGCAGCTTGTCGAGAGCCACACCGTAAGCGTTACGGTCCTTCTTCGACTTGCCTTCGTGGCACAAGTTGCACTTCACTTCGGCGACCGCGGCAGCCAGCGATTTATCGGCATCGGTCTTCGGTTCTTTGACGTTGTAATTTTCGACAAACACGTCCATAAACGGCTTGATCGCAAACGCTTCATCAACGGTGACAATCGAGGCGACAGCGCCCAAAATCAGACAAAACAGAACTTTCTTCATCCTTACTCCTCCAAGGGTTTACGCGAGACCCGCCTAGCAGCTAACAGGTTGTACGGCAAACGGTCTTTTTTTGGTGGGATATTGGCAGGGAGGGCGCGTGTGGAATATGCCGTTGCCATTCTAGTTAAACTGCACGCAAATTCCGTGTCAAGCTACTCCCTCTGCTGTTTTCCCGAAGTTTATCCCCTTAGTTTACGCTGCAAATGATCTAAAGGGCCAAATATTTGCCGGAAGTTTACTTCCCGTGGTCCAAACGCGGGTCCAACGCGTCACGCAACCCGTCTCCTAGCAAATTAAAGCCCAGGATAGTGACAGAGATGGCCAGTCCCGGGGCAATTGCCGGCCAAATGCTTGTCGAAAGGTCATTTTTCGCCTCCGCCAACATTCCCCCCCATTCCGGAATGGTGGGATCGCCGCTGATTCCCAAAAAAGAAAGTCCGGCAACTTCCAAGATTGCGCTTCCCAGCCCCAGCGTCGCCAAAACGACCAGCGGACCTACCAACCCTGGCAACAACGACCAGAAGAAGATGTGCCGCGTTGTTGCGCCGGCGGCGACCGCAGCCGTCACATAGTCTTGCGAACGCAACGTCAGCGTTGTGGCGCGTATCTGTCGGGCAAAGATCGGGATGTTGATTAGCCCCACTGCAATGATCACCGCCGGCCAGCCTGGCGCTAGCGCCGCCATTACTAGCAGCGCAATCAAAATCGCCGGAAACGCCAGCACCACGTCGATTGAGCGCATGATCACTTGGTCGACGGCGCCTGGAAAATATCCGGCCGCCGCCCCCAGCGGAACGCCCAGGAAGATCGCCAACACAATCGACAAACTGCCGGCGGTCAGCGAGAGACGCGATCCGTAGATCACCCAGGTCAGCACATCTTTCTCGTTGGTGTCGGTTCCCAGCCAATGAGCGGCGCTAGGAGGCCCCAATTTCTCATCACGCTGATCGATCGGATACGGAGCGATCAGACTAGCCGTCATCGCGACCAGACAGACAAACACCACCACGACGCCGCCGATCAAAGCGCCGCGATTCGACAAAAATCGTTTCCAGGATCGATTCATCGTTACGACTGAGTCCGGATACGAGGATCGAGCCATAAGTACGCGATGTCCAGCAACAGATTCGCCGTCACAAACATCGCCGCAATCACCAGTGCGCCTCCCTGGACGACGGCGTAGTCTTGCTCACGCACGGCCGTCACCAGGTAGCGTCCCATACCGGGCCAATTGAAAACGGTCTCGGTTAAAACGGCGCCCGAGAGGAGCATGCCGACTTGGAAGCCTGCGATGTTGACGATCGGCACCGAAGCGTTGGGCAACGCGTGCCGCCACACGATTCGCCCTAGGGTCGCGCCTTTCGCTTTCGCAGTTCGCAAATAGTCGGACGATAAGACCTCGAGCATGCTGCTGCGGGTAATTCGTGAAATCACGGCGGCGGGAATGGTGGCCAGCGCGACAGCCGGCAACAGCAAATGTCGCAGCGCGTCGAGCGCCAGCGCAAATCGCCCAGTGAGGATCGCTTCGCATAAAAAGAAGTCAGTATGGAACTGCGAGATCATGGTCGGCGCAACACGGCCGCTGGTCGGCATGTTGGTAAAGATGGTCATCAGGCAGATCCCCAAAAAGAAGACCGGCACGCTGACGCCAAGCAGTGCGAATGTCATCGCCGCGTAATCGGGCCAACTACCGCGCCAGAGCGCCGATGCGACGCCGGCGCAAATACCCAACGGAACCGCCAACAAGATCGCTGTGATCGACAATTCCAACGTGGCCGGAATCGTTTCGGTCAATCGCGCGGCGACCTGATCGCCGTGAAAGAACGATACGCCCAGATCGCCCCGCAGCAGTTCGCCGGGCAAATCGATCAATTGCGCCAAGATCGGGCGATCCCAACCTTGCTGGGCCATTTCGGCGGTGACACGCGCCGGCACGCTATGCTGTCCGAATCGCGCCAGCGCCGGATTGCCCGGCAATAGTCGAATCGAAATGAAGATCAGCACCACGGCGACCGCGACGGTGGCCAGCGACTGCAAGATACGAACGAGTAAGAAACTCCACACGGCGAGTTCGGCCCTTTGTCTATTTGGCCAACTTCGTAAGTCGCAAACGGGTCAGCGACGAGGGATGCAGCAAATAGCCAGAGACCGCTTTGCTTTGCACGTTGCGTACCGACGTATGAACGAGCGGAACCAACGGTGCGTCAGCAAAAATCTCTTCTTGCGCTTCGCGATATAATTCGGCCCGTTTCTCCTGGTTCATTTCCACTTTCGCTTGGGCCAGCAAGTCGTGAACTTTTTGGCTGCGGTAGCGGCTCATGTTGTTGCCGCCGACATCGTTGATGTTGTCGAGATCAAGTAACGTATAGAGAAAGTTGTCAGGATCCGGCATATCGGCCGTCCAACCGGCCAGACCCAATTGATGTTCGCCGCGCGTCATACGGCGGAAGTGCTGCGAGTTTTGGTTCGTGACAATTTCGGTTTCGATCCCTACTTTGGCGAGCGAGTCTTTGATAAAGATCGCCGTTTGTCGCGGCTGCTGCATGTAAGGACGGGGATCGGTCATTACGAACAGTTGCAAGCGAATCGGCATCGGCACGCCGTCCGCCGCCGCTGCGGCCAGCAGTTGTTTCGCCTTTGCGGGATCGTAATCACGATCGGTCAGATCGGAATGACTTCCCCACAATGTCGGCGGCACCAACGTGACCGCTTTCGTCGCATGCCCCGAATAGGCCGACTTGATCAACTGGTCACGATCGATCGCGTACCAGATCGCTTCCCGAATCCGTTGATCGTCTAGCGGCGCTTTGTCGTTGTTCATCGTCAGGTAGCCGGTATTCATCCCTTCCTTTTCCTGCACGATCACCTCGGGATTTTTGGATAGCGAATCGATCTCGGCCGGGGGCAAATTGTCGGCGATGTCGATCTCGCCGCGGAGCAACTGCTTGACCCGCACCGCACTTTCTCCCACCGGCAAAAAGATCACGCCGTCAATCTCGGGCCGGCCGCGCCAATGATCGTCAAACGCCAGGAGCGTTAGCTGCTGATTGACGTTCCAAGAGTCAAACTGAAAGGGGCCCGTACCGACCGGGTGCTTCCAGAACTCTCCTTCGTACTTCTTCACAGCAGTCGGGCTCACGATACTGGCGGGAAACATCGCCATTGTCGTCAAAAAGGCGGCGGTAGGACGCTTCAAGCGAACTTTGACCGTCAGCGGATCGACCGCCGAGACCGACTCGATCGCTTCAAAACTTTGGACGTACGGAATCACCTGATCAAACACGAACGGGTGCATGGGAACCGTCAATCGCTCAAGCGAGAAGAGCACCGCGTCGGCGTCTAGCGGCGTTCCATCATGGAACGTCACCCCTTTTCGCAGGTGAAACGTCCACTCGAGTCCATCGTCGCTGGTCGACCATGATTCGGCCAGACTGGGGACGAGATCGAGCGTCTCCTCGTCGTAGGTGACAAGCGTATCGTAGATATTGCACATCACGGTGACCGATTCGCCGATGTCGGTATGGATGGGATCCAACCGATCAGCGTCGTCGCCGCGGCCATAAATCAAGATATTACTCGGCAGGGCTGGGCCGCCGCATCCGAGGAAAGTGGAGACGATTAGACAGAAGAGAAGCGAGCGCATACGTTCTTTCGATTAACTGCGTTCGGGGCTGGGGATCGTATTCTAGCGCCAAACGCGCCACGGTCACAAGCCGCGCAGAGGAGAATTACGGGAGTTCACCGGCAGAAACGCCAACGTTTGTCGTCGCGGACGCGTCAGTCGGAAATTTCGGCAGTTTTGCAAAGTCGGCGCCGGCGATTTCGGCGCCTGCTTTTTTGTCATAGGCGTAATTTGCATCCGCTTCCGCGTTCAAGCGATAGTCGCTTAACCGACGCTGTGAATAGGGGGGCAATTGATCAAGCGGCTGCGCCCAAGCGACCGGATCTCGTTTGCCAAATTTATCTCCCTCGACCGCGGCGCCCCACATTTCGGCATGCAGCGCTTCGATCTCCAGGCGAGTCTTCTTCTCCCAGAAGATTTGCCTCAGACTGCTGGTCAAATCATAGAAGTTGTTGTCACCTTTGAACCGCACCGCATTCAGATCGGTCAGCTTGGCGCTGGGAGCACGATCATATTGCAGCAACATCGCTTCGCTGGGCGACCAGCGGACGATGCAATCGGTCAACGTCGCCTCCAAGTCGCGTTGCTCGGGGAATTCGGCCGAACTCTCCAAGCGGAACAGGCCTTTAGCCGCGGCGGCCGTCACACGATTCAAACGGACATCGATCAGATCGGTCGAAGCTTTGGTCGAACCTTGCGCGTCGAGCAACACGCCGGAGATCGCCAGCAATCCGTTTTGCCAATCGAACTTGAATTGCGACGCCTGATCAAGGTGAACGACGTCCGTTTCGCCACGGATCACGGTATCGACCAGGGAGATCGACGGCGGACGAAACATCATCGCTTCGGTCGTGATGGCCGGCGCCATCGCAATCGTGACCGGTCGACGAAATACCGAGGGCAACATGGCCATGTTGGCCGGAGCAACCACGGTAAACGTACAACGATTGGTTTTGATGGCGCCGCCGGTCTCAAGTAAAAACAAACTGCCTGGATCGACCGATGCGTCGGTTGTTTCTAGTCGAAACGCGATGCCGTCAAACAAGGCTTGTACTCGGCCAACGCGAATCATGTTGCGATACATTGACATCGCGTTGATCGCAATTGTCATTTCGGGCGCAAAGCCGATCGCCGCGCGAAGCGTGATCTTTTCGGTCTCTATGTCTCCTTCCAGCAATAACGGCGCATCCATTTTGACGGGGCCGTTGAAACGCAATTCGATCGTGTCGATGCGACTGTCGAGCTTCGCCTTGGTGACGGCGTCGTAAATCTGACTGGCGCTCGCGGTGCTGACGACCTTCACATTGGGCATTTCCACCGTCGCCGGCGGCATAATCATCGGAGCGACGGAAGGTTCCTGCGGATTGGAGGGCCGCGCAGGCGGAGTCGTCGCCGGGCTAGGCATTGCATCCTCAGGAATCGGGAGCACGCGATCGTTGCGGCTGCCTGTCGCTGGCTCGTTGCCAGTGGGATTATTGAGCGTGCGGTGTCCGCTTGGATCCTGAAACGTCAGTCCTGGCAGGAGGTATTGACTGCTTCGCGCCGACCAGACCGCGTCCATCACAAAAAAGATAGCGATAAACGCCAGAATCGGAGCAATCCAAGGAAAATGACGCTCAACGATCGTCGGGGGCTGAACGTCCGCGGCGATCGTCATTCCGCCGCCATGCTGCAGATGGATTCCCAGGTCTTCGCAAAACAGCAGCATTTCGGCGATAAACTCGGCCGGAGTTTGATAACGATCCTGCGGGTTCTTGGCGGTCAACCCGCTCAGCAGCACCATCGTCTCGTCAGGAAGATCGTCGCGTAGCTCGCGCGGATCAAGCGGTTCGTCACTGCTGTGGCTAAGCAACTTCTGCAAGACCGTTCCTTCGGGAAACGGCGGTCTGCCGGTCAGCATGTAATAGAGAGTGCAGCCAAGCGAGTAGAGATCGCTGCGCACATCGGCCAAGCGCGGATCACGCGCCTGCTCGGGTGAAATATAGTCAAACGTGCCAAGCGTGACTCCACTAGCGGTCAAATCACCATCGCCGGCGTCGACTTGATGCAAGCGGGCCAGCCCCATATCGACTAGTTTCGCTAAGCCGCCGGAACTGACCAGAATGTTGGATGGTTTGATGTCGCGATGAACGATGTCGCGCTCCGAAGCATGATGCAACGCTTCGGCGATTTGCAGCGTATAGTCGAGCGCTTGCTCGACCGGCAAGGGACCATCACGATCGACCAGATCGCGAATGTTGTGCCCTTCGATGTACTCGAAAACGATGTAGTTCCAATCGTTGTCGGTACCGACGAAATAAACGCGGGCGATATTCGGATGGTCAAGCCGAGCGGCGCTTTGGGCCTCGTTGCGAAAACGGCGAACGGTTTCTTCGCTACCGTTGTTTTCGCGCGACAAGACTTTGATTGCGACTTCGCGTCCGAGCAGCGTATCAAAACCGCGGAAGACGGCGCCCATGCCGCCGGCGCCGATAAACTCGCGCAGTTCAAAGTGCCCGAGCGTTTGACCAACCAGGTCGTTGCGAAGCCAGGCGCTGTTGATCGGGCGAATCGTAGAACCGCCATTGCGTTCGGCTCGGTCTCGCGCCGAAATCACCGTCGCTTGTTCTTCGGTCGTCATCAACATCTCAGGCGCGGCGGTCGACGGCAAATCGCGCGCAGAAGCGGCCTTCGTTTCGCGCTTGGCGGAAGCGCTAGACGAGGACGACTCTTGCGTCACATCGGCGTCGGGCGAATGAGAGTCCACGACCGCGAATACCTCGAATGAGTTGGATGCGGTTTATTGGAAAAGCAAAAACATGTCGTTAACGATAAGACCTATCGACATGTATCCTTAGCTGATTCTAGACACGGCTTCGCAATCGTCAACCGAATGTCTCGTGTGCTAATGACTTACGAAAATCTCTTGCGTCAAAAAACGACCATGCCAAATGCGCCTATCATGCCGTTCATGCGGCTGAAAAGCCATCGTAGATGCGTTAGGCCATGTCGCCGGCATAGATCTGGCAATAGCTCTCATACCGGCGAACGTCAAGAAATCCGTCTGCTACAGCCCCTTTAACGCCGCACCCCTCTTCGTGAGTATGCGAGCAGTCGGGAAAGCGGCACCCTGTAATAAAGGGGCGGAGATCGCGAAAATATCCGGCGACTTCTTCCGGAATCACGTCCCACAGCTGAAACTGTCGAATTCCTGGGGTATCGACCACATGCCCCCCGGCCGCTAGCGGAACCAAACTGGAAGTCGTCGTCGTATGGCGTCCTTTGTCGGTCGTTTCGCTGACGTGACCGACCCGCAGGTTCAAGCCTGGTTCGATCGCGTTCAAAATAGTCGATTTGCCGACGCCGCTTTGCCCCGAGAGGACGCTTGCGCGATCGCGGACGGCGACGCGCAGTCGCTCGACGCCGATTCCTTCGGTCGCCGACAACAGAATGACCTGATAGCCCATCTGACCATAGACGCCGACCAGCGGTTGCAAATCGGCAGGATCAATCAGGTCGACTTTGTTGATGCAGATGACCGGCGTGATTCCCGCTTTTTCCGCCGTGATCAAATAGCGGTCAATCAAGTTCGGCTTCAGATAGGGTTCGGCGGCGCTGGCGACAATCAGCAGTTGGTCAACGTTGGCGACAATCACATGCTGCCGACGCTTGCTGGCCCGACAGAGAATCCCATAACGGGGCTCGATGCTCTCGATGACGCCTTCTTGGTTATCGGCGGCGCGAAACCAAACGCGATCTCCAGCTGCGACCACATGCCGCTGATCGGTCGAAAGCGTTTTTAACAGACGCCGAGTGGCGCACTGATAAATCTGGCCGCTCGCCATTTCGACTTCGCTGACCAGTCCGCGAACGCGTAACACGCGCCCCTGCAGACATTCTGATTGATCAACGTCGATTTGCAGCTCGCCATCTTCACCTTCGGCGGCGCCATGGATTGTTCGCTTGCGGGTCAGGTCTCCTTTGCCAGACAGACGTTCGGCCGAAGCGAGCTTGTCATGGTTGATCTCGTCTTTCGCGAATTGACGAGTCAGATCGGCGTCGCGAACGCGCGAGGACCGGTTCTTGCGGAATTCAGTGCGAAACTTTTTGGAACTGCGCTTCGCCATAGGTTCTTGCGACTACGCCTCTTCCGATTGCGTGCGCGGAGGAGCCTCGACGCCGGGCATTCCATTGCTTGATTCGTACCGGGTCTCTTCTTCGTGATCCGTTTTCTTGTTCAACGCATGCACCGACGGGCCGATCAGCGCGGTGATCTCCACGTCAGACAACTCTTCTTTTTCGCACAACTCTTTGGTGAGACTTTCCAGCTTCTCTCGATTCTTCAACAAGACGTCGTAAGCCCGTTTCGCCGCGTCATGCAAAATGCGGGCAATTTCTTCGTCAATCACCTGCATCGTGTGTTCACTGAACAGACGAGACTCGTGCATTTCGCGTCCTAAGAACGGATCTTCGCCTGACATCTTGTAGCTGACCGGTCCGATTCGCTCGCTCATGCCCCACTGAGTCACCATCCGGCGAACCATTTTAGTGGCTCGCTCCAGGTCGTTCTCGGCGCCGGCGCTCAGCTCTTCGTAGGCGATTTTCTCGGCGGCGCGGCCCCCCAGGATAAACGCCAACTTGTCGAATAGTTCGCTCTCGCTGACGTTCATCCGCTCTTCTTCGGGCACTGTCTGCGTGACGCCCAGCGCACGACCGCGCGGAATCACCGTTACCTTATGCAGACGATCGACACCCGGCAGCAGCCAGGCCAATAACGCGTGACCCGCTTCGTGATAAGCAGTCTTTTCTTTTTCTCGCGCGACCAGCGTTTCTTCGCGACGAGCCCCCATCAAGATTTTGTCGCGGGCATATTCAAAGTCGATCATGTGGACTTCCGTCTTGTCCTGACGAGTCGCCCACAGCGCCGCTTCGTTGATCAGGTTACGGATGTCAGCGCCGGTCAGACCGACGGAACCGGCCGCCAAACGCTCCATCGAAACGTCATCCGATAGCGGCACGTTTTTCACATGCACTTTGAAGATTTCCAAGCGCCCCTTCAAACTGGGACGATCGACGGTAATATGCCGATCGAAGCGGCCTGGTCGCAGCAAAGCGGGATCGAGCACGTCAGGTCGGTTGGTCGCCGCGACAACGATGACGGTTTCGCCCTGCGTGAACCCGTCCATCTCGCTCAAAATCTGGTTGAGCGTTTGCTCGCGCTCGTCATGACCACCGCCAAGTCCGGCGCCGCGTTGGCGACCGACGGCGTCAATTTCGTCAATGAAGACGATCGACGGCGCGTTGTCTTTGGCCGTTTTGAACAAGTCACGAACGCGACTCGCGCCGACGCCGACAAACATTTGAATAAATTCAGATCCGCTCACCGAGTAAAACGGCACTCCCGCTTCGCCGGCGATCGCGCGAGCCAAGAGGGTTTTGCCGGTGCCAGGAGGTCCGATCAGCAGCACCCCCTTGGGCACTTGGCCGCCGAGACGTTGAAATTTTTCAGGCTTCCGCAAAAAGTCGACGATCTCTTGCAGATCGCTTTTCACCCCTTCCAGTCCGGCGACGTCGTTAAACGTCACGGCGCGGCGGTTGGCTTCGTACTTTTTGGCCGGGCTCTTGCTAAAGCCTGACAGAAAACCGCCTCCCATGATCTGATCACGGCTACGGCGGAAGCTGTTCCAGATCAATAACAACACCACTAGCGGCAACAGGGCGAAGAGTACGCCCAGGATGACCATGCTGTGGTTTTGTTCTTTGTAGGCGAACTCGACGTCGTTCTCGGTCAGCAGCGTGGTCGCTTCGGCGGCGGCGGCGTCTCCAGCGCGGATATTCACCCGAAATTTCGACGGCAGTTCGATTGGATTGTTATTTTTATCCTTTTTCTCGACAAACTTGCCGTCGGCCCCCTCCTCCCGCGCATGGACCGTGCGAATGAATTCGCCGGTGATTTGCGCTTCATCAATCAAGACGTCTTTGACGTTATGATCTTTGACTTGCTCTTCGAATTTCGAGTAGGAGATCAGCCCGCGGTTCGAGCCTCCTGGAGACGCCAACAGCATCACCACCAGCACCGCTAGAAGCAGCATCACCAAAAAGATGCTGAACTGTGGCCGGAAGCCGCCGGGTGCAGGCTCGTTTTTCGGGTTCTCTTGATTCGGATCGTTTGGCTGTTCCGCCATCCATATTCCCTTACAGGGACCAACTATTGATTTGAAACGCGGTAGGATCGACGTGCAGGATACGGCGCAAATCGCCGCAAAACCATAAGTATTCTTACCTTTTGCATATCAAGTTGCCCACCCCCTGAGGCTTTTAACATCGTGACTTCGCAGCCGCAAAACCCGCAAACTACGCCTGTTCGACGCAAAGCGGCGGTTGCCGTGATCGTGCGACAGCGGCGACTCTTGGTGATTCGTCGATCCGAGAAAGTGGTCGCGCCCGGCAAACTTTGCTTTCCTGGCGGCGGCATCTTGGCAGGCGAGTCGGAGCATGACGCAGTAATTCGAGAAATCCAGGAAGAAATCGGCGTCTCCTGCGTGCCGCAGCAAAAAATCTGGCGTAGCCAGACATCTTGGGGCACTGAAGTCGCCTGGTGGGAGACGACAATCGATGCGGCGGCTCCCTTGACGCTTAATCTGGAAGAAGTCGCCGAAGCCGTCTGGTTACGCCCTACTGAGCTGCACGCTCGCGCCGATTTGTTGCCAAGCAACTACGAATTTCTCTCGGCCTGGAAAGCCGCGAAATTCAGCATCGGCGGATTTAGCGACCCGTTTGGCCCGCATGACGGCGATTGAAGATTTCAGGATCAAACGGATCCCGTGACTGATAACCGCCGCTTTGCCCTGCTGCAGCTGGAGCCGGCGTATTTGGCGCTCGCTGAATGTTGCTCGGCAGTGAACCCGGAAGCGTGCTGGACGATGGACTCGGCGTCATCCGGGAAGACGGGATCGGCGTCAGCGTCTCTTGAAATCCAACTTGCTGAACCTCGTTATTGAGCGGTCGCGCTTCGCCGCGCGGCTGAACGGTGATCGCCCATGCACGCAATGCTGCAAGTTGTCGCGGCCAAGCGTTCGTTTTCGTGTTGATTTTGTTGCCGTGCGTGTCGTACAGCACTTCCAACAGGGGGATCGTGCCGTTTTTGAGCTGGGCGACATCGTAAGTCGCCTTCATATTCCGGAGGGTCAAACGCCGCGGCATTAGCCCGTGTCCGCTCTGAATCAATTTGAATTCCGAAACGGTGGAGGCCGAACCATGGCACGCCGACGCGGAACAAGCGTTTAGCAAGATCGGCTGGACGATCGTCGCAAATTGCCCGACCGCCAGCGGGTGGAACTTTTTGGTGAATTCTTCCAATTCTTTGTCCGAGATCACCGCGAGCTGGTCCTTGACCGGGGTCTCTTCGATCGCCGAAGTCATCGCAATTTCTGGTTGCTTGAGCAGTGAATCGAGCCGCCGTCGCGACATTTGGCCCATCGCATTATCGGGTTCCGAGCGTTCTACCCACCGTAAATGGTGGTCTGCTTCCGAAAAAAGTTCCGATCGCATGCACCATTCGGCGATCTCTAAGCGTCCGGCGATCGTATCCAACGATACTTGTCCACAGCGGTACTCATGCGCTTCGGCCAAAGTAGAGCAGCGATACTGCACCTGCTTCGAGGCGACTCGAATCACCGCATCCTCATTGATTGCAACAACATACGCATCGCCAGACACGGTAATCGCACCGGCGAGAGTATTGCCGTTTTTCAACAATAACACGCCGTGCGTAGGGCCGATCCACCCTTCCTGGCCAAGAGCGGGGGAAACGGTCGCTAACGACAACAACAAGATGGTCAGTATGCGTTTCATGGGGGTCGAAGGCTATCGATCCTCTCGACATGCGTCAATCGCAATTCGCCGCAGCGGCAAAATGCCGTTTGTGAAGAGAATTTCACTAAAATCCGCACAACCCGTTACATGTCAACAACTTCCGGCTTTATTCGACTACTAGCAAATCGCCGTCGCCGCAACTATATTGGAGCTTTCCTCACTTCAAGCTGGCATGAGTGCAGCGAAATGAATGGCAACTGGGTACGGCACGAGACCATTTTCGTGGGTCGCGTACAGGGAGTCGGTTTTCGCGCGACGGCGCAAAATATTGCTCGTCGCTATCCTGTCGTTGGATTTGTACAGAATCTAGCGGACGGATCGGTGCAATTGGTGATCGAAGGCGATCCCGAAACATGTCGCCAGGTGGTGTATCACATCGCCGACCAGATGGAAGATTTTATTGCTGAACGAAAAATGCTCTCGAGTGACGCTACTGGTGAGTTTGTTTCGTTCGATATTCGTGACTGACATTCGCTTATCCCGTTTTCTCCTCCTCTGCTCAGGACGATACGACGCGCTATGACGCCACTTCTCGCTTTCTTCCACATGTCGTCAAAGAATTTCGGTCACTGGGTCACTTCGCTGTGGCTGTTTGGCATAGGCGTTATCCTGGGCGGCCTTGTCGTCTTTGTCGCCTGGTCAATCGTCAAGGCGCTTGCTCCGAAGTACGCCGACCGCTGCGTTGAAGCGCTGCGGGGTTCGATCCTGTTTCCGATCACCATGGTGATGTTGATCTGGGCCGCAATCGGCGTTTTTGGAACCTTTGCGGTTCAAGAACCAACCGCGATCCTCAACTCACTTCGTCGCCTTCCCTACGCCGGAGCGTCCGATCACAAAATTGAGATCCCCGCGACGACCGAGTTGAACGCCGATGGCACGGTTCCGACCGTTGATCTCAACATCAAAGTCGATTCTGACGAACTCTCGAAACTCGAAATCGACGCGACCGGACGCTTTGACCTAGTCGCTCGCATTGTCGGAGAGCCGGAAGATGTCGCAACCTACACCATCCGAGAAGCTTCGGTCTGGCAATGGACGCGCGGAGACAAAGCGTTTCTCTCGCGCAAGCTGCCGCCGGGACAAATGGTCGAGTTTTTTGCTCGCAATGACACCGAGAACCCGATCGAAGGGATCATGACCGTCACGATCGAGCCGGAGCATGTCGAAGCGGTTTCGATTTTCTCGACCGCACTGATCGTGGCGATGCTCTACTTTGTCTATTTTGGCTACTCGATGTTCTTCCCGAAGACGGTCGCGATTTCCGAAGCGACCGCGACTTCCGAAATATCGCAACTCTTGTTCATGCTGTGCGCCGTCATCGGCTGCTTGTTTATGATCATCGCGATTTACCTGCCGTATCAAACCTTTGGCGAAGACATCAAGGTCCTCAAACACACCGGACTTCAGGTGATGTTGATCTTGGGAATGATCGTCGCGATTTGGGCCTCTAGTACGTCGATCTCCGACGAAATCGAAGGGAAGACCGCGCTGACGCTGCTGTCGAAACCGGTCAGCCGTCGCCAGTTCATCATCGGCAAATTCCTGGGCATCGTCGGCGTGGTCGCGGTGTTGTTTGTGATGGTCACCCTCTTCTTCCTACCGGCCGTCGCCAGCAAACCGATGTTCGACTCGCGCGAAGGCGCGACCTTCGAGTACGAACGCTTCGGCGAAAAAGGAATCAGCTGGCAATTGCTGCACGAAGAGACCGTTGACGTCGTCCCCGGCGTGGTCCTCGTCTTTCTCGAAACCATCGTCTTGGCGTCGGTCAGCGTCGCGATTTCGACCCGCTTGCCGATGATCGCCAACTTCATGATCACCTTTGGCGTCTACGCGATGGGGCACCTTACCCCGGCGATCATGCAAGTGTCGGCCCAAGGGTTTGAACCGGTGAAGTTTGTCGCTAGTTTGTTGGCGACCGTCTTGCCGGTGCTCGAGAACTTTGAGATTTACGGCGCTATCTCCGCAGGCCGCGAGGTCCCGATGGAGTACATCGCGCTTTCAGCCTGCTTCGCCATCCTCTATAGCTTGATGGCGATGTTCCTGGCGCTGATCTTGTTTGAAGATCGCGACCTGGCGTAAGCCCCAAGAAGGACCAACAAAAAAGGCGCCGCTATGCGGCGCCTTTTTTTGTTCGTTCTTCGTAAAGCCATCTGGGTAGAGTGCGTCAAGACGCACGTCGAACCTGCCCTATCGGCCGCTATCCCCTTCGCGCGGCGACGCAAACGATGAACGCCGCCAGCGCTAGCCGCTGTAACCTATTTACAATGCCGACGCGAAGTTTGCCCCTGAGCGCAACGCAGCAAGCGTTCTCTTTCTTAAGCCCAACGGGCTGCTCTAATCTAGCCCAGGGTGGAGTCGCGCAGCGACGCAACCCTGGGTCGATGCTTCAGGGGCTGCAAACCCAAACGTCAACCTTTCTGCGCGCTGTAAACCCAGGGCTGCGTCGCCTGCGGCGGACTGACCCTGGGCTAGAGCGGTTTCCTGCTAGCTGACCCATTTTGATTTTCCAACGATTGAAAGTGAAGATGGTGCTGCGCGGCACGTATCGACATCAGCCGCACGGCGTTAGCCGCGGTTTTTGCCTCCAATTTTCCGTCGACAAAGAGTTCCTGTCAGCTGGGTAGGGTGCGTCAAGACGCACCTCGAACCTGCCCTAGCGGCCGCCATCCCCTTCGCGTGGCGACGCAAGTGGTCAGCGTTGCTGGTGTTACCACGCTGGGTTGGATTCTTTCGCCTGTGGCAGGGCTTGGTGCGTCTCGACGCACCCTACGGATGTCTTATTTAGTCCTTGACAAATACTTAGGATATTGTGATACTTATGTGCGTAACTAATCAGTGATCGGCTCGGCGGCCGTTCTGTGCGCGTTTCTGCGCGTTGACTTCACGACTCTCGCACGGGGGAGCGATATCGGATGAGAATCAAACAAATTCGCCAGACCATGACGCGATTACGCAAGAGTAATGCGGCGCTGCGCGACCGGGTCTCGGCTCGTGATCAGACGCAGGACGAAACGCTCGAAGCGCAGTGGTTAGCTTGTGCTTTGATCACGCCCACTCTGTTGTCCGCAGACCCGCCGCCGCTCGAATGTTTTCGGAGCAAACGACATCGCGATCTCTACTCGGTGATGTTGCAATTGCACGCGGAATGCGGCTCTGCCAGCGACGTCCCGCAACTGATTGACCGGCTGTCGTCCGCCGGATATCACCGGCAACAAACGGTCCATTTGCTCGACGCCATCATGCACTGCGACGCCGACGAAACCGAATCGGATCGTTATGCGGAGAGCTTGCTGCAGCGGCTTTCGAACGACGACGCGATGGCAAACGAAGCTGCTGACGAAGCGGGTTTAGGCGACGGACAAATCGTGCGGCTCGACCTGACCGGCGGCAGCCCGTTTCAGGAATTCACCACCGAGCAATTTTTAAACGAGGCCAAACCGCGCGAGTGGTTGTTGCCTGGCGTGCTCGCGCGAAACGAACCGGCGGTGATCGTCGGGCCGAGCAAAAGCATGAAGTCGTCGCTCGCGGTCGACTTGTGCGGCGCTTTGGCGAGCGGCGGCAAGTTTTTGGGGCAGATCGCCGCCGAGCGCGCGTTTCGAGTCGGGTTTCTTAGCAGCACCAGCGAGCGTCAGCTGCTCGTCGACCTTGCGCGGCGGTGGAGTGACGCGTCTGGCGTGAATTCGACTCAGCTGCCGAATTGGATCTGGGCGCTGTCGATGGCCGGCCTGGCCGACGCCGCCAACTTGCAGCACTTGCGCGATTGGATTTCGCGTCATCAATTGGAAGTGGTGATGATTGATCCGCGGCATTTGATCGCGCCGCTCGGCGGCGCCCAAGCGGCGCAGCTGCGCAAGCTGATGCAATGCTGTCTCGACGCAGGCGCTACGCCGATCCTCTGCCGCAGCACGCAAAAATCGATCGGGCGGCGCGGCGTCGATACATCCCATTTGGCCAGTGCCGGCTGCGAAAGTTTCGCCCAACAATGGATATTCGTGAACCGCCGCCGCCAGTTTGAGCCCGGCAGCCGCCAGCATCATCTGTGGCTCACGATCGGCGGCAACGCCGGGCATAGTCGACGATGGGGCGTCGATATCGACGAAGGTCGCGGGGACGAAGCGACCAGCCGAAAGTGGAACGTCACGCTGCATGAAGCGGAGTCGCTGCGCGGCGAAGCGGTCGAGCAAGAGACGCGTACGCAGGAGCAAAAGTTGCAAGCCAAGCTTCGCGTCGCGATCACGCGCCTCGATCCAGAAAGAGCGACCAAGTCCAAAATTCGCGAACAAAGCGGAATCAGCGGAACCAAGTTCAGTCCCGTGTGGGACCAGATGATCGCCGCAGGCGAAATCAGGATGACCAGCCCCGCCAAGGAAGAATCGCGCTACGCCTACCCACGCTATCACTTGGCCGACCCACCCATGCCGCCAGAAAAAAAGGATCCGGTCCTGTCCAACGATCCGGTCCTGTCCAACGATCCAGTCCTGTCCAACGATCCAGTCCTGTCCAACGATCCAGTCCTGTCCAACGATCCAGTCCTGTCCAACGATCCGGTCCTGTCCAACGTTTTGATCCGGCCAGCAAGTCCCGTCCGGTCCAAACCCCCAAAAGTGCGAAGCCGCCGAGAGATCAATCAGCGGCGCGCCAAAACCAAGCGCCGCCGCGCCAAACGATAACACGGAAGACATGCTTTTTCTACGAAGACGCAGTAAGCGCATGGCGCCGGGCCATGGGCAGATCGCGCTCTTTGACAATTCGCGTTTCGAAAAGCAGAGACGGTCCGGTCCGCTGGGTGCAGCAGGTAATGCAGAGAATTGCCAGCTCTGCTTGTTCCCAACGCAGCTGCTACGCCGCCTCTCGTTTTTGCGGCGTCAGGCTTGGCATCGGCGCGAATTGAGGTCCGCGGACCGAGCGTTGCGATTCGTGCCAGACGTGACGTTGCACGCTTTTGGCGACCATGTTAGCCACGATGACCGCTTCGCGTCCAGCAGCGCCATCCACACGCGGCTTTTCGCCGGTCGTCATGGCATGGACGAAATCGGCCTGTTCATCGGCGATTGCATTGGTCGCCGGCAGTTCGACTTCTTCTAGGGGAAGGAGCGACTCGAACAAGTGCTGACGAATGTGGTCTTTCTCGGCCTGCGGCAGCGCGTGAACATCCAATTCTCCAGCAGCCAGGCGCGCGTCGGGTTTGATCGACTGCAGCTTGCGGCTTCCCATGTCGATCTGTACAAACCCGCCGGCATGAAAAACCTTCATCTCACGGCGCGGCGAAAAGCTGCTGCGCGACGCGGTAAGATTGGCGACGCAGCCGTTTTCAAAGGTCAAACGGGCTTGCACCATATCTTCGTGCGGTCCAAAGACGGTCGCGCCGATCGCGTCGACTTCGACCACATGGCTGCCGGCGAGCGACAATACCAGATCGATGTCATGAATCATCAAGTCGAGCGTGACGCCGATATCGACCGAACGGAACGAGTAACCGCTAGTTCGCGACGCTTCGATATACCGCGGACGATCAATCCGCTTGCTCGCCGCGACAAACGCTGGATTAAATCGTTCGACATGTCCGACTTGCAGAACGCGGCCATAAGTTTTGGCGAGCGCTAATAAACGATCGGCGTCCTCAATCGACAAGGTAATCGGCTTCTCGATCAGCAAATCGACGCCGCTGGCCAAGAGATCGGCTGCGACTTCATAGTGATATTGGGTCGGCGTGGCGATGATCGCCGCATCAAACTGACCAGCGATTTCGTGATGAGACGCGTGAGCGGCGACTCCGTTCTCGGCGGCGGAAGCTTCTCGCGCCGCGGCGATGGGATCGACGATCGCAACCAACTCAAGCCCGGCGGTTTGTTTCGCCAGACGAGCATGAATTTTTCCGAGGTGACCAGCGCCGATGACGGCGAGACGACGATGGAGCATGGCGGAATCCTTTCCAGCCTAATCGCTCGCCGCCGTTCCAGAATGCAGCGACGATCGTACCTTGAAAAATAGAACTAGGCCGAACGTCGCAGGCCCAGTTGAACTTGATTTTCGAGCAGTAGTTGCTTGACCAACTCGGCGTTCAAGCGATGACCGCTACGATAAGCGATTATCGAACCGGCGATGTCACAGCCGGCGAGCGCAAAGTCGCCAATCAGGTCGAGCGTCTTGTGCCGCACGCATTCGTCGTCAAAACGAAGCTCGTTCTCGATCGGACCTTCCGGCCCAAAGACCACCAAGTCTTGAAAACCAACTTGTTTGCAAAGTCCTTGCGAACGGAGCCACTGGGCTTCGCTTTCAAGCACAAAGGTGCGAGCCGACGACAATTCGTGCTCAAAAAACTTGGGCGTCAGCGAACCGGTGAGCGTTTCTCGGCCGATCGGGCTATTAAACCCATAATCGAGCCGATACTTGAAATCGAGCTGCAACTTGTCGCTGGGACGAGCTTCGACCCAGGCTTCGTCATCGCCGACACGCACGATGTCAGAAATAACCAGCAGCTTGCGAACCGCATCTTGTTGGACGATTCCGGCCTGTCGAATCGCTTCGACGTAAGCGGCGGACGAACCGTCGAGTCCCGGCATTTCGGGCGAGACGACTGCGACTTCGCAATTGTCGACCTGCATGCCAGACAGAGCGGCCAACACATGTTCGACCATTTCGACCGAAGCTCCACCCACCGTCAGATTAGTGCGCCGGGGGACTTCGATTCGATTGCTGACCAGCGCCGGCACGCGCGGCCGACTTGGCAGATCTTCGCGGACAAAGGTGATGCCGGCGTCAATCGGCGCGGGTCGAAATTCGACTCGGTTCGATTTGCCCGACCAGTAGCCAATTCCTTCGACCGAGACGCTCGAAGCGAGCGTGCGTTGGAAACGATACTCGCTGTCGTAACGCAGCAACTGTTTCTTCATGGATGCCGGATGCGCAAATGGGTGTGCTGCAAATATCAAGCGGCGGTAGGCGCAACTGCCTCCGCCGCGATTACGACAAGGTCGTGACTAGCGAGGAATCAGACCATTTTGCGGGCGAGCCGTCGCCGGAACGCCGGCGTTCAGCAAGGCGAGCACGTCTTGGGTGATATCGATCCGGTTTTGATAGATGACCGGACGATTGATTCCTTCCAACACCGACTGGCGGTTATCCGCTTCAATCTCGGTGCTGTTGTAACGCAAGACCAACGCGATGTTGTTACGTTCGGCGAACGCAGCGACGGTACGTTTGACTTGATCGTAGACGTTGAAGTAGATGCGGGCTTCTTTTTCCATGAAGTCCTTCTTCTGCAGCGTCATTTTAACTTGCAGTTCCGACTGCTGACGAGCAACTTCTTCTTCTTTGACTTTGTAGTCAGGCGAGCCAGGCTTGTATTGCGAGCTGAGCTCTTGAATCATCTTGGTGATTCGGTCGCGTTCTGCGCCGATCGTCTTTTCAGCGGCTTCTACTTCAACTTTGAAGTCTTCCATTTGCCGTTTGAAAAGGGCGTGACCCTTGAAAACCATGGGAATGTCGATCACGGCGACATTGGTGCCCGATTGGGCGTTCGCCGCTTCCGCGACGAAGTTGACGAAGATCGCGGTGACCAAAATCGCGGTCAAAGAAAACAGTCGCTTCACTTTCAGCACTCCTTGCTGTGTTTGAATTGGTCGTCCTGACCCCGCGGGCGAGTTTCGCCGTAATTCGTCGGCTTTACGGGCAGCGCGACGGATGCGGATGCTGTCAAACGAGCGGCATTCTGCCTGGAAACTGCAAACGGGTAAAGTCCAATATTCCGCACTTCCAAAATGCTGCGGAAACTCCCGAACCGATACGACTTCGCCCTCTCGATGGTTCACACAATCCGAGAAGATTTTCATCGTCAACCTGGTACTTATCGGGGCGCAGCCAAGGTTACCGTAAGCGTAATTTCCATTCCATCCCGCATAATCGTCACCTTCGCTTTGTCGCCTGCTTTAAAGCCCCGCAGTGCGCCGTCAAAATCTTCGAGTCCCGCGATCTTGCTCTCTCCTAGTTTGACGATGATGTCCCCGGCTTTCAGCCCTGCTTTGTCAGCGGGACTCTCGGGCGAAACTCCTTGCAGCGCATAACCTTTGCCCACCACGCTGAAGTCCGGAATGCTGCCAAAATAGGGGCGTGAACCTGTTCGTCGCTCGGTCGATTCGGGAGCGATTGCGACATACTCCGGCGGCGCAGGCATTGCATCGATTGCTATCGCCGCATCCGCCAGCATGCTGGCGATTCGCCGAATTCCAGCAATGTCTAATTTTTCGACGTCGTCGCTGGGACGATGATAGTCGTCATGCGTGCCGGTAAAGAAGTGCATGACCGGGATTTCTTTGGCGTAAAACGACGCGTGATCGCTCGGTCCATAACCGCCGGGATCTTTGGTGACGACAAATTGGTAATCCCCGTTCAACTGGTCGATCAGCGCTTCGAATTCTTTCGCCGTGCCGCTGCCGCTGATGATCAGCTTTTCATCTTTTAATCGGCCGACCATGTCCATGTTGAGCATCGCAACCGTCTTTTCCAGGCGAAAGACTGGATGCTTGACATAGTAGGCGCTTCCCAGCAGGCCTCGTTCTTCGCCGGTGAACCCAATAAAGACGATCGTCCGCTTCGGCTTCTGGTCGCGACCCACAATTCGCCGCGCCGCTTCTAACAGTGCGACGGCGCCAGACGCGTTGTCATCTGCGCCGTTGTGAATCTCGTGCGTCCAAGGCGCTAGACTCCCTTCTCCGCCGTAGCCGATGTGATCGTAGTGGGCGCCGATCAAGATAATTTCGTCGGCCAGTGGGCCTTCGCCATGTAGGACGCCGATCACGTTGCTGACTTCCGCTTGCTCGCGAATCACGTCGGTCTCGCCGATCGCTTTCCAGCCGGTCACGGCGACGCTTTGCGGCTTTTGGTCGGCGTTGATGCTGGCTTCCAAATCGGCCAGCGACTTGTTTAGCGCCTGCTGCACAACCGGGTCGATTGCGCTGCGCAGGACGAAATAGACCGGCAACTCGGGATGACTTGCATCACTGCCGGCGCCGAGAAAAGGGAGCACCTCATCCGTTCCAGCTTGCAATTTCTCGCCGCTATCGGCGATGGTTTTCGCTAGATCGGTCAGCTTGTCGCGCAGTTCGGTTTGCTTTTCTTCCGGCGCGTCGGCGGTGAGTGCGGCGAATTCGGCCTGTGTCTTGACGATATCGGCGACCGCCGTATTCCAGACGTTTTGTTGGTCTTCGCGACGCGACTCCAGTTCGTCGAGATTGTTGACCATGATCACGGCGGCGGCGCCATGTTGATAGGCGTTGGAGATCTTGCGGCTAAAGGTCGCATGCCGCGTCGGATGGGGACCGCCAAAGGCGCTGTGCGGATTGTGGGGATCGCCCTGCGGCTCTTTCCGCAGCATCAAGACCGCTTTCCCTTTGACGTCCGTTTCGGCGTAGTCGTCATACAACAAGTCTGGCGCCGTAATTCCGTAACCGACAAAGACAATCGGCAAATCAAACTTGCCGCTGCCGCCGGCCGCCAACGGATTGAACTGCTTGCCCAACTCCAGCGGCGCCGCTTCTTTTTGGTCGGGGCCGACCAGTTTCAGCAAATTTTGGTCGGCTGGCCCCAATTTGGCGTCGGTAACGACCGTGAAGGACTGAAACGGCTTTCCACCAACCGCCGTCGTATCGAGCCCGATCGCCTTCATCTGTTTGGCCATAAACTGCGCCGCTTTGGTCAGTCCGGCGGTGCCGACGCCGCGTCCTTCCAACTCGTCAGACGCGAGAAAACCGACATTCTCTCGGATACGCGCGTCGGCGGCTTTCGCAGCCGACTCTTTTTCCGCCATCAGAGGGGCGGCCAACAGCGGGCAAATGACCACCGCTGCCCAAATCGTGCTCATGATTCGCATATTCAACGACATCCCAGAAATCCGGAGATAGTTCATGTAACTTTTTCGCAATAGAGTCGATTCTTTTCTAGCGGAGAGCGCCGGTCAACCATTCCCTTTGCCGCGAACCATCACGCTCCTGTCAAGCATCATTGCTACTCCCCACACCGACCCGATAAAATAAAGACTACTTCGATTCGCCAGCATGGGAGCTAAACGTGCCGTCCCTTTTCGTCATTCAGGGCAACGATCAAGGAAGACGTTTCGAGCTGAACGACCCGGTCGTCACTCTCGGTCGTGACCGGACCAACACGATCCAGGTGCATGATACCGAGATTTCGCGTCGACATGCCGAAATTCGTCTTGATGGTCAGCGCTATGAGCTGGTCGATCTGGAAAGCTCCAACGGCTGCTTTGTCAACAACGAGGCGACGCAGCGCGCCTTTTTGACCAGCGGAGATCGTGTCCAACTTGGCCGCACGCTGATGATCTTTACGCATGCTGAGACGGCCAGCGACACTCGGGCGACCCATGCGGGCCCGCAGGTTCGTCAGGAAAATTCGACCGACGGGTCACGAATCATTCGCACGGTCCATCATAGCGAGGGGAGCCAGATTTTTATGCTCCCCGGTGGTGACGTCGAATCAGGCGATTGGTTTCATGCGGCCAGGGCCAATTTGCAGTTGATGTACCACACCGCACTGGCCGTCAGTCGCACGCTCGATATTGATCAGTTGCTCGACTATATCATGGGACTGGTCTTCGACTGGATAGACGCCGATCGGGGATGCGTGATGCTGCTGGACGAAGAATCGCTCCACTTCACGCCGAAGGCGCGCCGTTTTCGACCGGGCCGCGCCGGCGCTGACGAAGCGATCGTGATCAGCCGGACAATTCTCGATTTTGTGCTCGAAAAACGGGAAGGCGTGCTGACCACCAACGCCAGTGACGATGAACGCTGGGATCCCGCCGGCAGCATCATCACGCAAGGCGTTCGCGAGGCGATCTGCGTCCCGATGCAAGGACGCTACGGCATTGTCGGCGCGATCTATCTGGATACGTTCACCGCGCCCGGCGACATCGGCGGGCCGCAGCGAAAGCGCCGCTTTAATGACGATCATCTGAAACTGATGGTCGCCGTCGCTCATCAAGCGGCGCTCGCCGTGGAAGACACCAACTATTACTCGGCGGTCGTTCAGTCCGAACGACTCGCCGCCGTCGGTCATGCGGTCGCGGCGATTTCGCACCATGTGAAAAACATCCTGCAAGGCATCCGCGGCGGCAGTTATCTGGTCGAAGAAGGAATCAAAGGGACCGACGTCAACTTGATCGAAAAGGGCTGGGGAATCGTCGAGCGGAACCAGGATCGGATCTCGACCTTGGTGATGGACATGCTTTCGTACAGCAAAGAACGTGAGCCTGACCTGACCGCGTCGGATGTGAATGACACGGTCGGCGACGTTGTCGAGCTCATGCAATCCCGCGCTGCCGAACAAAACGTCCAGCTCCTCTACTTCCCGCTGCCGGCCGAAATACAGTTGATGTTTGACGCCGAAGGCCTGCATCGCGCGGTGCTGAACGTCGTCTCGAATGCGATCGACGCTTGTCTGTCGGCCGACGAGCCCAAAGTTGAAGTCGCGATCGTACTGGACGAAGCGGCGCAGCGTCTGAACATCGATGTTGTCGACAACGGGTGCGGAATCCCGGCCGAGAAAATCGAGTCGATCTTCACCGCGTTTGAATCGTCCAAAGGAAATCGGGGCACCGGACTCGGCTTGCCGGTCAGTCAAAAAATCTTGCGTGAGCACGGCGGCGATATCGAAGTCCACAGCCAAGAAGGGGTCGGCAGTCGCTTTACCCTCTATTTTCCGGCGCATGTCGCCGCCGCGCCGATACTCGATCGCCCGACTCAACAGTAGTCGCCAACCTTACAAAAACGCCTACCCTTTGTACCCGGCCGGTTTGCCCACAAACGGATTGTCGGCGATTTCTTCGGCGATGGTCGTTTCTGGCCCATGCCCTGGGTAAACGACAAATTCTCCAGGAAGCGTAAACAGCTTGTCATGAATTGCGTCGCGTAGTGCGCCGAAATCGCCGTCAAAGAAGTCGGTCCGTCCGATACTGCCGGCGAATAGCACGTCGCCGCCGAGCACCACTTTGGCGTCGTGGATCACAAACACGACATGTCCGCTCGAATGCCCCGGAGCGTCACGGACTTCGAGCTGGATGCCGGCCAAGTCCAAAACGGCGCCTTCGTCCACCAATTGATCGGCGGGGGGGCTGATCAATGCGACGCCAAACGCAGCCGAGAGATTCTTCTGCGGATCGGTCAGCTTTTCGGCGTCACCGCGGCCAATAATCAGCGGCGCGGCGGGGTAAGTCTTTTTCAGAGCAGCATTTCCAGCGATATGGTCACTGTGGCCATGCGTGTTCAAAATGGCGATCGGAGTCAGGCGGTGCTCGGTCAAAAAGTCGAGAATTTTGTCTGGTTCCAGACCAGGATCGACGACCAGACAGTCGGTCGCGCCGCTTTGGCGGACGATGTAAGTATTTTCGTCGAACGGCATGCTGATGATAGCGTCGATATCAAGCACCAGGTTTCACTCTCCACAAATTTGGGCAGTTCAGGTAGAATTTTGCGGCTGGATCGGTTAAACGTGGGTTTAGGTAATCCTTACCGGTTCGCACTATTATTGTAATTTTTCCGCCCGGGCTGGGCGATAAGACCGAACAGCCAGCATTTTACGGCTGATCTCGGCGAACCAATGCCCCGGTCGTTACGAATCATACGTATTCGAGTCCAATCGCGACGCACGGAAGCCGCGTGACGCAGAAAAATCAGGGAGAAAGAAGGAAGATGGCCGAGCCTACTCTATCGCGACGCCGCCTATTGTTGGCCGCTCCGGCGCTGACGCTGGGCGCCGCCTCTTTGCTTCGCGGCGAAGAAGGCCGCAACAATCTGAAGGAACCGGTTTACCGAGTTTCCAACAATCCAAATACGAGCCAGCCAGTCGCCGCCCAGCATCCGCTGGCGCCGGCCATGGAGATCGCCAAACGCGGATTGGCTCAGATCGATCAGAATGTGCGCGACTACGAATGCACGCTGGTCAAGCGAGAACAGATCAACGGCAAAGTGCTCGATCCAGAGTACATGTACACCAAGATCCGCAACGAACAGGTGGACGCCAACGGCAACGTGATTACGCCGTTTAGCGTTTACATGAAGTTTGTCGCTCCGGCCAACATCAAGGGCCGTGAGGTGATCTACGTCAAAGGTCGCAACAACGGCAACCTGATCGCGCACGAAGGGGGCAACCTCCTCAAGTTCGTGACTGTGCCGCTCGACCCCAACGGCATGATGGCGATGCGGAACAACCGCTACCCGATCACCGAAATCGGCATCCGCAACCTGATCGTCCGCCTGATCGAAGTCGCCGAAGAAGACATGAAGTACGGCGAATGCGAAGTGAAGTTCTACCAAGGCGCCAAGATCAATGATCGGATCTGCACCGCGATCGAAGTGATCCACCCGACGCCGCGGTCCAACTTCCGCTTCCACAAAGCCCACATCTTCATCGACGATCAACTGCAAGTGCCGATTCGCTACGCCGCTTGGGACTGGCCCAAAAAGCCAGGCGCCGAGCCGATGTTGTTTGAAGAATACACCTACAGCAACATGAAGATGAACAACGGCTTCACCGACGCCGACTTCGATACGAACAACAAATCGTACGCGTTCTAATCGGACGGGTGCTGCTAATAAAAGTGAAAAGGCGATCTCCATGGAGATCGCCTTTTTCATGCGCGGGTAGGATTAAAAAATGGGGTCAGGTCCGAATTTCGCAGCGAAATTCGGACCTGACCCCATTTTTTAATCCCGCGGCAATCGCAGCTGCATCCCCGGTTTCATCTGATCGGGATAGTCGCCGATCACGTCGCGGTTCAAACGGAACAGCTCGCCCCAGCGAGCGGCGTCTCCCAAGGTTTGCCGTGCGATCGTCGCCAAATCATCGCCGGGCTTCACCTGATAGGTGTGCGGCGCTGTTGCGGCAGGCTGTACTGCCGGCGCCGGATTGACCAGCGGTTGGGCCGACGATTGCCCTGTCTTCGGCAGCGGTTGCGGCGACTGCGTCGGGACGATTCGCTGACCGGGAATGAAACTGCCGCTGGTGATGATTTGCTGAACCCAATCAGGGTCGGCTTCTTGGGTGACTCCCTTTTCCGTATCGGTTGCGACTTCGATTGTCGGCGGCAACCGCTGCGGAGTTACTTGGTCCGCGGTCACGCTTTGGGTCGTGCTCGCGTTTTGGGCCGGTACATACGTCGACGGGATCGATGCGCTGGCGGTCGACGCAAATGCTCGATTCAAACGCGGCTGCGGTCTCGACTTCACCGCGATCGGCTGTTGCGGCTCGATCACCGCCTCGGTCGCTTTCCATGCCGGCCGGCTAGGCTTCGCAGCGACCGGTGACGGCGACAACGGCTTCGTTTCGACCACCGGGGCCGGTTTGATCAATCTCGCTTGCGGAGGCGTCTCCGCCGGCTTCGCGGAAGTCTTTTCGCCGACAAAGCGAAGCGAAGCGACTGGATCCGCCGACTGCGAGGGAGCGCCAACAATTTCCACCGGCGCTGGCTTGCTGGGTTCGCTGGGCTTCGCTTCACTGGGCGCCGGCGTTTCAACCGGCGCCGTGCCGCCGGAAAAACGAGAAGCGATCGCGCCAATCGCCGCAGAGACCATCGACGTGGCCGGTTTCGGCGCCGCTTCGGTCGCAACTTCCGCTGGCTCTGGCTGCGTCTCTTCGGTCGGCGGCGCGGCCGGCGAGAAGCGACTCGAAAAACGTCCCAGCGGCGGCGCCGCTTCGATCGGCGTGGTGTCGACCGGCTCCGTTGTCGGTTCCGGTTCATCCTTTGCAGCGACGGCGGTGGTGACCTGTTCAGCAACGGCAGTCGCTTCGCGATTGGTCAGTGGAATTGCGAAGCGCGACGGAAACGGCACGCCGCGTGAAACGGCGACCGGCTCTTGATAGACAGCCGTACTGGTCGGCTCGCTCGGCAAGGTAATGACGGGCGCAGTCGAGTGATCGCTGGCGGCCAGCGCGGAAGGAGCGGAGATCGCCGCCGCGGGAACCGTGGGCGCCGGGCTCGGATTGCTAGAGACTTGCGCAAGCATCCACATCCGCTTTACAGCGGCATATGTCAGCACCGCGGCTAGACAGCCGACGATCGCAAATCCGATCCGAGCTTCCCTGCGCACCTTATTCACTCCTTGCGACCACCTCCCTCTACGGTCGGCAGTCGACGCTAGCTGGAGCCGCGTTCTGGCTCAAGCCCAATTCCTTGCATCCTTACACACGTCGAGCAACGCGCAGTTTGGCGCTGCGGCTGCGAGGATTCTGCATAATCTCCTCGTCACTAGGAATTATCGGCTTTTTGGTCATCGGTTCGAGGCGCTCATCTTCGCGAAACGCTTCTTTTACTCGACGATCTTCCAAAGAGTGGAAGCTGATGACAGCGATTTTGCCGCCTGGGCGGATGAAGTCGGGCGCTGACTTCAAAATGCTCTCCAGCGAACTGAGCTCTCGATTCACTGCAATTCGCAGTGCTTGAAAGGTTCGCGTCGCCGGATGAATCCGTTCTCGCGCTCCGCGGCCTGGGTAACAACTGGTCACGATCTCGGCCAAATCGCTTGCTAGCAGGAACGGTTTTTCTTTTCGCCGCAGGCAAACTTTTTTGGCGATCCGGCGACTCAGACGCTCTTCGCCGTTTTGATAGATCACGTCGGCTAGATCTTTTTCGGAGAGGAGATTCACCAGATCGGCGGCGGTGTCCCCTTCGGTTTCGTCAAAGCGAAGGTCGAGCGGACCGTCCGAATCAAAACTGAATCCGCGATTGCGATCGGCCAGCTGATCGCTCGAAAGCCCCAGGTCCAGCAGCAGCCCGTCGATCAGGTCGATCTCAAGGTCCTGCAGCACGCTAGGAAGCTCACAGAAGTTCCGCTGCGTGACTTTGATCGGTAGGCCGCGTAGCGACTGCTCGGCTCTCTCAATCGCCGCCAGGTCGCGATCACAGGCAATCACCAACCCTTCGTCCCCCACGCGCTCGGCCAACTGCCGCGTATGTCCTCCTCCGCCCAACGTGCCATCGACGAAGGTTTGCCCCGGCTGGGGATCGAGATACGCGATCGTCTCGGCAGGAAGTACAGAAACGTGAACGGTCGAAGTCATGTGCGGCGGAGTCAGAAATGGCGAAAACGGCGGAAAACGCAGGCAAATTGCCCACGCGTCAGCTTACCGCATCACGGTCTCGAAGACATGACCCTACCCGTTGGCATAGCCCCCAACGCCCGTTTTAACATTTGCGAATGAGAACAATCTGGCGGTCATCTCTCTTCGTATCCCTATCCGAAGCGCGAGCTTTGAGGTTGCGTTATTTGGCAATTCAAGAAGTGTTGAACACGGGTGAAGCACGATCAAACAGGGTCCGAATCCACCGAAAATCGTCACACTAGCCCGCCAGCGCCAGCGAGGGAATAGAGTTGGCGATCCTAACCCGGATTGAAGTAGCAAGCCGTATTCCCTCGCTCGCGCTGCGGGCTACGAAGAGCAGTAGGCGCTGGCGACTTCCCCTAGCGCTACTTCAAAACGGACGCTGCGGGCGAGGAAGAAACGGCGGCCAAGAATGAAAAAAACCTCGCCGCAGGCGCATCCATGCGCCCGGCATCGGCGAGGTTGGCGAAGACGGCCGCTGCACTTGCCGCTTCGCCTGCAGTTCGCCAAACCGGGAGATTCCTTCCCCCCAACAAGACGAACGGACGGACGTTCAATCAACGTCGCTCAATCACGACTTGCCTAAAGGTAAGAATCGTTACGAACCGGTCAACCTGCGTTTTCCGCAAGCATGGCCGCTAGCACGGCGTGATAGCACGCTTAAAGAATGACGCTGATGGGCGCTACGTCACGAGAGAAATCTTGGAGAAAATTTCGAACGCACTGCGGGGGTCACGCTAGCACGCTGGTCAGCGATTTCGCCGCACAGCGATAGATCTTCGCGTGCCGACGGACCATTTTGTCGAGCGTAAAGTGCGCTTCGATTCGCGCCCGGTTCGCTTCGCCGAGCTCGACGCGCAAGGCCGCATCCGCTGCTAGCACGCTGACACGACTGACAAACTCGGCGGCGTCGCCAACCGGCGACAATTGGGCCTCTTGATACGGTCCCAGCAACTGGGCGACTCCTTCCACGTCGGTGGCAATCACCGGCAGCCGCGCCGCCATCGCTTCGATCATCGCATTCGGCATTCCCTCCCAACGCGACGAGAGCAAGAAGAGATCGGCGTCGGTCAGCAGTTGCGGCACATCAGCGCGGCGCCCCAAAAATTGGACCCGATCGACTAGATGCAGCTGGCGCGCCTGTTCTTTCAACGCCGACTCTTGCGGGCCGGCTCCGACGATTTGCAGTTCCCAATCGTCGGCTTGCAACAGCGAATCGCGGAGCGCGGTCAGCAGCCAATCAAAGCCTTTCTGCGCATCCAACCGCCCCACGGCGATCATCCGCTTGCGGCCATCAACCTGCTTCATTCCGACATTTTGGATCGTCTGTTCGTCAAAATCGGTCAGGTCGATTCCGTTCGGAGTCACCAGCGTATTGACCTGCAAAACGGTTTGGGCGAATTCTTTCAAGCGGCGGCTTACCGCGAGCGTCAGATCTGCTTTTTTGGCGTAGTAACTTTGCAGCCAGCGCCGCCATAAACCTTGTTCGACGACGCGTAGTCCGTGAATGAGTTTCGCCTTCCTCCGCTTCCCCATCGCCATGCTGGCGGCGATATTGGCATGAAAGAGAAAACTGTGGACGACATGCGGATGCAAAACTTGCAGCGCACTTGCTAGTCGACGTACGGCGATCGGCAGCCGCCATTTCGAGTCGCACCGGAGAAATAAAACGTCGATCCCCTGCTCTTCCAACTGCCGAACCAGCACATCGCGTCCCGGCGCCGGTCGCGATGCGAGCGAAATCACCGTCACGCGAAATTCCGACCGATCGAGCCGACAGGCCAAATTGGTGAGACAGCGCTCGGCGCCACCAACTTCAAGTTCCGTAATCACAAGCGCCACTCGGATCAGTCCCGATGAGTGGGTTGAAGATTTTGCAGGCGTCACTGTCACTCTTCTGGCGGCCTCGGGTAGAAAAAAATCAACGCTTGCCTACGATATTAAAAATGCGTCGCATGCGAACTGTTCGACGCTCATGCCTTTAAAGCCCCCGCCTTATGACCAGCATCGAACAATACGACTATAGACTACCCAAAGAATTGATTGCGCAAGAGCCTTTGGAGAAAAGAGCGGATGCTCGGCTTTTGGTGGTGGATCGCAAATCGGGTCAGATCGAGCATCGCTATATTCGCGATTTGCCCGAAATTCTGCAACCGACGGATCATTTGGTGCTGAATAACACCAAAGTCGTCCCTGCCCGCCTGGTCGGCCGGCGCACATTGACCGGCGGACGCTGGCAAGGGTTGTACCTTGAGTCCGACATCAACGGGCATTGGCTCGTCTTGGCCAAAACACGCGGCAAAATCGCCCCCGGCGAGATGGTCACGCTGGAAAACCGCGAGACCAAAGAGGATATCTCGCTACGTCTGGTCGCTAGTCTGGGCGCCGGAATGTGGGCGGTCGAACCTGAATCGAGCGAGTCGACGCTGGAAATATTGGAACGGGTCGGACGCGTTCCCCTGCCGCACTACATTCGCGAAGGGGAAATGATGCCGGACGACTGGAAGCGGTATCAAACTGTTTTCGCCGAACAGCCCGGCGCCGTCGCCGCTCCGACCGCCGGTCTCCACTTCTCGACCGAACTGCTGAAAAAGCTGACCGCCAAAGATCTACTGGTCGATTACGTGACGCTGCATGTCGGCATCGGCACGTTCCGTCCGGTTTCGGTCGATCAGCTCGATGAGCACGTCATGCACAAAGAATGGGGCGAAATCCGCGAAGAAGCGGTCGAGCGCATCTTAGCGACAAAGGCCGCTGGAGGCCGCAATATCGCCGTCGGTACGACCGTGGCGCGAGTGATGGAAACGGCCGCCCGCTCAGGCGAACTGCAGCCGTGGCGCGGCCAGACCGATCTCTTCATTCGTCCACCTTTCGAGTTCCATGCGGTCGACGCGTTGCTGACCAATTTTCACTTGCCCAAGTCGACGCTGCTGATTTTGGTGCGAACTTTTGGGGGAGACGAGTTGATGCGCGAAGCCTACGCCGAAGCGATCCGCGAAGAGTACCGCTTCTACAGCTACGGCGACGCAATGTTGATCCTGTAGGACAGGCCATGCCTGCCGTCGCGCCGCTCGATTTGCTATCGACGCCGCTTGATATTGCTCTCGGCAGGCACGGCCCTGGGCTACGACGGGGCGACGATGCTGCCTCGGTAGCCGGGTCGAATCTGCGCCTCAAAAGTCGTATACTCTGCTAGCAGTCTGAGACGTCGTTCCACTCAATCGAAAGGAGTCGCCATGAGCATCGCCCAGGTCGAACATATTCTGGTTGTTCCCACCGCCGAATTCCGCAATTTGGGCTATTTTCAGGGCTTCTCTCCCGACGCTCCGCGCTATCTCGAGCATTTGCTCCAGCCAGCGCTGATCAGCTTCCGGCCGCGCCCCGAAATGGAAGAAGATCCCAGCTTCAAGCAGTTGATCCCATACGTCATTTTTGAGTACGTCGACGCCGATGGCGAAGCCTGGGTCTTTCAGTACGTCCGCGGCAAAGGGCAAGGCGAAAGCCGTTTGCATAGCAAACGGAGCGTCGGAGTCGGCGGGCACATCTCTAGCGAAGACGCCGCCGAGCATCTCTCGGGCAATCCGTACGAAGAAGGGATGCGCCGTGAGTTGGACGAAGAAGTCGAGATCGACTGCGAGTACGAGATCGAGTGCGTTGGCCTCATCAATGATGATCAAAATCCAGTCGGTCAGGTTCACCTGGGCGTGGTGCATCGTTGCCGCGTCGTGCAGCCGGCCGTTCGACCGCGTGAAAGCGAAATCATCGAAGCCGGTTTCATCCCCGTCTCACAACTGCTGCTAGAGCTTGATCGCTGCGAAACCTGGTCAAGCATTTGCCTCCAGGCGCTCTACGGTTAGCATAAAGCGGATAACCTGTCCGCTTTGCTGGCGAATCTTACTTTGACCGCTCGACCGATCTATCTCGACAATCATGCTACGACGCGCGTCGACCCGCGCGTGTTGGCGGCGATGACCCCGTACTTTCTCGAAGAATACGGAAACGCCGGCAGCGTCGGACATTTGTTTGGTGAAGCGGCCCGTGATGCGGTCGAGCAGGCGCGCCGTTCGATCGCCGCCTCGGTCGGCGCCGAAGCGAACGAAATCGTCTTTACCAGCGGCGCTACCGAAAGCAACAATTTGGCGATTCGCGGCGTCTTGCAGCAACGTCGCCGCCGCGGCGATCATGTCGTCAGCGTAACGACCGAACACAAAGCGGTGCTTGATCCGTTGGCCAAATGGGCGCGCAGCGGATTTGAAGTGACGCTGCTCTCGCCACAGCAGCAAGGCGCCGATCACGCCGGCCAGCTTGATCCGCAGCAAGTCGCCGACGCGATTCGTGACGACACCGCGTTGGTCACCATCATGGCCGCCAACAACGAGATCGGCGTCCTTCATCCCCTCGCCGAGATCAGCCGCATCTGCCGCGAGCGCGGCGTGCCGTTTCACTGCGATGCGACTCAGGCAGTCGGCAAAATGGAGCTCGACTTCGACGCGCTCGGCGTCGACCTGGCTAGCTTCACCGCGCACAAGTTCTATGGCCCCAAAGGCTGCGGAGCGCTCTACGTTCGCCGGCGGGGAAAACGGATTCGACTGGAACCGCAGATCGACGGCGGCGGCCAAGAGCGAGGAGTTCGCAGCGGCACGCTAAATGTCCCCGGCATCATCGGCATGGCCAGCGCCCTACAACTTTGTTTGGCGGAAGTGACGACCGAAATCCCCCGACAAGCGGCGCTCCGCGATCAACTGCTACTCGGGCTGCAAACGGCGATCGACGGGGTGACCCTCAACGGTCCGCTCTGCACGCCGCCGCTGCGACTTGCCGGCAATTTGAACGTTTCTTTCGCCGGCGTCGACGGCGAAGCGCTAATGATGAACGTCCGCGAGATCGCCGTATCTTCTGGCAGCGCCTGTACTTCGGCCAATCCAGAACCGAGTCATGTGCTGCAGGCGATCGGCCTGTCCGAGGACGCAACGCGCAGCAGTTTGCGATTTGGTCTTGGCCGATTTAACCGGTCTGACGATATTGAATTTGCCGTGACCCACGTTTCAGCAGCAGTGACGCGGCTGCGGAAAATGGTCAAACCGACCTGATTTGCCGTAAAACAGGCTGTTCAGACCGCGAATACGGGGCGCCGGACTTTCTTTTTGGCGGCGTTTCGTATAATTTAGACATCACAATATGTGAAAAGTTATTTCCCCAAAACAGTTTGAGGAGCAGATATCGATGGCGGTTGAAATTACCGAAAATGCGGCCAACGAAGTCAAACGCATCATCACCGATCAAAAGCATGATCCGGGCACTATGCTCCGTTTGGGCATCGCCGGCGGCGGCTGCAGCGGATTCTCGTACAGCATCACGCTGTCGCAAGATTTCGATGACGAAAAAGACAACAAGTACGACTTCCACGGTCTTCCGGTCGTCGTCGACAAGAAGAGCCTCCTGTATTTGGACGGCACCACCGTCGACTTTTACACCGGCGTAGATCGCCATGGGTTCACGTTCAACAACCCGAACGCCGTCAAAACCTGCGGTTGCGGCAGCTCGTTCCAAGCGTAGTCTGCTCGCTTCCAGCCAAATCAAAAAAAGCCGCGACGTTTGTCGCGGCTTTTTTTGTGCGCCTAAACATCCATTGGGCAAACGTCGTGTGCCCACCTGTTTGGCTTGTCCAGCAGTGCTGCAGCACGCAGGAATCGCAAGCGTTTTCATCGACGAAGAGCAGTCTATTTCTTGGGCGGCAAACCCGACGATGACTTGACGTGGCATGAACTGCGAAAATGTGGGAAATGTTTATGCCATGGTCGGTCAAAACGTAAAAAACTAGAGGAATTAATGGCAACAAATATTACCAAGCAATTCAGAGGAAAGCTAAAAGACGCCTACCTGGAACTGATCCTGAAGTTTCCTCTTATGTCGATTCACTCCGACGCGGAACTCGAAGCGGCGCAAGAGGTGATGGATCGCTTGCTCGCCCAGGGAGAGCTTTCCAGCGGTGAAGAACTGTATCTGGATGCGCTGAGCGATCTAGTTGGCGCCTATGAAGACGATCACTTTGCCATTGCCCCTGCATCCGACGCAGACCTGTTGCGACACTTGATGGAAGCGAAGGGAGTGAATCAGATCGAGTTGCACCGCAGCACGAAGATCGCCCGATCTACGATCTCGGAAATCCTCAGCGGCAAAAAACCGTTTAGCCGCCAAATCATCGGAACTCTGGCCGACTATTTCGGCGTCCACAAGACGGTGCTTGCGAATAACCTTTAAGCAAATTTCTTGGAGCCTTACCACTTCCACCCACTCAACTCCCCACCATTCACAATATTCTCCGCCGGCCACCGCCCCTGATACAGATCCACAATGTTCTGGGCCGCCATTGTCGACATGTCCAGCAGCGATTGCTCGTCCAGTCCGGCCATGTGGGCGGTGAAGTAGATGTTTTCGACATCAAACAGAGGGTGATCTTTGCCGGCAGGTTCGTTATCCAGCACGTCGAGCGCCGCGCCGCGTAGCTTGCCGGCCTTCATCGCGGCGGCGAGTTCCTCTTCGTTCACCAAGCCGCCGCGCGACGTGTTGATCAGCAGTGCGTCATCCTTCATCAGCGCCAGCGACTGCGCGTTGATGATTCGCTCGGTCTCCGGCGTGCAAGGAGCATGCAGGCTCACGACATCGCTGCGGCGCCAAATCTCTTCGAGCGCGACCCGCTCGACTTCGTTCGGCCCGCCGGTCGGCGCGATCGGATCGTAGGCGATGACGTTCATACCGAGCAAAACCGCCGTTTTTGCGACTTCTTTCCCAATCACGCCGTAGCCGATGATCCCCAGCGTTTTACCGTACGCCCGCGGACCGGCGGTTCGATCCCAGTCGCCGGCGCGGACCTGCTGGTTTTGCGGGATCACGTTGCGGTACATGGCCAAGATCATGCTGATCGTATGCTCGACAACCGATTGGTGCAGTGTGCCCGGCGTGCGGCAAATGGCGATGTTCTGCTCGGTCGCAGCAGGAACGTTGACCGAGTCGTAACCGACGCCTACCCGCGAGACGACGCGCACTTTCGTGCGGCTCAGCACTTCGGCCGTATAGGGTTCGGTGCTGCAGATGACTCCTTCGGCGCCATCCAACGCTTCGACCAAACCATCGGGTTCCCATAGCGACTTCGACAAGTCGGCGAAACGGACATCCAACCCGGCTGCTGTTAGCAATTCGTAATAGGGCCAACTGGTCGCTAAGAAATGGGACGCAGTCACGACGATCGTAGGCATAACGGGCAAGCTCGGAGGAAAAGGAAACGCATGGAAGGAGAAAATATCAACAAAACTCAGGTTCTAACGCCAAAGGTTCCCCCGATCAATCCTTTGCGCCAGCTTTCCGCATCGGGGCGGATCTCTTAAAATCGGGGGATTCTATTGCATCCCCAAGCGACGTGAGGGCGGCGTGAACTCAGCGGCCAAGATTCATATTATCGGCATCGGTGACGATGGTTTTGACGGACTCACCGCTCAGGCGACCCAGCGCATCGGCGCGGCCGACCTGATCATCGGCAATCCCCAAGTGCTGACCTACGTCGATTCGGTGACGGCCGAAAAACTGCCGGTTGGCGCCGATTTAAACGCGATCGTCGAGCGTGTGAAAGCCTCGACCGGCAAGAACATCGTCGTGTTGACCAGCGGCGATCCGTTGTTCTACGGTGTGGCGCGCTACTTGTGCGACGTGATCGGCAAAGAACACTTTGAGGTTCTGCCGCACGTCAGCAGCATGCAGTTGGCCTTCGCCCGGGTGAAAGAAAGCTGGGACGAAGCGTACCTGGCGAACCTGGCGACGCAGTCGCTAGAGCGGGTCGTGCAAAATGCTCGGCTCGCCGAAAAGGTCGGGCTGTTCACCACCGATCAGCATACGCCGGCCGCGGTGGCGAAAGCGCTGCTCTCCCTAAAGCTCGATTATTTTTCGGCCTATGTTTGCGAAAACCTGGGCTCTCCCAACGAACGAGTCACCCAAGGCGAACTGGCCGAGATTGCCGAACAGCAATTTGGCCTGCTCAACGTCATGATCCTGGTTCGCAAGCCCGGCGTGCCTGATCGACCGATCGCGCTGGTCGGCAAGCGACTCTTCGGCAATCCGGACGAAGTCTTCCTGCAATCGAAGCCGAAGCGAGGGCTGCTCACTTCGGCCGAGACGCGTTCGATCGCGCTCTCGCAAATGGATCTCGGGCCGACCAGCATCGTGTGGGATGTCGGCGCCGGCAGCGGATCGGTTTCGATCGAAGCGGCGATGATCGCCGCCGCAGGCGCCGTTTACGCGATCGAAATGGATCCGGAAGATCATGGTCTGATCAAGACGAACGCTGAGACGTTTGGGGTCACCAATCTGACGCCGATCTTGGGCAAAGCGCCGGAAGCTTGGGAAGATATCCCCGATCCCGATTGCATCTTTATCGGCGGCGCCGGCCGCCATGTTCGCGGCATTGTCGAGCCCGCTTTCGCGCGGCTGAAACCAGGCGGGCGGATCGTGCTGAACATCGGCAGCATCGAGAATCTGCACGAAGTTCACGAGCTGCTGCAGCGCCTGGCCGGCGAAGCCCGCGCGACGATGATCAACATCGCACACAGCACGTACCAGTTGGAACGTCATCGTTTCGAGTCGCTCAATCCGACCTTCCTGATCACCGCGATCAAACCGTTGAAGTCGTAGCCACCGACTTCAACCACCAGTCGCCCGATGAATTGACTTCAGGAGCCGCAGCCGCGTGACCAAACTTGACGACTATCCGCAGCTAGACGTGATCGCCGTCGGCGCTCATCCCGATGATGTCGAGATCGCCTGTGGGGGGACGCTCGCCAAGTTATGCCAACAAGGTTATAAGGTCGGCATCATCGACCTGACCGATGGCGAGCCGACTCCCCGTTCGCCTGGCCCCGAAGTTCGCCTGGCCGAAGCGCAAGCCGCGGCCAAGGTGCTCGGCGTCGACGTGCGAGTCACGCTCGAACTCCCCAATCGCCGGCTGTTCGACTGCTTTGAATCACGCGTTGCGTTGGCGAAAGAATTCCGCAAGTATCGGCCCAACGTGGTGCTGGGATTTGGCGGCAAAACGCCGCTCGCTTCGCCTGACCATTGGCAAGCGATGCAGATCACCGACGCGGCGACGTTTTACTCGCGTCTGACCAAGTGGGACGACCACTTTGACGGTTTGCCGGTGCATACGATCGCCAAGCAGCTTTACTATCGACTGGTCTTTGAGCCGATGGAACATCCCGAAGCGCCAGGCTCATTTGTCGTCGACATCAGCGACACGCTGGAAACGAAGATCACCAGCGTCCGCTGCTACGAAACGCAATTCCCGCCGGAGAAAGACTACGTCTTCGACCGCGTCCGCGGCGCCGCGTCCTTCATCGGCTCGCAGGCCGGTTTTCTGAGCGGTGAGCTGTTTCACACGACACGGATGATTGGAACAAAAGATATGGTGAAGTTTCTTTTTCCAGAGTAGTTGAACGCAGGGTCCGCTTTGCGGACCAGCTCTTCGCTTTAAGTACGACACTCTTCGTAGCCAGAAACGCGATTTTTGAGGCGTTTTTTAAACCGATTGCACACCAGCCAGAGGCGCGAGTGGGTTGAAGAACTGGTTCGCACAGCCGGCCCCTACAACTTCGAGAGCGGCGTCTGCGTGACTTCTTCCGCTGCTGCGGTCGGCGTCGCATGCTTGCTGACGGTCACGTCGGACGCAAAGACGCAGCGATCTGGTTTCGCGCCGGCGACGGTGTAGAGATGTCCTTTGGCGGTCAGCTCATCGCCGAGCGAAGCGTACTCCAGCTCCTGCGTCATCAAATGGGCGATCGCTTCTTCCGATAGCGTGAACGTCAATTTGCGGAGCGTTCCGTTCAGCGTGGTCACGACCAAGGTCTTCCCGCGTAAGCTCTTCACCACCGCGGTGATGTTTTGGCGATGGCCCGGCGCCACTTCCGGCGGCGCGAAATCGCCCGGCGTGCTCATCACGTCGATCGCATCCAGCGGCTCGGCGCCATGTCCGTGGGAATCGACCTGACCAAGAAAGCGAACCAACATGCCGGACTTCAACCAGGCGGCCGGAACATCGCCGGTCACGTCCACGCGCGAAACGCCGGCCGGATGCGTCACAATCATGTCAATCTTGCCGTCGGCCTGTTGCAGCAGCATGCTTCCCTTGCCGATTTGAACCACACGACCGCTGACCGATACTTCCGGCAGCGTGTCAATGTTCAACTTGTTCTTTTCGACAGGCACGGTGACCGACTTGTTCGTTCCCAGACATGCGCCCAAGTTGTGGAGATTTTCATACTTCAACTCCATCTTGGTCGAGCGATAAAAGACCGGCCAATGCAATGTTCCATCGGCCGCGACCGGCGGAGCGTCGTCCATCGGTTTGGCGTACGGATTGTAAGGCCCAAGTTGCGCCAGAACCGGTTGGGGAAGAGCGCAAGAACAAGTCGCGGCGCACAAAAGCGCCAGAACAAAACGAAGCATGATGGGGCGTGCCTGGGGGGGCTGGATGCAAATCTTGATGGGCAAGTGCAACGACAAATCCCAGTAAACACCAACGACAGTTACACGTAAATAAACGTGAATGTCTTTTAATATTGCAACGCTTTTCCGCTGTACGAACCGAAGCTATCGGAGATGTCACGAAATATTTCCCCTTGGCCTCGACTTCAGCTACATTAGACCAAGTCCCACCTCCCTCCCTCTCCTGCTTTGGATACAACGTATGATCTTGCCCATCAAACGTCTTGCTGGCTGTTTGTTCGCGCTTACTCTCATGGTCGCTCCGCTGCTCGGCGACGATCTGCAAATGCAACTTCGTTTTCAACAAGAAACGAAGCCAGACAGCGGCCTCTATCATCAACAGACTCGCGGCGAACATTGGAAGCCGGAGCAGACAGCGATCATCGTCTGCGACATGTGGGATCTGCACACTTGCGAGAACGCGGTGCTGCGTGGGCAAGAGTTCGCGCCGCGGCTGAACGATCTACTGAAGCAAGCCCGCGACCAAGGCGTAACAATCATTCACGCTCCTAGCGGCTGCATGAAACATTATGCCGAACATCCGGCTCGCCTGCGGGCCAAGCAAACGCCGAAAGCGGTCGATATTCCCGCCGAAATCAACCAATGGTGTCATCAGATTCCGGCGGAAGAAAAAGGAATCTACCCGGTCGATCAATCGGATGGCGGTAATGACGACGAAGCGGAACAACGCGCCGCGTGGAAAGCTAGTTTAACCGCCCAAGAGCGCAATCCAGATCGGCCTTGGATCAAGCAAACCGACCTGCTGCCGATCGATCCGGCCCACGACTACATCAGCGACCAAGGGGACGAAGTCTGGAGCATCCTCGCCGCTCACAACATCGACAACGTGGTTTTGACCGGCGTTCATACCAATATGTGCGTCCTCGGTCGCCCGTTTGGTTTGCGACAGCTAGCGAAGAACGGCAAAAACGTGGTCCTGATGCGGGACTTGACCGACACGATGTACAACCCAAAATCGTGGCCCTATGTCAATCACTTTACCGGCACGGACCTGATCGTTTCGCATATCGAAAAGTTCGTCTGTCCGACCGTCTCCAGCAATCAAATCCTGGGAGGCGAAGAGTTCGCGTTCGCCGCAGACAAGCGACCGCATGTGGTGATCGTGATGGCCGAGCCTGAATACGAAACGGAGCAAACCCTGCCGCAATTTGGGGGCGACTTTCTCGGGCGAGACTTTCGCGTCAGCTATCTCTACGGCAGCCAGTCTGATCCCCACGATATCCCTGGTTTAGAAAAAGCGGTGGCCACGGCCGACGTGCTGCTGATCAGTGTCCGCCGTCGCGCGTTGCCGCCAGAACAGATGGAAGCGGTGCGGAAGTATGTCGCCGCCGGCAAGCCGATGGTCGGCATTCGCACGGCGAGTCACGCTTTTGGACTGCGCGGCAAACAGCCGCCGGCCGGGACCGAAACTTGGGAAGAGTTTGACCAGGAAGTCTGGGGCGGCAACTACAGTGGCCATTACGCGAACAAACTAAAATCGACCATCGAATCGGTCGAAGCCAACCAGAAGCATCCGATCTTGCGGGGCGTCTCACGCGAGCCGTTCCCCCAAAACGGTTCTCTCTATCAAGCCGCTCCGCTGGCCGCCGGCGCCACGATGCTGTTGACCGGAACCGTCGAAGGAAAACCGGCCGAACCGGTCGCCTGGACCTTCCGTCGCGCGGATGGAGGCTGGTCGTTCTACACGTCGCTCGGTTACAAAGACGAGTTCCAAAATCGTTCGTTCCAACGACTGCTGCTCAACAGCATTTACTGGGCGGCCGGGCTCGAAGTGCCGGCTCATTTTGATCTCACCAAACCGACGCCGCAGCAGCGGAAAAGCTAACAGGCCAACCTCCGCATGCAACTGGTCCCCTGCTCTCTTGAGAAACATGGGTCGGCGATCCTGGCGATCTTCAATCATGAGATCGCTACGTCAGCGTCATTGTACGAATACGTCCCGCGAACCACGGCGACCATCGAAACGTGGTTCGCCCACAAAGCGGCTGGCGATTGGCCCGTGATCGGCGCCGAAGATGATAACGGCCGCCTGATGGGCTTCGCCACCATGGGACCCTTTCGCCCGCAGCCGGGCTACAAGTACACGGCTGAACATTCCATCTACATCCAGCAAGACTTCCGCGGGCAAGGTCTCGGCGGCGTCCTGCTGCAAGAGATGATCGCCCAAGCGACCGCGCGCGATCTTCATTGCCTGATCGGCGTTATTGATCAAGCCAACCAGGCCAGCGTGGCGCTGCATCTGAAAAATGGATTTGTACTGGCAGGCGTGATGCGCGAAGCCGGCTTCAAGTTCGGCGACTGGTTAGATGCTGGCTACTATCAATTGATGTTACAGACCCCGCAATCGCCGGTGGATGGTTAAGCCAGGCGTCAGCGGCGCAGTCCGTAAGTTAATTTTTCGCGTGCCGCCCCTTCTTCCGCCCACGATCTCTCCTTTGGACTAGATCGCAGATCCCCATCTGCCGAGAATAACTTCACTCCCCGTGAAGATTTTCGCTGGGACGCAGTGCCTGCGTCGCACTCGCCATGCTGCCCCCTAGGAGCCAACATCATGACTGCATCGCGCGACGCTCCGTCGGATCCCGTCGGCAAGACGGTCCAGCAATATATCGATGAAGTTCCCGTCTGGCCGGATGGCACTGCGACCACCTCCACGCCGCTTACGCCGATGCAGTGGCGCATTTGGTGGCTCGCCGCCGCAGGGAAATTTTTTGAAGGGCTCGTCGTCTTCATGACCGGCGTCGCTCTGCCGCTGCTCGCGGCCCAGTTTTCGCTAGGACCTGCCGCGCATGGAATCGTTGGCGCCGCCAGTCTGTTGGGCATCTTGATTGGCGCTACGGCGCTGGGAGGTCTTGCAGATCGGTTTGGTCGCAAGCCGATGTTCATCGTCGAGATGGCGATCTTCACCGGCTTCCTGGTCGCCGTCACGTTCAGCCCCAACTTTCCCTTTCTCGTCTGCTGTCTGTTCGGCCTCGGCGTTGCGCTCGGCTGCGACTATCCGACGGCCCATCTGATCATTTCGGAAAGCATGCCCAGCAACGCCCGCGGCAAGTTCGTCCTGGGCGCGTTCGGCTTTCAGGCGATCGGCGCGCTCTTCGGCGCCGGCATCGGCTTCCTGATCCTCTACGAGAATCCAAGCATCGGCGCGTGGCGCTGGATGTACGCCACTGCGATCATCCCCGCGGTGTTGGTCACGCTGGTCCGATTGACCATCACTGAAAGCGCCCATTGGCTCGTCACTCGCGGCAAGTACCCAGAAGCCGAGCGAGAGACGCTACGGCTCCTCAAGCGCGAACCAAGTTATCCCCAACTGGTCGCATTAGACCGAGCCAAGGAGCTTGCCGAGTCCGCGCGAGCCGAGAACCGCAGCGGTTACAGCGAGCTCTTGTCCGAAAAGAACCGCCGCGCGACGATCCTCACCAGCGTCCCCTGGTTCCTGCAAGACCTGGGCACCTACGGTATCGGCATCTTCACGCCCACCATCTTGGCCGCGGCTGTCGGCCATCAAAAAGAACACGCGACGTCGATCGCTGATATTGTCCAAAACGACATGCTCGCCGCCCAAGGCGCCGCCGTGATCGATCTGCTGCTTATTTTCGGCATCCTCGGCGCTGTACTGCTGGTAGACCGGGTCGGCCGAATCAAGCTGCAAGTGCTCGGCTTCCTCGGCTGCGCGATCGGCTTGTTTTTGGCTTCGCTCTCGGTCGACTTCGCCGATCCAGCCAAGCTCTATTTCATCTTCGCTGGCTTCATGATCTTCAGCTTCATGACCAATCTCGGGCCGAACGCCCAAACCTATCTCATCGCCGGCGAGGTCTTCCCCACCAACATCCGTGGTAAAGGCGCCGGCGTCGCCGCCTCGTTCGCCAAAATTGGCGCCGTTCTAACTGCGTTCCTCTTCCCAATCCTCCTCGCCGACATCGGCGTCCGCTATCTCCTCTACATCCTGGTCGCGACCTCCTTGATCGGCGCCGCCGTGACGTGGATCTACCGGATCGAAACAACCGGCGTGAATTTGGAAGAGATTGGAAAGTAACAGAGGCGCCTACGATTCTTCATAGCCCGACGCGCCCGGTTTGAAGTTGCGCTATTCGCAATTCACGAATAATCGAATGCAAATAAAGAACCATACCGGCCAGAATCGACCGAAAATTGTCACACTAGCCCGCCAGCGCGAGCGAGGGAATAGGGCTCGCCACTTCAATCCGTGTTAGGATCGCCAACTCGATTCCCTCGCTGGCGCTGGCGGGCTAGTGTTCGATTGATTCGAAATAGCGCAACTTCAAAGCTGGCGCGTCGGGCTGTGAAGCGCATTTCCTTCGCGCGCTCTGACAAGCTCCCAAGAGAGGCCAACCGGTCGCGCAGACGCCCCAGTCACTAGCGGATGGTTAAGATTTCGTCCCCAAAGCTGTTTTTGGCATACTGATTGCGTTATCCTTTCAGTAGCCGATTTGGCCTTATTTCGCCCAAAATTTGGGCAGCGCGCACCTTCAAGGAAGTCCGATGATCACAACGGTTCAGCAGCACATCCTGCAAGAACAACGCCGTTTCCCGCAAGCCTCGGGCGAGTTTTCGTGGCTCCTCTCGGCAATTACGCTCTCGACCAAGATGATCGGCGCGAAGGTTCGCTCGGCCGGTTTGACCGACATCGTCGGCGCCGCCGGTGATGTCAACGTCCAAGGCGAAGTCCAGCAAAAACTGGATGTCTACGCAAACGAAGTGCTGCTTCACTGCCTCAGCACGCGGGCCAGCGTCGGCGTGTTAGCGTCCGAAGAAAACGAGCATCCGAAGATCGTCGGCCATTGCAGCGACGGCGCCAAATACGCCGTCGTCTTCGATCCGCTTGACGGCTCGTCCAATATCGATGTGAACGTCAGCGTCGGCACGACCTTCTCGATCATGCGTCGTCCAGAAGGCGCGACTTGCGATGAGCCAGAGCGCTGGCTGTTGCAGCCGGGGACCAAACAAGTCGCCGCCGGCTATGTCGTTTATGGTTCGTCGACGATGTTGGTCTACAGCGTCGGCTTCGGCGTGCACGGCTTTACGCTCGATCCTTCGATCGGCGCCTTCGTTTTAAGCCATCCCAACATCAAGATGCCGAAACAAGGAAAATATTATTCGGTGAATGAAGCGTACGCCGCGAGCTTCCCGCCGGGCTACGCTGACTATCTGCAACTGCTGCGCGAAGGGGGACTGGGGCAACCGTACAGCTCACGCTACATCGGCTCGATGGTCTCCGACTTCCACCGCACAATGCTCAAAGGAGGCGTCTTCCTCTACCCGCCGACCGCCGAAAATCCGGAAGGCAAACTCCGCATCCTCTACGAAGCGTTCCCGATCGCTTTCCTCTGCGAACAAGCCGGAGGGATCGCGTCCGACGGAACGGGTCGTCTGCTAGAGATCGAACCAACCAGCATCCACCAACGCACGCCGATGGTCGTTGGCAGCCAGGTCGAGATGGAGAAGTTTGAAGCGATGGTCGCGAACGGAGAGATTTCGGCGCTGGCGTAATCGACAGCTTCTCATTACTGTTTGTGCTCGGGCGCCATGGCCACGGCCTTGTGTGGCCATGAATGCGGTTGGAAATTATTTGCATCTTGGGTGGCCCGGCCAGTTCGTCCAGAACTGGCCGGGTTGCGTCAGCAACAAGATGCTTCACCATGCGGTTGCAAAGACCAATGGCATTTCTGATTGGCGAATACGCTTATTGGCCAATGCCGGCTTTATTTTCATCGCGGCTGCGGATTGAGAGTCAATGGCGCGGCATCTTGTTGCTTCGCAACCCAACCAGCCTTGGACAGGCTGGTCAGGCCACCCGGGCTTGTTATCGCGCCGGGCGCAACTGTCGCAGCATGTTCTGCGTTCGTTCTAGATCGGCTGGCAGCGGTGCGATGAATTCGCGGATTTCGCCATCATCCGGGTGCGCGATTGCGAGGCGATGCGCGTGCAACGCGGTGCGGTTCAATAAGACCGTGCGATCGTCGTCGTGTTGCAGTTCGCCCAGCGATAAGAAGCGGCGACTGCCGTAGAGCGGGTCGCACAGGACCGGGTGACCGGCGTGCATCAGGTGAACGCGAATTTGATGGGTGCGGCCAGTTTTCGGCAGCGCCTTGATCGCGGCGAAACCTTGGTAGCGTTCCAGCACTTCGTAGAAGGTCTGGGCATCTTTCCCTTCATCATCGCCGCGGCGAATCGCCATCCGTTCCCGAATTTTCGGGTGCGGGCCGACCGGTTCGTTAATCAGGTCGCGATCCCGGTCGGGGGCTCCGATCACCATCGCGAAATATTCTTTTTCGGTCAGACGATCTTGAAATTGCGTTTTGAGAAACTCATGCGCCGCGTCATCTTTGGCGATCACGATCACGCCGCTGGTGTCGCGGTCTAACCGATGCACGATGCCGGGACGCGTTGGCCCGCCGATGGTGCTGAGCTGCGGGAATTGCCCTTTTAGCCCTTCGGTCAGCGTTCCCTTCCAGTGCCCTTTGGCCGGATGGGTGATCATGCCGGCCGGCTTGTTGATGACCGCAATTCGATCATCCTGGTAAAGAATATCAAGATGGACATTCAGTCCGATCTGCTCGTCGGAATAAGCGGCGATCGGCTTAACGATCAACAGCTCTCCGACGCTCAACTTATGGGCTGGTCGGCAAGGTTCGCCGTCGATGGTGACCAGACCAGCATCGATCGCTTTGCGAACTTGCCCGCGGCTGACGCCGTCGAGAATATCGGCGATAAACTGGTCGACGCGCCGTCCCGCTTGTTCGGCGGTGATGGCGATCTCGTGCGTCGTGGGGTCAGAATCGGGCATTCGGTCTGCGGCTATTCGCCTGACTCGGCGGCTGGCGATTCTTCTTTGGCCGGTTCAGTCGCAGCCGGAGCTTCGGCGGCAGGCTTCTCTTCCGTCTTAGCCGGAGCTTCCTTGGCCGGTTCCGTCTTGGGAGCTTCAGCAGCCGGCTTTTCTTCAGCAGCAGGCGCCGCCGGTTTCTCAGCGGCTGACTTTTCTTCCGCGGTCGGCGGAGCGCTCGGCGCCGACGACTCGGCCGGCGTGTCAGTCGCAGGGGCATCCGACTTCGGCATCAAATCTCCTTCGCCCGGCTGCGGCAAACCGGAAGAGGGGAGCAAGTTGATCGACGAATCCATCCTGCCGGTGGTATCCCCAGGTCGGGTCAACGCATCGCGCGACGGCAAGGTCAGGTTCGGATCGCTCGGCAGATCTTGGTTGAAAATGCCGGAAGTCGGCGAAGCCTTGGGTGCGAAATCTTGATCACGGAACCAAGCGTAGAACTGTTCGACGTTCTTATCTTGAAGCATTTTCAAACGATCCCCAGCCCACTCGCCAAACGGTGAATCGGGCCATTGGGTCGATAGCTTCTCGTAAGTCGAGATGGCGGTTTTCAGGCTTTCGTCGGTCGCAATCACTTCACTCGACTGACCAATTCCCCATAGGGCGCGTTGTTTCAGTTCAGGAACGTCCGCCGCTTTTTCCGCGTTCTGGAACGCTTTGATCGATCGCTCCAGGTCGAGTTTCGCGTCGTCAGGCTGCGTGAAATTCTTTTCCAACCCTTGGCGATAAAGATCGTAGCCCAGGAACAACTCGGCCCAAGCGCCAGCCGGACGACCATGATAGGCGCTGCCGACGGATTCGAGAGCCGGCGTCATTTTGCCATCCTGCTGCGACATCATCGCCGAAGCGGTGAATAGCTCTCCCCACCCGCTGGCCCGAGCAAGCTTGCTCTGCCACTGGAACCATATCACCGCAAGCACCGCAACGACCACCGCAATCGCGACGCCGGCGAGGACCTTGGCCTGCGGGCCCATCTGCTCCATCCCCTTTTCGAGAACTTGCTCCAGCTCGTTTTTCTGAAGTTCGTGGCGGCGTTCGCTTTTCATGACGAAGTTGCAGGGGTTGCGGGGTCAAAGGAGTGGAAGGCTACTTAACAGTAACCGACGCTTAGATTTAGAGTCCAAACCGTGAATATAGAAGCGCTGCGCAAGGGGCGTCAAGACCGAGTCGCCGGCGGCGCTAGCATGGACGTCTCGCCCGAAGCTCGCAGTTCGCCTGGTTTCGCAACGGATTCGGCCCCCTAAACCGCAGTCGCTAACTTGGACAATTGCCTGCGGCGAAGATTGTTCGTTGACAAAACGCACGGAAGCGTGGTCGATTGCCGTACGGCGAAGAGGAAATTGGCGCTCCTCACGAATCTGCCGGACGCTGGCTCGATCACGAGTCAGTATCTCCAGTTGGCTTCGACGCTCTTTGACAATTTGCATCTCAAGACGCGGCCACCAAGCTACCCAATTTAACACCCAGGCAATTTGGGTAGGTTGATAAAAATGCCGCGGTCCGGTCCTATGTCGGGTCGTCGGACGCACATGGATTCTTACCGTGTCCAACTATGAAAAATCGGTGGCCTTGCCCTGCTCCGCTCGTTACTTCTCGCAAGCTTCGCAAATACCCCACCTCAATCTTGCCATACGACGAGGGGCCCGGTTGCGGAAACCGCGTCTTGCAAATTACGATCTTTCAGGACTGACGAACAACCCAGCGTCGGCTAGTAACCCATCGCTTTTAGCTCTCTCGGTGCAAGGAAGTACGGACTCCGTGAGCGGACTTAATCAGGCCCAACTTGACGCGGTCAACACGCTTTCGGGCCCGATGCTCGTCTTGGCGGGCGCCGGCAGCGGCAAAACCCGCGTCGTGACGTTTCGGATCGCGAATCTCATCAAACATGGGGTTCGGCCGAGTCGTATCTTGGCGGTGACCTTCACCAATAAAGCGGCCGCCGAAATGCGCGAACGCGCACTCGAATTGCTCGGAAAAAAGGGGACCGAGCAACCGGTCGTGTCAACGTTTCACTCGCATTGCGTCCGCGTCTTGCGACGGCATATCAATCGTTTGGGCTATCCGCTGAAATTTGCGATTTATGATCGCGGCGACCAAGAATCGGTCATTCGCGCCGCGCTGCGCGAAATCCGTGTCGCCAACGAATCGCTTCGCCCCGGCGACGCGCTGAACAACATCAGCCGCTGGAAGACCGCCGGGATTCGCCCAGCGGAAGCGGTTGGACACGCGCAGACCGACAAAGAGCATCTCTCGGCGATGGCCTACCGCCGTTACCAAAACACGCTGAAAACCTGCGGCGCGGTCGACTTTGACGATCTGTTGCTGCTGACCGAAGAGTTGTTCACCGAGCATGACGACATCCGCGACGAAGAAGCGTCGCAATTTGATCACTTGATGATCGACGAATACCAAGACACCAACGGCAGCCAGTATCGAATTGTCCGCGGTCTGGCCGAAGCGCACCGTAATCTGTGCGTGGTCGGCGACGACGATCAATCGATCTACTCGTGGCGCGGCGCCGAAGTGCAGCACATCCTCCGCTTTCAGCATGACTGGCCCGAAGCCAAGGTCATTTATCTGAAAGACAACTATCGCTGCACCGCCGCGATCCTGGAACTGGCGAATCGCCTGATTCAGTTCAATTCAACACGCTACGACAAAGATCTCGAAGCGGCTCGCTTCGGCGGCGAACGCCCGCAGATTTGGCAATTCAAAGACGAAGAAAAAGAGGCCGAAGAAGTCGTCAAAGATATTGCTCGGAAGTTGTCAGAACCAGAATTTGAACCTCGCGATTTTGCGATCTTGTTTCGAACTAACGAGCAGCCGCGCGCGTTCGAGCAACAGTTGCGAAGTATGAAAATTCCGTACATTTTGATCGGCGGCATGTCGTTCTTTGATCGGAAAGAAGTCCGCGATTTAATCTCTTACCTGAAGGTGATCCATTCGCCGATTGACGAAGTTTCGCTGCTCCGAATCTTAAACACTCCGCCCCGCGGCATCGGACAACAGACGGTCAAAACGCTGATGGACACGGCGGTGACCGAAGGCGTACCGTTGTGGGAAGTCTTTCCGAAGGTACGTTCGATCCGAAATATCTCGGAAAACGCGGCCAACGCGGTGATTGACTTTTCTGCCCTGATTCGCCGTTATCAGAAGCGTTTCGAGACCGAACCGATGTCGCACGTCGTCCGTTCGCTGATCGGCGACATTCGCTATCAAAAAGAGTTGGAACGACTCTATCCCGATCCGAACGATCGCGAGTCGCGCGAGATGGCGATCGAGCAGGTGGTCAACGCCGTCAGCGCCTTTGAAACGAACAAGAAGAAACCGACGCTCGGCGGATTCTTGGACGACTCGGCCCTTTCTGGCGGCGACTTTGACAACGAAAAGGAAAAGCAACTGCAGCGAAACGGCGTCGTCTTGATGACGCTGCACGCGGCCAAGGGACTGGAGTTTCCAAACGTTTATCTGGTCGGCATGGAAGAAGGAATTTTGCCGCACGCGCGCAGCGTGAAAGAAGAAGGAGCGGCGGTCGAAGAAGAACGCCGACTTTGTTACGTCGGCATTACCCGGGCCCAAGATCGCTTGACCTTCTCGCTGGCGACCTCGCGCAAGCGATGGGGAAAACCACGCCCGACCGACACCAGCCGGTTCTTATATGAAATCACCGGCCAGGCCGAGAACGCCGCAAAGTCGGCCCAAATGGCGAAGTCGCCGCGCGATCGCGTGAAGAGCGCCGGCAAGCGGGCTTAGGAGCATTGCAGACGTAATATTCTTCGCAGCCCGACGCGCGAGTTTTGAGGTTGCGCTATTTCGAATCAATCGAACACTAGCCCGCCAGCGCCAGCGAGGGAATACGGTTCGCCACTTCAATCCGTGTTAGGATCGCCAACTCTATTCCCTCGCTGGCGCTGGCGGGCTAGTGTGACGATTTTCGGTGGATTCAGACCCTGTTTTATCGTGCTTTACCCGTGTTCAACACTTCCTGAATTGCCAAATAGCGCAATCTCAAAACGCGCGCTTCGGGCTACGAAGAAAGTGGGGCTTGGTTCACAATTGATACCGCTGCCTACGCTGCCCCTTCTTGTCGTTTTTTCCGTAACAAGGCCGGATCCAGATCGGGATGCCCTTCCCACCAGATTTTTGGGGAGTCCCAGCCGAATTCGTTATCGGACGGGAGAGGACGTTTCGGCGGAGTAGGCTCCGGCTCTGGTTCGACGACGATCATTTCCGGTTGCGGTTCTGGTTCGGACTTCACTTCGATCACCAGATCGACGACTTCCGGCAGCGCGACGACCGGCAGCGGAATCTCGATGCTTTGGATCGACGGCTCCGGTTCCTCCCAGAGGTCGTCCAGTGCGATGCTGACCATGTCGACTTCGGCCGCATCTTTCAGCTGGTAATCGGCGTTCGGAACCAGGTCGAAGACCGGCTCTGGTTCTTCGTGCTCGCTCCGCTCGAGATAGTACTCGGCGTCGATCAGTTGAATCGGCAACGACTCAGGCTCGACGATCGGGCCGCGATCGGCCAGCGACAGGTCCTCTTCGACAACTGGTTTCGGCTTCGGCTTGATGCTGTTGGTGAGCGGATACACTTCCAGATACGGGATGATCGGCAGCACTACTTTGAACGGCGGCTTCTTGACGACCGGAGGAACGATGATCGGCTCTTCGGCGATTGGTTCCGGCTCGACGACTTCCTCGACAACTTCTTCCGCAACCGGCGCGGGCAAACGGGCTGGCTCGGGACGGCAAACGCCGGTCACTTGCGGCAGCACGCGAACATCGCCGCCCAGGTTCTGGAAGATCTCCATGATATGTTCGTGACAGGTGAAGACGAGCGTTTGATGCCCTTCGTTGGCGAAGCTCATCAGCACTTCGGCGGTCGCTTTACAACGTTTCGAGTCAAAGTTGACCATGACGTCGTCCAAGATCACCGGCAGCACGCGACCTTGGCGAGCAAAAGTGCGAACCAACGCCAGACGAACGCTGAGGAAGACCTGCTCGCGGGTACCTTCGCTCAAGTGTTCGAGCGACTTCGATCGTCCTTTGGCGTCTTCGACATAGAGCGTGTTTTCGCTGAGCGGCGTCCAGATGCGGACATACTTGCTGAGCGACAGTTTTTCCATGAAGATCGACGCCATCTTCAGCGTTTCGGGCTGACGCTGCGTTTCGTAGATGCGGCGAATTTGATCGAGAATGTTGGCCGTCACGGCGAGCGACTGCCAACGTTCGATCGCTTGTTCGATCTGCGTGCTCACTTCGTTCAGCTCTAACTGGGCCAAACAAAGGCGATCGTTTTCTTCCAGCGATTCCAGCTGAGCTTTCAATTCGCCGCTACGCTCGTAGCCCTCCTTTAGGCTGCGTTGCGTTTGCTCAAACTCTTGCAGAAGTTCGGCCAGTTCCTTCTCGGCATCGGCGGCCGATAGTTCCGCCAGGAACTCTTCGACCGTCTCCAGCGATGCGGCGCCCAGTTTGGCGACAATCTTCTCTTCGACTTCTTCCAGGTCTAACAGCAAGCCGTTGATCCGGTTCGCCTTGTCGAGCAGTTTGCGATAGCCCTCTTCGTCTTCGACGCCTGCTTCGTCCAGGATCTCTTGGCGCTGTTTGGCCGCTTTGCGCATTTCGCCGGCGGTCTTTTTGAACTCATCTTTGATCTTTTGGGCGCGGCCCCGCAGATCGGTGCGCAGTTCCGATTGGTTCTGCTGGCGCTCTAGTTCGGACTGCAGGCGATCGAGTTGCTCCAGGCCATCCTTCGCGTTCTTCAAACCCAGCTCACCGGCCAACTGCGTGATGCGTGATTCGACCGCGTGCAGTTCATCGGTGCGCTGCTTCTCTTGATCTTGCAGCGACTTCAAATCTTTCCGCTTTTCGTGGATGTGGGCCAGGATGCGAGCCAAGACCTTGATCCGGTCAGGCTGCAAATCATCAGGCAGGTCCAACGCCCGCAGCGCGTCGCGCCAACGACGGCGAGCATTGTTGACCGCGTGCTCGGCGTCTTGAATCGTCTTCGACGCGTAGTCGCTCTTTTGCTTCGCTTCGCCGGCTCGATTGCCGAGCGGAATGAGCCCTTCTAGATGAGCCAGATGATCTTCGGCCGATTGCAGACGAGCGACCAGCGGCCCGCCCCCTTTCGGCAGCACTTGATCAAATTCGTCTCGTTCTTCGACCGCTTTGTGCAGTTGAACGTTGACCAGTTCAAACTGTCGCTTCACTCCGCTGAGGTTTTGCTTGACCGATCGCTCCATCGTCACCTTCGTAAAGATAACACCGAAGATGAAGACGCAACCAAACAAGGGAAGCGTCCCTGAAATCTCGGGGATGCTGATCGCGGCGCCAAAAATAAAGAGCAAAATCAACAACACGCCTACCGAGAAAGTCAGACCAAGCAAGGCCAACAACGGCCGAGGCAGAATCTGATTTTCGAGCAGATCGGCCGATTCGATTTCGGCCTCGCGACGCTGGAACTCCAGCTTGTCGATCTTTTCTTCAACCTGAATGCGGCGGCGAAGTAGGTTGACCAGTTCGCCTGCTTTGTCGATTGCGACACTCAGGTCATCTTCGCCTAGATTGGCGAGCGATTTATCGACCTCGGTTTGCGCCGACTCAAGTTCATCTTCGTGCGACGAGACGGTTCGCTTCGACTCTTCGTGACGATGAATCTCTTGCTCAAGCGTCTGCATCGGCGCTTTGAGCGATTTCAATTGCTTGGGAGTCAGATCAGGACGTCGGCCTTGGCCGAGCGTTACGCCGGTGTTCTCCCAAGCCGCTTCGATCTCGCGCTGGACGTCTTCGATCTCTTCCTGAACGCCGGAGATCTGCTTGCGAATCGCGACGATCCAGTGACGTTGTTCGCCGAGCGCGTCAACACGCGCCGCATGTCGCGAGAGTTCGCGATTGAGCGGGATCGACTCGTGCTCGGTGAAGAGCGCTTTATACTGCGACCGCAATTCGGTGCAGCGTCCTTTGCGCCGCGCGACTCGTTCTCGCAATTGGTTGAGTTGGTTCAAACTCTCTTCGGCGACATCGGGGATCTCGCCAGCTTCGTCGATCTTGGCCGTCAGAGACTCGCGACGTTCGATTTCGCTGCGCAGATCTTCGGCCAATTCGATAAATTCAGTGCGTTCGGTAATCGCGACCGATTTCTGCTGCTGTTGCTCTATCTGCACGGCGGCGCTGCGCTGCTGTTGCAGCACTTGGCCCCATTGCTGGGTCGCGGTCCGCTGTTCTTCGACTTCTTTTTTGAGCGATACGTGCTGGTCAAGCAGCTGATCGATGATGCAGTCGGCCCCATCATGCGAAATCAGGGCTTCGCGGGAAATTTCGAGCCGACGAACCACTTCGGCCAACGAAATGCGATCCAAACCGCTGGTCAGTTCGTAGATCTTCTGAGCGGCGTGACTGTCGTCGAGCGTCGCCAGCAATTGAATTTCACGGAGACCGACGGCGAAGATATTGTTGTAGGTATAGCGATCGACCCCTTCCAGCAACGCTTCCAATTGCGTCCGACTTTGCCGCGAACCGTCTGGGGCCACAATCCAGGCGTTTTCTTCAAACGTCCGTTCGTCCCACAGACGCACCACTTGAAACCGACCGAGCGTGCCGCGGATGTTGAGCGAACCGCCGGGCTGTCCGCCGTTGACCGGCGGCAAATAGCGGCGCTCTTCCGACAGATCGATGCCATACAGCATCGTCCGCAGGAAGTTGAGCAGCGTGCTTTTGCCCGCTTCGTTATGCCCGAAAAAGACGGTTACCGTCGGCGAGAGCTCTTCGATACGTAGCCCACGCCAAACGCCGAAACCATCGATATTGACTTGATTTAATTGCACGTTGGCGGCTCCTAGTCGTCGATCCGCAAGGCTTGGACACCCATGCGGCGGGCTTCATGCAGCGCCTTACGACGAACTTCCCTGGTTTCAATCTGCACCGCTTCGGACAACTGCGTGCCGCGACGGTCTTCGCCTAATAACTCGGTCAATTCAATGGGGATATCGGGGTCAGCAAGCAATTCGCGCGTCAGCCGCAAAAAGTCGCCGCAGATGGTTTGTTCTTGATACCAGGCCTCGGGAATGACCGACGCCGATTCAATCGTTAATTCATGGGTCCAGGCGCCCGACTCTTCGCCGCCAAACTCTTTGTTCAGCACGTCGATCGTGTGCTGCCACAACGATTCGGCCATCAACTTTTTCGACGCATTTCCTTCAATAATCACTCGCCAGTCCACCAACAACTGTCGGCGTCCTTTGCCCGAGACGAGCGTCCGCATCCGATTTTTCAGCACCTTTTCCAACTCTTCCGGTGACTCGCAATTGGCGATCTCCACCAGTTCGCTTTGCCAGCGGACGACATCGGTCGCGATCGCGTCGGTCGAGATCTCGCCGGCTTCGTTGACTTCGACCACAGTGCAGCTGCGTTGACCAACGTGCAGCGGACGGCGACCTTGCGGTGAGCCAGAGTGGATGGCGAATTTCGGCGCAGTGCGATGCTTCTTGCGCATCTCTTCGCCGCCGAGCGCCCAATACGGAATATCGTGGCGGCTGATCGCGCCATCTTCGACTTCGCCATAGGCGACGGCGATGGTGAACAAGCCGGCAGCGGAGGGGCGAAACTCACCGATCCGGATTTCTCCGCCAGAGTTGGCCTGGCCAATAATCGCGGCGATCGCTTCGCCATCTTGCTCAAAGTGGACGGTTTGGGGCAGGCCAGGTCGGAAGATGTGAACATTGCGGGGCAGCGCCACCGACGAAGGCCAACGCGAAGGAGGATCGGCTTCGCCGCCAGCCCAGTAGACGTTAATACCGGCAGTATCAAGTTGCTCAAACATTTCCAACAAGCAGCCGATCGTACGCGGGCTGGAGAGCCGCGGATCGAGCAAATCACCGGTCAGAACGACGAAATCGACCTCGTGCAACATCGCCGTTTCGACCACTTGCTGCGCAGCGCGACGTGGCGCCTCGCAAAAGAGAGTGCGCAAATGATCCGGAACTGAGGGAAGCCCTCCGAGCGGCTGATCGAGATGGAAGTCGCCCGATTGAAGAAAGCGGAACGACGCACCTGGAGTCATATTGTTGCGCCTCCTTGCGCGAATTACTGTCGATATGGTCGCCAGCAATTCAGTGCTGGCGCCTACCTATTCGGGCAGTTTAGCGGAATTTGAAAAATCCGCCTATCCGGATTCTTTTCGTCAAAGAAACGATAGTTCCCCAACCGACATAGCGCAACCATTGACGCTCTGCATAGACTTACGATAATAGGGGCCGCTGTTTGCCGGCATTTTGACTGGCTAGCTAAGCAATCATCTGTCTAATTCCGCTCATCGCAGACAAACTGCGATACAGCCTTTTTTAGCATGTAGATCCGTTTGGGGATCGACACCGTGCCGTCGGGGGTGCGGCAGATGAGCAATCCGGATGATAAAAATGAAAATGCCCCCGAATGACTCCAAAGTAGTGCGCGCTCGTGATCGATTGCGCTCGAGCACGCAGCAGCTCCATCAACAAACCGAGTCTCAGCTTCATTGGGATCAAGTTTTCTCCTCTCGTGCGTCCTATCAGCGATTCCTGCTAGCAATGCTGCGGATCGTAATTCCCGCAGATGCAGCGATCGATCGCCAACTTGTGCATCTGAAACCCGAATGGGTCTCCAAGCGCCGAACCGCGGCATGGCTAGAAGAGGATTTGCAAAACCTGGGAGATTCCCCCCCTTCTCGGCTAAGCAGCACGCAAGCGGCGGACTTTGATTTCGTCGATACGCTCGCAAAAGCAGCAGGCGTCGCCTATGTCTTGGAAGGCTCGGCCATGGGAGGGGCGATCCTGGCGAAATCATTGGACGAGCGCCTGCATATCTCCGCTGACAACGGCGGCAAGTACCTCTACGGATACGGTAAGCAAACTGGCTCGCATTGGGGAGCTGTGACAAGTTGGCTTGATGCGGTGCTTACAGAAGAGAAGCAGATCGAAGAAGCGGCTGATGCCGCCGCGAGGACCTTTGCAATCTTTGGAGATCAACTCAGCGAGTTCCGCTAGTGAACGTTCAACCCCATGTAAATGTTGATCTGGATAATTGCGATCGCGAGCCGATCCATATCCCTGGGACAATACAACCGCATGGCGTGTTGCTCGCCTTCGATCCCCAATCTCTCACATTGCGATATTGGAGCCAGAACGCGGAGCAATTGCTTGAGCAAAAAGTGACTGCCGAGGCGACGCCAGATTCGCTTTTTGACCCACGCACCGCAGCTGCGATCCGCCAAATCTCACAGGAAGCGCCCGCGGTCGTTATGCCGATCGATGGCGGCGCGACAATTGGCCAGAAAGATGTCCGCCATACGGCGGCGGCGCATCTGCATGACGGGATGCTTTTGCTGGAAATCGAGATTGCGCCCTTCGACAAAATCCACAGTCGTGCAATTGCAAAACTTCCACGCCTCCTGAAGACGGCGACGCATCGAATGCAAGCCTGCCAGACGATGGAAGAATTGTATTCCGCAATCGCTTGGCAAATTAAATCATTAAGCGGTTTCGATCGCGTGATGATCTATCGGTTCCTGGAAGATGGGCATGGCGCCGTCGTCGGAGAAGCGGCCGAGAATAAATTGGAACCCTTTCTCGGCTTGCACTACCCGGCGACTGACATCCCACAACAAGCGCGACGCCTGTACCAGCTGAACACTGTCCGCCTGATTGCGGATATCCATGCCGAACCGATTCCCATCCAGGCATTTTCCGATTCCGCCGCGCAACGGCCATTGGACTTGACCTTCAGTTATTTTCGCAGCGTTTCGCCGATTCATATAGAATACTTGCGAAATATGGGGGTCGCAGCTTCGATGTCGATCTCCATTCTGCAAGGAGGGGTTCTCTGGGGAATGATCGCTTGTCATCACTATGAGCCCCGAAATCTATCGCTCGAAGTTCGCGACGCATGCGAGTTGATCGGCGTCGCTGCGGGCGCTTATCTCGCATCTCGTCAACTGGCCATGGAGAGCCTGGTTTATCGTGACCGCCGCGAGGCGCTTCATCAGACGTTACGGATCGTCGCCACCGGTGAGTCATTTCGAGCAGGAGTCGAAGCGGCGCTGCCGACGATGCGCGAAATTGTCGACGCCGATGGAGTCATCATCTGCCTGAATGGTGAAATCTTGGCAAACGGGAGAATCGCCCCTGCCCTGGATGCGGCGGCTCCCTTGATCCAACAGGTCACAACCGCGGTGAATGGCCCACTACTTCACAGCCATTCACTAACAGCTGATTTTCCAACCATGGAATCGATCGGCGACGGAATTGCCGGCGTTTTGGCGATTTCTCTGGGTGAACACCCGCAGGATGTCATCCTGTTTTTCCGCCCCGAGTATGCGCATGAAGTCTCCTGGGCGGGTAAACCGCAAAAAGAAGCGACCAAGACTGCGGCAGGGATTCGCCTGTCACCGCGGAAGTCGTTCGAGACGTGGCGCGAAACGGTTCGCAATCAATCCCGCAGGTGGTCGACGATCGATCGCGACATGGCGTTGGAATTACATAACGGACTTGTCGAACTGCTGGGACGCCGCGCCATCGAGCTGACTCGCGTCAACGCGGAACTCTCGCGGATCAACGCAGATCTCGACAGTTTCGCTTTCGCCGCTTCGCATGATTTACGCGAACAATTACGGAGTTTGCACCAGGCGATCAAAATGTTTGAGACGCAGCTAGAACGACCTCTCACGAGCCCGGAAAAGGATCGCTTTCAAGCGATCCTGCGTTCCCGCGGCCGGCTTGACGAACTCCTGGAAGGGCTGCTGCGCATGTCGCGTGCTGGCCGCGGCGATCTGGCGATAGAGACGGTCGAGATGACGACAGTCGCCCAGGAAGCGGCCGAGATGGTCTGGGGAAGTTATCCCCCAAACAAGGTGCAGCTGACAATTGAAGCGATGCCGGAAACGATCGCCGATTTCATGTGCATCCGAGAAATTTATTGCAATTTGTTCAGCAATGCCGCTAAATACAATGAAAGCGAACCGAAGATCGTTCAGGCCGGGGCTACAATCGCAGACGCCAGCGCACCGGCGGCGATACGAGGTCAAACCATCTACTTTGTCCGCGACAATGGCATCGGCGTAGCGCCGAAAGATCAGTCGCAAATTTTTGAAATCTTTAAGCGTCTCCATTCTCCGCACGAATTTGGCGGCGGCTCAGGAGCAGGTCTCACGATTGTCAAAAAAGTGATCGAACGTCACTGCGGAACGATTTGGTTGGAATCAACATCCGAGAGAGGTTCAACTTTCTACTTTACCCTTGGACTGAAGTAAGCGTTTGATCGCTTCCTACCTACCTACTCATGAGTAAAATGCCCAAGGCTTCGACGATTCGCCGAGTACTGATTGTGGACGACAATCCCCAGGACCGAGAAATGGTGCGTCTTGCACTCCGTTCGGATCGTACGCAACGTTACGAATTGGTGGAAATGGACAATGGGGAAAAAGGGTTGCGGACATTTCGAGAGGCCGAAACGCCGTTCGAACTAATCATCCTCGATTGGCGCCTTCCCGACATGAATGGGGTCGAGTTCGTCGAGCAGTTACAAGGCGAGCATCGCATTCCGCCGGTCCCGGTCGTCTTGCTTACTAGCAGCGAAATATCACCGCACGCTTTGGATCCCCTGCAACATGGAATACAAGAGTTCTTCTTAAAGTCGATGGTTACGCCCGAACTGCTTCCGCATGTCGCTAATAATGCAATGGAGCGGCACCGGCTGCTGGAAAGGACGATCGCCAGCGAAATCGAAGCGGAAGAATCTCGCAATCGCGCAGATGCCGCAAATCGCGCCAAATCGCACTTTCTCGCAACGATGAGTCACGAACTGCGGAATCCGCTGACTGCAATTCTGGGAATGACCGAATTGCTGCAAGAGAATCCGACGAATGATGATCGTCAGCAAATGCTTGCGATGATTGCCGAAAATGGGCGTCACCTGCATGAGTTGCTGAATGACATCCTCGATCTCGCCAAAATTGAAGCCGGTGGGATCACGATCGACTTAGCAGAATCGAATGTAGCGGAGATCGCAGCCAGTCTTTGTAATCTGCTGCGTTATCGAGCGGCCGATGAGGGACTGTCGCTTCGGCTAGAAGTGAAATCGCCCCCTCCGCGCATGATGACCGATCCGATCCGGATCCGGCAGATTCTCCTCAATCTGATCGGCAACGCGATCAAATTCAACAATCAAGGAGAGATTCTCGTCACCGTTGATTACCAAACGAATGACAGTGAAAAGCAGGCCATCTTCGAGGTTATCGATACAGGAATTGGAATTCCTCCCGATCGCTTGACAACCATTTTTGAACCCTTTGTCCAAGTCGCCGAAGATATTCGCCGGCAACAACAAGGCGTAGGGCTGGGACTCCCCATCAGTCGCGAGATCGCCACCCTCTTGGGAGGCGAACTTTCGGTCGAATCCGAATTCGGCGTCGGCAGCCGCTTTCGACTTACATTGCCGGTCGTCGAAGCGAGCGAAGCCTCCTCGCCCCCGCCTAAACCCACCTATCTTCCAGTCGAGGAAGCGGACTGGCAATCGCTGCGCATCCTCGTTGCCGAGGATACGCCAGCCAACCAATTCCTCCTCCGCCGCATGCTGGAACGGACCGAAGCGAAGCTTTTCTTCGTCTCGAATGGAGAAGATGCGATTCAGGAAATCCTGTTGGCGCAGGAATCGGGCGACGACTATCAATTGATCCTGATGGACATGCAAATGCCGGTCATGGATGGTTATACCGCTGTCCGAAAACTGCGGGAAATGGGACATTCGACCCCGATTGTCGCGATCACCGCATCAGCGATGGCCGGAGATCGCCAGCGCTGTGAAGCGGCCGGATGCAACGAGTATGTATCCAAACCATTCGATCGTAGCGAACTACTCTCGAAAGTTGGCGCGATGCTATTTCCGTCTCACTTGCCGAGAACGAAATGAGAGTCGTCGATGCCGCTAAGGTACGGTTCGCGACTTGCAAAACGATCGCCCCGCGATCTGACTGAGCCCCGATTTTATCCAATACCCCAAAGCCGGAAGCCAAGCCAAAGCTCGGTACCGCCGAAACGGACGCTTCGTCGCTCGCCGAACGGCCACCACGATCTGTCGCCTGCCACCGAGCGAACAAGCCCGTGGCCTCTAATCCACCCTTCGCTGGCGAACAACATTCTCGACGACTTGGCGCAAAAAATGCAGTACGATTGCCGCTGTAATATCGGCGTGATCCGATACGATACACGCAATCGAAACTGCCCCAGCGAAACCAAACGCCATGCGACTATTTTTGTGCGATGACTGCGGTGAACTCGTCTATTTCGAGAACAACTCGTGTCTTGTCTGCAAGCAGCGGCTCGCGTTTGATCCGACGACCCTGTCGATAAGGACGATCGTTCCTGTCGGCGAAGACGTTGAAACCTGGAAATCGGTCGATTCGTCGCGCACCGATCTCTATCGCCGTTGCCAAAACGACGTGCAACACAACGTTTGCAACTGGCTGATTCCGGCCGATAGCGATCAGACGATTTGTTTCGCCTGTCAGTTTACCGCGGTGATCCCCAATTTATACGAAGCGGCCAATCTAGCTCATTGGAGCAAGATCGAAACCGCGAAGCGACGCCTGCTTTATACCCTGATGTCGCTCGGACTGCCGACCATTCCCAAAACAACCGACAAAGAGATCGGGCTCTCGTTCCGGTTTCTCGCCGATGATCCCAAGAGCAACAAAAAAGTGCTGACCGGTCACGCCGCAGGCTTAATCACCCTGAACATCGCCGAAGCCGATGACGCCGAGCGCGAGAGTCGCCGCGTTGCGATGGGCGAACCTTATCGGACATTGCTGGGGCACTTTCGGCATGAATCTGGGCACTACTACTGGGATCGTTTGATTCACGACACGCCGCATCTCGAAGCGTTTCGCCAATTGTTTGGAGACGAAACGCAAGACTACGGCGAAGCGCTCAAGAAACACTATTCCGCCGGGCCGCCGGACAACTGGCAAGAATCCTATATTTCGTCGTATGCGGCCAGCCATGCGTGGGAAGATTGGGCCGAAACCTGGGCTCATTACTTGCACGTTGTTGACGCGTTGGAGATGGCTTCCGCCTGTGAAATTTCAATTCCTTCCCTACACAATCGAGACGAGCGACTTCGGGTTAATTTTCGTCCGGATAGGGCGAAAGAGGTCTCGATCGATGATATGATAAAATGGTGGTTGTCGCTGGCGCACGTCTTAAACAGCGCTAACCGCTGTTTGGGTCAGGCCGACAGCTATCCGTTTGTGCTTTCTCCAGACGTGATTGAAAAGCTAAAGCTGATCCATCAATTAGCGACGCAATCACAATCTGCAGAGTCACCTGAAACCTCTCCTGCAATTTAGGGTTATCCCCATGGCCTATTCCCGCGGTTCGTGGAAGGTCCGACTCGCAATCGCGGCGATTGTCGCCCTCTTCTCCATCGTTTCGTATTACATGGCGAACGACAAAAACCCGGTCACCGGCCAGTCGCAACGCGTCGCGATGACGACCGACCAAGAGATCGCGCTCGGGCTGCAAGCGGCGCCGGAGATGATCGATCAGCATGGCGGAGAACTGCCAGAGAAAGCCGCACAAGATCGCGTTGACCGCGTCGGCGGCGAACTGCTGCAAGCGCTCAATCGAGACCTGGCCCAACAAGGCCGCCAAAATCCATTTCCGTTCGAGTTCCATTTGCTGGCCGATCCGCAAACGGTCAACGCTTTCGCGCTGCCCGGCGGACAGGTATTTGTGACCGCCGCTCTCTATCGAGAATTTGAAACCGACGGTCAACTCGCAGGCGTTCTCGGCCACGAGATGGGACACGTCCTGTCACGTCACGGCGCTCAGCAAATGGCCAAGCAAAATCTGACGCAAGGCCTGGCCGGAGCCGCAGGCGTCGCCGGTGGAGACGTCAGCAGCGCCCGGATGGCGCAGATGGTTGGTCAATTTGTCGCGATGAAATATGGTCGCGGCGACGAACTAGAATCGGACCAATGGGGCGTCCGTTTGATGGGTCTGGCTGGCTACGATCCTCATGCAATGATCGGCGTGATGGAAATCTTAGAACGCGCCGGCGGCGAAGGCCCGCCGGAGTTCCTCAGCACGCATCCCAAACCGGCGAATCGCGTCGCCTATATCAAGCAAGTGATTCAGGAAGAGTATCCGGACGGGACGCCGAAGGGGTTGAAGCCGTAAGCTGGCGTCATTCCGCCAATCGATTTGGCCGCTGCGGTTCGGCAGACGCTTCTTGCTTGGCGCCCTGCCCATCCGGCGAGTCCCAATAATTTCGCTGACGGCGAAACGGCATCAGAAACAGGCTCCACAAGGTGTTATCTTCTGGCTGCGAATAACCAGGCACGCCGATCTTGATCTCGTCTTGCGAGACGTTCAGCCGCAGACTGCGGTGCAGCCGATCCCACCACGGAAGCACGACCGAATAGTTGGAGTTCGTTTCTTGCTCGATCTGCGAATGATGAATCCCATGCATTCGCGGCGTCACCAGGCACAGGTTCAACCAACGTTCCACATGAATCGGTAGCCGCACATTGCTGTGGTGAAACATCGTGTTGGCCGTAAATACAAATTCGTAAATCAGGTAAGCTTCGATCGACATGCCGATCAGCGTCACCTGGACGACGCGAAACAGCGCCGAGAAAGCGACTTCGCCAAAGTGAAATCGAAACGCGGTCGAGACGTCCATATCGGGATCGATGTGATGGACATTATGAAACCGCCACAAGAATCCGATCCGATGATTAAGCCGGTGCCAGTAGTAAAACGAAAGGTCCAGCAGCAAAAATCCAGCGACAATGTCCAGCCAAACTGGAACTTCGCCCCATTGCAACAGGCCCAGCGGGGAACCGTCGGAACCCATCATCCATGAAGCGGCAGGCTGCACGACCAGCGCCGCGACCAACAACGCCAAGCCGGAGACGACCAGATTGACCAACAATCGCCGCCAAAACGAGCGAGTCTGTCGTCGCAACGGCAACAGACGCTCGACAACAAAAAGTCCCGCCAAGATACCGGCCAAGATCGCGGGGAGTGCGTATTCCATCGTAGCGCCCAACTTCAAAAATCAGGACGACGGTTTCAGCACGCGATCAATCAGTTGATACGCAGGCTCGTGCATCTCCATCGGAAAAGTATGCTCTGTGTCGGGATGCGCGACCTGAAGGTTTTCGGCCGCTCCATAAAGTTCAAACACAGGACGAGCCGCCGCGGCGATTCGATCGACGCTATCTGGCTGGAAATTACTGTCACGCAGCGGCGCGATGATCATCACCGGACGCGGAGCGAGCATGGCGACCAGTTCGTAGAAGTCGAACGGGATCTCCTGCAGCCGCCCCTGATAGGCGGCGAGCTTCGGCATATAGCGGTCTTGGCACCAACCGCGTCCCGCAGCCCAATTGCCGGGGTCGCCCGCTTTGTAGTCGACAAACGAATCGAGCCCGCAACAACTGATGACCGTCGCGATCCGCGGGTCAAACGTCGCGATGAAGACGCTGTTGTGACCGCCAAGCGAATGCCCAATCGCCGCATACTTGCCGCTTTGCACGTAGGGCAACGAGTCAAGCAGATCGAGACAGCGACTGTTATCCCAGATCGATTTTAACGTTCCGCTTTCCCAGCTCTGCTCTTTCAGCTTTGGTTGATATCCGCCTAACGTGGGATAGTAGGGAGCGATCACCACATATCCCCGCTCCGCCAATTCTTTGGCGTACATCCGCTCGCGACTCTCCCCCAAGCCGACCATCTCTTTGGGGCCTTGGCTATGGGTCGGGTGCAACGCGAGCACCGCCGGAAATTGGCCTGGCGAATCTTGCAGCGCGGCTTTGGGGATCAACAGAAAAGCAGGCGTGCGACAGCCGGCATCCGATTGAAACGTGATCTGCCGGCGAACATAGCTCCCCATGTCCGTCTCCGATTCGACCGCGACTTCCAACGGACAACGTCGATCGTCGCCGGGAAACGTACCGAGCAGCGCCGCCATGCCTTGGAGCGTTTCCTGCTTGCGAAACTCCCAATCGGCCGTTGTCTTGACCGGCTGAATCTGGCCGTCGGCGTCATGAAACTGCAATTGATTCTCGCGCGGCAACGTCCGCACCGGCAATGCGTCTCCTTGCTTCGCCGCGCCGGCGGAGACAACCAAGCTCAGCAGCAGAATCATCACCAGACCAACGGCGTGGATTTCAGCGATCGAACGACGCTTGTGCAATTTCATGGCAGGATCGACTTTTCAAGAAGTTAAACTTAGTTCAGCTCACGGCGTTTCTTTTGCTGAGCGGCGATGCGCAATCGGCGCCAATAGATAACCGCCGCGAAAACGACCGCGTAGAGAATCAAAATCTCGATCAGGCCGAAACGCGCAAAGTGCATCAGCAACCAGCCGACCAATACAACGCCAAGCAGCAGTCGAATATCGCTCATTTTATCGTTGGATGGAAAGGTGACTGGGCAGATGCCAGATTGTCCTCGATTGATGCGCGTGAATCTAGCGTTCTGTGGGATGAAAAGCCTGATTTCACTCGCAATATTCGAGAATTAGCCACGACTGGTCCTGACAATTCGCTCAGAACTAGGTGACCGCGCTCCCTATCCTTTCACCCCACTCCGCGATCCAACATCCGATAGTTAATCGCCTCACTAATATGCGCAATATCAATCGCCGTCGCTCCCTCTAAATCCGCGATCGTCCGCGCGGTTCGTAACACCTTATCATGCGCTCGCGCCGATAGCCCCAAGCTATGGACGCTTTGTTTTAGCAGCGCCGCGCACGCGTCATTCAAGTGGCAGAACTTGCGGATCTCTCGCGAACTCATTTGTCCGTTATACCGCGTGCGGCTGCCGACGAAGCGGCGAGTTTGAATCTTGCGGGCCTCCATCACTTGGGCACGCATCTCTTCGCTGGAAATGCCGGGAGTCTTGGATGCGAGTTCGCTGAACGGGACGGCGGGGACTTCGATTTGGATGTCGATGCGGTCGAGCAAAGGCCCGCTGATCTTGCCGATGTAGCGTTCGACTTGCGGTACGTTGCAGCGGCAGTCGCGGCGGGGATCGTTCCGATAACCGCAAGGGCAAGGGTTCATCGCCGCGACCAGCATAAATTCGGCAGGAAAAGTCGTGCTGCGGGTCGCGCGGGCAATCGTGACGCAGCCATCTTCGAGCGGTTGCCGCATCACTTCAAGCGTGCGGCGCTGGAACTCTGGCAATTCGTCGAGGAACAAAATTCCGTTGTGACTATGCGAGATCTCGCCAGGCGAAGGCGGATTGCCTCCACCAACCAGGCCCGCTTCACTGATCGTATGATGGGGCGAACGAAAGGGGCGCCTGGTCAGTAGCGGTTGATTGGCCGGAAGTCGCCCCGTGACGCTATAGATCCGGGTCGTCTCGACCGATTCGCCGGGAGTCAAATCGGGTAAGATTGACGGCACTCGCTTGGCCAACATCGTCTTGCCGGAACCCGGCGGGCCCACCATTAACAGATTGTGGGCGGCCGCCGCGGCGATCACTAGCGCGCGTTTGGCCATCTCTTGGCCGCGGACGTCGGCGAAGTCGACATCGTAGCTGCTGTATTGGCGGAAGTATTCTTCAATGCGCGGCGGAACCGGATCGATGTCGATCGCGCCAGAGAGAAAGCCGACCGCTTCGGTCAGAGAACAGACTGGAATCGCTTCGATCTCTTCGACGACGGCCGCTTCGGCGCCATTTTCGGCCGGGACTACAATCCCGCGCAATCCCATCGCGGCGGCCTGCATCGCCATCGACAGGGCGCCTTTGATGGGCCGCATCGCGCCATCGAGGGCCAGTTCGCCGACGACCGCGTACTGCCCAAAGCGTTCGGACCGTATCTGTCCGCTGGCCGCCAGAATTCCCAATGACGTCGGCAAATCAAACGCGGCGGCGTTCTTCGGCAAATCAGCCGGGGCCATGTTCACCACAACACGATCCTGCGGTCGCACGTAGCCCGAGTTGACGATCGCGCGTTCGATCCGATGAATGCTCTCACGAACCGCCGCTTCGGCCAGACCGACCATCACCGTTTTGGGCATCGACGAGGGAGAAATATCGACTTCAATATCCACCGGCACTGCGTCGATGCCGAGCAACGAAAAAGTACGAAGTTTGGAGAGCATGCCGGCCCCTGTCCTCGAAAGCAAAACCACCCAGATGGGCACCATTGTGCAACACCGCGGAGAGGTGTTCAAGTGTTTAGTGCCGGGGAATAAAAAAACCGCCCGGCAAATTGCGGGGCGGTTTTTTAGCTTGATGCTATCTGACGATCCAGTCGTCACGTCGCCAGGGACCGGACTCACGCTACTTTTTCGAGAGCTCAAAGGTGAATTCGTTGGGACCATCCTTCACGACTTCGACTTCGATTCCCGGCCCGCCAAATCGATACTTTCGCGGGATGACGCTGGGGGATTGATCGGCGTCCGAAACATCGAACGAAACACGATGCTTGCCGGGAACAACCCCAGGGACCGCAGGCGGATAGTACGCGATGAATTTCCCTTCGGCATTGGTCTTGCCGCGCGATGGAGCGGCGTCCGCTTCTGGAAGAAACAGCACTTGAAAATTCTGGACCGGCTTTCCATTGATCGTGACAATTCCGGTAACCTCCGCCAATTCGACATCGGCGCCGCGACCGCCGAAGCAACCGATGACGCCAAGCAAAGCGGCGCAAAAGGAAAGTCGCATTGCGATGCGCAAGATGGGATGCAGCGTGGGGAGTATGTTCTCCATTAGTATTCTCCCAAAACTTCGCCATCGGCGATTTTTGTGAGGTTCTGCAACGTGGTGAGATTCGCCGTTTCGCTAAGGAAGTGGACCGAGCCGTCGCCGAATAGCGAGTTACATCCACCCGGGTGATGGCTGCCGACGCGCCACGCATACGAAAGTCTGCTGACGGCAGGATCATCTGGGATGTTAATTCCGAAACTCATCTGCAACCAAAATGTATGCGTATAGGTTCCCCAGAAAGGCCCATACAATGTCGACGTCTTCTCCATCTGCGACTCGGCAAGCAAGACCGTGCTGCTCATGCCGTCGGTAAAGTCACGAAACTTGGCGGCCCCATTGATCCCAAATGCAGGACGCAAATTCCTGGTGTTGTCTTCCCCGTCCCAATAGAGATGGTAGTGGTAATCTCTCCATTCCGCGGTAACCAGACCATAGCTCGTGCGGTAATAATCCAGGTTGTAGTACTCACCGCTGTTAGATCGCGTGCCTGGCTGGTCAAACGGATCCGAAGGACAAGCGTAGACGTCTAGCCGCGTCCCTTGCAGCGCCGCCATATTGTTGGCTGCCTCCGCCGCCGTAGGCGTGGTGACCATGGCCGAATCGGCAGCGAGACCCATCGGTTGCTTAAAATCGAGCTTGTCAGCCAGCGAGTTCTGCTCCAGGTAGGGAAGGATTAGCAAATGAGCGGTGACGTTACGCACATTCTCACCCACCGAAGCCGGCATGTGGGTATCGTCGCAAACCTTGCAGCCGGGGTTGATCGTTCCCGACGGCAACACGCCAAAAGTGTCGTGATAATTATGCATCGCCAGACCAACCTGTTTGAGGTTGTTGGTGCATTGCATCCGCCGCGCGGCTTCGCGAGCCTGCTGGACAGCCGGAAGCAACAGCGCAATAAGTACGCCGATAATAGCAATCACGACCAGCAGTTCCACAAGCGTGAACGCCGGTCTCTTTCGTAAAGATAAAGTCATCATAGAGGCAACCCTTAAGAGAATAAAAAGTATAAAAGGTCGAGCCTGACTCGAGATATCAGGCCCGACCAGAATCTGGCGGGATGCAGAGAAGAGAAAGCTTGGAATCCCCCAAGCTTTGCATATCGCGTGCCAACATCGTGCAAAAATATCGCCGAACTCGCCAAGTCGCAGTTATCATTGGAGTTGCAGATATCACGAGACATCTTGGGCAGCAATCAGACCAGGGATTCTGCCTCATTCGCGGCAGGCGCCTGATGCGCTTTTCAGCAAACGTCGTTTATCACGAAAAGAGATGACGATGCTTCCCCTGCGCAGCAAAGCCGGCGGCGATGGAGTTGCTGACAAAAGCTTATTTTGGCATGCCACAGACCCTTTTCAGCCAATGTCTCCACTCTTCGACTCGGCCGCATATTTGCTTTGCGACTATTTCTGCTCGGCAATTTGTTCTTGTGGAGTCGTCGAAGTTATTTCTAGTGGCCCTTTCGTGGCTTGGCCGCAGGGAGACTCTCACTCGCTTGGGGCGCTGCCTGCTCCTTGGGCCAGTTCATAGAACTCGTGGAGCTTGGCTTGCAGCAGCTTCTTGTCTGGCAAGCAAGTCTGGTATTCCGATACCAAGGCGGGTGATGCGGCCCGCGAGAGTGCGTACTCCACGACCTCGTGATCCTTCGTGGCACAGAGTAATACGCCGATAGAAGGCTGTTCGTGCGGCTTCTTCACGTCCCGGTCAAGCGCCTCCAGGTAGAATTCCAGTTTGCCCAAGTGCTCCGGCTGGAATTCCTCAATCTTCAGTTCAAAGGCGACCAAGCAGTTGAGCGCCCGGTTGAAGAACAGCAGGTCGATGGCGAAGTCGCGCCCGCCGACTTGAACCGTGTACTGGCTGCCGATGAAGCAGAAATCCCGCCCTAATTCGATCAGGAACTGCTTGAGCTTCTCGACCAAGGCATGTTCGAGATCCGCTTCGGAATGGGCGGACGGCAGGCCGAGAAACTCGACGAGGTAGCTGTCCTTGAAGATAGAAGCCGCGTCGGGATGAATTTCTCGCACCGCCGGTGCGAGTTTTGGGGGCGAAAGGGCGACCCGTTCGAAGAGCGCTCCGTTGAGTTGGCGTTGGAGTTCGCGATGTGACCAGCGTTCCCGAGTGGCCAGCCGCAAGTAAAATTCCCGTTCGTCGTCCCGTTTGCAGCGGCTCATGATGAGCAGATTGTGGCTCCAAGGCAATTCTCGCAACAGCGTTGCGAGTTTTGGCTGGTCCCGATACGTCTCGCAAAACTGCATCATTCGCCAGAGATTGCTGGCCGAGTAGCCGCGAACGTTGGGCTGCTTTCGGCGAATGTGCTCGGCCAGGACCTCCACCGTCCCTTTTCCCCAACCATCGTCGGCGATCTTCCGCTGGATGAATTCGCCGATGCTCCAATAAAGCTCGATCAGCGTCGTATTAACGGCTACAACGGCTACAACGGCTTTCGTCCGTGCGGCGTCGATCAGTTCCACACAACGTCGAAATCGGCCTGAGCGGGTACGCTCTGCGGAGACAGTGGAACGAGGCCGCCCTTGGTAGGCTTCTTGGGTTTCTGGCCTTTCTTCATGCTGGCTCCCCGGCAGAGGATCGAGCAGCCAACAGCACCATTGCGTGCAGGAAGATGAACAGGGAATTACCAGATCGGGAAGAGGATCGCATGGGGCGTCAGCTAGTTGTGATTGTCTTTTTCATTGTGACGTTACCATGATGCATTCTCTCTTGGCAAGTCAGTTGGGTGGCGTTATCCAACAGCTATTTCAGCGAAGCTTTGACGTTACGCCTTCGTTATTCGTCAAACGGAATCTTCACCCGGTGATCGATCTCGTGCAACGGCGTCACACCCTTCTTCGGGTGATTCCCTTCGGAGTCCTTGCCGAAGATATCCAGTCCGTACTTGTCGATCAGTTTTAGATAGGGAGTTAGTTCATCCGACTTCAAGCGACTGCCGGTCAACTGGCAATAACGATCCCAAGTGACAACTTTGGAGAGCTTCTCAAAATTGCCAAACAGGTTGACGGCGAGACCTTCGTACTGAAAGACGCCGGGCGACTTCGCTTCGATCGCGGCGGCGATCCGTTCACGATCGCACGGGTGCGTGTCAAACATGCCGGTCGACTCGTTGGCGATCGAGGCGCGGATGTCCCGCTTGAGTTCGTCAGGAAATCGCTGCAATTGGAATTTCAGAAAGGCGGTGATATCGTCAACCATCGCACCGCTCTGAAACACGGACGACAGCAATTCGATCGAAATACTATAGGCGGCGCCGATCAATCGCATGCGATTCGACGTTTGCTGAAACGCGGCGCTGCCAGCCAGCCCAATCTCGTATTGGTCGGCGTCGTATTCCATTTGCCGGAGCAAAAAGCCGGAGGCGAAGATCCCGACGTACATCAGGATCCAAAGGATGGTGCGCACGATCCAGATGAAAAAGATAAACAGGTACAAAAAGATCGCGATCCGGATATCAATGCTTTCGGCCAAATGCCAGAGCCAAGCGTCAAACACGTCTCGCTCATAGGCGACGCGGGCGAACCAATGACTGATGGTGCGAACGACATAGGTTAGCCGCATGCCGGCGCCTTGGCTGAAGTGCCCGAACTCGTGGGCGAGCACGCCGGCGAACTGCCGCGTGGTGAGCCCGGCGGCCAGCGGCACGCCGATCGTCAGCACCAGGTCGTTGCCTTGGATCACGCTCCAGATGCCGCGGCGAAAACTGGCCGATGCGTTCATTTGATCGTCGACATCGATTCGCGTCGGAAACGGAGCGTCGACCAACTCACAAATTTTGGCGACAAACTCAAACAACAACGGATCGCTTTTCTGGGTCAGTGAGCGGGTCCGATGCACTTCAGCAGGGCTAGCGAACAACGGCTTGATCAAGAAGAAGATGGCGACGCCAGCGATGACCACCGGCAGCATATACAATGCGAACCCGATGGTCCCGATCTCATTTCCCCGCACCAACATCGTGCGGCCATTGATCGTCAAATGCAGATAGACGGCGTAGCCGATCAATCCGATGATTGAGAGATAGACCATCGGCAGCGCGATCATCACGACCGAAACGATCGCTGCGCCAAGGACGTAAAACGGCTTGGTTTCGGGGCGTTCGAAGCTTCCTTGAAACGCTCCCATCACCGCTTCGCGAAGTTGCTCGTCGCTCATCCGCCGCTTCGGCTTGGCCGCCGGGACTGGCTTCCTCGCGGCCGGCGCCGCTTGTCGCGGCGCGGCAGGTTTTCGCGGTAACTTGACCGGCTCCTGGGTGGGCGTGGGCGGCTTTGTCGGCGTCGTTTTGGGAGATCCTACCGGCGGCGCTGGCGCAGGCGACGCGCCGCCTGCGTTCAGCATCGGGACCTGGGTGATCTCGCTGCACTTGGGACACTTCGCCTTTTTCCCCTGCTTCTCTTCCGAGACGCTGAACGACACCTGACAACCGCTGCAACGAAACTGGATCATGAGGAAGCCGCCTGCGATAGATCAGAGAATCGGTCGCCTGGCGAAGGGGAGCCAGACGACCGATGCTGCTGTATCCAAGAAGGGACGAAGCCGCTATTTCAAAGCGGAGTAGTCAACGGGAACCATCATCGTGCTCTCGACCTTGGTGACGATCGGACCATCGGCACGCGAATCAGCTTTCATCTTGATCCACTCCGGATTGGTGCGGAACGCATCCCACGACTTCGCGGCGTCCGCGGCATCTTTGTGCGCGACGATATAGATCAACGTATCGGGCGTTTCGGTCGGCGTAAAATAAGCGATGTGCGTCATGCCGGCCTTGGTGAACAGGTCGAGTTCGCCATCGCGAAAACGCTTGTGCAAATTCGGTAGGCGACCTGGATCACATGTGTACTTGCGCAGCTCGAACAATCGTTCTTGGTCGCCGTTCTCTAGGTTATGCGGGGAGAAATCGGTTTCGGTCATGTAGACCGATTCGGCCTTAGAGACCAACTTGCCATCCGCTTCCGACGCCGTTTTGGCTTTGACCCAGTCGGGGTCGGCCATAAACGCGGCCCAGCTTTTTTTCGCCGCGGCGGGGCTATCGTGCTTCAAAATGTAAATCAGCGTGTTGTCTTTCAGCGCCGGATCAGTCGGCGTCCAATAGCCGATGTTGGTCATGCCGTGCTTTTCAAATAGCGGCGCGGTATGGTCGCGAAACCGAGCGTTCAGGTTAGGCAACTTGCCTTCGTTGGTCGTATAAATCCGCAGTTCGTACACAGGCTTGTCTTCGGCTTGAGCCAAGGTAGTGAGAGCGAGCGTCGCCAAAGCGGCGGACATCAGCAGTAACGATTTCATGAACTATCTTTCGTGGCAGGAAATTGACAGGGGGTCGACCGATTTTAATCGAACTCGTCGGCGAAAGTCGACCATTTTCGACGAGATTCATCCCTAACCTATCGTTTTTGGCCGAACCTCTTCGGTACTGGACGATACAATACTGAATGCCGCGAAAGTAGAACGGATAGTCGCTGGTCGTCGCTCTAACCCGCGGGTAGCGACGACGAGAGGAAAGTCCGGGCTCCACAGGACAGGGCGGTCGGTAACGCCGACCGGTCGTGAGACTAGGGAAAGTGCAACAGAAAGCAAACCGCCGAAGCCCCAACAGGGGCTGGTAAGGGTGAAACGGTGCGGTAAGAGCGCACCAGCGGACGAGGCGACTCGTTCGGCTTGGTAAACCCCGCCCGGAGCAAGGCAAACAGGCAAGAGATCGCGTCGGCCTAGCCGCCGCGATCACGGTTTGGTCCGAACCGTTATTACTGCCGGGTATGCTGCTAGAGGCGGCGAGCAATCGTCGTCGTAGAGGAATGACTATCGACTTCGCCTTGTGCGGAGAGACAAAACCCGGCTTATAGTTTTACTTTCGCGGTTTTTTACTTACTCCTCCGTCTTGGCCGAGATGTAGTTTGACAATTGCCGTACGTTGCCGGCGAACGTCTGACTACGAATCACGCCTGAGGCGTTTTTGATTTTGGGATAAAGTCTGGTCGTTCCTTTTTCGACCCACGCGCCCCGTTCATCAAGACTCGCGATCGCTTTGGCGACCCGATCTTCAGAGTAGCTCGCTCGTTTCTTCGCTTCGCCGGCTTTCAGTTGTTCGAGCGTGCGCGATCGATAGCGCTGGTACTCTTGCGACAGCGACTCCAGCTTCGAGTCGATCACAAAACTATAGTGATCCGGCACGTCACTCGCGTCGTAAGTTAACTGATAGTCTTTCGTAAAATAGAGAGGGCGATTGGTCTGCAGTTCGTAAAATCGGGCTAATTTTCCGTTGGGCAAAACAGACTCGTTCAAATAGCGGAGCGCCGCCGGAATCGGTTCCAGATACTTGGCCTTTCCCGTTTCACGATAAAGCTGCATCAGTGTAGTGATCACTTGCTGCGATTCTCCACCGCTAATCGCCGGCGGCTCAAATTTGCGATCCCAGACCGGCTGCATCTTTTCGTCGTATTGCTGCGACCAGGCAGGTTGCGGCTCAGGCATCTGGGCGAGCAACAAAAAGTCGCCAGCATGTTCGGCTGTCTGGAGATACCGCTTGTCGCCGTACGTTGCGTAGGCGGAAAGGAAGAGATCGATCAGATCGGCCGTGACGTCATCGTTCAAATAGTACTTGCCGGTCCAATCGTTCAGCCATTTGCGTGACCACTCGGTCGGATAGCTGGCCTTCAATACGGGAAATGCTTTCTCGTCGACCGGAGTCGGATACTCCTTCCAATTTTGATACCAGCCCCCGATGGGTCGCTGCGCGGCGATCAATGCGTCTAAGCCAAACGTCACCGCGTCATGGATCGCTGGCTTCTTTTGACCATTCGCTTGATCCAAGCGAATCAGGAAATGGAGCGCCGCTTGCGTGGTGTTGTCATCGACGGTCGTGCGCGTCTGCTGCTTCTTGGCGGGTTTGATATGGCGATAGCCGAACTCGATCTGCTTCTCAGGCGTCGTTTCAATCGAGTAGTACCAGCCACCGGTTCGCATTTGCCCGGTCGCCAAAATCTGGCCCGTTTGATTGGCGGCGTCCAAATAGTATTGGTCCCCAGTGGCGTCATAGGCGTCCAAAAACGCTTCGCCGATCGTCGGCGTCCCCGGCGGCTGCACCCAGACCGTGGTTGTACCGGCGGTCTTCCCTTCCCCTTCGCTCAGCGTCAGATCGCCGCTGTACTGCCAGACGTAGCCTCCTTCGACACCCACCTTTTGCTGAAAGAATTCACACGCTTTTCGCAAAGCGGCGCGGGCCTGATCAACATCGGGCGATTTCCCATAAACGTTAGCCGAACTGACGCAGATACCGATAGCGATAACGAGAAGCAGTACTTTTCTCATCCGTCAGACTCCATGTATGGGAAAATCGAATCTCTGTAATTTTCAACTCGATCGAGATCCCGCACAAGCAAGAGGACGGGAGTTGAGAAACTTTACGAGCCAAAATGCTAGTAAGTAGATGGCCAAAGATTTCGGCGCAGTCAAGAAATGAGGAACGCCCGCGTTGTGAACGGGCGTTTTGTGTTGAAATGCAAACAATCGAAGGGGACGCCATCAGGAAAAAGCCGCGGCGTTTTCCTTACTGGGCTCGCGTCGGTGACGCAAACATGGCCGCATGCTGTCCGCGAGTGGAGAGAAACGCCTCGGCTTTGCGAAGGGCCGTTTCTACCGAATCCAAAGCGGAAATCGGCTGCGACGGGATGCTCGGGTCACTCGCCGTAAACTCGGCGTGACAATGTTGGCAAGAGACAGGACGACCAAGGTCGTTAATCCGCACCTGCAGACGCCGACCACAGGTCGGGCACTGCTGAATAAAGTAGGTAACGATCGACATCACGGAGTCTCCTACTACCGTACAACCAATCTCGCCCACTGACGATTGAGTGCGATTCTAAAAAAGTTCTATCCCCAGTTCAACCGCCTATCGTAGCAAAGCAAAATTAATTTCCTTTCATCCTGCCTGAGAGGAAGATAAACAGGCACTAATGAAGCAGCTCCGATCTTGCAGCTGCATCGCAATATGCGAATTTTTTCGATTGTGACGACTACGCTATCGCTAAACAAAGATGGAATCTCGATTTATATCGCCGGCGGAATTTCCATTTGTAAGCTAAAGTTTTCACAGGAAATGGATCAAACATTGCTTTTGCTTCTACGACGCTGCCTTCCACTGCATCGAAAAAATGCTCCGTCGACAACTCCTACAACTCGGCTGTGCGATCGCACTGTTCTCTTCCGTTGCCGAAGTTGATGCGCAGAACTTCGCCATACGCGAAAAGCCTCCGTTCGATCAGATCGAGCAGATCGCACGCCGCCATTTCTTGGCGATCCGCGGCTTCCACGAAGATCAGCTATTGGTAGAAAGTGAAGTACGCGAGTTCTTGCCGCAGTTACGACAACTCGGCTGGTGGTCATTTCCGTGGAGACGACTCCCGCAGCATAGTCTGGCCGACAATCAGTTTATTGTCAGCCTTGTCTACGTCCATCATCCGCCCATAGAACTTCCGGCCTGCTTGCCGGCTCCAGAGCGAGTGTATAACCGCATGGAGCGACTTTCTTATTCGCCGTTTGGTCGCATCCTGCTGCTGGAACTAGCGCAACGCGACGACTTCTACACGGCGATTCTGCAGGAGCCCTCGCAGCTTTGTGCAGAAAGCGAACTCCTCTCCAAGCTCGACGCCGCCGGCGACATCGAGCTGTTAAACCTTGACGAGCCGACCGGCCGCGTTTACACGTTGCAGCAACTACTAGCGTCGCTACGACACGAGTATTTCGCGGTCAGATAAGCGGGCCAACCGGTTAGCGAACGCGTTTGGCCGATTGAATCACGACCGCCTCAATCGGAAGACTGGGGAAGCCTTCCTTGTCTTTGACCGGAGCGGCGGCGATCTTGTCGACCACTTCCATCCCTTCGATCACTTCGCCAAACACGCAGTAACCATATTTTTCTTCATCATCCACAACATGATCCAGTTGCGGATTGTCGGCCAGATTGATGAAAAACTGATTGGTCGCGCTGTGAATGTACTGCGGGTCACGCGTCATCGCGATCGCTCCACGCACATTTTTCAGGCCGTTGGCCGCTTCGCTTTGGATCTCGCTGCGCGTCGAGTTCGCTTCGAGATCAGCGGTGAACGCGCCCCCCAAGATCATCGAACCAGGTGCGACATAGTGAAAGATCGTGCCGTCATATTGCCCCGGCTCTAGATAGTTATTCAGAAAGTTATCGACCGTCGCCGGCGCTTTGTCGGCGTTAAGTCGAATCTTGATATCGCCGTAAGTGGTCGATAACACTACTTCAGGCTCACTTTCTCGCTGCGGCCGCTGGGAAGCTGTCGTCATAACGCCAGCGTCGACTGAGACCGGAGAACCTGCTAACGAGCCGGTAGTTGGCGATGCGCCTGCCGCTGCTTCAATCGAAGCCGCCGGTGGACTCGTTTCGCCGCCGCCGCATCCCAGTGCGAACAAGGAAGCCAAAGAGATGAACGAGAAGAATTTGATCGAATACGAACGCATTTCAAAAACGCCTCCATGCGTGCGGGAATGCTGGCAACGTTGCTGGCGTCTATCTTTGGTGTTTTTCTTATTTAACGCAAGCTCGCTTTTTTCGTGAAGCAACACACAAACGCTAGCAACAGCGGCAATTTCGATTAGCGTCACGTACGGTAGACGGCTACGGACGACCGATTTCGTACAAGCGAGCGACTTCCGCTTCGTTGAGCGCTCGGGAGTAGAGCGAAAACTCGTCCATGCGGCCGTTTAAACTGCGGATCGAGTAGGGTTCGCCGGGGTCTTTGCGGCGCCAGTTTCCGAGTTCAGCCTGACCGATTCGCAGCTTCGCCAAGGTTTCGGAAGGAGCGCGATAATCTCGTTCTTTGCCGGTTTCGATGGGAGCCTGCATAATCAGCTTCCCATCCAGGTAGTGAAACACCTTGCCAAGATCGCGGTCAACAACGGCGACCAGTTGGACCCAACGACCAAGATCCTCGTAGCCGAGGACAGAATCCGAGAGATACAAAATTCGCCTCTCATCTTTGGGTCGGATCCCTAAATCGACCATGCCGCTGGAGCGGAATTGCCAATGAATGTGCCCGTCTTGAAAGTAATCGGTCAGCATGATCGAGTTAAATTCTCGGTCGAACCCGTCGATTCGAATCCAGACGGAGAGCGTGATCGAATCAAATTCGCCAGGCACATTGATTCGTACGCGGTCATGGAACTTTTTAAACTCGAGCGATTGTTTTCCGGGCCAGCGACCTTGAGCGACATTGCATCCGACGATATTGCCGTTCAGGCCATCGGTGGCGAGATTCACGACTTGCTGGGCATTATCGGGATCTGTTTGAAAATCATAAAACACCAGTAAGTCTTCATCCGCCAAGATTTGCTGACGATCTTGCCGCCATTTCGCATATCTCTCACTCGTTAAATCCGAGAGACGCTCGTTCATGCCGCGGATGCTCGGAAACTCATCCGGGCGAACAAGAATGTCCTGCGGTTGAAGCTGGGAAGAAATCGACATGGCGCGTCCCGTCGTGACCGAGCGGGTCGCTGGGTCGCCATTACGGGGAAGTACGTCGACCTGTCCGTCAAAGACATGCACTTCGGCTTGCTTCCCGGGAACAACGCGAACGCCAAACTCTGTTCCTCGGTCGATAAAGGTCGCCTCGTCCGTCTCCAAAGCAAAGCCATCCTCCAGCGAGTCCGCATAAACGCGAGCCTGACCACATAGCAGCTTGCAGCGCGTCTGCGAAACCAATTCCAATTCGACAGTTCCTTCAACGACGACAGTGACGCCGTTCAGAAAATCGAGTTGCAATAATCCCGATTTCACCGAAAGCTGTTGCGACGACAAGCCTTGGCCGATGTGCAAAGACTCTTGGCCCGGAGCCATCACGACATCGGCCATACGCGAGATGATCGCAATCGGCTGCGATGTCGTAAACGCAGGCAGGTCAAAGGACCCCGGTCTTCTGTTGACGCTTGTCGAGGAAGATTTCGCCATCGCTTGCGCTGGGTCAGCGCTATCCCGCCCAAACGGCAGGAGGGCGAAACATGCAATCAAAATGCATGCCGCCAAGAATGCAATCGCCCCCGGTAACCAATAGACGCGATATTCAAATTTGCGATTCTCCGCCGCAACCAACGCAGTCGATTCGTGCTGTTGATCGCGCTGCGATAACTCATCGACCAGATCGTAGAGCCCAGCGTGAAGTCGAAAGTAATGGATATAGTCCTTTCGCGCGTCCGGGCTCTCGTTTAATATCGCTTCAAGCCGCACGAGTCGCGCCGGCGAGATCACGCCGTTGGCGTACTCGCCCAACAACTGAATCAGTTCTGAACTGGCGTCCGCCGTTCTATCTTTCCTCATGGCTCACCACTCAATGCTCGGCGCTTAGTCTTACGCATCGCGCTAGTTGCTGACGCAGGCCGGATAGTTTTCGATAAATGCTTTGCACCGAGCGCCGCAATTCTTCCGCGAGTTGGGCGACTTTGAGTCCGTGACTATAAGTCTGAAGGATTAATCTCCGATCCTGTTCGACAAGCTTGTCCAGGCAACCGCGCAGCGCGTGCTGATAGTCTTGAACAAGTTCCGGCGTTTCCGAGATCTCTAGGGCAATCGTTGTTAGTAGATCTGGGTTCAGAATCAGACGATCGCGCGCCTTTTGACGGCGATACATGAGCACTTCGTATCGGGCGACCACATAGGCCCACTTGATGAAGCCTGCCTCCTCCTCTAACTCCGCGAATTTCGTCCAAAGGACAATGCTCGTGTTCTGCATCACCTCATCGACGTCGTCTCGATCCGGCAACAATTGATGCAAGTAGAAACGAAGCTGGCGTTCGTGTTCCATGAATAGTTGTAGGAAACGGGAAGCGTCATCCTGATTCTCGTCCCCTACGGTTTCGGCCAGCTTTCGACTCTTACTAGGCATCAGTAAGTCCTACGTTCGAAATGAATTACGTCTTGGCGGCGCCTCTCCTCCGCCAGCCCCAGTTTGCTGAAAAAGCAATGTCGAAAACTGGCTCTAACCTATTCACTGCCGGTAACTCGAGATTTTAAACCGGTTTACTGAATAACCGGAAAAACATTCCTGAAAAGCGGATTTATGCGATAAAAGCGAAGCCCCACGGCAGTAAACAATCAGACGTTGGTATGCATAAGGTCGTTTTAGCACTGGAAAGGTGAGACTGTCTTGCCCGCATACGAGCCACCGTCTCTCACTCCCCCTTTCATAAAGTCCATTTCATTTTTCATTTCGACCCCTGTGGTCCATTCTTTTCAGGAGGGTCTGTATGATCCGTTTCTATTTTCACGAGAGAAGGTCTGGGTTTACGCTGGTTGAATTGCTGGTTGTCATTGCAATCATCGGCGTGCTCATTGGGTTGCTGCTTCCGGCGGTGCAGCAGGCTCGAGAAGCGGCGCGACGGATGCAATGCTCGAACAACCTCAAACAAATTGGGTTGGCCTTACATAACTACCACGACACCTACCGCGCGTTTCCGGCCGGCTATATCATGGATCTCGTCAGCGGCCCTGAAAAGCCTTCCTACGGCTGGGCGGTCGCCCTTCTTCCATATATTGAACAACATAACCTCTACGACGCGTTAGCTCCTCATCAACCTCGATCTTTAGCAGAGGTTTATGTCAGCGGAGCTTCCGACGCTGACAAGAAGTTGCTAGGAACCAGAATCGAAGGATATCGTTGTCCTTCCGACATCACGGCGGATCTAAATGATTTGGTGAAATTTGGTCAGCCCGAATACTTTGATCTCGGAACATCGAACTACGTCGCCATCTCTGGCGATGGTACATCTCCTCATATTGATTCTTGGTCAACTCCCATAAAGCCCGTGGACGGCATGGGTATGTTTTGGGGGAACAGCTATCTCTCATTTCGAGACATGACCGATGGCTCTTCGAACGTCGTTCTCGTCAGCGAACGAGATGGGGGGCCTACGGCGAAAGACAACGGAACGTTCATGGCCGCGGTTTGGGCAGGCAACGGTCGACAGAATTACAACTCGGATTACGCCGCAGGACGCTGTTTGGGGAGAGCGGCGTTTGGAATTAACCGAGACTACGACGCACTCAATTCGTTGGGAAACCAAGGAAAGGGTGTTTCCAGCTTGCATCCAGGCGGCGTTCTGGCCGTCTGGGGGGATGGATCTGTCCACTTTTTGTCAGAGAACATCAATATCACTACGGTCTTCGAACCGCTTTGCCGCCGTGCCGATGGTGTCGTGATCGGAGAATACTAAGTTTCTTCCGCTGGAAGCAACAACTACTCCGGCGCCGCCTAGTCACTCGATGTACTCAGAATCGCTTCCCAGTCCTTCGACTGCCAAGCGGGATCAAGCGTTCTCCATTGATACATCCCTCCCAAGAAACGGAAATGTTCGCGATGAACCGAAACCATATCGTTTTGCTCGTTCCTGGAATGCTGCTCCTCTGTTTTACTGGCTGTTGGAAAGGGGACATCGGGACCGTGGAAGGAACTCTTCAAGTTGATGGAAAGCCGATGGGCGGCTTCTATGTCTATTTCATTCCTGCTGACGGAACTGCCGAAGCCATGGGAGGCGTCATCGGCGACGGAAGCTACAAGCTGACGTATGGCCGCGGAGACGATCGGATCCCTGTCGGTGAGTATCGGGTTTATGTTCAGGCAACAGAATTTATTGACAACGTCTCGATGCCGAAGGTAAAACTGGAGCGCCAATACACCGATCCCTACGAGACCTCCCTCGTCAAGACGATCGACTATGGTCACAACGTTATCGATCTGGATCTCACTTCAGCCAAAAAGAAATGATCGCTCGGCATGCGGTGGATGTTGGATCCACGTTGTTCCCACAGACATTGCGATAACAATTTGCCACAGGCGGACCAACCGGTCCGCCTGTTCGCTTGCGCAGACAGGGCCCAGCGCCATGCTCTTATCGCGTCTTCCCAGAAAGAGCATGCTAACGCTATTGACGATGGATACAATGGAGAGTCATTCGCCGCGACTCAGTTATCTCGGACATCCATCATTAAACAGGTACAGCACGATGAACTCCCGATTTACACTCTCGCTGGTTTTCGCATTGTGCCTCAGCGTTGCCGGCGTTCGAGCCGAGGAAGAATCAAGCGAGAAGTCGCAACTGCAGGGCGTCTGGATCTTGTCGCAAGGCGAGGCCAACGGCAAGTCGTTGAACCAACTACTCAAGGATCGTGGACTCGGTGGACTCCAGATCAAGTTCTCAGACGACCTAATGACGATGACTGGATTTGGCGGCCCCGATCACAAGTGGAAATTTTCTCTCTTGCCCATGAATCAGCCGCAAGCGATTCGATTGGTCGCCATTGAGACGCAAGGCAAAACGCCACAAGGAACAACTCTGACCGGCATCTACGCGATCGAAAAGGACGTGCTCAAACTCTGTTTACCAGCTGATTCGACCGTAGATCCGCCCAAGAAATTTGAGGCCCCCAGCGGATCTCGTTATTCGATGTTGACGCTGAAACGCCAATCCAAAGAGGACGAATCGCGCGCCGAGCCATGATCGGAAGCAACGCCATGGAGTTCGAGTGGTTGAAGTGGTAGCCTCCCGCAGTGACCGCATGCGTGTTACCTGGATTGCGGTCCTCACCTGATCCTATTTCTCCCCTGCGTGAATTCGTCTTGCCTGAGCGACGACCATCTCAATTCTCGATCTTGGCGGTTCTGAAATTGCTCACCGTCCTGGCGCTGATTCTTTCGATAGTTCCTATCTCCCCAGGGTACTACTGGATCGTTGTGTTGGCGGCAGCGGCAATCGGTATTTTTCTGGCCGAGCACTTCCCTCAACCGAAGTCATGGCAGATCTTTTTCCTGTTGATTTTCCCTTCGCTATTCGCTGGAATCACGACAATCTGGCCGCAGCTCACTGCCAGCGAGCCTGCAGCGCTCGATGAAGTAGCACTGCTGTTTCTACTGGGGTTCCTGATCGGCGTCGTCCCCGTCGCGCTGTCCGTCGTGGCGCTTGGCGTCTTCTCGTCGATCGTCCACCGATTTACGGGGATCCGGCTCCTCAAGTTCGAGTGGGGACTTGCTGCGGAGACGCACTCAGCCGGAGAACAAGCCGCGGAACGCGAGCCGGAATAGGCTGATCGGGTTGCGCGCTCACAGCCAACCCAGATATTGCAGATAGCGATAAATCCAGGGATGACTCCACGGATTGAGCGCCGGGTAGGCCGCCGACGCTGCTGAAATCGCTAGTAAGATCGTCGCCGTCCAGCGCATCCAACGACGCTGGGCGCACCAATCCGCGGCCGGTTGCAACATCACCAGCCAGAGCGGGATCAGCCAAAATAGCCAGCGGAATCCCGAGCAGACCCCGCCGTAGTTGCGATCTTTTAACGGGCGAAACGTGTAAAACAAGATGCAGACGATGGTGAGCGTCGCCACCAAGATTGCGACGTCGCGCCAGTTGCGATCTTCGCTGCGCAGCAGCATGACGCCGCCGATCACCGACAAGATCCAGATCGGCGTCAGCGAGAAAACGCCGTGATGCCCTAGCAACATGTGAAACGCGTAAGTGAGGCGCGACGGTTCGCCCAGATCGACTCCCTTCTTTACGCCTTCGCGCCAATAGGTATCGGCGTAGTCGTACCAACGATCCCACGAGCGAATCTCGATCCCCTCATTCACTTTTTGCAGCGCCCAGCGACGATCAACCACCGGGTCATCCAGCACCCAGCGATCATCCGCTGCGCGGACTTGCAGCTCCGGCGTTTCCGAGAGCGTGATCCCCTGCTCTGTAAAGGCGGAACGAACAGCTGCAGGCACCTTCGCATCGTTCAACTCGCTCGCGGCGTCGGCTGCGACTTCTGCATCGAGCTGAGCAATCGCCGGTCCATCGCTGCGATGCGCGTACGGCGGCTTCCAACTTCCGTGCGCCCAATAGGTCGTTCCAAACGAAGCGATCGCGATAATCAACGCACCGGGAACGCCGGCCAGCAGCGTTTTGCCGGGCGCTTTGATCAGCAGCGCCAACCCCAACAAGCCAAGCAGGGACAGCGCCGGCAAGTCATTGGCCGCCGCAAACGCCGACGCCAAGCCGGCGCCAAAAAAGAGCCAACTTTCGCGGCGGCCATCGATCCAGATCCGCAATGCAAAATCGATCGCCAACATCGCGGCGACCGCGGCGATCAAATGATTGTTGAGCGTGATCGCGAACGTCGTCAAAAACGTTGCAAACGCCGCCGACGCAATCACAAAAATCTTGCCCCAATCGCTGCGGCCGTAGCGCTCGACCATCGAGACCAACGAGGCGAACATCACCAGCAGCAAGCCGACATTGGTAATCACCAACATGATCCGCGCGACATAAAACGGATAACCGCCGAGCGACAGCCCCATCACGTTCTTCACCACCCAGTACTCGCCGGCCAACAACACTGACAACAGCGGCGGCTTGCTCGAGTAATAGTGTCGCTTGCCGTCGGCGCCGACATGATAGACCTTGTCGATCGAATCCCAGCGGCGATCGGCGATCACGTCATCAATCGCGAACGTCCCGTGATCGACCAGCGAACGAATCGTCGTCCAGCGGCTCCGATCATTGGCGCTCATAAAGGGGTGCTTGCCATGGTCGGCGCGCATCTGGCCGATGCGGCCGATGATCGAGCCGACGCTCGCGGCGATCAACAGTGCGTAAATCGCCAGGCGTAATTGTCGGTTTGCGTCGTCGGTCATACAGATTGGTCAGAGCTTGAATCGTGAGGTTTGAGATAGCCGGCGGTCTCCGAGATCGAGTAAGGAGATTGGCCGCGTGAGTTTTGCGCCGTGATCAGTTCCGCCAGCAAACCGACCATCAAAAATTGCGTCCCTAACAACAGCGCCGTGATCACGTAAAAGATCATCGCCGTTTCATGAATATTGAGCGGGGTCAGTCCGAGCGCCGGAATCCGAGACAAGCACCACCAGATCGCCAAGACCGTCATCCCCAATCCGCCGAAAGCGAAAAAGGCGAGCCCGATCCCTCCCAGCAAATGCTGCGGACGCTGTCCAAAGCCGGTGATAAACTTGACCGTCAGCAGATCGAGAAAGCCTTTGAAGATCCGAAAGAAGCCGTACTTCGATTGACCATGCTGCCGGGCCCGATGTTGAATGACGATCTCGCCGATCTTCCAACCGCGCGCCGAGGCCAACACCGGCACAAAGCGATGCAGTTCGCCGTATAAGCGAACTTCTTCAAAGATCTCGCGGCGATAGCATTTCATGCCGCAGTTGTGATCGTGCAAACGAACGCCGGTCAGCGTGCTGACCATCCAGTTGAAAATGCGCGAAGGCAAAACCTTGTGCCAGGGATCATGCCGCACTTGCTTGTAGCCGCTGACGACGTCAAAGCCCTTTTCGATTTGTTCGAGAAAGCGGGGGATCTCGTGCGGATCATCCTGCAAGTCGGCGTCGAGCGTCATGATCAGTTCGCCGCGGGCCACGCGAAATCCAGCATCCAGCGCCGCAGCTTTGCCAAAATTGCGGCGAAAGCGAATCGCTTTCACCTGCGGGTCGCTTTCGGCGAGTTCGCGCTCCACTTCCCAAGATGCGTCGCTCGAACCGTCATCGACGAAGATAATCTCCATCGGATAGCCGTTCGCAGCGGCGACCTCGGTCAATTCTCGATGCAATTCACGAAGACTATCCGCTTCGTTATAAACGGGGATGACGGCAGAAAGACGCAAAACACTCTCGTTTCGTTTCGAACAGCCAGGGGCCGCGTTAGCGAGCAATAGGCGGGGTGGGAACCGAATCATCGACCGCAGCATCGGCTGCTTTGCGTCGCGAAACGGCAAAAGGCAAGATATATAGAATAATTGAGATTACGATTTCCGCCACCATCCAGCAGACGCGCAGCATCACCGCCGCAACCACGGCGATCGGCCGGCCAAAGACCGGCGCGGTCAACTGCATCAGGATTAACTCGCGAATCCCAAATCCGCCCGGCAACAGCGAGACGAAGCCGGCGATCATCGCCAGACCGACCGCGGCGATCAATAACGGCAGCGCCTCCCAGGGGGTCGCCAAGGTCGCTACTGCGCCGGGAATGGCCTGCATCACCGCCAAATAACTGAGCCCCATCAAAGACCAGGCCACAAAATAAGCGCCCCAGCCGATCAGCATCAAGCGATAGTTGAGTCCTTCCAGATGTTCTTCCAATCGCGGATTGAGTCGGGTCACGCGCAAAAAAATCACGACCTTGCGAAAAATCGGCGGCAACGTCGGCACAAAAGCGCACAGGCCCAACACCACCGCCACCGTGATTAAGATCGCCTGCTCACGAAAAAGAATCGCCAGGATCGCGCCCGAATAGGCGGCGCCCACGGCGACCATCGTCAACGTTTCGATAAACACGGCGACTGCCGCGACCGTTTTCTCGACATGCTCTCCCTGCACCAGGCTGGTTCGCAAGACCACTACCATCGCTTTGCCCGGCACATACTTTCCTAAATGCCCGATAAAGAAGGCTCGTACAGCTCGCCCAAAGGTAGGCCGCTGCCCCAAAGCAAGCAGGACGCAGTACCAATAGGTAGCCATCGGCAGCGAAGCCAGCGCGTAGATAACGCCTGCCGCGACGAGCCAGCCCCATTGGATTGGCCCGACCGAATCGCCATGGGTGCGCATATCTTGCACGGCGCGATCGACGTTGTACCAAACCCCTGCGACCACCACGAGAAAGATGACGATCTTCGCCGCAAGCTTTAGCCAGCTTTTCCAGGAACCTTTCGGCGATGACTCAGACAACGGCAAACTCGATTTAGGTAATTCTTACGTAACATTCGTTGTTTATTCTGTGCCGAAATGGATTTTGCGACAAGCGCAGCTGGCTGCGAGCGAAATTCCGTCTGTTAGAATGCCTCCGATTCCTGAATATCCTCCTTTACCATTTCAGACGACGGAACTACTTCGGATGTCTTTGCCAAAAATGTTCTCGTTCTGGGCGCTCTTGGCCATCGTCGGCGTCGCCGCCTTCTTCACCTACCAGGTGATGTCGATTTTCCTGGTCCCCATGTTTCTCGCCGCGATCCTGGTCGTCATCTTTCGGCCGCTCCACGACTGGATCGTTGAGAAATGCAAGGGTCGCAACGCTTTAGCGGCCGGTGTGACGACCCTGATCATCCTGTTGATCGTCCTGGCGCCGATGATCGGCATCTTTTCGATGGCGATCAAAGAAACAATCGACCTGGTCCGCAGCGACGACCAGCCCAAGGTCGAAGAACGCTTGGACCGACTGCGAAAGCGAATGGGGCTGACGATCCCCAATCCCCCGCTTTACCACCAGATCGGTGAAGAGTTGGATAACCTGATCGACACTCCGCCAACGGGGCGATCGGCCGACGCCGCGACTTCGCTGATCACGCAACTGCGCGACGATCTGAACGCGTATCGCCAAGATTTGGGCGAAACGGCGATTCAAGAAGTCGAAACCGCCCGCGGATCGGACCTGAAAAATCGGGATCAATTGCTCGCAGACGCCCGAGCAGGGCGCATCGATCCGATCGCAAACCAACTGGCTGACGCGGCGCCAACCTCGCTGATCACCGGCGATGTGATCCAACGCTGGCGAAGCATGTCGGAGGGAATCGACCTGGTAAACGCCGAGCTGGGCGAAATCATCGATGCCGTCAAAAAAGAGCAGCTTACCCCTGGTGATTTAATCTTCGCGTCGCGAATGGAAGATGTGCAAACCTTGTTTCGCCGGCAAACGGTGGAATACCTAGGAGGACAACCGCTGGCGACGGCGCGGCTGTACGCCAATCCCGGCGATCGCGAAGCTTCGCGGCTGCAATCCCTCGCGATTGATCGGCTCGAAACGATCGTCCTTCCGGTGACCGGCGCCGGAGCTTCGTTCGTCGGCGCATTGATCCTCGGGCTGGGAATCTTGATTTTGAGTCTGTATTACTTCTTTTTTGACGGCCCCGCGCTCATCAGTGCGGCGATGCGGTTATCGCCGCTGGATGACGAATACGAACGTCAACTGATCGAAGAGTTTAGCCAGGTCAGTCGCGCCGTCGTCTTGGCGACCCTGTTATCGGCGCTCGCCCAGGGTTTGTTGGCCGGAATTGGCTTTTGGTTCTGCGGGCTCGAGTCGGTGTTTCTACTGATGTTTCTGACCATGACGCTGGCGATGGTCCCGTTTTTAGGCGCCGCTTCGGTGTGGGCGCCGGTCAGCGTTTGGCTGATTGTTGCCGAAGAAAGATTAGCCGCGGGGGTAGGCTTGGCAATTTACGGGGTTGCCGTTATTTCGCTCGTCGACAACATCATTAAGCCGTTTGTCTTGCATGGCCAGTCGAAACTACACCCGTTGCTGGCGCTGCTATCGGTCCTGGGCGGCGTGTCGGCGCTGGGCCCAATCGGAATTTTGGTCGGGCCAATGTTGGTTGCATTTATGCAAGTTTTGCTGAACATGTTGCGAGGAGAGCTCGTAAAAATGGGCGAAGCGGAGAACGCCAAAGATCCAAACTTGGCGAATTCCTCGTAACGGCCAGGGATTGCTGTCAAATGTCGCTTTCCTGTTTCCGGCATACTAGCTACGATGATGCCGGCATTTTTACGCTCGTGCCGTACGAGGAGATGGAAACGTGTACGCCGCCGCTATTTTAGTTGCTACAGCCGCCGTCGGAATTGATACAGGTTGGCGCCCCGCCAAGGATGACCCGCAGGGCGTTGAATACATCATTCAGATTGAGCCCGAATTATTCAAACGACTTCAAGACGGTAAATCGTCAATCGAAGGCGTTTTACCTCCCGATATGCCGATCGAGAACATTCGTTGTTTTCGCGTGCAAATCGGCGATGGAGAATTGCCGCGCGAGATGCCCGAACAGCCCGCCTCGTTCGAAGCTCCGATTGAAGACAACGCCACGCTGCGCAAAGTCGAAGCGTTAGAGTTGAACCCTGCGCCTAGCAGCAGTTCCGCGTCGACAGCGACGCCTCCGCTGAACGCGCTGGCCGCCGATGTTCCGACTCCGCGGTACAACAATACGCTTAGCAGCGGCGTCTCCAACTTTCCCAGCGGAGTCACGACCGGCGGTACGCCGCTGAATCCCAATACGCGCACGGCCAACGCCGCCGACACCAACCCGGCGCTGCGAGGCAGCGCAAGCAACTTCTCGATTCCCGGCAGCAGCACGACGACGCCGGTCGCGCCTTCGTCGTCCAGCAATCGTTTCAGTACGACTCCGCTGCCGTCCAACAGCAGCACGTCGACCACCTACCAAGGAAGCAGCGGCTATTCGAGCACTCCCACGACCAACCAAGGGAGCGAGTATCCCGCTTACACTTCGCCCCCACTCAATAACAACAGCACTTCCAATAACGGCCAAACATCGCAGCCTGGCGGCAGCACCTATCAGCGATTTGGCGACAACTACGCGACTCCCAGCACCGGACAATCGGGAAGCGGATTGAACTACAACACCGGCAATGGAAACAGCGGCAGCGGATATTCGTCGAACCTCAACAACGGTTCCACGAATAGCGGGACGAACAACAATGGTTCGTACAACAACGGCGGCCTGACGCCGATCAACAGTACGCCGCCCAGCCAAAATCAAAATGGGCAAAACCAGAACTCGCAAAACAACAATAACAACGGCAATGTGGTTCCCCCCTCGAATCAGCAGCCCAACCAAAACTACCAACCGCAGCAGCCCAATTACCAGCAGCCGTATCCTCAGCAACCAGCCAATCCGTATGGCCAGCCGAACTACGCCAATCCCTATCTGCCGGGGGCCAATCCTTACTATGCGTCGGCGCCTGGTTACCCAGCGCAGTACAATCCCTACCTGGCGGCTTTGCCGGGATACGGTACTCCGCCGTTAGCGCCGCCAGCTCAACAACCGCCGACTCCGACCCAAACAACACCGCCGGCTGCGGCGCCTTCGCCGAGCGATCGACCTGCTCGCGACCTGGAAGTAGAAAAACTGAAAGTCGCCGAACCAGTCGAACGTCCCTACTGGATGCTCGTGATCGTCGCGTTTCTCTCGCTCGGCTTCAACATCTACATGGGCTGGATGGTTGTCGATTTTCGCACCAAGTACCGCGATATCCTCGCCGGCTTCCGCGAACTGAAAGCGGCGAACTAAGCCCAACCAACAACTCGCTCACCCAAAGACGCCCACTGCGGCGTCTTTTTTTGTCGACAGCCGGCGCCTGTGAATAAAGGGGGTCAGACCCCAATTTTGCAGCAAAATTGGGGTCTGACCCCCTTTATTCACTCCCCTTCTCCACCCTGGCATATTTTTCTTTATGGACTTTTCGCATTTCTCGACTTGCGCCCCTGTAGCAAAATTAACGCGCAAAAGTCGCGCAGAAATTGCCGTATTCTCATCGTTTTGGAAACAAAACATCCCGAGAAATCAGAAGCGGGTTGCTAGAATATCGTTTTCACTTGGCGCAGGAAAAACCGCCGCAAAACACAGAATACGACGCCGTAGCACTTCCTCATGCATGCCCCGCTACGTTTCGTTCTACCATTGATAATGAGGTCTCCATGTCTCTATTCGCCGTGTGTCTGACACAAAATCAGCGCGCTTCCTTGTGGGCCGCCGCCATCGCTGCGACTCTCCTTTGCCTCTCGACCCAACCAACGATTGCGGCGGATGCGACTCCGATCGCCGAAGTCGATGAATTGGCCGATTTCGATCCCACGACATCCGACGATGTCACTCTATTGTCGGCACACATAGATACGCTGCGTGGCGAACTGGGTGGCGTGCAAGGAACCGCAGAAGAGCGCAAAGCCGAGTTCGTCAAGCTCATGCGCGAGATGGCCGTCACCTGCCAGAAGATCAAAGATCTGCAGGGAACCGGCGTTCCGCTCGCCAAAGCCAGCACGTTCAAGATTGTCTCGCTCAAAGAAATCGCCGCCGCAACCGAAACCGACGCTGACAAAGCGGCGTTTGAAGCGGCGCTGGAAGAAGGCGTCAACAGCGGCGTCGCCGACACCATCCAGATCGCGATCTACATGATCATCGACTCGCATGCGAAAGCGGCGGCCCGGGACGGAGCGAAACTCGACGTTGAAAAAATGCTTACCGACGCCCAGAAAAGAGTCGACATGGACCAGCCGGGCCTTCCCGGCATGATCGTGGCCAAGATTATTTCTCCCTACATCATCAGCCGCGATCGCTCTGAGGGTATCGCGGTACTCGCCAAGGCGATCGAGCTGAACGCCGACTCAGAAGATCCCGCGGTTCAAGCCGCGCTGAAAAAGGTCGAAGGGGTGCATCGCCGCTTGACGATCATCGGCAATCCGCTGGAAATGTCGGGAACCATGCTGGACGGTTCCGAGCTCGATTGGTCCGCCTATCGCGGTAAGGTCGTGCTGGTCGATTTCTTCGCAACTTGGTGTGGCCCTTGCCGCGCCGAAATGCCGCACGTCCTGGAAATGTACGAAAAATACAAAGGCGCCGGCTTTGAAGTTCTCGGCGTCTCGCTCGACGATTCCAAAGAGAACGCCGAAAGCTACATCGCCGAAATGAAACTCCCCTGGCAGACGATGTTCCCGGTCGAAGAATCGGAGCGCGGCTGGCGCCACCCGCTGGTCACCTACTTGGGCATCACCGGCATTCCGCAAGCGATCCTGGTCGACCCACAAGGGAACGTCATCGACCTGAACGCCCGGGGCGAAAAACTGACGAGCGAACTCAAGCGTCTCCTCGACGCCGCTCCCACGGCGCCGCCCACGGAGCAAGAAAAATCGTAGGGCTCGGCCTTGGCCCGCCGCACGGTAAACCGATCCAAAAGCCCGCGTTTCCTTCACGAAACGTGGGCTTTTTTTGCGCGGTGCGGTACGATCATTTAAAGCATGTCACAATCGCAAATTGCGAAATCCTCAGTAGGGTGCGTCTGGACCTTAAGTCCGCCCACATCTCACGCGCATGAATTCCAGATCTGTCGATTTCCTGATCGCCCGTGCTAGCGTCTTTAAATTGGGCGGTGGCTTATAGCTTGGCGTTTTGCATTGGATTTATCGAGACTTCATGGGGGAATTTAGGGTGGATTTCTGATTGGCGATTGCATGGATGAAAGAGGAGGCAACCTACTTTTTCACCAAGAACGGAGTCGATCATGAGCGTCACTCAACAAGCGAATCAGAGTTTGGGGCAAGCCATGTTTGGGCAGGCGGAGTTGGGCGACAAGCGACGCACCAACCGCGCGGTTGCGGCATTTGACTCCCTCTGTCGGCATCCCGGCGGGACGTTGCCCGAGAAGTTGGCGATAGGCGCGGAACTGAAAGGGCTTTATCGACTCTGCGAAAATGATGCGGTCGAGCATTCCGCGTTGATTGCGGCGATGCATGAATACACGCTCGCTCGCATCGAAGAGCATCAAGGCCCCGTTCTGGTCGTGCATGACGCCACCGAGTTGGATTACTCGACACTCTATTCGTTGACGGACGACCTGGGTCAGATCGGCCGCGGCAATCATCGCGGCTACATCTGTCAGAACGTGCTGGCCGTTGATTCCGAGTCGGGCGAAGTCTTGGGTCTGCTCGATCAGATCTTGCATTGCCGCGACGAAGTGCCTGAGAACGAAACGCTGCCTGAGCATCGCAATCGCGAGACGCGAGAAAGCCTGCTTTGGCCTCGCGGCGCGCAGCATCTGCCGGACGATTGGCGCTTGATTGACGTGGCCGATCAAGGGGCGAGCACGTTTGAGTTTTTCGAGCATGAATACCGCAGCGGTCGACGCTTTGTGATTCGCAACGGTAAATCTCGCAAGGTCTATCCGGGGCATGAAGCGAGCGGTCAAAAGCGGCTTTTACGGGGGTATGCGAAGAGTTTGCCGGAACTGGGACGTTTCACGATGGATGTTCAATCGCAACGCGGCAAGCAAGCCCGAAAGGCGCGGAAGCAGGCTGAGTTTATCTTGCGAGGAGGTCCGATTCTGCTCTGCGCGCCGCACGGCAAACATGGACATCACGGTAATGATCGGCTCTCCATTTATGTAACGTATGTCGAGGAAGCCGCTCCGCCGCGAAAAGAAAAACAAGTCAGTTGGCTGCTGCTGACGAACGAGCCTGTGCGTACGTTTGACGACGCTTGGCGCGTGGCTCAGTGGTATGAACGGCGGTGGGTTATCGAGGAATTTCACAAGGCGCAGAAGACCGGTTGCGGGATTGAGAAATTGCAATTCACCAACGTCCATCGCTTGCAACCGGCGATCGCGATGCTCTCGGCGGTGGCGTTAACCTTGCTAAATTTCCGCACGGCAAGTCGCAGCCCCGACGCCAAAACGCGTCCGGCGAGCGAAGTCATCGATCCGGAATATGTCGAGGTGCTCAGCCGCTGGCGACACGGGAAGTACGATGCAAACTGGTCCGTGTACGAATTTTTCTACGCACTGGCACGCCTCGGCGGTCACCAAAACCGTAGAAACGATAAACCGCCCGGCTGGCTGATCCTGTGGCGAGGCTGGGAAAAAATGCAGTGCATGATCGATGGATATCGAGTTGCGAAATGTGGGTAAACCTAAGGTCTGGACGCACCAAGAATCGCCATGTCGGCTTCCCAATTCATTCGCATGGCGACCGCAACCGAACCGAGCAGTTGCGTTACCACGCGCATGAGTATCGGCGATTGTTGGCAGGTTCGTGGTGCGTCTCGACGCACCCTACTTCACTTCTCCGGTGGCAGAATATCCGGATATTCAGGGGAAGTACTGGCCCTTATTGGCATCGTAGAACCGTGACTGAAACGCCGAATCCCTACCAATCTCCACTCGAAACCGAGTATCACGAAACATGGTGGTCGAAACTGCGCCGACTGTTCACGTCGCCAATCGCCAGACCAACTTTTGAACGCGGCGGCAAGATCCTCGCGGAAGGTATCGCGTTTTACCTCGACATGGATGACTCGGCGCGGCTCTATGCCGCTTCACCGTCTACTGTTCATACGGATGCTCGCCTGAATCTCGTCGTCTCCGAGGCGATTCGTCTGCTTCCGCTTTTCCTGAGCGACAACCCAACGCTGCAAGCTTACGTTCGGGGGCGGAAACTCACGGTCCGCCTGATTGATACTTACGCAAGCAACCCGGCCGAATTTGTGCGCGAGCATATTTTTGATTGGGACTACATTGCTGCCGTTCTCGAAGAGCCCCAGGACGGCGGATAACCAGGGGATGACGCCCGAGAACAACTCCCCCTTTGCAGCCAAGATTGTCGATTGACAAAGCGCACGGCTTCGCGGTCCATTATCAATAAAATCCATAACCGCAACAGAGAATCGCCCGTCCGTCGAAAGTGGGACGCGGCGCCGTTTCGACGTGCGCGACCTTCGGATTTGCGGTTCGCACCGAAGGTGAGAATTCCCTAGTACGACACTGGCCGATCCCCCCCCAAAAAAAACATGGTCCAGTCCTGTCCCAAGTTTCGCCCCGATAAAAACGGAGTCCGGTCCTGTCCTAGGTTTCGTCCCGAAAAAAACGGAGTCCGGTCCTGTCCCAGGTTTCGTCCCGAAAAAAACGGAGTCCGGTCCTGTCCCAGGTTTCGTCCCGAAAAAAACGGAGTCCGGTCCACTCGCCCTTTACTGGCGAGCGATTTCGTCGGCGATCTGCTGCGGGTTCAATTCTCCGGAGAGCGGCGTCATGCGGCATTCGCCTAGGCTGCGGAACCACGTGCATTGGCGTTTGGCGAATTGGCGCGTGCGGACTTTCACCTTTTCGATAGCGGCGGTCAGAGAGCATTTTCCTTCGAGATGATCGATCACTTCGCGATAGCCGACGGCCTGCAAGGCGGTGTCGCTGAGAGGAGTCTTGTGCGCGAACAGTTTTTCGACTTCGGCGACCAGTCCGTTGGCGAACATTTGATCGACGCGGCGATTGATTCGCGCGTGCAACTCGGCCCGCGGCCAATCGAGGGCGAAGACGCGGCAATCGGCGGCGTCGCGCCCTTCGTCAAAGTCGTTCTGCAAATGGCTGATCGGCTGCCCGGTCACTTTGTAAACTTCCAGCGCTCGGATCATCCGCCGCACGTCGTTGGCGTTGATGCGCGCGGCCGAAAGGGGATCGACTTGTTTCAAACGCTGGTGCAGCGCTTCGGCGCCGATCACCGCGACCTCTTCTTCGACGGTCCGGCGAAAATCGAGATCGGGCGCAGGCCCCGACGTGAGCCCGCGGAGGAGCCCTTTCAAATACAACGGCGTCCCGCCGACAAACAGCGCCTGTTTGCCGCGAGCGCGAATGTCGCGAACCGCCGCCGCGGCCATCTCCAGATAGTTGGCGATGCTCGAATCTTCGCTCGGGTCCAGCACGTCGATCAGGTGATGCGGGACCAGGGCTTGCTCGGCTGGCGAAGGTTTGGCGGTGCCGATATCCATGCCGCGAAACAGGGCCATCGAGTCAAGCGAGAGGATTTCGGCGTCGATTCTCTGGGCCAATTGCAGCCCGATCGCCGATTTTCCGCCGGCGGTAGGACCGGTCAGATACCAACAATCGAGAAAATCGACCTCTTCAGAAGCGTTCATCAGCGGGGCAACACAGTAAATTTCAAGAAGATTCGGCGGTTCCCAGGCATCACGGCAGGCCCAGGAATTTCGCAATTGCCCCTTCCCAGCTAGAATAGGAGGCTTTGCCGTCCCGTTCCCCTCGCTAGTAGTGAAGCCGCCCTGTGCCCAACGAATCCCACATTCTCGCTCAATTGATGGCGGTGATCGAGGACCGTAAGGCCAATCCGCCCGAAAAATCGTACACCACCAAGCTATTTGCCGGTGGAGTCGACAAAATCGGCGGCAAGATCATGGAAGAAGCGGCCGAAACGGTCGAAGCGGCCGGCGAACCCGGCGACGAAGGCCGAGCTCACCTGATCTATGAGTCAGGCGATTTGATTTATCACCTGTTTGTGTTGCTTTGCCATCAAGAGATCACGCTGGCCGAAGTCGAACAAGAATTGGCCCGACGATTTGGCGTCTCGGGCATCGATGAAAAAGCGTCGCGCAAAGCCGACGAATAAACGCGGCCGACCGCCCACCCCCGATTGATTCGCGACATGGAAAATCTCCGCATCGGCGTTCCCAGCAAAGGGCGCCTGGCCGAACTGGCCACTGAACTGTTAAAAGACGCCGGCCTCAGCTTCCGTCGCCAAGACCGCAGCCTGTTCGCGCTGGTCAAAGACGCGCCGGTTGAGATCACCTTTCTACGAACCGACGACATCCCGGTGTTGTGCGCTGAAGGCGCGATCGACATGGGAATCACCGGCAGCGACTTGGTCGCCGAAGCCGGAGTCGATGTCGTCGAACGCTTAGCGCTCGGCGTCGGCGGTTGCCGACTAGCGGTTTGCGTTCCGGATGACAGCAAGATTCAAACGGCCGCCGACTTGAACGGCGCCCGGATCGCAACCAGCTTTCCGCACGTGACTGAAACCTACTTGGCCCAACATGGCGCTAAAGCGCACATGGTCACCCTGTCAGGCAGCGTCGAAGTGATGATCTCGCTCGGCGTCGCCGACGCGATCGTCGATCTGGTCGAAACCGGCAGCACATTGGCCGCCAACCGGTTGCGGATCTTTGACGAGATCGGCCGTTACGAAACGATCCTGATCCAAAACAAAGAGCCGCGCCAGCAGGAAATGGCCGACCGCGTGGTGCGCCGACTGGAAGGGGTCGTGATCGCACGCAGCTATTCGCTGCTTGAGTACAACATTCCCCGCACCAAACTGGCCGAAGCCGAGAAGATCACCCCGGGCTTCAATTCGCCGACGGTCAACGCGTTGGAAGATCCCGGCTGGTGCGCCGTTCGCGTGATGGTTCGTCGTAAAGAAGTAATTCCGGCGATGGAGCGATTGGAAGTGATCGGCGCGTCGGCGATTTTGGAAACCCAGATCGCGAATTGCCGGCTGTAATTAATAGCGCATAAAAAATGCGAGACGCGTGAGAGCGTCTCGCTGAACGTTCTATATTTTGAACTTAGTGCGGAACCATCGCCGTCTTGGCGGCGACTGAATCCGAGACCGCTTTCTCACCGACAGAAGGGCCGGCGTCTTTTAGGATGCCGATCACGCTTTGCTTGCTGACGACGTCGCTCAGCACATAGACTTCGCCGGGGCGATTGGCCGGGAAGACGGCGAACATCGGAATCGAGTTGTAACCCATTCCGTTCAGCAGCGCCTTGAGCGGCGGATCTTCGTTCGTATAGTCGATGATCTTCGGCACGATGCTGTTTTGCTTCACTACTTCAGCGACCTCTTGCGTATCAATCACCCGCGCGAAGTTGTACTTGCAGTTCGGACACCAGGTCGCGGTAAAGTCGACCATCACGGTTTGCCCTGACTTTTGGAGGGATAACAGGTCCTGCTCGATCGTCGCGTATTCCGACTCGGCGACATACTGCCAAGGGATCTGCGTCTCACCTTTGACGAGCAGCGCGAAGGAACCGTACGCACCGACAATCGCCACCGCGATCGCAGCTCCCCAGTATTTCATCGACGTGCCAAACTCTGCTCCTGGCGGAGTCAGCTGCAAGATCCAACAGCCGATTCCCAAAAAGACCAACAGCGCCAATGTCGGCAACAAGTAATCTTTGTCGACGACCGTCAACAGATAGACGACAGTCCCCAACAGCACGAAGCCCATCAGGTTTTTGAATGTTTCCATCCAAGCGCCCGGCTTCGGCAAAAAACGAATGAGCGACGGGAACGCGGCGACTACCAAATAAGGAGACGCCATGCCCAAGCCGATGCAGGTGAAGACCAGGAAGGTCACATAGGGCTCGCTCGCCAACGTGAAACCAAATACCGGCCCCAGGAAGGGTCCGCTACAAGGAGTCGCCAAAAGCGTGGTGAAGATTCCTTTGAAGAACGCGCCGCTGTAGCCTTCGCGCGAGGTCAATTCGCCGGCGGTCGAGCCGCCGATAAAACCGGGGATCTGCAGTTCCCAGACTCCCAAAAAGCTAAGCGCCATGACAAACACCAGGCTGAGCAGCGGAATCGAGAACCAAGGATTGCCAAATTGCGAACCCCAACCTTGCGCCGCATTATCGCCGGCGGCCGATTCGGCAAAGACATGGGCGCCGATCGCCAAGACGGCGAGCGCCCAAAAGACCGAGAGCAAGCCGAGCGTATAGACGGCGTTCAAGCCGAGCACGCGCGTGCGATGTTCGCCTCCTTGATGAGCGAAAGCCATGATCTTCAGACCGACAACCGGCAGCACGCACGGCATGAAGTTCAACAAGCCGCCGCCAACCAGCGCCAACAGCATCGCCATATAGAGACTAGTGATTTTTTCGGAGTTAACCACTTGCCATGTCGCGCCGCCGGCAGCCCCCACTTCAACTGGCGGCTGCGGCGCTTCGATCGCCGTTTCGACTTCTTCGCCTGCCGCTGCGTCAGCGGCTGCACTATAAGGCGCTTCGCTCAGAGCGAGCGGTACGGTATCGAGATCGGTCGCGTCGCCAACTTTTACCAGCGCTTCAAATTTGACTCCCGCTGGTCGATCACAAGTCGCGTCGGTGCAGGTCTGGTAACCCAAGAATCCCACAATCGGATGCTCGCCGAAAGCGGCGTCTTGGGGAACCGAGATCTCGAACGACCAGGTCGTGTCGCCGTGGTGATACTTCAGCGGCGCTTCCCCTTCGATAAACGCTTTTTCGATGACCGGGTTATCGGTCGTCGGCGTCGTCATCTTCCACGGCGTCGCTTTCGCCAATCCCATGACGGTTGGTTTGTAAATCAGCGGGTCGACCGTGTCATACGCGTAAACGTGATAGCCGTCCGTCACATTGACAGTCAATTCGACCCGCACTTTTCCGCCGGGCTCGACAACTTTCGGCGTGATATTACCGCGAATAATCGAGTGCCCGCCTACGGTGCTAAAATCACCGAGCTTGCCCATGATCTGATGCTTGATCGGCGAAGCCGCATCGCCGCTGGGCGCCAACATCTTGGTCGGTTTAAAGTCAGCGGGGACTTCGAGCTTCGCTTCGCCAGCATACTTCGCTTGCAATGTTTTCCGCTGCGGTACGCATGTTCCGGCGTCAGAGCAGGTTTGCCCCGAGTACTTGATCTCAAGCGTCAACGTCTTCGGATCCACCCCTTCCGGCCAAACGAACGGCGCCTTCCAAGTGACCGAGTGATAATGTTTCTCTTGCGGCACCGGCATGATGTCGTCCGGCGGAACCACTTTTGGCTTTTGATTGGTGACGAACTTACCAGCGACAATGTCGGCCGGCGTCGTCAACTTCGACGGCAGCGGCCCACCAGGCTTTTGCGTGATCGAATAGAGATACCAACCGTCATCGACTTTGGCGGTCACTTCGATCTGACCAATATGCTTCTCGGGATCGACGACAAACTTGCCGGTCACCTTCAGATTGGGATCGTTTGCGGCCAGGCCGTTGTCGAGACCTTCCAATCCGGCGAACGGATCAAAGCCTTGCGCCCGCACGCTGGCCGTGAGCGCCAACAACAGGAGCGAAACGTAACTCGACAAACGCAATACAAGCTTCGAAGTCATGCGCGAATCAAACTCGAAGGGAGTGAATGGAAGGCTGGGAAGTTTTCAAGCAGCAGGCGAATGCATCGCGCTGGCGTAGCGCGTTCACCCTTATTCTATCCTTCATCGTTTCAATTGCTCCACCAGGAGTCAGTGAAACAAACGACACTTCATCTGCTAGCGGCGACGACGTCTCTCTATTTCAATAGAAACTGCAGTCGGCGTAAAGAGATATCCAGCCGAGAAAGAACCGCCGCCGGATCGGGAAATTGCCGCCGCTCGAGCGCAATCCACTCGATCCACTGCAACCCGGTCAACAGCACCGCCGAGCGATCAAATACGGTAATCGCCCGGCGTTCTGCGGCAGATAGCGGGCGCAGTCGCTCATAGCGTGCGAGAAAATCCTCCCAACGATTGCGGTCATCCTCAAACAACGATCCGCAAATACGGGCCAGATCACCAGCTCGCGATTCGATTCGAACGGCGCCAAAATCGATAACTCCGGTCACCAAAGCGCCTGTCAGAAAAATATGGTCTCTATGGATATCACGGAGACACGCGTGCAGCGGCAGCGGAGTCGACACGGCCGCTTGTAGTTCGCCCCCAATCGTGGTCGATGCGTACGCGAACGATTGAAGCGTCTGCTGCGCGATTACCGCAAACTCGGGCCAAGCAAGTCGCTCGATCGCGTCGTTCACCATGGTCTTATCGATCGTCCGCCAGCGCTGGAGCATCGCCAGACGTTGCTGCAGTCCTGGGGAGGGTTCTAACGAAGATGCGTGCTGAGCGGCCGCTTGATGGATTGCGGCGATCGCCGCAGCGACGGCGTCTTGTTGCTGGGGCGAGATCGTATCCTTTTGCAGCACCGCACCGGGCATCCACTCGGCCAATTCCCAGAACTCCGATGCATTTTCAGTGAACGATTCCCCCTCTACCGTCGTATAGAGTTTAGGAATGAACTTTAGATTCGACTCGCGCCACCTATGTTGTAGAGAGTGGACAAATCGTAAGCGGGAAGAGGTTGTTTCCGCAGGCCACCGACGGAGCGCATAAAACCGGCGATCGGACTCGATTCGCCAGATTGCGCCCCCACTGAGGCCGCCAGCTGAACCAAGCGATGTGATCTGACACGGCTGTCGCAGAAGTTCGGGAAACCGCGGAAGCAGTTCGGACGCCTCGGCGATCTCGCCGGTTTTTGACAAATTCTGCGATTGGTCGGGGTTGTCAAACATGGCGCTACCGAAAAAATTCCTCTAGACGTTCTAATTCCCCTGCGCGGAATTATGCACAATTTTTGCAAAGAGACTGCCGGAAAACTTTTCCCAAATCCGCCCATGTGAGAAAATGGGGTATATTTTAGGACCCTAGCAATCCTCATGCGGCGGACACGCCTCCTCGCTTCGCCTCTTGTCGCTTCGTCTGCCCCCAAACATTTAGCTCCCCGCATTAAGAGAAGATGATAATGAAACTGTCGACCCTATTGCGGTCAACTCTCGCGGTCTTGGTTGCCGCAGGGCTGACGTCCGTTATTTGTCCGCCGTCGGCGTTCGCCGAGGATGCGGTCGCCGCCAAAGACGCGTCAGCTGACGCCGCCAAAGCCAATGAGAACGCCGACAAAGTCATGGCGACCACCGGCGGCTCTTCTAGCGACAGCAAAGAGGGGGGAAGTTCGGCCAGTCAGCCCGATCATGCCCGCATTTTGAAAGATTTCAAAAAGGTTGACGGCTTGATCCCCATGTATCACAAGGGGAATCGCCTGTACCTGGAACTTTCGTCGCAACACTATAGCGGCGAGTACATCGTGCTAATCTCGATCAGTCGCGGTATCGGCCAATACCCGATCTACGGCGGATTCAGCTGGGGCTTTGGCGACGATTGGGTTTGGAAGTTCCGGAAGATCGACGACAACGTCCATATCGTGCGAAAGAACGTCCGCTTCAAGGCCGACAGCGACAAGCCGGAAGCCCGCGCCGTGCAACACGCCTACGGCGATAGCGTCTTGTTCAGCTTGGCTGCAGACAAAAAAGGCCCCAACGGCGGCGACCTGATCGACGTCACGCCGGTCTTTATGAGCGACCTGCCGCAGATCTCGGACGTGTTGCCGGGCGCTTCGTTCTCTCCCAGCAAATCGGTCTTCAGCGAAGTCAAAGGCTTCGCCAAGAACATCGAATTGGAAGTCGCGGCGACCTACGCGACCAGCGGACGCATGAACATTGATTCGGTCCCGGACAGCCGCGGCGTGGGGATCGACATTCACTATTCGATCAGCAAAATTCCTTCCAACGGCTACAAGCCCCGTTTGGCCGATGATCGCGTTGGTTACTTTTTGACCGTGGTGAAAAACTTCTCGCAGTCGAAAGACGACCAGTTTGTTCGCTACATCAATCGCTGGGATCTGAAAAAAGCGGAACCGAGCGCCAAGATGTCAGAACCGGCCGAGCCGATCCTCTTCCACCTGGAAAACACGGTTCCCTACAAGTACCGCAAGCCGATCCGTGACGGCATTCTCGAATGGAACAAAGCCTTCGAAAAAGCTGGTTACATCGACGCAGTCCGCGTTCGCCAACAAGAAGACGACGACTCGTGGGATCCGGAAGACGTGAACTACAACACGTTCCGCTGGATTACCTCAGACGCCGGCTTCGCGATGGGTCCGTCGCGCACCAACCCGTACAACGGGCAGATCCTGGATGCGGACATCATCTTCGACGCTTCGTTCCTCAACTCTTGGCAACAAACGTTTGAAGACATCAACCCGCAAGGCATCGCCGCGCTAACCGGCGGTTGGCCCGAACGTCAGGCCGAAATTGACAAACTGACCGGCGGCATCCCGGGACGCACTCCCAGCGCCGCGCCCAGTTCGGCCTGCATGCTTGGCAAGGGGATGACCAGCCAAATGGCCTTCGCCAATCTGATCGCCGCCGAAGGCGCCGCCGCCGCAGAAGATCGTGAAGAAGTTCGCGAAAAGCTGTTCATGCAAGGCTTGAAAGAAGTCACGATGCACGAAGTGGGACACACCCTCGGCTTGCGTCACAACTTCAAAGCGAGCAAATTCCGTTCGCTGGAAGAGATGAACGACCTCAAAGACTCGACCGACGGCATGGTGTCGAGCGTGATGGACTATGTTCCGGCCAACATCTCGCCGAAAGACGAGAAGCAAGGCGATTACTTCCCGCAGACAATCGGCAAGTATGATGTCTGGGCGATCCAGTACGGCTACACCCCGTACTCCGGCGGAACCGATGGCGAGAAAAAAGATCTCGACAAACTGGCGACTCGCAGCGGCGAGCCGGGTTTGACCTTCGCGACCGACGAAGATACGACCAGCAGCGCTCCTGATCCCGACTCGAACCGTTTCGACTTCGGTGAAGACGCGATTAAATTCGCCGAACGTCAGGCGAAAGTCGTTCAAGAAGCGATGGATGACCTGGTCAATCGCGTCGTGAAGGATGGCGACGACTACTCGAAAGCTCGTCGTGCGTTCAACGTGCTGCTTAGCACGCACGGTCAGGCGATGTTCTTCGTTTCTCGCTATGTCGGCGGTATCCACACCAGCCGCAGCCATAAGGGAGACAAAGACGCGCTGCCCCCGATGAAAGCGGTCGATATCGAAAAGCAACGCGCCGCTTTGGCCTTGCTCGAAGAGCAAGTCTTCAGCGACAAGCCGTACGAAGTCGATCCCTCGATCTACAACCAGTTGGCCCCGTCCCACTGGGATCACTGGGGATCGTCGATGACTTCGCGTCCTGACTTCCCGATCCACGGCTATATCGAGATGTGGCAGGACCGCGTCTTGTCGCAATTGCTCTCGTCCGGCACCCTGACCCGAATGCATGATTCGGAGTTGAAAGTCGCCGAGGACGAAGAAGCGATGACGACGGCCGAATTGATCGAGCGGCTGACGAAGGTTGTCTACAGCGAGATAGACGATATCAAGAAGGGGGACGAAAAGTTCACCAACAGCGATCCGGCGATTAGCAGTTTGCGTCGCGGCTTGCAGCGGAACTATCTCCGCCGCCTGTCGAACATCGCTTTGGGAGACACGTACGCCCCGGACGATTGCCAGACAATCGCCTACGCTCAACTGATCGACCTGTCGAAGAAGATCGACTCGGCCTTGAAGAAGAAGGTCAAACTCGATTCCTACTCACAGGCTCACCTGCTGGAAACCAAAGCCCGCATCAACAAGGTGCTCGATTCCCAGCTGATCTTCGCCTCTCCGTAAGTCCGGGAGGAAAACGAAAACGCAAAAGCCCTCTCCCACCCAGAGAGGGCTTTTTTATGCGCCGCTTTCCCGCTTTCCGCTTTAGCGCCAGTCGCCGATCCCTCCGCGATCCGTTATCCTAAACGGCAGTAGAAATTCACGCCGTGCGTGCCGCCGCAGGAGATATTTCGATGAAGTTGATCATCGCTCTCATTCAGCCGACCAAACTCGATTCGCTGCGCGATGCGCTGAAAGAGATTTCGGTCGAACGTTTCACCGTTACCGACGCCGAAGGTTATGGGCGACAACGGGGACACTCGGCCACGTTTCGCGGCGTCGAATATCAAACGACGCTGCTACGCAAGATCTCGATTGAGCTGATCGTGAATGACGACTTTGTCGAAAAAGCGCTCGCGACCATCGAAAGCGTCGCTCGCACCGGGCAAGAAGGCTGTATCGGCGACGGCAAGATCTTTGTTCTGCCGGTCGAGCAAACCATTCAAATCGGAGGGGCCGCCCGCGGACCCGCGGCCGTATAAAGCAGCATGAAGATTGTCTATCTGACTCGTGACCTGATGTTTCCTAGCCAGGCACAACAAGCGGCCCGCTCCGGCGGCGTCACCCTCCAAGTGGTAGGATCGCCAGAGCAATGCACGGAAGCGATCGACGACGAAACGCACCGCGTTGTAGTTGATCTTTCGTCAACCGGCGCTCCGTTGGCCAATCTGGTAGCCGCGTTAAAAGCGAAGAAACCAGAGCTGGAGCTTATCGCCTATGGCCCGCATGTCCAAAGCGATCGCCTGGCCGCCGCCAAATCGGCCGGCTTCCGCACGATGACCAATGGTCAGTTGCACAGCGGTATGAAAATGGTCTTTGGAGAATGACCACAGAAAAGAGGAATAGAAATCGAAGGGTGCGATAGGTCGCACCTTTTTGTTTGCGCGAACGATCAGTCACAACGTTATCGCATTTCCCGACAATGAGATGGCTTTCGAGTCGGCCAGCTTCGTTTCAACAGTTGTGGTCCAGACGCGATTGGCAGGCGTTTTTTCAGAATTTTCGCCATTTCTTCATTGCCCGACATGCCATCCGCTCATTCTATCGGCTGTAAATTGCGTGCCGCATTCTCCGCCTCGAAAATATTCACCATTTTTCGCAAGTACACTACCAACTTCCTTCATCTAACATTCACACCAGCAGTGCCGAAATATTCCATCGCATCCTAACAATTTAGGAAGAAGGTTTGCACCCTTGCGATACGCCGTATATCCTAACGGCTCCTATCGCTAATATGCTTTTCGTGGAATAGCTAAGGAATATCGGATGGTTTGTGGAAAGGCGAATCGTCGGGGTTTCACCCTGGTGGAGTTGCTGGTGGTGATTGCGATTATCGGCGTGCTAATTGCGCTATTGTTGCCTGCGATCCAACAAGCCCGCGAAGCGGCGCGTCGACTGCATTGCACCAATAATCTGAAGCAGATTGCACTTGCAATGCACAACTATCATGACACGCATACGGTATTTCCGGCAGGCGTGGTCACCAACAATCCATCGAACCTTTGCCCGCAATTACAATCCGGCGTCGTCATGCGAAGCAGCGCGCCTTGGGCCGTCGTACTGCTTCCTTTTATGGAAGATGCCGCTCGCTATGAGTCGTTCGATCCTGAGGGAACCTATTTTGGACTCTATCCCAGCGGCGGTGGAAACGGAACCTCCGAAAAAGCAGCCCAGCTAATACGTAACACCCGTTTTGAGTGTCCTTCAGACAACAACTCGAACAGTGACAACGCTAATAGCAACTATTTCGCCATCATGGGAAGTTGCGCCAGCACGACTGACGAAGGTTGTTGCCGCACTCCTAATTACTCGGGGCGTATCGGATCGAACACCGGCATGTTCTACAACAATTCTAATACGCGGTTCCGCGACCTGTCGGACGGCTCTTCGAATGTGATGATGCTGGGCGAATCACGTTATTTGCAAGTCAAGGGCGGATTCGCATCTTACTACGGAAGCTGGGCTTCAAGTTATTATTGGAGCACTAGTAACGGAGAGATGTACGTTACGCTTGCGGCCATCATGAAACAGATAAACAGTTCTCCGCTCGATCCCGCGGAAGACGTAACGATAAATTTGATGACCAATACATTTGGTAGTCATCATACCGGCGGCGCTTTCTTCGCTTTGGCAGATGGGTCGATCCACTTTCAAAGCGAGAATATCGACATCAACACTTTCCGCGACTTGGGTCGCAAGTCCGATGGCCTTCCAGTTGCGGGATTTCAGCCATGAGAAAATATCGAGTCGTCTCCTACCAAGGGCTTATGCTCTTCTTGCTGTTGTCAATGCTGACCGGATGCGGAGCCAGTTCCACCGGCCCCGAGAGATATAATATCTCTGGGAGCGTCACCTATGACGGCAAACCATTAACGGCAGGCGAGATCACTTTTGAACCAGATCGTTCGTTCGGGAACTCTGGGCCCGCGACATCTCTGCTGATTAAAAATGGGCAGTACACTTCCAGCGGATGGAAGGGAATCATAGGCGGTCCGATGATTGTCCGGATCTTGGGATACGACGGCGTTCAGCCTGACGGTGAAGAAGGGGAAATGCTTCCCAATGGTCGACAACTGTTCGACGACTATACCGAGTCAGTGGAACTCCCACGCGAGACTGCGACGCGTGACTTCAACATCCCCGTAAAAAAACGTCCTGGTAAATCCCGTTAATGTTTATGGAATGACGAATGCCTCACGGGAGACTTGCATTCGTCATTCGGCATTTCGGCTCCTCACGCTTCCGGTGGCGGGGACGATTCAATATTCCCCGGTTCGTCCGCTGTCTTCCCTGCTTCGGTCGCAAACGCCGGTGGGGGGAAGCGAACTTCTCCTTCAAGCGTCACCTCATCCAGTTCGGCCTGATCGACATCGTACCGCAGCAGCAGGTAGATCGCCGTGGCCGCGATGAAGAAGAAGCCGTAGACGTAGCCATCCAGGATTCGTGCGATCAAACCGCGCCAAAAGTAAATAATTTTGGTGCCTTGAGCGGGCTCGGTCATCTCGACAGGTTCGCCAACGCCGGGCTCGATTTGCCGGAAAATCCGGATCGGGGCATCGACGGCGGCGATCTGCAAGTCGCCCATCCGTTCTCCGCCTGCCCCAATCGCAAAGGCCCAGTCGGTCATCCCCAGTGAGACGACCACGATCAAAGACGCAACGAACAACCCCAACGAGCCGACTGCCAGCGACACGGCGCCGTAGAAGGCGAAGTTAAGCGGACGCTGCGTGACGTAAGCGTACGAACGGCTGAGCGCATCGAACGCGTCGGAAGCTTCGGTCGCGATAGCGCCCCACATCAGGGGCCAGCCAAACAACAGGGGAATCAGCAGCGCGGCGGTCATCACGCCGAAGATCGCCGCGATAAAGTAAAGAACACCCGAAATAAGTAGTCCAACGTCACCAAAATAAGCGATTAACCCCAGCAGCATCGCCGGAATGGCGAACGCCAATACGCCGAGCATCGGAAATAGCGGCGCAGTAAAGAACGAGAGAAATCGGGAGAGCGAAAACAGCAGCGCGTTCTTGAGGCCGCACCGCTCATCGCGTGTCAGCGATAATGCGGTGATCCTGGCGATCGCTCCTCCAAAGATCGACCAAACGGCTGTCGCCCACAACGCGCAAAACGCGCGATAGGCCATGCTCCGGAGCGAATTGTCGACCGAGAAAAAAAGACGGTAAGGGCGCGTCGCATGAACCCAGACTTCCTGGATGGGATCCAGGATCATCAGGACGCTCCCCAATTTTCCCTCCGCGGCTTGTTCCATCGCTCGTTGAGCCATGACCGGCGAATGCAAAACCTCACCCAGTGGGCGTTCTGCAGGCTGTAAAAAGAGCTGGCCTCCGCCCCACCAGCCGACATCGACCAAAATGACGCCTGCGATCGCTAACAACAGCACGCGCAGCTGGAACGAGAGGCCAAAGGTCCGAAACAGTAGTATCCAAGGGAAGATGTCGCGCCAGGAAACGGAGCGGAGCACTTCACGGTCGTCAGTCATTCGAGATCTCCTCACGCGTCGGGGGTGTGACCGAGCGTGGGGGCATTATAAGACCGACGCGCCGTGGTTAAAACGTCACTCGTCGTCCTCGTCCGGAATTTCTCCCGAGAGTTGGCCAAATCGCTTCTCGATGTCCATCGGCATCGAGTGGCCTTCGTTGAGCCACACGCCTAGATCGATCTGCCGGCACCGCTCACAGCAGAACGGCATCGCCTTGGTGACGGCGTTAAACTCTTTTTCGCAAGTTGGACATCGCATAGCGGCTATTGTAGAGCGAAATCACTTTGCGTGCCACGGCTCACAGAGCCGTGGCACACGGAAAGCTAGTCGGACGACTTTTTCGATCCTTTGGATCCGCCAGAGCTTTTCGGCTTCGACTCACTTTTCGACGAACTCTTTGATTCGCTGGAGGAGGAACTGCCGCCCGAGTCGCTCGATGACGAGCTGCTGCTGGCGTCGCTGCTGGCGCTCTTCTTATACGAATCACTGCGGTAATCGGTGATGTAGAAGCCGGAGCCTTTGAAGATCAGTCCCCCACCGGTGCTGAATAAACGGCGCAGCTTTTTCTTTTTGCACTTAGGGCACTTCGTCAACACGTCATCACTGAGGTTCTGGAATTCCTCAAATTGATGTTGGCAAGCGTCACACTCGTATTCGTAAGTCGGCATCGTCGCATCCGGAAACGTGACTGTTTCCGCCTTGGGAAATTACGCTAGTTTAAAACGCTCGGACACTAGCCCGAAGCGCAAGCGAGGGAATGCGACCGGCTATTTCGGTCCATGTTCGCATCGCCGAACGCATTCCCTCGCTTGCGCTTCGGGCTAGTGTTCTGTCACGCGACAATTTTCAGGCGCCATGATTTTATTAGCCGTAGTGCGTTAGCACCGGTTTCTGAAGGGAACTCATTTGCGAAAGACAATTAGTGACAGAAACCGCGGCTAACGCCGTGCGGCTGATTTCGTGGAAGCCGAAAATAGCGGTTTGACAAAACACTAGTGTCCAATTGGATCCGTTAGGAGCTTTCGCCTTCCGCGGCAGCGGGGCTGCCGGTGGAAACAATGACTTGAGCAGGACGAATCACGCGGTCATGCAATTGATAACCGCTTTGCGTCACCATCAGCACATGGCCGGAGGGGACTTCATCGCTTGGTTGCTGCAGGATGGCGTCATGCCGATTGGGATCAAACGGTTGGCCCAGCGCTTCGATCGTTTTGCAACCGCGACGCGCCAGCACATCCAGCATACTCTGAGCGACCATTTTCACGCCGGTCACTATTCCGGCCGCTTCTTGCGATTGACCGGCCGACTCAAGGGCGCGATTCAGGTTGTCGATCACCGGCAACAGATCCGTGATCAGCGGAACGTCCGCATATTTGACGGTCTCTTCCACTTCACGCCGCATCCGCTTGCGGAGATTTTCCATGTCGGCCTGAGCCAGCAAGATCCGGCGCTCAGCGCCGGCCAGATCGTCGCGCAGCTTGTTCGCTTCGTCATCGAGCGAGTCATCGGCCAGCGCTTCGTCGAGTGCGCCGACGTCCTCTTGCAGCGCGTCGCTATCAAAAACGTTCAGCGGTTTTTCTTCCGGAGAGGGAGAAGATTCATTCGACACGGGTTCGTATCCTTCGTTTATTTTTCTTTCACGGCGCCATCGTCGTCGCCGGATGAAAACAAGTAATCGCGAATCGATTCCATGAACGACTTCCGATGAGGGCTGACGTTCGCATGTTCGAATTCGGCCAGTTCACGCAGCAATTCTTCTTGCCGCGTATCCAGTTTTTTCGGCACTTCAATGTACGTTTGCACGTACAGGTCTCCTTTGCCTCGGCCATGCGGATCGGGCATGCCTTGACCGCGGACCTTGAAGATCTCGCCCGAAGCGGTCCCTTTCGGAACCGTCAACATATGGGCGCCTTCGATCAACGTCGGCACTTCGATCTGCGCGCCAAGCACCGCTTGGGTATAGCTGATCGGCATTTTCAAAATTAAATGCTCGCCGTCGCGCTCGAACAGTTTGTGTCGTCGCAGCGAGATAAAACAGTAACAGTCGCCGGCAGGACCGCCGTTGGGACTGGGCTGCCCTTCTCCACTGAGTCGGACGCGCATCTGATCGTCGACGCCAGCCGGAATGTTCACATCCAGCTCTACGCGTCGGTTCTGGAAACCTTGACCGCGGCAACTGCGGCAGGGATCGGTGATTTTGACCCCGGCGCCGCCGCACGATGGGCAAGTCGTCTGCACGCGCAGGATGCCTGCTTGCTGCACGACCTGGCCATGTCCGCCGCAGCGCGTGCAGCGTTCCGGCTGCGAACCGGCCGCTGCGCCGCTTCCCTTACAGGTTTCGCACGGTTCGCGACGATCAAAGGTGATGGTTTTCTCGACTCCGCGAGCCGCTTCTTCCAAGTCGAGCGTGACTTGCGCTTTGATGTCGGCGCCTTTGCTGACGCGTCGTCCGCTGCGCGAACGGCTTCGGCCCCCAAACAGGTCGCCGAAGACGCCTCCGCCAAAGATGTCGCCGAACGCTTCGAAGATATCTTCGGCGTCCGAAAACTGGCGATGTCCCCCTTCGACGCCGGCATGACCATATTGGTCATAGCGACCGCGCTTTTCCGCATCGCTGAGCACTTCGTACGCTTCCGCCGCCTGCTTGAACTTGAGCGAGGCGTCTTCGTCGTCGGGATGGCTGTCGGGATGGTACTTGATCGCCAGCTTACGATAAGCCTTGGAGATTTCGTCCCCGTTCGCCGTTCGTGAAACGCCGAGTATTTCGTAATAATCCGCTCTTACGGCCATATCCTCTGTCCGAAGCGTAGTCAACAAAATGGGCTGCTCTCGCTAGGGAAAGCAGCCCATTCCAGTTTTAATAACAAGGGAGCGAACGCGGAGGTCCCCTCCCTTTCCATCGGGAAGATCCGACGCCGAGCTTAGCGAATGACGCCTTCGACGCGGGTATTCTTATCTTCCTTATCGAAGTTGGTCACCATCGCTTCGGTGGTCAACAGTAGACCAGCGATGCTAGCGGCGTTCGACAGTGCGGTGCGAACCACCTTGGCCGGGTCAATGATGCCGGCCTTCAGCATGTCGCAGTATTGACCACTATGAGCGTCATAGCCAATATTGGTCCCCTTCTGCGACACTTCGTCCACCACCACGGCGCCGTCGATACCGGCGTTGTCAGCGATCTGCTTCATCGGAGCGGACAGGACGCTCAAGATGATGCTGACGCCGATTTTCTCGTCACCCTTGGCGGAAGAACGAGCCTTTTCGACCGCTTCTTTGCAGCGAACCAGCGCCACGCCGCCGCCCGGAAGAATGCCTTCTTCCAATGCAGCGCGAGTCGCATGCAGCGCGTCTTCGACGCGAGCTTTGGTCTGCTTCATTTCCGCTTCGGTTTCGGCTCCGACCGCGATGACCGCGACGCCGCCAGAGAGTTTCGCCAGGCGTTCCTGGTACTTCTCTTTGTCGTATTCGCTTTCGGTCTCTTCGATCTGCTTCTTCAACTGACCGATGCGTTGCTCGAGGGCCGACTTGTCGCCGCCGCCTTGGACCAACGTGGTGTTGTCCTTGGTGACGGTGATTCGCTTGGCCTTGCCCAATTGGCTCAACGTCACCTTATCGAGCGTGACGCCCAGGTCTTCGCTGATGACCGTACCGCCGGTCAAAATCGCCATATCGGCCAACATCGCTTTGCGACGATCGCCAAAGCCGGGCGCTTTGACCGCACAGACGTTGAGCACGCCGCGCAGTTTGTTGACCACCAGGGCGGTCAACGCTTCGCCATCGACGTCTTCGGCGACGATCAACAGCGGCTTGCCGGTTCCGCTGACTTGTTCCAAGATCGGGACCAGGTCGCGAATGCTGCTGATCTTCTTCTCGAACAGCAGGATGTACGCGCCTTCCAACTCGCAATCCATTTCGGCCGGATTCGAGATGAAGTAAGGCGAAACGTACCCCTTGTCGAACTGCATCCCCTCGACGTACTCGACGGTCGTTTCGCGGGTCTTGCCTTCTTCGACAGTGATCACGCCATCTTTGCCGACGCGGTATAACGCTTCGGCCAACAGTTCGCCGATCGTGTGATCGTTGTTGGCGCTGATCGCGCCGACGTGAGCCACTTCTTCTTTGCCTTTGACCGGCTTCGCGGTCGAAAGCAGGTGGGCCTCGGCGGCGGCGACGGCCTTCTCGATACCACGACGAATCGCGGCCGGATTGCTGCCGGCGACGATATTGCGGATACCTTCTTTGAAGATCGCGCGAGCCAGTACGGTCGCCGTGGTCGTGCCGTCACCGGCGACGTCCGACGTCTTGCTGGCGACTTCGTTGACCAATTTGGCGCCCATGTTCTCGAAGCGATCTTCGAGTTCAATTTCTTTCGAGACGGTCACGCCGTCTTTCGTTACGGTTGGACCGCCGAACGACTTGTTGATGATGACGTTGCGACCAGTCGGCCCCATCGTCACCGCGACAGCGTCGGCCAGCTTGTCGATCCCCTTGAGCATTTTGCTGCGGGCATGATCGTCGAAAAGCAGTTGTTTCGCCACGCTTGAATGTCCTTATTTGGAATGATTCGGAATGACTACCTCGCGGAAAAGCGACTAGCAGCCTGTGGATCTTTGCGACAGGCTGCACTGTCGGAACTTCGCGAGGTTGGAAAACGCCACCATGGCCCTTTCCAACAGGCAGTTAGTCGTTGACGACCTTGGCGAGAATTTCGCTCTCGCGGAGGATCTTGTATTCCTCGCCGTCGATTTCGATATCGCTGCCGCCGTACTTGCCGTAGATCACTTCATCGCCGATTACGACCGACAAATCAGCGCGGGCGCCGCTATCCAGCAACTTGCCGGGGCCAACCGCCAACACGGTGCCGCGTTGCGGTTTCTCTTGAGCCGAACCCGGCAGCACGATGCCGCCAGCGGTCGTCTCTTCGGCGTCCAACGGTTGCACGACGACGCGGTCATCCAGCGTGCGAATCTTCAATTTCTTGGCCATATGCGTCTATCCTTCGTCTTTATTTTTTTGAATGTATTGGAGAGGTAACTCGAGAGAAAACGAATCGGCTTACATCATGCCCGGCATTCCCATGCCGCCCATGCCGCCCATGCCGCCCATTCCTCCCATGCCGCCCATTCCTCCGCCCATGCCGCCGTGATCGTGATGATCATGGTCGCCGCCCGCTTCTTCTTCCGAAGGAATTTCGGTGATTAGCGAGTCGGTGGTCAACAGCAGCGAAGCAACGCTCGCGGCGTTGAACAGCGCGGTGCGAACCACTTTGGCGGGATCGATGACGCCGGCTTCGACCAGGTCTTCGTAAGCTCCGGTATCCGCGTTGTAACCTTCGTTCGTCTTCTTCTGTTGACGAACGCGATTGACGACAACCGAACCTTCGACGCCGGCGTTTTCTGCAATCGTACGCAGCGGGTATTCCAGCACTTTGGCGATGATGTCAGCGCCCAGCTTTTCGTCCCCTTCCAAGCCCAGTTTCTTCAAGGACTTTTCGGCACGCAGCAAAGCGACGCCACCGCCGGGAACGATCCCTTCCTGCAGCGCGGCCTGGGTAGCGCTCTTCGCGTCTTCCAACAGGTCTTTGCGTTCTTTCATCTCGGTTTCAGTGATCGCACCGCAGTTGATCTGCGCGACGCCGCCCGCCAATTTGGCGAGACGTTCCTGCAGTTTCTCGCGATCATATTCGCTATCGGTCGCTTCGATCTCACGACGAATCTGATCGACGCGTCCTTCGATCTCGGCCTTCTTGCCGGCGCCGCTGACAAAGATCGTGTTGCTCGACGAGATCTTGACCTTCTTGGTGCGACCCAGATCAGACAGCTTGACGCTTTCCAGATCGATGCCGAGATCCTTGAAGATCGGAGTTGCGCCGGTGAGAATCGCGATATCGCCCAGCATCGCTTTGCGACGATCGCCGTAGCCGGGGGCTTTGACGGCACAGACGTTGAGAATACCGCGAAGCTTGTTGACCACCAACGTCGCCAGGGCTTCCCCTTCGATATCTTCGGCCAAGATCAACAGCGGCTTGTTGGCCTTGCTGACCGCTTCGAGAATCGGCACCAACTTTTTGGCCGACGAGATCTTTTCTTCAAAGACCAAGACGTAAGCGTCGCTCAGTTCGACAGTTTGAGCGTCTTCGTCGGTTACGAAGTGGGGCGAGAGAAAGCCGCGATCGAACTGCATCCCTTCGACCACTTCGACGGTCGTTTCGTAGCCGCGACCTTCTTCGACGGTGATCACGCCATCTTTACCGACCTTCAGAAAGGCCTCGGCCAAGACTTTGCCGATCGCCGGATCGTTGTTGCCGGCGATCGTGGCGACTTGCTCGATCTCTTTCTTGCTCTTCTCGTCGATTTTGGTGGCCATCTTGCGGACCGCTTCGCTGACGGAGTCGACCGCTTTCGCGATACCGCGCGACAGAGCCATCGCATCGGCGCCGGCGGCCAGCATCTTCAAACCTTCGCGATAGATCGCTTCGGCCAAGACAGTAGCGGTGGTGGTGCCGTCGCCGGCGACGTCATTCGTCTTGCTGGCGGCTTCTTTGACCAATTGGCAAGCGAGATTTTCGTAAGGATCATCCAGGTCGATATCCTCGGCGACGGTGACGCCGTCCTTGGTTACCTTCGGCGAACCCCAACCTTTGTCCAATACCGCATTGCGACCGCGCGGTCCAAGCGTGCTTTTCACGGCGCGGGCAAGCTTCGTTACGCCGTCTAGGAGCGGCTGGCGAGCTTCGTCGCCAAAAACCATCTGTTTTGCCACGTTTGGAATCCTCCTCTTGTGGAATCAACGACTCTCGCTGTCGTCTGGGCCGAAATGCCACAGGAATCGATCAGCGGATGGGGATGAATTGTCTCGTTCTGGTCGCTCCGCGGAGTCAGCCAACGTCAAGTTTGGCAGACCAGTCAAAGCGACGCCCACTTAGAAGCAACCGCTGTGCCAAAGTGTCGAGGACTTAACTAAGTCGCTTTTCTCAAAGGAGTTACAAATCCAACAAGTTTTGCAACTCAGGCCCCCGCACAAAGAACTTGTCGAGTTGTGCCAAATTGGCAGCGGAAAGAAAAAACGGGGTCAGGTCCGAATTTCGCAGCGAAATTCGGACCTGACCCCGTTTTTTCTCGAAGTCGGCTTTCGACGTGCCTGAAGTCTTGGGCTTACGTATTCATCCGCTTCGGAATGGTGAACGAATAGAGAATGACCACGGCGCCAGTCGACATCATGCTCCACGGCGCCCAAGCCGGCGGAGTGACGCTGCGCGATCCCCCTTCGCTGATCATGCTGGCGGTATCGACCACTAAGCATTCAGTTCCAACGATGATCAGCGTGATTCCCACCGCTAAGAAAAACGATCGCCACATGGCTTCTATTCCTTCATTACCGACCGCCTGAGAGAAATTCCGGTTTCCTCTTTCTGTTTATCGGAGCGCGGCAGGCAAAAGCATGCTACGCAGCTAGCGAGCCGTTACAGATGGCGCCGCTGAAAAGACCGGCGCATGCGGAACAACTAGATACCCAGGGCGCGATTACTCATTCACCCAGACCCGGGCCACTTCCTTTTCGCGGAACTTGCTGGTATCCGCCGTCGTTTGCAGCACCAACTTGTAGAGCGCGCCCGGCGCTTTTTCACAAGTGACGACCGTGGCCGAGATTGCAGCGGCCGACGGCTTGAGACTTGCATCGGTCGGCGCAACTTGCACCGCGATCGGCGCTGCCTTCGCTTTTTTCCGGCCGGTCAACAAAGTCTCGGCGAGTTCGGATCCTTCGCGAAACAACGTAAGCTCCAGCGTTCCACCGTCAATCCGATCGACATAGCCAGGCAAACCTTCCTGGGCCATTCGCCGCGAATGAACGGCGACCTGCTTATCACGGAACGCCTCTAGACTCTCGTCGTCGAGAAAGACGTGCCAAGCGATGCGGCTTTGTCCTTTACCAATTCCGTGCGTTTTGGCGCGTAGCAGGTCTCCAGGCTTGATATCGGCGAACGAAGCAGGTTTGCCCGCTTTCCAAAACTTGGTCTCTTTGTCGGTTTCCAGAAAGAGTCCCTCTTGGCGAACGAAGCTCTTATCAGCTTTGGCCCACGTAAAACCGATTCGCCCTTTCTCCGGATCAAGACTCTCGACAATGTAATACTCCTTGTGTCCGCGGAGCATGTTCATTTCATCCTGGATATAAGTGAGCCAGTACCATTCGCCTTGTTCGTTGACATGCAAACGAAAGATCGCTCGCTCGCCGATCCGAAAATCGCTCAACGCTCCATTGGTCGCGTGATGCAACATCTCGGCATACGGCATGACCGCAAACTTATAGATCGCATCTTCCCCTTCCGCTCGAAATGTTCCGGTGCGCGTCGCCAAATCAACGCTCACGAGTTCCCCCCAGATCCGGCGCATCTTCTCGGTGGGGATAATCACCTTGCCGGGCGTAATGCCGCGAACCGCAGCCGCATCTTCGGCATGGGCGATCGACATAGAGGGGAGGAGACAGATCGCCAGCAGCAGGGGAAAGCGGAGCATGGGGGCACTCGAAAAAGATTGAGCGGAAGGAAAGTTTGCGGGCAAGGCAAACGAAGTCGGGACCATCTCTGGACAGAGATCGTTATAAACCAAAACTCGAAACGAATCGAGAAAATTTCCTTGGCGCTTCCCTAGCCCGATAGTTCCGCTTCGGCAATCCGATCGGTCAAATATCGCAGCAAGTCGCGGATCGAGATTACGGCTTTCACGCGGCCTTCGTCGTCGACCACTGGCAAGTGACGATAGTGCCCCACGTCCATTTGGTGCACGGCGAACGTGATCGGCGTGTTTTTGTCGACCGATTGCGGGTCGGGAGTCATGAAGTGGGAAATCGGCGTCGTCAGATGGTCACGATAGTCTGGACCAAGACGAAGCAGTGCGTCCCGTTCACTAAAGATGCCGATGGGGCGGTGATGATCGTCCGTGATAACGACCGCGCCAATCGCGTTGGTCGATAGGACAGTCAACACGTCCCCTAACGGAGCGTCTGGCGAGGAAGTCAGCGGCGTTCGCATCGGCAACTGCGCAATCACATCCCGCCGCAGCGCCGCTTCGACGCTGCTTTTTGAAACCGCCTCTTGAGAGAGGGGCTGTCCGCATGCTTCGCACTGGTCGACCCCCTCAAAATTGGTCGCACCGCAAGCCTGGCAGATCATATTCTATACCGCTTTCTCTATGTTACCGTCCAGGTATCGCCAGAGTGAAAGAGCTTATCTAAGTCTCCTTCTCCCTTTTCGGCTCGTGCTTGAGCGACCTGTTCGTTTAAAAGTTCGTCATACCGAGGAGCATCGACGCAACGCAACACGCCGATCGGCTCGGGAAATTCAGGATATCGCATCCGGCTCAGCAAGTAGGCGAGCGTCGGCTCTGGCGCTAGTTCGTCATGAAACAGCAGATCGTCTTCGGTAATGCCTTTACCCAGTTCGACCACTTCTGGCTGCATGCCGTTTAAGCGAATCCCCTTGTCTCTATTCTTACCAAAAATCAGCGGCTTGCCATGCTCGATTTCAATGATATTGTCCGACTTCACCGATTTGTCGGTCGCGTACTTGTAGGCGCCGTCGTTGAACACATTGCAGTTTTGATAAACCTCGACGAAGGAGACTCCTGGGTGTTCGGCGGCTCGCTTCAACGTATCGGCCAAGTGTTTGATATGCACATCAATCGATCGTGCGACAAAAGTCGCTTCGCAGCCGATCGCCAGCGAAAGGGGATTCATCGGATTGTCGATCGCCCCCATCGGCGTACTTTTCGTGATCTTGCCCAGTTCCGACGTCGGCGAGTATTGCCCTTTGGTGAGCCCGTAAATTCGATTGTTGAACAAAACAATGTTCAAGTTTACGTTACGGCGAACAACATGCATAAAGTGATTGCCGCCGATGCTGAGCGCGTCGCCGTCACCGGTGATGACAAAGACGTGCAGATCGGGACGACAGCTCTTGATGCCGGTTGCAAAAGCGGGCGCACGTCCGTGAATGCTATGCATGCCGTACGTGTTCATGTAGTACGGAAAGCGACTGCTGCAGCCGATCCCAGAGACGAAGACCGTTTTCTCACGCGGCCACGCCAGAGTGGCCATCACCTTTTTCATCTGCGCGAGAATCGAATAGTCGCCGCAACCAGGGCACCAGCGAACATCCTGATCGCTGCCGAAATCGCCAGGCTTTAGTACGGGTAGTTCGACGGAAGCCATGATTCAAATTCCTTGAGAATTTTTCTCGTCTTTGTGTTGTACGTTTCTGAAATCAAAATGGGGCGTCGTTACGGCAACAACGTTTTCGCTTTGTCGATGATCTCGGCGACCTGAAACGGCTTGCCTTGCACTTTGTTCAGGCCGATCGTCTCAATCAAAAATTGATTGCGAATCAGCATCGACAGTTGTCCCATGTTCAGTTCCGGAATGAGCACCTTCTTAAAGCGACGTAGGATCTCGCCCAAGTTGGCGGGAAACGGATTGAGCCAACGAAGATGAGCATGGCTCACCTTGTGCCCTTCGGCTTGCAGTCGCGTCACCGCCGTGCGACAGGATCCGTAAGGTCCGCCCCAGCTAAGCACCAGTAAATCTCCGGTCGGATCCCCCATTACCTCTTGATCGCCGATCACTTGGGCGACGTTGGCCACTTTTTGCGCTCGGGTGTCGGTCATGTGCTGATGATTGATCGGATCGTAGCTGACGTTGCCGGTCCCATCCGCTTTTTCTAAACCGCCGACGCGATGCATTAACCCAGGCGTACCGGGAATCGCCCACGGCCGAGCGAGCAATTCGTCACGTTCGTACGCCATGAACGGTTTGCCGTTGGTCGGCGCTTCGGGATGCGTGATCGGAATCGGCTTGAGGTCTTTGTAGTTGACGATTCGCCATGGTTCGGACCCATTCGCTAAATAGCCGTCGCTCAGGATCATGACCGGCGTCATGAATCGCGCGGCGACGCGCCAAGCTTCGATCGCAACTTCAAAACAATCGGCCGGACTGCGAGCCGATATCACCGGCATCGGACATTCGCCGTTACGGCCAAACATCACCTGCAACAGGTCCGCTTGCTCCGTTTTGGTAGGAAGCCCGGTGCTTGGTCCGCCGCGCTGCACGTTCACGACCAGCAGCGGCAATTCCAACATGACCGCCAGGCCCATCGCTTCTCCCTTGAGTGCGATCCCTGGTCCGCTGGAAGTGGTCAGCGCCATATGTCCTGAATAAGCGGCGCCGATCGCCGAGCAGATCGCCGCGATTTCATCTTCGGCCTGAAACGTCCGCACGCCGAAGTTTTTGTAGCGGCTCAGTTCATGCAAAATATCGCTGGCCGGGGTGATCGGATAAGAACCGAGAAACAATTCTTTTTCACTCAATCTAGCCGCCGTCATCAGTCCCCAAGCCAGCGCTTGGTTGCCGGTCATATTGCGATACGTGCCGGGAGACAGTTTTGCTTTATCGACCGAAAACGAGCTGACGAAAGCATCGGTCGTTTCGCCATAGTTGCGACCGGCGGTTAGGGCGCGACGGTTCGCTTCGGCGATGCCTGGCAGCTTTTTAAATTTCAGATCGATAAATCGCCGCGTCGGTTCCAGCGATCGTCCATAGAGCCAAAACGCCAATCCCATGGCGAAAAAGTTTCGGCAGCGGTCCGCTTCTTTTTGACTGAGATCAAGTCCCTCGACGGCGCGGCGCGTCATGTCGGTCATCGGAACCTGAAAAAGCTGATACGAATCGAGCGTCTCGTCTTCGAGCGGATTGTCGTCATAGCCGGCTTGCTCAAGCGACTTTTTGTCAAACGCGTCGGAGTTGGCGATCAGAACGCCCCCCGACTTGAGGTCAGCGATGTTCGTTTTCAGTGCTGCCGGGTTCATCGCAATGAGAGCGTCGACCGTTTCACCAGGCGTATAAATGTCGGTCGAAGAGAAATGGACCTGAAAGCCGGAGACGCCGGCGAGCGTACCGCGCGGAGCGCGAATCTCGGCGGGAAAGTCGGGGAACGTCGCAACATCGTTGCCGGCGAGCGCCGACGTGTTGGTTAACTGGGTTCCGGCGAGTTGCATTCCGTCGCCAGAATCGCCGCAAAAGCGGACGGTCGCTTCTTCAATTTTCAAAACTGCTTTGGAGTGATCAGTTTCGCTTTCAAATTCAGTGGACATGGTTCGCCTTGCCGCTGTGCCTGTTGGTTGTCCTCTTCACGTTATTATTCCGTTCTGCATCGCCGGAAGCAAAAATGCGAAGCGCCGGAATCCTCAGAATGTGCGCTGACGGAGAATACGATTTGCTGGCCGTTATGCTCCTTCGCGCTCCGCCGAACTTCGCTCTGTCGGCGGCAAGTTGTAAACTGCCTCGGGGAAGTGTTCGACGAGATAGTGCAGCACGCCGGCTGCGGTGATCATGCCGACCGGCTGACCGTTGGCGTCGACCAAAGGCAACCGACGATGACCGCCGGCCGCCATTTTTTTAATCGCCGTCGCGACGTTCTCGCATCGCCGAGCCAAGACGACGCTGCGTTTCATCCGGTTGGAAATCGGCTCTGTCAGATCCGCCTGCTGGGCCATCAATTGCAGTGCGTCTCGCTCCGTAAAAATGCCGGTCATGTGATTCGCTTTGGTGACCAGCACAGCTCCAACTTTTTGCTCACGCATTTTCTGTAAGACGGTCGCGAGCGAATCGGACTCATCGACCTTGAGCGGAGCGTCGGGATGCAGTTGCGTCACCGGCTCGGTCGTGAGGTGTAACTGAAACCTGGTCATAGTGATCCGCCCTTGCTCTTCGTAGCCCGAAGCGCGAGCGAGGGAAATGCGGCTGCAAGCAAATGACGAATGTCGAAGTATGAATGCCTAATAAAGCACGAAAATCGAATCACAAACTGATTTCGGCATTTGTCATTTTCCCAGGACCATTTCTCCTCTTTCAAACGTTTATTGTAACACTCGCCATTCTAGCCCATAACCGCAGAATCCGCCCATTTAACACCCCATTAACATAAATTAATCTGCCAAACCGCGGTCGGTTGGTTTGTTTTTATCTTCTGGATGGGCGTAGAATTTGCTCAGATCGAACCCGCCTTTTTGATCTTCTTCGAGCAGCTTCAGACGTTGCTCGACGGCGATCAACCGCTGGGCGAGATTATGCACCAGATCATCCGCTTCGACATGTTTTTTCGGCTTTGGAACCGACGGGTACTTAAGCTGCCGCTGCAGTGCTGAGAAAAGCAATAAGGGATCTTTCTTGCGGTTCGCCAGCGCGATACGTCCTTCGCGCGAGCCAAAAATCGGCGGCTCTTCCGGCATGGTCGCTTTGCGGCGGAGCGACTGCTGCTCGACGTAATACTCGCTCCGCACATAGATCAGATCAGCCAAATCGATCATGCCGATCCGGCGCCGCAGCGCTTGCAGAAAACTGCGCCAGTTTTCGTCAAAGATGGGATCGCCGGCCATCGCGTCCAAGCCGGGATCATACTTCAAACGATGTCGACAGAGAACTTCAAACTGATAGACGAACATCGCGGCCGGCGATGCTTCCGCCGCGCGAAACTCGGCTTCGAGCTTCAAGATTTCGAGCGCGACGCGAAAGTCAAAGCGTCCTCGCTCATCTTCCGCCGCGGCGATTAGAAAAGTCTGAAACGGTGCGAAATAGTGCGATAGACGTTTCATCGCCGAGTGAAACAAACCCAAATGTCGCAGTTCGGCCATCAGAAAATCGATCGCCATCGGCAGCTTGGTGGTCGCAAGGATCTCTTCGCGCACCGACTGTAAGATCTCTTGCAGCGGCGCGTTCTCTTCGATCTTTTCGCGCATCGATTGAAAGAAAAAGGCCTGTTCGATGTACTCTTCGCTTGGCAGCAGCGGAGTTTGGGTCATATGATCGGTCGGCCGCACAAATGCGTTAGGGATCGGTGGCCGCAGTCGTCTGCAGCACTTCATCCAAAAATTTTACTGCTTCTTGCCGTGCCTGGGGACTCAGGAACGAACCGATATGGCTCGCTTGGTCTAATTCGCACAGTCGCACGTCGCAACCAGCTTGATCGAGCGCCTTGCACATCGCCTTCACGCCGGCCAAGGGAACAAGACTGTCGGCGGTTCCATGAAAAAAGAACATCGGCGGCGATTTGGTCGAGACAAACTTGGCGGGAGAGGCCTGACGATAGACGTCGGGAACCGCCGCGCGGGTCCCGCCCAGAAAGTAGGCGAGACGTGCGCTGGTGAGCGGCTCGAGCGTAAAATCACACGGCGTTCCCCCTGCGACCACCGCACAAAGTCCTTGCGCCGGGTCGGTCGCCGTCATTGCGGTCAAGCAAATCAACTGGGCGCCGGCCGAGTAGCCGTAGCCGACGATCTGCTTCGGATCGATGTGATACTGGTCCGCATGATCACGAAGCCAGGCCAGCGCCATTCGGCAATCTTCTAGCTGAGCAGGAAATTTGTGGGCTGGCGCCAAGCGATAGCCGATCGACGCGACGCAGTAGCCGTGTCGGGCCAATTGCAGCGCATGAATCGCCATCCGGCTCCGATCCCCTGCCAACCAGGCGCCTCCGTGGACCATCAAAACGCCGGGGTAAGGACCATCGCCCTGCGGTAGATAGAGATCGACCTTCAAATCCTCCCCCCCAGGGGAAGCGTAAACGACGTCCGTAATAATTTGTATGGGTTGTTCGGCTTGGGCGATTTTTCCGAAAAAGAGGCTCGCCAAAGCCAAAATCGCAACCATCTTCCCTCGGTTCATTCTGCACGACTCCCTATTGCAGCGATTCGCCTATAATGCACAGGTAAGTTCGCCTGACGCTATTATTAACCGCAGGCAAGCGAAGACGTAACGGTTTTGCGTCCCAGGCATCGCATATTTTGAAGCGAAGCCCATCCCGCAAACGCGATTCTTTTGACGATTCCAACCTTAGGTAACTAGCGTGTCCCATCGTTTTTCATCGGTTCAATCGGCGGTCGACGCGATCAGCCGTGGCGAAATAGTGATCGTTGTGGATGCGGAAGACCGCGAAAACGAGGGGGACTTTGTCGCTGCGGCCGAGAAGATTACGCCGGAGTCGGTCAATTTTATGATCACGCATGGCCGCGGAATGCTGTGCGCACCGATTTTGCCAGATGTCTGCCAGCGGTTGGATCTGCACCCGATCGTCGAAACGAACAACGCGCCGCTGCAAACCTCGTTCATCACGCCGGTCGATCATCACACCAGCAAAACCGGCATCACCGCCAAAGAGCGCTCTGACACCATCCAGGCGCTGGCCGATCCGCAGACCACGGTCGACGATTTTGTGCGGCCTGGGCACGTCTACCCGCTGTTGGCGAAAGAAGGGGGCGTGCTGCGTCGCGCCGGGCACACCGAGGCCTCGGTCGATCTGGCCCGCATGGCGGGACTTCGTCCGGCCGGCGTGCTGTGCGAGATCCTGGACGAAGCCGGCGATCGCGCCGATCGAGATCAACTGATCGAATTGGCTGAGAAGTTCAAGCTCGAAATCATTTCGATCGAGCAATTGATCGCCCACCGCCGCGTGAACGAAAAACTAGTCTCGCGCGCCGCCGAAGCCGATTTGCCGACCAAATATGGCCAATTCAAAATCATCGTCTATTCCGTCGAATACGAAACGCAAGAGCCGGTCGTCTTGATCTTCGGTGAGCCTGAGAAGCAAGAACGACCGTTGGTTCGGCTGCATTCGAGCTGCTTTACCGGCGACTTGATCAGTTCGCTCCGCTGCGACTGCGGGGATCAATTGCAGATGGCGCTGGAGACGATCAGCAAAGAAGGTCACGGAGCGCTGGTCTACTTGCCGCAAGAGGGACGCGGCATCGGACTAACCCAAAAGATTCGCGCCTATGGACTGCAAGATCACGGACTCGATACGGTCGAAGCGAATCATGCTCTCGGTTTTAAAGCCGACATGCGCGACTACGGCATCGGCATTCAGATCTTGAAAGACATCGGCCTCCGTCAAATCCGCCTGCTGACCAACAACCCGAAAAAAACCGACGCATTTATCTACGGCGGATTCGACCTGGAAGTCGTCGATCAAGTCCCGATGGCGTCGCCGGTCAATGAGTTCAACGAGAAATATCTCGCGACCAAACGGGACAAAATGGGTCACACCCTCCCGTAGCTTCGGCTCCAGCGCCGGTCGCAACAAAGATTCGGATCGCAGCGATTGCGTCAACGAAAACGTTGCGAAAAGAGGACATCGGCGGCGGCGCGTGGTGATTTTGCATCGCATAGTTGGGGTAGGACGCTTCCTTCCCTTCCCGATTTGGCATTTGCGATGCGTACTCTTTCCCTCCTGCTGCTAACCGCCGTCGGTTCGATCGCCAGCGCCGCGGTTCGCACTGAGCCGCCAGCCCTTGATATGGGCCGCGCGTTGATCGCCGCAGCGGCCGAAGCGGAGGAAGAGGCCAGCCCCTCCAAGTCGGCGGAAGTGGTCGCTCGCTTTCAATTTTTGCGGGAGCAGATCAAGAGCCAGCGTCCGGACGACTGGACCGAGTTGTTGTTGGAAGATCGCGCCGTCTGGCTGTTTCACGCGCTCCATCGCGAAATCCTCACCGGGCGTTTCGACGCCAAAGCTTCGGCCATTTCCAGCGCCCTGTCTGGCGGCGATTTCAACTGCGTCAGCGGCACCATTTTGTATGTCGCGCTCGCCGATTCGCTGGATTTGCCGGTGATTGCCCGCCAAATCGAAGGGCATGTCTGGTGCCAAGTCAACTCCGCTCAGCCGATCGACATCGAGTCGACTTGCCCCCAGTGGTTTGAACTCTCCGAAGCGATGCGCCGCGAAGCCCCCGGCATCGAAGCCGGCTCGGCCGCCGCACCGCTGTCGCGACAAGCGTTGGTCGCCAAGCTGTACTACAATCGCGCCGTCGATCATTTGGAGCAACGCAACTTCTCTGTTGCGGTTGAGTTGCTGAATCAAACGCTCGCTCTTGATCCCAGCGATGCCGCCGCCGCACAAAACTTGCTGGCCGCAAAAAACAACTGGGCCGTCGAACTGGCGCAACAATCCCAATACGAACAGGCCGAGCGATTGCTGGACGAAGTGGCGCAATCGGCGCCCAACTACGGCCCGCTGTTGGCTAATCGTCGGCATATCCGGATCTTGAAAGTCCGTTCGACATTGGCCTCGGGACAGTTCTCCGGCGCGCTGGAAGCTGCCGTGCTCGATGATCCGCAATATCAGTTGCAGCTTCGCTTTGAAGTCTACGAAGCCTGGCTCACGTCGCTGGTGAAAGCAGGCAGCGCCGACGAAGCCCAACGCGTGCTGGCGACGGCCAAAGTCGAATTTCAAAACGACTGGCGCGCCTCGGTCCGGTTGCAACGATTGTTACGATCACCGGCCGCAACGTAAAAATATCGGCATTCGTTATTTGCTTACCGGTCGATTTCAACCTATCCATTGATCTGTAGGCGTATCCAGCGCCAATCGTAATCGGCAATCCAACCGCCGCCATCGCGGCGACTTCGACAATACGGCGTCGATCGCTCCGTTGCGATCGCATCGTCACTCATCTCCATCCACTTGTCACTTCCTCACTACTCTCCCCGCCAATTCACCTACCGCGGTGCGCTCGCTAGCTGTCCACCTTGGTTAGTAGAGCGTTGACGATCTGCTGAATACTCATCCTTCGTGAGTCGCGGCACATGCTAGAGGGCAGAATGTGCGACGATTTACATGAATCGTGGAGAGCCAATAGAACCATGGAACTGTCGACTTCCGATCTTTCGACGTCTACGTTTACTTCTGCACCGCTCAAAGTGAACTTGAATGAGCACGAGGATGAAGTTCGCGTGCAGGTAAGGTCGATCATCGGCGCCACGGGAAAAGGGACGCGGCTCGCCTATGCCGATCGGCGTCGTGATCAGCGCTATCCTTTTCCGAACTTGCTCTACCTGACGCCGGTAGATCGTACCGGCCAACCCTTGATCGAACAGACCGTGGTGGTTGTCGGCAAGACTTTGACCGAACGAGGGCTTGATTTCTATCACCAACAACCGATTACGCATCGCCGGGTCATTGTGACGGTAGAGACCCCCAATGGTTACTCCGCCAGTTTCCTGGTGGATCTCACTTGGTGCCGCTACACCAAGCAAGGATGGTACGACAACGGCGGACGTTTCTTGGATACGGCGCCCTGCCCGTTCCCAGGCGGAATCGCCGATCTATAATCGACGACGAAGCGCCATGCGCATGAAAAAAGATCGTAGGGCAGGCACGGCCTGTCCTACGATCACTTTAAAGTTCGACTTCGAGACCGGGGATCTCTTTTTTCAACTCGGCGACGCCGCGGCTGTCGATCTGTGTGAAGGTGATCGAAATTTTCTTCAGCCCCTTCAATTGCTTCAGATACTTGATCGACTCGTTGGTGATCATGTCGTTGTCTTTGAGCGACAGTGTCTGCAGTTTTTGCATGCCGACCAGGTTTTCCAACGAATCGTCGGTGATCCCTTGATAGTCAAGGACCAGCGTCTTCATGTTGGTCAGGTCTTTAATGTGCGGCAAACCATCCGGCGTCACTTTGGTGAACCACAGATTGAGCTTTTCCAGATTCTTGAACTTGCCAACATGAATCAGGCCATCATCGCCAAACGGCGTTTCGCTGACGTCAAGCGACTTGAGCGTATCGATGCCGATCAGGTTTTCCATCCCCGCTCCGGAGACGCGCGTCTGACGCAACATGAGATTCTCTAGCTGCTTCATCTCTTTCAAGTGAACGAAACCGCCGTCTTTGACTTGGGCTCGCATCAGTTCCAAGGTTTTGATTTTGGTTAGCGGCGCCAGATACTCCATCCCTTCGGTCGTCAACGCCGTACCGTTGGTCTCCAGGGTTTCGAGATTGGTCAATTTCGAGATCGACTTGAAGCCGGCGTCGGTAACATTGGTGCCGCGAATGTTCAAAAATTTCAGCTTGGACAAGTCGGTCAGGTGAGCCAGTCCTTCATCGCCGACGATCGCGCCTTCCAGACGCAAGACTTCCATATTGGGCATCTTGGCGATGGTCTCCATGCCGGCGTCCGTGATGTCGTCATAGCGTAGGTCAAGATAACGCAGCTTGGGCAACTGCAGCATGTATTCCAACGACTTGTTACTGATATTCGTGCGACGCAGTTGCAACACTGAAAGATTCTTGAGCGCCACCAGCTTTTCGATACCGGCGTCGGAGATCGTTGTGTTCGCGGCGCTAAAATCGCGTAGGTCTTTCATCTGCAAGAGATTGTCGATCGTCTTGTCCGTCACGTCGGCGCCGTAGACTTTCAAAATTTTGACATGCTTCAGTTTCGACAACGGCTCCAGTTGCTCATCACTGAACGAAGAGACCGACAGATCAGCGACGGTGACGACTCCCCGATCATCTTTGGTCAATCGCCCCCCCAACTCCTCGAGGGCGGCGACCGCTGCGGCGTCGTCCGGTTCGACCTTCTCAGGCTCGACTTTGGCAGGAGTCTGCGGAGTCGACTTCGGACATCCGGTGGTAAATACCAACAACAGAACGGCGAGCCAGGCGGGCAAAAATCGCATTAGGCGAGCATCCTCTGATCAGGTGTAGGGGAACGAAGCGTGTCAAAACCGCTTATTTTACGGCGAATAGCGAAGACTCGCAACGAGCGTACCCCCAGCCGACATTTGCGGAAAAACCAACTTCGCCCGTGAGAATTTCGTAACAGGTCGAATCTCCGCGCGTAATTCTCAAAGTTCATGTGACGTAGGGGCAGTCCGTGACATCCAACCCAGAAATGCGCCGCCAAGCGACGCAATCCGCTTCCGAACTGCCCCCCCAAGCTGCAGGAATTTGCTCATGATTCGGTCCGCTTCGTTGATGCTGCTGGCCCTGACGGTTTCCCCCATCTCGGCGGCGGATTGGCCGCAATGGCTCGGTCCGCAGCGAGATAGTATTTGGCGCGAAAGCGGCGTCGTCACCCAATTTCCTGATACTGGCGCCAAGATCAAATGGCGCGTCCCGGTCAGCTACGGCTACTCGGGACCGGCGGTTGCGGATGGCCGCGTTTATCTAACTGACTATGTGAAGAAGTCAGGCGACATCACCAACAACGCTGGCGGTCCGGACGTTTTGACCGGCGTCGAACGGGTGCTTTGTTTGGACGCCGATAGCGGCAAAGAAGTTTGGAAATATGAGTATCCTCGCAATTACAGCATCAGCTATGGCGCCGGTCCGCGGGCAACACCGACCGTCGACGGCGATAAGGTTTACACTTTGGGCGCCGAGGGAGACTTGATCTGTTTCAACGCCAAAGATGGCGCCGTCGTCTGGAAAAAAGAGCTGCGTAAAGAATACAAGTGCGACGCGCCGTTTTGGGGCTATTCGGCCGCACCGCTTGTCGATGGCGATACGCTCTATTGCCTGGTGGGCGGTGAGGGTTCGATCGCGGTCGCGTTCGACAAGAATAGTGGGAAAGAATTGTGGCGAGCCCTTTCTTCCACGTCGCAGGGCTATTGCCCGCCGACGATGATCGAGTTTGGTGGCAAACAGCAACTGCTGATCTGGCACCCCCTTTCCCTGAACAGCTTGAATCCGGCGACCGGCGAAGTTTATTGGACAGTTTCGTTGGAACCGTCGTACGCGATGTCGATTTCGCCTCCCCGCTTGATGGGTGACATGCTCTTTGCCGGCGGATATTCCGACACCAGCGTGATGCTGAAACTGACCGAAGAACCCGGCGCCGAAGTTGTGTGGCGCGGAACCGGGAAATCTTCGATTGCGACCGCCAACGCTCCTCCGATCATGACCCCCAAGACAATCTACGGCGTGGATGGAATCAGCGGCGCACTGATGGCGGCTAAAGTTGAAGATGGGGAGCGACTCTGGGAAACGCAAAAGCCGACTTCGCCCGAGCGGCGCCCCAAACATGCGACCGCCTTCTTAGTGAAGTTGGGCGAGGCCGGCGATCGCTTCATTTTGGCCAGCGAAACCGGCGACTTGATCTTCGCCGACCTGACGCCAGAGGGTTATGCCGAAATCAACCGCGCTCACATCTTGGAACCGACCAACAATGCGTTCGGCCGCGACGTGGTTTGGAGCCATCCAGCCTACGCCAACCAATCGGCCTATCTCCGTAATGACAAAGAGCTTGTCTGCGTGGATCTGGCGGCCGAATAGTCTGCCTGATCGCGCGAACCGCGTTACTGAAGTAACCCTCTAATGCCCCTGGCGGAAGACCTTTCCGGCGGGGGCATTCCATTTTTGGCGCTTCTAGGGGAAAATCGCTGGTTTGCTTGGGGCGTTCTATCCCAAGTCGTTCGATCGCTTGACTTTAAACCGAATGCTGCGACATGTTTCCTGAAAACCAACAAAACGTGCAGTTCCCCCAACTGGAAGCCGAAGTTCTGGATTTCTGGAAGTCGCAGAAGATCTACGAAAAATCGCTCGACGCGCGGCGTGACGGTCCCAAATTTGTCTTCTACGAAGGACCTCCCACCGCCAACGGCATGCCGCATCCTGGTCACTGCCTGACCCGCGCGATCAAAGACGTCTTCCCCCGTTATCGCACGATGAAGGGATACTACTGCGAGCGCAAAGCAGGCTGGGACACGCACGGGCTGCCGGTCGAAGTCGAAGTCTGCAAAGAGATGGGAATCCACTCGAAGGAAGAGATCGAAAATTTCGGCATCGAACCGTTCATCCACAAGTGCCAGGCCAGCGTTTGGCGTTACATGCAAGAGTGGGAACGCCTGACCGAACGTCTCGGCTTTTGGTTGAAGTTGGACGAAGCTTACGTCACCTACCATCAAAGCTATGTCGAAAGCGTCTGGTGGGCGCTGAAGAACTTCTACGATCGCGGCCTCCTTTACCAAGGTCACAAGATTGTCTGGTGGTGGGCTCAAGGAGGAACGGCGCTTTCCAGCGGCGAAGTCGGCCAAGGATATCGCGAAGTCGCCGACCCCAGCGTCTATGTTCGCTTCCCACTGATCGAAGACCCCAAGACCGCACTGCTGGTCTGGACGACAACTCCTTGGACGTTGCCGAGCAATCAGTTCGCCGCCGTGCATCCGGAGCTTGAGTACTCGACCGTCGAAGATGAAGAGACCGGCGAGCATCTGATCTTAGCGACCGCACTGGTCGAACCGTTGGCGACCAAAACGAAGAAGAACTGGAAGACGATCGCGACTTGCCAAGGCGCGACCTTGTTGGGCAAACGTTATCTGCCGCCGTTTGACTACTACTACAAAGATCTGGGCGACACGCAAGGAACGTTGGCCGACGACGCCAAAACCAAGCAGCACATCGCATGGCGCGTGGTCGCTGCCGATTTTGTGACGACCGACAGCGGAACCGGCGTTGTCCATCAAGCGCCGGCGTTTGGCGAAGTCGACTATGACGTTTTGAAAGAAGAGCAAGATCGCTTCGCACCGGGCGAAGGCCCCGAATTGATCTGCGCTGTTGGTCCCGACGGCAAGTTCACTGACGAAGCGCCCAACTACCAAGGTCGCTGGGTCAAAGAGGCCGACAAAGACATCGCCCATGAGCTGAAAACGCGGGGTCGGCTCTTTTTGCTCGATCAATATCTGCACGACTATCCCTTCTGCTGGCGTGCAGACGAAGATCCGCTCATCCAGTATCCGCGGAAGAGCTGGTTCGTCCGCACGACGCAGTTCAAAGATGAAATGGTGGCGAACAATCAGCAGATCAATTGGCTGCCGGATCATATCCGCGACGGGCGCTTCGGCAACTTTCTCGAATCAAACGTCGACTGGGCGCTGTCGCGCGAACGCTATTGGGGAACTCCGCTGCCGATCTGGGTTTGCGAAGAAACGGGTCAAGCCGAAGCGGTCGCCAGCTACGCCGAGCTAGAAGCGAAGCCGGGCGCAACCGGCTTTGAAGTTTGGGAAGCGGCCAAGAAAAAAAATCCCAAACTGGTCGACGATCTGAAGATCCACAAGCCGTACATCGACGCGATCACCTACGATTCTCCCTTCGCCCCTGGGGCGAAGATGCAGCGGGTCACCGAAGTGATCGACTGCTGGTTTGACTCCGGCGCGATGCCGTTTGCACAGTGGGGCTATCCGCATCAAAACGCCAACCGGTTTGAAGACCAGTTTCCGGCAGACTTTATCAGCGAAGCGATCGACCAGACGCGCGGCTGGTTCTATAGCCAATTGGCGATCAGCACGCTGCTGTTCGGCAAGGGAGGCGACGGTCAAACGGTGCGGCATGAATATCCGCATCCCTTCAAAAACTGCATCGTGCTTGGCCTGATGCTGGGCGAAGATGGCCAGAAGATGTCTAAGAGCAAGCGAAACTATCGCGAGCCGAACGAGATCTTCGACAAGTATGGCGCCGACGCGCTGCGCTGGTATCTGTTCGCCAATCAGCCGCCGTGGACGTCGATCCGCTACAACGAACAATCGATCAAAGACAGCATCCCCGAGTTCCTGCTGCGGCTCTGGAACGTCTATAGTTTCTTCACGATCTACGCCAACATCGACGGCTTCCAGCCTGAGCAAGCGTTGACCGGCCAAGCAGGTCAATTGTCGTCTATCGACTTTGCCGGCGCGAAAGGCTATCGTCCTGCCGCCGAGCGCAGCGAGCTGGATCGTTGGGTCCTCAGCGAATTAAATCAGGCGATCGCGACGGTCGTCGAGCGGATGGACGCGTACGACAACTACGGCGCGTGCGGAGCGTTGACCAGCTTTGTCGACGCATTGAGCAATTGGTACGTACGCCGCAGTCGCGATCGCTTCTGGAGCGGCGACAAAGAGTCGCCCGAGAAGCAGGACGCTTACTGGACGCTTTACGAATGTTTGATCACCACCTGCAAGCTGATCGCGCCGTTCACGCCGTTTTTGGCCGAAGGATTATGGCGCAGTCTCGCCGGCGTCTTTGGAGATCGCGCGATCGAAAGCGTCCACTTGTGCGACTTCCCCACAGCGGACGAAACGGCGGTCGACCGCCAGCTGTCGACGCGCATGAACTTAATCCGTGAGATCTCGTCCCTCGGCCGCAAGGCCCGCATGGACGAGAAGCTGAAGGTTCGCCAACCATTATCGCTGGTCGAAGTCGTGCTAGCCGACGCGACGCATCAAGATTGGCTCGAATCGCATGGCGGCTTGATCCGCGAAGAACTGAACGTCAAAGAAGTCCAGTTCACGCAAGAAGGTCAAAAATACATCGACTATCAAGTGCAGCCGAACTTCAAGCGACTCGGTCCGAAAATCGGCAAACTGTTACCGCAGGTCAAAGGCGCGTTGGCGAAAGCGGACGGAGGCGAGTTGTTGTCGCAGTTGGAATCCAACGGCAAGATCACGCTGGAGGTGGGCGGCCAAGCGATCGAGTTGGACGGCGAAGATATCCAAGTTCGCCTACAAGCGAAGCCCGGCTGGGCCGCCGCACAAGGGAAAATGTGCGTCGTGGTGCTCAACAAAGAGCTGACGCCGGAGTTGCTGCGTGAAGGGTACTGCAAAGACCTGGTTCGCTTGATCCAAGATCAACGCAAAGAAATGGACCTGGCCTATACCGACCGGATCGAAATCGGCGTCGTGACCGACGCCGACGAGCTGACTGCGGCGCTGACCGAAAACGGCGCGTACATCACCGGCGAAACGCTGGGAAAAAATCTCGTTTTGAAAGCCTTGTCCGGCGCCACGACGATCGAGTGTGAGATTGGAGATTTTGCGGCGAAGCTGTTCGTGAAGAAGGTTTAACGCATGAACGGTTCGACTCATTCCGCTGAAAATCCGCTGCGCGTCGCCGTGCTGATCTCTGGCGGCGGCACGACGTTGCGCAATCTGATCGAGAAGATCGCCGTCGATCAGCTCTGGATCAAGATTACTGTGGTCGTTGCGAGCACCGCGAAAGCGAAAGGTTTGCAATACGCAACCGATGCCGATATTCCTTCGACGATTGTCGACTGGAACTCGCACGACTCGACCGAGTCGTTCAGCACGACGGTGTTCGACGCGTGTCGCGCCGCCGAGGTTGATTTGATCGTGATGGGCGGGTTCTTAAAGCATGTGTTGATCCCGGACGATTTTGAAAATCGCGTGATCAACATCCACCCGTCCTTGGTGCCGTCGTTCTGCGGCGCCGGTTTTTACGGCGCCAAAGTACATCAAGCGGCGCTCGATTACGGCGTCAAAGTGAGCGGCTGCACCGTTCACCTGGTCGACAATCATTACGACCACGGCCCAGTGGTCGCGCAGCAGTCGATTCCGGTGCTGCCGGATGACGACGCCGCTTCGCTCGCTGCACGAGTGTTTGAAGTCGAATGCGAACTCTACCCGCAAGTCCTTCAGGCGTTCGCCGCCGGCCGCGTGACGATCGACGGTCGCCGCGTTACCATTCGCTAGTCGCGCCGCTCGATCGGACTGAGCGACTCTTGCGGATTGCGGCACTCTCCGACATAGGTCACGCCGCTGGGTCTGGCCCACTGGGCCGCGTTGGCCAACACTTGCTGGATGTGGGGATCGTAGTAGATCGGGTACGTTTCGTGACCAGGGCGAAAGTAGAAAATCTTGCCGGCGCCGCGGGTAAACGTGCATCCGCTGCGAAAGACTTCGCCCCCTTCGAACCAGCTGATAAAGATCACGTCGTCCGGCTGCGGGATGTCGAAGTATTCGCCGTACATCTCGGCCCGAGGCAACTCGATATATTCGTTCGGCAGCCCGCTGACGAGCGGATGTCCCGGCGCGGTGATCCAAAGCCGCTCCCGTTCTCCCACTTCGCGCCAGCGTAAACTACACCGCGTTCCGAGCAAACGCTTGAAGATTTTGGAGTCGTGCGCCGAGTGCAGCACGATGAGCCCCATTCCTTCCAGCACGCGCTGTTGCACGCGATCGACTACTTCATCGCTGACATCGTTGTGCGCCGCATGTCCCCACCAATAGAGCACATCGGTCGCGGCCAGCTTCTCGGCCGAGAGACCATGCTCGGGCTGATCCTGCGTCGCGGTACTAACCTCGGCGGCGTCTCCCAACTTTTCCCGCAGCGCCGCGGCGATCGCTCCATGAATGCCGTCGGGATAGAGCTTGCCGACCACCGGATCTTCCCGCTCGTGGACGAACTCATTCCAGATGGTGATGCGCAGTGGTTGGCTCGTCATGCGTGATTCTCCTCGGTTGTTCCGGCACGAAAATATCCAAACACTAACCCGCCAGCACGAGTTTTGAAATTGCGCTATTTCGAATCCATCGAACACTAGCCCGCCAGCGCCAGCGAGGGAATACGGCTCGCCACTTCAATCCGTGTTAGGATCGCCAACTCTATTCCCTCGCTCGCGCTGGCGGGCTAGTAATCGCACATTATCGAAAACGCCGCGACGCCCCTTTGACGTTTTGCGTTCGATACTGACCCGGCGTTTGCCCGAGTTCTCGTTTGAAGACGACGCTCATGTATTCGGGATGATCGTACCCCGCGAGCGTAGCGATGCGTTCTAGCGGCAAATCGGTTTCACGCAACAGTTGACGGACCCGTTTCAGTTGCACGGCGCGAATCTCGGATTGCGGCGAACGGCCGATGTACTTGCGGAAACGGCGTTCCAGAATGCTGCGGGAAACAGGGACCTGTTTCAGAACTTCCTCAACCGAGATCCCATCGCACGCGTGCTGGCGAATGTATTTAACCGCCGACGCGACCAAGGGGTCATCGATCGCCAGCACGTCGGTCGATTGCCGCGTGACGACGCCGATCGGTTCGATCAGTTTGTTCATCTGCTTCGGCTGTTCGCCCCGCATCAGCGCATCCAACATCGACGCCGCTTCATAGCCGATTCGCTGTGGGTTAGGCATGATGCTCGACAGCGGCGGATCACAGAGATCGCAAACCAACTCGTCATTGTCGACGCCGATCACTGCGATTTCTTCCGGCACGGCGACGCCGATGCGTCGACACGCGTCCAGGACGTGCTGACCACGCATGTCGTTACAAGCCATGATGCCGGCCGGTCGCGGCAGCGATTCCAACCAACGGACGATCTGGCTTTGCTGCTCATCCCAGGTCAGTGCGGTCGTCGTATCCCAAGGAGATTGGTACTGGTGAAAGTCGAACCCTGCTTTGGTGACAACCGTCTTGAACCCCTCCTGACGACGTGACGACCAGTTATGTCCGGTAAATCCGCAGAAAGCAAAATGGCGAAACCCCCTCTCCAGAAGGTGTTGCGCCCCCATTTTGCCAACCGCTTCGTGATTCGTGCCGATCTGCGGTAATCCCTGACTGCCGTAGATGTCGGTCAGATCCACTGTTGGGATCTTCAAAGCGCGAAGTTTCTCAGCAAGACTGGGCGTGGTTGACCGCGTGATGATGCCATCTCCCTCCCATTTCTCCAACCATGCGGGGGGCCTGACGACCAACTCACGCAGGTCGACATAGATCGACCAAGGCTCATTCGCCACGACGTATCGATTAATTCCCCGTAAAACCTCGCGCCCGTAGACCAGCGACGTTTCAACAATCAACATAACGCGACGACGTTGCATGGAGCGTAACAGTTCTCAAGAGTGAAAGAGGGCGGCTTTCCCAATTTACCAATTATGACCCACGTCCGCTGGCATACGCAATCCAATAACGACAGTGTGAACCTGTTTTTGGGGTGGATTTTGCCGTTTTTTTAAGTTTTCTGTTCCACTCAGCGGTCTGAGCCTGCAAAACTTCTCAATTCCCCGTTCCGAAAACTCATTGAAACTAGCCCCGCAAAGAGAAAGAATTAGACGATATGAAATCGTTCATTTTCCTTTTCTGATGATTTCGTTCCTGCCGCCAGACACCATCCTGCCTTGAATGCGTCCTGTCCGACGATCGTGGAGTCTCGAATTGAGTCGTTTTAACACCCAACTTGTCTTCCCCTTAGCCTGTCTGTTTGCGATCTGCACCGCAAGCTTCGCCCAGGAAGAAGTCGACTATGCACGCGACATTCAGCCGCTGTTAGCCAAACGATGCTACTCGTGCCATGGTCCAGGCGACGTTGAATCGGGACTACATATTGATACGCGCGAAGGCGCACTGGCCGAAGCCGATTCTGGCATGGCTGCGATCGTGCCGGGCGAACCGGACGAAAGTGAGCTGCTGCGCCGCGTTGTCTCGACCGACGAGTTCGAACGAATGCCGCCGGAAGGTAAGCCGCTGAAGTCGGAAGAAATTGCGTTGCTACGTCAATGGATCAGCGAAGGTGCGAAATGGAAAAAGCATTGGGCGTTTGAAAAGCCGGAGCCGCAAACGCCTCCCGAGGTGCAGCACCAAGAGTTGGTCGCCAATCCGATCGATAACTTTGTGCTAAAGCGACTGGAAACCAACGGCTTGCAGCCGAATCCGAGCGCCGATCGCCGGACGTTGATCCGCCGTGCCTATTACGACCTGACCGGTCTGCCGCCGACCTACGACGAGATCGAAGCGTTCGCCGCCGACGAGTCGCCGCAAGCCTATGAGAATCTGGTCGATCGTCTGCTTGCTTCGCCGCAATACGGCGAACGCTGGGGACGTCACTGGCTCGACCTGGTGCGCTTCGCCGAAACCAATAGCTTCGAGCGCGACGGCGATAAGCCCGACGCCTGGAAGTATCGCGACTATGTGATCCGCTCGTTCAACGTTGACAAACCATACGACCAATTTTTGATCGAGCAATTAGCGGGGGACGAGATTCCGAACCCGACGCCTGAGTCTATCATCGCAACCGGATACTATCGCTTGGGCGTGTGGGATGATGAGCCGGCCGATCCGCTGCAACACGAGTTCGATCATTACGACGACCTGGTCAACACGACCGGTAAAGCGATGCTTGGGCTGACGATCAATTGCGCTCGCTGCCATGACCATAAGATCGACCCGATCCCGCAGACCGACTACTACGAAATGGTCGCGTTCATGCGAGACGTCGCCCCGTATGGCAAGCGCGGCGACATCTCGAACAGTCGGCGAGAAATCACCTCGGATGATATTCGCAAACTTCATGATGAAGCGGATGAAAGAATCGGCCGCCTGCAAGGCGAGCTCGACGAGATCTATCGCCAGGTCGTCGACAAATTGCCGGAAGGAGAGCGCAACGAAGCTCGCAATCCGAAAAAACGCCGTGAACTGGAGAAGCGAATCGGCGAGTTTCTACCGGAGCAGAGCAAGCTCTATGAAGAACTGCGACAGCAATTACGAGAAGCCCGCACTGAGCAGAAACAGCTTCCTCAGCGCCAGTTCGCGATGGCCATCAACAAAGCGTTGAATCCGCCGCCGGAGACGCACTTGATGATGCGCGGTAATCCGCACGTTCCAGGAGATGAGGTGAAGCTGGGCTTTCCTGATATTTTTGAAGCCCCCGAACCGGTGATCATTCCGCCTGCCGGTGGAAAAACGTCAGGGCGTCGCTTAGCGCTGGCCAAGTGGATCGCATCCGACGACAATATGCTGACGTCGCGTGTGATGGTCAATCGCTTGTGGCAACATCACTTTGGTCGCGGCATCGTCGCTTCGACCGACAACTTTGGTCAGCTTGGTTCGCAGCCGACCCATCCCAAGTTGTTGGATTGGCTGGCCGAGCAGTTTGTGGCCAGCGGCTGGAGCATGAAACAGCTGCATAAGCTGATCATGATGTCCAATACGTATCAAATGTCGTCCGCAGGTTCCGAGCAAGCGTTAGCGAAAGATCCAGCGAACAATCTGCTGTGGCGTCACGACATGCGTCGTCTGTCGGCCGAAGAGATTTACGATTCGCTGTTGGTCGCCAACGGTTCGCTGAACGACAAGATGTTTGGCCCCAGTTACTATCCAAAAGTTTCCGACGAAGTCAAAGCAGGGCAGTCGCAACCCGGCGCCGGTTGGCATAATTCGTCGGAAGAAGAGCGAAATCGTCGTGCGATTTACATCTTCGTCAAACGCTCGCTCATTCCGCCGATGTTGGCGAATTACGACTTCCCCGAAACCGATGCGCTTTGTCCTGAACGTTTCGCGACGACGCAGCCAGCCCAAGCGCTCGGCATGCTCAACGGCGACTTTCTGAATGAACAGGCGAAAGAGTTTGGCGACTTGCTTCGCAAAGAAGCGCCCGGCGACTTGCGTCAGCAGATCGTCTTGTCGATCGAGAAAGGACTGGGACGCGACGCGACCGAGGCCGACATCCAATCAGGCGAAGAGCTGATCGCCAAACTAAAAGAGAAGCACACGCTCAGCGATGATCGAGCGCTCGATCTCTATTGCTTGATGGTGCTGAACTTGAACGAATTCATTTTTATCGACTAACCAAACTGCAGTTGCGGCGGCGATTGTTTCGATCGCCGGTTCCACTTTGCAGAAATGGAGAGAAATAAGATGGCCCACAACAACCTTCCTCACGGCGACTTTTGCGGACGAACTCGACGCGAATTCCTTTGGGAAACCGGAGGCAAGTTCACCGGGCTCGCGCTGACGGCGATGCTGGCGAAAGATGGCTTTATGGCCGATCAGGCCAAAGCGTCGGAAGGCGAAAAAACCTTCCAGAACCCGCTGGCGGCGAAGGCTCCTCACTTTCCGGCCAAAGCGAAGAACGTCATTTTCCTCTTCATGTACGGCGGCCCCAGTCATGTCGATACGTTCGACTACAAGCCCGATCTCTATCCGCTCGACGGCAAGACGATCCCGGTAAAAACCAAAGGCCGCGGCGGCGCCAAAAACGAAGGACGCGTTGTTGGTCCTAAATGGAAATTCAAACCTTACGGCGAATCGGGCCAGATGGTTTCGGATCTGTTTCCCCATCTGGGAAGCTGCGTGGACGACATCGCCTTTTTGAAGTCGATGACGGCCGAATCGCCGATCCACGGCTCGGCCATGTTGAACATGAACTCTGGTCGCATTTTGAGCGGCTTCCCTTGCATGGGTTCGTGGGTCAACTACGGACTCGGCAGCGTGAACGAAAACTTGCCGGGGCATGTCGTCATGCTCGATCCGACCGGCGGTCCGATCAGCGGCGCCAAAAACTGGTCGAGCGGGTTCATGCCGGCGACCTATCAAGGTTCGATCTTCCGTTCCAAAGGAGCGCCGATCATCGACCTCAAACCGCCGCAAGGGATCACGCGTGAAATGCAGCGGGACATTCTCGATACGCTAAAAGACTCGAACGATCGCCACTTGGCGTCGCGCTTCGATAATTCGGACCTCGCGGCGCGGATCGCCAGCTACGAGTTGGCCTACAAGATGCAAGAGTCGGCGCCGGAAGCGGTCGACTTCGCCGACGAAACCGAAGATACGATCAAGCTGTACGGTATGGACGATCCGCAGACCGAAGAGTTTGGCCGTCGCTGCTTGATGGCGCGCCGCTTGGTGCAACGAGGCGTTCGCTTCGTGCAACTCTACTCCGGCGGTCACCACAACGACGCCAACTGGGACGCGCACGGCGACCTGGTGAAAAACCACACCTACCATGCAGGCCGTACTGACAAGCCGATCGCCGGGTTGCTGAAAGACCTGAAGCGAACCGGTCTGCTGGATGACACGCTAGTGATCTGGGGGGGCGAGTTTGGTCGTCAACCGACGGCCGAATATGCGGAGGGAACCGGCCGCGATCATAACTCGTACGGCTTCACCATGTGGATGGCCGGCGGCGGTATCAAAGGGGGAACGACGGTTGGCGCAACCGACGAGCTAGGCGCCGAAGCGGTCGAACGTCCCCTGAAGGTGAAAGACATGCACGCGACGGTGCTGCATCAACTGGGACTCGATCCCAATCATCTCAGCTACTTCTACAGCGGACTGGATCAAAAACTGACCGGCGTCGAACATGTCGAACCGATTCACGAGATCATCTAGAACCGCAGTCCCCTTCCAACGATATGCACAGAGCTGGCCCACAAGCCAGCTTTTTTTTGCATTCGCCAATCGTAACAGCTTGCCTCCCACCGACTCCTCTCCCTGCATGGGTGGCAGGAATGCTAGAATCGAGCTCGCAACTCGGGTGGAACGACTTTCGATTCAGGAGGCAAGACGATGGGCGCAATGGATCTAACTCCCTATGGCATAACCGTCGCGGACGTACGCCGCAATCTGGCCCCTTCGCGGCTGTATGAAGAAGCGATTCGCGTTGACGAAAAAGCGGCGATCGCCGACTCCGGCGCATTGATCGCCTATTCCGGCGAAAAAACAGGGCGATCCCCCACCGACAAACGGATCGTTCGAGCGGACGAATCGGAACACGAAATCTGGTGGGGATCGGTCAATATCAACATTGACGAAGCGACCTACATCATCAATCTCGAGCGAGCCAAAGATTATCTCAACACACGAAAAGCGCTGTACGTGGTCGATGCGTTCGCCGGCTGGGATCCCAAATATCGGCTGAAAGTCCGCGTTATCTGCTCGCGTCCGTACCACGCGCTCTTCATGCACACGATGTTGATTCGTCCGACGCAAGAAGAGCTGGCCAATTTCGGTGATCCCGAAGTCATTATCTACAACGCGGGACAATTCCCCGCGAATCAACACACGCCGGGGATGACCTCCAAGACCAGCGTGGACGTCAATCTAGAAAAGCGGGAGATGGTGATCCTGGGAACCGAATACGCCGGTGAGATGAAAAAGGGCGTCTTCACTATGATGAACTACTACATGCCGAAACTCGGCGTACTGTCGATGCATTGTTCTTCGACGACCGATCCGCAATCGGGACATAGCTCGGTGATGTTTGGGCTCTCTGGGACCGGCAAAACGACCCTCTCTGCCGATCCCAAGCGTTTGTTGATCGGCGACGACGAACATTGCTGGTCAGATGACGGCATCTTCAATATTGAAGGAGGCTGCTACGCCAAAGCGATCGATCTGGCGCCCGACTCCGAGCCGGAGATCTTCCAGGCGCTTCGATTTGGCGCCGTGCTCGAAAACGTGGTCTACGATGAAGACGACCACCACGTCGACTTTAGCAATACCAGCATCACGCAAAATACGCGCGGCGCGTACCCGATCGAATTCATTCGCAACGCCAAGATTCCCTGCATCGCTGGTCACCCGGACGATGTGATCTTTTTGACCTGCGACGCGTTTGGCGTCTTGCCGCCGGTCAGTCGCCTATCGCCAGCACAAGCGATGTATCACTTCATCAGCGGCTACACCGCCAAGGTCGCCGGGACCGAAATGGGCGTGAACGAACCGCAAGCGACGTTCAGCCCCTGTTTTGGCGGACCGTTTTTGGTTTGGCATCCCGGCAAGTACGCCGAGTTGTTGGCCGAGAAAATGGCGAAGCACAACGCCAAGGTTTGGCTGGTCAACACCGGCTGGGCAGGCGGAGGTTACGGCGTCGGATCGCGCTTCAAGCTGAAGTACACACGCGCAATTATTGATGCGATCCATGGAGGCGTCCTCAGCGACTGTAAGACGGCGACCGATCCTTATTTTGGCGTGGAGACCGTCACCGAAGTTCCCGGCGTACCAAGTGAGCTCTTAGTCCCCAAAACCAGTTGGCCCGACGCCGCCGCCTACGAGCAAGCGGCGAAAAAACTGGCGGGGCTCTTTATCGCCAACTTCGAGAAATATGCAGGCGGCGTCAGCCCAGCGGTGCTGAATGCCGGCCCTAAGGGCTAACCGCGATTTAAGCCAGAACGAACATGAACACGCCGCCGCATTGCTGGTGGCTTTTTCATGCGCCGCCAGCAAAACATCGGCACAAATTTATCTGACGGCATAGATCTTGCGGTTCGTCTTGATATGAGTACCAACGAATCGCCCGACATGGCGGAGATCGAAAAAATTGTCCAGCGCGTTGTTGAGCGTCAACAAGCCGATTCCAGCGCGAAAGAGCGTAATATGCGCCGACAGCGTAAAGCGAAGCAACGACGCAAACAACGTCGTAAAATGGGGCGTTCACTGGAGGTCGTAAAATGGTGCATGATTGTTAGCGTGTTTCTCACATTGGTCAGTATGGTCAGCGTTGCCTGGACTGCCTATCAAGTCGACCGGACTGTGAATATGGTCGAAAGTGAAATCGCGAATTTTCGCCAAACCATCTACAATCCGGTCGAAAATGCTGCCGCGGCATTAGGGCGACAAGTGGACGAAAGAATCGAAGCTTACTTCCAAGAAAAACCAGCAACCAAAGTAGAGAATCAACCCGGCGATGAAGAGATGAAAATGTTAGAGGAAGGTACGGAAACCGATAACGTGGAATAAGGCCAAGATCGTCAGACCATCAGCGGATTGGTTGACAGGCATCCGCGCTGGTTATTAGGCGTTCATCATTGAGCTGCCAATACCGATTCAGAACGCGTCATATAAATGGGGCCGCGTGTTCAAACTTTCGCTTTTCTTCGGGCGCAAAGCCATTTTTGAAAAAGCCCAACAGATAGTAGGAATCTGGCACAGCAGGTGCTGTCTAGTCGCGTGAGATAGAACGCCAGAAGCTTGGTTCCTCATTTGGTCAGAGTTCGGATTCCCACCACCTTCGCAGCCGAACTGCCTGACAGAGTCCGCATTGCCCAGCGGCTCAATCACTTGTCGTCCCCTCAAGGTTATTTGGTTCTGGAGATTGTCATGCCTGCGATGCCATTGATGTCGGCTGCGGATCGTTGCCTCGAATTGGCGAACCGCGTTCGTCATGCGTTGGAACTGCTCGGATATCCCGATCTTAATCAAATCTCGTGCGAAGCCTCGACCGCCGACGAGATCACATTACGCGGCTCGACCAATTCGCTTTATCTGCGTCAGGCAGCGCACGCCGTGGCGCAGCACGTCCCTGGAGTACAGAAGGTGCGCAACCGTATCGTCGTGCTCGATCCCGTACAACCGGCAGCCTGATAAGTCGCCCCATTGGGCTGTCGCGTTAGGCTGGATGTATACCTGCAAATGCATCCAGCCTATTTTATTTCTTGGAGACTCTCGTCACTCTAAAACCGGCGATTGATCTCTCGTTGGGCGTGTCTCTAAAGTTCCATTAGCCGCCTGCGGTGGGTGGAGATCTCTTACGTCCCGATCCCCCTCTCTCCATCTGTGGAATTACCAGATCCACCAATGCGGATAGTGGGGCTGCAAAGCCATCGCCATTCGCAGCGTGGCAGTGATCAACAAGTACGTCGCATAGATCATAAACCCAAGGATGAAATCGACTTCAAAACATCCCATTGCGGCACACGATCCGGCCGCCAAACAGATGGAAACCCACATTAAGAGAACGGGAAACTCATCGGGCGAAATTCGGGCGAACGGAATCACCAGGGCATACAGCCCCCAGATCGCGGCGAACGCGACCGCACATAATGAAACGCGAATCCATAGCTCGCTGCCGTGAAACGCTTCGAGTTCATCATTGCGGGTAAACCAATAGGCGCCATAGACCACAGGAAACGCCAACGCTAGTGAACCGATTACCAAGATCGGCGTTTTCGCCGCGTCATCCATCCCCCGCATCAGAAATGCGATCCCCAGCACCAGGATCGCCGAGACCAGAACGATCGCCAATGCGACCGGAGAGAACTTCGCGTCTTCGCGTTTGATCGGCTCAAAGACGAGCCGTCCGGCCGTATCTTTCACGCCGCCGAACTGTTCTTTCTCATGTATGACGACTTGCTCATCGAGCGTGGGAACGCGAATCGTCTTTTTGCAGTTCGGACAGGGGCCCTCTTTGCCCGCAAATTTGTCGCTGACGTCATACCGTTTTAGGCAATGGGGACAAGTAACGCGTATTTTGTTCATGAGGGAAGATATTCCGGTCGAGAAAAGCAGGAGATTCGCTGCGTCTAGTTTGGCGAAGTCGGCAGTCTCGTCAAGCAATGAGGCGGTAAAGAATTTCAGCCGCAGCCCAAAAGCGAAGACGAGGTAAAGTCATGCCGGATCTTCCTAAATTTGCGTTACTTACGTTTGCTACTAAACTAGAATAAGCGACTTCCAGTTGGTCGTGATGCGCTGGCGACATTGTTAGGGATGAGGTCTTCGTGTCGGCTTCTAAAGAAAAAGATCTGGTCTTTCTCTGCCCCAATGGGCACAAGCTGCATGCGCCGCGGCGACTGCAGGGACAAGCGGGCCAATGCCCCCATTGTAACGTGAAATTCCGGGTTCCGGTGATCGATGTCGATGACGAAATCCACCCCGCCGGACACGATGCGTCGCCGCTCGACTCTTCGGTCGATGTTTCTGCATCGGCCCACAAATTGATTGGTCCTAGCCGCAGCGGCATCTTTGAGTCGGGCCCTGGTGATGCGGCCCAGAAGGACGAAGGAGGATTATCCAACGTCTTAGGACCGAGTGCCTCGCGCGGTTCCTCTCCCAGCATCGCTTTCAGCGGGTATGGGCGTCTTTTTCAGGAGTTTCTCCGCCTTTGGAGCCTTCGCCGCCCTGGCGCAACCGTCGAACTTCACCTGCCGGAAGGAGAGATCTTTGTGCCAGAGTACTTCTCTCCCTCCCGTTCGACCGCCGAATTCGGCTTTTTCGCGCGTAGCCCCAAATCGGGTGAATACACGATTCAAATCGTCCCTTGGCAGTCCGTCTGCCGGATCGTGGTCAGCGGCATCAAAGAGCTGCCAACCGATTTAACCAGCTAAGACGCCGTTAATCGGCGGCGATTAGTGCGGTTAACCCCTTAACAGGTTGTATGTTGCGCCGCGATTCACTCCTGGGCGAATCTCGCTCGCCACAGTAAAATGGCAGCCGTTGGCTGGGCACGAGCGACGCGACCACTGCAACGCCACCATTGGGACAAGCACAGGAAACAGATGCAGGCAGATTCGACAATCCGCGTCGGCGCGGTTTCCTATTTGAATACCAAGCCGCTGGTTCACGGACTGGCCGCCGCTCACTCCGATATCGAGCTCGTCTTTGACCTGCCAAGCCGACTGGCCGATCAGCTGGCCGACGGTGACTTGGATGTGGCGCTGATTCCTTCGGTCGAATTTTTCCAAGACCCAAGCTACGCGATCGTGTCAGATGCCTGTATCGCTTGCCGCGGCCCGGTCTGGAGCGTGAAGCTTTTTTTCCGCAAGCCGCCGGCTCAAGTCGAGACGCTCGCCCTAGACGAGGGCTCGCGAACCAGCGCCGCGTTGTCCAAGGTCCTGCTTTCTGAACGCTACGGCCTAAAACCGCAAACAATGCCGCTGCCGATCGACAGTCCGTTTGACTCGGTCGACGCCGACGCGGTGCTGATTATCGGCGATCGAGCGATTCATACGCCGGACGAGCAATTCGTCGAAGTTTGGGACCTGGGCCAAGAGTGGCGCGCCTGGTCAGGCAAGCCGTTTGTGTTCGCCGCTTGGGTGGCGCGACCCGGTTTTGACACTCCGCAAATCGCGGCGGCATTGTCAGCCGCAAGAGACGCAGGCCTGGAGAACTTGGCGGAAATCGCCGCCGCCGAAGCTCCCCAGCATCGCCTGACCACGCAGCAGTGCTTAACATACTTGCGAGACAACCTACACTTTATCTTAGGGTCCGACGAAGAGAGCGGTCTGGCCCTGTTTCACGCACATGCGGTGCAGCGAGGGCTGGCGCCGCCGAACGATCGATGGACGCGACATGATTGCAAAGCTACTTGAGAAAGCGGTCGCTGGAGAACGTTTGACCCCGGCCGAAGGTTTGCAGCTGCTCGAGTCGCACGACCTGGTCGCGCTGGGTCGCGCCGCCGACGCCGTGACGCGCCGTCTGCATCCTGAGAACTTCCGCACCTACAACATCGATCGCAATATCAACTACACCAACGTCTGCACGGCGGTCTGCGATTTCTGCGCCTTCTATCGCGGACCGAAGAGCGACGAGGGATACGTCCTCTCGCAAGAACAATTGATCGCCAAAGTGCAGGAGACGGTTGAACTAGGCGGCGAGCAAATCTTGCTGCAAGGGGGACTTCATCCGAAGTTCACCCTCGAGTGGTACGAAGAAATGCTGTCTGACCTGAAACGCCGCTTCCCGACGGTCAACATGCACGCGTTCAGCCCGCCCGAGATCTATCACTTCACCAAGCTCAACAAGCTATCGCTGCACGAGGTTCTCTCGCGTTTGAAAGCGGCCGGTCTCGGCAGCTTGCCCGGCGGCGGCGCCGAGATCTTGGTCGATCGCGTCCGCGACGAGATCACCCGCGGCAAAGTGATGACCGACGATTGGCTCGACGTGATGCGCGTCTGGCATCAACTGGGGGGGCACAGCTCGGCGACCATGATGTTCGGCCATGTCGAGACGTTGGCCGAGCGAATCGAGCATCTCGATCGCCTCCGTCAGCTGCAGGACGAAACCGCCGGGTTCACTGCGTTTATCTGCTGGACCTTCCAGCCGGACCATACCGACATGTCCGACGTTGCGCCGGCCGGTTCGTTTGAGTATCTCAAAACCCAGGCCGTCGCGCGGCTCTATCTCGACAACATTCCAAACATCCAATCGAGCTGGGTCACCCAAGGCCTGAAAATGGGTCAGCTGGCGCTGCTGTACGGCGCCAACGACATGGGCAGTTTGATGATCGAAGAAAACGTCGTCGCCGAAGCCGGCACCGTCCACTACCTAACGCTCGATCAAATCCGAGATTCAATCAGCGAGTTGGGCTATACGCCGCGCCAACGCAACGTCCATTACGACTTGATCCCGGTCGAACACGAGCTGAAAGCGGTCAACGCGAATCGCCTGCGCGATCAGCAATTGCTGCAGTTGGTGTAGGAGAGCGAACCTTTACGATCGCTTGGGGCTCCTTCCGCTGTGAGTTGAAAAATTTGCCCGGCACGCGTGGAGCAAGCATGACCAACGAGTGGACCAAGCCAGAGCATTCGCTCGCCTATCTGCGGCGCGCCAAACGTCAAACGCAGCGTCAAATGGGAGATGAGACGCTGCTGGCCGAGTTGCCGGGCGACTGTCGCCGCGTACTGGATCTCGGCTGCGGCGCCGGACATCTGTTGGGACTAGTGCTAGAGAGATTTCCAGAAGCCAGCGGCGTTGGCGTCGACTTTTCTGCGACGATGCTTGAGCAAGCCCAGCTTCGCTTTGGTGAGGATCCCCGCGTCGAATTGATCGAGTGGAGTCTCGATGAGCCATTGCCGCAGATCGGCGTTTTTGACGCCATCATCTCCAGCTTCGCGATCCATCACTGTAGCGACGCGCGGAAGCGGGCGATCTATGAAGAAGTATTTGCACAACTGCGTCCCGGCGGCGTCTTCTGCAATCTCGAGCATGTCGCTTCGCCCACCGTCGCAATGCACGAGCGATTCTTAAGCGAACTGCATATCCCGCTGGAAGAAGACGATCCTTCGAACCAATTGCTCGATGCCGGAACGCAACTGAACTGGCTACGCGAAATCGGCTATGAAGAGGTCGATTGCTACTGGAAATGGCGCGAGATGGCGCTGCTGGTCGGCAAGAAACCAGCCGACGCTGCAGTTTCTTCATAGTTTTGAAGTTGCGATTTTTCGAACCAAGCGAACACTAGCCAGAGGCGCGAGCGACTGCGTTTGGCTACTTTGAGCCGTATCCGAATTGCCGAGCGATTTTCCCTCGCGGGCATTTTTTGAGGTTGCGCTATTTCCCTGGTTGGCCGCGATAGCTCCGCTATCGGGGCGGCGCAGCCGTAAGAGGCATTGGTTCCCCGTAAGCAGTTCAGGGTCTTTTCGCCATTTCCAACGGTATGGCGACCACCGAAGTAAATCCGACCGCGGCTCGACGCCTCTTACCGACTTCGTCGGCCCCGATAGCGGAGCTATCCGGGCCAACCGGAATCCGTTCGGCCAAATAGCGCAACCTCAAAACCTCGCGCAGCGGGCTACGAAGACGATAGGGTTGCAGGAATTCTTGTTGCAAATCGCTCGTCGATAATCGATAACTGGGATTGCCCGCGATATCACGAGACATCGCATCTCGTTTAACCATTCCCGCTCCCGCCTACTTCGCTCCCCCTGCTTGGAGAATCTCGATGAAGTCGCCGCTACGTGCACTCTTTCTCGTCCCAATCTGTTCGCTGCTTCTCTCTAGCTTATCCGCCGCCGAACTGCGTCTGGCGACATTCGAGGTCGACGCTTCTCCCCAGATCGGAGCGCCGCTGGCCTATGTTCCGACCAAGGAAATTACTTGGCCGCTCAGTTGTCGCGGCGTTATTTTGTTGGGCGCCGAAAAACCGATCGTCCTTTGCACCGTCGACTGGTTAGGAATTGGCAATGATTCGAATCGCTTGTTCCGGCAAAAGCTGGCCACGGCCGTCGGTACGACCAGCGACCACGTCGCCGTACATACGCTGCATCAGCATGATGCGCCGCGCTGCGATTTGGGCGCCGCCGCGCTGTTGGCGAAGTACGACGCCGAGAAACAACATTACGACGTCCCGTTCTTGCACGACGTGATCGACCGAGCGGCCAGCGCCGCGGCCGATTCCATCAAGCAGGCGAGTCCCGTATCTAGCCTCTCGATCGCCGCCGCCGAAGTTCACGACGTCGCGTCAAACCGTCGCATGCTGGACGCAGCCGGCAAAGTAGCCATCACTCGCTATACGGCCTGCGCTGATCCCAAGATCCGCAACCTGCCGGTCGGCGTGATCGATCCGATGTTGCGTCTGGTCGCTTTCTATAACGGCGATAAACCGCTGGCGGTGATTACGACCTACGCGACCCATCCGCAAAGTTACTATCGGACCGGCGGCGCCAATCCCGACTTTCCCGGTATGGCCCGCGATCAGCGACAGAAGGAGACCGGCGTCTTTCATCTGCATTTCAATGGCGCTGGCGGAAACATCGGCGCCGGAAAGTTCAACGACGGATCCCACGCCAATCGTCAAGTGCTGGCCGATCGAGTTGCTGACAGCATGCGACAAGCTTGGGAGTCGCAAGCGAAGCAGCCGATCAGCGCCAGCGATGTTGCCTGGAAGAGCGTCGGCGTTCAACTTCCGGCGGCGCCTCACTTGGATGGCGAGGCGCTGGCCGCGACGGTCGCTGACCACAAGACGCCGGCGGCACAGCGCGTGCATGCCGCCGACAAGCTCTCTTATTTCAACAGCCTGCAAGCAGGCGAAAAGCTGAACATCGGCTGCCTAAGCATCGCGGATACGCGGATTCTGTTTCTGCCGGGAGAGTTGTTTGTCGAATACCAATTGGCGGCGCAGCAAATGCGACCCGATAAAAATGTGTTGATGGCCGCTTATGGAGACTATGGACCGTTTTATATCGGCACCCGCGTCGCCTATTGGCAAGGAGGCTACGAAACCAGCGAAGGGGCGACCAACGTTTCGCTCGACGCCGAGCAAGTCCTCACCACCGCAATGGCGACGCTGTTAGAAGCACCGAACACCAAAGTACGTCCCAACGACTTTACTGACACGATCGGCCCTGGCCTGCCGAAATAATTTTGTTTTTTCAGTTCTGCCTATAGGGCAAAGTAGACGTCTGCCAAATTGCCAGAGCCGAACTTTCTTATTCATTCGGCGGCAAGTTTCGCTCATCGACCATCAATTCCGACGATCTGGTCAATGAGCTCCATTGCGACGACGTGGCGCTCGGCATTGATCGCTTTGGACAACTCGCTCTTGATGTGGCGCCGATGCACCATGTTGGATCAAAGAAACGTTCGCAAATCTTTGCAAACTTCAGACCGTATTTTCTCACTCTGCGCAATTTGATTCGGTATCCTTAAGGAAAGCCAAGGAGCAACCAACGCCGGGGAAAGACCAATCCTCTGCTGGTGTGGCCTATTCCCCGTCATGCACATGGACGTGCAATCTCGTCTGACAAAATACGATATGGAATGGAGGTGCATTCATGACTACAACCGCACGTTCTTTGATTGCGCTGCTGCTGTTTACCGCCCCCGCTTGTGCTCAAGTTACGGCGCCCAGCGCCGCCCAACCGGCCAAGCCGAAGGTCGTAGAAGCAAAGCCTGAAAAACCGCCGGAGAAAGCAACCACCGAAGAGGCCGAAACCGAACAGGCCGCTCCCCCAAGTGAAGCCGAAACTGCGATCGCAGCGGCGATCCAGTCGTATGTGATCGCGTTCAACAAGGGCGACGCGGAAGCGTTGGCGGCGCATTGGACACCAGAAGGGGAATTCGCCACGCCGGCTGGCGACATCCTGCAAGGTCGTAAGGCGCTTCAGGAAGACTTCGCCGCCTACTTCTCCGCCAACCAAGAGGCGAAGATTGAGCTGCTCGAAACGCAAATCACGCTGGTCTCTCCCAGCGTCGCATCCGAAGTGGGCGTCGCTCGTGTGATCGTTCCTGATCAAGAGCCGAGCGATACGATGTACGAAGCGGTGCATGTGAAAACGACGGAAGGCTGGAAGATCGACCGCGTCAGCGAACAAGCGCCGCCGCCTCTTCCACCCAGCAACTACGCACACTTGCAGGAATTGGAGTGGTTGGTCGGACGCTGGATCGACGCCGATGAAACCTCTTCGATCGAATCGAACGTCCAATGGACGAAGAATCGAAATTTTATCACGCAATCGTTCAAGGTCTCGATCGGAGATCGCGTCGATTTTGAAGGCACCCAAATCATTGGCTGGGATCCTTACGCCCAGACCATTCGCTCTTGGACCTTTGACTCGGATGGCGGATTCGGCGCGGGTCGCTGGACCAACCAGGGAAATCGCTGGACGGTGCAATCGCTGAATGTCCTTCCCGACGGCCGGCGCGGATCTTCGACCAGCATCTACGAAATTGTCGACGAAAATAGTTTGCAGTTTCAATCGGTTGGTCGCCAGGTCGATGGCGAGCTGATGCCCAGTATTGAGCCAACCACCGTGGTGCGCGTTTCCGTTGAGTAAATCTCCGGCCTGCCCCTTCCATTCATGCAGAAAACAGGAATCCATTCGATGACCTACAAACTTTACATAAGTCTCGCGATTGCGGTGCTGCTCTCTTTCTCGGTAACCGAAGTCTGGGCACGCGGCGGTCGCGCTGGCGGCGGTGGCGGCGGACGTTCGATCTCACGACCCAGCGGAGGCGGCGGAATCTCGCGTCCCAGCGGTGGAGGTGGAATCTCACGACCAAGTGCGCCAGCACGAACTCCGTCGATGAGCCGACCAACGCCCAGCCGACCGACCACTTCAAGACCCAACATTTCCAAACCCAATATCGCCTCGGGCGGCAATCGCCCCAACATCTCCAAGCCAAATATATCTAAGCCAGATCTTTCCAACCGGCCGAACCTGAATCGTCCTGGCGGTGATGGCAATCGACCGAATTTCTCGAAACCCGATTTCTCCAATCGCCCGAACCTGAATCGTCCCGGCGGAGACGGCGCTCGGCCAGGCTTGTCGGGCAATCGTCCCAACGCCGGCAATCGCCCCTCCGGCGATGATTTGAAAAACTTCCTGGACTTACCAGGGACCGGCGACCGTCCGAACATTGGCGACCGTCCAAACATTGGCGACCGTCCGAACATTGGCGACCGTCCGAACATTGGCGACCGTCCGAACATCGGCGACCGTCCGAACATTGGCGACCGTCCGAACATCGGCGACCGTCCGAACATCGGCGACCGCGTGAATGTGGGTGACAAAACCAATATCGGTGATCGTACAAAGATTGGCGGCGGCGATCGCATCAATACCGGCGACATCAATATCAACGCTGGCAACAAGATTGGGATCAACAACCGTCAGAACAACGTCAACTCGATGCGCAACAAGTGGACGAATGTCAACAATCGTCCCTTCGACAACAATTACTGGAATAACAATCGTTTCCACAATAACCCTGCCTGGCGTTGGCAAGCAGGTTGGAATCGTTATCCCGGCAACTGGTGTTGGCATCCCTGTGCTTGGGCCACGATGGGAACCTGGTTCGCTTGGTCTTGGCCGCAACCGTATACGTACGACTATGGAACGAACGTCGTTTATCGTGACAACTACGTTTATGTAAACGATCAGCAATACGCGTCAACCGATCAGTACTATCAACAAGCCGATACGATCGCGGAAAGCATTCCGCAGGACGCCGATCCCGAAAAGATCGAGTGGATGCCGCTGGGAGTGTTTGCGATTTGCGAAGAAAACGCCGCCGATACCGGCATGTTGATCCAGTTGGCCGTTAGCAAAGACGGGATCATCGCTGGTACGTTCTACAACGACATCACCGACTCAGGGCGCCCCCTGCAAGGCATGGTCGATCAAAAGACGCAGCGAGCGGCCTGGAAATTCGCCGACGGTAAGAATACCGATGTCGTGATGGAAACCGGGATCTACAACCTCACCAAAGAGGAATCAACCGCCCTCGTTCACTATGGGGAAGAGAAAACCGAAACGTGGCTGATGGTTCAAATGCCTGATCCTGACGCCGACACCACGACAAAATAGCGGCGATCCTCTTGGCGTCCCTACCAAATCTGGCGACATCTTGGGATGTCGCCAGATTTTTTTTGCGCGCTATAGACGCGAATGTCACCAACAGCGCTTCCATTTCAATCTCACGCCGCTCCGCTTTCGGGCCTCTTGTTACGTCTCCATTCCCAATAAACGACTCCCAGCGTCGATTCACCTTGCGATGACTTGGCGGCTGCGCAAAAGCGATCTAGAATTCTCTCCACATCACCTCGGACCGGCAACACATGCCCTCGCACACCGCTTCCATGAGCTTCCGATAAAACATGGATCGTCGTGGAGCGAAATATTGGAGAAAGACAAGCGTGCAGATATTGTTTCTATTGAACTCGCGTCGTTTCTGTTATCTCGCTGCTGTCTGCATCTGCTTTTCAGTGTTGGCGTTCCCGATCTCCACGGTCGAAGCTCGCGATTGGCTCAAGTGGCGAGAACTGCCGCCGCTGCCTAACGAGCTGGGTGTCGCTGGACCTTTCGCCGGCGTCGACAACGATGCGCTGATCGTCGCCGGCGGCGCCAATTTCCCCCGACCTGTCTGGGAGAACGACAAGCAGTGGGTCGATCAGATTCATGTGCTGGTCAAACAGCAAGGGGAATACGTCTGGAAAGATGGCGGACGATTGCCGCGTCCGATCGCCTATGGCGCCAGCGTTTCAACGCCGAACGGCGTGTTGTGTATCGGCGGCAACGACGCCGAGCATGTTTATCGGGACGTCTTTCTCTTGCGTTGGGATGGAACCAAAGTCACGACAACGCCCTGCCCTGCGTTGCCGGCGCCTTGCTGCTATTGCCAGGCGGCGATTATCGGCACGACAGCGTACGTTGCCTGCGGACAACAAGAGTTGGGACTGGAAAGCGCGACCAACACGCTCTGGGCGCTTGATCTTACGAAGTTATCCGATACCGTCCCGCAGGACTGGAAATTACTTCCACCGCTTCCTGGACCAACGCGCGCCTTCGCGTTGGTTGCGGCTCAACATGACGGGTTTCGCGATTCGCTGTATGTAATCGGCGGACGTCGCTCTGAAGATGGCGCCACCCAATTCTTACGCGACGTTTGGCGCTATGAACCGGTCGCCAACGAGTGGAAACAACGCCGCGATGCGCCGCGCATTATCATGGCAGGCGAAGCGATCGGAATGGGCCAAAGCCATATTCTGATCTTGGGTGGAGCCGACGAAAACAATTTTGATAATTCGGACGAGCTCAAAGATCAGCACCCCGGCTTTCCCCGCGAAGCGTTCAGCTACCACACAATTACCGACTCCTGGTCATCGGCCGGCGAAATCCCTGAAAACCTGGTGACGACCACGGCGGTTCGCTGGGATGGAGCGATCATTTTGCCCAGCGGCGAAATCCGGCCTCGCGTTCGCTCTCCGCATATCTGGCGGATTACGCCGATTGCTTCCGACAAAAGCTTCGGCACGCTCAACTATGTCGTCCTCTTCGCTTATCTCTTGGCGATGGTCGGCGTTGGCGTTTATTTCGCGCGCATGAATAAAAACACCGACGACTTCTTTCGCGGCGGGATGCGGATTCCGTGGTGGGCGGCAGGCTGCAGCATCTTCGCCACGATGTTGAGTTCACTGACCTTTACCGGCATTCCTTCCAAAGCGTACGCACAAGACTGGGTTTACGCGATCGGCAACTTGACGATCCCGCTCGTTGCGATTGTCGCCGTCTACGTAGCACTGCCTTTCTATCGTCGGATCGATGCGACCAGCGCCTATGAATATTTGGAGATGCGTTTTGGCAGACCGGTTCGGGTTTTCGCCAGCGCCAGTTTCGCGCTGTTCCATGTCTTTCGAATGGCGGTCGTCATGTCGTTAACCGGCTTGGCTCTCGCGGTGGCGACTCCCCTTTCGCCGGCACAGTCGGTCTTGCTGATGGGCGTACTCAGCATTCTCTACTGCACGATGGGCGGGATCGAAGCGGTGATCTGGACCGATACGATTCAAACCGTCGTGCTGCTTGGAGGAGCGATGCTGGCGATCGGCTTGCTCGTTTCAGGAGTCGACGGAGGCGTGAGCGGCTTTCTTTCGGTCGCCGCGAGCGACAGCAAGTTTAACCTGGCGAACCTGCACTGGGATGCAACCGACGCCCAAACGGCGTTCTGGGTAATCATCGTTGGCGCGATCGCGCAAAACCTTTCGTCCTACACCGCAGATCAGGCAGTCGTACAACGCTACATGACCACCCCGAACGAGACGCTAGCCGCTCGGTCGATTTGGACCAACGCCGTGCTGGCGGTTCCGGCGACGCTCCTCTTCTTTGGCATCGGCACGGCGCTGCATGCGTTCTATCAATCGCATCCCGAGAAGCTGGATCCCACCATCACGACCGATCAAATCTTTCCCCTGTTTATCGCCCGCGAAATCCCCGCCGGTCTGGCAGGCCTGATCGTGGCCGGCATCTTTGCAGCGGCTCAGTCGACCGTTTCGACCAGCATGAACTCCACCGCGACGACGATTGTCACCGACTTTCTGAAGCCGCTGAATTGCTGCCGAACCGAGCATGGCTATTTGAACGCCGCGCGGCTCTGCACGCTGCTGATTGGGATCGCCGGAACCTGCCTGGGGCTGGTCTTCGCCAATCCAGAGATTCGCTCATTGTTTGACGCGTTCATCATCGTGATTGGTCTCTTCATGGGCGTATTGGGCGGCCTGTTCCTGTTGGGGGCGCTCACTCGACGAGCCAACCAATTTGGCGCAATGACTGGCGCTCTGGTTGGCGCCGGCGTAATGTTTTGCCTTTGGAAATATTCCACGCTGAACGGCTATCTCTACACGGCGTGCGGAATCACGGTCTGTTTTGTCGTAGGCTATGTCGCTAGTTTGGTGACGCCGCAATCGGGCCGCGATCTCACCGGCCTGACGATCTTTGACGCTCGGCGTTCCGAATTAAAAAACCAGCACAGCGAAACATGAAAATCGGCGGCGAATCTCGCGAGCAGATTCGCCGCGTCTCGATCCAAAGCGTACAATTAGGCAGGAACATTCTCGTCTCTTCCGGCCTCGCATCGCGGAGATATCGCATGTCGATTCCCGTCACTGAATTGATCCAGCAACTTTGGGGGACGTTTCGCCAAATGAATCCCCAAGCAGGTCAAATTGTCGATCTGCTGGCGCAGCGCGGCGACCCTTTGCAAAATGATCATATTGCGTTTCGCACCTTCAATGATCCCCGCATCGGCGTTGCTCGCCTGGCCGAACCATTTCTCGCAGGCGGATATGTTGTCGGCGACGAGTATCACTTTGCCGAAAAGAAGCTCTACGCCCAACATTTCGAGCATGCCGATCCCACTCTTCCCAAGATCTTTATCAGCGAGTTGCTGCTGGAGAAGTTCGAGCTGCCGCTACGACAAACGGTCGATAAGCTGATCGAACAATTCGATCTAACATCGATCGACGCCGATCATCCGCTTTGCATCGCTGGTCGCCCTTGGCGGGTTTCGTACGAAGTTTGGAAATCGCTACGTGATCAAAGCGAGTACGCCGCTTGGATGGCTGCGCATGGATATTGCGCCAACCACTTCACGGTCTTCGTCAATGCGTTAAAGTCGGTCTCGTCATTGGCGGAACTGAATGCGTTGCTTGTCGCGCAAGGATTTCAACTCAACAGCGAAGGGGGCGCGATCAAAGGTTCTCCCAGCGTCTTTCTCGAACAATCGTCGACCATCGCGCCGACGATCGAAGTTGATTTCACCGACGGCGTCCACGCTGTGCCTGGCTGCTATTTTGAGTTTGCTCAGCGCTATCCGCTGCCCAACGGAAACCTCTTTTCCGGTTTTGTCGCCAAAAGCGCCGACAAAATTTTTCAAAGCACCGACAGTCGCAGCTAGGGCAACAAACGTTTATTTCCCAAGATCCGCCCCAGTTCGTCAAACGCGTTCCCGACTTCGTCCACCAGATCGGGATCGGCCAAATCGGCGATTGACAGCTCATCGCGATAGTGCGTCTCGATCCAGACTTGCAGCCGTTGGTGCAACTGCGGAGTCCAAATAATCGCACGCGGCAAAGCGGCGAACTCGTCTGGAGTCATCACTACGCGCAGTCGCAAACAAGCGGGGCCGCCGCCGTTGTGCATACTCTGTCGAACGTCGACAAACTTGCAATCAACAATGGGGTTATCTTCCCTCAGTAGGCGCTCAATCACTTGCTGCGCCGCTTGAGAACGCTCACACTCCAGCGGGCAAACCAGCGTCATCGAGCCTGCGGTCGTCGTCAGCAGTTGACTATTGAAAAAATAAGTCCGCACCGCTTCTTCCAGCGACAGTTCTTGGTCAGTAATCACGAGCGTCCGCAAATCGCCTGCGAACCGCCGCTCCAACTGTCTCAACACCGCCGCTTGATCGACGAACGCATGTTCGTGCACCAAATGAACCGAAGCATTGCCGACCGCGATCACGTCGTTATGAAACACGCCGGCGTTAATCGCTCGCCGACTTTGCTGAGCAAACAGGGTCCAGTCCGGCGAGAGTCCATGCCGCTTCGCGATTAGCTCTGACGCTTGCCTGGTTTGTCGTGCTGGGAATCGGTTTTCGGAAACGGTCGTATCATCGCCGCTGCGACCATAGACAAACAGTTCCACTCCACGTTGCTCGTATTGCCTGCAAAGTCGCGTCTGATTGGCCGCACCTTCATCGCTGTACTTCGCCTGATCAGGCAACGGATCATGCACGACGAAAAAACGTTCCTCCGAAAAAATCTCTCGCAACAGCTTCGTCGTTTGCTCCGCTTCTATCTTGCGATGCGGCATGCTGATCAGATTGGCCGGCGTCCAATGAATGCGTCCGTCCAAGGTATCCGCGCTCGGCGAAACTGTCGCTGCGTTCGCGGCCCACATGGACGAAGCGCTATAAGCGACGCTCAACAGTTCAGGCCGCCGCCGCGCAACCGCATCAACGACGAGTCGCGGCTCGCCGCTGAATCCTTGCTCGCGTAAAAACTGAAGATGCGGTCTCCGCTGCGGTGGAAAGATTGCTTGCGGTACGCCAAGTTCCGCGACAAGCTTCATCTTGTCGAGTCCCTCCAGCGCCGCACGTCGCGGTGACGAACGATGATGCCGGTGCGAAAGGGAGGCCAAATTGCCGGCCGATAGCCCGCCGAAGTGATGCGTGGGACCGAGCAAACCGTCAAAGTTGACTTCCATCACGCCGTTCAACGATCGCTCCTCTCCCGAGGAGTCGCCGGTTCGAGTCCGGCAACCGGAACGCTACAAAAATCGGTGGCAAAATACCCTGCCGGTCGATAGTTGCCGCTCTGGCCGATTCCGCCAAACGGCAATCTTCCGCTAGCGCCGGTGGTCGGCAAATTCCAATTCACCAATCCGGCGTTCACCTGACGGCGAAAACGCTGGAAGTCGTCTCGATCACCGCCGAGAAGTCCTGCGACCAAACCGAAACGGGTTTGATTCGCTTCGCGTATCGCCGCGTCAAAATCGTCGACGCGTATCACCTGCAACAGCGGTCCAAACATTTCTTCGTCGGATCGCGATCCGCACGTCGTCACATCGATCAAGCCTGGCGAAAGAAACGCCGGTCCGCTCGGCATCCGCCGGCTTTCCAAGATCGGAATCGCGCCGCCGGCGAGCAAACGCTGCTGCTCCGTCAAAATCCGATCCACGGCAGCGGCGTGAATCAGCGGTCCCATAAACGGCTCTGGCGTCGCATCCGCCGCGCCAACCACAATTTGCGACGCCTGTTCCTGCAACTGCTGCAGAAACGCCGTGCACTCGCCCACCAAGATCAGCCGCCTAACGCAGGTGCAACGTTGGCCCGAGGTCAGAAACGCCGATTGAATCACCTGATCGAGCATCGACAGATTCTGGTCCGGCTCCAGCACGACCAGCGGATTGTTCCCTCCCAATTCCAGCGCCAACAGCACTTCGGGGCGATGGACCAACGTCTCGCGCAGTTTCAAACCGGTCGCCAAACTACCGGTAAAGAAGAGTCCGCGTAAGTCGGCATGTTCGGCGATCAAGCGTCCAGTCGCAGCGCCGCCTTGCAGTAGGTTGAATACGCCAGGCGGAAGCCCCGCTTCGTTCCATAGCCTTGTCGTCAGCTCGGCGACCTGCGGCGTCAGTTCGCTCGGCTTGAACAGGACGCTATTGCCGGCAAGCAGCGCCGGCACGATCTGCCCGTTGGCGATATGTGCCGGAAAATTAAAGGGACCAAAGACCGCGACGACGCCCAGCGGACGATACCAGGTTCGTCCGATCCGCCCCTTCAAATCCAACGCCTCTTCCGGGCGACGGCGCTGTTGTGCATCAATCGTGACTTCGATTTTCGCCGCAACGGCGTCCACTTCCGATGCGGCGTCCCAGAGCGGCTTCCCAACTTCGGCCGAAATTGTCTGCGTCATCGCATCGCGATTGGCGCGAACCGCTTCCGCAAACGCGCGTAGCACCGTCGCGCGCTCCTCCCAAGGGGCCGTACCCCAAGGAATCTGCGCCTCGACCGCGGCGAGAAAAGCGTCATCGACATCCGTGCTGTTGGCGGCATTTCCTTCCCACACGACTTGCTCGGTTGCGGGATTGAGCGAAGTAAACGGCTCGCCGCTTCCTTCGCGCCATTCTCCATCGATTTGTAACATCGTTAGATCTCCGCTCTCAGGTCGACGTAGCGTATCCGATCCCCGATCTGCACTTCCAAGGAATCGGCCAACGCACGTTCCAAAACCACCCCATCCTCTCGTTTCCATAGCAAACCGCCAGCAGCGCAAAACGTGGTCTCCACCGTTGTGGCGATACACTTCCGAAACGCCCCTAGTTCCGTAGGCGTCTCTTGAATCTCTACGATCACGCCGACACGGCTATCACGGATCGCGCGAATCTCTGCTCGTTTGCACTGCAAGATCGGCCCCGCTTCAAAGATGTCGACCAGATCGCGCAGACGCAATCCTTCACTTTCTAACAAGCGGCGAGCAGGAGCGGTAAGTTCATGAACGGCTCCGATCGACGCTTGAGCTTCCGGCGGAAGCAGCGCCACATAAATCGGGTGTCGCGGCATCAACTTTTCAATGAACTCTTTGTTGTACAGACTCAGCATATCGGCATTGGGAAAATCAATCCCAAAGAAGTGATGCCCAAGCGCTTCCCAAAAAGGGCTGTTACCTTGCTCGTCGATCACTCCCCGCATCTCGGCGATCACTTCCGACTCAAACAGATCCGGATAATTCGCCATGAAGAGAAACCGGCAGAGGGAAAGCACGCGTCCCACTCCCCCGCCCCGATAATCGCTCCGCAGAAACAGACTGCCGATCTCGGTCGGCCCATCATGTTCTCTCAACAGATAGAGGACCTGATGCTCGTAGTACAACTGCAGCGTTTCCGACTTGTGAATGTCGGTTTTCATTTGATAGGCGTAAAACGGCTTGAATCCCCCCACCTTCGGCACGATTCCGCAGGTGCCAACGATTTGTGCTGTCTGTTTCTCCTCCATCACAAACAAAAAAAGTTCGTGCTGCGCCGAGTCATCTTCCATCTGAGAAAATGAACGGACGCTTTGCCGCACGCGCTTTTCCATCAGCGCCGGATCACGGGGAAGCGTGGTCAGGCCGGTCGCGGTAAGCTGAGCCAATTCGTTCAACTGCGTCAGATCTTCGATCTGCACCGGGCGAACGACCAGTTGCGCTGCTTGGCTCATACGGAACTCCCCTATTGCTCATGATGAAGTCGCAGCAGCGTTTGCTCCAGAATATCGCAAACCGCATCGATCTCGTCATCCGTGACCGCCAACAGCGGCGGCAGAAAGCGAATCCGCGTCGGTTCGGCGCCGGCCGCAAATGCGATCACCCCGGCCGAAAAGAGTTCAAACAGCACCTTCTTCGCCATCGCGCTCGATCCATCCAAAGCGGTGAAGGCGACCATCCCGCCGACGCCCCAAGGCCCGCTGATGACAGTCGGGTGTTGTTGCTGCAGTTTTTCAAAACGATCGCAAAACCGCTGATGAACCTGGGCGTTGCGCCCGTTGACTCCATAGAATCCGCCGGTCTCCAGTTGAGTGAGAACAAACCGTGCGGCCAACAGCGCGCTGGTCGACGCAGTGAAGGTTTGGCTCAATAGCCCCGGCTTGGGATTCATCCCATCGCCAAACAGGGTGGCGCATACCTGCGTCATTTTGCCGACGGTCACGATATCGGCGTATTTGTCCAACTCCAGCATCTGAAAAGCGAAGGGAGACAGCGTGCGACCGAATGTTTGAATTTCATCAAAATAGATCGGTACGCTCGCTTGACGCAGTTCCCGGCAGAGAACCTCAAAGAATTCGCGAGGCGCCGTACGATAGCCCCCTTCTCCTTGCACCATCTCCATCATGAAACCGCAATGCGCATGGGGATAGCGCGCCAGATGCGACCTGAGCGCCGTTAGCGCCGCTTGTTGACTCTCTTCTTTTCGGTCAGGATCGTAGAACGGCACAAAGTCGACAGGAACCGTCGCCGGAAGTCCGGCGCGATACTGCGGGCGATCGGTCACTTGAGAAAGGACCAGCGATCTGCCTGCAAACGCGTGATCGAACGCCAAAATTCGATTGGAGCCGACGCGATATTGAAACAAGATCTTCAGTGCGTTCTCATTCGCCATCGCGCCGCTAGACGTCAAAAAGCAATGGTCGATCGCGGCGCCTTGCCGATTGGCGAGCGTCACCAGTTGGCGACAAACTTCCAGCGACTCGCTGTTTTGCTGCAAGTTTCCCTGCATCACCGTATCTTCCAGCGCGGCGTCAATCAGAATGTCAAGCAGTTGCGGATGGCTGTGACCGCAGACATGAACGCCGATTCCCGAAATCATATCGTACTTGACGCTGCCATCGGCCAGTTCAACCAGACTGCCGCGGCCGATTCCACTGCCGAGAAATGGATAATAGAGTGCGTTGCCGCGCAGAACAGCGAACTCCTCGAGCGTTGCGGCAAAATTCTCTTGCAACCCTGCGTACGCGTCGCGGCGAGAAAGGTGTCCGGCATGATCGGCCAGCGCCTCGCGGAGCAACATCTTGGCCTGGGCGACTCGCGGGTCCGCTCGCAAAATCTCCGCATTCAACTTCGGCTGATCCATACCTTTATCTCCGTTGCGCTATCTACTTTTCAATTATACGCCATCGCTGAGAAAAGAAGTGGGATTGTCGGCGGCCGAAGTTCGCTTATTTCCCGGCGCGACTCTTGGTAATTAGCAAACTTGCCGATAATTTCGCGCGCTCAACCAAGCTATCGCGCCACATGAATTCCGCCGTCGAATGAATATTCCCGCCGCGAACTCCCAGCGTGTCGACATTGGGCACGCCGAGCGCCGTCAAGCGATTCCCGTCGCAAACGCCGCCGGAAGTTTCCCACTGCAAGTCGAGCCCCAACAGCTGTCCGCAGTCACGAATCTGCGCAAGCAGCGCTTCGTGCCGCGAGTCGAGCAATTTCGGAGGCGCCGAGAATCGGCCATGCAGCGTCAGCGAGATCCCCTCCGGCGCGCGCGCTGCGATCGATTCAATCGCCGCTGTGATCTCCCTTTCCAAGTCAGGCGCCGGATAGCGAATGTTGAAGCGAACGACCGCCGTATCAGGCACCACGTTGTACGGAGCGCCTCCGTCAATTCGCGCCACGTTGATCGTCACTCCGGACCAACGTCCATTGAGATCATGCAGATCCGCAACCGCAGCCGCGGCGGCGACTACCGCGTTTCGCCCCAGCGCGAACTCGCGCCCGGCATGAGCCGATTTGCCTCGCGCGACGATCGAAAAATTTCCAGAGCCGCCGCGCTGTCCAACCAAATTGCCATTGGGCAAGCTTGGTTCATAGAGCAGCCCGAAGTCGGCGCCGACTGCGTACTTGGCGAATACGTCAGCCGAGGCGGGAGAACCGATCTCTTCGTCGGTATTCAAGATCACCCGCCACCCCAACTGCCGATCACCGGTCTCGGCGACGTAACGTTCCAGCGCATGGAGTGCATAAAACAGTACGACCAAACCTCCCTTGGCGTCGGCGACGCCGGGTCCTGCAATCTGCGCAGGGGAACCGTGGACTGTCTGAAAGGGAGAATCGGCGGGATAGACCGTATCCAGATGAATCGCCAAAACCGCCTGCTGCGGCGCTTCACGGCGACGCGTCATCACCAGCGCGTCTCCTAGCGGCATTTCAACCGACTCGCCGCGCGAGTTCACTTCGACGTGACTCGCCAGGGGAACGCGGCGAATATCATCCGCGAGCGGTTCAAATTGCCGGACGACGTTTTCCGTAAGTCGTTTTACGCCAGCGAGATGATAAGTCCCAGAGTTGATCGAAGCCCAGTCGATAAGCAACTCTTCCATCGAGGTCTGCTGCGATTCAATCCATCGGAGTACCGCATCCATTCTTCGTTTTCCTGTGCATTGCTCACCCTGATTTTAAGTATAGCATGCAGAAAAAAGGACCTTTTAATACAAAACTGCTGCATGTCCTGGACGTTTGGCCAATTGAATAAAATTCTTGACGCGACTCCTCCCAACGGACTATAAACAAACTTCTCACCATCCCCGCTTCCCGCCTCGAATCCCACGATTCTTCATGCCGCGACTGTCGTCTCAGTTCGTTCTTGCGCTGATGCTGTGGGGCTTTATTTTTGCCCGCAGTTCGCCAGCAGAAACTCCATCGCATCGTCCCTTCTCGGATGCGATTGGGCCCTATGTCCAACAGAACTGCATCCGCTGTCATGGCCCCGATCTGCAGGAAGGGGATTTTCGCATCGATACGCTTTCTACCGATGTCGGAGGTGGCCCTTCGGTTAATCGCTGGCGGGAAGTGATCGAAAAGATCAACAACGGCGAAATGCCCCCAGAGGACGAACCCGATCTGCCGTCGGCTGAACGGAACGCCGAAATCGTCGAATGGCTCGCGACTCGTATCGAAGAAGGGAAAGCGGCTCGGCTCGCGAAAAAAGAACCGGTCTCGTTCCATCGACTGACGCGGGATGAGTACGCCAATACCGTCGCAGATCTGTTGGGCGTTCGCTTTGGCGTCGCCGATCCCAGCGGGCTGAACGAAGACGCCCAATGGCACGGCTTCGAGCGAATCGGCTCGGTCCTCTCGTTATCGGCGTCGCATATCGAAAAATACTATAGCGCCGCCGAGCGCATCCTGGACGAAGCGTATCCGACGCGCCCAATCGAATCGAAGGTCGTTCGCAAGCGTGCTCTCGATTTGCGCGGCGGACCATCCGGCCGCCAAATCAAAGAGTTGGAAGAACAGGGCCTGGCCGACAAAGTTCGTGTCGATATGTGGCCTGGCCATGAGATCCGCGGGGGTCGTCCTGGCCCCGATAGCGCCATGCTGAAGAACGGCGGAATCTTCAAAGTCCGCATCCAGGTTAGCGGGCTAAAACCGGTAGGAGGTCGCGCTCCGCACCTAACGTTTTATGCAGACAAGATTGATCGCTTGCTGTTTGAGCAAGACATTCTAGCACCGGAAGCGGAGCCGACGATTGTCGAGTTCACCGTCGAGCTGCCGGCTGGCGGGCATTCGTTCCAATTGACGAACGACGTGCCGGGTCCGTCGAACTTGCCTCGTTCCGGACGAAGTGGACAGCGCCCTTTCTTCAGCCTTCAAGATGGACGCATTCCCTGGCAGATCAAACTGACCGACGAAGCAGGAATCCCCCTGTATCCGTTTCTAATCGTTGACTGGATCGAATGGGAAGGCCCCCTGCAACCTAGCGATGTGACCGAGAAACGGGCCCGCTATATGCCTGCCGAGAACGGCGATATGAATCAGGCTCGCGATTGCCTGGCTCGACTGTGTGAAGCGGCGTTCCGCCGACCAGTTGAAACCGATGAGGTCGACCAATACTTCCAAATCGTCGAAAGTGAAATCGCTGCTGGATCCGACTTTCGTCAGGCGATGAAGACCGGCATGTTGGCGATACTTTGTTCGAAAAATTTCCTATTTGTGGTCGAAGGAGACCTCAAGCATCCGCAGGCGAAGCTAAATGACTTTGAACTAGCGACGCGGCTCTCGTATCTGCTGTGGAGCACCATGCCGGATGACGAACTGTTCGCACTAGCGCGTGACGGAAAGTTGCATGAGCCCGATGTTCTCAAGCAGCAAGTCGATCGCATGTTGGCGGACGAGCGAGCCGAAAAGTTCTGCCATGACTTTCCTCACCAATGGCTGCAGATGCATAAACTCGGGATGTTTCCGCCGAATAAAGAAATGTATCCCGACTACGACCCGCACTTGGAACGTAGCATGAGCGGCGAGACGTTCGCCTTCTTTCAAGAAGTGCTGGAAAAGAATTTGAGTCTCCGCGAATTCATTGATTCGGATTGGACGATGGTGAATCCTCGTCTGGCGATCCACTATGGGATCGATGGAATCGAGCAAGACCAGTTCCAGCGCGTTGCGCTTGCTTCGGATGATCCACGGGGAGGACTGCTAACTCAGGCGGCGGTGCTATCCCTCACCTCAGACGGAACGCGACATCGCCCGGTTCACCGCGGCGTCTGGGTCTTGCAATCGGTCTTTGGCAAAACGCCTCCACCGCCGCCGGCCAACGTCGACGCGATCGAACCGAATCCGGTCGATTCTCCCAAAGCGACGATACGAATGAAGCTGGAAGCGCACAAACATGATCCCAACTGCGCCGCGTGTCATCGCAAAATCGATCCACTGGGCTTCGCGTTTGACAATTTTGACGCGATCGGTCGCTGGCGAGACGAAGAAATCGTGGCGCAAGGAGTCGGCGCCAATCCGCCGGTCGACCCGAGCGGCGTGTTGCCGGATGGTCGCAAGTTCGCCACGCCGCACGAATTTAAACAGTTGCTGCTGGCCGATATCGATTCGTTCAACCAGACGTTTATCGAAAAACTGGCGACCTATTCCCTCCGTCGTACGATGACCGTCGACGACCGAGAGGATTTAGCAGCGATCGCAAAACGTAGCAAGGATGCCGATTACCGCGTGCGTGATCTGGTGGAAGCGCTGGTACTTTCCGACCTGTTTCAGAAACGGTGACCGATGAGTCATTTCAATTTCAATCGGTGGAGAATCAACCGACGTCACGCACTACGCGGGCTGGGCGCTACGCTGGCCTTGCCGCTGCTCAACTGCATGGACCCCGGCAAGCAAGCCGCCGCCCAAGAAAAAGAGAAAGCCGAAGCAGCGGCCGACAAACCCAAGCGAGCTGTCTTTGTTTACATCCCCAACGGCGTCAACACGCTCACCTGGCAGATCGAGAAGGCGGGCGCTGACTACGAATTAAGCGCTCCGCTGCAATCGCTGGAAGAGCATCGCCAACAAATTACGCCGATCAGCGGTCTGCACCATCCTAACGGGCTTGGTCAGGCGCACGAGTGTGACAAAATTTGGCTGACCGCGGCCAAGATCAGTCAAGAAGGGGGCGCGTTTCGCAATAGCATCTCGGCCGACCAGCTGATGGCCGAAGTCACGTCGCGGCATACGCGGTTCTCGTCCTTGGAACTCGCGATCACCGGCGGTTCGCTCGCCTGGTCGCGCGATGGGATACCATTGCCGTCAGAACGCCGTCCCAAACAGATCTTTGATCGCCTGTTCGGCGTCGAGCCAGGCGGCGCCGAAGCCGCCAAACGCAATCTCAATCGGCGCGGCAGCGTCTTAGACACGCTGCTAGAAGACGCTGATAGTTTCCGCAAACAGATCGGCGCCGAAGACCGCAACAAGTTGGACGAGTATCTGCACGCCGTTCGCGATGTGGAAAAACGCACCCAGCGCAGCTATGAATGGCTCGACATTCCGAAACCGTCGGTCGCCGCCGAAACCAAGACGAAACTGACGCGCAACATTCCGCAAACCGACGCCGGCGACTACTACCGCACCATCTACGACTTGATGGTGCTGGCGCTGCGGACCGACATGACGCGCGTGATCACCTGCATGAGCGGAAGCGAAAGCAACGGCCTGGCGATCCCCGAAATCGGCGTCATGCAGACGCGTCATGAACTCTCACATCATAACGGCGATCCCGAACAACTTCGCCGTCTGACTCAGACCGACACGTTTCTGGCAGAGCAGTTGTCTTACTTTCTCCGCCAATTGAAATCGTACCAGGAAGATGATGGTGAGTCCCTCTTGGATCGAACCATGGTCTTGTTCGGCAGCGGCATGGCGTACGGCCACAGTCACGGCAACGCCAACTTGCCAATGGTCTTGGCCGGCGGTTCTGCGTTGGGTTTGAAACATGGCCAGCACGTCGACTTCAATCTGCCGAAAATAGAAACCTACAATTTGGAGGACGCCAGATCACACTACGGAGTCTGCTCGCGTCCTGTCGACAGCGATGCGCATCTCAGCAATCTGTTGCTGACCATGGTTCAAAAGATGGACGTTCCGGTCGATTCCTTCGGCGATAGCAACGGCGTAATGTCGGAAATTTTAGGATAACTAGCGTGCAAAATTTACTCTGTCTGGCGCTGCTGCTTCCTGGCCTCGGTTTTGTTGGCCAGCTTTCCGCCGAAGAGCCGTTTCGAACCGATGAAAACGGCGACGAGAAACTTGCCTGGTATCAAGTCGAGCCGCACAAGTTTCCCCCAGCCGGATCGGCCCACTATTTCACCGGCGAACTGATTGAGATGGATCATGTCCATCGTGCCGGCATGCTGCGAGTCTCGCGCACCGACAAGCAGCGCCGCCACAACTGGGATACGCCGATCAGCTTTCGCATGCTGCCGTACGGATCTCTGAAATATCATGGAGCGCCGGCCGCACTCCGCGATATTCCGATCGGCACGCATCTGCATGGTTGGTTTTACGTGAAAGACAAGGATGAAGAGATTCCCAAGGTCTACTTCAACCGCCAGAGCATCGAAAACGATTTTTCGCAGGCATACCGTCTGGTCGACGATTTCAGCTACTACGACGAGCAGAAACGACTATTTCAAGTCGAGTCCGTTGACCTGATGACGATGACGATGAAGTTGACGCTGCGCGGCGTCGAAACCGAATCGGGCAAACTGGATGACGCGACGATCGAAATTGATCTGACGCCGGCGACACGCGTCTTTCAAGGCAAGCAATTCGGCACGCTGAAAGACATCAAGGCCGGTCAAAGAGTATTGTTCAATCTCACCTGGGCGACGCTGTACGGCGTTGGTCGCTGCACCGACCTTTGGCTAGATGACGAGAGCCGCGCGTTGGCTCGCCAGCAACAGTTAGAACAACATCGCTTGCATCTGAAGTACCGCGGCGTACCGGGTTGGATCGATGAAGTCGACAATCAAAAGCGGATTGTCACCGTCACCCTGTTTGGCGGCGTGGATCCTCATCTTTTAGAAGAATTCCGTCCCAATACTTCGGTCACCGGCGTCGTCGCCGAACCCACCCTTCAAAGCTATGACCAGGTCAACGACCGCAAAAGCGGCCCCTTACTAAATATCAAGGAGGTCCAGCAGGCGCCCGGCAGCAGCGGACGGCAAGTCAGCTTTCAGCCGCAACTTTTGCTCGAAGGGTATCGCCCTGGTCGCATCATCCGTCTCTTCCCCAGCGGTTGGCCTGTCATCACAATCCCGCAAGACGAAACCCTCTGGCCCGAGCGCGGCTAGCAACGCCCTCTTAAATCCTACAATCGCCCGAAACGGCACAAAAAAAGCCGGCTTGCGATCATACACAAGCCGGCTCCCAAGCGGAGGCGGAGGGATTCGAACCCCCAACGGTTGCCCGCGACGGTTTTCAAGACCGCTCCCTAACCATTCGGCTCGCCTCCTGATTTGTCCCGATTGCGACCCGGTGGTCGCTGGGGAAGGGATTTAATGTATCGATGGGGCGGAAGATTGTCAACGCAACCCTTCGCTCTGTAATAGGTTACAGCGGATGTCGGCTTGTTCGCCTAGACGCTAACTCTAGGACCCATTTTACGAATCGCGGTTCGCCGGCGCCAGAGACCGGTCATTGACGCAAATGCCGAGAATCGCTATCTTTATCCGTTTACTACGACATCAACTACCACAATATACAGTGTTTTAGGAGAATCACGTGCCGGTTATTAGCGAGCGTGGGAAAGAGCTGAAACGTCGTCGTCATCGTGCGAAATCGTACACGAAGTTTAAAGCGATTCTGGCGAAGAATCCGTCTGGCGAAATGAAGGCCCGCATCGCTGAGAAGCTGCGTCGCATGACTCCTTCGGCCGAACAGCTGATCAAAGAGTGGAAACTCATTGGTTAATACCGGCTTGCTTGGATTAGGTTCTTCCTAGTCGCGGCGGCTGACTGAATACAAAAAGAAGAGGCTTGGCGCAACCGCCAAGCCTCTTCTTTTTTTTGCGCCGCCGCCGTCCCATCCTACTCACTGGGCGAGACAGGCACGAACTTTTGAAACTGAAACGCTCCGTCGGCGTAGTCGATGGTCACTCCGTCCCCTTCGCCGATGTCTCCTTTCAAAATCGTGGTCGCCAGCGCGTTCTGCAACTGATTTTGAATCACGCGTTTCAAAGGACGCGCCCCAAAGGTTGGGTCGTACCCTTCCTCCGCCAGTTCGTCTTTGGCCGCCGGCGTGATGACCAGTTCGATTCCGTTCTCTAGCAGCTGCTTCGCCAGAAATCCAACTTGGATTTCGACGATGTGCCGCAACTGCTGTTTCGAGAGAGGTTTGAAGACAATCGTCTCGTCGACGCGATTCAAAAACTCCGGCAAAAAGTGAGTCCGCAAACTGGCCTGAGCCGCTTCGCGCACCTCTTCATCCGTTCCTCCCTCGGCGGCGATCTGCTGGATCGCCTGGCTGCCGATGTTGCTGGTCATCACGACAATCGTGTTGGTGAAGTCGACCGTATGACCGTGATTGTCGGTCAATCGTCCATCGTCCAACACTTGCAGCAAGATGTTGAAGACGTCGCGATGCGCCTTCTCGATCTCGTCGAGCAGAATCACGCTGTAAGGACGCCGGCGAACCGCTTCGGTCAGCTTGCCCCCTTCTTCGTAACCCACGTATCCAGGAGGAGCGCCGATCAAACGACTGACGGCGTGCCGCTCCATGTATTCGCTCATGTCAATGCGAACCATCGCGTGCTCGTCATCAAACAAGATCTCGGCGAGCGCCTTACAAAGCTCGGTCTTTCCCACGCCGGTCGGTCCCAGAAAAATAAACGAACCGATCGGTCGATTGGTCGCTTGCATTCCGCTGCGACTGCGTCGGACCGCATTGGCGACCGCTTCGACCGCTTCGTCCTGGCCGACGACCCGTTGATGGAGCCGTTCTTCCAGCACGAGCAGTTTGGCCCGTTCCGATTCGATCATCCGCGTGACCGGAATTCCGGTCCACTGGCTGACGACCTCGGCGATCTCTTCCTCGGTGACCTGCTCGCGCAGCAAGCGCCGCTCTGGTTTCTTTCCTTCTTTCGCGGCATCCGAGATATCGACTTCCGCATCCATCCGCGCCGTCAAAGCGTCCCGTTTCTTTTGCAACTCAAACAGTTGCTGGTAGTCCGACTCCGACACCGGGGCGCCGATGGCCTGCTTCTCTTGAATTGACGCATGCAATTGCGAAAACTGCAGCTCGAGCTGGGCCAACTCCTGTCGAACTTTGGTGACGTCTCCTAGCCCCAGCTTTTCGGTCTCCCATTGCTCGCGGAGCGAAGCCAACTGCCGACGCAGATCGGTCATTTCCGCTTGGATCTCGGCGCGCCGCTCGACGGCCGACTCTTCGGTTTCTTCCGCCAATTGCCGATCGGCCAATTCCAATTGCGTCAGCTGACGCTGCACCGCGTCGATTTCGCCAGGCACACTCTCCATTTCGATCGCCAGGCGGCTCGAAGCTTCGTCGACCAGGTCGATCGCTTTGTCCGGCAAGAAACGATCGGTGATGTAGCGATCCGAGAGCTTCGCCGCTGCGACGAGCGCCGAATCTTTGATTTTGATCCCGTGATGAGCTTCGTAGCGAGGCTTCAGCCCTCGCAAAATCGCGATCGTATCTTCGACCGACGGTTCGCCGACAAAGACCGGCTGAAACCGACGTTCGAGCGCGGCGTCCTTCTCGATGTATTGCCGAAATTCATCCAGCGTCGTCGCTCCGATACAACGGAGTTCGCCGCGGGCCAGCGCCGGTTTCAACAGGTTCGCCGCATCGGCGCCTCCTTCCGCTTTTCCGGCGCCAACCACCGTATGCAACTCGTCGATGAACAACACGACGTGGCCGTCGGAATCCTGCACTTCTTTCAAGACCGCTTTCAACCGCTCTTCAAACTCACCGCGAAATTTGGCGCCGGCGACCAGCGCGCCCATATCCAGTGCGACAATCCGCTTGTTCTTCAAACTTTGCGGAACGTCTCCCTGCACGATGCGCAGCGCTAGACCTTCGGCGATCGCCGTCTTTCCCACGCCGGGCTCCCCGATCAAGACCGGATTGTTTTTGGTGCGGCGCGAGAGAACCTGGATCGTGCGGCGAATCTCTTGATCGCGGCCGATCACCGGATCGAGCTTGCCTTGATTGGCCCGCTCAACTAGATCGATGCCGTACTTTTCTAACGCCTGAAACGTCGATTCTGGATTTTGATCGGTCACGCGCGAGTTACCGCGCACCGACTGCAGCGCGGCCAGCACTTCTTTGTCCGAGACGGCGTTCACCTTCAAGATTTCTTGCGCGGCGCTTTTGACGCGTGTCAGCGCCAGCATCAAATGCTCGGTCGAGACAAAGTCATCCTTCATCACGTCCGCTTCGCGCTGCGCCGCTTGCAACACCTGATCCAGGTCGGTCGAAAGCCCCGGCTGACCGGCGACTCCCGAGACCTTGGGCAAGCGGTCCAACTCCGAGTCAACCAACTCGGTGATCTGGCGACGGTTGGCGCCGATCTTGTCGAAAAGGGGTTTCACCACGCCATCCGCTTCGCGCAGTAAAGCGGCGAGCAGATGCAGCGGAGTCAACTGCGGATTGCTGGCGTCCATGCAAATCGTCTGCGCATTTTGGACCGCCTCTTGAGCTTTGAGCGTGAATTTATCGAATCGAATCGCCATCGTCCTCGCCTCCTATGGAAAAATCTGCGCACAGCGCCGCAGTTGTTTTTTACCTGAATTGCGGCCAAAAATCGCCGCAAAAAGAGAGTGCCCGAAAAACCAAAGAGCGGGCGTCGCGCCGGCGTCGAGAGAAAGCGAAGCCGGCTGCTTGCAAGCGAGAGCCGCTGGGGACGATTGTCCGTCCCCAGCGTTCTCGATAATCTCGCAGCTAGTCTTTCTTCACTTCAAACTCAGCGTCGATCGCATCGTCGTCGCCTGAGGCTTTCGCTGCTTCCGCTCCCGGGGCTTCCGCTCCGGCAGCTCCGCCAGCAGCAGCGGCGGCTCCTTCGTACAACACTTTGCTAACCGCGTGAGAAGCCGCTTCCAGTTCGCTAATCGCCGACTTGATCGCGTCGACGTCTTCGCCTTTGGCCGCTTCTCGGGTTTTCTCGATCGATTGCTCCAACGGCTGTTTGTCGCTGTCGGAAAGTTTTTCGCCGTTCTCTTTGATCAGCTTCTCTAGTTGGAAGCACATCGATTCGGCTTGGTTGCGCAGATCGGCCAGCTCACGCTTCCGCTTATCTTCGGAGGCGTGCTCTTCGGCGTCCTTTTGCATCCGCTGAATCTCGGCTTCCGACAAGCCGGAAGACTGCTCGATTTTGACGTGCTGTTCTTTGCCGGTGCCGACGTCTTTGGCCGATACGTTCAAGATGCCGTTTTGATCGAGATCAAACTTCACTTCAATTTGCGGCATGCCGCGCGGAGCAGGCGGGATTCCATCGAGGTTGAACTGACCGAGCAAGCGGTTGTCTTCCGCCATCGGACGTTCCCCTTGGAACACGCGAATCGTCACCGCCGATTGACTGTCTTCCGCCGTCGAGAAGGTTTGCTTCTTTTCGGTCGGAATCGTGGTGTTCCGTTCGACCAATTTGGTGAAGACGCCGTTCAGCGTTTCGATACCAAGCGAAAGCGGAGTCACGTCCAACAGCAGCACGTCTTTGCGATCGCCGGACAACACGCTGCCTTGAATTGCGGCGCCAGCGGCGACCACTTCATCAGGATTCACCCCTTTGTGCGGATCTTTGCCAAAGATCTTTTTGACCATCTCGGCGACTTTGGGGATGCGAGTCGAACCACCGACCAACACGACTTCGTCGATGTCGCTCGGCTTCAGATTCGCGTCGGCCAACGCCTTCTCGACCGGCACGCGGCAGCGCTGAATCAAGCTGTCGGTCAGTTCTTCAAACTTCGAGCGGCTGATCGACATCTGCAAGTGCTTCGGCCCCGACGCGTCGGCCGTGATAAACGGCAGATTGATGTCGGTCTGCGCTTGCGAGCTCAGCTCTTTCTTCGCTTTTTCGCACGCTTCCTGCAAACGCTGCAAAGCCATCGTGTCGTTGCGAAGATCGACGCCGTGTTCTTTTTTGAACTCGTCAGCGACATAGTGGATCAGCTCTTCGTCAAAGTCATCGCCCCCCAAGTGCGTATCGCCGTTGGTGCTGATGACTTCAAAAACGGTGCGTTCCCCTTCTTCTTCTCCTTCCGGAGGAGAAACTTCGAGGATCGAAATATCAAACGTACCGCCGCCGAGGTCGAAGACCGCGATCTTCTCGCTCTTCTGCTTCCCTAGTCCATAGGCAAGCGCCGCTGCAGTCGGCTCGTTGATGATCCGCGCAACTTCCAAACCGGCGATCTGACCAGCGTCTTTGGTCGCTTGCCGTTGGGCGTCATTGAAGTAAGCCGGCACGGTGATGACCGCCTTGTTGACCTTGTGCCCCAAGTACGACTCCGCCGCCGCTTTCAGTTTTTGTAAAACCTTGGCCGAGATCTCTTGCGGAGTATATTCGGCGTCGCCAATTTTTACTTTGACGTACTCATCGGCTCCGCCTACGACCTCGTAGGGGATCATCTTCTCTTCCGAGTCGACTTCGTTGTGACGACGACCCATGAAGCGCTTGATCGAGTAGACCGTCTTCTTGGGGTTGGTCACCGCCTGGCGACGAGCCGGTTCGCCGACCAGGACATCCCCCTTGTCGGTGAACGCCACGACGCTCGACGTGAGCCGGTTGCCTTCGGCGTTCGGAATGATTTTGACTTCGGAACCTTCCATAATGGCGACAACCGAGTTGGTCGTCCCCAGGTCAATTCCGATGATCGTTTCGCCTTGTGCCATAATTTAGATTCCTCCTCTTATGATTCGAGGTTCCCCTCGGTTTGCGTCTTGTTTTTCGGACGGACATGGTAGAAAGCAAGCGACATGCCAATGGGAAAAAATTCACGCACTGCGAACCTAAGTCGCTATTTCACCTTCACTTACCAACATACCTGCCATGCCGGTTTTTCCGGCTGATGCCAAATTGGCAGCAGAATTCCCTCGCGCGGCAGATGGGGGTTCGCGACGGGAGGCCGTCGATTACGATAGATGCGAACTCGTTTGACGATCGCCAGTTCGGGCGAATCGGCCCCGGCGGAGAACGGACGAAATGTCGAAGAAAAAGAGCGTGAAGCGCCCTACCCCCACTGCACTCAAACGTGAAGTGGACCAGCTTGATCGAGAACTGGCGGCCCTCATCCAGCAGCGCGCCGACCTGATCCTGGCGGCGACCGAACTGGAAGCGGCCGGAAATACCGTCGACGGTCTGATCGATGACGACCAGCGGATCGAATCGCTCGCCCAGAAAAGCCGCGGCGCGTTGCCGCCGCAGGAGATCCGGTCGATCTTTCGCGAGATCTTCAGCGGCTGCCGAACCGTCGCCGCCCGCTTGAAGGTCGCGTTTCTCGGCCCCGAGTACAGTTACAGCCATCAAGCGGCGATTGAACGGTTCGGGCAAAGCGCCGAGTTGGCGCCGGTCGCAACCATCGCCGCCGTCTTCGAGGAAGTTAGCCGCGGAACTTGCCAGTTTGGCCTGGTCCCGGTCGAAAACTCGAGCGATGGTCGGGTGACCGATACGCTCGACATGTTCGCCAAACAGCCGCTCAAAATCTGCGGCGAAGTCCAACTACGGATTCATCATTGCCTGCTCGCTAAATGCGATCGCTCGGCGATTCGCGAAGTCTACAGCAAGCCGCAAGCTCTCTCACAGTGCCGCAACTGGTTAGCGAAGCATCTGCCGCAGGCCCGAGTTTGTGAGATCACCAGCACCGCCGCCGCCGCGCAATTAGCGACCCAGCAAGCAGGGGTCGCCGCAATCGCCAGCCGCGCCGCTGGCGTCAACTATGGCCTGAACTTCGCCGCCGAGAATATCGAAGACAACCCGCGGAATGTAACCCGCTTCGCCGTCATCGGCAACGAGTCTGGCAAGAAGACCGGTGACGACAAAACGGCGATGATGTTCCAAACCGAACATAAGCCGGGCGCGTTGGCCGACGCGATGAACATCTTCAAACGCAACCGGCTCAATCTGACCTGGATCGAATCGTTTCCGGTCTCCGGCGGCGACCAGGAATATCTCTTCTTCGTTGAGATGGAAGGGCACGAGAGCGAGTTGAAAATCCGCCGGACCATCGCGGCGCTCGAAAAGAAAACGATCCGCTTCGAAGTACTCGGCTCGTTCCGCAAAATGACTCCAGTCGATTAGCGCACTGCTCGGCGCCTTTTTTGCTGCCCTTGGGGCGTAGATTTTTTCCTGTCTCGGTCAAGAGATTCGTTTCGTTGAGATTGCCGAATCTCTCTGATTCGCGCGGCGACTCCAACCTTGGAACTCGCAAGAAAAAAAATAAACGGGGAGAGCACGAGATCGCGTCTAGCGCCCTCTCCGTTTTTTTGTTGTCCCATCCGATGCGGTCGCGCGGCGTTCAACAGGATAGTCGCGCGATCATATCGCAAGGGAAAAAATTTCTTACCAATAGACGCCGATGCGCGGCGTCACAACGGCGCCGCCATACGGTCGACCGTAGTATCCACGGTTATAACGTGGACCGTAGCCATAGCCGCGGTATCCGCGATAGTAAGGCGCTCGGTATGCACGACGATAGACTCTGCGACCGCGCCAGGCGACGTCTTGAACCTCCTGCGTCGCTGCTGTCGGCGGCGCTAACGTCGACCCTGGATTGCTGAAGCTTGGCCCAGCGTAAGCGATGGTAAGTGCGACCGCGGCCACACTAAGAAACGCCCATCGTCCGATGGTCTGAAATTGCTTGCGAATTTGAGCGATACCCATTTTCTCGACTCCTTAGCTAGATGGGGGTACTTAAAAACCATGGTTAACTAAGTCGCAAAGTACATGCCAGGAATGAGCGTCCTACGGTCCCAACAGGAGCCGCTCCCCCCGATCTGCCGAAATCCGACGCGATCGCTGGCAGGGCTTAGTTGCAAGCTAAACAGGAACGCAGTAGCGAAAGATTATCGCTACAGGAAAGATAGACACTCCATCGATTTTGACATGGAGTGTCGCGAAAACAGTCTGCGGCGCGTATTGAGATTACCAATAAACGCGTGCATACGGCGTGATCACGGCGCCGCCACCATAAATGGGACGATAGAACGGACGCGTGTTATAGCCCGGACCGTAAATAGGACCATAACCGCGGTTGTAGCCATAGCCGCGATAAACCGGTCCGTAAGCCCGACGATAAACGCCGCCGCGCCAAGCGACCTCTTGCGTCTGCGATGCAGGCGCCGCCGCCGTCCCGGATCCGCTGATGCTTGGGCCCGCGTATGCGATGGTCAATGCGACCGTGGCGGCGCCCAGCACGATCCAGCGTCCCAACCGTTGGAACTGCGTTTGAAATTGAGCCGTATTCATTTTTCTCCTCCTGCTTGGGTTGGATCTATTTGAAATCGACACCGGAACTAACGCAAAGCACGTGCCAGCTGCTGGGCCCGATTGCCGCGTCATCCCTCATTCCATCCATGTCCAACGCTCCGCCGACTAGGAGCGGAGCGCGGAGCGATCACATCAAGCGTCTGTGCTTCTCATTACCAATAGACGCCGCCGTACGGAGACACAACAGCGCCGCCGTAAGGACTGCCGTAGTAGGCCGGACCATAAACCGGCGCATAGTAAGTGCGCAGCAACGGCGCTCGATAGACAGGAACCACCGGCACGACGGGCCGAACGACCGGACCATAGTAGGCGCGGCGATAGACTCTTCCGCGCCAAGCGACATCGGTCGACGCCGAATCCGACGAGAATCCACAGATGCTCGGCACTACAAACGCAACGGTCAGCGCGACGACGGAAACGCCGAGCACAACCCAGCGGCCGACCTTTTGAAACTGACTACGAAATTGAGTCGAGACCATGGTTTGTCATTCTTTCTTTGGATGTGTGACTAGGAAAACAGGGTAGACCAATCTGAATGCAGAGTTCATTAGGCCCCCAAAACGGACCAAGATGCAACACTCGCCCCCCATCGGACCTGCATCCAACCTTACTATTACAAAGGGCACGTTGCTAGCAACAAGCCAAATAAATGGGGTCAGGTCTGAATGGCACGAGCTTAACTCTAAGCCGCTGTTGCGTAACGATTTCGAGGCGTTTGCATTAGTTTATACGCTTTCGGCCGCCGTTTAAGTTCTCGTGGTTCATTCCGGTCAGGGCGAGCGCCGACTTCCAGTTGGCGGATCGTTTGCAAGAGGTTTTCCCACTGGGACTCTTGTTGCTTCGTGTTCCAGCGGAGTGCGGCGGCGAACTCTTCGATCGCTTGCATCGCTCCGGTAAAGCTGAGCCGCCACGGAGGCAGGCGAAATTTCAACGCCGTCGCCAGCATCGCGGCCCGCACCAGATTGTAGCCGATCATGTGGCAGTGAAGTTCCTTCACAACCATCGCCGGACTTTTGCAGCGGAGGTGGTCCATTTGCATTTGCGTTTTCAAGCTCCGGATATGCAACTCCGCTTGCCAGCGGCGACGATACAAATCGGCCAAGTCTTCCGCTCGATAAACGTCAGCCTGTAGCAGCGTCGTCGCCAACGTGATTTGACGCGTCCGAAATCCGCGCTGCGTGACTTGATATCGCAAGTGACGTACGAGAATCGACGACGGGTAGCTTTCATATTCCCGCTGCGTCATCCACGTCGGCCGCTGCGGCTTCGAATAGCTCACGACCTGATCGCAGTCCCCTTGGCGCAAGCCTCGGCGAAAGTCGATTTTGCGAAGATGGTGCGCGCGAGCCACGATATCGATCCCGCGCAGTTCCGATAAAGCGAGCAGCCAGAAGCTGGCGTAGTAACGATCGGCGAGCACGATTTCTCCCGAGTGAAACTGCGACAAGAGCGTTCGCAACAGTGACGTCTCGCCTGTCTCCTTGCCGGCGTAACGTCCCATCGCAAACATCGTCGCCGCGCCGGTCGCTAACGAAAAGAGATGCACGATCCGCGTCAAGGGGAAGCCGCAGCCAGGCTTCTGGCTTTTCATTTGCGGATAGGCGGTTTGATTCGCGCGGGTGTCAGCCATCGTGACGGTCGTGCCGTCGACGATGACCACTTCGCGTCCCTGGAACCGCCAATCGCCGACGCCAGCTTCATCGCACTTTCGCGCCGTCCAAGCGAGCAGTCGTTGAAACAATGCAATCGGCAAGCGGCGCCGCGCTTGGCAATAGGAAGTGGTGTCGCCGCTGCAGCGCGGCAGCCCCTGCGCCATTCGCCAGGCGTTGAGACGAGTGACGACTTGCTGACAACTATGATCGGCTGACAGCGTCTGCATGACGAACATCCACACGACGACCATCGGCGAATAGATGCGCTGCCGAAACGAGAAGCCGATCTCTTGACAGATCGCGGTGACAACGCCGTTGGGCAGCAGCAACTCGCTGACGAAGATCGAAACGTTACGGAACTTGCTTTGAACTTCCTGCGGCGAAGCGTTAAACTGATCAGACACGGCGGGGCCTCCTGAAACGGCGATTGTTACACCACCAATTCAGCGAAGCTCCGCCGTCTTTTCAAATCATCTCGCTAAGTTGCAGTGACGAGCACCTGCTGTCGCAAGATCTTGCGACAGCACCTTTCGACGGTTACCGCATCCTGGGGCGGAGGCTTTAAGCTCGTGCCATTCGGGTCAGGTCTCGTTTTTGTTGCCAAAAAGGGAGCTGTCTCCCTTTATTTGGCTCATTTCCGGGCCGGTCTCCCTCTCGACGGCGGGTTGCTCAGCGTGATATATTGATCGATTCGTTCTTGGCGGCCCGGCTGTCATTCACTCAATATTATTCGCTGCTCCCAGCCATCCAGAGGACCGCTCCCGTGAGACGACCTTTTATCGCCGGCAATTGGAAAATGAACTCCACCCGGGCGGAAGGGATCGCCCTGGTCGAAGGGATCGCCAAAGGCCTCGCGGCTGATTGCTCGGTCGAAGTCGCGGTTTGCCCGCCAGCTTTGTACCTAGACGCAATCGTCGCTGCCGTCGGCGACAGCCCGATCGGCGTTGGCGCACAAAACATCTACTTTGCGGCCTCTGGCGCGTTTACCGGCGAAATTTCGGCCGCAATGCTCAAAGACGTCGGTTGCCAGTACGTGATCCTCGGTCATAGCGAACGTCGCCATGTCTTTGGCGAATCAAGCTCACTCATTAACAAGAAGGTCCACGCAGCCCTGGCGGCCGGATTGGTTCCGATTGTTTGTGTCGGTGAACTGTTGGAAGAACGAGAAACCGGCAAAACTGCCGATGTGGTCGCTGAACAGTTCTATGGCTCGCTCGCCGGCGTATCGGCTGAGCAAATGGAAACCGTCGTGCTGGCCTATGAGCCGGTTTGGGCGATCGGCACCGGCAAAGTCGCGACGCCCGAGCAAGCCGAAGCAGTCCACGCCGATCTTCGCAAGGTGATCCAGGCCCGATACAATTCGGCCGTCGCCGAAAAAGTCCGCATTCAGTACGGCGGCAGCGTGAAGCCCGACAATGCGTCCGAGTTGCTCTCGCAGCCGAACATCGACGGTGCTTTGGTCGGCGGAGCCGCGTTGAAGGCAGACAGTTTCCTGGGAATCATCGCGGGCGCCAAGTAACGCAACCTAACGCCCGAATTCGCAACTACTCACGGATCGATCGATGCAATACTTATTCGGAATTGTGCTGAGCCTCCTCTCGCTCTTCCTGATCCTGCTGGTTCTCGTTCAGCGCGGACGGGGCGGCGGTTTGACCGGAGCCTTGGGCGGAGCTGGCGGCGGCAGCGCGTTCGGCGCGAAAGCAGGCGACACGTTCACCCGGGTCACGTCTGTCGTGACTCTGGTCTGGATCTTGCTCTGTAGCGTCGCCCTGGCGATGCTGCAAACCTCCGGCGACTCGAAACTGCAAAAGGGGGGAGCTGTCCCGCCGATCACCGGCGCCGTGGGCGCTCCGGCGACCGAAGGCGAAACTCCCGCCGCGACGCGTTTCAATCCAGACGACGCCGCAGCGCCGGCGGCGACCACGCCGGATCTGGATCAACCGGCGACGGAAGCTCCGAAAACGGAAACTCCCGCCGCACCAGCCGCCGAAGCGCCGAAGTCGGAAGCCCCGGCGGCGGAAGCTCCGAAGTCGGAAGAAAAGCCAGCCGCCGAGTAGGCTGGCTCTCCCCTGTTTCGGCCGTCGAACTTCACCGACGGTCTTGCCGTCCCGGTTTGAAAGCGTCCCGCTCGTGCTGCTAAGTATGACAGGCTTTGGCGAATCGCATGCCCAGCTCAACGGCTTGGCGGTGACCGTGGAAGTTCGCGCGGTGAACAACCGATATTTCAAACTGAACATCCGCGGCGCCGAGGGTTACGCTTGCTTTGAACCGCAAATCGAAGCGATCGTTCGCAAGCACGCGAAGCGCGGAACCATTAACGTCAACTACCGCGTACATCGTCAAGCCAGTGCCGACGACTATCGTTTGAACGCCGCGGTGCTGAAAAGTTATCTGCAACAGCTGCGTGGAGTTAGCTCGGACTTGGGCTTGGCCGAGACGCCCCACTGGGACAGCTTGCTTCAATTGCCTGGCGTGATCGAAGAACGCAATTCCGAGGCGATTGACGTAGACGCCGATTGGCCGTTGCTAGAGAAAGTATTGAACGAAGCGCTCACGCGCTTCACGCAAATGCGTGGCGAAGAAGGCCGCGCGACAAGCATCGACCTGGCGAACAATTGCCAGGAGATCGCCGTGCAGTTGGCTGAGGTCGAGAAATTGGCTCCGCAGGTAGTCGAGAACTATCGGACTCGCATCACCGAGCGGTTGAACAAGCTGCTGGAAGATTTTGACGTGACGGCCGACCCGGCCTCCGTCATTCGCGAAGTGGGAGTATTCGCCGACCGAACCGATATCTCGGAAGAAGTCGTGCGTCTGAAAAGCCACCTCGATCAATATGCGACGATCATGGAAAAAGAGGATTCGGCCGGGCGCAAGCTAGAATTTCTGACGCAAGAGATGTTTCGTGAGACCAACACGATCGGCTCGAAGGCGAACGATTCAGAGATCGCACGCCGCGTCGTCGAAATGAAAACTTGCATCGAACGGATCCGCGAGCAGATACAGAACGTCGAATGAGTTTCGTTACGGCTAACACGACTTTACCGCGACGACACGATATGCCTTCTTCTCGAACCGGCAAATTGGTGATCCTTTCAGGCCCGTCGGGGTCTGGAAAGACGACCGTTGTGCGGAAACTGCTCGCCTTGGCCGAGCCGAGTTTGAAGCTGAGCGTTTCGGCGACGACGCGACCGCCGCGTGCCGGCGAAGTTGACGGCAAAGACTATCACTTCCTGTCGACCGACGAATTTCAACGTCGCCAAGCGGCGGGAGAGTTCCTGGAAACGTTTGAAGTATTCGGCAACGGTTACTGGTACGGCACGCTGCGAAGCGAAGTCGAGAACCGCCTGTCGGAAGGGATTTCGGTCTTGTTAGAGATTGATGTCGACGGAGCGATGGAAATCGTGAAGCAGTATCCTGCTGCGGTGACCATCTTCCTGAGTCCCGGATCGCACGCAGAACTGGAACGTCGGCTCCGCGGACGCGGGACCGAACCGGAAGCGACGATTCAACGTCGCCTGGCCGCCGCCAAACGTGAGCTGGCCGCGATGAACCAATACAAGTATCAGATTGTGAACGACGCCGGCGCCGTGAACGAGACCGTTCAAAGACTGGCGGACGTGATTCAAAACGATTCGGGAGACGATGCGCTATGATGGAAGAACTGAAAGAAGAATACATCATCAACAAGGTCGGCGGTCGCTTTAAGCTTTCGACCCTGATCCAAAAACGACTTGTCGCGCTCAACGCCGGCAGCCGTCCGTTGGTGACCATCGCCAGCGAGAACAAGATGGAAATCGTTCTCGAAGAGATCAAACAGGACAAGATTCATCTCGATATGTCGAACGAAGTTCGCATCACCGGCGAAGGCGAAGGCGGACAATTCTTTGACGACTTCGGCGGCGATCTATGAGTCGACGTCGCGTCGCGATCGGAGTTACCGGAGGCGTCGCCGCCTACAAAACGGCGATGCTGGTCAGCCGCCTTGTGCAGTCAGACATTGACGTAACAACCGTACTGACCGCGGCGGCTTCCAAGTTCATCGGCGCGGCGACCTTCGCCGCGCTGACAGGCAAGCCGCCTGCCAGCGACGCATTTGATCCTCATTATCCGCTTGGCGCACATATCGAAATCGCCAAGTCAGTCGATCTGCTCTGCATTGCGCCCGCTTCGGCCGACTTCCTGTCCAAAACCGCTCATGGCGCGGCCGATGACTTGCTCAGCACGATCTATCTCGCGTTCACCGGCCCGGTGCTGATGGCGCCGGCCATGAATCGGGAAATGTGGGCCAAGCCCTCCGTACAGCGCAACGTGCGGCAATTGGTCGACGACGGCGTCGAGATGATCGGCCCCGGCTCTGGCTGGCTCAGTTGCCGCGATCAAGGCGCCGGTCGCATGTCCGAACCCGACGAAATTTTGGCCGCTATTCAAACTCGTCTGGCGCCCCTTTCCTGAGAGGGCAATTGTGGCCCACATTCTGATCACTTCTGGTCCAACGCGGCAATACATCGACCCAGTTCGTTACATGACCAACGGCTCTAGCGGCCGCATGGGCGCTTCTCTGGCAACCGCCGCAATCGCCGCCGGGCATGACGTCACCATCATCTCTGGCCCCGTTCAGGTCGATTATCCAGCCGCCGCTCGCGTCATCTCGGTGATCACCACCGAAGAAATGCTGGCCGCCTGCGAAGTCGAGTTCCCCCTTTGCGACGGCCTGATCGGCGTCGCGGCGCCTTGCGACTATCGCCCCGAACGGGTCGAAGGTCACAAGATCGCCAAAACGGGACAACCGCTCACGCTGCATCTGATTGAAACGCCCGACGTGGTCGCCACGATGGGCGCCAAAAAGAAGGCGGCTCAGTGGGTTGTCGGCTTTGCGCTAGAAACCGAAGACGCTCGGTTCCGCGCGCTGGTCAAGTTAGAGAAGAAGAACTGCGACCTGATCGTGCTAAACGGTCCCGAAGCGATGAACGCCGCAGAAAACCGGGTCGAGATCCTCGATCGAGCCGGCGAAGTCGTCGCGATGCTCTCCGGCCCCAAACAAGAAGTCGCCGCCGGCATCATGCAGGCGATTCAAATCAAGCTGATGAAGTCCGAGTAACAGTCGCTGCAACTCGCCAGCGAGGGAATGCTGCCTCCATTGAATGACACAATCGCCATCATCCTGGGAAACGAAATAAACATCGCTTTGCCAGAGATTACTAACATAACGCGGCGCTACTTTTGCTCTGCAGACGAAGCCAAAACGCTCTTATTTTATGACTGGCTCGAAGACCAACAGGGAGCTGTGTGCGGCCTCACGATTCATGTCGATGCTGCTTCACCGTTCGCAGCAAATCTGACATCGCGTCCTTACGTCACCTTCGATCCGTTTATGAAGCTGTGGTTCACCAACCAGCAAACGGGGACCGAGAGAGGCTTAGAGGCATTTGGAGACATTGACCTGATTGGGATGGAGAACAACGAGTATGCCGTGCTCGTCTCTACGTTTTGGCTCAACGATGGCGATCGAGAATATCTGCAGGATGCTTTTCGTCGGCCTACGAATCTGTAGCTGCTGCATAGAACCTGCCGCTCTATGCCCCCTATTACGCTCAGAGCCCCAGCCGCATTTCCTCACTTGGCGCATTTTGAAGTGGTGCGATTGGGTCGAAGAGCAGAATAGAACAGGGCTAGACCAGGGATAAAGAACCGTATTACACGGTCGGAATAGGGTCGAAAATCGTCACACGAGCCAGAGGCGCGAGCCGATGGAATGAGGTTGGCCACTTCAGTCCGAGTTGGGATCGCCGACTGTATTCCATCGGCTTGCGCCTCTGGCAGGTGTTCGCTTGGTTCAAAAAGGCGCCACTTCAAAACGTCAAATTTTAAGCCGGCAAACACAATCGCTTCGGTATCGGCCGCGGTTTCCCTGACTTGTCGACACAGGCCAATAGCGTTCGCCCGGTTGCGATCACCTCGTCGTCTCGCCGCACTTCGTAGCGATTCTCGATTCGCACGCCTTTGGCTTTGACGGTTTCGATGGAGATGCAGAGCAGGTCGTCAAAAACGGCCGCCGCCCGATATTTGCATTCGGCCTCGGCGACCACCAAATAAAGCCCGGACGCTTCCATCTCGCGATAGCTAAAGCCGGCCTCGCGCAACATTTCGGTCCGAACGACCTCAAAATACGTGATATAGTTCGCGTGATGAACGCGTGCCTGAGCGTCCGTTTCCTGGTAACGGACGCGAATATGCATTTCGAACTTCGTGATCACGACCACTCCGTTGGGCTACGTACAAGTTGACCGAAGATTAAGCGTATTCTATAGTTAGCGAAATCGAAAGGCGTCTCTCACCGCGCACTGGCGGGGTGAATTAGTCGACGAAAGGATGTCCATGAGCTCTGACGGCGAATCTGGTACCGATTATTTAACGATGCGTGGGCGAGATTACCCTTCGCTGCGGCAATTCACGGTGTTTCTCGAAAATCGGGTCGGGCAGCTCTTAGAAATTGTGCGTCGTTTCGAAGGCTCGAACGTCCGGATCGTCGCTTTGTCGATCAACGACGCGACGGAATGCGCCTTCGTGCGGTTCCTGCTCAGCGAACCGGAACAAGGCCGCGAGATCTTGGAACGCGCCGGTCTGGCGCTAATCGAAAGCGATTTGATCGGGATCGAATTGCCGCTCGGGCCCCAGCCGCTGTTGCAGGTTTGCACGGCGCTGCTGCAAGCCGAAGTGAACATCGTGCAGGCCTATCCCCTGCTGAACACGCCCAACGATCGTCCGGCCGTCGCGCTGATGACCGACAACATCGAAATGGCGATGGAAACGTTGGCCAGAAAAAACTTCCGTATTTTGAACGAACAAGATCTGAAGTTCGACGACGATTAATTTGGCTCATTCGCGCCAATCCGCATGATCCGCTCGATCGGCGACAAAGCCGAATTCTCTTCGCTCGCCAGCGACTGACAGGCCGAGTCGGGCACTCGCATCATTTAGAATTAACTGCACAATAAAGGATACCGCCCGCTCCTTGGCTCGCCGCACGTGCAAGCCGCAGACGCTCCCCTTTCGTCTGGTCGTTCATGATTCACGTTCGCGAACTTGTCAAAGCTTACGACGATCTCCGTCGCGGCCAATTCGTCGCGGTCGATCGCGTCAGCCTGTTCGCAATGCCGGGTCAGATCTATGGTCTGTTAGGCCCTAACGGCGCCGGCAAAACAACGGTGCTGCGAATCTTAAGCACGGTCCTTCGCCCCACCAGCGGTTCGGTTCAAGTCAACGGCTACGATGTGGTGACCGAGCCGGCGATGGTCCGCCGCCAGATCGGCTTCGTATCGACCAATACGGCCGTCTACGAGCGGATGACCGCTTGGGAAACCGTCGAATATTTTGGCCGCTTGTACGGGTTGGAAGAAGGCCTGCTGCAAGATCGGATGCGGATGATCTTTCAACGACTTCGCATGGAAGAAATGCGCGACGTTCTCGGCTCGAAAATGTCGACCGGGATGAAACAAAAAGTGTCGATCGCCCGCGCGATTGTCCACGATCCCCCGGTCCTGGTCTTTGATGAACCGACGCTTGGCCTCGACGTCTTTGTCGGTCGCGCCTTGCTGCAAATCATCGCCGAGCTGCGCGAGCAAGGGAAATGCATCATCTTTTCGTCGCACATCATGCGCGAAGTCGAAAAGCTGTGCGATCAGGTTGCGATCATGCATAAAGGGAAAATCCTCGCCGAGGGAACGCAAGCCGAACTACGCGATCGCTACTCCCAGCCCGATCTGGAAGAAATCTTCTTTCACTTGATCGGCGAACCTGAAGACATGGCCGACCATGCCGGAGCCGAACAAAGCTAAAACGCATGAGTTGGTACAACATCAAGCTGATCCTGTTCCGCGAATTGCGCGATCAAATGCGCGATCGCCGCACGCTTTTTTCGATCGTCATCTTGCCGGTCCTGCTCTACCCGCTGATGGGTCTGCTCGTGATGCAGGTAATGCAGTTTCGGCAGCAGAACCCGGCGCGGCTGCAAATTGTCGGCGCCGCCGAGTTGCCCGATTCGCCGCCGCTGTTGGATGGGGAGAACTTCTCCAGCGACCTCATGCTGAAAGATTGGTCGCCCGAGATGTTCGAGATCGAAATTCTCGAAGCGACGATCGATCCCGAAATCATTCGCCAAACGGCGCAAGACGCGATCGCCGCCGGCCAGTTTGACGCGCTCATTTACTTTCCGCCTGGTTTCGCCGAGCGGGTTGAGCAGTTTCGGGATCACGTCAACGGCGACGACTCATCCAACTCAAGCGACGCTCCGACCGAGTTTCCTCAGCCGCAAATCTTTGTCAATTCGGCGCGAGAAAAATCGATCGTCGCCCATCAGCGCTTTTCGACAATTTTGACGCGCTGGCGCGACAAAGTGATCGAGCGCAACCTGGCGGCGCATGATGTTCCGCCCGAAGTGACCAATCCATTTACCGTCGCCGAAATCGATCTCTCCGAAGATCCGGAACGTCGCACGTTTATCTGGTCCAAAATTTTTCCGTTTATCGTCGTCGTCTGGGCGCTGACCGGCGCCTTCTATCCGGCGATTGACTTGTGCGCCGGCGAAAAAGAACGCGGCACGCTCGAAACGTTGCTCTCGAGCCCGGCGCTGCGATCCGAAATCGTCGGCGGCAAACTGCTGGCGATCATGACGTTTAGCATCGCGACCTCTTTATTAAATCTCGCCAGCATGGGACTGACGGCGACTTTGGTGATGGGACAACTCTCGGCGGCCGGCGCCGCCAGCCGCTTGAATTTTGGACCGCCGCCGGTCTGGTCGGTCGGCTGGTTGCTGTTGGCTTTGATTCCAATGGCCGCGTTGTTCAGTGCGCTCGCTTTGGCGGTCGCGGCGCTGGCTCGCAGCAGCAAAGAAGGCCAGTATTATCTGTTGCCGCTGTTGATGGTCAATCTGCCGCTGGTGATTTTGCCGATCCTCCCTTCCGTCGAAATCGGTTTGGCGAACAGCTTAATTCCGGTGACCGGCGTCTTACTGCTGATGAAAACGTTGATGGAAGGGAACTACCATGACGCGTTGATCTATGCTCCCGGCGTCGTCCTGGTGACGACGGTCTGCATCTGGCTCTCGATCAAATGGGCGATTGATCAGTTCAACAACGAATCGGTGCTATTCAGCGAAAGCGAACGCTTTGATGTGAAAGCCTGGGCGATTCATCTCTACCGGGATCGACTCGCCACACCGAAGGCCGGCGCCGCGATCATGATCGGTCTGCTGATCTTGATGATCCGCTATTTCGCCGGTCCTCTCTTCACGTTACCAACCACAGGCGGCGGCTTCGTCGCTTACATTTTGTCGATCCAATTTTTGACCATCCTGCTGCCGGTCCTGCTTGCAGCCGCGCTGTTGGCTCGCAGCTGGCGCGAAACGTTTCTCCTCAAAATTCCCTACGTCATGACGGTCCCCGCGGCGATCTTGTTGGCGCTGGCCGTCCATCCTTTCTCGATCATGCTCGGGTCGTGGGTCCGCAATCAATTTCCGGTCGACGCCCAAACGACCCAGCAATTAGAAGAACTATTGGGCCCGGCGCTGGAAGGCTTGCCCTTTGTGGTCGTGATCCTGTTGATGGCGGCCCTTCCCGCGATCTGCGAAGAGTTCGCGTTCCGCGGCTTCATCCTCTCAGGCCTGCGGCACATGGGTCACAAATGGGGCGCGATCGTGATCACAGCCCTCTTCTTTGGGGCGACGCACGGCATGCTGCAGCAGTCGATCACAGCGACGGTGGTCGGCATTCTGGTCGGTTATCTCGCGGTGCAGTCGCGTAGTCTCTACGCTTGCATGGCGTATCACGTCACCCACAACAGCCTGGCGATCGGCTTGACGGCGCTGCGCGCCGAAGGAATCCAAGATTCAGACTGGTTGGCCTACATCTTCAAACCGACTCCGGCCGAGTCGGAGCTGGATCTCGCGGCGATCGTCGATCAAGCATTTCCGTACCAGCCGGTCTTGGTCGGGACTTGCGCCGTCGCGTTTGTCCTGCTGATCTATTATTTCGCCACGTTGCCGGCGACATTCTCGGACGAAGAACGCCTGCAAAAAGCGCTGACGCGGCAACCCTCGGATTCTGGCGCCGCAACGCGCAACTCGGCGAAAGAATCCGCCGCCCGCGAACAAGCGTAGAGCCCCCGCCGGGGCATTCCGCTCATCGTAGCCCGAGTGCGCAAGCCGAGGGAATGCGGCCTCTATCTAAAACAACCAACCCCCTTTTTTGAAACACGAATACCTTACGATCATTCGTGTTTCGTGCTTGATTCAACATTCGTCATTTGCCCAACAGAGTGGACAGGACCTAGCTGACTTAGGCCCGAAGAGTCCGTCCTAAACGAGCCCAGGGCGCTCGTCGCATAGCGACGGAGCCCTGGGCTAGAGCGGTTTCCTGCTAGCTGACCCATTTTGATTTTCCCACGATTGAAAGTGAAGACGGTGCTGCGCGGCACGTATCGACATCAGCCGCACGGCGTTAGCCGCACGGCGTTAGCCGCGGTTTTTGTCTCCAATTTTCCGTCGACAAAGAGTTCCTGTCAGAAACCGCGGCTAACGTCGTGCGGCTGATTTTGGGGGGAGAAGCTAGACGACAGGGGACTCTTTGTTCAGCTTGCTGAAAAGCGATCTAGGCTAGAACGCCCCCTCCGAAGCTCAGAGTTTTGCGCCGGGCCTTCCGCTTTCCTTGCGGGCGCATTCCCTCGCTGGCGGGCTAGTGTTGGGAGTGCTGAGTACGACCTATTTCTTGACCTCAATCTCCAACCCCAAGGCTTCCCCCTCGGGAAGATCGATGGTGGTCGTATAGTGGCTAAACAGGCTTTGGCCTAACGGGATTTCGGAATTTGGATCGCCTGTTCCATCATAGCCGTAAATTCGCACATTATAGGCGCCCCCTTGGTGCAATCGATCGGGTTGGAGTTCTGTCCCGAATCGACCATCGACGATATCGAAAGTTACGGCTATTCCAGAGTTGCTATTCTCCGAAGTGGGGCGCAATAGCAGGGTGCCTCTCGGCACCGGCTGACCTCGATACGTCACCATGCCAGCAATGGGAAACCCATCTGCGCTAGTCGAAAAGCAGCCGCTCGAAGCGGCTGCGGTAATCAGAATTAGTGAGAACGCCAGTTGATCGAGACGAGACATATCCTGCTCTCAATGGGTGAAGTTGATTGGTGATTTCTATCGTGTCAACAAGAGATTAGTTGTTGAGCGAAAAAACTTCTCCACCATTCATGCTGGCCATCGAAAGATAGTGATCAAAATCGATCGTCTCAGAAAGAAATTGAACGGAACCGTCTCCCTGCATCGACATGCAACCGCCTGGATGATTACTCCCGTAACTGATGCTATTGAAGCGACTCACAACATCGGAATTGATCGGAAACTCGACATTTTTACAGGGGATCATAAATTCGTTTTTTCGACCGCCGCGAGTCCACTCACGATATTTGGCGTCACTTCCATTGGCGAACACCCACGACTTTTCAGCGACAAAAGCGGTGTTGCTGAGCCCATCAACCACATCCCGGAACCGACGAACTTCGCCGTGATACCACATCCCCGACTTTGCAAAACCACCATAGCTGCCTGAGCCTGCATTGTGCGGGTAGTCGACGCTGGATGTCCCGGGAATGGTTCCGACTGGTCCCATCACGCCGTAGTAATGCATGGTGTAAAATTCTGTTTCTGCTTGCGACTTTTCCTGCGTAGAGCTCGGGCACATGTAGGCATCCACACGAATTTCGCGAAGCACGTCATTGGGGCTCACATTATAAGCCTTCGTAACATCAAACTGATCGTACAGCGACTTTTGCTCCAGAAATGGAAGGATCGAAACGTGCCAGCTCATATACGAAGCAGCTCCCCACGAACCGTAAGGAAATGCGCCATGCGTGTCGTGGTAGTTATGCAAAGCTAAACCAAGTTGCTTCATCTGGTTGGTGCAGGAGGTTCGCCGAGCCGCTTCGCGTGCTTGTTGCACCGCTGGCAACAAAAGGGCGATCAATACGCCAATAATGGCGATCACTACGAGTAGTTCCACAAGAGTGAATCCGGGGCGTGTTCGAGCCATATCGCTGTGATCCTAAAAAATGAAAATAAGAATGACGCTTTTCCCGATCGTATCAACCAAAGAGAAGCTGCAGAAAAAAGTGCGGAAACGGTAGGAATTGGGAGGTGTAGTAGTTACTTCAATGGAGTTTTTAATCGTAAAAGAACAAGCGTTTTAATGCAACAAGAAACTAGCAATTTAGGGTGGTTTGAATCCATCTCACCCGAAAGTTCCCAATTCTCACCGCAGCAATCAATTCGGTGCAAATTCTTGGTATCGACGTCTAGCCAGGGCTAGGTTAGAACGGCCGCTTCGGGCCTAAGATTCGCATGCCGACAAAGCTTCGCCCGCTTACCGCTTTTCTTGCAGCCGCATTCCTTCGGCTCGCGCAACGGGCTAGTGTTGGGAGCTTCTTGTTAGTCGATCGCTTCGATCGCATCCGACAATAGATCTTCAATCCTGTCGATCTTCCGTAGATCATCGATGATCGCGGGGTGGGCGAAGACGCGGACTTTTTTGACGTAGTCGTCGAACTGACGTTTGGCCAAAGTTTCTACCATGGGGGAGACCTGCCCCAGCATGCGGTATTTGCTTTCTTTGGGAGAGAAAATCTCGATGTTGAACTGCACTTCTAATTTGATCGGCGGTGCGTCGATCAAGATCTCGTGCGGCGCGATGCGGCGGGTCATGGTGGTGCTGAGGCGGTTGGCGAATTCAGCCGACAAGCGTTCTAACCAAGCGTAAGGACGACGCGCGATCAGATCATAAAAATCGGGGTTTTCGACAAAGCTATATTCAAGCAGCCGCTTGTAAACGCGCCGCGTCGGGCCGAACAAACCATACAGCAGGTCGCGTGCAGGTCCATTGCCGGCGGCGCCGCGCATCGATGCGATCATCGGTTGCTCGACCTGACGGAAGAGTGAATCGAGATCAAGCTGATCGTGCAGCATGTAGAAGGCCCGCTGGAACATCGCCGTGCTCGATCGGACGGCGTGATGCCAGTAGACTTCGCTGAACATGACGTAGCGGGCGAAGACCATCATCTCGGCGGCGGTCCGTCCTTTGTTGGTCAGCGCGAGCCCTGTGCCGGCTTCATTCAAACAAAGACTGCCGATCAACCGTTGTTGGTCAAAGTTCATTCCGTACGGAACGCCAGCGTGCAAACTATCGCGCCGCAGATAATCCATCTTGTCGACATCGATCGGCCCCGAGAGCAAACTTTGCAACACCTGCATTTTTTTGTTGCGGGGCTTTTCGGAAAGCAGCGCCACCACATCGCGCGGATTGATCCCCCAATCGTCCCGCAAGCAATCGGCGATCTCTCCTTCCAACAAAAAGCTGTTGGCGAACATCTCGTGCTGCGGCACGTTCGCTAGGCGCAAGTCTTCGATCGGGTGGCAAAAGGGCCAATGGCCCAGATCATGCAGCAGCGCCGCGACGATCAGCAGTTCGGCGTCGGCGGCGGTGATGATTTCGGCGAAACGCTCGTCATGCGCAAGTTGCTGCAAATAGAGGAGCGCCGTCCGGTAAACCCCCAGCGAATGCTCGAACCGGGTATGGTTGGCCGCCGGGTACACCAGCGAGACGAGCCCCAATTGGCTGATTTGCTGCAAACGGCGGAACTCGGGCGAGTCAATTAATTGCCGAACCCGCGGTGATAGCGGGACGTCCATCTCGGGGGGAATGCGGACGACTTGGCGCTTGACGTTGAGCCCGGCGACTTCGGGGATGTGCAAAATATCGGTCATTGGCCCGGTATACCGCGCTTCAGGGCGGCTGAGAAGACGACGAACCGAGTCCGCCCCAATCGACCAATCGGCCGTTTCCGCGAAACTTAACCGTTGCCGAGCGGCAACTGGGGCCATCGCTGGCGCGGGGGAACCTTTGCGCATTGGCCGCGTCCGTCTAGAATACGTGATTTCCCCCCTACCGGCAGCCCAAATTCGGGAATCCCCTGTGTTACGAACGCATACCTGCGGCGAACTTCGCGCCGCTCAAATCGACCTTGAAGTTACTTTGTGCGGCTGGGTCGACAGCTATCGCGACCATGGCGGCGGCCTCTTCATCGACTTGCGCGATCGCTATGGCAAGACGCAGGTCGTCTTTAGTCCGGAAAGCGGCGCCGCCGTGCAAGAAGCGGCTCGCGGCCTGCGCAACGAAGACGTGATCCAAGTTCGCGGCAAGGTCAGCGCGCGTCCTGAAGGAACGGTCAATCCCAAGTTGATCACCGGGGAAATCGAAATCCGCTGCGTCGAGCTGGAAATCCTGAACAAGTGCAAGACGCCCCCGTTTTTGCCAACGCAGCAAGATATGCCGGGCGAAGACCTGCGTCTGAAACATCGCTATCTCGATCTGCGTCGTCCGGCGATGCAAGAAACGCTGCTCCTGCGCAGTCGCATCATCAAAATGATGCGCGATTATTTTGAAGAACAACAATTCATCGACGTCGAAACGCCGATCCTGGGACGCAGCACGCCGGAAGGCGCTCGCGACTATTTGGTGCCCAGTCGCGTCCATCATGGTCACTTCTACGCGCTGCCGCAGTCGCCGCAGCTGTACAAGCAAATCTTGATGATGGCCGGCTACGATCGCTACGTACAGGTCGCACGCTGTTTCCGAGACGAAGACCTGCGAGCCGACCGTCAGCCGGAGTTCACCCAGTTGGACGTCGAAATGGCGTTTGTCGACAAAGACGACGTAATCGGCATCATCGACGGCCTGGTCCAACGGACCGCCAAAGAACTGAAAGGGCTCGACATTCAATTGCCGCTGCCGCAAATGACCTATGACGAAGCGATGGAGCGTTTTGGTCACGACGCGCCCGACTTGCGGTTTGGCATGGAACTGGTCGACGCGACCGACCTGGCCGCTCAGGCCGAATTCCGCGTCTTCAAAGCGGTCGCCGAAGCTGGTAACCGCGTCCGCGGCATCAACGCCAAAGGCGCCGCCGACAAGTACTCGCGCCGCTTGATCGACGAATTGACCGAGTTCGTCTCGAACGACTTTGGCGCCAAGGGGCTCGCTTGGTTCAAGTGCGAAGCGGACGGCAAATTGGCCTCGCCGATCGCCAAAAACTTTACCGAAGAGCTGCTGGCCAAGTTCAAAGAGCGCTTCGACGCGGAGCCCGGCGACTTGATCTTGATTGTTGCTGACAAGTTCAGCGTCACCTGCAAGGCGCTGTACGCACTGCGGAAACGCTTGGCCGCCGAGCTGAAATTGTACGATCCGAAGCAGATGCACTTCTCGTGGATCGTCGAGTTCCCGATGTTCGACCATGACGAAGAAGAAGATCGCTGGGTCGCGATGCATCACCCCTTCACCGCGCCGCGTCCGCAAGACTTAGAGCACCTGGCGAGCGATCCCGGCCAATGCCGCGCGGTCGCCTACGACCTGGTGATCAACGGCAGCGAAGCCGGCGGCGGCACCATGCGGATCCACGACAACAAAGTGCAGCAACAGGTCTTTGGCCTGTTGGGGATGACGCCGGAAGACGCCAAAGAACGCTTCGGATTTTTGCTCGACGCGTTGCAATATGGCGCTCCGCCGCACGGCGGCATCGCGCTGGGGATCGATCGCTGGGTGATGCTGTTCGGCGGCTTAGATAACATCCGCGACTGTATCGCTTTCCCGAAGACGCAGCGGGCCGCCGACCTGATGACCGATGCGCCCGGCAATGTCGATCGCAAACAGTTGGAAGAACTGGCGATCAAGATCCTGCGCCCTGACGAGCTGAAGAAATAGCCGCTATTGGTCCTGTGTTTTGCGATAGGTTCGCAGTTCGTAATCGAGAACCGGCGTCGTAGCGACCAATCGCCACTCGCTGTGGTTTGGCATTTCGTCGGAGAGCGGTTCACGCGAATCGACGATCAAGGTCTGCACGCCGAAGTCCTCAAAATCCTGCTGCGCTGCGGTCCAATCGGCTGCAAACGTCTTGCCTAAATAGGGCTGCTTGGCATAGTACGAAACCAAGAGCCCGTCTTGCCAGCGATCACCAATCATCGCGATTGGTCCTTGGATCTGTTCGGCTTGCAGTTGATTACCCAAGCGATGCTGAACACGTCCCGAAGCTCGTTCACTGATTGCGTCTCGCAGCAGATAAAAAGAAGGCCGCAGCGAGCAACTGCAAACCAGATAGATCGCAAAGCCCAGCGGCACAAAGCGTCGCCAGGGGGATGGTTGCTGGTCAGACTGCGGATTGACGGCGATCAGTTGCTCGCAAAACGCCCACAACTGCGCGATGCACAGCGGCATGAGCACAGGCCACATATAGCGAATCTCGAACGCGACCGGCATAAATCCGCCGGCATAGATGCCGCACGTGAGGATCATCCAGACGACCAGAAAACGAGCGCGGACCGGTCCGTGAACCAGGGCAGACAACCAGACCAGGAAGAGCGCCGCCGGAAACAGCCCGAAGACGTCAAAGACCCAAAATCCTTCGACAATCTTCCGAGCATTGCTTTTGAAATGCCGCAATTGGCGCATCACGTTTTCGGTGGACGAGATCGGAGACCAATCTTCAAACTCGAGCTTCTCCGGCGTTTCCCAGACGTTGATGCGTCCCTCGACCGGCGATTGCAACTTGTACAGCACGTGCCAATCAAAGTCTTCGATGCCAACCTGGTAGTGATTGAACGCCCCCGAGTTGGAAAAAGTAAACCGGCCGTATTTGCTTGATAAAATTCCGATCCACGGCCCCGCGACAATCGCAAAGACCAGAACGCCAACTCCCCAACCAGCGCACGCTTTCCAGAAAGCGGTCTCTTTGCGATCGGTGAAGTATCGGATCGCAACGCAAAAGGTGAAGTGCGCCAGAAAGAAGGGAAACGCATACGCTTTGGCGAGAAACGCAACCGCGCCCAATGCTCCGGCCGCGGCGGCATACCGCCAGTCGGTCAGTAGGCGGTTCGAAGCGGACAGCGGAAAATAGAGCAACAAAAACAATGCGATCGCGACGTCCGGTGTCGTTAATGCACAACTCCAAGCAACGCAAGTCAGCGTGGCGATCAGGCCAACGACCCACTGCCCGCGAGTCTTTAATTCAAATATATGGGTGGTCGCCCCAATGGCCGCGGCGACATAGCTCACACCCACGATCCCCTGCGCGATTCGAAATCCGACGACAGGATCGAGGCCGGCGGCAATCATCGGCGCTGAGAGGATCGACAGCAGCGGGCTCCAGTATCCCGAAGCGGCCTGCCACAGATCGCCGCGCGCAAAAAAGTCGGCTTGCTGAACGTACGCGGTTCCATCCGGGCCGATAGCGTACAAAACCCAAGGAGCGCAGAGAGCGAATAACGCGACGAAGAGCGTCTGGCAAACGAGAACAATTTTCCAGCGTACCACGGAATTTTACGGGGATATTTTGGAGCGATGGACCCACGACAACTGCGTTTTCCCTGAAGGCGAAGCGTCTGCCGTAGTGCGAAACAAGCTGACCAAGGTAACCGAAGCAGGCGAAGCCGAAGCTTCGTCGATGCAGATCAACGCTGGTCAGCGCCGCAATCAAACAAAAACGCTACAGACTAAAAGGGAACCGCTCTAGGGGCGTACTCAAAAGAATAGCCCGCACCTTGCGGTGCGGGCCATCAAATGTCGATCATTCTCGAAATATCGGTTTTAACGCGCGGCGACGTAAACTCGCATCGAGCGTTCCGGCATGACAAACTTGCCGGAAGCAGGGGGACGCGGGCCGTTCAAATCAGGATAAACGTCGGCCGGCGGTTCGGCGGCGGTGTCGACAAACATTCGCCAGCTGGTCGCTTTGGCGACCGGCGGCAGAATAAACTGCGCCGGCGCCGCACTGGCGTTCATGATCAACAGCACGTCACGGCCGACGCCATGCGGATCGTTGAACGGCTCGGGAGCCGCCAAGACGCAAGTCAGCGTCCCTTCGGCCGCGTCCCAGGTGACCGCCGTTCCGAGCGCGCTATACCAGTTGACGTCAAACAACCCGCGACGTCCGGTCGGCTTTCCGCTGAGGAAGTGTTTCTGCCGCACGGTCGGCTGATCGCGTCGGAACGCAACCAACGCTTTAACAAACCGTCGCAGGTCGGCGTTCTTCTCGACCAGCTTCCAGTTCATGTAGGAGATTTCGTTGTCTTGGCAGTAGGCGTTGTTGTTGCCCCCCTGCGTTCGACGACATTCGTCTCCCATCAAGATCATCGGCACTCCCTGCGACAGCAGCAGGGTGGTCATCATGTTCTTGATTTGCCGCTGACGCGTTTTCTCGATGCTGCGACGACGCGTCGGGCCTTCCACGCCATAGTTGTAGCTGATGTTGTGGTTGTCGCCATCGCGATTGTTTTCGCCGTTAGCTTCGTTGTGCTTATCGTTGTACGACACCATGTCGTTCATCGGAAAGCCGTCGTGCGACGTGATGAAGTTAATACTGTGGTACGGCTGACGTCCGCCCGGTTGATACAGGTCGCTGGAACCCGCCAAACGCGTCGCCAAGGCGCCAAGTTTGCCGGGATCGCCGCGCCAGAACGAACGGAGGTCGTCACGATACCGCCCGTTCCATTCGGCCCAACGCATGTTGGCGAATGAACCGACCTGGTAGGCGCCGGCGGCGTCCCAAGCTTCGGCGATGATCTTGGTGTCGGCCAACAACGGGTCTTCGGCGATCGCTTCGACCAGCGGCGGATTCGGCACCAGGTTGCCGTTGCGATCGCGGCTTAAAATCGACGCCAGATCGAAGCGGAAACCATCGATATGGTAGTTGTGAACCCAATGTCGCAGACTATGGAAGATCATCTCGCGGACGATCGGATGGTTGCCGTTGACCGTGTTCCCGCAGCCAGAATAGTTTTTATAATGGCTGCCGCCGTTGGCCATCATGTAGTAGACCTGGTTCTCGAGCCCTTTGAAGCCGAGGATCGGCCCCATCTCGTTCCCTTCGCAAGTATGGTTGTAGACGACGTCGAGAATGACCTCGATCCCTGCCTGATGCAGCGCCTTGACCATCTCTTTGAATTCGCGAACCTGGCCGCCTGGTTCTTTGCTGGCGGCGTAACCTCGATGCGGCGCAAAGAACGCCATCGAGTCGTAGCCCCAGTAGTTGTTACGGGTCGGCTTTTCACCGGTCATCATGTCCATGATCGGAAATTCATGGACCGGCATCAGTTCGACCGCGGTCACGCCAAGCGATTTCAGATACGGAATCTTCTCGACCACGCCGGCGTAGGTGCCTGGATTTTTGACTCCAGACGTATCGCTGGCCGTAAAGCCTTTGACGTGCATCTCGTAGATAATCGATTCCGACAAATCACGGCGGAGATGGCGATCTCCTTCCCAGTTAAACTGGTCATCGACCACGACGCATTTAGGCGGTCGCACAATGCCGTCGAGAGCCGGCTGAAACGTTCCGGCCAAAGCTTTGGCGTACGGATCGATCAAGCGCGCTCGACCGTCAAACAGCATTCCGCGGCTTGGATCGTACGGACCTTCGGCTTGGAAGTGATACAGTTGGCCGGCGCTGACGCCTGGAACAAAGATGCTCCAGATGTCGCCCCAACGGTCGGTGTCTCGATCGAAATCGATAATTTCCGACGGCTCGGTATCGTCCACCGATTTGTACATCAGCAGTCGCATCGCCGTCGCGTTGCGACTGAAGACGACAAACTGAACGCCTCGCTCGTGCAGCACGGCGCCGTACGGAAGGATATGAGTAAACTGTAACTCTGGGTGGGGATAAACCATAAGCATAGGTGACGACATTGCTCCTTCGTCAGACGGGCTTCCTCGCATCAGCGATTAAAAGCTAACACCCGACTTGAAGTCGTGTCGTGGAAATCACCCCTCGCTATTTTGTTTTTTGGGATCTAGTCGCTTGTTGCATCATCTGGCGAAACAATAGCTTAGGGTCAACGGTGAAGCACTACGAAAACCTTGCCGCCTATGACAATCAATGACGTCGCCCTAGGAGCAAGCGATTCGCACATCCCGCGCAATCCCTTCCACACGGATCATAGCAACGATTGCGCCATCGGGAACAATCCACGAGGCTAGATGCGGTATTTCGTGGGAATTAGCTCAAAAAACGTGGTCTAGTCAGATTCCTCATTAACTTGCTCGGCTCGTTGACAATCTGGACCAGCAGCGGGAAAATAGCCTCTTTCTTCCGCAGCTTGCACGAATAAAGTCAATGGCCAAAGCAACTTACAAAGACGCCGGCGTCGATCTTGATATCTACGCCGAGTCGATGTCGCGACTTCCGCGGCTCGTCCGCCGAACCCACAGCCCGCGAGTGATGAAGCTCGACGGTGGATTCGCGGGGCTGTTTAAGCTCGACTTTGATAATTCTTTATTTGCCCGCAAGTACGAGAATCCCGTCCTTATTTCGTGCACCGACGGCGTCGGTACGAAATTGAAAATCGCGGAAAAAACAGGAATTCACAAGACGGTTGGCGTCGATCTAGTCGCGATGTGCGTCAATGACGCGATCTGCTGCGGCGCCGAACCCCTCTTTTTTCTCGACTACATCGCGATGGGGAAAGATGACCCCGATCTGCTCGAAGATCTGGTCGAAGGAATTACCGACGGCTGCCTTCAGGGGGACTGCGCCTTGGTCGGCGGCGAAACCGCGATCATGCCCGACATCTATCAGGTGGGGGATTATGATATGGCCGGCTTTTGCGTCGGCGTCGCCGAACGTGCGCATTTAATCGACGGTTCGGCGATCGCCCCCGGCGACAAAGTGATCGGGCTCAGCTCAAGCGGAATCCACTCCAATGGGTTCAGCCTGGTCCGCAAAGTGGTCTTTGAACTGGCCCAACTCACCGTCGATCAGCACATCGACGAATTGGGCGAAACAGTCGGGCAAGCGCTGCTGCGACCAACCAAAATTTACGTCGCTCCGGTTCGCAAAGTGCTGAACCACTACAAAGTGAAAAACGTCGTCCACGGCGTCGCACATATCACCGGCGGCGGCTTGGCCGAGAATATCGAACGCATCCTTCCCAAGAACGTCGACGTGCAAATCGACGGGCAATCTTGGAACCGCCCTGCGGTCTTCCCCTGGCTGCAAAAGCTGGGCGAAATCGAAGAGGCCGAAATGGCACGCGTCTTCAACATGGGAATCGGCCTGACCCTGATCGTCAGTTCGTACTACGCCAACAGCGTGAAGAGCATTGTCGCCGACTGCGGCTTGGAAGCGTTCGACATCGGCGAAGTGATCGACGGCAGCGGAAAAGTGACAATTCAGTAGCCGCGAATCGAGCGGCCGAAAAAATGGCGAGCCGAAAAAGGGGGTCAGGTCCCAATTTTGCTGCAAAATTGGGACCTGACCCCCTTTTTCGGCGGACTCCTTCTCCTTTTTCGGCTCGCCATTTTTTCAACGCGCTTGCGGCTCTACGGCCAACATCGCTGCAGGCAACTGACTCAGCGGTACGTTCGCAGGAAGCGGAAACATCGCGAACTTCGCCGCTTTCCCCACGCTCAGCGAGCCGTAGGTGGATTCGATTCCCAGCGCAATCGCCGGCGTTAACGTCACCATCCGCAGTAAGTCGCTGGCGGGAATTTCTGGAAAAATCTGTGCCGCAAGGCGCACATCGCGCCAGAGCGCCAGATCGGGATTGGAAGCCCGTGAATCGGTCCCAATCGCCAGAGCTGCCCCTGTTGGGTGGAGCTTCGACAACGGGTGACGCGCATGCCCAAAGTATTGATGCGTGCGTGGGCAATAGACCAAGGTCAGCGACTCCGGACGCTCGGCGATATATCGCAGTTCTTCGTCATCCAGATAGTTGCCGTGGATTACGAGCGCATGATGCGCTGGCGACAAGCGACGGAGATAGTCGAGCGGCCGCGTTCCCGCCGAAAACGCGTCGTCGCGCCAGACGCCAAAATTCTCTAGCATTTCACGAAACGGCCCGGTCTGGCGATCGAGAAGTTCTAGCTCTTCCCGAGATTCGGCCAGATGCATCGCCAGCGGTATTTTCGACTCGGCCGACAATTGCGCCGCCGCCGAGACCACATCACGATGAACGGAATAAGGAGCGTGCGGACTGAGTCCCGCTCGTTTGTCATTGGCCGCAGCGCTCTGCAAATGAAACTTCGCCGCCGCTATCAACTCTTCACAGCGCTCCGGCGCCAGGCCGATCAGTTCTAAGAGCGAAACGACGCCGGCTTCGGCCGCATACATGGCAAGCGAATAGGGAATCGTCGTAATCTCGCCGAGCGCCGCGATCCCCTGCTCTTGCGATTCTTCGATACCAGCAGAAATCGCCGCAGTTTTTTGCGATTCCAACAACTCGCCAGCCGCACGCCGCTGGCTAACTACTTGTTGAATCCAGACGGGAAACGACATGCCTGGTTCGCCAAGCGGCTGCGCAATGTTGCTGAATTCCAGATGCGTATGCGCGTTCACAAGCCCCGGCGCCAGCGCTACATCGCCGCAATCGATCGGCGGCTGTCCCGAGAGATTTTCGCCAACCGCGACAATCTTCCCGGCTGCGACCGTCAGAAGTCCCCCTTCGATCGGCGGTTGATCGACGGGAACGAGCCATTTCGCTCGATAGCAAACAGACGCGTCGCTCATGACGTCGGATCCTCAATCACGCGTATTGAAGTTTTGTTATTGGAAACCGCTAGCGCCGATTCCTCTTCGTAGCCCGCTGCGCTTTTTGCAGTTGCGCTATTTCGAATCCATCGAACACTAGCCCGCCAGCGCCAGCGAGGGAAAGCGGCTCGCCACTTCAATCCGTGTTAGGATCGCCAACTCTATTCCCTCGCTCGCGCTGGCGGGCTAGTGTGACGATTTGCGGTTGATTCTGGCCGTATTAACGTCCTTTATGCGTGTTCGATCGTTCGCGAATTGCAAATAGCTCAACTTCAAAAAGCGCAGCGGGCTACGAAGATAGATGATCGCCAAATATTCCTAAGGGGCAACATCCTCGATCACGCGTTGGGCTTCCCACTCGGCATGCCAACCGGCGATCGCATTCCAGGTCTCTGGCAGCGGCGCCGTGACGGCGACGATCTCGTCGACCATCGGATGCTTCAAACGAAGATAGCGCGCGTGCAACGCGATATGTCGCGCTCGTTCGTCGTCACTTTGCGGACCAAACGGGATCTCGCCGCCATACGAGACATCTCCCAAGATCGGAAATCCGCGCGATGCGCACTGCACGCGGATTTGATGGTAGCGACCCGTGTCGAGTTCAATCTCGAGCCAGGCGCCCTGCTCGGTTCGGCGAAGCACTTCGTACTTGAGTTTCGCCCAGCGTGCGCCGGGATCCGAAGGCGGCACGATCTCGGCCATCGCGACATCGGGGATTTTGCGGATCGGATCTTCCCAAACTCCCCGATCTTCACTGGGCTGACCGGCGACAAACGCCCAGTAGACCTTCCGCACTAGACGCGTTTCAAATTGCTGCGAGATCCGCCGCGCAGCACGTACATTCCGAGCAAACGTCAGCACGCCAGAAACAGGTCGATCCAACCGATGGGGAACGCCGAGATAAACTTTGCCGGTCTTCAAGTCGCGTTGCCGGATAAACGCTTTGAAACGCGACTCCAGACTATCGATGTGCGGGGGAGCCTGAGTCAGCAACCCAGCCGGTTTGGCGATACAAAAGCAGGGGCCCTGTTCGTAGAGGATATCCACGCGGGGCGAAGGGGATTCATTCATCCGGCCATTATAGCGAAGCGGACGGAGATCGCGTCAGGCGACTAGTTTTGCGTCAACTGACGATTGCCGGGCTCCGGAAAGTTGAGCAGCGTCTGACTGCTAATGGGCGACTTCGATGAAATCCGAGACGCGCCGAACCGAAGTGAGACGCGACACCAGGCGGACCGCGGACAGTTTCAGCGTGTCGGTCGGGACGGTGCCGCACAGGACAACTTCGCCGTCGCAAGCGGCGCAGTACAGGCGCGACAGTTCGGTGCGCCCGCTGGCGTCCAGCATCTGCCGAGCAGCCGTCGTGAGAATGGCGTCAGACGATGCGCGACGATCTTCGCCGGCCATGATTTCCAGTTCCGTTGAAATAGCGTTCATTGGAAGACTTCCTGATCCAATTGGCATAATGGGTTTTCTCTTTCTCTCTAAATTACGTCCTTCATTCGAACTCTGAATGAATTGAGTGCGAACATTTCGCGTAGTTCACGCTGTAGAACAGCCCCTCAAAAACGAAAAACGCCGGCAAGCGAGTGCCGGCGTTTTCGATTTTGACGAATCGGAGGGGTGGTCTTAGACCTTGCCCGCAGCCGGAACTTCGTACGGTTTGCGATAGTCGCGCGACAACTTGTGGTTGGCCGCTTCGTTCCCGATAAAGGTTTCGCTCTTCGGATCCATCTTCAGGTTCGGACCAAGCTTGACTTTGTCCTTCGCCAGATCGACTTTGTTGTCTTTCAGGTGGTCGGTGTAACGGCCCAACGTCGCTTTGACGTTTTCGGTCGTATCCAACTCTTCCAAACGTTCCAGGCATTCGCCGGCCGAGACGCTTTCGCCCAATTGGTACGAAATGTTCCCCGTGTGGCAAAGAGCGCTGGAAAGATGGCCCTCTACGATGTCGCCGTTCAAGCTGGCAACGTCGCGCGAACGAACGCCTTCGATGAAGTTGTCGTAGTGGTGCTGGTCACCACCGCCGCTGAACTCCTTGAACTTCTTGCCATTCTTATCGAAGGCGGCGCCGCCGTTGTACGAGGAAATAACGACATAGCCGTCGGTTCCCTCGAAGATCACGCCGACGCTCGAACCCTTGTACTTCCGGCTGCTCTCTGGCGTCGACTTGTCGTAGACCAATCCGCGAACTTCAAACACCAGGGCGCTGTCGCCGTAGTTGTGAATGATGACCTGCGTGTTGGGCGTAGTGCCGGCGTCTTCGTAGCCGTAACGACCGCCGTAGCTGATCACCTGCGAGCTCAGTTCGTCAACGCCGAGTCCCCAGCGCGCGATATCCATTTGATGGATGCCTTGATTGCCGAGATCGCCGTTCCCATACGGCCATTGCCAGTGCCAATCGTAATGGAACTGCTTGCGGGTCACCGGGCCCAATTGAGCCGGCCCCGACCACAGATCGTAGTCGACCGAAGCCGGAACCTTGTAATCGCCGACCGGTCCGATCGAAGCGCGCGGCTTGTAGCAGAGACCGCGGGCAACTTTGACTTCGCCGATGCCGCCGTTTTTCACAAAATTGATCGTGTCGATCATGCCTGGGTTCGAGCGGCTTTGCGTACCGGCCTGACAGATCTTGTTGTATTTGCGCGCGGCTTCGACGATGCGACGACCTTCGCTCACATTGTGGCTGACCGGTTTTTCGACATAGACGTCTTTGCCGGCTTGCAGCGCCCAGATGGCGGCCAACGCGTGCCAGTGATTCGGCGTCGCGATCGTGATGATGTCGACGCTGTCGTCATCCAAAACCTTGCGCAGGTCGGTCGCGATTTGCGGCTTCTTCCCTTGCTTGTCGGCAACTTGCTTGGCGCGGCGAGCGGCCACGTCCGAGTCGGCGTCGCAGATGTAGACGTATTCCGTATCTTTGCGGTTGAGCATTCCGCCCACGTGCGACATCCCGCGACCGTTCACGCCGATCGTCGCGACACGCAGTTTTTCGTTCGGGCTACTGCTTTGCTTCGGCTCATCCGCCATCAGCGGAGATGCGGCGCTGGCCGCAACAGCTGCGGCCGATGCGAACATCGATTGTTCCAAGAATTGACGACGAGACTTCAAAGTCATTGGGCGCTCCAATTAGGTGGGCAAAAAGAATGCGCGTAAGGTAGGGATAAGTGCAACAGCACTTCCCCTATGATAAACGATCTCGGTTCATTTGGAAATCATTACGCCTATGATTTTTCTCTTCGCGAGCCTGCTTCGCTATCAAAGCCAAACCGCGTCACCAGCCAATCGGCCCAGGTCGGCGCCAAGCGATCCAGCCACACGAGCCCCTTTCCTCCGAAACTCAGGATCACTTCCTGCTTGCCGGATTGGACCGCCTTAATCGCTGCTTTGGCAACCTCAGCAGAGGTCATCGCTCCCTTCCCCTTGGCCGGCTGACGTCCCGCCTTTTCGATCACCGCGGTCGTAAACTCGCTTTCGGTCGTGCTGGGACTGACCAGGATGACATCAATCCCTTCGCTAGCAAGTTCGGCTCGCAGCGCATCGCTAAAACCGTGGATTGCAAATTTGCTAGCACAGTATTCGCTTTTCGCTGGAACGGCGCGATGCGCTAAGATCGAAGAAATGTTGCAGATCGCCGGCGACTTGCCGCGGCGTAACGAAGGGATCGCCGTCCGGATGAGCTCGACTGGCGCGAAGAAGTTGACCTCCATGACCTGTCGCAGCCGCTCGGGAGATCCGTCGGCAAACGGACCGAGCGCCCCGATCCCGGCGTTATTGATCAGCAGATCGAGTCCCCCAAACTGCGAGTTAGCGGCGCTGACCAACTCTGTTCGCAGCGCCCCATCGCAGATGTCGCCGGGGACGATGACCAACTGTTTTGGCGCCGCGACTTCGGCGGCTAGCTCTTCTAGGCGATCTGCGCGCCGCGCGGTGGCGACCACTTTGGCGCCGGCGGCGATTAACTGCCGCGTTAATTCTCGGCCGATTCCGCTGGAAGCGCCGGTGACGATCGCACGCTGATCACGCAGTTGACGACGCGCCATCGTCAGGCGACTTCTTCGATCGGATCTTTATCCTCGGCCGTTTCGGTCGGCACATGATCACGAATCACGGTATCGGGATCATCAATGCGGCCGAGAAAATGGGCCGGCAAACGACAATGAATGCGCATCCGCGTCTCGCTATAGGTTTTCGAGACCACTTCTCCGTGCGACGCGAGATAAGCCATCAAGCGGCCGTTGTCGATTCCCGTTTCGACATCCACATCGCGGAAACTGCGGCTCAACGCATCGCTGACCGCCAGCGCGAATTTCTCACGTCCTTCGCCTGTCTTGGCGCTGACCAGCAGTGCGCCGGGATAGCGCTGCAGCAGCACATCCAGCGTATGTTGATCGCTCACGGCGTCGATCTTGTTTAAGACCAGCAGCGCATCTTTTTCTTCAATCCCAATCTCTTCCAGCACTTCATAAACCGCGCTGATCTGATTGACGACGTCGGGATTGCTGGCGTCGGCGACATGCAGCAGCAAGTCGGCCTGACGCGCTTCTTCGAGCGTCGCTTTAAAACTGGCGATCAAACGGTGAGGCAAATTGCGAATGAATCCGACCGTATCGCTTAGCAACACCGGTCCCCAGTGAGGAAGTTGCCAGCGACGCGTACGCGTATCCAGCGTGGCGAACAGCTTATCCTCGGCCAAAACTTGCGCTTCGGTCAGATAGTTCATCAGCGTGCTTTTGCCGGCGTTGGTGTAACCGACAATCGAGATTGTCATAACGTTGCGGCGCGAAGCGACTTCTCGCTCGCGACGACCTTGGACTTTCGCCAGATCGTCTTTCAAGTCGCGAATCCGCTTCTCGACCAGTCGGCGGTCGACTTCCAATTGCTTTTCACCCGGTCCACGCATCCCGACGCCCATCTTGATGCGGTCCAAGTGACTCCACATCCGTTTGAGTCGGGGAAGCGCATATTGCAACTGCGCCAGTTCGACCGCGAGCCGCGACTCATAGGTTTGCGCATGCGTCGCAAAGATATCGAGAATCAGCTCGGTTCGATCAATCACCTTCAGCCCGGTTCCCTGCTCGAGATTGCGAGTCTGGGCCGGCGACAGTTCGTTATCGAAGATGATGACGTCCGCTTCCGAAGCTTCCGCGCACAGCTTTAACTCTTCGACTTTACCAGAGCCTAGATAGGTCGCCGTCTCCGGCTTATCGCGGCGCTGCGTCATTCTTCCTACGACTTCGGTGCCGGCCGTTGTCGCCAGCCCCGCAAGCTCGTCCAGAGGATCATCGCCGACGATCGTCTCGGGGAGAATGACTTTGACCAACACCGATTTTTCTTCGGCGACGCTTTGTTTCCGTTCTCGTTGAGTCACGCGGCCTCGGGATACCGTTGTAAGGAATTGAAAAGATGTTCTGTCATTATCTTATCCCACCACAAGAAACCTCCAAGAGTCTCTCGCGGCGGAAGTGGAGGGACGCAGGCCCCCCAAATAGGTTCACGCGGCGTTCGCAACACGATATTTTCGCGTTACTTCCTTAAACCGTTCTACCAAACGACTTTGAAACCGGTAAGGATTCCAGGCCATCGCGATCGTTCGCTGCGGTTTCGGCGCGTGAAGCGAACTATAAATTCTCCGCCCATCCTGATCCAGACGGCGAGCCATCTGCGGAACCATCGAAACGCCATGTCCCAACGCGACCAACTCTTGCACGGTCGCCAACTGACTCGTTTTCTCGACAGAAACGGGGTGAAACGACTTCTGCCGGCAGAACGAGACGATGTTATCCGACAAACAATGCGCCTCATCCAGCAAGATAAAGGGATACGGACGCACATCGGCGATCGTAATTCGCCTTTTGGTCGCCAGCGGGTGCCCCGCCGGCATCGCCAACAACAACTCTTCGTCAAACAACGCTTCGATCTCAATATGCTGCATCGAAACCGGCAGCGCCAGCAGCGCCACATCCACTTCTCCTTGGGCGACCCGCTGCAATAATTTTTCGGTCACTTCTTCCTGGACGGTTAGGGTCGACTCGGGCGAAGTCGCCGCGAACGCTTGCAACAGCCCCGGCAGAAAATAAGGGGCGATCGTCGGAATGGCGCCAATCCGAATTCGCCCGGTTCGCCCGTCGTCCGTAATCTCGGACTTCGTATCTTCGATCAGCGACAAGATCTGCTCGGCGCGTGACTGCAACAGCCGCCCTGCTTCGGTCAGCACGATCGATCGGGATTGCCGCTCAAAGACCGGTTGCCCTAACTCTTCTTCCAATTTGCCAATCGAGCGACTCAGCGCCGGCTGCGAGACCAGCAGATCTTCGGCGGCCCGCGTGAAATTCTTCCACTCGGCCACTTTCAAAAAATAACGCAGCTGACTGATTTCCATCGATTTTCTCGGCGCGCGATTCCAATAACCAATACGCATTGTAAGCAGCCCAGCAATGCATTGAAAGCATCGTGGCGATCTACAGAAAGCGAGAGATCTTCGTAGCCCGAAATGCGAGTTTTTAAAGTTGCGATATTTGCCGAACGAATTCGGGTTGGCCCGGATAGCTCCGCTATCGGGGCCGACGAAGTCGGTAGGAGGCATCGAGCCGTGATCGGACCTGACAGCGGTGGTTGCCGCGCCGTTTAATATGGCGAAATGGCCTCGAACTGCTTACCAGGAACCAATGCCTCTTACGGCTGCGCCGCCCCGATAGCGGAGCTATCGCGGCCAACCGGGAAATTGCGACGAAATCGCTTCGTTATTCGTGCTTCGACATTCGTCACTTCCTGTTGATCGTCGTCGACAGCCAATCTGGGGGCGTATGCGGCGTTGGCCGCCGTTCGCAGCGGTTCCGAGTCGGATCATGCCGATAATGCGGTGGAGAATTAAGGGCAACACGCGTCCGTTCGTTGTGTGACGAATTCCTGCGGGATATATTTGAGTTACGACTCGTTCTTCGTAAGACCCCCGCAGTAAGCACTCCATCAAAGGACTTCTCACGCATGACTCGCATTGATCGCCGCTCCTTTCTGCAATTCTCGGCCGCCGCCGCAGGCGCCTTCGCTTTGCCGACCTCGTCGCTATTGGCCGCCGACGCCAAAGCCCCGTTCAAGATTTCGCTCGCCCAATGGTCGCTGCACAAAGCGCTGAAGGGAGGCAAGCTCGATAACCTCGACTTCGCCAAAGTCGCCAAAGAAGAATGCGGCATCGAAGCGATTGAATACGTCAATCAGTTCTTCGCCGACAAAGCCAAAGACAAAAAATACCTGGGCGAAATGATCTCGCGCAGCGACGACCAGGGCGTCAAACGCCTGCTGATCATGATCGACGGCGAAGGGGACCTCGGCAATAGCGACGACGCCAAACGGACCGCAGCGATCGAAAAGCACTACAAGTGGGTCGAAGCGGCCAAGTTCATGGGCTGTCACTCGATTCGCGTGAACGCGCGGACCAACGCCAAGTACGAAGAAGGGATGAAACTGGCGGCCGACGGACTTCGCCGTCTCAGCGAATTCGCCCAGCCGCATGGGATCAACGTCATCGTCGAAAACCATGGCGGCCTATCTTCGAACGGCGAGTGGCTCGCCGGCGTGATGAAGACGGTTGACCTGCCGAACTGCGGCACGCTGCCTGACTTCGGCAACTTCCACGAATATGACCGCTACAAAGGGGTCGAAGAAACGATGCCGTTCGCCAAAGCGGTCAGCGCCAAGAGCCACGACTTCGATTCGGAAGGGAACGAAACCCACACCGACTACTTCAAGATGATGGATATCGTCGTCAAGAAGTTCGGCTATCACGGCTACGTCGGCGTCGAATACGAAGGCAACAAACTGCCGGAAGTCGAAGGGATCATCGCGACCCGCAAACTTCTGGAACGTTGCGCCGAGAAGCTCGGCTAACCGAACTTTGCTAGCACCTGAAATCGAGCGACTGATTCTCGCGTAAAACATCTCAGCCCGCCCAAGCCACCACTTGGGCGGGCTTTTTGCTGCGCTGAACCGCCGGACGGGAAACTTTTTGAACTATTTTGGACAAAATTGGAGGTCGAAACCGGGACAGTACCCTCAATCAGAAAAGGAGGACTGCTTAAAAGTTGTGCAACTCAACCCGTGCCTAAAAAACAGGCGCGACTGCCGCCAAAACATGCAAGCTTTGCTATCAGCTGTAAGTGCTTGCACTGCAATCACTTCGATGCTGGTCTTGACTCGATGGCAAGGATTCTGGGATACCCTTTACCGTTGCGTTCACGGTGAAGGACTGAACGCCAATTTCCAATCGAAAGGAAGGAGCCCGATATGCCCGATTTCCACCAACACGGCGGAGCTTACGCCAACCCGAGCCAACCGCAGACCGGCTATCCCCAAAACAATCCGTATGCCGCTGCGGCCCCGCAGCGACTAACGTCATCGTCGCAGCCGAGCCCGTTGTCGTCGTCGCCGCTGGCGTCGAACCCGACTCCCCCGATGAACCCGACCCATGCTGGCCCGGCCGCCCCGACAGCAACGATGGCGCCGCAAGCGTCAGTCGCCGAGAAGAAGCAGGAAGCGCTGCGAGTCGCTCGCGATTTGTTTCGCCAGTCGCCCGACTGGGTCACCTTCTTCCGCGAGATCCTCGGAGTCGAAGGGGTCGTTCGTCGCCTGTTCAACGTGCCGGAACAACTGAACGACTTCGAGCATTGCGAAGAGTACGGCGAAATCCAACTGATGATCGCCAAGCTGCGCGAACGAACCAGCGTTCAGGCCGAATCGAAAGAGCCGACCCGCGTGATCACGGTTCGTCTGCCGAAAAGCTTGCACGAGTCGCTACGCGTCGAAGCCCACACGCGTCGCACCAGCATGAACAAGCTTTGCATTTCCAAATTGCTTCAGGTCGTCGATGACTCGATGATTCCGAACGACTAACCCACCGCCAGGCCTTCCAAAAGTGACTCGATTACGCCACGGGCGGCGAACTTTGGCACGGACGCCAATTCGAGATTAACTTGCGGAAGCCCTGACAGACTCGCTCCTTTCGGGAAATACTCGCGTCTGCGGCTGACACGTCGGTCCGCCGCGGCGCGATTTCCTGAGGCGAAAGCCGAACAAAAAAAGAATTGACTTTCGCCCTGCTCCGCGATAACCAAAAGGGATAGACCCTTGTCCCCATCGTGGGAGAAATTCAGATGGCGAAACAAGATGCGGCGGTGGCTGACGCCCCCGCGACTCAATCCGACACCAAGACCGACACACGCAACAAGACGAAGCGCCAGCCGCCGTACGTCGTGATCTTGCACAACGACGACATCAACACTTTTGACTTTGTCATCGAGACGCTGCGCAAGGTGTTTGGCTATGAGCTGGAAAAATGCCTCCAGCTGACGATCAACGTCCACAAGCAAGGTCGCAGCGCGATCTGGAGCGGCGCCCTGGAAGTCGCCGAGCTGAAGGTCGACCAAATTCGCTCGCGCGGCGCCGATCCGCAAATGAAGAGCAAAGGGGCGCTCCCGCTGAGAGTGACCCTCGAACCGTTGCCCCAATAGACAGCCCGCTGCAAGCCGCCGCCGCCCAAATCCCTTCGCAGCCCATCCTCTTCGTAGCCGAATCACGAGTTTTGAGGCTGCGCTATTTAGCAATTCAGGAAGTGTTGAACACAGGTGAAGCACGTTCAAACAGGGTCCGAATCCACCGAAAATCGTCACACTAGCCCGCTGCGCGAGCGAGGGAATAGAGTTGGCGATCCTAACCCGGATTGAAGTGCGAGCCGCATTCCCTCGCTGGCGCTGCGGGCTAGTGTTCTGTCACGCGACAATTTTCGGGCGCCATGTTCTTATTAGCCGTAGTGCGTTAGCACCGGTTTCTGATGGGGACTCATTTGCGAAAGGCTATTGGTGACAGAAACCGCGGCTAACGCCGTGCAGCTGATTTCGTGGAAGCCGAAAATAGCGGTTTGACAGAACACTAGCCCGCTGCGCGAGCGAGGGAATAGAGCTGGCGATCCTAACACGGATTGAAGTGGCGAGCCGCTTTCCCTCGCTTGCGCTGCGGGCTAGTGTTCTGTCACGCGACAATTTTCGGGCGCCATGTTCTTATTAGCCGTAGTGCGTTAGCACCGGTTTCTGATGGGAACTCATTTGCGAAAGACACTTGGTGACAGAAACCGCGACTAACGCCGTGCGGCTGATTTCGTGGAAGCCGAAAATAGCGGTTTGACAGAACACTAGCCCGCTGCGCGAGCGAGGGAATAGGGTTGGCGATCCTAACCCGGATTGAAGTGCGAGCCGTATTCCCTCGCTGGCGCTGCGGGCTAGTGTTCGCTTGATTCGAAATAGCGCAACTTCAAAGCTCGCGAAGCGGGCTACGAAGAAAACTCAACTCCGGCTAGCCGCGACAGATCTTCAAAGTAGTGCGGATACGTCTTGGCGGTGCAGCCCGGGTTCAAAATCACGACGCCCGGCTGTCGCAATCCGACCAGCGCCAAACTCATCGCCATGCGATGGTCGTTGTAGGTCTCCACTTCAGCGCCTTGCAACTTGCCGGGAACGATCGTGATCCCGTCTTCCAGTTCTTCAACAATAGCCCCCAGCTTGCGCAGTTCAGACGCCAGGTCCCCAATTCGATCGGTTTCTTTGTGACGATTATGGGCGACGCCGGTCACCGTGGTCGGACCATCCGCAAACAAGGCGACCGCAGCGAGCGTCTGCACGGTATCGCTGATCGCATTCATGTCAACGCAGATCCCTCGTAGGCGATTGCCAACCACTTTGATCGAGCTGGGCCCGTATTCGACCTGACAACCCATCTGCTCTAGACACTCGCAAAATGCGACGTCTCCTTGCAACGCGTCACGCGATAACCCCTCGACGGTCACGCTTCCGCCGGTGATCGCCGCCGCCGCCCAAAAGTAACTCGCTGCCGATGCATCCGGTTCAATCGCATACTGACGCCCCACATATTCGCCATGCGGAACGACCAATTGGGTCAAATCGCCGGCGTCGACGTTGACGCCAAAATCACGCATGACGGCGGTTGTCATATGAACATACGGCTTCGAAACCAACTCGCCGACCACCTCCAGTGTGACTCCCTGGGCGGCGTAGGGCGCCGCCATCAACAGTCCGCTGAGGTATTGACTGCTGATATCGCCAGCGATCTGGGCGACCCCGCCGACCAACCCGACCGTCTCCACCACGACCGGCGGACAGCCGTTCTCCGCTTCGCTACGACACGGGACGCCGAGGGCGGTAAGCGTTTCCAGCAAGTCGCGAATCGGCCGCTCTCGCATCCGCTGGATACCGTCTAGCCGATAGCGTCCCTTTCCGGCGGTGACCATCGCGGTGAGAAAACGAATCGTCGTGCCGCTGTTGGCGACAAACAGATCCGCGTCGGACGACGGAATCACCCCGCCGCAACCGGCGACCTCGATCACGCGAGCGCTGCGATCATGCCGCACTTCGATCCCCAGTCGACGCAGACTGTCGATCATGACATGCGTGTCTTCGCTCTCCAAGGCGCCGGTCAACGACGATTTCCCCTGAGCCAGCGCCGCAATCACCAAGGCGCGATTCGTCAAACTTTTCGATCCCGGCGGCAGGATCGAACCGAGAATCGGCGGCGCAGGAACAATCTCAATCCGGCTAGTCACAGGCACGTCTCAACAGGTATGCAGGAAAGTCTGCCGCTATTTTAGCGGAAACCGGCCGCGTCAGCAGCGAGGGAATCCGCTCCACTACGGTTCTCAGCAAGTCGCCGAAGTAGAGAAAATGGGGTCAGGTCCCAATTTTGCTGCAAAATTAGGACCTGACCCCATTTTCTCTACTGACCCCCTTTTCTCTCGCCCCCCACTTTCCGACCTCTTTCTTAAAAGATGATCGTCTGCGAGATCGAAATGCCGTCTCGGCGATAAATCTGCGTGTCGGAGAAGTTCACGACGCCGAGGACCTCAAAAAAAGAACGCTGGCTCGTCTTGCGGAGGTAACGCAGCCCCAATCCCCAAACCGGATCGCCGGTCGGCGCCTCGTAGGCGATTTCGGGAATGATCGACTCATCTTCGTGATGGCGAAAGTACTGTACGCCCAGCGCGACGCCGCTATTGGGGCCTACGGTTCGTCCCGAAGCGATCTGCACCAACGGATCGACTTCAAACGCCGTTCGCAGACGATTGTAGTTACCGCTTCCTGCTGGGTTCCAGCCGTCGCGAGCATAGAAGGCGTTGCAGTAGTAAACGCAATGATCAATACCGAGAAACTCGTGATCGAAATATCGCGTCAAGTTACTTTCCAGCACGAACAACTGGCCCGAGCCGATACCGGCTTCATCGCCAAACTTGAAAAGCGCACGGCCGGCGATCGTCACCGGGCCGTAGAACTTGGTTCGGCTGTAGGCCAAAAACTGCTGATCGCGTCCCGGAGCATCGGGCGTATTGACGGCCAAAGCGCTAAAGACGTGAAATACCCGATCGTAGTCCGCTTGGATGTTGACTCCGTACAATCCCGAATCGGGGTCGGCCGTATTTCGCACATCGGTCGCTGCGTAAATCCCCTGGACGTTGATGTTGCTGATGTTGCCCAGATAGATCGTATTCTTATTGACGACGACGCCTAACATTTCGTCGTTCATCAACAAACCGTTGTGCAGCGCAAACGGAAAACGCCCTGCGGTGACAACGACGTCGCGTACGGCGAACGGGTCGAAAAATCCGCCGAAGATGCTATCCAACTCGCCTTCAAACCAATAGCGAGTCGGTTCGCCGGTCGAGTTGTCGACGTATCCGGCCGGATCGTTGAATTGGTAATACGATCCGCCGGTGTTCCCCTTGCCCAACGGTCGAAACTGAAGATGAAACCGCTCGGTCCCGGTCAGTTGCAGATCGAAATCCGCGATGAGCTGATGGGCCAGTGCGTCTTGCCGCGCCGTCCCTTGTCTGAATGCGAGGGCTGCGAGCTCGTAGCTTCCATAGCCGACAAAGCGCGGTTCCCAATTGTTGTATCCGCGCAGCCAGGTTAGATCCCAAACGCGAATCGGATCGTTCCCCAGAAACTCGGCGAACCAGGTAACCGGCATCGGAGCGACGGTATCTTCCGGCAAGCGGAGCAGTTCGTAATGCTCCCCTTCTCCCTTGCACGGCCAGCCCAATCGATCCCCTTCGGGCGAATAGAGATAAGAGCCGCCGTGGTTCCAAAGCTCTTCCTCCAACGGAGGCAGATATTCATCGGCAGGATCAGGCGTCTCGACCGCTTCCGGAAAAGGTATCGACACATCCCAATATTTTTCAGCCGGCCCCAGCAACTGATCAGGGGCGATCATCTGAATCGGCGACAGCGTGGCGACTCGCGGCGGCTGGCTTTCGGCCGTACCGCTCGAGAGAAGCATGGGGGCGACTTCTTCTTCCACATGCTGCGTCTGTCGCGACGACGTGGCCAAGCGATTCTCGCGACCACGAACCGGATTGATCGGAACCGCCGCCGTCACCGCCCAGTTCGGGAGCGGCTCTGGAATCTGTGCAGCGACGATAGACGGAAACTGCGTCAACCCAACTGCGGCCAGCGCAGCGGCGATAAATTTGCGGATGGCTTGAATTCTCACGGCGCCACCTCAATCGCGCCGGTCCATGAATCGATAACGACGATCTCCAGCAAGTGCTTCAAGTGCGGCGTGCCGATATGATCCAACAGCGTCGGCGGCAGGTGACGGAAATTCAAGCGTACATCCACCTGGTAGGTCCCGGGACAGTCAGGCGAAAACTTGTACGTTTGTCCGCGCGTCGACAACGGCGGCAAGCTCCCTTTGGCGATTCGAAACGTTCCGGGGCGGCCAAACGACGCCGATAACCCGTTGTTGGGTCTCAGCACATTGACCGGCAAGATGTTTCGATTGACCGACAAGACGACCGTGCGATCGGTCCCCTTGTTCGACAAGGCGACAAACTTGTTTTGAAAATTCAAGAGATCATGATCGTACGGAATTTCGCCGGTAAGAACCTGATGACTATGATCGTCGCGCAGATCCGCGTTGTTGTCTAAGTCGCCCGACGCGAAGACGACGCGACCTTGCGGATCTCGGACAGTGATTGCAACCCAAACCTGACGCTCCGCGGTAAAACCGGTCGGCAAACTATGTCCGGCCATGATGCTTTCGACATCAACACGGACGTCGGTCTTACGCCCCACCTTCGCGGTCGCCGGCGAATTGACATGGATCACGGCGGCGTTGCGGAGCACTTCGTAGCGTTTTGCATCCGCGATGCGTAGCGAGCGTCGATTCTTCTTGCGCAGCGACACCAAGGTTTCCTTTTGGTACGGCGTCAGACTGTCCCAATCGCGATAGTCGGTTTCGTACATCCAATCGAGCTTCTCAGGAAACTCGGTATCCGGCAGCAGCGAGTAGTCAGGGCCGGCGAACGTATGATCTGTCAAATTGCGCAGCGGCAAGCTGTCTTGCGGCATGCCAGGCACAACCGCCGCATAGCCAAGCGGACGATTGCAATCGGCGACCGAGACGCCTTGCACGGGGCCCATGTGACATGACTGGCACGTTTGCCCCATCTTCGCGGCAGGGCTGTTTTGCCATTCGCTGAACGCTTCTTCCAACCGCACGCCGTCAGCGCTGGTCACGTCATGACATTCGCCGCAGAACTGCGATGATTTCATGTAGGGAAATCCGGCCGCCGGATGCGTACCGGTATCGGGACCGCTGACCGAATCATCAAACGGGCCAAACATGCAGGTGTCCAACACAGCGCCAGGCGTCACCGGCACGCGACCAGAAGCTTTAAAGTGAACCGTATTGCGTCGATGACACGTGACGCAGGTGACTCCTTCCAGCGAAATCCGCGAACGATGCACGTTGCGCGTGCTGCCTGTCTCGCCCATCGCAATGCCGACCGGCGTGTGACAACGCGTGCAAAAGGTTCCGATCGTTCCGCCTGTTCGCTCGATTAACGTCAGCGTGAACGCTTCGAAGATGGGGCTCTGCTGACCGTAGGCGTGCATCGAGCGCGACCACTCGTCATATTGTTTGGGATGACACGAAGCACATTGCTGGGCGCTCGGAAAATCCATTTCCGTGACCGGCGGCTTGCAATGGATGGGCAGCGTGAACTCGAGGGCGCCGTTGGTGATCCAGCGCTGGACCGTTTCTAATTGTCCGGCGCTTAACCAGGCTGATTTTTCCGGCGGCATTTCTGGCTTGCGCGGCGCCGTCGAATCATCCGTTTGATGGACGTTCCAGTTGACGTAGTCCCACAACATCGAATCTTTGGGACTGCCGGGGACGATCAACTTGTTCCCGAACTTCTCGGCGTCGATCATCGCCTCGTAGCTGGAGAGATCGATGCGATCGGATTCGGGACGATGGCAACCTGCACATTTGTTCTGCAGGATGAGATAGACGTCGGGCCAGTCGCAATCATACGGGTAATTGCCCGGCGTGATGGTATGAGGGACCGCGACTGCTTGGGGCTGATGACCCGGCATGATCAATGACGCGACGCCGAGTGCGCCGATCAATAGCGCGACCAGGCCGAAGACGCGGCGACTCCGCGTAATACGTTGCAACATCTTGAGAATCCATCCCTTGAAGTTCCATCCATGAACGGCGCGCCGGGGCTTGGCGCACACATTCAGTAGGAATTTTCGGCCGATTCTCGTTGCGAATTTGATGTAATAGATGCTCGCAGCGCGATGCTCGCATCACACGCGACTCGCTCAATCGAAAGAGGCGGCCGAAACCGCAAAACCCGACCTAAAGGGGGACCTATAAAGATTTCTGGAGCTGCTCGACTTGCTCGACAAGTCCCTTGTCGCGTACTTTTTTCGCGGCGATTTCGGCGGTTTTAGCGACGGAGACCGCTTCGTCACGACGTCCCGCTTTCAGCAAACGAGGTGCTAGCGTCAACGCATATTTGGCGACACGCTCCTGTTGCAACGAACCTTCGCTAGCAGCCGCTAGCTGAAACGACTTGAGGTCCCACTCCAGCGGGTCGATCGAAAATCGCTTCGCCCAGTCGAGAACGATCTCGTTGCAGAGAGGCAATTCGCCCCCCTTGGCCGCTTCGGCCAGCGCGTAGCGGAAGGTCACAAATTGCAGTTGGGCGTCATCGCCAATCGACTTTCCTTCGCTGAGCAACTTTTTCGCGAGCGCCGTGTGGTCGCTAGAACGCTTCGCATTGGCGAACGAACTCGCCCACTTCGCTTGAAACTTGGCGGTCGCGTCTGTCAGCGACGCGTCGCTGGGAACATCGACCTGCACCAACAAATCGTCAGCCAGATCGTAATTGTCGGTTGCGACCAACGGCAAATCCCCCACGTCGGCGCCGGCTAGTTTCGCCTCGTCCCACATCGCTACAGCGCGATCGACTCCACCTTCCGGAGCGACTAACAAGTAGCAACCGCGGATCAATTTTGATTGCGCGTCGTCCTCGGTCAGCCGTTCCGTCGCAAAGTGCATCGCCAGACCGGCGGGAAGTTCCGCCAGCGTGTAGCGTCGATTCTCTCCATTGACGCGAATGACCAAATAGTCAGCGCGATTTTCGACAATTCGCGCGACCGTCGAACCGACGGTCAGATCGGTATCGGCGGTTAAACCGGCCATCTCTTCACTGACGGCGGTCCAAAAAAGCTGAACATGGTCGGCCAACTTTTGCAGCCGCGCAACCTTTTGTTGGTGAGCGGGCAAAACGGCTAGCGGCGCCGCTTCGGCCAGCATACGCTGGGCATCATCCGGTTTGCGCTCGACGAGCGCTTGTCTCGCGGCGGTCAACATTTGTCCTAATCGGACGGCGGCTGATTCTTGGTCATTGAAGACTGCGACCATCGCAGGCGGCGAAGACGTCTCGGGAGCCGCACCCGGTTCTTCGACCGAGGTCATGACCGGCGCTGCGTTGCGCTGGCTCGGAGCGTATCGGCTCTTTTCATCGGCGAGTGCGATGTAAGTCGAAATGTCGGCGCCTTGTGCGGCCGCTTCTTTCCAAACGTCCATCGCGTGACCAGGATCTGCGATGTCGGAGAAGAGCAGAAACGAACCCTCGACCAGCTTCTTTTGCGCGTCGTCACCCGAGAGACCGTACAGCGCCAGCGCGCGGCGTAAACCTTCAGGCAAATTGGCCAGCTCGTACGATCGGTTCTGGCCTGCGACTCGCAAAACCAGGTGGGACGAAGTTTTGGAAGCGACGGTGAACTCGGTCGTGCCGACCTGCAATTGCTCGCCCCCTTGCAGCTTTTCCAGCGTGCTATCGACCGCATTATGGAAAGCGACCAGATTTTTGGCGAGTTGGTCGACTCGTTGAAATTCAGCTTCGCCTTGGTCCGTCTTATTCAGGGATGAGACGCCAGCCAGGGTCGTTTGCGCAGCCCCAAAATTCTTCGCCGCCAACTGGCTCCAAGCGGCTTCGATCGCGGTCTGAAGTTGTTGCTTTTCCGCTGCGGTCGGTTGCGGCTTGACCGGAGGTTTCGGCTTGGGCATTTCGCCCATCGCTTCTAACCGCTCGCCGGGATCCCCCAGACCAGGAATCGAACCGGCCAATTCTTCCGCAGTAGGACGTTTTCCAGGCTTTCGCTTCGGCTTCTTTTCTTTCTCCAGTTCGACAACCTCGGTCGAGGATTCCATCACTGGAGAAACCGGCGCAACCGGTTCCGCGTCGGCGACTTCCTGGGCTTGTTGGTTGGATTGCCAAACAACGAATCCCCCGACGGCGCCGCCGGCTAATAACAGCACCAGGACGGCGGAGATCCAAAACATTTTGGAACCCCCTTTGGCGCGTGATTTTGCGCGTTTGGCGGTCGAAGCGCTGCGACCGCCGACTTGGACCGGCGCGTCGCTCCCACTAGGAGCCGTCTGTGGTCCACCGGCGGTTCCCATAGGCGCGGACATCGGAGCGCCGCCGTAACCTCCCCCCTGAGAGGTTGGATAACCGGCCGGCGCCATGGGATTCGGCTGGTTCGGCTGCGCAGCAGGAGCGTAACCCGCATTTCCGCCGTATTGGGCTCCGCCGTACGGAGCGCCCCCATACTGGGCGTAGTACTGCTGCAGTTGTTGATCGTAAATTCCCTTTTGCGTCGGATTCTGCAAACAGGCGCGTGCCGCCGCGATTTCTTGCAAGATTTGCTGACGGGAACCTTCTTCCGCTCCACCATGTTGGGTTTGCACGCGCAGGAAGGCTTGTTCTCCCTGGGCGGAAATCAGCTGCGGATCGGTCTCGTAAGTCCGCAGGCCGAGCAGCGCGTAGTAGTCTGGGCGGCCATAAACGGAGAGTCCTAGCCAGCGGTAATACGGATTATTGGGATCGGTCATGACGGACAAATCATCGTGAATGGGGGCGGGAATATATCAATGGGGCGGCGTCACGACGGGGAGTGCCTCTTCTCCGTAGACGACGATGCACCTGCAAAAGTTTTCTTTGGACCGGGGGTCCTAGACCTTTGGGGTGGCGATTCTATCCAAACTCTATCATAGTCGGCGGCGCCATTTCCTCTCAAATGCGTCGCGGCGCGGCAATACGACTATTTCTTTTTCACCAAAGTATCCCCTCAGGTTTCGCACAAAATTTTACATAAATCTGCCATAATCCACTTTACCCGTTTATCGCCGGCAGACGAGAGCATCGATTCGTCATCAAAGTTTCCTGAAAACTTTTTCGGGCCGCACGTCGTCATGGTTGGTGATTAGCAAAATGCGGTGCAACAGGGCAAACCCGCAAGTGATCAGGCATTAGGTAGAAATATGAACAAGAGAACCACCGTCAGGTTTCGCTTCGTCGAATTTGCAATACTCTTGGCCATCGTCGGCGTGATGGGTGCGCTGTTGGTCGGACAACTAGGATCGTTCGCTGTGCAAGCTCAACCGATCGACTTCGCGCAACTCGACAAGCTGTATAAAGACGGCAATTACAAAGAAGCGTACGAAAAGGGGCGCCCCCTCTTTTTAAACGCCGACAGCGACGCCAACGAGATTCGCTCTCATCTCTACCAAATGATTAGCGCGCTGCAGCAATTGGCTCGCGTCGACGAACAGGCCGATTTCCTGGAAGAGGTTGTCGCCGCGCATCCCGAAAAGTGGCGCGTCATAGCGGCCGTCGCAGCGCAGTATCAAAGCGTCCAGCACTATGGACAAATGATTGACAACAAGTTCGTCCGCGGCGGCCGACGAAATCGAGGCCAATGGACCAACAGCATCGAGCGTGATCGCGTTCGTTCTTTGCAACTCTATGAACAAGCTCTCCCCTTGGTAGCCAAGGATGATCAGAAGGGAGAGGTCGCGACTTTCTATCAAGCGCTGGCGCAATTTGTCCTCAGTGGACGCAGCCACAACGAATCATGGCGTTTGCAATATCGGACCGAAACCGATGCGTTGCCCGACTACGAAGAAGGCTATGGTCGCGGCGGGCAAGCGCAAGGCGCCCCCGTCGATGAAACCGGCGAACCGATCTACTACTCGGAGCCCAAGTCCTGGAAAGCGGCGGCCAACGACGGCGAGCGCTGGCGCTGGGCCCTGGCGATGACCGTCGAAAATTCGCCGAGTCTGAAAGGTTACGCGCTGCGACAACGGGCCGATTTCGCCCAGCAGCAATTTGGCGTGCAAACGCTGCAGCGTTTCGGCTTTTGGCCCCGCGGCGGACAACAACAGGACGAAGGCGCCGACACCGGCACGTACGCACTGCACACGCTGAAAGAAAACGAAACGATCGCGCGTCTGGCCAACGGGGTCAAGCGATTTGAATTGCCCGACGAATTTAACCACGTCGCGCTCTACAAACAAATCATGGAAGACCAATCAGGCTACGCCGAGTCGACCTACGATCAACTGGCCAGCATCTTTGAGAATCGTCGGCAGTATCCGCGCGCCGCCCAACTCTGGCGCGACGCGATCGCCAAGTACGGTCCCGGCAACAACAACTATCGCAAGGATCGGCTGCAACAGATCGTCGGCAATTGGGGACAGTTCCAAGGAGGCGAGATCGCGCCCGCCGGACAAGGCGCCGAACTTCAATATCTGTTTCGCAACGGCAAAAAAGTGAGCCTGACCGCGTCGCCCATTGACGTCGAGAAGCTGCTTACCGATGTGAAAACCTATCTGAAGTCAGACCCCGACCGCGTCGACTATCAGCAAATCAACATCCAAGACATCGGTTCGCGCATCATCCATCAAGGGGGCGGAAAATACGTCGGCAAACCGGTCGCCAACTGGAGCGTCGATCTCGCGCCGCGCGAGCAACACTTCGATCGCCGCATCACGATTCAGGCTCCATTGCAAACCGCCGGCGCCTATCTGATCAAAGCCAAGATGGAGAATGGCAACGAGTCGGATCTCGTCGTCTGGATCGCCGACTCGGCGATCATCTCGAAACGTCTCGACAAAGGGGTGCTGTACTATGTCGCTGACGCGGTGACCGGCAAGTCGTTGGCCGGCGTCAATGTCGAGTTCTTCGGCTTTCGCCAAGACAATATTCGCGGCACGAACAAGTTTCGCGTCACCACGAAAAACTTCTCGGAGAAGACCGACGCCAACGGCCAAATCAAACTCGATGCGACCAAACTGGAAGATCGCATGCAGTGGATCGTGATGGCGCGACCCAACCAACATGGCCTCGCCTACATGGGCTTTCAAGGCGTCTGGTTCGGCCAACGTCACGATCCCGAATATAACGCGACCAAAGCGTTTTTGATCACCGATCGCCCGGTCTATCGCCCTGACCAAACGGCCAACTTCAAGTTTTGGCTCGGACACGCACAGTACGACAAAGAAGGCGCTAGCGAGTTCGCCAACCGTCAGTTCAGCGTGAGGATCAACAACCCGCAAGGGGACAAGGTCTATGACAAGCAACTGACGACCGACGAGTTTGGCGGGCTGGTCGGCCAGTGGCCGATCCCCAGCGACGCCAAGCTCGGCTCTTATACGATCTACACCGATCACGGCGGCGGAAACTTTCGCGTTGAGGAATACAAGAAGCCGGAATTTGAAGTCAAAATCGACGCTCCGACCGAACCGGTCATGCTGGGCGAAAAGATTGAAGCGACCATCACCGCCAAATACTTTTTTGGCGCACCGGTCACCAACGCCAGCGTCAAATACAAGATCATGCGGACCGACTATCGGCAAGATTGGTATCCGATCGCTCCCTGGGATTGGTTCTATGGCAACGGCTATTGGTGGTTCGCCTATGACTACAACTGGTATCCCGGCTACTCTCGCTGGGCCGGCTGCATGCGGCCTTATCCCTTCTGGCGTCCCTTCCCGCAAACTCCGCCCGAGTTAGTCGCCGAGCAAGAAGTAGAGATCGGCCCCGATGGCACGATCCAGGTTGAGATCGACACGGAGTTAGCCAAAGCGATTCATGCCGACCAAGACCACAAGTACACGATCACAGCCGAAGTCCGTGACAAGTCGCGGCGCACCATCGTCGGCGCCGGCGACGTCTTGGTGGCGCGAGAGCCGTTCAAGGTCTTTACCTGGCTCGATCGCGGCTACTACCAAGTGGGCGACACCGTTCAGGCAAATATCAAAGCGCAAACCCTCGACGGCAAACCGGTCGCCGGTCCCGCCGAGTTGGTCCTGTACAAAATCACCTACGACGAAGACCGCAAGCCGGTCGAGACCAAGGTGCAATCGTGGAACAAGAACGTCGGCGAAGAAGGGGTCGCTGACCTGCAGATCAAAGCTTCCGCCGCGGGACAATATCGTCTCTCGACGACGGTGACCGACTCCCAAAAGCATGCGATCGAAGGAGGTTTCATCTTCACGATCATCGGGGAAGGCTTCGACGGATCGCAGTATCGCTTCAACCATCTCGAACTGATTCCTGATAAGAAGGATTACCAGCCCGGCGACACCGTCAAGCTGCAGATCAACACCGATCGCCCCGGCACGACGGTCCTCCTCTTCGTGCGACCGACCAACGGCATCTATCTGCCGCCGCAACGGCTGGAACTGGCCGGCAAGAGCACGGTCGTCGACATCGGGGTCGTCAAAAAGGATATGCCCAACTTCTTTGTCGAAGCGTTGACGATCTACGACGGCCAGGTCCATCAAGAGACGAAAGAAATTGTCGTTCCGCCCGAGAAACGCGTGCTGAACGTCGCCGTCGCTCCCAATTCAGAAAAGTACAAGCCCGGTGAAGAAGCCAACGTCAAAATTACGTTGACCGATCATGCCGGCGAACCGTTTGTCGGATCGACCGTCGTTTCGATCTATGACAAAGCGGTCGAATATATCTCAGGCGGATCGAACGTCGGGGATATTCGCGAGTTCTTCTGGAAATGGCGCAGACACCACCAACCTTCGCTCGAAGATAGTCTCTCCAAAGCTTCCTACAACATCGTCCTGCCCAACCATACCGGCATGAGTTTCCTCGGCGTCTTCGGGCAAGGCGTCGCCGACGAGTTGAATTCGCTTGCCGATAATTTTGGGGGAGGAGCCGATAAACAAATGTTTCGCCGCGGCGGCATGGCAGGAGAGGCCATGCCGATGGCCGCGGCCCCCGGCATGATGATGGCGCGCGGCGCGATGGCGAAATCGGAAATGTCGATGGACGCCGCCGCCGAGCCCCAGGCAGACGCGATCGGTGGAGGCGCCGCCGCCCCGCCGATGGTCGAAGCGTCGGTACGGACCAACTTTGCCGATACGGCGCTGTGGGTCGGCGCGCTGACCACGAACAAACAGGGAGAAGCCGAAGTCTCGTTGAAAATGCCGGAGAACTTGACCACCTGGAAGGTCAAGACTTGGGCGATGGGCGACGGCACGCGTGTCGGCTCTGGCGAAGCGGAAATCATCACCACCAAGAACTTGCTGATTCGTTTGCAAGCTCCCCGCTTCTTTGTGCAAACCGACGAAGTTGTCTTGTCGGCCAACGTCCACAACTACCTGAAGACGGCCAAAGCGGTCCAAGTCTCGTTAGAAACGCCTGGCGGATTGCTTGAGCATCTTGATCCGTCGGAGCAGACGGTCAAGATCGAAGCCGGCGGCGAACTGCGCGTCGATTGGCGCGTGAAAGTGCTTTCCGAAGGAACCGCCGTCATTCGGATGAAGGCGCTGACCGATGAAGAATCGGACGCCGTCGAAATGAGCTTTCCGGCCAAAGTGCACGGCCTGCTGAAGACCGAATCGTGGGCCGGGACTGTTCAGCCCGAAGTCGATATGGCGACGCTCACCGTCACCGTACCGCAACAGCGCCGCATCGATGACAGCCGTCTGGTCGTCCGCTACACGCCGACTCTGGCCGGCGCGATGGTCGACGCGTTGCCCTACATGGTCGACTATCCGTATGGTTGTACTGAGCAAACGCTCAATCGCTTCCTGCCGACCGTCATCACGCAAAAAGTGCTGCTCGATATGCAGCTCGACTTGAAGGCGATCCAAGAAAAACGCAATAACCTGAACGCCCAAGAGCTGGGAGACGCCGCCGATCGCGCCAAACAATGGAAGCGATTTGAGCGGAACCCCGTCTTCGAGATCGAGACCGTACGCAAGATGGTCGCCGATGGCGTCCAGCGCCTGACCGACATGCAAAACACGGACGGCGGTTGGGGTTGGTTCTCCGGCTACAACGAACGCAGCTACCCGCATACGACCGCCGTGGTCGTGCATGGGCTGCAAGTCGCCCAAGAGAACGACGTCGCGATCGTCCCCAGCGTGATCAACGGCGGACTCGATTGGCTTTCGAGCTACCAGGCGACCGAAGTGCAAAAACTGCAAAACGCCGACGGCGAGAAAAAGCCCTGGAAGACGACCGCCGACAATACCGACGCGCTGGTCTACATGATCCTGGTCGACGCCGGCCGCGAAAACCGCGCGATGCGAGATTTCCTCTATCGCGATCGAACCCATTTGTCGGTCTACGCCAAAGCGATGTACGCGCTAGGCTTGCACAAGATGGCCGACGCCGACAAGTTGGCGATGGTGCAGCGCAACATCGAGCAATATCTGGTCACCGACATGGAGAACGAGACCGCCTATCTGAAGATGCCGGAAGACAACTACTGGTGGAACTGGTACGGCGATCCGATCGAAGCGAACGCCTACTATCTGAAGTTGCTCACCAAGGTCGATCCCAACAGCAAAACCTCGCCCCGTTTGGTGAAGTACCTGCTGAACAATCGAAAGCACGCAACCTACTGGAAATCGACACGCGACACCTCGTTGTGCATCGAAGCGATGTCCGACTACTTGCGAGCGACCAATGAGCTGAAGCCGGAGATGACCGTCGAGATTTGGATCGACGGCCAGAAGAAAGAAACGACCGAGTTCACCAAAGACAATCTCTTCACGGTGGACAACACGTTTGAATTGGTCGGCAAGAATGTCACCGGCGGCGATCACAAGATCGAAATTCGCCGCCAAGGCGAAGGCGCCGTCTACTTCAACACCTATCTCACCAACTTTACGCTCGAAGACTTCATCACCAAGGCCGGCCTGGAAGTGAAGGTCGAACGACGTTACTACAAACTTGTTCCCGAGGAAAAAGAAGTGAAGGTCGCTGGCGATCGCGGTCAGGCCGTCAACCAACGCGTCGAAAAATATCGCCGCGAACCGCTCGAAACCGGCGCCCAGCTGACCAGCGGCGATCTGGTCGAAGTCGAGCTCGTGCTGGAGTCAAAGAACGACTACGAGTACGTCATGTTCGAGGATCAGAAAGCGGCCGGGTTCGAGGCCAAAGACCTGCGCAGCGGATACAACGGCAACAGCCTGGGCGCTTACATGGAACTACGTGACGACCGCGTCACGTTCTTCGTTCGCCAACTGCCCCGCGGCAAGCACAGCCTAACGTACCAACTGCGGGCCGAAATCCCCGGCAAGTTCAGCGCCTTGCCGGCGATCGCCGAAGCGATGTACGCACCGGAACTAGTCGGCAACTCGGATGAAATGAAAATCTCGATCATCGATCAACCGTAAACGGCCGAAAAAAGGGAGCGAAAAAAGGGGACGGGGGCAATCCTGTTCGGCACGCGATTTGCGCATCAAGATTGAGTTGTGTTTTGTCTTGCCAGATTGGCAGGGCGAACGTTTGTCTCGACCTTGGATGCGGTGATGTTTTATCGTGCGTAAGCCTTCTCAAAATCAGAACTCGGACGACCAGCAGCCAATCCATCTGCAAGGCCTGAAGTACTTCGCCAAGCTTCGACCGTTGCTAGCCCAGCTGCATGACGACGCGACTGCTCGCGACACGGCGGGCAACCGAACTCTGCACTTCGACCAGTACTGCATGCTGGTGTTGCTTTACGTTCTGAACCCTGGCATATCGAGTCTGCGGGCGCTTTCGCAGGCGAGCGAACTCACGAAGGTTCAGGCGAAGCTCGGCAACGCGAAAGCGTCGCTGGGCTCGCTTTCGGAAAGTGCGCGGCTGTTTGAGCCGGAGCGGCTGAAGGCCATTATCGGGCAGTTGGCCGAGCAGGTACAAGCCGGAAAACTTGACTCCAAGACGGCGAAGTTCGCCCAAGGACTGATCGCGGTCGACGGCAGTGTGGTGAACGCGTTGCCTTCGATCATGGCCGCTTCGCTGCTCAAGCAGACGACTGGTTCGGCCGTCGTCCATTGGCGGTTGCACACGCATTTTGAGGTCGCCAGCTTCACGCCGCAATCGATTACCGTGACGCCTGACGGCGGCGGCGAACATGACGAGCGGGCGGTGCTCGCGCGTTCGCTAGACGCGGACAAGATCTACGCGATGGACCGTGGCTACGCCAAGTTCAAACTACTCAACGCGATCGATCAGCGCGGCAGCAGTTACCTCTGTCGGCTGCGCGATAACTCGAAGTACGACGTGCTCGAAGATCGCCCGCTGATCGACGGCGATCGCGCGGCCGGCGTGCTGAGCGATCAGACCGTGCTGCTGGGCAAGACGAGCAAGTTGGAGGATCGCCCCGATCACTTGGTTCGGCTCGTCTGCGTGAAGTGCACGCCGCACAAGAATCGGACCGGCGGCAAGGTGAAAGGATCGAAGGCGCCCAGCAGCGACGGCGTGCTGCGAATCGCGACGAACATGCCGTTCGCCCCGGCCGAGATCATCGCGATTCTTTATTCGTACCGCTGGACGGTCGAAATCTTCTTCCGTTTCTACAAGCAACTGATGGGCGGTGCGCACTTACTCAGCCATAGCAAAAACGGCATCGAACTTCAAGTCTACTGCGCGATGATCGCCTGCCTGCTGATGAGCCTGTGGGTCGGCGGCAAGCCGAGCAAACGAACGTTCGAGATGATCGGCTACTACTTCACCGGCCTGGCGAGTGAAGAGGAGTTGCTGGCCCACCTGACGAAAATCCGGAAGCAAGCCGCCGCGTCCGCAGAGGAAAAATCGTAGCGACAATTCCAAGAGTCCGCCGTAGAAGCGGTCTCCGCGTCGATGCTGCGCGGATGAAAAGCGAGTCGTTCGCTTGCACGACTCGCCAGCGTCGCGAAATTGCCTAAAGAGGTCGTGACTAGCTAGAATCAATGCCGGACACGGGAGCGTGCCGAACAGGATTGCCCCCGACCCCTTTTTATTAGCCGACCCCTTTTTATTAGCCTGGCCTTTTTCAGCCAGCGTCTTCTCTTTCTACTGCTCCCAGACTCAGAAGCAAGGAAGCAATGGAAATCGTTCCTCTTCATTCTTTGACTCGTTTTCGATGCGGCGGCCGATCGTCCGTGACTCTCCAAATAGAATGGGGGACGGCAGGGCATCAAGAATAGATTCGACGTTCCTTGCTGTTCTGGCCTCAAGACAACAGAGAGGGAAGAGAAGACGCCGACTGTGGGCACGCGAAATAGACTGTTCGTCAGTGCCGCCTGGTCGCCTGTTCTGATCTTTCCTAAGACCTGCTGGTGCAGAAATCAGGAGGGAGCTCTCTTCTGCCCGACCGGGGGGAGGAGGGCTAAATTCCCCGTTTTTTTGAATTGTTATAGTAAGCTTCCGATTGACCGTACGACTGGTTAATGAGGAACTGGCCCACTATGCGCTGTTTGAGAGCTAAAATGCCCGATTAGAGTCGCTTTCAAGGCGTTAAGACGAGAGTGCTCCTTCATCTATTCTGCATTTCAATTTTTCTTTTCCCAGGCAAAGCAGGCGGCCGTTTCCTTCTCACCCCCCATTATTATTCCCTATACTTAAGGTAAGTTTCTTATGTCGCCTCGCGCATCCCACACAGCCAGAAGTGGCTTTACTTTGGTTGAGTTGTTGGTGGTCATCGCCATTATCGGCGTGTTGATCGCATTGCTATTGCCTGCAGTGCAGCAGGCTCGGGAGGCCGCCCGCCGCATGCAGTGCGCGAATAATCTGAAGCAAATTGGCCTCGCTCTCCACAACTACCACGACACGTTTGGCTCGTTCCCCTCTGGCTATATCGACATTTCTGGCCGTACGGAAGTGGTCGACAACAAGGGGCATTGGTCGTGGGCCGCGTTGACCCTTCCGTTTATGGAAATGGGAAACGTGCACGATATTCTGAACGTCGGCCCAGCCTCCCCGTCCAACGTCCTGGACACCCAGCAAGAGGTCATGCAGGCACGCTACGCTGCATTCCGTTGTCCTTCCGATATCGGGCCCGATTTCAGCAGCACCACCGAATGCGCCGGCTGCTGTATCCAGAACAGCGGGAGTACGGAATTAGGGCATTCGTTGTCCAACTATCTCGGCATCAATAGTTCGGCGTTAGCTCGCGCGGATAAAGCTACTAACTACAACGATGGTACGACCGGGGCGACCGGTATCTTCTATCGAAACAGCGACACGCGGTTGCGCGACATTACCGATGGAAGCAGCAACACCGTGATGGTGGGCGAGCGCTGTTATCGCATCAATACGACCGACTATCTGGCGGGAGAACTGTTCGCGACCCGCGACTATAACGGCGGCGGTCCGGCTCATCGAGACCGTGGGGGCATGGCGGATCAAGGGGCGAGCAGGATTCTGGTGACCACTTATCACTCTCCGAATAATATTTGGGAACATGCAGACTCCTACCCGAAGTGGGAGGAGTCTGGCTTAAGTAGTCTGCACCCCGGCGGAGTCCAGGTTTGCTTTGCAGATGGGGCGGTTCGCTTCCTGCCGGAAACCACCGCCAGCAATGTCAGCGGAACCACCGATACGGTCATGGAATTTCTTGGCAGCATGTCCGATGGAAACGTGATCGGCGAGTACTAACCGCGCTCATTCTGAGCGTCCCCAGCCGGCGTCGATTGAGAAAGACGCCGGCCCGTCTAGTGAACTGCTTTACTCGTATTGCCGGACAGAGGAATTCGCGCCCGGCCTCAATCGGAGACTGAATCAATTGATCGCAACTCGCCAACAAATTCTAATCTCGTATGCACGACTGTCAGGCGTCGTCGCGCTTGTCTTGGCTGCGTTAACCGTGGGCTGTTCTAAACCGCCAGGCCCCGAGACAGGTTATGTGACTGGAGTCGTCACGCTTGACGGTAAGCCCATCGATAATGCCACCGTTAAATTTGAACCTGTCAACGCGCGCCCCTCCGTAGGCTTTACCGACGCGGATGGCCGCTATGATCTTATCTATACGGCAAGCCGAAATGGAGCCGTACTGGGAGAGCACCAGGTTCGCATTACGACTGCCAACGACGCCGGCGGCGGCGAAGGGGGCCAACCCTTGGTCACGGCGAGCAAAGAAACCGTTCCCGTCAAATACAACGTAAAAACGGAGTTAACCGCCCAAGTGGACGCCGGCAGCAACACCATCAACTTCGACCTAAAGACGAAATAGCCAGGCCGGGATAAAAAGGGGACGGTTTTCTTCTGGCGTAGCGGCCAGGCTAGGTTGAAAGCTTCGTCCCTGCAGTCGCCCTCAAGAGCACCGGACGTAAAAGGACCCCCGTCCTTTTGTCGGCTGCAAGTGGGCGATTGCTTGCTGGAATTCCACGTTATGCCTTTGCAAAGCTTATGGGCAAGCTTGGAAAAATAAACGAAGGTTATCTCGCCAGGGGAGTCATATTCGGTTCTCGATATTCCACTACGGGCCGCGGACGCGGGCCAAGATTCGGATCGGACTTGGACCTTCACTTCGCTAAAACCATTGGCGAGGGGGATGATAGCCTGGCCATGGCGGCTTTGAAATCAGCCATCGATGATTTTACAAAACGAACGAATATTCGAGTTGACGTCGGTGTAGCTAATTCGCCTGCGGAACTCAACTCTTGGTTGCGAACAGTTGTCAGACAAAACAATGCATATGAGAACTTGTGGTAATTGACTCATGTCTAGCGACATTTTCGTGGCTCTTACTGTTGATGGCGAAAAACGCGATCATCAGACACTGTTTTGGTGGGGCGCCAATCGGCCCAACCCGCGAAACCCTCGTTACGAATTGCATATTACTGGGCCCGACGTTCGCAGGAGATTCTTTCATGCCAACGTCCCCCTCGGTAAGAGCGCCGCGCCTCCGAGAAGGCAATGCGGGCTACTCAGACTGGATCAGTATCCGTTTCTTTTCACTGACTTTGACAAGGTCCGAATCGAAATCGGTAAGTCGAGCCCCACGCAGATTTTGCTGGTGGCCAACACGGTCAGTGAGCTGGAATTTGATGACAACGAGATCATCATGCGAGGCGAAGTTCAGGAGGCCGATTCAGTCTTGCGAGAACTCGAGGAGAGGGCTCTTTCACGATGGAAGACATGGAAGTGGAATGCCTGGGAATACCTCCGCAGTCAGTTTGCGCAGGATTACGAATCCCAAATCCCAGGTTTCTCCGTTGAAGTTCATCCCCGAGAAGATGGCCAAGGGCTTGAGTTTCGAGAACATACGTTTGGAAACCCATCGTTCCCTGCGGAGGTAATCGAGGGGGACTCGATTGAGTTATTCATGGATGGAGTTGAGCACGATTACCACGCTATTCTATTATTGGGACAGGACGCTTATTGTGCGATGAACCCGAACTTTGAATTACGAATTCGTGGAGATGCGATTCGAAGCAGGTTTTTTTATCGAATCCCTGTCGGAAGCTATAAGGAGGGTTTTTTTGGTGGTGGATTGGTCTCTTACGAAGCAAAGGAAACAAGGTCTTTTTTTTCCGATTTCTGTAGTCTCCGCAATAGTTTTGGAGGAGGAGAGTCTGACAAGAGTATCCTGTTGATCAACAGTGTCTACGAACTAGTTGTCGAGGAAGATGAAATCATTGCTTTTGGGGACATTGTTCCATTAGGGCAATAGATAGATTGAGGTGGTGCCCGAAATGGAGGCGCGCTGGTGTCTTATTTTAGGCCAGCCCCTGTTCAAAAAAGTTTCCAGACAAAAGGCGTCCTGTGCAAAAAGTAAGTGCGCGAGATTGGACCGATGTGAAATCTCCGGCGATCACCATTCAATGTCAGGCGGAGCGCCGCGTATCTAGAATGTTCCAGCCGCCCGCCAGGATTCAGTGCGATTGCTTAACGATCAGCGCAGCAGGGGGCGGGGGTCTTTTTAAATGCCCGGTACATTCGAGGGTGACCACGGGACGTAGCGCATGTCTCCAACATGGCTGATGCGCCCGAAAAACCTCCGTCCCCTTTCCTTTCTCGTGCATGAATGAGTCTTCAACAGTCTCTGCATTCAAATTAGGTAGTTAGAGCGAATGAGATTCTTTCAATTATTTTTCTTGATGGTTAACGTCTCGGCAATTGGGTGCGGAGCTCCGCCATCGGCCCCGACGTTTCCGGCAATTGAAAGAGTCACCGCTCAGGTTCACTCATCTCGCGAAATGAGCGTCCCGGAAATCGAGAAGGTGGAGGTTCCCCCAGAAGACACCATGGAGGTTTTGCGAATGGTCCTTCCCGTCACCTTTAAGAAGGATGGAATTCGACCTCACCTAAACTTCCACATTGCCGACGTGTATCTGCACCATAAGGACTCTTCGGTTACCAAGATTGAGGTACGATGTACGGGTCACAATCCTGCGGCGGTCACCGTCGACGGCAGTAACTATTTTTACGCCTCCATAGACGGTCCGGCTGATGGCGCCAGGGGACTTGTTGATCTACTGATGATGATTGATTTCAAAGAGAAGAAAAGCGAGCAAAGCGGAAACGATTAGGACGCAGCTGCCTGGAGGTTGCGGTAGGACCGCCCGTTGCCGGGCGGCCCCCGCGCAGATCTGTAGGGGTAAAAAGGTAAAAAGGGGACGTGGCGTAGCGGCCAGGCTAGGGTTGAAAGCTTCGTCCCTGCAGTCGCCCTCAAGAGCACCGGACGCAAAAAAGACCCCCGCCCCCCCTTTTGCCGGCCGCGATTGGTTGAGGCGGAATCAGGCGGCGGTGCGAATGTGGTTAGGGAACTGCAAAAAAATACGTAGCGAATTATTAAATGGTAGTTTTTCGTCCCTGTTATCTAAAAATATAAACTTCTGACGTTGGCACGACTCAAATAGGTTGCTTTCCACTGGCCCTGAGCTTTGGCGAATTTCGATACCGACCCCCTTAACGGTATTTGCTGGAAAATCGGGCAGAGGTTAGATTCGTGCTCACTGATGCATGGGAGCGGTAAATCTGTATGACCTCCGTTTATTTACTTGAGAAAGCCCCAACCTTTTCTAGCTTGGCGTTGAGTGGAGTGAACAATCTCCTCTCCCCAGGCGGTTCGATTTATCGACGACTTGGAGAGGGTGAATCATTGGGAGAGGAATGGGTACGGATTGATGTTGAGCATTACTTTGACGATCCTGACGACTTTGACGAACCCGCAGAGGCCGCCAAGACTCCATTCGTCGATATTACATCGTTGCCTGCATTGAACCTGCTCTTTTTTTCCGAGCGAGCGAAATGTTGTCTTACGGTGTCGCTGGGAAATCGAGTCGAATGGCTTCCTGTTCGTCTGATCGCGGATGACGATACACAGTGTTACTTGATGAACGTACTGCAGGTCATTGATTGTCTCGATGTAGATCATTCCAGCATTGAATGGATTGGAGTTCGCCGTAAACCTACTGGTCGCTCAATCGCAAGCCGTATTCAAGCCTACTCCTTTTTTGAGGAGAAACTAAAGGGCTCGATTTTGTTTCGATTGCCAGAGAGGCCCTTTGCTCACGAAATCTATGTTACGGAAGAGTTTGTCAACAAAGTTCAGGAATGCAAGTTGATTGGCGCAAGCTTCACACAGGTTTGGCCTCCTGAAGATCCCGAAATTGAGCGAAAGAAGTGGCTCGAAAAACGAGCACGAAAGGGCAAGCCGTAGATGTCGTAGGCAGAATATCGAATGATTCTAATTCGGCACGGCTGACGCACACTAACTCTTTCCCAGTCCAAGGATTTCCGCGAGGAAGTTCACGTTCCAGCCCGCCATACGTCTTCGCATGACGACGCTTTCCTTGCTTTTGTGTTGTTTGGTCAGCGACACGGCCATGCGTTTGAGCCACGCCAGATTCTCCGCCGCGATCCGATTTCTCAAGCGACTGTCGTCTTCGCGGAACGTCACGTCGAGCGTCCAGTGGAGCGAATTCTCGATTCCCCAGTGGCCGCGAACGGCGGCGGCGAATTGCTTCGCGTCCGGTTTCAACGAGCTAATATAATATCTCGTATCGCACGTTTCTCGTCCATTCTCTTGGCTGATGCGAATTGCGACGCCGATCGTTTTCAAGCCGCGCCAATCTTCGCCCGCAGGCACTTCGTCCGGCAACTTCAGCTGATAGTAAAACAACTTGTCGAGGCGGCCGTGCCCTTTCGCTTCTTCCGCGTGACGCTCGACCTTCACGCGATCGAAATCATTTTCCAACTGCGTCGTGATGTAGTCGCGGACTTGCTCGTGCAGTCGTTCTTGGTTTCCTTTGAGCGCGAGAACGTAGTCTCCCTTGCCGGCGATAATCTTCTCGGCGACGTCACGTTGGCAGCCTGCCGCGTCGAGCGTGACGATCGCTTTACGAACGTCGATTTGCTCGATTAGTTCGGGAAATACGACGATTTCATTCGACTTGTCAGCAGCCGCCATTTGCCCGAGACTGACGCCTGCCCGGACCGCCCAGGCGCTCACCAAGCAAAGCGGCCCGAGTCCTTTCCCGCGATCATGAGATCGTCGCAACGTCTTGCCGTCGATCGCAATGATCTCGCGGGCATCATCGTCGGTTGTCGCTGCCTGCCGCATCGCAGTCAGCCATTCGTCGAAGCATTGTTGAAACGCACTCGGCTTGAGCAGCGCGAGCAAGCGACCGATCGTGTCGTGCGAAGGAATGCCGCCTGGCAGTTCGAGTGGTAAAAAGGGGACGGCGTTGAATGGCACTGTCAAAATTCAATCTGCGCGTAAGTTGATCTTGGCTTGAGCGGGATTTCTTTTTATACCCGATCAAGCTTGAAGTTATTCAAGTTTTTCGCCCTCCCAGGCGATGTTGTTTACGCCCTCCTTGGTTTCACTTGCCGTGATTCGACCAAGGAGGGTTTTTTTATGGCTGCTTTACCAAATTCTGAATCGCCATGCAGCTCCGATTTTCAAAAGATCACCGACGCTTTCTTGGCGCGTGAGGGATTGCCATTTGCCGATCTCCTCTCGGCCGAGCGGATTGCGGAAGTCTTCGCCAAGCATCGAAACCTGTTCGGCTTGGGGGCCGTTTACAGCACCGCCGTGATGGTCTGGTCGTTTCTTGGTCAAGTGCTGCGCGACGGCAAAGAAGCTTCTTGTCAATCCGCGGTGGCGCGTGTCGTGACGTACTGCATTCAGCGCGGCGAGCAGCCGCCGACCTCAGACACCGGCGACTATTGTCGCGCGCGGGCGAAGCTTTCCGAACAGGCGCTCCACGAACTGGCCGCCGCCATTGCTGCGGACGTGGAGTCGGCCGCTGATCCAAGCTGGCTGTGGAAGGGGATGCACGCCAAGCTGGTCGACGGCTTTACGTTCAACATGCCGGACACGCCAAAGAACCAGGCCGAGTATCCGCAACAGAAAGGGCAGAAACCGGGATGTGGATTTCCCGTTGCCCGCGCGGTTGCGATCGTTTCGCTAGCGACGGCGTGCGTCATGGATGCGGCGATCGGCCCTTACCAAGGAAAGCAGACCGGAGAAACCGCACTGCTGCGTTCGCTGCTTTGGCGGTTCACCAAAGGAGATGTCGCCGTGATGGATCGCTACTACTGCTCCTTCATGATGATCGCGGCGCTCGTTGGCCAGGGAGCTCAGGTCTGCGCTCGCAAGCATCACTTGCGACATAGTGATTTCCGGCGCGGCATGCGATTGGGAAAATACGATCACCAGATCTTGTGGGAACGCCCTCAACGCCCGAAGTGGATGGACGTGGAAACGTACCAGTTAATCCCCCCGACGCTTATCTTGAGAGAGATTCGTTACTGGGTTGTCGAGAAAGGTCGTCGCACGAAATCATTGACGGTTATCACGACGCTGCTGGCTCCTCGCCAATACGACAAGCAATCGATCGCCGACCTCTACGGCTTTCGCTGGAACGCGGAAACGGACATCGGCCACATCAAGACTTCGCTGAACCCGTGGCAGGTACGCTGCAAATCTCCCCAGATGGTTCGCCGTGAACTCTGGGCGACGCTTCTGGCCTACAATCTGATCCGCACGACTGCGGCCGGCGCCGCTTTCGTGCACCAAAAGCTTCCCCGTCAGATCAGCTTTACCAACACCTGCCAATACCTCTTGTCGACTTGGATGCTGACCGCCGCTGGACAGCTGAGCGCTGCAACCTTCTCGCTGCAAATGGAAATCGCGCTCCAGCACATCGCACGCTGCGAGGTCGCCAATCGCCCCGGGCGACAGGAACCACGCGTCCTCAAACGAAGACCGAAGCAGTACGATCTAATGCAAAAGCCGCGAAACGTCCCGCGGACCGAAATCGCTAAAGGATGCACCTGAAGCGACTTACGTTTGACAGTGCCATTCACCATAGTCCCCTTTTCTTTTTCTCGCGCAATTAACCCTTCTCTTCACTGCGCCAGCTCCCCCCACAAGTTTCATGTCTACGCGCCGTTTTATGAGGGTTTGATGAATTGTCGTCAGACTGCGCGAAGAACGATTGTGCGACGGCCATTCGCTTTGTTCTATTGGCCGCGTCGACGCCCAAGCAACCGCCAACAGCGACTCGACATTCCGTTCAACGCAGTTGTTTTTCATCTGTTTCTGAAGAGTTGTTGAAATGAAACTTGATCGTTTGTCCAAAAAGAAGACTGCTCGCCGTGGTTTCACCTTGGTGGAACTGCTTGTTGTCATCGCGATTATCGGCGTGCTCATTGGGCTGCTATTGCCGGCCGTCCAGCAAGCCCGCGAGGCGGCCCGGCGAATGCATTGCCAGAATAACCTGAAGCAGATCGGGCTGGCGCTGCACAACTATCACGATACCTACCAGAGCCTATCCTCCGGCAATCAAGGCTCGGCGCATGCGGATGGCGAGAGTTACAGCGGACATGGCTGGACATGGCACTCCAACATCCTGACATTCCTCGAACAAGGGACGCTCTTCGACGCGATCCAGGGTTCTGACGGGTTTGGCAACGAATCGGGGAGCCAAAACTCTGGGAAACCATTGATAGTGCGTGACACGATCGTTTCCGTGTTCTGGTGTCCTTCCCAGGAAGACGTCACCAATGGTCCTTCGAAGAATGGGTATCAGCCCTCCAATTACAACGGCAACATGGGGACCCGGATCGGGAACGGAAATGACGACTGCGAGTGCACAGGCGTAATGAATCTCGACGAAATGAGGTCGGACCCTTGGGGCTGCATGAATGGAAACGGGATTTTCTACGTCGACAGTAAGACTCGGTTTCGAGATGTGCGTGACGGTCTGACCAACACGATCTTCGTAAGCGAGGTTGTCGACACCGGCGGCGACACCATGGGCCATTATGGGGTCGGCAGCGACCGGCGCGCCATCTTCTCTACCGGGGCTGACGGCAATCCGCCTGTCGAGATGTCGGAATATTTGATCGCCGCTGAAGGCAATGATCCGATCAACGGCGGCTCTGAAGAAGCGGCAGGCAGCTGGCACGCCGGCGGAGCCAATTTCGTCATGGGAGACGGGAGCGTCCGATTTCTTTCGGAAAACATGGACATGGCGACCTACCAGGGGCTCAGCACCCGCTCTGGGGGCGAAGTCCTGGGCGCGTTCTGATCTGAAGCATGTATTGCAAACAAGCCGCGCCGCCGCTCGTGCAGCGGCACGGCTCCTAAGCTGCAAACTGAACATCATTCAAGCTGCATTGCGAGTTGTACAGTGAAGTCAAACCAAGCTGGTCGCCTGGCGGCGGCCTTGTCGGTGATCCTGCTGAGTCTGCCAGGCTGCAGCGCCCCTAGTGATCAGCCGGATCTGGGGCAAGTGAGCGGAACCATCACGCTTGATGGAAATCCGCTCAGCGGAATTGTCGTCGTCTTTCAGCCTGATAACGGCCGTCCGGCCCATGGCCGCACCGATGCGGAGGGGAAGTATGAGCTGACCTACATTCGCAATACCCGGGGGACCAAGATCGGCCACAATCGCGTGGAAATCGCACCGAGCGAAGAAGCGGATGAGCCTGACGACGCGGAACCGGACGCCGAAAGTCCCCAAGTCAAGCGGCGGGGCAAAGCGGGGAAGCCGAAAATTCCAACTCGGTACAACACGCAGAGCGAACTCGAAGCGGACGTGCAGCCGGGCGCAAACACCTTCGATTTTGACCTCTCGTCGCAACGCAGCAGATCCGGCAGGAGGAGATAACGCGGCAAAAAGACCCCCGTCCCAATCCTGTTCGGCACGCTCCCGTGCCCGGCATTGATTCTAGCCAGTCACGACCTCTTTAGGCAATTTCGCGACGCTGGCGAGTCGTGCAAGCGAACGACTCGCTTTTCATCCGCGCAGCATCGACGCGGAGACCGCTTCTACGGCGGACTCTTGGAATTGTCGCTACGATTTTTCCTCTGCGGACGCGGCGGCTTGCTGGCGAATCTTCGCCAGGTGAGCGAGCAACTCTTCTTCATTGGCCAAGCCGGTGAAGTAGTAGCCGATCATCTCGAACGTTCGTTTGCTCGGCTTGCCGCCGACCCACAGGCTCATCAGCAGGCAGGCGATCATCGCGCAGTAGACTTGAAGTTCGATGCCGTTTTTGCTACGGCTGAGTAAGTGCGCACCGCCCATCAGTTGCTTGTAGAAACGGAAGAAGATTTCGACCGTCCAGCGGTACGAATAAAGAATCGCGATGATTTCGGCCGGGGCGAACGGCATGTTCGTCGCGATTCGCAGCACGCCGTCGCTGCTGGGCGCCTTCGATCCTTTCACCTTGCCGCCGGTCCGATTCTTGTGCGGCGTGCACTTCACGCAGACGAGACGAACCAGGTGATCGGGGCGATCCTCCAACTTGCTCGTCTTGCCGAGCAGCACGGTCTGATCGCTCAGCACGCCTGCGGCTCGATCGCCGTCGGTCAGCGGGCGATCTTCGAGCACGTCGTAAGCGGCGTTGTCGCGCAGCCGACAGAGGTAACTGCTGCCGCGTTGATCGATCGCATTGAGCAGTTTGAACTTGGCGTAGCCGCGGTCCATCGCGTAAATTTTATCGGCATCGAGCGAACGCGCGAGCACCGCTCGTTCGTCGTTTTCGCCGCCGCCATCCGGCGTTACGGTGATCGCTTGCGGCGTGAAGCTGGCGACTTCAAAGTGCGTATGCAGTCGCCAATGGACGACGGCCGAACCAGTCGTCTGCTTGAGCAGCGAAGCGGCCATGATCGAAGGCAACGCGTTCACCACACTGCCGTCGACCGCGATCAGTCCTTGGGCGAACTTCGCCGTCTTGGAGTCAAGTTTTCCGGCTTGTACCTGCTCGGCCAACTGCCCGATAATGGCCTTCAGCCGCTCCGGATCGAACAGCCGCGCGCTTTCCGAAAGCGAGCCCAGCGACGCTTTCGCGTTGCCCAGCTTCGCCTGAACCTTCGTGAGTTCGCTCGCCTGCGAAAGCGCCCGCAGACTCGATATGCCAGGGTTCAGAACGTAAAGCAACACCAGCATGCAGTACTGGTCGAAGTGCAGAGTTCGGTTGCCCGCCGTGTCGCGAGCAGTCGCGTCGTCATGCAGCTGGGCTAGCAACGGTCGAAGCTTGGCGAAGTACTTCAGGCCTTGCAGATGGATTGGCTGCTGGTCGTCCGAGTTCTGATTTTGAGAAGGCTTACGCACGATAAAACATCACCGCATCCAAGGTCGAGACAAACGTTCGCCCTGCCAATCTGACAAGACAAAACACAACTCAATCTTGATGCGCAAATCGCGTGCCGAACAGGATTGCCCCCGTCCCCTTTTTTCGGCCCACACCGCTTGCAGCGCATGAATCACCACTCGCTCTCCTTCTGCACTAGCAGAGGTACGCTGTTGCCCCAGCCAATACATCCCCTGCTGCTGCATCTTCTCCGGCGTGAAGCCGCTGACAATTTCCGCCCAAGCTACCGGAAGGCTGGTGACCTGAACCGACGCTTGGTGCGGTAGGCATTCCCAACCGGTGAAGCTTTGGCTGCGGAGATAGCAGGCGGGGACTTGGATGGACAAAGGACCGATCGTTTGCGTGGGATTGATAGGAGAGTCTCCCGAGGATGAGCACTGAAATTATTGGAATGGGGGTGGGTAAATGGGCAAATACTCTATCGATCGGTGTACAAAAACACGACTTTAGATCCTCAAATGGCTTGAACTACGGTATGATCGGGATCGCGATCGAAGTCATCCCCCCAGGATCGCAAAAGCTTTCCCCGCAGAGGCTACTTAACAGCTTAAAGAGGGGAGATTGGCTGAAAAGGGCCGCTGGCACCCAAGCATCACCTGTTTGTCAGTACCAACCAGTCGACTAGGTCTGTTTTCCCCAGCGTGTTGCCCCCATGTGACTGAATCGCGTTCTTCCTTTGGACCATTAAAATAAGCGGAGCCTGGTGGTAATGCCTCCTAATTAGCCTCTACACCATTTCTTGGGCAATTGTGGCGATTCTATCTAATTGCCACTGCGCCTCTTGTTCGGCAGCACGATTCGCTTGTTGTGCAATGCCCGGACGGTCAGAGAAATTGTTCTTGTAATGTTTTATGATTTCATGGCGAATACTCCTGGCCAATTCCTTGACCGTTAATTGGCTCCGGTCAGTGACCATATATCCCGCCTCCTTCAATTGTCGTTTACAGCAGCAAACTAAAGTATCTAAAACGATGCATCCAAGCTCCCGAGAAAGAATTGCCTCACCGCTTCCTCGCGGAACAACAGCGACATCCGCATGCAAGAATGCATCGCAAGATTTGCTGACGACATCGAATAAGTTGCGACCATTAAAAAAACCACGCATTAGTGTAATTACAGCAAGGGCATCATGCTGTAAAGGATTCTGTGATCCAATCACAAGAATGCCATGTTCGGCAAAATCACACGACAGTATATTTACAATATCTCCCGATACCTTATTGAGTACGTCATTCAGAATAGGCACAGGAGAACTTGCTCGCGCATAACGATTCTGTGCCTCTTCAATTACCTGGGGTAAAGTCTTCATTCGATTGTCACGTTCGGTTTAGGGAAACGCATTGCGCCCCTGAGAAAATAGTTTCAATAGTTCGTCTGTTGTTCCAGATTCTTTGATTAATTGTCCAAGTCCGAAGATTTTTTTTGCTGCTTCTGAATTGGCTAGCTGTCCGCCAGCCCCCCCTCCGCCCATTTTTAAATCAACCAGGAATCCGAGACTTTCTTTACCCTTTCTTGTCGGATCAATAACGAGAAAATCGCCTAGACTTGCTTTTTGGTTTGTCCGGTAGATTTGCAAATTTGGCTTAGCATCACGAAGTCTCGTAACAAAGTTCAATTCGTGTCCACTTATGCGGAATACGCGATTATCAACAACATTATCAGCCAGTTGCCGTGACCGTTTTAAGCGGACAAAATCGGCGGCCGAGCATGTATTGTGGACGATGGAACCGAGGCTACCAACGCGATAGACGTGCTCGTTCGTCTCCAGGTTATATAGAAAGCCGGCATACTGAACTGACTTGATCTCCACAACTCTTCTTGTACCGGAGAGCGTGTCAAGCATCTCACCGGCACGGAGATTGCTTACTTCGACAAACTTTTTACGATCGGACGACCAATAGGCATGATTGGCAGTGACTGTAGTTGGTTCAAATTGCCCCTCAACGCTTAACAGAATAACGTTACTGTTCTTGTCAGCCTCATGCCGAAAAGTTCCCGTGACAACAGTGCCTAGCCCAGACGGAACCTTAGGGCAGTTCGCGACCTCGACAACCTCGGCGTCACCGACTGCTCCCATCTCATGCAATTCTAAATAAATCGATCGGCCCGGTTTCGCTCCTGCCGCTTCGATCCAATCAAGCGGACGCAATAGTTCAATCCAAAGCTGGCCACCGCCATCTTTCTCCATTCGCAGAGAAATTCGCCGCCAAGTCTCCGGGTCAGGCTCAAGTTCTTCGACCTGCTCACGCAACGGATTTTTCCCGGCGACACGTTGCCCCAGTTTGATTTGCGAGATCGGCGTGGCGACTTGTTCCGGTAGGCGACTGACCGAATTGTTCGCTGGAGCAGGCGCCGCCGCCCCAGGAAGATTCCACGCGAATCCGAGCGTCGCCGCGATCAACAGGCAGAACAGCAGCCAAGTTTTCGCCAGCCAGCCGAAGCGGTTAGATTTACTGTTCAGATCGATCATGTCGCGGTCCTCTTTGGCTTGGATTAGGTCTTTCGGTTCTTCGGCAGGAAGCAATCTATGTGGAGGAGGTGGGCCGATTGCCGTTTGAGTCTTCTGCAGTTCGGCGTCTGGCGACTTGTCGACGCTCTTATTGGAACATGATTCTGCAGGGCTGGGCAATAGTTCGACCGGAGCCGAGGTGCGTCTTGTCAGCAGTTCACGACTAAGTAGCGTTACATCCGATTCGATCGGCCGCGAATGCGAATCGGGCTCCGCCAGATCGCAGCCCTCCTCGGCCTCTGGTTCGTAGCCGTCCTCGAAATCCTCCTCCCACTCGTCCGCTTCAAAGAGTCGGTCAACTGCGATTGTTTCGCCTTCCTCTTTTCGCCGACGGCGTCGCTCCAGCGAATGGAGTCCCACCCAGCCGACAACGCCGAGTCCAACCCAATAGACCGCCGACGAGTTCCAGCCGAGTCCGCTGTCGGCTTCCTCGGGATCGGGGATCAGCCCGACCACCGCGACCGCCGAGGCGTTTTGCTGGTCGACGTAAGCGATCACCACCGTATCGCCGCTAAAGCACATGGGGACGCCGGTCAGCTTTTTGCCGACCCAACAAGCCTGCGACGAGATGGTTTGGGCGACGCGCGAGTTGCCGCCGATTCGCTTGGCGGTTTGCTGGACAATATCCACACTATTTCCGACCAGCTTGGTGCCGGTCTTGGCCGCCGCTCCGGCCGCTTTGTTCGCAAACTTGGCGGCGCCTTCGATGGCGTTGACGGCCTTGCCAACCCCTGCCAGGGCCGAACCTGCTTTCGCTGCTTTCGCCGCAGCCGCAGTATACTTTGCGGCTTGCCCGAGGAGAGGAACTGCCCCCGCAAAGCTTAGGCCTGCTTCGACGTAGTTACGATTGTAGAGGTGGATAAAGCCATTGATGCCATCCGCAACGTTTCCGACAGGGCCAGGAATAAAGCCTGCAGCATCCAGGCCAAATTGCACCCAGCCTAGCCAATCGACGGGCTCACCTTCAGAAGGGGTCGGGGAGGCGACTTGCGTCTCTGGGTAAGAGGTCGTTTGCGGGTTCGAGGTCACGCTATTGGGCGTATTTCCAGTACCTTGAAAATCGCTATAGGAATGAGAGCGAAAGATATTGCCGGAGCCAAAACTGTCCGTGACGATCGTACCACTGGAAGTTGTCCCGCTGGAACTCGTTTCGTCAAAAGTCCCATCATCCTTGAAGGTGGTGGTGTTCTCCTGCGTGTGGGTTCCGCTAAAGGAATATCCACCGTCACTATCTGCGGCACTCGCAGTTTCTGTGTATTGCGAACTGGAATAGCTGATAGTGGACTCTTGGTACTCCCCACCGGTGTCGTCTAGATCTTGATTGCTGTCAATATCGGAAGAGGCGCTCGTCGAATAACTATTGGTGCTGGATTGCGTCACTGTAGTAGTGTATTCCATAGCACCGGTTTCGGTCTTCTCGGGGATACTGTCGTAAATCTCGACCAACATTTGCAGGTAGTCTTGATTGCCTCCCCCTTCGCCGGAAATGGTGTGTGAACCCGTCACCGTGTAGGTCGAGTCGGTGTCCTTCTGGGAATAGCTCCCACTCGCCGAACCTTCGCCAGCGATCTCCTGCGTATAGCTCCCTGATTCTTTATAGGAGGAATTATATTGTTGATCCTCTATCTCGGAAAAAGAGATCTCCACTTCGTTGGTTGCTCGACCGTTGCTATATGAATTGCTAAAGCTGCTGCTGGTATCATGGCGATACTCATGACTACTTGGCTAATAAAAAGGGGGCGGGGGTGAATGGCACGAGCTTAACTCTAAGCCGCTGTTGCGTAACGATTTCGAGGCGTTTGCATTAGTTTATACGCTTTCGGCCGCCGTTTAAGTTCTCGTGGTTCATTCCGGTCAGGGCGAGCGCCGACTTCCAGTTGGCGGATCGTTTGCAAGAGGTTTTCCCACTGGGACTCTTGTTGCTTCGTGTTCCAGCGGAGTGCGGCGGCGAACTCTTCGATCGCTTGCATCGCTCCGGTAAAGCTGAGCCGCCACGGAGGCAGGCGAAATTTCAACGCCGTCGCCAGCATCGCGGCCCGCACCAGATTGTAGCCGATCATGTGGCAGTGAAGTTCCTTCACAACCATCGCCGGACTTTTGCAGCGGAGGTGGTCCATTTGCATTTGCGTTTTCAAGCTCCGGATATGCAACTCCGCTTGCCAGCGGCGACGATACAAATCGGCCAAGTCTTCCGCTCGATAAACGTCAGCCTGTAGCAGCGTCGTCGCCAACGTGATTTGACGCGTCCGAAATCCGCGCTGCGTGACTTGATATCGCAAGTGACGTACGAGAATCGACGACGGGTAGCTTTCATATTCCCGCTGCGTCATCCACGTCGGCCGCTGCGGCTTCGAATAGCTCACGACCTGATCGCAGTCCCCTTGGCGCAAGCCTCGGCGAAAGTCGATTTTGCGAAGATGGTGCGCGCGAGCCACGATATCGATCCCGCGCAGTTCCGATAAAGCGAGCAGCCAGAAGCTGGCGTAGTAACGATCGGCGAGCACGATTTCTCCCGAGTGAAACTGCGACAAGAGCGTTCGCAACAGTGACGTCTCGCCTGTCTCCTTGCCGGCGTAACGTCCCATCGCAAACATCGTCGCCGCGCCGGTCGCTAACGAAAAGAGATGCACGATCCGCGTCAAGGGGAAGCCGCAGCCAGGCTTCTGGCTTTTCATTTGCGGATAGGCGGTTTGATTCGCGCGGGTGTCAGCCATCGTGACGGTCGTGCCGTCGACGATGACCACTTCGCGTCCCTGGAACCGCCAATCGCCGACGCCAGCTTCATCGCACTTTCGCGCCGTCCAAGCGAGCAGTCGTTGAAACAATGCAATCGGCAAGCGGCGCCGCGCTTGGCAATAGGAAGTGGTGTCGCCGCTGCAGCGCGGCAGCCCCTGCGCCATTCGCCAGGCGTTGAGACGAGTGACGACTTGCTGACAACTATGATCGGCTGACAGCGTCTGCATGACGAACATCCACACGACGACCATCGGCGAATAGATGCGCTGCCGAAACGAGAAGCCGATCTCTTGACAGATCGCGGTGACAACGCCGTTGGGCAGCAGCAACTCGCTGACGAAGATCGAAACGTTACGGAACTTGCTTTGAACTTCCTGCGGCGAAGCGTTAAACTGATCAGACACGGCGGGGCCTCCTGAAACGGCGATTGTTACACCACCAATTCAGCGAAGCTCCGCCGTCTTTTCAAATCATCTCGCTAAGTTGCAGTGACGAGCACCTGCTGTCGCAAGATCTTGCGACAGCACCTTTCGACGGTTACCGCATCCTGGGGCGGAGGCTTTAAGCTCGTGCCATTCGGGGCGGGGGTCATTTCCAGGTTTTCATTTGTCGCGGTCACACTGGAAAACCCCCGACACGCGATCAATGACCCCCGTCCCGAATGGCACTGTCAAAATCCCCTCGGCGCATAATCTGACCTTGCCTGGAACCCGATTTCTTTTTATATCCGGTCAGGCTTGAAGCGATTCAAGTTTTTCGCCCTCCAAGGCGATGTTTTTAATGCCCTCCTTGGTTTCACTCGCGGTGAATCGGCCAAGGAGGGTTTTCTCATGGCTGCTATAGCAAATTCCGGCTCGTCCGGCTGCTCCGATTTTCAGAAGATCGCCGACGCTTTTCTCGGACGCGAGGGGTTGCCGTTCGCTGACGTTCTTTCGCCCGAACGGATCGCGGAAGTTTTCGCCAAGCATCGAAATCTTTTCGGCTTGCGGACCGTCTATTCGACTGCGGTGATGGTCTGGTCGTTCCTCGGTCAGGTGCTCCGCGATGGGAAAGAAGCCTCTTGTCAATCAGCGGTCGCGCGCATTGCGACCTACTGCATTCAGCGTGGTGAGCGGCCGCCGACCTCAGACACCGGCGACTATTGTCGCGCTCGGGCGAAGCTGTCCGAGCATGCGTTGCACGAACTGACCACTGCCATCGCAGAAGACGTTGAGTCAGCCGCCGATCGGGCTTGGCTGTGGAAAGGGATGCACGCCAAACTGGTCGACGGCTTCACGTTCAACATGCCTGACACGGCGAAGAATCAAGCCGAATATCCGCAGCAGCAAGGGCAGAAGCCAGGCTGCGGATTCCCGGTCGCCCGGGCGGTTGCGGTTCTTTCGCTGGCGACCGCCTGCATCTTGGACGTGGCGATCGCCCCCTATCAAGGAAAGCAGACCGGCGAAACGGCGTTGCTCCGTTCGCTGTTTGGGCAGTTCCGCAAAGGGGATGTCGCCGTGATGGATCGCTACCACTGCTCCTTTATGATGATCGCGGCGCTGCTGAGCCAAGGCGTCCCGGTCTGCGCTCGCAAGCATCACTTGCGGCATAGCGACTTCCGTCGCGGCGTACGACTTGGCAAATACGATCATCTGATCTTGTGGGAACGTCCGCAGCGGCCGACGTGGATGGATGTCGAAACGTACCAGTCGATCCCGCCGACACTTACCTTGCGAGAGATTCGCTACTCGGTTGTCGAGAAAGGACGCCGCACCAAGTCGCTGATGGTGATCACGACGCTGCTCGATCCCGATCAGTACGACAAACAATCGATCGCCGACTTGTACGGCTTTCGCTGGAATGCGGAAACCGACATTGGCCATATCAAGACATCGCTCAACCTGTGGCACGTGCGCTGCAAGTCGCCGGCGATGGTTCGCCGCGAACTGTGGGCGACGCTGTTGGCGTATAATCTGATTCGCACGACCGCCGCCGGGGCGGCGCTAGTTCACCAGAAGCTGCCGCGTCAAATCAGCTTCACCAGCGTCTGCCAATACATCTTGTCAGCCTGGATGCTGACGGCCGCCGGTCAGATCGACCAGCGGCAATTCGCCCAGCAAATCAAGCTCGCGTTTCAGCACATCGCCAACTGCGAAGTCGCCAACCGCCCCGGCCGCTTGGAACCGCGGGTGCTAAAACGAAGACCAAAGCAATACACGCTGATGCAAAAGCCGCGAAAGGAATTGAGGAAGGAACTTGCTAAACGATGTACGTAGAATGAGTTAGGGATGACAGTGCCATTCACCATAGTCCCCTTTTAGTTTTAGAAGTAGTCCGGCGCCCAACCCCCCCCTAAAAATCTCCCCCAATCGAGGTTGACTCGCCGCCCTCTTGTAGTATAAATTTGTACAGTTATCCGGGCGTCGGTTCGGCTCTGCTTTTCGGCGTGTTTTCTGGCGCCTACGGGATGCGTCGGGATCAGTTCGCGGGGGCGTTTGGCCGGGGATAGGGCTAAGCGTCAGGGGAGGGAATTGAGATGTCGATGGTCTTAATCGAGTCTGCTTCCAATCCAACCAACCAAATAATATCGGATGAAGCGTGTTCGCCGTTGCTGGGGTTGGATGTTGCAAATCAAGGGGGCAATCACCACAAGCCGGGGGACTTGGCTGCTTCCGGTTCGGAAGTGGATCGGTCCCCGAACCAAGCGGAGGAACCTTTGGAGGGGCTGACCACGGCCCAGTTAATGGCGCGGCAAGCGCCGCGGGCCTGGTTGTTGCCGGGGATGCTGGCTCGGCATGAGGCGGCGGTGATTTTGGGCCCCAGCAAATGCATGAAGACCTCACTGGCGGTCGATCTGTGCGGCGCGCTCGCGAGCGGCGGCAAGTTTTTGGGCCAGTTCGCGGCGGAGCGGGCGTTTCGCGTCGGCTTTGTCGGTGGTGAAGGGGCCGAGCAGGTGGTGACCGACCTTGCGCCGCGCTGGAGCACCGCGGCGCAAGTCGACTTGTCGACGCTGGATCGACTGGTTTGGGGGCTGAACATGGCTGAGCTTGGCGATCCGGTGAATTTGCGGCGGCTAACCGCTTGGATCGAGCGACACCAGTTGGAAGTGGTGTTGATCGATGCGGCCGATTTCTCGACCGCGACGCCGCGAGCCCAGGCCCGGCAACTACGCGAGTTGGTTCGCTGCTGTTTAGAAGCCGGCGCCACGCCGATTCTCTGTTGCCCAACGCGAAAAGAGTTGCCGCCGCGGGCATTAAGCGCCGCCGATCTGGCCAGCGCCGCGTGCCACGCCGTTGCGCGGCAATGGCTGCTGGTCAATCGCCGGCAAGCGTTTGAGCCGGGAAGCGGGCGACACCAGTTGTGGTTGACGCTAGGCGGCGCGGGGCAAAGCCGCTTGTGGGGCGTCGACATTGACGAAGGTCAAGAGACCGAACAGGCAGGGCGCAAGTGGGAAGTGCTGCTGCGCGACGTGCCGGCCATCGAAGAAGAAACGGCTCAGTTGGCCGCCAAAGCGCAGGCCGATCACTTGCGTTGGAAACTGCGGGGAGCGATGTCGCAAATTGATCCAGCTCAGGCGACCAAGCTGAAGATCCGCGAGCAGAGCGGGATGAGCGGCGCCAAGTTCGGCCCGACTTGGCAGCGTCTGGTCGACGCCGGTGAAATCCGACTCGCTTCGAATAGCGATCCCCACATGCGCCAGTGGGAGCCCCGCTATCGCCTGGTCGATCTAGCGGAATGCAACGATCGCGATTCGGCCGAGTTCGACCCGCTCGACGATACCTTCCTCACTATGACGACCGCCGAACTACTGGGCTACGCCGAAAAAGCAACGCCGCCGAGTCCAGACCAGCACGCCGACCAGCCGAGCTGTTCGTCGAGCGAAGCAGCGGAAATCGCCCCGCGCCACGATCGCCTGCCGACGCCCGAAAATAGGTCTCGCGAGAGTCCACTCGAAAAAAATTCGCAGGCAAGTCCAGTCCACTCCCCCCGCAAGGCGCGGAAACGACGCGCGAAAGTGCGAAGGCGGAGAAGGTGAAGCAGCGACGATTGTTGCCGCAAAAGCAAATTGAGGCGTGCCACGGCTCACTGAGCCGTGGCACGCGATTCCTCTTTGCTTGCAGAGGCCAGGCGCGAACCCCCTCTCCCAGAGACCTCTCCTTTCCAATGAATGCGATTACGATAATCCGCCGCGCGGATTCACCAAAACTTCAAGCCGGCGTCAACGGCCTGCGGATTTGGCGATGTCGAGACGGCGCACCTTGGAAGAGAGTGAAATACGGGGTGAGAAGGGACGATTCTGTGCCTTTGACCGCGTGACCTACTCGCTCTCTTCACAAATTTCCCGCGGCGTACCCCCTCACGACGACGTCAAAAGGAAAAGGTTCGACAACGAAACGTTGCTGTCAAAATCGCAGATGTGTTATGCTAAGGGTCTGACTTCGCTCCCCTCCTCACCCCGACTGGGGTCGGATTCCAGCCCTACAAAAGTTCCTTGATCGAGCCCAAACGACTGTAGCTCAACCAGGCAGAGCACCCGTAGAAGCGGTTAGAAATCGGTTCGAACCCGATCAGTCGTCATCGACAATAACCTCAGGGAGAGATGGATGTCGGCAATTCTCGAGCGTCCAACGCTCGTTCTCAATCGAAACTGGCAACCCGTTGGGGTCGCCTCGGTGGCCCGCTCGTTGACCAAGGTCTTTAGCGGTACGGCGAGGATCGTCGATCCGCTCAGCTACCAACTGTACGACTGGGAAGATTGGTCGCAACTTGTCCCGAACAAGGACGAGCCGTTCATCTCGTCGCAACGGCTGAGGATTCGCGTTCCGGAAGTTGTCACGCTGGTCAACTACGATCGCGTCCCGCGCAATACGGTGACGTTCAGTCGTCGTAACGTGTTCAAGCGCGACAACTATACGTGCCAATATTGCGGCTCGCGTCCGGGGAGCGAAAGCTTGACGATCGACCACGTCCTGCCGCGTGCGCAAGGAGGCGAGTCGAGTTGGGAGAACTGCGTGTTGGCCTGCGTCGAATGCAATCATTCGAAGGCGAACCGCACGCCGCTCCAGGCGCGAATGCCGTTGCATTCGATCCCGGTCCGGCCGCGCTGGTCACCGGTGTACGCCGCTCGCCGCGTCCGGATTGAATCGTGGGCCAAGTTCATCAGCGAAGCGTACTGGGATACCGAACTGGGCGCCTAGACGCGTGCGGAACATGGAAAAACGCAAACAGCCGTCCGAGTTACTCGGACGGCTGTTTTTTAGCGAACGACTATACCAAGCGCCAAGTTAACCTTTGTTGGCGACGACCGGGGGCGTTTCGACAAGATGCTGCGATTCGAGCTTCACAAGTTCGACGTAATCTTCCCTTGCCTCTGCGTCCGCCATCACCGCCAGATTGATCGCTAGGGCGCGCGTTTCCAACCAGTATTGAAGACGTTCGAGTTTTACAATTTCGAGTTCGAAATTCTCTCGTTGCTCGTCCAGCTCTTCGATCGCGCTATCGATTTCTTGGAGCTTGGCGTAGTTCTCATTCTCGAGAATCGCTTGCTTTACGACATCTGCTTCCTCGGCGAGTAGACGCGCCGTTTCAGGGTGCCAAGGACTGCCGATCTCGGGCCAGCGATGCTGGATCGCTTTAGCGATTTCGCGTTTCGCCGTCCCCAACTCCTGCTTTTTGTCGCGGAGATCTCCATCGACCTTTTTCTTTTCTTCTCGAATTCGCTGGATCGCTTCCTCGACTTCTTTGCCGCGATCGGCGCCGACAAGCTCATACCGTTGGCTGAGACCTTCGATCACCGCTCGTTCGCAGGGATCGGCCGACGCCAACAACACTTCAATCGGAGAATGGCTCGACAGCAAACCGTCTCGACCAGTCGTGGCCGAGTAATGTCGCAAGAAAGCGTCTGAAGTCCGCGTGGGGATGTCGATCGTGTCGGCGTTCAGCACAGTATAGGCATGCGCCTCCAACAGTGAACTGCGTCCGTCTTGATCAAAATCAGGTCGCGTCACCGACTGACCTGTGCGGGTCTCTCCGGTCAGCGCTTCCCAGAAATACGAAGAGTATTCTCGATACTCGGCTTGCTGGATGTTTGGCGTACAACCAGCGGCGACCCGATCAGGCACCGTGGAAAAGAACCCGCAGCGCGGATGTTCGGCCATCCCCTTTTCTGGATCGCCCCCTTTGAAAATCAAGTTGCCGAAACCTCCGCTATAGCATTGCACCATGACGGCGATCACCGGCGCGTCGGCCGGCAGTTCGTCCAGCTTTTCGGTCCACTCGGTGACCGTCATCTCCTGGGAGTTCCAAAGATGCGTCCGATTGTTGACGAGCGGCTTGGCTCGCTTCTTTGGCTCCTCTTTATTGGAATCGCCTTCTTTCTTCTTCTCCGATTTCTTCTCCCCTTTCGCAGGTTCTTCTTTGGTCGGCTTCGAGCGACCGCCGTGCCCTGTAAAATAGAAGACCAAACGGTCTTCTGCCGAGAGACGCTCTGCGAGATCTTGGAGCGACTTCTCAATCATTTCCGGCTCGGCGGCGCCGCTGACGCCGGGGATCGAACTCGAGCGATAGTTGAACTGGACGCCGTTGCTGGGCCCCACAATCTCGGCCAGCAGCGTACGGAGATCTTCCTCGCCGCGCGTGACATCTTCGTACTGCAGATCGGCCTGCGGATTGTCGCCGTCGTCGAACAGGATTTGATGCTCCAGTTGATCCAGCCCCAAGCGAGCGAGGGACCGCTGAAAGTAAAGAACATTATTCTCTAAGGATATCTGACTGCTCTTGGCGACAGGCCCTCCCCCCACCGTAAAGAAATGATCGGCGGCTTGGACGGACGCAGCGTGCAGCGCGAGTAGGCATAGCCCTACGCACAAAGAAGATGTCATTCGAACCATCGCAAACCTGTTCTCATAGAAGTCAGAGATTTTGACAAATAATGCGCAACGCCAATCCAACGTTTCGCGATAACATGCGGCTGTTAACGCAACTCTCTACGTGCAACCTAGTTACTTACCACCGCGAACAGTCGCCTGTCGCCGCGCTGCTTGCACCAACCAGATCCGCAGCAGAATGTATCGCGCTCCGGCGAATAATGCGGCGAGTTTCCTGCGACGTCGGACGAGTTCAATGGGCGATAGAAGTCCGGCGCACGACGCATGATCAACAAATCACGATTGTAACTTGTGTGTGAACGCAATGCAGTTTTTGGTTCAATGATTTTGCGAAGAATTCGTAGAGAGAGTCACCATGTCGTGCGCCGCGACCTCTCCCGCTTGAATCACCATCGCGAACCAACCTGTTAGCTTTTCGCGATTCGGTCGCGTCTTTCCGGTCAGCGGATGTTGCGCGTAACAGGGCGCCCAACGGCGAGTCAAACGCACGATCACTTCGCCTAGCTGAACCTCGGCGCCTTCGACCAATTGACCAAGGCGAATGCCGGCGACCGTGATGTTCTCCCCTACGCTTCCCGGCGGCGCCGGCTCATCATCGATCGTTAGCTGGTCATATAGCTCGACATCAAACAGACTCACGGCTCGCTCGTTAGTCTCATGCTCGAGATAACGATGCTTATCACCGACGATCCCCTGCTGCGTCAACTCGATCGTTGCAACCGAGTAACGGGGAATGCCCCCGGATGTTGAAGTGCAAACCGCGATCACCCTGCCTGTCGCATTCATTTTGAGTTATTCCAAAATAGTTAAGTAAGCAGGGGGAACTTCGTCTGTCAGCCAAACCTGGTTGGGCGTCACGTAAAACAAATAACCATCGGCATGCATTCGTCGAGCTGCGATTTGCAACAACACCGGCTTACCCCGTCGTTGCCCAACGGCGCTGGCCGCTTGCGGATCGTGATGAAGATGAACGTGATGGCGTTTCATTTTTTTCAGCCCTGTCTCCAGAATAATCGCGACCGACGTCTCCGGCGTTCCATGCAGCAACACCTCAGGCGGCACGGCTGTTTCATAGCCCAGCTCCACTTCGACCGAATGCCCTTGCGCCGCGCGGATCCGTCGCCCGTCCGCTGAAAACAGGAAACGCCGCTTATCGTTTCGCGTCACGACTTCTTGCAGCTCCGCCAAGGTCAACGGCCGACTTTCGCGATTGATCGCGGCGAGCAACGCGTCGACTTCGATCCAACCCTGCTCATCGAGTTCGATTCCAATTTTATCGGGCTGATGTCGCAGCACCAAGCTAAGAAATTTGCTCGTCTTTATAAGCTGTTTCTCGTCCATCTCTTTCACTGAATCTCTATCTTGAATGATTGAAGTTAGGCAATGGAAAATTGCCGCCGCCTATTTACTCTTCATAGCCCGAAGCGCGAGCTTTGAGGTTGCGCTATTGGGCAATTCAGGAAGTGTTGAACACGGGTGAAGCACGATCAAACAGGTTCCGAATCCACCGAAAATCGTCACACTAGAGCGCTTTTCAGCAAGCTGAACAAAGAGTCCTCTGTCGTCTAGCTTCTCCCCCAAAATCAGCCGCACGGCGTTAGCCGCGGTTTTTGTCTCCAATTTTCCGTCGACAAAGAGTTCCTGTCAGAAACCGCGGCTAACGCCGTGCGGCTGATGTCGATACGTGCCGCGCAGCGCCGTCTTCACTTTCAAGCGTTGGAAAATCAAAATGGGTCAGCTAGCGGAAAACCGTCACACTAGCCCGCCAGCGCCAGCGAGGGACTAGAGTTGGCGATCCTAACACGGATTGAAGTGGCGAGCCGTATTCCCTCGCTGGCGCAGCGGGCTAGTGTGACGGTTTTCCGCTTGATTCCCATCGTGTTTTACCGCTCTTCATCCGTGGCTTTGCCGTGTTCGATTCTTCTATTCTGTCAAAAAAGCGCAACTTCAAAGCTCGCGCTGCGGGCTACGAAGAGGGATGCTTGCCCCATTTTTCTAGGGGGCGATGTCAGCGCTTTGAATCAGGGTGACGCCGTGCGCTTTCATCTCCTCCAAAGCGGCGTTCACATCGCCGGGGCTTAAATCAACGCCGCGACACGCGTCCACAATCAACCATACGCGGTATCCCAGGTCGATCGCGTCGAGCGCCGTATATTTGACGCAATAGTCTGTCGCGAGTCCCGCGAGATAAAGTTCGGCGACTCCCTTGGCTTGCAGCCAGTCATGCAAACCGGTGGCGTGTCGGCGATCGTTGTCGAAAAAGCCGCTATAGCTATCGACTTGCGGATCATCTCCTTTGTAGGCGACATGATCGATCGCACTCGTCTGCAAGTCATCTGAAAATTCGCTGCCCTTCGTCTGTTGAATGCAATGATCCGGCCACAAGATCTGCGGTAGTCCATGCAAGTCAATCTGCTGGCCGACCGCGTATCCGTGATGTTGACTCGCGAAACTTTCGTGCTTAGGCGGATGCCAATCTTTGGTCGCGACGACCAGGTCAAACTTTCGCAGACAAGCGTTAATGATCGGCACAATTTGATCTCCCTCAGCGACCGCCAGACTGCCGCCGGGAAGAAAGTCCTTTTGCACGTCGATCAGCAATAAAGCGCGCATGTTCACCGGCTCCTTACAATTCGAAGTGAAATCCATTTTTGACGAGTTGCTCGTACTTCTCGCGATTGAAACGATAAAGCCGAGCCGCGCGATGCGAAACGTCGCGTTCCACTTCCTGCAAGTCTTCTAGTACACCTAGCCCCAACGCCTTCTTGCGAAAGTTCCGCTTGTCGAGCGAGCGTCCGAGCACCGTCTCGTACATCCGTTGCAATTGCCGGAGCGAAAACTTCTCCGGCAGCAGTTCAAATCCAATCGGCTGATAGCGAACCTTCCCTTGCAATCGCTCTTGCGCCATTTGCAAAATTTGCTCGTGATCGAACGCCAGCGACGGCAGGTCATCGAGTTCAAACCATGCGGCGGCTCGCGCGTCGGTCGCCGCTTCAACCTGGTGATCTTTCAAATTTACCAGCGCGTAATAGGCGATCGTAATCACGCGGGTACGAGGATCACGATCGACCGCGCCAAAGGTGTAAAGTTGCTCCAAAAAGAGATCGCTAACGCCGGTCTCTTCTTGCAACTCACGCAGCGCCGCTTGATCGAGCGATTCGTCCATCTCGACAAAACCGCCCGGCAACGCCCAACGCCCTTCGTACGGATCGGCGTCGCGTTGGACCAACAGAATTTTCAGGCCGTCTTCATCCAGACCGAAAATCACGCAGTCGACCGTGACCGATGGTCGAGCATATTCGTAAACAAACGACATGGCTTAAACCTCCTCGCGCCAACCATGAGCCTCGCGAATCATCTGTTCGCGTTGCCGGAACAGCTTTTTATCGATCCCCACCGGATAACTGTGCGGATTTAAAAGCCGCAACACGCTGGGGTGAAATTGCTCAAGCTGAGCTTTGGTTCTCGCTTGCATCTCGGCCAACGGGGGCGATGTGTAGACGACTTCGCCTTGACGCATGACCGGCAGCAATAGCGACTCGCTCTCCAGCTTCGCCGGCAATTTCTTCCGGCGAAGCGGATCGGCCGGGTCGAAAATCGCATTCAAGTCAGGCTCGCCCAGCAGTTCGTCGTACATCAGATCGCCGGCGACTTGACCAGCTTGCAGAAAGCGCCGCACTTGCAAGCGGCCAGGAATGGTCGTTTTGATCCGTTGCTCCGAGAGCTTGATGCGATGCTCCCACTGGCCCGCTTCGTTTTGAATTGCGGCCAGTTTGTAAACGCCTCCCAAAGCTGGCTGATCATAGGCGGTCGCCAAGCGGGTGCCGACTCCCCAAATCGAAATCTTGGCGCCTTGCTGTTTCAAGCTCTGGATGACATGTTCATCCAAGTCGCTGCTGCCGACGATCGCCGCTTCGGGAAAGCCGGCGTCATCCAGCAAACGACGAGCTTCGATGCTTAGATAAGCGAGATCGCCCGAGTCGAGCCGGATGCCGGCCAGTTTGTGCCCCCGCTTCCGCAGGTCTTGCCCCACTTCAATCGCATGGCGGACGCCGTCGAGCGTGTCGTAAGTGTCGACCAAAAAGACGCAGTTGTTGGGCATGACTTCGGCGTAGTCAGCAAACGCTTCCCGTTCGTCTCCGTAGGCCATCACCCAGCTATGAGCGTGGGTCCCTCGTACCGGAATTCCCAGCAGCTTGCCCGCGAGCACGTTGGAAGTCGCCGCGGCGCCGCCGATATACGCCGCTCTCGTACCGGTGAGGCCGCCATCGATCCCTTGGGCACGCCGCAAGCCAAACTCCAGCACCGGCTGGCCGCGAGCCGCCTGGCAGATGCGAGCCGACTTGGTGGCGACCAACGTCGAAAAGTTGATCAGATTCAGCAGAGGAGTTTCCAACAACTGAGCGACCAGCAGAGGAGCGGTAACACGCACCAACGGTTCGTTCGGAAAGACGAGCGTCCCCTCCGCGATCGCATCGATATCGCCGGTAAAGCGAAGCTTCGCCAGGTAAGCGAAGAATTCTTCCTCGAACAAAGGACGATCGTCATTCCCACGGAGCGTGGCCAGATAGCTCAAATCGTCGTCGTCAAACCGAAATTGTCGCACGTAATCGAGGGCCAATTCCAAACCGGCGGCGACCGCATATCCCCCGCTGAACGGCAGTTTTCGGAAGAAAAGCTGAAACGTCGCCATGCGATCCGCACGCCGCTGCTTCCAGTAGCCGTAAGCCATCGTGAGCTGATACAGGTCGGTCAAGAGTGCGAGCGACCCACGATAGAGGGTAGGCAACATGATTTTCGCCTCCGAAGGAACCAATAGTGTCTTCTGTACACTATAGATACCGCACTCGAGCGGCCAGGTTCGCCGTGAACCGAAATATTCCGAAAAAAAATGCGGGCATCCAGGCCAAGAGACCTGTTGACGGTTTGGCGTAAGTCCGTTTCTAATCGTCCCTTTGACTGGCGCCTGAGCCTTTTTTTCCCACTGCGAGATCTTGGTAGGTTTTCTCCATGTCGCTCGTTTCCCCCTCTGCTTTGCCCTTGGAAGCGGATCCTATGCACGAAGCAGCCCCCGAAGTCACTGCTCTGGTCACCGGCGAACTGTCGGACGACGGAGATGTGGATGACTACGACACCTTCGATGATGATGACTTCGACGATGATTTCGACGAAGACTTTGAAGATTTCGAAGACCAGGAAGAGCTTGGCGACGGATTCGACGACGACTTATTGTCCGATGACGATGATGACGACGCCGATCCCTCGATCTTTGAAGAAGAAGACGACGAAAAAGAGGACGAGGAAGAAAAAGAGGACAAAGAGGACGACGACAAAGACTAACGCAAGCCGCTCTGCGTCGTCTGACGCGGCGTCGCGTCTGAGCATCCAACAAAAAAGCCCCGCATTTTGCGGGGCTTTTTTTCATGTTTTTCGTTCGGATGGCAAAGATATTATTCGCCGCCAAATCGTCGCGAACTGCTGTTGATGCCGGCTCGCTCTAACAACGACTTGCTGAGAATGTCTTCCATCACATTCTCTTCAGCCGGCGGCGGCCCAACGGCGCCTAGTTCGGATGGATCATACTTCAGTTCGTACTCATGCTTCGCGATCGCGATCTTATCACCGGGATCGATCCGCTTTTCGCCGGTCTGAACGCGCTGGCTGTTGACCTTCGTGCCGTTACGGCTGTTTTGATCGATTACGAACCAGTACCCTTTGTTCACATAGAGTTGGCAGTGATTGGACGAAACGTTTTTGAATCGCAGCACGATATCACACGTTTCTCGCCGTCCAACCAACAAACTTTTCTTCAGCAGGGGAATAGGATCCCCCCCGCCCACAGGAATGAGCTCACCAAACATTGACGTGCCTCTTCGAAGTGCCTCTTCGATTTTCGTCCCTTGGCCCATGACGAAAATTATTTAAGATGAGATGAACATTGGCCTTACGGATCACTCTAACACCTTCAAGAAAGCAGTCAACAATCCGTTGGTCCTTACTCCCCCCCAGACAAATCCCGATTGGCGACTCGCCGGGCATCGCTACTATTCGTATAACTTCTTTCTGCGTAAGAAGTTTGGGCAGCGCATCCAAAAAGTTAGCGTCGATGCAAAATTTACTTGCCCCAATGTGGACGGTTCGGTAGCCAAAGGGGGTTGTACCTTTTGTGACAATCGTAGCTTCAGCCCCAGCCGCCGAGTTCCGATTCGCAAGATCACCGACCAAATCGACGACGGTATCCGCCGCCTCAAGATGCGCTACAAGGTCGAACGGTTTATCGCCTACTTTCAACCGGCGACCAATACGTACGCTCCGGTCGAACGACTCCGTCCGCTCTACGAGCAGGCGGTGTCGCACGAGAAGGTTGTCGGCATGGCGATCGGCACGCGGCCCGATTGCGTCCCTGCACCGGTGATGGATCTGCTGGCCGAAATGGCGGAACGTACCTATCTGACAGTCGAATATGGCCTGCAAACGATCCACAATCGCTCGCTCGATTGGATGAACCGCGGACATCACGTCGACGCGTTCTACGACGCCGTCGAACGCAGCCAGGGGCTCGGCTTTGAAATCTGCGCCCACGTCATGCTAGGGCTCCCCGGCGAATCGCACGCAGACATGATGGCGACCGCCCAAGCGATCGCCCAGTCGCCGATCCAATCGGTCAAAATCCACAATCTTTACTGCGTCAAAAAAACGCCGCTGGCCGATCAAGTCGCCGCCGGCGAGGTTCGCCTGATGGAGTTGGACGAGTACGCAAGCACGTTGGTCGATTTCCTCGAGTTGTTGCCGCCGCACATGCTGGTCGAACGGACGATCGGCGACGCTCCGCCTGACTACTTTGTCGGCCCCTCGTGGTGTCTCGACAAACCGACCGCGCTCAAAACGATCGCCGCCGAGCTGGAGCGCCGCGATACCTGGCAAGGCAAGCTGGTCCCGAGCGGCGCCGATGCTTGAACGATGTAGGGTGCGCCTGGACGCACCAAACCCTGCCGATAGTCGCCGCTTCCCGCTCACATGGCGACCGAAAATTTAGCCATGACGGAACACTAGTAAGTTGCGTTACCACGCGAATGAATTGGACGCCGCTTAGGCAATTCTTGGTGCGTCCAGACGCACCCTACGAAGACGCACCCTACGATGACAGACGCTCCGCATGTTGCGGCCCACCATGAATGAGGCGAATTCCGCTGACTGCACTTCCGCTTCGTCTCCACGACGTGGTTGGATTCCGTTTGCGCTGGAATCGTTAGCGATCACGCTGCTGTTCGCCCTTTACGTTGCGGCCCTCGGTCCCGAGGTCAACGAACCGCACTATCTCTGCAAAGCCAAGCAGTACTGGAATCCCGCCTGGTTGCCGCACGACTTTTTTCTGTCGGCGCCGGGCGCTCACTACACGTTCTATTGGACGCTTGGCTGGCTGACCCTCTTCTTTCCGCTGCCGGTCGTCGCTTGGATCGGGCGCGTCATCTCGTGGTTAGCGTTGGCCGCCGCGTGGAGACGTCTGAGCTTTTTGGTCATTCCACACCGGTGGTGCAGCATCGCCACGGCGGCGATCTGGCTGGTGACGCTGCACTATGGGCATCTCGCCGGCGAATGGGTCGTCGGCGGCGTTGAAGGGAAAACATTCGCCTATCCCTTTGTCTTGATCGCACTGGGACTAGCGATCCAAAACCGCTGGAACCCGGCCTGGGTTTCGTTGGGAATCGCCAGCGCGTTTCATATTTTGGTCGGAGGCTGGGCCGTGGTCGCCCTCGGCGTCGCGTGGCTCTTGGTGGGACGAAAATCGGCGCCATTTTTGACGATGCTGACGGGCTTGATGGGGGGAGGTCTGATCTCGCTGCTGGGGCTGGTCCCTGCTCTGCTGCTAACGGCCGGACTGCCTGCCGACATGCAAAGCGAAGCGCACCAGTTGTACGTCTTTTATCGCTTACCGCATCATCTGGTCGTGCATCGGATGGATTCGTTGCGGCAAATCTGCTTTGGCGCCGTCGCCGCCGGTTGGGCGGTATTCGCCTGGACTTCGCGCCGCAACAGCAGCGCTGTGCTAGTCAACTCTTTTGCCTTCGGCAGCTTGTTGATCGCAGCAGCCGGACTGGCGATCGACCAAATCTGCTGCTATTGGTTAGGCGACTACGATCTGGGCGCCAAGCTGCTCCGTTTTTATTGGTTTCGTCTCAGTGACGTCGCCGTGCCGCTCGCGTTTAGTTTGAGCGTTGGGCTGCGTCTCTTCGTCGCGGAGCAGCAACCGCATCGATCGGCGCTGCGATCCGCATCGATCGCGGTTGTCTTGTTGGCGACGACGATCGGCTTGGCGCTGCGCGTCCAGTCACGGCTCACTGCGCCGATGCCGCCGGCAGATGAGATGGCTTCGGTCTCGGACTACGCCGCCTGGCGAGCGATGTGCGGCTGGATTCGGGAAAACACGTCGGACAGCGCCACCTTTTTGACGCCGCTGAACCAAGGGACGTTCAAGTGGAGCGCCCAGCGAAGCGAAGTCGTGACGCACAAAGATATTCCGCAAGAAGCGGAAAGCTTGCTCGGCTGGAAAGAGCGCCGCTGGCGCACCAATCGGTACGAACGACTAACGACCGATCAGATTCGGATGTTGAGTCGCGACTACCAAATCGACTACGTTGTAGTCGACAAGCAGGCGCGTCCGACCTTTCAAGGTTGGGATTTCCCGCGCGTTTATCCGGCCGACGAGCATTCCGATTCTCCCTATGAAATCTTTCGCATCCCATAGCCCCGATTCCTTCGCGTGGATCGATCCGCTTAGCGAGCAACTCGCCGGCGCCCTCCCCTCGCAACCTTTCCCTGGCCCCCTCTCGCCGCAGTTGGTCTATTCGCGCCACCACGGACCTCCCCGGCATGACGCGCGTTTGGCCGCGGTCTTGATTCATCTGTTCCCTCACGATGGGGTTTGGTCGTTGCCGCTGGTCCGCCGCGCCGATGTCGGCGACGTCCATTCAGGTCAAATCGCTTTGCCTGGCGGCATGATCGAAGTCGCCGAAACCGCGGTCGACGCCGCTCGCCGCGAGTTCTTCGAAGAGACCGGAGTCGAAGTCTCCGCCGATCAGATCGCTGGCGAACTATCCCCGGTCTATATCTACGTCAGCAATTTTTGGGTTCGCTGCTTTGTGTCGATCGGCGCCGAGGTCACCGCATGGTCCCCTTGCGATCGTGAAGTAGCGGAACTCATTTTTCTGCCGATCGCCGACCTGGGAAACGATCAGATTCGTTCAACCATTCAGGTGAATCGCCGCGGACTGCAGCTGACCGGGCCTGCGTTGGAGATCAGCGGCAGCCAACTTTGGGGAGCGACTTACCACATTTTGATGAACTTCGTCCTGGCCTTGCAGCTGCGGCAAGAGGAATGCCGAGCCGCTGGCTGAACCTTGGCGGCCTCCCCGTGTCTCCCAGGCCACGAAGTTCTATACTGAAGCGAACTAAACAGCGATCGTCCCACTTGGCGGTCTTCTTCGATTTGGGGAAAGCACGAAAAATGACCATACGCGTTGGCATTCTTGGCGCAACAGGGTACACCGCATTTGAACTCGCGCGGATTTTGCTGCGCCACAGCGACGTGCAGATTACCGCATTGACGACGCGTCAAGACGATCGCCCGCACGTCTCGTCGGTGCATCCCCAACTCACAGGCCGATTGGATCTTCCGCTGGAGAATCTATCGCTGGATCAACTCGCCGAACGGTGCGACTGTATTTTCGGCTGTTTGCCGCACGCCGCGTCCGCGGCCGTCGTACCGGGCCTGCTCGAGCGCGGGATGAAAGTCGTTGATCTGAGCGCCGATTATCGTTTGCGCGATGTCGTCGTCTACGAAAAATGGTACGGCGAGAAACATCCTGATCCGGCGCGGTTGCCAGAATCGATTTACGGGTTGCCGGAACTGTTTCGAGATCCGATCCGCGGCGCCGACCTGGTCGCCAACCCCGGCTGCTATCCGACTTCCGCTACGCTGGCGCTGGCTCCGCTGCTCAAAGCCGGCATGATCCAGCCGACCGATATTGTGGTCGACGCCAAAAGCGGCGTCAGCGGCGCCGGGCGAACGCCGAAACTGGGCACGCTCTTTCCCGAATGTAACGAGAGCTTCGCGGCTTACGGCGTCGGCACGCATCGCCATACGCCGGAGATTGAACAAAACCTGGGCCAAGCTTCGGGCCAGACTTGCAGCGTCATTTTCACGCCGCATCTGGTTCCGATGGATCGCGGCATCCTCAGCACGTGCTACGCCAAGCCGACCGCCGCGGTGACGACCGCCGAAGCGATCGACGCTCTGCGTCAGTTCTACGTCGATGAGCCGTTTGTGCAGGTCGTGGATGGACTGCCGGCGACCAAGCATGTCAGCGGGACGAACTACTGCCATCTGACGGCTCGCGTGGTCGGCGAGCGAATCATTGTCCTGTCGGTAATCGACAACCTGATCAAAGGAGCGTCCGGCGCCGCGGTGCAAAACTTCAATTTGATGTACGATTTTGCCGAGACGACCGCCCTGACGAACTAACGCGTTCGACTTGGCGATATGGAAAACTTTGCTCCGCATTTCTCTTCGTAGCCCGAAGCGCGAGCGAGGGAAATGCGGTTAAACAAAATGACGAATGTCGAATGAATGATGAGTTCACGAGATTATTCATGCTTCGAGCTTTGTTAGACATTCGTCCTTAGTCATTCGTCATTTCCCTCGCTCGGGCTACGAAGAGGGAAAGCGGTACAAACTTCAAAACATTCACTCGATACCGTTGAAATCAATATAAGTGACGGCGAAATGGACGAACCCACCAAACAGATCGTGATTCCGGCTGGATTTCGCTTCGCGGGAGTCCATTGCGGACTGAAGCGGAACCCGAACAAGGAAGATATCTCCTTGATCGTTTGCGACGCGCCGGCGACCGCCGCAGGCGTCTATACCACCAACAAAGTCTTCGCCGCACCCGTTCGTTGGGATCGCAGTCGGACGCCTTCGGATAAAATTCGCGCCGTCATCACCAACTCGGGCAACGCCAACGCTTGCACTGGAGAGCAGGGAGAGAAAGACTGCGCCGAGATGGCTGCGATCGTCGCCGAGCAGATTGGCGCTTCGGCGGACGAAGTCTTGGTGATGTCGACCGGCATCATCGGCGTGCCGCTGCCAATGGAAAAGATTCGCCACGGAATCGCCGCCGCGGCAGGTCAAACCGGTGTCGAAGCGCCTGCCTTTTTGGAAGCGGCGCGCGGCATTTTGACCACCGACAACGGGATCAAGATCGCTTCGCGCACGGCCGAAATCGACGGCCGCACCTTTAAGATCAGCGGCATGTGCAAAGGCGCCGGCATGATCGCCCCCAACATGGCGACCATGCTGGGCATCGTCCTGACCGACGCGCCCCTTTCGACCGAGCAGACCCAAACGCTGCTCAGCGACGTCGCGGAAGAGACATTCAACTGCATTCGCGTCGACGGGCACATGAGCACCAACGACACGTTGCTGATGCTGGCCAGCGGCGCCGAAGGAGGCGCTCCGCTCACCGATTCGCAAGTCGCTCAATTGCGATGCGAGCTGAAAGCGGCGTGCGAAGAAATGGCCAAGCTGATCCCGGCCGACGGCGAAGGGGCGACCCATCTGATCAAGGTGGATGTCGAAGGGTGCGCGACGCGCGAGGATGCCAAGAAGATTGCAATCGAAGTGGCCGACAGCCCGCTGGTCAAAACGGCGATCACCGGCGGCGACCCCAACTGGGGCCGGATCGTTTCGGCCGTCGGCTATGCCGGCGTGACGTTTGATCCGCTGAAACTGGAGCTCCGTCTGAATGACATTCTGCTTTATCAGACCGGGACGCCGGTCAAGTTCGACGCGAAGACCGTCTCGAGTTCGATCAAAGGAAGTTTTGAGACGCACGTCCAACTGACCCTGTTCGAGGGAGACGCCGGCGCACGCGTTTGGGCGAGCGATTTGACGGTCGAGTACGTGAAATTCAACGCCGATTACTCGACGTAGTGTTGAAGTCCGAGAGGAAAAGGGGGTCAGACCCCAGTTTCGCGGCGAAACTGGGGTCTGACCCGAATGGCACGAGCTTAAAGCCTCCGCCCCAGGATGCGGTAACCGTCGAAAGGTGCTGTCGCAAGATCTTGCGACAGCAGGTGCTCGTCACTGCAACTTAGCGAGATGATTTGAAAAGACGGCGGAGCTTCGCTGAATTGGTGGTGTAACAATCGCCGTTTCAGGAGGCCCCGCCGTGTCTGATCAGTTTAACGCTTCGCCGCAGGAAGTTCAAAGCAAGTTCCGTAACGTTTCGATCTTCGTCAGCGAGTTGCTGCTGCCCAACGGCGTTGTCACCGCGATCTGTCAAGAGATCGGCTTCTCGTTTCGGCAGCGCATCTATTCGCCGATGGTCGTCGTGTGGATGTTCGTCATGCAGACGCTGTCAGCCGATCATAGTTGTCAGCAAGTCGTCACTCGTCTCAACGCCTGGCGAATGGCGCAGGGGCTGCCGCGCTGCAGCGGCGACACCACTTCCTATTGCCAAGCGCGGCGCCGCTTGCCGATTGCATTGTTTCAACGACTGCTCGCTTGGACGGCGCGAAAGTGCGATGAAGCTGGCGTCGGCGATTGGCGGTTCCAGGGACGCGAAGTGGTCATCGTCGACGGCACGACCGTCACGATGGCTGACACCCGCGCGAATCAAACCGCCTATCCGCAAATGAAAAGCCAGAAGCCTGGCTGCGGCTTCCCCTTGACGCGGATCGTGCATCTCTTTTCGTTAGCGACCGGCGCGGCGACGATGTTTGCGATGGGACGTTACGCCGGCAAGGAGACAGGCGAGACGTCACTGTTGCGAACGCTCTTGTCGCAGTTTCACTCGGGAGAAATCGTGCTCGCCGATCGTTACTACGCCAGCTTCTGGCTGCTCGCTTTATCGGAACTGCGCGGGATCGATATCGTGGCTCGCGCGCACCATCTTCGCAAAATCGACTTTCGCCGAGGCTTGCGCCAAGGGGACTGCGATCAGGTCGTGAGCTATTCGAAGCCGCAGCGGCCGACGTGGATGACGCAGCGGGAATATGAAAGCTACCCGTCGTCGATTCTCGTACGTCACTTGCGATATCAAGTCACGCAGCGCGGATTTCGGACGCGTCAAATCACGTTGGCGACGACGCTGCTACAGGCTGACGTTTATCGAGCGGAAGACTTGGCCGATTTGTATCGTCGCCGCTGGCAAGCGGAGTTGCATATCCGGAGCTTGAAAACGCAAATGCAAATGGACCACCTCCGCTGCAAAAGTCCGGCGATGGTTGTGAAGGAACTTCACTGCCACATGATCGGCTACAATCTGGTGCGGGCCGCGATGCTGGCGACGGCGTTGAAATTTCGCCTGCCTCCGTGGCGGCTCAGCTTTACCGGAGCGATGCAAGCGATCGAAGAGTTCGCCGCCGCACTCCGCTGGAACACGAAGCAACAAGAGTCCCAGTGGGAAAACCTCTTGCAAACGATCCGCCAACTGGAAGTCGGCGCTCGCCCTGACCGGAATGAACCACGAGAACTTAAACGGCGGCCGAAAGCGTATAAACTAATGCAAACGCCTCGAAATCGTTACGCAACAGCGGCTTAGAGTTAAGCTCGTGCCATTCGGGTCTGACCCCCTTTTCCTCTTCCCTTTCTTCTCCTTGCTAGCACTGCATTGCCGGCGGCGAAATCGCCCTGTCTTCGATTGAGCGATAGCGGTACACTCTCGCATCAGTCGTTGACTTTGCGACGTGCTGCGCCAGCTTGATATATCTTCCGCCTAGAAGGATGGATCGCCCGATGAGTATGGAAGCCAACCCGCGAAAACTGACCGTCGCTATGATCGTGCGCGATGCGGCTGACACGTTGGCCGCTACGCTCGACAGCATCTTAGGGATCGCCGACGAAATCGTATTGGTCGACACCGGCTCGCAGGACGACACCATCGCGATCACCCAATCGCACGGCGTCACGGCGATTGAACGAAAATGGGAAGATAGCTTCAGCGCGGCGCGCAACTTCGCACTGACCCAAGTGACCGGCGACTGGGTATTGTGGCTCGATGCGGGCGAAAAGCTGGATGTCGAAGACGCCCAGAACCTGCGTCAATTTGTCAACGCAGAAGCCGATCCGTCGCTCGCTTACGTGATGATCGTCAAGGTTCCGCAAGCGGCCGGGGGAATTGGATCCGAACAAATCGGCAAGATTCGCTTGTTGCCAAACAAGGGAAACATACGCTTTGAAGGCCGAGTGCGTGAAACGCCGCTCGTCTCGCTGGCCGAGTGCGAAATGCAGTTGGCCGCACTTCCCTTTCCGATTCGCCGTGATCTGATCGAACATGATCCGCAGCGCAAGAGCCGTAAAGCGGTTCGCGATATTCAGCTGGTCAATTTGGAAATCCATGAGATTGGCCCCAGTGCTCGCCTGTTGATCTGCATGGCCGAAGCGATGCAAGCCCTGGGCGATCACAAGAACGCGCTGACGTTCTATCAACAAGCGGGACAACTCGCCGAGCCAAATTCGACCGACTCGCTCGAATCGTATTACGGCATTTTGACCGCCTTCGACGAACAAGAGAACGGTCTGGAAAACCAGATTCAGACTTGCCTGGCGGCGCTCGAAACCTATCCGCTCGACGCCCAACTGCTGTGCGCGATGGGCGGCTATCTGCAGTCGCAAGGACACTTGGAACTGGCGATTCGCTCGTTTGAAACCGCCTACAAGTATGGCCAGATCAATCCCGAGACCTGGCACATCGAAGACATCGATCAGATCGCCGTTTCGTGTTATGCATTGGCGACGCAACTCGCCGGCCAGCCGGAGCAGGCCGAAGAGATCTTGAATCAGGCGCTGGTCGAGCACCCCAGCTCGATCCGACTACGTCGCCAATTGATCGACATGCATGTGAAGTATGCGCGGCGCACCGAAGCGATGAACCAAGTCCAATTGCTCCCCGAGAGCTTCCCCAATCGCGAAGCGTATCGCAGCGCGGTTCGCGGAGCAGCCGCCGCCGCACAAAAGAACTGGGTCGCCGCTCGACCTTATCTGGAAACCGCTTACCGTAACGGTTGCCGCGAGCCGCTTTGCCTGCGTTGGCTTAGCATTTCGCTACTAGCGTTGGGTTTGCAAGACGAAGCGATCGAGATCTTGCAAGTCTGGCGCACGCTCGACACGACTTCGCTCGAACCGCAACAACTGCTCGGTTCGATCGAACAGGCGAACTCGAATCTGACCGTGCCCGGCGAATCGCGCACGATTCGCGTCGACTCGAGCGAAACGTCGTCGAAGAAAGCCCATGCCGCCGCCGAAGCGGCGACGCAGCGTGATACGAATTGCATCTAAAGCATGTTGGCCGCTAGTTGCCGCCGACTCGCTTTAGAACGGTTTCCAACGTCTGACGCAGCACTTGACCGCTGTGACGCAGTTGCTGCATTTCCTTGGGCCAGAGGTCAACCTCAAACGTACCGGCGACGCCGTCGCGCCCCACCAACGTCGGGACGCTGAGCGCGACGTTACGGATGCCGTAGCAGCCGTTTTGCACGCTGGAAACAGGCAAGACTTGATTCTTGTCGAGCGCGATCGCTTCGATCACATCGCGAATCGCGATACCGACGGCGAACCCGGCGCCCCCCTTTTTCTTGATCACTTCGGCGCCGCTGCCGCGAGTGCGGGTAAACAGCTCAGTCGCTTTATTAGGCGTCCAGCCGGGGAACTTGTCGAGCGGCAAGCCGTTGACCGTTGCGGCCGACCAGACCGGCAACATGCTGTCGCCGTGCTCGCCCAGGATGAGCGCCTTGACTTGCGTCGGCGGGAGCTTCATCTCTTGCGCGATCAAGGCGCGAAAGCGAATGGTGTCTAACTGCGTACCGAGCCCGATCACGCGGCTGGTCGGCAGATTGAGTCGCTGTGCCGCCAGATACGTCAGAATGTCGACCGGGTTCGAGACGACAAAGCAGATCGCATCCTTTTTGACGCCGGCGCTTTTGACGCTGTCCAAAATCGAAAGGAACAGATCGACGTTGCGGTTGATCAGATCCAAGCGGCTTTCGTCCGGCTTGCGGCGAAGCCCCGCCGTGATGCAGATCACGTCGCTATCAGGGATATGCTCGTATCCGCCCGAGGTGATGACCTGATCGGCGACGCTGGGAGCGCCATGCAGCAAGTCCAAAGCGTGTCCGCCGGCAAGATCGGCATTGAGGTCCAGGAGCGCGATTTCGCGAGCGATGCCGCCGCACTGCAGCGCAAACGCCGCACACGAACCAACCAAACCGCCGCCGCCGATGATGCTAACTTTCATGACTCTCAACCTGTCAGGGAGTGATCTGCTATTGTTGCTAACTCTTCGTAGCCCGAAGCGCGAGCCTTGAAGTTCCGATTTTGAGAACCAATTGGACACTAGCCCGCAGCGCAAGCGAGGGAATACGGCTCGTCACTTCCATATCCCTGTTTGTATCGCCAACAGCATTTCCTCGCTTGCGCTGCGGGCTAGTGTGACGATTTGCGACTTGATTCCGACCGTGTCTTACCGCTACAAAACCGTGTGTCGCCGTGCTCTATGTCATAACTTCAAAAAACGACGTCCTACGAGCGTTTCGACAACTCGGCCATCACGCGGCTGGTGATCGCCTGAATCAACGCTTCTTGATCGCCGGCCACGGGAGCGGCCGCTTTGTTGGCGTTGGGGCCCATCGCGGGAGGAGCGGGAAACGCTTTACGTTCAATCAGCGAATCTTTCCAGCTGTCGCGGAAGATGTCGTTGGCGCAGATGTCGCAATCTTTGTACTCCTCGGTGTTGCGCGGATCGCTCCACCCCCAACGCTGCTTCAGGTCGAGCAGTTCGCGTTCTTTCTCTTCCGAGAAGAACTCGACGCGGCCCAACTGCTTCGCCAAGATCAGCATGCGGCAATAGGCGTCCAAAATTTCGGTCCACCAGTAGGCGCGCTCGACGGTCTCGCCGTAGCTGACCGTGCCGTGATTCGCCAACAAGATGATGTTGGTCTTGTCGACGAACGGTAGGATCGTTTCGGCGAAGGCTTTGCCGCCGGGAGTTTCGTACTTGGTGATCGGCACGTCCCCCAGAAAGACTTCGACTTCCGGCAGAACGCATTGCGGGATCGGCTCGCGGGCAATCGCGAACGCGGTCGCGTGCGGCGGATGGCAATGGACGACGCTCTTGATGTCGGCGCGACGCTGATAGATCTCCAAGTGCAGCAACGCTTCGCTCGATCGCGGCTTGCTGCCGGCGATCTGTTTGCCGGTCATGTCGATCGTCGCGATGTCTTCCGGCTTCAGGAAGCCTTTGGACTGCATCGTCGGCGTGCAGAGAATCTCGTTCTCGCTGACGCGGACGGTGATGTTGCCGTCATTGGCGGCGGCGAATCCTTTGTTGTAGATTCGACGGCCGATTTCACAAATGTCTTGCTTGATTCGGTGAACGTTCATCATTGCTTGTCTGCTCGCTCTATTAGGAGACAGGGTCGCTAGTCAGTTTTGGGGTGACTAGTCAATTATTGGTCACGTAAATGGACGGTATCGAGAATCGCCGCGTTGTACGCGTCGACCGGTTTCAGTTCAGGATAAAACGGTTGGGCCGCTTCTCCCCCTTCGCTGAGCGCGATTCTTTCGCCAACGCCCGCCGAAAAGGAGTCGTACACCACCAAAAACTCCGCCTCCAGCAGATCGGTCTCGCCGCGCAAATCCTCCAGCAGCAGCGGTACGGCCAGTTTGAGCTGGGCGCCCTGCAAGCTGGGGTGAACGCGACTAAGCGTCACCTTGCCGACGATTTCTGCGATTCGCATGAGTTCTTCGTCTTCGTGGTAGTAACTATCGCAACAGCGCTGCCGGCGCTGCGACAGTCTGATACAGGTGAATCGTTTCTATGAACTTGGCGATCTCGTCACGAGCGATCTTGCTAGGATCGACCGCGATGACATTCGCCGCCGTTTGCGGTAAAACGCGCTCGAGTGTCGCGATCGAGTCGACCGACACCGCACGAATTTCGGTATCGCGATTCGCCGCACAACAAGCCGCTTCGGGCGACTCGGTTAGCAAAACCACGATCTTGTCTTGTTGGACGGCCAGCGCCGCTTGCTTGACCGTTGACGTCAAATCAATGAAGACGCCCACCGGCCCGCGTTCGCGCCAGGACGTGACGCCGCTGGCGGCGAAGGCCAACACTTCGACCGGTTTTTTGGCTCGTTGGGCCGCTTCGCTATCACGTCGCAGCTGGACGCCGCGATCACGCAATGCGTCGCGAACCGCCGGAGTCACAATCGCCGTGGGAGAAACGACCAGCGCCTTGGCGCCGCCGATTTTTCCTTCCAGCGTCTCCATCGTGACCACGCGATCCGCCAGAGCGACTTCGCTGCCGTCGGTTGAAATCTCCACGCTCGGAGCCAGCGACACTGTCGTCTCAGAACTTTTGGCGAGCGTCCGCACTTGCTGGACGACCAGCCGCACGATGCGTTCGATTTGTTCCGAGTTCAGTTGCATGTCCATCTCAAAGCGTTGCTGTTATTCGTCGGCGATTCCGATAACCGTCCAGCGAACCGGCGTCTTGGGGAAACCCAACAGTTCGCGGGTCGTCTCGCCGTCGCTGGTGATCATCACGATCTCGCCTGGCCCGGCGCCGACCGCATCAATCGCCAACAGCGGATGCCCATCGGGGGTCACGCCATCGGCTTGCTGCGGTTGCACGACAAGCAGCTTCCACCCTTGCATCGAAGGATGCTTGACGGTGCTGGTCGCCGTGCCGACTACCTTGGCCAGATTCATAGGTTTAGCTCTTGCTCGGGTGACCGAGGATACACAGATCGTCAATCAGCGAGCAGCGTCGCTCACGCGTGAACGTCAACGGCGTCGTCACTCCTTCGCCGGTCGGCGTGGCGATCGAGAACGAGATATAACCTTCGCCTCCCAAGCCGAGCGACGCCATGCAGGGACCGTTTTTGACGAACAGCGTCGTGTCCATCGCGCGCCCCATGCGGGTCATATTGCGAACATTGTTCGAGTGAATGATCGCCGTGTGACGGAAGCCGTGTTCATAGAATTTCGCCTTTTCGATCGCTTCATTCACATCGTGACAGCGAACGAAAGGAATGAACGGCATCATCTGTTCGACCGGGACAAACGGGTTGTGCTCGTCCGTTTCGCCAAAGATCAATTCGACCTGCGAGTTGATGTTCTTACCGGCGGCTTTGGCCAGCACGGCCGCGTCCTTGCCGATAAAATCTTTGGCGGCGACCATTTTCTTTTTGCCGTTCACTTCGACTTCGGAGATCGCAACGCGAGTCAGGCGATCGATCTCGGCCGAGTTCAAACGAACGGCGCCGGCTCGTTCCATCGCTTTCATCAGGTCATCAAAGACCGAGTTGACGACGAAAACTTCTTTCTCGGCGATGCACAGTAAGTTGTTGTCGTACGCTCCGCCTTGGATGATGCAGCGAGCGGCTCGATCGAGGTCGGCCGTTTCATCGACCACAACCGGCGGATTGCCGGGTCCGGCGACGACTGCTTTCTTGCCCGAGTTGAGTGCCGCTCTGGCGACGGCTGGTCCGCCGGTGACGCAGATCATAGCCACGTCGCGGTGATGGAAGATGATGTCGGCAGTTTCGAGCGTCGGCTCGGCGATCACGCAGATCAGGTTGTCGATCCCCAAAGCGCGGAAGATCGCTTCGTTGTAGCGCCGCACGCCTTCGGCCGCGACCAGCTTGCCGCCGGGATGCGGATTGACCACCAGCGTGTTACCGCCGGCGATCATGTTGATCGCGTTGCCGGTGATGGTCGGCAGCGAGTGGGTGACCGGCGTGATACAGCCGATGACGCCAAACGGAGCATGCTCGATGATGGCCAGACCATGATCGCCGCTGTAGACTTTGCTTTCCAAAAACTCGACGCCGGGGGTCATCTTGCCCAAGGTTTCGAGCTTCTCAATCTTGTGCGACAGACGACCGATCTGCGTTTCGTTCATCTCCATCGTGCCGAGCTCGACCTTTTGGTCCATCGCGATTTGGCGGATGATGTCGATGACCTGCTTGCGATCGGCGATCGTTCGCTCCGAAAGTCGCTCGAACGCTTCGCGAGCGGCGTGAACCGCTTCGTGGGCACAATCAAAAATGCCGCGGCGACCGGTGAAGCCGCTCGTTGCGGCCGGCGCCTGGCCGACTTCGGCCAGCACCTGAGCGACGACGTTGCGGATCAAGGATTCGTCGATTTGCATGGCGAAAACTTTCGTTATCGTGGTGCGCGGTCAGCCCGCGCTGGGTGTCGCTGTTCTGGGAAAACTACTCGTCCGAGCCCGCTTCGGGCTCAGGCGTCGGTTCCGGTTCCGTCGGCGGAGCCGGTTTCGGAGCCGGCGCCGCTTTGGGCTTTGACTTTTTGGCGGCAGGTTCCGGCTTGGCTTCTGGTTTGGTTTCCGGCGCCGGCGTTTCTTCTCGCGAATAGACGCAGGCATGATCGATATGCGCCTGATCGACAATCCCGACCACTACGCAGTCGATCGGCAGGTGCTTCGTCTCCGGCGTCAAGCGAGCGCTGGAGCCTTGCGTGATCAACACGTAGTCGCCGACTCCGGCGCCCAGCATGTCGACCGCAATAAACGTTCGTCCCGTCGTGACCAGCGAACCGCGATCCTTCGGCTCCAAGCGATACGGCTCGACGACCAGCAACTTGTTGCCGACCATCGACTCCACTTTTTGCGTGGCGATGACCGAGCCGGTCACTTTCGCGATGAACATGGATCAGCTCTCCAACAGTTGCTTGGTTTGTCGGGCTACGATCAACTCTTCGTTGGTCGGAATGACCCAAATCTGCGTGCGGCCGCCGTCGGCATGAATCGCCGACTCGCCTTGGACGGCGTCGTTTTTCGTCGCGTCCAGTTCAATTCCGAGTTCGCCGAGGTTCGCACAAACGGCCGCTCGAACTTCCTTGCCGTTCTCCCCGATTCCTCCGGTGAAGATGATCGCGTCCGCGCCTCCCAACTCGACCAGCATGCCGCCCAAGTAACGACGGATTTCGCTGATGTAAACGTCGAGCGCCAGTTGCGCATCGGCGTTACCGCCTGCGGCGGCTCCTTCCAAATCACGCATGTCGCCGCTGACGCCGCCGCTGATGCCCAACAACCCGCCATGGCTGCCAAGATAGGCGAGGATCTCTTCCAACGACTTGCCGGTTTTCTCCATCAGCATCGGTAGGATGTAGGCGTCAAAGTCGCCGACCCGATTGTTCTGCGGCAAACCTGTCTGCGGGCTCATCCCCATCGTGGTGGCCATGCTTTGCCCGGCGCGAATCGCACACAAGCTGCTGCTGCCGCCCAGATGACATGAGATCACTCGCAGGTCGTCGCGTCCCAATAGCTCGGCGGAACGAACTCCGATAAATCGGTGGCTCGCTCCATGAAAGCCCCAGCGTTGAATCAGGTACTCATCGGACCACGCTTTCGGAATCGCGTAATAACGATTTCGATCGGGAATGGTCAAATGAAAACCGGTTTCAAACGCCGCTACCAACGGAATCTCAGGAAGCTTCTCCCCCAACAATCGCATTGCTTTGATGTAGGGCGGATTGTGAGCTGGGGCGACCGGACTCATTTCCGACATCGCTTCCAGCACTTCCGGCGTGACCTTCTGTACGCCCGAAACGCGTCCTCCATGGACCGCTTTGAATCCAATCGCGGCTACTTCATCCGCCGATTGCAGACAGCCATGCTCCGGATCGGTCAGTTGCGCCAAGCATTGCTGCACAGCGACCGCGTGATCAGGAACATGCGCCGTTCGATTTTCGCTCCAAGCGCCGATCTCGACAGAGCAAGAGCTTTCGCCGCCGCCGATGCGGTCAATGCCGCCGCGGGCTAGCTGCGTTTCGCTCTCCATGTCAAACAAGCGGTACTTGAAGCTGGTCGAACCGAGGTTGGCTACCAATATCTTCATCGCGTTGAGGCTCCTTCCTATGCGTACCGGGAAAAACGAACCATCTCTCGACTAGCTGAAGTAGGCGTCAACCAGACCGTCAGCCGGACGCGGAATCACGTGGCTGCCGACCAATTCGCCGACTTGCTGAGCCGCCGCGGCGCCTGCTTCGACCGCAGCGCGAACGCTGCCGACATCGCCGGTCACCACAGCCGTAATAAAGGCGCCGCCGATGTTGACGCGCTTCGTAATTTTGACGTTGGCGGCTTTCGCCATGGCGTCGGTCGCTTCGACCAGGCCAACCAACCCCTTGGTTTCAATCAGACCAATTGCACTGTTCATCGCTTTAATTCCTGTGGGGAATACATGGGAATGGGAGACTAACCGGCGGAACCGCCGCCGTAGTTGACCGACGGGGGCAACACCACCGTCAGATCATCGTGCGGTCGCGGAATGACCTGAACGCTGACGACTTCGCCGATACGTCCAGCGGCCGCGACGCCGGCGTCGGTAGCGGCTTTGACCGCAGCGACATCACCGGTCACGAAAACCGAAACCAAACCGCTGCCAACTTTGTCCCAGCCGACGAACTTGACGTTCGCAGCTTTCATCATTGCGTCGGTCGCCTCGACGAGAGCAATAAAGCCCTTCGTCTCGATCATGCCCAACGCTTCCATTGCCTTCGCCATGGGGTTGTCTCTCCCGATTCAAAAAACAGGAAACGAAAATTTCAAATTGCCGCATCCGCTTGCGCGAAGACGACGTCACGTTCAAGTTGTCAAAAAAACGCCCGCGGCCGACCATCTATCATCATGGTGCAGTCTCAAGCGGCCGGCGCGGACGTTCATGTCTCATGTCGGCGAGCACTGGAAGCTCGCTAGTGCGTCTTGCAGCCGCACGGCTCCTGCTTCAGCAGCGTAATCTCGGTCGCCGCATCCAGGTTGCACGCATTCCCCTCATCCGTATCGAGGTGAACTTCCAGCTTGCTAACTTCGTCGGCTCGCACTAGCAGATCCTCAAACAGGATCGTGCAGCCGTTGGAAACGACTCGCAAGTTCATGCGATCGCCGTTGGCGACTCCATAAAACTGCGCGTGGCTTTGATTCATGTGCACATGCCGTTCGGCCCGAATGACCCCTTCCGATAAATCGACCACGCCGCGCGGACCGACCAGTACGCAACCCGGCGTTCCAGCGATCTTGCCGCTGGCGCGAACCGGAACTTCGATCCCCAGCGAAATCGCATCGGTAAAGGCCAGTTCGACCTGGCTATAGTCGCGAGTCGGACCCAGGATGCGAACCTTTTCCAACATCCGGCGACGCGGACCGACGACCATCACGGTCTCTTCGGCGGCGTAAAAGCCGTCTTGGTACAAGTCCTTCATCGGGGTCAGCGTGTGCCCCGGGCCAAACAGCGTTTCGACATGCGCGTCGGTCAGATGAACGTGACGCGCCGAGATACTGACGACTAACTTGGTCTGCGCGGCGATCACCGGAGCTGGCGAAGCGGCTTGCGGCGCCGAGTTGCCGGCGACAATCTGGCGGACGATACGTTCGATGGTCGAGCGATCGAGAGTCGGAGCTTGCGTCATGGGGCGACTTATCGACTAGGCATGCGGAGGGTTTATCGTACAGCTTCAGGCGGCGTCGTACTGTCAGCGACGATCGTGTCGATCCCCGCGTCTTGCAGCACCGTCAGCCACGGGGGCGTTATCTGGTCATCGACCACCAGGCGGTCGATCTCATCAAGCGGACATTGGTGAGCCAGGCTCTGCCGTCCAAATTTTGTACTATCGGCGACGATGATCACTTCGCCGGCGGCGCGGACCATCGCTTGTTCGGTTTCGATCAACAACAGGTTGCTGTTGTATAATCCTTGCTCGGTAATTCCGGCCGTGCTGAGCACCGCGCGCCGAGCGTTCAACTTGGCGATCATTTCGGTCGCGTACGGCCCGCACGAAACGCCGGTTCGGTTGTGAACGTAGCCGCCGACAAAAATCAAATCGGTTGTGTTGCTGGCCATGAACAAGTTCGCGACCGGCAGCGAGTTGGTGACCACTTGCAGCGTTCGCCCGACCAACAGCTGAGCCAGCTCATAGGTCGTGCTTCCGCCGTCGAGCAGCACGGTATCGCCATCTTCGATCAGCACGCTCGCCGCTCGAGCGATCTGCCGCTTCTTCTCCCACTGCATCTCCTGACGCAGCTCGAAGTGAGGGAGATTGGGCGCCGGTCCGGTGTAAAAGACGCCGCCATGCGTTCGTTTGGCCGAACCAGAGTCCTCTAAAGAATCTAGGTCACGCCGGACCGTCGATTCTGAAACCTCCAGTTCACTGGCCAGATCTGGCAGCGACGCGAATCCTCGCGACCGCACCATCTCTAACAGTCGTGCTCTCCGCACGTCCGCTTGCATATCTGGTGATCCTGAAGGGTAGCAGTTTAGCTTCTTTCTTTACTCAACCTAGATTATGCATCCCTATTTGACGAAAAACAATCACCCGGTGAAAGATTCTGCGCATTTGCCGGTGATTCAAGTTCATGAAAAGCTCATATTGCCGCAAACCTAGTTGCTAGCAGTAGTTGCGAAAATAAAGATAGGGACTCCAGGAAAATAATAACGGCATTTTGACCGCTAAAATCGTCAGAATGGGCAATAGCCGCCAAATCGGATTGGCGGTTTTCTGTCAGACAGAATCGGACATTTGCCGACTCGATGACCGCAATCCCCCTGCGCAGCTACTATCATGGTGGGCGCCGATTTCCACGTTCCCTGTCATTCCAAGCCGTTCGCCGATGTCACTTCCTCTGCACCTGACAAAGCGATTAACAACCCGGCCGACGTCGCCGCCTGAGACGACAGCAGCAATCGTCTCCTACAACGTTCACCCTTCTCCCGCTGACTGGCTTCGCTTGCATGGTGAAATCTTTCTGAGCGGCGTTGACCGCTGGACCGCAGCGCGATTTCAGCGCGAGGTCACCGCTCGTGACTGGTTCTCGCCGCAACAGATGTGGTGGGCGATCCATCCCTCCCGTCCTCAGGCAAGCGGGGTGGTGACGCTGGAAGTTGGCGGCGAACAGGGGCGGATCCACTGGCTTATGGTCGATGCTGCGGTGCGTCGACAGGGAGTCGCTTCGGCGCTGCTCTGCGCGCTGGAACAAGCGGCTTGGGACGCTGGAGTTCATCAACTTTCGGCCGAGACCCTTGCAAGCTGGCGACCGGCCGTCACATTTTATGGCAGGCACGGATACGAAACGGCTTAACCTGCCGTCGTCTCACCGCCGATTGCCGATCATGCGAAGTCTCGGTAGAGTACGGTTTTCCCGCTTCTGACTTGAATACGTACGAGATACCCCATGCCTGATCGCCAACAAATCGCCCACAACGTTTTCTTCACGCTGAAAGACCAGTCAGTCGAAGCGAAAGAAGCGATGGTCGCCGAGTGTCATAAATATCTGTCAGGGCATCCCGGCGTCCTGTATTACGCCGCTGGCCTGTTGACGCCGGAACTGGAGCGCCCGGTCAACGACCGCGCTTTTGACGTCGCGTTGCATGTGATCTTCGATTCGCTCGAGTCGCAAAACGCCTATCAGGTCGCCGAACGTCACCTGGAATTCATCGCCAAGAACAAAGAAGGCTGGGCTCAGGTTCGCGTCTTCGATTCAACCGTCGGCGGCGAGTAAAACCTTGTGGCGCCGCGCACCATCGAAGATCTGATTGCTCGCAAGCCGGCCCGCCGCCGCAGCGAAGTCCCGGCAGATGTGCTGAAAGCGCTGAACGCTGGCCAGATCGAGTCGCGCAACCTGGTCGAATGGCTGGTCATCGACCAGGTCAAGTTGCTCAAAGCGATTTTGCCCGAGATCGGCCTGGACGACGACCGAACGCAAAAATCGCTGCTAAAAACGGCGCGCGGCCTTCGAGAAGCCGGCGTCATGCAGCGATCCACCGGCATCGGCGCCGCATTTTTTGCGGCGTTGAATGAAGCGGAAGATTCGGCGGCAATCTACGATCGAATGGCGACTCACCCCAGTGATGTCGTCCGCATCTGGGCCGCATTTTCCGACGGCGCCAACCCGCGACTTACTTTTCCACAGCGTCTAAAAAGGGTGCGCAAGTTCGCGGTCGACGCCAACGCCGGCGTGCGGGAGATCGCCTGGATGTGCGTTCGCTCTCCGGCGCCAGATGCGTTGATCGACGAAGTCCACCGCCTGCAGAAATGGACCGTCGATTCGCACCCGTTCGTCCGCCGCTTTGCAATCGAAGTGACGCGCCCCTGCGGCGTTTGGTGCGCCCATCTAAAACGCTTGAAAGACGATCCGACGCCGATGATCGAGCTTCTGGACGCTTGCAACAGCGATGAAGCAAAATACGTGCAAGACTCGGTAGCGAACTGGCTGAATGACGCCAGCAAGTCGCAACCCGATTGGGTGCGAAAAACGTGCGATCGCTGGCAAAGCGAATCACCAACGCCGCAAACGGCGAGAATTGTCCATCGTGCGCTACGCACGTTGCGCAAATAGAATTTTCCCCGCAAGCGGGATTTGTCGTCCGACAAAACACTAGCCCGCAGCGCCAGCGAGGGAATGCGGCTCGCCACTTCAATCCGTATGAGGATCGCCAACCGCATTCCCTCGCTGGCGCTGCGGGCTAGTGTGACGATTTCCGATTGATTCTGACCCTGTTTTACCGTTCTTCATCCGTGTTCATTACTTCTAGAATTGCCAAATAGAGCAACTTCAAAAAAAAACGCCAGCGTGGGAATCCGCCTACTATCCCGTACGATCTTGCCCCTCAATCACGTAAACAACCGCCGCCTCCAAACTCTTCTGGCAATTCAAATACCGACCGCTTCCACGCTCGGTCCACCATTTCATTCTCTTCGGGCCAAGCTCATTTAGCCTCCGTGCAGTCCACGCCTTGAGTTGCTGAAGAACCACCTTGGGAGGCGTCGCTGCGGAGACGACAGCATGCACGTGATTGCTTCGGAAATTTACCGCATGCAACTCCCAACCGCGATGGAGACAGTGAGCCCGAATCGTCTCCTCGACAAGCTTTCGTTGCCGCCTATCAAGCAGGGTCGTCGCTTCGGACATGTTCGCACCGGCATACTTCTCTCGAACATCATCCGGCAATTGATCCCCCTGATTCCGTCGAATCCAACCTCGCTTGTCGCCGGGCAACCATGTGCCGTAGACAGTCCAAGTCAGCAAGTAGCCCAGAGGATCTGGTTGCGGGGGCTGATCTGGATCATCGAGCACCATGATCGAAGCGTTGACTGGATGAGAGCCTGTGACTTCCTTGTCGGCAGATGCCGCTTTTCCTTGCTGGCGTTTTATAAAATTACACTTTTTCGAGCCCTCTAGAACACTAGCCCGCAGCGCCAGCGAGGGAATGCGGCTGGCGACTTCAATCCGTATGAGGATCGCCAACCGCATTCCCTCGCTGGCGCTGCGGGCTAGTGTTCCATCATCCGGTGATGCTCGGATGTCATGGTATTTCGGCGCAGACGTGATGAGAACATCGCGCCATCGCTTTCCGCTTGGCGCGGCGGTCGGCGAAACGACCATGCCGCGCAAAAGTTGATTTCTCGATTCAATCACGCATCGAGCGAATGACCGATTCTTCTGAGAAGCTGCGCTCGGCCGTCCGTCCCAAATCGTCCAGCGAACGACGCTGGCCGACATTGTTCCAAGCGTTCACGTCGGAAAGCTCCGGCATAATGTCGTTGAGCTGATTGACGAGCGTTTCAGCCATGATGCGAATGCTGGGCTCTTTGGCCCGTTCGAGGATCGCTTTCGCGGTCTTCATCACGCGGACCAATTGAGCTCGCTCGCGAATCGGAGCCGATAGATCGCACTCCGGTTCATCCAGCAAGTCCTGTACAGGAACGTCCAGCGACTGACTCCAACGATAAAGTTGGCTCAGAAGCAAATCGGACGTTTCCTCTTCTTCGTCGCGCACTTGCGAGGAAGTAATTCCAAGTCGCCGAGCTGCCGTGCGGAGCGATACGCCTTGTTCCTTTCGTACCTCTCGGATTCGATGCAGCGGCCGGGCAGGCTGTGCGCGAATGCGTGGAGATACAAAGGCTAACGAACCGCGAGTCAGTTCGAAGGGAACCGTTGCCATAATCTGTCCTCCCTAAGTTCCGGAGACGCCGAAATGGGAGCGAAAGCAAAGAAGCAAGTTCCTCACCGCGCAGCAACGTCATACCGAACAAGTCGGTATGCAAAAAAATTGCCCATGAGATTGGAAATCGAACTCTGTTCCGCTAACCCGCCGCGCACGCAAATCAACTGTCCTGAGTTGACTGTGATCGCGTATCCCGACGCCTAATTTTCTCTGTGGTCGCTCAGGTTTGATGAGACTTGAAGAGCGGCCCCAGAAAGTGATGGGATCGCCTGAGAAACCTTCCAGGCACGAAATAAATCCGAAAGTGCCTCTTTTAGAAAGATATGGACCTGGTGTCCCTCATGGCGACTGTGGATTCTAGCGGAATTCGGTATTGATTTCAAGGATTATTAATGAGCTATTTTCAAATAGATGCCACAAGTTGACACCTAGCGCTGCCGATCCTGCTGTTAGTTTTTTTGCTGGAATTATTCGCCAAGCGCGAAGTTGCTCACTTTACGCAGGAAATTCGGCCGCGGCATCCGATCTGGCGAGTGCGTCGGACGCTCTTTCTTGACATCCGAACCCCACTGCATCAGTCGCTCCAGCAGATCCTGATCAAGCCCAAGTCCCGGCTTAGTGGGGACTTGCGGCGTTGGCGCGATCGGTCGCACTGCGTTCTCTTGATGCATTTGCCACATTCCCAGCAGATCGGATTCGACAACCGGTTTGCGGGCGTCATGGATCAACACGACGTCCCCTTCGGCATGGCGACTGCCGGTATCGACCGCCGCTGCGATTCCGGTACAGCGAGGATGTCGATGTAATTTCACTTGCGGGAAGCGGCAAGACAGTTCTTGGGCCGCTTCTTCGGTGTGGTCGGTCGATCCGTCATCAATGATGACAACTTCAAACCGATCGGTCATTTCTGGGAGGACGTCGAGCAGACGTTCAACGTCGCGCGCCAGCCATTGCTGGGCGTTATGAACCGGCATGATTAGGCTCAGCGACTTATCCAACGTCTCACCTCTTTCAATCGTGTCATCATGCGTACCGGGAATCTTTCCCAGGACGGTCAGTTTGGGGGCGCACTGTCAGGCAATAGCGGAGTGATAGCACCCGCATTGGGAAAGATCGGCGGAAGGCTGAACCTTTTTCAATCTCCCCGTTTCAAGTGTGCTTAAGCCGTTCGTGCGGCAAAGTTCGGTCGTGACAATTACGTAGGGCAATTCTGACCTTGGACGTCGACTGTCGTTGGGCTGCCGACTTGACCAACACCGCCGCCGACCCGCAAACTGGGTTGGTCCCTTAACTTCTATTGGAAGGCGCTGCGGCCATGCCGATCGACTTACCCCGAGAACCCGATTTCGCCAAAGCGGGCGGATTGGTCCCTGCGATCGCCCAAGACGCTGACAACGGCGAAGTGCTGATGATGGCCTGGATGAACGCGGAAGCATTCGCCGAGACGCTGGCCACTGGTCGAGCGGTTTACTTCAGCCGTAGCCGCAGCAAACTGTGGCGCAAAGGAGAAGAAAGCGGTCACGTCCAGACCGTCATGGGCATCTTTGTCGACTGCGACGCCGACACCGTGCTGCTGAAAGTGCGCCAAGCAGGCGCCGCTTGTCACGAGGGATACCGAACCTGCTTCTTCCGTCAGATCACGACAACCGACACGCACATCGTGGGAAATCGTTTGGTCGATCCCGCTCAGGCGTATCGAAAAAAACCGTAAATTGACCCCTGTTTCTCCATTTCCCCACAACCGGAATTTGCATCGTCCAAATCAATAATTTTGCCGACTAATCCTTACTTTTTCGCTAGGCCGCAGATTCTCCCCCCGATATATTGGGCGTCAGTTGCAGGGGTATTACATCTTTTGACTGGGGGAGACGCTAGATGCTTGCGATAATAATGATGTTCGTGCTGGGGGTATGCGGGATTATTAGCATCGGTTGTTACATCATGGTCATCATTAAGATGTTCCAGAACGATGAAGCGACGCTTGGAATCATTTGTCTCGTGACACTCTTCTGTGCGATCGGCGGATTAATCACATTTGTCATGGGCTGGGTAAAAGCAGACAAGTTGCAAACCCACCAGATCATGGGAATTTGGTCAGGTGCGATCGTTATCGGCATGATCGCCAGTTTTCTCGCGCAATAACAACTCCCGAATTAACTTTCCAATCCACAAAAAGGACCGCACGAACATGCGGTCCTTTTTCTATATCCACTGCACGAATGGGCCAAAATTATGGCCCACAGCCGAGAAACCAATTTCATTTCTAGGGACCGGCGATCGGTAGCCAACGACCATTGTTCAGATGCCAAGACTGGCCGTCATCTTCATCAAACAGAATCGCGGCGCAGCGACCTTGGGTGGTCTGCGTCATCTTGACTCGGTAGGCGCCGGTTCGATCCTCTAAATTGCTGGGCGCTTCCAGTTTTACCCAAGCGCCTTCCTGCATCTGGGCGCTTTCGCCGGTGACCAGGTTGTAGCGAATCGCGTCCCAGCGACCGTTTCCTAGCGAGCACAACTCGACGTCGAACGTCCCTTGGGGCTGTAGTTTCTGCTTCTCTTTGCCGTTCTTAGCGACCGCAATCGCGGCGGCGCTTAAACAACAGAACAAGACGAAAGGGAGAATCAGCTTTTGCATGAGGAGTCCTCGCGAAGGAGAAATTGAATCCATAAACAGGGGCACAATGCATGATCAGGGAGACGATAGATCCGTGCAAGGAGATTTTTGCCGAGACGCGGAACAGTCCGAATCAGGGCTCCATTCTCGCTTAGAAGCGAAAAGGACCTGAACCCTTATTCATCGTCCGCCAGCTGTGATGTGTGACTTCTGTCAGATTGGCAGACCGCCGGTACAAATTGGTCGCTGCCCAAGTGCCCAGCTGCGAAATCATCGGTTATATAAGGACTTACGACACGAGACAGTCTGTTGGCACAGCGGTTGCTATTAAAGGGCTCCATCTTGAAATTCCGCAAGATTGGCAGCCGGTGCGCTCCTGGCCCCCGGCATCGGCATACCCCTATGTTCCTCAAACCAGGATCATTCTCGGAGGAAATCGACGAATGGCGACCGCGACCAAAAAGAAAACTGCTTCCAAGCCCCGTCTACAACCCCTTGGCGACCGCGTGGTCGTGAAGCGTGACGAAAGCGAAGAAACGACCGCCGGCGGCATTGTCCTGCCGGGCGCCGCTCAAGACAAACCTTCGCGTGGCGTTGTCGTCAGCGTCGGAAATGGCCGTTTGCTGGACGACGGCAGTCGTTCGCCGCTGCAGGTCGCCCCTGGCGATCGCGTGATCTTCGGCCGTTACGCCGGTAGCGACACGTTCCAGATCGGCGATGAAGAAGTCATCTTGATCCGCGAAGACGACATTCAAGCCGTGTTGCTTGATTAATTTGTCGCTCGCACGGATCCCCACCCGAACAAGCTAAATCCTTACAGGAGTAAACTTTCATGGCGAAAATGATTGCGTTTGACCAGGAAGCTCGCGAAGCGATTCGCCGCGGCGTTTCCAAATTGGCCAAAGCGGTAAAAACGACCTTGGGTCCGAAGGGCCGCAACGTCATTCTGCAGAAAAGCTTCGGCAGCCCGACCGTCACCAAGGACGGCGTCACCGTCGCCAAAGAAATCGAGCTGGAAGACGTCTATGAAAACATGGGCGCCGCGATGGTTCGCGAAGTCGCCAGCAAAACCAGCGACGTCGCCGGCGACGGCACCACCACCGCGACGCTGATGGCCGAAGCGATCTTCAACGAAGGTCTGCGTGCGGTCGTCTCGGGCGTCAACCCGATTCACATGAAGGCGGGCATCGAAAAGGCGGTCGCCGACATCACCGCCAAGTTGACCGGAATGTCCATTCCGATCAAGAAGAAAGAGGAGATGGCGAACGTCGGTTGCATCGCGGCCAACAACGATCGCGAAATCGGTCAGCTGCTCGCTGACGCGATGGAAAAGGTCGGCAAAGACGGCGTCATCACCGTCGACGAAGGCAAGAGCCTGGCGACCGAAGTCGAATGGGTCGAAGGCATGCAGTTCGATCGCGGTTACCTCTCGCCTTACTTCGTCAGCGAAGCCGCGACGATGCAGTGCGTGTTGGAAGACTGCTACGTGTTGGTCTTCGAAAAGAAGATCACCAACATCAAGGACCTGGTTCCGGTCCTCGAAGCGGTCGTTCAACAGAGCAAGCCGCTGTTGATCATCGCCGAAGACATCGAAGGCGAAGCCCTGGCGACGTTGGTCATCAACCGTCTCCGCGGCACCTTCAAGTGCTGTGCGGTCAAAGCTCCGGGCTACGGCGATCGTCGCAAAGCGATGATGGAAGATATCGCCATTCTGACCGGCGGCACCGCGATCTTCGAAAGCCTGGGCATTAAGCTGGAAAGCCTAGGCCTGGCCGAACTGGGTCGCGCCAAAAAGGTCATCGTCGACAAAGACAACACGACGATCATCGAAGGCGCCGGATCGACCCAGCACATCAAGGATCGCATCACGCAGATCCGTCGCGAAATCGAGAGATCGACCAGCGATTACGATAAAGAAAAGCTGGAAGAGCGTTTGGCCAAACTGGCCGGCGGCGTGGCCAAGGTCAACGTCGGCGCCGCGACCGAAAGCGAAATGAAAGAGAAGAAGGCTCGCGTCGAAGACGCACTGCACGCGACTCGCGCTGCAGCGGCCGAAGGCATCTTGCCGGGCGGCGGCGTCGCTTTGCTTCGTGCTTCTTCGGAAGTGAAAGCGAAGGATCTGAGCCATGACGAAGAGATCGGCTACAACATCGTGATCCGAGCTTGCCGCGCTCCGATCACGACGATCTCGAACAACGCCGGCAAAGACGGCAGCATCGTCTGCGAAAAGGTTCTCGAAGGCAAAGGGAACTACGGTTACAACGCTTTGACCGACACCTACGAAGACCTGGTCAAGTCGGGCGTCATCGATCCGGCTCGCGTCACCAAGACCGCTCTGGCCAACTCGGCCAGCGTTGCAACCTTGCTGCTGACCAGCGACGCGCTGATCGCTGAAAAGCCGAAGAAGGACGCCAAAGGCGGACACGGCGGCGATCACGACATGTATTAATCGTTTCGGCGAAGCGAAGACTTTTCACAAGTCGAGCTTTGCTGCAATCACGAATCGAAAAGGGTCGCACGAAAGTGCGGCCCTTTTTTTGTAAAAATCAGTAGACATGCGACGGCGCCGATCTCCGCGGCGCCGCTGCTGATTTCTCGTGCAATCTTCTTGCAATAATAGTCGTTTCTTTGCGCAGACCAGGGGTTAGTTCACCGTCGCAATGGAAATAGCGGTACGGTATGCGGCTTGCTATGGAATCCTTGCGTGTTTGTATCTCCTCCCTCACACGCATCTTGAGTCGCTTATGCCTTCCTCTGCTCGCCGTCACGGTTTTACGCTTGTAGAACTGCTGGTCGTCATCGCCATTATTGGAGTCTTGATCGCCCTCTTGTTGCCGGCAGTGCAACAAGCTCGCGAAGCGGCTCGCCGCATGTCGTGCTCCAATAACATCAAGCAAGTCGGCTTGGCGATGCACAACTATCACGGGACTTACGGCACGTTGCCATGCGGTTTTCTCACCGAAAATGCGGTCAATGTTCACAAGCGTCTCTGCTGGTTTCAGGTGATCCTGCCCTATATCGAGCAACAGCCGCTGTACGATTTGTACTACGCCGATCAAACGAGCCAGGTCCACTCCATTGCGGAATCGACCGGCATTCAACAAGTCGTCGTTGCAGATTTGATCTGCCCTTCCGAAGCGAACCCTGACGCTCGCGGTGGAAACGCAAAAGACTTTAGCTTCCAAGGAAACTACATCGGCTGCACCGGCGATGACCAGATGCATCGTTCCAATCCGTTAGACGGTATTTTCTATCCCAACTCTGGCACTGGATTTCGGGACCTGATCGACGGCTCCTCCAACACCATGCTGATGAGCGAAGGAATCAAGCGTCCCGGCAATGCGATCGCTTGGGGGGAGATCGGCGGATATTGGGGAGGTGCGCTCTGGGGCGCCTATGGCTATACGACGCTTGAATCGCCGAATACGACTGTCTCGGATCGAAATTATTCGTGCAAGACGACCGACTTCGCCAAAGCTCCCTGCATTGCAACCAGCACGTCTAACGCGCTGCAAAACTTCGCTCGCAGCTACCATCCCGGTGGCGTCATGGTTTGCCTGGGCGACGGCTCCACACGGTTTGTGCCTGATACGATCAACCTGCAAACTTGGAAGAACCTCAGCACGCGAGCCGGCGGCGAAGTGATCGGCGACTATTGAAAATAATTGGACATTGCCTTTTCCGATATCACGAGTTATCTTGAAGAACACAAGAAATACGAAACAATGCGTTCCATAATACGATATGCCATTGGCTGCCTCTTGATCGCCTGTTTGGCGGCGATCGGCTGCGGCCCGGTCGGTCCCCCAAAGTACAAAGTCGAAGGCCGAATTACCTTCGACGGCGAGCCCATTGAATCCGGCTATATCTGGTTTCGTGACAAATCGGGCCAGGTCGGCAGTGTAGAAGCGCGAATCAAGCAGGGCGTCTATCAATTGGAGTCGCTCCCTGGCCTGAAACTGGTGGAGATCTCGATGTTCAAAGAGGCGCCGCTGCCAGGAAACAAGCCCAATGAAGAAGGAGATACGACCACTTTGGTAGAAGCGCTTCCCAAGCGATATAACACCGAGTCAACGCTGGAAGTAAATGTCGTTCCTGAAATGGGGTCGCAAGATTTTGAGCTGACGACGAAACCCTCTGCGTTGTAATCATTCCGTAGTCATCTTTCGATGAGAAAACCGTTTGCCCGAGGCCTGCAAACGCATGGCAGGTAAAGTTCTCGGCAAGTTTCTTTGCTGATTTATTGACCTTAATTCGAGTCTTTGAAATGAATCTCTCCCACCATCGTAAAGCATTTACGCTCGTCGAACTCCTTGTGGTGATCGCTATCATCGGCGTGTTGATTGCGTTGTTATTGCCGGCGGTTCAGCAAGCGCGTGAAGCGGCCCGCCGCATGTCATGCTCGAACAATATGAAACAGCTTGGCCTGGCGATGCACAACTATCACGACACCTTTGGTTCCTTTCCGTTCGGCTTTATCGGCGACCCGCCCGAAATGGCGACCCATCGTCGCATCTGTTGGATGCAGACGATCCTCCCGTTCATCGAACAAAACGCTTTGTCCGACGCGTTTAAAGCGGATACCGAAACGTACACGCAGAGCGTGCCGGCTTCGATTCAAGGCGTTGTAATCGATGGCTTGCTTTGTCCCTCAGAAGCCAATCGCGACGCCAGCGGCGGTAACTCTGGCACAGGATTCCAGGGCAACTACGTCGTCAATACCGGTGATGACCTGATGCATCGATACGACGAACTGGACGGATTGTTTTATAGCAAATCGAATCTTGGCTTTCGTGACACGGTCGACGGAAGCTCCAACACGCTGCTCTATGGCGAAACGATCAAGCGACCTGGTACCGGCGCTTGGGGCTCAAGCGGCGGATACTGGGGAGGCGGCGCCTGGGGATCGCATGGCTTTACAACGCTCGAATCGCCTAACAGCACCGTCGCTGACCGCAACTACTCGTGCAAGACAACGACCTTTGAGAAGGCGCCGTGCACCGCGACCGGCGTTTCGCATGAATTGCAAAACTTCTCACGCAGCTATCATCCCGGCGGCGTCATGGTCACCCTTGCGGACGGCTCAACTCGCTTTATCGCAGAAACGATCAACCTTTCAACATGGCAAGCGCTTAGCACTCGTGCTGGCGGCGAAGTGCTAGGAGAGTACTAATTCAAACGCCAAGATCTCCGAATCTTGCTCGGTGTTGGTCTCTTCAATTTGCAGAAAGGAACAATGGTGCTGCCCATGTTACGTTTATCCATCATCGTCGCGATTCTCGCGACGCCGCTACTCACCGGTTGCGGCAGTAGCGGTCCAACCCGCTACACTGTCGCCGGTCAGGTGACTCTGGATGGCCAGCCGATCACTGCAGGCAAAATTTTGTTACGTGATCCAACGCGTCAAGTTGGCAGCGTAGAAGCTTCCATCGTCGATGGAAGCTATGAGCTGCAAGCGCTTCCTGGCCCCAAGCTGATCGAAATTTCAGCCCAAAAAGAAGTTCCGCTTCCCGGCGGAAAAACCAATCTTGAAGGGGATTCCACCCGATTTGTGGAAGCGGTTCCCCAGCGATACAACAAGAGCTCAACGCTGGAGTTGAACGTCACGGAGGATCTTGAGAACCAAGATTTCGAGTTGAAGTCCCAACCTTAAAATGCTTCGCTAAGACTCGCCAACGCAAGGTCGCCTTTGGAAGAAGGCGACCTTTTTTTACGCGCCGATCAAGCACGCGGAGCTTCATTTGGAGAGACAAAGAAGCTCGTTTTATCCGCTTCTATTGCTTGACCCGCAAAACCGCGCGCAAAGCAATCGCTCTCTGCCTGACGAATAGGCAAGCAGCGTCTCAGAGGGGCAGTCAGAGGGTCCAAGTTGTACGTTTCCGACTCGAACTAGGCTTTTCGTCGCGCGCGACGATTTCGGCGCAATGCTTGCACTTACGGCATGCCAACTTCGGTGGTCCCAACGTTTCGCCAAATGCGAAAATCATCACCGGGGGCTCCACGCAAATCAACGGCTCTTCGCGACTCCCTCCTCCACACCACGCACCTAGCGGCAACTTATCTACTCGCATGGCCGCCGTAGTCTCCCTACGGCGGCCCTGTTTTGTTCTGGCCAACTCTTGGCCTTGAATCGACATAATCGCTACGACGCTCATTGTCGGTTTCGCCTTTCCACATCCCTGCCGCGCTTCACCGCTGCTGGAGAAGCCACGTCCAAGTTTCGTCCTACCTTCTGATTAGAGACGTCACCTCAACTCTGCCAGCCGCTTACGCCAAAGAACGGTGCGGCTGGTTGGAAATATTGACGCATCGAACGACACGCCCCCTGTTGGAGCTTGTTCGTTCGAGGGCAGATCTCCACACGACAATGACAGATGCATATGGATTCCTCAATTTCCGCACTCACCTGCGCATCGGTAGGCTTGCCGCCATCGATGCAGCGAGAGAGCGAGGCCGCAACAAAACAGGGGGTTGCGCCCCATCCGCCAGGCGAATTGCAATTCGACGATCATGACCTGCGACAAAAGCGGATCATGGCGATCGATGACGAGCCGATTAATTTGGCCCTCGCCGAGGCATACCTGCGCAGTGAGGGATTTGAACAAATCGAGTTCTACTCAAATCCGCAAACGGCGTTGGAGGTCGTTCGCACCGATCCGCCAGATCTGATTCTGCTTGACTTGATGATGCCGGAGTTGGACGGTCTGCAATTCCTCCGGAAAATTACCGCGCCCTCCGAACAATTGTTGGCTCCAGTCATATTGCTCACGGCCTCGTCCGACGTATCCCATCGCCGCGACGCATTGGAGTTGGGAGCCACCGATTTTCTGCAAAAGCCGATCCTTGCCGAGGAATTAATTCCTCGTATTCGCAATGTCCTTAGCGCCGAACATTTGAAACGTTGGTTACGCGATCAAAACCAACAACTCGAACATCTCGTTCAACTGCGTACGCACGAGTTAGAACGGACGCAAGGTTTGATCATCGCTTGTCTGGCCCGCGCTGCTGAGTTCCGTGACGAATTAACCGGCAATCATAATCTGCGCGTTGCGCGCTACGCCGGCCTGATCGCTCGCAACGCAGGTCTGCCGTCCGAAATGGTCCGTATGATTCAGGCCGCGGCGCCGTTGCACGACATCGGCAAAGTCGCCGTCCCCGATTCGATCTTGCACAAGCCAGGCAAACTGACGGACGAAGAACGACAACTGATGCAACGTCATACCGAATGGGGACGTTCGATTGTCGAGCCCGAAAAACAGTGGGGCTTCGTCATTGCTGATCTCACCACCGGAGAAACCGGCCAAGCGAACGCCGACCTGCTACGAGTCGCCTCGCGGATCGCGCAGAGTCATCACGAGCGTTGGGATGGCGCCGGCTATCCTGAAGGCATGGCAGGCGCCGACATTCCGGTCGAAGCGCGCGTCGTCGCCGTCGCCGACGTGTTTGACGCGTTGTCGAGCAAACGACCTTACAAAGACCCGATTCCCCCGCACGATTGCGTCGCAATGATTCGCGAACAAAGGGGAAAACAGTTCGATCCCGAAATGGTCGATGCGTTCGTAGAAGCGCTGCCCGAAGTCCTTTGGATCGCCGAACTTTTGCGAGACAGCGCAGAGTGAATCAATCGCCCGACGTAAATTCGCTTCGCTGGAAATGGACTCTCTCGGCGATCTTCGTCGGGTGGGGAGTCGCGATCTGCGCGGCCTGGTGGAGCATGACCGCCTACTCTTACCAGATCGATGGCGAAGCTCAGTCGATCGCAGCCTGGCCAAGCGACTCGAACTTAACCTTGGCTGACGACAGACCGACCGTACTGCTATTTTTACATCCCCGCTGCCCCTGCTCCGCCGCTTCGCTAACCGAGTTGGAGCAAGCGATCTCCGATACGCCTGCCGCGCGCAAGCCGCGTGTGCTGGTCATCGCCACTGTTCCCACGCAATACGACGATCAATGGACAGGGGCCAGCAATGTCGAACGTGGGAAGCGACTCCCCAACGCCAGCGTGGTCTTCGATATCGGCGGAGTCGAATCGAACAAGTTCGGCGTCGCTTCCAGCGGACACGTCATGGCCTTCGCCTCCTCAGGCGATCTCCTTTTCACCGGCGGCGTCACTGAGTCACGGGGGCATGCAGGAAACAATGTAGGGCGAGCCTCCCTTGTCAATGCGTTGACCGGAGCTGCGTTCCCAACAGCGAAGCCCCCCGTCTTTGGCTGCCGGCTTTGCTTGCCTGAACCAAGCTCGCGAGAAGAATCAGGCGCTGCAGCGCCGCTCGATCCAAACCAGGTATCCCTTCCCTAGGTAATGCAATGTCGCTGGAAGCACTTCGCAACGCGGAGACCTTAACTGCATTCGATGCGGCGGTACGTCGACGCTTCGAACTTCAGATGACCAAGAACTATTGCAACACGGATCACCTGTTCGCTTACTTGATGCCGTTTCAATGGATTGTCGGCATCCTCTTCACGATCTTCGTCTCTCCCTTGGCTTGGGCCGGAGAATCGAGCTACATCCATCCGCACGTTTGGTTCGCGATCCTCGGGGGAGGCCTTTGCTGTCTGCTGCCGTGCGCTTTGGCCGTATATCGTCCCGGCAGGCTCAGCACGCGAATGGTGATCGGGTGCAGCCAAATGTTTTTCGTATCGCTGCTGATTCATCTCTCCGGCGGCCGAATTGAAACGCATTTTTACGTCTTTGGATCGCTCGCCTTTTTGGCCGCCTATCGCGATATCCGCGTCTTGATCCCTGCGACCTTGATCGTCGCCATCGATCATCTGATTCGAGGTCTATTGTGGCCGGAAAGTATCTTCGGCATCGCCGCCGCCAGCAACTGGCGTTGGCTGGAACATGCGGCATGGGTGATATTTGAAGACATTTTCCTGATCCTTTCCATTCGCCAAAGTCAGGCCGAAGTACGCGCTTTGGCGATCAAGACGACCGAAACCGAATTGGCGTTGGAACGACTCGCCATCGCCAAACGTTTCGCCGAGCACAACGAAGCCCGCTTTCGAGCGACGTTTGAATACGCTGCGGTGGGAGTCGCTCATATTGGCTTCGACGGCTATTGGCTGCGCGCCAACAATAAAATTTGTAAGATGCTGGACTACAGCGAACAAGAGTTGCAACGACTCACCTTTGCGGATGTGACCAGCCCAGAAGACCAAGAGATCGACGATCGCCATTTGCAAGGCTTTCTGAACGGCGAATTCGAAGAAGCTTGCTTCGAGAAACGCTACCTCAACCGGAGCGGCGAACCGATCTGGGTCCGTTTGACGATCTCCGTGATTCGCGACGACGCCTACTTTGTCGTCGTGATCGAAGATATTCGAGAAGAGCAGAAGGCGCGCGAAGCTCTGGAAAAGTCCAACCGCGAAATTCGCAAACTCTCCCTCGTAGCGGCCAAAGCTCGACAATCGGTCATCATCGCCGACGAATTCGGTCGCATCGAATGGGTCAATGACGCCTTCACGAAGTTGACCGGCTACGCCCTGCCCGAAGTCGTCGGCAAGAAACCGGGAACTCTGCTCCAAGGTCCCGAGACAGATCCAAACACGGCGGCCTATATCGGCGAACGATTGCGATCGCGCGAGCGGGTTAGCGTCGAAATCGTCAACTACTCGAAACAAAGCGAGAAATACTGGGTCGCCCTCGAAATCGAACCGGTGTTCGACGAACAGCAACGTTTGATTCAATTTATTGCGACGCAAACCAATGTGACCCACCGTAGGAAACATGAAGCGGAGTTGCGCCGCGCCAAAGAGACCGCCGAAGCGGCCAGCGCCGCGAAAAGCGAATTTCTGGCCAACATGAGCCACGAAATCCGTACTCCGCTCAACGGACTGCTCGGCTTTACCGATCTGTTAATTCGCGGTGCGGCGAACGATCCGCAAAAACGAGACGAATATCTGCAGATCATTCGCACCAGCGGGCGAAACTTGCTGGACGTGATCAACGATCTGCTCGATTTATCCAAGATCGAAGCCGGAAAGCTCGAAACGGAATCGCTCCCTTGCGATCCCCAACAGATAGTCGCCGAAGTCGTTTCGATCTTACGCGTTAAAGCGGACGAGAAAGGGTTGCGACTCGAATGCGAATGGTGCGGCGAAGTGCCGCCGCAAGTCATCACCGATTCGGTTCGCCTCCGCCAAGTGTTGACCAACCTGATCGGTAATGCGATCAAATTTACGCAATTTGGCTCCGTTTCGATCGAGGCCCGCTGGAACGCTCCCCGGCAGCAGCTGGTTTTCGCAATCCGCGACACCGGCATCGGCATTCCCGAAGAGAAGTTAGACCTCATCTTTGACCCGTTCACCCAGGCGGACGCAACGACGACCCGACGATTTGGCGGAACCGGACTTGGATTGGCGATCTGCCGTCGCATCGCACGTCTGCTAGGAGGCGATGTCTCGGTCGAAAGCAAAGTTGGCGCCGGCGCCAAGTTTACCGTGACGATCGCCGCACCGCGTCATCAGGAAACTCTGTCTGGCGCTGGGCAACTCGCTGACCAGAGCGCAGGCGGAAACGACTCGACGCCAGATGGTCCGCTGCAGTTTGCCGGAATTCGCGTTCTAGTCGCTGAAGATGGACCGATTAACTGCCTGCTGGTCGAAAACATGCTGACGCCGCTCGGTTTCGAGTTGACCTTTGTCGAGAACGGTCAGATGGCGCTCCAGGTTTTCGATGCGAGTCAGTTTGACGTCATCCTGATGGACATGCAGATGCCGGTGCTCGACGGATACGCGGCCAGCGAACGTTTACGCGCCACCGGCTGCGAAGTTCCGATCATCGCGATGACCGCGCATGCGATGGCTTCGGATCGCCGCCAATGTCTTGATTCGGGTTGCAGCGACTATGTCAGCAAGCCGGTGATGCTGGAACAGTTGTTAACGACCATCCGGCGCAACTTGCCCGCGACCGCCGTGACGCCGGACGAGTCGCCCCTGCAGCCGACAGTCGATCGGTCTGAAGAAATCGCCGAGCACTCGCCGACCAGCGACCAGCCGCTCGTCTCCGACGTGCTTCCTTCGCTGGCGATGCTCGCGCCGGTGGTGGATCAATTTGTCATCACGCTGCCGGAATCGCTTTCGGACATTTTAAAGGCGGCCGAAAACGCCGATTGGGCGAAGGTCGAAATGCTGGCGCATCGCTTGCGAGGCGCCAGCGGAGGCTGCGGTTTCCGGTCGCTCTACGAAATTGCTAGTGCGATGGAAGAATCGGCGCGATCGCAAAAACAAACGCCGAGCCCCGATCGCGGCGCAGCGATTTTGACCGATCATGAGCGACTCTTCAAAATGTTGCCGCGTTTGGAAGATTCGACCGGCAATCGGCCGCACGCTGCGAACCCCAGCATCTAAGTTGGCGTCCCCAAAATTACCGTAGTTTTTTGGGCCTGCTAGCGGACGAAACCGCCTGTCGAGGGGAGTACGCTGCAGACTCGCTCTAGGAGGCGCAGCGTCAGCCCTTTATACTGCCACTCTACGGCGGTTTCGGCTTTCAGACGTCCTTTGTTTCGACGCCGGCCGACGACGCCAGACGCGTGTTCTTCTAAGAATGACAGGTCCATGCTCGAGGTTCATCTTCCTGACGGCAACGTAAAATCTTACGACATCGCAATCACTCCCATGGACGTCGCCGCCGACATTGGCGCTGGCCTCGCAAAGGCTACGTTGGCGGCCCAAATCGACGGACAGACCGTCGGGTTTGACGCCCCGCTGCCGACCGAGGGCTCGGTCAATCTGCGGCTGCTGACCAACAAAGACAAAGAAGCGCTCGGCGTGATGCGACACAGCTGCGCCCATATCATGGCCCGCGCCGTCATGCGTCTGTTTGACGGCGTGCAGCTCGCCTTCGGCCCGACCATCGAAGGGGGGTTCTACTACGACTTTGATCTCGAGCATAAGTTGACCGCGGAAGACTTCCCGGCAATTGAAGCGGAGATGAAGAAGATCATCAAAGAGAACGAGCCGTTTGAGCGAATCGAAGAGTCGCGGGAAGGCGCGTTAGCGGTCGTCAAAGATATCGACCAGCATTACAAGATCGAACATATCGAAACCGGCTTGTCGGGTCACGATACCTTGTCGTTTTATCGTCAGGGAGAGTTCATCGATCTCTGTCGCGGCCCCCACGTTCCTCGTCCCAAGTCGATCGGCGCGTACAAGCTCCTCTCGGTCGCCGGCGCCTACTGGAAGGGAAGCTCCGACAACAAGCAACTGCAGCGCGTTTATGCGACGGCGTTCTTCAACAAAGATGACCTGGCCGCTCATCTCGAGAAGCTGGAAGAAGCGAAACGCCGCGACCATCGCACTTTGGGCAAACAGCTCGAACTGTTCGCGATCAATCCGCTGGTCGGCCAAGGGCTGATCTTGTGGCTCCCCAAGGGCGCCGTCGTGCGACAACAATTGACCGACTTCGTTTCGGAGCAATTGAAGAAGCACGAATACGAATCGGTGTATACCCCGAACATCGGCAAGGTCGATCTTTACAAGACCTCAGGGCACTATCCTTACTACAAAGAGAGCCAATTCCCGCCGATCCACGTTTCGGATGACGAAGAATATCTTCTCAAGCCGATGAACTGCCCGCATCACATCATGATCTACAAGAACCGGCCGCGCAGTTATCGCGAGTTGCCGGTCCGCTTGTCGGAATTCGGCACCGTCTATCGCTACGAGCAATCGGGCGAGTTGAACGGCATGACTCGCGTCCGCGGGTTCTGTCAGGATGACGCCCATATCTTCTGCATGGAAGAGCAGGTCGAAGAAGAGTTCCGCAAGTGCATCGAGATGACCCAGTATGTGCTGAACAGCCTGGGGCTGACCGACTATCGCGTGCGACTTGGTTTCCGCGATCCTGATAACGGCAAGTATGTCGGCAATTCCAAAGTTTGGGATCGGGCCGAGCAGTCGCTGGTTTCGGTTTGCAAAAACATGGGAATCGACGCCGTCGCCGAAGCCGGTGAAGCCGCCTTCTATGGTCCCAAGGCCGACTTTGTCGTCAACGATTGTCTTGGTCGCGAGTGGCAACTCGGCACCGTGCAGTTGGACTACAACTTGCCCAGCACCGAACGCTTCGCGCTAGAGTACGTTGGCGCCGATAATCAGATGCACCGCCCGGTGATGATTCACCGAGCTCCGTTCGGCTCGCTCGAACGTTTCATGGGCGTGCTGATCGAGCATTTCGCGGGCGCCTTTCCGCTGTGGCTCGCGCCCGAGCAAGTACGCGTGCTGGTCGTCAGTCAGAAGTTTGAAGAATACGCTCGCAAAGTCGAAGCCGAACTCAAGCAGGCGGGCTTCCGCGTCAAAGGGGACTATCGCCCTGAAAAAATCGGCTCCAAAATTCGGGACGCCCAGCTGGAACTGATCCCATACATGTTTGTCATCGGCGGACGCGAAATGGAGACCGAATCGGTCGCCGTCCGCGATCGCATTGATGGCGATCTGGGATCAATGAAAGTCGCCGAGGCGATCGATAAGCTAAAGCAGGAAGTCGCCGAACGCAAAGTGCGTCAGGTCTTTACCGGTTCCGCCGGATTAGGAACTGCGGCTACCGGCACGACCGACGAATATTGATCGCCCGTCAAGCAACACGATATTTAAAACAAAAACGCTGACCAGATGGTCGGCGTTTTTTACTTCGAACTAGCGTTCCGCCCTCTCTAAATATTGGGCGCCCGAAAATTTAGAGAGGACGGAACGCTAGTCGAAATCGCCGCGGTTCACGGCGCCTATCGCCGGTTTAGCAGGGGACGCTTGCTCGCTGGGAACTTCGATATCGGTGCAGGTAACGCTCGAAAGACTGCTCCCAGCAAACTCGCCGTTCTCCAATCCCATTTCATTCGCAAATTGCATCTCTTCGGTGGGATCCTCTTGGATCACCCCCAAGAGCGCCCCGAAGTCGAGCAAGGAAGTACTGACAAATCGCCCAGGCCCCAACAGTATGCTCCATGTTCGTAGAGAGCGATTGTAATTGTCCGAATAGCGAAACGGATTGTTGACAAGTCCGCCAAGATAGCCCACATCGTTATTGTTGGGCCGAGGGACGATAAAGAAGGCGATTCCCACATAGATCAACTCAACGCCAGCGATGATCGCGAGTCGCGATACCAGCGAATCGGGGAGGTACGGCTGTCGAAAGAGCCAATAGCCAGCGCCCCCCAACATCGCCAGGGAGACGATCATTTTGAACGTCACTACGGCGATGCTGCGCTGCGGTACGTACTTGGTATTCACCTCAATCGCGCCGTAGCCGCTGCCCGAGCTCGGTAAGGACAAACCGTAAAAGGTGTCAAATATCCACATGAGCTACGCACCTTAATCGAACAATGCCGCCGAAGGAAAAGAGTCATCTCAAACCTAGCATTTGACGAGGGAGGACCGAGACTCCTGGCGTGATCCTCTGCGATACGAAGTGAGATCCATGCCGTTTTGTACGGGTTATGGTGATTTTCGGGTAAACCTGCCCATGAATTTTCGTAGCCAAGGGAGCTCTGCATTTTCTATACTAGAAGAAAAGGGCCTCTGCGGATCTTCCTTTTGGAGCCGAACCATGTATGCCAAAACACGGATTCAACGAACTCGAGAAGCGGTCAAGTGGGCTTTCCTACTCGCGGCCGCCGGCATGATGATGGCGATCGCCTGGCAGGTGGTCGGCGGCGGGTGGTGACCCTCGTCGGAGCTATGTCTAGCGGCGACGTCTTCTTTGAACGCCAGCGATTAAAACTGGTCGTGCGGGGACTCCACTTTTTTGGTGGAACCGTTAGAGTTGCGGTAGGTATTTAATCCGCAACTAAAGAATTTGGCATGACGCGACCAATCGCATTTCATACCGGCAAATGGATCCCGCTCTCCGAACTTTCCGTCCCGATCGATGACCTTGGCTTCGTCATGGGGACGACGATCGTCGAGCAGCTGCGAACATTCGGCGGAAAAGTATTTCGGCTCGAGCAACACCTGGCGCGACTTCGCGACAGTCTGGCGATTGTGGGACTTGAGATCCCCTATACCGACGCCGACTTGTCCCAAGTGGTCCAAGAGATCGTCGCCCACAACCATCCGCTGCTGGCTCCGGGAGATGACTTGGGGGTTGCAATGTTTATTACCCCGGGAAGCATGGATCACCCGGGAAAATCCCCCATGGTTTGCATTCATTCTCGCCCGATTGCGTTTGGCGGGTTCGCCAGCAAGTTTGTCGCCGGTCAGGCGTTGGTCGTCCCGCCAACTCGGCAAACGCCGGTCGAATGTTGGCCGCGGCAACTCAAGGTCCGTTCGCGGGTTCACTATTACCTGGCCGATCTCGAAGCGCAGAAAATCGAAGCGAAATCGCGCGCCGTCTTGTTGGATCTAGATGGTCACGTCATGGAAGCGACGACCGCCAATCTGGTCGTTCATTTCGCGGGAGAAGGATTGGTCGCACCCCCGCGTGACTTGGTTTTGCCAGGGATTAGTATCGCCGCGCTGGAAGACTACGCGCGGCAACTGGGGATCGCCTACAACCAGCGGCCGATGACGCCGGCCGACGTGGCGCGAGCGGACGAGATATTACTGACCAGCACGTCGCCGTGCGTGCTTCCTTGTCATCGCTGGAACGGCAAACAGGTCGGCAGCGGCAAGCCGGGTCCGGTGTTTGAGCGTCTGATTTCGGCGTGGGGCGAATCGGTCGGACTCGACATTCGCGCCCAAGCCGCCCAATTTGCACGGCGAGATTGATTTTTCCGATTTTTCCACTGCGAAAACGGTCCTCGTCGTCCGCCGCGTCGGCGAGTACAATGCGGTGTTCTGACATCCCTCTGTTGTCCTCTAGGGCGAACCAAAACGATGGACCGCGATACGATCGACCGTGCCGAAACGATACGTCAACGTTTGACGCAGCTTCAGGACAGTCTTTGACTACGCCTCTAAAAAAGAGACGCTGACGGCGACCGAAGCGAAAATGGCTGCGCCCGACTTTTGGGATAATCAAGAGATCGCACAAACCGTCGTCGGCCAGTTGAAATCGCTGAAGTCGATCCTGGAACCGCTGGATGCATGCGCCGGCGCCGTGGGCGATCTTGACGCGATGCTTGAAATGGCGGAAGAGGATGACTCGTTCGACGCCGAAGCGAAAGCCGAAGTCGCACGACTCGAATCGGAGCTGGATCAGCTCGAGCTCAAGGCGCTGCTCAACGGTCAGCATGACGCCTGCGGCGCGCTGGTGTCGATTCATGCGCGGGATGGGGGAACGGACGCCAACGACTGGGCCGAGATGTTGTTGCGGATGTATTCGCACTGGGCCGCCGAGAACGACTATACCGTCGAATTGATCGACCGCGCCGACAACGAAGAAGCCGGCATCAACAGCGCCACGTTCGCGGTTCGCGGCGTCATGGCGTACGGCTACTTAAAAGGGGAGAGCGGAATGCATCGTCTGGTGCGGATCAGCCCGTTCAACTCAGAAGGGAAACGCCAAACCAGCTTTGCGGCGGTCGACGTATCTCCCGAAATCCCCGACAGTGAAGAAGTCGAGATCAATGAAGAAGATGTCCGTATCGACACCTACCGCGCCAGCGGCGCCGGTGGGCAACACGTCAACAAAACGGATAGCGCTATTCGATTGACGCATATCCCGACCGGTGTCGTCGTCCAGTGCCAGAACGAACGCAGCCAGCATAAAAACCGGGCTCAGGCGTGGAAAATGCTGCGTTCGCGAATTGCAAGAATTGAAGAAGAACGACGCGAAGCGGAAGAGGCAGCCCGTTACAAAACGCAAGCCAAGGTCGGCTTCGGTTCGCAAATCCGCAACTATTTCTTGCATCCCGATCAACGCGTAAAAGACGCGCGGACCGGGCACTATGTCGGCAGTTTTCATGCGGTGATGGATGGGGATATTCAAGGCTTTCTCGACGCTTACCTGCGCTGGCGCGTCGGCCAAGGGGATAAAGAAGGAAAATAGGAACGATCATGTCCAGTGAGAGTGACATTCAATTTGTCGACGCGATCGATTCGAACGGTCGCGGTCTCTTCGTCAGCTTTCCGCGCCGCGGCGATCGGTTTGGTCATGTCGTCTCGACCGTTGCAGGCGACGAAATCCTCCCTTGCCTGGTTTCGTTGGAAGGAGACGACGCCGAAGAGTGGCCCGATAGTCCGCCGATTCAGCAATTAAGCATCGAACAACGCTCGACTGGCGCAGTCGCGCTTGGCGTTGGACAGGCCGGCAAAAGCCACTGGTCGGTCACGGTTGAAACGTTCGCCGCAGAACGCCGTATCGAGTTTCACGTCGCTTGCCGGATGAAGATCCATCCTGCGCAGATCAGCAGTCGCTACGCCAGCTTGCTTGGCGATGCCGTCGAACCAAGTCACGTCGACGCCTACACATGGAGTTGGGCCGCAGGCGACATGCGACTTCTGGTGCGACAATCGCTGTTTGATCACTATCCAGCGCCAGAATTTCCGGCGAAGTCATCCGGCTTTGAAATCAACGCAGCTGTCGATCAAATGCCGTTTCCGAAGACGATCGAGTGGCGTTATTCTTTTCAACTCGCGTAAAGCGAGTAGTATCCACGCGATACGGTTAGATGACCCGAAAGCTCAAGTCCTCGCAGTTGCTGCTCCAGGTATTGAACGCGCTGCGCTTCGGCGGTGCGAGCCAACAGCTCTTCTTTTTTGATCGGCTTCGAGAGAAAGTCGTTTGCGCCGGCGTTCAAAGCGAGCTCTAGCGCACTCGAGCTTTGATGCGCCGAGACCATCATGATGAACGGCCGTCGATCTTGCTGAACGTACCGAATATGCCGGACGAAATCGACTCCCGCCGCGTCTGGTAATTCCCAATCGCAGAAGACGAGATCCGGTTCGAACTCGTCAAACAATATCAGCGCTTGCTTGCAGTTCTCCGCGGTGCGCGTTTCGAAGCCCGCATCGTTGAGAATTTCGGTCAGTAAAAATCGCATGAGACGATCGTCATCGACAATCATGATGCGTACGGGCAGTTTTGTAGTATCCAAGAAAATTACTCTCACTTGAGCGACACGTCAAAGTGCAGGATTACGGCGATCCAGCGATGCTGCCTCATCACAAGGAACCTGAAGATTTATAGGCCGATTTTCGAGAACGCGACGCTACTGATGGGGGGAAAGGAAAGCAGATTCTTAAAGAATCCGCCCTACTTCGAATTGTTTGTAACGGTCGTAGCGAAGGTACGGAATTACGCGTTTTTTTCGTTCAAACGACTCCACATTTCAAACAGACCTGAGAGTTATAGCGAGTATTCGGCCTATGCCTGCGACGCCTAGTCGGGACGTTCTGATCCGATCGGTTTGAGTGAATGCACGTGACGAAACAGGCCGATGCTTACGACCGCAGGGTCAATGCGTCGGCGGAGTCCGACGCGATACGGGCACTCCCCGAACGGAATCAAGATGGATCGCAGACACCCAATTTGGATGGGACCAACGGCATTCGCCGCCGCTACGCTCGCCGCGTTTGCGGGGTGCTCTGATGCGCCGGTCGCATCAACAACCGATCGACTTTCGCAAGAGAATGCGATCGAAACGCCGCGTCGATTTCAGTTGCCGGCCGACGTTCGTCCCGTGGCGCTCGAAATCTCGTCCACCGATCAGGAAACGATCGAGAATCCCTATTTGCTAACGCAGTTGCCAACTCCCTTCGCGTCGTCGGTGATTGGACTTCCTCCGCTGCCCGAAGCGGCCGATGTTGAGGAAGCCGCCGAGCCAGAGCCGGTTCCTGCGGCGCCTCGATATATGCCGCTGATCGAAGCGCAACCGCAGACCGCCCCCCGACCGGTCGCGATTCCGGAACCGCGTCTGGAAGAGCCGGAATCGTCGTTTTCGCTGGAAGAACCGCAAGTCTCCGGGCCATCTCTCGAAGCGCCGCATATGGGGCCGTCACAGATCGAAGGCTCGCGGTGGAGCCAAAATCCAGAGCCGACGCCGGCAGCACGGACGCCGGAACTCGCTCAGGAAGAACTGGAACTATTTCCGCTGCAGCCGGGAGTCCCCAGCCAACCGCAACCGCCGCACGAGATGCGCTCGCTCCCCGAAATGGCGAAGCCGCCGGAACTTTCGTCACAACCGCCGGTCTTCATGCCGCGTCTCGAAGCGAAGCCGGAAGCACAACCGCAGCATTTGCCCCCTCCGCCAGCGGCGCCGCTGGTGCAATCTGCGCCAGTTCTTTCAGAGCCGACTTCGTCGCCGCGGATCGCAATTCCGCCGCAGGCGTTTAATGAAGTTCCGCCGCCGCAACGCAACAACATGCTGGACCAACACGCGATGACCGCCGTTCGCGGTCGGGCCCAGTCGTTGGTCGAACATGGGTTTTCGCTCGCTCAACGCGGCGCCTTTTTCTCGGCCCGCGCCGAACTAATTCAAGCGCTCCGGCTGCTGACGCAAACGCTCGATACCGAACGGCATACGCATCAATACAGCGATGCGTTGGCGGAAGGATTGCTCGCGTTGGATGAAGCCAGCGACTTTGTGCCAGAGGGATCGCAGTTGGAAGCGAACATCAACTTGCCACTCTTGATTCAATCGCACCGGACGCCGATTCTAAAGAACGTCGACGCAACCCAACTCACGCCGTTGGTCGCCGCGCAGCAATACTTCTCCCATGCTCAAGATCGGCTGGCGCTGGCCTGTGGCGGCGTTCCCGAAGCGTCCGCCGCTTTATATGGACTGGCCAAGTTGCAGCCCTTTTTGAAATCGGGCAGCGGCGGTGACAAAGCGCTGATCGGCCCTCGCTCGATCGCGTTGCATCAATCGGCGTTCCTGGCCGATCCGCAAAATATCATGGCCGCCAACGAGTTGGGAGTGATGCTGGCCCGCTATGGTCAGTTGACCGACGCCAAACAGGTGTTTATCAGCGGTCTACGTCAACATTCGCTGGCGGAGACCTGGAACAATCTCGCCAAAGTGCATGAGATGCTTGGCGAACAAGATTTGGCGAAGCTGGCTCGTCAAGAAGCGCAATACGCCATCGCCAACGGCGGCGTCGCCCCGAAGAGCAACTTTGTCCGCTGGATTTCTCCCGAAGCGTTCGCTGCACAGCAACGCACCGACGCGACCGCGATCGGTCCGCAGCGTCCTGACGTCAGTCGCCAACCGCAACCTTCTCAGCAACGTTAAGTCGCACGGCATGAACCAAAATTTCGCTCAACAACCGTCACGTGCCGGCCGCTCGCTAGCCGCGATCGCCGGATTGCTGCTCCTTTCCGGTGGGCTGGGCCTTGCATTGACGCCTGGCGAAGACCGCGCCACGTCCGCGCCGCAAGCGATCGTCAAGCAAGTACAAGTCGCAAACCCCTCGTCCGATACGGCAAACGTTGGCGCTGCAATCGTGACTTGGGATCAATCGCTCGCACAAAATCAGGTGATGCTGTGCGCGGGACCTCCCAACTGCGCTCCTTGCCCTTCGCCGGCGCAACTGCAGAATAGCCCAGTCAAAGTCGGCGTCGACTCGGCTGATCCGGTTTGCGAAGGAGAACTGCATTGGAACGCGCGCCGCCCGATCCCTTGGCAAATCTTCGCTCAAGGCGAATACGTCGGCCCCGCCCGTTTGCAGCATGTCCCCGAGTACCGCTTGCGGGTCGATGACGAGTTGGAATTCGTCTATCGCTTAACTCGCAACGAGATGACGACCCCCTATCGCTTGAATGTCGGCGATCAGGTCCGCGTCGAATCGCTGACCGATCCCAATTTGAATCGCGATCTCGTGATTCAGCCCGATGGTTCGATCACCGTGCTGCTCTTGGGTCAGGTGCACGCCGCTCGCAAGACGGTCACCGAATTGACCGACATGCTCGATAAGGAGTACAAGCGTTACTACAAAGTGCCCGCGATTACGGTCACACCGCTCCAGGTAAACACCAAGCTGGAAGACTTGCGAGCTACCGTCGATAGCCGTGCAGGCCGCGGCGGTCAGTCACAGAGCGTCCGCGTGACTCCCGAAGGGACCATTCAACTGCCGGCGATCGAGTCGGTTCCCGCCCAAGGCTTGACCCTGGACGAGTTGAAACGGGAAGTCGACGAACGTTACGCCCAAGTGGTCGACGGGATCGGCGTGACGCCGATTCTGACCGCTCGGGCTCCTCGCTATCTTTATGTGTTGGGCGAAGTGAAGACGCCGGGCCGGTTTGAGCTGGTCGGTCCGACCACGGTCATGCAATCAATCGCTTTGGCCGGCGGTTGGAATGTGGGGGGCAATCTGCGAGAAGTGGTGATCTTCCGCCGAGCCGAGGATTGGCGCTTGGTCGCCACCAAGATCGATATCAAGGGCGCTTTATACGGGCAGCGTCCGATTCCGTCAGACGAGCTTTGGCTGCGAGACTCGGACATTGTTGTTGTTCCCAAACAGCCGATCCTGTGGGCGGACGAATTTATCGACCTGGTATTTACCCGTGGTATTTATGGAGTAGCTCCGTTTAGCGGGATCAGCGTCAATTTCGGGAACGCCTCGTCGTTCTAGACGCTACTCATCTTGGGGGCAAGAAAGTTCCTCCCCAGGTGAAACCAATTGACGCGAAGCCGGGTTTTACTGTACGACAAGCGAAGGTGACTTCGCTAGAGATACTGTACATCCATCCCCCTTCGCCGGCTCAAATTGATGAATCGTTGGACCTTTCTCTCGCTGATAATCCTTGCCATCTTCTTGGTTTCTCCTCTACAGGCTCGAGATTCGATCACAGAAAGAACGCCGATCGGCGGCGTCGTGGCCAATATGCAGCTGAAAGACTTCCGGGGCAAAGATTACGCTCTGGCTGACTTCAGCGAGAATCGAGTGGTCGTCCTGGCCTTTTTGGGGACGGAATGCCCGCTGGCCAAGCTGTATGGTCGACGTCTGCAAGAGTTGTCCGATGAGTTCGCCCCCAAGAAAGTGGCGATCATCGGCGTGATGTCAAACCAGCATGACGCAATCACTGAGATCGCCGCATTCGCGCGGTTACACAAAATCTCGTATCCGCTGCTAAAAGATGTCGGCAATCGACTAGCCGACGCCGCCGGCGCACAGCGCACGCCGGAAGTCGTGGTTCTAAACGCAGACCGTAAAATTGTCTATCGGGGACGAATCGACAACCAGTATCAAATCGGCGTTGTGCGCGACCGGGCCGACGAGCATGAACTGCGCGATGCGATCGAGGACGTCCTCGCCGGAAGGCCCGTGGCGACGCCGACAACCGAAACGTTTGGTTGTCATATCGGTCGCGTTCATCAGCCAGACCCCAACAGCGAAGTTACCTACCACAATCAGGTCTCGCGGATTCTGCAAAAGCGCTGCGTCAGCTGTCATCGCGAGGGAGAAATCGCTCCCTTTGCCCTCACTGAGTATGACGAAGTCGCCGGCTGGGCCGAGATGATCGCCGAGGTGGTCGAAGATAAACGGATGCCGCCCTGGCACGCCGCCCCCGAACATGGCAAGTTCAAAAACGCGCGGCCGATGCCGGCGAAAGAAAAAGAGTTACTGCTGCAATGGGTCGCCGCCGGAGCACCGGAAGGGAACAAGTCGCAAGCTCCCCCTGCGTTAAACTATTCGACCAACGGCTGGACCTTGCCGGCCGCGCCCGACCAAGTTATCAAAATCACCGAGAAACCGGTCAAAGTTCAAGCCAGCGGCGAAGTGAAGTACCAATACTACATTCACGACCCAGGTTTCACCGAAGACAAATGGCTGCAAGCGGCCGAATTGCGACCGGGCAATCGCATGGTCGTGCATCACATTTTGGCCTTCGCCGTCAATCCCGGAGAACGCGATCTGCGTGACGGAGGGATTCGCGGCTTCTTGGTGGGCTACGTTCCCGGCATGCGCGCCGAGCCCTTTCCGCCCGGCATGGCGAAGCGAATCCCGGCCGGATCGCGACTCGTGTTTCAAGTTCACTACACGCCGATCGGTAGCGAGCAGTTTGATCAAAGCGAATTAGGTCTGATCTTCGCCGACCCCAAGAAGATCGAGTACGAAGTCAAAACGACGAGCGCTGTCAATCGCTCGTTTCGCATTCCGGCTGGTGACGGCAACTACAAAGTCGAAGCCGACTCACCGCGGATTACCTCGGAAGGGGCTCAATTGCTGGGGATGATGCCGCATATGCATCTGCGCGGCAAAGCATTCCGCTACGAACTAAAGGGGGAAAAGAAAAACGAGATTCTCCTCGACGTCCCCGCCTATGACTTCAACTGGCAAACTTCGTATCGCCTGAAAGATCCCCGGCCGCTCGATGTCGGCAGCGTCCTCCATTGCGTCGCGCATTTCGACAACTCGAAGTGGAACCTGGCCAATCCGGATCCCACCGATACGGTGAAGTGGGGGGACCAGACCTGGGAAGAAATGATGATCGGCTACTTCGATGTCGCCCGTCCCTATGTTCCGCAGGACGAAGTGAAAGCAGATCCGCAGGATCTCGCACTGGTAGCGGCGAAACGTCTGATGGAGAAGTATGACGCTAACGGCGACGGCATCATATTACGCGATGAAGTCCCCGAGAAAGGACATCGCTACTTCGACTTCTTCGACAAAGATGGGGACAAGAAAGTAGTGGAAGCGGATATCGTGGCGCTGCTGCAGAAAATGCCGGCGCTGATGAACCTGCTGAAGTAGCATTTGTGCCGAGCGTCATCGCCGAAAGCTTTAACCGTCGCGGCGCAGATCGACCGTCGACGGCGCTTGACGACTAGCGTTCCACAGCTTCCATTGCGCTTCGTCGTAGCCAAAATTGGCGGTCAACTCCTTCTCTTGAAGCGTCTCGACCAGCGCTCGCAGCACCGCCTCGTTTCGCATCTCTTGCGTGACGATCTGGGGTTTGGCGCCGCCGAAAGAAAATCCGCCTGAACTGCCGCTGCCAAACGACGCGGAAGTTTCGCCTGGGTTTCCTTTCGTCACCTTAAACTGATGCGTCGTCACCAATGCGTCGATCAAAGAATCGATCGCGGCCGGATGCTTGAGCCGCGCCAAGACGGATGCGGCCCGATTCACCACGCGATTGTCTTTGCTATGCAACAGGGAGATCAGCTGAGCTGCGGCGATTTCGTGAGGACGACGCTCCAACACAATGATGGCGCGATCACGAATCGAAGCCGACGGATCGTCGAGTGCAACCTGGGTCAACGCGAGCGTTGACGCTCCGTTTTCGAGATTACCCAACGCGTCGATCAACAGCTCGCGCATTCCCTGGTACTTGTCATCTTTCAGCATGTCGATCAGCGGCTGGGTCGCCAGCGGGTCTTTGATCGCGGCGATTTCGGCTTGCACCTTGGCCGCTTTCTCTCCGCCGCGACGCATCTGCAGCAGATACGAGCGAAATTTGACGCGCCAATCATTGGCTCCATCTTCGTACTTTTCTGCTCGCTCACTCAACATGACATCTTGCGGGTACATCCATTTCCCGTTGCGACGAATCATCCCTTGATTTTGGTTCCATTGATTCGGAATGATCCACTCGCCGCGACGGAGAATATAGCCAAGTGCATGCCGAGCATCGGCATGATTGGGATCCATGGCCAAGATCTGCTGCAGGTGATGTTCACGCTGCACCGGCAAATCGTTGCTGGCGCACCACTGAACCATCTTCCAATTGCCTTCGACATCCGGAGGCATCTGCGGCAAAATCGCTTCGTAGTGACGCAGCTGCGGAGACTTCTCTATCACCTCAGCGACAAAGTCGGCCGGCAAGATCATGTCGCCGCTGCTCGTGCGAACATGCAACTCTTGCGGCGTTTCGGCCGCCGGCGTTAGCAATTCACCCTCGATGCGCCCGCCGGACTGAAGCACAAAAACATCCGCAACCGCCGGCGTCGCAAAACAAGTTGCGGCCAAAAAGAGCGCGGCGGTGGGGCGGCAGATCAACTTCACGTTGGGTCGTTGGTCGGAGGACAACGAGGAATACCGGTTCAGTTTAGGACGCCGGACAACGCCGTGCGCCATTTTTATCAACACCGAAACATGCAGAAAGATACGCCTTTAGTATAGGCGAGCGGGCCAGAGAGAGCCATTTCGAAGTCAGCGACTCCCCGCCAGAGGGGACAGGTTTCGCCAGATCGCACCGCTTATACCGAGGCTTCGCCGCGCGGCGCGAGCTGGAACGCGGCCAATATCTCATTGGGAATACGACGCGGGGTCCGTTTGATCATATCAATCAGCACCCACTTTGTTTCCGCTTTCGCCAGTTTCTTTCCATCGTCGACGCGACAGATTTCGTACTGCCGCAAGACCGACGCGGTGAAATAGTCCGACAACCAAGTCCGTACGACCAGTTCTTCCCCAGCGAAAGCCGGTGAGAGGTACTCGATCGCATGCGCACGAACCACCCAACCGCAACCAAGTTCGTCGTAGCGACGCTTGCCCCAGTTCTCAGCAACTGAGTGGGCGACCGCGGCGTCTTGCATCCACCGCAGGTAAACCAGGTTGTTGACGTGCCCTTGCATGTCGATATCGGCCTGCGCGACCGAGATCTCGTGTTCGTAAATTGCCGCCACTGGAGACCTCACGAAACCGTAATGCGCCGCGGCGTGAAAAAATTGCGTACGTCGACCACTTCCATCCCGGCCCGACGTCCCGCTTCGACTCCGAGGTCAGCATCTTCATAGACGCGGCAACGTTCAGGCTCGACCTTCAACTGCCGAGCCGCTTCGAGAAAGACGTCGGGATGCGGTTTGTGCCGCGCGGTGTCTTCCGAAGTGACGCAAGCGTCAAAGCAGCCGGTCAGTCCGATATGCGCCAAAATCAGATCGGCGACATACCGCATCGCGCCGGTCGCGACGGCCATCGGAATTCGTCCCCGATATTCGTGGACCAGTTCGACAACCGGCTCGATCGAGTTCACTTCGGCGATTTCTAGGAGAAAAGCTTCTTCCTTTTCAATCGCAACGGAGTGAGAATCGAGCACAATCCCCTTCTCTTCCGCCAGCAATTCAACGATCTTCTGACTAGGACACCCCCCCAGTGAATAGAAGCGATCCTCATCAAAGGAGATGCCGTATTTCGCCATGGTGGCGCGCCACGCAATGTAATGCGCGGGCATCGTATCGGCCAACGTTCCGTCGAGATCAAAAATCAGTGCGTCAAAAGGCATAGGCGGTAGATTCCTTACGGCTGAAGTAGTTCGTCCATTCTAGTTGGAAATCCTCGGTTTTCGTAGACCGCGAGATGCCGCCGAAATTCGTTGACCCGGGCCGCGGAAGACGCATAATGGATCTTCCCCCCCTTAATCCTCACTCGACGGAGTCGATTCATGTCCCGCCTGTGCTCCCTCCTTTTGATTTTCCTGTTGTTTTCCGCAGCGCATGCGGGGGACAATTGGCCGGAATTTCGCGGCCCGCAGGGAGATGGAGTCGCGGAGAGCGACAATCTTCCGGTCGATTTCAGCGAGCCCAAATTGCTAAAATGGAAGACTACGATCCATGATCGGGGTTGGTCTTCGCCGGTTGTCTGGGGAGATCGCATCTGGGTCACGACGGCGACCGAGGATGGCAAAGCACAATCGGTGCTCGCGCTGAACCGCCAAACCGGCGAAATCTTGCTGGATCGCGTCGTCTTCACCACGGAGAACCCGCAAGAGAAAGAAGTAAGCAACAGCTACGCATCCTGCACGCCGGCGATCGAAGAGGGACGCATCTATGTCCATTTCGGCAGCTTCGGCACCGCTTGTCTTGATAGCGAAACTGGCGCGACGATCTGGGAGCGTCGTGATCTTCCGTGCGACCATTGGCGCGGTCCTGGCTCGTCGCCGATCATCGATGAACACAATCTCTACGTCGCCTTCGACGGATATGATTTTCAATACGTGGTCGCACTCGACAAACAGACCGGCAAAACCGTTTGGAAGAAAGACCGCAACATTGACTACGGAACCGACAACGGCGACCGGAAAAAGGCGTACAGCACCGCTTGTCTGTTTGAACATGAAGGTCAGCGCCAACTGGTGATGCCCAGTGCGACCGACACCATTTGCTACAATCCGGAAACCGGCGATGAACTCTGGCGCGTGCGACACGGCGGTATGAACGCCGCTCCGCGGCCCCTCTTTAAGAATGGCCTGGTTTATATCACCGGCGGCGACCGCGATCGCAAGTTATTCGCGATGGATCCTTCCGCACGCGGCCAAGTTCCGGATGACGCAATCATGTGGGGCATGTCCAAAGGGGCCCCCTATCGTCCGTCACAGATCATCCTGGGAGACCGGATGTACATCATCGACGACAAAGGAATCGCGACCTGCGTTCATGCATTGACCGGCGAAAAAATCTGGCAGCAGCGGATCGGCGGTAACTATCGCGCTTCGCTCTTCGCCGCCGGCGGCAATCTCTACTGCTTTGACGAAAGCGGAAAGATCACCGTCTTCAAAGCAAGTGATGAGTTTGAACTGGTCGCCGAAAGCTCGCTGCCGGACGGTTTTCAAGCATCACCGGCCGCCGTCGGCGATTCGCTTTATCTGCGAACCGTAAAAGACTTATACTGCTTCGAAAAATAAGACTTCAGCAAGTCTCCGGCATAAAGGTCGGCATTACGATTCCGTCGATGATCGGCGCCTGATTCAACGACTGGGCCAGGTGAAGCTCACAGTTTCGCCCTCCCAGCGCGTACATGATCGCGACCAATTTTGGATTGTTGCTGGGAATCAGCGCGACCGGCGCTCGCCCAGGGTATAAACTCAACTCCGTCGCGATCAGCGCCGCGATCTCGGTCGAGCTTGTGCCGACGCCGGGCCCGATCATATTGCTTGCCGGATGCCCGATCGACGCCATGGCGCCGGTGATTTCGCCTTTCCGTTCGATCACCGAGCAATGCCAATAGCCGCGGGTATTCTCGATCATATAGCGCCAGTCTCTTTCGCGCGACGTTTGCCAAATCTCCTGCTCCAGCCGATCGATGTCGCGCACATCGTCTAACGTGGCCGGCCGCACGCGTTCGGTCGGCAAATCAATCAAGGGCAATCCCCCTTCCTCCGGAACGCGGAAGAACATGTCCTGGTAAACGGCGTAAGGATGAAAAAAACGACGGCTGTAGAGCGAGAACGAATCAAGATTCAGCGCGCTCGAAACCAGTCGCACCGGCAGATCACGGTCTTCGGCTATTCCGACAATGTCATCCAGCAGCGCACTGGCGATGCCGGCGCCGGCGAACTGACTCGACGCGTTCATAATCCCCAGCGAGATATGCGTCTTGCGCGGATGATAGAAACATGAGCCGATCAAACTGCCGTCCGCTTCGCTTTGGGCGACCAGACAACAGCCCGGATCAAGATCTTCATACACTTCAGGAAACAGCCGGCAATCCTCGGCTGGCCCCAGAAAGATCTTTTCACGGCCGTGCGACTCGTACCACATGTTGGTCGAAGAGTGGATCAGCGAAGCAAGCGCGGCCGCATCTTCCGGCTTGGCGGTGTGAATCTTGAACATAACGACTCCGACGGAAACGATTTACTCTCTCTAGTTTCCTTTGCCGCAGGGGGCGAAGTCAACTCTGACGCGGCAATACTGACTGGCGCTTTGATTTCCGTATTTCCGCAACTTTTGACATCACGCATGCAAATGCATAATTACTGCATCTGCATTGCATATCGCTAGTTCTCGAATTACATTGCATGAGGCCTCCGCTTCTCTTCCGTCGGAATACAAAATCATGCGACTCAGAAAAATCATCGAGCGGCGACGTTTGTCCCGGGGATTTACTCTGGTTGAATTGCTGGTCGTCATCGCGATCATTGGCGCTCTCGTTGCGCTGCTGATCCCTGCCGTTCAGCAAGCTCGCGAGGCTTCGCGACGAGCGCAATGCCAAAACAATTTGCGACAGATCGGCCTCGCCGCGCATCTGTTTCACGATGTGGAAAATCGACTGCCGCCCGGTTGGATCGGCGTGACCGTCACCGGCGAGGATGAAGTATTTGGGCTGACCGGCTGGAGTTGGAGCGCCCACTTGCTTTCTCAACTAGAGCAGGAAGCGATCGCCGATCGTGTGGCGCTCGACTGGCCGATGTTGCACGAAATTAATGACGCGAGTCGTCAACAGCACGTGTCCACTTTTTCCTGTCCCAGCGACCCTTCGCAGGAAGATTTAAGTTTCGAGTCTTCTGGCGACGTCTTACTAACGCTTCCGGCGTCCCACTATGTAGCCAACTTTGGCCCGACGCCGCTATCGGTCTCCCAGAATTACTCGGGAACGAAACGCCGTTTTTCTGGAGAGCCGTTTCGCGGTCCATTTCATCACAACAGCGAAACGAAGATGCGTGACTTTCTCCGCGGGACCAGCCATACCATTCTGTCCGGCGAGCGCCGCTCCAATCGAACGTCTGGCTCGGCTCGCGCCACATGGACTGGAATTGGGTTTGGTCATGCGGAATATCTTTCTCACGCCGTCGGCAGTTCTCACCAGCCGATCAACGACGCTGATGACTCCGCCTTTTCCAGTAGTCACATCCTTGGCTCGTTTTTCCTTTTTGCGGATGGACATGTCGCGTTTTGGTCACAGCAGAGCGAGCATCTGTTGTTCGCGGAAATGACCATGTTGGACCCAAGCGACGATCGGCTCCCCATCTTGCTGGCTGGCGACGGAAGTGAATTGGGAGAAATGCCCACGGATTCAGACAACGATGACGGCGATTCCGGATATTTTCCAAGCGGTGGCGACGGAGGAGGTGGGGGAGGCATTTGTCCGATTTGTCTCCGTCCGAGCGAAAAACCGTGGCCTCATATTCCGGGAGAGGATGACCACGTCCCAGTAAGTCGGCCGATTCCCATTCGTTAACGACAACCGTCGGTCGATATTTTCGCGGCGATTTCGTTAGAATCGAATCAAGCAATCTGCGTAACCGCCATGCCGATCCTTGCATCCAAGCCAAGGATCGGCTCGCTCAAAGATTCTCGCGAAAGGATGTCATGCGCCGCACGAAACACGCCCTCCTCCTGCTGTTGTTCGTTCCCTCTCTAGCTTGGGGACAAGACTCTGGGATTGATCCGGCGGCGCTCGATGGACGAGACGGGCGCAATCTGGCGCTCGATCAGTTCTTTCCTGTCCCCAAGTTAAAAGTCGCGGAAACCAACCTAGAGCAGGCGAAATTTCCCGTGATCGACGCGCATACGCACTTTCGCTATCGCTTGCGTAGTTCGCCTGAGCAACTCGATGATTTTGTCGCCGTGATGAACAAGCAACAGATCGCCATCTGCGTCAGTCTGGATGGACGGCTAGGAGACGAATTTGACGAACATGCCGCCTACCTTTGGACCAAATATCCCAATCGTTTTTTGATCTACGCGAACATCGATTGGCAAGGCGACGGCGATCCCGAGAAACCGGAAACCTGGGACTGCCAACGCCCCGACTTTGGTCGACGCATGTCGCTGGCCCTGGCCGATGTGAAGAAGAAAGGCGCCAGCGGCTTGAAGATCTTCAAGCAGTTTGGCCTTGGTTACAAAGACGCCGACGGTTCGCTGCTGAAAATCGATGATCCGCGCTGGGATCCGATTTGGCAGGCATGCGGCGAACTTGGCTTACCGGTCATCATGCACACGGCGGATCCCGTCGCTTTCTTTGATCCGATCGACGAAACGAATGAACGATGGGAAGAACTGCATCGACATCCCGATTGGCATTTTCCGTCTGATAAGTTTCCCAGTCGCGAAGCTCTGCTAGCGGCCCGCAACCGCGTGATCGCGCGGCATCCCCAGACCACTTTCATTGGCGCCCACTTCGCCAACAACTCCGAAGATTTGACGACGGTCGCCCAATGGTTAGAAGAGTATCCCAATCTCTACATCGAACCGGCCTCTCGCATCAGCGAGCTAGGACGTCAACCTTACACGTCACGCGCCTTCTTTGTGAAACACGCCGATCGCATCCTGTTTGGCACCGATGGCCCTTGGCCCGAATTGCGACTGACTTACTATTGGCGTTTTTTGGAAACCTACGACGAGTACATTCCCTATTCCGAAAAACCATTCCCGCCGCAAGGCTTTTGGCGGATCTATGGAATCGGCCTGCCTGACGACGTGCTGAAAAAAGTCTATTACGAAAACGCGTGCAAGCTAATACCACACGCCCAAGAGAAGCTCAACCACTGGCGCAAAGCCGTAGAGCAGGCCGTGCCTGCCGAATAAACTCAACGGATCGCCGGCAGGCACGATCTGCCCTACTTTGTATCAGAGTAAGTGGCGCGCTTTGATTTCTAGATACTGGTTGACCAGGTTGGCGGTCAGATCCTCTGGAAAAACGTCCATCGCCATCACGCCGCGATGGGCCAGGTCGGTCAACACTTGATGTCGCCAAGTCAATATCTCGGCCGCGGCGGCCGCTTCAAATAGGCTGCGTCCATACAACTTCTCGGTATCGGCCGCGTCAAAGATTCGGTGATCGCGGAGGAGAATTCCGAGCGGCAAGTGTCGGCCGACAATCGTTCCTAAATATTGTTCGACCTGATGCGCGTTCACCTCGTCGATGACGTTAGAAATCATCACGATCAGCGAACGCTTCTGGCAATGGGCTCGCAGATACATGAACGCCGAATCGTAACGCGATTCGACCAATTGCGGAAAGCGATCGTACGATGCATGCAGCAGGTGATTCATCTGGTTCGATCCGCTGCGCGGTGGGACGTATGAGAGCACTTCGTTCGAGAAGCAGATCGCGCCGACCGAATCTCCTTGCCGCAGCGCCACATAGCTCATCATCAACATCGCGTTCAACGAATGATCAAGCAGGCTGATGCCGTCTACCTCGTTGGTCATCATGCGCCCGCAGTCGATCAAAAAAATGATCCGCTGCGACTGGCTGCTCTGAAATTCACGAACCGTCAGTCGGCGTCGTCTAGCGGTGGAACGCCAATCGATATGCTTATAGTTGTCATCCAGCGTGTAATCGCGGAGCCGCTCAAAATCGTGATCTTGTCCTACTTTACGCGTGCGGCGAACGCCCATGAGACTTAGCCGATTGGTGCGGGCCAGAATCGCGTATTCCGACAGTTGCTTCATATCAGGATAAACTTTGACGACCGATTCGACCGGAATCCGCACGAACTTGCGCCAAAAACCAAAGGAACTTTCGACCTGTAGGTAGACGTAATTCAACGTGAATGCGCCGCGCCGATTCGGCTCAAATTCGTAGTGCACCGTCGCGCGACTGCGTGGTCCCAGTTCGACTTGAAACTCTTCCGGCGTTGCCGAAAACTCTTGCGGAAGATCGTCTCGAATCGCTACCTTCAATCGCCGGGCGCCACTGTTCTCGATCAACAAGGTCACGCGATGCTTCTTTTGCAGCGAGGCGATGCGCAACGTCTCGCGTTCCGCCGCCAGACGCTTCGCACGGGGAAGCGTACGAAAGTCAATCGCCAAGAACAGCAGGATCGCAGCGTCGATCACCAGCACGTAAGTAAGAACTTCGCTGCTCATCAATACGCCGATCGAGATCAACAGCGGCAGCGCAAACAAACAAGCGGCCCAGCGCGTTGGATAGACGCTCCAGATGTAGGCGTAGATCAAAAACGGCGCCGCGATCAAGACGAACATCAACAGCGGCAATGCCGTCAGATCTTCAGCGCCCAGTCCCAAACTGGTGAAGATCCGCTGCATCACATTTTGACCGCCGGACGTCTGCGCCAACATGGTTAACGCCAGATCGGATTGCATCAGCTGGGTCACATAATTCACAGACGCGGAACCTCCACGGTGCGAATCAGCTCGGTCAACAGATCGTCGACGTCGTGCCCTTCGACTTCCGCTTCGGCCGACAAAATCACACGATGCCGGAGCGTAGGAATCGCGATCTGCACCACATCGTCCGGGACTGCGTAGTTGCGCCCGCTGAACGCCGCCAATGTTCGCGCCCCTTGCATCAACGTAATCCCCGCACGGGTGGAAGCTCCCATGTGGAACTGCGGCCATTCCCGCGTCAGGCGAACGATCTTGTTGATGTAGTCGATCAATTTGTCGTCGACGATCACGTTGCTATTGAGTTGCGTGATTTCCAAAATCTCTTGCGGCGAAGTGACGACTTCCAGTTCTTCTTCCAGGCGACGGTTGATGTCAACTTGCCGACTATGCATCCGCAAGATTTCGGCTTCTTCTTCAAGCGCGGGATAATTTAAATTCAGCTTGAACATAAACCGGTCGAGTTGCGCCTCAGGCAGGTTGTACGTCCCTTCCGATTCGATCGGGTTTTGCGTCGCCAGCACCAAAAAAGGGCGCTCAATCTTGTGACTTGTTCCATCAATCGTCACGCGAAACTCTTGCATGATCTCTAAGAGCGCCGCATGCGTTTTGGCGGGAGAACGATTGATCTCGTCCGCCAGCAGCAACTGCGTAAAGATCGGCCCAGGGCGAAAACGAAACTCGTTCGTCTTCATATCGAAGATCGGCGCGCCGGTAATGTCTGAAGGCATCAAGTCGGCGGTAAACTGCACGCGACCAAACTGACATCCCAACACGCGCCCGAGCGTTCGCACAAACAACGTCTTGCCCAGTCCCGGCGCGCTTTCGATCAACACATGCCCGCTGGAAAAGAGCGCGGTCAACGTTCCCAAAACAAGCTCGTCTTGGCCCACGTAGATTTTGCTGATTTCCTGGGTGATCTTTTTAAACAGTTGTCGCGTTCGCGTATCGCTTCCTTCTTCGGCATGATGACCTTCGATAGTCGAACGGAATGCGCCGACCTGCGTCGGCGGCGGCGGCGAAGCGGAAACATGCGAAGCCGCTGGAGCCGGAAATTTCGGTTCTTCAGCGGCGCCATTTGCGGAGTTATCGTCAGGGATCACTTGCACCGAACCGCAGTCAGGGCACTTCGCTTTTTTTCCGGCAGCCGAACGCGGGACGCGCAGCGACTTCTGGCAAGCGGAACAAGCGAACTCGATCGTATCAGAGGTTGGCGAACTCATCGTTGCGAATCAGGCTCCCAGGAGGGGACAAACGGTATGGCTATGGTTTCACACGAGCGCGGCCGACCCGTCGATAGACGGTCTCGCCGCGCGCGATCTGTTGGTATTGGCGCACCCGCAGTTGGGCGTAATCGTAATCGTCGGTCGCTTCGAGCAATTCGCCCAAAGCGCCGATATGTTTTTGAAAATCAGAGCAGCGCGTCTCTGGCAATTGCTTCGGCCGTCCAAAAATCGGGAACGAGGCGAAGCAGAAGACGATCAACAGAATTCCGATATGCAGCCCCAAGGCGCTGATAGGCCACACGGTCAACCATTCCCAGCCTGATCGCCCCTGGACGTCATCGCTGGTGGAGACAATTTCGACGCCCGATTCGCCCGATTCCAGAAAGGTGACCGATTCGCCATAGCCGCACTCTTCCACCAATTTGGCGGCCAGTTTGCGATGCTCATGGTTGACGAGCGGTTGATTGAGCAGAAAGGAACCGTTGCTGATCAAGATCAGCTGCGTCCCTGGGGAGTCGAACTCCGCATAGCGGATCACAATCGGGTCGTCGGCGTCGGCTGTCGACAATAAGATCTGGTCGTGCGGAAATTTTTCCGAGAGATCGGGGAGGTCATCGCTTTCCCAATCGGTCGGCAGCGAGATCCGCGAGCGGAGCACCAGATCGGTTTTATCGGCGTCAATCGCGTCGGCCCAGGGGCCAGCAAGTTGCTTCGGTCGGCGAATTGGAACGTCACGCTGGACCGAGTACCAATCGCAGTCAAACTTGTCGCTCGATTCGGCAGAGAGGCTGTCGAAATCATGCATCGCTATGCCCTTCTCACGCTGGGCGGTCAACTGGTCCTCAGGCGAAGCTTGCGTCTCCATCGAATTCCAGTATTCGATCGCCGCATCAAAGTCACGATCGATGAAAACCAGCGTTCGCCCTTGCTTTGCCTGGAGCCAATCTTCGAGATACTTCCGCACCTCTTTTGTCGGAGCTTGGAAAGAATCGGGCGCCCAGACGATGACGTCGCTTTCTTGAATGCGGGGCGAAAGCTTGCTGGCCGAACGTACGCCGTAGCCGGCCTGACGAAACAGTTCGCCCAACACGTGCGTTCCGTTGACGCTGCCTGTTTTTTGATAACCGTTGCGTGCGCCGTAGGCCGTCGGAATTTTTACTTCACTCGAAAAGCAGCCCCCGGCGAAGATCGACAGTCCGATCATCAGCCACAGCATGTTGTGCGAATCAAGCGACTTCATCGAACCACTCCGCTCAGATGTTGTCGAAATGGCTCCAATTGTTCCCAACAACGCTCGAAACCGGTTTGCGTCAGTTTCCTTTGTCCGAAGAACACATCTTCAAACGCTCGCATCGTCACTTCCAGAATATCTTGCAACGCGAAATTTTTGCGGATTTCTCGCAAATACTGACCGTTCGTTTTCCCCTTCGCCAAGCGAATGATTTGGCGTTTGTCGAGTTCCACTAATTCGTAGCTGAACAAGTAAACAATCGCTTCGTTGTAGTCTCCTTTGTCGTAGCAACGACGCGCTTCGGCCAGCAAGTCCGAGTCAGGCCGTTTCACCTGAAACGGTAAGCTCTCGAGGCGATCGACTTGCGTCGTCGTATCGGCAATCTCGGGCCGATCCTTTTTCGTCAATCGAGCGTCGATCAAATTCGCGTTTTCCAAGTAACGGAAAATCAAATACCCGATGACTCCCAAGCCGACCAACACCATGGTGTAAATCATGATCGCGCCCAACGACCAAATGCCGTTGCTGAACAAACTGGAGAGCCACGAAAAATCGGGCCACCAGTTCCAATTCGTCGCCGCCGAAGCCGGAGTCGGCGGCGCTGGTCGATAGTGGTTCGCCGAGGGAGGCGTCACCGGGACGCGGGCCAACGCGTCTTTCTCGGCGTCGTACCACTTGGCCGACGGCAACTGCGCCAACTCCTTTTGCGTTGTCGCCACCGGTTCTTCGATGTGACCGCTGGGCTCCGTATCCTCCCACCAGTCTTGTGCGCCGGCGCCGGCAGCTAGCGAAAAGAGCAACAGGAACGGAGCGATCCGCGAACTGATTCGTAACGCGTTCATGCGACGATTCCTTTCCAGCGATTCGCTTCGGCCCGCACGACCAACTCCACTTCCCAACCTTCACGGCGAATCCGCAGATCGAGATAACTCAAAAAGCGAGCGACCGCCATGTAGGCGGCGACCAGCCAAAGCGAAATGGGCAGCAGCACATCGAGCATCATCGCGTCCCATCCCCATTGGCCGAAGAGATATCCGCGCAACGCCCAAATGTTTAAACAAATAGCGGCCGCCAAAGGAATCGCCAGCGTCGAAGCCATCGCACGAATGACCATGTCGCCAAAGTTGGGATTGTGCAAAGCGGCGCTGCGCCGTCCGATCGTCATCGTATTGGCGTCTTTCGCCCACATCGGATTGCGATCTAACAAGATAATCTCGCCGAGGAATGGCCGAACGCCGCGCAAGACCGTCACATAAGCAAGCAGCACAAACAGGAAAAAAACCCAGGCCTCGCCATCTTCCAGCGTACAAAGAAAGACGAGTCCCATACCCGGTACGACTCCTCGCAACATCGCCACCAACCAAAACATGCGGGGGACCAGCGCAAACGGCGCCGATAGCATTCGCTTCCAATCCGGCTTGTCATGGAACATCGCGTCCCCCAGCAGCAGCGTCACCAGCGAGGTGGCCAACGGCGCTTCGATATAAATCAAGAGAACCATTAACAAACCGTACTGGGCGGTCGTCACATCGCTGGGCAAATCGGGACGCAGATTCCACAACAGCGCGACGTTGATCGCCATGAACGGAATCGCGACGGCCGCCGTGACCACCAATATTCTTGCCGCATAGCGTTTGCCGACCAACAGTCCCAGGTCAAACAGCTCGAGCAATCCTCGTTCGCGAATCGCGATTTGGGTCTTATCGAATTGCACGCTGCCCTCCTCGCGGAAATCCCAGCACGACAAAATAAATCATCAGCAGAAAACTACTGAAGATCGCGACGAAGACCTTCGCCTCCAATGGCAATGCCGAGGGCGAGATCCAGGCCTCGATCATCGCCGCCAGGCAAAACAACGTGGCGGACGCTCCCATGATCGGCAAGCTACGAGACGCCGCGATCGTGAGTGAGTCAATTCGACGAAACGCAATCAACTTTGCTTGTGTGAGCAGATCTTCGTCGGGCTGCGGATCTTCGCCAGGCTCAAGTTCACTCTTCCAATATCGAGGAGAAATGATCGCCATTCCCAACCGCAATCCAGCTCCGGCCGCTAATGCGATAGCGGTCAACTCAAACGGTCCATGCGCCAACACAAACTCAAAAAAGTTGTCTCGCACTTCATCCGGAACCGACGGGCTCGACATATATCCAAACACGGCCCCCAAGTAGGTCGCGTTAAACATCAAAGTTCCAATCCCACCCACGACGGTAATGCCGGTCGCAAAACACTGCAGCCCGATCGACGTGTTGTGCTGGACATACATCGTCGCGCCGGCAGGAGAAATCCCGCTATTGCCGACTGAATTGCGATGCATATCCGACATCTGCTCTAGACTTTGATTTCCTACAATCGCATCGGCGAAACCGGGATAGATCACCGGATTGGCGCCGATGAACCAAGAAAGGACGAAGAAACCGAAGAAGAGGACGAAGCAAAGTTGAACGCAAGGATCGACAAAAATGTGACGCGGAGTCGTGACCAACAGCTTATAAACCAAGCCGGTCCAGTCGATCGAGCGACTGCGGTACAGCTGGTTGTGAGCACGACCGACCAACTGATGCAAATAGGCGACGATGTTCGGCGGCAGTTGATACGAATCGGCCAACGCCAAATCGGCGCAAGCCGCGCGATACAATGCCGCAAATCGCGAGATCGCGCGAGCGCCCAGCTTTTTCTTGCGGCGCATCTCCATCGACGTGCATAGCACCTCCAACTCTTGCCAGTTGCGGCGACGCTTTTCGATGAGTTCGGCGACCTTCACGCGGGCGGCCCTTTATTGGTTAAGCAACGGGGGACTTGGTCAAAGTCTGCAAATTGGTCGCCGTGCCTGCTGGCGCTCCTCCGTAAACCGACGAATCGGATGACGTGCCGTCCGCCGATCGATCTGACAGGAAGGTGCGAAAGTACAACGCGCACAACATCAGATCGTAGCTGGTGTCCGCAGGCAAGTTGAATTGTTTGAGCATCGGCTCGGCCAAGTGGCCTGCGATCTCGCGTCGGCGCGCGGTCGTAAAAAATCGGCGCCGCTCTACATAGGTGGCTACCGCTTTGCAGAGACTTGGGCCAGCAACAAAATTAGGAGGAATATAATCGGCCAACTGTCGCGCCCGATCGTCTTCAATTTTTGCGATCTTCATCAGCCAACTGCGATCTTCGATCACCACCATCGTCGCCACCAGCAAATCGCCCAATCGCTGAAAGCGAGAATTGAACGTCGGGACGATTAGCCCAATCAGAAAGGTAGGCAAGTAAGGCCCTGGATAATTGAGCGCTTCACGCATCCATTCAAAAGGAAGCGGCGCCAGCGGCATCATGTCGGCATAACGAAAGAGATTGCGGCCGAACGCCTGCAACGCATTGATCGGCTCCCCATCCACGGTGACCGCGCGAATCGACAAGGCGCGCTTCCCCGGAGTTTGGCCGTTCCAGTAAGTCTCGAACAACGCTCCATAAAACCAATCGAGTAGGAAAAACGCGAGAAAGCGAATCGCATAGCCCAGTTCGGCCAAGGGCCCCACACGGTCCATCAAGCCGCTGCAGACGACGATCACAAAGATCGTCACATACACCGCAACGCGAATCGCGAAATCGAGCAGGAAAGCGGTGAGACGCCGAAAGGGACCAGCCGCTTGATAATAGAAAGCGATATTCTCTGGGGTCACGATCTTCAGTCGCGAATCGATCGGATCGATGGTGCTCACCATGCGGGAATCGGTATCGGAATGAAGAGAGGAAGAATCGCCCTGGAGTTCGCATCCACGGCCCATCTCTAGTGTAGTACGCCGGGACGCTCTCTCTCCAGAGGTAAGTCGCAGGGAAACGCCGGAAGGTTCTCAAAATCGTCCCATTTCGCTATATTTTGAGCGCGTTCGCTTAGAATTTTCTTGTCACTTTCGCCCCGGACGATCGGATGCGCCAAACCTACCCTCTCCTTTTCGCCGGCCAACCGCACGAACCGAATCTTGACCTCGAAGTTTGCGACAAGTATTCCGGCGAAGTCGCTGCACGTGTTCCGCTTGCGTCCCCACAGCTCATTGAGCAAGCAATCGCCGCCGCAGCCGCCGCGACGCGCCCCATGGCGCAGTTGAAAGCCTACGAGCGCCAAGACGTTCTGCAGCACTGCGTCAAACGCTTTCAAGAGCGCCAAGACGAACTTGCCGAGACCCTCTGCGTTGAAGCTGGCAAACCGATTCACGACAGCCAGGGCGAAGTGACCCGGCTGATCGATACCTTTAAAATCGCCGCCGAAGAAGCGACCCGCATTACCGGCGAAGTGATGCCGCTTGATATTTCGTCGCGGGCGGCCAACTATCGCGGCATGTGGCGACGCGTGCCGATCGGCGCCTGCTCGTTTATCTCCCCCTTCAACTTTCCGCTCAATCTGGCCGCGCACAAGATTGCTCCGGCGATCGCCGCCGGTTGCCCCTTTGTTTTGAAACCGGCCAGCTTGACTCCGATCGGCGCGCTGATCATCGGCGAAGTTCTGGCCGAAACGAACATGCCGGAAGGTGCGTTCTCGATCTTGCCCTGCCGTCGCGACGGGGCCGAGCTGTTCACCACCGATCCCCGTTTGAAGCTGCTTAGTTTCACCGGATCGCCCGAAGTGGGCTGGAAACTAAAGTCCCAAGCAGGCGCCAAAAAGGTCGTGCTGGAACTAGGCGGCAATGCGGCCTGTATTGTCGACGCCGATGCCGATCTAGAGGATGCGGTCGAGCGGCTGATCGTCGGCGCGTTCTATCAATCAGGGCAAAGTTGCATTAGCGTGCAGCGCATCTTAGCGCATCGTGACATCTATGACGAATTGAAATCACGACTCGTCGCCGCGGCTTCGCAATTGAAATCAGGCGATCCCAAAGTCAAAGAGACCTTCATCGGTCCGATGATTACCACTGGCGAAGCGGAACGCGTCGAGTCATGGATCAACGCCGCTGTCAAAGCCGGCGCCAAGTTGCTCACCGGCGGTCAGCGCCAGGGAGCGATGGTCGAAGCGACTCTGCTAGAGAACGTTCCGACCGACCAGCCCCTCTCGTGCGACGAGGTCTTCGGGCCGGTCGCGATGCTCGCGCCGTTTGACAACTTTGACGATGCACTGCGGATCGCCAATGACAGCCAGTTTGGGCTGCAGGTGGGGATCTTCACGCGAGACGTCTATAAGATCCTGACGGCCTGGGATCAGATGGAAGTGGGCGGCGTGATCATCGGCGACGTCCCTTCGTGGCGCGTCGATCATATGCCGTATGGCGGCGTGAAAAACAGCGGCCTGGGACGCGAAGGAATCCGCTTCGCGATCGAAGACATGACCGAGATCCGCAACCTGGTCATTCGCGAAATCGACGCTTAGCGTGGTGACAACAAAACAGATCGTCGAACGCTTCGACGATCTGTTGATTCTTTCTTTGCAGTGGAAGCAGCCGTACTAGCCGTGAATTCGGCGATGGATCACTTCCGGATCGATCGGAATCACTTTGGTCGTCGCCGAATAGTCGGCGGTCAACACGCTGCGATTCTTCTTTTGCTTCTTCAGTTCGTACTGAATGACGTAGGCGCCGATCTGCACTCCGCCGGTGGTGTAAACCGGGGGCCACAGCTCTTCTGGTCGGCTCGATAGCGTCTTGGCGAGCAACCGCGTGCCCCGTCCCGAATAACCGCCGAGCGACATTTCAAGCCGCCCTTGCGATTCGTGATAGGCGTACAACACGTAGGCCGGTTCCCAGGTCGTTTCGTCCCACTTGGCGCACTTCCACGATCCGTCGGCCGTTTCGTAGTAGAAGCCCGGCGTCTCCGGCGTTTCGGTCTTCGACAATCGCTTGCCGCCGCTGCACGACTCTGGATGCTCGACGTTCTTCTCGCGATGTCGCAGATAGATCGGCACGGCGCGATCACTCGGTTTTTCGACTTCGTCTTGGCTAATGTATGGTTCGCAGTTGAAAATGCTGGCCATCGAAATCTCGACGACCGGGTTGCTGCGGATACTGCCGAGACAGATCAACGCTTTGTCACCCTGGGCGGCGTGGAAGTTTTGATAAACTTCGTTCGCGCGGGCATGCACTTCTTCGTTGTCGGCTTGCCCCGGCGCCCAGACGAGCGTTTGGAACAAGTCTTCTGGCTGCGGAATCGGCGCGTCGAAAATCTGCTCGCCCATTTCGTTGAGCATCACCGGCTCAGGCGGTCCTTCGTTGCGGTGGTATTTGGCGGTTCCGCCCAGCGTTGAAATGCCGGTCAGCAGTTCCCCCTGCAAGATCGTATCCGACGCAACGACCCAAGCCCCTTCGGGCCAGTTCTCGTCAGCACGAACGCCCAAGCACATTTCAATGCGGCGGCGACGAGCCAACAATTCCCAAAAGTTCTCCGGCTCGACCGAGAATAGCGAGCCCGGCAATTGGCCGGCGTCCGCATATCCATGCTTGATCAGAAAGTCGCACAGCTGCGACAGCGCCGAGAGCGGAATATATTTCGCTTCGTTCTTCAACAGCGACGAAACCTGATGGCGATCGAGTCCCGTATAGTCGCAAATCGCCTTGATCGTCCCCGGCCGCTTTTTCGGGTCGGGAGAGTGATTCAGAATTTCCGCGAGACGAAAGGAGAATTTCATCGACAAGCTCCTGCAGATTGAAGGCGAACCATCGATTCGCCGTGGGTGAGCGATGGCCCCAGCTGGAAAAAAGGCTCACATACATAATGTGCATTACTCCGCCATTGAAATCAACGGTAGAAACACCGCCTTTGAGTTAAAGTGCAAAAAATTCACGCCAGGGCTCCGTACAATCGATTCACCCACTCTAACTACTTTGCATTTAAGTCATTATCACCAAGCAGCTTGCGCGTATTCCCCGCAATTCGCCAAGGGACTGCGGATACTCGCTAATGTGCAACCGCTTGAACGAGGCAATTCACGCAAGCTGCGCAATGCCGGCATCTACTCCATCGGTTAGGTATCACGCCGCAAGCCAAAAAACCCCGCGTCAGTCGCTGGTTTCGCCGCATCGCAGCCGGGTGCTGGGATGTCGAATGAAAAAAATCAGCAGCATCGCTCTCCCGCAGGCCTGGAACATTGGACCGGACCGGACTCCGCGTTTTTTTCGGGCTGGAACATTGGACCGGACCGGACTCCGCGCTTTTTTCGGGCTGGAACGTTGGACCGGACCGATTGCTTTTTTTGACTGCGTTCTCATCCGTGTTCGTCTCTCCCGTTCCAACTGCGCATGCGAAAACGCCCTGGCCTGATTCTCCTCAGGCCGGTTCATCTCAGAGAGTCGCCCTCTTCGAACGCCGATTCATGCACCACAAAGAGCGCATTGTTTACCAAGCATATTTTAATAACATGCGCAGACTTTATCAACCTTAAAAATGGCCGGTCCCCCTCCCCAACGTTCGCCAAAAGCGCATAAAAAAACTGCCGCCCCCCACGGGACGGCAGTCGATTTTGACGGAATGAAACGCCGCGAACGTCGCTAGTCGATCCGACGCTTCAACAACACAGCGTCTTCCACGTTGTAATCTTCGCCCGGCTCGTAACCGACCGGAATCGAACGATCAATCAAGTAGAACGAACGATTCCGCTTGATCTCGCCGGTATCGCTCCCCAACTCTTGCCCCAGTTGCCAACCATCCGGGTGCACCTGACTGATCGTCGTCGGCTCAACCTCAAAGTAACCAATCGTGATCCAAACGGCGTAAACGTTGGACTGGGTGGTGGTGAGATTGTCGAGTCGGCGGATCCCTTGCAGCCGATTGGCGGCGCTAAGCGAAGTATCCGTGAAACGCGTCGTTGCGGTCGAGTTCGCTCTGAATTCAAACAACGGCTGATCTTCCGTATCGGTTCCGGCAATCGCTTGCGGCGTATTACTGGAATTGGTCAACAATTTTTTCGATCGCAACTCCGTCGCATCGACGCCCGGTACTCGCAACGCGTTGTTGTAGTTCGACCCGGCGTTGCTGGGATCCAACGGCGGCATCATGTTACCGGCCGCCGCAGTCCGGAACGGATCAGAGAACCACGACGGAAAATCACGCGCGGACGCATTAAATCGCGTGGTGGAGCTACTCGCGGCAACGCTTCCGCCCCGACTTTGTTGGAATTCGTTCCAGCCAGGAAAGTTGATGTCGGCGTTCTGGAACAAGTTCTCTTGAAATAACGCGTTGTAGATGAATTCGCTACCCATGGTGTTCAGATTCACCTTGCCGGGATCACGGAACTCACTGCGTTTGTTGAAGGGGAACCGCAGATGATTCTTCAAATTATCGGTTGCTGTCCAACCCGCTTCATACGCCGCACCGTTGTAGTACTTTTGCGTGCCGACAAATCGTGACGGGACCGTCAAGTAATCAAAGATGCGATACATGTGAGCGCGACGCGTCTCGTCGCCGAGCGCCCCCAAGTTCTTCAGATCGCGAGAATGATAGAAGTTCATCAGGCCGCCGATGCGTCCCCAATTGTCCCTCGCTCTTTCCACAAGATCCGTTCGATCCGCCGACCCAAATTGATCGATATTGTTGTCATTGTTGAACAACGAATATTCCAAGGTCAAACGCTGCGGCGCACTCGACGGCACCAGCATCAAATCATGGACCGACATGAAAGGACTGTCGGGCCAGTAGATAAAGCCGAACGGCATGTCATTAGCGCCAGCGCCGGGAGCGCCGATATATTCGCCGTCGGTTCCGGCCGTGTTGTCCAGCGGCAGTCCCAGACTGCGGTTCAAATACCCCAACGAATGCATGAGCGGACGACGGAAATAATCTTCTTGCCCATCCGCGTTCACAAAATTCATTGCAGTATCAAGCGGCGTGGGCGGATTGTTCATCGTGTGCCCCTGGGCTCCGGTCACCGCCTGCGCACGCGCCGCCGAATCGACCAACCCGCCGTTGTTGGTCAGCTTGCCCAGCAAGCCGCCGTTGGCGTCACCCGAAAATGAATCGCTGCCGTTGCGTCGGCCTCGCTCGTTGGAGCCAAACGCGACAGCGTTCCCCAACGCCATGTCGGGATCATCCGGATCAGTGCTCGCCTCCCCGTTGAAGACATGCAAGTCGACCGAAGCCCAGTCAACCGTGATATAAGGGTTGTACGCCGGGTGATAGTTGCGAGTCGGATCGGCCAGGCGTTGCAGCAACAAGCCTTTGAAGTCATTGATGGTGCCGGTCGTAATCGAACCATATTCCTGTAACGGCGTTCCCATTTCCAAATCTAACGCCGTGTCAGGAATCAGAGTTGTCGACGGAGCGGGAGCTCCATTGTCTTCTGGATTAGCCGTTGAATAATGTCCCACTCGATCGGCGGAACCCATTGGATCAATCGGTTCTTTGTAGTAACTAGCCGCCGTCGGCAGAGGCTCAGAAATGTTCAGCCCGGCGTCAACACCGCTCGTGGGAATCGGAAACTCATCTGGATCCGCAACCCAGCCGGAAGGCGCCGGAATCGTAAACAGGGCCGATGTATTCGTCTGAATCTCGTTTGGAACGCCCGGATAAGTCACGCCAGGCGTCGTAACAGTCGCCCCCGCTCCAAGATCAATATATTGCGTTCCGGTCATCGCATTGATCAACGCCGCATCAGAAACAGAGCCTGGATCACCGGGCGCGACGCCAAAGTACGTTCTCTCGCGCGGACCGCCCACAAGATAACGATTCGGCGTTAGCAGTAACGGATTACCCGTACCCAGGTCACGATACTTAAACGACATATCGTCAAAGCGTGACAAATCGTCTCCGGCGACCGTCGGCAACGCGAAGCTGCTGCCGACAAACCAGATCATGCGATCGATCTCAATATCAGGATCGGATGCGACCGGCATTGTTGGATCGACTGGATATTGCGGGTTAAACTTCGCGGGATCTACGCCAATCGCCGGATCGTTGGGCTGAAACATGATCGTATTCGGTCGCCCATCCGCGCCAGTCGCTTGCGCGAGCAGCTTCTCTTCGGCGGCAGATTTGAATTTGGTCACAGCCATTCGCCAAACAGGCGCATTGTTCGGCGCGACGGCGCTCAGGTTCAGCTGGCCGCCTTGATACAATTCACCTGGCAACTTTGTGCCGTTCGCGGGTAAATTCCGCGTCGCGTACAGTTCAAAGAACAACGATCCCTGCGGGATGCGGTATTGATCCAAATTCGGGTCATCGCCGCTTGCGACATCTTTTTGCGGCCCATCGTCGTAGTCCGTATCTTTGAGGCGCTTGTCATGCGTCGCCAAGGTTTCGGAGATGACCAAGTCGGGCTGCTCTGCCCCCCAGACAACGCGTCGATCCGCACACGAATTCATTGTGAACACTGTCGTATCCGCTTCGTCCGACTTCAAGTCGCCGTCGACTCCCCAACCATCCCACGGATTCACGTCGTACTCAAACGGCGTCATGATCGCATCGTTGTCACGAAAATCGACCACATTGATCGCCCATTGAGCGATTCGTCGCACAGTCAATTCTCGTTTATCATCCGCGCTCAAAGCGGCAGTTTCGGTCGGCGCCTCGAACAACGGAAAGTCATAGCCTGCGTCATGCAGCAGCAACGCCAAGCAGAACAGATGCCGAGCATACAACTGTTTGGCGAAAGTGGGGGCAAATTGCGTGTCCGCCCCATTGAAGACCTTCAGGGGACGATTCCGTCCGTCACCGCTATCAAAATAATCGATGTCGTAATCGTTGACGTAGTGCGGCGTGTACGTGTCCAGATTGGGAAGCGTGATGTCTTTGTTGTATGCGTCCCCCGCCGTAATCAGCGGCGTGTTGAACAACCGATTCACATCCATCGGTTCGCCGCGCAGCACTTCAAAGGGAATCGTTGAGCGGACAATCTGCTGAACCTGATCTTCCGTAATCGTCGTGCCGCCCAACGTCCCCGGCAGTACGCGACGAACCCGTTCGCGCGCCAAATCCAGAATGGTCGGCATCGTATTTTGCCAGAGGGCGCTATTCAACTGCGCCCGCCCGCCCGTCAGTTGATTCGCGTCAAACGGCGAATCGACCGTCGGAGCCGTGCCGCGCAAATCGAGCGGCACAGGCGGAGCCGGCAACGTCTGCATGCTATAGCTTTCGGTCGTCAAAGCGGCTCGATTTTGCGAATTCGCCAGCGTGGTCGGCGCATCCGACTTCAAACGAGTCGAAAGATAGTTGCCGTCATAGTCGTTGTACCGCAGCAACGCTTCCAGATCGCCAGGCGTATACGGAGAATCGGTTCCCTGCGGATGATTGAGATTCATCTCGTACGGGTCATTCAACGCATTGGTGATATTGGCGCCGGTATAGTTGATCGTCGATCCTGAAAATGTCCCTGACTGCGTGGCGATACGCGAGCGGCCGGTGTAATCCAGATACTTCATGCCGGCGCCGGCGATCAGCGGGTACGTGCCGTACGCCTGACCGACCAACGATCCGCCCCAGTCGGTCGGCAATCCAATTTCACCATACAAGGCCAGTCGCTCGTTACCGACGTCACGTGTCGTTTTTGCGCCCGGCAAATAGGGAGGACTCACCGCGGGATTTTTGTCCGCATAGCGTGAATTCAGAATCTTGAAATATTCCAACCCTAGCGGCGTCACCGGAGGCGTGCGGTTCGTAAAAATGTTTCGCAGATCGAAGTCGGCAGGACCATATCCCGCGCCAATCAGGCGGGCCATCGCATTAGACCCGTTCGCCGAGTTTGCACTAGCGGTGATCGACGCTTGTTGATAGTCGTAAGTGCCGTTGGTTGGATCCGCAAAATCAGGCGTTAGCGTTTCAAACGAATTAAAGAACCCGGCTGCATTCAGGTTAAGTTTCGCGTCTTGATCCCGCACCAAAATCGCCGCCAACTTCTTGTAGCGTCGACCATGGGGACCGGTCACCACCGGCAAGCCGGGATCGATCCAAATGCTGTCCATGACGCCGTCGCGATCGTTGTCGACATCCCATTGGAGACTTTGATCAAGCAACGTCGAACCACTAATCTTGATATCGCGATAGCCTGGATTGCTGCCGGTAAAATTTGGATTATCTTCCACCAGCGGGCGCAGCATGATGCGGCGTTTCAGTTTTATCAAAGCGATGCGATGCTCTACCGGGAATTCGTCGGTAGTGACAATGTCTGTTTTGGGCGTTCCATCGGTGTTAAATGGACGCAACCACATTTCTTCCTGCTGGGCCGCAGTAAGATCGGCGAAGCCGTCATTGTCTGTGCCTGTCGGATCTTTCCACTCTCTTGCTAATCGCGCATACCAATAGGCGATCAAGTCAGGACGATGGAACGACGGCAACACGTCATCCGACGAACCGGGCGTTCCGTTGTTGAAGTAGTACGAGAGCGCCATGTTTTGATAGTCGGGCGCATCCCACGGTTCGTCGGCGCCGCCGTGATCTACAAAACGGCTCTCCCCGGCAAACGGATCATCAACAATGCCGTTTGCCGCGTAGGCGGCGAAATTTGGCAACAGCGCTACCGGCAACCTCATATTTGGTCCGGCTGCGGTCGTGATGTCGTTGATCGATGTCATCAAGTCCAACGACGCGCCGTTCTGATAGTTCTTACTACCAATATCGCTATAACCAAACCCCGTTCCGCTAAAGGGGCGGCCGTTGATCAAGAACGTGTCGCCCGTCATCGGCAACCACTTGGCGGTCGACGAGATGTTGAGCCCTGACGGTTTTTCGACCATCAACGTCGCGGTGGCGCCGGTCGTGGAGGTCGAGTCGTAACCGACGATGCGCACGCTGCGATTTCGGCCGTTGCCGTCGAGATAGGTCAAAATGCAGCCGTTGTAATAACCGTCGACCGGCACAAACGCCGAGTCGGCCGTCACCGTCAGTTGCACAAATTCTTTCGGCACGATGTCGCCGGCGCCGTTGGTGAGGGCGCCGTCGCCGCTGATGACGGTATTGATGGTTCCGTGACGTGACTCGCGGCCGTATAAATCGCGCAGCAGGTCGCCGCCGATCAGCGCGCTGGACGTGCCGACCTTCGGTCCACGGACCAGGTCTAACATCACCGAGTCGGCGTCTTGTTGCGGCATGTCGGACGTAGTGGGATTGGCGCGTCCGGCGTCGGCGGCTCGTTTGAACTGGGCGGCGGTCACGACAAACGTGACGCCCACCAACGCAAACAGCACGAGCACGCTAAGGACGACGAGCAAAATAGCCCCGCGCCGGGGCGGTTGCTTCCGATTCATGGGTATTGCCTTTTTGCTTTCGCATGACGACGCCAGCCCCCGCAAAGCGTCGCCGTTATTTCGTCAAACCGCCGTAAGTCGGCCGCTTGAATTGCTGGTACGAGTAGTCGTTGGGAAAAGTAAGGAGTGAGTTTTTATGGGGTCCAAGGAGAGCCCGTCTCCAAGCGGACCTTTCGTTCGTAAACGCCGACTACGTCTTCGACGTAGATGGCTTGAGTGGGCGGGTCCATTGCGTTCCAATCAGGACCATCCAATGTGAGTCGAAGGTCATACTTGGATCCAACGGTAACCTCTTCAATTTCATCCATGGCGACAACACGATACCATTTGAAATTGTCGCCCCAGTAATACATGTTCGAGCCTATTGTTCGCGTGACACGCACTGTCAGGCAAATCCAATCGCCGGTTTTCATGTCCAGCAACTCCGGCGTCCCGGCCGTAAGTTGGATTTCGCCGGTGGTGCCTCCGCCGCTGATGAAACTTCCCGTTTCGACGGTGAGGACGCGCTCGTTCAGCAGGCCTCTTTCCGTTGCTCCGGCAATGTCGGCGCTGGTCGGGATATCGCCCTGACGATTTTGAAAAATAATCGTCGACATCACATATTGATCTGTCGGTGGTTGCGAATTGCCAGTCGTACTTCCCGCTGCCGCCGTGGCAAACGGAGGCATGTTACCGCCGGTCGACGTGTTTACTCGCGTCGATGACGCCTCTGGAACCAGCATGATCGCCCAGCTATAAGTCCCTTGCGATTGACGGCGAATGTTCGTGCCGCCGCGCGTGAAAAACTTCTGTAACAGCGGTTCTTCGCGATCCTTGGGACGTTCATAACCGCCGGCAGTTCCCACTCCATAGTCATCGTCAGAAACGAACGCGCGTTCGGCACGGCTCTCCATGAACGGAAAGCTGGCGTTGTAGCTCCCTAACGATAGACGACGCATTTGCGGCGTCGCCGTCGTGTCATAGGGAAAGAACTGACGCTGCGTAGCACTGTCAATAAAAAACATCGGGTCGATCAGGTAAGACTGGCGAACAGGCAGTGAACTGGCACTAGTACGAAACCGAGTTTGATCGACTGGCGTTGGAGACTTCAGCGGATCCAACCAAGAATCCGGGTTCATCATGCCGTAGACTTTCGCTTCGCGCTGGACGCGGCGTCCAATGCTGGCGACGCGATCGCTGCGGGTTCCCCGTTCGGCCAGATGGCTGCCGAGCGGAATCAGCGAGATCAAGCCGAGGATCCCCAGCATCACGACCATCGTCGACATCAACACTTCGACCAGCGTGATGCCGCGGCGGCGATTTCGAGTTGGCTGCATGGTTCTTATCATTACGTCACGTTGGATTTCGGTTATCGGCCCGAGATGTTTTGAGCCTGCTTGGCGAAGCGGCGAGCCGACGCGATCGCCTCCGGCGCCGACGCGACCGTGTTGCTGACGGCGCCGTTGTTGGTCGTCGCGATGTTGCCCGTCAGCCGATTGATCGAAACCCACATCGCCTCAGGATCGGCGATATTGCTGCCGTCGTCGGTGGGCGCCGTGAACAACGAAAGGACGTTCGCGGGAAGGGACAAATCGTTTCCGAGATCCGTCACCGCGATCACTTTGTCATAACGACCAATCAGCAAGTTGATATTGCCCACCGGCAGCGTCGCGGAAGTGTTCACGGCGGTAGTCGTCACGCCCGATTGCCAATAGTAAGCGTCGACGCCTCCCTTGGGGCCGAACATGATCTTGGGATATTCCTCAGTCGTAGGCGTGCCGGTAAAAGCTTGCGAAGCGATCCCCGTCGAATTGGTCCCATACCCGGTCGTCCCCAGTCCCGAGAACGCTAAGTCAATACAAACGCCGGTCGGCATCTGCAGCGGCGTGACGCTGTTGCGCTGCGGTTGGCGGTAGATTTTGAACGGTCCAGTGATGGTTCCCATCGAACTGGTGTACCAGGGAAATGGCGCAGGTTGATCAATATTCCAAGTGATGACGACATCGCGGCTTCCGCTGGCGGCGGCCCCCGGCAGATCGATGTAATACGGCTGATTACTGTAGCCGAAGAATACGACATCGCCGCGAGTCAAAAAATCATTTTCGAGAAGCAGCGTATCGCTAGTGCTATTAAATCGAACCGTCAGCTTTCCACCGATGTTATTACCCTGTGAATCAACACCACCAAATGTGGGCACAGTGCTGATCGAGCACGTGGAATTCGTCAAATTCCCGGCATACGGCGGCGGAGTTTCGACCATGAACAACGTCAAACCAGCCTGCGGTTCGTTCGGACGGTTGTTGACGATCTCGACGCCAACAGAGCGCCCCAGTTCAAGCGCTCGCGTACGAGCACCGGCGATAAATGCATTTACTTGGCGCGCCGCTTCGCGTTGTTTCTTGCCGCGAGCACCAGTGCGTGCGGCGGTCGCGGCGATGCCGAGCAAGATCGACAACAGTGTGACGACAACCAACAGCTCGACCAAGGTCACGCCGCGGCGGTTTCGTTTTGGTGTGTATGTCAGACCGCTCATGGTGCGTTACCTCCGACAATCAAGTAGTGATTGCTGATGTTGTCGACCGAGTTGTCATAGCCGTCGCCGTTGACGTCCATCATGACGCCGACGCCGTAGATACTGGTATTGTCGGGGTCAATCAGGTTGATCGACAGCGGAGCATGAAAGTAAGGATTGATCTGTGCGGTGACGAAATCAAGCGGCCCAGTGCTTGCTGCATCGACTAAATGAATTCCTCGTTCTGCGTCGCCATTGGTAGCGGCCGATTCATCACCGCCGATGTCAAAAATGCCATCCTTCCCGGCTGACACGACTAACGGCATCAGATTGAAATGAGCAAACCCTGTCCCCAAAGGATGAACGTCAGTTTTGTTGTCCCCGGGCGGTACTGCAGGCAAAGGGGTGTTCGTTACTAAGTCGCCGCGCACTCGCAAAGGATCAAGCGAGTCAAATACGCGAATATCCTGCAGCGAAGTTTCAATGCCGATATGTCCTTGCGGCCAACGCAAAAAGGCGATCGGATTGCCCCAACCGTCCAGAACTTCGGGAACGCCATCGTCGTCGGTATCTCCGACTTCGCTGTCGTGTAAGAAGTCGAGAGCGTTCGTTTCACCATCGGTGATCGACGCCAAGATGAGATAGAGACATTCCGAATGTTGATTGTCAGGCGTCCAAGCAGCATACGCTGGGCCCCAAGTCGAGTTCCCGGTAAAGGCCATAATCGCCCGTTGATGACGCGCATAAATCGTCGAAAAGGAACCGCCGGGAGTATAAACCGTTTGCAGATCGGTTTTACGGTCGGGCATTTCCTGCACCATCAACGCACGAATTTGATCGACGCGTTGTCGTGCCTGAGCGATCGGGTTGCTACTCGTCCCGCGCGGAGTCCGCCGCGTCCGATAGCTCTCGTAGCGAGTCATGATGAACTCGTTGAGCTTTTGGATTTGGCCGCGGGTCCGCGCTTCGCGGGCCGTTTCGCCGGCGCCGGCTAGGGCCAGCAGGACCATGCCGGAGAGCAGGCCGAGGATCATCACGACGACCAACATTTCGACCAGCGTAAATCCGCGGCGAGCAGCAGTCCGCCCGCGGCGGTCGTTTCGCGCGTGATTACGCATCATTATTCAGGCTCCTTGTTACGCAACGGCCCCTGAGCAAAGTTGGTGATGTTGTCGCGATCGTCGGTGGTGTAGGCGATGGCGTTGACGGTAAACGCAAACCCGCTTTGCGTGCCGGTAAGCGATCCTCCTGACAAGCCCGTTGGATAATATTTCGTATCATCCGTATCGGTGAAGTCGGGGAAATTACCGAAATGGCCATCGATGCCGGCGGTGACAATCTGAAACGTGTCAGGATTGGCGAACCCAGAAGTGCTTCCAATCGTGGCGCAGTAGGGACGTGCTTGACCTACCGTGGAGTAAACAGCGTCCATCGCATTTGGGTCGTTAGGAAATCTTGCGACGCCGTTCCCGTTGACATAGCTGGTCGAATTAAAATAGACGTAGGGAGCGCCATCAACGCCGCTGGGGTAATATTCTAGCCAGCCGTCGTTATCCAAATCTTTCAAGCGTTCGACGGCAAATCCAAAATACTTCTTACGATCGCCGGTCCCTGTAAAAGGTCTCTCCACGTCCGAGCTGAAGCCGCTCAGGAAAACGACCAGCGCTTCGGCAGGGCCAATTCTATCAAGCTCTAATTTCCCATTTACAATCGTGCCAGCCGCCGCGTTGGGCGAAACGCAGCCTGCAAGCTCCAAATTTTGGATCAATTTGAGTTGATCCATGTCTGTAGGATCATATTGATTGAGAAGATCGTTAGCGACAATTCGAGGCGATAACTTGCGCATAAACGACCGAATTTTTCCCTGTCGCTCTCCTACCGTTGGATAACAAGTCGCGTTCAAGTCAGGTGGAAAAGCGCCATGATCGCTTTGAAACAGCTTCATCGCCGTTTCGATCTGCGCCAATTCGGCGGTAATCGCCGCTTCCTTCACGCGACCCACGGCCGCCGGAATGGCGACCAGCGCTAAGCCGGCCAGGATGCCGATGATCGTGATCACGACCAGCAGTTCTACGAGCGTAAACCCGCGCTGTGTTAATTTGCGCCGCGTTGCAAGTGCCCGAGTCTTCATGGCGAACCTTTCCTGGTAAACGCGTCGGCTTCGCTGCCGCGGTTCGTAATAAGTGGTTATGTAGTGGGGGTGATTGCCGCAGGGAGGCTCGGCTGGCGAGCGGCCTCCCCGCATTGCGATAAGGTTTACGACAGGTTTTGAATCAAGCTGACCAGCGGCAGGAAGAGCGAGACGACGATAAAGCCGACCGAGATGCCGAGGAACACGATCAAGATCGGTTCGAGCAGCTTGGTCAACGATTCGGTCATCACGCTGACATCCTCGTCGTAGGTGTCGGCGACTTTGAACAGCATCGTATCGAGTTCGCCGGTCTCTTCGCCCACGTCGATCATGTTGGTCACAAACAGTTCGACCACGCGACGTTTCATTCGCATGAAGTACCACAACGCGCCGCAGACGGCGGTCACGCCGATCGCGGTCGGCGCGTACTGGGCGACATCGCCTGGCACGATCATCAGCGCGGCGGCCGGCAGTGAGGGGAACAGCATCCACAGGAAGAGCGCGACCGGGTGAAACGGAGCGCGGCAGTTTTCTTCCATCGGTTTGAAGATCGATTCACCTTCTTTGATCGACTCGGAGACATTGTGATACATCTTCTCGAACATCGCGTGCCCTGACGTATCACGGGCAATGTTCAAGCACTCCAAGATCGGTACGCCAGACGCGATCAGCGTACCCAGGGTACGCGTGGTGCGCGCCAGGATGTTCTTCTCTTGCAAGCTGCCGGCGATCGGGATATTCAAGAAGAACAAATCCCAGCCCATGCGGCCTTGTTTGAATTTCCGCAGCAACTTGACGAACAAGACCAACGCCATCGGGATCATTGGAATCACGTACCAGTAGTTGACGATCGCCGTCGACATGGTGATCAACAGTTGCGTCGGCGGCGGCAAATCGAGCTCGAAGTCGTCGAAGATCTGCTTAAACACCGGCACGATCTTGATCATGATGAAGGTCAAAATACCGACCGCCACGGTGATGACCACCGCCGGGTAAATCATCGCGCCTTTGACTTTGCGCTTCAGGTCTTCGTCCCGTTCCATGAAGTCGGCCAGACGCAGCAAAATCACTTCTAAGGCGCCGCCCGCCTCGCCGGCTTTGATCATGTTGACGTAGAGACGATTGAAGCACTTGGGGCACTTCGACATCGCTTCTGACAGACCGGCGCCCGACTCAATGTCTTCGCAGACGTCCATCAACGAGTTTTTCAAGCGTCCCGGTTTCGACTGCTTCTCGAGAATCTTCAGACTGCGCAAGATCGGCAGACCGGCGTTTTGCAGAATGGCCAACTGCCGCGTGAAGGTGGTCAGTTGACGACTGCTGACGCCGCCGATCGCGAACGTGCGGCCCCCTTTGCCGCCTGCCTTGCCGGCTGCTTTCGCCCGCGCTTTCTTTTCAGAAATGCGAGTGATGAAGTAGCCCATCTGGCGTATAGTGGCCACCGCTTCATCTTCGGTTGGCGCATCAATTACATCGCGGATCTCCTGACCCTCGGTGTCCATCGCTTCGAATTGATAGGTTGGCATGATCTTTTCCCGCGTGCAGCCTGGATTGTCGAGCGGCGCGGCTGGTCGCGTCGGTCGAAGGATGTTGGCGTCGGGCGATTATTTCGCCGTGTCGCTCAGTTCGTGTGAATTCAACGTGTTTGTTTGTTAATTTTTCTCGTGCCGGAAGCAGGCATGCTGCGAGCACGATGATTCTTGGATTGGTTTCTCGCGTTAAGCTTCGAGCACCGTTTCTCGGACGACCTCTTCAATCGAAGTCAGGCCGTCATAGGCCAACAGCATTCCGGCGTCACGGAGCGAGGTCATCCCCACGCGGCGCGCTTCTTCTCGAATCTCGTCGGTCGACGCATTCCGCATGATCATGTCGCGGATATCGTCGTTCATAATGAGCAGTTCAAACAGGCCGATGCGCCCTTTGTAGCCGGTGTTGTTGCAGTTCTCGCAACCAATCCCTTTGTAGAACTTGCGTCCGGCCAGTTCTTCGGGCTTCATCTTCAACTCAAACAACATATCGTTGCTCGGGACCGATTCTTCGCGGCATTGACTACAAATGCGCCGCACTAGTCGCTGCGCCAAAATGGCTTCGACCGTGGCGGTGATCATGAAGGTCGGAATCCCCATGTCCTTCAAACGCGTGACGGTCGAAGGCGCGTCGTTGGTGTGCAACGTGCTAAAGACCAAGTGCCCCGTTAAAGAGGCTTGAATCGCGATCTCGGCGGTCTCTTTATCACGAATCTCGCCGACCAGGATCGTATCGGGATCTTGTCGCAAAATGGCCCGCAAGCAATTTGCGAACGAATTGCCGATGTCGGCGTCGATCGGAATTTGCACAATGCCGTCAATGTCATACTCGACCGGTTCTTCGGTCGTGATGATCTTCTCGGTGATTGCGTTCAGTTCGCTGAGCGCTGAGTAAAGCGTGGTCGTCTTGCCTGACCCGGTCGGTCCGGTCACAAGCACGATGCCGTTGGGACGCTCCATCACGACGCGAAAATCTTTCAGCGTGCCTGCATCCATGCCGACCTTCTCGAGATCGAGCGACACGACGCTGCGATCGAGAAGCCGCATCACGACGCTTTCGCCAAACATCGTCGGCAACACCGAAACGCGCAAGTCGACCGGGTGCCCGCCGACGGTCAGTTCGATCCGACCATCTTGCGGCATCCGCCGTTCGGCGATGTCGAGGTCGGCCATCACCTTGATCCGCGTGGTGATCGCGAACGCCAAGTGACGCGGCGGCGGCACCATTTCAAAAAGGACGCCGTCCGCTTTGACGCGAATCCGGAACTCTTCTTCAAACGGCTCGAAGTGAATATCGCTGGCGTGATCTTTGATCGCCATCAGCAGAACCATGTTCAGCAACTTACGAACCGGGGCGCTGTCGGCCAGCGCTTCGGCGTCCGTAATGTCGATCGGCCCGTCGCCCATCAGCGCCGACGCGGCCTTCGCCAGGGCGGCGTCTCCTTCGAGATCGTGAACCAGGCTCTCGAAGCTTTCGGTATCTTCCGAGTAATAGCGATCGAGCGTTTTCTGAATATCTCGTTCGGTCGCGACCACCACGCGGATCGAGTAGCCCAAAAACTGGCGTAATTCGTCCTGAGTCGACAAATTCTGCGGTTCGCACGTCGCGACCGACAGTTCGTTCAAATCTTCGTCAAACGAGATCGGAATCACTTTGTAGAGCTGGGCCATCGGCTCGGTGACGCGCGACAGCAAGTCGCCCGGAATCGAGACGTCGTCGAGACTGACGACTTGCATTCCCAATTGCTCGGCCAACGCTTGAACAAGCTGATCATCCGTGATCAGGTTCATGTCTTCGGCAATCTTGCCGATCGGCTGATGCTCAGCTTGCTGCTCTTGCTCTTCGAGCAAGAGCACTAACTGTTCATCGCTGATGAACCCTAAGTCGACCAGAATTTGTCCCAGGCGTCGAATCGCCATTGATAAGTCCTTGCTGCTTCTACTTGGCTGCGTCTAGTTGGAGGTACATCTCTGCCGTCGTTTCTGTGGACGTTAGTGAGCGGAAGCTTCGGCCACTTCGTCTTGCTCCAAGCCCCGTTTGGCGTCCGCGATTCGCTTGGCCAGGTCGGTCGGATGCTGGGCTTTGCCGAGCACCTCTTCTTGCGAGACTTTCTCCGCTTTCCACAAGTTGTAAAGCGAGTCGTCCATCAGGATCATCCCGTGCTTGGCGCCGGTTTGAATCATGGACGGAATACGAAACACCTTGTTTTCGCGAATCAGGTTTTTGATGCCGGAGGTGCAGTTGAGCAGCTCGTAAGCCGCACAGCGGCCGCCGCCGATCTTGGGGCAAAGCGTTTGCGACAACACGCCGATCAAACCTTCGCCTAACTGCGTCCGAATCTGGTCCTGCTGGTTAGTGGGGAAAACGTCGATAATACGGTTGATCGTGCCGGCGGCGCTGTTGGTATGCAACGTGCCGAACACGACGTGCCCTGTTTCCGCCGCGGTGATCGCCGCTTCGATCGTTTCCAAGTCGCGCAACTCACCCACCAGAATCACGTCCGGATCTTGTCGCAATGCGCGACGAATCGCTTCGGCGAAAGAAGGGACGTCGACCCCAACTTCGCGTTGATTGACCGTCGACTTTTTGTGGTAGTGATAAAATTCGATCGGGTCTTCGATCGTGATGATATGGTGATCGATCGTCTCATTGATGTTGTTGATCACGCTCGCCAGCGTCGTACTCTTTCCAGAACCGGTCGGCCCTGTCACCAGAAACAGCCCGCGGGGACGCTTACAAAGCTCGATCACTTTGTCAGGCAAACCAAGTTGCTCCGGCGTCAGCATCGAGTTCGGAATCTGTCGCAACACCATCGAGATGTTGCCGCGTTGGCGAAAAATCGAAACGCGAAAACGGGCCAGATCGCTGAACGCAAAACCAAAGTCGGCGCTGCCAGACTCTTGCAGTTCACGCTGACAACGCTCTGGCGTGATGCTTTTCATCAGCGAGACGGTGTCTTCGGGAACAAGTGATTTCGTATCCAGTTGTCGCATTCGCCCATGCAAACGAAACACTGGCGGTTGCCCGACGGTTATATGAATATCGCTCGCGCCTTGCTTCACGGCGGCTTGCAGCAGCTTGTCGATCAGAATCGTGGCCATACGAATCCTTTAACGCATTCAACAAGTAGACGTATTACCCCCAGCATTGGGAGCAATTACATAACGACAGGAGCGCTCCAGCACATTCCCAAAATGAAAGTGCGCCGGTTGACGTTTCTGGTTGGTATAGGAATGAATCACGTCCAACAGAGAGCCCAATCGAGCGCTGTTGTCGTGCGATCCGTTCTGTTCCGTGATGAGGGATAAGGAAAAGGAATAGGAAAGCTGGCGGATCGTTGTCATTGTTACGTCGCGGCCCGATCGCTCAAGTAAATGGCCAGTTTCGTGGCGCATTTCGCAAAAACGGTTTGACCTGCCCTGCGACGTAATTGGAAACTGCTGCGAGAAATGACTCGTCTGGGACGACTTATTGCTCGACTTGCTTCGCGACGCGGAACACCTCCTCAAGGGTGGTGAGCCCCTTCATCGCCTTGAGGACTCCGTCGTCATACAACGTCGCCATCCCCAGACTCACCGCGGCCCGCCGAATCTCTTGAGTGGATGCGCCTTCGAACGCTAGCTCTCGTATTTTTGAGGACATCGGCATCAATTCAAAGATACCGCGACGTCCTTTGTAACCGCTGCGTTGGCAGTTGCCGCAGCCGCGTCCCTTCATAAACGTAGCGGTTGCAGCTTGCTCCGGCGTGATGCCGGCTTGCTCCAAAACCGCGTCGCTGGGGGTGAACGGCGCTTTGCACTTGTCGCAGATAATCCGCACCAAGCGCTGTGCCAGCACTGCGATAATTGTACTCGCGACGAGATAGGGGGGAACCCCCATGTCTACCAGACGTGTAATGGAACCGGGCGCATCGTTCGTGTGTAACGTACTGAAAACCAAGTGTCCTGTTAAAGAAGCTTGAATTCCCATCGATGCCGTCTCACGATCTCGCATTTCCCCCACAAGGATGATATTGGGAGCCTGACGCAACATCGCACGAATAATCCGAGCAAAGTCGAGCCCAATGTTGTGACGGACCTGCGTCTGATTGATCCCGGGCAGATAGTATTCGACCGGATCTTCGGCCGTGATGATCTTCGTGTCGGGACGGTTCAGCTCGTTCAGAGCGGCGTACAGCGTGGTCGTTTTTCCAGAACCGGTCGGTCCAGTCACCAGAATGATGCCGTTCGGTCGCTTGATGAGACTCTGGAACTTCTGGAACGATCCTTCGGACAGCCCCAGCTGGCGAACGCCCACTTTGATACTGTCTTTATCCAGAATACGCATCACGATCGACTGCCCATGATTGGTCGGTATCACATTGACACGCAAGTCGATCTCTTTGGTGCCGACGTCGGCCTTGATGCGACCATCCTGACAACGCCGGCGTTCGGCGATGTCAATTCCCGCGAGAATCTTGATGCGGGAGATCAGCGCGCCCAACATACGTCGGGGGGGGCTATCACGCTCGACCAATACCCCATCAATGCGGTAGCGAATGCGGACGCGATCTTCGAACGGCTCAACGTGGATGTCGGAAGCACGCAGCTGGACCGCCTCGTTAATCATCAACTGCACCAACCGGACGACCGGGGCGCTGTTGTCATCGACCGCCGAGACGTCGTCGTAGGTCTGCGTATCCTCCTGCATCGTGTCGGTAAAGTCGATCGCCGTATCGGTAAACTCCTGCAGCATCGTATCGGCCGATTCCCCCTCTTGTTGACCGTAATAGCGGTTGATCGACTCCAGAATGTTTTCGCGGGGGGCGAGTGCGATTTCGACCTTGCGATTCAAGATGAACCGCAATTTGTCGAACGCTTCGAGGTCAAACGGGTTGCTGCAGATCACGCGCAGCGCCCCATCCTCTTCTGACATCGGCATGATGACGTTTTCGCGGGCTACCGATTCCGGCACCAGTTCGACGGCCGAAGGGTTAATCAACACCGAGTCTAAGTCGATGTACTCCAGCCCATGCTCTAGCGCAAGGGCCTTCATCACGTCGCTTCCCGATGCATAACCGAGCTGAACCAGGGCGTCGTGGACCTGAATCTTATTCTTGTCGGCAAGCTGCTCCGCTTCGGCAAGCTGATCAGGGCCGACGATGCCCCGTCGAATCAGGTTTTCCGAAAAGTCTCCGAGTGTTCCGGCCAAGGCGCAATCCTCCCGAACGCGATAAATCGCTGCGAGCGCAGTTGTTTACGAAAAGTCAGAATATAAGGAATGCGACGGCGTAAGAATAGATTTGGACACCGCGCACCATAAAACGACGAGTTCCCTCATCATGTATCATGCTTCGGAAACCGTGGCCGCGTCAACCGATTGGTAAGTCGAAGTCGTGCCGAAATTTACGGTTCTTTCCGTCCAGCCGGCCAAATCTTCAAAACCACACTCGGATGATCGTTGCCGGGGGTCGTATATTCGACCTCTTTTCGGAGCTGAAGGTCGTTCAAAAGCCCAAAATGACGAGCTTCGTTCCGTTCTTCGACCCATTTCCCCCCCTTGATGGCCAGAAGTTGATCAAATGAGGCCCAATGGGGGGCCAGCCAGGTCAGCAACTTCTTCAGGGGGGCGACCGCGCGACAAACAATCGCGTGATAGCGAAAATCTTCGAGCAAATCTTCGGCGCGAGCATGATAAACCGGAATCGACAGCCCGGCGCGATGGACGATCTCCTCCAAGGCTTTCGCCTTTTTCGTGACCGAATCGCACAAAGAAACCTGCACGTCAGGCCGTAGAATGGCGATGATGACGCCGGGGACGCCGCCGCCGGAACCAAGATCTAGGATCTCGTCGCCCGGCTTCAGCTGCCCTGCCAATGCGAGACTATCCAGAACGTCCCGCGCGACGAATTTGTCGTAGTCGGTGTGACGCGTGAGATTCAAACTTTGATTCATTTCCCACACGATCTGCGCATACTTATCGAGCGCCGCGACGATCGATTCGTCGAGCGGCGATCCATGCGCAATCAGCGCCTCATGAAGCGTGGCGAATTTGGGCGCGGGCGGGGGAACTTCGTTCAAAGTAATTCTCTTCATGTGACCAACCAAAACCAATCTACTAGATTCGGCCCTACGGCTCGTTGCGACAAGAGGGGGAAAGCCCAGTGATAGACCGTATTTGCCGTCGATCGTTCCTATTAGGAGGGTCCGCCGCTCTTTTCACCGGCTCTTTACCTGCGGCGACCCGGGCCAATTCGCCCAACGAGCGACTGCGATTGGGGTTTGTCGGCGTTGGAAATCAGGGATTCAGCAATCTGATCCTCTGCCAAAACGAGGAAGTCGCCGCTCTGTGCGATGTCGACGCTCGGTATCTCGGTGAGGCTCAATCTCGTTTTCCGCAAGCCGCCAGCTTTCGCGATTTTCGCGAAATGCTCTCGTCAGCCAATTTAGACGGCGTGGTGATCAGCTCGCCCGACCATACCCATGCATTGGCCAGCTTGCTGGCGATGGAGCAGGGTCTGCACGTTTATTGCGAAAAGCCGCTCTCGAACAACTACGCCGATTGTCAAACGATGGCAGCGGCGGCGGCGAAAGTGGTCACTCAGTTCGGCGTCCAGCATCACGCGAAGCGCGGCTATCGCCGGCTGCGACAAATCTTGCAATCTGGCGAACTTGGCAATATCCAAGAAATCCACGTCTGGTCGACCGCTCCCTTCTGGCCGCAAGGCGTGACGCGACCAGCTGGCGAATTTCCCGTTCCCGCCTGGCTCGACTGGAACCTCTGGCTTAGCGGAGCGCCGGTGCGGCCCTATGCTCCCGGCTACCATCCGATGCAATGGCGCGGACACTGGGCCTTTGGCAGCGGCGCACTCGGCGACAATGGGTGCCACTTGCTCGATCCGGTCGTCTCCGGCTTGTCGCTCACGGCGCCAACCACCATCTCGGCGGTCACCTCCGGCGACGGCTCCAGCGAATCGCCCCCCAGTTGGAGCGTGGTGAAGTACCAAGTCGCGCGCGAAGGCGCCGCGCCCGTTCGTCTCACTTGGTATGACGGCGGCCAAAAACCGTCGGCCGAAGTTGTCGGCGTCGCACGTGTTCCGGACGATGGAATCTTAGTCGTCAGCGAGCAAGCGAAGATCTACGCCAGCAAATTCGGCGGCATGCCCCAAATCGTGCCGGGCACGGCGAACGATGGTTTTCAACTCTCGCCGCTGCCGATGGAAGACCCCCGCAATCATCACCAAGAATGGCTCGCCGCGATTCGCAGCGGCGGAGAGACCGATTGCCCGTTCGCCTATGGATCGCGGCTGACTTCACTTTGCTTGTTAGGGAATATCGCGGTACGTGTTGGGAAAGAATTGACTTGGAATGAAGCGCGGAAAGAATTTGAAGATTCGCCAGAAGCGACGGGACTTTGCACGGTGATACAAAGAGATGGCTGGCAGTTTCCCGCGCCAAGCGACGCTGCTGGCTCATCCAGCAGCGTTCGTTCGCCCCATTTCCCAGACTTGCCGCAGCCAAGTCATGAGTGATTTCGCGTCTCCTCGAAATGTTGGCCAGTCCCCCTCACCACATCGTGTAGTCGCGCACGGCGCCTAATTCGAAGTCAACGCAAAGACCTCGTGATTCTCGCCTGACGTCACATCGACGGTGATATCAGATTGGACGTTGTATCGTGTCGGCACGATATCTTCGGTGATATCGACCATGGGACTATTCGCATCTCCTTCGTAGGCGCGTCTCTGCCCGACAACCTTGGTGCCAACGATTTCCACCTTCTTTTTTCCTGGTGGAATAACGAGCATAAATTCGCCATTTTCAATCGTCGTGCCGGCGGTCGCCGACTTTCCGTCGATCGGTAAGAAGGTGATCGAGCCGTTCTTGAGCGGTTGATTATCGAGAGTCACGGCGCCGGTTAGCCGTGCATTCGAATCATCCGCTGACCCGCACCCAGTCGCCAGCAGAAGCAAGAGAGTCGAAGAGAGGGAGAGAAAATAGACGCTTCGCGGGGAGGAAGTAGTCATGAAGTTGATCCTATGCCGTTTTAAAACCATCAAACCTGTCGTTTCGTTTGGCCGGGAATAGACAAGGGAGTCCCCGGAGACAAAGCCGCGCGTTATCTCGCTGACGTTTGTCTTTGCTTCCGGCACGCTGCTTCGAAAGCGATTGCTAAGGCAACGCGATGACCTCGCCCCCTTGGGTCGTCCCCAGCGCTTGGTAGGTAGCGAGGTCAATCGTTTGCGAGATGAACCGCACTGATCCGTCTCCAAATCCCACATTCACGCCGCCTGGGTGTTTGCTACGCGCTGAATTCTTTTTGGTGGAACCGGTGTCACAAGGAGGATTAGGAGCCGTATTCACACAGACGCGCAGCGAATCAACGCCGGAGTTGGGCGTCGAGTGGGTCGAGAACCAAGCAGCGGCGATATCGTCGTTAAAAATATCTCCCCGTTCATCGTTGTTCGTGTCTTCGGCCGCTTTGACGATCTCCGAAATCATCATCGTGTTCGACGTACCATCGGTGATATCTCGGAAGTCCACCTTTTCGTTGTATTTGAACGGCGCCGAGCGCAGCGCTGCATTGGCCGCGGCATTGTCGCCAAAGCCAACTACATAGTTGGCCCGCGATCGCCAATAAACGTCCCCCTTCCAAAGCCGCGAGCCTCCATCGCTGGGACAAAAATAGATATCGACCGGATTCGCACAAAGCCCTGTATCGGCCGATTGCACGATGTGCGGCGATTCGTGGAAGTGCTTGGTCAAATCGTATTGATCGAACAGCGCCAATTGCTCGACAAAGGGCCAGGCCGTTACGACCCAGGTGCGCCGCGGCCCAAACGTCCCATTCTGCCTGCCGACAGGAAAGTGCTTGAAAACGTCGGAATGGTTGTGAAACGCGAGATTCCACTGCTTCAGGTTGTTATTGCATTGCGATCGGCGAGCCGCCTCGCGCGCCTGTTGAACCGCCGGCAGCAGCAATGCAATGAGTACGCCGATAATCGCGATCACCACGAGAAGTTCGACAAGGGTGAACGCAAAGCGTTTCCGGGACGTTCTAGTCGACATGCGTGAAACTCCGAATAGAAAATAGAGGAGGAATTATTTCGAGGAGAAGATGAGCAGTACAGAAGTACGGCAAACGCCTGATTTTGCAGCACCAACAATGCCTGCAAATAACATGCGGTTACTTCGCATTAAGGACTCGTCGTTCGCAGAAGCCGATGAAAGGAATCTTTCATTAGGCAGTGGCGCGATTCGTGGGGGATTGGTACCTCGACGACACGCTTTTTTATTAAATTCGCAAAGTTTCTGTGAATGTCGCTTTGATCGAACAGCATCGCGGCAGGGCGAGTCTTGAACCGTCCAATGGTCGCCGCTTTTGCCTGGGGGTAAAAACTGCGCCGTGCGCAAGTTAAACTGGAAGTGCTCGTACACCCCATTCCTGCGGGCCATTTGCTCTGACCAGATTTCTCCAAGGCGCCCATCGAATGAGAACACTCACATCCGTTGCTCTCCTCTGCCTTCTGACCACCATATCTTGGGCACAAGAAACCTCCCCGCAGGCCGCAACCACTCCCAAGATTGCAAAACGTCCCAACGTGTTGTTTATTTTGACCGATGACCAGCGGTCAGACGCGCTCAGTTGCATGGGACATCCGCATCTCAAGACGCCCCATGTCGATCGGTTGGCCGACGAAGGTTTGTTGTTCAAGAACCATTACTGCACGACTTCGCTCTGTTCGCCCAGCCGAGCTTCGATCCTCAGCGGTCTTTACGCACACGCGCATGGAGTGGTCAACAACTTCACCGACTATCCGTCGAACCTGGTCAGCTTCCCGATGCGTCTGCACGAATCTGGCTACGAAACGGCCTACATCGGCAAATGGCACATGGGCGAAGATAACGACGAGCCGCGGCCCGGCTTTGATTACTTCGTGACGCACAAAGGGCAAGGGAAATACTTCGACACCGAATTCAACTTCAACGGCCAAGGGCGCAAGGTTGTGGATGGGTATTACACGACGGTCGTCACCGACATGGCCGAAGATTGGATCAGCAAGCAAAATGGCGATAAGCCCTGGATGCTGATGCTGGGGCACAAGGCGCCGCACAGTTTTTATCTGCCTGAGGAAAAGTACGAACACAGTTTCGATCAGGCAGATATTGAATATCCCCCAAGCGCCTTCGATCTGGAGGACAAACCAGAGTGGTTTAAAAAACGGCTCGATACCTGGCACGGGATCTATGGCCCGTTGTTCGACTGGCGCAAAAAATTTCCGGACAAAAGCCCGGAAGGGGTCAAAGACTTCGCTAGGATGGTGCGCGCCTATTGGGGAACGATTCTCTCGGTCGATGACAGCGTCGGTCGTCTGTACGACTTCTTAGAAGAACGGGGCGAACTCGACAACACATTGATCATCTTCACGTCCGACAATGGTTTGTTGGAAGGGGAACATGGCATGGTCGACAAACGAACCGGCCACGAGCCTTCGATTCGGATTCCGCTGGTAGTCCGCTACCCGGGCCTAACCCCAGTCGACCAGCCGCGCGTGATTGACAACATTTCGGTGACGATCGATTTTGCTCCGTCGATTCTCGAAATCTGCGGCGCCAAGCCGCTGGAGAACATCCATGGCAAAAGTTGGAAGCAACTTGCCCAAGGGGACGCGTCGGACTGGCGCACCGGTTTTTACTACGAGTACAACTACGAAAAGCAATTCCCCTACACGCCCAACGTTCGCGCGCTCCGGACCGATCGCTACAAGTACATCCGGTACCCGCACGGCGACGGATCGCCCGACAAACACATGGCCGAGTTGTATGACCTGCAAGCGGATCCCGGCGAAAACAAAAACCTGATCGACGACCCGGCCCACGCAGATACGGTCAGCCGACTCCGCACAGAACTCGACCGCCTGATCGCCGAGCATGGCGCCGGCAAGCCGGACAAAATGCCGCTTGATCAAGGGATTCAATCGGGGCTGCCGGAAGAGTCGATCCGGTAGGCGAGGATGCCTCTGAAGTTAACAGCCTCCCCACACCAAGAGGATCGCAGCCGTATCAACAAGATCTGGCGACTGACGCACCTATTTGTTGATGCGGCGCACAAAAAACCGCCCACACTTTCGTGCAGGCGGCTGATGAATTCGAAATCAAAAGCGCGACTATTTGTCGTCGGTCGCGACTTCTTCTTTGGTGCGGACTTCGCCGCTAATGACGGCAGCGGTTTCCGACTTCTCTTCTTTCTGCTCGTCGGTCGGCGGTTTCGGCATTTGCTCGGCGATTGCGGCCAGCATCGCTTCGTGCAGTTTTGGCGTCAGGGACGCTTCGACCTGCGACGCGACTTTCGCCGTTTCGGCTTTGACTTCGGCTGACAGCTTTTCGGTCGCGGCGGCGATTTGGGTCTTCGCTTCGTTTTTGATTTCGGCGACGGCGGTTGCGATCTGCTTTTTCATCGCTTCGGTCTCGGCGGCAAGTTTCGCTTCCGCTTCGCTACGGAGCTTGGCGAGTTGAGCGGCGGTTTCTTGCTGCAACTTTTCGGCTTCGGCAGCCAAAGCGGATTTCGCCGCTTTGCGCATGTCGACCAGGGCCGCATCGACTTGCGATTTCAGTGCGGTCGCTTCCGCTTGAATTTGCTCGGTTGTTTCCGCTTTCGCGGCGGCGGCTTGGGCGTTGATTTGGCGGGTCATTTCCCAGCGCAGCTGCGCCGATACTTCGGCTTTAATGCGCTCGCGGCGGCGGCCAAAGATACCCGCTTCGAGATCGGCGACCGTCACCAGGGCCAGGGCGATGACAAGTGGAAATACGATTCGGGTTGCGTTCATAAAAGTGACTCCCAGGGGAAAGTTTGGCTAGGGTAGAAAGGGGGGATCGGCAGGGTAAACAGCGACCTCAATCGGGTTGCCGTCTGGATCGTGAAAGAAGGTCTGGTGAATTCCGCCGGCGTTCACGCGTTGAATGAACGGGATCGCGTGGGCCTGTAGGATTTCGACAATGGTCGTCGGGTCATCCACTTCAAACGCCAGATGATTGGCCCGCGTGTCGATCGCGCCGACATCTTGCTGGTTGGCGGCGCTACGCTCGATCACATGCATCTGGATTCCGTAGGCGACCAACCAGGCGCCGCGGAAATCAAACGGCGGGCGCTCAACTTCGCGAAATCCAAGTACGTCGCGATAAAAATCACGGCTCTTGTCCGAGTCGGCGGCGGAAACAGCGATGTGTTGCAGCCGACGAATCGGCAAGGGAGGCGTCATAAGGCGGGAATGGGTAAAATCGATCGGGCGGAATTCCGCGAAATTGGCAGGACAAATAGTATAACTAGGCGATTGGGGCGAATAACAGGGTCAAACTGCTAGATTCGCCAACTCGCGACGAATAGTTAGTAAATAAGGCGCCTCTTTTCTCCGGTCGGAAGTGAAAAGTCATGCGGACGATTCTTTTGACGCTATTGATATTCGCCGCCGCGGCGACATCAGCGGAAGCAGCCGAACCAGCCCCTGGGGAGCTGGTCCCGGTTGAACAACCGGGGGAAGTCCATTCTGACCATCGTACAGATCCACTTTACACATCGCCCACGCATGTGCTCTCGCAATACTTTGGCCGCCGCCGATCAGGGCTGTTGACCAGCGGCATGGAGAATGTGGTCGGCGTCACTGCGACGGGACTTTCACCACTGATGGTGTTGTCTGTAACCGGTCCGATCGTCTACTTCACGACCGACTCGGCGGACCGCGGCGAGCTCTTCTTCTTTTATCAACCCTGGTTCTGGATCATCACCGCCATCTGCAGTTTGATCGTGATCCTAAAAGACACGATTCTGACGTTCGCTAGTTATTTGAAGACGCCGCTTGACGTCTTGGGGTCGCTGTTTCATTTCGTTGGATTCTTGTTCGGCTTTCGTCTGATCATCTATTTGCTAGGAGCCGATCTGGGAACTGATCCGAGTTTGGCGGAGAAGTTTTTGACTTACCTGACGATCGTTGTGATGCTCGGCTTCTATGCCGCGATTTGGATCTTCGGCAATCTGGTTGAAGTGATCATCCTCCTCTCCCCGTTCCCGCTGGTCGATACGACGCTCCGTTTTTCGCGGATCGCGATGGTTGTGGTGATGTACGTATTGTGTTGGATTCATCCGCTGCTTGGATTGATGTTCGCGTTGCCGATATTGATCATCGCCGCGTTAACGCTTAACCGATCATTACAGGCGCTCAAGCTGAGCGCGCGCATCAGTTGGGATCTGATCGCCTGGCGTCGCTATCCGCTGTCGCCGGAGACAACGTCTTTGACCGCTTTTACGGTGGTCAGCTTGCCGCGGACTCCCTGGTTCACGTTGGGGCAGTTGGTCAAAAAAGAAAACGGTTGGCATTTTCGCTACCGGCGATTCTTGATCGGGCCGTGTGTCGACAATCTCGTCGACTTGACGAACCTGCAAATCGCCAAGGGGACGCTATCATCGCTGGCGGTCCAAAAGCAGGAAGAGAGATCGCGCGTCATCTTGCGTTTCCCGCCGGGCTATCGCGGGCAAGAGGAAACGCTGGCGCAGATCTTGGGAGGAGAAACCGCCGACTGGTCGGCGATAACGAAAATCCGGGATCTATGGAAAAACCGGCGCTGGCCTTTTTCGCGCAAAGCAGAGCTTGAGGAAATTGCAAATTGCGATCAACCGCAACCGACCGATTGCCGATAACTTGACCTATCAATAAATTACAAAAAGAGAGGGTCCGCCCTTTCTTTTAGGGCCGTCGTGTTCCTGCCCCACACGACGGCCTTTACTTTTTCTTGGCTCGATAAACTCCCCCCGCTGCTAGCGGAACCTACCTGGAAAACTTTGCCGGTTGTGCGGATTTTCTCGATTGGCGGAATTGTAACGCCGATAGAGATGGTAACGGAATTTACGCCGTGATCGAACGCGCCCGTTCCCCCGCCGTCAGCAAAGAGGTATTTCTCCGATGCGACTTTCAGCAATCGTGGCCATCATCAGCATGGCGATCGTCCTTGGTTCGACCCCGTTTGCGTCGGGCCAATCCTATGGCCCTATGCCGACGGCGCCCTGCGGAGACGCTTGCGGCGCGTCCTGCGGACCAACTTGTGGTCCGACCTGCAACAAGGGCTGCGCACCGTTCAAGTTGTGTCTGCCGTTGATTCCGCCCAAAGTTTTGCTGAGTTGTTTACACAAGAAAGTGACTTGCGGCGCTGGTTGCGGCGACGAAGTTTATTGGGGCGAATGGTGGTCCGATCCCCCGAAGTGTGATCCTTGCGATTGCCACGGCAACTGGATCGGTCCCAATCCAGGTCGGATCTGTCACCCAGGCTTGGCCGGCGTACGTTACGGTCATCGCGGATGCGGTTGCGGTGCTTGTGGCGGAAACGCCTGTACTTGCGGCAATGCGTGCGGCGGCGACTGCGGCCCTGATTGCGGCTGCGGCGGACACGCGCATGACGCAACTCCGCATTACGCCTCCCCGCAACAAGGCGAGATCATCTATGAAAGCAGCCCGACCACAACGATGAGCCGGCGGACCTACTCTACCCCTTCCTACGAGACGTCGACTTACCCGACCTCGATGACGACCCGGAGCGGAGCGAGTCATCGTAACCCCCGAAATTTGGGGCGAGGCTCCTACTAGGTGCCGGCAGCTTCCATCCCTCGAAGCACAAAAACGAAATTCGCGAAAAAGCGTCGATCGAGCCCGGTCGACGCTTTTTTCGTTTTCCGGCTGCTCCAATCGCCGGGCCGGCAGCACTGCTTACCGGTGGGGCATTTTTGGGTAGAATCTACGACTCGGCACAGTTCACTCCGTCCCTCTGCTTATGAAGTCAGCCTGCTATGGAAGCTGGAATTGTCGGTCTTCCCAACGTCGGTAAATCGACGCTGTTTAACGCTTTGACCGCCGCAGGCATCGCCAGCGAGAACTACCCCTTCTGCACGATCGAGCCCAACGTGGGGATCGTTCCGGTCCCTGATGAGCGTCTGGAAACCATTCAGAAGTTCATTAAGACGCAGAAGGTGATTCCGGCCGTTTTGCAATTGGTCGATATCGCCGGCATCGTCCGCGGCGCCTCAGAAGGAGAAGGCTTGGGGAACAAATTCCTCTCGCACATCCGTGAAGTGGACGCGATCGTCCATGTCGTTCGCTGCTTCGCCGACTCGGACGTGATCCATGTCGACGGTTCGGTCGATCCGATTCGCGACATCGAAACGATTGATACCGAGCTGATGTTGGCCGATTTGCAGACGGTCGAATCATCGAAAGATCGTGCCGCCAAGTCGGCCCGCTCTGGCGACAAAGAGGCCAAAGCACGCGTCGAATTGCTCGAGCAATGTTACGCCGTCCTAGCAGCAGGGAAACCGGTCCGCTCGATGTCATTTCATGATCCAGAAACGGAGAAGCGGGTTCGCGGACTCGGACTGATCACCGCCAAAAAGGTGCTCTACCTGGCGAACGTTGACGAAGACAATCTGACCGGCGAAGGAGACTTGGTCGCCAAAGTCCGCGCTCGCGCTGCCGAAGAAGAGGGCGAAGTCGTTCCGGTTTGTGCTCGACTTGAAGCGGAGTTGATCGAACTGGACGCCGCCGATCGCCAGGAAATGCTCGAGAGCGTTGGCTTAACCGAGCCGGCGCTGCATACGTTCGCTCGTTCCGCTTACAAGCTGCTCGGCTTGCAAAGCTATTTCACCGCCGGTGAAAAAGAAGTCCGCGCTTGGACGATTCCGGTCGGAGCGACGGCGCCGCAAGCGGCCGGCGTGATTCACTCTGATTTCGAACGCGGTTTCATTCGGTCCGAAACCTATTCGGTCGCCGACCTGGAGCAATTGCACTCGGAAAAAGCGATCCGCGACGCGGGCAAAATGCGCGTCGAAGGTAAGCAGTACGTCATGCAAGATGGCGACGTTTGCCACTTCTTGTTTAACGTTTAATCGCTTCCGCCTGGCGGTTACTAGAATCGCGGCGAACGATCGAGTTGATCGAGCTCCACCTGGAGCGTCGTTAGTCGATCCTCGATGCCGGAAAGCGCCTCATCGCTGAGGACAGCCCCCCCAAAGCGGACGCGATAGTACGCTTCGACGACCGGCGCGATTGCGTCCATCGCACCCGGCGTTAGACGCGAACGAAGCGAATCGACAAACTCGTACGGAGTCTGCCCCGGGGAGCGTCGCATCCCTCGCTTCGCAAGGCGGCGTTCAAGTTGCAAATAGAACGTAACGCCGTGGCGGTTAAAGTGCAATTGTCGACGAATCCATCGCCACAGCGGCTGACCAAAACGACGAATCAGCCAGCGCGAACCTTGGTAGATGGCGAACCCGGCGATCGTGCAAAAGATGGTCAGCAAACTCATGTACCAACTGAACCACTCCCCTTCGACGTCAACGCCGACGGTGGCCGCTTTTTCTTTCACCCACAGGCGCCATTCCTCGTAGTTGAACCAATCGCCCAGCGGTCGCCAGATGCGATCAGTGAACGGTTTGTAAATCGCGTTCTCTTGGCGTTCTGAGTTCATTTCGACCACGTAGTCGCGCCACATCAGTTCGAGATAGTCGAACCAATCGAGGGCTTTGCTCAGCATCCCCCCCTTCTCTTCATAGACCACTTCCGTTTCGCCGCTAGGCGTTGGATCCAATCGGAGCCAGGCGCCGGTCGGATAATTCTCACGCACCGACTCCGGCAAATCTTTCTGCGAAATATACGCTTCGACCCACGCATGCGCGTGCATTTGCTTGACGGCGTAGTAATTGCCGACCGAGTTATATTCGCCTCCTTTGTATCCCACGACGATGCGCGACGGAATCCGCTGGTAGCGCAGCATCAGCGCCATTGCTCCGGCGAAATATTCGCAGTGCCCCGATCGATGATTGACCAGAAAATCTTCGAGCGGGTCAAGGTTGGGATCGCGAACGCGCGGATCTATTTCCAACGTGTACGAAAAGCCCCCTTCGTCGGTGAAGAAGCGTTCGATCGCCTGGGCTACTTCGAAGTTATTTTTCGGATCAACTTTGGCGTTCTCGACGACGCTTCGCGTCGTTTGTTGCAATTGCCCGAACGCGAAAACCTCTACCTTCTCCAACGAATCCAGATAGCTGCGCGTGCGCCAATCGAGTTTCGTCTTGTCCTCGTCGCGACTGTTCAACGCCAGCAAGCGATTTTCGAGTTCGGCGGGACGCCAGGGAATTAACACGTTGTACTGCGACGGCTTAGATCCGAGCGCATCGGCCGCCGCGTATGACAAAAATCCGGCCATCTGATCGTCGATGACCTGGCTAGAAGTCAATTGATCGCGATAGGCGGGATAGACGCTAAACAGCAAGTGTCCGTGCGCTGTTTGCACCAGACGCGTGCGTGGATTCAGCACCACCAATTGCCGCACCATCTCGACGCCCGGCGGAGGCGTCGGCAACTGCGTCGCACCTTCGTCATCCGGCGAATAGGTGGTGATCCAACTGGAAGTCTGAATTTGATAGCGATTCAGCACCGTGCCGCGAAAATAAGGCTCGAGCGGCGATTCTTTGGGAGAATCAGACACCGGGCTGCGGAATGCGACCCGCATCACCATCTCGTCGCTTTGGAGAATCCTTCCCATTCGGTCGAACGAGATCTGATCCTTGAAGCCGGTTTCGCGGAGCCCGCCGGCTAAGCCGCCTCCCCAGGAATCGCGACTGGGACGAGGAAATGCGTAGAAGCAGACAACCGTAGCGATCAGCGTAACGATCCCCAACTTGCAAACCTGAACGAACATTTGCCAGCTGGAAAATACGGTCGCCAGGTTTTTCGGCAGGCGCGATTCCAGCAGCACCGCTTCGGTCGTAACGCCGCTTCCTTCCCCTCCTTCATCGCGCGAGCTGAAAAGCGCAAAGACCGGACGATTGTCGATCGCGTCATGTTCCGCTTTTAAAATCGGGTCGACGCGAACCGTTTCGCGATAGATGAAGAACAGACTGAGCGTCGTCAATGCGGCCAACATATAGGCGACCAACATAAAGCCGAACGAAACGTTCAAGTTGAGCGCAGCGGCGACCACGACTTGCAGCAGACTAAGGACGCACAAGTGCCAATAAACGCGCGTCGACTTGCGTTGAAACAAGAGCACGATCTGCAGGTAAATCAACAACTTGGCGATCGCTTGCAGCTTTTCGGTGCTGTTGCCCGGCCAGAAATCGGAAATCGAAAATGCAACCGCCAATAACGCCGCGACATTGGCCAGATTTCGATTCAAGCTGAACCAGCGCTGAATATCGGTCACATAAACAGAAATAAACGCCGCCAACACCGCGGCGATCGGCAACGCGGCGTCGTCCGTTTCGCCTCCGCCGAGCAACATCGCTCCCAGCGCTGCGAGGATAGCGACGCTAATCTGCAGTAAGCGTTCGACCTTCATGACGACTCCTTTGCGGCGCTGATCTGGGCGCCATCGATAAAGAGATTCGCCAACTCATCCCGTGCATCCGACAGACAAATCACGCGTCCAATTTCGGATCGCACTTTATGATCGTTCCAGACTTCTTGGAACGTGTTGGTGTCCGACAACTCCAGATTGCGAGAACTGAGCAGGACGACTTTTCCTGTACGACCGACGCGCAGCGCATCAAGCAGACAACCATCGATCGACTGGTGCGGCGCCGGCGTGACTTCGGCCAAAATCGTCATTGCTTCATGAACGAACGCCTGGGAGACCGAACCATGCAGACTCTTTGTTTTGGCGCCGGCGCAGGCCAAATACATTTGACAGCCTCCGACCGCAGAGAGATCGGCGACCACAGTCGCCGCCATGCTTACGATTCGTTCGACGCTGGCTTCTTCCTGGGAAGTCGCTTGCGGCGAGACCCAAGCGTCGACAATGATGGTGACGTCCTGCTCACTTTGTTTCTCAAACTGCCGTACGACCAATTGATTACGTTTGGCGGTGGTGCGCCAGTGAATCCATTGCTTCGGGTCACCGGTTCGCCACTCGCGCAATCCGTAAAAATCTCCCTCATGCAACCCGTGCGTTCGGCGACTTGCCGCGTAGCCGGCGCGATCATCTTGAATCAAACGCCGCCAAGCAGGCGTCAGACGTCCAATCCGTGGATAGACGATCAAGTCGTCAATTTCGCCAAGCTTAAGCGTGTTACGAATCAGTCCCAAGGGAAACGCCGTCGACGTTTCTAAGGGCCCCACCCGATATCGACCGCGGTGCTGCACCCGCGCGCGATAGGTGGACGTTTCCGTAACGCCGCTGCGAACGCGAGCGAAAAATACTTCGACCTCGCAAGATTCGCCGATCTTCGGGCCGTCGACCGCTTCGATCACGTCGCAAGCGACGATCGCATAGACGGAACCCCGACCCAGGTTTTCAACGCGCAACTCCACCAAGAGCGGATCGCCGGCGCAAACCGAGTGCGAAAGTTTGCGTGAGAATTTGAGCCGGCGCAACGTTCCCTGAACGACGCGCCAGTTATAAAGCAAGGGGCCGACCATCATGCAAGCGAGGACCATCAGCAACTGGAAGTTGCGGATCATGGCGCCAACCACAATGAACGTCATCACGAGGAGATAGTAAGTTCCTTCGCGAGTGATCATGGAGCCCTGTCTGCTCCAGAACGACATTCGTACCTCCTCAAGCGCGTTTGAAAGGGATGGTCGAACACTATCGGTCGGCTAGCACTAGCGTTATCGTCCGACTTAGGTTGGAACCGCTACTTCATCGACAATTCGACTCACGATCGTCTCCACCGCTTCGCGTTGACCGGCGTGGAGATATCCCTTGGGAATGACGCGATGGGCGAGTACCGAAACGGCTAATTGCTTCACGTCATCCGGCACGACGAACTCGCGTCCTTCAATCATCGCCAGGCTTTGCGCTGCGCGATACAGACTGATCGCCGCTCGCGTACTAGCGCCCACTTGCAAGTCATCGGTGTCGCGAGTCGCTTCGATAATATCAAGCAAATATTCGTGGACCGAATCGTTCATATCGATCTCGCGAACCGCAGCTTGCAATTGCTTGATCTGATCGCTGCGTAAGACCGGGGTCAATTCGGTGACCGGTTCGCCGCGACGATGCGTCTCAAGAATCTGACGCTCTGCGGCGCGATCGGGATAGCCCATCGAGATTCGCATCAAAAAGCGATCGAGTTGGCTTTCGGGAAGGGGGTAGGTCCCTTCAAACTCGAACGGGTTTTGCGTCGCGATCACCATGAACGGCGTCGGCAGATCATGCGTCACGCCGTCGACCGACACCTGGTTATCGCTCATCGCTTCTAGCAGCGCACTTTGCGTCCGTGGCGACGTCCGATTGATTTCGTCGGCGATCACGATGTTCGCAAAGATGGGCCCCTGATGAAACACAAATTCATGCGTCTTGGTGTTGAAGACGTTGGACCCGACAATGTCGCTCGGCAAAAGATCGGGCGTGAACTGCAGACGACAGAAATCGCCGTCCAGGCTCCGAGCAAGCGCTTTGCCTACTAAAGTCTTTCCTACCCCAGGAACGTCTTCTAATAGCAGATGTTCGCCTGCGAGAAGCGTAATTAGGCACTTACGCACGACCTCTGACTTGCCTAGAACGACGCGGGAAATGCTGTTTTCCAGTTCCGCGACGAGACTCGTTAACTCCGCCGGCATTCAGGGCTCCTTCTCGGGCCGTTGTGAACATCATTGCAAATCAAGTTGTGGGTACGACCGCCCACTTGTTGACCATTATATCCAGAATTGCTGAGTGCGCAACGATGCGCAACCAGCAATTCCACTGCGTGTCACCGCTTACCGCTTTACCAGCTAGACGGGGGGATTATTCAACATTATTCGCATATCACGCACATTCGACACTTGATTCGCTCCCCCTCCCTTTCGATCTATCCCGAAGATCCCCAATAGAACGGGCTGTTGCGGGTCGTAATGCCGCATCGTGCAATCGGAAAGCGTTTCCTTTCTTCAACACGGAAAATATGGATTTGTAGCGTCTAATTTCGACGTAATCTCCTAATACGACACATGTTTGTCGATGCGGCCTCCGTTTGGGCTTGCCGCCGGCCCAGGATTTGCAATTCATTGTAATTCGCTTCTCATCTCCTGACGCCGGAATCTGACTCGATGACCGAAGTGGTCGAAATCAACGATCTCAGTGAACTTGCCGCCTATGCGACGCTCTGGAGAACACTCTTTCTCCGCATGCCGCGAGCGACGTTCTTTCAGACCTATGCATGGCTATGCGCCTATTGGAAACATTTTGGGGCAGACCAGCGGCTGCGTGTGTTGCTTGTCTACGCTTCCGGTGAACCGATTGGCATTCTGCCGTTAGTCGTCCGACGCGAGCAGACGCGTCTCGGTTCGTTTCGCGTTCTTACCTATCCGCTGGCCGACTGGGGTTCTTACTACGGACCAATCGGCAGTAACGGCGCCGCAACTTTGGCCATCGGCCTCCGCTATTTGGCCCAATCCAGGCGAGACTGGGATTTGCTCGATCTTCGCTGGATCGAAATGGAAGCGGTTGATCGCGGACGGACCGAAAACGCATTTCGCCTGGCTGGCATGTCGTCGTTGGTGACGCCTTGGAAAGAAATCTCGATTGTCGATCTGCCGAATACCTGGGAGAGCTATCTCGAGACGCGCAAACCAAAATTTCGTCAAAATGTGCGCCGCTTGCTCCGCCGGGGAGAAATGTCCGGGATTGAGTTTATTCGTTATCGCCCTGATTCACAGCCCAAGGGATCGCTGGAAGAAAGTTGGTCGATCTTCGAAGACTGTCGCGACTTAGCCGCGAGAAGCTGGCAAGGCTCCTCCGAATCCGGCACCACCTTGTCGCATGAAGCGGTCCAAGGTTACTTTCGTGATACCCACGAGGCCGCGACCCGGCTCGGCATGTTGGATATCGGTTATCTGCTTTATGAAGGAAAAATGGCCGCCTTTGGCTACAAGTACCATCACCAGGGAGAAATCCAGGCGATGCGTGTCGGCCACGATCCAGATCTCCAAGCACTTGGCCTCGGAACTTTGCAGTACGCCCATGGAATTATGGACAGCATATCTCTGGGGGAACGCCGCATTGACATTGGCCCGAATCACTTGGAAACGAAAGCGAAGTGGCGGACGAACCTGTTGATGAGCTATCGGATCTGCCATCACTCGCAATGGATGATGCGAGCTCAGGCGCTTCGTCTGCATCGCTGGTTAAAATTTCGCCGCAATCCCGAACCGGAATCGCTCGAATAGCTTGCGGCTACGGCGCATCCGTTTCTTCCGGAACGATACCAGAATCGATCACCATCAGATCGGCCCAGAAGAACGGGTGATCCGCGGTCTCTGGCGGCTTCAATTCTCCGAGCACGCGCAACCGGGGTTCGTGTGCTGCGTCGAGCGGCGAACTGCGAACTTCGGCGATCGCTTCCTGCCAAGCTTGGCTCGCCGGCAAACGATCAATGCGAGCTCCAATGCCGGCTATCATTCGAACGGCCGCGTCTCCGGCGCTATGCCAGCGACTGAGAACCAACGTCTGCGTTCCGCCGCTGTAAGTTCCCATCGCGGCGGCAAAAATTTCATCCCCGTTGCCCCCACGCTTCAAACTATCTTCGGCCGCGGTATGAAAGCCCGGCAAATAGACTGTTTGCGGCGTCGCCAGCGGCAAGGGAAACCAACTTCCCAGGTCACTACCGGGCTTGCCGCGATCAATTTGGGCAAGCGACCAACCGTAAGGCAGCGATTCGAGATCTTCGATATCATCCAACACCACGAGATTGTCCCAGGTTTTCCCTAGCAAACTGGTCGGCCCCGGCGTCTTCTTATCCAATCGCGCCGCGGCGGCGAACGCCGGCGACAGCTTGTCGTAGTAGTAGTTGGTCGTTTCCGTGTCGTCGCGCACATAGAGCCGTCCCGAGACGATCGCCGAGAGGAGCGGACGTCGTCGCTTTTCGATATCCGGAACCGCCAACGAAGCAAGCGGAGCGTAACGGATCCGAACTTTTTCGGTCAGCGGCAGCGAACCGCCTGCCCCATCGTCCAGATGAAGCATCTCGATCGGCACGTACCACAGGGGTCCGTCTGGCACGACAATGAGTTCTTCATAGTTGTCAAAGAATCCCGCTTTCAGTGTCGGCATCAGCGTCAACAACAGCTTCGCCGAGTTCGCCTTCCATGCGTCGTTTTCAAGCGTCGCGACATCAATCGGCCCATCTTTTTTCAACAACCCCATCGAGCGGAAGAGTTCGACGACTTGCTTCTTCAGATCGTTAGGATTTTCGATTTTCCAATAGACGTAATCTTCTTTCGTAAACAAAAACGCGTAGACGCCGCCCGACGAGTTGAAGAAGGCCAGAACCACCTGCTTATCGCTCAGCTTCTCTCGCAGTTCTTTGGTCGTTCGCAACGGAGGAAAGAGAAACGTGCTGCGATCGCGACGCAGCGACACTTCCCCCAACTTCGTCTCGATCGCCATCGTCGCTTCGGCCAGTTGCTCCAGCAGCTTTTCTTGGGCGAAGTATTGTTCTTTTTCGATCGCTTGCGGCGGAAGTTCTTTCAATTGCTTGCGGATCTCTTCCGTTCGGTCGAGCGCGGTTTTCAGGACCGGATATTTGGTGAGCAAATCTTGACGTTGCAAGCGAGCGTCGGTCGACAAGCTTGTCTCCGGCGCGTCGAGAATCCAGCGAAGCGCCATCTCGCGACCGCCGAGCGGGAGCGTTGCAAAATAGCGAATGCGGCGAATTCGATCGGCGATTTCCAACGCCAACTCGGGCTGCTTCCGTTCCAAGGCCGAATAGAACCAACGCTCCAGCGCCGTTCCATTTGGATTTAACTGATAGGTGATCGTGTCTAACGGATCAGTCGCCCAGTCGGTGTCAGTCGGCTCACGCAACAAATTGTCATACAACAATTGGGCGCCCCGCTCGGTAAGCACGTTGGCGGCGAACCACTCGTTGGTCAAAATCGTTTGAAAGATCCGGAGCGACGCGACCCGTTGGATCCGGACCGCATCATTGAGAGACGCGCTCCCGGCGATCATGTTGCCTCGTTGGAACTCCATCAGCGCCAGTTGATAAGCGTAGCGAGCGCCGATGCGACCGGTCATCATGCCAGTCCGATTCATCGCGCGGCGCGCTTCGTTCAACGCGGCGCCTGCTTTGTTGACGTCTCCGGCGCACGAATAGTGCTCAGCTAAAGCGATCAAGACGGTCGCCTTCAAGACGTTAAATTTTCCAAAGTTGCGCCACGCGGCCGCTGTCACTAGATACTTGGAAATCTGGTTCGGCTTGCTGATCAGGTGGACGCTTCCCAACTGGGCGAACGCTTCGGCGGCGATGTCATATTGGCCAAATGCGATGGCGGGATAGGTCGCTTCGACAAAGTAGGTCTCGGCAGCTTCCAGATTTTTTTGCTCCAGCGCAAGGCGCCCCAGTTCCAACAAGCCGATCGCGGTCAGCGGGTGATCGTATTGTCCGCCGATCGTCAGGCTGCGCTGAATAGTCGGGATCGCATCCTGCAGTTTGCCGGCGGTCGCTTGCGCCAGTCCCAGTTGCATATCGACCCAGACGCCCAACCAATGGTTCGGCGGCGCCGGGCGGCGCTGCAAAGCGGTGATGAGGTTCTTGTTGAGCGGATCGTTCTCGCCGAGCGGCCCCAGAATCTGCCGCCGTCGACTAATCGCCAAAGCCAGGCAACGCGCGATCTCGCTGGCCCGAATCGGATGGTATTGCTGCGCCATCAACGTGCCGCCGTTGTTGACCACGTTCCGATTTTGTTCGGGGCTATTCCCTTGCAACGAAAGCATCGTCTCCGGGTACTTGCCGATCGCGGTCGTGCGGGCCGAAGGTCCCCAAGTAATCGACGAACGAGGATCATTGTTGACCGGGCCGATCGCCACCACGGTGTCGGTGCTCAGCCGCATCATCCAGTCAGAGTGTTGCAAATACAGCAGGACGGCGGCGTTGTACTGCTCTAGCGCCTTTGCGTTGGCGCCCATCTGGTAGTAGCATTCTCCGCGCATCGTCGCAAAGCAGATCGAATCGACCCATCGTCCATTGGCCGTGACTACCGCAGAAGACGAGACGTTGTCGAAGACGTTGAGCGCTTCTTTGTAGTCGCCGGCGTAAAGCGGCGAGAACCCTAAGAAGAATGCGTTGTTCGGCTTAGTCGAATCCCCGCGCTGCGCTAGCAGCGATCCCGCAGGTCCGACGGCGACAAAAAAGAGAGAGCAGGCGATCAGCCAACCGGTCAGGGGCCGTGATGTCATGAAGTAGTTCCCGGTAGCTAGCATAAGTTGGGGAGCGTGCGCAAGTCATTTCATTATAAACGATTACCTATTCCCACCCCACAAAATTGCGGCATTTGAGGCCGGACAGACTGCAAATCTACGTCGGTCCCGCTGGACATCTGGGAAAATGAACCGGTTTTTCGGGTTAATCGGTTTAAGTATCCCCTCCGGTTCGGACGATACGGATAGTGGCGATAATACCGAGAACCGGCTCGGAGTCTCCCTGCTCTAGATTCATCACCGGCGCCGTTTGGCGCCGCTTTAACGGACCGCACAACCAGCGGAGTATTCCCAAAATGGTCAAACGACAAGCCTGGATGAAGGCCGCCTTGGTTTGCGGCATGACGGTCATCGCCGCCGCCGCCACCGGCTGCCAGATCGACGTCGGCGGTCAAACGCTTCCCAGCCCGTACTATATGACGGACGACGTCCAGTACTATCCGAAGGGCCCAGAATTCATTCTGCAGCGCGAAGCGGATCAAATGCAGGCCACCCTCGCCGAACAGGCCGAACTGCAAGGCGAAGGCTACTAACAGCCTTTCCCCACGAATCCGAACCACCGACGCCGTGCTCGAGAAACTCGCAGCACGGCGTTTTGCTGCGCGGTGGGCAATCCCCGGGTGGTCGACCAGTCTGTTCAAGACTGGTCGGGTTGCCACAGCAACAAGATGACTCATCATCCGGCTGAGAAGCAAGTTCAACTTACCTATGCGCAAATGTTAAGAGCAAAACTGGACTTCGACGGCGAGTCGAAAAGTAGAAGGGGGCTGTCTAACGTGAAATCGACGCGGATGGCGCAGCATCTTGTTGCGAAAGCAACACGGCCAGTTCTGAACGAACTGTCCGGGCAACCCAACGTTTACTAGAGCGAAAGCTCTTCGGTCGACACCTGTTCGGCCACCGGTTCGAGCGTCGGCGTCACATCCCCAAACCGCAGCACTTCGCGGGCCTGGGTCATGATGCAGCTGTTGCAGATGTACTGGTTAAAATCATGCTCTTTCCCCATCGACCGCGCGGTATTGTACTGCTGAACTTTGCTCCAGCCTTCGCTCGACAGTCCGCCGGCGCCGGCATAACCCATCGCTTTGTTGCCGCGACCTGCGACCAGCCAATACCGCTTGAGCACTGGATCGGCGCTATTGTAGTAGTTCACTAGTTTCTCGACGCGCGAGAGTCCATCTCCGTTGCGGCAATAAGGAGAAAACGCACCGCTGGAAGTCGCCGCGGCGAAGAAGACGACGCGATAATCGATGGTCGTGCGGTTTTCTAAGACGCGGCCGTTCACCATTCCGCCGGCTTGCAGTTGCAAAGCGCCGGAGACAACGCGGGCGCCGAGACTAAACGCCGAGATGCTCACCTGCTCGTCGGCCGGCAACTGCGAGAGAAACCAGGCCAGATAGTAAGCGTCAGAGTCGGCTCGTTCGGCGTTGCGGCGGATGCTGGCCAGCGACTTGGCGTCTTTTTGGGTCGGCCACGACCAGATGACATAGCGAATATGACGCTCTGGTTCCCAGTCGCGGGTCAGCTCGTGATACGTCGCCCAACCGCGTCGCTTCGTCCACCAGGTATCCATCCAGTTGCCATGGACGAAGACCGACGTGCAATCAAACGCATCGCCGGCGACCGCTTCTTCCAGGGACGACTCCACCCAACCAAGTCCGCCGTCATAACGCTGCACCGACATCCGCTCTACCGGCAACTCGAATCCGCAGCCGCTCGGCAAGCAGCGCGTCGAGATCAGATAGACTTCGTCCCCCGGTCGAATCGCTTCCTGATAGTTGGGACAGCAATAGCCGCCAGCGCTCTCGCGGAAGTCGGCTTGGGCGGGGCGCGCAGTCGCAATCACGGCCAAAACAAAGAGGCCGAGAATCGATAATAACGATTGTCGCAGCGGCAAGGATCGTAGGGGCATGGCAGTCATACGAGCGGTGCTTAACAGTGAAAATAAATCGACTACGGTCCCTTTGTCGGCTAGCAAGGGGGTCGTGGTGTAGTCGCAACTTGAATGTTGCGAATTTTTCGCGCGTTGCGTTTGCACATCATGGTTCCTGGTGTAGTGTTGCGTACCCACAGTTTCGAACACGTATGTTTATTGACTCGCCAACATTCCATTTGCGGAGGATTTCTGCAATGAAACGTTCCATGCTGTTGCTTTCCAGCGCGATGCTGGTCGTGGCGGTTGTTGGCTGTCGCAGCGGTATGGGTTGGCGTCAGTCCGAACCGTGCTGCGGCGGTTCCGAATTTTCCGGCCCTTCCGTTTCCTCGTACCCCTCCTACGATGAGGGCGTATTGATGCAGCCGTCTGGCGCCACCACCCAAATCCTGCCATCCCCCCGCTAAGCGTCACGCCGTACCAGGCTTTCCGCTCAACGTCGCCTTCGCGAGACGCACTGTCTGGCGAAGGCGTTTTTCATTTCGAACCGGAGCGTTTCTTTGAGCGAATGGTCCGATTAAGCCGTTTCTGCCGTGCAATCTGCATCACCACTACTTGCGCGGGTTCTTTTCGGTCGAATCACCACCGGCCGCAACGGCAAATTTTGAGCGTAGAGCGTCTCTGAATTACAATCAACTAGTAACTTCCTCCCAATCGTGCACGCTTCCCTGTTCTGAGAATCTTACCGAAAGAGGTGTCCTGGTGCGACAACTCACTCCGCTGGCCGCCGTCATGATGTTGCTTTTGGCGACGACGCAACTGTTTGCTCAGTTCGAGAAGGTGCAGCCTTCCGAATCCAAAAACGCGCCGATTTTGGGAGAAGCCCGCACCAGCCGTTATCAGGTCGGCATGACCATCGAAGCGGTCGGCGGCGATTGCGTCGGTCTCTACGGCACCATCCCGATCCCCGCCGATTGGCCCGAGCAAACGGTTCGCCTGGTCGAAGAAGAAGTTTCGACCGAATCGCGTATCGGCTATCGCATGCTGGAGAATTCGGTCAAGCAGATGATGGTCAGCATTCCTTCGCTTCGGCGCGGCGAGACCGGCGGCGCCGTGATTACGCTGGAGGTCGAAGTTCGCTCGGCTCAGCCTCCGGCCGATCTGACCGGCGTCAAAATTCCGAAACGCCCGCCGAGCGATATTCGTCGCTATCTTGGCTCCAGCCCCAGCATCGAATCGCGGCATAGCTCGATCCGCAAGAAAGCCCGCGAGATTCTGGAGGGAGTCGAGGGAGACTGGCAAAAGGTGGAGAAATTGTACGATTGGGTCCGTGATAACATTTCGTACGAAAGCCAAAAATCAACCACCGCCGTCACCGCGCTGCGGAAAGGAACCGGCGACTTTGAAGATCTGACCGGCTTGTTCATCGCGCTCTGCCGCGCTTCGGATGTTCCTGCTCGCACGGTTTGGGTCCCCGGCAGCAGCTACGCAGAGTTCTACTTAGAAGACGCCGACGAAGAAGGCCATTGGTATCCGGCGCAAGTCGCCGGCACAAGAGCCTTTGGCTTCATGCCAGATCCGCGGCCGATCTTGCAAAAAGGGGACAGCTTTCGCGTGCCGGAGAAAAACGAACCGGTTCGTTTTGTCGCCGAGTACTTGACCGGCAAGAAAAGCCCCAACGGCGGCAAACCCCATGTCACCTTCATTCGCGAAGAGCCGGGGAGCTAGTTCGATGCGTACGTTGACAACCGGATTCGCAATTTGGATCGCGCTCGCGGCGACGGCTGCAGCGCAGTTCGAAAAAGCAGGCGAGCGCAAAATGTTGACCGGGGACGACGTCACGGTGCAACAGATCGAAGTCGGGTTCCAGCTTAACGTTTCTGGTCTCGCCCAAGGGATTGTCGCCACGTTTCCGGTTCCGACCGACTGGCCCGAGCAAACGGTTCGCCTGGTTGAGAAACGTCTCAAGAACGTCCGCGAGCAGGATATCACCTTTGATAGGCTCGGCGAGACGAAACAGGCCCAAGTGTTGGTGCGAGCCCTTTCGCCGCATGAAGACGCCGAAGCGATCCTGGTTTACGAAGTCGCCCGCCGCAACGTGATCATGCCGTCCCAGCCAGAGAAGTTGACGGCGCCTGCGCTGCGTGATCTGGATCGCAGCATGCGCATCTATCTGAGCCCGGGCCCGGCGATTGAAAGCAACCACTCGAAGATCACCAAGCTCTCCGCTCAACTCACGCCTCCCGGCGGAACCGACTGGGACAAACTCGCGGCGTTCTACGATTACATTCATGAGCACGTCCAATACGAAAACGGCCCGCTCAAAGGCGCCGTCGCGGCGCTGGAAGAAGGTCGCGGCGATTGCGAAGAGATGACCGCGTTATTTATCGCACTTTGCCGAGCGGCCAAAATCCCGGCGCGCACCGTCTGGGTGCCGGGGCATTGCTATCCCGAGGTCTATCTCAACTCGGCGCTCGGCGAGCCTCATTGGGTGATCGCCGAAATGACCAATCAGTTTCCGCTGGGCGAATCGCCCGAGTCCCGTCCGATCTTGCAGAAAGGGGACAACTTCCGCGTTCAGGGAAGTCGTCGTCCCGAGCATTATGTCAAGCCGACGCTGCAGATGAAAAACTATCTGGGAACCACGCCGCCGGTCGTCCAATGGTTCCCCCCGCCCGGCGTTGAGCCCCCGCGCTGATCGCAAGCCCCAACGTCTCTGCATAGCCCGAAGTGCGCTTATCTTCCTGGTTGGCCCAGATAGCTCCACTATCGGGGCGGCGCAGCCGTAAGAGGCATCAAGACCAAGCTCACCGTTCATGGTGTGCAGGCCTCTTCAAACGGCATGGAAAGCAGCCGATTATAGGCGCATTGCGGAGCAATGCCTCTTACCGACTTCGTCGGCCCGGATAGCGGAGCTATCCGGGCCAACCATGGTCTGTTTCAAAAATAGCGCACTTTAAAAAGCGCAACTCCAAACCTTGCGTTTCGCAATACGAAGATGAATCGACTACTTCAAGGCGCCCAAGATCTTATTCGCCAGCGGGCGATCGGGTTTCGTGCCGGGCAACACTTGCGCAATCTTCCCTTCCGCGTCGATGATGTAAGTGGTGAACCCTTCTGCGCTGTATTGCTTGGTTTGCACCGCCGTCAGATCTAATCCCAGGGGGAATTTCGCGCCGGTGATTTTCTTCACCTGCTCCAACCCCTTTTCACCATCTTCTTCTTCGCGGAAGATCACCAACACTTCGGCGCCGGCGGCTTGAATTTTGTCGTAGTTGGCCTGAATGTCTTTGATTTGCTTCATGCAGTAAGGACACCAATGGGCGCGGTTGAAAGCGAGCACCAACTTCTTGCCGCGGAAGTCATCCAGCTTGATCATCGCTTCGTTCACGGTCTCGACTTCAAAGTCGGGCGCGACGGCGCCGACCTTCAATTCTTCGGCCGAGAGTACGCCGACAAACAGCGCTGAGAACAAGAGAGATGCAATCGATAGAGACGTTTTCATGAGGTGCTCCCATTGAATGTGGAGTGCGTTTGCCCGAGACAGATTCTATCCATCACTCCTATCCGTTCATTGTAGGCGATCCAACGCAGCCGGTTCGAAAAAAGAAAAACGGAACCGAAAAGGCTCCGTTTTTACGTTGGACAGTTTTATTTTGGTGCGATTCTTAACGAATCGGCGCGGCGCCGGCATTGGCGCTCGCGGCGGCGGCTCCGCCGGTCGCAGGCGCCTGTTGGGCAAAGATGCTCTCCAGCACTTCGCCCAAGCGTTCGCCGCGGGGGTTGATCTCGATCACTTTCCCTTCGGGATCGACCAGCACGAGAAACGGAATCCCATCTACGCCGCAGTGGACCGCGTTCACATTGTTGAATCCGGTCGCGTTCGGATCGTTGCTGATCACCGTGGTCCAAGGAAGTTGCCGTTTTGCGAAGAACGCTTCGAGCGCCTTCGGATCTTCGTCCAAATTGACGCCGACCACTTCAAAACCACGTTCGCGGTATTTGACAAAGTTTTCCTGGATGTTCGGAATCTCTTGCAAACAAGGACCGCACCAGGTCGCCCAGAAATCGATCAGCACATAGCGGCCGCGATAATCGGCCCAGTTGAACGGCGTGCCGTCGAGATTGGCGCCCACCAGCGGCATCGGTTGGCCAATCAAGGCCAGACGCTTGTTGGCGCTGGTTGCGCTTTCAATAATCGCCGCAGCGATTTCTTTGTTGGGATGGTTGCTGTAGTTGTTCAGCAACAGATCGTTCACCGCTTTGGCCAACTCCATCCGGTTGAACTCTTCCATCTTTTGCTCGATTGCTTGAATCGTGGTCACCGGCTCCACCGATTCTGGCCCGAACGAATTGACCAATTGCTGCATCAATTGCAACATTTCTTGACCGCGGACATCGTCACCGTTGGCGGCGTCCATCATCGCGCCGAAGATTTTCCACTGCAAAATATGATCGTCCAAACCGACCGAAGCTTCGGCCAACTGTTTGTCCTGGCTTTTGGCGAAGTTTTGACGAGCCGTGCTCAAAATTTCGACCGCGACGTCCGAATGCCCCATCTGGCCGAAGACGTTGGCCGCATTCATCGCGACTTCTAAATGCTGCATCGATGCGCCCGGGTCGCCGATGATCGCCAATGCGTCTTCTTTGACCATGCTGCCCAAGTCTTGCTTTCCAGAAGCGAAATCTTGCAGCATGTACTCAAACATGTACAACATGCCGAAGGTCCGCAGCGTGCGATCCTGATCTTGCGTCAGCTTTTGCGCCAGCGCGGTGCGCTCAGCGATCAGCTTTTCAGACTGGTCTGGATTGATCTGCGCCAACACTTCGTAAGCGTGAAACTTGAACTGCAACGCATCCCGGAGCTGATCGGACGTCGCGTTGGGAATGGCCAGCAAGCGATCGGCCGCTTCCATGATATTCCCGTAGACCTTGTTCGCGAACGCGTGCAGTTCGGTTTGCGACGCCGTATTGGGGAAGTTCGTTTCGCTGACCGCGGTCATATATTTCAGCAACTCGACCGGGTCGTTTTGCGGAATCTTATTGATGTCGACGGCCGCATCTAGTTCGGCGGCCGAAATCGGCGGCGGCATTTGGGGAGCAGCGGCGTCGGGCTGCTTCATCGCGACTTGATTGGCGGCGCCGGTATTGGGGTTGTCGGTCGCGGCCGGATTACCGGTCATCGGCGCGCTTACCTGAGCCGGACTGACGGTCTTCGGCGGCGCGGCGGCAGCTGAATTTTCGGTGGGAGCAGCGGCGTCAGGCGTTGCAGTCGGAACGCTGGCCGTCGGCACGGCGTCGCCGCCGCCGCAGCCGGCGAAACTCAACAGGGTGCAAGCGGCGCTGCAAACGGCCAAGGTGGGGAGCCAAGGTAGGAAGTTTAGCTTTCGCATCGAACATGCCTCAATGAAAACGCGGCGGGAGTCGTGTCCACATCCGTTTGGAAAGAGCGACCCAAGCGTCGCATCGTGCGGGATTCTAAGAGAATGCCGACATGAAAGCAGCGCCGATTTTCACGCAAAACTCTGCAATTGCGCGAGGAAATGACTAACTGCTAGCACCAAATTCATTGCCGGCGAAGATGGTCCGCCCGCCGTCCACCGGCAAGCAAACCCCCGTCACGAAGGGATTTTCAACCAAAAACAACGCCGCATGCGCTAAGAACTCTGGTTCTCCCTTTCGTTTGACCAGCGTTCTGGCGATATCTCGCGCGATTTTTTCCTTCGATGCGTCCGGAGGCTGCATCACTTGGCCCGGCAAGATCGCGTTGACGCGAATCCCTGGATTGCGCGCCGCCAATTCGACCGCCAAACTGCGGGTCATCGTCGGAATCGCTCCTTTCGAGGGAAAATAATTCGCATAGTCGGGATAAGGACGCACCATCGACCAATCGCCGATGTTGATGATCGCGCCCCCTTTCGGCTGGTCGATCATTCGCCGACCGGCCGCCTGACAACAGAGAAACGTACCGACCGTATTGACGTCCAATTGTTGGCGCAGGTCGGCGGCGGTCACTTTGTCAAATCGGACGGGAGACCAAATCGCGGCGGTATTCACCAGCACGTCGATCCGCCCAAAGTAGAAATGAATGCTGTCAAACATTGCGTGAACGGCCGCTTCATCCGCCAGATCGGCGACGAAGGCCTTCGCTTCGATATCGCGCTCGCGCAGCATCGCGGCCGTCTCTTCCGCTTCGTCCAGCGACGAGTTGGCGTGCAGCGCAATGCGGTAACCATGATCGGCCAAATAGAGCGCCACGGTTTTGCCGACGCGATCGGCGCCGCTGCCGGTAACGACGGCGACCGGTTGCGGATTGCCAAACAGCGCGATCAGTTTTTCTTGCGGATCGGTCATAGCGGCTAAATATCTTTGACGGGATGTCCGTGGTAATCGGCGATGATGTCCCAAGCCTGGGCTGGCGAATCGGCGAAGCTGACCAGATCGAGATGCTCGTCGCGAATCACGCCTTCGTCCGCGAGGAACTGAAAATTGACGACCTGTTTCCAGTAGTCCGATCCGTACAAGATGATCGGGATCTCCTGCATCCGATGCGTTTGCCGCAACGTGAGCGCGTCAAACAGTTCGTCCAGCGTCCCAAATCCGCCGGGGAACACGATCAGCGCCTTGGCCCGCACCAGAAAGTGCATCTTACGCATCGCAAAGTAGTGAAACAAAAAACACAACTCTGGCGTCACGTACGGATTGGGATGCTGTTCATCAGGCAACGTGATGTTCAAACCAATCGTGGGAGCTTCGGCTTCGAAGGCGCCGCGATTGGCCGCTTCCATCACGCCGGGTCCGCCGCCGGTAACGATCACGTAATCGCACTGACCGTCGACGTGACAATTGGTCGAACAAATTTTGGCGAACTGTCGCGCCTCTTCGTAATAGTGCGACTTGGCGACCACCCTCTCGGCCCGCGCCAAATCACGCATCCGCCGCTGATCGGTCGGCGCGGCGGCCAGCGCCGACTTCGCCTTGTCCAACCGATCTTGGGCGATATGCGTCTCCACGATTTGCGTGCCGCCAAACACGATCACCGTCGAACGAATGTTCATCCGCTTAAAAGCGAGTTCCGGCTTCAGGTACTCCAGTTCCATCCGGACGGCGCGCAACTCTTCGCTTTGCAAAAAGTCGGTATCGAGCTCCGCCATCTTGTAGGTCGGCGACTTCAAGATCATCGAAAGATTGTCACCGATCTTATTGTCCACCATGCGCGTTATTCTCCTAGCTCGAACGAGTCACCCAGTTGGGGAATGATCGTGTCAAATTGATATTGGTCACGCAGCGCCGCGGCGAATGAAGCGGCGCTGTCTGGTTCGCCATGCGTGATGAACGTTTTTTGAGGCTTCGGCAAATCTTTCAGCCAGCGGAGCAATTCGCTTCGCCCAGCGTGCCCGCTCAGCCCCGACACGCTGTCGATCGCCGCACGCACCGGAATATCCTGGCCATGGATCCGTACGAACGAACGACCTTCCTGCATGTCGCGGCCGCGCGTTCCGGCGGCCATATAGCCCCCCAGCAAAACCGTATTTTTCGGATCTGGCAACCGTCGCTTCAGATGAAACAAAATGCGGCCGCCGGTCATCATTCCCGACGAAGAAATAATCACCGCTGGCCCCGTGATCCGGTTCAACTGTTTGGAGCGCTCGTGATCCCGCACCAATTCGACATTCGGTCCATCCAACACGCTGCTGGGCGGGGATAGCTGACCTTCGCTCAGATCATGATCGGCGGAAAACGTGCGGAAAATTTTGGTCGCGTCGACGGCCATTGGACTATCGAGAAAGATCGGTATCCGCGGAATCCGTCCTGCATGCATCAAGACTTGCAGCAAATAGATCAGCTGCTGCGATCGCCCTACCGCGAACGCGGCGAACAACATCACGCCGCCACGTTGGAACGCTTTGTTCACACGATCGGCCAATATATCCAAGACATCTTCTTCCGGATGATCTCGATCGCCGTAGGTGCTTTCGCAAATCAAATAGTCGCACGGCGTTGGCGGCGAGGGATCGAAATAAAGAGGAGCGTCATAGCGGCCAACGTCGCCTGAGAACAAGATTCGGAGCGGCGGATCCCGATCACGGATTTCCATCTCGATCATATTCGACCCGAGCAAATGCCCCGCGTCATGAAAACGAACCCAGACAGGATCGAGCAACTCGCGCCACTCGCCGCGTGGAACCGCTTTCAAGCGTTTGATCGCGCGTCGCGCATCTTCGGCGTTGTACAGAGGGAGCGCCGGCGTGTGCTTCGACAACTTCTTGCGATTGAGATAGTCGGCGTCCCGCTTTTGATTTTTGGCCGAATCGAGCAGCAGCAGCTTCGCCAGTTCTTTGGTGGCCGGCGTGCAGATGACCTTGTTGCGGAAGCCGTCGCGCACAAACCGGGGGAGAAAACCGATATGGTCAATATGCGCGTGGGTCAACACGACCGAATTGACCGAGCCAGCGTCAAACGGCAACTTCTTCCAGTTCAACTCACGCAGCTTTTTCAAACCTTGAAACAAGCCGCAGTCGACCAAAACTTTCGCTTTGCCGGCTTCGACCAGATATTTCGAGCCGGTAACCGTCCCGGCGGCGCCGTAAAAAGTGATTCTCGCCATGCGGTTCACTTCGATCCTTCGCGCTGTTCATGATGCGGTGCTAAGCAGTCGGTTAATTTTCGACCAACTGCTAGGGTGGCCCAATTGTAGATGTTCGCATCGCGCGGGGCCAGTCGCATCAATAGTCGGCGCTATCCGACGGCGTCAGCTTGAACAGATAGAAGAGGAGCGCCAGACTGGGCCCCAAAATCACGGCGCCTGCCGCGACCGCGCCGATCATCGCCCACAATACGGAATCGGGCGCCTTCGAATCGGCCAGCGTCAAAAACGGAGGAGCGATCACCGGGTACTGGGCGATTCCCCAGCCCCAGATAATATTGGCGGCGGCCAACATCGTACACGCGGCGGCCGGCGTATACTTTCGCCACAGCAAGAGCAGCAGCGAACCTGTTCCGCAAACCGCCGAAAGTGCGACCAGCGGCCAAGCGCGGGTCGCAAAACCATGCGCAAGCTCCGGCGCTTCGAGCGAAACAAAGACCAACCCCACGGCCGCCAACACGCCCATCCAAATTCCGGTCGCCAACGCGCGCTGGCGCCAAACGAGCGTTAGTTCGACCTCGCCTGACTTCTCCGCTTCGCGGGTCAAAAAGACCGCCGCCAGGTAGCAACAAAGTCCCACCGTAAAAAACGCCGTGAAGAGCGCCATCGGCGTGATCCAGTCGGTCAGGTAATTTCCTTCATACACGCCGGCGGCGTTGATCTTCGAGTCGCCAGAAGCCAACGTCCCTGCGATCGCGCCCAAAAAGAAAGGCGCCGCAGCTGAAGCGCCGGCGAACAGAGTCCGCCAAAATTGCTGCTGACGGCCAGAGTCGATCGAATAAGCGCGAAACACGTACCCGGCGCCGCGAAAGACAATCCCCACCAACACCAAAAACGCCGGCACGATAAACGCCGAGCACAATGCTTGAAACGCCAACGGAAACGCGGCGAACAACACGACCAATACAAAGATCAGCCAAATGTGATTCGCTTCCCACACTGGGCCGATCGCATGGTAAAGCAGCTTGCTTTCTTTCTCGTTCGACTGAAACGCGGTGTTGATTTCCCAGATGCCGGCGCCAAAGTCAGCGCCTCCCAGCAGCAAATAGAGGGTCGTCGCCGCTCCCAGCACAATTCCCACGATCAGTTCAGGCGACATCGGCATCCTCCGGCATCGGTTGTTTCGCCAAGATCCGCAGCACCGAAATGCAGCCGATTGTCAGCACCAGATAAATCGACATCGTCACGGCGAAAATCACCCACACGCCGGGCGCGTGAGTCACCGCATCTTTGGTTCGCAAAAAACCATGCACGATCCAAGGTTGACGCCCGACTTCGGTGACCGTCCACCCGGCTTCCATCGCCAATACGGTCAGCGGCCCACATGCGAGCAGCGTCAACAGCCACCAGCGGCGCTCGTTCCAAGCCGATTTGCCCCACTTCAGCAAATAGCCCGACCACAGTCCGACGAAGATCAACAGCGTGCCGATCCCGACCATGATTTGAAACGCCATGTGGACGATCGGCACTGGCGGATGCAGATCCTCTGGAAAGGCGTTCAACCCTTTCACTTCGGCGGCTGGATTTTCGTACGCCAACACGCTGAGCATGCCGGGGATCTCAATCGCATAGGGAGTCGTCTTCGTCTCTGGATCAGGTATCCCGCCGATCCGCAGCGGCGCGTAGGTTTCGGTTTCCCATTGCCCTTCCATCGCCGCCAACTTGATCGGCTGCGTCACGGCGACCACATGTCCCGCCCAGTGCCCCACCGGCCCTTGAACCAAAGCAAAGAAACCGCCCAGCAGCACGCCCAACGTCAACGCTCGCCGCTGATACAAGCCGTTACGTCCCCGGAGGATTTCCCATGCGTAGAAGGACGCTGCCAGAAAGCCGGTCACCATATACGCGGCGACAATCATGTGCGTCGTTTGTGCGCCGGTCGCCGGATTCAGCATCGCCGTCCAAGGCTGCACGTCAAGCAAGTTGCCGTCGGCGTCCAACTGAAAGCCTTGCGGGCAATTCATAAACGAGTTCGTCGTCACTACAAACCAGGCCGACATCGTTCCGGCCAGCGCGATCGGCAGCCCGCACAGCCAATGATGAAACGGCGACAACCGATTCCAGCCGTACAGATAGATGCCGACAAAGATTCCTTCGGTAAAGAAGGCGAACCCTTCGAGCGTAAACGGTAAACCGACAACTGGGCCAAACTTCCCCATAAACTCGGGCCAGAGCAGACCAAGTTCAAAGGAAAGCACCGTGCCCGAAACGGCGCCGACGGCGAACAGCACCGCAAAACCTTTGCTCCAGCGTTTGGCGATCGTGCGCCACACCGGATCGCCGGTTCGCAGCGAGAGCCATTCGGCCAGCACAATCAGAATCGGCAACCCCATGCCGATGCAGGCAAAGATAATATGAAAGCCGAGCGTAAAAGCCATTTGCAGGCGTGCCGGCAGTAGATTCGCGCTGTCTGCTAATAGCATCATCAAGTGGCCCACGGTCAAATGTTGGCGCCATGTTTTTGCGGCGTCTTCGTCGCTAGAGCATGTCTTCTAAGAGTGTTAGTTTCGCCGGAATTACTGAGCGGAGCAATGCGACAATTTGCCGCACGAAACGAACCGTCACAGATATTTTGCAATCGCTCCGCCGCGAGCAGCCAACGCATCCACTCTTGCCGAAACGGCCCGATCTTCCTCCAGCGGCGGCGCATTCCAAGGTTTCAGCCGCGCGTCAATCACCAGCGAACCGCGACACCCCCAATGCTTCTCTTGGGTAAACGACTCAATTCCATACGCGTCTGCGGCGGGGTTGCTGCGCGTGAACAAGGTCCAGACAAAATTGTTCAGCGACGCCGCGGCAAAGGAACTGTCGTCGGCAATCACGATCAGCGGAAACTGATTGATCGGCGCGCTGGCGTCAAATGCCGCGCAAAAACGCTCCATCTCATTCGCCCCTTGAAACGCCGGACCTTGCACGACCATCACGCCCGGCAGCGCTGCTTGCGGCGTATGGAAACCTTCTGGCAACGACAGGCTCTCCGGCAACTGGGTCAGCAATTCTCGAATCGGTCGCCCCACCGCGGCCATCACCAACTTCGACCCATGATTCAATTGCCCGCTCGAGTAGTCGAGCGTATCGATTGTCGTTTCGGTTTGAAAATGGAGATCGCGCCGCCAATCAATGCGCTCTAAGAGATGACCGAAGTAGCGCGCTAGATCATGAATCTCCAAGTTCGGATCGTCTTCGCTGGCGATGATCATCAGGTACTTGGCCAACGACATTTGTCCCTGCCCCAAGATCGCATTGGCTTGCGTTAACAATTCTTTCGGACGCGTCCGCTCGTCGTACGGCACATAGCGTTCGCTGCCGATCGCCAACATCAGCGGATGCACGCCGGCCGCATCGACCGCATGCACCGCTTTCACCCCCGGCAGAACCGTCGGAATGATTGGGCCGGTGATCTCGTGGATCAGCGCGCCAAACGTCGTATCTTCCTGCGGGGGTCGCCCGACCACGGTAAAGGGCCAGATCGCGTCATCGCGGTGATAGACTTGCTCGACCTTCAGCACCGGAAAAGGATGCGTCAGACTGTAGTAGCCCAAGTGATCGCCGAACGGCCCTTCCGGTTTGGTCTGCGGTTGGATCGTGCCGGCGATGCAAAAGTCAGCTTCGGCGTACAACGGCAACGAAGTAGCGCCGTAAGCCAACGGAATTCGATGGCCGGCCAAGGCCCCGGCAAAGGAGAGCTCGCTCAGCCCTTCCGGCAGCGGCATTACGGCCGCCAGCGACATCGCCGGAGTTCCGCCGACAAAGATGTTGGCGTGAAACGGCTTGCCCGCCGCCAGCGCCGCCGCATGATGAACGCCGATGCCGCGGTGGATTTGATAGTGCAGGCCGATTTCGGCATTGGCCGCATAGTCATTGCCGGCAAGTTGAACGCGGTACATCCCCAGGTTCGACTTCATCGCCCCCGGCTGACCAACATCCTCGGTATAAACCTGCGGCAACGTGACATAGGCGCCGCCATCATCGGGCCACGAGACCAACCGCGGCAACTGGTCAATCTTCGTCTGATTCTTCATGACCGGGCCGCTGCGCCGCTTCGACGGCATCATCTTGAGCGCCCAGAGCGGCGCCCCTGCATATCGCAGCGGCCGCTTCCACAATTCGTTGGGATCGATCTTCAGCTCAATCAGCCGTTTGACCTGGTCGATTGTGTCGCGAAACAGAAACCGAGCCTGATCCAACGAACCAAACAAATTGGAAACCATCGGAAAACGACAATTTTTGACATGGGCGAAATAAATCGCCGGGCCCCCGCTCGCGTAAACGCGACGCTGGATTTCGGCCGCTTCCAGGTGAGCGTCGATCACGTCATCGATCTGAATCAAGCGGCCATGCTTCCGCAGATCTTCTACGCATTGCCGGAGATTTCGATAGCCCATGTTGGAAAGACGGAAAAAATAAGGGTGACGGGGGAGATTTAAAATACCGGCCTGCCGCGGCGAACTATTACAGATTCGACCGTATTTGCGCCGCTAGCGACAACCGACCGCAATCGTACCCCCTTCTCGACGTCGTAACAGCCCTGGGCTCCTGTGACGAGCGGGCCAATCCCATTAAACTGGGCGAAGGAAAATCGCTTCTCGCTCTGTTTTCTTCGCTCAGAAAGACGCCGCAATGAAGATTCAACCCACCAAACAGCCGGTTCAAGACTTCGACGGAGACGCCATCATCGTGGGCGCCTACTGCGATGAATTATCGCCAACCGCCGAACAACTCGACCCCGCGATCAGCGGCGCGATCGAACGTTTAAAAGCGGCCGGCGAAATCACCGGCAAGCGGTACGAAGCGACCCGCATCCTGGCTCCGGCCGGCGTTCCGACCATCGAAGTGATCGTCATCGGCTTGGGGGCGAAGGCCGATCTGAACGCTGAGACCGTTTACGGCGCCACCGCAACGGTCGCCAAAATGGTCGCCAGCAAAAAACGGAAAAAAGTCGGCTTCTTTCTCGACGACTTCTGGCCCTCCGACCTGACCGAACAAGCGATCGCCGGGCTCTGCGTCGGCATGCATGGACAAGATCTCTATCGCCAAGAGAAGAGCCTGACCACGCCGGAAGAAATCTTCTGGTACGGCGTGGATGACGCGACGATCGAAAAAGGCGCCGCTTACGGCAACGCGATCAATCTGACCCGGATGCTGGTCAATCGCCCGGCCGCTGACATGTACCCAGCGACCTTCGCCGAAGAAGCGTCGGTCGTCGCCGAAGACTACAACCTATCGATCGAAGTCTGGGACAAGAAGAAGCTGGAAGAAGAGCGCTGCGGATCTTTGCTGGCCGTGTCGCAAGCTTCGCCGCGTGATCCGCGCCTGGTCATCATTCGCTACAACGGCGGCAAGCTGGGCGAATCGCCGCTCGCTTTGGTCGGCAAAGGGGTCACGTTTGACTCGGGCGGGCTCTCGCTCAAACCGAGCGACGGCATGAAAACGATGAAGTGCGACATGGCCGGCGCAGCGACCGTCCTGGGCGCGATCAAAGCGATCGCCGCACTCAAGCTGCCGGTCAACGTCGTCGGTCTGGTCGGCCTGGTCGAAAACGTGATCGCCGGCAACAGCTACAAACTGGGAGACGTGTTGACCGCGCGCAGCGGCAAGACGATCGAAGTGCTCAACACCGACGCCGAGGGACGTCTGGTCTTGGCCGACGTGCTGAACGTCGCCCTCGACGAAAAGCCGACGCGGATCATCGATCTGGCGACCCTCACCGGCGCTTGCGTGGTGGCGCTCGGCCTGGATGTCGCCGGTCTGATGACCAACGACGAAGAAATGCAAGACATGATCTTCGCAGCCGCCAAACGCATGGGCGAGCCGATGTGGCCGCTGCCGATGTACCCCGAGTTTGGCGAACAGATCAAAAGCCAGGTCGCCGACATCAAGAACATCGGCGAAGGCCGCTGGGGCGGAGCGATCACCGCCGCGAAATTCTTGGAAGAGTTTGTCGAAGGGACCGCTTGGACGCACATCGACATCGCCGGCCCCGCCTTCTTAGAAAAACCAAAGCCTTGGATGGACGGGGGCGCCTCCGGCTTTGGCGTGCGTACGCTCGTCGAAGTCGCCAAGACGCTTTGTAAGTAAACGTAGGAAATAAAGTTGCGGGTCGCAATCTTGTGCGACTCGCAAGTTCAAATTTCGGCGCCCGGTTGGAAAAGCTCGAAGAGTTGGGCAGGCTCCCCCGATTTCGCCTAGCAGGAGCTTGTAAGGTATAATGAAGAAGTCCTCCGAACGAATAGGGCGTCATCATGCCGCAACGACAAGAAATCCTCGAGCAAATTGCGAAGCTGGATCCGGTCGAATTCGAAGGCTTGGTTGTTGACCTTTTCTTCGCAAAAATGCTTTCCCATCCTTTCTGGACGCGCGGCGGCGGACCTCATGCCGACGACTATTCGTCGATTGTGGCGACCCCCAAAGTCTGTGGCGGCTCTGCACGGTTAATTCGTACTCGCATACCGGTATGGACGCTGGAGAGAATGCGGCAGCTTGGATTTACGGAGGCTGATATCTTGCAAAGCTTTCCCACGCTCCGAGCGCTGGATCTTGTGCAAGCGTGGGCCTACGTCGCTCAGCACCGGAAAGAGATTGAACAGGAAATTCTCGAAAACGAAGAAGATTGAGTCGTGGCCCGTCTCTACTCCAATGAAAACTTTCCGATTCCTGTCGTCCTGGAGCTAAGACGTCTGGGCCATGACATTGTGACGATTCAAGATCGCGGAAGAGACAATGAGGCGGCGACCGACCCGCAAGTTCTCGCATTTGCGGTGACGGAAGGTCGCGCAATTCTCACGTTGAACCGAAGAGACTTCAAAAGACTGCATGAGTCGCAACCGGAACATGAAGGCATAATCGTCTGCACTGCTGACCCTGATTTCAGCGGGCAAGCAGCACGGATTCACAACGCGCTGGAACGAACTCCAGATTTGCGAGGTCAGTTAATACGGGTAAATCGTCGCAGTGACTAGCGCAGGCGCCTGCACGGTCAACAATCAAGCGATTTTCAATTCTTCGCTCTCGAACAATTCGCCCTCTTCGCGTGAATAATCGGCAAATCCAGTGGCAATGGTTTGACAATCCCCTGGCGCAATCCCAAGATACGGGGGGTTCGCAGCGACGGGGAATTCCCGCAATATTCGGCCTGCCAGAGCGAATACCTGGTGAACATCTAGCAACTGGGAATTCGTTCCTCACGAAAGGGGCGGAAAATGAGCACCATGTATCTGATTTGCGCCGTCATCGGCGGTTCGGTCTTCGTCATTCAATTTCTGTTGACGCTGATCGGCATCGGTGGCGAAGCGTTTGACTTTGAGTCAGACCTGCCGGACGATCTTGATTTGCCAGACGACGCCGATCTTTCGGCGACGGCGCACGGTTCAACTTGGTTATTCGGCGTGCTGTCATTCAAGACGGTCGTCGCCGCATTCGCCTTTTTTGGAATCGCCGGCCTAGCGGCCGAAGCGGCCAACATCGGCAGCGCCGCATCGCTGGTGGTCGCGATCATCTTTGGCTTGGCGGCGATGTACGTCGTCCACTGGGTGATGCTGTTCATCTATCGCTTAGGCGTCGACGGCACCACCAAAATTGCCGATGCGGTTGGTCTGTCGGCCAAGGTCTACGTGCCGATCCCCGGTGAAAATCTGGGACAAGGCAAGATCCAAATGAAGCTGAATGATCAGATCGTTGAATACGCGGCGATGACTGCTGAGTCTGAAAAACTGTCGACCGGCACGCCGGTTCGCGTGATCCGGGTCATCGACGATTCGACTCTGGAAGTCGCCCGTTTGTCGGCATAGTCGTTAATTCTGTCACTACCTGCGTTAGCGCAACTTCTGCGCGGCGCTTTTCGTCGGCGAGATCCTCTCGCGCCGCATGCGGCAACCTACAACTACTTAGGCACGAAGTCCACCCACACGATCGGAACGCCCATCATGCTTCATACGTCACCACTTTTTTCCGCCATCTTTGGCGTCTCTGACGGCCTGTTTTGGGTTCTCGTCGGCGTAGCGCTGTTCGTGATGTTCGTATTCTCGACGATGATTTTCATCGCGAAACAATACAAACGCTGTCCTTCGAACCGCGTGCTGGTCATCTACGGTCGCACCGGTAAAGGGAGCGCCGCCAGAACGGTCCACGGCGGCGCCTCGCTGGTGATTCCGCTGCTGCAAGACTACGCCTATCTCAGTCTCGAACCGGTGCAGATCGACATTCCGCTCCGCGGCGCCTTGTCGTCCGAAAACATCCGCGTCAACGTACCGAGTTGCTTCACCGTCGCGATCGGCACTTCGCCCGGCGTGATGGACAATGCGGCCGTTCGTTTGCTAGGCCTGACCGTGGGCGAAATTCGCAAGCATTCCGAAGAATTGATCTTCGGTCAGTTGCGTCAGGTCATCGCGTCGATGCGGATTGAAGAAATCAACCGCGACCGCGACAAGCTGCTCGAACATATTCAATCGTCGCTGGAGCCGGAGTTGAACAAGATCGGTTTGATCTTGATCAACGTGAACATTACCGACATCACTGACGAGTCTGGCTACATCGACGCGATCGGCCAAAAAGCGGCTTCGCTGGCGATTCAAAATGCCCGCGGTGACGTCGCCGAAAACTTGAAGATGGGTGAAATTCGGGTCGCGGAAGCGGACAGAGCCAAATTGGTTTCGGTCGCACTGGCCCAAAAGGAACAGATCATCGGCACCCGCGAAGCGGAACGGGATCAGTCGATTCGCGTCGCCGAAATGCAGAAAGAACAGACGATCGGCGAACGAACCGCCGAGTTCGAACGCGAAGCCCAGGTCAAGAACGCCGAGCGTGACAAGCGCGTTCGCATCGCCGACGCCGACGCGACCGCGATCGAAGGAGAAAACCTCTCGAACGCCAAGATCGCCGCCTCGCAAGCCGCGCTGGCCGTGAAGCGGGCCGAAGCGTATCAAACCGGCGAAACGCGCAAAAAAGAAGCGGAAGCGGCGGTGCTCGAAGCCCAAAACCGCGCCATGGCCAAAGCGGCTCTCGCCGAAGCGGAGCGGGTGGAAGCCGAGAAACGGGCGTTGCTAGAAGCTCCCGCGAAAGCCGAAAAAGCGAAGATGGAAGTCGACGCGGCGGCCGAAGCGTCGAAACGACGCATCCTGGCCCAAGCCGACGCCGATGCGATCTACGCCAAGTTAGAAGCCGAAGCTCGCGGCGAATACGAGAAGTTGGCCAAGAAGGGGGAAGGCCTCAAACAGATCGTCCAAGCGTGTGGAAGCTCGAAAGAAGCGTTCCAACTCATGTTGCTCGAACATCTCGACAGCTTGGCCGAATCGTCGGCCAAAGCGATCTCGAACATCAAGTTCGACAAGGTCGTCGTCTGGGAAGGAGGCGGCGCCAAAGATGGCCGCTCCAGCACCGCCGACTGGCTCAGCGGCATGGCCAAAACCTTGCCCCCGATGATGCAAGTGCTAAAAGACATCGGAGGCGTCGAACTGCCCGAAGCGTTCATCCGCTACGCCGAAGATGGCCCCGAAGGCCTGGCCAAATCGGTGGAGTCGAACGGCGCGGTCGCGACCGAGGAGAAGCCGGAAACGGAGGAAGAAGACGCGTAAGCGTTTTCTCATTTCCAGAGAACAATCCAACGCAGCCGCTTTATCCAAAAACGGCTGCGTTTTTTGTGCGCACCACGAAAAAAAGAGGATCGCGAAAAAGAGGGTCAGACCCCAATTTTGCAGCAAAATTGGGGTCTGACCCTCTTTTTCGCTTGCCCCCCTTTTCGCTGCCTAGCTCAAGCATCTGCGGACGGAGACAAGCCAACCGAGTCGCTCGACTTCGTACTGGGCTGAACTGGCAGGTCTCTCCTGCTTGTTGGGTTTCTCTTCGCTACGCCCAACCTCCAAGATCTTGGAGCCCTTGGGCCCAAAAATTGTCTCTCGACAAAGCGCACGGATCCATGGTCGATTACGTTCGGCATGCGGGCACTTCCCGCGGCGATTCTGGCTCTGGGATGAGCCGCGAAATCGGCCAGGCTGGCCGGGTTTTCTGATCTTCGAAAATTCGTGACCTAGGTCGCGTTGGCGATCGAAGTGCGCGCTGGCGGACCGTTCAGAAAAATACGATGCGGTCCGGGGACCACTCAAAAAAAACGTCGCAGCCTCAGTCCACTCTTCCATCCAGAAAAAAATGGTCCGGTCCTGTCCAACCTTTGGCGATGGCATCTAAATTGCGCAACTTAACCCAGAGGCAAGATGAGGCAGTTCACCCAAAAAATGAATGCGGTCCAGTCCGACCGGCGAAAAAAAGAGTCCGGTCCTGTCCAACCTTTGGCGACGGCTTCAAAATTACGCAACTTAACACGCCGGTAAGAAGGGGCTGTTCGATAAAAAAATGAATGCGGTCCTGTCCAATTGCTTTCCCTCGCTCGCGCGTTTTGAAGTTCCGCTTTTTCATCGGTTGGCCGCGATAGCTCCGCTATCGGGGCGGCGCAGCCGTAAGAGGCAATGGTTCTCGGTATGCAGTTCGGGGCCATTTCGCCATTTCAAACGGCGCGGCGACCACGGCTCGATGCCTCTTACCGACTTCGTCGGCCCCGATAGCGGAGCCAACCGGACGTGGTTTGGCAAAATAGCACAACTTCAAACCTCGCGCGGCGGATAGGGATGAAGAATATTGGAAAAATTTTTTCGCTCTGGGACCAATCGTGTCACAGCCCTGGGCGATGCTATATCCGTCGCAGCAATGCGGTCGCAAGAAGTGAAAAATTGGCCCCTCGGTGAAGAAGGATATTTCCCATGATTCAGCACGAAGCTCTCCTCTCCCCTGCCCCGCTGTTCGATGACGCTTTGGCCGTGACTGCGGCGCCGTTTGACGAAAGTTGTTTGGATGATCTGTTTGAGGGCGCGATGGTTGATCCGCGTCCTTACCAATTGCGGATCGCGTCGAAAGCGATCTCCGCGTTTGAAGAACATCGGGCCGATCCGTTTCATGAACTTTCCGCGTCGGCGGCGTCGGTGTTGGTCGAAAGTCCTACCGGCAGCGGCAAGACGGTCATGGGATTGGGGATCGCTCAGTGGATGCAAAAACATTATGGCCTGAGTATCGGCTGGGTTTCGATGCGACGCAATCTGCTGCAGCAAGCCCAGGAAGAAAACCTGCGTAGGGGGTTTGACGTCAAGCTTGAACTCATTTCGATGTTCGACAAAAACCCGCCCAAAGTCGACATGCTGATTGTCGACGAAGCGCAGCACGACGCCGCCAGCAGTATGGCCAATCTGCATTGCTCAGTCCGCCCGCAATACATTTTGGGGCTCACCGCGACCCCGTTTCGCAGCGATCGCGTGAAGCTTTGTTTTGACACGGTGATCAAAGACGCCGGGATTCACCAGCTGATTCAAGATGACTATCTGAGCCGGTTTCACCACTTCACGATCCCCGAATATACGCCGGAAGCGGTCGCCGAACATTATGCCCGCAGCCCGCTGCATTGGGGCAAGTCGATCATGTTCTTCCATCGTCGCCAGCAATGCGACGTCGCCCAAACCGCACTAGCGGCGCACGGGATTCGCAGCGAAGTGGTCACTGCGACCAGTGATCGTGAACGTCAGTTGAACGACTTTGTCGCCGGCCGCGTGCAAGTGCTGATCAACATGAGCATTTTGACCGAAGGGTTCGATTGTCCTGATTTGCAAACGGTCTTTTGTCGACCTTCGAGCCGCGCCTGCACGATTCAGATGTGCGGCCGGGTTTTTCGCAAACATGCGGCTCATCCTTTCAAGCAGATCGTGCAGTGCCGCAACACGCCGCACCCGATCTTGAAAACGGCGACCGCCGCCGAGCAATACGTTTGGAACGGCGAGATGTGGCGCAGTTTGAAGATGAATCGCGAAATCAGCAAGATCAGCACGCGTACGCGACAGTTGATCGCCGGCGCCGAAGTCAAGCTGCCGAAACTGGTCGCCGCGGCTCGCACCTCGAAACCCTTTTGGCAGCAAGTTCGCGAAAGCTTTTAGTCAGTTAATCACGTTACAGATCGATCCACTTTCTCAAACCCATGCACGGGAGATGACGCGATGAAATGGAACTTCGAATACGGAAATGCCCGGATTAAAGATTTTCAAGTCGCCGCCGAGCGTGACCAGCGCAGCGGCAAAGTTCACGTCAAATCGATCGAGTTGCAGGGGGAGAAGCTGACGCCGACTCCCCGGTTTTGGCGGTCGATGTTCATCCGCTTCGGCTTTTCGGAGAGCGTCTTTCGCTACTTCGATCACGGCGAAGTTTTTCAGCGGATCGCGGCGCGGACTCCCAGCGATACGGTCCGTTTTTGCGTCGAACGGTCTGAGAAGGGAAATCCTCGCTTGCTATCGGTCAGCAATCCCAAACGCCCGGTGATTACGCATGACGAGGTGATCGACCTGGTCGATCGCTATAACGGCGACGACGTCGACTATAGCAACGGCATGATCACCAGCACGCATCGTCCGCGCAGCGGCGACTGCACGTTTGAAATCGGCGGCGATCATTTCAAACATCGGTTTGTGATGGAAACGCCGATCGACGGTTTCAGTCAGCCGCGGATTTTCCTTTCGTTTTTGCGGATGGTCTGCTCCAACGGTGCGATCGGTTATAGCCGCGCATTTCGCAGCGACGTCAGCTTGGGCAAAGACATCGGGCACTGCATTAGCCGCGCGCTCGACAGCTATGATAACGGCGAAGGCTACGCCGCGCTGCGGCAACGGTTTGAAAGTGCGCAAACCTCTTGGGCTTCGCTGCACGAGTGCAATTCACTCTACAAGATCTTGTGCAAATTTGAGCGCAGCAAATCGTTCTCGGCCGAGAGCGTGATGCCGGACTTCCACATAATGACAGGGCGTCTGCACGAACTGTATGGAATGGCGAATCTGGACGCTTTGAGCGAGAAACGGCAACGCATTTTGCCAGCGAAATGTCGGATTTACGATCTGGTCAATTTCGCCAGCGAGGTCGCGACGCACCACAGCGACGCCGACGCCAATCGTAGTCTGCAGGCCTATATCGGTAGCCTGATCTCCGACGAATACGACATGGAAGGGACGGCGGTCGAGTCGACCGAGTTCGCCGATCTGCTGCTGGGCGAGTCGGCCGCGGCCCTCAATTAGCCGCGCGACCGTTGCCGACCGGTACAGCGGCGGGTTACACTGCCAGTTCGCTCTTACCGCGTGAAGCGATTCGCAACTTCGTTCACGGAAGAACTGGGCCGGTGGCACGCAACGAACAACTGATCCGTCAGCACAAGATTCTGCAGATACTCGAACATTCGCGTTACGGGTATCTGCTGGAAGAGATCCGCGATGATCTGGTCAACCAATTGGGCCTGACGTCGCTGCACGTCCGCACGGTTCGCCGTGATCTAGAAGCGCTGCAAGCGGCCGGAGTCGACGTTGACTCGCACGAGTCGCCCCGCGGGCGCGTTTGGAAGATGGGAACCGGCGCTCGGGGGATGCACAAGATCAACGCATCGGCGACCGAGTTGATCGCGCTGTCACTCGGGCGAGACCTGATGTTGCCGCTGGCCGGCACGCCGTTTTGGGTCGGTATCGAATCGTTCTGGAACAAGATCAAAGAAGAACTGCCTGACGGGATCTGGGACCACTATCAAAAGTTTCGCCAGGTGCTGCACGTCAGCGGCGTCACCCCCAAGTCGTACAAAGATCAAGAAGGCGTTCTGAAAACGATCAATCGAGCGATCCAGCAACATCGCGTCGTGCAGATTTCGTATCAGACGCTCGGTCAACCCAAACCGAAAGAACGCGAAATCGAACCGTACGGCGTGGTCCTCTATCAATCGAGCATCTACATCGTCGCGGCGGCGCGCGAAATTGAAGATCTGGAAACGCGCGTGCGGCACTGGAAGCTCGACCGTTTTAAGAAAGCCGAAGCGCTCGACGCCTATTTCAAGCCGCCGAAAGACTTTGATCTCGAACAACACTTGGCGCAGTCGATCGGCATCTTCGCTTCGGAGAAGCCGCAGAACTTCAAGATCCGGATCAGCAGTTTCGCCGCGGCTTGGGTTCGCGAAGATCCCTGGCACCCAGAACAAAAGATCGAATCGCAAGCAGACGGCAGCGTCATCCTGACGGTCAAAGCGGCGAATGACTTGGAGATCATCCCCCGCGTGCTGGCGCTGGGCGCTGAAGCGGAAGTGTTGTCGCCTGCTTCGTGCCGCAAAGCGGTCGCCGAACGGGTCAAACGTTTGGCGGAGATTTACAAGATCGATTGAGACTTCCAGACGACAACGCCATTTTCGTCGGGCAAGATGCGCTGTTCTTCGGTCAGCTTGTCGGGATGTGCATAGAGGTAAGTCGTTGCGCTGATCTCTTGCCCGTCAAACGTTTCGCACCGTAATTCCTCACGGCCGTACAGCCGCGGGTAATCTTCGATCTCGTCGAGCGCCTTGATCACGCTGGCGGCGTCACGATGCTTGAAAATCCAAAGCTCACCTTGGATGCGGTCTTCGCCGTGCGCCAGCCCCGGGTATTCGCCCAGTTCATAAAGACGACCTTGCGTGAACGCGGTGACCACCGTGAGCGGCCGAGCAGGCCAAAATTTTTCGCGCTCTTCGCCCCGTTTCAAAGTTCCATATGCGAAGAAGGGGGTGATTTCGTGGGCCATTATTTGAACAGCGTGGGGGATTGGGACTTGGTTCGTTTACGAGTTTTGGGGGGCGTCGCCGGCGCTTCGATCGGCATGTCGTTCAGCGAAAGAATCGGGATCTTGGCCGAGATCGCTTGCGCCTTGTCGACCATCGTCTGATGGCAGGTCAAAAACAAGATCTGCACCCGGGGATCAAAATCTTGCAACACCGCCAACGTGCGTTGCTGCCGCTGGTCGTCAAAGTTGACCAGGATATCATCCATCACGACCGGCAAAACTTCGCTGCCGGCGGCGTAGCTTTCGATATAAGCCAGACGAATCGCCAGATAGAGTTGCTCGCGCGTCCCGGTGCTCAGCTCTTCCGCCGTTTTCGGTTTCCCCTCGCGAGGCAAGACGATCAATGTTCCCAGCTCATCCAATTGGCGTTCGATACCTTGGTATTCTCCGGCTGTCATTTCGCGGAAGAGCCGCCCCACCGCTTCCAGCATGTCTCCTTGCGTCTTGGCTCGATGCTTGGCGACCGCGCGGTCGATCAAGGCGCGAGCCAACACCAGCGGCGCGTACTGGTCGACTTTCTCCTGCAGTTCCCCTTTCAAGCTTTCCAATTCCGACGCGACGGCGATCGACTTGTCTGAACCTTCCAACGACTCTTGTTGTTGTCGGGCGCGGCCCAGTTGCTCTTTCACGTCATCCAATTGTTCGTGGAGTTTGGCGACCTCCGCTTCGCTTTCAACGCGACGCAATTGCACATCGTCTAGATCGGCGGCGGCAAGCGCTGCGGCAAACGCGTCCGCGTCTTCGGACTGACGAATGCCGGTCAGCTCGGCTTGCAATGTCCGCCGCTCCGTTTCCAACTCGGCAAGCTGGCGCGCTTTGTGAGTCGCTTCTTCCAGACCAGCGTCATCGGCGACGCCGGAAGCGTCTCGCCAAGTGGAAAGTTGCGCCTCGATCGCCGATTGCTGCGCCTCGCACTCGGCGATTTGCTGCTCGAGACGAGTCAGCTGTTTTTCAGCATGTTCTCTTTGGTGATTCGCGGCGATCACTTCTTTCAAGCGTCGGTCAAGTTCCAGTGCAGCAGCTTCTGCTGTCAGCGTACTGGGCGCCAAACCGGCGGCCGACCAACACGCGGTCACCTCTTGCTGGAACGCATCGATTCCTTTTTGCATGTCGGAAACGCGCATCTGCAAGCTGGCTCCCTTGTCACGCATCGCGCGAACCGCGTCGATCCGCGACAGCAAGTCAATGATGATCTGCGCGTCTGAAGAGCCCAGATCCGGCGCGGCGGCCAGCAGCGAGCGAATCGTTTCCATCGCCGTCAGCTGGCGCTCCTGCAGTTGCCGACAAGCGTCCATAGCGGCGACGCGATCAAAGTTTAGCTTCTTCGCCGCGGCCGAAACTTGCGTATGTTCGTCACGCCGTTTGGTTTCAGCCGCGACCGCACGTTCCAACGCATCAACCGCCGATGCAATGTCGTCGGAACCGTTCTCCGCCGGCAGAACATTGTTGATTTGCTGAACGAGCAAATCGTTCGCAGCGGCGATTTCCGCCAGCGACGCTTCGATCACCGCAATGCGATCTTCCAGTTCTCGCCAACGACGCAACTTGTCGCTCCAGCTAAGCATGTCGCTGGGAGATTGCGGAGCAACGCCCAAGGGACTCCATAACGCTAACCATTCGTCATGCAGCGTTTGCTGATGCTGATCGGCTGCTTCCAGCGCTTGACGACAACGCTCAATCCGGCGCGTTGTCAGGTGAAGATCGTCAGTCAACTTGTCGCGCCGCGCATGCAACTCGGCTTGCTCCTGACGGCGATCGGCGAGCTCGTCCGGCTTCTTCAACAACGCTGCAAACGCAGCTAACGTCTGTTTGCTTGCAGCGCCAGATTCGATTGAATCTCGAAGTTCGCTCCACGCGGCGTCTCGTTGTTGGCGAGCCTCTTCGAGTTGCTCACGCGGAACCAACGCATGACGCTGGTCAAGCAAATCGATCTCGGTCTGGCGCTCGGCTTGCGACTCTTCTTCGGCCGCATGTCGCTGCCGGGCTTCATCTCGCTTCCGTTCAGCCAGCAGGAAAGCATCGGCAAATCGTTGGATATCGCCATCGGCCGGCAATTGATCGACGCTCACTTTTTCGTAGCCGGCCAGGGCGGCGACGCTCTTATTCAGCGGTTTCGCCGCCGTCAAAAGTTGTTGCAGATCACGCCGGTGGTCGACTTCTTTGTCGGCGCGGCGACTCCAGGCGTTGGCCTCTCGCGTGAGCGGAGCGAAATCGATATCGCTAACCGGCGGCAGATCGGCCAGACGCTGTTCGGCCTGTTGGCATTCGCGCTGCAGACGTTGCTCTTCTTGTTCATAAACCTTCAATTGGCTGCGCAGATCGCTCTCGGTCGCCGCGGCCTGCTCGACTTCTTTCCGCTGAGGATGCGACAAGGTGAATTGGGAAAGGGTCGCAACGCTCCAGTCGGGATGAAGTTCGCGCATCGCGCGATCGGCGTCAGCCAGCGCTGCGGCCTGCTCTTGCTCGCGGAGCGGAATGTGGTTGCGAAAGCTTCGAATCTCACCGACCGTCTGAACCAGGCGATGGATCGTCTCCTCTTGGCGAATCAGATCGTCGCTGATCGCCGCAGCGCTCTCGCTTTGTTCTTTGGTCATCAACTCCCATTGCGAACGATAGCGCGAAAGCTCTTCTACCAGCGACTGCAGCTTGGTCCGCTGCACGCCGAACTTTTCTATCGCTTCGCGCGGCGGTTGCTTTTCGCCTGACAGCGTCTCGATCTGCTCGCTCAGCTGGGTGATCTTGATCCATACCGGATACGCATTTTCGATCCGTTCTAAATGCTTGAGTCGTCGGTACGCTTCCGCATGTTCCTGTTGCAACTGATCGCGGCGTTCGACCAACTGATCCAGATCGCGCAGCATCTCGTCATAGTGGGTCGGCCGCAGCGGTGCGCTGCGGAGCCGGGTACGCGCTTCCCGAACTTGCGACAGCAGTTCATTGATGCGAGGTTTGCGGCCGGTCGGCAAGAAGAGAGTGCTGCTCTCCGTTTCAAGCGTCTTCTTCAGCGTCTGCAATTGCCCCAAGCCGCCGAGGCTCCCCCCGTACAGCGCTTCATCCATGCTGGCCGCTTTCAGCCCCTCTTCTCCCGAAGCGAGTTCGGTCAGCGAAAACCCAAACAGCTGCTCATAGGCGGCTTGCTCGACGCCTTCGAGCAAGTCGAGCCAGGCCGGTTCATCAAACGTCTCGCCGCTCTTCGTGAACTGCCCTGTCAGGGGCGACTTGTTCGACTTGGTCCGTCGAAACTCCAGTTCGCGTCCATCCCCTAAGGTTCCTTCCAGCTCGACCGCCATCTTTCCGGCGTCGGCAAACGCGTACGGATTGCGGACGCGGAAACCGAAGATCGTCTCGCGAATCAGTTGCAGCAGCGTCGATTTGCCTGCTTCGTTGGGGCCATAGATGATTTGCAATCGGTCGCCAAATTCGAAGCGACGATTGGTGAAGAGACCGAAGTTTTCGGCCAGAATCGTCTTGATTTTCATGCTGCGCCCTCCAATCCGGTCAGCAAGATTTGTTCGGCGGCGGCGAGCCACTCTTCCAGCCGGGCTCTCGTATCGCGCTCGTCGCTCAGGTCAGCCTGGGCGGAAGAGAGCTTTTCGAACAGCGATTTTAATTCGGGCGACAGCGCGGCGAGCGCCTCGGGGTCTTCTCGCAATAGCTCCACTTCGCGAGAGAGTTCGCCCAGCAGATCGGCTTCGCTTCGTGAGCGTTCCTTACGCGGGGCGCTGGTCCGAATTTTGACTTTCTCAATACACAGTTCATCACTGATCACCGCGGCCGCGTCGCGCACGCGGCCGATCCAGTCGCCTTGCTTCAAAGGGTCGTTCAGCTCGGCATGCAGTTGGCATCTTCCGGTCAGACGAACCCGGGCCACCGTAAAACGTCCTTCGTTCTGTTCATGTGCGGCGGAGAGCGCGTCTCGAATTTGCTCGTCCAGCTGTTTCGCATCGGCGTCCGACGCGACGATGATCTCTAGTTCGCTCCACCGCAGCACGTCGGTCGGTTCAAAGCGAACTTCTTCGAGTTCTCCATCGGCGACCGACGCGATCAGACATCCTTTGGCGCCCTGCTCGCGGATATGTCGCCCTTGCGTATTGCCGCTGTAGGCGACATACGGATGTTCGCACAGGGGAGCGACTTCGCGCAGATGAATATGCCCAAGCGCCCAATAGTCGTACCCTTTGCCGCGCAGCGTGTCGATCGTCGTCGGCGCGTAGGGATCATGCTCGTCATAACCTTGCAAGCTGGTATGCAGCATGCCGATGTTGAAGTGACCGGGGATCGCGGCGGGATAGGCGGCGGCGAGATCTTCCAGTACGTCAGGTCGAGCGAACCCTCGACCATGGATCGCGACTTTCACGTCGTCCAGCGTGATCGTCTCGGCCTGTTTGACCGAAAGCTCGCTGACGTTGTCAGGCCAACGAATCGATTTTTGCAACTTGCTTTCGGCGTCGTGATTTCCGCGGATATAAAAGACGCGGATGCCGTGAGCGTCGAGTCGGCGAAACTGGGCGATCGTCCATTGCCCGGTCCGCATGTCTTGCCATTGACCGTCGAACAGATCCCCCGCGATCAGCAGAAACGCGACCTCTTCACGAATCGCCAGGTCAACGAGCTTTTCAAACGCGGTCCGCGTCGCCAACTGCACGCGCTGCATCATCGCCGGATCAATTCGCCCGAGACCTTGCAGCGGGCTATCAATGTGTAAGTCGGCGGCATGAATGAAACGAAAGCTCATGATTTCACCTCTACGATCTTGTCAATCGATGCGAAGTAGAGATGGCCGCTGACCGACTTCTCCGGCAGGCGCCACATCTGTTGCACCGCGCGGCGATAGGCGTTGACCTGCGGGCGATAGAAGGCGGACCGATCGGCCAGCGACTGGGCGTCACCCTCCGCCAAACGATCGGTCTTGTAATCAACTACATCGGCGGCGACCACTTCCGATCCCTCTTTCCATAAAACCAAACGGTCGATTGACCCGTTCTGGATTCCTCCTTCGACCGCGATCGCGAAGGTCTGCTCTTGGCGAACTTCTGCGATCGCGTCGGCGGCGACAAACTTCGGCCGCGGCGCCGTCTGGCGATTTAGCAACTGCCGCAGATGAGGTTGCTCGATCGTCTTGCGGAAGCGAGAAAGCAAATGATCGATATTCAACGCATCGCCCACAATCGCCCGGGCGATCTCGCGAAACCGCGTCTCATTCAGCTCAAAGTCGTTCAGCCACGCTATCCGCTCTAGCCAGGCATGCGTCACCGAGCCAAACAGGCGACCTGTCGAATCGGTCGTATGCAATAGGTTGGCGACTTTCAAACGCGGGCCCCCTTCCATCTTCGACGGAGAGAGGGTCTCGCCGCGCTGCGCCTTCGCCGGAGCCATCGCGATTGGCAAACGCCGCGCTACCGCAGGCATGCGATGCAAGCGTGGAGTATCGGCCGCTGAAAGATGGGCGAACCACGCAGCGTCCCCCATCGCGAACACAACGTCATTGCCTTGCGGTTGACGCTTGACCTCCAATGCTTCGGTCAATAGCCCAGCCATCGTGCGCGGCGTCTTCTTTTCACGGGCCGAGGGAGGCTTGATCATCACATGCATCGCATGCACCGCGCGAGTAATCGCCACATACAAGACGCACAGCTCTTCGACCGCTTGCTGCGAACTGGCGCTGGTAAACATCTGTTGCAAGCGGGGAGGCAACACCTTTTGCACATCTTTGTTGGCGTAGCGAACAATCCCGGTGACCGGCGCGAGCGGCGCCGCCCGCTCGATGACAAAATTAGGCGAACGACCGGGGAATTCATGATCTAAATCCAACAGCACCACCACATCAAACTGCAGCCCCTTCGCTTGATGGATCGTCATCACGCGTACAGCCGACGCCTGAGGATCGGCGACGCGCTGCGTCTCGACAAACTCCACAAAATCGCTCGTCCGCAGCGTCGCTTTCGGCTGATAGGCATGCGCCATTCGAACCAACTGTTCGATGCGCCGGCGCTCGCGTGAATTGCCGATTTCGACCAGCACCTGCGACCAGCGGCGGAGCATCGCACCATAGCCCAAAACCAGCAGATCACTCCGCAGCGTCTGCGCTAGTTCCGATCCCTTTTGTGACCCAATGTGCGGCGTCAGTCCGATAATGGGCGCCAAAGGGCTGTTCTGCACATGGAACCGGGCGACCGTATCGGCCGGATGATCGATCCATTGCAGCAGCGACATCATCAATTGAACCGACGCCGAATCGGTCAGCGTCCCCCCTCCTTCTTCGCTGGCGGTTACGCCGCGCTGGCGAAGTTCAAAGATCATCTTCCGGACGGCGGAGTTCGTACGGACCAAGACGCCGACTTCGCTCCCCGGCGAATCTTCTAAACTGCGGCAAACGCGCTCGGCGGCCGCGACAAACAGCATCTCGTCGGATGGGTCGCCGTCTTCATCGTACCGCGCGGTTTCGACGCTGACATAGCCCGGCAAACTGGTTTTGGCGGTCGAGTGATCGGCGAACATCGTCTGCCAACGTTTGACTCCGTCTTCAAACCGATCGAGCGACGGATGCCGATGCAGATTCCGCGCGACCAGATTCACAAAGTCGATCACCACCGGTGACGAGCGAAAACTGACAGCAAGTTCGGCTTCGTCCAGCTCACCCAGTTCCGCGACCACTTCCTCAAAAATCTCGGCCACGCCGCCACGCCAACCATAGATCGCCTGCTTCACGTCACCAACGCAAAAGAAGCTGCCTAGCGGCTGCGCAGTCACGCGCCGCGCAACGGGGCGCAACACGCTCCATTGGGCTGGCGACGTATCTTGAAACTCATCCAGCAGCAAATGGTTGATATGGCCATCCAGTCGATAAGCGACATGGGTGGGCGAATTGGCGTCGGCTTGTCGCGAGAGAAAGCGGGTGACGTCGTCAAAACGGTAGGCCTGCGACTGGAACTTCAGCCGGCGATAGATCGCGTCAAATCGGTCGAGCAGTTGAAAGGCGCCTTCGGTCTGACGGACCAGCAAATTGTATGGCTCACAAGCGGCGGCGGATATCAAAGTTTGATAGGCGCGAGCGACATCGGCCGGGATCTCGGCGCGGTAGTACGAGAGGTCATCGTCGATGACCTTTTTCGCCAATCCTTTTTCCAGAAACCCGCCGAAGTCGCCTTCATCAAAGCGGGCCAGATCTTCATTGCGGGCCTTCGTCATCCGCTTGTCGAGCGGCGCTTCAAGCAGCAACTTTTTCGCCGCGGCGATCTCTTGTTCTTGCGGCGGCTTGCGGGGCTTCAGCGCCGTCCAAACGGCGGCCGGGGTTTCCTGAAAGAGGCCGTAGAATTGGCTGGCCGCGTCCAACATCAACTGACTGACGCCGCGGGTCGTCTCACCTTTGCTCATCAAGTGGACGATCTCCAGGACCAGCGCCGCTTCGTTCTCGCGCAGCAGTTCTTCGATCGCATTGATTCGCAGTTCCGAGTCATCCACTTCATCGGCGATCGACCACCCCGGCGGAAAGCCCATTTCAAAACTGAAACACTGGGCGACCTGAATGAAAAAGCTGTCGAGCGTTTGCACGCGCAGGCGATGCAGTTGCCGCGTCAGTTCACGCAAGGTCGCAACGCACGCGGCTGGAGTGACCGGCGCCGCTTCGATGAAGCTGTTCAACTCGACCAGTTTTTGCGGATCGCGGGCCGCTTCGGCCAAACGAATCATAATGCGATCCAGGATTTCGCCGGCCGCTTTGCGCGTAAAGGTGGTCGCTAAGATTTCAGCCGGAGCGTCGCCGGAGGCCAATACGCCGAGAAAGCGATTGGAAAGTTGAAACGTTTTTCCCGATCCGGCCGAGGCGCGAATCAAGCGATGCTGGAATGGTCTCATCGGGTGATCTCCTCCGCGGCGGCCAACAACTCGGCAGGCGGAGACCAACGTCCTAACACGCCGTCCTGGCAAATTCGGGAATAGTCGTCGTTTTGCCCGCGAATATCGGCCGGCGGCCAGAACTCGCCGCGGCGGATCTTTCGTACGACATCCACAATCACCTCTTCGGCCTGATCAAAATCGGCGTCTTCCCATCCGGCGGCGCGATACTTTACATCTTCGCGTTTCGCTGGCAGCGTAAAGTAACCGACCTCGACATGCGGACCGATCCCCAACTCGCGGGCAATCATCCGATAGAAAGGCAACTGCACGTTGAACCACTCACGCTCTTCAAATTTGCCTTTGTGGTGATCGGTCTCCGGCTTCTTCGCGGTGTCAGACGTTTTGTAATCGACGACCGCCCAACTGTTGGTGTCGGGGTGATGATCGATCCGGTCGATGCGGCCCTTTAAACGAACCGGAACATCGTCGACGATTAGAAGCGGCTCATGCTGGGCGTTGTCGGTTTCGGTTCGCACGATCTTCCAGCCCTCACCGGCGCGGCGTGCCTGAGTTGTCGCAAACCATTGCAAACGCAGCCGCAGTTGTTCAACTTGGATTCGTACCGCCGGCAAGACGCGCGCTCCAAATTTCTCGCGCACCAGTTCGCTGAGCGCCTGCTGCAAGAATTCGCGGATGGCCCCCTCGTCGACGGAGTTGCGAAGCTCGCTTCTTCCAAACGCTTCGAGCGAATCATGCGCCAGATTGCCAAACTGGGCGGCGTCCAACTCGCGAGCACTGTCCGAATACGATCGCAGCCGCAAGATTTTTTCGAGATAGTAACGATAGGGACAATACAAATAGCGGCGAATATCGCTGGCCGTAATCTTGTCGACGGGATAAGGCCCCGGCGCAGGCAGCGGGATTCCGATCGCTTGCCCCAACAGTTCGGTCTCGCCTGACTGGAATTCGACCGCCCGGTTGTGGATCGCCTCGGGGGCGCCAAACATCCGCTCGACCGCAACCGGCAGCGCCGTGTCATCGCAACCAAATAGTAAGCGACTAGGCGCTAAGGGATCGCCTGCGGAAGTTCGCTTGGCGACGATCACATCGAGATCGCGGCGGCTGTTCATCAACAATTCGAAGGCATAGGCGTCACGCGCCAAACGCCGCGAATTATCTTCGATCCCCAGTCGTTCCCGCAGCGAATTGGGCAAGAAGAGATCACCGTTGGCGGAACTCGGCGTCAGACCATCATTGAAACTGGTCAAGATCAGCGCCGGCGCGTCTCCGAGCGGCAATTCGAGCCAACCAAGCAGTTCGATTACGCCATCACGCGGCTCTTCCGGAATCAAATCAGCGCGAAGCAAACGTAGCAGAATATCGATCGCTTCACTGGCCGACAGCAGCGGTTGCAATGTATCGGGAATTTCTTCCCAGGTCGCGAGCGCATTTTGAATCGCTTCGATCGGTAAATAGATCGAGCGGTAATCATCGCTCCCCGGCGTCAGCTCGCGCTGGCCATAGATCGACTGCAATAGCTCGTTAATCGGCTGCCGCCAATCGACCAAGGGACATATCGGTTGCGTCAACGGCATCGCGATGCGATCCATCTGCGTCATCAAATCGGCGATCGTCTCCCCTTCTAACTCGGTCGCATCGAGCGCATCACGCAGGTGCTCACCGAAGAACATGTCCAGCGTTTCGAGCGGGTCGCGATCAGCTTCGATCAATCGCCAAACGTCCGGATGACGCAGCGCTTCGGCCAAGGTGGCGAAACTGCGGCGTCGCAAATAATCGGAGAATGTTCGCAACAAACGGCAGGGAAGCGCATCAACGACCGCCGTGCCGGGACCAAAGCGGCTGTCGAGCTGATGCGCGGCCAGGCGTTGTTTTAATTCAGGGACCAGCGCCTCGTCCGGTACGCCGATCATCACTTCTTCCGGCGCGTAGCGTCCGGCGAAGTTCGCCAGACACGCGACCGCTTGCTCGGACTGATCAGCGGGACCTTCGACCAGATAGACGCGACTGGGATCAACCACTGCGCGGCGATCTGACCAGGCTTCCGATCGCAGGCAACCATGCGCGTCAAACGAATCCGCCAACTCTTCTGGAGCGGCGATCAGGGCCGAAATCTCGGCGCCGTGCGAAGCCGCCTGATCGAGCATCGACCGCAACGTTTGATTCAAGTCGACGGCGCCGATTAGCACGAGCTTCCGATCACAACGACATTCGTCGTATTGCAGCGCAAACAGTCGAGCCGTCTCTTTGTCCCAGACGCCGACCCGATCCAGTCGCGCCAGATAATCTTGCTGCAGCTGCGCGAGCGTTCGCCAACGCTCGAGCTCGGCGAATCCCGGAATCTCTTTAGCGCGCTCGGCGACACCGGCGAAGTCGAGCTTTTCACTCGCCAGCTCGCGATGCGTTTTGCGAATGATTTCGCCATACTCGCGCCATTGCGGCAGATCGTCGGTCGCCGGCGGAAAGGGAATGAGATGTTTCAGTTGCTGCGTCGCGAACAGCCGCAACGTTTCGGCCCACGCCAACTGTTGCGTCAACTGACTGGCGAAGGGACGCTTTTGTTCGTACAGAAGCTCCGGCGTTTGCCCTACGCCGCAAAGCATGGGGGGAACAAGCGAAGCCTCCTGAGCTTCGGCCCGCTCTACCAACAGATCGCGCAGGCGACGTCCCGCTTGGGCCCCAGGCAGAATCAACGCGTACTGACTTAGATCGAGCAAAGGCCCATCGCGATGCGCCCGCGAAATCAGATGATCGGCCGCCGAAATCAGCGCAGGGCGATCCCAGCCAAGAAAATATCGCGCTAAGTCGGTTGGTCGTCCTGACATGGCTCGCCTTTGCTCTGAAAACGCTCAAGATACCCGCGCCGGGCGAGAGGGAAAAGCCGCGGGTGCTTTTCCCAAGTGGTCGAGCGTAGCGCCAGCAAGTGACACGTCTGGTCACGCGCGAGAAGAAATTTGGACGAACGAAAAAGGGGGCCAGACCCCAATTTTGCAGCAAAACTGGGGTCTGGCCCCCTTTTTCGTTCCGACTATTAGCGGACTAATTCGTCGTAGACAGCGGCGGTTCCGGCGGCCATGCTGCGGTCGGAAAAAGAGTCGTATTGTCGCTGGATCGCCGCTTGGCGAAGCGCCGACCAGTTGATTTCTCCGGAAACGACCGCCAAGATTTTTTTTGTCAGATCGTCTGCGTCGCCTGGCACGGCGAGCAAACCGTCGACTTCCGGCTGGATCGCCTCGCAAACGCCTTCAACGTCGGAAGCGATCACCGGCACGCCGGCCGCCATCGCTTCGAGCACGACCATCGGCAACCCTTCGCCGAACAGGCTCGGCAACACAAACAGGTCCATCTCGAAGAGCTCGCGATTGACCTCTTGAGTGAAGCCAACCCAATCGATCGCATCTTGGAGTTTTAATTGGTCGACCAGTCGCCGGATCTCACTTTCATACTCGAGCGTCTCGAAAGGACCTACCGCACGCAAACGGACCGCATATCCTTGGCTGCGCAGATTGGCCAGCGCTTGCAACAAGACTTCGATTCCCTTGCGCGGGCGATAAAGCGCGACGCAGCCCAACGTCCAAGCGCCAGCGGGAATCTCGTGTAGGGGAACTTCGGCGAGCGGCGGCACGCCGTTGTGAACCACGCGAACTTTGTTGGCGGCGACTTTCAGTTGCGCCATGTGTCGGCTCAAACTGTGAGAAACCGTGATCAGGCGATCTGCCCTGGCCATCGCCATCGATTCAACTTGCTGATTCACCCAGTTGTTGAAGCGGCGCGTCGAGTCGCGCGAAGTGGGACTATGCACGTGGTAGACGAACTTCGTTTCGCTTGAGCGGACGGCCAACATGGCCAATAACGCCGTTCGCGGCGTGTGGGCATGGACAATCTCGTACCCTTCGTCGCGAATGAGTCGCGCAACGTCACGAGCCCGCCAGAGATCAAAACGATGTCGCATCGCCAGATCAAAGACCTGGCTTGCTTCGGCCTGTCGCGACGTGAGGAACTTGCCCGGTTTGACGCAAGCAAAATCGGCATGATAGCCAAACTCCGGCAGGCGAAGTCCCAGCAAGTCCTGCACGCGCTCGGCGCCGGAATAGTGCTCTCCGTTGATCAGATGCAGCACTTTCACCGTGCGAACTTCGGCTGCGTGCGCAGTAGTCGCCGGCGGCACGGCGCTCGAATAGGCGCCGGTCAGGTTGTCAGCAGCATGCGAAGAAAGCGGGCCGTCCATCAGCGAGAATCCGAAGGAAGTTATCAGTCCGCTGAAATATAGAACTCTGGCGGCGCATCGCCCGGCGATTCTCGCGATTCTCCGGTTATAACGATTATCGGGGAGCAAGTTAGACTATTGCCACAACCCCATCAGGCTACGGACCAGTTCCGGCGCTTTGGCGTAAGCCAGATATCCGCCGGCGACCAACATGCCAATCGCCGAGAGCCAGAGGCAAACATCCCACGCAACTCCGGGCGCAATCCGTTTATCACAGCGGTAGTAGCGGAAGTAAAGCGCCGCCGCCGACAGCATCGGCAACATGATCGCCTGCATCATGCCGCTGAAGATCACCAAAATAGTCGGGTGGGGATAGACGATGTAAATCACCACGCACAGCAGCGGGAAAAAGCCGCACAAAAACTTGACTCCGCCGCGATAGGTCGCGTCCCCTTGTCCGAGCAGGCCAAAGATCTGCAGGCCATCGGCGTTGACGCGAGCATGACATGCGTTCGCTACGAAGAACGTTGAGTAGAGCACCGCAAACGCGCCGAACAAAAAGAGGGGAGGCGCATAGGCGCCGAAAACCGGTTCATACATCACGCTCAGCGAGCGGATCATCTCCGAGCTTTCCGGAATCAATTTAATCCGCCCCAAGATCGCGGCGCCCAGCAAATAGAACGCGATGGTCGCGAACGTATAGACGATCATCGAACACCATGCGTCGCAGCACATGACCCGCATCCAGCCAGCGGCGCGCTGTCCCCACTCGGGCGAATCATCGCGCGGCCCGACAAATCTTGCGTATCCTTTTTCAAGGCACCAGTAGGGATAAGCGATCAACTCCGTCGCGCCGACGCCGATAATGCCAAACGTCGCCAGCGCGGTCATGAGCGGCGAGACGCCGATCGCTTCGTTGGCCGGCGTAAAGCGGAAACTAAGCCCCCGCAGGAACTCTTGCGGAGTCACCGCCCAATCGGGATTGAGTTGCAGCGCCAGCAGATTGCCAACCGTCACCAGCGTAAAAGATGCGACCAGCACGGTCGAAATCGTTTCAATAAAGCGGTAGCGTCCGACCAGCAACAGAATTGCGGTCACACCGCCCAAGACAGCCGCCCAGATTTCGTCGTCGATCGGTTCGACGTTTTTTTGAATCGCTTTCAGTTCGTCTTTGCTCTTGGTCAATTCCGTCAGCAATGTCGCGGCTTCGGCGCTATCTGGCTTATAGTTCAGCAACTCTTTATTGGCGGATTGAATCGAACGACGCAGCGCGAGATAGTGGGCGCCTTGCTCGTCCAGATCTCCTTCCAACTGAGCCAGAATCGTCTGCTGACCCGCTTCTTCTTCTGGGTCGTCGCGATCTGCGGCCCGCGTGATCAAGGTTTCGGTAACGCGAATCCGCGTTTGCAGATCGCCAAATTCGTTGTAGTACCGTCCCTTTTCGGTCAGTGGAAGTCCCATTTGCAACGCTTGGCCGACGCCGCCGACAATGCCGCCCAACTGAGCGATGCTCGCGGCGGTCATGACAAACCAATAGATCATCAACCAGTTGACCCGTGCCGGCGTCACCAACCGGTACGAGATCGCCGGCCCCGGGACTTCGTTCATGCCGTACAGCGCGGTGTTGCCGCTAAAGATGGTGTAGCGGCCAAACTCTACCTGCACAAAGACTTTGATCACGCAGCCGATCATGATCAGCCAGAGCAGCCAGAATCCGGCTTCGGCGCCTGCCTTGGTGGTTGCGATCAACTCGCCAGATCCAACGATCGATCCAGCCACGATCAGACCCGGCCCAATCCGCCGCAAGATAGCGACATAGGAAGTGGGGGGCGTTTCAATACGGAGCAAGTCCTCTTCCAATTGTGAAGAGGAATCAGCAGGCGAGGTACTCAAGCGGGGGCTAACTTCAGAAGGCGCGTTTCAAGAGGTGACCACCACGCGCAAAGATTTGCGGCGGTTGCGAACCTACGAGACTAACGCATGGGCCCCACTTTGGGAAGAATAAAATGCTGCACTGCCCGCTTAAGGAAGCGAACTTCCCACTTCATAATACTCGTCGTCGATCATCAGCTCAGAATCGACCGTTTCGAGCACTGTGGTCGTTTCACTGCTGCTGCTGTACGAGACAGGGCTGAACGCCGAGCCGGCTCGATGTCCGTAGGCGTGGGATTCGTCGTAGACAGCGTAGCAATAGTCGTTGGGATGAGCGCACATCGTGCACCCAAATCCGGCGCTAATCGATGACGCGGCCATCAGGATGGCGAGCAATTTTTTCATTGCGTTACTTCCACGAATCAAAACTGGCGAACAGGACGCAATCGCAAGGCGCCCTTACCAATTCGATCGGCAGTTTCCGATTGTGGAAATTAGAGAACTTATTCCGGTTGTACCGATTTCTCGGAATAAACGGTGCGTCGCCCCCCCTACGCCGCTTGGCGATTACCCCGCAGCGCCGCCCAAGGGATCAAATCGGCCCAGTTCGATAGCATCACCGAAGCCGGGATCGGCGCGTGACGGCCGATTGCTAGCGTTGACCAGCCTGCTTTGGCTGCGGCCTTCAGTACGCGCGCGTCCGCACTTTGCAGAACGCAGACCGAGTCCCCAATCTGTGCGCGAAGTCGTTGATACGCGAGTGCGTCTCCGCCGTCGCAACCTAGTTCCCACGTGGTGACGACTTGGTCAAACGCTTTGGTCCAAGCATGCTCACGGCAACGAGAATCGACCGTTTGCGTCGTTTCCCACAGCGCTATCAATTGAACCCCGTATTGGCGAACGCGATCCAAGATCTGCAAGATGTCAGGCGACGGCTTTCCGCCAGACTCCAGTTCGGGGAACTTGCGCGATGCAGCGCGCCACAGTTCGTCGACATGCCCGTTGGAGAGTCCCTTAGCGCACAGATACTCTTTCATCGCGTCCCAGTAAGGACGCTCACCGCGCCAAATCGCGGGCAAATTTTGTACGGTCCACTGGTCAAAGAACGCGGCGAAATCGGCTTCCTCGCGCCGACCTCCGACCAATTGAAAAAGCCAACGCTGTCCGACGGTTGCGTCAAACAGCGTATTTTTTGGATCGATGACGATCGTTAACCGACTCGTTAAGCCGGAACCAGCCGAAACGATCGTTTCGCCGGCGAACCCTTCTGCATCTTCCATCGCGAGCGACTCCATTCGCTGCGTTTGAAAATTCGCCGGCCTACCCGAACCAGGCGAAGATCTGCGGGGCAACTTTGCGAGGCCGCTTGAATCGGCGCTGACAAAGTTTATCCGACTTGATTCATCGTCTCCATTCGCTGCCGCAGATGAGGCGTTTCACGAATGAATCGAACGACATCCTGCCATTCGAGATCGTGTGAACGCATCGCATCGACAATCGTCAGCGAGTGATCCCAGTCCTCTTCATCAACGACCGACAAGCGGACGTCGGCACATTCCAACTCGCTCGGAACCGGCAACAGATGCTGCGGGAACCAATCGGGTCGAGTCGATATCGATCGGCTAATGTCGGCTCGTTCGGACGAATCGGTGACAATTTCATCCGCTTTCAGAATCGCTTTGGCGCGATACCATTCCGCGAACAGTCCTAGCGGAGAAGCGACAGCGGCACATCCGTCTAGGTGACGATAGCCGACATAATCACATTTCTCAAACATCGCGGCGGTGGTCAGCAAACGATCAATCAGCGCCGGATCGACAAAGGGGGTTTCGATCGGAATGCGAACAACGCCGCGCGGCTGATATTCGCGGACTGCATCGGCGAAACGACCGAGCGAATCATGCTTGCGGCTAATATAAACCGGCGTATCGCTCGGGATTAGCGGCAGCAATGCGCCCGTATCCGCATCGTCAGATAGGACCACCATCACGCCGTCGACATGCGCCTCGCCGACGCGGCGAATGATCCATTCGACCAGCGGTTTGCCGGCAATGAAACGTTGAGCTAACCGAGAGGGAACAATTCGACTTCGTTTCCCGGCGTCGAGTCCTGCAGCGCTGACGCTGTCTTGGTCGACGGTATCGATCTGCAGAATAGCAAGATTCTTCAGCATTTCGGCATCCTTGTAGTTGTTGCCGGTGAATAAATTGAAACCGTCGTTCCCCGCGGTTAGTGTAGCAGTCTCGCCAAAATAGGGTCAAGAGTGACAAATTGCCTAGATTTCGCGTGGCAGTCCTAGCACTTCGTAGATTCGTGTATCTTCCAGCGTGTTGGCGACAAATTGGGCGCCGGAAAAATCATGATGCCGACTATGATCGCCTGGAGTCGCGACAACAAACGCACCGGCGGCGATCGCTGCGCGACTGCCGGTGTGACTATCTTCGAGCACCAACATTCGCTCCGGCGCAACCCCCATCTTCTCCGCCGCTAGCAAATAGATTTCTGGGTTTGGTTTGCCATTCTCGACATCGGTCCCGCACAGCAAAAATCGGAGCCGCGGCAAAATCTCGAACGTGCCCAAAATTTTCTCCGCCATCGGCCGCCCAGAACTGGTCGCAACCCCCTTGGGAACTTCCGCTTGCTCTAACGCGTTCAATAGCGCTAACAGCCCCGGCATCGGCGCTAGATGCTCGTCCAAGATCACCTCGAAGATTGCATCCGACTCGTCAGCCAGAATTTCCGGCGTAGCGTCCAACTCATGCCATTCGATCATGATGCGAAAGGCGTCCCGCGCGGGGCGCCCCATCATCGCGTTGGTAAGCTCTTGCGTTAACTCATGCCCGCGCCGCCTCAGCAATTCGTAGGAGACCTGAGGATATAAGAGTTCGGTGTTAAACATGAGGCCGTCCATGTCAAAAACAACGGCCTCGATCTTACTTTTCGCCCGCGAACTCATGCTATTTCCTTGCTCCTATTCTACAAACTTGCTCGGCAGCTTTGCCATCCACGGGGCCATTGTCGACTTTGCGCCCCATGGAATATAGGGGAGTTGAGCCATGGGGCGGAGTTGTGCCCCACTGCGAGAATGCTAGAATTCAGAGCTTCCCTCGGCAAAATGTCGACACTCTACCGATGACTGAAATATGGGGATGTGGCGAAATTGGCAGACGCGCTAGATTTAGGTTCTAGTTCCTAACGGAGTGCAGGTTCGATTCCTGTCATCCCCACTACGGCTGATCGACGCTCGACAGCCGTTTTTTTATGCGCCAATCGATAAATCGCATCAGCCATCGCCTATGTCTATCGCCAAGATAGTTCACCTGTAAATTTTCTTGACGAATTTCGTCGTACATCTATTTGAGGGGGCGAGGACATCTTCCGAGGGGCGGTAGATAGCTGCTTGCACTTTATTCATAATATGCAAAGTTAGAACGAAACGTATAAGGTCGTATTACCTTGTTAGCTTGCATCGACTGCTGTCGATTGTCGAGCTCATATTTACCCCCCGCGTTAGACGCAACACGAATCGGAGCCACTCTTTTATGGCGAAAAAAGCCGCCGCCAGCAAAGGCAACAAAGCAAATGCAATTCGCAAGTACAAAGCAGAAAACCCGTCGGCCGGACCTTCCGCCATTTCTGATGCGCTGAAAAAACAGATGCCTGGCGTCACGCCGCAGTATGTCAGCACCATTCTTTCGATGGATAAACGGAAAAGCGGCGCGACCAAGACCGGCGCTCTGACCGTCGACGATCTGCTGAAGACGAAAGAGTTTGTGGAACAAATCGGCAGCATCGCCCGCGCCAAAGAAGCGCTCGAAAAGCTCGCCAAGTTGAGCTAAGCGTCTATCTATCGCGGTGCGTCATAAGACGCATCGCGATCGCTAACGCGCATTTGCATCAATTGCTTTTGGGCGATGATGCGGACATCCGCATCAACATCATGCGCCAACTCAATCAGCCAAGTCTGTCGATCTAACGTCGTTTCGACCGATAATTCTTTCGCGAGTCGTAGTCGCTCTTCGACTCGCGGACTTGTCAATCGTCGCGCCAACTGCAACTCAAACGGCTGAAACCGCCGACTCAACAGTTCTTCTTCGGCCAGTTCGACAATCTCCGGCCGCGTATCGTGTAACCAGTGCATGACATCGATATCGGCTAGTTTTTTGAGATCCATCGGCGGACTAGGCCGCGCCGATTCTGGCAGCAATCCAGGCGTCATCCCCAAGGCTCCGGCAAACCCGGTTGGTTCTCGGCCGCCTTGTGGATCAATCGGCTTACTGGTCAGCGCGGCGGCGGAAGGAAATCCGCTCGGCGGCCGAATTTTGTCGGCCACTTTCACGCCTGGATTAACCGGGGCTACCGGCAGGTAACCTCCTGGCGCGGTGGCGACCTTTTCAGGCGGCTGATATTCGAGCGGTAAGTCCTTCTGCTTGTCCGGCGAAAACATCGCGAGCGCCGACACCAAAGGACGCGGCTCTATCATTGGCGTCGCCGCAGCGGATCGTCGAAGTATCTGGTCAATCGCCTCATTAAATCGCCGCGTCTGGTCAGGTTCGAGTCCAAGATTCCAATTAGCGACATCCTCGGCCATGCTGACGGCCGCTAGACGTGCAGTTGGGGCAAGCTGGTCCCAGCGTGCTTCTAGTTCTACGGCGATATCTATCATTTCTTGTTGATAGCGAAGCGCCGCTTGATTGCGCCATCGACTTCTCTTTTGTTTCAGTACATTGGTAGCCGCCAGCGCCAAGGAAGCGCGATTGCTGTTCAGAGCATGGACCAAGTCTTGTTCCGGATGATTCGAAACTTGCAACTGACGGCGCAAATAGAATTCAACTTCTCCGTCCGGAGCTTGCGCTAGCTGCGCTGCACTATACGACTGGAGATAGACATCGCAGATAAAGAGAACCGCGCAAACTATTCCAATCGCTGCAATCAACAGCGAGGCGAGCCCCTTCCAGCTTGATAAAACTCGATACATTAACCGGCCTAACTGTGGCGTATGAGAGCGATGATGATATCGAGGCCGCCGCTGGCGACAAGGGCGATTCATTGCCGGCATTGCTAGCATTCGAACCGGAATCGTTCGTAGGGGAGAGTTTGACTGAGGATTCCCCCCTCCCTGAACCGAATTACCATCAGGATCGAAACAGCTTAACAGTCGGCGAGGTCGACCTGCTTCCGGGGGACGTATGACGCGCAGAGTCCGAGATGCATTTTGCATCGCGAACCAAAGACATGTACGTGCGGCACGCTGGTGCACGGCGATGGCCGTGATGATCGGTTTTGCGAGTGCGGCTTTGGCGCAAGAATCAGGCAGCTATCCGAACGAAACGGTCGCCTTTAATCGAGGGGACCGGGACGCCGCGATTCGCGAGATCCCGTTTGGTAAGCTGACCGTTCAGGCAGGCGACGACATTCGCCAAGTGGTGACCAATCCGAGCATCTTCCGCCGTTTGCCGGTACAAGTAATCGATTGCGATCCCGATCTCTACTTGTTAATGGTTCGATATCCGGAAATCATCGTCAATATTTGGCGTTTGATGGGAATTACGAATGTCGCAGTCGAGCGAACCGGGCAGTTTTCATTTCACGCCAAAGATGGCGCCGGAACCGTTAGCGACGTCGAACTGGTCTACGGCAATCGCGATACGCATATCATGGTCGCCGACGGCTACTACGAAGGCCCGCTGGCGCCTGGCAAAGTCGACGCGAAATGCGTGCTCGTGTTAAAGACCGGATATGCTCCGAACGAACTCAACAAAACCTTCGTCTCGAACCAACTGGACGTGTTCGTCAAATTCGAGCATAAAGGGGCCGACCTGCTGGCCCGCACGTTGCACCCGCTGATTGGTAAAACGGCGGACGCCAACTTCGCCGAGACGACGGCGTTTCTCGGCAAGATCTCGAAGAGCTCAGAAGACAACATCGCCGGCATCCAAAATCTGTCGCAAAAATTGACCGAAATCGATCCGGCGCTTCGCGCGCAGTTTGTCCAAGCGACTAACCGCGTCTACGAGCGCAGCTTGGCCGCTCAGCAGCAACTTTCACCTCAGGCGAATACTTCGTCTCCCAGCGAAGGCTCTCCGCGGCCTTTTGTCGCCCAACAAGACAACGGCATTCGCCCTCTCTCTGCCGAATCCCCGCAAGAACAAACAATCGCCCCGGTCGAGATCGCCGGCCCCTTTCCGCGCAAGCGAACCGCCGATCTACGTCGTTAATACGACGGTAGAGAAGTGGACAGGACAAATGTGTAGAGAGTGTCCGGTCGTCTATTCGACCGACCAATCGAAGTCGCGCCTCGCACGGCGATCTTCACCGCGAATCGGTTACAACCAATTCGCAGTTAACCCATGGATTGAACATAAATCGATATCCAATCGCTCCCCCAAGCCTGTCGCGGGAGCCAGGTAATCCGTCGCCATCACTGCAAAGTCTTTACCGGATACAAGGAAGCACAAAGACTTTTGCAATCCTTGATTCCAAGACCATGATCGCCTTCCTGACGTGGAATTGCTTCCTGTGGACTGTATCGTCGCCTTTCGCTCTGCGAAAATAGCGTTTGCACAACGGGGCGCTTGCCGAGGAAGCGCCAGCCAAAGCAGCGACTCTTCGAAGCAACGTCAGAGCTGACGCTACTTTCGCCGGAGCGAAAGGCGACTATTTGTGGAGCCCAGGATCGCGTTAAGAACGATCCGCGTGTGCGGAAGCTTGCGACAGCGCCATCTCTTTAATCGCTTTCAAGTCGAGCTTGCCGGTTCCGAGCAGAGGCAGTTCCGGCACCTGATAAAAAGCGTCTTGACCCGGAATGAAGATATTGGGCAAGCCGCGGGCGACCAACGCTTCGCGCAGTTGCTCTGGCGACTTGTCGATCTCTGTGTAGAGAACGATGAGCCGCTCTCCCTTTCTGGCGCAAGGAGCGGCCGAAACGGCGAGCCGCGGTTTTTCATCTTCGGTGGGGCCCAGCATCGTATTCAAGGCATCTTCAATCTGAATGTGGGGCACCATCTCGCCGGCGATCTTTGAGAAACGGCTAATCCGCCCGGTGATGCAAATGAAACCATCTTGGTCGATCACCGCCATGTCGCCGGTGGTGTACCAGTCGTCTTGGATCACCTCGGCTGTTTTCTCGGGCAAGTGAAGGTAGCCCAGCATGACGTTCGGCCCCAGAATCTGGAGCATCCCCTGCTGATCGGATGCAAGCTCTTCCTGGGAGTCGAGATCGACAATCCGCGCCGAGACGTTCGGAATCGGTCGACCGACGGTCCCTTCTTTACGATCGGGCTGAAAATTGTCAAACGAGCGACTGGGAGGAATATTGCACGAGACGAGCGGCGAACATTCAGTCGCTCCATAGCCTTCGACCGGGCGAACGCCGAAGCGCTGCTCAAACTCGTCGCACAGGTCATGGGGCAATTTCTCGGCCCCGGCGATGACTACTTCCAGCGAGCGGAACAAATCAGGATCGACGCGTCGCAAAAAGCCACGCAAAAAAGTCGGCGTTGAAAACATCAACGTTCCGGCGTATTTATGGGTCAACTGACCGATCTGCTTGGCGTCCAGCGGGCTAAAGTGGAACGCGCCGGCTATGTCGAGCGCCAGCACCGGCCACATCGTCAGCGTATAGCCGAACGAATGGAAGAACGGCAAAATGCCGATCATCATATCTTTGCTATGCAGATGCCCCATCTGATCGACAGCTTGTACGTTCGACGCGATATTCGCCTGCGTCAGCATCACCCCCTTCGGCTCACCGGTCGAGCCCGAAGTAAAGATGACCGTCACCAGATCTTCCGGTTCGATTTGGTTCAGGCCCAATTGCCAATTCAACACTCGACTAGGCGTTAAAAACGCAGCTGCGCCGCAGGCGACTTTATCGAGGGTCGTCGGCTTCGTCTTCAGATCTTCCAGCAAGACAATTTCGGCGTCCAGCTTGTAGTCAAACTTCTCCATGAACTTGCGGCTGGTCAGCACATGCTTAACGCCTGCCTGACGAATGCAGGAATTCAAAACGTCGTTGCCGACGGTGTAATTCAAATTGACCGTCGTCCGACGATCGAGCGCCAGCGCGGCGTTCACAACCACATCGGCGCCGGTGGGCGGCAACAAAATGCCGACCATCGGCTCTGCTTGGCGATCGGCCAAAACATGACGATTGAGCAAACGCCGCATGACCATCGCGCCGGCCAGCAGTTTGCCGCCGGTCAGATCAACACCGGTCGAATCGGCGACCTTGCGAGTGAAGAGCCGCTTCTTGCAGGCTTTGATAAACGACTGAACTGGAGGAACAACCCGGTCATGCCGCGCAGCAAACGCATGAGAACCAAGTCGCTGAACCGCCTGGCGAATTTTAAACACGTCGTAGGGCGCCTCTATCGGTTTGCCAAAATGAATCGAAATCGGCGTCCGCCAACCTTGCGGACGCTTCCAAAAGAACTTGCCGCCAGAGAAGCTGAAAATGCTTCCCCACAGCTCGTCAAGAAAAACGGGAACGACAGGCGCATCGGTTCCTTGCACCAACTTCATGAGGCCACGTTTGAAACCTTGCACCTGACCGCTGCGCGTGATGCCCCCTTCGGCGAAGATGCAAACGAGTTCGCCATTCTTGATCGCGGCGTTCCCAACACGCAAGGCTTTTAAGATTCCCTTCGGGCCGTTGTCGATCATAATCGCGCCATGCCATTCGGCGAACTCGCGGGCCCACTTGCTCTGAAAGTTCCCCGCCCAAACAAACATGCGGACAGGGCGACTGCTGGTCAGCAGCAGCAAGATTCCGTCTAAAAAAGTGACGTGATTCGAAACGAGCAACGCGCCGCCGTTGACCGGTAAATTTTCTCGGTCATAGACTCGAATGCGATAACAAGTTTCGCTGGCGAGCCAGACGAAAAAGCGAATCGTCGGCTGAGGGATAAGCCGCAAGATGTACCATAGCACCGGCACGGTCGCGATTCCACAAAAGAGGAAAATGAAACGAGACGAAAGGAGCGGCAAGCCGGAGGCCTGATGAAACACGGCCGCCGCCAATTGCTTGTCTTCCGGAAATCGAGCGAGCTGATTGCTGCGATCGACCAGATCTTGAACTTTAAATCTCTGGGAAAGTTCGACCCAAAGCAATTCAGCGATCGATTTTCGGCGCTCGTCATCCGTAGCGGCGAAGCGGTCGATCTGCTTGAGAGTAATCCGCGTTCCCTTTCCTGCTTCCCACTCGGCCTGGTGCGCCGAGACCTGAGCCGCGAGTTGGCTTTCAAACTCTGGCGATCCTACGTACTGGGCCGCTTCGACATTTTGCAGCGAGCCTTCACGTATTTGCCAGCGCATTCCCATAAACATGATCGCTACGATCATGCAGCCGCTGAACGTGAGGAAGTTGCTGGCGGCAAGCACCACGCCCCGCTTCCGCGGATCGCTCCTGTGTTGCAAGAACGCCGCCAGCGGAACCTCGAACAACCCGGCGAAAACGCCCAACGAGAACAACAGCGCGCAGGTGATCCCATAGGTCGCGTTGAGCGTCTCGTCTGGATTGATGATCGCGCCATGCACAAAGGACAAAGCCAACGAACTGAGCGCCATGCCTGCGGCGCCAAGCGGCAAGATGCCGAGTTCGACATGTCCTTGCGACCAATATCCTGCCAAAACGCAACCGACAGCGACGCCAGCGACCAGAGCGATCAACAACGGCCCGACCTGCTGCTGCGTCGTCGTCCCTCCCTCACCGGCGAATTGATCGATATTCATCTGGGCGAGACTCGCCAACGACCAGAAGAACGCGGTCCCCAGCGCAACGCGTAGGATGGCGCGATCCTCTCCCAGAACGCGCAAGTTGCGAATCGTCTCTTTGAACGCCGCGACAGGACTCCAAGGAAATTTCAAGTTGCTATTCGCTACCGGCAGCGGTTGAATCAGCAAACTCGCTCCTACGCCAACCAGCGCCGTGCCGATCAATATCGCCGCCGCCAGTCCGATGTTGGTCATGCCCTGATCGGTCCAATCGCTGAGCGAATTGCCGACAAACGTGCCGACCGCGACGGCGATGACCGTCCCAAGTCCCAAGATCCCATTGGCGGCCGAGATATGTTTCATCTTCAACATCTCGGGAACGGCGCCTAGCTTGGCTGGCCCGTACAGCGCGCTTTGCGCGCCCATCAAGAAGACGGTCGCCAACAACCACCAGAAACTATTGGTCAAGACAAACACGATTCCGAGCGCCATGATCGCGACTTCGGCCCATTTGCACCACACGATCACCGTTCGCTTGCTGTAGCGGTCCGCCAGATAACCAGCATGCGCGGCGAACAATATATAGGGCAGCACAAAACAAGCGGTGCCGGCCATCAAGACCGAAGCGATATTGGTGGCGGCCTGCTCTTTGCCGATGCCGATGACGAACCAGCGAAAGATGTTGTCGTTCACCGCACCCAGCATCTGGGTAACGACCAAACCAAGAAAGCTGGCGGACCACAGATCATCGCGCTGGGCGTCGCTTTCCGCTTCGCTTTCGATCGAGGACACGGCGTCAGAATTCATGAAAGATAGCTTCAGATAGGTTCCGCAATTTAATCCGGTAAGTTAGCCGATTCGCGTCAATCCACCTAGTAGTGGGTAGCGGAGAACTTGGCCGTTAACGTAGACGCGAGATTTGCATCCTAACTAGCCAAATGGGCGCCAATTTAAACCACTTTCCCCCAGCGCGCATCCCCAAGATCGAACTGGACGCCGTATTCAGACCGAAATATGCCTGCGATCGTCACCTTCGCAATAACCCTGCCCCCAGAGAATCGGCTGAAATTCACCGGTCGCTAGCTCGATATTTATAGACACATCTGCTCACGTGCCCGACGACTGAGAGCCACCCTATGGAACTGAATCGCAACCAATACTTCATGATCGGCCTGATCGTGCTTGCGCTCGGGATCCAATTTCGCGTCATCGATTCTGTCACGTTGACAGCGGAAGCAAGCTCGTTCATCGCCAAGCGGATCGTCAAGCAACAAGCCGAAGCCGGCGAGATTCCGCCCGCTTTTGTGCCTGCCGCCGAAAAACAGGCCGGCAACAAGCGAACGATCAATCCGCCAGAATGGCTCGGCTGGGCGCTGATATCGGTCGGCGGCGTTTTGATTTTGCATAGCTTGGCGATGCAAAAGCCTAGCTAACGCCGGTTATACGGCAAATTCGACCCCTGATTCAGTTCTAGATAGTCGCGATAGGGGGAATAGGTACGAATCCGGACCCAGTCCACTTTGCGCTCGAAGACCCCCTGACCAGGCACAATGATGCGCACCTTCACCAGCCCGTTGGGGCTGAGCGTATCATCAATCTCGGGGTTGAGCCCCTGATACCGCAGACGGACCGAAGCCGTGCCGCCGGACGACTCGAGCTTGCCTCCCCAGCGACCTAAACGGGTCGAAACGACGCCGCGCTGCGACGGTACCGTATAAAAATCGTGACGCCGGAACGCGTACAGTTCGGCGTCGTATTGCCCCTGGAGATCCATCGAACGCCCAAATTGATCCCGGGCATCGATCGTCAACAGCAGCCCATCGGCGACGATGTCGTAGTCCCAATTCTCGAGCATGGCGCTCACGCGAAGCGACGACAGTCGGGGGACGTACGTCTCTTCTTCTTCGTAAGAAACCTGGCGAACAGGCCGTGCGACGATTTCAGAGCGCAAGCGAATCTCGGGCTCGGCCAAATCAATTTGCTGCTGACGCAACTGATCCGACGAAATTGTTTCGCCATCCACGCTGGCCGACTGGATACGATCCCAATCGATCGGACGAACGATCCGAACTCCTGAATTGCCCGTCGCCAGCCAGAGCTGAGAATCGTCTGACTTGGCCGAAACCGCACCGGTGAGCGAACGGCCACTCTCCAACAGAACGGTGATTTCAGACCCGCTTGCCTGCGTGCTGAGCAGGATCAACAGGGTCAAAATGGACGTAAATCGAAGGTGCATAACGGAGACTCGGCGAATTCTGGCGGACAAAAGGTCTTCCGTGCCAAAATGCAACCACGGCGCCAAAGCATCCAAGCGAGCGGCGTCAATCAACGTAAATCGTTTCAAGCATTTATCTTACACGCTACAGAAGTCGATCTCCAAGAGAATTCGCTGTGGCGAAATAACAACCCTGTGGCGAAAACGCCACGGCCACGCGCCGAAAAGCGTGTCCTAAAATTGAGACATCGCACCATTTCTAGCGCACTCCTACCGGTGGTTTCTCTGATGTTACGAATGCTAGGCATCTTCGCCGTCTTGGCCCTCGCCGCCCTGCCGTTTGTCGCCAGAGCGCAACAACAATCGCAAGCTGCCCCCCCCATCTTGGCGCCAGACGTCGAAGTGGTGACCGACCGCGCCAGCGCCCAAGCAGACGAGAAACGCCGTCGCAACCGCGTTCGTGAAGGGACTCGCGTTACCGACAGCGTCGGCCAGTTCGATTGGGTCGGTGACCGACTGCGATTTGTCAGCGAGGACGGTTCGCAAGACTTCCAGGTTTTGGAGAACCTGACCATGGAACGAGTCGCCCAATCGATGGAACAATCGGCCAGCAAGATCACCTGGACGCTCTCAGGCGTGGTGACCGAATATCGCGGATCGAACTACTTGCTGATCGAGCATGTCACGCTGAAAGGTCGACGTCAGTAAAACCGGCTCCTCTGGCCGAGATTCTGACGGAAGTTGCCTGCTGCTAGCAAGAGGAGGCGTTGACAGCCCCGTCTGCACGAATATCATTTGAAATAACGGGTTACGTCAAATGGCCGATCTGCTTTTGGGCAAGGCGACGGCTAACTGCTTCATTGCCAGCGAGGTGGATGCATGGCCGATCATCGGCGTCTTGGGGTTTCTGAAGTTAGCGGAGTGACTGTCGTCCAGTTTATCGATCGCAAGATACTCGACGATTCCCAAATCCAAGAGATCGGCCAAGAGTTTACCGCTCTGGTCGAACAAGATCAAAAAAAGAACATCCTGCTAAACTTTTCGCATGTTGAATTTTTGTCGAGTTCCGCACTTGGCAAGTTGATCAACTTGGAGAAGCAGGTCAAAGCTCACAGCGGTAAGCTGCGTATGAGCAATATTCGACCAGAAATCATGGAAGTTTTCGCGATTACCAAACTCAATAAATTGTTTGATATTCGTGAAGACGTTCCTGACGCATTGGCGGCCTTTAAGTCGTAATGGCGCTTCCGTCGAATTGGATCGGCGCTCGTTCCGCAAGGATTCGTTTACTGCAGGCAATCGCCCTTTATCTCTATTCTTCATTCCGCTAGTGGCTCGTCCCGCGACTCCTACCAAGTCGCACTCCCGTTACTCCCGAAACCCCCAAGAAACTATGGGAGCAAGTAACAACTGGCTTTGGACTTGTTCGGAAACGATTCCGAGCGAAACGCATGAAGGTCAGCGTCTCGTGAAGCAGCTTCTTTCCAAGCTGGAAGAGCATTCATGGGGCATGTCCGACGTGTTCGGCATCCATTTAGCTGCGGAAGAAGCGATCGTCAATGCAATCAAGCATGGCAACGCTTACAACCCGGAAAAAAACGTTCAGATTGAGATGAACGTCGGAGCCGATCGCGTGTCTCTTCGTATTACCGACGAAGGCCCCGGTTTCAATCCCGTCGAGGTCCCCGATCCGACAGAAGAAGAGAACCTGGAAAACGAGTCGGGACGCGGAGTCATGCTTATCAAAGCCTACATGACTGACGTGCGGTACAACGATCGCGGTAACTCCGTTTTCATGGAGAAAGTCCGCACGCAGTGACGATGTAATTGGTCATTGCGTTCTGATCGTGGTCGCTGCAGCGAACAGCTCTGCGGTCCCAGGCGATTTCGTCGCCCGCGGCCCCCGCTCCTAGCGCATCGCAGCGTTGATTGCGCCAGATCGCAGGGACCGAACTAGCGGACGAACCTTTTCCCCCGATCTCCGGCCAAAACAGGTCCGGGTCGTAGGGAAAATACCGAGCGAAAAAGTCGCCACCAGCATCCCCAGATCAGCCCAAGGGGTGTTGCGTTTCAAAGCGACCTAGCTAAATTAGACTCTTTCAACGATCCCCTGTAGCTCAGCTGGTAGAGCGAGCGGCTGTTAACCGCTATGTCGTAGGTTCGAGTCCTACCGGGGGAGCTGATCTAGTCTGCGGAATATCCGCCGACAATCGAGTTAACGCACAACGCCGAGAGTGAAAGCTCCCGGCGTTCGTCGTTTCTTGGCTTTGTGGCAAGGGTTTAGGGCGATCTGGTGCTGCGAGAGAGTTCTCTCCCGATCGCACACAGGCGGCTGTTATTGGCGCTTCGCCACGCCCACGCGATAGACTCTCTCGCTCTCTGTCACAACGGCCAATTTGGGTTAACAGCCTATTTTGGCTTAGCCCCGGCACGGCGGCAGCAAGGCTTCTTACCTAACCTTCAATTCTGATGCCTCATCCAGGAGACCAGACTCGGCAAGATACGACAGGATGCTGTCGACACATTCTGGTTGCACGGCTCGAGTACTTTCACTCGACTTCAATACTCTGTCCTCAAGGCATTCATAACCACCAGGACCAACCGGTAAGAAACAGCCCGGATGCTTCCGCAACTCGACAATGTCTTCAAAGTCCTTGTCACAAATGGGGACGATGGGGATTTGGGCGTACCGATTAATTTCCATCGAGTACCAGCGAGCGATAGCCAGCGTGTCTCTTTCGGAAGGCCAATGACCCCAATTCCATTGCGTCTCGAGCAGGGCGGACTGGTAAATCTGAGGAACATCCCCATGAGGTCGCGCAACTGGATGAGAGAACACGATTGCATACCATCCGAGGCCCCCATAGCCTCCCTGATAATTGGCGGCCAGAATCGACACCTCCAGTGCTCCGTCCAGCCACCCCTGCTCCTCTAGAGTCCGCTTTAGCAGTGCTAGGTACTTGTAGCCATGCATTGGAGACAAAATAGTTTCATCGGATCCATCTAACCAGCCTCGATTGATCCTAAAAGTTTCAGCGATCCATTCGAGTTGTTCCGTATGGAGGGCAGCAGCCAAACGCTCCGGACTCCCCACAGTTTCCACTGTCCAGTTCCAGTGTGATGGAACATGTTGCAGAAGTGAAATACCTGACAGTCGATGGGCTTCGTAAAGATGCTGAATCCGTTCGAAAACTATCTCAGAAGCAGTTTTCGGCTTTGGGAATAACCTGTTCTTCCAATATTCGTAGACTTCGCCAATCGACAATCGGACTACTTGGCTGGAAATGAGCTCAAAAATCATGGCAATTCCCCGGCTTCAACCGTTAATAATCCAGCAGCGTCGTGGTACGCCGGCTGGAAGATTACCTCAAGAGATGACGCCAGTAAAATGCCAATTTTAGCCATCTGAGCGATCCTCTGATCGATTCAATGTACGGGTCGTATTTGAGAACGACAGCTTTCGTCGCTTTAGCCCTTTGACGAAAGGACTTACATCTCAGAATCGATCAGTTCTGGTACAAATGCACGCTATCAAGTTGCAGTAGAGTTTGTTAGACTCTGCCCGATTCAATTCGGGGGGCTGGTGCTGGTCAAGAGCATGGCCCACACCGAATAAATCCTTCGATCTTGTCTAAGCAGCACTTCCAGGAGAGCTTGTGTCCCGTTTGACTGATCTCATCGCAAGGGCCAAGTCCAAAGACCCACAGTTCGGCGCCGACTTGGAGCGGGAGTTCCGAGCACTATCGTCGCGGCTGTCCTTTGGATTGAATTTTGAGCGACACCGGCCAGAAGCCGTAGAATTGTCGCAACGCCCCGTACGCCGTGGTGATAAGGTGCGTGTGTTGCCTGCCCGCGGCGCGACAGCCAACGGGGACCAGCGGCTTTGGTTGGTAAAAAAAGTCATCAAGGGCGGTAACAAGAAACAGGCTGAGCTTCAACTTCTAGATGCATCAGGAGAAAAGAGCACACTACCGCTGAACGATCTCGTTGTCGTAGCGGAATTCCGCGACACGATCTATCCAGGGCTCGTTTCCACTGGGAAAGTAATGCGTGGTGATGACAAGCCGTGGCACACGGTTATCAATGGGGAGAATTACCACGCCCTCAAAGCACTCACCTGGACGCATCGGGGCAAGGTGGACGTGATCTACATTGATCCCCCCTACAACACAGGAGCGAAGGATTGGAAATACAACAACGACTACGTAGAGAAGGATGACTGGTATCGCCACAGTAAGTGGCTGGCGATGATGGAGCGGCGTTTGCTATTGGCCAAGGAGTTATTGAATCCTGTGGATTCGGTGCTGATCGTCACGATTGACGAAAAGGAGTATCTGCGACTGGGTTTACTACTTGAGCAAGCATTTCCCGAGTGCAACATCTCAATGGTGTCATCTGTTATCAACCCGGCTGGCGCCGGACGTAATTCCGATTTCTCCAGGACGGATGAGTACATCTACTTCGTGCGATTTGGTGAAGCTCGAATTCTTCCTGAGCAACGGAATGAGGAGCGCCGGCCAGTCACATGGGATACATTGCGGCGGAGCGATCTTTCTTCAGTGCGACCAACGCGACCAGGCCAGTTCTATCCCATCTATGTTAATCTCAAAACGCACCGTATTGAGGAGATCGGCGAACCGCTGCCTAGCGATATTCCACGCGAAAGTTGTCCTGAGCGTGCGGGCTGCGTCGCAGTATTTCCCGTCCGTCCTAATGGCACAGAAATGAACTGGGGCATTACTGTCGGGCCGGCGCGTAAACGTTTTAAATCTGGCTATCTCCGCGTTGGGAAGTACACGGCGAGCGCGCCGCAACCGTACGTGATCTCCTATCTCACTGCGGGAATCATCGAAGACATAAGAATGGGGCGTGTTGAGATTACGGGGAAGGCCGAAGACGGATCGGTAATAGCAAGCTATCTGACTGGGCGTCTGGTGATGCCAATGACCACATGGAATAAGCCCTCACATGACGCACAACGGTACGGCACGGAGATCCTGAAACAGCTCATGCCAGACCGTAGGTTTCCCTTTCCGAAGGCTCTCTACGCCGTCGAAGATTGCCTGCGTCATGTCGTTGCTGAAAAACGAGAAGCAACAGTCGTCGACTTCTTTTCTGGTTCTGGAACGACCCTCCACGCGGTGATGCGACTCAATAAGCAGGACGGAGGACGCCGCCGCTCAATCATGGTGACTAACAATGAAGTCGCGCCGGGCGATCAAAAGTCGCTTCGCGAAAATGGCAACCGTCCTGGAGATTTGGAATGGGAGCGATGGGGGATCTGCGAGTACATCACCAAACCCCGCATTGAGGCCGCAATTTCAGGCAGGACGACCGATGGTAAACCGATCAAAGGCGACTACCAGTTCATTGACGAATTCCCAATGGCCGACGGCTTCCAGGAAAATGCCGAGTTCTTCACCCTGACCTACGAAACGCCGGTCGCTGTCAACTACCAATCTGCGTTTTCCCACATAGCACCGCTGTTGTGGATGCGCGCGGGCAGCATTGGCGATCGCATCGAAAACCTGCCCGTCGCGGGCTGGAGTGTAGCCTACAGCTATGGCCTGCTTATCGACCTGGATAAGGGCACGGATTTTGTAAAAGCTGCGCGCAAGACCAAAACCCTTAGAGTTGCTTATATCGTCACCGACGACGAACGACGATTTCAGTCACTTGCACGTCGCCTCACAGAGGGTGTTGAGGCCATCCGGCTATACGAGTCGTATCTGTCCAACTTTGCATTCGCCAACGGAGATGACGCTTGAAGTTCACCCTCAAGGATTATCAAAATGAAGCCGTCCTCGATGTGCTGGACAACATGAAAAAAGCACGCAAGCGCTGGCATGAGGACGCCGACCGCCACGCCTTTTCACTGACTGCCGCGACCGGAGCAGGAAAGACGGTTATGGCTGCCGCCGTGTTCGAGGCCCTTTTTCACGGTGACGACGGCTACGATTTCGACCGCGATCCCGGCGCAGTCGTGCTTTGGTTCAGCGACGATCCATCTCTAAATGAGCAGACGCGATTTCGACTTATGGAGTCGTCCGACCGACTATGGCCCACTGACCTAATGGTCGTGGAAAACACCTTCAACCGCGCTAAATTCTGCGCTGGGAGGGTTTACTTCCTCAACACGCAAAAGTTGGGCAAGAAAAGTCTTCTCGTACGTGGCTTTGATGGCGAAGAAGATAGTGGTATCTTCCCGGAAATCCGACCCGACCTTCGTAATTACACGATCTGGGACACGATCCAGAATACGATTGAAGACCCTGCGTTGACACTCTATTTGGTGCTAGATGAGGCGCACCGCGGAATGGGAACGCAAAACCGTGAGAAGTCCACCATTGTCAAACGACTCATCAACGGAGACGGTGGAGTTCCGGGAATCCCTGTCGTGTGGGGTATTTCAGCCACTGTTGACCGTTTCAACATAGCGATGGACGGGGCGAAGGGCCGCAGCATACTGCCAAATGTTACCGTTGACGCTACTCGCGTTCAGGATTCCGGCCTGTTGAAGGATACAATCGCGCTAGACATTCCCGACGAAGCCACGGGCGACTTCGACACGGTGCTCGTGCGCCGCGCCACCGATAAGCTGCGCGAGTGCACGGAAGAATGGGCGGCCTATGCCGCGCAGCAAGAAAGTGGCGAGACCGTTTTACCGCTTATGGTATTGCAGGTACCGAATACCCCGAATCACAAGGAGATCGGCCGCGCGCTGAGCACAATTTTTCAGCAATGGCCAGATTTGCCGGAAACCTCCGTGGCGCATGTGTTCGGCGAACACAAAACACAGACATTCGGCGAGTATTCTGTACCTTACATTCAGCCGCAACGCGTGCAGGATGAAATATCGGTGCGCATCCTGATTGCTAAGGATGCTATCAGCACTGGTTGGGATTGCCCCCGCGCGGAAGTGATGGTGTCATTTCGCCCAGCGGTTGACCAGACCTACATTGCTCAATTGCTTGGCCGCATGGTACGCACGCCCTTGGCGAGGCGAATTCCTGGTAACGACAGGTTAAATGCTGTGGATTGCTTGCTGCCGAAGTTTGAAAAGGAAACAGTGGAAAATGTCATAAAGGCATTGCGTGAAGGAGGCGGCGACACGCCACCGACTGGCCGTATCCTAATCAACCCAATCGAAATGAAGCCAAATTCGGATGTACTAGAAACGGTATGGACGAAATTTGTATCACTGCCATCTCAGATTCGGCCGCAACGCGGTGCGAAACCGGCTATCCGCCTGACGGCTCTGGCTCATGAACTAGCTTCAGACGGTCTATTGCCCGACGCAGGACGAGAAGCGCACTCCGCCATGCATACGGTACTGGACGAATTTATTGCCAAACAATCACAGGCATATACCGATAAACGCGCATCGGTGATGACGGTCGAAGGTCGCACTATTATTGCCGACCTGAAAAGCGGTGAAACATGTGATGCCCGATTCCAGGCCGATGCAGATGACGCGGTGGTCAACGATGCATATCGTCATACGGCTCGCATCATCAGTCCCGACATTGCCCGGACTTATACATTGGAACGGGCAAAACGAAAGCCGGAGGCAGAAGAAGATTTTGAGGATGCATTGACAGAGGCTCGCGAGGATGTAGCCGCATTGCACTTACTGGAAAATCTGCAGCTCGCGTTCGATACCGAAGCTAAAAAGCTGTCGGACGATTGGCTTGATGAATACTACAGCCACATCAAGAAACTGCCGCACGACCGACAGGATGCCTACCGGCAGATCGTCGCACTGAGCACTGAACCACAGGATGTGGATCTGGCTCGCCCCATATCACGTTTCGAGCCAACGAAAGCGCGAGAGCAAGACGGATCGGAAACGAATATTCCGGACTACGAGCAACACCTGCTGTGTAACGACCAGGGTACATATCCAGCAGAATTGAATCCATTGGAAAAGGCGGTTCTAGCTGCTGAATTTGGCCGGGACGGCTTCCTTTGGTGGTACCGCAATCCCAACCGCCCTAGCCAGGATTCTCTGGGCATCTCGTATAACGATGGAGGCGACATCAAGATAGTCCGACCCGATTTCATCTTCTTCGCTGAACAAGGTGATGAGATTGTGGTCGATATTGTCGACCCTCATGGTTTTCACTTGGCCGACGCTTTGCCAAAATTGCAAGGCTTATCGCGCTATGCTGAAACGCATTCTGACGTGTTCCGACGCGTCGAAGCTATTGCCGAGGTCGGCAGCCAATTGCGCGTGCTGGACCTGAACCGCCCTGACGTCCGCAAGGCCATTTCGGAAGCAACAAACGCAGAAGCTCTGTACAAGAGTGCGGCCGCCGGCGATTATTCTTAGTCGGAAATACGTGGGTGTAAGCTAATCCCGAAATCGTTGGGGATTTTCTCTCGTATAGCGACGCGAATCGCGACTTTTCCGGAGGCAAAGTGCATTGCCAACAAAGCGTACGATTTTGGAATCCCTGAAGAAATCTCAATTGCTGAAGTTGGGTAAGGAGTCTGGACTGGCAGGGTTAGGCGCCAAAAAGAAAGAAGAAGTTGTCGAGATATTAGCGACGAGGCGGTCACTCTCGACTAGGCACGTTCTTGGATCGCTTCGACTCGACGAATTGAAGGCTCTCTGCATCGAACTCAACGTTCCCGTGACAGATCGGAGAAAAATTGCATACGTCGATGCCCTGCTTCGTACACCATCCAAATCTGACCGGCAAATCAAGAACTCGACCGTAAAGCGCAAGAAGACGTCGCGATCTTCCGAGAGCAAGGGACGTTCGTCGAAAACGCTTTCAACAATACGCCGAGGCATACGCTATCAGGACTTGGTTGCTGCTGAGTCCCTTCTCGAAATGCTCACGGACGACGTATCGCCGCCTCTTTGGATAATGCTTGAAAACCGAGCTGGCGGCACATTTGACGATGTTGTGATTGGCTACCCAAATCAAGTCGTGTGGAAACAGGTGAAGTGGTCCCAGAACCCCGGCTCGGAACCGCTTACAATCCACACCTTAGCGAAGCAGAGTCGTCAACGGCAGACGGCTCTGATTTCAAGCTTTGCTGAAAGCTATCGACGTATCACGAAGGACGGTACGTCGTTCGAACTTGAGATTGTCACCAACCGTTCACTCGATTCGGAATTTCAACGGTTCGTCAGTGGAACAAGATCGACTATAAAATCAACGCTTAGCAAGAAACAGATTCAACAGCTCGAAACTTCTTGGCAACCCCTATCTGGTTTCAGCAAGGATGAGTTTTGGCGATTTCTAAGATCACTACGATTCAAAGTGAACTCGCCGGACCTATCCAGACGAGAGAGCGAAATAAAACGCACCGTCAGGCTACTTGGGCGCGATCAAGATGCATACTACCGGCTAATTGAAGCGATTTCGGAGTGGTCACAGGATAAAAAGAAACAGCGAATTGTTCGCACTGATGTTGAAGGCGTATTGGGAGCCACGACATCATTTCCCTCAAATGATTTCGACATGCCCGACAAGCGAGTGAGACGAGACGAATCGCAGCGGGAACTATCGAGACGCATAGAGTCGATGGCGAATGGATATGTCCTTGTTCTTGGTGCGCCCGGCTCCGGCAAGAGTACACTGCTGAATACTTTTTGCGACGAACAAAGCTGGCGAAAGAACTACGACGTTGTCCTCTACAACTGCTTTACCGGCACATCCGATCAATTCCTTCGTATACGAACTCGAGCTGACAATTTTGGGAGGTTTTTATCTCGCGCGCTTTACGAATTGTTTCAGGGCCAATTCGGCCTCCGCTTTGACGCTGAGAAAGCCGGAATAGAATCACTTGTTAATCGAGCGGCATCTTGTTTGAAACCAGGGCGTAAACTCGCGATCATAATCGATGGCATTGACTACGCACAGAGCTTTGCATCAGACGGCGCACAGTCGCTTTTCAACAATCTTCCGGTAAATCTTCCGCCGGGAATTGTATTCGTCTTGTCGGCTCGAGTCTTGGATCAGATGCCTACCCATGCCCGGCGAAATTGTCATGGTGAGCCAATCGAGATCCCACCCTTGGATCTCAATCAGGTTGCCGACCTCTTAGCGCAATACGGCGTCACTCAAAATGCATCCCTACGCGATCATCAAGTGGCGAGTTTATGCTACACCGTTCGAGCGAAGAGCTCGGGACACGCACTACACACCAGCATGGTCGTCAAACAGCTTGTCGCAGGCATCCGCGAGGGAATAACTCCTGAGACCGTTCTAGAAGAAGTGGCATCATACGATGGGGATATCGAAAAGTACTATGCGATGGTCTTGGAGGCTCCGCGTAGGGCGTTAGCAAAGGAGGCCCTTGGAATTCTCGCGTCGAGTCCATTCGAGCTTACATCTCGAGAAATTGCACAAATCTTAGATCCACCAGCAGACCCTCGAGATGTCGAAGATCAACTGCAAGGTTGCGCTCATCTGTTCCGCCGAATTGGAGAATTTTGGTATTTCAGTCACGATAGCCTGCGTTCGTTTGCTCTATCGCATTCTTCGATTGAGAGGTTTAACAAAGAACGGCAATTCCAATTCCTAATAGAACTACAGAATGACCCAAGGACTGGGGAGCACTTGCTACATCTATTGGCAGAGATTGACTACGACCAAGGCGTTCAAGCCGACGTGGATTGCGAATGGTTGGTACGTCAAATCGCAGCCGGCGCCAGCACATCTCTCTTGCACGAGGGGTGCCAGAAACTCGCCCTAGCCGCCTTGGAAAAGCAAGATTGGGATGGTTTGGCGAAGTACTGGATGCTAAAGGGGTGCCTGGAACGCGCCGAGTTCGACGGCGATCTTTACGAATCGCATCTAGTCGATGCTTGGCTCTCGCAGAATCGGGTCGATCTTGTCGAGCGATATGTGTACGTCGCTTCCCAGTTCCTCTCAAGCGTTTACCCTGGCCCAGATGTCATAGAACTTCTAGATTCTCATGGGCACGCCGAGCTTTCGAGTCGATTGAAGGACAGGAGTCTTAGCCAGTCAATTCCGAACGTTGACAACCTCGGTCCCAATGTTGAGTTTGAGTATTTCATTCGGCATCTCGCTTCAAGAGCAACTCCCGACGAAGTAATCGATACGATCGAGGAGGCACTGCAGGACTCCGAAACTAGCGACGACGATTTCTTAAGTTCGCACCTTGACCCAAGCCGGTATACAAGCCTAGCAGCCTACGAGTGCTTGGATTCAGAGGACTATGCGAGAGTTGATTCCTGGTTGCAACAACGCCCATGCTCATTCGACCAAGCCACTATGGCGGATCTTTGGCTCAGAACGAGAATTTCCCTAGGCGAACTAGGAGAGCACGCAGCCAAAGCCAGAAAGCTCTTTCGGTATATTACCGATCGCGAGATTCTACTGGCGGTCATCAGTATTCCAGAGCTACGTCAAAGCGTCGCGAAAAGGTTTGCAGAATTGCCACTTCCCGCGTCCCTAAGCGCGAGATACCCATGGTATGAGTACGGAAACAGTTACGCTGAGATTTGCGATCTTTACAACGACGTACGCTTGTGCAACCAGCTCTCCATGGAATCTCGCCTGTTCGAAATCGATTCACTTATTAGACGGCAGCCGTCGGGTGTGGCCCAAGCCTTCCAGGCAGGGATCGTCGCGATGGCCCCAGAATCACCAGAACAACCTCTCGACTGGCGGGCGAGCATGGCAGTCCTTTGCGACCGGATTCACGCATTAGCCTCCAATAACCAGCGGGGAAGTGTCGTTAATCCGGCTTCATTTTATGTTTCTGGCCTCGGCGAAATTGTCCGACCAGCTTTACTACAAGCTAAGCAAGAACATCAGCTGCTGGAATTTGAAAATGTCGTGCAACGCGAGCTACTCCCTGCACTCAAAAGTGCTCGAATTCAATATCGCTCAGGCACTCTTTCCCTGTGTGACCTGTTTTGGGATGCGAAGTGTTGCGAGGCACTTAATCGTCGACTGCTTGAAAACGTGGAAGATGGCCTCATGGACTCGTGGGACTTCAAGTCCGGTTCTCTTATTGGCCTGAGCGCCCGCTACGGCAAGCTTGGTGATCTGAATTCAAGTCGACGGGTGCTGACAGCTGGCGTCCGCGCATCCTTCACATACGGATATCGAAAAGACACGGCGATCAATGACTTCATTGTTGCATTTGAACAGGTGGGAGCACTGCTTGGCACGCGACTCTCAAAAGTCGCGGAATTCATAACGCAATTGCTGTTGATACTCGACCACCTGACGGATGGAGCGATGCTCTATGACACTCCAGGCCACTTCGTTGCCGTCTTATGCAAATTCGACATTCGCCTTGCCGCTCACCATGGTCAAATACTTCAAAAGCGGTGCCGTCAGCTGAAACTTTACAACTTTGCAATGGCGTTGCGAGACCATGGTCTGAACGTGACCGATATTCAGCCATTTTTTGAAGACGAAGCCCCTGATGTTGAATTCGAAAAGGTAGACGGCGATTCACGCGCGCATTTTGTCACAAGTCAATCAAAACCGTATCGAAACGTCGGCGACCTAAAGTCGGCACTGTCTGAAATGATTTCGTCAAGTTCCTTTGGGAGTGCGTTCCATAAACTACCGAACCTAGTAAGCAGTTTGGTAAACTTTGGAAATACCGAGGCAGCGCTGAGAGTATTCGAAAGGCTCGAACATGGTCTTCGTGCTCGAGTTGCGATGTACCCTCTTCCCGATCTCGGTCAAAGCGAGGAAGAGTAACTCATCGGGGCTGGGATTCAGGCTCCTCCGAAAGCTGTTCGCTAGAATTGATGACCAGGAAAAGACTCGCCGGCGGCTAGGATACTGCGAACCTTCCACACCTCCAGTATGTCGTAATCTGCATCACCCCATCCACGGGTAAGCCGCTGCGAAAATGAAGTGTGACCACCCAAATCTCCAGTGTTTGAACGAGTACGAAATAGTTCGCAAGTATCGTTGCGATCATTGCGGTGAGGTGATGATGTGTTCTTGCGAAGAGCAGTTCGGTACGCATTATTTGCCCCACCAATTGCGAGAGAGCTATTGCGCAGATACGAATTCACACGTCGCAGTGACGATCGGGTTCCAGCGTGACGTGTGCCGAGAATGCCGTGGATTGCCTATTCATTCCTTCCCGGTCGCCGAAATCCACGGTCGCACGACAAAAATCAAACGTTATTACTGGCGTGAGTTACTCAAGAGGGAATTAGAGTTGTATGGCGAATGGGCAGCCGTACATGGAGTAAATCCGCTCATTGCCAGCGACGACGCAGCCAACGCCGCTCGCCAAAGCGCTGCGGAGCAAGCTCTTCAAGAAGTTAAGCGACTTCACGAAACGAATCCTAAGTACACCTTCATTCCGGAGCCGTCGCAGGCTGATATCATTTCAGAATGTGACGTCGAAGTGGTCTCACTCCAGGCGATGTACGTCAGTGATCCAGCGAATCGGCGCGTTCGGCTGATGTGGCAGGACCAAGCGATCAATGTTGAAGACTTTGCGCAGTTGCATTTTCGCAACGAAGGATACGACTCAATTGCCCTGGAAAGTATCCCCTTCCATGTTCTTTTCGGTATCTTCATGTGGCCGGTTATCCAGGATCCCGATGACGAACGGCTCGAAGTCTGCTGTTTTGGTGACCGCCAAGCGTATAATGATGGCGAGGCAGGCGAAATCATCCGGTGTCACAAGCCAGACGACTTTGGTAAGCCAGGATACGCGAAACGCAGAAAGGAAGCGATTGAGGAACATTTTTTTGAGTCGGTTGATGCCGATAATCTCGAATGGCTATTCGAGTATTGGTTGGAGCCAAGTGAGAAGTTGCGACAATACCTTTGGGCACATCGCGCCGCGGATATCGAAAAAGCTCAAAGGCTGATCCGAATTCTTCCTGGGGAGGTTCTTATCGCAATACTGCGGTATTTAGTCGATTCTTACTGGGAGCGATACCTAGGCTGGCCAGATCTACTTATTTTTCGGGACGACGACTATTTTTTTGCGGAGGTAAAATCCTCAAAAGATAAGCTCTCCATCGAACAAAAGCGATGGATTAGCGACAATCACAAAGCCCTAAAGTTGCCGTTCAAGCTTGTGAAAATCCACAAGCTGCGATGAGGTCCCTAGAGGCAAACACGTCCCCTTCGATGCATTGAAGGGCCAACGCCACTGACCGTCCCTTGGCACAATAAAAGCCAAGGAATTCGCTGTTTTCGCCAGTCCGATAAGGCCGTAAGAGGTCTTAAATCCCTTTCCGTCACCCCATCACGCCCACGCTCCGTCACCGGCAAAAACAAAATGGCCTCCTGAATATCCGGCGCCAACTGCAGCAAATTCATGATCTGGGTCAGCCGAGCCCGAGTCACGTGCCCAAGCCGCGCCAATTCCGCCTGGTCGGTAACCTCGCCGTCCCGGATCATTTGATCGAGCCGAATCGCCAACGCCATCAACCGCGACACGCGTGGCACGCGGCCCACCGAGGTCTTCTCTTCCCGGACCTTCCGACTCCGACGCGCCGTCTGAAACTCCACCTTCCGCTGAACCGTTATCATGCCGCCACCTCGTCCTTCGTGTTCGCCAATTCGCCGACCAGCGTTCTAATCCCACTCGGCCGGAATGATATCGAGATATTTCCCCCGTCGCCGTCGTATTCGACCCGTTCGACGAGTAGCCCAATAACGCGTTCTTGTTCCCGCGGGGCCAGACACGCCCACACGGCGTCGAATTCGGCCAATGCGGCGGCAACCTCGGTCCGGTCGAGTGCATCACCGCCAAGTGCGGCTAACTCGTCCTCAATCTCCGTCGAACGCCGTTCCGCTTCCTGGATCCGATCATGGGCATCGGCCAGCCTAGAATCGCCAGGACCGACCGTAGCCGCCAATCGTCCAAGTTCAGCGTGTGCTTCACGTAGTTCCTGATGCAGATCGGCCCGTTCCGCCTGGAGTTGCTCGGTTTGTCGGGCGGTCTGCACCCGTACCTGTTCGAGCGTCGCGCTGATCACCTGCGGATCACGCCCAATCGCCTTGATCTCATTCACGATGAACCGCTCAATCTCACCCGCGGGGATCGACGGCGCCGGGCACGAATCCCATCCGCGTTTCTGAGCCTTTTGGCAGACGTAGTACCGATAGAGCCGGTTGCCCTTCTTCTTGGAATAGCTGTGGCTCATTCCGCACTGGCAGGCGGAGCAATGCAAGAGGCCTCGCAGCAAGGCGTGGTGCTTGTTGCGGACCACCTTCCCGCCGCTAGCGTCTGCACCTTCGCGAACGTCTCTGGATCGATGATCGCCTCATGTTCACCCTCGTACACTTCCGTCTTGTAGCGAACCTTGCCGATGTAGACCACGTTGGTGAGCAGGTTGTAGAGCGAGCCCTTGTCGAACCGTCGACCGCCACGTTCGGTATCTTTCTTCGTTGTCCAGCGTTTGGTTCGCCAGCAGCGGTTCTCAAGTTCCTTGGCGACGTCCAGCAGCGATTGACGCTCCAGGTACATCTCAAATATCTCTCGTACCCGTCGTGCTTCTGCGTCATCGAGAATCAGCTTGGTCTGTTCGACGTTGTAGCCCAGTACCGGCATACCGCCCGACCATTTTCCCTTTCGGCGTGCGGCGGCAATCTTGTCGCGAGTTCGTTCGCTGATCATCTCGCGTTCGAATTGGGCAAAGGAGAGCAGCACGTTCAGGACCAACCGCCCCATCGAGGAAGCCGTATTGAAGGCCTGCGTTACGCTGACGAACGACACCTTGTTCCTGTCAAAGGTTTCGATGATCCTCGTGAAGTCGAGTAAGCTGCGGCTGAGGCGATCAACTTTGTAAACCACCACGCAGTTTACTTTTCCCGATTCAATGTCGGCCAGCAGACGCCGCAGCGCCGGCCGGTCCATGTTGGCGCCGGTGAAACCACCATCGTCATAGCGGTCCGGCAGACAGACCCAATTCTCATGGCGCTGGCTCTGGATGTACGCCTCGCCCGCTTCTCGTTGGGCATCCAGCGTATTGAACTCCTGCTCCAGACCTTCTTCGGTTGATTTGCGGGTGTAGATCGCGCACCGAATCGTGGCGGGCTCGGCGGGAGGCTTGGCACGTTTGTTCATTTCGCACATCCATTCTTACGCAGACCGAAGAAATGAAATCCATTCCAATGCTTGCCGGTGATCGCCTTCGCAACCGCGGTCAGCGATTTGTAACGCTCGCCTTGGCACTCGAAGCCTTCGTCCAGCACTTTCACGTGGATCGTTTGACCCTTGTACACACGCCTTAGTGACATGCCTGGAAGGAGGTGTGTACTTTGCGGCGACTTGGTGGCGACCGAGATGATTCGTGACTCGGCGTTGGCGGAGGGTTTTTGCGTTCGCGGGATGGTCATCCTCAGATCGGCGTCGTTGGCAAGTTCCCTCGCTCGCCGCCGTGCCCGTTCGGACAAGCCTCCTTCGGCGTTGGCCTGCATCCGCCACGCGATCCGTCTGATTAACCATTGCTTATGTCTACCATTGGTTCGTTCGCCAAAGACCTCGGCATATTTTTCCCGCAATTGGTTGACCGTCATCCGCTCCATCGCGGCGACCTCTTTATCGATGTTCATCTTTCTAAAACTCCTGTGGTGAGAGTGGTTGCGTCAACAGGAGTGTCCAGAGAGCGGTATCTCGGCGCGGAACTCAAGGCGTCGTGCGAGAAAGTTTTGGGAGAGGTGACCGAAGGTGTCACGGGCGAGTGACAGCATTGTCGTGCTCGAATGCGACGGACAATCGCGCGAGCCAAAATGGTCGCCACTTCGTAGAGCGGATCAGGCTCATCAAATCCGCGATGCGATCGGTGCGTCATTCCTAATCACCTCATCCTTGAAAAGTGCGGGCTGTTAACCGGTTCGCACTTCCAATACGCCCTTTTGTTTCCGTGCGCTCGGAATCCGTGCGGATCGCAGTTTTTTTTCTTTTGGAGAGCAATATGAACGAAGACGAACTCGATGAATTGTTGGCCGATGGAGAAGCCAAGGAGCAGCAGCGCCGGGATCGAGAGGCCGTGCGAGCCTACAAAATCAAACGCGAACATAGGCTGGAGGAAGCCTTCCACGAATTGAATGTCTTGCCGGACAAGTTTCATCGTGAAACCGGCGAATATCCGGAATACGACAACTGGCCGTTTTGCGATCCACCTCCGGCAAACTATTGGCGCTGGTATGCCCAACGCGTGATTAACGTCGCCGATGTGATCGTCGTGGATCGGTGGAAGGCCAATCTAGATCAGCTCGAAATCGTGGAAACGAATGGGAGGATCGCCCTCGGGTTGCTGTATCACGCGATGAAAAGAGATGTGGATTCTCTGGCCAAGAAGATCGAGAAGACCATCATGCGTGTTGAGGATGGCCCCGAGGCGAAGGCGTGGCTAGTCGTCAGGATCGTCCGAATGCTAACGAATCCACCCAAAACGAGTGAAAACGAGATCGAGCCGTCTTCATTTCCTAGCGAAGTCGCCGCTCGTGAGAATCCAAGCGAAGCGGCCGCGGTTACAAAAATGTCGACGGAAGAAGTTATAGAGCGTCTTCTTTGCAGACTCGATGCCGGTGATGCGTTCTTGAGCAGACGCCAACTGGCAAAAGATATTGATTGCTCTTATTACAGGGTCGACATGGCGTTCAAGACTACGTCCCGCCTTCAGGCGTGGGAGAGAACGAAAAAGAGCAAACGCAGAACCCAGACATTCAGCGACCAAGATCACGATCGACTGCACCAGAAATGCTTCGAAGATCCTACCGAACAGATCGAACTGCAAGATGAGGCTGAGGCGGCACTCCGCAAACTGATCAAAAATGCATCGGATGAGCGTAAGGAGCAGTATTTAAAGATCCAGGCAGAATGCAAAGGTGATCCGATGCTCACTCTCCTCGGTATCCGGCAGTACAAGGACGACAAGAGTCTCCGAGTCTTGGACCATAGTTAGTCCGCCGTTTTCAAGCGCGCGCCAGCGCACGACTGCGCTTGAAATCGCTTTCGACCGAGGTTTCTAGGGTCTACGAGAAATCTTTCGAACGTTTCGCTTTCTTTTAGAAGGGTGTTTTTTCCTCCTGAAAGAAAGCGAGACGATTCATGCGATCTACACCTCCCCGACTCCAAACGACCGGAGTCATTGCCGAAAAGCTGGGTGTGCCATTGCACCGCGTCCAGCACGTTCTGGCCACACGACCCCACATCAAGCCCGCCGCTCGGGCAGGTATTCTTCGTTTGTTTGACTCCGAGGCGATTGAACAGATCCGCCACGAACTCGAAGTCATCGACGCCATTCGCCAATTCTCCAACACAGGAGAATCGGCATGATCACGAAAACCATTTCACGTCCCGACGCCGCTACGGCCATCCAACAGTCTCGGTTCTTACTCGACACTAGCGCCAGACGGTTGTCTGAGAAACTTTGTGATCCCTCCGGCGTCGACGACTACCGGCAGGAGCTGGCACTCCACATTCTGAAGCGATGGAACAGCTTCGATCCCTCTCGTGGCTCCGTTCAGAGCTTCGTCAACGAACTCGTGAGAGACCGCGAACGCGACATCATTCGATCGTATTGGCGAAAGTGTCGCGGCAATGGCCAGACGATCCAGTGGCCTGTCTCATCGCATGATGGATCACTCCTCGACGTCATCGACCACCGGACTATCCCCGGCGAAGATTGGCGCGAGGTTGACGCCGCCATCAAGGGCCTGATTGCTCCGGAGCAGACCATCTGCCAGTTGTACCGCAGCGGACACTCCATTTCTGACATTGCAAGACGATTGCATCTATCACGAGGAGCCATTTACAGGTCGCTGAATTTCATTGGTCAGTACTTCGAGGACCAAGGACTTCGAGAATATATCGATTTTCCGAGCGCACGTGAGGCAGACGGCGTAACTGATGATTCGTCCTCAACCTAACCCGGCTCGGAGCACCAACATGACAGCGACCAAGATTGTTTATCGATTCACTTTCGCGAGAAGCGTCGAACAGGAGGATGTCCAGGCCGCAATCGTCCTGGCCTTGTTCGGCGTGGAGTCACTCCATGGTCGGGCTCGCATTCGGCTCGATGCGGCTCACCACTTCGATTTCTCCCAAAGAGCCTGTGTGATCGACGCCAGCAATGAGGTTGGCGTCGATCTGAGCCGCCTGTTCACCGGTTTTCTCCTGCGGGAAATCGGTGACGACGGCTTTCAGGTTGAACGGATTGAGAAGGATGCGGTGAAGAAGTCCTCGGTGTCCCATGTTGGTTTCAACAGCGTAACGAAGCCGGGAGGGGCTGCATGATTGTTAGAACTGGGGCAAGTACTGCCCATGAATACGTTCGCCGCGGCTGGTCAGTCGTTCCTGTTCCCCATCGCTCGAAGAATCCTGGGTTCAACGACTGGCAGAAGTTGCGAATCCAGGAAAACGAACTCGATCAATACTTCAAAAGCGATCGACAGAATATCGGCGTGCTGTTGGGAGAACCATCGGGCTGGCTGATCGACATCGACCTAGATCATTCGCTTGCCGTCGATCTAGCCGATCAATACCTCACGCCAACGGATGCAGTCTTTGGCAGAACTTCGCGGCCTGGTTCCCACCGGATCTATCAAGTGACTGGACCGCTTGAGACGAAGAAGCTCCGCAGCAAAAAAGTAGGCATGCTCGTCGAGATCCGCTCGACCGGCATGCAGACAGTTTTTCCAGACAGTACGCATGAATCTGGCGAACCGATTCGCTGGGAAAACGAGGATCCGGAACCGGCGATTGTCGATCCCGAGCAACTCTTGGACTGCGTCCAACGACTGGCGGATGCAGTGTTGGTCCAGCTCGGCGAGGGTCCGTCACCGGTAACGGTGAGGCAACCAGCCAAGAGCCCGATGGCGCCCAAGCAGGTGAACGCTGTCGCTACCGATCCAACCGATAGCGCCGCCCTCTGCCTGGAAGCAATGCTCCGTATCCGACTCACTGACAAAAGCGACGGTTCGTATCGTCTCTTTGTCGCAGCGTGTCGCACGGTCGAATATGACCTGGATGATCAGACGGCCCTCGCCACGATCCGGGAATATGCTCGTCAGCAGCCGTTTCCGAAGGATTGGACCGACGACGAGGTCCTCAAGCGAATCCGCGATGCCGAACAGAAATGCCAGCGTGGACAGGCGTTTGAGATGGACAGCGAGGGTTACGTTCCGCTTGGCAATCGCGATCCGGCATCGGGTCGTGTCGTGCTTTCACCTAAACGGACGCTGCCGACTGCTGAGGCGTATGTCCGTGACTTCCACTTCCATCCGGAAGGCCGCACGATTCACTTCTACGCCAACCAATTGATCGAGTGGCGGAACAATCGATACGTCGATCTCGAGGACGGGGCGGTCAAAAAACGCCTGCAGGAATGGCTACATGCGGCCCTTCGCTACATCCCTGTTCGTGGCGCCTCCGAACTGGAACTGGTGGACTTCGAGTCCAATCCGATGACGGTCAACGCGGCACTCGAGTCGATACGATCGCACACTCACCTTCCGGAAACAGTCGCGTCGCCATCTTGGCTTGGAAAAACGCCTGAGGGTCTGCAGGCCGAGGAACTCTTACCATGCCGGTCGACGCTGCTTCATCTTCCAACAATGCGTCACCTTCCGCCCAACCCAAGATTCTTCACGCTCAATGCGCTGGAGTTCGATCCAGATCCATCAGCGCCTGCACCGACCGCCTGGTACGAGTTCCTGCATCAGTTGTTTGAAGATGATATGGAGTCGCTCGACCTATTACAGGAATGGTTCGGGTACTGCCTGACCGCAGACACATCCCAACAGAAGATGCTGCTCATGGTGGGACCAAGACGGAGCGGCAAGGGAACCATCGGTCGTGTGTTGACCCGCCTCATTGGCCAAGGCAACGTGAGCGGCCCGACTACTTCCAGTCTAGCCGGTGCGTTCGGACTGCAGCCGCTGATCGGCAAGTCTCTGGCCATCGTCAGCGATGCCCGGTTTCACGGCGACAACATCGCCACGGTCGTGGAACGCCTGCTCTGCATTTCAGGAGAGGATGCTCTCACCGTCGATCGGAAGTTTATGGGCAGCCTTACGCTGAAATTGCGGACGCGGTTCATGTTTTTGACCAACGAGTTTCCGCGGCTAAGTGATTCCAGCGGAGCGTTAGCGGGACGATTCATGATCCTACGGTTCACGCGCACTTTTTATGGCCAGGAAGACGCGGGTTTAACCGATCGGCTCTTTGGCGAATTGCCGGGAATTCTGAACTGGGCCATTGAAGGTTGGCAGCGTCTGCGAGAGCGAGGGCATTTTATTATGCCGAGCGGGGTCGCGGATGTCGTTCAAGACATCGAGGACCTTTCGTCTCCTGTCTCCGCCTTCGTACGAGACCGTTGCGCCGTGCAGCCTGGCAACCGAATCGGCGTCAATGAACTGTATGACGACTGGAAACGTTGGTGCGAAGACGAGGGGCGAAATCTAGTGTCGACGAAACAGGTTTTTGGTCGTGATCTGTCTGCCGCTGTCCCCGGCGTCACTCGCCGTCGCGGTACCGGTCAGCAACCCTTCTATGACGGGATCACCCTGAAAGGAACCTTCTAATGTCAAACGAGAAAAGCATGGAAGTTTCGGCAAGAGTAAACAGGCATCTACTGTCGCGCACTGTCGCGACACTTCCCATTGTTATCGCGGGTGCGCGCACGCGCACACACGCACGCGTGTACGTACCTCAACTGCAATGGGAACTGTCGCGACAGTATGCAGCAGTAGCAACACCCAATGGAGGGACTGATTTCATGAACGAGAAGAATGGGCAGGCCAATGGTGGCTGGAAAAGCGTGGCAGCGAGAACGGCGATGATCGTCGACGGCGTGGTCGGTCCACTCGACGCGTTCGTCGTCTTTCTATTGCTGCTGCTGGCAGGCACGTGGATGCAACGAATCGTCAACCTCTGACGGCGCGTTCGCCAATTCGATGGAAACGATTAATCACTCTCAAGGATGGATACCAATGGCGACAGCGACACTTACCAAACCAAGATCCCAAAAAGCGAAAATGGTCCGCGAGGCGCTTCTCGAGCAATGGCGCAGGTCGAGCGACCGAGAAATCGCAACCCGTCTCGGCGTCAGCAATCGGACCGTCTCGAACCACCGGAAGCAACTCGAAGAAGAAGGTCTTATCCTGCCGCGCGGCGAAACTACACAGTCCGTCGAGGCATGCCACGTCGCGGTGTGTACTTCGGCGATCCGCCCCGCCTGGATCAACGACAAGCTTTACGATCCGGTGGACGAAAACGAGCCTTCATTCCTGGCGCTGGTCGCCAACGTTGCAGAGCTTGGGATTTTGGAACCAATCGTGGTAAGTGCCGACGGCGTTATCCTTTCGGGGCATCGGCGCCATGCGGCCGCCTGTAAACTCCAGCTCGCACGAATTCCGGTTCGCATCCGCTATGACGTCTCTTTCTTCGGCAACCACGACACGTTCATGCGACTGCTGGCGAGCTATAACCGGCAGCGCGTCAAAACAACCTCGGAGCAGTTTCGGGAAGAACTGGCCCTAGCCTCCAACGACGCCTATATCCGGGTTCGGCGGTTTCGGAAAGACTCGGCCTACGTCGATATCAGCGAGACGATTCCGCTGCGAATCCGAAAACCGCGTTCGGTGATCACACAAAAGCTGGAGTTACGCAACGCCATCGTTCGCACCGTTCTGGATGAGAACCCCAACTGGCCGATTAGCGACCGGTTCATTTTCTACAGACTCCTCAATATCGAAGGTTTGGTGCGCAACGACCTGACCCGGACGCCGTTTGTGAACAACAACGCCTGCTACAACGACACGACCGATATGGTGACGCGGCTGCGTCTGGACGGCTCGATTCCATTTGAAGCGGTTGGGGACGAGACGCGGCCCGTTGTTATCTGGGACATGCATCGCTGCGTGGGCGATTTTGTGCGTCGGGAGTGCGAAGAGTTTCTCGACAAATACAACCGTGATCTCCAACAAAGCCAGCCCAACTGGGTGGAACTTCTCGTCGAGAAAAACACGGTGGCAAGCCAACTACGGAACCTAGCCGCTGGGTATGGACTACCGATGACGAGCGGACGCGGCTACTCATCGCTTCCGCCCCGCAAAGCAATGGTCGACCGATATCGAGAGAGTGGTCGCGAGAGCTTGGTGGTAATCGTGATCAGCGACTTCGATCCCGAGGGTGAAGATATCCCCTGCAGCTTTGGCGTGTCGCTTAGGGACGATTTTGGCATCACCGAAGATCGGCTGCATATCGTGAAGGCGGCGCTGACCAGCGAACAGGTTCATTCTCTGGATTTGCACGAAGGGCAGCTCTCCAAGGAAACTTCGTCGCGCTACGAGCGATTCGTACGGCTCCATGGCAATCGCGCCTGGGAACTTGAGTCGCTCCCATCCGAGCAACTGCGGGAGATTGTCGAGGTTTCGATTCGCAGTGTGATAGACCTGGACGCCTTCGAGGCCGAGGTCGAACGGGAGAAAGCAGAGCAGCTGGAGTTGGCGGAGAAACGTCAAAACCTTCGCCGGATGTTAATCAATCAGGACAAGGAGTAACCCATGAAACGAACGGATTCCCAAACGCCAGTCACCCAACTTATTAACTGGTACTCGCAAGGTGACTCTCAAATGGTGGAGGTCAATGGTGTGCGCATTGTCGTACGACTCGTTGGTAGAAAAGGCCGCCGTGCACGGATCGCGATCTCTGCGCCTTCGACAGCAAAATTTTCAGCAGCTTCTAACGAATCGGACACGTTTCCGATAGTGACTCGTTAGCGTAATCGGTTAGAATGAAGACATCTTCAGTGGCAAGAGATTTCTGGTTCTCTTGCCCGCCGCTCGCCTTGAGCCGCACTCCGTATCTCGGAGCTTCCAGCACGAACCCTCGTGTAGTGGTGAGCTCTGTCTCATGAAGATCGAACAGTGGAATATTTCGGATGTCACGCAATATCCCAACAATCCGCGAGTCAATGATGGCGCCGTGGATGCAGTTGCAAAGAGCTTGCAGGAGTTTGGGTTTCGTCAGCCGATCGTGGTCGATGAGCAAGGTGTGATTGTCGTTGGTCACACCAGATTCAAGGCCGCACAGAAGCTGGGTTATGAAACGGTGCCGATCCACGTCGCCACGGGTATGACGCCGGAGCAGATCAAGGCGTATCGTATCGCCGACAATCAAACGGCGTCTCTTGCGGAATGGGACAATGATCTGCTGCCGATCGAACTCGGCGCTTTACAGGACGCCAACTACGACCTCGGGCTCTTGGGTTTCAACCAGGACGAACTGGCCAAGTTGCTGGGCGGCGATCTACAGGAAGGCTTGAACGATCCTGACGACGTGCCGGAACCGCCCGACGAGCCAATCACGCAGCCCGGCGACCTGTGGATTCTCGGTGATCATCGGCTGCTGTGTGGTGACAGCAGTAAACCAGATGACGTCGACCGACTCCTCGATGGCGCGGTGATCCATCTGGTGAATTCCGATCCGCCGTATAATGTGCGGGTCGAGCCGCGGTCGAATAACGCCATCGCCGCAGGCAACAGTAGCTTCGCCAATCCGAACAAGCACCATCCCGAGAAGGCCAATCCAACTCGCAGGAAGATGCGTGCCAAGGACCGACCGCTGGCCAATGACTTCGTGACCGATGAAGCGTTCGATGAACTGTTGGCGGCGTGGTTCGGCAACATGGCCCGCGCGCTCGCACCAGGACGTGGTTTCTATATCTGGGGCGGGTATGCCAACTGTGGGAATTACCCTCCGGTGCTTAAAACGATGGGCCTCTACTTCTCGCAGGCGATCATCTGGGTGAAAGAACATCCAGTTCTCACGCGGAAGGACTTCATGGGCAACCACGAGTGGTGTTTCTATGGCTGGCGGGAAGGCGCCGCGCATGTTTACCTCGGCCCCCACAATGCCGTCGACGTCTGGTCGGTGAAGAAGGTGAATCCGCAGTCAATGGTGCACTTAACAGAAAAGCCTGTTGAGTTGGCCGTGCGGGCGATTCAGTACTCGTCGCGAGAAGGTGAGAACGTCCTCGACCTGTTCGGCGGAAGCGGCTCGACCTTGATCGCCTGTGAACAGACTGGTCGCAAGGCGTTTCTGATGGAACTGGATCCACCGTATTGCGATGTGATCGTGGAGCGGTGGGAACAGTTCACGGGGCGAAAAGCGGAATGTCTACGTGGAGCCGCTTCATCAACTTCAGAAACTGACGTTCGGGAAGAGTCCCTGGATTCTGAGTGCCTGGAATCTTCTGAAACGCTTTCATGAGATCCTCATCACTGACGACCGGCGCGCCCAGCTTACGTCGCAGAATAACTTATGACACACCACAAAGACACGGTACTTCGAGGCTCGCGATCGATACTGGGCGTCCCAGCGACGGATCAGCTTGGCGTCGTCGAGCACCTTTCGGTCGACGTGGCGTTGGTGACTTTGATCGAGCGGTTTGTGGGAGTTACCGGGAACCATACAGTTGCTCGGAAGAGGCAATCGTTTGCGTTGATACCACTTTGCAGCATTTGTGTGACTTTCGAGAACGACATCCACCTTAAGCACGGCCGTCAATCGCCGATGAGACACCTTCGTTCCGAAACGAGACTTCATCGTCAGGTAGCCAATAGTGTCGCCCACCTCCAGCCTCGGCGCAAACTTCCCGGCTCGGCAAAGACAGCTAATACCAGGGCGTTTATGTTCCAGATCTGGTTCGCGCCGGATGGAACCGTCAATGAACGGAGGAATGTCGTATTCCAAACTGGCTCGACGGCCAAGGGGAAACGAAACCAATGGCGTATACGAATTGAGATAGAAGTTCGACATCGCAAGTCTCGATTCACCCGTCAACGACCGCCATGCCGCTCTTGGCGCCATGGACTTTCCAAAGAGCCGAACTTTGGCAGTCGTACGGAGCCCCCCTATCTTGCCCTACAGAATTCGCCCCAACAAGCTCTTCTTCATGGCGTCGATCGCTTCACAGGCAATCAGATGCTCTTCGATGAGTGCGTGGCCATTCGTAACGCCAACCGGGATGTCAGCGATCTCGAGTGTTTCCGCCAGGGTTCGAAGGCCTTCGATGGCTTTGTAGTACGCTTCGCGAATCTCCTGAGCTTGGTGCGGGTCCATCGCGCGGAAGGCGTCGCGAAGTTTGGTTTCGTGGTTGTGGGGCATTTTCGTCGCTCCGTGGTTGGTTCGTGGCATCCGACTTGGGATATGACACAGGAGCCATGGAATCGTGGAAACATCAAGCACCGTCGCGATGGATTCAGCAGCTTTCTTTCGGTGGGCGACGTTGGCCCGTGTTGCGAACGAAGCCAGATCTTGCCCGGCGTTGCCACTAACGAAAAAACGCCCACACGTGGCGAACGTGACGCATCGTGGCGGAAACCGTCGGCCAGCCAGTCTCCCGAGCGTAAGATTTCTAAAGTAAACTACGGGCTTCGCAAATCCGCTTTCCGTTGGAGCAAACACCTTGCCTGCGCGTCGCCGAATGTATCTGTGGGCAGGGGCGATGATCGTCTTGAGCTGGCTGTCGATTGCCTTGGCGTATCCTCTAGGAACCATCGGCATGGGGTACTTTCTGGGCTCGCTGTCTGCTCAGGTTACGCTCGCGGCAGCTTGGGCGGCTCTCGGCCCAACGTCACCTGCTCGGCGTATGATTCTTTCGATCGGCTGGGTCCTTTCATTATGGGGCGCGGTAGGGATCACCATGTCGATCAATTCTGGCCCCAACGAGATCATGGAAATGGTCGTGGTCGGCGTATTGCTACTCGTCCAATGGCTATTGGTACAGCTTCCATTGTGGGGCTTGGCGTTAGGGCTAAACGTGCAACTACGCCATCGCGACGACACCCACCACGACGCCAGAGCAGTCGAGCTTCGGTTCAGCCTTCGCCACCTATTCATCATTATGTCAATTGCTGGTCTGTTCCTGGGAATCGGCCGACTCGTGGTTCCTCTCATAGATCTCTCCGGGCGCCGCGAAATACCGATTTTTGTTTTCCTGGCAGTGGCAGGCGTTGTCATGACATTCCCTCTCTTGGTCGCCACTTTGATGCAGCGAATGGCCCTGCCATGTGCCTTGCTGTCACTCATGTTCGTCGGCGGCGCAACGGTCGCGGAGCTTCCGCTCTACCAACAACTCGGAGGCAGCAGACCAGCGGCCGGCGCCTTCATCGCGATCAACACTTTTACAGCGATCGTCGTCTTGTCGTTCGCCGCGGCGGTGCGTCTGAATGGTTTTTCCTTGCAGAGGAAGCCCAAGCCTACCGATCCGTAGCGACTGGCCGCTCTCACGAGAAAACGCCAACAAGATTTAAACGTGGGGCGTTGTGTCGGATGCTGTCCGAGAACCTAGCCGTTGGCGGCGAACTTCCCCCGCTCGGTCTTCTTGAAGCGGGCGCCCTGCCCTTTCGTGTTGATCTCCCGCAGGATCGCGCTATAGAGCGTGGCGTGGGGCGTCTTACCGCCAGGGCTCGACCAGTACCCCTTCGCTGCCATCGCCTCAACCATCTGTTTGGCGTTGAGCGGTTCTTTCGATTCGGCCAATACCTTCGCCGCCGCGTTGATGGCCGACATTCGCTTGGGTTCTTCTGCCTTCGCGGGCTTGGGATCGGGTTTCGGTTCGCTCGCTGGTGGCGTGGTCTTCGTTGCCTTAGCCGTTCGTCCCTTAGTGGCGCCCTTGGTGCTGGTGGTCTTGGCGGCAGCGGGCTTACGAGTCGAGGTGGTCTTCTTCGTGGCCATGTGTTTGCTCCGGTTCGTTGGATTTGGTTCGTCGCGATCCGTGTCGCGTTAACACACATGAGCCATGCATTCGGAAGCACATCAAGCGCTGTTGGCGGCAATTCGGAAGAATCTTTTTCAAGGGAGACAACGCAATGCCCAAACGTATGAAGCGACGAAGCGAGACGGTGAAACGTGTTGGACGAAGCAACATCGAAGCACGTCGTCCCTCACCAAGATCGCTGGGCTACGACGCCGACTGGGAACGAGTCGCCAAGCAACGACGGGAACTAGATCGTTATCTATGCCAAGCATGTTTGGAACGTGGACTCTATACTTCGGCGACCGACGTCGATCACATCATCCCACTACACGTTCGTATCGAATGGCGACTTGAATTGAGCAATACGCAAGTGCTCTGCCGAACGCATCACCGGCGCAAGACGGAACAAGACAAACAGCTATTTGGGTCAAGCACTGCGCTTGTTCTATCGACAGAACAGCAGACCCGCAGAGATGCCGCTAGAAGGCCCCAGGAGCCGCCGAGAGCCCCCATGGGGGAGTCATTCATACGGGCGCACGTGCTTGGACCGTCGCGTTCCCCGCGCGCGCTTTTCCGCGAAATTGGGTACCGGGGGGGCCTGAAGCATGAAGGGACGTAAACCAAAACCGACGGTCCTGAAGATTCGCGAGGGGAATCCCGGCAAACGGGCCATCAATAAGGCCGAGCCCAACGCGCCTGATGATGTCCCCTCGTGCCCAGATTTTCTCGACGAAGTTGCGCAAGAGGAGTGGCATCGCATCGCTCAGATCTTAACTGACATGGGATTGCTCAGCACCGCCGACCGCGCCGCACTCGCCGCGTACTGCACCGTCTATAGCCGCTGGGTCCATGCCGAACAGCAAGTCAGGAAGTTCGGCACGATCGTCAAATCGCCCGACAAGGGATTTCCCATGAAGTCTCCGTATCTGACCGTCGCCGACCAAGCGATGGAAACGATGCGGAAGTTTCTCGTGGAGTTCGGGCTCACACCATCTAGTCGCAGTCGAATCCGCGTCGATCGCAAGACCGCTGCCGATGATCAGTTCGATCTCTTTGTAGGAGCCGGGTAGTGACTGTCCCGAATGAATGGATTCGCAGTTCCAACGACGAGCGCGCTGTCGCCAACGGCTGCTGGTTCGATGAGACCTCGGCCGAGCGAGTACGTGAGTTCTTTCTACGGTTCCTGAAACACTCGAAGGGCCAATGGGCGGGAAAATCGTTTGAGCTACTGGAGTGGCAATGGCAGGATGTCGTGGCGCCGTTATTTGGCTGGAGGCGGGCCGATGGAACTCGTCGCTTTCGCCGCGGCTATATCGAAGTGCCGAAGAAGAATGGCAAGAGCACGCTCTTCGCGGGCCTGAGCCTTTATTTACTGACCTGCGATGGCGAACCAGGTGCCGAAATCTACAGCGCGGCCGTTGACCGAGACCAGGCTTCGATTGTGTTCAACGAGGCGGCCAACATGGTGGACTATTCGCCTCACTTGGCGTCACGGTTAAAAGTGGTCCGTTCCACCAAGCGAATCGTCGATCATCGCAGCCGATCAGTCTATCGCGCGCTATCCGCCGAAGTGCCCACCAAAGAAGGCCTCAACGCCCATGCGGTCCTCGTGGATGAACTGCACGCCCAGAAGACGCGGGAATTGTGGGACACGCTCCGGTACGCAGGAGCCTCTCGTAGGCAACCGCTCATGTTGGCGATCACCACCGCTGGATACGACCGTCTCAGTATTTGCTGGGAGCAGCACGAATATGCCCGCCAGGTGCTGGAAGGAACAGTCGAGGATACCGCCTTCTTCCCATACGTCTCTGCAGCTGACATGGAAGACGACTGGACAAAGCCGGAGATTTGGGCGCGTGCCAATCCAAGTTTTGGAATCACGATCGACGCGGAACAGTTCGCGGAAGACTGTCGTGAAGCCCAGGAATCGCCTGCCAAGGAAAACTCCTTCCGGCGCTATCGGCTTAACCAATGGACGCAGCAAGAATCGCGGTGGCTGAATCTGGAGAAGTGGGATGCTTGCGACGAGGCACTCGCGGAATTGGACGGTCGAACTTGTTTAGCGGGACTGGATCTTTCCTCGACGACGGACATCTCGGCACTGGTGCTGGTGTTCCCCGGTGACGACCACTACGACGTGCTGCCATTCTTCTGGGTACCGGAGGATGGTGCGCGGCGACGTGAGAAACGAGATCACGCCCCATACGTCCCCTGGATTCAACAGAGGTACATCGATGCTTCTCCCGGTGAAGTGATCGACTACGAACGCATCCGAGCTCGAATAAACGAACTGGAAAATCGATTCCACATCGAACAAATCGCCATCGACCGCTGGAACGCAACGCAACTAGCCACGCAACTCGACGATGATGGATTCGAGATCATTTCATTTGGCCAGGGCTACGCGAGCATGTCGGCGCCAACGAAGAAGCTAGAGGAACTGGTGCTGGCTCGAAAACTGCGACACGCGGGCAATCCTGTTCTTCGCTGGATGGCTGGCAATGTCGCGATCGAGCAGGACGCGGCCGACAACTGGAAGCCGTCAAAGAAGAAAAGCCAGGAACGGATTGATGGGATCGTGGCGCTGGTGATGGCGATTGATTTGGCGACTCGGCATAAAGAGAGTTTCAGCATTTATGACGAGCCGGGTGGGTTGTTTTTGTAGAAAGCGGTGCGTCAATTGCGATTACCCAGAAAATCGTCGCCTGGAATTTTTATGTCTGTGAATTAGTTGGAACTCAATGCCGATCGTCGATATGCTGACTACGCAGAAAATATCGCTCGTGTGTTCCTAATCTTTCGCTGGTAGCAGATCAGTGATTTGGTCCATCGATAAAGAACTGAAGTTGGCGGAAGTCGCGGAACTTCCGAGCTCGACATCTGCCCTGGAATGTCCTGAGCAGTTGATTGACACGGTCATTCTTCGAAACCTAAACGAGATCACCCGTTTTCTAGTGGGCCAAGATTCGAGATTCCTATTCCGTAGTACCGAATACTGGGGACCATTTGATATCGGAACTGTCCTCAGAGATGGCACTCTTTTCTGCCTTGAAAATAAGGCGAAGTCGGTCGACCGGAAAGGATTTCTGAAATTCCTGGAGGACATCAATACGGTTAAGAAAGACGCCTCGTCCTACGCGTCCCAACGGTATCGCCACGTAGTCATGAATCATGAGGAGTATCTTTCGACAGCCAAGCGAATGTTTTCTGGATTCTTTTTGCTTAAGAGGTGCGACAATCTGCCTCAATCGCGTGATCTTGCAACAGAGGCCGCGACGTTACTTGGAATCTCACCGGAGGAGTATCACCAAGCTTTCCTGTCACAAACCGACTGGCTGGTTGCAGTTGGCGGCGCACCCAGTTTCGATGACTACATAGAGTCATTCACGACAAGCCAATCGCTCGCAGGTCTGAGTTCGATACTTCTCATCACCAAACGGACGAAGAATCGCGTCCGCAATTGGATTTTGGAAACTCCCGATGCCCCAGTTGACGCATTGCTTGGCACCTACGAGTTTTTGGGCGTTGATGGAAGATTTCCCCAATTTCTATCCATGGATGCATCGGAGATGTTTGGACAGATAATCGACCTCGCACCTTCGAATGAATCGTAAATCAATCTCCCCCTGCGATCCCTGTTGATAGTAAATCCGTTTTGCGAAACATCTTCGACCAATACGAACAGCCGGAAAACCGGCTTACCCATGCGCTGGTGACTACGCTGGATCAAGACCGCTCGATGCTCGCCCCTTTTCTTCAATGGATCGGGGTCGACGACGTTCCGAAGCCGGGCGCCTTGTTGCTGAGCCAGCAGCAGGTGCCTGGGACGATTCTGGACGTTGCCGATGAGCTCGATCAGAAAGGACTGCCAGACGCGGCGGTATTTGATGAAGCTGGCTGGGCTGTGCTCTTCGAATGCAAGGTTCAGGCGAAGACCAGCTTTGGCCAATTACAGCGTCACAGAGCGACGGCAAAGCGCAACGGCTTCGAGGCTCCCTGGGTCGTTGTGATCTCTGTGGACGACGTTTCGCAAACGCTTCCGGAAAAGACTCTGCATAAGGCATGGCGGGACCTTTACGCCTGGTTCAATGGTCGTGCCGCTTCGTCGTTTTGGGCGAGGCAGTTTGTCGACTACATGCAAACCTTCGAACGGAAGATGCTGGCACGTGACTACCAAATCCGGGGGACAATTACCGTGTTCGATGGCCTAAGATTCGACAACGACAACCCCTATACATACCGTGAAGCTAAACGTCTGCTTCGCCTGCTTGGCGACTTAGTCCAGGCGAGGAGAGACCTACACAAGATCGGCGTCGATCCCACGGGTAAGCGGCGGCCAGCAATAACGGGAAAAGGGACCGATGCGGTCTGGGATTTCCTACCGTTGAACATGGCCCGCGACGCCAAGCAGTTCACCGACTTTCCGCATCTAACGATTGGCATAAATCGGAAGCACGCGGTAGCGGCGATTACGGTTCCCAATGGCGTGAAAGGCGGCTTCCGGTCGAAGCTGTCGGCGATTGGATTTGATGGATTTCTCGAATTGATTGACAAACTCGAACAGGGCATCCGGCCCATCATTGAGCGGTCCGAAGGCGCAAAGCCGATGATCTATGTTACGCAGCGACACTATCGAAGCCAGCGCTCCATCGCCGAGATCGACGCTCGTCTCGATGCCGACCTTAGGACCGCCTTTCGAGGCAATCAGTCTGGTGTGAAATACCAGCCACAGTGGGTCGAAGCGATCTACCAACTGTTGATCAACAAGCGCTCAAACATCCAACTTGGGGTGGACGTTCAGTTTTCTTATTCTTGCCCCATTGTTCGATCAGCAAAGGCCGTGTCGTTATTCGCAGACACGTGGAAGGCGATCTCGCCGCTGATTAACTTTGTACTAGTGAACTAGCAGCACAGAGACGCTTTGCCTCGGATCGGCGGCCGGAACACCGACGCACCGTAACGCAAATATGCCAATGTTCGAAGGTGCAAATAAAATGCACGACCATGTACCAGTAAGCTGGTGCCTGCCTTTGGTTTCTGTCATTTGAACAACAGTGAACTTTCACGAAGTGGGTTCTGCACTGGGATGCGGCCATCCTGAGCGAAACCGCGAAAGAAAGATGTGTCGGAGTCTTTCGCCAAAAGGCCAAATGGATGCAACAGGCGTTTACCAGTTAATTCCCACGCCGAGGCATGCAATGCCAATCCATATGTTTGTAATAGCGCATTGGTCTCGGACGATTTTCTGCTCTCAATCGCACGGTCGATTTCTAATCGATCACGCTAGGCTAGAAGAATTCTTCGGCAAAAGCGCAAGACGCAAAAGCTCGTTCAAGCTGAAACAGTTAATCTTACAGGAACTTCAAGGCATGGAAAAGTTTTTTAATTAAAACGGTTGCGGCGATCCCGCAACCTCGGTAGAACATGCCTCATTCAGGGACGCCACCCCACCCTGCGGTCCCCCTCCCTGAATTAACTATCCCTCATCATCCATCTACCCTGGGATCCGGGCAAATGTCTCTTCGCGCCAATTCTTGGTTCAAATCGATCGCCAAATTTTATCGCGGTAATGGGCGACCGAATCGCCGTAAGAAATCTCGCATTCACCAAGTAGAAACTCTGGAAATAAAGCAGTTCCTCACTGCCGATCCAGTGGCTGCGGTCTTCGAAGCAACAAATCCTGGAATGGAACCGGGTTATGTCAAAGATGAATTCGGAAATCCGAACAATTTGCATATCACCCATTTCGATGTTGGCTGGGATACGAACATTGCGCCGGAACCACCAGAACCTGTCGTCGTGACGGTTTCGATTGGTGGGACAGCTAGCTTTGATGACTATGTGCTTACTGTGCTCGGAGTCGAAATCACCAGTTCTACGTTTGAATTGACTCTCGGTGATACGCAGTTGGGTCTGAGATTCGCATTTGTCGGCGACGGACTCGTCGAAGGAACAGAAACTCTCGTCGTCAGCATTGTCGATGGTGACGCTTACGATGTAAGCGGTGTCAATGGAACGCAGCAAATCAGTGTTTACGACGGTACGTACTTGGCTACTCTAGAGAACGTAACCCCGCGCAGCACGCATTCGACGGCAAAGGAGTCCTGCGGATGCGCAATCGAAGCTTTGATTGAGCAAAGTCCAGACACTGTTGTTGTGGCTTTTGACGCAGAAATTGAGAGCTCTAACTTTGTTGGCGATACGCTCACAATGGAAGTCGTCTTCAAGGCGACAACTTCTTCTGGATTGGTGACGGAAACCAAATCTCTCACCAAGAACTTTGTCTACAATACAGTGTCGGCGAATCCAACCATCGTTCATTTTGTCTTTTCCATTCCTCGTTCAACATTCGGTGATGCAAAATTTGTGGAGTACACCTCTGAACTGAATTCGTACGACTATGGGCCAGAGGACGACTATGGCCCATTGCACGAGCACCAATTAATTGGTGGCCCGCTTAGCAGCTCAGGGGCGATTCGCCTTTTCTCGAAGGGGGTGACGATCTCGCCGGTTCCAAAGTTAGAGATCGGGGAAAATGGCGCGATGATCCTAAGTGGGAGCGATGGCGATTATTATGGCGACGACGGCATGGACGGATTTGAATCCGCGCCGGGGTCATTTTCCGCGCTTACTTCGCTAATGGGCGGCGGCTATGAACTGGTTGACGCAGACCAAAACGCCTATGAATTTGATGCTGCTGGCTTCGTGCTTACAAAGACTGATGCCAAAGGAAGGATAACCACTTACAACTACGTCACGATCCTTGGTAAGAAGCTAATTTCGTCGATTGTGGAACCGTTTCTGACCACGACTATTACCTACGACGGAAATGGAAAACTGACGAACGCGTCAAACACGCGCGGAGACTGGGTTTCTTTCGCCTACACCAGCGGACTGCTGACGACCGCAACTCGCAAAGATCCCGATGGCGTCGGCCCGCTTCCCACCCTGGTGACGACATATGCGTATGACAGTTCCGACCGCATGACGAGCAAAACCACTCCAGACGGAGCGGTCACGACCTGGACCTACGATTACACCGGAAACTTGGCGTCGGTGGAAACCTCAGGGGGCGAGTATCTTGACTATGACTCGCCAGCACTCGAGGCGATCTCGTCTGGCGACACTTACGAGACCGTTACCGACGATTTTGGCTCGACCAAGACTTGGCGAGACTCAATGGACAACGTTACGCGTGAAATCGACGCCGAAGGTAACGAAACCGTCTACGAGCGGGACGCCAACGGTGTACTGCTGAAGAAAATTCTCCCCGATCCGGATGGAACGGGTCCATTGGCGCCTTCGATCTACGAGTACACCTACGACAGCCGCGGCAATAAGCTGACCGAGACGCTGCCTGACTTGTCGGTCCGTACTTGGGTTTATCATTCCACCTGGAATCAGCCAATCCAGTACACCGACGCCAACGGCAACATCACACTCTACGAATACGACGCAACTTACGAACTTCTCTTGTCGAAAACCAGCGTCATCGGCGAGATCGACGATCTGATTAATCTGGAAACCGACGATCTTACGACCAGCTATACCTACACGCCGGCGCCGACTTTGTCGACCGATGCTCCGATGAGTCTGGTCGCGTCGATGACGGCGCCCGATGGCGTTCTCACCGAATTCGAATACGACGAAATCGGCAATCGCACCAAGACAACGTACGCCGTCGGCACGGCAGACGAGGCCTATACCAGCGCCACGTATGACTCCAATGGCAGTATGCTGACCGAGACCGATGAACTTGGTAACACGACGACTTATACTTACGACGATCTGAAGCGGCGAATCTCCATCACCACCGCCGATCCCGATGGCCCAGGCCCCCTTTCCGCGACCGTCACCAGCTACGGCTACAACTCGCTTGGCTTGTTGTCGACCCAATCCGTCAACGGTCGCACCACGACTTACACCTACGATTCTAAAGGACGACTCGATACCGTAACCGAGGAAGATCCAGATGACGCCGGCCCACTCACATCGCCCGAGACGAGCTATACCTATGATTCGGACGGTAATGCTCTCACGGTTACTGATCCGCTTGGAAATATCACGACCAATACATACACGGGCGGCCAGTTGACCTCAGTGTCGCAGCCTGATCCCGATGACGCTGGTCCTCTCTCGGCGCCAGTCACTAGCTACACCTACGATGCCAACGGCCAGATCCTCACAATCACCGATCCACTCAGTCGCGTGACGACCTATGAATACGATAATCTCGGTCGCCAAATCTCGGTGACGTATCCTGACCCCGATGGTGTTGGCGCACTCGTCGCACTTTCGGAGACGACGGTCTACGACCTCTTCGGCCGTGTCGCCAGTCATACCGACGCCGCTGGCGTCGAGACCACCTACACGTACGATCCCGAAGGAAATTTGCTTTCCGAGACGACGCCGCTCGGCACGACTGCCTACAGCTATGACGAACTGAATCGACGCGTCGAAGTCGAATCCGCCGATCCCGATGGCGCAGGTCCGCTGAGCACCCTAGTCACGGCCTACGCCTACAACGCGGCTGGCATGCTCGCCGCCGTCACCACTCCGTCTGGCACGACACGCTATTCCTACGACAATCGCCGTCGTCAAACCGGAGTGACCGAGGTTGATCCCAACGAGTTGGAGCCCGCCATCGATTTCAGCTCTACGACATTCGAAGGCTATGCTGGCCAGGATAGCGCTGGCGGAACAACGGTCCTCGACGCTGGAGCGACGCTACAAATCACCGGAAACCATTGGAAGCGAATCGCGCTACCGTACGAAGTGACGGAAGATACAGTTCTTGAGTTTGACTTCCAGAGCACCATTCAAGGTGAAATTCAGGGAATCGGATTTGAGACCGACAACTCCCTTTCCACCGGCACGATCTTCAATCTCTACGGAACTCAAACCTGGGGTAACGAGACGTACAAGGACTACGATTCCGCTGCACCTAGCGTCAAGCATTACAAGCTCAACGTGGGCGAACACTTCACTGGCTCATTCCTCTACATGGTCTTCGCCAATGACGACGACGCCAGCGACGCCGCTGTCAGCATCTTCTCCAACGTGCGCGTCTATGAAGAGGTGGCCCCCGCGACGACAAGCACTACCTACGATGATGCCGGCAACGTCTTGAGCGAAACAGATGCGCTGGGAAATGTCACCAGTTATGCTTACGACAACCTCAATCGCATTGTCACCGTTACCGCGCCTGATCCGGATGGAGCCGGCGCGCAAACCTCACCGGTCACCAGCTACGCCTACAATGCCTACGGCCAAATGGCCAGCATGACCGATCCAAATGGCGGCGTAACGACGTATGTATACGACGACCTCGGCCGCAAGATTCAAGAGATTCTTCCTGATCCAGATGGCGCTGGCGCACTCGCATCTCCTGACGTCGAATACGCCTATGACGCCAAAGGCCAATTGGTCAGCATGACGGACGAGCTAGGGAACGTAACTAGCTACGACTACGACAATCTGGGCCGCCGAATCTCCATTACGCTTCCAGATCCCGATGGCGCTGGCGCGGCCACCTCTCCCGTGACCACGTATGAATATGATGCCGCGGGCCAACTGCTTAGCATGACCGATCCGCTCGGTCGGACGACGACCTACACGTACGACGCCTTAGGACGAACGCTCACTGAGACGCTTCCGGATCCGGACGGGGCTGGCTCCCTGGCCGCTCCAGTGACTACCTACATCTACGGCATCGACGGACGATTGACCAGCACTACCGATGCCGAAAGCCAGACTGTCAGCCATACCTATAACTCCGCCGGGCAAGTCGCGACGATGACCGATCCTCGCGGTACGACAACCTACGTCTATGACGCGTTGGGCCGACAGCTTTCGATCACCGAGCCTGACCCGGACGGAGCAGGGCCGCAAGCGGCGCCTGTTACTACGTATCAGTACGATGACTTTGGTCGCATGGTCGCCATGACCACAAACGACGGCACGACATCCTACGAATACGATGCGCTGGGCCGACTCAGCAAGCTCACTCAGCCTGATGTGAGCGACAGCATTCCGTCGATCGACTTCAACGCAGTCGCTGTCACCGGTCACTCCGGCAGTCAAGACACCGCAGGAGGCGTGGAGATCCTCGATGACGGCGCCACCTTGAAAATCACCGGCAATCATTGGAAGAAAATCGATTTACCCTACGAAGTGACAGCCAATACGGTGATCGAGTTTAATTTCCAAAGCACGGTCGAAGGAGAAATTCAGGGCATTGGCCTAGACGACAACAACACCTTGTCCAACGACAATATTTTCAAGCTTTACGGCACACAGACTTGGGCTCGCAATCAGTACGAGGATTACGACGCATCGGCGCCTGGCGTCAAGCACTACAAGATTTCCGTTGGCGATTTTTACACCGGAGAATTTTTGTACCTGATCTTCGGAAACGATGATGATGTCAATGATGCCGCCGTCAGCCTCTTCTCAAACATCCGAATCTATGAAGAAAGCGTCACGACCTACACCTACGACGCCAAGGGCAATCAACTCACCGAGACCAACTCCGCTGGCGCCACGACTTCGTACGACTACGACAACCTCGGCCGACTGATTCTGAAGACCGACGCTGAAGGGGGCGAGACCGAGTATACCTATGACGCCAACGGCAACCGGCTCACCCTGACCGATCCGGAAGAGAGTACGACCACCTGGACATACGACGCCCTCAACCGGATGTTGACCAACACGAACGAGTTGAGCGATACTCGCTACTACGAGTACGACGCCGCCGGCAACTTGACCGAGTACACCGACCGCAATGGCCGGGTCATTGATTACGTGTACGACAATCTCCAGCGCCGCATCGCCGAGAACTGGATGGATGGGATGTCAACGTTCCACACCATCACGTACGGCTATGACGCCGCTTCGCAACTGGTCGAAGCGAGTGATTCAGCCGTAACCTATACGTTCACTTATGATAACCTTGGCCGCAACACCAGTTCTGAGCACGACCTGGCCACACTCGGCTTTGACGTGGTGATTGACGAGGCGTACGACGCCCTGGGGCGCCGCGTTAGCCTTGCAGCTGAAATCGACGGGACAGACGACCTGGAAAACATGTACGCCTACGATTACCTAAATCGCATGACGCAGGTCACCCAGGCAGGCCAGGTTGGTGGCAACGGCGTTGCCGAGAAACGCGTCAATTTTGCCTATGATGCAGAAGACAAAAATCAGTTCACCTCGATAACGCGATTCGCCGATGTAGCCGGAACGGAGCTAGTGGCGACCAGCCATTACGGCTATGACGCTGCCGATCAGTTGGTAAGCTTGAGTTACATTGACGGTTCATTCAACACCTTGGCGGGCTACACGTGGAGCTATGATGCCGCCAACCGACAGACCGGACTCACCGTCTATGGCTACTCGGCCGAAAACGCCGCCTACAGCTACGACGATACCGACCAACTGACCGGCGCCGATCGCAGCGGCACGTCCGCCGACGAGTCGTACACCTACGACGAAAACGGCAACCGCATCGACGGCAGCAAGGTCATCGGCGCCGGGAACCAGATTCTTTCGGACGGGACTTACAACTACACATACGACGACGAAGGAAACATCACCCGCAAAACCAACATCGCCGACGGCAGCTATACCGTTTACGAGTGGGACTTCCGCAATCGCCTAGCCAGCGTCACCAACTACGACGTTTCTGACGTCAAACTGCAAAAGGTCGCCTACGGCTATGACGCCTTCAACAACCTGATCAGCCGCGACCTCGACAGCAACGGCGACGGCACGGTCGATCAGTCCGGCTACTTCATCTACGACAATGGTCAGATCTTGCTGCAGATCGATGACGCCGGCGACGTCGATCAGCGGCTCCTCTGGGGCTCAGGCGTCGACCAGATTCTGGCCGACGAAAACGCGGCCGGCGACGTCCTCTGGGCGCTGACTGATCAACAAAACACCATCCGTGATTGGGTAGAATACGACGCCATTGCCGACGACACCAGCGTCGTGAACCACATCGCCTACAACGCCTACGGCGAATTCACCAGCCAGTCGAACAGCTCCCTCGACACGCTCGATCTCTACTACACCAGCCGATTCTTCGACGAAGCGACTGGTCTACAGTACAATACCAACCGGTGGTACGACGCCGAACTAGGCCGTTGGATTAGCCAGGACCCGATTGGGTTTGCGGCGGGGGATGAGAATCTTTATCGGTATGTGGGGAATATCCCGACTAACGCGACTGATCCGTCTGGCCTCGAGCGTATTACTAAAACGGCTGTATCGAAAAGCTATATAAATACAATTACGAACATAGGTGCCAATGGAAGTGCAGAAAAAGTACGTTTATTGAAAGCATTTGCAATCGCAACAAATAACGGCGGCTATATTCACGATGGAAACGTAAGCTCGCCGACATCTGGAACACAACGGCTTCGTGCTCAAATTGAGATCGCGTTCGATGTCGATGTTAACGGCATCTCAAACCTAAATGTCACAAGCGATTCGCAAGGGGGACAAGAGGCGCCTTTTATCTATGGTTCGATCAACCTGACTCAATGGAAAGTGCAAGAGTCACCCTGGCTTGTGAAAGTTGGCTGGTTCACATGGGGACGGCCAGACCCAAAGCTGGAGCCTTCATTCCAGTTCATCTATCCACGAACCTCGGTCAACATTTGGCATGGAGTTGTATTGACCATAACTGTTGGTGCTTGTCTTGACTCGGCAGACATCAATGTTGAAAAATTTGAAGGCAGCGATTTTCCAAGCCATCGACTTTGGGTTGACAGTAGCCTTGTAGGTGATTTGCCACAGGGGAAATTTTCGTCATTATGGCAAAGCGATACGATACTCGGTCCCACTTTTGTGACGCGACAGGGGACTGCACTCCGTTTCCCTGATGGTAGTGGTGGCGGTGGAGGATGGTAAGGTAACTATTTATGACAAGCGGATTCTATGCATTTCTGTTAGTGCAATTGTTGATTGGCGCGATCGTTGGAAAGTCTGTCCCAATGAAGTTTCTTGGAATTGGCTGGGCGATTGCGGTTCTGTTAGGAATGGCGGCGATAGTTGAACTCATTGTCGTGAGCGCTCAAAACTTAGATCAGAAGGACATAAGTATTGCACCTCATACAGTCTCTGTGTTGCTTTTTGGTTTTGTGGTTTGGAGTATTTCGATTTTATTTACCTGCATAGGGTACTGGCTAGGGGTCTTCGTATCGCGACGAGCTGGCCTGGGCGGCGCGCAGTTCGGCATTCGAACGCTATTGGCGTTTGTTGCGATTTATGCGGTTGTCGCGGCAATGGGCAGGATGATGTGAGCAGCGACGGAATGGCCTGCCCATTGCCGCGACAACTGATAGAATCGATCGAGAGGACATTCGGGCTGCGACTCATCGTTCGACGTCAGCAGTTCATTTTCCTTGCCCTGATGCGGCCGTTCCTCGTGATAGAATTCGACGAACTCTTTCACCAAATGGTCCATGTGCTGCTCGCCAAACACTACAAAATGGTCCAAACATTCCTGCTGAATCGTCTGGATGAACCGCTCCACAAAGGCGTTCGTGTTGGGTGAACGGAACGCGCCCACCTTCACCTCGGCGCCCGCGGATTCAATCACCGCATCAAACGCAGGCTGGAACTTCGTGTCCCGATCACGCATAAGCGTTCCGACAGCAAGACCTTCCGACTTCGCGTGCTCCTGAAACGCCTTGGCCTGCCCAACCACCCACTCTTCATTAGGATGAAACGTCGACGGCGCGATATAGACTTGGCGTGATTCGACATGCAGAAAGATCAACAAATACAGATCTCGCCAGCCCTTCAGCGTGAGCACCCGCTTGGCGCAGAAGTCGCATTGCCAGAGCGTGGCGGCATGCATCTTGAGGAACTCATCCCACGTGCCTTCGCCCCGCTCCGGTCCTGGCTCAAGCCCGTTCTCTTTCAGAATGTTTTTGACCGTGTTGCGCGATGGCGGCTTGATGCCAAGCTTCTTGAGCTCTCCCATGATCCGCGTGTAGCCCCAGTCGTTTTCCCGGGCGAAACGAATGATCAGTTCGCGAATCTCCTCTTTGGTTCTGGGACGTCCTTTTCGAACCTGTTTGACACCAACCGGCGTCTTCGATTCGCGAATCCAGCGGAGAATTGTGCTCGGCGCGACAATGGTGACGATCTCGTGAACCGCCTGGCCCAGCTTCCCTCCAAACTTGACGAGTCGATTCTTCTCTTGAGCGGTGACCGAGATTCGCCTGGGCAATTTGGACCGCAGCACCTCATTCTCCACCTTCAGGTATCGGATCTGGGCAGCCAGCTCTTTTTGGGTCGATCCGGCGATCAGAAGCAGCAATTTGTGGTAAATGTTCTTCATCGTGCTAAGATGCGGAAGTCGTTGATGACACTGGAGATATCTTCTTTTTTGCACCCCGCAGTAGCATCTGAACAGTTGCAAATTCGCCGACGATTTCATTTCTCTAAGACTCAACGACAGTCGTAACGTCTAGTCGGGTCATAGCAAAAGTTCTCTGTTCGTAAAGGGTTCGGTTCGGGGTCCGAGACAAACCCCTGATAATTCCGTAAAGGGTTCGGTTCGCTCCAAGGGGACCGAAAAGGACTCGGAACCCGTAACCTATTGCGAGCGTTCGCTTTCCGTTATTTGGGTAGCAGAGAACTTTTCATGAAGAGGGTTCTGCACGGGCAGGGCATTCGCCATTTAGCCATACAATCTAATCAGGACGGTCGCCCGGCTTCGCTCCCAACTTGATGAGTCGATCCCTTTCCTATGCAATGGTTTTGATCTTATTGGGCGCCTGCTACAACTGATCGGCGAGTCTCTTTTGAAACTGCGGATGGCGCTAGATTCCGTCTGGCTAGAATAGTGACGCACCATCGAGAGTGAATTACAATCACCATGTATAGTTGTGCGTTTCGCTCACCATCACGTTCACGGATAAAAACGCCCCATGCCGGGATCCACCGATGTGACACAAGGTGCTCAATCGGAGGATTGGGTAGCGACGGAAAGATTGCTGCCCAGGGTGTATGACGAACTACGCCGACTTGCAGCGACCTATCTAGCCAGAGAACAATATGGGCATACTCGTCGGCCAACGTCGTTAGTCCATGAAGCTTACCTTCGACTCATTGGCTTGGATGCCAACACACTTTGGAGAGACGAACGGCATTTCTTTGGCGCGGCTGCAATTGCAATCCGACGCATCCTGGTGGACAACGCACGCCACAAAAGGGCGCTCAAGCGGGGTGGCGATGCAATTCGCCACAACCTTTATGACGAAATTACTGCTACTCTTCCTGAACCTGTCGAAGATCTAATCGCTCTGGACGATGCTCTCAGCAAACTCGCCACGGTTCACCCACAGGCGGCCGAGATTGTGCAACTCGTTTATTTTTCAGGTCTTTCGCTTCGCCAAGCGGCTGAAGTTCTGAGCGTCTCTCCCCGCTCCGCCGATCGTCTCTGGGCCTACGCCAAAGCTTGGCTGCGCTGCGAACTTGGCGGCGACGACGAAAATTCTTGAAATTTTCTGGCGAAGCTTCCGACTGCTTTACGCACTGATAGGTAGGTGCGAAAGCCTCACCACTGCAGGAACAAAATAGGCGACTGAAAAAGCCTATTGGTCAGGCGATGTGTTCGCACAGACAACCTTGATTGAATTGGGAAGCATCTGATGCCCACACAATCTCCGGTTGTTAGTCCGTCACCTTCCGTTCTAGCGAGAAAGATATAGCCATGAAGTTCTTTCGAGTGTTGAAGATGTCGTTGTTCGTGTGTGGGCTGCTCGCATTAGCGCCGGCCAGTCAGGCTCAGGATGCCCAAGTCGTCGCCAATGCGAAGAAATATCTCGACTCTCCGCACAATGCGAAACAAATCTTGATGCTGACTCACTTAGGAGCAGACTTGCGGAGTTTTTCCTATGTGATGCAAGCTAACATCATTGATCAGCAAGGCCAAAAGATGCCGGAGCGTTTTGCTCTCGTTTATGATTATGACTGGCAATGGAATGGGGCAGGAGAGACTCGCCTTGCTTTTTTATATAACGAGCATGGGAGTATTTATGGGATCCGCGTTCTGGCCACAAATGGCCGGGCCAACGCACCATTTGAGCTCTCCAGCACATCGATCAAGTTAGTCGGCGGCTTGTTCGTGGAAGCCATGCGCAGCAGTGCTTCTCCGGAGGAAATACGTAGATTGGAAACCGCCGTCAGGAGTGCGGATACGAAAGCGTTGCTTACCAATTCAATTATGATTGGCCAAGCTGCCGGCATTCGCTTGTAGTCGTCGCCGTATCGTCGGAAATGGATTGAGTTTGGGAATGCACGCTCCACCTCTTGATGGGATTCACGATAATGATGCTCTCTGATAGACGACGCCACACCGGCATCATGACTTGTATTCTGGCAAGAATGCTGACGATTGTCTGACCAGTGGTCTTGCACGCCCAAACTCCTCCCGAAAACATTGAGACAATTCGAGCGGAGTTCAGAGTTCTTCGTCCGGCATACATGAGCAAACGCCAAGTCGATCTGCGTCACTCAATAATCATCACCAACAAGCTCTCTCTCAGTAGGATTTAGGAGCACAATCATGGGCGCGCAGTGAATTGACGAGCAGTAAACAAAATCCCTACCAATATTTATCTCCGCGAATTCCACATGAATGAGCAGTCCATTTTCAACCAAGCTCTCGACATTGATGACATCGTCCGTCGTGCTGCCTATCTCGATCAAGCGTGCGGAGATAACGCGGCATTGCGAAAACGCGTGGAATCTCTGCTTGAAGAGCAGAAACGGTCGGGAGAGTTTCTCCGTATCCCCGCTTTAGAGCAGATGAGAGAGGCCGGTGCGGTGACGAATGATGCGACGATACGAGACGAGCCGGAAGAATTCCGTTTCTTGCAACCGTCCGATGTGCCTGGATCACTGGGCAAACTTGGACATTATGATATTCAAGAGTTGATTGGTCGTGGAGGCTTCGGAATCGTCTTTAAGGGGTTCGATCAGCGATTGCACCGAGTTGTCGCCATCAAGGTGTTAAACCCTGAAATGGCGGCTACGTCGCCGGCTAGAAAACGATTCTTGCGGGAAGCCAGAGCGACTGCGGCCATTCGTCACGAAAATGTCGTCAGTATCTATTCCGTTGAAGACACGCCGATCCCGTTTCTGGTGATGGAATATATTGACGGAAAAACGCTTCAACAACTGATCGATGAAACCGGTCCGCTAGATCTTCCGGCAATTCTGCGGATTGGCCAAAAGATTGCTGATGGACTGGAGGCGGCTCACCAGAAGGGACTTATACACCGTGACCTGACTCCCGGAAATATCTTGATTGAATCAGGAACCGGCCAAGTCAAAGTAGTCGATTTTGGCCTGGTCCGCGTGGCCGATGACGCCAGCGAATCTCAGAGTGCCGTTATTGCCGGCACCCCACTCTACATGTCTCCCGAACAAGCCCAAGGATACAAGTTAGATTGCCGTAGCGATCTCTTTAGCCTGGGCAGCGTTCTCTACGTGATGTGTTCCGGGCGTCCCCCGTTTCGTGCTCCCAAAGTGTTAGCGGTACTTAAGCGAATCGTCGATGAAGCCCCGCGTCACATCCAGGAAATCATTCCTGAGGTTCCTGGCTGGCTGATCGCGATCGTTTGCAAACTCCATGCAAAAGATCCAGCCAAACGATTTGCCTCGGCACAGGAAGTATCCAACCTGTTGGCTCATCCCCCTGTGCAAGTAGTGGATAGGGCGAATCTGGTTGCAGATCCTCCTTTAGTTTCATCCCATGCGAGTCGCCCAATTCGTCAATGGTTGACGGTTGCCGCGATCCTTCTAGCGCTATTTTCAAGCCTTGGCGTCACTGAGGCGACGGGAATCACCAACTTTCGTGGTACCGTAATTCGCTTATTTTCTCCCGCAGGAACTCTGATTGTCGAAGTCGATGATCCAGACGTTAGTGTCGCCATCGACGGAGAAGAGCTTGTGATTACCGGCGCAGGCGCAAAAGAAATTCGAGTTAAGCCAGGACAACATCGCATCACGGCAAGCAAGGATGGTGAAGTCCTGCTTCAGGAGTTGGTCACGATTTCGCGCAATGGTCGGCAAGTCGTACGAGTCAGCCGCGAGGAACCTTCGGACGCCATCAAGCCAGAGCATGCTCCATCGCCTTCGTTGAGTAACAGCATTTGGGATGGCCCTAATGGCATCGTGCTCTCGATCGATCGACTGGATGGGGAATCCTTTCAGGGGCGAATTACGATCGATGGTTTGATTGACAGAAGAATTCGGGGAACGATCAAAGGCCGATCGATTGCCTGGTTGGCCCAGGATGTTGTCGCCGTCAAGGGAGGCAAAGGAGCCAATAATTCTGGAACTATTCAAACAGATACTTCCGGAGACAGGATAGATTTTACCTACGGCTTGAATAAGGCCGGAAACGATCCGCCCGGGATGAGCGGTACGTTTACCGTTCGCAGGAGAGTTTCGCAGCGGTTATCAAACGATTCGCAAGCTTTTTTCGCTGAAGTCGCCCAACTCCCTCTGAGCGAACAGGCGTCCGCTGTTGGCAAAAAGCTGGCGGAGATCAATCCTGGCTTCGACGGCACGGTCAAGGAGAAAATCGACAACGGGCGCGTCGTCTCGCTCTCCTTTCATGGAGATGCGATCGAGAACCTCTGGCCGGTTCGTTCGTTGCCGGATTTAACGACATTACGATGTGTCGGAACACACCTAACACACGGAAAACTCCGTGACTTGTCGCCGCTGACCGGAATGTCGCTGACGACTCTGGACATCAGCAATTCCAGCGTTTCCGATCTCTCTCCCCTAAAGGGGATGCGGCTCGTGAACCTGCATTGTGACCATACGAAAATTTCCGACCTCTCTCCCTTGGCCAAACTGCCGCTGAAATCTCTGATGCTCTGGTGCAGTAGCAACGTCACAGACCTGTCTCCGCTGTCCGGGATGAAGTTGACCCATCTCAATTGTGATTTCACCAAAGTTGCCGATCTGTCTCCGCTTGAAGGAATGCCGCTTGAACGTCTATCGTTCGGCTTATCCCGGGTAAACGATCTGTCTCCTTTACGAGGAATGCCCTTGAGGGAACTCTACTGCAGCAACACGCAAATTACGGATCTTACGCCGCTGGCTGGCGCTCCGCTGCGGTTGCTGCGCACCGAGCACACACGGATTTCTGATCTGTCTCCGCTTGTGGGCATGCCGCTGAAAGAACTGGCCATCGAAGGAACGCTGGTCTCGGACCTGTCCTTACTCGTAGACTTGCCGCTGGAGCAACTATCACTTGACTTGCCGCAATTTGATGAGACGTCTGAAAAACTGTTGTTTTCCATGCCTGTCAAGCAGTTGGGGAGCAATGCAAGCAAATTTCGTGAAACGAAAATCTATTGGCAAGAGCATGCATCACGCAAAGAAGCAGCCGAGAAGTTTGCGACAGATCACTCCCAACAGCCTCCTGCCAAGCAGATGAAAGCCATTCTAGGAAAACTTCGTGAAGGCACATCCGGCGTTGGGATGTCACCCCTCAGTGAAGACGGCGTCATTACAGAGGCTAGGTTGACGCTCGATGCGAACTCACACGACATTTCGCCCCTACGCATGTTGGGGTCGCTCCGCAAATTAACTTTGATAGGCGGCCCTGGATCTCTCGACCTGTCATCGATCAACAGCCTTCCCGTGGAAACTCTTGAGTGCAGCCATGATCAGGCGCTCCGAAATCGAAACGTTCTGAATGCAATGACAACGCTTGCGACGATCAATGGTCAGTCCAAGCAGGATTACCTGCACAGAATCCAGCAAGAAGCTCCGCAAGCAGAACCCAAAGAGTAAGTGCTTGGCGCTTGATACCGGTGCACTGCACGGCTTACCTGCGAGATCTGCTCGACCGCCTGCCAATTCTTGGAGAATCGCCGCGTATGCGTTTAGACGCCGTTGGCCGGACGATTGTCGTTAAATCCAATCAACCGCTCCTTTCGCTCGAAGGAGAACGAAAAAGCTTCGGAATTTCTGTGCCGATACCATAAATTCTGTAACCAAGACTTTCTCAGAAGTCATTTGATGCGGGCGGCCATTCATTGAAGTAGAATGACGAACGTGAAAGAGGCCGGCATTAATGCCGATCTAATCGTCTTGATCACCTCAAGTTCGAAAAAATGCGAGTACGAAGCGCCCGCGAGTAAATCCGCTGAGAGCGTTTTGCGCGCTTTCGCGTCCTGCCTGTAAACGACGCATTGCGATCCTTCTTCCACAAACTAGGCCTGCCTGATGCGCTTATTTTCCATCGCACTTGTATTCGTTACTGGATCTGCGATCGCTTCAGCCGCTGAACCGTTTGAGGCGTTTCTCGAATCGCATTGCATCCGTTGCCATGGGCCCGAAACCGTAGAACGGGACTTGCGAATCGATCAGTTGTCGCGCGATTTCACTGCGGGATTGGATGGCCATCTCTGGGCGGAAATCATGGAACGCATCAACGCAGGAGAGATGCCGCCAGAAGATGAACCTCAGCCTACCGAAAACGAGATTGCCTCGGTTATCGAACAACTCGACTCACGTATCCGCGCAGGACGAGACGCGCGCATGGCGGCGCGACCGCCTGTCGCCCACTATCGGCTCAGTCGGCGCGAATATCAGAACACGGTCTATGATCTGCTGGGGGTTCGCTATGATCCGACTCAGCCAGGCGAATTGAATGCGGATCCGCTGTGGCATGGCTTTGAACGCATCGGCTCACAGCTCTCCCTTGCTCCCTCCCACGTGGAACGTTACTACCGTGCATCCGAGATCGTGCTGAGCCGTGCGTTTCCTGAAAAAGCAGTCGAAACGCAAACGGTTCGCAAGACCGCAGCGGATATCCGCTATGGTGGCGGTAAACGACAACAGGCTTACCTGGATCGCTTTGGAATCAAGCGTCCGCTGCGCGCGCTGATCTTTCCTGGTCGCGATTTGCAGGCATTACGACCTAATTGGTTTGGTGCTGGCGTCGCGAAAAGTGGGCTTTATCGAGCAAGGATGCAGATTAGCGGCGTTCGTCCGCCGGGAGGACAAACAGCTCACTTGCGTATCGGCAAAAGCACCGGAGAAGGTACGAACGAAGGCCTGATTGAGTTGGATATCCTAGCACCAGAAGACGAACCAGAAATCATCGAGTTCGAGGTATTTCTAGAAATGCCCACGAATCTCGAATTCAATGTAGTCGTCACCGACATCATCTCTCGTGACAAAGGAGGCCATCATCGCAACATTCTCGGCGGATCCGATTATGTCTTCACGCATACCAGTGAGACCACGTTGTTGAATCCAACCGGCCCCAAGCTCTTCGATGAGCAAGGCAAGGGGATTTTCTCATTCGTGCTGCTGGACTGGATCGAGTGGGAAGGCCCTATTGAGAGTGAAGCCGAACGAGCGAAGCGGACCGGTCTATTGCCGCCCCACGATGCGACGCTGGAGGTTATCACGAATCATCTACAACGTTTTGCACAACGGGCTTGGCGACGCCCGGTGACAGGCGATGAACTTCGTCCCTACTTGCATGCCTACGAGGCCGAACGTGAAGCTGGAGAGGATGTGCTTTCCGCATATCAAGTCGCGTTGTTAGGCGTGCTGAACAGCCGCAACTTCACCTATCTTGTCGAAGGAGATACGCAATCCCGTCAGCGACTTACCGACTGGGAACTTGCATCACGTCTGTCATATTTCCTCTGGAGTTCTATGCCAGACCAAGCATTGTTTGATGCCGCCGACGAAGGGGCGCTAAATAGCGATCGCCTAGCTGACCAGGTGAACCGCATGCTTGCCGACCCGAAGATCGAACGATTCATCGAAGATTTTCCCCGTCAATGGCTGCAATTGCATCGTCTGGGGATGTTTCCACCCGACGGCAAGCTGTACCCCGATTATGACGTCTGGCTGGAAGCGAGCATGCGACAAGAGGTCGTCCAATACTTTCACGAAGTATTCGTAAATAACTTGCCGATCGAGACTTTCATCACATCCGACTGGACGATGGCCAATTCACGTCTTTGCGATTTCTACGGCTTGCCTACACCCAAGACCTCGGGCGTGCAAAGAGTCTCCTTGCAACCAGAAAACCATCGTGGCGGGCTACTGACCATGGGTGCGATACTCGGCTTGACCTCCGACGGCACACGACATCGTCCAGTTCACCGCGGAGTCTGGGTCAGCGAGGCGATCTTCGGCAAGACTCCTCCGCCGCCGCCGGCGAACGTCGATCCCATCGCGCCGAATCCGCCGGAAAGTCCCAAAGCGACCATTCGGCAGAAGATTGAGGCGCACGCACAGAATGCGAGTTGTGCGGCGTGCCATCGCAATATCGATCCGCTTGGCCTGGCGTTCGACCAATTCGACGCGATTGGTCAATGGCGCACACGCGAACGAGTCGACAAAGGGACCGGTGAAGATCCGCTTGTCGATGCCAGCGGCGTCATGCCGGACGGTCGTACTTTCACCGACGCAGAACAGTTCAAGCAACTACTGCTTGAAGATAATGACCAGTTCCTGCAAGCGTTTGTCGAGCATCTTTGCTCGTACGGATTGCGTCGCGTGCTCTCGGTAGACGATCAAGAAGATATCCAAGCGATCGTGAACGAAGCAAAGCAAAATCACTATTCATTGAGAGACATTGTGCGCGCCGTCGCTTTGTCTGAATTAATGAAGAAAAGATAGAAATCAAGTACGCTAGAAAGCGCCCATCACAGAAAACCATCACGAGTAAGAACATGACACCATCCTGGCAGATCGATCGTCGCCATGTCCTGCGTGGACTTGGCAGCTTCATTGCGCTTCCAGTGCTGAACTGCATGCGTCCCACACTCGGCGCAGACCCGGAGTCGCCGCGGCGCAGCGCGTTCATCTACATCCCCAATGGAGTCAACACGCTGGACTATCAGATCACGACGCCCGGTGAAAATTACGTCTTCTCGCGTTCGCTAGAGTCGCTTGAGAAACATCGAGGAGTCATCACGCCGATCAGCGGGCTGCATCATCCCGGCGGTCTGGGCCATCATCACAATTGCCAAAAGATCTGGCTCACAGGAGGTCAACTTGGTCCGACGGATCGCAATACCATCTCCGTCGACCAAAAGATGGCAGAGGTGACGTCACCGCATACTCGCTTTCATTCGCTCGAGATCGCCAACAAAGGCGAGTCGCTGGCTTGGACCGCTGACGGCATCCGCCTTCCCGGCATGAGCCGGTGCAGTGAAATTTTTGCTCACCTTTTCGAAGAACCGAAGAACGGCACAGTTGCGCAGCGGCGCGCCTTGCGCCGCAAGGGAAGCGTGCTGGATGCGAACTTGGAAGAAGTCCGTTCGCTTGAGAAAAAGATGGGCGAGCAAGACAAGGGACGTATGAACCAATATCTTACCGCCGTACGCGAAACCGAAATCCGCGCCCGACGGGCTGATGATTGGCTGGATGTTCCGCGTCCCGAAATCCTCGAAAAGGATCGTCGGCGCACCGACCGCGAAGTTCCGCAGACTCAGGCAGGTGATTATTTCCGCACCATCTACGATTTGATCGTGTTGGCGTTTCAGACCGACGCGACTCGCGTTGTTACTTTCAGCAGCGGCATCGAGGGACAGGGACTACCGATTCCTGAATTGGGCATCTCGCAATCTCGCCATGAACTTAGCCATCACAATGGCGATCCAGGGCACATGGAAAAGCTAACTCAAAGCGACGCGTTTAGCGTCGAACAGTTCAGTTATTTTCTGACTCGGTTGGCGGAGACGCCTGATCTTAACGGTCGCCCGTTGCTTGACACGACTATGTCCTTATTCGGCAGCGGCATGGCGTACGGGCACAGTCACGGAAACGCCAATCTGCCGCTTGTTTTGGCGGGTGGAGCAGCTTGCGGACTAAAACATGGTCGTCACGTCGATCTGAACCAAGGCCACTTTGACGGGTACCAATTGGACGTTCCCGGCAAGCACTATCACCTCTGCAGTCGTCCGGCCAACAGCAACGCCCACATGAGTAATCTTCTGCTGACAATGGCGCAAAAGATGGGCGTGGAGACGGAAGACTTTGGTGACAGCAATAGCGAACTGGAACTAGCATGAAACGACCGACCAATATTGGCGCAACGCGCCAGCGAGTGAATTGTCGTGGAGTTTTCACGCATGCACGCATTCACTTGCATATTCACCAACTAGCGCGTCTAGCTAATATTGCCTGTACGTTTTGCCTGTTGCTAGTCGCCGGCAGTCTTCGCGCTGACGAACCGTTTCGCGCCTCGTCCGGAACTTTTCCGCCGCCTAAAGAGGCCAAAGCGTATCGAGGTGAACTCGTTTTCGTTGATCATGTGAACCGGCGCGGAAGTCTTCGTCTACATGTTGACGGTCACTACCATGAGGGTCAGCTTCACCACTTCGCTATGCTGCCCTACGGCGTGATCCGTTATCGCGGCGCTCCCGCCGAATTGCGTGACATTCCGATCGGTACAGTTCTGTACGGACGCTTTTATCTGCCGCCTGACCCTGAGACATCAGCAGTTCCCAACGTAAAAGGGAACAACGTGACCGCGCCTCCAGAGAACCACGCGATTCTGTTGGAGGATGGGCCGAGTCTGTGCCTGCGTGAAGGAAAAGCCTGGAAGCTGAAGCAGGTGAACATCCATGGTTCCGAGGGTGAACTGGTCGCCAGCCTGGACAGAGTGGAGGGAGGCGAAGGACTCGGCGGCGAGCATCGATTCACCATTGATGGCTCAACGCGCATCTGGCGCGGCCGAGAGCTGCTTGGTCTCAATGAACTTGTGGCGGAAGGAAGCTGGCCCGCCAACGGTCAGAAGCTGTTCGAGGATCAGTCGATTCAGCTCGCGCTGACCTGGCATCCGCGATACCTCTACCAACAGTTTCACGTAGCCGATCTTTGGCTTGACGATGCCGCGATGAAGGTCGCTGCAGATCGCCAACGAGGGCGTCACGTTCGTCACATCCGCACCCGCTGGATGCCTGCCATGGTCGACACGATTCAGTACGGGAAATTCGGTCAGGCGACGGTGACCGCAACTTTGTTTGGCGGGATGGATGATTCGCTGTATGCCGACTTCCAGCCTGGTATGAGCGGCAAGATGGCTGCGGCGGAAAACACGCTACGCACCTGGTGGCCCGACCACGATGGCATGGACGGGAAGATCACCTTGGTCGAGAAGATCGCCGAAGAGCCGCCGTTGGGCAGCAGCGGGATTCAGATCCAATTCGAAGTCCCGCTCATCCTAGAGGGTTTCCGCCCGGGACGCATTGTCCGCATCCGGCCTCAAAATTGGCCCAATGTCAAACCCCCTGTTGAGGAACGCATCCGTAACTTTGAGGACCGCTGGCCAAGCTCCGACTTATTTCAAGAAAAGTAAGCGAAACGGCGACGGTCACGCCGTCGAACTAATTCTTGTTCGTGCGACGCTGGCCGAGAGAACGAAGACTGCTTCCCCACGACCAGGAACTAGACAGGGTCCTCTACTTCGTGATTTGGCCGCTCTCCACCAATTGTTGAAACATCTCGTTCATCGTTTCTCCCAACGGTCGATACTCGACTCCGAGCTCTCGAATACTTTTGCGGTTGTCAGCAATCCAGGGGACATCGACATTTCGCGTGACCATTTTTCGCGTGAGCGACTTGTTGAAAATCGGTGCGACAAGCCACACCAACCACTTGGGCAACGAGTTCTGCGGAATCGGATAGTCATCGCCGTAAGTGGAGACAAGCGTTTGCGCGATCTCGAAAAAATCGGTGTTGTGGCCCGAAATGATATGGCGACCTTGTGCCTGAGGGAGATAAGCGGCAGCCAGGTGAGCGTAGGCGACGTCGCGTACGTCGACGACTCCGATTCCGAATCGTGGCGTTCCTCGTTTCATGGTTCCATCGCCAAACTGCTTGACCATGCTGAAGCTCTCGGAGGTCGCGAATGGGCTGATCCCCGGGCCGAACACCATCGACGGGTTGATGACGACTAAATCCCATCGCGACTGCGCTTTCACGATCTTCCCAGCCTCCTGCTCTGCGACCGTCTTGGAATAGGAATAGGGACCATATTCCAAAGTGGATGTCGTATTCCAGTCAGCTTCGGTGAGGACTCCGCCGGCCGCTTTCGCGACGTCGGCATTATCACCAAATATCGCGGCGCAGCTGCTGGTCAAGACAACTCGCTTCACCGTGTCATGGCGGTTCGCCTCGCCGAGTACGTTGCGAGTTCCTAGCAGCGCCGGATCAACCAGTTCCTTCTGCGGATCATTCACATCCAGCGAGAACGGCGAAGCCGTATGGAACACGATCGAACATCCCTCCATCGCCTCCGCGTAAGATCCTTCTTTCAGCAAATCGGCGGAGAAGTATCGAATCGCGCCGGGCGCCGTTACCGCGATTTCATTTAAGTACTTCAGCTTGTCTTGGCGAGTCGGATCGCGTACCGGAGCATGAATCGTAACCCCTGCTTCCAACAAGCGTTTCACCATGTGCCCCGCTACATAACCGGTCGCGCCAGAAATCATCACAGGAGACGAAACGTCGATCGGCAGATCCAATGGCATGTTGACTTTCTTTTTGAACGCAACGCAGTGACCAGGTCATTTTACTCGTCCGAGACGCTAACTTTTCCAGGCGATCGCCAGATCAAACTTTCGATCTCCGCGAATCAGCGTGAGCGACAACGGGACATCCTGCGGAACGACCGCCAGCAAACGATGTATGTCATCCACGCTGGCTATGATGCGATCGTTGATTGCGACAATCAAATCGCCAGGTCGAACGCCGCTTTGCCTGGCGACGCCGCCAGTTGCGACATCGACCACTTCCACGACTTGATCTGACAGCAAGTCAAATTGTCGCACCATTGCTCTCGGCAGTCGTTGCGCTGCGGCGGTAACCCCCAGTTGCCGTCGACGAACGCGGCCATGCGTCAGAATCTCTGCGATCACCCACTGCGCCGTATCACTGGGAACAGCGAAACCAAGTCCCTGCGCCATTGCGATGATCGCCGTATTGACGCCGACGACGCGGCCGCGTGAGTCGACCAACGGGCCGCCGCTATTGCCAGGATTGATCGGCGCCGTGTGCTGGACAATGTTCTCGATCAAGTGTCCATCTTGACCACGCAGCGTTCTGCCAACGGCGCTGATCACGCCGGTCGAAACCGTTGAATGGAGTCCCAACGGGCTTCCCATGGCGATCACCAATTGACCAACTCGACTGGCGCTCGATTCCCCCAATTCTGCGTAGGGAAGTTCGCTCGACGCAAGCTTCAATAGTGCGATATCAGTGGAAGGATCATCGCCGATCACTTGCGCATCGACGCGATCGCCATCATTGGTCTCGGCAAACAATCGCCGCCGTCCTCCGACCACATGACTGTTGGTGATCGCATACCCTTCCGGCGTAACGAGAAATCCAGAACCTGCTCCGCCCCGTTCGCCCGAGACGCTGACGACCGCCGGTGAAACGCTATCGACCACGTTGATTACTGCTTGCGAATAGGCGTCTAGCAGATCCGCGTCGGCAGGATTGGCCCGCCGCGGCGTCGATTCACGATCACCGCTGTGATCGGGGCCAGAGAGAAATCGCGGAGAATCGTCCTTTTTTTTCATGCCTGTCCCTTTCTAGAAGAGTTTGTTTCAATCTTACGCAGCCCACACGTAAAGGACAGATGCGGATAGCACTGCCAAAATCGACGGCGAAAAAACACCCATCGCAATTCATGTTGGTGCGCACATCCAGATAGATTTCCTCACTGCCGCAAAGTATGATCGAGTTTCCCTCCGATCACTTGCTCCAAGCCAAGTATCCCCCCTTCCTCTCCTGCACTATCAGTCAACCGATGCCAAACCCAAGTACTTTCTCGCTAACATCCGTTTCACTCTTTCTAGCGATGCTGCTGATTGCGGCGCCGCTGTCTGCTCGAAAATGGCACGTCAACGCAGAGACCGGCAGCGATTCGAATTCTGGCGTCGCAGAGAAGCCGTTTAAGTCGTTGCAGAAGGGGATCAATTCGGCCAAGGATGGCGACGTGATACAACTTCATCCACAAGGCGCTGTCATTCGACAGTCAGGCAGGTTTGGCGATCGATCCGGAATTACGATCGAAGGGAACGGCGTAACGCTGGACGGGGCCGATCCATTGCCGGTCGATGGCTGGGAAAAGGTGGGCGCCAATCTCTATCGTCGCCAACTGAAGCGAACGCCGCTTGACCGCCATCTGCTGATCGTCGACGGCGTGATGCAGCGAATGGGCAGGACGCAGAGCGCTGGCTCGCCGGAGTTTCCGGCGCCTGCGGAGCTAGAGCCGGGAGAGTTCTGTTTTGAGAACATCGATAAGCAGACCGGCTGGCTCTACGTGTGCGGATCGATCAAGAATCTCGAATGGTCCACGCGCGTGAACGGAATCGGCATGGGAGGCGTTTGTCGGCGAATTGTCGTTCAAAATCTGGAGACGCGCAACTTTCTGAATGACGGTTTCAACATTCACGGCGACGGTCGCGAACTGACGTTCGAGAATATCCATGGCTACGATTGCTTTGACGAAGGCTTCTCGGCCCACGAAACCTCCGAGTGCCTTATTACCGGGGGCAAGTTCTACGGAAACGAAAATGGGATCGCCGACGTGAACGCGTCCGAGACCGTCTATCGCAACTGCGAATTCTATGGAAACGTCAACACCGACGTTCTGCTCATCGGCAAAGCGCACGCGTTGATCGACTGCAAGATTCTCAATTCGACATCCGCGGCGGCGCTCGTCGCGGGACCGCGCACCAAAAACCAATCCTTCGCGTTGCAGCTGCAACGCGTCACGATCACTACCCAGCAGAAGTCCGATCGTGGTCTGGTGCGGATGAACGGAGGGACGCTGCTAGTCGAGAACTGCGTCTGCGAGAATATCGGCTTGAATACGCTCGGCGCCGACGTGACCTACCAGGGGCGGAATCTGGTCGACGGCGCAGCACTCGACAAATAATAGATTAGAGCGTTGAACATCCATTCTCTGCGTAGTCCGCCAGCGAACGCGAGGGGAAATTGCTCGGTGATTTAAAGGCGGAATGAAATAGCCAATCGTATTTTCCTCGCTTGCACTGGCGGGCTACGCAAAAGTGATGCGTTCCATAATTTGCAAACTTTCCCGTCCATCATGTTGGAAAGTGACTTCGGATCCTCTAAAAAAGATCTCCTACCTTCTTCCCCTACCCACCCAAGGAGCCCATCTCGTGAAGCGAATTCTGCTTACCCTCGCGCTGCTGCTCACCTCACAGCTTCAAGCCGAGGAACTGAAACAGCAACTCAATCTGCCGTACGGCGATCATCCGCGGCAAGTGCTTGATTTTTATCCCGCGAAGTCCGATAAGCCGACGCCGGTCGTCTTTTACATTCACGGCGGAGGATGGCGCGGCGGCGACAAAAAGACGAATCCGAAAGCGTTCCTCAACAAAGGAATTTCGGTGGTCGCAATCAACTACCGCTACGTCCAAAATGGCGTGGAACAAAATGTGGAGCCGCCGGTCAAAGCGCCGCTGAGCGACGCTGCACGGGCTTTGCAATTTGTGCGCTCCAAGGCGGCTGAGTGGAATCTCGACAAAGAGCGTATCGGCGCTACCGGCGGTTCGGCCGGCGCGTGCAGTTCGCTTTGGCTAGCATTTCACGATGACCTGGCCGATCCGAAAAGCGACGATCCAATCGCTCGCGAGTCGACGCGCCTTTACTGCGCCGCAGTCAACGGAGCACAGGTTTCGCTCGATCCGAAGGAGCTGCGCCAGTGGATGCCCAATTATAAATATGGCGCCCATGCGTTTGGTCTGCCGAACCTGGAGAGCGTGATCGAAAACCGCGAATCGCTCATGCCCTGGATCAAAGAATATTCACCGATCGAAAGCGTCTCGAAAGATGATCCCCCGATCGCATTGTTCTATGGTGGTGAAGTTCCGGTGGTCGGCGCCTCGCCGAAGGATCCGACTCACTCCGGCATCATGGGCGTCAAGTTGGCGGAACGTCTGAAAGAAGCGAACGTCGACGTCGTGCTGGTGACCCCTGGGACGGAAAAACCGCAATACAAGAACTCGACCGAGTATCTCATCGACCGCCTGACCAAATAAGTCCAGCTCTCAACATCGGTGCAAGCGAACAGAGTCGTACGCCGATCGCAATTGCCGAGAGACCCAAGTTCAGTCCATGGGGATGACGCCGATAACGGCGTCATCCTTTTTTTGTGGAGCGACGCCACCGAGCGATCGAAAAGGCAAAAAGACACTGTCTATTCTGGCAGTATTATTTTCAAAACTTTTCCCTTGCACCCTCCTGCAGAGTCGCGTACTTTGCACATGGCAGTCAGGTCAACGGCTTTCCTTGCCTCAAATAGATGACCCGTGCCCTGTGAATTCCTCTTTTCCTTACCCCGCAATATGTTGCGGCGACTTTTCTAACATCACCGAAAAAGGGCGGAAACGACGAAGCCTTTTTCATGCGTTCATAGCGATCCTATCAATCATGACGCTCTCCTCCGCCGCTGTATTGCAGCGACGAATGTGGGAGCCATTTAGGAGTGGGTTCGATGTTCTATCTACGATTCGCATGTCGTCCTTTCGACACGTCGACTAGTCACCCCCTATCGTACGTTGCCCCTGGACGGCGTCGGAACTCTTTGCAATCGACGACCGGATTCACGCTGGTCGAACTCTTGGTGGTGATCGCAATCATCGGGGTTCTGATCGGTTTGCTCCTTCCCGCCGTACAACAAGCGCGGGAAGCGGCCAGACGCATGCAATGCGTCAACAACATGAAACAAATCGGCCTTGCGGTCCACAGTTTTCATGACACGTACAACGGGCTTCCACCGGCGGCGACCGGCAATACGGGACTAACCCTCTGGGCGGTCTTGATGCCGTACATGGAGCAAGGAAACGTCTACGGTCAACTGAACATGGAAGCTTCAGGCGTTGTCGATGGCTGCACCAACGCATCGCATATCGGCGCCAGCGCCGCCGCCGCTTCGTCCGCCAATTACAACATCCTGCGCAATACGGTGATCGGCGGCTATCTCTGCCCTTCGCGTCGGTCTACCGCCGAAGGGAAAAACAGCAAAGGGGTGCCGGTAGGGGATTATGCGATCATCATCGCAGGCGCCGAAAGATGGCAGTTCTGGAAAAACCCTGCTTCGCAACTGCAGGCGCTGCGCGTGGCGCAAACTAGCGACGATAAAAATCTGATCAACATCAGTAACGGCGGCGTCACTGAATCTGTCGACGATCCCAACGACGGCTGGCGTCCTCGTGACACCCTTTCCCGAATTACCGACGGAACCAGCAATACGATGATTGTGGGAGAGAAGCATATTACGGCCGGTTTTCTGGGCCTTTGCTGTCGGGCGGATCGCGGGCCCAACGGTAGCGACGGCTACATCTACTGGAATCGCTCGAACGGACCAGGCGGTTACGGCGAATATTGGGTCGCCGGTAGTGTGAACTACGGTCTGGCTCGTTCGCCCAACGAAGGAGTCGGACTGAGCGTCAACAGCAGCCCAGCGCTCGGCAGTTGGCATCCAGGGGTTTGTAATTTTTTGTTCGCAGATGGCTCTGTCCAAGCGTTGGCGGTCAACGTCAATTCCAACGTCTTGATCTCTCTGGGTGGCGCCAACGAAGGTAACGTGGTGAGTCTTCCCTAATGAAATCAACCTTACTCATGCAACATTCATCATTTTTAAAGTCTTCATTTGGCTTGGTCGCACTCGCGTCGTTTCTGGCCTGCGCCGTGGGTTGCGGCGACGATTCGATGCACCCGGTCCAAGGTCACATTCATTTCGTCGATGGCTCCCCTCTAAAAACAGGACGCGTCGTTCTCGATGGAGGCGATACCAATACAAGTTCCTGGGGACTGATTCATCCCGACGGATCATTCCAGGTGGGAACGCTCGACGTGGACGACGGAGTTCCTGCAGGCGTCTATCGCGTTTACATCGAGAATGCGATGTCGCTTCCTCCTGACAACTGGGGAGATCGCGACTTCACCCCCAAGTTGCTAATCCATCCCAAGTTCATGGATCCTGAGCAGTCGGGATTAAGCATCGAAGTTCCCGCCAAATCAACGTCGTGGGAAATCATCGTCGAGAAGCCGCCCAAGTCCCGCTAGCCGTACGCCGCGATCTCTCTCTCGCCGGCGTTTGGCCGCAGGAGGTCACGAGATATCATTCTTGGCAAAACCAACATGTGCTGTGGTGATTCTTTCCTTCCGGCCAGCTAGAATGGATGTGTGGGCCGTCGCTGACGGCGTCATCCGTATTTGGCCAGAATCACTTCTTTCACCTGCCAACCAAGGATATCCCTCTCGCCATGTCTATTCGATCCGCGGTGATATCGCTGCTTCTACTGAACGCTCTCTCCCTGATCGCGTTCGGTGAAGAACCGTCGAGCGTCACGCTTCCCCCCCAAGAAAAATTCCAGCTCTTTCTGCTGATCGGTCAGTCGAACATGGCAGGCCGCGGAAAAGTGGAACCCCAAGACCAAGAAGTCAACCCACGTGTGCTGACGCTCAACAAGGCCGGCCAGTGGGTTCCGGCAGTTGACCCAATCCATTTTGATAAGCCCGGGGTCGCCGGCGTCGGGCTCGGCCGTACTTTTGGCCTTGAGATCGCAAAAGCGAACCCAGAGATTACGGTTGGCCTGATCCCATGTGCCGTCGGCGGCACGCCGATCGATCGGTGGGCGCCCGGCGCTTACGACAAGCCTACCAAGAGCCATCCCTATGACGACGCGTTGCCGCGAGCCAAGAAGGCGCTCGAGTCAGGCGTCCTCTGCGGCATTCTCTGGCACCAAGGAGAAGGGGACTCCAATCCCGCCAAGGCCAAAGTCTACGAGCAAAAATTGGGGGAACTCGTGACTCGAGTTCGAAAAGAATTGGACGCTCCCGACGTGCCGTTCCTCGTCGGTCAATTGGGTGAATTTGCCGAACGCCCTTGGGACGATGCGAAAAAACAGGTCGATGCGGCGCAGCGCCATTACGCCGCGTCTCATCCCAACGCCGCGTTCGTATCTGCCGAAGGCCTGACGCACAAGGGAGACAAGGTCCACTTCAACGCTGAGTCGTACCGCGAATTCGGGCGACGTTACGCCAAAGCGTATCTTGATCTCTTGCCAGCAAAGTAGTTGAAGGCGACGCGGCTTACTTCAACTTCCAAACCTTCAGATCGTCGATCCAGGCCGATTTATTCACCGCTAATGTAATCATCCGTTTCGTCGGATGGGCAATTCCCTCCGACGAATAATGGGCGACCTGCTTGCCGTCGATCGCAGCCGTCATCGTGTCTCCTTCGACGGTGACTCGCAACGTGCACCACTGGTTCGGTTTTAGCTCAAGCGGCGTGGCGATCATTTTCGACCGTATAAATTTCATCAGCTCCGGCGACTTTTCTCCCGCCTGGAGTCGCTCTCGAATCTTCAAGTCCATGCGACCGGTCTTGGTGTCTTGCAGCGTTATCCGATCGAGCGTAACCCGGGCGATGCAGAGATGCCCGGCGTGAACGGTTTTGAGTTCACGATCAACAAAGTCGAGTCCTAGATCGTCGCCTGGTCCCAACTTAAACTTCATCTCGACCATCGCGTCTTGGAAATCAACATCGTGAAAGATCGCGACTCCATGATTCGCTTGAGGGTATCGGGTGACCTGCATCACGCCGTCGACCAGATCGACCTGCTGATTCCCTTTTGCCCGCGCGCGGCTGTTGGTGGTCCAACCGTTGCCGACCTCTTCCTTCTGCGGTGACGACTCTTCCCGATCGAAATTGTCTTCCAGAACCAATGTCCCTTTCGGCTCGCTCACCTCTTCGGCCAAAAGCGTGCCGCAGATGGAAACAAACAGCAAAAAGCCGATTGCGGCAGTGGTGACTCGAAGCATCGGACGGTCTCGCATCTTTGATCAGAGGAACAACAGCATCGCAGAGTTATGCAAATAGCAATTCTAGCAAGCGGCGAGTGCAAATTGAAATGTCGCCAAAAATCCAAAGTTGCATCTCCAAAACTGTAAAAGCCTGGATTCGAGTGTTTTCGGCCTGATTCTGAGCCTGCTCGATTCCTTCTCGACCATTCAAAAACTGTGCTAAACTGATCTTCGTCTCTTCTAAATTCATTGGAGAACCTATCGGTCATGTCGCGTCTGTTTGCCGGAACTCCCTTCGATATTCCGCCGAAGTGCGACGACTGCGGCGAGCTCGTGTCGCACTGCAAATGCACGCCTGCCGAGAAAGCAGCGAGCGAGGCGCGGCGCCAACAAGCAGCAGATCGTCAGCAGCGCGAAGCGGGCCGCTTGTCCCCAGAGAGTCAGACCGCAGTGATCAGAGTGCAAAAGCGCAAAGGGGGAAGAAAAGCGACGGTCATTACCGGATTGACCGACCTCGCGAACGACCTGCCTGCGCTGCTCAAGCAACTGCAGGCCGATTGCGGCAGCGGCGGAACCGTGAAGCCGAAAGAAGATCTGCTTGAAATCCAAGGGGACCATGCCGACCGCATTCGCAAATCCCTGAGCGCCCTTGGCTATCGCGTGAAGGGTTAGTGCGTAATTCGCCAGCTCCTTCTAAGGAATCATCACGTCGACCGGCAACCCGGTTAGCTTGTCAAAGACTCGCTGCGTACCGGCTGTTACAAGCGTGATCGATTTCCAACGCTCGGCGGCTAAGCCATGCGAATCATCGCCAAAATAGCAGATCCCTGCCGCGGCATTCTCAAAATGGAGTGCGATTTCTTCGGCGGTCAGAGGGAAATCATAAAGCGCGACTTCGTCCAGCACGCCGGCGAAAGGCTCTCGCATCCGCCACATATTGCCGATGACGGCCGGCGCCGAACCGCCGCTGAGGATCAAACCACCGACTGGAAACTGGTGCTGAAAACAAAGCTTGCCATCAATATAAAGCGCCTTCCGCCCACTGAAACTATCGTAGGTCGCAACCACATGATGGGGCTTGCCGTCGGTCAGCTGTTCTACCGTCGGCCGCCCATCGCGACCATCCAGCGGCATGTCCAGTTCGCTATAGCCTTGCTGTTCGATATGCAATCCGAATGACAGACATGGCCCCGGTGCAATTTCCGGAAAATCATAGTCGCCTACGTCATCGTCATTTTGAAAACTGAGCAAGATGCGATAGACGCCATCCTCTTTACGAAAAATTTCGTCATAGTCGAGAAGTTCGCCGGACCACTCCGAGATGAACATCGCTTCTAGCGTGATCCCGCTACTGCAGGCCATCAAACCGTTGCCGACCTCGGTTCCCATTCCTTCATCAATCTGCACAAATGATTCCTGCGAGTTGTCAAAGCGAACAGCGCCGCGCCCTACAATGCCAGGAACTCGTTGAGCGTGTTCGCCCAACGTCATCGGCGTCGAAATCGAGGGAGCATCCACACTATCCGCTCCCTCTCGATCGTCAAAGTGCCAATAGTAAGATGGCAAGCGAACGCGTGATTGGACATCGACCTGCCCATTCATGGCCTGTACGCGGATGTGTCGATCATCCAGCATCGCCACTTGAAATTCGGTGCCCATATCGACAACTCGCAGATTGGAAGTCGTCACTGAGAACCTTGATTGCGGGCTCTCGAGCTTCGCATGGACCGAGCCATTGTAGAGGACGCCCCCTTGTGGCGAATTAACTCCAAACAAAGCTGGTCCCGTGACCCGCACATTGGCGCCGCCCGACGATGCGAACTCGGTCTCTCCTTGAATAATTGACAGGGTCATCGGACCTGAATCGTTCTCCCCTAGCTTTCCCACGGTTCCGATCGGCGGCTGACGGTTGTCATAATGGGACAATGAAGCATCCGCCAATTGCACATCAGGCAAGTGGTCGAGGGAGTCTTGTTGCGGCGCATTGCTCGGCGACATCCAAAGTACGAAAGCTACCGAAGCAGCGATCGCCACAGAGACCGCCGCGGCCCATCGCTTCCATCCGGTAGGCGGCGGCTCGTTCAGCGTGGAAAATGACACATCGGATGGGGCGGATGCCGTCAGCTGCTGCATCGCCGTCGGCGTCATTCCTAGTTGCCCATGCACCAGCGAATAGCGGAGATAAAGGGCTTGGGCGACCGGGTCATTCGTGAGCAACTCCGCAAGACGTGACACGTCGTCTGGCGTCGCCGTCCCGTCCAATTGACGATCGGCTAGTGCTAAGATTTGCTCGTTACGATTCACGAATGTTCTCTAGGTTAACTTCGAACGTGATTAGATGGTTTGATCTGTGAGCTTCGACTCAACGCAATCCAGCAGGGAGCGGCGCATCACTTTCAGCGATTTGTAGACCGCATGCACGGATCGGTTCCAAGCATTGGCAATCGCCGCGGCCGATTGATTTTCGCCGTAAAACAATTGAATTAATTCTCGCTGGCGATCGCTAAGCAAGGTCACGCACTCGTCCAGCGCCTCTTGTCGCGGCTCCAGTTCGCTGGCTAGGCCAATCGCTGTGGTCGAGATTTCCGCCAGCAACGTCTCGCTAAAAATATGACGATCTCGGTCACGCGTGCGCCAATACTTCAGAACCTGATGCCGTGCGATTCCCAGCGCCCAAGGGGCAAATTCTTCGTCTCGTCGGAAGGTTGCGAAGCTGCGCCACAATTCCAGACTCGTTTCCTGAAACACGTCGTTCGCAACCGAATGGTCATGAATCAGCGCACGAATATAGGCCAGCACACGCAATTGATCCCGCGTGAATAGCCGGAGGAACTCTTCGTAATCTGAGGACGTGCGGGTCCGGTCTTCGTTCATACTGCTGGATTTGTCGCCAAAAAACAAAGTCATTTAGGCAATCGTGCATGACGCCATTCTAATCTGTCGCTCCCAAGCAGCGACGCCAAGCGGCTAACTGGCTATTAGGAAGTGGCGCGGTCGAGCCCTCATTAGTACCAAAAAGGTTGTCTCTAGGCCTGATTTTCTGGTACTAATTCTCGGTGCGGTGGGTCAATTCTTAGTAACGCCGCTACCTTCCTCTATCATTCCTACCGAAAATCAAGGAATTCGCCATCGTGAAACTTGCCCGGCGAAATTCGGTTCCTACCGCCCCGTTGGTCGTCGCGTTGGCCTTGATCACGTCCGCCAGTGCGACGCAGGCGAGCGACTTCTTTCCACAGCAAGTTGCTCCCATCTTGCAGCAGAGATGCCTTAGTTGTCATAGCGGCGATCAGCCGAAAGGCGACTTCTCGCTGCAATCGGCCGACAAAGCGTTGGCCGATGGTTATATCGAACCAGGAGACGCGGCGGCCAGTCATCTGGTCGAGTTGATCTCTCCGACCGACGGCGCCGCCGCGATGCCCAAAAACGCCGATCCGCTTACTTCGGCGGAAATCGCCGTGATCCGCAAGTGGATTGACGACGGCGCGCATTGGCCAGCCGATTTCCAACTGCAAGCGGCTCGCGTTTCTGACTTTGCTTGGTGGTCTTATCAACCTCTCAACTTGCCGGCGGTACCGAAATCAGCGGCCCCCTGGGCGAAGACGACGATCGATCAATTCATTTTGCAAAAGCTCGACGAGAAGGGGCTTCAGCATTCGCCGGCCGCCGATCGCCGTACGTTAATTCGCCGCGTCACCTACGATCTGACCGGACTACCGCCAACACCGGACGAGGTCGTCAAATTTGAGAATGATTCCGATCCGCTGGCTTACGAGAAACTTGTCGATCGACTGCTGGCCTCGGATCAGTACGGAGAACGTTGGGCGCGACATTGGCTAGATGTCGTCAAGTATGCGGATACTTGCGGTTACGACAAAGACAAATTACGCCCTAACGCGTGGCCCTACCGCGACTATGTCATTCGCTCTTTCAACGACGACAAGCCGTATGCTCGTTTTGTCCAAGAGCAGATCGCCGGCGACGTTCTGTTCCCCGGCGAACCGGATGGCGTTTTAGGACTTGGCTTTTTGGCGGCGGGGCCTTGGGATTTCATCGGGCATGTCGAAGTATCGGAAGCCAAGATCGATGGCAAGGTAGCGAGAAACCTCGACCGTGATGACATGGTCTCGAACGCGATCAACAGCTTCTGCAGCGTGACAGTCCAATGTGCTCGCTGCCACAACCACAAGTTCGATCCGATCACGCAAGAAAACTACTACGGTCTGCAGGCAATCTTCGCCGCAGTCGATCGAGCCGAACGCCCTTACGGAGACGATCCTGAGATCGAACAGGAGAAAAGCCGCCTCGAGGAAAAGCGGGAGGCGCAAAAAAAGGAATTAGCGGAACTGCAAAAACAAATCCAAAGAGACGGTGGTCCGCGGTTGGAGAAACTGGAAAAGTTGATCCGCCAGTTGCAAGCCGACGCCAAAGTCAACAAAGCGCCGGAGTTCGGTTATCACAGTTCGATCACCCAAACCGCGGCGACGACCAAATGGGTCGAGATCGATCTTGGTCAGCCGACGGACATCGCCAAGATCGTGCTGCGACCTTGTCACGACGACTACGCCGGTATCGGCGCTGGATTTGGATTTCCCGTTCGATTTCAGGTTCAAGTCGCGGCGGAAGCGAACCAATGGAGCACCGTCGTCGACCAGACAAAAGCGGACTATCCGAATCCGGGTCTGACGCCGCTGGAGATACCTGAAATTGCGGCGCCGGTCCGCTTCATTCGATTAACTGCGACTCAGTTGTGCGCTCGAAAGAATGACTACATGTTGGCGCTAGCCGAGATGCAGGCCTTCGATAACGCCGGTAACAACGTGGCGCTAGGAGGCAAAGTCACTTCAATCGATTCCATCGAAGCGCCTGTCCGTTGGTCGCGAAACAACCTAACAGACGGCAAATGGGCTCAAGACCCCGATTCGACGCGATCGATGGAATTGGCGAAAGCAATCGCCGAACGCGCCGCAATCGAAACGCCGGAGAGTATCGCCCAGCGTAATCGCCTGCAAGAATCGGTAGCGGCGATCGAGCGCGAGATCGCCGCGCTCCCCCAGAGTCGAATGGTTTACGCCGCGGCAACCGATTTCCCCTCACAGGGCAATTTTAAACCGACAGAAGCGACGCCGCGGCCGATCTATTTGCTTCATCGAGGTGATGTCCAAACTCCGCGACAAGAGGTTTCACCAGGCTTGCTGCCGTTGGGCGAGAATGCCGATTGGAAACTGGACGCCGCATTGTCAGAGGGAGAACGTCGTGCGGCGCTAGCGCGTTGGATGACCGACAAACAGCACCCGTTGGTTTGGCGTTCGATCGTCAATCGCATCTGGCAACATCATTTTGGCGAAGGGATTGTCGCAACGCCCAATGACTTTGGCCGAATGGGCGCCAAACCGACGCATCCCGAATTGCTCGATTGGTTAGCGTGCGAGTTCCGCGACGGCGGACAGTCATTCAAAAAACTGCATCGCTTGATCGTGACTAGCAGCGTCTATCAACAATCATCGCAACACGATGAAGCGCAGGCCGCCGTCGATGGCGGCAATCAGTATCTATGGCGTATGAATCGCCGCCGACTGGAAGCGGAGGAGATTCGCGATTCCATCCTCTCGGTCAGCGGGTCGCTTGACTCCACGATGGGCGGTCCCGGCTTCTATCTCTTCGCACTCGAAAAGACAGCCCACTCGCCGCACTACGAGTATCACAAATTCGATCCCGCCGATCCCGCGTCACATCGGCGGAGCATTTATCGCTTCATCGTACGATCGCAGCCCGATCCTTGGATGACGACGCTCGACTGCGCCGACTCCTCGCAAAGTACGCCGCGGCGGAATGAAACGCTCACTTCGCTGCAGGCTCTATCGCTGCTGAACAACCCTTTCAATCTGGTGATGGCGGAGCAATTCGCCGCTCGACTGGAAAGCGAGGAAGCGAATTTGCCAGATCAAATTGATCGCGCAATGTTCCTGACTACGGGACGAGCGCCAAGCGATTCGCAGCGTGCCGAAATGGTCACCTATGCTCAAGATCATCAATTGGTGAATTTATGCCGCTTGATGTTTAATCTCAGTGAATTCGTCTTTGTCGATTAAGCGGAAATTCGCCCATGATCCATCGCAGAAACTTCCTCGCCCAAGGGTCGGCCGGACTCGGCAGTCTCGCGTTGGCCATGATGCTGCATGAGGATTCGCAAGCCCAAACCGGGGGATCGATTCAAGTGCTGCATCATCCGCCGCGTGCGAAGCGGGTCGTGCAACTCTTCATGTCAGGCGCTGCAAGTCACGTCGATTTGTGGGATCACAAACCGATGCTTGAAAAGCGTCACGGCGAAAAATCGGATTTTGGCGAACAGGTCGAAGCCTTTCAAAACGGCTTGGGACCTTGGATGAAGTCCCCCTTCGCTTTTTCCCCCTATGGCGAGTCGGGAAAAATGCTCAGCGAAGTGGTCGCACCGCTGGGCGCCTGCGTTGACGACATGGCGTTCATTCACAACATGGTCGGCAAGACCGGCGTTCACTCGCAAGCGACTTATCTGCAAGCGACCGGTTTCGATCGTCCCGGTTTTCCCGGCATGGGCTCCTGGATTAGCTATGGACTGGGATCTGCCAACGACAACCTGCCGACCTTCGTCGTCTTGCCCGACCATCGCGGCTTCGCAAGCAACGGTCCCAAGAACTGGGGCTCCGCATTCTTGCCGGCCAGCTCGCAAGGAACGGCGATCTTTCCCCAGCGTGAAAATCCGATCGAAGATCTCTATGCCCGCTCCAACTATGTGACAAACACTGGTGACAAAGCTGGTCTGGAATTGCTCGCGCGACTGAACGAGCAGCATCGTGCCCAACGCCCCAGAGACTCTCGCTTGGAAGCGCGGATACGCTCGTACGAATTAGCCGCCAAGATGCAGCGCAGCGCACCTGCGGCGCTCGACATTTCGAACGAGCCGCAACATATTCTGAAGATGTACGGCCTCGATCGACCAGGTGCAACTTATCCGAGCGAGATCAATCGTGCCGAAGAAGCGGAGTACTTTGGCCGCAAATGCCTGATCGCGCGTCGGTTGTTGGAACGCGGGGTCCGCTTCGTTCAGATCTGGTCGGGCAACGACAATGGTTTTCCGCGTCGCAACTGGGATAGCCATGAAGACATCGAGCGCGATCATGGTCCGTTGGCGCATGGGATGGCGGTTGGAACGGCCGCTCTCATCAAGGATTTGAAACAACGCGGTCTGCTGGATGACACGATCGTCCTCTGGACGACCGAATTTGGCCGCATGCCCAGCACGCAGGGAAGCAAAGGACGCGACCACAATCCGTATGTCTTCACCAACTGGCTCTGCGGCGGCGGCATCCGTGGAGGCGTCAGCCATGGTCCATCCGATCAATGGGGATACAAGCCGTTAGATCGTGACAACCCGACGCAGGTTTACGATGTCCATGCGACCATTCTTCACTTGCTGGGGATCGATCATCGCAAACTGACCGTCAGAAACGAAGGGATTGATCGTCGACTGACCGACGTACACGGGCACGTGATCGAAAAGTTGCTTGCCTGATCGACTTACAGCGGCCCCAATCTCACAAAAAAAGCCTCGTCCGTGACGAGGCTTTTTTCTTACGTGGCGCTGTACTATTTTGTCAAACGTCCTTGAATGAAAAACATTCGAGGATAGAGCTTGATGTGCGCATGACCGTTTAAATCCGACTGTTCGATAATCGCCTGCACTTCGCTCGCAGTAAAGCTTCCTTTGAGCGATCGCATCCAGCTTTCGCGAACGCTGGCGGTCAACAACCATTTCGTCAACAGCACGATGGTGCTCGCCATAAAAGACAAGTCGCGGCGGTCATCACCGATGCAAAAAATTCCGTTGGGCTTGAGCACGCGCGCAACCTCACGCAAGACGTCGATCGGCGGTTCCCAATAGTGGAAGCTCTGATTCGAAATCACCGCATCCATGGTTCCATCGGCGAAATCATCCAATCGACAAGCGTCTCCCTTGCGAAAGTCAACGCGATCATCTACCCCTTCGTGCGCCGCGTTTTGATTGGCGATATCAACGTAGGTACTCGATATATCGACCCCGGTAACGCGCAGATCTTTGCGACGTTTCGCCAACGTGATCCCGATCCAGCCTGGGCCAGGTCCCAGTTCCAAGACCTTGGGCTGTTCGACTTGCTTCAACTCAGCGAGGGTGAAATTTAGAATTGGCTCATAGTCGGCGCCCGCGTAACGTTTTGTCATCCGACTATATTCGGACACGAACGTTGCGTCCTCAAAAAGTGGCTCAACGTGCGGAATACGTCGAACGCTCTGCTTCACCTTGTTCAGAGGCTGTTTCGAAACCGGCGATTCTTCCAACATGGGGTCGTTCTCAATGATGCGAACAATGGAATAGCCGCTCCGTCAGCCAACTCATGTTTATGTGCGTTGGCGCTGATAGTACCTATGGGCGCCGTCAAAGTCAAACATTCCCCCCACCATTAGCAAAAATACCTCGATCGGCGGCCCCTATTTTCGACTTTTTCATATTCTATTTCTAACAAACCAGACCTTCGAGAGAGCGCCGGTGCTTGAGAAATGCGATCGCAATGCAGATTGCTCCCCCCTCTTGGCCTGCCCCTTTTCCGTCAGTTCATCTCCGATGATGTTGCGGAAATAGAGGTCGCAGACGTTCGCCTCATCACTTGATGGGCGAAAGATGCACTGATCCGCGGCGTCGCGCGTCATGATCGTTAGAGACCGCAAAATCGGTTCGGGACTATCCGCGAGTTTCATTTCTGCTCCGACCAATCGCTCCTCTCGACCTATCTTTTCGCGACGAGCGACGTCCTCTTGAGACGCACCATCTCGTCATCCCCCGCGATCCCCCCCCTCCTGATACGCCCGCGACAATATCGCATGTCTATCTTTCGAAGATACGCGCTGAACACGATTCAGTCGCGTACCAAAAAGACGATTACTCCTGACGCCTCGTTTGGCCAGATCGAACGCTTGGAAGTGCGCGAATTGTTCGCCGGCGATTCGGCGAACTTTCTATCGCCGATTTGGTTTGAGCAACTGTCGACTTCCGCGCATTCGCAAATTGACGCCGGCAACGCCACCTTCGCCGAGGCGACAACGCAAGTCGTTTGGGAAAACACGACGCTGGACGTCTACAACGATGAATGGATCATTCAGTTGGACGCTTCGCTCGCCGCGTCGATCGCATCGCTGGCCGACGTTGCGGCGCTGCTAGACAGCGGCACGATGCAATTTGAGATCATCGGCGGTCTCGGTTTGAGCGGACAATTGCTCATTCGCACCTATGACGCCGAGATCAACGCCGTCACCGACTGGCTCGCTGGCCAATCGATCATCACCACCTTTGAACCGAACGCGTTGCTTCCGGCTCATTTGGCGACCAGCGATCCCCAAGGCGATTCGCTGTGGGGTCTGGACAATCAAGGGCAAACCGGCGGCACGGTCGACGCCGACATTGACGCGCCGGAAGCCTGGGAAATCACGACCGGAAATCCGAACGTGGTGGTCGCCGTGATTGATACCGGCGTCGACTACACGCATCCCGATCTGATTCACAGCATGTGGGTAAACCCCGGCGAAATTGCGGGGGACGGAATCGACAACGACGGCAACGGTTTTGTCGACGACGTCTACGGCTACGACTTTCTGAACAACGACGGCGATCCGCTGGATGACAATATGCATGGTACGCATGTCGCCGGTACGATCGCCGCCGAGGGAGAAAATGCTGCCGGCGTTGTCGGCGTCGCCTCGTCGGCGTCGATCATGGCGCTCAAGTTCCTCAGTGCGTCTGGTTCCGGCAGTACGGCCGACGCCGTCCGTGCTTTGAACTACGCCACCATGATGAAAAAGCTGTACGGCGTGAACGTTGTCGCCACCAACAACAGTTGGGGAGGGGGCGAATACAGTTCGGCCTTGTATAACGCAATCAAAGCGAGTGGTGACGAAGATATCTTGTTTGTCGCCGCGGCCGGCAATAACGGGACCAATAACGACGTCACTCCGCAATACCCAGCCAGCTACGGACTCGACAATGTCATCTCGGTCGCAGCGACCGACCACAATGACCAGCTTGCTGGTTTCAGCAACTATGGCGCGTCCAGCGTCGATATCGCCGCCCCCGGCGTGGGGATCGTCAGTACGATCACGCGCGGCCGTTACCTGTCGCTCAGCGGCACCAGCATGGCGGCCCCTCACGTCTCTGGCGTGATCGCGTTGGCCTACTCGGTCAATCCGTCCGCGACGATGGAACAGATCAAAGCGGCCCTCCTGGGCGGCGTCGACAATGTTGCAGGATTGCACGGCAAGGTTTCGACCGGCGGTCGTTTGAATGCGCTCGGCACGCTGCATCAACTGAACTTCAGCGTGTCCGACGCGTCGATCGAAGAAGGCGACGTGGTTGATTCGCCGCTGTCCGACTTTACGATCGAGTTTAGTGGTAATTTCGATCCGTCGACTGTCGCCGCGGCCGATTTTTTGGTCAACGGTCAAGCCGCCGACAGCTTGACGATCGTCGACGGCAATCACATCACCTTCCACTTTTCGCAGTCGCCGCTCACCACGCAAGGCGCTCAGCGGATGGAGCTATTGGCCGGCTCGGTCGCAAGAAACGGAGATGGTCTGGCTCTGACAGCCTTTGTTCGCGAGTTTTTCTATGATGCGTCGAAGCTGACCGTCTCGGAGACGAGCATCGCCAATGGCGCAGCGTTGAGCGATCTTCCGAAGTACCTGGACCTTTCCTTTAGCGAAGCGATCGACCCAACCACGCTGACCGCCGCCGATCTGCAACTGTCAAGCGGCAGCGTCGTCTCGGTCGAAATGATCGGCGATCGCACCGCGCGGTTTTGGCTGCAATTGCCGTATGACAACGGCGACGTCACCTATCAATTGGCGGACGGCGCCGTCACCGATCTGCATGGCAATGTTGGAGCCGGAATCATCGGGCATTTTTCGATCGATCTCGCCGACATCGCGGTCTACGAAACAATGGGGCCGATCCAGCTTCCTACCTACGGTTCGATCGATATTCCGCTGCACATCTCCGACAACTTGAAGATTGCGGACGCCGACATTTGGCTCGATATCGATCATACCTGGGACTCTGATCTGACCGTCGTGTTGATTGCCCCCAATGGAACGCAGATCCAGCTGTTTTCGGCGATCGGCGGATCAGGCGACGGGTTTAAGGGAACCATCCTGGATGATGACGCCGTAGCGCTGATCAGCGACGCGGCGGCGCCTTTCTCGGGTCGTTTTCGCCCGAGCGGCGATTTGTCGCTGTTAGAAGGAATGGCGACTGCCGGAACATGGACGCTGCGTGTCAGCGATTCGTTCGCCTCTGACGTCGGCACGCTCCAGTCCTTCAGTATTCACTTTTCGGTCGAATCGTCACTAGAGATCGATCCGCTCGACGACATCACGATTCATCACACCCAAGACGAGATTGACGTCGATATCGCCGCAAGTCCCGGCGCGAGCATCTCGGCCGAGGTTTTGGGAAATGTGCCTGCGGAGATCCGCTGGAATGCCGAGACTGGGCGTCTGACGATTGATCCGCCCACCGGCTATGTCGGCAACTTCACGGTACGCGTCAGCGCCACACACGGCGGCGAAACGGTCTGGGAAGAGTTCGTCGTTTCGATCACGAACGATGCGGTTCAACTCGGCGCGATCGCCGATCAAACGCTGGAACACGACGGCTTGTTGGAACTTCCCCTGGCGGTCGAAAACCGCGATGGCGACTCGCTGACGTATATCGCCACCGCGACCGACGCGTCCGGTCGCCTGGTCGAAGTTGCGATCAGCGATGGCGTTTTTCGTTTTGATGCGAGCAGCGCCACGGCCGGGAGCATGCAAGTCACGATATCTGTTTCTGACGGCGTTTCGACCGCAACGCAATCATTCTCCATCGCCATATCGGCGGCGCCGGCTGCCGCTGACCCGTTGCCGTCTGAATTTGCCGGAACAGCAGGAGAGCCGCTCGAGATTGACCTATCGCAGTACGACTTCGGCCAAGGGATGACTGGCTTTGAGGTCGAAACGCCAGACGGCGGAACGACAACCGGCGCTTCGCAATATGGCGTCGTCAAGGATGATTGGCTCGAGCAGACGAACTTCGCCTACAACTCGCAGCGTCAGGGGGAGAAGTATGTCAAAAACGAAACCGGGCAGTGGTACTTTATCACCACCGACGGGCAACATGCGTTGCTGCACGCGTGGAAAGGAAGCTTTGTCCGCAGCACCGTGATCGCGACGCTCGACATCTCCTATTACAACGACCCGAAACTTTTATACCAACACGAACCCACCTCCCCGCAAGCGGACGTTGACGTTACGATCGACCCCGCGACAGGCAAACTAGTTGTCGCGCCGTGCGACGGTTTTTTCGGTCGCGTTACGCTGACAGTGACGGCAACCGGCTCTAACGGAGCGGAATCTCGTACGTTCGACGTCGTATTTGCACAACGAACGCTGGAACTCGCGCCGATTGCGAATGATCAATTTCCGAGCGGCGAAACGCGTTATGTGCTGGATTTGCGTGATTATTTGAGCGGAGGCGACTCGGTTGTGCTCTCAGCAGCTGCAACGGCCGTATCCGACGCCGATGCATACGCGGTCGACAAAGCGATGAACTTTGTCAACGACCCGTTCTTGAGCCGAACCAACTACGCCTATAACGCCTATGGTCACCAAGAAAAGTTCATCCGCGATGCGAACTACCAGTGGTACTATCTGACCCAGGAAGGAGATCAGGCAGTCCTCTACAAATGGAAGGGAGACATCGGCGGCGGTGACCGAATCGCGATGCTTGATTCTGCTTGCTACGAAGATCCCAGCTTGTTAATCAACGCGACCGAAGCTAGCGGCGACGTGACGGCGCGCCTTGAAAACGGCCAGCTGATTGTCGATCGACCGGCAGATTTTACGGGAGAAGTTATCGTCACCATCGCGGCAACCAACGGCGGCACATCGGTTTCCCAGGTCTTTCGTATTTCGGCGACTACCCCTGCGACGAACAATGCGTCGTCCTTAGTTGACCTTGTCTCCACGTCGATGAGTTCGCTCCAAGTCAGTTCTGGATCGACCTCCGTGGAAGGGAGCAACTTCACCTCCTCAACCGCATCGCCCACGCTGGAATCGATCCAGGCACAAGTCGCCGCGATCGCCGCCGAAGTGGCCCTCCGTTTTGGCGGCGACATTGAAGAGCTCGCACAATCACGCAGCGCCGCGATTTCGACAACCGGCGCCGCACGAACGCTAGGAGGGGCCATCTCGCAAAAGAGCGATCAACTGGCCGACGTCGCCGCGGCCCAGCTGGCGCGGGACGAACGTTTGTCGATGCCGACAATCGTGAACGCGATGGACGCGTGGGGAGATCAAATCGCCAGCGAGCTGGCGCAGAGTGAAGAGACCTTCTCTAGCGAAGTGGACGATCTCTATTCTTCCTTGGATCAAGACGATTTCGACTTGCCGGAAGCATAGGCTTCCGACGTTTCACCCCGCGGACGATCGAGCGTTAAGCTCCAACCGCCCGCAACGTCGCCGAAGGCGATCCGATAAAGCCGTAGTGCTCCAGTCCTTCCAAGATCCCGCCGGCGCAATGCGCCTGGGCGAAATAGACGCGTGACGATTTGCTCTCGCGCAGCTTCTCAAGTTCCGGATCATAGTTGCCAACGACAATCCCGGCCGTCTCGCCGGTCAGCATGTCCATATCGTTGCCAGAGTCCCCCGCGGTCGCGATGTTGGTCAGCGGAATATTCCACTTGGAAGAGAGATAGCGAATCGCTTTTCCCTTCGACGCGCGATGCGGCAAGATGTCGAGAAAGCGTCCGTGCGAAAAGATCAGCGAATGCGCGACGCCGGTTTGTGACAACGCGTCTCGAATCAGCGGCAACGCTTCCTTTGGCGGCAGCGCATCGTCCAGCGAGTAGCTGATTTTGAATTCGCGCTGCGAGTGGGCTTCTGGCTGCAGATGCAAAAAGGGCAGTCCATCAAGCGCCGCATGAACCCGTTCCGGCTTCCAACGCGAACGAAGATGAGCGCCCCAACCTTTGACCGGAATCCGATCAGGTCCGTAGTACATCTCGGCGCCGACCGAACCGATGATCACGTCGATGTCGTGAATGCCATGTTTATCGAGGACATCATCGATCAATTCGAGCGCTCTTCCTGAAGCGACGCCAAACCCGATTCGCGAGCGATTTTCTTTCAGCACTTGTTTTAGCTGCGCCAGCGCTTGATCGTCACCCAACAGCGTGTTGTCGATGTCGGTGATCAGCATCCGTTCGACATTGATCATCCGCGGCCCGACCGCCGGTTTGCCAACTGCCGACGGAGTACGCGACGGTGAAGAAACGATTTCTCGAATCGCTTCGATATAGTGCTGACAATGCGTTTCCCACGAGTAAAGCTGTCGGACCAGATTGACGCCGTTGGCGGAACATTCGTCCCATTTTTCGTGATCGGTCAGCAACGTCAGCATGGCGTCGGTCAACGCTTTTGAGTCGGTCACGTCAACCGCGATTCCACTCTTGCAATTCTCGGCGATATCTTGCGGCCCTCCCTCTTGCGTTGCGACAAACGGCAACCCGGTGGCTGATGACTCAATCGAGGTGAGACCGAACAGTTCGATGAACGCGCTGTTGACGAAGATGCCCCGCTCGGACGCGGCCAGCCGATACAGTTCTGGCACGTCAAATTCGGAACTGTGATTCTTTGGGATCGCCATCTTGCCGTATAAGTCGTAGCGATCCATCGCCATCAACATATCGGTCAAAACCTTTTGCTCATTCTCCGGCATCGATTCGATATCTTCGCGAATGCCGGCGAAGACCGCGAGGTTGGCGATCGCTTGCAGTTCTTTGCTCTCGCCGTAGGCGCTAATCAGCGCATTGATATTCTTGCGGCGATCCGGACGGCATAGCGCCAAAATCATCGGCTTGTCTGGCGAAAAGTGAAAGCGATTCAGCTCGCGCCGCATCCGCATGCGAGCTTGCTTGAACTGCTCGTCAATGTTGTTGCTAGACAGCTCATAATCGTAATAGGGGAAGAAGCGGTCGAGATCGGTCCCCGGCGGAATCACCCGAAAATTGAGATCTTCTTCTTTGAAATATTCGGCGTATTGTTGGTCCCGTTCGTGTCGCGTGCTGGTGATCACCAGATCGGCGACCGAGAGGCAGTCTTGCTCGACCTGAATGCGTCGATCCATCGCCAGCTCTTTGTCCGCATCTTCGCGGGTCCACCCTTCGTCCATCAAGTAAGCCAACTTGGGCTTGCCGAGCGAGTGCCCTGTAAAGACGAACGGGACGTCGAAGACCGAAGCGACTTCTTTAGCGATATAACCGGCGTCCGCATAGTGACCATGGACCAACGTCGGCGAGCGACCTTCGCGACGCGTGAAGGTAATCATCGCGTCCACGAACTCGTCGACGTAGGGCCACAGCCGCTCTTTGCGAAGGTACCTTCCAGGTCCGCACGGCAAGCGAATCAATCGGCAATTGGGGCCCAGCTCTTCGATCGGTTCTGAATAGTCGGTAGAGACCCGTTTATCTTTGATTCGGCGAGTGAAAAGATCGACCCCGTCGACTTCCGGCAACGCGGCCAGATTTTGGGCCAACTCCAGCACGTATCTTACTTGGCCCCCTGTGTCGGCGTCGCGTCCCATTTCGATATGCGAACCGCGAATGAGCCCGTGAAGACTTATGAGCTGGATATACATCAAATACCTCCCCCTGGTTGCTCGGCGTCAAACGTCTTTAGGCGATGGCTCGACGCGCGATTTCTATGGGCTGGTTGATGAATCGTTTCGCCTCTCTCGATTCAAACCTTCATTACTTTGCAAGCGGCGTGCCGAGTCCATTTCGACCGGAAAGGGATTACTTTCCGGCGGTTTGATTGATTGCAAATCAACCACCTTGGACGACGAACCGCCCGAGTTCTCCATCATCGTAGCGACGCGCTGGAGCGTAGCGGCTACCTGCATTCGCTCCCAACTTTCCAACCGATCAAGTTGGCGCTGAAACGGACGATGCAGCAACGTCGGCGCTTTGTCGAGCAACTTTTGACCGGCGTCGGTCATTTGCACGCGGATATGGCGTCGATCGTTCTCGCTACGTTGACGAGCAATCAGCTCACGTTTTTCCAAACGGTCGAGAATGCCCGTCAGTGTGGCATGACCAAGATGAATGGAGCTGGCGACCTTACCGACCGTCGTCGGCTGTAAGCGATGAATCGCCTGCAGCGCGGCGAGTTGCGGGAAGGTTAACCCGATCTCGTGCAACAATTGTCGCGATTGGAGATCAATCGATCGCATGATTCGCCGTAAAGCGAATGCGATCTGATCTTCCAGCGGGTCATGAACTCCCATGCAAGCTTCCAGATACATCAGTGTGGGGCTTGCACTACTTTACGTGTACGAAAGAGTTGCTGTCAACTAGCGCGGACAATTACGTCATAAACGCGCATATTCGCCCCACTAAAGCCATTTCAACGGCATCTAGATATTGTGAGTGCAAAATAAAGCCCGACGCAATAGCCCCCCGACTGACGAGAATTCGACTAAGCCGAGAATCCGCGTCGCGCCAGCCCGTCGAGTAACTGTTCAAGAATCCGTCCCAATTCCACCCGATCCGCGTCAGGCAATTCTTCAAACAGTTTCAGCACGACATCATTCTTCAGAATCGTTTCTTTGACCGTCAACATGCCGCGATCGGTCAGCGAAATCAATGTCGCCCGACGATCTTCCGGATGCGGATTTCGCTCGACCAAGCCTTCGCTTTCGAGTGCGTCAACCAATTTGGTGACGTTTCGGGGAGTCACCTGGAGACGAGTGCTGATGTCGTTCATCTTACAGGTGCCGCTGCATTTCAGTGCATAAAGCAAGCGTGCACGAGACGCCGTCGTGCCGGCGGCGGCCATTTCGACCTCCAACCATTGGGAAAACGCTTTTCCAAATCGACCGATCTTTTCCGCAACTTCTTCTGAATTCAATGCTTCTTCTCGAAAAACTTGGCTGCCGCTTGATTGACAAATTGTGTACCGGTCTATAAATTTCCGCTTAGCTGCGTTTCGCAACCTTATCGATAGCGAATTCGCCCAACGGCGGCGATATCAGGAGCGTCAAAATGAGCGATCTCACGACAAATCAGCTAGAAAACGACGATTCAACCGCAGAGCGCCGAGCAAAGAACGCTTCGCCACGCATTTGGCCGCTGATCGCGATCGCCGTTTGCCAGTTGGCGATCTTGACGATTCCCGGTCGAATCGCCCCCAGCACGATGTTCCATTTTATGTCAATGATGTGGGGAGCATTGGCCTGTATGGCCCTCACGGCGGTGTGGTTAATCGCATTTTCTCGCATCCAGCTCCGCGAACGGCTGGTCTCGATCGGGCTAGTCGTCGCTCTGGCCCTGTGTGCGATTCTCTTTTCCGATCGAACGATGAACGCGATGGTCCTGGGGATCGTGCTGGCGCCGTGGGCAATCGTCGCTTGCGGGCTGGTCGCACTCCTTTCGCTTCCGTTTGGCTGGCACGTACAACGCTTCGCTTTGGCGTCAGTCCTCATCATCACGACCGGTTTGACCCTCTGCTTGAAACTCGACGGCGTTCGCGGCACGATCACCGCTGATTTTTCGCCTCGTTGGAATCCGACCAATGAAGAAGAGTTACTGGCCGAACTCAAAAACTCACCAACTCCGCACGTCGCTCCCGATACCGCGGCGCTCGCCGCGCTGACATCCACTTGGCCCGGCTTTCGCGGTCCGCAGCGTGACGGCGTCTTGCGTGGCGCTACGTTCGCTACCGATTGGGACCAACATCCGCCGCAGGAACTCTGGCGGCGGAAAATCGGTCCCGGCTGGTCCTCTTTCACCGCGATCGGCGCGCAGATCGTTACCCAGGAACAACGGGGCGACGAGGAATTGGTGACCTGCTACGACACGTCATCGGGTCAGCCGATCTGGCAATACGCGATCGAAACGCGATTTGAAGAACCGCTGGCCGGTCCTGGTCCGCGTGCGACGCCCACCTTCCATGCCGGCAAGCTTTACGCGTTGGGAGGATCCGGATTCGTTTCGTGTATCGATGCGGCCACCGGCGCCGAGATTTGGCGGCGGGACCTGACCAAGGATGTCGACGCCAAAACTCCGGAATGGGGGTTTTCCAGCTCCCCCTTGATCGCCGGCCAAGCGGCGATCGTGTTCGCAGGCGATCAACAGTACGAGGGCCAGCCCGGCGAAGCAGGCAAAGCGGTCGTCGCCTACGACCTGGAGACCGGCGAAATCCAATGGACCGGAGGTCGTGGCAAGCATAGCTACAGTTCGCCGCATCTGGCCAACCTGGCAGGCTTCGAACAGATTGTCATGATGACCGATTGGGGCGTCCAAGGACTTGCTTTTGATGACGGTGAAGTGCTCTGGGAAAATGAGTGGGACATCCAGCCGGGCAATCGCGTCGTGCAACCGCAGATCGTCGCCGATTCGGTCTATGTCGGCACGGGACTAGGGATGGGAACCAGGAGACTGGATATCGGTCACGACGCCGAGAGTTGGTCGGCGACCGAAGAATGGACATCGCGCAATTTGAAACCCTACTTCAACGACTTCGTCCAGTTCGACGGACATTTTTACGGATTCGACGATCGCATCTTTACCTGCATCGAAGCGGCGAGCGGCGATCGCATCTGGAAAGGAGGCCGCTATGGTCATGGACAGACGCTGTTGGTCGAAGAGGCCGGCGTGCTGGTCATCGTGAGTGAAAATGGTGAGTTGGCGCTCGTAAAAGCGACGCCTGAGGAGCACGAAGAAATCGCGAAGTTCCGCGTATTCGACGGCAAGACTTGGAACCACCCAGTCATCGCCGACGGTAAGCTGTTTGTGCGCAACGGCGAAGAAATGGTCTGCTTCCAACTGCGCGATTGGCAAGAAACAAAAACGGCCGACGAATAGTCGTCGGCCGTTTTTTGCGTTGTTCTGAAACGTTACTTTTTCGCGGATAAGTCAATCTCGACAAAATCTTGATCGACGGCGACTTCCATCGTACGCCGATATTCACGCGGTCGCTTGACGCGACGCGGAGCACGCGTGGACTGGCCATCGCCAGCCAACGAGTCTCCTCCAGAAATCGAGACGAGATGTTCACCGGGAAGTACGCCTTCACGTCCGTCGATGTAATGCAGCGTGAATTTCCCCTCCGCGTCGGTGATCCCCCACGATGCGGCGCCGTCTTGCTGCGGCGAAAAGGTGACGTTCATGCCGGCGATGGGAGTTCCGTCGTCGGTAATCAATCCCTGCAATGGAGCCAATGCTGGCCCCTTTGCGCCGCAACCCACCAAAGCGACGAGCGATAAAACGAGCAATAAGCTTCGCATTTTCATCAGTTGCTCCCTTGTGGCTGGGGTGTTATTCGTTGCTGATCACGGAGCCGTCCGCGCGATCAAACAAGGACATCAGCGTTTGCAAACCGGTCGTTTCCGCATAAAACGCAACCGAACCGTCGGCCCGCGCCATTTGGGCGCCGCCTGGATGCTGCGAACGAAAAATCGTATGGCGGTAGTAGGGCTGATTATGTCCGATTCCGGTTCCATTCCAATTGATGCCGTGACGGACGGTCGCGACGTTCAACCACCATTCATCCCAGCCGCCTACGCCGCATGACCAGGCGCCGCCATCCCAACTGCCGCCGCGCCAGTCGCAGTTTCCTGCTGCGCAATTGGGACCATTGTAAAAGCTCGACTGCTCCCCAATCGTGATCGTGTTGCTGGTCCCATCGACCACGTCGCGAAATCCAATCGCGCGCGAGTTTTTCTCATCGATCGAAACGAGCGTCCCGTTCCAAGTCACATAGCCATAAATTCCCCATTCGCCCGGCTTGGCGTCTTCGTTCACGTTCGCGCCGCTGAAATAACTGCCGGCGCTGCCCACATAGTCGGCAATTTGATATTCGATTTCGGCGGGAGCACCCAACGCTTGCGTCCCCGACGAAGTGGCCCGCTTGCGGGTTTTCAGCATCGTGCTGGAAGGACAATTCAAAGCAGAAACGCGCAGCGCGTTGGTAACTTGCCAATTACGGTTGGGGCCAATCTGGTCGGACCAATCGGTGTCGATAAACGTCATTTGATCATAGGCGGCGTTTTGCTCCATTTGCGGCAACAAGCGAGTCAGCCACGAAGCGCCTCCTTTGCGATCCGCAGATGGCATGAGAACGGCCGGCGGAAAAACTTGATGCACGTCGTGGTAGTTGTGGATCGCCAACGACAATTGCTTCAAATTGTTCGAGCAGGTCATCCGTCGCGCCGCCTCGCGGGCTTGCTGTACGGCCGGCAACAGCAAGGCGATTAACACGCCGATGATGGCGATCACCACCAACAGCTCAACCAGGGTAAATCCAGATTTCTTGGGCATGTGAGCAATCCTCGCAATAGCGTTATAAGAAATACCAAGCGCAAGGTAGCGACAATTTTTACAAATTTCATGCCAGCTACGTCTTACTACTGATTACTTCTGTGCGCAACCGAGAGAGAACGCTCATTTTACGGCGATTGGACCTGGATTTTCCTGCAGCCGAGAATTACTTTACCAATCAACGTCCGCCAGAGTGAGACGAGTAACGAAGTACGCGTCTGCTTTTCGAGCAGGGGCCTACGAATGGACGAAAAGCAATCGCTATACGCCTGTGGGAATCTGCGATTTTTTCAGGTCGCGCAGCTGCTTCGCTTCGTCCATTGCTTTGTAAACCGGATCGAGCGGATAGCAGCCAGAGACGATTCCGTTGCGCGGCGCCGTCGTACAGTCGCTGAACGTGCGACAAACTTTCTTCCGCTTCATCTCTCCCTCTTGCAACGTCGCCGCCGGAAGTTCGGGGAAAGAAAGAACCATCCGGCCAAGTCCGACGCTGTCGATCCAACCTTCGCGCACGACCGCTTGGGCGACATGCGGCAGATAGTCTTGCAAATAGGTGAAACCGGTCGCGACCATCGTGACGTTGGGCGCCGCCGCTTTGCACTGGCGCGCGACCTCAATCATACGAGCCACGCCGATAAGCGGATCTTCGGGCGGTTGATAACCGTCGCTGGGCGGAAAGATCGCCGGCCGTTGAATATGGGGATTGTAGTAAGGACTGCCGCAAGTGATGTTGACGCCGATCACTCCGAGCTCGCCCAATTCGCGAATCAATTGAATCGGCTCTTTCAAATCGATCTCGAGCGGATTTTGGGGATTCGAACCGAAACCGCAGGGGTAAGGCAAACAGTCAGAGAAGTCCATCGGCTCGCCGACCGCATCGCCTTGCTGATACGGTACAAAATCAAAGGCGCTCAAGCGAACGCCCACTTCCAGCCCCGGCAGTTCGCTTTTGATCCGTTGAATGATCGTCTTGATCAGACGCGACCGTCCGGCGAAGTCTCCGCCAAACTTTCCGGGTCGCAAGCGAGCGCCCAGAAACTCATGCAATAAATAGCCGTGACATGCTTTCACATCGACAAACTGATAGCCGACTTCTCGCGCCAAGCGCGCCGCGTTGACGTAGCTGTCGATCAAACCTTCCAACTCTTCGTCGCTCCAGACGACCGAATCGTCGCTTTCATCAATGTCAAACTTGGCGTCGAGCAGCGGATGATGATAGGCGATCCGCGGTCGCAATTGATGATCGGGCAGCGGTCGACAAAACCGGCCAGAGTGAGTCAACTGGAGACCGATGATCAGGTCGTCGGCGGATCCAAAAGAAGTCTGATGGGCCGTAACCGCCGCTTCACGCAGTTGGGCGAGTCCGCCGATATTGCTGTCAATCGCCATCGTCTGACGAGGATTCGCGCGACCATCCGGCTGAACCGCCGCCGCTTCACCACCCCAGATCATTTTGGCGCCAGAGAGTCCAAAGTTGCGCCAGCGACGGATCGTCAGTTCGGTCGGCGAGCCATCATGATTCGCGTCCCACCCTTCCATCGGATGAATCGTCCAGCGATTGCCGGCCGTCAGCGGTCCCCAGGCCAACGTATCGGCCAAAGGAGACCCAGCCGCGGCGGTTTGAATCTCGTCATCGCAGGGCAATGTGATTCCCAAAGCGTGCAGGCGTTGGCGAAACTGCTCGACCGTTTTCAGCTGGGCGATCTTTTCGTATTTCACTGGTTTCTCTGCGGACTTCGCGATGCGACTACGGTCGGCTGGAATTGGCGGGACGAAGCGGACTATACGCGAGACGGAACTTTTTTTCGCCAGCGCCGCTGGCGAAGCGAACCGTCGCCGTTCGTTTGGCGCCTTCACCGCTGAGCGCGATGATCTTGCCAAGTCCATACTCGTCGTGGGTGACGACCATCCCCTGTACGAAGGAGTTCGGTTCGACGCGCGGCTGCGCGTCTCCTTCCCGCTCGCCCAACAGATCGGCGGCCGTTCGTATATTTGTAACCGCCGACGGCAGCGCCGGTCTTGGCAGATCGAGTGACCTTTGGCCCGATATGGGAAATTCGGGAAAAAAGCTCTCCTCCAGGGGAAAATCAGGGGCGAAGGCGGTTTGTTCTTCCGTTACCTCCATCTCGTCTCGCGGCAATTCCATCAAAAACGGGCTCGGAATCGTCATATTGCGTTTCCCGCGGAAGTCACGATAGCGGGCCATACTGAGGTCGAGCTCTTCTTCGGCCCGCGTGATGCCGACAAACAGCAAACGCCGCTCTTCTTCCAATTGCTCTGGGTTCTCGCGCGAACGCTCGTGCGGCAGCAAGCCTTGCTCAAGGGCGACGATATGCACGACCGGAAACTCCAGCCCTTTCGCGGCATGCAACGTCATCAGCGTCACGCGATCCATTTCGGCGTCAAAATCGTCGGTCTCGTTGACCAACGTTTTCTCTTCCAGGTAATGCTCCAACGTTCCATCGTGCGGATGTTCGATATCGTACTCGCGCGCCGAAGAGAGAAGTTCTTCGATGTTTTCCAAGCGAGTTTGATCTTCGACGTCGTCCGTCGCTTCGTATTGCCGTTTGAACTCCGACTCGGAAAGGACAAACCCCAGAATCTCTTCGACAGGATCGTTGATTTTGGTCGACAATCGATCGAAGAGTGCGACAAATTTAGCGAGCGCCACAGCCGCGCGGTTTCCGAGCCCGTCGATCATCCCGGCTTCGCGAGCCGCTTCGAGCATGGAAAGTCCTTCAGCCGCCGCGTGGATGCGAAGCTTGAGCAAGGTCGCTTTGCCGATAGCCCGCTTCGGCACGTTGACGATCCGTTCAAACGCGACGTCGTCGCGCGGATTGTTCATCAGCAATGCGTAGGCGAGCAGATCCTTGATCTCTTTGCGATGATAAAACTCGACCCCGCTGACGATCATGTACGGCACTCCCTGCTGCCGCATCGCATCTTCAAAGGTGCGCGACAGCGCATTGATGCGATAGAAGATCGCGTAGTCACGCGGGCGACGCTTCCCTTGAGCGACTTGGGCCGAAATCCGCGCGGCGATCGCCTGGGCTTCTTCTTTATGAGTCGAGTACTGAATCATCCGGACCGCTTTGCCGGCGGGATTATCGGTAAACAGCGACTTCTTTTTCCGCTGCTTGTTGTTGGCGATCAACGCATCGGCGACCGACAAGATGTTGGGAGTGCTGCGATAGTTCTGTTCGAGCCGGACCACTTTCACGGTCGGAAAGTCGCTTTCAAACTCCAAGATGTTCTTCAGGTTCGCGCCGCGCCAGCCATAGATGGATTGGTCGGGATCGCCGGTCACGCCGAGATTCGGATATTGAATCGACATGGCCCGCACGATCGCGTATTGCGGCAAGTTGGTGTCTTGGTACTCGTCGACCAGGATGTAGCGAAAGCGCTCGTCCAAAGAAGCGCGCAGTTCTTCGTTCTCTTTCAGCAGCAGCGTGACATGCATCAGCAAGTCGTCAAAGTCGACGGCGTTCGCCTGTTGCAGCGCGGCCTGATACTTGGGATAGACTCGTTCGACAATCGATCCGGTCGCGTTGACTCCGCCCACATATCGACTCGCTTCGATAAGATGGTTCTTGGCCCAACTGATCGCCGCAGCCACTTGCTCTGGAGTTGCGTGCGTCAGTTGCACATCGGTCTCGCGAATGGTTCGCTTTAAGAGGGAGAGCGAGTCGCTCGTGTCGTAGATCGTGTAGTTCGGCTGCAGCCCCCGGTATTCTGCGTATTGCCGCAGCAGGCGCGCGCAGAAGCGATGAAAGGTTCCGATCCAAACGTTTTCACCCGGCGCCAAGCGATTCAAACGCAAGCGCATTTCGTCGGCCGCTTTGTTGGTGAACGTGAGTGCGGCGATCTGCGAAGGTCGCACGCCTTGCGATAACAAATGGGCGATTCGATGCGTAATTACCCGCGTCTTTCCGCTGCCGGGCCCCGCCAACACCAGCAGCGGTCCATCGACATGCAGCACCGCTTCGCGCTGCGGTTCGGTCAAAGATTGGTGGGGGTCTGCGGTCATCCGTTACGTGCTGTCTTGGGGTGCGAGGAAAACGAGAAGTGCTAGCATAACGAGTGTTCTTCTCGTAAATATTTTGTAAAGTCCTGTCCAAAAGTGGCGCGACGAGTATATTAACTCAAGTTCGAAGAGCGAGTCGCCGCAGTCGCCGCTTTTCAAACGACCCACTGGCGGTTCCAGGGAAGAACCGCAACCATTCTCCACTCTATTGCCTGGGAGGGAACCCATGACGCGAATTCCTCTGAATGCTGCTGCTCAAGAATCGGAAAGCTTGATGTCCAAGCTCGAAATGAGCACCGCGGAAATCGGCCTCACGGTTCGCACAACCAATTGTCTCGAAGAACGTGGAATTTTCACGGTTCGAGACCTCCTCAACTGCACGCGTGCAGACCTCCTCAGCATTTCAAACTTCGGTGAGAAAACGCTGGATGAAGTCTACTCGTCGCTGGAAAGCATTGGCTTTTTCCGGAAGGCCCGTCAAGCGGTCGCACAGCCGCTGGCTGTGTAGTCGCCGAGCACGCGTGAGGAGCAAAACTTCCATTCAGGGAAGTCGTTCAATGCCCGCGGTCGACCGTTCTCGACTGCGGGCTTTTTGCTGCTTGGTCCCTATTTCTGGGCGACTGGACCAACGCGAAAACATTTCAGCATCCCCCGCCCTGCGTCCGACGTATCCCGCGCGACCAGCAGACCTGCGGAGAGCGCCGGTATCGCACGCGGCACATCGGTGAAACCCGAAAAACTGCCGAGTTGCTCGTACCGCTTCACATTCGGCTTGAGCAAATAAACGTTGCCGTCGTTGGCGACCGCGATCAACTTGCCATCGGCCGACAACAGATGCGCCGTGCCAAAGTTTTCCTGCAACCAATGGACCTTGCCGGTCTGCGCGTCAATACATGTGAGCGACGCCGTGCCGACATCTTCGCGCCCGTTGATCCCATAAATCGCGCCATCGATCTCGATCGGCGTGTTGTACTGACTCGAAAGCGAACTGTCGTTGGCCCACACAATCGGAGCGTTGCGCTGTCCCAGTTTGGCCAGCTTGGCGCCGACGCCATAACTGGAGGTGACAAATAAGTCGTCGTCCCAGACGATCGGCGTCGCACCGTTGACGGTCGGACCACGCATACCAAAGGGAAACTGGAATCCGACGCGTCCTGTTTCTGGATCAATCGAACAAACGTCCAACCGCGTCACGAAGATCGCCCACGTTTTGTCGCCGATCTTCGCCGAGGTCGGCGCGGCGTAACTAGCGCCAAAGTCGGTCGCTTTCCATTTTTCGCGGCCTGACTTCAAATCGAACGCAACAATCCCAGCGCCGTTGCGACCGCCAACATTAACCAAGACATTTCCGTCGATCACGATCGGCGTACTGCCGAAACCGAAATACCCCTCTTGCGCGCCGTAGGTAGAAGCCAGCTCGACATTCCAGCGGCGTTTGCCAGTCGCGAAGTCGACGCAGTACAAATCGCCGGCAGCCCCCAGCAAAATGATCACGTCGTCCACAATCAGCGGCGTACAACGAGGCCCGCTGTCACGCACGATCGAGCCTTGGTAGGTCGCGTCAAAGCTGGTGCTCCACTTTTTCTCGCCGGTCTGCAGATCGAGCGCTTCGACCACTTCCAGCTTGGCGATCCGATGAAACAGAATGACCTGATCCCGTGCGATTACGGGCCCAGCATACCCGGCGCCAACCGATTTCTTCCAAACCAGCGGCGGACCGGCGGTTGGCCATTTGTCGGCCAATTTTTCTCCGGTTGCGACGCCGTTGCGCGTCGGACCAAGAATTTGCGGCCATTCTCCAGCTTGGCTGGAAGCGGCGATTAGGGGGATCGTGACGAAAAATAAAGCGTTTCGTAGCAAGATCATCGGCGCGGCGTCCTGTGGCGGAAGTGTCAGTCGGACTATATTTTAGCGTACCGGAACGACTCCACCCAGCATTCGCGTTGCTGCTAATCTTCGAGGATCGACTCGCGCATGGCCCGTTGGCCCCGACTTTGGGAGAAAAAACGAGGAAAACGTCGCACAGGCTCGCCGATCTTCGGAAGCGTGGGAGAGGCGATGTTTTTTGCGGCGCTGCTGTTTCTGGGGTCCATCGGCCTGGTAGCAGTCGTTGCGTCGATTGCGTTCGAATCGGTCGTCGCGACCTATCTGTTTCCCGAAGCGACCTACACGGCCGGAAAATGCGTCGTGATGGAGACCGATCTCGGCGAGAAAACGCTCGACGGCGGCGATACGCGCTATCAGCCCATGATTCTGGTCCACGTCCACTCTGGCGCCCGAGATTTTGTGGGCTGGACCTACCGCCGTAATCCCACCTGGTACACTGACCGTGACTCGGCGCAAAAAATAGTGGACGGCTTTCGCCCCGGTTGGGTCTATCCCTGTTGGTACGCGTCGTATGATCCGTCGACGGTCATCTTGCGGCGATCGACGAACTTTACCCTGTGGATCATCTTGCTGGTCTTCGCCTCGTTCGCGACGATCGGCACGATCGGCATGTTCTACACGTTGTTGCTGTTCGGCGCTTCGGCCGAACGACGATCCGCGCTGGCGAAAAGCGCCCAAAAGATCGAATTGATCGGCGATCTTTTGCCCCCGTCCGCCTATCCCAATATTCCGAGCGCCGAAAACTTGACCAACAGCCCCGGCGTTCGCTTGGCCTATCGCCTGCCGATTGAGGTCTCGCCGGCGTGGTGGTTGTTTGCGACGCTGTTGTTCAGCCTGGTCTGGTCCGGCATGACGGCGGTGTTCGCGTTGGGAGCGATCGCCGATCTAGAACGGGGCGAGCCCAACTGGCTGCTGATGGCGCTGACCCTGGCCGCAGTCGCGGTCGGCATCTGGTCAGGCTATCATTTTTTACGACAGATCTCGCTCCATACGCGCGTCGGCCCCACCTACATCGAGATTTCCAATCATCCGCTGCTGCCGGGACGCGACTACAAACTGCATCTGTCGCAAGCAGGCCGCATGCATGTGAAAAAGCTGCGCGTCACGCTCATCTGCGAGGAAGAGGCGACATTTCTGCATGGAACCGACGTCCGCACCGAAATCGCGAAAGTCTATGACGCCGAAGTCGCCAACTTCCGCGGCCTGGTGATTCGTCCGGGAACGCCGTTTGAGGAACTGTTGCACTTTCAAATTCCGCTCTCGGCGATGCACTCGTTCAAGTCGAGCCATAACGCGGTGCACTGGAAATTGATTGTGGATCTCGAGGCCAAAGGCGCCGGCAGTCAACGGCGCAGCTTTCCGATCGTCGTCTATCCGGCGGTACCATCGAACGCATGACCGACGAACCGCACATCTCGATCTCGCTCGATCGGCCGACGCGCCAATACGCGGCCGACGACGAACTGCTTGCGCGGTTTGAAATCAGCAACCTCCCGGCCGTCAACATTCAAGCGATCGAAGCGTCGGTCTTATGGCATACCGAAGGAACCGGCGAAGAAGATATGTCAGCGCACGAATTTGTGCGACTTCTTCCCGGCGACGAAATGGACGGCGACCTGACCCGTTCGCAATCGTTGAAAACTCGCCTGCCGCGCAGTCCTTTGTCGTACGCCGGCAAAATCGTCAAAATCCATTGGGTCGTTCGGGTCCGCGTCTTTGTCGGCCGAGGACGCGACCTGGTCGAAGAGTTAGAGTTTGAACTAACCCCGGCAGGCGGCGGCACGACGCTGGGCGCCGGCGAAGCGATGGGGGGCGCTCGTGGTTAGTACGAACCCATTCGCCAGTCGGCAGGTTCGCCCCGGAGCGATTCCGTTTCAATTTTCCGCCCCCGATTCGCCCAACCTGATTATCGAGCGTCTGCGTGAGTCGCACTGGCGCGGAACGATCGTCGGCCCTCATGGTTCGGGCAAGTCGACGCTGCTAGAGACCCTTTCTCCACTCTGGCTTGAGCAAGGTCTTACCGAAGTTCGCGTGACGCTCCATGCTGGCGCTCCCAACTCCGGCGAACTCCGTCTGCCGCGGAAAGAGGAGATTTTGGTGGTCGACGGACTTGAGCAGCTCTCGTGGCTGGCTCGGCGATGGTTGTTGTGGCGATGCGCCGCCGCCAACAGCCGGTTGTTGGCGACCTGCCACGCGTCGCTCGGTTTGCCGGTCGTCTTCACCACCGAACCCTCGCCCGCACTAGCGGAACAACTTGCCGAGATCTTACAGCGGAAAACGGACAAGTTGGTCACCGCCGCCGACGCGCGAATGATGTGCGAAAGCAACCAGGCCGATCTACGAGAGACGTTGTTTCAGTTGTATCACTTGTATGAGTCACGCCGAAAATCGCGACCAGCGGATGATCCGGAAGCGAAAATTACCCGCTGATTTTCCGCGATCGCTAAAGTTTCTGTAGGCGCCAGAAGGTCGCCAGACGGCGACGATTCTCTCTGCCGCGCGACCGCACTGACAACCGGCAGATTCTTCTGAATTTCGGCTGTAATTGCTGTTCTCGCTTAGGTTTCTGATCTACCTTTCCTTGGATCATCTTTTCGGATGATCGGAGCGGCAGGGAACTGCCCCAAGCAAACGCGACGGATCCGCGATCAGATTTGAGTGAGAGAGAAAAGGCATTCCCATGTCGCGTTGTCCCCTACTGGCCCTGATTTTGCTAACGACATTCAGCAGCGCCGCCCAGGCCGACTGCTGGCTTACGGATTGGCTATGTGGCAAAAAGGAAACGCCGCAGCCGGTCGTCGCTGGCTACCTGCCGGCAGGACCTCCGCAGCCATACCAGGTGAACTACGTTCAGCCGGCGGCGCCGATCTCCTGTGCGCCGGTCTATCAAAACCAGACCTCGGTTCGCTACATTCCCGAGACGCAATACCAAACGACCTACAAGCCGGTTCCGGTGACCGTTTACCAACCGACCACCGTCTACCTGCCAGGCAGCAACGTGCCGACCTTGGCCTACAACGGCTGCACGACCTATCGCTGGGAAACCGAACGAGTTCCGTACACGACTTACAAACCGGTAATTCAAAACGTCCAAACGCAGGTCAACAGCTGTGCGACGGTCGGCTACATGCAAGCGGCTCCGGCTATGCAGGGGGCTCCGGCTGTCATGGGATCGTGCAATAACTGCAACGGCGCCACGGGCCCCTCACCGTACGCCGCGCAAGGGCAGCCGATGCAGTCGTATCCCGCTGGGCAAGGACAATGGGTTCCGGCCCAAGGGGGCGGAGCCAGCTCGATGGTCAATCCTCCTTCGACCTATCCGCAAGGTGCGGCTCAGCCGATGCCCAGCTCGCAATACAACGTCGCTCCTTATCAACAAGGGGGTTCGCCCCAGCAAGGGCAACCCTACCCAGGATCTTCGCCAGCCGACCAACCGCCGGCGCTCAATCCGAACGAAGTGACCCCGCCTAACTACAACAACCGCAGCACGCTGCGTGTCACGCCGGAAGCGAATTCGGTCCTTCGCCCGACGCCGGGCGCGACGATCATCAAGCCTTCGCCGCAACCGACCACGACGCCGTCGATCGGATCTGGAGCAGCTCCAATGACGACGCCGGGTACGACCTCGCCCAGCACGCCGCCTCCCAGCAACACGCAATCCTTGGCAGCGCCGTTTACGCCGTACGCTCCGTCATCGTCGCAGACGACTCAAACTCCTTCTACGGTTCCGAGCGGCATCGCGCGACCGCAACTCAATCCATTGATCAAACCGATTCCGGATCCTGACTACTACCCAACCCGCACAACGCCGCAAGATCAGGCCCCGGCGCTGCTGAACCCGCACGACAAATCGGCCTTATTGCCGACGGCCAAAATCGTGCCGATCGCCTGGGACGAAGTCGCCACGCCGACGACGCGCGAAGTGAGCTACGAGACGCCGACCGTTTCGATCCCCGCCAAAAAGAACAGCTGGCATCAAATCGGCCGCTAGTGATCGCGGTAAGCAAAGCCATCCCAAGCCTGACGCGAGTCAGGCTTTTTTTGTGCGCACATGACTTCGAACACCCCCCAAAAATTGTCTCTTGACGAAGCGCACGGAATTGGGGTCGACTGCAAAATCGTAGTGTGGACCGGCGGCGGTTGCCGACCTGCAAGCCCTTATGCGGGGCCCTTGGTCCGCACAGCGGACCCTACATCTACTAAAAATCCATAGGGTGGGTGAAGCAAAAACCGCGAACGATTCGACTATCACGAATCGACAGGATCGGTTTGCGCAACCCACCGAAATTGTCGATCAATTGGAGCGCATCGGTGGGTTGCGCAAGCGGCGATGTCGTTCGAAATTGGTGGGCGAAAATCGCTTGCTCCACCCACCCTACCTCGGATATCTACTCGCAAAATGCGCGGCGAAGCGGTAGAGCAAGAGACGCGTTCGCAAGAGTAAAAGTTGCCCGTGAAAATTGGATCACGATCACTTGCCGAGACCATTCACGATCAGGATTGTTTCAGTCCAGTCCAAGGTTCCAGTCCGGTCCAAGGTTCCAGTCCAGTCCAAGGTTCCAGTCCAGTCCAAGGTTCCAGTCCAGTCCAAGGTTCCAGTCCAGTCCAAGGTTCCAGTCCAGTCCAAGGTTCCAGTCCAGTCCAAGGTTCCAGTCCAGTCCAAGGTTCCAGTCCAGTCCAAGGTTCCAGTCCAGTCCAAGGTTCCAGTCCAGTCCAAGGTTTCAGTCCGGTCCAAGGTTTCAGTCCGGTCCAAGGTTTCAGTCCAGTCCAAGGTTCCGGTCCGGGGTGTTGATCATCGCCCATTCCGTCAGCTAGGCTGATTTGCTTCGCTGTCATGCTGCAGGAACAAAGAGATGACCAACGAACAAATCGCCAGCCGTTTTGAGACGCTCGCCGACCTTTTGGAATTCGACGGGGCCAACTCGTTTCGTGTGCGCGCCTATCGTAATGCGGCTCGTACGATCCAAGATCTGGGCGATCCCTTAGCGACGATGATCGAGCAAGGCCACGATCTCACCGAATTGGACGGCATCGGCGACGACTTGGCGAAGAAGATCGTCGTGATGGTCGAAACCGGCAAGCTGCCCCAGTTGGACGATTTGCTGAAAAAAGTGCCGGCCACAGTCCTGGCGATCTTGCGCATCCCCGGATTAGGCCCTAAAAAGGCGGCGGTCTTACACAAAGAACTGGGGATCAACGATCTCGAACAACTGCAGGTCGCCTGTCAGGAGCATCGCGTCAAAGAGCTCAAAGGTTTTGGCGCCAAAACCGAAGAGACGATCCTGAAAGGGATCAAAATCGCCGCAGCGGCCGACGAGCGAACCTATTGGTCCAAGGCCGATCATGTCGTGCACGATCTGCTGGAACATCTGAAGGCGTGCGCAAGCATCGAGCGCATCGAACCGGCCGGCAGCTATCGCCGCGGCAAAGAAACGATCGGCGATATCGATATTCTGACCGTCTCGACCGACGCCCAGGAAGTGATGGATCGTTTCGCCCAGTTTCCGCTGGTCGAGGAGACGATTGCGCGCGGCGAAACGAAGATGTCGGTCCGCTTGGAAACCGGCCTACAGGTCGATCTGCGCGTCGTACCTGCCGAATCATTTGGCGCGGCGCTGCAATACTTTACCGGTTCCAAAGAGCACAACGTCCATGTGCGCAGCATCGCCAAGCAAAAGGGGATGAAGGTCAGCGAATGGGGCGTGTTTCGGGTGGCGGATGATGGCGCAGAAACCTATCTGGTCGGCGCCGAAGAAGCCGACGTTTACGCCGCGCTCGACCTTCCCTGCTTTCCGCCGGAGATCCGCGAAAATCGAGAAGAGTTCCGCTGGGCCGCGTCAGACAAGCTGCCGGATCTCATCGTCGAAAGTGATTTGCAGGGAGACCTGCATATGCACACGCAAGCCAGCGACGGCGCCAACACGCTGGCGGAAATGGTCGCGGCGGCGCGCGAAAAGGGACTGAAGTTTATTGCGATTACCGATCACTCGCAGCGCGTTTCGATGGCCAACGGGCTCAATAGCGAACGTTTGCTGGAACAATGGGAAATGATCGACGAATTTCGGAAATCGATCGACGATGACTTTCTCGTCCTCAAAGGAATCGAGTGCGATATCCTCGAGCAAGGCGGCATGGATCTGCCCGACGAAGTGTTAGCCCAGGCCGACTGGGTGATCGGCAGCGTTCACTACGGTCAAAATCAATCGAAACGACAGATCACCGACCGGATTATCGGAGCGTTGGAGAACCCGCACGTCTGCATGATCGCTCATCCGACCGGGCGCCTAATCAACAATCGTCCGCCGTACGAGGTCGATTTGGAAGAAGTCTATCAGGCGGCGATCGCAAACAAGAAATTTTTAGAATTGAACGCCGCGCCCAAGCGTCTCGATTTGAATGACGTCTACTGCGCCGCCGCCAAGCAGCGCGGCATTCCGATCGTGATCAATACCGACGCCCATCGGACCGAAGGTCTGGCCCAAGCCCGCTATGGCATCTTACAAGCGCGGCGCGCCGGATTGACCAAAGCGGATGTCGCCAACACGCGTAGTTGGGCCGAGATGCAGAAGATGCTCGGCCGTTAGGGTTGCATCTACATCGACTAGGCGAGCGCTTTTCGTAGAATCTCGACAAACTTCGGGCACTCTTCGCGCGGATCGGCGTTTTCTTCGTATTCCAAAACGACAAAGCCGCGATAGTTGGCGTCACGCAAAATCTTGGCGATCTGGGCAAAGTCAGTCGGAACCTTTTTGCCGTCTGGTCCCGAGACGACCACCTTCACTTGCACGTTCAATGCGTAAGGAGCGACTTTGGCGAGATCGCCATAGATGTCTTCCCCATGAAAATTGCCGGTGTCCAAATTAACGCCAAACCAGGGACTGTCGACCGCTTTCACCAGTTTCAACAGCCCGACGGCAGTCGCCGTCGGACCACCATGATTTTCGAGCGCGAGAAAGACCCCCTGCTTGCCGGCGTAGTCGCAAACTTCCTGCATCCCTTCCACCATCAACCGATGCGACTCGTCAGGCGAAACGCCTTTCTTCGCATGGCCGGCGAAGATGCGAATCACCGGGGCCGAGAGAATTGCGGCGTTGTCGATCCACCTTTTGACGTCCGCAATTTGCTTGTCCCGCTGCGCGCCGGCCGGATGTCCAAAGTCGTTTCCGACCGCCGTGCCGCTGATGCTTAGGCCAAGCAGAAACGCCTGGCGTTTCAGTTCACGAAGTTGTTCTGGCGAAACGTTTGGCGGAAAGTAGTACGAGGTCAACTCGGTTCCATCGAGTTGCATCTTGGCGCAGTCGTCAATAAAGTCGGCCATCGTCAGCTGGGGCTTGTCTCCTTGCAGCAGTTTTCGATAGCTATAGGCGGCGAGACTCAATTTAAACATCGGCGCAGTCCGCTGGGCGATCGGCTCGGCGGCCGCGGCCTGTTGCGGCGCACTCCATGCGGCGGCGGCCATTGCCCCCGAAGCGGCGATCCATTGGCGACGATTGAGGGCGAAGTCGTTCACAGTGCGGTTCTCCTACCGGCAAATGGATGGGGCGAGACGTCGAAGGGACGTTAGGCGTGGGCGGGAATTTTTTCGCTGCTCGCCGTAGCGTTTTCGTCTTCAGCGGTCGCGTCCCCAGGGGGACGGACAGCCAGCGGAGTGAAAAACGCCAGGTTCATGACCAGCATCAACAGCGCGAGCAGCCAATTGCCGCTTGCTAAAGCGTACAAAATCCAAATCGGGATGGATATGGCGATCATCAGCGGACGGAGCGGACGGACCCAAATCGCGACGGGATAAGCCAGCTCAAACAGCACGATCGCATGCGTCCAGGCATAAACGACCAGCGGACTGCTGCGGAGAAATTTGAAATCAACCAGCGGCGAATCGGGGCGCGCCAGAACGTTCCACATTGCAGCGCCGTTCCACCAAATGTAGCTCGCTCCCAATTTGCTGAGGGCCATCATCACAAAAAACATCGAGAGATGAACCTGAATCAGGCGAATCGCGATATTTGCCGCGTACGTCTTGCCGATCGTCGGTTTGCCCAATCGCCGGCGCCAGACGCTATCGATCGAGTAATGAGCGCCGCATGGCCCCAAGCACAAGTAAAGCAGGAGCGGACAGAGAATCGGTTCGATCAATCCGGTCAATACGATCGGGGATCGCTGGGCGTACGACAACACGAGGAGGAACGATGCAACCGCCGTGAACCGGGAAAAGAGCCCACAGGCAAACGCCAACAGCGTTGCGATCGTAACCGCGTGCAAGATCCACAGATCGGTCGGATCTTGAAAATAGTAAAGGAGCGACCAATAGGAAGCGCCGCTTTCGGGATCGGTGATCCCGCTAATTTCGTAAACGCGAGAGACCGGCAACACGCCGTCGGCGGCAAACCAGAACGTCAAATCAGTCGTATAGCCGAGCACATACAACAGCGCGACGCAGGCAATGCCGATTCGCAACATGCTTAACGATTTGGCCTCCGCAGCGCGGAACCAAAACTGGGTCCATGACTGGGTGACGCAGCGAGAGAGGTCGGCGAAGTATTCTTGGATGGCGACGATCACGATTGGCTCTCCACGGCAGGCGCGACATGTTCCAGCGACGAACGTTTCAACACTTGCACTTGGCCATCGCGATCAAGCCAAACGTCGGCCTCGTAGACCGTCTCGAAATAGCTGGCGGCGTCGGGATCTTCAGCCGCTCCGGCAGCAAGTTCCATCGGTTGAAACATGTGCCTGCGAAGGCGAAAGACGCCGCGAGTTGCGCCGGTCTCTTGAAAGGTATGTGCAGCGAGCGATTTGGCGAACTGAGCCGGCGGAGCGTCTTCGCCGATGCGAACTTGCAATGCGATGTAAATGGCCAGCAGTCGCAACCGCTGTTGGGCTTGCGACCCATCGGCGAACTGATCATTAATCGTGACCGTTTCGCCGGCCCCTTCCCCTTCGGTCAACTCGATCATCAGCAGATGATCGTCGCTGAAAGGTTCACCGCTATGAATGTAATAGGGAGATCCCGTCACGCTGATCGCGAGTGATTCGCCCATGACCGCCTGATAAAGTCCCCCCAGACGCTTGTGCAGTCCCGACATGTATTCGTTGCCGAGCGGGCAACTCAGTAAGACCCACAGTCCGAAGAGATAGGCAATCAACGCAAGCGAGAGGATCGATCTCGCGTTGCTTGACAGCGGCTGCGGGTCGGGTGTCGTCGGTTGGCGTAGGGTCATATTCGTTAATCTAGGTAGACAGGCCAAGATGCATTGCCTTCTAGTCTAATCAATTCACCGCCGTGTTAAATTAGGTAAGCGCATAAAAAAATCGGACTCCCAAGTAGGGAGCCCGATCTTTGTCTGCATCAGTAGGGTTATGCGACGTCGGCAGTCACAGGGCAACCAAATTGCTGCATACCCCCATGTCGACTAGCGACGGAAGCTGACGGTGTGGACGCGAACCGGCATGCGAATGCTGGCTTCGGCCGGGGGAGCCGGAGCTTCGTCGCTCGGGCTAACTTCGGGAGGAGCCGGGGCTTCTTCCGGAGCGGCACAGGTCGGTTCCGGAGCGCAGCAGGTCGGTTCCGGGGCACAAGCCGGTTCCGGCGCACAGCAGGTCGGTTCCGGAGCACAACAGGTCGGCTCAGCCGAGCAGCTGCACTTGCACTTGTGACCGAACAGACCGCAGCAGCGATCGCGTTTCGCAAACAAACCGTGACACTTCTCACGGCACTTGTGACCGAACAGGCCACAGCAGCTCTTCACGCCACAGCAAGCCGGAGCTTCACTGCAACCATTGCAACCCCAGGCGGCGGTCGCCTCACGCTCACCACCGACCAAGGAAATTCCGACGATCGCGAAGAAGATCGCGATGCCAAGTCCAAAAATGCGATTCATGTCAGAATCCTCCAAGAAACTCTACTGTATTTGAAGTGCTAGGGGGGAACCTTCACACAACAACTCAAGAGCCGTACGTCGTGTCCTCTGCGAGGACATGGATAACGACCGCGGCCTCAACCCGACTGCTTATTCAGCAAACATCCTGTGATAAAGTTTGCCGAATACGCAGGTCGCATGCACTACGCAGCATAGGCCGTTAAATTATCAACTCCATAAGCGAAGTCAACCAGCCAAGCCGGAATTTAGTAAAATTAAGGTACTCACGTAAGATCATGAAGATCTTCCGATTAGGACCCTTGTAATCACTGCACGCGCATAAAAAAAGCCCTCGTTTCCGAGGGCTTGTGCCTGTGAGCACCCTAAATTGACGATTGGAGAGGCAAATTATCGCTTCCCCCCCTTCGTTACTAGCGCATAAAGTACGGACTGCCGGAGCCTTCGCCCGGCTGAGCAGTGTGACTGGCCGGCATGACTTCGGAAGCGCTGTTTCCACCGCGGCGTTGAATTTCTCGCTCGGCCAACTTTTGGGCCTGGAACATTTCCTGCGGGTTCTCAAACGGTAGCACGAGCGGCGGTTCGCCGGCAAACAACTCGGTCGCCATTCCGGCGACGCGCCAGCCGCCTGCTTCGCGGCGCATGATCCACACGATTTCGTAGGAGACGGCTTTGCCTTGCGGATCGACGTCAAACCAATGACTCTCGACGTGAGCGCCCCGTTTTTCTGAGGTGATGTAGATTGTTTCGCCCACTTCGAACTTGGCGCCGACAGCGCCGACCGGATCGATCGCAAGATGATGCTTGCGCGTTTCTTCGCGCGCCTTTTGAGTCAACATCTTCGACGTCAACTCTTTGTTGCCGTCGCGCAGCGCCGCGAGAAAGGATTCGACCGCCGTTTTCGGATCGACCGAAGCGATCGCCAGCGGGTCTTGAACCGGGCTCACTTCGACGTTTTCCCCGCTGTTTTCCGCGGTAGAATCCGGATTTTGGTGATTGCAGCCAACCAGCAATAAAGATGCTGTTAGCAAGAGGGCGCATCGTTGATAGAGCATGAACCGTTTCCTTCCTTGGAAATACGCATCGCCGCACGAAGGTGCGCTTCGTAGCCGCAAATCTTGCAAAGCCAGCGATGCGAGTCAATGTCAATCGCCAAGCAAGCGCGGCGCTAGCCTGCGCCAAGTCCCCGATCGAACGCGTCTTGTTCGCGTTGATAAACTGCTAGCGTCGAGTCAAAGGTTTGACTCGACACCCGCCAGACCGGCGCTTGATCGGTATAAGCGTTCGCATGGGCGACCATCAATCGATACAGAAACTTGAACAGGTGCCGCGGCACGCGCAGCGAGCGGAGCGCCTCGAGCAAGCGCTGATCCGAGACCGAACTGTCGATCAGATCACGCAGAGTCGGCGCCGGAGTTTTGTCAGTCACAGCGGCCAGACGCGCGTTCGCCACGTCCTGCAGCGCCTCGCTCGACCACTGAAGCGACGGAATCATATTTTGTTTGTCGAGCCGGGCCCGCTGGTAAAATTCTTTCGTTTCGCGATCGACAAACTGCGTCAATTCGATCGGCAGCAGCAATTTAAAACCAATCCCCGGCTGCTTCAAAAATTTGTTATCCAGCATCGGCCAGAGCAATAATCTCATCAGTTCTGGCGAACCATTGATCAGATGCGGCTCGTCGACCCGATCGACGATCACCACAATTCCGGTGCATCCCAGCGAACGCAACACGCCGAAAAACTTATCCAACATTTCATATCGATCGTCGGTACGATCATGCGTTGGCAGTGGTTGCGACGATAATTCGGGCAAGGTGAAATTCATCAGCAGCCGGCTGAGCGAGAAAACCTCGCGATTGCCGGTTCGAACATGTTTGACGATTCCCCAGGCCTTCCAAGTCGCTCGAAACGCCTTCCAGAGCCACGGAGACCAACCGGCGACAAACATCAGTAGAAAAATCCACCACGGCGGTTGCGAAACCGCAGATCCTTGCGAAAGCATCAAAAACATCAACGCCAGCGTCACGATGGTCATCCCGGCGCCGACGGCGAATTGCCACCAGGCCTTCGGATTCCAGAACCGCAACTTGCTGCGGAGGTGCTGCCAGCGTTCTTTAAACGTTTCGGCCGTCGATTGGTCGTAGCAAGCGGCCAACAGCAACAGATCGCGGGCCTGACTGCGATCTAGTTTGCTCGCTTCGGCCGGATCAATCTTGCATGCCGACGGCTTCGCGTTGCGCGTTTGCAACACTTGATCAATCAGTTGCGTGACGCCGATCGACAGGATCGAGTCCATGTGATCCCACAGTTTCCACTGCTTCAGCGCTTTTTCAGGATAGCGATTGCGGCCGAACATTCGATCGCGGAAGCGATCCAGGTACGGATTGAAGTCATCGTATTCAATGATATAGACGCGCGAATCGGCATGGTCGGCGTTGTGCTTGGCGACATGCTCGACAATCTGCAGTCGCATTGCGGTCTTGCCGGCGCCTTTTTCACCAAAGACGATCGATGTCGACGGATCGCGGGGATCGCCGTACACCTTTTGCCAAGCTGGATGATAGGTGCTGTCGATACAGCGGCTCTTAAACACCGTGTCGGTTTGCGCGTCTTCGACGGCAAACGGGTTCGAGTGGATGCCGTGATGCTCGAGAAACTGTTCAACCTTCATCGATTCGCCTCGCCGATTTCTGGGCGATCGAAACCAACGTTTCAATCGCTTCCGTCGTCAAATTGCTTACAATCTGCCCGGTCCGCTTGAATTGACCAAGCTAATATAGCTCTCCGCTAAGCAAAAGGAGGGCCACGGAGATTCACCGCGTGAATTCTTCTTCATCCGTCAGCGCATAAAAAAACGGACGATTTCTCGTCCGTTCAGTTTACGGCGGCTTATCCGCGAAGATTTACTTCACTTCCAGGCTGTCGACCATCGCTTTGAACGCTTTTTCATTGTGACCGACCGTCGTTTTTGGACCGGTGAACTTAATGAAATACTGCCCTGCTTTTTCGGTCTTGATGATCGCGCCTAACATGCGGTAGTCCTTTTTGATCTCGGCCTGGGCGAATGGGCCGCGTTGATCGCGGAAGTCGCCCGAGATGTCGACCAGATAGACCGTTTGGCCGGCGACTTTTTCTTCTTTCATCGGCTGTTTCACGGCTCCGGCAAACTGGCCAACCCAACGATCGACGTTCGCTTCAATGCTTCCGCCGGCGCCCATGATGGTGACGCGACCTGCATCGATACCTTCGGCAGCGGCCGGCGCTTCAAATTCAAAATCAATGATCCGCACCTTTGGCGCTACTTTTTTCCAGGTCTCGGGGGCGACCAGCGACATCTTGCCGTCCGATAGTTCCAGCTTCTCCGGTTCTGCAGCAAACGAAGCGCTGCCAAACGCGATCGCCGCCACAAAGGCGGCCAGAAATTGATTTCGTCGCACGGGTAACCTCTCGTAGGATCTGGGGGAGTGAGAACTTTGCAGGCTGTAATTCTCGCCGCCGAAGCGTCGAGCCGTCTCTTTATCATACAATGCGACGCAGGCGGTTCGCCTCCCCTGGACCTGATTTCGGCCCGATTCCCGCCGAACCGTTTTACTAGTAGATTGCCCCTGTTGCAGCCTGAATGCCCTTATTTTCAAGCGAGAACGCCGCGTGAATCACGACGAGGAAGACGACCAAGAGCCGGAAAAGTACGAAATCGCAATCTCGGGCGAGCTGGGCGAAGACATGTCTGAGCTCTACGAAAAGCTGATCGCCGTGCCAGAAGGTGGAGAATGCACCCTTTACTTTGATTCTCCCGGCGGCAGCTCTTATGCGGCTTCGGCGCTCGTTTCGTTGATCAAATTGCGTCGTCTAAAAGCGACCGGCATCGTGATCGGCGAATGTTCGTCCGCCGCGATCTGGCCCTTCGCCGCTTGCTATCAGCGGTATGTCACGCGATGGAGCGTCCTGCTGTTTCACCCCATGCGCTGGCAAAGCGAAGAGAACATCCCGCTAGCCGAAGCCCGCGAGTGGGTGCGGCACTACAAGTTTCTCCACGAAGAAATGGACGTGCTGCTAGCAAATCTGTTTGGCGCCGATGAGGAGTTGATCAACCGCTGGACCCATCCCGGCAAGTTTGTCATCGGTCCCGAACTGGCCGAAGCCGGTCTGGCCGAATTGATCGAGCTTTAACCTGCGGCATTTGCTACGATCTGCGATCAGTTCCCATTTCGCCTTCCCCAATATTGGCGTCTGCTGATCGATGGTCGTTCGGATTACCAGCTTCGTGCTTCTCTGCCTCACCGCTGCGTTGGTCGCAGGCTGCGGCGGTAAGCCGATGGTCCATGATCCGAACAAGCCATCTGACTATGGTCGTCTGACGCTGACGCGACAGGTGAATCATCCCGAATTGACGCGTCTGATCGATCCGATCGTCGGCGAAGAAAAAACGCCGCAAGGCTTAGAAGCAGCGCTGACGACAGGACTCGACCCCGAGAACAACGGCGTCGCCGCACTGATGAAGATCTACCCAGGTCCCATCGCCGACCAGATGGTCGACAGCACCGACGCGTGGCTTCCCAGCCAAGATTTTCAGTTTCCGCCGCTGATGCTGGAAAAAATTCACGCCTATGTCGTGCGACATCAAGACAAAATCGTGCGTGGTCGCGCTGCGTTGCAGATGCCGCAGTGGAAATACTTTTGGCAGCCCACCGCCGGCTACATGGCCGAAGTTCATTTTGTCGAATGCACTCGCGTCGCCGCGCGACTCGAAATTTTGTCAGCCGCCGTCGCGCTGGCCGACCAAGACCTAGACGCCGCGGCGGAGCATATCGCGTTTGCGTTGGAGTTCGCGTCGCGTCTCGGACAAGTGAATCACGTCTACGCCCGCCGTATTGCGGCCGAGTTACGGGAAGCCGCGTTTCCCGCAGCCGCAGCCGTGGGCGCACAAGCGGACGTCAATCGCAATCAGCTCTCGACAATCGCTAAAACGCTCACGAGTCATGTTGCGGCCTGGCCCAATGACGCCGATGCCTGGATCGCCGACCGGGCCTGCGGATTGCATCAATACGAACTGATTCGCGATGGGCAGTTTCTCTCGACCTTGCCGCGTGACGAGTATCAAAAGCTGAAAGATGAAAACGAACTGGACGCGACGGTTCGCGCCGTCTCGCGCAACTTGAATTACGACGAAGTCGTCTACTTGAAGCAGATGCGCGTAATCATCGAAGGCTGTCGGCTCCCCTTTTATCAGCGAGCCGAAATGCTCTCGCAGCTCCACGCACAACTGACGGCGTTCGAAGGAACCAACGACTATCCTACCGTCGCCGCCAAGTGGCTATTGGTCGACGTCAGCAAACAGCAACGAATCGCCGCTCGCGACAAAGCGCTGTCCACCGCATGGAGCTTGGCGCTGCAACTCGCCCTCGGCGCTGAGCCGCCAGAACCGACGCCGATGAATACGCTGACAGGCGCACCCTATCAAATTCGCATCGAACCGCGCCGCGTCGTCGTCGCTGCCGTCGACGGCAGCGGCGAAGACGAGATCATCGCCCTCCCCCGCTTCACTCAACCGTAATACTACCGATAGCTGCCGTGGCAATCGGAACAGGCGCCGGCGATCGCGCCGCCTGCTTCGCGCGCCAGAGCGGGGTCGTCATTGGTGACCGCTTTGACCATGTCGAGTGCGGCGTTGTGCATCTTGTCGCAAAAGCCGACATAGTCGTCATCGTCGTAGTAGTCGAAGCCCTCTTGCTTCATCGCTTGCGCGATCGCGGCGATGATCTGCGCTTCGTGCAGGATCTCGGACTTGTTGCTGCGGAATTCGGCCTCACTAGCGACCCACTTCTTCAACTTCTTTTCAAAGCCCATATCTAACCGCTGCATCAACGGCGGGCGATCGGCGATCGACTCCCAGGTCGCATCGGGATCGCCTTCGCTGAAAGCAGGCGAACTGCCGCGCACGAGATCGTCAAGATCGGTGGATCGCTGTTTGACAGCGGCGAACGATTGATCGGTCCCCACTTTGCAAACGTCCGCCGTTTTCCAAAACGCATCGCGAGCGCCCAGCGAAGACTCTTTCCAGCGGACATCCTGCGAAGTTTCGTTGATGATCTCGAACAGCATCGCCAGCTCGGTAAAGTTGCGACGGCACACGGCGTACCCGCCCCCTTTGAACTCACGAATATTCATCGCGATCGGAGCCAGCTCTAGATTCAGCTGTTTGACCTCGTCTTGAATCACTTCCGGCGTGATAAAGCTCCAATCTTTGCCGCTCCCTGCCGGGGCTGCGCCGCCGGGACCAGGTGACATCCCGCCGCCTGGACCTCCCGACATTCCACCGCTCGACGCAACCATCGCTGGCGTCGCCTTCTGACTGAGCGCTGCAGGGCGTTGCCCGGTCAGCAATTCGCCAAAAACATCCCGCGAGAAAATGAACGAGGCGCCGGTATTGTCAAAATTGGCTGGCAACTTGGCGCGGCGCTGCGGTTGTTGCGCGGCGGCGGAACCGACGGTAGCAATCGTAAGCAAGAGAGCGATCAAGCAGGCGTTTCGCATGACGAAGGAGATCCTTTTCACTGGTGCAAGCGAAAAAAGGGGGTCAGGTCCCATTTTCGCGGCGAAAATGGGACCTGCCCCCCTTTTTTCGCCGACGCTCCGATTTCGTAGACCGAGAGCGCTATAATCGAAGTATCGACGACGAAACAGTTTTCGGCAAGCAATCGAACGTAAAACGCCTCTGATGAATTCTCGTAAAACGAACCGCCGCGACTTTTTACGGGGTAAATCGGCTGTGGATGCGCTCCACGACCTGACATCTGAGCCGTTACCGCCCCCCAAATCGGTAAAATCGGCGGCTCGCCCCGCTGGCGAAGGAGCCGAATCTGGCGCCGATAGCGAAGCGCCAGAAACCCCCGTCGAGCAGGACAGCTATTTGGTCGAAGTCAGCCGCGAAGCGATGGCCTGCACATTCGCCATTTTTTTGAACGCCGGCCAACACCGACTCGGCGCCGAAGCGGCGGTCGCCGCTCTCGACAAAATTGACGACTACGAAGAACAACTATCGATCTACCGTTCCAGCAGTGAAGCTTCGCGATTGAACGCCGCCGCCGATTTCGCGCCGATCACGATCGAACGGGGATTCTTCGATCTGCTCGTTCAAGCCCAACAAATCTACGCCGAAACCGACGGCGCCTTCGACATCACCGCCGGACCGCTCGCTAAGATCTGGGGCTTTTATCAGCGCAAAGGTCGCGTGCCTGAAAAAGCGGAACTCGCCGCCGCGCTGGCCAAGGTCGGCAGTCAACATCTGACGCTCAACACGGAAAACCATTCGGTCTTCTTTGAGCAGTCTGAGATGGAAATCAATCTCGGCGGCATCGGCAAAGGGTATGCGCTCGACCGCGTGAGCGAATTTCTGATCCAACAAGGAGTCGACAACTTTCTGTTCCACGGCGGAACCAGCAGCGTCTTGGCCCGCGGGGCACGACTGCTCGGCGACACCGTCGGGTGGCGCGTCGGCGTACCGCATCCCTATCTGCCCGGCAAACGAATCGGCGAAGTCGTGCTGCAAAACGAAGCGCTCGGAACCTCCGGCGCCGCGCATCAAACCTTCATCGAAGGAGGCCGCAGCTACGGCCATGTCCTGGATCCCCGTACCGGCTGGCCCGCCGAAGGCGTGCTGTCGACCACGATCGTCGCGCCGACCGCGGCACTCTCGGATGCGCTCTCGACCGCCTGCTTTGTCATGGGCCCCGAACGAACCGCCGCCTACTGCGAAAAGCATCCGGAAGTAGGCGTGCTGTTTGCGATGCAAGGGACGCGGCGGAATACGTTTGAGCTGCGGTTTTGCGGGGCGATTGAAGAGAAGTTTGTGCGGGAAGAAGCGTAACGCGGCCATGAAGACTCGCCCGATAAGGTACGATCGCATTCGCCAGGCCGTCACCGGTTTACCGTGGTCATTCCCCGGATGAAACATTTGATTTCGATCCGAATCGCCTCCGCCGCGGAACGAGAGCAAGTTCGGTCAATAAGAGATCGAGCTTTCGTATCTGTTCGCACGGTCTACTCGCCTACAGAAACGGCCACTCCAAAATCCACGTCGCAGGAAACGGCTCGAATCGATGCGATCGCGTCCATTCAGGGTCTGGACGCCGGCGTCATCGGTCTTTATTCAGATGGTCCGCAACTGCGGATAACCGGTCTCGGCGTGCTTCCAGCGCTCCGTAAACGGGGAGTTGCCTCTGGTCTCCTGAATTTCGCGGAGCGAGTTGCAATAGAACGGGATTGCAGGACACTAGGATTGTTCACAATTCTTGAAACGGGCAACGTGGAATTTTTTTTACGGTTAAGTTTCGCCATCGTGGATGAGCAACTCGCCAATTGGTGCGAAAGCGACCGTTTCGACGCTTTGCACGAAGTTGAAATGAGGCGGGACGTTCGGTAACAATGCGAGATATTCCGACACTGCTGTTACGGCTTTACTTCATCCTTAGAAAGATGATCAGCTCGACGAAATATTCTTTCGGGCGATCAATCGCAATTCCATCTTCGCTCGGTACAAGCGACTGCAAGCCGAGAGGTCCAGGCCTCGGTATTCCTATCACCATTCCAGCGAAACGAAAAACATGATCGTCACCACAGGCAACGAAATCGCCGGCTACCAGATCGTCGAGTACCGCGGCGTCATCCGTGGAATCGTAGTGCGATCGACAGGGATTGCCCGCGGTTTGATTGGAGGCATCCGCTCGATCGGCGGCGGCAATATTCCCGAGTATGCCGACGTCTGCGAAGAAGCGCGGCAGCATGCCTACGAACTGATGCTGCAGCACGCGCAGGAAGCGGGCGCCGATGCAGTCATTGGGATGCGCTATGACGCGACCGAATTTATGCAAGGCGCGACGGAAGTGCTTGCTTATGGGACCGCTGTAAAGATTCAACCGGTCCACTTCTAAATTCCGTCGCCCACTTAGAGACCAAGTCGCATGAATCCGAAAGTGAATGAGTATCTGAAAAACGCCAAGTTGTGGCCGCAAGAACTGCGGGCCCTGCGAAAGATCATTCTCGCCAGCGAACTGGCCGAGGATTTTAAATGGCGCAGTCCTTGTTATACGTATCAGGGGAGCAATGTGCTGATCATCGGCGAGTTGAAAGCTTGCTGCACGCTTGGCTTTCTGAAAGGTTCACTCCTCAAGGATCCGCATGGCGTTTTGACCAAGCCTGGCGAAAATTCACGAGCGGCCCGCATGATGTCGTTCACCCATGTGGGCGAAGTCACAAAAGCGAAATCGATCCTGCAGGCCTATATTCAGGAAGCGATTGAAATCGAAAAAGCTGGCTTGAAAGTTGATTTCGAGCAGAATCGAGAGATGGATATTCCCGTTGAACTTCAACAGAAATGGCGAGAAAATCCGTCGTTCAAAACGGCCTTTGATGCATTGACCCCGGGACGACAACGAGGCTATCTCCTCCACTTCACCGCCGCCAAACAATCCCCAACCCGGGAATCGCGGATTGAAAAAGCGACTCCGCGAATTCTCGCCGGCAAAGGGCTCGAGGATTGTATTTGCGGGCTATCAAAAAAAATGCCGCGATGCGACGGATCGCACAAGGGGAATCGCTAAAGGGAACGCTCGTCGCTTCCGCAGAGATCGTAGTATAAAGCGGCGGCGTGATTTTACTCGATAAGCTGCAAGCTGCAATTCATGTTAATCCCACCACCAAGCTTCCGCCTCCATCTTCGGCGGGACGACGCTTCCTTTGAGATCAGCGTCGAGCACGCCGTATTCGTCGAGCTTGAAGTTTTCGTCGGTGATAAACTTCGAAGCGTCGACGCGGACGCCGCCGCTGACGCCGGCGATGATATGTTTTTTGTTGATCACTTTGTGGTTCATGATCGTTTCGACTTCTTTGGCGACCAGCAAGCGTTCGGGACGATAGCGGCCTTCGACGCCGAAATAAGTCTGTCCCCAATCGCCGCGTGAGGCCAGCGATTCTTTCTCGATGATCGCCGCGACCAACGTCAAATCAAAGACGTTTTGCAGTTCGGCGTAGATCGGATATTTTTGCGAGAGCGCTTCGTAATGCTTGGTGAAATTGTGGGCGAAGGTTTCGTTGAGCGTGCTGCTTTTGCCGGTATGGATCCGTTCTCCATCTTTGGCCAGCATCTCGTTCTCGCTCAGCACTTGAACGCCGGGGCCGCGGATTTCAAAAATGTCACGCGACTTGGTTGTCGCGACGGCCGAATAGTTGAGCGCGAACCACCAACGCAACACGTCCATCGGCGGCGGAGTTTCGTCAGGCCCCAGTTCGACCATCGACAGATAGCTGGGAACGTCGAGCGTTCCTTCTTCTAAGCCCATGCCGATCCGTTTCATGTGATAGTCGGCCTCGACCAGGATCCGCGCGACGTGCGTATCGGCGTCGACCCCGTAGACTTCGATCTCTTGTTTGCCGAGCGTTTGACGCAAATCATCGAGCCATTTGTCCCGCTGTCGCGGGTTGAGACTCTTCTCGCCTGACTTTTTCAAAAAGTCTTGCGTCGCCGCGAGTCGTTCTTGATAGGGAGTAATCGAGCAGCCATAGCGTCCCATTTCGCGTTGTGCGTTACGCATGACGACGACCAGATCGTCCAAACGCAACGTAGGACGTTGCGTCTCGATGTTGACGACGCGACCTTCGGCGTTGGGCGCCCAATTGCCGGCAGGTCCGGCGATCACGACATCGCCGGTCTCTGGGTAGACCAGGACGTATTTTACTTTGTAGATCCCGGCAAGTCGCACCATCTCGCCATCCAACGGTTCGCCGGCCGCCATCTTCAGATGAACTTCCCGCTCCAAACGATTCAGCGAGATTTTGCGAAGCGGCGAGCTAACCGCGGCGCGACGATTGCCCGAGTCGCTCGAGGTCGCTTCACGGATCAGCTCTAAACGTCCCGACCGATCACGTAGTTCGGCGCGTTGCAGCGTTCCTTTGGAATCGACATAAACGCCGCTTTCAAACGGCGCGATCGCGCCCGGACCGCCCAACAGATCCCATGTTTCTGGTTGGATCGTCGTCGTGATTAAATCAATGAGCTGATCGAAGTCGGGCTCGACCCCTCCTCCCATCGCCCCCGGTCGGGCGGTCAACGGCTTCTCGAGCCCAATCAACGTTTCGGTTCGGTATTGATCGCTGGCGATCGAGCGAGCGCTCGAGATCGCAGCTTGCTTGGCGCCGCCAGCCGCCTGAGCGCGAGCCAAACGAGCGTACATCTGATCACGCTGTTCGACGGTTTTCGCTTTTTTAGCGAGATCGATCGCCGGCGGAAATTCGCCGGCCACCAGCAACGCGTCAAAGTCGGCCATCATCGGATCAGGCCCTGCCCCCCACACAGCCGGAGCATGGCCCCAGGTGACGACCATCGTGAGCAGCAATGTGAGGGGAAAAAGCCGAGACATGGCGTTTCTCTCAATTCAACGAGGAGCGCGACAAGGCGCTAAGGCGAAGCGGACAAGTTCGAGCGAATCTGGACCCAACCGAAAGGGGGACCACGACCGACTTCTCTTTATTGTCAACCGTTTGACAGTCGAGTCAATGAACCAGATGCAGAATCTGCGACAAGAATGAAGGGACGCAAGAAATAAAAGAACCGCTTACCAAGCGGCAAGCGGTTCTTTCTAAGTTTCGGACGGGCCTACTGTTGTGGGCAATTAGCCACAGCAGGTCGGTTCCGGAGCGCAGCAGGTCGGCTCACAGCAAGACGATCGCTTGCAGTGATTGAACAGACGCTTCAGGAAGCAAGGCTTCTTGCAGCAAGGTTCGCAGCACGACGGCTCAGGAGCGCAGCAAGTCGGTTCCGGAGCACAGCAGGTCGGCTCGGGAGCGCAACAGGTCGGTTCCGGGGCACAGCAGGTCGGCTCGGCGCCGCAGCAGCTCGATTCGCAGCACTTCGGCTTGCAGCACGAAGCAAGTTTCGCACGCAGCTTGCCAAACAAGCCCATGCGGCAGCTACAGGGATCACAAGGATCGCAACAGCTAGGTTCGGGGGCACAACAGGTCGGTTCCGGCGCGCAGCAGGTCGGCTCGCAACCGCAACCGTGGTGGCCAAACAGGCCCGCTTCGGCGTTGGCGGCAACGACAGCAAAGATCGAAGCGACAACCAAAAACGCCGGGAGAACAAGACGGCTCTTCATCTGTGAGAACTCCAAATGTCTCGACAAAAAAACTAAAACGGCTCTTGCGGCGCCAGCGTCTCAATAGCAAACAAACTATGAGACCCGCCAGCTTGCAGAGATTACCTACTCGTCCAGTGATGAACGCTATCAGATGCTATCGTCCTCCCAGGACGCCCAGGTTAACCACACCGCTCTCTTTTCGTGAACGGATTTCTTTTCCCGGTCCGAACGTACCGGACGTCACGATTATCCGATGCAAATCCCCTGAAAGGAGCAACTTACGGAGCTGTTTCCCCTTCTCAACCCCCTGTTCGCACGCGTCCAATCCTGCCGAACCCATTTCGCGACCTACCTTTTTGCATGCTTTGCCCTTTCGAAGGGGCAATGGGGCAACCACGGCACAGCAGGAGTGCGAACATGACCATTCAATCCAGCAGCGAACCGCTCTATTCCGAACTGGGAGATGATCCCGACTTGGCGGAAATCGTCGAAATGTTCGTTGACGAGATGCCTGACCGAATCGAATCGATGCTGAATTGCGTCGACAAGAATGACTGGGACGGTCTCGGCCGAATCGCGCATCAACTAAAAGGGGCCGCCGGCAGCTATGGCTTCGGCCAGATCACCCCCTACGCCGCTCAACTCGAGCACGACTGCCGCAGTCAGGCAAGCGACGAAGCGATGATCGCTTCGTTTCGCGAACTCGCCGTAGTATGCCGCCGAATTCGCGGCGGCGCACCTAGCACGAAGTATTGAATCGGACGAGAAACGGCAAAAACTTGCCGATCAAATCGACTTTGCGCCGTTACGCCTACTTCGCCGGCGCAAAGCGCAGTCGAACAATTCGTCCCGGCAGCGTCGTGATCAGTTCGGCGCCGTTGAGCGACGCCAGGCCGTTTGGCATTTCGCCAAATGAAAGGCGATCAGTCGCCGCGCCGTCCGCTTGCATCAGATGCAACGTCCCATCAGGTCCGAGCCCGCACCAACCGCGCTGCGGACCAATCGCGACGGCGGTCATCCGCGGCGAAACATTCGGCAACTCGGCGGCCGGCAAAGGATAGCTCCAAGTTTGCGCGTCGTCTTTAGCCAGCGCGTCAAACTCCAGCATCTCAATCTCGGCTAGCGCCAGCGCTAATTGTTCTCCAGACGTCGCGTCATAGGCGAGCGACAACAGCGAACGCCCAGGCAACGTGATCTCGCGGCGAATTTGTCCTTGGCGATCAATCACCAGCGCTTTGCTGGATGCGTCCATCACCGCAATCTGTCCCGCGCCGACTCTCGCCAAATCGCGCAGCTGCTGCATGTCGCGGAAGCTCCAGAGTCGCTTTCCGCTTTCATCCACGCCGTGAGCGCCGACCTCTCCATGAAAAGCGACCACCAACGTCGTCTGCTCGGCGCCGCCGAGAAGTTGGGCATCGGCGATTCCGGCATGCGGCGCGTCACTGGTCGGATAGCGAAATAGCGGCTCAAGCTGTTCATCAAGCAGCCAAAGTCGCTGACCATTTGCTGAAAAAAGAGCGACGCGCAATCCCTTGTCCGACGCGGCGACGCGCAGACGATCAACAACCACGCCTGCTCCCAAATTAAACTCATGCCGCGACGCTAACTTGCCATCGACATCGAGTTCACAAATCGCGGTACCGCCGTCGAGGACGAAAATACGTTCTCCCCCTTCGTCGCGCAGCACGGCGACGGCGCCCGGTTGTTCCACATCGGTCGTTGACCAGACCGTTTCTGACGCAAAGTGACTCAACTCGCGAGCTGGCGCCAAATCAACAGTCGGAAGCGGCAAATCACGATACGGATTTTTGCCCGCCATCGATGCGGTCAACGCCGCTTGATACAGCTTTTGCTCCGCTCTAGCGGCCGTCTGCGTCACTTCTGCAACGTTCTCTCCGCTAGCGATGCGACGAGCGATCCCCCACAAGCGTTCGGCCAGATCCGGCGTCGCGCCGGCTTCAATAAACTGCACGCGGCCTTTCGCATCCAACAGAACGACCGTCGGAGCGCCCGGGATGCGGAACTGCTGTTGCCCAACCGCTTGCCCATCACGATAGACGGCGAAGTTGGCGCCCCATTGCTCCAGTCGCTGTTGCACTTGTTCGGCGGTCGTTTCCCGCGGGTCAACCGAAATCAGTTTCACATCCACGCCGCTCGAAGCGTCCGCCGCAAAGCGGGTCAGTTGCTCCGACATCAGTCGACTCGACGGGTGATCGTTAATCCATGCCAACAGGGTCGGTTGTCCCAGAAACTCCGTCGACCTCACCTCGCCGCCTGAGAGTCGCTCCAGCGTGAACTCCTGCGGCGTCTCCCCCAGCAGTTGGTTAGTCGACGCTTGCGATGGTCGAACAAAGTAGGTGACCTGCTTGTCCCCGCCGCGGATATTGAACAGAAATTCGTTCTCGTGAATCGGGTCGCCGATCGCAGCGTCAATAAAATCGGCTACTAGCGAAATTTTCGCGTTGGGATCGCTCGCTTTCAACGCCGAGAGCATCGGCTCTTGCGGATACTCGATCCGTCGCAGCAAAAAGTTCTCGGCGTCCACAAACATCGTCAGCGGGCCATTGGGCGTTTGATAAATCAGCCGGTGACAGCGGCGACCGTTGATATTGTCATCGACCCCCAGCACGTAGTGAGTCGCCTCTTCCGTAAAGTCAGGCTTTTCTTTCGCCAACAACATTTCAAGCGTGGGCGGAGGACCAACGATACCGCCGACCAAAATCTCGGACAAAATCGGGTCACTCTGCTGCGGATCAAGATAGAGGACTGCGGCGTCGATCTGCTCCGGCGCCGGGCGAACCAGCGCCTGATGATCCATTTCATCGGTCGCTTCGTCAAAAATTTTGGCGATCAGCCGTTTTCCGTCACACGCGATCATCACCTGATAGGCGTCGACCCGCAAATAATTGGGACGCTTCCATTTGACGGCGAACGCCACGTCATCGATGGTCGTTTCTCCGGCCAGCGTTCGGCTGAGCCGCAGCTTCCCACGATCGAAGTAAGAATCGGCCTGTGCATAAGCGGCGGCCATCCCCTCTAATAGTTCGATCGGCGTTTTTGCGTCGTCAACCACCGCTTCCGCCGCCTGATCGGGTGTGTCGGCGGCTGATTTTCCGGCTGAACTGGTCGAATTTTCACACCCAACCGCTTGGCACAGGCCAAGGACCAAGAGAACGATCCAAACTCGCATGACGACATCCCTTCCGACAAACTGCGGCTCGCAGAAAAGGCCCATTATCATCGATTTGGCGTCTCGGCGTAAACCTCGACTCGTTGACCCCCGGCGACAATCCCTTCTAAGATTGCAGGAATCATTTCGCTGTCACATTGTGCGTAGTTGACCATGCAGATCTCATTGTCGTTCGGCGAAAGCCAAAAATTCGAGTTGGAACTGGCCGATGACAAGGTCGTCGCGCTCTGTGATGGGGCGGGATCGACGCTGCCGTCGGTCTTGGAAGCGGTCGACGCAGCGCTGACCAAGCCTCCGCAGTTCCCCGCACTTGCCGACGCCACCGTGCCGGGCGATCTGGTCGCTTTCGCGATCGGCCGTCACATTCCGGCGGTGGACGAAATCATCGCCGCGATTTTGCAAGTCACCTCTCGGCCGGAGATGGCGGATCGCCGCATCGCGATCGTTCTGCCGCATGACGCCGCCAAAGATCTGGAAGCGTCCGTTCAGCAAATGATCGGCGAGCGCGCCGATGTCACGGTCGAACGCCATGATCCCGATGACCGCAACAAGCTGGCGTTTATCGGCGCGACCAAAGAGAATCGCCCGATCATGATGAACCGTTCGCTCAGCGACGCAGACATGGTGGTTCCCGTCGGATTGGCTCGACTGGATTCGTCGCTCGACTATTTTGGTCCCTACGAAGCGGTCTTCCCCACGTTCACTGACCACGAAACGATGCAGCGTCTTTCGGCGCCGGCCTTTGTCGAACAACCCGTCTTGCGCAAACGTCGCGCCGGCGAAGCGACCGAAGTGGGACATGTCCTCGGCGTTCTGTTCGGACTTCAGGTCGAAGCGAATGGCCCCGAAACGATCAGCGCGATTCGCGCCGGCGCAATCGACGTGCTGTCGGCACAGATTCAATCCGAACTCGCCAACGCCTGGCGGTATCAACCTTCCAAACGCGCCGCTCTGGCGGTTGTCGCGATCAGCGGCGGTCATTCACAACAGACCTGGGCGAATTTCGCCCGCGCACTCGCAGTCGCTTCGGCGGCGGCTGACGACAACGCAGCGATCATGATCTGCTGCGAATTGTCGACCCATCCCTCGGCGACCATGTTGCAGCTGGCCGAACACGATGACCTGGATGATCAGCGCCGCCGGATTCGTCGCGAGCGCACCACCGACGCCGTCGCCGCGCTGCAATTGGCGACCACGCTCGACCGTAACAAGATCTATCTGTTGAGCAACTTGCCGGAAGCGATCGTTGACGAGCTAAACATGGCTCCGGTCGCCAATCTGGAGGAAGCCCGCAAAGTGTGCGAGTATTACGATTCGTGCACGTTCATCGCGCATGGGCAACTCGCTGAAGTCGCGGTCGAAGGGGAAGAGATTTCGAGCGATATCGATTGGGATCAATACGCACTATGAATTCGCCTGAAGTTCGCTCTGCCGCCGATCGATGGGAAAGGCCGCTCTGTTTTGATTTATCTCGTCGCACGCGTCTGCAAATGTCGGGCGCCGACCGGGTAAAGTTCCTGCACAATCTGTCGACCGCCGAAATCAAAAAGCTGCCGCCGGGGCAAGGATGCGAAACGTTCATCCCAACCCTGCAGGGAAGGATTCTGGGACACTTCTTCGCACTGCCCACCGTTGATTCGATCTATCTGACGGGGGTTCCCAATCAAGCCGAGTCGCTACTTCCCCACTTTCAAAAGTATGCGGTGATTGAAGATGTCGAAGTGGTCGATCGCACGGCGGACACTCGCGAATACTTACTCGCTGGTCCGCAAGCGGCGACATGGATCGAGCAAACTTGGGGGATCGCGCCGCCGGAAACCAACTTGCAAATCGTCGCCGTCGACAACGTGACGATCTATCGCACACCTTATGTTGGTCATTCGGCCTGGGGAGTGATCGTCGGCGGCGCGGATCATGCCACAGCGGCTGACGCGTTGCCGCAGGGGACCGCGGAAGCGCTCAGCGCGCTGCGCATCGAAGCAGGCTTTCCCTACTATGGTCACGATCTCACTGACGAAACTCTCGCGCAAGAAGCGGACCGCGACGCGGCCGCAATCAGCTTCACCAAAGGATGTTATTTGGGACAAGAGACGATTGCCCGGATTGATGCGTTGGGGCATGTGAATCGTCGCTTGCTCGGCGTTAAATTGGCGGCGGAGCCAAGTGCGGACATGAGTTTTGAAATCGACGGCAAGCCGGCGCTGCGGGTCACTTCCAGCGTTTTCTCTCCAACCTTCGAGAGTTGGATCGGCCTGGCGATGGTTCGCCGTGGTTTTGATAAGCCGGGACAAACGTGGGAGACCTCTTGCGGACCGGTCGAAATCGTAGCGCTCCCCTTCTCTTCGTAGCCCACTCCGCGCTTTTTGAGGTTGCGTTATTTGGCCGAACGGATTCTGGTTGGCCCCGATAGCTCCGCTATCGGGGCTGACGAAGTCAGTAAGAGGCATCGAGCTGCGGTCGGATTTACTTCGGTGGTCGCTATACCGTTGGAAATGGCGAAAAGCCCCTGAACTGCTTACCGAGAACCAATGCCTCCTACGGCTGCGCCGCCCCGATAGCGGAGCTATCGCGGCCAACCAGGGAAATAACGCAACCTCAAAACTGGCGCAGCCGGCTACGAAGAGTTGGTGGCTATGCCTTTGGCGCGACGACGTTCGGCGCGGCGGCGACTTCGATATTCATCTGTTGTCGCCACCAGGTTAAGAATTCTCCGGCGACTTCCGTCCCTGCCGGGATCACGCTACTGCAGTCGACCTCTCCCTCTTCGATCGATTCGGCAAGCATGCTGAGGCGCCATTCCATCTTGATGATCAGCTCGGCCTGATCGACATCGCTCAACGGAGTGGAGACGAGAGAAGTCGATTGCTCGTTCCGCTCGCGACGCATGCGGACCAGACGATTGCCATCGGCCTTGAAGAGTTCGCCGTCGATATATCCGCGACGGAACTGACCAGCGTCATTAAATTGGTAGACGGGGTCTTGCCCAAAATAGAGACTTAGCGCTCCACTGGTGCGAAAACCGATCGTCACCGATTCGACTTCCTGCGGCGCATGATACTCTCCGCGGCGGACCAGCGCGGTCGCTTCCTGCATGAGATCTTCGCGGTCTTCTTCGCTTTTCGCCATCCTCTCAGTATAGAGATTCTAGCGAGCAATTCGACCCGATTTATTTCAGCCAGTCGCGGACGTCAAACCGGATTTCGGCGCGCTCTTCACTTAAGATCGAACGGAGTTCGTCGCGAGCGGCGAAAAAGGCGTTAATGACCGCCGGATCCCATTGTTGTCCGGCGCCGTCACGGAAGATCGCGTCAACTTTTTCTTCCGGCATTCCTTTGCGATAAGGACGATCGCTCGACATCGCGTCGTAAGCGTCGGCGACGGCGGTGATTCTCGCCAACAACGGCGTATCGTTCGCCTTCAGCTTGTGCGGATAACCTTTGCCGTCCCATTGCTCATGGTGATGCAACACGACCGGCAAAACTTTTTCGATCTGCTTCAACCCTTTGAGGATGTTGTACCCCAACTCGGGATGAAGCTTAATATGTTCGTACTCGTCGGCCGTCAAACGGCCCGGCTTGCGGAGAACGCTATCATCGATGCCGATCTTGCCGACATCGTGCAACAGACCCGCCATATAAAGCAAATTGAGCGAGTCGGTATCTTGTCCCATCTGCCGCGCCAAACAAACCGACAACCGGGCGACGCGATCGCTATGACCGCAAGTATAGGGATCTTTCGCGTCAATCGCCGATGTCAACGCTTGCACCACGCTGGTGACAAATTCGGACTGTTGACGATAGAGCTCGATATTTCCGCTGTGAATGCCCAGGATCGCGCCGACGCTGCTGAGCAAGCTCGCTTCGACGGTGCCAAAGCCTTTGTTCTCGCAATGATTAAACGCCATGATCCAGCCGAAGATGTTATCCCCTTCGGCGAGCGGCACCACGATCAGTTGGCGAACTTTGGGGAACGGCCATTCCTCGCGGGCCGTGATTCGTTGATTCGCGACAAACGGAGCCCCTTTCTCGCCCAGATTCAGATGCTGAACCAAACGGGAAAGTTCTTCCGCCTGAAGCGGACAAACGCCGACGTTCAGCGTCTTCGTCTTATTCCGTCCCTTCGACGAAACGTCATCGTCGCGGGTCGGCAAAAACTGGATCGCCAATCCTTCGCACGGCAACACTTCCAACAACCAGTTCAGGGCCAGATCCCCCAACTGCTCGTCGCTGCTGGAGATCCGCAAGTTTTGCGTCAGACCATAGAGCAAGCTGATTTCTTCATACGTCGAAGAAAGGCTATCCGAGATTTTGTCGATTTCATTCGACAGACGTCGCGCCTCATCATCCACGCTCAGTTTTGACAACTGCAAGCGAGCCATCCGCTCCAAGCTTTGCGTCGTCCAGCGATTTTGTTCTCTTCCCCATTGTCCGGCGCGCACGGCGGTCGTCCCCAACAATCGCGCCAGCGCTTCGATCTCATCACCGCACTCGAAATGATCGCTGGTCAGAAAGGGACTCGTCGCGACGATCGTGGCGCTGTCCATCGCCAGCGGCATCGCCAAGATGCAAGCTCCGGCTTGTTCGGCGACAATTTCCGGTTTTTTCTTGGCGGCGATAGCGCGCACAATCGGCGAGATGTAATTCTCATCGCCGGAAGGCTGCATTTCGGCAGCGCGCATCATTTCCCCGGTTTCGCCATCCCAATAGGTGAAGTCAACGCCAAACCAAGTTTGCAGTTCTCGGTTTACTAACTCGAGACGATGCAAGTTTGCGTGACGTTCCAGCGTTTTCGTTGGCAGCGCGGGTGCGCCTGGAAGGGTGGACATAGTCAAACCCGGGACTCGGACTGTGCTTACGGATCAATTCCCATACACGAGGGCAATTTTCCTCGTGAAACATAGGTCAGGCAGATGGCGCCGGCAATTTCTGATTTCTAATTCGCACTCAAATTAGTACGATCAGTAAATAATCATTCATAGAACGACGTAGATGCATGGAGCATGCATCACCCTCCAGAGAGCCGGAACCAGCCGAAATACCGTTATGACCCGCTGCTGGGGTAGGTCAGTTAGACGACTGGCTGCGAATAGTCCAGTTGCAAGGGGGGATTTTGAGAATCCGCGATACGGATCCCCGAATTCCGGCATGCTGACACAACACGGAGGTCTACCTACCCCAGATGAAGATGCCTAGAATGCTTGGGCTGGAGAATATCAATGATGAATTCGCTAGAAGTCGCACTTCATCAGCTGCAGGCCGTTCGCCGCTATTCCACCGATTTGATCGATTCAATCGATCACGCCGATTGGTATCGAATGACCGATGAAGGGGTGTCGCATATCGCATGGCAAGTCGGGCATTTGGCGATGGCCCAATATCGGTTGGCGTTGCGGCGCGTGCGCGGTCCGGCGGAAGGAGATGACGCATTCATTTCCGCCGACTTCTTGCGCGTTTTCGGCAAAGGTTCGACTCCTGTCCCACAGCCGGAAGTTTATCCTTGCCCCGACGAAATATTGTCGGTTTTTCATCACGTTCATCGCCAGGTCATGGAAGAACTGCCGCAGTTCCCCGTTTCCCGGTTGTCTGAACCGCCTGAAGAACCTCACCGCCTGTTCAACACAAAACTCGACAGCCTACTTTGGTGTGGCCAGCACGAAATGCTGCACGCCGGACAAATTGGGCTTATTCGCCGCCTTCTGGGAGCGGACTACCGCTGGTGATGATTCAAAATACGCTTCGCAATCGAGTACGAAATCTGTCTGCTGAGCCCATTCGGTCACAGACGCCGTTGCCGCTGCTGATAACCGGCGTCGCAGGCGTACCCGGCTACAATGCGCTCCCCTACTTCACCGAGAAGTACCCCGGCCAAGTCGTCGGGGTCCGCCAAGTCAACAATTGGCGCATGCTTGGCGACAACATCGTCGCCTGCGATGTGGAAGACATGGACGGTTTGAAGCGTCTGTTTGACAAGTATCAATTTCGCGCGGTGCTGAACTGCGGCGGAAGTTGCGCCCTGAAATCGTGCGAGCTTGACCCGTCGATGGCCTGGCGAATCAATTTTGAAAGCGTTCGCAATCTGCTGTCGGTTTTGGAAGACAGCGACACGCGGCTCGTCCAGCTTTCGATTGACTTGGTTTATTCGGACAAGCTGGGGGGCGGCTATCTAGAGCATGAGCCGACCGATCCGGTCACCATCTATGGCAAAACGATGGCCGCGGCGGAGAATCTGATTCAGTTGGAGCGTCCCGAGTCAGCGGTCCTACGGATCTCACTGCCGATGGGAGTTAGCTTCAACGGGCACGCCGGCGCGATCGATTGGATTCAATCCCGTTTCATGAAGGACAAACCGGCGACGCTCTATTACGACGAGATTCGCACTCCCACCTACACCGATTGCATGAATCGCGTTATCGACGACGTTCTGGGGCGTAATTTGGCGGGCATCTACCACGCCGGCGGTCCGCGTCGTTTGAGCTTGTATCAAATCGCCCAGATCATCAATCGCGTCGGTGACTATAACCCTAACAATTTGATGGGTTGCATGCGGGTCGAAGCTGGCCCCATTCCGCCGCGCGCCGGCGATGTCACCATGGACTCGACCAAATTGGCCGACCATTTGGGATACGAACCGTTCGATCCCTGGCCGCTGGAAGATTGTTGGATGCCGACCCACGCCGATTGGCATCACGAGCGGCCGGCTGACGAAGAACGGGGCCCCCACCGGATTCAGGAACTTCTCTACCGCAATCCGCGTTTTCTCGACTGAGAAACGTCGGGTGCGCACCAGTTCTCGATTGCCCAAAAGGCGGGATTCTGATAGCAACTAGCCTGAGCTTCTTCGTCCGGTTCAGGTTCCTTGCATGTCTAAGTCGATCCCCGCCAAAATCTCACAGCGGCTAGCCGCTTGCGGCTGGATCGAACCGATTGCGCTTCGAGCGGCCGAAGAACACCTGAAGGAGACGCCTGCGGCGCTGCGTGAGATGGACCTCGTCTGGATCGACGCGCTGCAGTACTTGGGACAGCTGACTCCGACGCAAGCCGCGTTCTTCTATGCCGCGCGAGAATCGCAACTCAGTTGCGGTCTCTATCTGATTTCTCGCAAGCGCCTCTCGCTGGACGGGATCGATTGGTACGAAGCGACCAGCGAAGGCCAGTCAGGCTATCTGCTAGCAGTCAGCAAGCAACCGCTGCAAGACCGTCCGCTGTCGCCGATCGCCGGCTATCGAGGCCGGATTGTCGACACGGGACAAAATGGAGACTCTCACTGGGCGGCGGCGATCCTTCCCGCTGGCAAGACGTTGGCCGAGTTGCTGACCCGCTACGGTCGCATGCCGTCGACGGTAGTGATTGCAATCCTGCGGCAACTCGTTCATCAACTGCTGTCGCTCGAAACCGCCGGACGGATGCATGGGCGCGTCTCGCCTGAGACGGTCTTGCTGAGTTCCGACGGAATCACCAGCGCCCCGTTGCCCGGCATTCGCTGGCCATCGGCCAGTCCGCTGCGGAAGTCGAGCGACATGAAACAACTCGCGCAATTGATGCGGCAACTCTTGTGTGGAATTCCGCATGGCGCGGCGCCGCGCGTTCCCTTTCATTCGCTGACCGCTGATCCGCTGCTGTGCGAACTTCACGCACGTCAGAACAAACAGGAAGTGCAATTGGCCGATTGGTTCGCCTTGTTAGGCCCGGCCGATCACGCCGACGCACGGTTGCTGCAAAACTACCTTGACGAACCGCCGCTGGTGCTGCCCTGTCTGCATGTTCATCTTCGCCAGGAAGCCAACCGCCGACAGAAACGCCAACGGTTCGCCACCGCTGGCGCTGCGGCGATGATTGCAGCCTGGGCGTTGTTCTGGCCATCCTACGCGGCGACTTCGCCAGAACAGCCGATCCGCTCCCCTGCTCCGCTTACGCCGCTCGCCGCCAAGCCGCTTGTCTCCAAAGTTCTCGCCAAACCGTCCCCAGATATTCACCTGGCTTCGATCGAAATGCCGACGGCCGATCGTCGCCGCGTTGTTTTGCCCAGCAAGCTGACGGTGAGCCAATTTCCTCAAGCGATCGCGGCGGAAGCGACGCTCACGGCTGCAAACGACGCGCGGACGACCCTAGAGATCGGCACGGCGCCATTACGACTGACGACCGAGAAGTTGACGCTGGAGCGAATTGATTTTGTCGCGACCGGCTCAACCGCCGCCGCTAGTCGAGTTGTGTTATTGGAAGTCGCCTCCTCCTCGATCACTCTGCGAGATTGCACGTTTCGCTGGCAAGGGGCGGCGGCGTCAGAATCGATCGCCCTCGCGTGGCGCCCCGCAGCAAGAGCGTCTGCTGGATTGCAGTCGCTGCCGGAAGCGAAGCTAGTCAACTGTCGATTCGACCAGCTACTGGTCGGAGTCGACGTGACGGCGAGCGGCGACGCCGCCGTCCACTTGGACCGGTGTCACTACGAAGGGATCGGCGGTTTGGTCCGCACCAAGGCGGGAACTTCGCCGCTGCGATTTCATTTTCAAGGCTCGCAGTTGTCGACCGCCGGCGGAATGCTGTGGCATCACTTTCAAGCCGATCGCGACTCCCCCTTCTCGGCCAACGTGCAGATCGCCGACTCGCAGATTTCACCTGACGACAACGGCGCAGCGGTGGCGATCATCGGAACCCAAGGAAAGCCGTACGCTCCGGCGGTCCGCTTTAGCTTCCGTCAGATGACGATTGCAGATGGCGCGCCGCTGGCGACTTTCTTTGACGGCGAGCAGTTTCAGCCGCTGCCAGATAACGCATTCGCGCACGAGTAGACTTCTACTTCGGTGCTATTCGAGAACGCCTAGTTAAACGTCTCATTCTCTGGATCAAACAGCACCGCGCCGGGCAACTTTTCCAACGATTCGATCAGCAATACAAAATCGTTGAAATGCTCCATCTCTGGATCTTCCGTCGCCATCACCGTGATCCGCTGCGAGCAGTTGGCGAGCTTTTCCTGGTCGTCCCGATACTCGGCGAAATGCTGGGCCATTTCCGCCGATTCTTGCCGGACCAGTTCGCCGCTCTCATAGGCGACCGCGATCGCCCAGTCTTCCCACTGCAATTCAAGAAAGCGCGAGCCGTTGGGCAAAGCAGAAATCAGCATGCCGACCTCGGGTTCCGATTCGCAGTCCGCACACAAGTGGGCTTCGATCCGCTCGAGATCCCATGGATCGGCGGCGGTCAGCAAAATCATTTGGCCGTAGGACATGGTGAATTTTCCTCGAAGTTGAGCTCTTGATCATTCACGATACTTCGCCTTCCCCATAAAAAAACACCCTCGGATAGAGAGGGTGTTTTCAGCAGTTACGCATCGCGGCGATTCGCCCTAAGTCAGCGTCCAACCATCCGGAATCTGGGCGCCCTTTTCGACGCATGGAATTCCTTCGACCACGGTGACGCCGACATCGTACTCTTTATCTTCGATGCCATGATCGTTGATGATCCGGACGTTTTTGCCGATGTTGCAATTCTTGTCGATGATCGCGCCTTGGATGACCGACCCGCAACCGATGCCCAGCGGCGGGCGTTTGCAACTGCGGTGATCGGCCAGTTCCCCTTCGGTTTCGTAATAGTCCGAACCCATCAAAACCGAGTCTTTGATCGTAACATTTTCGCCGATCAAGCTGCGCAGTCCGACGACGCTATTGTCGATCACGCAACCGGCGCCGATGCGGCAACCATCGGCGATCTGACTATTCTTGATCGCCGCTTCTGACATCAGCGTCGGCGGTAAGAAACGAGCACGCGAGTAGATCGGCTCATCTTCGTCCGAGAAGCTGAACGGCGGATTGGGGTTGGCCAGCGAAAGGTTCGCTTCGTAAAAGGCGCGAATCGTGCCGATGTCTTCCCAGTAGTCGTCAAACGCATGCAATTGAACGTGACGCGAACGAATCGCCGCCGGGAAGATCTCGCGGCCGAAATCTTCGTAGTCGGTCTTTTCCAACACGTCGACCAACGTATCGCGATTGAACAGGTAAATGCCCATGCTCGCCAAGCAGTCGCGGCCTTGGCTTTTCACGCCGAGCGCTTCCAACTTGTCCGGCGCCATACGAACCAGGTTCAAATCTTCTTCAGTTTGCGGTTTTTCGACAAAGCCGACCACGCGCCCCGAATCGTCCAAACGCATGATGCCGAGCGAACCGGCGTCTTCGCGCGTCACCGGGATGCCGGCGATCGTGACGTCAGCGCCGCTTTGAATGTGGGTTTCCAGCATCTTGCGGTAGTCCATCCGATAAAGTTGATCCCCAGCGAGAATCAAAACGTAGTCGGTGCCGTATTGCTGAATGTATTTCAGGTTTTTCCGAACCGCGTCGGCCGTACCTTGATACCAATCGGTCGATTCGTTGCCGGTTTGCTGAGCGGCCAACAGTTCGACAAATCCGCCGCGGAAATTGTCAAAGCGGTAGGTTTGCCGAATATGACGATGCAAACTGACCGAGAGAAACTGCGTCAACACATAGATGCGATTCAGATCGCTGTTGATGCAGTTGGAAAGGGGAATATCAATCAGGCGATATTTTCCGGCTAGCGGCACCGCCGGTTTGGATCGGTACTTGGTCAACGGATAAAGTCGAGTGCCGCGACCGCCGCCCAGTACCAGAGAGATGACATTACGCATAATTTCGACCGAGATTCCTCAAAGAAGTTTGTCCGTGGGCGGGTCTTTTCCACCCTAGCATATCAGTCTCGTCGCCGCTCTGGCAAGCGTCGCAGGCGGCGGTCAACGAGAAGTTCTGATGAGGAACGAGCTAGCTCGACGGTTTTACGTCGAAGCCGCGGCGACGTTGCTCGCTATAGCGCTGCAGCGCTTCTTCAATCACCGGAATCGCCATCTCGGTGGGTTGCATTTCGTCGACTTCGACCGTTTTCCCTTCCAGTTGTTTGTAATCCTGGAAGAACCGGCGCAACATGTTGCGGCGATGGCTCGGCAGATCAACCGCTTCGCGATACGACGAATACTCCGGGTCGTTCACGGCGACCGCAATGATCTTATGATCCAGCTTGCCGCTGTCGATCATCGTCATCAGACCCACAACACGGGCTTCAATCAACGTCAACGGATAAACCGGCTCTTGGCAAAGAACCAGCACGTCCAACGGATCATCGTCATCGGCGAGGGTTTGCGGAATAAACCCATAATTGGCCGGGTAATGAACGGCCGAGTAAAGAATGCGATCCATCCGTAACAAACCGGTTTGTTTGTCGAGCTCGTACTTGAGACTACATCCGGTTGGGATCTCTATGACCGCGCAAAATTCAGTCGGCATGCGATGGCCGGGGCTGACGTCGTGCCAAGAGTGCGTCATCGTTCGTCCTAATTGTCAATTAAAAGAGAAGAAAATGGGCGGGGTGCGATCGACCGCCGATGGCGGCGATCAAGTTCGCTTATTTGACGACAAAATTGACCAAGCGGCCAGGGACCACAATTGCTTTTACAACCTGTTTTCCTACGATCAGCGCTTGGATTCGTTCGTCGGCCAAAGCGGCTTGCTCTAAGTCGGTCTTAGAAATATCGGCTGCTACGACGATTTTGCTACGAATTTTGCCCAAAATCTGCACCGGGATTTCAATTTCGTCATCCTTCGTAAACTTTTCATCAAATTGGGGCCAAGGATGATAAGCGAGCGTCTCCGGCTCGCCCAATACGGCCCACAACTCTTCGGCGATATGCGGCGCATAAGCCGAAAGCATCAGCACCAATGATTTCATTGCAGACTTGGGACGCACCGTTTCTTTGGTGAAGAAGTTGGTGAATTCCATCATCCGCGCGATCGGCGTGTTGAACTCCAACCTCGACAGATCTCGCGTCACCGCTTCGATCGTCCGGTGGATCACTTTGTTTTGCTCGGCCGTCGGTTCGATATCCTGAACCGCAGCAAGCAACGTCGTCGTCTCGGCGAAGTCGTCCACGATCAAGCGCCAGACGCGATCCAAAAAGTTCCGCACGCCGCTCACCCCGGCCATGCTCCACGGCTTGGTCGCTTCGAGCGGCCCCATGAACATCTCGTAAAGACGCAGACTGTCGGCGCCATATTCTTTCACCACGACATCGGGATTCACCACGTTGCCGCGACTCTTCGACATCTTCATCGCGCGGGCGTCGATCTTCACCTTGACGTCGGTCTTCAGGACGAAGGAATCTCCCTGCTTCTCGACAGCTTCCGCTTCCAACTTGACGGCCGCAACCGGCTCGCTCGTCTTGGCGTCGATCCGCTCTCCAGCAGCGTCGGTTTTCGTCTTATTGTGCGAAACCCAGCGACCATCGGCGGTTTGAAAACCGGTATATTCCAGCTCGCCCAGAATCATCCCCTGATTGACCAGCTTCTGGAACGGCTCGGCCGTGCTGACCACGCCGCGATCAAACAGCACTTTGTGCCAAAACCGCGCGTACAGCAGATGGAGCACGGCATGTTCGGCGCCGCCGATGTACAAGTCGACCGGCATCCAGGCTTTTTCTTTTTCGCGATCGATCAAAACTTGATCATTGGCTGGATCAATAAAGCGCAGGTAATACCAGCACGAACCTGCCCATTGCGGCATCGTGTTCGTTTCGCGCTTGTACTTCACTCCGTCGATGACGGGATACAGCCAATCATGCGGCGCCTTTTCTAACGGCGGCTCGGGTCGACCAATCGGCTTGAAGTCTTCTAGAGGGGGCAAGTTGACCGGCAATTGATCGACCGGAACCGGCAAGATCTTGCCGTTCGGCTCACCGTCGGCGTCCAACTCTTTGAGAATCGGGAACGGCTCGCCCCAAAAACGCTGTCGGCTGAAGAGCCAATCGCGCAGCTTGTAATTCACCGCTGCTCTCCCGAGCCCGGCGGCCGTCAAATCGGCGGCGATCTTTCCTTTGAATTCGGAAGTCGGCGTGCCGTCGTACTGCCCTGAGTTGATCGCGACGCCTTCGGCGGTCGAGCAGACTTTGCCTGCTAATACTTCAGCGCGATCGACCTCTTTGGACTCACCCGGATCGACCACGGCGATCACCGGAATATCGAACGTTTGAGCAAATTCAAAGTCGCGCTCATCATGCGCCGGCACGGCCATGATCGCGCCGGTGCCATAGCTGATCAATACGTAGTCGGCGATCCAGATCGGCGTTTTTTCGTCATTCACCGGATTGATCGCGTACGAGCCGCTGAAGACGCCGGTCTTTTCTTTCGCCAGTTCCGTTCGCTCCAGATCGCTCTTGCTGGCCGCTTTGTCGCAATAAGCTTTGACGGCGGCAGATTGCTCACTGGTCGTCAGCGCGTTGACCAGCGGATGTTCCGGCGCGATCACCATATAGGTAGCGCCAAACAGCGTATCGGGGCGCGTCGTGTAGACGCGCAAGACATTGTCACCTGGCTTACGCGGGAATCCGCCGGCGGCTCGTGACTTTTTCCAGTCAGTCAACTTGTCGGCCGCGCCGATGTAAAAATCGACTTCGGCGCCGGTGCTGCGGCCAATCCAATTGCGTTGGCGAGCTTTGATCCCTTCGGACCAATCGAGCCCCTCCAGATCGCTCTCTAATCGATCGGCGTAGTCGGTGATCCGCATCATCCACTGCTTCAGCGGAATTCGCTGCACCGGGTGACCGCCGCGTTCGCTTTTGCCGTCGATCACTTCTTCGTTGGCCAACACGGTCCCCAGCGCCGGGCACCAATTGACCGGGGCCTCGTTCAGATAAGCCAGACGATGCTCGTCTTGATACTGGCGAACCGCCTCGGCGCCTTCGGCCGCGATATCGGCCGGAATCGGCAACTCGGCGATCGGGCGCCCTTTCAGTTGCTCACGGTCGTACCAGGTATCGTAGACCTGCAAAAAGATCCACTGTGTCCAGCGAATATAGGCAACATCGGTCGTCGCCAACTGGCGATCCCAGTCGTAGCTAAAGCCGAGCATCTTCAGCTGACGGGTAAAATTAGCGATATTTTTTTCGGTCTGCACTCGCGGGGGGGTCCCCGTCTTGATGGCGTGCTCTTCGGCCGGCAATCCAAACGCATCAAACCCCATCGGGTGCAGAACGCATTTGCCCTGCATGCGCGAATATCGGCAGACGATATCAGTCGCCGTATATCCTTCGGGATGACCGACATGCAAACCTTCCCCGCTGGGATAGGGGAACATGTCCAGCACGTACATCTTTTCGCCGGTCGGCATTTCTGGCGTCGCGAACGTTCGCTTTTCTTCCCAGAATTGCTGCCATTTAGGTTCGATTTCGGCGGGATTGTAGCGAGGCATCTGTCTATCGTGGTTTTTGGGAAGCGTCAGCGCGGCAGTTCTGTACGTAAGCCGTTATCTTTGTTCGGCTTTCGCCAACCGCCAAGAAAGCCGTGATTCTAATTCTTTGCCCGATTTATCGCAATCGACGGCCGCTGATCGGCAAAATCGGCAGGGACCGAAAATTGGTCGAAATCTTCTTGCGGATCGATCTTTTCGTCGCAGAATTGTTGGCCGATGCGTAGGCTGACGGCCGGGTCGTTGTTAAACTTCTTCATATCTACTAAATCATGTCGCTGGGCCTGTGCGACGTTCGATTTCGCCCCCCACTGAAAAAATTTGGAAGGCAATCCTTCATGCTCGATGGTCGTAGGAACTTAAGGCTGGTCGACACCGATCGCGACGCCATGCGCATAGCGGGCAAATTTAACGCCCAACTGATGGATTTCATCCGTCCCCACGTTCAAGCCGGAATCACAACCGGGGAAATCGATCGCCTGATCCACGAATACACGCTGGATCATGGACACGTCCCTGCTTGTTTGGGTTATCACGGATTTCCCAAAAGCTCGTGCACCAGCGTCAACGAAGTAATCTGCCACGGCATCCCTGGCAGTTATGAACTGAAGGATGGCGATATCGTCAACGTCGATATCACGTCGATCGTCGACGGCTGGCACGGCGATCAGTCAGAAACGGTCTTGATCGGCGAAGTTTCGGACGAAGCCCGTAGCGTGACGCAATGCGCCTTCGATGCGATGCACGCCGCGATCGCCGCGATCACGCCGGAGTGCTGCGTCGCGATCATCGGCCGCGCCGTCGTCGCCGAAGCGAAAAAACATGGCTACGGCGTCGTCGAAGAATACGTCGGCCACGCGTTGGGACGTCGGTTCCATCAAGAACCGTCGATTCCGCACGTCCCGACCCGCGCCACGCACAATGTCTTCCTGATGCCGGGCGTCTGCTTCACGATCGAACCGATGATCAACCTCGGCACGCACGAGACGGTCCTCGATCGTCGCGATGGTTGGACGGTTCGCACCAAAGACAACAAGCTGAGCGCCCAGTTCGAGCACACGATCCTGATGACCGAAACCGGGCCCGAGATCCTGACGCTGACAAAGAACGGCCCGCAAATTGGGCATCAGTTTTAAGCGGCCAACATCAAGCATGAAGAAAAATAAGAAAGCCGCCGGCGAATAGCCGACGGCTTGTTTTGTAGGACGAATGCGTTTGGCAGTGGCTGGTTATTGTTTCTCCTTCTTTGGTCGGCCCCGCGGACGTTTCATTGTCGCGAGACCAAGTCTCGCGGCGCTTTCCGCTTTCCAATTATCGTTTCCATAGGGAGCGCCTTTGCGAATACACTCTCCGATAGCGGCGACTTCCGCTTCGGTTTGTGGCTGATCTAGCCAATTTCTCCGCTCACGTGGTAGTGGTGGATCACTCGGATCAAAAAGCCAACATGGACGTTCGCTTCGCGGTTGTTGGCGAAACCAAGCAGAACTCCACTTCCAATGAAGCGAGGAATCTACCAGTCCAGCTCGGAGCGGATTTCGTTCGACATAACGAATGACGGTAAGGAAGTAATCATCCGTCGAAACGGGAAACGATTTGATACAAGTGGCCGGACCCGGTTGTTTCGTAGTGAGCATGCCAACGCATACTGTGCGTACTGGAGAGGCGTTTAAAGAATTCACTGACTTGCGAATCATCCTCGGGCCGTACGACGAAATGCCAATGATTGGGCATGATCGCCATCGCGAAGATCGGGAGCGGCACGATCTCCCAGGTATCGTCCACCACATGCAAAAATGCTTCGTAGTCGATCGGTTTGTTAAACAACGTCATGCCACCCACCGCACGATTAAGCACGTGAAAGACTTCTCCGGCAGGACAGTATCGTTTGGCTCGTGGCACCCCCCCAATCTACCGGCCTCCAACCGCTCAATCAACACCATGCGGGGGCCAATAAAAAAAGGGGGTCAGACCCCAATTTCGCCGCGAAACTGGGGTCTGACCCCCTTTTTTTATTCTTTACGGCGGTTCACTTCTCCCCCTCCATTTGCCGATGGAAATAGAAATCTGGCGAAGCGTTATTTCCTTTTTTGCTAGCACGGAGAACAAGGATGTTCTGCTGCGAGTGTGGGTCGAAGGCCCAAGGCAAGTTTTGCTCCCACTGTGGTCATCCTTTACAAGCCGTCGAGTCCGCACCGCAGACCGACGACTGGGAAAACGATGTCCGCTACGAGGCGATCGTCAACGTCACCCAGGTGCGTGACGTCATCGCTAGCCATGCGAAGCACGCAAAAAAGGGAATGTCGGCTGAGACATTTCTGGCGATCTGCGACAAAGTGATCGACTCACCGATCTCTTATTCGGGCCTGGCCGAAGTCGTTCAACCGATGTGGGCCAAAGTGGGCGTTCGAACCGGCAAAGAACGAGCCGAGGAAATCGCCGCGCCCATCGGTCGCGTCATTGCTCGCGCTGTTTGCAGCTTGGCCAAGCACGGCCAACCGATCCTAGAAGTACAACAAGGCGACGGAGGTTGTCTACTGACTGCCGAATTCCCCTCGTCCATACTGGCGATGAAGGGCGTGCTGAGGATCTCCATCGTTCGATTTGAACAGGGAGCTTTCGTCGGCGCCGAAACCGACATCGCCGGTCAAATGTTTGACTGGGGAAAAAGCACGAATGCGCTCGCGCAACTCTTCGCCGATTTGCACAGCGAGATGGGACTGCCGGCGAGTGAGCAAAAGCGAATCGCAGCGTAGCTTGCTACGACGCCTAGCATAAAAATGGGGTCAGACCCCCATTTTCGCGGCGAAAATGGGGGTCTGACCCCATTTTTATGCTTTATGCTGACTCTCCCGTTTAGAACTTCGACTGAATAGCGCCGTCGCGATAATTGCGAGCAGCGCGAGAGGAACTGTCAGCAGCGCGACGAAAAAGTAGATCGATGTCGTAGCATAAAAGTTGTGGAATTGTACGTCATTTCGATCATAAGGATTTCGGCCTGAAGGGGACGAATCCCAGTGGATCGTTACCTCCGTTCCCTGCATGCTGATAACGCCAAAACCAAAACCGAGGATCAAGCCAGCGCCGATGGCGACTTCCATTAGCGCAAAGATGATCGAGACGTAAATAGCGGCGGTCTTCATGCTGGTTCTATTTCGGCTTGGCCGCTTGCCAGCCGGCATCCAACTGTTGTTGCAACTGGACGACCAACTCCGCGTTCTCCGTCCGCCCAGCGACATTATCATTCTCGGCCGGATCGACCTGGTGGTCGTACAGTTCGGTCGCAACCACTTTGCCATTCTTTTTGTTCTTCCACGCAGTGAAGCGATAGCGATCGGTCTTCATCGTGTAGCCCATGATCGGACCACGCGGGTATTGGCTGAACGCGGCCATTTTCCAATCGGTATCCGGCTGATCTAACAGCGGCGCGGCGCTCGTTCCTTCTAGATGCTGCGGCGTCGGCAGATCGGCCAATTCGCAAAGGGTTGGATAGATGTCGACAAACTCGACCAACGCCGTCGACTTGGCGCCTGGCGACTTTTGCCCCGGCGCGCGAATGATCAACGGCGCGTTCGCGTCCTCTTCAAAATTCGTATGTTTGCACCAACCATTGTGCTCGCCCAACTTCCAGCCATGATCTCCCCACAGCACGACGACCGTGTCGTCGGTCAGCTTCAACTTATCAAGTTCGTTCAGCAGCTTGCCAACGTTGGCGTCGGTGTAGCTGATGCAGGCATAGTATCCATGCTTCAACTCGCGGGCCTTTTCTGGCGACAGATCCCCCTTGGTCGGAATCCCATCATAGACGCGCATCTCGCCCCAACTGGTCAGCGCGTACGAAGGCACGTTCTTGGGCGGATACGGATTAGCCGCCAGCTCAATCTTCGCCGGGTCGTACATATCCCAATATTTTTTGGGAGCGTTGAACGGCAGATGCGGTTTCACAAAACCGACCGCCAAAAAGAAGGGCTCGTCTCGTTGGCTTAATTCTCGGAGCGATTCGACCGCCAGGTCGGCGACGGCGCCGTCAGTATAGGCGTTATCAACGACGTCGGCCATTTCGGTCGCGGGTCCGCGAGAGGCGCGACTTAACTTTGTCCCCCTCATCCCCTTCGCTTTCGCGGCGTTTCGCTTGTTTGTGATCGTTTGCAGGTTCTCGGCCAGCACATAACCAGAGCCCCCTTTCGGCTTGCGCGCCGGTTCGCTCCAGGTCGGCAGGTCGTCGTAACCGCCGTGATAAATCTTCCCCATGCTGACGCTGTAATAACCATTCTGTTGGAAGTGCTGCCCCAAAGTCACGACGTCCGGCACATTCTTCCGGAAATGGGTCTTCAGGTCGTAGACCTTGGTAGAGTCTGGCCGAAGTCCGGTCATCAAACTGGTGCGTGACGGCGAGCAAACCGCCTGCTGACAATAGGCGCGAGTAAATACAGTTCCGGCGGCGGCTAGCCGATCGATGTTCGGACTGTGGATTTGAGAATCGCCATAGCAGCCGAGTTCAGTTCGCAAGTCGTCAACCGCGATGAACAAGATATTCGGCTGGCGATCTTCGGCGGTCGCTGCAGAGAGGAAACAGACCGCGGCGAGCATCGACAGGGCCAACGTACAAAAGCGAGACATGGGGGGAGTCTCCCGGAAGGGATCAACAAGGAAGAGATGGGAACATCGCCATTCTAATCTCTACAATCGCCGCGAAAAGCTGGAGAGCCGAGCGCAAGCGGTTATATCGGCACACTGTTCTCGTACGAATCTTCCTTACCTGAGTGGGGATCGGAGCTTTGTAACCTATAGTTGGGCATGGAACGAACTGCTTGACCAACGAAATGGTAACTAGCTCATGGACATTTTCCGAAATTGCTCACTCGGGATCGCTTCGCTTTTCGTCTGCTTTTTTAGCGCAAACGTGCATGCCCAATGGCCTGCCGACCAAGCGAAACTCGCTGGCGCCGTGGAGCAACTTTTAAAAGACAATGCGATTCCCGGGGCCATCGTGCTCTTGCGGCAAGGGGACCAGCAATGGTTGCAAGCGTTTGGGGTCGCCGACCTAAAAACCGGACAATCGATGCAAACCGATATGTCGTTTCGGATCGGTTCCAATACCAAGACGATGACCGGCGTCGTGATTTTGCAGTTGGTTCAGGACGGTAAGCTGAAGCTGGACGACAAAGTCTCGCAATTCTTCCCGGATGTTCCTCAAGGGGACAAAATCACGATCGCCGATTTGCTCTCGATGCGAAGCGGGATTCCCACCTACAGCGAACTGAAATCGTTCAATCGAATCCTCGACGAACATCCGGAGCAGTCCTTCACGCCGGAAGCTTTGATTCAAATGGGAATCGAGCAGAAACCGATGTTCCCTCCAGGAACCGAATACTTCTATTCCAACACTAACTTCGTGATGCTGGGCGTGTTGGCCGAGCGTTTGACCGGAATGAAGTTGGAGAAAGCGTATCAGCAGCGAATCTTTGCACCGCTGAAGATGACGCACACGCTACTTCCAGCCCGGGAAGATAATAAACTGCCCCCTCCGTTCGCGCATGGCTACTTGTTTGGCACGAACGTTAATCCGGATTTGACAGAAGCGCAACAGAAGCAAGCTCTCGCAGGGAAGCTGCTTCCCAGCGATGTGACCAACGCGAATCCGTCGTGGACCTGGGCGGCTGGCGGAGCGATTTCGACGGCGGAAGACTTGGCGACGTATGTCGAAGCTTTGGTTGGCGGAAAACTGCTGTCGCCTGCGATACATAAGCAACAGATCGACAGCATTCGGACCATCAATCCTGATGATCCAATGAGCGCCAGCTATGGTCTCAGCATTGCGAAAATGGGCCCGATGCTTGGACACGACGGCTCCTTGCCGGGCTATCAATCATTTATGGGACATGATCCGAACACCGGACACACGCTGATTATTATGACCAACCTGCAAGCGACACCGTCCGGTCAACAAGCGGCCAATATCATCGCCCAAGCTTTGCTGAAAGAGATGGCGCCTGCAAAGTAATCGCTCGTCGGCGCAGGCCCGCTAGCACTCGACTCTATCGCTCTTGAACCGCGGGGTCGAATCAGGTATTCCCCACAGTGCATCTACGCAGGGGGGAAACTGCGCTAGCTGGGCTGATTCGATGAAACTACCAATCGCTCGCATTACGCTGATTCGCTTCGCCGCAACTTGTGTGGCTCAGCTGCTGCTCGCAACCGTCGTGCACGCCGCTGCGCCGACGCCGGAGCGCGCCGTGATCACCGCGAAGGTATCGGACATCTACAGCGGTCCCGGCGAAAAATACTACGTGTGTGACTTCTTAGAAGAAGGCGCCGAAATTGAGATCTATGCCGAAGAAGAGAATGGCTGGCTGGCGATTCGACCGCCGCACGGCAGTTTCAGCTGGATCTTGGCCGACGCGCTGATCGCGACCGACAAACCGAACCTGATGGAAGCTTCGCGCGACGAGGCCCCTTGCTTTATCGGCAGCCGACTCGAACAGCGCCGCGACGCCGCTCATGTTCGTCTCATGCGGGGCGAAGTCGTGCAGACGCTCGGCAGCGGACAGTCGCTGAACGCCGAGACCGGCCAAGTCGAAAAGTGGATCAAGATCGCGCCGCCAGCAGGCGAGTTTCGCTGGATCAAAGCCGATACCGCAGGGAAGATTCCAGAAGCTTCGGCGACGGCCGCCGCCGGCAGCACCACGCCGGAGCCGCAGATGAACGCATCGGCTGGTGGTTGGAGCAAACGCTCCGATGATTCTCCCTGGAGTATCGATGATCCCGAACCCCAACCAGTAAAAAACAGCACCACGCAATTCGTCGCCGCTCAGCCGAGTACGCAGATCCCGGTGACGCCAAGCCTTCCGCCTGGTCCGCTGAATCACGCCAAAGCGAGCGCCGTGGCGATGGTTCCCGGTTCGTCTAGCAGAACAATCGCAGCGCCAGCGACGATGCCCGATTTTGGCGGCGACTTTCGCGCCTCGATCCAGTGGTTAGAAGCGGAGTTGACCAAGACGGTTTCAATGCCGATCGATCAGTGGCAGTTTGATTCCTTAAAAGCGGCGGCCCAGCAGTTGCGATACACCGGCGCGACTCCGCTCGAACGAGGCGAAGCGCTCGTGATGGTGGAAAAAATTGAAGAGTTCTCCCAACTGCAAACGCGCAAGCGCGAAGCGTCAAAGATCGCGGCGACTACCTCTACCGACCAACCGACGGTTGACGTCGCTTCGGCCAATCTGACGAGCGATGCGACAGCCCAGAGCGACAAGTCGGATCCGATTGGGACCGGCGTCTATATCGGCGCCGGCGATCACGATCCTCGTTTTGACGGCGAAGGTTGGTTAATGCCGGTCATCAAACGCGCGTCATCGGCGAAAAACTCAGCCCGCTATACTCCGCCATTCGCGCTGACCGACGCAGACGGCAACGTACTGCAGTTTGTCACGCCGTCGCCGGGGATCAACTTGCGACGTTACCAGAAACAGAAGGTCGGTCTGTATGGGCAAGTCTCGGCGACCAAAGAATTCACGCGGCCCCACCTGACGGCGCATCGCGTCGTTGTCTTGAGCCGTCACGAGAAAGCCGACGTCACGCGGTGACGCCGGGGTCGAGCGAACCGACCGTTTTAGCCCACCATGCCGATCGTTTCAAACTCCAGACTGCGGAGTCGCTCGGCGACATCATCGGCGGTCTCGGGACGGCGGAGCGGGTCTTTCGCCAGCATCCTGGCGATCAAAGTCGCCAGCGCCGCCGGAGCATTCGGCAAGAAGCGGCGCAGCGGCGGCGGCGTCTGCGATTTGTGGGCGGCGACGATCTTCGCCAGATCAACGGTATCAAACAGCCGATGCCCTGATAACAGTTCAAAAGCCATCACGCCCAAGCTATACAAGTCGCTCGCGTCGGAGGCGGCCAGCGTCGAGGTGAACAGCTCCGGCGCCATATAACGCGGCGTTCCCTTTTGGTACTGCACCGCGTCAACTTCATCGACGCCAATTTGCGTCGCGAAACCGAGATCGATCAGCGTCACTCGGCCACTGGCGTCAATGATGACGTTTTCCGGTTTCACATCGCCATGACGCCAACCGGCGGCGTGCAGCGCAGCCAGGCCTTCGGCCACCTGGCGAATAATCCAAATCCTGGCAGCCAACGGACCACGGCGGGGAACCAATTGATGAAGGGTCACGCCGGTCAGATAAGGGAAGACCAGATAGGCTTCTTCACTACCGCCGATCTGATGCGCAAGCACCGTCGCCAGGCGGGGCGAAGCGACCTGTTGCGAAACACGGACTTCGCGCCGTAACATTTCCAAGGCTAACGGATCGGCCGCATATTCGGGTCGTAACGTTTTAATCGCGTAGTCCCACGCGATTCCCTTACCGCCAAGGGGCTGGGCTCGTGAGACATCGCAGAACGAACCTCGCGCGACCAGATTACCGATGCGCCAGTCTCCCACGACCGACAGGCGCGCGGGGGTGCGAAGTTTTCGATGGACGACTGTCGGCTGCATGAGCATCTGCGGAAGGGGAAGAAGGTGAAAGACCTTGTATCTAATTGTCGGCCTTCGCGACCGAATTACACGATGGAGCGTCGGCGAATCTTGTTAGCCTGATGGCGCCGATTTTACCGTTCTAAATTTTATGAACCCACGCAGGGGAAAAAAACGCGTAGTTGAGTACCCGAATGCCTTTCAGTAGACTGGCACATACGTGGAAAACGCTCAATTTGAAGAAGGATTACGCAAGATGAAAATCATGAAGACGTTGATGGTTGCTGTGGTGCTGGCCTCCTTGGCCGCTCCGTTTGTCGGTTGTGCGCCGTCGGAACCCCCGACGACTCCTCCGCCGGCTAACACCACCAACTAAGTTATCTATTTCGACTTCCCAGCGGCCCTCCGGGTTCACTGCGGAAATACGAAATCCCGACGCGCGTCCTTTGGGACGTGCGTTTTTTTCTGCGCGTTTCCGAATGACGGGATCGTAACGGGGCATTAAGACACATTACTTGTCGCTTTGCTGTGCGTCAGTTGCCTCTGCACCGATGTCACCTTAAAATAGCGACTTGCCTGCTTTTGATTGCTCCTTCGTCCCCCTCTTCCGCTTTAGGCCAGCTTTATGAAACGTCGTCTCTTCCTGAAGGCGTGCGCCATCGCCGCTTCGGCCGCAGTCGGATGCAATTCTCCGTCAAACCCCTCGGGCACTTCGGGTGGAGCGGTCAAGAATGAATTCCCCCTCTCCAACGGCAAGTACACGATCCTCGACCTGCGCTCTGACAGCGGAAATCATGACCGCGCCAAGCAAAATGCCGAAGCCGCGATCTCGAAATATCCAAATTTAAACTGCATGGTCGGCCTTTACGCCTACAATCCTCCCACCATTTTGCGGGCAGTCGAGAATGCCGGCAGACTGGACGACATCAAAATCGTCGGCTTTGACGAGGATATTGAGACCCTGAAAGGGATCGAAGAAGGAAAGATTTTCGGCACCGTCGTGCAGCAGCCATTTTTGTTTGGCTTCAAATCAGTCGAATATCTATCGGCGCTGGTTCGCGGTCAAAAGGTCGATGTTCCCGAGAGCGAAATCATCTATATCCCGCATCGAGTGATTCGTCCCGCCGACGCCGCGCAGTTCAAATCCGATATCGAACAGATGATGGCCGGCGACGGGAAAGCTCCCGCCGCCGCGCGTGATGACTACGACACCAGCGAACCGGTGAGCTTGGCGTTTTTAACCAACACGGTCGATCCGTTTTGGACCCTGGCCGAACGAGGCGTGCAATGCGCCGAGCCGATTTTTAACGCTTCATGTGACGTCTATCATCCGCCGACCGCCAGCGCCGAAGAGCAAAAGCGTTTTATCGAGCGGAAGCTGAATGACGATTGCCAAGGTCTCGCGCTGTCGCCGATCGACAAAGAGAATCAGGGGAACTTGATCAATCGCGCTTGCGAGAAGATGAAAGTGATCTGTCACGACAGCGACGCTCCCGATACAAATCGTTTGTTCTATATTGGGACCGGCAACTATTTGGCGGGGCGCGCTGTTGGCAAGTTGGTGAAAGAAGCGATCCCCGACGGGGGCGAAGTCGCAATCTTCGTCGGCAAGCTCGAGCAACTAAACGCCCAAGAGCGCAGCCAAGGAGTGATCGACGAATTGCTCGACAAGCCGATCCCACCGCAATACGCCGCCGGAGCCGAAGCCGCCGCAGCATCGTCGGCCGAGTCGGCGCCGAAGTAAGCACGGCCCGCAACTACCTGCTCTCGTACGAAAGGCGTTCGCGTGCCGCTGCTCGAAGTCTGCCATGTCTCGAAACGCTTCCCCGGCGTACAGGCCCTCAAAGACGTCAGCCTGTCGATCGCCGCTGGCCAATCGATCGCGGTGATCGGCGAGAACGGGGCCGGCAAAAGCACGTTGATGAAAATCTTGGCCGGGATTCAAACCCCCGACGAAGGAGAAATCTGCATCGACGGTCGCGCGGTGGAGATTCGCACCGTCCGCGACGCCGAGAAACAGGGAATCGCGCTCATTCATCAAGAGTTGAATCTGTGCGACAACCTGGATGTTGCGGCGAATATGTTTCTGGGCAAAGAACCGCGGAACTGCGGATTCTTACGCCGTCGCGAAATGGATCGCCGCGCAGCGGCAGTGTTGCAACAAGTGGGGCTCGATATTCCGCCGACAACGTCATTGGCGTCGCTCTCGATCGGGCGGCGACAGTTGGTTGAAATCGCCAAGGCGCTGGCGTCAGACGCGCAGGTGCTAATCATGGACGAACCGACGTCCAGCCTCTCAACCGGTGAAGTCGAAAATCTCTTTGGCGTGATCCACACCCTGCGCCAGCGCGGGGTCAGTATCGTCTATATCTCGCACCGCTTAAGCGAAATTCATCATGTCGCCGACCGCGTCGTTGCGCTGCGCGACGGGCGAAACTCCGGCGAACTAGCACGGGACGAGATCACGCACGAACAAATGGTTCGCCTGATGGTGGGACGCGATCTCGATCAATTTTTCCCGCATGTGCCGCACGCAGCTGGCGAAGTAGTGCTATCGGCAAAGGAAGTACGCGTGCAGGGGAAGGCCGCTTTCCCGATTGATCTAGAACTAAAAGCAGGCGAAATCGTCGGTCTGGCCGGTCTGGTTGGCGCCGGCAGGACGGAACTGCTGGAAACGCTATTTGGGGTTCGACGCAACGTGGGGGGGTCGGTCGAAGTCGCCGGAAAGCGGGTTCGACTGCGAAGTCCTCGCGACGCCATCGCCGCTGGGCTGTTCCTGATTCCTGAAGACCGTAAACAAGACGGCTTGGTGATCGAGATGACGGTGGGCGAGAACATCACGTTGCCAGGTTTGATGCGGGCCTCCACTGCTGGCCTGTTACCTGCCCGCTGGGAAAAATCGATCGCCGGCGAGATGATCGAAAAGCTGCGGATCAAGACGCCGGGGCCCGATCAAATCATTCAGTTCCTCTCGGGGGGGAACCAGCAAAAGGCGGTCATCGCCAAATGGCTCGCGATGGGGCCCAAGGTATTGCTGCTCGATGAACCGACGCGCGGCATTGATATTGGCGCGAAGCACGAAATTTATGAGATGATGGAAACGCTCGCGCATCAAGGCGTGGCGATTCTCTTCGCTTCCAGCGAAATGGAAGAAGTGATCGGCATGTCGGACCGGACTTTGGTCATGCACGAAGGACGGATCGCCGGCCAGCTCGAGCGTGGGCAACTGAGTGAACAGGCGATCATGCGACTAGCGACCGGCGTATCGAGCGCAGCGACAACCTAGCGAATCATCCGACGACACAAGGGCTGCTGAATGAATAAAAGTTGGGGAATGCTGTTCTTGCTGGTGCTGATCTGCGTCGTCACCGCGATCTTTCGTCCACGATTCGTCGAACCGGGAAATCTGGCGAACATCATCCGTTGGACTTCGCTGTACGGCGTGATGGGCATCGGCGTCGCGTTTGTCATCATTACCGGGGGAATCGATCTTTCGATCGGTTCCATGTTGGCGCTGGTCGGTTGTTTGTTCGGCGTGCTGATGGCGCAGTACAATCTTCCGCCTGCAGCGGCGATCGCCACGGTGTTGGTGATGTCGACGTTGCTCGGATTGGTTTACGGTTTGCTGATCACCAAGCTAAAACTGCAGCCGTTTGTCGTCACGCTTTGTGGTCTGCTGATCTTGCGCGGACTTGCCCGCGCATCGGCCGGCGGCAGTTCGGTCGGCGGCTTCCAGCGTCTCAGCTACCTGATCAACTACGAGTGGGGAAGTATTCCCGTTCCGTTTCTCCCTTGGATTAACGAAGGCTATTGGAGCTTCCACAAGTGGCTCCCCAGCCGCGGCGATCAAGCGGGACACTTCGCGTTGAATGACGCCGGGGAACGAATCGCGCTCGATTGGTACGACTGGGTCCCGCTTCACCCGCCGATTCTCTATCTGGCGGCGATCGCGATCATCGCCGCGATCTTTTTGAACTGGACCGTTTTCGGTCGCCATCTGAAAGCGCTCGGCAAGAACGAACAGGCGGCGCGCTATAGCGGCGTGCGGACCGATACGATGGTGATCATCAGCTATATGATCTGCACCGCGATGGCTGGCGTCGCCGGAGTTTTGTTTTCGATCGACATCGGCAGCGTCATGCCGAGCACCTTTGGCAATTTTTACGAACTCTACGCGATCGCCGCGGCGGTGCTGGGAGGCTGCAGTTTGCGCGGCGGCGAGGGTTCGATCATCGGCGTCGTTATCGGCACGGCGATTTTGCGGGTACTGCAAAACTCGATCGAAATGTGGTCGATCCAAGAGCTGGAGTTCGCCGTAGTCGGCGGCGTAATCTTGATCGGCGTTATCGCCGACGAAATCGCGCGGCGAATCATCGCGCGGCGTCGCGCCAGCCAAGAAGCGGCGCTGCTAGAAAAACAAAACGCGTCCCCATCGTAAATAGGTACGCGTTAGATTGTGGGTCACAGAAAAAGGTCGCAGAAAAATGGGGTCAGACCCAATTACGCCGCGTAATTGGGGTCTGACCCGAATGGCACGAGCTTAACTCTAAGCCGCTGTTGCGTAACGATTTCGAGGCGTTTGCATTAGTTTATACGCTTTCGGCCGCCGTTTAAGTTCTCGTGGTTCATTCCGGTCAGGGCGAGCGCCGACTTCCAGTTGGCGGATCGTTTGCAAGAGGTTTTCCCACTGGGACTCTTGTTGCTTCGTGTTCCAGCGGAGTGCGGCGGCGAACTCTTCGATCGCTTGCATCGCTCCGGTAAAGCTGAGCCGCCACGGAGGCAGGCGAAATTTCAACGCCGTCGCCAGCATCGCGGCCCGCACCAGATTGTAGCCGATCATGTGGCAGTGAAGTTCCTTCACAACCATCGCCGGACTTTTGCAGCGGAGGTGGTCCATTTGCATTTGCGTTTTCAAGCTCCGGATATGCAACTCCGCTTGCCAGCGGCGACGATACAAATCGGCCAAGTCTTCCGCTCGATAAACGTCAGCCTGTAGCAGCGTCGTCGCCAACGTGATTTGACGCGTCCGAAATCCGCGCTGCGTGACTTGATATCGCAAGTGACGTACGAGAATCGACGACGGGTAGCTTTCATATTCCCGCTGCGTCATCCACGTCGGCCGCTGCGGCTTCGAATAGCTCACGACCTGATCGCAGTCCCCTTGGCGCAAGCCTCGGCGAAAGTCGATTTTGCGAAGATGGTGCGCGCGAGCCACGATATCGATCCCGCGCAGTTCCGATAAAGCGAGCAGCCAGAAGCTGGCGTAGTAACGATCGGCGAGCACGATTTCTCCCGAGTGAAACTGCGACAAGAGCGTTCGCAACAGTGACGTCTCGCCTGTCTCCTTGCCGGCGTAACGTCCCATCGCAAACATCGTCGCCGCGCCGGTCGCTAACGAAAAGAGATGCACGATCCGCGTCAAGGGGAAGCCGCAGCCAGGCTTCTGGCTTTTCATTTGCGGATAGGCGGTTTGATTCGCGCGGGTGTCAGCCATCGTGACGGTCGTGCCGTCGACGATGACCACTTCGCGTCCCTGGAACCGCCAATCGCCGACGCCAGCTTCATCGCACTTTCGCGCCGTCCAAGCGAGCAGTCGTTGAAACAATGCAATCGGCAAGCGGCGCCGCGCTTGGCAATAGGAAGTGGTGTCGCCGCTGCAGCGCGGCAGCCCCTGCGCCATTCGCCAGGCGTTGAGACGAGTGACGACTTGCTGACAACTATGATCGGCTGACAGCGTCTGCATGACGAACATCCACACGACGACCATCGGCGAATAGATGCGCTGCCGAAACGAGAAGCCGATCTCTTGACAGATCGCGGTGACAACGCCGTTGGGCAGCAGCAACTCGCTGACGAAGATCGAAACGTTACGGAACTTGCTTTGAACTTCCTGCGGCGAAGCGTTAAACTGATCAGACACGGCGGGGCCTCCTGAAACGGCGATTGTTACACCACCAATTCAGCGAAGCTCCGCCGTCTTTTCAAATCATCTCGCTAAGTTGCAGTGACGAGCACCTGCTGTCGCAAGATCTTGCGACAGCACCTTTCGACGGTTACCGCATCCTGGGGCGGAGGCTTTAAGCTCGTGCCATTCGGGTCTGACCCCATTTTTCTGCTGGCCTCCCTTTTTCTACTGCGTTACATCCGCGGCCGCTTATTCTTTTGCCGGCGGAAACAGTTGTTGCTTGAGGAAGGTGAACGCCATCGCGGTCATGAACGCAGACTGGCGATTGTTGGCGGCGCCGCCGTGTCCTCCTTCGATGTTTTCGTAGTAGAGAACATCTTTGCCCCACGCTTCCATCTTGGCGAACATCTTCCGCGCGTGGCCAGGATGGACGCGATCGTCACGCGTTGATGTGGTAAAGAAAACAGTCGGATAGTCGACGTCTGCTTTCACGTTGTGGTACGGCGAATAGGTTCGGATAAACTCCCATTCTTCCGGCACATCAGGATTGCCATATTCGGCCATCCAAGAAGCGCCCGCCAACAGATGGCTGTACCGTTTCATGTCGAGCAGCGGAACCTGACAGACGGCCGCTTTAAACAGGTCCGGATACAAAGCGACCATGTTGCCAACCAACAGACCGCCGTTCGATCCCCCTTGAATCCCCAAATGCTCGGTCGAAGTCACTTTACGATCGATCAGATCTTGCGCGACCGCGGCGAAATCTTCATACGCTTTTAAACGCTTCTCCTTCAGCGCCGCTTGGTGCCAACGGGGACCATATTCGCCGCCGCCGCGGATGTTGGCGACGACATAAACGCCTCCTTGCGTCGACCAGGCGCGGCCCACGGTAGCGCGATAGCCTGGTTGCAGCGAGACTTCAAATCCACCGTAACCATACAGCAGCGTCGGATTGCCGCCGTCGTACTTCATCTCGTCGCGGTAAAGCATGAAGTACGGAATCTGCGTGCCGTCTTTGCTCGTCGCGAAGTGCTGCGTCACTTTCAAACCGGTCGCATCGAAAAACTCCGGCATCGACTTCAACACTTCCGGCTCTTTGCCGACTTCGCCCATGTAAAGCGTGGTCGGCGTCAGATAGTCAGTCGAGGTCATGAAATAGTCGTTCGACTCATCGGGGTCGACCGGCGAAACGCTGACCTTGCCTAAAGTCGGAGCGCCGACCAGCGGGGTTTTCGTCCAACTGCCGTCGGCTTCCGCTTTCATCACCAATAGCTTGCTCGCGACATCCTCCAGCACGTTCAGCAGCAAATAGTCTTTCGTAAAGCTGTAGCCTGACAAAGCGCTGCGATCATTCGGCTCGAACAAAACTGTAAACTCACGTTTGCCCGCCATGAAGTCGTCAAAGTTGGCGACGATCAACGAACCAGCCGCGTAGGTTTTGTCGCCGACGGTCCATGCGTCTCGTAGTTCCAGCGTTAGATAGTCGCGATGAACTCCCTTTCCGGCCGAGTTCGGCGCTTCGATCTGGGCGAGCGAGCCGTCTTCTTTCAGCAGATAAATCTCGTTGTTATAGAACGCGATCGCACGACGGACAAAGTTCCGCTCATATCCAGGCGTATTGTCATGCGAAGCGCTGATCGATAAATCGGTTAACGCTCCCTCGTACACGACCTTGGCCTCTTCCAGCTTCACGCCGCGCGTCCAAAGCTTGGCGATCCGCGGATAGCCGGAACTCGTCAGCGAGCCGGGACCAAAATCGGTCGAGATGAAGACATGGTCGATGTCGATCCAGCTCATCCCTCCCTTCGCTTCCGGACGATTGAATCCATCTTCGACAAATTTACGCGTCGTCAGATCAAACTCACGTGTGACATCGGCGTCGGCGCCGCCGCGCGACATGCTGAGCAAACAGCGCGTGTAATCGGGACGCAGCAGTTGAGCGCCGCTCCAAACCCAGTTTTCGTTCTCGGCTTTGGCAAGTTCGTCCAGGTCGAGCAGAACTTCCCACTGGGGCTCCTCTTTTTTGTATTCGTCAAGCGTGGTTCGTCGCCAGACTCCCCGTTCGTTCTTTTCGTCGCGCCAGAAGTTGTAGTAGAAATCGCCCCGCTTGCGGACGAAGGGAATTCGCTCGTTGGAATCAAAAATCGCCAGCAAATCGTCGCGCAGCTGCTCGAAGCTGGGATCGCTTTCCAGCTTGGCCTGCGACAGTGCGTTTCGTGCTCGCACCCAATCAAGCGCCTGTTCGCCTTCGACATCTTCTAGCCACGCATAGGGGTCCGTTTCGCTGCTCACGCTTTCCGCCTTCGTACTTTCTTCGCCGCTCACCACAGCCAGGGGAGCCGTTATCAAAATCAACCAGGTACACGCGGCGCCAACCGCAATTCGCAACATCATATCGAGAATTTCCTGTTTCGACTGCGACGGTCTAAGTGACCCGAGGATCGTCCAGAGCGAACGACATCCCCCAATCTTAGCCCACGCGGCAAGGTTGGGTCTTCCGCAAATCGGCGGAAACATCGCCGAGAATTTTTGATTTTTCGGGGATCGCGCCCCAGCGCTGCAGAAAAACTGGCCTGCCGGTGAGAAAACGTCCTACCTCCAAGAAGCTAACGGCGCCAAACTGGTCGAGTCGGCTTCGAACGAGACGCTTGGGGCCTGGAAAAATTGTCTCTTGACGAAGCGTACGACATGGGCGTCGAATAGGCAACAACCGAGGAATCAATACGCGCGCTGGTCAGCCAAAAGAGCCAACGGACGAAACCGTAGGCCAAGCCTTGGCCTGTCGTAGCAAAACAGTCCCCAAACTAACACTCAGAAAAACGGGGGAATTTGGTGGCAAAAAACTCAGCAGTCCGGTCCGGTCCAACCCTGTCCGATCCGATCCAACCTTGTCCGATCCGATCCAAGCTTGTCCGATCCGATCCAAGCTTGTCCGATCCGATCCAACCTTGTCCGATCCGATCCAACCTTGTCCGATCCGATCCAACCCTGTCCGATCCGATCCAACCCTGTCCGATCCGATCCAACCTTGTCCGATCCGATCCAACCTTGTCCGATCCGATCCAACCTTGTCCGATCCGATCCAACCCTGTCCGATCCGATCCAACCTTGTCCGATCCGATCCAACCTTGTCCGATCCGATCCAACCTTGTCCGATCCGATCCAACCCTGTCCGATCCGATCCAACCCTGTCCGATCCGATCCAACCTTGTCCGATCCGATCCAACCTTGTCCGATCCGATCCAACCTTGTCCGATCCGATCCAACCCTGTCCGATCCGATCCAACCTTGTCCGATCCGATCCAACCTTGTCCGATCCGATCCAACCTTGTCCGATCCGATCCAACCTTGTCCGATCCGATCCAACCTTGTCCGATCCGATCCAACCCTGTCCGATCCGATCCAACCTTGTCCGATCCGGTCCAACCCTGTCCTATCGGGCCTTCATCATTTGAAAGGGAGGCTATATTCCCTCGGCTTGCGCACTCGGGCTTGTATTGGATTGGTTCAGTTCAACCCGCTGGACGAAAAAAAAATGACGAGGTCCGGTCTAAGGATGTCTCGTCGAACAAGCAGCTCAGCCCAGCACTCTTTTCAGCCCGGACGGATGTTCTGCTCTAGCGGCGCGGCATGCGCATCCGTTTGTTCAAATAATCGGCGAACATGCCGGCCATATCCTCACGCGTATCGACCAGCACATGATCGCAGCCGTTCCGCAGCGCGATCTCCTCCAACTGGGCGTTGAAAGCGCCGACCGCTTCGAGATAGGCGGTGCGCAGATCTTCTGGCTGGGCCAGATATTGCTCGGCGACTTCCAGGCCGACAAACCGGACCATGCCATCCATATCGAAATAGAGTTCGTCATGGTGCATCACTTGAAAGAGAACTACTTCGTGCTTGCTAAACCGGAGACGCTGTATCGCCGCTTCCACCGATTCCAAATCACCGAAAAAGTCGCTGAAGATCATCACGATCTCGCGGCGCTGCATCCGTTCGGCCAACTCGCTTAGACACTGGGCCAGGTTGGTCTTTTCGATCGCCTCGACTTCATCCAAGTGTTGCGTCATACGCACCACTTGATGCATCGAGTTGCTCGCGCGAATGTGCCCGCGGATGTGGGTATCGAACGTCGCGAGCGAAACTTTGTCACTTTGGCGCACGATGCTATGTCCTAAGACGGTCGCCATACGCGACGCATACAGCAGCTTTTGTTCGTCTCCTTCGCCGTAACGCATCGACGAACTGATATCGAGCAGCAGATGGCACGTAAAGTTCGTCTCCATCTCGTACTGCTTGATGAAGTACTTGTCGCGTGTGAAATAGATGCGCCAGTCGATATGCTTCGGATCGTCGCCGGGGACATACTCGCGATGCCCAGCAAATTCGACGGCGAAACCAGATGCAGGCGAACGATGCGCGCCGGCAAGGTTTCCCATCACCAGGCCGCGCGGTTCAATGCTGCGACCGGCGACGCGGCTCAGGACTTCAGGATCGAGATAACGTGCTAAAACGCTACTGGACATCGCTAGGCTTTCGGCAAACTACGCGGCGGGACGTTCATACTTTTTGTCGGCGGGAATCGCTTCTAACAGCATGCCGATCAAATCTTCGCTCGACAGGTTGTTCGCCTGGGCGGCGTAGTTGCCGGCGATGCGATGTCGCAACGCCGGTTTGGCGACCGCTTGCACATCGGCGACGCTGGCATGATACCGTCCGTACAAAATAGCGCGAGCTTTCGCACAGGTAACCAGCGTAAGCAATCCACGCGGACCGGCGCCCCAAGCAACCCATTTGTTGACAAAGTCCGGCGCTTCCGGCTGACCGGTGCGCGTTGCGCGAATCAGCGCCCATGCGTAACCAAGAACTTGATCGCTGACCGGCACGCGGCGAACCAAGTTTTGGAACTCTTGGATCTCGGCGCCGCTGACGCACGGTTCGATCTTCCCCATTTGATTAGTAGTGACGCGACGCGCGATATCCCATTCTTCGGCGCCGCTTGGATAATCGACCTTGATATGCAACAGAAAGCGATCCAACTGCGCTTCAGGCAGCGGATAGGTCCCTTCCTGTTCTAGCGGGTTTTGCGTCGCCAAGACGAAGAACGGATCAGGCAACTTATGCACGGAACCGCCGGCGCTGACTTGACGCTCTTGCATCGCTTCCAGCATCGCCGCTTGCGTCTTGGGAGGCGTTCGGTTGATTTCGTCCGCCAACAAGAGGTTTGCGAATAACGGTCCCGGCAAAAACTTGTAGCCGCGTTGACGCGTTTCGGGATCTTCCTGAATTACTTCGGTGCCAGTCACATCGCTCGGCATCAGGTCCGGCGTAAATTGAATCCGCTTGAACGTCAGATGCAGTGCGTCCGAGAGCGAGCTAATCAACAACGTTTTAGCCAAACCCGGCACGCCTTCCAGCAGCGCGTGTCCGCGAGCGAACATCGCCACGAGGACTTGTTCGACGACATCGTTCTGCCCGACGATCACTTTGGCTAGTTCATCACGAATCCGTCCGTACGCTTGTTCGCACCGCTGCACGGCGGCGACGTCGTCTTGCGAAATCGGTTCGCTGCTCATCGAAGGCTCCTCAAAATGGAGGCGAGAAAATCGCCGTTGGATATGTATTTTCGTTCCGGTTTTTGTTAGTCGATGTTCTCAAAATAACGGCGGAGCCGCTGCTCGTACCCGCGCGGCGGTTCACGCCGAGCGCCAGCTTGAATCGCTTTTTGCAGTCCCGGAGGAAGCTTGGCGAACCATGGTTCGTTGTCGAAGCGCCGCGACTTGGCGTCGCTATCCCCAGCAGTTTCGCTTCCCCGCGAATCGCCCCCCTCTGGTTCCGGAGAAAGTGACAGCGGCATATCGGCGCCATCCTGGTTTTGCGTTTGTTCCCCTCCCTGCGAAGTTCCGCCTGCCGCGGCGACGCTTGACGTAGCGCCAGGCTGCGGTTGCTGCCCTGGTGTCGCCGCGCTGGCGGCAGCTGGCGCGGGAGCTTGCGCCGTGGGGCCATCCCCAACGCCAGGTCGCGGCGCTCCTGTCACTTGACCTGGCATCCCGCCTTGCGGCGCTGCAGGCATCGCCTGCAGCGCTTGTTGGACCGCTTGGCCGCCTGCGATCGCGTCGGCCGTCGCTTGCGGCGAGTTCGGCACCAGGCCGGTTCCTAGTTCGTTGCTAGTCGGGCCCAAGTCTTGCCCGGCGCCTGGCATCGCTTGCGATGCATCGCCGGCGGCCATTTGTTCACCGGGGCCTTGTCCCAGAGCAGGCTGCCCCAGTTGTTGATTGTGGGAAGCAGGCTGGTTTCCTTCGCCGCCGGGCGACTGACCAGACGAGTTCAACTCGGCGCCGGTTTCGCCCATCGCGAGATCGCTGGCCGGAGGCGCCTGCGCGAGTGACTGCTCGGGCAACGGCAACTGGGAAGCAGCTTCCAGGCCTTCACGAAGCGGCTGGTTAGCGACTTCCTGCTGACCTGAAATCTGCTGGGCGCCTTGTCCGGTGGCGGTTTGGGCTTCGGCAAATTGGCGCGAAGCGTTCGCAAGTTGCTGAGCTGCGGCGGCCGCAGCGGGAGAAATCGGCGGCGGAGTTTGGCCTTCCGCCGTTTCGCCCTGCGGGGGGCTCGGCATGTTTTCGGCGAGCGCATCGGCCTGGCGATCCATCTCATCACGCGCATTTTGCTGCTGCTGAGCGAGGGCCGCCAGCGCTTCGGCGATCGATTTGTCACGCGCTAACTGTTGCTCTCGCGCGGTCAGAGCGGCCGCCGCCTGTTGCAAGCTGCGCTGTGCGCTGTCGGCCGCTTGTTGCATTTCGCCGGGTGCAGGGGACGCGGGAGAATCACCCTGCGGGCTGTTCATTTCGGCGCCTTCCTGGCTGGCTTGCTCGGCCTGACGAAGCGCCGACGCGGCATTGGGATCAACGGCGCCCGCTTGCTGGGCGAGTTGATCCAACTGCGGCGTTTGTTTGACCAGATCTTTGGCCAACTGCTGGGCGGCTTGATCGATGGCGCTGGCCAACTTTTGGGCGGCGTCCCCCAGCGACTTGTCCGCTTCGGTCTGACTTTGGGCGGCGCCCTCTGATTCGCCTTGGGCGAGGCTCTTCGCGGCCGCTTCGCCTGCGTCGGCCGCTTGTTGTGCTGCGGCCGCCGCTTCGGGTGCTGCGTCAGCGGCGAGCTGCGCCGCTTCGGCGGCGAGATCGGCCGCTTTCCCTTGAGCGGCGGCATTGGGTTGCCCAGCCGGTTCGGCGGCTTTCTCCGCCGCCATTTGTTGTGCTTTGCGCTGCGCCGAAGCAAGTTGGGCGGCTGCTTCCTCGCGAGCCGCGGCCGCTTTGTTGGGATCACCGCTCAGGGTTTCCTTGGCGGCTGCAGCGGCGGCTTTCTCCGCATTTTGCAGCGCCTCGGCTATGGCGCCGTCCGTCTGTTGGGCAAGCCCTTCCGCTTCGTCGGAGACTTGCTGTTGTTGGGCGGCGGCGTCGACCGGCGAGTTCGCTTTGCCTTGACTCAGTTCAGCGGCCGCGTTGTTGGCTTCCTGCTGCATCTGGGCGAGCTTCCCGATCTCTTGGGCGAGCTGCTGCGCTTCGGCGGCGGCTGATTTCCCCTCGGCTTTCATCTGCTCCATTTGCGCGGCGGCAATCTTCTCTTGCGCCGCTTGAAGTTGCTCAAGATTTTCACCGGAAGCGGCGTTGTCGAGCGACTCTTTGACGGCTTCTTTAGTGGAGGTCGTATGCGCCAGTTGTTGGCCGGTCATCTCGGCCAACTCTTGCGCCGCTTTGCCTGCTTCTTTGCGCAGCTCGGCGGCGGCTTGCTTCAGCGATTCACCAGCGGATTGGGCGGCCTCGGCGGCTTTCTTGAGCTGCGGCGCTGACTTGTCGGGGTTCTTCGCATCGGCGGCGGAAGCCAAATCTTTCGCCGCGGAGGCAATTGCTGGTTCCGATTTTTTGAGCATCTCGGCAACTTGGGGCGCCGTCTTCTCCAGGCCGGCGGAAACGTCGTTGGCGACCTTTTTCACTTGTTCTTGCGTCACGGCCAGATCGGCCGCCGCCGCTTGCGATTCTTCGCCTGGCAGCGCGGCCGCTTCTTTCGCGTCGGCCGCGACGTCACGTTCAGCGGCGGCGGCACGTTCGAGCGCTTCGGCCGCTCGCGCCAGTTCGCCTACTTCGACCGCAAGCTGCTTCCGTTTCAAGTCGGCAAGTTGTGCGGCGGTTTCGGCCTGGGCTTTCTCAATCGCTTCCGACGCTTGTTGCATCGCTTCTTGAGCCGATTGCTGCGCCTCGGGCGACGCATCTTCTTTCGCCATCTTTAGCGCGTCCGCCGCATCAGTCGCCGCTTCCTGGGCGTCCAACAGCCGAGATTCAACCGGCGCCGGCGACGCGTCATCGGCCAAGTGCGCCAGTTCTTCCGCGACGCTCGCTTCTTTTTTTTGTGCGGCGGCAGGATCATTCATCGCGGCTTCTTCCGCAGCGGCTTGTTCTTGGGCCGTTGCTGTCAGTTTCTCTTGAAGCGCTTCCAGCTTCTGCACCTCGGCCGCTAATTCGTCAGCGCTCTTGTCGGCGTCATCTTTCGGCGCCGCCGAGTCTAACTGGTGGGCTAATTCGGCCAGCGCGCCCAAGACCTCGCTTTGATCGGCCAGCGCTTCGGCTTGATCTCCTTCAAACAGTTCGGCCACCGCGTCATGAGCGGCCGCTTTGCTCTGTTCCAATAAGGGTTGGAGCGGCTCGAAATCTTCCAACTGTTGCGCCAACTTACCCAAATCGTTTCGAACGTCTTCCTGTGCCTCAGTCAACGCGTCTGGCGTCAATTGCGTCAAGTCGGTCTCTTTGGTCGTTTCTCGCAACTCTTCCTGCTTCTTGGTGATCTGCTCGATCAGCTTACGAGCCGCGTCCCGATCGCTGCTGATCAGGCCGCGAGTCTCTTCCAGCTTTTCGAGCAGGCGTTTCAGCCCTTTGATTACTTCGGTCTGCTCTTCGCCTGCTTCGGAGTATTGCCCGGTCGAGAGATTTTTATCCGCCGTGTCGAGATGGACGCCGGTTTCCGCCGCTTTCAGAATGCGCACCCCATCGGCGGCGCCGGCTCCAACTTTGCCGCCCCACTCGGTGACATCCGTCAAATCGTGGACAAGTCGCAAAAACAGCCCCGCCACATCGCGTTGATCTTGAATCACGCCCAGCGCGATCGATTCGCGCTGCTGCATCGGCTGATCGAGCAGACCGACCGTGCGGTCGCGGGTCTTCTCTTCGATCGCGATCAGTTCGCGGACCTGCGCCGCAAGTTTGGCGATTTGCAAACGGCGATACAGACGTTGCCGTTCTGCCATGAGCGCAAGCACCACTTCGCGGATTTGATCTCGCGCTGCGTTAAAATGCTTTAACCGAGTCGGCTGATCCCCTTCTTGCGCTTGAACCAGCAATTCGACGACCATCTGCATCTCGGATCCGACCAATCCGTCGACATTGTCGCGCATCGTTTTGATTTCGACATAGACCGGCATCTTGGCCAAGCCGTTTTCTTCAAACTGACGCAGTTGGATATCAAGAATGCTGGTGACCAGATCGCGGGCCATTGCCTGGGCGCGTTCTTGGGCGATTTCGCGTCGTCGCAAGGTCGTCGAATTTAACTCTTGTGCGCCGGCCAACGATGTCGCGGTCAGCATGATCGCCGTAGCGATTGCAGTTCTTACGTATTGCCTCATCGCGCCTCTCCAATTCCGAGTTGACGTTTGATGATTTCGGTGAGTTGTTCTTCGGAACGCTGGTCCGCTTCCGAAATGGCAGCCAGCACGCCGCTTTCGTCCGATACTTCGAGCACCAGCGGTTCGCTGTTGGCGATAGCGCCTTCGCCGCGACCGCGCCAGTCGCGCGCTTCGAGGGTGACGCTCAGACGATCTCCCTTTTCCAGCATCAGCCCCGACAACGGCAAAGCGAAATCGTCGGAGTAGGGAAGCTGACTCGCTTTTAGCGGCGAGTCGAGCAATTCATACGATTCTTCGGCCAGTTCATCATCGCCCCGTTCGATTTTCAAACGCAACTGGACCGACGCAACGCCATAGTCGTCGCTCGTGCGGAACGCGATCACCGGCGTCGCCGTTGGTAGCACGACGCGATGTATGGCGCTGGCTGCGATCTGTGGAGCACGATCGTTTTTCAAACGTAAATAGCCGCGGGGAACAAACTGCGGCGACAGGCCATCTTCGTCTTGCATTTCCAACTCAAATCGAATCGGCGCCGCAACGCTTGAAAACGGCGTTTCGCCGATCGGCAACTTCCTGGCCAGTTGTTGTTTGTCGGCGGCGACCAATTCGACCGTTTCGGTCTCTTCGCCGATTGTTAAATGCAGCAGCGCCGAGGCCAGCGGCTTGCTGCTGGTCAGTTGCAAGTCGACGCGACTCCCTTCCAAAACGGCACGCTGAAGACCGCGCGCCGAGTTGTCGCTCTCTAATCCGGCGGCATATTCCGGCGGGGTGACGGACATCTCGGTCTCGATCGTCGGCAGCGGCATCACTTCAATCCGCGCCGGATCGGTCCAGGCGTCCCCGAGCGCAATTTGATAGATGGCCGGCTCCATCAGACGGGGCAACGTCGCGATAAAATCGCCTTTCGGCGAACTATCTGCGTTCGTCTCTTCCGGCAACAGGTCCAACGTCGTAGCGCCGCTCTTTCCAGAGAGCGCAAACTTTCCGCTCGCCGGCAACACGCCGCTGGCATGCACTTGCACGTCAAACGGCTGCCCAAAGCCAATCTTTACGACGGTTGTGGCGGCTTGCGCAGGATCTACATCGACGCCGCCGATGCGGAGCGACTCGATCGTCGTCTTGGTCGGGTAATGAACGTCGCTTAGCGCCAGCCGCTGCAGAAAGGTCATCACATGACGCGGCGCAAACGTGACCGTGCCGATCGCAATGACCAGAATGATGGTCGCCCAGATTGCCCGGCGACGCAGTGGGCTGCTGTCGAATCCGTCAAACACGTCGATGTCGCCGCCGAGATCGGCCACATAATCAATCACTGCCGATTCCAATTCGGGCGAACCCCACTTGGCGGCGTCCGGCGTTTCAAATTGCAGCGCGCCGACCAGATCGCTTTCGATCCCGTGACGGCGTTCGACCATCATCGCCATATCGAGCATCGTTTCGCGAGTACCCAGCCATGGCGCGGCGAAGCGGCGCCAGGCCCAGATCAACGTCACCGTCGCGATCGCCATCACGATCACGCGTTGGACGAGGTTCATCTCCAGCGCGACATCGAGTCCCAACAGGATCAACAACGCCAACAGCAGACTACCCACGATGACCGCCAGCGCACTTCCCAACCGGACGCTCCGGCGCGCCTGTCGCAGCTTTTGCAGTTGCCAACGAAGTTGATTAAGTTTGCTGCGGGTCATGCCAGATTCGCCCTCTTTCGCGAGTACCATTCACCCAACATCAAGCCGACCAGCAAGACGAACCAGAGCGGCGTCCCCCAGAGCGGTTCGTTGCGGGTCACTTCTTCGCGAACATCTTTCAATTCGATTTTGTCGAACAACGCGTCAATCTCCTGCAGTTCCACCGCAATTCCGCCGGACTGCTGGGCGATGTCGTTTTGCAAACTAACATTTCGGACGGCGCTGCGCAGTTCAGCCGATGCCCCGGTCGCCTGAAAGCGGACCTCACTGACCTTGTCGGTCACGGGGTCTTTGACGCGCACCACATATTGTCCTTGACGATTGACGGGAACGCGGATCTCAAAGCGGCCTGTTCGCAGTTCTGGAATCGTGATCTCGCGCGGCGACAAGGCGCGGCCTGAATCGTCAGGCGTTTCTAGTTCTCCTTGCAACGCTCCGCCCGCCAAAGTAGCCGCCGAAAGGGGCTCAAAATTTTCGTCGTACGCTTCGACCGAGATCAACGCTTTTTCATCCACCAAGTATTGATCCCGCTCCGCTCGCACCACAAATCGCTTTTGAGCGCCCAGCGCGTGGCTCAGTCCCAGTCGATTGATCAACTGCGACCAGAACTGGCGATAATATTTTTCGCCGTGCATGCGACGCAGACGCCACAATTCGTTGAAGCTGATATAGACCACTTCGCCGGCGCCATAGCGACGAATCGCGATCAACGGCTGCGGCGTTTTGCCATCGGCGCATAGGTCAAACGGATGCTCGGCCAGGACGGTCGCTTGCGAGTGAACCCCCTGCACCGGTTGATACCAGGGAAGCTTGCCAAGCGATTTCCAGGCGGCGATGTTCTCACGGCGATCGTTCGTATCGCCCAGTTGCATGAAGTCGGTTTGCAGTCCAAGCGGAGTCAGCCGCGGCTCAAATTCTTTGTCATCGCGCAGCGCCATCGATCCGTCGACCTTGACCGGCAACATGTCGGCCAGCGCCGTTCCGTTAAGCTGCGACGGTCCAAAGCGGGGACCAGCAATCACGACCAGTCCACCGCCAAACTGCCCGACAAACTCTTTGGTCATTTCGCAAAAGCGATCGCTGAGCGCCGACGAAGGCATGTCGCCGAGAAAGATCACGTCGTTGGCGAAAAACTCGCTCCGCTGCGGAGTAAGCGTCGGCAGAAACAGTTCGTTATTCTGTCGCACTTTGGGATCGGCGGAGCGGAGAAATGTGCGAAACCCTCGCATGCCGACCAAGCGATCCCGATGGAACACTTCTTTGACAAAGCGCCATTCCCAGGTCGGTTCGTTCTCGACAAACATCAAACGAAGATAATCGTCAATGATGTTCACCGCGCGAACGGAAGTATTGTTTTCTAGGGTCGCTTCACCGATTTGCGGCGCGACTTCGGCGATAAAGGCGAAGCGGCCAGCCTGTTCTGGCGTGAACGGCATATCGATATACATCACGCTGGAATCGAGCGTCAACGTTTCGGTTCCGACGGTGATACGCGACATCCCGGTCAGCGACTCCCCTTCCAGCGGTTCGGCATAGACGTTCACATCGACCGTTTCGCCGGTCAGCCCCGATTGATTGACCCGAACGGCGATCGTGGCCCGCTCCGCTTTTTTCATTTTCGGAGGAGGCTGCACGTCGACGGCGATATCAACCGCCGAATGGGAGCCCAAGCCGATCGTATAAATCGGAGCGCCGACTCGTTGGACCGGGCTCAGACCGCTGCGTGACTCGTTGAGCGGCGGTGCGCCTGCGTTTTGCGCGAAGTCGCTGAAGAGAAGGACGCTCGCCAAGCGACTGGTGCGATGTTGCGCCGATAAATCGTGCAGCATGTCGCCCAGCGCGGTGACGCGGCCCTCAGTCGTCAACTCGAGCGCTGCGTCCGCAAGATCGGTCGCGTCCGACTTCTCTTCTTCTCGCAACAGGCGACGCAAACGGCTCGTATTTTGACCGTCGAAAATAAAGGGCTCGATTTGAACTCCTCGCTCTGCGGCCAGCCGGGTCAACAGATTGCCAGCGGGGTTTTGCAGATAGGCTTGTAACCATTGGGCGCGCGAGGCGACCGCAGACTCAGAGGTCCCCAGCGCTGCAGAACTCCCTTGCGTCGGTAGTCCTACAACGGCGGCCAGCGCCTCACGCGTTTCGGGCAGCAAGTCGTCCGCAATCGTCATGCTTTCCGTTCCGTCGAATACGGCGTACACGACAGGCTCCGGATCATTGGTCGCAGTGACTTGCAAAATGGGATCTGCCAACGTAAAGATCAATAGCGCCAGCAGCAAGCCGCGCGCTGCGCCCAGCGCATAGCGAGCCCCGCCGCTAAGACGAGGATGAAACTTCGCATAAAACCAAAGAGACGCTGCAAATGCCGCGGCGCAGCCCAGGATCACCCAAAAGGCGTTCCCGCTGGCCCATGGCGCCGCCAGCGAAACTTGCACGTGGTCAATCGACGACGCGTTACGAATGTTCAACAGCCAGCCGAGAGTTTCGGTCATCTAGGAACGAGCCTCCTCGGATAGCGGGGTCGCATCGGTCGCAGTCGAGCGTGAGAAGAGCCGATCGACCCAACCGGGCCGCGCGATCAACAGCATCTCGATCAGCAAACAGCCGAGCGCCAGGGCAATCAAGTACTTCCACCAGTCTTGCCCGCGGATTTGAGCGCCAGCCAAACTGATCACTTCGCCAGGAGCGATCCATTTTAATTTTTCACCGAGTTCCCGCGCCTCAAAATCTTCGCGTGTTAATCGATCGATTTGCGATTCGTCCGCTTGCGGCTGGACGGCCAAGATCAAAGTTTGCGGCGGCTCGGGCGAAAGGGTCGGATCGCTGCTGAGTTGTCGCTCGCTGACTTTCAATTGATACTCGCCGCCGCGCAGCAATTGCGGCACGGTCACGCCGCGGGTTTGATCATCCAAAAAGCCGATCGGCAGTTCTTCGGAACCGTCAACGCCGGGGCGCGTTAATTCGACCATCGTCGTTGTCGACGCCGATTCCAACGGCAACGAAACTTGTGCGAGCGTCGGAAAGTTCCGCTGCGGCAAAGTCATTTCCAGCATCCCCCGCAACAAGCGATCAAAGATCAACACGGCGTTAGTGCGTGGTAAGGTATTCCACAGGTTATCAATCCCGGTCGAAACCAGCAGAACTCGGCCATCTCCGATATGGCGTTCGACCAGAAACGGCTGGTCATTGTCAAACCGGGCCAATACGCGTGGCAAGTTGCGTCGATCAAACGGCGTTTCTTGGTTCTCTATCGATTCGCCGTCTGCTGTTTTCGAAGCAACGCTTGCCGTAGTTTCTTTCTCCGTGACTTGTGAAAGTCCGGTGGTCCGCGTGACGTCATTCCGCCAGAGGAGCCAGCGATCGATCGTCATATCGTCATCGTTGACCGGTTCGTTCGCTTTGGCTCGCGCCGCTTTTTCGACCGCGGCCATCGTCGCCGCATCCACTCGCGGAATGATTGATTTGAAAAAGAGGGGCTCGGCGTAAAGATCGAGCAACTGCGAATCGGAAAGGCCCGAGAGTTGAAAGTAGGCGTTATCTTTCATGCTGTCATACGACAAGCGGAACGGTTCTAAGCGATCGACATTGGCGTCAAGCGAAACGCCAAACGGAATCGGTTCGAGCGGCGCCGGCAGAACTCCCGCCCCCTCGCGCCACGCAACTTGCGTCCAACGAGCCGGGTCAAACTCTCCACCGGCGGTGATCACCAATTGCCCCCCTTGATTCACAAATTCGGTTAGCACATCGACGGCAAACTCCGGCGGCTCGGCGATTCCGCCCACCACCGCCAGGCGTGCGTCTTCTAACAAGGCCCGCAAACTGGGAGCGTCCAAGTCTTCTAGCCGACGATGTCGGACCTGAATCAACTGGCGCTGTTCTTCGCGGCGACTGGTGACCGGCGCCAGCAAACGACGCAACGCCCAAGTCTCGCCATAACGATTGCGACGGGGATCTTCGTCCGCTTCTGACAGCGAATCCAGGAAGACAACCGGCAGAGCCGCGACGACCGACGCGACAATCGTACGTGAGTCGTCGGCCGGCAAGCGATCCGGCGGAAGCGAAACTTCGACCGCGACCGACGTGGACTTACCGGGTTCAATCGCCATGCCGTCAAACAGATATTCAAACGTGAGCTCGCGCTCGCCGTTGGGCTCGAGCGAAATCATCTGTGAGTCGACTTCTTCTCCGTTGACGCGAAAGACGACCGGCGCGTCTTCTCGCGCGGATGTGCCTGCATGCGCAACGCGAACCACAAACGTTGACGGAGTATCGACGTCGGCCAGCGCGTCTTGCAGTTCAAAATCCGAGATCCAAGTATTGGTCGCATCGTCCGTACCGACCTCGACCACCTGGAGCGAGGGAAACTGTTCCCACTGGGCAGAAGAACGAAAGTCTTCCCAGGCGCCCGCTTGTTGATCGGTAAAGAAAATCGCGCGCGGTGAAAGTTGCGGCGTTCGCGCGGCGGCGACCGCGATTTGATTGCCAACGGCGATGACATCCGCAGGGCGATCAGTCGGGTCCATCGCCGAAATAGCGGCGGCGGCGTCTTCTCGCGTTCGATAAGGATCAACGGCTGGCGTGCGGGTCGATCCGCAAGCGGCGATCACGCTGATGCGACTGCCGGGCGGAAGCTGATCAAGAAAGTCGATCGCTTGACGTTTCGCTTCGTCAAGCAAGGTTCCGTCGAGCGATTCGATCCCCATGCTCATGCTGTTGTCGATCGCCAACACGGCGTGGAGCGGCTGCGACGCGTCGAAATCGGTTGCGCCAACCGAGAGAAAAGGACGCGCAAGCGCCAGTCCAAAAAACAAGACCGCGGCGGTGCGCAAAATCATCAGCAGGATGTCGCGCAGCTGCAAGATGCGACGATTGCGTTTCATCGCTTGCTGCAAAAAGTCCATCGCTCCCCAGTGCACCGTGCGAAAGCGGCGGCGATTCATCAAGTGAATGATGATCGGCCCCGCTGCGCACAACAGCCCCGCGATCGCGAAACCGCTTGCCGTGAGTGAAGGGAGAAAATTCATCAGCGCTGCCTGTGAGACGCAAAAGGAGAGAAGTGCTAGTTCGAGTTAAACTGCTGCGACAAGCCTTCAATGCGGCCTTCCTGCAGAATCGGCAAATAGCGATTCGGCATCGCCAAGATAAAGCAACCGACCGCAGTTCCGTACAGGTCGCTGGGCATTCCGCCTAGATGGGCGCCAGCGCCCCATTTGCCATGTTCGCGAGGAGTATCGGGTCGAATGATCTGACTGCCGATGACACGATCACGAAGAATCGGATACGACTTTTTCCAATCATCGCCCCCGACCTGATACAACGCCTGACCGACGTAGTACATCGTGTAAGCGTCAAACGGCAGCTTCCCGTTGTGACGCTCCTCTTTGCCTTTCAGCTCTTCGATCTTAACGTTGATAATGTCTAGATTTTTCCGAATCCGCCAATCATCGTATTGGCCAAATTCCTGCAGACACACGACTCCGGCGGCGGCCATTGCGGTCGATGACTTTCCGCCGTTGCGCGAGTAGGTGAACTGACCCGCTCGTTTCATTTGTTCGGTTTCAGGCGCGTTGCGCGAAATTCCTTCCGGCTCGTAGTGATCACGCACGCTCGCGATCGCCATCTGAATCACCTCGGGTGGAACCTCCAAGCCGCTATCGACGGCGCTGCGCAGCGCTTTGGCTTGCATGACGGCCAGGCTCAAATCATGACCATGGTCTTGTCGACGCGCACGATAATCCCAACCCCCATCTTCGCATTGCGTATTCGCGATCAGCTTGAGTGAGCGATCAAGCACCGAGTTGATCCGTGGATCGCCGGTCATGCCGTGAGCCTGGCCCAAGACGAATGTCGCAAGCCCATGGTTGTACATATCGCGCTGCGCATCAGCGACGTTGAGCAGCCCTGACGGCTTTGCGTTGGTCAACAGATATTCGACCGCACGCTCGACGGTGCGACCATACTTGCCGCGACCGGGCGCATGGCCATCAGCAAGAAACGCCAACGCCCCCATCCCTACCAGTCCGAGATCATCTGATTCCCAATTTCCTTTCGGACCTTGGTTTTTGGCCAACCAGTCCAGCCCGCGATCGAGCGCGGCTTCGCTTTCTGGCGTCATCTCCCACTCCCCTTGCGCGGCGGCAAATTGGGGAGAGGTCGCCAAGCTGATCACGATAAGGAGCCAGCCAGCGAAAAGTTTCGGTGAGAAGGGAGAAGCTCGCACGACAAGTCCAACGATCAGGAAAAAAGTAGCTCTTTCCATGGTATGTAAGGACGTCGCAGAATCGTTACGCAGAATATTGGCCTTCTGGACCGAATCGCCGAAAATCGCCTGTTCGACCTACTGAATCGTTAAATCCCTTACCAATATTTTGCCGCCTCCCTGCAATGAGATCTGCACGAGATCGCCTGCCTGACGATTGGGGGGCAAGTTGACCGAGATTTTGGCGAGTTCTCCTTCTTCCGTCATCGCGCCGTCAAACAACGACTCTTGTCCGCAGCGAACCGAAACATGGACCGCACCGCTCCCCTTGCTGCGTTCGGCCGCTAGAAATACGAGCTTCCCGTCTCCCGCCGGATGGATCAACGTTGTTTCATTCGATGGATGCAGGCTGAGCTGAAATTCCAGCTTGCCATCTTGCTCGACGATCGTCGCACCGCTGCTGGTTTCAAGCGTCACGATCCGCCAGTCAGGAAAACGCCCAGCCCAAGCGGCGGCGAAAGTGGGGTAGAGCGGTTTGGCCGCTGCGAGCGGTTGATACGCGCCGAGCGCGAGCGGCGCATCTCCTGGCTCCAAACGATGTAGCCGAATATCGAGATCACGTACCTCTGGTCGAAAGCTAACGTACGCGCCTTGCGGATGGATCAGCAACTTGCCGAGTTGTGGATCTTTGGCCGACAATTTCGCCAATGGAACGCCAGAAAGCAACTCGCCGGTCTCCAGCGAGAGCCAACGAATCCAAGGAATAATTTCCTTATCGCCGCTGCGTCGTCCGCTACTCGCGATTTCGACGAGATACGATCCGGCAGTGGCCGCCGAGTAAACTTGCCAATCGTCATTGTGGCGCCAGACGACGCTGCCATCGTCGCTAGAAAGCGCCACGGCGCCGTGACGCTCTAAATAGATCAGCTTTCCCTCGGCAAGACCAACGCACCGTTCCAACTCGGGGGCGAACTCAGACCAGAGAAGACGACCGGTATCGATATCGATACAATCCATCGACAAGGCGCCTGGCTGTCGTACGATCACGCGATTGTCAATCACGATCGGCGCCATCTCTTGCTGACGGACAAGATCGACGCGTGCGGAAGCCGGCACGGACGTTTGCTTGCGAACCCAACGAACTCCGCCCGATAAGTCGCAAGCGAGGACAGCCCCTCCTAAATCGGCGACGATCAAGTCGCCTGCCACGACTGCGGCGCACAGTCGACGTTCGCCCCACGACTGCCGCAAGCGAACCAGCGGATGCTTGCGCAGCGTCTCGCCTGTTTCGGCATCGATGCGGGCCAGTTGCACTTGCCACAAATTTTGCGAGTCTTCTTCGCCGACAATTGCAAACAGTTCTCCCTGGATCCAGAGCGGATCGGAGAGTACCGGCGATTCTCCTTCGGCGCGCCAGATCAGCTTTCCATCATCGCGGCGATAGCAATAAAGCTCGGGCCGGTTGGAATGCAGCAAGCGAACAAAGACGCGATCGCCGACGACCACGGGGCGCATCTCGGTCAACTCCCAATGGTCGTGAGCGCGAGCGCGATGACTGTCGATGCGCGGCGTCTTCCAGACAATTTCGCCCGAGTCAGGATTCAACTGCAGCAATTGAAAACGATTGTTCAGATAGATGCGATCGTCGGTCAAGGTCGCGGCCAACGTTTCGGCCGCCCAGTCGACATCATTGGTTCCATAGAGATTATCGCGATCATTCGATCCTTCGCCGTAGTCCAACTGCAAACGGACGGCGTCCTGAATTTTTGGGTTGGTCGGCGCAAAATCGAGCCTCTTTTGATCGATCGTCGATTCGCGAGCGGCGCTCCAGTTGGCGGTTCCCGAAGAGCGGCGTTGTTCGCCGAACTGCTTGATCGCTGACGGAGAAAAAGACTCGCCGCCAATCGCGACCGCGGTCGTCAGTTCGGCGGCGTCGGGCGCACCAATCATCGCGGTCGCCAGGGCCAAGCGAGCGTTCAACATCTCTTTGTCAATCGTCGATCGATCGCCGCCGGCCTGTCGATAATGCGCGATCGCTCTAGCGACTTGGCCCACGGCAAGCGCTTGATCTCCCAGCCACAAATGGGCTTCGGCCGCCGCTTGCGTACCATAAAACTGCAGCGTCACTAGTTCAACCGCGTCCACGTCGCCCGAGTGGATTTCGGAACTGGCGCGAAGGCGTGCGACATCCGAGAAATTGCGATTCATCTCGTCCCGCAATTCTGGATTGCGACGCATCGCCATGGTGATCGCAGCCGGAAGCGAGAAATAGAGATCGGGATCTTCACGATCAGGCGCCAATCCGCTGGCGCCATGCAGATTGACGCTGTTGATAATTCGACAAGCGTCGGCAAATGCATTGCTATCGACCGCTGCCGACAAATCGGCGCTGACGTTATACGCGTCTTTGCTTAGCTCTTCTAGCAAAGGAGATCGATAGCGAGCGTCGATCGAAGGCCAATTCCCTTCGACGCGGATATTCGCTTCGCGCGTCGCCGCCGTATATACCCAAGTTGGCAATTGAAAATCGCGCCGCACTCGGTAGTCGTCTTGGCCAGCATACACGCGTTGTTGCAAGCAAAGATGGATCGCGCCGCTCCAATCGCGCTGGGCCAGCTTTCGCAGCATCGCCTGTTGGATCACCTGTTCATCGACGAGATTCACGCGATCGCGCATCTCAATTGGCAGCGCCAACATCGTACTTCGCAGGTCGTCGACTTCAAAAACCTGACCGTTCGAATATTGCCGGCCCACCAAATTCGCCGCGTACGCTTTGAAAAGTTCAAAGAACTCTTTTTCGTTTTGGCCAGCTGGCCAAGTTCTAACCAAATAGGCGAATTTACGCAGGCGGTCGAGCGACACTTCGAGCGAGGCTGGATCGTCCAGCGAATCGGCGAGTTGTTTGAAAACATTCGGATTGTCGGTACCGGCGACGATCGCCTGTTCCGCAGCCGCCGCCATCCACGCATCAAGCGGCGCATCGGCCGGTCGCGCTGCGATCGTCTGCGTGATCCAATCGATGGAATGTTTCACTTCGGTCGGAGCCAACGCCAGCTTGTCAGTGGGGATATCACCGGGAAGCAAGTTGATCTGGCGGACAATCACTTTTCGTAGACGAATTTTACGCGGCTTTGATCCCGCTTTGATCGAGATCCCCAACTGCGTCTGCTGACGTTTGACGCCGCCTGAGGTTGAGGGATTGAGCGCCCAGTTGCGGCCATCGACGCTGGTCCAAAAGCGCGACTGGCCGTCGATCGCCGCAATGCGAATCCAGCAGGGACTCGCGACATCGCTGATCGGCAGCTCTTGCGGTTTGCGTTGATCTTTTCGGCCATCGTCTCCCCACCAAGAGAGAAACGGAAAGACCTCGTTGGTCGCATTATTGTGGCCGAACGCGACGGCGACGCCTGGATCGTAGCGAGGCGAATCTTCATCCGGGTTGGCGCGAAACGCCAACAGCGCCGAACCGCCGACTTCAAAATCTTCCAGCAGAAAGTCGACGACGCGAATACCGTCTCCGGGGATCGGCGCTGTGATATATCCATCCCCCTTCTCGGCGATCAATTCGATCGCCCCGTCGCCTAGCTTGCGAATCGTAATCCCTTCTTCCGGCAGACGCTTGGTCCAGGGAAGATCAGCAGGACGATCGATCTCGGCGATGATCGGCAGTTCGAGTCGGCTCGTTCGAGGCAGTTCGCTAAGACGCTGAAAATCGAGCCCACGCATCCCGGCCTTGCCTTCGAACAAGACTTCGGTCGGCGGACCGGGTAAAGGGGCTCGCAGCAATTCGATTTCGCCGCGATAGAGGACCATTTCGTGCTGCTGGTCGTCGTAGTAATACCACGTGATCGGCGCTTCGTGCAGATCGGAGCGGCGATCAGCAAAACCATCATTAACGGCCAACGTGCGACGGCTGGCGTTTTCTTCACCCGGTTTGCGGGAAACGAGGTAAGCGCACCACGGGTCATAGTCACGATTGTGGTGAACCAGCGAAATCCCTTGGTCTCCGTGCAAAAAGTGAAGCGCGAACTGCTCCCCATCCCAGACCGATAATCGCAGCGCCGCGTCATTGGTCCAGGGCGCATTCAGCCGAAACGCGCCGCTCATGCTGGTTCGCATCGTGTTGTGATGCTTGTAGGTCTCGAAACGTCCTCCCGGCTTTTTTAGCGGCGTAAACCATTGCTTGAGAGAATCTTCGGTCGGCGCATCGCGCGCCGGGTCAAAATCGTGATACCAAGCGTCGGCGAAGCGAACTGCCGGACGAGCCAGCGACGCGTCCCACGGCCCTGCTTTCTTGGTCTTCTGTTTGTCGTCTGCAACGGCGTCGCCGCCTGCATCACTATGATCAGAAGACATCGCCGGCGCCAAATCGGTTGCGTCCTCCCTGACAACCTTCGCTGGGTCGGTCCTCAACTCTGTTTTGAGCGGTCGCTTGTCGGCGGGATCCACCAACACCGGGTCAGCGATCGCGTCGGCGATCTCGGTCTTAGATTGCGTGTAGTAAAGGGCGCCGGCTACGGCGGCAAGTACGATCAGCGCCAATCCGCCCCAAATTGCCGTAATGGTGCGCCGTCGGCGTTGGGCTCGATCAAATTTGGCCAAGAGCGTTTCGGCGGAGAACCCGAGTCGCCCCAGAGCATCGGTCAGATAATGCTCCATCTGCAGCTGATCAATCAATACCCGGCGCAGTTCGGCCGATTCGGCGATGCGCTGGCGCAGTAATTCGATCTCTTCGAGCTTCAATTCAGCCGGAGTATGGGACTGAACCAGCTCGATTAATTCTTCGTTAGTCATCGGCGCTTGCGTGGATCTTTCGCGTAATGCAATTCTTCAGCGCCTGTCGAGCGCGAAAGACGAGGAGCTTAACGGCGCCTTCGCTACGTCGCAGCTTGGCGCCGATCGCCGACATTTTCATCTGGGCGTAATAATGCATGTCGAGCGCATCGCGAGCGCTTTTGCCCAGCGAATCCAAGCATTGTTTCAGGAAGCTTTGCACCGCCGCATAGTCGTCATGGTTGTTGTCGGCCAGCGCGTCGATCTCAAGACAAAGCTCGGTCCAGGCAACTTCTTTGCGGCGATTCACTTTGCGAACATGTTCGCGCAGCACGTTGCGAGCGACCCCCAAAAGCCATGGCCGAACCGGCACGTTTTCTGGAAAGCGAACCTTGCCGACAAAGCACCGCAAAAAGACCTCTTGGCACAGGTCTTCTGCGTCCGACGGTTCAAGCATGCGCGATCGCAAATAGCCAAACACAAACCCTTGCTGCCGAGAGACGAATGCCGTGAACGCTTCACGATCTTTCCCTTGGATCGCGTCCACCAACAACGCATCGTCATCGGCGGCGACCAAGCTTTGCCGATCGTCGCATGTCGCATGACCTACCGAGGCGCGCAAGTCAAACGGCAATGTCGCCGCGTCAGGCAAGTAGGTTGTCGGCTGGCCGGAAGGCATGGCGATGCTGGCGGGCGGAAGGAACAGGAAGGATGGCGTTGGCTGGTTCCATGTTATCGCAGAACCGGAAGATTATGCAAACAATCCGTCAGTTGAAGTACACCCGCGCATAAAAAAAGGGGAGAGTCGCTAAACGACTCTCCCCAAATCTTCTCTTCGATCGGACGTTAAACCTTACAGGCTGTAACCTTCGCGATAGGTCGGCTTGATGATCTCGGCAACTTCCGGAGCATTTTTGGCGACCATGTTTTTGGCGTCCCAATCAATTTTCTTGCCCGCCCAAACCGACAGGTTACCGAGCAGGATCGTCTCGGTCAGCGGACCGGCGTAGTTGGGGAAGTTCGACATCGGTTCCGGACCACCCTTGATGGCGTCGGCGAATTCTTTGAAGTGACCCGGCGAACGCGGAATCGTTTTTTCCGGCCCCTCGTAATCCTTGTACTGAGCTTCCGGCAGCAATTGGAAGATGGCGCCATAATCGTTGGACGAATAGATACGCCCTTTGTCGCCGATCAGCAAGCAACCGCTGTTGGCGACTTTGCCCTCGCCATCGCGCGGCACGCCGTCCAACAGTTCATTGTCAGGCATCTTACCGCCGTCGTACCAGAACAACTGGCAAGCCGGACGACCGTTCAGTTCCGGGAACTCGAAGGTGATCGTCGACCATTTTGGGTAGGTGATGCCGTTGTGGCCCGAGGTGACCGCTTCGACCGAAGTGGGATCACGCAGCTTCAAAGCCATGTACGGCATGTTGACCGTATGGCAAGCCATGTCGCCCAAGGCGCCGGTGCCGAATTCCCAGAAACCGCGCCATTTGAATGGGTGGATGTCGGGACGATAGTCGATCGCTTTGGCCGGACCAATGAAGTTGTCCCAGTGGATATTCTCTGGTGTCGGCTCTACTTCAGCGTAACCTTGACCTTGCGGCCAAATCGGGCGATTGGTCCAAACGTGGACCGCCTGCACGTTGCCGATCGCGCCCGACTGAATGACCTCGGCGGCGCGACGCAGGCCGGAGTGCGAAGTTCCCTGATTACCCATTTGGGTCATCACTTTGTTTTCGCGAGCGATTTCGCCCAAACGACGCGCTTCGTAGATGCTGTGGGTCAGCGGCTTTTGCGTAAAGCAGTGCTTGCCCGCTTTCATTGCGGTAGCCGAGACGACTGCATGGCAATGATCAGGCGTGCTGACCGTCACCGCGTCAATCTCTTTGTCCATCTCGTCGAGCATCTTGCGATAGTCGTTGTACTTCTTGGCGCCTTCGAAATCAGCGGCGGCTTTGTTCAGGTTGTTGTCGTCAATATCGCAGATCGCGACGATGTTGCCGGCACGGCTCGCATCGCGTGAATCGCTCGAACCTTTGCCCTGCACGCCGATGCAAGCGAAGTTGATTTGTTCATTCGGCGATTTCGATTCCGCCGCTTGCATATTGGACGCCCAAAAGCCGACGCCCGCAGCCGCCGAAACTTTCAGAAAATCACGACGGTTATTATTCATTGTCATCGAGGGTAACTCCTAATCCGGTGATCAACATCAACCACAAACGACAAGGTAGGTCGCTCACGCTTGGCGAAATCGATGTGGCGTTGAGAGAGGGCGGGCGGTTTGTGCTTGAACGGAAATACATTCAATCGTACTGACCGTTGGTGGGCACAATTTACCACCGTATTGCTCTACGATACCGGGTCACTGCACATTCTGCAATTAAGAGAGACCGTGAAACGGGCAAAATCCCTTAACTAATTGTCAGAATTAGGCAGTTTTGTGCAGACCCTCCGATCGATATAGGGGGCGCAACCATTCTCAATTTGTCAATTATTTCCCGATACAGAATCGGCTAAAAATCACGTCCAAGATATCATCGGTCGCGATCGCTCCGACGACTCGCCCCAGCTCGGACAGCGCCATTCGGATCTCGACGGCGATCAATTCTTCCCCTAAACCGTACTGAGCAGCACTTAGCGCCGCCGCAAGTGAATCTGCCGCTTGTTCCAAACTTGCTCGACACCGACTAGCGGTCGCATCATCCGCCGCTGGCAGTGCGGCCAGCATTTCCGCGATCGCCTCCCGCAGTTGGGTGATTCCTACGCCGTTCGCAACGCTGGTCGTGATTCCCGCGGTTACGGTCGGAGTCGTCAAGTCGCATTTGGTCAGCACAAGCAACCGGCGATCTTCCGGCGATTCGTTCCACAGTCGCCATTCGACGTCGGTCGCTGCACGACTTGCATCGAAGCAGACGATCCGCAGATCAGCGCGGCTCACTTGGTCGCCGCCAAGTCGTTGCGCCGACTGCTGCGGCCCTGCTTGAACTTCCTCTAGTCCTGCCGTATCGATCAGCGCGACTTGTTCGCCGCCGATGACGATCGTCTTTTGCAGCGTGTCGCGTGTGGTTCCAGCAACATCGGCCACGATCGCCGTCGACTCGCCGGCAATCGCGTTAAACAGGCTGCTTTTCCCGACATTCGGCGCGCCGCAGAAAACGACCTTGATCGTTTTTTCACCGGCGTCGCGACCCGAGAGCTGCGCCAACGATTGTTCGACGCAGAGTTGAGCCTCTTGAAGCTGAGCACAGAGCGCTGCGGAAGAGATGAACTCAATGTCTTCTTCGACAAAGTCGAGACCTGCCTCCAAATGGGCTAATAGCTCCAGCAGTTGTCGTCGCGCTTCAGCCAGCGGAGAAGAAAGTCCGCCGGCAAGCTGCGTCAGCGATTGCTTCAAGCGCGCATCCCCTTCGGCGTCGATCACGCCGAGCACTGCTTCGGCTTGGGTCAGATCGAGCCGCCCAGCGAGAAATGCCCGCAGCGTAAACTCGCCCGGTTCAGCCATGCGAGCGCCATGCCGACATGCCGCGGCGACCAGCTCTTCTAAGAGCGGAGGAGAACCGATCGTATGAATTTCGATCGAAGGTTGCCGCGTGTAACTGCGATCGTCCGGCCAATAATAAAGATCGCACGCCAGCTGACGATCAACGACTTTGGCTGTCGCTGCGGCCATTGCGGACCGACGACCGAACGTCGCCGGCGTCTCGCGCAGCTCAAGCCATGGCTCGACACAGCGATAGGCGGCGGGTCCGCTGATGCGAACGACCCCGCGCAGCGCCCCGTTGGCTCCGCTGCCGATCGCCACGATGGTGTCTTCCAATGCGGCCGACATGCCAGATCCGTCGCCTTCCCGCTTCGCTTATTTCTTGCCTGACGGTCGTTTCTTCGGCTTTTTCGCAGTGACCGTATCAGACGGCGGCGGCAGATCCACTAACTTCGGCTTGGGGATCATTTTGCGTTCCAAGATGCCCCAGACGCTTTGCGTGATGAAGTAGATGCAAAGACCAGACGGCACGCGGAAGAACATGAAGCCGATGAAGACCATCATGTAGGTCATCATCTGCTGCTGCATCTTCTGTTGCTCATCCACTGCCGGCGGCATGAACATCTTTTGCTGAATCAGAAAGAGCGCGATCGTGAACAGCGGCAGAATATTCAGATAAGGGCCCAGGAACAAAAAGCTGGCCGGAAAACTGGCCGAAGGATGAATCGTCATAAAGTCAGGCAGTACGCCGACCCAATACCAGGCCTGGTCAGGCGCCGAGAGATTCGAGCACCACTCAATGCCCGGAATAAACGGAGCTTGGCGCAATTGGATATCAACCGCCAACGCGCGATAGAGCCCCAGGAAGATCGGCAACTGCAGAAACATGACGCCGCAACCGCCGAGCGGATTGAAGTTGTACTTCGTGAACAGCTCTTGCTGCGCCTGACGCTGCTTGATCGGGTCTTCTTTGTACATCTCGCTGATCTTCTTCATCTCCGGCGCGAGTTGCTGTTGGATCAGCATGTTGCGCGCCTGCTTACGGCTCAGCGGGAACAAGCACCCGCGCACCATCAGCGTCAGGAAGATGATCCCCAAACCATAGGGGATGTACAGGTAGTCATGCATGAAGTGCAGCACGGCCAACAGCGCCGTCGACACGTAATGGAACCAACCGTAATACTCAAGATTTTGCAGGCCGTAGTGGGCCAGCAACTCTTCTTTCTTCGGTCCCGAGAAAATGGTGCACGACAGTTCAAACGGATTGTCACCGGGCTCGATCGTCTCGGTCGCTCCATCCAAGCGATAGGTGCAATCGGTTCGTTGCTTTTGTTCTTCATCGACGACGGCGGCGACAATCGCCGCTCCGCGTGACAAAGGGGGGCCCTTGTCAGGCTCGGCAAAGACCATCGCCGACGAGAAATAAACAGCGTCGACGCCGACAAACTTGGGTTTAATCTGATCGTCGACTTTGAACATCGAGATCTGGCGATCACTCTCTAGGTCTTGCGCTTTGGCGATAATCTTGGAGACGGTGAACATGTCGTAATCGCCTTTGGACGATTCCCAGACCACGTCACGCAAACCGGCCCCGCCCCAGCCGCGGGCGATTTTGTTGCTGTACCACCAGCCTTCGGTCGGCAGCCCCGTGGCGCCGAACTGACGAAACGCCGCGTCGACCGATTCCGTTCCATCATTGAAAACCTGCAGCGTGTACTTCAATCCGTACGGCTGATAATTGGGATCGGCGTTGGCCTCGACCGGCTTCTTCGGCAGTTGAAACGTTTTAACCAAACGCAGTTTGGCGAAGCGAACTCCCTGCGGCAGATCCTTCGGCGTCACCAAGGTTTCAAACTGTACGATCGTCGGATCTTCGTTTTCGACCAATCGCCAGTTCTTCGTAACCAGCGGCAAGTCGTTGATCTGTTTGCCTTCGGCCGGAATCATCGAGCCGTTGATCCGCGCCAGCGAAGTCAGGTAGGCGGAAGGATGTTCGACGGTGCGCGGCATGCCGGTGATCTCGTCAATCACTTCCGACACTTCCGGCTTGATCACTTCCAACGGAAGATCAGTCAACGTCGCCGAGTAGGTCAACAATTGAACCGCATCGGCGCCCTTCCGTTCGACGACCAGTTCGATCGCGTCGCCCGGCTTGGTCAGTTTCAGCGCGTCGACGTAGGACTGCACGTCGACCACTTCTTCGCCGGCAAGCGATTTAATGATGTCGCCAACCTGCAGACCGACGCCCGATTTCGCATCTTTGGGAGTCGCCAGTGCGGCCGGCGTTCCAGGGCCGACGACGCGAATCTCGCATCCGGCGACCGCGTCATACGGCATCAGCCATCCGAAATAACCGCCGAGATGGCGATCTTCGAGACTCTTGTATTTATCGGCCGGCAGTTCGATGCGAGCGACCGAGCCGCCGCGCGTGTCAAATGTGACCAGCATGTCGGCGTCGGAGGAAGCAACCGAGCCGAGCGTCACAAACTTGCGCGGCTGCTGCTCTTCTTGGACCGCCTCGTCCGCATTTTCGGCCTCTTCCGCCGGTTTGATTTCGGGATCGGGCTTGTCATCACCGGCGCCATCGCCCGCTTTGGGCTGATCCTTGTTTTCGGCAACTTCCGCTTGCTCTGCGCCTGGGTTCTCTGGCTGAGCGTCTTGATTACGACGACCGAGCATCTGGAACGTCATGAGCATCGCGACAGCGATCAGAGAAAACGCGATTACACGACGTTCCACAACTTCAAACCTTGCTGGACGAAATAATTAGGCGCCGCCCCTGAACAGGGCGCCGCGATCAAAGCCTATTTGGATGTATTCTCATGGGATGGGCGAATCTTGCAACCACATCGCGCAAAACAAGACAAAACCATTACGTCTATTTCGCCTCAAAGCGCCGTGTGGAGACAGTTAAGCCGCTGCTAGCGAGAATGGCGCGATTATCGCGGATTTAACGCCCGTCTGACAGACGGTCCGCTTGGGTGTTATCGAGACTGTCAATTGCCCGAATCTTGGCGGCCGTCGCCGCAATATCGTAAGAAACGCGGCGAAATTCGACTTCTTCGTCGTGAACCACTACGTAACTGCTGCGAGAATCGCCGTCTCGCGGCTGCCCCACACTGCCGACATTCACCATCAGCTTGCGCTGACCCATCTGATACCGATTATTCTCGAGATCCGCCGACGGGATAAACGAGAAATCGTCAGCAAATACCCCCGGCACGTGCGTATGCCCCTGCAGACAATACTTGGGAATGATCGAAAAAATCCGTTCCAGCTTGCGACTGTTGTAGATGTCTTCAGGAAAAACGTACTCGTTCAGCGGATTTCGGGCCGAACCGTGTACGTACATCCAGTCCCCCTCGATCCGAGTTCGCGGCAATTCGCACAGAAATTTCCACCGTTTGGCGACTTCCGGGTCGGTATCACCGCCGTTTTCCAGTTGCTCGCGCGTCCAAAAGATCGCACGTTCGGCCCCTTGGCTGAACCCTTCGGGATCAAACAGAGCGGCCTGATCGTGATTCCCCAGAATACAAAAATCGAATCGCCGCGCGGCGTCGACGCATTCGCGAGGATTGGGACCATAGCCGACGATGTCTCCCAGACAGTAGATCTCGGAGATCCCGATCGAAGCGATGTCGGCAAGGACCGCGGTTAGCGCTTCGAGATTGCCGTGGATGTCGCTGACGATCGCGCGTTTCATCGAAGTCGTCTCTGAAGGGCTAGCGGCAATGGGTGCGGCAGAATCCTATCTGCCGTCTTTCAAACGGTCGCCCAACATATTGTCGAGGTCCGGTATGTCGTAGATCTTTTTGGCGGTGGCGCTGACATCGTATTCGACGCGGCGGTACATCACCGACTCTTCCGTCAGGATCACATAGCACGAACGAGGATCGCCGTCTCGCGGTTGTCCGACGCTGCCGACATTAAACATCGCCCGCTCGTCTCCCAAGCGATAGACGTTATCGCATTCATCCGGCCCGAAGAACTCGAGACTCGGCGTGAAGATGCCTGGGATGTGCGTGTGCCCTTGGAAACAAAATCGATCGAGTCGATCGAACAGGTTTTCCATCTTCCGTTGATTGTAGACGTCTTCTGGAAAAACGTATTCATTCGTGGGGTCACGCGGCGATCCATGCACAAACAAGCGATTCGGCTCCATGTGCGTTCGCGGCAGTTCGCCGAGAAAGTCCCACCGTTCGTTGACGACATTAGGACCGCCGGTAGAGTTATCAATTTGGTCTCGCGTCCACAAAATGGCGCGAAATGCGACCGGATTGAAGCCATCGGGATCAAACAGGGCCGCTTGATCGTGATTGCCCAATAGGCACATCGTGCATTTGCGACGGACAAGATCCAGACATTCGACTGGATTCGGACCATAGCCGATAACATCCCCCAGGCAGTAGATCTCGGTGATACCCTGCTGTCGGATGTCGTCTAGAACCGCGGTCAGCGCTTCTAGATTGCCATGGATGTCGCTAATCAGCGCTCGTTTCAAGCCTGACTACCTTTCGTTTACCGAGGGAGGGTATTTCGGGACTGTATTCGGTGCGTCTCCCCTACCGGAGCGATGCATCAATGGTAGCCTATAAAGCGATGCGATTGCAGGCCTAGCCCCGAAGTTTAGGTAGGATAAAGACCTAGGTCAAGCATGACCCACACTGTCGTCGTCGTCCAGTTTCCTATGTCTAGAAATCTTACATCGCCATGAAGCTGTTGGCACTTGAGACTTCGCTCCGTCAATCTTCCTTTGCCTTGCTGGAGGGGGATCAACTGTTGCGACAGGTAGAACTTGATCCGGCGCTGCGCACCGCCGCCGCATTAACCCCTGCCCTGGAAGAGGCTTTTCGCAACGTTGATTGGAGCCCTGGCCAGATCGAGCTGATCGCCGTCTCCCACGGCCCCGGTTCTTTCACCGGGCTGCGAATCGGTGTCGCAACCGCCAAAGCGCTGGCTTACGTCGCCCAGGCCGAAGTCCTGGGAATCGACACGTTGCGCGTCATCGCCGCCCAGTCGCCGGCCGACGTTCATACCGTCCAAACCATCATCGACGCCCAGCGACAAGAGGTCTTCGCGGCGAAATACCAGCGGCAAGAAAGCATTTGGAACGGCGACGATTTGCCCGAAATTGTCGAAATCGACGCCTGGATCGCTTCGCTGCAACCAGGTGATTGCGTCAGCGGAACAGCACTGGCCAAACTGCGCGAAGAAATTCCCAGCGGCGTTGAAGTTTTGCCAGAGAGATGTTGGCGACCGATGGCTGCAACCGTCGGACAGTTAGCCTGGACTGACTATCAGTCAGGCGCTCGCGGGGACCATTGGAATTTGGCGCCGCAATACTATCGCAAGAGCGCCGCCGAAGAAAAACTGGACGGCTAGTACCTAATCAGGCGCCACGACCGCATCCAATTCAGCGACGCGGCGGCGCAGCGCCTCCATCACAATCGGCGCTACTTCGACGCCGCAACTGTTGATCTCGCCATATTGGCGATCATCGCGGCCATAGGCGTACGGCGACTGAGAATCCCATTGGCGTTTGGGAATGATGTAACCAATCTCATCGTTCGCCAAGCCAAACAGCATCCACTTTTTGTCGGCCAGGATCGATGCGACGGTCGGTTCGAGTTCAGCGTCTGGATAGTCGGCGTTTGGTTCGGCGGGCTTCTGAAATTCGCCGTAAACAAGTTCGGGGTAAAGTTCGCCTGGGATGCAGGCAATTCGCAGTTCCCCCAGCGCGACCACCGAAACTTCCGATTTGAGCCCGGCGTCCTCAGGCCGAAACTCACGGGACACCTGCTTGCCGAAGGTCTCAAAATCGCCGGTCAACGCAAATCCCGGCCGCCGGACGACGTTTAACTTGCGAGCCAATTTGTAGAGCGGATTCTCCACCGCAATCGCGATCGGCTTGGCTGAGACGGCAAACGGAGTCGCCGTAATCGGCGCCGCCGTATCAATCGCCGCTGCGGCCAAATGCGCCACGGCGCGCCCATACGCTTCGCAGTAGGCGAAATCCCCTTCTTTCAGTTCGTTCCCTTGTTTGTCATGAAACTGACCACGCGACGGAGCCAGCAACCCGCCCACCGCTCCAGAGATATAAACCACAGGGCAGTCATACTTCTTTTTCAACTCCGAGACGGTCGTCGCCGGAAAGTCGCCGGTCAGCAAGGTATTTCGAGAGCCCATCGCTTCGGGATGCGAGTTCCACTGGACCAACAGTCCAACATCGGCGCCGCTGTCGACCGCTTGAAAGCGGAGAACTCGCAATGTCGGATCATAGACCTCTGGCAAGCGGCTATCCCGCAGCAACGACGTATCATCGACCGTTCCAAATTTCGCCGTGACCGGCTTCAACTGTTTTTCGAGCGACGCGACCAGTTCCGAGACACGATCAACGACCAACGATACATAGCTGTCATCGACGCCGCGCGACAAGGGATTAGGCCCCCAAATGCCGATCACATCGGGACCTTCGTGACTGTGCGTACTGGCGACGATCGTAAAGTCGACATCGGGCAGGTTATCCCGAATTCGCTGCACATCCGGAAAAGCCAAGCCAATCAGATCAACACCGACAATTGCGATCCGCTTGTGTCCGTCATCCAACAACAGGGCTCGGCCCATGATCGGATCATGAACGCCGGATGCGCGGCGATTGTAGCCATATCCGGCCAAGAAGACCGGTCGCTCCGCTTTTAATTCCGGGGTCAGATCGACTTCGCCAAATGCGACGCTCAGGGAATCTGCGAAGGAGGTTCCCGGAAAAACCGTGATCAAGGCAAGGATGATCCATCCCAACTGCTTCGACATCTCGATACCCTTTGATTTTTTTGCTCCGGCTACCCATCTGATCGTGCGCTTCGCTCGGCGTCGATTCAATGGCGCTGCGGAGAAAATCTACCTTACTTGTCCGAATAGACGCCCGTTTCTCGATCTGGTATTCTCCGAACATGGAAAGTTTTCAACGCCCACTCGCCGATCCCTTCGTTACCGAAGCCGAATTGGTACAGGGCTTACAGTCGGGTGATCCGGCCGCCTTCGAGCGTTTGGTGCGAGACTACAGCGGGCGAATGCTCGCGGTGGCTCGCCGCTTTTTGACCCAAGAGCAAGATGCCCAAGACGCGTTGCAAGATGCGTTCCTGTCAGCATTTCGGTCAATTAGTCGGTTCGAGGGAAACTCGCAGTTGTCGACTTGGCTCCACCGGATTGTGGTGAACGCGGCGCTGATGAAATTGCGGACGCGGCGACGGAAACCGGAAAAGCCGATTGATGATTTGTTGCCGCAATTCTCGGGCAACGGCCATCGCGACGGTCATGAGCCGGCATGGGCCGTTACAATCGATACCGCGGTCAATGACCGAGAAATCCGGGAATTAGTTCGCACAAAGATTGCCGAATTGCCAGAATCCTACCGTACCGTTTTGCTGTTACGCGACATCGAACAGATGAGCACCGAAGAAACGGCGGAAGTTTTGGAACTGACGCCCGGCGCTGTAAAAACTCGCTTACATCGTGCACGCCAGGCGCTCAAAACCTTGCTAGATCCTCACATGCAAGGTGCATAACTATGAACCACGCAAAACTATCCTGCAAAGAGATCTACGAGTATCTCGCCGAATTCCTCGACCATGCCTTGCCGTCCAACCAGCAAGACGTGATGGAGACGCATCTTGAGCATTGTCCTTGCTGCAAGCACTATCTGGACAACTATCGCGAGACGTTGATCCTGGGCAAAGCGGCTTGCTGCAACAAGATGAACCCGCCCCCGCCGGCCCCCGACGCGCTGATCAACGCGATCCTGGCGGCCCGCCAAAAGGGATTGGAAGACGGGTCGGACGAAAGCTCGCCGAGCGAATAAGACGCCAATCTTTTCTCTGCTCACGAACGACAAGTCTGCATGTCGAATTCATCATTCCCTTGGACACTTTCGCCAGAACTAAGCATCGAATTCCGCTACGCCAACGAGGCGACGCACCACGGCAGTCGAATCGGCGGAGCTCCGCCCAAGTTGGCGATTCCCCAGTTCGAATCGCCTTATCAGAAATTCTTCGCGACGCTTGAATTTGACACCGGCTTCGCTGTTTCGATTTTCTACTCCTTCGAGATCTTTGGTGAGTCGGAGGACCGCGATGTCCTCAAATTTCACTCTGACGCTCTCGAACCTTCTGCGTTGATCCATGCCGTCGTCCATGAAATCTCACCCGCAGACAAATTGTCTCCGATTCCTTCCGAGGTCACGTGTCATCGGTTGCAGATCGGCGAGCCTGCCGCAGATCTCTTTCAACGCGAATTTGAACCGGACGAACATTTCCACTCTCAGCTTTCATACGCCATGGCTCGCCATCCCATTCCGATTCCGGAAAGCAAAGTTGGCGGCGGCCCCTACACCGAAAATCGCCCGCTGGCTGCCGAATCATTCGCCGCTTTGGACAGCCGCGGATATCGGCAAATGGCGCAATTTGCATCTCCCGATGGCGACGAAATAAGGTTCGTCGAAGGGTTTCCCTGGGATCCGGGCATGCTGCACTTGTTTGTTAAAGGCGATGCCCCATCTTCATTGGAATTTGCATTCGTCGTCCAATATTGACCGACTATCTCTCTTCGTCGACGAAAAGCGTGAACATCACTACGTGATCAACTAGAATCATTCAAGTTGATTCCCCGCTCTATCTCACGCCCCGAGATCGCCTCATGATTCGCCTCGCCTTCTGCGCCGTTGGCGCGCTGCTGCTTTCCATCTCATTCGCCAAGGCCGAAAAACCCAATATTCTGTTCATCGCGATCGATGATCAAAACGATTGGATCGGCTGTCTCGGCGGGCATCCTCAAATTCAAACGCCGCACATTGACGGGCTCGCCGCGCGGGGAACATTGTTCGCCAACGCCCACTGTCAGGCGCCCCTTTGCAACTCATCGCGCACCAGTTTGCTAACCGGTCTGCGCCCTAGTACGACCGGCATCCACGGCTTGGCGCCCTGGTTTCGGGATGTCGATTCACTGAGCGAGTTGGTGACGTTGCCGCAGTACCTGCGGCAGAACGGCTATACGACTTACTCAACCGGCAAAATCTTTCACGGCGGTTATGGACGTCGTCCGAAGAAAGATGACGAGTTCGATCATCTCGGCCCGGCCGCTTCGGTCGGCGCGCGGCCGCAACAAAAACTAGTCGAAACGCCTAATCCGCACCCGCTGGTCGACTGGGGAACCTTTCCGCACAACGACGAAGACAAAGGAGATTTCAAAGTCGCCAGTTGGGCGGTCGATACGCTGCAAGCCAAACCGCAGCAGCCCTTCTTCCTGTCGGTCGGCTTCTTTCTGCCGCATGTCCCCTGTTATGCAACGCAAAAATGGTTCGATCTCTATCCCGAAGACGAAGTCCAACTGCCGCCGTTCATGCCGGAAGATCGGGACGACACGCCCCGCTTCTCTTGGTACATGCACTGGAAGCTGCCGGAACCACGGCAAAAATTTTTGATGGAGTCTGGCGAGTGGCGCAACCTCGTCCGCTCGTACATGGCCTGCACTAGTTTTGTCGACTCTCAAGTCGGCCGCGTATTGGCGGCGCTCGAAGAACAAGGGTACGCCGACAACACCATTGTCGTCGTCTGGTCCGATCATGGTTGGCACTTGGGCGAAAAAGGGATCACCGGCAAGAACTCTCTGTGGGATCGCTCGACACGCGTACCGCTGATCTTCGCCGGCCCCGGCGTCGCGATTGGCGGCAAGTGCACGCAACCGGTCGAACTGCTCGACATCTACCCCACCCTGATCGACCTCTGCGGGCTCCCCCAGAACACCAACTTGGAAGGCCTCTCGCTTACGCCGCAACTACAAAACGCCGCCACCAAACGAGATCACCCCGCGATCACCACTCACAACCAAGGGAATCACGCCATCCGCACCCAGCGCTGGCGATACATCCGCTACGCCGACGGTTCAGAAGAACTGTACGACATGCAGTCTGACCCGCAGGAAATCAACAACCTGGCTGGCAACGCGAAATTGGCCGATGTCAAAAAGGAACTGGCCGCTTGGCTGCCGAAAGTCGATCTCCCCGCAGCGCCAGGCAGCGCCCACCGCATCTTGTCTTACGATGGGGAGACGGCGGTGTGGGAAGGGGAAGTAATCAGGAAGGATGATCCGATTCCGGAGCTGTAAGGTGGGATATGCAATTTGATCTGAAGTTCTGTTTTGCGATTACGGCTGGGATCGCACTCTGCTTTGCCGTAGTGAACAGGACGAACGGCCTTGCTGCGATTCCCATGTTCCTGATGCTATTGGGCATCGTTCTTTCTGCGTATCGCCCTAAATGGGCGTCGCGCTATGCGATGGCTTGCGTGGTCTGTTTTGTAGTGCTGACCTTGATTGTTATCAGTATGCCGATGACTGGGCGCCCGCTTACATTTCGAATCATGCCGCAGCCCGGAGTCGAACCAAATTAACGTTGATTGCGCTATTCAATTATCAAGCAGCCCATCAATCCATCCCGCCATGTTGCGTTATTGGCGCAGACGGACGCCCTATGCACAGTTGGCGAACTCTGTTAGTTCCGACTTTGGCGAGCGAGATTGATTCGCGACTCAGCGAATACCATTTCGACGAACCGTGGGACAGTCCCCACAATCGAAAATTACACGACTGTAAATCTCCCTTTCATCTCGACAATGATCCAGGCGAGCCGATCAAGTGACGAAGTCCGTTATTCATGTCCGGAAGTTTGATCCTTGGGCAGCAACTGAGGTATATTGAAACTCACGATGTGGACGCTTCTAAAAACCGATTGCGGCTTACTTTATAGATTGCGGCGAAGCCGATGAAATTAACGCTACCTAGTGAGTTTGACGAATTCCTCCACGCCTTGGTGAAAGAGGGCCGATACGCATCGATCGAAGAGGCGGCTGTCGCCGGCATTCGACTTCTACAAGCGCAAGAATCGTTACGTCTCGACATCGCCAAGGGGATCCGGCAATTGGATGCCGGCGACGCCTTCGACGAAGACGAAGTCTTCGCCGAAGTGAAATCGATAATCGCTAAAATTGAATCTGAGCAGCGGTGAGCTCCCTGGCATGAATTAACTGCGATATTCTGCCGAAGCGAAAGTTGACTTAACGGATATTGCTTCTCACATAGCCCAGGATAAGCCGCAAGCGGCAAGGCGTTGGCTTCACAAGATTCGCGACAAGTGTCGATTTGTTTCCAGTCAACCCGATATCGGCGACCCCCGTGACGAATTGGGGGCAGGTGTCCGAGCAGTTGCATTTGGTCGCTACGTGATCTTCTTTCGACACGGCGCCAATGAAGTTCAGATCGTTCGAATTCTTCCCGGCGATCGTGATCCGACGCTTCTTTAGTTCCAAGACGTGTCGCGCCCCTACCAAGATTTCTGTGCGCGAACCGCCTCTCCCTGCATGTGTCTCCCTCTCCACAACCTCATTTTCTGTTGGAGTTTTTTCGCATGAAACCGATTCCGAGTCTCGCCCATTTATTGCTTCCTTCAAGAAACTGTAGAGATCCTATGCGCTCCCCTGATCAATCATGGCTACCAAACAAAAACAAAACGAACTTCTCCATCGCGATCGCCATTTCCGCGGTCATCTAAAGCGGCTCGGCCTCGATACGGTCGAGCAGTATCGCTCTTGGTGCGCCGAAAACGGCTTCACCGGCAAGCTCCGTAAAAAGGAGCGTCAGCGCGAACTGGAAATCGAGCATGCGGCGCGTCTCGCCGCGCGTCGCCAACTGTTGCGTCAAAAGCGTGATGCGCGGCGCCAGGGGGATCACTTGCTGTCGCTGGCTCGTAGGGAGATCGATGCGCGGCATGTTTCGGCGACGTCGCTCATTCGCTTCGCCAACGCGGTGAAAGAGACGAACCACAAGCGGAAAACCTTGGTCGACTTGCTGACGCACCTGCTGAATCAGCGGGCCAGTTTTCTGAATGGCTATTCGTTTTATCCCCACGACGGCGAGATCGCCGGCAACTCGGCGATTGAAGCCTTGCCGCTGATCGCAGCGTTTGGCCCGCATTGGATCCGGCCGTTGGAACAATGGAAGCCCAAGACCCGCAGCGCGCGTCGGCAGTTTATCTCGCTCTTGCATCACTTGTTTGTGCGGTACGGCGACATGCCGGCCTTCTTGGATCGCGTTTGGTTTACCGGTCTCGGCGGCCAATCCGACAAAGAACGCCTGTGGTACGTCCAGGTCGGCGCCGGCGAGAACTTGACGCGTTGCAACTTGCCGCTTCCTTACACCAAGAAGATGGCCCATCACTTTCTCTCGGCGCCGAACAACGCGACGGTCAACGAAGCGATTCGTTGGGGTCAGGTGATCGGCCTCGGTGGCGATGATCGGCTGGCCCAAGCAATCATGGGAACGCGACTGGCCAATGACTTTTCGCAGCACCAATTTTGGACGACGGTCATTCAATGGTTTATTCGCAATCCGCTGGAAGATCTGGCGCAAGTCGGACCGATCATCGACTACATTTACTTCCAAAAGTTTGAAGCCGCTTACTACTATCTCGGAGCAGATCAAAACGAAACAGGCCCAGCTCGGCAGCCGAACTTCACCATGAAGGGACGTACGCCTGAGGCGCTGTTGCGTCAGGTGAATCGCTGGCACGCCGGTCTTGAATCGAACTCGGCGTTCGACGTCCCGCAGTGGAAGCCGAGCGGTTTTCCTTCGTTCGATTGGCTCGACCAGTCATGGGACGGGGACGATCAATGGTGGTCGATCCGCGAAATTTGCACTGCCAAGGAACTCGTCGCCGAGGGACGCAAAATGCATCACTGCGTTGCGTTGTACGCTTCGACTTGTGTCCGCGGCGCCCGATCCATTTGGCGGATGGAAGTCGAGTCTTGCGATTTGCATCTGAAAGCGTTGACCTTAGAGGTCGACGCTCAATCGCGTACGATCGTACAAGCTCGCGGCAAATTCAATCGCTTGGCGACCGACCAAGAGAAAGAAGTGCTGCGCCGCTGGGCGTCGTCCGCCGGTTTGAAATTGGGCAACTATGCGTAACGCCGCTCCGACTAGTGATTCATCTCATCCAGAATTTCATACATCGGAGCGTAGTACGAATACGCCAAGCGAAAGATCAACGAGACCATCAGGCCGGCGACCATCAGCCAGACGCCGAAGCCCGCCAACATCGCCAACGTGTTGAGCGCGGCTTTGGCGCGGGCCTGGTAGTCGGCGGTCAGCTTTTCCATCATCTCAGACAGATTGCCGGTGATCTCGCCGGTATCGATCGCATCCAGAAATTCTTCGGGGAAGACGCTGGTGTGACGCAGCGCGGCGCCGATATTTTCTCCGTTTAGCAGATCACGATCGACCTGCTCGATGTACTGCGTGTAGTAGTCGCTATGGGTCGACTCTAAGCCGAGTTGAACCGAACGCCGCGCATCAAGCCCGCCGCCGGTGGTCAGCGCCATTGACCAGGCCATCTGCGACAACGCGATGGTTTTCAGCGGATAGCTGACTCCGGGGATGTTCATCAAAATGCGGCCCAACGGCAAAAAGTCGAGTTGTCCGCGACTGTAGAACATCCAAACAGCCCAACCGCCGAAGATCAAACAGCCGATCAGCGAAAAATAAATGACCAGCCCCTTCGTGCCGATCAGCCCCAACCCCAGGATATCGACCGTCTGACCAGTCATGTCGCCGAGAAAACCCATAATCCAGATCAACAGCCCGACGACGCCGATTGCGAAGACCAGTTGGATCATCGGCCAGGTGATGCCGGCCAAAAAAGCGCTGCGAATCTGCTTCCGGTGTTCGTAGCGAACCGAGAGTTCCTTCAGAATCCGATCGAGATGCCCTGTTTCGTCCCCCAGACGCACCATTTCTCGAAAAACATGCGGAAAGTAGTCGCCTGTCCGTGTCAACGCGTCTCCCAGCGTCGACCCGTTTTCGACGGCATCCCGGATTTCGATCATCACCTGGCGATGTGCGCCCGACGATCGCTCGACCTCGCGGCGCCAGATAGTGCGGTCATCCACACCGGCGTCCAACTGCGTCCCGACTCGTCGGCACAGCAGAACGAGCGCTTGAAGTCCGATACGTGGGGAAAAAAACATGCCATCTCGCGATTTAAGGGAGTCGGAACGGTTCTCTCTCAAGATACCTGGGGAAATCGTCGCTGGCAGCGCCTTGCCCCTCGGCTAACGGCGCTGGATTTTGTTAAACTAGCGGATTCTCGAATTCAACCATTTACGACTAACACCCCTTGTGCGTCATGCCTCAGTGGAATCAAGCCGCGATCGTTGGAGTCGGCCTGATCGGCGGTTCGATCGGCTTGGCGATGCGAGCCCGTGGTTTGGCGAAGTCGATTATCGGGGTTGGGAGAAACAAAGAGAGCCTGGTCGACGCCCAACGAGTCGGCGCGATTGACCGAGCGACCACCGATATCGCCGACGGCGTCAAACAGGCCGACCTGGTGATCGTTTGTGCTCCGGTCGACAAGATTGTGGGCTTGGTGCACGAGATCGATCGGCACTGCCCGGTCGGTACGATTGTGACCGACGCCGGCAGTACGAAAAATGAAATCACGGCGGCGCTCGATCAAGGATTGACCAACGCACGCTTTGTCGGCGGCCATCCATTGGCGGGTGGCGCAAAAGCAGGCCCCAAACATGCCGACGCTTGCCTGTTTGTCGATCGCACCGTCGTACTGACGCCGACGCGGCGTACGAATGCAGCGGCAGCGGAAGCGATCGAAGATTTGTGGACTGCACTGGGGGCGACCGTCGTCTGGATGAAACCGAAAGAACATGACGAGGCGCTGGCCTTCACCAGCCATTTGCCTCACTGGGCGGCCGCAGCGGTCGCGGCGACCACTCCTGAGAAGTGGTTGCCGCTGACTTCGACCGGCTGGGCCGATACGACGCGGATCGCCAGCGGCGACGCCGCATTGTGGCGACAGATATTTACTTCGAATCGGGGCCACGTCTTGAAGGCGCTCGACAAGTTTGAGAAAGTGCTGGCGGCTTTGCGTGAAGCTCTCGAAGCAGAGAACGACGCCAAGCTCGAAAAACTCCTAAACGACGGAAAAAATCGCCGTGACGCTGTGGGAAATTGACATATATCCGTCCGCTGCCGAGCGCGACGCTGCCGCTGATTCGCTAATCGCCGCCGCGGCCGATCTGGGCCTTGCGTCCGATCTGCAGGTCGCTACGTCGCGCGGTTTTCTGATTCAGGCCGACTTCAACCGCGACCATGTCGAGCTGTTGTCGGATCAACTGCTCTGCGACACCGTCGTCGAACAGGCGAAAGTCGACCAGGCAGGCGCCGACTCGCTGTCGAAACCGCCGGCGTCCGGTTTGTCGCAATTGGTCTACGTCTTGCCGAAGCCCGGCGTGATGGATCCGGTTGCGCAAAGTACGATGACGGCGATCGCCGACTTTGGTCAATCGGCCGCCGCGGTCCGCACGTTCCGCAAATACTGGCTGCCGCAGTTGCCGCAACCGTTGTTCGACAAGCTGTGCAACAAACTGTTGGCGAACGACGCGATCGAGCAGGTCATCATCGGCCCGATTCCATTCGAGCAACTGTCGTTCGGCAAGCCGTACGAATTCGCGCTGGCGACCACGCCGATTCGCAAGCTGGATGACGCCGGTCTGACCAAGCTCAGCAAAGAGGGCCAGCTTTATCTGACGCTGGTCGAAATGCAAACCATTCAAAACTATTTCAACGAGCTGGGACGCGATCCGACCGACATCGAGCTGGAATCGGTCGCCCAAACTTGGAGCGAGCACTGCAGCCACAAAACGCTCGCCGGCCGCATCGCCTACAAAGATGAAAAAGGCGAACGCAAATTCAACAACATGCTGAAAGAGACGATCTTCGCGGCGACGCAGGAGATCCGCAAAAGCCTGGGTGACAAAGATTGGTGCGTCAGCGTTTTCCAAGACAACGCCGGCATCGTCCGCTTTGATGACGAGCACAACATCGTCTTCAAGGTCGAAACCCACAACCATCCGTCGGCGCTGGAACCTTACGGCGGCGCCAACACCGGCATCGGCGGCGTCGTCCGCGACCCGATGGGAACCGGCATGGGCGCCAAGCCGATCTGCAATACCGACGTCTTCTGTTTCGCTCCGCCCGATGTCGATCCCGAAACGCTTCCCCCCGGCGTGTTGCATCCGCGCCGCGTGATGAACGGCGTCGTCAGCGGCGTCCGTGATTACGGCAACCGCATGGGCATCCCCACGGTCAACGGCGCCGTCTACTTTGACGAACGTTACCTGGGCAACCCGCTCGTCTACTGCGGCAATGTCGGCCTGATCCCACAGCAGCACTCTTTCAAAGAAGTGAAGCCCAACGACTTGATCGTCGCGCTCGGCGGACGAACTGGTCGCGACGGCATCCATGGCGCGACGTTTAGCTCGGCCGAACTGACCAGCGAGAGCGAATCGCTCTCGGGCGGCGCCGTCCAGATCGGTAACGCCATCACCGAAAAGATGGTGCTTGACGTTCTGCTGGAAGCCCGCGATCGCGGCCTCTTCAACGCAGTCACCGACTGCGGCGCCGGCGGCTTCTCGAGCGCCGTAGGCGAGATGGGCGAGAAGATTGGCGCCGACGTTTGGCTCGATCGAGCGCCGCTGAAATACGACGGTCTGTCGTACACCGAAATCTGGATCAGCGAAGCGCAAGAGCGGATGGTGCTGGCCGTGCCCGATCACAAATGGGACGAGCTGGAAGAGCTTTGCTCGAGCGAAGGGGTCGAAGCGACGATCATCGGCCGGTTCGCGCCGACCGGTCGCTTGAAGCTGTTCTACTACCAAGAAGCGGTCGGCGACCTCGACATGAAGTTCCTGCACGATGGCCGCCCGCCGATCGTGCGTGAAGCGACTTACCAGCCGCTGCCGGTCAAGCCGCTGAAACTTCCGGCGGTCAAATCGTGCGATTTCGCCGGCGATTTGAAACAGATCCTTGGTTCGCTCAATGTCGCCAGCAAGCATTGGATCATTCGCCAGTACGATCACGAAGTGCAAGGGGGGAGCGTCATCAAGCCGCTGGTCGGCGTTCAAAATGACGGGCCCGGCGACGCGGCGGTGGTTCGCCCGGTGCTGACTTCGCATCGCGGCGTGGTCGTCTCGTGCGGCATGAACCCACGTTACGGCGATTTTGACACCTACGACATGGCGACCAGCGCGATTGACGAAGCGATGCGCAACTGCGTCGCCGTCGGCGCCGATCCTTCGCAGATCGCGATCCTCGACAACTTCTGCTGGGGCTATACCGATCGCCCTGAAACGCTCGGCTCGCTCGTTCGCTCGGCGATCGCGTGTTATGACATGGCGATCGCATTGGGCACGCCGTTTATCAGCGGCAAAGATAGCTTGAACAACGAGTTCAGCTACTTCAACGACACCGGCGAAAAGCAGACGATCTCGATTCCCCCGTCGCTGCTGATCAGCGCCTTGGGTCAGGTCGACGACGTCCGCCGCTGCGTGACGATGGATCTGAAAAAGACCGGCAGCAAACTGTATGTCGTCGGCAAAACGTTCAACGAACTGGGCGGTTCGCACTGGTCGTTGATTCACGATCAAAAAGATGGCGCCGCGCCGAAGGTCAATCCGGCCATCGCCAAAAGCACCTTCGCTTCGCTGCATAAAGCGATTCATGGTGGTTTGGTTCGCTCGTGTCATGATCTCTCCGAAGGCGGTTTGGCCGTCGCGGCGGCCGAAATGGCTTTTGCTGGCGGACTTGGCGCCGAGCTCACCCTCGACAACATGCCACATGACGAAGCGGCCCAACATGCAGTCAGCTTGCTGTTTAGCGAATCGAATACGCGATTTTTGGTCGAAGTTCCGGCCGAGAACGAAAAGCAGTTCCAATCGCTGTTGGCCGGCATTCCGCACGCGGCGATCGGCATGGTGATCGAAAAGCCGAAACTGACGATCTCGCTCAAAAAGACGAAGCTCGTTTCGGCCTCGCTGGACGAACTGAAACAAGCTTGGCTCTCGCCGCTCGACTGGTAAGCGATCTCCTTTCCTTATTTCTGTTTGCAGCACCTTTCAAGAAAAAGTACCCGACGATGGCGACTCCCAAGGCGTTGATCCTGCGAGCCCCAGGCACCAATTGCGACCGCGAAACCGCGTTCGCGTTTGAAGCGGCCGGCGGCGCCGCCGAGCGCGTCCATCTCAATCGCCTGCTCGATCAGCCGCAGCTGGCCGAGGGCTTCCAAATCCTCTGCCTGCCCGGCGGCTTCAGCTATGGCGACGACATCGCCGCCGGTCGAATCGTCGGCAGCCTGATTCGTCATCATCTCGACGAAGTGCTGCGTGAATTTGTCGATGCCGGCAAGCTGGTGCTAGGCATCTGCAACGGCTTTCAAATCCTCCTCAAATCGGGCATCCTGCTCCCCGACGCCGCCGACGGTCACGCGCCGGCGACCTTGGCCTGGAACGAGTCGCAACGGTTCATCGATCGCTGGGTTCACTTGAAAACCAACGGCGACAAATGCGTCTTCCTCAAAGAGATCGAAAAAATGTATCTGCCGGTCGCCCACGCCGAAGGACGCTTCGTCGCTCGCTGCGCCGAAACGCTCAAATCGCTTGATCAGTCGGGCCAACTTTCGCTTCGCTACACCAACGCCTCAGGCGGTGAAGCGGCTTACCCCGATTGTCCCAACGGCGCCCAACTAGGCGTCGCCGGCGCTTGCGACGAAACCGGCCGCGTCTTCGGCCTGATGCCGCACCCCGAACGTCATCTCGACCCCACGCATCACCCCCGCTGGACCCGCGGCGAAGCCGGCGAAGTCGGCGACGGCCTCAAGATCTTCCAAAACGCGGTCCAGTTTTTCGCCTAAGCGGGCTGCGCTCACTCACGGTTAGCCCGGATCGCTCCGCTATCGGGGCCAACCTTGGAAATAGCGCAACTTCTATAAGCAATCGCCTGTGGGCAAGCCGAGCGAATGTGGTCGGACCGGACCGCCGTGATTTTTTTATCGATTCATCTAGTTTGCACGGCTGTTAGTCTGGGTAATTTGAAGACCCCGCCTGACCCGCCAATCGGACAGGACCGGACTGGACCGCGACGTTTTTTTCGTAGCTCAAGCCGAGCTAGCGAGGGTAAATGAGGCCATTCTGCCCAATACCCAATCGCCCCAACGTTGATTCGTGCTTCTTTTGACATTCAGGACTTTGACTTTGTGATTAGTTTCACAATGTGGACTGGACCGCGGCAATTTTTTTCGGCGCACCGAGCAGCCGAAATGGCAGTCTGGGTAATATAACGCCAGCCCTCGACGACAAATAAAAGCGGGCCGCTAGTCATTAGCACATGGGTCCAGAAACGCGAATTTTCAAAGAGCCGAGAAGCCTCCTTCCGCGTGACGAGCTACGCCGATTTACGGTGCGCCGCTCGGCAATCGACCACGAATCCGTGCGCTTTGTCAACGGACAAAATCCGACGCGCCAGAGCGCCCAAAACGTCCTACTCGTAGAGTGCGTCAAGACGCACCGGGCGTTGCCAAGAGCTACAAAATCGAACCTAGCGTGGCAACGCAAACGGCGCCCACGGATTGCGTCGTTACGCTCATTGGATGGTCGCAGACGAACAGGTTCTTGGTGTGTCGCGACACATACTACAACACTGCAAGTCTTGTTTGACTCTAGTTTTTCACCTGCTATCATGAGCAATCATTCACAAGAAAATTGAGGATACTGATGCACGCCAAAGTATGCCATCTCTTTTGGAATCTGTTGGGCGTGAAAGCGGTTCGTAGCGCCGCTTTCTTCCCGCTGATTTGCTTCACAGCATTGGCCCTGTTTCTGCAGTCAGGGTGTGCGGCGAGATCGGATCGACCGGATCTTGGCGAAGTGACTGGAACGGTCACTCTCGACGGAAAACCGCTTGCTGACGCCTTGTTGACGTTTGTTCCCGAAAGGGGGCGCTCCTCCTTCGGGGCAACCGACGAAGCCGGTTTCTACCGGTTGAAATACACAGGCGATTTCGACGGAGCGGTTCTCGGCCAGCACAAAGTGGTCATCGAGAGTATCGTGGCTAGCGGCAATCATTCCGATCCGTCCATCGAGCGAAACAACTCGGCGCAAGTCGAAAAAATTCCGCGCAAATACAATACTCGATCCGAGTTGAAGCGAGAGGTGGTCGCCGGCAGCAATGCGTTCGATTTCGAGCTCACCTCTCGTTAAAGCTTGCTATCTCATTCGTCCCTTATCTGTTTTCGCGTCTCGCTCTTCTAACGAGTATCCATCATTGCTAGTCAGAGCGGATCGCGTTGATTATTGAAGTCTCTCAGCAACTTGCCGCGGGGATCTCTTCGTAGGAAAGGAAGTAGAAATGAATACTCGTTCTCGATCCGGTTTTACGCTCGTTGAATTACTGGTGGTGATCGCCATTATCGGCGTTCTGATCGCGCTGTTACTGCCGGCCGTCCAGCAAGCCCGCGAAGCGGCGCGGCGGATGCAATGCACGAACAATCTGAAACAGCTGGGAATAGCGATGCACCTTCATCATGACGCGCATGGCAAGTTTCCTCAGGGCTACGCCGACATTCGCAGCACCGGCCGAGCTTCGATCGATAATGAAGGACATTGGAGCTGGTCCACGTTCGTGTTGCCGTATATCGAACAAACGGCGCTGGCCAACTTGTTAAACGCCGACGAACGAGACGCCTCCACGGCGCTGGCGGACGCCACGGTCTTGGCCGCAGCCCAACAAACTCAGGCAGCGTTTCGTTGTCCTTCCGATACCGGCCCCGTACTGAACGAAAATGTAGGGCATGCCATTGCAGCCGGCGGAGACAATCTCATGCCGGTCAGCAACTACGTAGTGAACAACAACAATTACAACACGAAACAAGCTCGGGCCACCAATAACCTCGATGGTTTGTCTGGCGGCACGGGATTGTTTTGGCGCGATAGCGAGTCGTCGTTCCGCGACATCACCGACGGCGCCAGCAACACCTTCATGCTGGGCGAAAAATCGTATCAATTTGCGTCGTCCGCCCCCGACCCTTCGTACGCAGGCTCGCTCTACGCCGCTCGAGACTTCAATGCGACGGGCCCTGAACAGGGAAGCGGAAACCAAGGACTAGTTGCAATCTTCGGCTCTTTGCGAGTCCCGATCAATCCGGCTTACATTTCCAGTTCGGTCTCCGAACGACAAGGGTATAGCAGTCAGCACCCAGGCGGCGCCCAGTTCGCACTCGCCGACGGCAGCGTTCGCTTCTTCAGCGAAAACATCGAGCATAGCGTTGATGGGACGATCAACAGCACGATCGAACGACTCGCCGGAATTTCCGACGGAGAGGTAATCGGAGAGTACTAATCGACTAGCGACTGAATGACGCCGGCCTCTTTGCGCCAGCGTCATCCCTTTCTTCAATCGCGACGCGGCAAACGACCACGTATCTGTGCGCTTTGTCATCGGAAAAAATCCGCCGCGCCAGAGCGCCCCAAACGTCCTACGTGCAGGGTGCGTCAAGACGCACCGGGAGTTGCCGAAAGCGACGAAATCAAACCCAGCGTGGCAACGCAATCGACGCCCACGGATTGCGTTTGCACGCTCATTGAATGGTCGCCGATTCGCAGGTTCTTGGTGCGTCGCGACGCACCTAACGCAACTTAAAAGTAGAATACGTTATTCGGTTTTGCTTCACTCAGCCTACAGGACTTCGACAGAGAGAGACCAACCCATGCCCGAGCCGAGCGCAGCGCGGACGCGTGCCTTTCCAACGCCTAAAAAGTTCAACGCTTGGCTCGCGGTCCATCATGCGACGGAAACGGAATTGTGGCTCAAAATCCATAAGAAGGCGTCTGGTCTTCAATCGATCACCTGGCAAGAAGCGGTGATTGAGGCGCTGTGCTGGGGTTGGATCGACGGCGTGAAGAAATCGTTGGATGACATTTCTTACCTGCAACGATTTACGCCGCGGCGGCCGAAGAGCAATTGGTCGCAGCGCAATCGCGAGCATGTCGAACGGCTGCTTGCGGAAAACAGGATGCAAGAGCCGGGCCTGGCGCATGTTCGTGCGGCCCAAGCCGATGGGCGTTGGGACGCCGCTTACGCGCCGTCCAGCGAAGTGGTCGTCCCGGCCGATTTCGTCGCCGCCGTCCGCACCGATCCAAGCGCGAAAGCGTTTTTCGCGACGTTGAACAAAGCCAATCTATTCGCGATCGCCTATCAATTGCAAACGGCCAAAAAGCCTGAGACGCGGCAACGACGTTTTGACAATCTGCTCGCGATGCTCAAGAGCCAAACCCGGATCCACTGACGATTTTGCGACGGCGCTCGCTTCCAAACTGTCCGACCATTCAGCCAGGGCCCTGCCAGTCTGCCCCCAACTGGCGGGTTGCCTAGCCATCCATGAATGGCTCGCTCCTTCAGATCTGACGGAGAGCCGGGGGGCCAGCCAACTACTTCGTCAGGTGAAAATCGAACTCGGTATTTTCGCGACTCACGTCGGCGGTCAGCGTGCTCTTTTTGTTGTATTGGACCGGGATCAAGTCCATAAATTCGTGAGCCGGATCGGAAGTTTGGATGACCGAGTGGATCACCACCTTCTTCTCTCCGGCAGGGACCTTCGCGGCGTATTGACCATCTTTGATATCGGCCGAGGCGACCATGCCGTCGGCGATGTCTTGATCGGAACGGAAGGAAATCGAGCCGTTGGGGAGCGGCTCGCCGCCGATAGTGACCTTTCCCGTCACTTCAATTCGATCGGGAAACCTGCGTTCGGCGGTGCAGCCGAGCGTTCCGATCAACACTGCGACCAAACCCACCCACACTATTTCGTGCGTCTTCATCGGGCGCGCCTCTCTATGTTTTGGAATGATTACTCAAGAGATGGAAAGCCTATGACTTGTCTTGAAGGAGGACTGGGGGCGCTTATCTCCAAGGAGGTAAGAGCCCCAGCCGACTTCACTTCAAGTCGCACAGACGCGATTAGTACTGCGAAACGACCAAGCCATCCTGACGGTTGGCAAGTCGCGCCATCGAACCCGTGTCAACCGATTCCGTAAGAAATCGGACCGACGCGTCGCCAACAAGAACCATGACGCCGCCTGGATGAGCGGATCGCAGGGGACTGTTGTATCCGAGTTCGCTGACGCCGTCCGAGCTATCCGTGGTGTATTCGATCGCGGGGCCGGGGTTAATGATGTGTCGCAAGGTGACGCAGTTATGAACGCGACGTGAACCGGTATTTCGTTGGTAACCAGCCGCAAAACCGTGCGTCGTGCCAGAGCGAACGTCTTTACGCGTTCCGCCAGAGACGTAAACCCAGTCGCCGATTTCGCTGACCACAATCGTATTGCTGCTGCCGTCGGTGATCGACGCAAAGGTGTTTTTCGACTGCTTGGCGAGCACGCCGTTGGTCGCGCTCACGCCAAAGGCGGTATCGCTTGTGTCATTCACCGCAGTAACGCCGCCGTAGCCGTCGACATGGCCGGCAATGCCGATATAGTCGGCGACCATGGTCTTGGGAGTCTGGCTGCTGAACTCTTGCTCCAGCGCCGAAGAGGGACAGCCGAACACGGGGAAATTGGTGTTGCCGATGGCGGTTTCAATATTCGAGTCGTAGAAGCTGCGATTCGGGAAGT